>NZ_WPNZ01000001.1 GCF_009755605.1 Streptomyces typhae
GGCCGCCGCGCAGCCCGCGGCCCCGGCCGCTCCCGCGGCGCAGCCCGCTGCCGCCGCGCAGGCCCCGGCCCCCGCCGCCAAGCCCGCCGCCGCGAAGCCCGCAGCCGCCAAGGCCGCGCCCGCGAAGGCGGAGCCCGCGAAGCCTGCCAAGGACGCCAAGGCCTCGGCGGACACGGAGGCGCCGGCGGGACCCGAGTACGTCACGCTGCGCGGCCCGTCCGCGGCCGTGGCGAAGAACATGAACGCCTCCCTGGAGCTGCCCACGGCCACGTCCGTGCGGGCCGTCCCGGTGAAGCTGCTGTTCGACAACCGCATCGTCATCAACAACCACCTCAAGCGCGCCCGCGGCGGGAAGATCTCCTTCACGCACCTGATCGGGTACGCGATGGTGCAGGCCATCAAGGCCATGCCGTCGATGAACTACTCCTTCGTGGAGAAGGACGGCAAGCCCACCCTCGTCAAGCCGGAGCACATCAACTTCGGCCTGGCCATCGACCTGGTGAAGCCCAACGGCGACCGCCAGCTCGTGGTGGCGGGTATCAAGAAGGCCGAGACCCTGAACTTCTTCGAGTTCTGGCAGGCCTACGAGGACATCGTCCGCCGTGCCCGTGACAACAAGCTCACCATGGACGACTTCACCGGCGTCACGGTCTCCCTGACCAACCCGGGCGGCCTCGGCACGGTCCACTCCGTGCCGCGCCTGATGCCCGGCCAGTCGGTCATCATGGGCGTCGGCTCGATGGACTACCCGGCGGAGTTCCAGGGCACCTCCCAGGACACCCTGAACAAGCTCGGCATCTCCAAGGTCATGACGCTGACCTCGACGTACGACCACCGTGTCATCCAGGGTGCGGCGTCCGGCGAGTTCCTGCGCATCGTCGCGAACCTCCTCCTTGGGGAGAGCGACTTCTACGACGAGATCTTCGAGTCGCTGCGCATCCCCTACGAGCCGGTCCGCTGGCTCAAGGACATCGACGCCTCGCACGACGACGACGTCACGAAGGCCGCCCGCGTCTTCGAGCTGATCCACTCCTACCGCGTCCGCGGCCACGTCATGGCCGACACGGACCCGCTGGAGTACAAGCAGCGCAAGCACCCGGACCTGGACATCACCGAGCACGGCCTGACGCTCTGGGACCTGGAGCGCGAGTTCGCCGTCGGCGGCTTCGCCGGCAAGTCGATGATGAAGCTCCGCGACGTCCTCGGCGTCCTGCGCGACTCGTACTGCCGCACCACCGGCGTCGAGTTCATGCACATCCAGGACCCGAAGCAGCGCAAGTGGCTCCAGGACCGCATCGAGCGCCAGCACGCCTCCAAGCCGGAGCGTGAGGAGCAGCTGCGCATCCTGCGCCGCCTGAACGCCGCCGAGGCCTTCGAGACCTTCCTGCAGACGAAGTACGTCGGCCAGAAGCGGTTCTCCCTGGAGGGCGGCGAGTCCGTCATCCCGCTCCTGGACGCCGTCATCGACAGCGCCGCCGAGTCCCGCCTGGACGAGGTCGTCATCGGCATGGCCCACCGCGGCCGCCTGAACGTCCTCGCGAACATCGTGGGCAAGTCGTACGCCCAGATCTTCCGCGAGTTCGAGGGCAACCTCGACCCGAAGTCGATGCACGGCTCCGGAGACGTCAAGTACCACCTGGGCGCCGAGGGCACCTTCACCGGCCTGGACGGCGAGCAGATCAAGGTCTCGCTCACCGCCAACCCCTCGCACCTGGAGGCGGTGGACCCGGTCCTGGAGGGCGTCGTCCGCGCCAAGCAGGACATCATCAACAAGGGCGGCACGGACTTCACGGTCCTGCCCGTCGCCCTGCACGGTGACGCGGCCTTCGCGGGCCAGGGCGTGGTGGCCGAGACGCTCAACATGTCGCAGCTGCGCGGCTACCGCACGGGCGGCACGGTCCACATCGTCATCAACAACCAGGTCGGCTTCACGGCCGCTCCGGAGTCCTCGCGTTCGTCGATGTACTCCACGGACGTGGCCCGGATGATCGAAGCACCGATCTTCCACGTGAACGGCGACGACCCGGAGGCCGTCGTGCGGGTCGCGCGGCTCGCCTTCGAGTTCCGCCAGGCGTTCAACAAGGACGTCGTCATCGACCTGATCTGCTACCGCCGCCGCGGACACAACGAGTCCGACAACCCGGCGTTCACGCAGCCGCTGATGTACGACCTGATCGACAAGAAGCGCTCGGTCCGCAAGCTGTACACCGAGTCCCTGATCGGCCGCGGCGACATCACCCTGGAAGAGGCCGAGCAGGCCCTCCAGGACTACCAGGGCCAGCTGGAGAAGGTCTTCACGGAGGTCCGTGAGGCCACCTCGCAGCCCGCCCCGGCGGAGGTCCCCGAGCCGCAGGCCGAGTTCCCTGTGACCGTCAACACGGCGATCAGCCAGGAAGTCGTCAAGCGGATCGCCGAGTCCCAGGTCAACATCCCCGACCACGTCACCGTGCACCCGCGTCTGCTGCCGCAGCTGCAGCGCCGCGCGGCCATGGTCGAGGACGGCACGATCGACTGGGGCATGGGCGAGACCCTCGCCATCGGCTCCCTCCTCCTGGAGGGCACCCCGGTGCGCCTGGCGGGCCAGGACTCCCGCCGCGGTACGTTCGGCCAGCGCCACGCGGTCCTCATCGACCGCAACACGGGCGACGACTACACGCCGCTCCTGTACCTCTCCGAGGAGCAGGCCCGCTTCAACGCCTACGACTCGCTGCTCTCCGAGTACGCGGCCATGGGCTTCGAGTACGGCTACTCCCTGGCGCGTCCCGAGTCCCTCGTGATGTGGGAGGCGCAGTTCGGCGACTTCGTCAACGGCGCGCAGACGGTCGTGGACGAGTTCATCTCCTCGGCCGAGCAGAAGTGGGGCCAGACCTCCGGCGTCACCCTGCTCCTGCCGCACGGCTACGAGGGCCAGGGACCCGACCACTCGTCGGCCCGCCCGGAGCGCTTCCTCCAGCTCTGCGCCCAGAACAACATGACGGTCGCGATGCCGACCCTGCCGTCGAACTACTTCCACCTCCTGCGGTGGCAGGTGCACAACCCGCACCACAAGCCGCTGGTGGTCTTCACACCGAAGTGGATGCTGCGCCTCAAGGCCGCGGCCTCCAAGACGGAGGAGTTCACCACGGGCGGCTTCCGTCCGGTCATCGGCGACGCGTCGGTGGAGGCCGAAGCAGTCCGCAAGGTCGTCTTCTGCGCGGGCAAGCTCTACTACGAGCTGGAGGCCGAGCGGCAGAAGCGTGGCGTCAAGGACACCGCGATCATCCGTATCGAGCGCCTGTACCCGCTGCCGGGTGCCGAGCTCCAGGCGGAGATCGCCAAGTTCCCGAACGCCGAGAAGTACCTGTGGGCGCAGGAGGAGCCGGCGAACCAGGGCGCGTGGCCCTTCATCGCCCTCAACCTCATCGACCACTTGGACCTGGCGGTCGGCGCCGACATCCCGCACGACGAGCGGCTGCGGCGCATCTCGCGCCCGCACGGCTCGTCCCCGGCGGTCGGCTCCAAGAAGCGCCACGAGCAGGAGCAGGAGCAGCTCCTGAACGAGGTCTTCGAGGCCTAGGCCACGGCGACGGTTCACGCCGTTCGGTACGTCGGGAGGGCCCGGCACCCAGTTCTGTACGGGACTGGGGGCCGGGCCCTCCGGCGTGCGGCCGTACGATGAAACGGAACGCATCCCGGCCACCGGTCCGGGTCCCGCCCGCACCAGGAGCAAGAGTTGTACTTCACCGACCGTGGCATCGAGGAGCTGGAGAAGCGGCGCGGCGAGGAGGAAGTCACCTTCGAGTGGCTCGCCGAGCAGCTCCGCACCTTCGTGGACCTCAACCCGGACTTCGAGGTCCCGGTGGAGCGGCTCGCCACGTGGCTGGCGCGTCTGGACGACGAGGACGAGGACGAGTAACCGGCCTCCTTCAGGCGGTACCTGCGGAACATGTCGGTGCCTCTGCCTCCGGAAAACCAGTTGCCGGAGGGTCCCAAGGTCCCTCTAGGCTGGCCGTCATGTGCGCATTCGCCGCAATGGCTTTGACGAGGACCCGCCGCTCCTAGCGGCGGGCCGTCCCACTTCACCCACGTCACCGGGTCACCTAGGTCACCCAGGTCACCCAGGACATGCCCCGCCGCTTCCACGCGTCAGCGCCGAGCGGCCCTTCGTGCTGCCCGGCTCACCTCGAAGCCGCGGAGATCCTGTGCGCACGCACCACCATGGCCGTCATGAGTTCGGCCAGAACTTCCTCACCGACGACACCGTCATCAGCACCTTCGTAGATCTCGTGTCCCGTACCCACGGGCCCATCGTCGAGATCGGCACCGGAGACGGGGCCTTGACCCTGCCCCTGCAACGCCTGGGCCGACGTCTGACGGGCGTCGAGATCGACGGCCGCAGGGCGGACCGGCTGCGGCGGCGGGTGGGCACCTCGACGACGATCGTCACCGCCGACTTCCTGCGTCACCGGCCCTCCGCCGGGCCGCACGTCCTGGTCGGCAACCTGCCCTTCCACGAGACGACCCCGATGCTGCGGCGCATCCTGCGCTCGTCGGGCTGGACCGACGCCGTGCTGCTCGTGCAGTGGGAGGTGGCACGCCGCCGTGCCGGGGTCGGCGGGGCGACGCTGATGACCGCACAGTGGTGGCCCTGGTACGAGTTCGGCCTTGCGGGTCGCGTCCCGGCGGCGGCGTTCCGGCCCCGCCCGAACGTCGACGGCGGTCTGCTGACGATCGCCCGCCGCGGTCGGCCGCTGGTGGCGGGCACGCGACAGCGGGAGTACCAGGACTTCGTCCGGCGCGTGTTCACCGGGCGGGGCCGCGGACTCCCCCAGATCCTCACCGCCGCGGCCCCGGACCTGCCGAGGCGCAGGGTCCAGGAGTGGGCGCGGCGTGGCGGCGGTGCAGCCCGGCTGCCCAAGGACCTCGACGCGCGGGACTGGGCGGAGTTGTTCGGGATGCTGGGGGCGGAAGGCCGGAGGGTGTAGGCGCCGCGGGAGACGGGGTGGGCCTCTCCAGAGCCTCGGAGCTTTTCGGAGCTCTCCAAGGCTTTCCGGGGCTCTCCAGGGCTCTGCTACGCCGCGCCCCGCCCCCGCTCACACTCCTGGGCCAGGCCGAGCACTCCGTACATCACCAGCAGCGCCCCGGCCGCAGTCCAGCCGTGGCTGCGGCGACCGAGGGACCAGAGCAGGAGCGGGACCCCGGTCGCCAGCTGGGCGCCGGCCAGAGCGCGGCCGAGCGGGCCGTGCTCGGCCGCGTCGAACTCCGCACGCACGGCCTCGCGCCAGCCGGACCACTCGACGTGCCGGACGTCGGCCCGTGTCCGGGCGGCCTTCCGCAGCCGGTCCGCTGGTTCGCCGGGTCCCAGACCGGGCGGCAGGGCGACACCCACTCGAGTGAGGACCGCCAGGAGGCCCCGCATGCGGGCGCGAGCGTCGGCGTGCGGGTCGGGCCGGGTCAGCGTGTCCAGGGCTTGCATGTCGAGCACCGGGTCGAGGCCGAGGCGCGTGGCGAGCGTACGCATCGCCTCGTCCTCACCGGCCGCCGTGCCGTTGGCCAGCCACACGTACCCGACCGTGCGGCGGAACCCGGACGCGAGCGTGCAGCCGGAGCGGTCGGCGTCCCACCACAGGGCGAGCACCGGCCACGGCGAGCCGACGGCGAGCGCCGTGGCCCATCCGGTGAGCACCCGGTCCACCGGCTCGCCGCCGTCCAGCCACGGCGTGCCCTCGGGCACGAGCACGCTCCACTCGTCGCCCGCGGGCAGCAGCAGCATCCGCTGCCGCAGCAACTGCGCGACCGTCTCGACGGAGTCCGCGCCGGCCCGGCAGAGGAGAAGGGCACCGGCGGGAGCGGAGGCACCGGAGAGACCAGAGCGGCTGAAGAGACGAGAGGAGTCGAAGGGGTTCGATCGGTAGGAGGGGTCGGAGGGATTAGAAGGATCCGAGGGACTTGATGGTCCGGATGACATGACTCCACGCTAGGACAATTCGCCTATAGCAGCCGATAAACGCTGCTCCAGAACACAGAGCGAAGATCGGGGCGAACGCGGGACGGGGAAGCGAAGAGGCCACAGGCCTTGACTTACGGCATCCGCGATATATCGTGTATGACAGATACGCGATATTGCGCGTCGTGTCGCCCTGACCCGCTCGAGGAGGTTCGCCACCATGCCGGAGTGGTCTGTCACCGAACCCGGAATGCTGACATTCGACGAGCCCGTGCGGACCCTGCGCGTCCACGTGGTGAACGGCACGGTGAACGTCGTCGGCACGGACGCGAGCACATCGAGACTGGAGGTCACCGAGATGTCGGGCCCTCCCCTCAGCGTCACGCACCGCGGTGGCACGCTGTCCGTCGCCTATGAGGACCTGCCCTTGAAGGGCTTCCTGGAGTGGCTCGACCTCAGGGGCTGCGGGCAGGGCAGGCGCCGCCACGCGGTGGTCTCGCTGACCGTGCCGGCCGGGACCCGGGTGGAGGTGGGCGCCATCGGGGCGGGCGCGGTGATCTCCGGGATCGAGGGCGGGGCCGCGGTCAGAGGCGTCTCGGGCGACACCACCCTCGTCGGCCTCTCCGGCTCGGTCCGCGCCGAGACGGTCTCGGGTGACGTCGAGGCCCAGGGCGTCACCGGCGACCTGCGGTTCGACTCGGTCTCGGGCGACCTGACCGCCGTCGAGTGCGCGGGTTCCTCCGTGCGGGCCGAATCGGTGAGCGGCTCGATGATCGTGGACCTGGACCCGGCCGCGGGCACCGCCGACGTCGGGCTCATGAGCGTGTCCGGCGAGATCGCCGTCCGCCTCCCCCACCCGTCCCACACGGAGGTGTCGGCGAACACCACGAGCGGTCGGGTCTCCAACGACTTCGAGGACCTGCGGGTCAGCGGCCAGTGGGGGGCGAAGAGGATCACCGGCAGGCTCGGTTCGGGCGGTGGACGACTGCGGGCGACGACGATCTCCGGCTCGATCGCGCTCCTGCGCAGGCCCTCGATGGAGGAAGATCTGTACCGGGCGCAGGAGCCACCCCGGGACGCACCCCCTGGAGACTCTCCGCCCCGTCCCGAGCGCCCTGCGGCCGCCGCTCCGACCGGCGCCCAGGACGCGGACGATCCGACCGCCGCCCCGAAGGCGGACGCCGCTGACGGCCCGACCGACAAGAAGGTGCTCTGAGATGTCTCCCGTGTTCGCCCACGGCCGCCTGCGCCTGTACCTGCTCAAGCTCCTCGACGAGGCGCCCCGTCATGGCTACGAGGTGATCCGCCTCCTGGAGGAGCGCTTCGAGGGCCTGTACGCCCCTTCGGCCGGCACGGTCTATCCCCGTCTGGCCAAGCTGGAGGCGGAGGGTCTGGTCACGCACACCACGGAGGGCGGCAGGAAGGTGTACGCCATCACCGACGCGGGCCGCGCCGAACTGGCCGACCGCAGGGGTGAGCTGGCCGACCTGGAGCTGGAGATCCGCGAGTCGGTCGCGGGACTCGCCGCCGAGATCCGCGAAGGCGTGCAGGGAGTGGCGGGCGAGCTGCGCCGGGAGATGCGGGCGGCCGCGCAGGAGGCGCGCGCGGAGGGGGACTGCGACGCGGGTCTCGGCTCGGGCTTCCCGAACGCGTCCGACTTCCTCGACGGCTCCTGGACGGACGGCGACGGCTGGCGCCAGGCGAAGGAGGAGTTCCGGCGCGCCCGCAAGGAGTGGAAGGAACAGGCACGGCGGGCCAAGGACGAGAGTCGCCGGGCCCGTGAGGAGGCGCAGCGGGCGCGCAGGCAGGCCAAGGACGCACAGGAACAGGTGCGAGCGCAGGCCCAGGAGGAGCTTCAGCGCATGGCCAAGCTCGTCCAGGAGCAGGTGCAGGTCCACTTCTCGCGGGGCGACTGGCCGACGGGCGTCCACGAGGGGCTGGCCGAGCTCGCGAAGGAGTTCGGCGACCTCGGAAAGCACTTCGGGAAGGAGTTCGGGAAGGACTTCGGCTTCGGGACGTCGGAAGCTACGTCGCGCGGCAAGGGCTCCGGCGGCAAGTCGCCGGGGGAGGACGCGCCCTCCGAGGACGCGGACGTGCCGTCCGGGACCGAGGCCGCCGGAGGGACCAGGACGGCAGGGAAGAGGCCCTCCGAGGAGGCAACAGCCGGGGAGGCCCCAGCCGAGGAGCCGACCTTCTACGAGAAGCGCCCCGAGGAGGGGAAGGACTTCAGGAAGAGCCCCGAGCCGAATGTCTCCGGGGCCGAGACGGCCGGGCCGGGCCCCGTCTTCACCGCCAAGCGCGACGAGGTGCCCGTCGAGTACGTCCCGGACTGGGCGGACGAGGACTCGACCGGCGCTCCCGGCCGTGACCTCGACCGCCTCCTGGACCGCTTCCGCGACGACATCCGCGACGCCGCCCGCGACCACGGGGTGTCCGAGGAGCAGCTCCGCGAAGCCCGCCGCCACCTCGCGGAAGCGGCGGCCCACATCGCGGTGGTACTGCACGCACCGAAGCGTCCCAAGGGCTCCACGCCCTGATCGGGCCGAAGCTCACCGCACCCGCGGCGAAAGGGACGAAGTGCAGAGGGACGAGATCCAGAGGTTCAGACGGACGAGGTTCAGTGGGACGAGGTTCAGACGGACCAGGTTCAGAGGGACGAGGTTCAAACGAACGAGGTTCAGACGGTCAGGACGATCTTGCCGAACTGACCTCCCGCTTCAAGGCGCTCGAAGCCCTCGCGAGCGCGGTCGAGGGGCAGCTCCTCGTCAATGACGGGTCGCACCCCGCTGGTGGCGCAGAACGACAGGAGGTCCTCCAACTCGTCCTTGGAGCCCATGGTGGAGCCGACAATCTTCAGTTCCAGGAAGTAGACGCGGGTCAGCTCGGCGTGGGAGGGACGGTCGCCGCTGGTGGCGCCAGAGATGACGAGGGTGCCGCCGGGGCGCAGGGACTTGATCGAGTGGGACCAGGTGGCGGCGCCGACGGTCTCGATTACCGCGTCGACCCGCTGCGGCAGCCGGGCGCCGGACGGTACGGCTTCCAGGGCGCCGAGTTCGAGGGCGCGCTTGCGCTTGGCCTCGTCGCGGCTGGTGGCGAAGACCTTCAGACCGGCGGCCTTGCCGAGCACGATCGCGGCGGTGGCGACACCGCCGCCCGCCCCCTGGACGAGGACGGAGTCGCCGGGTCGGACGCCGGCGTTGGTGAACAGCATGCGGTAGGCGGTGAGCCAGGCCGTGGGGAGGCAGGCGGCCTCGGCGAAGGAGAGCTCCTTGGGCTTGGGGAGGACGTTCCAGGTGGGAACGGAGACCTGCTCGGCGAAGGTGCCCTGGTACTTCTCGGTGAGGATGGAGCGGCGCTCGTTCGGGCCGACGCCGTGGCCGCTCTGGCCGATGACGGAGTGCAGGACGACTTCGTTGCCGTCCTCGTCGGTGCCGGCCGCGTCGCAGCCGAGGATCATCGGGAGCTTGTCCTCGTCCAGGCCGACCCCGCGCAGGGACCACAGGTCGTGGTGGTTGAGGGAGGCGGCCTTGACGTTCACGGTCGACCAGCCGGGGCGGGATTCGGGAGCGGGACGATCACCCAGCTCCAGGCCGGTGAGGGGCTGATCGCGGTCGATTCGGGCGGCGTAGGCAGCGAACATGGCGCCGACGATATGCCTGGCCCCTGGGCCTTCGGAACGCCACACGCGTGTGACCCGCACCGCGTCCGTGGCCCCCCGGCCCGCCGGGCGCACGCGGCGCGAGCCCGGGGCAGCCGCGGACACCGCCCACTCTCCCCCACACACACCGCAGCGGCGCCCACCCGCCCCGCCCAGCGGGACGATTACCCAAAGCCCCAGCCCCAGCCCCAGCCCCAGCCCCAGCCCCAGCCCAAACGTGGAGCAAGCCGCCAACACCGATCAAGCCCCACGGGAAACGCCCACCCCGCGATCGGCTGGAAACGGGTGGGCGGGTGGGAGAGATCCGCCGCGAAGCGGCGGGAAGACCCACACCCCCGCACCCGCCGACGGCGGACACCCCCACAGGAGACGCCCACCGCACGGCAGACCGGAAACGGGCGGGCGGGCGGGAAAAAGAGGGAACCAAAGAGCCCCGCCCCAACGGGCGGGACCCAGGTCAGCTGCGAGCCACGCCCTCAGCCCGCGCAGCCGCCGCAACAGCCGCGGTGACAGCCGGAGCAACCCGCTCGTCGAACGGCGAGGGAATGACGTACTCGGCGGACAGCTCGTCGCCGACGACATCGGCGAGCGCGTCCGCCGCGGCGATCTTCATGCCCTCGGTGATCCGAGCGGCCCGCACCTGCAGCGCCCCCGCGAAGATCCCGGGGAAGGCGAGCACGTTGTTGATCTGGTTCGGGTAGTCCGAGCGCCCGGTCGCCACCACGGCGGCGTACTTGTGGGCGATGTCGGGGTGCACCTCGGGGTTCGGGTTGGCCATGGCGAACACGAACGAGTCCGGGGCCATCGAGGCGACCGCAGGCTCGGGCACCGTACCGCCGGAGACGCCGATGAAGACGTCCGCGCCGGCCAGGGCGGATTCGAGCGAGCCGCTGAGCCCGGCCTTGTTGGTGAGCTCGGCGAGCTCACGCTTGACCGGCGTCAGGTCGTCGCGGTCCCGCGACACCACGCCCTTGCGGTCCGCGACGGCGACATCGCCGAGCCCCGCTTCGAGCAGGAACTTCGCGATGGCCACTCCGGCCGCGCCCGCGCCGGAGATCACGGCGCGCAGGTCGCCGAGGGTGCGCCCGGTCAGCCGCGCCGCGTTGCGCAGGGCGGCGAGCGTCACCACGGCCGTGCCGTGCTGGTCGTCGTGGAAGACCGGGATGTCGAGGCGCTCCTGGAGCCGCCGCTCGATCTCGAAGCAGCGCGGCGCGGAGATGTCCTCCAGGTTCACCCCGCCGAAGGACGGTGCGAGCCGCACCACCGTGTCGACGATCTCGTCGACGTCGGTCGTGGCGAGCGCGATGGGCACCGCGTCGACGCCGCCGAACTGCTTGAACAGGATGGCCTTGCCCTCCATCACGGGGAGCGAGGCCTCCGGGCCGATGTCGCCGAGACCGAGCACGGCGGTGCCGTCGGTGACGACGGCGACGACATTGGACTTCCAGGTGTAGTCATGGACGAGCTCGGGCTTCTCGGCGATGGCGCTGCACACCTTCGCGACGCCGGGCGTGTACGCCAGGGACAGGTCGTCCTTGTCGCGCACGGGAACGGTCGCCTGGACGGCCATCTTGCCGCCGCGATGCAGAGCGAAGGCCGGATCGAAGGGCTCCTCCGCGCCTTCGTGACCGGTTGTGGTGCCGCTGGAAGGACGGCTGCCGCTGCTGTCGCTGCGAGGATTGACGATCTCCGCTGCCACTGTGTCTGACCCCTTAATTCTTCAAGGTTGAGGGTGGTCCACTTCCTGGTGCAGAAGTGGGGCGGGCACCGCGTCCGTGCTGAAGCCGCGGACCTGTCGGCCGTTGGCTCTCCGCTTGTCGGCGGAGCGGTACGGGAGGTACGTACGAACGCGCGGGCACGCCGCACACGTGCCCTGAGCCCCGGATGAGGGGTGTAACCGTCTTTTCTACCGGATGCTTCCGACCGCCGACGAGCCCTATCTGTGTCAGACCGATGTGAACAGCAAGTATCTAGTAGACCTCCAGGGGAAAATGTCCGTATTGTTGAGAAAAGGACACCCTGACGGTCCGCATGGCGAGATTGGGTGGTTATGCATCGGTTGACGACTGCTCGTCCCGGCGGCTCAATGACCGCGAAGCACCGGCTCGTTGGGGTTTGCCGATCGCTCGTTATCCGATTTTGACATCTTCGGCCCCCAGTATCGGGCAGTCCGAATGGCAAGATGCCTCATCACACGAGGTCGCGACACCCGAAGGTGTGTGCACGACCGCATGGCTACTCCCCCATCCGCCGGAGGACCCCTATGACCGCAGGCCCCATTTGTCGCAACGCCGCCGCGACGTCCGCGAAGTCCCGGATCGTCGCTGTCGGCGCGATCGCGGTCGCCGGTTCGCTGCTGCTCACCGGCTGCGGTGACCAGACGAACGACAAGAAGGACAGCGGCGACAAGGTCGTCAGCGCTCCGCTCTCCGACGAGCTGCCGTCGGACATCCGCAACCAGGGCGTCATCAAGGTCGGCTCCGACATCGCCTATCCGCCGGTCGAATTCAAGGACAAGGGCGGTAAGACGGTCGGTATCGACCCGGACATCGCCGACGCGCTCGGCAAGCAGCTCGGTGTCCGGTTCGAGTTCGACAACGGCACCTTCGACACCCTCCTCGGCGGTCTGCGCTCCAAGCGCTACGACATCGCCATGTCGGCCATGACGGACACCAAGAACCGTCAGGAGGGCATCGACGAGGAGACCGGCAAGAAGGTCGGCACCGGCGTCGACTTCGTCGACTACTTCACCGCGGGCGTCTCGATCTACACCAAGAAGGGCGACGACCAGGGGATCAAGACCTGGGCGGACCTCTGCGGCAAGAAGATCGTGGTCCAGCGCGGCACCGTCTCGCACGACATGGCCAAGGCCGAGTCGAAGAAGTGCAAGGGCGGCAAGAAGATCTCGATCGAGTCCTTCGACAACGACCAGCAGGCCCAGACCCGGCTGCGCTCCGGTGGCGCCGACGCCGGCTCCTCGGACTTCCCGGTCGCCGCGTACGCGGTGAAGACCTCCGGCGGCGGCAAGGACTTCCAGCTCGTCGGCGACCAGGTCGAGGCCGCTCCGTACGGCATCGCGATCGCGAAGAACAACCCCGAGCTGCGGGACGCGATCAAGAACGCCCTCGCCGCGATCATCGCGAACGGCCAGTACGAGAAGATCATCAAGAAGTGGGGCGTCGACGCCGGCGCAGTCAAGGAAGCCAAGATCAACGGCGGCAAGTGACCGCGTCTCGTCATCCTGTCGCTGAAAGGCCACACCCGTGACAACGGACATCAGCAAGTCGGGCGGCTCCGCCCCCAAGGACGAACCACCGCGCTCCGCCCCCGAGGCGATCAAGGCGATCCCGGTGCGCCACTACGGCCGGTATGTCGCGGCCGTCCTCGCCATCGGCGCGTTCGCCGCGATCGTGCTCGCGTTCGCGAACGGCGACATCAACTGGGGTGCCATCCCCGACAACTTCTTCGACGAGCGCATCGTCAAGGGCGTCCGCGAGACCCTGATCCTCACGGTCCTCTCCATGCTCATCGGTGTCGTCGGCGGCATCGTCCTGTCGGTGATGCGGCTGTCGAAGAACCCGGTGACCTCGTCGATCGCGTGGTTCTACATCTGGTTCTTCCGCGGTACGCCGGTTCTGGTCCAGCTCTTCATCTGGTTCAACCTCGGCTTCGTCTTCGAGTACATCAACCTCGGTCCGGTCTACAAGGACGAGTGGTCGGACTTCATGACGCCGTTCCTGACGGCGCTCCTCGGTCTCGGCCTGAACGAGGCCGCGTACATGGCGGAGATCTGCCGCGCGGGCCTGCTCTCGGTCGACGAGGGCCAGACGGAGGCCTCGCAGGCCCTCGGCATGAGCCACTCCAAGACGCTGCGCCGCATCATCATCCCGCAGGCCATGCGCGTGATCGTGCCGCCGACGGGCAACGAAGTCATCAACATGCTGAAGACGACGTCGCTGGTCGCCGCCGTCCAGTACTACGAGCTCCTGCGGTACGCCCAGGACATCGGGACCTCGTCCGGCGCGACGGTGGAGGCACTGCTCCTGGCCGCCACCTGGTACCTGATCATGACGTCGATCCTCAGCGTCGGTCAGTACTACCTGGAGCGCTACTACGCGCGCGGCTCCTCGCGCTCGCTGCCGGACACTCCCTGGCAGAAGATCAAGGCCAATATGTTGTCCCTGGGCAACCGTTCGGGAGGTGTCCGCTGATGACCGCGATGGTGAAGGCCGAGAACGTCCACAAGTCGTTCGGTCACGTCGAGGTGCTCAAGGGCATCGACCTTCAGGTCGAGTCCGGCGAGGTGTTCTGCCTCATCGGCCCGTCGGGATCCGGCAAGTCGACTTTCCTGCGCTGCATCAACCACCTGGAGAAGGTCAACGCCGGTCGTCTCTACGTCGACGGGGAGCTGGTCGGCTACCGCCAGAAGGGCGACAAGCTGTACGAGCTGAAGGACAGCGAGGTCGCGCAGAAGCGCCGGGACATCGGCATGGTCTTCCAGCGCTTCAACCTCTTCCCGCACATGACGGCGCTGGAGAACGTCATGGAGGCACCGGTCCAGGTCAAGGGCCAGTCCAAGGCGGAGGCGCGGGAGCGCGCCGGGCAGCTCCTGGAGCGGGTCGGGCTCGCCGACAAGGCGAAGAACTACCCCTCGCAGCTCTCCGGCGGCCAGCAGCAGCGGGTCGCGATCGCCCGTGCACTCGCGATGGACCCGAAGCTGATGCTCTTCGACGAGCCCACGTCGGCACTCGACCCCGAGCTGGTCGGTGACGTGCTCGACGTCATGCGCGACCTCGCCGAGTCCGGCATGACGATGATCGTCGTCACGCACGAGATGGGCTTCGCCCGCGAGGTCGGCGACAGCCTGGTGTTCATGGACGGCGGTGTGGTGGTCGAGTCCGGGCACCCGCGCGACGTCCTGACGAACCCGTCGCACGAGCGGACGAAGTCGTTCTTGTCGAAGGTGCTGTGATCGAAGGTCCGGCGTCGTCTACGTAGAGGGGCGGTACGGATCGGTGATCCGTACCGCCCCTCTACGTAGAGCGCGATTTCCGTTCCCGCTCGCAGCCGAAGTCCCTACTTGAGGCCTAGGACCAGGGCGTCCGACGGGGACGACCAGACCGTGCGGGCCTCGGCGAAGCCTGCTTCGCGGAGGGTGCGGATGTGCCACTCGGCAGGCGGGGTGTCGCCGTCGGCGTGCTCTCCGTAGATGGCGAAGCGCTTGGCGGTGGGCTCGGCGAGCACGGGGTCCTTGGCAGCGAGGCCCCACCAGTCGGCCCAGTCCAGGGCGCCGGAGTTCTTGGCAGCCTCCTGGCGGGCGTGCCGCTGCTCGCGGTCGGCGGCGTTGATGCGCGGGGTCGCCGGGTCCGGCATGTGGTCGGCGTTCATGAAGACGCCGCCGTCGGACACGACCTTGGCGAGCTGCCCGTACAGCGCGGCGAGGGGCTCGCTGAACAGCCAGTGCAGGGCGGTCGCTGTGAGGACGGCGTCATAGGAGTCGTGGGGCAGCTGGGAGGTCCAGTCGGGGTCCTTCAGGTCCGCGGTCACGAAGGTGACGCGGTCGTCCCCGGCGAAGGTGCCCTCGGCGATGGCCAGCAGGGCAGGGTCGAGGTCGACACCCGTGCTGACGGCCTTCGGGAACCTTTCGAGGAGGCGGGCCGTAATACTTCCAGTACCGCACGCGAGGTCGAGCACACGCGGCTCGGGGCCGACGAGCGCCTCGACCATGTCGAGCATGACACGGAACCGCTCCTCGCGGTCCGGCATGTACCACTCCTGCTGCCGGTCCCAACTCTCCTGCCAGGCACGCCAGTCGGTCCCGAACCCCGTACCGCCAGCCGTTTCCGCCACCGGAAGACCTCCATCCCGTACTACGCTCGACTGAACATGTCGCGTAACACCCACGAAGCCAGTGTGACCGTTACCGCGCACAGAGATGAAGATATCCCGCCCCCGTAAGGACTACAAGTGGAACTGGCCTATTACTCGGACTACGCCGTACGCCTGGTCAACACCGAGGAGCCGGCTCGCAACAAGGACTCGCTGACCTCCGTCGACGCGGTCCGCGAGCTGTTCGGTGCGAACCAGCAGGCCGCCCGGCGCGCCACGGATTCCGACGTGACGCGCTTCCGCTCGGTGCGGGGACGGCTCCGCGGCGTCTTCGAGGCGGCGGACGGCGGGGACGAGACACTGGCCGTCGACCTGCTGAACTCCCTGCTCCTGGAGTTCCCGGTGAGCCCCCAGATCTCCGGCCACGACTACCGCGACGACGACGGCCGCCCGCTGTGGCACATGCACCTGGCCGACCACCCGTCGAACGCCACCGCGGGGTTCGCGGCGATCGCCGCGATGGGCCTCGCCTTCCATCTGACGGAGTACGGCGTGGACCGGCTCGGCCTGTGCGAGGCGGCGCCCTGTCGCAACGCCTATCTGGACACCTCCACCAACCGGTCCCGGCGCTACTGCTCGGACCGCTGCGCGACGCGCGCGAACGTCGCCGCCTACCGGGCCCGCAAGCGCCTGGAGAGCGAGCGGTCCGCGAGCACGGGGCGCACGGCCGAGAAGGCCCAGCAGGCCAGCGCGGCCGGCGACAGCTGACGCCGCCCCTGCGCCGCCCGCTCCTGGCGGAACCGCGGCAGCGGCCGGAACCGCGCGCTGACCCGCGCGAGGACCAGCTCCTCCGGCACGATCCCGTAGACCGTGCTGTCGCCGCCCGCGTTGTACGGGTTGTCGCCGAGCACCCACCAGCCGCCCTCACGCCGCTCGACGGCGCGTTTGACCACCAGCAGGTCCTGTTGCAGGGGGTGACGCAGGATCACCACGTCACCGGGGCGGACCCGGGCGCCGTGCCGGACCAGCATCCAGTCCCCCGGGTTGAGCGTCGGCACCATGGACGGGCCGTCGACCTCGATCAACTGGAACGGCACGCGTGCCTCCCGCCCGTCTGCCGTCGTTTCCGGCATCCGCCACCTCCCGGACCCATCCTGTACCGGCCTCCCGGTCCATCCTCCACCGTCTTCAGTCTGACCCTGGACTTTTGTCCTAAGCCCATGGGGGCGCTCGCGAAATCAGGTCTCTCACGGAGTAATGTCCCCCCTGAGAAGACGATCACGAGGAAGGACAGCTCAATGCTCTCCCGCCTGTTTGCCCCCAAGGTGAAGGCCAGCGCGCACTGCGACCTGCCCTGCGGCGTGTACGACCCGGCCCAGGCCCGCATCGAGGCGGAGTCGGTGAAGGCCGTCCAGGAGAAGATGGCCGGCAACGACGACCCGCACTACCAGGCCCGCGCCACCGTCATCAAGGAGCAGCGCGCCGAGCTCGCCAAGCACCACGTCTCGGTGCTCTGGAGCGACTACTTCAAGCCCCCGCACTTCGAGAAGTACCCGGAGCTGCACACCCTGGTCAACGACACCCTGAAGGCCCTTTCGGCCGCGAAGGGCTCGACCGACCCGAAGACCGGTGAGAAGGCGCTCGAACTGATCGCCGAGATCGACCGCATCTTCTGGGAGACCAAGAAGGCTTGATCCCGTCGCTCGACGGCCTCCCCGTGCGGGTCGGCCGTCGGCACGTGCACGCACCCGGCCCGCCGGGCCCACCGAACGTGGTGGGTCCGGCGGGCCGGTTGTTCTTCGCGCGTCCCTGCCGCGCCGGGCGCGCGAGCCTTTGCCGCGCGCAGTGCGCGAGTGACGCGCGCGCAGTGCGCGAGTCCGCTGCCGCGCAGTGCGCAAGTCCGCTGCCGCGCGGGGCGCACGCAACGCTGCCGCGCCGGTGCCGGAGCGCTCGGCTCCGACTCGAGGCCCGCCACAAATTCGGTTGCCGTCGCCGACGACTCCCTGCTGCACTGATCACATCCTCACCCGTGCCACCGGAGTCGAACCAGGAGCCCCAGATGCGCCAGACGTCCATGTCCCACCAGGAAGGAATCGCCCCCCGATCCGAGGACATGACGCCCAGTGGCATCTCACCCGCATCCGCAGCAAGACCCGCAGGACAGTCGTGCCGCAGCTGACCGGCCCGCGCCCGAGCGGACCACCGGCCGCCGCATCCTGAACCTGGGCATCCTCGCCCACATCGACGCGGGCAAGACCAGCCTGACCGAACGGCTGCTGCACACCGCCGGGGTCATCGACGAGGTCGGCAGCGTCGACGACGGCAGCACCCGCACCGACTCGCTCGCCCTGGAGCGGCAGCGCGGCATCACCATCAGGTCGGCGGTCGTCTCGTTCGCGATCGACGACGTCACCGTCAACCTCATCGACACCCCCGGCCACCCGGACTTCATCGCCGAGGTCGAGCGGGTCCTGAGCGTGCTCGACGGCGCCGTGCTCGTCGTGTCCGCCGTGGAGGGCGTCCAGGCGCAGACCCGCGTCCTGATGCGCACGCTGCGCAGACTCGGCATCCCCACGCTCGTGTTCGTCAACAAGGTGGACCGCGGCGGCGCGGACCCCGAGCGGGTACTCGCCGAACTGGCACGGAAGCTGACGCCTGCCGTCACCCCGCTGGGCACGGTGGAGGCGCCCGGCACCCGCACGGCGCGCTATGTCCCGTACACCGTCGACGACCCGGTCCGCACCGCCCGCCTGACCGAACTCCTCGCCGACCACGACGACGCGCTGCTGTCCGCGTACGTCGAGGACGCCGTCCCGCGCCACGACGAACTGCGCACGGCGCTCGCCGGCCAGACCCGGCGGGCCCTGGTCCATCCGGTGCTGTTCGGCTCGGCCATGACCGGTACCGGCCTCGACGCGCTGACCGGCGCGATCAGGGAACTGCTGCCCGCGGCGGCAGGCTCCGCCGACGGGCCCGTCGCGGGCACTGTCTTCAAGGTCGAACGCGGCCTCGCGGGCGAGAAGGTGGCGTACGCGCGGATGTTCTCCGGCACGGTGCGCGTACGGGACCGGGTCCGGATCGGCGGGTCCGCCCACGGAGCCGGGGACAAGGTCACCGGCATCGGCGTCTTCGAGCAGGGCACGGCGGCACCCCGCGATGCCGTCTCGGCCGGGCAGATCGCCCTCCTGTGGGGGCTGCGCGGCGTACGGATCGGCGATGTGCTCGGCCATGAGCACGACGTACCGGAGCGGCACCGGGCGCGGCACCACTTCGCGCCGCCCACGCTGGAGACCGTCGTCGAGCCGCGCCGGCCCTCCGACCGGTCCGCGCTGCACTCCGCGCTCACCCAGCTGGCGGAGCAGGACCCGCTGATCGGCCTGCGG
Organism: Streptomyces typhae; assembly: GCF_009755605.1. Classification (GTDB taxonomy): domain Bacteria; phylum Actinomycetota; class Actinomycetes; order Streptomycetales; family Streptomycetaceae; genus Streptomyces; species Streptomyces typhae. The sequence goes on from NZ_WPNZ01000001.1 coordinate 18,797, forward strand.
CAGGACCCGCTGCGGCAGGAGATCTCCGTGTCCCTGTACGGCGAGGTCCAGAAGGAGGTCATCGAGGCCACGCTCGCCGAGGAGTTCGGGGTCGGCACCGACTTCCGCGAGACCACGACGATCTGTGTGGAGCGGGTCGTCGGCACCGGCGAGGCCGTGGAGATCATCGACACGGACCCGAATCCGTTCCTCGCCACGGTGGGACTGCGGGTGGAGCCCGCCCCGGCCGGGTCGGGTGTGGAGTTCCGGCTCGGTGTGGAACTCGGTTCGATGCCGTACGCCTTCTTCAAGGCCGTCGAGGAGACGGTCCAGGAGACGTTGCGGCAGGGGCCGCACGGGTGGGAGGTGCCCGACTGCCTCGTCACCATGACGCGCTCCGGGTACTGGCCGCGCCAGAGCCACGCCCACGCCGTCTTCGACAAGAGCATGTCGAGCACGGCCGGCGACTTCCGCCGGCTCACGCCGCTCGTCCTGATGGACGCGCTGCGGCGGGCGGGGACGCGGGTGCACGAGCCGATGCACCGGTTCCGGCTCACCGTGCCCGCCGACGTGTTCGGGACGCTGCTGCCCGCCCTCGGACGGCTGCGCGCGGTGCCGCACACGCCGACGGCGCACGGCTCCTCGTACGTCGTCGACGGAGTGGTGCCCGCCGCGCGGGTGCACGGCCTGGAACAGGCGCTGCCCGGGCTCACCCGGGGCGAGGGCGAGTTGGAGACCGCCTTCGACCATTACGCGCCGGTCCACGGCACCCCGCCGGGCCGCCCGCGCACGGACCACAATCCGCTCGACCGGAAGGAGTACGTGCAGCGGGTGACGCGGCGGACGCGCGTGGGCCAGAGCGGATGACGCGGCGGACACGCGTGGGCCAGAGCGGATGACACGGCGGACGCGCGTGGGGCAGAGCGGGTGGCGTGGTCAGTCGGCGGCCGCGAGTTCCGCGATCGCCCTCGCGTCGAGCAGGGCCCGCAGCCGCTCCTGGTCGGCCAGGATGTTGATCTCGACGATCCGGCCGTCCCTGACGGTGAACTCCCCCACGGAGAAGGCCTGCCCGTCGTGCACGGCGATCTGGCCCACCCGGCCGTTGACCAGCGCCAGATAGGTGGTGGCCGCCAGCGTGGAGAACGAGCGCGCCCCCGCGACCACCTCCGGCGCGCCCCGTACGAACCGGGAGAGCCCCGAGACGTCGCCGCCGTCGGCCCGCAGCACCACGTCCGGGTCGAGCAGTTCGAGCAGCGCGTCGAAGTCGCCGCCGCGGGCCGCCGCGAGGAACGCCTCGACGACCTCGCGGTGGCGCGTACGGTCGGGCCCCGGCTCCGGGGCCGCGACGCGCACCCTGCGGCGGGCCCGGCTCGCCAGCTGGCGGGTCGCGGCCGGGGCCCGCTCGACGATGGGCGCGATGTCGTCGAACGGCACCGCGAACATGTCGTGCAGCACGAACGCGAGGCGTTCCGCGGGGCTCAGCGTGTCCAGGACGACGAGGAGCGCGAGCCCCACCGAGTCCGAGAGCAGCGCCTCCTGTTCGGGGTCGACGGCCTCACCGCCGCCCGGCAGCGGGCTGATCTGCGGGTCCGGCACGTGGGTGGCGGGTGCCTCGGTGTCCAGGGGCTGCTCACCGCGCTGCTTGCGCGACCTCAGCAGATCCAGGCAGACCCGGCCGACGACCGTGGTGAGCCAGCCGCCGAGGTTCTCCACCCGCTCGTCGTCGGTGCGGCTGAGCTTCAGCCAGGTCTCCTGCACGGCGTCCTCGGCCTCGCTGAGGGACCCGAGCATGCGGTAGGCGACGGCCTTCAGACGGGGCCTGTGCTCCTCGAACCGCGTCGCCAGAAGCTCTCCTGCGTTCATACGTCACATTCCTCCGTCGCGATCCGTCATAGCAATGACGCATCCGCAACCTATCCGTGTGACAGGGAGACTCCGCCGTGGACCCCAGCAGGAAGCGCCCCGACGCCGTACGGCCGTGCGACTCGGGGTGGGGGCGTGCCGTTCAGTCGAGCAGCGTGCCGAGGGCCGACCGCAGATCGTCCGGTTCCCGGTACCGAAGACCCGTCATGCCGAGGGCGACGGCCGCGGCCACGTTCTCCTCGCGGTCGTCCACGAACAGGCAGCGGGTGATGTCCGCACCCACGCGGGCGGCAGCTGTCTCGTAGATACGAGGGTCCGGCTTCACGACGCCGAGCACCGCGCTGGAGACCACGTCGTCCACGACCCGGTCCAGGCCGAGGAGCGCCAGGTCCTCGTCGAGCCAGGGCGTGGCGTTGGTGACGATCGACACCGGTATGTGCGTGCGGGCGCGGCGCAGCAGGCCGACGACCGTCTGGTCGGCTCGGAACTTCGAGTCGGCGAGCGCGTCGCCGAGTTCGCGCCCGTGCGCCGGGGTGAGTCCGTGCTCGCGCGTCAGCCCGGCGGCGATCGACTCGATCCACTCCGTCCTGCCGATGCGTCCGAGCATCAGGGGCAGGTCGGTCTCGGGGGCGAAGGCGATCGCCGCGGTGGCGCCGCCGGGCAGGCCGGCGGCGCGTTCGAGCTCGGTGAGGTCCGCCATGTCGTAGAAGCGGATGACGCCGTCGAGGTCGGTGAGGACGGCGTCGAAGGGGTGCCGTGCCCTGTCGCGCCGTCCTGCGCTGCTCCTCGCCACCGCCCCGCCGCCGTCGCCGTCGCCGTCGTTCTGGTTCATCTCTCCCCTTCGAGCACGTCGCGCACGGTCGCCCGTACCCGTTCCTGGTCGGCGCGCACCGCCTCGTACGCGGGCCGGTGCCGGTCGATGTCGCGGCGCTGCAGTTGCGCGGTGACGCTCCACCACACGCCCGCGGTGTTGTGCTCGCGCTTGCACTCGATGTCGGCGACGGCCGTGTCCCGTTCGCGTCGTGTGCGCCGGGTGTCGCCGTCGTCGCCCCTGCCCCACGCCTTGTCCCTGGAGGCGGCCTCCGGGCTCGCGTACCGCTTGAAGCCCTTGTCGGCGAGGCAGTCGGCCCAGGTGTCCAGAGCGTGCCGCATGCGCGCGTCCTCGGCGACCGCCTCGGCCACGGCCGCGCCGCGGTCGCCGACGTACGTCGACATGCGGGTCTCGTTCCTGACGTCCGCCTGCACGCGTCGTGAGCCGTCCTGTTCGCAGCCGCCCTCGGGTGTGCCGCGCCCGCCGAAGCCGTTCAGTGCCGCGTGCTCCTTCTGAGTGACCAGGCGCCCTTTGGGGGCGTGCGCCTTGTGGAACCTGTCGAACGCGTCACGGTCGAGGCCATAGCCCCTTTTGCGTGCCCCTTCGAGGTCCAGGGAGCCGTACAGAGTCGTCATCGTGACCACGGCGTGCTGGGTGACGGCCAACGGCTCGAGCCTCTGCTCGTGCCACTGCCGTGGGAAGTCGGGGAAGCCGTGGGATCTCATGCACCGCTGGGTGAGGCGGGCTGCCGCCTGCTCCTCACGGGCGAAGTCACGGCTGCTGAACTCGTACCGGTCGAAAGGGAGCGGCGGCATGTCCTTGTCGTCGTCGACCTCGGGCACCCCGGAGCCGTGCGCCGCGTCCGCGCCACGGCCCCTGCCGTCCTGCTCGGCCGCGCACCCCACGCATCCCAGGAGCGCCGCCACGGTCACGGCCACTCCCGCGGCCGCCCGCCGCGCCTCGTGGGCGCACCGGGTCCCGCATGCCCTCCGGGCCCCTCGCGCGCCCGCAGCCCCCCGCTTCGGCTCCATGCTCAGGACCCTATCCGCACCCACTGACAGGCGGCAGGCGCCGCCCTCCGCCGTCGCCCGGGGCGCCTCCCCCGTCGCCCGGGGCGCGCACGTGCCGCCGGCCCGCAGCGCTCACGTCGTGCCGTCGCCGGCGGCTCACGCGCCGTCGCCCGACGCGGGCATCACCCGAGTGGCGGCTTCCGTCCGGCGTCCTGGCCGGTGTCCACGAGGGGCGTGGACTTCGGGTCGTCGGCGGGTTCGGCGCCCGTACCGGCCCTGATGTCCGGCGCGGCGGGCTTCGGCCCGGGCTTGAGGTCGCGCCGGGTCAGATGCCCGCGCTTGTGCTTGCTCTTGTAGCCGCGGGCCGCCCGCGCCTTCTCCTGCGGCTCGTCGACCACACACGCTTCGCACTCGGGGTTTCGGCAAGGGCCGGGGGCCCACACCGGGACGTACGCCCCGAGCACCTTGCGTCGTTTGATGGCCGTACCGACTGGCCGTCCGCAGTGCGTACACACCGGTTCGCTCTGCGGACGGGGGCCGGACCGGCGTCCGTCGCTGCCCATGGCCTCAGGATATGGCGGTTCCCCGAGGCCGGACAGTGCAGCGGTCAGCTCTGCGCGCGCTTGCGGGAGTACGTACGGACGACGACGCCGTTGCCGAAGACCCGGGAGGAGGTCAGCTCGAACTCGCCGACCGCGGACTCCACGCCCTCGAACATCGGCATGCCCGAGCCGAGCAGCACCGGGTAGGTCTTCAGGACGAGCTCGTCGACCTCGCCGATCAGCTGGCCCGCGACGCGCGCGCCGCCGCAGAGCCAGATGCCGAGTTCGCCGTCCTCGGCCTTGAGCGCACGGACCTTGCCGACGAGGTCGTCGGCGATGATCTCGACGTTCGGGTCGGGCGACGTACCGAGGCTGCGCGAGGCGACGTACTCCCGCAGGTGGCCGTACGGGCTCGGCATGTTCTCGTCCAGGCCGAGCTGATAGCTGCCCATGCCCTGGACGACGGTGTCGAACTTCTGGTTCGCCACGCCGTCGCCGAAGCCGAGGAAACGGCGGCCGGCGGCAGAGACCGTCTCCGGATACTCCGTCTTGAGGAACTCCAGGAACTCCTCGTCCACGAACGGCATGAAGGAGTTGGCGTCCCCGCTCGGGTCGCCGATGAACCCGTCGATGGAGACGGCGACGAAGTAGGTGAGCTTTCGCAAGCTGAATCTCTTTCCGCAGGTGACAAAGGCCTGACTACTTCAGTCATAGTGGTACAGGTGCAGTGGTTTGGCAACCCCTCCGGGTCTGGTTCTTCGGGTCTGGTTCTTCTGGTCCGGTTCTTCGGTCCCGGTTCTTCGGGGCTGGCTCTTCGGGCTGGCTCTTCGGAGTCGGTTCTCCGGTCGGCACTCCGGTCGGCTCTCGGGGCCGGTGCGAAGAAAACGGCCCCGAAACCGGATCCTCCGGTCCCGGGGCCGCCGGGGCCCTGGCGCTCACTCCGCCCGCGGTTCCCGCCACATCGGCCACATCCGCGGCCCCTCCGGCAGGTCGAGCGCGCTGCCGATATCGGCGAACCCGAGCCGCAGATACAGCTCTCTGCTGCGCGCGCTGCTCGCCTCCAGGTAGGCATGCAGGCCCTCCCGGTCGCACCGTTCGAGCACCGAGGCCACGAGCGCCGAACCCAGGCCCTGCCCCTGTCGCTCCGGCTTCACGGCGATCATGTGCAGATACTGGTGCGGGCGGTCGGCCGGATGGATCTCCGACGTCAACTGGCCGATCACCTCGATCCGTTCGTTGTCCGGGTCGACGGCGCTCCGCAGCAGCGCGGGCCCCTCCTCACCGTCCTCGTGCGCGGCACCGGCGGGCACCGACCACCACAGCGCGGCGGCCGAGCCGTCCTCCGCGACGTCCACATGGCCCTCCGCGAACGCGAGGTCGAGGAAGGCGCCCATCAGCGCGCCGTGCCGGTCGCGCCGCCGCTCCTCGTCCGGGAACAGCCAACTGCTCACCGGGTCCCGCATGAACGCCTCGTCGAGCAGCCGGATCACGTCCGCCCGGTCGCTCTCGTCGGCTCTCCGGATCGCCACACCCACGACTTCTCCCCTTCGCCCGGCGGTCCGCAACTCCCGCCCCAGCTCTGCCGCTTGCAGCCTAAGTGACCGCGCCGGGCGCGACGACGGGCCCCGCACCTCCGGTTTCCGGCCGTGGCACGAGGCCCGTCGTCCCGTCGCGAGGCGCCCTGCGGGGGGGGCGCGGCGCTGCCGGGCGGCAGTGCGGCGGCCCACCCTCCGGACGCCTCGTAACCGCCCGGCGGGGCGCCCCCTCACACGCCCCGCCGGGACTTCCTCAACCCGTCACCACGGCCTCGAAGTCACTACGGCGTCGGCATCGCACCGATGTCGGTACGGCCTTTGTCAGTACGGCCTCCGCGTCACGTACTCCGCGAGCGCCAGGAGGCCGCCCGCCCGCTCGGGGTCGGGCACCGCGCGGGCGAGGTCCCCGAGCGCCCGGGACATCCGGTCCGCGGCGTGCGACTGCGCCCAGTCCCTGCCACCGGCCCGCTCCACGGCCTGCGCCACCAGCTCCGGATCGCCCACGGCTGTCAGCCGTCCCCGGCCGTACAGACCGGCGAGCGCCGCGCCCTCCGGTGTCCCGGAGGCCAGCGCGGCGACCACCGGGAGCGACTTCTTGCGCACGGCGAGGTCCGTGCGCGCGGGCCTGCCCGTCCGCGCGGGGTCTCCCCAGATGCCGATCACGTCGTCGATGAGCTGGAAGGCGAGGCCGGCCTGACGGCCGAAGCCGTCGAGGGCCGCGGCCGTCTCGGCCCCCGCCCCCGCGTACACCGCGCCGATCGCGCAGGCGCAGCCGAGCAGCGCGCCCGTCCTGGCCTCGACCATGCCGAGGCACTCCTCCAGGGAGACCTCCTGGGGCGCCCGGCCCTCCAGGTCGCAGTCCGTGCGCTGTCCCGCGCAGAGTTCGACGACGCAGGCGGCCAGGCGGGCGGCCGCCGCCGGGGCCCCGGGGTGCGGGTCCTCGGCGAGCAGTCGCTGCGCCAGCGCCTGCAGGGCGTCACCGGCGAGGATCGCGTCGGTGTCGCCGAACACCGTCCAGGCGGTGGGGCGGTGCCGACGCGTGGTGTCGCGGTCCATGACGTCGTCGTGCAGCAGGGTGAAGTTGTGCGTCAGCTCCACGGCCGTGGCGGCCCTGATCGCGCTCAGCGGGTCGCCGCCGAGGGCCCGCACCGCGGTCAGTACGAGGGCCGGCCTGACGGCCTTGCCCGCGTTACCGGCCGCGGGCGTCCCGTCGGCGTGCTCCCAGCCGAAGTGGTACAGCGCGATCCGGCGCAGGGAACCCGGCAGCGAGTCGACCGCCGCGCGCAGCTCCGGGTCGACGCGCAGCCGCGCCGACGCCAGGATCTCGGCGGCCTCGTGCTCGTCCGCCGGTCCCCGGGGCCGGGGCGCGCGTTCCCTCATGTCCGTGGTGTCCGTCATGGACTTCCTCCGGCGGGAGGGCGGACGGTGGCGGTTCCTGGGCCTGTGGGCGCGTACGCCGGGGGTCTACCCGCCTCGGCGTACGCGGACACGGACAGCGCTCGGCCGCCCGTGGAGGCGAGGCCTCGCCTCACCTCCACCTGCCGATCTCGACGTTCTCCAGAATGCCGAGGGCGTCCGGCACCAGGACGGCCGCCGAGTAGTACGTCGACACCAGGTAGGAGATGATCGCCTGCTCGCTGATGCCCATGAAGCGCACCGACAGGCTCGGCTCGATCTCGTCCGGGATGCCCGCCTGGTGCAGTCCGACGACGCCCTGTTCGTCCTCGCCCGTACGCATGCAGATGATCGAGGTGGTCCGCTCCTCGGTCACCGGGATCTTGTCGCACGGGAAGATGGGCACCCCTCGCCAGGTGGGGATGCGGGTGCCGGACACGTCGACGCTGTCGGGCACGAGGCCGCGCTTGTTGCACTCGCGTCCGAACGCGGCGATCGCGCGCGGGTGGGCGAGGAAGAGCTTCGAACCGCGCCGGCGGCTGAGCAGCTCGTCCAGGTCGTCGGGGCTCGGCACGCCCTCGTGCGGCTGGATCCGCTGGTCGTACTCGCAGTTGCTGAGAAGTCCGAACTCGCGGTTGTTGATCAGCTCGTCCTCCTGGCGCTCCTTCAACGCCTCCACGGTGAGCCGCAACTGGTGCTCGGTCTGGTTCATCGGCTGGTTGTAGAGGTCGGCCACGCGCGTGTGGATGCGCAGTACGGTCTGGGCGACGCTCAGTTCGTACTCGCGTGGCCGTGCTTCGTAGTCCACGTACGTACCCGGAAGGACCGCTTCCCCCACGTGGCCCGCGGAGAGGTCGATGGCCGCTTCTCCATAGGCGTTGGTGCGCTGGGCGGGGATGGACCGCAGCCGTTCGAGGTGCGCCCGCAGCGGCTCGGAGCGCTCCGCGACCTGCTCCAGGTCCTGGCGCGGGAGGGTGAGGACCGTGCAGGCCGTGACCGCGCGCACCGAGTACTCCCAGATGGCTTCCGGGTCGATGAGGGACTGCTCGCCGAAGTAGGCTCCGTCGGCGAGGGTCGCTAGGACGGAGTCCTCGCCGTAGGGGCCGGTGCCGACCTTCTCCGCGCGGCCGTGGGCGAGCAGGAACACCTCGTCCGCCCGGTTGCCGAACGACGTGAGGATCGCGCCGGGCTCGAACTCGCGCTGCTGGCAACGGCGCGCGAGCTCGGTGAGGGCCTCCTGGTCCTCGAAGTCCCGCAGCACCGGAAGTTCACCCAGCTCGGCCGGGATCACCTCGACGCGGTCCCCGGTCTTGACGAACGTGACACGGCCGTCGCCCACCGCGTAACTCGTCCTGCGGTTCACCCGATACGTACCACCCTGCACCTGCACCCAGGGCAGCATGCGCAGCAGCCAGCGGGAGCTGATCTCCTGCATCTGCGGCGCGGACTTGGTGGTGGTGGCCAGATTCCGCGCGGCGGGTGTGCCGAGACTCTGCTGCGGCCTGTCCGGCTCCGTACGGATCTCTTCGCCTACCGACATGGTGAATGCCCTCCCGATACCTGCGCTGACCTGCGCCTGCAACCCTTTCAGCACGGTCAGTGCGGGCGCCATCACACAAACGAGCGGGAATGGATCGGCGAAGGACCGGGCAGGTCGGCGCCTGCCAGGCCGGGCCTTTCGTACGTTCGTCCGAGAAACCCCAGCTGAGAGCACTGTGTGACACCGGAGGCGCGATACCGGCCGCGGGGCCGGGGATTTCCGGCCAACCCCCGTGTGCGGGCCGACCGGCTGACGCGGCCCCGGACCGGGTACGGCGGCGGGGCGGAGGGGAACTGCAAGATCCGGGCGCTCGTTCAACGGGACAAGCGCAGCGAAAGCACCATCGGCACCACATCGTCAGGAGAAGCGACATGGCAGGCTTCCTGGACCGCGCCAGAGAACAGGTGCAGCAGGGTCTCAACCAGGGCAAGCAGAAGCTCGACGACGTACAGGCGCAGCGCGCCGGAAACGACCTGCTCAAGCAGCTCGGCGCCGCCTACTACGCGGAGCGGCGCGGCAGCGGCACCCCCGACGCCACCCAGCAGGCACTCTCCGCCCTGGAGGCACATGTCGCGACCCACGGAGACGGCTTCCTGCGCGCCTGACGCCGCCTCGCCGACCAGCCCCTTCGGTTGACCGGATCGGCTCGCACGGTGCCCGAACGGAGGGTTCGGGCACCGGCAGTTCCGGTAAGAGCTGCGTACGAGGCGGCCGCGACGGGCGACCGTCGCGCCCGCAAAGGAGACGGTCATGGCCCCACCCATGTCCGCGAACGCGTTCCTGGACGCTCTGAAGGACGAGGGCGTCACGGTCGTCGAGGTCGGCGACTGGCGTGAGCACAACCGCAATCACGTGGGCCCCTGGGGACAGGTGCACGGCGTGATGATCCACCACACGGTCACCTCGGGGTCCGAGCGGACGGTGCGCCTGTGTCGCGACGGCCACCCCTCGCTCCCCGGCCCGCTCTGTCACGGCGTCATCACCAAGGACGGCCGCGTGCACCTCGTCGGCTACGGCCGCGCGAACCACGCGGGGCTCGGCGACGACGACGTCCTGCGCGCCGTCATCGCGGAGAAGGCCCTGCCTCCGGACAACGAGGCCAACACCGACGGCAACCGCCACTTCTACGGCTTCGAGTGCGAGAACATGGGCGACGGCGAGGATCCCTGGCCCGACGTGCAGCTGGACGCCATCGAAAGAGTCTCGGCCGCCGTCTGCCGCCACCACGGCTGGACGGCCCGCTCGGTCATCGGCCACCTGGAGTGGCAGCCGGGCAAGATCGACCCCAAGGGGTTCACCATGGACGAGATGCGGGACCGCGTCCATGAGCGGCTGAAGTGAGCGGCTGAAGTGAGCGGCAGCCGACCGGGACAGACAGCCGACCGGAGCGGCAGGCCGCCGACCAGGGCGGCAAGCGGCTGACCGGAGCAGCAGGCCGCCGACCGGGACGGCAAGCGGCTGACCGGAGCAGCAGGCCGCCGACCGGGACGGCAAGCGGCTGACCGGAGCAGCAGGCCGCCGACCGGGACGGCAAGCGGCTGACCGGAGCAGCAGGCTGCCGACCGGGACGGCAAGCGGCTGACCGGAGCAGCAGGCCGCCGACCGGGACGGCAAGCGGCTGACCGGAGCAGCAGGCTGCCGACTGAGGCGGCCATCGGCAAGCGGCAATCGGCCGGCGGCTGACCCCGACGAGCGGCTGACTCGACGAGCGCCGAGCGACGAGCGGCCGAAGTGGCGGCGGCACACCGCTGAGGAGGGTGCGAGGGACAATGGCGGGGTGTCCTCCACCCCGCCCGCGTCCGGGCTGCGGCCCCGGCTCCCCACTCCGCTGCAAACGGTCACGGACCCCCGCTTCGAGGCCCGCGGCCTGCGCCTGCTGCTCAAGCGCGACGACCGGATACACCCCGACCTGCCCGGCAACAAGTACCGCAAGCTCGTCCTCAACCTGGAGCGGGCCCGTGCGGAAGGCCACCACACCCTGCTGACCTTCGGCGGCGCCTACTCCAACCATCTGCGGGCCACCGCGGCCGCGGGCCGTCTCCTGGGATTCGGCACGGTCGGGGTGGTCCGCGGCGACGAGCTGGCCGACAGGCCCCGCAACGCGTCCCTGGCCCGGTGCGAGGCGGACGGCATGCGGCTGCACTTCGTCGGCAGATCGGCATACCGCCAGAAGGGCGACCCGGAGGTGCTGGCCGCGCTCCGGCGGCGGACGGCCACCGAGGACGCGTACGTCATCCCCGAAGGGGGCAGCAACTCGCTCGCCGTCCAGGGGTGCACGGCCCTCGGCGCGGAGCTGCGCGGCCACACGGACGTCGCGGCCGTCGCCTGTGGCACCGGCGGCACCCTCGCGGGCCTGGCGGCAGGCCTCGGCCCCGGGCAGCGCGCGCTCGGCGTTCCCGTGCTCAAGGGCGGCTTCCTGGGCTCGGAGACGGCGGCCCTGCAGCGCGCGGCGTTCGGCGCCCCCGGGACCAACTGGACCCTGGACGACCGCTTCCACTGCGGCGGCTACGCCCGCGCCACCACGGAACTCACCGCCTTCGCGGACGACTTCGAGGACCGGCACGGCCTTCCGGTGGAGCGGATCTACGTCGCCAAGCTCCTGTACGCGCTGACCGCGCTCTCCGAAGAGGGCGCTTTCGCCCCGGGGACCAGGATCACGGCCGTCGTCACGGGCACTCCGCCGACCGCGTGAACCACCTCGGTCCGCCGGCAGGAGCCCGGCCGGCCTCAGTCCTCCACCTCCCGGTGGGCCGCCGCCTCCTCCAGGTCCAGCTTCCGCAGCAGCGTCCGCAGCATCTCGTCGTCGATGCGCCGCTCGTCCCGCATGCGTACGAACACCTCGCGCTCGGCGGCGATGGCCTCGCGCGCGAGCCTGCGGTAGGTGGCGTCCGCGGTCTCCCCCGTCACCGGGTTGGGCTGGCCGAGGCGCTCCCACACCGCGTTGCGGCGCCGTTCGAGAACGGTGTCCAGACGGTCCTGGAGGGGCCCTGGGAGGCTGTTGCGCTCGTCCTCCATCAGCTCCCGCAGCCGGGCCTCCGCGGCCTGTGAGGCGGCGTTCTGGGCCTGCGCCTCGGCCAGCGTCTGCTCCCGGGCGTCCCGGCCCGGCAGCTTCAGGACACCGATCAGCCACGGCAGCGACAGGCCCTGCACCACCAGCGTCCCGATGACCGTGGTGAAGGTCAGGAAGAGCACGAGGTTGCGCGCGGGAAACGGCTCTCCGTGCTCCGTCACCAGCGGGATCGAGAACGCGATCGCCAGCGACACCACACCGCGCATCCCGGCCCAGCTCACGACCAGCGGCCGCCGCCAGTCCAGGTCGCCCTCGCGAGACCGGATCCGCGCAGAGATCGCGCGCGGGAGGTACGTCGCGGGGTACGACCACACGAAGCGCACCAGCACGACGCACACGAACACCGCGACCGCGTACCAGACCGCCTGTCCCACGCTGTACTCACCGAGCTCCCCGAGCACCACCGGCAGCTGGAGGCCGATGAGCGCGAACACCGCCGACTCCAGGAGGAACCCCACGACCTTCCACACCGCGGCCTCCTGGAGCCGCGTCTCGAAGTCGACCTGCCAGGAACGGTGCCCCAAGTAGAGGGCCACCACGACCACGGCGAGCACTCCGGATGCGTGCACCTGCTCGGCGGCCGCGTACGCGACGAAGGGGATCAGGAGCGACAGGGTGTTCTGCAGCAGCGCCTCCTTCAGGTGGGTGCGCAGCCAGTGGAGGGGCACCATCAGGAGAAGTCCCACCCCGACCCCGCCCACCGCCGCCACGAGGAACTCCTCGATGCCGCCGGCCCAGCTCGCGCCCTCCCCGACGGCCGCCGCGAGCGCCACCTTGTAGGCGGTGATCGCCGTCGCGTCGTTCACCAGGGACTCGCCCTGGAGGATCGTCGTGATGCGGGAGGGCAGCCCCACGCGGCGCGCGATGGCGGTCGCCGCGACGGCGTCCGGCGGCGCGATCACCGCCCCGAGGACGAGCGCCGCGGTCAGCGGAAGATCCGGGATCAGCAGATAGGCGAGCCACCCGACCACCAGGGTTGCGAACAGAACGTAACCGACCGACAGGAGCGCGACGGGCCGGACATTGGCCCGCAGGTCCAGATACGAGCTCTCCAGGGCGGCCGTGTGCAGCAGCGGCGGCAAGATCAGCGGCAGCACCACGTGCGGGTCGAGGTGGTAGTCCGGCACCCCCGGCACGTACGCCGCGAGCAGTCCGGCACCGACCAGAAGCAGGGGTGCGGGCACCGGGGTGCGCCGCGCGGCACCGGCGACCGCGGCGCTCGCGGCGATCAGTGCCACCAGGGGCAGTACGTCCATCGGCCAGGCCCTCCGCCGTCCGCTCTCCCGTCGTAACCTGGCCATCATGAACGAGTGCTCGCACGTCAGCGCGCTGCCCCACCCCGAACCGGCCCCCTTGAGCGAAACGTGCCCGGAGTGCCTCGCGGCCGGCAGCCACCCCGTGCAGCTGCGGCTGTGCCTCAGCTGCGGGCACGTCGGCTGCTGCGACTCCTCACCCTTCCGGCACGCGACCGCGCACTACGAGGAGACGGGGCATCCGGTGATGCGCACCTTCGAACCGGGCGAGGACTGGCGCTGGTGTTTTGTCGACGGTTCGATCGTCTAAGGCCTGGGTACGTCAACCCGACGCTCGTTCTTTCCAATTGGGCCCGCAAAACCCCTAGCCACTGTCCGTACCCGTAGGCTTACTATGAGTGACAGCAACGGGGCGGGGTCCCCGGGACACGGAACTGAGCAGCGCGGTAGCGTCACCGCTTGAAAACGTGGGGCGTCACCCGTGTGACCCAGTCCGGACCACCGTGACACGGCGGCCGGAGCCCCGAAAGTGCTTGTACCACCTTGGAGGTGAGGGTGTCCCAGATCGCAGGCGAGCCCGGGAATCAGGACTTCGTGGAGGTCCGCCTCCCGGCTGCGGGTGCCTACCTGTCGGTGCTGCGTACGGCCACGGCCGGCCTCGCGGCGCGCTTGGACTTCACCCTGGACGAGATCGAGGACCTCCGCATCGCTGTCGACGAGGCCTGCGCGATCCTGCTCCAGCAGGCCGTGCCCGGCTCGGTGCTCAGCTGCGTCTTCCGGCTTGTGGACGACTCGCTGGAGGTGACGGTGTCGGCACCCACCACGGACGGGCGTGCCCCGGAGCGCGACACCTTCGCCTGGACCGTCCTGTCAGCCCTCGCGGGCAAGGTCGACTCCTCGGTAGCCGACGACAAGACCGTTTCGATCAGCCTCTACAAACAGCGCGGCGCGGGACCCGGGCCGGCGTGAGGAACGGGGACGGGCCGGTGCGGGACGACGAGCGCGGCACACGTGACACACACGGTCTGCCCGCCCGCGGCAGGGGCGGCACGCGTCCGGCCACCGGGCGCGGTCCGATGCAGCCGGGGCCTGCCGCCCCGGGCGGCATCCCCGAGCAGCAGGCGAGGCCGCACCCACAGGATCCGGAGCAGCCGGGTCCACCGACGGGCGGGACGATGAGCGAGCACGAGCAGCACAGCCGGCACGATCCACGGGACCGCAGCGGCGCGCGAGCGATGTTCGTGAAACTGCGCTCGCTGGATGACGGCAGCCCGGAGTACGCGGAGCTGCGCAATCAGCTCGTCCGCATGCATCTGCCGCTCGTGGAGCACCTGGCGCGCCGCTTCCGCAACAGAGGGGAGCCGCTGGACGACCTCACCCAGGTCGCCACCATCGGCCTGATCAAGTCGGTGGACCGCTTCGACCCGGACCGCGGCGTGGAGTTCTCCACGTACGCCACCCCGACGGTCGTCGGCGAGATCAAGCGTCACTTCCGTGACAAGGGCTGGGCGGTGCGGGTGCCGCGGCGCCTTCAGGAGCTGCGCCTGGCCCTGACCACGGCGACGGCCGAACTGTCGCAGCTGCACGGCCGCTCTCCCACGGTGCACGAGCTGGCGGAGAAACTGGCGATCTCCGAAGAGGAGGTCCTGGAAGGCCTGGAGTCGGCCAACGCCTACTCCACGCTGTCGCTCGACGTCCCGGACACGGACGACGAGTCGCCGGCGGTCGCGGACACCCTCGGCGCCGAGGACGAGGCCCTGGAGGGCGTCGAGTACCGCGAGTCCCTCAAACCGCTCCTGGAGGACCTGCCGCCGCGCGAGAAGCGCATCCTGCTGCTGCGGTTCTTCGGGAACATGACGCAGTCGCAGATCGCGCAGGAAGTCGGCATCTCCCAGATGCACGTGTCACGACTGCTGGCCCGCACGCTCGCGCAGCTGCGCGAGAAGCTCCTCGTGGAGGAGTGAGCGGCTCCTGTGCGGGCTGTCGCCGTGCGCGACGGCGCTGGGCAGCACGCCCACGGCGCTGCGCGGCACGCAGAGCGCTCCGAGGGCGGCGAGGTCTTCCTCGCCGCCCTCAGCCGTGCGTCACCGCTCTCAGCCGCGAGCCCCGGGGCCGGTGATGCCGAGTGCCTCGGTCGTGGCGGGGTTGACCAGCAGGACGAGCGTGGCGACCGCGACCGCGGCGAGCGCGACGCCGCCGGGGATCAGCGCACTGTCCGCCTGGAGCAGCTGCCAGGCCACGGGCAGCGCCATGATCTGCGTGATGATGGCCGGTCCCCGCGCCCAGCGGCGCAGCCGGAGGAGGCCGCGGGCGGCGATCAGCGGCAGAAGTGCGAGGACGAGCAGCGTGACACCGCCCGTCGTCGCCTGCCGCGGGTTGTCGGGGTCACCGGCGAGGCCCATCACGAGCATGTAGGCACCGCCGACGACGAGGGCGAGGCCCTCCAGCGCGGCGAGCGCCGCGGCGGCCGTGAGGCGCCCGGGGCGGGGGCCCGACGCGGGGGCTTCTGGGGTGGTCTTCGGCTCAGTGCTCACGCATCGAGGGTAGCCCCGGGCGCCCGGAGCCCAGCACCTCGGTGGGTCCGCGCAAGACCTCGGTCTGGGCCAGGTACGGACCGCTGGGTAGTCTGCTGCGCATGCGTGCACTTCTCGTGGTCAACCCGGCGGCTACTACTACCAGTGCGCGCACCCGTGACGTACTGATCCACGCTCTCGCGAGCGAGATGAAGCTGGAAGCGGTCACCACGGAGTACCGCGGTCACGCCCGCGACCTCGGCCGGCAGGCCGCGGAGAGCAAGGACATCGAGCTGGTCGTGGCCCTCGGCGGCGACGGCACCGTCAACGAGGTCGTCAACGGTCTGCTGCACGATGGACCCTCTCCGGAGAACCTGCCCCGCCTGGCCGTCGTCCCCGGGGGGTCGACCAATGTGTTCGCCCGCGCCCTCGGGCTGCCGAACGACGCCGTCGAGGCGACCGGTGCCATCCTGGACGCGCTGCGTGAGGGAAGCGGACGGACAGTGAGCCTCGGCCGGGTCTCCGGCACGCCGGGCACGGAGGACGAGGCGGTGCCGCCGCGCTGGTTCACCTTCGCGGCGGGGCTGGGATTCGACGCCGGAGTGGTCGGCCGGGTCGAGCAGCACCGGGAGCGCGGCGCCCGCTCGACGCACGCCCTCTACGTGCGCCAGGTGGTACGCCAGTTCCTCGGTGAGAGCGACCGCCGCCACGGTTCGATCACGCTGGAGCGGGCCGGCGAGGAGCCGGTCACCGACCTCGTGATGTCCATAGTCTGCAACACCTCCCCCTGGTCCTACCTGGGCAATCGTCCGTTGTACGCGTCTCCGAAGGCGTCCTTCGACACGGGTCTGGACGTGCTCGGCCTCAAGCGGCTCTCGACGGCTTCGGTGGCCCGGTACGGCACCCAGCTGCTGCGCTCGACGCCCGAGCGGGGGCCGCACGGAAAGAACGCGGTCTCGCTGCACGACCTGACGGACTTCACCTTGCATTCCAAGGCGCCCTTGCCCCTTCAGATGGACGGCGACCACCTGGGGCTGCGCACGAGCGTGACGTTCACAGGCGTACGCCGTGCACTGCGTGTGATTGTGTGAGTGGAAGGGCCCAAAGTCCTTCCACTCGAACGTTTAGGCCAGGCTCCACCCCATGGAAGTACGGCTGTGACTCAGTCGACACCGAGGAATCAAAAAAAACTTTCCGGAAGGGGTTGTATCCGCAGCCGAGGTTTGCGAATCTCTACATGGCGATCGGGACGGCCCGCAACACCGGCCTCTACAAGTCGCCAGAACCCCTCCTCTCACCACAAGGTCCACACCAGGCAACTGGGAGTCGGCCCTTCCCGCGCGGGGGGATTCGTGAAAGCGTTCACATTCACAAGCAATCTTCATGTAAGACCAAGGAGAGGTAGCAGCCATGGACTGGCGTCACAACGCCGTTTGCCGCGAGGAAGACCCCGAGCTGTTCTTCCCCATCGGCAACACCGGTCCTGCGCTGCTGCAGATCGAGGAAGCCAAGGCCGTCTGCCGTCGCTGCCCTGTCATGGAGCAGTGCCTGCAGTGGGCGCTCGAGTCCGGCCAGGACTCCGGCGTCTGGGGTGGCCTCAGCGAGGACGAGCGCCGCGCGATGAAGCGCCGCGCCGCCCGCAACCGGGCGCGCCAGGCCAGCGCCTGACGCCCACGCCCCCTTACGAGCCTGAGCTTGGCGGCGCGTGTGCCTGACGGTACTCATCCGTGGACAGCGCGTACGCAACCCCCGCCCCCGAGCCGCAGCCGCGCAGTACCCCCGGTGCGCATCGCAACGTGAGCAAGAAGCCCCGGACCGACCAGGTCCGGGGCTTCTTGCTGTGCTCTGCGCCGCGCGTGTGACGGGGAGGTTCACACACCGTCACGATCGTGGACGTTTGCGACCGCCACCACCCGCCGGGTGAGGTGTCGCGATGCCCGTGTCGGCTACTTGTCGCCGCGCACCGGAATGTCGAGAACCACCCGAGTGCCCCGTTCCGGCGCCCTGACCATGTCGAACGTACCGCCCAGCTCGCCCTCGACGAGGGTGCGCACGATTTGCAGTCCCAGGTTGCCCGAGCGATGCGGGTCGAAGTCGTCGGGCAGACCGACACCGTCGTCCTGCACCGTGATCAGGAGCCGGACTTCCTTCGCCGTGCCGCCGCGGACCGCGGAGACCTCGACGCTGCCGGTGTCCCCCTGTGCGAAGCCGTGCTCCAGGGCGTTCTGCAGGATCTCCGTGAGGACCATCGACAGCGGCGTCGCCACTTCGGCATCCAGGATGCCGAAACGTCCGGTGCGCCGGCCCGTCACCGTTCCGGGTGAGATCTCCGCAACCATGGCGAGCACCCGGTCGGCGATCTCGTCGAACTCCACCCGCTCATCCAGATTCTGGGAGAGCGTCTCGTGGACGATGGCGATCGAGCCCACCCGGCGCACCGCTTCCTCCAGGGCCTCGCGCCCGGAGACGGAGTCGATGCGCCGCGCCTGGAGCCGCAGCAGCGCCGCGACCGTCTGGAGGTTGTTCTTCACCCGGTGGTGGATCTCCCGGATGGTGGCGTCCTTGGTGATCAACTCGCGCTCGCGGCGGCGCAGTTCGGTGACGTCCCGCAGCAGCACCAGCGAACCGATGCGCGGCCCCTTGGGCTTGAGCGGAATGGCACGCAGCTGGATCACGCCGTCACCGCCCTCGATCTCGAACTCACGGGGCGCCCAGCCGCTGGCCAGCTTGGTCAGGGCCTCGTCCACAGGGCCCCGGGACGGCGCGAGTTCGGCGGTGGCCTTGCCCAGATGGTGCCCCACGAGGTCGGCGGCAAGGCCGAGGCGGTGGTACGCGGACAGCGCGTTCGGCGACGCGTACTGGACGACGCCGTCCGCGTCCAGGCGCAGCAGACCGTCGCCCACGCGCGGGGACGCGTCCATGTCGACCTGCTGTCCCTCGAACGGAAACGATCCTGCGGCGATCATCTGCGCCAGGTCGGATGCCGACTGCAGATACGTGAGTTCGAGCCGCGAAGGGGTGCGCACCGTGAGGAGGTTGGTATTGCGGGCGATGACTCCGAGAACGCGTCCCTCCCTGCGTACGGGGATGGACTCGACGCGCACCGGGACCTCCTCGCGCCACTCCGGGTCACCCTCGCGCACGATGCGACCCTCGTCGAGCGCGGCGTCGAGCAGCGGCCGCCGACCGCGCGGCACCAGGTGGCCGACCATGTCGTCCTGATAGGAGGTCGGGCCGGTGTTGGGCCTCATCTGCGCCACGGAGACATAGCGCGTGCCGTCGCGCGTGGGCACCCACAGCACGAGGTCGGCGAAGGAGAGGTCGGAGAGCAGCTGCCACTCCGAGACCAGCAGATGGAGCCACTCGAGGTCGGAGTCGCCGAGGGCTGTGTGCTGGCGTACGAGGTCGTTCATGGAGGGCACGTCTGCGAGCGTACCTGGCGATCCCGGTGGTCCCTGTTGTACCTGGGTGCGGCTGGCGGCGGCTCGCGGCGGCTGGCCATGCTCGTTGTGCGTGGCGGGTGGTGACTGTTGCGGCGGCTGGCGACTGTTGTGGCTGCCGGTGTCTGCTGTGCCTTGCGGTGGCTGTCGGCGTTTGGTGTGCCTCGCGGTGGCTGCGGCGGCTGCTGTGCCCGACGATGGGTGTCGGCATTTGCTGTGCCTGGCGACAGTTGTCGGCAGCTGCTGTGCCCGACGGCGGCTGTCGGCGGCCGCTGTGCCTGGTGACGGCTAGGGCATTTGCTTACCCGACGGCGGCTGCCTGTGCCGGTCGTATCCGGCTGCGGCTGCCCGCGCGTGTCGGATCCGGCCGGACCCGACAGGCCGCGGCGCCGGGGCGGGACCCTCAACCCGACCCCAACACCGCAGCCCTTCAGGTGCATCGACGACCGGAATGTGCGGTACCAGCCGCCGATTCGGGAGAACCCGGCGCGGTCAGGGCAGAGAGCGCCGGCTCCTCGATCCGCTCTTCTGTGCGGGAAGAGCGGGGCTTTACTCCCGCATTGTGGACTAGACCATTCTCCGATGTCTATGCGCGGGAAGCGGTTTGTTGTCGGATCTTCCTCCAGTCGGGATTCCGGTTTTCGCCCGGCGGAAGCCCGTCAGGCCGTCGGCCAGGCCCGCATCGCCAGGTCGACGACAGCATTGAGATCCGCCCTTGTGGCGCCGTCGCGCGACTGCTGCGACAGCCCCTGGAAGACCGCCCCCATATATCGGGCGAGATGACCGGCGTCCGCGCCCCCGGGCAGTTCCCCGGCGTCGACGCCTCGCTGGATGCGTGCCGCGAAGGTCTCGACGTTCGCGTTGCGCTGGGCGCGCAGGGTCTGCTCGATCTCGGGGGTCGTGCAGTTGGTCGCCGCGTGGATGACCATGCAGCCGTGTGGGTGGCCGGGCTCGGTGAAGACCGCGGCGGCCTCCCGCAGGACGCGCTCCATCGCGGCGCGGGCCGTCGGCTCCTCCGCCAGCGCGTGCCCGCCGAAGGCTCCGTACGAGCCCACGTACCGCACCAGGACCTCCTCGAACAAGGTCCGCTTGTCGCCGAACGCGGCGTACAGGCTCGGGGCTCCGATGCCCATCTCGCGGGTGAGGTCGGAGACGGTCGTCGCCTCGTACCCGTGCTCCCAGAACTGGCGCAGGGCCTTCTCCAGGGCCGTGTCCCGGTCGAAGGAGCGCGGCCTGCCTCGCTGTTTCGTCGCCATGGAAAAAATTCTATAGCGCCCGCTAGAAAAATGGGAGCCCGTCGGGTACGGTCTTTATGTAGCGGCCACTAGAGAAAGTTGGGGGGCGCCTCATCATGGGTGCACTTGCGGGTACGGCGAAGACCGGCACGACGAAGATCGGGACGGCAGAGACCGGCATGGCGAAGACGCGTGTGGCAACAACAGACACGGCCGATGGAGACACGGACACGAGCGAGAGGCACACAGCGGCCGGGACGAACCCAGGGCGGCTGGTGGGCAAGACCGCCCTGGTCACGGGCGGCAGCCGAGGCATCGGGCGCGGCATCGCCGAGCGCCTCGCGCAGGACGGCGCCCGGGTCGGCGTGCACTACGGCAGCAACGAGGCCGCGGCGAAGGAGACGGTGGCGGCGATCGAGCGGTCCGGCGGCTCCGCTTTCGCGATCGGCGCGGAGCTCGGCGTGCCCGGTGACGCGGCTGCGCTGTGGGCGGCCTTCGACGCCCATGCGGACGGCCTGGACATCCTGGTGAACAACGCCGGGATCGGTACTTCACGGCCGTTCGCAGACACGGACGAGGCGGAGTACGACAGGTTGTTCGCGGTGAACGCCAGAGCTCCGTACTTCATCACCCGCCTCGGCGCGGAGCGGCTGCGGGACGGCGGGCGCATCATCAACATCTCGTCGGGCGTCTCCCACGCGGCCGTGCTGCCGGACATCATGACGTATGCCATGACGAAGGGCGCCCTGGACGTCTTCACGCGGAACCTGTCCAAGGTTCTCGGCCCCCGCGGCATCACGGTCAACGCGGTGGCGCCCGGCATCGTGGACACGGACATCAACGCTGCGTGGCTGCGCGGCGAGGACAACAAGGACGCGTGGGCGGGCGCGGCGGCGATGTCCGCCCTGGGCAGGGTCGGGACGACACAGGACATAGCCGATGTGGTCGCCTTCCTCGCCGCACCGGACGGACGGTGGGTGACGGGTCAGTGGATCGACGCGACGGGAGGTTCCCTGGCCTGAACCTCCGGCCCGCGTCATCGGCCCGCATCGCCGGCCTGCATCGCCGGCCTGCATCGCCGGCCTGCAGACCGGCCGGAACCACCGGCCCCTACCGCCGACCCGACTCATCGGCCTGCACCACCAGCCCGAACCATCGACCTGCGCCACCAGCCCGAACCACCGGCCTGCATCGCTGAACTGCAGCTCACCGCGTCTCCGTCACCTTTGCCAGCGCCCGCGGGGCGTCGGGGTCCTGGCCGCGGGCGATGGTGACCTCGTGGGCGAGCAACTGGAGGGGGATGATCTCCAGGATCGGCTGGACATCCTCGGGTACGCCCTCGGTGGGTAGGACGAACCCGGCGGACGCCTGCTCGACCTGGGGCTTGGGGCCGATGACGACGAGGTCGGCGCCGCGGCCGCGCAGCCGGTCGAGGACGGGCTGCAGTGCCTCCCCTCCCCTGCCGTCCGGGACGACGGCGATGACCGGCGAGATGTTGTCGACCATGGCGAGGGGGCCGTGCAGGAGGTCGGCGCCGGAGTAGGCGAGGGCGGGGATGTAGCTGGTCTCCATCAGCTTCAGGGCGGCTTCCTTGGCGGTGGGATAGCCGTAGCCGCGGGAGGTGATCACCATGCGTTCGGCGAAGCGGTAGCGGGCGGCGAGGGTGCGGATCTCCGCCTGGCGGGCCAGCAGGTCGGCGGCGAGGCCGGGCAGGGGGCGCGCCGCGGCACCGTCGCCGTCGCGCAGCCCCTCGACGAAGAGGTAGAGGGCGAGCAGGGAGGCCGTGTAGGTCTTCGTGGCCGGCAGGGCCTTCTCCGGGCCCGCGAGGATGTCGATGTGGTGTTCGGATACGGCGGCCAGCGGGGAGTCGGGGTTGTTGGTGACCGCGAGGGTGAGAGCGCCGGCCTCGCGGGCGGCCTGGGTGGAGGCCACCAGGTCCGGTGAGCCGCCGGACTGGCTCACGGTGATGACCAGAACGTCCCTGAGGTCGGGCTTGGCGCCGTAGGCCGTGGTCGTGGACATGGAGGTGAGGCCGCAGGGCAGGCCGAGGCGGACTTCGAGGAGGTACTTGGCGTAGAGGGCGGCGTTGTCGGAGGTGCCGCGGGCGGTGAGCAGGACGAAGCGGGGGCTTCGGGCGGCGACCCGGGCGGCGGTCTCGCGGATCCTCGGGGCGCCGGTGTCGAGGAGCCGCCGCAGGACATCGGGCTGCTCGGCCATCTCACGGGACATGATGCGACCGGGCTGCTCGCTGTAGGTGGAGGACGACGTCACAGTCATGTCTCCCACTGTGCTCGCTACCGGCCGGGAGCGCTTGCCCATCGGGGCGGCCGGGGCCGGCCCGGAGGGCTTCGCCCGGCTCTGTCAGGGGTGCCGGTGGAGGTACGGCGAGGTGGCCGGTGGGAGGACTGCGGTGGACGGCGGAGTGGACCGACAGGGGCCTGCGGAGGGGATTGCGCAGGGCCCTGCGGAGGGGATTGCGCGGGGGGCTGCAGAGGGGGCTGCGGAGGGGTCCGGCGGAGGGTGGTCTGGGGGCACCGATGGGGGACGGCCAGGGTGCGGCTCTGCTAGATTGGTCTATACCACACTCCGAGCGCACCTCCCGCTCCTCCCCTACTCCAGATCGGCAGGCACAGCGTGGAAGTTGTCATCGTCCCGGACGCCAAGGCAGGCGGCGAGCTCATCGCGGAGGCCATGGCCGCCCTGGTTCGCCGCAAGCCCGACGCCCTGCTCGGTGTCGCCACCGGCTCGACCCCGCTGCCCATCTACGAGGCGCTGACGGCGAAGGTCCGCGAGGGTGAGGTCGACGCGTCGCGGGCGCGCATCTGCCAGCTGGACGAGTATGTGGGGCTGCCCGCCGGGCACCCGGAGTCGTACCGCTCGGTGGTGCTGCGGGAGGTCGTGGAGCCGCTCGGGCTGAGCGAGTCGGCGTTCATGGGCCCTGACGGCAGCGCGGAGGACGTGCAGGGCGCGTGCGAGGCGTACGACAGGGCGCTGGCGGAGGCGGGCGGGGTCGACCTGCAACTGCTCGGGATCGGTACCGACGGGCACATCGGGTTCAACGAGCCCTGCTCGTCGCTGGCCTCGCGTACGCGGATCAAGACGCTGACCGAGCAGACGCGGGTGGACAACGCGCGGTTCTTCGAGGGGGACATCGAGCAGGTGCCGCACCACGTCATTACGCAGGGCATCGGCACGATCCTGGAGGCTCGGCACCTGGTGCTGCTCGCCACGGGTGAGGGCAAGGCGGATGCGGTGGCGGCGACCGTCGAGGGGCCGGTGGCCTCCGTGGTGCCCGCGTCCGCGCTTCAGTTGCATCCGCATGCCACCGTGGTGGTGGACGAGGCGGCTGCGTCCAAGCTGAAGCTTGCCGAGTACTTCCGGCACACGTACGCCAACAAGCCTGCTTGGCAAGGGCTTTAGGCTTCCTGCCGGGGTCGCTGCTGACGGCGCCGGGCGCCCCTGCGTGGGGCGCCCGGCGCCGTTCTGTGTTGTGCTGCTCCTTGTTCGGGTGCGGGCCGTGGGTGGTTTGTGCCCACCCGTTCCGCCCTGCGGAACGCCTGCCCACAAACCACCCGGCAGCCTCCAGCACACCCCGGCCGGGTCATGCCCGGAAACCGACAGGCGCGCGCAAGGGGATCGACGCGCCCCCGGTGGGTTACCTCATGCGCCTGTGAGGATCTCCGCCGCTGCCTCCCCGCACACCCGGGCCGCGCCGTGGGTGGCGATGTGGAGGGCGCCGGTGGGCTTGGACTGGGGGACGCCCATTTCGATGACGACGGTGTCGGGGCGGGCGGCGAGGAGGTGGTCGACGGCGGCGGCCATCCACGGGTGGCGGTGGGCGTCGCGGACGACGGCGACGACGCGCCGGTCCCCCGCCGCCGCCAGCGCCTCGGCGCCCGCGCGGTCGCCGGTGAAGGAGCCGGTCTCGGTGCCGGGAAGGCGGCGGGACAGCTCGGCGGCCACGCCCCAGGGGGTCTCGTCGCCGACGGCGATGTTGGCGACGGGGGTGAAGGCGGCGACGTACGGGGCACCGGTGAGGGGGCCCGCGTAGGTCTCGGTGTGGGTGACCGTCAGGGCGCGGCGGGCCGCGCGCAGGCCGACCTCGGCGTCGGGGGTGACGGCGGGGCCCGCCGCGCGGGTGGCGGCGGACCAGTCGGCGAGGGCGCGCACCCGGGCGGCCGCGTCCGCGAGGCGCTCCTCGGGCAGGTCGCCCGAGCGGACCGCGGCGACGAGGGCGTCGCGCAGCCGCAGGACGGTGAGTTCGTCGTGCAGGCCGCCGCCGACGCAGATCGCGTCGCAGCCCGCGGCGACGGCGAGGACGGTGCCGCGCTCGATGCCGTAGGCCCCGGAGATCGCGCGCATCTCGATGCCGTCGGTGACGATCAGGCCGTCGAAGCCCAGTTCGCCGCGGAGCAGGTCGGTGAGGACCTGCCGGGACAGGGTGCCCGGCAGGTCCGGGTCGAGGGCCGGGACGCTGATGTGGGCGCTCATCACGGCGCGGGTCCCGGCGGCGATCGCGGCCCGGAACGGGACGAGTTCGCGGGCGTTCAGGAGGTCCGCCTCGGCGTCGATGTGCGGCACCGCGTGGTGCGAGTCGACCGCGGTGTCGCCGTGGCCGGGGAAGTGCTTGGCGCAGGCGGCGACGCCCGCGGACTGCATGCCCTCGATGTAGGCGGCGGTGTGCCGGGCGACCAGGGCGGGGTCGGCGCCGAAGGAGCGTACGCCGATGACGGGGTTGCCGGGGTCGGAGTTGACGTCGGCGGACGGCGCCCAGTTGAAGGTGACGCCGCAGTCCGCGAGACGGCGGCCGAGTTCGGCGGCGACGCCCCGGGTCAGGTCCGTGTCGTCCACGGCGCCGAGCGCGTGGTTGCCGGGGAAGGAGGAGCCGGTGCGCACCTCCAGGCGGGTGACGTCACCGCTCTCCTCGTCGATGGCGACCACGATGTCCTCGCGCTCGGCCCGCAGCTGGGCGGTGAGCGCGGCGACCTGCTCGGGGGTCTGGATGTTGCGGCCGAACAGGCCGACGGAGGCGAGGCCCTCGCCGATGCGGCGCAGCAGCCAGTCGGGGGCGGTGGTGCCGCCGAAGCCGGGCTGGAGCACGGTCAGGGCGTCGCGGGTGAGGGCGTCGGGGGCGCCCGCGGAAGTGGAAGTCATGGTGCTTTAGCCCTTCACGGCGCCGTCGGTCAGGCCGGCCACGGCCCTGCGCTGGAGGAAGACGAAGAGGATCAGGATCGGGATGGCGAACAGCGAGGCCGCGGCCATGGTGGCGCCCCAGTCGTCGCCGAACGCGGTCTGGAAGCTGGACAGCCACACCGGCAGGGTCTTGGCCTCGGCTTCCTTGTTGAGCACGAGGACCAGCGGGAACTCGTTCCAGGCGGTGATGAAGCCGAAGAGCGACGTCGACATCAGGCCCGGCGCGAGCAGCGGCAGGATCACCCGGCGGAAGGCCTGCATCCGGGTGCAGCCGTCGACCATGGCGGACTCCTCCAGCTCCCTCGGCACGGCGGCGACGAAGCCGCGCAGCGTGAGGAGCGTGAAGGGCAGGATCATCACCATGTAGAAGAGGGTCAGCGGGATCAGGCTGTTCAGCATGTCCGCGTCGCGCACGATGATGTAGATCGCGATGACCATGACTTCCCACGGCGCCATCTGCGCCAGCATGAAGCCGATGATGAAGCCGCGGCGGCCCTTGAAGCGCATCCGGGCGAGGGCGAACGCCGCGGTCACGCCGATGATGAGGGAGAACAGGACCGCGAGGATCGTCACGGTCAGGGAGTTGCCGACCATGGTCCAGAAGTGGTCGGCGTCCATCGCCTTCTTGAAGTGCTCAAGCGTGGCGTCGGTCGGGAACCAGACCGGGTCCTCGGCGATGATGTCGCCGGTCGGCTTGAAGGCCGTCGCGAACATCCAGTACACGGGGAAGACGCAGAAGACGAAGAGTACGACGGCGACCAGGTTGGGCCAGAGGCGGCCCATCAGCGAGCGCTTCACAGCTCGTCCTCCTCTTGCTTGAGCACGATCCGCAGGTAGAACGAGGTGATGGCCAGCAGGATGACGATGGTGAGCAGCGCGATCGCGGCACCCATGCCGAAGTGCTGGTTGCCCATGCCCTCGATGTAGGCGTAGACGGGAAGGATCTCGGTGAGGCGGTCGGGGCCGCCCTCGTTGATCGTGAAGACCTGTACGAACGCCTTGAAGACCCAGATGATCTCCAGGAACGTCGTGGCGTAGAGGAAGGGCCGCAGATACGGCAGCGTCACCTGGGTGAACTGCTTCCAGGCCCCGGCGCCGTCGAGGGACGCGGCCTCGTACAGCTCCTTGGGGATGGTGGTCGTGGCGGCGTACAGGTTGATCGCCACGAAGGGGATGGACATCCAGACGATGAGCAGCAGGACCACGAAGAAGGTCGAGTACTGCGTGGCCAGCCAGTCGTGGTCGGCCATCGACTCGAAGCCGATCTTGGCGAGCACCCAGTTCACGACGCCGAAGCGCTGCGCGAACAGCCACTGGTAGACCGTGCTCGCCGCGACGACGGGCATCGCCCAGGCGAGGACGAGGCCGACCAGGAGGAAGGTGCGCATCTTGCGGCCGAGGCGTGCGAGGAGCAGTCCGACCAGGGTGCCGATGGCCATGATCAGCACGACGTTGAGGGCGGTGAAGGCGACCGAGCGGCCGGTGACCCGCCAGAAGTCCTCGCCGGTGAGGACCTCCTTGTAGTTGTCGAATCCGTTCCACTCCGTGAGGTGCAGAATGAACTGCCTCATGTTGAGGTTCTGGAACGACAGGATCCCGTTGTTGACCAGTGGCCAGCCGAGCAGCAGCAGGGTGACGATGATCGCGGGGGCAAGAAGCAGATAGGGCGTGAGGCCGGCGAGACGTTCCGAGGCCTTGCGCGGCCCCTTTGGTCGTGGCCCGCCGTCCAGTGTCTGCACCTCCGTCGGGCCGGAGGGCGGCCGTTCGGTCTTCTGCACGGTCATGCTCGCCATCTCTTTCGTGGGCAACGCGAAGCGCCTGGGGCGGCGCGGGGGCACCTGCGGCAGCGCGGGGGCGCTGTCACCGGCGCGGTGGGCGCCGGTGACAGCGCCGGGAACGCGGGGTTGCGCCGGGGGCGGCGCGAAGAACACGGGGTGCGCCGGGTGGCGCGTGGAACAGTTGCGCCCGGAGGCGCGGGGCCAGACTGCGCCGGGTGGCGCGCGGAACCGGATCGCGCCGGGTGGCGCGGCGGAACCGGATTGCGTTGGGTGGTGCGTGGTTCCGTCGCGCCGGGTGGTGCGACGGAACCGGATCGCGCCGGACAGCGCGTGGAACCGGATCACGCCAGGTGGTGCGACGGAACCAGATTGCGTTGGGTAGTGCGTGGAACCAATTCGCGCCGAGTGGTGCGACGGAACCAGATCGCGCCGGACAGCGCGTGGAACCGGATCACGCCAGGTGGTGCGACGGAACCAGATCGTGCTAGGTGGTGCGACGGAACCGAATCGCGCCGGACAGCGCGTGGAACCGGAACGTGCCAGGTGGCGCGGTGGAACCAGGTGGTGTCGGGGTGGCGCGAGGGGCCGGGTTGCGTCGGAGCGGCGCGGGATCGCGGGGCTCGCGCCGAAGGGCGCGGGACACGCGGGCTCACGCAGCAGCGGCGCGGGACACGCATGGGTACGCCGGGGGCGGCGGGGTCGGTTCACCCGCCGCCCCCGGCGGGGTCGGTTCACCCGCCGCCCCCGGCGGGGTCTGCGTTGTTACTGCTTCTGCGACAGGCGCTTGTTGAGCTCGCCCTCGACCTGCTTGGCGGCGGACTCGGGGGACTTACCGTTGAGCACCGCGGTCATGTAGTTCTTGAGCGGGTTCGGCGGGTTCTCGACCGCGCCCCACTCCGGGATCAGCGGGGTGGTGCCACCGCCGGCGGCGGCGGGGGCGGCGGCCTCGGCGGCCGCGTTGCCCTTGAGGTTGGACTCCAGGGCCTTCTTGTTCGGGATCACGCCGCCTTCCTTGGCGAGCTGGCCCTCGAACTTGTCGGACAGCGCGATCTTGAGGAACTCCTTGGCGAGCTCCTGCTTCTTGCTGGTCGCGGCGATCGCGAGGTTGGAGCCGCCGAGGAAGACGCCCTCGGGCTTGTCCGCGGTGGCGCCGGGGATCGTGAAGAAGCCGATGTCCTTCTCGATCTTCGGGTTGGCCTTGATGGCGGTGGGCGCTTCCCAGCTCATGCCGATGAAGGCGCCGGTCTTGCCCTTGGCGAAGACCTCGGCCTGCTGCGGGGTGGCCTCGTCCTTGTTCTTCGGAGCCTTGGAGAGGTCCGCGAACTGCTTGTAGGTCTTCATCGCCGCGGCGACCTTGGGGTCGTCGAGGTTGGAGACGTACTTGTCGCCGTCCTTCTTGACCAGCTCGGCGCCCTCACCGATGGTCAGGCCGACGAAGTGGTACCAGTTCTGGCCGGGCAGGTAGATCGGCTCGGCGTCGGTCTTCTCGCCGATCTGCTTGAGGTCCTTGAGGAACTCGGCGCGGGTCTTCGGAAGCTCCTTGATGCCGGCGTCGGCCCAGATCTTCTTGTTGTAGACCACGACTCGGTTGAGCACGAACCACGGGGCGGCGTACTGCTTGCCGTCGGTCACCGAGGCCTTGTTCATGGACTCGGTCCAGTCGGCGCCGATGGTCTCCTTGAGATCACCGAGCTCGGCGAGGCCGCCAGTCTTGGCGTACGCGGCGGTCTGCGTGTTGCCGATCTCGAAGACGTCCGGCGGGTTCTCCTCGGAGAGGGCGGTGGTCAGCTTCTGCTGAATACCGTTCCACTGCTGGACCTCGAACTTCAGCTTCGCGCCGGTCTTCTTCTCGAAGGCCGCCGTGACGTCCTTCTGCCACTGGTCCGGCGTCGAGCCGTCCATGGCCCAGAGCGTCAGCGTCTCGCCCTTGAAGCCGTCCGCCCCGGACTTCTTGTCGTCCTTGTCGTCGCCGCCACACGCCGCAACCGAGACCAACATGCCCGCGACACCGATAGCCGCTATGAGCTTGCGCTTCACAGTCATCCTCCTTTGGATGCCAGCCAACCCCCCACCCGCAGCGACCAGAGGACCGAAAGAGGACCGAAAGACTGCCCGTGGGACTGGACCTGGTCTTTAATGGTGTAGACCAGTACGGGGAGCTTGGCCTAGACCTTTATAGGTGTCAAGGGTGTATAAGAAGGGCAGTCACGTCCGTTATCGGACCGACACCTGAGGGGGTTTCGGACCGGTGTCGGACCGGTGTCGCACCCCCGGAACACCCTCGGGAAAGCGGCCTCGCGCGACCTCCGCGCGAGCGGAGCGAGCCCCTCGCCCCCGGACCGTGCCACGATGTGAGCCGCGACAGACGGAGGACCCGGTGACCACAGCGCAGGAGCCGGCGACAACAGCAGCACAGGAGCCCGGAAGGCGGAGCATGGGGACAGAGGCGGGCAGCACCCAGGCCGGGGCGGACACGTCCGCGACGGCAGCCGTGAGCGCGACCGTCTCCGCCACGGCGGACGGCTCGGGCCCCGGAAAGTCGGTCCGCCCCGCGCGCGTGCCCAAGTACTACCGCCTGAAGCGGCACTTGCTCGACATGACCGAGACCCTGCCTCCCGGCACCCCGGTCCCGCCGGAGCGCACTCTCGCCGCCGAATTCGACACCTCCCGCACCACGGTCCGCCAGGCCCTCCAGGAACTCGTCGTCGAGGGCCGTCTGGAGCGTATCCAGGGCAAGGGCACCTTCGTGGCAAAGCCGAAGGTTTCGCAGGCCCTGCAACTCACTTCGTACACCGAGGACATGAAGGCGCAGGGCCTGGAGCCGACCTCGCAGCTCCTCGACATCGGCTACATCACCGCGGACGACACCCTCGCCGGGCTGCTCGACATCACCGCGGGCGGCCGCGTCCTGCGCATCGAGCGGCTGCGCCTGGCCAGCGGCGAGCCCATGGCCATCGAGACCACGCATCTGTCGGCCAAGCGCTTCCCGGCCCTCAGGCGCTCCCTGGTGAAGTACACCTCGCTCTACACGGCGCTCGCCGAGGTGTACGACGTGCACCTCGCGGAGGCCGAGGAGACCATCGAGACCTCCCTGGCCACCCCCCGTGAGGCCGGGCTGCTCGGCACCGACGTGGGCCTGCCGATGCTGATGCTGTCGCGGCACTCGGTGGACGGCGGGGGCCTGCCGGTGGAGTGGGTGCGGTCGGTCTACCGCGGCGACCGCTACAAATTCGTGGCCCGCCTCAAGCGCCCCCAGGACTGACCCGCACGGACCGCGACCCCCACCGGCCGTGACCCGCACGGACCGCGACCCGCACCGGCCGCGACCCGCACCGGCCGCGACCCGCACGGACCGCGCTGCCGCTCCGGGCCGCCCCGCCGCCTCCGCGCCGCCCGTACGAGGGAGGTCCCTCCCGCCCCATGGCGCGGATCACGTTCCTGCCCTACCGTCCTCCCGTCACCGCATGACACGTGAACGGGAGGACGGCCCGTGCGCACAGCGAACCCCAAGAGCATTGCCCTCTGGACAGTCGTCGGCCTGGTGGGCGCAGCGGGCTGGACCGTACTCGCGCTCTCCCGCGACGAGGAGGTGTCCGCCGCCTGGATGGTGGCCGCCGCCCTCGGCTCGTACGCCATCGCCTACCGCTTCTACGCCAAGTTCATCGCGTACAAGGTCCTCAAGGTCGACAAACGCCGGGCCACCCCCGCCGAGCGGCTCGACAACGGGATCGACTACCACCCCACCGACCGGCGGGTGCTGCTCGGCCACCACTTCGCCGCGATCGCCGGGGCGGGACCGCTGGTCGGGCCCGTGCTCGCCGCGCAGATGGGCTATCTGCCCGGCACCATCTGGATCATCGCGGGCGTGATCTTCGCGGGTGCCGTGCAGGACATGGTGGTCCTGTTCTTCTCCACCCGGCGCGACGGCAGGTCGCTCGGGCAGATGGCGCGGGACGAGATCGGGCCCTTCGGCGGTGCCGCGGCGCTGCTCGCCGCCTTCGCCATCATGATCATCCTGCTCGGGGTGCTCGCCCTCGTCATCGTGAACGCGCTCGCCGAGTCGCCGTGGGGCACCTTCTCCATCGCGATGACGGTGCCGATCGCCCTGTTCATGGGGTTCTATCTGCGGGTCCTGCGGCCGGGCCGGGTCAGCGAGGTCTCGCTCATCGGCGTCGCGCTGCTGCTCTTCGCGCTGGTCGCGGGGAGGTGGGTGGCGGAGTCCTCGTGGGCGGAGGCGTTCACGCTCGCGCCGTCGACGCTGGTGATCTGGCTGGTCGCGTACGGCTTCGTCGCCTCGATCCTGCCGGTGTGGATGCTGCTCGCGCCCCGCGACTACCTGTCCACGTTCATGAAGATCGGCACGATCGTGCTGCTCGCGCTCGGCGTCGTCGTCTCGCTGCCGACGCTGAGGATGGACCCGGTCACCGACTTCGCCTCGCGCGGTGACGGCCCTGTCTTCGCGGGCTCGCTCTTCCCGTTCGTCTTCATCACCATCGCGTGCGGCGCGCTCTCCGGATTCCACTCGCTGATCTCCTCCGGTACGACGCCGAAGATGATCCAGAAGGAGACGCAGGTCCGGATGATCGGCTACGGCTCCATGCTGATGGAGTCCGCGGTGGCGATCATGGCTCTGGTGGCCGCGAGCATCATCGACCCGGGCCTGTACTTCGCGATGAACGCGCCCGCAGGGGTGGTCGGCGACACCGTGCAGGAGGCGTCGCGGGCGGTCGCGGGGTTCGGATACACCATCTCTCCCGAGGACCTGGCGCAGGCCGCCAAGAACGTAGAGGAGAGTTCGCTGCTCTCGCGCACCGGCGGCGCCCCGACCCTCGCCGTCGGGGTGTCGGAGATCTTCTCCAAGGTCACCGGGGACTCACTGCGGGCGTTCTGGTACCACTTCGCGATCATGTTCGAGGCGCTGTTCATCCTCACCGCGCTCGACGCGGGCACACGCGTGGGCCGCTTCATGCTCCAGGACATGCTCGGCAACGTCTACAAGCCCTTCAAGAACATCAGCTGGAAGCCGGGCCTGGTCCTCACCAGCGCCGCCGTCACGGGCCTGTGGGGCTACTTCCTGTGGGTCGGCGTGCACGAGCCGCTCGGCGGCATCAACCAGCTCTTCCCGATCTTCGGCATCGCCAACCAGCTGCTCGCCGCGGTCGCGCTCGCCGTCTGCACCACGCTGCTCGTGAAGTCCGGGCGCCTGAGGTGGGCCTGGATCACCGGGATCCCGCTCGCCTGGGACGCCACGGTGACGCTCACCGCGAGCTGGCAGAAGGTGTTCTCCAGCGATCCGCGGGTGGGCTTCTTCAAGCAGCGCTCGATCTACCAGGACGCCATCGACGACGGCAAGGTCCTGCCGCCCGCCAAGTCGATGGACGACATGCACACCGTCGTCACCAACTCCACGGTCGACGGCGTGCTCTCGGCCGCCCTCGCGCTGCTCATCGTCGTCGTCATCGTGGACGCGCTGCGCGTCTGCCTACGGCACATCCGCGACCCGCTCTCCTCGAAGCTGAGCGAGGCGCCGTTCGTGGAGTCCAGGACGGTGGCGCCCGCGGGACTCTTCCCGACCGAGGACGAGAAGGCGGAGCTGGCCGCCGCCACGAGGGAGTCGCCATGATCACCGCGGTGCGGCGTGCGGGCCGCTGGGTGCGCTGGTACGTACGGGAGTTGACGGACGAGTCCGCGTACGAGCGGTACGTGGCGCACGTGCGCAAGGACCACCCGGCCGCGACGGTGCCGAGCCGCCGCGCGTTCGAGCGGATGCGGACGGACCGGCAGGAGTCGGACCCCCGCCAGGGCTTCCGCTGCTGCTGAACGCCATGTCAGGCGCCCGTGTTCGGCACCCGGGTCCGGCACCCGGGTCCGGCGCGTGTCCGGCACGCGTGCCGGACACGCGCGTTCACACGTCGTCATCCGTCCGTTATACGGACAGGGGTTCCGCACCGCGAGACTGATCGCTTAAATTTCCCGCACGTTAAATACGGGATAAGTGAGCGAACGGGAGCCGCGTTGTGTCAGATGCGCCTGAAGTGAGTCCACCGGTGGTCACGCCGGTCCGCGTGGTCATCGCCCTGTGCCTCGTCGCGCCGTTCGTGGCGATGCTCTGGGTGAGCTCCTACGCCAAGGCCGACCCGGCCTTCATCGGCATCCCGTTCTTCTACTGGTACCAGATGCTGTGGGTCCTCATATCGACCGTGCTCACGATGATCGCGTACCAGTTGTGGCAGCGTGACCAGCGCGCCCGCAAGGCCGTCAGGAACTCCCAGGACCTCAGTGAAGGGGCGTCCCGGTGAACGACGGCGTCAACGGCGTCGCGCTCGCCGTCTTCATCTTCTTCTTCGTCGCCGTCACCGTCATGGGCTTCCTCGCGGCCCGCTGGCGCAAGGCGGAGAACGAGCACAGCCTCGACGAGTGGGGCCTCGGCGGCCGGTCGTTCGGTACCTGGGTGACCTGGTTCCTGCTCGGCGGCGACCTCTACACCGCGTACACCTTCGTGGCCGTCCCGGCGGCGATCTACGCGGCGGGCGCGGCCGGCTTCTTCGCCGTGCCGTACACCATCCTCGTCTACCCGCTGATCTTCACCTTCCTGCCCCGGCTTTGGTCCGTCTCGCACAAGCACGGATACGTCACCACCTCGGACTTCGTCCGTGGGCGCTTCGGCTCCAAGGGGCTCTCCCTCGCGGTCGCCGTCACCGGCATCCTCGCGACCATGCCCTACATCGCGCTCCAACTCGTCGGCATCCAGGCCGTCCTGGACGTGATGGGCGTCGGCGGCGGCGAGGACACCAACTGGTTCATCAAGGACCTGCCGCTGCTCATCGCCTTCGGCGTCCTCGCCGCGTACACGTACTCGTCCGGACTGCGGGCACCCGCCCTGATCGCGTTCGTGAAGGACACCCTGATCTACATCGTGATCGCGGTGGCCATCATCTACATCCCGATCAAGCTCGGCGGGTTCGACGAGATCTTCCGCGCGGCCAATGAGAAGTTCTCCGCGACGAACGAGGCCACCGGCAAACCGGTGGGAGCCCTGGTCCCGGGAGACGCGGGCACCTGGACGTACGCGACCCTGGCGCTCGGCTCCGCGCTCGCCCTCTTCATGTATCCGCACTCGATCACGGCGACGCTCTCCTCGCGCAGCCGGGACGTGATCCGCCGCAACACCACCATCCTGCCGCTGTACTCGCTGATGCTCGGCCTGCTCGCGCTGCTCGGCTTCATGGCGATCGCCGCCGGGGTCAAGGTCGAGAACGGGCAGCTGGCCATTCCGCAGCTCTTCGAGGACATGTTCCCGGACTGGTTCACCGGCGTCGCCTTCGCGGCGATCGGCATCGGCGCGCTCGTGCCCGCCGCCATCATGTCCATCGCGGCAGCGAATCTCTTCACCCGCAACATCTACAAGGACTTCCTGAGGCCGGACGCGACCCCCGCGCAGGAGACCAAGGTCTCCAAGCTGGTCTCGCTCCTGGTGAAGGTGGGCGCGCTCGCCTTCGTGCTCACCATGGACAAGACGGTCGCGATCAACTTCCAGCTCCTCGGCGGCATCTGGATCCTCCAGACGATGCCCGCCCTCGTCGGCGGCCTGTTCACGCGCTGGTTCCACCGGTGGGCGCTGCTAGCCGGCTGGGCCGTCGGCATGGTCTACGGGACCGTCGCCGCGTACGGGGTCGCCTCGCCGACGCAAGCGCACTTCGGCGGCTCGTCCAAGGAGATCCCGGGCATCGGCGAGATCGGCTACATCGGTCTGACGGCCTTCGTCCTGAACGTGGTCGTGACCGTGGTCCTCACCTTCGCCCTGAAGGCCCTGAAGGCCCCCGAGGGCATCGACGAGACCTCTCCGGAGGACTACACCGCCGACGCCGGGGACAAGGGCGTGAAGGTCGAACTGCCCACCGTGGGGGCGGGCTCCGGCCACTGAGCCAGTACCCTCTGACACGGGCCGCCGACTCGTTCGGCGGCCCGTTTGTCGTGCTCCTGCGGCCTGTTCTCCGACTCCCGGCGGCCCGTCCGTCGTGTCCCGGCGGCCCGTCCGTCGCGTCCCGGCGGCCCGTTTGTCGTGTCTGCCCCGAGGTGGTGGGCAACACACCCGACACAAGATGTGGGCCTGCCTCGCACCACCGGACACAAGATGTATGCTCGTGCTCGCTGTCGCCGCAGGGGAATCCGGTGCAAGTCCGGAACTGTCCCGCAACGGTGTACTGGTACTCATTTGTGCGCTCGCGCCCTTCCCTGTGCCAGTGAGTCCGACGACCTGCCGACGGCGTACCCGGATCGTCCGGTCCGGGTACCGAGACGTCCGGGCCCCGTGGAATGGGTTGGTGGACGCGGAGTCGCCCCTGCGCGGGCGCACGCGTGCCCTGCCGCTCCCCGAAGGCCCAGAGCCGAGCGAGGGAGAGCACCACGTGACCATCGCGCCCGCCGAGCCAGCGTCAGCGCAGGCCGAGCAGAAGCCTGCCGACCAGGAGCAGGCCGAGACCGGCCCAGGGGCCCCGGCCGGACAGACCGCGCCCGGCGGCGAAGGGCCCGGCGCCGTCCTGCTGCGCACCCTGACCGACCTCACCGCCGACCTCCCCGACGCCGACCCCGGCCGGGTCGCCGCGGCCGCCCTCCGGGGGCGCTCGGCCAAGGCCGACGAGACGGAGCTGCGGGAGCTGGCCACCGAGGCCGCGGCCGGGCTCATCTCCGAGGACCCCGCCTACTCCCGGCTCGCCGCCAGGCTCCTGAGCATCGGCATCCGTGAGGAAGCCGCTTCCCAGGGCGTCACGTCGTTCTCCGAGTCCGTCGCCGTCGGCCACCGCGAGGGCCTGATCGCGGACCGCACCGCCGAGTTCACCCGCCGGCACACGGACCGCCTGGACGCGCTCGTGGACGCGGCCCTCACCGACGGCGCCGACCGCCGCTTCGGCTACTTCGGCCTGCGCACCCTGCACAGCCGCTACCTCCTGCGGCACCCGATCACCCGCAAGGTCATCGAGACCCCGCAGCACTTCATGCTGCGCGTCGCCGCGGGCCTCGCCGAGAACGACGGCGAGCGGGCCCTGGACGAGGTCGCCGCGCTGTACGGCCTGATGAGCCGCCTGGACTATCTGCCCTCCTCCCCCACGCTCTTCAACTCCGGCACCCGGCACCCGCAGATGTCGAGCTGCTACCTGCTCGACTCGCCGCTCGACGAGCTGGACTCCATCTACGACCGGTACCACCAGGTCGCGCGGCTCTCCAAGCACGCGGGCGGCATCGGGCTCTCGTACTCCCGCATCCGCTCGCGCGGCTCCCTGATCCGCGGCACCAACGGGCACTCCAACGGCATCGTGCCGTTCCTGAAGACCCTCGACGCCTCCGTCGCCGCCGTGAACCAGGGCGGGCGCCGCAAGGGTGCCGCCGCCGTCTACCTGGAGACCTGGCACTCCGACATCGAGGAGTTCCTGGAGCTGCGGGACAACACCGGTGAGGACGCCCGGCGCACCCACAACCTGAACCTGGCGCACTGGATCCCGGACGAGTTCATGCGCCGCGTCGCCGCCGACCAGCAGTGGTCGCTGTTCTCCCCCGCCGACGTGCCCGAGCTGGTCGACCTGTGGGGCGAGGAGTTCGACGCCGCCTACCGCAAGGCCGAGGCGGCGGGCCTCGCGCAGCGGACCATCCCCGCCCGCGACCTGTACGGCCGGATGATGCGCACCCTCGCGCAGACCGGCAACGGCTGGATGACCTTCAAGGACACCGCCAACCGCACCGCCAACCAGACCGCCGAGCCCGGCCACACCGTCCACTCCTCCAACCTCTGCACGGAGATCCTGGAGGTCACGGACGATGGCGAGACGGCCGTGTGCAACCTGGGCTCGGTGAACCTCGGCGCGTTCGTGGACACCGCGGCGGGCGACATCGACTGGGAGCGGCTCGACGCCACCGTGCACACCGCGGTGACCTTCCTCGACCGCGTCGTCGACATCAACTTCTACCCGACCGAGCAGGCCGAGCGGTCCAACAGCAAGTGGCGGCCCGTCGGCCTCGGCGCGATGGGCCTCCAGGACGTCTTCTTCCAGCTGAAGCTGCCCTTCGACTCGCCCGAGGCACGTGCCCTGTCCACGCGGATCGCCGAGCGCGTGATGCTCGCCGCGTACGAGGCGTCCGCCGACCTCGCCGAGCGCAACGGTCCCCTGCCCGCCTGGGAGAAGACCCGCACCGCACGCGGTGTCCTGCACCCCGACCACTACGGCGTCCAGCTCACCTGGCCCGAGCGGTGGGAGGCGCTGCGGACCCGCGTCGCCGCCACGGGCATGCGCAACTCGCTGCTCCTCGCCATCGCGCCGACCGCCACCATCGCGTCCATCGCGGGCGTGTACGAGTGCATCGAGCCGCAGGTCTCCAACCTGTTCAAGCGCGAGACGCTGTCCGGTGAGTTCCTCCAGGTCAACACCTACCTGGTGGAGGAGCTGAAGCGGCTCGGCGTGTGGGACGCGCAGACCCGGGAGGCGCTGCGCGAGTCCAACGGCTCGGTGCAGGGCTTCACGTGGGTGCCCGAGGACGTCCGGACGCTGTACCGCACGGCGTGGGAGATCCCGCAGCGCGGACTCATCGACATGGCCGCCGACCGCACGCCGTTCCTGGACCAGGCGCAGTCCCTGAACCTGTTCCTGGAGACGCCGACCATCGGCAAGCTCTCCTCGATGTACGCCTACGCGTGGCAGCGCGGCCTGAAGACCACGTACTACCTGCGCTCGCGTCCGGCGACGCGCATCGCCCGCGCCGCGGGCGGCTCCGCCGCCACGGCCGCCCCCGTCCCCGTCCCCCAGCAGGTGAGCGACCCCGAGGCGATCGCCTGCTCCCTGGAAAACCCCGAGTCCTGCGAGGCCTGCCAGTAATGTCCCAGTCCGAACTGCACACCACTTCGACCAGTGGTGAGAAGAACCTGCTCGACCCCGGCTTCGAGCTGACGCTGCGCCCGATGCGCTACCCGGACTTCTACGAGCGCTACCGCGACGCGATCAAGAACACCTGGACCGTCGAGGAGGTCGACCTCCACTCGGACGTGGCCGACCTGTCCAAGATGACGCCCGAGGAGCAGCACCTGATCGGCCGCCTGGTCGCGTTCTTCGCGACCGGCGACTCGATCGTGGCCAACAACCTCGTGCTCACCCTCTACAAGCACATCAACTCCCCGGAGGCGCGGCTCTACCTGAGCCGGCAGCTGTTCGAGGAGGCCGTGCACGTCCAGTTCTATCTGACGCTGCTCGACACCTATCTGCCGGACCCGGAGGACCGCAACGCGGCCTTCGCCGCGGTGGAGAACATCCCCTCCATCCGGGAGAAGGCCGAGTTCTGCTTCCGCTGGATGGACTCGGTGGAGAAGCTGGACCGCCTGGAGTCCCAGGCCGACCGGCGCCGGTTCCTGCTGAACCTGATCTGCTTCGCGGCGTGCATCGAGGGGCTGTTCTTCTACGGTGCCTTCGCCTACGTCTACTGGTTCCGCAGCCGCGGTTTGCTGCACGGCCTGGCCACCGGCACCAACTGGGTGTTCCGTGACGAGACGATGCACATGAGCTTCGCCTTC
The DNA here is from genome assembly GCF_009755605.1 of Streptomyces typhae. Taxonomy (GTDB): domain Bacteria; phylum Actinomycetota; class Actinomycetes; order Streptomycetales; family Streptomycetaceae; genus Streptomyces; species Streptomyces typhae. Next base: position 57,508 of record NZ_WPNZ01000001.1, read on the forward strand.
GACGTCGTGGACACCGTGCGCAAGGAGGAGCCGGAACTGTTCGACGACGCGCTCAAGCAGCAGGTCACCGACATGCTGAAGGAGGCGGTCGACGCCGAGCTGCAGTTCGCGCGCGACCTGTGCGGTGACGGCCTGCCCGGCATGAACACCGACTCGATGCGCGAGTACCTGCAGTGCGTGGCCGACCAGCGCCTCCAGCGGCTCGGCTTCGCGCCGGTGTACGGCTCGGAGAACCCGTTCTCGTTCATGGAGCTTCAGGGCGTGCAGGAGCTGACCAACTTCTTCGAGCGCCGCCCGTCGGCGTACCAGGTCGCCGTGGAGGGCTCGGTCTCCTTCGACGACGAGTTCTGAGGCTGCCGCTCGGACGGGCCCAGGGAGGCGGGGCACCCTTGCTCCGCTTCCCGCAGCTGGCGGTCGATCCGCCGGTCGTGCGCGTGGCCGATGAGCGAGGGCAGCGCCATCAGCAGGAAGACTCCGAGGACGGCCGCCGTGTTCAGTGCGTCATGTGCGTTCATGACGTCCACTCTCGCGGCGGCCGTCCTCCGTCGTGAGTGGCAGAGCTGCCGCACACCCTCGATTTCCTGCCAACGGCACGGCACACTGGGGCCATGCTCACCAACGTGGCCGCCGTCGCCCTGGACGGGGTGCACCCTTTCGAACTCGGCGTCGTGTGCGAGGTGTTCGGCCTCGACCGCAGCGACGAGGGACTTCCGGTGTACGACTTCGCACTCGTCTCCGGCGAGGGCCCCACGCTCAGCACCCACGCGGGCTTCACGATCTCCACGCCGTACGGCCTGGACCGGCTCGAAGAGGCCGACCTCATCACCGTCCCGGCCGGTGACTCCTATGTGACCCGGGATTTCCCGCCCGAGCTGCTCGACGCCCTGCGCCGCGCCACCGAGCGCGGCACCCGGGTCCTGAGCGTCTGCACCGGCGCCTTCGCGCTCGCCGCCGCCGGGCTCCTGGACGGGCGGCGCTGCGCGGTGCACTGGCGGCACGCCGGGGAGCTGACGCGCCGCTATCCGCGCGCCGTCGTCGAACCGGACGTCCTGTACGTCGACGAGGACCCCGTCATCACCTCCGCGGGCACCGCCGCGGGCATCGACGCCTGTCTGCACCTGGTGCGCAGGGAGAACGGCGCGGAGGTCGCCAACGCCATCGCCCGCCGGATGATCGTGCCCCCGCACCGCGACGGCGGCCAGGCGCAGTACATCGAGCGGCCGCTGCCCCGCACCCGGTGCGACACCGTCGGCGAGGTCCTCGCCTGGATGGAGCGCCATCTCGACCAGGAGGTGACCGTGGACCAGCTCGCCACCCGCGCGCACATGTCCCCGCGCACCTTCGCGCGCCGCTTCCAGCAGGAGACCGGCACCACGCCCTACCGCTGGCTGCTGCGCCAGCGCCTGCTGCGCGCCCAGGAACTCCTGGAGGCGACCGACGAGACCGTCGACACGATCGCCCACCGCTCGGGCTTCGGAAACGCCCCGGCCATGCGCCACCAGTTCGTACGGGCTCTGGGGACGACCCCGAACAGCTACCGCCGCACGTTCCGCGGCCCGGAAGCCGACTCCGCCGCCTGAGCCGGGGCAGAACCGGCGCCCGGAGCGGGACGCCACCCGCAGCGGGGCGGCGCCCGGCTCCGTCGCGGTGCCTCAGCGGCGCTCGGCCTGGAGGACCAGCTTCTTCGGGTGCAGGGTGATGCCCACCTTCGTGTCCGTGTCGGTCCGCGCGACCCGCTTCAGCCGCCACTTCGGCGCGACAGTGGCCAGGATGAGGGTGAGCTCCGCCAGGCTGAAGTGATCGCCGGGGCACTTCCGATTGCCGACGCTGAACGGCATCATCGCGAACTCCGGTACGTCCGCCGCGCGTTCCGGATTCCAGCGGTCCGGGTCGAACTCCAGGTGCCGCTCGAAGGAACGCGGATCGCGCTGCATCGCGTACACGCTGTAGACGATGTCCGCGTCGGCCGGAATGCGGTAGCCGCCCAGGTCGGTCTCGGCCACCGAGCGGCGTGTGAAAATCCACGCGGCCGGTCGTATACGCATCGCCTCCGTGACGACATTGCGCGTGTGCCGCAGTTCCTTGAGATCGGCGAAGGCGACCGGACGCCCCCGCGTCACGGAATTTACCTCTTCAACCAACCGCTTTTCCTGCTCGGGGTGTTCGGTGAGCAGATGGAACGCCCACGCCAAGGTGGACGCGACATTCTCCGCGCCCGCCACGACGAGCGAGACCACGTGGTCGTGGATCTCCTGGTCCGTCAGCGGCTGCCCGGATTCGTCGTGCGCCGCGAGCAATACGGCGAGCAGGTCCGCTTCCTCGCCGCTCCCGCGCTCGCGGCGTTCGGCGACGATCTCGTCGACGAGTGCGTGCAGATCGGCGAGCGCCCTGGCGAAGCGCCGGTTGGCGGGGGTCGGCACCCGGTGCAGCGGTCCGACGGAGAGCACCATGCGGCGGTACAGACCTTCGAAGACGGTGTGCAGCGAATCGCTGATCCGGTCCGCCTTCTCACCGATCGACTCGACCTCCAGGAGCGAGCGGGACACGATGCGCACGGCGGTGCGGAACATCTCCGCGCTGACGTCCACCGTGCTGCCGTCCTCCCAGCGCGCGGCCGTCGCCTGCGCCTCCTGAGCCATCACGCGGGCGTAGTCGGCGATGCGCTCGGGCCGGAACGCGGGCTGCATCATCCGGCGCTGGCGGCGGTGCAGCGGGCCGTTGCTGGTCGCGACGCCCTTGCCGAGCAGGACCTCCAGGGTGTCCCACAGCGGCCCGCCCACGATGTACTCGGGGCTCTTGAGCAGTTCGCCGACGAGCTCGGGGGCGCACACCGCGTAGGCGGTCCTGGGTCCGAGCCGGATGCGGACGAGATCCCCGTGGTCGCGCAGGGCCCCCAGGAAGCCGAGCGGGTCGCGCACGAGGTTCCAGGCGTGGCCGAGAAGCGGCACCCCGCCAGGGACCACGGGCGGGGTGCGGAGCCTCTTCGCAGCGGCTTGCGGGGACAGCGCGGACGCGGCTGATTCGACGGTCATTCTTCACCACCGGAGGGGTCGGTTTCTGCCAGTGCGATGCCGGGTGTTCCTGCCGTCCGCGCGCCGGGGAATTCGGGCGCTGCGGTGTCCGACACATACGGCGGGAGGGTCTGGTCGTCCCAACTCTCGACGCGATATCTGCCGGATTCGTGGTGGAACCAGTACACGGAGCTGAACCAGTTCCGCATATTGAAGAGGCAGGAATGCACGGCGTTGCCCAGTTCCTCGCCACGGGCGCTGCCGTCGTTCAGACCGGCGGCGAGGCGGAGGACTTCCGGCTCCACCGCGAGGAAGTCCCGGACGCAATCGCTCACTCTCCTGTGGACTTCCGCCACCGCCTCCTGGAGCGACATCCCCTCGTGCTGGATGAGGGATATCCCGAGATTGTGCACCTCGTCGCCCGCGAGTTCCTTGGGGAGCGAGCAGAGGTCGTTGTACCAGGCGGAGAAATCCTGCGTCGCGAGCGCCGCCGCGCGATAGGCCGGATGCTTTCGCACCGCGTCCGGCAATTCACAGCGGGCGGTCGGTTCGAGCAGATCGATCCATACCCAGTGCGCGAAGGTGAGCCGGCGCAGTTCCACGTACGCCGCCACGCCCGGGACGGTCCCGTTGCGACGGTTGCCGAACTCGTGGTCGTAGGCGTCGATCACCGGGTGGAAGTGCCGGGCGAAGCGCGCGTTCCAGCGCGGACCGAGATTCCCGTAGAGCCGCAGGACACAGTCGGCGAAGCCCGCGACCAGTGGGTCCGGGTGGTCGAGATGCTCCCGCGGGTGCTCCAGGGTCCGGTGGAGGCCCTGGCACAGCCGCCGCCACTGCGCCGTCCTGCCGTGCACCGCGTCGCGGTCGTGCCGGTCGTCCCAGCCGAAGAACCAGGAGCTCAAGTCCGCGATGGCTTCGAGCAGTTCGTCCGACGCACCGATGTAGTAGCCAGCGACCAGATCGGTGTAGCAAAGTCCGTCGGCATATGCGGCGACCTTGTCCGGGGGCATGAGCCGCTTTTCCAGGAGCCATGCCCGGGAGTTCTCCTGAAGCTTTGGCCAATGCGGATGCAGATGTCGTGGAAACTCCGTCTCCACCACCGGAAGAGCCAGTGCGGGCGGTACGGATACCGCCCGCCGGTGAACGGCCGGGCGCAGTACGCCGTCCGGCTTCCGGCGTTGCCGCGGTACGCGTTCCGCTGCATATGCCGCAAGCCGTGCCGGTACCCGTGCTGCCCGGTCCGACTGTGAAGTGCTGTGTGAGGAAGCAGGCACGAACAAACCCCTCTCGACCACCTGAGGACCCGCGCCCCTCCCGCCGTGCCGGGCGCGCGCCGTTGCGTATCCCCGCGCTTTCCATTCAGCACCACAAGTGACCGTTCAGGGAACACATTTACGCCATTCACTACCCCAGTGTGCCGAGAACGTCCCCTTACGTGACTGAATATGGATCAGTGGCGGCTGATCGTGAACCAGTCCTGTCTCATTTTGTACGGGTACGCCAACGGCCCCTGGTCAGTGGGGTAATCCCGACCAGGGGCCGCTGTTGTCACACGCTTCTCGCGCGCCTCAGCCGTCGCGCAGTTCAGTCATTCGGCGCGACGGGGTAGCGCGGGGTGCCCTCTTCCATCTGCCGCAGCGCGTCCTTGCGCTCCCGCTTGGAGAGGCGGTCGATGTACAGATAGCCGTACAGGTGGTCCGTCTCGTGCTGGAGGCAGCGCGCGAAGTAGCCCGTGCCGCGCACCTTGACGGGGTTGCCCTTCTCGTCCTGCCCGGTCACGACCGCGTAGTCGGGGCGGGCCAGGGGGGCATACGCCGTGGGCACGGACAGGCAGCCCTCGCCGGAGTCGTCCAGGCGGCGCTGGTCGGCGGGCAGCTCCTGAAGGACCGGGTTGCAGACGACGCCCACGTGCCGCACGCCCTCGTCGTCCTGGCAGTCGTACACGAACACCTTCAGGTCGACGCCGACCTGGTTCGCGGCCACGCCGACGCCCTGCGCGACGCGCTGGGTCGCGAACATGTCGTCCACCAGCTTCGCCAGGTCGTCGTCGAAGGCGGTGACGTCCTTGCACTCCTTGTGCAGGACCGGGTTGCCGACGACCGTGATCGGACGGGACGTACCGCGCTCGCGGTAGGCCGTCTCGCGCGCCTCGCAGTCCTCGGTGTCGATGACGAAGCCCTCGTCGTCGACCGGGAGGACTCCGCCCGGCCGCTGCTGCTCAGTGTCCTGCGCCATGTCCGCCGTATGCCTTCTTCCTGGGAACCGCTGCCTGTGGTGCCCGTACAGGGTACGGCGTCCTCCGTCAGCAGTCCGTCCGGCGCTTGAGGACGAGCGGGCGGAAGAAAAAGCCCGTCCGGCGCTCAAGGACGAGCGCGCAGCGCGATCCCAGCCCGTCCGGCGCTTGAGGACGAGCGCGCAGCGCGATCCCAGCCCGTCCGGCGCTTGAGGACGAGCGCACAAGGGCGACAACCCCACAGCACGCACGCTGACAGAAAGACCCGCCCGGCCCTGCGGCTAACAGACCTCTTCCAGGTCCCGCCAGTCCCGGGAGTCCGGACTGTCGGCCACCCACCCGTCGAGGAGCCCGCGGACGAGCCCGGCGGGGGCGGCGATCCCGCACTCGCGCTCGGGCACCCACAGGGCCCCGGGGCTGCGATGCCCGAGCGGCCCCGGATGCCCGGGCTCACTGTGGTCGTGGGGGTCCAGATGCTCCCCGTCCCCCTCGTCGCTGGGCATCCGCGACTCCGAGCACATCCGGCACAGCAGCCGCACGGACGACGACCAGTCCTCCGCGGCGAAGCCGGCGTCGGCCGCGAGCCGCTCCAGGGAGTCCCTGTCCTCCTCCGTGGCGGCCTCCAGGAGCACCACCCACGTGGGCACCGGTGAGGGCGCCCACAGCTCGATCTCGTCGAAGACGGGGTAGGAGTGCCCGGCGGCCGTGGTGCGCTCGCCGTGCGGCACGCCGTCGTGCAGGACCACCTCGCCCCAGCGGCGCCCGGAGGACGGCAGCGGAATGGAGAGCACCTCCATCCGCGCCGGGTCCAGCCTGCGGCCCCACACGACCTCCGCCTCGCCCTCCGGCGAGAGCCGCACGGCCGCGCTGCCGAGCTCCATGCCCGTCGGCTCACCCGTGGCGGCGACCCCGCCGGGCACCTTCAGGCCGTACGCCTGCCAGGCCCTGCGGGCCAGCGGCCAGTCCTGGAGGGCCGTCGCCGCGATGCCCACGTTCCACCAGTCCGGGGCGCCCGCCGACCGGTCGAGGAGCGCCACGGCCCTGAGGCCCGCCGCCCGCGCCTGCTCCCAGTCGTGCCGGAACTTGTGCAGGAGCGCGAGGTTGAACCAGGACTCGGACAGCCAGGGTTCGAGGTCGGCGGCGCGTGTCAGGAGCGCGCCCGCGTCCTCGTAGCGGCCGTCGCCGATGAGCGTGAACGCCCGGTCGGTGGCCTGCCGCCAGGAGGCGGAGGGCCGGTGCCGTCCCTTGCCGAAGATCCTCACGATTCCCGCCTGCCAGCTCTTGTCGGGGTTGCCCCGCTTCCGTGCTGCCGCGCTTGCGCGCTTCCTTCGCATCCAACCACGGACCGTCGGACGGCCGCTCATTACCCATGGGTTACCCAGGGGGACGCGGGGTCAGACGGACTTTCCCCACACCTCCGGCGACATCACCCGCGCTCCCCCGCCCGGCCGGTGCGCACCGCCTGGTCCCCGGCCGCCCCCGGCCGCCGCTCCCCCGGCCCCGCCCCCGCGCAAGCACCCGTGCGAGTGCTTCCACGACCTCCGGCTGGTGGTCGCGTCCGGTGGCGAGGCGCAGCCGCTCCAGGGCGCCGAGAGGCCCATGAGGTCCTTGTTCCCGTGCCATTTCGTCGTATGCGTTCGCGGTGCGCACGATCCGGGCGGCGAGCGGCTGCTCGTGGAACGGATCGGCCTGGCGCTCCACCACCACGGCGACATCGGCCGCGACCCCGGTCTGGCGCACGACGGCGCCGCCGAGCAGGGCGATGCGGCGCTGCTCGGCCTCGGGCAGGGCGGCGGTGGCCCCGGCGGGCACGGGGTCGACGAGGGAGAGCTGGCCGATGTCGTGCATCAGGGCGGCGTACTCCAGGACGCCCAGGTCCGGCCCCGGAAGACCGAGGTCACGGCCCATGGCCCGGCTGAGGTCCGCGACACGGCGGGCGTGCCCTGCGGGGGTGTACCCGGCGATCTCGGTGGCGCGGGCCAGCGAGGCGATGGTCTGCCGGTAGGTGGTCCGTACGGCCGCGTACCTGCGGAAGGCGAGCTGGGTGAGGAGCAGCGGGAAGCTGAAGACGGGCAGCGCCCACAGCCCGGCCACGGCGACGGCGAGCGCCATCACGGCCCCCGACGCGCACACCGCGGACCCCACGCCGGACATGCCCCGCAGCTCCTCCCTGAGCAGCGGCCCGAACGGCCATCCCGACCTGTCGTGCGCCATGGCGGCGGCGAGCACGGCGTCGCACAGCGCGGTGAGCGCGAGAAGTGTGACGATGACGACGGCGTACGCCGGTCCGTGCCCGGTGACCGCCGTCAACTGCCCCGAGTTGTACAGGGGCTGGAAACACAGCGCGGCGAAGCCGACGCTCAGGACCCGGCGGGCGATGTGGTCGAGGCAGGGGCCGCGGCCGAGCGCCACGTGCGGGACGGCGCCGACCAGGCCCGCCGCGACGACGATGGCGACGACCTGGAGCACGCCGTGGTGACTGGGACGGCCCGCGCACTCCCCCACGAGGGCGTACGCCAGGGCGCCCGCTGCACCCAGGGGCGCCGGCTCGCGCCCTTTGCCGCTCCCCCAGCGCGCCAGCTCCCCCACGGCTATGAGCACTCCGAAGGCCAGCGCGATGCCCGGGTCCTCGACGCCGTACCAGAGGGTCGCGCCGAGCGCGCCGACGGCGAGGAGGGCGGCGGCGGCCCGGACCGCGACCGTGACGGCCACGACCGTGACGGCCACGGGGAGGCGGAAGGCCGGGCGGGCGGTCACCGGCGGCCTGAACGCGGGCGGCCGCCCGCGGCTTCGGACGCGGCTTCGGACGCGGCTTCGCGCACGGGCTCGGACGCGGCCCCGGACGCGGCTTCGGCCGCCGCCCCCCGCACGGGCTCGCCCCCCGCCGTGGTCTCCGTGCCCGCCGTGACCTCGGAGGACCAGCCGTGCCGCTGGAGGGCCCGTGCCAGCGCCCGCACCATCGCCGCGTCGAACTGGACTCCCGCGCAGCGCTCCAGCTCGGCCACGGCGGCCGGGACGGGGCGGGCGCGGCGGTAGGAGCGGGTCGACGTCATGGCGTCGAAGGCGTCCGCGACGGCCACGACCCGTGCCGCCTCGGGGATCTGGGCTCCGGTCAGGCCGTAGGGGTAGCCGCTGCCGTCGATGCGCTCGTGGTGGTGCAGGACGGCCGCCCGTGCCTCGCCGAGGAAGCCGATGCCGCGGACCATCTCGTGCCCGTACTCGGGGTGCAGCTCGATCACCCGGCGCTCCTGGGGGGTCAGCGGCCCCTCCTTGCGCAGGAGGCGGGTGGGGACGCCGAGCTTGCCCACGTCGTGCAGGATCCCGGCGAAGCGCAGCAGTTCCACGCGGTCGTCGGCCATGCCGAGTTCGCGCGCGATGAGCACGGAGGCGCGGCCCACCCGCTCGCTGTGCCCGCGGGTGTACCGGTCCTTGAGGTCGACGGCCTGCACGAGGGCACGGATGGTGGCCTGGTGCGCGGACCGCTCGCGGTGGTACTGCGCGAAGACCCAGCAGGAGACGCCCATGGGCAGCAGGACGAGGAGGGCCGCCGGCGGGCCGTAGGGGCTGGACCAGAGCACGGCCATCATCAGCCCGGCGAGCCCGTGCACGGAGACGGGCGCGAGCGACCTGAGCAGCAGCCCCCGCCAGGCCGTCCGGGCGGGCACCAGCTCCGCCGTCAGGAGGATCCCGCCGTCCAGCGCGGTCAGGGCGAGCGCGAACGCGAGCACGGCGGCCACCGCCGGGAGGAGCACGTACGGGAAGTCGGGCGCCGAGGCGGCGGCGGGCCCGCCGAGCGCCGCGTACACGTGTCCCGCGGCCCAGGCGGCCAGGGCGGGCTGCGCCGCGCGCCACAGCCGCCGCAGGCCGCGCGGGCGCCGTTCCACGCGGGCGCAGAGCGCCCCGGGCACGGCCGCGAGCGCCGCCGCGGCGGGCGGCAGCAGGAAGACCCCGGCGAGCAGCACCGGGAAGAACGTGGCGGCGGCGACGTCGCGGCGCACGGCGTGCTCGCCCGCGGCGTACAGGACCGCGAGCAGCGCGAGCACGGACCAGGGCGTGTCCGGGCCGAACGCGGGCGCGACACAGGCGGCGCCCCCCAGGGCGGCGCCGAGGACGTACCCACGGGCCCGTGGCGGAACCGGGCGCACGGCCACCTCCTCCCCGATCCAGGTCCGGAGATCCGGAGACTAGAACGGGGTTCGGGCACGCCACGGCTCACGGCCGCGAATTAGCACCTTCGAGTGAGAAAGCGCGCAGAAATCATGCGAGAAGCGCGCAAGAGGAAAAGAAACGGACTCGGCCGGTCAGGCCTCGCTGGCGCGGACGGCCGTGCCGTCGCCGGGCGCCGCCGTCAGGTCGTGCTCGGGGACGGTCTGGCCCGAGCGGATCAACTCGATCCGCCCCATCACCTTGGCCCGCAGGTCGGACGGCACGTCGTCCTGGCCGCAGCAGCGCTTCACCAGCTTCTTCACCGCCTGCTCCAGGCCGTACTTCTCCAGGCACGGCGAGCACTCCTCGAAGTGCGTCTCGAACTTGGTGCAGTCACTGTCCGGCATCTCGTGGTCCAGGAACTCATAGAGATGGTCCAGGACTTCACTGCAATCAGTCTCGTGCGGCTCTCCGCAGCTCATGAGCCCGAGCCTTTCGCTTCGTTCGACTCTCCGGCACCGGCCGGGACCAGACCGCGGTCGCGCGCGTAGTCCTCGAGCATGCCGCGGAGTTGGCGGCGGCCCCGGTGAAGACGGGACATCACCGTACCGATGGGTGTACCCATGATGTCCGCGATCTCCTTGTACGCAAAGCCCTCTACGTCCGCGAGATAGACGGCGATGCGGAATTCCTCCGGGATCGCCTGGAGCGCGTTCTTCACGTCGGAGTCGGGCAGGTGGTCGAGCGCCTGCGACTCGGCGGAGCGCAGACCGGTGGACATGTGCGACTCGGCTCGCGCGAGCTGCCAGTCCTCGATCTCCTCGGCGGCGCTGCGCTGGGGCTCGCGCTGCTTCTTGCGGTACGAGTTGATGAACGTGTTCGTGAGGATGCGGTACAGCCACGCCTTGAGGTTGGTGCCCTCCCGGAACTGATGGAACGACGCGTACGCCTTGGCGTAGGTCTCCTGCACCAGGTCCTCCGCGTCCGCCGGGTTGCGCGTCATGCGCAGCGCCGCCGAGTACATCTGGTCGAGGAACGTCAGCGCGTCCCGCTCGAAGCGGGCCGTGCGCTCCGCGGCCGTCTCGGAGCCCTCGACGGGGCGCTCCGGGCGCTCGGAGCGACCGTGCTCAGTCTCTGCGTCGGTCCCAGTGACCGGACCCACCTCCTCCAACGACGTGGTGGGGCCGTAAGCGGTCCCACTGGTTTCGGAGGATAGACGACGACCCGCTTTGCGCGCCGCCCGAATAGGAGCCGCCTTGGGCGCGCTCAGCACGCTCCACTCCAGGTCAGAGGCGCTGGAGCGGTCCGGGCAGATGGTCGGTCCCATGGGGTGGGCTCCCTCTTTGGCGAACGGCTTGCAAGGTATGTCCGCCACAACAGCGCTCACACGTCCAGCATTCCCACCCACGCGGCGACGGCGTCCGTGATCCGTTTCACGGCCTCGTCCTGCCCGATGTCCGCCCGCTTGGGCACCGCGAAGGAGTGGTCTCCGTACGGGATCCCGACCAGCTCGTACGGGTACGGGGAGCCCGTGGCGTCCGGGAACTCGGCGGGCCTGCCGAAGGGGTCGTTGCCGCCCTGCACGACCAGCGTGGGCACCCCGGCGCCGAGCAGCTCCTCGGCGCGGGACTTCTCCGGCTTTCCCGGCGGGTGCAGGGGGAAGCTGAGGGCGAGCACGGCTGCGGCGCCGAGTTCGCCCGCGGTGCGGCAGGCGACGCGGGCCCCGGCGCTGCGGCCGCCCGCGAGCACGGGCAGGCCGGGCTCCGTGAGCGCGGGCCAGACGCCGCGCCAGCCGGTGTCGAGGGTCCTGGGCGCGGGCGCCACCTTCTTGCCCGCGACCCGCCAGGGCTGCTCCACCAGGGCCACCGTCACGCCGTGCGCGGGCAGTGCGGCGGCGACGGCCGCGAGGTCGCGGGCCTCGATGCCGCCGCCCGCGCCGTGGCCGAGGGCGAGCACGTGCCTCGCCCGGCGCGCCGGGTGCCAGGTGATCCGGGCGTCGCCCGCTCCGGTACCGACGATCTCGCTGTGGGTCGTGTGCTTGGTCACGTCAGAAGAGTGTGCCCTCTTCGGGGCCCTCCAGCTCCTTCAAGAGCTCCGGCCCGTTGTTGCGTACGTTGCTGACGGCGGTGGACACCGGGAAGGCCCGCAGCAGCCCGTGCGGCGGCGGCTCCAGGAGGGCCCGCAGCTCGTCCACGTCCGTGCGGGCCGGGTCGAGCCAGGCGTCCCAGCGGTCGGGCGTCAGCATCAGCGGCATCCGCGGGTGGATGTCGGCGAGTGCCCGCGGGCCCTCCTCGGGGGCGGCGGCCAGCGGTGTGGTCTCCGCCTCCGTCGTGATCACCGAGCACGTCACCCACCAGGCGAGCGGGTGCTCGTCGGGCAGCGTGCGGTCCCGCCAGAACTCGTACAGGCCCGCCATCGCGAACACCGACCCGTCCGCGGGCGTGACGAAGTACGGCTGCTTGCGCGGACGCTTCTTCTTGCCCTCGACCTCCAGGTCGCGCTCGGCGCTGGAGGTCACCCACTCGTAATAGCCGTCGGCGGGGACGACGCACCGGCGGGTGGCGAAGGCCCGCCGGTAGGAGGGCTTCTCGTGCACCGTCTCGGCGCGGGCGTTGATCATCCGTGCCCCGCCCTCCGGCGTCTTCGCCCAGGACGGCACGAGCCCCCACTTCAGCTTGCGCAGCTGACGAACCGGACGCTTGTCCTCGACGTCCTTGAGAGGGCGGTCGAGAACGGCGTAGACCTCCTTGGTGGGTGCCACGTTGTAGTCGGGCTCCAGAACCTCTTCCGGCTCCCACTTCTCGATCTCGAAGATCCCCGCGAGATCCTCGGGTCCACGACTGGCCGCATACCGTCCGCACATACGTGCAACACTGCCACGCCGTGGCCGACCGTAGGGAGCCGACCGAGCAATGCACACCACCGCCTCCGCCAGCCTCGGCGATCTCTGGGACCGTCTGACGGGGACCCAGTCCGCGCCCGAGCAGTGGCTGGTGATCGTCACCGGCGTCGTCGCGCTCGGCGTCGTCGTCCCGCACGGCTTCTGGCGCGTGGCCCGCAACGCCGTCACCATCGCCCACGAGGGCGGCCACGGTCTGGTGGCCCTGCTCACCGGCCGCCGCCTGGACGGCATCCGGCTGCACTCCGACACCAGCGGCCTCACCGTCAGCCGCGGCAGGCCCACCGGCCTCGGCATGATCCTCACCGCGGCCGCCGGGTACACCGCGCCCCCGCTCCTCGGCCTCGGCGGCGCCGCGCTGCTCGGCGAGGGCCGCATCACGGCGCTGCTGTGGATCGCCACGGGCCTGCTCGTCGCGATGCTGGTGATGATCCGCAACGCCTACGGCGCGGTGACAGTGATCGTCGCCGGTGGCCTGTTCCTCGGCGTCTCCTGGCTCGCGAACACCGACGTGCAGGCCGCCTTCGCGTACACCGTCGTATGGTTCCTGCTCCTCGGCGGTGTACGGCCCGCCTTCGAGCTACAGGCCAAGCGCAGGCACGGCGGGGCGGGCGACTCCGACGCCGACCAGCTGTCGCGGCTCACGCACGTCCCTGCCGGGATGTGGCTGTTCCTGTTCCACGCCGTGTCGCTGTGCTCGCTGATAGGCGGGGGGCGCTGGTTGCTCGCGGTGTGACACCGCCAGCTGGTTGCTCGCGGTGTGACACCGCCAGCTGGTTGCTAGCGGTGTGACACCGCCGGTTGCCCGCCGTGTGACACCGGGACACCGGATGGCGGCCAGACGACGTGCCGGGGGCGGTTTCGTGCCCGGCGCAGGTCGGACGTCGGTCGGACGCCGGTCCCCGCAAGCGTTCGCGCACCAGTTCCGTCCGGTGCTTCTCTGTTTCGCCTGAGTTTCGCCGCTTTTGATCAAGAATCGCTGTCGGCGCCAACCACTAAAGTGTGGGCATGACCGTGAACCCGACAGACACCGCCCTCTGGCCAGCCCCGTACGCGAGCGGAGCCGTCGCCGCGACGGTCCACGTGCCGGGCTCGAAGTCGGTCACCAACCGTGGCCTCGTCCTCGCCGCGCTCGCCGCCGAGCCGGGCTGGCTGCGCCGCCCGCTGCGCTCGCGCGACACCCTCCTGATGGTGGCCGCGCTGCGCGCCATGGGCGTCGGCATCGAGGAGACGGTGTCGTCCAGCTCCGCCGGCGCCGGCGACTCCGGCGAGGCCTGGCGCGTGATCCCCTCCGGTCTCCAGGGCCCGGCCACGGTCGACGTCGGCAACGCGGGCACGGTCATGCGCTTCCTGCCGCCCGTGGCCACGCTCGCCGACGGCCCCATCCGCTTCGACGGCGACCCCCGTTCGTACGAGCGCCCGCTGCACGGCGTGATCGACGCGCTGCGCGCCCTCGGCGCCCGCATCGACGACGGCGCCGACGGGAACCCCGGCGCCCTGCCCCTGACGGTGCACGGCGGCGGCGCCCTCGACGGCGGCCAGGTCGAGATCGACGCCTCCTCCTCGTCCCAGTTCGTGAGCGCCCTGCTGCTCTCCGCGCCGCGCTTCAACCAGGGCGTGGAGGTGCGGCACGTGGGCAGCGCCCTGCCGTCCATGCCGCACATCCGGATGACCGTCGACATGCTGCGCGCCGCGGGCGCCCAGGTCGACACCCCCGAGGCGGGCGGCGAGCCGAACGTCTGGCGGGTCACGCCCGGCGCCCTGCTCGGCCGCGATCTGACGGTCGAGCCCGACCTGTCAAACGCCCAGCCGTTCCTGGCCGCGGCGCTGGTCACCGGCGGCCGGGTCACCATCCCCGACTGGCCCGCGCACACCACGCAGCCCGGCGACGCGCTGCGCCGCATCTTCACCGAGATGGGTGGTTCCTGCGAGCTGACCGAGCAGGGCCTGACGTTCACGGGCTCCGGCTCGATCCACGGCCTCGACGTGGACCTGAGCGAGGTCGGCGAGCTCACGCCGGGCATCGCCGCCGTGGCGGCCCTCGCCGACTCCCCGTCCACGCTGCGCGGCGTCGCCCATCTGCGCCTGCACGAGACGGACCGGCTCGCCGCGCTCACCAAGGAGATCAACGAACTCGGCGGTGACGTCACCGAGACCGCCGACGGCCTGCACATCCGCCCGCGCCCGCTGCACGGCGGCGTCTTCCACACCTACGACGACCACCGCATGGCCACGGCCGGCGCGGTCATCGGCCTCGCCGTCCCCGGCGTACAGATCGAGAACGTCGCGACGACGGCGAAGACGCTGCCCGACTTCCCCGAACTGTGGGCCGGGATGCTCGGGAACTGACGGGCGAGTCACGATCATGCGCCGCTACGGGAAGAACCCGGACGAGGACGACATCCGCGTCCGCCCCAACCGCAAGGGCAACCGCCCGCGCACACACATCCGTCCCAAGCACGAGGACGCCGCCGAGGGCATGGTCCTCACCGTCGACCGGGGCCGGCTCACCTGCCTCGTCGACGGCCGGACCGTGGTGGCGATGAAGGCCCGCGAGCTGGGCCGCAAGGCCGCCGTCGTCGGTGACCGCGTCGCCGTCGTCGGCGACCTCTCCGGCGCCAAGGACACCCTCGCGCGCGTCGTGCGCATCGAGGGACGCACCTCCGTACTGCGCCGCACGGCCGACGACGACGACCCGTACGAGCGCGTGGTCGTCGCCAACGCCGACCAGCTCGCCATCGTCACCGCCCTCGCCGACCCCGAGCCGCGTCCCCGCATGATCGACCGATGTCTGGTCGCGGCCTACGACGGCGGCCTGACCCCGCTGCTCGTCCTCACCAAGTCCGACCTCGCGCCCCCGGACAAGCTCCTCGAGCTGTACGGGGACCTGGACATCCCCTACGTCGTCACCAGCCGCGGCGAGCTGGAGGACGGCGACGCCGCCGGGATGGTCCGCGCCGAACTCGCCGGAAAGGTCACGGCGTTCGTGGGCCACTCCGGCGTCGGCAAGACCACCCTGGTGAACGCGCTCGTACCGCCGGAGCGGCGGCGCACCGTGGGCCATGTGAACGCCGTGACCGGCCGCGGCCGGCACACCACCACCTCCGCCCTGGCGCTGCCGCTCCCCGACGACGAGGGCTGGGTGGTCGACACCCCCGGCGTGCGGTCCTTCGGCCTGCACCACGTGGACCCGTCCCGCGTCATCCACGCCTTCCCCGACCTGGAGCCCGGCACGGAGAACTGCCCGCGCGCGTGCAGCCACGACGAGCCGGACTGCGGGCTCGACGCATGGGTGGCCGAGGGGCACGCGGATCCGGCGCGGCTGTACTCGCTGCGGCGGCTGCTCGCCACGCGGGAGCGGCGCGAGGGCGACTGAGCCGCCCGCCGTGCGGCTCCCCGAACTCCGCGTTGTTTACGCCCCCACCGCGCCGGTAAGTGCATAATCGCACCAAGATTGATTCAAGTTGATTCAAGCTTTGGTGAAGCGGTCACGGAACGTACGGACGTGGGAGGCACAACCATGGCGTGGCTGCTGGTCATCGTCGCCGGGATCCTCGAGACGGGCTTCGCGGTCTGCCTGAAGCTCTCGCACGGCTTCACCCGGCTCTGGCCGACCATCGCCTTCGCGTCGTTCGCCCTCGGCAGCTTCGGCCTGCTCACGCTCGCCCTGAAGAAGCTGGACGTCGGGCCCGCGTACGCGGTCTGGACGGGCATCGGGGCGGCGGGCACGGCGATCTACGGCATGATCTTCCTCGGCGACCTCGTCTCCACGCTGAAGATCGTCTCGATCTCGCTGGTGATCGTGGGCGTCATCGGGCTCCAGTTGTCGGGGTCGGCGCACTGACACGGCGGGGCTGCCGCCGCTCACGGCCCCGCCACCCCTGCCACCGGTCACCGCCCCGCCGCTCCCGCCCCGATCGCCGCCGTGCGGCTCCCCCACCGGTCACGGTCGCACCGTTCCCCCACCGGTCACCGCCCCGCCGCTCCCGCGATCACCCGCCGTACCAGCCGCGCCGGGTCCTCCTCCCGGCTCGCGGGCGCCACGACGTACGACAGCGCGACGCGCACCGCGCTCTCGCACGCCCGAGCCAGGTCCTCCGTCTCGGAAGGGCGGCCTCGCTCCGTCAGCGCGGCCATCGCGCGGTCCCGCACCTGGGCGAGGAGTTCACCGGGCGCGGGCACGCCCGCGTCCGCCCTGCGCTGCGCGGGCACCGGCGAGCTCGACACGGCTGCCCGGCTCGGCGCGGGCAGACGTTCGCTCCAGCAGCCCGTGAGCACCGCACGCACCAGGATGTTGTCGCGCGCGGCACCGATCGTCCACGCGCTCACCGCCGCGAGCCGGTCCACCGGGTCCCGGGCCTGTGCGAGCGCCCGCTCCACGCCGCGCAGATAGGTGTCCGTCTCGCGCCGCAGCAGCGCCCGCGCGAGACCGTCCTTGCTGCCGAACTCGTTGTAGAGCGTCTGCCGCGACACGCCCGCCACCGACGCCACGTCGACCATCCGCACACCCGTCCACGGCCTGCGGGCCAGCGCGGTGTAGGCCGCGTCGAGCAGTGACTCCCGCGCTGCCGGCATCGTCGCCTCCCGCTGCCCCGGGCCCCGGGCCGGGACGGCCCCAGCGGCCCTGCCCGTCAGGGTTGACGCGCCCGCGGGCACTGTCAAGGGGTCCCGTGGGCACCGTCCCCGACGCGCTGTGGCCCGTGCGAAACGAGATCGATACTGTTCACCCATGCCCGACTACCACGATGATCTGCGCCTCGCCCACGTCCTCGCGGACGCCGCCGACGCCGCGACCATGGACCGGTTCAAGGCCCTCGACCTCAAGGTGGAGACCAAGCCGGACATGACACCGGTGACCGAGGCCGACAAGGCCGCCGAGGAGCTGATCCGCGGCCAGTTGCAGCGGGCCAGGCCGCGGGACGCGATCCTCGGCGAGGAGTACGGCATCGAGGGCACGGGCCCCCGCCGCTGGGTGATCGACCCGATCGACGGCACCAAGAACTACGTACGCGGTGTGCCCGTCTGGGCCACGCTGATCTCCCTCATGGAGGCGGGCGAGGGCGGGTACCAGCCGGTGGTCGGCGTCGTCTCGGCGCCCGCGCTCGGCCGTCGCTGGTGGGCGGCGAAGGGCGGCGGCGCGTACACCGGCCGCAGCCTGACCTCCGCGACCCGGCTGCGGGTCTCCGAGGTCTCCCGGCTCCAGGACGCCTCGCTCGGGTACTCGTCGCTGAGCGGCTGGGAGGACCAGGGGCGCCTCGACGGCTTCCTCGACCTCACCCGCGCCTGCTGGCGCACGCGCGGCTACGGCGACTTCTGGCCGTACATGATGGTCGCCGAGGGCTCCCTCGACCTGTGCGCCGAGCCCGAGCTGTCGCTGTGGGACATGGCGGCCACCGCGATCGTCGTGACCGAGGCGGGGGGCCGCTTCACCGGCCTCGACGGCACACCGGGCCCGCACAGCGGCAACGCGGCCGCCTCGAACGGCCTGCTCCACGACGAACTCCTCGGCTATCTGAACCAGCGGTACTGAAGCGCGCGAGCGTCCGCGCGCCCCCGAACTTCCCGCCTCCGCCCCCTTGTTGCCGACCCGCGCGCCTGCGACTCTGAGAGTCCCCCCACTTGTGAACTTGTGAAACCGTTCTCCAAGCCGATGCCGGAGATCCCCTTCCACCGCTGCCGAGCGGAAGCAATCCTTCGGCCTCGCGCGGTCCACGGTTTCACCAAGGAGGTGGCTCAAGCCCATGCTCGTCCGTGACGCCATGAGCACTGTGGTCCTCACCATCGGCCCCGCCCACACCCTCCGGCAGGCCGCCCACCTGATGGCGGCCCGTCGCGTCGGCGCGGCCGTCGTCCTCGACACCGACACCTACGGCCTCGGCATCCTGACCGAGCGCGACGTCCTGAACTCCCTCGGCCTCGGCCAGGACCCGGACCTCGAGACCGCGGGCACGCACACGACGACCGATGTCGTCTTCGCGACGCCGACCTGGACCCTTGAGGACGCCGCCGACGCGATGGCACACGGCGGGTTCCGGCATCTCATCGTGCTCGACGGCGACGAGCCGACCGGCATCGTCTCCGTACGGGACATCATCCGCTGCTGGGCTCCGGCCCGACGGCAGACGGCCACGGTGGCCTGAGCACGTCCGGCGGCCTCGGCCCGTGCGAGGCCGCCGGGTTCCCGCCCGCACACGACCGACGGGCCGGACCCCCCGAGGGGATCCGGCCCGTCGTCCACGACAAGGTGCTGGGTTCTCAGCCGCGCAGGGCCTGGACCGCGGCCTCCAGCCGCTTGCCGAAGTCTCCGTCGGCCTGACGGAAGTTGTTGATCGCGCGCTCGGCGATCTCGTCACGGGACACGCCCGCGATCGCCCCGGCGAGGTTGTCGACGAGGCGCTGCTTCTCGTCCTCCGACATCAGCCGGTACAGATCGCCCGCCTGCACGAAGTCGTTGTCCTCGGCGTGCGAGGGCGTCACGTGGTTGCCGGTCTCGCCGGAGACCGCCGTCGGCGCCCACAGCGGGCGGTCGGTCTGGTGCGGACCGCCGAAGCTGTTCGGCTCGTAGTTCTTCGCGCCCTTGTGGCGGCCGTCGTACAGGAAGCCGTCACGGGAGTGGGTACGCGCCTCCGTGGCGTGCGGGCGGTTCACCGGCAGGTGGTCGGCGTTGATGCCGACGCGGTAGCGGTGCGCGTCGCCGTACGCGAACAGGCGGCCCTGGAGCATCTTGTCCGGGGACGGGCCGATGCCCGGCACGAAGTGGGCGGGGCTGAAGATGGACTGCTCGACCTCGGCGAAGACGTTCTCCGGGTTGCGGTTGAGCTCCAGCTTGCCGAACTCGATCACCGGGTAGTCGGCGTGCGGCCACACCTTGGTCAGGTCGAACGGGTTGAAGCGGTACGTCGCCGCGTCGGCCACGGGCATGATCTGGACCCCCACGGTCCAGGTCGGGAACTCGCCGCGCTCGATGGCCTCGCGCAGGTCGCGCTGGTGCGAGTCGGGGTCCTTGCCGGCGAGGACCTCGGCCTCCTGGGCGGTGAGGGTCTTGATCCCCTGGTCGGTCTTGAAGTGGTACTTGACCCAGAAGGCCTCGCCCGTCTCGTTGGTCCACTGGTAGGTGTGCGAACCGAAGCCGTCCATGTGGCGGTACGAAGCGGGGATGCCGCGGTCGCCGAACAGCCAGGTCACCTGGTGCGTGGACTCCGGGCTCAGGCCCCAGAAGTCGAAGACGTTGTCGGCCTCCTGGGAGCCCGTGTACGGGTCGCGCTTCTGAGTGTGGATGAAGTCGGGGAACTTGATGGCGTCCCGGATGAAGAACACGGGGGTGTTGTTGCCGACGAGGTCGTAGTTGCCCTCCTCGGTGTAGAACTTCAGCGCGAAGCCGCGCGGGTCGCGCACGGCGTCCGGAGCGCCGAGGTTGCCCGCGACCGTGGAGAACCGCAGGAACGTCTCGGTCTGCTTGCCGACCTCGGAGAGGAACGCGGCCCGCGTGTACGCGGTGACGTCCGCGGTCACCGTGAAGGTGCCGTAGGCGCCCGCGCCGCGTGCGTGCACGACGCGCTCCGGGATGCGCTCGCGGTTGAAGTGCGCGAGCTTCTCCAGGAGCAGCTGGTCCTGGACCAGGACCGGACCGCCGGCACCCGCGGTCTCGCTCTGCTGGTTGTCCGCGACCGGAGCACCGGCCTCCGTGGTGAGGGGTCCCTGCGTCACGTGCGCCTCCTGCGTCAATTCGTGCAGTTCCTGTCCTTGGCGTGAGCCGTTTCCGATCCTACAATAGACAATGTCTAAGTCAAGCAATCATCCAAAGTCACACCCGTTCGGGACCTGGTCCCGCTGCTGTTAGGCTGGATTTCATGAGCGACCTGTTGGAACGACTGCGTGGACGCGGCTGGCGCATGACCGCGCAGCGGCGCGTCGTGGCCGAGGTCCTCGACGGAGAGCATGTGCATCTGACGGCGGACGAGGTTCACGCCCGCGCCGTCGTCAAGCTGCCGGAGATCTCCCGGGCGACCGTCTACAACACGCTGGGCGAGCTGGTGTCGCTCGGCGAGGTCATCGAGGTCGCGACGGACCGCAGAGCCAAGCGGTACGACCCGAACGCGCACCGTCCGCATCAGCATCTGGTGTGCGCCCGCTGCGGCGCCATCCGCGACGTGCACCCGACGGGCAACCCGCTGGCCGCACTCCCCGACTCGGAGCGCTTCGGCTTCACGATCTCGGACGTGGAGGTCACCTACCGGGGCGTGTGCCCGAACTGCGCGTGACATCGCGCTGAACCGACATGCCCGAGGACCCGGCACCGCACGACGGTGCCGGGTCCTCCTACATGTCCGCCATGTCCGCGCACGCGACGAAGGCCCGGATCCTGAGAGGGATCCGGGCCTTCGTCTTCAGTAGCGGGGACAGGATTTGAACCTGCGACCTCTGGGTTATGAGCCCAGCGAGCTACCGAGCTGCTCCACCCCGCGTCGGTGAACCCAACTTTACGTCAGGCCCACGACCAGCGCAAATCGCTTTCCTCACGGCCGGGCGCCGCCCTACGCCGTCAGTTCCTGGCGCAGCGCCTCGCGCAGTCGGCCCGCCCGCTCGGCGACCTCCGCGGGGCCGAGCTCCACGGCCCGGGAGGCCCACCGCTGCCCCTCGGTGAGCTGCCCCCGCCGCGCGTACAGCAGGGCGAGCCGCAGCGCCGCCCGGCCGTGCCCGGCGTCGGCGGCCCGCGTCCACCACAGCGCGGCCTCCGGCTCGCTGCCCTCCCTGGCCAGGAGCAGTCCGAGGTTGAACGCGCCGTTGCGGCTCCCGGCCTCCGCCGCGGACCGGTACCAGCGCGCGGCCTCGACCACGTCGCCCCGCGCCGCCGCGAGCATCCCGACGCGGACCTGGGCCCGCCGGTGCCCCTGCTCGGCGGCGCGCTCGTACCACTCCTCGCACTCGGTCTTCTGCACCGCGGGCTCGCCGAGCGCGGGCGGTCCGGCGGGCGGGCGGCGCGCGTCGAGCACGGTGCCGAGCCGGTAGGCGGCCTCCGCGCTGCCGCCGCCGGCCGCGCACCGCAGGTGCCGTTCCGCGTCCCTCTCGTCGCCCTCGCGCAGCCGCGCGGTGCCGACCTGGAGCGCGGCCTGGGTGTGCCCGGCCGCGGCGGCACGCTCGTACCACTTGAGGGCCGCGGCGTCGTCGCCCCGGCTCGCGTAGAGGATCCCGAGGTTGAACGCGGCGTCGACGCTGCCCGCCTCCGCGGCCTTGGAGAACCACGGCTCGGCGCCGGCCGCGTCGCCGCCCTGGAGCAGCAGCACGGCGAGCGCGTTGGCCGCCTCGCGGTGCCCGGCGTAGGCGGCGCGGCGGTACCACTGGTCGGCCTGCGCGGTGCGCTTCTGCTCGGCGCAGAGCAGGCCGAGGTTGTACGCGCCGTTGTCGTCGCCCGCGTCCATCGCCGCGCGGTACCAGCGCTCGGCGGTCTGGGTCTCGCCGCGCTCGGCGTGCAGGGCGCCGAGCGCGTTCGCGGCGTTGCCGTCGCCGTCCTGGGCCGCCCTGAGCCACCACACGGCGGCGTTCTCCTCGTCGCCCGCGTCGCGCAGCAGGAAGCCGAGCGCGCACGCCGCGCGGGCCTCGCCGTCCTTGGCGGACGTCAGGTACCAGCGCCCCGCCTCCTTCAGCTCGCCGCGCCGCTCCAGGATCGCGCCGAGGTGCAGGGCGGCACGGCGGTGTCCGCGTGCGGCCGCCTGCCGGTACCACTGCTCGGCCTCGTCGGTGAGCGACAGGCCGCCGCCGTGGCCGGCGGGTGGCCGGACACCTTCTCTGCGCGCGTTGTCAGAGCGCGCGTCACCGGGGCGCGCGGCAGACACGGGGCGCGACACCTTCGCACGCGCCCCATCCCGGCCACCCACGCCTCCGCCGGCCGCGGCTCCACCAGGCGCGGCTCCACCAATCGCGCCCGCGCCACCCGCGCCTCCGGTCCGGGCAGCGCCAGTCCGCCCGTCTCCGGTCCGCGCGGCACCGGTCCGGGCGGCACCGGTGCTCCCGCCTCCGGTCCGGACGGCACCGGCCCGGGGGCCAGCGGTCCGCCCGTCTCCGGTCCGCGCGGCAACGATCCGCCCGTCTCCGGCTCGGGCGCCGCCGGTCCGCGTGCCCGCGTCGGCACGCGCCGGGCCGCCGGGGCGTGCCCCGGTGCCGGTCCGCGGGCCGGGTGTCTCCCCCGGGCCCGCACCCGGCTCCTCGCGCTCCGCGCGCTTGTCCAGCGTCCTGGCCAGGCGGTACGCCGCCTCGCGGTGGCCGCGCTCGGCCGCCGTGCGCATCCAGCGCTCGGCGCCGACGTCACCGCGGTGCTCCAGGAGGTCGGCGAGGGCGTACGCCCCCAGGGTGTGCCCCTGCTCGGCGGACTGCCGGAGCCAGTACTCGGCGGCGGGCTCGTCGCCGCGCTCGCGGTGGTGCCGACCGAGCGCGTGCGCCGCCGGCGCGGAACCGGCGACGGCGGCGATGCGCCACCATCCGGCCGCTTCGTCGACATATCCACGTTGGTGCAGGAGGACACCGAGATTGTTGGCCGCGGCCCGGTCACCGGCCGCGGTCGCCCCGCGCAGCAGGGATTCGGCACCGTCGAGATCCCCGCGGCGCAGCAGCAGGCTGCCGAGCACGCTCATCGCGTCCACGTCTCCGGCCTCGGCGGCGAGCCGGTGCCGCAACTCTTCCGCGGCCGTCCCGGGATCCTCCCGGTCGGCCGGCTGCGCAAACCGCCCCGTCTCCAACAGAGTTGCCTTGTCCCCCATAACGTCCATCGTCGCACCACCTGCAACCTGGGTACACCTGGTATACCGCAGCCAGTGAGGTCACTTCAGCGTTTTGTCGACATGCCCACAGAGAGATAAGTGAAACACAAGTCCGCGCAACTCCCCCCGCTCAAACCACTCTTCGCACGAACCCCACACCGATGGCACGGGGTGCCGGTACGGGCACCCGCGCGGCACCGGGCCGGGCATGACGAAGGCCCGGATCCTGTTGAGGATCCGGGCCTTCGTCTTCAGTAGCGGGGACAGGATTTGAACCTGCGACCTCTGGGTTATGAGCCCAGCGAGCTACCGAGCTGCTCCACCCCGCGCCGTTGTGTGGCAACCGTACCACGGCGCGAGGGGGCTCCCGCGCGCTGCTCGCGCGCCAGGAGCCGACCGGCGGGCTACCCCCCGTCGCCCTCGTCGGGCTTCTTCGGCTCGCCCGACTCCTTGGACTTGTCGGACCCCTTCCCGTCGCCGCCTCCCGACGGCTTGGCCTGGGCGTCCTCGGCTCGCTGCAGGGCGTCCTGGAGCTTCTTCTGGGCCTTGCCGTAGGCCTCCCAGTCCTGGCCCTCGAGCGCCGTGTTGCCTTCGTCGATCGCCTCCTGGGCGTCGTTGATGGCCTTCTGGAGCTCAGGGTTGTCGGAGTCGCCGGTGGCCGGTGGCTTCTCCTTGTCCGGGTCCGGTTTGTCGCCCTTGTCGGGCGGCTCGACCGGAGTGGCGCTCTCGGCTCCGAAGACCACGTTCAGCGCCTTGTCCAAGGTGTCCTCGAACGCGATCTTGTTGCCGTAGGTGACCAGGACCTTCTTCAGGAGTGGGTACTTCAGCCCGCCGCCCTTGACGTAGACGGGCTCCACATAGAGCAGGCCTCCGTCCAGGGGCACCGTCAGCAGGTTTCCGTAGTCGACCTCGGAGTCGCCGCCCTTGAGCAAGCGGATCTGCTCGGCGATCGCCTCGTTGGAATTGAACTTGCTCTGCACCTGTTTGGGCCCGTCGACCGTCGTGCTCGACGGCATCTTCAGGATTCTGATCTTGCCGTAGTCGTCGGTCCCCGGTTCGGCGTTGACCGACATGAAGGCACTCAGGTTGTCCCGGCCGTTGGGATTGAAGGACGTCGTCAGGGAGAAGTCCTGCTGCTTCTGGCCGGGCATCTTCATGCTCAGGTAGTACGGCGGGACCGCGCTCGACGTCTGGTTCGTCGGGTCGTCCGGGACCTGCCACACCTCGCTGCCACTCAGGAACGTCTCGGCGTCCTTCACGTGGTAGCGGGTGAGCAGCTCGCGCTGCACCTTGAACAGGTCCTGCGGATAGCGCAGATGGTCCAGCAGGTCCGCCGAGATCTCGCTCTTGTCCTTGACGGTGCCCGGGAACGCCTTGCGCCACGTCTTCAGTACGGGGTCCTTGGTGTCCCACTCGTACAACTTGACGTCTCCGGTGTAGGCGTCGACGGTCGCCTTCACCGAGTTGCGGATGTAGTTGACCTGGTTCTGCTGGGCCACCACCGCGCGCTGGTTGTTCTTCGCCGTCAGCGAGTCGGCCGTGGTGTCGCCGAGCGTGGTGCGCGACGCGTACGGATAGCCGTTGGTGGTGGTGTACGCGTCGACGATCCACTGGATCTTGTTGCCGACGACCGCCGGATAGGCGTCACCGTCGATGGTGAGCCAGGGGGCCACCGCTTCGACGCGCTCCTTGGGCGTGCGGTTGTACATGATCCGCGAGCCTTCTCCGATCGCTCCGGAGTACAGCATCTGCGGTTCGCCGAACGACACCGCGTACGCCGCCCGGTTGAGCGGGTTGGAGAGGTTGACGCCGCTCTTGCCCTTGTAGCTGGTCGTCTTCTCGCCGTCGTCGTCGGAGTAGTCGATCTCCTTCTGGGGACCGCCGACGATGGAGTACTGCGTGGTCTTCTCGCCGTAGTAGATCCGCTGCTCGTACTTGCCGAGGCTGCCCTTGGACGGCAGATCGGACTCGGTGAACTTCGGACGTCCCTGGTCGTCGGCCTCGGTGCCCTTGGCCGCGACCACTCCGTACCCGTGGGTGTAGCGGAAGTGGTCGTTGATCCAGTTGTTCTTCGGGATGCCGTCCAGGTTCAGCTCGCGCAGACCGATGACGGTGTCCTGGGCCTTGCCGTCCTTCGTCTTGTACCGGTCGACGTCCAGGTTCGACGGGAAGCCGTAGTAGTTCTTCATCTGCTGAAGCTGCTGGAACGTCGGCGAGACGATGTTCGGGTCGAGCAGGCGCAGGCTCGCGGCGCCCGCGACGTCGTCGCGCAGCTTCGTCTTGTCCTGCGTCTTGCTGACGCCGGGGTACTCCGTGACGTCCGTGCCGCCGATGCCGTACGCCTTGCGGGTCGCCTCGAGGTTCTTCTCGACGTACGGGGACTCCTTGGCCTGCTCGTTCGGCTGGACCTGGAACTTCTGCACGATGGCCGGGTACAGCCCGCCGATGAGGATCGCGGAGAGCACCATCAGGCCGAAGCCGATGACCGGAAGCTGCCAGGTGCGCCGCCAGAGCGTCGCGAAGAACAGCAGCGCGCAGATCACGGCGATGCAGAACAGGATGGTCTTCGCCGGCAGATAGGCGTTCGCGTCGACGTAGCGCAGGCCCGTCCAGTTGCCCGTGGCCTTGAAGTCACTGGACTTCACCGCGAGGCCGTACCGGTCGAGCCAGTAGGCGACCGCCTTGAGCGCGACGAAGATGCCGATGAGCACCGACAGATGGCCGGTCGCTGCGGCCGTGGCCCGCCCGCCGGGGCTGGTGATGCGCAGACCGCCGTACAGGTAGTGCGTCAGGGCGGCGGCGATCACCGCGAGCACCGTGGCCGCGAAGCCGAAGCCGAGCAGGAAGCGGTACCAGGGCAGGTCGAAGGCGTAGAAGGCGACGTCCAGGTGGAACTGGGGGTCCTTCTGGTGGAAGGGCACGCCGTTGACCCACATCAGCCAGGTGCGCCACTGGCCGGCGGCGGACGCGCCCGCGATCAGACCGACGAGGGCCGTGATGCCGATCAGCAGCCACTTCTTGTAGGGCGCGATCGCCATCCGGTACCGGTCGAGGCTCTGCTGCTCCATCGACATGGCGCTCAGCGGCGGGCGCAGCCGGTGCGCCAGCCAGATGTTCACGCCGACCGCGGCCGCCATGAGGAGGCCGAAGACGAAGAACAAACCGATCTTGGTCGTCAGGGTGGTGGTGAAGACCGACGAATAGTGGACCGAGCGGTACCAGAGCCAGTCCGTCCAGAATCCCGCGAACATGACGAACGCCATGGCAAGGACGGCCAGGACGCCGAGCGTCATGAGCAGGGTCCGGACACGACGGGACGGTCGGCCCACTCTGATCCGTGGCCCCGTCGGGCCTCCGCCGCGGTCCGGCATCTGGAAAGCCAAGGTGCGCACCTCGAAGTTCGCTGTAGCTGTGGCTGGCTGAAACGGGCTCCGCGATCGTAGAGCCCACTCATGCAACTTACCGATGCTTTACTCAGTTCCCGTTCCCGGGTCCGAACGAGGCAGGATATTGGGCATGCCCAACGTTTCCCCCTCCGGCCCGCCGATGGCCGCGAGCCCCCTGACCCGTGCCGTGCTCGAGATCGACGACTACGTCGGCGGGCTCGGCTGGGATCAGCCCGCCCGTCTCTTCGCCCTCGTCGACACCGCCCGCCTGCGGACGCAGGAGCCGACCCTGGCCGACCGCCTGGGTCTGGCCGACGACGCGTCCGCCGCCCCGCTCACCCCGATCGAGCAGGACGAACTGCCCGCAGGATCGCCCCTCGACGAGTTCCTCGGCACCATCGCCTGGCCCGACTCCGTCGTCGGCTGCGCCCTCAGCGTGGAGCGGCTCATGCTGCCGCCGTCCGCGGAGGCGTCCGTTCCGGAAGGCATGAGCGAGAAGCAGCTCGCCAAGTGGGTGTCCGAGCACCCGGAGCGGCAGGAGGTCCGCATGACCGTCGCGGTACTGCGTGACGGCGCCCGTGAGTCCGCGCTGCGGCTGCGCGAGAAGGACTCGCCGACGGAGGTGCTCACGGGCTCCGACCTGGTGCCGGGTCTCGCGGAGGCGCTGGCGGCGACGTTCGCGGAGTAGGCGGCTTCGCGGCCTGGGCGGCTGTCGCGGCGTATCCGGAGCAGCCGCCGGATCACTGCACGGTCGGGGCCGGTCGCGGCCCCGGCCGTCGTACCGGGCGACTCAGCTCGTGGTGCACTTCGGCAGGTCGGCGGTGTCGCCCTTGCTGATGGCCTTGAGAGACGTCACCGCGTCCTCGATGGTGTTCACCTTGACGAGCGTGAGCCCGTCGGGGACGTCGCTCGCGGCGGACGCGCAGTTGTCCTTCGGCGTCAGGAAGTACTCGGCGCCCTTGTCGCGCGCTCCGACGGTCTTCATCTCGATGCCGCCGATGGGGCCGACCTTGCCGTCGTCCTCGATGGTGCCGGTGCCCGCGACGAACTTGCCGCCCGTGAGATCGCCGGGCGTGAGCTTGTCGACGATGCCGAGGGCGAACATCAGGCCCGCGCTCGGCCCGCCCACGTCGGCCAGCTTGATGTCGATGGTGAACGGGTACGTGTGGTCGGTCCCGGCCTTGATGCCGACGACCGCGCGCCCGTCGTCCTCGGCCTTCTCCGTGGTGATCTTCACCGTCCCGGTGGCCGTCGGCTCCTTGCCCGCCTTCTCGGCGGCGGCAGCCTCCTTGACGGGCACGATGCCGAACACGACGGGCTCGCCCGCCTTGTGCTTCGTGACGAGCTCGGCGACGTCCGTGAACCGCTTCACGGGCTTCCCGTCGACACTCCTGATCACGTCGCCCGCGTGCAGCTTGCCCTCGGCGGGGCTGTTCTTGAAGACGGTGGAGACGACCACCTGGGACTTCACGGGGAGCTTCAGCTGCTTGAGGGCCGCGACCTTGGCGCTCTCCTGTGACTGGCTGAACTCCTCGGCGTTCTCCTGGCTGGACTGCTGCTCCGTCTTGCCGTCCGGGTACAGGGTGTCGTGCGGCACCACGATGTTGTCGTGCGCCAGCCAGCCGTACACGGCCTCCGCGAGGTTCATCTTGTAGTCGGCGCTGGTCACCCGGACCGTCGTCATGTTCAGGTGGCCGCTCGTGGGGTACGTCTTGTGGCCCGAGATCTGCAGCACCGGCTCGCCGCCGTGATCGCCCAGGGTGTTCACCGTGGGGCCCGGGGACATCTCCGAGTACGGCACCTTGATGAGCACTCCGGCGCAGAGCAGCGCGATCAGCATCAGGGTGGAGGCGAGCATCGTCGCAGTGCGGCGTGGCATGGAACGACAGTACGGGACGGTCCTGTGCGTGCATCCCTGGGGCGTCCGTACGGGATCGCCACGGGCCCCGAGCGGGGTCAGGCGGCGGTGTCGGTGCCCGAGGGAGCGCCGGAGGGGACGCCCGAGTGGGACTTCTCCATCGCCTCGCGGAACGCCGCGTAGCCGTTCAGCTCGCTGTTGTCACCCGTTCTGCCGCTCTTGCGGTTCCGGTTGGCCCAGGCGGCCCACAGACCCGCACCGACGGCCGCCAGCACCGGAATCAGCAGCCAGGCAAGCGATGCCACGAAGACCTCCTGATCCCATGAGTGATCACAACTGACCACAACTGACTGATCAGCAGATTAACCATCAGCTCCGACAACGCTCACAGCAGGGGTCGGGTTACGCAACCGGAGCCTTTCGGGGTCGGCCGGTCCGGGCTGTCCGGTCCGGGCCTGTCGGGCCTGTCTAGGCCCCCACCCATTCCTCCTGGCCGTCGGAGAACCGCTGGTGCTTCCAGATGGGCACCTCGTGCTTGAGGTAG
This sequence comes from Streptomyces typhae, assembly GCF_009755605.1. Taxonomy (GTDB): domain Bacteria; phylum Actinomycetota; class Actinomycetes; order Streptomycetales; family Streptomycetaceae; genus Streptomyces; species Streptomyces typhae. Next base: position 86,339 of record NZ_WPNZ01000001.1, read on the forward strand.
TCGATCAGCTTGCGGCAGGCCGCGAACGCCTCGGCGCGGTGCGGGCAGGACACGGCGACCACGACCGCGAGGTCCCCCACGGAGAGGTCCCCCACGCGGTGCACCGCGGCCAGGGCGCGCACCGGGAAGTCGGCGACGACCTTCTCCGCGACGCGGCGCAGCTCCGCCTCCGCGCTCGGGTGGCTGGAGTACCCGAGCTCGTCGACGTCCGCGCCCCCGTCGTGGTTGCGCACCGTCCCGACGAACAGGGCCGTGCCCCCCGCGGCGTCGTCACCGACGGCTCGGAAGACCTCGTCGAGCGAGAGCGGGACGTCACGGATCGCAAGGAGTCGAATCGGCTCGACACCCGGCTGCTCCCCGGGGTGGTCCATCGGATTGCGTGCCATACGGCCATCGTGCCGCACACCACTGACAACCCGAAATAGCGCTTTCCTACAGCGCGAGCGGCCCCGCTGTGGGCAATCGTCCCGCTCCGCGATGGGCGCGTGCCCGCACCCCGTGGGCGATCGTCCCGCTCCGTGATGGGCGCGTGTCCCGCTCTGCTGTGGGCAATCGTCCCGCAGGGCGGGACGGGTGGGCACAGCCCCCGGTTCCCGCCGACCCTCCTGTGGGGCCCGGGGCGGGCCAAGCCCCGGTACCTCGGCTACAGGCCTCCGGCCGGCGCCCTCACAACCGCCTCCGCGCCTTCCGCGCCCTGCGCACCAGGGCAGCCGTACCCAGCAGCGCGACCGTCGCCCCGGCGGCACCCGCGGCCGTCGCGTCCTTGCGCCCGAGCCGCCGCCCGGCGACCGTGCGCCGCCCCGCCACCTCGTCGAGCAGCTCCGCGAGCACCTCCTCGTTGGTCCACTGCGGCCGCCAGCCCGCGTCGTGCAGCCTGCTGACGCTGACGACCCACGGGTACATCGTGTACGCGAGATCGCCCGCCGGGGACGGCGTGAGCCCGATCCGGTGGAGCCGTGCCGCGGCGCCGAGAGCGACCGTGGAGGGCAGCTCCATGCGCCGGATGCCGCTCAGCTCCTCGACCTCCTCCTGCTCCAGCCACCCGTCGCACCCGACGGCCAGTTCCCCGTCGACCTTCTCCACGACGGCGTACTCCAGCGCGCTGCACAGGTCGTCCACGTGGCAGAACTGCCACGCGGGCCGCGAACCGGCCACCACGAGGAGCCGCGGCGACTCGAAGTACCTGGTCAGCGCCGTGTCCGTACCGCCGACGAGGATGGCGGGCCGCACCACGGTGACGTTCAGACCAGGGTGGGCGCGCGGGGCCCGCCGGGCGAGCCGCTCGATCTCCAGGAGGTCGCCGACTCCGGTGGCCTCGGCGGTCGCCCGCAATTCGGCGTCTTCGGAGAGGGGCAGTTCGTTGTCGGACAGCGCTCCGTAGACCATCGCCGACGTGCACAGCACGACGCGGTGCACTCCGGCGGCGGCCGCCGCCGTCAGGACGGTCTGGGTGCCGCGCACGTTGTACGCGGTGCGGGCGGCGGCGTCGGTCTCCAGGTCGAGGTCGAGCGCCAGGTGCACCACGACGTCGACGCCGCGGAGCTTCTCCGCGATGGCCGGGTCGCGGACGTCCAGGACGTGCCACTGGGCCCGCGCGCACTCGCCGCGCCGCTCGTCGATGGCCACGACCTGCTTGATCTGCTCGGACGCGGCGAGGCGCTCGGTGAGCTGCGCGCCCACTCCCGCCGCCGCGCCGGTGACGGCGACGACGGGGCCGCGCGCGGGCGGCGAGCTCTCGCGCGCGGGCGCCGCCGCGACGGCCGGTGTCTCCTCGGCCGGTACGGAGTCCTGCCCTCCGTCGGGGTCGGGCGGGGTCGGGTCGGAAGGGTTTCGCGCTGCGCGAACCTGTGGATCTGGGGAACTCACCGGGCGTCTCCAGCGGTTGTCTTCAGTATGTGCGCGAACTGACGCGTACGTACCAGGTGGCATCCATCCTGCCGCAGCCCCCGAGGCGGCGAAGCACCGAGGCCCGAACCGGCCGGGGTGTCTACGCTGGGTGGTGTTGTCGGGCAATCGCCACCGGATCCAGGATCCGGTGGCCCAACGAGCCGAGGAATCCCGTGAGTGACACCCCATTCGGATTCGGCCTTCCGCCGGAGGAGCCGGAGAACGGCGACGAGGGCAAGAAGAAGGACACCCCCGGAGGGGGACAGGGTTCCGGTGGCCCTGCCAACCCGTTCGGTTTCGGGGCGATGGGCCCCGCGGGCGCCGGGGACAATCCCTTCGCCGCCATGTTCGGGTCGATGAACCCGGGCGACCTGGGCGCCGCCTTCCAGCAGCTCGGCCAGATGCTGTCGTACGAGGGCGGCCCGGTGAACTGGGACATGGCCAAGGACATCGCCCGCCAGACCGTCTCCCAGGGCACGGCGGACGGCACCAAGGACGCGAGCGTCGGCCCCGCCGAGCGCTCCGCGGTCGAGGAGGCCGTGCGCCTGGCGGACCTGTGGCTGGACGACGCGACGTCCCTGCCGTCCGGTGCGGGCAGCGCCGTGGCCTGGAGCCGCGCCGAGTGGGTCGAGGCGACCCTGTCGGCGTGGAAGGAGCTCGTCGACCCGGTCGCCGAGCGCGTCGGCCTCGCGATGGGCGACGTCCTGCCCGAGGAGATGCAGGCCATGGCGGGCCCGCTGATCGGCATGATGCGCTCCATGGGCGGCGCGATGTTCGGCCAGCAGATCGGCCAGGCCGTGGGGGTCCTCGCGGGCGAGGTCGTCGGCTCCACCGACATCGGCCTGCCTCTCGGCCCCGCGGGCAAGGCCGCGCTGCTCCCGGTGAACATGACGGCCTTCGGCAAGGACCTGGGCGTCCCCATGGAGGAGGTGCGCCTGTATCTGGCCCTGCGCGAGGCCGCCCACCAGCGGCTCTTCGCCCACGTGCCGTGGCTGCGCTCGCATCTGTTCGGCGCCGTCGAGGGCTACGCGCGCGGGATCAAGGTCGACACCTCCAAGCTGGAGGACGTCGTCGGCCAGTTCGACCCGCAGAACCCTGAGCAGTTGCAGGAGGCACTCCAGCAGGGCATGTTCCAGCCGGAGGACACGGCCGAGCAGAAGGCCGCCCTGGCCCGCCTCGAGACCGCCCTGGCGCTCGTGGAGGGCTGGGTGGACGCGGTCGTGCACGCGGCGGCGAAGCCGCGTCTTTCGTCCGCCGACGCGCTCCGCGAGACGCTGCGCAGGCGCCGTGCCACCGGCGGCCCCGCCGAGCAGACCTTCGCCACGCTGATCGGCCTCGAACTGCGTCCGCGCAGGCTGCGGGACGCCTCGCGCCTGTGGGCCTCGCTGACGGACGCGCGCGGGGTGGACGGCCGGGACGGCCTGTGGGCCCACCCGGACATGCTGCCGACCGCGTCGGACCTGGACGACCCCGACGGCTTCGTGCACCGCGAGCACCTGGACTTCTCCGAGCTCGACAAGATGCTCGGCGAGGCGGCGGGCTCGGGGTCCGGCTCCGGCTCCGGTTCCGCGAAGCCGGACCTCACCAAGGGCGACGCCGAGCGAGCGGACGGCACGGACAGTGCGGACGGCACGAACAGTGCGGACGGCGACGACAGCAAGGGCGACAACGGCAAGTGAGCCTGTACGACGACGCGGTCCTCGTACTGAAGGGCTACGAGGACCAGCCCGAACTGCGCCAGTACTACCTGGACCACCTGTCCGCCCACCCCGAGGACGGCCTCTGGAAGGCATGCACGGCGGGCCACGTGACCGCGAGTGCCCTGGTCGTCGACCCGGCACGCGGGCGTGTCCTGCTCACGCTGCACAAGAAGCTGCGGATGTGGCTCCAGATGGGCGGTCACTGCGAGCCGGGCGACGCGACGCTGGCCGCGGCGGCGCTGCGCGAGGCCACGGAGGAGTCCGGTGTGCCCGGCCTGACCCTCCTCACGGGCGGCCCCATCCGCCTCGACCGGCACCCGATCCCGGGCCCCTGCACCCAGCACCTGGACGTGCAGTACGCGGCGCTCGCCCCGGCGGACGCGGTCGAGGCGATCAGCGACGAGTCGCTGGACCTGCGCTGGTTCGCGTACGACGAGGTGGCGGGCGTGGCGGACGAGTCGGTCGTGCGCCTGGTGGAGCAGACCCGGCTGCGCCTCTAGGACGAGCTCCGTCAGAGGCGCGGGGAACTGCGCGACCAGCCACAACGGGCCCGCAGTTCCCCGCGACCTGCTCTCGTCCCCGCCTCGACGAGGGCGTTCAGTTCCAGACGTTGCCCTGGTTCTGCCCCCGGGCGCCCTGCTGGCCCATGCCGAACTGGGCGCGGGCGCCCTGCCCGATGGTGGCGTGCTGCGGCGGCAGCATCTCGCTGGGCTGGACGAGGGCGTAACCCTGCCCCATGAAGCTCAGCTCCCAGCCCTCGCCGGTGTTGCCGCGGCGCCGCCACACGCCCGAGGAGTGCGTCTGGGCCTGCATCTGCACCCGCAGTCCGCTCGACCAGGCGACGATCGCGTCGGCGTCCGCGTTGACGTACCGGTCCGGGGTGACCTGGAGCATCAGCGGCTGGCCCGACGTCATCAGGGCGACCTTGCCGCGGCCGGTGATGTTGAGCTGGTACTTGCCGGAGCCGGAGATGCCGTACTGGCTGTCGACGGCGATGACCTGGTGGGTCAGCGAGGAATCCATGGCGAGGACGTAGGAGCTGTCCACCGTCAGGCCGTCCTGGTCGACGTCCACCAGGTGGATGTACTGCGCGAGGTTCGCGAAGTAGACGGTGCCCTGGCCGTGGCAGCGCATCAGGTCCAGGCCCTCGCCGGTGTGCGCGCGGGCGCGCTGCTGGCCGCGGCTCTGGAACTCGGCGTCGAACTCGATGAGCCCCTGGTAGGCGACCATGGCGCCCTTGCGGGCGAGCACGTCGTCGTGGCCTTCGAGGGCGACCCGCAGGAGCTGCGGGTTCTGGACGGTGTAGCGCTCCTGGGTCTGTTGCTCGGTGTGCGCGAAAAGCGAGCTCTGCATGGTGTCCTGCTCCCCCTCAGCTCCGGATCCGGAGACGGTCGGTGCTGTCCTCACTGGGCTGTACGACGACGATGCCCTCGCCGGAGAAGCCCATCTGGTAGGCCTCGCCGCTGCCGCGCCCGATCAGGGAGCCCGCCCTGAAGCTGCGCTTGCCCTTGACCTTCAGGTTCGGCGACCAGGCGATCAGCGCGTCCGGGTCCACGTACGTCTCGTCCTCACCGCGGCCGCAGTCGACGACGATCGGCGTTCCGCGCGAGGTCAGCGCCACCCAGCCCTGACCGGAGACCTTGATGTTCCACAGGCCCTGGCCCGCGAACTTGGCGAGGCCCTTGACCCGCTCGACGCCCCACTGGAGGCTCGCGTCGAAGGCGAGCAGGTTGGTGCCGTTCACGGAGAGCGAGTCGCCCGCCAGGTTGATGACGACGACGTCGGCTCCGTAGTCGGCGAGGTAGAGCAGGCCGTCACCGGAGCACTTCATCAGCGGGGCGCCCTCGCCGGTGATCCAGTCACGGGCGATCTGCCGGACGGCGGGCGGATTGGGCTCGTACTGCACGAACCCTTCGTAGGCGACCATCGATCCCACGCGCGCGAGGAGGTCGTTCCCCGTCTGCATGGCGACCTTGACCATGTGGTGGCCGTGGTTCTCCATGCGGGCGGCGACGGGCGCCGGGGCGAAGCCCGCGAGTTGCTGGTTCATGACGGGCTCCCTCAGACCTCGAACGGCTGGACGACGATGAAATTGCCGGGCGCGCCACGGAACTGGAGGTTCACGCTCTCCCCCGTGGAGCCCGCCGAGGCGTTGCCGCGCAGCCTGACCTGGCTGGACACGATCGCCTGTGCGGCCGCCGACCAGGCGACCACGGCGTGGCAGTCCGCGAACGTCGTTGGCGTGACCGGCAGCACGACGGGCATGCCGTGGGTCTTGATCACGACCGTGCCGGTGCCCTGGAACTGCATGACGAACAGCGCGCCACCGGGGATGCCGTGGCCCTCGATGCGGCGCACCTCGTGCTGGAGCGTCTCGTCGAAGGCGAGGACGTTCTCCGCGGAGACGCAGATCGCGTCCCCCTGGAGCTCGATGGGGTGCAGGTGCGTTGCTTCTTCGGCGAGGAAGACCTGGCCGCGGCCGGAGCAGCGCATGAGCTGCATCTCCTGGCCGGTCGCGTTGCCGACGACGCGGCCCTGGAAGCCCGCGCCCTTGTAGCCGAACTCGACCTTGCCCTGGTACAGGACCATGCTGCCCTGGCGGGCGAGGACCGGGTGGTCGCCGACGCCGAGGTCCACGCGGACCAGCTTCTCGTTCTGCTGCGTCCAGCGCTGTCCGGTCGCCGCCTCGCGGTACTTCTGGAGCGCCGAGGCCACACCGGCCCCCTGCGGGGCGCCCTGCGGAACCCCGCCTGCGGGGCCCGCGGCGAACGGGGCCTGGCCGGGGATCTGGGGCTGCTGGCCGTACCCGGGAGGCGCGGCGGCCGCGGGCTGCTGGCCGTACGGCTGCGCCGGGGCTCCCGGCGGCTGGCCGTAGCCGGGGGGCATCGGCGCGGACGGTTGCTGCTGGTCGTAGCCGGGCGGCGCCGACGCCGCGGCCTGCTGGCCGTACCCGGGCGGCAGGGGCGCCGAGGGCTGCTGGCCGTAACCGGGTGGCGGCGGGGCCTGGCCGAACGGGGGCTGCTGTCCGGGCCCTCCGTGCGGCGGGGGGCCCTGGGGCTGCGCGCCGGGCCCGCCGTACGGAGCCTGCGGGGGCACCTGGACGCCGCCCGGCTGGTTCAACGGCGCGACGATGGTCTGCGCGGCGTGCACCGACGGGTCGGGCGCCGGGGCGGGCGGCGGCGTGGCGCCCGCGGGGGGCGCGAAGCTCTGGGCGGGCGCGGGGGCGGGGGGCTGCGCGGGGGCCGGGTCCGGTGTCACGGGGGCCGCGGGCGCGGCGAACGCGGGCGGAGTCGCGGCGTCGGCGGGCGGGGCGAAGCCGGGGGCGGCCTGCGGCTGCGCGGCGGCGGGCTCGTCCTCCGCGACCTCGCCGCCGAAGTTCTTGATCAGCGCGTCGAGGCCGCCGTCGAAGCCCTGGCCGACGGCGGCGAAGCGCCACACGTCCTTCATGTAGAAGTCGCCGAGCATCAGGGCGCGCTCGGTGGAGAACTCAGAGCCGGTGAAGGAGTAGCGGACCACTTCCTCACCCCCGGCCACGAGCCGGATGTACCCGGAGCTGATCTGCGACATCTGCCCGGCGCCGTCGATCGCCGCGGAGAACGACAGCCTCTGGATCTGCTGCGGGATCCGGTCCAGAGTGACGCGGAAGGACTCGGTGTCACCGGCCTGGGCGCCCAGGAGCTGAAGCGACTCCTCCGGGGACTTCGGCTGGTTGAAGAAGATGAAGTACCGGTCGTCCGAGAGCCGCTCGTCCGCGTCGAGCCCGAAGCAGCTGATGTCGAAGGTCACCCCGGGGGCAGCGATGTGCACGCCTACGTACAGATCGGTCCCCGCGGTGAGGTCACTGATCTTGGCCTTGTGGCCGCGTTGGAATTCCCTGGCCATACGTAACGACCGTCCCCCATCCCGAATGTGAATGCGTCGCGCCAGGCTAACCGTTCCCTCCGACAACGGACGAAGTCGGTACAGAGCCGGTACACAACCCCTTCACCGGGTGCCCCGCACCCCGCCACCGGGGGTGTCCGCTACTCCTCCCGGGCGGCCGGCAGATGCGGCAGCCGGTCCGCGGCGGCCACCCCTTCGAGGTAGCCACGGGCACGCTCGGTCCGCGGATACGCGTCGAGGAGGCGCCAGAACCTCGGCCCGTGCCCGGGGACCAGGAGGTGGGCGAGCTCATGGAGCAGGACGTAGTCCACCACGTACTCGGGCATGCCCTGCAGCCGGTGCGAGAGGCGGATGCTGCCTTCCGACGGTGTGCACGAGCCCCAGCGGGTGTTCTGGTTCGTGACCCAGCGAACGGACGTGGGCCGGGCCCGAGCCTCGAAGAACTGCTCGGAGAGCCGCTGGGCGCGCTCGGCGAGTTCGCTGTCGCCGAGGATCCGTTTGCTTTCCTGTGCCGCCAGCTTGTCCAGCATGACGGTCACCCAGCGCTGCTCCTCCGCCTCGGACATGCGGGCGGGGATGAGGACGACGGTGCGGTTGCCCTCCCGGTAGGCCGAGACCGTTCTGCGGCGGCGGGCGCTCCTTCGCACCTCGACCGCGCTGGTCGCCGCGCCTGATGCGGGCGGGCTGGTCGCGCTGCGCTGCGGGCTTCCGGCGCGGTGCAGTGGGTCGGCGGGCACGCCTCGACGTTACCCGCTGGGTGTAGGGGAAGTCCCGCCTCCGGGACGGTTCGGTCGCGATCCACTCCCCATGCGCTTGATTAGTACGACAAGTACTCATTGCCTGTGGACAACCGGACGCACGGCTCGGCCCGGCCGGGCATTCTGGCATTCGAGCGGTACCGGGCCGCACCGAGCGACCTCGATCGACCCAGACCAGCCCAGGCCTTCCCAGGTTTTCCCAGGTCGGTCCAGATCGGCCCAGATCGATCCAGATCGGTACGGCCCGGGACACGAGAACGGGGGACCCACCATGCATCCGATCCTCAAGCCGGCCCTGCGTCGCGGCTGGCGCGATCTGAACACCGTCCAGATCGGCGTGACCCGGGCGCACGCCCGGGTCCTCGGCCCGGTCGACACGGCGACGGGAAGTTTTCTCACGCTCCTCGACGGCACCCGGGGGCTGCCCCTCCTGCGCGAGGAAGCAAGCCGGATGGGACTGCCGGACGGCCACGTGGACCGGCTCCTGCACCGCCTCACCCGGGCCGGGCTCCTGGACGACGCGACGGGAGGCGGCCCGGCGGCCGACGCCCTGCGCTCGCGCACCGAGGTGATGGACCGGCTGCGCCCCGACCTCGCGGCGCTGTCGGCCGTCACCCCGGCTCCGAACCAGGGCATCCGAAAACTGGCCGCGCGCCGCGTCACCCGGGTGCGGGTGCGCGGCGCGGGCCGGGTGGGAGCGGTCCTCGCCGCGGTCCTGTCCGGCGCGGGCGTCGGCCGGGTCGATGTGCTGGACGGCGGCTGTGTCGAGCCGTGGGACGTCGCGCCGGGCGGGCTGCCGCCCGAGTCCGTCGGCCGGCGCAGGGACGCCGCGGCCGGAGCAGTGGTGCGGCGCGCGGCCCCGGGCCGTCCACCGCGCCATCCCGGGGACCGGGGCGACGGCGAGCGCCCGCTGTCCCTGGTCGTCCTGGCTCCGCGCGACGGCCTTGACGCCTTCGCCCCCGACCCGGGTGTCGCCGAGCCCTTGATCTCCGCCGGCACCCCTCATCTGTACGCGGGCGTGATCGAGGGCACGGGTGTGGTCGGGCCCCTGGTCCTGCCCGGCGTGTCCGCCTGCGCGGGCTGCCTCGTCCTGGCCCGCGCCGAGGAGGACGCGGCCTGGCCGCGGCTGCTGGCCCAGTGGCGTTCGGGTCACCGCCGTCAGGTGCCCGCCTGTGACCTGGCGCTCGCGACGGCGGTCGCCGGTCTTGCCGCCGCCCGTGCCCTGGCCTTCCTGGACGGCGCGGATCCGGTGGCGGGCGTGCGCTGGGAGGCCTCGACACCGGGTTTCGACTGGCGTCGGCAGCGCACACGGGCCCACCCTTCCTGCCCCTGTGGGGCAAGTGAGCAAGATAAGGGGGAGCAGACCGCCGTGGATCGAGAGCCGCACGAGACAATGGCCCGGTAACCGCCTGAACGGGCGCGGCTGTCTGGGTTTTGGAGGGGCGCATGTCTGATCTTCCCCGGAAGGCGGTCACCCGGACCGCCAAACTGGCCGCGCTGCCACTCGGCTTCGCCGGCCGCGCCACCTGGGGACTCGGCAAACGGATCGGCGGCAAGTCCGCGGAGATCGTCGGCCGTGAGCTGCAACAGCGCACGGCGGAGCAGTTGTTCAAGGTGCTGGGCGAGTTGAAGGGCGGCGCCATGAAGTTCGGGCAGGCGCTGTCCGTCTTCGAGTCGGCCCTGCCGGAGGAGGTCGCGGGGCCCTACCGCGCGGCGTTGACAAAGCTCCAGGAAGCCGCGCCGCCGATGCCGACCCGCACGGTGCACGCGGTCCTGGAGGAGCGGCTCGGCACGGACTGGCGGGAGCACTTCCTCAAGTTCGAGGACAAGCCCGCGGCCGCCGCGTCGATCGGCCAGGTGCACCGGGCGGTGTGGCGGGACGGGCGCGATGTCGCGGTGAAGGTGCAGTATCCGGGCGCGGGCGAGGCGCTGCTCTCGGATCTGAACCAGCTGAGCCGCTTCGCCCGGGTCCTGGGGCCGCTGATTCCGGGCATGGACATCAAGCCGCTCATCGCCGAGCTGCGCGACCGTGTCTCCGAGGAGCTGGACTACGTCCTGGAGGCGCAGGCGCAGCGGGCGCATGCCGAGGAGTTCGCGGACGACCCGGACGTGGTGGTGCCGGACGTGGTGCACCAGTGCGAGCAGATCCTGGTGACGGAGTGGATCGACGGCGTGCCGCTGTCCGAAGTGATCACGGAGGGGACCCAGGAACAGAGGGACCGCGCGGGGCAGCTCCTGACCCGTTTCCTCTTCTCCGGCCCGGCCAGGACAGGACTGCTGCACGCCGACCCGCATCCGGGCAACTTCCGTCTGCTGCCGGGCGAGAAGGGCGAGTGGCGCCTCGGTGTCCTGGACTTCGGCACGGTGGACCGGCTGCCGGGCGGCCTGCCGTCGACGATCGGCGACTCGTTGCGGATGACCGTCGAGGGCGAGGCGGACGCGGTGTACGCCATGCTGTGCGCGGAGGGCTTCGTCAAGGAGACGGTCGACCTGGAGCCCGAGGCGGTCCTCGACTATCTGCTGCCGATCATCGAGCCCGCGGTGGCGGACGAGTTCACCTTCACGCGCGGCTGGATGCGCAGTCAGGCCGCCCGTATCGCCGACCCCCGCTCCCCCGCCCATCAGCTGGGCAAGCAACTGAACCTGCCGCCGTCGTACCTCCTGATCCACCGGGTGACGCTGAGCACCATCGGTGTCCTGTGCCAGCTGGGTGCGACGGTGCGAATGCGGGACGAGCTGGAGGAGTGGCTGCCCGGTTTCGTCGCGGGGGAAGCGGAGTTCGCGGTGGAGGAGGACGGGGGCGACGAGCGGGACGGCCTGGAGGAGGAGGCGGCAGAGGCGTGAGGGCGGGCGCCCGCGCGAGGGGGCCGGTTCACCACCAGGTGGAGTCGAGGCGGCCCTCGATCGACCGGATGTTGTCGCGGGCGCAGGTGTCGCAGAAGTAGTGCCGGACGCCGTTCTCCACGGAGCAGGTCCAGGTCGGGGGCCGGCCGTCGGCGACCGCACCACAGCGTGCGCACACGGCGCTCCCGGCGTCACCGGCGTCACCGGTGGCCTCGGCGTCATCCGCGTTCTCGGTGTCACCGGCGTCCGCAGGTTCAGGAGGCTGCTGGTCCACCCGGTGACCCTATCCCCGCCATCGGGGTATCGGGGCACAACGCACCGCGGGGGGCGGTCCGTTCGGACCGCCCCCCGCTGATTGTTTCCTGTTACTGCCTGACCGCCATTTACTGCATGACCGCCATGGCGAGCGCGCGCCGGGCACGCAGGGACGCGCGCTCCGCGCGGCGCTGCATGCGGCGGGCCGCGATCAGGCGGGCGGCCGGACGGTGCTCGTCGGCCTCACGCAGGCGTTCGTGCATATGCGCACGCGCCAGGGCTTCTGGAATGAGTTGCATTTCGCGGGTCCTGTTCTGGCGTGAGCCGGTCACGCCGGTGGTGGTGAAGAAGTCTGGGGTCGCGGAGCCGCTGGGCTCGCTGGCTGGTGCCTTCATCGGGGCCTGCTTCTTGGGGTCGTGCGTCAGGGGGCGATCGATCGTTCCGGCGGTGCTCATGCCACGACCGGGTTCTTCCGCGGACGGCCACGCGGCCGCTTGCGGGCTACGACCACACCCTGGACGAACAGCTCGCCGCCCCAGACGCCCCACGGCTCGCGCCGCTCCTTGGCGCCGGCCAGGCAGGCCTCCATCAGCGGGCAGGTACGGCACAGGGACTTGGCGTACTCGACGTCCGCGGGCGACTCGGCGAAGAAGACCTCCGGGTCGTAGGCACGGCAGGGAACGGGTACGCCGAGGTTCTCGATGGCGTCGTCGAGCGCGGTGAGCGCGGTGAGGGGAGTCAAGGTCGGGTCCTCCGTGGGAACGGGCGGCGGGAGAGTGTCTGAAGGCGGTACGGACGGGGCGTGCGCTTCGAGTTGCACGGTGGTGTTTTCCTCGTCTGGTCGTGCCGGCCGGGTCGGCCGGTTGGCGGCTGGTACCGGGTCTTGCTCGGCCCCTTCGCTCCGTCTCCCTTTTTCGGGGAAAACAGAAGGGCCGCGGATCCCGGGTGGGGTTCCGCGGCCCTGAAGGCGCCGGTCTGATCGAGGATCAGACTGGATCACTCCAGGGTTCGAGCCCACGGAAGGCCCACATCGTGTGGTGCTGCGTCGTCTGCTTCGGGAATCCGGCACCGGCTGCCGCGAAGGCATAGGCCTGCGCCTGTGCCGTCGCTACTGCTTCCGGTGCCTTCGTCGGTCGCTCATTGCCCTCACGGATCGGCAGACCCGAGAGAGGCAGGGAGGCGGCGGCCGGACGCACGGCGGCGTTGCCAGCAGAGAGAGCGGCATTGCCGACGGACAGACCGGTGCCCCGGTTCGAGAGGCCGAGCAGGCAGGAAGCGACGACCGAGCGATCGGTCATTTTGACGGTGCTGATGAAGCTCTCGTTGTTGCTGATCACTGGAATCGCCTCCTCTCGGCGTCTAGGGGATCGGCCGGAACCGACCCTGCGGACTGACAAGTACAGCACGGGACCCGGGCTTCGGAGAAGCCGCCGTTCCCGTGCTTAAGAACCTATGGGGATTGCTGGCGCATGCGCAAACTATTTTTTCGACGAGTTTGAATCAGTTCGCTTGGCCGCCCGTCGCACCCTCCTGACCTGCGCACATGGCGAGCACATCGGCGCCGAATCGGTTCAGCTTGCGCGCGCCGACGCCGGGGATCCGGGCCAGCTCGCCCTCGTCCTCGGGCACGGCCTCCGCGATGGCGATCAGGGTCTTGTCCGTGAAGACGCAGAACGGGGGCTGGCTCAGGGCCCTGGCCTGGTCGGATCTCCACTCGATGAGCCGCTCGTAGAGCCCTTCGTCCATGTCCGACGGGCAGTCCTCGCACCGCATGAGCTTCATCTCACCCGCGTCGGTGAGTGTGCGACCGCAGACACGGCAACGGGCCGGGGAACGGGCGCCGCGGCGGTGCCCGCGGACGGCACTCCGGTCGACGCCGCCGCCGGTGCCGCCGGTGCCCCGCTCGATGCCTCCGGCGCCGCCCTCCGTGCGGGCTCCGGCCGCGGTGCCCGAACCCGGGCGCAGGCCGTCGAGGAAGCGGCTGGCTCTGCGGCCCGCCCGGCCGCCCGGGGACCGCGACAGGGCCCAGGACAGGAAGAGGTGGGCGCGGGCGCGGGTCACGCCGACGTAGAGGAGCCTGCGCTCCTCCTCGACCTGTTCGTCGGTCCTGGCGTACGTGATCGGCATCATGCCCTCGGCCAGTCCCACCAGGAAGACGGCGTCCCACTCCAGGCCCTTGGCGGCGTGCAGGGAGGCGAGGGTGACGCCCTGGACTGTGGGCGCGTGCTGGGCGGCGGCGCGCTCGTCCAGCTCCGCCACGAGGTCGGCGAGCGTCGCCTCCGGCTTGGCCCCGGTGAAGTCCTCGGCGAGCCGCACCAGGGCGGCCAGGGACTCCCAGCGGTCCCGGACCGCGCCCGAGCCCGCGGGCGGCGTGGTCGTCCAGCCCTTGGTGGAAAGCACGGCCCGCACCTGCGACGGCAGGTCGACGACGTCGTCCAGGAGGGTGTCGTTGCCGCCGAAGCGGGCGGCGCCGCGCAGGGCGGCGCCCGCCTCGCGGACCTCGGTGCGCTCGAAGAAGCGTTCGGCGCCGCGCAGCTGGTAAGGGATGCCGGCGTCGGCGAGGGCCTGTTCGTAGATCGACGACTGCGCATTCGTGCGGAACAGGACCGCGATGTCGCTCGCGGGGACGCCGTCGGACAGCAGGGCGCGGATGCGGCGGGCGGCGCCTTCGGCTTCGGCGGGCTCGTCCGCGTACTCCGTGTACACCGGGTCGGGGCCGGGGTCGCGCTGGGAGACCAGGGCGAGGCGGTGGTCGGCGGCGCGGCCGCGCGCCTGGGCGAGCAGGCCGTTGGCGAGGTGGACGACCTGGGGCGTCGAGCGGTAGTCACGGACGAGCTTCACGACCGTGGCGCCCGGGTGATGGGTGCGGAAGTTCAGGAGGTGGTCGGGGGTGGCGCCGGTGAAGGAGTAGATGGTCTGGCTGGCGTCGCCCACGACGCACAGGCTGTCGCGGTCGCCGAGCCACAGCTCCAGGAGGCGCTGCTGGAGCGGGCTCACGTCCTGGTACTCGTCGACCACGAAGTGCTGGTACTGCGAGCGGACCTGTTCGGCGATGTCGTGGCGGTCCTGGAGGATGCCGACGGCGAGGAGCAGGACGTCCTCGAAGTCGATGACGGTGCGGTCGCGCTTGAGGTCCTCGTACGCCGCGTAGAGCTGGGAGATCTCGGCGGCGGCGCGGGGGGTGTCGCGGCCCGCCTTGGCCGCCGCCGCGGCGTAGTCCTGGGGGACGGTCTGGGTGACCTTGGACCACTCGATCTCGCCGGTGACGTCCCGCAGCTCGTTCCGGTCGAGGCGGACGCGGCAGGCCGCCGCGGCCTCGGCGACCAGCTGGATCTTGCGCTCCACCAGGCGGGGCAGCTGTCCGCCGACGGCCTTCGGCCAGAAGTACTGGAGCTGGCGCAGGGCCGCGGAGTGGAACGTGCGCGCCTGGACGCCGGTGGCGCCGAGCTGGCGCAGGCGGCCGCGCATCTCCCCGGCCGCGCGGTTGGTGAAGGTGACGGCGAGCACGCTGGTGGGCTGGAGGATGCCCGCGCGCACGCCGTAGGCGATGCGGTGGGTGATGGCGCGGGTCTTGCCCGTGCCCGCGCCCGCGAGCACGCACACCGGTCCGTGCAGGGCGGTGGCGACCTCGCGCTGCTCCGGGTCGAGCCCGTCGAGCACCGCGTCGGCGGTGTCCGGGACCCGCGGGAAGAGGGTGGAGTGCGTTGCTGCTGTCACCCCGCCATGCTGCCAGGTCCCGCGGGGCGGGTGAGCCGCGTTGTCCACAGGCGGACCCCCGCAGTCGTACTAATGCGGGAATGGTGACCGGGTCGCGTACGTTCTCATCCAGTGCGACGACGCACCCCCTGAGCCGTAGAGGAGTACGAGAGACATGCCGGGCACTGTGACGATGTACAGCACCACGTGGTGCGGCTACTGCCGTCGGCTGAAGAGCCAGATGGACCGCGAGGGCATCGCGTACGACGAGATCAACATCGAGCACGACCCGGACTCCGCGGCTTTCGTCGAGAAGGCCAACGGCGGCAACCAGACCGTTCCGACGGTCCGCGTGGTGCCGGCCGCGGGCGGGGCGGAGGTCGTCATGACGAACCCCAGCCTCGCCCAGGTCAAGCAGGCGCTCGCCGTCTGACGACCCCGGCCGCGGCCCGGTGCGGACCGCGGCGGGTCCGGGTCAGCCGACCGTGCCGGGCTTCGGCAGGGTCTCTCCGTACCAGAGCTCGATGAGGCGGGCCGCGATCGAGATGCCGTAGGGAGGCAGGACCTCCCCGGACTCGAACGCGGCCCGCAGGTCGTCCCGGGAGAACCAGCGGGCCTCGTGGATCTCCTCGCCGTCGACGTTGATCTCCGACGAGGTGGCGCGGGCCATGAAGCCCAGCATCAGGCTGGACGGGAACGGCCAGGGCTGGCTCGCGACGTACTCCACGTCGCCGACCGTGACGCCCGCCTCCTCCCAGACCTCGCGGCGCACCGACTGCTCGATCGACTCGCCCGGCTCGACGAAGCCCGCGAGGGTCGAGAAGCGGCCCTCGGGCCAGTGGACCTGACGGCCGAGGAGCGCGCGGTCCTGGTCGTCCGTCACCAGCATGATCACGGCCGGGTCGGTGCGCGGGTAGTGCTCGCCGCCGCAGGCCTGGCAGCGGCGGATGTGGCCCGCCGCCGCGATGACCGTGCGCTCACCGCAGCGCGAGCAGAAGCGGTGCAGGCGCTGCCAGTTCTCCAGGGCCACGGCGTGCACCATCAGGCCCGCGTCGCGCGGGGACAGGAGCAGGCCCGCCTCCCGCAGCCCCGCGGCCCGCGCGGAGGCGTCCATGCGGCCGGGCAGCGTGTCCTTCTGGAGCGCGAAGTAGCTCACGCCGTCGTCGTCGGTCCCCAGGAAGTAGCGGTGCGCTTCGGTGAGGGGGGCCTCGAACGTCGGTGTCATCACGAGCTCGGTGCGCCCGTCGGGTGTCTCGTCGATGAGCACCTGACCGCCGGAGACGACGAAGACCCGTGTCGAGGGGTGGCTCCACGCGGCCGCGAGCCAGGGCTCGTCGAGGCGGTGGTGGGCCGCGCGGTCGATGCCGCTGGGTTCGGTGAGCGAGACGGGACGGTCAGCGGCGCGATCGGTCCAGGTGGTCACTGGTACTTCCAACTCCCCCGGTGGAATGGGTGGTTCAGCGAGCGGGTCCGGTGCTGCGGTGGACGGGTCTGGTCGGTGCGGAGCGAGATCGCCCCAATCGACGCGGAGCGAGGTCGTTCCATCGACGCGGAGCGAGGTCGTTCCATCGACGCGGAGCGAGTTCGCCCCGCATGAGCGCGGAGCGAGATCGCCCCGCATCAGTGCGGAGCGAGGTCGCCCCACAGGTAGGCGCTGGTTTCGACGCCCTTGAGGAGCAGGTCGAGTTCGACCTTCTCGTTCGGCGCGTGCCAGCCGTCCGACGGTACGGAGATGCCGAGGAAGAGCACCGGCGCCCCGATGACGTCCTGGAGGTCGGCGGCCGGACCCGAGCCGCCCTCGCGCGTGAAGCGGATGTCCTGTTCGAAGGCCCGGCCCATGGCACGCGCCACGGACTGAAGGGCGGGGTGGTCGAGGGGCGTAAGACAGGGCCTGGTGGCGCCGCTGAAGGTGATCGTGTGCCGGATCCCGGCGGGCAGCTGTTCGGCGACCCACGCGCTGACGGCCTCCTCGACCCGCCCCGGGTCCTGCCCCGCGACCAGCCGGAACGACAGCTTCAGGAGGGCGCTCGACGGGATGATCGTCTTGCCTCCCGCGCCCTGGTAGCCGCCGCCGATGCCGTTGACCTCGGCGGTGGGGCGGGCCCAGACGCGCTCCAGGGTGGTGTGCCCGGCCTCTCCGTGGGGGGCGTGCGACTTGGCCGTGCGCAGCCACTCGGCCTCGTCGAAGGGCAGCTCGGCGAAGAGCTGCCGCTCGCGCTCGGTGAGCTCCACGATGCCGTCGTAGAAGCCCGGGACCGCCACGCGCTCGTGCTCGTCGTGCAGGGCCGCGACGAGGCGGCCCGCCGCGGTCGCCGGGTTCGGCACCGCGCCGCCGAAGGAGCCCGAGTGGATGTCCTGGTCAGGACCCGACAGCTCGATCTCGCACTCGGCGAGGCCGCGCATCCCCGTGCACACCGTGGGGGTGTCCCTGGACCACATGCCGGTGTCGGAGACGATCACCGCGTCGGCGGCGACACGGTCCCGGTGCCGTTCGACGAGGGCGCGGAAGTTCGGCGATCCGGACTCCTCCTCGCCCTCGACGAGCAGCTTCAGGTTCACGGCGGGCGCGGTGCGGCCGGTGGCGGCGAGGTGGGCGCGCACCCCGAGGGTGTGGAAGAGGACCTGGCCCTTGTCGTCGGCGGCCCCGCGCGCGTAGAGGCGGTTACCGCGGACGACGGGCTCGAAGGGGTCGCTGTCCCAGCCGTCCTCCAGGGCGGCGGGCTGCACGTCGTGGTGGCCGTAGACCAGCACCGTGGGCGCGTCCGGGTCCTCGGAGGGCCACTCGGCGTAGACCGCGGGTGCGCCCTCGGTCTCCCACACCTCGGCCGTCGGGAAGCCGGTCCGCCGCAGGTGCGCGGCGAGCCAGTCGGCACTGCGGCGCACATCGGCGGCGTGCTCCGGCTGCGCCGAGACGGACGGGATGCGCAGCCACTCGGCGAGGTCGTCTAGGAAGGCGGCGCGGTGGTCGTCGATGTACGCGCGCACAGCGGCGACGGCACCGGCGTCGTTCACGTCACCGGCGGCACGAACGGCACGGTCGGTGCTGACGGCATTCTCGGCGCTGACGGCGCGGTCGGTACTGACGGCACTTCCGGCGCTGACGGCGCGGTCGGCGCTGACGGCACTGTCGGCGCTGAGGACGGGCTTGCTCATGGTCACGAGCCTATCGGCCCGTGGGAGCGGTCCGTCCTGTCGGCCGGTCGTCCTCCTGCCCGCCGGGGGCCACGTGGCCCGCGCTGCCGGGGCCGACGCCGTCGGTGTCCTCGTACGGGTGGTGCTCGTCACGTCCGCCGAGCAGGATCCGCTCGAGTTCCGCGCGGCCCGGCAGGTTCGCGGGGCGCACGGTCTCGCCGCTGCGTACGTAAAGGAACGTCGCGCGCACCGACTCGGGCGGTATGCCGTGCTGCTCGGCCCAGGCCAGGCGGTAGACGGCGAGCTGGAGGGGGTCGGCGTTCCGGGTGCGGCCCGTCTTCCAGTCGACGATCTCGTACGTGGTGTCGTCGCCGTCACCGTGCTTGTAGACGGCGTCCATCCGGCCGCGGATGACGCGGCCCGCGATGGCGAGCTGGAAGGGCAGCTCGACGCGGTGGGGCGTGCGGTGGGCGTACTCGGTGCGTTCGAAGGCTTCCTTGAGTGCCTCCAGGTCGCGTTCGTCGGCGATCTCCGCCTCCCCCGGGCCGCCGCCGGGCAGCTCGTCGGGGTCGAGCATGGGCAGCCGCAGTTCCTCGAAGCGGGCCTCGATCCAGGCGTGGAAGCGGGTGCCGCGGCGGGCCGCGGGCTGGGGCG
Source organism: Streptomyces typhae (assembly GCF_009755605.1). GTDB lineage: Bacteria > Actinomycetota > Actinomycetes > Streptomycetales > Streptomycetaceae > Streptomyces > Streptomyces typhae. The sequence continues at coordinate 105,147 of NZ_WPNZ01000001.1, forward strand.
GGCGCGGCATGGGGCGGGCGAGCTCCTGGGCGAGGCCGTCCGGGTCGCGGGCCAGGTGCAGCAGCTGGGTGGCGGTGAGCGTGGTCGGCAGCGGAACGTCGTGCACGCTCTCGCGGGCTCGCAGGAGCTCGCCGGTGAGTGCGTCCAGGTCGCGGTCCCAGGAGGCGAGGGTGCGGGTCTCCTCCGGGGTCGGATGCGTGGTCCCGTGCGGGATCTGGTGCGGCACGCGCGCGTGGGGGGTGGTTTCCTGCGCGGGACCTTCGGGACCTTCGGGACCTTCGGGACCTTCGGGGCGTGCGGGGCGTGCGGGGCGCTCCTGTGACCAGGAGTTCCACTCCAGGGGGTCGGCGGGGCCGGTGGGGTCCGCGTCGTCCGGGGGCTCGGGGGGTTCCGGGTCGGTCCCGTACTCCGGCGGCTCGGCCGGGTCGTCGTACGAGACGGCGCCGTACGGCGAGGCGTCCGCGGCCGGGTGGGCCTCTTCGTGGGAGCGGGCGTCGTCGGCCGCGGGCCGGTCCAGATGGGCGAGCACGGTGGCGGCGGCGGCCCGGCGGCGGGCCAGCGAGGCCGCGTCGAGCGGGAGCGGCCAGGCGTGGTCGGCCGCCTTCTCGTGCAGCGCCGGGTTCTCCTCGCTCTCCTCCGGTTCGTCCGCCCAGGCCTCGATCTCGCCGTGCCCGGCGACGCAGTGGTCGTACAGCGCGAGGAGGAAGTCGGACGGGCCCCGGGGCTTCTTCTGGCTGGGGCCCCACCAGTGCCCGGAGCCGAGGAGGAGGCTCCGGGGGCGGGTGAACGTGACGTACCCGAGGCGGAGCTCCTCGGTGTGCTGGTGGTCCTTCATGTCGGCGTGGAACGCCTTCATGCCCTTGGCGTCCCAGGCGCCGATGTCGGGGAGCGTGTCGGCGTCGCCGCGCAGGGCGTGCGGGACGACCTTGGCCTGCGCCGTCCACTTCTCGCGGCCCTGCGTGCTCGGGAACGTGCCGGTGACCAGGCCCGGCACGGCGACGACGTCCCACTCCAGGCCCTTGGACCTGTGGGCGGTGAGGACCTTGACGGTGTTCTCGCCGCCGGGCAGGGCGTTGTCGAGGCCCTTCTCGTACTGCGCGGCGGTGCGCAGGAAGCCGAGGAAGGCGAGGAGCGAGGCCGAGGGCTCGTTGGCGGCGAAGGACGCGGCGACGTCCAGGAAGTTCGACAGGGTCTCGCGGCGGCGTGCGGCCAGGGCGTGCGGGGACGCGGACAGCTCGACTTCGAGGCCGGTGACGGCGAGGACGCGGTGCAGGACGTCCATCAGCGGGTCGGCCAGGGAGCGCCGCAGGTCGCGCAGTTCGGCGGCGAGGCGCGCGAACCGCACGCGGGCCTCCGGGGAGAACGGCAGACCGTCGTCCTCGGGGGTCTCGACCGGTGTCTCCAGGAACGTGTCGAGCGCGTCCGCGAGCGAGGTCACCTCGGCCGGGTCGACGCCCTCCACGGCCTCCGCGAGCCGCCGGTCGGCCTCCTCGGGGGACTCGGGGGCGCCGGATCCGCCGTGGCCGTGGCGTACGAGGAGGCGGGCGCGGCGTCCCAGGAGCGCGAGGTCGCGTGCGCCGACGCGCCAGCGCGGGCCGGTCAACAGGCGCACCAGGGAGGCGTTGGCGCCGGGGTCCTGAAGCACTTCGCAGACCGCGACGAGGTCGGCGACCTCGGGGAGATGCAGGAGCCCGGAGAGGCCGACGACCTCCACCGGGACGTCCCGTGCGACCAGGGCGGCCTGGATCTCGGCGAAGTCGCCCGCGGTGCGGCACAGGACCGCGATCTCGCCGGGGGCCGTGCCGGTGGCGACGAGGTGGGCGAGGGAGTCGGCGATCCACTGGATCTCCTCGCCGTGGGTGCGGAGCAGGGCGCAGCGCACCGTGCCGTCGCGCTCGGCCCCTGGGGCGGGGCGCAGGGCCTCCACGCCCGCGTGCAGGGCCCGCAGCGGCTCCGCGAGGCCGTTGGCGAGGTCCAGGAGGCGGCCGCCGCTGCGGCGGTTCTCGCTCAGGGCGTACCGCGTGGCGGGGCGGCCGTCGGCGTGGGCGAAGTGCTCGGGGAAGTCGTCGAGGTTGGCCACGGAGGCGCCGCGCCAGCCGTAGATCGCCTGGCAGGGGTCGCCGACGGCGGTCACCGGGTGGCCGGTGCCGCCGCCGAAGAGGCCGGCGAGGAGGACGCGCTGGGCCACCGACGTGTCCTGGTACTCGTCGAGCAGGACGACGCGGAACTCCTCGCGCAGGATCCGGCCGACCTCCGCGCGGGTGCGGGCGAGGGTCGCGGAGTGGGCGATCTGGTCGCCGAAGTCGAGCAGGTCGCGGGCGCGCTTCGCCGTGCGGTACCGGTCGACGAGCTCGGCGAGCTGGAGCCGGGCGGCGGCCGTCTCGGGGACGCGGCGCAGGTCGGCGTTGGTGAGCCTGGCGTCCGCGAGGGTGCGCAGGAGGTCGGTGTCGTACGCCCGGAGCCCGTCGGGGGGCACCAGGTGCTCGGCGAGCTCGCCGTCGAGGGCGAGGAGGTCGCTGACGAGGTCGGGGAAGGAGCGGGTCAGGGCGGGATACGGGCCGGGGGCCTCGCGCAGCACGCGGGCGGCGAGCTGGAAGCGGGTGGCGTCGGCGAGGAGCCGGGACGTGGGCTCCAGGCCGATGCGCAGGCCGTGGTCGGTGAGGAGGCGGCCGGCGAACGCGTGGTACGTGGAGATGACCGGCTCGCCGGGGGCGTCGGCGGGGTCCGCCGCGTCGGGGTCGGTGACGCCCGCCCTGATCAGCGCCTGGCGGACGCGGTCGGCGAGCTCGCCCGCCGCCTTGTTCGTGAACGTCAGGCCGAGGACCTGCTCCGGGGCGACCTGGCCGGTGCCGACCAGCCACACCACGCGCGCGGCCATCACCGTCGTCTTGCCCGAGCCCGCACCGGCCACGATCACCTGCGGGGCGGGCGGCGCCGTGATGCAGGCCGTCTGCTCCGGGGTGAACGGGATGCCGAGGAGCTCCTTGAGCTGCTCGGGGTCGGTGAGGCGAGGAGACACGTCAGAGAGGCTAGCGGCGGCCACTGACAACAGGGGCGTGCCCCGTCACCGCCCGGGAGGACGGGGACGGGGCACGCGGGGTGACAGTGGAGCGGCCACGGGATGGCAGTGGAGCAGCCACGGGATGGTCGCCCGGGGCCGCCGGTGTGTCAGGAACCGCCGCCCAGCTTGGCCGGGTCGACGACCTGGTCGGCCGGCGGGGCCTTGACGTCGACCGGCTTGCCGTAGTCGCTGAAGGTCACCGTGCCGGCTCCGTCGCCGCCCTCGTTGTCGACCTTCAGGAAGTACGGCTTGCCCTCCATGGCGACGTAGAAGGTGGTGGTCTCCTTGCCCTTCTTACGAGTGAGCACGGCGGTCTTCTTGCCGTCGACCTCGGCGTCGTCCTTGCGCTCCAGGTTGTTGAGGTTGTCGTTCTTGAACATGTCCTTCTGGCCGCAGGGGCTGCCGCCGGGCGACTTCACCCAGCGCCCCTTGGCGATCTCACCGGCGGTCGAGGAACCGGTCTGCGCCTTCCAGAAGTCCTCGCCCGCCTTGATGTAGGAGTCCTTCCCGGAGGCGAGGATCTCGGCCTTGCCCTTGCGGGTCGACGTCATTGAGCCCTTACAGCCTCCGGATTCGGAGACGGCCAGGTCGATGTGGTTCTTTCCGCCCTCTTCCTTGAACTCGCCCACCATGCGGTACGAGCCCGCACCCTTGGAGGCTGCGGAAGCCTTGTCAGCGATCTTGTCGGCGCTCATGCCGTCGAAGGGGTCCTTGTCGCCGCCGTCGCCGCCGCAGCCGGCGATGCCGACGACGGCGGTGCAGGCCACGGCCACTGCCAGGAGCTTCCGGTTGGCTGCCATATACGCGCTTCTCCTCAAAACGGTGCAAAGACGGGTGCCGCGAGCGGCACCTTGACGGAAACTTTAGATTGCCTGTGAGGCCTCGCGGGCCGACGGGCCCCTGGCGGGCCACCGATGGGTCAGTCGACGACCTGGCGGCCCTCCGGGCGGGCGCTACAGGAGGCACGGAAGGCGCAGTGCGCGCAGTGCTGGCCCGTGGCGGGCGTGAAGCGCTCGTCGAGGACCTTGCCCGCGGCCGTGGCGAGGAGGCCGCCGATCCAGTCGCCCGCGCCGTCCTCGCCGTTCTCGGTGCCGTCCGCGCCGTTCTCGGTGCCGCTCTCGCCGTTCCCCGTGCCGTTGTCGCCGCCCTCCGTGGCGCCGTTGTCGCCGTCCGCGGCGCCGTTGTCACCCTCCTCCGTGAGGCCGCCGGCGCCCTTGCTGTCGGCCAGCGGTGCCTGTGCCTGCACCTTGGGCAGTGTGTCGCCGCCGTCCTTCTTGGCCGCGCCCTGGCGCAGGTGCACCAGTTCCGCGCCGCCGACGTCGGGGCGTACGCCTTCGAAGACGTCGTCGGCCGCGCCCTCGCGTACCGCGAGCTGGTAGACGGCCAGCTGGGGGTGGCGGGCGACGTCGGCGGCGCTCGGGGCCTGTTTGCCGGTCTTGAAGTCGACTACGTAGGCGCGGCCTTCGCGGTCGCGCTCGACGCGGTCCATGGAGCCGCGTACGCGTACTTCGTAGGAGCCCGCCTCCAGGGTCACGTCGAAGTCGTGCTCACTGGCCAGGGGGGTGCGGCCGGCGTGGGCGCCGCTGACGTGCCACTGGAGGAAGCGTTCGAGTGCCGCGCGCGCGTTGCCCTTCTCCTGTTCCGACTTCCAGGGGGCGTCGAAGGCCAGGGCGTCCCACACCGATTCGAGGCGCTCCATGAGCACGTCCAGGTCGGCGGGGGTCCGTCCGGAGGCGACCTCGTCGGCCAGGACGTGCACGACGTTGCCGAAGCCCTGGGCCGCGGTCGCCGGGGCGTCGGCCTTCACCTCGCGGCCCAGGAACCATTGCAGGGCGCAGGTGTTGGCCAGCTGGTCGAGTGCGCTGCCGGACAGCACGACCGGCTTGTCGCGGTCCCTGAGGGGCACCGCGCTCGCCGTCTGGTCGAACATGCCCCACCAGCGGTAGGGGTGCGCGGACGGCACGAGGGGGCGCCCGTCGGCGTCGCTCAGCGCGGCGAGGCGGGCCAGGCGCTGGGCGGCGGCCTCGCGCAGGACGTCCGAGGCGTGCGGGTCCACGGTGGTGGCGCGCAGTTCCGCGACGAGGGCGGCGACCGACAGGGGGCGGCGCGGGCGCCCCGCCACGTCCTTGGGTTCGACGCCCAGCTCGGTCAGGAAGCGGGAGGGCTGGTCGCCGTCGTCGGCGGCCGCCTTGACGGCGGTGACGACGAGGCGCTCTCGCGCGCGCGTGGCGGCTACGTAGAACAGCCTGCGCTCTTCGGAGAGGAGTGCTCCGGGGGTCAGGGGTTCCGCGATGCCGTCGCGTCCGATGCGGTCCGCCTCCAGGAGGGAGCCGCGGCGGCGCAGGTCGGGCCAGAGGCCCTCCTGGACCCCGGCCACCACGACCAGGCGCCATTCGAGGCCCTTGGAGCGGTGTGCCGTCATCAGGCGTACGGCGTCGGGGCGCACCGTGCGGCGCGTGAGCGTGTCCGCGGCGATGTCCTGGGCCTCGATCTCGTCGAGGAAGTTCAGGGCGCCGCGACCGCCGGTGCGCTCCTCGGCTCGGGCCGCGGTGGCGAACAGGGCGCAGACCGCGTCGAGGTCGCGGTCGGCGTTGCGGCCCGCCGCGCCGCCGCGCCTGGCCGCGCGCTCCAGGCGGCGCGGCCAGGGGGTGCCGTCCCACAGGTCCCACAGCGCCTGGTCCGCGGTGCCGCCGTCCGCGAGGCGCTTCCTGGCCCGGCTCATGAGCGCGCCGAGGCGCTGGGCGCCCTTCGCGTACGCGGGGTCGTGCGCGGCCAGGCGCTCCGGCTCGGCCAGGGCGCGCGCGAGGAGCTCGTCGGAGGGCGGCGGGAGGTGGTTGCCCGCGGCGCGCTCCTCCTCGCGCAGGGCCCTGCCGAGCCGCCGGAGGTCGGCGGTGTCCATGGCGGCCAGGGGGGAGGTGAGGAGCGCGAGGGCCGTCTCGGTGTCGAGCCAGGCGGGGGTGACGGGCATCCGGGAGGACGCTCCCGGCTTCTCCGGCTCCCCGGGCTTCTCGGAGCCGCCCGGCTCCCCGCCTTTCCTCGCGTCGCCTCGCTCCCCGGGCTTCTCGGAGCCGCCCGGCTCCCCGGGCTTCTCCGCGTCGCCCCGCTCCCCGGGCTCTTCCGAGTCGCCCAGCTCCTTGGCATCCTCCGGTTCCTCGGGCCTCCCCGACTTCCCGTGTCCCCGGGTCCCCCCGGCTTCCTCCGGCGCCCCGGGCTCTCCCGGCTCCCCGGGCTCTCCCGGCTCCCCGAGCTCTCCCGGCTCCCCGGGCTCGCCGGGCCGTCCGGGTGCAGCACCAGGGGTCTCCGGCCCACCCGGCCCGGACACGTCGTCCGGCGTGCCGGGCTCACCCGGCGCGTCCGGGAAGGTGCCCGGTACGTCCGGGAAGGCAGCCGATACGTCCGGCCGGACGCCCAGCCCGTCCAGCGAGTCGCCCGGCCGGTCCAGGTCCAGGGAGGCTTCCGGCTTACCCGGCGCGTCCGAGGGGGCACCCGCCCCCACAGCCGGCCCCGACTCCGCCCGAGCCACCGCCCGCAGGGCCGTCAGGAGGGCCGTCACCGCGGGCTCGTGGCGCAGGGCGATGTCGTCGCCGTCTATGTCCAGGGGCACGCCCGCCGCGGTGAGGCTGCGGCGGACGGCGGGGATGGTGCGGGTGCCCGCACGGACCAGGACGGCCATCTCGTTCCAGGGGACGCCGTCCTCCAGGTGCGCGCGGCGCAGGATGTCCGCGATGTTGTCCAGCTCCGCCCCGGCCGTGGGGTACGTCCGCACGTCGACACGGCCGCCGTCCCTGACGGCCGCAAGCTCGCGGTGGGCCCGCACCTGCCGCGCGGGCAGCCCGCCGAGCGGCATCCGCGCGGTGATCAGACGGGTCGCCGCGAGCAGCCGCTCCCCCGACCTCCGGGACGTCGTCAGGACCTCCACCGGCGCCGGAGCGCCGTCCGCGCGCGGAAAGTCCTCCGGGAACCGGAGGATGCCGTTCACGTCGGCACCGCGGAAGGTGTAGATCGACTGGTCCGGGTCCCCGAAGGCGACCAGGTCCCGGCCGCCGCCCGCGAGGGCACCCAGCAACCGCACCTGCGAGGGGTCCGTGTCCTGGTACTCGTCCACGTACACGGCGTCGTACTGTGCGGCGAGCGCCCGGGCGACCTCCGGCCTGCGGGCAAGGAGCACCGCGCGGTGCACCAGCTCGGCGTAGTCGAGCACCCCCTGCATGTCGAGCACGTCCAGGTACTCGGCGAGGAACGCCGCCGCCGCCCGCCAGTCGGGCCGCCCGCCGCGCCGCGCGAAGGCGTCCAGGGCGGCAGGGCCGAGCCCCAGCTCCCGGCTGCGCGCGAGCACGGCACGCACCTCGTCGGCGAAGCCCCGCGTCGTCAGGCAGGCGCGCAGCTCGTCCGGCCAGCGCACCCGCGCGAGGCCCTCGCGGGCGAGGTCGGACTGACCGGCGAGGAGTTCTCGTACCGCGACGTCCTGCTCGGGTCCCGAGAGCAGCCGCAGCGGCTCCACGAAGAGGTCGGCGTCCTGGTGGGCACGGACGAGGGCGTAGCAGAACGAGTGGAACGTGGTGGCCTGCGGGGCGTCGGCGGCACCGATGCGGTGCGCCATGCGGTCGCGCAGCCCGACCGCCGCCCTGCGGCTGAACGTGAGCACCAGGACGCGCTCGGGATCCGTCCCCTTGGCCACCCGCGCGGCCACCGACTCCACCAGCGTGGTGGTCTTGCCGGTGCCCGGACCAGCGAGAACGAGCAGCGGACCGCCCGCGTGGTCAACCACGGCACGCTGTCGTGCGTCCAGGTGAGGGGGATCCGCGGAAACCGGCGGCGTGCGCACCAGGCGATAGGCACCCGTGGTCCCCTGTCGTACCTGGGGGTGCGACAGGTCCCGGCCGTGCCGAGTGTGCTCGGCGTGCCGGGCGGATGAAGTGGAGCTCACGTGGATCGCCGGTCCTGGTGGGTGTACTGGTCGAGGTGCGGCTGCGCGACAGCCGCGGAGTGAGAGTGCATGCGTGTTGTCGACGCTACGCCAGCGGGCGCCCGGGACGGGTGGCTTCCCCCGGACGGGCCCGCGGCCTGCCGCGGGGGTGCCGCATGGCGGAAGCTGTCAGGTGTGAGCCTCCGGAGCCACACCCGCCGCGCCCGCCCCACCCGTCGCGTCTGTCAGGCCCGCTGCGCCTGCCGCGCCCGCCGCACCTGTTGTGCCCGTCGCGCCGCCGTCCCAGCGCGCCCTGCGCATGTCGAGCCGGGGCAGGCTCCCCTCGGACGTGCGGTGCGCCTCCCGCAGCGGGGTGCCCTCCGCGCGGTACTCCGCGAGGGCCCGCAGTTCGTGGCTCGGAAGGAGCACACCGTCCGACCGCACCACGCGCCACCACGGCACCGCGCTTCCGTAGAGCGCCATCACCCGGCCGACCTGACGGGGTCCGCCTTCCTCCAGCCACTCGGCGACGTCCCCGTAGGTCATCACCCGCCCCGGAGGGATGCGCTCCGCCACGTCCAGGACCCGTTCCGCGTACTCCGGCAGCTCCGGTGCCGGTCGGCTCTCCTCGCTCATCCGGACCATCCTGCCGCATGGCACCGACACCGCGGCCGCCTCGCGGAAGAGGGTGCGACAGGGCGGCCGACGCGGGACGAAGCGGCAAATCGTGACCGTATCGCGCCCCCGCGATGCCCCCTGATGCCCCCCGTTGTCAGCGGGGCATGCCACCATCGTGCGGGCGGTGACTGGTGATACGAGATCAAGAAGAGGCGACGGAGCAGCAGGGCGTGCATTCCGACAAGACGGCAGGCACCTCTGCGGACCCCGCGCGCCCCGGCACCGATGAGCCCCCGCTGAAGCCGGACGGAGCCCACCCGGAGCCGCACGAGGACGACACCCACCCGCAGCCAAAGGCAGCCGACACCCCCCCGCAGCCGGAGGCAGACGGCGTCGCCCCGGACGACACCGCCCCCGGCGGAGCCACCCCCGCCCCCTGCGGCGCCGAGGAAGAGGAAGCGCACTCCGAACGCGTGGAGGGCGACGAACCCCTCCTCCCCGCGCGCGTGCACCGCCCCTCCGACCTCATGCGGCTGCTCGTCGGCATCCTGGCGATCGCCGTGCTGATCGCGATCTCCGCGTTCGCGCACGGCACCACGTCGGGTCTGGAGCAGGACATCAACGCGGGCACGGGCGAACCCCCGGACCTGCTGATGAAGCTGGCGGGGCTGACCGCGAGCATCGGCGTGCTGCTCGTCCCGGTGGCGTTCGCCATCGAGCGCCTGATCAAACGGGACGGCCTGCGCATCGCCGACGGCGTGCTCGCGGCCGTCCTCGCGCACGGCGTGACGCTGGCCACCGACCTCTGGGTCGCCAAGGCCGCGCCCGGGTCCATCCAGGACGCCCTGACGCAGCCGTCCCCGGGCGACATCAACTCGCTCACCGACCCGGTGCACGGCTATCTCGCGCCGGTCATCGCGTACATGACCGCGGTGGGCATGTCCCGCAGACCGCGGTGGCGTGTCGTGCTGCTCGTGGTGCTGCTGCTCGAAGCGTTCACCATGCTGGTGTCGGGCAACACCACGCCGTTCTCGATCATCCTGACGGTCCTCATCGGCTGGACCGTGGCCTACGGCACGCTGTACGCCGTGGGCTCGCCGAACGTGCGGCCCACCGGCCAGACGCTGCTCGCGGGCCTGCGGCACGTGGGCTTCCGCCCGGTGAGCGCGGCCCGCGAGGACTCCGGCGAGGCGTCCGACCAGGCCACCGACCGCGGCCGCCGGTACTTCGTGACGCTGGAGGACGGGCCGCCCCTCGACGTCACGGTCATCGACCGAGAGCAGCAGGCGCAGGGGTTCTTCTACCGCGTGTGGCGCAGGCTCACGCTGCGCGGCATCACCCAGCGCCGCAGCCTCCAGTCGCTGCGCCAGGCGCTGGAGCAGGAGGCGCTGCTCGCGTATGCGGCGATCGCCGCGGGGGCGAACGCGCCGAAGCTCATCGCCACCTCCGAGCTCGGCCCGGACGCAGTGATCCTCGTGTACGAGCACACGGGCGGCCGCTCCCTGGACTCGCTGCCGGACACGGCCCTCACCGACGATCTGCTCCGCGACACCTGGCGACAGGTCAAGGCCCTCCAGTCGCGGCGCATCGCGCACCGCAGGCTCGCCGGTGACGCGATCCTGGTGGATCGTTCCGGCACGGTCGTCCTGACCGATCTGCGCGGCGGCGAGATCGCGGCCGGCGACCTCGTCCTGCGCATGGACATCGCCCAGCTCCTGACGGCCTTCGGCCTGCGCGTCGGTGCCGAGCGCGCCGTCGCCACCGCGGTGGACGTCCTCGGCCCCGACGCCGTCGCGGACTGTCTGCCGCTGCTCCAGCCGATCGCCCTGACCCGCTCCACGCGCGGCACGCTGCGCAAGCGGGCCCGTGAGCGCGCCGAGCGGGAGCGCGAGGCGGTCCTGGAGGCGTCCCGGAACGCGAAACTCGCGCGCGCGGAGGCGGAGGCGGAGATCGAAGGCCTCTCCGAGGAGGAGGCCGCGGCCGCGACACGCAAGGCCGACCGGGCGGAGAAGCAGGCCGAGAAGCAGGCCATAGACGAAGCTCTCGAACAGGCGCGCGAGGAGGACCTGCTCACGCAGATCCGCCACCAGGTGCTGCTCATCCGCCCCACCGCGCCCGTGGAACCGGCACAGCTGGAGCGGATCAGGCCCCGTACGCTGATCAGCTTCATCGCCGGTGCCTTCGGCGCCTACTTCCTGCTGTCGCAGCTGACCCACGTCGACTTCGGCACCATCTTCGGAGAGGCCGAGTGGGGCTGGGTCGCCGCGGCGGTGGCGTTCTCGGCGCTGAGCTACTTCGCGGCCGCGATGAGCCTGCTCGGCTTCGTACCGGAGCGGGTGCCGTTCCTGCGGGCCGTGTCCGCGCAGGTCGCCGGTTCCTTCGTGAAGATCGTGGCGCCCGCCGCGGTGGGCGGTGTCGCGCTGAACACCCGCTTCCTCCAGCGCTCGGGTGTGCGCTCGGGGCTCGCGGTGGCGAGCGTCGGCGCCTCCCAGCTCTTCGGGCTCGGCGCGCACATCCTGCTCCTCCTGGTGTTCGGGTACGTCACGGGGACCCAGAAGACGCCGACGCTGACGCCGTCGAGGACGGTCATCGCGGGCCTCCTGACGGTCGCGGTCCTCGTCCTGGTGGTGACCGCCATCCCGTTCCTGCGGAAATTCGTCGTCACGCGCGTGCGGTCGCTGTTCGCAGGTGTCGTGCCGCGCATGCTCGACGTCCTCCAGCGGCCCCAGAAGCTGCTCACCGGCATCGGTGGCATGCTGCTCCTGACGTTCCTGTTCGTGCTCTGTCTGGACGCCTCGGTACGGGCCTTCGCGAGCGAGGAGATGGGCACGCTGAGCCTGGCCAGCGTCGCCGTGGTCTTCCTCGCGGGCAACGCGCTCGGTTCGGCGGCGCCCACGCCGGGCGGTATCGGCGCGGTGGAGGCGACGCTGACGCTCGGCCTGATCACGGTGGGCGTGCCCAAGGACGTGGCGGCGCCCGCGGTGCTCCTGTACCGGCTCCTCACGCTGTGGCTGCCGGTGCTCCCCGGCTGGCTGTTCTTCAATCACCTCACCCGTAAGGGGCTGTTGTAGGAGCGCCTTGACGGACCCCGCCGCAGGATGGAGCCATGCCCAAGCTCCCGCCGCGCGCCAAGGCCCTGACCGCCACCGCCGCCCTGCTGACCGCCGCGCTCACGGCCTGCGGGGACTCCGGCTCAGACAAGGGCGCGGGCAGGGCCCCCGCGGACCAGAAGCTCAGCTGGAAGGACTGTCCGGCGCCGTCCGCGGCGGAGGGCGGCGGCGACGCCCCCTCCCCGCTGCCCGGGGGCGCCGAGTGGCAGTGCGCCACCATGAAGGCGCCGCGCGACTGGGACGAGCCCGGGGGCGACACCCTGGACATCGCCCTGATCCGTGCCGCCGCGCGCGACAAGGACCGGCGCATCGGCTCGCTCGTCTTCAACTTCGGCGGCCCCGGCGGCTCCGGCGTGACCTCGCTGCCCGCGTTCGGCTCGGACTACGCGAAGCTGCGCACCCGCTATGACCTGGTGAGCTTCGACCCGCGCGGGGTGGGCCGCAGCGAGGCAGTGGAGTGCGAGGACGACAAGGACCTCGACGCGTACTACCAGCAGGACGCGACGCCCGACGACGCCGCCGAGCGGACGGAGCTCATCGACAACGTCAAGAAGTTCAACGGGGCGTGCGAGAAGAACTCCAAGAAAGTGCTTCCCCATGTGCGCACCACGGACGCGGCCCGTGACATGGACCTGATGCGGCAGGTGCTCGGCGACGACAAGCTGCACTACTTCGGCATCTCGTACGGCACGGAACTGGGCGGCGTGTACGCCCACCTGTTCCCCGGGAAGGTGGGACGCGCGGTCTTCGACGCGGTCGTCGACCCGACGCAGACACCGGAACAGGGCTCCCTGGGGCAGGCGAAGGGGTTCCAGCTCGCGCTCGACAACTTCGCCGAGGACTGCGCCTCCAAGGAGGAGGACTGCCCTGTCGGCGACAGCGAACAGGACGTCAAGGACCGTATCGCGCGTCTCCTGAAGAACCTCGACAGCAAGCCGCTGCCCGGTCTGCCGCCGCGTGAACTGACGCAGACGGCAGCGACGAACGGCATCGCCCAGGCCCTGTACTCCCAGGACTTCTGGCCCTATCTCACCCAGGGCCTCGAAGACGCCTACGACGGCGACGGCAGGATCCTCATGGTGCTCTCCGACGCGATGAACGGACGCAACGAGGACGGCAGCTACAGCAACATCCAGGCCGCGAACGTCGCCATCAACTGCGCCGACGACAAACCGCGTTACACGCCCGACGACGTCGAGGCGAAGCTGCCCGAGTTCCGCGAGGCCTCTCCCCTCTTCGGCGACTACCTCGCGTGGGGCATGGTCAACTGCACCGACTGGGCGGTCGACGGCGCCGCCGACCGCCCCGACGTGAGCGCGCGGGGGGCGGCCCCCGTCCTCGTCATCGGCAACACCGGCGACCCGGCCACGCCCTACGAGGGCGCGCGCAAGATGGTCGACGCCCTCGGCAAGGGCGTCGGCGTCGAGCTGACCTACAAGGGCCAGGGGCACGGGGCGTACGACAGCAAGAACTCCTGCGTACGAGGGGCCGTGGACGGCTATCTGCTGGAGGGCAGGGTGCCGAAGAAGGGCACCGTCTGTGCCTGAGCGGGTTCGCCCCGCGCTCCGCCCGCCCGGAGCGATGTCAGTGGCCGTGCCTACTATGGGCTGACTGTCTTCCGAGGGGGGAAGCGTCATGCCGCGTTTCGTACGGTCAGCCGCTCTGGCCGCCGCAGGGGTCATGGTGGCCGGGCTCGCCGTCGGGTGCGGAGGTTCGTCGGACGACGGCGAGGACGACGCGAAACGGCCGGGGGGCTCGGGGGCCGATCCGGCGCCGCGCCCCGACCCCTCCTCCTCACTGCCCGCCTCCCTCACGACGCAGAAGCTCGACTGGGGGGACTGCGAGGCCTCGGGCGGCGAGGCGGCGCCGGGCGACGAGTGGCAGTGCACGACGATCGAGGTCCCGCTCGACTACGCGAAGCCCGACGGCGAGACGATCGGCATCGCGCTGATCCGCGCCAGGTCCACGGGCAAGGGCGACCGCATCGGCTCGCTCCTGTTCAACTTCGGCGGCCCCGGCGGCTCCGGCGTCTCCATGCTGCCGTCCTTCGGCGACCAGTACGCCAAGCTGCGCGAGCGGTACGACCTGGTGAGTTTCGACCCGCGCGGAGTCGCCGCCAGCGAGGGCGTGCGCTGCCGCAGCGACAAGCAGACCCAGGCGGCGGAGAACACCGACCCCACCCCGGACACCCCGGCCGAGGAACGGGCCTATCTCAAGGACGCCGAGGACTTCGGAGCCGGCTGCGCCAAGGCCGCCAAGAAGCTGCTGCCGCACGTCTCGACGGCCGAGGCGGCGCGCGACATGGACGTGATGCGGCAGGTGCTCGGCGACGACAAGCTGCACTACTTCGGCATCTCGTACGGCACCGAGCTCGGCGGGACGTACGCCCACTTGTTCCCCGAGAAGACCGGCCGCCTCACGCTCGACGCCGTGGTGGACCCGACGTCGGGCGCCGTGGGCCACGCCGAGAACCAGGCCCGGGGCTTCCAGCGCGCCCTGGACAACTACCTGAAGGCCAACGGCCAGGAGCCGAAGGCGGGCACGAAGAAGATCGTCGACCTGCTGCGCCGCATCGACGCCGAGCCGCTGCGCACGGACACGCCGGGGCGCAAGCTGAGCGAGGCCCTGGCGACGACCGGCATCACGGTCACGCTGTACAGCAAGGAGACCTGGCCCGCGCTGACCGACGCCCTGGCGGAGGCCGAGAAGGGCAACGGCACGGCCCTGCTCCAGCTCGCCGACGCCTACAACGAACGCGACGCGTCCGGGCGTTACAGCACCCAGAGCCACTCGCAGCGCGCGATCGCCTGCCGCGACACCAAGGAGCGGCCGACGCCCGCGCAGGCCAAGGCGCGGCTCGACCGGTTCCGTGAGATATCGCCGGTGTTCGGCGTGTTCATGGGCTGGGACACCGCGGGCTGGTGCCACAAGTGGCCGGTCGAGGGCCTCACGGACACCCCGGAGGTGAGCGCCCCCGGCGCCGACCCGGTCCTCGTCGTCGGCAACACCGGCGACCCGGCCACGCCCTACGAGGGCGCGCGCAGGATGGCGGACGAGCTGGGCAAGGGCGTCGGCGTGCACCTGACCTGGAAGGGCGAGGGCCACGGGGCGTACGGCAACGGCAGCACGTGCGTCGACGACACGGTGAACGGCTACCTCCTGGACGGCAAGGTCCCCGAGGACGACAAGGTCTGCGAGTCCTGAGCGCCGGGGCCCGGAGCCCGGCCGTCGCTGGGCCCGGACAGCCGAAGGCCCCGCCCACCGGAAGGTGAGCGGGGCCGAGGGAAGCCCGGTGGAGCGTTCGCCCTAGTAGACCGGCTTCTCCGGCTCGATCTGGTGGACCCAGCCGATCACGCCGCCGCCGACGTGCACGGCGTCCGCGAAGCCCGCGGACTTCAGCACGGCGAGGACTTCCGCACTGCGGACACCCGTCTTGCAATGCAGGACGATCTTCTTGTCCTGCGGGAGCGACTCCAGGGCGGCGCCCATGAGGAACTCGTTCTTCGGGATCAGCTTGGCGCCCGGGATGGAGACGATCTCGTACTCGTTCTGCTCGCGGACGTCGATGATCTCGATCTTCTCGTCGGCGTCGATCCACTCCTTGAGCTGCTTGGGAGTGATCGTCGAACCGGCCGCCGCCTCCTGGGCCTCTTCGGAGACGACGCCGCAGAAGGCCTCGTAGTCGATGAGCTCGGTGACGGTGGGGTTCTCGCCGCAGACCGCGCAGTCCGGGTCCTTGCGGACCTTGACCTGGCGGTACTGCATCTCCAGGGCGTCGTAGATCATCAGGCGGCCGACGAGCGGCTCGCCGATGCCCGCGAGGAGCTTGATGGCCTCGTTGACCTGGATGGAGCCGATGGAGGCGCACAGCACGCCGAGCACGCCGCCCTCGGCGCAGGACGGGACCATGCCGGGGGGCGGGGGCTCCGGGTACAGGCAGCGGTAGCACGGCCCGTGCTCGGACCAGAACACCGAGGCCTGACCGTCGAAGCGGTAGATGGAGCCCCACACGTAGGGCTTGTTGAGCAGCACGCACGCGTCGTTGACCAGGTAACGCGTGGCGAAGTTGTCCGTGCCGTCGACGATCAGGTCGTACTGGCCGAAGATGTCCAGGACGTTGTCGGCCTCGAGCCGCTCCTCGTGCAGCACCACGTTCACGTACGGGTTGATGCCGAGGACCGAGTCCTTCGCGGACTCGGCCTTGGAACGGCCGATGTCGGCCTGGCTGTGGATGATCTGGCGCTGCAGGTTCGACTCGTCGACCTCGTCGAACTCCACGATGCCGAGGGTGCCGACGCCCGCCGCCGCGAGGTACATCAGGGCCGGCGACCCCAGGCCGCCGGCGCCCACACAGAGCACCTTGGCGTTCTTCAGCCGCTTCTGCCCGTCCATCCCGACGTCGGGGATGATCAGGTGGCGGGAGTACCTGCGGACCTCGTCGACGGTGAGCTCAGATGCTGGCTCGACCAGGGGTGGCAGCGACACGGGGACTCCGTTGGTCGAAAGTGCGATCGAAGTCCCCCGGTCCGGGCAGCGCCGGACAGGGGGACGCTTGTTCTCCTGGTAACACTGCCATGGCCTTCTTCATTCCGAGACACCTGGTCCGATGCGCGAGACGATTTCGTCCCAGTAACCGGGCATGGCCTCCCACGGGTCGGCCGCGGGGCCGCCCTCGGAACGGTCGCTGCGGTCCGTACGGTCGGTGAAGTAGATCGTCGACGCTCCCTGCCAGCGGGCCACGCGCAGGGCCTCGTCGAGATGTCCGAGCGGCACGCCGTGGACGAGGTGGCAGAAGCGTTCGGGCGGGTGGGCGGCGGTCCACTCGGGCGCCTGCGACCAGCGGTACTGGCTCCAGGGCCCGGCGAAGGTCACCAACTGGTCGGCGGCGTCGGCGTATCCGGGGTACGGGTGGCAGCCGTGGCCGAAGACGACGTGCCCGTCGCGGGACCCGCCGCCGAGGAGCGCGCGCAGCGTGCCGACCGTGCGCGCGACCTCCGGCAGGTACGTGCGCCCCGTGGGACAGCGGCCGAGGAAGAACCCGTCGACGAGGTACCAGTCGACGTAGCGGTGGGCGTCGGAGACCAGCTCGCCGAAGGAGCGGGCGCCGTACGTCACGTCGAGCCGCCCGAGGACCCGGACTCCGGCGTTCCGCAGCCTTCCGGCCGCTTCCAGGCAGTGCGGGTCGGGCCGCCCGCCGGGGCCGTTGTCGACGTTCAGGACGACCCAGTGCAGCGGGGTGCCGGGGCGGGTCAGTTCGGCCCACTCGGTGGGGGCGAGCAGGGGGTGCGCGAAGCCGGGCACGCCGAACCCGACGCGCAGGTCGGTCTGGGCGACGCCCGTGGCCGTGCTGCTCAGATGCGGCATGCCGCCTCCATCCAGATGTCGGCCAGGGACTCTTCGAGGTTGATACGGGGCCGCCAGCCGAGCCGGTCGCGGGCGGTGCGCACGTCGGCCTGCTGCCAGCTGCCGCAGCCGTCCGGGTAGGGGTAGGCGGTCGGCGGCGCGTGGTCGGGGTCGGGGCGGGGGTGGCCGATGACGGGCCGCCCCGCGGGCTGGTCGAGTTCGTGCAGGGCACCGCCGTAGCCCGCGACGCGGGCGAGCACGGCTGCCGCGTCCCGCAGCCGCACGGCACGTCCGGACCCGATGTTGACGACGCCCTGGGCGGCGGACAGCGAGGCCGCGTGCACGGCGCGGGCGATGTCGCGTACGTCGATGAAGTCCCGCTGGACGCCG
The DNA here is from genome assembly GCF_009755605.1 of Streptomyces typhae. Taxonomy (GTDB): domain Bacteria; phylum Actinomycetota; class Actinomycetes; order Streptomycetales; family Streptomycetaceae; genus Streptomyces; species Streptomyces typhae. The sequence continues at coordinate 122,575 of NZ_WPNZ01000001.1, forward strand.
AGTCCGCCGAGCTTGAGTTCGCCGTCGCCCGCCTGCATGGCGCGCCGCATGGCCTCGGCGAGCCTGCCGAGGGGCGAGCCCGCCGGGGTGCCGGGGCCCGCGGGCGAGAACACCCTGAGGACGACGGCGTCGAGGCCGGAGCCGAGGACGAGTTCGGTGGCGGCGAGCTTGCTGACGCCGTACGGGCCGCCGGGGCGGGGCACGGCGTCCTCGGCCGTGGACGAGCCCGGCTGGCTCGGGCCGTACTCGGCGCCGCAGCCGAGCTGCACCAGGCGGGCACCGCAGCCGCTGCGGCGCAGGGCCTCGCAGATGGTGGCGACGGCGACGGTGTTGTGCCGGGTCAGGTCGCGGGCGCCGCCGCGGGTGGCGCCCGCGCAGTTGATGACGACGCCCGGGTGCACGGCGTCCAGGAAGCGGGTGAGCGCCCCGGGGCTGCCGCTGGCGAGGTCGAACCGGACGTCCGAGTCGTCGCCCCGTCCGAGGGCGGTGAGCTGTACGGCCGGGTCGGCGAGCAGCCGGTCCGCGACGAACCGGCCGAGGTATCCGTTGGCTCCGATCAGCAGCACCCTCATCGGGCGGCTCCCGGGGCACTCGCGCGGTGGCTGGGGGTGGTCATCTGCGTTTCTCCTTCAGGGTGTTGCCGTGTTCGAGGAAGGGACGGACGGAGGCGGGGAGGGTCCCGGGCCGGCTCTGCGGCCGCGCGGGGCGTCACGGCGGGGGCTGGGGCGTGACGGTGTCTGGGGGCGACCCGGGGCGGCGGGTCGCGGGTAAGGCGCTCACCGCGCACCGCCGGCGGTGGCGTGTGCGGAGGCCCGGCCGAGGACGCGCACGGCGTGTACGAGGAGCACCGCGGCTCCGGCTGCGCAGACGAGGGCGGGCAGTGCGCCGGTGCCGCCCGCGGCGTGCAGGCGCTCGGCCGGCGCGGCGAGGAAGCCGGGGCGGCCCGGCAGGCGGGCGGCGCACACCAGGCCCACCGCGGCGGCCTGGGTCGTGGCGGCCGTCCCGTACACGAGGGCGGGCGCCCGGCGCGAGCCGTGGGCGCGCAGCATCCGGCCGAGCCACAACAGCGCGGCGAGCGCTCCGGCGGCGACGAGGGAGCGGGTGGCGCCTGCCCCCGGCACGCGCAGCGATCCCACGCCGACGAGCAGGGCGCCCACGGCGCACAGGTACAGCGCGAACACCGCGATCAGCAGCGGCCGTACGGAGGCCGCGAACTCGTCGAGGCCACGGCTCGCGCCGAGCCGCCCGCCCGCGCGTACGGCGAAGATCCGCGCGCACCACAGGCCGGGGGCGACGGCACCCGCGAGGACGAGGGCGACGGCGGCCGAGGGCGGCCGGAGTCCGACGGGCTCTCCGGACACGGCGGCCATGAGCAACTCGTCACCGACGAGGGCGTACGCAAGGAGCAGGGCGACCCAGACGTGCAGGGTCCGGGAGGCGCGGCGGGCGGGGCGGAGCGGGCCGTACCGCAACGCGATCCAGAGGGCCGCGGCGACGGCGAGCGCGCCACCGATGCCCGCCGCGAGGCGCAACCGCCCGTCACCGAGGGCCGCGCCCGCCACCGCGAGGGCACAGGCGGCTCCGGGGAGCGGGGCGAGGGCCCATCGGGGGGTGCTGCTGGGGGGCGCGGGGGTGACTTTGCGCGCCGGGGTGACGGTGCGCGCGGGGGTGGCGGTGCGCGCGGGGGTGACAACCCGCGCGGGGGTACCGACCCACACGGAAGTGCCCACCCACACGGAAGTGCCCACCCGCGCGAGAGTGACGGTGTCCACGGAGACACCGGACCCCAGCGAAGCACCGGCCCCTGCCGCATCGCCGGTGCCCGCAAGGTCGCCGCCCCCCCGCGGAGCACGGGCGTACATCTCCTCCGCGAGCGCGAACACGTCCCGGTGGCGGAACCGTGCGACCGTCCGGTCGGTGAGGCCGTGTGCCTCCAGACCAGCCGCGATCTCCAGCGGGTCCACCGCCCGCTCGCACAGGTCGCGGTACTGGTGCATGAGCGCCTTCACGGGATCGGCAGGGCCTCGCCGGGGGGCACCGCTCCCGCTCCCGCCCGCCGGGTCCTCCGACCGCGCGTCCCAGCCGTCCGCGGGGCCCGGCGCCCGCGGCACGTCCACCGACCGCTCCGCCCACCGCGTCATGACAGCGCCTCCCAGGGCTTCAGGCAGAGCCCCGGTCCGGGCGGCGGGCCGAGCCGCGTGCCCTCGTGACGGCGCACCCCGGCCCACCGACCGGGTACGTACGCCTCGGCGGGGCGCGCGAACGGCACTGGCTCCCCCGCCTCGTTCAGGGCCTCACGCCGCGCCGGACAGTGGGAGACGATCTCCAGGTAAATGCCGTTAAATGCTGTGAGGTTCTGCTCGACCGTGAAGAGTTCGAGCGCACGGGCCCGCGCCGCGGCGCCGAGGCGCGCACGGCGCCCGGGGTCCCGCAACAGCGCCACGCACGCCTGCGCGAGCGCCCGGGGATCGCGCGGTGGCACCACGAGACCGGTGCCGCCGACGACCTCCACGACCGCGCCGACGTCCGTCGAGACCGTCGCGCGCCCGCAGAACATCGCCTCGACGAGGCCGACCGGGAAGCCTTCGACGACGCTGGACAGGACGACCACGCCGCCGGCCGCGTAGGCGTCCGCGAGGCTGGGCAGCTCCGGCCCGCCGATCTCCTCGAACGACACCGGCTCGGCGCCGCCCGCGGGCGCGCCGTCCGCCTCGGCGGGGAACAGGTGGGCGGCGAGCGCCCGGCAGTGCGCGTGGTACGCCGCCGCCTCCGCCCCGTCCGCGGGGGCGCCGACGACGCGCAGCCGCGCCCCGGGCTCCGCCCTGCGGACCTCGGCGAAGGCGTGGAGCAGCGAGACCAGGTCCTTCGCCGGTTCGACGCGGCCGACCCAGATCAGGGTCCGCGGATCTCCGGGGCCCTCCCGTTCGCCGACCTCGCCGAAGCGGCTCGAAGGGAGACCGGGGTGGACCGTGCGCAGCTTGGCCCGGTCCGCGCCGCACCGTTCCTGCCAGCGGCGCGCGTGCGCGTTTCCGTGGGTGACGACCGCGGCCTGCCGGTACGCCTCGGCGGCGAGTTTGCCCTGGAAGGCCGCGAGCAGCGTGCGCGCGGGCACCGCGAGCCCCGGCGCACCAGCACCAGCACCAGCACCAGCACCAGCCAAATAGTGCTCCCGCAACCGCACCCCGTACTCCGTGACCAGCAGCGGCACCCCCGCGAAGTGCTTGGCCAGCAGCCCCGTCAGCGCGGCGCCGCCGCCCGACGTGGCGTGGCAGAGGTCGACCGCGCCCAGGGCGTCGTCCCCGTACCAGTCGAGGGACAGCGGGTGCAGCGCACGCTCCAGGTGGTCCGCGACGGCGAGCAGATCGGCCACGCGGGCGGCGCGCGCGGCCGGGGATGCGCCGGGCGCGCGGCAGGCCTGCTCCAAGGCGCGCACGGCGGTTTCGGACCGCAGCGGCCCGGCCAGGCTACCGGCGTCACGGGCCAGTTCGGCGAGGCCGTACAGCGCGCTGCCGAAACGGTCCGCCAACTGGCCGGAGCCGTCCCCCCCGCTCTCGCCCGCCCGGTCGGCACCGACCCCGGCCCCCGCACACAGCACCCGCGCCAGCTCACCGAAGCACTCGGCGAACCGCCGCCGCGCACGCCGCGCACGCCGTCCGAAGCCGGAACCGAACCCGAACCCGGAACCGGACCCGAACCCGGAATCGACGCCGGAACCGAACCCGGAACCGAACCCGGAACCGAACCCGAAACCGAAGGCAGAACCAGAACCGAACCCGGACCTCTCCCCCCGCACGCCCCGGCTCAGCGCGTACACATCGAACTCGTGCTGCCCGAGCCCGCGCACGAGGCGATCGCACCAGTGCCCGGTCTCACCACCCACATACGGATGACCACCCTCCGTAAGCAGTCCTATGCGCACGTGTGCACCCCCGATCTCCCATATGGGGAGCCGCCGTTGGCCCGGCGGCTCGCAGCGGGACGAACGTATGCGGACATGACGGTGGCGCGACGGACGGTTGTCCATCGCGCCACCAAAAGGGGTGAAGCGCCGTAACTTCTTCGTGTCGGTAGCGTTCCGTCGCGCTATGGCGAGGTCAGGCCAGGACGATAGCGGACAGAAACCCGCACTTCACCGCAAGACATCTCACCCTTGTTCACGGAACGTCACGCTGCGGCCAGCTCCTTGCCCGCGGCGCCGCCGTCCTCGCGCACCGCGTGCGCACCAGCCGCGCGCGCCGCGCGCCGCTCCGCGGCGACCGCCGGGTCCAGGGCGGGCACCGCGGCGAGCAACTGCCGGGTGTACGGGTCCTGCGGCGCGCCGTACACCTCGTCCACCGGTCCCTGCTCGACGATCCGTCCGTTCCGCATCACCGCGACCCGGTCGCTGACCTGGCGGACCACCGCCAGGTCGTGCGCGACGAAGACCAGGGCGAGCCCGAGCTCCCGCTGCAGTTCGGCGAGGAGCGCCGTGACCTGCGCCTGGGTGGTGACGTCCAGGGCGGACACCGGTTCGTCGCAGACGATCAACCGTGGCTCGGCGGCGAGCGCGCGAGCGATGCCGACGCGCTGGCGCTGGCCGCCGCTGAACTCGTGCGGGTAGCGGTCGTAGTGGGCGGGGTCGAGGCCGACGCGCTGCATCAGGTCACGGACCCGGGCCCGGATCGCGTCCCCGTCGCGGTCGCCCCGCGCCCGCAGCGGATCGGCGATCGACTCGCCGACGGAGCGTCGCGGGTTGAGCGAGGAGACGGGGTCCTGGAACACCATCTGCACCCCGGGGGCCGCGCCCTTGCCGGGCTTCTCCGCACCTCCGTGGCGGAGCTGTCCGGCCGTCGGCTCCAGGAGGCCCACGAGCATCCGGCCGAGGGTGGTCTTGCCGCTGCCGCTCTCGCCTACGACGCCGAGCGTCTCGCCCGCGCGCACCGTGAGCGAGACGCCGTCGACGGCGGTGAAGGCACGCCTGCCCCGTCCGAACACGCGCCGCAGCCCTTCGGCCTCGACCACGACGTCGCCCACGACGCCCTCGGCACGCCGGGCATCCACGACACCCTCGGCGTCACCGCCACCGCCACCGCCACCATCACCGACGCCGCCACCATCACCGACGCCGTCATCAGCGCCCGCAGCGGAGCCGGAACCAGAATCGGAACCAGAACCAGAACTGGTACCGGAACCGGGGACCGGGCCGGAGCCGGAGCCCTCCACCCGCGGCACCGCGCTCAGCAACTCCCGCGTGTACGCCTCCCGAGGAGCCCCCAGCACCTGGGCCACACCCCCGCGCTCCACCACGCGCCCGTCCCGCATGACGAGCACGTCGTCCACGCTCTCGGCGGCGACGCCGACGTCGTGGGTGACCAGGAGCAGGCCCATGCCGGTCTCCTCGCGCAGGGCGTGCAGCAGGTCGAGGATCTGCGCCTGGACGGTCACGTCCAGGGCGGTGGTGGGCTCGTCGGCGATGAGCAGGTCGGGCTCGCAGGCGAGGGCCATGGCGATCAGGGCGCGCTGGCGCATGCCGCCGCTGAACTCGTGCGGGCGGGAGCGGGCGCGGCGGGCGGCATCCGGGATCCCGACCCGGCCGAGCACGTCGACGGCGCGGGCGCGGGCCGCCCGCCGCGAGACGCCGGAGTGCGCGCGGTGGACCTCGGCGATCTGGTCGCCCACGGCGAAGTAGGGGTCGAGCGCGGACAGCGGGTCCTGGAAGACCATCGCGGCGACCCCGCCGCGCAGCCGCCGCAACTCGTCGTCCCCGGCCGCCGCCACGTCCACGCCGCCGACCCGCACGGACCCCGTCACCCGGGCGCCGGTGTCCCGGTGCAGGCCGAGCAGCGCGGACGCGACGGTCGACTTGCCGGAGCCGGACTCCCCGACGAGGCCGAGCGCGGCCCCCGGCGCCAGCGTGAAGGAGACCGAGTCCACGGCGCGTACGGCACCGAACTCCACGCCCAGGTCCTCGACTTCCACGAGGCTCATGACAGCACCACCCGTCGGTCGGCCACCGCGTACAGGACGTCCGCGACGGCGTTGGCGAGAACCACGAAGAAGCCGGTGACGAGGACCATGCCGACGACCACCGGCAGGTCGACGACGCGTACGGCCTGCACGAGTTCGCGCCCGAGACCGGGCAGGCCGAACAGCGTCTCGGTGAGCAGCGCGCCGCCGAACATCGACCCGAAGTCGTTGGCGCTGAGCGCGATCACGGGGGCGAGCGCGCCGCGCAGGGCGTGCCTGCCGACGATGGACCGCTCGCGGACGCCGTACGCGCGGAAGGTCCGCACATGGTCCTCGGCGAGCGTCTCCAGCATCGACGAGCGCGTCAGGCGGGCGTATTTGGCGGCCTCGATGAGGGCGAGCGACACCCAGGGCAGGAGCAGGTTCCACGCCCACTGCTGCGGGTCGTCGGTGAACGGCACGTACTGCGGGAACGGCAGCCACTGCAGTTTGCCGCAGACGAGGATCATCAGGAGCAGGCCGATGACGAACACGGGTGTGGCCGTTCCCGCGAGGGTCAGCGCGGTCAGGACGCGCTCGGTGGGGCGGCCGCGGCGCCAGGCGGACAGCACGCCGGTGCCGACGCCGAGGATCAGCCAGAGCACCATGGCGCCGATCGCGAGCGACGCGGTGACGGGCACCTTGTTCAGGATCAGCTCGGTGACCTGCTGGTCGGTCTGGTACGAGAGCCCGAGGCAGGGCGCGTCGCAGTGCAGCACGCTCGTACCGGTCGAGTAGTCGTGGCCCACGAGGACGCCCCGCAGGAAGTCCAGGTAGCGCACGTGGATCGGGTCGTCGAGCTTGAGCTGCTCGGAGACCTGCTGCACCTGAGCGGGCGAGCAGCGCGGGCCGCAGGTGATCTGCGCGACGTCGCCGGGCGCCACGTAGAAGACGGCGTAGATGACGACGGAGAGCACGAAGAGGGTGACGACGGCGCCGAGGACCCGGCGCAGGACGAACCCGGTGAAGCCGCCGCCGAGCAGCCCGCCGAGCGCGGCTGCGCCGCCGCGGGAGCGGGCAGCGGCGGAGGTGGTGGTGGCGGTGGCGGTGGCGGTCATGAGCCGTCCTTCCGCGTGCGCAGGGTGTCGGGCTTCCGCGTGCGCAGGGTGTCGGGCTTCCGCGTGCGCAGGGTGTCGGCCTTCCGCGTGCGCAGGGTGCCGACGCGCAGCCGGGAGGCCGCCCGCGGGTCGAGCGCGGTGCGCACACCGTCGCCGAGGACGGTGAGCGCGAGCACGGTCACGAACAGGGCGGCGGCGGGCAGCAGCAGGTACTGCGGGGCCGCCTGGTACCAGACGTCGGCCGAGGTGAGCATCTGCCCCCAGGACGCGGTCGGCGGTTTGACGCCGACGCCGAGGAAGGACAGGGCCGCCTCGACGGTGATGTTCGTGGGGACGAGCAGCGCGGCGTACGTGATGACGGGCGCGGCGAGCGCGGGCAGCAGCTCGCGGCGGGCGATCCGGACGCCGCCCCAGCCGCTGAGCCGGGCCGCGGCCACATGGTCGAGGGACTTCAGCGAGATGGTCTTGGCGCGCACCACCTTGGCGACACCGCCCCACCCCACGAAGCCGATGACCAGGGCGACGAGCACCGGCCGCGGGAAGCCGCCCGGCACCACGGCGAGCAGCGCGAGGGCGAGGACCATCAGGGGCAGTGCCACCATGACGTCGGTGGCGCGGCTGAGCGTCTGGTCCAGCCAGCGGCCGCCGAGGCCGCCCGCGAGCCCCACGGTGACGCCGATCGCGACCTGGAGCACGGTCGCCGCGAGGGCGACGCCGAGGGACACGCGGGCGCCGTACACGAGCCGCGCGAACAGGTCCCTGCCGGTCTGCGGTTCGACGCCGAGCCAGTGCTCGGAGCTGATCCCGCCGAAGGGCCCGACGGGCACACCGCCGCGGGCGGAGTCCACGAGTGCCGGGTGGTACGAGGTGGGGTCCTGGCCCTCCAAGGCCGTGAACAGCGGCGCGGCGAGCGCCACCAGGACGAGCAGCGCGACGACCGCCGCCGCGGCGAGGGCGGCGCGCTGCGTGCGCAGGCGCCGCCAGAACTGACGGGCTCCGGAGGCGGGGGCGGGCACCGCGGTGGCGCCCACCCCCGGGGTCTCCGAGGCCAACAGGGCCTCACTCATGGGGCCTCATGAAAAAGCTCATGAAAAATCGACCTGAATCCGTGCTTCGTTCCGTACGCGATGACTACTTGACCGAGGCCTGGGAGACATCGAGGACACCCGTCCAGTCGCTGATCACGACGTTCTTCACGTCCTTGCCGTACAGACGCTTGTAGACGGGGTGGAACAGCGGCACGGTGAGGGCCTTGGCGCCGATCTTCTTGTCGAGGGCGCCCCAGCGGACGGCGGCCGCGGTGTGGTCGGTGAGCTTGTTGATCTCGTCGATCTCCTGGTTGACGGCCTTGTCGTCCAGGAAGCTGGAGTTGAAGTTGTAGCCGTCCTTCACGATCTGGCGGCCGTCGAAGATCGGGGCGAGGAAGGGGCCGCCGGAGGGCCAGTCGGCACCCCAGTGGGCGAGGAAGAGACCGGGCTCGTCCTTGGCGTCGTGGACCTTGTCCTCGTAGTCGTTGTCCTCCAAGCCCTGGAGCCTGACGGTGATGCCGGCCTTCTTCAGGGCGTCCTGGAGGGCCGTGGCGATCTCCGGGCTGGTCTCGAAGTTCTTGGCGTTGGAGTGGGTGAGGGTGATGGTCAGGCCGTCCTTGTGGCCCGCGGCCCGCAGGAGCTCCTTGGCCTTCTCCGGGTTGCCGGACGCGCCCGCGGGGAAGTGGTCGAACTCCGTGTATCCGAAGGACTTCTGGTTCGGCAGGAAGGTGGTGGCGGGCTCGGCGAGCGAGGAGCCGCCCGCGGCGTTGACGACCGAGGTCCGGTCGACGGCGTAGGCGATGGCCTGCCGGACCTTGGGGTCGTCGAACGGCTTCACCTTCGGGTTGAAGGCGAGGTAGTTGGTGTAGCCGAAGTGGCCGGTGCCGACCTGCGCGGCGAGCTTCTTGTCACCGCTGACCTTGGCGAGTTCGGCGGGCCCGAGGTTGGTGTCGGTGGTGACGGCCGCGGCGTCGGCGCCCTGGCTCGCGGAGAGCCGCTGGTTGATGACGGACGAGTTGAGGCCGGACCGCACATCGATCCTGTCCGGGTACGCCTTGCGCTCGGCGTCGGTGTCCGCGGACCAGTGCGGGTTGCGCTCCAGTTGCAGCCGCTCGCCGTCGCCTGTGTTCTTCACGACCTTGTACGGGCCCGTCGAGACCGGGTGCTCCTCGTACTTGGTGCCCTTGTCCTTGGCCTTGGGCACGGGTGCGAACGACGTCTGCGTGGCCACGTAGTCGAAGTCGCCGACGGGCTTGTTCAGCCGGAAGACGATCGTCCGGTCGTCCGGGGTCTCGACGGAGTCCAGGCCCTTCTTGTCCTTGTAGGGGCCCTGATACTTGTCGCCGCCGATGAGCCAGTCCCGCAGGAAGGGCGCGCCGCCGGACAGCTCGGCGGCGAAGGACCGCTCGATGCCGTACTTGATGTCCTTGGTGGTGACCGGCGTGCCGTCCTCGAACTTGAGGCCCTTCTTCAGGGTGTACGTCCACACCGTGGCGTCCTCGCTCGGCTTGCCGAGGCTCTCGGCGAGGTCCGGCACGACCTTGGCGCCGTCGGCGCCGTCCTCGCGGTTGCGGGTGGTCAGGGTGCGGAAGACGAGGCTCGGTACGTTGCCGCCGCCGGAGGTGTACAGGCGCGCCGGGTCGAAGTCGCTCTGCGGGTCGCTGTTGAGGACGGTGAGGGTGCCGCCCTTCTGGGGCTTGCCGTCGCCGCCCGCCTTGTTCTTGTTGTCCTCCGGGCCCGCGCAGGCGGCGGCGCCCGCGGCCAGGACGACCAGGGCGGCGGACGCCGCGGCCGTACGGCGGGACATGGCCGTACGACTGGATATGGCGGACGTGGGACGACGCAGACGGCGCATCGGAGTGCCTCTCGGAAAGCGAAAGAAGACGAATCGGGACGGGACTCGCCGAATCGGGGGAAGGGACCGGCAGGGAATCAGCGAAACGGTTCGCCGGAACGGCCCGGCGGAACCGGAGGGGCCGCCCCGGAGCATGCGCGTCGAATGCGCTCACGGACCTGCCGAGGGCCGTACCGAATGCGGCGGACGAACCGCACGGGCGGTCACGGCATACGGCAGGGAGAAACGCGACAGATCAGCCAGGAACAAACGAGGAAAGAACGCGACGCACTCGCCGGGGCGGGCGTCAGCGACAGTGGATGTCGGCCACGCAGAGCGCGGTCACGCCGAACAGCGCCAGCTCAAGGGCGGCGCTCACGGAGGCGTGACGGCTCGACATGCGGAGAAATATGGTCGATGGCGCGTGGAATGTCAACGCGAGGTCCGGTTCATCCCCCGTGTTCATCTCCCGTTACGGTGGCTCAACTCTTCGGAAACGACCAGGGATTGGCCTTGCAGCGGATGCCGTCGTGGTTCAGGAACTTGGTCTGTTGCTGCATGACGGGGGCCAGCTCGCCGTCGCGGCGGCAGTCCACATGTCCGTAGCCGAGCCGGTGACCGACCTCGTGATTGATCAGCATCTGCCGGTACGGGTGGATGCGGTCGCCGTAGGTCTTGGCGCCCTGGGCCCACCGGAACGCATTGATCATCACCCGGTCGGTGGCGGCGGAGTCGCACGACACATTCTGTTCCCAGGTGTCGAGCCCGGATTTGGCGCACCATTTCGCGGTCGTTCCAGGACTGGCCAGGGTGATGACGAAATCGGGCCGGCCCGAGGAGATCCGCTCGAAGGTCCTGGCGCCGCCGTGCGCCCAACTCCGGTTGTCGTTCAGGGTTTTCTGCACGGCCGTCGCGAAGAGTTCACCGTCGAGCGCCATGCCCTTTTCGATGTCGACGCGGTATCTGAATTTCTGGCCCTTGCCCGGCGCCTTGGCGAATCCGCGGATCGCGTCGAAGTCGCCGGACGCGGTGAGTTTCGCGTCCAGCGGGTACTTCTTGCCCATTTTCTCGTCGTACGTGGCCGGGGCGGCCGGAGCGGGATCGGACGGGGCCGGACGGTTGTCGGAGCGGGACGCCTCGGAGCCGCGCCCCGGACGGTCGTCGCCCTTGTCCGCGGCCCGCGTGGGCGAGCCGTCGCCCTTGGCGCCGTCGGCGACCTGACCGGCCACGATGACCGCGAGGACGGTGGTGACGGCGGCGGCCGCGATGCCGGTGACGGTACGGCCGCGGCTCCGCGTGCGGCTCCGCGTGCCCGCGTCGCCGCCGTCGGCGGGGTCCTGGTCGCCGTCACCGGAACCGTCGCCGGTGCCGTCGTGCCCGCCGCCGTCGGAGCCGCCCGAGTCCCAGGTGGTCACGGACGCGTACGGGTCGCGGGGGGCCGGCTGCCGCTGCGCGGACCTCGTACCGGTCCGCGCGCCGCTCTGCGCAGCGGGTCTCGGGCCGGTCCTCGGGCCGGCGCCACGAGGACCGGCGCTCGGACCGGTCCTCGTGGCGCCGCCGAAGACGTCGCCGTCGTCTTCGCCGTCCTCGATGTCGTCGTCCCGGACGTCGATCACGTCGTCGGCCCCGAAGGCGTCGACGTAGTCCTGCCGGGGGCCGCGCGCCGAGGTGCCCCGCCCCTGGGGAGACACTCCGTAACCGACGCCGATCCCGATCCCGGCCCCGGCCCTGCCGGAAGCCGCTCCGCCGACCTCGCCCCAGCCGCCTCCGGACTCGCGCCGCTCGGGGTGCCCGCCGCGCACCTTCGGGGTCCCGCCGGGCGGGGTGTGCAGGGGGGAGCCGTGCGGAGGCATGTGCTGGGGAATCCCGTGGGGCGGGGTGTGCTGCGGAACCCCGTGGGGCGGCGTGTGCTGGGGCACGCCGCGCGGAGGAGTGTGCCGGGGCACGCCGCGCGGAGGCGTCGACGCGGGTGGCGGGGACACCTGGGGCACCCCGTGCGGGGGCGTGACGTCGCCGCCGTCGCGCCGACGGCGGCCGGAGCCGGGTGCGGGGCCCTCGGCCGGGCCCTTCGGTGCGCCACTCCGTATGCCGGAGGTGCTGGTGGTGTCCGAGGTGTCGGCCGGACCCCGGCGGCTATGACGTCCCACGCGGCGCCTCAGCTCCTCGAACCCGAATCGTGGTGGTCCTTCATCACAGCGCCACGATCGCGCACACCACGTGCCCCACTCAACTCGCCCGACTCGACGGGTCCGGCCAACTCATCGGTATCGGCCAGCAGTTCACGGATGGCCGTCGCCACCGTCTCCGGATACTCCATCATCGCCACGTGCCCCGCGTCGGGCAGCGTCAGGAGCCGCGAGTCACGGAAGGCCGCCGACGCCCGGCGCGCCATGCGGTACGACACCAGCTGGTCCCGGCCGCCGTACACGAGCAGCGTGGGCGCGAGCACCCGCTCCGCCTGCCGCCACAGTCCGTGCTGGCCGCCGAGGGTGTACGCGTTCACGATGCCGCGCGCCGAGCGTGCCATCGCGTCCCAGAAGTAGGGGAGCGCGAGCCGCCGCTCCATCTCGCGGACCGCGGCGCCGAAGCCCTCCGGGGTGACCCGCCCGGGGTCCCCGTAACAGAGGCCGAGCACGCCGCGCACCCGCTGCTCCGCCGACCACTCCTTGGTGAGCCGGGTGAACAGGGCGGCGACCCCGGGCAGCGCGAGCAGTCCGGTCGGCACCGCCGTGCGCTGCACCCGCAGCTCGGGCAGGGCGGGCGAGATCAGCGTCAGCGTGCGGACCAGGTCGGGGCGGACCGCGGCGACGCGCGTCGACACGGCGCCGCCCAGCGAATTGGCCACCAGGTGCACGGGCCCGCGGCCTCGGGAGTCCAGGAGCCGGATGACCGCGCGCGCGTGCCCGGTGACCGAATAGTCGCCGTCGTCCGGCGGCGGCGAGTCGCCGAAGCCCGGCAGGTCCACGGCCTCGCAGTCCACGACGTCCTCGAGCAGCGGCATCAGCGCCGTCCAGTTCTGCGAGGACCCGCCGAGCCCGTGCACGTACAGCGCGGGCGGCAGACCGGGGCGCGCCGGGGGGCGCGAGCGCACGTTCAGGGTGAGTCCGGGCAGGGCGACCGAGTCGAGTCGCTCGCCCTTCGCGACGGCGACAGCCCCCGGTTTGGGGGCCACGGCGGCCAGTGCGCCGGGCAACTCGGTCGAAGACATGCGGGCAATGTTACGAGACGATCACGTGCGGGATCACGTGTTCGGCGTCACAGATCCGGCGGGGATCGCGTGGCGGCGAAATCACCTCTTCCCTAGGCTCTGAGGTGATCGCGGGAACCGCCCGCCGCAGACCCGGGCGCGGCGAGAGGCATGAGAGCGGGCCCCCGGGAAACCCCGGGAGAGCGAGGCACGGCGCGCAAGTCGCGAGCCGGCTTCCCAGTCAGCCCGGGGAAGAGACCCGCCAACCCGGGGAAGAGACCCGCCAGCCCGGGGAAAAGACCCGTCAGCCCGGGGAAGAGACCGTCGCCCCGGGAAAGAGAGCCGAGGAGTCCACATGAGCGTCGACCCGACCGACCCCGACACCTTCCAGGTGGATGAGCCCTCGGCGCAGGAGTCAGGGCCGGAGACCCCGGAGGCGGACTCCGCCGAGCAGCACACCGCCCTCACCCCGGAGCGGGACGACTCGCTCCAGTCCCTCAATGAGGCGGACCAGAACGCCGCCGACGAGGCCGACCTGGCAGAACAGGCACGCGTGGTGTCCCAGGACGAGGACGACTACCGCTGACGGCGCACCCGGGCGGCCGACCCGCACGCAGCTGCCCGTGTTCGCCCGGCTACGCACCGGCGCCGGGACGTGTCGAGGACATCCAGTCCGTGAAATTCTGCGCTCGCACCGCACACATCACAGTTACCGAAAAGTACGATGGCGACGCGGCGCACACCGCAGCACAAGGACGACTTCGGGAGGCGGCGTGACAGCCATCGAGCAGACAGAGGCGGCGCGCCCGCGGGGCACACGCCTGCCGCGCCGTGCCCGGCGCAATCAGCTTCTGGGCGCGGCCCAGGAGGTGTTCGTCGCGCAGGGGTACCACGCGGCGGCGATGGACGACATCGCGGAACGGGCGGGCGTCAGCAAGCCGGTGCTCTACCAGCACTTCCCCGGCAAACTGGACCTCTACCTCGCGCTGCTCGACCAGCACTGCGAGAACCTGCTCCAGGCGGTGCGCGCGGCGCTCGCGTCGACGACGGACAACAAGCTGCGCGTCGCGGCCACGATGGACGCCTATTTCGGGTACGTGGAGGACGACGGCGGCGCGTTCCGGCTGGTCTTCGAGTCGGACCTGACGAACGAGCCCGCGGTCCGCGAGCGCGTGGACAAGGTCACCCTGGAGTGCGCCGAGGCGATCTGCGAGGTGATCGCGGAGGACACCGGCCTGTCCAAGTCCGAGTCGATGCTCCTGGCGTCCGGACTCGGCGGCCTCGCCCAGGTCGTCGCGCGCTACTGGCTGCACAGCGACGGCGGCGTGCCGCGCGAGAAGGCGGTGGAGCTGCTCACCTCGCTGGCCTGGCGCGGCATCGCGGGCTTCCCGCTGCACGGCACGGAAGGCCACTGACCGCGCATTTGTTCCCACCCTGCGCCCCGGCGTTGTTCGCTCCTGGCGTGCACGCCCGGCACCGATCCCGTCCCCTCACCGGGCTAATCTGTGCTGGGTACGGCGCGGGCGCCCGCGCACATCACTGACCGTCGGAGGGACAAAGCGTGGAGGTCAAGATCGGCGTGCAGCACGCGCCGCGCGAGATCGTTCTGGAGAGCGGTCAGAGCGCCGAGGAGGTCGAGAGCGCGGTGTCCGAGGCTCTTTCGGGCAAGGCCCCGCTCCTGAGCCTGGAGGACGACCACGGCCGCAAGGTCCTGGTGCCTTCCGACCGCCTCGCCTACGTGGAGATCGGCGAGCCGACTCAGCGCAAGGTGGGCTTCGGCGCCCTGTAGGACCACGCGCGAGCAGCAGGACGACGGCCCGGTGGCACTGCCACCGGGCCGTCGTTCCGTGTGCGGCGGCGCGATTTCCCGGCGTCGGCGCGGAGTTCGGTTCGGGTGTGCTCGTCCGGGCGCCCGGAGTTCGGTTCGGATTGCTCGTCCGGGCACCGGGAGTTCGGTTCGGGTGTGCGCGTCCGGGCACCCGGAGCTGGAGGGTTGTATTCCGGCAGCCGGGGGTAAGACCGGCTACGACCGATTTGCACCTGGCCACGAGGGAGGGAACACACCGTGATCCTCGAAGCACTCGGCTCCGCACTCATCGGCCTCGCCCTGGCCTGGGCGACGGCCCGCCGACTGCCGCACCGGCTCCCCGCACGAGCCCTCGTCCTGTCCACCGGAGTGGGCGGAGCGCTCGTCGGAGCCTTCATCACGCACATGGCGCTCGGTCCGGGCCACCCGCCCGCGATCCTGCTGGGCGCCCTGGCCGTCTCCGCGGCCCTGCTCTCACTCCTGCTCCGCCCCACCCGCCGCCTGCACCGCCGCCAGGCACCTGCGTAGGCCTGGCGGCGGACGTTCCAGCCCGCCCGGCACGCGAGAAAAGGCCCGTCCGGCGCGCGAGAAAAAGCCCGTCCGGCGCTTGAGGACGAGCCCGCAGGGCGACCCCAGCCGGTCCGGCGCTTGAGGACGAGCCCGCAGGGCGACCCCAGCCCGTCCGGCGCTTGAGGACGAGCCCGCAGGGCGATCGACGGCCACCACGGCTGGGGCGAACCCGACGGGCGCCGGCACCTACCCCGGCAAGGCTAGGCCGCCAGGCCAAGCGCGGCCATGCGCTTGGTGTGCGCCTCGGTGATCCGGGAGAACATCCGCCCGACCTCCGCGAGGTCGAACCCGTCCGCGACCCCCCCGACCAGCATGGTCGACAACGCGTCCCGGTCGGCGACCACGCGCTGCGACTGGGAAAGGGCCTCACCCATGAGCCGCCGCGCCCACAGCGCGAGCCGCCCGCCGACCCGCGGCTCCGCCTCGATCGCGGCCCGCACCTTCTCCACGGCGAAGCTCGCGTGGCCGGTGTCGTCGAGCACACCGAGCACCAGCCAGCGGGTGTCGACGTCGAGCCGCGCCGCGACCTCGCGGTAGAAGTCACTCGCGATGGAGTCACCGACGTACGCCTTGACCAGGCCTTCCAGCCAGTCGGACGGCGCGGTCTGCTTATGGAACCCGTCGAGCGCCTCGACGAAAGGATCCATGGCCTCGGTGGGCTCCGCGCCGACCGCCGCGAGCCGGTCCCGCAACTGCTCGAAGTGGTGGAACTCGGCGGACGCCATCTTCGCCAGCTCCGCCTTGTCGGCGAGCGTCGGCGCCAGCTTCGCGTCCTCCGCGAGGCGCTCGAACGCCGCCAGCTCGCCGTACGCGAGCGCGCCGAGCAGATCCACGACGGCGGCGCGGTACTGCGGGTCGGCGGACGCCGTCTTCCAGTCCTGCGCGGCGACCCCGGTGGGGGCGGCGGCGTTCTCTTCGGCGGCTTCGGCGGCTGCGGTGCTTTCGGGGCGTTCGGGGGGCTTCGCGGCGGTGTCAGACGTCTCCATGAAGCGCACAATAGCCCGCTCGCCGCACGGCGTAAGGGCCTGGTCAACCACTGTGACGACGGCAACGTGAGCAATTCGCCGGACACGCATGCGAGATTCCGGGGTACAGTGGTAATGCGCCCGCCGAATATTCGACGGGCCGCATGAATGAGGATGCCCGGTCGGTGGCCCGATCGGCTCCGACCAGACAGCCCTCCAGGGCGGTATGCACGGTGCGTACTGCATGCGGAGGGACCCCCTCAGCGGTGTGAGCGCTCGAGCGTCGGCAGTGGTCCCGTACCACCGGCTCGCCGGGCTCGTTCCCCAGGCGGCCGGCAGTCCCCGGTACGGTCACGACCCCCAGCGTTCGCCTCGCGCCGCGTCTCACAGAAGAGGCATTGCCCTGACTACGACTTTCCGAGAGCTCGGAATTCTCCCCGAGACCGCCGAGGCCCTTGAGGCCGTCGGCATCATCAACCCCTTCCCCATCCAGGAGATGACGCTCCCCGTCGCCCTTTCGGGCACCGACGTCATCGGCCAGGCGAAGACCGGCACCGGCAAGACGCTCGGCTTCGGCCTTCCGCTCCTCGAGCGCGTCGTCGTCCCCGCCGACGTCGAGGCGGGCCGCGCCGAGTCCGGTCAGCTGACCGAGGCACCGCAGGCCCTCATCGTGGTTCCGACCCGCGAGCTGTGCCAGCAGGTGACCAACGACCTGCTGACCGCCGGCAAGGCGCGCAACGTCCGCGTCCTCGCCATATATGGCGGCCGCGCCTACGAACCGCAGGTCGAGGCCCTCAAGAAGGGCGTCGACGTGGTCGTCGGCACCCCGGGCCGCCTGCTCGACCTGGCCGGACAGCGCAAGCTGAACCTGAAGCACATCAAGTGCCTCGTCCTCGACGAGGCCGACGAGATGCTCGACCTGGGCTTCCTGCCCGACGTCGAGAAGATCATCAACATGCTTCCGGTGAAGCGCCAGACGATGCTCTTCTCCGCGACCATGCCGGGCGCCGTCATCGGCCTCGCCCGCCGGTACATGTCGCAGCCCACGCACATCCGCGCCACCGCGCCGGACGACGAGGGCCAGACCGTCGCGAACACCGCGCAGTTCGTGTACCGCGCGCACTCCATGGACAAGCCGGAGATGGTCTCCCGCATCCTGCAGGCCGAGGGCCGCGGCCTCGCGATGATCTTCTGCCGTACGAAGCGCACGGCCGCGGACATCGCCGAGCAGCTGGAGCGCCGCGGGTTCGCCTCCGGCGCGGTCCACGGCGACCTGGGCCAGGGAGCGCGCGAGCAGGCGCTGCGCGCGTTCCGCAACGGCAAGGTCGACGTGCTCGTGTGCACCGACGTCGCCGCGCGCGGCATCGACGTCGAGGGCGTCACGCACGTCATCAACTACCAGTCGCCCGAGGACGAGAAGACCTATCTGCACCGCATCGGCCGCACCGGCCGCGCGGGCGCCAAGGGCATCGCGATCACGCTGGTCGACTGGGACGACATCCCGCGCTGGCAGCTCATCAACAAGGCGCTCGACCTGGACTTCAACGACCCGGTCGAGACGTACTCCAGCTCCCCTCACCTGTACGAGGAGCTGAGCATCCCCGCCGGTACGAAGGGTGTCCTGCCGCGCACGGAGCGCACGCGCGCCGGGCTCGACGCCGAGGAGATCGAGGACCTGGGCGAGACCGGGGCCCGCGGTTCGCGTGGCGGTTCCGGCTCCCGGGGGCCCGCGCGGTCCCGGGCCGGGGGGCGTGCGCCGGCCGAGGAGGCCGAGCGGCCCGTGCGTACGCCTCGGCGGCGGCGCAGGACCCGGGCCGGGGCGCCGGTCGAGGGGGAGGCTGCGGCCACGGCCGTCGTCGAGGCTGACGCCTCGCCTGCCTCGTCCGCTGCTTCTGCCTCGTCTGCTTCGGCCGTCTCGTCCGGCTCGTCCGTGGCGGAGGAGGCTGCCGCGCCGCGTACGCCTCGGCGGCGGCGGCGTACCCGTGCGGGGGCGGAGGCTTCTGCGGAGGCTCCGGCCGCTGCCGCTGCCTCCGAGGAGGCTGCGGAGGTCAAGCCTCGG
The DNA here is from genome assembly GCF_009755605.1 of Streptomyces typhae. Lineage (GTDB taxonomy): Bacteria > Actinomycetota > Actinomycetes > Streptomycetales > Streptomycetaceae > Streptomyces > Streptomyces typhae. The sequence continues at coordinate 141,068 of NZ_WPNZ01000001.1, forward strand.
CGGCGGCGGACGCGTAAGTCGGCGGAGTCCGCCGACAGCTAGTCCGTGCAGTTCCCTCTCCCGTGCCCGGGGCCCTCGTGGTCCCGGGCACGGGTGTTTTCCTTCCCGCCGCTCCGCGGCGGATGTTTCCCACCCGCCCGCCCGTTACTCCGCATAACGGACACAAGGTACCCAGCCGATGCCTCCCCCCCCCGGGGGCAACCCCCTGTGGGCAGCTGGTCCGCCAGAGGCGGAACGGGTGGGCACAGGCGAAGCCTCCGGGAACCGGGATGTGAGGGGGGCGGGGGCACCCCCCGGCCGCGGGCCCCCGGCCAGTAGCCTCGGGGGCATGAGCCGGCCGCCGACCTTCGTCCCGCCCGCGGGCACCCGCGCGTACAGGCTGCGCACCGCCCGCGGCGACTTCGCCGTGCTCGACACCCGCCCGACCGGCGAGGTCAAGGGCACGGCCCTGCTCCTGCCGGGCTTCACGGGGAGCAAGGAGGACTTCATCGCCCTGCTGCGCCCCCTCGCCGAGGCCGGCTACCGCACCGTCGCCGTGGACGGCCGCGGCCAGTACGAGTCCACGGGCCCGGACGACGTCGCCGCGTACGCGCAGCAGGAGCTGGCCGCGGACGTCCTGGCCCAGGCGGCGGCCGTCCACGGCGACGGCGAGGAGCCCCCGCACCTGCTCGGCCACTCCCTGGGCGGCCTGGTGGCCCGCGCCGCCGTACTCCTCGCGCCCCCGGGCACCTTCGCCTCGCTCACCCTGATGGCGTCGGGCCCGGCCCGCATCTCCCCGTCGCAGCGCACCCGGGCCACGCTCCTGACGGACGCCGTCGCCGCCCACCCCATGGCCGTGGTGTGGGAGGCCATGCAGGCCATGCAGCCGCCACCGGAGGACACCGCTACCGCCACCGGACCGGGGGCCGACACCGCCGCCGTCCCGCGCACCGCCGACACCGACGCCGTCGACGACACCGAAGACACCGACGCCGCCGCACTCCGCGCCCGCTGGCTGCGCAACAACCCGGCCCAGCTCATCGCCACCGGCCACCAGCTCCGCACCGAACCCGACCGCGTCGACGAGCTCGCCGCGGCGCCCCTGCCCAAGCACGTGGTGTCCGGTGAGCGCGACGACACCTGGCCGGTGCCGCTCCTTGACGACATGGCGCGCCGTCTGGGCGCACGCCGCACGGTGGTCGTGGGCGCGGAGCACTCCCCCAACACGGACCGTCCGGAGGCCACCGCGACCGCGCTGGCCGCCTTCTGGGACAGCTGCGCACCGGAGCGGCCCGCAGCGCGCGGTGCTCAGTAGTACTTCTGCAGGTGGTCCCAGAACCCGTCCCGCAGCACCCGCCGCAGGTCCGACTGCCCCCGCAGTGAGTAGTCGAGCAGCCGCTCGGCCTCGACGAGGAGTTCCTGGTCGACCGATCCCGGCAGGTAGGGGTGGCCCGGCAGCAGGCCCACCAGCGCCTCCCGGCCGCGCGCCGAGAGCCACTTCGCGGAGATCTGGGCGCCGACGAAGCGCACGTCGTCCCGTGAGGGCCGGGCCGCCGTGGCCGCGGGTTCGTACGGCGCGGCGGGGCGGCGCGTGACGAACGGCTTGAAGAAGTCCGCGTCGAACGTGCGCTGACTGTCGACCTCCCACAGGAGCGGCTCCGCCTGATTGCGGCCGTCGGGGGCCTCGATGCCCCACAGATGGACGCGTGCGCCGTACCCCTGCGCGGCCTCGACCGCCGACACGAGGTCCTCGTCGCCGCCGATCAGCGCGGCGTCGCTGATGGCCCGGTGCCGGGCGAGGGACTCCAGGTCGGAGCGGATCAGCGAGTCGACGCCCTTCTGCTGGTTGTTGGCGTTGAGGTTGCCGAGGCGGACCTTGACGTCGGGGAGTTCCGCGATCGACTGCTGCTCGGCGGTGTGGATGCGGCGTCTCGCGCCGTCGTACCAGTACACGCGGAGGAGCCTGCTGTCCGCGAAGATCGTGCGCGCCTTGTCGATCAGCGCGTCGATCAGCCCTTCGGCATCGAGCTCGAAGGTCCGCCGGTCCTCGGTGCCCGTCACGAGCCGCCCGGCGGCGGCGTACAGATAGCCGGCGTCCACGAAGATCGCGTGCGTGGACGGGGTCTTGGCCACCTCGACGAGCATGCGCTCCAGGAGTCCGTTGGTGCGCTCGAGCCGCGCGGTGATGCCGCCGCTCTCGTCAATGGTCTCGTCCATGTCCATACAGAACGCATTGTCCCGTCCGTCACACAGCGGGCACAACCGGTGACTGTGACGCAGCGAACACAACAAGCCGCGTTACGGTCACGAAACGCCATATTCATTAGCCACTCGAAAATTTTCTTTAGCGTAGGGAATGTTTGAACGGGTCAAGTCGTTGCACCCCTATGTAGCAAGCAGTTCTCCTTCAGGAGGATCACCAGACGAAGGGAGAAGCCCGTGCGCTTCGAAATCATGCGACTCGACGACGTCGACGGCACCGCCGTGGACACGACCGTCGTGGACGCCGCCTCCGTCAACCGGATCGTGCAGCAAGCCGCGGCCATAGGGCAGCGCCTCTACATCCGTCCGGCCGACGCCTCGGCCTCATAACGCCGCCGACAGGCCTCATCACACACTTCAGAGCCCTGTACGACATCCGGAGCAACCGGTGTCGCACAGGGCTCTGTGCGTGGTGTCGGGCGCGGGTGCGGTCACCCGACCGGCTCAACCGCCGCGGATCACCTGCGTCACGCCGTTGATGATCTGCTGCACCGCGATCGCGGAGAGCATCATGCCGGCGAGCCGGGTCACGAGCACGACTCCGCCGTCCTTGATGACGCGGATGATCAGCAGCGAGAAGCGCATCGCCAGGAACAGCACCACGTGGATCGCGAGGATCGCCGCCCACACCGACACCTGCTCCATGCCGTCGGCGTGCTGCACGGCGAGGATGACCTGCACGATGGCACCGGGCCCCGCGAGCAGCGGCATGCCGAGCGGTACGAGAGCGACGTTCACGTCCTTGGTCTGCTGCGGCTCGTCGGTCTTGCCGGTGAGCAGGTCGAGTGCGACCAGGAGCAGGAGCAGACCACCGGCGATCATCAGGGCCTGGGTGGAGACATGCAGATAGTCGAGGATCTGCTGGCCGATGATGCCGAAGACGGTGATGACCCCGAGGGCCACGCACACCGCCTGGAAGGCCATCTTCTTCTGCACCTTGGCGGGGCGGCCCGCGGTCAGTGCGAGGAAGATCGGCGTGACCCCGGGGGGATCCATGATCACGAAAAGGGTGAGGAAGAGGGAGCCGAAGACGGCGACGTCGAACACAGTGATGGCCTTGCGGAAGAGGGTCGTACGGAACAGCGGGCGCCGGCGCGCCACGCCGAGGGGCGAGAGCGCGCGGACGCTCGCGGGGCGCGCGGAAGGCGTGCGGTGCGCGGAGGGTGGTGCGGGTGCGGGTCCGCTGAGAGCGGTGCGGTGTGGTGCGGCTCGCCGACACGCCGGTGCGCGGTCGGGCGGGTCCGGGGCTCCCGGCGGCTCGTCAGGCGGCCGGGGCTCCGCCCGCGCCCGGCACCGGGAAGGCACCCGTGGCGCGGCGGGTGATCTCGCCGTAGATCTCGGGGTCGGTGGTGAACTCGCCGAGCGAGACGGTCTTGCGGGTGCCGTGGTAGTCGCTGGAGCCCGTGACGAGGAGGCCCAGGTCCGCGGCGAGGGCGCGCAGCCGGGGGCCGGACTCGGGCGCGTACGCCAGTTGCTCCGGGTGGTCGACCTCGATGCCGTCGAGACCCGCCGCGGCCAGTTCGGCTATCGCCGACTCGGGCACGATCCTGCCGCGCTGGGCAGCGGCGGGGTGCGCGAAAACGGTGACGCCGCCCGCGGCCTTGACCAGGCGGATCGCGTCGAACGGGTCGAGTTCGTGCTTCTCGGCGTAGGCGCGGCCGCCGTCGGCGAGCCACTGGGGCGTGAAGGCGTCCGAGACGCTCCCCACCACGCCCAGCTCGACGAGGGCCTCCGCGACGTGGGGGCGGCCCACCGAGCCGTCGCCCGCGATGCGCGCGACCTGCTCCCAGGTCACGGGGACGCCCAGCTCCTGGAGCTTGCGGACCATGGTCTGCGCGCGCGGCACCCGGTCGTCGCGTACGAGTTCGCGCTCCCGGGCCAGCTCCGGCTCGTCGGGGTCGAAGAGGTACGCCAACATGTGCATCCCCACGCCGTCGAGCCGGCAGGACAACTCGGCGCCGGTGACGAGGGTGAGGCCCGGGGGGAGCGCGGCGATCGCCTGCGCATGGCCGCGGGTGGTGTCGTGGTCGGTCAGCGCGATCACGTCCAGGCCCGCGGTGGCCGCGTTGCGGACCAGTTCCGCGGGGGTGTCGGTGCCGTCGGATGCGGTGGAGTGGGTGTGCAGGTCGATACGCACGTAGGGCTCCACGCTTTTCGGGACGGACGGGACGTTGCCCCAAGGATAACGGTCCGCGCCCCGTCGTCCCGCCCACCTCGGGCGCCCCCCGGCCGCCGGGCAGGCTCTTTCCCCCACCCACCCGCCCTTCCATCGGCGCTGCGCGCCTCGTCCTCAATCGCCGGACGGGCTCCAAGCTCCGCCCGGTCCGGCACGGTTCCAGCCCGTCCGGCGATTGCGGACGAGCGCGGAGCGCGACTTCAGCCCGTCCGGCGTTTGAGGACGAGGCGCGGAGCGCCGAAAAACGGGGGCCGGGGCGGAGCCCCGGGATCGGAGTAGGGGTGGGACTGGGGCGCCCCGCGAAGGCCCGGCGCCGCGCCCTACGGCATCAGCAACCGCGGCGACAACGCCCCGCAAGGCAGCAGATCCACCTCGGCCCCGGCGTCCCTCAGGTCCGTCAGGACCATCTCGTCGTACATGAGCAGCCCCGACTGCTCGGGCCAGGCGATGGCCCACAGCCACAGCCCCCGCGCCTCACCGGCGAACACGGCCCGGTCGTCGGGCGCCCCCGGCACGTGCCACATGGCCGTGGGCCGCCCGGCCGCGAGCACCTTGGTCTGGGCGGGCTTGCCTGCGCTCATGGAGGGCCCGGGGTCGGGCCCGTCGATGCCGGCGTACCGGGCGCCGAGCCCGACCCCCAGCTCCTCGGCGACGAGGACGAGCTCACCGACGCCGCCGAGCGGCGCGGGCCCCGAGCAGGCCACCGCGGTGGCCCGCCCGCCGCTGCGGTCGTCACCGGCGCAGACGACACCGGTGAAGAGCCAGCCGACGGGCAGCGGCCAGGGCATCCACACGGGCACCTGGGTGCGGTGCACCACGACCTGGAGGGCCTCGACGCTGGGCGGGATCACGGGTTGCAGCGGGTGCACCGTGCCGTGCACATCGCACTGCCAGGAGTCGGCAAAGAGGCCGGGAGCCCGGACCCGGCCACCACACTTCGGGCAACTGGGTTCGCCCCTCATAGCGCCCAACGGTCCTCCCCGGGCGGCCCCCCGTCAAGGACGATCACCCGTCCGGAGGCCGCCTCCACCACACCGCCCGCCGCTTTCCCGGCCCCACCACCGGACCCGAAGTAGATGTAACTTGCATTAGTTAGCTCAGCTAACTTATTATATGCATACGACAACGATCTACGTCCGGAAGCACGCGAAGGAGCTGCGGATGACCACCCCCGCACACGGAGAGCACAGCCCACACGGAGCGCACGAGGACCCCTTCGACGCCGGGGCCGGAGGCCTGCTGCGGCAGCCGAAGGCGGTGTGGGCCACGGCGGGCGCCTCCGTCGTGGCGTTCATGGGCATCGGCCTCGTCGATCCGATCCTGCCGTCCATCGCCAGGGGCCTGGACGCGACGCCGAGCCAGGTCTCCCTCCTGTTCACCTCGTACTTCCTGATCACCGCCGTCGCGATGCTGGTGACCGGTTTCGTCTCCAGCCGCATCGGCGGCAAGAAGACCCTGCTCGCCGGGCTCGCGCTCGTGGTGGTGTTCGCCGGGCTCGCGGGCACGTCCGGGTCGGTCGGTGAACTGGTCGGGTTCCGCGCGGGCTGGGGGCTCGGCAACGCGCTGTTCGTGTCGACCGCGCTCGCCGTCATCGTCGGCGCCGCCGCCGGGGGCAGCGCGGCCGCGATCCTGCTCTACGAGTCCGCGCTCGGCCTCGGCATGGCCTGCGGCCCCCTGCTCGGCGCGCTGCTCGGCGACGCGAGCTGGCGGTACCCGTTCTTCGGCACCGCGGTCCTGATGGCCGTCGGGTTCCTGTGCATCACGGCGTTCCTGAAGGAGCAGCCGAAGCCCGCCCGCAAGACCTCGCTGCTCGACCCGATCAAGGCGCTCGGCCACGGCGGTCTCGCCTCGGCCGCGGCGTCCGCGTTCTTCTACAACTACACGTTCTTCACGGTCCTGGCCTTCACGCCGTTCGTCCTGGACATGAGCCCGTACCGCTCGGGCGCGGTGTTCTTCGCCTGGGGCCTGCTGCTCGCGGTGTTCTCGGTGCTCGTGGCGCCGCGGCTGCAGAGGCGGTTCGGCTCCCTGAAGGTGCTCGGCGGGTCGCTGGTGCTGCTCGCCGCGGACGTCCTGGTCCTCGGCTACGGCAGCCACACCACCGCCGTCGTCTGCACCGTCCTGTCCGGCGCCTTCATCGGCGTGAACAACACCGTCTACACGGAGCTGGCACTCGGCGTCTCGGACGCGCCGCGGCCCGTGGCGAGCGCCGGCTACAACTTCGTGCGCTGGTTCGCGGCCGCCGCGGCCCCGTACTTCGCGCCGAAGATCGAGGAGTGGAGCGACATCCACATCCCGTTCGTCGTCGCCGCCGTCACGGCGCTGCTCGGCGCGGGCGTGGTGTGGGCGCGCCGCGCCGCGCTCACCCACGAGGCCGAGGAGCTGGAGCCGCGGCACGCGACCGAGGACGGCGTGACCGTCTTCGCCAACTGACCCGGCGGAAGCGGACGTTCAGTCCAGCGGTACGGACTTGCGCAGCGGATCGCGCAGGTCCGTGCCGCTGGTGAGCCAGCGCTCCTGGAGCGCGGCCGCCCCGTGCACCCGCTTCCACGCCGCCTCGTTGGGCGTCATGGGGAGCAGCGGCAGGAAACGTACGGGATCCATCGGCTCGTCGAGTTCCAGGTCCGCCACCAGACCGCCGGACTCCGCGACGAGGACCGAGGTGGACGACGTCCCCGGCCACAGCGGCTCCCCCACGTCGAGGGAGGCGCCCGGCGCGACCACGACCCCCTCCACCTGCGGCGAGGCGGCGAGCACGGCGAGCGGGCGCAGCACCTTGTCCGTCTCGGCGACGCCACCGCGTACGGAGAGGACCAGCTCCGCGCGCGGGCCCCGCACCGGGTCGCTGAGCGCGGCCGTGGGGTCGGTCATCGGGCGGGCGGACATGCCGAGCGTGGCGTACCGCACGACGTCCCCGGCCGGGAAGCGCAGCACCTCGATGCGGTCCGTACCGAGGAACGTCACCGCCGCGCGCGCGTCCGGTTCCCCGAGGGAGTCGCGGAGCCTGGCCTCGACCGGAGCAAGAACATCAGCCATGACGCGAGCATAGAACTCATCAGTGATGGGTAAAGGTTGGGGCTTGACGCACCGGTCGGCTGATACTGTTGGCCGCTGGCACCCGGGCAGCACGCAGAAGCGTCGCCTTCAAGCCCGGACGCAGGAGACGGCGCTACGCGCCTGGGACTTCCCCCACGGGGGACCGGCCGGAGGAGGTGGGGCTGCAGTGGATCGAAGTCGACCGTGCAGTACCACTCGCTCTTCCGCCCGCTGAATCTCCCGCAGCAGCGTCGCTGCGGCCGTGCGCTCGGCCTCCCGTGGACCAGTGACCACTCGTCCGCACCCGGCGTGCGCACGCAAGACGGAAGAGCACCGCGTTTCACCTGATCTGCATCAGTAGCGTTGCTGCCACCGCGACGGTGCGGTGCTCCCCGCTTTGTGGACGTGCCACAGGCACCAGCAGGACGTCCCCATTCCGGGCAGTTCCACCCGCCGCAGGCGGCCCTTTCGTCGAAGGAGCCTGCCCATGTCGATGATCCGCGACCTGCGTGACGCCGTCCGCCCCTCCCTGCGCAAGGACAGCGCCTCCTACAGCTCGTACGACACCACCCGCGACCCCCGCTCCGTCTCCGCCGTCGTGGACTGCGCCGTCTACCGCGACGGCCGCCGCGTCGCCTGCGACACGACCGACGAGACGCTCACGCCGCACGAGGCGATGCTCCAGGTGCGCCGTGACGGCGGCTTCGCGTGGATCGGTCTGCACGAGCCCACGGAGGCCGAGTTCGCCGGGATCGCCGCCGAGTTCGGACTGCACCCGCTCGCCGTGGAGGACGCGGTCCACGCCCACCAGCGTCCCAAGCTGGAGCGGTACGACGACACGCTGTTCACGGTCTTCAAGACCATCCACTACGTGGAGCACGCCGAGCTGACCGCCACCAGTGAGATCGTCGAGACCGGCGAAGTCATGTGCTTCACCGGCCGGGACTTCTTCATCACGGTGCGGCACGGCGGACACGGCTCGCTGCGCGCGCTGCGGCGCCGCCTCCAGGACGAGCCGGAGCTGCTCGCCAAGGGCCCCTCGTCGGTCCTGCACACCATCGCCGACCACGTCGTGGACGGCTATCTGGCCGTCGCCGACGCCATGCAGGTCGACATCGACGACGTCGAGAACGAGGTCTTCGCCGCCACCGGCAAAGGCGTCTCGCGCGGTGTGGACGCCGGCCGGATCTACCAGCTCAAGCGGGAGGTCCTGGAGTTCAAGCGGGCCGTGCAGCCGCTCCTTCGGCCCATGCAGCTGCTGAGCGAGCGGCCGATGCGGCTCGTCGACCCCGACATCCAGAAGTACTTCCGCGACGTCGCCGACCACCTCGCGCGCGTCCAGGAGCAGGTGCTCGGCTTCGACGAACTGCTCAACTCCATCCTCCAGGCCAACCTCGCGCAGGCCGCCGTCGCGCAGAACGAGGACATGCGCAAGATCACGTCCTGGGCGGCCATCATCGCCGTGCCCACGGCCGTCTGCGGTGTCTACGGCATGAACTTCGACCACATGCCGGAGCTGCACTGGCGGTTCGGCTACCCGATGGTGCTCGGCTTCATCGGCGTCGTCTGCTGGTCGATCCACCGCACCCTGAAGCGCAACGGCTGGCTGTAGGGCCGGTCCGGCGGCACCTCCCGCTCCCTCGGCCCCGCCCGCGCGGCCGGACTACAGTGACCGCATGACTGCTGCCACTGACGCGCTGTACGGCCGCGCCCTCGTCGAGGAGGCCACGAAGAAGTCGGGGCTCATCTGGGTCGGCGGCCCGGGACCCGTGCGCGCGCTGTGGCACGTGTGGGCCGACGGCGCCGCCCATGTCGTCGGCGACGGCCCCGGTGAGCAGCCGCTGCCGGACCTCGTCGACGGGGCACGCGCCGACGTCACCGTACGCAGCAAGGACAAGGGCGGCCGGGTGGTCTCCTGGACGGCCGCGGTGACCGAGCTCGCGCCGCGCTCCGAGGCCTGGGAGGCCGCCGTCGCCGAGCTGAAGGGCAAGCGCCTCAACGCGCCCGACGGCGAGCTCATGGTGGAGCGCTGGGCCGAGCAGTGCCGGGTGCTGCGGCTCACCCCCGAGGACGCGCGCACGGACCTGCCGGACGGCTCCCTCGCGGCGGTCCCGCTGCCCACGCCGGCGACGACCCGCGAGCCGGTGCCCGCTGCGCTGCCGCGGCTCCTGTTCAAGCGCAAGCAGCGCTGAGCCGCACCGGCGCCGGGCCCCACCCGCGCCGGGCGCCCCTCACGACGTCGGCAGCTGCTTGCCGTAGTCCACCGTCTCGTTCAGGCCCGGCTCCTCCAGGGGGAAGTCCTTGCCCCACTCGGTGAGCCGCAGCGTGCCCGCGTCGCCCGCCCGCTGGAGGCGCTGCGGATAGGGCGTGCCCGCCAGGGAGACGTCCAGGGTGCCGCCCGCGCCCTCGTCGCCCGCGATCCTGATGACGCGCCGGGCACCGGACCCGACGCGGTCGCCCTTGGACAGCGTCCCGTGCAGCGTGAGCGTGCCGTCCAGCATCAGGCCCTTGTCGGTGAAGCCGCTGAGCTGCTGGTAGGCGGGGTCCCCGGGCGGCACCTTCACATACTTCCCGCCGAGCTTCTCGGCCGCCGCCCGGTCCGCCGGGGACCCCTCGCCCTCGCCACCCGACTCGCCCTGATGTGTCCAGAAATCGGTGTCGGCCTTCAGATACAGGTGCTTGTCGACCCGCAGCAGCTGGAAGGTTCCTCCTTTGGACGTCACCGAGCCGGTGCCGCCGGAGTCCTTCAGACGCATGTCCAGCTTGTACGTCCGGCCCTTGCTGACGAGCGTCCCGGAGAGCCGTACCGCCGTCGCGCCCTTGGCGGCCTGCTGCGTCTTGCCCTGGATCTTCGTCGCGGACAGCTTGCCCACGCCGTTCGTGCCCGCGTCCGGGTCCTCGCTGCCGCCGCCGCAGCCCGTCAGGCCCGCGCCGCCCACCACGAGCCCGGCGCACACCGCGCCCACCCAGGCGGCCCTTCGCGTACGGCGGGCCTGTCGCATCGCAGTCACAGGTGGCGCTGCCTCTCGTGCGGACGTCCTCTACGACCCAGGCCTGAGCGGACCACGGCCTGGCGTACCGCAGCGTACCGGTGCCGTCCGGGTGACTCCGAGCCAGTCCGTCCGGACGCCCCACCAGGGCGGATGCGCCCGGTACCGGCTAGCCTGAGGCCCGTACGAAAGGCCGTACAAATGGCTGCAAAGAGCGACATGGCCCGGCGGACGAACAGAAGCGAGCAGCGAGGAGGCGCCGCACATGGCAGGGAGCGCGCCCCGGATCTTCGTCTCGCACCTCGCCGGCACGGCCGTCTTCGACCCGAACGGCGACCAGATGGGCCGGGTGCGCGATCTGGTCGCCATGCTCAGGACCGACCGCAGACCGCCGCGGCTGCTCGGCTTCGTCGTCGAACTGACCACGCGGCGGCGCATCTTCCTGCCCATCACGCGGGTTACCGGCATCGAGTCGGGCCAGGTCATCACGACCGGCGTCCTGAACGTGCAGCGCTTCGAGCGGCGGCCCACGGAGCGCCTCGTCATCGGCGAGATGCTGGACCGCCGGGTCACCCTGGTGGAGAGCGGCGAGGAGGTCACCGTCCTCGACGTGTCCGTGCGCCGGCTCCCGGCCCGCAGGGACTGGGAGGTGGACCGGCTCTTCGTCCGCAAGGGCAGGGGCGGGGCGTTCCGGCGCAAGGGCGAGGCGCTGACCGTCGACTGGTCCGCCGTCGCGGGGTTCTCCCTGGAGGAGCACGGCCAGGGCGCCGAGCGGCTGCTCGCCACCTTCGAGCAGCTGCGCCCCGCCGACCTCGCCAACGTGCTGCACCACCTGTCGCCGAAGCGGCGCGCCGAGGTCGCCGCCGCCCTCGCCGACGACCGGCTCGCCGATGTCCTCGAAGAGCTCCCCGAGGACGACCAGATCGAGATCCTCGGCAAGCTCCAGGAGGAACGCGCCGCCGACGTCCTGGAGGCCATGGACCCCGACGACGCCGCCGACCTGCTCGCCGAGCTGCCCGAGGACGACAAGGAGCGTCTGCTCACCCTGATGCAGCCGGACGACGCCGCCGACGTGCGCCGTCTCATGGCGTACGAGGAGCGCACGGCGGGCGGTCTGATGACGACCGAGCCGATCGTGCTGCGCCCGGACGCCACCGTCGCGGACGCCCTCGCCCGGGTGCGCAACCGGGACCTGTCCCCCGCGCTCGCCGCGCAGGTGTACGTGTGCCGGCCGCCGGACGAGACCCCGACCGGCAAGTACCTGGGCACGGTGCACTTCCAGCGGCTGCTCCGCGACCCCCCGTACACGCTGGTCGGCGCGATCATCGACGACGACCTCAGGCCGCTGCGGCCGGACGCCGAGCTGCCGGTGGTGGCGGGCTTCTTCGCCGCGTACGACATGGTCTCGGCGCCGGTGGTCGACGAGGGCGGCTCGCTGCTCGGCGCGGTCACCGTCGACGACGTGCTCGACCACATGCTGCCCGACGACTGGCGCGAGACGGAGCTTCACCTCCAGGAGGGGACGGGTCATGGCGGCGCCTGAACGGGAGCGGGAGGGGCGGGCCCGGGAGCGGGAACGGGAGCGGGAGGGGCGGGGCCGGGGGCGGTTCCGGCTCGACCAGCCGCGGCCGCCGCGCCGCAAGCTGCTCCCCGACTACGACCCGGAGGCGTTCGGGCGGCTCTCGGAGCGGATCGCGCGGTTCCTCGGCACCGGGCGCTTCATCGTCTGGATGACGGTCGTCATCATCATGTGGGTCGTCTGGAACGTCTCCGCCCCCGACCACCTGCGCTTCGACAGCTACCCCTTCATCTTCCTGACCCTGATGCTGTCCCTCCAGGCCTCGTACGCGGCGCCGCTGATCCTGCTCGCGCAGAACCGCCAGGACGACCGCGACCGCGTCACCCACGAGCAGGACCGCAAGCGCAACGAGCGGTCCATCGCGGACACCGAGTACCTCACCCGGGAGATCGCCGCCCTGCGCCTGGGCCTCGGCGAGGTCGCCACCCGCGACTGGATCCGCTCCGAACTCCAGGACCTGGTCAAGGAGCTGGAGGAGCAGCAGCCCGTATTCCCGGCCGAGAGCGGCCGACCGCGTGATGTAGGCGACCGCTGAGAGACCTTCCCGGCCCCCTGCTACTGGGCCGTACCATCTCCTTATGGCTACGGAAGACGCGGTGCGCGAAGCACTGGCGACGGTGAACGACCCCGAGATCCAGCGACCCATCACCGAACTGGGGATGGTCAAATCGGTGGAGATCGGCGCCGACGGCGCGGTCGCCGTCACCGTCTACCTGACGGTCTCCGGCTGCCCGATGCGCGACACGATCACGAAGAACGTGACGGACGCGGTCGCGGCCGTCGAGGGCGTCACGCGCGTCGACGTCACCCTGGACGTGATGAGCGACGAGCAGCGCAAGGAGCTGGCCACGGCGCTGCGCGGCGGCCAGGCCGACCGCGAGGTGCCGTTCGCCAAGCCGGGCTCGCTGACCCGGGTGTACGCGGTCGCCTCCGGCAAGGGCGGCGTCGGCAAGTCGTCGGTCACGGTGAACCTGGCGGCGGCGATGGCGGCCGACGGCCTCAAGGTCGGCGTGGTCGACGCCGACATCTACGGCCACTCGGTGCCGCGCATGCTCGGCGCGGACGGCCGCCCCACCCAGGTCGAGAACATGATCATGCCGCCGTCGGCGAACGGCGTGAAGGTCATCTCCATCGGCATGTTCACGCCCGGCAACGCACCGGTGGTGTGGCGCGGCCCGATGCTGCACCGCGCGCTCCAGCAGTTCCTCGCGGACGTCTTCTGGGGCGACCTGGACGTGCTGCTCCTGGACCTGCCGCCGGGCACGGGCGACATCGCGATCTCCGTCGCCCAGCTCGTCCCGAACGCCGAGATCCTGGTCGTCACCACCCCGCAGCAGGCCGCCGCCGAGGTCGCCGAGCGCGCGGGCTCCATCGCCGTGCAGACCCATCAGAAGATCGTCGGCGTGGTCGAGAACATGTCGGGGCTGCCCTGCCCGCACTGCGACGAGATGGTCGACGTGTTCGGCACCGGAGGCGGCCAGAAGGTCGCGGAGGGCCTGACGAGGACCACGGGCGCGACGGTTCCTGTGCTCGGGTCCATCCCGATCGACGTACGGCTCCGCGAGGGCGGGGACGAGGGGAAGCCCGTCGTCCTCTCCGACCCGGAGTCGCCCGCGGGGGCGGCGCTGCGGGCCATCGCCGGGAAGCTCGGCGGGCGCCAGCGGGGGCTGTCCGGGATGTCGCTGGGGATCACGCCGCGGAACAAGTTCTGACTGAGCGTTTCGCCCTGTGAGCGGTTTCCCGCACGCGCCCGCCCGTTCATGGCGCTGCGCGCCCGCGCTCATCGCGCCGCGCACCCGCCCGTCATCGCGCCGCGCGCTCGGCCGTTCATCGTGCCGCGCGCTCGTCCCCGAACGCCGGGCGGTCCGGCTCCGGCCCGCCCGGCGCTCAGCACTGGAATCGCGCGGCTACTTCGCCTCGTACGAGGTGATGTCCTGCACCACCGAGAAGCCCAGGCCGTACGCGCTCATTCCGCGTCCGTACGCCCCCAGGTGCACGCCCTCCTTGGTGGAGCCCGCGAGGACCCAGCCGTACTCGGACTCCCGGTAGTGGAACGAGGTCGGCTCCCCGTCCACGGGCAGGGAGAGGGTCGACCAGTCGGACCCGTCCAGGTCGTCGGCGAGGACCCAGGCGGTCTCGGTCTGCTGGTCGAGCCAGTCGTCCCGCAGGCTGTGGTCCATCTGGCCGGGCCAGGTGAGGGACAGCAGGCCCACACCGGCCAGCCACGCCGCGGAGGACACCGAGGTCGCCTCCAGGACACCGGTGCCGTCGCCGCTGCGGCGCACCGGGTTGGCGGCGACGCTCACCACGACCGCGAACCGCTCCTTGTCGCCGGTCCCGAACGTCCCTTCGGCGCGCACCGACGGCTCGTCCCCGTGACCGATGGAGCCGTGCTCCACGGCCCCGTCCGCGCCGGTGCCCACCTGCATCAGCCAGCGCGGTCCCGTGAAGGCCTCGTCCAGGCCGTACCAGGGGAAGGGCGCCAGCAGGTAGCCGTCGACCGTGCGCCGGGCGGAGGGCGCGGCCTGCGCGGCGCCCTCCGCGTCTGGCGCCTGCGCGCCCACCCGACTTGTCGTCTCCATGTACCCGGCCGCCTCCTCGCTCTCGTCGGTCCGGAGCGGCCCGCCCCCCTCGGGCGTCCTCACGCCGGACAACAAGGCAGGATAGCCACACCGATTCCGGATGCCGGTAAACCGGTGGGCGACAGGGGTGTCCGCAGCGCCATCGACGATGCCGTGGCGCACGCCGGAGCGCGGACGAGGGACGGCGCGGGCGCACACTCCCGCAGGGCCGGCGCGGGTCCCGCCCGGTGGTTCCGGAGGGTTCCGGGACGGAGGTCAGGTGGCGTCGGCGTCGAACGGCGGCGGGTCCCCGGCCGCGGGTTTGCCCGGCTCGGGGCGCTTTTCCATGTCGACGCGGTCGCCTCGGCCGCTGCTGGAGCCGTTGGCCGACGCGGTGCCGGAACCGGCGGTCCTGCTGCCGGAGTCGTCGGCGGAATCGCTGTCGCGGCCGTGCACGGCGTCCGCGACTTCGGCCATTTCCTTCTTCAGGTCGAAGCCGTTGCGGATCTCCTTCAGACCGAGGTCGTCGTTCTCCAGCTGTTTGCGGATGAACTTCTTCGGGTTCAGGTCCTCGAACTCGAAGTCCTTGAACTCCGGTCCCAGTTCATTCCGTATGTCCTGCTTGGCGCTGTCGGAGAACTGCCGGATCTTGCGGATGGTGCGGGACACGTCCTGAATCAGCTTCGGCAGCTTGTCCGGTCCGAAGATCAGCACGGCGAGGATGATCAGCGTCACTATCTCGAGTGCGCCAATGTCGTTGAACACCTTGAAGACTCCTTGCCGTCCGGACCGGTTCTACGGTACCCGCCGCGGCTGTCCGTCCGGTAGCCGCAGGGCTACCACACGGACAACAGGGCGACCGCTTCTGTTCGGGGCTCACTCGCCGCTGGGGGGCTCGTTCGCGGCCGGAGGGCTCACTCGCCGCCCGCGGTGCCGAGGACCAGGGTGACCTTCCGCTCGTCGCCGTCCCGCTCCACGGTGAGTTCGAGACGGTCGTCGGGGCGGCGGGCCCGGACCTTGACGATGAGTTCGTCGCCGGAGTGCACGCGCTGCCCGTCGACGGCCGTGATCACGTCGCCCGCCCTCAGGCCCGCCTTGTCGCCGGGACCGCCCCTGTTGACCGCGGGGCCGCCGTTCTGGCTCTTCTGCGCGATGCGGGCGCCGTCCCCGGTGAACTGCTTGTCGATGGTGACGCCGATCACGGGGTGGGTGGCGCGGCCGGTGTTGATGAGTTCCTCGGCGACGCGCTTGCCCTGGTTGATGGGTATGGCGAAGCCGAGCCCGATGGACCCGGAACGGCCGCTCTCGGGGGCGGAGCCGCCGCCGTCCGCGGAGCGGATGGCGCTGTTGATGCCGATGACGCGGGCGCGGGCGTCGACGAGGGGGCCGCCGGAGTTGCCGGGGTTTATCGGCGCGTCCGTCTGGAGGGCGTTCACGTACGACACGTCGCTTCCGTCGCCCTTCTCGCCGCCCGCCGTGATGGGCCGCTCCTTGGCGCTGATGATCCCGGAGGTGACGGTGTTGGCGAGGTCGAAGGGCGCGCCGATGGCCACGACGGGGTCGCCGACCTGGACGTTCTCGGAGTTGCCGAGCGGCAGCGGCCTGAGGCCGCGGACGCCGGAGACCTTGACGACGGCGAGGTCGTAGCCCGCGTCCCGGCCGATGACCTTGGCGCTCGCGGTCTCCCCGCCGCTGAACGTGACCGATATGTCGCCGCCCTTGCCGCCGGGCTCGACCACGTGGTTGTTGGTGAGGATGTGGCCCTTGCCGTCGAGGACGAAGCCGGTGCCGGTGCCCGCGCCGTCGGCGCCGCGGACGTGCAGCGTCACCACGCCGGGCAGCGTGCTCGCCGCGATCCCGGCCACGCTGCCCTTGGGCCGCTTCTCCGTCTCCGACCCGGCCTGGGGCAGCTCGACATGCCGCCCGAGCCCGCCCTCGCGCTCCAGATGGGCCCCGACGATCCCGCCGATCCCACCGGCCACCAACGCGACCACGACCGCCCCGAGGACGAGCGTCTTCCGCCCGCGCCGCCGCCGCTGCGCCTGCGTCTGCACGGCGGCACCGGTCTGCTGCAGCGGCGCGCCCCAGGGGTCGTAGCGCCGCCAGGGGTCGGGGGGCGGGGATGCGCCGTGCGCTGCCTCGGGGCGCCCGGCTCCGCTGTGTGCTGTCTCGCGGTGCGCCGGCCCGCTGTGTGCTGTTCCGCTGTACGCGGCTGTGGGGTCGTGCGGGGGTGTTTCCTGTACGGGGGTCGCGTGCGCGGGGGTGCTCGGCTGCGGCGCGTGGTGGGTTCCGTGCGGGGGTGTGCCGGGGACGGCGGGGGCCGGGGGCACCGGGGCGTGGGCGGCGGGAGCCGGTGCGCCGGGGTCCTGAGTTCCGTACGGGGGCGTGCCGCCCTGTGCCGGGGGCCCCATGGGGTGCTGCACGGGCGGAGCGGGGGCCCAGGGGCCGGGCTCGCCGTACGGCGGGGTGCCGTAGGGGTCGGGGTCGTGCAGGGGGCGAGGGCGCTCCCCAGGGGCCTGGGGGGCGGTCGGGTCGGGCGCGGGGCCGGGAGTGCTTCCTGACGCCGGCGACGCGGCGGCAGCGGACGGCTGCGCGGCGGGCGGGGCCGGGGGCACCTGGGCGGGGGGCGCCTGGGCGGGAGGCACCTGGGCGGGGGGCGCCTGGGCGGGAGGCACCTGGGCGAGGGGCGCCTGGGCGGGAGGCGCCTGGGCGGGAGGCACCTGGGCGGGAGGCACCTGGGCGAGGGGCGCCTGGGCGGGGGGCTGCGGCACCGCACCCCGCGCGGCCTCGGGCACGAAGTCCTGAGGTTCGCCGCCGGTCCCCCGGTCGGCCACGGGCGCACCTGGTACCGGCCCCGGAGGAGCAGGGGTCACCCCGGCACCGGAGGGCGCCTCGCCACCGGGAGTCACATGGGCACCAGAGGACGCCACCCCACCGGGAGACACCCCGGCAGCAGAGGACGCCACCCCACCAGAGGACGCCATGCCACCGGGAGTCCCCCCGGCACCAGAAGACGCCACCCCACCGGGAGACACCCCGGCACCAGAAGACGCCACAGGACCAGCGGGTCCCACCGCAGAACCGCCGGGGCCCACCGCAGGACCGGCGCCCGCCCCGCCACCCGGCGCCACCCCGGCACTGTGAGCCACCCCGGCACTGTGAGCCGCCCCGGCACCGGAAGCCGTCCCGGCACCGGAAGCCGTCCCAGCGCCGGGGGACCCCTCGGAGGTCCCCCCGGCATCCGCACCCGACTCACGCCCGGTGCCCACGTCGCGTGGACGACTCCACCAGTTCGGCTTCGCCTGGGTGGGCTTGCCCTCGTCGTCCATGTTCTCCCCACAACTGGCCCGCGGGGGACGCCCATTGCGTTCCCCGTCCGTGCCCGCCGCGTCTCCGGCGCGCACGGCCCACCCAGGATTCAACCAGGTCCCCGCGCCGGAGCGCAGCGTGCGTCAGCGGATCTGCGAGCTGCTGTGGCGCAGGCCGGTGTCGGGCTTCGGGGAGGCGCTGGGGCCGGTGGGGGCGAAGTCCGCGACGGCGTTCAGCGTCAGGCCCTGGGGCGAGGCGCCCTGCGAGGTGTCGGCCACGGCGCGCACCAGGGGGGACATGACGCCCGCTCCGGCGAGCAGCGAGGCCGTGAGCTGGTTGCGCTCGTGCGGGCCGGGCCGGGCGGGCGCGCCGGACAGGAGCGGGCCCGCGGCCGTGGTGGGCGCGAGGGTCTGGGGCCGGGGGCCCTGCACGGACAGCGGGTTGGTGCCCCGGCGCCGACCGGAGTCGGACACGGCGGCGCTCGGCGGGCCGGACGAGCGCACGGGCGACGCGTTGCTGTTGGCGGCACCCGCGCCGCCGGCCCGCTGCTCACCAGCGGTGAGGGGCGTGCCCATCGTGACCCCGCCGAGTGCTATCGCCGCGAGGGACACCGCTCCGGCCGCGGCGAAGGCGAACCGCCGCCCCAGCCAGACGGATCGCTCGCCTTCGGGCTTGACGCCGCCACGGACATCACGGATATCCCGGACATCATGGACGTCGTGGACGTCATGGATGCGGAAGCCGCGCTGCTCACTGGCGAGGACCGCGGCGTGGGCGCCCGCGGGAACGTACCCGAGGAAGGAGTCGGGTCTTCCCGTGCGGGTGCTGAACACCCCGCTGCCGGGCATGCCGGTGGCCTCGGACGACCCGGTGGCGAACCCGTCGTCGACGGGCGTCCTAGGGCCTCCTGGCTGTTCGTCGTCGTCACTGCCGATGCCGGTGGCGGGCAGGCTCTGCAGACGGGCGAGGAAGCTCGCGCTCGGGGGCGGCGGCGCGCTCTGCGCGAAGACGTTCTTGAGCCGGCGCTGCGCGTCGGCTTCCGTCTTGCACTTCGGACAGGTCGCCAGATGGGCGAGCACACGCTCGCGGGCGTCATGACCGAGCTCACCGTCGACCAGCGCGGCGAGCCGGTCCCCCAGGTGCTGCTCGGCGAGATGCCGCTCGGCAGGATTGGACCGTGATCCACTCACGCGGTCGCGCCCCCTCCTCCCAGTGCCACGGCTCCGGTGACGGCGAGCGAGCGACGCTCGGCGCGGGCCTCGGGGGAGCGGTGCTGAAGGGCCTTGCGGAGCTGGGAGCGGCCGCGGTGGATACGGCTGCGGACCGTACCGAGCTTGACGCCCAGGGTGGCGGCGATCTCCTCGTACGAAAGGCCCTCGATGTCGCACAGGACGACCGCGGCGCGGAACTCGGGCGCGAGCGTGTCGAGCGCCTGCTGGACGTCCGCGTCGAAGTGGGTGTCGTTGAACACCTGCTGCGGCGAGGGCTCGCGGCTGGGCAGCCGCTCCGCCGCGTCGTCCCCGAGGGCGTCGAAGCGGATGCGCTGCTTGCGGCGCACCATGTCCAGGAAGAGGTTCGTGGTGATGCGGTGCAGCCAGCCCTCGAACGTGCCCGGGGTGTACGTGGAGAGGGAGCGGAAGACGCGGACGAAGACCTCCTGCGTGAGGTCCTCGGCGTCGTGCTGGTTGCCCGTCAGGCGGTAGGCGAGGCGGTAGACGCGGCCGCTGTGCGTGCTGACGATCTCTTCCCAGGTGGGAGGAGTCCACGCCTGCGATTCCGCGTCAGCGGCAAAGGTCGCGGTCTGAGCGGAGTCGGTGGCGCGGGAACGGTCAGCGGTGTCGGTCACGGATTTCGGCCCACCCGCCCATCCGAGAAGGCGCCGTAGCGCTCCTCCCCGATCTGCGGACTCGGCCGCACCTCCCCTGTCGGCTCTGGTGGTGTCCAGTGGAGCCCCTACCATAACCACCCCGCCCGTTAGCTCCGGATAAGCGTTTTTACGTGAATTTGGTACTTGCCCAGTGGTCGACCGGGTCCGCCTCGTCGGCTTCGTCGGCCTCGTCGGTCTCGTTCGCGTGATGCCGATCGTGCGGGCCGGCTTCGGTTCCCGATCCATGTCTGTGTCCCCGCTGTACCCCGCTGTCCTCTCACCCCTTCACAACGCACAGTCCCATCTGCGGGTTCCCGGCCCCAACGGATACAGTCACGGCCAGGCAACCACGGGGACAGGAGAGGGCCATTACCGGCAACCGGCAGACGAGCTGGGCGTTCGCCGACGCCTTTGTCGCCGAGGACGAGGCGCTGCGCTGGGCCCGGGACCGGGCGCGGGACGCGGGGCTGCGCTCCGTGTCGCCCGGAACCGGCGCCGCGCTGGGGATGCTGGCCGCCACCGTGGACGCCAAGGCGGTCGCCGAGATCGGTACGGGCACGGGAGTGTCGGGCATCCACCTGCTGCACGGGATGCGGCCCGACGGCGTACTGACCACGGTCGACCCGGAGCCGGAGCGCCAGCAGTTCGCCCGCACGGCCTTCCGCGCCGCGGGCTTCGCCGGCAACCGCGCCCGCTTCATCCCGGGCCGCGCCCTCGACGTGCTGCCGCGCCTCGCGGACGGCGGCTACGACCTGGTGTTCTGCGACGGCGACCGTACGGAGTGCCTCGACTACCTCGCTGAATCGTTGCGCCTGCTGCGTCCCGGCGGGCTCGTCTGCTTCGAGGGCGTCTTCGCCGACGGCCGGACGGTGGACTCCGGGCCGCAGCCCGCGGAGGTGCTGCGGCTGCGGGAGCTGCTGCGGGCCGTGCGCGAGAGCCAGGACCTCGTGCCCTCCCTGCTGCCGGTGGGCGACGGCCTGCTCTGCGCCGTCAAAAGGTAGCGGCTGTTCCGCACGGCGGTCGCCCTGCACACGGCCGTACGGGTGACCCCGCTCCGGCCGCCGCCCCGGGGAGCCCGCCGACCGGGCCGTTAAACGGGACCTGTGACCCGAACATTCAGGCCTTTCGCCCCGGCGCATTCCGGTCTCTCCTGCGCCCCGCACCGTGGAGCACGGGCCGCCGTGGCGACCGCCCGCCCCCGGGCACAGCACTGCCCCGGCTCGTCGTACGATGCCGGGGCAGCTCACAAGTGTGGTGCAAAGTGTGGTGCACCGTGCGGACGCCTACGCGTCAGCCGACAACCTTCTTCAGGGCGTCGCCGAGGGCGTCGGCCTCGTCGGGGGTCAGTTCGACGACAAGTCGACCGCCGCCTTCGAGCGGAACGCGCATGACGATGCCCCGCCCCTCCTTGGTCACCTCGAGCGGGCCGTCGCCCGTCCGCGGCTTCATGGCCGCCATGCTCGTTCCCCTTCCTGAAACCAGCTTGTCGCAGCCGACAACCCAGGTGTCACCGGCATCGAACACATTGCTTCCAGGTCATTATCCCGCATCGCGGGACCCGATGACCAACATCGGTCTGCATCGCTTGCGCAACGCGCGCCCGCAAAACCACTCAATTCGGCGATGTGACTGCAATACTTCGCCGCCCCACACGCTTCTGCCGCCCCACACACTTTGACGCAGGTCACATCGGCAGCCGCGTTCCGAGGGCCGATGATCTAGGTCATGCTGGCCCCGGAGCCCGTCCGACCCGTCACGGAACGCGTCACCGGGCCCTTGACCAGCACAGCGCAACACAGCACCAGCACCAGCACCAGCACCAGCACCAGCACCAGCACCAGCACCAGCACCAGACAACATCGGATCAGCGGAGGGGACCACCATGGCCGACACCGTGCTCTACGAGGTGAGCGACGGGCTCGCGACGATCACGCTGAACCGCCCCGACGCGATGAACGCCATGAACGTCGAGGCGAAGGTCGCCCTGCGGGAGGCCGCCCGCTCGGCCGCCGCGGACCCCGCGGTGCGCGCCGTGCTGCTCACCGCGACCGGGCGTGCCTTCTGCGTGGGCCAGGACCTCAAGGAGCACGTCGGTCTGCTCGCCGCCGACCGCGCGTCGGGCTCCGGGGACACCATGAGCACGGTGCGCGAGCACTACAACCCGATCGTGCGCGCCCTGACCGGCATGGCCAAGCCCGTCGTGGCGGGCGTCAACGGTGTGGCGGCCGGCGCGGGCCTCGGCTTCGCGCTCGCCGCCGACCACCGGATCGTCGCGGACACGGCGTCGTTCAACACGTCCTTCGCGGGTGTCGCGCTGACCGCGGACTCCGGGGTCTCCTGGACCCTCTCCCGTCTGATCGGCCCGAGCCGCGCCGCCGACCTGCTGCTCTTTCCGCGCAGCATCAAGGCGGCGGAGGCGTACGACCTGGGCATCGCCAACCGCGTGGTGCCCTCGGCCGACCTCGCGGAGGAGGCCCTGAAGACGGCCAGGGCGCTGGCTAAGGGCCCGACCCTGGCCTACGGAGCGATCAAGGAGTCGCTGGCCTTCGCCGCCGGCCACACCCTGGACGAGACCCTCGACAAGGAGGACGAGCTTCAGTCGAGGGCAGGCGCCTCCGAGGACCACGCCATCGCGGTCCAGGCCTTCCTCGACAAGACCGCGCCCGAGTACCTGGGCCGCTAGCCGGGGCCGGGGCGCCGCTCAGCCGGAGGCCGGAGCGCCGCTCGCCTCGCGGGCCACGCAGTCCACGAGGTGGTCGTTCACCAGGCCGCAGGCCTGCATCAGGGCATACGCGGTGGTGGGGCCGACGAAGCGCAGGCCACGCTTCTTCAGGGCCTTGGACAGGGCCGTCGACGCGTCCGTGACCGCGGGCACGTCGGCGAGCGTCCGCGGCACCGGGCGGGCGGCCGGGTCCGGGGCGAAGGACCAGATCAGCTCGTCCAGTTCACCGGCGGGCCAGTCGGCGAGCACGCGCGCGTTGGCGAGCGTCGCGTCGACCTTCGCGCGGTTGCGGATGATGCCGGCGTCGGCGAGCAGCCGCTCGCGGTCGGCGTCCCCGAACTCCGCCACCGCGGCGATCTTGAACCCGGAGAACGCGGCGCGGAAGCCCTCACGGCGGCGCAGAATCGTGATCCAGGAGAGGCCCGACTGGAAGGCCTCCAGGGAGAGCCGCTCGAACAGGGCGTCGTCGCCGTGCACGGGGCGGCCCCACTCCGTGTCGTGGTACGCCACGTAGTCGTCGGTGGACAGGCCCCACGGGCAGCGCAGGCCGCCGTCGGGTCCCGCGATCGCGCCGCTGCTCACTGGTCGTCCTCCGGTCGTTCGGTGCGCTCGCCGGGCCCGGGGTGCTGCGGCGGCCCCGGGTGGGCGTCCGCAGGGGGTTCCTGCCGGTCCTGGTTCCGTCCGGGGTGCTCGCCGCCGTACCCCTTGAGGAGGCCGGGGCCCGCGACCGCGGTGGCCTGGGCGCCGGCGAGGGCGGCCTCCAACTCGGCGATCCGCGCGTCCCGCTCGGTGAGTTCCGCGCTGAGCCGGTCGAGGGCCTCGTCCACGTCCAGCATCCGATAGCCGCGGACCGTCATCGGGAAGCGCACCGCGTCGATGTCGGCGCGGCGCAGCGGGCGGTCCGGCGGCAGCTGGTCGGTCAGACGCTCCGGCGGCACTTCGGGCAGACCGCCGCTCTCGCCGCCGCCGAGGACCGCGAGCGTCACCGCCCCGACCACGACGACGAGGGCGATGACCAGGAACAGGAACATGACCATCTGCGGTCCCCACGCTCGGATGCCGGACCGCTCGCGGACCGGCACGGAAACTGTCAGGCACCGATCGTGCCATGCGCCTGTGACAGTTAAGGTCGCAGGCGGCCGGACCGCGAGGCCGGCCGTCGGAACGACAGGGAGGCTCACAGGGGATGCTCAGCCTTGGCAGGCGCGTGTTCGAGGCGCACGAACCGGTGATCATGGCGATCGTCAACCGGACCCCGGACTCCTTCTACGACCAGGGCGCCACCTTCCGCGACGAACCGGCGCTCGCACGGGTGGAGCAGGCCGTGGCCGAAGGTGCCGCGATCATCGACATCGGCGGGGTGAAGGCCGGTCCGGGCGACGAGGTCACCGCCGAGGAGGAGGTGCGGCGCACCGTCGGCTTCGTCGCCGAGGTGCGGCGGCGCTTCCCCGATGTCGTCATCAGCGTCGACACCTGGCGGCACGAGGTCGGCGAGGCGGTGTGCGACGTCGGGGCGGACCTCCTCAACGACGCGTGGGGCGGCGTCGACCCGCGGCTCGCGGAGGTCGCCGCGCGGTACAAGGTGGGGCTCGTGTGCACCCACGCCGGGGGCGCCGAGCCCCGTACGCGGCCCCATCGGGTCGAGTACGACGACGTCGTCGCGGACATCCTGCGGGTGACCGTGGGGCTCGCCGAGCGGGCCGTGGAGCTCGGGGTGGAGCGGGAGTCCGTGCTCATCGATCCCGGGCACGACTTCGGCAAGAACACACGGCACTCGCTGGAGGCCACGCGGCGGCTTCCGGAGCTGGTGGCCACGGGGTGGCCCGTGCTCGTCTCCCTCTCCAACAAGGACTTCGTCGGGGAGACGCTGGACACGCCGCTCAAGGAGCGGGTGGTGGGGACGCTGGCCACCACCGCGGTGTCCGCGTGGCTCGGGGCGCAGGTCTACCGCGTCCACGAAGTCGCTGAGACCCGGCAGGTCGTCGACATGGTCGCCACCATCGCGGGCCATCGGCCCCCTGCGGTGGCGCGCCGCGGCCTGGCGTAGGCCTACGCGGGGCGCCCCGGTCCCACCCCTTTCCCGTAACCAAGGGGCTCCACCCCCTGGACCCCCGGTCCCCAAACGCCGGACGGGCTGAAACACCCAGCCCCTCCGGCGTCAGAGGTTCAGCGGCCGACCTCCTTGGTCACCAGCCGGACCGCCTCCTCCACCTCGTCCGTCACATGGAACAGCAGCAGGTCCTTCTCGGAGGCCTTGCCCTGGGCGACCACGGTCTCGCGGAGCCAGTCGACGAGGCCGCCCCAGTAGGCGGTGCCGAAGAGGACGATGGGGAAGCGGGTGACCTTGCGGGTCTGGACGAGGGTGAGGGCCTCGAAGAGTTCGTCGAGGGTGCCGAGGCCGCCGGGCAGGACCACGAAGCCCTGGGCGTACTTCACGAACATCGTCTTGCGGACGAAGAAGTAGCGGAAGTTCACGCCGATGTCGACGTGCGGGTTGAGCCCCTGTTCGAAGGGCAGCTCGATGCCGAGGCCGACGGAGATGCCCTTGGCCTCGCGGGCCCCCTTGTTGGCGGCCTCCATCGCGCCGGGCCCGCCCCCGGTGATCACGGCGAACCCGGCGTCGACCAGGGCCTTGCCGATCCGCACCCCGGCCTCGTACTCGGCGGAGCCCGGCCGTGTGCGGGCCGAGCCGAAGACGCTGATGGCGCTGGGGAGTTCCGCGAGCGCCCCGAAGCCCTCGACGAACTCGGACTGGATGCGCATGACCCGCCAGGGGTCGGTGTGCACCCACTCCGCGTCCCCCTCGGTGTCGAGCAGCCGCTGATCGGTGGTGCCGGGTGTGATCTGGTCCCGTCTGCGCACCACGGGACCCAGGCGCTGCTCCTCCGGCGGACCCTGCGCTTCCGGATTGCCCATGAACATCCCCTTTCCTTGCCGACGTACGTTGTGCCACTTCAGCGTAGGTCCAGGGGCGTTACACGGGGCGTAACTCCAGAAGTCAGCCGCTCAGCCAGTCGGGAGGCCAGGAGGTCAGGGGGGCCGGCACGCCAGGAGGCCAGGACGCCGCGAGACCCGTACGTCAGGAGACCCGTACGTCAGGAGGTCAGCCAGGAGCGCAGTCGGGACTCCGCCTCCGGGATCAGGGACACGTCGACGCGCTCGTCCACCTTGTGGGCGAGGAGCGGGGCGCCGGGCCCGTAGTTGACCGCGGGCACGCCGAGCGCGCTGAAGCGGGAGACGTCCGTCCAGCCGTACTTGGGGCGGGCCTCGCCGCCGACAGCCGCCATGAAGGCCGCGGCGGCGGGGTGGGTGAGGCCGGGGCGGGCGCCGCCGGTGTGGTCGTCGACGACGAACTCCTCGACGCCGCAGTCCGCGAAGTAGTCCCGTACGAAGGCCTCGGCCTCCTCGGGAGTGCGGTCCGGGGCGTAGCGGAAGTTGACCGTGACGGTACACGTGTCAGGGATGACGTTGGTGGCGACGCCGCCCTCGATGCCGACGGCGTTGAGGCCCTCGTGGTAGCGCAAGCCGTCGACGAGCGGCGTGCGCGCCTCGTACGCGGCCAGCTTCGCGAGGATCGGGGCGGCCGCGTGGATCGCGTTGGACCCCATCCACGCGCGCGCGGAGTGCGCCCTCTCCCCCGTGGTCCTCAACAGGACGCGCAGGGTGCCCTGGCAGCCGCCCTCCACCTGGCCGTCGGTGGGCTCCAGGAGGACCGCGAAGTCGCCCTCCAGCCAGTCGGGGTGCGCCTCGGCGACATGGCCCAGGCCGTTGAGGTGCGCTGCGACCTCCTCGTTGTCGTAGAAGACGAAGGTCAGGTCGCGGTTCGGCTCGGTCACCGTCTGCGCGAGGCGCAGCTGCACCGCGACGCCCGACTTCATGTCGCAGGTGCCGCAGCCCCACAGCACGCCGTTCGCGTCCAGGCGCGAGGGGACGTTGGGCGGGTTCTCGGCGATCGGCACGGTGTCGATGTGCCCGGCGAGGATCACGCGCTCGGCGCGGCCCAGGTCGGTGCGCGCCACCACGTTGTTGCCGTGCCGGTCGACCGTGAGGTGCGGCAGCGGGCGCAGCGCCGCTTCGATCGCGTCCGCGAGCGCTTTCTCCGCGCCGCTCGGTGAGGGGATGTCGACGAGGGCCGCGGTCAGCGCGGCGGCGTCGAGCGTGAGGTCGAGCGTGACCGCGCCTTCCGGGGCGGTCCGAGCGGCGGAGTGAGCTGGCGTCCGGTCCATGGCCCCGACCCTAACGCGCCGCCCCGCGGCGCCCGGGTCCGCGTCGCCACGCCCCGCCCCGCGCGGCCGTCCCGGCCCTGTCGGTCGGCTCCAGTACGGTGGTCCGCGTGTCCGAGACCGCCGCCGCCCCCGCCCGGCGCGGCCGTCGGCTGCGCGTCGCCGCTGCCGGTGCCGTGCTCTGCGCGGTCGTGGGATATGTGGTGATGCAGTACGTCACCGGCGAGCCCGCGCCCCGGTGCACGGTGGTGTCGGACCACGGCGACGGGGCGTCGTACGAACTGAGCGCGGAACAGGCGGAGAACGCCGCGACGGTCGCGGCCGTCGGAACCCGCCGCGGCATGCCGGAGCGCGCCGTGACGATCGCCCTCGCGACGGCGCTGCAAGAGTCCGGTCTGCACAACATCCGGCACAGCGACCGGGATTCGCTCGGCCTGTTCCAGCAGCGGCCCTCGCAGGGCTGGGGCAGCGAGCGGCAGATCATGGACCCCGTGCACGCCGCCGGTCTTTTCTACGCCCGCCTGGAGGGCGTCCCCGGCTATTCGCGGCTGCCCCTGACGGTCGCCGCGCAGCGCGTCCAGCGCAGCGGCTTCCCGCAGGCGTACGCCAAGTACGAGCCGGACGCCGCGCTGCTCGCCGCCGCGCTCACCGGCCGGGCTCCCGCGGCGCTCTCCTGCTCGGGCCGGCCGGACCCCGCATCCGCGGACGGCGCGGGGCCCGCGCGGGTGCGCGCGGCCCTCGCGCGGGACTTCGGCGCGGACGTGGCGGCGGCCGAAGGGAGGACGCTCCGCGTCCCGGTGACGGGCGCGACGGCAGCAGCGTCCGCCGCCCCGGACGGCGGCACCGCGCCGGGCGGCTGGGAAGTGGCGCACTGGGCGGTGGCCCAGGCCTCCGCGCTGCACATCTCGCGGGTCTCGTACGCGGGGCGCGAGTGGGAGGCCGGGGAGGCCGGGGACGCCGGGGGTTCCGGAGACACCGGAGGTACCGGAGGTACCGGAGGTACCGGAGGTACCGGAGGTACCGGAGGTACCGGAGGTACCGGAGGTACCGGAGGTACCGGAGGTACCGGAGGTACCGGGGAATCCGGAGATGCCGAGGAGTTCGGGGATTCCGGGGGTTTCGGGGATTCCGGCGGGGGGTGGCGAAAGACGGAAAGCGGAGCCGGTGACTCCGGTCCCGATTCCGCATCACCCAGGTCACGCACATCACGCACATCACGCACTGCACCCGAATCGCTCGGCTCATTCGGATCACTCGACGAAGTCCGAATCGTCACTGGGCAGTAGTGCGGCCGATCCCCCGGAGGGGGCACGGCGATCGGCGGATGCTGACGCCGTCGGCGATCTTCGCGCGGCCCCGCCCCGAGGGCGCACAACCCTTGTGAACACAGGACTTCGCGAGGGTGGGGCATCTTCGGCATCAGAGCTTTTTGCCCGATTTTATCCGTAGCTGATAATGCGACGCATTACCAACTCTTTACGTTGGCGCACCGCAACCTTCAGGCCCTTCGAGCGGTAGTCACTGCGTCCGATCGCCGCATTCCACCGCACGGAGTCCACCGCACGGAACGGCCGGGCACCTCACACGTTCTCTCCGTCTGAAGGAGCATCATGTCCCTCCCCCTGACCCGCCGGATCGCCCGTGTCGCGCTGCTTGTCGCGGCGGGAGCGGCACCCGTGGTCGGTGCGGCCGGCTCCGCCAGCGCCGCCGAGCTGCCCACCACCACCGACCAGGGCGGCATCACGGCCCTGGACCGTGCCGACGTGGGCGACGCCGTCGACGACACGGCCCGGAACGCCACCGAGCTGGCGGGCCACGCCGGGAGCAAGGCCGTGAAGAAGGCCGTCCCGGCCGCGGGCCACGCCCTCGGCAAGAGCGCGAAGACCACGGTCCCCGCGGCGCAGAACATCAGCGGTGAGATCGCCGGAACCGCCGGTGACGTGGTCGGCGACACCGCGGGCAACGCCACCAAGGGCGGACTGCCCACCGACGCCCTCGGCAAGGGCGGCCCGACCAGCGCCCTGCCGCTGCACAGCCTGCCGCTCGGCTAGTACGCCCCGGTACTCCGGGAGACACCGAAGGGGTGCGGGAAGCGTGAGCTTCCCGCACCCCTTCGCCCTGTCCGCTCCGCGGCTCAGCGCAGCCGCGACACCGCCGCCGCCACCCGCTCGTCCGTCGCCGTCATCGCGACGCGCACGAAGTCCCGCCCCGCCTCGCCGTAGAAGTCGCCGGGGGCCACCAGGATGCCCAGGGACGCCAGATGCGCGACCGTGTCCCAGCACGACTCGTCGCGCGTGGCCCACAGGTACAGACTCGCCTCGCTGTGCTCGATGCGGAAGCCGTGGCCGAGGAGCGCCTCGCGCAGGGCCGCCCGGCGGGCGGCGTAGCGGGCCCGCTGCTCCTGCACGTGCGTGTCGTCGCCGAGCGCCGCCACCGCCGCCGCCTGCGTCGGCGCGGACGTCATCATCCCGCCGTGCTTGCGGATCAGCAGCAGGTCGGTGAGGACCTCGGCGTCACCGGCGAGGAACGCCGCGCGGTAGCCGGCGAGGTTCGAGCGCTTGGAGAGGGAGTGCACCGCGACGACGCCCTCGTGCGAGCCGCCGCAGACGTCCGGGTGCAGGACCGATGTCGGCTCCGCCTCCCAGCCGAGCTCCAGGTAGCACTCGTCGCTGACCAGGAGCACACCGTGCTCCCGCGCCCAGGCCACCACCCGGATCAGTTCGTCCTTTGACAGGACACGGCCGGTCGGGTTGGAGGGCGAGTTGAGCCACAGGAGCTTCAGGTTCGCGGGGTCCACGTCGGTGGGGTCGTCGTAGGCGACGTGCTCTGCGCGGGCGAGACGCGCGCCGACCTCGTACGTCGGATACGCGAGCCGCGGGTAGCCCACCTTGTCGCCGGGGCCGAGACCGAGCTGGGTCGGCAGCCAGGCCACCAGTTCCTTGGAGCCGACGATCGGCAGCACGTTGCGGTGGGTGAGGCCGCGGGCGCCGAGACGCCGGGCGCACCAGCCGGTGATCGCGTCACGCAGCTCCGGGGTGCCCCACACCGTGGGATAGCCCGGGGAGTCGGCCGCCGCCGTCAGCGCCTTCTGGATCAGCTCGGGCACCGGGTCGACCGGCGTCCCCACGGACAGGTCGACGATGCCGTCGGGATGGGCGGCCGCCGTCGCCTTGTAGGGCTCCAGCTTGTCCCAGGGAAAGGCGGGGAGGCGGTCGGAGAATGCTGACACGGGCTGGCTCCAGGGATACGTGAGGTCTGTACAAACGCCCCGGCCCCGTACAGCGGGACGTGCCGTACGGGACCGGGGTGACGCTCAAAGGCGGGCGCTACTGGTTCTGCGGCGGCAGCGCGGCGATGAACGCGTGGTCACGCTCGATCAGGCCCAGCTTGCTGGCGCCGCCGGGCGAACCGAGCTCGTCGAAGAACTCGACGTTCGCCTTGTAGTAGTCCTTCCACTCTTCCGGAGTGTCGTCCTCGTAGAAGATCGCCTCGACCGGGCAGACCGGTTCGCAGGCTCCGCAGTCGACGCATTCGTCCGGGTGGATGTACAAGGACCTGTTGCCCTCGTAAATGCAGTCGACCGGGCACTCCTCGATGCACGCCTTGTCCTTGACGTCGACACAAGGCTGCGCGATGACGTAGGTCACGCTGTCGTTCCTCCTCGATACGGGCGCTGGCGGGCCGTCCTCAGGCTCCGCTCGCCTGGCGCGCGGGAGCGCGGCGTCGTCGATGCCCGCACCTAGTATCTCCGTTCCTGGGCATGATCCGAACAGGAGGGGCGTACAGAGCTGTGGAATTCACTGCGGGCGGACGGCTCGAAGTCAGAATCACCCCGTCTGACGTGGGCAAACGTGTCTCTGTCCGACGCTTGGACGACGGTGGAGACCCAGTCGGCGGATTCACCGACACGGTGGGCGTTCTCACATCTTGGAACGGTGGTGTGCTCGTCATCACACGCCGGGACGGGGCAATGGTCCGGATTGCGGAGAATCTGCTCGTCGCCGGGAAGGTGGTTCCCGCCGCCCCCGCGCGCAGGCGCGGTCCCGCGGCGCACTACACGGAGCTCGCGCGGGTCGCGGCGCGCGCCTGGCAGCCCGTGGAGAGCGAGCGGCTCGGCGACTGGGAGCTGCGGGCGGCCTACGAGGAGGTGTCCGGCGCGGGACGGGTGGGGTTCACGCGGCGCGCCAACTCCGTCCTGCCGCTCGGGGATCCGGGCCGCCCGCTCGACGACGCCCTCGCGCGGGTCCGGCAGTGGTACGCCGAACGGGGACTGCCCGCGTACGCGCAGACGGCGACCGGCGCGGAGGGCACGCAGGAGCTGCTGTGCGCCGCACTCGTGGAACGGGGCTGGACGCGGGAGGTGAGCGCCGAGCTGCGGGTCGGCGGGCTCGCGCCCGTGGGGGACCTCGACGCCGACGCCGGGCGGGTGCTGCTGTCCCGGACCGTGGACGACGCGTGGCTCGGGCGGTACCAGCGGACCGGGGTGCCCGGACCCCGGGTGCGCCAGGTGCTGGCCGCGGGGCCGTCCGTGTGGTTCGCTGCCGTGCCTGCGGTGGACGGTCCGCCGGCGGCGATCGGCCGGTGTGTGGTCGACGGGCGGTGGGCCGGTTTCATGGCGGTGGAGGTGGACCCGGCGCGACGGCGTGAAGGTCTGGCCACGGCCGTGATGACGGCCCTCGCGCGACAGGCGCTCCAAGAGGGCGCGTCGGCCGCGTGGTTGCAGGTGGAGGAGGACAACGGCGGCGCGCGGGCGCTGTACGACGGGATGGGCTTCGCGGTGCACCACAGCTATCACCACTACCGGGAGCCGGACGGGAACGGCTCCGCGTGACGGCGGTGGAACCCACGGGACGGGAACGGCGCGGCATGACGGCGGTGGAACCCACGGGACGGGAACGGCGCGGCATGACGGCGGTGGAACCCACGGGACGGGAACGGCGCGGCATGACGGCGGTGGAACCCACGAAACAGAGACGGCGCCGCCCGGCGGCGGTGGAACGCGCGGTCCGAGGACACGGCCACGAGGGGTGCGATCCGGCCAGTCGCGGGTAGTACAGACGCTTACGACTAAGGTCCCACGGGAATTTGCCTCACCGGCGACGACGCCGGGAGGCGATCACCCGGCGCCACGACCGTCACCACGGGACGCCGCACCGTTCGCCCTTCGACCCCGCACCACCGGCAACCGCACCACGGATGGACCCCTACGGCGAATCCCCCCGGTGCCAGACAGAAACGACAGAGGCACGGATGCGCGCACAGCCCGCGAAGTCCAGTGAATGGCGGCGCAGATTCGCCGACGAGGCCAGGTCGGAACGGCCCGACCTGTCCTTGCTGTGCCTGCTGCTCGCCGGCGAGGCGGACCCGGAGCTCGACGAGGCGGGCATCGACGCGGCGCAGATCGAGCTGGACACGCTCGCGGGGCAGTTGCCCTTTCGCCCCGGCGGGCCGCGGGAGTGGGCGCTCGCGGTCTCCGAAATCCTCGGCGGGCGGCACGGGTTCCACGGCACCGCGGCCGACTACCAGCGCCTGGAGTCGTCCCTGCTCCACCAGGTGCTGCGGCGCAGACGGGGCCTGCCGATCCTGCTGTCCGTCGTCTGGATCGAGGTCGCGCGGCGCGCCGGCGCGCCGGTCTACGGCGTCGCCCTGCCCGGCCACTTCGTCGTCGGCTTCGGCTCGGCCGACGCGTACGGCAAGCCGGAACAGGTCCTCGCCGACCCCTTCAACGGCGGGCGGCTGCTCTCCGCCACGGACGCGGAGCAACTGGTGGCGCAGGCGTCAGGAGGCAGGCTGAATCCTTCCCTCCTGACGGCGGCCGACCCGCTGAACATCATGCTGCGCATCCTCAACAACATCCGCGCCTGGGCCGCCGCCCGCTCCGAGCGCTCCCACGTCGCCCTGTGGGCCCTCGAACTGTCCCTGCTGCTCCCCGCCCATCCGGCCAGGCTGCGCTACGAACGCGCCCAGCTCCTGGTCGAGCGCGGCGACTTCCTCGCGGGGGCGCGCGGCCTCGACGAGTACGCCGACGTGGTGGAGCCCATCGAGCCGA
The DNA here is from genome assembly GCF_009755605.1 of Streptomyces typhae. Classification (GTDB taxonomy): domain Bacteria; phylum Actinomycetota; class Actinomycetes; order Streptomycetales; family Streptomycetaceae; genus Streptomyces; species Streptomyces typhae. The sequence goes on from NZ_WPNZ01000001.1 coordinate 173,818, forward strand.
CGACGGCGGAACGCGTACGCCTCCAGGCACGGGCGGCACGGGCGAAGCTGAACTGAGCCCCGGGGACACGCCGACCCGTCCGGCCGGGATGCGGTAGCGATCGGTCCGGACGGGCACCACGCACGTATGCATTCCCGACCTGCCCCCACCACACGGTGGCGCCGGGCCTTCGCCGCCGAGGTCAAGGCGGAGCGACCCGATCTCGCGCGGCTGTGTCTGCTCATCGGCGCGGAGGCGGATCCGGCGCTCGACGCCCCGGGCATGGCGGCGGCGCAGCGGCGCCTCGACCGCCTCGCGGCCCTGCTCCCGGCCGTTCCCGGCCGCTGTCCGCACGCCGGGGCGGCCGCGGTCGCCGAGCTGCTCGGCACCCGCTGCGGCTTCGGCGGGCGCCCCGGCGACTACCAGCGCCTGGAGTCCTCGCTGCTGCATCAGGTGCTGCGGCGGGGGCGGGGCCTGCCGATCCTCCTGTCCGTCGTCTGGATCGAGGTCGCGCGCCGGGCGGGGCTCGCCGTCCACGGCGTCGCCCTGCCCGGCCATTTCGTCGTCGGCTTCGGCTGCCCCGGTGTCTGCGCCCAGGAGCCGCCCGACGCGTACGGCGCCTGCGGCTCGCGGGGCCCCCGCGAGCGGTACGGGGAGCGCGTCCTCGCCGATCCGTTCCACGCGGGGCGCCTACTGACGCGTACGGACGTGCACGTCCTCGTCGCGGGTGCGACCGGGGCGCCGCTCGACCCGGCGATGCTGCGGCCCGTCGGCACGCTCGACATCGTGCAGCGGATCCTCAACAACATCCGTGTCTGGGCGGCGGCGCGCCCCGAGCGCTCCGACGTCGCGCTGTGGGCGGTGGAGCTGTCCCTGCTGCTGCCCGCGCACCCGGACCGCCTGCACCACGACCGGGCCGAGATCCTGGTGCAGCGCGGCGACTTCCGGGCGGGCGCGGCCGATCTCGAACGGTACGCGGACGCCATCGCCGCCTCCGACGAGGTGGCGGCGGACGGGGTGCGGCAGCAGGCGCGGGCGGCGCGGGCACGGCTCAACTGACGGCCCGGGGGCCGGGGCGTGCGCTCAGAGCCAGCCCTTTTCGCGGGCGATGCCCACCGCCTCGGCGCGGTTGCGCACGGCCAGCTTCTGGATGGCCGTCGAGAGGTAGTTGCGGACGGTGCCCTGGGAGAGGTGCAGGGCGGCGGCCAGTTGGGCGTTGGTGGCGCCGTCGGCCGCGGCCCGCAGGATCTCGCGCTCGCGGCCGGTCAGCGGGTTCGCCCCCTCGGCGAGCGCGGCGGCCGCCAGCGTGGGGTCGATGACGCGCTCCCCGGCGAGTACCCTGCGCACCGCGTCGGCGAGTTGCGCGGCGGGCGCGTCCTTGACCAGGAAGGCGACGGCTCCGGCCTCCATGGCGCTGCGCAGATAGCCGGGCCGCCCGAACGTGGTGAGCACGACGACCTTCAGGTCCGGCAGCGCGTCCCGCAGCTGGGCCGCCGCCTCGATGCCGGTGCACCCGGGCATCTCGATGTCCAGGAGCGCCACGTCGACCTCGTGGGCGCGGGCGGCGCCGAGGACCTCGTCACCGCGGGCCGCCTGCGCGACCACCTCGATGTCCGGCTCGAGGCCGAGCAGCGCCGCGAGCGCCTCGCGGACCATCGACTGGTCCTCGGCGAGGAGCACCCGGACGGTGCGGCCCCCGGTGCCCGGTGCGTCCGGTGCGTCCGGGGAGCCGTCGGGCGGGGCGTTCCCCGCGGGACTGTGCGTGCCGGTCATGCGGAGGATCCTAGAGCGGGCTCAGCGGCGTACGGTGCGGCGGCCCCGTCCGGGTCCGGCGCCAGCGGTACGCGCGCCGCGAGCCGGAAGCCCGTGCGGCCGCCGCCCGCCGGGCCCACGTCGAGCACGCCGCCGACCGCTTCCAGACGTTCGGAGAGCCCTGCCAGGCCGTTGCCGCCGCCTTGTCCGCCGCCCTGTCCGGCGCTCTGTCCGGCGCTCTGTCCGCCGCCCGTGGGCCCCGCCCCCGGCACGGGGCCCACGCCGTCGTCCGTGACCGCGAGTTCGACGACAGGACCCGCGAGGGTCTGGCGGCGGGTGAGCGCCACCGTGCAGCGGCGGGCGCCGCTGTGCCGTACGACGTTGGTCACCGCCTCGCGCAGCGCCCAGGCGAGCGCGGCCTCCCGCTCCTCGTCCGGGGCGGTGCCGGGGCCGGGGATCTCCAGGGGGACGTCGGCGTCGACGCCCGCGGCGGCCAGGGCCGTGCGGGCACCGGCGAGCTGACCCGCCAGGGTGAGCCTGCGGTAGCCGGTGACGGCCTCGCGCACGTCCACCAGGGCCTGGCGGCTGACCTGTTCGATGTCGGTGACCTCCTTGCCGGCCTTGTCCGGGTGGGCGGGCAGCATCCGCCCGGCCAGCTCGCTCTTCAGGGTGATCAGCGACAGGGAGTGGCCGAGCAGGTCGTGCAGATCACGGGCGAGGCGCAGCCGCTCCTCGTTGGCGGCGAGCTGCGCGACCGTGGCCCGCGCCTGCCGCAGCTCCACCGTCGTACGGATCAGCTCGCGCACGCCCGTCATCGCGAACCCGACCAGGATCGTGGTCACGGCGAGCCCGGAGAGCAGGTCCCCCACGCTCGTGTACCGCACGCCGACCGCCACCATCGCCACGGTCACCAGGGGAATCATCCACATCGACCGCCGCATCGGCAGCACCGCGCCCGCCGCCACCGACACGTACACGAACAGGCCGAGCCAGGACGCCCCCATGCTGAGGGGAAGCACCACGGCGAGGGCCAGGAGCACCGCGAACGTCGCGTGCACGGCGCCCCACTCCTTGATCCGCGTCGTGTAGCGGAAGACCAGCGCCAGGTAGCAGCCGATGAACGCGGCCAGGCCGAGGGACCCGAGGACCGTGGCGGCCGTGGTGTGGCCGCCGACGGCCAGGTCCCGCACGGGGGCGGCCATGAAGATCAGCCAGATGCCGATCCAGGCGAACTTGGCGCGGGCCTGCCGCCGGTCGAGGACGGGCTCCGCGAATGTCTGCATCGGGTGCCGCTCGGGGGCCTCCCCCGGCAGGCCGCCGGGGCGGGCCCGGTCGCACTCGGGGCTCAGTGATGCGTTCACGTCTTCAGTGTGTCCTTCCGGTACAGCCACGCGGCGCCACCCGCGAACAGCAGGAAGTACGCCACGAGCAGGACGATGTCGCGGACGTGCGGCGCGTCACCGAGTTCGATGGCCCGGCCGAGCGCCGCGTAGGCGTGCGTCGGCAGCCAGTCCGCGAGGCTCCGCAGCCAGGACGGGAACGTCGTCGTCGGCATCCACAGGCCGCCGAGCAGCGAGAGCCCGAAATAGACGATCATCGTGACCGGTCGCACCGCGTCACCCGTGACGCAGTAGCCGATGGCCACGCCCAGGGCGGCGAAGCACAGGCTGCCCGCCCAGATGGCGGCCATCAGGGCAAGCCACTGCCAGGCGTCGAGGCGGACGTCCTTGACGACGGCGCCGGTCACGAACACCACGACGATCGACGGCAGGCTGACCACGGCCGCGCTCGCCGTCTTCGCGAGGACGTAGCCGCGGCCCGGCAGGCTCGTCAGCCTCAGCTGGCGCACCCAGCCGCTCTCGCGCTCCTTGGCGATGCGTTCGCTGTTGCCCACCAGGACGGCGGTGAGCGCACCGAACGACGCCATCGAGACCATCATGAACGCGGGCAGGCCCAGCCCGCTGTCGCCGACCTCGGTCGTGGTGTCCGCGCCACCGGCGACGATCAGGAAGAGCAGCCCCGGGTAGATCACCGAGAAGAACAGGAACTTCTTGTTGCGCAGGGCCCGCCGCACCTCCAGGCGTACGAGGGCCCCCATCCCCTTGTGCGTGGTCACGCGCTTCTCCTTGCCGGTGCTAGTACAGGTACGGATACGGGTACAGGTACGCGTGCCAGTACGGACACGGGTACGCGTGCTGAGACGAGTACGGGGTCGCCGCTCATGCCGTCCGTGCCTCCTCCGCCGCGGTGATCGCGACGAAGGCCTGCTCCAGGCCGAGGCCCGCGACCTCCAGGTTGCGCGGATGGAGCCCGAGGCCGTACAGCGCGTGCACCGTGGCGTCCGCGTCCGTCGACTGGAGCCGCACCGTGTGCCCCGGGCCCGCCCCGGCACCGCCGCGGGACACGGTCAGCTCCGTCAGGAACGGCAGCTCCCGCAGGCGCTGTTCGGGCGAGTGGCGGGACGCGCTCCCCGCGTCCGCGTCGAGCAGGTCGAAGGCGACCTTGCGGGCGCCCGCCCTCGCCTTGATCTCGGCTGCCGTGCCGTCCGCGAGGAGGCGGCCCCGGTGCAGCACCAGGACGCGGTCCGCGACGGCGTCGGCCTCTTCGAGGTAGTGCGTGGCGAACAGGACCGCCCGGCCCCGGTCCGCCTGGTCCCGCATGGTCGCCCAGAACGCCTGCCGCGCCGTGACGTCCATGCCGGTCGTCGGCTCGTCCAGGACGATCAGGTCGCTCGCCCCGGCCGTCGCGAGGGCGAACCGCACTCGCTGCTCCTGGCCGCCGGAGAGCTTGTCGACCTTGCGGTCGGCGATCCGGGTGATGTCCGCGGCGGCCAGGACGTCGCTCACCCGGTACGGGCGCGGGTGCAGTTCGCAGGCCAGGCGCACCAGTTCGCGCACGGTCACCTCGCCCATGAGGCCGCCGCTCTGCAGCATCGCCCCGACCCGCCCGGCGGCGATGGCGTCGCGCGGGGTGGTACCGAACACGCGCACCGTGCCGCTGTCCGGACGGCGCAGCCCGAGCAGCAGGTCGAGCGTGGAGGACTTGCCCGCACCGTTCGGCCCGAGCAGCGCGACGGTCTCGCCGGGGTGCAGATCCAGGGTCAGACCGTCGACGGCCAGCACCTCTCCGTACGCCTTGGTCACCTGCTGAAAGCTCACGGCGCTCCCGGCGCTGCCCGCGCGATTGGCGCTCCCTGCGCGACCGGTGCTCCCTGCGCTCCCGGTGCTCCCCGCCGCGGGCCCCGCGGCTGCGCCCACCGTGTTCACTGTCGTCGTCATGTGCACCATCGTTGCTGGTCAGGGCGGCGCGCGGCAGTGTCGTCCGTAGCCGGACCTGGATGACGGATGTCATGCGCGGGAGATGACGCCCGCCATGGCGATGACTTTCCGGCGCCGCTCCGGTCTGATGGTCGGCACTTACGGCGGAACCGATGGAGAGGCGAGTCCCATGCGCATCGTGGTCAGTGAATTCACCAGCCTGGACGGTGTCGTGCAGGCGCCGGGCGGCCCGGAGGAGGACACCGACGGCGGCTTCGCGCACGGCGGCTGGTCGCACCCGTACTTCGACCCGGAGGTGGTCGGCGGCGCGTTCGACGACGCGGTGGCGGCGGCCGACGGGCTGCTGTTCGGCCGCCGCACCTGGCGGACGATGGCCGGGGCCTGGCCGGAGCGCGCCGGGGACCCGTTCGCCGACCGGATGAACTCGCTCAAGAAGTACGTGGTGTCGTCGACACTCGGCGAGTCCGATCTGACCTGGAACAACACCACGCTCATCGGCGGCGGCGAGGCCCTCGGCGAGATCCGGGAGCTGCGGGCGGCCGAGGGCGGCAACCTGCTGGTCATGGGCAGCCCGACCCTGGTGCGCGCGCTCCTGGGCGCGGGCCTGGTGGACGAACTGCGTCTGATGCTCATGCCGGTGCTGCTCGGCGGCGGAAAGTCGATCTTCCCGGACGACGCCGTGCAGCGCCCCCTGGAACTGGTCTCGACGGTCGTGAGCGACAACGGGGTGCACGTGTGCACCTACCGTCCGGCGGCCGGGGGCGAGTAGCCGGGGACGAAGAGGGCGGGCGGGACACCGGAAGGTGTCCCGCCCGCCCCGCGTTCCGGCGCGGTCCCGCTCTGCTTCGTCTAGCTCGGGTTCGTCTCGATCACGCCCACCCGCTCCGCGGGCGTCCTGCCCTGCAACGCCTTGCCCATGGCGAGGGCGACGTCCGTGGGCTGCACGGGGGTCTTCTTGCCGTTGGCGCGCTCGATGAGCACGCCGTCGAAGATGTTGCCGTAGAGCTTCTTGAGCTCGACGAGGTCGTACGTCTGCGACAGCTTGCCGCCGCTGACCACCTTCACGCCGAGCACCTTCGGCAGCGACCTCGACGGGCCGAACGGAATCGACGCGGCCCCCGCCTTGACGGTGACGTTCGCCGACATCGCGGGCTTCGCGAAGCGCTTCATGAAGTCGTCGACCTCGGCGTCGGACACGGTCGGCCTGCGGTCCGTGACCGGTACCGCGATCGTGCCCGCGCTGCCCGTCTCGACCTGCTTCTCGTACGCCTCGGCGATCGCCGTCGCCGCCTGGTCGGCGTCGATGCCCTTGCCCGCCTTGCCGTAGACGGGGACGGCCTTGCCGGGCACGAACTTGACCGTGCCCTCCTTGGCCGTGCCCGAGCCGCCCGCGGCGCGCTCCAGGGCCGCCGCGAGCTTCTCCTCGTCCACGGGCATCTCGGGCTCGACGACGCGCTCGCCGCCGAAGAGGGAACCGATCACCGAGACCGGGTTGTAGTCGCTGCCCGCGGCGGCGCGCACGGTGGCCTGGCTGTCCAGGGTGAGGCCCGCCTGGTCCGGCTTCAGGGTGACCTCGTCGCCGCCCACCGTCAGCTTCAGCGGCTTGTTCACGCGCTCGCCGAGGGCCGCGTCGAGCTTCTTCACGGCCTCGTCGCGGGTGCCGCCGCCGATGTCGACGCCGAGGACGGTGGTGCCCTTCGGCACGTCGGCGTGGTTCATCAACAGGCCCGCGCCGTACGCGCCGCAGCCGCCGACGACGACCACACCGACGAGCAGGACCAGCTTGTTGCGGCCCTTCTTCTTCTTTTTGGGCGCGGACGCCGTCGGCACGTTCGGCTGCACCGGCTCGGGCAGCTTGGGCGGCGTGTGCGGGCCCGGCTCGTCCAGGTGCCCACCCGGCGCGAACGGGGAGTTCTGTGCGGGCGGGACCACCGGGATGCCGCTGTTCAGCGTGTCGCCGGAGACGTTTCCACCAGGGCCACCAGGGCCGCCGGGTCCACCAGGGCCACCGGGTCCGCCCGCGCCGGGACCGCCGGGCACGGGCGGGCGCACCCCGCCGGAGCCGGGCGGCGGGTTCTGCGGGGTCAGGATGGCGGTGTCGTCGCTCAGCCGCCCGGGTCCACCAGGCCCACCGGGACCACCAGGCCCAACAGGCCCACCGGGACCTCCAGCCGCGCCGGGGCCGCCAGGCCCGCCGGCGGCTCCAGGCCCACCGGCACCGCCCAGCGGGTCCGCCTCACCGGGATAGGCCCCGGAGCCGTTCCCGTAGCCGTCGGAACCGTCGGGGTATCCGCCCTGACCGCCCTGGGACCGGGGTCCGCCCGGCGTTCCGGGCGGCAGCAGGGGACCGTCGCCGGTCACCGGGCCTCCGGTGGGCCCGGCGGGTCCGGTGGCGCCGTACTCGCCCTCGCCCCCGGAGAAGTACGGCAGGTCACCGCGCTGCGGCTCCCCGCCGTGCGGCCCGCCGGTGCCGAGCGGACCGGCGGCGACGGCACCCGACACGTCGTACCCGCCGGTGTCGCCCCCGCTGCCGGACGGGGTGCCCCCGCCCTTGGGCGCGGAGCCCCTGCGCGGCGCGAACCAGTCGCTGGTCTTCTCGTCGCCGTCGTCGCCCGCCGAACCCTGCGGGGACGCGGCGGACCCGGAGGCCGACGACGCGGCCGCCGGGGCGGAGGGCCTGGGCGCGGCGGCTGAGCCGCCGGGGGCCGAAGGTCCGGAGAGACCGGAGGTGCCCGAGCTGCCGGAGCCGGTCGGGCCGCCGATGGGGTTGCTCGGACCCGCGTGCCCGGGACCGTCCGCGCGCCGGTCGTCGGCGTCTCTGCCGCCGTCGGAGTCACCGACCGGCGTGCGCATGACGACGGGCGGGATGGGCCGCGACCCGGGGATGTTGATCCGAATGCGGGTCGTCAGCGTGGTCTCGGTCTTGGGTTCGCCGGACCGCTCGCCGCCGACACCGGGGCCGGCGCCATCCGGGCCGCCCCCGGGCGTGCCGCCCTGCGCGGGCGAGCCGTACGGCGGCGTCCCCGAGGGGTACGCGGCTCCCGCGCGCCCCTGGGGACCGGAGGACGAACTGTCAGTTTCACGACTCAAGGCAGGTTCTCCTGGTTGGCTCCACCGCCCGTCTCGACCACTCGGGCGGCTCGGCGGCGCGCACCACCATACTGGCCGCCGCCCACGGTCTTCCCGTGACCGGCGTCAAACCCGTGCGGGACACGGGCTCAAGTGGTACGTCACTTGCCAAGTCGGGCGTCGGAAGCGCCCGGTTGCGGTGACTGCCCGAGGGTGGCACACATCACAGCGACGCCCATACCGCCCAGCAGGAAGACGTACGAGCCGAGGCCGGCGCCGAACACGAAGTCGCCCTCCGGGCGCGTCGCGGTCAGGAACATCACGGCGACGAGCCAGCCCGCGGCGGGCGCCACGGCTCCGCCGCGGGTGCCGGTGGCGCGCGAACCACCGTAGAAGGCACCGGCGGAACCGGCGAGCGCGAGCAGCAATCCGCCCGGCGCCCAGGCCTGTTGGACGAGCGCACCCGCCACCCCGACGATCGCGCCGAGCACGAGGAGACCGGCGTAGGCGGCGAGGCGGCCGGCGTTCAGCGGCTGCGCGAGGAAGCTTCCGGCACCCGCGGACGGGCGGGCGCCGCCGGAGGAAACGGTCGCGCCACTTCCCCCTTTTGCGGACTTTCCGGATGTTTTAGCGGGCGTTCCCCCGGACGCGTCGCGGTTTGGCCGAGAAGATCCCTTCGCCTGTGCCGCCTTCCGCACATTCGACGAGCTCGAAGAGTTCGACGAGCCCGACGAGCCGGACGAGCCGGACGAGTTCGGCGAGGAGGACGAGGACGCCTTGGACCGCGCGCTCACTTCACGCCCTCCGTCTCGATACCCGCGGGCTTCAGCCCCTCGTCGAGCCCCGCGAACAGATCTCTCTCGCGCCCGCCGTCCACCGTGCCCGCCCCACCTCTCACCAGTTCGTAGTACTCCACGTCGAAAATCGGCTGCGCCAGGCCGTTGGACAGCACGAACAGCGGCTCGTGGACCTCGATCTGGGTCGCGTGGGCCCGCATCGCCGCTGCCTTGGCCGCACCGTACGCCCGTCCGTCGATCTCCGTCGTGACGCGTTCGTCGTCGGTCAGGCCCGGTACGTCGGTCACCGCGGCGGCGGTCGTGAACGGCGTGTCCGGCAGCGTCCTCGCGAGCCGGCGGAAGCCCTCCTCGACCACCGAGCGGGGCGCGCGGTTCCAGTAGACCTTCGCGACGGCGTGCGCCTCGCCCAGGTCGGTGCGGAAGCCCGGGTCCGCCGCGAGCTCCACGGCGCGCATGGCGACCCGGTGGGCCTGGATGTGGTCGGGGTGGCCGTAGCCGCCGTCCGGGTCGTAGGTGACGAGGACCTGGGGGCGCACCTCGCGCAGGACGGCCACGAGATGGCCCGCCGCCTCGTCGAGGTCGGCGGACCAGAAGGCTCCGAGCCTGTGGTTCTGCTCGGTGCCCATCATCCCGGAGTCGCGGTAGCGGCCGGGACCGCCGAGGAACCGGTGGTCGGCGACGCCCAGCTCCTTCATCGCGGCGCCGAGCTCACCGATGCGGTACGGGCCGAGCGCGTCCTCGCGATCGGCGGTCAGCCGTGCGAGGGCGGGCGGGATGACCTCGCCCTCCTCGCCGAGCGTGCAGGTCACCACCGTGACTCGGGCGCCCTCGGCCGCGTACCTGGCCATGGTGGCGCCATTGTTGATCGACTCGTCGTCGGGGTGCGCGTGCACGAGCAGCAGGCGCCGGGCGGGCTGTTCCGTCATGGGAACAGCCTACGAGCCCGGCGCGCACGTCCCGCCAGGCCGCGCCCCGTACCGCGTGCGCCCCCCGTGCCTCCCCAGCCGCTCCCCGGCGGCTCCTCGGTGCCGTCAGAAGTTGATGTCCTCGATGACCCCCGCGAGGTTCGTCGACAGTTCGTCGATGGTCGGCGCGAGCGACGAGCTGGCGAGATAGAAACCGAGCAGCGCGCACACGATCGCGTGGATCGTCTTGAGCCCCTGTTTCCGCACCATCATGACCACGATGATCGCCAGCAGCAGCACCACCGATACCGAGACTGCCACGCGGTTCACCTCCCATTCCCATGACCCGACAACATTCCGACCAAGCGCCCCCGAGCCGCCCCGAAGCCGCCCCCCCTGCGTCCGGCCGACGGGACCCAACTCGCCGTGCCAGCAAGGTCATACCCACCAAGTGCTACGGATCATAACTATGTGTCGAGCCACATGAGTCGGAGCACCGCAGCACAAGGGGCGCATGAGCCATAGGCTCGGAGAATGACCACCGAGACCCCCGCAACCGACGGGCCCCCCGAAGGTCCCGCCCAGCGGCTTTCCTTCCCGCGCCAGCACGCGCGGACACAGCGCTTCTCCCTGGGCGCGCCGCGCGCCTTCACCGTGGCTCCCGACGGCTCCCGAGTCGTCTTCGTCCGCTCGGCCTCCGGCACCGAGAGGACCGGCAAGCTGTGGGTCCTCGACCTCACGGACGGAGGTGCGGTCGAACGTGTGGCCGCCGACCCGCAGTCGCTCCTCGGCGGCGCGGCCGAGCGGCTCTCGGCGGCGGAGCGGGCACGGCGCGAGCGCAGCCGCGAGAGCGGCTCGGGCATCGTCGGCTACGCCACCGACGCGGCCGTGGAGCTGGCGGCCTTCGCCCTGTCCGGCAAGCTGTTCGCTGCGGAACTGCGCGCGGGCACGGCGCGCGAGCTGCCCGCGCCCGCCCCCGTGATAGATCCGCGCCCCTCTCCCGACGGCCGCCACATCGCGTACGTGTCCCGGGGCGCCCTGCGCGTCATGGGGGCCGACGGCGGGGACGACCGGGCGCTCGCGGCACCGGACGCGGTGGAGGCGGACACGGTGACCTACGGCCTCGCGGAGTTCGTCGCGGCCGAGGAGATGGGCCGCTCCCGGGGGTTCTGGTGGTCGCCCGAGTCCGACCGTCTGCTGGTCGCGCGGGTCGACGACGCCCCCGTACAGCGCTGGTGGATCGCGGATCCCGCGCATCCGGACCGGGACCCCGTACCGGTGGCCTATCCGGCGGCGGGCACCGACAACGCGGACGTGCGGCTGTTCGTGGTGGGCCTGGACGGGGTGCGCACGGAGGTCGTGTGGGACCGGGCCCGGTACCCGTATCTGGCGCGGGTGCACTGGTCGTCGAGCGGGGCTCCGCTGCTCCTGGTGCAGGCCAGGGACCAGCGCAGCGCGCTGTACCTCGCGGTGGACGCCGACAACGGCTCGACGCGGATGGTGCACGCCGACGAGGACGACGACTGGCTGGAACTGCACCCCGGTGTGCCCTGCTGGTCGCCGAGCGGACGGATGGTCCGGATCGCGGACGAGGGCGGCGCCCGGGTCCTCGCCTGGGGCGACAGGCCGCTCACCGGACCTCAGCTGCATCTGCGCGCGGTGCTCGACGTGACCGAGGACTCCGCGCTGATCTCGGCGTCCGCGGGCGAGGCTGCCGCCGATCCCGAGGTCGGCGAGGTGCATGTCTACCGGGTCAACGAGCTGGGCGTCGAACGCGTCTCCCAGGAGCCCGGGGTGCACTCGGCGGTGCGCGCGGGCGACGTCACCGTATTGGTTTCGGCCACTCTCGACCAGCCGGGCACACGCGTGTCCGTGCTCCGCGACGGCAAGCAGGTGGCGACCGTCGCCTCACACGCCCAGCGGCCGGGGCTCACCCCGCGCGTGACACTCACCGAAGGGGGCGCACGGCGGATTCCGTGCGCCGTGCTGCTCCCCACGGGGTACGACCCGGAGGCTTCGGGACCACTTCCCGTACTCATGGATCCGTACGGCGGTCCGCACGGCCAGCGCGTGACGAAGTCCCACAACGCCCACCTCACCTCGCAGTGGTTCGCCGACCAGGGTTTCGCCGTCGTCGTCGCCGACGGGCGCGGGACGCCGGGGCGGTCGCCCGCCTGGGAGAAGGCGGTCAAGGGCGACCTGACGCGCACGCTCGACGACCAGGTCGAGGCCCTGCACGCGCTCGCCGAGCGGTTTCCGCTCGACCTGGGCCGGGTCGCGATGCGCGGCTGGTCCTTCGGCGGCTATCTCTCCGGCATGGCCGTGCTGCGCCGGCCCGACGTCTTCCACGCCGCGGTGGTCGGGGCGCCCGTCACCGATCTCCGCCTCTACGACACCCACTACCAGGAGCGGTACCTGGGCGATCCCCGCACCTCCCCCGACGTGTACCGCAGCAACTCCCTCGTCTGTGACGACGGGCTCGTCGACCCCGGGGAGCCGCACCGGCCCATGATGATCGTCCACGGGCTCGCCGACGACAACGTGGTCGTCGCCCACGCGCTCCGCCTGTCCTCCGCCCTCCTCGCCGCCGGCCGCCCGCACGAGGTCCTCCCCCTCACCGGGGTCACCCACATGACCCCGCAGGAACAGGTGGCCGAGAACCTGCTACTCCTCCAGGTCGACTTCCTGAAGCGGTCGCTGGGGCTGGCTTAGAGCTCCGCCCCGGACCCCGTATCGGCGCTCCGCGCCTCGTCCTCAAACGCCGGACGGGGCTGAATACGTGCCGGTAAGTTTCAGCCCCTCCGGCGTTTGAGGAGCGGGGTCTGGGGCGGAGCCCCAGGTTCGGCGAAGGGGCGGGCCTGGGGCGCCCCGTGGAGGCTCACGGCACCACCTGCTTCTCCTCCGCGAAGTGGCACGCCGAATCATGCGCCGCAGGCCCGCTCACCCCCCGGAACTCCGCCGGAACGGCAAGCAACGGCACCTCCAGAGCGCACCGCTCCCGCGCCTTCCAGCACCGCGTGCGGAACCGGCACCCGGAGGGCGGGTTCGCGGGCGAGGGCACGTCCCCGCTGAGAATGATCCGTTCGCGGTGCTCCCGCGCCAGCGGATCCGGCACGGGCACGGCGGAGAGCAGCGCCTGCGTGTAGGGATGCGTCGGATGCTCGTAGATCTCCGCGTCCGTGCCGGTCTCGACGATCCGCCCGAGGTACATGACCCCGACCCGGTCGGAGATGTGCCGCACGATCGACAGGTCGTGCGCGATGAACACGTACGAGAGGTCGAATTCGCTCTGCAGCTTCTCCAGGAGGTTCACGACCTGCGCCTGCACGGACACGTCGAGCGCGGAGACGGGCTCGTCGGCGACGATGACCTCGGGCCGCAGCGCGAGGCCGCGCGCGATGCCGATGCGCTGCCGCTGACCGCCGGAGAACTGGTGGGGGTAGCGGTTGATGTACTCGGGGTTGAGGCCCACGACGTCGAGGAGTTCCCGCACCCGCGCGCGCCGCGACCCCTTCGGCGCCACCTCGGGATGGATCTCGTACGGCTCCCCGATGATGTCGCCGACCGTCATGCGCGGGTTCAGTGAGGTGTAGGGGTCCTGGAACACCATCTGGATGTTGCGGCGCACCGCCTTCAGGGCGCGCCCCGACAGCTTGGTGATGTCCTCGCCCTTGTAGCGGATCTCCCCGGCGGTCGGCCGCTCCAGGTTGACGAGCATCTTGGCGACCGTGGACTTCCCGCAGCCCGACTCGCCGACGATGCCGAGCGTCTCGCCGCGGCCGAGGGCGAAGTCCACGCCGTCGACGGCCTTCACCGCGCCGACCTGCCGCTTGATCACGATCCCCTGGGTGAGCGGATAGTGCTTCACGAGCCCCCGTGCTTCCAGGACGGGCTCGGTGACGGGCGCCGGTACGGGCCCGGCGGCGGGCTCAGCCACGGAGGGTCTCCTTCCAGAAGTGGCAGGCGCTGCGGCGCTCGGCCGCGAGTCCCTCGTACGTGACCCGGTACAGCGGCGGGACGTCGGTGCGGCACACGTCCTGGGCCATCGGGCAGCGCGGGTTGAAGGCGCAGCCGGGCGGGATGTTCATGAGGTTGGGCGGCAGGCCCTTGATGGCGAAGAGGTCCTGGCCCTTCTGGTCGAGGCGCGGGATGGATTCGAGCAGGCCCTTGGTGTACGGGTGGGCGGGCGCCCGGTAGATCTCGTGCACCGGCGCGGTCTCGACGATCCGGCCCGCGTACATCACCGCGATCTTGTCGGCGACGTCCGCGACCACCCCCAGGTCGTGGGTGATCAGGATCAGGCCCATGTTCAGCTCGCGCTGCAACTCCGCGAGCAGGTCCATGACCTGGGCCTGGACCGTCACGTCCAGGGCCGTGGTGGGTTCGTCGGCGATGATCAGGGACGGTTCGAGCGCCATCGCCATGGCGATCATGATGCGCTGGCGCATGCCGCCGGAGAACTGGTGCGGGTACTGGGTGACGCGCTCCTTGGCGGCCGGGATGCGGACCCGGTCCATCAGCTCTACGGCCTTGGCGCGGGCGTCCTTGCGGGACATGCCGCGGTGCACGACGAACATTTCGCCGAGCTGGTCGCCGACGCTGAGCACGGGGTTCAGGGACGACAGGGCGTCCTGGAAGATCATGGCCATCTCGGCGCCGCGGATCCTGCGCCGCTCCTCCTCCTTGAGCTGCAACAGGTCCCGGCCCCGGAAGAGGATCTCGCCGGAGGTGACGCGTCCCGGCGGTACGTCGAGGATGCCCATGATCGCCTGGGCGGTGACGGACTTGCCGGAGCCCGACTCGCCGAGCACGGCGAGCGTCTCCCCCGCCGCCACCGCGTAGTCGACGCCGTTGACGGCCTTGGCGACGCCGTCGCGGGTCCGGAACTCCACGTGCAGATCGCGCACGTCGAGCAGCGCGGACGCGGGGGCGGGCCCGGCCGCCGCGGCTGCCGTGGATGCGGGTGTGGCCATGGCGCCTACCTCAGCTTGGGGTCGAGGGCGTCGCGCACCGCGTCGCCGAGCATGATGAACGCGAGCACGGTGATCGCGAGGGCGCCCGCGGGCCAGAGCAGCATGTGCGGCGCGTTGCGGATGTACTGGGACGCGGCGGAGATGTCGATGCCCCAGCTCACCGTGGGCGGCTTCAGGCCGACGCCGAGGTAGGACAGGGTCGCTTCGAGGGCGATGTACGTACCGAGCGCGATGGTCGCGACGACGATGACCGGGGCGACGGCGTTGGGGGCGATGTGGCGGAGCAGCATCCGCGGGTTGGAGGCGCCGAGGGCGCGGGCGGCCTGGACGTAGTCGTTCTGTTTGGCGGTGATGACGGAGCCGCGGGCGATGCGGGAGATCTGCGGCCAGCCGAGGAGGACCATGAAGCCGATCACCGGCCAGACGGTGTTGCTGGTGACGACGGAGAGCAGCACCAGGCCGCCGAGGACGACGGGGATGGCGAAGAAGATGTCGGTGATGCGGGAGAGGATCGCGTCCCACGCCCCGCCGAAGAACCCGGCGAGCCCGCCGAGGACACTGCCGAGGACCGCGACGCCGAGGGTGGCGCACACCCCGACGGTGACGGAGGCGCGGGCCCCGTACACGGTCCTGGTGTAGACGTCGCAGCCCTGCCCGTTGTAGCCGAAGGGGTGGCCTGGCGACGAGCCCTTCTGGGCGTTGGCGAGGTCGCAGTCCAGCGGGTCGCCGGAGGCGATCGCCGAGGGCCACAGCGAGATGAAGACCAGGAACAGGATGATCAGGCCCGAGATGATGAACACCGGGTTGCGACGCAGGTCGCGCCAGGCGTCGGACCACAGGCTGCGGGCCGGGGTGCCGGGTCCGCCGCCGGGCCCCGCCGCCCCGGTCCCGTCCGGGGACAGGGTCGTCGCCTCGCTCGCGGCGAGGTCCATCGCGCCGCCCGCGCCGGTGCCGGCGATGGCCCCCTCGGCGGGCTCGTGGGGTTCAGGCATAGCGGATCCTCGGGTCGAGTACGGCGTACAGCAGGTCGACGATCAGATTCGCCACCAGGAAGACGAGGACGAGCACCGTCACGAACCCGACCACGGTCTGGGTGCTCTGCCGCAGGATCCCCTGGTAGAGCTGGAAGCCGACGCCGTGGATGTTGAAGATCCGCTCGGTGACGATGGCGCCGCCCATCAGCGCGCCGACGTCCGTGCCGATGAACGTGATCACCGGAATGAGTGAATTCCGCAGCAGGTGCCGGGTGATGACACGCCGTCTCGGCAGGCCCTTGGCCACGGCGGTGCGGACGTAGTCGGCGCGCCGGTTCTCCGCGATGGAGGTCCGGGTGAGCCGGGTGACGTAGGCGAGCGAGACGGAGGCGAGCACGAGCCCCGGCACGATCAGCTCGTCGACGGTGGCCTCCGAGGACACCGACGGCTTGATGACCGACCACTGGACGCCGAGCAGCAGCTGGAGGAGCAGACCGGTCACGAACGTCGGTACGGAGATGACCACGAGGGTCAGGATCAGCACCAGGGTGTCGACGGGCCTGCCGCGCCGCAGGCCGGTGAGGACGCCGAGGGTGATGCCGATGACGATCTCGAAGACGACGGCGACGAGGGTGAGGCGGATGGTCACGGGGAACGCCGTGGACATCAGCTCGGTGACCTTCTGGCCGTTGAAGGCGGTGCCGAAGTCACCGGTGAACACGTTGCCCATGTAGGTCGCGTACTGCTGCCACACGGGCTTGTCGAGGCCGAACTCCTTCTTGAGCTGGGCGGCCGTCGCGGGGTCGCACTTGCGGTCCCCGCACAGCCCCGCGACGGGGTCGCCCATCACATTGACCATCAGGAAGATCAGCAGCGTGGCGCCGATGAACACCGGGATCATCTGCAGCAGACGCCGGATCACATATCGACCCATGGGCTCGCTCCGATGCGTGGCTGGGTGGCCTGGGTCAGTTGACCTTGATCTTTTCGTAGACGGGCACGCTGAACTGGTTCAGCGCGACGTCGGAGACGCGGTCGGAGTAGCCGGCGCTGCCGTTCTGGTACCAGAGGGGGATGGCCGGCATCTTCTGGGCGAGGATCTTCTCGGCGTCCTGGAACTTGGTGACGGCCTTGGCGGTGTCCGTCTCGCCGTTGGCCTCGTTGATGAGCTTGTCGAAGCCCTTGTCGGAGAACTTGCCGTCGTTGGACGAGGCGTCCGTGAAGTAGTTGGGCTCCAGGAAGTTCTGGATCAGCGGGTAGTCCATCTGCCAGCCGGCGCGCCAGGCCCCGTCGAGCTTCTGCTGGGACGCCTGGCTGCGGAAGTCGGCGAAGGTGCCGACGGGGTTGCCGACGCAGGAGCGGTCGTTGCCGAGGGCCTTGTTGATGGAGTTGCAGACGGCGTCCACCCACTCCTTGTGGGAGCCCGTGTCGGCGTTGTACGAGATCTTCAGGGTGCCGCCGGGGATGCCGCCGCCCTCCTCGACCAGCTTCTTGGCCTCGGCTGCGTCGTACTCGCACCAGTCGCCGCAGGCGTCGTCGCTGTAGCCGCCGTCCTTGCCGAGCACCGGCGAGGTCCAGTCCTTGGCGGGCGTACGGGTCTTCTGGAAGATCGTTTCGGTGATCTGTTCGCGGTTGATCGCCCGCGAGAGCCCCTGGCGGACCTTCTCCACGCCCGGCTTCGTCCACTTGTCCCCGTAGAAGGGGAAGGCGAGGGTCTGGATGATTCCGGCGGGGGTGTTGATGTAGCGGTCCCCCAGGTCGCTCTTCGCGTTCTTGAGCTGCGAGGCGGGTACGTCGTCGACCAGGTCGAGATTGCCCGCCATGAGGTCGGTGTAGGCGGTGTTGTTGTCGGTGTAGACCTTCAGGTCGACGCCGCCGTTCTCCGCCTTGTCGTCCCCCTGGTAGCCGTCCCACTTCCTGAGCTCCATCTTGGAGCCCTTCTGGTACGACTTCACGGTGTACGGCCCGTTGCCGACCGGCTTGGAGAGCCAGGCGTCGTGCTTGTCGAAGAAGGCCTTGGGCAGCGGGGCGAAGGCCGGGTAGCCGAGGGTGTCGGGCCAGGTGGAGAACTTCTGCGTGAGCTTCACGGTGAAGGTCCGCTCGTCCTTGACCTTCAGCCCCGACAGGGTGTCGGCAGTGGCGTCCCCCTTCTCGGGGTGCACCTTGTCGTACCCCTCGATGTACCCGAAGAAGTAGGCGTTCTTCTGGTTGTTCTTCAGATGCGCGCCGTAGTTCCAGGCGTCCACGAAGGACTTGGCGGTGACCGACTCGCCGTCGCTGAACTTCCACCCGTCCTTGATCTTCACGGTGAAGTTCTGCGAGTCCTCGGTGTCGATGGACTCGGCGACCATGTCCTTGGCCTCACCGGTCTTCGGGTCGTACCGCTTGAGTCCGCGGAAGATCATGTCGAGGACCTTGCCGCCCTGGACCTCGTTGGTGTTCGCCGGTTCCAGCGGGTTCTGCGGATCCCCCCAGGACGACCCGACGACCCCGGAGCCGTCACCACCGCCGCCCCCGCCCCCACAGGCCGTCGCCGTGAGCACGACGACCACCGCACATGCGGCCCACTTGGCCTGCGTGGCTCCACGCATGGCTCGCCTCCTCGATCGCTGGGCGCGCCGGCCGCGCGCAGTACCGTAAATACTTCCGAGGAGCGAGACAAAACGCATATTTTGCCGGTCCACACGAGGGGGTAGCCATCCGGATGCACTACGGGAAACCCCGTTGGCGCATGAGGCGCCGCACCACGACAGCGGGCGGACAGCCTCGACGGCCCGAGGCCAGAGGCCCGATCGGCGGATGGAATGGGGGCCGAGCGCGCCGGTCCGAATTCGTGGCGCATGATGGCGATTGAACACAGTGAGTAGCCTCAACTTTACCTCAAGTCACTGGATTCGCGTGCGGCCCATGCATAGCCTGAGCACACAAAGCAGTCATCCAGCGACTGCAGGTGAACGGGGCTAGGAGTAAAGTGCGTATACGAAAGACCGCATCGCTGACAGTCACCGCCGCTCTGGCGGTTGGCGCTCTCACCGCCGCTGGGCCCGCGACCGGGGCCGAGAACAGCGCGAAGGCCAAGACGTCGACGTCCGTGATGGCGCCGTCCGCTGCTCGGGGCATGCCGACGGGGACCGTCTCGGTCGCCAAGGTCAAGAACGGCGGCCAGAAGGTCTACTCAGCCAACATCGGCGTCAACAGCCGTGGGGAGCAGCACTGCAAGTCCACCTCCGTCACGATGGAGAAGGTGGTCTGGGACCTCGGCAAGGTGACTCGTACATCCGCCCGGGTCAAGTCGGTGAAGGTGCGCTACTACAACGAGCGCAAGCTGCACGTCGGCTCGGCCTATCTGCACGACGGCAGCCACCACGAGAAGTGGCGCAAGGCCTGGGGATGGCAGATCCCCAAGGGGGATGTGTGGCGTACCTACAAGATCAACAAGACGGTTAAATTCGCCAAGAACAAGCCGCTCAACTTTATGCTGCACGTGCAGCTCGAGCGCGCCAACGAACCGATGTGGTGCGCTCCGAAGGTGAAGCTCTATTTCTACCTGAAGCCCAACCGGTAGGTATTGGTCGCGAATCTCTCATGGAGTTCGCGGATACGAGAGGGGCCCCGCCAATTCACATGTTCGGCAGGGCCCCTCTCTTGCGCCTACTCACGCCGCGTGCACGACGTCCTTCTCCTCCGCAAAGTGGCACGCCGACTCGTGGGCGGCAGGAGTGTCCTTGCCCGCGAAGCGTTCCGGGATCGCGAGCAGGGGAATCTCCTCGGCGCACTTGTCCTGCGCCTTCCAGCAGCGGGTGCGGAAGCGGCAGCCGGAGGGCGGGTTCGCCGGGGACGGGACGTCGCCGGCGAGGATGATGCGCTCGCGGCCCTCGCGCGCCTCCGGGTCCGGCACCGGCACCGCGGAGAGCAGCGCCTGCGTGTACGGGTGCGTCGGGTGGTCGTAGATCTGCTCGTCGGAGCCGATCTCCGCCATCTTGCCGAGGTACATCACGCCCACGCGGTCCGAGATGTGCCGGACGATCGACAGGTCGTGCGCGATGAAGAGGTAGGACAGGTTGAACTCGTCCTGGAGCTTCTCCATCAGGTTGATGACCTGGGCCTGGACGGACACGTCCAGAGCCGAGACCGGCTCGTCGCAGATGATGATCTCGGGGTTGAGCGCCAGGCCGCGCGCGATGCCGATGCGCTGGCGCTGACCGCCCGAGAACTGGTGCGGGTAGCGGTTGATGTACTCCGGGTTCAGGCCCACCACGTCCAGGAGCTCCTGGACCTTGCGGCGCCGGTCGCCCTTCGGGGCCACCTCGGGGTGGATCTCGAAGGGCTCCCCGATGATGTCACCGACCGTCATACGGGGGTTCAGCGAGGTGTAGGGGTCCTGGAACACCATCTGGATGTTGCGGCGCACCGCCTTCAGCGCGCGCCCCGACAGCTTGGTGATGTCCTGGCCCTTGTAGAAGACCTCGCCGGCCGTCGCCTGCTCCAGGGTCATGAGCAGCTTGGCCACCGTCGACTTGCCGCAGCCCGACTCGCCCACGATGCCGAGCGTCTCGCCCTGGTAGAGGTCGAAGGAGATCCCGTCGACCGCCTTCACCGCGCCGATCTGGCGCTTGACGATGACGCCCTGGGTGAGCGGGAAGTGCTTCACCAGGTTGCGCACCTGGAGGATCGGCTCGCCGCGCTCGGCGGGGGCCTCGATGGCGGCCACCGCCTCCTCGGGCGTCTCCGCGTCGACCGTTTCCACCTCGGAGACGTTCGGCGTGGCGTCCGTCGGCCCGTCGTTCTTGCTGACCTCAGCCATGGATCGTCTCCTTCCAGAAGTGGCACGCGCTGCCGCGGCCCGCGAGCTCCGCGCCGTCCCGCTCCGTGACGGGGACGAGCGGCGGGACCTCGGTGCGGCAGATGTCCTGCGCCTTCGGGCAGCGCGGGTTGAAAGCACAACCCGACGGGGCCTTCAAGAGGTTGGGCGGCAGCCCCTTGATCGCATACAGCTCCTGACCCTTCTGATCCAGGCGCGGAATCGAGTCGAGCAGGCCCCTCGTGTACGGATGCGCCGGGCGCTTGTACAGCTCGTGCACCGGCGCCGTCTCCACGATCCGGCCCGCGTACATGACGGCGATCTTGTCCGCCACATCTGCGACCACACCGAGGTCGTGAGTAATGAGAATCAGACCCATGTTGTACTCACGCTGCAGCTCCGCGAGGAGATCCATGACCTGGGCCTGGACCGTCACGTCGAGGGCCGTGGTCGGCTCGTCGGCGATGATCAGGTCGGGCTCCAGGGCGAGCGCCATCGCGATCATGATGCGCTGGCGCATACCGCCCGAGAACTGGTGCGGATAGTCGCTCACGCGCTCCTTGGCCGCGGGGATCTTCACTCGGTCCATCAGCTCGATGGACCGGGCCTTGGCATCCTTGCGGCTCATGCCCTGGTGCACCCGGAACATCTCGCCGAGTTGGTAGCCGACGGAGAGCACCGGGTTCAAGGACGACAGCGCGTCCTGGAAGATCATCGCGATCTTGCTGCCGCGCATCTTCCGGCGCTCCTCGTTGGACTGCTTCAGCATGTCCTGGCCCCGAAAGACGATCTCGCCCTGTGGGATTTTCCCCGGCGGCATGTCGAGGATGCCCATGATGGCCTGCGCGGTCACGGACTTGCCGGAGCCGGACTCACCGAGCACGGCGAGCGTCTCGCCCGCGTCCACGCTGTAGTTGACTCCGTTGACCGCCTTGACCACACCGTCGCGCGTGTGGAACTCGACGTGCAGGTCCTTCACTTCCAGCAGGTGCCCGCTGTAGTTCCCGCCCGAGCGGGGAGCGGGAACGTCCGCAGTCTTGTCGATGGTAGTCACGTACGCCTCCCTCAGCGCAGCTTCGGGTCGAGGGCTTCGCGTACCGCGTCGCCGAGCATGATGAACGCCAGCACGGTGAGGCTGAGCATTCCGGCGGGGAAGATCAGTGTGTGTGGATTGTTCCGGATGTCGTTCGTGGCGTCGGAGATGTCCGCGCCCCAGGAAATGGCATCGTCACCGAAGCCGAGCCCGAGGTACGACAGCGTCGACTCGGCCACGATGTAGGTGCCGAGCGCGATGGTCGCCACCACGATGACAGGCGCAACAGCGTTCGGCAGGACATGCCGGAACAGAATCCGCTTGGTGCCCGCGCCGAGCGCCTTGGCCGCCATCACATAGTCCGCGTGCTTGGTCGTGATGACCGCGCCGCGCATCACCCTCGCGATCTGTGTCCAGCCGAGGAAGGCCAGCGCGCCAGTGATCACCCACACGTTGCGGTTGGTGAAGGCGTTGAGCACCACCATCGCACCGAGCAGGAAGGGGATGCCGAAGAACACGTCGGTGATCCGGGAGAGGAGGCTGTCCCAGAAGCCACCGAAGTAGCCCGCGAGCATGCCGACGAGGCCGCCGAACAGGGTGACGAGCAAGGTCACGCCGACGCCGACCATCACGGAGTTGCGAACACCGAAGACCGTGCGTGCGTAGATGCTGCGTCCCTGCCGGTCGTACCCGAACCAGTCCTCCTGGAAGAAGTGGGCAAGCTTGGGTTCACCCAGGAAGTGCTTCGTCAGGTCACCGCTGGCGGGGTCGGCGCTGGTGAACAGGCCGGGGAAGGCGGCCATGAGCAGGACCACGAGGATGAGCGCCGAGGAAATGATGAACAGTGGCCTGCGGCGCAAGTCCCGCCATGCGTCGCTCCAGAGGCTGCGAGCCCCATTCGCCTCGCCGCCGTCGAGCACCTTCCCGCCGGCTTGGGCCTCGGCGAGCACCACTTCCGGCTCGTCCACGGCCGGAGTCTTCGTAAGGTCAGGCATAACGGATCCTCGGGTCCAGGACCGCGTAGAGCAGGTCGACGAGCAAGCTGGCGAGGAGGTACACGAGCACCAGGACCGTGACGACGCCGACGATGACCGCGCCCTCGCGCCGGGCGATGCCCTGGAAGAGCAGGTTTCCCACACCGGTCACGTTGAAGATGCCCTCGGTGATCACCGCACCGCCCATCAGGGCACCGATATCCGTGCCGAGGTACGTGACCACGGGGATCAGGGAGTTGCGCAACAGGTGTCTGCTGACGATACGCCGCCGCGGCAAGCCCTTGGCAACCGCGGTCCGTATGTAGTCGGCTGACCGGTTCTCCTTGATGGAGGTACGGGTCAGGCGCGCAACGTAGGCCAGGCCCACCAGACCCAGGACGAGCGCCGGCAGAATCAACTGCTCAAGGTTCTCCGAGTCCTGCACCGTGGGTTTCACCCAGCCCAGCTCATTACCGAAGACGAGCTGAAGTCCACGCCCGAACACGAAGATCGGGATGGAGATCACGAGCAGGGTGAACATCGTCACGGTGGTGTCGATGATCCGCCCACGCCGGATGCCCGCGATCACGCCCAGCGTGATGCCGACCACCAGCTCGAACGTCCACGCCATCGCGGCGAGCCGCATCGACACCGGGAACGCCTGCGTGATCTCGTCCAGGATGGGCCGGTTGCCGGCGATGGTCTTGCCGAAGTCGCCCTGGAACAGACCCTTCATGTAGTGCAGGTACTGCTCCCAGAGGGGCAGGTCCAGACCCCGGTCGTGCTTGATCTGCGCGACCTGTGCCGGGTCCGGCGGCTTGTCTCCCCACAGCGCCTTGACCGGGTCACCGGGGAGGGCGTTCACCATCAGGAAGATCAGCAGGGTTGTCCCGATGAAGACCGGGATCATCTGGAGCAGTCGCCTCGCGACGTAACGCCCCATAGTGGTGCCTCCGTCCATTGCGGAGCCGCCCGGAAGCGACGCCCGGGATCGCCGGGCGTCGCTTCGCGGTGCGGAACTCCGGCGACTGCTACTTCTCGAAGACCTCGACGTCGGACAGAACCGGGTCGCCCGCCTGGTCGAACTCGATCTTCTTCACGTTGTTCGAGTAGGCGGAGAGCGTCTTGTTGTACCAGAGCGGGATGCCCGGGAAGCTGTTGACCAGCTCCTTCTCGGCCTTCTGGTACAGCTCGGCGGACTCGTCGATGGTCTTGGCCTTGTCGGCCTCAGCGGTCAGCTCGTCGAACTTCTTGTCCGAGAAGCCGCCCTTGTTGCCGTCGACGCCGGTGCCGTAGAGGTCGGCGAGGAAGTTGCCGTTGAACGGGTAGTCGAGCACCCAGCCGGAGCGGTACATCGACTTGACCTTCTTCTGGTCCCGGATCTCCGTGTCGGCCGCGAAGTCCGTCACCGCGTCGCCGGTGCACTTGACTCCGGTGGCCTTGGTGATGGAGTTGCAGACCGCGACGACCCAGTCCTTGTGCGGCTGGTCGGCGTTGTACTGGATCTGGATCTTGTTGCCCGGGACACCGCCGCCGGCCTTGATCAGGTCCTTGGCGCCCTTCGGGTCGAACTTGCAGAACTTGCCACAGGCGTCGTCCTGGTAGCCCTTGACGCCCTTGGCGACCCAGCCGGTCGCGGACTCACGGGTGCCGTAGAACACCGTCTTGGCGATGGTGTCGCGGTCGATCGCCATCGACAGGCCCTGGAGGACCTTGATGTCGGTCTTCTTCCACTGCGGCGTGTAGAAGGCGAAGTTGACCGTGTTCAGCGCCGAGTAGTCGGAGACGATCGCGCGGTCACCGAAGTCGTTCTTGAAGTTGGCGAGCTCGCTGTTCGGCACGATCGGCATCGTGTCGACGTTGTCCGACTTCAGGTCGGCGTAGGCCGCGGTGTCCTTGGTGTACGCCTTGAAGTCGATGCCGCCGTTCTTCGGCTTGTCCTCGCCCTTGTAGCCGGGCCAGGTGCGCACCGAGATCAGCTTCTTGCGGTCCCACTTGGCGAACTTGTAGGGACCGTTGCCGACCGGGGCCTCGCCGTACTTCTTCGGGTCCTTCAGGGCGGCCGCGGGCAGCGGGAAGAAGGGCTTGTAGACCAGCTTGTACTGGTAGTACGGGATGCCGTTCTTCAGCGTGATGGTGAAGGTGTTCTCGTCGACGACCTTCAGACCGGACATGGCCTTCTTCTTGGCCTTGCCCTTCTCCGGGTGGACGTCGTCGTAGCCGACGATGTCGCGGTACCAGGCACTGTTCTGCTGGCCGTTCGCCGGGTCGGCGGCCCAGTTCCACGCGTCGACGTAGGACTTGGCGTTGACGGGCGTGTTGTCGTGGAACTTCCAGCCCGGCTTCAGCTTGACGGTCCACACCTTGTTCGTCTTGTCGGGCGTGACCGACTCGGCGTTCTCATAGGTGATGTTGCCCTGCTTGTCGTAGTGGACAAGCCCCGTGAAGAGGGCGTCGATGACGACGCTGCCGTACGCCTCCATGGTGTTGGACGGCTGCAGCAGGTTCTGCGGCTCACCGTTGGCGTAGCTGACGATCCCCTTGGGGTCGACCTTGCCGCTGCCCTTGTCATCGTCGCCGCCGCCGCAGGCAGTAGCGGTCAGCGCCACAACACCGGCTATGGCGACCCACTTGGCGCTCTTGGCACCACGCATGGGGTTCCTCCTCATGAGTCCACTTGTTCACTACAAGAGGGGGTACGAGAGACCGTGCCGACACCCCTGACGGCGAAGATCGAGTACCCCAGTGTGCTCGTGAGTCGGCGCTCCCCACAGCGCGTGACCCATTGACCCGAGCTATACGCGGTCAACTATTAGCCATGAGGTACGGCCCGACCACACCCTTTTGGTCTCGGTTCAATCACACCTGGCCCGTACAACTTCCAAAATCCGGACAAACCGATCCTAGATAGATGGTTGCGAAACGGACGTGTTACACATCTAACGGTCAGTTGAGTCCGTATACCGGACAGATCGGCAGCGAAAACCGGTTGCCGCGAGGACGTTGATGTCTCCCGGTGCGTATGGGCCGAAGCTCACCGTAGCGCCCCCACCGACACGAGAGGCCGGATTCCCGCACTCCGGAGAGTGCGGGAATCCGGCCTCAGGGGCCTCAGGGGCCCGCAGGAGTACCGCTGGGCGCCGACAGTGCCCTCAAGGGCACCTTCCGGTGCCCCGGGCGTCCGACGGCGCCGCGGGCTCAGTTGTGCTTGGCGCGCGACGCGGCGCGGCCGCGCTCCTTCTGGTCAAGGACGACCTTGCGGATGCGGACGGCCTCCGGGGTCACCTCGACGCACTCGTCGTCGCGGCAGAACTCCAGGGACTGCTCCAGGGAGAGCTTGCGCGGCGGCACCACGTTCTCGGTGTTGTCCGCGGAAGCCGCACGCATGTTGGTGAGCTTCTTCTCCTTGGTGATGTTCACGTCCATGTCGTCGGCGCGCGAGTTCTCGCCGACGATCATGCCCTCGTACACCTCGGTGCCGGGCTCGGTGAACAGCACACCGCGCTCCTGGAGGTTGATCATCGCGAACGGCGTGACGGCGCCCGAGCGGTCGGCGACCAGGGAGCCGTTGTTGCGCGTCTGCAACGTGCCGAACCAGGGCTCGTGGCCCTCGTGGATGGAGTGCGCGATGCCCGTGCCGCGGGTGTTCGTCAGGAACTCCGTGCGGAAGCCGATGAGGCCGCGGGACGGGACGACGAACTCCATGCGCACCCAGCCCGAGCCGTGGTTGGACATGTTGTCCATCCGGCCCTTGCGGACGCCCATGAGCTGCGTGACGGCGCCCATGTGCTCCTCGGGCACGTCGATGGTCATGCGCTCGACCGGCTCGTGCGTCTTGCCGTCGATCTCCTGGGTGACCACCTGGGGCTTGCCGATGGTCAGCTCGAAGCCCTCGCGGCGCATCTGCTCGACCAGGATGGCGAGCGCCAGCTCACCACGGCCCTGCACCTCCCAGGCGTCCGGGCGTCCGGTCTCCAGGACACGCAGCGAGACGTTGCCGATGAGCTCGCGGTCGAGGCGGTCCTTGACCTGGCGGGCGGTGACCTTGCGGTCCTTGACGGCCGCCTTGGCGTCCGCGCCCTTGCCGGTGCCGCCGCGGCCGACCAGCGGCGAGGTGTTCGTACCGATGGTCATGGAGATCGCGGGCTCGTCGACCGTGATCAGCGGCAGCGCGATCGGGTTCTCCGGGTCCGCGAGCGTCTCGCCGATCATGATGTCGGGGATGCCGGCGACCGCGCAGATGTCACCGGGGCCCGCCTTCTCGGCGGGCTTGCGGGTGAGCGCCTCGGTCATCATCAGCTCGGTGATGCGGACGTTGGCGATGGTGCCGTCCCGCTTGATCCACGCGACCGTCTGGCCCTTGCGCAGCTCGCCCTGCTCGACGCGGAGCAGCGCGATACGACCGAGGAAGTTGTCGGCGTCCAGGTTGGTGACGTGGGCCTGGAGGGGGGCGCTCTCGTCGTACTCGGGCGCGGGGACGTGCTCCAGGAGCGTGGTGAAGAACGGCTCCAGGTTGGTGGAGTCGGCGGGGACCGTGCCGTCCTCCGGCTTGGTCAGCGAGGCCACGCCGTCACGGCCGCAGGCGTAGACGATCGGGAACTCGATCTGGTCCTCGTCGGCGTCCAGGTCGAGGAACAGGTCGTACGTCTCGTTCACGACCTCGTCGATGCGCGAGTCGGGACGGTCCGTCTTGTTGATGCACAGGATGACGGGCAGGCGCTGCATCAGGGCCTTGCGCAGCACGAAGCGGGTCTGCGGCAGCGGACCCTCGGAGGCGTCTACGAGGAGGACGACCGCGTCCACCATCGACAGACCGCGCTCGACCTCGCCGCCGAAGTCGGCGTGGCCGGGGGTGTCGATGATGTTGATCGTGATCGGGTCGCCACCGTCCTTCGGGTGGTACTTGACCGCGGTGTTCTTGGCCAGGATCGTGATGCCCTTCTCACGCTCCAGGTCGTTGCTGTCCATCATGCGGTCGTCGAGCGACTCGGCGGCGTGCGCGGCGAAGGCGCCCGCCTGCTTGAGCATGGCGTCGACGATGGTCGTCTTGCCGTGGTCGACGTGGGCGACGATGGCGACGTTACGAATGTCGTGGCGCGTGGGCATGCGAGGTGCGCTTCTCCCGGGAGGCTTGGACGGCGGCGCGTACGTCCATTTCGTACGCGTGCCCTGCCGGGCAGACGTGCCACGGCCTTACCCCATCCTACGGTGCCCCGCCGGAAGTGCCTCGCCGGGGCCCGGCTCACCCTCAGTCGCCGGACGGGCTCCCTCCCGTCTTCGCGCTCGCCCTCAGGAAGCCGATGTCCTGGTAGACGGGGGTCTGGAAGCCGAAGGCACCCACGTTGGCGAGGTTCGGGCGGGCGGCGACGAGCTGGGGCCGCTGGTAGAGGGGAATGGACCCGGCCGCAGCCCAGATCCGGGCGTCGGCCTTCTTCACCAGGGACCGGTTCTCGTCCTCGTCCAGCTCCCCCAGAGCCTGCTCGAACAGTTGATCGATATGATCGGTGCCGACGCGGGTGTAGTTCTGCTCGACGTTCAGGGAGCCGTCCGCCGCGGGGACCGGCTTGGCGAAGATCGGGCGGGCGTCGGTGGCGGGGAAGGCGGAGGCGGGCCAGGAGTAGAGCGCGAGGTCGTACTGGCCGGACGCGACGTGGTCCTTGAAGTAGCTCTCGTCGGCGACCTTGGAGATCTCCGTACGGACCCCGATGCGCTGCAACATCCGCGAGATGCGGTCCGCGACACCGCGCAGCGGCTCCGAGCCCGCGCCGGAGGGCAGCACGAAGCGGAGGGTGAGCGGCTTGCCGTCCTTGGCGAGGGGGCCGGCGGCGGGCTTCACGCCCTTCGGGGTGGTGCCCTTCGGGGCGGAGGTTCCCTTGGGGGCGAGGGTTCCCTTGGGGGCGTAGGCGCCCGGGGCTCCGCCCTGGGCCTGCTTCTCGGCCTGCTTGTCGGCCCTGGCTTCCGCTCTCGCCTTCTTCGACTTCCCGCCGGGGTCCTTCTTGTACTCCTTGTCGGCTTCGCGCCGGGCACCGAGGGCGTCGGCCTGCCGGAGCAGGACGGACTGCTGGTAGGCGGCGGCGCGGTCGGGGGAGAGCGCGGGGGTGGCGGTGCCGCCCGGCTTGTTGTCGTCTTCGCCGACGATGTAGGTGCCGTCGTCGGAGCCGGAACCGGAGCCGGAGCCGGAGTTCGACTCGGAGCCGGAGTCCGAATCGGACTCGGAGCCGGACTCGGACCGGGAGCCGGAGTCGGAGTCGGAATCGGAGTCGGACCGGGAGCCGGAGCCAGACTCGGACCGGGAGCCGGACTCGGAACCGGACTCGGACTCGGAACCGGACTCGGACTCGGAACCGGACTCGGACTCGGACCGCGAGCCGGAGCCGGACTCCGACCTGGTCCTCGATCCGGCCTCGCCCCCCGCCGCCTCCTCCCCTTCTTCCTTACCGCCCCTCTCCTTGTCCCTCTCCTTGTCCTCCTCCTTCGCCCCCTTCTCCGTGACGGCGGTGGGCGTCCAGCCCGCGTCGGCGAGGAGGGCGCGGGCCTCGGCGGCGTCCTGGTCGCCGAGTGCGCCGCTGTTGTCGGCGTACGCCTCCTGTCCGGCGAGCGCGAGGTGGCTGCCGACGGGCTCTGCGGGCAGGCCCAGCGGCTTCAGAACCGTTTCCGCGAGTTCGCCGCGGTCCAGGGCGCGGGCGACGGCGCGGCGCACCCGGTCGTCGGCGAGGGGGCCTTCGGAGCCGTTGAGGGCGAGCTGGGTGTAGGCGGGTTCGAGGGACTTGCGGACCACGTAGCCGCGCAGGCCCGTCTGCTGCTCGGCATACTTGGCGACGGCCTTGCGGGCCTTCTTGCGGGCGCGCTGCTCGGTGTCCGCGGCCTCCTCGTCGGAGCCGTGCGCGATCGCCCAGGAGCGCAGGGCCCTCGCGGGCGTGAGCTGCGCGCCGGGTCCGTGCGCGAGTGCGCCCGGGGCGTCCTTGTCGCGGGCGGCGAGGGCGATGCGGCTCGCCTCGGCGGCGTCGATGTCGGCGAGGTCGACGCGGCCTTCGGCGAGGGCGGCGGCGCGCCGGTCACGCGGTACGGAGCGCAGGATCAGCTTGTCGAGCTTGGCGGGGCTGCCCCACCAGCGCGGGTTCCGCTGGAGGGTGATCCGGCCCGCGGAGCGGTCGACACCCTTCAGGACGAAGGGGCCCGCGGTGACCTTGAGCTTGGTGCGCGCGCCGTCGTTGAAGGAGTCGGGGGTGGCCATGACCTCCTTCGGGTAGAGCGGGGAGAACAGCGACCGCCAGTCCGCGTAGGGCTTGTCGAAGGTGACGCGGACCTCCAGGTTGTTGGCGCCGCGTTCGATCTTGCCGATGCGGTCGTAGCCCGCGTTGCGGGCGGTCCAGTACGCGCTGTCCTTCCCGGACAGGGCGCGCCACTGGGCGGCGAAGTCGTCGGCGCCGATCTCGCGGCCGTTGCCCCAGACCGCCTGCTGGTTCAGCTTGTAGAGCACGACCTGGCGGGGTGCGCGCTCGACGACCTCCGCGGACTCCAGGAAGTCGGGGTTGCGCTGGGGTCTGCCCTGCGCGTCGGTGCGGTACATCGACGGCAGGACGGCGCCCGCGACGCGGGTGGTGGTGGCGTCGGCGTCGGACTGGAAGGAGTTGAAGGTCTCGGGGAGCGTGTCGACGGCCCACTTCATGGTGGAGCCGTCGGCGATCCGGTCCCGGGCTGCGGGGGCGATGTCCTGCCCGGCCGCCGGGGTGCTCGGCTCGTCGCCCGCGCCGCAGCCGGTGAGGGCGGGCAGCGCGAGGACTCCGGCGGCGAGGAACACGGCGGAGCGGGCCGTGGCCGCCGGGCGGACCGGTCGCGGCCTGGCGCGGTCGTGGGGCATGACGGATACCTCCGAGTACTGGCACGCCATGTGCCGGCGCGCGTCAGGCGTGTGCGCCTTGTGCACGTTTGGCGGCATTGCGGGGAAATATGGAGTTGATCACACCTATTGCTTCCACTGAAGGGGACGGGGTGGTGGGGGCGGGGGCGACACGGCGGCTCCGGGGGCGGAAGCCACCCGTGCGGCGGAACAACCCCGGGGGCGGGGGTCCCTCTCGGGGTGGATCCCCGGGGGCGGGGGGCCGTCCCCTGCGGGCCCTGCGGGGGGCTGTCGAAGGGCCGGGCCGGGGTACGCCCACGCGGCGACCGGCGCAGTCACGCACCGCAGATCGCGCTCCGCGCTCGACCTCAATTGCCGGACAGGCTTTCCCCCACCACGCACCCGCCCAGGGCGCAGGTGGGCACAGCGAACATCGGAGGACGCGCTCGCGTCGCAAACTCGCCCCGCCCAGCACCCACCCAGCCCGTCCGGCGCTTGAGGACGAGCGCGGAGCGCGATGGGCGGAGCGCGATGGGCGGCGCGCGATGGGCGGCGCGCGATGGGCGGCGCGCGATGGGCGGAACGGCGGGTGTCGCGGTCACGGGCGGGTGGGTGGGTGGATGGATGGATGGATGGGTGGATGGGTGGATGGGTGGATGGGTTGGTGCGGGGTCGCGGCGGGAGCCCGGCCAGGGCGAAGGCGGGGCCCGACCGGCGCCGCCCCGCCCCGCCGAGGGGCGCACCCCCGCAATGAGAGCGCCCCCGAAGGGGGCGAATCGCCGCACATGGCTTCCCAACCGGGATGTGACGCGCGACACTCGCAGGCGCATGAGCGTTTTGCGTGAGCGCAGCCACCGCACCCGCACCCCGAAGCGAGGGCAAGTCATGGCTCTGCACGACGATCTGACGGCCATTCAGCACTGTGTGGACGAACTCGTCCGCACGGTGGGCAGAGTCGAACAGCGGTCCGGCACCGAGCTGGCCGGCGTCGACTTCCGCCGGGTCCGCATGGACACCGACCATCTGCGCGAGAGCGTCGCCCTGCTGCGCGCCGCCGCCACGGCCCCGCCCGCGCGCCCGGAAGCCCGGCCCGACCTCGTCACCATCCCCGACACGCCGTACGACCGGTCGCTGTGGACGGATTCGGACGACGAGGGCCTGGGCGCCCGCGACCGGCACGCACCGTAGGCCGGACCACCGAAGAGCAAGGCGCAAGGCACGGCCTCGTTGCAACGACCCGCACGTCGACGAAGGAGTGGAGCCTCGTTGGCCACTGGCACGGAACCCCATCTGAAGAAGGGCTCGGCCCCCGGCGGCGTACGGCACGGCACGCGCGCCGCGATCGCCGCTGCCCATTTGCGGACGGACCGCTGGTGGCTACAGCCCGCCGCGACCGCCGCCGGACTGTTCGCCTTCGTCGTGTACTCGACATGGCGGGCGTTCGCGAACGCCGACTACTACGAGGCGCCCTACGTCTCGCCGTTCTACTCACCGTGCATCGCGGAGAATTGCGAGCCGATGAAGAACGGGCCCAACTGGGAGATCTTCGGCAGCTGGTGGGGCCTCTCCCCCGCCCTGCTCATTCTCATCTTCCCGCTCGGATTCCGGCTCACCTGCTACTACTACCGCAAGGCCTACTACCGCGGATTCTGGGCGTCACCGCCCGCCTGCGCGGTCGCGGAGCCGCACGCCAAGTACACGGGTGAGACGCGTTTCCCGCTGATTCTGCAGAACATCCACCGGTACTTCTTCTACGCGGCGGTACCCGTCGCGGGAATTCTGACGTACGACACCGTGCTCGCCTTCCGGAACGAGCACTACGAGTGGGGGCACGCCGGTCTCGGCACCCTGGTGTTCCTCGTGAACATCACGCTCATCTGGGCGTACACCCTCTCCTGTCACTCCTGTCGGCACATCGTCGGCGGAAAGCTCAAGCACTTCTCGATCCATCCGGTGCGCTATCGGATGTGGCGGTGGGTCGGCTGGCTGAACGGCCGGCACATGCTGCTCGCATGGGCTTCGCTGATCAGCGTCGCGCTCGCGGACTTCTATGTGTATCTCATCGCGTCCGGCGCCTTCGACGACCCGACCCTCTTCTGACGGAACAACGGAACAAAGGGTGCTTCTGATGTCTCAAGTGGAGCGACAGCAGTGGGATGTCGTCGTGGTGGGTGCCGGGGGTGCCGGCCTCCGGGCCGCCATCGAGGCGCGCGAGCAGGGTGCTCGTACCGCGGTGATCTGCAAGTCGCTGTTCGGCAAGGCGCACACGGTGATGGCCGAGGGCGGCATCGCCGCGTCCATGGGCAATGTGAACTCCGGTGACAACTGGCAGGTGCACTTCCGCGACACACTGCGGGGCGGCAAGTTTCTCAACCAGTGGCGCATGGCGGAACTGCACGCGCGCGAGGCACCCGACCGGGTGTGGGAACTGGAGACCTGGGGCGCGCTCTTCGACCGCACCAAGGACGGCCGGATCTCGCAGCGGAACTTCGGCGGGCACGAGTATCCGCGGCTCGCGCACGTCGGGGACCGCACCGGACTCGAACTCATCCGCACGCTTCAGCAGAAGATCGTGGCGCTGCAACAGGAGGACAAGCGGGAATTCGGGAATTACGAGGCCCGGCTGAAGGTTTTCCAGGAGTGCACCGTCACCCGGGTCCTGAAGGACGAGAGCGCGAGCGGCGACGGGCGCGTCACCGGTGCATTCTGCTACGAGCGCGAGAGCGGGCGGTTCTTCGTCATCGAGGCGCCGAGTGTCGTCCTCGCCACCGGCGGCATCGGCAAGTCCTTCAAGGTGACGTCGAATTCATGGGAGTACACGGGCGACGGGCACGCGCTCGCCCTGCTCGCCGGTGCGCCGCTCCTCAACATGGAATTCGTACAGTTCCATCCGACGGGCATGGTCTGGCCGCCCTCGGTGAAGGGGATCCTGGTCACTGAATCCGTCCGCGGTGACGGCGGGGTGCTGCGCAACTCCGAGGGAAAGCGGTTCATGTTCGACTACATTCCCGACGTCTTCAAGGAGAAGTACGCCGAGTCGGAGGCGGAGGGCGACCGCTGGTACGAGGACCCGGACCACAACCGCCGCCCACCCGAACTGCTGCCCCGCGACGAGGTGGCGCGCGCCATCAACGCCGAGGTGAAGGCGGGTCGCGGCTCCCCGCACGGCGGGGTGTTCCTTGACGTGTCGACCCGGATGCCCGCCGAGGTCATCCGGCGCCGGCTGCCGTCGATGTACCACCAGTTCAAGGAGCTGGCCGACGTCGACATCACGGCCGAGGCGATGGAGGTCGGCCCGACCTGCCACTACGTGATGGGCGGCATCGCCGTCGAGTCGGACACGGCGGCGGCGCGCGGCGTCCCCGGCCTGTTCGCGGCCGGTGAGGTGGCGGGCGGTATGCACGGCTCGAACCGGCTCGGCGGCAACTCCCTCTCGGACCTGCTCGTGTTCGGGCGCCGCGCCGGTCTGTACGCGGCCCGGCACGCCGCCGCGCCGGACGCCGCGCGCTCGGTGGACGAGGCGCAGGTGGACACGGCGGCGGCGGAGGCCCTGCGTCCGTTCAGCGCCGAGGGCCCGCGGGACGGCACGGTCCCCGAGAACCCGTACACGCTGCACCAGGAACTCCAGCAGACGATGAACGACCTGGTGGGCATCATCCGCCGCGAGGGCGAGATGGCCGAGGCCCTGGAGCGGCTCGCGGATCTGCGGCAGCGCGCACGGCGTGCCGGGGTCGAGGGCCACCGCCAGTTCAACCCCGGCTGGCACCTGGCCCTCGACCTGCGCAACATGCTGCTCGTCAGCGAGTGCGTGGCGCGGGCGGCCCTGGAGCGGACGGAGAGCCGCGGCGGGCACACCCGCGAGGACCACCCCGGGATGAACCGCGACTGGCGCCGCGTGAACCTGCTGTGCCGGCTCGCCGAACCGGCCGACGACAGCCCGACGGCAGGACGGCCCGACGTCCGCGCCGAACCGGCCGCAGGCTCGGCCGCGCCCGTCGGCGGCCTCGCGGCGGCCGAACCGGCCCGCGGCCGCATCGCCCTCACCCGCGTCACCACCGACCCCATCCGACCCGACCTGCTCGCCCTCTTCGACAAGGAGGAGCTGGTCAAGTACCTGGCCGAAGAGGAGCTCTTCGAGTGAGTACGCGTACGCCTTCCGAAACGGCTTCCGACCAGGGCCCGGCAGAGCGCCCCGACGCGGCGGGCGAGGGCTCCGAGGCGAACGGGAGCGCCTACGACGCGCGCTTCCGGGTCTGGCGCGGCGACGTCGACGGCGGTGACCTGAGGGACTTCACCGTACGGGTCAACGACGGCGAGGTCGTCCTCGACATCATCCACCGGCTCCAGGCCACCCAGGCCCCCGACCTCGCGGTGCGGTGGAACTGCAAGGCGGGCAAGTGCGGTTCGTGCTCCGCCGAGATCAACGGCCGCCCCCGCCTGATGTGCATGACCCGCATGTCGGTCTTCGGCCGTGACGACGTCATCACGGTGACGCCGCTGCGGGCGTTCCCTGTGGTGCGGGACCTGGTGACGGACGTGGGCTTCAACTACGAGAAGGCCAGGGAGGTGCCGTCGTTCGTCCCGCCGGAGGACCTCGGTCCGGGCGAGTACCGCATGATGCAGGAGGACGTGGACCGCTCCCAGGAGTTCCGCAAGTGCATCGAGTGCTTCCTGTGCCAGGACACCTGCCATGTGGTGCGTGACCACGAGGAGAACAAGACGGCCTTCGCCGGGCCGCGTTTCCTGATGCGCGTGGCCGAACTCGACATGCACCCGCTGGACGCGGCCGCCGCGAGCGGCCTCGACCGCAAGTCCACCGCCCAGGAGGAGCACGGCCTGGGCTACTGCAACATCACCAAGTGCTGCTCGGAGGTGTGCCCCGAGGGCATCCACATCACCGACAACGCGCTCATCCCGCTCAAGGAGCGGGCGGTCGACCGCAAGTACGATCCGCTGGTCTGGCTGGGCAACAAGATCCGGCGGCGGCCCACGTAACGGCCCCCTGGGCTCCTCGTGCCGGCCCGGGGTGGGGGAAATCCCCCACCCCGGATTCTCCGGATTGCCTCCATGGTGGCGGGCGTACGGCGGCGCCAGCATGGACACATGAACCGCAGCGATCTTCGAAACCCCCGGTCCCCCCGGTCCCCCCGGTCCCCCTGGTCCCCCCGTTCCCGCAAGGGAGCGCTCGCCCTCGGCCTCGCGGTGGCGACCGTCCTCGCCGCCGTGACCGCCGCCCCCGCCGCCGCGGACGAGGCGACGGGGGCATCCGGGCAGGACCGGCCGGTGCGGGCGGCGCTGCCCGCGCCGACCGGGCCGCACGCCGTCGGCACGTTCTCCACCCGCCTCGTGGACCACTCGCGGCCCGACCCATGGGTGTCCTCGCGGCCGCAGCGGGAGCTGATGGTGAGCGTCTGGTACCCCGCGCGGGCCTCCGGCGGGCACCGCGTCGCCCCGTACATGGCCCAGGGGGCGGCGGCCCGCTGGAACGCGGCGGAACCGCACGGCGTCCCCGCGGGCGCCGTCGACTGGGCGGGCATGCGCACGCACGCCCGGGAGGGCGCGCCCCTGAAGAAGGGGGCCGCGGGGCCCGGACGCGGCGGGCGGCTGCCGGTGCTCCTGTACAGCGCGGGCGCGGGCGACCCGCGTACCTGGGGCACCTCCCTGGTCGAGGAGATGGCGAGCCGCGGCTACGTCGTGGTGACCGTCGACCACACCTACGAGTCGCCGGGCGTGCAGTTCCCCGACGGCTCCGTGACGGACGACAAGCCCGTGCGGGACGCGTTCGCGCAGGCAGGGCCCGAGGGGTTGCCGCGGCTCCTGGAGAAGGTGCTCGGCGTCCGCGTCGCCGACGACAAGTTCGTCATCGACCGGCTCACGTCGCTGCCCCACGGCGTGGGCGACGCGGTCGACACCCGGCGTGTCGGCATGTTCGGCCAGTCCGCGGGCGGGATCGCCGCAGCCGAGACCATGTACGAGGACAAGCGCGTGCGGGCGGGCCTGAACATGGACGGCACCCTGGAGTACAACGGCGAGCCCGACGGCACGAACCTCATGCCCGTCGCCCGGCACGGCCTGGACCGGCCGTTCGTCCTGATGGGCAGGGACGGCAGCGACCACACCACCGAACCGTCCTGGGCCCCCTTCTGGAAGCACAGCACGGGCTTCAAGCGGGACCTGACCCTGCGCGGCTCGAAGCACCAGACGTACACCGACCTGGCGGCGGTCCTGCCGCAGGCCGGGGTGGGCCGCGATGTCGTCGAGAAGAACATCGGCACCGTCGACCCGGCCCGTGCCACCGCCGCCCAGCGCGCCTACGTCGCCTCCTTCTTCGACAGGGAGCTGCGCGGCCGCGACGACCACCTCCTGGACGGCCCGTCGGCGCGCTTCCCCGAGGTCCGCTTCGTACGGCCGTAGCGCCGCGTCCGCCCGGACGGCGAGCCACATGGCGAACCGCCTCGGCCGGGCTGTGCACCACCCCGGTCGCGGTAGGGCAAACAGGGTCATACGCTGCCCAATGTGACGCCGTCCTCCCGCGCCCCGTCGCACATATCCGCGCGGGCCGCGGCCGCCGTGCTGCTCGGCGTGTGCTGGTTCCCACCGGCGGCGCCCACGGCGTCCGCCCAGCCCGCCGCGCACACCACCGTGCCGCCCATGGCTGCTGTGGCGCCCCTCGACGACCCGGCGCCCCTGGACCGCTCCGGGCAGGTCACCGACAGGACCGGCGCGCTCGGCGACCGCGGCCCGGCCGTCGCCGCGGCACTGGACCAGCTGTACGACGAGCAGCGCGTGCAGTTGTTCGTCGTGTACGTACGCGACTTCTCCGGCCGCTCCGCGCGGGGCTGGGCCGACGCCACCGCCGACCGGAACGGCCTCGGCGACGACGACGTGCTGCTCGCGGTGGCCACCCACGACCGCCGGTACGCGTACACGGTCGACGACGGGTCCCGGCTCACCGACGCCCAGCTCCGGGAGGTCGCCGGCACCGCCGTCGAACCGGCGCTGCGGCAGAACGACTGGGCCGGGGCGGCGATCGGCGCGGCGAACGGGTACGCGGCGGTGCTCGACGGGCGGCCCGTGCCGACGCCGGCCGTCACTCCGGGCGAGGCCGACCCGGGCGGGGGCCGGGCGGCCGCCGACGACGGGGTGGCGGGCGACCTGGCGCTGCCCGTGGTCGCCGCCGGGGTCGCGGGCACCGTCGCCTTCGTCGCGTACCGGCGCAGGAAGAGGCGCTTCACCACCCGTACGACGCCGGGCCCGGCCACGGGCCCCCGGCCGGTGCCGCTGCCCGAACTCGACGCGACGGCCAGGGCCCTCCTCGTCGAGACGGACGACGCCGTGCGCACCAGCACCGAGGAGCTGGGCTTCGCCACCGCCCAGTTCGGCGAGGAGGCCGCGCAGCCGTTCACCGCCGCCCTCGCCGCCGCGCGCGACGAGCTGACCGCCGCGTTCCGGCTCCGCCAGCGCCTGGACGACGCCCACCCCGAGGACGACGCGACGCGGCGCCGCATGCTCGACGAGATCGTCGCCCGCTGCACGGAGGCGGGGCACCGCCTGGACGCCGAAGCCGCCGCCTTCGATCAGCTGCGGGCCCTGGAACGCGGGGCGCCCGCCGCGCTGGAGCACGCCGATTCGGTGTTCCGGCAGGTGGAGGCGCGCGCCGGAGCCGTGCGGAGCACGCTTGACAGCGTGCGCGCCGCGTACGCGCCCGGCGCCACCGAAGCGGTCGTCGGCAACGTCACCCAGGCCGAGGACCGGCTCCTGTTCGCGGCGGCACAGCTGCGGCAGGCCCGCGACGCGGTGGGCGGGGCCGACCACGCGCGGGCCGCCGTCCATCTGCGCGCGGCCGAGGGCGCCGTCGACCAGGCCGACACCTTCGTGACGGCGGTGGAGCGCCTCGCCGCCGAGCTCGCCGAGGCCGCGGCGAGGTTGCCAGGGGCGCTCGGTGAGGCGGAGGCCGACCTCGCGGAGGCGCGCGGGCTCCTGGCGGGCACGGGTGCCGGAGTGCCGACCGGTGAGCTGCGCGGCCGGATGGCGCGGGTGGAGGCCGTCGTGGCCGAGGTACGCCGGTCCCTGGCGGCGGGCCGCCCCGATCCCGTCGACGCCCTGCGCCGCCTGGAGGAGGCGGACGCGGCCCTGGACGCGGCGCTCTCCGGCGCGCGCGCCCGCGAGAGCGCCGACGTGCGCGCCCGCTCCTTGCTCGACCAGGCGCTCCTCACCGCCCGCAGCGCCGTCGCGGCGGCCACGGACTATGTGACGACGCACCGCGGCGCCGTGGGCAGCGAGGCCCGCACCCGCCTCGCGGAAGGTGGGCGGCACTTGGCGCGGGCGGAGCGGCCCGCGGACACGGCCGGGCCCGCGGCCGCCCTCGCCGACGCCCAGCGCGCCGACTCCCTCGCCCGCGAGGCCCAGGCGCTCGCCGAACGGGACGTGCGGGCGTACGGCAATCCGTACGGCGGCCGGGGCGGCGGCACGGGCGGGGCCGTGCTCGGAGGGATCGTCCTCGGGCAGATCCTGGGCGGCGGGGGCCGCGGCGGCTTCGGCGGGGGCGGGTCCGCCGGCTCCGGAGGCTTCGGCGGAGGCGGTCCCGGGAGCTTCGGCGGGGGCGGGACGCGGGGGCGCAGGGGCGGAGGGGGCCGGTTCTGACCCTCGTACGCCCGGAGCGCGACCGCCTTCGTACGCCCACACCCCGCACGCCTCAAGAACTCGCACGCCTCAAGAACTCGTACGCCCCGAGAAGGAGACAGCCATGGCCAAGCAGACGATCCTCGGGCGGGTGGCGCAGTTGGCGCGGGCCAATGTGCACGCGCTCCTCGACCAGGCCGAGGACCCGCAGAAGATGCTGGACCAGCTGATCCGCGACTACACCGAGAGCATCCGGGAGGCCGAGCAGGCCGTCGCGACCACGATCGGTGATCTGCGGTTGCAGGAGGAGGACCACAGGGAGGACCTGGAGGCCGCGGCCGAGTGGGGCGCGAAGGCGCTCGCCGCCAGCAAGAAGGCGGACGTGCTGAGGGCCGACGGGAACGCGGCGGAGGCGGACCGGTTCGACGGGCTCGCCAAGGTGGCGCTCGGGCGGCAGCTGCGGTCCGAGCAGGAGGCGAGGGACGCCGAGCCGTCGATCGCCGCGCAGACCGACGTGGTCGGCAGGCTGAAGGACGGCCTGGACACCATGCGGATCAAACTGACGGAGTTGCGGTCGAGGCGGGACCAGCTGGTCGCACGGGCGAAGTCCGCGCAGGCGCGCAACCGGATGCTCGACGCGGCCCGCAGCGTGGACGTGCTCGATCCGACGAGCGAGCTGAGCCGGTTCGAGGAGAAGGTGCGGCGCGAGGAGGCGCGGGCGCTCGGCCGCGAGGAGCTCGCCGCGTCCTCGCTGGACGCGCAGTTCGAGCAGCTGGACAGCCTGAGCGACACCGCGGAGGTGGAGGCGCGGCTCGCCGCCCTGAAGGCGACCACGTAGACCTGCGCGCCGCACGGCCGGGGCGAGCGGACGGACGGACGGGCGGCGGGCAGACGGACGGGCAGCCGGGCGCGCCGCCGGGCAGCCGGGCGGGCGTCAGAACAGGCTCATCAGCGCCTCCGCCGCGTCCATCGGCTGCGAGTCCCCGTCGGGCAGGGCCAGTTCGAACCAGACCGTCTTGCCGCGCGGCGTACGGCGCGAGCCCCAGGCGGCGCTCAGCAGGCCGACGAGCTGGAGGCCGCGCCCGCCCTCGTCGGTGTCGCGGGCACGGCGGCGGCGTGGCTGGACGAGGCCCGCGTCCCACACCTCGCAGACCAGGGTGCGGTCGAGCAGCAGCCGCAGCCGGATCTCGCCCTCGCCGTAGCGCAGGGCGTTGGTGACGAGTTCGCTGACCAGGAGCTCGGCGGTGTCGACGAGGCCTTCCAGGTCCCATTCGCGCAGCCGCGCACAGGCCAGCTCGCGGGCGCGGCCCACGGACTGCGGCTCGCGCGGCAGCGTCCAGTCGCCGACGTGCTCGGCGGGCAGCCCCTGCACCCGGGCCATCAGGAGGGCGATGTCGTCCTCGCCGTGGTGGGTGTCGAGGGTGTTCAGGACGTGGTCGCAGATGTCCTCCAGGGCCCGCGCGGGGTCGGCGAGCGCGCCGACGAAGGCGTTCAGGCCCTCGTCGAGGGGGTGGTCGCGGGATTCGACGAGGCCGTCCGTGTAGAGCGCGAGCAGCGCGTCCTCCGGCAGGTCGACCTCGACCTCCTCGAAGGGCTCGCCGCCGACACCGAGGGGCATGCCCGGGGGGACGTCGAGCATGAGCGCGCTCTCGCCTGGTTCGACGAGGACGGGCGGGAGATGCCCGGCGTTGGCGAAGGTGACGCGGCGGGTGACGGCGTCGTACACCGCGTAGACGCAGGTCGCGAGGTAGACCTCGGCGAGGTCGTCGCCCTCGGCGCCGCCGCGTGCGGGCCCGGAGCGGCGGGCGTCCCTGGGGCTCTGCGGGTTGCCGAGGCCGCGGGCGATCTCGTCGAGCGCGGAGAGGACCTCGGCGGGCTCCAGGTCGAGCAGCGCGAGGGTGCGGACGGCGGAGCGCAGTTCGCCCATGGCGACGGCGGCGCGCAGGCCGCGCCCCATGACGTCGCCGACGACCAGGGCCGTGCGGTGTCCGGGCAGTTCGATGACGTCGAACCAGTCGCCGCCGACCTCGGTGGCGGCGTTCCCCGGCAGATAGCGGCAGGCGATGTCGAGCCCCGCGGCCTCGGGGTCACCGG
Organism: Streptomyces typhae; assembly: GCF_009755605.1. GTDB lineage: Bacteria > Actinomycetota > Actinomycetes > Streptomycetales > Streptomycetaceae > Streptomyces > Streptomyces typhae. The sequence continues at coordinate 214,909 of NZ_WPNZ01000001.1, forward strand.
GCGGGAGCAGGGACCGCTGCAGGATCAGCGCGCGTTCGTGCTCGCGGCGGTAGAGGCGGGCGTTGTCGATGCAGACGGCGGCGCGGGAGGCCAGCTCGACGGCGAGCGCGCGGTCGCGTTCGCCGAACGGTTCGCTGCCCTTCGTACGGGAGAACTGGGCGAGGCCCACGACGGTGTCGTGCGCGACCATCGGCACGGCGAGCGTCGACTGGATGAGCCCGGTGGTCAGACGGCGGGCGGGCCCGCTGTCGTCACCGGCGGAGACGAGCCGGGGGCGGGCGGTGCGCAGCGCGTCGGCGCAGGGCGAGTTGAAGCTGAAGCGGTGGACGGAGCCGACCTCGACGGGCCCGGTGCCCTCGGGGAAGGGCGCGTCGGCGACGGCGCTGGCGAACGCGACCCGGCGCAGCTCGGCGCTGCCGTCGGCGAGGCTCTGCCGGACGTTCAAGGCCTCGTCGCCGTCGAGCAGGCCTTGGTAGAGGTCGACGGAGGCGAGGTCGCAGAAGCCGGGGACGGCGACGTCGAGCAGTTCGCGGGCGGTGGTCTCCAGGTCGAGGGAGTTTCCTATGCGGGCGCCCGCCTCGTTCAGGAGGGCGAGGTTGCGGCGGGCGTGCGCGGCTTCGCGGGCGGCGGCGTGCCTGCCGGTGACGTCGCTGCCGAGGAACGCGATGCCGATGGGGCGTCCGGAACCGCTGTGCACGCGGTAGAGGTTGACGGACCAGTGGCGGCGTTCGTTGCTGTTCGGGGCCGGGCCGACGATCTGCATGTCCGTGACGGCTTCGCCGGTCTCCAGGACGCGGCGCAGCGCGGCCTGCACGCGGTCGGCCTCGTGCCGGGGCAGATAGTCGTGGACGGTCCGGCCGCGGTGGGCCTCGACGGCGCCACCGAAGACGTCGGCGAAGCGGGGGTTGGCCCGCTGCACCGTCAGGTCGGTGCCGAACAGCAGGAAACCGAAGGGAGATTGTCCAAAAATCGCCTGCGACGCGGCAAGGTCACTCTCTATCTGCCGGAGTGCGCGGACATCGACGACGATGCACACCGCGGAGCGCTCGCCGTCGGCCGTCCTGGCCGGCATGACATAGACCTCCGCGACGCCTTCCATGCCCCGGGCGCCTTCCATGCCCTGGGCGCCCGCCGTGCCCCCGGCGCCTTCTACCCCTGGGGCGGATGACGGCACCCGGAACGGGACCGATCCGGTCCACTCCCGGCCGTCGAGGATCTCGGCCATCTTGCGGTGGCCCGTGCGGCGCAGCTCGGGGGCGACGAACGCCTCGATCGGATCCTTGCCGACGGCGTCCTGCGAGGCCACGCCGAACAGCCGCTCGGCGCGCGCGCTCCACTGGTCGACCAGGCCGTCGGGCCCGATCGAGAAGGACGCCACCTTGATGTAGTCGTAGATGGACCCCGGCGGGCTCGTCTGCCAGACGATGTCGTCCGGGGCGACGGGTCCGGTGTCGACCGTGGAGTGCGCGGCCGTCACGCCGCGGCGACGCGCGTCGACACCCTCGGCCCGCGACGGTACGCCGCCAGGACCATCCGCGGGTGCTGTGGGGCGCGTGCCCGGGTCTACGTCCTCCGCGCCCCCGGGGCCGGAGGCGCGGGGCGTGCCGGAGGCGCCGGGCGTGCCGGAGCCGGGGCGGGCCGTCTCCGCACCGGGGTCGGGGGCGCCCTTGTCGGAGCCGGGACCTGTGGAGCCGGGCCCCGCGGAGCCGGAACACGTGGCCTGCTCGCGGGACCCGGGGACGCTGTCGGCTGGTCCGGGTGCGGCCTCGGCGGCCTCTATTGCGTCCGTGGCGGAGCCGGGTGCGGCCTCGGCTGGTCCGGGTGCGTGTCCCGGGGGTCCGGACGCGTTCTCGCCGCCGGAGCCGGGTGCGTCCTCGCCGGCGGATCCAGGCGCGTCCTCACCGCCGGAGCCGGCCGCGTCCTCGCCGGAGGCGGCCGCACCACCCTCCTCACCTCGCTGTTCGCCACCGCCCGAGACGCCGCCCGAGGCAGCGCCCGATCCCGCGCCAGCCGTCCCCGCGGTACCGCGGGCGCCGCTCGCCGACGTGCCCGACATGCCCGGCGCGCCCGCCGGGCCCGCCGAGCCCCCCGCCATGTCCGCAGCCGCCACCGGCTCCGCCGAGCGAGGTGTCCCCCCGGGTCCCGGCGCTCCCGGCACCGGCCGGGTGGGCAGGGCACCGCCCGCCCGCGCCACAGGCCGCTTCGCACCCGTCGCCTTCGCTGGTATCTCGCTCACGCGAACCGTCCCCTCCAGCTCACCGCGTCCGGCACCGGTCACCGGATGTGGCTGCCCGCAGTATCCAGCACTACGGTGCCGGGCCACACGCCGTTCACGATCACAGCACGGACTCAACGCTTTTTGGCCCGTGTCCGCCTTGTGCTCGTCCCCTGCACTTGTACGTACCGGCGCCACCTGTCTTCTATCCGGGCAGCGCCAGCTCGAACCACACCGTCTTCCCCGCGCTGCCCGTCCGTCCCGGTCGGGTACCCCAGCGCCGGGATGATCGCGCCACCAGCTGGATGCCGCGTCCGCCTTCGTCGTCGGGGGCGGCGGCGCGTTCCCTGGGCGGGTCCGGGAGCGGATCGGAGACTTCCACGAGCAGGGCGCCCCCAGGTCTCGCCGGGCGCACCAGACGCACCCCGATGGGGCCCGAGGCATAGCGCAGGGAATTGGTCACCAGTTCGCTGACGAGCAGCACGGCGACATCGCCGAGGGTGCCGAGCCCCCACTCGCCGAGTTGCCCGCGGACGACGGCGCGGGCCGTGCGCACGGCTCCGGGATCCGCCGGGAAAGCCCACTCGGCGCAGTCGCCTTCGGTGTCGATCACGCCGATCACTTCCCAGGCCAGCGGCGGACCTATGTCCGGTTTCATGGGGTTAATGGGCACATACCCGATATCCCGGCCGCGCTACCGTATCCAAGGGGACACAGTGACACGAACGGCGTAGGGGGCGCACAAACTGTCCCCTCATCACCTCGCACGCCCCCTCGCCCAGGCGTCACCGAACGAGGCGCCACGAGACGCGGCGAGCCCCTACGAGGAAGAGCCGGGCGAGGAGCCGGGCGAAGAATCACGCACCGAACCGGGCCCGGAGTCACGCCCCGAACCGGGCGAGGAATCGCACACCGAACCGGGTCAGGAGTCACGCCCCGAACCGGGCGAGGAATCGCGCACCGAACCGAGCGAGGAGTCGATCAGCGCCTGGATCGCCGGGACGTCGCCGGGCAGCCAGTCCACCGTCCACAGCTCATCGGGGCGCAGCCAGCGCAGTTCGTCGTGGTCCTCGAGCGGCCGGGGCTCACCGGCGAGCAGCCGGGCCCGCCACACCCGCATCACATATCCGCGTCCGAGGTCGAAATCCCCCGGCACCCGCCCGAGCGGCTCCGCCTCGACCCCGAGCTCCTCGCGCAACTCGCGCACCAGCGCGTCCTCGCCCCGCTCCCCGGGCTCGACCTTGCCGCCCGGCAGCTCCCAGCGCCCGGCCAGTTCCTCGGGTGCGCTCCGGCGGGCGGCGAGCAGTCGCCCCTCGTCGTACAGCGCCGCACCCACCACCGCGATCAGCTCAGTCATGCGGCGGAGCCTACGACCTTCAGCGTCCGCCGTTCGGACTCAGCCGCTCCACCCAGTACAGCTTCTCCTTGCCGCGGCCGTCGAGGCTGTCCACCATCTTCTGGGCCTCGGCCTTGGTCGCGTACCTGCCGACCCGGTAGCGGTTGCCGTTGTCGTCCTGCCGTATCACGAGCCAGGGAAGTATGACCGTTCCGTCGTTCATGCCGTCCCTCCGCTCCCAGCCCCCGGCGCGCCCCACGCCTCGATCTGTAAGGAAACCGCAATCCGCATATGCCCGAGCTTACGCCCGACCTTTACGCAGCGGATACGAATTTGCACAAAGAGATACGCAATCGGCCAGCACACAGGGGGCGCACTCTCGCGAATGCGCCCCCTGCGATGATCCCGCACGGCCACGACGAGCCGTAACTCCCTCTGCTTTACGGTTCGTTGACTTACCCTCGGACGACGTGCGCCCCGCTCGCGCCGATGGCCCGGGAGGCCACCGGCAGGGCGCGCCCCCGAGGGCCGCCGGGAGCCGCCCGGAGCCCCGGCCCGCACCACCGGCATCCGATCGCGACGGGCCATGAGAACGGCCGGATACCACCGCCACCGCACGCGCTCCACCCCCTGCTGCCCCACCCCCTGGCAGAACCGGCAGACAGCGGACGGCGGTCAGCGCACCGGCAGGTGGTAGGCGACGCGGTAGCGGTCCGCGGGCACCACGATGTCGGCCGTCTCCACGGGCCTCCCCGAGGCGTAGTAGGTCCGGCGGATGACGAGGACGACATGGCCGGGGACGCCGCCGAGGGCGAGCAACTCCTCGGCGAGACCGGGGCGGGCGCTGACGTCCTCCGCGACGTTGTCCACGATGACATCGATGGCGGCCATGCGGTCGACCACGCCGCAGCCGCCGAGGGGGCCCTCCTCCGGGAGCATCACCGGCGTCCGTCCGGTGACGGCGAGGGGCTCCCAGGACGTGGAGAGCATCATGGCCTCGCCCGCGTCCCGGAAGACGTACCTCGTGCACATCACGCGGTCGCCGGGGCGGATGGCGAGGCGCTCGGCGACCGCGCCGCTCGCCTCCGCCTGCTCGCTGCGGGACTCCCAGGTGCCCCGGGCGCTCTCGGCGGCCTGCTCCTGCCGGAAGGGGGTGGAGACACCGGGGCCGCGGAAGCCCGTACGCGCGATGCGGCGCGGGTCGGGGCGCTCGCGCACATACGTACCGGAACCGGAGCGGCCCTCGACCAGGCCCTCGGCCATGAGCACCTTGCGGGCTTCGAGAGCGACCGTGTCCGAGACCCCGTACTCCTCGCGGATCCTTGCTTGCGAGGGGAGGCGGGTGTGCGGAGGCAGCGAACCGTCGACGATCTTCTTGCGGAGATCACCCGCGACGCGGAGATACGCCGGCTGCTCACCGAATGTCACTGGCCACTCCCATCAGGTTGACAGACAGCAACAGCCTGGCAACCGTGGGTTGTTGGTCGCAACCCTAGGCCAAGGAATCACTCGAAGTGATGATTTCCTGCTACACGGGGCTTTACGCAGGGCGTTTCAAGCGTTATAGCCATCAACCAACCCACACCCGAGAGTCGTTGGCCCTCTTATGAGCCCTCTCACGGGCACTCCCGTGCGGGCAGCCCTTCCACACGCAAACATGACCGCGCCCCCGCGGTGGGCCGGGTCGGTGACCCGGGCCGTTCCGCGGGGGCGAAGTCACGTGCGGGTGAGGCCTGGCGCCGCTACTGCGTGGCGCCGTCCGTCAGGGCCGTCAGAACTGCAGACCCCAGGAGTCGAGGGTGCCGACGTCCTGGGCCGCGTTGTCCGTGACGCGCAGCTTCCAGGTGCCGTTGGCGGTCTCCGACGAGGCGTCGACGGTGTACGTGGTGTTGATGTCGTCCGAGCTGCCGCCGGTGCCGAAGTTCTTCAGGACGTAGGCGGTGCCGTCGGGGGCGAGGAGTTCGACCTTCAGGTCACCGACGTACGTGTGCTTGATCGCGACCGGGACGCCGAGCGCGGCGGGGGCGTTGCCGGCGACACCGGTGACCGTCACCGGGGACTCGACGGATGCGTTGTCCGCGATGGCGAAGTCCGCGCCGTTCTCGAACTTCGGTCCGGGCGGGTTGGTGCCGCCGCCGCCCACGTACAGGAGGCGGTTGGGCGAGCCCGTGCCGGGGCTGCCGACGACGTTCGGCGTCGCGGCGGTCGTCAGGGCGGTGGACACCTGGGCCGGGGTGGCCGACGGGTTCTCGGCGACGTACAGGGCCGCGGCGCCCGCGACGTGCGGCGACGCCATCGACGTACCGGAGATGCTGTTGGTCGCCGTGTCGTTGGTGTTCCACGTCGAGGTGATGTTGGAGCCCGGGGCGAACAGGTCGAGCACGGTGCCGAAGTTCGAGTAGCTCGCCTTGGCGTCGGTGTTGGTGGTGGCACCGACGGTGATGGCCTCGGTGACGCGTGCGGGTGAGCGCGTCGAGGCGTTGGTGGACTCGTTGCCGGCGGCGACGGCGTAGGTGATGCCGGCGGCGATCGAGTTGCGCACCGCGGTGTCGATCGCGCTGTCGGCCGGGCCGCCGAGGCTCATGTTGGCGACGGCGGGCTTGGTGGCGTTCTTGGTCACCCAGTCGATGCCCGCGACGACCTGCGCGGTGGTGCCGGACCCGGAGTTGTTGAGCACCCGGACGCCAACGATCTTCGCCTTCTTCGCGACGCCGTGCGCGGTGCCGCCGACGGTGCCGGCGACGTGTGTGCCGTGGCCGTGGCCGTCCTGCGCGACATTGTCGTTGTCGACGGCGTCGTAGCCGTCGACGGCACGGCCGCCGAAGTCCTGGTGCGTCTTGCGGACACCGGTGTCGATGACGTAGACGGTGGCACCCTCACCGGCCTTGTCCGGGTACGTGTACTTCTGGTCCAGCGGCAGACTGCGCTGGTCGATGCGGTCCAGACCCCAGGACGGCGGGTTGTTCTGGGTGGCGGCGACCGTGTACGTCCGGTTCTGCACGACGGAGGTGACGGCGGGGTCGGCGGCGAACTTCTTCGCCTCGGCCTCGGATGCCTCCACCTCGTAGCCGTTCAGGACCTTCTTGAACGTACGCTCGATCTCGGCCCCGTGCTTCTCGGCGAGCGCCTTGCCGGCCGGGGAGTCCGCCTTCGCGACGTGCGCGTCGAGCGTGACGATGTAGCTGTTCGCGATCGTGCCGGGCGCACCGGCGTACTGGATCCGGCCCTCCGCGGCCTGCGGCTGCGCGCTCGCGGGAAGCGCGGACACGACGCCGAGGGCGACGGCCGTGGCGGCGGTCAGGGAGAGGGTGCCTATGCCGGCCAGTCTTCGGCGGGGGTGACGCGTCACTGCCATCTGAGGGGTCCTCCTCAATCGGTGGTGCGCTGGTGGGGGATGCGACAAGGGCATGACAATGTTTGGGAGAGACGTCACGTCAAGTTGATCAGTGTTCAACTCCCTGTCGCCGACGAAAGATTGACCGATCCATAGAAAACCCACAAGGGCAGTGTTCGGACGTAACACGACTGCCATGCACCCGCCATGACATGGCATCAACAATCGATGCATTTCGTCCGCGACACAGGGAACGACCCCTGGTCCAGGCATCGGCACCGGACTTCGGCTTCCGAGGGGCGGAGGCTGGCGAGGGGCCGCGATGGCGGGATTTCAGCCACGGTGGGCACTCCACGCTTTTGCGCCGCGGGGTTCACACGGGGTTGCCCGTGCCTCTCGGGTCACGGGCGGCACTTCGGCCACGGGCCTCGGCCGGCCGCACTCCGCCCCTCTTCAGGTGATCGACGTGTCCCCGTGCTGCTCCAGGAACGTACGGAGCACGGCGACCGCCCGCTCCATCTCCGCGGGGTCGATGCCGCCGAGGATCCGGGCGTGGTTGCGCAGATGCCCGGCCATCAGTACGTCGGTGAGCTCCTGCCCGCGCTCGGTGAGCCTGATCTTGACGGTCCGCCGGTCGCCGCTGTCCCGCACGCGCTCGACGAGCCCCTTGGCCTCCATCCGGTCGATACGGTTGGTGATCGCACCGGACGTCACCATGGCCGCCTTGAGGAAGGCGCCGGCGGTCAGGGCGTACGGCGGCCCCGAGCGGCGCAGCGTGGTGAGGACGTCGAACTCGCCCATCTCCACGCCGTGCTCGGCGCAGAAGGTCTTCACCTCCCGCTCGATGACCCGGTTCGCCCGCTGCACCCGGGCGATGAACTGGACCGGCCAGAGATCGTCCGCCAGCGCGGGCCGCTCCTTCTCCCACTGCCCGACGATGGCGTCCACGACGTCGCTCACAGGGACCTCCTCTTCTTGGATCCTTCGCCCACAGTCTCTCAATGTTAAGACACTTGACACTGAACGAACCCGCATGCATTCTTATCTCAACGTTAAGAGTTCCAGCCTTCAGAAAACGAAGGCTCACAGAGATGGCTTCAGGGGGATTCCCATGTCCAGCACCACCGCATCTACCGCGCTCGCAGCACCTGCGGAACCTGCTGTAGAGCCCACGAGAGAGCGGGGGCGGGGGCGGGACCGGGACCGGAACCGGGGGCGGGACCGGAACCGGGAGCGGGAGGGAAACCAGGAACGGGAAGGGGAAGGGGAAGGGGAAGGGGAAGGGGAAGGGGAACACACACCGCCCCAAGTCCCCGTCATCTGGCTGGCGTTGCTGGCGGCGCCGGTGGCGGCGGGGGCCAACGCCCCGGTGCTGATCCTGCCGGACATGGCGCGCTCGCTGGGGGTGGGGACGGCCACGGCGACGTGGATGGTGACGGCCTTCGCGTGGGCGATGGCGGCGGGCACCCCGCTGCTCGCGGCGCTGCTGCGGCGGTACGGGTTCCAGCCGCTGCTGCGCCTGAGCACGGCGCTGGTGCTCGGTGGCACGGCGCTGGTGGCCCTCGCGCCGTGGCTGCCGGTGGCGCTGGTGGGTCGGGTGGGGCAGTCGCTCGGCGGCGCGGGCCTGGTGGCGGCGGCGATGAACCTGGCGGGCAGCGCACGCAGGATGGGCGTGATCAGCTCGGGCTTCGGTGTCCTCGGGGCGGCGGGCCCGCTGTTGGGGGCGACGCTGACGGACGCGGTGTCGTGGCGGCTCGCGTTCGGGGTGTCGGCGGTGGCGGTGCTCGCCGTACCGGTGGTGGCGCGGTACACGCGGGGGACGAAGCCGGGCGGGGGTGGCTTCGACGCACGCGGGGCGGCGCTGCTGATAGCGCTGGCGACGTCGCTGATCCTGCTGCCGACGGCACCGCTCCCGGCGCTGGCAGCGGCCTTGCTGACAATTGTCGTCCTGGCCCTGCACATCCGCCGCCGCCCGGAGGGCTTCGTCCCGGTCCAACTCCTGCGCTCACCGCTCTTCCTCTTCTCGGCGGCACTCGGCGGAACGCTGTCGACCACGTACTTCACCCTCCTCTTCACGGTCCCGAGCCTGCTGCGGGACAGGGCGGACTGGTCGAAGGGGGCGATCGGCACGGGCCAGCTGGTGACCCTGCTGACGGCGTCGGCGCTGTCGTGGCTGCTTGCGGCGAGCGCGGTGCGGCTGGGCAGGACGGTGGTGCGGGCGGTGCTGATCTCGGTGGGCGCGGCGGCGATCACCACGGCGGTGTTCGCGACGTCGGGCGTCCTGCTGCTGCTCGCGGCGGGCGCGGCAGCCTTCGCGGCAACGGGCGCCAACGCCACCCTCTCCATGCACGCGGCATCAGCCCCCACCCCCACCCACCGCCCTACGGCCATCGGCCTCTTCGCCCTGAGCTATCAGCTGGGCGGGGCGTTCGGGCCGGGGGTTGCTACGGTGCTGGTCCTTGGGTGATCCTCGATCGCCCGGTACGCGAGCGGCCCCCGCCCGAAGACCCGGGCGGGGGCCGCGGCGATACTCCCCGGCAACCGGCTCCTCAGAGGTGGTGGCACGGCCACCTCGTCACCATGCTCACTGTCGCCCTCATGGAGCAGGCGCCCGCCCGCTCACATGCCGGCACGATCCCAGCACGGGATTCACTGCAAAGTACAAGAAGATTCAGGAGCGCCACGCCTACGCGTCAACGCCCACCCCGGATACGGGTCGCGCGGCACTCCAGGCACTGTAATAGTTTCTGTACTAGACTTGCGGCCATGAAGTCACCCCGCCCCGGCGGCACGGAGAACATCTCCGTTTCCATGCCCTCAGAACTTCTCGGTGCCCTGCGTACACGCACCGGTAAGCGCGGCGTGTCCGCGTACGTGACGGCGGCGGTCCGGCATCAGCTCGCCATGGACGGCCTCGCCGAGATCGTGGCCGCCTACGAGGCCGAGCACGAGCCGCTGAGCGAGGCCGAAGTCCAGGCCGCGCAGAGCGAACTGTTCGGGGACGCACCGGCTCCCTACGCGTCGAACGACAGCGCCGCGTGAAGGAGCCCGCCGCCAGGTCCCTGATTCTGGACTCCCAGGCGTTGTCGCTGCTACTACGCACCGATCGCCAGATGATCACCCGAATCGAGGCCGCTCGGCGCGTAGGTGTGCCCGTCCTCGTGTCAGCCCTGACGGTAGTGGAGGCCGTCTACGGGAAGACGGACACCGCCCGGCTCCACTGGGTGCTCTCCCGCCTTCAGGTCCAGGACGTCACCCAGGCAGACAGCCTCACCGCGGTGCAGATGCTGAGCGACGCCGGCGGCCTGCACGGCCACAAGTACGCCATCGACGCCCTCGTCGCGGCGATGGCGCTCCGCTCCCCGGCACCCGTGCTCGTACTGACCTCGGACCGCGACGATTGGTCGAAACTGTGCGGCGACCGCGTACAGATCAAGGACGTCTGACCTCTCAACGCTTACTCAGGTTGCATCCGCCTGCTGATCGACTGCCGCTTCGCGGACGGCATCCGGAACTCGGCTTCGCTGGAGGCGGCGGCCACCGCGCGGATCCTTCTTCGCGCCCGTGCGGGCGGCGCTGATGCCCGTCAGTTGCCCGTCACCCACGAGTGCCCGTCACCCACGAGCGAGATGTCGACCGCTATCGCCTTGCTGTGCTTGACCCCGATCAGCACCACGTCGGAGAGGTCCACGTCGGCTGCCCAAGAGGACTCGGCGATCACCTTCTCCGTCCTCATCCTCGATCGCCCGCGCGTAGCGGCGCCGGAAGTCGCGCTGCGCCGGGCTGATCGCCGCCGCGAGAGCGTTCCTTCCCTTCCGTATCCGTCGAGCACTTACACGCCAACGGCATCATGCGGTCGAGCCAGCCCGTGGGCGGTCCAGTCGATGGTGTTCGTCGCTCCTGACCCGGCCCAGTGCTCGATCAAGTACCGGTGCCCGACGCCCTCCTCCTTCGCTGCGGCGACGATGCTCGTGACGGCCTCCCACTGGTGGAAGCGCGGGAGGAGCAGAGGGCCCGACCCCGAAGAGTCGGACCCTCGCGAGACCTCGCGGATCGGCACGCCGTTCCCCAGCGCGGTCGAGGTGAAGAAGCGCCGAAGACTGCCGGGCGTGTATTTGGCCTTGCCGTCCACATCGACCACGCCTGCTGCCGCGCACGCCTTCTTGAAGTGGCATCCGAAGGTGGCGGCGGTGGGCATCACACCCTTGCCACGCTGGCGGCGGGGGGGGAAGAAGACCTCCAGCCGCCGACGTCTGCCGCGAAGCCCTGTGAAGGCCACGGACACCAGCGCCCACCGCGACAAGTGGTCGTCGATTTCCTGCTCGACGACCGGGGCTGCCGGGACGTCCCGGTACTCACCCTCCGTCCGGTGCTTGAGCGGCACCAAGGCTGTGCGGCAGTCATCGTGGTGCGCTTTGGCACTGACCTGCCGGCGGACCCTGACGAAGCCGGACCGTCGGCACTCGGTGGAGAAGGCGAGGGCCTCGCTGGGGCGCTGACCGGTGCCCGATTGCAGATAGACCGCGAGCCGGTACTGCGGGGAGATGTGCTCCGCGATCAGGTCAACCTCGCCCAACGTGGGAATCTCGTCCTCGTCCACCGCGCACGGGGCCGCCCGGGATACCCGGACACCGCGCGGGATTGCGCCAGATGCGTTTCTCCACGACGGCCACCTCTAGCATCGCGGCCACCATCATCAACCGATCGTTGACCGTAGAGACCGCCAACCCGGCGCCGGCGGAGTGCGGTTGCCTGGTGAACTCCTCGAAGTCGCGCCGTGCCAGCCCGGCCAGCATCTTCCGTTCCAGTCGCGGCACGAGATGGTTCTGGACGAACCCTTCGTAGTTGCGGCGCGTCGATTCACCGCTGACCCGGCGCTCCAGCCACTCCTGAGCCCAGACCTGCAATGACACCCACCCAGGCGCAGGATCGAAGTGAACGTCGGCCTTCTTGTCGTTCTCGCCCTTGTCGGCAAATGCATCCGCACCATCCGAGCCCACCCGCCGGGCAAACGACCTCTCCCGCTGCCGCCCGCGCCTACCGCCCGGCTCCCGGTAACGCACCGTCCAGCCGTGCCGACATCGCAGACGGCCACAGGGGAAGTTCCGGTCCCGGACGTCCCTCTTGCACCTCTGAAAAACGCTCGCCACCCAAGCCCCGATCTGTCGCCTGGCCCGTGCTCGAGACCGTGCACTGGCGCCCCACGGCCCAGCAGGGCATTCATCGCCAATCCGCTTTTACCAGTGAATATGGGCCCAGCATCACCTACAGCCCCTGCCCGCCGAGACCCCTCACCGGACGCGCTCACACCGCGACGCTCGCTGACGCGCGAAGAGCACATCGACACCGGATGCCATACCGCACTATGGTTGATGTATGGCTACCAAGAAGGTGACTATCACCCTCGACGAATCCCTGGTCGAAGCCCTGTCCGGAGCTGCCGAGGAAGAAGGCATCCCACTTTCCCGCCTCGTCGCCGGAGCAGCCGAGCGCGAGCTACGCCTGCGGGCCGGTCGCGCCGTCATCCAGGAGTGGCAGGCCGAGCACGGTGCCTTCACCCCGGAAGAGCTTGCCGCCGCCCGCGCGGACCTGGCCGCCGCCGACGCCGAATACCTCAGCAGTTCGGGAGCCTCGGCCGCGTGAACATCCCCTACCTGTACGACGCCGGGGTCCTCATCGCCATCGACAACGACGACCGCAGCATGTGGGTCCGACACAGCCTCGCCCTCGAAGACGGACGGGACATCCACATCCCGTCCGTCGTCGTCAGCCAGGCATGGCGGGACTCCCGCCGCCAGGTCAGACTCGGCAAGTTCCTCGCCGGATGCCACGTCGTACCCGTCGGCCTCGAAACCGCCAAAACCGCAGGCATCCTCTGCGGCAAGGCCAGCACCTCCGACATCGTCGACGCTACCGTCGTGACCATGGCAGCCAGCCTCGGCGCCATCATCTGGACCTCGGACCCAGACGACATCCGCACCCTCATCGACGCCCAGGACATTAAACCCGCCCCGGTCATCCGAACCGTCTAACCTCAGATATTCCCCGGCGACCAGCCACTACGGGACCCAATAGCGAGGTGAGGGACGGAGACAGGCACGGCTGCCTGATCACGCAGGGGTGGACGGGCAGCGTCAGGACCTCCCGACAAGGGCGCTCACGTACTGGGCAACAGACATGCTCTTCGATGATTTTCGCCGAAGTCGAGTGGGATCTTGCAGGACTGATGACCCAGCCAGCGTGACACTTCCTACCGAGCTTGAACTCGTGGAGTCGTGAGCGACAATCCGGTTCCGACGTGGCATCCGTCGATGAGGTCGCTGAGGTATGGAATCGTGCGCAAGCCTCTGCGGACGGTCTGGACGAGGTGCTCGGGCGTGGTGAAGGCGACGTTGCTGAGCCAGCCGCGTCGCAGCGCCTTCGACCGGGGTGCGATCGGGTGCGTAGGAGGGCAGTTGGTGCGCGGCCAGCCACTTCAGCCCACCGCCGCGTGCGTACCGCATGAGTACGGCATACCGCGAAGATCAAGCTCCGTCAGCAACTACGACTCCACGAGTCCCAACTCAGTAAGCGGAGCGCCGTTGGGCACAGACCCCGCTCAGACAAAGCGGGCGAAGTCGAACGATGGTCCCGCTTGAAGCTGACGTTAGTTTCCTCCGACGTGGGCTGCCCCGTTTTCCACGTCGTCAAGGTGAACGATAATGTCCGCTATGGAAAGCGAGTCCATCAATTCCTTCGTAGGCACCTGAATGCCGCTTCCCATGCGCGTAGTCAGGCAGGGGAAAGATTCGTTCGACCAGAGGACAAATAAATGCCAGATCTACTCACCGCCGACACTAGCGAGTGACGGTTGCAGCAGGATTTGACGAAGTTCCTTTCAAGTTAAACAGAGCTTCGTAGCTAACTACAGCTCTAGAGCCGAGGAGCACACGTAAGAATGTGCACGGTTGGAGCCCCATATACGCCCTGCTGCACGACAGCCCCGTCAAGTTCATAACAGAAAGTGTGCAACTGCCAGCCTGATGCGCGATCACTCCGGTGAACCGAGCTGCAACCTGCCGGTTTCCACTGAACGAGACGACGGGACGCAACCGGTACTCCGTAAGGGCCTTGCCTCGCTCCTGCCGTTCTCGCTTCCTAGTGCTGGAGCGCCTGACGGCTGATGCTTCGCTTTGTTTCGCCGTAGCGGCCTCGGCAATCGCGGGGAACGGCACGAGACGCCCGGGGACCGCAAGCGGGCTGGCGTGCATCGCATCATCTGGGAGAGTGAAGCGATGCACTGCCAATCAGGCGCAGCCACTCTTCAGGCACAACTGCCATAAAAACGCCATCTGCAAGGCGCAGGACAGGTCGACACAGGAACCCGCCAAGGGGCCGAGCCCAGGAAAGGGCTCGACCCCGAACTCGCACGTCAACGAGCCGCATAACGTAAAGCAGTTGATCGATCACACGTTGAAGCGGAACTCCACCACAACCGCTCTGACCTGCGGTTATCCAGGCGCATCCCAGCACCATCCCAGCACGGGATTCACTGCAAAGTACAAGAAGATCCAGAAGCGTCAAGACTACGCATCAACGCCCGTCCGGATACAGGCCGCGCAGCACTCCAGACACTGTAATAGTTTGTGTACTAGACTTGCGGCCATGAAGTCACCCCGCCCCGGTGGCACAGAGAACATCTCCGTGTCGATGCCCTCCGAACTCCTCGGTGCTCTGCGCACCCGTACCGGCAAGCGCGGCGTGTCCGCATACGTGACGGCGGCGGTCCGGCATCAGCTCGCCATGGACGGCCTCGCGGAGATCGTGGCCGCCTACGAAGCCGAGCACGAGCCGCTGACCGAAGCCGAAGTCCAGGCCGCGCAGAGCGAATTGTTCGGTGACACACCGGCACCCTACGCGTCGAACGACAGCGCCGCGTGAAGGAGCCCGCGGCCAGGTCCCTGGTGCTCGACTCCCAGGCGCTGTCGTTGCTGCTGCGCAACGACCGCCAGATGATCACCCGGATCGAGGCCGCTCGGCGCGTAGGTGTGCCCGTCCTCGTGTCGGCCCTGACGGTGGTGGAGGCCGTCTACGGGAAAACGGATACCGCCAGGCTGCGCTGGCTGCTCTCCCGCCTTCAGGTCCAAGACGTCACCCAGGCGGACAGTCTCACCGCGGTGCAGCTGCTGAGCGACGCCGGCGGCCTACATGGCCACAAGTACGCCATCGACGCCCTCGTCGCCGCGATGGCGCTCCGCTCCCCGGCACCCGTCCTTGTGCTGACCTCGGACCGCGACGACTGGTCGAAACTGTGCGGCGACCGCGTACAGATCAAGGACGTCTGACCTCGGCGTCCACTCAGGTGTCGATCTGCTGATCGACTGCTGCTTCGTAGAAGGCATCCGCAAGGGCAACGATGATCGCGTTGATGGCCGGCCCATCGGTGAAGAAGTAGTCAGCCATCGTGTTGTGGGCGTCCTGATTCTCTGCGACTGCCTCCGTGACGGCGGCTTGAAAATCCTGTGACTCCAGGAACTGCTTCTTGGAATTCACCTTGGTCTGCTGGACCAAGTTCGGGTCAGCGAGCAGCAGCTGCACTAGGCCCTGTACGAACTCCCTGACCTGGGAGGCAGCGAACGTCTCGGCGCCGAAGAGGTCGTTCATCTTGTCTATGACGACCTGAAGCGCGACGTACTTCGGATCCTTCTTCGCTCCCGTGCCGGCGGCGCTGATGCCCTTCAGCTGCCCGTCGCCCACGAGTGAGATGTCGACCGCGATCGCCTTGTTGTGCTTGACGCCGACCAGCACCACGTCGGAGAGGTCGACGTCGGCTGCCCAAGCGGACTCGGCGATCACCTTCTCCAGCAGGCGCAGGAAGATCGAGAGCATCTCCATGTAGGGATCGCCGTAGTCGACGATCTGGGACATGAAGTCGTAGAGCCGTACGTAGGTGGAGACGTCCTTCCGGAACAGGTCGAGCTCCTGGAGCTTTACCTTGTCTTCCTCCTCGATCGCCCGCGCGTAGCGGCGCCGGAAATCGTGCTGCGCTGGGCTGATCGCTGCCGAGAGAGCGTTGTTGCCCTTCCGTATAACCCACAGTTCGGCGACTTTGCGGACGTCATCTTCGGTGTAGATCCCGGCCTGGGCGAGCTTGTTGGCCAGATGGACGACGACATACGGGTCGGTCTCGGTCTCCAGAGTCGCGTTCTTGAAGTATGGCTCGAAGGCCGTCTTGATGTCCTCGGGCTTGTTGGCGAAGTCGATGACGAACGTCTTGCGCTTCTGCTCCCCACCAGCGGTCCGGTGGGTGCGGTTGAGGCGCGAGAGCGTCTGCACCGCGGTGACCCCCGACAGCTTCTTGTCGACGTACATCGCCGAGAGCAAGGGCTGGTCGAAGCCGGTCTGGAACTTGTTGGCGACCAGCATGATCTTGTACGTATCGCCCTTGAAGGCGGCTGCCAGATCAGCCCCGGCACCGGGGTTCATATTGGCCTCGGTGAACTCGTCGTCCTTCGACGGTAACGGACCCCAGTCGCTGTGCCAGGTCTCGTCCTCGGGCATCGTCACCCCGCCCGAAAAAGCGACCAGGGTACGGTAGTTGTACGAGGCGTCCTCGCCGCGGCGCTTGGCGATGTACGCATCTATCGCCAGCTTGTACTTCACCGCAGACTTGCGCGAGTCGGTCACCACCATCGCCTTCGCCTTGCCTTCGAGGAGGTAGGCGACGTTGGCGTGGAAGTGCTCGACGACGATCTGCACCTTCTGGCTGACGTTCGTCGGATGGAGCTGGACCCACCTCATCAGCCCCTTACGGGCGGCAGCCTCCTCGACCTCGCCTCCGTCACCGGCCTCGGCCTTGCCGGCGATCTGCAGCGCGGTGTCGTAGGACTGGTAGCCCTTGAGGACATCGAGGATGTAGCCCTCCTCGATCGCCTGCTTCATCGAGTACAGGTGGAACTCGCGCGGCTTGCCGTCGGGGCCCTTACGGCCGAACAGTTCGAGGGTCTTGTTCTTCGGCGTCGCGGTGAACGCAAAGTAGGAGATGTTCTCCGACTCAGCCCGCTCGGTCATCTCGGAGGCCAGCACCGACTCCACATCGACGTCCCCGCCCTCCTCGACCTCCTTGAGCTCCTCGGCCGTCAGTACCTGCTTCAGCTTCGAGGAGATCTGCCCCGACTGGGAGGAGTGCGCCTCATCAGCGATTACGGCAAATCGCTTGCCCTTCAGACCGGCGTCGGTCCGGATCTCTTCCAGTGCATGCGGGAAGGTCTGCACTGTCACCGCGATGATGAGCTCGCCGTTTTTCAACGCCTGCGCCAGCAGACCCGACTTCGACTTCGCGCCGGCCTTGCGGACGTCCTCAGGGCTGATGGTCGCCACAATCTTCTTGTTCCCGTCGATCTGCCGAATCGCATCCTGCAGCTGGGAGTCAAGCACGGTACGGTCCACGACCACGATGACGGAGTCGAAGACCTTCTTGTCGTCGGCATCATGCAGTCGGGCCAGCCCGTGGGCGGTCCAGGCGATGGTGTTCGTCTTTCCTGATCCGGCCGAGTGCTCGATCAAGTACCGGTACCCGACACCCTCTTCCTTCACTGCGGCGACGATGCTCGTGACGGCCTCCCACTGGTGGAAGCGCGGGAAGAGCATGCTCGTACGCCGCACCGAGGTGCCGGTGGTGACGTCCCACTCCTCCTTGGTCTGGACGATCATCAGCCGCCCGATGATGTTCAGCCAAGCCTGCTTCTCCCAGACGCGTTCCCATAGGTACGTCGTCGCCGACCCGTCGTCCGCGCCGGGCGGGTTGCCGGCACCACCGTCGAAGCCGGTGTTGAACGGAAGAAAGTGGGTCTTGTCTCCCTCCAGCTTCGTGGTCATGGCCGCTAGACCGTTGGAGACTGCGAAGTGCACCAGCGCCCGGTGGCCGAACGACAGCAGCGGCTCCAAGCGCCCGTTCGTCAACGGGTTGCGGTCGTGCTTGTACTGGTTGATCGCCTCGTCCAGCGACTGGGTGAAGTCGGTTTTCAGCTCCACCGTGGCCACCGGGAGCCCGTTGACGAAGAAAACCAGGTCGATGGTGCGCTGGTCAGCGGTCGAGAAGTGCACCTGCCGCACTACCCGCACCCGCATGGCCTCGTAATGCGCCGCGGTGGTCGCGTTGAGCGAGGTATCGGGGCGGAACTGTGCCAGCTTCAACCGGCCGCCGCCGATGTACTGCACCCCGTTCCTCAGAATGTTTAGCGTTCCACCGCCGTGCTCCAACGGCTTGTCCAGCGCCGCGGTCAGCACGTCGAGGAACTTCGCCTGCGACCCTGCAGCCTTCAACGCCTTCTCGTACGCCGGCTTCTGCGTCGTCTCCAGCCACGCGAACAGATCCGCCGGGAACAGCGCCCGCTCTCGGTCGTACTCGCCACCGTCGTGGTCGTTTACCGAGTACAGCCAGCCGCGCGCCTCGAGACACTCGCAGATCTCCTTCTCGAAGACCGCCTCGTTGTGATCGGCCATCACGCGGCCTCCCTCACGTCGATCTGACCCGTCACTGCCGCCGAGATCAGGGCCAGCCGACGCTCGCGGGCAAGTTCGATGAATTGCTCCGATTCGGCGATGAGGACATCTACCTTCGAGGTCTGCTCGTCCAGATGCGCCGCGATGCGCTGCTGCTCAGCAACCGGCGGCAGTGCTAGCGGCAACCGACCGAACGTGGACCAGTTGCGGAAGTCAACACTCCGTTCA
Source organism: Streptomyces typhae (assembly GCF_009755605.1). Classification (GTDB taxonomy): domain Bacteria; phylum Actinomycetota; class Actinomycetes; order Streptomycetales; family Streptomycetaceae; genus Streptomyces; species Streptomyces typhae. The sequence goes on from NZ_WPNZ01000001.1 coordinate 233,506, forward strand.
CGCACGTTTGGGGCCTGCGTGGCAAGGAAGCCGCTGCGCCCCAGGTAGCGAAGCAGATGGGCGATATATGCCAGGTCATCCCCAGCAATGGCTTCGCACACGTGATAGACCGGCGTCGCATTACCGCGACTGTCAGAGACTCCAACCGCACCAGCAAAACCATCGAGGGCATGGAACACGAGGTCGCCCGGTCGGATCTCTTGGTAGCCACTCTCGCTGTTGGAAAAGGTGTAACCCTCCTCCCTGCGGTTACTTCGAAGGGTCACAACGCCATCTCGGTAGGCAGTCACAACGCCGAGCCCCGCCACTGGGGGACGTGACAATGGTTGCAGCGCGCGCTTGACGGTTGTTTGCCGTGCCTCAGATGGCGCCCCCAGGACGGCCTCGGATTCCGCCTCACGCCGTTCGCGGAGCAACTCTACGAGCCGCTTTTGCTCCTCAATGAGTGTGTCAATACGGGCGGTCTCGCGGTCCAGGTGGTCAGCGATAGCCAGCTGTTCCTCGGTAGGCGGAAGAGGAAACTCCTGCGCTTTGAGCAACTGCCACGATAGATTTCGCTGAATATCGCCCACACCACGCGACGAGATCACGTACGGAAATCGCGCGGCATACGACGCGAACAGGTACCGACCGAACCGCCGCTCCAGCCGCCGTGACACTTGGCAGACGATGTATGCGGGGCTGATGATTCCGCGCAGTTGCGAGATCGCAACGGACCCTCGCCACGCCTGTTGATTGTTCAGAACAAGGTCACCAGGAAGAACAAGTTGATATGCGGACGTATCCTCGCTAGTCGCATGAACGATTCGGTCTGCCTTATACGGAACGATCCCCTCGCCGAGATAGAGCGACAGCAGGGGAGCGTCTGAAATGTTCGTACGCTTCACAGGAGTCGTCAGACGGCCAAGCGCCACAGCGTCCCACTCTGCAGGAATGGATCGGAACCACGGGATGCCCGTTTCGCGCATCTGACGTGTCATCCTTCCACCTCTCGGAGGAGGTCGAGGATCTTTGTGACCTGTTTCTCCAAATCGGAGTCGATTTCCGCGAGCGGACGGGGCGGAACATACCTATAGAAGTGCCGGGTAAAAGGAATCTCGTACCCGGTCCTGACCTTCGCCCAATCGATCCATGCGTCAGGAACATGCGGCCTGACTTCGGCTTCGAAGTAGGCCTGGATGATCTCGGCTTGGCCGGACGCGCCGACGGTCGAGCCACCATAACTGAAGGGCACGTTTTCAATCTCGCGCTTCTTCGAGTCCGGCTTGACCCTGCCCTTGCTGGCGTAGACAGGCTTATTCTCCTCATCGAGGAGGGGGCGTTCGATGGTGACAGCCCAGTAGCCGAACTCGTCGTTGCGCAACACCTTGGAGTAGTCAGGGTCGGCATCGGTGAAGTCACCGTACAGCCGCAGCACCTCGGCACGGTCCGCGTCACCGAGCTCTCGGCCCTTGTCGCCAAGATTTTTACGCATCTTGGTCCAGAATGAGGTGCCGTCAATGAGCTGAACCAGCCCCTTGCGGTCAGGGTGCTTGGTGTTGTCAAGGATCCAGATGTAAGTAGCGATGCCAGTGTTGAAAAACATGTTGTTCGGCAGCGCTACGATCGCATCGACCAAGTCGCTCTCCAGCAGCCACTGACGAATGCTCGACTCGTTTGGCTTCTTGGGGTCCGGAGCCCTTCCATTGGTCAGTGGCGAACCGTTCATGACGATCCCTGCCCGACCACCGCCGTCCTCGGGGGCACGCATCTTGTGAGTTAGATGAAGCAGGAAAAGCATCTGCCCATCCGAGGTCGGAGGGAGACCGGGGGCAAATCGACCGAAGGGACCTGCAGAGTCGCGCTCTTCCTTGACCGCCTTGGCGTACTGCTTCCAATCCACCCCATAGGGCGGGTTGGACATGCAGTAGTCGAACTGACGGCCCTTGAAGGCGTCGTCGGTCAGTGTGTTTCCGAAGGCGATGTTGGTCGCGTCGTGGCCCTTGGCGAGCAGGTCGGACTTGCAGATGGCGTACGACTGCGGGTTGTACTCCTGGCCGTACAGGCCCAGCTTCGCATCGGGGTTCCCAGCGAGCAGGTGCTCTTCTGCCAGGGAAAGCATGCCGCCGGTGCCGGCGGTGGGGTCGTACAGCGACCGGATGATGCCGCCCTCGGTGAGGTCGACGTCCTTCTCCGCGAAGAGCAGGTCGACCAGCAGTCGGATCGCATCGCGGGGTGTGTAGTGGTCGCCAGAGGTCTCGTTCGCTGCTTCGTTGAACTTGCGGATGATGTATTCGAAGGCATCGCCCATGTCGGAGTTCGACACCGCATCTGGGTGGAGGTCGATCTTGCCGAAGGACTTGACGATCTCGCGCAGAAGCCCGGCCTTCTCCAGGGCCAGGATCTCCTTCTTGAAGTCGAAGTACTCGAACACGTCCACGTCGGCGGAGAACCGGTCGATGTAGTCGGCCAGGTTGTCCGCCAGCCCGTCCGCGTCGGCCAGCAAGTTCGCGAACGAGTAGTTGGAGGTGTTGTAGAAGGTCCGCCCTGTCGCCTTCTTGACCTCGAGCTTGAGCCGGTTCGGGTTCTCGAACTGCGCCGCCAGTTCTCGCACCGTCGCCTGATCGGGCTCCAGGATGCAGTCGAGCCGCCGCAGGATCGTGAAGGGGAGGACCACAGTCCCGTACTGGTTGGGGCGATAGGGGCCCCGAAGCTGGTCAGCGATGGACCAGATGAAGCTACCGAGCGTGCTCACAAGTTCCTCACGAGAATCGTCTAGCAGTGCCGATCACTTTGCCAGAGCCAGCGGTCGCCGTCCCACGGTTCGGCCACTCACCGGTGTGGATCCCAGCACCGGCAGCGCATCAGCGTCCCAGCACAATCCCAGCACGGTACGGATGACCAGGGACGACGACAGGTGACGAGGGATCAGCTATCCCAGCACCATCCCAGCACGGGAAAAACAAAGGGCCCGACTCCGAAGAGTCGGACCCCATCTGACCTGCGCGTTTGCCAGATCAGCGACGTGGTGTTATGTCACCCGTCACACATTGAAGCGGAACTCCACCACATCCCCGTCCTGCATCACATACTCCTTGCCCTCCATCCGCGCCTTCCCCGCCGCGCGGGCCTCCGCGACCGAGCCCGTGGCGACGAGGTCGTCGAAGGAGATGACCTCGGCCTTGATGAAGCCCTTCTGGAAGTCGGTGTGGATGACGCCGGCTGCCTCGGGGGCCGTCGCGGCCTTCTTGATGGTCCAGGCTCGGGATTCCTTCGGGCCTGCCGTGAGGTAGGTCTGGAGGCCGAGGGTGCGGAAGCCGACGTGGGCGAGGGTGGCGAGGCCGGGTTCCTCCTGGCCCACGGACTGGAGGAGCTCCAGGGCCTCCTCGTCGTCCAGCTCGGCGAGGTCCGCCTCCAGCTTGGCGTTCAGGAAGATCGCCTCGGCGGGGGCGACCAGTGCGCGCTGCTCCGCCTTGAAGTCGTCGTCCGTCAGCTCGTCCTCGTCGACGTTGAAGACGTAGAGGAACGGCTTGGTGGTGAGCAGGTGCAGGTCGTGCAGGAGTTCCGAGCGGTCCGAGCCCTGGACGATGCCCTGCGAGAAAAGGGTGTCGCCCTTCTCCAGGATCTCCTTGGCTTCCTCGACCGCCTTGACCTTCGGCGCGATGTCCTTCTTGATGCGCGACTCCTTCTGGAGGCGCGGCAGGACCTTCTCGATCGTCTGGAGGTCGGCGAGGATCAGCTCGGTGTTGATCGTCTCGATGTCGTCCTTCGGCGAGACCTTGCCGTCGACGTGGACGACGTTCTCGTCCTTGAAGGCCCGGATGACCTGGCAGATCGCGTCCGACTCGCGGATGTTCGCCAGGAACTTGTTGCCCAGGCCCTCGCCCTCGCTGGCGCCGCGCACGATGCCCGCGATGTCGACGAAGTCGACCGTGGCCGGCAGCACCCGCGCCGAACCGAAGATCTCGGCCAGCTTCGTCAGGCGCGGGTCGGGGACGCCGACCACGCCCACGTTCGGCTCGATCGTCGCGAACGGGTAGTTGGCCGCAAGGACGTCGTTCTTGGTCAGGGCGTTGAACAGGGTCGACTTGCCGACGTTGGGCAGACCGACGATTCCGATCGTGAGCGACACGTTGCGACTTCCCGTACGTGAGACTGGTGTGAGGGCTGGTGGCTGCCGGGGCAGCCGGACGGTGGGCGGTGGACGGTGCTGCGTACCGCCCCGAAGCGGTGTCGCGCACCAGCCTCGGTGTCCGGGTGGTCCGGGCGATCCACCAGTCTACGGCGTGCCGCCCGCCGCCCCGCCCCGCCGTCGGCCACCGCCCTCGGCCAGCGAGCCGCACCGCCGTCGGCCACCGAACCGCACCGCCCTCGGCCCCCCGCAGCCCCGCCCTCGGGCACCCGCACCCTCCGCGTCGGCCGCGCACCGTACCGCCGCCCTGTCGAACGCTCGGCCAAGCTCGGCCAAAACGCGTGTCCCAAGCCGGATTATCGGTACGGTCGGACCTAGGTTGGTCCGGTGGAGCAACACAGGACTCGTCCGCCGGGCGCCAGGCCGCGCCGGAACGCGCCGCTGCCCGGACAAGGCAGCCCCATGGAGCCCCCCGTCCCCTCGACCCCGCCACGGCCCCGCAGACCCGCGCCACCGCTCGTCCGCGCCCTGCGCAGGACTCCGCTGTACCGCAAGGTCAGCCGCATGCCGCTGTACCGGGCGCTGCGCCGGATGCCGAATCCGCGCCTCACCGGGCTCGGCAGCGGTCTCTTCGCCGCCGCCGTGATGTTTCTGCTCGCGTGCCTGATCCGGCTGCTATTCGGCGGCTCACTCGTCGCGTACGGCGTGCTGTTCCTGCCCGTGAGCGCCCTCACCGCCCTGTGGGTGCGGCCCGCCGACCTGGTGAGCGCGCCCGTCGCCGTGCCGATCGCGTTCGCTGCCGGGATGCTGCCGATCTGCGGCGGCTCCGACGGCTTCGGCGGGCAGGTCATAGGGCTCCTCACCGCCCTGGCCATGCACGCGGGCTGGCTGTACGGCGGGACGCTGGTCGCCGGCGTCATCGCCACCGGGCGCAAGATCAAGCAGATGGCCCGGCGCCGCCAGCAGCGCGTGTGGCAGCAACAACAGCAGCGGCAGCAGCAACAACAGAGGCACTCCCAGCAGTCACAGCAGCAGCAACCGCGTATGCGGCCGCCCGGGGAGTCGCCTTCTCGGCGGGTTCCTGCCTCCTGACGTCCCGCTCTCCTGGCCCCCCCCCGGCCCTTCCTGGCGTCCCCGCCCTTCCTGGCCCCTCTCCTCTCGGCGAGGGGCCAGGAGTCCTCTCGGCGAGGAGCCAGGAGCCACGACGCCGTCAGGCGCCCTGCGCCTCCGCCCGCGCCGCCATCGCCGCGCCCACGATCCCCGCGTTGTTCTGCAGTTCGGCCGGGACGACGGCGGCCTCCACGTCCTTGATCAGGGGCAGGAACTTGTGGGCCTTGCGGCTGACGCCGCCGCCGATGATGAACAGCTCAGGCGAGAACAGCATCTCCACGTGCGCCAGATACTTCTGCAGGCGGCGCGCCCAGTGCTCCCAGCTCAGGTCCTCGTCCTCGCGGGCCTTGGAGGAGGCGCGCTTCTCGGCGTCGTGGCCGTGCAGCTCGAGATGGCCCAGCTCGGTGTTGGCCACGAGGCGGCCGCCGGTGAAGAGGGCGCTGCCGATGCCCGTGCCGAGGGTCAGCACGATGACCGTGCCGGTGCGGCCGCGGCCCGCGCCGAAGTGCATCTCGGCGACGCCCGCCGCGTCCGCGTCGTTCAGGACGGTCACCGGCGCGCCCCCGATGCGCTCGGAGACCAGGCGCCGGATGTCCGTACCGATCCAGCTCTTGTCGACGTTCGCCGCCGTGCGCGCCGTGCCGTTCGTGATCACGCCGGGGAACGTGACACCGACGGGGCCCGTCCACTCGAAGTGCTCCACGACCTCGCGCACGCAGTCGGCCACGCCGTGGGGCGTGGCCGGCTGCGGAGTGAGCACTTTGTGCCGCTCCTGCGCCAGGTCGCCGCGCTCCAGATCGACGGGCGCGCCCTTGATCCCTGATCCGCCGATATCCACACCGAAGATCTGCATGGACACCACGTTACGACGCCCCACCGACAGTGACGCGCCGGTGTCCTCGCGGCAGCGCGACGGTCACTTCCCCCCGGACGGCTCCGACAGCTCCGACAGCTAAGACAGCTCCGACAGTTCCGCGGCCTCCGCGCGCAGGTCCCTGCGCAGCTCCTTGGGCAGCGAGAACGTGATCGACTCGTCGGCCGTCTTCACCGTCTCCACGTCCGCGTAGCCGCGCTCGGCGAGCCATTCGATGACGCCGTCCACCAGGACGTCGGGGACGGAGGCGCCCGAGGTCAGGCCGACCGTGGTGACGCCCTCCAGCCAGGCCTCGTCGATCTCGCCGGCGTTGTCCACCAGGTGCGAGGCGGGCACCCCCGCCTCCAGGGCGACCTCGACCATGCGGATGGAGTTCGAGGAGTTCTTGGAGCCCACGACGATGACGAGCTCGGCGTCCTCGGCGAGCTTCTTCACCGCGGTCTGGCGGTTCTGCGTGGCGTAGCAGATGTCGTCGCTCGGCGGCGAGAGCAGGTTCGGGAACTTGTTCTGCAGGGCGCCCACGGTCTCCATGGTCTCGTCCACGGAGAGCGTGGTCTGGGAGAGCCAGACGACCTTGTCGGGGTCGCGGACCTCGACGTTCGCGACGTCGTCGGGGCCGTCGACCAGCGTGATGTGGTCGGGGGCCTCGCCGGAGGTGCCGATGACCTCCTCGTGCCCCTCGTGGCCGATCAGGAGGATGTCGAAGTCCTCCTTGGCGAACCGCACCGCCTCCTTGTGGACCTTGGTCACCAGCGGGCAGGTCGCGTCGATCGTGGCGAGCTTGCGCTCGGCGGCCTCCGCGTGGACGGTCGGGGCGACGCCGTGCGCCGAGAACATCACGATGGACCCCTCGGGTACCTCCTCGACCTGGTCGACGAAGATGGCGCCCTTCTTCTCCAGGGTCTGGACGACGTACTTGTTGTGGACGATCTCGTGGCGGACGTAGATCGGGGACCCGTACTGCTCCAGGGCCTTCTCGACGGCGATCACGGCACGGTCCACACCCGCGCAGTAGCCACGGGGAGCGGCGAGCAGGACACGGCGGGAGCCAGGCGTTGCAGTCATACGGACCATCGTAAGGCCGCGTACGACAGGTCAAAGATCGCCCGAGTGGGGAGACTGGGAGCCAGGTCACGACCAGCGGAGGCACCCCCGGAGGCTCGATGTCCCCCCACAAGCCGCATGCGCCCCTGCCGCCCGACGGGGAGGTACCCCCTTCCGGGGCCGGCCGAGCCGGCAGATCCGACACGGACGGCCTCAGACGGAGTCTCGGGTTCCGGGACCTCGTCGTCTACGGACTGCTCTTCATCGCTCCGATGGCCCCCGTCGGCGTCTTCGGGACGCTCGACGCCAAGTCGCACGGCGCGGTGGCGCTGGTCTACATCATCGCGACGGTCGCCATGGCGTTCACCGCCTTCAGCTACGCGCAGATGGTCAAGGTGGTCCCCCAGGCGGGCTCGGTGTTCGCCTACGCGCGCGTGGGGCTCGGCAAGGGGCCCGGTTTCGTCGCGGGCTGGATGGCGATGCTGGACTATCTGCTCATCCCGGCCGTCGCCTATCTGTTCTCCGGGATCGCCATGCACGAGCTGGTGCCCTCGGTGTCCCGGTGGGTGTGGACGGCGATCGCGGTGGCCCTGACGACCGCCCTGAACCTGTGGGGGGTGCGGCCCGCCGCCCGGGTGGGCTTCGCCGTGCTCGCCCTGGAGATCGTGGTGCTGCTCGTCTTCGTGGTGGCGGCGATTGTGGTGCTCGCGCGGGACGGCGCGGAGCGGGGCTGGCTCTCGCCCCTGTCGGGTGACGGCACGCAGGGCGCGTTCGCCCTTTCGGCGGTGGTCGGCGCCGTGTCGGTGGCGGTCCTCTCCTACCTCGGCTTCGACGCGATCGCCTCGTTCGCGGAGGAGGTCACGGGCGGGTCGGCGAAGGTGGCACGTGCGGTGCTGTTCTGCCTGGTCCTCACAGGTGTGCTGTTCGTCGCGCAGACGTATCTGGTGGCCCTGATGACGCCGGTGTCGTCCGCCGACCTCGCCGCCAACCCCGGTGACCAGGGGTCCGCCTTCTACTCGGCGGTCGATTCCTCGGTGGGCGGGTGGCTGCACGACCTGGTGGCCGTCAGCAAGGCGATCGGGGCGGCCTTCGCCGCGCTGGCCGGGCAGGCCGCCGCGGGGCGGCTGCTGTTCGCCATGGGGCGGGAGCGGCGGCTGCCGCGGGCCCTTTCGAAGACCGAGTCGGGTACGCCCCGGGTCGCACTGCTGTGCGCGGCCGTCGTGACGCTGGTGGCCGCCGTGTGGGCGGCTCGGCGGGACGACGGGATGGACCATCTGGTGTCCGTCGTCGACATCGGGGCGCTGACCGCCTTCTTCCTGCTGCACGCGAGCGTGGTGGGGTGGTTCGCGGTACGGCGGCGGGGCGGACCCGTCAGTTGGTGGCGGCATGTTCTGGTGCCGGTGCTCGGGGCGGCGATCGTGGTGGCCGTGATCGTGGAGGCCTCCGGGTCCGCTCAGGTGGTGGGGGCTGTCTGGTTTGGGGTGGGGTTGGTGGTGCTGGGGGTGCAAGGGGTTCGGCGGGGGGCGGTGTAGGGGTATCCCCGCCCGGCCTCTGGGCGGGCCAGTTGCCCGCAGGACGGGCGGGTCGGCTGCCGCAGGACGGGCGGGTCGGCTCCCGCAGCGGCAGGCAGGTCGGCTGCCCGCGGCGGCAGGCGGGCCTATCCGCAGAGCCGGGGGCTGCCCACAGGGCGGGCGGGGCCATCCGCAGGGCGGGCGAGGGCTGTCGGCAGGGCGGAGGACCGCCCGGGGCAAGTCGAAGGGCTGGCCGCAAGGCGGAAGGCCGCTTGGAAGGCGGGGGGGCTGCCCGCACGACGGAAAGCCACCCGCAAGACGGGGGACTGCCCGCACCACGGAAAGCCACCCACAAGACGGGGGACTGCCCGCACCACGGAAAGCCACCCACAAGACGGGGGACTGCCCGCACCACGGAAAGCCACCCACAAGACGGGGGACTGCCCGCACCACGGAGGACCGCCCCAAGGCGAAGAGCCGCCCGCAAGGCGCAAGGCCCGGTGCTGTCGGTGGGGCCCGATACGCTCGCGGGATGGCTCTTACTACGTCCCCGGACGCCCCCGTCCCCGTCGGGGAGGTGTCCCGCCTCATCGGCGGCTGGATCGACCGCCTCGGTGCGGTCTGGGTCGAGGGACAGATCACGCAGCTCTCCCGCCGCCCGGGTGCCGGGGTCGTCTTCCTGACGCTGCGCGACCCCTCGCACGACATCTCCGTGAGCGTCACGTGCTACCGCCAGGTGTTCGACGCCGTCGCGGACGTCGTGTCCGAGGGCGCCCGCGTCGTCGTCCACGCGAAGCCCGAGTGGTACGCCCCGCGGGGCCAGCTCTCCCTGCGGGCCGCGCAGATAAAGCCGGTGGGCGTCGGCGAGCTGCTCGCCCGCCTGGAGCAGCTGAAGAAGTCCCTCGCCGCCGAGGGCCTGTTCGCGCCGGAGCGCAAGAAGCCGCTGCCGTTCCTGCCGCAGCTCGTCGGCCTGGTCTGCGGGCGCGCTTCGGCCGCCGAGCGTGACGTCCTGGAGAACGCCAGGCACCGCTGGCCCGCCGTCCGCTTCGAGGTCCGCAACGTCGCGGTGCAGGGGGTGCACGCCGTCCCGCAGGTGGTGCAGGCCGTGCAGGAACTCGACGCGCTCCCCGAGGTCGACGTGATCGTCGTGGCGCGCGGCGGCGGCAGCGTGGAGGACCTGCTGCCGTTCTCCGACGAGCAGCTGGTGCGCACGGTGGCGTCGTGCCGTACACCCGTGGTGTCCGCCATCGGGCACGAGCCGGACAACCCCCTGCTCGACCACGTCGCGGACCTGCGGGCGTCGACGCCGACGGACGCCGCGAAGAAGGTCGTGCCGGACGTCGGCGAGGAGTACGAACGCGTGGCGTTCCTGCGGGACCGCGCGCGCCGCAGCGTCACGGCGTTCCTGGACCGCGAGGAACGCGGCCTCGCGCACGCCCTGGCCCGCCCCTGCATGGAGCACCCCCACCGCATGGTCGAGGAGCGCGAACAGCAGGTGACGGCGTACGTGGAACGCGCACGCCGTACGCTCGGCCATCTCCTGGACCGCGCGCAGTCGGAGCTGACGCACACCCACGCGCGCGTGGTGGCCCTCTCCCCCGCCGCCACGCTCCAGCGGGGCTACGCGGTGCTGCAGAAGAAGAACGACGGCGGCGCCGTGGTCCGGGCCGCGGACGAGGTCGCCCCCGGCGATGAGCTGCGGGCCCGCGTCGCCGACGGCGAGTTCACGGTACGAGTCGAGCATCAGGTCGAGAATTAGGGTGGGCGCATGACCAGCAGCAAGACGGACACCGGGGCGACAGCGCTCGGGTACGAGCAGGCCCGGGACGAGCTCATCGACGTGGTGCGCCGCCTGGAGGCCGGCGGCACCACGCTGGAGGAGTCCCTGGCCCTCTGGGAGCGCGGCGAGGAGCTTGCCGCCACGTGCCGCCGCTGGCTCGACGGCGCCCGCGCCCGGCTCGACGCGGCCCTCGCCGACGCCGATGCCGACGACGACGCCGAACAGGACGAGGACGAGGACGAGCGCTAGTACGAGGGCGAGGGCCAGTACAAGGGCCAGGGCTCCGCACTGCCCCGCACCCCTCTGCCCCCTTCCCCCCCCGCACCCCCTCCCACCTGCACCACAACCCACCCCCCACCTGTGAAGCGGATCACCACGCCTCAGTTTTAGTTGAAGATTGAACCTCAGTGTCGTACTGTCGATCTCACCGGCCGGCACGCACGGCACACACCCCCCAGGTGCTCCCCGCACCGCAGGCCGGAGCCCTCAGCTACGTATCGAGAAGGTTGAAAGATGTCCCTCGTTCTTGACCCCGCCGCCCAGGACCTGCTCTTCCGCGAGGCCCGCACCGCCAACACCTTCACCGACGAGCCCGTCACCGACGAGCAGGTCCAGGCGATCTACGACCTGGTCAAGTACGGCCCGACGGCGTTCAACCAGTCCCCGCTCCGCGTGACCCTGGTCCGCTCCCCCGAGGCCCGCGAGCGCCTGGTGCAGCACATGGCCGAGGGCAACCGCCCGAAGACCGCCACGGCGCCGCTCGTCGCGATCCTCTCCGCGGACAACGAGTTCCACGAGGAACTGCCGCAGCTCTTCCCGCACTTCCCGCAGGCCAAGGACGCCTTCTTCTCCGAGCGCCCCGCCCGTGAGCAGGCCGCCGCGCTGAACGCCGCCCTGCAGGCCGCCTACTTCATCGTGGGCGTCCGCGCCGCGGGTCTGGCCGCGGGCCCGATGACCGGGTTCGACTTCGCCGGCGTGCAGAAGGAGTTCCTCGACGGCGACCACACCCCGCTGATGGTCGTCAACATCGGCAAGCCGGGCGAGGACGCCTGGTTCCCGCGCTCCCCGCGTCTGGCCTACGACGACGTCATCACGACCGTCTGAGCCACCCCCGTACGGGCTCCCGTACGAGCCCCGGTACGACAAGAGGCCCCCGGCGACCGCCGGGGGCCTCTCGCGTCAGCCGTGCGGCCCTCAGGCCCCGGTCCGGACCGGCGTCCGCTTCATCTCCAGGGACTCCGCCATCGCCGTGAGCTGCTCGAACGACGCCGTGCCGAGCACCACCGTGGTGGCGCCCGCGTCCCGCAGGACGAGCGCGTCGTAGCGCTCGCCCTGGTAGCGCTGCCAGGTCTTGCCCGCGATCTTCTCGGTGCGGTCGGTCTTCGTGGCGCTCCGGGTGGCCGAGTCGATGAACTCGGAGGGCTTGGCCGTGGACTGCTTGATCGCCACGTACTCGCCCGCCGGGTCGAGGAAGCCCAGGTGCCAGCTGTCGTGGTCCGCGCCGTTGTAGCGCACCGTCGTCGGCTTCCACGACTTCGGCAGGCCCTGGGGCGCCGCCACCGGGTAGGACGCGGCCCGCCGGGCCGTGAGGAGCTCGACGCGGTAGTCGACCCGCTTGACGGGTTCCTTGGAGTCGTCGTGCGGGATGAAGATGTAGATCACCGCTACGACGAGGCCGATGACGGCCATCGAGAGCAGCATGTTGCGCACGGTCTGCTTGCCATTTCTGCCTGCCACGCCCTCCATCGTCGCAGGTCCCCGTGGCGGCCCGGCCGCGACCCCCGGCTGCCCGCGGGCCCGTCGCCCGCACCGCTCACGTGTAGGGCGCCCTGCTCATTCTTTCGACCTGCGGATAGAGTCGTCACATATCCCTCACCCGGCCGCCCGCCCGTCGCCCACCACCGCCCTTTCGAGGACACCCCACGGGCGCAGCCTTAATCTCGTATCAGAAAGGTGCGCCTCGATGACCGAGCATCACTCCCTCCCGTCCGAACTCGAGGTCTCCCCGGAGGCTCCCGACCGCAACCTCGCCCTGGAGCTCGTCCGGGTCACCGAGGCCGCCGCCATGGCCGCGGGCCGCTGGGTCGGCCGCGGCGACAAGAACGGCGCGGACGGGGCCGCCGTCAGGGCCATGCGGACCCTCGTCCACACCGTGTCGATGAACGGCGTCGTCGTCATCGGGGAGGGCGAGAAGGACGAGGCGCCGATGCTCTTCAACGGCGAGCGCATCGGCGACGGCACCGGCGCCGAGGTCGACATCGCCGTCGACCCGATCGACGGCACCACGCTCACCGCCAAGGGCATGCCGAACGCGATCGCGGTGCTCGCCGCCGCCGACCGCGGCGCCATGTTCGACCCGTCCGCCGTCTTCTACATGGACAAGCTGGTCACCGGCCCCGAGGCCGCCGACTACGTGGACATCGACGCCCCGGTCTCGGTGAACATCCGCCGGGTCGCCAAGGCCAAGAAGTCCGCCCCCGAGGACGTCACCGTCGTCATCCTGGACCGGCCGCGGCACGAGGGCATCGTCAAGGAGATCCGCGAGACGGGCGCGCGCATCCGGTTCATCTCGGACGGCGACGTGGCCGGTTCGATCATGGCCGTGCGCGAGGGCACCGGCGTCGACCTCCTGATGGGCATCGGCGGCACCCCCGAGGGCATCATCAGCGCCTGCGCCATCAAGTGCCTGGGCGGCGTCATCCAGGGCAAGCTGTGGCCCAAGGACGACGAGGAGCGCCAACGCGCCCTCGACGCCGGTCACGACCTCGACCGGACCCTCACCACCGGCGATCTGGTCAGCGGCGACAACGTCTTCTTCGTCGCGACCGGCATCACCGACGGCGAGCTGCTGCGCGGCGTGCGCTACGGCGCGGAGAGCGCGTCGACGTCGTCCCTGGTGATGCGCTCCAAGTCGGGCACCATCCGGAAGATCGACTCCGACCACCGGCTCGCCAAGCTGCGCGCCTACAGCGCCATCGACTTCGACCGCGCCAAGTAGCCGGGAGGCGTACGACAAGGGGCACGAGAAGGCGTACGCGCAGACGTACGCCGACGGGGGCGCACCGTGCGGGGTGCGCCCCCGTCGTCGTACGGAGAACAGGAGAGCGGCGGCCCGGCGGTCCGCGGGTCCCTGGTCCGGGCCCTGCGGTCCGCGGGTCCCTGGTCCGGCGGTCCCTGGTCCGCCCCGGACCTAGCCGGCCGCCGCGATCGTGCCCGCCGTCGCGCGGGTGGTCTTCTTCAGCTCCAGGTCGCGCCGTCGGCGGCGGGCGAGGACCACGCGGCGCTCGGCGGCGGTGAGGCCGCCCCAGACGCCGTACGGCTCGGGCTGGAGGAGGGCGTGCTCACGGCACTCCACCAGGACGGGACAGCGGGCGCACACGCGCTTGGCGGCCTCCTCGCGGGAGAGCCGCGCCGCGGTGGGCTCCTTGGAGGGGGCGAAGAAAAGACCCGCTTCGTCCCGGCGGCACACCGCGTCGGAGTGCCATGGGTTGTCCTGGTCCCGCTCGCGCACTGGCACAGGTCCTCGCTGAGCCGGAACGGCGGCGACCTGCAGGGCTTGATGCGTCGGTTGCAGCACGGTCTACTCCTGACGACGGCTTCGCGAGCGAGAGACGATGCACGAAGCTCTACCCGCTGTGTGCGGGCCTATGCACTGAGTTCCGGCGCACGGAAGCTCCGGTTCCTGCTGTGCGGCGCTCGTGGCCGGATCGTGTCGCCGTGGAGTGGCAGGAACACCGTCGGCGCCGCTCAGCCCTCCAGCCGCTTGCGCAGATATCCGCGCAGGTCACGGATAATTTTTCCGTATTTGGGGCGGGCTCTGACATCGCCGCAGACGGCGAGGCCCTCGACGAACACGACCGGCGCCTCCTGGTCCTCGGCATCGAGCATGTCCACTTCGAAGGTGCCGAAGACGCCGGAGCCGCGGCCGCGCAGCGAGATGTTCTCCGGCACCCTGATCCGCACGTCGCCGAAGAGCGCGAAGCCCTTGATCACGACCTGCCGGTGCTCGAAGACGGCCTCGCTGAGGTCGATCAGGACGTCGCCGAAGAGGGCGTACGCGTGCGTGCGGCGGGCCACGCGCCAGCGGCCCCTGCGCACGGCGTCCCCGAAGACGCCGTACAGCTTCTCGTCCGCGGTGTCCGGGACGGCGCCGGGCGAGGGGCGGGAGGTGGCCTTCTCGAAGCCGGACGCCGCTCCCGGGGAGCCCCGGTCCGCCTTCTCGTCCGGATCCGGCAGGTCCTCCACGAAGGGTTCGAGGTCGGCGAGGGTCTTCGCGCGGTAGACCCCGTCGAGGCGTTCGCTGTGCTCCTGCGGGTCGAGGCGGCCCGCGGCGAGCGCGTCGGCCAGGATGTCGGCGGTCCGGTCGCGGTCGGCGTCGGAGGCCCGCAGCCGCCCGGACGGCCGGGAGGGGGTCTGGGAACGCTTCTCTAGGTCCACGCCGAGCAGCGTACCCAAACGCGATAGATCGCGACTACCCCCCGCGCGGGGCGTGCTGCGGCAACTGAGCCTTACCTCACAAGAGGAGCGCGCCCCGGGCGCTCTACGCTGGTCGGGCGCCACCGATGGAGGTCGCGCCGCTGTCTGCCGAGTGAGGAATTGGGCGTCATGCCAGAGTTTGCGTACTCCGATCTGCTCCCGCTGGGAGAGGACACCACCCCGTACCGGCTGGTGACCTCCGAGGGTGTCTCCACCTTCGAGGCCGACGGGCGCACGTTCCTCAAGGTCGAGCCCCGGGCGCTGCGCGAGCTCGCCGCCGAGGCGATCCACGACATCCAGCACTATCTGCGCCCGGCCCACCTGGCGCAGCTGCGGCGCATCGTGGACGACCCGGAGGCCTCGGGCAACGACAAGTTCGTCGCCCTCGACCTGCTGAAGAACGCGAACATCGCGGCGGCCGGGGTGCTCCCCATGTGCCAGGACACCGGCACGGCCATCGTCATGGGCAAGCGCGGCCAGAACGTGCTCACCGAGGGCGGCGACGAGGCGGCCCTGTCGCACGGCATCTACGACGCGTACACGAAGCTGAACCTCCGCTACTCGCAGATGGCCCCGCTGACCATGTGGGAGGAGAAGAACACCGGCTCCAACCTGCCGGCGCAGATCGAGCTGTACGCGACCGACGGCGGCGCCTACAAGTTCCTCTTCATGGCCAAGGGCGGCGGCAGCGCCAACAAGTCCTTCCTCTACCAGGAGACCAAGGCGGTCCTGAACGAGGCCTCCATGATGAAGTTCCTGGAGGAGAAGATCCGCTCGCTCGGCACGGCGGCCTGCCCGCCGTACCACCTGGCGATCGTCGTCGGCGGCACGTCCGCCGAGTTCGCGCTGAAGACCGCGAAGTACGCCTCCGCGCACTACCTGGACGAGCTGCCCGCTTCAGGCTCGCCGACCGGCCACGGCTTCCGGGACAAGGACCTTGAGGAGAAGGTCTTCGAGCTGACCCAGAAGATCGGCATCGGCGCGCAGTTCGGCGGCAAGTACTTCTGCCACGACGTGCGCGTGGTGCGGCTGCCCCGGCACGGCGCCTCGCTGCCCGTCGCCATCGCCGTGTCCTGCTCCGCGGACCGCCAGGCCACCGCGAAGATCACCGCCGAGGGCGTCTTCCTGGAGCAGCTGGAGACGGACCCGGCGCGCTTCCTGCCTGACACGACGGACGCCGAACTGGGCAGCGGCTCCACCGGGGGCACGGCGACCGACGAGGCCGCGGACGCCGTGGTGCGCGTCGACCTCAACCAGCCGATGGACGCCATCCTCGCCGAGCTGACCAAGCACCCGGTGAAGACCCGGCTCTCCCTCACCGGGCCGCTCGTCGTCGCCCGCGACATCGCGCACGCCAAGATCAAGGAGCGCCTCGACGCGGGCGAGGACATGCCGCAGTACCTGAAGGACCACCCCGTGTACTACGCGGGCCCGGCCAAGACCCCCGAGGGCTACGCCTCTGGTTCCTTCGGCCCCACCACGGCCGGGCGCATGGACTCCTACGTGGAGCAGTTCCAGGCGGCGGGCGGCTCCAAGGTGATGCTGGCCAAGGGCAACCGCAGCAAGCAGGTCACGGACGCCTGCGCCGCGCACGGCGGCTTCTACCTGGGCTCGATCGGCGGTCCGGCCGCGCGGCTCGCCCAGGACTGCATCAAGAAGGTCGAGGTCGTCGAGTACGAGGAGCTCGGCATGGAGGCCGTCTGGAAGATCGAGGTCGAGGACTTCCCCGCGTTCGTCGTCGTCGACGACAAGGGCAACGACTTCTTCCAGAACCCGGCCCCGGAGCCGACGTTCACGTCGATCCCGGTGCGGGGGCCGGGCCTGGCGTAGCCTCCACGCACTTCAGGAACTCTCAGGCGAACCGCTGGTTCGCCGCGCCCGCGCACCTCTGGAGCCGCAGCGGCTCCTCGGGCCCGGCGAGGGTCACGCACAGCCCGGTGTCCGCGGCGGGCCGCAGCGTTCCGGCGTCCCGTACGAACTTCTGGTTGCCGCCGCCGTGGCAGTTCCAGAGGGTGACCGCGACGCCTTCCTCGTACGAGCTGCCGGGCACGTCCAGGCACCGGTCCGTGGAAGAGGCGGGAGTCGTCGAGGTAGTGCGCGTCGCCGTACAGCTGTGTGGCCTCGGCGGCGCGGATGCGTTCCAGGTCGGGCGGCAGCGGGACGGCCGCCGCGGCTCCGGCGAGCAGGCCCGCGAGCGCCGCGGCCGCCGCGAACGTACCGCGCAGACGCCCCGCGCCTCCCCGGTTCGGTGTCACCCAGGGTTTTTACTGATGAGTAGGAGCCTTGGGAATACTCCGAACAAGACAAGTGCTCATCTTTGTGTGGCAGTTACGGGGCTCAAGGGCACCCGTGACCACCCGTTGCGGGCAACACGGATCGGAAGGACAGTCGGAACATGAGCGGCGGCGCAGGCAGCGACGAGTACCGGACCGAGCACGACTCCATGGGCGAGGTGCGGGTCCCGGCCCACGCCAAGTGGCGGGCCCAGACCCAGCGGGCCGTCGAGAACTTCCCCATCTCCGGACAGCGCATCGAGCGCGCCCACATCGCCGCGCTCGCGGAGATCAAGGCGGCCGCCGCGAAGGTCAACGCCGAGCTCGGCGTGCTCGACGAGGACATCGCCGAGGCGGTCGCCGAAGCCGCCCGCGAGGTCGCGGAAGGGCGCTGGGACGAGCACTTCCCGGTGGACGTCTTCCAGACCGGCTCCGGCACCTCGTCCAACATGAACACCAACGAGGTCGTCGCCACCCTCGCCACCGAGCGGCTCGGCCGGGACGTCCACCCCAACGACCACGTCAACGCCTCGCAGTCCTCGAACGACGTCTTCCCCTCCTCCATCCACATCGCCGCCACGGCCGCGGTGACGGGCGACCTGATCCCCGCCCTCGAACACCTGGCGGCAGCCCTCGAACGCAAGGCCGAGGAGTTCGCCGACGTCGTCAAGTCCGGGCGCACCCATCTGATGGACGCCACGCCCGTCACCCTCGGGCAGGAGTTCGGCGGCTACGCCGCACAGGTGCGGCACGGCGTCGAGCGGCTGCGGTCCTCGCTGCCCCGGCTCGCCGAACTGCCCCTCGGCGGCACGGCCGTGGGCACCGGCATCAACACCCCGCCCGGCTTCTCCGCCGCCGTCATCGCCGAGGTGGCCCGCGCGACCGGCCTGCCGCTCACCGAGGCCCGCGACCACTTCGAGGCGCAGGGCGCCCGGGACGGCATCGTGGAGACCTCCGGGCAGTTGCGCACCGTCGCCGTCAGCCTGACGAAGATCTCCAACGATCTGCGCTGGATGGCCTCCGGGCCGCGCACCGGACTCGCCGAGATCAGCCTGCCCGACCTCCAGCCCGGGTCCTCGATCATGCCCGGCAAGGTCAACCCCGTGATCCCCGAGGCCGTCCTGATGGTGGCCGCGCAGGTCACCGGGAACGACGCGACCGTCGCGGCGGCCGGAGCCGCGGGCAACTTCGAGCTGAACGTGATGCTCCCCGTCATCGGCAAGAACGTCCTGGAGTCCGTGCGGCTGCTCGCCAACGCGTCCCGGCTCCTCGCCGACCGCACCGTCGACGGGATCGTCGCCCACCGCGAGCGGGCCCTGGAGTACGCCGAGTCCTCGCCCTCCGTCGTCACCCCGCTCAACAAGTACATCGGGTACGAGGAGGCCGCGAAGGTCGCCAAGCGGGCGCTCGCCGAACGCCGGACGATCCGGGAGGTCGTCCTGGACGCGGGGTACGTGGAGCGGGGGGACCTGACGCTGGCGCAACTGGACGAGGCCCTCGACGTGCTGCGCATGACGCGGCCGTAGCGCGGTTCCCGGGCCCGCGCCCTCCATCGCCGGACGGGCTCGGGATGAGCCCGTCCGGCGATGGAGGACGAGGCGCGAAGCGCCGATTCTTTCGGGGCTCCAGGGGGCGGAGCCCCATGGTTTCGGGAAGGGGCGGGATTGGGGAGGCCCCCGCCAGGACCTAATATCTGTTCATGACAGACCTCGTCGGCACGGCGTCCCCAGGAAAGGCCCGGCACTGGGCGCCGGGGACGCAGATCCTGTGGCGGTACCGGGAGAACGCGGGCCCCCGCTTCCACATCTGCCGCCCCGTCACGGTCGTCGAGGACACCGACGACCTGCTCGCGGTGTGGATGGCCCCGGGCACGGAGTGCGTGAAGCCGGTCCTCGCGGACGGCACCCCCGTGCACCGGGAGCCCCTGGCCACCCGCTACACCAAACCCCGCACGGTCCGCCGCGACCACTGGTTCGGCACCGGCGTCCTGAAGCTGGCACGCCCGCACGACCCCTGGTCGGTCTGGCTGTTCTGGGAACCGGGCTGGCGGTTCAAGAACTGGTACGTGAACCTGGAGGAGCCGCGCACCCGGTGGAGCGGCGGCGTGGACTCCGAGGACCACTTCCTGGACATCTCGGTGGATCCGGACGGCAGTTGGCGCTGGCACGACGAGGACGAGTTCGCGCAGGCGCAGGAGGCGGGTCTGATGGGCCGGGACAAGGCCGGCGCGGTCCGGGCGGCGGGACACGCGGCGGTGGACGTCATCCGTTCCTGGGGACCTCCTTTCGGTGACGCGTGGCCGGGCTGGCGCCCCGACCCGACATGGCGGATTCCCGCCCTCCCCCAGGACTGGGACCGCACCCCGGCGCACCTGTCCTCATGAGACCCTTGATGCGCCCCCGTACTTCAAACGTAGGATCGTCCTCCGCAAGGGCGCACAGCAGTAACTCCTCGTGCCCCCAGAGCGCCTGACAGGATGTCATCAAGGAGCGGCTGAACGTGAGCGAGGAATACAGCGCGCCTGGCGGCCACGACCGCACGGGCCAGGCCGAGGCCTTCGACGCCATCGGCGGGTCCTACGACGTCGCGTTCCCGCACAAGGACGGCCAGCTCGCGGCAGGACGCCGGCTCGCCGCTGAGCTGCCCGCGGGCGCGCGGGTCCTGGACGTCGGCTGCGGCACCGGGCTGCCCACGGCCCGTCAGCTCACCGAGGCGGGACACACCGTCCTCGGCGTCGACCTGTCGGCCGGCATGCTGGAAATCGCCCGCGCGAACGTTCCGCCGCCCGCGGCCGAGTTCCGCCGTCTGGACCTCGCCGACCTGCGGGCGAGCGGCGAAGGACCGGCCGCCGTCGGTACGTTCGACGGGATCGCCTGCTTCTTCGCGCTGTTGATGCTGCCCCGGAAAGAGATACCGTCTGCTCTTCGGCTGCTGCGGTCACTGCTCAGGCCCGGCGGTCTGCTGGGGCTCTCCATGGTCGAGGCCGACCTGGACGACGCAGAGATTCCGTTCCTGGGGCACACAATCCGGGTATCCGGTTACCTGCGGGACGAACTGCGGCAGGTCGTGCGGGACGCCGGTTTCGACATCGCCCACGAGGAGTCGTACACGTACGCCCCGGCGAGCACGACCGCACCACCCGAGCACCAGCTATTCCTGCACTGCCGACGCGGCTGAGCAACGCTTGGACGGCGCGCGCGGCGCGCAGCCCCGGACGGACGGATTCAAAACGCGTGACGGAGCACTTCAGCCCCCACGAGGGCCGCAAGGCACCCGGTGCCCGGCCCCCAGCCCCCGCGGATCCCCGCGGGGCGCTGCTGCGTGCCCCGGAGACGGACACGTACGGCTCCGGAGCCATGAACGCCCTGCCCGCACAGGCCCGCACGGGTGAACAGGACGCGGGCACGGGCAGCGAGCACGCCCAGTCCGCCACGCCGGCCACCGAGGGCCCCGAAGGGCCGGGCGGCCACCGCCCGCGCCCGGTCCCCGAGGGCGCCCCGGGCGTCCCCGCCCCGGCCCGCCCCTGCCCCGGTCCCGAAACGGCGGCCCACCCCGACAGCGAAAGCGCCATGACCGCACCCGACATGACCGGCGTGCCGGGCACCCCCGACGGTGCGGAGCGCCGCACCGGACGGCCCCGCCCGCCGGGACCCGCGTCCATGCGCCGCGACGGCGACCGGCTGCGCTTCGTGGGCGCGGCCACCCGGCGCATCGCCCGCGGCATCGACCTGGACGAGATCGTGATGGGCCTGTGCCGGGCCACGGTGCCGACGTTCTCGGACGCCATCCTCGTCTATCTGCGCGACCCGCTGCCGGTCGGCGACGAGCGTCCCGCGGGGCCGCTGCTGCTGCGGCTGAGGCGCACCGACCGCATCCCGGAGGACCAGGACGCCGACGGCGGCACGCTGCCCGCCCTACAGGTGCAGTCCGACCTGTCGTCGGCCGCCGAGCTGTGCGAGGTCCGGGTGGGCAGCGCGCTCGCCGAGGTCCTGCGCGGAGTGCGCCCGGTGTTCGCGGACGCCACGGCGGCGCTCGGCGCGCTGCCCGAACTCCTCGGCGAGGGGCGTACCGTGCCCGGCGGGCAGCGGGCCATCCTGGCCCCGCTGCGCGGCCGGCGGCGGGTGATCGGCGCCGCCGTCTTCCTGCGCCGCCCCGACCGGCACCCCTTCGAGGCCGACGACCTCCTCGTCGCCGCCCAGCTCGCCACGCACAGCGCGCTCGGCATCGACAAGGCCGTCCTGTACGGGCGCGAGGCGTACATCGCGGACGAGTTGCAGCGCACGATGCTGCCCGAGACCCTGCCGCGCGCCACCGGCGTGCGCCTCGCCTCGCGCTACCTCCCGGCGGCCGAGACCGCCCGGGTCGGCGGCGACTGGTACGACGCGATCCCGCTGCCCGGCAGCCGCGTCGCCCTGGTCGTGGGCGACGTCATGGGGCACTCGATGACCTCCGCCGCCATCATGGGCCAGCTGCGCACCACCGCGCAGACCCTCGCCGGGCTCGACCTGCCGCCCCAGGAAGTCCTGCACCACCTCGACGAGCAGGCCCAGCGCCTCGGCTCCGACCGCATGGCCACCTGCCTGTACGCGGTCTACGACCCGGTCTCGCACCGCATCACGATCGCCAACGCGGGCCACCCGCCGCCCGTCCTGCTGCATCTGGGGGGCCGCGCCGAGGTCCTGCGGGTGCCGCCGGGCGCGCCCATCGGTGTCGGCGGTGTCGACTTCGAGGCCGTGGAGCTCGACGCCCCCGCGGGCGCCACGCTGCTCCTGTACACGGACGGCCTGGTCGAGTCCCGCCTCCGCGACGTCTGGACGGGTATAGAGCAGTTGCGCGAGCGGCTCGCCGCGACCGCCCAGCTCACCGGGCCCGACCATCCGCCGCCGCTGGAAGCGCTCTGCGACGAGGTGCTCGACATGCTCGGCCCCGGCGACCGCGACGACGACATCGCGCTGCTCGCGGCCCGCTTCGACGGGATCGCCCCGAGCGACGTGGCGTACTGGTTCCTGGAACCGGAGGACGCCACCCCGTCGCGTGCCCGGCGCCTGGCCCGCTCCGCCCTGGAGCGCTGGGGCCTGACCGAGCTGAACGACGCGGTCGAGCTGCTCGTCAGCGAGGTCGTCACCAACGCCGTGCGGTACGCCACCCGGCCGATCACCCTGCGGCTGCTGCGCACGGACGTGCTGCGCTGCGAGGTCGGCGACGACGTGCCACAGCTTCCGCGGCTGCGGCAGGCCCGCGCGACCGACGAGGGCGGACGCGGGCTCTATCTGGTCAACCGGCTGGCCCGGCGGTGGGGGGCCACTCGGCTGAGCACCGGGAAGGTGGTCTGGTTCGAGCTGAACCAGAGCGGCTGAGGGGCCCTCTGGCCGGGCGGGGACCAAGGACCAAGGCGCCCCGGAACCTCGCGGTTCCGGGGCGCCAGTGCGTCGCCCTCGGGCCGGTGGGGGCTTGTCGCGCAGTTCCCCGCGCCCCTTACGGGGCGCCTCGCGCCGTTCACCCTGCGGGCCGGTGGGGGCTGATCGCGCAGTTCCCCGCGCCCCTTGCGGGGCTCCGGCAGGGCTCTCAGTCGTCGCCCCTCCTGTGGGAGCGATCGGTACGGTCCGAGCGGTCCGAGCGGTCCCAGCGGTCCTCGGGGTCGTCCGAGTCGTCCCCGGTCGGCGAGGACGACGACGAGGACGACGGTTCGCCCGACGTCGGCGGGGTCGTCGGCGGCTTCGACGTCGGCGTCGTCGACGGTGAGTGCGAGGGCGACGTCGTCGACGTGGAGGGCGTGGACGACGGCTCGTCGTCGTCCTCGTCCTTGGTCTCCGTGGGCCGGATCGTCGGTGTCGGCGGGGCCTGCGTGGTCGGCTGGGGCGGCGGCTCGATGGCCGCGCCCATGTCCGTGTCGAGGTCGAACTTGCTGCGGGAGCCGGACGCGTCGAAGGTGTACGCCGCCCAGATCTCGGCCGGGAAGCTGCCGCCGTCGATGCGCTTCCGGTCGAGGGCGCCCTTCATCGAGGCCTGGTCGCCCCGCCTGATCTTCTTCTTGCCCTCGACCTCGTTCTCCGGTGCCTCGCCGAACAGGCCCACGGACGTCACCAGCTTCGGCGTGTAGCCCACGAACCAGGCCGACTTGTTGTCGTCGGACGTACCGGTCTTGCCCGCGACCTGCTGCCCGTCGCGGTTGGTGGCGTCACGGACCGACCTCTTGGCCGTACCGTCGTCGACGACGCCCGTGAGCACGGAGGTGACGGAGTCCGCGGCGCCCCGGCTGATGGCCTGGTCACCGATCGGGTCCGGCATGTCGACCGCGCGGTCCTTGTGCTCGACGGACTTCACGAGCGCGGGCGTGACCTTCTTGCCGTGGTTGTCGAGGGTCGCGTACACGCCCGCCATCTCCAGCGGGCTCGCCCCCATCGAGCCGAGGGTCTGCGCGGGCACGGCGGGCAGCTTCTCGGTGTCCATGCCCAGCTCGCCCGCGACCTCCAGGACCTTCTTCATCTTCACGTCCACGCCCATCTGCGCGAACACGGAGTTGATGGACTGGTTCATGGCGGTCTGCACGTCGACCTGGCCGTAGTCGACGTCGTCCTCGTTGGGCGGTGCGAAGCCGATGTCGCTGCCCACGACCGGGCGCCTGCTGCGGCCGCTGTAGATCGTGTCGGCGGTGATCGGCTTGCCGCTCTGCGTGGTCGCCCGCTCCTCCAGGGCCGCGGCGAGGATCAGCGGCTTGAAGGTGGAGGCCGGCTGGTAGTCCGTGCGCGTGGCGTTGTTGACGTAGTGCTTCACATAGTCGCGGCCGCCGTACATCGCGACGACCCCGCCGGTCTTCGGGTCGACGGACACCGCACCGGCCTGCACGCGCCCGTCGGGCTTGTTGCTCTTCGGCTTCAGCTTGGCGTTCAGCTTCTTGTCGACCGCCCGCTCCAGCTGCTGCTGCTTCTTGCGGTCGATGTTGAGCGTGATGGTGTAGCCGCCCGCCTTGAGCTGGGCCTCCGCCTCGGACTTGGTGAGGCCCTGCTCGACGAGCTGCTTCTCCACGTCGGCCTCGGCGGCCTTCACCAGATAGCCGGTCTGGCCCTCCAGGGTCGGGTCGGGCTTCGGCTCCTGCGGCACCGGGAACTTCTGCGCCTCGCGTTCGGCGGCGGGCAGCCAGCCCTGCCCGACCATGTTGTCGAGCACGTAGTTCCAGCGCTGCTTGACCAGCTTTCTGCCGGTCGGGCTCGCGCTCGTCCAGTCGTAGGAGCTCGGGGACTGGAGCAGGGCGGCCAGGTAGGCGCCCTGGGCGACGTTCAGATCCGCCGCGTCGATGTCGTAGTACGCCCGCGCGGCGGCCTGGATGCCGTAGGCGCCGCGGCCGTAGTAGCTGGTGTTGATGTAGCCCGCGAGGATGTCGTCCTTGCTCTTCTCGCGGTCCACCTTCAGCGAGATGACCAGTTCCTTCAGCTTGCGCGAGACGGTCTGGTCCTGCGTGAGGTAGTAGTTCTTCACATACTGCTGGGTGATCGTGGAGCCGCCCTGCTTGCCCTTGCCCGACAGGGTGTTGAGGACACCGCGGGCGGTGCCCTTCAGGTCCACGCCCGAGTCCTTGTAGAAGGACTTGTTCTCCGCCGCGACGAAGGTGCGCTGGACCTTCTTCGGGACCTTGTCGAGGTCGACGATCTCGCGGTTCAGGTCGCCGTCACGGGCGAGGAACGTGCCGTCGCTGTACTTGTAGACATTGCTCTGGAGCTTCGCCGCGGCATTGCCCTTGGGTATGTCCACGACGAGGTACAGCACGACGAAGCCGAGCATGCCGAGCAGGATGAAGCCGAAGACCGTGCCGACGATCTTCTTCCAGGTGAAGAAGCGGCGTATGCCGGTGCGCTTGGGCTTGGCGCCCCGGGCCCGGCGGGCCGCGCGGCGCCCGCCCTCGCCGGACGCCGCTCCGTCACCGGACGCGCCGTCGCCGGCCGGGCCGCCCTCCGAGGGACCTGCGACGGACGGACTGCCGGTGGCGGGGGCGTCGCCGGGCGCACGGCCGGGCGCCGCCCGGCGCGCACCGCGCTGCCGCGCTTTTCGCTCTTCCGCTCGGCCCATGGCTGTGGCTGCTCCGCTCGTCTCGTCGTCTTCGTACGCCGCCGTACGTCGTTCCCGTACGTCGTCCCCGTACGTATCTGTACGTCCCCGTACCCCTGGCAACTCAGGTCAGCTCACGAAGCTAACACCGCGCCGCAGGACAAACTCCCCACGATCCGGCCTTTTCCGGACGTGACAATCAGCACCCATCACTGGGGAACCAGTGCTGTCCCACCCAAATCGACTCACCAGGGGCACAGACGGTTGCCCGGGTCCCGAACCCGTGACCTGCGGTCGAGCTACACACTGCGGGTATACATCGTAGGTATACGTGGTGTGTATAGTGCTCCGCATGTCCATCGGTCACACCCTTCTCGGGCTCCTCGAATCCGGGCCCCGCCACGGCTACGACCTGAAGCGTGCCTTCGACGAGAAGTTCGGGCACGACAAGCCGCTGCACTACGGCCAGGTCTACTCGACCATGTCCCGCCTGCTGAAGAACGGCCTCGTCGAGGTCGACGGCATAGAGGCGGGCGAAGGCCCCGAGCGCAAGCGGTACGCCATCACCGAGGCGGGCATCACCGATGTCCAGCGATGGCTCGCGACGCCGGAGAAGCCCGAGCCGTACCTCCAGTCGACCCTCTACACCAAGGTCGTCCTCGCGCTGCTCACGCACCGCGACGCCGCCGACATCCTCGACACCCAGCGCGCGGAGCATCTGCGCCTGATGCGGATCCTCACCGACCGCAAGCGGAAGGGCGATCTCGCCGATCAGCTCATCTGCGACCACGCCCTGTTCCATCTCGAAGCCGACCTGCGCTGGCTGGAGCTCACCTCCGCGCGTCTGGGCAAGCTCGCCAAGGAGGTGCTCCCCGGATGACTCCCGCGGGTTCCCTGCTGACCGCCGACGGTCTGCGCAAGGTCTACGGACCGACCACCGCTCTCGACGGTGCCGACTTCTCCATCCACCCCGGCGAGGTCGTCGCCGTGATGGGCCCCTCCGGCTCCGGCAAGTCCACACTCCTGCACTGCCTCGCCGGCATCGTCCGCCCCGACGCGGGCGAGATCACCTACAACGGACAGCGCCTGACGGGCATGAACGACGCCGCGCTGAGCGCGCTGCGCCGCAGCGAGTTCGGGTTCGTCTTCCAGTTCGGACAGCTCGTCCCGGAGCTCACCTGCCTGGAGAACGTCGCCCTGCCGCTGCGCCTCAACGGCGCCAAGCGCAAGGACGCCGAGCGCACCGCCCTCACCTGGATGGAGCGCCTGGAGGTCGACGACGTGCGCGACAAGCGCCCCGGCCAGGCGTCCGGCGGCCAGGGCCAGCGCGTCGCCGTGGCCCGCGCCCTCGTCACGAGCCCGCGGGTCCTCTTCGCCGACGAGCCCACCGGCGCGCTCGACTCCCTCAACGGCGAGCGGGTGATGGAGCTCCTCACCGACGCCGCCCGCTCCACGAACGCCGCCGTCGTCCTCGTCACCCACGAGACCCGCGTCGCCGCCTACTCCGACCGCGAGATCGTCGTCCGCGACGGCAAGTCCCGGGACATGGAGCGCCTGGTATGAGCACGACCCGTACGAAGCCCGCGCCGCCCGTCGGCACGGACCCGCGCCCCGGCCCCACCGGGCCCACCGGCGCCCGCGCCTGGCTGCGCGACCTCGGCATGGGCATACGCTTCGCGGTCGGCGGTGGCCGCGAGGGCTGGGTGCGCACGATCCTGACCGCGGTCGGCGTGGGCCTCGGCGTCGCGCTGCTGCTCGGCGCCGCGTCCGTGCCCGACCTGCTCGCCAACCGCGACGACCGCTCGATCGCGCGCACCCCCGCCGCCGCGATGTCCGGCAAGCAGACCCAGCGCGGCGACTCCACGCTCCTGGTCGTCGACACCCGCACCGACTACCGCGACTCGGAGATCAGCGGTCTCATGATGCGCGCCGACGGCGACCACCCGGCTCTCCCGCCGGGCGTCGGCACGATGCCGGAGGCCGGCGAGATGCTGATCTCGCCCGCGCTGCGCGACCTGATGAACAGCTCCGGCGGCAAGCTCCTCAAGGAGCGCTTCGCCGACTACCGCATCACGGGCACCATCGGCGACGCGGGCCTGATGAGCCCCAAGGAGCTGTTCTACTACCTCGGTTCCGACTCCCTCTCCAAGGCCGACGGCGCCCACCGTGTCGCGTCCTTCGGCTTCGACCAGCCCGCCGAGCCGCTCGACCCCCTCCTGGTCGTGCTCGTCGTCCTGATCTGCGTCGTCCTGCTCACTCCGGTGCTCATCTTCATCGGCACCGCGGTGCGCTTCGGCGGCGACCGGCGCGACCAGCGGCTCGCGGCGCTGCGCCTGGTCGGCGCGGACCGGCGGGCGGTGCGCAGGATCGCGGCGGGCGAGGCGCTGTTCGGCGCCCTCCTCGGCCTCGTTCTCGGCGCCGTGTTCTTCCTGGGCGCCCGGCAGTTGATCGGCGTCGTGGACATCTGGAAGGTCAGCGCGTTCCCGTCCGACATGACGCCGCTGCCCGGACTCGCCGTCCTGATCATGCTGGCGGTGCCGGTCTCGTCCGTCCTCGTCACCCTGATCTCGCTGCGGGCCGTCGCCATCGAGCCGCTGGGCGTCGTCCGCAGCACCACGGCCCGCAAGCGCCGGCTGTGGTGGCGGCTGCTGCTGCCCGCCGCGGGTCTGCTGATCCTGCTCAGCCAGGACCAGGTGACCCGCACCGGCGGCGAGGACGTGGAGGTGTACACCATCGCGGCGGGCGCGACCCTCACCCTCGTGGGTCTCGCGACGCTGATGCCCTGGCTGGTCGAGGCGGCCGTGGCCCGGCTGCGCGGCGGCCCGGTGCCCTGGCAGCTCGCCACCCGGCGGCTGCAGCTCAGCAGCGGCACCGCGGCCCGCGCGGTCAGCGGCATCACGGTCGCGGTCGCGGGCGCGGTCGCCCTTCAGATGCTCTTCGCGTCCATGCACAGCGAGTTCAACACCACCACCGACCAGGACCCGCGGCGCGCCCAGCTCAACGTCCACTCCCCGAGGGCCAGCGGTGCGCTCGCCCAGCGGATGATCGACGACTTCCGTGCCGTGCAGGGCGTCAAGGGCGTCAACGGCCGGGTCTCCTCGTACGTGGTCAAGCCGGGCAAGCTGAAGAGCACCGACGACATGCGGCCCACCACGGAGCTCTCGGTCGGTTCCTGCGCGACCCTGCGCGAGCTGGCCCGGGTCGGCTCCTGCAAGGACGGCGACGCCTTCGTCGTGCACTCCGGCGACCGTGAACTTGACAAGTGGGTGGACCAGACGGCCCGGCCCGGCCAGAAGGTGGACCTCAACAGCGAGAGCTGGGGCGACTTCGAGGTCAAGGCGCGCGGGAAGCACGCCCCGTGGACGCTGCCGAAGTCGACCCGCACGATCAGCTCGCGCCCCGACCCGGTGGGCGACCACTACTACGGCATCTACGTGACGCCCGGCGCGATCGACGTGGCGAAGCTGGCGGACGCGTCCACCGAGGCCCTGGTGCAGACCGACCCGAAGGTCCCGGACGCGGAGGAGTACGTGCGCAACGCGGCCACGCACATCGACCCGCTGATCGATGTGTACACCATCCGCATGATCGAGCGGGACAAGCAGTACGCCTCCGTGCAGAAGGGCCTTCAGGCCGGGGCGATCGCCACCATGCTCCTGATCGCGGCGTCCATGCTGGTCTCGACCCTGGAGCAACTCCGGGAGCGCAAGCGGCTCCTCGCGGCTCTGACCGCCTTCGGCACCCGCCGCTCCTCGATGGCCTGGTCGGTGCTGTGGCAGACGGCCGTCCCGGTGGTGCTCGGCCTCGGCCTCGCCATCACCGGCGGTCTGGCCCTCGGGGTCGTGATGTGCCGGATGGTGGAGAAGCCCGTGTCCGACTGGCTGGTGTTCCTGCCGCTGTGCGCCGCGGGGGCCGCGCTCGTCGCTGTGGTGACGCTGCTCAGCCTGCCGGCGCTGTGGCGGATGATGCGGCCCGACGGGCTGCGTACGGAGTGAGCCCGCGGGAGCGGCCGCCGTTCGCCGCCGCCGCGCGGCGGCTGCCCCCACCCTCCCACCGTCAACCGTCGTTCCCGGCTCTCCGCTCAGAGCACCCGCACCGGCAACGGTCGCAGGGCCCCGCGGAGAGCTTCGGCGAGTTCTTCGTACTCGCCCGCCCGCGCGGCCCCCGTACGCATCGCGAGCGCGACCTGACGCGTCGGCGCGGGATCGGCGAAGTAGCCGGTGAGGAGCTGGCTGCTGCGGCTCGTCTCCACGCGGACGGCGGTGCGCGGCAGGAGCGTCACGCCGAGGCCGCCCGCGACTAGCTGGACGAGCGTGGAGAGCCCGGCGGCGGTCGTGGTGACCGGCGCGTCCGCTCGTCCCGCCTCCCGGCAGATGTCCAGGGCCTGGTCCCGCAGGCAGTGCCCCTCGTCGAGGAGCAGCAGGTTCAGCTCGCGCAGCGCCTCGCGCGGGATGCCCTCGCGGCCGCCGAGCCAGTGGTCGAGCGGTGTGACGAGAACGAAGTCCTCGTCGAAGAGCGGCAGTTCTGTGACGCCGGGCACCCCGAGCGGCACGGCGAGGAGCAACAGGTCGAGCCGCCCCGCCGCGAGGCCGTCGAGCAGCGACGACGTCTGCTCCTCGTGCACCTGGAGATCCAGGTCCGGATACCTCTCGTGGACGAGCCCGAGGACCGTCGGCAGCAGATACGGCGCCACCGTCGGGATCACCCCGAGCCGCAGCGCACCGGTGAACGGCGCCTTCACCGCGTCGGCCTCCTCCATCAGCGCCTCGACCTCGTCGAGCACCGCCTTCGCGCGCACCGCGAGCCGCTCCCCCGCCGGGGAGAGCAGCACCTTGCGGGTGGTGCGCTCCAGGAGCTGGACACCCAGTGCCTCCTCCAGGGCCGAGACGGCACCGGACAGCGCGGGCTGACTCATCCCGATTGCTGCCGCCGCGTCCCTGAAGTGCAGATGCTCGGCCACGGCCGCGAAGGCACGCAGCTGCGCCAGGCTGGGCTGCTTACCCCTATTTATGGCTCGCACTGATAGCTCCCTCCGATCAACACGACCGAGTGTAGCTATTTCCCTAATCAATGCACTCTGTGCCACGATCGCAAGCAGTCCAACCCCTTGGAGCCCCTTACCGGGCTCCTCCGCTGCAAGGAGTACGTGTGCTCACTGTCGGTGACAAGTTCCCCGAGTTCGACCTGACTGCCTGTGTCTCGCTGGAGGCGGGCAAGGAGTTCGAGCAGATCAACCACAAGACCTACGAGGGCAAGTGGAAGATCGTCTTCGCGTGGCCCAAGGACTTCACCTTCGTGTGCCCGACCGAGATCGCCGCGTTCGGCAAGCTGAACGACGAGTTCGCCGACCGTGACGCGCAGGTCCTCGGCTTCTCCGGCGACTCCGAGTTCGTGCACCACGCCTGGCGCAAGGACCACCCGGACCTGACCGACCTGCCCTTCCCGATGCTGGCCGACTCCAAGCACGAGCTCATGCGCGCGCTCGGCATCGAGGGCGAGGACGGCTTCGCGCAGCGTGCCGTCTTCATCGTGGACCAGAACAACGAGATCCAGTTCACGATGGTGACCGCCGGTTCCGTGGGCCGTAACCCCAAGGAGGTCCTCCGGGTCCTCGACGCCCTCCAGACCGACGAGCTCTGCCCCTGCAACTGGAGCAAGGGCGACGAGACCCTCGACCCGGTCGCGCTGCTCTCCGGCGAGTGAACGGAGGCTGACTGACATGGCACTCGACGAACTGAAGTCCGCCGTACCGGACTACGCCAAGGACCTGAAGCTGAACCTCGGCTCGGTCATCGGCAACAGCGACCTGCCGCAGCAGCAGCTGTGGGGCACCGTGCTGGCCTGCGCCATCGCGTCCCGCTCCCCGAAGGTGCTGCGCGAGCTGGAGCCCGAGGCGAAGGCGAACCTCTCCCCCGAGGCGTACACCGCCGCCAAGTCGGCCGCCGCCGTCATGGCGATGAACAACGTCTTCTACCGCACGCGGCACCTGCTCTCCGACCCGGAGTACGGGACGCTGCGCGCCGGTCTGCGGATGAACGTCATCGGCAACCCGGGCGTCGAGAAGGTCGACTTCGAGCTGTGGTCCCTCGCGGTCTCCGCGATCAACGGCTGTGGCCAGTGCCTCGACTCGCACGAGCAGGTCCTGCGCAAGGCCGGTGTCGACCGCGAGACGATCCAGGAAGCCTTCAAGATCGCCGCCGTGATCCAGGCGGTGGGCGTCACCCTGGACTCCGAGGCGCATCTCGCCTAGCAGGCGCGCTTCCTCCGACATATGTAGGGCCCCGCTCCTTCGGTGAGCGGGGCCCTACATGTGTGACCGCGCGGATCGGCCTGCGGCCTCGTCCTCAATCGCCGGACGGGCTCAAAAGATCCACTGCCGCCCGCCGGGGAGAAAAGGCGGGCGGGGAACAGCCCGTCCGGCGTTTGAGGACGAGGCCGCCAGGCCGATGAAGCGCCCCCGGCGGAAAGCCGAGAACGAGACCGGTCGTCAGGACTCGGGGGTCTCCGAACGGGCGGGCGCCAGCTCGGAAGCCGTCGCACCCCGCGGCTGCGGGGCCTGTTTGAGGGCCGCCTCCCTGGCGTACGCGCGGAGGTACCCGACCACCGTGTTCGTCACAGCGACGAGCGGCACCGCGACCACGGCCCCGCCGATCCCGGCGACCATCCCGCCCGCGGCCACGGAGAGCACCACGGCCAGCGGATGCACGGCCACCGCCCGGCCGAGGATGAACGGTTGCAGGATGTGGCCCTCGATCTGCTGCACGGCGAGCACGACGATCAGCGTCATCAGGGCCGTGAACACGCCGTGCGTGACGAGCGCGACCACCACGGCCAGGGCGCCCGAGACGACCGCGCCCACGAGCGGGATGAACGCGAACAGGAAGATGAAGACGGCGAGCGGCACGGCCATCGGCACGCCGAGGAAGTAGATGCCGACGCCGATGAACACGGCGTCGATGAGCGCCACTATCACCGTGCCCCGCACATAGGCGGTGAGCGTCCGCCACGCCCGCGGCCCCGCACCCGCGACACCGGGCCGCGCCGCGGCGGGCACCAGCTTCAGGAACCACTTCCAGATGCGCGGCCCGTCGTACAGCAGGAAGAGCGTGGAGAACATCGCGAGGAGGATGCCGGTGAGCGCCTCCATGATGACGGTGACGCCTTCGAGCCCGGCGGAGGTGATCTCCTCGGAGTTGGCGCCGACGGCCTCGCGCAGCGACTTGGCGATGTCGTTGATCTGGTCCTCGGTGACGTGGAAGGGGCTGTTGAGCAGCCACTTCCGCAAGTCCTCGATGCCGTCCTGGACTTGGCTGGAGAGCGTGTCCACGTTCTCCATGACCTGCCAGACCACGAACCAGCCCACAAGCCCCATGATCACGAAGCCGAGTACGGCGGTGGCCACCGTGGCGAGTCCCTGGGGGAGCCCGAGCCGCTTGAGGCGGGCCACCGTCGGCTGGAGCAGCGCGGTGATGAGCAGCGCGGCGACGAAGGCGAAGACGACCAGCTGCACCGCGCTGATGACCCTCATCAGGACCCAGACGGTGCCGGCGAGGACCAGCAGCCGCCAGCCGGCCTCGGCGGCGACGCGCATACCCCAGGGCACGGCGGCGACGGGGTCGGGGCGGGCCCCTATGTCGGGCGCGTAGGTGGGCGGGGCGGGCACCTGGTCGGTGCCGTCGGCGGAATCGGCGCCGTCGGCCGCGGACCCGCCGGGGCCGTCCGCCAGGTCGTCGGCCTCGGAGGCCGCCTGGGCGGCCCGCACCCGGTCCGCGTACCGCTTGCGCAGCGACAGCTTCGGCGGGGCGGCGACGGCGACGCTCGTGCCCCCGCCGACCGCCTTCTCCGACGGCTCGGGCTCCCCGGACTCCTCGGGCACCGACGACCCGGTGGTCGAGGCGCCGTTGGTCGAGGCGTCCTCGGAAGGCACCGCGTCGGCCA
The DNA here is from genome assembly GCF_009755605.1 of Streptomyces typhae. Taxonomy (GTDB): domain Bacteria; phylum Actinomycetota; class Actinomycetes; order Streptomycetales; family Streptomycetaceae; genus Streptomyces; species Streptomyces typhae. Next base: position 266,666 of record NZ_WPNZ01000001.1, read on the forward strand.
CCGGTGTGTCGGCCGGGGCTTCTCGCCCGGCGGCACCGGAGGGCTCCCGCGCCGCCGCGTCCGCACTGCTGCCGCCCCCGCTGAGGCGGTCTCCCATCCTGGTCAGCGCGGAGCCCACACGGCCGCGCCACCCTGGAACTCGCGCCATGATCCGTCCTCTACCCCCGTCATTCCCCACCGGCTGTCCCCCGGCTGCCTCGGGGAGCTGTTCGGACCGACCGTACACGGACGGAACCCCTCACCGTAGGACGGTGAGGGGTCCCTGAAGGTTGAGCGCAGGCACCATCAGTAGTAGTGGTTCGCCTGCCAGAACTCCCAGGCGCCGCAGGGGCTGCCGTAGCGGTCGTTCATGTAGTTCAGGCCCCACTTGATCTGGGTGGCCGGATTCGTCCGCCAGTCGGCGCCCGCCGAGGACATCTTCGAGGCGGGCAGCGCCTGGACGAGGCCGTAGGCGCCGGAGGAGGCGTTGGTGGCCTTGTAGTTCCAGGTCGACTCGTGGTTCACGATGTTGCTGAAACACTGGAACTGGCCGCCGGGCACCATCTGCCGTGCCATCGACTGGACCTGCGAGACGGAGTAGGAGCTCTGCGGCGCGAAGTCCGAGGCGTCACGGGAGGACGAGCGGCTGGCCGTCTTCTTGGCCTCCTCCTCGCGCTCCTTCTTCTCCTTGGCCTTCTGCTCCGCGGCTTCCTTGGCGGCCTTCTCGGCCTTCTCGGCTGCCTGCTGCTTGGCGACGGCGTCCTTGGCCGCCTGCTTGCGCGCGGACTCCGCGGCGGACTTCTTCGCGGCCGTGTCGGCGGCCATCGCCTGGGCGTCGGCCTGCTGCGCCACGGACGTGGTCTGCACCTGGGCGTGCTGACCCGCGGGTATGTCTGCGAGGAGAGTCGCGTCGCTTGCCGTGGCCTCGAGGTCGTTCGAGCTCGAGGACTGGGTGTTGCCCGAGGCAACGCCCACGACGGCGCCGACGGTGGTGACCGCGGTGGCCGACGCCACTGCGAATCCCCGGACCGAAATCCGGCTCACACGGTTTCCTTCCAGCATCGCCCGCATAGGTGACCCCGCGGACGCAATCGTGCCCCTGGCGCTGGCCTCCGCTGGGTACATCGGTCACGGGAGGCGCGGGCCCGGTGGACAACTCCTGGGACAGGAGCGCCGCTTGGTGCTCGGGCGGCATACGGCAACCACTATGAAGTTCTGTTGTTCCGTACCGCTGGGGGTACAGGAGTGCCGTATGCGGGGCCTGACAGGACCCAGACTCTGCCGTAGCGAGACGCCGCGAGGCAATTCTGCGTTGCGTGGGAAAGCTCACACCTCGTTTGCCCCATGAGTTTTCCGGAAACACCGGCACACCAAGACGCCGCCCGGCTAGGCTCACTCGCTTCGCCGGGCGGCGCCAACCGCACCATCAGAACCGTCAGATCTGTACGTCCTCCAGCATTTCGGTCACGAGCGCCGCGATCTGCGACCTCTCGGACCGGGTGAGGGTGACGTGGGCGAAGAGCGGATGGCCCTTCAGCTTCTCGATGACGGCGACCACTCCGTCGTACCGGCCCACCCTGAGGTTGTCGCGCTGGGCGACGTCATGGGTCAGCACGACACGGGAATTCGCCCCGATCCTGGACAGAACGGTCAACAGCACGTTCCGTTCCAGGGATTGGGCCTCGTCCACGATCACGAAGGCGTCGTGCAGCGAGCGGCCGCGGATGTGGGTCAGCGGCAGGACCTCCAGCATGCCGCGGGCCGAGACCTCCTCGATGACCTCCTTGCCTGCCACCGACCCGAGGGTGTCGAAGACCGCCTGCGCCCACGGCCCCATCTTCTCGGCCTCGGTGCCCGGCAGATAGCCGAGCTCCTGCCCGCCCACCGCGTACAGCGGCCGGAAGACCATCACCTTCTGGTGCTGACGCCGCTCCAGGACCGCTTCCAGGCCCGCGCACAGGGCGAGCGCCGACTTGCCGGTGCCCGCGCGGCCGCCCATCGACATGATGCCGACGTCCGGGTCGAGGAGCAGATCGAGGGCGATGCGCTGCTCCGCGCTGCGGCCCTTGAGGCCGAAGGCCTCCCGGTCGCCGCGCACGAGGCGCACATTGCCCTCGGGGCTGATGCGGCCGAGCGCCTTCCCGCGCTCGGACTGGATGGTCAGGCCCGTGTGCACGGGCAGGTCCGCGACCTCGGGGACGTACAGCGTCTCCGACTCGAAGAGGAGGTCGACCTGCTCCCCCGAAAGGGTCAGCTCGGACATACCGGTCCAACCGGAGGCGTCCGTGATGGCGAGTTCCGCGCGGTACTCCTCGGCGAGGAGGCCGACGGACGACGCCTTGATTCTGAGCGGCAGGTCCTTGGAGACGACCGTGACGTCGTACCCCTCCGCCTGGAGGTTGCGGGCCACGGCGAGGATGCGCGAGTCGTTGTCGCCCAGGCGGTAACCGGCCGGGAGCACGCCGGGGTCGGAGTGGTTGAGCTCGACGCGCAGCGTGCCGCCCAGGTCGCCGGTCGGAATCGGCGCGTCCAGGCGCCCGAAGCGGATCCGGCAGTCGTCGAGCAGGCGCAGTGCCTGCCGGGCGAAGTAGCCGAGCTCGGGGTGGTGCCGCTTGGCCTCAAGCTCCGTCACCACGACGATCGGCAGCACGACTTCGTGCTCGTCGAAGCGGGACAGGGCGTTCGGGTCGGCGAGCAGAACGCTGGTGTCGAGAACATAGGTGCGCCGGCCTTGCTGGCGCTTTGTGCTGGTCACCACGGAAGGACGTACCCCCTCGGATGAGGTCGGGGAGCGACGGAGGGAACTGGGCCGGTGCCTGGCCACCCTGCGCGGGCCGTGCACCGGCCCTCCCTGTCGTCCGCGCTCGGCGCGCGGTCGTCCTGGCGCAAAGGGCCTCCCGGGCGGACGGCCCCGTGCCGTCCGCTGAGATACGGCGTCCGTGAATCGGGCGCCGACCTGCATGGGGTATTCCCTCGAACAAGCGCAGCCATGCCATGGCATATGACGGCGCGTTGGTTAACTCCTGGTTACCGCGACCTCGTCAGCACCGTGGGGTCATCCGCCGTAACGGCGGTGGCGCGCCGCGTAATCACGCAGGGCACGCAGGAAGTCGACCTTTCGGAAGGCCGGCCAGAAGACTTCGCAGAAGTAGTACTCGGAGTGGGCGGACTGCCAGAGCATGAAGCCGGAAAGCCGTTGTTCTCCACTCGTACGGATGACCAGATCGGGGTCGGGCTGGCCACTCGTATAGAGGTGTTTCGAGATCTGCTCGACGTCGACGCTCTCGGCGATGTCCTCGATGGAGGTGCCGCGCTCGGCGTGGTCGAGGAGCAGGGAGCGGACGGCGTCGGCGATCTCCTGGCGGCCGCCGTAGCCCACGGCGACGTTGACCAGTATTCCGGTGCGGGTGTGCGTGGCCTGCTCGGCCTCCTTGAGGACGGCCTGGGTGCGGGAGGGCAGCAGGTCGAGCGCGCCGACGTGGTGGACGCGCCAGCGGCCGTCGTCGACGAGGCTGCGTACGGTGTCCTCGATGATGCCGAGGAGCGGGACCAGCTCCTCCTCGGGGCGGTCGAAGTTGTCCGTGGACAGCATCCACAGCGTGACGACCTCGACATCGGTCTCGGCGCACCAGCCGAGGAACTCCTCGATCTTGTACGCGCCCGCCTGGTGGCCCTGGGCCGTGGTGCCGCCCGAGGCCTTGGCCCAGCGGCGGTTGCCGTCGAGGATGACGCCGATGTGCTTGGGCACCTGGTCGTGGTCGAGGCGGCCTTCCACCCGGCGTGCGTAAAGTCCGTACACCAGGTCGCGCAAGCTCACGGAATTCCACCTCTCACGAAAGTTGACCGCTGCCTCGGGTGCCGACCGGCCGGGGGCCCGGAGCGTGTGGACCTGCCTCCGGGGACACACGGGACACCGGGACATGGGGAGACACACCACAGGTGTCGGCCCCCGTCACACGGACGGCAGGCCCCGAAGGCGAAAGCGTACCGCTGCCGGAGGGGGCGCGTTCCCCATGTGCCGGGCGGGCAAGGGCGACAGCCGCGTGCGGCTGCCGTGCGCGACCGGCGCGTGCGACCGGTGCACGCGACCGGCGTGCGCGGGTGCCGCGCTCGACCGCCGTACGCGGAGACGCCCGGGAGCCGTTTCGCGGTTCCGCTGAAGTAGCTTCGTCCTCATGAACGACACCTCCGCGTACCGCGCAGCAACGGATCGTTACGACTCCATGGAGTACCGGCGCAGTGGCCACAGCGGGCTTCAGCTCCCCGCCGTCTCCCTCGGCCTGTGGCACAACTTCGGCGACGACCGCACCCTCGACTCCCAGCGCGCCATCCTGCGCCGCGCCTTCGACCTGGGCGTCACGCACTTCGACCTGGCGAACAACTACGGTCCCCCGGCCGGCAGCGCGGAGCTGAACTTCGGCAAGCTCTTCGCCCAGGACTTCGCGCCCTACCGCGACGAACTGGTCGTCTCCACCAAGGCCGGCTACCTCATGCACCCCGGCCCGTACGGCGAGTGGGGCTCCCGCAAGTACCTGCTGTCCTCCCTCGACGCCTCCCTGGAGCGCATGGGCCTGGACTACGTCGACATCTTCTACTCGCACCGCTTCGACCCCGACACCCCGCTGGAGGAGACCATGGGCGCGCTCGCGTCCGCGGTCCAGCAGGGCAAGGCGCTGTACGTCGGCGTCTCCTCGTACACCAGCGAGCAGACCGCGGAGGCGGCACGCCTGCTGCGCGAGATGGGTGTGCGCCCGCTCATCCATCAGCCCTCGTACTCGATGATCAACCGCTGGACCGAGGACGACGGTCTGCTCGACACGCTGGAGGCGGCCGGGATGGGCTGCATCTCCTTCGTGCCGCTCGCGCAGGGCCTGCTGACGAACAAGTACCTGAAGGGCATCCCCGAGGGTTCGCGCGCGACGCAGGGCAAGTCCCTGAACCCGGAGCTGCTGAGCGACGAGGTCGTCCGCCGCCTCAATGGCCTGAACGACATCGCCGCCCGACGGGGTCAGTCGCTGGCGCAACTGGCGCTGAACTGGGTCCTCCGGGACGAGCGCATGACGTCGGCGCTCATCGGCGCGTCCAGCGTGCAGCAGCTGGAGGAGAACGTGGCGGCTCTGGCGGGCCCGAAGCTCACGGACGCGGAGCTCGCGGAGATCGACACGTTCGCGGTGTCGACGCCGGGGACGAACATCTGGGCCGGTCGGGCCTGAGGGTTCTCGCCGGGGGCGCGGGGAGCTGCGCGCTCGGCGTGCGGGATGCCTGCCGCGGACGCGTCTGCCCGGTCACTGTGCGCTCGGCGTCCGCGGCTCTGTTGTGGCTGAGCGCGCCGTTCCCCGCGCCCCTTGCGGGGCACGGGGTAGCGCCCCTTGCGGGGCACGGGGAACGGGCGCAAAAAAACGGGCCGGTCCGTGGGGGGGGAGACGGACCGGCCCGAGGGGGGGTTTCCACCATAACCCTTCGTAAGTGGTTCGGGGTGCATCGGCGTGCCACAACTACGCTCCGAAATCGCGCGGCGACTGACCGACCCTGTTCTCCCACCGGATTTCGGCCCTCTCGGCGGGATCCGGCCGGGGCGGCCGATACTCCTGATGAGTGACAGGCGCACGGGGCTCGGACTTGACGCCTCCGCCTCTCCGGCGGGGCCGCCGCCCCGGCGCCAGGGGGTACGCAGGGCCGCGCAGCCCCCTCCACTGCGCGGCACCGCCCGCGCAGCTTTGCTGGCGCGAATTAGCGTTGGTCTGAACTTACGGGAGAGTGGTGGGGGAATCTAGCCACGGGGGGTAACGATCTCGCTATCTGTTGCTGGGGGGTGGGGGCCGGGTGCCGGGTGCCGGGTGCCGGAGCCCTGACGCCGGCTTCCGGGTGCCGGGTGCCGGGTGCCGGAGCCCTGACGCCGGCTTCCGGGTGCCGGGTGCCGGGTGCCGGGTGCCGGGTGCCGGGTGCCTGCCGCCTGCCGCGCGATGCCTGCTGCTTGCTGCTTGCTGCGCGCTTCTCGCCGCTGGCTGCCCGCCGCCCGGCGCTCGCAGCCCAGCGCCCGCTGCCCGCCGCCCGCTGTCCGGCGCTCGCCTCCCGCCTCCCGCCTCCCGCCTCCCGCCTCCCGCCGTACGTTTCCTTCTTGCCCTCTGGCGCCATGGGCCGAGGGTTGCCCTCAGGGAGCCTGCGTGCTGCTGATCGCGGCCACGCCGCTGTCGTCGCGGTCGCCGCGGGCAGTCGGGGGACGCGGCACGACCCGCGAGGCGCCGACGACGCGCCGCGAGGCCCCGCCCCCACGCGCGGGTTCCGCGGCTGCGGCCCCGCTCTGCCCCCGGAGCTGCCCCTGCGCCTGGCCCCGCGCCTGCCTTTGGGCGGCCGCTTTCCTGGCCCGCTCCTGCTCCGCCTGCTCCGCCTTCTCGGCCTTCTCCGCTTTCTCAGCCTTCTCCGCCTTGGCGGCCCGCTCGGCAGCCGCCCGCTCGGCCTGCCGGGCGACGAGCCGCTCCATGTTCTTGTCGCCCCAGAGTCCGAGGGGCCCCAGGGCCTCGTTCAGGGTGCTGCCGAGTTCCGTGAGGGAGTACTCGACGCGGGGCGGCACCTCCGGGTACACCTCACGGTGGACGATCCCGTCCGCTTCCATTTCGCGCAGCTGCTGGATCAGCATCTTCTCGCTGACGCCGGGCACGTGGCGGCGCAGCTCGCCGAAGCGGAGGGTCCGGCCCGCGTAGAGCGCCCACAGGATCAAGGGCTTCCACTTCCCGCCGACGACGTCGACGGCGGCGTCCAGACCACAGACGTACGGTCCCTTGCCCTTGGCCATGTGCAACTCCTCGTCCGCGTGCCGCCCTTGCAGGAATGTCGTCCGAACCGACCAACGGCCGGGACCGCCGGGGAATTCCTAGGACCTGCGGGCATCGAAGAGATGCCGGGTGCTGTGGGCGACGAACGCTCCCTCGTCCAGGATCCTCCGGTGCAGCTCGCGCAGCCGGGGCCGGTAGGCGTCGACGGTGAAGCCGGGCACCATCCACACGACCTTGCGGAGGAAGTGGACGACGGCGCCGATGTCGAGGAACTCGATGCGGAGCCGCTCGGCACGCAGGTCGACGACGTCGAGCCCGGCGGCTTCGGCGGCCGCGCGCTCCCCCTCGGGGTCCCGCGCGCCCCTGATGTGGGCGGGCTGCTCGCCGAGGAAGAACTCGACGAGCTCGAAGACGCTGGCGGGCCCGACGTGCTGGGCGAAGTACGTACCCCCGGGCCGCAGGACGCGGGCGATCTCCTCGAAGTGCGGAGTGACCGGATGCCGGCTCGTGACGAGGTCGAAGGCGCCGTCGGCGAAGGGCAGCGGCGCGTCCTCGGCGGAGGCCACGACGACCACGCCGCGGGGCCGCAGCAGGGCGGTGGCCTTGGCGACGTTCGGGGGCCAGCCCTCGGTCGCGGCGGCGAGGGGCGGCAGCACGGGCGCGGAGCCGAGCACTTCCCCGCCCCCGGTCTGGATGTCGAGCGAGGCCCCGGCCCGCCCGAGCCGCTCCCCCATGGCCCGCGCATACCCCCACGAGGGCCGCGCCTCGGTGGCCCGCCCCTCGAACCACGAGAAGTCCCAGCCTTCGGTGGGGGCGGCTTCGGCTTCGGCTACGAGAGTGTCGAAGTCGGCGGCGTCCCGGGAGTCGTCACGGGACTGGGCGGGGGGCCGGGAGCGGGCGGGGTGGTCGGCGGTACTCATGGGGCGATCGTACGAAGCCGGGGCGTTTGCCGCCCCCGCTTATGTGCTCCTGAGTTGCCCTTTAGTGTGTGGAGGTGGTTCCACGCGTCGGGATCCGTGCCGTCGCTGAAGGTGTAATGCAAGGCCGGGGAGCCTGTCGGCCCGAGACGTGTGGGGCGCAGTGCCAGGGGTGGGCGAGAGGCTCGAGCGAGCCCGACGGCCTCGTCGTCCGGGGCGCCCAAGGTGAACGACACAGGGACGGGCGGCCCCTCAATGGAGCAGGGCACGCTGAGATCCCGACGGGCCCGCCGCACGGTGGCGAGCATGGCGCTCAGATCGTGCTCGCCCACGAGAGCGTCCGCCAATGTTCCGAGGGCGCCGACGGGTGGCGTTTCGTCGGCGTCGTAGCCGACAGCGAACGCCCCAGGAGAAGTTCGGCTGTGGGGGCGTGTTGCGTGTGCAGCAAAACGGTCAGCTGCTGCTCCGCGGGGGGCTCAGGCGGAATGAATGTCTGCGCGACCGTGGCTTCGCCCCGGGCATCGAGAGCCGCCCTTCTGCGGATGCTGTACCACCCAGCGGTTCGGCGGGCCGGTCAGCGCGTCGCGCAGGGGCAGGCTCAACCGTGTCTCGGGCGGCGTGACGATGTGCAGCGCTCTGCCCGAGTCAGCGGTGGCGCGGATGGCGTCGGACAGCCAGGCCGTCAAGGGGAGGACGGGCCGGTCGGCGAGGAGGACCGCGGTGGACTCGGTGAGGATGTCGACGGCAGGCAGGGCCTCATCGGCGACAGCACGTTCGACGGTCTCCTCGCCGAACGAGTCGCCGGCAGTCGGGACGACCCGCAGAGAGACGGCCACCGGCGGCCACGTGGTGCCACCGAGCAGCAGCGTGAGCCTGCCGCAGAACGACCCGGCGAGGTCGGATGCCTCGGCGACAGCGGTGGCGGAACGCGCCTCGGTCCACCCGAACGGGACGTCGGGCAGGGGTGCTTGGGAGCCCAGGAGGCGTTCGGCTTCGTCGGGTGTCTGGATGAGGACGGGTGCCTCCACGGAGAGCAGGGGCCGGCCCTGCGGCGTGCGCAATTGGATGACGGCCCCGTCGTCCAAGGCGTGGACGCGCAGGTCCGCCCCCCGGCGTGCAGGCCGGCCACCAGAGCCATGGTGTCCGGCATCGCGGTGGTCAGGGCGATGACGTCCTTGGTCACAGGTGCTTCTTCGCTTTCGGCTCTTCCGCGGATTCCGGGTCGTGGGCGAGAGCCGTCTGAATCAGTTGGTGGCGGTGCCCCCGGCGGGCGAGGGTGCCGCGGCCGGGGGGCTGGGGGGAGGCGTACAGGCCGGGGAGGAGTTGGCCCTCGCTGCGGTCGCCGCTCATCAGGAGAGTGGTGGTGCCGGTCTCGCGCAGGGTGGTGAGGAAGGGCTCGTACAGGGCGCGGGAGGCGCCTGCCGTGCGGCGGGCGACGACGAAGTGCAGGCCGATGTCCTGGGCAGAGGAGACATAGGGCAGGAAGGCGGCCAGGGGCTGCTGGCCCGCGGTGGTGAGGATGTCGTAGTCGTCGACGAGGATGACGATGCGCGGGCCGGTGAAGGCGGGTTCGGCCGTCTCGGGGGCGTCGGGGTCCGCGGCTTCGGGCAGGCGCTTGTCGAGTTCGCCCGCGATGCCGGTGGCGAGGGCCGCGGCCAGCTTGGCGTTGTGGGCGTACCCGCCGCGGTACGGCTCGGGGACGGCGCCGCGCAGACCGCGGCGCGGGTCGAAGAGGGCGAAGACGATCTCGTCGGGGCCGTGCCGGGCGATGAGCTGGTCGGCGACGAGCCGGAGCAGGTTCGTACGGCCGCACTCGTTGTCGCCGAGGACCAGCAGGTGCTGGTCGCGCTCGAAGAGGTCGAGGAGGACGGGGCTGAGGGTGTCCTGGTCGACGCCGATCGGGACGGCCTTCGACGCGGCGTGCGGGGACGGGAGACGGGCGGCCGGGAGTCTGGTCGGCAAAACCCGGACTGGAGCGGCGGGTTCGCCGTGCCAGGTGGCGTCGACGGTGCGGGCCGCCGCCTCCAGGGCCGCGCCCAGGTCCGCGGTGTCCGGCAGGCCGTCGGTGCGGGGCAGCGCGGTGTGCGCGAAGAGCTTGCCGTCGGTCAGGACCCGCCCGGGGGTGCCGGGGGCGAGCGTCTCGGAGAGCTTGCGATCGACAGTGGAGTCGGACGGGTCGTTCAGGCGCAGCTCGACGCGGGTGCCGAACAGGGACTGGGTAGCGATCCGCACGTCGTTCCAGCGCAGCATGCCCGCGACGACGTGGATCCCGTACCCCCCGCCGCGCTTGAGGAGCTCCGCGATGTCGTCGTCGAGGTCGGCGAACTCCTCGCGCAGCGCGCCGAAGCCGTCGACGAGCAGGACCAGGTCGGTGGAGCCCAGTTCGGGCAGCTGCCCGGCCGACCGCAGCGTGCGGAGCCGGTCGAGGGAGTCAATGCCGTGCCGGCGGAAGAGTTCCTCGCGCACGGCGAGCTGGGCCGTCATCTCGGCCACGGTGCGGGCGAGGCGCTCGCGGTCGGCGCGCGAGGCCGTGCCGCCGACGTGTGGGAGCCCGGCCAGCGCGGACAGTCCGCCGCCGACCAGGTCGAGGCCGTACACCGCCACCTCGTCGGGGGTGTGCGTGAGCGCCAGGGACAGGGCCAGGGTGCGGAGCAGCGTGGTCTTGCCGGACTGCGGGCCGCCGATGACGGCCACGTGGCCGCCCGCGACACCGAGGTCGAGTGTCCACAGGCCCTGCCACTGCTTGGCGGGGTCGTCCAGAACACCGAGCGGCACCCGCAGGTGTCCCTCGGCACGGTCCAGACGCAGTCCGCGAGCGGATACGCGCAGCGGCCCCGCCGCGGTGTCGAGCGCGACGGCATCCGGCAGCGGCGGCAGCCAGATGCGGCGCACCGGCGGGGCCGCGGCGGCGAGCCGGTCGACCACCGTCGAAAGGACGGTCGGCCCGGTCTCGCGCTCGCGCGGCGCCCGCTCCTCCGCGGCCGCGCCGGAGTCGGCGGGCAGGGCGTTGAACGCGGGGTACGTCCAGGCGAGCGGCCCGGCGCCGGCGGCACCGGCGGTGTCGCTGCCGTCGGCGCGCAGGACCGGCCCCCGGTGAGCCCCGGACACGTACCCCGCCTTGAAACGCGTGTACGTGGACGTGTCCACCTTCAGATAGCCGAAGCCGGGCAGCGGTGGCAGCTGGAAGGCGTCGGCCGTGTCCAGGACGGTCCGTGACTCGTCGGCGGAGAACGTGCGCAGGCCGAGCCGGTAGGACAGATAGGTCTCCAGGCCCTTCAGCTTCCCGGCCTCGATGCGCTGGCTGGAGAGCAGCAGGTGCACGCCGATGGACCGGCCGATCCGTCCGATGGACAGGAACAGGTCGATGAAGTCGGGCTTGGCGGTGATGAGTTCGCCGAACTCGTCGATGACGACGAACAGGTGCGGCAACGGCTCAAGGCCGAGCGCGGGCCGCCGCTCGCGCAGGGCGGCGTAGTGCCCGACGTCGGCGACGTTCCCCGCGTCCTTCAGGACCTGCTGGCGGCGGGTGATCTCGCCGGCGAGGCTGGTGTGGACGCGTTCGACGAGGTCGGCCTGGTTCTCCAGGTTCGTGATGACGCCCGCGACGTGCGGAAGTCCGGTGAAGGGGGCGAACGTCGCGCCGCCCTTGTAGTCGACCAGGACGAGCGCGAGGTCCTCGGGAGAGTGCGTGGCCGTCAGGGCGAGCACGAGCGTGCGCAGCAGTTCGCTCTTGCCGGAGCCGGTGGCGCCGACGCACAGGCCGTGCGGGCCCATGCCCAGCTCGGCCGACTCCTTCAGGTCGAGCAGTACCGGATCGTGCCGGTCGTCGAGGCCGATCGGCACGCGCAGGAAGTCCCGTTCGGCGCGCGGCGCCCACAGCGTCTTCAGGTCGAGCAGGGCGGGGTCGTCGATGCCGAGCAGCGCGGGAAAGTCGACGGGCCCCGACACCGGGGTGCCCTCCGCGGTGGACTCCGCCGAGAGCCGCAGCGGCGCCATCATCCGGGCGAGACCCTCGGCGCCCGCGACCCCCACCTCGTCCGCGAGCCCGTGCGCGCGGGGCGGGCGCGGGACGGGGTCCTGCGCCGTGAAGCGCTCCGTGCCCGCCGACGGAGTGCGCAGGTCCTCGACGACGACGTGGTCACCGTCGACGGTGATCCGCACGCTCACCTCGTCCGGCTCATGGATCTGCCGCTCCAGGAGGTGCAGCACCGTCACGCCCATGGCACCGAGGCCGATCGCGGTGTCCGGCCGAGGCAGTTCCCCGGCCGTGTCGCCATGGGTGTCGCTGACCACGAGCAGCCGGTCGGTGAGCGTCAGCGCGTCCCTGCCGGACAGGCCGCGCCGTACCTCGGCCGCGTATGCGGAGCGGCGCCGCAGGTCGGCGCCGCACAGCCGGGCGAGCTGCGTCACGTCCGGTGCGATGCGCCGGGCGGCGACAGGGCCGTCGTACGCCTCCGGGTCGGCCGTCGGGTCCTGGACGTGCGGCAGCCACTTCGCCCACTCCCACTCCGCCAGCCGTTCGCCCGGCACGCCGAGCGCGATGCCGAGGTCGTCCGGGGCGTGCGCCACGGCGGTCTGCACCAGCAGGGCGTACGCCACCCTCAGCACGCCCGCACGGTCACCGACGACGCTGACGTTGCCCGCCCGGTCGAGCGGCACGGTGAGCGGGAAGTCGGGCGCCACGGCGAACCGCGCCTGTAGGGCGCGCGCTTCGTTCAGCATGAACGGGTCCGGCGGCGTGAGCACCCCGCTCCCGCCGTGCTGCCCGATCACCACCTCTTGTACGGGGACGTCGCCGCAGCCCAGCCGTACGTCGAGGAAGTCCACGTCGGCGCGGCGCCGCTCCCACAGCCTGGCCGGGTCCCGTACGAGGTCGTACAGCGCCCGCGGCGGCGGATTCAGCAACCGGGCCCGTGCCCGCAGCTCCCTCTCCGCCGCCCCGAGCGCGTCGCGCTGCTCCTCGACGTACTCCAGGTACCGCTCCCGCTGCGTACGCCGGGTGCGCTGCGCCTTGCCCCGCTGGGACCAGAACAGCGCGACCCCGCCGAGGAGAGCGAAGACCAGCACGATCGCGCCGAGAGCGGCGAACTGGCTGTTGCGGACGACGGTCATCATCACGACCGATCCCATGACACCGGCCATCGGCAGAAGCGCCGTGGCGGCGTTGCCCATCTTGCCCTCGGGGAGGTTGGGCGGAGGTTCGATGGTGCGGCGGGGGGTGGTGTCCGCCGGGGGGCGGGTGGAGCGGGCGGGGCGGTGGACGAGGCGGGAGGTCATCGGGGGTGGGGGCTCCTTTGCCTCGGCTGGGGTCTGTGCGTCGGCTGATTGCTTTGGCTCGGCCGGCTTCCGTGTGTCGGCTGGTTGCGGTGCCTCGCCTGGCTGCTGTGCCTCGGGTGACCTTTGTGCCTCGGCTGGTTGCTGTGCTTCGCCTGGCTTACGTGCCGCGTTTCACTTCTGTGCCTCGCCTGGCTTCTGTCCTGCGCCTGGCTTCTCTGGCTCGCCTGGCTGCTGTGCTTCGCCTGGTTCCTGTCCCTCGCCTGGCGCCCCTGCTTCAGTCGGCCCGTGCGTCCCATCTCTGGCTCACCGCACCTGTACCGCGCGGTGCATCGCCTCGGCGGCGAGGCGGACGGCGGCGTCACGGGCGGCCTTGCCGAGGTGGGTGCCACGGATGGGTCCGCCCTGGGCGAGGTGGCGGTCGTACGCGACGGGCACCACGGCCACGCCGGTCTCGCGCAGGTGCGCCGCGGCGGTCTTCAAGTCGAGGGTCATGTCCGGCGAGTTGGCGGTCAGGGCGACGACGGTGGTGGCCAGCGCGGAGTGCGGCAGCCGGGACAGCCAGTCCAGGACGAGACGGGTGCCGTTCACGCCCTCCACGGTCATGGGGGCGACGACGACCCGGGCGTGGGCGGTGTCCATCGCGGTACGGGCCACCTCGCCGGGCAGCGTCTCGCAGTCGGCCACGGTCACCGCGAAGTAGCGGCGCAGGGCGAGCGTCACGGTCCGGTACGTCGGTACGTCCAGCGGTGCGCCGACCCGGCCCTGGCTCGCCGGCAGGAGCCAGCCACCGTCCGGCACGGGCACCAGGTAGCCCGTGACGTCGGTCAGCTGCATGGCAGGCGTGAGGATGCGCGCGAGGTCCGCGCAGGACCAGCGGACCGACTCGGCTCCGAGCCGCACGGGCAGAGTGCCGAGCGCGGCGTCCGCCTCCAGGGCGAGCACCGGGTCGTGCCGGTAGTGGTGGAACGTCCGGCTCAGCAGCGCGGAGACGGTGGTCTTGCCGACGCCGCCCCGGATCGACGTCACCGCGATGACCCGGCCGGTGGTGACGGGCTGCTGTACCTCCCGCGCGATCCGCGACTCCTCGGCGACCTCACGGGCCGCCGAGGAGGTGAGCCTGCGCAGGGCGCGTCCGGTGCGGCGGGGTGCGGAGTCGCCGTGCAGGGGGCGGCCGAGGGCGATGGCGAGGCGGGGGTCGACTGTGGGGGTGGATTCGGGGGTGGGGGTTCCGGTTCGGGAGGCGGGGGCGGGACCTCGGTCCATGGGGGCGGGTGCTGTCGGCGGGATCGAATCGCCGTCGGTACCGGCGCTGGTACCAGTAGAAACTTCGATACCGGCGCTGGTACCAGTGTCGGCACCGGCGCTGGTACCAGTAGAAACTTCGGTGCTGGCACTGGCACCGGCAGGGACATCGGTGCTGCCACTGGCAACACCAGAACTGCCCCCCAACTCCCGCAGCAAGTCCCGCTGCCAGTCCTCCCGTGCCTCAGTCATGTCCGGCGTCCTCACGCGAAGGTCTCGAGCAGCCGCCCGTACACACCGAACACGCCGAGCGCCAGCGGCACCAGGGCGATGACGCCCAGCGACTCGAGGCCGTCGCCGATCCTGCGCAGCCGCACCCGTACGTGTTCGGCGGGCCGGACCGCGAGGACGAGGAGAGGAGCGAGGGCGAGCACGACGAGGAGCGCCAACGGCCCCGTCGTCGCGTCGCCCTGCCCGAGCCACACCCACGCGAGGCGGGCCGTCACGGAAGCGGCGGCGGCGAGGAGCACGACCACCTCGGCGACGAGGGGGAAGGCTCGCGCGCGCAGCGCGAGGACCAGGGCGGCGTCCGCGGCGAGCAGCACCGACCACACCGTCACCTCGCGCAGGGCGAGCACGCCGGCGGCACCGGCCGAGACGGCGAGCGCGACGGTGGCGAGGGCGAGCCCGCGGTGGGTGGCGGCGAGGGCGCTGCCGACCTCGTACCGGCTGACGGAGGCGCCGCCCGACCGCCGGTCGTCGAGGCCGGAGAGTCCGGAGGCCATGAGGGCGAGGCGGGGCAGCACGCCGAGTACGACGACGGACACGACAGCGAGCACGGCGCCGACGCGGTCGAGGAGCTGCCCGCCGTCCTGGAGGCCGAGGACGGCTTCCCACGCGATGCCGCAGGCGGCGAGGGCGCAGCCCCCGACGATTCCACCGCGCCCGAGGGGGGTGAACCATCCAAGGAGCAGGAGAGCGACGACCAGCACGCCCCCCACTCCCGCCAGTTGCGCGGGCCCGGACCAGCCATGGGCGTGCCCGGCGGTCCAGACGCCGAAGACGCCGAGCGCGCCGGCGACGGAGACGAGGGTGGTGGCGAGGCCGCGCCGCCCGGCCCGCCCGAGCAGCGCGCCGCCGAGCGCGGCCACGGCGGCGACGAGGAGGAGCGCCGCTCCCGCGCGGGAGTCGTCGAACTCACCGCGGGCGAGTGCGGCGGCGGCCAGGGCCCACCCCACGGCAGCAGCCCCGCACACCGCCCGCTGGGACCCCTCGCTCCACCGCCAGGCCCGTACGTCGAGATCGCCGGCGGCTTCGTCGGTGACGTCGTGGACGACGGGTGCCGAGGGGGCGTCCTCGGCACGCACGAGCCGCAGCACGGCTCCGTCGGCGACACCGGCCGACTCCAGGCTGCTGTCCTGCGCGAGGGCGGAGCCGTCGGCCGCCACGAGATACCGCAACTCGGGCCGGGCGCCCACGCGGTCGTCGAGCAGCCGCATCACCTCGGGCAGCAACAGCCCGACGGGCTCCCGGGAAGGCAGCACGAGATCGACCCGCCGCCGCTCCCCCACCAGAGTCACCCGGCTCAACGCCACACGCCCCTGGCCACGGCCATGGCCCTGACTTCGGCGCATTGCCCCCGCGGATATCACAAGTTCGAACCTATCACCGAGAAGAAGCGGACACGGAGGGCGTTTCGGCTGATCCGGAGACCTTCCCCGAAGAGGAAACGGAGGAGTCCGGAACAGGAGAGCCAGGAACTGAAGAACCGGGAACGGAGGAACCTCCCCCGGGCTTGTCCTTCATCACCCGATGCGAAATGAACGACCACCCCACACAACCGGCACACAGCACGGCGGCGATCACAATCCCACCGATCATCTTCCCCAGCCGCTCGTCCCATCCCCGCCGCTGCCGCTGTCCACCGAAGAGCAGCGCATCACGAAGCCGCCGCCGCCGGACGGCGACGGATTCCAGAAGCTGACTGTCGTAGTCCTGGGCCGCCATGGCTATTCACTTCCCGGCCTCGAGATGGCTCATCAGTTTCTCCAGGTGCTCCCAGCCTGAGTAATCACTGCCGTCGCCGAGCGGATAGTGCAGAGCGGGCGCGGCAGCGGGTCCGAGGGACACCGGGCTGATGTTCATGGGCGGGCGGCCCGCGTGAGCAAGGCCGATGTCCCGTACCGCGTCGGGGCCGAGGGTGAAAGCCGCCGGTACGGGCGGAGGCTCGAAACGCGGGGGGACGGTCAGATCGCGTCGGGCGGCACGCAGTGACGTCAGCATGGACATCAGTCCGTGCCCGACTGCCAGAGTCTCGGCGAGGGGCTGGACGGCATCCAGCGGAACGGGTTCGTCGGCGCCGTAGCCGAGGGTGAGAGTGATCTCTTCCTCGACGCCGGCCGTGGTGCGGGTGACTCCGGTCGTCGCCAGGGCCGGGCACTCGGTGCCACCCACGGTCAGCAGCCAGGTCGGCCGTGGCGCGCGACTGCGGGCGAGGCCGGTCAACTGGCGCGTCGACCAGGGCAGGCTGATGGGCTCCGCCGTGCCCCATCCGGCCGGGGGTGCGCCGGTGAGACGACGGAACGCGGCCTCCAGGGCACCGCCGAGAACGAGGCCTTCGTCGGCGTCGTGCCGGGTGCGGAGGTAGATGATCAGCTGGCGTTCGCCCGTGTTGGGGACGGGCTTGAAGGAGTCGGCGACTCGGGTGCCGCCGTCCGCGTCGAGGACGGGTGCGAAGGCAGTCCCCTGCCAGTGGAGTTCGGCGCCGGACAGGCCGTCGTAGTAGCCGGCGCCCGGTCCCTGGACAACCCAACGGTTGGGGTGTCCTTGCAGAGCGATGCGGGTGGGCAGGGTGAGGGTGGTGTGAGGCGGGGTGACGATCGTCAGGGCGCGGCCGTCGGCGGTGGCGCGGCGCAGGGCGTCGGAGAGCCAGCTGGTCATGGCGACGACAGCGCGGTCCTGGATGACGACGGCAGTGTCGTCGGTGAGGGCGTCGACGGCTGGGGGCGTGGCGGCCTGGGCCTCGCCGGATTCGTCCGTAGCCACGGAGACGACATCGGTGTGTGCCGCCTCCGGAGGCCAGACGGTGCCGCCGAGGACGGTGGCGACGCGTCCGGCAAAGGATCCCGCGAGCCGTTCGGCTTCTTCGTACGCGGTGGAGGCGCGGGCCTCGGTCCACCAGAACGGGACGTCAGGGAGCCGCACTTCGCGGCCGAGCAACCGTTGGGCCTCTCCGAGGGTGTGCACGAGGAACGGCGCCTCGACGGAGACCAGCGTTCTCCCGTCGGGCGTGCACAACTGCACGACCGCACCGTCGGCCACCGTACGGACCTCCAGGTCGGGACCACCCGCGAACAGCCCGGCCAGCACCGTCTTGGGGTCGGGCATGGTGGGCGTGAGGGCTATGACGTCCCTGGTCACAGCGACCCCGCTGCCATGGAGGACGTCGTTGGCGAGCAGACGGTCGAACCCACCATCAGGTTTCGAACTCCCCTGTCCAAGAGCGCTCCAGCAGTGCTTTCGGAATGTACTCCGACTCCACATCGATCGGGAATCCGGCATCGTAAGCAAGGCAGGCGATGGCCAGGGGCCCCAGAGCTATTGCGCCCTGGAGGTCGTTGCTGCGCTCGGCATTCGCCGTCCAGTACGCCTTGTGCAACTCCAGAGATTCGGCGAGCGCGGCATTGAACGCCGCATGGTCCTTGCGCAGGAACTGAGCGAACAGGTGGATGGGCTGGTACAGGACGTTCTGCAGAAGATCTCGCGGCGCGATCGTGGCCACTTCGGGGTAAGAGGCCTCGATCGCGGCCTGCAACTCCTCGAACAGGCCGGGGCGTTCGGTCCAGTACATCTGCAGCGCCTCTACCCAGTGGTACACGTACTGGTCACCGTGTGCGCCGGACTCCCGCAGCAAGTCGACGGGGATCTGGCACAGGGCATCCATGCGTCCCTGCTCCCGGCAGATGATCACGAGCCAGAGCGCAGTCAGCCAGTTACCGGCGTTCGCATAGAACTGCGGACCCGTCGCCAGAACAGTGCGAGGCTCATCCATGATCCGGCACTCGACGACACCCTCAGTTGCCCGCGCCGCGGCAAAAGCAGCCGTCCATACCTGCATAGCGGCAACCGTGGCTTCCCACGTCTCCAACTCGGAGGCATCGGAGTCGAGCAGGGCCCGGCCCTGGACCAAGGTCAGCGCCTCGTCCAAAGCAAGACCGAAGGCCGTGGCGGACTCGCCGAGACTGTCGACGCCTTCTTCCAACTCCTCGGTCAGCTCCCGAAGGGCAGCCGCGTCCAGCGTCCCCGGCCGGACGTGCCGCACTACTCGCGCCGTCACTTGACGCTCCCGTCATCTGATGTCGAACGTCCACTTCGAGTAGCCAGCGTACTCGCCCGCGGCAGTCGACTTGGCCTTGACAAGGACGTAGTCCACGTTTCCGTGCCTAAGGGCCTTCTTGAGTTCACGATAAAGGCTCAACTCCCTCGCGTCCCCGTCCAGACCGCGCTCGCGCATTTTTCTCAGAATATCGACGAAGTATTCCTTCGAGCCTTGCCTGGCATCGAAACCGTTGGGAAGCTCTCGCTTTCCGAGGCCCAGCTTGTGGCTACCCTTGGACTCGATGACGACAAATTTCCGCGTCCCGTTGCCGTCCGTATGGCTCCAAAGCTGATCGAACTGATCATTTCCATTCTTCGGGCCCGACAGCTCCTCCCATTGGTATCCCTGATAATGCTCGGGTATCACATGGTAGCGGGACACGGCCTCGCCGAAGGCCTCGCTGTCTTTGCTCATTCTTTCATGGAACGGTGCATGCCGAGCCTTGATATCCTCATGCGCACGAAGATTGGCGTCCGTCCGCTTGGCTTCGTACGCCTCCTTGGCTTCACGCACAGGGTCATGCCATGCATTGTCGGCCTGCACCGACGCATACCTCTGCCGAGCTGAATCCTGGATCTTCGTGAGATCTTCTTCGGTGCGAACCGTCCCCGTTCCACGATCGACCCGCGATCCAGGTAGGTATTTTTCCGGGAAGGGTGAAGGTTTATCACTCGCCGCGATCCACGAGTGCGGATTGTTCGGATCCTTCTTCAGATGAGGCGGAGTGAATCCACTTTCATCTGTTATATGGAGACGGTTCCTTCTCCCGTGGATTTGGTAGTACTTTTCGAAGTAGCCGGGCTCGTGATTGGCCCGGTAGACCTGTACATCTTTGATCTGTTGGGGACTGAGGTCGTCGTACCAACCCGCACCCGCCGGGTGCGGCCCGCCGGGACCGCGTCCCGGAAGGTCTCCCGTACCGGACCCGCTGCCGCCACGTGGACCCGGACCATGCCCGGAACCACTGTCTGCCGTACTGGCACCGCTGTCTGCCGCGCCGGCGGCTCCTGGATTCCGCGCCCCTACGTCGCCGCCACTTTGATCGTGCCGCTGACTCCTCGCAGAACCGGCTTCCCCGTGTCCGATCGACGCGTCGTGATGCGCGCTCGCGTGTGGAGCCGGACCGTCCTGCGCCCTTGCCTCCGCGCCGACCAGCTCGTGCCGCCGTACCGGCTCCGGAGCAGCCGCACGAGCAGCCGCGGACGGCTCGTGCGGAACGGTGCCGGTCTTGTCCACGCCCTTCTCGCTGACCGTGAACTCTCCGTCTTTGACCACCACTTTGGAACCGTCGTCGAGTTCCATGACGCTGTACACCGGCGGCGCGTCGATGTTCACGCCGACGTCGGACCCTCCGCGGATACGGGAGGTGAGGTCGGAAACCTTGGGCAGAGACGCCAGCTTCGGTATGTCAGGCATCTTGCTGATCCCCTTGCCTCCGACCGCGATGGCAGCCGACAGAGGATCGGCGTACGTACCGGC
This sequence comes from Streptomyces typhae, assembly GCF_009755605.1. Lineage (GTDB taxonomy): Bacteria > Actinomycetota > Actinomycetes > Streptomycetales > Streptomycetaceae > Streptomyces > Streptomyces typhae. The sequence goes on from NZ_WPNZ01000001.1 coordinate 286,711, forward strand.
CTTCGCGCCGACACCCGCCGCCTTGGCCGCGGCGCTTCCCCCCTTGGCGACGACCCCCATCGGGCCGGCTCCCAGGGTCAGGACGTTGAACGTGGCCGTGCCCGCAGCCCGGACCGGGTTGTCCTTCCACTGGTCCCAGGCGACCACGCCCTTGGCGAAGTCCCGCGCGGCACTCTTCTGGCGCTTGACGCCCTCGCTGTCGACATCCCGCATCAGCGTCTGATCCCAGAGCAGGTCGAACGGCTTCGCCGCGTACTGCCCGAGGCCACCGAGGGCCGTGCCCAGTTTGCTCCAGGCGTCCTTGGCAGATCCCCCGATGCCTACCAGATGGCCCAGACCCTTGAGCGCCCCGCCTGCTCCGTCGACGACGAATCCGTCCCAGACGTAGTGCTTGAAGTGCCGGTGGACCTCGTATACGTGGATGGACTCGCTGACCGCGCTGCCCCAGGGCAGGTCCTTGGCCTCTTTGAGGAGGTCGGAGTCGTAGCCGTACGGGATGATGTCCTTGGTCGGCTTGCGGCCACTGCCGTCGTCCACGACGAACTTCGGGCCGTGCACGATGGCGGAGATCTTGGTGGCGGCCCGGCGCTCGGCCGCTTTGAAGGCACTCACCGTCTCGGACACGCTGTCGCGGAGTTCGTTGTTGCGGTCGACCTTGTCGCCGTCGTACGTCCAGTCGTCGTCGCCCTCGACACTGTCGACGAAGGTGATGGCCTCCGCCCTCAGGGTTTCGAGGCGCTTGGCGAGCGGCCGGACCTCCACGGCGTACGTCTCCAGCGCGTCGGCGACGGTCTCGAGATCGGCCGCGAAGTCGTCGGACTTGTGCAGCACCGGTTCGGTACTGGCGAACAGGTCGTGCGCCTCGGGTGCCTTGTAGTAGGCACCCAGCATCTGGAAGCGGGAGTGGACGTCCGCCCCGCCGTCACGGATGCCGATGGCATCTCCGCGCAGCGCCGAGATGTCCTTGTCCAACTGCTCGAGTTCGCCGGTGAACCGCGGTATGCCACCGGGCGCGATCATGTTCATCCCTTGCCGCCCTTCTTACGGGCGGCTTCCAACAGGGCCTCGACGTCGACGGCCTTCGCGGCGTTCCGCTGGGCGATCGCGGCCTTCTCCTGGTCGCCCCGGAGGTAGTGGTTGGTCGCCTCGATCGCGCCGTTGACCGACTTGCCGGCCCGGGCCCCGAGCGAGAGCACGTCTCCCATGGTCCGGTCCACGAAGAGAGCCAGCGCGATGCCGACCGGCCCTGTCGGCACCTTCCCGCAGTCGCCCCCGCTGATCGTCCCGGCCGAGGTCGCGGCGCTCTCCACATCGGTCCCGTACGCCTTGATGTCCTTCGCCATGTCATCCATCGCCAGCCCCACCAGCGACGTCACCGACTCCACCCCGGACGGCGAGATGTCCCATGCGGGCATGCCGAGCCCCCCTGCCGATCCCCGTTGTCCCGCTTCGCTGACTGCTTGTCTCTACTGCCTGTCTCTACTGCTTGCCTCTACTGTCGGCGTTGCCTCTGCTGCCGCCCATGACGACGCAGAGCGGCCCTACCTCGCCGCCCGGCGCTCAGCCGATGTTGTTCACCGCGGCACGGGCCCGCGACAGGGTCGTCTGCGCCGTGCCGTCGTTCTCCTCCAGCGTCGAACGCACAAGGCGGATGATCTCCCGCACCTCGTTCGCCGCCTTGTTCCAGCGCACTTCCTTGCCGTGGTACTCGTCCGAGACGCCGTCGGCCTGATAGTCGGCCATCGCCGCCTTCACCGCGCGGTCGCGGTCTCCGAGCACTCGTTCCAGATGCCCGACGATGATGTGCAGATTGCCCTGTACGTCACCGGACGCACCGGTGTCGTACGAACGCCGGTCCTGATTGCCAGCCATACCAAACCCCCGTGCTGTCATTCACGTGTCTGAGTGAAGGAAGGCTGCGGCGCCGGGCCCGCCCAGCGGCCCGTGTCCGCCGGTGACCGCGAGGCCGCCGGCTCCGTCCGTCAGCCGGAGAAGCGCGCGGCCTGGAAGTTGGCGGCGCCCATGTTCCGGTGTGCGTTGTCCGACTGCTCCTGCGTGCCGCTCGCGAATGCCTCGTCCATGCCGGCCTGGCCACCCAGTATCGAGGTCAACGCACCGTTCAGCGCTGCCGTGATCTCGTCGGCCCGCAGCTTGAACGAGTCAAAGGTTGATTTGCCCGCGCCGTTGAACTTGCCCTCCAACGGCTCCGCCGCCTGCACCAGCTGATGAATCAGCGTTCCCAAGTCATCACTGGACCCCGCCGTGTCTTTCCCCAGCACGGCAAGTGTGGTCTCACCCATGTCGAACTTCACTGGCCACCCCCGCTCGGTCACACCCCACGTAGCGCTTCGAACATACTCTCTCACAGCGCGTTGCAGGCGCAACGCAGTAGTCGCAGGCTCGCCTGATCTCGCCAACTGTGTGACGGGAAAGGTGAGGTACGCGCGCCTGGCCATGACGTTGTCCCGGCTGCGAGCATTCGCCATGGTTGACAACAGACACCGCTGGAACCAGGCAACAACGCGCTGATGAAACAGCCGCACGGTCCCCGTGCCCATTCCCTGCACACCGCGTCCGAAGCGGAACCCCTCATTGGCCAGAACTGTGCGATCGGAACCGGGGCTCGCGGAAGTTCACCCGGCAGCGGCCTCCCTCTCCGCAGCTCCCGTACCGCCGTACCGAGTACGCGAACAAGAGCCCCTCGAAGGATATCTCCCGCACGGACGCGTCGGTCAGGTCGGCGCCCTGCAGACGTATGCCTACAAGGGCGGCCCCGTCGAGGCAGGCTCCGCCGAGGTCGGCGCCGCGTGCGTCCACTCCGCACAGGCTCGCGCTGTCGAGATTCGATCCTCGCAACAGAGTGCCCTGCATCGACGCCTCGTTCAGTTCCGTCCTGACCAGGCACGCGCGCGTGAGGTCCGCCGCGTCCAGGAGTGCGCCCGCCCTCCAGGTGGGCCCGGTACAGGTCCGCGCCGGCGAGCTTCGTCCGTCGCAGGTCGGTCTGGCACAGGAGACCCATGCCGAAGTACGCGCCGGAGAGATCCGCCAGGGACAGGTCCAGGCCGACGGCGTCCAGGTGAGTGTCGGTGCCGTCCGCCCAGGCCTGAAGAGCCGCGACGGCACGCGCGTCGGCCGGAAGCCGTCTCAGGGCGACGACTCCTCTACTCCCCCTCCCCCGTCCCCCACTCCCACAGCCGGCCCCCCACCCCGCGGGAACGACACCTCCACCCGCCGGTTCTTCTTGCGACCCTCCTCCGACCCGTTGTCCGCGATCGGATAGTCCTCGCTGTAGCCGCGTACGGCGTACGTGACCTCCGGGCCCAGGTGTGAGGCCAGTTCGTCGTGGACAGCCTCTGCGCGGTCCTTGGACAGCTTCTTGCCGTGGGCGTACGAGCCCAGGTTGTCCGTGAAGCCGAAGACGCGGACGTCGGTCGCCCTCTGGGCCTTCGCCTCCTCGGCGATCGCCTTGATGCGGGCTGCCGCCTCCGGGTTCAGCTTGGGGCTGTCCTTGGGGAAGAGGACCTCCGCCTGCAGGGCGAACTTCACGTCCGTGTTGGTGTCCTCGCGGCGTTCCGCGCCGCCCATGTCCTCCACGACGGACTTGATGTCGAGCACCTTGGCGGGCGCGAGGGTGGCACCGTCGGCCAGCTTGAGACCGGGGCTGTTGGAGTCGACCTCGGGGGGCGGGGACGTGGTGGTGCTGCCGGGGGGCGCGCTGGGGTCTTCGTCGTCGGCCCAGGCGTGGGTGGTGGGGGTCAGGAGGAGGAGGGCGGTGAGGGTGGTGGCTGTGACGGTCGCGGTCCTCAGCGAGCGGGAGCGGTTCATGGTCACTCGCCCTCGGAAATCTCGATGCTGGTGGGTGGCATGGCGCCCACCTGGAAGGAGACCTCTTTCGTCTCCTCCGGTGGCGCGGGAAACTGAGCGAACCAGTCGACTGTCTGGCCGGATTCAACACCGCCTTCGAACTTGGTGCACAAGCAGCGGCCACTGGTGTCCCGCAGGACGAGATACTTCTTCCTGCCCTTGCTGTCGACAAGGCTCGCGCCTGCGATGGACCCGCCGTTCTTCTGCAACTCTCGTTCGTCGCCGCGCCACTCGCCGCCCGTCCACAGACCTCCGCCGGAGTTGGTCACCTGACCTGAGACGGTGACGAAGCCCCCTTCATCCCGCTTCGCGGAGCTGATGACCAAGGTGACACCGTCGCCCTTGGCCTCGGCGAGGGCTTGCTCCTCAGCAGGCTGCTCCGGCCCGTTGTCCTTCCGTTCGTCCCCGCCGCCGTCGGAGGGCGGCGCCGAGGACCTGCTCTCGTCCGACTTCCCGTCGTCGCTGTCGCCACCACCGCAGCCGGCCACCGCGAGAACCAGGCCAGTCGTGATCGCCACCGCGGTCGTTGCCCGGCGGATCCTCATGGTGCGCCGAAGTGTCATCGCTACGGCTTCCTTATCTCTCTGCTCGCTCGTCAGTCGGCCAGGTGCACGGAGAAGAGTGTCGACGCGTCTGGAAGGTCCTCCAGGCCGAACTCGTCCGGGTCGATTTCGATGGGCTCATCATCGCTGCCACAGACGAACTCCACCGCCTTTTCGGGATCTGCAGACTCGGCCACGTCGCAACGCGGCTTGATGACGGCTGTCGCTTCGGCCCTCGCGTGCTGACTTTCCGTTCCCGGGATGATCGAGTCACCTACCGTGTAATTGGTGGTCACTTCCACCCAGAAGCCCGGATACCCCCCGACCTCTGTCTGCTGGGAACCGGTCACGTGCGAGTCGTTCTCGGCCGCCAGCGCATCCGTAGCTCCACCGCCCTCGCCGGACGGCATCTCGCCCGTAAGCCAGTCCAGCCATTCGTCTCCCTCGCCTGCCTCAATAGCGCCGCCGAGCCCTTCGACAAGCTCGTCCCTGGCTTCCATCGCCGCGGCCAGCGCGGCCGCGTCCGCAGCCGACTGTGCGCCGTTGCGAGCCGAAGCCGCTTGCGCGAAGGCGAAGAACGCAAGCGCCACGAAGAGCAGAATGGCTGTGAGCCAGATGTAGAGGGGCAACGTCGATCCGATGTCCCCTCGTGGAGTACGGGTCAGGTCCCGATGACGTTGCCCACCGCGTCGCCGATGGCCTTGGAGATCTTGTTGTCCAGAGCCAGCCCGTCGATCAACGTGTAGATCCCGGCAATAAGGATCATCAAACCCGCATACTCGACGAACCCCGCACCGCGATCCTTCTCCATGCCCCGGATCCGGGCTTGCAGCCCCACCGTGCACTTCACCCACGCTCCCAGCACGCGATCCTTCAGCATGACGGACGACCTTTCTCTCCCACCCGGAACCGGAACCGGAACCGACAACTTGACCGCTTGCGCCGACCTCGCCGGGCCGGTCGACCTCACCGGCCCGGCCGACCTCGGCGACCTCACCGAGCACGCGCACGCGCGCACCGTACGTCACAACAACTGCCCCAAGAGGGCTTTCCCACAACCAGCTTGTGGGGCCGGGGGCGGGTTGGCGTGATGGGCACCGTGCGGTGCGCCGTCGTGGCAGGAGGCGTAAAGGCCTCTGCGGGGGTTGCTTCAGCGAAGACATATCGTGATCGTCACCGCCCCAGAATCGAACCGAAGTCGGAACCGGACCCGAGGAACATGCCCGCCGCGATGAGGATCATTGTGGCCGGGAGCATGAAGACAAGTGTCACCATCGTCGCTTTGGGGATCGTCTTCGCGGCGCGGCGCCGGGAATTCTGGGCGTCCGTACGGCGCATGTCGGTCGCGAGTTGGATCAGGGTCTCGGCGATCGGGGAGCCGAGTTCCTCGCCCTGTTGGAGGGCGGAGACGAATTGGGCGACCTGTTCCGAGGAGTTGCGTTTGCGCAGTTCGTCGAAGGCCTGGCGGCGGCTCACGCCCATGTCCATCTGGCGGAGCGTGATGCGGAGTTCATCCGCCCAGGGCCCCTCGTACTTCTCCGCGACGCGGTCGAGGGCCTGGCGGAAGCCGAGGCCCGCGGAGACGACGACGGCCAGGACGTCGAGGAAGTCGGGGAGCGTGCGGTCGATGACCTCGCGGCGTTCGCGGATCGCCTGCCAGATCAGGGCATCCGCCGCCACCGCCCCGAAGACGAAGGTCATGGCCGCGAACAGCGGTTGGCCGTTGGTGAGGAAGATCAGGCCGAGGAGGAGGCCGAAGGCCCCGTACACCGCTCTGCGGGCCGCGTAGCGGTCTATCGTGAGGCCGCCGGGGTTGCCCGCCATGTCGATGCGGCGGCGCTTGGCCGTGACCCGTTTGGGCCCCATCAGGCGCAGCACGAGTGGCGCGAAACGCATGCCCAGCCGGTCCACGGCACCACCCGCCACCGAGACCCGGGACGCGCCGACCTCCAGGGCCACCGCGAGGTCGGCAGGGAGTTTCGCCTCGGCGCGGTACATGCGGATGCCCTGGGCCGCGCCGGCCACGGCGATGCCCATCAGGGCGGCGAGCAGGAGTGCGGTCATGGTGCGCTCACACCTCGATCTTCCCGAGGCGCCTGATCACGAAGAAACCCACGGCGTAGAGGCCGAGCGAGATCAGGATCAGGGTCTGGCCGAGGGGGGAGCCCGTCACGCGTTCCAGGGCGCCCTCGTTCGAGGAGTTGATCAGGAGGAGGGAGCCGAGGCCCAGGAGCGGGACGGTGAAGGCCGTCGCGTGGACCTCCGAGAGCATCGTGCGGACCTCGCGCCGCGTTTCCTTGCGGTCCTCCAGGGTCTGGGTGAGGTTGCGGAGGGAGTTGACGACGGATCCGCCTGCCTTGTTGGACAGGACCAGGGTGGTCACAAGGACTATCAGTTCGCGGGACGGGAGGCGTTGGGCCAGTTCTTCGAGGGTGTCGTCGATGGAGCGGCCGAGGGTCAGCTGGTGCGCCACGTGCGAGAGTTCCTCGCCCGCGGGGGCCTCCAGCTCCTCCGCCGCCATCGCCAGGGACGTGCGCAGCGCCAGGCCCGCCGCCGTCGCGTTGGCGAGGATGCGGGCCACGTCGGGCAGCTGGTTGATGAACGCCTCGATGCGCTTCTGGCGTTGCCAGTTGAGGAAGATGACCGCGCTCCAGACGGCCACGATTCCGGCGATGGGGCCGAAGAAGGGGGCCAGGGAGGCCGCCGCTATCAGCCAGAGCGCCGCGACGACCGCCATGACGTACGTGAAGAACTCGCCGGGGGTGAGGTCGAGACCCGTCGCCGAGAGGCGCAGTTGGAGTTCGCGGCCCAGGCGGGTGCGGCGCAGACGCCGGTCCACCGCCGTGAAGCGGCGCGTCCGGCCGCCCTCCAGTACGGGGCGGGCACCGCCCTCGGCCGCGAGCCGGTCCTCCAGGGCCTGGCGTTGCGCGCGCCCGGACGCGTACGTCTGGAGTCCGGCGACGGCCAGCGTGCCGGTGAGGAGCGTGGCGCCGAGGGCAAGCAGCGTGGGGTTGTTCATCAGCCGGTCGCTTTCCTCGTGTTCGTGGCCGTCGGCTTCCTCGTATTCGTGGCCGTCGGCTTCCTCGCGCTCGTGGCCATCAGCCGATCGCTTCCCTGGTGTTCAGTACGTCGATCGCCTCCGCCACCCCGTACGCAGGCGGCACCGGCTCCCCCGCCACATACAGCCGCTCGGCGACGGGCCGTGGCAGCGGCAGGTGCTCGAAGTAGCCGTGCACGACGCGGTCCGGGCCCGCAGGGCGCGGTACGAAACGGGTGACGGGTGCGATGCGGAACTGCTGGCGGCCGTGGCTGACCAGGAGGACGATCTCGGCGACCTTGCGGGAACCGTCGGCGTGCCGGGCCAGTTGGACGACCACGTCGACCGCCGAGTTGATCTGGTCGCGCAGGGCCTCGAAGGGGACCTGGACCTCGGACATGGAGCCGAGGGTCTGGAGGCGGGTGAGGGCGTCCTCGGCCGTGTTCGCGTGGACGGTCGCGAGGGAGCCGTCGTGGCCCGTGGACATGGCCTGGAGCATGTCGAGGGTCTCACCGCCGCGGACCTCGCCGACGATGATGCGGTCGGGGCGCATGCGCAGCGAGTTGCGTACCAGGTCGCGGATCGTTATCTGGCCCTTGCCCTCGACGTTCGGGGGGCGGGACTCAAGGCGGATCACGTGGTCCTGCTGGAGCTGGAGTTCCGCCGAGTCCTCGATGGTGATGATGCGTTCGTGGGCGGGGAGGAGGCCTGAGAGGGCGTTCAGGAGGGTCGTCTTCCCGGAGCCGGTGCCTCCGCTGACGATGATGTTGAAGCGGGCCCGTACGAAGGCGGCGAGCAGCATCAGCATGTGCTCGTCGAGCGAGCCGAGGCCGATGAGTTCGGGGAGCGTGTACGCGCGCGGGAAGCGGCGGATGGTGAGGGTCGCGCCGGTGAGGGCGAGCGGCGGGATGATGACGTTGACGCGTTCGCCGGTGGGCAGGCGGGCGTCGACCATGGGGTTGGACTCGTCGACGCGGCGGTTCACGGTGGAGACGATGCGTTCGATCGTCTGCATCAGCTGGTCCTCGGAGGCGAAGCGGAGGGGGAGCTGTTCCACCCGCCCGGCCCGCTCCACGAAGATCGAGTCCGGTCCGTTGACCATGATCTCGGTGATGGAGGCGTCCGCGAGCAGCGGTTCGAGCACGCCGAGTCCGAGGGCCTCGTCGACGACCCGGCGGACCAGGTGGGCGCGCTCGGCGGAGGAGAGGACCGGGCCCTCGCGGCTGATGATGTGGTTGAGCACGCGCTCCAGGCGCAGACGGCGGTCGGGTGCCGCGAGCGAGGACATCTCGGCGAGGTCGATCTCTTCGAGCAGCTTCGCACGGTACGTGGCCACGAGGCTGTCGTCGCGGTTGGGGGTGGCGGCGTCGGCGGGGGACGCGATGCGGGCTCGCAGACTCATGGGTCAGCCTCCTGTTCCGGGGCCGGGGCCTGTTCCGGGGCCGGGATCTGATCCGGGGCCGGGATCTGATCCGGGGCCGGAACCTGTTCCGGGGGCACCGGGCGAACCGGCGTCGTCGTTCGGCATCGTCGCGGACTTCTCCACGGTCCACTTGGTGTCGACGAAGGGGAGCAGGGTGGGGACCTGGACGGTGACGGTCGCGGTCGTCGTCTCGCCGCCGCCGCCGACGTCCACGTCCGCTTCGAGCCCGGAGTCCATGGCGGCGTGCCCGGCGGCCTCCCCGGCGGCCGCTCCGCCGCCCTCTCCCTGCGAGCCGACGCGGGCCGCCGCGCGGGCGCCGGACCCGGCCTGGTTCGCGGCGTAGCCGACGAGGCCCAGCTGGATGGCGGCGAGGCCGATGAGGAGGAGGATGGGGAGGTAGCCGGCGAACTCCAGCATGGAGACGCCGGTGTCGTCGTAGCGGCGTCTCCATGCTGGAGTTCGCCGGCCCCGGTGGGTTCTCCCGCGGACGCGGAGGGCTGCCCGTTCCGGGCCCGCCGCATCCGGCACCGTGCGCTGTGCCCACCCGTGCCGCCCTGTGGCACGCCGGCCCGCAGCAGGAGCGACACGGCTCCGGCCGCGCCTCACGGCGAGTCCTGCGTCTCGTCCGCCGCACCGGCCTCGGCCCGCACGGACCAGCCCGTCTCGATCCCGGGGAAGAACAGCGGCACGTCCACCTTGACCGTGGCTTTCATGACATCGCCCTCCGTGACACAGGAGATCGCGGCCCCCTGCCAGGCCCCCGGCAGATGTTCCTTGCCCGCGGCGGCGCAGGCACCCGCGTCGTCCCCCTGGACCGCCGCCGCGGCCGTCGCGGCCCGCGCCGCCTCGTCCGCCGCGTTCCCCGCCAACGAGTACGTGTACCCGTACAACGCGCACTGCCAGAGCAGCCCGATGACGGTCAGCACCAGCGGGAACATCCCGGCGAACTCCAGGGTGACCGCGCCCCGGTCGGACTTGCCGAGGCGCCGCGTGCCGCGTCCGCCCTTCCGTCCGTGCCCGGTGGCCCCGCCTCCGGGCACGGACGGGGCCTCCACGAGGCCGATCTCCCCGGCGAGCCCCCACAGCGCCTGCTTGACGACGGACTTGCTGTCGAGGTCCTGGAGGCGTCCCGCGTCGACGACGGCCTGGAGCTCCTTGGGGACGTCGGGGACCGAGGTGCGGGCGGCCCGGGTGCCGGTGATGCGGGCGACCAGGGAGGGCTGGATCTCCGATCCCCGCGCCCCCCGGTTGAGGACCGTCACCGTCTCCTCGGCCTTGCGGATCTGCAGCCGGTCCCAGAGCCGCACCATGCGTTTGGCGGCGCGTACGGCGACGACGTCGGGGGTGAGCAGGAGCACGGCCTGGTCGGCCATCTCGATGGCGGTGGCGGTGGCGGACGTGACGTACGTACCGCAGTCGACGACCACGACGTCGTACCGTCCGCGCAGCGCGTTCACGGTCTGCCGGGCGACCCGGTCGGTGATCTCCTCGCCGCGTTCGCCGTCGGCGGGCGCGAGCAGCAGGCCGACGCCGGACTCGTGGGCGTACACGGCGTCCTGTACGACGCGCGGCGAGATGTCGCTGATGGCGGCGAGGTCGGCGACGGAGCGGCGGAACTGCACGTCCAGGTACGAGGCGACGTCGCCGGACTGGAGGTCGAGGTCGAGCAGGACGGTGCTGCGGCCGGAGGCCTGTGCGGCCAGGGCGAGCTGGACGGCGGCCAGCGTGGTGCCCACGCCGCCCTTCGCGCCGGTGACGGCGACGACCTGCCCGGAGCCACCGGCCGCGCCGCCGGGCCCGCCCCCGTACAGCTCGACGGCGGTGGAGCCCAGATGGCGCCGCATTCCCGCCGACCACGCGGAGGCCGCCTGCACCCGCTCGGCGAGGGCGTCGTAGCCGAGCGGGAAGGTGACGATGCCGCGGGCGCCGCTGTCCATGGCCGCGGTGAGGAGCGCCGGGCTGGTGTCGGCGGTGACGAGGACGACGCCGACCGCGGGGAACCGCAGGACCAGGTCGCGGATCAGGTCGAGCGCGGGCACGGGCGCGATGCGTTCGTGCACGAGGACGACCTCGGGCAGTTCGTCGAGGGACTCCGCTGCGAGCCGGGCCAGGGTGTCCAGGAGGGCCGTGGAGTCCGGGACGGGCGCGGCGGGTTCGGCGTCCGGGAGCTGCGCGGCGAGCCCGGTCAGGGCGCGGGCCGCGTCCGGGTCGCCGACGGCGGGCAGGATGCGGGTGATCACGTCCGGCCTCCCCGGGCCCGGACCGGCCGGGTGCGGTGCGCGGTCACATACGTGCAGATGTCCGTGGAGCCGTACGCGCGGACATCCACGGAGCAGCACGCGCAGACATCCACGGAGCCGTACGTGGACGCGTACAGGGGAGGACCATCCATGCGGCCGTACATGGAGACGTGCGTGAGGCTGGGGCCGTGCATACGGCGGCTCATAGGGCGGCTCCCCTTACTTGTCCTCTTGCTTGTCCTCTTACTTGTCCTCGTCCAGGGTGTACGTGCGGTCCCCGCGCGGCACATCCGCGTCACCTCCCTGCCCGACCAGGGCGAGCCGTACGTGCGAGGCGAACGACTCGGCGTACGCGACGCGTTGGGCGTCCTTGGTGCCGAGCGCGAAGGTGATCGGCACCGCCTCGGCGTTGCGGCGCCGCGACCGGTCGTCGGAGTCGGCGTCGAGCGCCGTCAGCCTGCCCACGTCGATGACCTTCGCGCCCTCGACGATGACCTTCGACTGGTCGGAGCCCTTCTCGTCCTCGGCCTTGAAGGTGGCGTAGATGTTGACCGTCGATCCCGGCGTGATCTTTCCGGCGACACCGGTCGCCGCGTCGATCATGATCGCGATCTCCTGCTGCCCCGGCGCCAGCTGGGGCCGTTTCACGATCATGTCGGTCTGGAGCAGCGAGCCCTTCCGCAACTGGGTGACGGCGATCTTCCCGCGGATCTCCCGCAGGTCGGTCACGGCGTTGTCGGACAGCCAGCGCTCGGGCATCTCGACCTTCTTGAACTGTCCGGGCTCCAGTTCCTTGTAGGGCGCGATGTCCGTGCTCAGCTCGTACGCCTCGACCTCGGGACCGACCTTGGAGTTCACGTCGCGGATCACCGAGAGGACCCCGGCGAAGGCGCCGAGCGCGCACAGGACCGACAGGACAAGGAGGATGACTCCGCGGCGCTGGCGTGCGTTCATGGGCCGGACTACCTACCTCGTTCGTGCAGCGAGTGCATGTGGCTACGGACAGTGAGTGGTGTGGTGCGCGGATCGGCGGTTCGCAGGTTGTGGGCTCGCAGGTTGTGGGCCTTGCCGGCCGCGGTGGCGACGGCGGTGACGGCGCGGCCGGGCCGGGCCGGTGGCCCCGGCGGCCCTAGGTGGCGCCTCTGGGCAGGGCGCGTACTCCGGTGGCCGCCGCCCCGCCGCCGGGATCCGCGGCGGGCGCGCGCCCGGCCGGGGCCCGTTCGGGCGGCGGGAGGAGCGGCGCGGCGCAGAAGGCGCAGCGATCGCCGATGAGTTCGAGACCGCACCAGCGGCAGTCCTCCCTCCGCACGGACGACACCAGTTGGTAGAGCACGGAGATGTCCGGGATGGCGGCGGCGAACTCGACGAGCTTGCCGGTGGCCCACCAGCGGGCGGACTCGGCGGGCAGCGGCACGTCGGCGCAGCCCTGCACGTTCCACGCGGGCGCGAGCGTGTCGACGACCCAGTCGGAGGCGAGCTGCCCGGTCGCGTACAGCATCTTGGTGCTGAACCCGGGCCCGGCGAGCAGCGCGTCGTCGCCGCCTGCCTTGCCGCCCGTCTTGCCGCCCGCCTTGACCAGCTCGGGGCGTGGCGTGGCGAGGACGGCGAACTGGCTGCCCGGCATCCAGGACTTGGCGTGCGACTGGAGGGTGACGGGCACGCGGTCGAGCCGGGCGACGGAGCCGAGGAGGGCGCCCGCGTAGATGTAGTGGCTGAGCAGCCGCGCGGCGCACGCGAGGACACCCGGGCTGAAGTCGCAGATCGACAACTGCCGCAGCTGGAGGGCGAGGACGGAGAGCCCGAGCGGCGGCAGTTCGCTACGCACGATGGCGATGCGGTCGCTCTCCAGGACCGAGCGGATGGTGTGGAGGCGGTGCAGGACGGTGGGCGGGGTGGAGGCGGGGCACAGCACGATCACGTATCCGTGGTTCTCGATGAGGGTGTGCGCCTCGGTGAGGGCCTGCTCCAGGGAGAACCCCCTGGCACCGCCCTTGCCTCCCGCTGCGCCCAAGACTCCCCTGGCGCCCGGGGAACCCACGCCACCTCCGGCACCCACGCCACCCATGGCACCCGCCGCGCCGGTGGCCCCCTTGAGCCCCTTCGTCCCCTTGGCCCCCGGGCCGCCACCGGGGCCCGTGGCGCCCTGGAGCACGGCGGCGGTGGGGGTGTGGCGGTCGGGCGAGGGCAGCACGAGATCGGGGCTGGTGACGGCTATCGCGGTCGGCATCCGCACACCCCCGGTCCCGGTCCGCACGCTCCCGCCCCCACGCCGACGGCGGTCACATGCACCCTGTCCGCACGCTCAGGCTCACGTGCGTCTCTGCCTGTGCACCATATCCACGCAGGGCCCCGGCTAACACCCAACTTCCCACTGTTCACCTACGGGTTGTCGACGCGGGCCCCTACTCCGGAGGGTGCACGAGGGGCTGCCAGGCCGTTCCTGAGTGGCCCCTTGACCCGGCTCCTCAGCCACAGAGCTCCGCTCAAGAGCCGCACATCGGCGTGATCGGCCCAGCCCTGGGCCTCACGGGCACAGACTGGCCTTCCGGTGTCCGGTGAGGCCGACCGTCTGAATCATGATGCGTACCAGTCCTCCCCACCTGCGGCCAGGTAACGGGCGATGTAGTCACGCAAGTCATTGGCGATCCAACGCCGACTATCGCTCTCATGTTGCCAAACGAACACGTCTGGGCGCTTGGGCACGGCCACGAATGCAAAGAGATCACCACCTCCACTGTCCCCGATAAAGAGCAGTGGATCGAACGGCATGTACAGGTTTCGAAAATCGAGATTCTCCCGCATTTCCCGATTCCGCTTCACGATCTCTTCGGCCGCCCAAATGAATTCACACCCATATTCATCGGAGACACCATTAGCTTCAAGTAGAAGCGACCTCAGCTCCTCCGGAAGGGTGCCCCCGAGCGCCCTTTCCGCAGCACTAATCGCTTCAACGGAGGCTGGAGGGTTAAACTCCACCTGGCCGGAGGAAGCGGAGATCAGATCTATCCACATGAGACTCTCCAATCGAAATGGTGCCACGACCGGGCCAGCTCGAGCAGTAGTGGGAGCAGGGCGCCGCGCGGGTAGCCTACGAGACCTTACCGCAGGCTACCCACACATGCGCAGTACCCTCGCAGCGGCCGGAACAACCAGTCCACAGCATCATCCAGGAACGACTCTTCACCGAATTCGCGGAGTGAATTCGTTACCTACGAAGTCATCAATGAAGGTGGCGTAGTCCAGGACTTGCTGGCGAGTCGGGCTGGAGTGAGTTCTATAGAATCCGTTCCAGAGCACCCGAATCCGCCCCAGGTGCAGGTCGGCATTCGTCGACTTCGGTATTCCGCGAAGATTTTCAATCGAATTGATCTCACTCTTACTGAAGAGCCCTGGATACTTCGTCAAGACCTGCTGCTCCACAGCATGATGAACCCAGACCTTCCCCTTGAGGTGAGGATGCGCCTTGAAAAAGGTTCCCCGGTAGTTGCCACTGACCCCAGCACCTACACCTGCCGGCTTCCTGGTGGGAACCTTACCTCCGGGGCGGTGGGCGAAGACGGCGGCAAGCAGGCTCGGCACCTGATAGGCGTCCCCGGAAACCTCATATCCATTTTCCGCGGCCCACTTGTCAAATTTCTCCCCGTAGTCACAGCCTTCGGACCCCGGGCCCCCGTTCAGGCAGTCGCCGTCGAACAGCCAGCCGACGTACTCGGCCAGATATGGAGCATTGGCAACGAGCCCCATGACGACGTTGCTCACCCTTCGGGGCCTTGCAGTAGTCGTCAGCGCAGAACTCCAAGCCCGTGGGGTCGCTGTATGTGACCGGACTGTTGTTGGCGTAGGCGTACCCGTTGAGGGACTGGTGCTGGTCGAGGCTCAGAATCGGGTCGATGCTGATGAACTGGGCGACGGACGGGTCGTACTCGCGGGCGCTCACATGCGTGAGGCCGGTCCCCTTGTCCACCGGCTTGCCCAGGAAGCCCTTGTCGTCGGGCAAGACGGGGGTCTTCTCCCCGCGCGGCGACCCGAAGGGCGTCGTGTAACGCTTCGTCACCGCGTACGTCGTCGCGTCCAGGGCGACACTCGACGTGCCGTGGTGGTCGGCCGCCAGGAAGCTGAGCTCTGTGTCCGTCGCGCCGCTCGTGCCGGTGCGGACCGCGATGGTCTGGCCGTTGGCGGTGTAGTAACGGGTACCGGTGAGGGTCTTCTTCGTGCCCTTGGTCGTCAGGCGGACTTCGTGGGCCCGAGGTAGAGGACCGTGTCGCCGTCACCTTTGGCCCGGCGAATGAGGAGTTCGCCGCCGGCGTCGCAGAGTCACCAATGCTTCACATTTACAGGCTGAGCGAGTAAACGCGGAGCGAGTTCCTCACGTCAAGGTGGTCCACGGCACGTTTTTAGCCGCTCTCAAGGGCCCAATAAGGCCACAGAGGACGGAACTTGGTGCTCCAATACTCCCGCGATCGAAGCGTCATTCGTAACTCAACGTAAGCAGGTGGGCCGACGCGGGCCTGAACGCGCCATTCTCGATCTCTCGGTGGAGCTGTGTTTAATACACACGTGCTTTGCTGGCGCGACTCATCAGCCGCACGGAGTGGCGCGGCGGGCGTCAGGGAACCAGCCAGCAGAGATCGGCGCGCCCTCACTCTGCGCGATCCACCGACACCCCCATCCCGCCCCTCCCGACGCACGAACCCTTGACAACCCCAATGGTCTGGACCAGCTTGTACGACCAGCGGTGGCCACCGTTTTCGACACACTCCTCCCCCACCCCCCCCACTCCCCCCACACGGAGGCAGAAGATGGACCTCGCACGCAGGGCTCGCGGGACACGCAGGAAGAGAAGTGCACTCGTCGGTGGGCTCGCCGCGCTCGGGCTCGCGTTCGCCGGGCTCGTGACCGGGGGTACCGGTACCGCGGACGCGGCCGACGCCACGGGGGCCAAGGCCGCTGGTGCCGAGGCCGTGGGCTCATCGGCCGGGGCCGCCGGGGCCCGCGCCGTCCCCAAGCACGCCGTCACCGGCTACTGGCAGAACTTCAACAACGGCGCCACCGTGCAGAAGCTCAGCCAGGTGCAGAACCAGTACGACATCATCGCCGTGGCCTTCGCCGACGCCACCGGTACGCCGGGGCAGGTGACCTTCAAGCTGGACTCGGCCGGGCTCGGCGGGTACACCGTCGACCAGTTCAAGGCCGACATCAAGGCCAAGAAGGCCGCCGGCAAGTCTGTGATCATCTCGGTGGGCGGTGAGCGCGGCGCCGTGGCCGTGAACAGTTCGGCCGCCGCCACGAACTTCGCCAACTCCGTGTACAAGCTCATGCAGGAGTACGGCTTCGACGGCGTCGACATCGACCTGGAGAACGGGCTCAACTCCACCTATATGACGCAGGCCCTGAAGTCACTCGGGCAGAAGGCCGGGCCCGGCTTCGTGCTGACCATGGCGCCGCAGACCATCGACATGCAGTCCACCAGGAACGAGTACTTCAAGACGGCGCTGAACGTGAAGGACATCCTCACGGTCGTCAACATGCAGTATTACAACAGCGGTTCGATGCTCGGCTGCGACGGCAAGGTCTACTCCCAGGGGTCCGTGGACTTCCTGACCGCCCTCGCCTGCATCCAGCTCGAAGGCGGGCTCGCGCCCTCCCAGGTCGGGATCGGGACACCCGCCTCCACCCGCGGCGCAGGCTCCGGCTACGTCTCCCCCACCGTCGTCAACAACGCCCTGAACTGCCTCGCCAAGGGCACCAACTGCGGTTCCTTCAAGCCCTCGAAGACCTACCCGGGCATCCGCGGCGCCATGACCTGGTCCACCAACTGGGACGCCGCCAACGGCAACGCCTGGTCCAACGCCGTCGGGCCGCACGTCCACGGCCTCCCGTAGCCCGTACACAGGTCCGCCCCGCGCGGACCTCCTCCCCGCGCTGCACGCAAGCGCCCCGCACCGCAGCGCCGCCGCTCCCCCGGCGGCGCTGCCGTATGCCCCGGCCGACCGCCGGGTGCATGCGCCCCGCCTAGAAGAAGCTCCCCCAGTCCTGGTCCGTGATCTGCTTCACGGTCAGGATCAGGAAGAGCAGGCCGGCGACCGCCAGCATGCCGTTGCTGAGCCAGCCGTTGCGCCACTCGGAAGGCGTACGCGCGGAGTTGAGCAGCCAGATCAGGGTCAGCGCGAGGAACGGCATGAAGGCCGCGCCCAGGACCCCGTAGATGATGATCAGGCGGAACGGCTGGCCCTCGAACAGCAGGATCATCGGGGGGAACGTGAGCCACAGCAGGTACGCGCGGAACGGGACCGACTTCTCGCGGGCTCCGGACGCCACCTCCTCGCCGGTCAGCGCCTTGCTGTCGGCGCCCGCCCGCGTCTTGCGGTAGCGCTCGACGAAGTCCGCGAACATCAGGCTCACGCCGTGCCACACGCCGATCAGCGACGTGAAGGAGGTGGCGAAGAAGCCGACCAGGAACAGCTTGGCGGTGGCGTTCCCGTACTCCTTCTCCAGGATGTCGGAGAGCTGGACCAGGCCCTTGTCACCGCTCGCGATCGCCACGTTCGTGGAGTGCAGCATCTCGGCGCCGACGAAGAGCATCGCGATGACGAAGACACCGGTGGTGATGTAGGCGACGCGGTTGTCGAGCCGCATCACCTTCATCCAGCCGGTGTTCGTCCAGCCCTTGGCATTGACCCAGTAGCCGTACGCCGCCAGCGTGATGGTGCCGCCGACGCCGCCGATCAGGCCGAGGGTGTTGAGGATCGAGTCCTTCTCGTCCGGGACCACGGGGAGCAGGCCCGCGAAGGCGTCGCCGAGGTTCGGGGTCACGCGGATCGCCAGGTAGACCGTCACCACGAACATGACGCCGACGAGCACCGTCATGACCTTCTCGAACACGTCGTACTTGTTGAACCAGACGAAGACGAGGCCGACCACACCCGTGAGGATGGCCCACCACTTGAGGTCCATGACGTCGGGGAACAGGGCCTGGAGCGGGAGCCCCGATGACGACATCGCGGCGGCGCCGTACACGAAGCCCCACACCACGACGTACACGACGAAGAACCACGTCGTCCAGCGGCCGAGGCTCGCCCAGCCGTCGAAGAGGGTGCGCCCCGTGGACAGGTGCCAGCGTCCTGCGGCCTCCGCGAGGGAGATCTTCACGACGCAGCCGATCACGGCGGCCCACAGCAGGGTGTAGCCGAAGTTGCTCCCTGCGATCAGTGTGGCGACGAGGTCGCCCGCGCCGACGCCGGTCGCGGCGACGACGATGCCGGGACCGATGTACTTCCAACTGGACTTGCGGGGAGCGGACGTGACGTCCCCGGATGCGGTGGGTCCACCCTTGGTTTCGGCCATGCGATCAAGAAAGCGCAAAGACTCCTGGTGCACAAGAGGTCCTGCCGCCGTCCGCGGAGCTGTCCGCCGCCGTGAGCGGAGCGGCCCGCCACCGTGAGCGGAGCGGCCCGCCGCCGTACGAGAAGTGGTCCGCCGCCGTCCGTGGAGCGGCTTGCCGCCGTACGAGAAGTGGTCCGCCGGGGAGGCTCAGACGGCTCAATAGAACCATTGACCGGAGCATGCCATGCCGCAACCATGGGCCAGCACGGCCCCGCCCGACCGGCGGCGGCCCGCACGCCGCACGCCCCGCACCTCGTACGCGTCGCACTGAACCACCCCCCACCCTCACAGGAGCATTCATGCGACTTCGCATCCGCGGAAAGAGATCAGCGGCCATCGCCGCCGTGCTCGCCCTCGCGGTGGCGGCGCCCCTGAGCGCCAACGCCTCCGACTCGTCCTCGCCCTCCGCCAAGAAAGCCGCGGCGGCCACGGCGGCGGACGAACACGTCCGTCAGTACTCCATACCGGGCCCCTCGACCCCCGCCGCGCGCACGGCGGTCGCCGCCACCGGCGTGTCCATCGACGAGGCCCAGGACCACGGGGTCGTCGTCACGGCGGACGCCGCCCAGGCCAAGAAGCTGCGCGCGCTCGGCTACCGGCTCAAGGTCCTGCCCGCGCCGCCCGCGAGGACCGACGGCAAGCGCGTCCAGGTGCGGGACTTCCCGCCCGCCGACTCCCGCTACCACAACTACGCGGAGATGAACGCGGAGATCGACCAGCGGCTCCAGCAGTACCCGAACATCATGAGCAAGCGCGTGATCGGCAAGTCCTACCAGGGCCGGGACATCGTCGCCATCAAGATCAGCGACAACGTGGGCACGGACGAGAACGAGCCCGAGGTCCTCTTCACCCACCATCAGCACGCCCGTGAGCACCTGACCGTGGAGATGGCGCTGTACCTCCTGCGGGAGTTCGGCGCCGGCTACGGCAGCGACGCGCGCGTCACCAAGATGCTCAACGAGCGCGAGATCTGGATCGTGCCCGACATCAACCCCGACGGCGGCGAGTACGACATCGCGACCGGCTCCTACCGCAGCTGGCGCCTGAACCGGCAGCCCAACTCGGGCGGCGCCACCGGCACCGATCTCAACCGCAACTGGAACTTCAAGTGGGGCTGCTGCAACGGCTCCTCGGGCACCCCGGGCTCCGAGACCTACCGCGGCCGCGCCCCCGAGTCGGGCCCCGAGGTCAAGGTCGTCGCCGACTTCGTACGCAGCCGGGTCGTCGGCGGCAAGCAGCAGATCAAGACCGGCATCGACTTCCACACGTACAGCGAGCTGATCCTGTGGCCGTACGGTTACACGTACAACGACACGGCACCCGGCCTCACCCAGGACGACCACAACGCCTTCGCCACCGTGGGGCGCAAGATGGCCGCGAGCAACGGGTACACGCCCGAGCAGTCCAGTGACCTCTACATCACGGACGGCACCATCGACGACTGGCTCTGGGGCAACCAGAAGATCTTCGGCTACACCTTCGAGATGTATCCGCGCTCCGGTGGCGGCGGGTTCTACCCGCCCGACGAGGTCATCGAGCGTGAGACGTCCCGGAACCGGGACGCCGTGCTCCAGCTTCTGGAGAACTCCGACTGCATGTACCGGTCGATCGGGAAGGAGCAGCAGTACTGCTCCGGCAGCTGACGGCTGCCTCCGTGCTACTCGCCCCGCGGCTTGCCCAGCCGCGGGGCTCCGGGCGGGAGGGCCGCGCTTCCCTCGCAGTGGTAGACCTTCTGGCCTGCGAGGCGGAGGGTGTCCGCCGCGAGCGCGGCGAACGCTTCGGCGTCCGCGCTTCCCGCCTCCACGTCCCGCCGGTCGTCGACGCTCACCTCGACGATCCCCGGGTACTTGCCCTTCGGGCAGTCGAGGAGCAGCACCGCCGCGTGCTTCCATGCGTAGCCGTGTGCGTTTCCGAGGCGTAGGGGGATGCTTCCCGGCTCCGCGGCTTCGCGGGCTACTTGGTCCTTCGCCTTGTCGGCGTTCTTGATGGTGGTGGAGTTCAGGTGTTGGCTGTACTCCACCCTTACTCGCCGGTCGCCCGCGACGATATTGCAGATGGGGGCTGGGCCATCGTGCGGTACACCGAACTCTGCATTGCCGGTGACGTACTCCTGGTATTCAGTGCCCCTGTCGGGCAGAAGATCAGCAGCCTGTCCGCCTGGCAACGCTTTCCCGCATACACGCCCGGGTACGCCGACGGCGGGTTCGGCAGAAGGCCAGAATTGCCAGACGGCTGTACCAGCCGATGCCGCCAAGACCAGGCCGACGGCCGCCCAGCGCCGAGCCTTACGTTCTGACCTCACGCTCTGCGTCGTCAATCTGTTTCACCTCCGCGCACGCGCGCGATCCCATAGTGAAGGCGAGTATTGCTCTGTGCGGCGTCGGCTACCAGCACAGCCTCCTGGTGGCTGTATCCCTGCTGCCGTGCGGCTGCGTAGGCGGCGGTGTACGCGGAGTGCGCAGACTGCTCGAGCTGATCCTCCAAGAAATTCCCTCTGCTCTGCTGAGCCACCGTGCTGGAGTCCCTCGTGTAGTGCTCCACAACAGCCCCCCGCGCATCCTCAGCAATCCAACTCACCACATCCCCGACCACAGGAACATGATTCGCCCCGAGGTCGATGACGCGGCCCGCCCACTTGTCCGTCGTGGTGATGCCCTTGTTGAACTCCTCGTCGGACGCGATGCGGTCGTCGTAGATCGCTTGGGTGCGGGATTCCGCCATGATTCCGGCGATCTCGGCGCCGGGGGCGACCATGTTGTTGACGTCGGCGTTGACGGCGGCCCTGGGGAGGGAGTGCGGATTGCGGAGGGTCTCGTCGACGAGTTCGGTGGTGATGGACTGCTGGGCGTGCAGGATGGCGCCGTACGCGTCGGGGTCCTTGCCCACCGCGCCCAGGAAGTTCTTGAGGGTGGAGCCGTGCAGGGAGCCGAGGTCCGCGTTGGTGCCGTGGGTGGTCAGGCCGCGGGGGCCGTTCATGCCGTCCTGGAAGTCGCGCATGTAGTCGGCGGTGATGTTGCCGAGGCTGCCCCGCAGTTTCGAGTCGTCGAGGTGCTCGGGGTGGCTGCCGTAGTGGTCGACGAGGCGGTGGACGAAGTCCGCGCTCGCGGCGGAGTGGGGCTTCGACGGGGCGCCGGAGTCGTAGGGGTTGCCGGTGGCCGCGGATTCCAGGGCGTGCCCGAGGCTGGTCTCGTAGAAGTCGCGGGCGGCTCCGCCGCCTCCGGTGAGGGATGCCATGGTGTCGAGGCCCGCGGTGCGGGAGCCGTCCCCGTGTCCGACCAGGTAGTCGAAGTGGTCCTTGGCGCGGGGGCCGCTGTGCAGGAACTCCAGTGACGCGTCCGGGTTGTGGCCGAGGGACTCCATGAACCAGGCGACGGGGTCGGCGGGATCGTCGCCGGGTGGATGGACGAGTCGGCCCATGGGGTTCACGCTGTCGAAGGGAGGGGCTTCGCGTTCGAACTTCAGGAGGCCGTCGCCGTACTCCTGGAGGAACGCGGTGTCGTACGTGCCCTTGCGCATCAGGCTCGACATCACGGCGAAGCCATAGGGCGTGGCGCCGCCGGGGACGGAGGCGGGGACCTCTCTGCCGCCCGCCGCGATCATGTCCTTCTTCCACGCCTCCATCCCGGGGCCGTCGCCCCACGTGGCCGTGGCGAGGGCCGTGCTCAGGTCGTCCTGGGTGCGGCCGAGGAGCTTGCCGCGCGCGTCGTCGTCCACCAGGCCCCAGGTGTCCGGCTGGTTGGCGAGGTCGCGCCAGAAGCGGAGGGTGCCGTCGGCGCCGAGGGCGGTGGCGAAGCGCTCCGCGAAGGCGGGGTTGTCCTTCTGGGCGGCGAGGGTCTCGTTGAAGCGGCGGAGTTTCTCGTCGCTCCAGTTCGCGACGTCGCCCTTGGCGATCTCCTCGGCCCAGCGGTCCGCGTCCTGCCTGCCCTGGAGGTTGTCGGCGTGGTCGAGGCCCTTGACCTCGGTACCGGAGAAGTCGTGCTTGCCGCGTGCCAGTGCGCGCAGGGCGCGCGCGGTGATCCGGTCGGTGTCCTCGGCCTCTTCGAGGACGTGCTTCGCGTTCCGCTCCACCGCCGCGATCTCCTCGTCGGTGGGCCCTTCGGCCTTGGCGGGGCCGGGCACCGAGTCGCCCTGCGCCGCCCTGGGTTCCGCGGCGCCCCGCGCGGTGACGCGGATGCCGCGCCCGGCGGCGTCGTCCACCACGTGCGTCATGTCGTCGCGGTGCCGGGTGAAGGCCCGGAGCGCGTCGCTCAGCACCGCGAGGACGCTCCGCGCCGAGGTGGCGGCGTCGTCGAACTCCGCTGCCGTGCGCACCACGAAGGCCTTGCCGACCGTGGCGTTGACGCCTTTCCAGTCCGCCTGCTCCGCCTTGCTCCTGAGCAGGGCCGCGCTCTCCGCGCCCCCTCTGCCGCCGGCCAGTTCGTGCAGGCGCCGCGCGGTGACCTCCCAGTCGTCCACCGCCGACGCCAGCTTGCCGAGCCGCAGGCCGAGGACGTCCTCGACGGTCAGCATGTCCCCGCCCCCATGTGTCTCACCCCGTGCGTCTCACTTCATGTACTTCTCGATGACGGACACGGACACGTCCGTGGCGACCTTCTCGTCGTCCTTCTTGTGCTGCGCGCGGGTGAAGTCGAGGTGGTTCGAGATATGGCCGCACGCGTCCACCAGCGTCCGGGACTTGGTGTTCCAGGCGTCGTGCAGCTCGGTCAGGGCGGCGCCCGTGTCGAGGCCGCCGCCGGTCAGCTCCACGGCGGCGCCGAACGTCTGCTCCCGCGCGCGGTCGGAGTCCACACGCAGCCGGTCACGGAGCCGGTGGGCGAGGGAGCCGAGCCTGCCGAGTTCGTCGTCGTGGACCACGAGGTCCGCCGCGGCCACGGGCCCGGCACCCGCTCCGCCGCCCGGCCGGGCGGGGTCGGAGCGCCGTCGCGCGGCGTCCGCCTTCAACCGCTCCCACTCGTCCCACGACATCGCCAACTCCCCCTGGAGCGAGTCCCTTTGAGCGCTCCCCTGGACGGCACGCCTGCCGGGCCACTATAGCCACGCGCGTGACAGCTGGTGGCCACATGATCACGCCAAGTACGGCGAGGGGCACCCGGCTGGTCGCCGGGTGCCCCTCGCCGTACGGGACCGCTACACGAACAGGCTCACCACCGCCGCCACCGCGAACCCGGCCACCGAGAGCACCGTCTCCAGGACCGTCCAGGTCTTGAGGGTGTCGCGCTCGGAGATGCCGAAGTACTTGGCGACCATCCAGAAGCCGCCGTCGTTGACGTGCGAGGCGAAGATGGAGCCCGCGGAGATGGCCATGATGACCAGGGCCGTGAAGGCGTTGGAGTAGTCGCCCTCGGCGAGGAGGGGGGCCACGATGCCCGCCGTCGTGACGATGGCGACCGTCGCCGAGCCCTGGGCCACGCGCAGGACCACGGAGATCAGATAGGCCAGGACGATCACGGGCAGGCCGACGTCGTGGAAGGTGTCGGAGAGGGCCTGGGCGACACCGCTGCCCTTGAGGACGGCGCCGAAGATGCCGCCCGCGCCGACCACCAGGAGGATGTTGCCGACCGGCTTCAGGGACGCGGTCGACACCGTCTCCAGGGACTTGCGGGACCAGCCGCGGCGGATGCCGAGCAGGTAGTACGCCATCAGCAGGGCGATCGTCAGGGCGACGAAGGGGTTGCCGAAGAACTCGATGACGCTGCGGCCCGTGGAGGGGTCGAAGGCGATGGAGGAGAACGTCGCAAGCAGGATGAGGACCAGCGGGGTGCCGATGATCAGGAAGACGGTGGCGAGCGCGACCGGCTTCTCCTGCGGCTCGCGGCCCGCGGCCCGCTGTTCGGCGACGACCGCCGCCCTGGCCTCCTCCGAGGCCTCCAGCATGTCCTGCGGTACGGGGACGAAGATGCGCTTGCCGATCCAGGCGGAGAACACCCAGGCCGCGAGGACGGCGGGGATGCCGCAGACGACGCCCATGAGGATGACCCAGCCGAGGTCGACCTTCAGCAGGCCCGCCGCGGCCACCGGGCCGGGGTGCGGGGGCAGGAACGCGTGGGTCATCGACAGGCCGGCGAGCAGCGGCAGGCAGTAGAGCAGGATCGACTTGCCGCTGCGCTTGGCGGCGGCGTACACGATGGGCGCGAGGACGAAGATGCCCACGTCGAAGAAGACCGGGATACCGAAGATCAGGCCGGTCAGGCCCATGGCCAGCGGGGCGCGCTTCTCGCCGAAGAGGCCGAGGAGCCGGGAGGCGAGGACCTCGGCGCCGCCGGAGACCTCCAGGATCGCGCCGAGCATGGTGCCGAGGCCGATGATGATCGCGACATGGCCGAGGATGCCGCCCATGCCGGATTCGATGAGCGAGACGGCGTCCGACTTCTGGACGGTGCCGAAGAGTTCGGTGACCGAGAGCCCGGCGGCGAGGCCGACGGCTATGGAGACCGCGAGGAGCGCGACGAACGGCTGCAGCCGCACTTTGATGATCAGGAAGAGCAGCAGCAGGATGCCGAGGGCGGCGACGGTCAGCAGACCTGCCGTGCCGTCGATGAGGGCCATCAGGCCACCGGTGTGCGGTGGTGCTTCTGCTGGGGCGGTGGCCGCGAGCGTCGCGGAGTGGGTGGACGGGGACATCGTTGACCTCGTAAGTGCATGGAGCTTTCTGGGGCAGGGGGGATCGCGGCACGGCGTCCCTGGGGGTGTCGGGGCGGCGCACCGTGATGACGTACGGCTTGCGTGGGGTGTGTGCGGGGGGAGGTGGGGAGGGTGGGGGTGAGTGGTGCGGCGGCGGGCGGGGCGGGGAGGCCGGATGGCGGCCTCCCCGTGCGCGACCGCCGCGGTCACGCGGCCGGGCCGCGGCGGTCAGCCGAGTACGGCCAGCGCGTCGATCTCGATGAGCAGGCCCTTGGGCAGGCCGACGTACACCGTGGTGCGGGCGGACGCGGGGGCCTCGAGGCCCTGCTCCTCGAAGTACTGGTTGTAGATCTCGTTCATCTCCGCGAAGTGGTCCACGTCCGTGAGGTAGACGCGCATCATCATCACGTCGTCCCAGGAGGCGCCGCCCTCTTCGAGGATCGCCTTGACGTTGGCGAACGTCTGGAGGGTCTGCTCGCGCAGGGTGGGACCGGCGGGGGTGGGGGCCTTGCCCTCCTCGGCGGGCAGGAAGCCGACCTGGCCCGCGACCTGGAGGATGTTGCCCTTCCTGACGCCGTGGGAGAACTTGGCGGGCGGGGCGGTGTGGGTGGCCGGGGTGATCGCGGTCTTCTCGCTCATGATCTTGCCTTCTTCGTAGGGACTTCTTCGTGGGGATGCGCGGGGGTGTTCACAGGGCGTTCCTGGCGTCCGGTACGGCGCCGGAGTACTCCCTGCTGATGGCCTCCGCCGTACGCCGCACCAGCGGAAGGAGCTTGAGGAGTTCCTCGGCCGTGACGACGACGTTCGGCGCCGACATCGACATGGCGGCGACGACCCGGCCGTCCGCGCCGCGGATGGGGGCGCCGACGCAGTTGATGGACTCCTCGTGGCCACCGAGATCGGTGGCCCAGCCCTGCTCGCGCACCTGCGCCAGTTCCCTGAGGAACGCGGCGGCGTTGGGCGTCGAACGGGACGTGTACGCGGGATAGTCGAGCTTCTCCGCGAAGGCGCGGCGCTCGGCTTCGGGGAAGTCGGAGAGCAGCAGCTTGGCGACGGCGGCGACGGTGATGGCGACCGGCTTGCCGATGCGCGAGTACATGCGGACCGGGTAGCGGCTCTCCACCTTGTCGATGTAGAGCACCTCCTGCTCCTCGTACACGGCGAGGTGGACCGTGTGTCCGCACTTCTCGTTGAGGGCGAGCAGGTGCGGGTGCGCGATCTCGCGCACGTCGAGGTTCTCCACGGCCTCCTGGGCGAGCGCGAAGAGGCGGGCGCCCAGGCGGTAGCGCTGGTCGGACTGGCGGAAGACCAGGCCGTGTTCGTGCAGGGTGCGAAGGAGGCGCAGGGCGGTGGACTTGTGCACGCCGAGACGCTCGGCGACCTGGCCGAGGTCGGCGGGGCCCTCGGCGAGCAGGGGCAGGATCGACAGGGCACGGTCGACGGTCTGGCTCATGACGTTCTTACCTCCTCGTCGGCCACTGTGGTGGTGGCCCGGGTGGGATCCGCTGCCGTCCAGCCGGGCCCGAGACGCAGAGTCTCCCAGGCGGCGGGGTCCAGGGCGGCGAGCGCGTCGGCGTGGCCGCGGGACGCGGGCGTGGCGACGTCGCCGGGCACCGTGAGGGCGGCGGCGGCCATCAGATGGCCGTGCCGCAGGCGGTGTTCGGCGGACAGGCCGCGCAGGGTCGCGGAGAGGAACCCGGCGGCGAAGGCGTCACCGGCTCCGACGGGTGCGACGACGTCTACGTGCAGGGCCGGGACGAAGGTGACGGTGTCCTGGCCGGTGGCGGGGTCGGTGGCGAGGGCCGTGGCGCCGTGCGCGCCCTGCTTGACGACGAGCACGGCGGGTCCTGGCAGCGCCTCGCGGATCGCGGCGGGCCCGCCGGTGACGTCCCAGGCGGCCGCGGCCTCGTCCTCGCCGACGAACACGATGTCGGCGCCCCGGGCGAGGTCGAGCAGCACGTCGGCGCCGCCCGGCTCCCGCCACAGGCCGGGCCGGTGGTTGACGTCGAAGGAGACGAGGGAGCGGCGTCCGTCCCGCCGGGCGCACAGAACGCGCACGAGGGCGAGGCAATCGGCGGAGAGCGCGGGCGTGATGCCGGAGAGATGGAGCACTCGTCCGGACCACAGGGCTTCGGGGTCCACGGTGTCCGGGGACATCGCGGAGGCGGCGGAGCCCGCGCGGTAGTAGACGACCTCGTGGGCGTCGGTGCCGCGGTCGTCGGCGGTGCGGAAGTAGATGCCGGTGGGGCGGTGCGGGTCGCGGCCGACGGCGGAGGTGTCCACGCCGTAGCCGCCGATCGTCTCCACCAGGTGGTCGCCGAAGCCGTCGGCGCCGACCCGGCTGACCCAGCGGGCCCGGTGGCCCGCCGCGGCGAGGGCGCACACGACGTTGGACTCGGCCCCGCCGATGCCGCGCCCGAAGGACGGCACGTCGGCGATCCGGCCCGGTCGCGACGGCAGGAAGGTCACCATCGACTCGCCCAGGGCCACCACGTCGGTGTCCAGGGAGTTCGTGTCTCCGCCGCCTGCTCCGGTCACGTCGGTGTCAGCCCCTCACTCGCTTCCCGGATCCGTTGACCCGGCGTTGGCTCGGATGTTAGACAGCAGTAAGCGACATACGCAATGAACGTTGCATATCTTGCAACGCATGCGTTGAAGAGGCACGAGGAGACGTCCATGGCCGCCGAAAAGTCCCCCGAGCAGACCGTCGAGCAGCCGGCCGGGCAGCCGACCGCGCAGGTGGGCGGCCGACCGTCGACCGCGCAGGAGGCCGCGCAGGAGACCGGGCAGGAGGCCGCGCAGGAGGCCGGGAAGCCCGCCCGGCCCGGCGCGCCGGAAGCCGTCGCGCGCCTCGCCGACGAGCGCGTCGGCCCCCACTTCAAGGCACTGCCGCCGGACACCGACGGCATGACGGTCGGCGCGCTGGCCGCCCAGCGCCGCAACCTCTTCACCGGCGGCTTCACCACCCCCGTCCTCGCCCTCTCGGCCGAGCGCCTTGAGCACAACCTCGCGCTCATGGAGCAGTACGCGACCCGGCACTCCCTCGCCTTCGCGCCGCACGGCAAGACCTCCATGGCACCGCAGCTGTTCTGGCGTCAGATCGAGCACGGCGCCTGGGGCGTCACCCTCGCGGTCCCCCACCAGGTGCGGGTGGCCCGCGCGTTCGGCGTCTCGCGGATCTTCCTCGCCAACGAGCTGGTCGACGCGGCGGCCCTGCGCTGGCTCGCCGCCGAGCTCGACGCGGACGCCGGCTTCCGCTTCCTGTGCTACGTCGACTCCGTACGGGGCGTGCAGCTGATGGACGCCGCCCTGCGCGCCGCGGGCGCGCGCCGCCGCGTGGACGTCGTCGTGGAACTGGCCGCGGGCGAGGGCGCGCGCACCGGCGCCCGCACCGAGGCCGACTGCGCCGCCGTCGCCGACGCGGTCGCCGCGACGGGCACGCTGCGGCTCGTGGGCGTCGCCGGGTACGAGGGCGAGGTGCCGGACCCCTCCCCCGAGCGGGTGCGCGCCTGGCTGCGGCGGCTCGTCGCGCTGACCGCGGACTTCGACGCCGCGGGCCGCTTCGCGGCGGACGCCGGTGCCCCGCTCGCCGACATCGTGATCAGCGCGGGCGGCTCCGCCTGGTTCGACGCCGTCGCCGACGTCTTCGCCGAGGTCCCCGAGCTGTCCCTGCCGGTCCTGAAGCTCCTGCGCTCCGGCGCGTACGTCTCCCACGACGACGGCCACTACCGTCACCTCACGCCCTTCAACCGCGTCCCCGACGAGGGCGCCCTTCAGCCCGCCTTCCGACTGTGGGCCCAGGTCGTGTCCCGGCCCTCGGCCGAGCAGGCCTTCATCAACGCGGGCAAGCGGGACGCCGCGTACGACCTCGATCTGCCCGAGGTGCAGGTGGTCCGGCGGGCCGACGGGACGGAGCTCTCCGGCGCCGGGGTCACGCTGCACGCGCTCTCCGACCAGCACGGGTGGCTGCGGACCGACCCCGGGGTCGACCTCCGGGTCGGGGACTGGGTGGGGCTCGGGCTCTCGCACCCCTGCACGTCCTTCGACAAGTGGCAGCTGATCCCCCTCGTCGGGGCGGACGGAACGGTCACGGACTACGTCCGCACGTACTTCTGACCGCTGCGCGGGGCTCACTCCCCCACCCCGCCCCTTCCCGAAACCATGGGGCTCCGCCCCCTGGACCCCCGGTCCTCGATCGCCGGACGGGCTATGAATAGCCCGTCCGGCGATCGAGGACGAGGCCGCAGGCCGATACGGGGTCTGGGGGGGACCCCCAGTTTCGGGAAGGGGCGGGACTGGGGCGCCCCGCGAGAGCACCCACCCGCACCCCGCCCCACCTCACCCCCAGAGAGGCACCCCATGGACATGGTCATCCGCGGCGCCCGCGTCATCGACGGCACCGGCGCCCCCTCGTACAGAGCCGACGTCTCGGTGACGGACGGCCGAGTGGGCGAGATCCGCCGGGAGGGCGAGGGCCCCCGCCCCACGGGCACCCGCACGGTCGAGGCGGACGGCCTCGCCCTGGCCCCGGGCTTCATCGACATGCACGCCCACAGCGACCTGGCCCTGCTCCGCGACCCGGACCACAGCGCGAAGGCGGCCCAGGGCGTCACCCTGGAGGTCGTCGGCCAGGACGGCCTGTCGTACGCGCCGGTGGACGACGCCACCCTCGCCCAGGTCCGCCAGGCCATCACGGGCTGGAACGGCGACGGAAGCGACATCGACTTCGACTGGCGCACGGTCGGCGAGTACCTGGACCGCCTGGACCGGGCGCACGGCGGCCGGGGCATCGCGGTGAACGCGGCGTACCTGATCCCGCAGGGCACGGTCCGGATGTACGCGATGGGCTGGGAGGACCGCGAGGCCACCGCGGCCGAGCTGGAGCGGATGAAGGAGCTGGTCGCGCAGGGCATGCGGGAGGGCGCCGTCGGCATGTCGTCGGGCCTGACGTACACGCCGGGCATGTACGCGAAGGACGCCGAGCTGACCGAGCTGTGCCGCGTGGTGGCGGAGCACGGCGGCTACTACTGCCCGCACCACCGCAGTTACGGGGCGGGCGCCCTGGAGGCGTACGAGGAGATGGTGGAGCTGACGCGCTCCGCGGACTGCCCGCTGCACCTGGCCCACGCCACCATGAACTTCGGTGTGAACAAGGGCAAGGCGCCGGGCCTCCTCGCGCTCCTGGACGACGCGCTGGCGGCCGGTGCCGACATCACCCTCGACACCTACCCGTACACGCCCGGCTGCACGACGCTCGTGGCGATGCTGCCGAGCTGGGCGAGCGAGGGCGGTCCGGACGCGATCCTCGCCCGGCTCCAGGACGACGGGACGGCGGCGAAGATCCGGCACCACATGGAGGTCGTGGGGGCGGACGGCTGCCACGGCGTCCCGATCGAGTGGGACACCATCGAGATCTCCGGCGTCTCCGACCCGGGCCTCGCCTCCTGCGTGGGCAAGACGATCCAGCAGTCGGCGGACATGCGCGGCGAGGAGCCCTGGGTGACGGCCCGGCGGCTGCTCATCGCCGACAAGCTCGGCTCGACGATCCTCCAGCACGTCGGGCACGAGGAGAACGTACGGGCGATCATGCGCCACCGCGTGCACACCGGCGGCAGCGACGGCATCCTCCAGGGCTTCAAGCCGCACCCGCGGGCGTACGGCACGTTCCCGCAGTACCTCGGCAAGTACGTACGGGAGCTCGGGGTGCTGTCCCTGGAGGAGTGCGTCGCGCACCTCACCTCGCGTCCCGCGGCCCGCCTGCGCCTGCCCGACCGGGGCCTCGTCCGCGAGGGCTACCGCGCAGACCTGGTCCTCTTCGACCCGGACACGGTCGCGGCCGGCTCGACCTTCGACGCGCCGCGCACGCTGCCCGTGGGCATCCCGCACGTCTTCATCGACGGCCGCCCGGTGATCGAGGACGGCCGGCGCACGGACGTCCTCGCGGGACGTTCCGTGCGCCGGACCGCTTAGGCCACCGGCAGGGCGGCGGGGTCGGTCAGGGCTTCGGCCGGGCCGGTCAGGGCTTCGGCAGCGTGCAGCCGGGACGGTTCAGGTCGACCTTGTTGCCCGCGCCGATGCAGGGGACGATGGTGTAGGTCTGCTGGCCGTAGTTGATGCCCTGGCGGACCGTCACCTTGCCGTTCTCGTCGACCTCGCACGGGTTGTTGTCGGTGCAGCGCTCGCCGCTCTCGTTGCCGGTGTTGTTGAGGGCGACGACCTTGCCGGTCGCGTCGTCGACCACCGGCGATCCCGATGTGCCGCCGATCGTCTGGCAGGCGGAGGTGTAGCGGACCGAGTCCTTCCAGGTCCACTTCCCCTCCTTCAGGCGGTACGCGAAGCCGTCGACGTTGCACTTGTACATCCGCTTCCAGTAGCCGGACACGACCGTGATGGCCTTGCCCTGCGTCGGACGTGCGGAGTCCAGTTCGAGCGCCTTGATGCCGTACCGGCTCTCTATGTCCTTGTACGTGCTGGTGAGCTGGTAGAGCGAGACGTCGTTGTCGGTCATCGTGCCGTACGCGATCTTGCTGGCGCGCACGGTGCCCGCGTTGCCGCCGCTCGCGTTCAGGAGCGTGAAGCTGCGGGTGGACGGGCGGTCCACGAGGACCTGTCCGGGCGCCGGGAATCCGGTCTCCAGACAGTGGCCGTTGGACATCACGAGCGCGGGGTCGGTGGGCTTCGACGACGGTACGCGGACGACGGAGCCGGAACAGTTGCTGAGCGCCACGGTCCCGGCGTAGCTCACGGCCTTGGCGGCCGGGGCCTTCACCGCCGCGGGCGCGTCGTCGCCGACGGCGGCGGCGGGTGCCACGGTCGCGCCGAGAAGCAGCACGCCGAACGCGGCACCGACGAGAGGCTTGTTCATGTGGGGGTCCCCTCCGATGGTGGATTTGTCATGCGCATTGTTCGGCCACTGGGCCGCCACGACAAGACCGCGTGCACCGGAGCCCCGTCAGGGGCGCGGGGAACTGCGCGCGCAACCACGACAGAGCCGCAGTCGCGTCTGCGCACTTGCTCGGCAGACGCGTCTGCCGCTTCTCGCGCGCTGAGCGCGCAGTTCCCCGCGCCCCGGACGGGGCACACCTCCCCCCAGGCCGGGGGCGGCGTGACCCAGCTCTCCCCACCAAAGGCGCCCCCGCCAGATACGCTCGGTGACATGCAGGTGATCCAGTCGACCAAGCTCGCCAACGTCTGTTACGAGATCCGGGGCCCGGTGCTCGAGGAGGCGATGCGGCTGGAAGCAGCGGGTCACCGCATCCTCAAGCTCAACACGGGCAACCCCGCGGCCTTCGGCTTCGAGTGCCCGCCGGAGATCCTGGAGGACATCCTCCGCAACGTCGGCGACGCCCATGGGTACGGCGACGCGAAGGGCCTGCTCGCGGCGCGCCGCGCGGTCGTGATGCACAACCAGACGCTCGGCATCGAGACCGACGTCGAGCACGTCTTCATCGGCAACGGCGTCTCCGAGCTGATCGTGATGGCCATGCAGGGCCTGCTCGACGACGGCGACGAGGTCCTGGTCCCGGCGCCGGACTACCCGCTGTGGACCGCGGCCGTCTCCCTCTCCGGCGGCACCGCCGTGCACTACCGCTGCGACGAGCAGGCGGACTGGATGCCCGACCTCGCCGACATCGAGCGCAAGGTCACCGACCGCACCAAGGCGATCGTGATCATCAACCCGAACAACCCCACGGGCGCGGTGTACGACGAGGCGATGATCCGGGGCCTGACCGACATCGCCCGCCGCCACAACCTGCTGGTCTGCTCGGACGAGATCTACGACAAGATCCTGTACGACGGCGCCACGCACACGCCGACCGCCGCGGTCGCCCCCGACCTCCTGACGCTCACCTTCAACGGCATGTCGAAGGCATACCGCGTGGCGGGGTACCGCGTCGGCTGGATGTCCGTCTCCGGGCCGAAGGCCCACGCGGCCTCGTACATCGAGGGTCTGACGATCCTCGCGAACATGCGGCTGTGCGCGAACATGCCCGGCCAGCACGGTGTCGTGGCCGCGCTCAGCGGGCGGCAGACCATCAACGACCTGGTGCTGCCCGGCGGGCGGCTGCTCGCGCAGCGCGACGCGGCGTACGACCTGCTGACGCAGATTCCCGGCGTGACCTGCGTGAAGCCCAAGGGGTCGCTGTACCTCTTCCCGCGTCTGGACCCGAAGGTCTTCAAGGTCAAGGACGACCGCCGGCTGGTGCTCGACCTGCTGCGCGCCGAGAAGATCATGGTGGTGCACGGCACCGGGTTCAACTGGCCGGAGCCCGACCACTTCCGGATCGTGACGCTGCCCACGGCGCAGGACCTGACGGACGCCGTCACGCGGATCGGCACGTTCCTCGACGGGTACAGCCAGCCCTGACTCAACTTTAGACAGAATCTAATGTAGGATGGCTTTCAAGCAACTGACTTGCGTTGAACTTGCTTGCTTGAGCTTGGAGGCCATCCCGTGTACGAGCCGATCCGCACCAAGTCGGTCCATGCCATGGCCGACCCGGGCGACTTTCCGCACCGTTCCCGCGAGGAGGAGCTGGACATCCAGCTCGCCGGTCATCTCGCCGCGCTGCTCGCCGTGACCGACGAGTTGCGGGGCCTGAGTCCCGACGGCGGTCTGGACGTCGCCGCCGAGCAGCTTTCGGCGCAGGTGGCGCGGTTGCGCGGAGGTCCCGCGCCGGTGCGGGCCGCTGTCGTCACCGCCATTCACGAGCCGCATCTGTCCGCGCTGCATCAGCGGGCTCATGCCCTGGCCGGGCGGGCGCTCGTCGTTGCGGCGTCGCGGGCCGACACGGAGGTGGCCATCCTGGCCGCCCGCCGCATGGACGCCCACGCGGCGGCGTCCACACCCTTGGCAGCCGCCGCCGCGTAGTTCCCTGCCCCCCCGCCGCACTATGGGGGCTGCGCCCCCGTTCCCCCGCCAATCGGCCCTCCGGGCCTCGTCCTCAAACGCCGGACGGGCTGAAATGCCTCGCCGGACGGGCTGAAACGCTGCCGCACCGGCGAAGTTCTCAGCCCGTCCGGCGCTTGAGGACGAGCGCGCAAGCGCGATGAGGGGGCGGGCGGGCGGGGGAAAAGGGTCAGCCCAGGCGGGCGACCAGGGCGCGGTATTCGTCCCACAGCTCCTTCGGGGTGTGCTCCCCGAAGGTATTGAGGTGCTCGGGCACGAGCGCGGCCTCCTCCCGCCAGACCTCCTTGTCGACCGTGAGCAGGAAGTCGAGGTCGGCGGCGGGAAGATCGAGCCCGTCGGTGTCGATCGACGCGGGCGTCGGCAGGACACCGATGGGCGTCTCCACACCCTCCGCGCGCCCGTCGAGCCGGTCCACGATCCACTTCAGGACCCGGCTGTTCTCACCGAAGCCGGGCCACACGAACTTCCCGTCCGCGTCCTTGCGGAACCAGTTCACGTAGTAGATCTTGGGCAGCTTCGCCTGGTCCTTGCCCTTGGCGACATCGACCCAGTGGGCCATGTAGTCACCCATGTTGTAGCCGCAGAACGGCAGCATGGCGAACGGGTCGCGGCGCAGCTCACCGACCTTGCCCTCGGCGGCGGCGGTCTTCTCGGAGGCGACGTTCGCGCCGAGGAAGACGCCGTGGTTCCAGTCGAAGGACTCGGTGACCAGCGGCACCGCGGAGGCGCGGCGACCGCCGAAGAGGATCGCGGAGATCGGCACGCCCTTGGGGTCCTCCCACTCGGGCGCGATGATCGGGCACTGCGAGGCGGGCACGGTGAAGCGCGCGTTCGGGTGCGCGGCGGGGGTGCCGGCGTCCGGGGACCAGTCGTTGCCCTTCCAGTCCGTGAGGTGCTTGGGCTCCTCCTCCGTCATCCCCTCCCACCAGATGTCGTGGTCGTCGGTGAGGGCGACGTTGGTGAAGACCGCGTTGCCCCACAGGGTCTTCATCGCGTTGGCGTTGGTGTGCTCGCCGGTGCCGGGGGCCACGCCGAAGAAACCGGCCTCCGGGTTGATCGCGTACAGACGGCCGTCCTCGCCGAACCGCATCCAGGCGATGTCGTCGCCGATGGTCTCCACGGTCCAGCCGGAGATCGTGGGCTCCAGCATGGCGAGGTTCGTCTTGCCGCAGGCGGACGGGAACGCGGCGGCGACGTACTTGGACTCACCGGTGGGCGGCGTGAGCTTGAGGATGAGCATGTGCTCGGCGAGCCAGCCCTCGTCGCGGGCCATCACGGACGCGATGCGCAGGGCGTAGCACTTCTTGCCGAGCAGGGCGTTGCCGCCGTAGCCGGATCCGTACGACCAGATCTCGCGGGTCTCGGGGAAGTGCGAGATGTACTTCGTGGAGTTGCACGGCCAGGGGACGTCCGCCTGGCCGGGCTCCAGCGGGGCGCCCAGGGTGTGCACGGCCTTCACGAAGAAGCCGTCGGAGCCGAGCTCGTCCAGGACCGGCTGTCCCATGCGGGTCATGGTGCGCATGGACACGGCGACGTACGCGGAGTCGGTGATCTCCACGCCGATCGCGGACAGCGGGGAGCCGAGCGGGCCCATGCAGAACGGCACGACGTACATGGTCCGGCCGCGCATGGAGCCCCGGAAGATCCCGCCCTCGCCGCCTTCACCGCTCTCGCCGCTCTCGCCGCTCTCGCCGCTCTCGCCGCTCTCGCCGGTGAAGATCTCCCGCATCTCCGCGGGCGCCTTCCAGTGGTTGGTGGGCCCGGCGTCCGCCTCCTTCTCCGAACAGATGAAGGTGCGGTCCTCCACCCGGGCGACATCGGTCGGGTCGGAGGCCGCGTAGTAGGAGTTGGGCCGCTTGATCGGGTCCAGCTTCTTGAAGGTGCCCCTGACGACGAGCTCCTCGCACAGGCGCTCGTACTCGGCCTCGGAGCCGTCGCACCAGACCACCCGGTCCGGCTGCGTCAGTTCGGCGATCTCGTTCACCCAGGAGAGCAGCTCCTGGTGGTCGGTGGGAGCGGCGCCCAGGGAGTCCGGGATGTCCGCTGAAGAGGGAGCCGCGATATCGCGCGCCACGATTGCTCCTAGTACGAGGGATTTTGTGGTTGGGGCCCCGTGGGGGCTGCGACCCGGACGCTTCACTGCTTTCGAACTCATGGGCGCTCATCCGGTGCCGACCGCACTCATTTGATCATCCGACGCGTATGCGCATCTGTCCAGAGTGCCTCACACCTGAGCGGCGTGAGCATCGCCACTCCCTGCGCCGCCCGTCTGGCACACCCTCACCCGTGACCGTGACGCTCGCCACTTGTAAGCTTTCGCCTGGTCAGGCTTGATACCTAACTTACGGTTCCGTAGGTACGATTCGCCCCATGACCGCACCCGTCCCCGACGCGATCGCGCACTCCTCCGCAGGCGGCCCGAGCACGGCCGCGGCGGCCGCCCTGCCCGCGCCCGTGCTGCCCGTGAAGCCCAAGCTGCGCGGCTGGCTGCACGCCGGCATGTTCCCCGCGGTGCTGATCTCGGGACTGTTCCTGACGGCCCTCGCCGACTCCAGCCGCGGCCGCGTCGCCTGCGGGATCTACGTCCTCACGGCCTGCCTGCTGTTCGGCGTCAGCGCGCTCTACCACCGCGGTAACTGGAGCCCGCGCGCGGACGGCGTCCTGCGCAGACTCGACCACGCCAACATCTTCCTGATCATCGCCGGGACGTACACCCCGCTGACGCTGCTGCTCCTGCCCGACGCCAAGGGCCAGTGGCTGATGTGGGGCATCTGGGCGGCGGCCCTCGCGGGCATCGTCTTCCGCGTCTTCTGGGTGGGCGCCCCGCGCTGGCTCTACACCCCCTGCTATCTGGCGATGGGCTGGGCGGCCGTCTTCTTCCTGCCCGACTTCCTGCGCACGGGCGGCATCGCGGTCCTCGTCCTGGTCATCGTGGGCGGCCTGCTGTACAGCGTCGGCGGCGTGGTCTACGGCTTCAAGCGCCCGAACCCCTCCCCCCGCTGGTTCGGCTTCCACGAGGTCTTCCACTCCTTCACCCTCGCCGCGTTCGCGGTGCACTACGTGGGCATCTCGCTGGTCGCCTACCAGCACGCCTGACGCCTCCATGACGGCCGCGCGCACTCCCGCCCCCGAGCCGCCCCCCGAGCCCCTCGGACTGCGGGAGCGCAAGAAGCTCCGTACGCGGATCGCCATCAGGGACGCCACGTACGGACTCATCCGCGAACAGGGGTACGAGGCGACGACCGTCGAGCAGATCGCGGCCGCCGCGGACGTCTCGCCGTCCACGGTGTTCCGGTACTTCCCGACCAAGGAGGACATCGTCCTCGCCGGCGAGGCCGACGAGTGCCGCGTGACCCTGGAGCGGGAGCTGCGCGCGCGGCCCGCGGACGAGCCGGTCGTGGAGTCCCTGCGGCATGTGCTGCGCGGGGCCGCCCGCCGCGGGTCCGCCGCGGACGCCGAGGCCTTCCGGCTGCGCACGGCCCTCGTGGTCGAGGTGCCCGCGGTGCGCTCGCGGATGTTCGAGAGCCTGTCCGCCACCGGGCGCGCGCTGTGCCGTGTGCTCGCCGAGCGCACCGGCCGCGACGCCGGTGCGCTGGAGGTCAGGGTCTTCTCGGCGGCGCTGATCGGGGCGCTCACGGAGACGGCGGCGTACTGGGCCGAGCGCGGCCACGAGGACGACCTCGGCGAGCTCGTGGACCGCGCCCTGGACACGCTGACGGCCGGTTTCCGGAACTGAACCGACCGCGAACAGGCCATGAACCGATCGCGAACCAGCCACGGCCCGGCCACAAGTCGGCCACCCGGCAGGGCGAAGCGCCGGTCAGAAGCGGCAGGCGCATGCCATCCTGACCGGATGAACGGTCCGGAAATCCTTGTCGACTTCGATCCCGGCCTCGCGCTGTTCGTCTCGCACGAGCGGCGCGACGGGCCCACCACGGCGGTCACCGACGGCGCGTCCACGCTCGGGCACGTCGTGGAGTCCCTCGGTGTGCCCCTGACCGAGGTGGGGGCGCTCGTCGTGGACGGGGCGGAGGTGGCGGCCGCGCATGTGCCCGCCGCCGGGCAGCGGGTCGAGGTGCGGGCCGTGCCCAGGCCGCAGCGGGTGCGGCCCGGGGAGGCGCCGGACGCGCCGCTGCGCTTCCTCCTCGACGTCCATCTGGGCACGCTCGCGCGACGGTTGCGGCTGCTCGGCGTGGACGCCGCGTACGAGAGCACGGACATCGGCGATCCCGCGCTCGCCGCGCTCTCCGCCGGTGAGCGGCGCGTGCTCCTCAGCCGGGACCGGGGGCTGCTGCGGCGGCGCGAGCTGTGGGCGGGCGCGTACGTGTACAGCGACCGGCCCGACGACCAGCTCCGCGACGTGCTCGGGCGGTTCGCGCCCGCCCTGTCGCCGTGGACGCGCTGCACCGCGTGCAACGGCGCGCTGCGGGCCGCCCGCAAGGAGGATGTCGCGGAGCGGCTGCACGGGGGGACCCGGGGGTCCTACGACGTGTTCGCGGAGTGCGGGGTCTGTCACCGGGTGTACTGGCGGGGCGCCCACCACGATCGGCTCGAGCAGATCGTGCGCGCCGCCCTCACCGAGTTCCCGCCCGCCACACCGGCACCGCCCGCCCCCCGCACCCCGTCGAGCACCATCGGCTGAACACCCTGCACGCCCCTCGCCTGAACGCTCATCGGCCTCCGGCCTCGTCCTCAATCGCCGGACGGGCTCCAGACGAACGGCCGGTCAGGGCAGGGCCGGTCAGGACAGGGTGCCGAGGGTGGTGGCCAGTTCGGTGGGGTCCGTGGTCGGGCGGTCGCAGACGAAGTTGCGGCAGACGTAGGCCGTTTCGCGGTCGTCGAGCGCGGGCCGGTCCGCGAGGAGGGGAAGCTCGCCCCCGGCGGGCCCCGCGGCGACGACGGCGCCGGGAGCCGTACCGAGCAGGGCCACGCGGTGCATCGCACCGCCCACCGCGCCGACGACGGCGACCTCCCGGGGCCCGTCGAGCGCGGCCTCGGCCACCGCGAGCCCGTGCCCGATGAACCGCGGCACCCGCGGCCCGAGTGCCTTGACGACGCCGAGGGCGCGCTCCGCCGCGTCCCGGTGCGGGCGCGCGCCGGTGTGCGCGGCGTACGCAAGCAGCGCGCCCGCCGCCGCCGTCCACCCGGAGGGCGCCGCGTTGTCCGTCGGGTCCTGCGGGCGCCGGATGAGCCGCTCCCCGTCCGCCGCCGTGTCGTACAGGGCGCCGGTCTCCGCGTCCACGAACTGGGCGAGGACGTGGTCGAGGAGGAACCCGGCGAAGTCGAGCCACACGCCCTCTCCGGTCACGGAGGCGAGGGTCAGGAACCCCTCGGCCACGTCGGCGTAGTCCTCCAGGACCCCGGCGTTGGCGCCCGCCTGCCCGTCCTTGGAGGTGCGGGTGAGCCGGGCCCGGTCGTCCATGTGGAGGCGTACGAGGAGATCGGCGGCCCCGACGGCCGCCGCGACCAGGTCGGGCCGGTCGAACAGCGCGCCCGTCTCGGCGAGCGCGGCGACCGCGAGGCCGTTCCAGGCGGCGACGACCTTGTCGTCGCGGCCGGGCGCGGGCCGCTCCGCGCGGGCGGCGAGCAGCCGCTCGCGGATGCCGGCGATCCGCTCGGGGTCGGCGACGGCGCCCTCCTCGCCCTGGCGAAGCTGGAGGACGGACGCGCCCTCCTCGAAGGTGCCCTCCTCGGTCACGCCGAAGTACGCGGCGGCGAGGTCGCCGTCCGCCTCGCCGAGGACCTCGCGCAGCTGCGCGGGTGTCCAGACGTAGTAGGCGCCCTCGACGGGCCCGCCGGTCACCGGGTCGGTGCTGTCGGCGTCGAGCGCGGAGGCGAAACCGCCCTCGTTGGTGCGCAGTTCGCGGACCAGGAAGTCGGCGGTCTCCAGTGCGACGCGGCGGGCCAGGTCGGATCCCGTGGCGCGCCACAGGTGGGCGTAGGCGCGGCACAGCAGCGCGTTGTCGTACAGCATCTTCTCGAAGTGCGGTACGACCCACTCCCGGTCGACGGAGTAGCGGGCGAAGCCGCCGCCGAGCTGGTCGTAGATCCCGCCGCGCGCCATCCGCTCGCAGGTGTCGGCGACCATCTGAAGGGCGCCCTCGGCGCCGGTGCGCGCGTGGTGGCGGAGCAGGAACTCCACGACCATGGACGGCGGGAACTTCGGGGCGCCGCCGAAACCGCCGTGGGTCGCGTCGTAGTCCCTGGTCAGCCCGAGCAGCGCGCGGGCGAGGTCGTCCTCACCGGGCAGCTGCCCGTCCCCGAAGGAGAGCTGCCGCTCCGACAGATCCTTGACGATCTTCCCCGCGACCTCGCCGACCTCGTCCCGGCGGTCCGCCCAGGCCCGCCGCACCCCGTCGAGCACCTGCGCGAAGGACGGCATGCCGTGGCGCGGCTCGGGCGGGAAGTAGGTGCCGAAGTAGAAGGGTTCGGCGTCGGCGGTCAGGAACACCGTCATCGGCCACCCGCCCTGGCCGGTCGCCGCCTGGACGGCCTCCATGTAGACGGCGTCGACGTCGGGCCGCTCCTCGCGGTCGACCTTGATGTTCACGAAGTGCTCGTTCATGAGCGCGGCCGTGGTGTCGTCCTCGAAGGATTCGTGCGCCATGACGTGACACCAGTGGCAGCTCGAATAGCCGACGGAGAGCAGCACCGGCACACCGCGCTCGCGGGCCGCGGCGAACGCCTCGGCCGACCACGGCCACCAGTCGACCGGGTTGTCGGCGTGCTGGAGCAGGTAGGGGGACGTCTCATGGGCCAGTCGGTTCGGCATGGCCCCCATCCTCGCGCACCGCGGCCCCGATCCGCGGAGTCGCTCGCGCCGACGCCTCGTACGCAGGACACTGACACGTACATGTAGAGGTACGGCGCAGACGTATTCGGTTCGGGTATGGGGCAGACGTACCTGGATCAGGTACGGGACACAGGCACGTGCCGCTCTCGGAGGGGGACCACATGCGGGACAGCCATCGGGCCGAGGCCGAGGGGCTGTTGGCACGGGCGGTCGAGGAGGAGGTCCGGCGGACCGGCGGGCGCTCCGACGGCGGTGTGCTCCTGTCCCGGGCGCGCGGCGCCCTCGACGCCATGGCGCAGACGGCGGCCGAGGAGTACGAGGCGTACACACGAGCCCTCGACGAGGCGGCGGCCGGGCAGCTGACGTTCGGCCAGCGGTACGCGAAGGAGGGCGCGGGCACGCCGCTCCTCGTCGCGGCCGTCGCCGCCGTCGCCGCCACGGTGGCCGACCTCGCGCTCGGCACGGGCGGCTCCACGGCGCTCGGCGCGGGTGCCGCCGTCGCGGTGGCGGGGGCCGCGGCGACGGTGGTGAAGGTGACGGCGTCACACGTCCCGGCCGCGCAGCGGCACGCGGGCGCGGTGAGCCAGCCGGGCGGGCCCGAGCAGTTGCGGTTGCAGTGGCTGACGGCTCTGGAGGTGCGGGGCATCCGGCCGTTCCTCGACCAGCAGCGCGTCCTGACGGCCGCGTCGGGCGGCGGCGTGGCGGGCGGCGCGCAGAAGAAGGCGGCGCCGCAGCTGCGGCGCACCGACAAGAGCGCGGCGGCACGGCGGCGCACCGTACTCGAACAGTCCTACCATCAGCTCCCGCAGTCGCAGGGGCCGTTCGCGGGGCGGCGCGCCGAGCTCGGGCGCATCGCGCAGTGGGTACACGCGGGCCGCGCGAGCACCCGGACCCGGCCGACGGTCGTCGTGCTGCACGGCCCGCAGGGCGCCGGGCGGTCCTCGCTCGCGGTGCAGGCGGCGCACGACCTGAAGGACCAGTTCCGCGGCGCCTGCCTGGTGGATCTGCGCGGTGACACGCCCGGCGCCCCGCCGCTGTCCACGCGCGACGCCCTGCTGCACCTCCTGAACCGCCTCGGCGCTCCGCGCGAACAACTGCTCTTCCGGGAGCGCTCCACGCAGGAGCAGCAGGTCAAACGGCTCAGCGAGCTCTACCACAAGCACCTGACGGGCGTGGAGGTCGTCATCGTGCTCGACGACGCCGCCGACCCCGAGCAGGTCCGCGTCCTCGTCCCCGAGCGCTCCGACAGCCTCGTCCTCGTCACCGCCCGCGAACCCCTCGACCTGCCGGAGGACCTGCCCGCGTCGGTGCACCGGCTCCCGGTCCAGGCCCTGGACACGGCGGGCGCGGAGCAACTGCTCCGCGAGTCGGCGCAGGACCTCGCGGGGCCCTACGACGCGGCGTCCCTCGACACCGTGCGGGACCTGTGCGGCGGCCTTCCGCTCGCGCTGCGCGCCGCCGGTTCGTCCCTCGGCCCGCGCACCCCGCTGCAACTGGTCGCCGACCTGTCCGCGTACGGGCCCCTGGACGCCGTACCCCCCGTCGAGCGCGCGCTGCTGCTGCGCTACACCGACCAGTCGGAGACGGCGCGGCGCCTGCTGCGGCGGCTCGCGCTCGCCGGGCGGGCCTCGCTCGGCGCTGCGGCCGCGGCGGCGCTGCTCGCCACCTCCGAGGCGGAGGCGGGGCGCCAGCTCGCCGCCCTCGCGCGGGCCGGGCTCATCGACCACGTACGGGGCGACCGGTACCGCCTGCACGACCTCGTCCGCGCCTTCGCGCAGGCCCGGCTCGCCGACGAGGAGGAGCCCGCGGAGCGCACGGCCGCGCAGGAGCGGCTCATCGCCGGCTACGGCGAGCTCGCCGACTCCGTGATCCGCCTCGTCGACGGCAAGACGTCCACGCGCGCCGACCACTTCGGGCAGCACGGCTTCACGTCCCTGGACTCCGCGCTGCGCTGGCTCGACGACGAGTCGACCTTCATCACGGCGGCGCTCAGGCACGCCGAGGGCGTGGACCCGCAGGCGGTCCTCAACCTGCTCGGTGCCCTGTGCGACTACTGCCTGCTGCGCGGCGACCTCTACCGCCTCGGCGATATCAGCGAGTTCGCGCAGTCCCTGGAGAAGGCGGGCGCGGGCGCCCCCGGCACGGCCGGGCAGAAGCGCATGGAGCGCAGCGTGCAGTGGCGCACCGGTATCGCGGCCCGCCAGATCGGCGACCTCGACCAGGCCCGCTCCACGCTCTCCTCCGTCGTCGACCTGTACTTCGAGGCCCACCAGGACGCGGGCGCGGCCCGTGCCCTCGGCTCCCTCGGCATCACCCTGCACCACCAGGGCAATCTGTCCGAGGCCGCGGCGCGCCTGCGCGAGGCGCTCGACCTCCAGGTCTCCGCGGACCTCGCGGGCGACCGCGCCTGGACCCTGCACGCACTCGCCGCCGTCGAAC
This sequence comes from Streptomyces typhae, assembly GCF_009755605.1. GTDB lineage: Bacteria > Actinomycetota > Actinomycetes > Streptomycetales > Streptomycetaceae > Streptomyces > Streptomyces typhae. Next base: position 329,964 of record NZ_WPNZ01000001.1, read on the forward strand.
GCGACCGCTCCCGGCTCGGCGACGCCCTGGAGATGCTGAACACTGCCCTGGCCCTGCACCGCGACAGCGAGTCCGTGCACGGCGAGGCCTGGGCGCACTTCCAGCTCGGCCAGGTGTGTCTGCGGATGGGCGAGGTGGAGCGCGCCGAGGAGGAGCTGCGGCGGGCCCTCGATCTGTACGCCACCACCCGCGACGCCCGCGGCGAGGCCTGGGCCCTCACCCAGCTCGCCCGCGCCCGCCTGGTCGCGGGCGATCCGGCGCCCGCCGTGGACGGCCTGCGCGAGGCCGTCTCCCGGCATCGCGACAACGAGGACGCCCGCGGGGAGGCCTGGTCCCTGTACTACCTGGGCCAGGCCCTGGAGGAGGCGGGCGATCTCGCGCAGGCCGTCCGCGACCTGGAGCGGGCCCGCACGATGTTCTCGCGCATGCGCGACGTGTACGGCCTGGCCTGCGCCCGCCACCACTCGGCCCGCGTCACCCGCGACCAGCGCGCCGCGCAGACCGGCTCCCTGCGCAACTCCGGCTTCGCCCGGCAGCTCCTGATGGACGCGCGCGCCGACTTCCAGCGCATCGGGGTCGCGCACGGCGAGGCGTGGACCTGCCTGGAGCTGGCGGTCGTCGACGCGGGCAACGCCCGCACCCAGGCGGCCCTCTCCCTCTGCGACGAGGCCGTCGCCCTGTTCGCCTCCTACGGCGACCGGCGCGGCGAGGACTGGGCCCACTTCCTGCGCGCCACCCTCCTGCCCTACGCCTCCCCCGGCGGCTGGGAGATCGGCACCGCGGTCGCCCAGGAGGAACTCGCCCAGCTCTCCCGCACCGCCCATCCCCTGCGGGACGGGAAGCTCGACGAGTACGTGGAGGCGTATCTGCTGTTGCTGGAGCGGGGGGCGGAGCTGGATGCGGGGTGGCAGGGGTGGCGGCTGGGGATGACGCCTAGTCGGCATGCCAGGGAGATCATGGGCGTTCCGGTGGCCGGTGCCCAATAGGCGGTACATAGTGGGGTGTTGACGACGCGGACGGGGGTGGGGCGCCATGCGTGACCGGCTGCCGGAAGATCCGGCGCCCTCCAAGGGCCCGCGCCGGCTGACGGATCTGCCTCCGCCGCTCGCGTCGTTCCTCCGGCCCGGCGACGAGAGTCCGGCGGTTCTGGAGCTGTACGGGCGCTCGGACGTCGCGGTGTTCAGGCTGGCAATCCGCCTCGCGAGACTGGCCCGGCAGCCGGAGTCGGGGCAGCGGTTCCGGCCCTGCTGGGTGACGGTCGGCACGGCGGGCACGGCGGCGCCGGACCTGTTCCTGCTGGGGCTGGCCGAACGCCTGCTGCACGGCCGTCCTCCGCCCGTTCTGTACGAGCTGCTGTCGGCCGATCCCGACTATTTCACCGACGTTCTGGTACGGGAGTGCCGAAAGGCCCTGCTGGACCTGCCCTGTCTGGTGGTCGTGGACGGGTGGGCCGACACCGGACTGGCGGGGACCGCCGCCCGGCTGACCGAGGGCACGCGGTGCCGGGTGCTGCTGATGTCCAAGGCCCGGCGCCGGGCGGCCACCACGGGAGCGGTGGGGTACGAGGTCCCCGCGGGGGCGGACAGCGGCGAGGCGAGGTCCGGCCGAGCCGATGAGGCGCCCTTGGACCGGCTCCTGCTGGCTGCCGCCCTGAGCGGCTCGCTGAACCTCACAGAAGAGGCGGACGCCTGCGCCGACCTGGCCGTCCGGCTCCTGTGCCAAGGCGACCCCGACAGCGCGGCGCTCCTCGACCTGCTCGAACCCCATCTGGTGGGACGACAGGGCCTGTTCCGGCTGCTGCGGCTGAAACATGCTCTCCTGGGCCGTACGGGCAACTGGGAACCCCTGCGGACCGTGATCGCCGCGGCGGTACGGGAGACGGGTCGCCCCCTGCCGGCCGTGGACGTGCTGGCTCCGCTCGCCACCGCCCGCGCGGCCCGCGAGACAGCGGTCGCCCGACGCCACGCGGGCGCCTTGGGCGAGGCGATGGCAACCCTCGACACCATCCCCGACTCCACACCACCGGACGGCTGGGCCCTGCACACCCGTGCAGCCGTGCTCTGCGACAAGGGCGAACCGGCGGGCGCCGAGCGGCTGTTGCGCAGCGCCGTCGAAGCGCACCAGGTACGCGGTGACGTACGCGGAGAGGCCTGGGCCATCCACCACTACGGCCGTCAGCGACTGATCCGCGGTGCCCTGGAGGAGGCACGGAAGCACCTGGAGACCGCGCGGCACATGTTCGTCGGACTGGGTGACCAGCAGGGGCGGGCCTGGTCCACGACGGAGCTGGGGCGGGCGCAGCTGCTGCACGGCGCGTACGGGGAGGCCGTCCACACCCTGAGCAAGGGGCTCGGCCTGCATTTGTCCAACCAGGATCTGCGGGGCAAGTACTGGACGTATCTGTATCTGGCCCTGGCACACGCCGAGTCCGACGCACCGGCGCAGGCCACACCGTTGGTCCGGGACGCGGCACGGAACTTCCACCGCATTCCCGACCTGCTGGGGGTGGCCTGGGCGCGGCACTTCCACGCAATCCTGCTGTCGGGCGTCCCCGGTACCGCGGACAAAGCCGAGAGCCATCTGCGCTCCGCCCGCGCGGGCTTCCGCCAGGCCGGGTGCCGGCACGGCGAGGCCTGGAGCCTGCTGGAGCTGGCGGAGCTGCGCCGCAAGGAGACGGGGCTCGGTGGCGGGACTGTCACCTACGCACAGGCACGCCGCCTGTTCGCAGCGATCGGGGACGAGTCCACCCGGCGGTGGACCCGTCCGCTGCCCTTGATCACCTCGGCGACGGCCCGCTTCCCGGAGCGCCCTCCCCTCCTCGCCCGCCTCGTCGTCCCCGAACCGGGCGCCGCCTTCGACTGGGGCGTCCTCATCCCGGCGGCCCACTCCCTCGTCCGTCTCACCCTCCACGACGAGCGCTCCACCGCCGGTACGGCATCCCGCATCGCCCTCCACATCGACCCCGGCCCCGACCACCCCTGGTCCACCCCCACCGCCGACCACCCCTGGCTCACCGCCCGTGCCACCCCCCTCACCGCCGCCGACGTCGAACCCGCCCACGCCGTCACCCTCAAACCGTCGCCCCGCGACCCGGACGGCGCCGAGTTCCTGTTCACGCCGCGCCGGGCGGGGCGGCACCGGCTGCTGTTCACCGTCGAGGACTCGGCCACGGCCACCGTCCTTCAGCAGGTCGAGACGTACATCGACGTCACCGACGGCGAGGCCGGGACCCCGGACGCCGCCGGGTCGCCAGAAGCGCTGCGGAGGGCCTAGACAGAGATGGCCCACGAGCTGCCCACCCGCATCACGCACGACCCGAGCCTCGGCTTCACCCGGCTGCCGCGGCGTGTGATCCGCCACCCCGACCTGGTCGTCGGCCTCGACGCCCGGCGCGACGACGAGAACGTACGGGCCCGGATGTACGGGCCCGCCGTCCCCTCGCTCAGCGGCTCCGAGCACACCGTCACGCTCAGGGTGCGGCCCCGCGAGGTCCGTTCGGTGGCCGCGCGGCTGCGGCAGATGTGGCGGGACGAGTTCGTGGCCCTGACACCCCTGGACCCGACGGGCCGCCCCGCCCCGGGCCGCACCCCGCTCCCGTACGCCTCCCTGGTCGACCTCACCGCCGAACCGGAGGCCGAACTCCGCGCCGCCCTCGCCCGGCTCGCCCTCTACGGGACGCAGCTCCTGTACGACGTGCTCCTCGGCGGCGAGGACGAGGAGCTCAAACTCTTCCGCGGCTTCCTGACGGACGCCCTGAGCAGCGACCGGGCCCTGCGCATCCGCTTCCACTCCGATCTGTTCCTGCCCTGGCCGATGCTGTGTCTCCCGGCCGCCGCCGACGACGACGGCAACGATGGCGACGACGACGGCGAGGGACCGGCCCCGGAGCGGGTGTTCCCGCGCTTCCTCGGCTACCGGCACCAACTGGAGCACACCGGCGGCAACGCCTACGCCCGCGTCGCCGACGACCGCGACCCGCCGCCCCGCAGGGCCCCCGCGGTCAGCCTCAACCACGACACCGGCGTGGACGCCCAGGGCCTGACCCTGGCCGCCGAGGTCGCCGCCGCTCTCGCCGACGGCAACGACTTCGTGGAGCGCACCACCCGCGCCGAACTGGAGCGCGCCCTGCGCGACAGCCTCCTGGACGAGCAGCTCATGTACTTCTGGTGCCACGGCCACTTCACCGCGTCCGGCGACGAACCCCCGTACCTCGTACTGAGACTCTCCGACCAGCGGGCCATCGACGCCTACACCCTGCGCGCCCACCGCCCGCCCCTGGACGCCTGCGTGCCCTTCCGGCCCTTCGTGCTGCTCAACGCATGTTTCGCGGGGCTGCCCGGCAACGCCGACCTGGCGTATCTGGGGCGGGCCCTGTTCGACGCGGGGGCCTGCGGGATCCTGGGGCCGCAGATCGAGATGCCGCAGCGGTTCGCCGCCGAGTACGCGCTCGCCTTCGTCACCCGCTATCTGGCGGGGCGCGAGACCGCAGGGGGCATCGCCCACGACCTGGCCCGCCACTTCGCGGACACCTGCCGCAACCCGCTGGGCTTCGCGTACGCCCTGCACAGCGGCATGGACAGCCGATTGGAGCGCACCGCGTGAGCGCCGACACCGCGGGTGCCGTCAGCGAGGACCCCGCCTCCGGCGGCATCGCCGCCGTCGTCGACCTCGACGAGAGCGGCTGGCCGCTGCGGCCCTCCCGCGAGGGACCGCGCCCCGTCCCCGCCCCCGGCCTCGCCGCCCACCTCGCGGAGCGGCTCACGCCACCGCCGTGGGCGACGGACATCGTCGTGTACGTCCACGGCTGGCAGACCTCACAGACATCGGCGCTCGGCGCGCTGCGCACACTCCTCGCCCTCGTGGAGCGCCGCCGCTCCGAGCGGCCGGAGCTGTACCCACGGCTCACGGCCCGCCCGGCTCCCGGCGCGGGCGTGCCGGGCACCGGGATGCGGGGCAGGGGCGTGCGGGACGGAGGCGTGCGGGACGCGTCCGCGGCGGGCGGCGGACCGGGCTTCGCGCCCTGGCCCGTCCTCGTCCGCTGGCCCTCCCGCTCCCTGCCCTCCCTCGGCGGATACCGCCGCATCCGTGACCGTGCGCACGCCATGGGCACCGACGATCACGCCGCCCGCGTCATCGGGCAGTTGCTCGGCTACCTCGACGAGCAGCGCGGCGACCCGCACGCGGCGCCGGTCCTCGCCAACCGCCGCGGCCAGTATCTGCACCTCGTCGGGCACTCGTTCGGCTGCCGGTTCCTGTGCGAGGCGGTGCAGTGGGCGGCGGCGCCGCCGGGCGGGAGTCCGGGCGGGACGCTGGGGTGGAGCACGCCGGTGCCGCCGGGGCGGCCGTTCACCGTCGACTCGATGCTGCTGCTCCAGATGGCGGCGCCCAGGGACGCCTTCGCCGCCACCTTCACCGCGCTCGCCGGGGCGCCGCTGCGCGGCCCGGTCGTGGCGACGTACTCCCAGCACGACCGGGCCAACGGCTTCTGGCATCTGCGGGCGGAGCGGCGGGCGGGCATCGGGTACGCCGGGATCGGCACGGCGCCCGCGCCCGTGTCGGGCATCCGGATGCGGGGCACCGGCGAGGCGTATCCGCACGACGCCCTGGACCACCGCTTCGTCAGCGTCGACGCGGGCGGCGTCTTCGTACGCGGCCGGGGCCCGGCGGGCGCCCACTCCGACCACCTGCGCCCGGAGACGGCACACTTGCTGCTGTCACTGGCCGACCACTCGCGGTGACCGCCACGGCGCGTCCGGGTGATGTCCCCCAGCCCGTCCGGCGTTTGAGGACGAGGCCGTTCAGGCCGATCAGGGGGTCCGGGGGCGAAGCCCCCGAGTGCGGTGCGCCGGACCTACCCGCCCGACACACCCCACCAGAGCGCGCAGAGCCCTCAGGCCCCCTTGGAACCCTTGCCGCCCGCGGCACCGGCCCCCGCACCGGCACCGGCGGAGCCCGTCGCATCCGAGGAGTCCGGCGACTCCTTGAAGTCGACCTTCCCCATGTGCCGTTTCATGGACTTCATCAGTCGCCACACCGCGAGCGCCATCACCGCGAACACGATGAACCCCAGAACCCCGGGGGTCACCTTGTTCTCGTCGACCTCCTTGGCCAGGGGGACGAGGTGCGTCACTGCAAGGCTTGCGCTTCCGCTCATGTCAGGCATTGTCGCGGATGCCCGCGAAGAGGTCGTCCTCGGGGAGGGAGGTATCGACGAGAGACTTCGCCAGCTCGTACTCCTCGGTGGGCCAGACCTCCTTCTGGAGCTCCATCGGAACCCGGAACCAGCCGCCGTCGGGGTCGATCTGGGTGGCGTGGGCGATCAGGGCCTTGTCGCGGATCTCATAGAAGTCGGCGCACGGGACGTGCGTGGTCAGCGTGCGCTCGACCCGCTCGAACTCGTCCCAGCGCTTCAGCCACTCGCCGTAGGGCGACTCCAGGCCGCGGTCCAGCATCGCCTGGTGCAGCGCCTCGGTGCGGGGGCGGTTGAAGCCCTGGTTGTAGTACAGCTTCTGCGGCTGGAAGACCGGCCCGAACTCGCTCTCCGGGTACTTCTCCGCGTCCGCCGCGCCGTCGAAGGCCACCATCGAGATCTTGTGGGTCATGATGTGGTCGGGGTGCGGGTAACCGCCGTTCTCGTCGTACGTGGTGATCACCTGCGGGCGGAACGCGCGGATCTGGCGCACCAGGGCCCCGGACGCCTTGTCGACGTCCTCAAGGGCGAAGCAGCCCTCGGGCAGCGGGGGCAGCGGGTCGCCCTCGGGCAGGCCCGAGTCGACGAAGCCGAGCCACTCCTGCTTGACGCCGAGGATCTCGCGCGCCTCGTCCATCTCCTTCTTGCGGACCTCGTGGATGTGCTCCTGGATGTAGGTGTCACCCTGGAGCTTGGGGTTGAGGATGTCGCCGCGCTCCCCGCCGGTGCAGGTCACAACGAGTACGTCCACCCCTTCGGACACGTACTTGGCCATCGTGGCCGCGCCCTTGCTCGACTCGTCGTCGGGGTGGGCGTGAACGGCCATCAGTCGAAGCTGCTCAGTCAAGACTCGATCCTCAGGTGTCCGGCGCCGCTGTGTGCTGTGGCGCCCTCGGTCGTCCGGCGTTGTGCGGGGCTTCTATAGTGACGGAACCGGGGGGCGGAAAATTCCGGCAGGAGGACGATCATGACCGCGGTGAGCGGCGGCACGGGTGGCGGTCCGGCCACGGGTGACGGCGGCGGTGCGGCCACGTCGGTCCCCGAGGGTCGTTACGGTCGCACGGCCGACGAGCGCATCGACCGCAAGCTCAAGGTCGTCGGTGCCGTCCTCGGTGTCCTCGCCCTCGGTGTGCTCGGCTGGTTCGGCTACGACTCGATCGCCGGGTCCAAGGTCAGCGGCGAGATCATCAAGTCCGACATCGTCTCGGACACCTCCGTGGAAGTGCATCTGGAGGTGCACAAGAAAGCGGACGCGAACGGCTACTGCACGCTCCGCTCCCAGGCCGAGGACGGCTCCGAGGTCGGCCGCGCGGACTTCCGCTTCGACCAGGACAAGGGACGCATCGACAAGGTCGTCACGCTGCGGACGGCCGAGCGCGCCACCAGCGTCGAGCTGGTGAGCTGCCACAAGGACTGAGCGCGGGCCGCCGCCCGCGCCGGACGCGCGCGCCCCCGGGCCCCCGGGACCGGACAGGGCGCGCGACACGCCCCAGTCACCCCTGACACCCCTGCTTTCACCTGCGGTGACGCAATACAGATGGCTTATGTCCTCCCCCTTCGGCAGCGGAATTGTTAGGCTCGTGGTTTCGCCCACCCGTGAGGGAACATCCTTCTGGGTAGGGCGATGCTTTGTATTCCCAGTACCTACGAGGAGCACCTGTGACCCAGACCAGCGACAACGTCACCTGGCTGACCCAGGAGGCGTACAACCAGCTCAAGGCCGAGCTGGAGTACCTGTCTGGTCCTGCGCGCACCGAGATCGCAGCCAAGATCGCGGCGGCGCGCGAGGAGGGCGACCTGCGCGAGAACGGCGGGTACCACGCGGCGAAGGAGGAGCAGGGCAAGCAGGAGCTCCGCGTCCGCCAGCTGACCCAGCTCCTGGAGCACGCCAAGGTCGGTGAGGCGCCCGCCCAGGACGGCGTGGTCGCTCCCGGCATGGTCGTCACCATCGCCTTCGACGGCGACGAGGACGACACGCTGAGCTTCCTGCTCGCGTCCCGGGAGTACGCCAGCGACGACATCGAGACGTACTCGCCGCAGTCGCCGCTCGGCACGGGCGTCAACGGCAAGAAGATCGGTGAGAACGCGCAGTACGAACTGCCGAACGGCAAGCTCGCATCCGTGAAGATCCTCGAGGCCAAGCCGTACCAGGGCTGAGCCCGCCCAGGCCACGCGAAGACCCCCGGCGCACGCCGCGCCGGGGGTCTTTCTCGTATCCGGTGCTCAGCGGCACCTCACGATCAGCGGCACCTCACGATCAGCGGCACTTCACGAAGCGCGGCGCCGAGTCCTTGATGTCCTTGCGGTTGTTGGTCCTGGTGCCCGACATCAGGGTGCGGAAGATGCCTTCGCGGGGGCACTTGATGCCGACGCTGGTGCTGCCGATCGAGCTCGGGGCCACGTTCTGACACTTGCTCGCCGCCACCACCGGCGGGAGCGTCCCGAAGCTCTCCTGCAGCAGCTGGACGCAGACCTTCTTGTAGCCCTTGTAGATCCCGCTGGCCCAGACCTTTCCGTTCTGCGCCTTGGGCTGGTAGGCCCCCAGCTCCCGGGCCGCGGCCTCCGACGGCACCGTCGCGCCCATGATCATCCCCGCCGCCAGCACGGCAGCGGCCGTACCCATCCGCACTTTGGACATGGTCTTCCCCTCGTTCGGCTGTACTCGGTCCGCCGGCCCCGGCCGCGGCGCGCCGCCCGGCCGTTACCGACGCAAATAGCTTCCCGCCACACGCATCTCGGGGAGTACCCCCCGCCCAGGGGATCTTTCGCGCCATCCGCGCCGCACTGTTCATGTTCATGCCGCCCGGGGTTCACCCCCCGCGTCGCACCATCTTGGGCGTGCGCAGCTTGATCACGGAGTGACCGCCGTGCTCGACCGCCTGCGCGCCGCAGGGCCACGGGGAAGCAGCGAGACACGGGGGACAGCTGTGATATCGGTCGGTGTCATCGCACGGGGCGGACCGGAACGGGCGGAGCTGCGGGCCGCCCTTGAGGCGGAGGGGCGGTATCTCGTCGCCGGTGAGGGCGAGCCGGGCGGTGAGCTGGCGCTCGTGCGCCGGGCCCGGCCGCGTGTGCTCGTGGTCGGCCAGTACGACGAGGACTCGGCGCTCACCGCCCTGCACCGTCTCACCGGCGCGGACGCTCCGGTGGCCGTGGTGCTGCTCGCCCACCGGTTCACCTGCGGCGGTCTGCGCCGCATCCTGGCCTGCCACCCGGCGGGGGTCCTGCACCGGGCCAGTGCCGCCGCGCAGCTGCCGTGGGCGGTCGGCGCGGCGGCCGCGGGCGGGCCCGTGCTCGGCCCCGAACTGGTCGGCGTGGTCGCCGGTGCCTGCCCGTGCGCCGGCTGTGCCCCGGCGGCGCGGGACGAGGCGCGCACCCTCCTCGCGACCCTGTCCACCCGCGAACTGGAGGTCCTCGAACTCGTCGGCGAGGGCCTCTCCAACCCGCAGATCGCCGCCGCCCTCACCATCAGCTCCGACACCGCCAAGGACCATCTGGGCAGCATCTGCGGCAAGCTCGGCATCCGGGGCCGGCTACAGGCGGCACGGGTCGCCTGGCAGGCGGGGCTCACCGGGCGGCGGGGAACCCGGGCGGGCGGGGGCCGTCCGGCCGCGGTGGCCGGGTGCCGGTGACGCGTGGGACACCGGTGAGCGCCAGGCGCCCGGTGGCTCCCCGCGCCGGGAGCGGGCCGTGACTTCCCGCGCCCGGGTCAGGCCGCGGCCGAGCGGTACTTGCGCACCGCCAAGGTCCGGAAGACCAGCAGGATCAGCACGGACCAGAGCACCGAGGCGAGCACCGGATGCTGCATGGGCCAGGCGTCCGGGGTCTTGAAGCCGGGCGGGAGGTTGCCGAACAGCTCGCGGCAGGCCTGGACCGTGGTGCTGAACGGGTTCCACTCGGCGATGTGCCGGAAGAACGTCGGCAGTTTGTTGGAGTCCACGAAGGCGTTCGAGATGAACGTGAGGGGGAACAGCCAGATCAGTCCGCCGGAGGTCGCGGCCTCCGGTGTGCGGACCGACAGGCCGATCAGGGCGCCGATCCACGAGAAGGCGTACCCGAGCAGGAGCAGCAGGCCGAAGCCCGCGAGGATCTTGCCGAAGTTCTCGTGCGTGCGCCAGCCGAGGAGCAGGGCGACGCCCGCGAGCACCACCAGGGTCAGCGCGGTCTGCGCCAGGTCGGCGATGGTGCGGCCGGTGAGGACGGCGCCGCGCGCCATGGGCAGCGAACGGAACCGGTCGATGAGGCCCTTGTGCATGTCGTCGGCGATGCCCGCGCCCGCGCCCGCCGTGGCGAACGTGACGGTCTGCGCGAAGATGCCCGCCATCAGGAAGTTGCGGTAGTCCTGCGACGAGAGCGAGCCGCCGACCTGGATGGACCCGCCGAAGACGTACGTGAAGAGGATCACGAACATCACGGGCTGGATGAGTCCGAACAGGACCACTTCGGGAATCCGGACCATGCGGATCAAGTTCCGCTTGGCGACGACCAGGGAGTCCCTCACGGACTGGCGGATGCCGCCGGCGGGCCTGGGCCCCGCCTTGACGGCGGCGTCGGTGGCGGTGCTCGTGCTCACTTGTCGGCCTCCTTCTTGCGCTGCGACCCGGTGTCGGCCCCGGAGCCCGGCCCGGCGTGGGGACCCGCGTCGGCGTGGGGACCCGCATCGGCCCCGGCTTCGGCTTCGGCGTCCGCGCCCGCGTCCGGGAGTTCGGCGGCGTGCCCGGTGAGGGAGATGAAGACGTCGTCGAGGGTGGGGCGGCGCAGTCCGATGTCGTCGATCTCGATGCCGCGGGCGTCCAGCTCGCGGATGACCTCGGCGAGCAGCTTGGCGCCGCCGGTGACGGGGACGGTCATCTTGCGGGTGTGCTCGGCGACGGCGACCTCGCCCTTGCCGAAGCCGCGCAGGACCTCGGAGGCGGTGGCGATGTGCCCGCGGTCGTGCACCACGACCTCGACGCGCTCGCCGCCGGTCCGGGCCTTGAGCTGGTCGGAGGTGCCGCGGGCGATGACGCGGCCGTGGTCGACGACGCAGATGTCGTGCGCCAGGTGGTCGGCCTCCTCCAGATACTGCGTGGTCAGGAGCAGCGTCGTACCGCCCGCGACGAGTTCCTGGATGACCTCCCACAGGCCCTGGCGGTTGCGCGGGTCGAGGCCGGTGGTCGGCTCGTCCATGAACATCACGGGCGGCGACACGACGAGGGCGGCGGCGAGGTCGAGGCGGCGGCGCATACCGCCGGAGTAGGTCTTGGAGGGGCGGTCGGCGGCGTCGGCGAGGTTGAACCGGTCCAGCAGCTCACCGGCCCGCTCCTTGGCCTCCTTGGCCTTCATCTGGTAGAGCTGGCCGACCATCTGGAGGTTCTCACGGCCGGTCAGATACTCGTCCACGGCGGCGAACTGGCCGGAGAGGCCGATGGAGCGCCGGACCTCGTTCGGATGTTTCAGGACGTCGATCCCGGCGACGGTCGCCTTGCCGCTGTCGGGCGTGAGGAGTGTCGTCAGACAGCGGACCGCGGTGGTCTTTCCGGCGCCGTTCGGTCCGAGGAGGCCGAGGACGGTGCCTTCCGGGACGTCGAGATCGACGCCGTCCAGAGCCCTTACGTCACCGAAGGTCTTCACCAGACCTTCGGCATAGATGGCGCCTGGCATGTGGGTCTCCCATGGTGTGGGTGGAACCTTGCGAGCCGGCGACGGCCGTACCCAGCTGTCCGGCCGTACGGGGGCTACCTAGCGAAAAGTTTAGTTTTGTCGGGTTCTGCCTGCCCAACCATTTTCCCGACACCCAAGACACTAACGCGATACATCGCGTCTCTTCAACGGAAACGGCGAAGTCCGCGGACCCCCTCGGTGCACACGCATCCACGCACGGCGCGCGCGTCACCCCCGCACGCCCCCGGGACATCGCCTCCGGCACGCCGCCCCCGGGACATCACCTCCAGCCCGCCGCCCCCGGCGCTCCGCCCGCGAAGGCCCCCTCAGCCGATGACCAGATACCCCGCCTCCCGCAACGCCCCGCCCACCTCGGCGCAGTGTTCCGGTCCCTTCGTCTCCAGCTGGAGCTCCACCTCCGCCTCGGTGAGGCCGAGCCGCGGGTCGGTGCGTACATGGCGTACGTCGAGGACGTTGGCGTCCACCTCCGACAACACGCCGAGCAGGGTCGCGAGGGCGCCCGGCCGGTCCGTCAGGCGCAGCCGCAGCGACAGGTAGCGGCCCGCCGCCGCCATGCCGTGGCGCAGGGTGCGCTGCATCAGGAGCGGGTCCACGTTGCCGCCGGAGAGCAGGGCGACGACGGGCCCGCCCGCGAAGGCACCCGGGTTGCTCAGGAGCGCGGCGACCGGGCTCGCGCCCGCGGGTTCGACGACGAGCTTCGCCCGCTCCAGGCAGAGCAGCAGGGCGCTGGACAGCTCGTCCTCGGAGACCGTGACGATCTCGTCCACGAGTTCCTCGACGATGCGGAACGGCACGTCCCCGGGGCGCCCCACCTTGATCCCGTCCGCCATCGTCACCGGGTTGTCGACGGACACCGGCCGCCCCGCGGCCAGCGAGGGCGGGTACGCGGCGGAGCCCGCGGCCTGCACGCCGACGAGCCGCACGTCGGGACGGACCGTCTTGACGGCGACGGCGATGCCCGCCGCGAGCCCGCCGCCGCCCACGCCGACGACGAGGGTGCGCAGCTCCGGGCACTGTTCCAGGATCTCCAGGCCCACGGTGCCCTGCCCGGCCACGACGTCCGGGTGGTCGAAGGGGTGGATGAAGACGGCGCCGGTCTCCCGGGCGTGGTCCTGCGCCGCGGCCAGCGTCTCGTCGACGACCTGCCCGCGCAGCCGGACCTCCGCGCCGTAGTCCCGGGTCGCCGCGACCTTCGGCAGCGGGGCGCCGACCGGCATGAACACCGTCGAGCGCACGCCGAGCAGCGACGAGGCGAGGGCCACGCCCTGCGCGTGGTTGCCCGCGCTGGCCGCGACGACGCCCGCGGCGCGCTCCTCTGGCAGCAGACCGGCGATCCGCACATAGGCGCCGCGCAGCTTGAAGGAGCCGGTCCGCTGGAGGTTCTCGCACTTCAGGTGCACCGGGGCGCCGACGAGCCGCGACAGGTGCCGGCTGCCTTCCATGGCGGTGACCCGGGAGACGCCGACGAGCATCTTCTGCGCGCCGCGCACGTCGTCGAGCGTCACCGGCGGAAAGGAGCGAGTGGTGCGGTAGCTCATGACCGCAGTCTCGCAGTTCACGCCACGGTCCTCTCCGTGTGACCAAGCCGCGAGACGGGTTTGCGCAGCGCCGGTACGGGTAGCGCCGGGGCCGCGTACTCTGTCCCCCAATCCACCACTCTTCACATGAAGTGAGCCCCCGGCCATGCCCACAACTCCGGACATGACGACCGCCAGCGATCCCGGCCTCCTCGACACGCTGCAGCACCAGGTTGCGGTGTTCGCGCGGCGCGCGGAGCAGACCCGTCTCGGCGGCGTCGGACAAGTCCGCAACTCCATGGATCGCGCCGCGTACCTGCTGCTCAACCGCCTTGACAAGGAAGGGCCCATGGGCGTCAAGGCGCTAGCGGCCAGCATGGGCATCGACTCCTCGACGGTGACCCGCCAGGTCGCTCCGCTGGTCGACACCGGCCTGGTCAAGCGCACATCGCACCCCGAGGACGGCCGCGCGGTCGTCCTCCAGCTGTCGCCGCGCGGGCAGGCCCGCCTGGACGAGGTCCGCTCCTCGCGGCGTGAACTGATGGCGGAGCTCACGCAGGACTGGGCTCCCGAGGAACGGGAGAGCTTCACGACCCTGCTCACCCGTTTCAACACCGCGCTCTCGGCGCGGCAGTCGTCCCAGGCACTACCGGACGCTGTCGCTCCGGCCGACTCCTGAGCCACCGGCCGCGGTTCGCCGACTGCCGCGGCCGGGCCCCGAGCGGACCAGTCCGCTCGCGCAGGGCTCTTGACCTGGGCGCCATGCCTGGCCTCAGATAAAACCGGGTCCCCCCGATATCCGAACACGGCGGGAGGCGCGGTGCGAGAGCGGCAGGCCGTCCAACAGGCCCGCCGTGCCCGGGAGTTCGAAGCGTTCGTCGCGGGCGCGGCAGGCCGTCTTCTGCATGCCGCCACGCTGCTCACCGGCGAGCGGCCCGGTGCCGACCCGCGCGCGCGGGCGCTGCTCACCGGGGCGCTCGCCACCACCTACGCCTCCTGGGACCGGCTCCGCGGCGAGGACCCCTACGACCGTACCCGTACCGCCCTGGTCGTCCGTTTCGCCAGGAGTGCCTGGCGGCGGCCCCGGGCGCACGAGGGCCCGCTCGCCCGGCTCTCCCCGCAGGAGCGGCTCGTACTCGTCCTCAGGCTGTACGAGGGCGTGGCCGAGGAACAGGCGGCGGCGCTGCTCGGGCTGCCCGTCGAGCGGGTCAGGGCGCTCTCCGCGCGGGCCGTCGCCGCGGTGCTGCGTCCGCCGCGCGGGCCCGCACCCTCCCCCGCGCAGCCCCCGGCGGCGCCCACCGCGCTCGGGAAGGCGGCCCCGTCATGAGCCAGCAGGAGCGCCGCGAGGCCGCCGTGCGGCGGCTGCTCGACGCCGGCGGGCCCGCGCCCGTACCGCACGACCTGCACACCGACGCCGTGCGCCGGGGCGCGGTCCTGCTGCGGCGGCGCACCGTGCTGCGGCGCCTCGGCTGGCTGCTGCTGCTCGCCGCCGTCCTCGCCTTCGCCGTCTGGGCGGCGGACGCCCAGCCGTGGACGGAGCCCCCGTCCCGGACCACGCCACCGCTCACACGCTGGTAGCGGCCGAGAACGGGGCGTACTCGCAGCGTTACTCGCCGAGTGCCTGCTTCAGGTCCGCGAGCAGGTCGTCGGCGTTCTCGATGCCTACGGAGAGGCGCACCAGGTCGGCGGGGACCTCCAGGGCGGAGCCCGCGGTGGAGGCGTGCGTCATCCGGCCCGGGTGCTCGATGAGGGACTCCACGCCCCCGAGCGACTCGCCGAGGGTGAACAGGCGGGCCCGGTCGCAGACCTCGACGGCCGCTTCCTCGCCGCCCTCGACCTGGAAGGACACCATGCCGCCGAACGCCTTCATCTGCTTGGCCGCGATCTCGTGGCCGGGGTGCGAGTCGAGCCCGGGGTAGAGGACCTTCGTCACGCGCGCGTGCCGCGTGAGCGCGTCCACGACGCGCTCGGCGTTCTCGCTGTGCCGGTCCATGCGCACGGCGAGGGTCTTGATGCCCCGCAGGACCAGCCAGGAGTCGAAGGGCCCCGCCACGGCGCCCATCGCGTTCTGGTGGAAGGCCAGCTCCTCGCCGAGCGCGTCGTCGTTGACGACGAGCGCGCCGCCGACGACGTCGGAGTGCCCGCCCATGTACTTCGTCATGGAGTGCACGACCACGTCGGCGCCGAGGGCGAGCGGCTGCTGGAGGTAGGGGCTCGCGAAGGTGTTGTCGACGACGAGCTTCGCCCCGGCCTCGCGGGCGATCTGGGCCGTGGCCTCGATGTCGGTGATGCCGAGGAGCGGGTTGGAGGGGGTCTCCACCCACACCGCCTTGGTGCGCGGCGTGATCGCGGCGCGCACCGCGGCCGGGTCGGAGGTGTCGGCGACGGACCACTCCACGCCCCACCGCGAGACGACCTTGGCGAACAGACGGAACGTGCCGCCGTACGCGTCGTTGGGGATGACCACGTGGTCACCGGGCCCGAGCAGCGTACGCAGCAGGCAGTCCTCGGCGGCGAGCCCGGAGGCGAAGGCGAGACCGCGGCGGCCGCCTTCGAGGGCCGCGAGGTTCTCCTCCAGGGCGGTGCGCGTCGGGTTGGCGCTGCGGCTGTACTCGTAGCCGCCGCGCAGGCCGCCGACTCCGTCCTGCTTGTACGTGGACACCTGGTAGATGGGCGGGACGACGGCGCCGGTCAGCGGGTCGGCGGTGTTGCCCGCGTGAATGGCGACGGTCTCGAAGCTCTGGCTGCTGTGCGAGTCACTCATGCGGCCTGAGCGTAATGCGACGCGGCGCCGCGGGGCGTCCGGGCCGGGCGGGCCGCAGCCGGGCCCCGGGCGGTTCGGCCGGGGGGCACGGCCAGGTTGGCCAATTGTCACCGGCTTCTGGTTCGCTTGTCCGTATGGAGATTCTCTGGGTCCTGATGGCCCTGGTCATGATCGGGGCGGTCCTCGGGCCGTATCTGCTGCGCAGACGCGGCGGCATCCGTCAGGTGCACCCGAGCTCCCCGGACGCGGCGGACCCGGCGAACTACGGCTTCGCGCGCCAGGAGGAGCTCGACATCCGCATGCCGGGCCCCGACGCCGACCTCCTGGAGGTCCTGGACCTGGTGCAGCGTACGCAGGACTGGCGGGCCGCGTCCCAGCTCCTCGCGGGCACGGAGGTGCACGGCGAGCAGCGCTGGCAGCGCGTGCAGGCCTTCGCGGGCGCCGCCTCCCTGGAGCTCGCGCAGCGGCCCGGCGGGGTCAGCGACGCCCCCGGCGGGCAGTGGCTGCGGGTGTGGCGGGCGGAGAACCCGAAGGACGCGGGCGGCGCCGCGGTGCACGCGGAGTTCCTGGTGCAGCAGGCCTGGCGCACCGCGACCCCGGGGACGGACGAGTTCCGGATCATCCTGGAGGAGGCCAAGGAGGCCTGCGGGCAGGCGGCCCTGCTCTCCCCCGGCGACCCGATCCCGTACATCGTGGAACTGTCCATCGCGCGTGGCCTCGCGTACCCGCGCGCGGAGTTCGAGCAGCTGTGGCTGAAGATCCTGGACCGCGCCCCGGCGCACATGGGGGCGCATCTGGCGGCGCTGCACTACTGGTGCGAGAAGTGGCACGGCACCCGCGAGGAGGCGTACTCCTTCGCGGAGGCCGCGGCGACGCGCGCCCCGCAGGGCTCGCTGCTCGCCGCGCTCCCGCTGTTCGCGGTGTACGAGCACCTGCCGGAGGTCAATCTGGTCCGCGGGTTCTACGAGAGCGAGGTCGTGACGAAGGCGATCGAGGGCGCCCAGTTCGCGGTGCACACGGCCCGCGCGGGCGACCCGATGCTGGCGCACGTCCGCCATCTCCTGGTGTTCTTCCTGGTCCGCTGCGAGCGCTGGGGCGAGGCGATGCACCAGCTCGTGCACGTCGACGGCCACGTGGGCGCGCTGCCGTGGACCGTGTCGGGCGACCCGGCGGCGGACTACGCGGTCTACCGCGCCCTGGCCGTCGCGGGGTACGAGGCCAACGGCGGCAGCCCGGCCACGCTCCCCCACTGAGCCGACCCGGAGCCGCCCCGACCCCAGCCTCGACCCCAGCGCCAGCTCCAGCCCCAGCCCCCGCCGAACAACACCGGGCGCCCCGCGTGACCGGCAGGAATGTCCCCGGCCGCCCCGTCGTTCCCCCTACGGGCAGCCCTGCCGCGCCCCACGCCCCGCCACGAGGAGAGAAGCACATGATCTTCGGCCGCACGCCCGTGCTCCCCACGCCCGAGGAGGCCCTGAAGGGCCGCGCGACGCCCGAGTTCGAGGTGCCCTCGGCGCACACCGTCCTCGGCAACCCGCTGGTCGGCCCCTACCCCGAGGGCCTGGAGGTGGCCGACTTCGCGCTCGGCTGCTTCTGGGGAGCCGAGCGCAAGTTCTGGCAGACGGACGGCGTCTGGACGACCCTCGTCGGCTACCAGGGCGGATACACCGAGAACCCCGCCTACGAAGAGGTCTGCTCCGGCCTCACCGGCCACGCGGAGGCCGTCCGCGTCGTCTTCGACCCGGCGAAGGTCACCTACGCCGAGCTGCTCAAGCTCTTCTGGGAGTCGCACGACCCGACCCAGGGCTTCCGCCAGGGCAACGACGTGGGCACGCAGTACCGCTCCGCGATCTACACCCACTCCCCCGCCCAGGAAGCCGCGGCCGTCGCGTCCCGCGACGCCTACCAGCAGGTCCTGACCGCCTCCGGCCACGGCACGATCACCACGGCGCTGCTGCCCGCCGAGGGCCGCACGTTCTGGCCCGCCGAGGCCCACCACCAGCAGTACCTGGACAAGAACCCGGGCGGCTACTGCGGCATCGGAGGCACCGGCGTGAGCTGCCCGATCGGCGTCGCCAAGGCCGCCGACGGCGCCTGAGCGCGCTGCCGCCGCACCTCGCCGCCGCACCCCGCCGCCGCACCCCGCCGCCCCGCACCCGGACCGGAACCAGGACGCCCACCCAGCCATGCCGCACGCGTACGCCCCCGACGGCACCGCCCTGCACTACGAGCTGCGCGGCACCGGTGAACCCCTGGTGCTGCTCAGCGGGCAGTCCAACAGCCGGCGGTGGTGGGACCCCGTGGTCGCGGACTTCGCCGCCGCGTACACGACCGTCACCGTCGACTGGCGCGGGACCGGCGAGAGCGAGAGGCCCGACACCGACACCTACAGCACCCGCGGGTTCGCCGCCGACGTGCTGGCCGTCCTCGACGACGCCGGGATCGGGCGTGCGCACGTGTACGGGACCTCGATGGGCGGCCGGGTCGCGCAGTGGCTCGCCGCCGACCACCCGGACCGGGTCGGGCGGCTCGTGCTCGGCTGTACGTCGCCGGGGGCGCCGCACGGCGTCGAGCGCGGGCCAAAGGTGCGGCGGGCGCTCGCGCAGGCCGACCCGGCCGCGGCCCGGCGCGTGCTCCTGGAGCTGATGTACACGCCCGCGTGGATCGCCGCACGGGAAGCCGCGGGACAGACGGAGTTCACCACCCTCGGCGACCCCGGCATGCCCGCGCACGCCCGCCGCCGCCATCTGCGCGCCAGCGCCCGGCACGACGCGTGGGACGCGCTCACGCGGATCGAGGCGCCGACGCTCGTCGTGCACGGCGGCGACGACACCTTCAACCCGACCGCGAACGCCGCCCTCATCGCGGGCCGCGTACCGGCCGCCAGGACACAGCTCCTGCCCGGCGCCCGGCACGCCTACTTCGAGGAGTTCGCGGACGTCGCCACACCCCTGGTCCTCGGGTTCCTGGCCGGCTCCTGAGGGCAGGGCGGGAAGCAGGTCACTCGTCCCGTTCGCGTTCCCGTTCACCGGACCGCCTGCCGGACTTCGACGCCTTCCCGCCGCCCCCGCGGGGATGCCACAGCCGCAGCCAGAGGTCCCGGGCGTGCCGGCCCTCCTCGACGCGGCTGCGGGCGACCACCTCGCGGGCCTCGTCCTCCGTCTCGACCATCGGGCCCGAGCCGCGCAGCGGCTGTCCCGCCGTCTCGTGCAGGAAGAACGTCGACACCAGACCGATCACTCCGGCCACCACCAGGTAGTAGCCGGGGATGAGGGTGTTGCCGGTCTGCTCGACCAGGAACGAGGCGAACAGCGGGGTGGTGCCTCCGAACAGGGACACGGAGATGTTGAAGGCGATCGACAGCGCGCCGTACCGCAGCCGGGTCGGGAACAGCGCGGGCAGGGTGGCCGCCGCCGTACCGGCGAAGCACACCAGGAGCAGCCCGAGGATCACACAGCCGAACGCGGGGAAGAGGATGCCGCCCTCCCGGATAAGGAGGAACGCGGGCACCGCCAGGATGATCATGGCGATGCTGCCGCCCATGAACATCGGGCGCCTGCCCCACCGGTCGGAGCCGCGGCCCACGGTGGTGATGGCGAGCGCGACGAGCAGCATGGTGCCGAGCACGAGGAGCTGCGCCGTGGTGTCGCTCTCGCCGAGGGTCACCGTCATGAACGTCGGCAGGTACGACGTGACCATGTAGTTGGTGACGTTGTAGAGCAGCACCAGGCCCATGCAGATGAGGACCGCCTGCCAGTGCCGGGTGAAGATCTCCTTGAGGCGGCCCTTGCCGGACTGGCGGGCCTCCTCCACGGGGTCGCCGCCCTGCTCGTCGCCGCCCTGCTTGTTGCCGCCCTGCTCACCGCCGCCCCGCTCGCCGCCGTCCCCCCGCCCGGCCGCCGCGGAAGAGGCCGCCGCGGAAGAGGCCTCCGCCGCGGAGGCGACCTCCTGCTTGAAGGCGGGGGTCTCCTCCAGCTTCAGGCGCATGTAGAGGCCGATGATGCCGAGGGGGCCCGCGATGAAGAACGGGATGCGCCAGCCCCAGCTCTCCAGGCCGTCCGAGCCGAGCGTCAGCGTCAGGACGGTGACCAGGCCCGAGCCGAGGGAGTAGCCCACGAAGGTGCCGAAGTCGAGCCAGCTGCCGAGGAATCCGCGCCGCTGGTCGGGCGCGTACTCGGCGATGTAGGTGGTGGCGCCCGCGTACTCGCCGCCGGTGGAGAAGCCCTGGACGAGGCGGCACAGCAGGAGCAGCAGCGGGGCGGCGAAGCCGATCGAGGCGTACGACGGCAGGAAGCCGACCGCGAAGGTGCTGGCCGCCATCATGATCATGGTCGCGGCGAGTACGCGCTGCCGGCCGATGCGGTCGCCGAGCGGCCCGAAGACGAGCCCGCCGAGGGGTCGTACGACGAAGGCGGCGGCGAAGGTGGCGAAGGTGGAGACGACCTGGGCGCCGGGCGAGCTCGACGGGAAGAAGACCTTGCCGAGCGTGCCCGCCAGATAGGCGTAGACGCCGAAGTCGAACCACTCCATGGTGTTGCCGAGCGCGGCGGCCGACACCGCGCGCCGCACCATCGGCTGGTCGGAGACCGTGACGTCCTCGGGGCTCAGCGACTTCTTGCGGCGGCGCAGGAGCGTGCGCGCCATGCGGTCGGTCGCCGCGGAGCGGCCCTTGGGCACCGCGTCCTGCTCCTGCCCGCCGGGGCGCCGGGCCGTTCCGCGTGGAGAGCCTCTCGCCATGAACCCTGTCCCCTCCTGACGACCGGGAGAAAGCTGTGCCGCCGCAAAATTAAGCCGCCCCCTGGGGAGCGGCAAGGCGACGATTCCCTGTTGCGCCCGTTCCCGGGCGCAACGGATTCACACGTGGTCCCGGAAGCGGAGAGGCGGTCGGCAGCCGGGAGGCCCGGCGCGGGGGTACCTCCATACGGATGAGGGAGGGGCACCTCTACGGATAAGGGAGGAGGCGCCTCGGCTCGCCCCCTCCCCCTCCCCTCCCCCCGGAGGTCCCGCCCCTACTCCCCCGACCCGTACGGCTTGGTGAGGATCTCCAGCTTGTGGCCGTTCGGGTCGTCCCAGTACACGCCCCGGCCGCCGTCGTTCGTGTTGATCTGGTTCTCCAGCTTGTGGTACGGGTCGGCCCAGTATGTGAGACCGCGGTCCTTGATGCGCCCGAAGATCGCGTCGAACTCCGCGTCGGAGACCAGGAAGGCGTAGTGCTGCGCCACGAACGGCTCGCCGTCGCCCTCGTAGTAGTCGAGCGTGACGCCGTTGGGGATGGTCACCGGGATGAACGGACCGTACTGCGGGCCGACTTCGAGACCAAGGATGTCGGCGAGGAACTGCGCCGAGGCCTTCTTGTCCTCGGCCGCGACAATCGTGTGGTTCAACTCGATGGTCATCGTGCGGACCTCCTCGTAGTCACTGCCTGACATCGACCACGGTAGGTCCGCGCCCCCGGCCCGGACATCGGTCGGCGGGTCGGTGCCCGCTGCGCTCCGTGCCCTAGGCCCGTGGTCGCAGACGAATTCCGGCCGCCGCAGCCGTCCGCCGGACCGGCGGCGTCAGATCGTCGACGCGTCGATCACGAAGCGGTACCGCACATCGCTGGCGAGCACCCGCTCGTACGCCTCGTTGATCCGCTCGGCCGGAATCAGCTCGATCTCGGCGCCGAGGCCGTGCTCGGCACAGAAGTCCAGCATCTCCTGGGTCTCCCCGATGCCGCCGATGGCGGAGCCCGCGAGGGTCCTGCGCTGGAGCATCAGGGGGAAGAGGTTCAGCGAGACGGGCTCCTCGGGGGCGCCGACGTTCACCAGGGCGCCGTCCGTCTTGAGCAGGCCCAGGTACCGGTCGAACGGCAGCGGCGCGGAGACCGTGGAGACGATCAGGTCGAAGGAGCCCGCGAGCTGCTCGAAGGTGCTGTCGTCGCTGGTCGCGTAGTAGTGGTCGGCGCCGAGGCGCAGGCCGTCGTCCTTCTTGCGCAGGGACTGCGACAGGACGGTCACCTCGGCCCCCATGGCGTGCGCGATCTTGACGGCCATGTGGCCGAGGCCGCCGAGCCCGACGACGGCCACCTTCTTGCCGGGGCCCGCGTTCCAGTGGGCGAGCGGCGAGTACGTGGTGATGCCCGCGCAGAGCAGCGGCGCGGCCACGTCCAGGGAGAGGCCGTCGGGGATGCGCAGCGTGAAGGCCTCGTCGACGACGATCTTCGCGGAGTAGCCGCCGAGGGTGGGCTCACCGTTCTTGTCGAGGGCGTTGTACGTCTGGATGTTGCCCTTGTCGCAGTACTGCTCCTGTCCGGCCAGGCAGTTCGCGCACGCGCGGCAGGAGTCGACCATGCAGCCGACGCCGACGCGGTCACCGACCTTGTACTTGGTGACGTCGGCGCCGACCTCCGCGACCACACCGGCGATCTCGTGGCCCGGCACCATCGGGAAGATGCCCTCGCCCCAGCCGTCGCGGGCCTGGTGGATGTCGGAGTGGCAGATACCGGCGTACTTGACGTCTATGAGGACGTCGGACGGGCCGACGGGCCGCCGCTCGATGGTCGTGCGCTCCAGCGGCGCCTTGGCGGACGCGGCAGCGTAGGCAGGTACGTTCAGAGTCTGTGCGGTCATGACTTCGAGGCTGTCACCTGGGCAAACAGTCACCCAGCACTCCATCGTGCCTACGTACGGGGGGCGTGGCACGGCTGTGCGTACCACTGCTCTGCCTACTACTGCCAGGGACAGGCCGGTGCCCGGAGGAGGCCGGATACTGGACGTATGGACGAGAACGCGCCCGCGGGCCATCCCGCCGAGACTCCCGCCACCGCCCCGCAGCGGCAGGGGTTGGAGCAAGGGCATTGGCAGGAGCAGCGGCAGGGACACGGGCAGCGGCAGGAGCAGCCGGAGACCCTAGACCCGCGCGCCGAGCTGAGCGAGTTCCTGCGCACCCGCAGGGCCCGCCTCCAGCCCCACGACGTGGGCCTGCCGAGCTACGGCAGGCACCGGCGCGTCCCGGGCCTGCGACGCGAGGAGCTGGCGCAGCTCGCCGGGGTGTCGGTGGCGTACTACACCCGCCTGGAACAGGGCAACGGCCGCAACGTGTCGGGCGAGGTCCTCGACTCCATCGCGCGGGCCCTGCGCCTGAGCGAGGCCGAGCACGCGCACCTCACGCACCTGGCGAAGCCGACCGCGCACAAGAAGAAGAAGGCCACCCGCGCCCAGCACCTGCGGCCCGAGTTGCAGCATCTGATGGACGCGATGGAGGGCGTGCCCGCCTACCTCCTCGGCCGCCGCTCGGAGATCCTCGGCTGGAACAGGATGGCGGCGGCGCTCTTCGGCGACTGGGGGGAGCTGCCGCGCGAGGAGCGGAACTGGGCGCGGCTCACGTTCCTGAACGCGTCGATGCGCGAGCTGTTCCACGAGACGTGGGAGCAGAAGGCGTCGGACATCGTCAGCTTCCTGCGCATGGAGGCGGGCTGCTACCCCGACGACCCGAGGCTCTCCGCCCTGGTCGGCGAGCTCTCCGTGAAGAGCCCGGAGTTCCGGGGCCTGTGGGCCACCCACGACGTGAAGGAGAAGAGCCACGGCGTGAAGCGGCTGCGGCACCCCGTGGTGGGCGAGCTGACCCTGTCGTTCGAGGTGCTGCGCCTGCCCGACGACCACGACCAGTCCCTGGTGACGTACCACGCGGAACCGGCGTCGCCGTCGGCGGAAGGGCTCGCGCTGCTGTCCAGCTGGGGTGTCGAACGCCCGGCGCACCGCTAGCGGCCCGCATCCGACCGCGCGGCGCCGAGTCCGTCCGGCGCCGCGCGGCGTGCTGCCCGGTGCCCGGCCTGCGTACCGGCTCGGGCTCAGGAGCGGGTCCCCGGGAAGATCACTTCCCGGGGCCCAGGAGTACTCCGGTACTCAGGAAGGTCCCGGCACCCGGGGGGCGGGTCACTTCCCGTAGTACGCGTTGTAGATCGAGACCGTGGACTTGTTGCCCTTCTTGTCCGTGATCTTGGCGTGGAACGAGATCCCCTTGCCCTGCTCGGGGTTCTTGACCTCGATCTTGCCGTTCTTGACCTTCACCTGCTCCCACGTCTGCCCGTAGTCGTAGCTGACGTACGTGTACAGCGACTTGAGCTGGTCACCGGCCGCGGCGCCCTGAACCGTCACCGGCACCGACTGCTTGGCGCCCGCGGGGGCCCGGCTGTCGAGGCCGACGGCCGCGTTGAAGCGCACGCCGGAGACCGGCAGCTCGGTGACGGCGGTCGCCCGCTTCGAGCGGAAGGTCCAGCTGGCGTCGACCCGCGTGGAGGCGGCGGACACCGCGACCCCGCGCCGCACCGACGTCGACAGCTTGTACTCGGCGTCGCCGGCCGGGACCTTGAAGCTCTTCTCGCCGGTCAGCGGGTCGTCGTTCTCGCCGACCAGGTCGCCGTTCCGCGTCAGGGTCGTCTTCACCGAGCTGTATGTGGAGCCGCCCGCGTGGGTCTTGCCGTCGGCGAACAGCGGCAGGGAGCCGGTGATCTTGTCGCCCTCGCGGGAGACGCCGTAGCTGCCGCCGACGCGCGGCCCGAAGACGGCGGTGTTGAACGTCTTCGTGTACGTCTTGCCGCCGGTGAACGCCTGCGGCTTGCCCAGGGTGTAGAAGGCGTCGACGACCGGCCAGCCGTCCGGGTCCACCCCGCCCTGCTGCTCGAACTCCAGGCCCCAGGTGACCTTGTCGAGCGTGGACAGGTAGAGGGTGCGGGTGCTCGGTGTCTTCTGCGGGATGCTGATCGCGCTGCCGCCGATGCCCTGGGGCAGCTCGCCGAACGCCGCGACCGCGCCCTTCTTGCCGCTGGAGGACGCCCCGAGGCCCGCCTTCACCGTGGCGAAGTCGGCTTCGCGGTAGTCCTTGGTGTAACCGGTCGCGAGCTGCTTGACGGGGCCGCCGGAGACGGTGTCGTACTGCGCCTTCTCACCCCGGGACCAGTGCCCGTCCCACTGCTGGAAGAGCGTGCCGCCGGTGAACTGCGGGCCGAGGTGCGCGCTGCGGAACCCGTCGTAGGTGTCGAGGAGCCAGCCCGAGGAGG
Organism: Streptomyces typhae; assembly: GCF_009755605.1. GTDB lineage: Bacteria > Actinomycetota > Actinomycetes > Streptomycetales > Streptomycetaceae > Streptomyces > Streptomyces typhae. Next base: position 355,139 of record NZ_WPNZ01000001.1, read on the forward strand.
ACGAGTAGTCGCCGACGGTGATCCCGTACGAGGGCGAGGCGAACTCCGCCCTGGCGGCGGACGACGGCACGCTGATGTCGACCGGCTTGGCGGTGCGCGCGTCCACCGTGACCTTGGCCGCCTTGTCGACGGTCAGCTTCGGCTGCACCACCCAGTCGATGCCCTTGGTGCTGTCGACGGGGTCGACGAAGACAGCGGCGTCCAGGGCGTACGTGCCCTTGGGCACCCGCAGCTTCGCGGTTCCCGACGGGTCGTGCACCGGCAGCCACAGGCCCTTGCCGAGGCCGGCCAGGCCGCCGATCGTGGTGTTGGTGTACGGCGCGGGCTTCCCGTCGCGGCCGATGTGCTCGACCGTCAGGTCGTACGACTCGACCTCGCGGTCGACGGCGGCGGCGGTGCGGACGCTCTGGCCGCCGCCGTTCGCCACGATGTACGCGGAGTAGGCGCCGTCCACGGTGGAGCCGAGCCGGGTGTCGGCCGTCACGTCGACGGAGGCGGTGCCGCCCGCGGGGACGGTCACCTTCTTCGCGCCGAGGGTGAAGAAGCCGTCGGGGGCGGGCTTGCCCTGGGGGTCGAGAGTCTCGGCGGTGAGGTCGAGGGTGACCTCCTCCTTGCCGAGGTTGCGGTAGGTGAGCTTCTTGGTGACGGGCTTGTCGTCGGTGTGCGGCCACAGCTGGGTGCCGAAGCTGATGGAGACCGGGTCCGCGACGACCGTCTGCTTGATGGCCCGGTCCACGGCGACGCGCCCGGAGCCCTGCTGGAAGGCGGTGTACTTGCCGGGCTTCGTGGAGGCGGCGAGCGCGCCCTTCAGCTCGGGCTGCTTCCAGTCCGGGTGCTGCTGCTTGAGCAGGGCGGCGGCGCCCGCGACGTGCGGGGCGGCCATCGACGTACCGGAGATCGTCAGATAGCCCTCGGGGTTCTGGCCGACCTCCTTCTCGATCTCGCTGCCGGGGGCGGCGGCCGCGGTGATGTCGACGCCGGGCGCGGTCACGTCGGGCTTGATCGCGCCGTCGCCGACGCGCGGGCCCCGGCTGGAGAACCGGGCGAGCTTGTCGGCGTCGTCGACGGCGCCGACGGTCAGGGCGGCGTCCGCGCTGCCGGGCGAGCCGACGGAGCCCGGCGACCCCGAGTTGCCCGCGGAGACGGCGAAGAGGATGCCCTTCTCGGCGGAGACCTTGTCTATCTGGGCCTCCAGCGGGTCGACACCGGGGGTGTCGAGGCCGCCGAGGCTCAGGTTGACGACGTCGGCGCCCTGGGCGGCGGCCCAGTCGATGCCCGCGATGATCCCGGAGTCGTCACCGGAGCCGGTGTCGCCGAGCACCTTGCCGTTGAGGATCTTGGCGCCGGGCGCGACGCCCTTGTAGGCGCCGTTCTTGGCGCCCGTGCCCGCCGCGGTGGAGGCGACGTGGGTGCCGTGGCCGACGCGGTCCTTGGTGTCGGGCGAGGGCGTGAAGTCCTCGGCGGCGACGACCTGGTCCTTGAGGTCGGGGTGGGTGGCGTCGACGCCGGTGTCCAGGACGGCGATCTTGACGCCCTTGCCGTCGTACCCGGCGTCCCAGGCCGTGGGCGCGCCGATCTGCTTGACGCTCTTGTCGAGGTTGGCGCTGCGCACGCCGTCCAGCCAGACGCGGCTGATGCCGGCGGCGGTGGTGCGCGCCCCGTCCCGCTCGGCCGTCAGGGCCTGCCACAGCTTGCCCGCGTCCCGCTTGGGCGTGAGCACCGCGTCGGCGTTGAGGGTCTTCAGGGAGCGGCGGAGCTCGGTGCCGCCCGCCTCGCGCACGTCGGCCTTGGCGCCCGCGGCGGCGCCCTTGTAGCTGACGATGACCTTCAGGCCCTGCTTCTGGGCGGTGCGGTTGGCCTTCTTGCTCAGCTCGGTGATGTCGAACAGACGCTGGTCGAGCGTGCCGTCGGCGATCAGGCGCTGGGCGTCGGCGGGGACGACGAGCGTGTGCCCGTCGCGCCGGGAGGTGTGCACGGGTATCCGCTCACGGCCCTTTGCGGGGTCGAAGGCGGTGACGCGTCCCGTGGTGTCGACGGTGACGCGGTCCCCCGTGAGGAGCGTGATGTGGTGCCGGACCGGCACCCGGACGTCGTCCGCCACCGTGCCGGTCACGCGGTGGTCGTCCGGGACGGCGCCCGCCGGGCTGGTCATGCCCGCCGCGAGCGCCACGGCAGCGGCGGTGGCGACACCGGCCGCGGCGACACGTCGGCCGCCGACCGGTCTGTTTGCTTTCCGCACTTGTCTGAGCAAGTTTCCCCCTCAGGTGAAAGCTCTGAGTCACGCAGTATGACGAGGGGGACGATATCTGCTCAACTAAGAGGCAGAAGTGATTAGTTGCAGTTGTTGGCCGGTTCAACATGGCCCCGCAACAAAGCGGATTCCCGCCCACCGCGGTCCGCACCTGCGAAGGCGGCCCGCACCCTGCTCGGGTGCGGGCCGCCTTCGCGTGCCGATGCCGCAGGCCAGAGGCCCGGAGGGGTCGGTTCCCGTCAGACGGCGGAACCCGCCGTCCACTGCGACCAGCTCATGTTCCAGCCGTTGAGACCGTTGTCCGGGGCCACGACCTTGTCTCCGGTGTTGCGGACGTCCACGACGTCACCGGTGATCGAGTTCTCGAAGAACCAGGAGCCCGGCGTCGACTTGTCGCCCGCGCCCTTGGCGTCGCGCAGGCCGATGCAGCCGTGACTGGTGTTCGCGCTGCCGAAGATGGACGAGGCGCCCCAGTAGTTGCCGTGGATGAAGGTGCCGGAGCTGGACAGGCGCATGGCGTGCGGTACGTCCTTGATGTCGTACTCGCCCTTGCCGTCGCTGTCCGTGAAGCCGACGGTGGCGCCGTTCATGCGGGTCTCCTTGAACTTCTCGGAGATCACCATCTTGCCGTTGTACGTCTTGTTGTCCGGCGAGCCCGCGGAGATCGGGATGGTCTTGACGACCTTGCCGTCCCGCATGATCTTCATCTGCTTGGTCTTGGCGTCCACGACCGAGACCTGGTTGCGGCCGATCTTGAACGTGACGGTCTTCTGCTGTACGCCGTACACCCCGTCGGCGCCCTCGACGCCGTCCAGGGACAGCTTCAGCGTGACCGTGGAGTTCTCCTTCCAGTAGTCCTGGGGGCGGAAGTCCAGGCGCTGGTTGCCGAACCAGTGCCCCACGATCTTCTGGCCGCCGGTGGAGGACACCTCGACACCCGACTGCACGGCCTTCTTGTCCGTGATGGCCTTGTCGAAGTTGATCGACACGGGCATGCCCACGCCGACGGTGGAGCCGTCCTCGGGCGTGAAGCTGCCGATGAAGCTGTTGGCCTTCGAGACGGTCGTGAAGGACGAGTTCTCGTGCGCCTTGCGGCCCTCGGAGTCCTTCGCCGTCACGGAGATCTTGTAGGTGGTGGCGCGCTCCAGCTGCTTGCTGGGCTTCCAGGTCTTCCGGTCCGCCGATATCCGGCCCTCGACCGCCGCACCGCCGTCGGCCTTCATGGTCACGTCGGCGAGCGTGCCCTCGCTCACCGTGACCTTGGCGTCACTGTTGATGCTCGCGTTGTCGGAGCCGTTCTCCGGCGCAATCCTGATCTTGGCCTCGGATGTCTTCTTCGCCGCCGCCTCGTCGACCTGGCTCTGCGACTCCTTGCCGCCGCCGCTCTTGTCGCCGCCGCCGTCGTCGCTACAGGCAGAGAGCACCAGCACCCCGCCGACCAGGGCGGACACGGCCGTCAGACCCCTGCGCCGCTTGCTGTCCGTCATTACTCGCTTCTCCATCGTCGCCGAATCCCCAAGACCCCGCGGGTCCCCCCGCAACCCCGCCTAACGCCTTGCCCGGTGCGTCCCGTTCCATTTCCGCCGCGGATGTGGGGAACAACACGTCGACCGCTGCGGCCGGGACCGCCCTGCACCGGGGGGACGACGGAGCCCCGGGCGGCGGCTGCCGCCCGGGGCTCCTGAGGTGGAGAAGGCTTCCCGGGCCGCGGTGCGCCGACCCGTCGGACAGGTCCTACGGCTCTTCGTCGTCGTCCTCGGCGCCATCATGCTCGTCCGGGTCCCAATCCGGCGAATCGGGGTCGTAGTCGATCACTTCGCTGCTCCAGGAGGCCTGGGTGAGCTCCACTCCGGGCACCTCGCCGATCAGGTCGACGGGGTCCACGAGGTAGGCGAGCGCCTCCGCGTCGTCCTCCTTCACGGCGGCCTCCGCATGCTCCCGCTCGGCCGCGGGCATATGGGTGTCCTGGGCGATGCGCCCGAGCGCGGTCCCGCGCAGGTCCTCGGACCCGTCGACCTGGACCACCAATTCGACGCGCAGTCGCACAAAGCGTGATGTCTCGTACGTACTCATAGGCCGGAGCGTAAGGCCAGGCAGGGGCACGGCTTTCCCGCGACCCGCGCCTTTCACTAGCATCGCCCCGGACGGCCAATTCGCCAGCACCACAAGGGGGATCCACTTCCCGTGATCGCACGTCGACCGCTGTTGACCGCAGGCCTGGCGGGAGCTCTGCTCATCGCCCTGTGGTTCGTCCCCTCCGCGAAAGCGACAGCGACGCCGGCCACCTCCGGCGACACCGCACGACACTCGGCCGGATCCGCGGCCGTAACACCTCGCGAAGCGCCGTACGAGACGGCCCGCGAAGCACCGTACGAAACAGCCCACGAAGGCCACCTGGCCGACACCGGCAGCATCGACACGACTCCGTACGTGGCCGGGGGCACGGCGTTCCTGGGCCTCGGTGCGGGGTTCGTGCTGTATTCGGTACGCAGAGAGCGCGCGGAAGCGCTCTGAGCGCCGCACCGGCCCCGTGACGCGCGCGGCGACGGCGGTCGATCAGGCCAGCGGCCCGGTCACCGCCTCGACGGCCGCGACGAGCCGCCCCTCGCCCACGAAGGCGTCGGCCGCCGCGAGGTCGGGCGCCAGGAAGCGGTCGGGCCCCGGCCCCTCGACACCGGCCTTGCGGACGGCCTCGACGACGGCGCGGCTCGCGGGCGCGGGCGTGAGCCCCTCGCGCAGCTCGACGGCGCGGGTCGCGGCGTACAGCTCGACGGCGATGACCCGGCGCAGGTTCGCCACCGCGGTGCGCAGCTTGCGCGCGGCGGACCAGCCCATGGAGACGTGGTCCTCCTGCATGGCGGAGGAGGGGATGGAGTCGGCCGACGCCGGTACGGCGAGCCGCTTCAGCTCGCTGACCAGGGCGGCCTGTGTGTACTGGGCGATCATCAGGCCCGAGTCGACGCCCGCGTCGTCCGCGAGGAACGGCGGCAGGCCGTGCGAGCGGTTCTTGTCCAGGAGCCGGTCGGTGCGGCGCTCCGCGATCGACCCGAGGTCGGCGGCGGCGACGGCGAGGAAGTCGAGCACGTACGCCACCGGGGCGCCGTGGAAGTTGCCGTTGGACTCCACGCGGCCGTCCGGCAGGACGACGGGGTTGTCGACGGCGGCGGCCAGCTCGCGCTCGGCGACCGTACGGGCGTGCGCGAGGGTGTCCCGGCCCGCGCCCGCGACCTGCGGGGCGCAGCGCACCGAGTAGGCGTCCTGCACCCGCGGCGCGTCGTCCTGGTGGTGCCCCGTCAGACCCGAACCGGCGAGGACGGCGGCCATGTTGGCGGCGGACGCGGCCTGGCCCGGGTGCGGGCGGATGGCGTGCAGCTCGGGGGCGAGGACCTTGGCGGTGCCGAGCAGCGCCTCCAGGCTCAGGGCTGCGGTGACGTCCGCGGACTTGTAGAGGACGTCCAGGTCCGCGAGGGCCATGATCAGCATGCCGAGCATGCCGTCGGTGCCGTTGAGCAGCGCGAGGCCCTCCTTCTCACGCAGCTCGACGGGCGTGATGCCGTGCTCGGCGAGCAGCGCGCCGGCGGCCCGCACGGTGCCGTCCGGGCCCTCGGCCTCGCCCTCGCCCATCAGCGTCAGGGCGCAGTGGCTGAGCGGGGCGAGGTCGCCGGAGCAGCCCAGCGAGCCGTACTCGTGGACGACCGGGGTGATCCCGGCGTTCAGGACGTCGGCCATGGTCCGCGCGACCTCGGGCCGCACCCCGGTGTGCCCGGAGCAGACGGTCTTCAGACGCAGGAACATCAGCGCGCGCACGACCTCGCGCTCGACGCGGGGCCCCATGCCCGCCGCGTGCGAGCGGACGATGTTCCGCTGCAACTGGGCGCGGAGCTCCGGGCCGATGTGCCGGGTGGCGAGCGCGCCGAAGCCGGTGCTGACGCCGTAGACGGGATCCGGCTTGGCGGCGAGCGCGTCCACGATCTCGCGGGCCGCGGCGAGGGCGGCGACGGCGTCCTCGCCGATGACGACCCGCGCGTTGCTGCGGGCCACGGCCACGACGTCCGCTGCGGTCGTGCCGGTGGTTCCAAGGACCACGGTCTGCATATCCATATTCAGGAGCGTACGCACTGAATCCCGCCGTGTCACGAGTCCGTTCCCGCTCCGCCCCTTACCCCCTCCCCTCCCACGCGTGACCGCCTCCCCCTCCCACACGTGACCGCCTCCCCTTCCCACGCGTGACCGCGGGACGGCACGGGGGCTTCCGCCCGACCTCCGGCAGAGGCGCCCTACCGCCCCCGGAACCGGCGCCGCTCCCCCGCCCCCGGCGGCCGTACGGAGTCGGCGAGCCGGACGACCGGATCATCGCCGCCGACGCCCGCACGCCCGGCGACCACCGGCTTCCCGGCGCGCGCGGCCTTCGCCCGGTACTGGGCGGCGTCCGCGAGCCGGAACAGGCGCCGGGCGCTGCGCACGGCCCCGATGGGGTCGCCGGTGGACGCGACGCCGCAGGCGACCCCGTCACCGAGCTCCAACTCGTCCGCCCGTACACACACTTCGTCGGCGACCCGGACCACCTCGTCGGCGGTGGGCCCCACCGAGAGCAGACAGAACTCGTCCCCGCCGAGGCGCGCGGCGAGGGCGCCCGGCAGCATCGCGCCGCACAGCGAGAGCACCGACCCGAAGCGCTCGAGGAGCCGGTCGCCGACGGCGTGCCCGCGGGTGTCGTTGACGTGCTTGAGCCCGTTCAGGTCACACACGACGAGGCTCACGACGGCGCCATCGGCCCGGTGCCGCTCCACGGCCTCGTCGAGCCGCAGGTCCACCGCGCGCCGGTTGGCGAGCCCGGTCAGGGAGTCGGTGAAGGCGAGGCGGCGGGCCTCCTCCAGGCGTTCGGTCTGGGCGATCCCGGCGGCGACGACGGAGGCGAGGACGGAGGCGAAGTCTGCGTCGCCGCGCTCGAAGGCGGGCGCCCCCGCGGCCCGCGCCACATACAGCTCGCCCCAGGCCCGCCCGTGCAGCACGATCGGCGCGACGACGCAGCTGCCGCGCCCGCGCCGCCGCAGGGCGGCAACGCGCTGATGGCAGTACCCGGCACCGTGCCCACCGGCCCCGCCACCGTCCCCGTCGGCGGTCTCCACCCAGGCATGCGGCTCCCCGCCCCCGGCCCAGCGTTCGTGCAGGAACTCGGTGATCTCGGGGAACTGGTGCACGGGATAGGCCTCGCCGTCGGGGAACTCCTCCTCGCCGGGCGTACGTTCACCGGCGTTGACGAGCACGCGCAGACGACCGCGCTCGCGCTCCCACACCGACAGCGCGGCGAAGCTGCCGCCGAGGGCGATCATCGCGCCCTGGGCAGCGGCCCGCCAGGACTCACGCGGAGTGTGCGCGGCGGCCATGCCCTGTGCCAGGGCCACGACCGCACGCAGTCGAACGTCCTCACCCATTGCTCCAGGTTACGGACATTTCACACGATGGCTCTCCCGGCGCCCCAGCACAGCGGCCTCCAGGGGGCTACTCGCCGGGCCACTCCGGCTTCCGCTTCTCGTTGAAGGCGGCGACGCCCTCGGCGCGGTCCCCGGAGAAGGCGACGGAGCGCCAGGCGGCGTCCTCGACCTCCAGTCCCGCGGCCAGGTCGAGCCCGTGCCCGAGCCGCAGGGCGCGCTTGGCGGCGCGGAGGCCGACGGGGGAGTTCGCGGCGATACGGGCGGCGAGAGCGAGGGCTTCGTCGCGGTCCTCGCCGACGCCCGCGACGATGTCGACGAGCCCGAGTTCCCTGGCCTCGGCGGCTTCCACGCGCCGGGCGGAGAAGACGAGTTCGGCGGCGCGTGCGGCACCGACGCGCCGCGGCAGCAGCTGCGTACCGCCGCCACCGGGAATGACCCCGACGGACACCTCGGGCAGCCCGACCACGGCGGTGGGATCGGCGACGATCACATCGCAGGACAGCGCGATCTCGAACCCGCCTCCCAGGGCGAACCCGTGCACGGCGGCGATGGTGGGCACGGGCAGTTCGAGAATTCCCGTGTAGGCACCACGGGCAATGGGCCGCTGCCGCACCAGTTCGGCGTCACTGAGTGAGTTCCGCTCCTTCAGATCGGCCCCCACGCAGAAGGCGCGCTCATGGGTGGAGCTGACGACGACGACCCGCACGCTCTGGTCTCCGGACAGCGCCAGGCAAGCGTCCCGGATGGACCGGGCCATGCCGCTGGAGACGGCGTTCATGGCCTTGGGCCGGTCGAGCGCGAGCTCGGCCACGTGCCCGTGCCGCCGCACCTCCACGAACTCCCCGAAGCGCTGCTCGCCCATGACCCCTCCACCTCCGGTTAACGACCGTTACCCGGGGATCATGTCAGCCGCCGCGCCCGTTGGGTACCCGGCGGCTCAGCCCCGGCGGGCGAGCAGCCAGGGCTCGACGATGCCGAGCCCGCGCACGGGCCGCTGCCACATGGGTTGCAGGGCGAAGCGGTACGCGGGCGGTTCCTCGCCCGCCTTCTCTGCCTTCTCGGCGAGGGCGGCGGCCTCGGTCTCGGAGGCGGGGGCGTCGCCGGTGCGCACCAGCTCCTCGGCGAGGGCCCCGTCGACGAGGACGGCGTCACGCGGAGCTATCGAGGTGAGCCGGGACGCGAGGTTCACGGTGGTGCCGAAGACATCGCCCATCCGTGTGGTGACGGTGCCGAAGGCGATGCCGACGCGCAGCTCGGGCATGGTCTCGTCGTTGGCCATGGTCTCGATGAGGCGCAGGGCGATCTCGGCGGCGGTGCCGGCGTCGTCGGCGGCGTAGAGGACTTCGTCACCGAGGGTCTTGATGAGACGCCCGCCGCGCGCGGCGACGAGGTCGGCGGCAGTGGTCTCGAAGGCCTCGACGAGCTCGCCGAGCTCCTCCTCCTCCATCCGCCGGGTGAGCCGGGTGAAGCCGACGAGGTCGGCGAAGCCGACGGCGAGGCGCCGGTCGACCATCTCCTCGTCGTCGGCGGCCTGGACGACGCGCCCGGTGGCGGCGGCGAGCTGACGCCGCCACACATACACGAGGAACTCCTCCAGTTCGGGCAGCAGCAGCTCGATCAGCGGATACGTGACTTCGGTACGGGTCATGCCCGGTTCCGGGGGCTCGGTGAGGCCCTCCAGGAAGGAGTCGATCTGCCACTCGGCGAGGCGGGCGGTGGTCTGTCCCGTGGACCGGGCCACCTGGACGGCCATGGCCTCGCTCAGGAGCCCCGCCTCGACGAGGCCCGCGAGCCGCCGCAGGGCCAGGACGTCGGCCTCGGTGAGGGCCTTGGCCTGGCCGATGTCAGGGAAGCCCATGGCTCGCCAGAAGCGGGAGGCGAGTTCCATGGAGACGCCTGCGCTCCGGGCCGCCTGGAAGGGGGTGTAGCGGCGGTCGGCGCCGAGGATGAGCTGTTCGAGGCGCAGGGCGAGGGGGTCCTTGCCGGCCCCGTCCTCGTCACCGCCGTCGAGGTCGGGGTCATCGGGCTTCTCGGACGCCGGGGTGGGGGCTGCCGCCGGGCGGGGGTCACCGTCGGGGCCCGGGGGTGTGCCCTGGCCGGAGCCGGTGTCGTCGACGGTCACGCCTGCTGCCCTTCCGATCTGCCGCGGTCAGATATCGACCGGCGCCAACTTTACGGCAGGTGTGCCGCACCTCACTCCCGACTCCACCGCACACTCCGTCACCCCACCCTGACGCCGCGCTTCCCCTTCCGCACGCCTGGGCTCGCGCCCTTGCCACCAGGGGGAAGCGGTGAGCGCTGGCGGGAGCCGTGAGGGGGGAGACCCTCAGGCCCCGGAGGCAGGCCTGAGATGGACCACGTCCCCCGCCCCGACGGGCTCCCGCACCCCGTCCTCCGTGGCGAGGACAAGCCGCCCGTCCCCGTCCACGGCCACCGCCTCCCCCACCACGTCCCGCCCCCCGGGCAGCTCCGCCCGCACCACCCGCCCGAGCGTCGCGCACCCCGCCGCGTAGGCCTCCTGAAGGCGCGCGGCCCCCGGGTCCCCCCCGGCGGCCCGCCACTCCCCGTACCACCGCTCCAGCTCCCGCAGCACGGCCCGCAGCACCGGATCCCGGTCCGTGTGCACGGCCCCGGCCAGGGCGAGCGACCCCGCCCCTGGCACCGGCAGCTCCTCCGCGCGCAGCGTGACGTTGACGCCGATGCCGACGACGACACCCCCGCCGCCCACGGACCCGGCCCGCTCGGCGAGGATGCCCCCGGCCTTGCGCTCCTCGCCGCCGACGGTGACGAGCAGGTCGTTGGGCCACTTCAGGGCGGTGTCGACCCCCGCGGTGCGGGAGATCCCGGCGGCGACGGCGACACCGGTGAGCAGCGGCAGCCACCCCCACCGCTCGACGGGCACGTCGTCGGGCTTCAGCAGGACGGAGAAGAAGAGGCCCGAGCGCGCGGGCGCGCTCCACCGCCGGTCGAGCCGCCCACGAGCGGCGCTCTGCTCCTCGGCGACGAGGACCGCCCCCTCGGGGAGCTCGTCCGCTCGGGCGGCGAGGTCGCTGTTGGTGGACCCGGTGGTGGGTACGACATCGAGAGAGGTCCACAGTCCGCCGTCGCGGACGAGGGCACGGCGCAGGGCATGGGCGTCGAGAGGCGGGCGGCCGAGGTCGGACCACCGGCCCGACGAAGGCGTGCCCCCGACCGGACCACGGCCGGAGCCGGGGCCCGAGCCACGATCCGAGCCAGGGTCCGCGCCACGGCCCGAGTCGCGGCCTGGGTCATTGCTTGAGTCATGGGACGGCGTCATGCAAGCCACCCTAGGTGTGGTAAACGCCGCACTGCACAGCCGTATCCGCGCCGATACCCTACGAGTCGGTAGCCAGCAGTCGAGAGCCGTCACCGTCCCCTCTGAGCAGGCAGGGAGCCGCGACCCGATGTCCGAGCCGCAAGTGCCCAACGAGCAGTCCGCGCCGCCCCGCGAGAAGTTCGACATCCACACGACCGCGGGCAAGCTGGCGGATCTCCGCCACCGTATCGAGGAAGCGAAGCACGCGGGTTCCGCGAGGGCGGTGGAGAAGCAGCACGCGAAGGGCAAGCTGACCGCGCGGGAGCGCGTGGAACTGCTCCTGGACGAGGGCTCCTTCGTGGAGCTCGACGAATTCGCGCGGCACCGCTCCACGAGCTTCGGCCTGGAGGAGAACCGCCCGTACGGAGACGGCGTGGTGACGGGCTACGGCACCGTGGACGGCCGCCCGGTGGCGGTGTTCTCGCAGGACTTCACCGTGTTCGGCGGAGCCCTCGGCGAAGTCTTCGGCCAGAAGATCGTGAAGGTGATGGACTTCGCGCTGAAGACGGGCTGTCCGGTGATCGGCATCAACGACTCGGGCGGCGCGCGCATCCAGGAGGGCGTGATGGCGCTCGGGATGTACGGCGAGATCTTCCGCCGCAACACGCATGCCTCCGGTGTGATCCCCCAGATCAGCCTGGTGGTCGGCCCGTGCGCCGGCGGAGCGGTCTACTCCCCCGCGATCACGGACTTCACGGTCATGGTGGACCGGACGTCGCACATGTTCATCACGGGCCCGGACGTGATCAAGACGGTGACGGGCGAGGATGTCGGCTTCGAGGAGCTGGGCGGCGCGCGCACGCACAACTCCACGTCGGGCGTGGCGCACCACATGGCGGGCGACGAGAAGGACGCCATCGAGTACGTCAAGTCGCTGCTGTCCTACCTCCCGTCGAACAACCTGAGCGAGCCCCCGGCGTTCCCCGAGGAGGCGGACCTGGAGCCGACCCCCGAGGACCTGGCCCTGGACACGCTGGTCCCGGACAGCGCGAACCAGCCGTACGACATGCACACGGTCCTGGAACACGTCCTGGACGACGCGGAGTTCTTCGAGACGCAGCCGCTGTTCGCGCCGAACATCATCACGGGCTTCGGGCGGGTGGAGGGCCACCCGGTGGGCCTGGTGGCGAACCAGCCGATGCAGTTCGCGGGCTGCCTGGACATCGACGCGTCCGAGAAGGCGGCACGCTTCGTGCGGACGTGCGACGCGTTCAACGTACCGGTGATCACGTTCGTGGACGTGCCGGGCTTCCTGCCGGGCGTGGACCAGGAGCACACGGGCATCATCCGCAGGGGCGCGAAGCTGATCTACGCGTACGCGGAGGCGACCGTCCCGCTGATCACGGTGATCACGCGGAAGGCGTTCGGCGGGGCGTACGACGTGATGGGCTCCAAGCACCTGGGCGCCGACCTGAACCTGGCGTGGCCGACGGCGCAGATCGCGGTGATGGGGGCGCAGGGCGCGGTGAACATCCTGCACCGCCGGACGATCGCGGCGGCCGGGGAGCAGGAGGAGCAGGAGAACACCAGGTCCCGGCTGATCCAGGAGTACGAGGACGCGCTCCTGAACCCGTACACGGCGGCGGAGCGGGGCTATGTCGACGCGGTGATCCTGCCGTCACAGACACGCTCGCACCTGGTGCGGGGCCTGCGTCAACTGCGGACGAAGCGGGAATCGCTGCCTCCGAAGAAGCACGGCAACATCCCGCTGTAGTCCCCCGCCCACGACCCGGCCCCCGGCACCGCACCCACCCCTCGGAGGAACGCACCCGTGATCAAGGTCGTACGAGGCAACCCGACCCCCGAGGAGCTGGCAGCCGCCCTGGCGGTGGTCCAGGCCCGCGCCGCGGCGGCGGCGAACGCGCCGTCCGGCGCGGGCCGGGCCCCGGCCGCCTGGTCGGACCCGGCGCGCGTGGCCCGCGAGCGGCTGCCCGCACCGGGCCCGGCGGCGTGGGGGCGCACGTACTGGCCGGCGTGAGACAGCCCGGCGACTGGATCTCAGTTCCCGGGCCGTCAGGCGGGCGCGCTCAGTTCCGGAGCAGTCCGGCGGGCGCTCTCAGATCAGCCCCAGGACGAACATGGCCACCACCATCGCGAGGGCGAGCAGCACCCCCGCGCGGCGCATCTTCGCCTGCATGTCCTGCATGTCTTTGGGCGGGTCGTTCTCCGGGTCGGACCACAGCATGTCCTTGATGGTGCGGCGGCGCCCGGCCCGGCGCCTGAGTACGCGTACTCAGGTTGCCGCGGCCCGGTCGCTAGGCTGACCGCATGAGCGATCACTCCGGCCGCACCACCCCCCGCCGTCTCGTCCTGGCGTCCCAGTCCCCCGCCCGCCTCGGCCTGCTCAGGCAGGCGGGCCTCGCGCCGGAGGTGATCGTCAGCGGCGTCGACGAGGACGCGGTGACCGCGCCGACCCCCGCGGAGCTGGCGAAGGCCCTGGCGGAGGCGAAGGCGTCGGTGGTGGCCGCGCGGGCGGACACGCAGGGCGCCCTGGTCGTCGGCTGCGACTCCGTGCTCGAACTGGACGGCCGGGCGCTCGGCAAGCCCGCGGACGCCGAGGAGGCCACGGCCCGCTGGAAGGACATGCGCGGACGCGCGGGCGTACTCCAGACGGGCCACTGCGTCTACGACACGGCCGCGGGCCGCCATGTGTCGGCTACGGCGTCGACCGTGGTGCGCTTCGGGGAGCCGTCCGACGCGGAGGTCGCCGCGTACGTGGCGAGCGGTGAACCCCTGCACGTGGCGGGCGCGTTCACGCTGGACGGCCGCTCGGCGCCGTTCATCGAGGGCATCGAGGGCGACCACGGCAACGTGATCGGCCTCTCGCTGCCGCTGCTGCGCCGCCTCCTGGCCGAACTGGACGTGAACATCACGGACTTGTGGGCGCCGGACCCGGCCTGAAGGCACGGTCGTACGCGACGAGCGTGAGCACGATCAGGCCGAGCACGGCCATCATGAGGACGAAGGCGAGCCAGCCGACGAGGCCGACGGCGAAGGCCCCGAGCAGCCCGTGCACGACGGCGGCGCTGATGAGCACGGTCTTCCCGACACTGCCGGGCCCGCGGTCGCGGACGGCGGTGCGGGCGAGGATCAGGCCGCACAGCGCGAGATAGAGCCCGAAGACGCCGCCCGCGATCCAGGTGGAGACGGTCATCGCGTGCGGGTCGAGCCCGGCGAGGGACATGTCCTGCTCGTCGACGACGAGGCCGAGGAACCAGTTGAGGAGCGCGACACCGACCGCCTCCGCCCAGAGCGCGACCGCGCCCAGCCACGCCACCGGCCTGCGCGCCACGGCGTCCACCCACTCTCTACCGGCAGCTGTTACCCCTAGTACGTACGAGACATCCGGACACTACTAACGGGTAAACCCAGGGACAAGGGCCGCACCCAAGGCAAAGAATCATTGGGCCATTCGTAGGGACTCCACAAAGAATGACCGTCCGCCGCAGCACGGCCTCACAGAGACCTTGGCCACACCACCGGGCTAGGCTGCGGGGGAAGGGCCCTGCGTACCACGGTGCGACAAGGGATTTCGGGGATCGAGCTGACCTCGGATCACGCTCCGTGTGGGCAAGCTCACCACTGGGGACGGGTCGTGGGGTCGTGTCGGCAGTCCCTAAACTCGGCTTGTTTCAAGGAGGGAGCCATCGTGCGCAAGGTGCTCATCGCCAACCGTGGCGAAATCGCTGTCCGGGTCGCCCGAGCGTGCCGGGATGCCGGGATCGCGAGCGTTGCCGTTTACGCGGAACCCGACCGGGACGCACTGCATGTGCGGGCCGCGGACGAGGCGTTCGCCCTTGGTGGTGACACTCCGGCGACCAGTTATCTCGACATGGCGAAGGTGCTCACCGCCGCCAAGGACTCCGGGGCGGACGCGGTCCACCCCGGTTACGGCTTTCTCTCCGAGAACGCGGAGTTCGCCCAGGCGGTCCTGGACGCGGGCCTGATCTGGATCGGCCCGCCGCCGCAGGCGATCCGGGACCTCGGCGACAAGGTCGCGGCGCGGCACATCGCGCAGCGCGCGGGCGCCCCGCTGGTCGCGGGCACGCCGGACCCGGTCGCGGGCGCCGACGAGGTGGTGGCGTTCGCCGAGGAGAACGGCCTGCCGATCGCGATCAAGGCGGCGTTCGGCGGTGGCGGCCGCGGTCTGAAGGTGGCCCGCACCCTCGAAGAGGTGCCGGAGCTGTACGACTCGGCGGTGCGCGAGGCCGTCGCGGCCTTCGGCCGCGGCGAGTGCTTCGTGGAGCGCTACCTGGACAAGCCGCGGCACGTGGAGACCCAGTGCCTGGCCGACACCCACGGCAACGTGGTGGTCGTCTCCACCCGTGACTGCTCCTTGCAGCGCCGCCACCAGAAGCTCGTCGAGGAGGCCCCGGCGCCGTTCCTCTCCGAGGAGCAGATCGCCGAGCTGTACCGCGCGTCCAAGGCGATCCTGCGCGAGGCGGGCTACGTCGGCGCGGGCACCGTGGAGTTCCTGGTGGGCGTGGACGGCACGATCTCCTTCCTGGAGGTCAACACCCGCCTCCAGGTGGAGCACCCGGTCACCGAGGAGGTCGCGGGGATCGACCTGGTCCGGGAGATGTTCCGTATCGCCGACGGCGAGGAACTGGGCTACGGCGACCCCGAGTTGCGCGGCCACTCCTTCGAGTTCCGCATCAACGGCGAGGACCCGGGCCGCAACTTCCTGCCCGCGCCCGGCACGGTGACGTCGTTCGCGGCGCCGACGGGTCCGGGCGTGCGCCTGGACGCGGGCGTCGAGTCCGGCTCGGTCATCGGCCCGGCGTGGGACTCGCTGCTCGCGAAGCTCATCGTCACCGGCGCCACCCGGCAGCAGGCCCTGCAGCGTGCCGCGCGCGCCCTGGCCGAGTTCGAGGTCGAGGGCATGGCGACCGCCATCCCCTTCCACCGCAAGGTCGTCGCCGACCCGGCGTTCGCCCCCGAACTGACGGGTTCCACGGACCCGTTCACGGTGCACACGCGCTGGATCGAGACCGAGTTCGTCAACGACATCCCGGCCTTCGCCGCGGCCACGGACACCGAGGCCGAGGACGAGACGGGCCGCGAGACGGTGGTCGTCGAGGTCGGCGGCAAGCGCCTTGAGGTGTCGCTGCCGTCGTCGCTCGGCATGTCGCTCGCCCGTACGGGCCTCGCGGCCGGTGCCAAGCCGAAGCGGCGGGCCGCGAAGAAGTCCGGCCCCGCGGCGTCCGGCGACACGCTCGCCTCGCCGATGCAGGGCACGATCGTCAAGGTCGCGGTCGAGGAGGGCCAGGAGGTCGCGGAGGGCGACCTGATCGTGGTCCTGGAGGCCATGAAGATGGAGCAGCCCCTGAACGCGCACCGCTCCGGCACGGTCAAGGGCCTCCTCGCCGAAGTCGGCGCCTCCTTGACGTCGGGCGCAGTAATCTGCGAGATCAAGGACTGACTGGGGGCCGCGTCCACCAGACCCCCGCTTGTCGGCGCTCCGCGCCTCGTCCGCGAACGCCGGGCGGGCTGAATCGATCAGCCCCTCCGGCGCTTGCGGAGCGGGGTCCGGGGCGCCCCGCGAGGAGACGAGACATGCGTGCCGACGCCCGCCGCAACCACCAGCGGCTCCTGAGCGAGGCCCGTGCCGCGTTCGCCGAACACGGCACGGACACGTCCCTGGAGGACGTGGCCCGCCGCGCGGGCGTCGGCATCGGCACGCTGTACCGCCACTTCCCCACCCGCCACGCCCTGCTGAGCGCGGTCTTCGAGGACGCGGTGTGCGACCTGCTCACGCGGTCGAACGCCCTCCTCGACGCGCCGCAGCCCTGCGCGGCGCTGGTGGAGTGGCTCCGCGCCATCATCACCCACGCGGGTGAGTACCGCGGTCTCGCGCGGGCCCTGATGTCGGCGTCCAGGGACGACAGCTCCGCGCTGGCGCGGTGCAGCCGCCCGATGCACGAGGCGGGCACCGGGCTCCTGGCCCGCGCCCAGGAGTCGGGCGCGATCAGGGAGGGCGTCTCCATCGACGACCTGCTCCAGCTCACGAACGCGATCGCCCTGGCCGCAGAGGAGTCCCCCGACGACCCGGAACTGGCGGACCGCCTCCTGACGCTGACCCTACGAGGCCTCAAGCCGGAACGAGCAGCCTCGACCTGAGCCCTGACACCCCGCCCACCGACGCAGGACTGTCCCCACCGGGCACAGGATCACCAGCCCGTCCGACGCCTGAGCACAAGCGCGCGGGATTATCAGCCCGTCCGGCGTTTGAGGACGAGCGCACGGGATCACCAGCCCGTCCGACGCCTGAGCACGAGCGCACAGGATCATCAGCCCGTCCGACGCCTGACCACGAGCGCGCGGGATTATCAGCCCGTCCGGCGTTTGAGGACGAGCGCACGGGATCACCAGCCCGTCCGACGCCTGAGCACGAGCGCGCGGGATTATCAGCCCGTCCGGCGTTTGAGGACGAGCGCGCAGCGCGACAAGACGTCGGCCCCGCAGGCCCCCTCCCTGCGCCGAGCCCCAGGGGCCCAAGGGATTCTCCACCCCAGGGCCCAGGGGCCAGGTAGAAGCCGGCTAACGCCGACGCAGGTCCGCCACCCTGGCGGCCCGCTCCCCCGGCGACTGCTCCCCGAGGACAGAAGCACTCCGCAGCTGCGGCCCCGCGCCCGGCCCCGCACCGTGGCCCCCGTGCCCCCGCCGTTGGCCGGGCAGCGGCACGTCCCTGCGTTGCTGTCGGCCCGCCGGGACGGAGTCAACCCCGGGGGCCTGGCCGGGGCCCGCCGACGCCCCGGCGACCGCGATCTGCACGCCCTGGTCCGCCAGGGCCTGCAACTCGGTGGCCGCGCGGTCGTCGTGCACCGGTGGCTCGTCCGTGACGAGCCGGGTGATGACGTCCGTCGGCACGGTCTGGAACATCGTGTCGGTACCGAGCTTGGTGTGGTCGGCGAGGACCACCACCTCCGCGGCGGCCTGCACCAGCGCACGATCGACGCTGGCCGACAGCATGTTGGAGGTGGAGAGGCCGCGCTCGGCGGTCAGGCCGCTGCCCGACAGGAACGCCCGCGACACTCTGAGCCCTTGCAGGGACTGTTCGGCCCCGCTGCCCACCAGGGCGTAGTTGGACCCGCGCAGGGTGCCGCCGGTCATGACGACTTCCACCCGGTTGGCGTGGGCGAGCGCCTGGGCCACCAGGAGGGAGTTGGTGACCACGGTGAGGCCGGGCACCCGCGCGAGCCGGCGGGCCAGCTCCTGCGTGGTGGTCCCCGCCCCGACGACGATGGCTTCGCCCTCTTCGACGAGACCCGCCGCGAGATCGGCGATGGCCGTCTTCTCGGCGGACGCGAGATGTGATTTCTGCGGAAAGCCGGACTCCCGCGTGAATCCGCCCGGCAATACCGCACCGCCATGCCGGCGGTCGAGGAGTCCTTCTGCCTCCAGCGCGCGCACGTCCCGCCGTACGGTCACTTCGGAGGTCTGGACGACGCGGGCGAGCTCACGGAGCGACACCGCTCCGTTGGCCCGCACCATTTCGAGGATCAATTGGCGACGTTCTGCAGCGAACACGAAACTGACAGTAACCCCAACGACCGTCTGCTTTCAGCAGTTTGCGCCGAATTACAGAAGTTGTTCGCTCGGTAGGGGTGGAAGTGGTATAGGGGGTAGTCTCCCCGCCTATGCCGGGCGAATGCGCGACAACGGGCTGTGACCTGCGTGGAGTCGGCCGCGTCCGCCCCGGCCGCCCGGACCGGCGCGAATGCCGCCCGGCGGGCGCCCGGCGGGGGCGGAGGGATCAGGCCTCGCCCGCGGCCTTCCGGGTGTGCAGCTGCCGCGCGACTTCGGCGATCGAGCCCGAAAGCGACGGGTACACGGTGAAGGCATTGGCGATCTGTTCGACCGTCAGATTGTTGTCGACCGCGATCGAGATCGGGTGGATCAGTTCCGACGCGCGCGGCGCCACGACCACACCGCCGACCACGATCCCCGTACCCGGACGGCAGAAGATCTTGACGAAGCCGTCCCGGATGCCCTGCATCTTCGCGCGGGGGTTGCGGAGCAGCGGGAGCTTGACGACCCGGGCGTCGATCTTGCCGGCGTCGACGTCGGCCTGGCTGTAGCCGACGGTCGCGATCTCGGGGTCGGTGAAGACGTTCGACGAGACGGTCTTCAGGTTCAGCGGGGTGACCGCGTCGCCCAGGAAGTGGTACATCGCGATGCGGCCCTGCATGGCGGCGACCGACGCGAGGGCGAAGATGCCGGTGACGTCACCGGCGGCGTACACCCCGGGGGCGGAGGTCCTGGAGACCCGGTCGGTCCAGATGTGCCCGGAGTCCTTGACCTTGACCCCGGCCTCCTCCAGGCCCATCCCCTCGCTGTTGGGGATGGCGCCGACGGCTATCAGGCAGTGCGAGCCCGAGATGACCCGGCCGTCGGCGAGGGTGACCTCGACGCGGTCGCCCACGCGCTTGGCGGAGGCGGCACGCGTCCGCCCCATCACGTTCATGCCGCGGCGCCGGAAGACGTCCTCCAGGACGGCGGCGGCGTCCGGGTCCTCCCCCGGGAGCACCCGGTCACGGGACGACACGAGCGTGACCCGCGAGCCGAGCGCCTGGTAGGCACCGGCGAACTCGGCACCCGTGACGCCCGAGCCGACCACGATGAGCTCCTCGGGCAGCTCGTCGAGGTCGTACACCTGCGTCCAGTTGAGGATGCGCTCGCCGTCGGGCTGGGCGTCGGGCAGCTCGCGCGGGTGGCCGCCGGTGGCGATCAGGACGGCGTCGGCGGTGAGCCGCTCCTCGGTCCCGTCGGCGGCGCGCACGACGACGGTCCGCGACCCGTCCATGGCCTGCTGGCCCTCCAGACGGCCCCGGCCGCGCAGGACGCGGGCGCCGGCGCGCGTGACGGAGGCGGTGATGTCGTGCGACTGCGCGAGCGCGAGCCGCTTGACGCGCCGGTTGACCTTGCCGAGATCGACGCCCACGACCCGGGCCGCCTGGTCGATGTGCGGGGTGTCGTCCTCGACGATGATGCCCAGCTCCTCGTACGAGGAGTCGAAGGTCGTCATCACCTCGGCCGTCGCGATCAGAGTCTTCGACGGTACGCAGTCGGTGAGCACCGACGCCCCGCCCAGACCGTCGCAGTCGACGACGGTCACCTCCGCGCCGAGCTGGGCGGCCACCAGGGCCGCCTCATATCCGCCGGGTCCGCCACCAATGATCACGATCCGAGTCACGTACTCCATTGTCCCGCACGGCCGAGCGGCCCGTACCCCCGGGGCCTGTCCGGCGGCGGCCATTGCGGTGAGCGCTTCCCCGGCCGCCCTCCCGCCGCCGTCGCCGCCACCACGGTGACCGGTGCGGCGGGAGGGGGGCTCCGGGCTGCCGTACCCTCGGACCCATGTCGCTCTACGCCGCGTACGCCGGCAATCTCGACGCGCGGCTGATGACGCGCCGCGCCCCGCACTCGCCGCTGCGCGCGACCGGCTGGCTCAACGACTGGCGACTGACGTTCGGGGGCGAGCACATGGGCTGGGAAGGCGCGCTCGCGACCATCGTCGAGGCGCCGCGGTCGCAGGTGTTCGTCGCGCTCTACGACATCGCGCCGATGGACGAGGACTCCATGGACCGGTGGGAGGGGGTCGGGCTCGACATCTACCGGCGGATGCGGGTGCGGGTGCACACCCTTGAGGGTGAGGAGCCCGCCTGGGTGTACGTCCTCAACGGGTACGAGGGCGGGTTGCCGTCCGCCCGCTACCTCGGGGAGATCGCCGACGCCGCCGACTCGGCCGGTGCCCCCCACGACTACGTCATGAGCCTCCGCAAACGCCCCTGCTGACAGCAGGCCCCGGACTGACTTGCCCTTTCCCCCGGGGGGCGGGTG
The DNA here is from genome assembly GCF_009755605.1 of Streptomyces typhae. Taxonomy (GTDB): domain Bacteria; phylum Actinomycetota; class Actinomycetes; order Streptomycetales; family Streptomycetaceae; genus Streptomyces; species Streptomyces typhae. Next base: position 376,005 of record NZ_WPNZ01000001.1, read on the forward strand.
GGCGCCTTCGCGCTCCGCGCTCGGGTCCTCAATCGCCGGACGGGCTTCCTTCCCCACCCGCCCGCCCTTTCATCGCGCCGGCGCGCTCGTCCTCAAACGCCGGACAGGCTGAAACGCTGCCGTTCTCAGCCCGTCCGGCGATTGAGGACGAGGCGCGCAGCGCCGACAAGAGCTGGGGTCCAGGGGGCGCAGCGCCCCTGGTTACGGAGAAGGGGCGGGACTGGGGCGCACCCGCGAGGGCACAGCCGCCCACCCCTCGTGGGAAACGACAAGGCAACGATCGCGATCCCGTGAGCATCGTCATCTACGCGCGTAGGGCCGAACCGGCTACCCTCGTCGGCGTGAACGCTTCAGTTATCCCGGAAGACATCCAGGGCGACCCCTACGCCGCCGCCGACGCCGCCGCCGCACGCCTGCGCGAGCTGACCGGCGCAGAGACCCACGACGTCGCCCTCGTGATGGGCTCCGGCTGGGCACCGGCCGTGGACGCCCTCGGCGCCCCCGAGGCCGAGTTCCCGGTCACCGAGCTGCCCGGCTTCCCGCCGCCGGCGGTCGAGGGCCACGGCGGCCGCATCCGCTCCTTCAAGGTCGGTGAGAAGCGCGCCCTGGTGTTCCTGGGCCGCACGCACTACTACGAGGGCCGCGGCGTCGCCGCCGTCGCCCACGGCGTCCGCACCGCCGTCGCCGCGGGCTGCAAGACGGTCGTCCTGACCAACGGCTGCGGCGGCCTGCGCGAGGGCATGCGCCCCGGCCAGCCGGTGCTGATCAGCGACCACCTGAACCTGACGGCGACCTCCCCGATCGTCGGCGCGAACTTCGTGGACCTGACCGACCTGTACTCGCCGCGGCTGCGCGCGCTGTGCAAGGAGATCGACCCCACCCTCGAAGAGGGCGTGTACGCCCAGTTCCCCGGCCCACACTACGAGACCCCGGCGGAGATCCGCATGGCCCGCACCATCGGTGCGGACCTGGTCGGCATGTCGACGGTCCTGGAGGCCATCGCGGCCCGCGAGGCGGGCGCCGAGGTCCTCGGCATCTCCCTGGTGACCAACCTCGCCGCGGGCATGACGGGCGAGCCCCTCAACCACGAGGAGGTCCTCCAGGCGGGCCGCGACTCCGCCACCCGGATGGGTGAGCTCCTCGGCCAGGTACTCGGCCGCATCTGATCCGCCGCCCGCAGGGTCGGGGAAGCTGACGGAAAAAGCTCACGGAGAGGCTGACCACACGTGCAGGACCACGGAGAACTCATCACGCGGGCGCAGGCCTGGCTCGACGAGGACCCGGACCGGGAGACCCGCGAGGAACTGGCCAAGCTGATCGCCGCCGCGCCGGGCGACTCCGCGGCGGCCGACGACCTGGCGGCCCGGTTCGCGGGCACCCTCCAGTTCGGCACCGCGGGCCTGCGCGGCGAACTGGGCGCGGGCCCCATGCGGATGAACCGCTCCGTGGTCGTCCGCGCGGCGGCGGGCCTGGCCGCGTACCTCAAGGCGAAGGGCCACGGCCCCGACGCCCTCGTGGTGATCGGCTACGACGCGCGGTACAGGTCGGCCGACTTCGCCCGGGACACCGCCGCCGTGATGACCGGCGCGGGCCTGCGCGCCGCCGTCCTTCCCCGCCCCCTGCCGACCCCCGTCCTCGCCTTCGCCATACGGCACCTGGGCGCGGTCGCGGGTGTCGAGGTCACCGCCAGCCACAACCCGCCGCGCGACAACGGCTACAAGGTGTACCTGGGCGACGGCTCGCAGATCGTGCCGCCCGCCGACGCGGAGATCGCCGCCGAGATCGCCGCGGTGCGGAGCCTGCACGACGTACCGCGCCCCGAGAGCGGCTGGGAAACCCTCGGCGAGGACGTCCTGGAGGCCTATCTGGCCCGTACGGACGCCGTCCTGGCCCCCGGCTCCCCGCGCGGCGCCCGCACCGTCTACACGGCCATGCACGGCGTCGGCAAGGACACCCTCCTCGCGGCCTTCGCGCGGGCCGGTTTCCCCGAGCCGGTGCTGGTCGCGGAGCAGGCGGAGCCCGACCCGGACTTCCCGACGGTCGCCTTCCCCAATCCGGAGGAGCCGGGCGCCATGGACCTGGCGTTCGCCGCGGCCCGCGCGGCGCGCCCGGACCTGGTGATCGCCAACGACCCGGACGCGGACCGCTGCGCGGCGGCCGTCCCGGTGGGCGACGGCGACTGGCGGATGCTGCGCGGCGACGAGGTGGGCGCGCTGCTCGCCGCGCACCTGGTGCGCCGCGGTGTCGCCGCGGACGGGCCGCGCACCTTCGCCGAGTCGATCGTGTCCTCGTCGCTGCTCGGCCGCATCGCCGAGAAGGCGGGCCTCGGCCACGAGGAGACGCTGACGGGCTTCAAGTGGATCGCCCGCGTCGAGGGCCTGCGGTACGGCTACGAGGAGGCGCTCGGCTACTGCGTCGACCCCGAGGGCGTACGCGACAAGGACGGCATCACGGCGGCCCTGCTGATCACGGAGCTGGCCTCCGAGCTGAAGGAGGAGGGCCGCACCCTGCTCGACCTGCTCGACGACCTCGCCGTGGAGCACGGCCTGCACGCCACCGACCAGCTCTCGGTCCGCGTGCGGGACCTGTCCCTGATCGCCGCCGCGATGCGCCGTCTGCGCGAGCGGACGCCGGAGCGGCTCGCCGGTCTCGCCGTGACATCCGCCGAGGACCTCACCGAGGGCACCGCGACGCTGCCGCCCACGGACGGCCTGCGGTACACGCTCGACGGCGCCCGCGTCATCGTGCGCCCCAGCGGCACCGAGCCGAAGCTCAAGTGCTACCTGGAGGTCGTGGTCCCGGTGACCGGGCGCGACGGGCTGCCGCAGGCCCGCGAGAAGGCAGCGGAGCTGCTCGCCGCCCTGAAGCGGGACCTCGCGGAGGCCGCGGGCATCTGAGCCCGGACTCCGGGCGGCCATCATCCGAACGGGTGGTTCCGCCGCGACAACTGACGCTGCTCCCCGGTGCGCTGCCGGTCCCTCAGGAAGGGTCGACCGGTAGCGCACCTTCTCGTACCGGGAGCAGAAGTGCCGTACGGACCCCAAGCCGACCTCTCGCCCCCCGCGGCCCCCGCGCCGTCCCGCGTCCCCGCGTCCCGCCGCTCCCCCGGGAGCGCGCCCCTCGCGGCCGCGCACCGGCGTCTCGCCGCGGCGCTGCGGCACGCGGCGCCCGCGCTCCTCGCGTACGGCGCCGTGCGCGCCCTCGGTCTGGTCGTCCTCGCGGTCTGGGCCCATCGCGAGCACCGCGAGCTGTGGCACCTGCTCGCGGAGTCCTGGGACTGCGACTGGTACCTGCGGATCGCCGCGCACGGCTACGCGGACACGCTCGGCCGCGCCTACGACCGCAACAACCTGGCGTTCTTCCCGCTCTTCCCGCTCCTGCTGCGGGCGGGCGACGCGCTCCTGCCGTGGGCGCCGCGCGGCGCGGTCGGCCTCGCGGTCTCCCTCGTCTCCTCGTTCCTCGCCGCGTGGGGGATCTTCAAGGTCGGCGACCGGCTGCACGGGCGGCGCGTGGGCGTGCTCCTGGTGACGTCGTGGGCATGTCTGCCGGTCGCCCTGGTGCAGTGGATGGGCTACACGGAGTCGCTGTTCACGGCGCTCGCCGCGTGGTCCCTGTACGCGGTCCTCACGGGCCGCTGGGTGTGGGCCGGAGCCCTCGCGGCGCTGGCGGGCCTGACCCGCCCGACGGGGGTGGCCGTCGCCGCCGCCGTGTCGGTGGCCGCGCTCCTCGCGCTGCGCCGCCGCTTCGCCGCGCGCGCCCTGGCCGGAGCGGTCCTCGCGCCCCTCGGCTGGCTCGCGTACGTGAGCTGGGTGGGGGCGCGCCTCGGCCGCTGGGACGGCTACTTCGCCGTGCAGAGGCTGTGGCACAACGAGTGGGACGGCGGCATCGGCACCCTGCGCTGGATGAAGAAGCTGTTCCTGGTGGAGCGCCCACAGCTGTTCCTGGTGATGGTGACGGCCGTGCTCATCGGCGCCCTCGTGCTGTACGTGCTCTCCCTGGCCGGAGGGGGTCAGCCGCTGCCGCTGCTGGTCTTCTCCGGGCTGATGGTCGCGATCGTGCTCGGTTCCAGCGGCGTCTACTTCCCGCGCGCCCGCTTCCTGCTGCCCGCCTTCCCGCTGCTGCTGCCGGTGGCGCTCGCCCTCGCCCGGGTCCGGGTGCGCGCGGCCGCCACCGTGCTCACGGCCGCGGCCCTCGCCTCGGCCGCGTTCGGGGGGCACATGCTGCTGGTGTGGCTGGGGCCGCCCTGAGGCCCCTGGCACTGGGGCGCCTCCGGGTCCCCTGGGGCGCCTCCGGAGCCGCCCCGAGCCCTCAGCCCACCGCGATCAGCACCGCGAGCAGCACCGCGCCCGCCGCGCACGGCCCCAGGATCTCGTACGCCCAGCGCACCACGGGTTCGCCCTGTGCGGCCTCGGCGTGCTCGCGCCGCTCGGCGATCTCGCGCAGGTCGTCCATCGCCTGGTCGCCCGCGTCCCGGGTGTTCGGCGGGGTCGCGCCCGGGGCGCCGGGGCGGACGCGGCTCGCCACGGGGTCGTCCGACGCCACCTGCTGGGCGTGCCGCCGCGCGGCCTTCTTGCGGCCCCGCAGGGACACGGGGATGGCCCAGAGCTGGAACTTGGTGCCGTCCTGCGTGAAGACCTCGTTCGAGTACCCGGAGCGCAGGCCGGAGATCGCGCCCCACGGCAGGACGATCGTCCGGAACGGGTTGCGGACGCGCAGCCGGTCCTCGTTGGAGAACACCGCGGGCCGCACGGTGTAGGCGACGACCAGCGGCACCGCGAAGAGCAGTCCCGCGAGCGCGATCCACGGCGTGTTCCCCTCGCCCCTGATCAGCGCGTCGACACCGAGCCAGACGCCGATCGCGAGCAGCAGCACTCCACCGGCGATGGCCGCGGGTGACCGGTGCACGCGGTCCTTGTACGCCGGGTCCACCGGCGGCTTGGCGTCCTGGCGCGCGGCGTCCCGGTGAGCCGGGTCCTCGGGCACGGAGTCCGCCGGGCCCTGCTCCGGCGGTGTGGGCTGCGGGTCGCTCGTCATGGGGCCGATTCTGCCTGACGTCCCGGGCGGGGCCGCGCGCAGCGGGGGTATGGGGATTGGTCCAGACCTAGTACGGTCGAGAGTTGTCATGTACGCCTAATGAAGATCTCTCACCCCAGGAGAGTCATGACCCGAACCGGAAGAGGAACCAGGAAAACACCAGGACTCTTACGAAGAGCCGCCAAAGCCCTGCGCGGCCGGACCGCCGTCCTGTTCGCGGCCCTGCTGCTGCCGGCCTCCCTGCTCACCGCCCTGACCGCCAGCGCGGCCCCGGCCGCGGGCACCCTCACCGCGACGTTCAGCACCGAGGGCAGCGGCTCGTCCTGGCAGGGCAAGTACGTCGTCCGCAACAGCGGCTCCGCCGCGGCGTCCGGCTGGACGCTGGAGTTCGACCTGCCCGCAGGCGTCTCCGTCAGCGGGCACACCCACGGCGAGGCCACCGTCTCCGGGCGGCACGTCACCGTGAAGAACGCGTACTACAACGGGCGTGTCCCGGCGAACGGCACGACCGAGCCGTACAGCTACTTCTTCACCGGCAACGGCCCGATCGGCACGCCCACCGGATGCACGATCAACGGCGACAAGTGCGACGGCACCCCGGACAAGCCGCCGTCCGCGCCCGGCGCCCCGACCGTCACCACCACCACGTCCCGCACCATCTCCCTGACCTGGCCCCCGGCCGGCGCGGGCGACTACCCCGTGACCACGTACGAGGTCCTCAGCGGTGACAGCGTGGTCGCCTCCTCCGCGACCAACAGCGCCACCGTCGCCGACCTGACCCCCGCCACCCGCTACACCTTCACCGTCCGCGCCAAGGACCGGCGCGGCAACACCAGCCCCCTGAGCCCCGCGGTCACCGCGACCACCGTCGACCCCTCGACCGACCCGACACCGCCGAGTGCGCCCGGCAATCTGCGCGCCACCGGCAAGACACAGGTCTCGGCTTCGCTGTCCTGGGAGAAGTCCACGGACAACGTCGCCGTCGCCGCGTACGACGTCTACCGCGGCGGCACCCTCGCCAAGACCGTGCCCGCCTCCACCACCACCGCGACCGTCGAGGGGCTCACCCCCGCCACCGCCTACACCTTCACCGTGAAGGCGCGTGACACCGCCGACAACGAGTCGTCCGCCTCGAACGCCGTGCAGGTCACCACGGACGACTCCGCCGGGCCCGGCAACCACCTCACCGTGGGCTACTTCGCGCAGTGGGGCATCTACGGCCGCCAGTACTTCGTGAAGAACCTCGACACCTCCGGCGCCGCCGCCAAGCTCGACGTCATCAACTACGCCTTCGAGAACGTCGACCCGAAGAACTTCACCTGCCAGGCCGGTGTGACCAAGGGCGTCTCCGGCAATCCGCAGGACCCCGACGAGGGCACCGGCGCGGGTGACGCCGAGGCCGACTACGGGCGGGCCTTCTCCGCCGCCCAGTCCGTGGACGGCGTCGCGGACGACGGCTGGGGCAAGCTGCGCGGCAACTTCAACCAGCTCAAGAAGCTCAAGGCCAAGCACCCGCACCTGAAGGTCGTCGTCTCGCTCGGCGGCTGGACGTTCTCCAAGTTCTTCGCCGACGCGGCGGCCACGCCCGCCTCGCGGGAGAAGTTCGTGAAGTCCTGCGTCGACACCTGGATCAAGGGCGACCTGCCCGTCGCCGGTGGCGCGGGTGGACCCGGCACCGGAGCCGGTGTCTTCGACGGCATCGACATCGACTGGGAGTGGCCCGGGTCCGAAGGACACCCCGGCAACCACTACGGGCCCGCCGACAAGGACAACCTGACGGCGCTGCTCGCCGAGTTCCGCAAGCAGCTCGACGCCACCGGCGGCCGGCACAAGCTGCTCACCGCCTTCACCCCCGCCGACCCCGCGAAGATCGAGGCCGGGTGGGACATCAAGAAGATCTTCGACTACCTGGACTTCGCCAACGTCCAGGGGTACGACTTCCACGGCTCCGGCAGCGACAACTCCTGGGAGCCCAAGCGCACCGGGCACCAGGCGAACCTGTACCGCGACGCCCAGGACCCGTACTCCTTCGAGTTCAGCGTCGAGCGCGCCGTCAAGACGTATCTGGACGCGGGCGTCAATCCGCGCAAGCTCACCATCGGCTTCCCGTTCTACGGGCGCGGCTGGAAGGAGGTCGCCGACGGCGGCGCCAAGGGTGAGTGGCAGTCGGCCAACGGCGCTGCTCCCGGGCAGTTCGCCGAGGAGGCCGGAATCAGGGGATACCACAACATGCTCACGAATGTCCCCAACATGACCATTCACCACGACGAGCAGTCGATCTCCACTTACGGCTACACCGGAAACGGCGGCCAGTGGTGGAGCTTCGACGACGCCTGGTCGATCGGCAAGAAGACCACCTGGCTCAAGTCGAAGGGGCTCCTCGGCGGCATGATCTGGGAAATGTCCGGCGACACCCCGCAGGGGACGCTGATGACGGCCCTGGACAACGGGCTGAAATAAACCCACCCGCACACGGGCCGGGCTGAACCGCACCCGGGCCCCGGCCGCCCGGCCCCGCCCCCTCCTCCACCGGGGGGTGGCGGGGCCGTGGCGCTCGCGGTGCCGCTGTGGGCGAAGGCGCCCTGTACAAGCCGCTACGCGCGTAGATATGCTCCCCTCGTGACCATGCGGACGACTCCACCCACAAAGACAGAAGAGGCCGGCCGGGCCACCCCGGGCGCCTTCGCCGATGTCACCACGTCGGCGAGCACCCTGCGCCGCTTCCTGCACGGCCTGCCGGGCGTGGACGCGGTGGGCCTGGAGGCCCGCGCCGCCTCGCTCGGCACGCGTTCGATCAAGACCACGGCCAAGGCGTACGCCATCGACCTGGCCATCTCCATGATCGACCTGACGACCCTCGAAGGCGCCGACACCCCGGGCAAGGTCCGCGCGCTCGGCGCCAAGGCCGTCCACCCCGACCCGACGGACCGTACGACGCCGCGCACGGCGGCGGTCTGCGTGTATCCGGACATGGTGGCCACGGCCAAGGAAGCCGTGGCGGGCAGCGGCGTCAAGGTCGCCTCGGTCGCCACCGCCTTCCCCGCGGGCCGCGCCGCCCTCGGCGTGAAGCTCGCCGACGTGCGCGACGCCGTCGCCGCGGGCGCCGACGAGATCGACATGGTCATCGACCGGGGCGCGCTCCTCGCGGGCGACTACCTGAAGGTGCACGACGAGATCGTCGCCGTGAAGGAGGCGTCCGGGTCCGCTCGCCTGAAGGTCATCTTCGAGACCGGCGAACTGTCCACGTACGACAACATCCGGCGCGCAAGCTGGATCGGCATGCTCGCGGGCGCGGACTTCATCAAGACCTCGACCGGCAAGGTCGGGGTGAACGCCACCCCCGCGAACACCCTGCTCATGCTGGAGGCCGTCCGCGACTTCCGCGCGCAGACCGGCGTCCAGGTCGGCGTGAAGCCCGCGGGCGGCATCCGCACCTCCAAGGACGCCCTCAAGTTCCTCGTTCTCGTCAACGAGACCGCGGGCGCGGACTGGCTGGACGACCACTGGTTCCGCTTCGGCGCCTCCAGCCTGCTCAACGACCTGCTGATGCAGCGCCAGAAGCTGGCCACCGGACGCTACTCCGGACCCGACTACGTGACGGTGGACTGACACCCATGGAAACCCCGGCATCGATCTTCGCGTACGCGCCCGCGCCCGAGTCCCGCTCGGTCGTCGACATCGCGCCCTCCTACGGCCTCTTCATCGACGGCGAGTTCACCGACGCCGCCGACGGCAAGGTCTTCAAGTCCGTCTCCCCCGCCACCGAGGAAGTCCTCTCCGAGGTCGCCCAGGCCGGTGCGGACGACGTCGACCGCGCGGTGCGGGCCGCCCGCAAGGCCTTCGAGAAGTGGTCGGCCCTGCCCGGCGCCGAGCGCGGCAAGTACCTCTTCCGGATCGCCCGCATCATCCAGGAACGCAGCCGTGAGCTGGCGGTCCTTGAGACCCTCGACAACGGCAAGCCCATCAAGGAGACCCGCGACGCCGACCTCCCGCTGGTCGCCGCGCACTTCTTCTACTACGCGGGCTGGGCCGACAAGCTCGACCACGCGGGCTACGGCGCCGACCCGCGGGCCCTCGGCGTCGCCGGGCAGGTCATCCCGTGGAACTTCCCGCTGCTCATGCTGGCCTGGAAGATCGCTCCCGCGCTCGCCACCGGCAACACGGTCGTGCTGAAGCCCGCCGAGACCACTCCGCTGTCCGCGCTGTTCTTCGCCGACATCTGCCGTCAGGCCGGGCTGCCCAAGGGCGTCGTCAACATCCTTCCGGGGTACGGCGACGCGGGGGCCGCCCTCGTCGCGCATCCGGACGTGAACAAGGTCGCCTTCACCGGCTCCACCGCCGTCGGCAAGGAGATCGCGCGCACCGTCGCGGGCTCCGGCAAGAAGCTCACCCTGGAGCTCGGCGGTAAGGGCGCCAACATCGTCTTCGACGACGCCCCCGTCGACCAGGCCGTCGAGGGCATCGTCAACGGCATCTTCTTCAACCAGGGGCAGGTCTGCTGCGCGGGCTCGCGCCTCCTGGTGCAGGAGTCCGTCCAGGACGAGGTGCTCGACGCGCTGAAGCGCCGCCTGACGACGCTGCGGCTCGGTGATCCGCTCGACAAGAACACCGACATCGGCGCCATCAACTCCGCCGAGCAGCTCGCCCGCATCACCGCCCTCGCCGACACCGGCGAGGCCGAGGGCGCCGAGCGCTGGAGCGCACCCTGCGAGCTGCCCGATTCCGGGTACTGGTTCGCGCCCACCCTCTTCACGAATGTCACACAGGCCCACACCGTCGCCCGGGACGAGATCTTCGGACCGGTCCTGTCGGTGCTGACCTTCCGTACGCCCGACGAGGCCGTCGCCAAGGCCAACAACACGCAGTACGGGCTCTCGGCCGGTATCTGGACGGAGAAGGGCTCGCGCATCCTCGCCGTCGCGAACAAGCTCCGCGCCGGAGTCGTCTGGGCCAACACGTTCAACAAGTTCGACCCGACCTCGCCCTTCGGCGGCTACAAGGAGTCGGGCTTCGGCCGCGAGGGCGGCCGCCACGGCCTGGAGGCTTACCTCGATGTCTGACGCGCGTCTCAGTGTCCTGAAGACCTACAAGCTGTACGTGGGCGGCAAGTTCCCGCGTTCCGAGAGCGGGCGGGTGTACGAGGTGACCGACCCCAAGGGCAAGTGGCTCGCCAACGCCCCGCTGTCCTCCCGCAAGGACGCCCGTGACGCCGTGGTCGCCGCGCGCAAGGCGTTCGGCGGATGGGCGGGCGCCACGGCCTACAACCGCGGCCAGGTGCTCTACCGCGTCGCCGAGATGCTGGAGGGCCGCCGCGAGCAGTTCGTCCGCGAGGTCGCCGACGCCGAGGGGCTCTCCAAGTCCAAGGCCGCCGCGGTCGTCGACGCGGCCGTGGACCGCTGGGTCTGGTACGCGGGCTGGACCGACAAGATCGCCCAGGTGGTGGGCGGGGCGAACCCGGTCGCCGGGCCGTATCTCAACCTCTCCACGCCCGAGCCGACGGGTGTCGTCGCCGTCGTCGCGCCCCAGGAGTCGTCCTTCCTGGGTCTCGTGTCGGTCGTCGCCCCGGTGATCGCGAGCGGCAACACGGCCGTCGTCGTCGCCTCCGAGCGCGCGCCGCTGCCCGCCCTCAGCCTCGGGGAGGTCCTGGCCACCTCGGACGTGCCGGGCGGCGTCGTCAACGTACTGAGCGGCAGGACCGGCGAGCTGGCGACGCCGCTGGCCGCCCACCAGGACGTCAACGGCATCGACCTGGCCGGCGCCGACGCCGGCCTCGCCGAGGAGCTGGAGATCGCGGCCGCGGACAACCTGAAGCGCGTGCTGCGCCCACAGGCTGTGGACAGCGACGCGGACTTCACCGCCGCCCCCGGCACCCGGCGCCTGACCGCCTTCCTGGAGACCAAGACCGTCTGGCACCCGACGGGCTCCCTCGGCGCCTCCGGCTCCGCGTACTGAGCACACCGCCGCGGGGGCCCCGGCCCCCGCGGCGGCCGTTCACCCGGTCGGACCGGGCAGCGCCCCGAGGACCTTGTCCGCCACCGGCAGCTCCCCCAGCGAACCGCCCTCCGTCAGCGGCTTCGTGACCATGCCCGTGGACACCGGCTTGAAGTCGGCGATCTGCGTGCCCACCGAGTTGTCGAGCGGATCCGTGCCGGTATCGGCCAACGGGTTGAGCCGCAGGTCCCTGACCGGCCCGAGGCCGCCGACCGTGGCCCGCTGCAACCCGTCGAGCAGCGCGTTCCCGGCCGTGGCCACGCCCGCCACCCCGGCGTCTCCCGCCGTCGTCTCCAGGCCGGGGGCCGGTGGCGCCGCCGCGCCCGCAGCCGTCGTCCCGAGGCCGAGCGCCGCCCCCGCCGCGGACACCGTGAGCCCTGCGCGCAGCAGCGCCCGGGACGCGGAGAAACTCTTCGGCGCCGGGTGCCGCGCCGCTTGCCGTGCAGGGTGTGGAGCCATCAGACCGCCTCTTCGAACCATACGTAAGTAATCGAGCGTGCACGAAGAGTAGTTGACGCGGGGTGTCCGTATCAAAGACCTGGATGCGTCGCGCAGCCCTCTCCGGGGCGGTCCGGGCAGGCCTAACTCCGTGGAGCTACGCTCCGGAAACCCTCCTCAGGGGGACGCCGCACCGCCTTCCGGTCACGTAGCGTCACCGGTGCCCCTGCCCTCGGCCGCACCGGCACCGGGCCGAGGTCCCCGCCTGCCGGAAGGACGCACCGTGCCCGACGACCCCCGCGGCCCCGAGCCGGGACGCCTGCGCGGTGCCGTGCTCCTCATGGCCTCCCGGAACCCCCTGCCGCCGCTGACCTGGCCGCGCCCCCTGCGCCTGCTCCCGCACGCCCTGGTCGGGCTCGCCGCGGTCGCGCTCGCCGCCACCGGCGCCGATGCCACCGCCCGGGTGCTCGCGATCGCGCACGCGGCCACGCTCGTGCTCGCCCTGTACCGGCCCGGCCTCGCGTGCGGTCTCTCGCTCGCCGTCTTCGCCGGGATCGCCGTCGGGCACCCGCCGACGCACGCCAACGAGCTGTGGGCGTGGACCGTGCACGCGGGCGTGCTCCTCCTCCTCGCCCTGCGGATCCCGCCGGTCCCCGCGGCCGTGGCGGCGGCCGTCAGCGCGGGCGCGGGGGCGGTCCTGAAGTCGGCGGGCGCGGGCGTCGGTTCGTGGACCGCGGTGGCGGGCGGCTGCGCGCTCTTCGCCGCCGCCGTCCTTCTGGGCGCCGCGCGCCGGGGCCGGCGCGTGGACCGGGAGCGGCTCACCGAGCAGATCGCGGCCACCGCCCGCGAGCGCGCCCGCCGCACCGTCCTGGAGGAACGCGCCCGCATCGCCCGCGAGTTGCACGACGTGGTCGCCCACCACATGTCGCTGATCTCCCTCCAGGCCGAGGCCGCGCCCCACCGGGTGCCGGACCCGCCGCCCGAACTGGTCACGGAGCTGGCGGCGATCCGCGCCAACGCCCGGGAAGGCCTCGCCGAACTGCGCAGACTCCTCGGCGTCCTGCGCGCCGACGCCCCGGGCGGCCCGGCGGCCGACACCGCCCCGCAGCCCTCCCTCGCCCGCCTCGACGCCCTCCTCGCCCAGGTGCGGGCGGCCGGGCTCCCGGTGACCGCGCGCGTCACGGGGGACCGCCGGGCGCTGCCCCCGGGGGTGGAGCTGTCGGCGTACCGCATCGTCCAGGAGGCGCTGAGCAACACCCTGCGCCACGCCCCGGGCGCCGCCGCCACCGTCGACCTCGGCTACGGCCGCGCCGGCCTGGCGCTGCGCGTCTCCAACGGACCCGCCACCACGCCCGCGCCGCCCTCGCCGGGCGCCGGGCACGGCGTCACCGGCATGCGGGAGCGCGTCGCGATGCTCGACGGCGACTTCGCCGCCGGTCCCACACCGGACGGCGGGTACGAAGTCTCCGCGGCCCTGCCCGCCCCGGCACCACCGCCCGCCGCTCCCGTACACCTCCCGGATCACCTCCCCGACAAGGACTCCCCCGCATGACGATTCGCGTGCTGATCGCCGACGACCAGGCAATGGTCAGGGACGCCTTCTCGGTGCTGCTCGGCGCCCACGACGGCATCGACGTCGTCGGCACGGCACGGGACGGCGCCGAGGCCGTGGCCCTCGCGGCGCACCTGCGGCCCGACGTGATCGTGATGGACATCCGGATGCCGGGCGTCGACGGCATCGAAGCCACCCGCACCATCACCGCGGCCCCGGACGCACACCCGAGGATCCTGGTCCTGACCACCTTCGACCTCGACGAGTACGTGTACGAGGCACTGCGCGCGGGCGCCACCGGCTTCCTCCTCAAGGACGCATCGGGCGGGGAGCTCGCCGAGGCGGTGCGGGTGGTGGCGGGCGGCGACGCGCTGCTCTCGCCCGATCTGACGCGCCGTCTCATCGGGGAGTTCGCCCGCATCGGCGCGGGCCCCGGGCAGCGGTCCGACGCCCGCGTCGAGGAGCTCACAGGGCGCGAGACCGAGGTCCTCGTCCGGATCGCGCAGGGCCTGTCCAACGCGGAGATCGCCGCGGCGCTCACCGTCGCCGAGGAGACGGTGAAGACGCACGTGGGCCGCATCCTGCACAAGCTCCACCTGCGCGACCGCACCCAGGCGGCGGTCTTCGCGTACGAGTGCGGGCTCGTCGTACCGGGCCGCCCCGCACCCTGACGACGGCCGTCGCGAACCCTGACGGCGGCGCCCCGCACCCTGACGACAGCCCCGGTCACTCCTGCGAGCCAGGCGCGGAGTTGGCTCCGCGGCGGGATCCGCCCGGTCCGTCCCGTTCCTACGGTGAAGTGGCCGAGACACCGCCGACCCGCGGTGCCGCCAGCGAAGGAGCTCACGTCCATGCTCACGTCCACGCAGCCGCGCCGCCGCAGCGGAGCCGTCGCCGCCCTCCTCGTCTGTGCCCTCGCGGGCGGGGCGGCGGGCCTCACCACCACCGGGGCCCACGCGGCGCCCGCCCCCGCCTCCGACTCCGCCGGGAACGCCCGTGCCGCCGCCCGGCTCTCCCTGCCGGAGCCGACCGGGCCGCACGCCGTGGGACGGACCACGCTGCACCTCGCCGACCACACCCGCCGCGACCCGTGGGTGCCGGGCGCGGGCGCCCGGGAGCTGCTGGTGACGCTGTACCACCCCGCGCTGAAGGGCACCGGGACCCCGTCGCGGTACATGACCACCGAGGGCGCCCGGCTCCTCCTGGAGGACCGGGGCATCGACCTGCCGGCGCAGGTACTCGGCGGCACCCGCACCCACAGCCGTACCGGCGCCGTGCCCGCCCCGGGCCGGTATCCGCTGGTGATCCTCTCCCCGGGCTTCTCCGTACCGGGCACCACGCTCACGGGTCCGGCCGAGGACCTCGCGAGCCGCGGCTACGTCGTCGCGGTGACGGACCACGCATACGAGGCGGTGGGCGTCTCCTTCCCCGGCAAGGGGATCCTGCCGTGCGCGGCCTGCGGCCGGGTCGACGGGAACACCTTCTCCGCCGCCGCGAAGGGACGCGGCAAGGACCTGTCCTTCGTCCTAGACGCGCTGCTCGGCAAGCGCGGCGAGCACGGCGGCGCGGGGCCGGTGTGGCGGCACAGCGGGCTGATCGACGCGCGGCGCGTCGGTGCGGCCGGGCACTCCCTGGGCGGCGCGGGGGCCGCGGCGGCCACCGCCGGTGACGCGCGGATCCGGGCCGTGGCGAACCTCGACGGCCCCTTCGCCGACGCCGGGTCCGCGGCGGGCCTCTCCGGGCGGCCGGTCCTGATGCTCGGCACGGCGGCCGACCACTCCCCGGCGGGCGCGGACCGCACCTGGGACCGCGCCTGGAGCGCCCTGACCGGCTGGAAGCGCTGGGCGACGGTGTCCGGCACGGACCACTTCGCCTTCACCGACCTGGCCCCGCTGGCGGGGCAGCTCGGCGAGGATGATCCCGACGGCCTGCCGGGGCACCGCGCCGCGAAGATCACCAACACCTACGTGCGCGCCTTCTTCGACCGGCACCTGCGCGGCCTGCCCCGGCCCGTCCTCGACGGACCGAGCGGGGCCCACCCGGAGGTCGCCTTCCACGACCCGGCGCCGCGGGGGCGCTGACCCGGCGGACATTGGCGGCGCCCCGGGGCTGGGCACCCCGGGGGCACCGGTTGATAATGACCCGGACCACCGCCGACGAGCGGTGCCGGAAGACGCGGCAGCGACCTCCGGCCCGTCGGCATTACCCCTGGTGAGAAGGTTCACAGAATTGGGTTCCCATCCCCCGATACCCACCCGCGTCGTGCTGCTCGCCGGCCCCTCAGGCTCGGGCAAGTCGTCGTTCGCGGCCCGCTCGGGACTGCCCGTGCTGTGCCTCGACGACTTCTACAAGGAGTGCACCGACCCGTCGCTGCCCCTGGTCGCCGGCTCGTCGGACATCGACTGGGACTCGCCGCTGTCCTGGGACGCGGACGTCGCCCTCGCCGCGATCGGCGAGCTGTGCCGCACCGGCCGCACCCGGGTCCCGGTGTACGACATCGCGTCCAGCTCGCGGGTCGGCGAGGAGGCCCTCGACATCGAGCGCACGCCGCTCTTCATCGCGGAGGGCATCTTCGCCGCCGACATCGTGGAGCGCTGCCGTGAGATGGGTGTCCTCGCGGACGCGATCTGTCTGCGCGGCCGCCCCTCGACGACGTTCCGCCGCAGGCTCCTGCGCGATCTGCGCGAGGGCCGCAAGTCCGTGCCGTTCCTGCTGCGCCGCGGCTGGCGGCTGATGCGCGCGGAGCGTGCCATCGTGGCCCGCCAGACGGCGCTCGGCGCGCACGCCTGCGGCAGGGACGAGGCCCTCGGCCGCCTCACGGACGCCGCCGCCGGGCGCTGCGTCAAGGCCCGCGCGACGGCCGCCTGACACGGGCTGACACGGGCTGACGCGGGCGGGCCCGCTCCCGTACGCGTACTCGCACCCGGCACGGCGACGCGCACAGCAAACAGCGGGCCCGGAAAGACCCCCCGGCCCTCCGGTCCCGCTGCCTGTGCTCCCCCGTGCTCTCCCCCGTGCTCCCCCCTGGTGCGCGAGGCCCCGAACCCCCCTCGGTTCCCCCGTGGGCCTCGCTGGTGCCACCGTCGCTTCCCCCGAAGCGACGGCCCCTCCCCCTTCTTCCCGGGACGCTGATCCCCGGGCCCCCCGTCCTTGGGCGACTCAGGCGACGAGTTCGCCGAAGGACTCCTCCTGGTCACGGCCGAAGCTGAGGACCTCGTCCTCGCGCAGCCGGCGGAGCGACCGCCAGATGCTGGACTTCACCGTGCCCACACTGATGTCGAGGATGTCCGCGATCTCCGGGTCCGTGCGGCCCTCGTAGTAGCGCAGGACCAGCATGGTGCGCTGGAGCTCGGGCAGCCGGGCGAGGGCCTGCCACAGGACCGCGCGCAGCTCGGTGCCGCGCATCGCGTCCGTGTCGCCCACCGTCTCCGGCAGTTCCTCGGTCGGGTACTCGTTGAGCTTGCGGCGGCGCCAGGCGCTGATGTGCAGGTTCGTCATCGTGCGCCGCAGATAGCCGCCGACGGCGGCCTTGTCGCTGATCCGGTCCCAGGCCCGGTAGGTCGAGAACAGCGCGCTCTGGAGCAGGTCCTCGGCCTCGAACCGGTCACCGGTCAGGTGGTAGGCGGTTGCGTACAGAGAGGCACGGCGCTCCTGGACATAGGCGGTGAACGCCGCTTCGGCGTCCTCGCTGCCCGTCCGGGACTGCGTCCGCTCCCCCGAGGCCTCCCTGTACGCGGCTCCCCCGTCGCCGCCGCCCTTGAGTGCGTCAACCACCGTCATGTACGCGGTGTGCTGACGCCCGGTGCCGCGAGCGCACCCCCGCCCGCTCACGGCACCGGACTTCTCGTGCTTCTCAGCACTCCTGCCGACGTCGTGCAGACGCGTGACAACTGCGCTTGAGCTGGTGCTGTGCAGCGTGTTCATCTCGCGCCCCCCGTCGTGGAGTCTCTGGGATTTCCGTGTGACCAGAACTCTGCCGGAGCCACTTCATGGCGGTGTCCGCCGACTGTCACAGGCCTGCAACAGGCGTCGTGGCACTCTCGCGCGGCGGCGGGAGCCCCGCTGACTCGTGTGGGTGCGGTGTGAGACGCCGACCAACAGTCGAACTGGGCCCGCACCATGGGACAGAATGACGTTTGTGCCTTCCCTGTTGCTGATCGAGGACGACGACGCCATCCGGACGGCCCTGGAGCTTTCGCTGACGCGCCAGGGCCACCGGGTGGCCACCGCTGCCACCGGCGAGGACGGTCTGAAGCTGCTCAGTGAGCAGCGTCCCGACCTGATCGTGCTGGATGTGATGCTGCCCGGCATCGACGGCTTCGAGGTGTGCCGCCGCATCCGGCGCACCGACCAGTTGCCGATCATCCTGCTGACCGCGCGCAGCGACGACATCGACGTGGTGGTCGGCCTGGAGTCCGGCGCCGACGACTATGTGGTCAAGCCCGTGCAGGGACGGGTGCTCGACGCTCGTATCCGCGCGGTCCTGCGCCGGGGCGAGCGGGAGGCCAACGACGCCGCGACGTTCGGCTCGCTGGTGATCGACCGGGCCGCGATGACGGTGACGAAGAACGGCGAGGACCTCCAGCTCACGCCGACCGAGCTGCGGCTGCTCCTGGAGCTGAGCCGCAGGCCGGGCCAGGCGCTGTCCCGGCAGCAGCTGCTCCGCCTGGTGTGGGAGCACGACTACCTCGGTGACTCGCGGCTCGTCGACGCCTGTGTGCAGCGGCTGCGCGCGAAGGTGGAGGACGTGCCGTCCTCGCCGACGCTGATCCGTACGGTGCGCGGTGTGGGATACCGGCTGGACACGCCTCAGTGACCAAAGCGCACGACAAGCTCCACGGCCTGCCCGCGGCCCGCAAGGCGTTCCTGTCGGGCCTGCGCTTCACCAGTCTGCGGCTGCGTCTCGTGGTCGTCTTCGCCCTCGTGGCGCTGACCGCAGCCGTGTCCGCGTCCGGCATCGCGTACTGGCTCAACCGCGAGGCCGTCCTCACGCGCGCCCAGGACGCGGCCCTGAAGGACTTCCGGCAGCAGCTCCAGGCCCGCGCGGGCGCCCTCCCGCCCCATGCCACGCAGGACGAACTACAGGTCGCCGCCAGTCAGATGGCGACCAGCAGCCAGCGCTACAGCGTGCTCCTGATCGGCGAGAACGCCGCGGGCAAGCGCGTGTACGGCTACTCCGACCTGGACGCCTTCACCCTCGCCAAGGTGCCGAAGGCCCTGCGGGACGCCGTCAAGAAGCAGCAGGAGGTCTCGTCCGGCAACCGGAGCGAGTACCACCTGTACTGGCAGCGCACCATGGACCACGGCACCCCGTACCTGGTCGGCGGGGCGAAGGTGATCGGCGGCGGGCCCACGGGCTACATGCTCAAGTCGCTAGAACCGGAGGCCAAGGACCTCAGCTCGCTCGGCTGGTCCCTGGCGATCGCCACGGCGCTCGCCCTCGTCGGCTCCGCCCTGCTCGCGCAGGCGGCCGCCACGACCGTACTGAAACCCGTGCACCGTCTCGGGGTCGCCGCGCGCCGGCTCGGCGAGGGCAAACTGGACACCCGTCTGCGGGTGTCGGGCACGGACGAGCTCGCGGATCTGTCGCGTACGTTCAACCGCACCGCGGAGAACCTGGAGAAGAAGGTCGCGGACATGAGCGCCCGCGACGAGGCGAGCCGCCGCTTCGTGGCGGACATGTCGCACGAGCTGCGCACCCCGCTGACCGCGATCACCGCCGTGACGGAGGTCCTGGAGGAGGAGCTGGACGCGGAGACCGGCTCCGTCGACCCGATGATCGAGCCCGCGGTGCGCCTCGTGGTCAGCGAGACCCGGCGCCTGAACGACCTCGTCGAGAACCTGATGGAGGTCACCCGCTTCGACGCGGGCACCGCGAAGCTCGTCCTCGACGACGTCGACATCGCCGACCAGATCACCGCGTGCATCGACGCCCGCGCCTGGCTCGACGCCGTCGAGCTCGACGCCGAGCGCGGCATCATGGTCCGCCTCGACCCGCGCCGCCTCGACGTCGTCCTCGCCAACCTCATCGGCAACGCCCTCAAGCACGGCGGCTCCCCGGTGAAGGTCTCGGTGCGGATCGACGGCGAGAGCCTGCTCATCGCGGTACGGGACGGCGGCCCCGGCATCCCCGAGGACGTCCTGCCGCACGTCTTCGACCGCTTCTACAAGGCCAGCGCGTCCCGGCCGCGCTCGGAGGGCAGCGGGCTCGGGCTCTCCATCGCCCTGGAGAACGCGCACATCCACGGCGGCGAGATCACCGCGGCGAACTCGCCGGGCGGGGGCGCGGTGTTCACGCTGTGCCTGCCCCGGGACCCCTCGCCGCTGACGGGCGAGCAGGGCCCGGACCGGGACGGGGGCCCGGAGTCCGACGGAGGTCCGGAGGCCGGCGGCGGCCGCCCCGAGGAAGGCGAGGAGACGACATGACCGGGCGACGGCTGAGGGCCGCGCTTGCCGCCACCGTGCTCGTGGCCACGCTCGGCGGCTGCGGCATCCGCTCCACGGAGGTGCCGACGGACTTCGGCCCCGCGCCCTCGCGGGTGCCGTGCGTGGCGTCGAGCTCGGGCGTCTCGACGCAGGACGAGGCCACGGGCGTCCCCGTACAGATCTTCCTGGTGTGCGCGTCCCAGCTCGTGACCGTCGACAGGACGGTGCGGATTCCCAGCGAGAAGGCCACCACCGACCGGGTCCGCATCGCGCAGACGCTCCTCGACGAGCTGTCCGCGCCGCCGTCACAGACCGCCAAGCAGGCCGGGTACGAGACGGACGTGCGCCGCGGCATCACCGTCTCTGGGCCGCAGCGGGGCGATCCGGACGTGGCGCTGCGGCTGAGCACCCGCCCCGCGGACCTGTCGTCCCTGGCGCTCGCGCAGATCGTCTGTACGTACGCGGACGGCGCGGTGGCGGACAGCGACGGCACCGTCGTCCTCGGCGGCCCCGCGGGCACCCCGCTGCTGCGTTACGAGTGCACGCAGGCGGTGCGCTCCCGGCCCGGCACGGTGGCGCCGCCGTCGCAGTCGGTGGAGCGGTAGCTCCCCAAAGCGGACGGGCAGTTGCGGAACCGATCCCGCCGCGCCCGGCGTCTTGGGGGGCGTGCGTCAAGGCTCGGGCGGGCGCGGAGCCGCCATTCGCTTTCGCGCGGCGGGAGGGGTACTCCTCGCCGCGCATCTCCTGGTCGTCGCGTGGATCACGCTGCGCCCGCTGGACGTGCCCTGGGTGAGCGCGGCGAACCTGCAACCTCTCGCGGGCATCAAGGCGGACCTGGAGCGCGGCCCGGAGCAGGCGGCCCGGCAGATCGGCGGGGCGCTGCTGCTCCTGGCGCCGCTCGGGGTGCTGCTGCCGCTGGCCGGTGGGCGGCTCGTCGTCTCGCCGCTGGCTTCGCTCGCGCGCACGGTCGCCGTGGGCGCGCTGCTCTCGCTGGGCATCGAACTGTTGCAGACCGGGGTGCCGGGCCAGGTGGTCGACGTCGACTCGCTGCTCCTGAACACCCTGGGTGTCGCCCTGGCCCATCTGGCCGTGGTGCCCGCCGTGCGGGCCCGGCTGCGGCGCCGGAGGGACGGACGGCCGACCGGGGTCCGCCGCGGTCAGGGGTCCTCCCAGGGGGCGGCTTCTCAGGGGGCCGCCTCTGCGGGGATGGCTTCTCAGGGGGTGGCCTCTCAGGGGGCGACCCCGAAGATTCCCAGGGTCGGTATCGCCCCCTAGCCTGAGGCTTTGCCCGTTTCGCGGACCTACCTTGGGGTCAGTCGATTCGTAAGGGGGCATCGGTCCCGCCGACGCCTCCAGCCCGTCGAGTCAGCCCGCGAAGGAGCCACCATGTCCGCCCTTGCCCGCCCCACCGAAGGCCGCATGATCGGCGGAGTGTGCGCCGCTCTCGCCCGCCGCGTCGGCTGGTCCGCCACGACCATGCGTGTCGTGTTCGTCGTGTCCTGTCTGCTGCCGGGTCCCCAGTTCCTGCTGTACATCGCGCTGTGGATCCTGCTGCCCACCGAGAACCGGACGAAGACGGCCTGGTGACGGCGGCCGCGGCCCGGCCCGCGCCGGGCCCGTCGCGGTACGCCGACGGGGCGCACCCCAGTGCGGGGGCGCCCCGTCGTGCGTGTGCGGCGCGGCTTCGCCGGGCTGCGCGACTCAGAAGAGCGGCGTGGATCAGAGGAGCGGCGTGGCTCCGAGCGCGCCCGTCGGGAGGCCCTGCGTGGGAAGGGCCTGCGTGGGGAGGGCCTTGAGGGGGAGGCCGCCCGTGGGCAGGGCGTTGTTGGCCAGGACCTGCTGGACCGGGAGGCCGCCGAGGAGGCCGGAGACCGGGTCCGCGGCCGGGGCGGGAGCGGGCTTGGTGCCCTGCACGGCCCTGTCGGCGGCGCCGCCGTTCCCGCCTTCGTCGTCACCGAGCGGCACCATCTGGTCGAGGGTGGGCTGCACGGCGGTCAGGCCGCTGCCGAGCGCGCTCTGGCCTGCGGCGAGCGACTCGGGCGCGCCGTCGGGCAGGGTCTCGGCGAGCTCGCCGACCGGCGCCGCCGACGTGACCGTGGACACGGTCCCCGCGACATCCGGCACGGCCGAGGCCGCGTTCGCCGCACCGGCGCCCGTGGCGGCGAAGGCGGCACCGAGGGCGGCGACACCGAGGGTCTTGGCAGCAGACTGCTTCATCTTCAATGCGTCCTTGATGACGGGGGCGTTGAGCGGTGCTCGACCGTAAACACCCTCAAGGTCACCCCGCAAACATCCGAAAACGGCCGGGGATTCGTGTCCCCGGCCGTCCCTTTGGCGTAGTCCCGCCGGTCAGGGGGCGGAAGATGCGCTGGTGGAAGCGGTCTGACGGAAAAGCCACTCGGACTTCAGTTCGGCATAACCGGGCTTGATGACGTCATTGATCATGGCCAGCCTTTCATCGAAAGGAATGAACGCCGACTTCATCGCATTGACGGTGAACCACTGCATGTCGTCGAGCGTGTAGCCGAACGTGTCGACCAGGTGCTCGAATTCGCGGCTCATGCTGGTGCCGGACATCAGCCGGTTGTCGGTGTTCACGGTGGCCCGGAAGTGCAGCTTGCGCAGCAGGCCGATGGGGTGGTCCTCGTACGAGGCCGCCGCGCCGGTCTGCAGGTTGGAGCTGGGGCACAGCTCCAGCGGGACGCGCTTGTCGCGTACGTAGGACGCGAGCCTGCCGAGCTGGACCGTGCCGTCGTCGGCGACCTCGATGTCGTCGATGATGCGCACCCCGTGGCCGAGCCGGTCGGCGCCGCACCACTGGAGCGCCTGCCAGATCGAGGGCAGGCCGAAGGCCTCACCGGCGTGGATGGTGAAGTGGTTGTTCTCCCGCTTCAGATACTCGAAGGCGTCGAGGTGGCGGTTGGGAGGGAAGCCGGCCTCGGCGCCCGCGATGTCGAAGCCGACGACGCCCGCGTCGCGGTAGCGGTTGGCGAGTTCGGCGATCTCCAGGGCGCGGGCGGCGTGCCGCATGGCGGTGAGCAGGGCGCCCACGCGGATGCGGTGGCCGTTCTCCCGGGCGCGGCGCTCGCCCTCGCGGAAGCCGTCGTTGACGGCCTCGACGACCTCTTCGAGGGTCAGGCCGGCCTCCAGGTGCTGCTCGGGGGCGTAGCGGATCTCGGCGTAGACGACGCCGTCCTCGGCCAGGTCCTCGGCGCACTCGGCGGCGACGCGGAAGAGGGCGTCGCGGGTCTGCATGACGGCGCAGGTGTGGGCGAAGGTCTCCAGGTACCGCTCCAGGGAGCCCGAGTCGGCGGCCTCGCGGAACCAGACGCCGAGCTTGTCGGGGTCGGTCTCCGGCAAGCCCTCGTAACCGTTGTCCCGGGCCAGGTCGACGATGGTGCCGGGGCGCAGGCCGCCGTCGAGGTGGTCGTGCAGGAGGACCTTCGGGGCGCGCCGGATCTGCTCCGCGCCGGGGGTGCCGGGGTGACTCGCGCGGCCCGTGGGGCCGCCCGCTGCGCTGATCTTGCTGGTCTGGCTCGTCATCTCGGCACTGTAGCGCCTACGCGCGTAGATCTCACTGGTCGATACGTAACAGTGACCCTGCGGACGGGTGGCATGCACCATGACTTCTGACACTGTTCTGCCATGGCACAGCAAGCGACGTCCCGTCCCGTGCGTACGGCCAGGCTCGGGCGTGTGGTGGGCACGCGTCCCTCGACGGTGAGCGCGGTGGCGCTCCTGTTGCCCGGCGGCCACGAGACCTCCGCCCGCAAGCCTTCCTTCCTCGCCGCCGCGGCGGTCCGTTCGCTGGGGCGCGGCCTCGCCCGCGCGGGCCGCGACGACGGGCTCGCGGTGCACACCGTGCACTATCGCGTCGGCGGCTGGAACGGCCCGGAGGCGCAGCTCGCGCGGGACGCGGAGTGGGCGGCCGACGAGGTCGTGCGCCGCTACGGGGACGTGCCCGTGTGCTTCGCCGGCCTCGACATGGGCGGGCGCGCGGCGCTGCGGGCCGCCGGGCACACCGCCGTCGAGTCCGTGGTGGCGCTCGCCCCCTGGCTGCCCGAGGAGGACGTGGCCGCGCCGCCGGAGCCCGTGAAGCAGCTCGTGGGGCGGCGGGTGCTCCTGGTGCACGGCACCAACGACGAGCGGACCGACCCCGAGTTGTCGTTCCGGCTCGCGGCGCGGGCGAAGAAGGTGAACCGGGACGTGTGCCGGTTCGAGGTGCACTCCGACGGGCACCGGCTCAGCCAGCACCACGCCGAAGTGCTCGCCCTCGCGGCGAACTTCGTCCAGGGGTCGCTGTTCGGGCACCCCCTCGCACGGCCGGTGGAGGACGCGTTGGCCGCGCCGCCGCCGCTGGGGTTGCGGATGCCGCTGGCCGCGGGGTTCGGCAAGTCCCTGCGCTGAGGTTTCGGTTGCCGCGGTGGCTGGGCCACAGGGCGGTGGCTGGGCCACAGGGAGCACGGGGGGCACAGGAAAAGTCCCTGGCCCTGCCGATGAGTTCCGGTCTCGGGCGCGGTCCCCCTGATGTGGCAGTCTCCGAAGTGCATGCGCCGAACCTCCTCGCCGTGGCCGGGCCGGTCCGGCAGGACGACATTCCCCGGCTCGTCGCCGACCTGTGCGCCGCCGCGCGCGCACCCGGCACCGGGGAGGTGATCTGCGACGTCGGCGGGATCACCACCGCCGACCTCGTCACCGTGGAAGCCGTGGCCCGGCTGCGGCTGGCCGCCCGCGGGGCGGGGGTGGGGCTGCGGTTGCGGGACCCCACCCCGGCCCTGTGGGCGCTGCTCGGTCTCGTCGGCCTCGCGGAGCTATGCGTCGAGGTGGAGCGGGACCCCGAAGAGCGGGAACCACCGCTGGGTGTCGAGGAAGCAGTGGAATCCTGCGACCCGGCCCGCTGAGATCTCGATGACCTGGATCGCCCACGGCATGAACCCGCCGTTGTCCGGGTCGGGCTTGTACTGCGCGAAGCCCGGCGTGCCGTTGACCTCGACCGGAAGGAGCCGGGAGCCCTCGCAGGCCGCGCCGATGGTCGACATGAATCCCGTGATGTCCTGCGGGCCGCGCAGCCACAGGTCGAACGGGGGCATCGTCATCACGGCGTCCTCGTGGAGGAGGGCCGTGAGGGCGGCCATGTCGTACCCCTCGAAGGCCTTCACGTAGCGGTCGAGGAGTTTCCGCTGTTCCTCGTCCAGCGGGTCGGAGGTCGCCGTGTCGTCGGCGGGGCGCTCGGCGAGGGTGGCGCGGGCGCGCTGAAGGGCGCTGTTGACCGAGGCGACCGTCGTGCCGAGCAGGTCGGCGACCTCGCTCGCCTTCCACGCCAGGACCTCGCGCAGGATGAGCACCGCCCGCTGCTTGGCGGGCAGTTGCTGAAGGGCGGCGATGAAGGCGAGGCGCACCGACTCCTTGGCGACGGCGGCCTCGGCGGGGTCGGCGACGGTGGGCAGGACCCGGCCGTCCGGTATCGGTTCGAGCCAGACGTTGTCCGCGCGGGGGGTGAGGGCCGCCTGGGCGAGGGGCGTGGAGGCGGTGAGGTCCATGGGGCGGGCGCGGCGGTTGCCCGCGTTCAGCATGTCCAGGCAGACGTTCGTCGCGATGCGGTACAGCCAGGAGCGGAGGCTGGAGCGGCCCTCGAACTTGTCGAAGCTGCGCCAGGCGCGGACCATCGTGTCCTGCACGGCGTCCTCGGCCTCGAAGGCCGAGCCCAGCATCCGATAGCAGTACCCCGTCAGCTCGGTGCGATGCTTCTCCAGCCCCGCGTCCAGCTCCACCGTCGCACTGTCGCTCATACCGACCCACCCCTGTGCCTCTGCGTGCCCCTGTGTGCCCGTGCCATGGCGGCCACGGAAGTCCCAGCACCTCGGAAGCTACCGCAGCCCACTGACATTGGCCTGCCGAGCGGCGAAAACGGCAGTTCACAGGGGTGGTTGCGGTAACGGGACGGTGCCCATCCGCACCAGAGCGCACCAGACCGCACCAGGCGGCGCCGTACGTGTCCGCCCTAGGCGGCGCGGGCCGTCCCCGCCCTAGGCGGCGCGGGCCGTCAGCCGTTCCGTGCGGGCCGCCCGGCTCCCGTACAGCGTGATCGTCACGACGCCGAGGACGGCGAGGACGCCGAGGCCGACCGTGCCGCCCCAGCCACCCGCGTGGAAGGCCACGGCGCCGAGCGTGCCGCCCGCGCTGGAGCCCACGTAGTACGCGGACTGATAGAGCGCGGAGGCCTGGGCGCGCCCGGTGGTGGCGGTGCGGCTCACCGACGAGGACGCGACGGCGTGGCCCGCGAAGAAGCCCGCCGTGATCAGGACCAGGCCGAGCAGGACCGCCGCCAGGGTGTCGGACAGGGACAGGAGCAGGCCGCCCGCTGTGGTGCTCACGGCGAGGTAGAGGGCGCCGCGCCTGCCGAGCCGGGTCACGAGCTTCCCGGCGGCGGCCGAGGACGCCGTACCGACGAGGTAGACGAGAAAAATCGAGCCGATGACGCCCTGCGGGAGGGAGAACGGCGCCTCGGTGAGGCGGTAGCCGATCACGGTGTAGACCGCGCCGAAGACGGTCATGAACAGCGCGCCGATCGCGTACAGGCGGCACAGCAGCGGGTTGGAGAGGTGCGAACGGACCGTGCGGGCCAGGGACTTCGGGTGCAGTGTGCCCGGCGTGAAGTGGCGCGGGGCGGGCAGCAGCGCGCGGAAGGCGAGCGCGCACGCCACCGCGAGCAGCCCGACCACGGCGACGCCCCAGCGCCAGCCCCAGGCCTGCGCGGCCCAGCCGGTGACGATGCGGCCGCTCATGCCGCCGATGGAGTTGCCCGCGACGAACATGCCGATCGCGGCGACCAGCGCCTTGGGGCGCACTTCCTCGGCGAGGTAGGCCATCGCGGACGCCGGGAGCCCGGCGAGGGCGGCGCCCTGCACGGCGCGCAGCGCGATCAGTACGCCGACCGACGGCGCGAACGGCACGAGCAGGCCGACCGCGACGGCCACGCTCAGCGAGGCCGTCATCAGCGTCCGCCGCCCGTACCGCTCCGACAGAGCGCTCAGGGGCAGCACGAACAGGGCGAGCGCGCCGGTCGCGGCGGACACCGTCCAGCTCGCCGTGGACGCGCTCACGCCGAAGTCCGCGGAGATCAGCGGGAGCAGGGCCTGGGTGGAGTACAGGAGCGCGAAGGCGGCCATGCCTGCGAGGAAGAGCGCGAAGCTCATACGGCGGAAGCCCGGGCCTCCCGGTGCCGTGCGGGTGTCGTGAGCGGTGCGATCCGTGTGAGCCGTGCGATCCGTGTGAGCGGTGCTCGGGGTGTTCACAGTGTTCGCGGTGGTGGGCTCGGAGTCGGGGGACGGCGGGGTGAGGGCGGCCGCGTGGGTTGCGGTCGCCCCGCTAGTGGCAGGAGGCATGCCATGAACGTACGACCACCCTCCTCATGCGTCCAATGCATGGAATCGCCATAATCGATCCCATGCAGCATCAGTACAGGTCAGATGGTCAGCTGTCGCGGAACAGTGACACGGAGGACACGGATCACATCGTGCGGCTGCTCGCGCCGCGGCTCGCGTACTTCGCCGGGGTCGCCCGGACCGAGCACGTCACGCGGGCCGCGCGGGAGTTGGGGGTGCCGCAGTCGACGCTGTCGCGGGCCATGGTCAGGCTCGAACAGGACCTGGGCGTCGACCTGTTCGCCCGGCACGGCCGCACGGTGTCGCTGACGCCAGCGGGCCGCACCTTCCTCGGCTCGGCCGAGCGGGCGCTCGCGGAGGTGGGGCGGGCGGCGGAGTCCGTGCGGGCGGACGCGGATCCCGCCACCGGGAAGGTCGCGTTCGGCTTCCTGCACACCATGGGTTCGGAGACCGTTCCCGGGCTGATCCGCGCCTTCCGCGCGGATCATCCCCGGGTGCGATTCAGTCTGGTCCAGAACTACGGCGAGGCGATGCTCGAACGGCTGCGGGCCGGGGAGCTGGACCTGTGCCTGACCTCGCCCGTGCCGGACGCGCCCGGTCTGGTCGCACGGCGCCTCGACGAGCAGCGGCTGCGGCTCGTCGTGCCCGACGACCATCGGCTCGCCGGGCGCAAGCGGGTGCGGCTCGCCGAGGCCGCCGACGAGGCGTTCGTGACCCTGGAGCCCGGGTACGGGCTGCGGCGCATCACCGACGACCTCTGTGCCGAGGCCGGGTTCCGGCCTCGGATCGCCTTCGAGGGCGAGGAGGCCGAGACGCTGCGCGGTCTCGTGGCGGCGGGGCTCGGGGTGGCACTCCTGCCGCCGCCCGCCGTGGCCCGGCCCGGGGTCGTCGAACTCACCGTGACCGGGCAGCGGGCCGTACGGGAGATCGGGGTCGCCTGGCTGGAGGGACATCCGGACACGGCGCCGGTGGCTGCGTTCAAGAAGTTTCTGCTGGGACGGCGGGGGCGGTTGCTGCCGGAGTGAGCTTCTCCCCCACCCCGTCCACTGCCCCCGCCGCGTCCACTGCACCCACCGCGTCCGGTTGTCGCGAGACGCAAGGATGCAGACGCAGGGATGCAGACGCAAGGATGCGGCAAGCCGAACGTCCCGAGGGCAGGCAGCCCCACTCGCTGTCAGCGCGACACGTACGGCCGATCCGCGGCCCCCTACCAGGCTGGACCGCCGTCATGCAGATACACCGGCCGCCCTTCGTTCAAGCCCCTGATCGCGGCGTCGAGTCGGCTCCGTTGCCGTTCCCCCAACAACTCCCGCGCCTTGTCCGGAGCAACGAACGCAGCCTCAGACAGCTCTTCGTCGTGGGGTCGCATCCCCCGCGCCTGATGGGCGTCCAGCGTGCCGCCGTCGAAGACGAAGGCTATTTGATCGTCCCAAGGCCCGTGCGGGGCGACCCAATCGATCACCAGAAGCCCGCGCAAGGTGATGTCCAACCCCAGCTCTTCGCCGAGCTCCCGCACCGCCGCCCTCTCCGGCGATTCGTTCGCCTCGGCCATTCCCCCGGGCAGATCCCAGCCCGGTTTGTACGTCGGGTTCACCAGGAGCACGCCTCCAGCCGCGTCGCGCAGCAGCACATCGGCCGCGACACGCTTGCGGGCCTGTGTGGCTTTGCCCTCGGCGAGATAGGCATTCCACGCTTCCGGGTCGGCGGGTGTGGGCCTCATGTGGGGGTGCCTCCCCTGGGGGTGAGGATGTCGGCCAGCAGCAGCATTCTGGCCCTACGGGCGTCATCGAATCTCACCAGGTACTCCCGCAGCGGACCGTAGCCTTTGTGGCGGTCCAGGAGACGACGCAGGTCGTCAAGCTGTGCACAGCTCGGATCGATCCGAGCGTCGGGCTTGTGCTGAGCAACTCGTGGCCGATGCTCACGGCCGCATCGAGGGCTCCTCGCCGGACATGGATGTCCACAAGGACAATGCGGCTCAGTGCAAGGGACCTGGTGCGCCCCGGCTCCCGAAGTGTTACCGCCTGCTCGGCCTGCCTCAGCGCCTGATCATGCTGCTCCATGTCCCGCAGGATCAGCGCGGATTCACTCGCAAGGGCAGCGGCGTCAAAGGGACTCAGCCAGGGGTGCGCGGCATCCGCCGATCCGTCGAGCGTGTCATGGGCCGCTTCGAGAGAGCGCACTGCCGGCGTGCGCTGCGCCCCTGCGGCCAAAGCTCGGGCCTGCCTCGTCTGGAGCCGTGCAGTGAGCGAGGGAATTCGCGGACCACGGCCGGCGTGGTCGAGCCCGGTCTGAGCCCAGCGGGCGGCACCCGATGTGTCACCGGTCTGAAGTGCGAGGTGGCTCTTGCTCGCGGCGACGTTCGCGGTGAGCGGTAAGTCCCCTGAGGTGCGAGCCAGTGGCAAGGCTCGGCTGAAGTGTCGGGAGGCGAGGTCGTCTTGACCGGAGTCATGAGCCATCCACCCGGCCACCTACGTCAACGCCGCAGCGACGGCGAAGACTTGTGAGCCACTCCCGGTATCGACCAGACGCGGGGCGACTCGGTCCGCGAGATGCCGTACGACAGCTCCGTACAGACGTCCTCCACCGGTCTGCCGGTCTGCCGCGCGGAAGGCATCCATGGCCGCCAAGTCGTCACCGTCCGGCGGCAACTCCGGCTCGCGCTCGATCGGTTCGGCCGCAGCGGGTTCCCAGGCGCGGCGGGCAAGCCCGAGCAGATGACCGGGGATGTGGAACGCGTCCGCGATCTGCTCGAAGAGGGCCAGCTTTTCCACCCGGCTCTTGCCGTTCAAGTAGTCGTAGAGCCGACCTTGGGTGATGTCCACGGCCGTAGCGATCCGACGCGTACTGACACCTCGTGCATTGAGCAGTCGGAACACGACTCCCATGTCCCGCTCGGCGCAGGCATTGAGCAGTCGTTCATCGCCAAGCAGTCCGGCGACGACATCGCGCGGATCTGGTGGCTGGCGACTCATCGGCGGCTCCCCCGGCTCGTGTCCTCCGATGCTACGACCGCGCACACACGCCTGACTCCATGGTGGAGTCACCCCTTGGAGTCTCCCTACTACAAGGGGGTGTCGTTGACTGATCACCAGTCGCCCAGGACTCGGGGCAGATTCCCCGTCGGGCACGGAACCACCATTCCCATCGCAGAGGAGCAGTCCTCATGACCCGCCGAGCCCGGATTGCCGTAAGCGGTGACCCGACCGCCGTCGCTTTCGCAAGAGACCGAGTCACGAACCAGATTCAGGCGTGGGGTGTGCAGCTCGGCGAGGAGAAACTGAACGCGGTCGAGCTCGTCGCCTCGGAGCTGATCACGAACGCCGTGGTCCACGCAGGGGGCTTGATCACCATCGGCCTCTACCTCGATGAAGACCGGTTGCTCCTGGTCGTCCACGACAGCAGCCCCGAGCCGCCCAGTCGTCAAATCACCACGGAGAACGACGAAGGAGGGCGCGGCCTGGTCCTCGTCGAGTTCCTTGCCACACGGCACGGCTGGGAGCCGACCGCCCACGGCAAGAAGGTTTGGGCCGAGTTTGTCGTACCGGTGTCGGTGCCGGCCGCGCGCGGTGGACTTCTGCACGAGCGCCTACGGGCCGCAGCCCCGCAGACGTTTGTCCACGTCATGCCGGAGCGCTTCGCCTTGGCCCCGGGAATGTGAGCGCGGTACGGCGCGCGGCGAACAGCCGGCCCGCGGTGTCCGCGCATTCGGCTGCACAGCGCGAGTGGCAGCCGAATGCGGGGGTCCCGCGCTCCCCACGTCCGCGTAGCGCGGACGGGCAGGTGGGAGCAGAAGCCCCACCCGCCACCTAGCGGTGAGGACCCGCTGTACGGGATCGCACCGTGCCGGACAAGCACGCCGGACGGAGGCGGACCTCGCCCGGCAGGCTCGTGTCAGGCCCTGCCCGAGGTGGGGGCGGTGGGCGGGGCGTGAGGCCCGCTCGGCACCTGGCGGTGCGGGCCTGCCGGACGGGCACGGACCCTGCCCCGCAGGCACGCAGCCCGTGGGCAGGCACGCCCCCGCCGCCAGGCAGGCACCTCCCACCCGGAGGCGGCGGTCCCTGCCCGAGGAGGGGGCGGGCGGGTGGGAGCGGAAGGACCGCTCGGGACTTGGCGGTGCGGGCCTGCCGGACGGGATCGCACCCCGCCGGGCAAGCTCCGGACCTTGCCGGGCGGGCGCGCCCTGCCCAGGGACCGGCCCTACCCGAGGTAGGGGCGGGTGGGTGGGGGAAAGAGGCCCGCTCGGCACCCGGCGGCACCGGCAGCACCCGGCGGCACCCGGCAGCACCCAGCGGCACCCAGCGGCACCCAGCAGCACCCAGCAGCGCCTAGCAGCACCCAGCGGCACCGGCAGCACCCCGCAGCGCCGGGCGGCACCCCCCAGCCCCCCACTCAGGGAGAAACCCGCTCCAGCACGATAGGCCGGACCGCGAAGTCCGTCCCGGGAGGGGCGACCTCGTACGCGGACGCCAAGGACTCCAGGGCGTACGCAAAGCGCTCGGGGGTGTCCGTGTGGAGGGTGAGCAGGGGCGCGCCCGCCTCGACGGAGTCGCCGGGCCGGGCGTGGAGTTCGACGCCGGCGCCCGCCTGCACGGGGTCCTCCTTGCGGGCCCGCCCCGCACCGAGGCGCCACGCGGCGACCCCGACGTCGTACGCGTCGAGGCGGGTCAGGACCCCGGACGCGGGGGCGGTGACGGTGTGGGTCTCGCGGGCCACGGGCAGGGCCGCGTCCGGGTCGCCGCCCTGCGCGCTGATCATGCGGCGCCAGACGTCCATCGCGGAGCCGTCCGCGAGCGCCTTCTCCGGGTCGGCGTCCGGCAGCCCCGCCGCGGCGAGCATCTCGCGGGCGAGGGCGAGGGTCAGCTCGACGACGTCGGCGGGGCCGCCGCCCGCGAGGACCTCGACGGACTCGCGGACCTCCAGGGCGTTGCCCGCGGTCAGGCCGAGCGGCGTCGACATGTCGGTGAGCAGGGCGACCGTGCGCACGCCGTGGTCGGTGCCGAGGCCGACCATGGTGGAGGCCAGCTCGCGGGCGTCGTCGAGTGTCTTCATGAACGCGCCGGTGCCGACCTTCACGTCCAGGACGAGGGACCCCGTACCCTCGGCGATCTTCTTGGACATGATGGAGGAGGCGATCAGCGGGATCGCCTCGACGGTGCCGGTCACGTCCCGCAGGGCGTAGAGCTTCTTGTCGGCGGGGGCGAGCCCGTCGCCCGCCGCGCAGATGACGGAGCCCGCGCCGTTCAGGACATCGAGCATCTCCGCGTTGGAGAGCAGCGCGCGCCAGCCGGGGATCGACTCCAGCTTGTCGAGGGTGCCGCCGGTGTGGCCGAGGCCGCGCCCGGAGAGCTGCGGCACGGCCGCGCCGCAGGCCGCGACCAGGGGCGCGAGCGGCAGTGTGATCTTGTCGCCGACACCGCCCGTGGAGTGCTTGTCGGCGGTGGGGCGGGAGAGCGAGGAGAAGTCCATGCGCTCGCCGGACGCGATCATCGCCGCCGTCCAGCGGGCGATCTCCCGGCGGTTCATGCCGTTGAGCAGGATCGCCATCGCCAGGGCCGACATCTGCTCGTCGGCGACGGCGCCGCGCGTGTAGGCGTCGACGACCCAGTCGATCTGCTCGTCGCTCAGCTCGCCCCGGTCCCGCTTCGTACGGATGACGGAGATGACGTCCATGGCAGCAAATCCCTTCCAGCGGTGACGGTCGTCAGTGACCGGCGTGCAGTGAGCGCGACTCTACGCGCATAGAGCGGGGGACGGGAAAGACCCCCGCCAACTCGGCGGGGGCCATGGCCCGTTGCGGTGACGGCCCAGTTCCCGTGCACCCCTGGCCGCTCAGTTCAGATGCTCCGGCCCGAACGCGTCCGGCAGCATGTCGCCGAGCGACCGCACCCCGGACGACGTCTGAAGGAGCAGGGCGGCGCCGCCGAACTCGTACAGGAGCTGACGGCAGCGCCCGCACGGCATCAGGATGTCGCCCTTGCCGTCGACGCAGGTGAAGTGCGTGAGACGGCCGCCGCCGGTGAGCTGGAGCTGGGAGACGAGTCCGCACTCGGCGCACAGACCGAGTCCGTACGAGGCGTTCTCGACGTTGCAGCCGGTGACGGTGCGGCCGTCGTCGACCAGCGCCGCGGCGCCGACCGGGAAACCCGAGTACGGGGCGTAGGCGCGGGACATGGCGTCCCGTGCCGCCTCCCGGAGCGCGTCCCAGTCGGCGTCCGCGGCAGTGGTCATTTCCCTTGTCCCTTCCGGTACGGCATCCCGTCCGCCTTCGGCATCCGAAGACGCTGGGCGGAGAGCGACAGGACCAGCAGCGTGACGACGTACGGCGTCGCCGTCACGACCTGGTTCGGCACCTCGTCGGTGAGGCCGTACCAGAGGAACATCAGCGCCGAGACCGCCGCGGTGATCACCGCGGGGACGTAGCGCTTGCGCCAGATCAGATAGGCCGCACCGATGACGAGAAGGATGGCGATGAGCAGCAGCAGGGCGTGGACATTCGTGCCGCCGCCCCGGAGTTTCAGGCTGTCGGTGTAACCGAACAGGCCGGCACCGAGCGCGAGGCCGCCGGGCATCCAGTTGCCGAAGATCATGGCGGCGAGGCCGATGTAGCCGCGCCCGCCGGTCTGGCCCTCCAGGTAGATGTTGGAGGCCACCAGGGACAGGAACGCGCCGCCGAGGCCCGCGAGGCCACCGGAGATCACGACCGCCAGATACTTGTACTTGTAGACGTTCACGCCGAGGGACTCCGCCGCGACCGGGTTCTCGCCGCAGGAGCGCAGCCGCAGACCGAAGGCCGTGCGCCACAGGATGAACCAGCTCAGCGGCACCATCGCGACAGCGATCACGGTCAGCGGCGACAGGTCGGTGAGCACCCCGCCGAGCAGGCCCGCGATGTCGGAGACCAGGAACCAGTGCTTGTCGTTGAGGTCCTGGAGCCAGTCGGAGAGGCCGGGGACCGAGAACTTGCCGAGCGATTCGACGCCCGGCGACTGCTTGGAGGTGCCGCCCTCCTCGCCCTCGAAGGCGAAGGTGGACAGGTAGCGCGTGGTGCCGAGGGCCAGGATGTTCAGGGCCACACCGGAGACGATGTGGTTGACGTTGAAGGTGACCGTGACGATCGCGTGCAGCAGACCGCCGAGCGCGCCGCCGAGGACACCGAAGACGATGCCCACCCACGGGCCCCACTGGAAGCCCGCCCAGGCGCCGAACCAGGTGCCGAGGATCAGCATGCCTTCGAGGCCGATGTTGACCACGCCCGCGCGCTCGGCCCACAGTCCGCCGAGCCCGGCGAGGCCGATCGGCACGGCCAGGCGCAGGGCGCCCGAGACCTGTCCGGTGGAGGTGATGCCGTGGGCGTCGGTGATCAGGCGGACCACCGAGGTCAGTACGAGGACGCCCGCGATGATCAGGAGCAGGACGGGCAGCGAGACGCGGCGGCGGCCCGGACCGGGCCCCGCCTGCGCGGGCTTGGTGACGGTTGCCGTACTCATCGGGCAGCCACCTCCTTCACGGAGTCGTTGTTGCCGTTGTTCTCGTCGCCGGCGGCGCGCGCCGCGGCGGCGAGTTCCTCACCGACGCGCTGCTGCTGGCGGCGCAGGCCCCAGCGGCGTACGCCCTCGTAGGAGACGACGACGGCGATCACGATCAGGCCCTGCATGATGACCGCGATCTCCTTGTCGTACCCCTCGTAGTCGAGCGCCTGGGACGCCTTGACGAGGAAGGCCCACAGGAGCGAGGCGAGGGCGATGCCGACCGGGCTGTTGCGGCCGAGCAGGGCGATGCCGATGCCGGTGAAGCCGAGTCCGGTCGGGAAGCTCAGGCTGTACGTGTGGACGTCGCCGAGCAGGATCGGCATGCCCGCGAGTCCTGCGACCGCGCCGGAGACGAGCATGGCGGTGAGCATCATGCGCTTGGCGTTCACGCCGGACGCCGCGGCGGCGGACTGCGAGGCGCCGGTGGCCCGCAGGTCGAAGCCGAAGCGGGTGCGGTTGAGGATCAGCCAGTACAGGACGCCCGCGAGGGCGGCGACGACGACGAAGCCGTAGATCTCGCCGGAGTCGCCCATGTCGATGCCGGGGAACCAGCCGGACTCGTGCATGACGCCGGTGGTGTTGTTGTTGCCGACCGGGACGCCGAACTTGTCGTCGAGCGTGAGGTAGGCGATGACGCTCGTCGCGATGGCGTTCAGCATGATCGTCGCGACGACCTCGCTGACGCCGCGGGTGGTCTTCAGGACGCCCGCGATGCCCGCCCAGAAGGCGCCGGTGAGCATGGCGACCACGATCAGGAGGGGGATCTGGAGACCGGCGGGCAGCGACATGTGCGCGCCGACGACCGCCGTGACCATCGCGGCGAGCCGGTACTGGCCGTCCACGCCGATGTTGAACAGGTTCATCCGGAAGCCGACGGCGACGGCGAGCGCCGCCAGGTAGTACATCCCGGCCTCGTTGATGATGAGCACCTGGACGTCGGAGTACGTGGCCTGCTCGAACATCAGGCTGTACGGCTCGACCGGGCTCTTGCCCGAGGCGACCAGGACGACCGAGGTCAGCACCATGGCCGCGACGAGCGCGATGACCGGTCCGGCCACCGCGAGGAGCAGGCGCTCCTTGTCGAACTTCTTCATCGGGCCTCGTCCTCCGGGGCTGCTTCCAGTGTTTCCGCTGCCGGTTCCTCGGTGTGCTCCAGGTGGCCGGAGGCGGCGCCCGTCATCGCCGAGCCCAGCTCCTCCGGGGTGACCGACGCGGGGTCGGCGTCCGCGACCAGACGGCCCCGGTAGATCACCCGCAGGGTGTCGGAGAGGCCGATCAGCTCGTCCAGGTCCGCGGAGATCAGGAGCACCGCGAGGCCTTCGCGGCGCGCCTCGCGGATCTGGTCCCAGATCTGCGCCTGCGCGCCGACGTCCACGCCGCGCGTGGGGTGGGCGGCGATGAGGAAGCGCGGCTTGTGGCTCATCTCGCGGCCGACGATCAGCTTCTGCTGGTTGCCGCCGGACAGCGAGGCCGCGGTGACGTCGATGCCGGGCGTGCGGACGTCGTACTCCTCGACGATGCGCCGCGTGTCGGCCTGCGCGCCCTTGATGTCGAGCAGGAAGCCGCCCTTGCCACGGGTGTTGGGCGGCTCGGTGACATGGCCGAGGATGCGGTTCTCCCAGAGCGGGGACTCCAGGAGCAGGCCGTGGCGGTGCCGGTCCTCGGGGATGTAGCCGACGCCGCCCTCGCGGCGCCTGCGGGTCGCCCAGCCGGTGATGTCCTCGCCGGCCATCCGGATGGCGCCGGAGTCGGCGTGCTTCAGGCCGATGAGGGCGTCGATGAGTTCGGTCTGGCCGTTGCCCTCCACGCCCGCGAGGCCGAGGACCTCGCCCTCGTGGATGGTGAAGGAGATGTCGTCGAGCAGCGCACGGGCCGAGTCGCCGTCGGCGAGCAGCCTCAGCCCCTCGACCTCGATCATCGGCCGGTCGGTGACCGTCGACTCGGCGGTCTCCGGCGTCGGCAGCTCGCTGCCCACCATCAGCTCGGCGAGCTGGCGCGGGGTGGTCTCGGCGGGGACCGCGGTGCCCACCGTCGTACCGCGCCGGATGACGGTGATGTCGTCGGCGACGGAGAGGACCTCGCCCAGCTTGTGCGAGATGAAGATGACGGACAGGCCCTCGGACTTGAGCTCGCGCAGGTTGTCGAAGAGCGCGTCGACCTCCTGCGGCACCAGGACGGCCGTGGGCTCGTCGAGGATGAGGGTGGTGGCGCCGCGGTAGAGGACCTTGAGGATCTCCACCCGCTGGCGGTCGGCGACGCCGAGGTCCTCGACGTACGCGTCGGGCCGCACGCCGAGGCCGTAGCGGTCGGAGAGCTCGGTGATCCGGCGGCGCGCCCGGGAGCCGATGCCGTGCAGCTGCTCGCTGCCGAGCACGATGTTCTCCAGGACCGTCAGCTGGTCGGCCAGCATGAAGTGCTGGTGGACCATGCCGATGCCGAGCGCGATGGCGTCGGCCGGGCTGGCGAAGGAGACCTGGGTCCCGTCGACGGCGATGGTGCCCTCGTCCGGCTTCTGCATGCCGTAGAGGATCTTCATCAGGGTCGACTTGCCGGCGCCGTTCTCGCCGACGAGGGCGTGCACGGTGCCCTTGCGGACACTCAGATGGATGTCGTGGTTGGCCACGACACCCGGGAACCGCTTGGTGATGCCGGTGAGTTCGACAGCACAGGCGGCCGTGCGGTCGGTGGGCGGAGGGCTGGTGGATGCGTCGATGGCGCACTCTCCTCGGACACTGAAGGAAAGGGGGCCCGCGCCGCACCCGCGGTGTGGCCCTGTCTTCTCGGCTGGGGGTCGGGGATGCGCTCCCCGGGAAGGTGCTTGCTCGCGGACGGGGCCGCGGGCTGCCCGCGGTATCGGCCGCGGGCGAGGGGGCGGGGCGCCTCGGCCGCGCGAACGGGGCGCGAGGAAGCTTCCTCCTCACACCCCGTTCCGCGGCCGTGGAGCCGCCGTCACAGCGTCGTCTTGACCTTGATCTTTCCGCTGGTGATGCCCTGCTCGGCCGTCTTCAGGTCGGCCTGCAGGTCCTTCATCTTCAGGAACTCGGGGTTGGAGTCGGCGAGGCCGACACCGCCGGACGCGAGGTCCGCGCGCACGATGCCGCCCTTGGCCTTGCCATCCTGGACCGCCTTCACCAGGTTGTACACCGCACCGGCGACGTCCTTGGTGGCCGAAGTGAGGATGTACTTCTTGTACTTGGCGAGCGCCGACTGCTTGTACTGGTCGGAGTCGACGCCGATCGCCCAGATCTTCTTCGCGGCGGCGGCCTCGATGACGCCCTGCCCGGAGAGTCCGGCCGCGTGGTAGACCACGTCGGCGCCGCCCTCGATCTGGCCGCTGGCGGCCTCCTTGCCCTTGTCCGGGCTGGAGAAGCCGCCGTCCTCGGGCTTGTCGGCGAGGTACTGGCGCTTGACCTTGACCGACTTGTCGGTGGCCTGCACGCCCTGGACGAAGCCCGCCTCGAACTTGCGGATCAGCGTGTTGTCGACACCGCCGACGAAGCCGACGGTCTTGGACTTGGTGGCGTTGGCGGCGGCGACACCGGCCAGGTACGAGGACTGCTCCTCGTTGAAGACCAGGTCCGAGACGTTCTTGGCGTCGATGGTGGCGTCGTCGACGATGCCGAAGGTGACGTCGGGGTTCTTGGCCGCGACCTCCTTGACGGCGGGCGCGTAGGCGAAGCCGACACCGATCACCGGGTTGTAGCCCTGCTTGGCCAGCTCGGTGAGGCGCTGGATCTTGTCGGCGTCGGACTCGCCGTCGGTCGGCTCGACGGCTTTCTTGCCGACCTTGAGCTCCTTGGAGGCCTTGTTCATGCCCGCGGTCGCGGCGTCGTTGAAGGACTGGTCGCCCTCGCCGCCGATGTCGTACGCGAGGGCGACGCCCTTGCTCTTTCCGTCGTCGCTCTTGGCGGCGTCGCTGGAGGTACCGCCACAGGCGGAGACGGACACGGCGAGAGCGGCGGTCGCGACAGACGCGAACGCGATTCGGGACACCCGGCGCATAGAGACGAACTCCTTATGTACAAGGACGTGAGTACGTACGCGGCTCGTCGACCTGGGGACACGTGCTGTGCCGCATACATGCGGTGCGCCTCACCCGGCGCTGATTTCGCCGCAGCGTAACGCGCGTAGACCTGACATAAGAACCCTTCTGTCCGCTCCGTTATCGAGCTGTGGCCACCAGGCGTCGCCCGGGTGTCACCCGGGCGACGCGGCCTCGCGGGGGCCGGGGCGTTCCGGCTCAACGGGTTATACGTACGACGCCGACGGGGCCGGACGGAGGGTTATACGTACGACGTGAAGCGGGACACGACAGCCCGTGAAACGGCACACGACGGCCCGTGAAACGGCGCACGACGGCCCGTGAAGAGCCGGACACGACGGTCACGGGCGTGCCGATACCTCTACCTTTCCGTCGACGATGTCTCGCTTCGCCTGCTCGACGGCGGCGACGACCTCCTTCATGTCGCGGTAGGCGGGGTTGGAGTCCGCGAACCCGACCCGCCCCGACCGGAGGTCGTACCGCTGGGTGCCGGTCATCGGCTTGCCCTTGACGACGGACCCGGCGAGGTCGTAGACGGCGCCGCCGACGTCCTTCAGGGCCGAGCCGAGGATGTACTTGCGGTACTTGGCGAGGGCCTTCTGCTTGTACTGGTCGGAGTCGACGCCGATCGCCCACTTCCGCTGCGACCCGACCTCCTGGATCACGCCCTGCCCGGAGAGCCCCGCCGCGTGGTACAGCACGTCGGCGCCCGCTTCGAGCTGGCCGCTCGCCGCGTCCTGCCCCTTGTCGGGGCTGGCGAACCCGCCCTCCTCCGGCTTCTCCGTGAGGTACCGCTTCTCGATTTTGATCTTCGGGTCGACGGACTTCACGCCCTGGACGAATCCTGCCTCGAATTTATGGATGATCGGGATGTCCACGCCGCCGATGAATCCGACGTGGTCGGCCTTGGTGGCCTTCGCCGCGGCGACACCGGCGAGATAGGAACCCTGTTCCTCGTGGAATACGAGATCGGCGACGTTCCCGGCCTTGACGGTGTTGTCGTCGACGATCCCGAAGGTGGTGTCCGGGAACTTCTTCGCCACTTCCTGAATGGCGGGCGCGTAGATGAACCCGACACCGATCACCGGGTCGTAGCCCTGCCGGGCGAGCTGCTCGATGCGCTGGACCTTGTCGGCGCTGGACTCGCCGTCGCCCGGCTCCATGTCGACGCCGCCGATCCCGAAGTCCTTGCGGGCCCGCTCGTAGCCGGCGTGCGCGGCGTCGTTGAAGGACTGGTCGCCCTGCCCGCCGATGTCGTACGCGAGCCCGATGCCCTTGCCGTCGTAGCTGCCGGAACTTCCGCTGCCCTTGCCGTCCTTGCCGTCGTCCTTGGCGGCGTCGCTGCTGGTCTCGCCGCACGCGGTGGCCAGGAGAGCGAGGGCGGCCACCGCCACGAACAGGCGGGCCACTGGTTTCTCTGGACGTACTGGAAGCACTTGACGCACCCCTTACGTTCCCCAACGCGCCGTCGTGGGCGCTGATTTCGGCGCACATTAACGCGCGTAGAAAGGGAGGGGAACGGGTGCGGCTGCGGCCGTTATCGATTCGTGGCGGTTCCCGGAGCGGTATCGCGCCGGTCCGGGAACCGCAGGATTCGGGAGGTCAGGCGGAACGTTCTGCCGCGTCGACGAGGGCCGCGGCGGTGAAGAGTTCGACGCCCACGGTGATCGCGTGCTCGTCGGCGTCGAAGTCGCCCTGGTGCAGGTCGCGCACGCCGTGCTCGCCCGGGGTGCGCACACCGAGCCGGGCCATCGCGCCCGGCACGTGCTCCAGGTACCAGGAGAAGTCCTCGCCACCGAGGCTCTGCTCGGTGTCCTCGACGGAGGCGACGCCGCGACGGGCGACCATGGCGTCCCTGAGCAGCTCCGTGACCACCGGTTCGTTGACGACGGGCGGGACCCCGCGGATGTAGTTGATCTCGGACTTGGCGCGGTAGAGGTCCGCGATCTCCTGGATGGCGCCGTGTACGAGGTCGGGGGCCTGCCGCCAGGCGACGAGGTCGAGGCAGCGGACGGTGCCGGAGAGCTCGGCGTGCTGCGGGATGACGTTCGGGGCGTGCCCGGACTCGATGCGGCCCCAGGTCACGGAGAGACCGGAGCGGGCGTCGATGCGGCGGCCGACCAGGGCCGGGACCTCGGTGGCGACCTTGGCGACGGCGGTGACGAGGTCGGTCGTCAGATGCGGCCGCGCGGTGTGGCCGCCGGGGCCGTCGAGCGAGACCTCCAGGCGGTCGCAGGCGGAGGTGATGGGGCCGTGGCGCAGGCCGATGCGCCCCGCGTCGACGCGGGGGTCGCAGTGCACGGCGATGATGCGGCCGACGCCGTCGAGGGCGCCGCTCGCGACGGCGTCGGCGGCGCCGCCCGGGAGGACCTCCTCCGCGGGCTGGAAGATCAGCCGCACGGGGTGCGGGAGGCGCCCCTCGGCGGCGAGCTCGGCGAGGACGAGGCCCGCGCCGAGGACGACGGTGGTGTGCACGTCGTGTCCGCAGGCGTGGGCGCGGTCCGGGACGGTGGAACGGTACGGCACGCCCGTCTTGGTGTCCGGGATGGGCAGCGCGTCGATGTCCGCGCGCAGGGCGAGGGCGGGGCGGCCCGGCTGCGGTTCACCCCCGATGTCGCAGATGAGCCCGGTGCCGATGGGGAGCACACGGGGCGTGAGCCCGGCCCGCTCGAGCCTGGCCTTGAGCGCCGCGGTGGTGCGGAACTCCTGGTTGCCGAGCTCGGGGTGCATGTGCAAGTCACGGCGGAAGGCGATGAGTTCGGCGCGCAGCGCATCGGGCAGCGCGCCCGGCATGTCCCCCGGCTGGTCTCCGGGGGACGCGGACTCGGATTCGGCGTCGGCCTTGGGCTCGCGGGACATCAAATGGTTCACCCTGTGAAGGGTAGGGCGATCGTGGGGTCAACTAACCCTCGATCAACAAAAGTTCAGCCAGATTGAGGTAAGAAACTAGGCGCCCGTGCGCATGTCCGGCTGGTACGGAGGGTATGAAGGATAGTTACCTTCCGCTTGCGGAGGGATATCTCCGCAGGTCAGCCCGGGGCGCCGGGGGGATGAGGTGTCATCCTCCCGGGGGGCGCTGCTGCCTCCTCCGCTTTTCGTCCGGGTGGACGGGACAGGGCGGGACGGAGCGCGGGCGGGGGGGGCGGAGGGCCCGGTTCGGCCCGCCGCCGCCGATAATAACCCCCTATAGCGGGATTTCCGGTCACTGAGGCGCATGGGCCTCGGGTGCCCAGGTGGACCAGAGGGAAACGCCGCTTCCCCGCCGGGGCCGGGCAGCGCCCCTCCCCGGCCACCAATCCCACCCGCCCCGCTGCTCCGAAGGAGGGGATGTGCGGCCCGGAGACGCGAGATCACCACGGCCCCGCCGTGGCACCCACGCACCCAAGGCCCACCGGACGGCCGGCGCCCGCATACGCCTCCCTGCGAGCCGGGGCGCCGGCTTGTCCGCCAAGGACTTCGCCCGGGTTGGCCGATATCACCGCGTTCTCGCGTGGCGCAGTTTCTCTGCCGCGGAATGCATCGGTGGGCCCCAGAGGCCGTTTTCGCCGGACAGAGAATTACAACTGGACCAACTTCGACTCAGCTCGACCGTCCCGACAGAACTGCCCTTTCCGAGTTTCGTAACCCCCGTCACTCAACTCGCTTGCATAGGGCACAGGATCGTCGGCGAAGTCGTGACTCTAAGCGACCTTGACGTACCTCATGAATTTGAGTCATCACGGGGGGACTCAACCCCCAGGCAGGCAACAATCAAATCCAGCTCGGCATTCATGAAGAGCTGGAAGTAGTATCCACCCCGGCTGCGATCATCGATGAACCCGATGGAAAGTTCGGCGCCGTCGTAAGCGCGGAGGGCATCAAGAGCGTCGCTGAATCCGATCGAAGACTGCCCAGAGCGCCGCGCACCGCGCTGCCTCCTCTCGTACACAGCGAGTAGGCGCTGAGCTGGCACAGCTTCAGGCCAGACCTCAAACTCGGCGCCGGCACTTAGAGCTGCTCGCGAAAGAAGACGCACTTCGCTGTCTCCCGCCAGGAGTTGAGTAAGACGGCTTCTTTCCACGACACCCTCCGCTGCACCAGCATACTTACCCGACTCCGAGCTAGCGGCCTTCCGGCGCGCTCACCGCGCATCGACCATCAGCCGCCGGGTGTATACCAAGGCCCTCTATCGACACTGATCTCCGCACCCTCAATTACTCCACGTAGGGCATGTTCGGATTCTTCGTATACTTCATGCGCGGTTCCATGAATCCGCACATCTCTTCCAGCGGGGACACTCGAATGCGGAATTCGCATCACAATCCCTCCAGGACCCAGCTCATCTGCCGCGTCAAGAGCTACGTCCTCGTAGTCGTGAGTCCAAGACGTGAATTCACTGCCCGTATTGCCGCCCGCGTGACGCCCCGGATCGCTATGCCCGCCATGCGGGACAGCACGCCCCTCAAGTGCATCGTCATACTTCGGATGCTCGTTGGGAACTCCGCGATAAAGGTAGCCATCCCCTCCACCACAGTTATGCACGAGTACCGGCGCAGCCCCCGCGAGCACATAGTACGTATGCAGATCCGCGACCGTGAGGTTGTGCACGGCCGCCGACTGCGTCCAACGCTCCACCGCCGAGATCTGGACGTACGTCCCGGAACTCGTCCGCAGCCACTGGCCCGACCGGAGGGCCTTCGCGTCGATCCACTCCGACAACTCCGGCACCCAGAAGGGATGTCCGTCCGTCGCCGTGACCGAGGCTGTCTTGTCGCCCTTCTCGCCGTCCGTGTCGATCGTGACCTTGACAAGGTGCTTGGCACCATTGCCCTTGATCTCCGCCGTTACCGTACGAACCTTCGTCTTGCCGGTCCTCGGATCCGTGGCGAGGACCTTGTCGCCCACGTCGACATCTCTGATGGACTTCGTACTGCCGTCCGCCATGAGAACTCTGGTGCCTGGTGTGAAGCTGTTGGAGACGGTTTCACACCGTTTCGCTGCGGCCTCCGCCCTGTCGGCCTTCTTGTCCAGGCTTCGCCACTTGCCGTAGCTGCTCTTGAGTTTGCCCAGCAGGCCCCAGATCCGTTTGGCGAGTGCGACGCCCTTCTTCCAATGCCACAAGTACTTCTTGGCCAACTGTCCGATCTTCGCGCCGATCGCGCTCGTGACGACGTTCAGGATCGTGGCGCCGCAGGAGCCGAGGCTGCCGGTGCTGAAGCAGTCCAGGGCATCGGTGATGCCCAACTCGTCCGAGAGGATCTGGCCGAG
The DNA here is from genome assembly GCF_009755605.1 of Streptomyces typhae. Lineage (GTDB taxonomy): Bacteria > Actinomycetota > Actinomycetes > Streptomycetales > Streptomycetaceae > Streptomyces > Streptomyces typhae. Next base: position 419,652 of record NZ_WPNZ01000001.1, read on the forward strand.
TTCCTTGGCGGCGGAGACCGCGAAGCTCTTCTCGACGTTGGCCCGGGAGCGGGCGACGACGGCTTTCCGCTGTGCCGGGGTTTTGTCGAGCTGGAAGTACGTGTAGTAGGTCTTGGTGACCTTTACGTCGTGGCCGCCCCTGTTGTTCAAGTTGCACTGGACACCAGGGAGTTTGCACTCCTCGGGCATCATCCCCGTCGGGTCCGACAACGTCACCGGACTGTTGTTCGCGTACGCGTACCCGTTGATCTGCTGCGGATCGGTGAAGTCGATCAGCGGGTCGGCGGAGATGAAGCGGCCGTTCTCCGGCTCGTACTCCCGGGCCCCGATGTGGGTCAGCCCCGTCGACGCGTCGACCGGCTTGCCGAGGAAGCCCTTGTCGTCGACCCAGGGGTCGCTCACCGCGGTGCCGCGGGCGTTGCCGAAGGGGTCCATGCGGCGCCGCGTCATCGCCCCGGTCTTCGCGTCGACCGCCGTGAGGGAGGTCCCGTGGTGGTCGCCCGCCAGGAACCGCACGCCCTTCGGTGTGCGCGTCGCGACCGTCTGGCCGGCGAAGGAGTAGTAGCGGGTGGCCTCCACCGCGCGGGTGGCGGTGTCGAGGGACAGCTCCATGCCGGGCAGGTACAGCGTCTGCTTGCCGGGCTCCTTGCGCAGCAGACGGCTGCCGGAGGCGTCGTAGGAGAACGTCGTCGCCTCGGTGTCCGGTTTCGCCGACTTCGTCAGCTTTCCGGTGGCGTCCCAGGTCAGATCCTGCGTCGTACCGTTCAGGACCCGCTGGCGGGTGTTGCCCGCCTTGTCGTAGGCGAAGGTGTCCTGCGACTTCACGGCCGGACCGCTGCCGCTCGCGGGGGTGTCCGTCACCACCTTGGTGAGGGTGTGCGGGCCGCCGTTGCCGTCCGCGCCCTTGCCGTACGAGTACGTCCGCGTCATGTCCGGCTTGCCGCCCACACCGTGCAGGACCTGCCTGCTGCGGTTGCCGGACGCGTCGTAGTCGAAGTCCTGCCAGTAGGCCGCGGGACCGCCGAGCGTCGGCGCGGTGGGATCGTCCGCGCACGCCTTGTTCGCCTTGCCGGTGCCCGCCGCCTCGTCGGCCGGGTTGGCCGTCGCCCAGGCCGACTTCAGGCGCCGCTGCCAGTCGTAGCGGAAGCACTGGACGTCCGCCTGGCCGCCCGTCGGGGTGTCGGCGATCGAGGTGACGTTGCCTGACGCGTCGTAGGTGTAGTCGGTGTCGGCGGTCACCGGGTCGACACCGGATATGTCCACCCGGGAGTTCATGAGCCGGTCGGTGCCGCGCTCCCGCTCGTAGGTGAGCCAGGTCTTCTTGCCGTCGGAGCCGCCGATCGTGCCCAGTTCGAGCTGCTGGAGCTGGGAGGTGGGGGCGTAGGACGCCAGACCGACGTAGGCTCCCTGCTTCTTGCCGTCGAGCGTCGAATCAAGTCGAGTGGGGCGTTGCAGACTGTCGTACGTGTACGTGAGCACCTCTGAGCCCAGGCCACCTGCGGCAGGGACGGTCTGCGTCTGGACCGTGCCGTCCGGGTTGTACTGCGTACCGAACTCGTAGGTCGCGGCGAGTTCGGCGGCCGTGTCGCCACCGAGCGCCACCTTGGTCGACGTCGGCTGGTACATCTCGTCCAACGTGACGTTGACCGTCGAGGTCTGCACCTTGCCGTTCTCGTACATGTACGACCCGTACGGCTGCCCCTTGGCGACCTGGTCGTACGTCGTGGCCGTGAGCTGTGTGCCCTTCTCCGGCTCACCCTCCCACGTGGAGACCGGGCGGCCGAGCACGTCGTAAGACGTGGACACCGTCCTGTCCCGCATGTCGGTCGTGGAGACGAGACGGTCCAGGGAGTCGTACGCGTACGAGGACCTGCCCGTGTCCGGGTCGATGGACAGGATCTTGCGGCCCCGCTGGTCGTACTCGTACGACCAGGAGTTCCCGGCCGCGTCCTCGACGTCCTTGAGTTGTCCGGCGGGCGTGTAGGCGTAGGACGTGGACTCGTAGTCCTGCGAGGTGCCGTTGGGCAGCGGCTTGTCGCCCTTGTAGCGGCGGATCTCCGTCGTCCTGTCGCGGCCGTCGGTGATCGTCGTCGTGGGCGGGGTACCGGCGGGCGGGTCGACGTGGACGCGGTCGCCGCCGTAGGTGTACGTGGTGCGCCACTTCTCCTCGTCGGCGACCTGGAAGATCTCCGCCGTCCTGCGGCCCGCGCCGTCGTACTGGCTGAGGGTCTGGCCGTCCACCTCGCCGGTGGGTTTGAAGATCTCGTCCTCGGGCCCCTTGGAGGTGTAGTAGTCGGAGGTGGTCCGCACGACGTTGCCAAGTCCGTCGTAGTGCGTGTCGGCGACCACTCGTCCGCCGTTCGGGCCCTCGGACTGCTGCTGGCGCGGCCTCAACAAGCCGTCGTAGAGCGTGTACTCGGTGCCGTAGGACGTACCGCTGTTCTCGATCTTCTCCGTCTTCACCGCTGCCGGCGCGCTCTTACGGATCAGGTAGGTGTACTTGATGGCCGGGGTGTGGTCCTTGTCCCGGGGCCGGTCGGGCAACCACACGGAGGTGACACGACCGAGTGCGTCATGGCCGATGTCACTGCGCTTGCCGTTCATGTCGACCTGCGCGGACGGGGCGCCCCAGGAGCGGACGTACTCCGTGGAGACTTGCCAGCCCTTCGGGTTGGTCTCGGTCTGCCTGGTCGTCAGCCCGTCGGTCTCGGTGTACGCGAACTTCGTCTCGGTGCCCTTGGCGTCCGCCACCTTCAGCGGGCGTCCGAATCGGTCGAAGTCGGCGGGCGCGGACTCCGTCACCGTCTGGTACGTGGCCTTGGTGCCGTCGTGCTTGGAGAGGCGCTGCACCTTGGTCACGTCGCCCTTGACGGGCGCGCCGCCGAGGGCCTGGCCGTCGTAGTAGGTGCGCTCGTCCGAGATCACCTGGGTCTTGCGGTCAGGTGCCGTCTCACAGGTGACGGCGACCTTCTCGACGCGGGAGACCAGGTCGTAGATGTGCTTCGCCTCGCTGTCGGCGAACTCGGTGCGGACGCACTGGTTGTCGGTGGCATCGCCGACCTTGCCGTAGTCGTCGGTCTCGGTGGCGCGGCCGGTCCGCGCGTCGTAGCGGGTGGTGGCGGAGGTCTCCTGCCACTTGCCGCCGGCCAGGGCCGTGTACGTCTTCGTGGACTGGGGGCGCACGTAGTACGCCTTGCGGGTGCCCCAGTCCTCGACGCGGGTCGCCGTGGCGCGGGACCAGGCGGTGCTGATGCTCTTGGAGATGATCCGGTCGGCTTCGTAGGCGCCGTTGTAGGTGATCGTCTCCAGCTCCTGGCCGGAGAGTTCCTCGTCGTCGGCGTGGACCGTACCGGTGGAGTCCTTGACGTCGCCGCCGAGGCCGCGCAGGAAGACGTGCTCCGATCGCTGGTTCGCTGTGCTGACGGTGCCATCGGACTTCGTCACGCGGACCCTGCCGTAGCCGCGCCAGTCGCTGTGCGTGCGGTACTCGTCCTTGGTGATGCCGTCGGGCCTGGCCTTCTTCCAGCCCGCGTCGCCCTGGTACTCGTAGTCGCTGACGCTGTCGGGCGTGCCTCCGGTGAGGTCGTCCTCCAGGACGCGTCTGACCACGTACTTGTGGAACCAGTCGGTGATCGGCTTCTCGTGGCCCGGCGGGTTCCACTTGACCGGGTAGCAGGCCGACTTGGGCGCGTCCTCCGACGGCAGGTCGCTCGCCCTGCACTCCGCGTCGCGGTAGAGGACGTTGAGCTGACCGCCCGTTCCGTTGTTCACGCCGGAGAGGCGGAAGCGGTTCATCGCCTGGATGCTGTCGCCGGGCTTGTCGACCCGGTTGGGCAGCTGCTGGCCGGTGAGTTCCACGGCCGGGGTGCTGACCGTGCCGGACCCCGCGTGGCCCGTCTGCTTGATCGAGTCGAGCCAGAGCGACTTGGAGCTGTCGCCGTTGTCCGTGAAGAGGTGGCCGAGGATCCAGGAGTCGACGTCCGCGTAGCCGTCGCCGTAGCGGATCTGCGTCGTGACCTTGCTCAGCTTCTTGCGGGTCCAGAAGGTCGGGCTGTTCTGTCCCTTGCACTTGGTGCCGGACTTGCAGTTGAGGTCCCAGGGGACGTCGGGCCAGCGGCCCGCCGTCGCGTCGGTGAGGTCGCCGGGCTCGCAGTCCGCCGCCGCGGCCAGGCACCGCTCGTCGGTGTCGAACACCATGCGGGCGGCGGCCGGGGTGCTGTACACCTTGCCGTCCTGCTGACCGTAGTCGACCCGCTTGAGGTAGCCGCCGCGGGTGTACGACTTGCCGTTCTCGTCGGTCTGAAGGTTCTGGGTGTAGTAGTTGGTCTCCTTGCCGTAGAAGTACGACATTGCGTTGCCGTGCGGGTCCACGACGTAGTCGAGGTTCCAGCGCCAGGCCTGCTTGCAGTGGGACTCCGCGAAGGTCGCCTTGTTGCAGGGCTCCTTGTCGTCGTCGCCGTAGACGGGGACGGTCCAGGCGGAGCCGGTCTGCTCCTTGCCCGAGGTGTAGCCGGGCAGGTTGTCCAGGCCGAAGTAGTACTGGGTGCCGTCCGTCGTCGTGACGCGCCAGTGCTCGCCGTCGTCGTCGCCGTTGCTCGCGCCGGTCAGCTTCTCGATCTTGCTGTTGTCGTCGCCGCTGATCCGCCACTTCCCGGACTCGTCGTCCTTGATCAGCTCACCGGAGCCGGCGCCGCCCAGCTGGATGGTGGCGTTGTCGTACGCCCAGCACTGGTCGCCGTTGGCCTTGGCGTGGCCGTCGTCGGAGCACGGCTTGTACCTGCGCTCGATGAAGCCGGGCTCGTAGCCGAAGCCCTGCCCGATCCAGGAGCCCTGGTTGTTGGTGGCGGCGGTCTGACCGTCCACGGACTGGGAGTTGTAGGACAGCGCGACCGACGGCACGAGGCCGCCCGGGGCGGGCGGGGTGCGCAGCGGGTACGTCCAGTTGAACGCGCCGGAGGAGTTGGAGACGCTCCACTCGGCGGCCGGCGCGAGGGGCGTGGCGCCGAAGCTGCCCTGGTCGCCGGAGGCCCCCGCGGTCGCGGCGAGCACGGTGGCCGCACCGGCGGACCCGCTGCGGGCGCCCACCGGGACGTCGGCGCTCAGCGTCCGCGCGGCGGCGTCGTTGGTGCCGGACGTCAGCTCACGCGGGGTCGTGCAGCCCTTCTTGCCCGGGGTGCTCAGCGCGCACTCCGGGAGCTGTACGAGGCGGAGGCGGGAGCCGTAGCCCGCGCCGTAGGCGTCGGCGAATCCGGAGTAGTCGAGGGTGACGCGCGCGGCGCCGGGCTTGGCGGCGGTCCTCGGCTCGGTTGCGGCGCCCGGTTTGGCGCCGGTCCCCGGCTCGGTTGCGGCGCCCGCCCGCGTGGCCTTTCCAGCGACGCCGACCGTGAGCAGGACGCCGTCGATCCCCGCCGCCTTCGTCTGCTTCCGGCCCGCGACGACGACCTTCACCGCCGCCGGTGTGACGGCTCCGGGTCCGGAGCGCTTCTCGGGCGGGCCGATCTCGACGGGGGTCCCCCGCGCCCCGACGGACCGCGTGGGGTTGCCGCCGAGGGAGACGACGGCATCGGTCGCCTCGGGCCAGGTGACGTCGGCCGCCCGCCGCACCCGCGCCTTCTCCGCCGGATCGGGCCCGCTGCTCCGCTCGGCCTTGAGATCCGTGCCCGGCACCGGCTTGCCGAGGTCCTCCTGGAGGCCCGGCCGGGAGCGGCCCTCGTCGTCGGCCGACGCCTGCGGAACGTACTGCGGGAGCAGTCCCACGGCCATGGAGACGCCCAGGGCGAGGATCACCTGACGGCGCAGCCCGCGATGGGCGGGCCAAGAGGGCAGACGGAACCGCTGGGACGTAGACATGTCTCAACTCCGGGAGGTCTCGGAAGAGGGGGCGCGGGCGGGTGTCGTGGCGGCCGGGGCGGCTGTCGTCCTGCCGCCCGGCACGCTGCCTGCGCCTATGTCACCGTTCCGTCCAGGTTCACACCGGACTCCAGGCTCGCGACGGTGGCCACCAGCGCCTCGTCGAAAGCTCCTTCGAAAACCCGTACCTCATCGATCGCGCCGGAGAAGTACTGAGACCCTGACGTCAGTCCGGCACGTCCCACTTGGAAGCCGGCCGTGGCGAAGTTCCACTCGTTGGGCCACTTCACCACCTCTTCGGTCCATTGACCGTTCACGTAGAGGCGGACCTCTTCGAAGAGGGCGTTGTAGGACAGCGCGAGATGATCACCGTCACCGGAGCTGCTCGGCTGGAAGCCCTGCGCGGTGGCCTCATGTGTGACGGCGTCCGACGCGTCCTTGTCGGTCAGCCTCAGTTTCCAGCGGCCACTGTCCTTGTCGAACCGGACACTGGCCGCCGAGCCTTCGGTTCCCGGCAACGCGAACACCGTCTGGCTCACCTTGGGATCCGGCGAACTCAACCGGGCCCGCGCGGTGATCGTGAAGCTCGCCCTGGACTTCAGCAGCCCGGCGGTGCGGCTCGCATAGCCGTCCTTCCCGTCGAGCGACAGATGTCCGTCTCCCCATACGGGCTCCTCGGCCGACTTGCAGTTCGGGTCGAGGATGTCGCAGGTGTCGTCCGCCTGGTACACGGAGGACCCACCGTGCATCGTCAGCCCCTTGCCGTCCGAGCGGTCCGGCAGCGTGCCGCTGTCGGACTCGTCCATGTCCCAGTAGGCGCGCTGCCGCGGGGGGATTCCGCCGAGGCTCTCCGTCTCGACAGCGGCCAGGACTCGGTCGAAGACCTGGACGTCCGCGACGGTCCCCTTGAGGTTCGCGGTGTATCCGGCGGGCTCCAGGGCGCGTCCGATCTGCAGTGAGCCGGTGGCGTTCCAGGCCGTGGGACGCTGCTGGACGTCGCCCTTCACCAGCATGCCGTTGACATACATCCGCATCGTGCCCCGTATACCGGACCTGACCTCCTCCTTGTCGTAGACGCCGACCAGGTGGGTCCACTCGTCCGGAACGGGCCGGGGCCCCTGTACCTCCCACGAGACCATTGAGTCGAGCTCGCTGTCGGGAGCCAGGAAGGACCACCGCTTGGAGGTGGCGTCGTACCCGAGCGAGAAGCCCGAGCGGGCCGAACCGTCCTGGCTGACGACGCTCATGGAGGTCTTCGGCAGCTCGGGGAGCTGCACCCAGGCGGCCACGGAGAAGGTCTTGTCCGTGTCGACCACGTGCTGACCAGTGTTGAGGTAGGCGCCGCTGCCGCCGTTCAGGGTGGCCGCCGTGCGCACCGAGCCGTGCGGGCCGTCCTCGCCGAACGTCACGCCCGAGCCCGCCGTGGCCGCCGGGGTGTTGTCGTCGCCGACGGCCTCCTTGGAACCCGCGGGGTCGGACAGGCCCCAGGACGCTTTGGCGGAGCGGCCCTTGGCGACCCGGAAGCGGTAGGACCTGGTGATGTCCTTGGTGTTGCCGGCCCGGTCCTCCGCCCGGACGAACAACGCCATGGGGGCTTCCCGGCGGGGCATCCAGCGCACGGTGACCGGCCTGCCGGGAGAGGTCGGCGTGACCGTGCGCTCCTCCTCACCCGTGAACTGGTAGCGGTACTTGACGACGTCGGTGCCCTCGGAGTGCAGCTCGAAGGTGCCGTAGTCACCCACGCCGTCGTGCCACTCGTCGTCGTTCGGGTACTTCTCGGACTTCACGTCCGGCGCGGCCGGCTTGGTCGAGTCGAGGATGAACTCGCAGCGGGTGCCGGAGCCCTCGTGACTCCAGGGGCCCCAGGACGCGTCTGCTCCGGGGATGTCGTCTCCCCCGCGCACCCACCATCCGATCACGGTGTTCTGCGGCAGGGTGAACTTGCCCGTGCCGTCCCCGGGGATGTCCTCGCCGGCCTTGTAGCTGAACCCGGCGACGCCGCTGTCGCGGCCCCGCTGCGAGCGGGACTGCTTGTAGTCGGTCGTGACGGCGTACTTCTTCTCCTTGCCGTCCTTGTCCGTCCAGAAGATCTCGAACTGCGCCCGGAGCTTCTCCGAGTTGCCGCCCGCGTCGCCGTGGTCGGCGTCCCAGATCTCCGCGGACAGCGTCGGCACCGTCTTCGTGTAGTGCTTGGTGGCCTCCCCGTAGGCGCAGGAGCCCCCGGAGTCCATGGTCAGGTCGCCCATCTTCGGCTGGTACGGCGGCCGGTTGTACGTCACTTCCAGCGCCGCGTTGTTGCAGAAGCGCTTCCAGGAGACGTACGAGTCCTCGCTGGCGGCCTGGAGGCCGAACGTGGTGGTGTCCCAGCCGCTGGACGCCGCTTTCTGGACAGTTCCCTGGACATTAAAACGAACGTTCTGATTAGTCGCGGTACAGGAACCGGTGGGGTGGGTCGGCGACTCCGACGTGATGTGGTCCTTGCTGGATGGCCGGTTGGACCAGTTCGTACGGGAGTTGATGGCACTGCCGCCGGAGCTGTTCACGCGGTGCAGCTGCACCGAGCGGGCCTCGCTGTTGTACGTGTGCACCAGCGTGATCGCGAACTCCGCCTTGAGGATCTTCTTGCCCTCGAAGCTGCCGGTCGGCAGGGCGTAGTACTGCCGCTGCACGTCGTCGCTGCCGGTGCAGCGCACGGAGTAGTTGGCGGGGCAGCGGCCGACGCCCTTGCCGGACTCCACGCCGTCGTCGGAGTTCGGGAACTTCCAGCCTTCGAGGGTGGGCTTCGCCGACGACACCCAGGTCCAGGCCGTACGGCCCTTCGTCCGCGCGACCGGGTCAATGATCACCGGGTAGCGCGTGTGCTCGCCCCTGAGCAGGGCCAGGTCGGGCTTCAGGGTCATGACGTCCCGGCGCAGGCCGAGTCCGACATCGGCGACCCGGGCACCGTCACCCGGCGCGGACTGCGCCGCGGCGGCCGAGGGCTTTCGCCGCGCCGCGCTCCGACTCTCCCCGCTGGAGTCCCACATCACCGGTTGCGGAGCCTCGAAGACCGTGCCTCCGTCCTGCGTGTCCTTCGCCACCAGGCCGCCCCGGGCATCCTGACCGAGGGTGACGCCCCGCGTCGTGACGGGCAGGTCGACGGCGGCCAGCGCGGGGTTCGCCGCCGCCTTCGCGGACTTGACGACCAGCAGGTGCGCGAACCCCTCGGGCTCCGCGCGGACGACCAGGTCGACGTCCGGCAGTACCGCGCGGTACGTGGCCGTTGCGCCCTCGACCTCGGGGGCGGGGAGCCTGCCGGGCCAGGACAGGGAGAACGTCCTGCCGTCCCGGCCCATCGTGGCGAACGGCCCTTCGCCGCCACCGGAGAACGTCACGGCGGTGGGGGTGGCCTTCGGGGCGAGGGTGCCGTTCGGCTGCTCGACCAGCGTCGTGTCGATGTCGGCCCAGGCATCACCCTTCCAGGTGCGTACCGGCTGTGCGAACTCCTTGACGGTGAAGGTGCCGTCGGGGTTCGCGAACGTCTGGGCGCGTTCGCTGCGGCGACCGATGACCTCGACGCGCTTCCCGGACTCGTCGGCTCGGCGGGCGGCCGCGTCGTCCGTGAGTGCGGTGCGCGGTGCGGCGCCCGCCGCCGCCTTCGCCGACGACCGTTCGACCGGTACTGCGGTAGCGGTGGAGAGCCCACTGACCCCCGCCGCGAGGACGGATGTCACCGCTGCGACCACGACGGCGGTTCTTCGCGCCCGCCGAACTCCCCTGCTCTTCAGCATCCCCAGATCCCCCTGATCCCCCTGCTACCGGATGTCCGAACCGAAGGCCTTGCCCTCGTCCGGCACACCGTCCGCGCCCGGCTTCACCGTGCGTACCGTCCCCGTGCCGCTCTCGATCTGGGTCCAGGTCGCCGCGTACACCAGACCCTTCCGGTCGCCGGACGTCTTGCTGTAGGGCACTCCCACGTACAGAAGCCGATAGTTGGCCCACAGGCCGAGACCCGTGAAGTCGCGCTCCTCGGCCGCCCCCGGCAGGCCGCGGCCTCGCGTGAGGACCTTGGCTCCGCGCCCAGGCGTGCCCAGGGCGGACAGGATGTGCACGGCGCCGGCGTTCTCCGCGGCCCCCACTTCCTGATTCGGGACGCTGACGGCCAACTTGATCGACTCGGAGGTTCCGACCGCTCCCGGATCGGTGCTGGCCAGGGCGACCCGGTGGCCGAAGTGGTCCGCTGCCGTCGGGCGCTCGTCACCACCCGTCGCCAGACGGTCGATGAAGTTGATCTCAGTGACGGCGCCTGACGGCTTGATCCGCAGGATGGTGACGGCGCCCGCGTCCGCGACAGAGCCCACGTTTTCGTTGGGGGTGCCGACGGCCAGCAACGCGTCCGTCTCGGAGTCCGCGCCGGAAGGCCTGTACGGGACCATGGACAGCGCCGTACCGAAGCGGTCGCCCTCGGTGGACGCTCCGGACACCAGAGCCGGGTGATTCTCGTCCACACCGTCCAGGACGGTCGGGCGCCCGTCCTCGATGGTGTGGTTGAACAGCGTCACCGAACCGGCGAAGGACTCGTCGCCGATCCCCTCGCCAGGCACTCCTACCGCGATGTAGCGACTCGTGGCCGTGAGGGACTGGCCGAGGCGGTCGTTGGTCTCGGCGGCTCCGGGCACGTCCGGATCATCCTGATTGACCGTTGTCTTGGTCGTGCCCTGGACGTAGTGGATGCAGCCCGCATCCGAGATGTCGCCAATGGCTTCGCCCGGTACGCCGATGGCGAGGTAGGGCTTGCCACCCGCCTTCGTTCCGGCTGCGAGGGCGTAGCCGAAAAGGTCCCCGGCCTCTGTTGAGGTACCACTGTCGAGGCCCGCTTGGGTATAGCTCTTGATGGTGGAGCCCTGCCCGATACCCGCGGGCCTGCCGTGGATGACATAGACCGCGCCGGCATCCGCCTGCGGGCCTTCGGCGGTGGTGACGTCCTCGTAGGGCGTACCCACCACCAAGTCGTCGCAGCCATCGCTGTCGGCGTCGTACACGGCGATCGACGCGCCGAACTTGTCGCCCGTCTCGGGGCTGGCCGTCATGCCGCTGAGCTCCTGGGAGATCTCGGTGACTCCCTTGTCGCCGCCGAGTACGACGCGGACCAGGCCTGCGTTCGCCTTGCCGTCCACGGTGGCTTCGGGGTCGGCCACAGCCATGTCACGAATGCCGTCACCGTTGAAGTCCGACCCCACCCCGGCGGTGCACGCTGCGGCCGCCGCGGGCGGCGCTCCCACCCCAAGCGATGTCGTGGCCGCCGCCACCACGAGGGCCGCGGCCACACCCCATCTCATCGTCTCCACAGTCCCCACCCCAGAGTCACAGAGCACCGTCACAGGATGTTCACGGCGGGGTGAAGCTAATGCTTTGGCCATCCGAACCGTCAAGGTGACGCAGGACACACCACATAGCTGTGTGGTGCAGCTTGATGGCTCTCCGTAGTCCCCTCTGGCGACTACCGGCCATGCGGTGTGAACGTCGGAGGGGCACGCATGGGAGCGACGGCACGCACATCGTGGTGATCCGGTGCGGCGAGAATCAGCCATGGCGCGTCCGGTGGCGGCTCGGAGGCGTCACGGAACGCGCAGGAACTGCTGCGAAGAATTTGCGAATTCACTGGGCGGTATGCCCCTGCGGCGCCGCGTCCGGCGGGTGCGCAGGCAGGGGCGGGTACTACGCCGGTGCTGTTTGCTGTTCTGCTTCTCTGGCCGCCGGCACCCCTGGTGGGCCTTCGGGCCCGGCAGGTGGTTCCGGTGCCGTCAGCCGCTGCACGTCCCGCGCCGTCCCCGTCACCCCCGACAGGAACCCCTGCGCCCGCGGCGAGGCGGAGTCCGTCAGCCAGGCCGGGTCGATGTCCATGACGGCGACCCTGACCTCCGTACCGGCCAGGGCGAGGGGGAGGGTGTGGACGACCGTGGAGGGGAAGCTGAGGATGGTGCTGCCGATGGGGCCGCGGCGGGCGATGAGTTCCAGGGGGAGGTCGGGGCGTACGACCTGGAGGCCCGTGTCGACGGCCAGGCGGTGCAGCTTCTCGGCGCTCTCGCGGCGGTGGGCGAAGTAGCGGGTCGCGCCGTGCGCGCGGGCCAGCTTGTCGACCGCTTCGACATAGCGGTCGAGGTCCACCACGCCCGTCTCCACCAGCGAGGTGCCGACCAGGTCGGCGCCCTTGATGATGCGGGGCGGCCCGAAGCGGGCCCGGGTCCAGGCGAAGGAGTTGACCGTGACGGTCACCCCGTCGGGCGCCGACTCGATCGGCATGGACGAGAAGACCTCGACCCGGCGGCGCCCGGTCGGGCTCGGGGTGAGACGGCGGCGCGCCTTCGCCGACACCGGCATGAACACCATGTCCCGGGGGCCGGGTCGGCCACCGCGGCGGTGCCAGCGCACCAGGCGTTCGCCGCGCGCCAGTTGATTGACGAACTCCATCGTCGCCGTGCCGTCGTCCACGACGACCAGGTCGCGGGCGCGTGTGATGGTCAGGAGCAGTTGCACGTACCGCGAGAACGGGTCGCCGATCACGATCCGGGCGGCCCTGCGCAGCGGCCCGGTGAGGCCCCCGATGGTGTGGAAGGGCGCGGACGCCCCGCCGCGCGCCTCCTCCCAGCGCACCTGGAAGCCGTCGCCGCGCGCCAGTTCGGCCATGCGGCGCAGCTGGCCGCGCGTCATGGGGTCGGTGGGCGAGAGGACGACCAGGGTCAGGTCGCCGTGGGGCACGCCCTCTGACGGTGGCTCGCCCTCCGATCCCGTCGGCCGGCCCGGCTCGCCCTCCGACCCCGTCGGCCGGCCCGACTCCCCCGCCGCGTACGCCCATTCCAGGACATTGAGCAGCTGCACCGGCGACTCCACGAACGCCAGCGTGCCGCGTCCGGTCGTCGGGGCGGCGGCGCGCCGTCCGCTTCGTACTGACATGAGTCCTCCCGTGCACAGCGGTGTGGCGGTCCCCCGTGGAGCCGCCGAAGCTCCGGCCACCGGGGCCGGAGCCGACAAAGCCGCGGTCCCGCTCGGCGGGGCCGCGGAACCGGTGCCCCGGGGTTCCCGGGGCACCGGCGGACCAACTGCTGATGCCTGCCGCCCGGCGGGAGCCGGGCGGGTGCCCGGCCCCGGCTCGGACGGCGTGCCCGGGGCCGGGTCCTTCCGGCCCGGCGGGTGTCAGACGCCGACCGGCTCGCGCTCGGTGGCGCCGGCCTCGGCGACGACGCCCGCGACCCGGCGGAGCTTCTTCATCGGGCCGAGCTCGGACTCGTACACCTTCTTGACGCCGTCACCGAGGGACGCCTCGATGGTGCGGATGTCGCGGACCAGGCGGGACAGGCCCTGCGGCTCGACGGACGCGGCCTGGTCGGAGCCCCACATGGCGCGGTCGAGGGTGATGTGGCGCTCCACGAAGGTGGCGCCGAGGGCGACGGCGGCCAGCGTCGTCTGGAGGCCCGTCTCGTGGCCGGAGTAGCCGATCGGGACGTTCGGGTACTCGGCCTGAAGGGTGTTGATGACGCGCAGGTTGAGCTCCTCGGCCTTCGCCGGGTACGTCGACGTGGCGTGGCAGAGCAGGATGTTGTCGGAGCCGAGGACCTCCACGGCGTGCCGGATCTGCTTCGGCGTCGACATGCCGGTGGAGAGGATGACCGTGCGGCCGGTGGCGCGCAGGGCGCGGAGCAGCTCGTCGTCCGTGAGGGAGGCGGAGGCCACCTTGTGGGCCGGGACGTCGAACTTCTCCAGGAAGGCGACGGCCTCGGTGTCCCACGGGGAGGCGAACCAGTCGATGCCGCGCTTCTTGCAGTGCTCGCTGATGGCCTGGTACTCGGACTCGCCGAACTCCACGCGGTGGCGGTAGTCGATGTACGTCATCCGGCCCCAGGGGGTGTCGCGCTCGATGTCCCACTGGTCGCGCGGCGTGCAGATCTCCGGCGTGCGCTTCTGGAACTTCACCGCGTCACAGCCGGCGTCGGCGGCCACGTCGATGAGCGCGAGGGCGTTCTCCAGGTCGCCGTTGTGGTTGATGCCGATCTCACCCGTGATGTAGACGGGGTGGCCGGGCCCGGCGGTCTTCGAACCGAACGTGCGCAGGCGGGGGTTGGCAGCCGTGTTGCTCATGGGGGAACTGTCCTTAACTGTTGAGGGAGGGGCCGAGGATCCAGGCGGCGATCTCTCGGATCGCGCCGTCACCCCCGGGGACGGAGGTGACCGCGCGTGCGGCGCCGCGTACGACGTCGTGGGCGCTCGCGACCGCCACGGGCCAGCCGACAAGGCCGAAGCACGGGAGGTCGTTGACGTCGTTGCCGACGTAGAGCACGCGCTCGGGAGCGATGCCCTGCTCCTCGCACCACTGCTTCAGTGCGAGGTCTTTGCGGTCGATGCCGTGCAGGACCGGGATCTTGAGCTTCCTGGCCCGTGCGGCGACGACCGGGTTCACCTCCGTGGACAGGATCAGCATCGTCAGGCCCGACCTGCGCAGGGCGGCGATGCCGAGCCCGTCACCGCGGTGCACGGTGACGAACTCCCGTCCGTCGGAGTCGATCAGCACCCGGTCGTCCGTCTGGGTGCCGTCGAAGTCGAGTACGACCGCGTCGATGTCGGCGCGGGTGGGGAGCGCGCCGTCGCGGTCCGCGTCGAAGAGCGGCGCGAGGGCGCGGGCGCGGGCGAGATCGTGCGGGTCGTCGATCTCCAGGACGCGCGCCGGGTCGGTGCGCACGGGCTCGGTGTGCCCGAAGAAGCGGTGCTTGTGCTCGCGGAAGCCGGTCGCGTCCATGCCGTAGACCGCGCCGGTCTCCAGGAGGTCCTGGGGGCGGTCCTGCCGGCGGGGGCGGAAGGACTTGTCGTGGTTGACGCCGTAGCCGCCGGAGGTGGTGGTGCCGGTGACGACCTTGGTCGTGCCGCCCCGGGCGGCGGTGTCCGTGCGCTCCTCGATGGCGGGCTCGTCACCGGCGTCGCGCCAGATGAAGCCGTGGAAGGGCGCGACGGTGTGCGCGGTGTCGGCGCCGCCCGCGGTGATCGCGGCGACGACGCCGTCGACGTCCTCACGGACGATGAAGGGGCTGGTGCACTGCACGAGCAGGACCACGTCCACGCTCACGCCGTGCCGCTCCTCGTACCCGTCGAGGGCGTGCAGGACCGCGGCCTCGCTGGTCGCGGTGTCCCCGGCGATGGCCGCGGGCCGCAGCACCACTTCGGCGCCCGCGGCGCGCGCGGTCTCGGCGATCACCGTGTCGTCCGTGGACACCACGACATCGGTGACCAGCGGCGACGCCACGCAGGCCCGGATGGCGCGGGCCACGAGCGGAACACCGCCGACCGGCGCCAGGTTCTTGGCGGGCACCCCCTTGGAGCCGCCGCGCGCGGGGATGACGGCGAGGACGCGGCGCTCCGGGTCGCCTTCCGGGTGGGGCGGGCCCGCTGGGTGGGGCTTGGACATGGAGGCTCCTTCAGGGATGCCTGGTAGGGGGCTTTGCGGGGAGGGCAGCCGCGTGTTCCGGCCGGTGCCCTGGGGCGGGACGACGGGGCCGCGGGGGCCGCGGCCCGCGTCGGGCGCCGTCACAGCTCGCCCATCCGGCGGATGACCGGTGCGACCCGCTGCACGCCGTGGCGGTAGGCGCCGCGCGCGGCGCTGCGGACGGCCTGGCGCACCGGCCCCGGCTCGCGGTCGGCCGCGGGGGCGCCGGGCAGCGGGGCCGCGTCCGGGCCCAGGTGGTGGCGGGCGAGGATGCCGGGCAGATAGCCGGGGGCGGTGACCTGGGTGTAGTACGGCCGGATCGGCGGCAGGGCGCCGTCGCGGGCGCGCTCGGTGAGTTCGGCGACGCGCTCGCGGGCCTCGTCGAACGCCGTCTCGTACGCACCGTCGGCGGCGACGCCCTGGCGGGCCACCCACGCGGGGTCGGGCACCGGGCTGTGCCCGGCGTCCAGCTGGTCCCAGGAGGCGAGGCAGCCGGAGCCGATGAAGGCGTGGTTGCCGAGCGCCTCGCGCACCCCGAGGTCGGTGAGGACGGCCGTGGGGATGTTGCGGTGCAGCGCTTCGAGGGCCGCGGTGGAGCTGACGGTGACGAGCAGGTCGGTGCGGTCGAGGACCTCGCCCATGTGCCCGTAGACGAGACGGAAGTTGGGCGGCACGTCCTCGCCGCGGACCAGCTTCTGGTACGGGAGTTCCTCGATGTGCGTGGTGTGCTCGCCGGGCTTGCTGCGCAGCTTGAGCAGGACTTCGCGCTCGGGGTGGCGGCGGGCGTGCCGGATCAGGCGGGACAACAGGTGGCTGCGGTCGGCGCGCTTCTCCGGGACGGAGGGCTGGGCGGCGAAGACCACCGTGTACGGGGTGGAGCGGTCGTCCGGGGCGTAGGGCTCGCCGCCGAGGAAGGGCAGCGCGGCCTCCACGACGCCGGACGCGTCGGCGCCGACCCCTTCGTAGACGTCGCGGAAGCGCTCGGCGTCCTGACGGGAGTTGGCGAGGACGACGTCCGCGCCGTGCCGCAGGAGAAGACCGTCGGCCAGCTTCTCGTAGACGACGCCGACGTAGCCGGTGACGACGACCGGGCGCCGCGGCGCGCCGTCGAAGACGCGGGCGAGGCCGTGCAGGACGGCCTGGACGGCGCCGCCGACGAGGGCGAGCACGATGATGTCGTACGGCTGTTCGCCACCGGCCGTGCTGTCGGTGCTGTCGGTGTTCTCGACGTTGTCGACGTTGTCGACGTGGCCCAGGAACTCTATGGCGGTGACCTCGCGCATGCTGTCCGCGCGGACTCCCACCTCTTCGAGCTGGCGGGGTGTCGGGGTCGCACGGCCGCGCAGGAGGTAGCCGTCGAGATGGAACCCCGCTGGAGTGTCCCCGCCCCCGGTGGTCCGCACGAGGCGCTTCGCGGTGAGCGAGCCCCATTTCCACCGGGTGTCGGAGTCGGCGAGCACGGCGACCCGCGTCGTCTTGTTGCTTACTGGCACAGCGAAGACGCTAGGAAGCCATTTCGATTGATGGCCCAACTCAGGTGCAACAAACGGTTAACAGCATGCCGACGAATGGCGAAGCAGGCTGGCAAACGTGTGACGGGATGCCCGGTTAACCGATCCGCCACGCTTCGTTCACCTGACATACCACCGTCGGCCAAGACGAATGCCGTGGCGACACCTAACGTCTCGCACGTGGTTAAGCTCTCCGTCATCGTGCCGTTCTACAACGTGCAGCAATACGCGCCCGACACCTTGAAGTCCCTGCACGCGAACGCGCGCGACGACTTCGAATTCATTTTCGTCGACGACTGTTCGACGGACGAGACGCCCGACGTCCTGGAGCGGGCCGCACGCGAGCTCCCCGGCGCCGTGCACCTCAGACATGAACAGAACGGGGGCCTGGCCACGGCCCGCAACACGGGTCTGGACGCGGCCCGCGGCGAGTACATCACCTTCCTCGACGGCGACGACTGGCTCGCGCCCGGGTACTACCCGCGGCTGCTCGCGGCCATCGAGGGCCTCGGCTGCGACTTCGTCCGCACCGACCACGTGCAGTGCACGGCCCGCGCCCGCAGCGTGCACCGCGTGCCGCACGGCCTGCGCGACGTGGTGATGTCCCCGCGCGACGTGATCCTGCCCGCCGACCGCTCCACGTCCGTGGACTACGCCTTCGCCTGGGCGGGCATGTACCACCGCCGCCTGCTCGACCAGGGCCTGCTGCACTTCACCCACGGGCTGCGCACGGCCGAGGACCGGCCGTGGATCTGGCGGCTGCACCGGGAGGCGTCGTCGTTCGCGGCGGTCGGGATGCTCGGCGTGTTCTACCGGCGCGGCGTCGCCTCCTCGCTGACGCAGATCGGCGACGTCCGCCAGCTCGACTTCATCAAGGCGTTCGACCAGGTGGTACGGGAGACGGCCGAGGACAGGGACGCGGACGTGCTGCTCCCGAAGGCGGTCCGCACGTATTGCGCGATCATCGCCCACCATTTGGGATCCATCGAAAGGTTCGAGCCAGCCGTGGCCCGGAAACTCAAGGCGCTGAGCGCCGCCGCGCTCAAGCGCATGCCGCAGGGCGTCCTTGAGGAGGCCCTCGCCTCCATGGACGTGCAGCGCTCCACCCGTCTGCGCCGGCTGCGCCGCCGTTCGGGCGGCGCCGGGGAGGTCGCCGCGTGAGCGCCGCAGGCAGGGCCGTGCCCACCGACCCCGCAGACCGGGCCGCATCCGCCGCCCCCGGGGGCCGGACCGTGCCCGACAGCCCCGCGAGCCGCGCCGTGCCCGACCCGCACACGGCCGCTCTCGACGCCGCGCGCCCCGACGCGGGCCGCCGCACCACGCAGATCTTCTTCGCGTCCACGCTGTACGGCGTGGCCACGCTGGCCGCCGCCCTGGACGCCGACCGCTTCGGCCCCGCCGACCGGCGCGTGCTGCTGATCGCCAACAACGCGGCGACCCCGGAGACGACGCCGTCCGTCGACACGATGCCGGGCTTCGAGCGGCTGCGCGGCCGCTTCGACGACGTGCTCTCCTGGAACGAGGCGATCTCGCCGTTCCACCCGGGCGGCTGGTCGCCGCGCGGTGACGACCTGCCGCTGTGGCAGCGCTATCTGCGGCTCGCCTGGGGCCTCGGCGACGACCGGGTCGAGCTGGCCGTGGAGTCCATCCAGGTCAACCCGGCGCTCGCGCTCGCACGGATCTTCACGGGCGCGCCCGTGGACGTCTACGCGGACGGCCTGATGAGTTACGGCCCCACCCGCAACAAGATCGACCCGCTGGTCGGCACCCGGGTGCGGCGGCTGCTCCACCTCGACCTGGTGCCCGGCCTGAAGCCGCTGCTGCTCACGGAGTTCGACGTCGAGCCGGAGCTGGTGCCGACGGAGGTGTTCCTGAAGGTCCTCGCCGAACTGGCGGACGACCAGGAGGAGTCGGCGCCGGCCGACGCGCTGCCGCGGATCGAGGAACCGGCGCTCCTCCTCGGCCAGTACCTCTCCGCCCTCAACATCCTCACCGCCGAGGAGGAAGAGGAACTGCACGCGCGGATGCTGCGCGGCGCCGCGGCGCTCGGGCACACCCGGGTGGTGTTCAAGCCGCACCCGACGGCTCCGGCCCGCTGGTCGCGGGAGCTGGAGAAGGAGGCGGAGCGGATCGGCGTCGAGCTGACCGTCCTCGACACCCCGGTCCTCGCCGAGGTGCTCTACCAGCGGATGCGGCCCGCCCTGGTCGTCGGCTGCTTCTCCACGGCGCTGCTGACCGCCTCGGTGTTCTACGACCTGCCGGTGGCCCGGATCGGCACGGAGACGCTCCTGGAGCGCCTGAAGCCGTACGAGAACAGCAACCGCATTCCGGTCACCCTGGCCGACGCGCTGCTGCCCGACCTTTCGGACCGCGCGGCGGTCACCGGATCCGGCCGCGGCGAGCCGGATCTGCCGGCCCTGACGGCCCTGGTGCGCGCCGTGGGCTTCGCCATGCAGCCGAAGATCTACCCGAACCTGCGCCCGGCCACGGAGCGCTATCTCGCGACCCATCTGAACGACACCACCTGGCGCTACTTCAAGCGGCGCAGGCTGACCGCGCTCGCGCTGCCGGGCGGGATCCCGGTGCAGCTGGCCTTCATCCCGCGGAACGCGGCGGTCCGCAAGGTCGCGCGGCGGGCCCGGTCGATCAAGCGCGCCGCCCTGGGGTGAGGCGGCCGGCCGGGGCCGGAGCGGGCCGGCCGGGGCTGGAGCGGGGCGCCCGCCGGTGCCGGGAGCGGGGCGGGCGGGCGCGCGCCGAAATGCCCCGGATCACCATCACAGGTAATGTGAAAATCCGCCTGAGTTCACGCGGAATTCATTTCTCCTGACCTTCTCGGCCGTCTCGCGGATGCCTCCCGGCTGTCCAGAAGCAGCATTGCGGTACGCGCCTTGACCGCACCCGGGGAATCCCCCTAGTTTCCCGGGGTACTTGCGTCCGCAACAAGAGAGTGGTTTCCCCTCATGCCTGCTGCGCACGACATATCCACGCCCCCTCAGCAGCTCGACGACGTCCCGGGCTGGTTCCCCCCGCTGGACCAGGTGCTCTTCGACTGGTTCCTGGACCGGCAGGAGGAACGGGCCGTACACGGCGACCTCCTGGAGATCGGCGTGTACATGGGAAAGAGCGCGATCTTCCTCGGCCGTCACCTCGGGGACGCCGAGCGCTACACGGTCTGTGACCTCTTCGAGGGTGAAGCCCCGGACGGGGCCAACTCCGCCGAGTCCAGAAAGTCGTACTCGGCCCTGACCAAGCAGGCCTTCGAGCAGAACTATCTGTCCTTCCACGACGAGCTGCCGCGCGTCCTGTTCGGCCCGAGCTCGATGGTGCCGACCGAAGTGACGCCCGCGTCCTGCCGTTTCGTCCACGTCGACGCCTCGCACCTGTACGAGCACGTGTACGGGGACATAGCCGCGGCCCGGGACGCCCTGGTGCCCAAGAACGGCATCGTGGTCCTCGACGACTTCCGCTCCGAGCACACGCCGGGCGTGTCCATCGCGGCCTGGGAGGCGGTGCTCAACCGGGGCCTGCGGCCGGTCTGTCTGAGCACCCAGAAGCTGTACGGCACGTGGGACGACCCCGAGGCCGTGCAGGAGGACCTGCTCGCGATGGTGCGCGGGCGCGACGACTGCCACCTGAGCGTGCAGCAGGCGGCGGGCCACCGCATCATCCGGGTCAAGTCCAAGAAGGGCATGGCCTCTCCGCCCTTCCCGAAGTCCCGCCACTACCGCGCCCCGGCCCCGGCTCCGGCCCCGCGCCCGGTCGCCCCGGTCGCCCCGGCCACGGTCACCCCGGCCCGCCCGGCCGCCCGCCTCCGCGCCCGGCGCCTCGCCAAGGACCTGCTGCCGCCGGTGGTGACGCGGGCGGTGCGCAAGGCCAGGTCGTAGGGGTTCGTAGCGGGAAGAGGCCGTAAGGGGCCGGGGCGTCGGTTCAGAACCGACGCCCCGGCCCCTTGGAACCTGCCCGCTCGGACAGCAGGGCCGGCTGCCGCCGATCGCTCTCACCGGCCCGCTGTCGGCTCTTCCCGTAGCGCCGGTCGTGCCTCGATGGCCCCGTCCGCGCCCGCCGCCACGCTGGTACCGCCGGGCCGGCCGCGGTTCCACCGTCCGCCGAACAGCACCAGGGACAGCCCTGCCAGAGTCCAGACGCTGAGCGTGAGCACCGGTCCGCTCGCCGCGTTCCCGTCGAAGAAGGCGACCGAGCGCAGGAGTTGTGCCCCCGAGCCCACGGGCAGCCACTGGCCCAGCGCACCGACCGGCTCCGGCAGCATCTCGGGCGCGGAAGTGACGCCGGAGAACGGATTGCCGAGGAAGACGTTGAGCATGGCCCCGAGGCCGATCCCGGGCGCGCCGAGCACGGCCGCCAGCCCGGCCACCGCCGCACTGCCTGCCAGCGCCGTCAGCGCGAAGGCCCCGGCCTCCGCCCACCAGCCGCCGCCGAGGATGCCCAGCCAGCTGTCCGTGATCGCCGCGCCGACGAGGCCGATGCCGGACGCCGCACCGACGAGGGCGACGACGGCACGCGCGCCGCGCAGCCCCAGCAAGGTGACCCCGGCGCCGGCGATCACACCGGCCAGGGCGAGCGGCAGCATGCTGGAGCCGAGCGCGGAGCCACGCGGGTCCTCTTCCGGCGCTGCCACCACGTCATCGACCACGGGCTTCGCACCGGGGGCGGCGTTCTCTGCCGCGGCCGCGGTGAGGAGTTGGGCGACCACCGGGCTCGCTGCACTGGCGGTCAGGACCTTGGGGCCGTCGGGGGTGAGTACGAAGGCACCATAGATGTCCCGCTCCTCGATCGCCGCACGGGCTGCGCTCTCGGTGGGGTAGGCGGTCACGTCGAAGGCGCCCTCGTGTGCACCGAGCCGCTGGGCGAGCTGTGCGGTGGCGTGCGGCGGGCCGGCCACGCCGACCGGCAGCTCGCGGGGCTCCAGGCGGGCGTTGGGCCAGACGAACGCCATGAGGGCGAGAGCGATGACCACGGGGACCAGGATGATCGCCGCGATGGTCTTGCGGTTCTGAAGCTCAAGCACGGCACAGACCTTCCTGACCTTCAGGGCGACACTTCAAAAGAGAAGGATCGTTCGTTTTAACCATGCCGCCACCGTCCCGCAGGGCGCCCACCTTGTCAAGAAGGAACGTTCGCTTTAATCTTGGCTCCATGGCACGCGTATCCCAGGCCCACCTCGACGCAAGGCGACGTCAGATCCTGGACGGCGCCAGGCGCAGCTTCACCCGCAACGGCTTCCACGCCACGTCCATGCAGGACGTGCTGACGGAGACCGGCTTGTCCGCCGGCGCCGTGTACCGCTACTTCCGCGGCAAGGACGAACTCATCGAAGCCGTCGCCTCAGAGGCCTTCGCCGACGTCAGCGCGGCGTTCGAGACGGCTGCGCACGGCGCGCCGCTGCGGCCGCTGCGGCCGCTGCACGAGGTGCTCACCGAGGTACTCGACGCCGTCCTGCGGAAACAGGCCGAGAAGGCGGGCGCCACCGACCCGCAGGCATTCCCCCGCCTGGTGATCCAGGTCTGGGGCGAGGCGGCGCGCAACGAACCCCTGCGCAGGACCCTCAACGACGGGTACAGCCGGATGCGCGGCATCTGGGGCGAGCTGATCGAGGACTACCAGAAGGCGGGACAGCTGCGCACCGACGTCCCGCCGGACCGCATCGTGCGTACGCTGCTGGCAGTGATCCAGGGCTTCATCATCCAGCGAGCCCTGTTCGACGAGGGCGCGGGCGAGGCCATCAGCGATGGGCTGCGGGCGCTGACAACGATGCAGGCCTAGGGGCGACTCGCTCCATCGCCCGAACACGGTCCGCTCGGGCAGCGCGAGGCCTCCGGCAGGGACAGCGACTTCAGCGCCTTTGACCCGAGGGTATCGAGCCGGTCCCTTACGGCTTTCCGGCCCGCGCCTGGTCACGCCTGGTCATGCCTGGTCACGCCTGGTCCGCGAACGCTTCGGCGCCCGCCCGGCAAGTACGGGTCGAGACCGCCGACCGGCGGTCCTGAAGGGGAGGCCTTGTGATCGAGGACCCGGACGACCAGGAGGGGCGGCACCGTACGGTGCGGGACCCCGTCGCCTTCGCGGCACTCGTGGAACGGCACGCCACCGACCTGCACGGCTACTTCGCGCGTCGCGCGCCCCAGGCCGCCGACGATCTGCACGCCGAGCTGTGGCTGCGGGCGTATGCGGCGCGCCGTGGTTACGACCCCGAGCGCGGCTCCGTAAGGGCCTGGCTGTTCGGGGTGGCCAGGAACGTGCTGTCGGCGCACTGGCGGCAACGCGCCGCCGATCGGCCCGGCTTGCCCCGGTCCGCTGGGGGCGACGATCCGTGGGCGGCTGTGGACGACCGCCTCGTGGCCGCCTCGATGGCACCGCAGCTGCGCGCGCTTCTCGCGCAACTCCCCTCCACGGAGCGGGAGTTGCTCCTTCTGGTCGCCTGGGAGCAGCTCTCCCCCACCGAGGCCGCCGCCGTCGTCGGCATCCCCGCCGCCACGGCCCGCACCCGACTGCACCGCGCCCGCAACCGCATGCGTGACGGCGCCGCCCGCCACATGACTGGAGACCCGACATGACCGAACGTAGCGAGCGTGACGAGATTCTGGACTTTCCCGGCGCCGACCAACTCGTCGCGGCCGGTGCCGTGGCCCCGCCCCCTGCGGATCGCATCGCCGCCGCGGTCGATCTGGTGACACCTCGCACGGAGCGCGAGGCCGAAGGCACGACCACGACGCCGCTGATCGTCCTGGGGCGCCCCGGTACCGGGGCGGAGGGCCCGCGAACCGCAAGCGGGCGAAGCCGGTTCCCGCGCCGCCGCCGGTTGCTGCTCACCGCCGCGGCGATGGCCGTGCCGGCGGCGGGCGCGGTCGCCTACCCGGTACTGGACGTCGGGGGCGAGCCCGCCGCCACGGCCTCGGCGGCCACGCGGTTCCTGAACGAGATGGCCGAGGTCTCGGGTGCGGCGTCGGCACCTCACGGCAAGTACTGGATGTCCCACTACCTGTCGAAGGACGGCCCTCCCGGCAGGGCCCCCGTCACCGTCACCGTGTACAGCGACCGCTCGGGCAAGAGCTGGATCCGCGACCCGAAGGGCAAGGTGGCCGTGTCGGGCCACAACATCGCCGATTGGCGCGTGGGCCACCGGCGGCTCTCCTGGGACGGTCTGAACCAGCTCCCCACCGATCCGCAGAAGCTGAAGGCCCACTTCCCCAAGAACACGGCGGACCGGTTCTTCCAGATCATGTCGTTGCTGGAGGAGTCCCCCGCCGGCCCCCGGCTGCGCTCGGCGCTGTTCCAGATCGTCGCGAAGACCCCCGGAGTGCGGATGGCTCCGAACGTCAAGGACAGCCGGGGGCGGCTCGGCACCGTGATCAACCTGCACCGTCGTGCGGAACCCGATCCGAAGGCCGCCCTCGGCAAATCCAAGCCATCTGTTGCGTCCCCCGCCTACGTGGACGGCCCCTACTACTTCATCGCCCCGAGGACCGGCCGCGTCGTGGAGAGCACCAGCGACCTCCACGGCAAGCCCACGGTCCGCACCACCTACCTGAAGGTCGGCTGGACGGACAGGATCGGCTGACCGGTCGCCCGGCGTGCCCCGGCCCGGCGCCTCCGCCCGGCCGGGGCGCTACGCCGGGACGGGGCGGGCCGGCGCGAGCGGCTGCCGCACGAACGCGGTCCACGCCTCCTCGGAGGCGATCAGTATGGGCCCCTGCGGGCACTTGCTGTCCCGGACGGCCCGGACGGCCCGGACGGCGCCTTCAGCGACCTCGACGCACTCGCCGCCCTGCGTGTTGCTGTAGCTGGACCTGCGCCACACGGCGGCGCTCAGGTCGGGTCGGGATTCGTACGTCACGGTGGGTGCCCTCCATCACGGAACGGATCAGATCTGCCGACTCGTCCAACCCAAGCGCCTGAGCCTGCACATGTTCGAACGCCAGACCGTACTCCGTGACGATACCCACCTGTTCGACGAGCTCACCCGAGTGCGAACCCTCCAGGTAGACCACGTCTGGTCGCCGGGGAAACGACAGTACCGTTGCTGAGCCCCCCAAGAGCGGTTGGGCACCGCTCTCGTACGGTAGGACCTGCACCCGCACGCGGTCGTAGCGGGCCATCGCCTCCAGCACGTGCCTCAGTTGCTCACACATGACGGCTGCGCCGCCGACTGGGCGGTAGAGCACACTCTCGTCGAGGAGCGTCCAGAGCACGGGAGGGGCAGCCCGGTTCAGGATGTCCTGCCGCATGAGCCGCGTGGTCACCATGTTTTCCAGTCGATCGCCGACGCTGGGCCGGGCCACGGTCAACAGTGCCCGCGCATATCCCGCCGTCTGGAGCAATCCAGGCACGGTGTGGGCCTGATACTTGCGAATGACGCTCGCGCGCGCCTCCAACTCCACATACCGCCGAGCCCAGTCCGGAATGGACTCCCGCTGCACGTGCTCCCACAGCTCGCTCAAGTCGCCGCCCGCCCCCAGCAGGCGGTCAAGCGCGTCGCAGACATCCTTGGGCGGGCTCTCCTTGCCCAGTTCGTACTGGGCGATGCGGCTGTGCGCGACAGGCACCTGATCGCCCAGTTGCCGCTGGGTCCAGCCGGAGCCGACGCGGAGGAGCTTTGCGGTGACGACGGACGAAGGAGAAGTGATTCTGCGGTGGCCACGGCATCCACGCTCGGTGAGCAGAGCACGGCAGGAACTGCGGAAGAACCTGGCCGACTGGGGCGCGGCGGACCTTGAGGACGCCGCACTCGTCGTGCTGTCCGAGTTGCTGACGAACGCGGTACGGCACGCACGCGCAAGCCACGGCCGGGAGATCGAGACCCGCTTCCGCCGCCTGGAAAGCGATCGAAGCGGTGGAAGCGATGGAAGCGGTGGAAGCTGTGTCGTGCGGATCGAAGTGCACGACAGCGACGCCGAGTTGCCGGTCGTGCGGCCGTACGGGCCCTGCGCGGACGGCGGCCGGGGGCTGCCCATAGTCGCCGCGCTGGCCGAGCGGTGGGGCGTGACCCCCAGGAACGGCCCCGGCAAACAGGTCTGGGCCGAGCTGCGCGCGCCCACGGCCTAGCGCAGAGCCCCCACCCCCGCCACCACCGCCGCGAGCCCCGCCTCGAACCCCGCGTCGTGGTTCTGGAACATCTCCTCGCCCGCGGCCGCCGCCAGCGGAAAGTCCCGCAACCGCTCGGCCCGCGCGGCGAGGTCGTACCCCTCCGCAACGCCCCCCGGGCCGGCCCCCGTGGCCTGCTCCTCGATGACGTGGCCGACGGTGTAGCTCGTGGCCGTCAGCAGGGCGCGGGCAGCCGCGGCCGGGGCAAAGCCCGCCTCGGTGAGGGTGCGGAGCTGTGCCTCCACCGGGACCGCGTACGACGTGTCCGTGAAGCGCGTACCGCTGTACACCTTCGCGCCGTCGCGGTAGCGCAGCAGCATGCGGCGCAGGCCGTGCATCGCCGACGTGAGCGAGGCCTGCCAGTCGGCGGCGTCCGCGTCGCCCCCGAGGCCGGGGGCGGCGCGCCGCACCATCTCCGTCGCCATCTCGTCCAGCAGAGCCTGCTTGTCCTTGAAGTGCCAGTACAGGGCGGGCGCCTTGACGTCCAGTTCCTTGGCGATGGCGCGCAGGGTCAGGCCGTCGAGGCCGGTCTCGTTCAGGAGGTCGAGGGCGACTGACGCCACTCGCCGCCGGTCCAGTCGTGTCGTCGGGGGCACATTGACAATTTAACACCGTTAAGTCGATCCTCGATGCATGAAACTTAACGACGTTAAGGACGTGGACGTTCTCGTGGTCGGGGCGGGCCCCACCGGCCTCACCCTCGCCTGCGATCTGGCCCGCCGGGGCGTACGCGCCCTCGTCGTCGAGCGGGCCGCGGGACTCTTCCCCGGCTCGCGCGGCAAGGGCATACAGCCCCGCACCATGGAGGTCTTCGACGACCTCGGCGTGGCCGAAGCCCTCCTCGCGGCGGGCAGTCTGCCGCCGCCCGGCATGGTGTGGCGCGACGGCACCCGGCGGGGCGCGTACCGCATGTTCGAGGAGGCCGAGCCGAGCGCGTCGGCCCCGTACGCCGGGCCGTGGCTGGTGCCGCAGTGGCGTACGCAGGAGATCCTGTACGCCCGCCTGACGGAGCTGGGCGGGACCGTCGCCTTCGGTACGGAGGTG
This sequence comes from Streptomyces typhae, assembly GCF_009755605.1. GTDB lineage: Bacteria > Actinomycetota > Actinomycetes > Streptomycetales > Streptomycetaceae > Streptomyces > Streptomyces typhae. The sequence goes on from NZ_WPNZ01000001.1 coordinate 446,607, forward strand.
ACGGGCGTCGCCCAGGACGCGGACGGGGTCACGGTGCGGCTCGCGGACGGCTCCACGCTCCGGGCCGCGTACGCCGTCGCCGCCGACGGGGGCCGCTCCGCCGTACGCCGGGCGCTCGGCATCGGCATGACGGGCGAGACAGTCGACCCGCAGCCCATGCTCGTCGCCGACCTGCGCCTCGCCGCGGGCGCCCTCGACCGGGACAACTGGCACATCTTCCCGGCGGACGGCACCGACCCGGCCGCGGGCGCCGCGGGCACCGGCGGCTTCGCGGCGATCTGCCCGCTGCCCGGCACCGAGGACTACCAGCTGCTCGCCCGGTTCACGGACGGCACCGCACCCGACCTCTCCCCCGACGGCGTCCGCAAGGCCGTCGCGGCCCGCACCCACCTGTCCGCCGACGACGTCACCGAGGTGCGCTGGGCCTCCGACTTCCGGCCCCGGGCGGCGCTCGCGGACAGCTTCCGCGCGGGCCGCGTCTTCCTCGCGGGCGACGCGGCGCACGTCCACTCGCCCGCGGGCGGCCAGGGCCTGAACACCAGCGTGCAGGACGCCTACAACCTCGGCTGGAAGCTGGGCGCGGTGCTGCGGCACGGCGCCGAACCCGCACTGCTCGACACGTACGAGGAGGAGCGGCGACCGCTCGCCGCACGCATGCTCGACCTGTCCACCCGCATCCACCACGGCACCGCGCGCCGCGGCGCCGACACTCTCCAACTCGGCCTCGGCTACCGGGACTCGCCCCTGTCCGCCGATGCCCGCACCCCGGCCGAGCGTGCCGCCCTGCCGGACGGCGCGCCCCTGGCGGGCGACCGCGCCCCGGACGCCGCACTGGAGCAGGGCGGCCGACTCTTCGACGCCTTCCGGGGGCCGCACTTCACGCTGCTCGCCGTCTCGGTGGGCGAGCTGCGACTTCCGGCTTTCGAGGCGGGGTCGGTGCGCGTGGTGCGTACGGAAGCGGGCTGCCCCCCGTACGCATCCGGTCTCCATCTCGTCCGGCCCGACGGGTACGTCGCCTGGGCGGGCCGGGACGGACAGGGCCTCACGGAGTATTTGACCTCAAGCAAACTTGAGGTCCTACGTTCGTACGCATGACGAACACGACCAGCGCAAACACCGGCGCGAACGCGAAGACCGCGCCCTTCAGCCCTTCCCACAGCGACGCCGAACTGATCAACCAGCCGATCGGGTACTGGAGTTCGGCGGCTGCCAAGGCCGTCGTCCACCACATCCGCGCGATGCTCGCGGAGAACGGCCTCACCCAACCGCAGTGGTGGGTCCTCAACCAGGTCGACGGCCACCCGGAGGGCCGGGACCGCAAGGACGTCGTCGAGATCCTGCGCGGATACCTGGAGTTCGGCGAGGGGCCCCTGCACCACGACATCGACTCCCTGATCCGGCGCGGGCTGCTCACCGAGGGCACTGGGAGCACCGGGGGCGGAGGCAGGGACAGCGGCCCGCTGCACACCACACAGGAGGGGTCGAAGCTGCGCGAGCGGGTCGCCGCGCTACAGGTGAGGACTCGCGGGGAGGTCCACGACGGGATCGACGACGCCGACTACGTACGGGCCCTGAAGGTGCTCCAGCGCATGATCTACAACGTGGACGGGCAGGCCTGGCACCACTGACGGTGTCGCCACACGTACCGCCGAGGCAGGCTTTTCAAGCATTCGCTCATGGGAAACACTTCGGGGAACGGTGTCCAGTTCCGCGACATGGCGCGACATGGGAGAAGCGATGAGCAGGGGCGCGATAGCCAAGGGGCGGGCGGCGGCGGGTGCCGTCGCCGCCCTCGCCCTGGCGTGCGGGTGCACGGCGCAGGCCGTCGACACGGCCGGGAGCGACGAGAATTCGCCATCGGCCCGGTCCACTTCGGACAACTCCGTGCCGACTCCGCGAAGTTCGCCGACGGAGGGGACGGAAGGGACGGAGAAGCTCAAGAAGATGAAGTCCCCGGTGTCGCGGGCGGAGTTGCCCGCGTCGGCCCGGACTGAGGACCCGCCACCCCCGGCTCCGGCCACCCCTTCGACCTCGACACCGCCGCCCCCGCCGCGCACCAGCGCGCCGCCGCCCCCGCCCGAGCCGGGGCCGGTCGTCCTGGCCCGCGGCGAGCAGGGCAAGAAGGTGCGGGAGCTCCAGGCGCGGCTGCGGCAGATCGGCTGGTTCGGGCAGAACCCGACGGGGACGTACGGGCCCGTCACGGCGACCGCGGTCGCGGGCTTCCAGGGCAAGCGGGGCCTGCTGCCCACCGGCGCGACCGACACCCGCACCTGGTCCCGGCTGCGCGCGATGACGCGCGAGCCGTCGCGGTACGAGCTGTACCCCGACGGCGGCATGCCGCCAGCCAAGCCCGACCGGCGCTGTCTGACCGGCCGCGTCCTGTGCATCAGCAAGGACAGCCGCACCCTGACCTGGATGATCGACGGCAAGGTCAGGTCCACGATGGACGTGCGCTTCGGCTCCGAGTACACCCCGACGCGCGAGGGCGAGTTCCGTGTCTTCTGGAAGTCCCGCCACCATGTGTCGACGCTGTACGACACGCCGATGCCGTACGCCATGTTCTTCAGCGGCGGCCAGGCCGTGCACTACTCGTCCGACTTCGCGGCGAGCGGCTACAACGGCGCGTCGCACGGCTGTGTGAACGTACGCGACAAGGAGGGCATTGCCCGCCTGTTCAAGCAGGTCAAGGACGGGGACCGGGTGGTCGTCTACAAGTGAGCGGGGCGGCCGCTCGGCGGCCGGAAACCGGACAGCGGCGGGAGCCTGGCGCGGCGCCTTCGGGAGTTGAGGGCGCGGGCGGAATCGGGGGAACGTATTCCGCCCGCGCCAGTGGCACGGAGCCGTAGGTACGGGGGGAACCCCGGCTCGTGCGCAGCCGATGACCAGTCGGCTCACTTCTTACTGCGCCACCCGGTCGGAAAACGTCACACCCGGGCGGTGCGGTCTGGGTCACATGGCCTGGGTGGGGGCGCTTCGGCCTGGGCGGAGAGCGCGTGCTCCGGCCCGGGTGCGGAGCGCGCGCCTCGACCGGGGTGGCGGAAACCGCCGGACGCGTCGGGTGGTGTCAGCGGACGGGCTGCGCGCTGTACGGGGCGGACGGGCGCGGGGCGGGGAGCTTGGCGGGCGGGGCTTGATGGCCGCCGCCCTGTCCTTGGCCGGGGCCGTTGTCCCCACCGCCCTGGTGGTCGTCGTCCTTGCCACCGTTGCCGTTGCCGTTGCCCTTGCCGTTATCGCTTCCGTTGCCGTTGCCGTTGCCCTTGCCGTTTCCGTTGCCCTTGCCGCCGTCGAGGACGCGATCGCAGAACGTACGCACGCGCTCGGCGCCGCGTGCCGCCTCCTCCAGGCTGCGCCGCTTGTCGCCCTGGAGCGCGCCGCTGCGGTAGTCGCGGCAGGCGGCGACCACGCGCTTGAACCACTTCTTGGTGTCGCCGCGGTCCTGGCCCCGGCCCTTGTCCTTGCCGGTGTCGGTCCCGGCGTCCGGGTCTTTCCGCGGCTTGTCGATGCTTTCCTGGCCGCCACCGGAGTCGCCGTCGGGCTCGGCGTCGGGGGCCTCGGAGTTCTCCGGCGGCGAACTGGTCTCCGGGGGCTTCGACGGCTCGTCCTCGGGGGCGGAGCTGACGTCGTCCGGGACGTCGTCGGGCGGGGCGACGACGTCGCCGGAGGGCGTCGAGAGCGGCCGCTGCGGCGTCTCCGCCGGCGAGGCGCTGGTCGCGGGCCCCTGCTCGCTCCGCTGGAACGGCGAGGGGATCACCCCGGTCCCGGCCGCGACGGCGACCCCACCGACCATGCAGGCTGCCATCGCCGCGGCCACCCCGAACCGCACGGGGCGCCCAATGCGGACCGACCTGCGCCCGGCGGCGGTGCGCCCGATGCGGACGGACTGATCGCCGGGGGGCTTGGGGGGCGCGGGGGCGCCGGACGGGGCGGTGGCGGCCTCGGGTCTGGGGTGCGCGGCGTTCACGTGGCTCGTGGGGCGATTTGCGGATTCCGAGGCGTTTGCGCTGTGCGCGCCGTTAGCGGACTTTGCACTGTGCATGCCGTTCGCGCCGTTCACGCCGTTCGCTCCATCAGCAGCGTTAGCACCGTTGGCGTCATTGGCGCTATTGGCGTCACTCGCGCCCTTGGCAACGTTGGCAGCCTTGGCGACGTACCCGGGCCGATCCACGACTCCGGCAGCACCGGGCACGGCAGCCACACCAGCCGTCGCCGTCACACCGGGCGCACCGGATTCACGCACCGCACCGGACCCACTGGCCGCACGGGGCGCACTGGCCGCACGGGACACATTGGCCGTGCTGGCCGTGCTGGCCGCACCAGACACACCCGGAACACCCGGAACACCCGGCACACCCCCCGCGGCACCCGATGCCACCGCATCCCCGCGCGCCGCACGGAACGCCGCCAGTGCCCCGGCCTCGCCGGGAAGCTCCGCCGAGGCGGCGGTTCCGGCCTGGGCTGCGGGTGCGGGGAGGACGGGCGCGCGGAGCGCGACGAGCGCCTCGGCGAGGCGTTCGGCCTGTTCACGCTCGTGATCACCGATGCCTTCGAGCCGCTCGCCGCGGAGCAATCGCTCCGCCGCGTCACGGTCCAGCCACTTGTACTGCTCGTCGGCCATCACATGTCCTTCTGCGTCCGCGTACGCGAATGCGTCACACAGGGGGACGGCGGCACAGCACGTCCGTGCGGGTCCGGCTGCGGGGGAACGGCACCGAGTCCGCGCCCCTGGGCGGGCGCTTCCGCGCCCATGAGTTCGGCGAGCCGCTTGAGCCCGCGATGGGCGGCCGTACGGACCGCTCCGGGACGTTTGCCCAGCGTATCGGCGGCGCTCTTGGCGTCGAGGCCGACCACGACACGCAGCACGACGGCCTCCGCCTGATCCTGCGGGAGCTGGGCTATGAGGGCGAGGGCGGCGTCGGTGGAGAGGGACTCGATCGCCTCGCCGGCGGTGTCGGCGTCGGCGGGCCTGCCGGTCAGCTCGGTCTCGTCGCCGCCGATCGCGGGGCGCCGGCCGCGCATCCGGATGTGGTCGAGGGCGCGGTTGCGGGCGATGCGCGCGGCCCAGCCGCGGAAGCGGTCCGCGTCACCGCTGAACCGGTCGAGGTCGCGGGCGATCTGCAGCCACGCCTCGGACGCGACGTCCTCCGCGTCGAGGTCGCCGACGAGCGTACGTACGTAACCGAGCAGCCGCGGGTGCACGGTGCGGTACACAGTCCGGAACGCGGTCTCGTCCCCGTCCTGTGCCGCAAGCACGGCGGCGGTCAGCTCAGCGTCGTCCTCCCCCTGCACTGCGTGCCCCTCTGCGCCTCGGCGAGGCGCCGCTCTCACGGGTCTGTCATCTCGCGGTCGTGCGCCGCTGTGCCGCTCGTGGTGGGTCCGGACGGCGGTCGCGTCGGTGGGTCGCGACGCGGCGCGAAACTGCACGCTACGGCGTGCGACGGGTGCACGTCCATGTTTGTACAACATGCAACTAGCGGGTGACGCGATGCGGTGTGACAGAAAACGCACCCGGGACGCAGAAGGGAGTACGGACCGCCACGCGGTTCGTACCGTGTGACGGCCGGGGCCTCTCCTGTGGGGGGTGGCGGCCCCGGCCGTCTCCACGACGCCTTCGGTTCTGGCCTGGGACGATGCGGGGCCCACCCGTCGCCGTGACCAACCGCGTGGCCAGTATCCGGCCGAGGCCGCGCCACTGCCCCATGGGCGTAGGCGATGAGCTCACACGGCAGGACCTACTGGATCGCGCGGCGGAGTTGAATCCGGGCCTGGGAAAAGTCGTTCGGTGCTCGGCATCAACTGCCGTAGAGAGTGGGCAGATCGACCAAGAGGAGGTCGTCGCGACGGTCCGCCAGGTCGACCAGGTCCGGGGAGAAGCCGTGCAGTGAGTACAGGGTACTTCGACAGTGCGCTTCGACAGGCGGTCTGGCGCGGTCGGGCCGGAGGTCGCGCCCCGGCCGCTCGCTCACCCCGAGCGCTCGGCGCAGGCCGGGCGGGGACCCCCTGCGGTGGTGCCGGTCAGACCTCGAAGAGGTCCGCCCCTGCCGGGCCGCCGAGTTCGCTCGCGTCGACGGTCTGGGCCGCCGGAGGGGCGTGGGCCTCCACGGGCTTGCCGTAGTCGGACATGTGCATCGTCATCCGCCTGCCGTCCTCGTTCATGACGAGAGCGGTGATGTAGGGCTTGCCCTCGGCGGCGACGTACATGGCGTTGGCCTCGCCCCCGCCGGCGTTCGGGTCGACGAGCGGTATGACGTGCTTCCCGTAGCGGTACGTCGCGGCCTCGGCGCGCACCTGGCCGTCGAAGGTGTCCTCCCCGCCGTCCAGCTCCCTGAGCATCGTGTCGAGGTCGCACTGCGCCCCGGGCACCGCGCGCCCGCTCCTGCCGCCGGCGCCCGCGGGCAGCTTCATGTACTTGCCGCGGACGAGCGCGATCCGTTCCTCGACGGTCGCCAGGGCCTGGGGGCCGCGGGCCCGCGCCATCGTCCGCATCGCCTCCAGCGAGTCTTCCGTGAACCGCACGTACGTCGCGCCGCCCGCGACCATGATCAGGTCACCGCGCTGACCGTTCCCGGCGTCGAAGGTGCCCGCGCAGTTGCCGTCCCGGTCCAGATGCAGGCCCACCTCCTGGGAGCGCCTCGTGCCCCCGGCCGCGGGACCCCGCTCCATCTCGACGACGATGCGCAGCGAGTCCGCCGATTGGAGCAGCCCCATGCCCTCGGCCGCGAGGGCCTCGCCACGCGCCCGGTCGGCGGGCTTCCGCTCGGTGAAGACGCCGCCTTCGAACCGCACCGGCTTCTCCCGCCCCCCGCAGGCGGTGAGCCCGGACGCCAGTGAGGCGGCCGCCAGCACGGCGGTCGCACCCCGCACCCACGCCCGTCGCCCGCCACGCCCGCCCCGGACCCCGCGTATCCTTCTCGGCCCCACGACCCCCACCTCTCCCGCCGTCGCCCCGACGCGTTCCCACACGTCCTCATGCGTTTCTCATGTACGTGTCTGATGAACCCTGCGGGGCGGCCCACGCGGTTGTCACATCGGCGCGGTGCGGGATACGTCACGTGCTGCTCCGGTCCCGCCCCGTACAACCCTCGGGGCACCTCAGCAGTCTCAGGCGACTCGGCGGTCCCGGAGGCTCGGCGGCACCAAGTCTAGGCGCCGTCCGAACCCGCCCGTACTTCCGACCGCCGCGACCTGGACACCACCGCGCGCAGCACCCGGCGCCCCTCCGTCGACACGTCGAGGACCTGGCGCAGGCCACCGGTGACGGCGTCGCCGTCGGCTTCGAGGAGTTCAAGGACCCGTATCTGGCGGCGCAATTCGGCGGCGACCAGGGGGGTCATGCCGCCGTCACCCGCGTCAAGGAGGCGGTGGACGCGCAGGGCCGCGGTCGAGCAGGCGTCGGCCCAGGAGCGCAGGGCGCCTGCCGAGCGGGCCGCGGGGACGGCGTCGAGCATGCTCCGGGCGAGGACGGCGGCGGCACCGCAGTCGGAACCGGGGGCGGAGTCAGGGGCGGCCCCCGCGTCCCGCAACCCCCGCCGCACCTCCGCGAGCGCCCCCTCCCACCCCGTGCCGTCCGCGAGGCTCACCCACAGCGGGCGCAGGACCTGGTCGGTGCCGCCGAGCAGGGGCAGGCAGCGGTCGAGGCAGCCCAGGCCGCTCGCGGCGAGGGCGGTCTCGTCGGCGCGGGCGATGAGTCCGGCCAGGTCCGACTGGCCGGACTCCGCCCCTCCAGCACCCGGAAACACATCTTCAGGCCATGCCTCACCGGCCCCCGCATGCGGACCCGGGCGCGGACCTGAACTGGACAAAGGGCTCGTACTCATGACGTACGCCGTCTCCCGTCGCGGATGGGCACCTCCGCATGCCCCACTTGCCCTTACTGCGTACGGAGCGGCAGGAACGTCACTCCCGCGTCAGAGCGGCCGGAATTCGACGACGGTGCGTCACGGCCGCCCCGGTTGTGGCGGGCGGTCCCGCGGGCGGCTACTGCGGGAACACGCCGAGCCGGTCGAGGAAGCGGAAGAAGAGTTCCTCCGCGGACGGCTCGGGGTCCGCCGTGAGCACGTCGAGGAGCACGGCGGACCCCACCTTCCTGCCCGACTCGGCGGCCCAGGCGACGGCGCGCTCGGCGGCGTCGCGCGGCTCCAGGAAGTAGTCCTCCACGGTCAGTTCGTCCCCCTGGAGGAACCCGGCCATCGCCTCCCGGCCCAGGCAGGTGGTCCACGCGCCGCTCTCCGGTGCCGCCGCCTCGATGACGACACTGTCGCTGTCGAGGACGTAGCCGAAGAGCGCGGGCGCGGCGGTCTCCCGGGCGAGGACGTTCATGTTGCCGACGTCGACGGTGCCGTCACCCGGGCTCTCCCACACCTGCCAACCGTCGGGCCGCCGGTCGAGCAGCGTGAGCCGGTCCCGTACTCCCGCCACCGCCTTGAGCTCACCGAGCGGTCGCTCGCTCCGGCCCACGACGTAGTACCCCCAGTAGCCCATCTCCGTGCCCCCGCTGTGCTCGAACCGCTGTGCTCGTGTCGCCGTGCTCGAATCGCCGTACTCGTACCGACGCGCTCGTCTCGCCGTACTCGTACCGACGCGCTCCTACCGACGTGCTCGCATCACGCTTTCCCGCTTTCGGCCGAATAGACCACAAGGCGGGTGCCCGCGCCACCGAAAACGCGGCGAAAGCACCGATCGGACAAGGTCGTTGCCCGTACGCGGGTGCGGCGCGGCCTCTAGGCCGGAACGCCGCCCGGCCCGTACCGCGCCTTCGCGTCCTGCATCGCGGTGAGGCGGCGCACGAAGAGGATCGCGACGACGGCCGCGGCGATGTTCAGGACGTCGGAGGCGAGCAGCGAGACGACGGCCCGCTCGATCGCCTCGGGCTCCTCGGCGTTCGCGTACTGGCGCGAGGCGATCTGCCCGAAGATCCCGGTGCAGAGCCACAGCGTCCACCAGGCGTTGAGCAGCGTCCGCCGCGGCTGCTCGGGCGCGAAGTCGCCGGGCAGGGAGACGAAGAAACCGGGAGAGCTCGCGTTCCAGGTGTCGACGGCTATCCGGCGCGGGAACCAGAGGTTCACCACCGGCACGAACCAGCCGCCCACGGCCCAGCCGCGCCCCTTGGTGTGCGCGTCGGGGGCGAACACCTCGGCGTTCACGCGGACCCGGTGGAACCAGCAGATGAACACGGTGGCGGTGACGAGCAGCACCAGCGCCTGGAGCACGCCGGACGTGCCGTAGAGCGTGTCGGCCCGGTCGGCGCGGTCCTCCGCGTCGGCGCTCCAGCCGTGGTCGATCAGATCGCTCACGACGTCGAGGACCCCGACGCCCGCCCACAGCGAGAACACGTCGACGGCCATGCCGACGCCGAGCAGGACCATGGTGGCGCGCGCGAGCCCGACGGGCGACTTCAGCCAGGCCCCGGGCCTCGCGGGCCCGCCGGGCGGAGGCGGCGGCGCGACGGGCATGGCCGGTGGCGTGTACGACATGACGGAGCGACCCCCACGGATTCGATGTGCGCCGAGCACACGGATCCGGTGTGTGCCGAGCGGCGCCGCCCGCTCCTCTCCCCGGGCGCGGGCACGGCGCGACCTGCGAACCTACCGGAACCCTCGGGCTTCTCGCGCATCCACAGGACTATCCGACGGGCTGTCCGACGCGGTCCGCGAGCCGCACGAACTCCTGCCACGGCCGGGTGGGCTCGCGCTCGTCCCACAGCTTCTGCGCCGTCGCCCGCAGCGGCATGCGGATACCGCGGGCGACCTGCTCCTGCGTCTGCGCCCCGGCGAGGTCGCACCACACGGCGAAGGAGCCGCCGAGGATCTGCCGGTCGTAGGAGGCGGGGACGGGCGCGGTGCCGCGGATCACCCGCGGCGTCCACTGCTCGTAGATCCGCTGTCCGGTGGGGTACGTGAAGTCGTTGGGCTGGCCGAGGACGTAGTAGAGGTACTCGTCGTTGTAGTTGACGACCTTCCGCCCGTCGCGCAGGTACTCCACGGGGTCGCGGGCGCCGATCTCCTTGCCGGTCCAGTACGCGACCTCGACGCGGTCGTCGACGCCGGTGACGCCGCCGCGGAAGAACCCGTCGTTCCAGGCCCGCACCTCGCGTCCGGGTCCGACGGTCTTCGCGCGGTCGTCGAGCCAGACCGTGGCCAGGTCCTGGATGCGCGCGTCCGGTCCGAGCCGGGCGCGCGCGGCGGCGGCGAGCTGCGGGTAGGAGGCCTCGGGGTCGCTGCGCACCAGGGCCTGGTACTCGTCGGCGCCCAGGTGCCACTGCGCCCCGGGGAACAGTTCGGCGTACTCGCGCAGCAGCTCGTCCACGATCTTCGCGGACTTCGGCTTCGAGATGTCCACGGCGCCGGGCGTCGCCGCGCCGCGGGTGTCGCGCAGTTGCAGGTCGGGGTGGGCGCCGATGACCGCGCCGAGGTGTCCGGGCGAGTCGATCTCGGGGACGACGGTGATGTGGCGGCTCGCGGCGAGGCCGACGATGCGGCGGACGCGGTCCTTGCTGAGGTGGTCGTCGGACACCACCTCGGGGTGCGAGTCGGAGGCGATGCGGAAGGCCTGGTCGTCGGAGAAGTGCAGGCCAATCTCGTTGTACTTCAGGTCGCCGAGCTCACGGATCCGGTCCTCGATCCACTCGGCGGAGAAGTTCTTGCGCGCGATGTCGATCATGAAGCCGCGGCGCGGCTTGGCGGGCCGGTCCCGTACGACGCCCTCCGGGGCGGTGCGGCCGTCGGCGACCTCCTGCTTGAGGGTGCGGGTGCCGTAGAAGACACCGGCGTCGGTGGGCGCGGCTATGCGGACCGTGCGGTCCTTGACGGTGAGGGTGTACGACTCACGGTGCGCGGCGTCGTCCTCGGCGCTCCTGCCGTCCTTGCCGCCTCGGCCGTTCGCGGGGTTTTTGCCGCCTCTGCCGTTCGCGGCGTCCTCGGCGTCCATGCCGTTCGCGGCGTCCTCGTCGCCCTCGCCGTTCTTCGCCGTCAGGCCCAGGTGCACGTCGCCCGCGCGCGGCTCGGCCTTCCCCGCGTACCGCAGGCGCAGCTCACCGGCGAGCAGCCGGGCCTCGCCCGCGAGCCGCTCGTCCCCGACGACCACGCGGCCCTTCCCTGCGGGGCGCCAGCCCGGCCCCCGCGCGGGGGTGTGGTCGCGTACGGCGGGCAGCGTGGCCGGGGTCTCGGAGAGGGCGTACGACTTGGTGGGCGTGGGCTCGGCCGCGGGATCGCGCGCGGCGCCCGTGCGGCCGCCCTTGCCCGCCCCGCCGGAATCGTCGTCCCCCGTGGGCCACAGGAGTGCCGTCAGGACGACGGCACCGGTGACGGTCAGGGCTCCCGCGGCTGCCGCGACACGGCGGCGGCGCCGGTTCGGCGGGCGCTCGCCCGCACCCGGGCGGGGGCCGTCAGGACCACCGCTGTGCGCTCTCAGCCCCATGCCGGGCACCCCCGGGCCGCAGCAGCAGCGGCGGCATCCGCACCCGCGGTGGACAACGGCACCTCGACCATCTCCATGCCTCCACGCTAAGCCCCGGTGGCGGACCCCCGCGCGTTCACCGCACGTCCACGGAACATCGCTAAACTCTCCCATTCGGATGAACTCCTGGCGCCGCACAGCCACCCCGGGACCCATGTCGCTAGCGTTGTCCGAGTTCCGAGCCCCAGTTCCGACATCCGCCGCTCCGCGCCGAGGAGTCACCCCTGCCGCCGCACCGCGCCGTGCCGCCCGCCCTGCACGCCATGAACACGACGTCACCCCAGGACGCCGAGCGCACCCTCATGACCTGCTGCGGAAGCCGCCGCTGGGCGCGCCGCGTCGCCGACCACCGGCCCTACCCCGACCTGGGCGCCCTGCTCGCCGCCGCCGACGAGGCGTCCTACGACCTGGCCCCGGGCGACCTCGGCGAGGCCCTGGCCGCCGAACCTCCGCAGGCGGCGCTCCCGGCGGGCAGCGCCCAGGGCGCCGCGGCCACCGCGCTGCGCGCCGCCACCGCCGCGTACGAGAGCCGCTTCGGCCACGCCTTCGTCATCTGCCTGGACGACGTCGCCCCCAGCGAGGCCCTCGACCACCTGCTCGCCTCGCTCCGCGACCGCCTGGGCAACGACCCGGAGGAGGAGCGCGCCCTCGCGGCCGAGGAACTGCGGCGCCTGGCCCGGGGCAGGCTGACCCGGCTGCTCCGGACGCCGCCGCCCCCGCAGTCCGCGCCGCCGTCAGCGGTACAGGCGGCGGCTTCGGGCACGGATTCGCGGCGTAATAGCCCGTACGTACCAGTTTGATTGCTTGTTTGATCACAGTAGAGGACCCGGAGCGAGGTCACCGACAACTCGTCGATACGATGACGAGCGGCCGGTGGACCGTACCCGGCCGGGCTCGTCCGACGCCGAAGCCGGCCGGCCCCAATCCCCGCTCCCGGAGGGTTCTTCCGTGCCGGCTGGAACGCTGTACCGCGGCCGGGAAGGCATGTGGTCATGGGTGGCTCACCGAGTCACCGGTGTCCTCATCTTCTTCTTCCTGTTCGTGCATGTCCTCGACACCGCTCTCGTCCGCGTCTCCCCGGAGGCGTACGACGATGTCGTGGCTACCTACAAGACGCCGATCGTCGCGCTCCTCGAGTACGGCCTCGTCGCTGCCATCCTCTTCCACGCACTCAACGGCCTGCGCGTCATCGCCGTCGACTTCTGGTCGAAGGGTCCGCGCTACCAGAAGCAGATGCTCTGGACCGTCGTGGGCATCTGGGTCGTGCTGATGGTCGGCGCGCTGTACCCGGTCCTCGGCCACGCCGTCCGTGAAGTCTTCGGGAGCTGAGGCGAGACATGTCCACTGACACGACCGTAGAGAAGTCCGGCGGCAGCGGCATCGGCCCCGTCGAGGGCGCCTCGCTGTACGACGTCGACAACCCGGCCCCCGTCATCGAGGCGCCGCGCAAGCGCACCACGAAGACCCCGCGGGCCACCCGTGGCAACTTCGAGATGGCCGCGTGGCTGTTCATGCGCCTGTCCGGCGTCGTCCTCGTCGTCCTGGTGATCACGCACCTGCTGATCCAGCTCGTCCTCGACGGCGGCGTCTCCAAGATCGGTTTCGCGTTCGTCGCGGGCCGCTGGGCGTCCCCGTTCTGGCAGGTCTGGGACCTGCTCATGCTGTGGCTCGCGATGCTGCACGGCGCGAACGGCCTGCGTACGGTCATCAACGACTACGCGGAGCGCCCGAACACGCGGCTGTGGCTGAAGGGCCTGCTGTACACCGCCACGGTGTTCACCATCCTGCTGGGCACGCTGGTGATCTTCACCTTCGACCCGAACATCCGCTAGGCACGGGGCTGAGGCAACCACTCATGAAGATCCACAAGTACGACACCGTCATCGTCGGCGCGGGCGGCGCGGGCATGCGCGCCGCCATCGAGGCGACGAAGCGCAGCCGCACCGCCGTGCTCACCAAGCTCTACCCCACGCGGTCCCACACGGGCGCGGCGCAGGGCGGCATGGCCGCCGCGCTCGCCAACGTGGAGGAGGACAACTGGGAGTGGCACACCTTCGACACGATCAAGGGCGGCGACTACCTGGTCGACCAGGACGCCGCCGAGATCCTGGCGAAGGAGGCCATCGACGCGGTCCTCGACCTGGAGAAGATGGGCCTGCCGTTCAACCGCACCCCGGACGGCACCATCGACCAGCGCCGCTTCGGCGGGCACTCCCGCAACCACGGCGAGGCGCCGGTGCGCCGCTCCTGCTACGCCGCGGACCGCACGGGCCACATGATCCTCCAGACCCTCTACCAGAACTGCGTCAAGGAGGGTGTGGAGTTCTTCAACGAGTTCTACGTCCTCGACCAGCTCATCGTGGAGGAGAACGGCGTCAAGAAGAGCGCGGGCGTCGTCGCCTACGAGCTCGCCACCGGTGAGATCCACGTCTTCCAGGCAAAGGCCGTGATCTACGCGTCCGGCGGCACCGGCAAGTTCTTCAAGGTGACGTCGAACGCGCACACCCTCACCGGTGACGGCCAGGCGGCCTGCTACCGGCGCGGTCTGCCGCTGGAGGACATGGAGTTCTTCCAGTTCCACCCGACCGGCATCTGGCGGATGGGCATCCTGCTCACGGAGGGCGCCCGCGGTGAGGGCGGCATCCTGCGCAACAAGGACGGCGAGCGCTTCATGGAGAAGTACGCGCCGGTCATGAAGGACCTCGCGTCCCGTGACGTCGTGTCCCGCTCCATCTACACGGAGATCCGTGAGGGCCGCGGCTGCGGTCCCGAGGGCGACCACGTCTACCTCGACCTGACGCACCTGCCGCCGGAGCAGCTGGACGCGAAGCTCCCGGACATCACCGAGTTCGCGCGCACCTACCTCGGCATCGAGCCCTACACGGACCCGATCCCGATCCAGCCGACCGCGCACTACGCCATGGGCGGCATCCCGACGAACGTCGAGGGTGAGGTCCTCAGCGACAACACCACCGTCGTCCCGGGTCTGTACGCCGCCGGTGAGGTCGCCTGCGTGTCGGTGCACGGCGCCAACCGCCTCGGCACCAACTCGCTCCTGGACATCAACGTCTTCGGCCGCCGCGCGGGCATCGCCGCCGCGGAGTACTCGGCGAAGGCCGACTTCGTGGAGCTGCCGGAGAACCCGGCGGAGCTCGTGGTCTCCCTGGTGGAGCAGCTGCGCGACTCCACGGGCACCGAGCGGGTCGCGGAGATCCGCCGGGAGCTCCAGGAGACGATGGACGCCAACGTCATGGTCTTCCGTACGGAGCAGACCATCAAGACGGCCGTGGAGAAGATCGCCGAGCTGCGCGAGCGGTACAAGAACGTCTCGGTGCAGGACAAGGGCAGGCGCTTCAACACCGACCTCCTGGAGGCCGTCGAGCTGGGCAACCTGCTCGACCTCGCCGAGGTCATGGCGGTGTCGGCGCTCGCCCGCAAGGAGTCCCGCGGCGGCCACTACCGCGAGGACTACCCGAACCGCGACGACGTCAACTTCATGCGCCACACCATGGCGTACCGCGAGGTCACCGGCGAGGGCGATTCAGCAACTGACTCGATCCGCCTCGACTACAAGCCGGTCGTCCAGACCCGCTACCAGCCGATGGAGCGTAAGTACTGATGGCAACTCCGACGATGGACAAGGTCGAGGCGGACGCCGCGGCCGCGTCCCACCTCATCACCGTCACCTTCCGGATCCGCCGCTTCAACCCGGAGGTCTCGGCGGACGCGACCTGGGAAGACTTCCAGCTGGAGATCGACCCCAAGGAACGCGTCCTGGACGGTCTCCACAAGATCAAGTGGGATCTGGACGGCTCGCTGACGTTCCGCCGCTCCTGCGCGCACGGCATCTGCGGCTCCGACGCCATGCGCATCAACGGCAAGAACCGCCTGGCCTGCAAGACCCTGATCAAGGACATCAACCCGGCCAAGCCGATCACGGTCGAGCCCATCAAGGGCCTCACGGTCCTGAAGGACCTCGTCGTGGACATGGACCCGTTCTTCCAGGCCTACCGCGACGTGATGCCGTTCCTGGTCACCACGGGCAACGAGCCGACCCGGGAGCGCCTCCAGTCCGCCGAGGACCGCGAGCGCTTCGACGACACCACGAAGTGCATCCTGTGCGCCGCGTGCACGTCGTCCTGCCCGGTGTTCTGGAACGACGGCCAGTACTTCGGCCCGGCCGCGATCGTCAACGCCCACCGCTTCATCTTCGACTCGCGCGACGAGGCCGGTGAGCAGCGCCTGGAGATCCTGAACGACAAGGACGGCGTGTGGCGCTGCCGCACCACGTTCAACTGCACCGACGCGTGCCCGCGCGGCATCGAGGTCACCAAGGCGATCCAGGAGGTGAAGCGAGCGCTGATCACGCGCCGCTTCTAGGCTTTCCGGCTCCGCCTGGGTGAGGGTCCCGCTTCCGGTTTCGCGCCGGGGGTGGGGCCCTCACTCGTTCTGCTGAACGGGTCGGTGCCGGACACGAGGACGTGACTCGTCCTACGATGATGTTCTCGATACCAGCCCCCAGGAGGCACGCGATGTCCGCAGCATCCGTCGAGCAGCCGCACGGCGACCGGCCGCTGATCGCAGAGGCCAATCGCATCAGAGACAGCCTGCCGGGCCACCGCGTCGAGATCATCGGAGGCCAGATCCTCGTGTCCCCAGCTCCTGACGGCCCCCACGGCGAAGTCCTGACAGACCTCATGCTGCCGTTTCTCTCAGCAGGACTCCACGGCACGGAAACACGGATCATCCAGTGTTTCGGTGTCTGGCTGCCCACCGGTGCCGAGGACCACGCGATCCCTGACATGGCTGTCGTGGACGCCGACTACCGGGATCACTGCATCGAGAGCGGGTGCCACGACCCCGCAGTCGTCCGCCTGATCCTGGAGGTCACCTCCAGCAACTACCAGACGGACCTCCGCACGAAGGTCGCCGCGTACGGGGAAGCCAAGATCCCCGTCTACGTCATCGTGGACCGCAAGCATCAGCGCCTCCACGTCCTCACCGAACCGACCGCCGACGGCTACGCCAGCCACCAGGTCCACGCGCCCGGCCAGACGGTCACGCTCCCCGACTCGATCGGCGCCAAGGTGTCCCTGGACGTGGCGGCCATCCTGGAAGCGGGCAGGCCCAAGGCCGACTGACGCCTACGAATCCACCCGCTCCCACCCCCGCCGCTCCCGCCGAGGCCCGGCCCCCCTGCTCCGGTACACCACATAAGGCCGGAACAGATACTGCACCGGCGCGCTGAACATATGGATCAGCCGCGTGAACGGCACCAGGGCGAACAGGAGCAGGCCGATGACGGCGTGGATCTGGAAGGTGAGGGGGACGCCCTCCATCAGGGAGACCTTGGGCTGGAGGGTGAAGAGGGAGCGGGACCAGGGGGCGATGGTCTCGCGGTAGTCGTAGCCCTTGCTGAGGGTGGAGTGGGCCAGCTTGGCCCACATGCCCATGATGATCGCTGCGAGCAGCACCGCGTACATGAGCTTGTCGTTGCGGGTGGTGGCGCGGAAGACCGGGGTGTTGGTGCGGCGGCGGTAGACGAGGACGGCGATGCCCGCGACCGCGAGGGCTCCCGCCGCGGTCCCGCCGAAGAGGGAGAACAGGTGGTAGGCGTGCTCGTCCAGGCCCACGCCTTCGGTCCAGGACGCCGGGACGAACAGGCCCATGAGGTGGCCGACGAGGACGAAGAGGATCCCGTAGTGGAAGGCGGGGGACGCGATGTTCAGGAGGCGGGACTCGTAGATCTGGGACGAGCGGGTGGTCCAGCCGAACTTGTCGTAGCGGTAGCGCCAGACGGTGCCGGCGACGAGGAGGACCGCGGCCAGGTAGGGCAGCACGCCCCAGAGGAAGAGGTGCATCAGCGGTCCCCGAGCCCGCGCGGAGCGCCGTACCCTGGCGAGGAACCGTATCCGGGCGGGGAGTCGATGCCGACGGTCTCGGTGCGCGGCCCGGTCCGCGCCAGGGCCCGTGCTTCGAGGCGGTCCCTCGGGGTCGGCCCCGGCAGGGTCCCGCACACCGCGTCGAGGATCGCCGCGTAGGGCGTGCCGTCGTCGGTGAGGGCGAGGCGCAGCAGTTCGAGGCCCGCGCGGTGGGCTGCGAGGAGGTCCCGGTTGCCGGTGCGGGAGGTGAACTCCAGGACGGCGGGCAGGAAGTCGGGCAGTTCCTCGCCGGTGACGGAGAGGCCGTAGGCGCGGTACGTCTCCTTGAAGGCGACGAGGGACGCGCCCCGGCGGCGGGTGTCGCCGTCCAGCCACCAGCTCAGATACAGGCTGTGCCGGTTCTTGAAGTCGAAGACGCGGACGTAGTGCTCGGCGGCGGCGGTCGCCGACCACGGCTCGAACTCGTCCAGGAACGGGTGCAGTTCGGGTACCGCGGCCCGCACCAGGGGAAGGCGCTCGCGGACCTCGGCGTCGGGGTAGCACAGACAGTGCGCGGCCCCTTGGTACAGCACGGCGGGTTCGGTCATCGTTCCTCCTCCTCGCCGGAGCCGACGGCTTCGCCGGAGCCGATGGCGGGCATGTCGTCCGCCGTCTGGCGGCGGCGCGACGCGTGGAAGTTCTCGATCGTGACGAGCGGCAGCTCCCCGTACCTCCCGGAGTCGTCCCCGAACGGGCCGGGGTTCGGCGGGACCATCCCGGGGCCGCCGGGCCGGTCGAGGCCGCAGCCGTCGGGCACCGCGGACTCCTCCAGGCGCCGGGCGTCACCGAGCGCCGCCGTCGGGATGACGTAGCGCTCGTCGTACTTGGCGAGGGCGAGGAGGCGGTACATGTCCTCGATGCCGTCGGGGGTCATGCCGACGCGGGCGGGGATCGAGGCGTCGGGGAGGTCGTCGGGACTGTCCGGGCCCGCCAGGTTGTTGTCCGAACCCGCCAGGTTCACCTCCCGCATGTACGAGCGCATCGCCGCGAGGCGTTCCAGAGCCGCCCGCACCGGCCCCACTTCGCCCGCCGTGAACAGCTCCGCCAGGTATGCGAGGGGGATGCGCAGGGTGTCGATGGCGCCGAAGAGGTTGCCCGCGTCCTCGCCGTCGTGGCCGGTGCCGCTGAGCGCGTCCACGACCGGGGACAGCGGCGGGACGTACCAGACCATCGGCAGGGTGCGGTACTCCGGGTGCAGCGGCAGCGCCACCCGGTAGGTGGAGACGAGGGCGTGCACGGGTGAGCGGCGGGCCGCCTCGATCCAGTCGTGCGGGATGCCGTCGCGCTCGGCGGCCCGGCGCACCTCGGGATCGGCCGGGTCGAGGAGGATGCCCAGCTGGGCCTCGTACAGGTCCTTCTCGTCGGGCACGGACGCCGCCGCCGTCACCTTGTCCGCGTCGTACAGGACCACGCCCAGGTACCGCAGCCTGCCCACGCAGGTCTCGGAGCAGACCGTCGGCAGGCCCACCTCCAGGCGCGGGTAGCAGAGCGTGCACTTCTCGGCCTTGCCGGTGCGGTGGTTGAAGTAGACCTTCTTGTACGGGCAGCCGGTCACGCACTTGCGCCAGCCGCGGCACTGGTCCTGGTCGACGAGGACGATGCCGTCCTCGGAGCGCTTGTACATCGCCCCCGACGGGCAGGCCGCCACGCACGCCGGGTTCAGGCAGTGCTCGCAGATGCGCGGCAGATAGAACATGAAGGTCTGCTCGAAGGCGGCCTTGACCTGCACGGCGGCCCGGTCGGCGGTCTCCCGGGCGCGTTCCTCGGCCTGTGCCACCATCGGGTCGGCGGCGACGCTCTGCGCTCCGCCGCCGAGGTTGTCGTCCCAGTTGGAGCTCCACTCGATCTTCATGGGCTTGCCGGAGATCAGGGAGCGGGGCTCGGCGACCGGGTAGTCGTCGCCGAGGGGGGCGTCGGTGAGGTTCTTGTACTCGTACGTCCAGGGCTCGTAGTAGTCCTTGATGCCGGGCAGGACCGGGTTGGAGAAGATCGTGGCGAGGGCGTGGAAGCGCCCGCCGGACTTCAGCTTCAGGGCGCCGCGCCGGTTCAGCTCCCAGCCGCCGCGCCACTTCTCCTGGTCCTCGTAGCGGCGCGGGTAGCCCTGCCCGGGGCGGGTCTCGACGTTGTTGAACCAGACGTACTCCACGCCGGAGCGGTTGGTCCACGTCTGTTTGCAGGTCACCGAGCAGGTGTGGCAGCCGATGCACTTGTCGAGGTTCATGACCATCGCGATCTGAGCGAGTACCCGCATGGCTAGTACGTCACCTCCTGCTCGGTCCTGCGCCGCACGACCGTGACCTCGTCGCGCTGGTTGCCGGTGGGGCCCAGGTAGTTGAAGGCCCAGGAGAGCTGCGCGTAGCCGCCGATGAGGTGGGACGGCTTGAGGAGCAGCCGGGTCAGGGAGTTGTGGATGCCGCCGCGGCGGCCGGTGGTCTCCGTCCTGGGGACGTTCACCGTGCGCTCCTGCGCGTGGTGCATGTAGACGGTGCCGGCCGGCATGCGGTGCGAGACGACGGCCCGCGCGGCCACCACGCCGTTGCGGTTGACGGCCTCGATCCAGTCGTTGTCGCGTACGCCGATGGCCGCCGCGTCGTCCGGGGACATCCAGATGACCTGGCCGCCCCGGGACAGCGACAGCATGAAGAGGTTGTCCTGGTACTCGGAGTGGATGGACCACTTGTTGTGCGGGGTGAGGTAGCGGACCGTCACCTCCCGTTCCCCGTCGGCGCCGATGCGCGGCTCTCCGAACAGGCGGTGCATGTCGAGCGGCGGCCGGTACACGGGCAGCGCCTCGCCGAGTTCGTGGATCCAGTCGTGGTCGAGGAAGAAGTGCTGGCGCCCGGTGAGGGTGTGCCAGGGCTTGAGGTGCTCGGTGTTGAGGGTGAAAGCGGTGTAGCGGCGCCCGCCGGACTCGCTGCCCGACCACTCCGGGGAGGTGATCACGGGGACGGGTGCGGCCTGCGTGTCGGCGTACGAGATCCGCTTGCCCTCGTGCTCGGCGGCGAGGTGCGCCATCTCCTGCCCGGTGCGGGCTTCGAGGGTGTGGAAGCCCTGGGTGGCGAGGCGCCCGTTGGTGGTGCCGGACAGGGCGAGGATGGTGTTGGCGGCCTTCACGGCGGTGTCGAGCCGGGGCCGCCCGGCCGCGGGGCCTTTTCTGACCACGCCGTTGAGGGCCCGCAGCGCCTCCACCTCCTCGTCGGGGCGCAGCGCGATGCCCTTGGCGGGCAGGCCGAGCTTCTCCACCAGCGGGCCGAGGGCGGCGAACTTCGCGCCGATCGCGGTGTAGTCCCGTTCGACGACGGTGAGGGCGGGCATGGTCCTGCCCGGCACGGGCTCGCACTCGCCGCGCCGCCAGTCCAGGGCCACCCCGCCGGGCTGCGCGATCTCGCCCGGGGTGTCGTGCTGGAGAGCCGTCGCCACCAGGTCCTTGCGGGTGCCGAGGTGACGGGCGGCGAGTTCGCTGAGCCGGTCGGCGATGGCGCGGAACGCGTCGAAGTCGGTACGGGCCCCCCAGGGCGGGTCGACGGCCGGGGTGAAGGCGTGCACGAAGGGGTGCATGTCGGTGGTCGACAGGTCGTGCTTCTCGTACCAGGTGGCGGCGGGCAAGGTGATGTCGGAGAGCAGCGTCGAGGACGTCATGCGGAAGTCCAGGGACAGGAGCAGGTCGAGCTTTCCCTCCGGGGCCCGCTCGTGCCAGACCACGTCCCGGGGCCGGACCTCGGGCGGTGCCTCCTCGGCGCGCAGCGAGGAGTGCGTCCCGAGCAGATGCTTGGTGAAGTACTCGGCGCCCTTGGCCGATGAGCCGAGCAGATTGGCGCGCCAGAGCGTGAGCACGCGCGGCCAGTTCTCGGGCGCGTCGGGATCCTCACCGGCGAACTTCAGCTCACCGGAGCGCAGTTGCCGGACGGCCGACCCCACCGGGTCGTCCCCCTCCCCCAGCTCCAGCGGATTGCGGTCGAACGTCGGGTACGACGGCATCCAGCCCGCCCGGGTGGCCTGCGCGAGGCAGTCCGCCGCCGCCATCCCCGCGAACCGGCCCTCGCCGAGCGGCGAGGCGAGCACGTCGGCGCCGAACCGGTCGTAGCGCCACTGGTCGGTGTGCAGGAACCAGTACGCGGCGCCGATCATCTGCCGGGGCGGCCGGGACCAGTCACCGGCGCCCGCAAGGGTGGCCCAGCCGGTGGCGGGGCGGCACTTCTCCTGGCCGACGTAGTGCGCCCAGCCGCCGCCGTTGCGGCCCTGGCAGCCGGTGAGCTGGAGCAGGGCGAGGAAGGTGCGGTAGATGGTCTCCGAGTGGAACCAGTGGTTGGTCCCGGCGCCCATGAGGATCATGCACCGGCCGCGGGACCTCTCCGCCGTCGCCGCGAACTCCCGGGCGATACGGGCGCACTGGGCGGCGGGCACGGACGTGTGCGCCTCCTGCCAGGCGGGGGTGCCGGGCGAGGAGGCGTCGTCGTACGAGGAGGGCCAGTCCCCCACCATCCCCTCGCGCCCCACACCGTACTGCGCGAGCAGCAGGTCGAAGACAGTGGTGACCAGCGGACTGCCGGGCCCGGCGAGCCGCACGGCGGGCACCCCGCGCCGCAGCACCTCGCCCCGCCCCTGCCCGTGCGCGCCACCCTCGGTGTCGAAGCGCGGAAGCAGCACTTCCACGCCTCGGGCGTCCTCCTCGTACAGGGAGAGCCGGGGCCGCACCTCCCCCAGGTCGAGGTTCCACTTGCCCTTGCCGGACTCGGTCCAGCGGAAGCCGAGCGAGCCGCCGGGTACGACGGGCTGCCCGCTGCCCTCGTCGAGCACGACGGTCTTCCACTCGGCGCCTTCCCCGGTGTCGCCGAGGTCGGTGGCGCGCAGGAACTTCGCGGGTACGTACGCGCCGTCGCGCTCGGTGAGGGTGACGAGGAACGGCAGATCGGTGAAGCGGCGTACGTAGTCGTCGAAGAACGGGACCCGCCGCTCGACGAAGCACTCGCGCAGGATCACGTGCCCCATGGCGAGGGCGAGGGCGCCGTCGGTGCCGGGGTGGGGGTGCAGCCACTCGTCGGCGAACTTGGCGTTGTCGGCGTAGTCGGGCGCGACGACCACGACCTTCTGGCCCCGGTAGCGGGCCTCGGCCATCCAGTGCGCGTCGGGCGTCCGCGTGACGGGCACGTTCGAGCCCCACATCATCAGATACGCGGCGTCCCACCAGTCCCCGGACTCCGGTACGTCCGTCTGGTCGCCGAAGACCTGCGGCGAGGCGACCGGCAGGTCCGCGTACCAGTCGTAGAACGACAGCATGGGCGCGCCGATCAGCGACATGAAGCGGGCACCGGCCGCGTGCGACACCATGGACATGGCGGGAATGGGCGAGAACCCGGCGACCCGGTCGGGGCCGTAGGTCTTGATGGTGTGCACATGCGCGGCCGCGATGATCTCCACGGCCTCGTCCCAGGTGGCGCGGGTGAGCCCGCCCTTGCCGCGGGCCCGCTGGTAGGCGCGGCGCCGCTCGGGGTCGCCCTGGACGTCCGCCCAGGCGAGGACGGGATCCTTGAGGCGCCCCTTCGCCTCCCGGTACATGTCCAGGAGGACCCCGCGGACGTACGGGTGGCGGACCCGGGTCGGCGAGTAGGTGTACCAGGAGAAGGCGGCGCCGCGGGGGCAGCCGCGGGGCTCGTACTCGGGCCGGTCGGGGCCCGTCGTCGGATAGTCGGTGGCCTGGGTCTCCCAGGTGATGACGCCGTCCTTGACGTACACCTTCCAGCGGCAGGAGCCGGTGCAGTTCACGCCGTGGGTGGAGTGCACGACCTTGTCGTGGCTCCACCGGTCCCGGTAGAAGACGTCCCCTTCCCGCCCGCCCTCGATCCGGACGCTGTGCAGGTCGGGCGCGGCCTCGCCCCGGCGCAGAAAGCGGCCGGACTTCAGGAGCAGGGCAGCCGGTTCGGTGGGGTTCACACCGTCCATACGACGCGCGGGCCGCCGGGGCCGCAAGCCTGGCTTAGGCCGAGTGGTGGCGCCCCGCCCGGTGCGGTCTCATGGCCTTGTGGGACGGACACTGCGGAACGAACGGGCATGGCGGGACGAGGTGACTCCCGCCGCCGGGGCCTGCGTCATGGCCACCGGCATCATCTCGGTGGGCCTGTACCTGACGGGCCACGACATCCTGTCGGAGATCTTCCTGGCCGTGGCCTGCGTGCTGTGGGTGGTGCTCGCTGCGGACTTCGTCGACCTCCTGGCGCGCGATCGCTCGCGCTGGACGGCGGCGGCGGTCACGCCGCCCGCGCTCACCGCGGTGGCGGCGACGACCGTCGTCGGCACCCGCTTCTCACTCCTCGGCCGGCAGTGGCCGGCGATCGCCCTGCTCGTGATCGCCGTCCTCGTCTGGCCGGGCCTGCTCCTCGCCGTCGTCCGGCACTGGCTGCGGCACGGCATGCCGGGCGGGGTGTTCCTGGTGTGCGTGGCGACGCAGGGCCTGGCCGTCCTCGCCTCCACCCTGTCCCTCGCGGGGAAGGGCGACTGGCTCGGGGACGCGGCGCTGGCGTGCTTCGCCCTCGGCCTGCTGCTGTACGCGGACGCCCTGCGCCGCTTCGACTTCCGGCAGGTGTGGACCGGCGCGGGCGACCAGTGGGTGGCGGGCGGCGCGCTCGCCATCTCGGCCCTGGCCGCGTCCAAACTGACGGCGTCACCGCTGTACACGGGCACGGGCCACGCGTTCCTGCGCAACCTCACCTACGTCCTGCTCGCCCTCGCGCTCGCCTGGTACGCGGTCCTCGCCGCCGCCGAGGCGGCACGGCCGCGGCCCTATTACGACGTCCGCCGCTGGGCCACCGTGTTCCCCCTCGGCATGACGGCCGTGGCGGCGCTGTCCACCGGGGCGGTGACGGATGTGCCGTGGCTGCGGACGCTGGGGCGGGTGTTGCTGTGGGTGGCCGTGGGGGTGTGGGGGCTGGTGTGGGTGGGGTTTGCCTGGGCGCGGGCGGGTGGGCCTCGCGCGGCGCCCCAGACCCGCCCCTTCTCCGATCCTGGGGCTCCGCCCCAGACCCCGCTCCTCAAACGCAGGAGGGGCTGAAAAAGCCGCAAGCCCGCTCACGCCGTCGCCGTCACCGCCGTCAGCAGGACCACCGCGTCCTCCACCGCCAGCAACCCGTGCCGCTCCTTCGGCACGGCCCACAGCTCCCCCGCCGCGAGCAGGTGCTCCCCGCCCGCCTCGGTGGTCAGGCGGACCTTTCCCCGCAGGACCTGGAGGCTCGCCGCGGGGGGAGTGACGTGGTCGTCGAGTGCGGAGCCCGAGGTCAGGGCGATGACGCTCTGGCGCAGAGGGCCGTCGTGGACGAGCAACCGGGCACTGCGGCCATGGGCGTCGGCCCGGGCGGCGTTCAGGTGGTCGTCCGCGAGGGCGGTGAGGTCCTGAGTGGTCTCGGGCATGGCGTGCGCTCCAGACGTAGGCGGAGTCCGACGGGTACCAGGCTCCCCGGCGCGAAACGCGCCGTACGGCATTGACGCGGCCTCGAAGCGGAACCCGACCCGTATTCTGACGTTATGTCAGACAATCAGGTGTCAGTCACGTGTGATCTGCTCGGTTTCGACAACGCGTTGTTCCCCGTGGGCGACCTCGACGAGTCGGTCGGCTTCTACGAGCGCGCCGGCTTCCCGGTCACCCGCCGCCTGGACGAGGCGGGCCTCGCCATCCTCAAGGTGGGCCCGGAGACGCCCGGAGTGCTGCTGCGCGTGGAGGACGGCATCGGCCGCCGCCCGCCGCCGTGGCCGACGCCCCGCGTCTGGCTTGAGGTGCCGGACGCCCGCGCGAAGGCCAGGTCCCTGGCGGCAGCGGGCATCCCCGTCCTGGCGGAGCCGCACTCGGTGGCGACCGGCTGGACGGTGGAGATCGCCGACCCGTGGGGGAACGTCGTCGGCTTCACGGACTACTCCAAGCGCCCGGAGCTGGGCCGCGCCTGACGGAGCGCGCACGCCGTCACCCCGGCACCGGGCCCCCTCCAGGTACCGGGCCCCGTCCCGGCACCGAGCCCCGAGCCGGGCGCACCCTCACCCGAGCACCACCCGCGCCACCACCACCGCGCAGCCCACCAGGAACACCACCCCGGCCCCGGCCATCACCACCCGCCGGCCCGGTACTTCCCCCACGAGGCGCGCCTCGTCCGCCGCGTCCAACGTGACGACGGCCTCCGGCGCGAA
This sequence comes from Streptomyces typhae, assembly GCF_009755605.1. GTDB lineage: Bacteria > Actinomycetota > Actinomycetes > Streptomycetales > Streptomycetaceae > Streptomyces > Streptomyces typhae. The sequence continues at coordinate 472,148 of NZ_WPNZ01000001.1, forward strand.
CCCCGTGACCTCCTTCTCGAACCTCGCGAACTCCGCGGACTCCTCGTACTCCTCGGACCTGAGATCCACCTGCGAAGCCCCCTGCACCCACCCGCGACCGGACAGAACATCCTCGCGTACGGACCTTCGGTCACAGCCAAAGGTTGTATGTGAGCGCCGAGTCGGGCGTGCGAGAAGCAACGCCGGCGGGCGGGGCGGAGGCGGACGCGCCGCACCGTCCACGCAGCGGTGGCCGCCCCTGTGGAAGGGCGGCCACCGCTGTGCCGGTCGGCTCGCTCGCAGTCCCCTGGGCATGGGGGCTGGGCTCGCGGGTGTCCCGGCAGCAGGGCCGGGGGCGGGTGCAGCTCCGCTCCCGGGCCAGGGTTCCCGCGCACGTCACCGGGGGCGACGCGCGCGTCGGCTCACCGCGTTCTCACGCCGCCACCGACGGTCTCGACCAGTTCCAGGTCGTAGGTCAGCGGGCCGTCGCCGAGCATGATGTGGCGGGCCCTCGCGGCATGGCCCGGTGCCGTCGCCGCGAGGACGTACACGCCGGGGGCGGGGGCCGCGAGGATGTAGGAGCCGTCGGCCAGGGACGAGACACGGTCCAGCCGCCGACCGCCCCGGGCCAGCAGGGTGACGGTCACGCTGTGCAGGGGCTCGCCGTCGGGCGTGACGATGAAGCCGTGCACGACGGAGGCGTACGGGCCGTGGGCCCGGCCCTGCGCGTGGGCTTCCCGGGCGAGGCGGGCGTCGCGCGCGGCCCGTGCGGCACAGGCGTCGTGGGCCGCCCGCCGTCCGACGTCCACGGGCCCGGACGGGGGTTCCGGGTCGCAGGCGTCGGAGGCGGGCGGAGTCTCGGCGGTGCCGGCGGCCGAGGGCGGTGCGACCGGTGGCCGCGGGGTGTTGAGGGCCGCGGCGACCAGGGCCTCCAGCTCCTCCGGGGCCGGGGGCCCGGCGTCCAGCACCGCCCGGCCCGGGGGCTCGGCCGGCTCGGGTACGGCGGCGGGACGGGGCGCGTGGCGCTCGGGCCCGGCCGGGGACCGGCGGCCCGCCCTCCGGGCGCGGTGCAGGAGGCCCGCCAGGCGTGACAGGACAGCGGTGCGGAGCCGGTGCCGCCGACTCCCCCTGTCCCGTTCCGCCATGTCGTCGCTCCTCGGCCGTGAGTCCTCGGCAGGCGGTCGCCGCGTCTGCTCGTGTTGGACAGTCGGTCGCCGCGTCTGCCCGTGTTCGGCAGTCGGTCGCCGCGTCTGCTCCCAGCATCGGACGAGCACCGCGCGAACGACATCTTTCGGCCGTGATTCTCAAGGAACTCCAAAGGGCGGCCGCGCACTTCGCGCGCGGGCGGTGCGGATACTGGGGTCATGAACGAAGGTCACCCGGGAACACAAGCCGCCGCGGGCCCGGCCGCCGGGCCCGACGACGGCCGCGGGCGCGCGACCGTCCTCGTCGTCGAGGACGAGCCGAGCATCGCCGACGTCCTCGCCATCACCCTGCGCTTCCACCACTTCGACGTGATGACCGCGGGCACGGTCCGCGAGGCCCTCGCGATGGCCTCGCGGACCCGGCCGGACTGCGCCCTGCTCGACGTGATGCTGCCGGACGGCGACGGGCGGGCCCTCGGCCAGGAGCTGCGGACCCGGATGCCCGACCTCGCGCTGGTCTTCCTCACCGCCAGGGACGCGCCCGCCGAGGTGGTGGGCGCCCTCGGCTTCGGCGACGACTACATCACCAAGCCGTTCAACATCGACGAGGTCGTCGCCCGTATCGGCGCGGTGCTCCGCCGGGTGCGCCCGCACGACGTGCTGCCGCAGCGCCCGCCGCTGCGCTACGGCGACCTGGAGCTGGACGAGACGACGTACGTGGTGCGGCGCGAGGGCGGCACGGTGCAGCTGACCCCGACCGAGTACGCGCTCCTCCGCTTCCTGGTCCGCAACGGCGGCCGGGTCGTTCCCAAGGAGCAACTCCTGCGCCATGTGTGGAACATCGAGCACAGCGCGGAGTCGACGGTCGTGGAGACCTACATCAGCTATCTGCGGCGCAAGCTCGACCAGGTGGGGCCGCCGCTGATCACGACGCGGCGCGGCGTCGGATACGGGCTCGCGGGAAGTACGGCATGAGGCTCCGCGACAGGCCAGGCCCGGAGCCCCGCGGCACCGGCGGCACCGGCGGCCGCGGCAGGCGCGGCCGGTTCGGCATGAACTCGCTGCGCGCCAAGCTCACCCTCGTGAACGTGGCGCTCCTGGCCCTCGGCGTCGTGGCGGCGACCGCCGTGAGCCTGATGGGCATGCGGCACTACCTCCTGGAGAACGTCGACAGCGAACTGACCTCCTCCCGCACGGCGATGCGGCAGAGCGGCCTGGTCCTCGACGACCTGCGCAGCCTCGCCGACCTCGGCTCCCTGGACCAGATATCGCCGGAGGCCATCAAGGCCAACGAGGAACTCCCGGCCGCGGAGTCCGTGTTCGTCGCCGTGGACCGGGACGGCGAACCCGTCGGCATCGGCCCGCTGCCGACGACGGCACGCCAGCTCGCCCTCGCCGAGGCGGTGGACGACGCGACGGAGCTGGCCCGGCACACGTCACCGCAGGGCCTGACGTTGAACGGCGACTCCTACCGCGGTGTCGCGGCCCGGCTCGCCGACGGTTCGGTGGTGGTCATGGCGGCGTCGACGGAGACCGTCCAGTCGAGCGTGGCCAAGGCGCTCAAGCTGGACCTGGCCTTCGGCGCGCTGCTCCTCGCCCTGCTCGCGGTCCTCACGATGATCGCCGCGCATCAGCGTCTGCGCCCCCTGGAGGACATGGTCGAGACGGCCTCCGCGATCGCCGACGGCGACCTGAAGCGGCGGGTGCCGGCGAGCAGGGCCGCGGTCATGGAGACCGAGCAGTTGCGCCTGGCCCTCAACTCCATGCTCCAGCAGGTCGAGACGGCCTTCGTCACCCGGGAGCGCAGCGAGGCGCAGCTGCGGCAGTTCGTCGCGGACGCCTCGCACGAGCTGCGCACCCCGCTGTCGGCGATCCGCGGCTACCTCCAGCTGTACGACCGGGGGATGCTGGACACCCCGGAGTCCCGTACCCGGGCCTGGGGGCGGGTGCACGCCGAGACCGACCGCATGAGCCACCTCGTGGCGGAGTTGCTCACCCTGGCCCGCCTGGACCAGCAGCCGGAGCTGCGCTTCCGCTCCGTGGACCTGAGCCGTCTGGTGCGGGACGCGGCGGACGACCTGCGCGCCCAGGAGCCGGACCGGCCGCTCACGGTGTCCGCGGACGGCGCGATCCTCGTCCAGGCGGACGAGCAGCAGCTGCGCAAGGTGCTCGCGAACCTGCTCGCCAACGTCCGTACGCACACGCCCGCCGACACGCCGGTCCGGCTCGGCCTCGACCGGTGCGGGGACACGGTGCGCCTGACGGTCGCCGACGACGGTCCGGGGCTCGCCCCCGAGGACGCGGCCCGGGTCTTCGACCGGTTCTTCCGGTCCGGGCGGGGCGCGGGCAGCGGGCTCGGCATGGCCATCGTGCAGGGCGTGGTGGCGGCGCACTGCGGGCGGGTCGAGGTCAGCACCGCCCCGGACGAGGGCCTCACCGTCCTCGTGACGCTGCCCAGGGTGCCCGCCCCGCCGCGGCCGGCCGCTCCCCCGCACCCCCTGGAGCCGCCGTGGTCCGCGCCGCGGTTCCCGTCCGGGCCCCTCACGCCCGCAGCGACGCCAGCTCCACCACCGTGATGTCGGACGGCGCGCCCACCCGCACGGGCGGGCCCCAGGCGCCGGCGCCGCGCGTCACGTACAGCTGGGTGTCTCCGTAGCGTTCGAGGCCCGCGAGGGTCGGGTTGGCGAGGTCGGCGACGAAGTTGTTGGGCCAGAGCTGGCCGCCGTGGGTGTGGCCGGAGAGCTGCAGGTCGACGCCGTGTTCCACGGCGTCGTGGATGACCACGGGCTGGTGGGCCATGAGCACCGACGCCCGGGTCCGGTCGCGGTCGCCGAGCGCCTTCACGAAGTCGGGGCCCTCGCCCTCGTCCTCGCCCTGTACGTCGTTGACCCCGGCGAGGTCGAAGTACGGCAGTTCGGTACGGGCGTTCTCCAGGGGGCGCAGGCCGAGCGAGCGCACATGGTCGACCCACTGCTCGGCGCCGGAGAAGTACTCGTGGTTGCCGGTGACGAAATAGGCACCGTGCCGTGCCCGAAGGTGCGCGAGCGGGCGGGCCGCCGGGGCGAGGTCGGCGACGCTGCCGTCCACCAGGTCGCCCACGACGGCGATCAGGTCGGGCTGGGTGGAGTTGATGGTGTCCACCACGCGGCGGGCGAAGCCCTCGCCGAGGACCGGGCCCAGGTGGATGTCGCTGACCACGGCGATCCGGAAGCCGTGTGCCGCGCGCGGCAGCTTCGCCAGCGGGACGGCGACACGCTTGATCCTGGGGCCGCGCAGGACTCCGTACGTTCCGTGGCCGACCGTGGCTGCCGCCGCCGTTGCCGCTGTCACGGCGACCGCGCGGGACACGAAGAGGCGCCGGGTCACGTCCCGGCCGCCCGTCCCGGCCTGCTGGGGCTGCGCCCCTTTCCCCGCCTCATCGGCCCTGCGGGCCTCGTCCTCAAACGCCGGACGGGCCGGAACTCGCTCCTCCGACGCATCCGAAGGGCGCTCGCGGCGCGCGAGCCACCGCCCCAGCAGGGGGCGCACGGCCTCCCCCACCAGCAGCCCCACCAACAGATACAGCGCGAACGCCAGCCACAGGAAACCCGGCCACGCCAGGATCTGCTGGAGGAGGAACGGGGCGCCGCCACGCTCCGCGCCGAGGGCGGCGAACGCCAGGACCGGGCCCGTGAAGAAGACGGCCGTGCCCGCCCGGCGGGCGCGGGAGCGGGGGCGGGTGGTGTCACGGACCGTGCGCCGCCACACGTACCAGAGCAGACCGGCAAGGAGGGCAAGCACTCCTGCCCCGACGAGCACCCCGATGACGACACCCATGGCTATGAGGTTCTGCGCAGTGCGCGGACGCCACGCAACCCGATGCTTCCTACCACCGTCCCCAAGACAAAGGAGACAACGGCGAGCGTCAGGTGCACCCAGAAGTACCCGGTCGGATCGCCCGCGTCGTCGAAGGCGAGCCCGCTGCCGTCCTTCCACAGGTTCTTGACGAAAGTGATCCAGATGAACCAGCTCCACACGCCGAAGGCGAGCAGGAACCAGGAGACGGGGCGGCTGAGCTTCATGTCCTCAGTATCGCGAGCCGCCCTCACGGACCGCCTTCGGGGTGCGGAGCGCCGGACCGCGGCAAGGGTGACCTCGGCGGAGGGCGGCGCGGGGCGCCCCTGTACGTTCTCGTCCGTGCCAGCGTTGAAGAAGACCGCCCTGCTCGTCGCCTCCGCGACCTTGCTCTCCCTGTCGGCCACCGGCCCCGCCCTCGCCGACGACAAGCCGGGCGGCAAGGACGACAAGCCGAAACCGCCCGCGTCGATGTCGACCGTCGGCGGTGCGCGCCTCGGTCAGCCCGGTACCCAGGTGGACCTGAAGGCGGGTGCGCCGGTGCTGCCGAAGGAGCTCTCGGCGCGCTCCTGGATGGTGTCGGACGCCGAGACCGGCGAGGTGCTCGCGGCGCACAACGCGCACTGGCGCCTGGCCCCGGCGAGCACCCTGAAGATGCTGTTCGCGGACACGGTCCTGCCGAAGTTCCCGAAGACGCAGCAGCGCAAGGTCCAGCCGGCGGACCTGGCGGGCATCGGTGCGGGCAGCAGCCTGGTCGGGGTGAAGGAGAACGAGACGTACTCGGTCCACGACCTGTGGCTCGGCGTCTTCCTCCGGTCCGGCAACGACGCCGTGCACGTGCTGTCCGCCATGAACGGCGGCGTGCCGCAGACCGTGAAGGACATGCAGGAGCACGCCGAGGACCTCCAGGCCCTGGACACGCGTGTCGTCACGCCCGACGGCTACGACGAGAAGGGCCAGGTGTCGTCGGCGTACGACCTGACCCTGTTCGCCCGCTCGGGGTTGCAGAAGAAGGACTTCCGGGAGTACTGCGCGACGGCCACCGCGCAGTTCCCCGGCGAGACGAAGAAGATCAAGAAGGGCAAGGACAAGGGCAAGTCGAAGCGCGAGTCGTTCGGCATGCAGAACACCAACCGGCTCCTCACGGGAACCGACGGCGTCGAGCAGTACAAGGGCATCGCGGGCGTCAAGAACGGCTCGACGACCAACGCGGGCAACACCTTCACCGGTGTCGCCGAGCGCGACGGCAAGGTCCTGCTCGTCACCGTGATGAACCCGGGCTCCGACGAGCCCCACGCCGTCTACAAGGAGAGCGCCCGCCTCCTCGACTGGGGTTTCGCCGCCGCCGACAAGGTCGAGCCGGTCGGTGAGCTGGTCGCCCCGAAGGGCGCGAAGACCGGCCAGGGCGCGCCGGGCAAGGGCGGCCAGGCGGGCGGCGCCGAGGGCGTCGCGAAGGCCACCGAGAAGGACTCGGGCAGCGGCAGCGGCATGGGCACGGCCTTCGGCATCGCCGCCGGGGTGCTCGCGGTGATCGCGGGCGGTCTGTTCCTGCTCAACCGCCGCTGGCCGCTGCGCCGCCAGTAGCGTCCGGTGCCCGCGTGGCCCCGCCGGGGCGTGCTGCTCCGCCGGGCCGTGCGGGCTCCTCGGCCGCCTCGGGCTCCCCGGCCGTCCCGGACTCCGGGGAGCCCTCCGTGACGGTCTTCGACGGTGTCGCCGTCCACGCCGCGCAGAACAGCAGCAGCTTCGCGGTGAAGTTGATCCACAGGAGCAGCGCGACGGGCACGCCGAAGGCGCCGTACATGCTCTTCGCCGCGACGCCCTTCATATAGCCGCCGAGGAGCAGCTTCAGGAGTTCGAAGCCGACGGCGCCGAGGACCGCGGCGACCATGAGCGCGCGCCGGGGCGGCTCCACGCCGGGCAGCAGCGTGAGGACGTACAGCAGGAGCAGGAAGTCCGCGAGGACGGCGATGGCGAAGGCGAAGATCTGCAGGAGCACGCCGCCCGCGCCGTTCTCGTCGACGCCGAGGAGGTCGGCGGTGCGGCCGACGGCGGTGGACGCCGCGGTGGAGGCGGCGAGCGAGGCGAGTCCCGCGCCGCCGAGTCCGGCGAGCACCCCGGCGTCCTTGACCTTGCGCAGTACGGGGTTCTCGTCGGTGTCCTCCAGCTCCCAGACCGCGCGCAGGCACTCCCGCATCGAGCCCACCCAGCCGATGCCGGTGAACAGCAGGAGCGCGCCCGCGACGACCCCGACGGTGCCCGCGTTCGCGATCAGGGAGTCGAGGTCGAGCTGGTCGGAGATCCCGGGCACCTGCTCGGAGATCTTGTCCTTGACGCTCTGCACCTGGCTCTCGGACAGCGTGGCCGCGGCGATGGCCGCGGCCACGGTGATCAGCGGGAAGAGGGCCACGAAGCTGATGAACGTCATCGCGGCGGCGAGCCGGGTCCAGTGGACCTGGTCGAGGCGTTCGTAGGAGTGCCACGCGTGGGTGCGCATCAGCCGCTCGACGTACGGCCCGATGCCGGGGAGCTTCTTCAACCAGTCCATGTCACCCGTCCCGCCTGCCTCACCTGTCCGGTCGGTGCGCTCCGAGAACGGAACACCAAGGTCCGAGTACCCCAGAATCGCAGCACGGTGGCCAGTGCCATGCCGATTCCCGCCCCGGACACCGCGTCGGCGCGCGCCGAGGTGAAGCCGAGGCCGTAGTGCGAGACGGCCAGGCACAGGAGTTGGACGAGCGCGCCCGCGACATTGACGGCGAAGAAGATCCCGTACTGCCGCAGCCGCGACGCCCCGCCGGGCGGCCCGGCCGCCGCCGACCGGCGGTAGGTGCCGAGCGCGTTACCCGTGTAGGCCACCGTGCAGCCCGCCACGAACGACAGGGCCTTGGCGGTCAGCGGGTCCAGGCCCGCGGGGCCGCGCAGCCAGACGAAGAGCCCGAGGTCGGCGGCGTACGCGCACAGACCGACGACGGCGAAGCCGGTCAGTTCGGGCCCGAGCCCCCGCAGCCGTCCCATCGCCCTCACCAGTCGGCGACCGCGCATCCGTACATGGCGAGCCACACCAGGCCGATCAGCGCGAGGGCGCGGTCCCGCAGGACCACGTCCTCCGGCTCGCCCGCCGTGCCGCGGTCGGCGAAGACGGCGTACCGCAGGATCGCGAGGATGAAGGCGACCATCGACAGCTGCCGCCACGGCAGCAGCCCGGTGCCCGCGGCGGCGCCGCTCTCCATCGCCCACAGGCAGTACGCGAGCACGGCGACCCCGGCCGCGAGCTGCCACACGAAGCGCAGATAGCCGGTGGTGTACGAGGTGAGCAGGGCGCGGGTGGCGCCGAGCCGCTCGGTCTGCCCGGCGGCCCGCGCGGCCTCGGTCATCTGCACGGCCTCGGAGTAGCGCTTGGCGGAGACCATGAAAAGCGCCCCGAACCCGGTGGTGATCAGGAACCAGCGGGACAGGGGGATGCCGAGGGCCACGCCGCCGATCATCGCCCGCATCAGGAACCCGGTGGTGACGACGGCGAGGTCGACGACGAGCACATGCTTGAGGCTGACGCAGTACGCGAGCTGCATCACCACGTACGCGGCCAGGAGCGCGGCCGTCAGTGGGGTGCACAGAACGGCCGCGGCGGCGGGCGCGAGGACGGCGAGGAGCCCGCCCGCGGCGTACGCGAGGGGCACCGGTACCTGGCCCGCGGCGACGGGGCGGCGGCACTTGGTGGGGTGGGCGCGGTCCGCCTCGGCGTCGCGGGCGTCGTTGATGAGGTAGACGGCGGCCGCGGCGGCGGTGAACAGGCAGAAGACCAAGCCGACTTGGGCGAGGGCATGACGCGAGAAGAGTTCGCCCGCGGCCGCGGGGGCGGCGACGACCAGGACGTTCTTGACCCACTGGCGGGGCCGTGCGGTCCTCAGGAGGCCCAGGGGCAGCGCCCCGGGGCCGGTTCTCGGGAGCCGGGGCGCGGCGGGCGCCTCTTTCCGGTCCAGTACGGCGGTGCGGTCAGCCATCGGTGAAGCCTCCGATCCAGGGGGTGGCCGCACGGGCGGCGAACGCGCCGAGGGCCGCGCCCGCCGCGACGTCCGACGGGTAGTGGACGCCGACGACCATGCGGGACACGCACATCGCGGCGGCCAGCGGTGGCACGAACCGGGCGCAGGCGGGGCGGAGCGCGCCGTACACGAGCGCGGCCGCGGTCGCCGACGTGGCGTGCGAACTCGGGAAGGAGTGGCGTCCCGCGGTGCGCACCAGGGGTTCGACGTGGCCGGGGCGCGGGCGCCGCACGACGCGTTTCACGCCCATGCTGGCCAGGTGCGCGGCGGCGGTGAGCGCGGTGCCGCGCAGCCAGTGCGCGCGCCGCTCCCGGTCGAGTACCGCACCGGCGAGGCCCGCGGCCAGCCAGAGGGCGCCGTGCTCGCCGCCGCGGGACAGCGCGCGGGCCGCCGCGGCCACCCGCGGGTCGGCGCCGCAGTCGCGCAGCGCCGAGAGCAGCCGGTGGTCGGCGGCGCGGAGGTAGCCCCTGCTCTTCGAGCACTTACGATTCATCACATAACAACTCTTCTAGGAAGAGGCGCAATAACTACGACAATCTTTGATGACACTCCCTCAATCACCCATTTCGGTGAGAAGAAGGAGTGAGGTGAGCAACCGCTCTTTAGCCCCCTTACATGGGCGATACGGTCACTTCCATGTCAGCCACCCCTGCCCCCGCCCCTGAATTCGTGTCCGTGTCGGGGTGGGGACGCACCGCGCCCAGCACCGCCCGCCTGGTGCGGCCCCGGTCACCCGAGGAGGCGGCGGCCGCGCTGCGCGGCTGCGCGGAGCGCGGCGGCATCGCGCGGGGGCTCGGACGCGCCTACGGGGACGCCGCGCAGAACGCGGGCGGCGCCGTCCTGGACATGACGGGCCTGGACCGCGTGCACGCCATCGACGCGGACGCGGGCACCGTCGTGTGCGACGCGGGCGTGTCCCTGCACCGCCTGATGGACGTCCTGCTGCCGCTCGGCTGGTTCGTGCCCGTGACGCCCGGCACCCGCTACGTCACCGTCGGCGGGGCCGTCGGCGCCGACATCCACGGCAAGAACCACCACGTCTCCGGCTCCTTCGCCCGCCACGTGCTCTCCCTCGACCTGCTCACCGCCGACGGCACCGTGCGCACCGTCGGGCCGGGCAGCCCGCTCTTCGACGCCACCGCCGGCGGCATGGGCCTCACCGGCGTGATCCTCGCCGCCACCCTGAAGCTGCACCCCGTCGAGACGTCCCTGATGGCCGTCGACACCGAGCGCGCCACCGACCTCGACGACCTGATGGCCCGCCTCACCGCGACCGACCACCGCTACCGCTACTCCGTCGCGTGGATCGACCTCCTCGCCCGCGGCGCCGCGACCGGCCGCGCCGTCCTCACCCGCGGCGACCACGCGCCCCTCGCCGCCCTGCCCGCCCGCGCGCGCACCGCCCCCCTCGCCTTCCGGCCCCGGCAACTGCCGCCCGCGCCCCGCTTCGTACCCGAAGGGCTGCTCGGCCGCCGCACCGTCGGCCTCTTCAACGAGCTGTGGTACCGCAAGGCGCCGCGCTCCCGCACCGGCGAGCTCCAGAAACTCTCCGCCTTCTTCCACCCCCTGGACGGCGTCCCGCACTGGAACCGCGTGTACGGCCGCGGCGGCTTCGTGCAGTACCAGTTCGTCGTCGGCCACGGCGCGGAGGAGACCCTGCGCCGCGTCGTGCACCGCATCTCCGCGCACCGGTGCCCGTCCTTCCTCGCCGTGCTGAAGCGCTTCGGTGACGCGGGACCCGGCTGGCTGTCCTTCCCCATGCCCGGCTGGACCCTGGCCCTCGACATCCCGGCGAACCTCCCCGGGCTCGGCACGCTCCTCGACGGACTCGACGACGAGGTCGCCGCCGCGGGGGGCCGCGTCTACCTCGCCAAGGACTCCCGGCTCCGCCCCGAGACGCTCGCCGCGATGTACCCCCGGCTCCAGGACTTCCGCGCGCTGCGCCAGGACCTGGACCCGGGCTCCCTGTTCCGCTCGGACCTGTCGCGCCGCCTCCACCTGTAAGGACCCCCATGAAAGACGCCTTCGGCACCCCCCAGTCCCTGCTGATCCTCGGCGGCACGTCCGAGATCGCCCTGGCCACGGCCCGCCGCCTGGTGGCCCGCCGCACCCGCACCGTCCACCTCGCGGGACGGCCGTCCCCCGCCCTGGAGAAGGCCGCGGAGCAGCTCCGCGACATGGGCGCCGACGTCCGCACGGTGCCCTTCGACGCCCTGGACTCCGAATCGCACGCCACCGTCCTCGGCAAGCTCTTCCAGGAGGGCGACATCGACATGGTGCTGCTCGCCTTCGGCATCCTCGGCGACCAGGCCCGCGACGAGGACGACCCGCTCGCCGCGGTCCGCGTCGCCCAGACGAACTACACCGGCGCCGTCTCGGCGGGCCTGGTCTGCGCCCGCGCGCTCCAGTCGCAGGGCCACGGCTCCCTCGTCGTGCTCTCCTCCGTCGCCGGTGAGCGCGCCCGCCGCTCCAACTTCATCTACGGCTCCAGCAAGGCGGGACTCGACGCCTTCGCCCAGGGCCTGGGTGACGCCCTGCACGGCACCGGCGTGCACGTCATGGTCGTGCGCCCCGGCTTCGTACGGTCGAAGATGACGGCGGGCCTTCAGGAGGCGCCCCTGGCGACGACGCCCGGCGCGGTGGCCGAGGCCATCGAGACGGGGCTGCGCCGCCGCTCGGAGACGGTGTGGGTGCCGGGCACGCTGCGCGTGGTGATGTCGGCGCTGCGGCACGTGCCACGCCCGGTGTTCCGCCGCCTGCCGGTGTGAACCCCGGCGCGGCCCGCCCGTCGCCGACCGCCCCGCCCGGCTGCGGGGCTCAGGGCTCCCACACCGCCACCGCGGCCATCGTCAGCGGATTCCCGCTCTGCATCACGGACACCTGACCCGCCCCCACGAACCGCTTGCTGCCGGGCACCCGCGCCACCTGGTCGAACCAGAGCTGCTGCTTGCCGCGCGCGGTGATCTCGCCGGTGGCGGGCAGCTTCTCGAAGGGAATGCGGGAGCAGGCCCCGTCGGGGGCGCGGTAGCGGTGGCGTTCGAAGAGGATGCCGCCCGCGCCGTCGTGCGCGACGGGTGTCCCCGACAGACAGGGGTCGGTGCCCGCGCCGGGCTGCTGCCGCCAGCGGGTGCCGTCCCAGCGGAGCAGGATGTGCTCCTCGGGCGGCTCGTTCTCGGTCTCGCCGTGGTTGTAGCCGTGCGTGCCGTACGCCCACACCTCGTCCTCCGACACCGCGAGCACCCCGTCGAGCGAGGCACCGGCCTCCGGCGGGACCGGGTCGGCGAAGCGGTGGGCGGGCGTCGGCGTGGGCTCCCAGGCGCCCGCGCGGGCGTCCCAGCGCGCCGCGGCGGTCTGCGTCAACTCGCCCCCGGCGCCGCCCACTCCGGGCCCGCTGTCGCGGAATCCGACGGCCCACAGAACGCTCCCCGAGGTCCCGTCGACGGCCTTGGCGGTGCCGGGCAGCCGGGTGAGGGTCCAGCGGGAGCCGTCCCAGTGCGCCGCGCGCTCGCCCTCCAGGGCCCAGACGTCGTCCGCCGCGAGGACCTCGACGTCGACGGCGGCCTCGATCGGCGGCTGCGGGACGCCGTGCCAGCGGCTGCCGTCCCAGCGCGCGAAGCGGGGGCCGCCCTGCGCGGAGTCCATGCCGACGAGCCAGACGTTGCGGGCGCCCGTCGCCTCCAGGCGGGTCTGCGTGACGCTCCCGCCGAGCTCCGCGGGCAGCGGGGACCGCCGCCAGGAGCTGCCGTCGTACCGCAGCAGATAGTCGTCCCCGTGCGCGCGCACGGTGCCCGTGGCCCAGATGTCGTCGGCGGCGGGAGCGGCCACGCCCCGCAGTTCGCTGTCGGCCTTCCGGTCGACGTGCACGATCTTCCAGGACCCGCCCTTGCCGGCCGCGGACCCCTTCGGGCCGGGCCGCGCGGAGTCCCCGCCGCCGCCCCCGCCGGTTCCGCACCCGGACAGCAGCAGCGCTCCCGCGACCGCGCCGAGCACGGCACGTCGCACCCCGGCTCGCGTCCTCATCCGTCACCCCCGGCTCGGCTTCCCCGCCGGGCGCTCCGGGGCCCGGTCAGCGGGCGGGCAGCGTACCCCGCGTCGTCGGGGCGCCCGCCTGCGGGGGCACCGTCGAGCCGCCGAAGGCGAACTCGCGCAGCTTGCGCCAGACGGCGTCGGGCCCCTGCTCGTACAGCGCGAAGCCCGTGCAGGGCCACGCGGCCTCGTACTCCGACAGCTCCTCGTACGCCCGGTCCATGGCCTCCTCGGCGATGCCGTGGGCGACCGTGACATGCGGGTGGTACGGGAACTGCAGTTCGCGCACGAGCGGTCCCGAGGAGTCGCGGACGCGTTCCTGGAGCCAGGAGCAGGCCGAGCCGCCCTCGACGACCTGCACGAAGACCACCGGCGACAGGGGCCGGAAGGTGCCGGTGCCGGAGAGCCGCATCGGGAACGGCCTGCCCGCGGCCGCGACCGCGGACAGGTGCTGCTCGATCACGGACAGTGCTCCGGAGTCCACCTCGGTCGGCGGCAGCAGCGTGACGTGCGTGGGGATGCCGTGCGCGGCCGGGTCCCCGAAGCCGGCGCGCAGCTCCTGGAGCAGGCTGCCGTGTGGCTCCGGGACCGCGATCGAGACACCGATCGTTACGGTCCCCACGTCGTACTCCTGTCGTCGTGCAGGTGGGCGGTCAAGGGCGGCGGCGTGCGCCGTGGCGCACGGCGAGTGCTGCTGCTCCGGGTGGCGCTTTCGGTCGGCCCCGGTCGGGCTCAGTGCTTGGCGGGCAGGAAGCCCACCCTGTCGTACGCCTGCGCCAGGGTCTCCGCCGCCACCGCACGCGCCTTCTCCGCGCCCTTGGCCAGGATCGAGTCCAGCGTCTCCGGGTCGTCCAGATATTCCTGGGTGCGGTCGCGGAACGGGGTGACGAACTCGACCATGACCTCGGCGAGGTCGGTCTTCAGCGCACCGTAGCCCTTGCCGGTGTACTTCTGCTCCAGTTCCGCGATACCGGTGCCGGTGAGCGTGGAGTAGATGCTGAGCAGATTGCTGACTCCCGGCTTCTCCGCGGGGTCGTACTTGATCACCGTGTCGGTGTCGGTGACGGCGCTCTTGACCTTCTTCGCGGTGGCCTTCGGCTCGTCGAGCAGGTTGATCAGGCCCTTCGGCGTGGACGCCGACTTGCTCATCTTGATCGCCGGGTCCTGGAGATCGTAGATCTTCGCCGTCTCCTTGAGGATGTACGGCGCCGGGACCTTGAACGTCTCGCCGAAGCGGCCGTTGAAACGCTCGGCGAGGTCGCGGGTCAGCTCGATGTGCTGGCGCTGGTCCTCACCGACCGGCACCTCGTTCGCCTGGTACAGCAGGATGTCCGCGACCTGGAGCACCGGGTACGTGAACAGGCCCACGGAGGCGCGGTCGGCGCCCTGCTTGGCGGACTTGTCCTTGAACTGCGTCATGCGGCTGGCCTCGCCGAACCCGGTGAGGCAGTTCATCACCCAGGCGAGCTGGGCGTGCTCCGGCACGTGGCTCTGCACGAACAGCGTGCAGCGGTCCGGGTCGAGCCCCGCGGCGAGGAGCTGCGCCGCGGCCAGGCGCGTGTTCGCGCGCAGCTCGGCGGGGTCCTGCGGGACCGTGATCGCGTGCAGGTCCACGACCATGTAGAAGGCGTCGTGCGACTCCTGGAGCGCCACCCACTGACGGACGGCACCCAGGTAGTTGCCGAGGTGGAACGAGCCTGCGGTGGGCTGGATCCCGGAGAGGACGCGAGGACGATCAGAGGCCATGCTCAGCATTCTCTCAGGTACCGCCCGTTGGTCGGGAACTGGTGCGTGTGCGGCGGCGGGTTCCGCCGTCGCCGATGAGACGAGGAACACAGTGCGGGGAGCGGCCCGGCGGCCGTGCGGGCGCCGCCGGGCCCCCGGTAAGGGTCAGTCCACCGGCAGCCCGGGGGCCGGGAAGGCGGACATCAGGTCGGTCACCTCGGCGCGGATCTTGCGCAGGGCGTCCTCGTCGCCGGTTCCCGCAGCGCGGACCGCGCGGTCGATCCAGTCGGCGACGGTGTCCATATGGGCGGCGCCGAGGCCGCGGGAGGTGAGGGAGGGGGTGCCGATGCGGACGCCTGAGGGGTCGAACGGCTTCCGCTGGTCGTAGGGGACGGTGTTGTGGTTGACGACGATCCCGGCCCGGTCGAGGGCCTTCGCGGCGATCTTGCCGGGGACCTCCTTGGGGGTGAGGTCCATCAGGATCAGATGGTTGTCGGTACCGCCGGAGACCAGGTCGAAGCCGCGGGCGAGCAAAGCCTCGGCGAGGGCCTTGGCGTTGGCGACGACGGCGCCCGCGTAGTCGCGGAAGGCGGGCTGCGCCGCTTCGTGCAGGGCGACGGCGATGGCGGCGGTGGTCTGGTTGTGGGGGCCGCCCTGGAGTCCGGGGAAGACGGCCTTGTCGATGGCCTTGGCGTGCTCCTCGCGGGCCAGGAGCATCGCACCGCGCGGCCCGCGCAGCGTCTTGTGGGTGGTCGTGGAGACCACGTCGGCGTACGGCACCGGCGAGGGGTGGGCGCCCCCGGCGACCAGGCCCGCGATGTGGGCGATGTCGGCGACCAGGACGGCCCCCGCCTCCCGGGCGATCTCGGCGAAGGCGGCGAAGTCGATGGTGCGGGGCAGCGCGGTGCCCCCGCAGAAGATCAGCTTCGGCCGCTCCGCGAGGGCGAGTTCCCGTACCGCGTCGAAGTCGATGAGGCCGGTGTCCCGCCGCACTCCGTACTGCACACCGCGGAACCACTTGCCGGTGGCCGAGACGCCCCAGCCGTGGGTGAGATGGCCGCCCATGGGCAGGGCCATCCCCATCACCGTGTCGCCGGGCTCGGCGAAGGCCAGATAGACGGCGAGATTGGCCGGGGAGCCGGAGTAGGGCTGGACGTTGGCGTGGTCGGTGCCGAAGAGGGCCTTGGCGCGGCCTGCGGCGAGGCGCTCGACCTGGTCGATGTTCTGCTGGCCCTCGTAGTAGCGGCGGCCCGGATAGCCCTCGCTGTACTTGTTCTGCAGGACGGTGCCGGAGGCTTCGAGGACGGCGGCGGAGACGTAGTTCTCGCTGGGGATCAGGCGGAGCGTGTCGGCCTGGAGCTGCTCCTCGGCGTCGACGAGGGCGGCGAGTTCGGGGTCGGCGGCGGTGAGGGCGGGGTGCTGGGAACGGCTCATGGCGTCCTCCGGGGCGAGCGGTGATGGTGTCCGGTCGGGTCCCGGGGTGCCCAGGCGGGCGGCACCTCGAAGGTGTTGCCTCGCACGGCTCCCTCAGGGTCGATTCCCTGTGCGCCAGTCGCCGTGCTGTCTGGGCCAGGTTAACGGTCACGCCGCTCCGGCGGCTTCCTTCGTCCAGAATGCGAGTGACGATGGGGAGGGAGACCCCGGCACCGCGAGAAACGGAGAACCCGTGACTGCTACGGAAGAACTCATCGCCTCGGCCGAAGCGCACAGCGCGCACAACTACCACCCCCTGCCGCTCGTCGTCGCCTCCGCGCAGGGCGCGTGGATGACGGACGTCGAGGGCCGCAGGTACCTCGACATGCTCGCCGGGTACTCGGCGCTCAACTTCGGGCACGGCAACCCGCGCCTGATCGACGCGGCGAAGAGACAGCTCGACCGGGTGACGCTCACGTCCCGCGCATTCCACCACGACCGCTTCGCGGAGTTCTGTGCGCGCCTCGCGGAGCTGTGCGGCAAGGAGATGGTGCTGCCGATGAACACGGGCGCGGAGGCCGTGGAGACGGCCGTGAAGACCGCCAGGAAGTGGGGGTACCGCGTCAAGGGCGTGCCGGACGGCCGCGCCAGGATCGTGGTGGCCAGGGACAACTTCCACGGCCGTACGACGACCGTCGTCAGCTTCTCCACGGACCCCGAGGCCCGCGCGGACTACGGCCCGTACACGCCGGGCTTCGACATCGTGCCGTACGGCGACCTCGCGGCGCTGCGCGAGGCGGTCACGGACGACACGGTGGCGGTGCTCCTGGAGCCGATCCAGGGCGAGGCGGGCGTCCTCGTGCCCCCGCCCGGCTATCTCTCCGGCGTACGGGAGCTGACCCGCGACCGGAACGTCCTGTTCGTCGCGGACGAGATCCAGTCGGGGCTCGGCCGGACCGGCCGGACGTTCGCGTGCGAGCACGAGGGCGTGGTGCCGGACGTGTACCTGCTCGGCAAGGCACTGGGCGGCGGTGTGGTGCCGGTGTCGGCGGTGGTGGCGGACACCGGCGTGCTCGGGGTGTTCAGGCCGGGCGAGCACGGGTCGACGTTCGGCGGCAATCCGCTGGCGTGCGCGGTGGGCCTCGAAGTCGTCGCCATGCTGGAGTCCGGCGAGTTCCAGCAGCGCGCCACGGAGCTGGGCGACCATCTGCACGCGGAGCTGAACCTGCTCGTGGGCACGGGCAAGGTCACCGGGGTCCGGGGGCGCGGCCTGTGGGCGGGCGTCGACGTCGACCCGGCGCACGGCACCGGCCGGGAGATCTCCGAGAAGCTCCTCGACCGCGGGGTCCTGGTGAAGGACACCCACGGTTCGACGATCCGGATCGCGCCGCCGCTGGTGATCAGCAAGGAGGATCTGGACTGGGGCCTGGACCAGCTCCGGGCGGTGCTCGGCTAACCGCCGTAGGCCTTCTCGTACGGCGTCTCCGTCTTCTCGTACGTCTTCTCGTACGTCTTCTCGTACGGCGTCTCCGTCGTCCCGTACGTCTTCTCGTACGCCGTGTCGTACGCCGTTTGGAACGCGGTCGGGCCGACGGCCGTGCGGGAGCGGGCGGTGGCGCGGTCCACGTCGGTGCGTTCGGCCGGGGGCAGCGGGGCGCCCTCGGCCCGGCGCAGCGCGGCGGCCTCGCCGAGGAGCGCGGCGGCGGCCAGGTGGTCGCCCGCCAGGGAGCGGGCGCCCGCCAGGCCTTCGAGGGCCAGAGCCACGGCCCGGTTGTCGCCGGTGCCCCGGGCCGCGTCGAGGCCCTCCCGGTGCAGGGACTCCGCGCGCGCGGCGTCGCCGCGCTGCTCGGCGACGTACCCGAGCTGGGCGAGGACGAGCGCGGCGCCGGAGGCGATGCCGAAGCGCCGGTTGAAGTCCAGCCAGGGCAGTAGCAGGCGCTCGGCGGTGTCCAGGTCGCCGCGGCGGCGGGCACCGAGGGCGAGGCCCGTCTCGGCGAACTGCTGCGCGGGCCGGTGCGACTGCTGCACGGCCAGGCGGGCGGCCCGCTCGTGGTACTCGTCGGCGCGGCCGGGTTCGCCGGTGAGCAGCGCGATGCGGCCGAGCCGGGAGAGCCGGAAGGAGACCTCGGTCCACAGTTCCAGCTCCTCGGCGCCGCGCATGCCGTCGCGCTGCAACCGGGCGGCCTCGTCGTAGTCGGCGGTGATCTCGGCGAGCACGCCGAGCAGTTCCGCGGACTGGAACTGCCCCCAGCGGTCGCCGAGTTCCTCGTAGAGCGCGGCGCTGCGCTCGGCGTCGCTGCGCAGGCCCACGAGGTTGCCGCCGTACAGGGCGCGGACCGAGCGGGTGGCGAGCGCGGCGGCCTCGCCCCAGCGGTCGCCCTGCGCGCGGAACTCGGCGAGCAGCCCGTCGATGCGCCGCGCCTCCTCCGGCGACCGGTCGTGGCCGCAGCGCGCGAAGGCGAGGAGCCAGCGGGAGCGGGCGTTCGCGCCGCTGGTGTCCTGGGCGCAGACGGCCCCGTACGCGCACTCGTCCTCGCCGACGAGCAGGGAGAAGGCACCGCGGGCGGTGGCGGCGGAGGCTCGGGCGGTGGCCGGGGCCGGGGCGTCGGTGCCGAGGTCCAGGGCGAGGACCAGGGAGCGGATGGCTTCGGTGAGGCGGCCCCGCAGGTACCAGTACCAGGTCTGGGCGTTGACGAGGCGCAGCGCAAGCGCGGCGTCCCCGTCGGCGGCGGCCCAGTCGAGGGCGGCGCGCAGGTTCACGGTCTCGGCGTCGAGTCGGTGCAGCCAGCGTCGCTGGTCGCGGCCGTGCAGGGCGGGGGCGGCCCGCTCGGCGAGCTCGGCGTAGTGCAGGGCGTGCCGGCGCGCGAGTTCCTTCGACTCGCCCGCCTCACCGAGCCGTTCGAGGCTGTACTCGGCGACGGACTCCAGCAGGCGGTGGCGGAGCGGCGCGCCCTGCGTCTGGGGGGCGGTGGCGAGCAGGGAGCGGTCGACCAGGCGTGCGACGAGGTCGAGGACGTCTTCGGCGTCCGGCTCCGCCGCACGGGCGGGCCGCGGCTCCCGGGCGGGTCCCGGATCCCGCGCGGGCCCCAGTACCTCCTCCGCGCTCTCCAGCGTGAAGCCGCCCCGGAAGACGGCGAGTCGGCGCAGCGCGCGCCTCTCCTGCGGGCCGAGCAGCTCCCAGCTCCAGTCGATCATCGCCCGGAGGGTGCGCTGCCGGGCCGGGGCGTCGCGCCGCACCTGGTTGAGGAGGCGGAAGCGGTCGTGCAGCCGGTCCGCGAGGTCGTGCACACCGAGGGCGCGGACGCGGGTCGCCGCCAGTTCGACGGCGAGGGGTATGCCGTCCAGGCGGCGGCAGATGAGCGCGACGGCCTCGCGGTTGCCGTCGTCGAGGGCGAAGCCGGGTGCGGTGGCCGCGGCGCGCTCGGCGAACAGGCGCACCGCCTCGTCCTCTCCGAGGGGCGCGACGGCCTCCAGGGTCTCGCCCGTCAGGGCGAGGGGTTCCTGGCTGGTCGCGAGGATGTGCAGGTGGGGGGCGTGGCGGAGGAGGTGGGCGACGAGGGGGGCGGTGGCGTCCAGGACGTGTTCGCAGTTGTCCAGGAGGAGCAGGGCGTGGTGGGGGGCGAGGGTTCGGGTGAGCCCTGCGGTGGGGGGCGGCTCGCCTGTGGTGGTGAGCCCCGCCGGGGGCTCACCGGGCCTGCCCCTCCCCGAAACCGGGGGCTGCGTCCCCGGGCCCCCCTGTCGGCCTTCGGCCTCGTCCTCGAACGCCGGACGGGCTGAACCATCCTCCCGGATGCCCAACGCGACTGCCACGGCCTCCGCCACCCCCTCCCCCGTCGTCCCCGCCAGCTCCACCAGCCACACCCCGTCCGGGAAGTCCTCGGCGAGGCCCGCCGCCGCCTCCAGGGCGAGGCGGGTCTTGCCGACGCCCCCGGGGCCGGTGAGGGTCACCAGGCGTTCGCGGCGCGCGAGTTCGCGTACGCGGATGACGGCGTCGGCGCGGCCGACGAGTCCGGAGACAGGGGCGGGGAGATTGGTGCGCGGGGGTTCGGCGACGGCAGGCACCACGGGCGCCACGGGCGCCACGGGCAGCGGAGGAGTTGTCAGCGCCGTCGGGCGCGGCTCCAGGCCCGCGTCCTGACGGAGCATCGCCCCGTGCAGGGCGGTGAGTTCGGGGCCGGGGTCGGTGCCGAGTTCGTCGGCGAGGCGGACGCGCAGGTCCTCGTACGCGGCGAGGGCCTCGCTCGGCCGCCCCGCCCCGTACAGCGCGCGCAGATGGGCCGCGCGCAGCCGCTCGCGCAGCGGGTGGCGGGCCACCAGGCCGGCGAGTCCGTCGGCGAGGGCGGCGTGTTCCCCGAGGCCGAGGCGGAGTTCGGCGAGCGTCTCGTGGGCGGTGAGGTGCTGCTCCTCCAGGCGGGCGGCGGCGGTCCGTGCGAAGTCCGCGTCGCGGAAGTCGGCGTAGGCGGGGCCCCGCCACAGGGCGAGCGCGTCGGTGAGGAGGGCGGCGCGGGCGCGGGGGTCCGCGGTGGCGCCGTCGTACGCGGTCACGCCGCCGTCCGCAGCGACGCTCTCGTACGCGGCGGAAGTCAGGGCGGTCGTGAAGCGGGCCGCGTCGGTGGCGTCGGCGGCGATCCGCAGGGCGTAGCCCGCCGGGCCGTATGTCACGAGGTCCCGGCCGCCCGGTTCGACGGCGAGGGCGCGGCGCAGCTGGGAGACCTTGGTCTGGAGGGAGTTGGCGGGGTTGGCCGGGACCCGCGTACCGCCCCACAGGTCCTCGACCAGGGCGTCCACCGGCGCGGGATGGGGAGCGCGGACGAGCAGGGCGGCCAGGAGGGTGCGCACCTTCGCCTCCGGTACGGGGACGGGCGTTCCGTCGTCCGTACGCACCGTGAGTGGGCCGAGCACCTCGAATCGCATGGGGCCACCGTAATCGGACCCGCGCCGTCGGAGCCGCGCACAGCGCGTCGTGCGTGGACCGTCAGTGGTCCGTCGGTGATCCGTGCGCGGCCTGCGGCACCTTGTTCCTCGTCAGGCCGCGGGAACGCGGTACGAGCGCACCAGCCGAGGAACACGACATGCCAAGCTCACGCGAATACCGTCTCGCCGCCCGCCCGGTCGGCTTCCCCTCCCCCTCCGACTTCGAACTGGTCACCACCGAGGTCCCGGACACCGTGGCCGACGGTCGGGTCCTGGTCCGCAACACCTGGATGTCCGTGGACCCGTACATGCGGGGCCGCATGGACGACGTCCCCTCCTACATCGCGCCGTTCGAGCTCGGCGCGCCCCTGGAGGGCAGCGCCGTCGGCGAGGTCGTCGCGTCGGGCTCGCCGGACGTGCCGGTGGGCGCGAGCGTCTCGCACTTCGCCGGCTGGCGGGAGTACGCGGTGCTCGACGCCGCCGACGTCACGGTGATCGACACGACGGCCGCACCCGCCTCGGCATATATGGGACCGCTAGGGGCCACGGGCCTCACGGCGTACGCGACACTGAAGCGGATCGCCCCGGTCCGCGAGGGGGACGTGGTGTTCGTGTCGGCGGCGGCGGGCGCGGTCGGCAGTGTGGCGGGCCAGGTGGCGCGGGCGCTCGGCGCGTCCCGGGTGATCGGTTCGGCGGGCGGCCCCGGGAAGACGAAGAAGCTGCTTGACACGTTCGGGTACGACGCGGCGCTCGACTACCGTCAGGGCGCGCTCGACGAGCAGCTCGCGCAGGCGGCGCCCGACGGCATCGACGTCTACTTCGACAACGTCGGCGGCGGCCACCTCCAGGCCGGGATCGGCGCCATCCGCCGCAACGGGCGCATCGCGCTGGTCGGCGGGCTCGGCGAGTACAACGCCACCGCGCCCGTGCCCGGCCCGAACAACCTCCTTCAGGCCGCGAAGCAGGAGGCGACCCTGCGCGGCATGCTCGTCACCAGCCATCTCGACCTGTTCCCGGAGTGGATCGCGACGGCGTCAGCCATGATCGCGGCCGGGACGCTGCGCACCGAGCAGACCGTCGTCGAGGGCATCACCGCGGCACCGGACGCCCTCCTCGGCGTCCTGCGCGGCGCCAACACCGGCAAGATGCTGGTCAAGCTCGTGGACGGGGCGAAGTGATGGCGGCGAGGCTGAAGGTCCTGCTGGTCACGGGCCACCCCCGGTCCGACTCGCTGACCGCCCAGCTGGCCCGGCACGCCCGTGACCGCCTGACGGCGGCGGGCCACGCCGTCGACCTCCTGGACCTGGAGGCCGAGGGCTTCGACCCCCGGATGACACCGGCCGACGAACCGGACTGGGACGACCCGCACAAGGAGTACTCGCCCGAAGTCCGGGCGCACATGCGGCGCGTGGCGGACGCGGACGTGATCGTGGTCGTCTTCCCGCTGTGGTGGTTCGGCCTTCCCGCGCTCCTCAAGGGCTGGATCGACCGGGTGTGGAACAACGGCTTCGCGTACGGCCGCGAGGACAAGCTGCTGGTCGACAAGCGGATGCTGTGGCTCGGCCTGGTCAGCTACGACGAGGCGCAGTTCGCCGAGCTCGGCTGGGAGGACGTGGTGACGCGGGTGTTCCGCAAGGGCGTCTCCCAGTTCTGCGGGATGCGGGCGGAGCGGGTGGTGGTGCGGTACGTGTACGAGGCGCTGAGCGTGGGCGAGGGGGCGTTCAAGGTCCTCGACGGGGCGCTCGACGAAGTGACCGGCAGCCCCGCTTGACCCTCACACCAGTGTGAAGGTTCGATCATGTCCGTATTCGGCCGCACACGACTTCGTACGAGGTGAGCGTCATGGACAACGAGCTCTACGACTACAGCCCCATCGTCGGCCGGGAGCCGATCCGCTGGCCGGAGGGCAAGCGGGTCGCCTTCTACGTCGGTCTGAACGTGGAGCACTTCGAGGTCGACAAGCCCGCGACCAGCATCTTCGCGGGCACCTCGCACCTCACCCCGGACCCGCTCAACTACGGCTGGCGGGACTACGGGGCGCGGGTCGGCTTCTGGCGCACGCTGAGGACACTGGACCAGCACGGGATTAAAGCGAGCGTTCTACTTAACGCGGATGTTGGTGAGCGGTATCCGCAGATAATCGAGGCGGGGCGGGAGCGGGGTTGGGCGTGGCTCGCGCACGGCAAGAACAACTCGACCTTCCAGGCGGACATGACGGAGGACGAGGAGCGGGCGTACCTCAAGGACGTGGTGGGGACGATCGAGCGGACGACCGGGGTGCGCCCGCGCGGCTGGATGGGGCCGGGGCTCACGGAGACCTTCCACACCCCTCGCCTGGTGCGGGAGCTCGGCCTCGACTACGTCCTCGACTGGACGGCGGACGACCAGCCCTTCCCCACCCATGTGCCGGGCCTGCTGAGCGTCCCGTACTCGGTGGAGCTGAACGACATCACCCTGTTCGTCGGCAAGGCCACCTCGGGCCCGGACTTCGTCCGGATACTGAAGGACCAGGTCGACCAGTTGGCGGCGGAAGCAGAGGCCGACGGCAGCGGACGCGTGCTGCCGCTGGCCCTGCACCCCTTCGTCATCGGTCAGGCGTTCCGCGCGAAGTACCTGGACCAGGCCCTGGAGTACGTGGTCGGCCACCCGTCCGTGTGGGTGACGACGTCGGACGAGATCGCGGACGCGTACCGAGCACAACGCGGATGAAGCCCGTACTCCGCGCACATCAGGGAAACACCCCTCAGGAGTACACCCCTCAGAAGAACACCACCGAACGGAGCTTGAGGCGTTCGCTGCCGTAGCCGGTGTGCGGCCGCAGGACGAACGAATCGCCCGTGCAGCCCGGCTCCGTGAAGACCCTGGCGCGGTCGTCGGTCCTGTTGCGCGGCGAGTGCGCCGGGGAACTGGACCCCGGGTCCCCGACCTCCGGCAGCGTGTGGCACACCCAGGTCCGCGGGTCGTCGAGCACGGCGACCTGCGGGCGGCCGTCGAGCCCGCTGTACGTGTACTGGAACTGCCCCTCGGCCGCGAAGGCCGACGCGGACAGTCCGACGAGGAGGATCAGGGCGCCGACGGTGGCGACCAGGCCGGTGCGGATGCGCATGCGCGCGGTCCTTTCGCAGAGAGCGGAGAACAACAGGCCTTGAGCTTCCCGCCCCCATGTCCCCATATGCCGTACTCACCCGGATGAGGGAGCTGACGGGGTGCGCCAGGGGCTCGTGCGGGGCGGGGGCGTGCCGCGCACCCCGCGGCCCGCCTCACCTCCCCCGTCCCGAGCGTCCGTGCGCCCTGGCACCCGCGACCACCGGTCCGCGACGGTGGCACGCATGACCACCACCGCACGCACGACCACCGCCCCGGGCAGGCCCACCACCACCGGCACGGCCACCGCCACAGGCAGGGCATCGCCCCGCCTGGCTCGCGCGGCCCTGGCCGCCGCTGCCGCGCTGGCCGTCTTCACGGCCCTGCCCGCCAGCAGCGCCCACGCCGCCGCGACCGGAACGTTCTTCTACACCTCGCGCGACGCGGGCGACCTGGAGATGGACAACCCCGCCAACGGCGAGTGCCGGCTCCTGGTCCAGGGCGGCGCCACGAAGGCCTCCAACCAGACCGACACCCGCGCCACCATCTACTCGGACCACGGCTGCGAGGAGCCCCGCCGCACCCTGCGCCCCGGCCAGTCCGCCACTTTCACCGGCGCCCTCCCGCACAGCGTGCAGTTCGGCTAGCACCACGCTGCTGCCCGTCAGACCGGCGGCGGGGCCTCCTCCCCTTCTGGGCTCCGCCGTCCAGCCGTGCCGTCACCGCTCGCCGTCCAGCTCCGCCCACACCGTCTTGAGCGGTTGTGGCCCCTGCTCCACGCCCCACCGGTCGGCCAGCGCGGCAACGATCACGAGCCCCCGGCCCGACTCGGCCCCCTCGTCCGGCTCCCGCACGACGGGCAGCCGGTCACCCCGCGTGTCAGCGACCTCGATCCGCAGCACGCCGCCCACCCTCGCGGTGAGCGTCAGCCGGAAGTCCCGCACGGGAACCTTGCCGTACGCGACGGCGTTGGCCGCCAACTCGGCGACGATCTGCTCCGCGTCCTCGCACGGCACCTCCCAGTCACGAAGCTGTTCCACCGCGAGCTGCCTCGCCCTGCGAGCTCCCCTCCACGTGGAGGGCAACTGGGTGCTGCAGCGCAGCTCAATTCCTGCGGAACGCACGGTTCGGGTGATTTCTGATTTCACGTGACTCAGCGTGGTCGCTGGCGCTTAGCCTGAACAGTGATGATGCCTGTGCGTACGGTGACTGTACGGTCCTGAGCCGACTCGTACCGGCCGTACCCGTGTCCTGGGGAGGTCCGCCGTGACTATGGACGACGACATCGGCTGGGAGGTTGACGCCGACGACGAGTCGAGCGCGGTCGCTGCGCTGATCGGTCGGCAGATCAAGTTCTGGCGGGAGGCGGCGGGGCTGCGGGCCGTGCAGTTCGGTGAGCGGATGGGGTACGGGGAGAATCTGATCCACAAGGTGGAGCGCGGGGCGCGGATTCCTCGCCCTGAGTTCTTGGACCGGGCCGATGAGGTGTTGGGGGCGGGGGGTCAGCTGCGGTCGTTCAAGCCTGACGCGGAGAGGGCCCGGTACCCCCGGCGCGTCCGGGACTTGGCCAAGCTGGAAGCCAGGTCCGTCGAGGTGTGCGCCTACAACAACTCCGTCATCGAAGGGCTACTGCAAACCCCCGGCTACGCGGCAGCGGTGTTTGGGTGTCGACGACCGCCCTTCTCTCAGGACGAGTTGGACACACGCCTGGCAGCACGGATGGCACGGACTGCGATCATCGACGCGTCGAAGTCGTCGCCCGTATTCAGCTTCGTCCAGTGCGAGTCGACTCTCCGACGCACCCTCGGGGGCACAATGGTCAGGCAAGCACAGCTCGAACACCTGTTGCAGCTCGCCCGGTTGCGCAATGTGAATCTCCAAGTCCTCCCCCTGGATCTGGAAGAGAACGCAGGCCTGAGTGGGCCGTTCAAGCTGTTCAAGCTGAAGGACGGCAGCACAGTCGCGCACAGCGAAGCCCAGCTCACCAGCCGGGTGATCTCCGACCCGAAAGAGGTCCAGATCCTCGACGTGCGCTATGGCATGATCCGGGCGCAGGCCCTCAGGCCTCGGGAGTCGCTCGCTTTTATCGACAAACTGCGGGGAGAGGCATGACACCGGAGTGGTTCAAGAGCAGCTACAGCACGGCCGACGGAGCGGACTGCGTCGAGGTGGCCTGGCGCAAGAGCAGTTACAGCTCGGACGATGGTCCCGACTGCGTAGAAGTGGGCTGGCGCAAGAGCAGTCACAGCACGGACGACGGCCCGGCCTGCCTTGAAGTCGCCACAACCCTCAGCAGCGTCTGCATACGCGACTCGAAGACCCCTGAGGCCCGCCACCTCACCGTCACAGCCAGCTCCTGGGTCAGCTTCCTCGAACACGTGAAATAGCTTCCCGCACGCACCAGAGGAGTCACAGTGCCTCATCGACAAGATGAAAGGGCAGCAATGACGCTGGAGTGGATCAAGAGCAGCTACAGCACGGCCGACGGGCCGTCATGCGTCGAGGTGGCCTGGCGCAAGAGCAGTTACAGCACCGCCGACGGCCCCGAGTGCGTGGAAGTGGGCTGGCACAAGAGCACCCACAGCACGGGCGACGGTCCCGAGTGCGTCGAGGTGGCCCCAACCCCCTCCACCGTCCACATCCGCGACTCCAAGAACCCCGACGGCCCCCGCCTCACCCTCACGCCCACCGCCTGGGCGGACTTCATAGCCCGTCACGCGAAGTAAGCGAACGCACGGGCGGGGCACACCGCCACCGCACAGTGACGCGCCCGGAGGGAACCGTGACCACCGGCCCCCCTGGCTGGATGGCTCCGCCCAGACCGAGCGGCTGGGAAGCCGACGACCTCGACCACCTCCCCCGGGCTCCACGGCACACCGAACTCATCGACGGAGCCCTGATCTTCAGGGCACCGCAGCGGTCCTGGCACTCGCGGCTTGTGGAGAACCTGACGTTCGCCCTGCGGCAGGCGGCACCCGCCGGTTCGGAGGCCGAGCGGGAGATGACCGTCCGCCTCGACAAGAAGAGCCGCCCCGAGCCGGACATCCTGGTCACCACCGCCCCGTACGACCCGGACCGCACGTGGTACGCGCCCGAGGACGTCACCCTGGTCATCGAGGTCGTCTCGGAGGAGTCCGCCGACCGCGACCGGTCCCTGAAGCCCTTCAAGTACGCGCAGGCCAAGATCCCGCACTTCTGGCGCATCGAGGACGAGGCCGGCTCCCCGTCCGTCCACACCTACGAGCTCGACGTCATGACCAGCGCCTACGTGGCCACCGGCATCCACCGGAGCCGGTTGGCGACCGCGGTCCCCTTCCCCGTCGACATCGACCTCGACGGGCTCGTGCCCTGAACCCGGGCAGGGGGCGCGACCGTGGACGGAAGGGGGCGTGCGGCGGGGTGGGTCACTCCCACGCGTAGGCAGGTGCGGGTCGTGGCGCCTTGTCGGCGCCCTGCCTCGTTCGGGACCGTTGCGTTCATGATGAAGCGAACGACTGCGGCCACGGCCCTGGCGGGTGCCGCCCTGCTCCTGACCCCCTTCACGGCGGGGCACGCGAGCGCGACCCCGACGACCCCCGAGGCTCCCGCCACCCGCCTCGCCGCGTGCGAGACCGGCGGCCCCCACACCGACTTCAGGGGCACCGCCATCCACATGCGCAACCGCCCCGGCGGCAGCCACGTCGGCTGGGCGAACCAGGGCGACTGCGCGTACTGGTACCAGGCCGACCCGGGCCCGCGCGTGCAGTGTCCGGACGGCAGCAACACGGTGGCGTGGCAGCTGGTGCAGAACAAGCGGACGGGTGTGGTCGGCTACGTCTCGGCCTGCTACCTGGGCTGATACGTGGCCCAGGACGGGCGCCAGGTCTCCGCGGGCTCCCCGGCCGCGCGGTCCCGCCGGGCGGCGAGGAGGTGCTCGCGCAGCGCGGCGACGCCGGGGTGCGCGTTGTCCTTGTGCCAGAGCAGACAGTGCGGGTAGACGGGCGTCGGGTTCCGTAGGGGGATCAGGCGCAGGTCATGGCCCGCGGGCCACACCAGTGGGGTGCGGTCGCTCAGGAACGTGGACAGGGTCGCCGAGTCCGCGATCGTGTCGAGCAGCGACTCGATGCCGAAGTGCGGGCTCGGGCCGACGACGTCGACGGTGAAGCCGAACACGGCGGCGAACTCGTCGTAGTACGCCGCCCACTCCGTCCCGGACGTGTTGCCCGGCATCCAGATCCGGTGCCCGGCGAGCTGCGCCGGGGTGATCGAGCGGGCCCCCGCGAACTCGTGGGCCGGGCCGGTGAACAGGCTCATCGGCTCGTCGAGTACGGGTACCGCCTCGATGTCGTCGGGCAGCTCACTGCCCGGCATGGTGACCGCACGGAACGTCGCGTCGATCGCCCCCGACTGGAGCGCGGCGACCGCCGCGTCGACGCCGAAGAGGGTCACGACGTCAAGGTCGGTCTCCGGGTGCGCCCGGTGGAAGTCCCGCAGCAGCCCGGCCGTGGCGACCCTGCGGCCCACCACGTCGACGCGCAGCGCCCGGCTCCCCGGCTGCACGGACGCCATCGCGCGCTCCTCGGCCAGGAGCAGCGCGCGGGCGTGCGGCAGGAACGCCTGCCCGTCGATGGTGATCCGCGCGCCCCGGGGTGTGCGGTCGAACAGCCGCACCCCGAGGTCCTTCTCCAGTGCGGCCACCCGCTTGGACACGGCCTGCTGGGTGACGCCCAGTTCGACGGCGGCCTCCTGGAACTGCCCGGTGTCGGCGGTGGCGACGAAGGTGCGTACGGCGTTGAGATCCACACCGCAAGCCTAGCTCCCTCCGCACAACCGCTGGTTGTGCGTTCGTGCTCACCTGTTGTTTGCCGGGCCTCGCGCTCCGCGGCTTGGATTGCGGTGGTCACAAGGCCTGGCGGCAGGGCCTGAAGGCGGCGCTAGCGCACCGCCCACTTGATCGGCTCCTTGTAGAACCCCTGCGAGTACGTCACCGCCTTGAGCGTCGCGTCCGCCGGGATCAGGTACGGCTCGCACACCGTGCGCGTCTCGCCCTTCTTCCAGATGTCGTCGCCCTCCAGGCTCTTCCGGCCGTCGTTGCCGACGCAGTCGGTGGGGCGGCTGGAGAGGTCGCCGATGAGGATGAACTTCGTCGCGGGCCTGCCGGCGGACGTCTCACCGCTCACGTCGCTCATCACCGTCGGCTCCTTCACGGCGGAGCCGCCGACGTGCTGGGCCTTGACGTAGATCCAGGCGACCTTCAGATCCTTGTACTTCTTCTTGTCGTTCAGCTCGTCGAGGTCCTCCGGCTTGCCGAGGGCGACCTTCGTCGGCGTGAGGGAGAACTCGCCGGTCTTCTTGTACTTGCTGATCTCCTGCACCGGGCCGGCCTGCCCGAGCTTGAGGCCCTTCGGCGCCGCGCTCGACTCCGACGCGCCCGCGGCTCCGCCGGACCCGTGGGACCTGCTCTTCTTGCCGGAGCCGCTGCCGCACGCGGCGAGACAGACGGCGGTGAGGCCGGCGACGGCCACGAGGCCGAGGCGCCGACGGTACTGGGTCGTGCGCTGAGTGCTGCTCATCTGTTTCCTGATCCTGTGTTCTGGGTGTGGGGGGGGTTGGTTCTGGGTGTGTGTGGGGGGGTGGTTGGTTCCCAGGGGGGCGGCGCGCGGAAGGAGCGGCCGGGCGTCAGAGGATCACGTGCGGCAGGAACCGCGCGTACTCGTCCGTCACGAGCCCCGACGACTCCCGGATGCCGAGCCCCGCCGCCTCGTCCTCGACGACCCACGCGCCGAGCACGACACGGTTGCCGTCGAAGTCGGGCAGGGGCGCCAGCTCCTGGTAGCAGCAGGGTTCCCGGCGGGGCGGCCCGGAGGGCGGGAGGCCCGGCTCGTGGACCGTCACGCCCGCGCCCTCCCTGCCGAGCAGCGGCTTCGCCACGTACCCGGTGGTCGTGGCGAGGTCGCGCGGCCCGTCGAGGTGGGCGGCGAGGAGGTTCGGGTGCCCGGGGTACAGCTCCCACAGCACCGCGAGGAGCGCCTTGTTGGAGAGCAGCATCTTCCAGGCGGGCTCGATCCACAGCGTCGTCCCCGTACCGCCGCCGTTGTCGAGGGTCTCCAGGACGTACGGCGCGAAGCGGTCCGTCGTCAGCCACTCCCAGGGGTACAGCTTGAAGCAGGAGCGGATGAAGCGGAGCTTCTTGTCGACGAAGCGGCGCGAGAGGCGGTCCCAGCCGATGTCCTCCACGGAGATGGCGTCCGTGGCGAGGCCCGCCTGGTCGGCGGTCTCGCGCAGATACGCGACCGTCATCAGGTCCTCGCCGAGTTCGTCGCCCGCGGAGTGCGCGAAGTAGAGGGGGCTGCCGGGCGGCAGCAGCGGGGCCTGCTTCCGCCAGGCGTCGACGAGGCGCTCGTGGAGGGAGTTCCACTGGTCGGCGCCCGGGAAGCGCTCCTCCATCCAGAACCACTGCGGGCTCGCCGCCTCCACGAGGGAGGTCGGGGTGTCGGCGTTGTATTCGAGGAGCTTGGCGGGCGCCCCGCTGCCGTCGTACCGCAGGTCGAACCGGCCGTACAGGGAGGGGAGTTCGTCCCTGCGGCGCCACGCCTCCGTCACCAGGGAAGCGAGGTGCGGTTCCGTGATGCCGAGGTCGGCGAGGCGGTCGTGCTCGACGATGTGCGCCGCCGCGGCCAGGCACATGGTGTGGAGCTCCTCGACGACCTCCTCCAGGGCCTCGACCTCGGGCAGGGAGAAGACGTAGTACGCGGACTCGTCCCAGTACGGGCGCAGTTCGCCGTCGGGGTGGCGGGTCAGCGGGTAGATGAGGCCCTGCTCCTCGACCGTCTGCTGCCAGCCGGGGCGCGGGGTGGTGGTGCGGCGTTCCATGGCGCGCTCTTCCGTACCGGGCCGGTCAGCCGCCGCCGGAGCCCGAGCAGCCGAAGCCGTCGCGGTCCACGGCTTCGCTGCGGCTGAAGGTGCCGTCGTCGGCGTAGCGGCCGGAGACGTCGGGGTCGTAGTACCAGGCGGCGTCGACCCGCCCGCCGGAAGTGCCGGTGCTGCCTGTGCTGCCGGTGCCGTGACCGCCGCCCTTGCGGGACGTGGACGAGGAGCCACCGGTCCCGCACAGCTTGCCGTTCACGATCTTGTAGCCGGTCAGCACGTCGTAACTGTCCCGGTCGACACAGCGCTTGTCGGGCTCGGAGCCGCAGGACGTGAGGGCCGCCGCGAGCACGCCCATGGATCCGAGGACGACGGTGCTGGACCGCACCCGCCGCCGACGCACCGGCACCGGGTCCTTCCGTGCCCCTGCCTGTACCTCTGCTTGTACCTCTGCTTGTACCTCTGCTTGTACCTCTGCCTGTCCCTCTGCCATGCCTGGTGACACTCCCCCGTGTCGTACGTCGGCCACGTACTCGTCGGCCACGCGCTCGTCGGCCACGTACTTGTACGTACGCGATCAGCGACCCACCTTAGGGGCGGCCCCGCCGGTCTCCCTCGCACCCCCTCCCCCAAGGCCGCTTCGTGACTCTTGGGACGCTTTGCGCACTCGGCTCGGCGGGAGGCCCCGGAGGCCGGGAGGGCCTGAAGGCGCCGCAGCCGCAACCGATCAGCCGGTTCCCGTCAGGCGTTGCCGGGTCCGCCGGGGCACCCACGACGGCAGTTCACCCAGCAGGTCGGCCAGCGACACGCCCCCCAGACTGCCGCGCCAGGCCGCGTGCGCGTCGGCCATCTTCGCGGCGATGAGGCAGGGCGTCCGGCACTCCTCAGGGGGGAGCGCCCCGCGCCCCTGCTGCCGGATCTCGCGGCACTCGTACGGGGACGACGCACCGTCCACGGCCTCGACGACATCGAGCATCGTGATCTCGGCCGCCTGCCGGGCGAGGCGGAAACCACCCCGTGGGCCGGTCGTCGCGGCGAGGACGCCCGCCTTCACCAGCGGCTGGAGCTGCTTCGCGAGATACGCCTGCGGCAGGTCGTAGTACCGCGCGAGCTGCGCGGCGGACGCGGTGGCCCCGGGCTCCAACTGGGCCAGCGACGTGGCGCAGTGCAGTACCCACTCCGTGCTCACAGGCAGTTTCATGCCATCAGCTTATCTTGGATATTGCGGATCTATTTAGTCCGAGATAGCGTCCTTGGCGTTCAGCACACGTCGAGAGAAGAGGCATCGCCATGCGCATCGCCGTCGCCGGGGCCACCGGCAACATCGGAGCCCGTACCGTCGCCGCGCTCGAGAAGGACGGACACGAGACCGTCCGCGTCAGCCGCTCGCTCGGCGTGGACCTCATGACCGGCGAGGGCCTCGACGCGGCGCTGACCGGGGTCGACGCGGTCGTCGACAGCACCAACTGCAAGGCCACCGACCCGAAGGAGACGGTGGCGTACTTCGGTACGACCACCCGGAACCTGCTGGCCGCCGGCGCACGGGCCGGGGTCCGCCACCACGTCCTGCTTTCCATCGTCGGAATCCACCGCGTCGACGGCAACGCCCACTACGCGGGCAAACGCGAGCAGGAACGCCTCGTCGGCGAGGGCCCCGTGCCGTGGAGCATCGTCCCGGCCACGCAGTTCCACGACTTCGCCGCGATGGTGACGGGCTGGACCGAGCGGAACGGGCGGGCCACGATCGCGCCGCTGCTCGTGCAGCCCGTCGCGCCCGAGGACGTCGCCGCCGTCCTGGCGGAGGTCGCCGTGGGCGACCCGCAGGGGCGGTACGCCGACGTCGCCGGGCCAGGTCCGCAGGACCTCGTCGACATGGCGCGTCGCACGCTCCTCGCGCAGGGCAGGGAGGGGGAGGTCGAGCTGGTGCCCACCTGGGAGGGGATCTTCGGGACCTCGATGGCGGGTCCCGTCCTTCTTCCTGGCGCGGGCGCCCGGATCATGCCCACCTCGTTCGAGGAGTGGCTGGCCTCGCAGGGGCGCCCCTAGGGCCTGTCGGCGCTTCGCGCCTCGTCCTCAAACGCCGGACGGGCTGAAAACTTCGCCGGGGCGGGCTGGGTATTGCGAGGGCGGGCTGGATACCGCGGACCGAACCCTCAAGGCAGCGCCCTGCACAAAGCCTCCAGCGCCGCCCCCCACATATGGTCCGACGGCGTGCCGTAACCGACCACCAGCGCGTCCAGAAGCGGGTCCGTCGCCCCGGGATGCCGGAAGCGGGACACTCCCTGGAGGGCCAGGCGCTGCCAGTGGGCGGCCTGGACCACCGTCTGCTCGCTGCCGGGCGGGAGCCCGAGGACGGCGTGCAGCCCGGCCGCGATGCCGGTGACGCGGACCTCGGGCGCTCGCTCGGCGAGGGCGGCGACGAGCTGGTCGCGCCGCCGCCGGTAGCGCAGCCGGGCGGCCCGGACATGACGGTCGTACGCGCCGGACGTCATGAACTCCGCGAGCGTCACCTGGTCGAGCGCGCTGCTGGCCGCCCCGAGGGCGTCCTTGAGCTCGGCGGCATCGAGGGCCAGGGCGGCGGGCAGCACCATCCAGGCGAGCCGCAGGCCGGGCGCCAGGGACTTGCTGGCCGTGCCCAGGTAGATCACCCGGTCGGGGTCGAGGCCCTGGAGCGCGCCGACCGGCTGCCGGTCGTACCGGAACTCCCCGTCGTAGTCGTCCTCCAGGATCAGACCGCCCGCACGGCGCGCCCAGTCGACGGCCGCCGCCCGCCGGTCGGGGTGCAGCGGCACCCCCAGGGGGAACTGGTGCGCGGGAGTCAGCAGGGCCGCCCCGTGGCCGGTGAGGCCGTCCGTGCGGGCACCGCAGTCGTCGACGGCGAGCGGAACGGTGCGCAGGCCCGCGCGGGCCAGGCGCTCCCAGTGCAGATCGAGGCCGTACGACTCCACGGCGATCCGCCCGAGGCCCTGCTCGTGCAGGAGGGTGCCGAGGAGGCTCAGGCCGTGGGCGATGCCGGGCACGACGACGATCCGGTCGGGGTCGGCGTGGACGCCGCGGGCGCGCGCGAGGTACGCGGCGAGCGCGGTGCGCAGCTCGACGCGGCCCCGCGGGTCGCCGTAGCCGAGGGCGTCGGCGGGCGCGGCGGCGAGCGCGCGCCGGGCCGACCTCAGCCACTCCGCACGCGGGAACGACGCCACGTCCGGGGTGCCCGCCATCAGGTCGTACGCCGGTGCCCCGCCCGTCCGGCGCGGGCGCGCGGGCGCCACCGGACCCGGCACGGCACGCTCGGCGACCCGCGTGCCGGAGCCCTGCCGCGCCGTCAGCCAGCCCTCGGCGACCAGGTCCGCGTACGCGTCGGCGACGGTGTTGCGCGCGACGCCGAGGTCCTTGGCGAGGGTGCGGGACGACGGCAGCCGGATGCCGGGAGCGAGGCGGCCCCCGCGCACCGCCTCGCGCAGGGCGTCGGTGAGGCCCTTGCGGACACCGGAACGCGGGCCACCGGAACGCGGGCCGCCGGAAGCCGCCGCGGCCGGGGTCTCCAGGTGCAGGTCCACACCCAGAGTGGCCCAGGAATCCTCCATGGGAATGGACCATACCCCTGGGCTAATCGGGTCGTAGCGTCGTACGCATGACGAACACCGACAGCGGCACCGAAAGCACTGTGCGCGGCACAGGGAGCGGCACCGGGAGCGGCACGGTCCGCGACGACGAGCGCCTTCCCGAGCACCAGCCCCGTCTCGACATCGCCCGGCACGCCCCGGAGGCGTACAAGGCCATGATCCGGCTCGCCACCGCCGCGAAGAAGGGCGTCGACCCGGTCGTCTTCGAACTGGTGCAGCTGCGGGCCTCGCAGATCAACCACTGCGCGTTCTGCATCGACATGCACTCCAAGGACGCCCTCGCGGCGGGCGAGAGCGTCGAGCGGATCGTGCAGCTCAGCGCCTGGGAGGAGTCCAAGCACTTCTACACGGCCAAGGAGATCGCGGCCATCGAGCTGACCGAGGCCGTCACCGTCCTCACCGACGGCTTCGTGCCCGACGACGTGTACGAGCGGGCCGCGAAGCACTTCGACGACACCGAGCTGGCGCACCTGATCGCGGCGATCACCCTCATCAACGGCTGGAACCGGTTCGCGGTGACCTCCCGCATGGTGCCGGGCCACTACACGCCGGGCTCGACCGCGCACCGGCCCGCCGAGTGACCGGCACGGCCGCGGCGTTCGGCGCGCTGCACCGGGACCGGGCGCCCGGCGATCCGCTCGTCCTGCCCGGACCGTGGGACGCGTCCAGCGCCCGCGTCTTCGAGGAGGCCGGGTTCCCCGCGCTGGCCACGCCGAGCGCGGGCGTCGCCGCCTGTCTCGGGTACGCCGACGGGTCCGTGCCGCCCCGGGAGATGTTCGAGGCCGTGGGGCGGATCGCGCGGGCCGTGTCGGTGCCGGTCAGCGCGGACGTCGAGGACGGGTACGGGCTTCCGGCGCGGCAGCTGGTGGGGCGGCTGCTCGACGCCGGGGTCGTCGGGTGCAACCTGGAGGACTCCTGGGGGCGCGAGGGCACATCCGTGGGGAACCTCAAGGACGCCCGGGAGCAGGCCGACTTCCTCGCCGCGGTGCGGGAGGTCGCCGGGGGTGAGCTGTTCGTCAACGCGCGCGTCGACACGTATGTGCGCGGGGTGGCGGACCTGGACGAGACCGTGCGGCGGGCCCGGCTCTATCTCGCGGCCGGGGCGGACTGCGTGTACGTCATCCTGGCGCCGGTCGACGTGATCCCCGCGCTGCGGGACGCGATCGACGCGCCCCTCAACGTGGTGCATCTGCCGGACGGGCCGTCGCCCGAGGAGCTCGGGGAACTGGGGGCGTCACGGGTCACTTTCGGCCCTGGGCTGCACCATCGGGCGATGGCGGCGCTGAAGGGGATCGCGGAGGGGCTGAGGTAGGACCCGGGGCTCCGCTCCTCGAACGCCGGAGGGACTGAATTCTCAGCCCGTCCGGCGTTCGAGGACGAGGCGCGCAGCGCCGACGGGGGCTGCTACTCGGGCAGCCACGCCCTCCACTTCGACTCGTTCGAGTCGATCCACTTCTTCGCCGCGTCGTCCGGCGACATCTTCTTGTCGGCGATCATGAGCGAGACCTCGTTCTGGTCGGCCTCGGACCACCTGAACTTCCGGAGGAACTCCGCGGCCTTCCCGCCGTTCTTCGCGAAGTCGGCGTTGAAGTACTTCTGGAGCGGCGTGTGCGGATAGGCACACTTGATCTTGGCAGGGTCGGCGTCGCAGCCCTCCTTGTAGGCGGGGAGCTTCACCTCCGTCATGGGGACCTTCTCGAACAGCCACTGGGGCTTGTACCAGTAGGTGAGGAAGGGCTTCTTCTGCTTGGCGAACTGTTCGATCTGGGTGATCTGGGCGGCCTCGGAACCGGCGAAGACGACCTCGTAGTCCAGGTCCAGGTTCGCGACCAGCGCCTTGTCGTTGGTCACGTACGACGGGGAGCCGTCCATGAGCTGGCCCTTGCTGCCGCTCTCGGAGGTGCGGAACCGGTCGGCGTACTTGTTGAGGTTCCTCCAGTCCGTGACGTCCGGGTGCTTCTCGGCGAAGTACGTGGGGACGTACCAGCCGATGTGCCCGGTCACGCCGACGTCGCCGCCGGGGACGATCGTCTTCTTGTCCTTGACGTACCGCTGCTCCTGCTCGGGGTGGCCCCAGTCCTCCATGATCGCGTCGACGCGGCCCTGGCTGAGGGCGTCCCAGGCGGGCACCTCGTCGATCTGGACCTTGTCGACGCGGTAGCCCAGCTCGTTCTTGAGCAGGTACTCGGCGACGGCGACGTCCGCCTGCGCGCCCACCCAGGACTGGACCGAGAGGGTCACGGTCCTGGCTCCGGCGGCGTTCGCGTACGGCGACGCCTGCTTGGTCATGTCGGCGGCGCCGCAGCCGGAGAGCGCGAGGAGCGCGACGCCGGCCGTGACGGCACTCGTGACACGGGTGCGGGCTCGCATGTCAGGCTCCCTTCTTCGCGCGGCGCGCCGTGGGCTGCGTGACGCGGTCCAGCATCAGGCCGAGGCAGACGATCGCGACACCGGCCACCAGGCCCGTCGCCAGGTCGCCCTGCGCGATGCCGAACACGACGTCGTAGCCGAGCGCGCCACCGCCGACGAGACCGCCGATGACGACGACGGCGAGGACCAGGACGACGCCCTGGTTGAGGGCGAGCATCAGGGCGGGCCGGGCGAGGGGCAGCTGGACCTGGCGCAGCTGCTGCCAGCTGGTCGCGCCGAGCGAGCGCGAGGACTCCATCGCGGCGGCGTCGACCTGGCGCAGGCCCTGCGTGGTGATGCGGACGACGGCGGGCAGCGCGTAGACGACGGCCGCGGCGACCGCGGGGGCACGGCCGATGCCGAAGAGGGCGACGACCGGGATCAGGTACACGAACTGCGGCATCGTCTGGAAGACGTCGAGCACCGGGCGGAGCAGGCGTTCGAGGCGCTTGCTGCGGGACGCGGCGACACCGATCGCGAAGCCGAGCACCAGCGTCACGGCGACACCGGCGAGGACCTGCGCGAGCGTGTCGAGGGACTTGTTCCACACCCCGAGGACACCGATGGCGGCCATCGCCGCGACGGCGGTCAGCGCGGTCTGCCAGGTGCCGATCACCCAGGCGAGCGCGGCGACGACGAGGAGGACCGACCACCAGGGCAGGCCCTGGAGGCCGTCGCGGACCGGGTTGAGGACCCACGTGGTGAAGTTCGCCGCCCAGTCGGCGGTGCCGCCGACGACGGGCACACCGGTGTAGATGTGGTCGACCATCCACTCCTTGGCGGTGTTGACGGACGGGGCGATGTCGACGACCCAGTCGACCGGCCAGTCCACACGGTCCGCGAAGCGGGCGGCGAGCGCGGCCACGACGGTCACCGCGGCGGCGAAGGACCAGCCGCGCCGGCCGCGCAGCGGCGAGCGGTCGTCCGCGGGGGCGCCGGCGCGCTCACCGGCGGCACCGGTGACACGGTCGAGGACCACGGCGAGCAGCACGATGGGGATACCGGCGGCGAGCGCCTGGCCCACGTCGACGGTGGACAGGGCCTGGTAGACGCGGTCGCCGAGGCCGCCCGCGCCGATGACGGAGGCGATGACGGCCATGGAAAGGGCCATCATGATGGTCTGGTTGACGCCGAGCAGGAGTTCCTTGAGCGCGAGGGGCAGACGCGCGGACAGCAGGCGCTGGCGTCCGGTCGCGCCCAGCGAGGTCACCGCCTCCATCACGCCGCCGTCGGCGCCGCGCAGGCCGAGCGCGGTGAGCCGGGCCATGGGCGGAGCCGCGTACACCACCGTCGCGATGATGGCCGCGGGCACGCCCATGCCGAAGACGAGGGCGAACGGCAGCAGATACGCGTACGCGGGCAGCACCTGCATGGTGTCGAGGACCGGGCGCAGGATGCGGAAGATCCGGTCGTTGAGGCCGCCCGCGAGGCCGAGGAGCAGGCCGATCACGACCGAGGCGAGGACCGCCACGATCATCAGGGCGAGCGTCTGCATGGTCGGCACCCACATGCCGAGCAGACCGCAGACGGCGAACGCGGACGACGCGAGGACCGCGAGCCGCACACCCGCGACGCGCCAGGCGACGAGGCCGGCGCCGACGGTCACCCCGGCCCAGCCCGCGGCGAGCAGCACGAGGTAGACGCCGCGCACGGACAGCACGATGGCGTTGGAGACGTGCCCGAGGAAGTGGGTGAACAGCCAGTGGCTGTCGCGGTTGTCGATGATCCAGTCGGTGGTCTTCCCCAGCGGCTCGGTCAGGTCGACGGTGAGGGCGTCCGGCCAGGCGCCGGAGGCCCACCTGGCGTCGACGATCGGCACGAGGACCGCCGCGGCGACGGCGAGCAGCAGGAGCTTGCCGACGGCGCGGTGGCGCAGGAGCGCGCCGATTCCCGTATCTCGTGCGGGCGTGGAAGCGGTGGCGGTGGCCATCAGGCGACCACCTCGCCCGGCGCGGACGCGGGCCTTGCGGGGTCCGTGCCCGCGACCACCGCGAGCAGCCCCGCGTGGTCCACCACGCCCAGGCAGCGCTTGCCGTCCATGACGCGCACCGGGTAGCCGGAGCGGGCGACGGCCTCGATGGCCTCGGCGACCTTGGCGTCGGGCGCGAGGGCGGCGCCCGGGGTGTCCTCGCCCTCGCCCACGGGGCGCATCGCGCTGCGGACGCTCATCACGTCGGCGCGGGCCACGTCGCGGACGAAGTCACGGACGTAGTCGTCGGCCGGGGAGCCGACGATCTCCTCGGGGGTGCCGAGCTGGACGACACGGCCGTCGCGCATCAGGGCGATGCGGTCGCCGAGCTTGAGGGCCTCGCTGAGGTCGTGGGTGATGAAGACCATCGTGCGGCCCTCCTCACGGTGCAGCCGGACGACTTCCTCCTGCATGTCGCGGCGGATCAGCGGGTCGAGGGCGCTGAACGGCTCGTCGAACAGGAGGACTTCGGGATCGACGGCGAGGGCGCGGGCCAGGCCGACGCGCTGCTGCTGGCCACCGGAGAGCTGGCCCGGCCTGCGCTGCTCCAGGCCTTCGAGGCCGACCTTCTCGACCACTGCGAGGGCCTTGGCGCGGCGCTCGGCCCTGCCGACGCCCTGGATCTCCAGGCCGTACGCGACGTTGTCGAGGACCGAGCGGTGCGGCAGGAGGCCGAAGTGCTGGAAGACCATGGCGGCGCGGTGCCTGCGCAGTTCGCGCAGGCGGGCCTTGTCCATGGCGAGGACGTCCTCACCGTCGATGGCGAGGCTGCCCGAGGTCGGCTCGATCAGCCGGGTCAGACAGCGTACGAGCGTGGACTTGCCGGAGCCCGACAGGCCCATGACGACGAAGACCTCGCCCTTGTTCACCTCGAAGGAGACATCCCGCACGGCGGCGGTGCAGCCGGTGCGCTCGCGCAGCTCGGCCGGGTCGAGGGCGGTCAGCTCGCTGTCGCCCGGTATTCGATCAGCTTTGGGGCCGAAGACCTTCCAGAGGTTCGACACCGCGAAGACGGGGCCCTCGCCGGTCGTCCCGCTCTTGTCCTCCGTCGTCACCACGGCTGCGCTCATCGGCCGTCACCCCCAAGCATCTCGGCACATTTCTCCCCGACCATGAGCACTCCGATCATCGGGTTCACGGCGGGCATCGTCGGGAAGACGGATGCGTCCGCGATACGGATTCCTTCCAGGCCCCGGATCCTCAACTCGGGGTCGACCACCGCGAGTCCATCACCGGAAGCACCCATTCGGCAGGTTCCCGCGGGGTGGTAGACGGTGTGCGCGGCCTTGCGGACCAGTTCGCCGATCTCGGCGTCGTCGGTGACCTCCGGGCCGGGGAACACCTCGCGCTTGAGCCACTTCCTGAACGGCTCGGCCTCGGCGACCTTGCGGGCCAGCTTGATGCCGTCGACGAGCGTCCGCCCGTCGTAGTCGCCTTCGTCCTCGAAGTACCTGAAGTCGATGGCGGGCTTGACCTCGGGGTCCGCGGAGGTGAGGTAGAGGCGGCCGCGGGCACGGGACTTGGGGATGTTCGGCGTCATCGACACACCGTGCTCGGGGCGTTCGTAGCCGAGCCGCTCCGGGTTGTCGGTGAAGGGGATCTGGTAGAAGTGGAACATCAGGTCCGGGCCCTTGTGGCCGGGGTCCCGCTTCACGAAGAGGCCCGCGTCGGAGTCCATCGCGGAGTTGCCGGGGATCGGCCCGTTCGTCTCCCAGACGATGACCGACTCGGGGTGGTCGATGAGGTTCTCGCCGACGCCCGGCAGGTCCTGCACGACCGGGATGCCGAGGGCTTCGAGGTCCCCCGCCGGGCCGACGCCGGAGTGCATCAGGAGGCGGGGCGTGTCGACGGCGCCCGCGCAGACGAGCACCTCGCGGCGGGCGGTCAGCAGCCGCTCCGCGCCGTCCTTGGCGCGGACGTGGACGCCGCGCGCGGTCTTGCCCTCGAACTGGAGCCTGTACGCCCACGTCTCCAGGAAGAGGTGGAGGTTGGGGCGGTCACCGGCTTCCATGTGGGGGTGCAGATAGGCGACGGACGCGGAGGAACGCTTGTTGTTCTCCGGGTGGTACGCCAGGTCGAAGAAGCCGACGCCCTCCTCGAAGGGCCGGTCGTTGAAGCCGACGACCTCGGGGACGTCCAGGGCGGACTTGACGGCCTCGACCCAGTCGGTGGCGATCTGGTTCTGGTCCTTCTTCGCGACGCGCACGACGTTGTTGCGCAGCTTGCCGAAGTAGGGGTCCATGGACGCGGCGTTCCAGCCGGTGGCACCTGCCTCCTCCCACTCGTCCCAGTCGGACGGCAGCGGCTTGAAGGAGATCAGCGTGTTGTGCGAGGAGCAGCCGCCGAGGACCTTGGCGCGGCTGTGCAGGATGTGCGAGTTGCCGCGCGGCTGCTCGGTGGTGGTGTAGCCGTAGTCGAGTTCGCCGCCGAGGAGGCCGAGCCAGCGGCGCAGCGTCAGGACGTCGTCCCGGTCGATGTCGCTGGGGCCGCCCTCGATGACGGCGACGGAGACGTCCGGGTTCTCGGTGAGGCGGGACGCGATCACCGATCCTGCGGTGCCGCCGCCGACGATGACGTAGTCGAACTCGGTCTGGTCAGACATGCGTGGGTGCTCCTCTTCCTGCGAGGTCGTGCAAGGTGCTCGCGCGTAATGAGCGGGGGTGCGGGAGTGCGCGGGGGGGGTGCTCGGAACGTGGCGCGCGCGGGGCGGTGTGTCCCGCCCCGCGCGTCTCGTTGCGTGGTTCCGGTGGTCAGCCGGCGAACCAGCGGACCGGCTGCGGCGCCAGGTTCTGGTAGATGTGCTTGGCCTCGCGGTACTCGGCGAGCCCCGCGGGGCCCAGCTCGCGGCCGACGCCGCTCTTGCCGAAGCCGCCCCACTCGGCCTGCGGCAGGTAGGGGTGGAAGTCGTTGATCCAGACGGTGCCGTGGCGCAGCCGGCGGGCCATGCGGCGGCCGCGGCCGGAGTCGGCGGTCCACACGGCGCCCGCGAGCCCGTACTCGGTGTCGTTGGCGAGGGCGACGGCCTCGTCCTCGGTGCGGAAGGTCTCCACGGTCAGAACAGGACCGAAGACCTCCTCGCGGACGACCCTCATCCCGCGGTGGCACTGGTCGAGGACCGTCGGCTCGTAGAAGTAGCCGGTGGCGGGGCGCGCGTCGGTGGGCTCGGGCCGCTTGCCGCCGCACCGCAGCACGGCGCCCTCCGCCAGCGCGGAGGCGACGTATCCCTCGGTCTTCTCGCGCTGCTCCTCCGACACGAGCGGGCCGCACTCGACGCCGTCCTCGGTGCCGCGGCCGAGGCGGATCCGCTCGGCGCGCCGGACCAGCTCGGCGACGAAGCGCTCACGCACCGACTCCTCGACGATGAGGCGGCCACCGGCGGAGCAGACCTGTCCGCTGTGGATGAAGGCGGCGTTCAGTGCCTGGTCGACGGCGGTGTCGAAGCCCTCGTCGGTGGCGCAGGCGTCCGCGAAGACGACGTTCGGGTTCTTGCCGCCGAGTTCCAGGGCGACCTTCTTCACGCCGAGGGCGGCGGCCTGGGCGACCTTGGTGCCGGAGACGAGCCCGCCCGTGAAGGAGACGAGGTCGACGCCGGGGTGGTCGGCGAGGCGGGCGCCGACCGTGTGGCCGGGGCCCGTGACGATGTTGGCGACACCCTCGGGCAGTCCGGCCTCGACGAGCAGCTCGATCAGGGCGACCGTCGTCAGGGGCGTGATCTCGCTCGGCTTGATGACGAAGGTGTTGCCGGCCGCGAGGGCGGGCGCGATCTTCCAGCTGGCCTGGAGCAGCGGGTAGTTCCAGGGAGTGATCATCGTGCAGACGCCGATGGGCTCGTGCACGACGACGCTGTGGATGTCGTCGGACCCGGCGTCGACGACACGTCCCGCGCCCTCGCCGATCACGAGGTCGGCGAAGTACCGGAAGGCGTCGGCCACGCAGTCGACGTCGACGCGGCCCTCCTCGACGGTCTTGCCCGCGTCCCGGCTCTCCAGGAGGCCGATCTTCTCGCGGTCGCGGACGAGCAGGTCGGCGACGCGGCGCAGCAGCGCGGCACGCTCGGCGACCGGCGTGCCCGGCCAGGGGCCCTCGTCGAAGGCGCGGCGCGCGGCGGCGATCGCCGCGTCGGCGTCGTCCGTGCCGCCTTCGGCGATGACCGCGAACGGCTTGGCATCCGCGGGGTCGATGATCTCGCGGGTGGCGCCGGAAGCGGCGCTCAGCCACTCTCCCGCCACGTGGATGGTCTGTTGTGCGGACACGTCCCTGCTGCCTTCCGTTCCTGGCATTCTTCGGCATTCGCTGCCTTTTGCCCCACCTGATCACTCGTGGTA
The DNA here is from genome assembly GCF_009755605.1 of Streptomyces typhae. Classification (GTDB taxonomy): domain Bacteria; phylum Actinomycetota; class Actinomycetes; order Streptomycetales; family Streptomycetaceae; genus Streptomyces; species Streptomyces typhae. The sequence continues at coordinate 515,480 of NZ_WPNZ01000001.1, forward strand.
GCCGGGAGCACCTGCCCCTCTCCGGGGAAAGCATGCACATTCGACGGCCGGAAGTGCGGTGTGTCACTCGCCTCGTGGATACGTGTCACCTCCCGGCCTGGGCAGCAGTTCCCGCACGCACCCCCGCAGCCACGCGTGCGCCGGGTCCGCGTCGTTGCGGGGGTGCCAGGCCATGCCGAGGGTGAGCGGCGGCAGTTCCAGGGGCAGCGGGAAGGTGACCAGGCCGAGGGTGTCGGTCAGGGGGCGGGCCCAGGACATGGAGAGACCGACGAGGTCGGTGTGGAGCAGGATGAAGAGGGAGGCGGGGTACGTCCCCACGTTCCCCACGACCTTGCGGCGCAGGCCGAGTTCCGCGAGGGCCGCGTCCACGGGTCCGCTCATCCGCCCCTTCCGGGACACGGCCAGGTGGTCACCGGCGGCGAACCGCTCCGGTGTCACCTCGGCGTCCAGGAGCGGATGCCCGGGGCGTACGACCCCCATCATCACGTCGTCGCGGAGGTGCTCGACCCGTACCTCGGGCGCGACCGTGTCGATCACGCCGACCTCCAGGTCGGCGGTGCCGTCGCGGAGCACGGGCGCGGACAGATGGCTCTCCGGCAGGAAGCGGAGGCGCACCCCCGGGGCCTGGGCCGCCGCGCGGGCGAACAGTCGGGGCGCCCACGCCGCGGCGAACGCGTCCTGGCCGACCACGGTGAGGGTGCGCGAGAGCGCCCGCAGGTCCTGCGCGCCGGGGCCCGCGAACACGGCCCGCGCCCGCTCGACGACCGCGCTCACCTCCGCCTGTACGGCGAGCGCGTACGGCGTGGGCACCATCTGACGGCCCGCGCGCACCAGGACGGGGTCGCCGAGTGCCTTGCGGACCCGGCCGAGGGTGCGGCTCGTCGCGGGCTCCGACAGATGCAGCCGGGCAGCGGCACCGCGCACGCTGCGCTCGTCGAGCAGCACGTCGAGGGCGAGCAGCAGATTGAGATCGACGCCGCTCACGTCCCCGTAGGCGCGGTCCACGCGGTCCGCGCCGTCGACGCCCGCACCGCCCCCATAGGGGCCGTCCACGCCCGCATCGCCCCCGTAGGGGCCGTCCATGCCCTCATCAGGTCGTACTTCTCCTTGCGTCACACGCAATCATCCCTTGCACAAGTTGCACTGGAAAGCAGGTATGCGGCGAGCCTACGGTGGCTCCATCCCCACCACGCCGCTCCCCGAGGAGGAGCCTTGCCCGCGCCTGCCCACTCTCCGTCCACCCGCCGCGCCGCCACACCGCCCTCCCCCGGGGACCCGGGAGCCCCGGGAGCCCCGCGACCCCCGGGCCCTCTCAAGCGCTCCGCTCTCCTCGTCCTGTGCGCCTGCGTCCTCGTCGCCCAGGGCATGGTCGCCGCCATCAATCTGCTGCTCCCGCAGCTCAGCGCGTCCGGTCTCGACCTCTCCGCCAGCGAACTCCTGTGGACCGTCGACGCCTACGTCATCGTCTTCGCGGGTCTGCTCATACCGGCGGGCGCGCTCGGCGACCGCTACGGCCGCAAGGGCGCACTGCTCGCGGGGATCGGCCTGTTCGCCGCGGGCGCCGCGGTGAGCGCGCTCGCCGGTTCAGCGGCCCTGCTCATCGCGGGCCGCGGCGTCTCCGGTGCCGGCGCCGCGCTGATCATGCCCGCGACCATGTCGATCCTGATGCGGGTGGCGCCGCCCGAGCAGCGGCCGCGCGCCCTCGCCTCCTGGACCCTCGCGGTCGGCCTCGGCGGCTTCGCCGGGAACGCCGGGGGCGGTCTGGTCGGCGAGTACCTGTCGTGGCGCGCGCTGTTCTGGGTGATGGTGCCGCTCGCCGCGGTCCTCGCCCTCGCCGCGGCCCGCGCGGTGCCCCGCACGGACCACTCGGCGGGCACCCCGGCCGCCCCGGCCCTCGACCCCGTGGGCACGCTGCTGCTCACGGCGGGCCTGGTCGCCGTCCTCTTCGGCATCATCGAGAGCCCGATGCACGGGTGGGCCTCCGCGAGGATCCTGGGGGCCTTCGCGGCTGGAGCCGTGCTGCTCGCCCTGTTCACGGCCCACGCGCTGCGCTCCCCCGCCCCGCTGGTCGACCCGCGGGTCTTCCGCTCCGCGCGGCTGCGCGCGGCGACCCTCGGCACGGCGGCCGGGTTCTTCGGCCTGTTCGCCCTGTTCTACGTCAACTCCCAGTACTTGCAGTACGTGCAGGGGTACGGGGCGGCGCGCGCCGGATTCGCCATCCTGCCGCTCACCGTGGGCATGGCCCTCGTGCCCCGGTTCGCGGCGCGCTGGGCCGCGTCGCCGAGGCCCGTGGCGGGCGGCGGTCTGCTGCTCGTCGGGGCGGGGCTGCTCGCCACCTCGACGGTCGGCGCGGGCACTCCGTACGCGGTGTACGCCTGCTGGCTGCTCGTCATCTCCGCCGGTACGGGGCTGTGCATGCCCGCCCTGACGATGAGCGTGGTCTCCGCGCTGCCTCCGCGCCAGGCGGGCCTCGGCTCCGGGCTCGGCACCTCCGCACGGGAGATCGGCGCCGCCCTCGGTGTCGCCGTCACCGGCACGGTGCTCGCCGACCACACCGGCACGGGCCACGCGGGCGGCGCCGCGGACTTCACATCCGGGATGGCGGCGGCGCTGCGCGTGGTCGGGATCGTGGTGATCGTCGCGGCGGCGGTGGTGTGGGCGGGCTTCTCCGGGCGGGACCGGGGCGGCGAGAAGATCCCGGTCTAGCTCCCGCTAGCTCCCGTCCGGCTGCGGGCAGTAAGTGAGCGGTGGGCAGAACCACTTCAGGGCGGTCGCGACCAACTCCTTCTCGTCCTGGGTGCCGTCCGCCTCAGCCCCGTACGCGGCGAGGGCGTAGATCTTGCCGTCCTCCGCCTCGAAGCGGTGGTCGATCACGTACCAGGTGCCGATGTCCGGCTCGTCCGTGATCTTGTCGGTGCGGTAGGTGAGGCGGGCGGCGGGGCGGGGGGCGTCCGGGCTGGTGAGGGAGAGCTGCTCGAAGCCGCTGGACTTCGGGACCTGCGTGTCGTCGAGGTACACCTGCAACGAGGCCATCGGGGACGGCTCGCTCACCTCGTACACCTGGAGCCGCCGACTGCCGTCGTCGCTGCGGTAGTTGACGATGTCCATGGACGTGCCGCTCTGGGCCTGCTGCCCGCTGCGGCGCCAGCCCTCGGGCACCGCGGTCCTGAAGCCCTCGTCGTCGTCGACGGATTCGTAGCCGGACGGCGGGCCGCCGTCCGGGGAGGGCTGCGCGGCGTCCTCCGTGCCGGTCGTGTCCGAGTCGCCTCCGGAGCCGTCCGTGCCGGTGCCCGGCTCGGGTCGGGGCTGGGGCTGCGTCAGGTACGCCGTCGGCTTCGGCTCGTCCTTCCAGCCGAGGGCCCAGGTGCCGAAGGCGAGGCCGCACACCGCGAGCACCGCGACCGCGCCGCGCAGGGCGGTGCGCTGCCGCCCGGCGTCCCGGTCGTGGAGCGCCGCGATCGCCCGCTCCTGTTCGGGGCCGACCCACTCCTGCCGGTCCTTATCGTAGATCCGCACGGTCAGCCCAGGACGCCGGCGACGGCCTGGAGGAAGGCCGTCACGGACGCGGCCGTCGTGGCGGCGGGCGCGTACTCCGTGAGGCGGTCGCGAAGGCGGACGAGGACGCCTCGCTCCGCGCGTCCTGCGCGGCTCAGCTCGCCCTCGATGTCGTCGAGGCGGGCCGCGATCTCGTCGTCCTCGGGCGTGCGCGCGCCCTCGCCCAGCTCCCGGCGGAGCGTGCGGACGGCGGTCAGGAGGTCGCCGCGCGCCCGGTCGGAGACCACCGTCGTGTAGTTGGTGGACTCGGCCTTGCCGTGGTCGCCGAAGGCCAGGGAGCCGCCGTGGACGGCGCCGATGTGGACGCTCGCGCCGCCGCCCGCGGGCTGGTCGTCACTGCTCATGAGGTTCCTCCCGTAAGGGGCAATGAAGCAAGAAGGGGGCCGGGGTCCGCTCACGCGGAGGTCTTGTCCATGTGGGTGGCCTGGCCGTGAGTGCCGGTGGCGAGGGCGCCGCCGGACATCTCCTTGATGTAGACACCGCTGTTGATCTGCGTGATGTGCTGCTCCAGGCGGTCCGTGCGGTAGCCGCCCTCCTTGAGCGCGTCGCGCACTCCCTCACCGATGCGGTCCTGAAGCGTGCGGGTGTAGCGGGCGACGTCCATCTCCTGGAACAGCGAGAGGTCGTCGGTGGCTGCGACCTGGCGCAGCGAGACCAGCGGGGCGTCGGGGGCGCGGCCGGGCTCCGGCCAGAGGCGGGCGGCCCCGGCGCGCAGCAGCCGCCCGAGGCTCCGCAGGGCCCCCGCCGTGCCGGCCGGGCGGGGCGCGTGGCGGCGGTCGGCCGCGGGCGCCGTCAGCCACAGCCGCAGCGCGCCGCCGAGCGAGGGCAGCCAGCGCAGGGCCGTGATGCCGAGGGCCACCGAGTGCACGGGGGCGGCGACGACGGCGCGGGCCGCGTCGCGCAGCGGCCCGTCCGGCTCACCCGCCACGAGCGCGTCGACGGCCCGGAACTCGGACCTGACCGGGCCGAGCACGTGCGGCACCACTTCCAGGACGAGCATGCCTCCTTGCGTGTGCACCCGGACCAGGAGCGTGACGACGACCTGCTCGTTCCAGGCGCCGACGCGGATGCGCAGGAAGTGGCGGCGGGCCTCGCCGCCCTCGCCCGCGGACTCGTCGAGGTGCCGGTCCGCCTGGTCCCGCGCGTACACGAGGGCCTGCCGCGTGCCCTCGCCCGTGTACACCTCCTCGTCGCGGCCGACGCCCGCGGGGAGGTAGACGAACTCCTCGATCTCCAGCTGCCGCAGCCGGTCCCTGCTGGTGGCCGCCGCCGAGGTGCGCAGGGCCTCCAGGCGGGGCTCGATCATCGCGATGACGTCGTTCGCGGTGAGCGTCACGGGAGCGGTCTGCTGCCGGGGCACACCGCCGTTCGCCCCGGCGGGGCCGGGCCCGGCGCCGTCGGCCCCGGTTCCGTCGCCCTCGGCGGCGGCACGCTTCAGTTCCAGGACGACGGACCAGGGCTTGCGGGGCGTTCCGGCGCCGACGAAGGGACGGTTGACGTCGTAGAGGGTGAGGGAGGCGTCCTGCTCGCGGCGGATGCACCGCTCGATGCGGCCGTACCAGGCGGGCAGGCGCGGCTGCTCGGTCTCGGCGAAGGTCTGCCGGGCCAGCTGCGCGCGCAGTGTCCGGGCCCGCACGGTGGTGTGGCGCCAGACGACGGCCGCGATCAGGAGCGGGAAGATCACCGGGTACGGGGTGTCGGTGATCCCGTCGAGCGCGGCCACCGCGTACGCGAGCGCGGCCGACCAGGCCGTGTACGTCAGCAGCCAGCCGAAGCGCCGCCGCAGCCAGGCGAGGGGCGCGGGCAGCGGCACCGGCCGCAGCGGCTCCCCGACGCCCGTGTCCCGGCCCGCCACGCTCCGCGCGCACCACAGCAGCACCACCACGAGGGCGTACGCCAGGGCCCAGCCGCCCGGCACCATGCCGCCGAGGCCGCCGCCGGGCTCCGCGTCGCCCGCGCCGGAGGCCTCCCTGCCGAACGGGAGCCAGGCGATGTCGGCGGCGGAGAGCCCCGCGTCGCCGCCCGCGCGGTCCTCCAGGTCGTCCCAGAGGAGCACGGCGTCCGTGACCAGGAACCCGACCCAGACGGCGAGCAGCAGCAGCGCCGTCACCAGCTCGTCGCGGCGGGCGCGCAGCGCGTGCGCGAGCACCGGAAGGACGTCGGCGCCGAGCGGCGGCGCCACCGGCCGTTCCGCGTGCCCGACCAGCTCCTCGACGACGCGTCTGCGGAACGCCGCGTTGACGTGTGTGCCCGCGCTGAGCAGCCGGGTGGCCTCGGTGTGCGCGTACTGGCGGGGCACCCGGCGACGCTGCCGTCGGGACGGCCGCCGCGGCGAATCGGCTTGCATGCGGCGCAAGTTAGCGGAGCGGGCGGTGGGTGTCCGGGGAATGGGACAACTGTCCCCCGAAAGATTCCGCGTACGGGAGAGCCCCCGACGCCGTACCGCGTCGGGGGCTCTCCCGTACGTACCCGTACGTACTGGTGGACTAGATGAGGCCGAGGCCGCGGACCGCCTCGCGCTCCTCCTCGAGCTCCTTGACGGAGGCGTCGATGCGGGCACGGGAGAAGTCGTTGACGTCCAGGCCCTGGACGATCTCGTACTTGCCGTCCTTGGCGGTGACGGGGAAGGAGGAGATGAGGCCCTCCGGCACTCCGTACGAACCGTCGGACGGGATGCCCATGGAGGTCCAGTCGCCGGCGGCCGTGCCGTTGACCCACGTGTGCACGTGGTCGATGGCGGCGTTGGCGGCGGAGGCGGCGGAGGACGCGCCACGGGCCTCGATGATCGCGGCGCCGCGCTTGGCGACGGTCGGGATGAAGGTGTCGGCGAGCCACTGCTCGTCGTTCACGACCTCGGCGGCGTTCTTGCCGGCGATCTCCGCGTGGAAGATGTCCGGGTACTGGGTCGCCGAGTGGTTGCCCCAGATGGTCAGGCGCTTGATGTCGGAGACCGAGGTGCCGGTCTTCTTCGCGAGCTGCGAGAGCGCGCGGTTGTGGTCGAGGCGCGTCATGGCGGTGAAGCGCTCGGCCGGTACGTCCGGGGCGGCGGCCTGCGCGATGAGCGCGTTGGTGTTGGCCGGGTTGCCGACGACGAGGACCTTGATGTCGTCCGCGGCGTGGTCGTTGATGGCCTTGCCCTGCGGCTTGAAGATGCCGCCGTTGGCCTCCAGGAGGTCGCCGCGCTCCATGCCCTTGGTGCGGGGGCGGGCGCCGACGAGGAGGGCGACGTTGGCGCCGTCGAAGGCGACGTTCGGGTCGTCGCTGATCTCGATGCCCTTGAGCAGCGGGAAGGCGCAGTCGTCGAGCTCCATGGCGGTGCCCTCGGCGGCCTTCAGCGCGGGCGTGATCTCCAGGAGGCGCAGGTTGACCGGCACGTCCGGGCCGAGCAGGTGGCCGGAGGCGATGCGGAACAGCAGCGCGTAGCCGATCTGGCCGGCTGCGCCGGTGACGGTGACATTCACGGGAGTGCGGGTCATGGCGATCTCCGTAAGACAGCTGGCGGTGGGGGTCCCTGCCCCTTGTGCTGGATCCCCTGCCGACACCCTCGTCGATCGCCTCTCGATGATCGATCTCTTGGCATCAAGAGAGATCCGGCGTCAGGTTACCGCGCCGTCCCGCACCGGGGACGATGGGGCCCTGTGGACCACCCCACAGGGCCTGGTCCCTGGGCCTTTGAGGGGTATCCCCCGCCGCACGGGGAGGACGCCCCCGCCGCACGGGGAGGGCGGCCGCCGCCTCGGGGGGGGGGGAGGAGGCAGCGGCCGCGTGGGGGTGTGACCACTCCCGTGGGGGTAGCTTCCGTCTGCCCTGGGATCCCCCCGGCATGCGCCTCCACTCCCAACAACTTTCAACGTCTCCGCTGCGCCAGTCACTGCGTGCAGCCGGTCCGGCCGGAGGCGAGCGTCACGCACGCCTTGGCTGCGGCGGCGTCCCGCACGGCCACCATGGGCGTGTACCCGTCGACCCCGTCGACGGTCCCGCGCTGCGCCCCCGCCCCCGCGCCGCCCCCGGTGATCCGCACCTCGTCCCCGGGCGCGGCCAGCGTGACCCGCGCCCAGGCGGCCCCGCACGTCTTGCTGTACCGCACCTCGACGAGCGTCCTCGCGCCGACGGTCGCCCGGGACGTGGTCCGGGCGAGCTCCCCGCCGCACCCCATGTTCTCGGGGTCCTTCCCGGCGCAGGCGGCCCCGCTGCACTTGACCCCGGGGGGCAGCTTCGCCGTGGACGTCGACGGCGCGGCGGACGGCTTCGCCTTCTTGTCGTCGTCGCCCTTGCCCAGGTCCGTGAGGAACACGGCCGCCGCGATCACCACGAGCGCCCCCAGCACACCGGCGAGGAACATCGTCAGCTTCCGCTTGCGCCGCTCCCCGTCGGGCGACTTGCCGCCGGCCCCCGGCCCCCCGCCCGGGTGCACCGGCGGCACCGAAGCCGTCGGGACCACCGAGCCGGGCGGCGCCGACGCCTCGTACGACCGCGAGGCGGGCGTGGCCGCCCCTGCCGGTCCCGCGGGGGCCCCCGGCAGCGGCCGCGGCTGGACCCCGTACCGCACGGTCTCGGGCTCCCGGTCGGCGGGCTGCTGCCGCGGCACCGGCGGCACCGTCGGCGAGACCCCGGCGGGCCCGGCCACTCCGGTCACGGTCCCGACGCCGCCCCGCGACGCCCGCCCGGGACCGCTCCCCTTGGGGACGTCGGGGGTGTCGGTGGCGTGGGGGGCCGTGCCCGCTGCGGCCGCCGCGGCCGCAGCGGAGCCCGGGGAACCCGTGGAATTCACGGCACTCGCGGCACTCGCGGAGCCCGAGGCCCCCTTGGCCTCCGAGGAGTCCTTGGCGCTCTTGGCACCGCTGCCGCCCTTGGCGCCCTTGCCGCCCTTGGCCCCCTTCGAACTCCCCTCCGGCTTCGAGGCGAGTTCGCCGAGCGCGGCGCGCGCCTGCGAGATGCGTATGGCCTGCATCGTCATGTCGTGCCGCATCTCGGAGCGGCTCCAGGCGCGCTCCGCGAGCTCCCACATGGTGATGAGGTGCACCGGTGGCGTACCGGTGACTTCGGCGAGCGCGACGATCGCGCCCTTGGGGGCGAGCAGCCGCCCGTTCAGATAGCGCTCCCACGACGTCTTGCTGTAGCCGGTCCTGTCCGACACCGCGGCGATGCTGAGCCCGCTGCGGTCGACCAGCCTGCGCAACTGACTCGCGAACTCCCTGACCTGAGGGTCGAGATCATCCGGTAGCGCCTTCCAACGAGGCATTGCTCCCCCTATTCCCCCCGTACGTGCCTGTCTTCCCCCGCGCGTGAACTACCCAGAGGGATGCGCGAAGCCGGGACGTCAGTTCCCGGAACGGGAGCGCGTCGGCGCGATGGGGGCATCGTGTGCCCTGCTGCGCGCCCCGTGGTCCCACGGCCCAGTGTCCCACCGTCGCCACGCCGCACAACGCGGAACCCGAGCCGCTCTTCACGGTCCTCGGATGATCTTCCTGGATATGCCGTTCGACCAGGTCGTTCCTCATCCGTAGCGGCCCCGGAACACCGTTGCGGAATGGTCACTTCCGTGCCACAGGGGGCAGTCCTGACTTGTAGCCCCGATGGCGCGTCCATGACGCTTGAGCCACGGCGAGCACGGGGGCTCGCCCCGCAGAACGACGACGCCCGTCCTCCCACGGGGGAGAGGACGGGCGTTGTCCCTGTGCGGCTCCACATCTCGGAGCTGCGTTATCGGAGCTGCGTTTCAGAGATTCGATCCGCCCGGGATCACGAGACCCGTCTCGTAGGCGATCACCACGGCCTGGGCCCTGGTGTCCAGGTCCAGCTTGTTCATGGTGCGGTTGAGGTGCGTCTTCACGGTCGCCTCGCTGATGTACAGGCGGTCCGCTATCTCCCCGTTGGAGAGGCCCTGCGCGATCAGCTTCAGGACCTCCAACTCGCGTCCGGTGAGCGCGGCGAGGTCGGCGGGCGGCGCGCCCGCCGGGGCGGGGGCGCCGCCGGAGCGCACCGCGAAGGCCTCCACCAGGCGCCGGGTGACGCTCGGTGCGAACAGGGCGTCGCCGCTGGCCACCGCGGCCACCGCGGCAAGGAGCCGTTCCGGCCCCGAGTCCTTGAGGAGGAAGCCGGCCGCGCCCGCGCGAAGCGCCCCGTACACGTACTCGTCGAGGTCGAAGGTGGTGAGGACGAGGACGCGCGGCAGCGGCTCGGGGGCCGCGGCGAGGATGCGCTCGGTGGCGGTGATGCCGTTCATGCCGGGCATGCGGATGTCCATCAGGATCACGTCGGGGTGTGTGGCCGCGGCGAGTTCCACGGCTTCCGCGCCGTCACCGGCCTCGCCGACGACCTCGATCCCGGGCGCCGCCCGCAGCACACCGACGAGCCCGGCGCGGATGAGGAACTGGTCGTCCACGACGAGCACCTTGGTGTGGCTTGGGGTCATTCGGTGACATCGTCTCCCGGCGGTGCGGCCCGTGCCGACGTGGGCAGGGTCAGCCTGACGGCGAACCCTCCCGCGCTGCGCGGCCCGATGCTGATCGTTCCGCCATAGAGCTTCGCTCGTTCACGCATACCGATCAACCCATGTCCACCATCACTCCTCACTCTGTCCGGAATCACCCCCTCCCCATCGTCGGTGACCGACACCTCGATGCGGTCGCGGTGGTAATGGAGTTCCACGGTCGCGCTGGCGTGGCGGGCATGCTTGAGGACGTTGGTGAGGGCTTCCTGCACCACGCGGTACGCGCACAGCTCGACGCCGGGCGCGATCGGCCGCGGCGTCCCGGTGACGCGGAACTCCACGGGCACACCGCCCGCCCTGACCCGGTCCGTCATGTCCTCGATGCGGGCGAGCCCCGGCATCGGCGCGTCCGGCACCACCCCGTCGTCCTCCTGCGCCCGCAGCACCCGCAGCATGCGGCGCATCTCCTCAAGGGCCTCGGTGCTGGTGCCGGAGATGGTGCCGAGCGCGGTGCGCGCGGTCCGGGCGTCGGAGTCGAAGACGAACTTGGCGAGCCCCGCCTGGACGGAGATCACCGACATGTGGTGGGCGACGACGTCGTGCAGCTCCCTGGCTATCCGGCCGCGTTCCTGCGCGACCGCGCGCCGGGCCCTCTCGTGCTGTTCGGCGTGGGTCTTGCGGGCGAGTTCCGCGGAGCGCCGGGCCAGGTATCCCATCCGCCACACCAGGGCGTTGATGCCGATGGCCTGCGAGGCCACGGTCAGCGGCGACGGCATGGAGACGTTGTCCTCGCTCACGAGCCCGCCGTAGACCCAGATGGCGGCGAGCAGTCCGGCACACAGGCCGGTCACCTTCGTGGACTTCTGGAGGGCCACCGTGTAGAGACACAGCATGGGTCCGAAGGACGTCACCACCGGCCAGTAGCCGACGGCCACGTACAGGGTCCACAGCGCGTAGGTGAGCAGGCAGACCAGGAGGGGCGCCTTCCACCGGAACATGGTCGGCACGATCACCAGGAGCGCCAGCAGATAGCCGCGGCCGTCCAGCGTCGACCAGCCCACGACGTGGGCCTCCGGCCCCAGCATCACGACCAGAACCGCTTGCCCGATGGCGAGCAGCACGTCGACGGCGAACGGGGGGAGGCGCATCGCCGCAGCGTAGCCCGCGTGCGGGAGGAGACACGTCCACCGGTCGCCGTACCGCGGAAGTTGTAGACGGCCCCTGTCTACTCCGAAGGTGGTAGACGAACGTCAACCCGGCACAGGACGACGGGACGCACCGGCGCCGCGTAGGTTCTTGCCTCAGCACCACCACCCGCGCCGCCTGAAGAACACGGCGCGTCGGGGGAAGGGGGCGCGGGCCGCAAACGGGGGTTTGCACGGGGGACCAGGCCTGCGCCCCACAACCCCGGGACACTTGGACCACTGAGGTACGCGGCTTCGTGCGGGGGCGCACGAAGGAACGGGCCCGCGGCCGTAGGCACCACCCCCTGCCCCCACGGCCAACGGCCCGTACTCTCCTGGCGAGTACGGGCCGTTGGTGTGTGCCGTCCGGCGCCTGCCGTACGGGATGTGCCGTACGGGGCGTCCGGCTAGCTGCTGATCGTGAAGTGCAGCGCGTCGTCGAGGAACGGGATCCGCAGCCAGGGGTTCGGCTGCGCCATCAGCGCGAGCAGCACGATGACCAGGCCGATGCTGCCGTACGTCACCATGTCGGTGAACCGCGAGCGCACCGCCAGCATGCCGACGCCCGGCAGCCACCAGCGCATCACGGCGCCCGCGAGCAGGGCGAGCCCGATCAGTATCGTGCCGACGCGGAACACGTCGAAGGCGGTCAGGAGCAGGCCGAGCCCCACCAGGGACACGACGCACAGGAGCGGCCACTGGCGCGCCGGCGCGGGCGCGTCCCCGGACGCCGCCCGTCCGCCGCCCTCGGGCCGCGCGGTGTCCCGGGTGAACAGCGGGAACCGCCGCGACACCTTGACGGGTTCGCCGTCCGGCCCGGGAGCGCTGACGGCGCCCTTGGCGGTGGGCTGACCGCCGTCGTCGGGGTCACCGCCGGTGTCTGCCGCGGGGGTGACGCCCTCGGCCGCGTCGGCGCGGCCGGTACCCGCCGCGGGAGCGGCACCCTCGGGCACATCCACACGGCCGGTACCCGCCGCGGGAGCGGCACCCTCGGGCACATCCACACGGCCGGTACCCGCCGCGGGAGCGGCACCCTCGGCCGCGCCCTCGGCCCTGTCCACGCCCGGCTCCGCGCCCGCGTCCGCGCCCTCGGGCGGGCCTGCTTCGCCGGGTGCGTCCGCGCCCAGGCCTGCGTCCGTCCCCGGACCCGCTGCTGTCCCCGGGGCCGCGGCCGTCCCCGGGCCCGTACCGGCGTCCGGGTCCGCGGCCCGGGAACTGCCCCTCGGCCCTGCGTTCATGGGCTAGCCCTTCCCTTGCTCAGCCCGCGCGGCGTTCCGCGGCCTCGACGACGTTGACCAGGAGCTGGGCGCGTGTCATCGGGCCCACGCCGCCGGGGTTGGGCGAGATCCACCCGGCGACCTCGGCGACGCCCGGGTGCACATCGCCGACGATCTTCCCGCTGTCGTCCCGGGAGACGCCGACGTCGAGCACCGCGGCCCCCGGCTTCACGTCCTCGGGCTTGATGAGGTGCGGTACGCCGGCCGCCGCCACGATGATGTCGGCGCGCCGCAGATGGGAGGAGAGGTCACGGGTGCCGGTGTGGCACTGCGTGACCGTCGCGTTCTCCGACCTGCGGGTGAGGAGGAGCGGCATCGGCCGTCCGATGGTCACCCCGCGCCCCACGACCACGACCTCCGCGCCCTTGATCTCGACGTCGTGCCGGCGCAGCAGCCGGATGATGCCGTACGGGGTGCAGGGCAGCGGCGCCGGCTCGTTCAGGACCAGGCGGCCCAGGTTGGTCGGGTGCAGGCCGTCCGCGTCCTTGGCCGGATCCATGAGTTCCAGGATGCGGTTCTCGTCGATGCCCTTGGGCAGCGGCAGTTGCACGATGTAGCCGGTGCAGGCCGGGTCGTCGTTCAGCTCCCGCACCACGGCCTCGATCTCCTCCTGCGAGGCCGTGGCGGGCAGTTCGCGCTGGATGGAGGCGATGCCCACCTGCGCGCAGTCGCGGTGCTTGCCCGCGACGTACTTCTGGCTGCCGGGGTCGTCTCCGACCAGGACGGTACCGAGGCCGGGCGTCACGCCCTTCTCCTTCAGAGCCGCCACGCGGGCGGTCAGTTCGGACTTGATCGCTGCTGCGGTGGCCTTGCCATCGAGAATCTGGGCGGTCATGCCCCCCATCCTCGCGGATGAGCCCGCCCGCGTACCAATCCGGGGGCACCCGCCCGGGGGCCGCGCGCCCGTGATGATTGCACTCGCACAACAGACGGGGACGTGGCTGGACAAACACGGCAGCGCTGAAGAACGATATGAGCCGCAGTACCGCGGCCGGTGTCGGGGGGACCGACGCATCCGTGAACGTTTCTCCTCCGCGCGTGCCGCGTCGTCCCCGCACGCTCCACGACGGAGGAACCCCGCCATGAGCAACCCCTACGGGCCGCCGCCCCAGCAGCCCGACCAGCCGGGCTACGGCCCCGGCTACGGCTATCCGCAGCAGGCCCCCCAGGGCGTACCGCCCCAGCAGGGCGGCTACCCGGGGCAGGGTTACGCCCCGTACCCGCAGCAGGGCGCCCAGCCCTACGGCGCCTATCCGCAGCAGCCCGGCGGCTACGGCTACCCGGGCGGCCCCGGCCCGACGGTGGCCTCCATGGGCCGCCGCTTCGGCGCGCGCGTCATCGACGGCGTGGTGTTCAGCGTGATCTTCACCTTCCTCATCCTCGGCGGCGCGATCAGCGCCTTCGACAAGGCGAGCGACTGCGAGCCGGGCACCGCGGGGTACGACGCGTGCATGAACGACGCGGGGTCCGACTTCGCGGCGCAGTTCGGCGCCGTGCTCGGCACCTTCGCCGTCATCAGCCTGCTCTACGAGTGGCTGATGACGAGCCTCGCGGGCGGCACGCTCGGCAAGCTGGCCGTCGGCATCCGCGTCGTGAACGAGGAGAACGGACAGAAGCCGGGCATCGGCCCCTCGTTCCTCCGCTGGATCATCCCGATGGTGGGCTCGATCGCCTGCGGGATCGGTCAGCTCCTCGTCTATCTGTCCCCCTTCTGGGACAAGTCGGGCAAGCAGCAGGGCTGGCACGACACGGTCGCCAAGACGATGGTCGTGCAGCGGTCCAACAACTGACCTTCCGCCGTACGTGAAGCGGGCGCCGCACCCTCGGGGGTGCGGCGCCCGCTTTACGTCCCGGCGTGGTGCGGCTCAGTGGAAGAAGTGCCGCGTCCCCGTGAAGTACATCGTCACGCCCGCCTTCTTGGCGGCCTCGACGACGAGTTCGTCGCGGACCGAACCGCCGGGCTGGACGACGGCCTTGACGCCCGCGGCGGTGAGGACCTCCAGGCCGTCGGGGAAGGGGAAGAACGCGTCGGAGGCGGCGAAGGCCCCGTGGGCCCGCTCCGCACCGGCCCGCTCGACGGCGAGCTTCGCGGAGTCGACGCGGTTGACCTGGCCCATGCCGACGCCGACGGACGCCCCGTCCTTGGCCAGCAGGATCGCGTTGGACTTCACGGCACGGCAGGCGCGCCAGGCGAAGGACAGCTCGGCGAGTTCGCCCGGGGAGAGGGCGTCGCCGGTGGCGAGGGTCCAGTTGGCCGGGTTGTCGCCGTCGGCCTGGAGCCGGTCGGTGACCTGGAGCAGCACACCGCCGTCGACGGGCTTGACCTCGACGGGGGCGGCGGGCGCCTGCGGGACGCGCAGGACGCGGATGTTCTTCTTCTTGGTGAGGGCTTCGAGCGCGCCGTCCTCGTAGTCGGGCGCGACGATCACCTCGGTGAAGACGTCGGCGACCTGCTCCGCCATCTCCTTGGTGACCGGCCTGTTCACGGCGATGACGCCGCCGAACGCGGACAGCGGGTCACAGGCGTGCGCCTTGCGGTGCGCCTCGGCGACGTTGCCGCCGATGGCGATGCCGCACGGGTTGGCGTGCTTGATGATCGCCACGCACGGGTCGTCGTGGTCGTACGCGGCACGGCGCGCGGCGTCCGTGTCGGTGAAGTTGTTGTACGACATCTCCTTGCCGTGCAGCTGCTCGGCCTCGGCGAGGCCGCCGTGGCCGTCCGTGTAGAGCGCGGCGCCCTGGTGCGGGTTCTCGCCGTAGCGCAGCACGTTCTTGCGGGTGTGGGTCGAGCCGATGAACTCGGGGAAGCCGCCCGCGGCGGAGCCGCTGTCGGACGCGGCGTCGGCGGCGTAGTCCTCCGCGAACCAGGACGCCACCGCCACGTCGTACGCGGCCGTGTGCTGGAACGCCTCGCCCGCGAGCCGCTTGCGCGCCGTCAGGTCGAAGCCGCCGTCGCGGACCGCGGCGAGCACGGCGCCGTACCGGGCGGGACTGGTGACGACCGCCACGGACGGGTGGTTCTTCGCGGCGGCGCGGACCATCGAGGGGCCGCCGATGTCGATCTGCTCCACGCACTCGTCGGGCGTCGCACCGGAGGCGACGGTCTCCTTGAACGGGTAGAGGTTCACGACGACGAGCTGGAACGGCTCCACGCCCAGCTCGGAGAGCTGCCGCCGGTGGTCCTCCAGGCGCAGGTCGGCGAGGATGCCGGCGTGCACGCGTGGGTGCAGCGTCTTGACGCGGCCGTCCAGGCACTCGGGGAAGCCGGTCAGCTCCTCGACCTTGGTGACCGGCACGCCCGCGGCGGCGATCCGCCCGGCGGTGGAGCCGGTCGACACCAGCTCCACACCGGCCTCGTGCAGGCCGCGCGCGAGATCCTCGAGCCCGGTCTTGTCGTAGACGCTGATGAGCGCGCGCTTGACGGGGCGCTGCGTACCTTCGGCGGTGGCCGTACTTCCGGCGGTGGCCGTACCTTCGGCGGTCACGGGATAACTACCTTTCGTCCCTCGATCGAGAAGCCGTCCCGGGCCAGACGCCCGACGACTTCGACGAGCAGTGCTCGCTCGACTTCCTTGATGCGCTCGTGCAGCGCGCTCTCGTCGTCCTCGGCCCTGATCTCCACCACGCCCTGCGCGATGATCGGGCCGGTGTCGACGCCGTCGTCGACGAAGTGGACGGTGCAGCCGGTGACCTTCGCGCCGTACGCGAGTGCGTCGCGCACGCCGTGGGCCCCCGGAAAACTGGGCAGCAGCGCCGGGTGCGTGTTCACCGTGCGCCCGCCGAACCTGGCCAGGAACTCCTTGCCGACGATCTTCATGAACCCGGCGGAGATCACCAGGTCGGGCTCGTACGCCGCGGTGGCGTCGGCGAGCGCGCGGTCCCACTCCTCGCGGGTCGCGTGGTCCCGCACCCGGCACACGAACGTCGGCAGGCCCGCGCGCTCGGCGCGCTCCAGGCCCACGATGCCGGTGCGGTCGGCGCCGACGGCCACGACCTCGGCGCCGTACGCGGCCGCCCCGTGCTCCGCGACGGCGTCGAGCAGGGCCTGCAGATTCGTACCTGATCCGGAGACCAGCACGACGAGGCGCTTGGCCTTGGCCACGGCGGGGCCCTTTCTCGGGAGTTCTCTTTGTACGGTCATACGAAGGCTTCGCACTCCCCGATACGGGGAACTCTACGAAGCGGCCGACCGTCAGCAACGATACCGGCACACCGGACCGCCCCTCACGGGACGGGGGCGCGGCCGGAAGGTAGCGTCTGTGGGGGCAGCCGCCCGAACAGCCGGTTGCCAAGCTCCACCGCCGAGTTGCCGGCTCCGCCGAGCCGGCGGGTTCCACCAAGCCGAGCTCCACCTAGGCCGAGCTCTACCAAGGGGAAGACGCACACCTGATGCCGGACCGCAGCCTCCGCCTCCCACCGACGCTCGCGCCTGCCGCGGCCGGCCCGTCCCGCGCACCCGGCGCGGGCGCCCCGACACGCGCCGGGCGGGACGGGACGACACTGCTGCGGGACGGCGGGCGGCCCTCTTCGCCGCCTCGGGGGGCCGATGGGTCGGGTGACTCCGGGGGTTCTGGGGGTTCTGGGAGGCCTGGAGGTTCCGGGGGCTCCGGGGGTTCCGGGGGTTCCGGGAGCCCGTCCGAGGACAATCCCTTCGCGCCGCCGCCCGAGGGCACGCCCGAGCAGCCCTGGCAGCCGCGGCGGCCCACCGGCGGGCAGGGGTCCGAAGGCGACGGCGGCCAGGACGGCTCCGGCGGCCGCGGCGACTCGCCCTGGGGCAGCCAGTGGAGCGACCAGCAGCCCGGACGGTCCTCGGACGGCGGCTTCGGCGACCGGCCGCGCGGCCAGGCACAGGGGCCCGACAACTCCGGCGGCTCCGGCGGATCGGGCGGCGGGCTCCGCTGGGACCCGACCGACCCGGCCCAGCGCCGCGCGCGCTACGCCCTGCTCTCCGGCATGTGGGCGTTCTTCTTCGCGCTCTTCGGCTGGCGGTACGTGGCGCTGCTGCTCGGCGCGCTCGGTCTCCACTGGGCGATCAGCGCGCTGCGGGCCAAGCCGCGGACGCCGGACCCGACGACTCCGGCCTCCGTCCCGGCGGCGTCCGCGGGGGCGGGGGCTTCCGGGGCCGGTGGCTCCGACGGTCCCGGTGGCCCTGGCGGCTCCGCGCCCTCCGGTGCCCCGAAGAAGTCCGGGAGCGGCTCGCGGCCGCAGACGACGGCGGCGATCAGCGGACTCGTGACGGCCTCGCTCGCGCTGGTCATGGTGCTCGCGACGTTCGCCGCGCAGCTCATCTACCGGGACTACTACACGTGCCGTGACGACGCCCTGACCAACGCGTCCCAGCAGTCCTGCGAGGACCTGCTGCCCAAGGAGCTGCGGCCGCTCCTCACCGACCGCGACTGACGCCCGCGCGCCGCGTTCCGTCCCGCCCCTCGCTCCTCTCGGGGCGGGGCGGGGCGGGTGTCGGTGCACGGTGTTCGCGTACAACGACGAAGGTCCCCTCACCGGTGAGTGAGGGGACCTTCGTTCTTGGAGCGCCCGGCAGGCCTTGCACCTACATTTCCCATCGGATGATGGGCGTCTTTCCTTGGACCACAGACGCGTGATGTGTGTACTTCCGTGCTGTGCACCGAAGTTACGTCCATGATCGTACACGAGGAACCGGTGTTTCTGAAACCGCGTCGGGTTGTGCGCCGGTCGGGCCGGGCGTCGTTCGGGTCATGCGTCGGGGGGTGCGTCGGGCTCGGGGCGTGTGTCCGGCTCCCGTTTCGCGTCGACGATGGGCGCGACGGGCTCTTGGTGCCGCCATCGTCGTAGCCGGGGCCAGGACCAGGAACCGGGGCGGGCCCAGGACCAGGTCCCGGGGCGGGCCGAGGACCAGGTCCCGGCGAGTGACCGGGTGCGGGTCCTGGGTTCCGGGCGCGGGCGGGCCCGGAGGCGAAGTCTCGCCCAGGGGCGGGGGCGGGCCTCGGAGCGGGGTTTCGCCCAGGAGCGGGGGTTCAGCAGGGATCGGGGCTGCGCCTCGGACCGGGGGTTCAGCAGGGGCCGGGGTTCCGCCCCGGACCGGAGTTCCGCCCCGGAGCGGGGTGTCGCCCCGGAGCGGATCAGCCGTCGCCCCCAGAGGCGCAGCCGGTGTCTGCGCCCGGCGGTCTCGGGGTTCGCCGCTCCGGAAGCCGCCGCTCCCCCGGCCACCGGGGCCGAAGCCGAAGCCGGAGCCGGAGCCGGAGCGGGCGGCGGAGTCGGAGCCGCCACCCGAAGCGCCTGCGCCACCGCCGCCTCCAGCCGCGCCGCCTCCGCCCGGATCCGTGACCGCGTACGCCACCAGCGCACCACCAGTGCCACCGGCACCCCAGCCAACAGCGTCCACCCCGTCGCCACCGCACCCGTGAGCCACCACACCGGCCCGAAATCGGCGAGCAACCACACCCCCATCGGCCCCCCGGCAAGGCCGGCGAGCACCGCGCTCAGGACCCCGCACAGCACCGCCGCGAAGGTGGCGCCGAGTGCCGTACGCCCCACCGGCCAGGACGAACCCCCGGCTGTCGCCGCCCGCGCCAGGAACCATCCGAGCGTCCACCCCGCGAGGACGGGCACCACCCCCACCGCCCAGGTGAGCGGCGAACCGGGCCCCTCCTCGGGGACCGCCGCGAGCAGCGGGAACGGCGGCAGCAGCGGTGCCGCCGAGGCGCCGAGCGGCGACACCACCGTCCCCGTCCCGAGGACGAAGCCCGGCCCGAGCCCGTACGCGGCGCCCCACACCGCCGCGTTCGGCACCAGCGCGAGCGCGAGCAGGAGCACCGCGAACCGTCCCGACCACACCGTGGTGACATCGAGGAACGACTCCCGCACCGGGCCCCCGTGCAGCACCACCGACAGCGCCACGAGCAGCGCTCCCCCGGCGACGAGGGCCGCCGCGCCCGCGCTCGCCGCCCGCCCCATGGCGAGCGTGCCTTCGGGGTCGAAGAAGCGGCGCAGCACACCGGGCACCGGCAGCGCGTCCGCCGCGCGCCGCAGTGCGCCCGGCAGCGGTCCGTGCGGTCGGCCCTGTGCCGTCCACACGCCGAACCCTGCCGCCGCCACGGCGAGGAGCGGCACGTGTGCCGCCGCGCTCAGCCAGGAGGGGCGGAGGCCGCCGCCCGCCGCGTACACCGTGGCCGCCGTCCCCACCAGGACATAGCCGAGCACCACTCCCGTCCAAGCGGTGCGCACGCCGAGGGCCCGTTCCTCGGGGTCGGCCGCGTCCCGCGCCGCACGGTGCACCAGCCAGGCGGGCAGCGCGAGCAGCAGCAGCGGGGTGATGCCCACCGGTGCGGGCACACCGGACAGCGTCTCGGTGCGGACGAGTTCCGTACCGTGCGCGAGGAGCCACAGCGTCGCCGCCACGTGCAGCGCGCCGTCGGGTCCGCTGTCCGGGTACGGCGAGCTGATCCACAGCCCCATCACCAGGACCGCGAACACGCCGAGTCCGAGCCCCGCGGCGATCGCACCGCCGATCACGCAGGTGCCGAGGCCCGGTGCCGTCTGCTTCCGGTAGAGCGTCAGAGAGCCGGAGTCGGTCGTATGGGTCACATGGTCATGCTGCCAACGACACGCGCATTCTTCGTGTAACGGGCGAATACCGGATGTGTCGCTGAATATACGTTTATGTACTTTTTCGAAGGGCGGATCGAAGGGCGGATCGGCTAGCCATGTCCCAGAGCCCCGCGGCCCCCAAGCGCCCGGCCTCGTCCGGGCCCGGGAACGCCCCCTCGCTGCCGGCCCCCAAGGAGCGCCGCAGACTGCGCGAGGCGAAGTCCCTGAGCCAGGCCCAGGTCGCCGCGGAACTGGGGGTCTCCCGCGCCACCGTCCGCGGCTGGGAGACGGGCCGCACCCAGCCCAGCGGGCGGCGCCGGGTCGCGTACGCGCGCTTTCTCGCGGACATCGCGGCGGAGCGGGCCTCGGGGGTCCCGGGCCCTGGCGTTCCCGGAGCCCCCGGGACGGGGAACGGGCCGGACGGGAGCGGTGCCCGGCAGACGCTCCCGGACACCGGAGACGCCGCCCGCGCGGCGGGGGACAAGCCCCGTGAGGCGGGGGACGAGCCCCGTGAGGCGGGGGACGAGCCCCGTGAGGCGGGGGACGCCACCCATGCGACGGGGGACGAGGCCCGCGACCCGGGGGACGACGTCCGCGCGACGGATACCGAGGCCCGCGACACCGAGGACGGCGTCCACGCGACGGATGCCGACGCCCGCGACACGGGGAGCGGCGTCCGCGGCACGGCGGCCTCTAGGGGTGCCCCCCGAGGTCCCGAGGATGCCTTCGACGCGCTCTGCGCGGGCACGGCTCCCGCTCTCGTACGGCAGGCGTACGCCCTGACCGGGCGGCGCGCCCTGGCCGAGGAGTCCGTCGAGCGTGCCTTCCAGCAGGCCTGGCAGCGGTGGCCCGAGGTGGCGGTGGACCGGGACCCGGCGGGCTGGGTACGGGCGGTCGCCCACGAGTACGCGCTGTCCCCCTGGCACCGGTTCCGCCCCGCCTACCGCCATCCCGACGTACCGCCCGCCGAGGAGGCGGACCGCGCCCTGCTCCGCGTACTCCTCAGCCTGTCCCCCGCTCAGCGCCGCACGCTGCTCCTGTACGACGGCGTCGGCCTCGACCTGCCGGAGACGGCGGCGGAGACGGAGGCGAGCACGCCCGCCGCCGCGCACCGCCTCATGAACGCGCGGGATGCCGTCGCCGAACAGCTGCCCGCGACGGCGGGCCGCCCCGACGAACTGCACCGGAGCCTCGACGCCCTCGGCCGTACCGAGCGGCTGCGGCTGCCGCGACCCGCCCGGGTGCGGATCGGAAGCGAGCGGCGGGCCCGGGTCTGGACCCGGGCGGCGATCGCCTTCACCGCCCTGATCATCGGCGCCACGGCCCTCACGGTGCGCACCGCCCCCAACCACTACGAGCCGCCCCAGTCCCCCGGCAGGGCCATCAGCGGCGTGCCCCCGCGCATGGGTCCCGGCCCCCTCTCGTACGACGAGGAGTCCCTGCGCCAGAAACTCCGCAAGGAGCCCGGCAACACCCCAGCGAGACTGACCCCACTGCCCCGCTAGCCGAAACTCGCCTGCTGCGGGCAATCGTGCCGCAGGGCGGCACGGGTGGGCGCAGCACCCCGACCCCGGGCAACCCGCCAGTGAGCATCAGCCCCACCGCCCCCGGGGGCAACACGAACGCGGGCCCGTACCCCACGCAGCAGGGATACGGGCCCGCGTTCAGCAACCCGGAAGTGCCGGTCCTAGCCGGCAAGAATGGCGCGGGCCAGCTTCGCCGTCTCGGTCGGCGTCTTGCCGACCTTCACACCGGCGGCCTCAAGGGCCTCCTTCTTCGCGGCAGCCGTACCGGAGGAACCGGAGACGATGGCACCGGCGTGGCCCATCGTCTTGCCCTCGGGCGCGGTGAAGCCCGCGACGTAGCCGACGACGGGCTTCGTCACGTTCTCCTTGATGAAGTCCGCGGCACGCTCCTCCGCGTCGCCACCGATCTCACCGATCATCACGATCAGGTCGGTGTCGGGGTCGGCCTCGAACGCGGCGAGCGCGTCGATGTGCGTCGTACCGATGACCGGGTCGCCACCGATGCCGACGGCCGAGGAGAAGCCGATGTCGCGCAGCTCGTACATCATCTGGTACGTCAGCGTGCCGGACTTCGAGACCAGGCCGATACGGCCCGGCTTCGTGATGTCGCCCGGGATGATGCCGGCGTTCGACTGGCCCGGCGTGATCAGACCGGGACAGTTCGGGCCGATGATGCGGGTCTTGTTGCCCTTCGACTTCGCGTACGCCCAGAAGGCGGCGGAGTCGTGGACGGCGATGCCCTCGGTGATGACGACCGCGAGCGGGATCTCGGCGTCGATGGCCTCGACGACGGCGGCCTTGGCGAAGGCAGGCGGCACGAAGAGGACGGAGACGTTGGCGCCCGTCTTCTCCATCGCCTCGGCGACCGTGCCGAAGACCGGGATGTCGTTGCCGTCGATGTCGACGGACGTGCCCGCCTTGCGGGGGTTCACGCCACCGACGATGTTGGTGCCGTCACCGAGCATGAGCTTGGTGTGCTTCATGCCCGTGGCACCGGTCATGCCCTGGACGATGACCTTGGAGTCCTTGTTGAGGAAGATAGCCATGGTGGTCTGAGTCCCTCTATCCCTTACTTCGCAGCCGCGGCGAGCTCGGCGGCCTTGTCGGCCGCGCCGTCCATGGTGTCCACACGCTGCACCAGCGGGTGGTTCGCGTCGGACAGGATCTTGCGACCCAGCTCCGCGTTGTTGCCGTCGAGGCGCACGACCAGCGGCTTGGTGACGTCCTCGCCCTTGGTCTTGAGGAGCTCCAGGGCCTGCACGATGCCGTTGGCGACCTCGTCGCAGGCAGTGATGCCGCCGAAGACGTTGACGAAGACGGACTTCACGTCCGGGTCGCCGAGGATGATCTCCAGGCCGTTCGCCATGACCTCGGCGGAGGCGCCGCCACCGATGTCGAGGAAGTTGGCGGGCTTCACGCTGCCGTGCGCCTCACCGGCGTACGCGACGACGTCCAGGGTGCTCATGACGAGCCCCGCGCCGTTGCCGATGATGCCGACCTCGCCGTCGAGCTTGACGTAGTTGAGGTTCTTGGCCTTGGCGGCAGCCTCGAGCGGGTTGGCTGCGTCCTTGTCCTCGAGCGCCTCGTGCTCCGGCTGGCGGAAGTCGGCGTTGGCGTCCAGGGACACCTTGCCGTCCAGGGCCAGGATCTTGCCGTCCTTGGTCTTGACCAGCGGGTTCACCTCGACGAGGAGCGCGTCCTCGGCGACGAAGGTGTCCCACAGGGTCACCATGACCTCGGCGACCTTCTCGGCGACCTCGGCCGGGAACTTCGCCTGCGCGACGATCTCGCGGGCCTTCTCGATGGTGACGCCCTCGTTGGAGTCGACCGGGACCTTGGCGAGCGCCTCGGGGGTCTTCTCGGCGACCTCCTCGATGTCCATGCCGCCCTGCACCGAGGCCATGGCCAGGAAGGTGCGGTTGGTGCGGTCGAGGAGATACGAGACGTAGTACTCCGCCTCGATCTCCGGGGACAGCTCGGCGATCATCACCTTGTGGACCGTGTGGCCCTTGATGTCCATCCCGAGGATGTCCGTCGCGCGGGCGACGGCCTCGTCCGGCGTCGCCGCCAGCTTCACGCCGCCGGCCTTGCCGCGGCCACCGACCTTCACCTGCGCCTTCACTACCGACTTGCCGCCAAGGCGATCAGTCGCCGCGCGCGCCGCCTCAGGCGTGTCGATGACTTCACCGGCCAGCACCGGTACACCGTGCTTGGCGAAGAGGTCCCTCGCCTGGTACTCGAACAGGTCCACGCGCGTCCGTCCCTTTTCAGTGATCTCGCGCCGCTGTCGCTAGTGCAGCGGCTTCAGTCTCTGCGTGCTCTGCGTGGGCGTGCCGCGAAGGGCAACGTGACTGCGCTGTCACTAGGGAGGCGTAGACGGAAGTCCGGTACGCGGCATGTCCGTCTCGCAGGTTATCGCCGTGGGCCGTGCGTCCCTAAATCGCAGGTCACATTTGCGCGGTGATGACGGTCACAGATCGTGGGCACGGGGTCGGCGAGCGGGTGCGCCGGGGGTCCCGGACGCGTGGGCGGGCCCGTTTCCGGGGAGGGCCGCGGGCCCGTTCTCCGGAGAGGACGGCGGACCGGTCTCCGGGGAGTGCGCGGGCCCGCCCGTTTGCTCGTCTTTGCTCACGTCACCGCTGCACGGGTCACCGCTGCGCGGGTCACCGCTGTACGGGTCACCGCTGTACGGGTCACCGCTGCACGGGTCACCGCTGCACGGGTCACCGCTGCGCGGGCGTGTCCGGTATGGGCAGGGGCCGCCGCTCGATCGCCGCCGCCATCACCTCGGGGAACAGGTCCGGCGTACAGGCGAAGGCCGGCGCGTCCAGGGCGGAGAGCGCCGCGGCGTGCTCGCGGTCGTACGCGGGTGTCCCCTCGTCGGACAGCGCGAGCAGCGTCACGAACTGCACGCCCGACGCCTTCATCGCCGCGGCCCGCTTCAGCATCTCGTTCCGTATGCCGCCTTCGTAGAGGTCGGAGATCAGCACGACGACGGTGTCCGCGGGGCGGCTGATCTGCGCCTGGCAGTAGGCGAGTGCCCTGTTGATGTCGGTGCCGCCGCCGAGCTGCGTACCGAACAGGACGTCCACGGGGTCGTCGATCTGGTCCGTCAGGTCCACGATGTTCGTGTCGAACACGACGAGCCGGGTGCTGATGGAGCGCATCGAGGCGAGCACCGCGCCGAAGACGGACGCGTACACGACGGACGCCGCCATCGACCCTGACTGGTCGATGCAGAGGATGACGTCCTTCTTCACGGACTGCGCCGCCCTGCCGTACCCGATGAGCCGCTCGGGGACCACTGTCCGGTACTCGGGCAGGTAGTTCTTGAGGTTGGCCGCGATGGTGCGGTTCCAGTCGATGTCGCGGTGGCGCGGCCTGCTGACGCGTGCGCTGCGGTCGAGCGCGCCGGTGAGTGTGGCGCGGGTGCGGGACGCCAGCCGCTTCTCCAGGTCCTCGACCACCTTGCGCACGACGGCCCGCGCGGTCTCCTTCGTCGTCTCGGGCATCGCCTTGTTGAGGGAGAGCAGAGTGCCGACGAGGTGGACGTCCGCCTCGACGGCCGCCAGCATCTCCGGCTCCAGGAGCAGCGCGGAGAGCCCGAGGCGGTCGATGGCGTCGCGCTGCATGACCTGGACCACGGACGTCGGGAAGTACGTCCGGATGTCCCCGAGCCATCGCGCGACCGACGGCGCCGAGGCCCCGAGCCCCGCCGACCGCCCCCGCCCGCGGTCCTTCTTCCCTTCTCCGTCTCCCCCGTACAGCGACGCGAGCGCCCCGTCCATCGCCACGTCCCGCCCGCTCAGCGCACACCCCGTACTGTCCGCCGCGTCCCCACCGAGGACCAACCGCCACCGCCGCATCCGCTCATCGCCACCCCCACGGCCTCCGTCCACCCCGCCGCCCACACTGCCCGCCCCGCTGTCACTGTCCACCCCGCTGCTCACACTGCCCGCCCCGCTGACACTGTCCACACCGCTGCCCACACTGCCCGCCCCGCTCACACTGTCCGCCCTGCTGGCACTGTCCGCCCTGCTGGCACTGTCCGCCCTGCTGGCACTGTCCGCCCTGCTGGCACTGTCCGCCCTGCTGGCACTGCCCGCCCTGCTGACACTGCCCGCCCTGCTGACACTGTCCGCCCTGCTGACACTGTCCGCCCTGATGTCGGCCACCCCACGGGCACGGGTCACCCCACGGACACGGGCCTCCCCACGGACACCGGCCTCCCCACGGACACCGGCCTCCCCACGGACACCGGCCTCCCCACGGACACCGGCCTCCCCACGGACACCGGCCTCCCCACGGACACCGGCCTCCCCACGGACACCGGCCGACCCATGGACACCGGCCGACCCATGGACACCGGCCGACCCACCGGTGTCGGCCACCTCGCGCCGGTCCGCCGGAGCGCTCCCGTCAGCCGCAGCACGCACGATCGTCGCCCCACGCACGCCCGCCGGAGCGTTGACGTGCACCGCGGCACTCGCCCCGGTCGCCCTGCCCACGTCCGCAGCCCTCCTCACCTCTGCGGCCCCACGCCTCCCGGAAGCCCCACTCACGCCCGCAACCCCGTTCACCGCCACCTCCCTGCTCGCCCTCACGCCGCCCCCACCAGCCAGTTCCCGTTCCGCCCGGCCCCGCCGTCCACGGCGCCGTCCTGCCCGGCCGCCCCCCGGCCGGTCGGCCCGGCCCCACCCGCGCCGCTCTTCTCGGCGGGTCCGTCGGCCAGGTGGTCACCGAGGCCGAGAAGCAGGCCGAGCATCGGCAGCACCGCGTCCGCGCGGTCGCGGTCGAGGTCTGCCGCGAAACCAGGCGTGCCCGAGGCCGATGGCGCCGCGCCGGGCCGACCCGGGCCTCTGCGCACCAGCTCGCCCAAGGTGCGGCGCACGCCCGGCTCATACGCCGCGAACGTGCGCCGCAGGAGCGGGAGTACGTCGACGAAGGCGTCCCCCGACACCCGCGTCAGCCACTGGTCGACGAGCCCGAGGAGGCGTTCGTCGTGCACCAGCAGCATCCCGCCCCCGGCGCCGCCCCCGACGAACCCCTCGATCCACGCGGCGGCCTCGGCCGGTTCGGTCCCGGGCGACAGGGCGAGCCTCATGAACCGCGCGGCCTCCCCCTCCTCCAGGCTCCCGTCGTCCATCAGGAGGCGGGCGCACCGGCCTCGGACCGCCCCGGCGACCCGCTCCCCCTCGACGAGCCCCCGCAGCACCCGCGCCCACCGCGACCGGCCGCCCCACCCCGTGTCCCCGTCGTCGGGGTCCGCGCCCCCCGGTCCGTCCCCCTCGCCCCGGACACTGAGGTCGCCCAGCAGGCCCACCGCCACATGCACCGCGTCGATATGGCCCCGCATGGCCGCCGCGGCGTCCGCGTCGAGCCCCGCACACGCCGGCGGCAGCCCGACGAACACCCGCTCGGCGAGCCCGCGCGCCACCTCCCCCAGCGCCCCGGTGTCCGTCCCCCGCACGTCCCCGTACCGCATCGACCGCACCAGCGCGGGCAGTGCCTGCGCCAGATGGCCGACGTCGGCGTCGAGCGCGGCGCGGTCGGCGAGCACCCGCATCACCACCGGCAGCGCCTCGGGCAGCTCGGCGAGCAGGCACCGCTCGGCCAGCGCGGTGACATCGGCGAGCGCGGGCGCCTCCGCCGCGTCGGCCGCCGCCTTGGCGGTGGCGGCGCCGAGGACCGTCGTGCCCCACACCCCGGCCTCGGCGACCCGCACCGAGAGCTCGGGCTCCCACCGCAGCCGCCAGGTCTCCCGGAACGTGCCCGTGCTCCCGCGCGACGCGACCGGCTCCCCCCAGGCCACCCCGAGCAGCCGCAACCGGTGCAGCAGCCGGCTGCGGGCCGCGTCCGTGTCCTTGCGCAGGTCGAGCTCGACCTCCCGCTCCAGCGCCTCCGGCTTGAGGCGGAGCCTGCGCTGGGCCCGGGTGAGATCGCGCTGGAGCGGCACGGCGGGCGCGGACTCCGGCACCTCGCCGAGCACGTCCCCGACGACGAGCCGGTCGTGCACCAGGGCGAGCGGCACGTCCGAGCCCTCGCACAGCACGGCCCGCACCGCGTCCATCGTCTCGGTGAGTCCGGGCAGCGGCCGCCCGCGCATCACGGCGAGCGTGTCGGCGAGCCGCACCGCCTCGATGACATGCGCGGACGACACGATCCGGTCCTCCTCCCTGAGCAGCCGGGCGACCTTCGTCAGCCAGCGCTCGACGGGCCGGTCGGGCGCCCCGAACAGATGGCCGTACCAGCCGGGCGAGTCGATACCCGCCCCGTAGCCGCTGTGCCGCGAGAGGCGGCGGTGCGTCCACGGCACCCACGTCATGTCGACCTTGACCTTCGGCAGCCCCTTCAGCAGCGCCCGGTCGGCGCTGACGGAGGTCTTCTGCCGCAGCGCGGGGACGTGCCAGGCCCCGCACACCACGGCGACGTCCGCCGCCCCGAACTCCCGCTGCGCCGCCCGCACCTGGAGCCGCATGTACGCCTCACGCAGCAGGTCCCGGTCGTGCCCGCCGCTGCCGTACGTCTCGCGCAGCGCCCCCATGGCGTCACCGAGCGCCTCGAACGGGGCGTACGCGTCGTCGCCGCCCGCGCGGTGTTCGACGACGTCCTCCCACCAGCGCTCCGGGTCGTCGTACCCGGCGGCCTCGGCGAGCGCCCCCAGCGGATCGATCCGCACACTCCCCTCCGCCGCCTCCGCCGACTCCGGTGCCCCCGCCAGCCCCGGTGCCCCCGGCGCGGCTTCGGTCCCGTCCCCCGGCTCCTCGCGGCCCAGCGCCAGCGTGTGTGCGGCCGGCAGGTCCATGAAGCGCACCGGCACCCCGCGCCGCACTGCCCACCGGATCGCCACCCACTCCGGCGAGAACTCGGCGAGCGGCCAGAACGCCGAGCGGCCCGGCTCGTCCACGACGTGGGCGAGCAGCGCGACCGGCGGCCTCATCCCGTCCTCGGCGGCGAGCTCCACCAGGCCGTCCGCCTCCGGCGGCCCTTCGACGAGGAGCACCCGCGGCTGCGCCGCGTCGAGCGCCGCGCGCACCGCCCGCGCGGATCCCGGCCCGTGGTGCCGCACACCGAGCAGCAGCGGCCCTTCCGTCCGGGAACCGGCTCCCGCGGTCCCCCGCGTGGCCGCCGTCATGCGCTCACCTCGCGGCACGCCCGGTAGAAGTCCTTCCACCCGTCGCGCTCGCGCACGACCGCCTCCAGATACTCCTGCCAGATCACACGGTCCGCCGCTGGATCCCGCACGACCGCTCCGAGGATGCCCGCGGCGACGTCGCCGGGGCGCAGCACGCCGTCCCCGAAGTGCGCCGCCAGGGCCAGGCCGTTGGTGACCACGGAGATCGCCTCGGCCGTCGACAGCGTCCCGCTGGGGGACTTCACCTTCGTACGGCCGTCCGCGGTGACGCCCGCGCGCAGCTCGCGGAACACGGTGACGACGCGGCGGATCTCGTCGATCCCCTCGGGTCCGGCGGGCAGGTCCAGGGAGCGTCCGATCTGGTCGACGCGGCGCGAGACGATGTCGACCTCGGCGTCGGCGCTCTCGGGCAGCGGCAGCACGACGGTGTTGAAGCGGCGGCGCAGGGCGCTGGACAGGTCGTTGACGCCGCGGTCGCGGTCGTTGGCCGTGGCGATGAGGTTGAAGCCGCGGACGGCCTGCACCTCCTGGCCCAGCTCAGGTATGGGCAGGGTCTTCTCCGACAGGATCGTGATGAGCGTGTCCTGTACGTCGGCCGGGATGCGGGTGAGCTCCTCGACGCGTGCCGTCATGCCCTCGGACATGGCCCGCATCACCGGACTCGGCACCAGCGCGTCGCGGCTCGGGCCGTGCGCGAGGAGCTGCGCGTAGTTCCACCCGTACCGGATGGCCTCCTCGGGGGTGCCCGCGGTGCCCTGCACCAGGAGCGTCGAGTCGCCGCTGACCGCGGCGGCCAGGTGCTCGGACACCCAGGTCTTGGCGGTGCCCGGCACTCCGAGCAGGAGCAGGGCCCGGTCGGTGGCGAGCGTGGTGACGGCGACCTCGACGATGCGGCGCGGCCCCACGTACTTCGGTGTGATCACGGTGCCGTCGGGCAGCGTGCCGCCCAGCAGATATGTCGCCACGGCCCAGGGCGAGAGCAGCCAGCGGGCGGGGCGCGGCCGGTCGTCGTGCGCGGCGAGTGCGGCCAGTTCGGCGGCGAAGGCGTCCTCGGCGTGCGGCCTGAGCGCCTGCGCGGTCTCCTCCGCGGCTTCCGTGCCCCCTGGAGCGTCCGGGGCCTGCGCGGCCACGGCGGCCGGGCCGGCAGATCCGGCAGATCCGGCGTTCTCGACGGAAACAGACATGGTGATCCCCCTCCAGCTCATGCATGCGGCGGCGTCACGGCGGGGCCGCGACGCGGGCATGCGGCAGCAACGATCAACAGTCCGAGCCGCCTTTCCGACGGGCTCGGCCGTGATGTGTTCCACCGTGCACCACGCCACTGACAATCGCCCCTGACACGGCTCTGACCTGCATAGATTGCTGGTGCACGGGGGATTGTCAGTGCCGGGGCCTACCTTCGCAACATGACTCAGCAGGGGGTTCGCTGGACGGCGGACCAGGTGCTGGCACTGGCACCTGACGCGTCGTCACAAAAGGCGGGAAGCAAGCTCGGCGTCGCCGGGCCGTGGTCGGAGACGGGCAGTTCGGGCGAGGGGGCGGTGTGGGGGCTGTGCAAGGGCAGCGGCAGCAAGCCGTATCAGACGGTGATCGCCACGGCGGACGCGGCGGGCCCGGCGTACAAGTGCAGTTGCCCGAGCCGCAAGTTCCCGTGCAAGCACGCGCTCGGCCTGCTGCTGCTCTGGGCCGCGGAGCCCGGTGCGGGAGGCGGCGGGGCGGCGGTGCCGGACGGGGCGGCGCCGCCCGACTGGGCGCGGGAGTGGCTGGACGCGCGGAGCAAGAAGGCCGAGGCTAAGCGGAGTTCGGCCGCTGAGACGGGGGGCGCCGCGGCCCCCGCCGACCCGGAAGCGGCCCGCAGACGTGCCGAGCGCAGGGCGGAGCGGGTGACGGCGGGCGCCACGGAACTCGAACGGCGCCTCTCCGACCTGCTGCGCGGCGGCATGGCGGCCGCCGAGCAGGCGGGGTACGGACAGTGGGACGAGACGGCGGCCCGCATGGTGGACGCCCAGGCCCCCGGTTTCGCCGCCCGGGTGCGGGAGTTGGGCGCCATACCGGCCTCGGGGCCAGGCTGGCCCGCCCGTCTCCTGGAGGAGTGCGCGCTGCTGCATCTGCTCACGTCGGGCTGGCTGCGCCGCGACGCGCTGCCCGAGCCCCTGGCGGCGACGGTCCGTTCCCGCGCGGGCCTGCCCGCTCCCGCACACGGCGCGCCGCTCCGCGACAACTGGCAGGTCCTCGCGCAGTACGACACGGCGGACAGCAAGCTGACCACGCGCCGCATATGGGTGCACGGCGAGCGGTCCGGGCACACGGCCCTGCTCCTGTCGTACGGCGCGGCCGGCCGGGCCCCCGCCCTGTCCCTGCCGGTCGGCCTCACCCTGGACGCCGAGCTGTCCCCGTACGCCGCCGATCCCGGGTCCCGGCAGCTCCGCGCGGACCTCGGCGAGCAGTTCACGGCGCCCGTGCCCAGCACGGGCCACCCGCGGGGGACACGTCCCGCGGAGGCGGCCGCCCGGTACGGCGACGCGCTGCGCGACGACCCCTGGCTCGACTCGTGGCCCGTCGCCCTGGACCGGGTCGTCCCCGTCCCGCGCGG
Organism: Streptomyces typhae; assembly: GCF_009755605.1. Classification (GTDB taxonomy): domain Bacteria; phylum Actinomycetota; class Actinomycetes; order Streptomycetales; family Streptomycetaceae; genus Streptomyces; species Streptomyces typhae. Next base: position 546,752 of record NZ_WPNZ01000001.1, read on the forward strand.
CACGGACTGGCAACTGGCCGACGCGGACGGCGACCTGGCCCTGCCCGTCGCCCCGACCGCCGCGTCCCGCTCCGGCCTGTGGCGCCTGGTGGCCCTCTCCGGCGGCGCCCCGCTCACGGTCTTCGGCGAATGCGGCCACCGCGGCTTCACGCCCCTCGCGGCGTGGGCGCACGACCGGGCGGAGACGGTGCGGCTGTGACCTCGGGCCCCGGGGCGCGGGCAGGACCGACGCGCGCATGAAGCAGCGCAACGCGCATGAAGCAGCGGAAGAAGCAGGAAAGAGAAAAGCAGAGGAAGAGGAAGGAGGGGAGATGGCTTCGTCCACCGCCCCCGCGGAAGCAGCCGGGCGGCTCGCCCGTACCTCCTGGGAGGAGTTGGTCACGGCGGCCCTCCTGGGCACGGACCGGCGCACCCCGCCGGTCACGGCCCCCGGCCGGGAGGCCCCGGCGGCGCTCCTGGACGCCGCCGCCGTGCAGACCGTGCGGCGCCGGGCGGGCCTGCGCCCCGCTCCCGCCGCCGAGCGTCCGGCTCCCGCGCCCGACGACACCCGCCCCGTGGTTCCCGCGGCGGCCCGGCACCGCCTCGCGGCCCTGCTCGCCGACCATCCCCACTCCGGCGGCGGTCGCCGCGGCACCTCGCCCGACCTGATGGAACTGCTCCCCCAGTGGCTCGCCCTGGCCAACGACCGGGGCTACGCACCACCACCGGAACTCCTGCCCGCCCTCCTGAACGCGGCCCGTGGACGCACCGACCTGCGCCCGCAGGCCCTGGCCTTCGCGGGTCCCCGCGCCCAGTGGCTGGCCCGGCTCAACCCGGACTGGAAGTTCGCGCTGCGCACGGCCCAGGGCGGCGCCCCGGCGCCGGGACTGCGGGACGCCGACCGGGCCGAGAGGGAACGGCGCTGGCAGGAGGGCTTGTTCGCCGAACGCGTCGCCCTGCTCGCTTCGCTCCGGGCCCACGACCCGGCAGCCGCCCGCGAGTTGCTCATGAGCACCTGGACGACGGAGCGGGCAGAAGACCGGCTGATGTTCCTCGACTCGCTGCGCACGGGCCTTTCCGAGGCCGACGAGCCGTTCCTTGAGCAGGCGCTCGGCGACCGCAGCCGCAACGTCCGGGCTACGGCGGCGGAGCTGTTGTCGACCCTGCCGCGCTCCGCGCTCGCCGCCCGTATGGCGGACCGTGCCGCCTCGTGCGTGGCCCTCGACCGCACCTCGCGCATACCGGCGCTCACCGTCGAGGCACCGCACGAGTGCGACGCGGGCATGGAGCGGGACGGCGTGGCGCCGAAGCCGCCCGCGGGGCGGGGCGAACGCTCCTGGTGGCTGGGGCAGCTGGTGGAGGCCGCGCCCCTGGCCGTCTGGCAGGCCCGGCTCGGCGGCCGTTCGCCCGCCGGGATCGTGGCGCTTCCCGTGACCGACGACTGGCGGGGCGAACTGCACGCGGCCTGGTGCCGCGCCGCCGTCCGGCAGCGGGACGCCACCTGGGCGAGGGCACTGCTCGGCGTCCCGTCGTCACCGGACGCCGCGGGCCCCGGCGCGGTGTCCCTCGCGGAGCGCGCCAAGCTCCTCACCACGCTGCCCGCGACGGAACGGGCCGACTGGGTCGCGGGTTTCATCGACGCGCACGGCCTCTCGGAGGCGTTCCAACTGCTCGGCGTGTGCGCGGTGCCGTGGGCGCCCACGCTGGGGCGCGCGGTGGTGGACGCCCTCAACATCGCCCGTGACGCGGGCAGCTACCCCTGGAGCTTCAGCGGCGTGATGGGCCTGGCGGAACGCTGCCTCGACCCGGCGGAGGCGATACGCCTGGACGCCCTGACAGCCGTCCCCGACGAACGCGAGGACGCCTCCCCCGGGGCGGGCGGCTACTGGTCGGAGGCCTTCCAGCGCCTGGTCACGACGTTGCGCCTGCGCGCGGCGATGCGGGAGGAACTGGACGCGTGACACGAGCGGGGCGGACCGGGCTGCCCCCGGCCACCGGCTCCGCCCCGTCCCGTCCCGTGAAGACCGCAGCACCAGTGGTCCCCGGACCCGGTGGAACCCGCAGACCAGCGGACCCGGCCGGCCGAGCGCGACACAGGACGGGCGGGCGGGAGCAGGACGGGCGAGCGGGAGCGAGACGGGCAAGCGGAACCGGCCAGCCGAGCGTGCGGCACGCAGGACGAGCGGGCGGGAGTAGGACGGGCAAGCGGAACCGGCCGACCAACCGAGCGGCACGCCGGGCGAGCGGAACCGGCCAGCCCACCGGCACGCAGGACGAGCAAGCGGAACCGGCCGACCAACCGAGCGGCACGCCGGGCGAGCGGAACCGGCCAGCCCACCGGCACGCAGGACGAACGAGCCGCACGCAGGACGAGCAAGCGGAACCGGCCGACCGACCGAACGGCACGCAGGACGAGCGGAACCGGCTGGCCCACCGGCACGCAGGACGGGTAAGCGGCACGCCAGGCGGGCGGCACGCAGGGCGAGCGGCGCCCACCGGCGCCGCAGAACCCCGCAACCCGCGCCCCGCGAGAACTAGGCCTCGGTCGACTCCCGCACGTTCTCCCGTACCCACTCCACGATCTCCGTCGTCGTCGCCCCCGGCGTGAAGAGCTCAGCGACCCCCTTCTCCTTCAGGAGCGGAATGTCCTCCTCGGGAATGATCCCGCCGCCGAAGACCTTGATGTCCTCCGCGTCGCGCTCCTTGAGGAGTTCGATGACCCGGGCGAAGAGGGTGTTGTGCGCGCCGGACAGGATGGACAGGCCGATCGCGTCGGCGTCCTCCTGGATCGCGGTGTCGACGACCTGCTCCGGAGTCTGGTGCAGGCCGGTGTAGATGACCTCCATGCCGGCGTCACGCAGCGCCCGCGCGATCACCTTGGCCCCGCGATCGTGGCCGTCGAGCCCCGGCTTGGCGACCACCACGCGGATCGGACCGGCTGCCACACCCATCACTGCCTCCATGTACAGAAAGCCGACTGCGGAATCCCACGTGCCCGGCCGACCGGCGACGCCGGCCCGGACACCCCGCGCCGCACCGGCCGGGTAGGTGAACGAACGTTATCTCCAGGATCGCGCAGCCCGCAGTTTCGTGGTGGAGAGGGAGGGGGAAATCACACGGTGGGACACGTTCGCTGCGCGCCGCTCCCGTGATCACCCGGCACAGGGGCCGGATCAGCCCAGGGCACCCGGGCCGTATCCCGCACCCCACCGCCGGGCCGCGGTCGGGGGTTGCGCAAGGGGAGCCGCCGCGAGGTCGCCGCACCACCACGTCGTGAGCCGCACGACACGGTGGCGGCGCGTCGCCCACAAGCGCGCCGTCGGGCGGAGCGCCGCACCACGGGAAGGACACGCCTCACTTCCGGTTTCCCATGAGAGGCACACGGGGGACAGAGGTGTCTTCCGCGTGCCGACCGGGAGGTCGACATGACGGAAACGAGGGTCCAGCCCTTTCGTCGCTGCAGCACCCTGCTCCCCGCCAGCCTGGCGGGCCTGCCACTGGCACTGCTGAAGGCGACCGCACTCGAACTCGCGATCCTCGCCGGACACCTCCTGCTGTACCCCTCGGGCATCGCCCAGGAACGCCGCGCAGTCCCCCCACCACCGCCACCGGACGCCCCGCGGCTGCCCGCGCAGGACAAACCACCGGTCCTGCTCCTGCACGGCTTCATCGACAACCGTTCCGTGTTCGTGCTGCTGCGCCGCAATCTCGCCCAGCACGGCAGGCAGCATCTGGAGTCCCTCAACTACTCGCCGCTGACCTGCGACATCCGCAGGGCTGCCGAGTTGCTCGGCCGCCATGTGGAAGAGATATGCGAACGCACGGGCCACTCCCGTGTCGACATCGTCGGCCACAGCCTCGGCGGCCTCATCGCCCGCTACTACGCGCAGCGGCTCGGCGGCGACGCCCGCCTACGCACCCTCGTCACACTCGGCACGCCGCACAGCGGCACCCGCGTCGTGCCGCTCGCGGACGCGCATCCGATCGTGCGGCAGATGCGCCCGGGTTCGGACGTGGTGCGGGAGCTGTGCGAGCCCGCGCCGGGCTGCCGTACGCAGTTCGTGAGCTTCTGGAGCGAACTGGACCAGCTGATGGACCCGGTGGAGACGGCCTGCGTCGACCACCCCGACCTGATGGCGCAGAACGTACGCGTCTCGGGCATCGGCCATCTCGCCCTGCCGGTGCACCCCGCGGTGGCGAGCGCCATCCGCCAGGCCCTGGACCTCGCGGCACCGGCAGCCGACACCCCGGCGCCCGCCGGCGGCCTGACAGTCGCCTGACCGCGGACCGCCGGCCGCCTGACCGCGGACCGCCGGTCGCCCGAGCACGGTCCGTCCGAGGGACGCGTCTCCGCGGGCCGACGATCACCCTCGTACGGCCCGGCACACCCCCACCCGACTCCGGATTCCGCTTCTCCCAGTCGAACGGATCTCGAACACAAAGCCAAGGCTGTGCCCGGGGACCGCCGAAAGACGGCCGAATGCCCGTTTCCTGCGAGCGGGAAACCCGGCGAAGATTGTCGTGCCTGCGTACCGCCGGGTACAGTCGCGGCACTGCTCTGCCAGCCCATGCTGTCGAGGCGAAAGAGAAGTTGGTGAACGACCGTCACCCGCCGGGGCCCCCCACTCCGGCTCCGGCACCCGACGCCGACTACACGCCCTATGGGTCCTACGACCAGCAGGCCGGCTACACCGGGTACGACGGCTATGCCACCGGTACCTTCTCCGCCACCGGTTTCAACGCCCCCGGCGGCTATGACGCAACGGGCGGTTTCGACACTTCCGGTTCCGGTTTCTCCGTGCCCACCTCGGGTTTCCCCGGCGATCCGCTCTTCGGCGACCTGCCGGGCGACCACGACACGGGCCAGTGGGCCACGACGGGGCAGCAGCAGACCCTCACGTACGACGCGTATGCCGCCCAGCCCGGTTTCGACACCGGCAGCCACGACACCACGGCCGTGTGGGACACCGGGTTCCAGCCGCTCGCGGACATCCCGTCCCAGCCGGGCACCCCTTCCGGTGCCACCTGGGACGCCACCGCCTGGAACGACGGCCCCGCCACCGGCCAGTGGGCCACCCAGGTCTTCGACAGCGGCGCCTACGACGCCACCGCGTGGAACTCCGGCGGCCACGAGACATACGAGGCCGCCGACTCCGCTTACGACCTGCAGAACGGATACGCCACACAGGATCCGTACGAGGCCGAGGCACCTGCGGACTCCGACGGGTACGGATCCGGCGGGGCGGCGTACGCGAGCGACTCCTACGACGGCGACTCCTACGACGACGACGCCCACGACGGCGACGCCCACGACACCGGCGCGTACGACACGGCCGACATCACCGGAACCACCGCGTACGACGACGCCGACACCGGCGCGTACGAAACCGTGGCGGCGGCGCACTCCTTCACGCCCGACGAGGGGCCCGCCGACCAGCTCGGCGGGATCACCCCGGGCGCGGACGACGCCGCCGACCTCGCGGAGCACGCGCCGACGAGTCGCCAGGAACGTTCCCGCTCCGCACGGTCCACCGCTTCCCGGGGCCGCGGCCGTTCGCGCCGCTCCCCCGCGAAGCGCTCCGCGCTGTTCACCGTGGCCGTGCCGTCGGCCTGTGTGATGGGTGTCGCCGGAGTGGCCGCCGCGTCCGTCGGTGACCTCGGCGGGGGCGACGACGACAGGGACGCGCGGGCATCGGCCCCGGACCCGGCAACTGTGCAGCCGTCCACCGCCAACAACAAGCTGGACACCCAGCTCGCCAACCTCTCCGCGGACGCGGGTGACTTCGCCGACCGTGCGAGCCGCACGCAGGAGCGCATCGACCTCAAGGCCCAGAAGGTGGCCGCGCAGAAGAAGGCCGCCGCGGACGCCGCGCGCAAGGAACGGCTGCGGCCGAAGTTCGCACTGCCGGTCGCCCAGCACGGCCTGAGCGCCTACTACGGGCAGGCGGGCATCAACTGGATGTCGGCGCACTCCGGCATCGACTTCCCCGTGTCCTACGGCACGGAGGTCCGGGCCGCGACCGACGGTACGGTCTCCACGAAGTACAACAGCGCGTACGGCAACATGGCGATCGTCACCGCCAAGGACGGCACGGAGACCTGGTACTGCCACCTCTCCACGCACAAGATCGCGAGCGGTCCCGTGAAGGCCGGTGACACCATCGCCTTCTCCGGCAACTCCGGCAACTCCACCGGCCCGCACCTGCACTTCGAGGTCCGGCCCGGCGGTGGCTCCGCCATCGACCCCCTGCCGTGGCTGCGCAGCCACGGGCTCGACCCGACGTAGGCAGCCGACTGCTCGAGCGCGACTCCACGAAGTGCGGCTCCACGAAGTGCAACTCCAGCCCCCGTCGCTGGAGTTGCACCCGTCAAGTGTCCCCCGTGGCCCAGGGCGAGTGCTACAGCTTTTCCACCGGCGCGTACCGCAGCAGCAGCCGCTTCGGCTTCTCCTCGCCGAAGTCCACCGTGGCCTCCGCGTTCGCTCCCGTGCCCTTCACACCGACCACCGTGCCGAGGCCGAACTGGTCGTGCGTCACACGGTCGCCGACCGCCAGCGCGACCACCGGCTTCTCCGTCGCCCTGCGGGTGGCGAAGCCCTGTGCGCCGCCCGAGCGCGAGCGCGACGACGACAGCGCGGCGGCCACTCCGCCCGCGGGCCCCGACGAGGCGGGGGCGCCGACGGAACCGGTCCGCTTCCAGTCCAGATGGGCTTCCGGGATCTCCTCCAGGAAGCGTGAGGGCGGGTTGTACGACGGCTGGCCCCAGGCGCTGCGCATGGAGGACCGGGTCAGATACAGCCGCTCCCGCGCGCGCGTGATCCCCACGTAGGCCAGGCGCCGCTCCTCCTCCAGCTCCTTGACCTGCCCGAGGGCGCGCATGTGCGGGAACACGCCGTCCTCCATGCCGGTCAGGAACACGACGGGGAACTCCAGGCCCTTGGCGGTGTGCAGCGTCATGAGCGTGATGACGCCGGAGCCGTCGTCCTCCTCGTCGGGGATCTGGTCGGAGTCCGCGACGAGCGCGACCTGCTCCAGGAAGTCCGAGAGCGTGCCCGCGGGGGCCGGCGCCGCCTCCTCGTCCGCCTCCTCCGCGGGAGCGGTGTCCGGTGCGGTGTCGGTGGCCGGAGCGGTGTCGGTGGCCGGAGCGGTGCCGGGGGCGGCGGCACCGGCGGCCGTGCCGCGGTCCTGCTCGAACTCCAGGGCCACGGCGGCAAGCTCCTGGAGGTTCTCGATGCGTGTCTCGTCCTGCGGGTCGGTGGAGGACTGGAGTTCCGCGAGATACCCGGTCCGCTCAAGGACGGCCTCCAGGACGACGGCCGGGCCCGCACCGGACTCGACGATCGTGCGCAGCTCCTCCATGAGCGTGTTGAAGCGCTTCACGGCGTTCGCCGAGCGGGCCGCCATGCCGTACGCCTCGTCGACGCGGCGCAGCGCCTGCGGGAAGGAGATCTTCTCGCGCTGCGCGAGGGCGTCGATCATCGCTTCGGCGCGGTCACCGATGCCGCGCTTGGGCACGTTCAGGATGCGGCGCAGCGGCACCGAGTCCTCGGGGTTGGCGAGGACCCGCAGATAGGCGAGGACGTCGCGGACTTCTTTGCGCTCGTAGAAGCGGACGCCGCCGACGACCTTGTAGGGCAGGCCGACGCGGATGAAGATCTCTTCGAAGACACGTGACTGGGCGTTCGTACGGTAGAAGATCGCCACGTCACCGGCCTTGGCGTCACCGGCGTCGGTCAGGCGGTCGATCTCGTCGGCGACGAACTGGGCCTCGTCGTGCTCGGTGTCGGCGACGTATCCGGTGATGCGTGCGCCCGCGCCCGCGTTGGTCCACAGGTTCTTGGGGCGGCGGCTCTCGTTGCGCTCGATGACCGCGTTGGCCGCGGTCAGGATCGTCTGGGTGGAGCGGTAGTTCTGCTCGAGGAGGATCGTGGTCGCGTCCGGGTAGTCCTCCTCGAACTGGAGGATGTTGCGGATCGTGGCGCCGCGGAAGGCGTAGATGGACTGGTCGGCGTCACCGACGACGCACAGCTCCCCCGGCTCCTCGCCCTCTCCGGAGGGGCCGACCAGCTCGCGTACGAGGGCGTACTGCGCGTGGTTGGTGTCCTGGTACTCGTCGACCATCACGTGCCGGAAGCGGCGGCGGTAGTGCTCGGCGACGTCCGGGAAGGCGCGCAGGAGGTTCACCGTCGTCATGATCAGGTCGTCGAAGTCGAGGGCGTTGGCCTCGCGCAGCCGCGACTGGTACATCGCGTACGCCTGGGAGAGGGTCTTCTCGAAGCCGTCGGCGGCCTGGGCGGCGAAGTCCTCCTCGTCGATCAGCTCGTTCTTCAGGTTCGAGATCTTGGCGCTGAAGGACTTCGGCGGGAACTTCTTCGGGTCCAGGTCCAGGTCCCGGCAGACCAGGGCCATGAGGCGCTTGGAGTCCGCGGCGTCGTAGATCGAGAACGAGGACGTGAAGCCCAGCTTCTTGTACTCGCGGCGGAGGATGCGCACGCACGCGCTGTGGAACGTCGACACCCACATGGCGCCCGCGCGGGGGCCGACGAGCTGCTCGACGCGCTCCTTCATCTCGCCCGCGGCCTTGTTCGTGAACGTGATCGCGAGGATCTGGCCGGGGTGGGCGCCGCGCTCCGCGAGGAGGTACGCGATGCGGTGCGTGAGCACGCGCGTCTTGCCGGAACCGGCGCCGGCGACGATGAGCAGGGGCGCCCCGGCGTGCACGACGGCCGCGCGCTGGTTCTCGTTCAGGCCGTCGAGCAGCGCCGCCGGGTCGATCGCCGGACGGTGGGCGCCGCCCCTGTAGTACGCGTCCCGGGGGACGGGCGCGTCGAACTTCCCGTCGAACAGGTCGTCCGGAACGGGTTCCGGAGCGCTGTCCTCGGGCGGCGGCGGGGGTTCCTCCTCGTGGCCCTGCGAGGGCTTGAGGTCCGCCAGGAAGCTGTCGTCAAAGAGGCTGCTCATCGCCACCCGAGTCTAGGCGGCCCCACTGACAACCCGCCCCGGGTTCCACGAGGCCGCCCGGTTCCGGCCATCCGCCGCGCACGCCGCGCGAAGCCTCGCACACGCCGCGCGACGTCGCGGGCACGCCGCGCGAAGCCTTGGGCCCGCCGCGCGAAGCCTCGGGCCCGCCTCACGGTGTCGCGGACACTCCTGGTGAAGCTGCGGGCACGCCTCGTCAAGTCACGAAAATGTATCGGGCATATCGCGCACCAACCTTCCCTCTCACCACACAGGTTGGCTAGCGTGCTGCGCGGGCCGCACGTCCCCCCACCGGCGATCCCCGCCGGGTACGCGCGGCCTCCGCCGAGTCCGACACGTTCGGAGCCGGGGACCCACCACGATCTCTTGGGGTGAATCGGTCCCGTACACACCCGGTACGGAACCGTAGGGCAGCCTTCCGGATCATCCGCCCGAACCCGACAGCTAACCCGGTAGGCGGTCCACGGAAGGAGTCGCCAGTCTTGGCGTCGCACCGCAAGCCGCGCAGCCGACCGGCCCGCATCCGCACGACCCCCGCACTCGGCATCACCACGGCCGCCCTGACGTCGGTGGCCCTGCTCTCGCAGAGCGCGCACGCCGCGCCGTCCGCCCCCGCCGCGCCCGGCAAGCCGAGCCTCGAAGAGGTGCAGAAGAAGGTCGACGACCTCTACCACCAGGCCGGTGTGGCCACGCAGAAGTACAACTCCGCCAAGGAGAGCACCGACAAGCAGCGCAAGAAGGTCGACCGTCTCCTGGACGACGTGGCCAAGCGCACGGACCGCCTGAACGAGGCCCGCCGGGAGCTCGGCTCCTTCGCCGCCGCGCAGTACCGGACCGGAGCCGTCTCCGAGACCGCCACGATGCTGCTCGCCGACGACCCGAAGGGCTTCTTCGACCAGAACCACCTCGCGGACCGGCTCACCAACCGCCAGAAGAAGGCGGTCGACGACTACCAGACGCAGCAGGTCTCCGCGACCAAGCAGCGCGCGAAGGCCGCCAAGAGCCTGCGGACGCTTCAGGACTCCCGCGACGACCTACAGGCGAGCAAGCGGACCGTCCAGACCAAGCTCACCGAGGCACGCTCACTCCTGTCGAAGCTGACCGCCGAGGAGAAGGCGCGCCTCGCCGCGATCGAGAAGCGGAAGAAGGAGGCCGCCAAGCGCAAGGCCGCCGAGCTCGCGCGCAAGCAGGCGGAGGCGGAGCGGGAGCGGAAGGCGGAGGAGGCCGCGGAGCGGCGCGAGCGGGAACGGGAGCAGGGACAGGACCAGGACCGTGACCAGGACCAGGGGTCCGGGTCCGGTGCGGGCTCGGGTCCCGGCGCGGACACCGGCTCGGGTACGGGGTCGGGCTCGGGGACCGGTTCCGGTTCGGGCTCGGGGAGCACCGACGGCAGCTACGCGACGAAGGCCGAGAAGGTGATCGCCTTCGCGGAGCAGCAGATGGGCAAGCCCTACGTGTGGGGCGCCACGGGCCCCGACTCCTACGACTGCTCCGGCCTCACACAGGCCGCCTGGAAGACGGCGGGCATCTCCCTGCCGCGCACCACCTGGGACCAGGTGAAGTCGGGCACGACCGTCTCGACGTCGAACGCCAAACGCGGTGACCTGGTCTTCTTCTACGACGACATCAGCCACGTCGGCATCTACATCGGCAACGGCAAGATGATCCACGCCCCCAAGCCCGGTGCGAACGTCCGGATCGAGTCGATCTACTACATGCCGATCCACAGTGTGGTGCGCCCGGCATAGAAGTCCCCCCGCGTCCGCAGGACGGCTACACCCACAGGACGGCTATCCACAGGACGGCTACGTCCACAGGACAGCGATGAAGATGTTCGCCACCGTCAACGCACCGACGGTGGCGAACATCGTCTTGTCCACCTTCTCCTCGTCCCGCTTCACGTACACAAGACCGAGAATCACGATCAACACTGCAAGCTTGATGCCGATCTTGACGTTGTTGACCGTGTTGTCGTCAGCTTGATTGAGCCCGACCAGAGCGACGCCTGTGATCAACATGGTCAATGCGCCGTGCAGCATCGCGGGGCTGAACCGGGCCGTGCCTTCGCCCATCGCCTTCATCTGGGTCAGGAAGCCGCCCAGGAGCGAAGCGATGCCGATGATGTGCAGGCCGACGAAGAGATGGATGAGTACGTCCATGAGGCGGAGCCTAATTCTCGCCCCGCGGGACGGGACGCGCGGGGCAGCTCGCTCACGAGGCGGCCTCAGTCCGGTGTCACGGCTCAGGTACCACGGCCCCAGCGACCAGCGGACCACAAGCGCCGCATCGGTCACGCTCATCACGTAACCCGTCCGGGAAACCGGGGCAGGCCGCTCGTATCCGTTCAGCCCGTGCGCCACATCTGCCGTTAGCGCACAACGGGTCACGATGAGGTGACAGCGAGTTTAACGTCCTCTGCCAGGTGACCGGCTCCCCACCGCCGTCCGGACCAGGGACGGCAGCCGGCCGCCTCCGCCGAGAAAGTCCGGCGGCGTCCCGTCTCCCCTGTGCGGACGTCGCCGGACCGGTACCGGACGCCGCCGGACCAGTACCGGACCCCGGCCACCAAGGACGGGCCGGGCCCACGACGGCCCCGCCCCGCAAGGAAGGACGTGGAGCCTCCGTGGCAGCGCACCGTAAGCCCAAGCAGCGCTCGCTCAGCGGCAATACGGCCCGTACGGCCGCCACCCTCGCCCTCGCGTCGGCCGCCACCGCGACCGCCTTCGAAGGCACCGGACACGCGGACCCCCGCCCCACTCCCGGCGAGGTGAAGGCCAAGGTCGACCAGCTCTACCGCGAGGCGGAGGTCGCCACCGAGAAGTACAACGGCGCCAAGGAGAAGGCCGACCGCGCCGAAACGGCTCTGGATGACCTCCGCGACGAAGCCGCCCGCAAGACGGACCGGCTCAACACCGCGCGCCAGGGACTCGGCTCCCTCGCCACCGCGCAGTACCGCACGGGCGCCATCGACCCGTCCATGCAGCTCGTGCTCTCCTCCGACCCCGACACCTACCTCGACCGGGCCTCCCGCGCGGACCGCGCCGGGCACCGCCAAGCCGCCCAGATCACCGGCGTACGGCAGCAGATGCGGGCCCTCGACCAGCTCCGCACCGAGGCCGACGACACCCTCACGGACCTCAAGTCCCGCCAAGCGGACCTGAGGAAGCACAAGAAGACCGTGACCGGGAAGCTGGGCGAGGCCAAGCGGCTGCTCGCCCGCCTGACCGAGAAGGAGCGCGCCCGCGTGACCGGCAGCGGGCGGGACGGCTCGACGGGAGCGGCCGCGGAAGCCGCCAGGGCGTCACGCGCGGCTGCCCGCGGCACCGCGCCCGACGGTGCCCCCGGCGGCACCAAGGCGCCCGGCTCCCGTGCCGCAGCGGCCGTCTCCTACGCCTACAACGCCCTCGGCAGCCCCTACGTCTGGGGCGCCACCGGCCCCAACGCCTTCGACTGCTCCGGCCTCACCCAGGCCGCCTACCGCGCCGCGGGCGTCTCCCTGCCCCGCACGACCTACGCCCAGATCGACACGGGCCGACGCGTCTCGCGCACCGAGCTACGCCCCGGTGACCTGGTGTTCTTCTACTCGGGCATCAGCCACGTCGGCCTGTACGTCGGCGACGGCAAAATGATCCACGCCCCGAACCCGAGCGCGCCCGTACGTCTCGCCCCGATCGACGAGATGCCGTTCGCGGGGGCCGCGCGGGTCGCGTGAGCCCGGCTGTTCGCCGACCGGGTTGCGGCAAGCGCGACAGAGCCCGCCGGGCAGGGCCTCCGGGCGGCCCGGTACCCCGCAGTCCGTGCATTCCATGATCGCGCGACGCGTGCGCGGCTCCGGCTCCGGCACCGGCGGTGGAAGCGTCGGCGGCATCTTGTCGAGGAGCCGCCGCTGGAGGAAGGCGCGGGGGGCGTGGACTTGGCCGGGGAGTCCCGTGGTGAGGGCGCGCGTGAGGTGATCGGTGGTGACGCCCCTGTCGAGCCACGCGGCGGCCAGGCCCTCCAGGGCGGCGCAGTCGGCGGCGGAGAGGGTCAGCTCCGGGGTGCGGTGGCCGAGGAGGGCGAGGGTGTCGTACGCGGGTGACGTGCCGTACGTGGGTGACGTGCCGTACGCGGGTGGCGGGGGCGGCGTGGGGCCCGTCGCGCGCGCCTCTCGTACGTCCGGTGCGCCGTCGCGCACGTCGTCGCGCGCGCCGTCGCGACCGTCCGCGTCACCGTCGAGGTACTGGTTCCACCACTCGTCGTCCTGTGCGGTACGGGACCAGTAGGTGCGGAACACCCAGCGCGTACCGGTGGTGGCGTCGCCCACGCCGGTGAGGAGTCGCCGTACGCGCCGCAGGTGCCCGGTGCGGGACAGCTCGTTGAGGGCGGTACGGACGGCTTGCTGGCCGTAGAGGGGCTGCACTTTGGCGAGGGTCTTGGCGTCTATGGCGGCGCCTTCGGGAAGCCGGTCGACGAAGGCGGCGAGGTAGGCCTCGCGGGGGCGGAGGTGCGCGAAGTCGCGGGCCGGGATCGGCGCTTGCCCGCGCGCGGAGCGCTTGCCGTACCCAGGCTTGGCCATGGGGTGTGCGGAGGCGGGCAGGGCGACGTTAGAGTTTTCGTAAGCCACGAGATCTCGTTCCGATCTTGGGGTGAGACCCCGGCGGGTGTTGGTAGCACCCGGTCGGGGTCGTTTGCTTGTTGCCGCGAACCTAGAGGTTGGCGACCCCGCGTGGCAAGCCGGTCACGAAACGTCACGCGCGGTGCGGTGAGCGGCAGTTGGGGAGGGAGGGTGGTTGGCAGGTACCAACCCCCAATCCCTACAGAAGGCGCTCGACTCCCGACCCTCGAACTCCGAAGCCCGGGGCTCAGCTCCGCGCGTACGCGACGAAGCGGGCCCAGGCGTCGGCGGGGAGCCGAAGCTGGGGGCTCCGGGACCCGAGCTTCGAGTCCCGGACGCGTATGGAGTGGGTGCAGGCGGCGACTTCGATGCACTCGCCGCCGCCCGTGCTGCTGTAACTGGACTTCAACCACATCAGCTGGGCGGTCATAGCTCCTCCGTCAACTTACCGATGAGACGGGCCGAACCCTCGGGGTTCAGCGCCTTGCGGAGGATCATGGCATGGCGCTGGGCTACGGAGCTGACCTTATCCGTGTCTGCATACAACCTGCCTGTCGCCTGCCCCTCCTCGAAGACGAGCACTTCATGTTCGGCGGTCTCCAGCAGCACAAATGGCCCGTCGAGTTCCGGCCCAGCCCCGCAAAGCGGCAACACTTGAATGGTGACGTTGCGGGCGCTTCCTACCTCCAAGAGGCGGGACAGTTGCTCCCGCCACTCCTTTACTGTGCCGACCTGGTTCCTCAGCACAGTCTCACCGATCACGAAGCTGAACGCCCTGGTTCGCTGCTCCAGCAACAACTGCCGCTCAAGGCGGCCCGCGAGGCGCTCCTCCAAGGTCTCGTCATCCAGCGGCGGATAATGCGCGTTGAGGTAGGCCCGCACTGTGCCCGGGGTCTGCAACAGACCTGGAATCAGCAGGGACTGGTAGGAGCTCAGAACGATGGCCTCCGCCTCGTACCGCATGAAGTCCTCGGAGTACGAGAGGAACTTCTCGGGCTTCAGGTACTCCTGCGCAGAGGTCAGCTTCCCGCGTGCACCACACATCTGGTCCGCCACCTGCAACAACCGCAACGTCGGCCGCCGCCGCCCATTCTCCATCGACTTGACGTACTCACAGTCGTACCCGGCCTCATCGGCAAGCGCCGCCCGCGAGACGCTCGCCTCCGCGCGCCACAGCTTGATCTGGCTGCCGCAGTACCGCCACGCGGCCGGCGGCTGGCAGTTCGTCTCGCTCACAGAGCCCACCTCACCTGGGTTCCCGCCAGGTACAACTACCCTCTGTACCCGCGCCGATACCCCCGAGGCTACGCGCGAGCGGCCACTGTGAACTGTGCAAACGACGAAAGCTCACACGCAAGGAACGAGCCGCGCATGCCGACGCCGTCACGAGGGGTCACGCCCCGCCCCGACCCGCTCCCCCGGGACATCGAATGGCGCCTGCCACGCCACGCGAGGAGCATGAGCAGGGCCAGAACGCTCCTGCGGGAACAGGCGACGTCATGGGAACTGGCACCCGACACCACGGAAACGGCAACCCTCCTCCTGAGCGAGCTGATGACGAACGCGTACCGTCACGCGACGGTCCCCCCGGGCAGGGAGATCTGGACGCGCTGCGTACTGAAGGCGGGCCGCCTGCACATCGCGGTGACGGACGCGAACGCGGCGCTGCCCACGCCGAGGCAAGCCTCCCCGGAGGACGAGACGGGCCGAGGCCTGACCCTGGTGGCAGCCCTGTCGGACGACTGGGGCGCGGAACCTCGCCCGGAGGGCATCGGCAAGACGGTCTGGTTCGAACTGTCCGTCGCACCGGGGACCACAACGGGGACGTAGCTCTGCCGTCACGCCAGGGACGTACTCTGCCGTTACGCCGGGGACGGGGCGCTGCCGTCACGCCAAGGACGTGGCGCTGCGGTCAGACCAGGCGCCGTGCCGTCGCCCACCTCGTCAGCTCGTGCCGGTTCGACAGCTGGAGCTTCCGCAGGACCGCCGACACATGCGACTCGACCGTCTTGACGGAGATGTAGAGCTGCTTGGCGATCTCCTTGTACGCGTACCCGCGCGCGATGAGGCGGAGCACCTCGCGCTCGCGCTGTGTGAGGCGGTCCAGGTCCTCGTCCACCGGCGCCGCGTCCGTGGAGGCGAAGGCGTCCAGGACGAAACCGGCGAGCCGCGGCGAGAACACGGCGTCGCCCTCCTGGACCCGGAAGATCGAGTCCACCAGGTCGGTGCCGGTGATCGTCTTGGTGACATAGCCGCGGGCGCCGCCCCGGATGACTCCGATGACGTCCTCGGCCGCGTCCGACACCGACAGCGCGAGGAACCGCACCGGGCTCTCCGCGTCCGCCATCAACGGCGCGCACCTGCGGAGCACCTCGACCCCGCCGCCGCCCGGGAGATGCACGTCGAGCAGCACCACCTCGGGGCGCGTCGCCGTGATGACCGTGACCGCCTGGTCCACGTCGGCGGCCTCCCCGATCACCTCGACACCGGTGCGTGCCGTCTGGCCGATCTCCGCCTGCACTCCCGTGCGGAACATCCGGTGGTCGTCGACCAGCACCACCTTCACCAGCCGCCCCGGCCCGCCCTCGACGGCCCCGCTGGCCCCGGCAGCACCGCTCACCCCGGCAGCACCACTCGCCCCGGCAACCGCACCGGCTCCGGCAGCCGGGTCCACCGCGCCCGCCGTCCCCGTCGGCTCCGCGGTCCCGCCCGCTCCGGCGGACCCACCCGCTTCGGTCGCGTCGCTCATGTCGCCGCCGTCCTCTCCATCTCCAGCTCGACTTCCGTGCCGCCGCCCGGCACCGCGCGCAACCGCGCCGTACCGCCGTTGCGCTGCATACGGCCGATGATCGATTCTCGTACGCCCATGCGGTCGTCGGGCACGGAATCCAGATCGAACCCCGGCCCGCGGTCGCGCACGGACACGAAGACCGTCTCCCCCTCGACCTCGGCGAAGACCTGCACCGCGCCGCCCTCGCCACCGTACTTGGCGGCGTTCACCATCGCTTCCCGCGCGGCCTGCATCTGCGCCGTCAGTCTGTCGTCGAGCGGGCAGTCCCCGACGACGACCACCTCGATGGGAACGCCGTGCTTGTCCTCCACCTCCGCGGCGTTGTGCCGGACCGCCTCGGCGAGGGTGTCGGGCTCCTCCGCCTCGTCCTTGCCGGTGCCCTCCGGCTTGTACAGCCAGGCGCGCAGGTCGCGCTCCTGGGCACGGGCGAGGCGGCGCACCTCCCCGGCGCTGTCCGCGTTGCGCTGGATCAGCGTGAGGGTGTGCAGCACCGAGTCGTGCACGTGCGCGGCGACTTCCGCGCGCTCCTGCGCTCGGATACGCATCAGCCGCTCCTCGGAGAGGTCCTGGGTCATGCGGACGAGATAGGGGCCCGCGAGCAGCGCGATACCGACGAGGACGGCGAGCGCGGCCTGGAGTGCGGCCCCGAGGTCGGAGGCGGAGCCGCGCAGGACGAAGATGCCGGAGACGCCGACACCGACGAGGAGCACACCGGCGGCGGTGCGCGCGATGTTCAGCGTGCGGCGTCTTCGGCCGACCTCCATCCAGCGGGCGCGCCGTGCGTTGTCCGCCTGCCGCCAGACGAGCGCGACGCCCGCGGCGACGAACAAGGTGGGCCACAGATACGCCTGCGTCGGGCCGCCCAGGTCCACGCTGCCGACGAAGACCACGGCGACGACGACCATCGCGAGGAGCGCGACTATCTGGCCCTTGTCCGGCTTGCGTGCGACGAGCCTGCGGCGGCCGTCCGGCGCCGTCTCCGTCGTCACCACGTTCTGCCGCTGGGCCGCCGAGCCGACGCCGCCCACGCCCAGCGGGACGAAGAACCAGAACGCGGCGTACAGCAGGGCGCCGAGGCCGTTGGCGAGGAACAGGCCGATGAAGATGATCCGCACCCAGATGACGGGCAGGCCCAGGTGCCCGGCGAGGCCACGTGTGACCCCGCCGAGCAGGCGGCCCTCGCCGCTGCGATAGAGCTTCCGCAGCGGCCGCTCGTCTTCGATGGGTACAGCTGCGGCTTCCGGCATGCTCCGATATTCACACGTGGGCGCAGGCGGGGGCATCAGGGTCGAGCCCCGAGACTCCCCTGATCTCCGCGTCTGCCTCGCGGGCGCCGTGGGCCGGATCGGAGCCGGATCGGCCCCGGATCGGAGCCGGAGCGGATCCGGTTTGAGGCCGCGCCGGGGCCTTGGTCGGCGGCCTGGCCCGGGCTTGGTCTCGGATCCGGATCGCAGCCGGACCGAGGCCGCACCGGGGTCTTGGTCGGCGGCCTGGTCCGGGCCTGATCGGGGCAGGCGCTCCGGGACGGTCAGGGGTGATTTCAGGGTTCGGCCAGGGTCGTCCCGCCTGCCGCGGGGCGCCGTCGGCGGTCACCATGGAGTCATGACAGATCAGCAGCCCGCGCCGGGCCCGCAGGCCCCGCCGCGCGACCATCTCTCCGCCCCGGCCGAGGAGCCGGGCGGGCCGGAGGCCGTGCGCGAGCGCAAGTTCCGCCGCGACCGCCGGCACCGCAAGCTGGGCGGCGTGTGCGCGGGCCTCGGTCGGCACTGCGACATGGACCCGGTGATCTTCCGCATCGGCCTCGCGGTCCTCGCGGTCACCAGCGGCCTGGGCTTGGTGTTCTACGGCTTCGCGTGGCTGTTCATCCCGTACGAGGAAGAGGAGGAGAACGAGGCGCGCCGCCTGCTGACCGGCCGCGTGGACGGCCACGCGCTGACGGCCGTGCTGTTCTCCCTAGTGGGCTGCGGCGTCTTCCTGACTTTGCTGAACAACAGCAGCGCCCTGACCTTCGCCGCCGTCCTCGCCCTCCTGCTCGCAGGCGCGGGCTATTGGTCGCAGCAGCGCGGCACCCCCGACCCGGACCCGGTGGCCGCCCAAGCCGTGGCGGACGCGCCGCCGGAGACGTTGGCCCCACCGGTGGCGGGCGCCCCGTCCTGGTGGCGCGACCCCCTCACCAAGGGCGGCTCGCACGAAGGGGTGCCGAACTACTTCTGGGGTCCGGCGCCGGTCGCGGTGGAGTATCAGCCGGACGCGCCACACGCCCCCGTGGGCCGGTGGACCCCGGGGCCGGTGCCCACCGGCCCACCGGGACCGCGCAGGCCGCGCGGCCCCCGCTGGATCGGCGGCTGGGTGTTCCTCGCGATGGTGCTCGCGATCGCGCTCGGCACGGCCCTGACCTGGGAGGACCAGCCGCTCGGCACGAGTCTGCAGATGGGCTTGGCCTGTGGGCTCGCCGTACTCGGCGTCGGCCTGATGATCAGTTCCTTCCTCGGGCGTACGGGGGCGGGCTCGATCGTGCTCGCACTGATCGTCGCCGCCCTGGTCGCCTGCTCCGCGGCCCTGCCGAAGAGCATCACCACGGACTGGATACGCACGGACTGGCGTCCGGCGGCCACGGCGGACGTCCGCCCGAAGTACGAGCTGGGGACGGGCGTGGGCACGCTGGACCTGGGCCGGATCGACCTGCGCAAGGGCCAGACGCTGAAGACGGGGGTCGAGGTCGGTGCGGGCAAGCTGAAGGTGATCGTCCCGAAGGACGCCGAGGTGAGGCTGCGGGCCGAGGTGGGCGTCGGTGACATCCAGCTTCCTGACGACAGGAGCGAGGACGTGGACGTCTCCCCCGGTCGGACGGAGACGAAGACCCTCGCCCCGCCACGGGGCACGAAGGACGGCGGCACGATCGAGCTGCGGCTCGAAGTCGGCGTCGGACAGGTGGAGGTGGCACGTGCTGCGTCATGAGTTCCAGCCCGGCAGGCTGGTCGCGGGTGTCGCCCTGGCCCTGACCGGCCTGGTGTACGCGGGAGACGCAGGTGGCCTGTGGGACACCCCTTGGTTCGCGATCATCCCGATGGTGGCGGGAGGTATGTTCCTCGCGGCGATGGCGGCGGCCACGGCCCACCTCATACGCAGAGGCCGTGGTCCCCGGTCCGGGCCCCGGGCGGGCTCCCAGGACGGGACCCGGGCCGACTCGACGGCTGGCTCGACGCCCGACTCGACGGCTGACTCGGAGGCAGGGGGCTCGGTGAGACCCCCGGATGGACCGGAGGACGCGGTGATACCCCCGGAGGGGCCGGGCAGAGCGCCGACAGCCGGTCCGGGCGCGGGCTAACGGCACTCGGGCCCAGGCCCTGGCGGGGACCCAGGCAGCTCGACGCAGTCCGAGTCGACCGGAGGCCGAGGCGGTCGGGTCGACCGGACGGAGGCCGAGGCAGCCGGGCGCAGGCCGAGGCAGCCGGGCGCAGGCCGAGGCGGGCTAGCCCAGGCCGAGGCCCCTGGAGTTGCGGCGCTCCGCGAGCCAGGCGTCGACGGACAGATAGGACGCTCCGGCGAGGATCAGGGGCAGCCAGGCCATCAGGTAAGGGAGGTCGTTGCCGTAGTAGTAGGGCTCTTCGTGCCAGCTCATGGTGAGCCAGAGGCTGAGGGAGATCAGAGCGCCGCCGAGTGCGGCGATGCGGGCGAACAGGCCGATCAGGATGCCGATGCCGACGGCGAGTTCACCGAAGGCGATGGCGTAGCCGAAGCCGACGGGGCTCTTCAGGCCGAGGTCGACGAGTTCGGGGAAGGCGGCGAGGTCGCGGACGCCGCGCATGGTCTCGCCGAGGGAACCGGTGCCGTTCGCCTTCATGAAGGCACTGTCGGTGATCTTGTCGAGGCCCGCGTAGATGAAGGTGACGCCGAGGAAGATCCTCAGCGGGAGCAGGGCGTAGCGGGTGGCGTTCTCCCGCCAGTCGTTCCGCCTGACGTAGTTGCTGTGGCTGTCCGTGCGCATGCCGTGAGCCATCGCTGTCCGCCGCCTCTCCGCTGTCCGTGCCTCGGCCGTTGCCTGGTCAACTGACGATACGGAGGGGAGGGTGCCGCCGCTCAGTGGTGTGCGGCGGTTTCCTCGGCGGCTTTCACGAGGCCGTGACGGGTCCAGGGAGTTCGGGAGCGCAGGGAGGGGGGAGGGCATGCGTCCATTTGGCGCGGTGGGGACTGTGGTGCGGGCAGGGGTGCGGTTCGGTCAGTCGGTGACGTCAATGGTGCAGCGGTTGGTCTCGGCGCCGGCCGCGGTGATCACTTGGACGTCGACGCGGCCGGGTTCGACGTCGACGGGGACGGGCACGGTCAGGACGGAGTCCGTCGGGTTGGTGAAGCCGCCGGGGACGGGTACCAGGGGCACGTGGACGTGGACGGTGCCGATGCGGACGGCCATCTTGGCCAGGCGGTCGGCGCTGCCGGCACCGGGTGGGACGAAGCCGGCGCCGCGGATCTCGATGTCATCGCCGGTGCGGATCGGCGCGTCCAGGTCCCCGGCCTCGCGGGAGCGGACGACGGAGAGGATGACGGGTCGGCCGCCCTCGGCGTATTTGCCGGCCAGGTATGTGGCGGCGGACACGAGTACCAGCAGGGCGAGGCCCCAGGGCAGGTCCGGCAGCTGCTCGGGGCGGCGCGCGAGCCGGACGGCGACGAAGACCACGGCGACGGCGCTGACGAGGACGTACTGGATGTCGGCGAAGTGGCCGCGGCCCGCGTCGTCGGTGAGCAGGTCGGCGGCGCGCGGCCGGTCGGCGCGCACCTTCTGGAGCCGCTGGCCGAGGACGCGCAGGCCGACGACGCGGCGCACGAGGACGGCGACGCCGCAGACGACGGCGAGGACGGTCACGAGCCCCGCGGCGCGGCCGAGCCGGAGCCCGTCGACGAGTTCGTCGCGGGCGCCGTGGCCAGAGGCAGCGGCGAGCTCGCAGGCGAGGACGAGCACGGCGAAGACGACGAACAGCACCCAGCAGGCGGCCACGGCACGGGAGGTGGAGAGCCGGTTGTCCTCGCCGATCACGGGAGCGAGGACGCCGCCGCGAGCGCGGTGCAGGTACGCGGCGCCGCTGAGGGCGATGCCCACGAGGAGGGCGGCGAGCAGTCCGGCCGTGCGCGCCGGGGTCCAGCCCGTGCCGATGGCGGTGAGGGACTGGACGAGCAGGAGGCCGACGACGGCGGCCCAGACGACGGCGAGTGTGCGCGGCCACAGGCGGGCGAGCCAGGCGTCGCCCTCGGCACGGCTGCGTTCGGCGACGACCCGCGCGGACTGGGTCAGTTCGTCCGACACCCACTGGCGGGACGCGCCCGCGGAGTGCACGACGGCCGCGGGCACCCCTTGCCCGGCTGCCAACTCGTCCCGTTTGGCGAGGAATTCGGAGACGGCGCGCCGGTGCCCCTCGCGCGCCCCGTGCGGGCTGCCACCGCACGCGCAACCACCCCCGTGCACCCCGGCCCCCTGCCTGGCTTCCTGCACCGCCACCGCGTACGCCGCCTTCCCCACCCTTGACCGAAGTCACCGCGGGATGCGCGTCCGGATCTCCGTTCGGGCGCGCGTCCGTGAACTTCCTTGCGATGTCTGGGAATTGTGCCGCACGGACGCCTGTGCGTGTTCCACGGGTCAGGTCAGCGCGGGTGGTCCGGCGATCCGCTGGTTGACGAGGGGGCCGGTGTGGTACGCGCGTGCGGCGGCGGGAGGCGGTTCAGGTCAGCAGGTCGGGTTCGCTGCGGCTGATGTCCTGCCACAGGGACTGGTAGTTGATCCAGGCCACGAGGTCGCTGCCGAGCTGTTCGCGGGTCTCGACGGCGTCCTTGTGGCCGATGAGGACGGGGCGGCCGGCGGCGCGTGCGGCGAGCTGGACCCGGCAGGAGCGCTCCATGGAGATGAACCACCAGGCGGCGGCGTCGACGGAGCCCCCGATGGTGAGCAGCCCGTGGTTGCGCAGGACCAGGGCCTTGTGGCCGTCGTGGTCGCCGAGGGCGGCGGCGACGCGGCGGCTCTCCTCGGCGTCGACGGTGACGCCGGTGTAGGCGTCGTACAGGGCGTGGCTCTGGTAGAAGGCGCAGGACTCCTGGGTGATCGGTTCGAGGAGTTCGCCGAGGGCGGCGAGGGCGCGGCCGTAGGTGGAGTGGCAGTGTGCGACGGCGACGGCGTCGGGCCGGGCGCGGTGCACCTGGGCGTGCACGGTGAAGGCGGCCTGGTTGACGTGGTGGCGGCCCTCGACGACCTGGCCGTCGCCGTTGGCGAGGACGAGGTCGCCGACGGTGACGTGCCGGAAGGGCATGCCGAACGGGTTCACCCAGAAGCAGTCGTCGTACTCGGGATCGCGGGCGGTGATGTGCCCGGAGACGCCGTCCTCGTACCCGAGGCGCCCGAAGATCCTGAGGGCACCGGCGAGCCGCTCCTTGCGGTGGCGCCGTTCGTCCTCCGGCGTCTCGTGCACCGGCGGCATCGCGAACTGCAACCGCTCGACGGGTATCGGTGTGGGCGCCTGCATGGGTCCTCCGTCTCTGGCATCCCTGGTCGTACGGAGCGGAAGTTACCGCCGGTCAGTGCAGGGCAACAGGGGTCTCCTGGGACAGGAGCAAAGGGGTCGCCCGGGACAGGAGTAAGGGGACCTCGCGGGACAGGAGCCAGGAACCGGGGCGGGACGGGTGCGGGGCGGGTGCCGCGGCGGGGACGGTGCGGAAATGGGGCCAGTGGGTGTCTGGTTTCGCTGTCACGGTTGCCGTATGACGAACAACTGGGCGGCTTTCTCGGCCGCGGAACCGGAGCTGGCGCGGACCGTGGAGGACCGGTTCGGACAGTTCACGCACCATGTCCTGGCGACGCTGCGCAAGGACGGGTCGCCGCGTACGACGGGCCTGGAAGTGCGGTTCCTGAACGGGGAGCTGTGGCTCGGGATGATGCCGGGTTCGCTGAAGGCACTGGATCTGCGCCGCGACGGCCGGTTCGCGTTGCAGGCGAATCCGGGGGCGGGCACGGGCATGGCGGGCGGCGACGTGCGGATCGCGGGGCGGGCGGTGGAGGTGCGGGACCGGGAGACGGTCGCGTCGTACACGGACGAGGTGCGGCCGCCGGAGCCGGAGGCGTTCCACCTGTTCCGCACGGAGCTGACGGAGGTCGTGCGGACGTACATCGAGGAGGAGAAGTATCTGGCGGTGCAGCTCTGGCGACCGGGGCGGCCGCTGAAGAAGACCAGGCGGACGTGAGAACGCCGGTGCCGCCGCCCGCATCGGGGCCGGCGGCACCGGCGTTCAGGCCGAGGAGCAGGCCCCGGCCGTGGGGACTACTCCCACTCGATGGTGCCCGGCGGCTTGCTCGTGACGTCGAGGACGACGCGGTTGACGTCGGCGACCTCGTTGGTGATGCGGGTGGAGATGCGGGCCAGGACGTCGTACGGCAGGCGGGACCAGTCGGCCGTCATGGCGTCCTCGGAGGAGACGGGGCGCAGCACGATCGGGTGGCCGTAGGTGCGGCCGTCGCCCTGGACGCCGACGGAGCGGACGTCGGCGAGCAGGACGACGGGGCACTGCCAGATGTCGCGGTCGAGGCCGGCCGCGGTCAGTTCCTCGCGGGCGATGGCGTCGGCTTCGCGGAGCAGGTCGAGGCGGTCCTTGGTGACCTCGCCGACGATGCGGATGCCGAGGCCGGGGCCCGGGAAGGGCTGGCGCTGGACGATCTCGTCGGGCAGGCCGAGCTCCTGGCCGACCATGCGCACCTCGTCCTTGAAGAGCTTGCGCAGCGGCTCGATGAGCTGGAACTCGAGGTCCTCGGGGAGGCCGCCCACGTTGTGGTGGGACTTGATGTTGGCGGTGCCGGTGCCGCCACCGGACTCGACCACGTCCGGGTACAGGGTGCCCTGGACCAGGAACTCCACCGGCTGGTCGCCCGGGGCCTCGGCGACGATCTCGGCCTGGGCCTGCTCGAAGACGCGGATGAACTCGCGGCCGATGATCTTCCGCTTCTCCTCGGGGTCGGACACCCCGGCGAGCGCGGCGAGGAACCGCTCCTGGGCGTCGACGACCTTCAGCTGCACGCCGGTGGCGGCCACGAAGTCCTTCTCGACCTGCTCGGTCTCGCCCTTGCGCATCAGGCCGTGGTCGACGTACACGCAGGTCAGCTGCGAGCCGATGGCCTTCTGTACGAGGGCGGCGGCGACCGCGGAGTCCACGCCGCCGGACAGGCCGCAGATGGCACGCTTGGTGCCGACCTGGTCACGGATGGCGGCGACCTGTTCGTCGATCACGTTGCCCGTCGTCCAGTCAGGGGTGAGGCCCGCGCCGCGGTAGAGGAAGTGCTCCAGGACCTGCTGGCCGTGCGTGGAGTGCATGACCTCGGGGTGGTACTGGACGCCGTAGAGCTTCTTCTCGTCGTTCTCGAAGGCGGCGACCGGGACGACGTCCGTGGAGGCCGTGACGGTGAAGCCCTCGGGGGCGGCGCTGCACGCGTCGCCGTGGGACATCCACACGGACTGCTCGTCGGGGGTGCCCTCGAAGAGGGTGGAGCCGGACTTGGACACGTGCAGCGGCGTACGGCCGTACTCACGGGCGCCGGTGTTGTCGACCGTGCCGCCGAGGGTCGTCGCCATCAGCTGGAAGCCGTAGCACATGCCGAAGACGGGGACGCCTGCCTCGAAGAGGGCGCGGTCCACCGTCGGGGCGTGCTCGGCGTACACCGAGGAGGGGCCGCCGGAGAGGACGATCGCCGCGGGGTTCTTGGCGAGCATCTCGGCAACCGGCATGGTGCTCGGCACGATCTCGCTGTAGACCCGGGCCTCACGGACGCGACGGGCGATGAGCTGGGCGTACTGCGCTCCGAAGTCGACGACCAGGACGGTGTCGGGGGCGGCGGGCGGCGCTACTGGCACGGTTTGCCTTCCGGCGGTGAGCAAGGGGTATGTGGTTCCGATTCTAACGGGGGCCGGGCGGGGGGTGCCCGCAGCGCTCCCAGGCGCCGGGCGGAGGGTGCCCGCAGCGCTCCCAGGCGCCGGGCGGAGGGTGCCCGCAGCGCTCCCGGGGGCCGGTGCGGGTGGGGTCGCGGGCCTTGCGGGCTGGCTCACGGAGCCTACGGAAAAGCTTCCAGCCCTTGCGGGCGGGCTTCCGGACCCTGCGGGCGGGCTCACGGCCCTTGCAGGCGGGCTCACGGACCGTGCCGTCGGGCTCCCGACCCCCGGGAGGCGGCCCCTGGAGTACACTCCCCGCCATGCGTACGCACTCGACCTCCGTCTTTACCTATGGCACCCGGCCCGCCGGCTGCCATGGTCGAGCTGCTTGACGTAACGACAAGCGACTTCCCAGGCGCCCCGGGCCGACAAGGCCCGGGGCGTCCTGTCGTTTCCGGGCACAGTCGCCGCTCCGGGGCCCCGCGAACCGATCGAGGAGCCCCGCCACATGAATGCCAGCAGCACCGCGACAGCCACCGGCAGCACCGCCGCCGCCAGCACCAACGCCAACGCCACCGGCACGGGCACCATCAAAACCGCCACTCCCGCTACCGGCGCCAGTCCCGGTGCCGCCACCGCGCCGGTCGACTCCGGTGCCCGCAGCCCCGAGGCCGCCGAAGTGATCGGGGGTGCCCGCGAGCGCATCGACGCGCTCGACGACCGGATCATCGGGCTCGTCCAGGAACGCATGGCCGTATCGGCCGTCGTCCAGGAGGCCCGCATCGGCTCGGGCGGGCGGCGCGTGCACCTCGCCCGCGAGATGGAGGTCCTCAGCCACTACCGGGACGCCCTCGGCAAGCCCGGCACGCAGCTCGCCATGACGCTCCTCGAACTGTGCCGGGGGCGTGTCTGACTGTGCCGGGGGCGTGTCTGACTGTGCCGGGGGCGTGTCTGAGCGCCCAGCCGATCCCGGCGGGAGGCCCGGGAACCACGGAGGCGTCGGCGCACACGGAACCGCTGCGCCACGGAACTGAGTTCGGATCCGGTCTCACCCGTACGGCGCGTGACCGGTTCCCGACGGTCTTCGTTGGTCCCGGTGTCCGTGCCAGCCAGGGGCGGGCCGCAAAAACCACGCGTGGCTCCGCTGGGGCGATGAGGCGTTCGCATCATGTGCACGCCGTGGGACCTCGTCCCAGAGAAGTGACCGGACGGCAGGGGACAGCAGCCCGGTCACCCAGGGAACGGTCGGCTCCGGGGACGCCCGGGGCCGGTCGGCCCAGTCCCGCCCATCACCTCCGCCATCGCCCCGACCTTTGCTCCCAGATCCCCGCGGGTCCATCCGGAATCCCCCGCAACCCCCCGGACTTCCCCCGGGCTTCTCCCGGAATCCCCCGGACTCCTCGCTTCCCCACCGCCCGTCCATCCGTTCTCACCGCTGTCCCGTAGCCCGCCGTCTTCGCAGCCCCCGGCCATTCTCAGCCCCTCGCGTCGAGATGTCGTCGAAACGGTTGCGCGGAGAACGGGCCATCCTCCACGATGCGTAGAGGAGAGGGGTTCGAGGCCCCGTTCTTCACAACTCCATTACCATTGGTCTAAACCAGTCGTGCTCCCCCGGCGCGCCGGGTAGGCCACCGGCTTGTGCAGCCAGCGGCGCACTCCCCCCGGCGCCGCCCTGAGGCACCGACGCTGCCCTGACGTCGGTGCTGACAGCCAAGGGCCCCGCGGATCCGTCCCGCGGGGCCCTTCGCTCCTTTACGAACCCCTAGGAACCCCTAGGAACCCCTACGAATCCCTAAAGACCCCTAAGGACCCCTAGGGACTGTGGGCGGGGCGGCCGCGGGCTCCCCAGGCCGTATCCGACCGGGACCCAGACCCCTGCTCTTCAAAAACCGGCGGGGCCGGACCAGCTGCCTCTAGCCCAGCTTCCTCAGCTGTGCGTCCACCACCGCCATCGGCACCACCGGCTCCTCGTCCGCCCTGGCCGAGCCAGGGGCATCCCCGCCTCCCGCCTCGCGGGACTCGTCGCCGTCGGCCACCGCCTGCGGGTCGTAGAAGTTGTTCGCGGCGAAGGAGAGAAGCGTCGAGCCGTCGCGGACCACGACCATGGAGTGCCGTCGCACGTACGACTCCTCGCGGCTGCCGAACTTGTACGCCACCGCCTCGTCGCCCTTGTCCGGGGCGGGGCGGGGCGCGACCCCGGTGTACCGCATGCCGCCCGCGCGGAACGCCGCGCACTTCTTCGTCCTCGCCGCCGACCGCAGGTCCCGCAGCGCGGCACGCGCGTCGTCCGCGCTGTCGTACGCGAACAGCTCGACGTCCGTCGCCCCGCCCTCGGCGCGCGGACTCCTCGGCGCCACCGTGCTCCCCGCGTGCGCCACGGCCCTGGGCGGGGTGACCGCCGCAGGCATGTCCGAAAGTGGACGGCAGACAGCCGGGCTCGCGGGGGCACCGTCCGACGCGGCCGCCGGCTCCGACCGCTCCCTGTGCCCGACGGAGTACCCCTTGAGGTCGCCCTCGGCCACGAGGGACGCCCTCAACTTCCCGCCCGTCGGAGACTCGGCACCGGCCTCAGCGCCGTGAGGGCCCTTCGCCGCCGGCTTCGGCTTCGCCTGCGACGTCGATCCCCCGTCGCTGTGACGGCCGTCGCCACCACCGCACGCGGCCGTCAGGCCCAGCGCGGCCACGGCCGAGACGGACACCACCACGCGCGACACAGCTGTCTTCACGTTCCCCCACTCACTTTTCTTCGCGCCGCTCACTTGCCTTCGCGCCGCCGCACCGACCACAAGCAACCCGGCACGCCCACGCCGCGTACGGCCATGCGGAGTCACCCGCACCCCTTCTGCGACTTCTACGACTTCTACGGTTTCTACGACTGAAGATCGCCGTCAGCGGTTCCGTACGAAGCGCGTGCCCTGGGACACCTGCCCCCGAGCCCGTTTCCCGGGACGTACTCCCTGGGGCCCGAGCCGTCGTCCGCGCGCGTGGACGCGACCCCTCAGCCCCAGGTCCAGAACCGGTACGGGCTCAGCAGCGCGATCGCGACGACCATGCAGCCGGCCACGATCACCACGCTGCGCACCTGGCGCCACCGCCCGGATCCGCCACCGCGCACGGAACCCGTGGGTGCCGCGCGCCACTCGTCGGGGCGCCAGGGCTGCGCGGACTCCTCCTTGCGCTTGCGCCGCTTGCGGCCCACGACCCCCTGCGCCTGCTGCCGCGCCGCCTCCTGGTCCAGGCGCCGCAGCCGCTCCGCGACCATGCGCGCCCGCGCGGACGGCTCCTTGGGCGCCGACGCCCTGATGTCGCGCTCGCTGTCCTGCTCGAACCTGCGCCACACCTCGTCGGGTATGGACGCCTCGTCGTCGGGCTCACGCGGCGACTGCACGGACACTGTGCCCCCTTTTTCGAATCCAATCCCGGCGCGGCGAGACCCCCTGCCCGCATCCCGCTCGCACGAGCCCCATCTCGCCTGCAAACGGGGGAAGTTCTACGACACCCCACGGCGGACGCACAAGCCAACCACCTCCCCGAGCATCGGACATGTGACTCAAGCCACATAAAAATTACGTGAGTCCAAGCGCAACCATTTCCTGACGACGCAGGTCATGCATGCGTATCAACGGCCACTTCCGCGCCCGCCGCGGAGGCCTCCACCTCCGTACCGCGCGGCGCGCGGTGCGCCGGACTCCCTGAGGTCTTCATGAAGCTTCGCCGTGTTCTGGCCACCGCTGCCGCGACGGCCGCGATCGCGCCGCTCGCACTGCTCTCGGCCCCGGCCGCGTTCGCAACTGGGGACGCGAACGACGCGCCGTCCGTGAGTTCCGGCGAGACGCCTCCGGCCGTCACGCCCGCTCCGGGAGACACGACGAAGCCCGGCGCCCCCGGTTCCGGCGACCAGCCCCCGGCGCCCGGGGACGACACCGAGCCGGGCGACGGCACGAAGCCCGGGGACGGCGGTAAGCCGGGTGACGACACCAGGCCCGGCGACGGCGGCAAGCCGGGTGACGCCAAGCCCGGTGACGACACCAAGCCCGGCGGCGGCGAGCCCAAGGACGACACCGAGCCGAAGGACGAGACGAAGCCGGGCGACGACACGAAGCCCGGCGACAAGGGCACCGAGCCCGGCGAGAACGGCAAGCCCACGGCGGAGCCCACCGAGTGCCCGTCCGACCCGGACACCGGCGAGGACGCGGAGAGCAAGCTGGAGCTGGCGCTGACCGGCCTGCCCGGCAAGATCACCGCGGGCAGCGGCTGGCACGAGTTCGAGCTGACCGCCGCCAACCCGAGCGACGAGGAACTCGGCGAGGTCGAGTGGCTCGCCGCCACCGACAACTTCTCGGACAGCGAGAACGAGAAGGACTGGCTGAGCACCTACGCGCGCATCCAGTTCTACGACCCCGAGGCCAAGGGCTGGAAGTCGATCGCCGACGAGGTCGAGAGCGGTGTCGCCTTCGGCAGGACGAAGCTCGCCGCCAAGGAGCAGGTGGAGATCCGGCTGCGTCTGGACATCAGCGCCAAGGCTCCCGCGGGCGACGGCTACGCGCTCGGCCTCGGCGGTTACGTGGACTCCGAGCTGAACTGCCGCCACAACGCGTTCACGATGTACGAGTTCACCGTCCTGAAGGCCGGCAGCCACAATGAGGACCCGGGCGAGGCCAAGCCCGACCCGGACGTCACCGAGCCCCCGCACATGCGGCCGCAGGGCATCGTCACCAAGCCCGTCAAGACGGTCAAGACAGTCAAGACGGTGAAGAAGACGACCGTGCAGGACAGCGCGCCCACCGGCAGCCTCGCCCAGACCGGTTCGAACTCCATGCTGCCGACCATCGGCATCGTCGGCGGCATCGCCGTCGTCGCGGGCGCGGGCGCGGTGTTTGCCGTGCGCCGTCGCGCCCACTCGGACGGCACCGCGTAAGCGGCGACGTCCACCGGCGGCGTACGCGCCTCAAGGCGCCGTACCCGCCGAGAACGCGAGGGACCTGCACTCGGAGGGGGGTGCAGGTCCCTTCGCGTACCGCCCGCGCCCCGCGGGCCGAGTGCGCTACTTCTTCGGCGGCACCGCAGGCACCCCGAGGAACGGCAGCCGCAGCGCGCCGAAGGCGTGGTCGGGAACGGCCGGGCGCACGGGCTCGACGGGCGCGATCCGCTTGTACGCGGCGCCCTGCGCCGGACGCGGGTCCTCGGCGCCCTTGTTGGGCCAGAACGACATGGCGCGCTCCGCCTGCGCAGTGATCGTCAGCGAAGGGTTCACGCCCAGGTTCGCCGAGACCGCAGCGCCGTCGACGACGGAGATGCCCGGGTGGCCGTACAAACGGTGGTAGGGATCGATGACGCCGGTGGCGGCGCTGTCGCCGATCGGGCAGCCGCCGAGGAAGTGCGCGGTGAGCGGCGTGCCCATCAGCTCGCCCACGTTGGAACCGGGGAAGCCGTTGATCTCCTCGGCGATGAGGCTCGCGGCGCGGGTGGCCTCGGGGATCTGGCCGGGGTTGGGCGCTCCGTGGCCCTGCCGGGCGGTGAGCAGGCCCTTGCCGATGCCTTTCTCCTTGCGGTACGTGGTGAGCGAGTTGTCCAGGGTCTGCATGACCAGGCCGATGATCGTGCGCTCCGACCAGCGCCGGTTGGACAGCGAGCGGGCCGTCAGGACCGGGTGGCGTACGGAGTTCGCGAGCCAGCCCGCGACGCGGTCCCTGCCGCCCTTGAGGGTGTACGGGACCTGGAGCAGCGTCATGCCGCCCATCGCGTTGGACTTCTTGCCGTAGCGGACGGGTTCGATGTGGGTCGTGGCGTTCGGGTGGATGGACGAGGTGATGGCCACGCCCCTGGTGAAGTCGACCTTGCCGCCCGGGGCGAGGAGGGCGCCGCCGTGGCGCTTGCGGTAGCGGCGGTCCGTGGTCTGGGCACCCACCAGGGCCTCGGAGTTGGTACGGGTCAGCTCGCCGAGGCGCGGGGAGATGCGGGGCAGCAGATGGTTGTCCTTCATGCGGTGCAGGAGGGTCTGGGTGCCGTAGGTGCCCGCGGCGACGACGACGCGGCGGGCGCGGAAGGTGCGGCCCCTGCCCTTGCGCTTGTCGTCGGTGGGCAGCGTCCCCACGGCGTAGCCGCCGCGTGAGTCCTCCGTGAGGGCCACGACGGACGTCATCGGGTGGATGACGGCTCCGGCCTTCTCCGCGAGGTGGAGGTAGTTCTCGGTGAGGGTGTTCTTCGCGCCGTGACGGCAGCCCGTCATGCACTCGCCGCACTCGTTGCAGGCGCGGCGCGTGGGTCCCGCACCGCCGAAGTACGGGTCGGGAACTTCCCTGCCGGGGTCGGCCGTTGACTTGTTGTCGGCGGTCACGGCACCTTCGCCCGAGGTCCCGGCCGACGACACGTCGGACAGCTCGTCGGTGGCGTCCCGTCCATCGCCGGGATCGGTGGCGTCCCGCCCGTCACCGAAGAAGACGCCGACCGGCGCCATGTGGAAGCTGTCGCCCACTCCCATGGCCCGTGCGGCAGCCTGCAGATGAATGTCGGAGGGGGTGGTCGTGGGGTTGAGACGCACACCGAGCATGCGCTTGGCCTGCTCGTAGTACGGCCGCAGCTCGTCCTGCCAGTCGGTGATGTCCTTCCACTGCGGATCGTTGAAGAACGCCGCAGGCGGTACGTAGAGCGTGTTCGCGTAGTTCAGCGATCCGCCGCCCACGCCCGCTCCCGCCAGGACCATCACGTTGCCGAGCAGATGGATGCGCTGAATGCCGTAGAGGCCGAGCGCCGGGGCCCACAGGTAGTTCTTGATGTCCCACGAGTTCTTGGGCAGTTCCGCGCGCGTGAAGCGGCGGCCCGCCTCCAGGACGCCGACGCGGTAGCCCTTCTCCGTGAGCCGCAGCGCGGACACGGAGCCGCCGAAGCCGGATCCGATGACGAGGACGTCGTAGTCGTACCCTTCGTCGGCACGGCCGTCGTCGCCCGGGTTGTGGGCAGAGCTCTCCTGTGACATCGACTCTCCTGTCGGGAACGGGTCCGCTGAGCAGGCCTGGCTCAGCGCAAGCGCAGCGCCTTCATGACCTTCAGGCTGGTGGTCATGAACGCCGCGTACTTCTCGTCGTCCATGCCGAAGGACGGCGCCAGGGGGAGGATCCGCTGGTGGGCCACCGTCTGCGCCTCGGTGTACTTGAGGATGCCCTCGGCGCCGTGCCGGCGGCCGAGGCCGGAGTCCTTCATGCCGCCCATCGGTGACTGCACGCTGCCGTAGGCGGGGGCGTAGCCCTCGTTGATGTTGACGGTGCCGGTGCGCAGCCGGGCGGCGAGGGCGCGGCCGCGCCTGCCGTCCTTGGTCCAGACGGAGGAGTTGAGTCCGTAGGGGGTGGAGTTGGCGAGTTCGACGGCCTCGTGCTCGTCGGTGAAGCGGTAGATCGCGACGACCGGTCCGAAGGTCTCCTCGGTGCACACCGCCATCGGCGCCTCGACGCCGTCAAGGATGGTCGGCTCGTAGAAGTAGGGGCCGATGTCGGGACGCGCGACGCCGCCCGCGACGAGGGTGGCGCCCTTGGCGACGGCCTCGTCGACGTGGCGCCGGGTGGCGTCGAGCTGCCGCTCGCCGACGAGTGACCCCATCTCGGCGCCGTAGGCCAGGGACCGGCCGAGCCGCATCGCCTTCGTCTTCTGGGCGAAGCGCTCGACGAAGGCGTCCGCGACGGCCTCGTGCACGTAGAGGCGCTCGATGGAGATGCAGAGCTGCCCGGCGGAGGAGAAACAGGCCCGCACGGCGCCCGCGGCGGCCTTCTCCACGTCGGCGTCGTGCAGGACCAGCATGGCGTTCTTGCCGCCGAGTTCCAGCGAGACGCCGACCAGGCGGGCCGCGGCGCCCGTCGCGACCTCACGGCCGGTGCGTGTGGAGCCGGTGAAGGAGACGTAGTCGGCGTGCTTGACGATCTCGGGGCCGATGACGGGCCCCTCACCGAGCACCACCTGGAACACCTCGGCGGGAAGCCCCGCCTCGATGATCAGGTCCCTGGCCCACAGGGCGGTCAGAGCGGTCTCGGTGTCGGGCTTCATCACCAGCGCGTTGCCCGCGACGAGCGCGGGCAGGGCGTCGCCGACGGACAGTTCGAGGGGGTAGTTCCACGGCGCTATCTGGCCGACGACGCCGCGCGGCTGGCGCAGTTCGGTGACCTTGGTGAGGGTCGGTACGACGCCGGTGTGCCGCTTGGGGTTCAGATAGGCGGCGGCGCGGCGGCCGTAGTGCCGGGCCGCGACGGTGACGGCCTGGACCTCCTCGTGCGCGTGCAGCCGCGCCTTGCCGGTCTCCAGCTGGATGAGGTCGAGGATCTCGGCCTGCCGCTGGAGGACCAGGTCGTGGAAGCGGAGGAGCACGGCGGCGCGCTGCCGCACCGGCGTGCGCGCCCACGCGACCTGCGCGACCCTGGCCCGTTCGAACGCGGTCACCACGTCCTGCGGGGTGGCCTCGGGCAGTTCGGCCAGCTTCTCGCCGGTGAACGGCGTGTGGTTGGCGGTCCTGCCCGAGCCGATCACCTCACGGGTGAGCTGGGCGACCAGCTCCGGCGTGACCACGTCGGCTGCGGTGCGTGCGCCGCTGGGTGCCGGGGCGACCGGGTTGGTGCCGAGGGGCGTTGCGGGGGCCTGCGAGTCCGTCATGACGGTGAGCGTATGCCTGGGCGGACACTTTGGGTACCCGTGGGTAACGAGGTTTCACCTCGCCCGCACACGGCGCCGCGCCTCCGTTCGTACGTTGCCAGTGCCTGCTGGCGACAAAGGTGCTGATCAGGGGGTTCCCGGGACCGTGGCGAGCTGTTCGGGGCTCACGGCTCGGCGATCTCCAAGTTGTCGATCGCCGTCTTCGCGACCTCGCGCCCGCGCTCGGTGAAGTCGCTCCTGGCCGGGTAGTCGATCCACAGCTTGTACATGTCGCCCGCCTCGGTCTTGTAGTAGAAGACCTTGGCCTCGCGCGGATAGACGGTCTCGGACTCCTTGTTGGTGTACGGGATGAGGTTCTCCGCGGACTGTCTGCCCTTGTACTCGCCCTGTGTCGTCCTCTTGCCGGCCCCCACCTGGTCCGGGCTCAGCGAACCGAGCACCGAACTGCCGCCGTCCAGGTCCTTCATGTCCTCGTACGCCTCGGCCATCGACGTGCCCGCGATGTAGTTCAGGTCGTCCTCGGACTTCTTGTTGAGCTGGAGCGAGACGAAGAGGCTGCCGCTGGTGTCCGTGTAGGTGACCCAGTGCTCCTTGGGCGTGGCGTCGTTGGTCGTCCTGCGGTAGCCCTC
The DNA here is from genome assembly GCF_009755605.1 of Streptomyces typhae. Taxonomy (GTDB): domain Bacteria; phylum Actinomycetota; class Actinomycetes; order Streptomycetales; family Streptomycetaceae; genus Streptomyces; species Streptomyces typhae. The sequence goes on from NZ_WPNZ01000001.1 coordinate 581,251, forward strand.
GGGCACGGACACCGTGGCCCCGAGTGCCTTCTCCTCGTGCTGCTTCCAGCCGTCCGTGGCCGACGCACCGCCGAACGGGTCCATGGCGAGGACCACGCCCGCGGCCACCGCCACCACCACGGCGGCACCGGTCACGGCGAGCGCCTTGCGGCTCAGGAACACGCCCTTGCCGCGGTCCGGCGCCGCGCCGCCCGGTCCCCCTGCTCCGGAGAACCCGGTCACGAGCTGCGTGGCCGGGGGCTGCGGCGGCACCGGCGGCTTGACGGCGTCCTCCAGGAGCGCGCGCACCCGGGCCGCGTTCGGGCGGTGGGCGGGATCCTTGTGCAGCAGGCCGTTGATGGCGTCGGCCAGCGGGCCCTGCGCGGACGCCGGTGCGGCGGGCGTCGCGTTCAGGACGGACTGGAGCGTCGCGGGGGTGTTGTTGCGGCGGAACGGGGAGACGCCCTCGGTCGCCGCGTACAGCACGACACCCAGCGACCACAGGTCGGACGCGGGGCCGGGGCGCTGGCCGAGCACCCGCTCCGGGGCGATGAACTCGGGCGAGCCGACGAACCCGCCGGTGTCGGTCAGATTGGTCTCGCCCTCGATCTGGGCGATGCCGAAGTCGGTGAGCACGACCCGGTCGTGCCTGCCGAGCAGTACGTTGTCCGGCTTCACGTCGCGGTGCAGGACGCCCGCGGCGTGCGCGGCCTCCAGGGCGCCGAGCACTTCGAGGCCGACCCGGGCGGCGTCCCGCGCGCCGAGCGTGCCCTCGTCCCGCAGTGCCGCGCCGAGCGAACGGCCCTGCACGAACTCCATCACGATCCACGGGCGGCCGTCCTCGACGACGACGTCGTGCACGTTGACCACCGCCGGGTGGTCGAGCCGGGCCGCCGCCCGCGCCTCGCGGCGCATCCGCTCGAAGGCGTTGGCCCGCTCACGCTCCGGCAGATGGTCCGGTACGCGCGGCTCCTTGACGGCGACCTCGCGGTCCACCGTCTCGTCCTTGGCCCGCCACACCGTGCCCATGCCGCCGTGGCCCAGCTTCGACAGCAGGCGGTAGCGCCCGCCGACGAGCCGGCCGGAACCGGGCTCGGCCCGCGCGTCCTGGGTGGCCCGCACCGGCTGCACCGGCTGCCCCGGCTGCCCCGCCTGGGGTGGGGGCTGCGGCGGTTGCAGCGCGTAGCTGGTGGTCTCGTTCGGGCCGTAGGTGGCTCCCCCGTCGTTGCTCATGGCCCCATGCCTACCGTGCGGGACACCTCGGGTTCCAGCCAGGGCCCTTGGTTGTGACCGGGACGATGCACGATCCGGGAACTTCGGCGACGTACGGCGGCACAAGGTGGCGTTCGGGCAGAGCCCACACGTCAGCGGCGTACGAAGGTGTCCACCGCCGTGTCGAAGTACCGGCGTGCCTCGCGCGTCCGGTCCACCGGTGCGGACACCCAGACGTGATACATCCGGCCGTTCTCCTCCCAGCACAGGTCGAAGGTGTGCCGGGCGCCTCCGTCTGCGCCGGAGCCGTCCCACGTGTACTGCCACAGGGCGGCGGGCCTGCCGTTGCGGGTGGTCTCCGTGACCTCGCCGTCGCGGTAGCCGCGCAGGTCGCGGGGGCCCGCGGCGTCGGAGCGCCGCTGCGCGGCGAGGGGGCCGCCCGGCTCGGACGCGCCCTCGTCGATGCCGATGCGGACGACACCGCCCGGTGAGCTGTAGTACGTACGCGGACCGTCGGTCTCCCTGACGTACCCCTTGGGCACGGCGAGGGCGAAGCCGCGCGTGTCCTTGGCTATGCGGTAGTTCTTCGGGGCCTCGGGGGTGGAGGGGCGGCCGGTGTCCGGGGTCCTGGTGACCGTCGAGGTCGCCGTCGGCCGCGACACCGAGTCGTCGGACCCGTCCGGGGACACCGAACTCGGCGGCACGGTCCGCACCCCGTCCCCGTCACCGTCCCGCCCGAGCAGCAGCGCCGCAGCCGACACGGCACCGACCGCGACGGCGGCGACCAGGGCGGCGGCGATGAGCATGGTGCGGCCCTGGGGGCGTCGTAACGGGGGTACGGGGAATGGGGCGCGCGGGGCGCGCGGGGCGCGCGGGCGGGGCGCGACGGGGGTGCCGTTCTGCTCGGGCCCGGGCCCGTACCCGTGCCCGGGCCCGTGCCGGGGCGGCGGGGCGGCGCCCTCGGGCTGGGGCTCACTTGCCGGTGGGGCGGTTTGGGCTGGCGGGGCGCCCTGGGCAGGCGGGATGCCTTGACCTGGCGGGGCGCCCTGGGCAGGCGGGATGCCTTGGCCCGGCGGGGCGCCTGGGCCAGGCGCGGTGCCGTAGCCCGACTGAGCACCTTGGCCAGGCGGGACGTCGTGGTCAGACGAGATATCTGGGCCAGACGGGACGCCTTGCTCGGGCGAGGCGCCGTAGCCCGGCTGGACGCCGTAGCCGGGCTCGACACCTTGACCTGGCGGGACGCCTCGGCCCGGCGAAGCCCCTTGGTCTGGCGGGACGCCTTGGCCGGACGGGATGCCTTGGGCGGGCGGGACGCCTTGGCCAGACGAGATAGCTGGGCCAGACGAAGCGCCTTGCTCAGGCGAGGCGCCATAGCCCGGCTGGACACCATAGCCGGGCTCGACACCTTGACCTGGCGGGACGCCTCGGCCCGGCGAAGCCCCTTGGTCTGGCGGGACGCCTTGGCCGGATGAGATGCCTTGGGCGGGCGGGACGCCTTCGCCAGACGAGATAGCTGGGCCAGACGAAGCGCCTTGCTCGGGCGAAGCGCCGTAGCCCGGCTGAACGCCGTGACCGGACGAGCCGCCTTGGCCCGACGAGGCGCCATAGCCCGGTTGAACACCGTAGCCGGGCTCTACACCTTGACCTGGCGGGACGCCTTGCCCCGGCGAGGCACCTTGCCCATGCGAGGCGCCCGGATCCGGCGAGGCACCTTGCCCCGGCAGGACGCCGTAACCGGGCTCGACGCCTCGACCAGGCGGGGCACCGTGACCGGACGGAGCACCTTGCCCCGGCGAAGCGCCCGGATCCGGCGGGACGCCGTAGCCGGGCTGGGTGCCGTGGCCGGGTGGGGCGCCGTCGCCGGGTTGGGCGCTGTAGCCATGCGACTCACCACTCGCGGGCGTCCCGCCCCGGGACGCCGGATGGCGGCCGGGAAAGCCGGGCAGCCGCGGCAGGCCGGTCCGGGCCGAACGCCCGCCGCGGCCCGCGCGCTCACCACGCCCCGGCCGCCCCGGCCGCCCCGAGCGCCCCGCACGCAGCACAGGCAACCTCCGCCCCGCCCCGGCAGCCTCGCCGGGCAGCGGCGGCATGACCCCGGTGTCGACGTACTCCCGCAGCAACCGCTCCGCGCCCGCCGCGTCCAAGCGCCGCACCGGGTCGCGTTCGAGGAGGCCGCGGACGACGGGTGCGATCGGCTCCGCGCCGGGAGGCGGCTGTATGTCTGCGAGGACGACGGCGTGCAGCACCCCGCCGATCGAATCGCGCCGGAACGGCGACTCACCGCTGACCGCGGCCACCAGCAGCGCGCCGAGGGACCACAGGTCGGACTTCGGACCGCTGCCCTCGCCGGACATCCGCTCCGGCGCGGTGTACTCCGGCGAACCGACGAACGTACCGCTCTCCGTGAGCGTCGTCGCGCCGGAGACCTGCGCGATGCCGAAGTCCGTGAGCACGACCCGGCCCGTGGCTTCTTCCAGGAGGACGTTGGCGGGCTTGAGGTCGCGGTGCAGGACGCCCGCGGCGTGCGCGGTGCCGAGGGCACCGAGCAGGTCGAGGCCGACGCGGGCGGCGGCCTGCGGACCGAGCGGCCCCGACCTGGCGATCCGCAGAGCCAGCGAGGTGCCTTCGATCAACTCCATGACGATGTAGGGGCGTTCCCGATGAACGACGACGTCGTGCACCACGACGATGTGCGGATGCTGGAGCTGCGCGACCGCACGCGCCTCGCGCAGCGTGCGCTCACGCTGCTCCGCGGCCTCCTCCTCGGAGAGCGTCTCGCTGTAGGGGAGTTCCTTCACGGCGACGCGACGGCCGAGGAGCTGGTCGGTCGCGCGCCACACGACGCCCATGCCACCCCCGCCGATCCGCACCTCCAAGCGGTACCGGCCGGCGATGACGCGGGTGTGGTCACCCAGGCTCCCCATGCGGCCATCATGCCCCACAGGTCAGGTCGCGGATCCTCTCCGTCCGGGAAAGCGGCCAGTTCAGGCCCGTAAGCGACGGTGAGCGGCCGGTGTCAGACGCGCCAGCTGCGCAGCACCGCGTCGAACTGCTGCCGGGTCTCGTCCCAGTCGCTCTCCGGTCCCGACATGTAGATCACGTATTCGACGTCGTCCTGAGTGACGTACGCCTGCGATACGGCACGCCGCGGTCCCTTCGTGGTGTCACTGGAACCCCCGTTCCAGGCGAACTCCCACAGTGCGCCGGGCCGTTCGAGGAACATGTTGGAGCTCATGTGCAGACGCCGGTAGCCGGCGTACCCCTTCACCTGCTTCTCCAGGGCGAGCTGGTGCTGGTACGCATTGGGGAAGTCCGGGCTGCGGTCCACGCCGATGCGTACGAAGTGGCGGCCGCCGTCGGGCGTGAAGTCGATCTGGCTGCCGTCCACGCGCCGTTCCCAGCCCTTGGGCAGCATGAGGCTGAAGCCCTCCACGTCGCGGACACGGACCCAGTCCTTGGGCACGCCGCCGACAACGTTGCCGCCGTCGTCCCCCTTGCCGTCCTTGCCCTTGTCGTCCTGACCCTGGCTCACCTCCTTGCGGTCGCCGTCATCGGCGCCGAACTGGAGATAGCCGAACACCGCGCCACCCCCGAGCAGCGCCGCCGCGACGACCAGGGCGAGCGCCCGGGGCCAGCGACGGCGTCCGGCTCCCGGTCCGGTGGCCGTGGGAGCGGTGGTGGCGTACGGGGCCCCTGCGCCGTGCGTGACCGCCGCGCTGTGCGTCGGGGCCGTGCCGTACGGGGCTTGAAGGTGCGGAGCGGGGGTGTGCGGCGTATGCGATGTCTGGGATGCATGCGGCGCCTGGGACGCGTGCGGTGCTTGGGATGCGTGCGGTGTCTGGGGCGACTGCGTCGGCTGGGAGTACGGCGGCGTCGCCGGATGCGGAGCTGGGTGCGGGGCCGGGTGCGGGGCCGGGGTGTGGCCCGACTGCGGGGTCTCCTCGTGCACCCGCGTGGGCACGTACCCCTGCGGCGCCCCCGGGTACCGCCCCTCCGCGGCCTCGGCCAGCATCCGCTCCGCCTCGGCCGCCGAAGGCCGCGCGTCCGGATCCTTGCGGAGCAGCGCGGAGATGACGGGCCCGAGCGCGTCCGCGTACGTGGAGGGCGCGGGCTCCTCGGTCACCACGGCCTGCATGGTGCCGAGCGGCGAGGTGCGCCGGAACGGCGAGTTGCCCTCGACGGCCGTGTACAGCGTGGCGCCGAGCGCCCACAGGTCGGCGGCGGGCCCCGGATTCGCGCCGCTGACCCGCTCGGGCGCCAAGTAGTCGACGGAGCCGACCACTTCCCCGGTGCGGGTGATGGTCGAGTCGCCCTCGATCGCGGCGATGCCGAAGTCGGTGAGGAGCACCCGGCCGTCCTCGGAGAGCAGCACGTTGCCGGGTTTGATGTCGCGGTGCAGGACCCCGGCGCCGTGCGCGGCGCGCAGGGCCCGCAGGACCCACAGGCCGACGCGGGCGGCCTCGCGCGGCTCGATGCGGCCCTGCTCCCGGACGGCGTCCGCGAGCGAGCGCCCCTCAACGAGCTCCATCACGATCCAGGGCCGGTCGTCGTACTCGACCACGTCGTGGACCGTGACGACCGCGGAGTGGTTGATCTGGGCCTGGGCGCGGGCCTCCGTCTGCGTGCGGGTGAGCAGGACCTCGCGTTCGGCCTCCTGCACCCACTGGGCCGCCGTCAGCTCCTTGACGGCCACGACGCGATGGAGGACTTCGTCATGCGCACGCCATACACGACCCATGCCGCCGCTGCCGATGGACTCACCGAGCCGGTAACGGCCGGCGAGGAGCAGGCCCTGCATCTGATTCACGTTCCCCCGCAGTCGGTATTGACAGGGCCAAGTTCCTGGAGATTCCCAGTGCCCAGATTAAGGAGCCGTCCGCGTACAGGGAAAGGGAGGGGGTGATCGGAGACAGCACTGTGACGCTGACGGGGGCCGCTCGCGGGTCCGACGAGGTGTCGGACACCGTCCTGACGTGGACATTTGACGGCACGGCACCGGCCGAACGCGGTCGGTACACGACAGATCATGAGCCGATACGGTCGATACCGTCAGTGCCGTCAGTGCCGTCAGTACGGTCGGTACGACACGGCCGGTTCGATACAGGGCCCGCCGCGAGCGGGGAACGGTCAGCCAGTGGCCCGGTACGAACTCGACGCCTGCTCGTACAGCCGTGACACCTCGTCCCGTTCGGCCTCCGGTCCGCGCACCTGCAACACGTGGTACTTCCCGTCCACGACCATCGCCAGATTGCGTACGTAGACCTCGACACCGTCGGTGCCCTGCCAGGTGAACTGGCCCTCGGCCATGGAGCGGCCGCCCACGTCGACGCGGCGCAGACCGCTCGAAGTGGCCCAGGACGAGTCGCGGAACGGCTGGAGTTCGCGTTCGTCCTCCTTTTGATACTTCATCGGGTCCGTGCCGTGGTCGCCGGTGCTGTCGCGGCCGGGGACGACGAGCAGTTCGAAACTCCCGTGCGTGTACACGACCTGGCCGCGGCCGTTCTTGGGGTGCCGGTCCCAGCCGTTGGCCACGGCGACGCGGAAGCCCTCGGCGTCCTTGCGCACCGTGAAGCCCGCCGCGACATCGGGGTCGGTGGTCTGCGGCTCCTGCGAGCCCGGGGTCTTGTCCGGCGCGGGCGACTTGCCCGCCTCACCGTCGGAACCGCCGGTTCCGCCGGAGCCGTCGCCTCCGGGTTCGCCGTCCGGACTCGGCCGCCCCGCGGAGGGTTCCGCGCCGGCCTCGCCTGCGTTGCCGGTGCGTCCCGCGCCCTCGTTCTCGTCGGACTTGGGCATGAACAGGGCCGCGTACGCGACAGCCGCCACAAGACCCGCGAGTATCACGACGAGCAGCAGCCGCCCGAGCGAACGGGGGCCGCTCGCGGGCCGCGGCGCGCGCTCGGGGCGCGGCGCACGCACCGGCCTGGTGTCGGGCCCGCGCTCCGCGGCGCGCTCCTTGCCCCGCTCCCGGCCGCGTTCCTTGTCCCGCTCCCGGCCGCGCTTGTGACGGCCGTGCGTGGTGCCGTTGCCCGTCGGTACGGGGGCCGGCGGGCGGCGCTTGCGGACGACCTCGCCCCGGCGGCGTACGACGGGCAGCCTGCCGCCGTCGTACGGGGGCGCGGGCACCACATGCGTGCCCGCCTCCGGCTCCGGCGCCGACCGCACGAGAGAGCGCAGCCAGCCGCTCAGCTCCTCGAAGTCGATGCGTTCGGTCGGGTCCTGACGCAGCAGCGACTCGACGACGGGCCGCAGCGGACCGCACTCCTCCGCGAACGCGGGCGGCTCCGCGCACACCAGCTGCACCAGCTCGGCCGTGCTGTCCTCCGGGTACGGCGCGTGGCCCTGCACGGCGCGGAAGAGCAGCGCGCCGAGCGCCCACAGGTCGGTCGCGGGGCCGATCGGCGCGGCGAGCTGCCAGTTCTCGTGCACGGGGCCCGCCTGCTCCGGCGCCCAGCGCTCGGTGACGGCGCCGACGACGGTCATCCGCGCGTGCCGGGCCCGCTCGGCGGCCAGCGCGGTGGTGGGACCGCGCCTGGGCCGACGCTCGCCCGCGGGGTCGCCCCAGCCGCCTTCGCGCGGGTGGCCGTCGGCGTCGTCGCCGTCGGGAACCACGGGGGCAGGGACAGCAGGGGCAGCACGGACAGCAGGGGCAGCGGGGGCGGTCTGCGGCGCCTGCGCGGGGGGCGCGAGGCGCGCGGGCTGCCGTGCGGGCGGGAGCTGCTTGGCCAGTGCCTGCGTCTGCGTCTGCGCGGGTGCCGGTGCCTGGGGCGGGCGCACGCCCGGCGTGTGCCGGGTTTCGTGCGCCTGCTGGGGGTCGTGTGCCTCGCGGGCACCCGGGGTGCCCTGCGCGGGCACGGTGGGGGCGTTCTCGGTGCGCGGCACGGCTCCGTGCCACGGCTTCTGCTGCCGCTCCCGGACGCCGTAAGGGTCCGCGATGTGCCCCGCATGAGCACCGGCGCCGCTGTCCGAGGCCTCCACGGGCGCCGCTTCCGCGGCGCGCTCGGCCTCGCTCACCCGGGCCGCGGCCCGCGCGGCACCCGCACGGTACGCCGCGATGGCCCCGGCCCGCGCCGCCCGCAGATCCCGCTCGGCCGTGCCGTACGAACCGGCGCCGCCGTACGGCTGGGAGGGGCCGTACGACTGCGAGGGGCCGTACGCGTCGGACCCGGGGTACGCCTCCGACCCGGAGTACGCCTCCGACCCGGAGTACGCCTCGGGCCCCGGGTACGCCTCGGTACCGGACTGCGCCTCGGAACCTGCGTCGGGCTCGGCTCCGGGGTACGCCCCGGTCCCTGCGTCGGCCTCGACTCCGGGATAGCGTCCTGGCCCGCCGAGCCCGCCGAGCCCGCCGTGGGGCTCGGCCCCGGCGTAGGCCTCCGTCCCGCCATAGGGGCCGTCCGCGCGCCGCGCCGCCTCGATCGCGGCGTGCCCACGCGACCCGCCGCCCTCGCCAGGCCCGCCGTTCCCGTACCCATACCCGTCACGGCCGTCGCCGTGGTCGTCGTCGCGGCGCTCGTACTCGTCCGCGCCGTCGTACCCGTCGTACCCGTCGTACTCATCGGCACCGCGCTCACCGGCACGGCGCTCACCGGCACGCCCCTCGTACGCGCCGTCTCCGTACTCCTCGTCGCCGTACTGGCCGTCGCCGTACTGGCCATCGTCGTACCGGTCGTCCCCGTGCTGGTCGTCCCCGTACTCGTCGTCCCGGTACGCGCCGTCCGCGTACTCGTCACGGTCGCCGTACTCCTCGCCCTCGGGAGAGTGATCCGGCGCCCGCTCCACCGGGCCGCCCCCCTCGGGGTCCGTGAAGCCCGCGAAGTCGTCCTCCTCGGGGCGCGGGTCGTACCCGCACAGCGCCTCCTCGGCTGCGCCCGCGGCGAGGCCCGTCAGCATCACGCGGCCGTCGTCGCAGACGAGGACCGTCCGCGCGGTGATGTTCCGGTGCACCCAGCCGTGTGCGTGCAGCACGCGCAGGGCCGTGACGACATCGGCGGCGAGCTCCGCCGCGCGGAACGGGTCCAGCGGCTTGTCGGCCAGTAACGCCGCGAGCGGACGGGCCGCCACCCGTTCACTCACTATCCACAACGACCCGTCCTCGGCGAACACGTCGAAGATCTGGTCGAGCCGGGGGTGGTCGGGGATGCGCGCGGCGGCCTGTGCCGCCTCTATGGCACGCAGCACCGCGGGATCGCTCGGCCTGCGCGTCGCGCGCGACCCCGCGCGCCGGGCGCCGCCCTGGGCCGCGCTCCCGCGTGCGCGGAACCCCTCCGGCAGCCCGCCGGGCAGGACGTCGCTCAGGTCCCCGTCGCCGTACACCTCGTCGCCGGGCAGTTCGTCCCCGAGCACCTCGGCGTCGACGATCTCGGGCAGCGGCACCTGCCTGACCAGGACTTCCTGACCGCTGTAGGTGTCGAAGGCGCGGGTCTCCGCGAGTTCGTACTCGTCGGTCGGGGGCAGGGGCAGGCGGTAGCGGTCGGCGAGTACCCGTCCCGCATAGTCGTCCACGATACCTCCCCCAATCCGCCCGGCGGTCAATTCCGTTCGTCTTACGGCTCGTTGCGGCTGCTTACCCTCCGCAAGCACTCACGATACGTGCCACAACCGAACCGTATTGAGGGGATGCGAGATCTCACCGGTCCCGCCCCGCCCTCACTTCTTGGGCTCGAAGGTCCGGGTGAAGGTCTGCCACGCGTCGCGGCGCTGGTCGCTGCCCCAGTCTTCCGCTTTCGCGGTGTACATCATTCCGTAGCCCAGGCCGCCGTTCACTACGAAGCCGCGGTCCACCGACCGGTACTTGGTGCCGCCGTCCACGTAGGTGAACTCCCAGTCCGCCGTGTTCCAGCCGCGGAAGCCGACCTTCTCTATGCGGATGCGGTCGTACTGCGCGCGGCGCATGGCCGACTCCTGGTTCTTCCAGTCCGCCACCGGGTTGCTCTTGGGCGTCGTCGTCCAGCCGATCAGCAGCTTCTGGTCGTCCGGTCCGGTGAAGCGGGCACCCGCGCCGTCGGTCGAACGGAACTTCCAGCCCTTCGGAAGCCCGATCGAGAAGCCCTGGGCGTGCTTGTACGTCTCCTCGGCGCCGTCACCCGAGCCGTTGCCGCCGCCGATGGCCGAACCCTGACCGGAGTCGTCCTTGCCGGAACCGTCCTTGCCGGAGTCCTCCTTGCCCGAGCCGTCCTTGCCGGAGTCCGCGCCGGAGCCGTCCTCCTTCTCCTTGCCCTGGCCGCCCTGGTCGTCCTTGCCCTTGTCGTCGCCGGAGCCCGAGCCGGAGTCCTTGTCCTTGCCCTCGCCGCCCGCGGTGGCGCCGCTGGACGAGGACGCGTCGCCGCCCTTGTCGCTCTTCCCGCCGCTCCCGCTGTCGTCGCCGCTGAGGGCGAAGGCGAGGACCGTGCCGAGGACGGCGAGCGCGACGACCACCGCGATGATCACCAGCGTGCGCCGGGGCACCACGTCCGTGAGCGGCGCCCGCACGGGCGGCTTGGGCGGGCCGACGGGCTGCGCCGGAACCCGGGCACCACCGTGCGCACCCGCACCGGTGCTCGCGGAGTTCACACCGACCCCACCCGGCCGCGCGGCCCCCGCACCGGCCGCCCCGGCACCCGAGGCCGAGCCGAAACCCGCACCCGAGCCCGAGCCGGAACCGGAACCCGCACCGGTGCCCGAACCCGGAGCCGAGCCCACACCCGAGCCGACCCCCAGGGCCGCGCCCGCACCCGCACCTGTACCGGCACCCGTCCGGGCACCAGCACCAGCACCAGCACCAGCACCAGCACCAGCACCACGATCGCCGCCGCGCTCCCCCGCACCGGCCGCGCGGTCGCCCACGCCGACCGCCCCGGAAGCAGCAGCCGCCCCGGAGCCCACGGCCCCGGACCCCGTCCCCCCGGACCCGCTCGCCGCACCGGCCCCCGCGGGCGAGGCACCCGGCGCCGAACCACCGCTCCCAGCACCGCCCGCCGCGCCACCACCGGCAGCACCGGCACCACCGCCACCACTGGAACCACCGGAACCACCGGAACCGGCCCCACCGACAGCACCCGCCGTGCCCGCGGCGCCAGCGCCCGCGGTCCCAGCGCCCGCGCCACGAGCCGTCGCCGCAGCCGCCTTCTTGCGGACCGAGCGGAACGCGCCCTTCAGCCGTTCCGCGGCCTCCTCGCCCTTACGGCTGCCGGTGGATCCCGCCGGATCTCCCGGACCTGCCGCGCCCGCCGAACCCGCGGAGCCCTGCCGGCGCCCCTTCGGCGTCTGCGGCGGAATCGGCGGCAGGGGCACGACCTTCGTCGCGTCCATCGGCTCGTCCTGCGGCTTGGGCTCGGGGGCGTCGGGCACGTTGATGACGTCCTGGAGCATCGCCCGCGCGCTCGCGTCGTCGAGCCGCTGCTCGGGGTCCTTGGCGAGCAGGCCGTAGATGACCTTCTCCAGCAACGGCCCCGCGTTCCGGGGCGGTTCGACCGCCTCGGTCATCACGGCGGTGAGGGTCGCGATGGCCGAGCCCTTGTCGTACGGGGGCGCGCCCTCCACGGCCGCGTAGATCAGACCGCCGAGCGACCACATGTCGGCGGCGGGGCCCGGCTTGTGGCCGCGCGCACGCTCCGGCGAGATGTACGAGGGGGCGCCGACGAGCATGCCCGTCGACGTGATGGACGGGTCGCCCTCGACCTGCGCGATGCCGAAGTCCGTGAGGACGACGCGGCCGTCCTCGGCGATGAGCACGTTGGACGGCTTCACGTCGCGGTGCAGGATGCCCTCGCGGTGCGCCGAGCGCAGCACGTCGAGCACGGCGAGGCCGACCTCGGCGGCCCGCCGCGGCGTCAGGAGCCCGTCCTCGCGGACGGCTTCGGCGAGGGACTTGCCCTCGACGAGCTCCATCACGATCCAGGGGCGGTCGTCCTCGTCGACCACGTCGTAGACCGTCACGGCGCTGGTGTTGCGGATCCGGGCGATCGCCTTGGCCTCGCGCAGCGTGCGCGTGATGAGGCGCCGCTTCTCGTCCTCGTCGATGCTGGACGGGAAGCGCAGCTCCTTCACCGCGACCGTGCGGCCGAGCGTCTCGTCCTTGGCCCGCCAGACGGTGCCCATGCCGCCACGGCCGAGCACGTCACCGAGCCGGTACCGCCCCGCGAGGAGACGTGCGCTCTGATCCTGACGGGCCTCGCCCGCCTGCTCCGCCTCCGACATGCGTCCCCTCAACTACCCGCACAACCCGCCCTGACAGAGCCTTCATTGTCCCTCACCCCGGGACCGGTCAATGCCGCGGGTCCGCCGTCCCACATCATGGACATGAAGGACCGCCCCGCCCCTCCACACCACCTCAAACCACCCTGGCCATAACCCCCTTGACCGCCCTCCTCGGGTCAAACCACCCAGAACCCCTGACCACTCCTTGACTGCTTGCTGACAACCTTCCTACTTGTTGACAGGCGCAACCCGGGCGTGTCACCCGGCCTCGGGGCCCGCGGGCCGTGCCCCGCGGGCTCCACGGGTCACGGGTCCCACGGGTCGCGCCAGGGGTCACAGCGGCACGATGTCCGGCGCCCCGAGCCGCGCCGCGTCCGCCGTCAGGTCGTCGGGCTGGCGCTGCGATTCGCGCTCGGCCTCCACCCGCTTCTCGTAGTGCTGCACCTCCCGCTCGATCTGGTCCTTGTCCCAGCCGAGCACCGGGGCCATCAGGTCCGCGCACTCCCGGGCGCTGCGGGTGCCGCGGTCGAAGGTCTCGATGGAGATGCGCGTGCGGCGCGTGAGCACGTCGTCCAGGTGGCGGGCGCCCTCGTGGGACGCGGCGTAGACGACTTCGGCGCGCAGATAGTCGTCGGCGCCGCCGAGCGGACTGCCCAGGGACGGGTCGGCGGCGACCAGTTCGAGCACTTCCTCCGCCAGTGCCCCGTACCGGTTCAGGAGGTGTTCCACGCGGACCACGTGCAGTCCCGTGCGGGCGGCGATGCCTGCGCGGGCGTTCCACAGCGCGCGGTACCCCTCGGCGCCGACGAGCGGGATGTCCTCCGTGACGCACTCCGCGACACGCTGGTCCAGGCCGTGCACCGCCTCGTCCACGGCGTCCTTGGCCATCACCCGGTACGTCGTGTACTTGCCGCCCGCGACGACGACCAGGCCCGGCGCGGGGTGGGCGACCGTGTGCTCGCGCGACAGCTTGCTGGTGGCTTCCGACTCGCCGGCGAGGAGGGGCCGCAGGCCCGCGTACACACCCTGGACGTCGTCGCGGGAGAGCGGGACCGCGAGCACCGAGTTCACATGCTCCAGGAGATAGTCGATGTCGGCGCTGGAGGCCGCCGGGTGGGCCTTGTCCAGGTCCCAGTCGGTGTCCGTGGTCCCGATGATCCAGTGCCTGCCCCAGGGGATGACGAAGAGGACGCTCTTCTCCGTGCGCAGGATCAGGCCCGTGGAGGAGTTGATGCGGTCCTTGGGGACCACCAGGTGGATGCCCTTGGACGCGCGGACGTGGAACTGGCCGCGCTCGCCGACCATCGCCTGGGTGTCGTCGGTCCACACGCCGGTGGCGTTCACGACCTGCTTCGCGCGGACCTCGTACTCCCCGCCGGCCTCGACGTCCTGCACGCGGGCGCCGACGACGCGCTCGCCCTCGCGCAGGAACCCCGTGACCCGGGCGCGGTTGGCGGCCTTCGCCCCATAGGCCGCGGCGGTGCGCACCAGGGTGGCCACATAGCGGGCGTCGTCCATCTGCGCGTCGTAGTACTGGAGGGCGCCGACGAGGGCGTCCTTCTTCAGACAAGGGGCCACGCGCTGGGCGTGACGCCGGGTCAGGTGGCGGTGGCCCGGCAGGCCTCGGCCGTGGCCACGGGCCATCGACATGGCGTCGTACAGGGCGACGCCCGAGCCCGCGTACAACCGCTCCCAGCCCTTGTGCTGGAGCGGATACAGGAACGGGACGGGCTTCACCAGATGGGGTGCGAGCCGTTCGAGCAGCAGGCCGCGCTCCTTGAGGGCCTCGCGGACCAGGGCGAAGTCCAGCATCTCCAGATAGCGCAGGCCGCCGTGGATCAGCTTGCTCGACCGGCTCGACGTGCCCGACGCCCAGTCTCTCGCCTCCACCAGGCCCGTGCTCAGGCCGCGGGTGACCGCGTCGAGGGCCGTGCCCGCTCCGACCACGCCCGCGCCCACGACGAGGACGTCCAGCTCGCGCTCGGCCATGCCCGCCAGTGCCTCGGCGCGCTCCGCCGGGCCAAGAGTCGCTGTCCTCACCGCTGCCTCCCGTGCTGTTCGGGTGTGGTCGCGCTCACATCATGCCCAGATTCGCGCCAGGTCCGCCGGACGAGGGCGCCGCCTGTGGAAAACCCGGAAAGCCCCGGCGCCAGTACAGGCCCAGGAGCCGCCAACACTCCGACGCTTCGGGCAGGCCAATCCCGCAAATCGGTCATATTTACTCCTAGTCTGACATTGCGGTCGCCCGTTCTGTCCACAGGACTTGCGCGATCGACCCGCTTTGGCTATATCCGCTCGGCTTTTGGGAAGGACGGCTCACCGCCATGCCAGCTGACCTCGCCGTCATCGGCCTCGGCCACCTCGGCCTCCCCCTCGCCCAGGCCGCCGCCGCGGGCGGCGTCGCCACCGTCGGCTACGACCCCGGCCGCGCCCGCGACCTGGCCTGCGGTCGCCTCCCCGGCGACGGCACCGAAGGGACGCTCACCGCCGCCGACGTCCGCCGGATGCTCGCGGGAGGCTTCCGGCCGACCACCGACCCCGCCGAGCTCGGCCGCGTCCGCACCGCCGTCATCTGCGCGCCCACGCCCCCGGCCGCGGACGGGTCCCTCGACCTCGGCCAGGTCGCCGAGGCCGCCCGCGCTCTCGCCGGGCGCCTGCGCCCGCACACCACGGTCATCCTGGAGTCACCCGCGTACCCGGGAACCACGGAGGAATTCCTGCGCCCCCTCCTCGAAGAGGGCTCGGGCCTGCGCGCCGGACGCGACTTCCACCTCGCCTACTCCCCCGGCCGCATCGACCCGGGCAACCGCACCCACGGCTACGCGGGCACCCCGAAGGTCATCGGCGGCCTCACCCCCGCCTGCACGGAGTCCGCGGCCGCCTTCTACGGCCGCCTCACCGACAAGGTCGTCCGCGCGCGCGGGCCGCGGGAGGCCGAGACCGTGCACCTCCTGGAGACCAACTACCGGCACGTGAACATGGCCCTGGTCAACGAGATGGCCGTGCTCTGCCACGACCTCGGCATCGACCTGTGGGACGTCATCCGCTGCGCCGAGACCAAGCCGTTCGGCTTCCAGGCGTTCCGGCCAGGACCCGGCGTCGGCGGCCACGGAGTCCCCCTCGACGTGCCGGGACCCGCGCGCGGCACCCGCCCGCTGCGCATGGTCGAACTCGCCCAGCAGGTCAACGACCGCATGCCCGGCTATGTGATCCAGCGCGCCGCGACCCTGCTCAACGAACACGGCAAGTCCGCGCGCGGCGCCCGCGTCCTGCTCCTCGGCGTCACCTACAAGCCGGACGTCGCCGACCAGGCGGGCGCCCCCGCCCAGGAGATCGCCGTCCGCCTCCGGGAGCTGGGCGCGGCCGTCAGCTACCACGACCCGTACGTAGGCCACTGGAACGTTCTCGGCCATCCCGTGCCCCGCGCGGACACCCTCTACGAAGCGGCCGCCGACGCCGATCTGACGATCCTGCTCCAGCACCACCGCACCTACGATCTCCAGGGCCTGGCCGTGAAGGCCCAGCTCCTGCTCGACACCAGAGGAGCCACCCCGGCGGGCGCCGCACACCGTCTGTGAAGCCTCCTCCCCATCCCCTGGGGCCCCTGGCACACGGGTGCTACCGTGCCGATCCAGTCACGCACCGCACACCAGTGCGCCCGCGTATCAGGTATCAGGCATCAGATATCAGGGGGAATCCACATGACGCAGCCCACGCCTCCAGGCCAGGGCGGCCAGCCCTACGGTCAGCCGCAGCAGCCGTACGGACAGCAGCCCTACGGCGGCCAGCAGCAGCCCTACGGCGGCCAGCCCGGTTACGGCTACCCGCAGCAGCCGCAGCAGCCTTACGGCCAGCAGCCCTACGCGCCGTTCCCGCAGCAGCCGCAGCCGGGCGGCTTCCCGCCCCCACCGGCGCCCGCCGCCCGCAACAACATCGGCCTCGGCGTGGCCGTCGCCCTGGTGGCCGCCCTGGTCGCCGCGGGCATCTACGGAGCGATCATCGGCGCCACCGAGCACGAGATCGGCTGGGCCGCGGTCGGTGTCGGCTTCGTCGTGGGCCTGGCGGCGGGCAAGACGGGCGGCCCCAACCCTGCGCTCGGAGCCCTCAGCGCGGTGTTCTCGCTGGGCGCGGTCTACCTCGGCCAGCTCATCGGTGCGGCGATGGTCATCGCCGACAAGACCGGCATGGCGTTCTCGGACATCTTCTTCGACCACTTCGACGCGCTCCAGGAGGCCTGGTCCAACGACGCCGACGCGATGACCTTCGTGTTCTTCGCGATAGCCGCCATCGCGGCGTTCGGCGGCGCGAAGCGGGCCGCGCAGTAGCGCGCCACGCGCAGGAACGCACCACGACGCACGGGAGCCCGGGCCGCCTGTCAGGCGGCCCGGGCTCCTCGCTGTTCGGTGTCCCGGAGGGATCAGCGGCTGTGCTGCGAGTCCGCGACCGTGACCTCGACGCGCTGGAACTCCTTGAGCTCGCTGTAGCCCGTCGTCGCCATGGCCCGGCGCAGCGCGCCGAAGAAGTTCATGGAACCGTCGGGGATGTGTGAGGGTCCGGTGAGGATCTCCTCGGTGGTGCCGACCGTGCCGAGGTCGACCTTCATGCCGCGCGGCACGTCCTCGTGGACGGCCTCCATGCCCCAGTGGTGGCCCTTGCCGGGCGCGTCGGTGGCGCGCGCGAGCGGGGAGCCCATCATCACGGCGTCCGCGCCGCAGGCCACGGCCTTGGGCAGGTCGCCGGACCAGCCGACGCCGCCGTCGGCGATGACGTGGACGTAGCGGCCGCCGGACTCGTCCATGTAGTCGCGGCGGGCGGCGGCGACGTCGGCCACGGCCGTCGCCATCGGCACCTGGATGCCGAGGACGTTGCGCGTGGTGTGCGCGGCGCCACCGCCGAAGCCGACGAGGACACCGGCCGCGCCGGTGCGCATCAGGTGCAGCGCCGCCGTGTACGTGGCGCAGCCGCCGACGATCACCGGGACGTCGAGTTCGTAGATGAACTGCTTCAGGTTCAGCGGCTCCGCGGCACCGGAGACGTGCTCGGCCGAGACCGTCGTACCGCGGATCACGAAGATGTCCACGCCCGCGTCCACGACGGCCTTGGAGAACTGCGCGGTGCGCTGCGGCGACAGGGCGGCGGCGGTGACGACGCCGGAGTCGCGCACCTCCTTGATGCGCTGGCCGATGAGCTCCTCGCGGATGGGCGCGGAGTAGATCTCCTGGAGGCGGCGCGTGGCCGACTCGGAGGGCAGCCCGGCGATCTCGTCGAGCAGCGGCTGCGGGTCGTCGTGGCGCGTCCACAGGCCTTCGAGGTTCAGCACGCCGAGGCCGCCGAGCTCACCGATGCGGATGGCCGTCGCGGGCGAGACCACGGAGTCCATGGGGGCGGCGAGGAAGGGCAGCTCGAAGCGGTAGGCGTCGATCTGCCAGGCGATCGAGACCTCCTTCGGGTCCCGGGTGCGCCGGCTCGGTACGACGGCGATGTCGTCGAAGGCGTACGCCCGGCGGCCGCGCTTGCCGCGCCCGATCTCGATCTCAGTCACGTGTGTGGCCCTTCAGCTTTCTTCCGCACTCACTCGGCCCGTCTCGGGCACTCACTCGCTCCGTCGTCGGGCACTGCGTCGGCCCGCCGTACGGCACTCGGTCTGCCCGTCCAGTATCACCGACACACGCGCGTGGGGGCGGCCCCGGGAATCCCGGGCCGCCCCCACGCGCACGTGCGTCACACGTTCACGGGCCTCGAAACGGCTGGGGTCAGCCGCGCTTGTTGGTGTAGTTCGGCGCCTCGACGGTCATCTGGATGTCGTGCGGGTGGCTCTCCTTGAGGCCCGCGGAGGTGATCCGTACGAAGCGGCCGTTCTCCTGGAGCTCTGGCACCGTGCGTCCGCCCACGTAGAACATCGACTGGCGCAGACCGCCCACCAGCTGGTGCACGACCGCCGACAGCGGACCGCGGTACGCCACCTGGCCCTCGATGCCCTCGGGCACCAGCTTCTCGTCGGAGGCGACGCCCTCCTGGAAGTAGCGGTCCTTGGAGAACGACTTCGTCTCGCCGCGCGACTGCATGGCGCCCAGCGAGCCCATGCCGCGGTAGGACTTGAACTGCTTGCCGTTGATGAAGAGCAGCTCGCCCGGGGACTCCTCACAGCCCGCGAGCAGCGAGCCCAGCATGACCGTGTCCGCGCCGGCGACGAGCGCCTTGGCGATGTCTCCGGAGTACTGCAGACCGCCGTCGCCGATCACCGGGACACCGGCCGCCTTGGCAGCGAGCGACGCTTCGTAGATGGCCGTCACCTGCGGTACGCCGATGCCGGCGACGACACGGGTGGTGCAGATGGAGCCCGGTCCGACGCCGACCTTGATGCCGTCGACACCGGCGTCGATCAGCGCCTGCGCGCCGTCGCGGGTGGCGATGTTGCCGCCGATGACGTCCACGCCGCCGGAGTTCGACTTGATCTTGGCGACCATGTCGCCGACGAGCCGGGAGTGGCCGTGCGCGGTGTCGACGACGATGAAGTCGACGCCCGCCTCGATCAGCGCCTGCGCGCGCTCGAAGGCGTCCCCGGCGACACCGACGGCGGCACCGACGAGGAGGCGGCCCTCGGCGTCCTTCGCGGCGTTCGGGTACTTCTCCGCCTTCACGAAGTCCTTGACCGTGATGAGGCCCTTGAGGACACCGGCGTCGTCGACCAGCGGCAGCTTCTCGATCTTGTGGCGCCGCAGCAGCTCCATCGCGTCCACGCCACTGATGCCGACCTTGCCGGTGACCAGCGGCATCGGCGTCATGACCTCGCGCACCTGGCGGGAGCGGTCCGCCTCGAAGGCCATGTCACGGTTGGTGACGATGCCGAGCAGCTTGCCCGCGCCGTCGGTCACCGGGACTCCGCTGATGCGGAACTTGGCGCAGATCGCGTCGGCCTCGGCGAGCGTGGCGTCCGGGTGCACGGTGATCGGGTCCGTGACCATGCCGGACTCCGACCGCTTCACCAGGTCGACCTGGTTGGCCTGGTCGGCGATCGACAGGTTCCGGTGCAGCACGCCGACGCCGCCCTGCCGGGCCATGGCGATCGCCATCCGGGACTCGGTGACCTTGTCCATCGCCGCCGAGAGCAGCGGGACGTTCACGCGGACGTTCTTCGAGATGTACGAGGCGGTGTCGATGTCACCCGGCGCCATGTCGGACGCGCCCGGCAGCAGCAGCACGTCGTCGTAGGTCAGCCCGAGTGTCGCGAATTTCTCGGGCACTCCGTCGACGTTTGCAGTCATGACACCTTCCCCAAATGGCCTTGATCGGTGCGGATGTCCATGCTAACGGGAAGCATGGCTCTCTCATTCCACGGTGCCCGTGGGGCTGCGGGTTCGTAGGTTTCTACAGCTGCGCTGTGGGGCGGCTCGCGGTGGCGTTCGGCTGGGCGCCGCCGCCGCAGTCGCCGCGGACACCGGGTGCTCCGGCTTCACCGCGCAGGGGGCTTGTCCCGGTTCGGCATCGCCGGGATGCGTCGTCGGGGTTGCTCGCCGCTGCGGCGGACAAGGACCACCTCCGGCTCCGCCGGGCGACGCTCACCGTCGCACGGAGCAGCCCGGAGCCCTTACGGAGTGGCGAATGTCTCCCCCGGCCCGGCGCGGCACAGACAAAGCCCGTCCGGCGATTGAGGACAAGCACGTCAGCGCGGCGAAAAGGGCGGAAGGTGGGGAAAAGGGCGGAGGGTGGGGAAAAGTTACTGCTCGGCCAGCGCCCGCAGGCGGCTCAGAGCGCGATGCTGAGCGACCCGCACCGCCCCGGGCGACATCCCGAGCATCTGCCCGGTCTCCTCGGCCGTGAGGCCGACAGCCACCCGCAGCAGCAGCAGCTCCCGCTGGTTCTCCGGCAGATTGGCCAGAAGCTTCTTGGCCCATTCGGCGTCGCTGCTGAGCAGCGCCCGCTCCTCGGGCCCGAGCGAGTCGTCGGGCCGCTCGGGCATCTCGTCCGAGGGCACGGCGGTCGACCCGGGATGGCGCATCGCGGCCCGCTGGAGATCGGCGACCTTGTGCGCGGCGATCGCGAAGACGAAGGCTTCGAAGGGCCGCCCGGTGTCCCGATAGCGCGGCAGCGCGAGCAGCACCGCGACGCAGACTTCCTGCGCGAGGTCCTCCACGAAGTGCCGTGCGTCACCGGGAAGTCGGGACAGGCGGGTGCGGCAGTACCGCAGCGCGAGCGGGTGGACGTGGGCCAACAGGTCGTGCGTGGCCTGCTCGTCCCCCTCCACGGCGCGTAGGACGAGGGCACCGATCACCGTCGTCTTGTCATCGCGCATCGGTCCATGGTGCCTTGGCGCCGACTGATCCGTGGCACCGCGTCCGTAGTTGTGCACCGAAGCGTTATGAGCGGGTGCGCCGGAACTCATCTCCCGCACCCTCCCCTCCCGCTCGGCCGACTCGTCCCCAAGGAACTCCACACCTCAAGGATGCGGCATCGGCGGCGAAGCGCCACAAGCCGCTCCTCAGGAGGGCTCCGGCGGAACTCCATGGCCCCGCCCGCCGCGCGGCGGGCGGGAGACACCATGCCCCCGCCGGGGCCCACTCAGCGAACCAGACCCCAGCGGAAGCCGAGCGCCACCGCGTGCGCCCGGTCCGAGGCACCGAGCTTCTTGAACAGGCGCCTGGCGTGCGTCTTCACCGTGTCCTCGGAGAGGAAGAGCTCGCGGCCGATCTCGGCGTTGGACCGGCCGTGGCTCATCCCTTCGAGGACCTGGATCTCCCGCGCGGTGAGCGTCGGGGCCGCGCCCATCTCGGCCGAGCGCAGCCGGCGCGGGGCGAGGCGCCAGGTCGGATCGGCGAGCGCCTGTGTGACGGTCGCGCGCAGCTCGGCGCGCGAGGCGTCCTTGTGCAGATATCCGCGGGCGCCCGCGGCGACGGCGAGCGCGACGCCGTCGAGGTCCTCGGCGACCGTGAGCATGATGATGCGCGCTCCGGGGTCGGCCGAGAGCAGTCTCCGTACGGTCTCCACACCGCCGAGACCGGGCATGCGTACGTCCATCAGAATCAGGTCCGAGCGGTCGGCACCCCAGCGGCGGAGAACCTCCTCGCCGTTGGCCGCTGTCGTCACGCGCTCGACGCCGGGCACGGTCGCGACCGCGCGGCGCAGCGCCTCTCGGGCGAGCGGGGAGTCGTCGCAGACGAGGACGGATGTCATGGCCGTCCTCCGCAGCTGATGCGCGTCACCTTGAGCCTCCAGGCTGGTACAAGTCGTCACCTGTGCGATTGACGCACTCGGACACCTGCCCGAGCGCTTGTTCTTTCAACCGCTTCCGCACTCTCAACGACGGTCACTCGAAAGAGTTACGGGGCAGTCAGGCACCTTCGGCACTCTACGTGAGGGCGCGGACACGGCACAGGCAGCGCGTGCCAATGCGCCTTCCCGCCGGTCACCGACAGGCCGTCGGCCGCGACGCGCGGGGCGGGTGTGACGTACAGCCCCCAGGACCTATGCCCCATTTAGCGGCTTTTCTTTCCATTTATTGGTGTCTGCGGCTAGATTCGCAATGAGTCATATTTTCATCTCCTTAGACAGTAGATGTACTGTCATGGGCACCGTATCCGCGTCAGAACGGCTACCAGGAGACACGCAATGGCAGATTTCTCCCGCCTTCCCGGACCGAACGCAGATCTATGGGACTGGCAGCTCCTCGCGGCCTGTCGCGGGGTGGACAGCTCACTCTTCTTCCACCCGGAGGGCGAGCGCGGCGCGGCTCGGAGCGCGCGCGAGAACTCGGCCAAAGAGGTCTGCATGCGGTGCCCCGTGCGCGCGGAGTGCGCAGCGCACGCGCTCGCGGTCCGCGAGCCGTACGGCGTGTGGGGCGGCCTCACCGAGGACGAACGTGAGGAGCTGATGGGCCGCGCCCGCAACCGCCTGGTGACGGCGGGCAGCGGCGGCACGTCCTGACCTTCTGAAGGAACGTTTCTTCAGGGCCGTGGCAGGCCTGCTCGGACAGGCACACGGTTCCCTGGGCGGGCCGCGACGGCCCGCACGGCCGAGCGCGCCGCCCGGCCCGCGCCGGCCGCTCAGCGCGCGGCGGCCCGCGCCAGGTGGTCGAGAGTGGCGGCCACCGCAGGCACCTGCGCCAGATCCGGCAGCGTGAGCGCGACGATCTCCCGTCGCACGGGGGGCTCCACCGTGATCGCGCGGGCACCCTTGGGACGTACCGACTCGATGGCGAGCTCCGGCAGCACGGCGACGCCGAGACCCGCCCCGACCAGGCCGACCACCGCCGGGTAGTCGTCCGTGGCGAAGTCGATCCGGGGCGCGAAGCCCGCGCTCTCGCAGACCTCCACGAGCTGACGGCGGCAGCGCGGGCAGCCCGCGATCCAGGAGTCGTCGGCCAGCTCACCGATGGTGACGCTCTCGGCCTTCGCCAGCGGGTGCTCCTCCGGTACGAGGCCGACGAGCCGGTCGTCGAGGAGGGGCCGCACGACGAGGTCGTCCCACTCCTCCGCGCCCGCTGCCCCCGCGTACCGGAAGGCGAGCGCCACGTCGCAGTCGCCCTCGCGCAGCATCTCCACCGAGCGCGGCGGCTCGGCCTCCTCCAGGGAGACGCGGGTGCCGGGATGCGCGGCGCGCAGGGCGGCGAGCGCGCCCGGGACGAGGCTGGAGGAACCGCTCGGGAAGGAGACGAGGCGGACCCGGCCCGCGCGCAGCCCGGCGATGGCGGCGACCTCCTCCTCGGCCGCGGTCAGCCCCGCGAGGATGCCCGCGGCGTGCCGGACCAGGGACTCCCCGGCCTGTGTGAGCCGCATCTCGCGGCCGGTGCGGATGAGCAGCGGCGTGCCCACCGACCCTTCGAGGGCCTTCATCTGCTGGCTGACGGCGGGCTGGGTGCAGCCGAGCTCGCGGGCCGCCGCCGAGAAGGAGCCGGTGGCGGCCACGGCGCGCAGGACACGGAGATGACGGGCCTCGATCATAAGTCGAGCATAAGGGACTCTTGGGAGCGGAGCCCGATATCGCGCGGAAACTTTGAGGGGAGTTCGTGTCCGCTCGCTTAGCCTGACCGGATGAAGCTTCTCTCCGTGAACGCGGGCCGGGCCAAGGCCGTCGACTACACCGACTCCCCCGGAGGCCGCACCGGAATCGACAAACAGCCCACCGAAGGCCCCGTCCGCGTCACCGCGCCCGGCCCGAAGGGCACCGGGGGCAGCGGCCTCGCCGGTGACACGGTCTGCGACCTGCGCCACCACGGCGGCAACGACCAGGCGGTGTACGCCTTCGCCCGCGAGGACCTCGACGAGTGGGAGCGCCGCCTCGGCCGGACGCTCGCCAACGGCGGCTTCGGCGAGAACCTCACGACGTCCGGCGTCGAGGTGAGCGGCGCGCTGATCGGCGAGCGCTGGCGGGTCGGCCCCGACCTGCTCCTCGAAGTGACCGCCTCCCGCATTCCGTGCCGCACGTTCCAGGGGCACCTGGGCGAGCGGGGCTGGGTGCGGCGTTTCACGCAGGCCGTGCTGCCCGGCGCCTATCTGCGGGTCGTCGAGCCGGGCACGATCCAGGCGGGCGACCCGGTCGAGATCGTGCACCGCCCCGACCACACGGTCACCGTGTCCCTGCAGTTCCGGGCCGTGACCACGGAGCGCACCCTGCTGCCCGAGTTGCTCGCCGCCGGTGACGCGCTGCATCCGGAGTCCCGGGAGAAGGCGCTCAAGTTCGTCAAGCAGCGCCAGGCACAAGGAAGCTGACGACCACTCGGCCCGGCGCACCGCCCACGGGGGCTCCTCGGCGCCGGGCCGATGGCAGACGCACGCCCCGGGCCTCACTAGCCTTGGTCCATGACTACGGCTCTCATCACGGGTTCGACCGCGGGCATCGGCGCTGCCTTCGCGCGCCGCCTCGCCGCCGACGGGCACAACCTCGTCCTGGTCGCGCGCGACACGAAGCGGCTGCGGGAGCAGGCGACCGAGTTGCACGACCGGCACGGCATCGAGGCGGAGGTCCTCACCGCCGACCTCGCCACGGAGGACGGCATCGCGGCCGTCGAGGAGCGGCTCGGCCGTCGCCGTGACGGCGTCGACCTGCTCGTCAACAACGCCGGCTTCGGCAACAAGGGCCGCTATCTGGAGGTCTCCCTCGCCGACGAACTGACGATGCTGAAGGTGCACTGCGAGGCGGTGCTCCGGCTGACGTCCGCGGCGACGGAGGCCATGCGCGAGCGCGGCCGCGGCGGCGTCGTGAACGTCGCGTCGGTCGCCGCGTTCGTGCCGCGCGGCACGTACGGCGCGTCCAAGGCGTGGGTCGTGCAGTTCACGCAGGGCGCCGCGCGGGACCTGGCGGGCACCGGGGTGCGGCTGATGGCGCTGTGCCCCGGCTTCGTCCGTACGGAGTTCCACGAGCGGGCCGGCATGGGCACCGACAACATCCCCAACTGGATGTGGCTCGACGCCGACAAACTGGTCGCAGCGGCCCTCGCCGACCTGGCCCGCGGCAAGTCCCTGTCCGTACCGGACCCGCGGTACAAGGCCCTGATGGGCGTGGTGAAGGTGACGCCGAGGGCCCTGCTGGGCGGCGTGACGTCCCGTACGGGCCGCAAGTACGGCCCGCAGTAGTCCTCGCGGGGCCCGCCCCGAAAGGGGCGCGGGGAACTGCGCGAGGACGGACCACGACCGGCGCCCGGCAACGCGAGCGCACCAGGCAGACGCGAAGCGGAGCACACGCGAAAGGCCCGACCCCCCGCGACGGGAAGTCGGGCCTCAGCGACCACTCGGGCCGGCCGACCGCTCAGGTCAACCGACCGCTCAGGTCAGCCGACCGCTCGGGTCAGGCGCAGGCTCGGGTCAGTGCGAGTGACCGTGACCGTGGCCCGCCTCGGGCTCCTCCTCGGCCGGCTTCTCGACGACCAGGGTCTCGGTCGTGAGGAGCAGGGAGGCGATGGAGGCGGCGTTCTCCAGGGCGGAGCGCGTCACCTTGACCGGGTCGATGACGCCGGCCTTGACCAGGTCGACGTACTCGCCGGTCGCGGCGTTGAAGCCGAAGCCCTTGTCGAGCTCCGACACCTTGGTGGTGATGACGTAGCCCTCGAGGCCGGCGTTCTCGGCGATCCAGCGCAGCGGCTCGACGACGGCGCTGCGGACGACCGCGACACCGGTGGCCTCGTCGCCGGACTTGTCGAGGTTGCCCTCCAGGACCTTCGCGGCGTGCACCAGGGCGGAGCCACCACCGGAGACGATGCCCTCCTCGACCGCGGCGCGGGTCGCGGAGATGGCGTCCTCCAGACGGTGCTTCTTCTCCTTCAGCTCCACCTCGGTGGCGGCGCCGACACGGATGACGCACACGCCGCCGGCCAGCTTCGCGAGGCGCTCCTGGAGCTTCTCGCGGTCCCAGTCGGAGTCCGTGGCCTCGATCTCGGCCTTGATCTGGTTGACGCGGCCCTCGACGTCACCGGCGTTGCCGCCGCCGTCGACGATGGTCGTGTCGTCCTTGGTGATCGTCACGCGGCGGGCGCTGCCGAGCACGTCCAGGCCGACCTGGTCGAGCTTGAGGCCGACCTCCTCGGCGACGACGGTGCCGCCGGTGAGGGTGGCCATGTCGCCGAGCATCGCCTTGCGGCGGTCGCCGAAGCCGGGGGCCTTCACCGCGACGGCGTTGAAGGTGCCGCGGATCTTGTTCACGACCAGGGTCGACAGGGCCTCGCCCTCGACATCCTCGGCGATGATCAGGAGCGGCTTGGAGGAGCCGCCCTGGATGACCTTCTCCAGGAGCGGGAGCAGGTCCTGGATGGAGGAGATCTTGCCCTGGTGGATGAGGATGTACGGGTCCTCGAGCACCGCCTCCATGCGCTCCTGGTCCGTCACGAAGTACGGCGACAGGTAGCCCTTGTCGAAGGCCATGCCCTCGGTGAAGTCCAGCTCGAGACCGAAGGTGTTGGACTCCTCGACGGTGATGACACCGTCCTTGCCGACCTTGTCCATCGCCTCGGCGATGAGCTCGCCGACCTGCTGGTCCTGGGCGGAGAGCCCGGCCACGGCGGCGATGTCGGACTTGTCGTCGATCGGACGGGCGGTGGCGAGGAGGTCCTCGGAGACCGCCTTGACCGCGGCGTCGATGCCCTTCTTCAGGGCGGCCGGGGAGGCGCCGGCGGCGACGTTGCGCAGGCCTTCCTTGACCAGGGCCTGGGCGAGCACGGTGGCGGTGGTGGTGCCGTCACCAGCGATGTCGTTGGTCTTGGTCGCCACCTCCTTCACCAGCTGGGCGCCGAGGTTCTCGTACGGGTCCTCGACCTCGACCTCGCGGGCGATGGTGACACCGTCGTTGGTGATGGTGGGGGCGCCGAACTTCTTGTCGATGACGACGTTGCGGCCCTTGGGGCCGATCGTCACCTTGACCGTGTCGGCAAGCTTGTTGACGCCGCGCTCGAGGGCGCGACGGGCGTCCTCGTCGAACTTCAGGATCTTCGCCATGGGAGCGGTTCAGCCCTCTCGGAAACTCGGGTTCAACGGGCTGCGCCCCTCGCCGCCCGGCAATCAGCGGGGTGACCAGGGGCGCAGCTCAAAAGAAAAACTGGTGAAGCAGGTGAATTACTTCTCGATGATCGCGAGCACGTCGCGGGCCGAGAGGACGAGGTACTCGTCGCCGTTGTACTTCACCTCGGTGCCGCCGTACTTGCTGTAGAGCACGACGTCGCCGACCTTCACGTCGAGCGGCAGGCGCTCACCGTTCTCGAAACGGCCCGGTCCCACGGCGAGGACAGCACCCTCCTGGGGCTTCTCCTTCGCGGTGTCGGGAATGACCAGGCCGGAGGCCGTGGTCTGCTCGGCGTCGAGCGGCTGGACCACGATGCGGTCCTCAAGCGGCTTGATGGCAACCTTGGAGCTGGCGGTCGTCACGATCCGACCTCCCCCTTCGGAGATCTCGCGGGGTTAACTGATCTAGAGGTGGCGACCAGGTCGATCCGTCGTCGCGGGTGCCGGACCTGCCCGTCGCTGTTGGCACTCTCCAGTGGGGAGTGCCAGGCCCGAGACTAGGACGGCGATTAGCACTCGGTCAAGCGGAGTGCCAATGGACGTGGCTTACGGGCGAGTGGGACGGGTCCCCGGGAGGGGATTTTCCCGTGCGGGCCCCTCCGGTGCGCGCGTCTCCGGTGCGCGCGTCTTCGGCACGGGCGCCTCCGGTGCGCGCGTCTTCGGCACGGGCGCCTCCGGTGCGCGCGTCTTCGGCACGCGCGTCTCCGGGGCGGGACCCGGTGCACCGGTGCCCCTATCCGGCCGTGCGTCCCGACAACGTCCGGGCCCGGCCTCGGGTTCCCCGGTCGCGGGGCTCGCGTACGGGCTCGCGTACGGGTCCGTGGCCGGGTCCGGGTCCGGGTGCGGGTCCGGGTCCGTGGGCCCGGATTTCGCGGGCGGCGGAACGGCACCGGGGCGCCCGGTGCGCGGCGGCGCGGTCGTCCGGCCGCAGGACCGGTCCGGATCCGCCCGCTTCGAGGGCATCTTTTCGGCCGCTTTCCGGCCGAGCCGCTCGATCGGGTCGACCGACTGCGCGCAACCGGTCAGCAGCAGGGCGGGGGCCAGGACCCCCGCCGCGACGGCTGCCGCCACCCGGCCGCGCGCCGGGCTGCTCACAAGTAGTCCTCCAGCCGCGCGATGGCGTACCCCTTGGCCGTGGCCGTCTTCAGGACCGTGCGGACCATGTCGGGCATGGTGCCCTTCCAGTCATCGCGCCCGCGGAAGTGCGTGAGGATGATGTCGCCCCGGTGCAGGTCCTTGTCCCACTCCCGCCACTCCATGTGGTCCGCGAATCCCTCGGAGGCCCACAGCGGCACCGCCTTGATGCCGCAGGACTTGGCGGCGCGCAGGGTGTTCCGGTTGTAGTTCCCGTACGGCGGCCGGAACAGTTCGGGCCGCTTGCCGAACCGCTTCTGGATGACGTCCTGCATCCCGCAGATCTCCCGCCGCTGCTTCTTGTAGGGGAGCCCCGGCAGATAGCGGTGGTTGAGCGTGTGGTTGTTCAGTGCGACGCCGCGGTCCTGCATCCGCTTGAAGTAGCCGTAGTCCTCCTTGACCAGGTAGTCGCTGAGGAACGCGGTGTACGGGATCTTCAGATCGCTCATCATCCGCAGGAACGCCGGGCTCTTCTCCGCGCCGTCGTCGACCGTCAGGAAGACGACCTTGTCCTTGGTCGGGATCGTGGTGAACACCGGCGGGAGCTTCTTCTGCCCCTTGACCTCGAAGCCCTTGCGGGTGGTCAGGCGCGGCTTCACGGCGGGCGCGGGCGGCGCCGCGAGCGGGGTCCGCTTCAGCCCCCAGCGCTTGGCCGCGGCGGCCCGCGCCGCCTGCCGTGCCCGCAGGCCGTCGGCGTACTCGCGCAGCGCGCGGGCGGGCGGGCCGAGCTCCGGCTGCTGACCGTGCGCGCCGGAGCCGCCCCAGCCGACGCCGTCGCCCTCGCCGCCGAAGGAGCAGCCGGAGACGATCGTGGTGGCCACGATGGTGGCGCTCAGGACCCCGGCGGCGAGCGTCCCCTTGCGGGACTTGCGCCCTGATTGTTCCTTTTGTCGTACTAGTCGCATGGCGCCGGATCCTCGCAGTCCAGCCGCCCCGTACGGCACCGACACCGCCACCGCACGCGCACCTTCCTCCGACTGGCCCACAATGGGCGGCGTGAACGATCCGCTTGCCTCCTTCGCCGCGCTCCGCACCGACGAGGGCCGCGCCCTCCTCGCCTCCGTACGGGACGTCGAACCGAGCCAGGAACTGGCGGTCGCCACCCGGCTGCGCCGCGACCACCCCGCCGGTCTCGTCTCCGCCGCGCTCGCGCAGGCACGGCTCCGGCAGCGGGCGGTCGTGAAGTTCGGCGCCGCCGACGCCGCCCGGATGTTCTTCACCCCCGGCGGCGTCGAGCAGTCCACCCGCACCTCCGTCGCGACCCACCGCGCCCGGCGCCTGCGCGGCCTCGGCACCGACGGCGTACGGTCCGTCGCCGACCTCTGCTGCGGCGTCGGCGGCGACGCGATCGCCTTCGCCCGCGCCGGGATCTCCGTCCTCGCCGTCGACCGTGACCCGCTGACCTGCGCCGTCGCCCGCGCCAACGCCGAGGCCCTCGGTCTCGCCGACCTGATCGAGGTCCGCGAGGCCGATGTGACCGACGTGGACACCACCCCGTACGACGCCGTCTTCGTCGACCCCGCCCGGCGCGGTGGACGCGGCCGGATCTTCGACCCCGAGGCCTACTCGCCGCCGCTCTCCTGGGCCGTCGAGACCGCCCGCAAGGCGCCGCGCGCCGCCCTGAAGATCGCCCCCGGCATTCCGCACGACGTCGTCCCCGAAGAGGCCGAGGCCGAGTGGATCTCCGACGGCGGTGACGTCAAGGAAGCCGTCCTGTGGTTCGGCACCGACACCCCCGCCGCGCACCGGGCCACCCTCCTGCCCGGCGGCGACTCCCTCGTCTCCGCGCGCGCCGCCATGCTCCCCGACCCCGCCGTCCGGCCCGTCGGCCGCTACCTCTACGAACCCGACGGCGCCGTCATCCGCGCCCATCTCGTCGCCGAGGTCGCCGCCCGCGTCGGGGGCGGCCTCATCGACGAGACCATCGCCTACGTCACCTCCGACACCGCCGTCTCCACCCCGTACGCCACCGCCTACGAGATCACCGACCAGCTCCCCTTCAACGTCAAGAGGCTCAAGGCCCTGCTGCGGGAACGAGAGGTCGGCATCCTCACCGTCAAGAAGCGGGGGTCGGCTGTCGAGCCCGAAGAACTCCGCCGCAAGGTGAAGCCCCGGGGGGCCGGGTCCGCGACCGTCTTCCTGACCCGGGTCGCGGGCGCGCCCACCATGCTGGTGGGGCACCCGCGCTGAATCGACTCCCTCCTGCGACAGTGGTTGGTTGCCCGCACCGAAACGGCGCTCCGCGCCTCGTCCTCAAACGCCGGACGGGCTTTCTTCCCGCCTCAGCAGCACTGGTCGGGCGCCCCCACCGAAACGGCGCTCCGCGCCCCGTTCTCAAACGCCGGACGGGCTCTCCTTCACCCGTCTCAGCAGCAGCTGGCGCTCCCGCGCGTTCCGCGCCAGTGCTGCCGCCCGCTCGAACTCCCCGCGGGCCTCCGCGTGGCGGCCCAGGCGCTCCAGGAGGTCCCCGCGCACGCTGGGCAGCAAGTGGTATCCCCGCAGGGCGGGTTCGCCCGCCAGCGCGTCCACGAGCGCCAGCCCGGCCTCGGGTCCCCGCGCCATGGACACCGCGACCGCCCGGTTCAACTCGACGACCGGCGACGGCGCCCGCGCCGCCAACAGCCCGTAGAGTGCGGTGATCCGCTCCCAGTCCGTCTCCTCGTACGACCCCGCGTGCGCATGGCACGCGGCGATCGCCGCCTGGAGGACGTACGGCCCGCGCGCCATTCCGCCGGACGCCCCCTCCGCCCGTTCGAGGGCGGCGAAGCCCCGCCGGATCAGCATCCGGTTCCAGCGGCCCCGGCTCTGGTCCTTGAGCAGCACGGGCTCCCCGCCGGGTCCCGTCCGCGCGGCGGTGCGCGAGGCCTGGAGTTCCAACAGGGCCGCGAGCCCGTGCACTTCGGGCTCCTTCGGCATCAGGGCGGCAAGCTGCCGGGCCAGGCGCAACGCGTCCTCGCACAGGGCGGGACGCACGTAGTCGTCGCCCGCCGTCGCCGCGTACCCCTCGTTGAAGATCAGGTAGATGACGTCGAGGACCGAGCCGAGGCGGGCCTCGCGGTCCGGGCCGTAGGGCACTTCGAACGGGACGTTCTTCGCGGCCAGCGTGCGCTTGGCGCGGACCACGCGCTGGGCGACCGTCGATTCCGGGGCGAGGACCGCGCGGGCGATCTCCGCCGTGGTGAGGCCGCCGAGGAGACGGAGCGTGAGGGCGACCCTGGCCTCGGCCGACAGCACCGGGTGGCACGCCGTGAAGACCAGGCGCAGCAGGTCGTCGTCGATGGCGTCCGGGTCCTCGACGAGATCCGGGATCTCGTCCAGGTGCGGCGGAGCGGTCTCCAGGTCGCGGCCCATCTCCGCGAGCTTGCGCGCGTAGCGCTCGCGCCGGCGCACCAGGTCGATCGCGCGGTTCTTGGCCGCGGCCGTGAGCCAGGCGCTCGGGTTGTCGGGAACGCCCGAATCGGGCCACTGCTCCAGGGCCGCCACCAGGGCGTCCTGCGCCAACTCCTCGGCGATGCCCACGTCCCGTACGATCCGCGCGGCACCGGCGATCACTCGCGGGGCCTCCATGCGGAAGACCGTCTCGATGGTCCGCTCGATGGTGCGCTCGACGCCGTGCGCGGTGCGGCGGGGGTGCTCAGACGCGTGGTCCACAGCCATCCATCAGAGCACCCCCGGCCTCTCTGCGCAAAGAATCAGGCGTTCGGGCCCACCCCGGGGATGCCTGCCTCGCCGATCTCCCTGACCTCCACGGTGAGCGTCCAGTAGTCCTCGTGGGTCTTCAGGAACCGCTTGGTCCACTCGACCGCTTCGGCCTTGTCCCTGGCCTGGAGGATGGAGTAGCCGCCGATGACCTCCTTGGCCTCGGTGAACGGGCCGTCCGTGACGGACAGGCGGCCGCCCTGCCAGTGCACCCTGGTGCCCTCGGAGGTCGGCGCGAGGCCCGCGGTGTCGAGCAGCACGCCCTCCTTGGCCATGCCTTCGAGCAGCTCACCCATGCGCTGCTGAAGTTCGGGGCTCGGGCCGCCCCCGTGGGTGTCGTTCTCGTCGATGCGGATCATCGCCAGATAGCGCGGCATGGTGCTGCCTTCCGTTTCGGTGGTCGACGGGCGGGGCTCTCGTGCCTCGCCTCGTCCTTTACCTCTGCGTCGAACGGCAGGGCCCCTCATCGACAACCTCGCGGAAATCAGTCCGCGGGCTCGAAACGCCAGCGATGCGGAGGGCGGGACACCAGCTCGGGCGGCGGCGCGGGGAGTTCCGGCACCTCCGCCTCGTACGGGGCGTCCCACCAGGTGATCACCAGGACGCGGTCCTGGGGCGCCCGGAAGGTCTCCCGGCGCACCGGCGGCGGCTCCAGGGCCTGGGCCCGCGCCCAGTCGAGCAGCTCGGGGCCCCGCCCGGCCTCCGCCCGTGCCTCCCACATCAGCGCGACGCTCATGAGTACAGGTTGTCCTTCGCGACCTCGTGCACGTGATCGTGCGAGTGGGTGTGGGTGTGGGCGTGGGCGCCGGGGACGTGGGGTTCCGTCACCGGCAGGGACGAGTCCGCCGACAGGTCCAGGTCGGACGCCGCCCGGTTGCGGGCCACCATCTCCGCGCCGAGCGCCGCCACCATCGCCCCGTTGTCCGTGCAGAGCTTGGGCCGGGGGACGCGGAGCCGGATCCCGGCCCGCTCGCACCGCTCCTGCGCGAGGGCCCGCAGCCGCGTGTTCGCCGCCACCCCGCCGCCGATCATCAGGTGGTCCACCCCCTCGTCCTTGCAGGCCCGTACCGCCTTGCGGGTCAGCACGTCCACGACGGCCTCCTGGAAGGACGCCGCCACGTCCCGCACCGGAACCTCCTCGCCCGCGGCCCGCTTCGCCTCGATCCAGCGCGCCACCGCCGTCTTGAGGCCGGAGAAGGAGAAGTCGTACGCCGCGTCCCGCGGGCCCGTCAGACCGCGCGGGAACGCGATGGCCTCCGGGTCGCCCTCGCGTGCGTAGCGGTCGATCACCGGGCCGCCCGGGAAGCCGAGGTTCAGAACGCGCGCGATCTTGTCGAAGGCCTCGCCCGCGGCGTCGTCGATGGTCGCGCCGAGGGGCCGCACGTCCGAGGTGATGTCGGTGGACAGGAGCAGCGAGGAGTGGCCGCCGGAGACCAGGAGGGCCATCGTCGGCTCGGGGAGCGCGCCGTGCTCCAGCTGGTCCACGCAGATGTGCGAGGCCAGGTGGTTCACGCCGTACAGCGGCTTGCCGAGCGCGTACGCGTACGCCTTCGCCGCCGACACCCCGACGAGCAGCGCGCCCGCGAGGCCGGGGCCCGCCGTCACCGCGACGCCGTCCAGGTCGGAGGCGGCGACACCGGCGTCCTTCAGGGCGCGCTGGATGGTCGGGACCATCGCCTCCAGATGCGCGCGGGACGCCACCTCGGGGACGACGCCCCCGAAGCGCGCGTGCTCGTCGACGCTGGACGCCACCGCGTCCGCCAGCAGGGTCGTGCCGCGGACGACGCCTACGCCCGTCTCGTCGCAGGAGGTCTCGATGCCGAGGACGAGGGGCTCGTCACGGGAGTCAGCCATGGATCTCGGTTCCTTGTACGCCGTTCAGCGGGCCAGGGTCCGCCTGGCCGTCGCTCGGAGGTTCGGGGGTGCCGTTCACGGAGGCCGGGACGGCGGAGGGGTCGGACAGGCGCATCACCAGCGCGTCCACGTTGCCGGGCTGGTAGTAGCCGCGGCGGAAGCCGATCGGTTCGAAGCCGAAGCGCTCGTACAGCCTCTGCGCCCGGGTGTTGTCCACGCGCACCTCCAGCATCACCTCGGTGGCCTCGAAGGCGCTGGCGTGCCGGAGCAGCTCCGTGAGCAGGCCCGCGCCGAGGCCGGTGCCCCAGTGGTCCCGGGCGACGGCGATCGTCTGCACGTCGGCGGCCACCGCCGCGCCGTCACCGGAGTCGCTGCCCGCGACCGCGAGGCCGCCGTAGCCGACGAGGCGCTCGCCCTCGTACGCCACCAGGTAGCGGCGTGTGGAGCCGGGTCCGCGCGCGTGCGCCAGCTCCGACCAGAACATGCCGCGCGACCACGCGTCGTCCGGGAAGAGCTCCTTCTCCAGGGCGAGCACGGCGTCGATGTCCCACCAGCGCATCTCGCGCACCGCGGCGGCGACGGCCCGGGGCAACGTTCCGGGAGGTCCAGCAGGCTCTGCGGGCTCAGTGGGCTCAGTGGTCACTTGGGGGTGACCACCTTGTAGTTCTTGGGGACCTGCGCGTCGGGGCGGCGCAGATACAGCGGCCGCGGTTCGGGGAGTTCCTCGCCCGCGGCGAGGCGCTCCGCCGCGAGCGACGCGAGGGCGGCCGCCGCCACGTGCTCGGGGCCGCGCACGTCCGTGAACGTGTCCGGGTAGAGCGCGGCGCCCGCGCCGACCGCGGGGAGGCCCGCGACGTCGGCCGCGATGTCCGCGGGGCGGTCCACCGCGGGTCCTTCCGTCCGGGTGCGCGCGTTCTCGTACCGCGCCCAGTAGACCTCCTTGCGGCGGGCGTCCGTCGCCACGACGAACGGGCCCTCCTCGATGCCCGAGGCGTACGCGAGGCCGTCGAGGGTGCACACGCCGTGCACCGGGACGTCGAGCGCGAGGCCGAAGGTGTCGGCCGTCATCAGGCCGACGCGCAGGCCGGTGTACGGGCCGGGGCCGATGCCTGCGACGACGGCCGTGACCGCGTCCAGTCTCAGACCCGCGTCGGCGAGCACGCGGTCCACGGCGGGGAGCAGCAGCTCACCGTGGCGGCGGGCGTCGACCTGGCTCGATGCGGCGATGACGGTCGTGCCGTCGTGCAGGGCGACGGTCACGGCGGGGGTGGCGGTATCCAGAGCGAGCAAGAGCACACAAACAGCCTACGGCTCCGGGGCCCCGCGCACGGCCGCCCCGGCGATGAGCACACCTGCTGCTACCGTCACCCCGTAGCCGTACACACGGGAGGTGGCGCAGGTGTCAAGGAGCAGCTCGGGATTCGTGGCCGGCCTCACCGCGGCAGCCCTGGCCGTGGTCGGCTTCCTCGCCTACCAGGCCTCCGCCAGCGCCCCCGACGACCTCGGCGCCCGCCCGGACAAGTCCCCGACGGCTCCCTCGTCCCCCGAGAAGGGCAAGAAGGACCCGCTCGCGCTGCCCGCGGGATCGGGCTCCGGCAAGCGCGTCGTCTACTCCCTGGCGGGCGACCGGGTCTGGCTCGTCGGCGACTCCGACAAGGTGCAGCGCACGTACAAGGTGACGCCGAGCACCGTGGACCCCGCGGCCGGTTCGTACACCGTCACCTCGCGCTCCGGGCAGATCGTCGGCTCCGACGGTACGCAGATCGAGCACGTCGTGCGGTTCGCGGACGTCGACGGCATAGGGATCGGGTTCAGCGCCGCGCTCAACGGCTCCACGGAGAAGCCGGACCCCGCGAAGAAGACCGGCGGCATCCGCTCGTCCCGCGCGGACGGCAACGCGATGTGGGACTTCGCGCTGATGGACGCGAAGGTCGTCGTCGTTCCCTGAGTCCGGTGCGGGCTGCTCCCCGGGACACCCGTGGCGGGCGGCTCTCAGGCCGCGTCGCGCCGCCGTTCGTCGACCGTGTCCGCCACCGGGTGGTGCGGGGGCGCGGCCGGGGGCGTGGAGACCGCGCTCGCGGCGGCGCACGACGCCAGCAGATCGCTCATCGACCAGGCCGACGGCGCCTCGGGACGTGCGAACGGCTGGGGCTGCGCATCGCGTTCTGAAGCCGGCATGGTCGCCTCCTGGGGCTCCGGGAGCAGACGTGGTTAGGTAGACCTAACCAGGACCTGGTATCCATGTGACCACGTGCGACGCATGCCGCGCAACATCTTGCCGACGGCTTGTCGGAAAGTTCGGGCGACTCTACGAAACCCCGGGACCTCCGCGGCCCCCGGAACCCCCGGGACCTCCGGGACCCCCGGAACGCGCTGCGGGGCGCTCAGGCCGTGAGCGCCGTCAGGTCGGCCGCGGCCCAGCGCCCGCCGATGCCGTGCAGCGTGACCTCGCGGACCTCGTCCGTGGTGTCGCCGACGGCCCGGTCGATGACCAGGTGCAGCCGGTCGTCCGAGAGCTCCTCGACCTTCCCCTCCCCCCACTCCACGACGATCACGGAGTCCGGCAGGGAGACGTCGAGGTCCAGGTCCTCCATCTCGTCGAGGCCGCCGCCCAGGCGGTACGCGTCGACGTGGACCAGCGGCGGCCCGTCGCCGAGGGAGGGGTGCACGCGGGCGATGACGAACGTCGGCGAGGTGACGGCGCCGCGCACGCCGAGGCCCGCGCCCAGGCCGCGGGTCAGCGTCGTCTTGCCCGCGCCGAGCTCACCGGTGAGCATGACGAGGTCGCCGGGGCGCAGGATCTCGGCCAGGCGGCGGCCCAACTCGCCCATCTCGTCGGGCGAACTGACAGTGATCTTGAGGGTGGTGGCGGGGGCCGGGCTGTGCGGTGCTTCCATGACGGCCACGTTAGCCGCTCACGGAGCGCGCTCCGGCCGCCCCGCCACGGCGCCCGGCCGCGGCAGGACCGCTACATGGCGGCGTCGCGCACCTGCTCCTTGGCCCTGACGAGCAGGTCGGCGATGCGGTCGACGACCACCTCGGGGTGCTCCATCATCACCAGGTGCCCGGCGTCCGGGACGAGCACCAGTTCGGCGTCGGGCAGCAGGTCGGCGATGGCCTCGCTGTGCTCGCTCGGCGTCACCAGGTCCTTGTCGCCCGCGAGGACGAGGACGGGCAGCCCGGCGAAGTGCTCCAGGGCCGCCGTCTTGTCGTGCTCGGCGAAGGCCGGGTAGAACTCGGCGACGACGTCGATCGGCGTCGACTCGATGAGCCGCTCCGCGAACCGCGCCACGGCCGGGTCGATGTCCCTGGAGGCGAACGAGTAGCGCTTGATGATGCCCGCGAACAGGTCGGCGGTGGCGCGCCGCCCCTTCTCCACCAGGTCCGCCTGCGAGCCGAGCGCCTTCAGGACGCCGGGCAGCACGCGCCGGACGGCGTTCATCCCCGCCACGGGCAACCCGAAGTTGACTTCGCCGAGCCGCCCGGAGGACGTACCGATGAGCACGACGCCCACGACGCGCTCGCGGATCAGGTCCGGGAACTGGTCGGCGAGGGCCATGGTGGTCATGCCGCCCATGGAGTGCCCGACGAGCACGAGGGGCCCTTCGGGGGCGGCCGCGTCGACGACGGCCTTGAGGTCACGGCCCAGCTGGTCGATGGAGACGGGCCTGCCGTCCTGGCGCTGGTCCACGCCGCGGCCGGAGCGGCCGTGGCTGCGCTGGTCCCAGTAGACGCAGCGCACCGCGCCCCGCAGGGCGGCCCGCTGGAAGTGCCAGGAGTCCTGGCCGAGGCAGTAGCCGTGGCTGAAGACGACGGTGACGGGGGCGGGTGTCTTGCGTCCGAAGAGCCGACGCCACTGCCGACTGCCCCGGGCCCCTTCCTCCGGGCCGCGCCCCCGGCCGGCGGCACCCGCGTCCGCCTCCGCGTCCGCCGGGAGGTGGAGGTCGTCCACCTCTTCGACCTCGTACGCGAGTTCGGTGCCGTCGTCCGCGTAGGCCTTGCCGGGCATGCCGCGCAGGGAGCCGTAGGGCCCCGAGGCGTCGAGGGCGAGGCGGGCCTTCTTGCGCATGCCGCGGCCGACCGTCAGCCGCTCCAGGGCGACACCGGCGGCGGCGCCCGCGGCGATGACCCCTATCGCGGCGCCGGCGATCCCGGCCCGCCGCCAGGTGGTGGCCGCCGAGGCGGCCGCGCCGGCCACTTCGGTCACCACGTCCGCGGCGGCCGCCCCCGTGCTGCCCTCGCTCACGTACCGCTCCTCTTCAGTCGTCGGTGCTGTTCGGGGCCTTGTTCACATCGACGCTCATATCGACGTTCATATCGACGTTCATATCGACGTTCAGATCGACGTTCAGATCGACGTTCATATGGACGCGCGGGACGCGGGAACCGATGCGCGTGACGATCTCGTACCCGATGGTGCCCGCCGCACGGGCCCAGTCCTCGACGGTGGGCTCGCCACGGTCGCCGGGTCCGAAGAGCACGGCCTGCGAGCCGATGCCGGGTTCGTCGCCACCGAGGTCGACGACGAACTGGTCCATCGCGATCCGTCCGGCGACGGTACGCAGCTTGCCGTCGACGAGCACGGGTCCGGTGCCGGAGGCGTGGCGCGGGACGCCGTCGCCGTAACCGGCGGGGATCAGGCCGAGGGTGGTGGCGCCGGGGGTCGTGTAGTGGTGTCCGTAGCTCACGCCGTGCTGGGCCGGGGCGTGCTTGACCGAGGCCAGGGAGGCGGTGAGCGTCATGACGGGCCGCAGGCCGAAGTCCTGCGGGGCGCCGACCTCGGGGCTGGGCGAGATGCCGTACATGGCGATGCCGGGCCTGACGAGGTCGAAGTGGGTGTCCGGACGGGTGAGGGTGGCCGGGGAGTTGGCGATGTGCCGCACCTCGGGCCGGACGCCCTGCTCCTCAGCGTGGGCCACCATCTCCCGGAAGACGTCGAGCTGGGCCTGGATCGAGGGATGCCCCGGCTCGTCGGCGCACGCGAAGTGGGACCAGAGTCCGGTGACGCGGACCAGTCCCTCGGCCTCGGCGCGCAGGGCCGCCGCGATCAGCTCGGGCCAGTCGTCCGGCATGCAGCCGTTGCGGCCGAGGCCGGTGTCGGCCTTGAGCTGGACGCGGGCGGTGCGGGTGGCCGCGCGGGCGGCGGCGGTGACCTCGCGCAGCGCCCACAGGCCGCTGACCGAGATGTCCAGGTCCGCCTCGACGGCTTCGCGCCAGGGGCCGCCCGGGGTCCAGAGCCAGCACATCACGGGGGCGTCGATACCGGCCGCGCGGAGCGCGAGGGCCTCTTCCGGGGTGGCGGTGCCCACCCAGGTGGCGCCGGCTTCCAGGGCCGCGCGGGCGCACGGCAGCATCCCGTGGCCGTAGGCGTCCGCCTTCACGACCGCCATGAAGGCGGCGGTGGGGGCGTGGGCGCGCAGGGTCCGTACGTTCGCCCGGAGGGCGGCGAGGTCGATCTCGGCGCGGACGCGCGGCGGTGCAGTCTCAGTCATCGCCCCCAAGTCTCTCAGAGCCGCCCATGGCCCCCGAATCAACCGCCCCCTCCGTGGGCAACCGGTCCGCCAGGGGCGAGTGGGGTCTCCCCTGCTCGAACGGAGCCGAGAGCTCGGGGATGGGTGGGCACGGCCCACCTGCCGGGCAACCGTCGCGTGGGCGGAGGGGCGTGGCCCGAGCGGGCTCAAGGGTGCTGAGCCCCAAAGGTGCTGAGCCCCAGGGGTGCTAAGCCCCCCGCACGTCCCGCCAAGCCAGTGGCAAGGCCTCCGCCACATCCTGCGCCCCCACGGGCGCCCCCTCCGCCGCAAGCCGCCCCGCGAGCCCGTGCAGAAACGCCCCGACGGCCCCCGCGTCCCCCGCCCCGAGCCCCGCCGCCAACAGCGACCCGGCAAGGCCCGACAGCACATCGCCGCTCCCCGCGGTGGCGAGCCACGACGTCCCCGTCGGATTGACCCGCACCGCGCCCCCGCCGGGCGAGGCGACCACCGTCGTCGACCCCTTGAGCAGCACCGTGGCCGAGTACCGCGCGGCCAACTCCCGTACGGATTCGAGGCGGGCCCCCTCGACCTCCTCCCGGGAGACCCCGAGCAGGGCGGCGGCCTCCCCGGCGTGCGGAGTGAGCAACGTGGGGGCATCCCGCCCCCGTACGGCGGAGACGTCCACGAGCCGCAGCCCGTCGGCGTCGATCAGGACGGGCACGTCGGCGGCCACGGCGTCCCGCAGGAACGCGTCGTCGTCGCCGAGCCCCGGCCCGGCGACCCAGGCCTGCACCCGCCCGGCCGCGGCGGGCGGCCCGGCGGAGACGAGGGCTTCCGGGAAGCGGGCGACGACGGCGTCGGCGGCGGGCCCCACGTACCGGACGGCCCCGGCCCCGGCCCGCAGCGCCCCGGCGACACAGAGCACGGCGGCCCCCGGATAGCGGGCGGACCCGGCGACGACACCGACGACCCCGCGCCGATACTTGTCGCTCTCGGCGCCGGGCACGGGCAGCAACCGCTCGACGTCGGCGTACTGGAGGGCCTCCAGGGCGGCGTCGTGCGCGCCGAGTTCACCGTCGAGGCCGATGTCGACGAGCCGCACGGCCCCGGCGTACTCCCGCCCGGGGTCGACGAGGAGGCCGGGCTTGTACGTCCCGAACGTCACGGTGGCGTCGGCGCGGACGGCGTCCCCGCGCACCTGCCCGGTGTCGGCGTCCACTCCGCTCGGCAGGTCGACGGAGACGATCAGGGCCCCGGACGCGGCGGCGGCGCGCACGAGCCGCGCTGCCGGGGCCCGCAGCCCGCCCTTGCCGCCGATGCCGACGATCCCGTCGACGACGAGCCGGGCCCCGTCGAGCGCGGCCAGAGCCCGCTCGGAGACACCGGCGGACCCATCGGCGTCCGCGGAGCCATCGGCGCCGCCCCCCACAGGGGCATCCACAACCCGCCCCCCAGCCCGCAGCAGAGCAGCGAGCCCACCTCCGTGCACCCGGTCGGGCGCGAGGAGCACCGCGGTCACCCCGGCACCGCGCCGAGCGAGCCGGGCCCCGGCGAACAGGGCGTCACCACCGTTGTCCCCGCTGCCGACGAGAAGGACGACGCGCGCCCCGTACACCCTGCCGAGCAACTGCCCGCAGGCCACGGCGAGCCCGGCTGCGGCCCGCTGCATCAGGGCGCCGTCCGGCACTCGGGCCATCAGCGCGCGCTCGGCGGCTCGGACACTGTCCACGCTGTACGCAGTACGCATCCTCCTAGGATCGCGCACCCCTCAACACGAGGCACCCGCGCCCGCCACCCGTGCCCGGCATCCCATGCGCCCGGGGCCCGACACCCGGCGTCCGGCGTCCGGCGTCCGGCGTCCGGCGCCCAACACCCGACGCCCGGGATCGACAACCGCGCCCCGCGCCCCGCGCCCCGCCAGGAATCCCTCCCGCGAGGACCGCCCTACCCCTCCGCGATGACCACAGCGGAAGCGACCCCCGCGTCATGGCTCATGGAGACATGCCACCCCCGCACCCCCAACGCCTCCGCGCGGGCGGCCACCGTCCCCCGCACCCGCAGCCGGGGCTGCCCGCTCTCCTCGACGTACACCTCCGCGTCGACCCAGCGCAGCCCGGCGGGCGCCCCGAGGGCCTTGGCGAGCGCCTCCTTGGCGGCGAAGCGCGCGGCGAGGGAGGCGATGCCGCGCCGCTCCCCGTCGGGGAGGTACAACTCCGCCTCGACGAAGATCCGTTGCCGCATGCCGGGCCGCCGTTCGAGCGATTCGGCGAACCGATCGATCTCGGCGACGTCGATGCCCACCCCGATGATCAAGGCCACTCCTCACGATGAAACAAGAACCCCGTCCTACGGAGAACCTCACTCCACGGTCACCGACTTGGCCAAATTCCGCGGCTGATCCACCTCGTGGCCCCGGGCGAGGGCCAGCTCGCAGGCGAAGACCTGGAGCGGCACGGTGGCGACGAGGGGCGCGAGCAGCGGGGCGACGACGGGCACGCGGACGACGTGGTCCGCGTACGGCACGACGGCCTCGTCGCCTTCCTCGGCGATGACGACGGTACGGGCGCCGCGGGCCCGGATCTCCTGGATATTGGAGACGATCTTGTCGTGCAGGACGGGCTGCGCACGGGGCGAGGGCACGACCACGACGACGGGCAGCCCTTCCTCTACGAGGGCGATGGGCCCGTGCTTCAGCTCGCCCGCGGCGAACCCCTCGGCGTGCATGTAGGCGAGTTCCTTGAGCTTGAGTGCGCCCTCCAGGGCCACGGGGTACCCCACGTGCCGCCCGAGGAACAGCACGGTCCCGGTTCCTGCCCCGGCCAGGGAGCGGGCGAGTTCGCGCACGGGCTCCATACCGGCGAGTACCCGCTCCACCGCTCCGGGCATGGCCGCCAGGTCCCGCGCGGCCTCGGCCACCTCGGCGCGCGCCCCGGCGCCCCGTACCCGGGCCAGGTGCAGTGCGACCAGATAGCAGGCGACGAGCTGGGTGAGGAACGCCTTGGTGGAGGCGACGGCCACCTCGGGCCCGGCGTGGGTGTAGAGCACGGCGTCGGCCTCGCGGGGCAGGGTGGAGCCGTTGGTGTTGCAGATGGCGAGGACCGATGAGCCCTGTTCGCGGGCGTGCCGCAGGGCCATCAGGGTGTCCATGGTCTCGCCGGACTGGGAGACGGCGACGACGAGGGTGCGGGCGTCGAGGAGGGGCCCGCGATAACGGAACTCGCTGGCGAGCTCGACCTCGCAGGGCACCCGGGCCCACTGCTCGACGGCGTGCTTGGCGACGAGCCCGGCGTGGAAGGCGGTGCCGCAGGCGACGAAGACGACCTTGTCGAAGTCGCGCAGCGCCTGGTCGGAGATGCCGAGGGAACCGGAGCACGGGGAATCGAACCGCAGGGAACCGGAGCGCGGGGAATCGAGTCCCGAGGAATCGATCCCCGGCGAATCGAGTC
The DNA here is from genome assembly GCF_009755605.1 of Streptomyces typhae. Taxonomy (GTDB): domain Bacteria; phylum Actinomycetota; class Actinomycetes; order Streptomycetales; family Streptomycetaceae; genus Streptomyces; species Streptomyces typhae. The sequence goes on from NZ_WPNZ01000001.1 coordinate 623,704, forward strand.
CCGGGGAATCGAACCGCGGCGCATCGAGTCCCGGGGAATCGAACCGCGGCGCATCGTCACCGCCGGTCCACCCGCGCAAGGTCGCCGCCACAGCGCGAGGCTGCTCGGCGATCTCCTTGTGCATGAACGTGGCGTACCCGCCCTTCTCCGCGGCGGCGGCGTCCCAGTCGACGCGGTAGTGCCGCACATCGGCGGGCCGCCCGTAGAAGTCGGTCACGACGACCTCGTCGCGCCGCACCTGGACGACCTGGTCCTGGCCGAGCTCCACGGCGGAGCGGGTGTGGGCGATGAACGCGGACACGTCGGAGGCGAGGAAGGCCTCGTCCTCGCCCACGCCGACGACGAGCGGCGAGTTGCGGCGTGCGCCCACGACCAGGTCGGGGACGTCGGCGTGCACGGCGACCAGGGTGAACGCCCCCTGGAGCCGACGGCACACGAGACGCATCGCCTCGGCGAGGTCGGCACAGCCGGAGAACTCCTCGGCGAGCAGATGGGCGACGACCTCGGTGTCGGTCTCGGAGCGCAGGACGTGCCCGCGGGCGGCCAGCTCGTGACGCAGGTCGGCGAAGTTCTCGATGATCCCGTTGTGGACGACGGCGACACGCCGCGCACCGTCGAGGTGGGGGTGGGCATTGGCGTCGGTGGGCCCGCCGTGGGTGGCCCACCGGGTGTGCCCGATACCGGTGGCACCGGCCGGCAGCGGCCGGTCGACCAGCGCCTTCTCCAGATTGACGAGCTTGCCGGACTTCTTGGCGACGGCGATGGCGCCGTCCGCGAGCACGGCCGCGCCGGCCGAGTCGTATCCCCGGTACTCCAGGCGCTTCAGCCCGGCCAGCACCACTTCGAGCGCCGACTGCGAGCCGACGTAACCGACGATTCCACACATAAAAGGAACAATACGACTCTCTGTGACACCACAGGCACGCGACGCGTGCGACGCGCGCCGCGAACCAACCCCACCACCGCGCAGCGACCCCACCCCACCACCGCACCGTGACGCAGCCCACCACCGCACCGTGACGCACCCCACCCGCCCCCGCGTTCAAACAGCCGTAACAATGGACTGTGATCTCTTCGGTCTCCTCGCCGCCGCGGGGCGCCCACCGGCACCGGCCGGAGGCGACCCCTTACGTCGACCTCACCCGCTCCGAGTGGAGCGCGCTGCGGGACAAGACGCCGCTCCCCCTGACCGCCGCCGAGGTCGAGAAGGTGCGCGGTCTCGGCGACGTCATCGACCTCGACGAGGTCCGCGACATCTATCTGCCGCTCTCACGCCTGCTGAACCTGTACGTGGGCGCGACCGACGGCCTGCGCGGCGCCCTGAACACCTTCCTCGGCAACACCGGCGAGCGGGCGGCCCAGACGGGCACGCCCTTCGTCATAGGCGTCGCGGGCTCGGTGGCCGTGGGCAAGTCCACGGTCGCCCGCCTGCTCCAGGCCCTGCTGTCGCGCTGGCCGGAGCACCCGCGGGTGGAGCGGGTCACCACCGACGGCTTCCTGCTGCCCACCAAGGAGCTCCAGGCCCGCGGCCTGATGTCGCGCAAGGGCTTCCCGGAGTCGTACGACCGGCGCGCCCTGACCCGCTTCGTCGCCGACATCAAGGCCGGCAAGGACGAGGTGACGGCCCCCGTCTACTCGCACCTGATCTACGACATCGTGCCCGGCGAGCGGCTCGTCGTCCGCCGCCCGGACATCCTGATCGTCGAGGGCCTGAACGTCCTTCAGCCCGCGCTGCCCGGCAAGGACGGCCGCACCCGCGTGGGTCTCGCCGACTACTTCGACTTCAGCGTGTACGTGGACGCGCGCGCCGAGGACATCGAGCGCTGGTACCTGAACCGCTTCCGCAAGCTGCGGGCCACGGCGTTCCAGGACCCGTCCTCGTACTTCCGCAAGTACACGCAGGTCTCCGAGGAGGAGGCCCTGGACTACGCGCGCACGACCTGGCGGACGATCAACAAGGTCAACCTCCTGGAGAACGTGGCCCCCACGCGCGGCCGCGCCACCCTCGTCGTCCGCAAGGGCCCCGACCACAAGGTGCAGCGACTGAGCCTGCGCAAGCTCTGAGGGGCACGTCAGGGCCGCGTTAGGGTGCGGGCATGCTGCATCTGCGCCTGATCACCCCCGCCGACAAGACCGATGACGTGGTGCGGGTGATCGAGAGCACGGTCGGCGCCACCCATCTCGCCGTGGTGCCGGGTGCGGCCCGCAACCCGTCGGGCGACATCGTCATGTGCGACGTCGCCCGGGAGGCGGGCGACGAGCTGATCGACCGGCTGCGGGAGCTGGAGATCGACAAGCAGGGCTCGATCGCCCTGGAGAACATCGACCTGTCGCTGTCGGAGCGGGCCGACAAGGCCGAGGACGAGGCGCCGGGCGAGGGCGCCGACGCGGTCCTGTGGGAGCACCTGGAGGACGCCACGCACGAGGAGTCCACGCTCTCCATCACGTACGTCGCCTTCATCACGCTCGCCATGATGATCGCCGCGTGCGGTGTCGTCCTCGACAACGCGATCCTGGTCGTGGGCGCGATGGCGGTGGGCCCGGAGTTCGGACCGCTCGCGGGGTTCTGCACGGCCCTTGTACAGCGCGCCCCGCGGCTCGCGCTGCGTTCCCTGATCGCGCTGCTCGTGGGCTTCGCCGTCGCCATGGTGGTGACGGTGGGGTTCAGCCAGTTCATGGACGCCGTCGACCTGTTCAGCGACGACAAGCTGCGCGCCGAGCGGCCGAACACGAGCTTCATCTACAACCCCGACTGGTTCTCCTTCGTCGTGGCCGTCCTCGCGGGCGCGGCGGGCACCCTCTCGCTGACGTCCGCGAAGTCGGGCGCCCTGGTGGGCGTGGCGATCTCGGTGACGACGGTCCCGGCCGCGGCGAACGCGGCCGTCGCCTTCAGCTACGACGAGTACCGGCAGGCGTGGGGCTCCACCGAGCAGCTGCTGCTCAATCTCCTCGGCATCGTCGTCGCCGGTACGCTCACGCTGCTCGCCCAGAAGCTGCTCTGGGCGTGGCAGCGCGAACGCACCCTGCGCAAACGCGCGCTGCCCTAGCCGAGCGCGGACTTCACGACGTCCGCGAGGCGCCCCGCGACCGAGCGGGCCTGCTCGATGTCGGCGGCCTCCACCATGACGCGCACCAGCGGCTCGGTGCCGGAGGGCCGCAGCAGTACCCGGCCGGTGCTGCCCAGCTCGCGCTCGGCCTCGGCGACGGCGGCGGACAGCTCGGGCGAGGTCCGCACCCGGGACTTGTCGACGTCGGGCACGTTGACGAGGACCTGCGGCAGGCGCTCCATGACGGCGACCAGCTCGGCGAGTCGCTTGCCGGTCTGGGCGACGCGGGCCGCGAGCAGCAGTCCGGTCAGGGTGCCGTCGCCGGTGGTGGCGTGGTCGAGGACGATGACGTGTCCGGACTGCTCGCCGCCGAGGGCGTAGCCGTGCTCCTTCATCGACTCCAGGACGTACCGGTCACCGACGGCCGTCTGGACGAGGGTGAGGCCCTCGCGCTCCATGGCCAGCTTGAAGCCCAGGTTGGACATGACGGTCGCGACGACGGTGTCCTGCCGCAGGGCGCCGCGCTCGCGCAGGGCGAGGGCGAGGACGGCGAGGATCTGGTCGCCGTCGACCTCGGCGCCGGTGTGGTCCACGGCGAGGCAGCGGTCGGCGTCGCCGTCGTGGGCGATGCCGAGGTCGGCGCCGTGCTCGACGACGGCGGCCTTGAGGAGGCCGAGGTGGGTGGAGCCGCAGCCGTCGTTGATGTTGAGGCCGTCCGGCTTGGCGCCGATCGTGATGATCTCGGCACCGGCCCGCGCGAACGCCTCGGGCGAGACCCGGGCGGCGGCGCCGTGCGCCTCGTCCAGGACGACCTTCAGTCCGTCGAGGCGGCCCGGCAGGACGCCGATGAGGTGCGCGACGTACTGGTCGAAGCCTTCGTCGTACGTGGTGACGCGGCCGACGCCCGCACCCGTGGGGCGCTGCCAGGGCGCGCCGGTGCGGTGCTCCTCGTAGACGGACTCGATGCGGTCCTCGAGGTCGTCTGCGAGCTTGTGGCCGCCGCGGGCGAAGAACTTGATGCCGTTGTCGGGCATCGCGTTGTGGCTTGCGGAGAGCATCACGCCGAGGTCGGCGCCCAGCGCACCGGTGAGATGCGCCACCGCGGGGGTGGGCAGCACACCGACGCGCAGGACGTCCACGCCTGCGCTGGCGAGGCCCGCGACGACCGCGGCCTCCAGGAACTCCCCGGACGCCCGCGGGTCACGCCCTACCACCGCCGTCGGACGGTGGCCCTCGAAGGTGCCCGCTTCGGCTAGCACATGCGCCGCGGCGACCGAGAGCCCGAGCGCGAGCTCGGCCGTCAGGTCGGCGTTGGCGACACCGCGCACACCGTCCGTGCCGAAGAGTCGTCCCACTGGTGTCCTCCGAACATTGAGTGTCGGCTGGTCCTGCGGACGCGGTGACGTCCGATCTGTGATCCGTGCGGCCTCACCGCGCGGCCCTCGGCCGCTCAGCCTGTCGAACTTCTACCCCAGATCATGGGGTGCTGATAAACGAACGCCCCGACAGCACACGAGGGTGCCGCCGGGGCGTTCGGGAAGTACTGCAGGCAGCGAAGATTAGCGCTTGCTGTACTGCGGGGCCTTGCGGGCCTTCTTGAGACCGGCCTTCTTGCGCTCGACCGCACGGTCGTCGCGCTTGAGGAAGCCGGCCTTCTTGAGGGCGCCGCGGTTGTTGTCCACGTCGGCCTCGTTCAGGGCGCGGGCCACACCGAGGCGCAGGGCGCCGGCCTGGCCGGACACGCCGCCACCCGCGATGCGGGCGATGACGTCGTAGCGGTCGTCGAGCTCGAGCACCTTGAAGGGCTCGTTGACTTCCTGCTGGTGGACCTTGTTCGGGAAGTAGTCCTCGAGCGTGCGCCCGTTGATCTTCCACTTGCCGGTGCCCGGGACGATCCGGACGCGGGCGATGGCGTTCTTGCGACGACCGAGGCCGGCGGCCGGCTGCGGGTCGCCGAAGCGCGCGGCGTTGGACTCCGAGGTGTACTCGCCCTCGACGGGCGCGTCCGACTCGGTGGTGTAGTGCTCGATGTCGACGGTCTCGTCGACAGGCTGCTCAGGGGTGGTCTCGGCCACGATGCTCCTCAGATTCTCTTCAGTCTTGGGGGTGGCCGGAATTACTGCGCGACCTGGGTGATCTCGAACGGCTGCGGCTGCTGCGCGCCGTGCGGGTGCTGGTCACCCTTGTAGACCTTCAGCTTCGAGAGCATCTGACGGCCCAGCGAGTTCTTGGGGAGCATGCCCTTGACGGCCTTCTCGACGGCCTTCTCGGGGTTCTTGTCGAGAAGCTCGTCGTAGCGGACCGAGCGGAGGCCGCCCGGGTAGCCGGAGTGGCGGTACGCCATCTTCTGCGTCCGCTTGTTGCCGGACAGGTGCACCTTGTCGGCGTTGATGATGATGACGAAGTCACCGGTGTCAACGTGGGGCGCGTAGATCGGCTTGTGCTTGCCGCGCAAGAGGCTGGCTGCAGTGGTCGCCAGGCGTCCCAGGACGACGTCCTGGGCGTCGATGACGTGCCACTGGCGGGTCACATCGCCGGGCTTGGGGCTGTACGTACGCACGGTTCGTAGCCTTCGCTTCTTCAGAGGTGGGGTTTCCCTCGGTCCAGCTCGAACCTCGGGAAGGGTCCTGACAAGGCCACCTCGGACGATGGACGACAGCCTTGGCGGACCTCGGTGACGCAACCGAGTCCTGCCGCTGGTCATCGGCCCGGTGGGCCGGTGTAAGAGCCCCTCACGTGAGAATGAGAAAGCCAATACACATAACGAACAGGCAGAATACCCGCCGCGCCCCGTACGGGTCAAAACGCTGCCCCGACCGGCCCATACCCGCTGTGGGCAACTGGTCCGCCCCCGCTGTGGGCAACTGGTCCGCCAGAGGCGGAACGGGTGGGCACAGCCCCGGCCGGCCTGGCCCTGTCGCGGACGGAGGGGCACCCCCAGCCCGCCGCAGGCGAGAGGCAGCCACCCAGAACACAACCCCCGCAACCAAGCAGAGCGTAAACGCATCCTTGAAGGCCCGCTGAGGCAACGCCTCCACCCCCACCCACACGAACCCCGGCACCTGCGGCACCAGCGCCACCCAGAACCACGGCACCCGCACCACAGAGCCCTCCACCCCCAGCCCTCCAGCCACCAGCAGGGGCAGCACGACCAGCAGATAGTGATCGTAAGAAGGCCGCGACACGAGAAACGCGGCCAGCATCAGCGCCACCGAGGCCTCCACGACCCGCCCCGCAGCAGACCCCCCGGCCCGCCACCGCAACCACGCACACCACACCCCCACCCCCGCCCCCACCACGGACACCAGCGAGGCCACGGCCCCGGGCACCCCGAGCCGCGGCAGCACAGCCGCGGGCGAGGCCTCGTACAGCCGCACGAACCGGTCGTCGCCCCGCAGCAGGAACGGCAGCGTCCGCGTGAAGAACGCCCCGGGATCGGGCAGGACGAGCGCCGCGAGCACCGAGACCGCCACCGGCACGGCCACCGCCACCACCAGCGCACGCCACCGCCGCGCGAGGACGAAGAGGAGCAGCACCGGCACGAGCAGCGGCTTCACCGCGATCGCGGCCCCGACGACCGCCCCGGCGGCCACCCACCGCCCCCGGCAGCAGCACAGCAGCGCGAGCGGCAGCGCCAGGGCCGACGCCACGGTCCAGTTCCCCAGCTCCACGAGGTGCACGAAGGGCGCGAACCCGAGGACGAGCCCGAGCAGCCCGAACACGGCGAACCGGCTGCGCAGGGCCACGCCGTGGACGCGCAGCGCACAGCCCCAGCCCCCCGCGAGCGCCGCCACCACGCCCACCGGCACCAGCACCCGCGCCGCGTCCGGGAACACCGCCTGCGGCACGGCGGCGAGCACGGCCCCCGGCAGATAGAGGAAGTGCCGGTCGGCGTACGGGGACCGCCCGTCCAGCCAGGCCTCCGCGGCCCGCACCACGATCGCGTTGTCCATGCCGCCGTCCGGCACCCGGTAGGCGATCCGCAGCGCCGCGGCCCCGAGGACGACCCCGAGAACGGCCCAGGCGTGCCACCCGGCGGGCCGCGCGAGCCACGGGGCGGGACCGGAGACGGAAGGAGGGAGATTTTTGCCGTTTTCGCCCGAATCCATGCTGTTCAGGCTAGGCCGAGAAGGGCCCCCGACCCGGGCTCAACATCCCCGTCGCCCCGTCTAAGATGCGCCCCATGAGCTTTGGGCAAGGGGGACCCCCCTGGGGTCCGGGGGGCTCGCAGACCCCCGACTGGGCGGCGCTCGCCGAGGCGTCCGAGGCACGTGCCCGCCGCCGCAAGTGGCTGCTGATCGGCGGCGGCGCGCTCGCCACGGTCGGCGTGGCCGCGGCCGTGGCCATCGCGGTGGTCACGGCGAACAGCGACGACGCCACCGCCTCCAACAAGCCCGCGAGCGAGCTGCCCACCACCGCCGACATCCCGGGCGCCAGCACGGCCCCCGAGCCGTCCTTCGAGGCGACCACGCCACCGCCACCGCCGGACCCGAAGGACTACATCTCCAGCGCCGAGAAGGACAAGGCCCCGCTCGGCCCCGAGTCCTTCTTCCCCGGCACGAGGCTGACCTCCGGGGAGCGCGTCTACAAGAAGGGCGACACGGACAGCACCAAGAAGTGCGCCGCCGTCACCCAGCCCAAGCTCGCCGCCGTCCTGACCAGGAACAAGTGCACCGAGCTGCTGCGCGCCACCTACGCCCGCAAGGGCATCGCGGTCACCGTCGGCGTCGCCGTCTTCGACACCGAGGCCCAGGCCGCGCGGGCGAAGAAGCAGGCCGACAACGGCCTGGTGAAGTCCCTGTCCGGCAAGGGCGTGGACCCGTTCTGCCGCACCACGATCTGCCGCGGCACGTACAACGCGTACGGACGCTACGCGTACTTCACGACGACCGGCTTCCTGAACGGCACGGACGTCACCAAGAAGCACAAGAACGCGTACGAGGTCGGCGACGACCTCGCCCGCTTCACCTTCCACCAGATCAACCGCCGCGGCGAGGCGCAGGCGTCGGCCGCCGCGAACAACCCCGAGTAGCCGGGGCGGCCACCGGCCTCGGCGGCGCCCCGCCTCGGGGCACCCGGCCTCAGCAGCACCCGGCGGAGCCGGCGACGCCGGGCAGCGACCGCTTGTTCCTGGCCTCCGCGCTGCGCGCGGCGAGCAGCCCGTCGGCCGGATAGCCGACCTCCTCAAGGGTCAGACCGTGCGGCCGCACCACGTGCACGGCGGAGTCCCGCACACCCGCGGCGAGCACCTTGCCCGGCCACTCCGGCGGCCGGTGCCCGTCCCCCACGAACAGCATCGCTCCAACCAGCGAACGCACCATGTTGTGGCAGAAGGCGTCGGCCCGCACGGTCGCCTCCAGGATCCCGTCGGCGCGCCGCTCCCAGCGCAGTTCCTGGAGCGTACGGATGGTCGTGGCGCCCTCGCGCCGCTTGCAGTACGCGGCGAAGTCGTGCTCCCCGAGCAGCGGCTCGGCGGCCTCGTTCATGGCGTCCATGTCGAGCGTCCAGTCGTGCCACAGCACGTGCCCGCGCAGCAGCGGGTCGACGCCGCCGGGGTGGTCGGTCACGCGGTAGGCGTACCGCCGCCAGATCGCCGAGAACCGCGCGTTGAACCCGGCGGGAGCCTCCTCGGCCCGCCAGATCCGCACGTCGTGCGGCAGCCGCCCCGCGAGCCGCCGCAGCAGCTTCTCGCGGTGCTCGCCCCACACGCCCTCCGGCAGGTCGACGTGCGCCACCTGCCCGCGCGCGTGCACCCCGCTGTCGGTGCGCCCTGCCACGGTCAGCTCGTACGTCTGACGCGACCGCGTCACCGTACGCAGCGCGTCCTCGATCTCGCCCTGGACGGTCCGCTGCCCCTCACGCTGCTTGGCCCACCCGGAGAAGTCCTTGCCGTCGTACGAAAGATCCAACCGCACCCGTACGAACCCGGGCTCCACTTCGTCACTCACTCGTGGATCCTCTCAGACGACGACAACGCAAAAGCGGGCCCGCCCCGGCAGGGGGCGGGCCCGCGACGCCCGGAAGGGGCGCGGGGAACTGCGCGACAAGCCACGACGGGGCCGCAGCCGATGACGCGCCGTACCCGGCAGGACGCTTACGCGTCCTTGGACTCCTCGGCGGGAGCCTCGTCGGACTTGGCCTCGGTCTCGACCGGAGCCTCGTCCTTCTTCAGGGCGTCTTCCTTGACGGCGCGCTTCGTCGCCGCCTCAGCCTCACCGGTGGCCTCCTGGGCCACGGTCAGGGCCTCCACCAGCTCGATGACAGCCATGGGCGCGTTGTCGCCACGGCGGTTACCGATCTTGGTGATACGGGTGTAGCCACCCGGGCGGTTCTCGTAGCGCGGGCCGATCTCGGTGAAGAGCGTGTGCACGACGCTCTTGTCCGTGATGACCTGGAGGACCTGGCGGCGGTTGTGAAGGTCGCCCTTCTTCGCCTTGGTGACCAGACGCTCCGCGTAGGGACGCAGACGACGGGCCTTGGCCTCGGTGGTGGTGATGCGGCCGTGCTCGAAGAGATCCTTGGCGAGGTTCGCCAGCATCAGCTTCTCGTGCGCGGCGCTGCCGCCCATACGGGCACCCTTGGTGGGCTTCGGCATGGTGTTTCTCCTAGGTGTCTGCCCCGGCCGTGTCAGGTACCGGGGTCAGTTTCCGAGCAGGCGGTCGCCCGTCGGAGATCCGGGCTGCCCCGCAGGGGCGCCCGGAAGGGGCGCGGGGAACTGCGCGACAAGCCACAGCGCTCCCGCACCCAAGATCCGGCAAAAAGCGCCGAGCTCTTAGTACTGCTCGGTCTCGACGAACCCGGCGTCCGCGTCGTCATCGGCGCCGAAGGCGTCAGCGGCGGCGGTCGGGTCGAATCCGGGCGGGCTGTCCTTGAGGGCCAGACCCATCCCGTTGAGCTTCATCTTGACCTCGTCGATCGACTTCGCACCGAAGTTGCGAATGTCGAGCAGGTCCGCCTCGGAACGAGCGACGAGCTCACCCACGGAGTGGATGCCCTCACGCTTGAGGCAGTTGTACGACCGAACGGTGAGCTCCAGCTCCTCGATCGGCAGCGCCAGATCGGCGGCGAGCGCGGCGTCCGTCGGGGACGGACCCATGTCGATGCCCTCGGCGTCGATGTTCAGCTCGCGGGCGAGACCGAACAGTTCGACCAGGGTCTTGCCGGCGGACGCCATGGCGTCGCGCGGGCGCATGGCCTGCTTGGTCTCGACGTCGACGATCAGCTTGTCGAAGTCGGTGCGCTGCTCGACACGCGTGGCCTCGACCTTGTACGTGACCTTGAGGACCGGCGAGTAGATCGAGTCGACCGGGATACGGCCGATCTCCTGGCCGACCTGCTTGTTCTGCACGGCGGAGACATAGCCGCGACCGCGCTCGACGGTCAGCTCCATCTCCAGCTTGCCCTTGCCGTTGAGCGTGGCGAGGACGAGGTCGGGGTTGTGCACCTCGACACCGGCCGGGGGCGCGATGTCGGCGGCGGTGACCAGACCCGGGCCCTGCTTGCGCAGGTACATCACGACGGGCTCGTCGTGCTCCGAGGAGACGACGAGCTGCTTGATGTTGAGGATGAGGTCGGTGACGTCTTCCTTGACGCCCGGCACGGTGGTGAACTCGTGCAGGACACCGTCGATCCGGATGGACGTGACGGCCGCGCCCGGGATCGAGGACAGCAGGGTCCGGCGGAGGGAGTTGCCGAGGGTGTAGCCGAAGCCCGGCTCCAGCGGCTCGATCACGAACCGGGAGCGGAATTCGTCGACGACCTCTTCGGTCAACGAGGGACGCTGAGCGATCAGCATGAAGTGCATCCTTCAGTCATGGGCACCCACTATTTGATGCCCTTGCCACCGGGCGGTAGCCCGATATGTGCTGCGGTTACAAGGGTACGGGCGGTACGGCCCGAAGGAGCCGTACCGCCCGAAAACCTCGGACAAGCAGCCGCGACGCGTCAGACGCGGCGACGCTTGGGCGGACGGCAGCCATTGTGCGGCGTCGGCGTGACGTCCTGGATCGAACCGACCTCGAGGCCCGTGGCCTGGAGGGAGCGGATCGCGGTCTCACGGCCGGAGCCGGGACCCTTGACGAAGACGTCGACCTTGCGCATGCCGTGCTCCTGCGCGCGGCGCGCGGCCGACTCGGCGGCCATCTGCGCGGCGAACGGGGTGGACTTGCGCGAGCCCTTGAAGCCGACGTGGCCGGCGGAGGCCCAGGAGATCACGTTGCCGGTCGGGTCCGTGATGGACACGATCGTGTTGTTGAACGTGCTCTTGATGTGCGCGTGGCCGTGAGCGACGTTCTTCTTTTCCTTGCGGCGCACCTTCTTGGCAGCGCCCTGACGACCCTTGGGGGGCATCTATAACTCCTACGGGAGGTGGTCGGTCCTGCAGCGTCAGCTGTCGATAGACCGCTGAGCGAGGACTACTTCTTGCCCGGCTTCTTCTTGCCGGCGATGGCGCGACGCGGGCCCTTGCGGGTGCGAGCGTTGGTGCTGGTGCGCTGACCGCGCACCGGCAGGCCGCGGCGGTGCCGCAGACCCTGGTAGCAGCCGATCTCGACCTTGCGACGGATGTCGGCCTGGATCTCGCGACGGAGGTCACCCTCGGTCTTGATGTTCTGGTCGACGAACTCGCGGATCTTGACCAGGTCCTCTTCGGACAGGTCGCGAACACGGGTGTTGCGGTCGACACCAGTGGCGTCAAGGGTCTGCTGGGACAGCGTCCGGCCGATGCCGAACACGTAGGTGAGCGCGACCTCGATGCGCTTGTCGCGCGGGAGGTCAACACCTTCAACGCGTGCCATTCATGGCTCCTGTGATTCTTCGGAGGTCTTCAGCAGAACCGCTCCCAGCCGCCGTTCCCTCTTCCGTGGAAGAGGGTTGGTACGCCCTGGGTCCCCGGCCTCCGACCGGGGGTGTCGCCCTCCATTACCTGATGGACCTGAAGAGGGACGGGTTCTGCGTATGTGCTTTTACGTGCGTCGCGCGAAAATCTGCGGGGTGCAGTACGTGCGTCAGCCCTGGCGCTGCTTGTGGCGCGGGTTGTCGCAAATGATCATGACCCGGCCGTGACGGCGGATCACCCTGCACTTGTCGCAGATCTTCTTGACGCTCGGCTTGACCTTCATGGGTGTGAGGTTCTCCGGGTCAGTGCCATCACCCCGTGGGAACGGGATGCGGGCAAGATCTACTTGTACCGGTAGACGATCCGGCCACGCGTCAGGTCGTACGGAGACAGCTCCACCACGACCCGGTCGTCAGGGAGGATGCGGATGTAGTGCATGCGCATCTTGCCGCTGATGTGTGCCAGGACCTGGTGGCCGTTCTGGAGCTCCACCTTGAACATGGCGTTCGGAAGAGACTCGACGACAGTGCCTTCGATCTCGATGGCACCTTGCTTCTTGGCCACGCTTCGCCCTTCGAATCGACTACCTTGATCGACTCCGTGAGCGTTACGCAGACATGCGAATGCACGAGAGCCGACGCGTCAGTCTACGTCAGTGCACTCGGAAAGACGAATCGGGTATGACTGCCCGGCAACGAAGATCCTTAAGCAGGGGCGTGAGGATGGCTCAGGCCAGCGGGTCGGGCGCCGCCACGACCCCGTACTCCGCGAGCTTCGCCCTGCCCCCGTCGGGCGCGGTGAGCACCAGCGGACCCTGCTCCGTCAGGGCGACGGAGTGCTCCCAGTGCGAGGACCAGGTCCCGTCCGTCGTGATCACGGTCCAGTCGTCCTGGAGGACCTCGGTCTTGGCGGTGCCGAGGGAGACCATCGGCTCGATGGCCAGGCAGAAGCCGGGGACGAGCTTGGGGCCGCGGCCGCGGCGGCGCTCCACGTAGTTGAGGAGGTGGGGGTCCATGTGCATCTCGGTGCCGATGCCGTGGCCGCCGTAGTCCTCGATGATCCCGTACTTGCCGCGGGCCGGGCGGGGCTGGCGGCGGATGTACGTCTCGATGGCGCGGGAGATGTCGACGAGCCGGTTCCCCTGCTTCATGGCCGCGATGCCGGCCCACATCGACTCCTCGGTCACCCGGGACAGCTCGATCAGCTCCGGAGCGTGACCGCTGCCCACGAAGGCCGTGAACGCCGCGTCGCCGTGCCAGCCGTCGACGATCGCACCGGCGTCGATCGAGATGATGTCGCCGTCCTGGAGGACCACGTCGTCACCGGGGATGCCGTGGACCACGACCTCGTTCTTGGAGGTACAGATGGTCGCGGGGAAACCGCCGTAGCCGAGGAAGTTCGACTTGGCGCCGTGCTCCGCGAGCACCTTGCGGGCCACGTCGTCCAGATCCTTGGTGGTGGCGCCGGGCACGGCCGCCGCGCGGGTGGCCTGATGGATCGCGGCGACGACAAGCCCCGCCGCCCGCATCTTGGCGATCTGCTCGGGAGTCTTGATCTGCACCATGCGCGGGCCTGAGCCTTTCTGAACCTACGAGTACGACGGGTGGAGCACCCACAACGATACGGCCGAGCCGGAACACCGCGCGCCCCACGCGGCTGGGCCGCGGCACCCCGCCCGGGGGTGCCGCGGCCCAGCCATGAGCATGAGCTGTTGTCAGGCGTTCTCGCGCTCGAGCGCCGCCATCGCGCGCTGGGTGACCTCGTCGACCTTGCCGAGCGCCGAGATCGTGACGACCAGGCCCTGGGCCTTGTAGTGGTCGATGATCGGCTCGGTCTCGCGGTGGTACACGTCGAGCCGCTTGCGGACGGTCTCTTCCTTGTCGTCCTCGCGCTGGTACAGCTCGCCGCCGCAGACGTCGCAGACACCTTCCTGCTTCGGCGCGCTGTACGTCACGTGGAAGACGTGGCTGGAGTCGTTGCGACAGATCCGGCGGCCCGCGATGCGCTTGACGACCTCGTCCTCGGGGACTTCCAGGTCGAGGACCGCGTCCAGCTTCTGGCCGTCGCTCTTGAGCGCCTCGTCGAGGGCCTCGGCCTGCGAGACGTTGCGCGGGAAGCCGTCCAGGAGGAAGCCGTTCTCGGCGTCCGGCTGTTGCATGCGGTCCTGGGCCATGCCGATGGTCACCTCGTCGGGCACCAGGTTGCCGGCGTCCATGTACGCCTTGGCCTGCTTGCCCAGGTCCGTGCCCTGGCTGATGTTGGCCCTGAAGAGGTCGCCCGTGGAGATGTGCGGGATCGACAGGTTCTTGGCAAGGAACGCGGCCTGCGTTCCCTTGCCGGCACCGGGCGGCCCGACTAGGACGATTCGCATCAGCGGAGGAACCCTTCGTAGTTGCGCTGCTGGAGCTGGCTCTCGATCTGCTTCACGGTCTCCAGACCCACACCCACGATGATCAGGATGCTCGTCCCGCCGAACGGGAAGTTCTGGTTGGCCCCGAAGCCCACCAACGCCATCGTTGGCACGAGAGCGATCAGACCCAGATACAGCGAGCCCGGCCAGGTGATCCGATTGAGCACATAGCTCAGATACTCAGCGGTCGGTCGGCCAGCCCGGATGCCCGGGATGAAGCCACCATACTTCTTCATGTTGTCCGCGACTTCCTCCGGGTTGAAGGAGATCGCGACGTAGAAGAAGGCGAAGAACACGATGAGTACGAAGTAGGTGACGATGTAAATCGGGTGGTCACCCTTGGTGAGGTTCTGCTCGATCCAGGTCTTCCAGCCGGACTGGCCACCCGCGAACTGGGCGACCAGGGCCGGAATGTAGAGCAGCGAAGAGGCGAAGATCACAGGGATGATGCCCGCCTGGTTGACCTTCAGCGGAATGTAGGTCGAGGTGCCGCCGTAGGAACGGCGGCCGATCATCCGCTTCGCGTACTGCACCGGAATGCGGCGCTGCGCCTGCTCGACGAAGACGACCAGGCCGACCATGAAGAGACCGACCAGGATGACGGTGCCGAACTCGATCCAGCCACCGGCCAGGTCGCCCTGCTTCTTGATGCCCCACAGCGCGGCGGGGAAGGTGGCGGCGATCGAGATGAACATGAGGATCGACATGCCGTTGCCGATGCCCCGGTCGGTGATCAGCTCGCCGAGCCACATCACGCAGGCGGTACCGGCGGTCATGGTGATGACCATGGTGATGGTGACGAAGATCGACTGGTCCGGAACGATCTCCGAGGCGACCGGGCAGCCCTGGAACAGGGTGCCGGTGCGGGCGGTGGCGACGAGGCCGGTGCCCTGGAGGATCGCGAGCGCGATGGTCAGATAGCGCGTGTACTGCGTGATCTTCGCCGTGCCGGCCTGGCCCTCCTTCTTGAGGGCCTCCAGGCGCGGGATCACCACGGTCAACAGCTGCAGGATGATGCTCGCCGTGATGTACGGCATGATGCCGAGCGCGAAGATCGTGATCTGCAGGAGCGCGCCGCCGCTGAACATGTTGACCAGACCGAACAGGCCCTGGTTGGCGTTGGCCGCGTCGATACAGGTCTGGACGTTCTTGTAGTCGATACCGGGAATCGGGATGTGTGTCCCGAGCCGGTAGATCACGATGATCCCGAGCGTGAAGAGCAGCTTCTTGCGCAGGTCGGGCGTCTTGAACGCCCGGGCGAACGCGGTGAGCACGGTGCCTCCTGCGACCCCCGCGCTACTGCGTCAGAGGTGACGGTGGTGAGTCCGACGGATAAGTACGTAACAGGCAAGACCGCACGCCCTGTCGCGAGGACAGACCGCGCGGAAAGTTAACAGTGCACGCCACCTTACCGGCGACCATGCCCCCCTAGGAACGACCAACCGGGGATGCCCCTTTTGTGGGGCATCCCCGGTCGGGATCGCTCAAGTCATCGAGTCGCCTGGGAAATTCAGACGAGCTCGGTGACGGTACCGCCGGCGGCGGTGATCTTCTCCTTGGCGGAGCCGGAGACGGCGTCAACCGTCACCTGCAGCGCCACGGTGACCTCACCCTGGCCGAGGACCTTGACAAGGCTGTTCTTGCGAACGGCGCCCTTGGCGACCAGGTCGGCCACCGTGACCTCGCCACCCTCGGGGTAGAGGGAGGCGAGCTTGTCCAGGTTGACGACCTGGAACTCGGTCTTGAACGGGTTCTTGAAGCCCTTGAGCTTCGGGAGACGCATGTGGAGGGGCATCTGCCCGCCCTCGAAGCGCTCCGGAACCTGGTAACGAGCCTTGGTGCCCTTGGTACCACGACCGGCCGTCTTACCCTTCGACGCCTCACCGCGACCCACACGGGTCTTCGCGGTCTTGGCACCGGGGGCGGGACGGAGGTTGTGGATCTTGAGCGGGTTGTTCTCCGCCATGATCAGTCGACCTCCTCGACCGTCACGAGGTGGCGGACGGTGTGCACCATGCCGCGGAACTCGGGGCGGTCCTCCTTGACGACCTGCGTGTTGATGCCCTTGAGACCAAGGGAGCGCAGGGTGTCACGGTGGTTCTGCTTGCTGCCGATGTACGACTTCGTCTGCGTGATCTTGAGCTGAGCCATGATTACGCACCCGCTCCCGCACGCGCACGCAGGAGAGCCGCGGGGGCGACGTCCTCGAGCGGCAGACCACGGCGAGCCGCGATCTCCTCGGGACGCTGCAGGCCCTTGAGGGCCGCCACGGTCGCGTGCACGATGTTGATCGCGTTGTCGGAGCCCAGGGACTTCGACAGGATGTCGTGAACGCCGGCGCACTCGAGCACGGCACGCACCGGGCCACCGGCGATAACACCGGTACCGGGGGAAGCAGGCTTGAGCAGGACGACGCCCGCGGCCTTCTCGCCCTGGATGGGGTGCGGGATGGTGCCCTGGATACGGGGGACCTTGAAGAAGTGCTTCTTGGCCTCCTCCACACCCTTGGCGATGGCGGCCGGCACCTCCTTGGCCTTGCCGTAACCGACACCCACGGTGCCGTCACCGTCGCCCACCACGACCAGCGCGGTGAAGCTGAAGCGACGACCACCCTTCACAACCTTGGCGACGCGGTTGATCGCGACGACGCGCTCAACGTACGCGGTCTTCTCGGCGGCAGCTGCGCCGCCGTCACGGCCCTTCCGGTCCCGCCGCTCGCCGCCACCGGCACCGCCACCGCGGCGCTGGGGTCCAGCCATTGGAATTACCTCTCTCTGTTTCCGCTAGCTACGCAGTGACACAGGTCGCTGCGCGACGGACGACTCAGAACTTGAGTCCGGCTTCGCGGGCGGCGTCCGCCAGAGCGGCGATGCGCCCGGCGTACTGGTTACCACCACGGTCGAACACGACAGCCTCGACACCGGCGGCCTTGGCGCGCTCGGCGACCAGGGCGCCGACCTGCTTGGCCTGCGCCGACTTGTCGCCCTCGCCACCGCGGATCGTCGTGTCCAGGGTCGAGGCCGACGCGAGGGTGTGACCCTTCACGTCGTCGATGACCTGGGCGACGATGTTGCGGTTGGAGCGCGTCACGACCAGGCGCGGACGCTCGGCCGTACCGGAGATGTGCTTCCGGATACGAATGTGACGGCGCTTGATGGCAGCACGCTTGTAAGCGTCGCCCTTAGCAATCTTGACACCGTATGCCATGGCTTACTTACCCGCCTTTCCGACCTTGCGGCGGATGACTTCGCCCTCGTACTTGACGCCCTTGGCCTTGTACGGGTCAGGCTTGCGCAGCTTGCGGATGTTGGCCGCAACCTCGCCGACCTTCTGCTTGTCGATGCCCTCGACCGAGAACTTGGTCGGCGACTCGACCTTGAACGAGATGCCCTCGGGCGCCTCGACCAGGATCGGGTGGCTGTAGCCGAGCGAGAACTCCAGGTTGGAGCCCTTCGCCAGGACGCGGTAACCGACACCGCTGATCTCGAGCTT
The DNA here is from genome assembly GCF_009755605.1 of Streptomyces typhae. Lineage (GTDB taxonomy): Bacteria > Actinomycetota > Actinomycetes > Streptomycetales > Streptomycetaceae > Streptomyces > Streptomyces typhae. The sequence continues at coordinate 641,489 of NZ_WPNZ01000001.1, forward strand.
CTTCACGTAACCCTGGGTCACGCCGGTGATCATGTTCGCCACCAGCGTGCGGGACAGGCCGTGCAGGGCCTTGTTCTGACGCTCGTCGTTGGGGCGGGTGACGCTGAGCACGCCGTCCTCACCCTTGGCGATCTCGATCGGTGCGACGACCGTGTGGCTCAGGGCGCCCTTGGGGCCCTTCACCTGGACCGTCTGGCCGTCGATGGTGACGTCCACGCCGGCGGGAACCGTGATGGGGAGCTTGCCAATACGCGACATAGCTGTTTCCTCCGTTCCCTTCCGCTACCAGACGTAGGCGAGGACTTCCCCACCCACGCCCTTCTTGCCCGCCTGCTGGCCGGTGAGCAGACCGTGCGACGTGGAGATGATGGCCACGCCCAGGCCGCCGAGCACCTTCGGCAGGTTGGTGGACTTCGCGTACACGCGCAGACCAGGCTTCGAGATCCGCTTGATGCCCGCGATGGAGCGCTCACGGTTCGGCCCGAACTTGAGCTCGAGAACGAGGTTCTTGCCGACCTCGGCGTCCTCGACCTTCCAGCCCGTGATGAAACCCTCCTGCTGGAGGATCTCCGCGATGTGCGACTTGATCTTGCTGTGCGGCATCGCCACGGAGTCGTGGTACGCCGAGTTCGCGTTCCGCAGACGCGTAAGCATGTCTGCGATCGGATCAGTCATGGTCATGAATTGGCCTTCGGCCTCTCTCGCCGGGGTTTCCTGTATGCGCCATCCCTCTCCCCACACAGAAGCGGGACGGGTGCGGCGCGGGGACCTACGGCGTAGTAAGTCGTACGAGGGCGGCAGGCGCCCAACCACACAAGCCTAAGGCATGTGTGGTGGGCCACCCACCAACCTCATTGCTTACCGAGAGCGTCCGGTAACCCCTATTAGGGGGTTTACCAGGAGCTCTTGGTCACGCCCGGCAGCTCGCCACGGTGAGCCATCTCACGAAGGCACACGCGGCACAGGCCGAACTTGCGGTACACGGAGTGCGGACGGCCGCAGCGCTGGCAGCGGGTGTACGCACGCACACCGAACTTGGGCTTACGAGCAGCCTTGGCAATCAGAGCCTTCTTCGCCATCTCGCTCACGCCTCCTTGAACGGGAAGCCGAGGTGACGAAGGAGCGCCCGGCCCTCAGCGTCGTTGGTCGCCGTGGTGACCACGGTGATGTCCATACCCCGGACACGGTCGATCTTGTCCTGGTCGATCTCGTGGAACATGACCTGCTCCGTGAGACCGAAGGTGTAGTTGCCACGGCCGTCGAACTGCTTGGGGGACAGACCGCGGAAGTCGCGGATGCGCGGCAGCGCGAGCGACAGGGTGCGGTCCAGGAACTCCCACATGCGGTCGCCACGGAGCGTGACGTGGGCGCCGATCGGCTGACCCTCACGCAGCTTGAACTGCGCGATGGACTTCCGGGCCTTGGTGATGGCCGGCTTCTGACCGGTGATCGTGGTCAGGTCACGGACGGCACCGTCCATGAGCTTGGAGTCACGGGCGGCGTCGCCGACACCCATGTTCACCACGATCTTGACGAGGCCGGGGGTCTGCATGACGTTCTCGTACGAGAACTCTTCCTGCAGCTTCGCCTTGATCTCGTCGCGGTACTTCGTCTTGAGACGCGGAGTGGTGGTGGTCGTCATCAGATGTCCTCACCCGTCCGCTTGGCAACGCGGATCTTGTTGCCCTCGTCGTCGAAGCGGTAACCGACGCGCGTGACGACCTTGTTGCCGTCCTTCTCCACGACCAGCTGGACGTTGGAGACGTGGACGGGGGCCTCGGTGGTCACGATGCCGCCGGCCTGCGAGCCGCTGGCGGTCGGGCCGGCCTTCGTGTGCTTCTTGACCCGGTTGACACCCTCGACCAGGACGCGCTCCTCGCGCGGGTAAGCGGCAATGACCTTGCCCTGCTTGCCCTTGTCCTTGCCGGTGATGACCTGAACCAGATCACCCTTCTTGATCTTCATGCTTACAGCACCTCCGGCGCGAGCGAGATGATCTTCATGAACTTCTTCTCGCGCAGCTCACGGCCGACCGGGCCGAAGATACGGGTGCCGCGAGGGTCGCCGTCGTTCTTCAGAATGACGGCGGCGTTCTCGTCGAAGCGGATGTACGAGCCGTCCGGACGGCGGCGCTCCTTGACGGTGCGAACGATGACCGCCTTGACGACGTCACCCTTCTTCACGTTGCCACCGGGGATCGCATCCTTGACGGTGGCGACGATGACGTCACCGATGCCCGCGTAGCGGCGACCAGAGCCACCGAGAACACGGATGGTGAGGATTTCCTTCGCACCCGTGTTGTCGGCGACGCGAAGTCGCGACTCCTGCTGGATCACGTCTATCTCCTGTGTGTCTGCCGGTTCCCGGCAGGGGCTTCCCTCTTACGAGGCCGGCCCCTGCCGAGCCTGGCGGAACTGATCCGAGGGGAAACCCCCTCGGAAATTACTTGGCCTTCTCGAGGATCTCGACGACGCGCCAGCGCTTCGTCGCGGACAGCGGCCGGGTCTCCATGAGGAGGACGCGGTCACCGACACCCGCGGCGTTCTGCTCGTCGTGCGCCTTGAGCTTGTTCGTACGGCGGATGACCTTGCCGTACAGCGCGTGCTTGACGCGGTCCTCGACAGCGACGACGACGGTCTTGTCCATCTTGTCGCTGACGACCAGACCCTCACGGGTCTTGCGGAAGCCGCGCGCGGCCTTGGTCTCTTCAGTCACGTTGCTGCTCTCGCTCATCAGGCGCTCTCCACCGTCTCGATGCCCAGCTCACGCTCGCGCATCAGGGTGTAGATCCGGGCGATGTCCTTGCGGACGGCCTTCAGCCGGCCGTGGTTCTCGAGCTGCCCGGTCGCCGCCTGGAAGCGGAGGTTGAACAGCTCTTCCTTGGCCTCGCGGAGCTTGTTGAGGAGCTCCTCGTTGCCCAGCTCGCGCAGCTCGGACGCCTTGGTTCCGGCCGACATCACGCTTCACCTGCCTCGCGCCGGACAATGCGGCACTTCATCGGAAGCTTGTGAGCAGCGCGGGTAAGCGCCTCACGCGCAATCTTCTCGTTCGGGAAGGACAGTTCGAACATCACCCGACCGGGCTTGACGTTCGCGACCCACCACTCCGGCGAACCCTTACCGGAACCCATGCGGGTCTCGGCGGGCTTCTTCGTGAGGGGACGGTCCGGGTAGATGTTGATCCAGACCTTGCCGCCACGCTTGATGTGGCGGGTCATCGCGATACGCGCGGCCTCGATCTGGCGGTTCGTCACGTACGCCGGGGTCAGCGCCTGGATGCCGTACTCGCCGAACGCAACCTGCGTACCACCCTTGGACATACCGCTGCGCTTCGGGTGGTGCTGCTTGCGGTGCTTGACCCTACGGGGGATCAGCATTTCGGTCAGGCCTCCGTTCCGGTGCTCTCAGCAGCCGGAGCGGCGGCGGCGGGCGCCTCGGCCTTGGGGGCCTCGGCGGCCGGAGCCGACTGCTGCTGCGGCTTGCGACCGCGACCGCCACGCTCGCCACCGCGGCCACCACGGGCCGGGCGGTCGTTGCCACCACGGGCCGGGCGGTTGCCGGCGCGGGCAGCGGCGTTCTCGGCGCGGACCTCGGCGATGTTCTTGACGTCGCCCTTGTAGATCCAGACCTTCACACCGATGCGGCCGAAGGTCGTCTTGGCCTCGAAGAAGCCGTAGTCGACGTTCGCGCGGAGCGTGTGCAGGGGCACACGGCCCTCGCGGTAGAACTCCGAGCGGGACATCTCGGCGCCGCCGAGACGGCCACCACACTGGATCTTGATGCCCTTGGCGCCCGCCTTCATCGCCGACTGCATGCTCTTGCGCATGGCACGGCGGAAGGAGACGCGGGAGGACAGCTGCTCGGCGACGGCCTGGGCCACGAGCTGAGCGTCCGTCTCGGGGTTCTTGACCTCGAGGATGTTCAGCTGGACCTGCTTGCCCGTGAGCTTCTCGAGGTCGCCGCGGATGCGGTCGGCCTCGGCGCCGCGGCGGCCGATGACGATGCCGGGACGAGCGGTGTGGATGTCCACACGCACGCGGTCACGGGTGCGCTCGATCTCCACCTTCGAGATGCCGGCGCGCTCCATGCCGGACGTCATCATCCGACGGATGGCGACGTCTTCCTTGACGTAGTCCTTGTACAGCTTGTCGGCGTACCAGCGGGACTTGAAGTCCGTGGTGACACCGAGCCGGAACCCGTGCGGGTTTACCTTCTGGCCCATTACCGGGTTCCTTCCTTGCTGCTGACGACCACGGTGATGTGGCTGGTCCGCTTACGGATCCGGTAGGCACGGCCCTGGGCACGCGGACGGAACCGCTTCAGGGTCGGGCCCTCATCCACGTACGCCTCGCTGATGAACAGCGAAGAGGCGTCACTGTGGTCGTAGTTGTGCGCGGCGTTGGCAATGGCGCTGTCCAGCACCTTGCCGACCGGCACGCTCGCGGCCTGCGGGGCGAAACGCAGGACCGCCTGAGCCTCCGTGGCATCCATGCCACGGATGAGGTCCACCACGCGGCGGGCCTTCATGGGCGTGACGCGGATGTACCGCGCCTGGGCCCTGGCTTCCATGGTTGTCCCTTCGGTGTTAGTCACAGTCGTTCACACCCCGCTTAGCGGCGCTTCGACTTGCGGTCGTCCTTGACGTGGCCGCGGAAGGTGCGGGTCGGCGAGAACTCGCCGAGCTTGTGGCCGACCATCGACTCGGTGACGAACACCGGGATGTGGGTCTTGCCGTTGTGCACCGCGATCGTGTGGCCGAGCATCGCCGGGACGATCATCGAGCGGCGGGACCAGGTCTTGATGACGTTCTTGGTGCCGGCTTCGTTCTGGGCGTCCACCTTCTTGACAAGGTGGTCGTCGACGAAGGGCCCCTTCTTCAGACTACGAGGCATCTCAACCCGTCCTTAGCGCTTCTTGTTCGTCTTGCGGCGGCGGACGATGTACTTGTTGCTCGCCTTGTTGCGATCACGAGTACGCATTTCCTTCTTGCCCCAGGGCGACACCGGGTGACGGCCACCCGAGGTCTTGCCCTCGCCACCACCGTGGGGGTGGTCAACCGGGTTCATCACGACACCGCGCACGGTCGGGCGGACGCCCTTCCAGCGCATACGGCCGGCCTTGCCCCAGTTGATGTTCGACTGCTCGGCGTTGCCGACCTCGCCGACCGTGGCGCGGCAGCGCACGTCGACCAGGCGGATCTCACCGGACGGCATACGAAGGTGGGCCATCGAGCCCTCCTTCGCCAGCAGCTGCACGGAGGCACCCGCGGAGCGGGCGAACTTGGCGCCACCGCCCGGACGGAGCTCGATCGCGTGGATCGTGGTACCGACCGGGATGTTGCGCAGCGCGAGGTTGTTGCCGGGCTTGATGTCGGCGCCGGGGCCGTTCTCAATCCGGTCACCCTGCGTCAGGCCACGCGGAGCGATGATGTAGCGCTTCTCGCCGTCTGCGTAGTGCAGCAGGGCGATGCGCGCGGTGCGGTTCGGGTCGTACTCGATGTGCGCGACCTTCGCCGGCACGCCGTCCTTGTCGTGACGACGGAAGTCGATCACGCGGTAGGCGCGCTTGTGTCCGCCACCCTGGTGGCGAACGGTCACACGACCGGCGTTGTTACGGCCGCCCTTGCTGTGCAGGGGGCGGACCAGCGACTTCTCCGGCGTGGACCGCGTGACCTCGACGAAGTCGGCGACGGAGGAGCCACGGCGGCCCGGCGTCGTCGGCTTGTACTTGCGGATTCCCATTTCTCAGTCCTCGTCCGATATTCGGACCAGGGCGCTCCGTTAGGAGGCCTGGCCGAAGATGTCGATACGGTCGCCCTCAGCGAGGGTCACGATCGCGCGCTTGGAGTCGGCACGCTTGCCGAAACCGGTGCGGGTGCGCTTGCGCTTGCCCTGGCGGTTGAGCGTGTTGACGCCGGTGACCTTGACCGAGAAGACCGCCTCGACGGCCTGCTTGATCTGGGTCTTGTTGGCGCCCGGCGCGACGACGAAGGTGTACTTGCCCTCGTCGAGCAGCGCGTAGCTCTTCTCCGAGACGACCGGCTTGACGAGGACGTCACGGGGGTCCGTGAAGCTCTTGCTCAGCGGCGTCTCAACGGTGTTCTTGCCCTCGGTGGCGTGGCGACGCGCCTTGGCGACGCGCGCGGCCTTGGCGGCCTTGGCCGCCTTCGGGGCGATAGCGGGGTGACGGATAGCCATCAGGCCTCGCTCCCTTCGGTGTCGGTGGCCTTCGGGCCGGACACGAAGGACTCGAGCGCGGCCTGGGTGAAGACCACGTCGTCCGAGACGAGAACGTCGTACGTGTTGAGCTGGCCCGGCTCCAGGATGTGGACCTGGGGCAGGTTGCGCGCGGACAGCAGCGCGGCCTCGTCGGAGCGCTCGATGACCAGGAGCACGTTCTTGCGCTCACTGATCTTGCCGAGCAGGCTCTTCGCGGCCTTGGTCGACGGCGTCTCGCCCTCGATCACGCCGGAGACGACGTGGATGCGAGCGTTGCGGGCCCGGTCGGTGAGGGCGTGGCGCAGGGCCGCGGCCTTCATCTTCTTCGGGGTCCGCTGCGAGTAGTCACGCGGCACGGGGCCGTGGACGACGCCACCGCCGGCGAACTGCGGAGCGCGGGTCGAACCCTGACGGGCGCGGCCGGTGCCCTTCTGGCGGTACGGCTTCTTGCCGCCACCGCGGACTTCGCCACGGGTCTTGGTCTTGTGCGTGCCCTGGCGGGCAGCGGCCAGCTGGGCGACAACGACCTGGTGGATCAGCGGGATGCTGACCTTCTCGACGTCGAAGATCTCCGCGGGGAGCTCGACGGTCCCGGCCTTGTCGCCTGCCGGCGAAAGGATGTCAATGGTGCTCATCGGTTCCTCAAGCCCCCTTGGCCGCGGTACGGACCAGGACGAGGCCGCCGTTCGGACCGGGCACCGCTCCCTTGATGAGGAGCAGACCCTTCTCCGCGTCAACGGCGTGAACGGTCAGGTTCTGGGTGGTGACCCGCTCGTTGCCCATGCGGCCCGCCATGCGGAGGCCCTTGAACACACGACCCGGGGTGGCGCAGCCACCGATGGAGCCGGGCGAGCGGTGCTTGCGCTGGGTGCCGTGGCTGGAGCCGAGGCCACCGAAGTTGTGGCGCTTCATGACACCGGCGAAGCCCTTGCCCTTGCTCTTGCCGGTGACGTCGACCTTGATGCCGGCCTCGAACACCTCGGCGGTGATCTCCTGGCCGAGGGTGTACTCGCTGGCGTCAGCGGTACGCAGCTCGACGAGGTGGCGGCGGGGGGTGACGTCGGCCTTGGCGAAGTGGCCCTTGAGGGGCTTGTTCACCTTGCGCGGGTCGATCTCGCCGAAGGCGATCTGGACCGACTCGTAGCCGTCGGTGTCGTTCGTACGGACCTGGGTCACGACGTTGGGGCCGGCCTTGACGACGGTGACCGGAACAACACGGTTGTTCTCGTCCCACACCTGCGTCATGCCGAGCTTCTCGCCCAGGATGCCCTTGATCTGCTTGCTCATTCTCAGATCACCGGCCCTCAGAGCTTGATCTCGATGTCGACACCGGCCGGGAGGTCGAGTCGCATCAGAGAGTCAACGGTCTTGGGCGTCGGGTCGAGGATGTCGATCAGGCGCTTGTGCGTGCGCATCTCGAAGTGCTCGCGCGAGTCCTTGTACTTGTGCGGCGACTTGATGACGCAGTACACGTTCTTCTCAGTGGGCAGCGGCACCGGGCCCGCGACCGACGCACCAGTACGCGTCACCGTCTCGACGATCTTCTTCGCCGAGGAGTCGATGACCTCGTGGTCGTAGGCCTTGAGCCGGATGCGGATCTTCTGTCCCGCCATGGCTACTTAGTAGTCCTTTGTCTCGAACGCTCTGGCCCCCGGAAGGCCCTTTTTTCTACTTCCATCCGACCCACGCGGTCGGGCGTGTCGCAGTCCCGCTCACACAGATCTCCCGAAGGATTCCCTGCTAGGGGCTGCGGCCCTTGGATGACCGCGGGTCCGGGGGAAGAAACCCACCGGGCGCCTGGCCGAGCCACCGCACCGCACTTCCCGAAAGATTCCCGTACGTCCGCCACAGCGCTGCCTCACGACAGATGGGGCGACGAGTACTGTGGGACTCGCTTTCAGTTCTCCCGGCGGGAGACGCACAGCATCGGCACTCAACCGAGCAACCCCGTTAGTCTGCCATACGGGGTAGGCGGGGCGCCAATCGGGCCGTAGAGATTACCCCGTGGCGGGCCTGGGTCAAACCCGGGCCGGGCCGCCCCCAGTGGCGTATGTCACAAAGTCTGCCCATGCTGTGGCGGCGACGGCGAGGTGAGGGCTTCCCGTGATCTTTGAGTCACGGATATGGACGACGCCGGGAGCGCGAGCAACCTCGACGCAATCTATGTCGCTGCCGTTGCTGCTGTAGCTGCTTTTGCGCCATGCCGTGGGGGCGCCGTCCTCGGCGGGCCCGGTGGCGTACGTGACGAAGTCCGCCCACGCAGGGCCACCGACAGCGACGCGGGGGCCCTGAGCCTTCTTGGAGTCCCGGACATGGAGCACACCAGGGGTCTGAGCGACCTCGACGCAGTCACCATCGGGGCCGTTGCTGCTGTAGCTGCTCTTGCGCCACGTCATCGCGGCACCAGCCTTCAGCTCACCGGCCAGGACGGTGACTCCCGGTGGCGTACGTGACGAAGTCCGTCCACGCGGGGCTGCCGACGGCGAGCCGGGGCCCCTGTGCCTTCTTGGAGTCTCGGACGTGGATCGCACCAGAAGCGTGGGCGACCTCGACGCAGTCCCCCTCGCTGCCGTTGCTGCTGTAGCTGCTCTTACGCCATTCCAGTTCGGCGCTGCCTCCGGCGGAGACCGTGCGGTTCATAGCTCTCCCAGCAGTTGCTCGGTGAAGGCCAGCGATTCTCTCGGGGTGAGAGCCTGGGCCCGGATGGTGCCATACCGCAGTTCAAGGACCCGGAGTTGCCTGGGGTCGTCGACGGGCCGCCCTGCGGCGATCCCTGGCGAACGCCCTACGCCGGTGCCGTCCTTGAACTTCAGCATCGTGATACTGCCGTCCGCTCCAGCGTGCTCCTCAAGATCGATCGGCATCACCTGGAGCGATACGCTGCGCAACTGCCCGATTTCCAGCAGGTGTTCGAGCTGTGTACGCAGAACCATTCTGCCCCCGAGCGGGCGCCTCAGCGCCACTTCTTCCAGCACAAAACTCAGCGCTGGAGCCGGTTCCCTCTCGAAGATCGATCGCCGCGCCATCCGCGCCGCCGTCACAAGATCCACCTCGCCCGGGGTGTACGCGGGCTGCCGCATCCCGAACAGCGCCCGCATATACCCCTCGGTCTGCAACAAACCGTGGATGTCGTGGGCGCCGTACCACAGAACATCCACGGCCTTCGCCTCCAGCCGCGCCAGGCTCCGCACCTTCTTCGGGTACCTGGCCGCCTCCACGTCCTCCTTCATCGCCGTGATGCAGCCCTCGGCACCGAGGACCTCGTCCGCCTTGTCCAGGTACTCCGGCCGGGGAATCCGTTTCCCGGACTCGACCTTGTACACGAGCCCCTCCCCGTACCCCAAGGCGGAGCCGAACTCCGCGGCCCGCATCCCGGCGGCCTCCCGCCGGGCCCTGAGCTGCCGCCCCACGAAGGCGACGATCGCCGCTCCCTGCTCATCGTCCGGGTCGACCTCCCACCCCGGTTCCTCCGCTTCCCGCTCCATCCGCCCCGCCTCCCGCCCGGTCAAGGCCGGTATCCGTACGCCCCTCCGGACAGCCCGGACACCTCTGGACAAGGGCTGGACAGTGACCGTACGCAACCGACGTATCACTGTGCAGAGTAGAAGCAAACGGCCACGCTGAGTGACGTGAACCAAGAACTCGTCGGCCCCCCACGAAGCACGCGCCGCTTCAGCGCCCAGTTCTCCCCCACGCCCCGCGGAGCACGCCTCGCGCGCCTCCTGGCCACCGAGCGGCTCCACGCCTGGGGGCTGCCGCCGGACCCGGCCCGCCTGGTCGTCGCCGAGCTGGCCGCCAACGCGGCCACGCACGGCCGCGTGCCCGGCCGGGACTTCCGGCTCGCTCTCCACGCCACCGCCGAAAGCCTCCGCATCGAGGTGACCGACACCTGCCCGGAGGGCCTCCCCCGGCCGGTGCGGCTCCCGCAGGCCGCCGCCGAGTCGGGCCGCGGCCTGCTCCTCGTGGAAGCGCTCGCGGACCGCTGGGGAGTCACCGAGGGGCCCGTCCCGCGCAAGACCGTCTGGGCGGAACTCGACCTCGCCACCGCCGCCGCCCGGGAACCCGTACACCGGTGACGCTGCCGACAACCCCGTAAAGAACGACAGGGAAAGCAACCTCGCCAAGCCCCACCCGCCTCCCGGCGCAGCCTGGAGCCCCGCACGCGGCCCGCCACTCCCCCGGGTGAACATCGCCAACTCGGCTTGCGCGCTGCCCTGTCGTGCCCCATACGCTCACGCCGAGCGCACCACCGCACCACCACGCAACCGCACCACCACACAACCGCAGACATGCGACGGCCCCCGCCGGGACTGGCATCCCGATGCGAGGGCCTGACCACCGAGGAAGTAGGAGCTTCCCGATGGATACGCAGCACCCTAGCGCGCCCCCGCGCGCCCAGTCCCCCATTGCCGCCGACGACCACCCGGCCGAGCGGCGGCCCACCTCCGGCGTCGTCCACGACAACGTCCGCATCGCGACCCGCTTCACCGTCGTCGGCAACCACCTGGCCCAGCACCGGACGCTCTCCGCCACCGCGATCGGGATCGCCGTCCACATCCAGTCGCTGCCGACCGGCACCCGCGTCGACATCACCACGCTGACCAGCCGCTTTCCCGAGGGCAGGACCCGCGTCTCGGCCGCCCTGCGGGAGCTCGAAACCCACGGCTACCTGCGCCGCGAGCGCCGCCGCGCCCCCGACGGCCGCGTCACCACCCGCACGATCTCCTGCAACCAGCCCGGCGGCGCCCCCGGCCCGCTCCCGGCAGGACCGGCTCGCTCCGCACCGCTCCTGCCCTCAGCAGGACCGCTGCCCGGGGAACGGTCACGGCCGAAGAGGCCCCCGAGCCCCCTCGCCGTACCGCACCCCGCCTGCCCCTCCCCCGAACTCCTCCAGCAGGCCACCGCCCTGCTCGCCACCCTGCACCGCACCGACGCCCGCCTTCTCCTGTCCGCCGGTGACGCGGCCCGTCTCACCCCCGGGGTCGCCGCCTGGCTGGAGCGGGACGTCACCCCCACCGCCGTACGTCACGCCCTCACCCAGGCCCTGCCCCCCGAAGGCGTACGCCACCCGGCCGCCCTCCTGGCCCACCGCCTCACGGCCCTACTGCCCCCCACCCCCCGGCAAACACCCCCCGCCCGGCACCCCCTCCAGAACTGCGACACCTGCGACCACGCCTTCCGCGCCCCGGAACCAGGCCACTGCCGCGCCTGCCGCCCACCTGGCGCCCACGCCGGGGAACGGCTCGCGACGATCCATCCGTACACCGACTGACCAGGGAAAACACCAAACATGTGCGCTTCGTCTCTCCCCATGGGCCCCGGCCGACTAGCCTGGCCAGTGCATCCCCAGGAGGTCTTCATGAGCACGCAGGCCGATCACGGGCGCGAGCTGGTACCCCGCCCCGAACTGTCACCGGACGCTCTACGCGCAGCCCTCGCCGTCGTTGCCCCGTCCCGCCTGCCGGAGATGCAGCGGACCAAGGACGAGGCCTTCGCCAAGGCCGTCGAGTGGCAGTCCCTCAGCCCCGTGCGGAGCTGGGTCCTCATCTGGGCCCGGGACATCGAGATCGCCCGCCGCTCCGACCTGTCCGCCCGCCACGCCCGTGCCATAAGGGATCTGGAGCACGAGGACGCAGATATCGCCCACGAGGCCGTGCACGAGTTGAGCGTGGTCCTGGATGAGGCCATGAAGGCAGTACAGGCTTGAGTTGGAGCTGGGAGTACGCCCTGGCGGCCGAAGCGGCTGCCCTCAGTGCACCGACAGCCTTCCTCGCCGAGGTGGAACGGACAGCTGACGAACTGGTCCGGGCGGCCGAGGCACTGCACGTGCACGGCCGGAGTCACGCGGACGTCGACCCGGCGGGTGGCGACATCACCGTTCCCAACGGGATGCTCCGCTACCAGATCGTGGTACGCAGCGAGCGCGTCTACATCGTCCAGCTCACCTGTACCGGCGGCTGAACCACCCACCTGGCCGGCCACAGACGAGGAGCGCACGCCATGCCCATCGCCCCGGACGGCACACAGCAGGGCAGCCCCCACTACCGGGCGATGCGTGAACTCGTCGAGCAGATGGACGACCGGACCTCCGGCAAGTTCGAGATCACGAAGCAACGCATCGTCCACGACCTAAGGTCGCCGAGCAAACCCCACGAGCTCACCGCACTGCGGCTGCGCCGAAGACTGGAATCGTTGCTGCCCGAGGGGCGCCTCGCGCACACCGGGGCGCCGGACGTGGAGGACGTCGCGCAGGGCGTGCTGCGGCTGCCCGACATCATCGTCATCGATGAAGCGGACATGGAGGGCGAGGGCTCCTTCGACCCCCGCACCCTCATCGCCGACTGGACCGTCTCCACCGAGGGGCTGCCCCGCTACGACGCGGGAACGTCGTAACGGCCGGGCGGGCAACGGCCGAGCGCGCACGCGAAAGGGCCCGTACGACCGAAGTCGTACGGGCCCTCTCAGCTCTCGTAAGAGCCAGCGCTCGTAAGAGCTAGTGCTCGCAGGAGCTACCAGGCAACAACAAGCCCAGCAAGTAAGCGAAGCTTACTTGTTGATCTTGGTGACCTGGCCGGCGCCGACGGTCCGGCCACCCTCACGGATGGCGAACTTCAGGCCCTCCTCCATGGCGACGGGCTGGATGAGCTCCACCTTCATCTCGGTGTTGTCACCCGGCATGACCATCTCGGTGCCCTCGGGGAGGGTCACGACGCCGGTCACGTCCGTCGTACGGAAGTAGAACTGCGGGCGGTAGTTGTTGAAGAACGGGGTGTGACGGCCACCCTCGTCCTTCGACAGGATGTAGGCCTGGGCCTCGAACTCGGTGTGCGGGGTGACCGAACCGGGCTTGATGATGACCTGGCCGCGCTCGACGTCCTCGCGCTTGATGCCGCGGAGCAGCAGACCGACGTTCTCACCGGCCTGGCCCTCGTCGAGCAGCTTGCGGAACATCTCGATGCCGGTGACCGTGGTGGTGGTCTTCTCGGTCTTGATGCCGATGATGTCGACGGTCTCGTTGACCTTCAGGACACCACGCTCGATACGACCGGTGACGACGGTGCCACGACCGGTGATCGTGAAGACGTCCTCGATCGGCATCAGGAACGGCTTGTCGACGTCACGCTCGGGCTGCGGGATGGACTCGTCGACGGCCTTCATCAGGTCGAGGACGGACTTGCCCCACTCGGCGTCGCCCTCGAGCGCCTTGAGCGCCGAGACCTTGACGACCGGGACGTCGTCGCCCGGGAACTCGTACTCGGAGAGGAGCTCACGGACCTCGAGCTCGACGAGCTCCAGGATCTCCTCGTCGTCCACCATGTCGGCCTTGTTCAGGGCGACGACGATGTACGGAACGCCGACCTGGCGGGCCAGGAGCACGTGCTCCTTGGTCTGCGGCATCGGGCCGTCGGTGGCGGCGACCACGAGGATGGCGCCGTCCATCTGCGCGGCACCCGTGATCATGTTCTTGATGTAGTCCGCGTGACCGGGGCAGTCGACGTGGGCGTAGTGGCGCGCCTCGGTCTGGTACTCGACGTGCGCGATCGAGATCGTGATACCGCGCTGGCGCTCCTCGGGAGCCTTGTCGATCTGGTCGAAGGCCGAGGCCTCGTTCAGGTCGGGGTACGCGTCGTGCAGCACCTTGGTAATGGCGGCCGTGAGGGTCGTCTTACCGTGGTCGATGTGACCGATGGTGCCGATGTTGACGTGCGGCTTAGTCCGCTCGAACTTCGCCTTCGCCACTGGGGTCCTCCTGTGGAGTGGTTCTGTACGCCTTACTTCATCGGCGCCAGGTGATCTTTGCTGGGGTGCCGACCGCCGGGGCATTCCTCACGGGTTGCGGGGTTTGCCCCGGCCGACGGTGTCAAGCCTAAAGCGTCTACTCGGAAGAGTTACTCGCCCTTGGCCTTCGCGATGATCTCCTCGGCGACGTTCCGCGGAACCTCGGCGTAGGAGTCGAACTGCATCGAGTAGCTTGCGCGACCCGACGTCTTGCTGCGGAGGTCTCCGACGTAGCCGAACATCTCCGAGAGCGGGACCAGGCCCTTGACGACCCGGGCGCCGCTGCGCTCCTCCATGGCCTGGATCTGGCCACGGCGGGAGTTGATGTCACCGATGACATCGCCCATGTAGTCCTCGGGCGTGGTGACCTCGACGGCCATCATCGGCTCGAGCAGCACGGGGCTGGCCTTGCGCGCGGCCTCCTTGAAGGCCTGCGAACCGGCGATCTTGAAGGCGAGCTCGGAGGAGTCGACCTCGTGGTAGGCGCCGTCGATGAGCGTGACGCGGACGCCCGTCATCTCGTAGCCGGCCAGGATGCCGAACTGCATGGCCTCCTGCGCACCCGCGTCCACCGACGGGATGTACTCCCGGGGGATGCGGCCACCGGTGACCTTGTTCACGAACTCGTACGAGGCATCGCCGTCGACGATGGGCTCGATCGCGATCTGCACCTTGGCGAACTGACCGGTACCACCGGTCTGCTTCTTGTGGGTGTAGTCCACGCGCTCGACGGCCTTGCGGATCGTCTCGCGGTACGCGACCTGCGGCTTGCCGACGTTCGCCTCGACGCGGAACTCGCGCTTCATGCGGTCGACGAGCACCTCGAGGTGAAGCTCGCCCATACCACCGATGATGGTCTGGCCGGTCTCCTCGTCCGAGTGGACCTGGAAGGAGGGGTCCTCCTCCGAGAGACGCTGGATGGCGACACCCAGCTTCTCCTGGTCGCCCTTGGACTTCGGCTCGATGGCGACCTGGATGACCGGGGCCGGGAAGTCCATGGACTCCAGGATGACCGGGGCCTTGTCGTCACAGAGCGTCTCGCCCGTGGTGGTCTGCTTCAGACCCATGACGGCGACGATGTCACCGGCGCCCACCGACTCGATCTCCTCACGCTTGTTCGCGTGCATGCGGTAGATCTTGCCGATGCGCTCCTTCTTGCCCTTGACGGAGTTCAGCACCGCGGTGCCGGAGTCCAGGCGACCGGAGTAGATCCGGACGAAGGTGAGCTTGCCGAGGTGCGGGTCGCTCGCGATCTTGAACGCGAGGGCCGACAGCGGCTCGTCGTCGGACGGCTTGCGCTTGACGACCTCCTCCGGGTCCTTCACGTCGTGGCCCTCGATGGCCTCGACGTCCAGAGGGGAGGGCAGGTAGCGCACGACGGCGTCGAGCAGGGGCTGGACGCCCTTGTTCTTGAACGCGGTGCCGCAGAAGACCGGGGTCACCGTGGTGTCCCCGCCCTTGCCGGAGGCGATGGTGATGCGGCGGATGGCCGCGTACAGCTGCTCCTCGGTGGGCTCCTGGCCCTCCAGGTACAGCTCCATCATCTGCTCGTCGTTCTCGGCGACGGCCTCAAGGAGCTTGCCGCGGTACTCCTCGGCAGCCTCGGTGTGCGTCTCCGGGATGTCGACGATGTCGTAGGCCTCGCCCATCTTGGTCTCGGCGGACCAGACGAAGGCCTTCATCGTGACGAGGTCGACGACGCCCTTGAAGTCAGCCTCCGCGCCGATGGGCAGCTGCATGACGATCGGGGTCGCACCGAGGCGGTCGACGATCATGTCGACGCAGCGGTGGAACTCGGCACCGGTGCGGTCGAGCTTGTTGACGAAGCAGATACGCGGGACGCCGTAGCGGTCCGCCTGCCGCCACACGGTCTCGGACTGCGGCTCGACACCGGCGACGCCGTCGAACACCGTCACGGCACCGTCGAGCACGCGGAGCGAACGCTCCACCTCGACGGTGAAGTCGACGTGACCCGGGGTGTCGATGATGTTGATCGTGTGATCGACGTCGTTCAGCGGCCAGTGACAGGTGGTGGCAGCAGAGGTGATCGTGATGCCACGCTCCTGCTCCTGCTCCATCCAGTCCATCGTGGCGGCACCGTCGTGGACCTCACCGATCTTGTACGAGACACCGGTGTAGAACAGGATCCGCTCGGTGGTCGTCGTCTTGCCCGCGTCGATGTGGGCCATGATGCCGATGTTGCGCACCTTGGCCAGGTCAAGTGAAGTGGTAGCCATATCGGCTCAGTCTTCTCTCGGTCTCGATGGGGGTAGCGACTACCAGCGGTAGTGCGCGAAGGCCTTGTTGGACTCGGCCATCTTGTGGGTGTCCTCGCGCTTCTTCACAGCGGCACCGAGGCCGTTGGAGGCGTCGAGGAGCTCGTTGAGCAGACGCTCGGTCATGGTCTTCTCGCGACGGGCGCGGGAGTAACCGACCAGCCAGCGCAGGGCCAGCGTGTTGGCGCGACCGGGCTTGACCTCGATCGGCACCTGGTAGGTCGCACCACCGACGCGGCGGGACTTGACCTCGAGGGTCGGCTTGATGTTCTCGAGCGCGCGCTTCAGCGTGATGACCGGGTCGTTGCCCGTCTTCTCACGCAGACCCTCCATGGCGCCGTAGACGATGCGCTCGGCGGTGGAGCGCTTGCCGTTCAGCAGCACCTTGTTGATGAGGGAGGTCACCAGAGGAGAGCCGTAGACCGGGTCGATGATGACCGGGCGCTTCGGGGCGGGGCCCTTACGAGGCATTCTTACTTCTCCTTCTTGGCGCCGTAGCGGCTGCGGGCCTGCTTGCGGTTCTTGACACCCTGGGTGTCGAGCGAACCGCGGATGATCTTGTAGCGAACACCCGGCAGGTCCTTCACACGGCCGCCGCGCACGAGCACGATGGAGTGCTCCTGCAGGTTGTGTCCCTCACCCGGAATGTAGGCCGTGACCTCGATGCCGGAGGTCAGACGCACACGCGCGACCTTACGGAGGGCCGAGTTCGGCTTCTTCGGGGTGGTCGTGAACACACGCGTGCAGACGCCACGGCGCTGAGGGGAACCCTCGAGTGCGGGCGTCTTGTTCTTCTCGACCTTGTCCTGCCGGCCCTTACGGACCAGCTGCTGGATCGTAGGCACTACTTCTCCGGTTTCTGTGTGCCGAATAGTAAAGCTAACCTGGAACTTTGCCGACCCACGCGGTCGGGTGTGTCGAATGCTGCAGACTCCCGCCGAAGGCGGGGAGGACGCAGATTGCGGCGGCCGGATCGGGCTCGCCGTGCGGTTGAGGACACGCACACGAGCCCAGGCACACCCCAGGCACAAGGTCTGAGCGTACCTACCTCATTGGCTGCGGTCAAAACAAATACCCCGGAGCCCGGACACGCCGGGCGCGGCCCGGCGCCCCGGGTCGCGGCGCCGGGCCGCGCGTGCTAGTGCGTACCGGCCCGCGGCCTCGTCCGCGATCTCCGGACGAGCTCGCTCCCGCTGGTCGAGCCGGCTCCGTATCAGCCCGAGGAGGCCACCACCACCAGCATCAAGAACAACGCCCACCCCCCGATCGCCAGCCACCCCAGAATCAGCCCCGCCACCGCCATCCCGTCCCCGCCCTCATGGGTGCGGCGGATCTCCGAGCGGGCCATGTGGCCGAGGACGACCGCGGGCACGGACGTCAGGCCCATGGTGAGGAACGTGGCGATGCCGCAGGCCAGCGACGCGCCGGCCTTGCTGTTGCTTGGGGGGGCCGCGGGCATGAACGTCGCGGGGACCTGCTGCGGCGCGGGCTGCTGGAAGCCGAGGGGGCCCTGGGGGAGGTCCGCGACCAGCAGGGCCAGCTCGCCCACCGTGCGGGCCTGGTAGGCGCGGCCCACGCGGCGCTCGTACTCGTCCTTCTGGAGGCGCCCCTCGGCGAAGCCCGCCCGCAGCACGTCGACCGCGCGTTCGCGGTCGGAGTTCGCGGCGAGCATCGACGGCTGCCCCTGGCCGCCCCAGGCGGCGGTCTGCCCCGGGCCGCCCCAGCCCGCGGGCATCGGCGGCTGTCCGGGACTGCCCCAGCCGGCCGCGGGCGGTGCGGGCTGTCCGGGCAAGCCCTGGCCCGGCGGCCACGGACCTGGCTGCCACGACGGATTCGACACACGCGCCTCCCCCGAGAAGATGCTGTGCTCACCATCATGCGCCAACGCGCCGCGGGGCGGCCACCCGGTCTCTGCCGGACGACCGCCCCGCGGGCGTGCACTGCGTGCGGCGCGCGCGCCGCGTGCGCCTACTGGTTGTACGGACCGTAGTCGTAGTCCTCCAGCGGCACGGCCTGACCCGAACCCGTCCCGAAGGGCGAGTAGTCGATGTCGTCGTAGCCGACGGCCGAGTACATCGCGGCCTTGGCCTCCTCGGTCGGCTCGACCCGGATGTTGCGGTAGCGGGACAGACCCGTACCGGCCGGGATGAGCTTACCGATGATGACGTTCTCCTTGAGGCCGATGAGGCTGTCGGACTTGGCGTTGATCGCCGCGTCCGTCAGGACTCGGGTCGTCTCCTGGAAGGAGGCGGCCGACAGCCAGGATTCCGTCGCCAGCGAGGCCTTGGTGATACCCATCAGCTGCGGACGGCCGGAGGCCGGGTGGCCACCCTCCGTCACGACCCGACGGTTCTCGGTCTCGAACTTCGAGCGCTCGACGAGCTCGCCCGGAAGCAGCTCCGCGTCGCCGGACTCGATGATCGTCACGCGGCGCAGCATCTGCCGGATGATGATCTCGATGTGCTTGTCGTGGATCGACACGCCCTGCGAGTTGTAGACCTTCTGGACCTCTCCGACCAGGTGGACCTGGACGGCGCGCTGGCCGAGGATCCGGAGCACGTCGTGCGGGTTGGTGGCACCCACGGTGAGCTTCTGGCCCACCTCGACGTGGTCGCCCTCGCCGACCAGGAGACGGGCACGCTTCGAGATCGGGAACGCCGTCTCGTCGCTGCCGTCGTCCGGGGTGACGACGAGCTTCTTGGTCTTCTCGGTCTCCTCGATGCGGACCCGGCCCGCGGCCTCGGAGATCGGGGCGACACCCTTCGGCGTACGGGCTTCGAAGAGCTCGACGACTCGGGGCAGACCCTGGGTGATGTCGTCACCGGCCACACCACCGGTGTGGAAGGTACGCATCGTCAGCTGGGTACCGGGCTCACCGATGGACTGGGCGGCGATGATGCCGACCGCCTCACCGATGTCGACCAGCTTGCCGGTGGCCAGCGAACGGCCGTAGCAGAAGGCACAGGTGCCGACCGCCGACTCGCAGGTCAGGACCGAGCGGGTCTTGACCTCCTCGACGCCGTTGGCGACCAGGGCGTCGATGAGCACGTCACCGAGGTCGACGTTGGCCGGCGCGATGACCTTGCCGTCGATGACGACGTCCTCGGCGAGCATGCGGGCGTACACCGACGTCTCGACGTTCTCCGTCTTGCGGAGCACGCCGTCCTCGCCGCGGATCGCGATCTTCAGCTTCAGGCCGCGCTCGGTGCCGCAGTCCTCCTCGCGAATGATGACGTCCTGGGAGACGTCGACCAGACGACG
The DNA here is from genome assembly GCF_009755605.1 of Streptomyces typhae. Taxonomy (GTDB): domain Bacteria; phylum Actinomycetota; class Actinomycetes; order Streptomycetales; family Streptomycetaceae; genus Streptomyces; species Streptomyces typhae. The sequence continues at coordinate 661,022 of NZ_WPNZ01000001.1, forward strand.
GGTGAGGTAACCGGAGTCGGCGGTACGCAGAGCCGTGTCCGCCAGACCCTTACGGGCACCGTGCGTGGAGATGAAGTACTCAAGGACGGACAGGCCTTCACGGAAGGACGCCTTAATCGGACGCGGGATGGTCTCGTTCTTCGCGTTCGACACCAGACCACGCATACCGGCGATCTGCCGCATCTGCATCATGTTTCCTCGGGCACCCGAGTCAACCATCATGAAGATGGGGTTGGTCTTGGGGAAGTTCGCGTTCATCGCCTCGGCGACCTCGTTGGTCGCCTTGGTCCAGATCGCGATGAGCTCCTGCGTGCGCTCTTCCTTGGTGATCAGACCGCGCTCGTACTGCTTCTGGACCTTCTCGTCCTGCGCCTCGTAGCCCGCGACGATCGCCTTCTTGGCCTCGGGGACCACGACGTCGGAGATGGCCACGGTGACACCGGAACGGGTCGCCCAGTAGAAGCCCGCCGCCTTCAGGTTGTCGAGCGTCGCCGCCACGATGACCTTGGGGTAGCGCTCGGCCAGGTCGTTGACGATCTCGGAGAGCTGCTTCTTGCCCACCGAGTAGTCGACGAACGGGTAGTCCTCGGGCAGCAGCTCGTTGAAGAGCGCGCGGCCCAGGGTCGTGCGCAGCCGGAAGCTGTCGCCCTGCTGGTAGGCCCGCTCGCCGCTGAGGTCGTCGCCGTCCTCGGTGACCGGCGGGGTCCAGCCGCGGGGCGGGAAGGTGCCCACCGGGAAGCGGATGTCGACCTTCGCCTGGAGCGAGAGCTCCTTGGCGTCGAACGCCATGATCGCCTCGGCCGTGGAGCCGAAGGACCGGCCCTCACCGATGACCTCGCGCTCCTCCTCGTCCGTGGTGAGGAAGAACAGACCCAGGACCATGTCCTGCGTCGGCATCGTCACCGGACGGCCGTCGGCGGGCTTGAGGATGTTGTTCGAGGACAGCATCAGGATGCGGGCCTCGGCCTGCGCCTCCGCGGAGAGCGGCAGGTGGACGGCCATCTGGTCACCGTCGAAGTCCGCGTTGAACGCGGTGCAGACGAGCGGGTGGATCTGGATGGCCTTGCCCTCGACCAGCTGCGGCTCGAAGGCCTGGATGCCGAGGCGGTGCAGCGTCGGCGCACGGTTCAGGAGGACCGGGTGCTCGGCGATGACCTCTTCGAGGACGTCGTACACGACCGTGCGGCCGCGCTCGACCATCCGCTTGGCCGACTTGATGTTCTGCGCGTGGTTCAGGTCGACCAGGCGCTTCATCACGAACGGCTTGAAGAGCTCCAGGGCCATGGCCTTCGGCAGACCGCACTGGTGCAGCTTGAGCTGCGGGCCGACGACGATCACGGAACGCGCGGAGTAGTCCACACGCTTGCCGAGGAGGTTCTGACGGAAGCGGCCCTGCTTGCCCTTGAGCATGTCGGACAGCGACTTCAGCGGACGGTTGCCGGGGCCCGTGACCGGGCGGCCGCGGCGGCCGTTGTCGAAGAGCGCGTCGACGGCCTCCTGGAGCATGCGCTTCTCGTTGTTCACGATGATCTCGGGCGCGCCGAGGTCGAGAAGCCGCTTCAGGCGGTTGTTGCGGTTGATGACGCGGCGGTACAGGTCGTTCAGGTCGGAGGTCGCGAAGCGGCCACCGTCCAGCTGCACCATCGGACGCAGGTCCGGCGGGATGACCGGCACGCAGTCGAGCACCATGCCCTTGGGGCTGTTGGACGTCTGCAGGAACGCGGAGACGACCTTGAGGCGCTTGAGCGCACGGGTCTTCTTCTGGCCCTTGCCGGTGCGGATGATCTCGCGGAGACGCTCGGCCTCCTCGTCGAGGTCGAAGGACTCCAGGCGCTTCTGGAGCGCCGCGGCACCCATCGAGCCGTCGAAGTACGTGCCGAAGCGGTCACGCAGCTCGCGGTAGAGCAGCTCGTCGCCCTCCAGGTCCTGGACCTTGAGGTTCTTGAAGCGGTTCCACACCTCGTCGAGACGGTCGATCTCGCGCTGCGCACGGTCGCGCAGCTGCTTCATCTCACGCTCGGCCCCCTCGCGCACCTTGCGGCGCACATCGGCCTTGGCGCCCTCGGCCTCCAGCTCGGCCAGGTCGGTCTCGAGCTTCTTGGCGCGGCCTTCGAGGTCGGCGTCGCGGCGGTTCTCGATCTGCTGGCGCTCCACGGAGACATGCGCCTCCAGGGAGGGCAGGTCGCGGGTGCGGCGCTCCTCGTCCACGAACGTGATCATGTACGCGGCGAAGTAGATGACCTTTTCGAGGTCCTTCGGCGCGAGGTCGAGGAGGTAGCCGAGGCGCGACGGGACGCCCTTGAAGTACCAGATGTGCGTGACGGGCGCGGCCAGCTCGATGTGGCCCATCCGCTCACGGCGCACCTTGGCGCGAGTGACCTCGACGCCGCAGCGCTCACAGATGATGCCCTTGAAGCGGACACGCTTGTACTTGCCGCAGTAGCACTCCCAGTCCCGGGTCGGACCGAAGATCTTCTCGCAGAAGAGTCCGTCCTTCTCGGGCTTCAGGGTGCGGTAGTTGATGGTCTCCGGCTTCTTGACCTCGCCGTGGGACCACTGTCGGATGTCGTCCGCGGTGGCAAGGCCGATCCGCAGCTCGTCGAAGAAGTTGACGTCGAGCACTTTGTCGTCAATCCCTCTTTCGGGGTTGTGCCCCTCGCGTTAGCGAGTAATAAGGCGCTTCATCATGGTCTGTACGGGTCCGGGGCTAGGCCGGGACCTCACGAGTGAGGTCCCGGCCGGACCCGTCAGACCTCTTCGACGCTGCTCGGCTCGCGCCGGGACAGGTCGATACCGAGCTCCTCCGCAGCGCGGAAGACATCCTCGTCGGTGTCGCGCATCTCGATGGACATGCCGTCCGAGGACAGCACCTCCACGTTGAGGCAGAGCGACTGCATTTCCTTGATGAGCACCTTGAAGGACTCGGGGATGCCGGGCTCGGGGATGTTCTCGCCCTTGACGATGGCCTCGTAGACCTTCACGCGGCCGGTCACGTCGTCGGACTTGATCGTCAGCAGCTCCTGGAGGGCGTACGCGGCGCCATAAGCCTCCAGCGCCCACACCTCCATCTCGCCGAAGCGCTGGCCACCGAACTGAGCCTTACCACCCAGCGGCTGCTGGGTGATCATCGAGTACGGGCCGGTCGACCGGGCGTGCAGCTTGTCGTCGACCAGGTGGTGCAGCTTGAGGATGTACATGTACCCGACCGAGATCGGGTCCGGGAACGGCTCACCGGAGCGGCCGTCGAACAGGCGCGCCTTGCCGGACGGGAGCACCATGCGCTCGCCGTCGCGGTTCGGGATGGTGTGCTGCAGCAGACCGGCCAGCTCGTCCTCGCGGGCGCCGTCGAAGACGGGCGTCGCGACGTTCGTGCCGGGCTTGACCGAGTCGGCGCCGATGGCCTGGAGGCGCTGCGCCCACTCGTCACCGAGACCGGAGACGTCCCAGCCGCGGCTGGCGAGCCAGCCGAGGTGGATCTCCAGGACCTGTCCCGGGTTCATTCGGGACGGGACACCCAGGGGGTTCAGGATGATGTCGACCGGGGTGCCGTCCTCCAGGAACGGCATGTCCTCGATCGGCAGGATCTTGGAGATGACGCCCTTGTTGCCGTGGCGTCCGGCGAGCTTGTCACCGTCGGTGATCTTGCGCTTCTGCGCCACGTACACGCGCACCAGCTGGTTCACACCGGGGGGAAGCTCGTCGCCCTCCTCGCGGTCGAAGACACGGACACCGATGACCTTGCCGATCTCGCCGTGCGGGACCTTCAGGGAGGTGTCACGGACCTCGCGGGCCTTCTCACCGAAGATCGCGCGCAGCAGGCGCTCCTCCGGCGTCAGCTCGGTCTCGCCCTTGGGCGTGACCTTGCCGACGAGGATGTCGCCGGCGACGACCTCGGCACCGATCCGGATGATGCCGCGCTCGTCGAGGTCGGCGAGGACCTCCTCGGAGACGTTCGGGATGTCCCGGGTGATCTCCTCGGGGCCCAGCTTGGTGTCACGGGCGTCGACCTCGTGCTCCTCGATGTGGATCGAGGAGAGGACGTCGTCCTGCACGAGGCGCTGCGACAGGATGATCGCGTCCTCGTAGTTGTGGCCCTCCCACGGCATGAACGCCACGAGGAGGTTCTTGCCGAGGGCCATCTCGCCCTCTTCGGTGGCCGGACCGTCGGCGAGGACCTGGCCCTCGATGACGCGGGCACCCTCTTCCACCACAACCTTCTGGTTCACCGAGGTGCCCTGGTTGGAGCGGGAGAACTTGGCGACGCGGTACGTGGTGTACGTGCCGTCGTCGTTGGTGACCGTGACGTAGTCCGCGGAGACCTCCTGGACCACGCCGGCCTTCTCGGCCTTGATCACGTCACCGGCGTCGACCGCGCAGCGGTACTCCATGCCGGTGCCGACGAGGGGGGCCTCGGCGGTGATCAGCGGCACGGCCTGACGCATCATGTTCGCGCCCATGAGCGCGCGGTTGGCGTCGTCGTGCTCCAGGAAGGGGATCATCGCGGTCGCGACCGACACCATCTGGCGCGGCGAGACGTCCATGTAGTCGACGTCGTCACCGGGGACGTAGTCGACCTCGCCGCCGCGGCGGCGGACCAGGACGCGGGACTCCTCGAAGCGGAGCTCGTCGGTCAGCGGCGCGTTGGCCTGCGCGATGACGAATCGGTCCTCTTCGTCGGCCGTGAGGTAGTCCACCTCGTCGGTGACGACGCCCTCGACGACCTTGCGGTACGGCGTCTCGACGAAGCCGAACGCGTTGACGCGGCCGTAGGAGGCGAGCGAACCGATCAGACCGATGTTCGGGCCTTCGGGGGTCTCGATCGGGCACATGCGGCCGTAGTGGGACGGGTGCACGTCTCGGACCTCGAAGCCCGCCCGCTCACGCGAGAGACCACCGGGACCCAGCGCCGAGAGACGACGCTTGTGCGTCAGACCCGACAGCGGGTTGTTCTGGTCCATGAACTGCGACAGCTGCGAGGTGCCGAAGAACTCCTTGATCGACGCCACGACCGGGCGGATGTTGATCAGGGTCTGCGGGGTGATCGCCTCGACGTCCTGGGTCGTCATGCGCTCGCGCACGACGCGCTCCATCCGCGCCAGACCCGTGCGGACCTGGTTCTGGATGAGCTCGCCGACGTTGCGCAGACGGCGGTTGCCGAAGTGGTCGATGTCGTCGGTCTCGACGACGATGTCCACGCCGCTGTCGCCCACGGTCTCGGTCTCACCGGCGTGCAGCTTCACCAGGTACTTGATCGAGGCGATGATGTCCTCGACCGTCAGGACGCCCGCGTCGAGCGGCGCGTCCGCACCCAGCTTCTTGTTGACCTTGTAGCGGCCGACCTTCGCGAGGTCGTAGCGCTTGGGGTTGAAGTAGAGGTTCTCGAGCAGCGTCTGAGCGGCCTCACGGGTCGGCGGCTCGCCCGGACGCAGCTTGCGGTAGATGTCGAGCAGCGCGTCGTCCTGGCCCTGGGTGTGGTCCTTCTCCAGGGTGGCGCGCATGGACTCGTACTCGCCGAACTCCTCGAGGATCTGCTCGGTGGTCCAGCCGAGAGCCTTCAGGAGCACGGTGACCGACTGCTTGCGCTTGCGGTCGATGCGGACACCGACCATGTCGCGCTTGTCGATCTCCATCTCCAGCCAGGCACCCCGGGACGGGATGATCTTGGCGGAGAAGATGTCCTTGTCGGACGTCTTGTCGATGGAGGAGTCGAAGTAGACACCGGGCGAACGGACCAGCTGCGACACCACGACACGCTCGGTGCCGTTGATGACGAACGTGCCCTTGTTCGTCATGAGCGGGAAGTCGCCCATGAAGACCGTCTGAGACTTGATCTCACCGGTCTCGTTGTTGGTGAACTCGGCGGTGACGAAGAGCGGGGCGGCGAAGGTGAAGTCGCGCTCCTTGCACTCGTCGATCGAGTTCTTCGGAGGCTCGAAGCGGTGGTCGCGGAAGGTCAGCGACATCGACCCGGAGAAGTCCTCGATCGGGGAGATCTCCTCGAAGATCTCCTCCAGACCGGACTTGGTGGGGACGTCCTGTCCACTTTCCAGAGCCGACTCGACACGAGCCTTCCACGCGTCGTTGCCGAGCAGCCAGTCAAAGCTCTCGGTCTGCAGCGCAAGAAGGTTCGGAACCTCGAGGGGCTCCTTGATCTTTGCAAAGGAGATGCGCAGCGGGGCGGTGCTTGCGCCGTTGTTCGTATTCGCGGTCGAGGCAGTGCGCGAGGCGGCCAAGAGGGGGTCCTTCCGAGGGCTCGGACTCACTACGCGCGTACCGGTCCCAAGCTGGACACAGCGGGAGGCGTTCCCTGATTCAGCCGAAGAGGGCCAGGTCAGGGCCGGTTCTGTCCACAGTGCTCAAGCGAGGGCATGCCCCTGGTGACGGGCAGGAGGCAGCTAACAGGCAGCGCAAAGGGTCAGTGTAGCCACTCGGCCCACTGATGTCCAGTGCGGGTTTTTGAAGACCCTCGTTGTTCTCAACCCCTGCTGCAAGCCGCGCCCTCGATGCACATCGATACTGCCCTCTTCGCCGCCGATCCATGCCTCGGATCCGGATCGTTGTGACGACGCGTCCTGAGAATTGCGCGCTGCGTGCGGTTCGTCAAGGCCCCCCATGCCCCGACAGGCTCCGGATCGGGAGCCGCCGGGGGCCGTCCGGAGGCACAACGAAGATCACCATACTCGCCGGTGCCGACAGTGCAAGGCAGCCGTCACGGCAACGCCGAAGGGCGACCACCCAACTGGGTGATCGCCCTTCAGTGCGTATGCGTTACAGCGCAATTTCTCACGCCGTGCGGCGCAGGGCCGCCGGGACCCGCGAGGGGGCCCCGGAGCCCGAGGAGTCACAGGACTCCCGGCAAGGTCTTACTTGACCTCGACGGAGGCGCCGGCGCCCTTGAGGGCCTCGGCGGCCTTCTCCGCGGCGTCCTTGGCGACCTTCTCGAGGACCGGCTTCGGGGTGCCGTCGACGAGGTCCTTGGCCTCCTTCAGACCCAGGGAGGTCAGCTCGCGCACGACCTTGATGACCTGGATCTTCTTGTCGCCGGCGCCGGTGAGGATGACGTCGAACTCGTCCTGCTCCTCGGCGGCCTCGGCCGGGGCGCCGGGGGCGCCGGGGGCGGCAACGGCGACGGCCGCGGCGGCGGTGACGTCGAACTTCTCCTCGAAGGCCTTCACGAAGCCGGAGAGCTCGAGGAGGGTCATCTCCTCGAACTGGGCGAGCAGGTCTTCCTGGCTGAGCTTCGCCATGATGGCGGTCCTTCCACTAATTCGGCTGGTGCCGGATGTACATGAGAGGCGGGCGTACAAAGGGCCCGCTACGACCGTCGCCTCAGGCGGCGGTCATTGTGCGAGCCGAATTACTCGGCACCGCCCTGCTCGTCCTGCTTGGCACGGAGCGCGTCCACGGTGCGGACGAGCTTCGAGGGGAGCGCCTGGAAGACCTGAGCAGCCTGAGTCTGCTTGCCCTTCATGGCACCCGCCAGCTTGGCGAGCAGAACCTCGCGGGACTCGAGGTCCGCAAGCTTCTTGATCTCGTCGGCGGACAGCGCCTTGCCGTCAAGGACACCGCCCTTGATGACGAGAGCGGGGTTGTCCTTGGCGAAGTCACGAAGACCCTTCGCCGCCGTGACCGGGTCACCGGTCACGAAGGCAACAGCGGTCGAGCCCTTGAGGTGCTCGTCCAGCTGGATCCCGGCCTCGTTGGCCGCGATCTTGGTCAGCGTGTTCTTCACCACACGGTACTGAGCGTTCTCGCCGAGAGAACGGCGAAGCTCCTTGAGCTGCGCCACGGACAGTCCGGTGTAAGAAGTGACAACAGCAGCGTTGGAGTCGCGCAGCTTCTGCGCGATCTCCTCGACGGCTGCGACCTTGTCGGACGTCGCCATGAGCCTCGGCCTCCTTCCGGGGTGATGATCCTCGACTGACCCTGCGATCAGCCGCGTACTGCCGGACCGCCTGAATCAGGCACACAGGGAAGGGGTTCTGCACAAAACGAAACGCCCCGGCGCAGGCGCACGGGGCGTGAGCTCGACCTGACGACACAGTCGTCCGGGAGCACTTCCACAGTCACCTACGCGGGTCGTCCGCAGCTTCAGCGGATCCTTCGGCCACCGCACCCTCTGACGAGTGCACGGCAACGACCAGCGGTCTTTGGCTTCTGTGGAAGAGTACGCGAACGCGGTCGCGACAGGCAAATCGGGTCAGCCGCCGGCCTTCTCCATCTCCGCCGCGAGGTCCATGACCTCGTTCTTCGGCGGCGCGGCGACCTTCACCGGCTTGTTGTAGTCGAGGAACGTGATGGTCATGTCGAGGGGGCCCTTGTCGCCCTTGCCCTGGGCGCGGAACTGCCTGGTGTGGTCCTCGCCGTCGATCCACATGTCCATCGTGAGCTTGTCGAGGCCCATGTCCTCGTACTCCTTGAGGCTCTTCTCGCGGCGCTTCTTGGTGGCCGCGTCCTCGTCCTTGAGCAGCTCGCGCATCCGGTCCAGCGAGACCGTGCCCTTGTAGTGGGTGGTCTCGACGCCCTCGATCTTCTCGGTGCCGACCTTCTCCAGGTCGTCGGAGCCGGTCAGGAGCGTGGACTGGTCCGCCGGGTTGTTGTCGGCCTGCGCGGAGAGCGAGTTGCCGTCCCGCTTGTCGGCGCCCTTGGCGTTGGTGTTGGCGAACTTGACCCAGCGCTTGCCGTCCATCTCCTTGGCGGCCTCCTTGCCGCCGCCCAGGTAGATGGCGCCGTCGACGAGGCGGATCTCCGTCTGCGCCGGGCCCTGCGAGGGCGCGCTCATCTTCATGCTCATGGCGAGCGGCTCGGTGCTCATCGCCGCCTCGGCCTGGACCTTGCCGTCCCCCGGGACGCTGCCCTTCATACGGAAGGTGAACGAGGTCAGGTCCTCGCTGTTGGCCGCGGCCTTCTTCACGGCCGCCGCGGGCTCCATGTCGCCGCCTGCCTTGTCGGACTTCTCCGACCCACAGGCGACGGCTCCCCCGGCGAGCAGCAGGGCGGCCAGCGCGGCGCCTGCGGTTCTCTTGTGTCCCGTACGTACGGAAATGCTCATGACCCCACCCCTAGGAACATTTGATCGACTTCTTGCGGTGCGCTGACATTACCCGAAGGCGGGCGTCCCCTCTCGACACGAAGCCCCCGTCAGGGGCGCGGGGAACTGCGCGCTCAGCGCGCGAAAAGCCGCAGACGCGTCTGCCGAGCAACTGTGCAGACGCGTCTGCGGCTTCTTCGTGGCTGGCCGCGCAGTTCCCCGCGCCCCTTGCGGGGCGCGAGCCTCAGCTGCCGGTGCCAGAGCCGCCAGGCTGGCGGTTCATGAGGTCCCGGAAGTCCGCGGTGTCGTCGGCGGGCGGCTCCTCGGCGGAGATCTCGGTGCCGTAGTCGCTGTAGTACGCGGTGGCGGAGAGCGTGCCGGTCTTCATCTCGCCGCGCTCGGTCTTCTTCACGAGCAGGTTCTCGTCGTCGACCCAGATGTCGATGGTCTCGGTGGTGACCCCGGCCTGCTCCAACTGCTTCTTCATGTCGGCGAGTTGGGAGGTGCTGAGGCCCGAGCTGCGCTCCGCGAGCTTGGCGACGTCGACGGTACCGGAGTAGTGCGTGGTGTTCACGCCCCGCACCTTCTCCTCGCCGACCTTCTTCACGTCCCCGGAGGCGAGCAGCATCTTCACCGACTGCTGCGGCGTGCTGTTCTGCATCGCGTCCTTCATGTACGCGCCCGAGCCGCCGCCGATCCGCTCCAGGTCGTCGTACGCGTACTTCACCCAGTGCTTGCCGCCCGCCTGGGCGGCGAACTGGTCGCCCATCTTCGCGTAGTAGGCATCGGGCAGATAGCGGGCCTGCATGGTGGTGCTGCCGGCCTGGCGCATCGTCTCGGCCATCTGGCCGCCGGTGTACGTGATGGTCATGGTGCCGGAGAGGCCGTCGGCCCAGCCGAGGGCACCGTCGGCCTTCATGGACATCACGGAGCCCATGGTGGTCTCGGACTGCACCTTGGCGGAGTCCGCCTTGTCGGTGGTGTTCTGGATGGTGCGCAGCGCGGCTATCGGATCGGCGTTCAGGCTTCCCTTGCCGTCTCCGGAGCCCTTGGAGCCGCCGGAGTCGTCCGACGAGCCGCAGGCCGTCACTCCCCCGGCCAGGGCCGTCGCGGCTGCGACAGCCAGCGCCATGCGTCGCACAGTCGTGCCGTTCATGTCGTCCCACCCCTTGCGTCCGTGCGAGCCGGCACCCCGAGGTGTCGGCTCGTCCGCGTATCGCGCGTATCCCGCGTGTCCCGCGTATCGACAACCCCGTACGCGCACAGCTCTTCCGTATCTTCGAGCATCTACCCGAAAAACGGGACGGGCCCCGCACCCTGAATGGTTGCGGGACCCGTCACATCGCGCCAGGCGCGGCCGGCGTCGGTCAGACGGCGGCCGGGTCCTCCTCGACGAGGAGGTTGCGGGTGCGGTTGGAGTCCAGCGGAATGCCGGGGCCCATCGTGGTGGTGATGGCGGCCTTCTTGATGTACCGGCCCTTCGCGGCCGACGGCTTCAGACGGAGGACTTCCTCCAGGGCCGCGGCGTAGTTCTCCACCAGCTTGGTGTCGTCGAAGGACACCTTGCCGATGATGAAGTGCAGGTTCGAGTGCTTGTCGACGCGGAACTCGATCTTGCCGCCCTTGATGTCGTTGACAGCCTTCACGACGTCGGGGGTGACGGTGCCGGTCTTCGGGTTCGGCATCAGACCACGCGGACCGAGCACGCGGCCGAGGCGGCCGACCTTGCCCATGAGGTCCGGGGTGGCGACGACGGCGTCGAAGTCCAGGCGGCCCTTCGCGACCTCGTCGATCAGCTCGTCGGCGCCGACGATGTCGGCTCCAGCGGCTTCCGCGGCCGCAGCACGGTCACCGGTCGCGAAGACCAGGACCCGGGCGGTCTTGCCGGTGCCGTGCGGGAGGTTCACGGTGCCACGGACCATCTGGTCGGCCTTGCGCGGGTCGACACCCAGGCGGAAGGCGACCTCGACGGTGCCGTCGAACTTGGTCGCGGAGGTCTCCTTGGCGAGACGGACGGCCTCGAGCGGGGCGTACAGCTTCTCCCGGTCGATCTTGGCGTCCGCAGCGCGGAGAGTCTTGCTGCGCTTCACTTCTACTCCTGAGGTTCAGGTTGGGAGTTCGTGGTCCGGACCAGCGCCTGGCCCTGCCACTTCAGGTCACGGTGCCGACTGCGCGGCTCCGTCGGGGGCTGGGATCAGCCCTCGACCGTGATGCCCATGGAACGGGCGGTGCCGGCGATGATCTTCGACGCGGCGTCCAGGTCGTTCGCGTTGAGGTCGGGCATCTTGGTGGTGGCGATCTCGCGGACCTGCGCCTCGGTGATCTTGGCGACCTTGGTCTTGTGCGGCTCGCCGGAGCCCTTCTCCACGCCCGCGGCCTTGAGGATCATCTTGGCGGCCGGCGGCGTCTTGGTGATGAAGGTGAAGGAACGGTCCTCGTAGACCGTGATCTCCACCGGGATCACCCAGCCACGCTGCGACTCGGTCGCGGCGTTGTACGCCTTGCAGAACTCCATGATGTTCACGCCGTGCTGGCCCAGCGCGGGGCCGACCGGCGGGGCCGGGTTGGCTGCGCCGGCCTGGATCTGGAGCTTGATAAGCCCCGTGACCTTCTTCTTCTTGGGAGGCATAGCTCTCTCCGGGTCCTAGTGAGAGTGTTGAGCCCCATCCATGGCGATGATCGTCGTCGATAGTCGCGATCATTCGGATGGAGGCATACCGCACTACGATAACGGGTATCTCGGCGGGGCCCAAACCGATATCAGCACAGGCCGCGGGCCCCGGCCTCCCAAGAGCCGGGGCCCGCGGCGGTCCGGGGGCGGACGCCGGCACCGCCTGGACGGATGCCGGCGGCGCCGGGCGGCCGTCAGCAGCGCTTGGACGTCATCGCCTGGCCCGTGAGCGCGTCACCGGGCGCACGCAGCCGACCGACGGCCGCGGTGCACTCGTCCGCCGTCTTGGCGGGCCCCGACCAGAACTCCTGGTCGTTGGTCCTGTTCCACCAGTCCTCGCCGACGACCTCGTCCCGCGCGTAGCTGTACACGCCGGTGCTGACGTCGTAGTCCTTGATCTTGTCGCGGAAGCTCTGCCACACCCAGACGTAGCCGTAGTTCGCCTTGCACCGCGGCGAGTAGAACTGCTTCACCGACGCGGCATGGGCGCCGCCCCGGTCGATGTAGGCCGTGGCCCCGATCTGGTAGGCGTCGGAACAGACCCCCGCGGCCCGCGCCCCGAGGCTTCTGGGGTTGCCCTCGGCCGAGGGGGCGGTCGACTGCGGGGCCGCCTTTCTGGCGTCGGGCGCGGGCGCGGGGCCGGTTCCCGCGAGGGCGGAGCCGGCACCGAACAGGACGAAGGCGCAGGCAGAGGCAGCTATCGCGGTCTTGCGGGCACGCATCAGGTGGTCCCCCTTGCTCGTCGGTGAGTGAGCCCGCTCCCGTATCGCAACAGAGCACCACAAATCGCCACGCTTAGTGACAAGGATCTCCATAAGCGTGCTGAAGTGTCATGGAGGAAGGGACCGGGTGTTTCCGTCTACCAGTGAGACAGCCCGGGGCCCCGGATGGTTGTGGCGCAGCACACATTCGCTGCACTCGGCTACGACAAAGCCCCTGAGCTGCGGTTTCCCGCGGTCCAGGGGCTCTGCTCGGAGATCCTGCTGCGTCAGTTCTTCTGGATCTGGTCGAAGCTCAGCTCGACCGGGGTCTCGCGGCCGAAGATCTCGACGAGGCCCTTGACCTTCTTCGAGTCGGCGTTGATCTCGTTGATCGTGGCCTGCAGCGTGGCGAACGGGCCGTCGGTGACGGTGACCGAGTCGCCCACCTCGAAGTCCAGGACCTGGACCTCGACCTTGCGGGCCGGCGCCGGCTTGCCCTCGGCCTCGGCGGCCTCGCGGGCGGCCTTCTCCTCGGCCTCGGGGGCGAGCATCTTGACGATCTCGTCCAGGGTCAGCGGGTACGGGTCGTAGGCGTTGCCCACGAAGCCGGTGACGCCGGGGGTGTTGCGGACGACGCCCCAGGACTCGTTCGTCAGGTCCATGCGCACCAGGACGTACCCGGGGAGCTTGTTCTGACGGATGGTCTTGCGCTCGCCGTTCTTGATCTGCGCGACCTCTTCCTGCGGCACCTCGGCCTGGAAGATGAAGTCCTCGACGTTCAGCGACACGGCGCGCTGCTCGAGGTTGGTCTTCACGCGGTTCTCGTAACCGGCGTAGGTGTGGATGACGTACCACTCGCCGGGCAGGCCGCGCAGTTCGTCGCGCAGGGCCGCGATCGGGTCGACGGGCTCGGCCTCCTCGGCCGGGGCCTCGTCCTCGACGGCCTCGGCCGCTTCGGCGTCCTCGTCGGTCTCGGCGACGAGGGCGCCACCGGCGGCGGCCTCCTCGTCGGACTCCACGTGCAGCGCCGCCTCCTCGGCGGGCTCGCCCGCGGCGACGTCCGCAGCCTCGGCCTGGTCCGGCTCCTCGGCGTCCGCCGCCTCGACGATGTCGAGCTGGTCCTCCACGGACTCCGCCGACTCGCTGGCGTCGTTCAGGTTCGGGTCAGACACGGTGGCTGCTTCTTCCTGGATACATAGGGGTGGAACGCGCGAAAGGGGCGCCTGGCACGGCGCCCTTCGCTTTCGGCCTAGCCGAAGACGTACTTGATGAGGTTGCTGAAGCCGTAGTCAATCACGGTCACGAGACCGATCATGATGACGACGAAGATGATCACGACCGTGGTGTACGTCGTGAGCTGGCTGCGCGTCGGCCAGACGACCTTGCGGAGTTCGGCGACGATCTGCCGGTAGAAGAGCGCCAGCCGGCCGAACGGGCCCTTCTTGCCGCGCTTGCCGCCCTTGCGCGCCTTCTTCTTGTCCGGCGCCTCGTCCTGGGCATCAGGCATGTCGATGGAGCCCACGGCGTCCGTCACTCGTCTCACCTGATTCCGGGTCGTGGCCGTGCCGCGCCCGGTTGAGCCGCACGGCGGTGCATTGCAGTACGTACATGCGCACACATCCTGGCGAAGGTGTGTGTAGCAGGGCCGGAGGGACTTGAACCCCCAACCGCTGGTTTTGGAGACCAGTGCTCTACCAATTGAGCTACGACCCTTTGATTTCCCCCAACCTACAGCATCCGACCATGTGCACCGAGTGCGTTTGGAAGGAGCGGCCGTTGAGGGCCAACGACGAGTGAGTGTACGTGGTCCTGGCCGCCCCGTCGAACAGGATGGGGCCCGAGATGATCAATGCTCGGTCCCGCGGTCCTGCAAACCCGTGTGCCGGGGGCGTTCGGGGTCTGGAACGATGGGCGCATGAGCGCTGTCACTCCTCCTACCGAGCGCCGGGTCTCCGCCCGAGTCGGCGCGATCTCCGAGTCCGCGACCCTCGCCGTCGACGCCAAGGCCAAGGCCCTCAAGGCCGCCGGGCGCCCGGTGATCGGTTTCGGCGCGGGCGAGCCGGACTTCCCGACCCCGGACTACATCGTCGAGGCCGCCGTCGAGGCCTGCAAGAACCCGAGGTTCCACCGCTACACGCCCGCGGGCGGCCTGCCCGAGCTGAAGGCCGCGATCGCCGCGAAGACGCTGCGCGACTCCGGGTACGAGCCCGAGGTCTCCGAGATCCTGGTGACCAACGGCGGCAAGCAGGCGATCTACGAGGCCTTCGCCGCGATCCTCGACCCGGGCGACGAGGTCGTCGTCCCGGCGCCGTACTGGACGACGTACCCCGAGTCGATCCGCCTCGCCGGCGGTGTCCCGGTCGAGGTCGTCGCCGACGAGACCACCGGCTACCGCGTCTCCGTGGAGCAGCTGGAGGCCGCGCGCACGGAGAAGACCAAGGTCGTCCTCTTCGTGTCGCCGTCGAACCCGACCGGCGCCGTCTACAGCCGCGAGGACGCGGAGGCCATCGGCCGCTGGGCCCTGGAGCACGGCCTGTGGGTCATGACGGACGAGATCTACGAACACCTCGTCTACGGAGACGCAGCCACGCGCGGCGGCGCAGATCGACACAGCACGTCCCTGCCCGCCCTGCTGCCCGAGCTGCGGGACAAGTGCGTCGTGGTCAACGGCGTCGCCAAGACGTACGCCATGACCGGCTGGCGGGTCGGGTGGATCATCGGCCCGAAGGACGTGGTGAAGGCGGCGACCAACCTCCAGTCGCACGCCACGTCGAACGTCTCCAACGTCGCCCAGGCCGCCGCCCTCGCCGCCGTCTCCGGCGACCTGACGGCCGTCGACGCGATGCGTGAGGCCTTCGACCGGCGCCGTCGCACGATCGTGCGGATGCTGAACGAGATCGACGGCGTCCTGTGCCCGGAGCCCGAGGGCGCGTTCTACGCCTACCCCTCGGTGAAGGCCCTCGTCGGCAAGGAGATCCGCGGCAAGCGCCCCCAGAACACCGTCGAGCTCGCCGCGCTCATCCTGGAGGAGGCCGAGGTCGCGGTGGTACCGGGCGAGGCCTTCGGCACCCCCGGCTACCTGCGGCTCTCGTACGCGCTCGGCGACGAGGACCTGGTCGAGGGCGTCTCGCGCATCCAGAAGCTGCTCGCCGAGGCCCGCGACTGACGTCGCCCCTGCGGGACCCGATCACGCGGACGGGGCAGTGACTCAGGTGAGTCACTGCCCCGTCCGCCTGTTCGGAGAAGCATCCCTTGGGGAGAAGCGGCTACCGGGACACCCCACCCATGCGGCAAGATCCTGGAATGGAGCGTGTACGAGACGTAAGAGAGCTGCCGAAGGCCCATCTGCACCTGCACTTCACCGGGTCGATGCGGCCCTCGACGCTGCTTGAGCTCGCCGACAAGCACGGCGTCCACCTGCCGGAGGCGCTGACGGGCGGCACGCCGCCGAAGCTGCGCGCCACCGACGAGCGGGGCTGGTTCCGCTTCCAGCGGCTCTACGACATGGCACGGTCCTGTCTGCGGGATCCCGAGGACATCCAGCGCCTGGTGCGGGAAGCGGCCGAGGAGGACATCAGGGACGGCTCGGGGTGGCTGGAGATCCAGGTCGACCCGACGTCGTACGCGCCCCGGCTCGGGGGCCTCATCCCGGCCCTGGAGATCATCCTGGACGCCGTGGAGACCGCCTCGCGGGAGACCGGCCTCGGGATGCGCGTCCTGGTCGCCGCGAACCGCATGAAGCACCCCCTGGACGCGCGCACGCTGGCCAGGCTCGCGGTGCGCTACGCCGACCGCGGCGTCGTCGGCTTCGGGCTCTCCAACGACGAACGGCGGGGCATGGCGCGGGACTTCGACCGTGCCTTCGCCATCGCCAGGGAGGGCGGCCTGCTCGCGGCCCCGCACGGCGGGGAGCTGACCGGGCCCGCCTCGGTGCGGGACTGCCTGGACGACTTGCACGCGCGGCGCATCGGCCACGGCGTGCGGGCGGCCGAGGACCCGCGGCTGCTCAGGCAGCTCGCGGAGCGCGGCGTGACGTGCGAGGTGTGCCCGGCGTCCAACGTGGCGCTCGGGGTCTACGAGAAGCCCGAGGACGTGCCCCTGCGGACGCTGTACGACGCCGGGGTGCCGATGGCGCTCGGCGCCGACGACCCGCTGCTCTTCGGTTCGCGCCTGGCCGCGCAGTACGAGATCGCGCGGCACGACCACGGCTTCGACGACACGGAGCTCGCGGAGCTGGCACGGCAGTCGGTACGGGCTTCGGCGGCGCCCGCGAACGTGCGGGAGAAGCTGCTCGCGGACGTGGACCGGTGGCTGGCCGGGCCGCCTACAGGCTGACGCCCACCGTCACCGGCTCGTTGACCAGCGTGACCCCGAAGGCCTCCCGCACGCCTGCGACGACCTCGCGGGCCAGGGCGAGCAGGTCCTCGGTGGTCGCGCCGCCGCGGTTGGTCAGGGCCAGCGTGTGCTTGCTGGAGATGCGGGCCGGGCCCTGGCCGTAGCCCTTGGTGAAGCCCGCCTTGTCGATGAGCCAGGCCGCGGAGGTCTTCACACGGCCGTCGCCCGCGGGGAACGCGGGCGGGGCGGCGTCCGGGCCGAGCCGCTCCGCCACGCGCGCGTGGAAGGCGGTGAACTCCTCGGCGGTGAGGATCGGGTTGGTGAAGAACGAACCCGCCGACCAGCTGTCGTGGTCCTCGGGGTCGAGCACCATGCCCTTGCCCGCACGCAGCTTCAGGACGGTCTCCCTGGCCGCGGCGGCGGGCACCCGCTCACCGGCCTCGACGCCGAGCGTCCGCGCTGTCTCCGGGTACGCGATCGGGGCGCTCATACCGCTCGCGTCCTCAAGGCGGAACCGCACCCGCAGCACCACGAACCGCTCGGGATCGGCCTTGAAACGACTGTGCCGGTACGAGAAGTCGCACTCGGCGTTCGGAATCGTGACCGTCTCTCCGGCCTTCCGGTCGTACGCGATCACCTCGGTGATCGTCGAGGAGACCTCCTGGCCGTACGCGCCCACGTTCTGGATGGGCGTGGCGCCCGCGGAGCCGGGGATACCGGCCAGGCACTCGATGCCCGCGAGCCCCGCTTCGACGGTCCTCGCCACGGCCTCCGTCCACACCTCACCGGCCGCCAGTTCGAGCTCCGCGCCGTCGAGCACGAAGCCGGTGGTGGCGATGCGCAGCGCGGTGCCGTCGAAGCCCTTGTCGCCGATGACCAGGTTCGATCCACCGCCGATGATCAGCAGCGGGGTCCCGGAGTCGTCGGCCTCGCGGACAGCGGCGATCACCTCGGCGTCGCTGGTCGCGGTGATCAGCCGGGCCGCGGGCCCACCGAGCCGGAAGGTGGTGAGCGGGGCGAGGGGGGCGTCGTGTAGTACGTGCACGCCTCCCAGGGTATGCGGGGCCTCTGGTGGGGTGTACGGACACCCCACCGGCGGAACATCCCCGCCCACCCGCCCCCAGTAGGGACAGATGGGCGGGGAGAACCGCCGGGTTGATCAAGCCCGTCCGGCGATCGAGGACGAGCGCGCAGCGCGATCGACCCGCACCGACGCCAGGCCGCAGCCGTCCAGCGCCAGGCCTCAGCCATCAGGCGGCAACAGTCACCCGCTCCTTCTCGGGGGCACCGGCACCCCCGGAGCCCCCTGCCCCACCCCGGGGCAACAGCGCGGCGGAAACGGCCGCAAGGCCGACGACCCCCGCCCCCACCCACAGCGCGGGCTCCAGTCCGTCCACATACGCGGTGGCGCCCTCGTAGCCGCCCCGCGCGGTGAAGACCGCCGTCAGGACGGCGATACCGAGCGCCCCGCCCACCTCGCGCAAGGCGTTGTTCGCGCCGGAGGCGATGCCCTGCTCGGCGGGCCGGACGCTGGCCATGACGAGGCTGGCGGCGGGCGCGAAGTACAGGGCCATGCCGATCCCGCTGAGGATCAGGGCGGGGAGTTGGGCGGCGTACGACACGTCGGGCGTGAGGACGACCGCGAACCAGCCGAGCCCGACGGCCTGGAGCGCGAGCCCCACGGTGACGACCGGACGGCCGCCGACGCGGTCGGAGAGGTAGCCGGCGATCGGTGCCACGAGCATCGGCATCCCGGTCCACGGGAGCATGCGCAGCCCCGCCTCGGTCGGCGAGTAGCCGAGCACCCGCTGGAGGAACTGGCTGAGCAGGAAGATCGCGCCGAACATTCCGACGAACATCAGCAGACTGGCCGCGTTGATCGAGGAGAAGGCCCGGTTCCGGAAGAGCCGCATCGGGAGCATCGCGTTCTGGCTGCGCATGCCGTGGCGCACGAAGCCGACGAGCAGGGCGCCGCCCCCGATCAGACCGGTGAGGACGGGAGCGCTGGTCCAACCGTCGAAGTTTCCGCGGATCAGTCCGTAGACGATGCCGAACAGGCCGCCGCTGGCGAGGAGCGTGCCGGTGATGTCGAGCCGCGCACCTGTGCCGTACGACTCGGCGAGGCGCATCCGGGCGAGCGGCAGCAGGGCGAGGCCCAGCGGGACGTTCAGCCAGAAGATCCACTGCCAGGAGATGTGTTCGGTGAGCGCTCCCCCGATGAGCGGCCCGCTGGCGACGGCGAGGCCGTTGACGGCGCCCCAGATCCCGTACGCCATCCCGCGCTTGTCGGCCGGTACGGCGGCGGTGAGCAGGGTCAGGGTGAGCGGCATCATGATCGCGGCGCCGACGCCCTGGACCGCGCGGGCGGCGATCAGCTCCGCCACACCGGGCGCGAGGGCCGCGGCGGCGGACGAGGCGGTGAAGATCGCGAGGCCGACGCCGAAGAGCTTGCGCCGCCCGAACCTGTCCCCCAGGGCCGCGCCGAACATCAGCAGGACGGCGAAGGTGAGGGTGTAGGCGTTCACCGTCCATTCCAGCTCTTCCAGGCCACCGCCCAGATCCTCGCTGATGGAGGGCAGTGCGGTGGTGACGACCAGGTTGTCGAGGGCCGCCATGAAACCGGCGACACTCGTGATCACGAGGGCCCAGACGACTCCCCCGCGCTGTGCTGTTCGTTGTGACATCGATCCCCCATAAACCGGCTGACACGCACTGCGCACCAGCTGTCAGGTTAGTAATTGATGACTAACTTTTGTGGGCATGCCGAACTCACTGCCCACGACTCCATCGAGCCCAACCACGGCAACAGCCCCGGCCGCAGTCGCGCCGGGCGTGCCCGGCACCCCCGGACGCCCGTCCGCACTCACGACGGCGCGCAGCCCTCCGGGGGCTGTGCCGACAAGTACATCCCCTGCCAGACGCGGTGTTCGGCGGGGAACCCCATGGCCGACAGCACATTGACGAGCATGCCGAACGCCATGAAGGTCGTCGTCTCCTTCAGGTCGGCCCCGAGCGGCAGGTGCGCCGCTTCCCAGATCTCCATCCATCCGGCGCGCACCATGTCGCC
This sequence comes from Streptomyces typhae, assembly GCF_009755605.1. Lineage (GTDB taxonomy): Bacteria > Actinomycetota > Actinomycetes > Streptomycetales > Streptomycetaceae > Streptomyces > Streptomyces typhae. The sequence continues at coordinate 680,827 of NZ_WPNZ01000001.1, forward strand.
GAACTCACTGTCCCCGGCGGCCTCGGCGGCCGCCACGGCCACGTACGTCTGGAGCTGCATCTGCAGCTTGTCCGGGTCGTCCGCGATGAGCTGCGAGTACGCGGAAGCCATGGCGTGCAGGGCCTCCTCGCCCGTAAGTCCTTCGCTCGCCTTCTCGAAGACCTTGCGGGTGTCCTCCAGGCAGCGCGCCGACGCCGCCAGGAAGATCGCCTTCTTGCTGGGGAAGAGCCGGAAGAGATAGGGCTGTGAGACTCCGACGCGCTTGGCGATCGCCTCGGTCGACGTCCCGTGGTACCCCCCGCGGGCGAACTCGCTCATCGCCGCGCGGATGACGCTCTCACGCCTCTCCTCTGCGCTCATCCTGACCATGCGGCTAAGTTAGTGCCCAATCACTAACTAAGTCAAGGCTGCGGACTGGGACCGAACAGTGCTGCTGACTGGGACCGAACAGTAAGGGGCGTCCGCCATGGCGGACGCCCCTTACCTACCGGATGACTTGCTGCCGGTGTGCGGAACCCTCAGGCGAGACGAACGACGGCCCGGGACATGCCGAGCACCTTCTGGTCGTCGCTCTTCGCGAGGAGGTCCACGCGGACCTGGTTGTCGTCGAGCTTCGCCGCGACCTTGGCGCTGACCTCGATCGTCGCGCCCTTGTCGTCGTTGGGGACGACGACCGGCTTGGTGAAGCGCACGCCGTACTCGACGACGGCGCCGGGGTCACCCGCCCAGTCCGTGACCACGCGGATGGCCTCGGCCATGGTGAACATGCCGTGCGCGATGACGTCGGGCAGGCCGACCTCGAGGGCGAACTTCTCGTTCCAGTGGATCGGGTTGAAGTCGCCGGAGGCGCCCGCGTACTGCACCAGGGTCGCGCGCGTCACGGGGAAGGACTGGGCCGGCAGTTCGGTGCCGACCTCGATGTCGTCGTATGCGATCTTCGCCGTCATCGTCTCAGGCCCCCTCTGCCGCGGTGTCGGACGTCTTGGCCGCGGGCTCGTCGGCCGGCTTGGCCGCGGACTCGTCGGCCGGCTTGGCCGTGGTGCCCGCGGCGCGTGCGACGAGCTTGGTCCAGGCGGTCACGACGTGCTCGCCGGCGGCGTCGTGGACGTCGCCGCGGATGTCCAGGATGTCGTTGCCCGCCATGGACTTGATGTTCTCGATGGTGGACGTCACCGTGAGCCGGTCGCCCGCGTGGACGGGGCGCGTGTAGGCGAACTTCTGGTCGCCGTGCACGACGCGGCTGTAGTCGAGACCCAGCTGGGGGTCGGAGATGACCTCACCCGCGGCCCGATAGGTGATCGCGAACACAAAGGTCGGCGGGGCGAGCACATCGGGGTGACCGAGAGCCTTGGCGGCCTCCGGGTCGGTGTACGCGGGATTGGCGTCGCCCACCGCGACCGCGAACTCGCGGATCTTCTCGCGGCCGACCTCGTAGGGGTCGGTGGGCGGGTAGGACCGCCCCACGAAGGACTGGTCGAGCGCCATGGCTCAGCACCTCCTGGCAGCTGGGTGGACAGAATCGACAGGAACAGCAGGAACAACCGGGTCGACAGGGTCGACAGGAACAACAGGGTCGACGAGGTCGACAGGGTGGGAAAACGACGCGAGGCCGCCCCCGAGTGAACGGGGACGGCCTCGTGTACGAGCCTTTTATCGCGTTTCGCGGTGCGCGGTGTGCGAGTTGCAGCGCGGGCAGTGCTTCTTCATCTCAAGACGGTCCGGGTTGTTACGCCGGTTCTTCTTGGTGATGTAGTTCCGCTCCTTGCACTCCACGCAGGCCAGCGTGATCTTCGGGCGGACGTCGGTGGCAGCCACGTGAGTGCTCCTTGACGGACGGATGGACGGATGAACGCATAAAAGAGTAGCCGATCGGAGGACCGACCCCACAATCGGCTACTGAGGGTAGCGGTGACCGGACTTGAACCGGTGACACAGCGATTATGAGCCGCTTGCTCTACCGACTGAGCTACACCGCTGCGATGCACTTCCGCTCCTCGCCCGGAGGCGAGGAACCTGGCACATCAGAGCCCCAATGCGGAATCGAACCGCAGACCTTCTCCTTACCATGGAGACGCTCTACCGACTGAGCTATTGGGGCGAGCGATGAAGACATTACACGGTTGCCCGCCGTTCGCCCAAATCCGTTTCGACCGGGGCCTCCGCGGGGAACGTGCGGGCCCGGATCGGGCCGTCTCACCCGCCTCACCAGCGATCATCCGGCACTCGCACCACACCGGTACGACTATTGCGTTCCTCCGCGAAGCGGGCCTGCCGCCGTCCTAGGCTCGACCCACGCTGCGTGATCTTGCCCGTCCCGCCCCCGAGCCACAGGAGCGCGATGCCCGACAGCCGGCCGGAGCAGCCCCCGCCCGAACCGCCCGAACCGCCGGACTCCCCCGAGGCGGGTTCGCTGCTGCTCTGCGGGGCACGCCTCACGGACGGCAGGACCGTGGACGTACGGCTCGGCGACGGCAGGATCGAGGCGGTCGGCACGGCGGGCAGCCTCAGCACCCGGGCCGCGCGCGTGGACCTGAGCGGCTACCTCCTGCTGCCGGCCGCCGCGGAGCCGCACGCGCACAGCGACACGGCGCTGACCGCGCTCTCCGAAGGCCCGGTCCCGTACGACGCCACGGTCGTGCAGCGGCGCGCCACCGAGGCCGCGCTGCTTCAGCTCGGGCACGGCGCGACGGCGCTGCGCTCGCATGTGCGGATCGGTGACGTACAGGGCCTCGACCCGCTGCAGGCGGTGCTCCAGGCGCGGCGTTCGCTGCGGGGGCTCGTGGATCTGTCCGTGGTGGCGGTGCCGCGGCTGCTGACCGGCGTCGCGGGCGCGGACGGTCTGGCGATGCTGCGGGACGCGCTGAGGATGGGTGCCTCCGTGGTGGGCGGCTGCCCCGATCTGGACCCCGATCCGACGGGGTACGTGGAGACGGCGCTCGACCTGGCCGCGGAGCACGGCTGCGCGGTGGATCTGCATACGGACGGCGGGGATCCGGCCCGCGTCGCACGGCTCGCCGCGATGGCGGGCGGGCTGCGGCGGGTGGCGATCGGGCCGTGCGGCGGGCTCGCGCGGCTGCCGGCGGACGTGGCCGCGCGGACGGCGGAGCGCCTCGCGGCGGCCGCCGTGACGGTGGTGTGCCTGCCGCAGGGCGGCTGCGGGTGCGCGGAGGGCCGGGACACGGCGCCGGTGCGGCTGCTGCACGGGGCCGGGGTGCGGCTCGCGGCGGGCAGCGGGGCGCTGCGGGACATGGCGAACCCGGTCGGCCGGGGCGACCCGCTGGAGGCGGCGTACCTGCTGGCGTCCCGGCACGGGCTGCGCCCCGAGGAGGCGTACGCGGCGGTCAGCGCGGCGGCGCGGGCGGCGCTCGGCCTGCCGGAGGTCAGGGTGGAGGCGGGCTTCCCCGCCGAACTCCTCGCGGTACGCGGCGACACGCTCGCCGGTGCCCTGTCCCTGGCGTACAGCCGGATCGTCGTGCACCGGGGGCGCGTGGTGGCGCGGACGAGCGCGGTGCGGGAGTACTGCGACTCCGCGGCGGCGGTGGCGCTCGATCTGCCGCGGCAGGGGGTGCTGCGGCGGCAGCCCGGGAAGGGGGCTTGAGGCGGCCGCGGGGGCGCGGGCGCCTTCCCGTCGCGGGCCGTGCATGCCTTGCGGCTGCGGGACCGCGATGTTGCCCCCCCCGGATGCGGGACGGCGACATGTCTCCCGGCTACCGGGCCTCGGTACGTCCCACTGCTGGCCGGACCGCGGTACGTCTCCCCCCTCCCGGACGGCGGTACGTCTCCCCCCTCCCGGACCGCGATACGTCTCCCGGCTGCCGGTGCTTGCTGCATGTGGCCTGGTACGGGGCGTTCCGGCCGCGATCACGCGCGGGCTGCCGTACGGTCGGGAGCATGCGCATTGTCATCGCTGGAGGTCATGGTCAGATCGCGCTGCGGCTGGAGCGTCTGCTCGCCGCGCGCGGTGAGGAAGCCGCCGGGACCATCCGTAACTCCGCGCACGAGGCCGATCTGCGGGACGCGGGCGCCGAACCGGTGCTGTGCGACCTCGAGTCGGCGTCCGTGGACGAGGTGGCCCGGCATCTGGAGGGCGCCCACGCGGTCGTGTTCGCCGCGGGGGCGGGTCCCGGCAGCGGGGTGGACCGCAAGAACACCGTGGACCGGGACGCGGCGATCCTGCTCGCGGACGCCGCGGAGCGCGCCGGGGTCCGCCGGTACGTCATGGTGTCGTCGATGGGCTCGGACCCGGACCACCCCGGCGACGAGGTCTTCGACGCCTATCTGCGGGCCAAGGGCGAGGCCGACGCGTCCGTACGCGGGCGGGCGGCCCTGGACTGGACGATCCTGCGCCCCGGCATGCTGACGGACGACGCGGGCACGGGCCTCGTACGCCTGGAGGCCTCGACCGGTCGCGGCCCGATCCCGCGCGACGACGTGGCGGCGGTGCTCGCCGAGCTCCTGGAGACGCCGGCGACGGCGGGCCTGACGCTGGAGCTGGTCAGCGGGTCGACGCCGGTGTCGGTGGCGGTGAAGTCGGTGGCGGGGAACTGAGGCGGGCCGCGGCGGGCCCTCCGCCCTTCGGGGGGATGCCCCTCAGGACCGGATGCCCACGGGTATCGGAGGCCTCCGGACCAGATACCCCTCTGTGTCGGACAGGGTCAGAACAGGGGCAGTTGTCCCGGGAACTCCGGCACCACGTACCCGGCGAGGGTGGGCTGGACGCCGGTGAGCTGGGCGTGCTGACGGGACCCGGGGCATGAGACGAGGTCGCCCGCGCCGCGGGGGCCGGGCGGGTCGTGCCGGGCGAACCGCCCGCCGACGACCGCGATTTCACGACGGCACATGGGGCAGTGCCTGCGACGCGCTGAACTGGACGACATGAGCCCAGTGTGCCCGTCTCAGCGCACCGGGAAGCCGAAGGAGTACCCCTGCTGCTTGAGCCGGGGGAGGATGGTGCGCAGGGCCTCGACGGTCTGGGTGCGGTCGCCGCCCGCGTCGTGGAAGAGGAGCGTGGGCCCGTTGGGCAGTTCCCGCTCGACGGTGGCGACGATGGCGGCCGTACCCGGAAGCTCGAAGTCCTTGGTGTCCACGTTCCAGCCGAGCGGGCGCATGCCGCGGGAGGCGGCGAGGTCGCGGCTGTAGGGCGTGAAGGCGCCGCCGGGCGCCCGGTAGTACATGGGCCGTACGCCCCCGGAAGCCTTGGTGATCATGCGTTCGGCGTCGAGTATCTGCTGGGACTGGTAGGCCTGGGTGTCCTTGTCCATGGCGGTGTTGTGCGACACCGAGTGGTCGCACAGGCGGTGCCCTTCCGCGACGACCTTCTTCACGATGTCCGGGTGGGCCTGGGCCTGCGTTCCCACCATGCAGAACGTGGCCTTGACCTCGTACTGCCGCAGCAGGTCGAGCATTTGGGGGGTCCACTTGGGGTCGGGGCCGTCGTCGATGGTGATGTTGACGCCGCGCTTCCCCTTGTCCGAGGCGTGCGCGATGGTCGTCGAGACCCGCTTGCCGTTGTTGCCCGGCTTGGCCGGGGCGGTGGCCTCGGGCGGGGAGTCGTCCGCGTCGCCGGCCTGCGCGGTCCACACCGAGGCGCCGGTGGCGAGCATCATCACCCCGAGCGCCGCCCCGATGACCTTGCCGTACCAGACTCGCCCGCCACCGTGCCGTGCCATGTCCGCCCCTCTCGCCCAGTCCCTCGCCCAACCCCGGTCGCGTCACGACCAACCGGCAGGACGAGGCATACGGGCGCCGGGATCCGCCCGTTACAGATCACGGACAATTCCGGGTGCGTTCGGGGACAACTCCTCGCGAACGGTGTCTGGAAGCACACTGGTTGGCCTGTTCTCGCCACTCCTGGCGGCCTTCGGCCTACTGCGCCGCCTCCAACTGCGTACTGGGCGTCGGGCCGACGCCGACGTCCGCGACGTCCGAGGCCAGGAGCCAGCCCCCGCGGGCGCCCCGGATGAACTTCATCGTGTGCGGCAAGGAGAACTCCTCGTACTCCGGGGCTCCTTCAGCTACCTCAGCCGCGGTGAAGGGGTGGTGGAGCCGGGTGTCCTCGGTGACGCGGAGCGTCGCCGTGTCGCCGTCCACGGACGAGTCGACGACGCTGACGTCCACGACGGCCTTGGTGTAGCCACCGTCCAGGTCTTCGTACGCCTCGCCCTTGGTCACCAGCTTGGTGAAGTCGTCCTGGGCGCGGTCCGCCATGGAGGGGGTGGCCGCGGCGAGGGACGACCTCCTGAGGGATTTCAGGGGAGGATGCTCCGCGGTCACCATGCTGGCCCGGGTCTGCAAATGGTTCTGCGCCATCCGCGCCAAAGCGTCGACCTCGCTCACGGAGAGTGCCGCAGAAGAAGGCACGCCGTGCCGGTCAGCCGCCGACGCCGCCAACCCGCCGGACAGCGCCACCACGGCGACGACAGCGGCTGTCCACCTCTTGCGTGCGCGCCTCATGCATCCCCCCGGAAGCCCTTGAGCACGACTCGACCCACCCCTGGTTCACTGCCGTGATGCGACCGTCGCAGCGTGAGACAAGTCACCCTGTTTCGATTCTGCCCGAAAGGCTGCCCCCGGAGCGGCCCGATATACGCAAAAACCGGAGCGGCCTGATATACGCAAAAACCCTCTCCGAACCTACGTGATCGCAGGTCGGAGAGGGTTTCTCTCAGCGTGGCGGCGCCAGGATTCGAACCTGGGAAGGCTGAGCCGGCAGATTTACAGTCTGCTCCCTTTGGCCGCTCGGGCACACCGCCGGGTTTGCTGCCTCGCTCCGCTTGCGCGGCGCTCCGTGGCAACGACGTAAACGATACCTGATGACCGGGGGTGCTTCGCCACCCGATTGACCCGCACCTCGCGCGGGGGCAGTGGCTAGGCTTTGCGGATGCGGTCGGCGACTGAAGGCCGTGTACCCGCTGTGTACGCAGACACCGATACAAGGAGCCACAGGACATGGCCGACTCCAGTTTCGACATCGTCTCGAAGGTCGAGCGGCAGGAGGTCGACAACGCCCTCAACCAGACGGGCAAGGAGATCTCGCAGCGCTACGACTTCAAGAACGTCGGCGCCTCGATCTCCTGGTCGGGCGAGAAGATCTTGATGGAGGCGAACTCGGAGGACCGGGTCAAGGCGATCCTCGATGTCTTCCAGTCCAAGCTGATCAAGCGGGGCATCTCGCTGAAGGCCCTGGACGCGGGCGAGCCCCAGCTGTCGGGCAAGGAGTACAAGATCTTCGCCTCCATCGAGGAGGGCATCTCCCAGGAGAACGCGAAGAAGGTCGCGAAGATCATCCGCGATGAGGGCCCCAAGGGCGTCAAGGCGCAGGTGCAGGGCGACGAGCTGCGCGTCAGCTCCAAGAGCCGCGACGACCTTCAGGCCGTACAGGCGCTCCTGAAGGGCCAGGACTTCGACTTCGCCCTGCAGTTCGTGAACTACCGGTAGGGGTTCGGCAAACCATGACGGAGGGCGGGCACCCTGCTCGGGTGCCCGCCCTTGCTGCTGGCCGCAGTCTGTGGTGGCGTCGCCGTCAGCGGCGCGAGTGGCCGAAGAGGATGCGGTACGCGACCAGCAGGACCAGGGAGCCTCCGATGGCCGCCAGCCACGTCGCGCCGTCGAAGAAGTGGTCGGCTATCGGGCGGTCGAGGAAGCGCGCGGAGATCCAGCCGCCGATGAACGCGCCGGCGATGCCGATCAGCGTCGTCCCGATGAATCCGCCGGGGTCGCGGCCCGGGAGCAGGATCTTGGCGGTGGCACCGGCGAGCAGTCCGAGAACGATCCAGCTGATGATGCCCATGTGACCTGCCTTTTCATGCCGTTGCGTGCCTCTGAAGGCCGTTTCGTGCTGTTCGGCGTCTGGTCCGCGGCTGAGCTGCCGCCGCATGTGACGCCCGTACGCGTTCTGTTGTGCGTGGGGCTCTTCTGCCCCCGTTTTCCCCTGTGACTCTTCGTACCTTTTCGTGTGCTGTTGTCCTGGAGGACGACGTGCGGGGAGCGGGCGGTTCCCCGGCGTCAGTAGGGTGCGGCGCATGACACAGCAGGCGGGGGCCGAGAAAGCTGCCGGTGCGGTCGGGTTGCGGCGGACGCTCGGGGTCTTCGACGCGGTGGTGATCGGGCTCGGCGCGATGGTCGGCGCCGGGGTCTTCGCCGTGCTCGGGCCCGCCGCGGAAGCCGCCGGTCCGGGGCTGCTGCTCGGGCTCGGCATCGCCGCCGTCGTCGCGTACTGCAACGCCCTGGCGTCGGCCCGCCTCGCGGCGCGCTATCCGGCGTCCGGCGGGACGTACGTGTACGGGCGGGAGCGGCTCGGCGAGTTCTGGGGGTACCTGGCCGGGTGGGCGTTCGTCGTCGGCAAGACGGCCTCGTGCGCGGCCATGGCGCTGACCGTGGGCACATACGTGTGGCCGGAGCATGCGCACGCCGTCGCCGTGGCTGCCGTCCTGGGGCTCACTGCCGTGAACTACGTAGGCGTGCAGAAGTCCCTCTGGCTGACGCGGGGCATCGTGGCCGTGGTGCTCGTGGTTCTGGCGGGGGTCGTCGCTGTCTGCGCGGGGGCCGTCTGGTCGGGGGCCGCGGGGGCCGACGGCGGGCTCTTCGGTGCGGGGCCGTCGGACGGCGGCCCCGGCGGGGTGCTCCAGGCCGCGGGGCTGCTCTTCTTCGCTTTCGCGGGGTACGCGCGCGTGGCGACGCTGGGCGAGGAGGTACGGGATCCGGCGCGCACCATTCCGCGGGCGATCCTGGTGGCGCTCGGCATCGCCCTGTGCGTGTACGTGGCGGTGGCGGTGGCGGCGCTCTCGGTGCTCGGCGCGGACGGCCTGGCGAAGGCCTCGGCTCCGCTGGCGGACGCGGTGCGGGCTGCCGGGGTGCCGGGCCTCGTGCCCGTGGTGCGGGTGGGCGCGGCGGTGGCGGCGCTCGGTTCGCTGCTCGCGCTGATCCTGGGGGTGTCACGGACGACGCTGGCGATGGCGCGGGACCGTCGTCTGCCGGGCGGGCTGGCCGCCGTGCACCCGCGGTTCCGCGTGCCGCACCGTGCGGAGCTCACCGTGGGCGCGGTGGTCGCCGTGCTCGCGGCGACGGCCGACGTGCGGGGCGCGATCGGGTTCTCGTCGTTCGGCGTCCTCGTGTACTACGCCGTCGCCAACGCTTCGGCGTGGACGCTCAGTTCCGCACCCCTCGCGCGCGTGGCCCCCGTCGTGGGCCTCGTCGGCTGTGTGACGCTGGCTTTCGCCCTGCCCGGGGCCTCGGTGGTGGCGGGCGGGGCGGTGCTGGTGGCGGGCGTCGCCGTGTACGGGGTACGGAATGTGTACGAGGGGCGGGGGAGGGCTGCGGGGCGCCGCCCTCCCCCGGACTGAGCGTGCGGGCGCGGCTTGGGCGTGCGGGCGCGGCCTCAACGTGCAGGCACGGCTTCATCGCGCGGGCGCGGCTTCATCGCGCGGGCGCGGCCTCATCGTGCAGGCGCGGCCTCATCGCGCGGGCACGGCCTCAACATGCAGGCACATGGACGTGCGGGGCGGTCCACCGGCCTCGCGGCGGAGCGGTCTACCAGTTCCGCCCGCCCCCGGCGGGCCCCTGCGGCGGCTGCTGCCCGTACGGAGCGGGCCCGCCCGCCGCGGGCGCGGGGCCGCCGATCGGGCCGACCGCCGTGAACGGCTGGTCCGTGGGGACGATTTCGCGGCCCAGTGGCAGCAACGAGATGGGGATCATCTTGAAGTTGGCCAGGCCGAGCGGGATGCCGATGATCGTGAGGCACAGCAGCAGGCCGGTGAAGACGTGGGCGAGGGCCAGCCACCAGCCCGCGAGGATCACCCACAGGACGTTGCCGATCAGCGACGCGGCGCCCGCGTCACGGCGCTCGACGGCCATGCGGCCGAAGGGCCACAGCGCGAACAGGCCGATGCGGAACGCGGCGAGGCCGAACGGGATGCCGATGATCGTGACGCACAGCAGCACCCCGGCGAACAGGTAGAAGAGACACAGCCACAGGCCGCTGAGGATGAGCCAGATGATGTTCAGAACTGTCTTCACTGCTGGCGACCTGCCATCTGCTCGAGCCGGGCGATGCGCTCCGCCATCGGCGGGTGGGTTGAGAACATCTTCGACATACCCTGACCCGGCCGGAAGGGATTCGCAATCATCATGTGACTCGCCGTCTCCAGGCGTGGCTCGGGAGGCAGCGGCAACTGCTTGGTACCGGCGTCCAGTTTGCGCAGGGCGCTGGCGAGGGCCAGCGGGTCTCCGGTGAGCTGCGCGCCGGAGGCGTCGGCCTCGTACTCCCTGGAACGGCTGATGGCGAGCTGGATGATGGAGGCGGCGAGCGGGCCGAGCAGCATGATCAACAGCATGCCGAAGATGCCGGGCCCGTCGTTGTCGTTGGAGCGGCCGACCGGGATCAGCCAGGCGAAGTTGACCAGAAACATGATGACGGAGGCGAGCGCGCCGGCGACCGAGGAGATGAGGATGTCCCGGTTGTAGACGTGACTGAGCTCGTGGCCGATGACTCCGCGCAGTTCGCGCGGGGTGAGGATGCGCAGGATGCCGTCGGTGCAGCAGACCGCGGCGTTGCGTGGGTTGCGGCCGGTCGCGAAGGCGTTCGGGGCCTCGGTCGGCGAGATGTAGAGGCGGGGCATGGGCTGGCGGGCCTGCGTGGAGAGCTCGCGCACCATGCGGTAGAGCTCGGGGGCCTCGAATTCGCTGACCGGGCGGGCCCGCATGGCGCGCAGGGCCAGCTTGTCGCTGTTCCAGTACGCGTACGCGTTGGTGCCCAGTGCGACGACTAGCGCGATGAGCAGGCCCGTACGCCCGAAGAAACTGCCGATGACGAGGATGAGTGCCGACAGTCCCCCGAGGAGTACGGCGGTTTTCAGCCCGTTGGTCCGGCGGTGCACGGTACGCCCTCCTGGTGGTGCGCGGGGGAACCCTCTGCTTGCTGGTGCTTCCACTGTTCAGTGGACCCTCCCTCACTGGTCAACGCCAGGCGGAGGGAGCTAGTTCCCTTGTGCTTCCAGGAGTGGTGTGGGCCGCCCGGGTGACGGCCCCGCCGGACGGCGTGCGCCGCGTCAGCGCACGCCCTGCTCCGCGAACTGCAGCACCAGCTGCGGTGCCCCGGAGAGCGCGACACCGAGGACGGCCGTCACGGCGATCGCCGCGGTGATCGGGGCCGGGATGCGGTGCCGTACGGGTTCGCCCTCGGGCGCGCGGAAGAGGAGCGCCGTCCACTGGAGGTAGTAGTAGAGGGCGACCACCACGTTCACCGCCATGACGACGGCGAGCCAGCCCAGGCCCGCGTCGACCGCCGCCGAGAAGACGGTGACCTTCGCGAACAGGCCGATGATGCCCGGGGGCAGCCCGGCGAGGCAGAGCAGGAAGAAGGCGAGGACCAGGGCCGACAGCGGGCTCCGCGCGTACAGGCCGCGGTAGTCGCTGACGCGGTTCAGCGCCTTGGTGCGGCCCACCAGGGCGGCCACGGCGAACGCTCCGAGGTTCACTGCGGCGTACATCAGGGCGTACGCGACGGTGGCGCCGGTGCTCTCCAGGACGTCGGTGTTCCGGTCGGCGTACCCGGCAGCCCCGATCGGCACCAGGAGGTAGCCCGCCTGCCCGACCGAGGACCAGGCGAGCAGCCGGACCGCGCTGTACGCGCGCGTGGACCGCTGGCGCAGGGCGGCCACGTTGCCCGCTGTCATCGTGAGCGCGGCGAGCGCGGCGAGCGCGGGGCCCCAGACGTCCGCGTACTCCGGGAAGGCGACGACGGTGACGAGGATCAGCCCGGTGAAGCCGACCGCCTTGCCGACGACCGAGAGGTACGCGGCCACGGGCAGGGGCGCGCCTACGTAGGTGTCGGGCACCCAGAAGTGGAACGGGACGGCGGCCACCTTGAAGGCGAAACCGACGAGGGTGAGGACCACTCCCGTCCGTGCCAGGGTGTCCAGCTGCCCGCCGACGTCGCCGAGCTTCGCGCCGAGTTCGGTGAGGTGCATGGTGCCGGTCGCCGCGTACACGAAGCTGACGCCGAGGAGGGTCACGGCGGTCGCCGTCACCGACGAGAGGAAGAACTTCAGGGCCGCCTCGGAGGAGCGCTTGTCGCCGTGCTTCAGGCCGACCAGCGCGAAGGCGGGCAGGGAGGCGACCTCCAGGGCGACGACGAGGGTCGCGAGGTCCCGGGAGGCGGGCAGCAGGGCGGCGCCCGCGGCCGAGGAGAGCAGCAGGAACCAGTACTCCCCTTCGGGGAGTCCCTTGTCGGTGCTCCGGGCGTCCTTGAGGGTGGTCATCGACAGCAGGGCGGTGAGCAGCGCGCCGCCGATGACGAGGAGCTGGATGACGAGGGTGAACTCGTCGACGGTGTAGCTGCACGCGGTTTCGCCGGGGCCGCTGAGGCAGAACGTCGAACGCGGCTCGCGGTCCGAGTCGGTCAGCGGCAGCAGGAAGAGCCCCGCCGCGGCCAGGCCCGCCAGCGAGAACCAGCCGAGCAGGTGCTTGTTGCGCTCGCCCAGGAACAGGTCGGCGACGAGGACGGCGAGACCGACCACTGCCACGATCGTCGGCGGCGCGACCGCGGCCCAGTCGACGGACTGGATGAGGCTCGCGGTGGATTCGGCGGCGGTCACGACTTGCCTCCTGCGAGGAGCTGCTGGACGGCCGGGTCGGTGAGGCCGAGGAGGGCCGCGGGCCACAGGCCGGCGAGGACGGTGAGGGCGACGAGCGGCGCCCAGGCGGCGAGCTCGTATCCGTGGACGTCGGCAAGGCGGGGTGCGGGCTCGGCTCCGGGCGCCGCCTTCACGCCTCCCGGCGCACGCACGGCTGCGGGCGCCGCCTCCGCTCCGCCGGGCGCCGCACTCGCGCCCCCGGACACCGCAGCCGCGGCCCCCGACACCGCACTCGCCGCTCCGGACGCGGGACCCGCACTCCCGGGCGCGGGCCCCATGCAGACCCGGCGTACGACGATGAGCATGTACGCGGCCGTCAGCAGGGTGCCGAACGCGGCGATCGCCATGAACGTGAGGAACGCGGGGCGGCTGAGGCCGTCGGCGGGCTTGAACGCGCCGAACAGCGCGAGCATCTCGCCCCAGAACCCGGCGAGCCCCGGCAGGCCGAGCGAGGCGACGGCGCCGAAGGCGAGCAGGCCGCCGAGGCGCGGGGCCCTGCCGTAGAGGGCGGCGCCGGACTGGAAGGAGTCCGGCGCGGCGGAGCCGCTCGTTGCGGGGCGGTGGCCGGGTGACGGGAGGGACAGGGCGTCGAGGTCGCTGGTGCCCGTGCGGTCCTTGAGCGCGCCGACGAGGAAGAACAGCAGGCCGGTGATGAGACCGTGGGCGATGTTGGCGAACAGTGCGCCGTTCACGCCGGTCGGGCTCATCGTGGAGATGCCGAGCAGCACGAAACCCATGTGGCCCACGGACGAGTACGCGATGAGGCGCTTGAGGTCGCCCTTCGCGCCTGGCCTGGCGAGGGCGAGGCAGGCGAGGGACCCGTAGACGATCCCGACGACGGCGAACGCGGCGAGGTAGGGCGCGAAGGTCTCCATGCCGTCCGGCGCGATCGGCAGCAGAATCCGGACGAAACCGTACGTACCCATCTTCAGCAGGACACCGGCAAGGAGGACCGAGCCGACGGTCGGAGCGGCGGTGTGGGCGTCCGGCAGCCAGCTGTGCAGCGGCCACATCGGCGTCTTCACCGCGAGCCCGATCCCGATCGCCAGAACCGCGATGACCTGCACGGATGTACTCAGTCCAGAGCCGTTGTCAGTGGCGAGTGCCACCATGTCGAATGTGCCGGCCCGCAGCCCGATGAGCAGCAGGCCGAGCAGCATGACGACGGAGCCGAGGAGCGTGTAGAGGATGAACTTCCAAGCCGCCTGCGTGCGTTCGGCCCCGCCCCAGCGCGCGATGAGGAAGTACATCGGGATGAGCACCATCTCGAACGCCAGGAAGAACAGCAGCAGATCGAGGACGGCGAAGGTCGCGAGGGTGCCGGATTCCAGGACGAGGATCAGCGCGACGAATGCCTTGGGGGAAGGCCCCGCCGGCATCTTGAAGTAGGAGTACAGCGCGCAGAGGAAGGTCAGCAGCGCGGTCAGGACCAGCAGGGGGAGGGAGATGCCGTCGATGCCGAGGTGGATGCGCACGTCGAGTGCGGGGATCCAGCTGATGTCGGTCGTGGCCTGCATCTTCGACGGATGGTCGTGGTCGAAGCCGAGCGCGAGGACGATCGCGGCGACGAGGACGGCCCCGGTCACGGTCACGCCGTGGCGGAGCACGGCCTGCTCGGGGGACTTCCCCTTCAGCCCGGGGGGAGCCGGCAGGAGAGCGGCCACGGCGCCGACGAGCGGACCGACGACGATCAACGCGAGAAGGAACTGCATCACTGACTCACTGATATCGATCACGGCTGCTCACGCTCCGGCGGTGGCGACGAGGACGGCGGCGACCGCCAGGACGACGGTGCCCGCGAGCAGCGCGCTCAGATAGGTCTGCACGTTGCCGGTCTGCGCGCGGCGGACGGCCACGCCGAGCCAGCGGGGCGCGGCCCCGGCGCCGCGGACGTACGTCTCGACGACCTCCCGGTCGAGGAAACGCACCAGGCGGGCGCCCGCCTGGACGGGACGGACGAACAGGCCCGCGTACAGCGCGTCGAGGCGGAACCCGGCGGCGGCGTGGCGGTGCAGCGGGCCGAGCAGGAGCCGGCCGGGGTCCGCCGGGTCGGGCGCGGCGGCCACGTCTCCGTACGCGGGCGTGTGGGTGGCGATGGCCTCGGCCTCGACCAGTCCGGCGTCGCCGTCGCGGTGCGCGGCGACGGCGCCGATCGGGACCCGCGCGGCGAGCGCCGTGGTCTGCCGCCACGCGCCGTAGGTGACCAGGGCGCCGACGAAGGCGAAGCCGGTGCCGAGGACGGAGGTGGTGAGCGTGGGGGCGAGCTTGTGGCCGTCGAACCAGTCCGGGAGGACGCCGACGGTCACGCCGAAGGCGAGCGACGGCACGGCGAGCACCCACAGGACGGCGGTCATGGCGACGGGCTGCCTGCCGTGGTCGGGAGCCTCGGCGCCCCTGCCGCGGAAGGCGAGCAGCCACAGACGGGTCGCGTAGGCGGCGGTGAGCAGGGCGGTGACGAGGCCGGCGAGCAGGACGATCCAGCCCGCCGCGGCCGGAGCGGACCCGGCGTGGCCGGTGGCCGTGTGCTCGGCGGCACCGAGGACGGCTTCCTTGGAGAAGAAGCCGCTGAACGGCGGGACGGCGGCGAGCGCGAGGAGCGCCACGGTCATCGTCCAGTAGGCGTCGGGGACACGGGCGCGCAGGTCCTTCATGCGGGACATCGCGGCCAGCGAGTTGGTGCCCGCGGCATGGATGATCACGCCTGCCGCGAGGAACAGGAGCGCCTTGAAGGCGCCGTGGGCGAGGAGGTGGAAGACGGCGGCACCGCGGTCGCCGACGGCGAGGGCGCCGGTCATGTAGCCGAGCTGCCCGACCGTCGAGTACGCGAGGACGCGCTTGATGTCGTCCTGGGCGAGCGCGGCGAGCGCCGAGCCCGCCATGGTCACGGCGGCCATGAGGGCGAGGACGACCAGGGCCGCCGCGGAGGCGGCGAAGACGGGGAGGAGCCGGGCGACGAAGTAGACACCGGCGGCGACCATCGTCGCGGCGTGGATGAGCGCCGAGACGGGTGTCGGGCCCGCCATCGCGTCGGGCAGCCAGGTGTGCAGCGGGAACTGCGCGGACTTGCCCGCGACACCGGTGAGGAGCAGCAGCGCGATCAGCGTGGGGTGGTCGAGGCCGCCGTCCGCGACGGTGGCGAGGATCCGGGTGATCCGGAAGGAGCCCGCGTCCGCGGCGAGGGCGAACAGGCCGATGAGGAAGGGGACGTCACCGAGCTTGGTGACCAGGAAGGCCTTCAGGGAGGCGGCGCGCGCCTCGGGCGTCTCCCAGTAGTGGCCGACGAGGAAGTACGAGCAGATGCCCATGATCTCCCAGCCGACCAGGAGCACCATCAGGTCGCCGGAGTAGACGACGAGCAGCATCGCGGAGGTGAAGAGCGAGACGAGCGCGGCGTACGAGGGGTAGCGCGGGTCGTCGTGCAGATAGGCCGTGGAGTAGATCTGCACGCAGGACGCGACGAGGCCGACGAGGACGGCGACGAGGGCCGCGAAGCCGTCGATGTGCAGGGCGAGGTCGATGGGGACCGAGCCCGTGGGGGTGAGCTGGGTGGCCGCGTCGACGGCGGCGTCGCCGCCCTGGCGCGCGGCCACGACGGCGGCGAGTGCGAGGGACGTCAGCGCGGGCAGCACTGCGAGGGGGCGGGCGAGGCCGGGGGCCGTGCGGCCGAGCAGCAGGCCCGCGACCGCGCCGAGGAACGGCAGGAGGGGGACGAGGACGGCGAGGGTGGTCGTGGTCACGCGGTGGCCTCAGCCTTCTGTGACGCCGAAGCCTGTTGTGCCGCGGCAGCCGTCCGCGACGCGGACGCACCGGTCCGCGCGGGCTCGTCGGCGGTGGCGCCTCCGGTGCCGGGCCCGTCTCCGGGGCCGTGGCCGCCGTCGGGGCCGGGGCCGTCGCCGGGGTCGTCACCGGGGCGTTCGGCGGTGTCGCGGAGGTCGTCGACGGCGGAGGTGCCGCGGTTGCGGTACACGGCGAGGACGATCGCGAGGCCGATGCCGATCTCGGCGGCGGCGATGGCGATGGTGAACAGGGTCAGGGCCTGGCCGGCGTGCAGGGCGTCGCGGAGCCAGACGTCGAAGGCCACGAGGTTGAGGTTGACGGCGTTGAGCATCAGCTCGACGGACATCAGGACCAGGATCGCGTTGCGCCGGGCGAGGACGCCGTACAGGCCGACGCAGAACAGGAGGACGGCGAGGACGGCGGGATAGGCGAGGTGCATCAGCGCTGCTCCTTGTCGCCGGTGTCGTGGGAGACGGCGTCACGGGACCCGGCGTCGCGGGCTGCGGCGTCACGGGCGGTGGCGTCGCGGGCGGTGGCGTCGCGGGCGGTGGCGTTCCTGCGGGACAGGACGATGGCGCCGACCAGTGCGGCGAGGAGCAGGACCGAGAGCGCCTCGAAGGGCAGGACCCAGTGCCGGAAGAGGATGGAGCCGGTGACGTCGGTGGTGCCCTGCGGTTGGCCCAGGTCGACCCACTGGGTGCGGAAGGCGTCCACGACGACCCAGACCAGGGCGGCAGCGGCGGCGAGCGCCACGGCCAGGGCCACGGGCCGGTTGCCGGAGTCGGCGTCCGGGGAGCGGCCGATGGGCGCGCGGGTGAGCATCAGGCCGAAGAGGAGGAGGACGACGACGGAACCCACGTAGATGAGGACCTGGACCCAGGCGATGAACTCGGCGGTCAGGAGCAGGTACTCGACGGCGAGCCCGCCGAGCGCCACCACCAGCCACAGCGCGGCGTGCACGAGCTGCCGGGTGGTGACGGTGACGACGGCGGCGCCGAGGGTGACGAGGCCGACGAGCACGAAGGCGATCTCGACGCCCGTCGGGGAGAGGAAGCCCTGGGGTGCGGCTGCGGCGACGTTCACGCGTCCCCCTCGGGTGCGGGTGCGGATCCCGCCCCGGGCGCAGCCCCAGGAGCCCCGGGAGACGCCCCGGGAGCCGGTGCGGCCTCCTGCGCGGCGGCCAGTTTCTCGGCGGCCTTGCGGGCGGCGGCGAGTTCCTTGGGCTCCTCGGCGGCGGGGTCGAGCGCGGGCGGGGCCGGGACGGTCCACATCCACTCGCGGAGCTTGTCGCGCTCGTGGGTGAGTTCGCGGATGTCGGTCTCGGCGTACTCGAACTCCGGGGACCAGAACAGGGCGTCGAAGGGGCACACCTCGATGCAGATGCCGCAGTACATGCACAGCGAGAAGTCGATGGCGAAGCGGTCGAGGACGTTGCGGCTGCGTTCGCGGCCGCCGGGCGCGGCGGCCGGGACCGTCTCCTTGTGGGAGTCGATGTAGATGCACCAGTCCGGGCACTCGCGGGCGCAGAGCATGCAGACCGTGCAGTTCTCCTCGAACAGGCCGATGACGCCGCGGGTGCGGGGCGGCAGGTCGGGCTGGACGGCGGGGTACTGCTCGGTGACGGTCTTCTTCGTCATGGTGCGCAGGGTGACGGCGAGGCCCTTGGCGAGGCCGCTTCCTGGGATCGGGGGCACTAGTTGATCGCCACCTTCACGATTCCGGTGAGCGCGATCTGCGCGAGGGCGAGCGGGACGAGGAGGGTCCAGGCGAGTTTCTGCAGCTGGTCCTCGCGCAGCCGTGGGTAGCTGACGCGCAGCCAGATGACGACGAACGCGAGGACGGCGGTCTTCAGGAGGGTCCACACCCAGCCGAGCCCGTCGGCGCCCCAGGGGCCGTGCCAGCCGCCCAGGAACAGGACGGTGGTCAGTCCGCACAGGACGACGATCCCGGCGTACTCGGCGAGCAGGAAAAGGGCGAAGCGCAGGCCCGTGTACTCGGTGTACGCACCGAAGATGATCTCGGAGTCGGCGACCGGCATGTCGAAGGGCGGGCGCTGGAGTTCGGCGAGGCCCGCGACGAAGAAGACGAGGGCGCCGACGATCTGCCAGGGCAGCCACCACCACTCGAAGGCGTGCACGATGCCCGGCAGCGAGACGGTGCCCGCGGCCATCGCCACGGAGGCGGCGGCGAGGAGCATCGGGAGTTCGTAGGCGAGCAGTTGCGCGGCCGTGCGCAGGCCGCCCAGCAGGGAGAACTTGTTGGCCGACGCCCAGCCCGCCATCAGTGAGCCGAGGACTCCGACGCCCATGACGGCGAGTACGAAGAAGATGCCCGCGTCGATGACCTCACCGACCGCGCCCTCGCTCGGGCCGATCGGGATGGCGAGGAGGACGAGCAGGTACGGGAGCAGGGCCACGGCCGGGGCGAGCTGGAACACCCGGCGGTCGGCGTCCGCCGGGACGACGTCCTCCTTCTGCGCGAACTTGACGCCGTCGGCGACGAGCTGGGCCCAGCCGTGGAAGCCGCCCGCGTACATGGGGCCGAGGCGGCCCTGCATGTGCGCCATGACCTTGTGTTCGGTCTGGCCGATGACCAGGGGCAGGGCGAGAAAGACGACGAAGACGACGAGGAGTCGCAGGGCGACGTCGAGGGCGTCGTTCACTGCGGTTCTCCTTGGCGGTTTTCGGGGGTCACGGGGGTCTCGGGGCTCGCCGGGGCCCCCGGGTTCTCGGGCTTCGCCGAGTTCTCGGGCTGCCGCGGGTTATCCGGGTTTTCCGGGTTCTCGGGCTTCCCCGGGCTCTCCTGGTTTTCGGGCTTCGCCGAGTTCTCGGGCTCCCGCGGGTTCTCAGGGCTCTCCGGGTTCTGGGGGTTGTCCGGGCTCTCCGGGTTCTTAGGGCTCTCGGGCTTCCCCGGGCTCTCCTGGTTTTCGGGCTTCGCCGAGTTCTCGGGCTCCCGCAGGTTCTCAGGGCTCTCCGGCTTCGCGGGCCTCTTCGGTGCGTCCGGCTCGGGAGCAGCGGGCGGCGCGTCCGCCGGGGCTGCCGGGGGCGCCGGGGCTGCTGGAGCCGTCGGGGCCGCTGGAGCCGTCGGAGTCGCAGGGGCCATCGGAGTCGCCGGGTCGTCGAAAGCCGGGCGGGCGTGGTGCCACGGGGCGTCGGAGCTGCCGGAGGCGCGCCGCGGCTTGTTCGCTGCCGGGGTGCCCGCCGAGGTACCGGCCGCAGCGCCCGCCCCGGTACCAGCCGGGGCACCCTCCGAGGTACCGGCCGCAGCGCCCGCCCCGGTACCAGCCGAGGCACCGGCCGCAGCGCCCGCCGGGTCGCCCGCCAGGTTGCGGGCCGAGGCGTCCGCAGGGGCGCCGGCCGGAGTATCCCCGGTGCCGCCCGTCGCAGGGCCCGCGCCCGCGCCCCGCTGCGAAGCGGAACCCGCACTCGCGCTGCGTGCGCGCCGCGGCCTGGCCGGGGCGGCGGGCGCCTCGGGGGCGGCTTCCGGAGCGTCCGAGGAACGCCCCGCCCCAGTGGCGGCATCCGGGGCGGCGGAGGCCCCGGTGACGGCATCCGGGTTCGCAGAGGCCCCGGCGGCCCCGGCAGCCCCGGCGGCGCCCGGGGCGGCAGGGTCCGCGGGCGCCGGCCCCGCAGGGGCAGGGGGCGCCTGGCTGGCCGACCCCGCGCTCGCGGAGCGGGTCCGCCGGGCCGGGCGCTCCCCGGTCCCGGCCCCGGCGCGGGCGCCGGCGCCCGCGGCACGTCCGGCCCCCCGCGCTGGCCGCGCCGGAGCAGCCGGAAGCTGTCCCTTCAGCGGGCCCCACTCGTTCGGGTCGGGTACGCCGGGCGGCAGCATCTGACGGCGCTTCGGGCCGCCGTGCTCGGACTCCCCCGGCTCCTTCGCGCCGGGCCACGCCTTGGCGACCCGCGCGGCGAGCACGAAGTCCTTGCGCAGCGGGTGGCCCTCGAAGCCCTCGGGCAGCAGCAGCGGTACGAGGTGGGGGTGGCCGTCGAAGCGGACGCCGAACATCTCGTGGGTCTCGCGCTCGTGCCAGGCGGCGCCCGCGTACACGTCGACGGCGGTCGCGAGGACCGGCGCCTCGTGCGGCACGGTCGTGCGGACGAGCAGGCGCCGCACCGGGGCGAGGGCGACGACGTGGGCGGACACCCGGAACCCCGTACCGGGTTCGTCGACGGCGCTGAGCCAGTCGAAGTAGGTGCAGCCGAGCGTGGAGCGGGCGGTGCGCAGGGCGTCGAGCCAGGAGGCCGCGGGGACGTCCACGGTGAGGACCTCGTACGCCTCCTCGGCGCTCGCCTCCGTACCGAACAGCTCCTCCACGGGAGCGGGCAGCCAGCCGGTCATCCGGCGTCCACCCCCGGCGTGCCGGGCGCGGGCGGTGTGACGAGCCCGCTGCGCAGGGCCGCCGTGGACGGCCGGGAGCCGTTCGCGGCGTAGCGCTCGCCGAGCGACTCCCGCGCGATCTTCTCCTGGAGCTTGATGATGCCCTGGAGGAGGGCTTCGGGCCGCGGCGGGCACCCGGGCACGTACACGTCGACGGGGATGATCTGGTCCACGCCCTTGGTGACGGAGTACGAATCCCAGTAGGGGCCGCCGCAGTTGGAGCAGGCGCCGAAGGAGATGACGTACTTGGGCTCGGGCATCTGCTCGTAGAGGCGCTTCACGGCGGGCGCCATCTTGTCGGTGACGGTGCCCGAGACGATCATCAGGTCGGCCTGGCGGGGACCAGGCGCGAACGGGATCACGCCGAGGCGGATGAAGTCGTGCCGCGCCATGGAGGCGGCGATGAACTCGATGGCGCAGCAGGCGAGCCCGAAGTTGAAGACCCACAGGCTGTAGCGGCGGCCCCAGTTGAGGACGACCTTCATCGGTTCGGGAGCGAGGCGGGAGAGGACACCGAGACGCTTCGGCTCCGGCAGCAGCACGGGCTCCTGGTTCACGCCCATGTGAGCACGCCCTTCTTGTATGCGTACAGCAGACCCACGGCGAGGAAGCCGAGGAAGATGAACATCTCGACGAGGGTCGCGGCGCCGTAGCCGGGCGCGGCGAAGACCGTCGCCCACGGGAAGAGGAAGATCGAGTCGACGGCGAAGATGACGTAGAGGAACGCGTAGACGTAGTAGCGGACCTGGGTGTGGGCCCAGCCCTCGCCGACCGGGTCGACGCCGCACTCGTAGGTGAGCAGCTTCTCCGGAGTCGGCACCACGGGCCGCAGCAGGCGGCTCGCGCCGAAGGCGACGGCGACGAACAGCACCCCGACGACGGCGAGCAGCCCGACGACGGAGTACGACTCGAAGTAGCTCGCCGCGACGTCCGTGCGGCTCGCCGCGACGTCCGTGCGGTACGTCGTCACTGGCACGTCACTGGCACGTCGGCCCCTCACTCCCGAAACTCGCGTTGCCGTCCCGTCCGGCTCGTCTGTTCGACGCTCTGTACGGGCGATCTGTACGCACGGGAGTCTAGGGCCTGCTAAAGGCGAGGTAAGCAGTCCGTCGGCGACTGTCGGCGACGATGGCGCACAACCGTGGGTGGCCTGGCCGTCCGGCGGGGAGTACGGGGCGCCGCGCAGGCATCCGCGGGCACCGCGCAGGGGTCCCGCAGCCCGCAGGTGGGGTTATCCCCAGTGCGATCGTGCGGCCCCCCTCATGGCGCCGGGGCGGCGCGCCGGGCACGCTGTTCCGTATGACCGCAAGCACCATGCGCGCCCACGACGCGCCGCAGGACCCGCCGCCTGCTCGTTTCGCCTTCGGCGCGCACACCTGGAAGGAGATCGCGCACCTTCTGGTGAACCTGCCGATCGCCATCGTGGGATTCACGTACGTGATGACGGCGCTGTTCGTCGGCGCCTTCCTCTCGGTCACGGCGGTCGGCCTGCCGCTGCTCGCGCTCGGCCTGTTCGGCGCGCGGCTGCTCGGCAGGGGGGAGCGCGCGCGGGCACGGCGGCTGCTCGGGGTGCGGATCGACGAGCCGAGCCCGATGCCGGGCCCGTCGAAGCGGTCGGGGAGCTTCCTCAACTGGCTGTGGTCCAGCCTGAAGGACCCGGTCGGCTGGCGGACGATGCTGTACTTCTTCATCCGGCTGCCGTGGGGCGTGGTGACGTTCACGGTGATGGCCACGGGCCTCTTCGTGCTGTGGCCGGTTCTCCCGTTCATCGCGCGGGGCCTCGCCAACGCCGACCGGGCGATGGTGCGGGGTCTGCTGTCGCGCTCGGACGAGTTGGAGCGGCGCATCGCCGAACTGGAGTCGGACCGGGGCATCGTCGTGGACACCGCGGCGGCCGACCTGCGGCGCATCGAGCGTGATCTGCACGACGGCGCGCAGGCCCGCCTCGTCGCCCTCGCCATGGGTCTCGGGCTCGCCAAGGAGAAGCTCCTCGAGGACCCGGACGCCGCGGCGGCGATGGTCGACGAGGCGCACGGCGAGGTGAAGCTGGCGCTCCAGGAGCTGCGGGACCTGGCGCGCGGCATCCACCCGGCGGTGCTCACCGACCGGGGGCTCGACGCGGCCCTGTCGTCGGTCGCCTCGCGCTGCACGGTGCCGGTGAAGGTGACCGCCGACCTCACGACCCGCCCGGCGGCGGCGATCGAGGGCATCGCCTACTTCACGGTCTCCGAGCTGCTTCAGAACGTGAGCAAGCACAGCGGTGCCAGGACGGCGAGCGTCGAGGTGTGGCGCTCCGACCAGCGGCTGCTCATACAGGTGTGGGACGACGGCCACGGCGGCGCCAGCCTGGACGGCGGCTCCGGCATGGCGGGGCTCGCGGACCGGCTCGGCGCGGTGGACGGCCTGTTCGTCATCGACTCCCCGCAGGGTGGTCCGACGACCATCACGGCCGAGCTGCCGTGGCGGGACCGTGAGCCGGACCGGGCCCGCGCGGGCGCCTGACCGGGCCCCGCAAGGGGCGCGGGGAACTGCGCGCGCAACCAGGCAGAGGCCGCAGACGCGACTGCGGAGCAACGCGGCAGACGCGACTGCGGAGCAACGCGGCAGACGCGGCCGCGGCTCTGCGTGCGCCGCGGACACGTCTGCGGCCCTCGGTGCGCTGAGCACGCCGCAGTAACGTCTGCGGCCCTCGTGCGCGGAGCACGCACTCCCCCGCGCCCCTTCGGGGGGCCTTGAACGCCCCCGAAGAACCCCCGCGAGGTAGGGAAAACCCCCGGTCGAAGAGGCCGACGTGCTCCATGGTCCCGGTGGTCGGGGGCGCGCATCCTGGATGTACAGGTGAGCAGTACGAGGAGAAACGGACGGCACCGATGGCCACGGATTACGGACAGGGATACCCCCTCGGGAGCGGCGAGCGCGGTCGCGCGGGATTCCGGCGTCTGCCTGCCGCGCTGCGGGCCCCCCTGGAGGGACGTACGTGGCGTGAGTTCCTGTACGTGCTCCTGTCGCTGCCGCTCAGCATCATCGGCTTCGTCTTCGCGGTGACGATGCTGTCGGTCGGCGCGGGCCTGCTGATCACGTTCGTGGGTGTGCCGGTGCTCGCCCTCGGCCTGGCCTCGCTGCGCGGCTTCGGTGCGCTGGAGCGGATCCGGGCGCGGGCGCTGCTCGGCGTGGAGGTCGGCGACCCGCATCCGTTGCAGGCCCGCGGCGGGTTCATGACGTGGATGGGGGCGGTCCTCAAGAGCGGCGTCTCCTGGCGGCACGTCGTGTACGCGGTGCTCCACATGCCGTGGGCGATCTTCTCGTTCACGGTGTCGGTGGTCTTCTGGACGTACGGCTGGGCGATGCTGACGTACCCGCTGTGGTTCTGGGTGTTCCCGATGCACGCGGGGCAGGACGGCATACAGATCTACGGCGACGACCACCACCGGGTCTATCTGGACAACCCCTTTGAGATCGGGCTGACTTCGGCCACGGGTCTGCTCGTCACGCTGGCCACGCCCTGGATCATCCGTGCCCTGACGACGGTCGACCGGGTCATGGTCTTCGGGCTGCTCGGCCCCTCCCGTCTGGTGTCACGTGTGGTCGAGCTGGAGTCCGACCGGGGTGTCGTCGTGGACACCGCGGCGGCCGACCTGCGGCGCATCGAGCGTGACCTGCACGACGGCGCGCAGGCCCGCCTCGTCGCCCTCGCCATGGACCTCGGGCTCGCCAAGGAGAAGCTGGCCGAGGACCCGGAGGCGGCGGCGCGGATGGTCGACGAGGCGCACGGCGAGGTGAAGGTGGCCCTTCAGGAGCTGCGGGACCTGGCGCGCGGGATCCACCCGGCGGTGCTCACCGACCGGGGGCTCGACGCGGCGCTGTCCGCGCTGTCCGCACGGTGCACCGTGCCGGTGGACGTGGAGGTGGACCTGCCCGCGCGGCCCGCCGCCGCCATCGAGGGGATCGCGTACTTCACCGTGTCCGAGCTGCTGCAGAACATCAGTAAGCACAGTGGGGCCCGGCGGGCCTCCGTGGATGTGTGGAAGGTGGAGGGGCGGCTGATGCTTCAGGTCTTCGACGACGGGCGGGGTGGGGCCGATGCCTCGGCCGGGTCGGGGCTCGCGGGGCTCGGGGAGCGGCTCGACGCCGTCGACGGGATCCTCGTCGTCGAGTCTCCCGTCGGTGGGCCCACGGTGGTCACCGCCGAGTTGCCCTGGCGGGGCTAGGCGCCCCCGCCTGGGGGGGGGCGGGCCCTCGCGGGGTAGGTGCCCCCCGGTCGTCGGGGCGGGCCCTCGCTGGGCGCCCCAGGCCCGCCCCTTCCCGTAACCAGGGGGCTGCGCCCCCTGGACCCCCCTTATCGGCGCTTCGCGCCTCGTCCTCAAACGCCGGACGGGCTGAAAACGTCGGACGGGCTGAAAGACGCCGCTCAAGCCGAAGGCGGCAGCGCGCGGGCCGAAACAGTCTCGCCACGGCTGAAAATGCCCGTGCGCCCCGAGGCGCACACCACTCTTCACGTCACCACGGCGCAGCCTCGTCCGAATGCTGGGATGCTGGTCCCTGTCAACGGGGTGGGAACAGGGCATGGGGGCCGGAACATCGTGGAGGACAAGGTGCGGGTGGTCATCGCCGAGGATTCAGTGCTGCTCAGGGAGGGCCTGACCCGGTTGCTGACCGACCGTGGGCACGACGTCGTCGCGGGGGTGGGTGACGCGGAGGCGCTGATCAAGACGATCACCGATCTGGCGGCGCAGGAGATGCTGCCGGACGTGGTGGTCGCGGACGTGCGGATGCCGCCGACGCACACGGACGAGGGGGTGCGCGCGGCCGTGAAGCTGCGGGCGCGGCATCCGGGGCTCGGGGTGCTCGTGCTGTCCCAGTATGTGGAGGAGCAGTACGCGACGGAGCTGCTCGCCGGGTCCAGCCGGGGCGTGGGGTATCTGCTGAAGGACCGGGTCGCCGAGGTGCGGGAGTTCGTGGACGCGGTGGTGCGGGTCGCGCAGGGCGGCACCGCGCTCGACCCGGAGGTCGTGGCCCAGCTGCTCGGCCGCAGCCGCAAGCAGGACGTCCTCGCGAACCTCACGCCGCGCGAGCGGGAGGTCCTCGGCCTGATGGCCGAGGGGCGCACGAACTCGGCGATCGCGCGGCAGCTGGTGGTCAGCGACGGCGCCGTCGAGAAGCACGTCAGCAACATCTTCCTGAAACTCGGACTCTCCCCGAGCGACGGGGACCATCGCCGGGTACTCGCGGTCCTGCGGTACCTGAACTCCTGACCGGGACCGGGCGGGCCGACCCGGTCCGCCCCGGCCCCGCGCCCGCCCCGGGCCGACCCGGACCCCGTCGGCCGCCGTCCCGCCACCGGGACACGACACGGCACCGCAGCAAGGTTCTAGAAGGACTCAGTCCTAGAACTAAAGGATGAGCGGAGAGCGTCTTCATGGAAGGCCGGGGGGCGATTCACAGCATGACAAATCGGGGCATCCAGCTGTCTCAAAGGTGCGTCCACCATACGAGCAACCCTAAGAACGTGACCCTTACAGACGTAGGGTGGGCCTTGGGAGCGCAGGGCGGCCTGCCGCTCCCGAGTCGCCGCCTCGAGGGAGGTCCAGTTCAGTGACCAGCCAGGTCAGTAGCCCGGCCGAGCAGGCCGACGAAGCCGACGGAGCTGTCGTTGGAGGGCAGCGCAGGCCCGCTGGGGACGGGAAGGATGTGCGCCGCGTCGACCGGGTGATCATCCGGTTCGCGGGTGACTCCGGTGACGGCATGCAGCTCACGGGTGACCGTTTCACCTCCGAGACGGCGTCCTTCGGCAACGACCTGTCGACGCTGCCGAACTTCCCCGCCGAGATCCGCGCCCCCGCAGGCACCCTGCCCGGCGTCTCCTCCTTCCAGCTGCACTTCGCCGACCACGACATCCTGACCCCGGGCGACGCGCCGAACGTCCTCGTCGCGATGAACCCGGCGGCCCTGAAGGCGAACATCGGGGACGTGCCGCGCGGCGCCGAGGTGATCGTCAACACGGACGAGTTCACCAAGCGCGCGATGCAGAAGGTGGGGTACGAGACCTCGCCCCTGGAGGACGGCTCGCTGGACGGCTTCCAGGTGCACCCGGTGCCGCTGACGACGCTGACGGTGGAGGCGCTGAAGGACTTCGACCTGTCACGCAAGGACGCCGGGCGCTCGAAGAACATGTTCGCGCTCGGTCTCCTGTCGTGGATGTACCACCGGCCCACCGAGGGCACCGAGCGGTTCCTGAACACGAAGTTCGCCAAGAAGCCGGAGATTGCGGCGGCGAACATCGCGGCGTTCCGGGCGGGCTGGAACTTCGGCGAGACCACCGAGGACTTCGCGGTCAGCTACGAGGTGGCGCCGGCCGCCACGGCGTTCCCCACCGGCACCTACCGCAACATCTCCGGCAACCTCGCCCTGTCGTACGGCCTGATCGCGGCCGCGCGCCAGGCGGACCTGCCGCTCTACCTGGGCTCGTACCCGATCACGCCGGCGTCGGACATCCTGCACGAGCTGTCCAAGCACAAGAACTTCGGTGTGCGCACCTTCCAGGCCGAGGACGAGATCGCCGGGATCGGCGCGGCCCTCGGCGCCGCCTTCGGCGGTTCGCTCGCGGTCACCACCACCTCGGGTCCCGGTGTGGCGCTGAAGTCGGAGACGATCGGGCTCGCGGTCTCCCTGGAGCTGCCGCTCCTGGTCGTCGACATCCAGCGCGGCGGCCCCTCCACGGGCCTGCCGACCAAGACCGAGCAGGCGGACCTGTTGCAGGCGATGTACGGCCGCAACGGCGAGGCCCCGGTGCCGATCGTCGCGCCGCGCACCCCGGCGGACTGCTTCGACGCGGCCCTGGAGGCGGCCCGGATCGCGGTCACGTACCGCACCCCGGTCTTCCTGCTCTCCGACGGCTACCTCGCCAACGGCTCCGAGCCGTGGCGGATCCCGGAGACCGACGAACTGCCCGACCTGCGCACCCAGTTCGCCTCCGGCACCAACCACGCCCTGGCGGACGGCACCGAGGTCTTCTGGCCGTACAAGCGGGACCCGAAGACCCTCGCCCGGCCGTGGGCGATCCCGGGGACGCCGGGCCTCGAACACCGCATCGGCGGCATCGAGAAGCAGGACGGCACGGGCAACATCTCCTACGACCCGGCCAACCACGACTTCATGGTCCGCACCCGTCAGGCCAAGGTCGACGGCATCGAGGTGCCCGACCTGGAGGTCGACGACGCGAGCGGTGACGCCCGCCTCCTGGTCCTCGGCTGGGGCTCGACGTACGGGCCGATCACAGCGGCGGTGCGGCGGCTGCGCGCGGCCGGGCAGAGCATCGCGCAGGCGCATCTGCGCCACCTCAACCCGTTCCCGCGGAACCTGGGTGAGGTCCTGAAGCGTTACGACAAGGTGGTGATCCCCGAGATGAACCTCGGCCAGCTCGCCACGCTGATCCGCGCCGAACACCTCGTGGACGCGGTCTCGTACAACCAGGTCAACGGCATGCCGTTCAAGGCCGAGCAGCTCGCCACGGCTCTCAAGGAGGCCATCGATGGCTGACACCACGCTCGAAGGGCCCACCGGCTCCGACACGCTCCTGAAGCTCGTGCCCAAGGCCGAGGGCAAGCAGACGATGAAGGACTTCAAGTCCGACCAGGAAGTCCGCTGGTGCCCCGGCTGCGGTGACTACGCGGTCCTGGCCGCCGTGCAGGGCTTCATGCCCGACCTCGGCCTGGCCAAGGAGAACATCGTCTTCGTCTCCGGCATCGGCTGCTCGTCCCGCTTCCCGTACTACATGAACACCTACGGGATGCACTCCATCCACGGCCGCGCCCCGGCCATCGCCACGGGCCTCGCCTCCAGCCGCCGCGACCTGAGCGTCTGGGTCGTCACCGGCGACGGCGACGCGCTCTCCATCGGCGGCAACCACCTCATCCACGCGCTCCGGCGCAATGTGAACCTGAAGATCCTGCTGTTCAACAACCGGATCTACGGCCTCACCAAGGGCCAGTACTCCCCGACGTCCGAGGTCGGCAAGATCACGAAGTCGACGCCGATGGGCTCCCTGGACGCGCCCTTCAACCCGGTGTCCCTCGCGATCGGCGCGGAGGCCTCGTTCGTGGCCCGCACGGTCGACTCCGACCGCAAGCACCTCACCGAGGTCCTGCGCCAGGCCGCCGACCACGACGGCACGGCCCTGGTCGAGATCTACCAGAACTGCAACATCTTCAACGACGGCGCCTTCGAGGTCCTCAAGGACAAGCAGCAGGCCGAGGAGGCCGTGATCCGCCTGGAGCACGGCGCGCCGATCCGCTTCGGCACCGACGGTTCCAAGGGCGTCGTCCGCGACCCGGCCACCGGCGACCTGAAGGTCGTCGCGGTCACGCCGGACAACGAGGCGGATCTCCTGATCCACGACGCCCGTGCCGCGTCCCCGACGACGGCCTTCGCGCTGTCGCGGCTCGCCGACCCGGACACGCTGCACCACACGCCCATCGGCGTCTTCCGCGACGTGGACCGCCCGGTGTACGACACGCTGATGGCCGACCAGCTCGACACCGCCATCGAGCAGCACGGCAAGGGCGATCTCGCCGCGCTCCTCGCCGGCGGCGACACCTGGACGGTCGTCGGCTAGCCGCAGCCCGCCCGCCTTCGCGTCCGAGGCCCGGTCCTGATCCGTCAGGGCCGGGCCTCGGCGTGTGCGGCCGCCGGGCCCTGCCATGTGCCGGGTGGGGCTCGTGCGTCTTACGAGACATACATGTCATGACCGTATGGCGATACGGGCATGACAGGCGTCCCGCGCGGGCGCTACCTTCGTGCACGGCAGCGTCGGGCCGCCCAGTACCGAGGAGGAGCCGTGACCCCAGCGCAGGCGAGGGCCGAAGCACGTATGGGCCTGCTGAACGGGTTCGCGGCGTACGGCATGTGGGGGCTCGTCCCCCTGTTCTGGCCGCTCCTCAAACCGGCGGGCGCGGGCGAGATCCTGGCACACCGGATGGTCTGGTCCCTCGTGGTGGTCGGCATCGCGCTGCTCGTCGTACGGCGCTGGGCGTGGGCGGGCGAGCTGCTGCGCCAGCCGCGCAAGCTGGGCCTGGTGACGATCGCCGCCGTGGTGATCACCATCAACTGGGGCGTGTACATCTGGGCCGTGAACGCCGGCCACGTCGTCGAGGCGTCCCTCGGCTACTTCATCAATCCGCTGGTCACCATCGCGATCGGCGTCCTGCTGCTCGGCGAGCGGCTGCGTCCCGTGCAGTGGGCCGCGGTCGGCGTCGGCGCCGCATCCGTCGTCGTCCTCACCGTCGGGTACGGCCGCCCGCCGTGGATCTCCCTCTGTCTCGCCTTCTCCTTCGCGACGTACGGCCTGGTCAAGAAGAAGGTCAACCTCGGCGGCCTGGAGTCGCTCGCCGCCGAGACGGCCGTGCAGTTCCTGCCCGCGGTCGCCTTCCTGGTGTGGCTCGGCGCCCAGGGGCAGGGGACGTTCGCCACGGAGGGATTCGGGCACGGCGCGCTGCTCGCCGCGACCGGCGTGGTGACGGCGGCGCCGATGGTCTGCTTCGGTGCCGCCGCGATCCGGGTGCCGCTGTCGACGCTGGGGCTGCTCCAGTATCTGGCGCCGGTCTTCCAGTTCCTGTGCGGAATTCTGTACTTCCACGAGGAGATGCCGCCCGAGCGGTGGGCCGGGTTCGCCCTCGTGTG
Source organism: Streptomyces typhae (assembly GCF_009755605.1). Lineage (GTDB taxonomy): Bacteria > Actinomycetota > Actinomycetes > Streptomycetales > Streptomycetaceae > Streptomyces > Streptomyces typhae. The sequence continues at coordinate 711,288 of NZ_WPNZ01000001.1, forward strand.
GCTGGCGCTCGCGCTGCTCACCGGGGACGCGCTGCGGACGGCGCGGCGGAACGCCGCGAAGCTGACCGCCGCGCGGGTGGCGGCGGCCGCGCAGGGCGCGGTGCCGCCCGTCCGCGAGGAGCGGGAACCCGCGGTCTGAACCGCGCCTGCGCCCGGTGCGCGGGAGCGGCGGCTCAGGCCCAGATGCCCGCTGCCGCCACCGACTTCACGTACTCCGAGAAGTCCCGGGGCTCGCGGCCGAGGATGTACCGGACGTCCGTCGTCGGCTCGCTGTTGTGGCCCTCGGACAGGAAGACGTGCACGCAGGCGAGTGAACGGGCGTCCTTCTCCGGCATGCCGCCCGCGATCAGGTCCGCCACGTACTGCTCCGCGGTGACCGCCTCGAAGCGCGTCGGCCGCCCGGACACCGCCGAGATCTCCGCGGCCACCTCGGCGAAGGTGAGCGCGCGGGGCCCGGACAGCTCGTACGTACGGTGGGTGTGGCCCTCCTCGGTGAGCAGGGCCACCGTCACCTCCGCGACGTCCTCCACGTCCACGAACGGCTCCGCCACGGCGCCCACCGGCAGGGTCAGCAGGCCCGCGCGCAGGGGTGCCGCGTAGAGGTCGTCGGCGAAGTTCTGCGAGAAGCTGTTGGGCCGGATCAGCGTCCAGTCGACGTCGGCCTCGCGGACCGCGCGCTCCGCCTCGGCCATGGACGGCTCCAGGGCCATGCCGTACCGGTGCACACCGCGCCCCGAGAGGACCACGAAGCGGCGCACGCCCGCGGCCCTGGCCTCGGCGACGAAGTCGGCGATCGGCTCCGGGTCGGCCGGTGCGACCAGGTAGAGGGCCCGCATGCCGTCTACGGCGGCTGCCCAGGTGGCGCGGTCCGTCCAGTCGAACGGGGTCTCGGCGCTGCGGGAAGCGGCGCGCACGGTGCGCCCGGCGTCGCGGAGCCTCGCCACCACGCGGCGGCCCGTCCTGCCGGTGGCGCCGAGGACGAGGACGGGAGGGTCGGCGCTGCTCGGCTCCCAGATCTGTTCCGTGTCCTGCTGCTCGCGGGTCCGTTCCGTGTCTTTCCGCCGTCGGGTCCGCTCTGCGTCCTTCCGCTCGCGGATCCGTTCCGCGTCGTGCACTGCGTTCGTCATGGCTCAAGCCAACGTCCTTTGCCGCACGGGATACATGGGCATCCGTCTCCGGCTGATGGGTGTCCGTCTACCGTGGAGGGATGGACGCTCTGGGGGATCTGCTGCGAGGCGTGCGCGCGGACGGCGCGCTGTTCGAACGGGCCGTTCAGGTCGGCCCCTGGGAGGTGGCGTGCGCAGGTGGCGCGGCGCTCGAACTGGTGGTGGTGGTGCGCGGCGCGGCCCGGATCGTGGTGGCGTCGGGCGAGTCGCGCGACCTGCGGGAGCGCGACGCCGCGGTCGTGTGCACCACCGCGCCGTTCACGGTGTGCGCGGCGGATCCGGCCGTGGGCGAGAGCGAACTGATCGCCGGGGCCTACCGGTTGGACGGCTCCGTCGGGCGGCGCCTCATCGGCGCGCTGCCGCAGCTGCTCGTCGTACCGACCGGCGCGGAGAACGTGCCCGTCGTGGAGCTGATCGCCGCCGAGGTGGCCTCCGGCAAGCCGGAGCGCCAGTTCGTGCGGGACCGCATGTTCGACTGGATGCTGGCCTGCACCCTGAGCGGGTGGTTCGAGCTGCCCGACGCCCGGCCGCCCGCCTGGTACCGCGCGCTCGGCGACGACGTGGTGGGTCCGGCCCTGCGGGCCATGCACGACGAGCCGGCCCGTCCCTGGACGGTGGCGGCGCTGGCGGCGCGCGCCCAGGTCTCGCGCGCCGCGTTCGCCAGGAACTTCAGCGAGCTGGTCGGCAGGCCCCCGATGGCCTACCTCACGGAGTGGCGGATGGCGCTCGCCGCGGAGCTGCTCGCCGAGCCGGGCGCGACGGTTGCCGCGGTGGCGGGGCAGGTGGGGTACGCCGACGGGTACGGCTTCAGCGACGCCTTCAAGCGCATCCGCGGCATCGCACCGAGCGGCTACCGGGCCTCGCTGGTGGCGGGGCGGACGTCGGCGGGCCCGCTCGGGGCGGTGGGCTGAGGGGCCGGTGACCGGCTGGGGGCGGGGGCTGTGCCTGCGGGGGCTGTGCCGGCGGGGCCGGCGGGGCCGCGGTTTCGGCGGTCGTAGCCGCCCACGTCGTTCCTGTCGTCGTGGCGACCCCTTCCGTTCCTCTCCTTGTCGCCGCGCACTCCTGCCGTCGCCACGACCACGCCGAGGGCTGCCATGACCACCGGGACGACCAGTGCCCAGCGGAACGCCGACAGATCCGTCTGCACCGCTCCGGCGCCCGTGTGCGTGCCCGCCGAGACCAGGCCGATGACGGCCGTCACCGCGGATATCCCGATCGCGGCGCCGAACTGCGTTGCGGTCTGGAGGAGTCCGCTCGCCAGGCCCTGTTCCCGCTCGGCCACACCGTCCGTCGCCGCGATCATCTGCGGGCCGAGCGTGAGCGCGAAGCCGGTGCCCGCCAGGAGCAGCGTCGGGAACATCAGCAGATACGGCCAGTCCATGCCGACCGGCAGGAACAGGACGTACGCGAGGAGCGCCAGGACGAAGCCGCCGAGGATCACGCGCGGGTTTCCGTACCGCCGTACCAGGCGCGGCGTGAGCGTCGGCGACAGGAACACGTCGCAGCCAAGCACGACCATCGCGACGGCGGCCTGCCAGGACGACCAGCCGCGCAGGTCCTGGAGGTAGAGCGTCAGGACGAGCTGGAAGCCCATGAAGGCGCCGAGGTACAGCAGGGCGCCGAGCCCGGCCCGCACCACCGACCCCGTACGGAAGATCCCGAGCCGGACCAGGGGCTGCGCCGAGCGCCGCTCGATCCGCACGAAGGCGGCGCCGAGCAGCAGGCCCGCGGCCAGGGCGGCGGCCGTCAGGGGCCAGTCGGCGAGGCCGTGTTCGAGCTGGACGATGCCGAAGGCGAGCAGGAGCATGGCGCCCGCGGCTGCGGCGGCCCCCGGCAGGTCGAAGCCCTTCACCACCGGTCCCACCGGTCCCACCGGTCCCACCGACTCCACCGGTTCCACCGGTTCCACCGGTTCTGCCAGTCCCACCGGTCCCGCCGGTTTCGGGATGAGGCAGAGCGCCCCCGCGAGGATCACGACCGCGACGAGCACCGGCGCGAAGAACACCCACTGCCAGCCGAGTTCGGTGAGCAGCCCGCCGACGACCAGGCCGAGCGAGAACCCGCCCGCGGACGTCCCGGCGAAGATCAGCAGTGCCCGTTCGCGAGCGGGCCCCTCCGCGTACGAGGTGGTGATGATCGACATCGCGGCCGGTGTCATGAACGCCGCGGACACCCCGGTCACGAACCGGGCGACGATCAGCATCCAGCCCTCGGTGGCGAAGCCGCCGAGCCCGGAGAAGGCGATGAAGACCCCGAGCCAGGTGAGGAACATCCGCCGCCTGCCGAGCAGGTCGGCGGCGCGTCCGCCGAGCAGGGTGAAGCCCGCGTACCCGAGGACGTACGCGCTGATCACCCAGGCCGCGGTGCCGGTCGAGAGATCGAGGTCGGACCGGATGCCGGGGATGGCCACGGCGAGCATGGCGATGTCGGCGCCCTCAAGGAAGATCGTTCCGCAGAGGACCAGCAGCAGTGCCCAGGCGCGGGCGCCCATGAGGACTCCTTCGGGGAGTAGCGGGCCACATGGTTACTCCGGTGAGGCTCAGTTCCCTCTTGTAACCAATGGAATGCTGCGGCAGCATCGACAGAGGTGGAAGTAGGCACTTTGAAGTCACCGAGGCACTGCGAGGGCACCGTGGGGACGGAAGGTACGGCAGGGACGGAAGGCACGGCAGAGACGGAAGGCACGGCACGGGCGGAAGGCACCGCGGAGACCGACGGCGGTTTCGGGGGCGACGACCCCTTCCAGTGGGACACCCGTGAGGACTGCCAGGTGCGGCAGATCCTGGACCGGGTCGCCGACAAGTGGTCGCTGCTCGTCATCGCGCTCCTGGAGCGACGGTGCCTGCGCTTCACGGAGCTGCGGCGCGAGATCGACGGCATCAGCCAGCGCATGCTGACGGTCACGCTGCGCCAGTTGGAGCGCGACGGCCTGGTGCGACGCACGGTGCACCCGGTGGTGCCGCCGCGCGTCGACTACGAACTCACACCGCTCGGCGGCACGCTGCACCACACCATCCGGGCCCTGGTGACCTGGACGGAGGAGCACCAGTACGAGGTCGCAGCGGCACGGTCGGCGTACGACGCGCGGATCGCCGCGGAGGCGGCGGCCGCCGACACGCAGGCGTAGGGGCGGCAGGGGCGGCAGAGGAAGCGGAGGCAGCAGGGGCGGCAGGGGCAGGCAGCGGTGGCAGCAGGGGCAGCCAGGCCGGTTACGCCTTGGTCGCGCGGTGCGTGCGCGCCTTCGCCCGGTTCCCGCAGCGTTCCATCGCGCACCAGCGGCGCCGCCCGGGGCGCGAGGTGTCCACGAACAGCAGGAAGCAGTCGCCGGCGGCGCACTCGCGTACGCGGGAGGCGTACGGGCCGGTGAAGAGGTCGACGGCGTCGCGGGCGACCGTGGAGAGGAGCCCGGTGCCGGTGGCGCCCGGCGCCCAGGAGCGGCTGCCGTCCGCCTCGATCCGGGCGGCGAGCGGGGGCGCGGCCGCGGCGTCGTTGATCAGCTCCAGATGCCGAGGGTCCCAGGGGCGGCCGTGGGCATGGTCGGCCGTGAACAGGAAGAGGGCGTCACGGAGCTGCCGCACCGCGGCCAGCTCCGGCTCGGTGACGGTCAGCCCGGGGCAGGGCCCGAGGCGGCTCTCGGCGGCCCAGGCCGACAGCTCCGACGGCCCGTGCAGCGTCTCGAAGCGGGCGAAGGGGCCGGGGCCGCCGGTGGCGAGGAGCTCCAGGCACAGGGCGCCCGGATCGAACCGGTAGACCTGCCCGTCGGGCGGGCGCATGATCACGCCCACACCCGCACCCACCCCCACACCCGTGCCCGCACCCGCGCCACCACCCGCTTCCGCCGCGCCGTCCGCTCTCCCTGTTGCCATGTAACCACTATAACTGGTTACTATGACGTCATGACCTTGCACTGGAAACTCGTCATCGACGCGCAGGACCCGCACGCCCAGGCCGCCTTCTGGAGCGAGACGCTGGGGTACGAGGTCGAGGACAACAGCGCCCTGATCGAGCGGCTGCTCGGCTTCGGCGCCGTGACGGAGGCGGAGACCGTCGAATTCCGGGGGCGCCGCAGCTTCCGCGATCTCATCGCCGTACGGCATCCCGACGATCCGTACGACGAGGAGAACGGCACGGGCCTCGGGCGGCGGCTGCTCTTCCAGCGGGTCCCGGAGACGAAGTCCGTGAAGAACCGGCTGCACATCGACGTGCACTCCACACCCGGTACCCGCGACGAGGAGCAGGCCCGCCTGGAGGCGCTCGGCGCGACCGTGCTGCGCCTCGTGGAGGAGGCGGGCACGGGATGGGTGATGCTTGCCGACCCGGAGGGAAACGAGTTCTGCCTGCACTGACACGGCCGGGCGGGGGCCTCGGAGGCCCCTGAGGCCCCTGAGGTCTCGGAGAGCCCTGAGGCCTCGTGGAGCCCTGAGGCCGAGGCCGCAGAGGACTCAGAAGTCCAGCGCGTGGCCCGTCGTCGCGTCCACGCGGTCCGGGACCTCGTCGTGCCGGTCGCCGACCGTCAGCGTCCCCGTGGGCTCGAAGAGCAGGGCCGAGGCGCGGCCGTGCGCCATCGGCTTGTGCTCGGTGCCGCGCGGGACCGTGAAGACGGAGCCCTTGGTCAGCGTGACGGTGCGTTCGCCCGAGGCGTCGCGCAGGGCGATGTCCAGCTCGCCGTCCAGGACGAGGAAGAACTCGTCGGTGTCGTCGTGGACGTGCCAGATGTACTCGCCCTCGAACTTGGCGACGCGTACGTCGTAGTCGTTGACGTGGGTGACGATGCGAGGGCTCCACACCGCGTCGAAGGAGGCAAGGGCCTTGCTCAGGTCGACGGGCGCACGCCGGTGGACAGCTGTTTCGTCGGTCATGGGTTCATCGTGGACCCTGGCCGGGCCGGCCCACGAGTGCTAGAAATCGCATATGGCGCAAGAAAACTCGCACCAGACGCACACGCGCCGGACGGCCGCCCCCCAGGCGCTCGTGCACCGGACGCCCACAGACCGGTCCCCCACGGACCGGACGCCCACAGACCGGACACTCGCGCACCGGACGCCCACGGACCGGTCCCCGTCGCACCGGGCGCCCGCGCACGAGGCGCGGCTCCACCGCGTCGTCGCTCTCGTCGACGCGAACTCCAACCCCTTCGAGCTGGGCTGCGCCATCGAGATCTTCGGCCTGCGCAGGCCCGAACTCGGCCATGACCTGTACGACTTCACGCTCTGCTCACCCGAGCCGAGCACCCTGATGCGGGACGGCTTCTTCACGCTCACCGGGGTCGCGCCGCTGGCGGCGGCCGACACCGCGGACACCCTGATCGTGCCGAACCGGCCCGATACGGAGGTGCCGCGCCGCCGGGCCGTCCTGGACGCGGTGCGCCGGGCCCGTGCGCGCGGGGCCCGGCTCATCGGCTTCTGCAGCGGCGCGTTCACGCTCGCGGAGGCGGGGGTGCTCGACGGACGCAGGGCCACCGCGCACTGGCAGTGGGCGGACGGCTTCCGGCGCCGCTTTCCCGCGGTCCGGTTCGAACCGGACGTCCTGTTCGTCGACGACGGCGACATCCTCACCGCGGCGGGGAGTGCCGCCGCGCTCGATCTCGGACTGCACGTCGTGCGCCGTGACTTCGGGGCGGAGGTCGCCAACTCCGTATCGCGGCGGCTCGTGTTCGCCGCGCACCGGGACGGCGGGCAGCGTCAGTTCGTGGAACGGCCGGTGCCCGAGGTGCGGGACGAGTCGCTCGCGCCGGTGCTCGCCTGGGCGCTGGAGCGGCTCGGGGAGCCGCTCACGGTCGCGGGTCTCGCGGCGCGGGCCGCGGTCAGTCCGGCGACGCTGCACCGCCGGTTCCGGGCGCAGCTCGGTACGACGCCGTTGGCCTGGTTGAACGGGGAGCGGACGGCGTTGGCCTGCCGCCTGATCGAACGGGGCGAGGAGCGGCTCGACGTCGTCGCGCGGCTCAGCGGCCTCGGCTCCGCGGCCAACCTCCGCGTGCGGCTCCGCCGGGAGACCGGCCTCACGCCCTCGGCCTACCGCCACCGCTTCGCCCTCTGAACCCGCCCCCTCCCCCTTATCTCCCTTATCCCCCTTACCTCTTTATCTTCTTCGTTGCTCCGCAACGGCGCCGCCCACGTGCCGGGAGCGCCACGCCCACCCCTCACCTACTCCCCACCCCGCCCGCCGTTTCCTACCGTGGACAGGTGACCGTCGTCGAGGACAGGAAACCGCGGAGCACCCCCCGTACGCGTCGCGAGCGCGAACGGTGGGCGCGGTTCCTGCTCCTCGGCGTCTGCATGGTGTTCGCGTCGGCGTCGGCGGTCCTGGTGCCCCTGGAGCTGCCGCTCGGCTGGGACGAGATCGTCTACGCGAGCCGCTTCGGCCCCTTCGAGCCGGGCGCGGCCCCCGGTGTCCCGTTCAGCGCCCCCCGCACCCGCGGCGTACCGGTGCTCGTCGCGCCGGTGGCGGCGTGGAGCGACTCGGTGGTGCTGCTCCGGCTGTGGCTGACGGCCCTGGCGACAGCCGCGCTCTACCTCGGCTTCGCCCCTTGGCGGCGGGCCCTGCCCCGGTTCCCCGAGGCCGCGGGCGTGGCCGCCGCGCTGTACGGCAGCCTGTGGATCGCCCTGTTCTACGCGGGCGCGGCCATGCCGAACCACTACACCGCCATGGGCGCGGCAGCCGCCGTGGGCCTCTTCCTGCACCCCGCGCCCCGCCCGCGTACGTACGCGGGCATCGCCGCGGGTCTCGCGCTCGCCGCCCTGATGCGGCCGAACGACGGCGTCGCCGTGGCCCTCCCGCTCCTTGCCGCGGCCACGCTCGTACCGCTGTGGCGCGCACGCGGCCGGGCGCTCGCCGTGGCCGCGGGGGCGGCGGCCGGTCTGCTGCCGTGGGTGGTCGAGGCGTACGTTCGCTTCGGTGGCGTACGCGAACGCCTCGACGACGCCAGCGAGGTGCAGGGCGGGCTGCGGTTCACGGACTCGGCACGGCACCAGTTCACAGCCGTCGACGGGCCCCTGCTGTGCCGCCCGTGCACCGGGGACGGCGTGCGGGTGCCCGCGCTGTCGTGGTGGCTGCTGCTGGCCGTGTTCGTGCCCCTCGGAGTGTGGTCGGTACGGAGACTGCGGCGGACACGACGGATTCGGGAGCCCCAGGCCCCGACGCGACCAGCCGCAGCCCTCCTCCTGGCCCTCACCACCGCCCTGTGCGCGGCACTCCCCTACGTCCTCCTCGTCCCCTACACGGCTCCCCGCTTCCTGCTCCCCGCCCACGCCCTGCTCGCGGTCCCCGCCGCCCTCGGGGTGCTCGCCGCGGCGCGGTGGGCCCGGCGGGCGCGCCAGCCGGTGCTCGCCGGGGGCGTCCTCGCGGTGCTGCTGGCCGCGCACCTCACCGTCCAGGCCACGCTCACCTCCGGCAACACCCGTATCCAGGCGGCGGCGAGGGAGGACTGGCAGCGGGTCGCCGAGGTGCTGCACCGGCACGGGGTGCGGCCGCCCTGTCTGCTGCGGGGCAACACGACCGTGATCCCGCTGGCGTACACGGCCGGGTGCGAGCCCGCCCCCCGAGGGGACGACCGCCGCCCCTCCGCCCTCGTCCTGCGGCGGCACGCGGCGCCCGCGTGGGCCCGGGACTGGATCAGGATCCCCGTGCCCGACACCTACGCACCGGGCTGGCAGGTCCACCTGCCGCCCGGCCCGCCAGGCCCACCCGCGCCCCCGGCCGCCTCCTGAACTCCCCGCCCGAACCGCCCTTCACATCCCGGCGTGCGAGGCCCCCGCCACGTACCCCAAATGTCTACCGGGAACCGGTATGCGGAACAGCGCGTCCGGATCCCGCTCTTGACGTGAACTCAACACGCCTCCACCATCGGGCACTCCAGGCTCATTCGGAATTCAAACGCAACCCGAATTCACACCCAACGGAAGCCGGAGCCCCCCACATGAGACTCTCCCTGTCCGGACGCAGTGCGGCAGCGGCCGTCATAGCCGCCACCGCCCTCCTGACGACCAGCGCGATATCCACCGCGGCCACCGGGTCCCCCGGCACCGCCGCACCCCAGCGAGCGGCCGCCGCCCCGGACATCCCGGTGGCCAACGTCAAGGCGCACCTCTCGCAGTTCCAGTCCATCGCCTCCGCCAACGGCGGCAACCGCGCCCACGGCACCGCGGGCTACAAGGCCTCGCTCGACTACGTCAAGGGCAAGCTGGACGCCGCCGGATTCACCACCACCGTGCAGCAGTTCACCAGCAGTGGCCGTACCGGCTACAACCTCATCGCCGACTGGCCCGGCGGCGACGCGAACCAGGTCATCTTCGCGGGCGCCCACCTGGACAGCGTCAGCCGCGGCGCCGGCATCAACGACAACGCCTCGGGCTCCGCCGCCGTCCTGGAGACCGCCCTCGCGGTGTCCCGTGAGAAGTACAAGCCGACCAAGCACCTGCGGTTCGCCTGGTGGGGCGCCGAGGAGCTCGGCCTGGTCGGATCCACGTACCACGTCCGCAACCTGCCGGCCGCCGAGCGCTCGAAGATCAAGGGCTATCTGAACTTCGACATGATCGGCTCGCCGAACCCGGGCTACTTCGTCTACGACGACGACCCCACCATCGAGCGGACCTTCAAGGCCTACTACTCGGGTCTGAACATCGGCACCGAGCCGGAGCGCGAGGGCGACGGCCGCTCCGACCACGCCCCGTTCAAGAACGCGGGCGTCCCGGTCGGCGGCGTCTTCACCGGTGCGAGCAACACCAAGTCCGCGGCCCAGGCGCAGAAGTGGGGCGGCACGGCGGGCCAGGCGTTCGACCGCTGCTACCACGCGTCGTGCGACTCCTCGTCGAACATCAACAACACGGCGCTCGACCGCAACAGCGACGCGGTGGCGTACGCGGTGTGGGGGCTGTCCTCCTGATCGCCGGACCTGTGGACGGGCCTGTGGCCGGGCCCGCCCCGGAGCCCGTCCACAGGTCCCGGAACCCCCTGGACGAGATTGCTTGCGCGTGCATATAGTGCACACGCAAGCAATCATCGTACGCAAGCACCCAGGGGGATCCCATGACTCGCTCGTTCCTCTTCGTCCACGGCAGCGCCCGCCCGCGGGGCAACACCGAGATCCTGGCCCGCAAGGCGGCCGAGCAGTTGCCGCCGGACGTCGAGCAGCGCTGGATCGACCTGGCGGACCATCCGCTCCCGGACTTCCAGGACCTGCGGCACGACGAGACCCGGCCCCGGGCCCGCCCCCGGCCCGAGGGCGACAGCGAGGCGCTGCTCCTGGACGCCACGCTCGCCGCGACGGACATCGTCATCGCGTCGCCGCTGTACTGGTACTCGGTGTCGGCCACCGTCAAGCGCTACCTCGACTACTGGGACGCCTGGCTTGAGGTGCCCGAGCTCGACTTCAAGAACACCCTCGCGGGCCGCACCCTGTGGGGCGTGACCACCCTCGCCGACCGCAACGAGGCCGCCGCGGACCCGCTGGTCGGCACGTTGCGCAACACCGCCGCGTTCTTCCCGATGCGCTTCGGCGGCGTCCTGCTCGGCAACGGCACCCGCCCCGGCCACGTCCTGAACGACACCGAGGCCCTGGCGCGCGCCAAGACGTTCCTCACCCGCGAGGACGTCCCGCTGGCCCGCTTCCCGTTCGGCGAGTCCTCGTACGAGGACTAGGGGGTCTCGTGTGAGGACCCGGGGGTCTCGTACGAGGAACCAGGGGGGTCGGAGGGGGACCAGCGGGCCTAGGAGGCGATGTCCTTCGTTCCGAACCTCGCCCAGGCCGCCGACCCGAACACCCCTGCGTACAGAGCCTGGAGGCCGAGGTTCTTCACCAGGTCGTCCCAGTAGACGGGTTCGCGCATCAGGTCGGCGAAGGACAGCCAGTAGTGCGAGAACAGATACGGGTGGATCGCGTGCAGCTGCGGGATCTGGTCGACGATCTGCACGGTGATGAGCAGGCCCACGGTGGTCGCCATGGCGGCGATGCCGCTGCTCGTCAGCGTCGACACGAACAGGCCGAGGGCCGCCACACCGATCAGTGAGGCGGCCACGACCAGCGCGATCAGCAGCGCGCGCAGCAGTCCGTCGGCGAAGCTGATCCGGGTCCCGGAGATCGTGGTGACCTCGCCGAGCGGGAACAGCAGCGCCCCGACCGCGAGGGCCGACACCGCCACCACCAACGTCGCGACCAGGCAGAACGCCAGTGCGCTGGCGTATTTGGCGAGCAGCAGCCGGGTGCGGCCCGCGGGCGCGACCAGGAGGTAGCGCAGCGTTCCCGCGCTGGCCTCGCCCGCGATCGCGTCCCCGGCGACGACGCCGATCGCCATCGGCAGGAAGAACGGCAGCGTCGCGGCCAGCGCCGTGAAGACGAGGAAGAGGCCGTTGTTGGTGACCTGCGCGATGAAGGCGGGACCGCCACCGCCGTCGGGGCCGCCACCGCCGACCGTACCGCCGTCGCTCGTCTCGATCCTGACGGCGATGCCGACGAGCACGGGCACGGCGGCGAGCACCGCGAGCAGCGCGAGGGTGCGCCAGCGGCGGAAGGTGAGGGACAGCTCGCTGCGGAAGAGACCGAGGGTCCAGGCGAGACTCACGGCCCGCCCGCCTCCGGGGCCGCCGCCTCCGGGTCCCCCGCCTCCGGTTCCGTCTTCCGGAACAGGTGCGGTGATCGCCGACTCCCGCCCGCGCGGCCCCACTCCCGCGGCGCTCGCCCGCCCGTCCGGCCCCGCTCCCGCGGCCCCCGCCCGCCCGTCCGGCCCCGCCACCTCAGCCCGCGACATCGAATCCCTCTCCCGTCAGGGCGACGAACGCGTCCTCCAGGGAGGCCCGTTCGACGCCGAAGCCGCGGACGCGGACGCCCGCCTCGACCAGCGCGACGTTCACGTCGGCGAGTTCCGTGCCCGGTGGCTCCCCCGTGACCCGGTCGTCGGCGACGACCAGGTCGGCCACGCCGAACTCCTTGAGCACGCGGGCCGCGTCCGCGGTGTCCGGGGTCGTCACGAAGAGCCGCCCGCGGGCACCCGCTGCGAGTTCCGCGACCGGGCCCTGCGTGATCAGCCTGCCCCGCGTCATCACGGCCGCGTGCGAGCAGACCTGTTCGATCTCGTCGAGGAGGTGCGAGGACAGGAAGACGGTGGTGCCGTCCGACGCCAGCTCCCGCACCAGGGAGCGGATCTCGCGCATGCCCTGCGGGTCGAGCCCGTTGGTGGGTTCGTCGAGGACGAGCAGTTCGCGCGGCTGGAGCAGGGCGGCGGCGAGGCCGAGGCGCTGCTTCATGCCGAGCGAGTACGCCTTGGCCTTCTTGTTCGCGGCGGCCGTCAGGCCGACCCGGTCCAGGGCGGCCTCGGCGCGGGCGCGCCGGGTGCGGGGGTCGGCGGTCGGGTCGGCGGAGTCGTAGCGCAGGAGGTTGTCGCGGCCCGACAGGAAGCCGTAGAGGGCCGGGCCCTCGATGAGCGCGCCCACGCGCGGCAGCACCCTGCGGCCGTCGTACGGCATGGGGCGGCCGAGGACCTTGGCGCGGCCGGAAGTCGGCTCGATCAGGCCCATCAGCATGCGGATCGTCGTGGTCTTGCCGGAGCCGTTGGGGCCGAGGAAACCGAAGACGCTGCCGCGCGGGACGGTGAGGTCGAGACTGTCGACGGCCAGGTGCTTGCCGTAGCGCTTGGTGAGCCCGGACGTCTCGATCACACTGACCGTGCGGTCCCCGCTGGTGCTCGGCACCCGTACCTCCCGTTCGTCCGGCGCCCGCGGCCCGCCCGTTTCCGGCCTGCCCGGCACCCGCGCCTTCTGTTTCCTCTGTGCGGCTGTTCCCTCTGTGCCGCTGTTTCCTCTGTACGGCTGTTTCCTGGTGTACGGCCGTTCTCTCTGATGTACGGCCGTCCCCTCTGCTGTACGGCCGTCCCCTCTGCTGTATGGCCGTCCCCTCTGCTGTATGGCTGTTTCCTCTGCTGTACGGCCGTTGCCTCCGCACGGAGCCCGATCGCCGTACGACGGATCCGGGGTGCCCCACTGCTCGGCACCCCGGATCCACCGCCGGGTCGTCCTCCGCTCGCGTCCGGGCGCTACTGCGCCCCGTTCGCCGCCTCGACCAGCGCGTTCTTGGTGACCGCGCCCACGTACATCCTGCCGTCGTCGGTGATCAGCGCGTTGACCAGGCGGGTCTTGAAGACCGTGCCCGAGCCGAAGTCGCCCTGCACCTTGTCGCCGAGGGAGTCGAGGAACTTCGCGGCCTCCTGCGGTACGTCGTCGGACGCGGAGGTGGGCAGGCCCTGGCCGCCCGGCAGCCTCAGCTCGGCGATGGACGTCCAGCCCTCACCGATGACGTTCACGCCGGGCTCGGCGCCCGCGGAGTCCTCGAAGTCCTTGAAGTCCTTGCCGCTCCCGTGCCGGGACGCGTCGTTGCCCTCGCCCTCCTCGGTGACCTTCGTGCCCTTCGGCGGCTCGAAGTCGAAGGTGGACGCGGCCGGCTTGCCGAAGTCGACCTTCGTGAAGCCCGCGTCGACGACGGCGGCGCCGCCACCGGCCGGGGACAGCGTGAACTTCAGCGGCGTCCCCGTCTTCGCGTCCACCGCGATGGTGATCTGGCCGACCGTCGTACCGGAGTCCTTCGGCTTCAGGACCAGGCGGTAGGCGTCACGGCCCGCCACCTGCGCGCTGCCGTCGACCTTCACCGACGTCGACTTGTCGGCGGCCTTCAGGGCCTGCTCGGCGAACTCCTTGGGCGTGGCGGGCACGTCGCCCTTCGACAGCCCCTCGCCGCCGGGCTTGCCGAACTTGCCGCGCTCGTCCGCGTGCTCGCCCGCCCTGCCGCCGTCCTTGGAGTGGTACGCCTCGTTGGACGCGCTGTCGTAGGCCCACACGTCGTCACCGTTGTGGATCAGGCTGTACTCGGCGGCGTCGTCCAGGACCGACAGCTTCTGCTTGTCCGGGCCGTCGGCCGCGACCCGCAGCGTGTGCGTACCGGTGGCCAGCTCCAGCAGCTTGGCGGAGGGGTCGGCGGCCGAGCCCTTGCCGTCGCCCTTGTCCTCGCCGCCGCCGCCCGCGCCCGGCGCGAAGGAGCCGGTCATGCCGGAGGCGAACGACGGCAGGCCCAGATCCGTGCTGATCTTCACCGTGCCGGAGAGCTGCTCCGTGTCCGACGCGGCTATCTTCTCGATGAGTTCCTGCGCGGTGATCTCCGGCAGGTCGGGGTCGCCCGACGTGGCGAGCGCCGGGACGAGCCCGATGGTCGCCGCGGCCACACCGGCCACCGCGAGCGGGACGACATAGCGCACCGCCTTGCGGCGCCCCGCCCTGAGCTCCCCTGCCTCGTTGGTGTCCTGCTCCGGTTCGTACGGTGCCATTGTCTGCCTTACCTCCGTGGTCGGCGGCGGCGTTCATTCCTCGCGTGCACGCGTCCACCCCGCGCCGCCATTCTCACCCGAATTGGTCAGGAGTGGTTGTCCGCGCCTGTCTTCGGCTGTCTCCATCCGACCAAATCGGCCAGCGGGAAGCGTCAGACCCGGGGAGCAACTCCTCCTACTGCTTGGGGATGACAAAAAGAGGCGGCGCCTCCCCCGTCCCGTAAGGGGAGGCGCCGCCAGGGGCGGTGACGGTCGGTGCGTCACGGGGGGGGGTACGCACGTACGTCACGTGGTCTCTCGGTGGCTCGCCCGATCGCTCGACGGTCACTTGCCCAGTCACTTGCCCGGTGGCTCGCCCGATCGCTCGCCCCGTGGCCCGGCCGGTGGTTCAGCGGGCCACGAACACGTAGTCCGCGCCGTACGGCACCGACACGACGCTCTTCGGCGTGCCCGGCTTGCAGGCGCCCGACGGCTGCACCCCGCCGACGGTGTTGAGCCGCAGGATCTCCGTCGTGCCCGCGAGCAGCCCGCGCTTCTTGCCCACCCGATCGGCCTGCAGGTCCAGTTCGGCGATGTTCTTCTTGCCGTTGGGCGTCTTGGAGATCAGGCTTCCCGTGACGGCGCTGCGGTCGGGCGCGATCCAGCGCGGCGTGCCGGAGTTCGGCCTGACGAAGTCGTGGGCGATACGGCCGCCGAGCGTCGCCCGCACGTCGCGCTGCTGGAAGGTGAAGCCGCCGGAGCCGCCCGCGGCCTTCTTGCACTGGTAGATCTGCCTGCCCTTGACCACGGATGCCTGGAAGCTGCGGGCCGCCGCGCCCAGGGAGACGTTCGCGGTGACCTTGTGGAGCTGACCGCGGACGGCACCGCCGGGGAACTCGGCGGTGTGCAGGTTGGCGTAGAAGCCGTTGGGGTTCGCCTTCAGCTTCTTGAGCAGGGCGGCGCCCGCGACCTTCACCGTGCCGGTCACGCGCCGGTTCTCCGCCTTGGCCAGCAGCTTGGTGAAGTCGATCTTGACGGCGCCGTTGGTGCCCCTGGCGCCCTGGTGGATGTGGAGGGCGGTGGGCTCGGCGGTGCCGCGCCACTTCACTGTCACGGACACCTTGTCGCCCTTGACCTTGACGAACTGCAGGGCCGCACCGTCCTTGTCACCGACGGCGGGGCCGCCGGCAACGGGTACCTCGTTGGCGCCGTTCAGACTCGCCACGAAGAGGGCACTGCCATTCGCCCGCGCCGCCGCTGCTGCCGCCGCAGTTGTCGTAGTCGTGGTCGTCGTTGTCGTTGGCGCCGTCGTTGGCGTCGCCGCCGTCCCGGCCGCCGAACTGCCGCTGTCCGCCGACGCCGGCAGGGTCACGGCGGCGACACCCGTGGCAGCGGCGACCGCGACGGCGTCGGTGAGCAGCCGCACCCGGCGGCGACGAGTCGCGCTGATCGTTGCCTTCGTGCTGGTCTTTGCAGTGGTCGTACCCATGATCGGCGTCTCCCCCTCGCCACGCCGACGCCCCCTGCGTCGGCTCACGGGCAGAGGTACGGAACGGATCCGAGACTGGACTCAATCCAGTCTCGAACTCCCTTTGTGATGTACGTCACGCGCGCTCGTTCGGCGCGCCCCGGCCCCGGGGGCGGCGGGTCGCTCAACCCGCCCGGTGCACCACCAGGTCGCACAGCTCGACCAGGGACGCCTTGGCGTCGCACTCGGGCAGCGGGGCCAGCGCGGCCCGCGCCTCCTTGGCGTACCGCACGGTGTCCCGGCGGGCCTGCTCCAGAGCCGGGTGCGACCGCAGCCGGGACAGCGCCTCGGCGTGCCGCGCGTCGTCCGTGAGGTCGGAGTCGAGCAGTTCGCAGAGCGCGACGTCCTCCGCGAGCCCGAGGCGCTCCACGCGCTCCCGCAGCCGCAGGACCGGCAGCGTGGGGATGCCCTCCCGCAGGTCGGTGCCCGGGGTCTTGCCGGACTCGGTCGACTCGGACGCGATGTCCAGTACGTCGTCGGCGAGCTGGAAGGCGACGCCGAGCCGCTCCCCGTACTGCGTGAGCACGTCCACCACGGTCTCGTCGGCGCCCGACATCATCGCGCCGAACCGGCAGGCGACGGCGACCAGCGAGCCGGTCTTGCCCGCGAGCACTTCCAGGTAGTGGTCGACGGGGTCGCGCCCGTCGGAGGGGCCGGCCGTCTCCAGGATCTGCCCGGTGACGAGGCGCTCGAACGCCTCGGCCTGGATACGGACGGCCTCGGGGCCGAGGTCGGCGAGGGTGTGGGACGCGCGCGCGAACAGGAAGTCGCCGGTGAGGACCGCCACGGAGTTGCCCCAGCGCTGGTTGGCGCTCGCCACGCCCCGGCGCACATCGGCCTCGTCCATCACGTCGTCGTGGTACAGCGTCGCGAGGTGCGTCAGCTCCACGACCACGGCGGACGGCACCACTC
Source organism: Streptomyces typhae (assembly GCF_009755605.1). Taxonomy (GTDB): domain Bacteria; phylum Actinomycetota; class Actinomycetes; order Streptomycetales; family Streptomycetaceae; genus Streptomyces; species Streptomyces typhae. The sequence continues at coordinate 728,177 of NZ_WPNZ01000001.1, forward strand.
CGGGCGCGTACGGGTCGCCGAACTGGGCCGCCAGCATCACCAGGAGTGGCCGAAAACGTTTACCGCCGGCCCGCACGAGGTGCTGCGCGGCCTCGGTGATGAAGGGGACCTCGCTCTTGGTGGCCTCGAGCAGGCCCTCCTCGACAGCCGCCAACCCGGCCTGGACATCGGCTTCGAGAGCCTGGTCCCGCACGCTCAGCCCGAAGGGCCCGACGACGGTCACGAGGGGTTCTCCTGTCTGCTGACGATCACAAGTCGATCACTCGGTCGATCATTCGTCGATGACACGGTTTGTCGATGTGTCGCTGCCATCACTCAAGTCAGCGTATCCGGTCGCCTTTCGATCACAGCCAGCGCCCGCCCGAGCAGAGGAGACCAGCCTGCCCGATAGACATGGAATGACCGAAATGGTGCACCATGGATGATGTGCCCCACATGGCGGGAGTGATGCGCCCCTTCGGGCGGGCTCCCGGCCGGGCCGCCGGGCCGGTCCCGGGCCACCCGGTGGCGTGGCCGTCCCGTCGGGTCGAGCCACGTGCGCACCAGCCGCACCGCGCTGGGAAGCGGCGGCTCCGCGGCGGCTCCGCGGCGGTGGAACCGGAGGCGCCGGAACCCTCCCTCGACGGCATCCGGCCAAGCCTCCGCGGCGGGCCGGTTTCCGGCCACGGTCCACATTCGGCACCCGGTCCGCACCTGGCATGCGGTCCACATCTGGCACCCGGTCCACACCTGGCATCCGGTCCGCACCCGGCACCCGTTCCACAACCAGCACCCACTCCACAATCAGCACACGAGCAGCGCGGGCCGTAAGGGCCGCACGAGCCGCACGAGCAGCGCGGGCCGCACGGGCCTGCGTACGCCCGCTCGGGCCCGCGGGGCGTACCCGTACGCGGCAGCGGGCTACGAGGCCGCCACGAGCCGCAATCGGGCCATCCGCGAGCCGCACCCGGCCCGGCCGCACGCCGCACGCGCGGGACGGGTCGCGTCACCGCGCCGCCAGCAGCCGCTCGAGGACCGCCGCGATGCCGTCCTCCTCGTTCGACGCCGTCAACTCGTCCGCCACCGCCTTGAGTTCCTGATGAGCGTTGGCCATGGCCACACCGTGCGCGGCCCAGGCGAACATCGGGATGTCGTTCGGCATGTCCCCGAAGGCGATCGTCCGGGCGGCCCCGATCCCCATCCGCTCCGCCGCGAGCGCGAGACCGGTGGCCTTCGTCACCCCGCACGGCTGGAGCTCGACGGTGCCGGGCCCGGACATCGTCACCGTCGCGAGGGACTCCACCGCGCCCCGGGCCACCGCCGCCAACTCGTCGTCCGCGAGTGCGGGGTGCCGCAGCAGGACCTTGCTGATCGGCTCCTCCCACAGCACGTCGCGCCGGGGCACCCGCACCGCGGGCAGCGTCGGGTGCGGCATCTCGTACCCGGGCTCGATCAGCGTCAGACCGTCGACGCCGTCCTGGTCGACCGCGGCGAAGACCTGCCCGACCTCGGCTTCGATCTTCCCCAGCGCGACCTCCGCGAGCTGCCGGTCCAGGGTCACCGACCACTCCATGCGGCCGGTCCCCGCGTCGTACAGCTGAGCCCCCTGTCCGCACACCGCGAGACCGTCGTAGTCGAGCTCTTCCAGGAGCGGGCGCACGCGGGGCGCGGGGCGTCCGGTCACGACGAGATGCCGTGCCCCGCCCTCGCGCGCGGCGGCCAACGCCCTGCGCGACCGGTCGGAAACCGTGTCGTCGCAGCGCAGCAGGGTTCCGTCCAGGTCAGTGGCGATGAGGGCATATGCGAGAGGAGCGGCCATGATCCGAAGAATACGGATCCGGGGCCGCACGGTAAGACGTGTGACAGGAGCTGTGACGGTTGGGGTGCGCCCGGCGCACTCCCGGCAGACAGCGGGTCGCGGTCCCGGTTGCGTACGGTGATGCGCGCCCGGGGCGCACGAGGGCGCCGCGCGTGCGGGCGCGCTCCCGTTTCACCGGATCGGGGCGGGCCGCGGGCGTCCTGGGCGGACGGGCCGCAGCGGACGGCGTGCACGCCGCCCTGAACTTCCCGCACGGGGAACCTCCCCTGAACTTCCAGCACGGGACGCCTCCCCTGAACTTCCCGCACGGGGCACCTCCCCTGAACTCCCCGTACGGGACTACCTCGCCGCAGCCCCGGCCACCGCCCCCGCACCCCCACCGTCCGCCAGCCGCGGGATCCGGCACTGCGCCGCGTACGCGGCCGCCGGATAGCGGGGGTCGGGGCGCAGCGCGTACTCGCGCAGACAGGCCTCCGTGAACTTGATGACGTGTTCGTCGCCGTGCTCGACGGTGCGCGCGCCGAGTTCGTGGAGAGGCGGCAGTTCGTCGGCCTCGGCCCGCCAGGCCGTCGTGCCCTCGTCCCCGCGGTCCGCGGTGAACGCGAGCAGGAAGGCCGACTGGACCTGCCACAACCGGGCGAGCGTCGGCTCGTACAACTCCCGGGGCAGGTGCGGCAGGACCAGACGCGCGGCGGCGGGCGCGGTGACGCCGTGCACGAGCGGGACGGGGAAGACCTCGGGGTGCCCCAGGTAGACATCGGCGAACTGCAGCGTCATGTCGCTGAGCAGGCGCGCGGCCGGGTACGGCGCGAGCTGCCCCAACGACTCGGTGTAGCCGGGGAGCCGGTCGAGGGCGTCGAGCCGGTCGCGGGCGACGGCCGGTCCGCGCGGGCCGTCCAGGGGCACACGGGGCAGCGCGGCGACGGCACCCGGCACGGCGTGCGGCCCGCGCAGGGCGGGGTCGCCGGGCAGCGCGTGGTAGCGCGCGGCCCAGTACGCGAGCCCCCTGCCCAGCTCGTCGCGCTGGAGCCGGGTCGCGGTGTCCCCGGCCGCGTCCAGTCCGCGCACCGCGTGCGCCGTCCGGATCAGGCCGTGCGTGAGACCGGCGAACAGACCGGGGAGCAGCCGCGGCCACCAGCGCGCGAGGACGTCGCGCCAGGGCGCGTCGTCGAGTTCGCGCGCGAACAGCCGCTCCCAGTCACCGGCCCTGCCGAAGTCCCCGAGGGCGGGCCGCCACGACGCCTCGTCGGCGGGGTCGAGGGCGAAGCGCGCGGCGGGGGGCTCGTGGTGATCGAGTGCGCGCCGGTAGCGGCGGGTCCAGTGGGCGACCTCGTCGCCGTGCCCGAGCACCGCGACGGCCTCGGCGCCCATCGGGCCGTGATTGGCGAGGTCGACGCCGGCTCCACGTTCGTAACCGAGGTCTTCGAGTCGTTCCAACGCGTCGTTGACGGCGTCGTGATAGCTGATCGAGGACATGCCGCACACACCTTCCGTACGTTGCGTACGCGCGTCCCGTGCGTACGTCCCGTACATGCGTCCCGTGCGTGCGTCCCGTACATGCCGACGGGACGTACGGGACACATGGGACGCACGGGACGCGTAGGACGCATGGGACGCGCAGGACACACATGAGACTTCGTAATCCAGAACAGTTTGGAACTCCAAACAAACTACACTCGCGGCATGCAGAGCGCGCAAGAACCCGGGCCGCCGCCCGAACACCTCGGGAGCCCGACCGCCGACGAGATCCGAATCGTCGGGCTCGTGCCGCTCCTGGAGCCCTACTTCCGCGGAGCGGTGGTGAGCGAGCTGATGCCCGAGCGGCTGCGTACGGCGATGGAGAGCCAGGGCCTGACTCCGCGCCACGGCGCCGTGCTGCCGCAACTCCTCGCAGCCGACGCCCCGCTCACGGTCGGCGGCATCGCCGCCCGGCTACAGGTCTCCCTGCCCACCGCGAGCGAGCTGGTCGGCGGTCTGGCGCGGGCCGGGATCGTCACGCGCACCCCGGACGAGACCAATCGCCGCCGGGTCCTCGTGTCCCTCGTCGAGGAGTACCGCCCGCTGCTCGAATCGTTCGTCGTCCGCCGCGGCGAGCCGCTGCTGCGCGCGCTCGACGGGCTTCCCGCCGAGCACAGGGAGGGGTTCGTGGCGGGGCTCAGGGCGTGGGTGCGGGAGGTTCAGGGCTGAGGGGCCGGGCCTCGCCGGCCACCACGTCGTACGGAACCGTTCCCGCTCGGGACACGTCGCAAAGAGGCACGGGGGGATCCCTCTGCGGGAGGGCTTCTCCCCGGCGGGGTCCCTCTCCCCGGCGGAGCCCCTGCCCAGCGGACAGGCCTCCGTCCGGTACCCGTCACCCGGCACGCGTCCGCGTATCCGCGCGCCTCCGCACATCACCCGGCCCGAAGGATCGACATGGCACTCCGCCAGGACCGCAAGCTCGCCCTCACCTCCGCGATCGCCGCCGCGCTCCTCACGGCGACCCTCGCCTGGCAGGCGTCGGCCGCGGACACCGGCGGGAACGGCTCGTCGCATCCGCGGACGGGGGCCACCTCCGCGTCGCCGGACACCGGGCGGGGCGGCGACGCCGAGCGCGACGCCGGGGCCGGGTCTGCCGACGCCCCCGGGCGTGGCAGTCACGCCGGGAGTGACAGTGCGGCCGGGAACGGCAGTCCCGCCGGGCGCGGCGGGTCGTCCGCCGCCGGGTACTGGACGCCCGAGCGCATGCGCGAGGCACGTCCCGCACCGATGCCGGTCCTCGACCGCTGACCCTGCGCGGGCGGGCTCCCTCCGTTCCCCCTCGGGACCCTTCGTTCCCCCTCGGGACCCTCAGGCCCCTCCGTCCCCCCTGGGGACCCTCGGGTCCCCAGGCTCCTCAGGCCCCGTACGCCGCGGCCACGTGCCCCGCGAGCCGCGGTGACGCGAACTCCGTACCGCACACGAACCGCATCAGCGGGCCGTACGACGATCCGGCCAGCATGCCCGTGAAGTACAGGCCGGGCACCGAAGAGGCGTAGCCCGCGCCCAGCTTGGGCGTGCCGCGGCTGACGGCGAGCCGGGCGCGCAGGGCGTGACCGAGGAAGCTGAGGGCGGCGAGGTCGACGCGGTACCCCGTCGCGGCGACGACGTGGTCGGCGGCGAGTATCTGAGGGCGGCGGCCCAGGGTCTCGACGGTGAGGACCGGGCGGCCCCCGCGCGTCTCGGCCGTGACGACGCGCCGCACCTCGCGGGTCTCGACCTTCCCCTCGTACCGCTCCTGGAGCCACCAGGCCCCGAGCGGGCCGAGGACGCGGCGGGTGAGGAAGTGCCGGGCCGCGGTGGGCAGATGGCGGTAGCCCTGGACGTGATAGCTCAGCACGTACAGCGACCAGGCGCGGCCGAAGGGCGACTCCGGGCGCAGCCTGGGCTGTTTCCACGGCGGCTCGCCGAACGCCACGGAGCCCCGGCCCCGGGCGACGATCCGCACGCGTGCGCCGGCCTCCGCGGCGAGCACCGCGGTCTCCAGGGCGGACTGTCCCGCGCCGACGACGAGCAGTTCGCAGCCCGCGTACCGGGTGAGGTCGTGGTGCTGCGCGCTGTGCGACATGGGGCCCGCGGGCGAGGGCCCGTCCGGCACGGCCGCGGCCAGCTCGGCCGGCAGCCGTTCCAGGCCGGACAGGCCGGTGGCGACGACGACGGCGCGGGCCGTGAACTGCTCCCCGGAGTCCAGCTTCAGCTCGAACCCCCCGCCGGGACGCTGGTCGACGGACACCACCCGCACCTGCTCCAGGTCGGGTACGAGCTTCTCCTGGAACCACTGCCCGTACCCGACGAACGTCTCGACCGGAATGATGTCCTCGTCCGTGATCAGCCGCGGCAGGCCCGCGGCGGCGCAGTAGTCGACGAGAGTGTGGCCGGGCTGCGGCGCGTCGATGTTCGACGCCACGGGCGTCGACTTCAGAAGCATGCCCGCGGGCATGTGCTCCCGCCAGCTCACCATGGGCTCACCGAACACCCGCACCGGCAGGCCCCGGGCCCGCAGGTGCGCGGCGGTGGACAGGCCGTACGGCCCTGCCCCTATGACAGCTATGGGACTGCTGACGGCCGTTGGCCGGTTCGGTTGATGCACGAAGTCCCTCCCCAGGACGTCGTGTGCGCCGTGCCGTCGCACGCCGCACCGTCACTTCGTGGTCGTGCCGCCGCGGCGGCTGGTCCGCCACAGCTGGATCAGATGCCTGGCGCCCGGCCGGACGAACCGCGCGAGCATGGTGAAGAACGGCATCATGTCGTCCCTGGCGAGCCAGGCGAGTTCCGTGCCCGTGGCGCGGGCCGGGGCGTGCGGGGTCACATAGCCGCTGCGCCGGTAGGCGAGATACGCGGGCAGGTCTATGTTCTCCACGACGTACCGGTGGCCCGCGCGCTGTTCGCCCTCGGGGACGTCGCGACCGGTCAGATGCAGATGCATCGCACGGACGACGTCGATTCCCGCCTCGCTCTCGAAGAGGCGGAACTGGGCTCCCACGCGGGGGTTGAAGTCGAGCAGTTTGTACTGGCCGTCGCGGCGGTCGAAGCGCAGGTCCAGGTCGATGATGCCGGTGAAGCCGATCTCTTTGACGAAACGTGCGGCGAGGTCGGCGAGTTCCGGGTTGTCGACCACGTACGCGTTCGCCGTCATGCCCGCGTGCGGTGGCCAGGAACGGACCTTCACACCGGTGAAGAGGGCCAGCGGGGCGGAGTTCTCGTCGAAGTAGGCGTGGACGACCCAGTCCTCCGCCTGCTCCCGCGGCAGATACTCCTGAAGGATCACGCCGGGCCGCTCACCCCAGTCGCGGGCCAGTTCCAGGAGCCCTTCGCGCGTGTTGATACGCGTGGTGCCGGCGACCGCGGGCCGTTCGCGGCGCTGGAACGCCTCCCGGTTCTTGGCCACGACCGGGAACCTCGCCGTGAAGGCGAACTTCTCCACCTCGTTCCGGCTCTGCGGGCACACCGAATCGGGCGAGGCGAGGCCGTGCTCCGCGCACAGTTCGTGCAGGCCCTGCTTGCTGGCGAGACGGCGCGGCAGCGCGGGCGCGACCCGCGGGAACAAGAACCCGCCGAAATCCGCGCCCGCGAGCTCCTCCTGGTGCTCGGCGATCAGCACCGCCGCTTCCTCGTCCGTCGGTATCAGCACGGTCGGCCTGCCGATCCGCCGACCGATCCGCAGCAGTCCCGCCACCAGGCGCGCGGGCTCCTCGGTGCCCGTGGTCGGCCACGGGAACGCCCGCGTCAGATAGCGCGACGCCGCCGCCGGGGTGTGCCGGTCCTCCGTGATGGCACACATGGGGACGCCGAGGCGCCCCAGGCTGCGGATCGCTCCGACGCCGCCGTGGTGCAGTGGATAGTCGCCGAACTTCACTATGAGTCCGGGTACTCCGCGGTCCGGGCCCAAGCCCGCGCCACCCCTGGAACCGGTCACGGATCCCCCCAGGCGTCCCCTGCGAATCGACCCGGACCACCCCCTGTCCGCGTCCCCCCATGGAAGCTAGGCAGGAATGGGCAGTTCCACTCGCACTTTATCCGGACATTACGAACTCTTTAGACACTGCCCGAACCGCGGCTTCCCACGTAACGTGTGGGGCACTCAGATTGGAAAGCGAGGCAGGCACGCATGTCCGAGCAGAACCCGCTCGACCTCCCCGAGGGTGACCCCTTCGGCCCGCACAATCTTCCCTACGGAGTCTTCACCCCGGCGGGGCCCGGGGCCTCGGACGCCCCCGCGCAGGGGTCCGCCCGCTCGGACGGGTCCGCCACCTCGGACGGGTCCGCCACCTCGGACGGCCGCCGGGTCGGTGTCCGGCTCGGCTCGTACGTCCTCGACGCGGGAGCGGCCGCCGCGGCCCTCGGCTCGCCCTATGCCTCGCTGCTCGCCCAGCCCACCCTGGGCCCGCTGCTCGCCGCGGGACGCCGCACCTGGAGCGACGTCCGCCGCGCCCTCACCGCCTGGGTGACCGTCCCCGCGCACCGCGACATCGTCCGCCCGCTGCTCCACCCCCTGTCCGACGTCACCCTGCACCTGCCGTTCGAGGTCGCCGACTACGTCGACTTCTACGCCTCCGAGCACCACGCGTCGAACCTCGGCCGCATGTTCCGCCCGGACGCGCCCACCCCGCTCACCCCCAACTGGAAGCACCTGCCCATCGGTTACCACGGCCGCTCCGGCACCGTCGTGGTCTCCGGCACGGACGTGGTGCGCCCCACCGGTCAGCGCAAGACGCCCGCGGACACCGCGCCCGTCTTCGGCCCCTCGATCAAGCTCGACATCGAGGCGGAGGTCGGCTTCGTCGTCGGCGCCCCGTCCACGCTCGGCACCCCCGTGCCGCTCGCCGACTTCCGTGAGCACGTCTTCGGTCTCTGCCTCCTCAACGACTGGTCGGCCCGCGACCTCCAGGCCTGGGAGTACGTCCCGCTCGGCCCGTTCCTCGGCAAGTCCTTCGCCACCTCCGTCTCGGCCTGGATCACCCCGCTGGAGGCCCTGGACGCCGCCCGCGTCACCCCGCCCGAGCGCACCGAGCCCCTGCTGCCCTACCTGGACGACACCGCAGCCACCACCGCCTCCGGCTCCGGCTCCGGCTCCGGCTCCGGCGCCAGCGACTCCGCGGGGCCCGCCGGGTCCGTCGTGGACGAGCCCGGTGGCTACGACCTCCGCATCACCGTGGCCCTCAACGGCCACGTCATCTCCGAGCCCCCCTTCTCCACCGTCTACTGGACCGCCGCGCAGCAGCTCGCCCACATGACCGTCAACGGCGCCTCCCTGCGCACCGGCGACCTGTACGGCTCCGGCACCGTGAGCGGCCCCTCCCCCGACCAGTTCGGCTCCCTCATCGAGCTCACCTGGAACGGGCGCGACCCCCTGGAACTCCCCGACGGCAAGCGGACGTTCCTCGAGGACGGCGACGTCGTCACGATGACGGCCTGGGCCCCCGGGCCCGACGGCACCCGCGTGGGCCTCGGCGAGGTCACAGGACGCATCGCCCCGGCGACGGGCTGAGGCGCCCCGGGAGGGCCTCGCGGGGGGCGACCCCGCGAGGCCTACGCGCCCGCCTCCGCAAGCACCTCCAGCACACCCTCCCCGTACGTCGCCAGCTTCTTCTCGCCGACCCCGCCGATCCCTCCGAGCTCTCCCACCGAAGCGGGCCGCACCGTCGCGATCTCCCGCAGCGTCGCGTCGTGGAAGATGACGTAGGCCGGAACTCCCTGTTCCCGTGCCTGCGCGGCCCGCCAGGCCCGCAGCGCCTCGAACACCGGCACGGCCTCCTCGGGCAGCTCCGCCACCGCCGCCGCGGCCCGCGCCTTGCGCTCGCCCTTCGCGGCGGACCGCGCGACCGCCGCCTTCTTGGGCTCCTTGCGCAGCGGCACCTCGCGCTGTCTGCCGAGCACGGAGCCGCTCGCCTCGGTGAGCACCAGCGTGCCGTACTCACCCTCGACGGCGAGGAGGCCCTGGGCCAGCAACTGCCGGACCACGCCCCGCCACTCGCCCTCGGCAAGATCCTCGCCGATGCCGAAGACCGAGAGCTGGTCGTGGTCGAACTGGATGATCTTGGCGGTTCTGCGGCCGAGCAGGATGTCGATGATCTGGCCGGCGCCGAACTTCTGGCCACGCTCCCGCTGCAGCCGCACGATCGTCGACAGGACCTTCTGGGCGGCCACCGTGCCGTCCCAGGTCTCCGGCGGGGTGAGGCAGGTGTCGCAGTTGCCGCAGGAGCCGGCCGTGGGGTCCTGGCCGAAGTAGGTCAGGAGCTGGGCGCGGCGGCACTGGACGGTCTCACAGAGCGCCAGCATCGCGTCCAGGTGGGAGGCGGCCCGGCGCCGGAACGCCTCGTCGCCCTCGCTGCCCTGGATCAGCTTGCGCTGCTGGACGACGTCTTGAAGGCCGTACGCCATCCAGGCCGTGGAGGGCATGCCGTCGCGGCCGGCGCGGCCCGTCTCCTGGTAGTACCCCTCCACCGACTTGGGCAGGTCGAGGTGGGCGACGAAGCGGACGTCCGGCTTGTCGATGCCCATGCCGAAGGCGATCGTGGCGACCACCACGAGGCCGTCCTCCCGCAGGAACCGCGACTGGTGCAGCGCGCGCGTCCCGCTGTCGAGCCCCGCGTGGTACGGCACCGCCTCGATGCCCTGGGCGCAGAGGAACTCGGCGGTGCGCTCCACGGCGTTGCGCGAGAGGCAGTAGACGATGCCCGCGTCGCCCTCGTGCTCCTCCTTCAGGAAGGTCAGGAGCTGCTTCTTCGGCTCCGCCTTCGGCACGATGCGGTACTGGATGTTCGGCCGGTCGAAGCTCGCCACGAACTGCTTGGCGTCCGGCATGGCCAGGCGCTGGGTGATCTCGCGGTGCGTGGCTTCGGTCGCCGTCGCCGTCAGCGCGATGCGCGGCACGTCCGGCCAGCGCTCGCCGAGGACGGACAGGGTCAGGTAGTCGGGCCGGAAGTCGTGCCCCCACTGCGCCACGCAGTGTGCCTCGTCGATGGCGAAGACGGAGATCCTGGCCCGCGAGAGCAGGTCGAGCGTGGTGCCGAGGCGCAGCCGCTCCGGTGCCAGATAGAGCACGTCGAGCTCGCCCGCGAGCAGCTCGGCCTCCACGACCCGGCGCTCGTCGAAGTCCTGCGTGGAGTTCATGAACCCGGCGCGCACGCCGAGTGCCCGCAGGGCGTCGACCTGGTCCTGCATCAGGGCGATGAGGGGCGAGACCACGACGCCCGTACCCGGCCTGACCAGGGCGGGGATCTGATAGCAGAGGGACTTGCCGCCGCCGGTGGGCATGAGGACCACGGCGTCGCCGCCGGAGACCACATGGTCGATGATCGCTTCCTGCTCACCGCGGAACGAGTCGTACCCGAACACGCGGTGCAGGGTCTCCTGGGCGCTGCCGCCGGACGCGGCGACGCCCGGGGCCGCCGGCCCGCCCGAGCCCGCGGCCGAGGACGCCTGGCCGCTCAGGAACGGGTCCTCGCCCGCGAACGGATCCTCTTCCCCGAACGGCTCGTCGAACGGGTCCTCGTAAGGGTCCGCGAACGGACGCGCGCCCTCTTCCATGTCAGTCATGCCACCGATCCCATGCCTCGCCCAGCCCCGTACGTCACGCCTCGACCACCGCGTGCTTCCACCACTGCGTCCACGATAGGGGTCGGCGCCGACAGCCCTCGAAGTTATCCACAGGCTCGCCCCGGCGGTGTGACAAATGCGCCATCTTGGCCCCGGGCACGGGCGCGGGTTCCGGACGCGCCACCGCCCGGCACCCCGGGGAGCCGGGGTGCCGGGCGGCACCGTGCGCGGACAGGACCGGCGGGGCTCTGGCCCCGGGCCGACGCCCTGCCTACCGGACGAAGACTCCGGCGTCTCCCGCCAGGTCGAGGAAGTACTGCGGCGCCACACCGAGCACCAGCGTCACCGCGACCCCGATCCCGATCGCCGTCATGGTCAGCGGCGACGGCACGGCGACCGTCGGGCCGTCCGTCTTCGGCTCGCTGAAGAACATCAGGACGATCACGCGGATGTAGAAGAACGCGGCGATCGCGGACGAGATCACGCCGACGACGACCAGGGCACCGGCCCCGCCGTCCGCCGCCGCCTTGAAGACGGCGAACTTTCCGGAGAACCCGGAGGTCAGCGGGATGCCCGCGAAGGCGAGCAGGAAGACGGCGAACACCGCGGCGACCAGCGGGGAGCGGCGGCCGAGCCCCGCCCACTTGGACAGGTGCGTCGCCTCGCCGCCCGCGTCCCGTACCAGCGTGACCACCGCGAACGCGCCGATCGTCACGAACGAGTACGCGGCCAGGTAGAACAGCACCGACGAGATGCCCTCCTCCGTGGTCGCGATGACACCGGCGAGGATGAAGCCCGCGTGCGCGATCGAGGAGTAGGCGAGGAGCCGCTTGATGTCGGTCTGGGTGATGGCGACGATCGCGCCGCCCAGCATCGTGATCACGGCGACGCCCATCATCACCGGCCGCCAGTCCCAGCGCAGGCCCGGCAGCACCACGTACAGGAGCCGGAGCAGCGCGCCGAACGCGGCCACCTTCGTCGCCGCCGCCATGAAGCCCGTGACCGGCGTGGGCGCGCCCTGGTAGACGTCGGGCGTCCACATGTGGAACGGCACCGCGCCCACCTTGAAGAGCAGACCCATGACGATCATGGCGCCGCCGATCAGGAGCAGCGCGTCGTTGCCCATCGTGCCCGCGAGGGCCGGGTCGACGGTGGTGACCGTGCCGTCGACGACCTTCGCGACCGTGCCGTACGACACCGAGCCCGCGTAGCCGTAGATCAGCGCGATGCCGAACAGCGTGAACGCGGAGGCGAAGGCGCCGAGGAGGAAGTACTTCACGGCCGCTTCCTGCGACATGAGCCGCTTGCGGCGGGCCAGGGCGCACAGCAGGTACAGCGGCAGGGAGAAGACTTCCAGGGCGATGAAGAGGGTCAGCAGGTCGTTCGCCGCGGGGAAGACCAGCATGCCGCCGATGGCGAAAAGGGCCAGCGGGAACACCTCGGTGGTGGTGAACCCGGCCTTGGTGGCGGCCTGTTCGCCCGCGCTTCCGGGTACGGAACCGGCCTGCGCGACGAAGGAGTCGACGCGGTTGCCGTGCGCCACCGGGTCGAGCCTGCGCTCCGCGAAGGTGAAGATCGCGACGAGGCCCGCGAGCAGAATGGTGCCCTGGAGGAAGAGGGCGGGGCCGTCGACCGCGATCGCGCCCATCGCCGCGATCCTCGCCTTCGTGGTGCCGTAGTCGCCGGCCGCGAGGGCGACGACCGCGGCGAAGGCGGCGGCGAGGGCGACGACGGACACGAAGAGCTGGACGTAGTAGCGGAACTTGCGCGGCACGAAGGCTTCGATGAGCACTCCGAGGACGGCCGCGCCGATGATGATCAGGGTCGGCGCGAGCTGGCCGTACTCGATCTTCGGCGCGTCGATCTTGTCGATCGGATCGGCCGCCGTTGTCCACAGGCTGTGGACGGCTGTCGCACTCACTTGACGGCCTCCACCTCGGGCTGGGGGTCCTTCTTCTGGACGTCGGACATGGTGTGCTTGACCGCCGGGTTCACCAGCTCGGTCACCGGCTTCGGGTAGACGCCGAGGACGATCAGGAGCGCGATCAGCGGGGCCACCACGGCCAGTTCGCGCACCTTCAGGTCGGGCATCGCCGCGACCTCGGGCTTCACGGGGCCTGTCATCGTCCGCTGGTAGAGGACGAGGGTGTAGAGCGCGGCGAGCACGATGCCGAAGGTCGCGATGATCCCGACCGCCGGATAGCGCGCGAACGTGCCCACCAGGACCAGGAACTCACTCACGAACGGTGCGAGCCCCGGCAGCGACAGGGTGGCGAGACCGCCGATCAGGAAGGTGCCCGCGAGCACCGGAGCCACCTTCTGCACGCCTCCGTAGTCCGCGATCAGACGCGAGCCGCGGCGCGAGATGAGGAAGCCGGCGACCAGCATCAGGGCGGCCGTGGAGATGCCGTGGTTGACCATGTAGAGCGTGGCGCCGGACTGGCCCTGGGACGTCATCGCGAAGATGCCGAGGATGATGAACCCGAAGTGCGAGATCGACGCGTACGCCACCAGGCGCTTGATGTCCCGCTGGCCGACGGCGAGCAGCGCGCCGTAGACGATGCTGATCAGCGCGAGCACCAGGATCGCCGGTGTCGCCCACTTGCTCGCCTCGGGGAAGAGCCCGAGGCAGAAGCGCAGCATCGCGAACGTACCGACCTTGTCGACCACCGCTGTGATCAGCACGGCGACCGGGGCGGTGGCCTCGCCCATCGCGTTCGGCAGCCACGTGTGCAGCGGCCACAGCGGCGCCTTCACCGCGAAGGCGAAGAAGAAGCCGAGGAACAGCCAGCGCTCGGTGTTGGTCGCCATGTCCAGCGAACCGTTGGCGCGCGCCTCGGCGATCTCCTGGAGCGAGAAGTTCCCGGCGACCACGTAGAGCCCGATCACCGCGGCCAGCATGATGAGGCCGCCGACCAGGTTGTAGAGCAGGAACTTCACCGCCGCGTACGAGCGCTGCGCGGAGGCGTTCTCGTCGCTGCCCGTGTGGGCGCGGTCTCCGAAGCCGCCGATGAGGAAGTACATCGGGATGAGCATGGCTTCGAAGAAGATGTAGAAGAGGAAGACGTCGGTGGCCTCGAAGGAGATGATCACCATCGCTTCGACGGCCAGGATGAGGGCGAAGAAGCCTTGTGTGGGCCGCCAGCGCGACGACTTCGTCTCCAGGGGATCGGCGTCGTGCCATCCCGCCAGGATGATGAAGGGGATCAGCAGTGCGGTGAGCGCGATCAGGGCGACGCCGATGCCGTCGACCCCGAGTTCGTACCGCACCCCGAAGTCCGCGATCCAGGAGCGCGACTCGGTCAGTTGGTAGCGGTCGCCGTCCGGGTCGAACCGGACGGCCACCACGACGGCCAGCGCGAGTGTGGCCAGCGAGAAGAGCAGCGCGAGCCACTTGGCGGCGGTTCGCCGGGCGGCCGGGACGGCTGCCGTGGCGATCGCGCCGACCGCGGGGAGCGCGGCCGTCGCTGTCAGGAGAGGAAAGGACATCGGTATCAGACCGCCCTCATCAGCAGCGTCGCGACGATGAGGACCGCCGCGCCGCCGAACATCGAGACCGCGTAACTGCGTGCGTAGCCGTTCTGCAGCTTCCGCAGCCGCCCGGAGAGCCCGCCGACCGAGGCCGCCGTGCCGTTGACGACGCCGTCCACCAAAGTGTGGTCGACGTAGACCAGGGAGCGCGTGAGGTGCTCGCCGCCGCGCACCAGGACCACGTGGTTGAAGTCGTCCTGGAGCAGGTCCTTGCGGGCCGCGCGGGTCAGCAGGGAGCCGCGCGGGGCGACGACCGGCACCGGGCGGCGGCCGTACTGGAACCAGGCCAGGGTCACACCGACTACCAGGACCACCATGGTGGCGCCCGTGACCGTGGCGGCGCTCAGCGGGGAGTCGCCGTGGTCGTGGTGCGTGACGGGCTCCAGCCAGTGCATGAAGCGGTCGCCGATGCTGAAGAAGCCACCCGCGAACACCGATCCGACGGCGAGCAGGATCATCGGAATCGTCATGGACCTCGGCGACTCGTGCGGATGCGGCGCGTTGCCGTCCGCGTCGGGCTGCCAGCGCTTCTCCCCGAAGAAGGTCAGGAGCATCACGCGCGTCATGTAGTACGCCGTGATGGCCGCGCCGAGGAGCGCCACCGAGCCGAGGATCCAGCCCTCCGTGCCGCCCTTGGCGAACGCCGCCTCGATGATCTTGTCCTTGGAGAAGAAGCCGGAAAGACCCGGGAAGCCGATGATCGCGAGATAGCCGAGCCCGAAGGTCACGAACGTCACCGGCATGTACTTCCTGAGGCCGCCGTACTTGCGCATGTCGACCTCGTCGTTCATGCCGTGCATGACCGAACCGGCGCCGAGGAACAGTCCGGCCTTGAAGAAGCCGTGCGTCACCAGGTGCATGATCGCGAAGACGTAGCCGATCGGGCCCAGGCCCGCGGCCAGGATCATGTAGCCGATCTGCGACATCGTCGAACCGGCGAGCGCCTTCTTGATGTCGTCCTTCGCGCAACCGACGATCGCACCGAAGAGGAGCGTCACGGCGCCCACCACGGTGACGGCGAGCTGTGCGTCGGGGGCGGCGTTGAAGATCTCCCCGGAGCGGACGATGAGATAGACACCGGCGGTGACCATCGTCGCCGCGTGGATGAGGGCCGAGACCGGGGTCGGGCCCTCCATCGCGTCCCCGAGCCAGGACTGGAGCGGCACCTGGGCGGACTTGCCGCACGCCGCGAGCAGCAGCATCAGGCCGATCGCCGTGAGCTTGCCCTCGCTCGTCTCACCGGTCGACTCCAGGACGGGCCCGAAGGCGAACGTCCCGAAGGTGGTGAACATCAGCATGATGGCGATGGAAAGGCCCATGTCGCCGACGCGGTTGACCAGGAAGGCCTTCTTGGCCGCGGTGGCCGCGCTGGGCTTGTGCTGCCAGAAGCCGATCAGGAGGTACGAGGCGAGACCGACGCCCTCCCAGCCGACGTACAGGAGGAGGTAGTTGTCGGCGAGGACCAGGAGCAGCATCGCCGCGAGGAACAGGTTCAGATAGCCGAAGAAGCGGCGGCGGCGCTCGTCGTGCTCCATGTACCCGATCGAGTACAGGTGGATGAGCGTGCCGACGCCGGAGATCAGCAGGACGAACGTCATCGACAGCTGGTCGAGCTGGAAGGCGACGTCCGCCTGGAAGCCCTCGACGGGGATCCAGCTGAACAGGTGCTGGTGCAGGGAGCGCTCCTCGGCGCCCTTGCCCAGCATGTCGGTGAAGAGGACCAGGCCGATCACGAAGGACAGGGCCGAGAGCAGCGTGCCGATCCAGTGCCCCACCCGGTCCAGGCGCCGGCCGCCGCACAGCAGGACGGCCGCTCCGAGCAGAGGCGCCGCGACCAGCAGCGCGATCAAGTTCTCTGTGTTCACGGTGCTAACGACCCCTTACAGCTTCATCAGGCTGGCGTCGTCGACCGAGGCCGAGTGACGGGAGCGGAACAGCGACACGATGATCGCGAGCCCGACCACGACTTCGGCGGCGGCGACGACCATCGTGAAGAAGGCGATGATCTGGCCGTCCAGATTGCCGTGCAGCCGGGAGAACGCGACGAAGGCCAGGTTGCAGGCGTTCAGCATCAGCTCGATGCACATGAAGACGACGATCGCGTTCCGCCTGATCAGTACGCCGGTGGCGCCGATCGCGAACAGCAGGGCCGCCAGATACAGGTAGTTGACCGGATTCACTTCGACGCCTCCTCGGTCTGCTCGCCCGCGACGGCGGCGGCGCGCTCGGCCGCCGGGTCGCCGTCGCCGTTCCGGCCGGGGTCCGTGCGCCGCAGGTCCGGGCGCTCCAGACGGTCCGTGGCGCGCTGTTCCAGGGCCCGCAGGTCGTTCAGCGCCTCGGTGGACACGTCGCGGATCTGGCCGCGCTCGCGCAGGGTCCTGCTGACCGTGAGCTCCGACGGCGTGCCGTCGGGGAGCAGGCCCGCGATGTCGACCGCGTTGTGCCTGGCGTACACGCCCGGGGCGGGCAGCGGCGGCAGGTGCTTGCCCTCGCGCACGCGCTCCTCGGCCAGTTCGCGCTGGGTCTTGGCGCGCTCCGTGCGCTCGCGGTGGGTGAGGACCATCGCGCCGACCGTCGCCGTGATGAGCAGCGCTCCGGTGATCTCGAAGGCGAAGACGTACTTCGTGAAGATGAGGGTCGCGAGGCCCTCCACGTTGCCGTTCTCGTTGGCCTTGGCGAGGCCGTTGAAGTCCTTCAGGGAGGCGTTGCCGATGCCCGCGAACAGCAGGATGGCGAAGCCGAGGCCGCAGAGCAGGGCCAGCCAGCGCTGGCCCTTGATGGTCTCCTTCAGCGAGTCCGCCGCGGTGACGCCGACGAGCATGACCACGAAGAGGAACAGCATCATGATCGCGCCGGTGTACACCACGATCTGCACGATGCCGAGGAAGTAGGCGCCGTTGGCCAGGTAGAACACCGCGAGGATGATCATGGTTCCGGCCAGGCAGAGCGCGCTGTGCACCGCCTTCCGCATCAGGATCGTGCACAGCGCGCCGATCACGGCGACCGTGCCGAGCACCCAGAACTGGAAGGCCTCGCCCGTGGACGTGGTGTAGGCCGCGAGGGCGGTCATACGTCCACCCCCTGCTCGCGGGAGGCCTCGGCCCCTTCTTCGGAGGCGGGCTTCTCTCCCTTGGAGACGGCGGGCTGCGGGACCGTGCCGGGAGCGGCCTCGGTGACCAGGCCGCGGTAGTAGTCGCCCTCGTCCATGCCGGGGTAGATCGCGTGCGGCGCGTCGACCATGCCTTCGTCGAGGCCGGCGAGCAGCTGCTCCTTGGTGTAGATCAGGTTCGCCCGGCTGCTGTCGGCGAGCTCGAACTCGTTCGTCATCGTCAACGCGCGCGTGGGGCACGCCTCGATGCACAGTCCGCAGAAGATGCAGCGGGCGTAGTTGATCTGATAGACGCGGCCGTACCGCTCACCCGGGGAGTACCGCTCCTCCTCCGTGTTGTCCGCGCCTTCCACATAGATGGCGTCCGCGGGACAGGCCCAGGCGCACAGCTCGCAGCCGACGCACTTCTCCAGGCCGTCCGGATGGCGGTTGAGCTGGTGCCTGCCGTGGAAGCGGGGAGCTGTGGTCTTCTGCTGCTCCGGATACTGCTCGGTCAGCCGCTTCTTGAACATGGCCTTGAAGGTCACGCCGAAGCCCGCGACGGGGTTCTGGAACCCCTGATCCGACTGGTTCGACTGCTGCGGGTCGGCCGCCTGCTGCTGCTCGGGCGGCTGCGAGCGCTCGGGCCGGTCCGGCATGTTCGGCTGCTCAGCCATCGGACGCCTCCTTTCCGTCACTTTGAGTATCGGGCCCACCACTGACAATCAACTCCCGCTCGTGCCGGGGGCGTCGGCGCGGCACGGGCGGCAGGGTCTGTCCGGGCAGCGGCGGCACCGGGAAACCACCGGCCATCGGGTCGAAGGCGGCGTCCTCGGCGGGCGGTTCGGCCGCGGCCGCGTCCTTCTCACGCTTGTCGCGGAAGATGTCCACGAGCACGGAGAGCAACAACAGGGCGAGTACACCGCCGCCTACGTAGAGCGCGATCTCGCTGAAGTCGTAGTCCTCGTTGCGCAGTGCCCGGACGGTGGCGACGAGCATCAGCCAGACCACGGACACGGGGATGAGGACCTTCCAGCCGAGCTTCATCAGCTGGTCGTAGCGCACGCGTGGCAGGGTGCCGCGCAGCCAGATGAAGAAGAACAGCAGCAACTGCACCTTGAGGGTGAACCACGCCATCGGCCACCAGCCGTGGTTCGCGCCCTCCCAGAAGGTGCTCACCGGCCACGGTGCCCGCCAGCCGCCCAGGAACAGCGTCACGGAGACGGCCGAGACGGTGACCATGTTGACGTACTCGGCGAGCATGAACATCGCGAACTTGATCGACGAGTACTCGGTGTTGAAGCCGCCGACGAGGTCGCCCTCGGACTCCGGCATGTCGAACGGCGCACGGTTGGTCTCACCGATCATCGTCACGATGTAGATGAGGAACGACACCGGGAGCAGCAGGACGTACCAGCGCCCTTCCTGCGCCTCGACGATGCGCGACGTCGACATCGACCCGGAGTAGAGGAACACCGAGGCGAACGCGGCGCCCATGGCGATCTCGTACGAGATCATCTGCGCGCACGAGCGCAGTCCGCCGAGCAGCGGGTAGGTCGAGCCGGAGCTCCAGCCCGCGAGGACGATGCCGTAGATGCCGACGGAGGCGACCGCGAGGATGTAGAGCATCGCGATCGGCAGGTCGGTGAGCTGCATCGTGGTGCGGTGCCCGAAGATCGAGATCTCGTTGCCCGCGGGACCGAAGGGGATCACCGCGATCGCCATGAAGGCCGGGATGGCGGCGACGATCGGTGCGAGGACGTAGACGACCTTGTCCGCGCGCTTGACGATCACGTCTTCCTTGAGCATCAGCTTCATGCCGTCCGCGAGGGACTGGAGCATGCCCCAGGGGCCGTGCCGGTTGGGGCCGATGCGCAGCTGCATCCAGGCGACGACCTTGCGCTCCCACACGATGGAGAACAGCACGGTGAGCATCAGGAACGCGAAGCAGAAGACGGCCTTGACGACGACGAGCCACCAGGGGTCCCTGCCGAACATCGACAGGTCCTCGGCCGCCAGGGGCACCGCGGTCTGCGCGGTGTGCACTGCCTGGAGCATCACGACGTCACCTCCGTGGCCCCCGCGGGCTCCGGCAGGACGGCCGGGCCGATGCGGACGAGGTCGCCGGGGCGGGCGCCGGTGTCCGACGTGACGCCTCCCCCGGACGAGTTCAGGGGGAGCCAGACCACCCGGTCGGGCATCCGCGTGACGAGCAGCGGCAGCGTCACCGCGCCCGCGAGCCCGGTGACGGCGAGCAGGTCGCCGTCCTTGACGCCCGCCTCGGCCGCGGTGGCCGCGGAGAGCCGGGCCACCGCCGCGTGCCGCGTCCCGGCGAGCGCGTCGTCGCCCTCCTGGAGACGGCCTTGATCGAGCAGCAGCCGGTGGCCCGCGAGGACGGCCTCACCTGCGGCGGGCCGTTGCGGCTGGGCTCCGGTCTCCAGGGGCTCCGTCGCGTGCGGGCCGTCCCAGCCGCCGAGCCGGTCCAGTTCGCGCCGGATCGTCAGGAGGTCCGGCAGGCCGAGGTGGATGTCGCCCGCGTCGGCCAGCATGTGCAGGACGCGGGCGTCGGTCGGGGCGAGCCTGCGGGTCATCTGGTCCGGCTTGAGGGCCGCCTCGAAAAGCCGGGCCCTGCCTTCCCAGTTGAGGAAGGTGCCCGGCTTCTCGGCGACGGCGGCGACCGGAAGCACCACGTCGGCACGTTCCGTCACCTCGCTCGGCCGCAGCTCCAGGGAGACCAGGAAGCCGACCTCGTCGAGCGCCGCACGCGCGCGTGCCGGGTCGGGCAGGTCGGCGACTTCCACACCGGCTACGAGCAGTGCCCTCAGCTCACCGGTCGCGGCGGCCTCGATGATCTGCCCGGTGTCGCGGCCGTAGCGGTGCGGGAGTTCGGCGACGGACCAGGCGGTGGCGACCTGGTCCCGCGCGCGCGGGTCGGTCGCCGGACGGCCGCCGGGCAGCAGCGACGGCAGCGCGCCGGCCTCGATCGCGGCCCGCTCACCCGCGCGGCGCGGAATCCACACCAGGCGGGCACCGGTCGCGGCAGCGGTCCGTACGACGGCCGTGAGGGCGCCGGGAACGGCCGCGAGCCGCTCACCGACGACGATCACGGCGCCTTCGGAGCGCAGCGCCTCGGCGGCCCGCACACCGTCGTCGACCAGACCGACGTTGGCGGCGAGAGCGTCGAGCCACTCCGTCTCGGTGCCGGGCGCGGCGGCGAGCAGCGTGCCGCCCGCCTTCTCCAGGCCCCGCGTCGCGTACGGCGCGAGCGCGTAGGTGCGCTGGCCCCGCTTGCGCCAGGCCTTGCGGAGCCGCAGGAAGACGCCGGGCGCCTCCTCCTCCGCCTCGATGCCGGCGAGCAGCACGGCGGGCGCCTGCTCAAGGACGGTGTACGTGACGCCGTCGCCGTCGAGGTCACGGCCGCGTCCGGCGACGCGGGCCGCGAGGAAGTCGGCCTCCTCGCTGGAGTGCACGCGCGCGCGGAAGTCGATGTCGTTGGTGTCGAGCGCCACGCGCGCGTACTTGCTGTACGCGTAGGCGTCCTCCAGGGTGAGGCGCCCGCCGGTCAGCACTCCGGCGCGCCCGCGCGCGGCCGCGAGACCCTTGGCCGCCGCCTCCAGGGCCTCGGGCCAGGAGGCGGGCACCAGGTCACCGGAGTCGGCGTCGCGCACCAGCGGCGTGGTGAGCCGGTCCGGCTTCTGCGCGTACCGGAAGCCGAAGCGCCCCTTGTCGCAGATCCACTCCTCGTTGACCTCGGGGTCGTTCTGCGCGAGCCGCCGCATGACCTTGCCGCGCCGGTGGTCCGTACGCGTGGCGCAGCCGCCCGCGCAGTGCTCGCACACCGACGGCGACGACACCAGGTCGAAGGGGCGCGACCGGAAGCGGTACGCCGCCGAGGTGAGCGCGCCCACCGGGCAGATCTGGATGGTGTTGCCGGAGAAGTACGACTCGAAGGGGTCGCCGTCGCCGGTGCCGACCTGCTGGAGCGCCCCGCGCTCCAGGAGCTCGATCATCGGGTCGCCCGCGATCTGGTTGGAGAAGCGGGTGCAGCGCGCGCACAGCACGCACCGCTCGCGGTCGAGCAGCACCTGCGTGGAGATCGGCACCGGCTTCTCGAACGTGCGCTTCTTGCCCTCGAAGCGGGTGTCCGGGTCGCCGACCTGCATCGCCTGGTTCTGCAGCGGGCACTCGCCGCCCTTGTCGCAGACCGGGCAGTCCAGCGGGTGGTTGATGAGGAGCAGCTCCATCACGCCGCGCTGCGACTTCTCCGCGACGGGCGACGTGAGCTGCGACTTCACCACCATGCCGTCCGTGCACGTGATGGTGCAGGAGGCCATCGGCTTGCGCTGGCCCTCGACCTCCACGATGCACTGCCGGCAGGCGCCCGCCGGGTCGAGGAGCGGATGGTCGCAGAAGCGCGGGATCTCGATGCCGAGGAGTTCGGCGGCGCGGATCACCAGGGTGCCCTTGGGGACGCTGATCTCGATGCCGTCGATCGTCAGTGAGACCAGGTCTTCCGGCGGAACCGCCGCCTCCCCGCCTCCGGAGGGAGCGCTACTAGTGGTCACTGTCATGCGTTCACCTCCGTGTGCGTGTCGGTCCTGCCGCCCCGGTCGGCCCAGAGCGTGGACTTGGCGGGGTCGAAGGGGCAGCCCCGGCCGGTGATGTGCTGCTCGTACTCCGTACGGAAGTACTTGAGCGAGGAGAAGATCGGCGAGGCGGCGCCGTCGCCGAGGGCGCAGAAGGACTTGCCGTTGATGTTGTCGGCGATGTCGTTCAGCTTGTCGAGGTCGGACATGACACCCTTGCCGGCCTCGATGTCGCGCAGCAACTGCACGAGCCAGTAGGTCCCTTCGCGGCAGGGCGTGCACTTGCCGCAGGACTCGTGGGCGTAGAACTCGGTCCAGCGGGTCACGGCCCGCACCACGCAGGTCGTCTCGTCGAAGCACTGGAGGGCCTTGGTGCCGAGCATCGATCCGGCGGCGCCCACGCCCTCGTAGTCGAGGGGCACGTCGAGGTGCTCGTCGGTGAACATCGGCGTGGAGGAGCCGCCCGGCGTCCAGAACTTCAGCCGGTGCCCGGCCCGCATGCCGCCGCTCATGTCGAGGAGCTGGCGCAGCGTGATGCCGAGCGGCGCCTCGTACTGCCCCGGCGAGGTCACGTGCCCGCTGAGCGAGTACAGCGTGAAGCCGGGCGACTTCTCGCTCCCCATCGACTTGAACCAGTCTTTTCCGCGATTGAGGATCGCGGGAACCGACGCGATGGATTCGACGTTGTTGACAACAGTGGGGCACGCATAGAGGCCCGCGACCGCAGGGAAAGGGGGACGGAGTCGCGGCTGGCCACGGCGGCCTTCGAGCGAGTCGAGCAGCGCGGTCTCCTCACCGCAGATGTACGCGCCCGCGCCCGCGTGCACGGTGAGTTCCAGGTCGAGTCCGCTGCCCAGACCATGCTTCTGACGATGTTCGGCCTTGCCGAGGAAGCCCGCCGCGTAGGCCTCACGTACGGCCTCGTGCAGCCGTCGCAGCACGGGGACGACTTCGCCACGCAGATAGATGAAGGCATGTTCGGACCTGATCGCGTGACAAGCGATCGCGATCCCCTCGATGAGGGAATGCGGGTTCGCGAAGAGGAGCGGGATGTCCTTGCAGGTCCCTGGCTCC
The DNA here is from genome assembly GCF_009755605.1 of Streptomyces typhae. Taxonomy (GTDB): domain Bacteria; phylum Actinomycetota; class Actinomycetes; order Streptomycetales; family Streptomycetaceae; genus Streptomyces; species Streptomyces typhae. The sequence continues at coordinate 751,308 of NZ_WPNZ01000001.1, forward strand.
GACTCGTCGGCGTTGACAACTAGATAGTGCGGTTTGCCGTCGCCCTGCGGGATGAACTGCCACTTCATGCCGGTCGGGAAGCCCGCGCCGCCCCGGCCGCGCAGACCCGAGTCCTTCACATAGGCGATCAGGTCGTCGGGTGCCATGGCGAGGGCCTTGCGCAGCCCCTCGTAGCCGTCGTGGCGGCGGTAGGTGTCCAGGGTCCAGGACTTCTCGTCGTCCCAGAAGGCCGAGAGCACCGGCGCGAGGAGCTTCTCCGGGCTGGTCTCGTTGTCGATCTCGGCGGCCAACGTCATCACTCCCCCTCCTCGGCGGACGGACCGGCCGGGTGGGCCGGGTCGGATGCCGAGGTCTGCTGCGGCGCGTCGTGCGAGCTGAGGTGCTCACTGGGCGACGGGTCGTGCGGCTGGCTCCCCTCGGGGCCGCCCGCGCGCGGGTGGACCACGCGTGCGGGCAGTGCCTCGCCCTTGGCCAGGCGCAGCCCGATCAGCGAGGCGGGGCCCGCGCCGCCGCTCGCCTCGACGGCGCCCGCGCGCTCGTCGGGGAAGCCCGCGAGGATCCTGGCCGTCTCCTTGAAGGTGCACAGGGGGGCGCCGCGGGTCGGCTCGACCTGGGTGCCCGCGCGCAGGTCGTCGACGAGGCGCTTGGCGCTGGCCGGCGTCTGGTTGTCGAAGAACTCCCAGTTGACCATCACCACGGGAGCGAAGTCGCAGGCGGCGTTGCACTCGATGTGCTCCAGCGTCACCTTCCCGTCCTCGGTGGTCCCGCCGTTGCCGACGCCCAGGTGCTCCTGGAGCGTCTCGAAGATGGCGTCGCCGCCCATGACGGCGCACAGCGTGTTGGTGCAGACGCCGACCTGGTAGTCGCCGGAGGGCTTGCGGCGGTACATGGTGTAGAAGGTCGCGACCGCCGTCACCTCCGCGGTGGTCAGATCGAGCACGTCCGCGCAGAACTGCATGCCGGTGCGCGTCACGTGGCCCTCCTCCGACTGCACGAGGTGCAGCAGCGGCAGGAGCGCCGAGCGGGAGTCCGGGTAGCGGGCGACGACCTCGCGCGCGTCGGCCTCCAGGCGGGCGCGGACGTCGGCCGGGTAGTCCGGCGGGGGCAGTTGGGGCATGCCCAGGCTGACGCCCTCGGGGGAACTGGTGGTCACCGGTCGACGCCTCCCATCACGGGGTCGATGGACGCGACGGCGACGATGACGTCGGCGACCTGGCCGCCCTCGCACATCGCCGCCATGGCCTGAAGGTTGGTGAAGGACGGGTCGCGGAAGTGGACCCGGTAGGGGCGGGTGCCTCCGTCGGAGACGACATGCACGCCCAGTTCGCCCTTGGGCGACTCCACGGCGGCGTAGGCCTGTCCCGGTGGTACCCGGAAGCCCTCCGTCACCAGCTTGAAGTGGTGGATCAGGGCCTCCATCGAGGTACCCATGATCTTCTTGATGTGGTCGAGCGAGTTGCCGAGGCCGTCGGGGCCGAGGGCCAGCTGGGCGGGCCAGGCGATCTTCTTGTCGGCGACCATGACCGGCCCCGGCTCCAGGCGGTCGAGGCACTGCTCGATGATGCGCAGCGACTGCCGCATCTCCTCCAGGCGGATCAGGAACCGTCCGTAGGAGTCACAGGTGTCGGCCGTGGGGACGTCGAAGTCGTACGTCTCGTAGCCGCAGTAGGGCTGCGCCTTGCGCAGGTCGTGCGGGAGGCCCGCGGAGCGCAGCACCGGGCCGGTCGCGCCGAGGGCCATGCAGCCGGCCAGGTCGAGGTGGCCGACGTCCTGCATACGGGCCTTGAAGATGGGGTTCCCGGTGGCGAGCTTGTCGTACTCCGGGAGGTTCTTGTGCATCTTCTTCACGAACTCGCGGATCTGGTCCACCGCGCCGGGGGGCAGGTCCTGGGCGAGTCCGCCGGGCCGGATGTACGCGTGGTTCATGCGCAGGCCGGTGATCAGCTCGTAGATGTCGAGAATCAGTTCACGATCACGGAAGCCGTAGATCATGATCGTCGTCGCGCCGAGTTCCATGCCGCCGGTGGCGATGCACACCAGGTGCGAGGACATCCGGTTGAGCTCCATCAGGAGCACCCGCAGGATCGTCGCGCGGTCGGGGATCTGGTCCTCGATACCGAGCAGCTTCTCCACGCCCAGGCAGTACGCCGTCTCGTTGAAGAACGGCGTCAGATAGTCCATGCGCGTGACGAAGGTGGTGCCCTGGGTCCAGGTGCGGTACTCCAGGTTCTTCTCGATGCCCGTGTGCAGATAGCCGATGCCGCAGCGGGCCTCGGAGACCGTCTCGCCCTCGATCTCCAGGATGAGCCGGAGCACGCCGTGCGTGGAGGGGTGCTGGGGGCCCATGTTGACGACGATGCGCTCGTCGTCGGCTTTCGCCGCGGACTGGACGACCTCGTCCCAGTCCCCGCCGGTGACCGTGTAGACGGTCCCTTCGGTGGTCTCGCGTGCCGAGGCAGAGGCAGAAGAAGTGCTCATCAGCTGTACGACCTCCGCTGGTCCGGAGCCGGGATCTGGGCGCCCTTGTACTCGACGGGGATGCCGCCGAGGGGGTAGTCCTTGCGCTGCGGGAAGCCCTGCCAGTCGTCCGGCATCATGATCCGCGTGAGAGCCGGGTGGCCGTCGAAGACCAGGCCGAAGAAGTCGTACGTCTCGCGCTCGTGCCAGTCGTTCGTCGGATAGACGGGGACCAGCGAGGGGACGTGCGGGTCGGCGTCCGGGACGCCGACTTCCAGGCGGAGCAGGCGGTTGTGGGTGATCGACCGCAGGTGGTAGACGGCGTGCAGCTCGCGGCCCTTGTCGCCGGGGAAGTGCACGCCGGAGACGCCGGTGCACAGCTCGAAGCGCAGCGCCGGGTCGTCGCGCAGGGTGCGGGCGACCCGGACCAGGTGCTCGCGCGCGATGTGGAAGGTGAGCTCGTCGCGGTCGACGACGGTCTTCTCGATGGCGTTCTCGGGGACGAGTCCCTGCTCTTCCAGGGCCCCTTCGAGTTCGTCGGCGACCTCGTCGAACCAGCCGCCGTAGGGGCGCGCGGAGGCGCCGGGCAGCGTGATGGTGCGGACGAGACCGCCGTAGCCGGAGGTGTCGCCGCCATTGTTGGCGCCGAACATGCCCCTGCGTACGCCGATGACCTCGCCCGAGGTGTCGCGCGGCGACGGCACGCCGGTGCCGTTCAGGTGCTCGCCCCCGCCGCCCGGGGGCTTCTCGCCGCCCGGGTGCTTCTCGCCGTTCGGGTGCTTCTCGCCGTTCGGGTGCTTGTCGGTCACCGCAGCAGCCCCTTCATCTCAATGGTGGGGAGCGCCTTGCGGGCCGCCTCCTCCGCCTCTCGGGCCGCTTCTTCCGCGTTCACGCCGAGCTTGGAGGACTGGATCTTCTGGTGCAGCTTGAGGATCGCGTCCATCAGCATCTCGGGCCGGGGCGGACAACCGGGCAGATAGATGTCGACCGGGACGACATGATCCACACCCTGCACAATCGCGTAATTGTTGAACATCCCGCCCGACGAGGCGCAGACCCCCATGGAGATGACCCACTTGGGGTTGGGCATCTGGTCGTAGACCTGGCGCAGGACGGGCGCCATCTTCTGGCTCACGCGTCCGGCGACGATCATCAGATCCGCCTGCCGCGGCGAGCCGCGGAACACCTCCATGCCGAAGCGCGCCAGGTCGTAGCGCCCGGCGCCGGTCGTCATCATCTCGATGGCGCAGCACGCGAGTCCGAACGTGGCGGGGAAGACGGATGACTTGCGCACCCACCCTGCGGCCTGCTCGACGGTGGTCAGCAGGAATCCGCTCGGCAGTTTCTCTTCGAGTCCCATGCTCTGTGGCCCCTCAGTCCCATTCCAGGCCGCCGCGCCGCCATACGTACGCGTAGGCGACGAAGACGGTGAGCACGAAGAGCAGCATCTCCACGAGCCCGAAAATCCCCAGGGCGTCGAACGTGACGGCCCAGGGGTAGAGAAAGACGATCTCGATGTCGAAGACGATGAAGAGCATCGCCGTCAGGTAGTACTTGATGGGGAAGCGCCCGCCGCCGGCCGGCGTGGGGGTCGGCTCGATACCGCACTCGTAGGCCTCGAGCTTCGCGCGGTTGTACCGCTTCGGCCCGATAAGCGTGGCCATGACCACGGAGAAGATCGCAAAGCCTGCCCCGAGGGCTCCCAGTACGAGGATGGGCGCATAGGCGTTCACCGCTCCTCGCTCCTCTCAGTCGGCGCTGACTGCTGGCGGTTGCGTCGGGCCCACGAAGATCGCTTACATGTGAAGCAGGTCACAAGCCCGACTGCCCCGCATCTTATGCCTGCCGGTCTGTGATCTGCGACACGGGGTACGACAACGGCTTTGTGATCTCCACCACCTGACGAAGGATCATGAAGTCGGATGAGCGGTGATCTTCACACGCGAAGCACCTGAGTGATCACCAGAGGTGACATCCTGACCCATCAGGCCTGGTCGAGGCGCGGTTGCACTATCAAGGCCAAGCCACTACAGGCAAATTGGCGCTGGACCGGATCACTTGATAGAGGCGGGCGTTCACACTTTGGCGCGAGAGGCGCGGAGGTGTGGACGGGTGCGTGGACGGCGGCCGATGCGTGCATCGCTTCACGAGTTCGCCGGGGGCCCGTCACCTCACCCGCGTGGACCCGTCACACCGCACAACCGGAAGATCTCGGACTGATCTCGGCCAGGTCTCGACGAGATCCAGTCGCCGCGCCCGAGTGACCTGCACCACACCCGAACTCCCGGCCGAACAACCGGGCTTGGCCAACCGCCTCGCCGGGTGGTATTCCACGGGCAATTCGGACGTAAAGCGGAAAACCCATGATCACAGGCGTGATCACGACTGTCCGCATTGCCCGTTACGGCGTCAATAAGAAGCGACACGCCCGGGATTCAGCCGTCGGAGGGGCAACTGTGGCGCAGCACACGTTTCTTGAAGGGAACCGTGTGTCCCTGATAGCGGTTGTTCTCATGTCCCACACCGCTCACATACCCAGCCACCGGAAGCCCCGCCGCAGCGCGTCGAAGATGGCTCTGCGCGCCGGAGTTGCCGGTGGCGTCCTCAGCACCCTGGCAGTGGCAGGCGCCGCTGGTACGGCGACCGCCGCCGAGCCGGTGACCGAGACCATCGAGCTGCCCACCCTGACGGCTGACCTGTCCGCGCAGATCGCCCAGTCCGCGGACGCCACCGCGCAGGCGGCCGACAGCTACGAGGCGCGCGCCCAGCAGGACGCCGCGGCCACGAAGGCGGCCAAGCAGGCCGCCAAGGACCAGGTCGAGGCCGCCAAGAAGGCGGAGGCCAAGAAGAAGGCCGCCGCCGAGGCCGAGGCCGAGCGCAAGGCCGCGGAGAAGCGCGCCGCGCGCGACGCCGAGCGCACCCGGCTCAGCACGCAGTCCGCGCCCTCCGGCGGCGGCTCCTCCACCTCCGCCTCGGACTCCTCGGGCTCGTCGAACGTGTCGACGCCCTCCAGCGGCAGCGTGGCGAGCGTCATCAGCTTCCTCAAGGCGCAGGTCGGCGACGCCTACGTCATGGGCGGCACGGGCCCCAACTCGTGGGACTGCTCGGGCCTCGTGCAGGCCGCCTTCAAGCAGGCGGGCGTCGACCTGCCGCGCACCTCGCAGGCCCAGTCGACGGCGGGCACGCCCGTCTCGCTGTCCAACCTCCAGGTGGGCGACATCGTCTACTGGGGTGGCGCCGGGTCCGCGTACCACGTGGGCGTGTACATCGGCGGCGGCCAGTACCTGGACGCCGCGAACCCCGGCAAGGGCGTCGTGATCCAGGACCTGTCCGGCTACCCCGCCTCGGGTGCCGTGCGCGTCCTCTGACGGCTCGCGTCCTCTGACGGCTTCGCAGCCTCTTACGGCTTCGCGTACGTCCACCACGTACGCACGTACACACGTACACAGGAAGGGCCGGAACCCCGCGCGGGGTTCCGGCCCTTCTGCCGTTCGTGGTGGCCCGGGGCCCGGGGGCCCGGTCAGGCCTTCGGGGCCACCTTGCTGAGGCCGTTGATGATGCGGTCCATCGCGTCGCCGCCCCGCGGGTCCGTGAGGTTCGCCAGCATCTTCAGGGTGAACTTCATCAGCATCGGGTGGGTGAGGCCCCGCTGGGCGGCGATCTTCATGACCTTCGGGTTGCCGATGAGCTTCACGAAGGCGCGGCCGAGCGTGTAGTAGCCGCCGTAGACCTCCTTGAGCGTCTTCGGGTAGTCGTGCAGGGCCAGTTCGCGCTGGGCGGGCGTGGCGCGGGCGTGCGCCTGCACGATGACGTCGGCCGCGATCTGGCCGGACTCCATGGCGTACGCGATGCCCTCGCCGTTGAACGGGTTGACGAGGCCGCCCGCGTCGCCGACGAGGAGCAGGCCCTTGGTGTAGTGCGGCTGGCGGTTGAACGCCATCGGCAGGGCCGCGCCGCGGATGGGCATGGTCATGTTCTCGGGCGTGTAGCCCCAGTCCTCGGGCATCGAGGCGCACCAGGCCTTGAGGATCTCGCGCCAGTCGAGCTCCTTGAAGGCGGCGGAGGTGTTCAGGACGCCGAGGCCGACGTTCGACGTGCCGTCGCCCATGCCGAAGATCCAGCCGTAGCCGGGCAGCAGCCGGTCCTGGGCGCCGCGGCGGTCCCACAGCTCCAGCCAGGACTCCAGGTAGTCGTCGTCGTGGCGCGGCGACGTGAAGTACGTACGCACCGCGACACCCATCGGGCGGTCCTCGCGGCGGTGCAGGCCCATCGCGAGCGACAGGCGCGTGGAGTTGCCGTCCGCGGCCACCACCAGCGGCGCGTGGAAGGTCACCGGCGTCTTGTCCTCGCCCATCTTGGCGTGCACGCCGGTGATGCGGCCGGTGCGGTCGTCGACGATCGGGGCGCCCACGTTGCAGCGCTCGTGCAGCCGCGCGCCCGCCTTCTGGGCCTGGCGCGCCAGCTGCTCGTCGAAGTCGTCGCGCTTCCGTACGAGGCCGTAGTCGGGGAAGGAGGCGAGTTCCGGCCAATCCAGCTGGAGCCGTACGCCGCCCCCGATGATGCGGAGTCCTTTGTTCCGCAACCAGCCGGCCTCTTCGGAGATGTCGATGCCCATCGACACGAGCTGCTTGGTGGCGCGGGGCGTGAGCCCGTCGCCGCAGACCTTCTCCCGCGGGAACGCGGTCTTTTCGAGGAGGAGTACGTCGAGTCCGGCCTTCGCCAGGTAGTACGCCGTGGTGGAACCGGCTGGCCCGGCCCCGACCACGATGACGTCAGCGGTGTTTTCGGAGAGGGGCTCGGTCACGGCGGGTTCTCCCCAAGGCTCGAAATATGTGTGCCGACGGGCACGGGATATGGGCAGTCTATGAGGCGGTACCGATCAACCAGGCGAAGGGCCACTTGTGAGCGATGTGAGCGACGTAAGCCCCGTTACCGTGGCCGCTTCTTCGGCCGTCACCACCGTGGCCGGATCCACGGCCGTGTCCCCGGCCGGTTCCGTCGTCGACGGCCCCGCCGTGCGGCTGCGCGTGCCCACGCACGAGGACGCCTTCGTCTGGCACCGGCTCTTCGACGACCCGGAGGTCATGGACTTCCTCGGGGGCGCTTCGGCGGAGCTGTCCGTGTACGAGGAGCTGACCGCCCGGCAGCGCCGGCACGACGCCGAGCACGGCTTCTGCCTGTGGACCCTGCTCGACCCGGCGGGCGACCCCATCGGCTTCACCGGCGCCCAGCCGTGGCCGCGCCCGTGGGGCCCGACGGGCGAGACAGAGATCGGCTGGCGCCTCGCGCGAGCGGCGTGGGGCCGGGGCTACGCGAGCGCGGCGGCCCGCGCCACCGTCGAGCGGGTGCGGGCCGCGGGTGTGCCCGCGGTGGTGGCAATGGTCGACCCGCGCAACGCGCGCTCGGTCGCGGTGGCCCGGGGCCTCGGCATGGAACCCGCTGAGACGTACGTCTCGCCCCGGTCGGGGCAGTCGGCTCAGTGCTTCCGGTTGGTGCTTTAGCGGGCTGTGCTCTTGGCTCGGGCTGGGGGGTGGCGCTGGGGCTGTGTCGGGGCCGGGCCGTGTCGGGTCCGGGACACGGCCGGGACCAGGACCTCGCTGGGACCGGGACCTCGCCGGGACCGGGGGCCGCGTCAGGTCCCGGTCGGTGGGGTTGTGGTCGTGGGCGGTGGAGCTACCCTGCCCATACCGCTGGGGGGTGACGCCTGTGCCGAGGACACCCGGGGCCGCCGGGCCGCCGGAGGTGCGCGTGCCGCGCCTGGTGGGGCTGATGGCGATGGACGCGCGCGAGACGGCAGCCGCGTACGGAGTGCGGCTCGCGGCGCCCGACCGGCCCGACTTCCCCGACCTCGTTGTGGACTACGTCGTCCGCCAGTTCCCGGTGCCCGAGGCCGAGGTTCCGCGCGGCGCCGTCGTGACGGTGTGGTTCGACCTCGGGCCGCAGGAGGGCGAGGGCGGCGCCGGAGTGCGCGAACCCCGGTGCCCGGTGCCGCCGGGCGGCGGGATGCGGCGCGCGCTCGACCCACCGGACGCATGCGGGCAGCGGCAGCCCGAGGTGGGCGTCGGAATCGGCTGAGGCGGCGCGCACCCCAGGCGTGCGCCGCCTCTTGCGCCGTCCGCCCGCGCGCTACCCGATGAGGCGCCAGGTGTTGAGCGCCGTCCGGTGCGTCTCCGCGCCGTGCCCGGCCGGCCAGAAGTCCTCGCGCCAGGACAGCTGGAGGGCGTACTCGGTGCCGTTCCCCGCGATGTAGCTGTGGTCGATGGCGTGGATCGTGCGGCCCGCCCGGTCCTCGTAGGTGTACTCCCACACCGCGGCCGGTCGCCCCCTGAACGTCGTGTCCGCGAGGCGGATGCGCCGGTAGTCCGACTTGTCCGGGTCCTTCTTGGCGTGCACCTCCATGTTCCTGAGGTTCCCGTACGAGGTGTAGTCGGCGTTGTCGATGACGCCGATCTGGAAGTTCTCCGGTCCCGTCACCCCCGCGTACACGATCTGGGTCGGGTTGTCGCCGATCTCGCGGCTCCAGCCGTCAGGGACCGCGAAGGAGAAACCCATCGTGTCGGTCACGCGCTGCGAGCCCGAGGGCACCGCGGCGCCGCCCGCGCTGTCGGCCGACCCGTCGTCGACCTCGGCGTCCGCTCCTTCGTCCGTGCCGTCGTCTGTGCCGTCGTTGACGCCGTCTTCCGTGCCGCCGCCGGTGCCGCCGTCCGTGCTGCCGGTGTCCGACGGTGAGCCGGCGGGCGTGGGCTGTGCGGCGCCCGCGGTCGACGCGTCGTCCGACGAGGGCGCGTCGGACGGCTGCTCGCTGCTGCTGACGGACGGGCTCCCGTTCTTGCCCTTGGCGTCCGTGTCGTCGCCCGACTGCTGCCAGAGCAGGACGCCCGCCGCGACACCGCCGCCGACGACCAGGGCGCCGACGAGCGTGGCCACCCAGATGCCCGCGCGGCCACGTGCCCCGCCGGGGGCGCGCCGCGGTGCCTGGGGGTGGCCGAGTTGGAAGGCGGGCGCCGGGGGGTACGGGTCGTGGCCCGCGCCGTGCGGCGGGGGCGGCGGAACCGGCAGGGCGCTCTGCGTCGGCACGGCGTGCGCGTCCGGAACCGGAGCCTGACCCGGCCCCGGCCCGGGGGCCCCGCCCGAACCTGACAGCGCGGAGGACGCGGACGGCACGGACGTCCCAGAGGGCACGGAGGGCGCGGACGGCGCGGACATCCCAGAGGGCACGGAGGGCGCGGACGGCGCGGAAGAACCGGCGGGACGGAATGAACCGGCAGGGCCGGGCGGGCCGGAGGGGCCGGGTGGCCCGGGTGGCATGGGCGGTCCGCCCACCCCGCCTCCCTGTCCCGCCGTCCGTGCCACGAACGGCCCCACGACGACCGCTCCCGCCACCCACAGCAACCCGAACAGCAGCGCTTCCGGCAGACTCACGCCGCCCTCGACGGTGGCCTTCGCCGAGTTGCCACTGCCGCCGAACCCGACCTCGCTCGCCGAGGTCTCGACGTTGAAGCCGCCGACCGCCGCGAGCAGCAGGAACATCCCGAAGAAGAGTCCCGCGGCGAGGACCTGTTCGCCGCGGCCCGCGCACCGGCGCGCGGCCAGCACACCGATCGTCAGCGCGCACACCAGGCCGAGCGCCAACGCGCCCACCACGGCACCGGAGTTGAACAGGTCACCGAGTTCGGAGAACCCGAACGACTGGCTCTCGCGCTCACCTCCGTACGACGTCGTACGCCGCCCGGTCGCCTCCGCCTCCAGCGGCGCGCCCCAGCCGACGCCGAGGGCGGCGAGGCCCAGGTTCGGCAGGACGAGCAGGGCGACGACGTACGGCGACACACCGGCGTCGTCCGTGTCGGCCGCGTCGGCCAGTTCGTCGATCTGGGTGAGGGCGAGGTAGCCGACCGCGGACGCCACGACCAGCACGACGGCGAGGGCGCGCAGCGCTACCCCGGCGGCGCGCAGGAACGCCTGCGCGCCAGGGCGCCCGGCGGGCCAGAGCGCGGTCGCCCCTTGGTGCGGTGCGCCTTCGCGGTACAGCAGGCCGCCCGTGACGGCCAGAGCGAGCAGCAGCGCGCCGAGCATGGCGAGGAACGGCCCCGACGACACCTCGACGCCCTCGATCTCCGGCTGCGCGAAGAGCCCGAGCGCCAGTACGCCGACGGCGGTCACCAGGCCGACGCGCAGGGCGGCTTCGAGCCCCGCCGTCGGTCCCGCGTGCTGGTCCCCGTACGCGGCGGCACGGTCGCGCAGACGGTTCCTGAGGGTGCGTGCGCCGATGAACAGCGCCCCGACGAACAGGGCCGTGACCGTCAGCGGCACCAGGTGTATCGACATGCTGCCGTCGATCGCGGACTCCGTGGTGGAGCCGGTGAAGCTGCGCTCCTCACGGCCGCTGAGCTCCAGGTCCCCGCCCACCGCTTGCAGCGTGACGGCGAGCGCGAGCCGCAGCCGTCCGACGAAGCCGACGACGTTCTCGCCGTCCTCGCCGTCCTGACCGTACGAGGGAAGAGCCCACGCCACGGCCGTGACCAGCAGCAACGCGAGCGGCCACAGCGCGGCCCGCACCGACCCGGCCCAGTCGCCCCGCAGGGCGCGCCCGAGGAAGGCGCCCACGGGCGAGGGCTTCGGGGGCGGGGGCAGATGCCCGGGAGGCGGTGGGGCGGCGAGCGGCGCCGCGTACGCGGGAGTCGCGGGGGCGGCCTCCGGGGGCGGAGGCGCGGGTGCCGGAGCGGCGGCGGGAGCGGGGGGCGGCGCGGGCGACGGTTCGGCGGCTGGGGGGTCCACCAGGGTCGCGGGGTGCGCCGGGGCTGCGGAGCCGGGCGGAGCCTTCGACTCCGCCTCGTCCCGACGCTCGGCGGCCGAATCGGTCGCGGTGTCGGCGGCCGAATCGGTCGCGGTGTCGGCGACCGAATCGACGGCCAGGTCGGCAGCCGGAACGGCGGCCGAATCGACGGCCGGGGCGGTGCCGGAGGCGGCGCCCGGTTCGGCGGCGGCGGGCGGTGCCGCGTCCTCGACCGGTGGGCGTTCACGCCCGCATCTCATGCAGAAGCGGGCCTCGTCGGGAGCTGGAGCCCCGCAACCGGGGCAGTTCGACGCCATCGGATAGCTCCGTTATGGGGAGAATGAGCAGAATGGGGAATGTGCGAAGAACGATGTGGGGACGCGGCCGACGAACGCCGACCGTCATGTCCCGGCCACTGCGCGTGGCTGGGACATAGCAACTGACACATCTTCTCCGCCAAACGGTTCCCGTCAACTCCCTTGCGCGGAGCTAACTCTGCTTGAACCCCCGGTGCAGCGCGACGACCCCGCCCGTGAGATTGCGGTAGGCCACCTTCGACCAGCCGGCGCCTTGCAGCCGCGCGGCGAGCTGGGGCTGGTTGGGCCAGGAGCGGATGGACTCGGCGAGATAGACGTACGCGTCCGGGTTGGAGCAGACCGTGCGCGCGACGGGCGGCAGCGCGCGCATCAGGTACTCGATGTAGACCGTGCGGAACGGCCCCCACGTGGGCTCGGAGAACTCGCAGATGACGACGCGTCCGCCGGGCCGGGTCACGCGGTACATCTCGCGCAGCGCGGCGTCGGTGTCCTGGACGTTGCGCAGGCCGAAGGAGATCGTGACGGCGTCGAAGGTGTCGTCCTTGAACGGCAGCTTCATCGCGTCGCCCGCGGTGAACGGCATCCACGGGTGGCGCTGCTTGCCCACGCGCAGCATGCCGAGCGAGAAGTCGCACGGGACGACGTACGCGCCCGCCTGCGCGAAGGGGCCCGACGAGGTGGCGGTCCCGGCGGCCAGGTCGAGGACCTTCTGCGCGGGACGGGCGTCCACCGCGCGGGCGACCTCCTTGCGCCAGAGCCGGGCCTGCCCGAGCGAGATCACGTCGTTGGTCAGGTCGTACCGTTCCGCCACGTCGTCGAACATGGAGGCGACTTCGTGCGGCTGCTTGTCCAAGGAGGCTCGGGTCACCCTGCCTATTGTGTCAGGCCGGTCTTCTGCCTCGGCGGTGGCCTTCGCCTGCGGCGGACTGTTCGCGGGGGCGTCTGCCCGGTTCTGATCCCTGGCGAGTGCGGGAGTTCTGTGGTTGCTCGCGCAGTTCCCCGCGCCCCTTCGGGGCGCCACCTTGCCGCGCGCCTCGGCCTGCCGTACGCCTCAGCGGCGGCGGTACACCAGGCGGCCGCCGATCGCCGTCGCCAGGCAGGTGCCGTCCGGGGTCAGCACGGTGAAGTCCGCTTCTCCCCCGGTGCGGGGCGGGGCCACCGGGCGGTCGCGGAAGCCCGAGCGGGCGACCGCCGTGCGGACCGTGGGGTGGGTGAACGGGCCCGCCAGGGCCGTGGTGCCCGTCGCCAGGAGGCGTTGGACGCCGCGTCTCGCGCTCGCGCCCCAACGGGTGTCCGTCATGTCCAGGGCGGCCAGGGCCAGGCCCGTCAGGGGTTCGGTGCCGAGGTCGTCGGCTTCGCGGGGGTCGGGCCAGTACGCGGATTCGAGGAGGGCGACGGCGTCGGGCTCGAAGCGGCCGGGGGTCAGGATGCCGTCGCCCCACTCCCGTACGCGCGCCCGCTCTCCGTACGCGGCGAGCAGCTCCTCGTACGGGCCGACGGCCGCGAAGCGGGTGCCGTCGACGACGACGGCGTGCCCTGCGACGACGGCGTGCCCTGCGACGACATCGCCCCCGGCGGCCTCGTCCCCGGGCGGCGGCCCGACTCCTCGTACCCGGTGCAGCGTGAGCAAGGCGCGCTAGTTCGCGGCCAGGAGCTTCAGCTCCGGGTGCGCCGTGCCGCCCTCCAGGGCCGTGGACGAGATGTGCGAGGCGACCCGCTCGTCGACGGGGTCGTGAGCCGGGTCGTCGTGCACGACGAGGTGCTCGTACGTCGTGGCGCGCTGGGCCGGGACCCGGTCCGCAGTGCGGATCATGTCGATCATCTCGCGCAGGTTGGAGCGGTGCTTGGCACCGGCGGAGGAGACCACGTTCTCCTCCAGCATCACCGAGCCGAGGTCGTCCGCCCCGTAGTGCAGCGTGAGCTGGCCGGCCTCCTTGCCGGTGGTCAGCCAGGAGCCCTGGATGTGCGCGACGTTGTCGAGGAAGATCCGGGCGATCGCGATCATGCGCAGGTACTCGAACACCGAGGCCTGCGTGCGGCCCTTGAGGTGGTTGTTCTCGGGCTGGTACGTGTACGGGATGAAGGCGCGGAAGCCGCCCGTACGGTCCTGCACGTCACGGATCATGCGCAGGTGCTCGATGCGCTCGGCGTTCGTCTCACCGGTGCCCATGAGCATCGTGGAGGTCGACTCCACTCCCAGGTTGTGCGCCGTCTCCATGATCTCCAGCCAGCGCTCGCCGGACTCCTTGAGCGGCGCGATGGCCTTGCGCGGCCGCTCGGGCAGCAGCTCGGCGCCCGCGCCCGCGAACGAGTCGAGTCCGGCGGCGTTGATCCGCTGGATCGCCTCCTCCACCGTGACCTTGGAGATGCGGGCCATGTGCTCGACCTCGGAGGCGCCGAGGGAGTGGATGACCAGCTGGGGGAAGTTCTTCTTGATCGCCGAGAAGTGTTCCTCGTAGTACTCGACGCCGAAGTCCGGGTGGTGGCCGCCCTGGAACATGATCTGCGTGCCACCCAGCTCGACGGTCTCCGCGCAGCGGCGCAGGATGTCGTCGAGGTCGCGCGTCCAGCCCTTCTTGGTGTCCTTCGGGGCCGCGTAGAAGGCACAGAACTTGCACGCCGTCACGCAGACGTTCGTGTAGTTGATGTTGCGCTCGATGATGTACGTCGCGATGTGCTCGGTGCCCGCGTAGCGGCGGCGGCGTACGGCGTCGGCGGCGGCGCCGAGTGCGTGCAGCGGGGCGTCGCGGTACAGGTCGAGCGCCTCTTCGGCGCTGATCCGTCCGCCTGCTGCGGCGCGGTCGAGGACGGACTGAAGGTCGGCCTTCTCGGTCACCGGGGCGTCCCTTTCGTCAGGGGGCGGACAGATCTTCTTCAGCGTACGCCAGGGGCCGGGGGCCGCTGCGGTGGGGAGCCGCCGCCCCGGCCGGAGCCGCCGCCGCGCAGGGGAGCGCCGCTGCCGCGAGGAGCGCGGGCTGCGGCGGAGGTGTCGCTCACGCCGCGTACGCGCCGAGCAGGACTCCCGCGAACGCCCCGGTCAGCAGGAACGGGCCGAACGCGATCGCCGTTCTGCGGCCCGCCTTGCGCACGGCGACGAGCCAGCCCCCGTACACCGCCGCGAGCACGAAGCCCGTGAACGTGCCCAGCAGCAGGACGCCCCAGCCGTACCAGCCGAGGGCCGCGCCGAGCGCCAGCGCGAGCTTGACGTCGCCGAACGCCATGCCGTTCGGATTGATCAGGAAGAGGACGAAGTAGCCGCCGCTGAGGATGACCGTGCCGAGCGCCGCCGTCGTCCAGGACCCGCCGTGCTCCGGCAGGGCCGCGGCCGCGGCGAGTAGCCCGAGGGCCGCCGCCGCCATCGGCAGGGTCAGGACGTCCGGCAGGCGCATGACGGCGAAGTCGACGATCGCCAGGACGACGCCGGGCGGGGTGAGGAGCAGCCACACCACGAGTTCCGGGCGGGGGCCCGTGGTGGCGGCGAGGGCCGCGCAGGCCGCGGCGGTGATCAGGGCGGTCAGTACGGCGCGGGTGCGGGCCGCTCGCGCGTCCCCGCACTCGTCCGGTGCCGGGCCCAGCCAGCCCTTGAGCTGGTGCTCGCCGCTCGGGCAGCGGTCCCGCCAGGGTCGCTCCGGCGGGACCGAGAAGCGGTAGGCCGCTCGGGGCAGCAGGAAGCCCGTGGCGGCGCCCCAGAGGGTGGCCCCGATGACGATCAGGGTCTGCTGCATGGCGCTCCGCTTCGGTCGGTGTTCGGTTCTTCGGGCTGGCAGTAATGGGTGGGCGGGTGGGGAAAGCCGCCGCGGAGCGGTGGTGGACGGTAACCGGCCGATGAACCAGGCCCAGGCCGCGGTGCGCCGAGGCCGACAGTAACGGGTGGGCGGGTGGGGAAAGCCGCCGCGGAGCGGGGGTGGGCGGTTGCCGCCCCCGGCGGTGCCCCTACGCGGCGCCCGCCCGCCACCCCGGCGACAACTCGTCCAGCAACGCCTCCGTACGCGGAGGCAACCCCCGCGCCCCGCTCCGTCCGACCAGGTCCGCCGCGAGGGTCCGCAGCCTCGCCGGGTCACCCGTCGCGTGGGTGGCCCGCAGCAGTTCGTGCCACAGGCGCTCGTCGGTGGGGGCGGACCCGAGGGCCGCGTTCAGCGCCTCGATGGCCTTCTCGGCGCGGTCCTTCTCCAGGTGGAACTCGGACAGCGCGAGCCCGATGTCCGCGACGAGGAGCGGCAGTTGCGCGTCGACTATCTCGTGGGTGAGCCAGCCGTACCGCCCTTGCGGTCGGTCCGCGAGGAGCGGACCGCGCACCAGGACGAGGGCGTCGGTGAGCATCCGCCCCCGCACGGCCCGGTTGCCGGACCCGCGGCCCTGCGTCGCCTCGTGGTACAGCGACCGCAGGACGTCCAGGTCGGAGACGACGGACTTGGCCAGCGTGAGCCGGCCACCGGCGTCGGCGGTCAGCCGCGGCGAGCCGTCCGGATCGCTGCCGAGCCAGCCCCGAAGCCGGTCGACCAGGGCGTCACGGACGTCGTCGGTGACCCCGCGCGGCCACAGCGCGGAGGCGAGGACCCGCGGGTGCACGCCCTCGCGGTGCAGCAACAGCAGCGCCAGGGCCTCGTGCAGGAGCGGGCTGCGCTCGCCGTCCGGGCTGTCGAGGCCGATGATCTCGTAGCTGCCGACGAGCCGTGCGTACACCGCGGGGCGGCCCTGCTCGCTGACGTCGACGAGGAACGGCGGCGCGACCGCGGCCCCGCCGTCCGAGCCGTCGCCGCCGTCGCCGCCCCCGGGTCGGGGGTCGGCGGCGACGAACAGTTCGACCACGGCACGCCGCAGCGGCTCCGGCAACTGCTGTGCCACCAGTTCGAGGCCGAGGAGCGGGGCGCGCAGCGTGCCCTCACCGGTGATCTGCATCTCCCAGGCGGCGCCGGGCAGTTCGCCGGTGTCGGAGCCGACCACGTAACCGATGCCGAGGCGGCTCGCGTCGGCGGCCAGCTCGGCGAGGGCCACGGCGTCCTCGGGGCTCGGCTGCGCCGCGAGCAGCACCAGGTGCGGAGCCCAGCGGGTGTGCTGGGCGGGTCCTGTGCGGCCGGTGAGCACCGAGTCGTGCCCGGCGGCGCCGAGCGCGCCGCGGCGCTGCCGGGTCTCGGCGTCCATCGTCTCGATGAGCGCCTCGACGTCCTCCAGGTGCCGCAGCCGGTTCGGGGCGAGCGGCGTCAGGTCGTCGCCGAAGCCGACGAGGGTGATGGTCATGCGGTCCGACCAGCCGTTGGTGGCGAGCTCCGCCGCGAGGGAGGCGAACACGGCCGTCCGGTCGGCCGCCGCACCGGCGAGCGACACGATGCCGGGCACGGCCTCCAGGTTCAGCAGCAGCCGCGAGTCGTCGTCCATGGTGCCCAGACAGACCAGGCCCGGGTAGGGGGCGGCCGCGTCCACGTCGCCGTACCGCTCGGCGTCCGTGCGGGCGAGCGTCCAGAACGTGTCGTCCTGGCCCAACTGCCAGGGCGCGGGCGGCCGTCCGGCGGCCTGTGCCAACTGAAGGTGCAGGTCGCCGCCGGTGAGCCAGGCCGCGTACACCGTGGGCAGGGGGCGGGACTCCTCGGTGAGGGCGGCGGCGAGGCCCCGCAGCGAGCGGTCGAGGATCCGCACGCCCTCGGGGTCGGCGCCGACGAGCAGGGCGTCCTGGGCGTCGGCCGCGGCGCCCGTCGGCGTCGGCGGCTCCATGCCGCGGCGCAGGCCGACGGCGCCCATCGCCGACTGCCACAGCGCCTGCCGCCGTCGGCGGCCGAGGGCTCCGAGCAGTCCGGCGGCGAGCAGGGGCGCGCCGATGAGCGCCTCGGGCAGGCCGAAGGAGGAGTCCGAGGAGGAGTCCGAGGAGGAGCCATCGGAAGCGGTGGATGCGGACTCCTTTCCGCGGTCGTCGCCCTTGCCGCGGTCGTCGCCCTTGCCGCGGTCGTCGCCCTTGCCGCGGTCGGTGCCCTTTCCGCGGTCGTCATCCTGTCCGCGGTCGGTGCCCTGTCCGCTGCCCCGCTCGCTGCCGCCCGGCCGCTGCTCGGGCAGTGCGATGTGGGCCGTGTCGCGGTCGATGGACCCCCCGCCCTTGCGGTCGCCGCCCGTCTCCTGGGCGCCGCCGCCCTGCCGCTGGTCCCCGGACTTGGCGTAGTCGGCGATCTGCTCGCGGACCTCCTTCGACACCTCGGGGGCCTCGTCGGGCATCTCCACCAGGTCGCCGCCGTGCGCGTCGGCGGGCATCTCCATGATCCAGCCCGGCCGGATGAGGCTGGCCTCGGAGAGCCGGGAGCCGTCGGGCTGCTCACGGTCCTTGTTGAGCTGGTAGATCTCCTTGTACCGCCGTCCGTCGCCGAGGTGGCGCTCCGCTATCTCCCAGAGGGAGTCGTGGTGGCGGCCCTCCGGGGGCTGGATGCGGTAGAACTTCGTGTCCCCCTCCTTGCCCGCACGGTCCGCCGCGTGGCCTGCCTGCTCGGCGAGGGCGTCCGCGGCGCTCGCCGCGGCATGCCGCTGGTCCTGGCCGAGGACGCCGGGGGTCTGCTGGGCGGTGGCGGCGGTCGGCTTGTGGTTGTCCTCCGCGGCCTGCCCGAAGTTCGAAAGGCCCGGCGCGAAGCCGGCCGCCGTGGCACCGACGAGGAGGAGCGCCGCGACGAGCTGCCGGGCGAGCACCTGGCTCGGCCCCGCCCCCGGCACCCGCCCCGGCATGCCCACACCGGAGAGCGCGGCCTTGACCTCCACGAGCACACACGCGGTGAACTGGGCCCAGGCCAGCCAGACCACGACGGTCAGCACGTTGACGAACGTGGTGACCGTGATCTCCTGCTGAAGCCAGTCCAGGGACGGCGCTCCGCCGGGCAGCGGCCACCCCACGAAGTAGGCGAGGGCCCCGGGCACGCCGACGAGCAGCGCGGTGAGGGCGACGAAGGCGAGGAACGCCTTGACGAAGTCCCCTGCCGAACGCCGGCGCCCCGGCAGGGGCTGAGGAGTCCGGTTCCTCGGACCCGTCGAGCTTGGGGTGGTACGTCGCGCCATGGCGGGTTTCCTGGTCCTGATCCTTGGTGGGCTCGTATGTCTCGTACGCAGGGGTGGTGCGTGTGCAGGGATGGTTCGTATGCAGGGGCGGTTCGTAGGTGCGTACTCGGCGTCGTTCAGGTGCGTACTCGGCGTCGTTCACGTGCGTACTCAGCGATGTTACGGAAATGCGGGTCACCCGACGGGGGCCTGTGGATAACCCCCCGGCCTCCGGCTACCCCACTTCGTTCTCCGCCGCCGCCCGGCCGTGCACCGTCACGTCACCGCCGAAGAACATCCCGGTGAAAACGGGGCTGTACGTCATCTGCACCTCGACCTCGACCTGTTCGGCGGTGGCGGTGACGCAGTGCGTGGCCGCCACGTCGGGGCCGTTGAGCCCCATCTCCCGGGCGAACTTCTGGACCCGGGCGCCGCAGTTCTCGTAATTGATGGGAGCCCCCTTCGCGCCCTCGTACAGACCCTCCGTGTCGAGGTCCTGGGCGGCGTAGCGGGCGGCCTGTTCGGCGATGTCGGCGGCGCGTTCACGCTTGGAGATGGACAGGCCGCCGTCGATCACGAACGCGGACAGGGTGAGGAAGACGAGCGCGAAGACGATGACGGCGCCCGCGCCCGAACCCCGGTCGTCCAGACGCGCCCGGCGGGCGCCCGCCCACGCACGCACTCTCACCACCACGGTGCTCACGCCGACCTCCGGTACGGATCGAGCGGGGAGCTGAAGCTCGCCTCCAGCGTCGTCGGGATGTCCAGGCCGAGCATCTCCAGGCCGCGCACCTCGCAGCTCACCTCTACCGTGAAGAGCGTGTCCGGCTCGAAGCCCGCGCTCTTCTGCACGACGTGCACCGGACCCGAGCAGACGTCCTCCAGGTCCGCCTTGGCCGCCTTGCGCGCCTCAGCCATCGCCGTGCCCTGGTCCTTCTGGATCGACCCGGCGCGGGCGGCGTCGCGCGCCGCCCCGTCGACGGCGCCCCGGCCCTCGACGAGCTGCCCGAAGGCCACAAGGACCAGGATGAAGAGGATCATCACCGGCGCCAGGATGACCACTTCGACGGTCGACAGACCCCGGTCACCTCCCACGGCCGACAGACCCCGGTCACCTTTCACAGCCGACAGGCCCGGGTCACCTCCCACGGCCGACAGCCCCCGGTCCCCCCGTGGCGTCCGCATCACTCCCCCTCCTCCACGAACCGCTCCACCGGCCCCGACGACTGCGCGTGCACCTTGAAGTCGAGCCCGGGGAACACCGTGGGCACATCGGCCGTGATCTCCACGCCGACCGTGTTCCGCTCCGGCTGGACGGTCTGCACGTCGGGGCGGAGCACGAGCTTCGGGCCGAGCTGGCGGATGTAGGCGTCGACGACGTCGGTCGCCCCGCCCCGCCAGCCGCCGGGGTTCTCGTCGGCCGTGGCGCGGGCCTTGCGCGCGCCGGCCTGGGCCGCGGCCTGGGCGACGTGGTCCGCGAAGAAGTACAGCGCGAACTGCACGGTCGCGAAGATCAGGAAGAAGAGCACCGGGGTGAGCAGCACGAACTCGATCGCGGTCATGCCGGACTCGCCGCGGGCGGAGGCTGCCTCCACCCTGCGGCGCACGAATCCCGGCAACCGGTCACGGCACGCCCCGCTGCACGCCCCGCTGCACGCCCCGCTGCCGGTCCCTCTCCCGCTTTCGCCCCCGTTGTCCCTCATGACGTCGACAGCCGCCCGGTCAGCAGGTCTTGCTGGCGTCGGCGCCCTCGATGCAGTCGCTGACCTTGTCGGCGCCGCCCTTGAGCGCGTTGTTGATGATCGCGGCGACCACGCCGACGATCGCCACCACGACCGCCGAGATGATCACCCACTCGACGGCGGACGCGCCGCGGTCGAGCTCGCCGGAGCGGGCGCGCCGCACCCGGGTCTGCAGGAAGGTCACGAGGAAGTCGACTGCCGGGATGCCGGAGCTGAAGTTCCGACCGTTCATGGTGAGTTGTCCCTTCAAAAAGGTGTTGCGTCTCGGAAGGTTCAGGCCTGGAACACGCGCATCGCCGCCGGAAAGATGAGGAACACCAGGAATCCCGCACACAGCAACAGCTGTGCCACCAGCATCGACTGTGACTTCTCGCCCGCGCTGCCCTCGATCTCGGCGAGCTCGCGATGGCGCATCGTCTCCGCACGGGAGGCGAGCGACTCACGCACCTTCGCGCCGTCGTCCGCGACGAGCGCGAGGGACGCGGAGAGGTCCTTGAGCTCCTCGACGCCCAGTTGCTCGCCGAGCGCGCCGAGGGCCTGCCACTGGCTGATGCCGGTGATCCGGGCGTCCGCGAGCGCGTTGCGGATCCGCTGCGTCGCCCAGCCGTCGGAGACCTCGGCCGCCGCCATCAGCGCCTCGGGCAGACCGCGGCCGCCGGCGAGGCTCATGGAGACCAGGTCCAGGTAGGCGCCGATGACGCGGCGCAGGTCCCGCCGCTTGTCCTGGGCGTCACGCCGCACCTCCAGGTCCGGCAGGAAGAAGAAGAGCACGCCGAACATCAGGGCGAGCCACACCGGGATGATGGGGCTGCGGCCGAAGTTGAGGGTGTAGATGACGACGAAGAGGAACGGGCCGAAGAAGACACCGACGGCCGCGAGCAGCACCTTCGTGGCGAGGAACTTCTCCCAGCTCCGGTCGAGCACGGCGAGGTCCGCCCGCAGCGACCTGAGCTCCCAGCCCTGCTGGAGGTAGAACTCGGCGACCCGCGCGCCCACCCGGCCGCGCAGCGCGCCGAGCCGTCCCGTGTCCGCCGTGTCGGCGGTGCGGTGCGCGGACTCGTACGCCGCTCCTCGTGCGCGCATCGCGTCGATGCGGGCGACCGTGGCGACCGCGCTGCGCCTGGACGGCATCAGGGCCCGTACGAGGGCGAAGATGCCGAGGCCGAGGGTGGCGCCGATGACTATCGGCAGGGTCAGGTTCATCGGTGTACCCCCTCGGTGACGCCCGGGGCGCCCGGCACACCCGAGACGCCCGGGACACCCGGCGTGCCCGTGGTGCCCGGGGCCTGAGGCCGTACGAACTGGACCCCGGGCTCGTCGCGTACGAGGAAACGGTCCGGCGTCTCGACCGTGGACAGCTTGCGCAGCCACCAGAAGCCGAGCGCGAACAGGCCGCACACGCAGGCGAGCACGAGCTGGCCGACGGGTGTGCCGTACGGCGAGACGAACTCGCGGTTGAAGATGGAGAGGCCGAGCACGAAGGCGATGGAGACGGCGACCACGATCTGCACGGAGCGCCGGGTCGAGGCGCGCTGCGCCATCACGCGCTGGCGCATGTCGACCTCTTCGCGCGCCGACTTGGCGAGCGCGCCGAGGACCTGCCGCAGGCCGGGCCCGCGCAGCTTCGCGTTGAGGATCAGTGCCGCGACGATGATGTCGGCGGAGGCGTCGTCGATCTCGTCGGCGAGGATCTGCAGGGCCTCGGGCAGCGGCGTACGGGCCCGCAGCCGGTCGACGAGGGCGTCGAGGTGCGGCCGCAGGACGGGTGCCGCCGCGCGCGCGGAAGCCGGAATGGCCTGTTCCAGGCCGACGGCGCCCGCGATGGTGTCACGCAGCGACTCGGTCCAGGCGGCGAGGGCCTCCACGCGCTTCATCTGGAGGCGCTCCTCGGCGGCGCCGCCGAACAGCTTGTCCCAGAAGAAGACGAGGACGCCGGACGCGAGGCCCGCCACCGCCCACCGGGTGAGCAGCAGGACGACCAGGCCGACGCCGATGGCGATCGAGCCGCGCCGGCCGACGAACCGGACGAGTTCGCTCATCCGCTCGCCGGCGCGCTGCTTCTCGTGGGCGGGCCTGGCGGGAAGTCCGCGTACGGCGACCGCGAGCAGCGCGAGGCCGCCGCCGACGGCGACGCCGCAGGCGAGCCCGTACAGGACGGGAAGGGAGAACAGGCCTCCCATCGAACCGAGGGAACCCATGCTGAGTGCGTGCATGCCGTCCGCGTGCACACTGAGTGTGTTCATGCCGTGCGTCACCCCCACTGCCCGGCGGGCCGGTAGCCGAAGGCGGCGAGGTCGTCCATGCAGGCGATCGGGGCGTGCGGGACGACGCTGCCGTCCGGTGCCTCGGCGAACACCTCGCTGGACAGGACCCGGCCGTCGACGCCGTTGACCTCGCGGACGGAGGTCACCATGCGCTGGAGCTTGCCGCCGGTCTGGTAGTTGTTGCGCCGCTGGATGAAGACGACGAAGTTCACCGCGCCCGCGACCAGCATCTGGCTGGCCTCGATGGGCAGCCGTTCGGCGGCCTGGAGCGCGTACGTCGAGATCCTGTTGAAGACCTCGCTGGAGCTGTTGGCGTGGATCGTGGACAGCGAGCCGTCGTTGCCCTGCGACATCGCGTTCAGCATGGTCACGATCTCGTCGCCGAGCACCTCGCCGACGATGACGCGGGAGGGGTTCATGCGCAGCGAGCGGCGTACGAGTTCCGCCATGGAGATGGTGCCCTGGCCCTCGGAGTTGGGCAGCCGCTCCTCGAACGCCACGACGTTGGGGTGCAGGTCGGCGAAGGTGTCGAGGCCGAGTTCCAGGGCGCGCTCGACGGTGATGAGGCGTTCGTGCGGCGGGATCTCGTTGGCGAGGGCGCGCAGCAGCGTGGTCTTCCCGGCGTTGGTGGCGCCCGCGATCATGATGTTCTTGCGGGCCCGTACGGCGCAGGCGAGGAAGTGGGCGACGTCCGGGGTGAGCGTGCCGTTGCCGACCAGGTCGGACATGAACACCTTGCCCATGCGCGCGCGGCGGATGGACAGGGCGGGCCGCCGGGCCACGTCCATGACGGCGGAGAGCCGGGACCCGTCCGGAAGGCGCAGGTCGAGCTGCGGATTGGCGGAGTCGAAGGGGCGCGACGACAGCCCCGAGTAGGCGCCGAGGATCTGGATGAGCTCGATCAGTTCCTCGTCGGTCTCGGCGACCGGCTCGGCCTTGGTCTCGCGTCCGTCGGCGTAGCCCACGAAGACCTGGTCGCACCCGTTGATGTCGATGTTCTCGACCTCGGGGTCGTCCAGGAGCGGCTGGAGGCGGCCGACGCCGAAGAGCGCGGCGTGCACGGCGGCCGCGTACTGCTCCTCGGTCTCGGCGTCCAGCGGGGTGCGCCCGGAGTTGATCTCCGTACGGGCGTACTCCTCCAGGATCTGGGCGATGACGGCGCGGGCGTACTGCCGCTCGTCCTCGCTGGACATCGGGGTGACGCCGGAGACCTGGTCGAGGCGGCGCTGCTCGGCGATGCGGTCACCGGCGTCCTGCCGGAACCGCTTCACCAGCTGGTGGTCGACGGCGCTCATCGCCCGGACCCCGCCGTCGGGCTCGCCCAGGCGGCGCCGTACTGCTGGTACAGGTCGGCGGTGACCTTGCGCGCGGAGCGGATGAGCATCGACTTGTCGAGCCTGCCGCGCTTACGGCCCGCGAGCTGGTCGGCGCCCGCCGGGTCGTCGGCGAGCGTGCCGACGACCCGGGCTCCGGTCTGCGCGGCCATGAGCATCTCGTCGACCTGGTGTATCAGCTTGCCGGAGTTCGCCGGGTCGGCGATCAGGACGACGCCGACGAGCGGGGTCGCGAGGGCGGCGGCGCCACGCGGGCCGCCGTGCAGCCGGGTGGCGAGGGCCGCGGCCCGGTCCCGTACGCGGGCGATGGCCTCGGGCTCCGTACGCGAGATCAGCAGGACGAGCGCGGCGTGCGGGAACAGTTCGACGGCCGGGCTGTCCCCCGCGATCCGGCCGCAGTCGGCTATGACGTCGGCCGGGGCGTTCGGGGACTCGGCGAGCTGCGCGAAGGCGCGGCCGAGGGTGGGCCAGATCCCGGCGATCCCCGCGGCCTGCTCGGACATGCCGAGGCCCACGAGCACTTCGAGGCCGCCGGACAGCGGCTGGGCGTGGTCCCACAGCTGATCCGGTACGAGGCCGCGGCGCGCGGTCGCGGCGATGGACAGCATGCCGGTGTTCGGGTTGAGCGGGCCGCCGTGCGCGGCGGCGCTGCGGTAGACGAGGTCGCCGCCCGCGGGGTCGGTCTCCGCGACGAGCACGCGCCGCGGCCACACCGCCGCGAGCGCGACGGCCGCGGTGGTGACGCCGGGGGAGCCTTTGTCGGCGGCGAGAGCGATGAGGGCCATGTCTGCTCTGCTCGCCTCTAGTTGCCGTTGCCGGGAACGATCGCCACGGCCACCTCGCCGAGCGAGGCGGAGCTGGTGACCGCGGCGACGTCGTCGTTGTCGACGAGCACGGTGATGCTCAGGTTGCCGGTGCTGATGGTGGCGTCCGCCTTGTTGTTCACGAGGCCGACGCGTGCGTCCGCGACCAGCGGGGTCCGCCCGGAGGAGCTGCCGGTGCCACTGCCCTTGTCGCTGCTGGAGCTGGAGCCGTTGGCGGCGACGCGGTAGAGGGCGACCGTGTCGCCCTGCTTCAGAGTGGAGGGGTACTGGCCCTCCTTCAGGGCGAGGCCCACGGAGGCCTTGCCGGTGGGCAGGCCGCCCTTGTCGTCGAACATCTCGCCGACGATGACCGTGCCCGGGTAGAGGCTGCTCTTGGCCTTGAGCTTCTTCAGCGCGCCGAACTGCGACTCCTTGATGTAGTGCAGTCCGGAGTCCTCGTTGACCATGACCGTGCTGACCTTGTCACGCGTCACCGACTCACCGGCCGAGATCTTCTGCGTCACCTTCAGGACCTCGATGCGGTCCCCCGCGCGCAGCACGAGCACGGTGGCGCCGAGCGCGCCGACCAGGATGAGCAGAACGGCGAGTGCCGCCAGCGCGGGTTTGCGCTCGCGAGGCGCGGTGGGAAGACGTTCACCGACCCCGGCCTGAACCGGCACGGCGGAACGGTTGGCGCCCGCCCCCGTACGCTCCTGGATCTTCACGCAACCGCTCCCCGTACGACCAAGAAAAATCCGTCATTTGAGACACATGAATCCGCCTCGGCCGGGGTTCCATCGGCCCGTCGGCCCCAGGCGCAGTGTCAAGCCATCGCACCGTATCAGCAGCACATAAGGCCCTCAAGGCGCGTTATGGATCGCGAAGCACAGCCGCTTCATCGTTACTCACACGCAATACGAGGCCCTCGGTTCCCACGTCACCGAGAGCACCCCACTCCACCTCTGCGTGTGCACTAGCGAACCAACTGCCTTTGCGTGCAACACGCCATGCGACGACTTCACGCCATCCTCTCCCCCGTGTCGTCCCGGACCGCGACCCCGTACGGCGATCCGTCGGACATCAGGACGACGTCAGACGGGGCGCGGGTGGTTCCCGTGACGGGAGTCGCGCCCCGGGTGCGCCGGGAGGGAAGGGGCCCACGCACCGGGAGGTACACCGCGGGAACGCCACACCTTCGCAGAATCTCCG
Organism: Streptomyces typhae; assembly: GCF_009755605.1. Classification (GTDB taxonomy): domain Bacteria; phylum Actinomycetota; class Actinomycetes; order Streptomycetales; family Streptomycetaceae; genus Streptomyces; species Streptomyces typhae. The sequence goes on from NZ_WPNZ01000001.1 coordinate 777,212, forward strand.
CACAAATTTGCGCCTTCCCAATCGGGGAGCGGTGGCCTTGCCGATCGGGGAGCGAGGCCCTTGCCGATCAGGGAGCGGGGCCCTTGCCGATCGGGCGGCGGCCCCCTCTTCCGACAGGGCGCCCCACCCTTCTCAATCGGGTCGCGGCACCCACGAGGCCGCGCGTCCGGCGGCGACGGCCCCGCCGACGAGCGTGGCGATCAGGGCGGTCAGTACCGTGCCCGCCGACATGGCCGCCAGCAGCGGCCAGGACACCTCACCGCCGTAGGCTCCGCCCGTCACCGGCTGGACCAGGACGAGATGGACGCCGACGCCGACGGTGCCCGCCGCGCAGAGCGGTGCGCCCACGGCCCACACCGCGGTCCGGTGGAACACCCGCCGGTCCCCGGTGAGGACGTTCAGCGGCGCCAGTGTCCGGGCCAGCCGCAGGAACTGCGCGGTGGCCGCGACCGCCATGGCCAGGAGCAGGACCGCGGCACCGAGGGCTCCGAGGAACGGGATCCACCGTGACTGGTGGCTGAGTTCGGAGGGCTGTTCCGTACTCTCGCGCAGCCCTTGCACGGCGGCCTTCGCGGACAGGTGCAGGTGTGCGGCGCGCTTGACGGCCGGCAGGTCGAGGCGGGAGCCACCGGGTGCGAAGACCAGCGCCCGCAGCCCTTCGCCCCGGGTGAGCGGCTGAACGGGCCCGGACCGCACGAGGACGGGCTCCCCGGCGGGCCCCGGACCCGCGCCGCGCACCCGCCGTTCGAGATCGCCGAGGGCCACCTGCCGCTGCTTGCCCCGCGGCGGACACGGCAGGTCGAGGAGGGCCAGGTCACGGCACGGCGCCTGCATGACACGCACCGTCTCCGGCCCCTCGCCCTCCTGCCCCAGGGCGACGACCCGCGCCGTCCGGGGCAGCGAGGACCGGAACGCCGGGGGCAGTTCGCCCGCGTGGGTCGACTGGACGAGGGCCGCGCTCTCGGCGGCCGTGCCCGGCGTCCGCTCGTGACCGGGCATGACGGACAGCAGGCTGGACAGGATCTGCGCCTGCCCGAGGACGCCGACGGCGACCACGAGCACCGCCACCAGACGGACCACGGCGGCCGGTCGCGCGGCCATGGTCCGCACGGCGATCAGGAGGGCGGGGTTGCCCTGGTGCCGCGCGGAGCCCGCGGCCTTCCTGCTCCACCGCCCCGCGCCCCAGCCGAGGACCCACGGGAGCGTCGCCCACACTCCTGCCACCGCGAAGAGGTAGGCGACGGCCGAGCGCTGCGCCCCGCCGAGGAGCGGACCCGAGAACATCGCCAGGAGCACGAAGACGGGGAACGCGCCGAGGGCGAGGAGCCGCAGCGGGCCCGCCTGCGCGCTCGTGGGTCGGTTCGACCGCGCCCCGGAGCGGCGGGTGGGGGCGGGCCGCAGCAGCAGGACCAGGCCGAGTGCCGTCAGCGCCGCGAGCCCCATGGCCGCGGAGAGGGCCGCGGTTCCCGCACGGGCGTCCGCCGCGGCCAAGGTGTAGCCGATCCACGGCAGTCGGACGTCGTACAGGAGCGCCGGTACGAGTGCTGCTCCGGCGAGCAGCGTCCCGAGCGCGACGGGAAGCGCGGCGCCCCCGAGATCCACGCACAGCCGGGCGCCGCGGCCTGCTCCCAGTGCGTCGAGGAGGGCGTCCCTGCGGTCCCTGCCCGCGGCGCCGGTACGGGCGGCCGCGACGACCAGGGCCAGCGCGGGCAGCCCGAGCAGCACGGCGAGCAGGGCCCACATCGCCGTCCTCTCACCGACGACCCGCAGGTCGCCGAAGGGGATCCAGTGCCCGCCGTAGCCGGTGATCCTCTCCAGGTCCGCCGTCCGGAGCAGGTCGGCCGTGGGCCTGACGTACGCGAGGCGCTCGCCGGGGGACGCCAGGCCCGCGCCGTCGATCCTCCCGGCCACCTTCCCGTACCGGTGGGCGAGGTCCTCGGCACGCGGCGCCTCGGCCAGCGCAGGGGACAGCAGGACCTCGCCGGGAGCGGGCCAGTGGCCGACGCCCGGCGGCAGCGGCGCGTCGTCCGTCAGCGGTGCGATCACCACCACGGTGAACTGACGGCCCCCGTAGGAGTCCCAGTAGCGGCTCCACAGGGCTTTCGCCTGCTCACCCCGCTCGGCGAGGGCCGGGGTCCGGGCGGCGCCGCGTGCCTCGCGGCCGTCCCAGGCCGCCGACGCGAGGACGAACGAGCAGAAGGTGAGAGCGAGTACCGCGGAGGCGAGCAGCAGCGCGCCGAAGCGCGTACGTCCCGCCTCGGCGCCCTTGTGGGACGCGTGCCCCAGGCGCAGCAACTGCCAGGCGAGACGCCGCCCGCCCGGCACCGCGCCGCGCGCTCCCGAGCCCTGATCGCGCGTTCCCGCGTCCATGCCGTGCGTTCCCGCGTCCCCGCCGCGCGTTCCCGTGCTGCCGCCCGTCACGGCGCCGCCGTCAGGCTGCCGTCGGCCAGCTTCAGCGTGCGGTCCGCGCGCCGGGCCGTCTCGGGGTCGTGGGTGACGACGAGCAGGGCGCAGTTCCGGGCCCTGGGCAGGTCGAAGAGGAGGTCTGCGACGTGGTCCCGGTTCCCTGCGTCCAGTGCTCCGGTCGGTTCGTCGGCAAGGAGCAGCGCCGGTTCGCCGATCAGCGCACGGGCGACCGCGACGCGCTGGCGTTCACCGCCGGACAGTTCACCGGTGAGCACGCCATCGGCCCGCACGCCGAGCTGCGCGAGGAGTTCACCGCCGCGCCGGTAGGCGTCCTCGCGCGGGACGCCGTCGAGGAGCGCGGCGATCGCGACGTTCTCCACCGGGGACAGCTCCGGCAGCAGCTCACCGAACTGGAAGACCATTCCGATGTTCTGCCGGCGGTGCCGGGAGAGCCGTCGGCCTCTCATCCCGGCCATGTCCTCGCCCGCCACCAGGACCTTTCCCGCTGTCGGCGGGAGCAGTCCGAGCACGAGGGACAACAGGGAACTCTTGCCCGATCCGGAGGGCCCGGTGACGGCGACGGACTCACCGGCCGGCACCGCCAGGTCCACGCGGTCCAGGAGCGTTCTGTTGTCGATCTCGTAGGTGAGACCTGCGATGTCCAGCGGCGGGGAGGAGAGTGTCGAGGAGGGGGGTGTCACGGATTCTTGTCTGCCTTCTTGGGATACAGAGCTGCCCGGGGCTCTCGTGCGCCCCGGGCAGGTCACATCGGACCGACCGGCTCGGTCAGTCGCCGGTGACGATGTGGTCGTCGCTCCACCAGCGCCCGCAGTCGTCGGGCCAGTTGTTGATGACGACGCAGGCGCGGGCGTCCCAGACCTTGCTGCCGACGCCGCTGTAGGTCTTCTTCCCGGCCCCCTTCTTGTTCCAGAGGGTGAACTTCTTGGTGCCGTGGGCCGCGCGGTTGTACTCCGCCTTCACGGACCGCCCGTCGGCCTTGCGGTCGGCCAGACCGATCTTGCTGTTGGTGCCGTAGCTCCACGCGGCGGCGTAACCGCCGTTCGAGGACTCCACGGAGATGTCCTGCGCGACGGCCAGGGTCGACCCCGCCGCTATCGCCATACCGGCAGCCACCACGGCGATCCGCGAGACGGACCTGCTGCGTATCGACATTGCGTTCAATTCCCCCATCATCATGTGTAGCAAATCATCATGTGTAGCAAATCGTCCGCACCCCCGATGGGGTGGGATTCCGTCAGCGGAGGTCGTACGAAAGGTTTTCGCGTGCCACCCGCTGGACGCTTTTGAGCCTGGCGTCCTCTTCCGGGAAGAGTTCGAGCATTTCGTAGGCGTAGGACGCCGCCTCGATGGAACGGCCCGAGCAGATTTCCTCGTAGAGGATCCAGGAGCCGCCGCGGACCACGTCGAGGCACTCCTCGGCGATGTCGTCCTGCTCGCCGTGGACCAGAGCGTGCAGGACCCACATGAGCTGGTGCCGGTGCGCGTGCGGGGCGCCCGCCGCGAGCGCCGCCATGACCATGGAGGCCGTGGCCACGGCGGGCCGCATGAGGTTCGACTGCACCAAGGCGTGCTGGTCCGCCCAGCCCTCCCCCGGGTCCTCCGGAGGCGGACCGCCCAGGGAGCGGAGGAAGTCCCGGGGAATGTGCTCGGCCGACCTGAGGCACCCGCACGTCATACCCGCCCAATGATGCCGCGAGATTTCCAGCCGCAAGAGATCAAAAGAATTCACTGCCGTCATCCCAACCTGTCCCAACGGCCACCCTTGACGTGCCGCACACCATCGATGAACTGAGGTGGATCGTAGTCGTGCTGGCAGTTCACGCAGACCGGCTTGTTCTTGGTGACCTTGGCGGCGCCGTCCTTGACGACGTGCTTGGCGTTCGTGAACTTGATCTTCGAGGCGTCGCCCCCGAGGGCGAAGCACACATTGCCCTCCGCGCAGAAACTCGCGCCCGGGTATCTGCCGCCGGAGGACCCGAGGGCGATCTCACCGGTCTCCGTGTTGACTCCGCCCACGTAGGCACGGCCGGACCCCTTGCGCGTGTGGTTCTTCAGCGCGAAGTCGTCGACCATGCTGTCGGCCTGCGCGAGCTGCCCCTCGATGGTCCAGTTGGCCGGTGGGGAGTGCACCTCCAGTGCGGCCGGTGGCTTCTTCTGACCCGCCCAGCCCCGGTTTCCCGGAAGCTGGAGCGAGAACTGCGACAGGTCGTCGGCCGAGGCGCCCGACTTCCCGAAGAGCCCCTTGCCGTAGCGCAGCGCCGGTCCGAGGAGCGGGGCGAGCGCCCCGCCCGCGGCCCCGAGGAGCAGGTCGGACGGGCTGGTCGGCTGGCACTGCACCGAGTTGACGGCGTACGTGTAGGCCGCGCCGATGGCGGCGTCCGTGACCGCCGCGGTCGCCAGGGCCCGCCCCCCGGAAAGACCGAGCGAGGTGGCGAATCCCATCCCCGCGGGGGCGAGGAACCCGGCGCCCGCGCCGATCACCGCGCCCTTGGCGGTGGCCCCCGCGAAGTCCCCCCAGTCGAAGTCGTCCCGGTGTGTCAGGGCGTAGACGCCCCCGCCGATGACACCCCCGATGGCGCCGCCGATGCACCACGGGCACGCGCCCGACGGGTCGGCGAGGTTCGCCGGGTCGTCGTTGACGTACGCGTACGAGGACTTGCTGGAGTTGTCGAGGGCCGCCGGGACCGGGTCCACGGTCGTGAAGCGGCTCTGCTCGGTGTCGTAGGAGCGGGCCCGCAGCAGAAGGCGGTCCGGCAGGTACTGGTCCTTGTACTGCCCGGTGTACCCGAAGATGCTCGTCTGGCCGCCGCTGATGGTGGCCTTGCCGGTGGACTTGCCCCAGGGGCCGTAGGTGTAGCGGTAGTTGTCCTTGCCCGCCGCGTCGAAGACCGTGCTGACGGAGTTCTGCCGGTCCTGGGTGAAGTGGAACGTGCCCTTCGTGCGGTCCATGGACCGCGCCGTGCCGTCGGGGTCGTAGCGGTAGTCCGCCATCAGCGCGCCGGCACTGTCGGTGTCGGTGGCTATCTGCGGCAGCGGGTTGTTGATGTCCCAGCGGGAGGTGCGGGCGAGCTTGCCGTTCTTGTTGCTGCCGGTGCGGTTGCCGTCCGCGTCGTACAGGAACGCGTAGGCGTCGGAGCCGATCGTGGCCGTCTTGACCCGGCCCAGCGGATCGTACGCGTAGGTGTCCGCGCCGTCCTTGGTCTGGTTGCCGTCCGCGTCGTAGCCGTACTTGGTGGTCGCCGTCCCCTTCGTCTCGGAGCTGAGCCGGTCGGCCTCGTCGTGCTCGTACGTCGTGGTGGTGCCCGACGCCTTCGCCGACTTGAGGTTGCCGACCTTGTCGTACGTGTACGTGTCGCCGCCGGTGCCCGGCAGGCAGGACGCGGTGCCCGTGTCGGTGCACGCCCGCTTCATCCGGCCCGCGGCGTCGTACGCGTACCGCGTGGGCTTGCCGCCCTTGGGCGTGTCCGTGATGATCCGGCCCGCGTCGTCGTACGCGAAGGAGTTGCTCCCCGACGGTGTCGTCAGGGAGGCCGGGCGGCCCGCCTCGTCGTAGGTGCGGCTCTCGGTGCGCGCCGTCGTCGTCGGCAGCGTCACCGAGGTGAGGTTGCCCGCGGCGTCGTACGCGTAGCCGGTGTCCTTGCCGTCGGTCGTCTGGGTCCTGACCCGGCCGTTGTCGTCGTAGGCGTAGGAGGTGGCCCTGCCGTCCGGATAGGTGCGGGACTTGAGGGTGTCGTCGGTGTTCCACCGGTAGGTGAAGGGCTTGGCCGCGCCCGGCGACGTGATCGTCTCGACCTTGTCGTCGTTGTCGTAGGTGAGTGTGCGGGAGCCGGTGGCGTCCTTGACCGTGACGGGACGGCCCGCGTCGTCGTAGGTGTACGACTGCGTCGGCGTGCCGTCGGAGTAGGTGACCTTGGTCGGCAGGAGCCGGGCGTCCACCGTCGTGGTGATGGTCTGGCGGCGCGCGTTGGTGACCGTGGTGCGGTTGCCCTCGGCGTCGTAGGCGTAGCCGACGGTCTCGCCCCGCGGGTTCGCGACGGACGTCATCCGGCCTTCGGCGTCGTAGCCGTAGCGCGTGACGCGGGAGTTCGCGTCCTTGCTGGTGTCCAGGAACCCGGCCTTGTCGTAGGTCGGTTCCGTCGTGCCGCCGTCGGGGTGGGTGACGAGGTCGACGCGGTTCAGCTCGTCGTGGGCGTACACCGTGGGCTTGCCGCCGGGCTCGGCCACCGCGGTGACATTGCCGACGGCGTCGTACTCCGTCGTCGCTCTGTGTCCGAGCGGGTCGGTGACGGACGTGGTGTGGCCCGCCGTGTCGTAGCCGTACGTCCACGTGTACTTGGCGGGGTCGGCGCCGACGGCGTTGCCGCGCGGGTCCACCGACGTGGCGAGGCGGCCGTCACCGTCGTAGGTGTGGGTGGTGCGTTCCTTGGCCGGGGAGATCTCCGCGGTCAGATTGCTGTCGTCGTCGTACTCGTACCGGGTGACGTGCTTCGACCACGTCTTGGCGGACTCCAGGCGGCCCTCGTCGTCGTAGGCGAGCGTCGTGCCGTGGCCGAGGCCGTCGGACGTGCTGGTGACGGAGCCGTTGTCGTCGTACGTGACCGAGCGGGTGTGGCCGAGCGGGTCGGTCGTCGACAGCGGGCGGTCGTCGGCGTCCCAGGCGAAGCCGCTGGTCCTGCCCTGCGGGTCGGTGACCGACTTACGGTTGCCGACCTTGTCGTAGCCGAACTTCCAGGTGTGCTCGGACTTCTTGGCGCCCTCGACGTTGCCGCGCGCGGTCACCAGCTCCGACTGGCGGCCCGCCTTGTCGTACACGTACGAGGTGGTGCCACCGGTGCGGTCGGTGACCGACGCGACGCGGCCCACCTTGTCGTAGCCGGTGACCCGCTTCTTCCCCACGGGGTCGGTGACCGTCGTCGGGCGGCCCGCGTCGTCGTACCCGTACGTCGTGACGCGCTTCTTCGCGTCGGTGCGGGTGTAGAGGCGTCCTGCCTGGTCGTAGCCGTACGCCGTGACGTTTCCGCGCGCGTCCGTGACCGTCTCGACGCGGTCGGCCGCGTCGTAGGTGTAGGCGGTGGTGTACTTCGCCGGATCGGCGCCGGTCTCGTTGCCCCGCGGGTCGACGGCCGTCCGCAGGCGTCCGGAGGCGTCGTGGGTGAAGGTGCTGCTGCCGCCCTCGGGCGCGGTGACGGACTTCAGGTTGCCGTCGCCGTCGTGCCCGTAGTGCGTGATCTTCCCGCGCGCGGACGTGGCCGACTCGATGAGGCCCGTCGTGGCGTCGTACCCGTACGTCACCGGCTTGGTCAGCGGTCCGTCGACCGAGGTCAGCTGGTTCTTCGCGTTGTACCCGAAGACCGTCTTGTTCGACTCGCCGTCCGTGTACGACTCGACGTTCCCGGCCTTGTCGTAGGTCCACGACTCGTCGGAGGCACCGGACGAACGCCGCTTCATCCGACCCGACGTGTCGAAGTCCCACTGCGTCTCGCGGATCTCCGCGTCCACGGCGCTGGTGCGGTTGAAGCGCTGGTCGTAGCGGTAGTAGCTCTTGTTCCCGAGCGGGTCGATCTGGGTGAACAGGACGTTCTTGTAGTAGATGTCCGTCCAGACACCCCCGTCGGGAGCCGTCGTGTCCGTCTGGTCGAACTCGCCGTTCCTGCGGTACGCGAAGCGGGTCTCCTCCTTGACCCCGTCGGTCTGGGCCGTCACCCGCCCCTTGTCGTCGTACACGTTCTCCGTGACGACCTTGCCGTCGGCTGCGGTGACCTCGTCCAGGAAGCCGCCTGCGTCGTAGCCGTACCTCTCGGTGGTGCCGTCGAGGGCCCGCACCGCGGTGAGCCGGCCGTCGGTGTGGTCGTAGTCGACGAAGCGCCCGTCGGCCAGCGTCAACCGGTCCAGGCGGTCACCGGAGTAGGAGAGCGTGGCAGCGCGCCCGGCAGCGTCCGTGATCTTCGTGGGCCTGCCGCCGGTGTACTCCAGTGTCAGACCGCGTCCGGTCCGGTCCTTCAGCGCGGAGAGGCGGCCCTCGGCGGTGTAGGAGTAGACCCGGTGGTCGGCCGTGGTCAGCCTGTAGCCGCTGCCGTCGGCGGACAGCGTGGAACGGGCCTGGCCCGGGGCCGCGTACGCTCCCCCGCTCTTCTTCGCGTAGGTATGCCGGGCGCCGCCCTCGCCGATGAGCGTGACATCACCGTCGGCCTGGACGGCGAGCCGCGTCTCCCACGGCAACTGCCAGCCCTTGCCGAGCGCTCCGGAACCCGTGTGGTCCGAGGAGTACACGCGCCGCACGCTCAGGGGCACGCCCGGAGCTGCCACGTGGGCGTCGGTGAAGGGTTCCGTGAACGCGCCCGTCGCGGTGTTCACCGGATCCGCGCGCTGCACCGTCGTTCCCACCGCGCCGCTCGCGTCACCGCACAGCGCGGCGCAGGCAGCCCCTTCCGGCAGGGCCGGGACCATGTGGAAGAGGTTGTACGACCCGCACGACTCCTTGTCCGTGGGGTCGTCGGCCACGGTCGTGCAGACATAGACGAAGTACGACGGGTTCGAGGTGGTGCACGCGGTCGTCGGCAGCGTGATGGACGCGTTCACGACGGGGAACGTCCGGCCCGTGTTGAGCGTCGGTGCCTGCACGGTCTGCCCGAAGTCCAGGAACCTGTCCGGCGTGCCCGCGCAGTAGTCCGTGATCTGCCAGCGCACCTTGACGGGGTGCACCTCGTCGTCCGCGCCCCCGGTCTGCCAGATCGCCGCCGACACCTGGAGCGGTTCGCCCGGCACCGCGGCGCCGACGTGGTTGCCGAGCGCCATCAGCCAGCCGCCCTGCTGGGCGGCCGTGTTCCCGAACGGGTCCACGGTGTACTGGTAGAGCGATCCGCTGGAGTACGAGGGCGCGGCCGCAACTGCCCCCGCCCGGCCGACCGGCGGCCCGGCGGCCCGCCGGTCGGGGGCACCTGATGTCACCGCATGCCGTTGGCGGGCGTCCGGCTCGACCGCACGCCGTTTGCGGGCGCCCGGCTTCACCGCACGCTGACCGCGGGCGCCCGGCTTCACCGCACGCTGATCGCGTTCGAGAAGCTCCATCTGCCGGGCGGTCGCGGGACGGCTCTTCGTCGTCGGCAGGCCGTGCGGCTTCGCACCCGCACCGCGGATCGCCGTCTGCGCGCGCCGCTCCGCGGGCGTCACGGGCTTCTGCACCGCCGCGGGTTCGGGCATGCGTCCCGCACTCCCGGCCGGCCGCATGACGGGCCCGGTGTCGTCGACCGGCACCTCGACCAGCCACCCGCCGCCCGCCACCACGGACAGCACGAGTACGACCATCAGCACGCGCAAGCGCGCAGACGCCATCGCCAGCACGACCCACCCCCCGAATACCTGCACAACCGTGGTCAGTTGTGTACAGGTCGTGAGGATCTTTGATGCATGGGCCATCGAAAGGCAAGGGCGCAAAGAGGGGGTTTGCCATGTCTCGCGCCAGATACGTCCAGCAGTCTTTACCGATCCGCAACAACGGGCGAACTAGCAGCAAACCGGGGATGAACCCCCGCGCCCCACGCACCGTCGGACAGCGCGCCGGAGCAACTCCGACCGACGAAAGAGAAGTTCGACCCCCATGAGGCTTTCCTTTCCCTACCGCCGCCCCGCGCGGTGCGCGCCGTGCTCGCCGCCGTCACGGACACCACGGCGCTCGCGCTCGTAGCCGCCAACGCCCCCGCCGCCAACGCCGTCATCGGCGGCACCCGTGCACCGAACGACGCCTACGGACACCGTCCACCAGCTCGGACAAGCTGGGGAAGACGCTGGGGGGTTCGGCTGAGGCGAAGCGAAGCGCGTGAAGCAGCGGCTGGGACGGCGCTGAGGAACTCTGGCCTGAGGGTGGGTCCGCCCCGGTCGCGTGCAGGCGGTTGCAGAGCCGCCCGTGGGCCGGGGCGGGTCGGCCGGGGCGGGTCCTGCTCTGTTCGCCGGGGCGGGTCCTGCTCTGTTCGCCGGGGCGGGTCCTGCCCTGTTCGCCGGGGCGGGTCCTGCCCTGTTCGCCGGGGCGCTCCCGCCCCGGCTACTCCCCCGTCACCCCGTCGATCCGCTCCCGCAGCAGATCGGCGTGGCCGTTGTGGCGGGCGTACTCCTCGATCATGTGCGTGAGGATGTGCCGCAGGGAGTACGTCGTGCCGTCGTGGGATCCGGCGGCGTCGAGGGAGGCAGCGGCCGCGACGATCGCGCGGGAGCGGTCGCACTCCGCCCGCCACACCCGGAACGCCTCCTCCACATCGGCGTCGTCGACGTCCCACTGCGCGTCGTCCTCCCCCCGGGGCCCCACCCAGTGGGGCTTGTCCGCCTCCCCGAGCAGCACGCACCGGAACCAGCCCCGCTCGACCTCGGCGAGGTGCCGGACCAGGCCGAGCAGACTCAGCGAGGAGGGCGGCACCGCCCACTGCCGGAGCTGAATCGGCGTCAGCCCCGCGCACTTGACCGCGAGCGTCTCGCGCTGGAAATCGAGGAAGGCGGTGAGCATGGTGCGCTCGTCGGCCTCGCCCGGGGGTTCGGTCCGGGTGTCTCCGTGACGGTCATCACTCGGCATCGGCATCGGCGTCGACATCGCCCCATGATGCCGAGGGCACAGCCGCCCCACCAGTACCCGAACGCGCCTTCCCGGAGCCTCCTCCACCCGAGGCCCGCCGCCGGAACCGCGATCGCCTGCGGTTAGGGTCGAAGAGGCGATGCCACGGTCGCGGCCGAGCCGGAAAACACCCGGCCGCAAGGAAACGGGCGAGAGAAGGACTCGGCGTACAGATGACGGATTACCAGTTCGAGCTGCGGCCCTACTTCCAGAAGAAGATCCGGGGCCGCAAAGGCTTCGTGGGCGCCTTCGAAGAAGTGACGGTGGAGGCGGAGCGCCGTAAAGGGTTCGCCCGGACCACCGGCGTCCACATGGACGTGCGCGTGTACGGCGAGAAGATGCCCGACCTCCTTTACCAGACGGTGGGCCCCGGCGAGCCGACGCTGAAGAACGCACGCCTCACCCTCGCCGGTCAACCCGTCCGGCTCCACTTCGACGACAAGGCCTACCGCACCACCGCGCGGGCGCTGCACCTCGACTACCAGGACCGTTCGTACGAGTACGTGGTGACGCGCGCCAGGAAGTCGGCCTCGCTGAGCCGTCCCGGCGTGACGGTTTCCCTGACCCGGGGCCCGAGCCCGGCGAAGAAGGGCATGAGCAGTTTCGGCAGCGTGACCGGAGAGGCGGACGCCGTCGATCTCGCCCTTGCCGTGGCCTTCGAGGAAATCGACACGGGCGAACTCACCGCCGGTGGGGCGATCTCCAGCACCGTCAATCGGCTGCTGTTCCCGGGGCGGAACGAGGGCGGCGCGGAGTAGCTGCCGGCTCGCCTCCGGCCGCGGGCTTGCCTACCTTCCCTACCGATCACAGGCTTGCCTACTGTCCGTCGATTCATGCACCGGACGGCGACTCATTCACCAATTCATCGGATTGAGTTTGGATTTGGCGACGCCCTTCCCCAGATCGCGCGCTTTGTTCCCGACCCAGTCCTTGGCCTTTCCGGCACCGTGCTTGATGTCGTCCCAGTGCTCGACCACCTTGGCCCCGCCGTACACGGCGCCGGTGACCACGGTGGCGCCGATGGTGAAGGGATTCGGCGCGATCATCGCGGACGTCAAGGACGCGTTGAAGCCGACCTCCGCCACGTCCGCGACGTATCCGGCGCCCTTCTTCTTGAAGGCTTCCTTCGGATTTCCCTGCGCCCACACGTTGGCGGCGCTGACGCCCGTGGACAGGGCGCTCCCGCCGATGCCGGCGACGCGCAGGAAGCCTCCCGTCTTGGACGCCGCGCCGAGGCCCTTGAGGAACGGGGAGGCCGTCTTGCCCGCGGCGATGACGCCGGGCCGCGCGTTGTTGAGCTTCTGGAAGTAGGCCGCCGTACGTCCGACCTTGAACAGGTTCGCCTGCCCGGCGCGGGCGACCAGCGCCCCCGAGTGCGTGAGGCCTCCGTACCGTGCCGCCAGCGCGTCGGATCCGACGAGGAAGTTGACACCTCTGGTCACCAGCGGGGAACGCACGACCGGCAACGTCCGGAAGCCGTCCCAGGCCCGCCCCAGCAAGGTGCCCCGGAGCGTGGTGGTGAACGGGATCCGCGTGGCCTGCTGGTAGAGCCTGTTCCGGGCGAACAGGTTGCCCAGCTGGCCGGGGAGCCAGCTGCCCGGGGCGGCCAGCGAGCGCAGCTCCCCCGCGGGGAGGCCCAGCAGGCGGGCGCCCGCCCAGGCGCGCACGCTCCCTCCGCGCGCCCACCACTCGGCGTTGACGGCCTTCCTGAGGAGTCCGCTGTGCCAGGAGTTCTGGGCGAAGACGGTGGTCATGGCCGTGGCCGCCACGGTGGTCACACCACCGACCTTGATCATCCCAAGAACCTCGCTGAAGTCCTTGAGCCCCTCCTCGATGTTCTTCTCGCCGACTCCCTTCAGCCCCGGCACCTTCGCCAGGTAATGCGCCTCGATACGCGCCAGCCAGTCGCTGTACGTCTCCCGGTCACCGCGTTCGAAGAGCTGGTCGCCGCGTACGAGCGTCGCCCGCTTGCGCAGGTCCGGCGCCGTGGTGGTGACCCAGGAACGCATCGGCTTGATGGGGCCCAGCTTGTCGGTGACCCCGAGGTTGGACGCCCGGGTGAAGGCCTCGTCAAGTTTGTCCTCCAGGCCGCCCTTGCCGTCGATGAGCTTGGCGAGCTGGTCGAGGTCGTCCGGATTGACGTTCCGCATGTCGTTCCCCCTACCGCGGGTGCTACGCCGACGCCGCGGCTGCGAGCAGTTCGTCCTTCTCCGGCAGGAGGTCCGCGAGCTTGTCCCAGACCTCGCCCGCGCTGGAGCGGACGAGCCGCAGCGTGCTCCCGGGACCGACCTGGCCCTCCTGGATCGGCTCCTCGGGCTGAACCCGCAGCCAGTACCCGTGGACCCCGCAGTCCCACACCGCTATGGAGCGCACCGACTGGGCGTTCTCCGCGCCCCATGCCGTGGTCATGCGCCACGTGGCGTCGAGGTTCAGCGTCAGGTCGACGAGCGCGGTCAGCTCGGGCTCGGCGAGGTCGCCGGCTGCCGCGGAGAGTGCGGTACGGGCCACGTCCCGCAGGTCCGCGTGCTCGTCGGTGACGTCTTCCAGGGCGGCGAAGAGGGCGTCGAGCGCGCCCATGGTCGAGGTGATGGACGTGACCGAGACGCTTGCGGAGTTCTCGGCGGCCGCCCGCTCCTCCCGCCGCAGCTTGACCTTGCGGGCCATCTCCCACACCAGGGTCCCCGGCTCGATCGGCACGTACTCCGACTCCTCCTCGCCCGGCCAGGCGTCGTGCGAGAACACGGCGTCCTGCCCCACGACCAGGCCGTGGGCGAGGGACCCGTGCTGCCCGGTCACCTCCGCCTGGATCATCACGAGCGGCCGCGCCAGGGCCGTCAGGAACTCCCGGAGAAGCGGGGACAGCTCCCCCTCCGGCCCCACCAGGCCGATCTGCTGCAACTCACCGAGCGAGTGGTACAGCTCGGCGGGCGGGGTCTCCTTGTCCAGGAGGTGGGCGAAGACGGCGAGGTGGCGTTCGGCGAACTTGAAACGGCCGCGGGAGCTGTCGAAGGAAGGCATGCGGATCAGTGTCGCCTACACTGATTCGCTATCGCGCAGGGGGGAGCAGGGGGAGCGGCCATCCCCGCGATGGGCGACCGGCGTGCGCGCGGCCTCAGCCTCGACCTAGGGCGCCCGCAGCCCTCGACGCTACGACAGCCTGTCCATGAACCTTCCCGGCGCCGAGACCAACGCGCCGCGCAATGAGAGGTTTCGCGCGTACACGCCCTCGAACAGGATGGCGATACTGATGTCCACCGAGTCGGCCGCACCCTGGACGCTGCCCGAGATCACGTTGGGATCCCTCCAACTGGAGCGCTCCATATCGACCCTTGCTTCATCACGCATCAGCGCGTGATGCCGCTTGTCCTGCTTCTCCACATAGGTGTACTCACGCCCGACGGCCCAGATGCGAAGCCCCCGTTCCTCCTTGCCCGTCCCCCAGGACTTCCTGGAGAAGGCGGCGTCACGTCCGGCGACGCGCAACTTCCCACGGGCGAGCCTCGGCCTTCCGGAGTACGGCCACCCGACGAATGACGACGGTGGGATGCTGTCGCCCGTCACCAGCGCACCGATATGCGTCGTCCGATCCTGGACATGGACCAGCTCCAGCGCCGGGACAACAAGTTCCACGGCCCCAAGGCCGCTCACCTCACCGCCCCAGAAAGAAATACGCTCCCGCGGACTCGCGTGTCCGGTGGAATACCTGTGCCGTAGTTCAAACGAAGATGCGCCCATACCTGCCTGCTCGCCTTTCCCGTGCCGCGGTCAGTCGAAGGGGTTCAGCCCGCTTACCAATTTCTTGCCGCCCTCCTTGAGCTTGTCCACACCCTCCCCGACCTTCTTGCCCGCCCAGCGTCCGGCATCGGCGACCTTGCCGGGGAACTTCTTCACCTTGTCCCAGTTGTCGATGATGGAGGACACCCCGTAAACGGCTCCTGTCACCGCGGCTGCTCCGAGGGTCCAAGGAGTGGGCGCGACCATCGCAGCGGTCAGCGAGGCATTGAAGAGCGTGCCGGACACGTCGGACACGTATCCGGCCTTGTCCCGCTTGAATGCCTCGACGGGATTTCCTTGCTGTACGACGTCGAACGCGCCCATGGCCGTCGACACCACACCGCCGCCGACACCGGCGACCCGCCAGAAGCCACCCGTACGGAGAGCGGTGCCGGCTCCGGTCGTGAAGGCGGCAAGCCTTCCTGCGCCACCGATCCGCTGCAGATTGGACGCGTTCTTGCCCACCTTGAGAAGGTTGGCCTCCCAAGCCCACCGCTTGCCGTCCAGGATCGCGAGGCTGTTCTTGCCCGCAAGCGCATCGAGAATCGGCGCGGGAATCCTGGCCCCGATCCTGGCTCCCATCCTGACGACACTCGCCGGAGTGAACTTGGACGGTGACTGCCCGCGGAGAAGCTGCGAAAGCGTGGTGCCGGGCGCCTTGAGAAATTCTCCATGCTTGAAATGCTTGATGAGTTTCATCGTGCCGAGAACCGACATCTTGAACACTTGCGGCATGGTCGAGGCCAGCGCCGTCAACTCGATGTAGTCGCTGACTACTTCGCCCGCGTTCTTGTTGTTCGTGACCTTAGCGACGGCCTCACCCTTGATCCTGGTCAACCAGTCATTGAGCGTCTCGCCGTCCTGTCGTTTCAGCCAGCCAGGATCGAATTTGTCGCCGTTGGCCACGGAAGCGTTCGCGATGAGCATCGTGTCCGGTGGCAGGTCCACGCCCTTCAGCTGCTCGGGCGTAAAACCCGCATACAACGCGGCTGCCAGCGGGTCGCCGTCGCCCGCCCGGATGATGGCTGCCCGCTTCCGCAGGTCCGGCGCCGTCTTCGTCACCCATGACGTCATCGGGCTGATGGGTGCGAGCTTGTCCCGTACACCCAGGTTCGAGGCGCGTGTGAACGCCTCGTCCAGGCGGTCCTGCAAATTACCTCTGCCATCGATCAGCTTGGCGAGCTGCTCGAGGTCCGTCGGTTTGGCGAGGCGCATGGAGTCGTCGGTCACTTGTCCCCCTGAGTCCGACTCGACTTGATCGCGGTTGCTGGTTCGGCTCCCACTCGGATGGCTGCCGGGTTCTAGGAAGCCGATGCGGGCGCGTCGACGAGGAGCTGGTCCTGATCGGGCAGAAGGTCCGTGATGCGCCCCCAGATCTCCTTGGCCGTGACACGGCGTACTTTGAGCTCACTGCTCGCATCGACCTGACCCTCCTGGATCGGCTCAGCCGGAAGCTCCCGTACCCAGTAGCCCTCCAGGCCGCAGTCCCAGACAGCGAGGCCGGCCAAGCCGAGGTCGTCCGGCCGCGCCTCATTCCTGGGCCAGACCACGGTCATCCGCCACATGCAGTTGAGTTGCGCCAAGATCTCCGTCAAGCGGGGCGGTGCGTTCACTGCTTCGGTGATGGCGTCGGTTTCCTCGGCGCCCTCGGACTCCATGCGGTCGACGATCGCGTCGAGGACGCCCATCGTCGAGACGATCTCCTCGCCGACGGCCTCGGCGTCGGTGTCGTCCTGATGCAGGTCCACCATTCGGGACAGCTCGAAGACCAGCATCTCGGGTTGGACCGGGACGTACTCCGACTCCGCCTCCCCCGGCCATGCCTCGTGGGCGAAGACGAACTCATTACCGACGACGGCACCACTGGTGGACACGCCATGCCGCCCTGTCAGTTCCACGCGGGCGATGACATGCGGCTCCAGCAAGGTGGAGACAAGCGGGAAGAGTTCGGAGGCGATCTTGTCGTCGTCGTCGAGGATTCCTGCGGACCGCAGTTGCGAGCGCGCCTCCCCCAACTCCCCCGGCACCTCCCCCTCCTCCACCAGCAGCCCCAGCACACTGATGTGCGCGTCCGACAGCCGCAGCCGTCGCCGGGTCGGATCCATGGCAGGCATCTTCGTACTCCCTAGAGGTGGTGGTGGTGGGGGGCGGCGGCGGTCGCCCGGGACAGGGCGGTGAGGAAGGCGGTCCGGTCGCGGGTGGCGATGGTGAGGTGTTCGCCGCCGCGGGTGGCGAGCACCACGCCGTCCATGCCCAGCGGCACACCCCAGGCCCCGCCGACGAGCCGCGCGGGGCGGCCAGGGTCCGGCGCGGTCCCGGTCAGGGCCGCCCGCACGGAGCCGGGGTCGAGCGTGTCCAGCGGGAGGCGTTCACGGCCCACCCGCAGGGTCCGCGCGTCCAGGTCGATGCGGTGGTGGACCAGCTTCGACAACGGGACGGCGAGGCAGCCCCCGAGAGGCAGCAAGAACAGCGCGCCCAGGCCGAGCCAGACACCGAGGTCGTCGGGCAGCGCGCCCACGCCCATGTACGCCATACCGGCAAGGTAGGTCACCACGCATATGACCGACCACGTTTTCGCGGGCCTCTCCACGTAATACATGCATCCTCACCGCTGGTTCTCACCGCTGGTTCTCACCGTTGGTTCTCGCCGCTTGTTCTCGCCGCTGGTTATGGGGCGTGTCCGAGTGGTTGACGCTATCCATGCGTCCCGCAGTTCCGCCAATGGTGATATGCGGTCAAGTGCCCCATAGCAGGCAACTCACTGCGGGTGCCAGCGTGAGAATGCCTACTCGATACCGACGCACCGGGCATTGCGGGAGCAATTGAATCGGAGCGGGACGGGAATTCTTTCTTCCGCCGTCCCGCCACCGTCCCGCACTTCGACACCCCCGAGCGCCCCTGAGTACTCTCGTCCCAGGACTGGCCACGAACGCGGGCGTCCGGGGGCAGGCCCCCGCCGCGCCAGGCGGGCCGGCGACGACAGTTCAACGGGGAGGTAGTCGAGGTGGCGGATCCAGAGCTTGCGGAACAGACGAAAAGGGCTTCCCAGTTGCGGAGCCTCGCGGACCACATCGAGGATCTGCCGAAGGCCACGCGCGACTTCTCGACCCAGCAGATGAAGTCATGGGCCGGGCCGCACGCCGACGATGTGCGCGGCGACCTGAAGAGCTGGAAGACCAAATGCGAGAACGTCGCGGAGGCGCTGCGCGATGTCGCCCGCAGCTGCGACCAGGCGGTCAAGGACGCGAAGAAGGACAAGAAGTAGCGACGCAACAGCGAAGGCGACGCAGCGCAAGCGGAGCAGCGCAGTCGGAGCAGCGCAAGCGGAGCAGCGCAGTCGGACCAGCGCAAGCGGAGCAGCGCAAGCGGAGCAGCAAGGGGCGAGCGGGCCGGGGGGCCGGGCGTCGCCGCGTCGAGGGCCGAGAGGAACACGCAGCATGCAGGTCATGGTGACCGCCGTACGGGAGGGCGTCGCCCCGCAGGACGTCCTGCTGACCGTGGAGGACGACGCGACGGTCGCCGACGCGGCGGCCTGTCTCACCGTCGCGGCCGACACGAGCAACGTGGTCACGGGACGCTTCCCCGCCTCCCTCGGCGGTAAGGGCCACGGCGGTAAGGGCCACGGCGACAAGTGCCACGGCGACAAGGGCCCTGGCGGCAAGGGCCATGAGGACCCGCTGGGGCCCAAGGCCTCCGGGCTGTGGGTGGACGGGACCCTGCACGACCCCGCCGCCCTCGCCTCCACGGCCCTGCGCGACGGTGTCCGCGTCACCGCGGACGACTCCATCGGCCCCTTCCTGCGGGCGGGCGAACCGGTCGGCCGCTTCGAGCTGCGCGTGTGCGGCGGCCCGGACACCGGCCGCGTCACCCGCGTCCAGGCGGGCACCGTGAGCGTCGGCACCGACGCCTCCTGCACGCTGCCCGTCGCCGACCCGACCGTCCCCGGCCTCGCCTTCCGCCTCGCCGTGGGCGTCGACGGCAGTGTCACGCTCCGCCCCCAGGACGGCGTGCCGCTGACCCTGGACGACACGCCCGTGACCGCCGACTGCCCCTGGCCCGCGGGCCTGCTGCTCGCGGTCGGCGACACCCGGGTGATCCTCGCCGAGACGCAGGCGCCCGACGCCCACCTCGCGCCCACCGACGACGGCGGCTACGCCTACAACCGCCCGCCCCGCTTCTCCCCGCTGCGGCAGCGCCCGCGGGTGACGGTGCCCGCGGAGCCCGTGAAGGGCGAGGGCCCCCGGCTCCAGCTGATCACGTCGTTCATACCGGCCCTGTTCGGTCTGAGCATGTACTTCATGACCCGGCAGGTCTACACGCTGCTCTTCTGCGCGATGAGCCCGCTGATGATGCTCGGGTACTGGTTCAGCGAGGCCCGCCACCAGCGCAAGAAGTACAAGCAGGACGTCAAGGAGTACAAGCGGGCGTGCGTCGCGTACGAGGCGCAGGTCACCGAGTTGGGCAAGGCCGACCAGCAGGCCCGCCGCGCCGCCCACCCCGACCCCGCCGAGCTCCTGCTGTACGCGACCGGGCCGCGCCGACGCCTCTGGGAGCGCAGGATCGTCGACCCCGACGTCCTCCAGCTGCGGGTGGGCCTCGCCACGCTGCCCGCGGAGATCGAGCTGCGGGCCGCCAAGAGCAGCAGCTTCGACGAACCGCCGGAACCCCCCGTCGTCGCCGACGTCCCCGTCACCCTGCCGCTGCCCGACCTTGGCGTCATCGGTGTGGCGGGACGGCGCGACCTCGGCCTCGCCGTGTCCCGCTGGCTGCTCGCCCAGGCCACCGGGCTGCACAGCCCGCGCGACCTCTCCCTCGTCGTGCTCTCCGCGGCCGCCGACGCCCGGGACGCCTGGGACTGGGCGCACTGGCTGCCGCACACCGCGCCGCAGCAGGGCCAGGACTGCATGTCCCTGGTCGGCTCCGAGCCCGAGGTCGTGGGCCGCCGCATCCAGGAGCTCCTCGCCGAGCTGGAGCGCCGCAAGGCGAGCGCCAACGACTTCGGCGCCGCGAACCGGCTGCGCCCCGACCCGTTCGTACTCGTACTCCTCGACGGCGCGCGGCTGCTCCGGCGCATGCCGGGCGTTCCGCAGCTGCTCCAGGAGGGCCCGCAGCACGGCATCTTCGCGGTGTGCGTCGACGAGGACGACCGGCTGCTCCCCGAGGAGTGCAAGGCCGCCGTCATCGGACTGCACGAGCAGCCGCACCACGTACGCGTCAGCGGCGGCGGCCTCGAACACGTCGGTGACGTCCTCGCCGACCAGGTGTCCGGCGCCTGGTGCGAGCTTCTGACCCGGTCCCTGGCCCCGGTGCGCGACGTCAGCCAGGACGACGCCGACGCCGCCCTGCCGACGGCCGCCCGGCTGCTGTCGCTGCTCGGCATGCCGGACCCCACGGGCGCCGACGTCGCCGGCGTCTGGCGCCAGGGCGGCTCCACCACGGCCGCGCCCATCGGCGTCGCCGCCGACGGGCCCTTCGTCCTGGACATCCGCAGGGACGGGCCGCACGCCCTGGTCGCGGGCACCACCGGCGCGGGCAAGTCCGAGCTGCTCCAGACGATCATCGCCTCGCTGGCCCTCGCCAACCGCCCGGACGCCCTGAACTTCGTCCTCATCGACTACAAGGGCGGCAGCGCCTTCCAGGACTGCGCCCAGCTCCCGCACACCGTCGGCATGGTCAGCGACCTCGACGCCCATCTGACGGAGCGCGCCCTCGCCTCCCTCGCCGCCGAGCTGCGGCGGCGCGAGGAGATCCTCTTCGACACGGGCACCAAGGATCTGGAGGACTACAACGACACCCGCAGGATCCGCCCGGAGCTCGCACCGATGCCCCGGCTCGTCCTGATCATCGACGAGTTCGCCTCGCTGGTCGCCGAACTCCCCGACTTCATCGCGGGCCTCGTCGACATCGCCCGCCGCGGCCGGTCCCTCGGCGTCCACCTCATCCTGGCCACGCAGCGGCCCGCCGGTGTCGTGAGCGCCGACATCCGCGCCAACACCAACCTGCGCATCGCGCTGCGCGTGACCGACGGCGGCGAGTCCTCCGACGTGATCGACGCGCCGGACGCCGGTGCCATCGCCAAGTCCACGCCCGGACGCGCCTACGTACGCTCCGGCGCCCAGTCGCTCGTCGCCGTGCAGTCGGCGCGTATCGGTGGCCGCAGGCCCAGCAACGACGCCGACCGGCCGAAGGCGACCGCGTTTCCCGTGGACTGGGCCGCGTTCGGCCGCCCGGCCCCGCGCATCGCGTCGAACGACGACGACGGGACGCTGGTCACCGACCTGAGCGTCCTGGTCGGCGCCATCCGTGCGGGCGCCGAGCTGATGGGTTTCGGCGAGCAGCACAGCCCCTGGCTGCCGCCGCTGCCGGACCTGCTGTGGCTCGGCGAACTCCCCGACGTGGCCGAGACGCAGCCGCGCGCGCACGGCGAAGTCCCGCCCATCAGGATCGGGCTCACCGACCTGCCCGCGCAGCAGCGCCGGGCGCCGCTGGCGCTCGACCTGGTGCACGGCGAGCACATCATGCTGGCGGGCGGCGCCCGCTCCGGCCGCTCCACGGCCCTGCGCAGCCTCGCGGGTTCCCTCGCGGCGAACACCTCACCCGCCGACGTGCACCTGTACGGCATCGACTGCGGCGCGAACGCCCTGCTGCCGCTCGCCAATCTGCCGCACTGCGGCGCCATCGTCACCCGCGACCAGCCCGACCGCGTACGCAGGCTGCTCGACCGGCTCTCCGGCGAGATCGCCCGCAGGCAGCAGTACCTGGCCATGGAGGGCCTCTCCAGCGCGGCCGAACAGCGCGCGACGGCGGCGCCCGAGGACCGGCTGCCGTGGATGGTGCTGCTCATCGACAACTGGGAGGGCTATGTCGCCGCCCTGGAGAACGTCGACTACGGCAAGCTCATCGACATGGCCACCAAGATCTTCCGGGAGGGCGCGGCGGTCGGCGTGAAGGTCGTCATGACCGCGGACCGCAGCGGCTTCAGCGGGCAGGTCTCGCCGTCGTTCGCGGACAAGCTGATCCTGCGGCTCACGGACGCCAACGAGTACTCGCTCGCCGGCCTCTCCGCCCGCGAGGTGCCCAAGGACATGCCGTCGGGCCGTGCCCTCCGCCTGACCGACCAGGGCGTCCAGGAGAGCCAGATCGCGCTGCTCGCCCCGGACCCCTCCGGTCAGGCGCAGGTCGCCGCCCTGCGGGAGATCGCGGCCGAGGCGAAGCGCGTGCACCCGGTGCCGCCGCGGGACCGCCGTCCCCTGCGGGTCGACGAGCTGCCCATGCGGATCACCCTGGAGCAGGCGCACGCCCTCGACCCGGGGTTCGTGCCGCCGTCGCCGCTGTGGACCCTGTTCTGCGTCGGCGGCGACGAGTTGGAGCCCATCGGCATCGACCTGGACGAGTCGGGCCCCGGCTTCGTGATCGCGGGCCCGCCGAAGTCGGGCCGCTCGACCGCCCTGCTCGTGGCGGCGAAGAGCCTGCTCGCCAACCAGGTGCCGACGATCCTGGTCACGCCGCGGCGTTCACCGCTGCGATCCCTCGAGGAGCACCCCGGCGTACTCGGCGTGCTCACCGCGGACAGCACGGAACGCGACCTGAAGGAGCTGGTCGACCGTACGGACGGCAAGTTCGCCGTGGTGGCCGACGACGCGGACATGCTCTACGACGGCTCTCTGGACCGGCCGTTGGAGGAGGTCGCGCAGAACGGCAGGGACGGCGGCATCGCGATCGTCGTCGCGGGCGCCACGGACACGCTCAGCTCGCAGTACCGCGGTTTCGTGGTGGAGGCGCGGCGGTCGCGGCAGGGCATGATCCTGTCGCCGCAGAGCGCGTCGGACGGCGAGCTGTTCAACGTCCGGGTGCCGACCGGGTCCGGCGGCGGTCCCGTCGGCCGCGGCATCCTCGTCCGCTCCGGCCTGATGGTGCCCGTGCAGGCCATCCTCGACGCCTGACCGTGAGCGCCCGCGGGCGCCCGCGGCATGTGTGTGTGGGGGGCCACCGTTTCCGGTGGCCCCCCACACACAGGTACCGCTGACGCGGCATCGGATCAGCGGGCGGTGGCCTGCTCGATCCGGTCGTGGCTGTTCTTGGCCGACTTGTGGGCGTCGCCCAGCGAGTCCGCGAGACGGTTCATCTGCGGCTTGAACTCGCGCCACTCGTCGCGGAACCGGTCGGCGCCCGGTCCCTTCCAGAAGCCGTGGCTGTCGTTGGCCTGGCCGTCCAGGAGGTGGATGAGGTCGCGGACCTCAGTCTCCTTCTTCTGGAACGCCTCGTACAGCTTCTGCAGCTTCTCGAGTTTTGCACCGCGGTCGATGTCGGACATCGATACCTCCCCGTGTCGCTAAAGTAAATATTCTCAACTGCCACGTGGGACGCTACCGCACCTGTCAACGCCAGGTTTACCGCACGCCGCATCCTGCGACGGTCCTGCGACATTGCCGCGACACAACGGTGTTCGACGAATCCCCCATAGCGGGGCTCAGCCGACTTTCCGCAACCGGGCTTCCGGATCGCCCGCCTTCGGGTCCACGGAGGTGTACTGCAACTCCGCGCCGACCGGGCGCAACCGCATGGTGTGGGGCGTCTGGGAGCACTGGCCGTCGTTGGTACGGGCGCCGACGCCGCGCGCCACGAGTTCCTTGGCGGAGGCCGACTTCAGGGTGAGGACGTCGACGCACTTGTTGCCGATGAGGTCCGTCTGCGTCACCGTGCCGATGCGCCGGCCGGGCCCGGACGCCTGCTGCACGGTCACGTCGAACGTGCCGAGCGGTACGAGTCCGTTCTGCGTCGACGCCTTGCCCCGCCACTCGCCGAGGTAGCGAACGGGAACGGCACCGCCCGCGGGTGTCCGCGCGTCGCCCGTCGCGCTCGGCGTCCTCCCCGCCGAGTCCTTGGTGTCGTCCCCGTCCTCCGGCAGCATGGCGAACACGAACACCGTCCCCACCGTGACCGCCGCCAGCGCCCCTGCCACAGCCAGGACCACCGTGCAACTCACCTTCCGGCCACGCCCGTCGGACCCCGCGGGCGCGGCCGCCGCGGCCACGGAGAGGGAGAGCTTGCCGGGCCGCGGGGAGTCCTCCGGTCCACCGCCGGTACCAGTGGCGCCGCCGTCGGTGACCGCGGGCGCGACCACATACGACACCGCGGGCGGAGCCCCGTACGACGCGTCCGGCGGTCCGAACACCCCCACCGCGGGCCCGGTGAACGGCACGGGCCCGGACGCGGGCACCGGATCTCCGGGCGGCGGCCCGGCGGCGGGTGCGCCTGCCGCGTCGAGGTTCAGGAGCCGCACCGCGCTCCTGCTCACCCGCTCCACGAGCGGTCCCGGCAGCCAGCCCGCCGTCACCAGGGCGGCGGCTCCGCCGGGGGCGAGGCGGCGGGACACGTCGGCGGGGGCGGGGCGTGCCGCGGGGTCCTTGTGCAGGCAGGCGGCGGCGAGGTCACGCAAGTCGCCGCTCAAACCGCCCAGTTCGGGCTGTTCGTGGACGACTTTGTAGAGCAGGGCGGCCGTGGAGTCACCGGGGAACGGCGCGCGGCCCGTCGCCGCGAAGACCAGCACGGCACCGAGGGAGAAGACGTCCGCCGCGCCGTCGACGCCGTTGCCGAGGATCTGTTCCGGCGCCATGTAGCCGGGGGAGCCGAGGGAGACGCCGGTCGAGGTCAGCGCGGTGCGGGTGGCGGTGCCGTCCGTCGCACGCGCGATGCCGAAGTCGATGAGGCAGGGCCCGTCCAGGGTGAGCAGCACGTTGGACGGCTTCACGTCCCGGTGCACCAGGTCCAGGCCGTGCACCTGTGCCAGGGCCTCCGCGAGACCCGCGACCAGGACGCGCGTCGAGTGCTCGGGCAGGGGCCCACCGTCCCGTACCGCGTCCGTGAGGGAGGGGCCCGCCGCGTACCCGGTCGCCACCCACGGCACCGGCGCCCCCGGGTCCGCGTCCAGGACCGGCGCGGTCCAGGCACCGCCGACCCGCCGGGCCGCCTCGACCTCCCTGCGGAAGCGGGCGCGGAACCCCTCGTCCTGCGCGAAGTGCGGATGCACGACCTTGACGGCGACCGTCCGGCCGCCCGCGCTGCGGCCGAGGTAGACCCGGCCCATGCCGCCGGAGCCGAGTCGGCCGAGCAGCCGGTAGGGCCCGACGGCGGTGGGCTCGTCCGGTTCGAGCGGGTGCATGGCGAAGGCCTCCCCCAGATGCGGCGACCGCATGCCCGGCATGCCGGTGCTGGGGGCCAGCGTAATCGGAGCGGACTGCGGCCTCACACCCTCCGGGTGTTCGGCCCCGGCGCCCGGGAGGTCCGGTGCCCGCTGGGGAAAAGGGCCCGCTGTTCATTGCGGTGACGCCGGTCGTCAATCCCGGCGACGAGTTCCTTTATGAGAGCGGTGGCACAGCGGAAGGCCGCAAATCGGCATCCGTATGACGAATGCCGGATCCGGAGGGCGAGTGCGGGATCCGATGACGCGTGCCGCATCCGACGACGAGAGCCGGATCCTATGACGCGTGCCGCATCCGACGGCAAGTGCCGGATCCTATGACGCGTGCCGCATCCGACGGCGAGTGCGGGGCGGTCTCGAATTCCGCGCCGGTGAATTCACCCCGGCGCTCCACCCGGGCCGGGTCAGGTCCGGAGAAGTTCCACCTGCACGTCCGGGGCGAACCCGGTCGTCGCGCCGACACGCCGTGCGAACTCCCGCACCCCGGCCAGCTGCGGGCCGCCGAAGCGGAAGTCGAGCGTCGTGAAGTACCGCTCCAGGACGTCCGCGTCGAACATCTCCCAGCGCGCCGCCTGCTCGGAGACCTTCGCGACCTCCTCCAGGGACAGGTCGCGGGACGACAGGAACGCCCGGTGCACCTCGCGCACGACCTCGGGCGCACGCGCGAGGTAGTCGCGCCGGGCCGCCCACACCGCGAAGACGAACGGGAGACCGGTCCAGTCCTTCCACATCCGGCCGAGGTCGTGGACCTCCAGGCCGAGCCGCGGGCCGTCGATGAGGTTCGCGCGGAGCGCCGCGTCGCCGATGAGGACGGCGGCGTCGGCCTCCCGCATCATCAGGCCGAGGTCGGGCGGGCACGTGTAGTAGTCGGGCCGCACGCCGACCTTCTCGGCCAGGAGCAGTTGCGCCAGGCGTACGGAGGTGCGCGAGGTGGAGCCGAGCGCGACGCGGGCCCCGTCGAGGCGGTCCAGGGGCACCTGCGACACGATCACGCAGGACATGACGGGCCCGTCGCAGCCCACCGCGAGATCGGGGAACGCGACCAGTTCGTCGGCGTTCTTCAGGAACTCCACCAGGGTGACGGGGGCGACGTCGAGCTCGCCGCGCACCAGCTGCTCGCTGAGCTTCTCCGGCGTGTCCTTGGTGAGCTCGAAGTCGAGGAGGTTGCCGGTCCTGGCGAGGCCCCAGTACAAGGGGAGGCAGTTCAGGAACTGGATGTGACCGACGCGCGGGCGCGCGGTGCGGACGGGGTCTGCTGCCCCGTCCGAGGTGTCAGCGGGAGAATTGTCCACATCGGCGAGGTTAGCCCGCCCCCGGTCCGGTGCGACGCGCGGGGCCCCTGGGAGCAGCTCGGGGAGCGCTCCCGTCAACCCTTCCCGGAGCTCTGTCAAACCTCCGGGTGACGTGATCTTGATCCCTATTGCTTTCGGGTGCCTGCGTGCTAAGCTCGCCGCAAGTTGCAGTTTGGTTTCCCTTGCAGTACAGAGCCTGCGGAGCATGTGACCCGCGGGCTCTCGTCGTTTTCAGACTTTTGCAGTTGTTTCAACAATCGCAGGTTCTGGAGCAGGGCAACCCTTTGGCCCAAGGAGGGCTTATGGCTACCGGAACCGTGAAGTGGTTCAACGCCGAAAAGGGCTTTGGATTCATCGCCCAGGAAGGCGGCGGCCCCGACGTCTTCGTGCACTACTCCGCGATCAACGCCAGCGGTTTCCGCTCCCTCGAGGAGAACCAGGCCGTGACCTTCGACGTCACGCAGGGTCCGAAGGGCCCGCAGGCGGAGAACGTCACCCCCGCGTAGCGGTGGGTTGATCCGGAACGGAAGCAGTACCCAAGGAGCCCTGCGCCCCTCGCACCCGCGAGGAGCACGGGGCTCCTGCCTTTTTCTGGCGGGGGCTCTTTTTTCTGGCGGGGGCGCCTTTTTCTGGCGGGGGCGCCTTGGCTGGGGGTTTTCGGCCTTCGGCCTCGTCCTCAAGCGCCGGACGGGCTGGAACCACCCCGGGGCGGGGCTGGAATCGCCCCGGGCGGGGCTGAAACCACCCCCGGCAGGGCTGAAACCACCCCCGGCGGGACTGAAACCACCCCGGGCGGGACTGAAACCACCCCCGGCAGGGCTGAAACCACCCCCGGCGGGGCTGAAAGCGCCCCGGGTGGGGCTGGGACCACCCCGGGGCTGGGCTGAAACCGGTGGGGCATAGGGGTGGGTGGGTGGGAAAAATCGCCGCGTAGCGGGGCGTTGTTCATGTGTGTTGCATGATCAGGACGAACGTCGTGCCGGGGGCGAGTGCCTCGTACGCATGGGGGACGTCGCCCCGGTAGGACATGTAGTCGCCGGGGGCCAGCTCCACGGACTCCCCCACGGGCCCCGCGGCCAAGCGGCCCGTGCTGAGGATCAGGTGTTCCACGGAGCCGGGGATGTGCGGCTCGGAAGCCCGCACGGAGCCAGGCTCCATCGCGCCGTGGTAGATGTCGCGCCGCACCCCGACAGGCCCGGCGGACAGCAAGGTGCCCGCGTACGAGGCCTGTTCGGCGTGGATCGTGGGGCCCTCGCCCGCACGGATCACGGTGACCGCGGGACCGGGCGACTCGGCGAGGACACTGAACGGGACGCCCAGCGCCACGGCCAGCGCCCACACGGTCTCGATGCCGGGGTTGCCGGACGCCGCCTCCAGCTGGGAGAGCGTCGACTTGGCGATGCCCGCCCGCTTGGCCAGCTCGGAGAGGGACAGGCCGGCCCGGACGCGCTCACGGCGCAGCGCCGCCGCGATCCACTCGCGGGGCAGCCCCGCCGGACGAGGCGCCGCCGCGCCTTTGCCGCCATCGGTCATGCGGTGTACCTCCACTCCGACCCTCGTTCGGTACAGAGTACCAATCGTTCGGCTTGACGAACGCTCGTCGATTTGTTCATCTACGAGGCATGCGTTCGTCAGACCGAACAGATGACCCTGTAGAGCGAACATCCTCCGGCGGCCTCGTCCGCTTCTCCGAGCTGCCTCCGGGCGTCCTGCGCGACATCGCGCTCGTCCTGGTCGCCGACGCCGTCGTCGGCGTCTCCTTCGGGGCGATATCCGTCGCGGGCGGCCTCCCGCTGTGGGTGCCGATCGCGATGTCGCTGCTCGTGTACGCGGGCTCCGCCCAGTTCAGCGCGGTCGCCCTGCTCACCGGGGGCGGCGGACCGGTGGCCGCGGCGGCGACCGGGCTGCTCCTCAACTCCCGCACGGCCGCGTTCAGTCTCGCCGTCGCCGACAGCCTCGGCCGGACCTGGCCCGCCCGGCTCGTGGGCGCGCACCTGATCACCGACGAGACGGCGGCCTTCGTCATCGCCCAGCCCGACGCGCGCAGCCGCAAGGCCGCGTTCTGGATCTCCGGGATCGGGCTCTTCGCCGTGTGGAACGTGAGCGTGTGCGCGGGCGCGCTCGCCGGTTCGGCGCTCGGGGACACCGGGCGGTTCGGGCTCGACGCCGCGTTCCCGGCGGTGCTGCTCGCCCTGGTGCTGCCCGCGCTGCGGGACGACGGGAACGCGCGCCGCGCCGGTGCGCTCGGCGCCGTGATCGCCCTCGCCGCCACCCCGGTGCTGCCCGCCGGAGCACCGGTGCTGCTGGCCCTCGCCGGCCTGGTGGCCATCCGCCGCAAGAGCCCCGATCACCCCGAGCGCCCCGGGAGTTCCTCATGAACGCCTATCTCGTCTGTGTCCTGGTCCTCGCCGCCGGAACCTATGTCTTCCGCCTCGCGGGCCCCGTCCTGCACGGCCGCGTCGAACTGCCCGCGCGCGTACAGGAACTGCTGACCGTCGGCGCCACCGTGCTCCTCGTCGCGCTGCTCACCACCGGCGCGTTCACCGAGGGGCAGGAGTTCGCGGGCTGGTCGCGGCCCGCGGGCGTGCTGGTCGGGGGCGTGCTCGCGTGGCGCCGGGCGCCGTTCGCCGTGGTCGTGGTGGGGGCGGCTGGCGCGACGGCACTGCTGCGGCTCGCGGGGCTGTCGTAGGCAAGCCGGACGCCACGAACACCACAGACGCTCACCGCGCGGCGGGCTGCCGCACGCGCCCCGTCGCGCACCCTTCTTGACCGCGGCCCCGACGGCTAACGTCATGGTCATGGTCATGGCCAGGCGGACGATCACCGTGCACCATGTACGGGCCGTGCTGCGCGGCGCCGAGCGCGTCGGCGTCGACACCGTGCCGCTGCTACAGGCCGCGCAGATACCGCCGCTGCTGCTCGGGGACGACCGGGCGCGCGTCACGGCCGCCCAGTTCGCGCGTCTCTTCCGCGAGTTGTACCGGGCCACGGACGACGAGTTCCTCGGCCTCGGCTCCTCGCCGAGCAGGCCCGGCACCTTCGCGATGATGTGCCACGCCGCTCTGGGCTGCCGCGATCTGGGTGCGGCGATGGAACGCGGTGTGACGTTCTACGGGCTGTTCCCCGGCGGCCCCGACCTCGCCGTGACGCGGACGCGGGACGGCGTCGTCCTCACCGTACGCAACGACCTCGACCAGGACTTCTTCCTCGCCGAGTGCCTGGTCGTCGTCTGGCACCGGCTGTGCAGCTGGCTGATCGGCCGCCGCATCGTGCTGCGCTGGGCCGACTTCGGGCATCCGCCGCCCCCGCACAAGGACGAGTACGAGCTGCTCTTCGGCTGCCCGGTCCGCTTCGGCGCGGCCCGCACCGGCACCGGGTTCGACGCGCACTGGCTGGCCGCGCCGCTGGTGCGGGACGAGGACGCGCTCGCGGCGATGCTGCGCCGGGCGCCGTTCGACCTGCTCTCGCGCCGGGACTACGGGACGACGGTCGCCGAACAGGTGCGGCGGGTGCTCGCGGTGGCGCTGCGGACCTCGCCGCGGCTCCCGTCGCTCGGCGAGATCGCGGCGCGGCTCGCGGTGAGCCCGGCGACACTGCGGCGGCGGCTCGCCCGGGAGTCCACGTCGTACCGGCAACTGAAGGACGCGGTGCGGCGGGACGCGGCGATCGCCGGGCTCGCCGAGGGGAACGAGCCGATCGCGCACCTCGCGGCACGGCTCGGGTTCTCCGAGGACACGGCGTTCCACCGGGCGTTCAGGCGCTGGACGGGAACTACGCCTGGGGCCTATCGGGCCGCCGACGGGTCGGGTCAGCAAAGCTGAGCGTTCGCGTCAGCCCCTTTCTTACTCGCCGGTCACTACGGTCGTACGGTCGACTCCCTCATCCCCCCATCGCTCCGTCCCTCTGTTTCTCCATCCCCCACGAACCGTTGGGAGAGCCCCATGCACGTACGCACGAGCTTCAGAGCAGTCCTTGCCCTGGTCGCCGCCGCGGGCCTGTCGGCCGCGACCCTCACGACCGTCGCGCACGCCGACGACCCGGCGCGCGCCGACGACACCGTGGCCGCCGCCGCGCCCGGCGACATCGTCAGCTCCGAGCCGAGCGCCTTCCACCCGCTGCCGGGCCAGCCCACCCACACCAAGGCCTGGAAGGTCCACTACCGCTCCACCACGGCGAAGGGCACCCCGAACACGGTCTCCGGTACCGTCATCGTCCCCCAGGACGGCCGCACGGGACCGCGCCCGCTGATCACCTACGCCGTGGGCACGGTCGGCGTCGGCGACCACTGCGCGCCGAGCGCCGGCTTCCCCCGGGGCACCACGGTGGAGGCCAACCTCATCCAGCAGCTCACCCTGCGCGGCTGGGCGGTCGCCGTGACCGACTACGAGGGTCTCGGCACCCCCGGCGACCACACGTACACGGTGGGCAGGGCCGCGGGGCACGCGGTCCTCGACGCCGCCCGCGCCGCGATCCGGCTGCCCGGCACGGGACTCTCGAAGGACTCGCCGGTCGGCATCATGGGTTACTCGCAGGGCGGCCAGGCCACGTCCTGGGCCGCGGAGCTGCACGGCTCGTACGCCCCCGACCTCAAGGTGAAGGGCACGGCGACCGGCGGGGTGCCCGGCGACCTGATGAAGGTGGCGGACTTCAACGACGGCGGCTACGGCTCGGGGCTCGTCTTCATGGCGGCGATCGGCCAGAACGCGGCGTTCCCCGAGCTGCGCCTCGATTCCTATCTGAACTCCGCGGGCCGGAGCCTGATCGGCGCGCTGCGCAACAGCTGCGTCGCGGACGGATCGGTGCTCGGCTCCTTCAAGAAGATCCGCGACATGACGACGAGGAACCCCCTCGAACAGCCCGACTGGCAGCAGCGCCTGCGCGATTCCCGGGTCGGCACGCGCGCTCCCGACGCGCCGGTGTACCTCTACCACGCGCTGGCCGACGAGCTCATCCCGTACGGGATCGGCCGCCAGGTCCGCACGGACTGGTGCGCGCGGGGCGCGAACGTGGAGTGGCACACCGTCCCGCTCGGTGAGCATGTGAGCGGTGTCGTCACGCAGTCACCGCTGGCCGCGCGGTGGCTGGCGGAGCGGTTCTCCGGCAAGCCGGTGCGCGGGAACTGCTAGCGCCGAGACGCTCTGCCGCGCTGCCGGGCTCGGACGCTTCTTGCCGGGGTGCGGATCCTTCCCGGGGTGCGGCTTCTTCCCGGGTGCGGCTTATTCCCGGGTGCGGCTTCTTCCCGGGGTGCGGCTTCTTCCCGGGTGCGGCTTCTTCCCGGGGTGCGGCTTCTTCCCGGGTGCGGCTTCTTCCCGGGGTGCGGCTTATTCCCGGGTGCGGCTTCTTCCCGGGGTGCGGCTTCTTCCCGGGTGCGGCTTCTTCCCGGGGTGCGGCTTCTTCCCGGGTGCGGCTTCTTCCCGGGGTGCCGTCCGGCTCCGGCTCTTCCGGTGCCGCCGGGTCCCGGTCGTTCAGGTGCCGCCCGATTCCGGGAAGCGCAGCACACGGGCCGGGCGCGATCGGGACGGCCCGTGCTCGGGTTCCTCCGGTAGGCCGCGTGCGCGGCTTGCCGGGGGGTCGGGGGGGCTTCCGGGGGTGGGGCGGCCTGTTTCGGGGCGCTCGGCGCTGGGGCTCTCGGTGCCGGGGTGGCCGGTGCCGGGGTGGCCGGTGCCGGGGCTCTCGGTGTCGGGGTGGCCGGTGCCGCGGGTGGGGGCTTGGTCGGGGGTGCGGGTGGCCGGGTGGGGGCGGTGGTCGCTGCGGTCGTTGCAGCCGCTGCGGTCGCCGCGGTCGCCGCGCTCGCGCTCGGGGTCGGGGCCTGGGCCTGGGCGGCTGGTCCCGGAGGCGGGGCGGGAGCCCGGGGTGCCGGGGGCGGGTCGGACGCCGGGGTCCTGTTGCCAGGCCTCGTGGGCCTCTCGGGAACCTCGGACCTCACGGATCGCCCGATCGCCCCGGGAAGCTCGAACCTCGCGGACCTTGCCAACCCCGCGGGCCTCCTGAGCCTCCCGAGCGCCTCGGGCCCCTCGGGCCCCTCGGGCCTCCCGAGCCTGCTCCTGCCACCCCGCGCGGAACCACCGCATGCGATCCCGCTCCAGTTCCTCGTCGGTGACGACACGTACGTGCTCCGCGCCGACCTCGCACACCCTGCGGGCGAGTTCGGCCAGCAACTCCGCGACGAGCCGCTGGCCGGACTCCTGCGGGTGACCGCCCCCCACGTTCCCCATCTGCCGTACCACCCTGCCCTTCCCCCGCTCAGCGTCCGAGGGCGTCCGCCCCCGGCGTTCCGCCGCGCTCCGGCAGAAACTGCCGTGCCACGTTCACGAACAACTCCCGCAGTTCCACGGGCACTTCCATGCGCCGCGCCGCCTCCTCCGGCGTCATGCGGCCGGTCGGCTCCGCGCCGCCGACGCGCCGGTTCCCCGGCAGCGGCAGGTCCTCCTCGGTGAGCCGCCCCGAGCGGATCAGCATGTCCCGCAGCGGCACCCCGAGGACTCCGGCCAGGCGCCGCATCGTCTCCAGGTCCGGCATGCTCTGCCGCTGAAGGAGACGGCTGACCGCCGCCCGGTGCACCCCGGCGTCGTCGGCGAGCTTCGACTTGCCGCCGCCGCGCGGGTTGTCGATGTCGTAGCCCCGCCGGCGCATCAGGCCCTCGATCCACCCGGCGAAGGCGTCAAGGCCGCCGTCGCCGTGGTCGCCGCGGGCGCTCTCCCCCAGGCTCGAACGCATATGCCCCCACTCCCCTCGTCGCGAGGGCAGCGTACCGAGCGCGCGCGCACTCAAGCGTGTGCGCGCCCGCACGCATTGGTGGAGGTTCTGTCAACGCGCCCACGGCGCACCACCTTTCGGGCCTCTTGCGCCACCAGCGACTCCCCTCCCCCGCCCTCAAAGCCGCTTGCGTGCGCACTCGCATCATGCGACTCTGAGGGCTCGTTCGCCATACTCGAACATATGTTCCCACCTGTGGAGGGGTTACACATGCCTGCTGCCACTACTCCTGCATTACCGTCGCTGACCTGGAAAAAAGCCCCGCAGGGCGATCCTGCGGACCCTGCGGACTGGCGCACGGCCGCCGCCTGCGCGGACCTTCCCCACCACTCCGTGTTCACCAAGAACCCCGCCAAGGCCGAAGCGGTGTTGCGAGCCTGCAATCAGTGCCCCATCCGCAGGGAGTGCGAGGCGGTCGTCGACCCCGCGCACACCTGGTTCGACGGAGTCAGCGGCGGACGTCTGTGGCGCAACGGAAAGGTCGTGAGCACGGGATGACGCATCGGCAGCAGAACAATGACCCCAACGGGCATGCCCCCGACGGACCCACCGGTCCCGCCGCCTGGCTCGGCGCGCTCACGCGCCACTTCCCCGAACTCCTCGTGGAACTCGCCCCGGGCCCCGGGCCCGGCGGTCTGCGCGAACGTCCGGGCGCCACGGTCCGCGGCACGACCGCGCCCGTACGACTGTACGTCTCGGACGCCATCCGGGACATCACCGACGGCGTGGTGGAACTGGAGGCGGCGATCCGGGACCGGCTCGGCCTGCAACGCCTGGCCGCCGCGCCCGTCCCCGTACGACTGCGGCGCATCGCCGGACTGCTCGACCGCGTGCGGGAGCATCCGGACCTGGCCGCCCACACCGAGGAGGAGCTGCGCCGCATGGCGCGCCGCTGCGCACGGGCCCTCGGCGATCCCGAACAGCTCGTCCGGATCGCGGGCCGCTGCCCGGCCTGCGACTCGGTGTCCCTGCGGGCGTTCCCGGAGCGGGCGGTGGTGCGGTGCGTGAATCCGGTGTGCGGGCACGTACTGGAAGGCGCGGAGGAAAACGGCCTGGAGGGCGCGGAGGGGAACGGCCCGAAGGGCGCGGAGGAGGATGGCGCATGAGCGCGCAGACGACAGCCAGGACGCTGATCACCGGGGAACTCGCGGCCGCCGAGGTGGCCGTGTCCCCCGCGACCATCCGCAAGTGGGTGCAGCTCGGGCACCTGACGGCGGCGGGGCGACAGGGGCGTCGCCATCTGTACCGGCTGGAGGATGTGTTCGCGGCGGAGCGGGCGGTGCACGGGCGGGCTGCCTGAGCCGTGGGCGGGGCACCTGGGCCCCGCCGTCCCCGGGGGCACGTCACGTGCCCCCGGGGGTCCGGTACAGGTCGGTCGCCCGCTGGTCGAGGTCGGCGGTCGTGCTCATGGCTGTACCGCGTCGAGCGTCTCGGCCGTCGACAGGAGCGCGGCGAGGCGGATGGGGTCGCACAGGTGCCCAGGATGCTCGGGCCGCACGGCCCAGAACGTGACGGGCGAGACCTGGGAACCGATGCGCGGGACGCCCAGGTAGGTGCCTGCGCCGAGCCGGCCGACGGACTCCTCCCACGGTGCGCAGGGGGTGCACAGGGCGTACGGGGCGACGAGTGCGTAGTAGCAGCCGCTGCCGTCGCCGGTGCGAACATCGCGGACGACCGGGCCGTGAAGCCAGTCCCGCAGAGCCGCGCCCACGGTGGCGGGCTCGTCGCTGCCGACCGCCGTGTGGACGAGGCGGCCGGGGACACGGAGGGCGTCGAAGCGTACGCCGAGCGGTAGCAGGGCGACGCCGTGCTCCGCCCATCCGGCCAAGGCCTGCCCCGGCGCGGGATGGCTGCCCGCGAACCACTCGACGAGGGCACGGTCCGGCGCCCGCTCCGCTCCGCTGCTTCCCGGGCCCGGACGGGCGCCCGTACTCTCGGCCATGTCGACTCCCTTGTCAGTTGGCCACGCCCCGGGCCGCGCACGCGGTCGCCGGGGCCACCACCGCTGTCGAAGTCCCTTCGCCGGTACGGGTGGAGGAGCCTGCAAGGGGCCAGTCAGGGGCCGGTCGCGCGGGTAGCGTGATGATGAAGGAGGCCCC
The DNA here is from genome assembly GCF_009755605.1 of Streptomyces typhae. GTDB lineage: Bacteria > Actinomycetota > Actinomycetes > Streptomycetales > Streptomycetaceae > Streptomyces > Streptomyces typhae. Next base: position 812,360 of record NZ_WPNZ01000001.1, read on the forward strand.
TTGCATGGACGACGGGACAACCGCACGGAGCGAGTTCGGCATGCGTCTGGCCGCACTGCGCAAACAGGCACGGCTCTCGCAGTCCCAGCTCGCCGAGCGGCTGTGCGCGACCACCGGAACGACCACGCTGACCCGTAACGAGGTCTCGCGCTGGGAGCGCGGGCAGCGGCTGCCGGATGCCTGGCTGGCGTCACTGGCTGCCGTGCTCGCCGTTCCGCTTGCCGAGTTGGAACGGGCCGTCGACCGGGCGCGCGGCACCGCGCCCGCGGACGACTACGACGACAGCCCGCACGCGGAAGTCCAGCGTCTCGCGAGCTGGCTCCTGCATCACGACCAGGCCTTCGGCGGGGACCATGTGGCGGACGCGGCGTCCCAGCTCTGGCGTGCCGAAGTGGCGAGGATCCAGGGTGAGGACACGCACCGGCTCAGCGTCGCCTCCGAACTCGCCGAGATCACAGGCTGGCTCCTGTTCGACGCCGACCGGCAGTCCGAGGCCCGCGCCGCCTTCATGGAATCCCTGCACCTCGCGCGACTGGCGGGGAACCGGAGCATGGAGTGGTTCGCCCTCGACCTCCTGGCGATGCACGGCATCGAGAACCGGCGGATCGGTGAAGTACTGGCCATCTGCGACGAGCTGACGAGCCGCCCGGTGCCGCCGCGCATCGCGCTCCTGGCCGACATCCGCAGGTCCCGCGCTCTCGCACTCGCCGGGGACCGGCCCCGTGCCACTGCGGCCATCGAGCGGGCTCGCAGCGCGCTTGACGAGTCCCTGCACCCCAAGGACCCGCGATGGGCGTGGTGGGTTGACGATGAGGAGATCAGCGGGCAGGAGGGTGAAGTCTTCCTGGCGTTGGCCGATCCGTCGCGAGCGATTCCGCACCTCGTACGGACCAGCGACTTGGTGAGCGAGATCAACGCGACCGGGCGGGGCGCCTTCTTCTACCGGACAGCCGAACTGACGGCGCTGACCGCGGCCCACGCCTGGCAGGACGCGGAAGCCACCCTCCTGCACCTGCCTCCGATCCTCGCCACGGTGTCCTCCACCCGTACACGGGCCCGGCTGTGTCGCACACTGCGGGCCGTCGAGCTGGGCGGCCCGGCCTGGTTGGCGGACACGGCTCGTGACATGGCGGCCGGCCGGGAGCGCCTGTGCCCGGTCGGCCGGGCGCAGGCGTGAAGGAGAGTCGGCGCTCTGCGCAGGCGCCCCATCCACCCCGCCCGCCAACCGAGTTGCGGCCCGCGCCCCCCTCGCTCACACTTGAAGCAGCGGCAGAGCTGCGCCCCCGACCCGGGGCCGCGGACCTGCCGCTTTCTGCTGCCCCCGTATCTGCCCCCGTATCTCTGTGAAGGGAGCATCCATGTGAGCGTCCTGACCTTTCCCGACGCGGAACGGCTGGTCGTCGACTTCCTCAAGAACCGTCCTGAGCTGACGGGTACGACGGTCGACAACCGTCCGCCCGCCGGGTTCGACGGCACCCAGAAGGCCGTCCTCGTCTCCCGCGTCGGCGGCGCGTTCCTCGACGACCAGCACCTGGACCAGCCGCTGCTCGACCTGGAGGTGTACGGCCCCGACAAGACCACGGCGCACGGCGTGGCCCTCGCGGCCCGCGCCTGCGTCCTGGAGCTGGCCGGCACCTCGTACGGCACGGCGGTCGTCACCGACGTGGCGGAGGAGGACGGTCCGCGCTGGCTGCCGGACTATCTCCGGCCGCAGGGCAACCGGTATCTGGCGACGGTCCGGTTGCGGCTGCGCCTGGCCTGAGCGCCCACGCGCGCCACGCGCCACCCCCTTGTGCTTGTGCCCCAGCCGCACACACAACCAGGCCCCGTCCATCCACCGGCGGGGCCTTCTTCCTGCCCGTAACACCCCCACTCACTCATCCGAGGAGTTCGCATGCCCGCAACCCCGAACAACGGCGGTCAGATCCGTGTCGCCGGAACCGGTCGTGTCCTGATCGCCCCGGTCTCCTTCGTCCCCTCCGGTGCCACCGACCCGTCCCCCGTGCCGACCCCGCGGACGACGGCCGACACCTGGCCGGAGACCCACTGGCAGGACCTGGGTTACACCACGACCGACGGGATCAAGTTCAACAAGAAGGAGAAGATCGACCCGGTCGAGACCTGGCAGTCGGGCACCCCGGCCCGCTTCATCTACTCCGACCGCGACCTCACCGTGAAGTTCCAGCTGCTCCAGATGAACAAGCAGACGCTGGCGTTCTTCATGGGCATCCCGGCGGCGGAGATCAAGCAGACCAAGGACGGGTCCGTCCCGCCGAAGGACGTCGCCGACACCTTCGAGTTCCAGCTGCCGAGCAACCCGGCGAAGGACGAGCGGGCCCTCGGCATCGAGTTCAAGGACGGCTCGGACATCACGTACCGCTTCATCATCCCGCGCGGCCAGGTCACCGAGACCGAGGAGCTGGGTCTGACCCGGACCGGGGCGCTGAAGCTCGGCGTGACGTTCACGGCCCTGGAGGGCCCGAACGGCGAGCTGGCAAAGTGGATCATGAAGGACAAGGCGTACGCGTAGGCCTCCGGCCCGGGTGGGGCGGCATCCAGCCGACCCCGGCTGCCGCCCCACCCGGGCGCCCCGCCCTACCCGGGCACTCTGCCCCACCCGGGCGCCCGCGCCTGTCCCGCGCCTCGTCCTCCCCCCCCGCTCCCGACACCTGGAGACCGTATGACCGCCTTCAACGTCAACGCCGCCCGCGCCCAGCGCCTCGAAGCGCTCGGCCGGGCCTGGTCCTTCGAGCTCGACGGCGACACCTTCGAACTGCCCACGGAGCTGACCCGCGCCGCCGCGCGCCAGCTCCGCGCCCTGGACGACAACGACGTCGACGGGCTTCTCGAACTCCTCCTAGGCGAGCGGCAGTTCGCGCGCTTCGCGCGGCACGAGACGACGATGCAGGACATCGCCGCGATCCTCGACGCCTACGGCAAGGAGACGGGGCTCGGCCTGGGGGAAGACTGAGCCTCGGCGAGCTCGTCGACGAACACGCCGAGGCACTTGAGGCGGATCTGCTCCGCCACTACGCCGTCGACCTCCTGGACTGGTACCGGGGCGGGCTCTCGTCGCGGCGGCTCGCGGTGCTCGTCCGTCAGCTGCCCGACGACAGCGCCCTGCACCGCGAGTTGCACGGTGAGGCGGCGCGGTGGACGGTGACGGACTACCTGCTGGCGCACGCGGTGGACCGCCTCGCGGAGGCCAACTGGATGTTCGCGATGGTCAACAGGGACGAGGACGCGGAGCCGCTGGAGCCGCCGGAGCCGCTGCCCCGGCCGGACGCCGACTCCACCCCGGCGGCGGAACCGGATGCGGCCCCCCGCGCGCCCGGTCCCGGCGACCTCGCCACGTTCTTCGGGTAGCGACCCGGACACCCCGCGCGGCAGCCGCACCACCGGCCGAGCATTCCTACCAGCCCCACACCGCTCCGGCGACGGCCGCCGCCACGAGAAAAGCGCAGCCGATGACGAGGAGAATGCGGTCGCCGAAAAGCGTCGGGCGGCGCGCGACGGAATCCGCCGCCCTGATCGCGTTCACATTCGCGGGGTCGTAGACGATATCGAGTCGATCGCCGACCTGAAGGGACCGGAATGCGTCGGTGAGAACCAGCGAGGTGGAATGCGCGGCGCCATTCTCCATCTCGAAGTTGAGGATCACCGAAGTGGGCCGTGATTGACCCGGGCGGAACACCCGCTCCTCGACGACTGCGACGGCCGGGCGCCCCAGGTTCCGCAGCCTCCGGTCATTTCGCTGGACGACCGCACCCATCACCGTGAACAAGACGCCGATAAACGCGAACGCATACGGCAAATCCCCCGCCCCCTCCGTGACTTGACGCAGTATCGCACGGCCCCTACAGCGTGGCAACGACCGGACTCACCGGCACTGACAAGGGTTACCGATGTCGAAGAAGGATCCAGAGACAGAGCGCATCGACCGTGAATTGAAGGCGATACGCGAGGAATCGAAGACCGCGGACACCAGGCTCACGGAGCTCGAAGACAAGACCGTCAAACTCGGCCATGAACTGACGCCCGTGAAGGCGGAGGGCACCGGCCTGGTGTCGGACTGGAAAGTGTTCGCCCTTGAGATCGTCGCGGCGAAGGTCGCCTGGGACGTCCTCAAGGCGGAGCTGCCGCCCTTCATCAAACTCAACGAGGAGGCGCTCCTCGAAAGGCACCGGCTGAAGTACAAGGACATCGGCGGCGGCCTCTTCCAGCGGCTCACCCGTGACCGGCCCGCCCCGACCGCGCCGACGACCGACCCGGCCACCCCGCCGGCCTCACCGTCCCGGAGCACGACGCCGAATCCGGCGCAACCGTCGCGCACCACGACGACGACCCCGCCGGCCCGCCGCACGACCGCGCTCCCCAGCACCTCCGACACGCGCGCGGCCGTGACCAACGCCCGCCGCGTCACGGACGAGCAGAACCGTCTCACCAGGGCGACGAATGACACCCGACGGTCCCTCGACGGCTGACGGCGGCCCGGCCACGGGTGCGTTCCTCCTGGACGCGGGTGCACTCCCCCGACACCCGGGTGCGTTCCCCCTGCACACGGGCGCTTTTCCCTACACAATCGAGGTGAACTCATGAGTCTCAAGCGGGCCGTGCTCAACGTGTCCGGAAGTCTGCGCGGACTGCGGTCGAACCTGGCCTCGGTCGGCACGGGAATGGGCGCCGTGCAGCGCGGCGCGACGAGTGCGCAGCGGCCGCTGGCGGCCCTGCGGACGGACGCGACCCGGGCGGGCACCGCCCTGGGGAAGATCCGCGGCGCGGCGAGCAGCGCCAACCCCGCCCTCGGGACACTGCGCACGAACGCAGACCGGGCGCAGACCGCGCTCGGCAAGCTGCGCACCGGCGCCGACCGCGGCGAGAACTCCGTGCGCAAGCTGGGCACCGGGCTGCGCAGCGCGGACGGCTCCCTCGGCAAGGCGCGGGGCGGCACGGACCGGCTGAAGTCGTCCCTGGACCGGCTGCGCGGCTCCGCCGACCGGACGAAGAACGCCCTGCGGGACGTGAAGCGGCAGTCCGACGCTGTCGAGAAGTCCGTCGGCAGGGCGGGCAAGAACGCCGACCGGGGCGGGAGGTCCATGGGCCAGCTCGGCAGGGGCCTCAAGGGCGCCTCGGCCGCGCAGAAGGGCCTCAACCTGGCGATGCGGGCCAACCCGCTGGGCCTGGTGATGACGCTCCTCACCCCGCTCATCGCGCAGTTCGTGAACATGGACAAGGTCGCCAAGGTCGTCCGCCGCGGCCTCACCGCCGCCTGGAACGGCATCCGCAGCGCCTCCTCGTCCGCGTCGCGCTTCCTGAAGCCCCTGTTCAAGGGCGTGGTGAACGCCTTCAGTTCGCCCGTCGTCGCCCTGGTGAAGGGCCTCAACATCCTCATCGGCGCCATGAACCGGATCAAGTTCAAGGTGCCGGGCTGGGTGCCGGGGCTCGGCGGCAAGGGGTTCGGGTTCGACCTGCCGCGGATTCCGGTGCCGCACCTCGCCGAGGGGGGTGTGGTGCGGGCCCGTTCCGGCGGCACGCTCGCCCTGGTCGCGGAGCGCGGCGAGCACGAGGCCGTGATCCCGCTGAGCAAGCTGGAGCGGATGTTCGCCGCCAAGCCCGCCGGGGGCGCCGCGCTGCAACGCCTTGCCGCCGCCGTGGAGCGGCTCGCCGAGCGCCCCGTGCACGTCGACGTCGACAGCCAGACCATCGCCCGCGCCGTGAGCTACGGGCAGCGCCAGTTGGCCCGCAGGTAGCGGGCGGGCCCGCAGGTGGCAGCCGGGCCCCGGGCGTCCGACATGCGGACGCCCGTCGCCCACACCCCGGGGCCGCCCGGGACGACGAGCGGGCCCGGACCCCTCGCAGAGCAACGAGCAAGACCCCGTACAGGACAACGAGCAAGGAGGTACGGCCCGTCATGCCACGGAATCTATGGATCGGACACCCCGGCAGGCTGCGCGAGATCGAGCAGGCCGCGACGAGTTGGGAGCGCGGGGCGGAACTCGGCGTCGGCCAGTTCACCTCGCTGGGCGGCCAGGTCACCACCCACGCCCCGCGCCGCGCGGCCCGCAAGCTGAAGCTGAGCTTCGACCGGCTGCCCGAGGCCGACGCCGCCCACCTGGACCGCCTGGCGCGCCGCGTCGACGGACCCGGGCCCATCGCCGTACTCGACCCCGTCACCCGCAATCTGCTCGACCCGCTTCAGGCCTCGGGCCGGAGCGGCGGCGGGAGCGGGCAGTGGGCCGTCGCGGCGGGCAGCGGCACCCTGGTGCCGAGCACGACCGACCTGCCCAACACCTGGAAGTGGCGGCCCGCGGCAGTCGGCGACCGCCTCGCCTGGACGCTGCGCCCCTGGCCCGGCTTCCCGGTGGCGCCCGGCGCCACCGTGCGGTTCACCCTGCCGACGGCCTGGCGGGTGACCCCGGGCACGGCGGAGCTCGGCTGGCTGGCCGCCGACGGCAGGACGCTCTCGACCACGAGTGCCACCGGTCCGACGGTGACCGGCACCGCCCCGCCGGGCGCCGCCTTCGTCGTTCCGGCGGGCAGTGCCGGAGCGTCCGGCGGGGACCTCATGCTGAGCGGCGCTGTCCTGACGGCGGACGACGCGTACGCGCCGCGGGCGCCGCGGGAGCTGCTGGCGGCGGCCGCGGCGGCGGGCAAGGCCCCGCTGTCCCAGTGGCAGGCCGACGGGACGACCCTGTCGGAGGATGCCGGGTACGCCGTCCTCGCCCTGCCCGCGAACACCTCGGGGACGTTGCGCTGGCGGAACGGCGACGCCCCCGGCTTCCCCGTCGCACCGGGCGAGCAGGTGGCGCTGACCGTTTCGCGCGAGCTGCGCGCGCGGGCCGCCAACTGCTACCTGACGTGGTTCAGCGCGGCCGGCACCTTCACCGGATTCGCCGACACCTGGATGTCCGCCGCGGCCCCGCCGTCCGCAGCATATGTGCAGCCTGCCCTCCAGTTCGACGCGAACAGCGCCGCGTTCTCGGCCCGTGTCGGCGCCACGGGGCTGCGCGCGGCGTCCCCGGACGCCGATCTGCCCGGCGACGGCTGCCCGCCCATGGCCATCACCGCGTACACCGACACCCCGGGCCGCCCGCTGCCCCACCGCAGCATCTCCCTCGACCTCACGGAGGTGACCGGTGCAACCGGCTGACGACAAGCTGACGGCGGCCCTCGCCGCCGGGTCCCGGGTCACCGCGCACGAGTCCCGCTGCGGCGGCCGCGACCTGACCGACCAGATCCAGAGCTGGTCCCTGGAGCGGTCCTACGCCACCGACCTGCCGGACGCCATGCGGGCGTTCTCCGGCAGCGCCGCCGCCCAGCTCACCCTGGAGACGGGCGGCACCGGCGGTGTCTCCGCGCCCGCGCTCTACTCGCCGTGGGCGAAGCGGGCCACCGGTGACGTGGTGCGGCCCGGCCAGTCGGTCGTGCACCGGGCCGGGCTCGACGCGGGGCTGCTGCCCGCCTTCCGCGGCCGGGTGCGCACGCGCGCTGCGGCCTCCGGCACGGACACCGTCTCGGTGACCGCACTCGACGGCTCGGAGCGGCTCCAGGGACGGGCCGTCCTGCCCCGCCCCGACGTCGGCTTCCGCACCAACCGCCCGGTCGCGACGGCCGCCTGGTGCGTGGACGAACTCATGCGCCAAGCGGGCCTGCACTCCTGCCCGCCGCCGCGCGCCCCCGAGTTCACCACCGTCGACAAACCGCTGTCCGTCTTCTACGCCTCGCTGCACGGCGGCTTCGCCGCCACGTACGGAACGCCCCTGGAGTTCCCCGACGCGAGCGACTACACCTGGATCCGCGAGGGCGCCCCGCACTCGATGGCGCTCAGGCCCGCGGCCACGGGACTCAAGGCCGTGTGGGCGCCGCGCAGCCGCATCATCGTTCCGGGCACGAAGCTGTACGTCGAGGCCTGGGTGAACGTCGCCGAGGCCGCGGGCAACAACTTCGAGATCCGGCTGCAACTGGACCGCAAGGGCTCCGGTCTGGGCTATCTCTCCTGCAAGGTGGACTTCGCCGCCGGCAAGATGAGCGTGTACTCCGGTACGGAGGGCGGCGCGGGCCACGGCCTGGTGTGGACGATCGACGAGCTGCGCGATCCGCTCCTGCGCAGCGTCTGGCACCTCGGCTTCTGGATCGACACGGGCGCGAGCGGCGCGGCGAAGGCCCGCCCGACCGCGCAGGTCGTCGTCACCGACCACTGGGGCCGGCACCTGGTCCGCCCGGTCGGGACGATCACCGAGGCCACCGCCGACCAGACCCCGGCCGAGCTGTACAAGGTCCAGCTCATCACCGACATGGCCACCGAAGCCGTACAGATCACGTCGGACGTCGACGCCATGCCCGCCGACGCGGCCATCGACCAGCAGGGCCAGTGGACCCGCGCCGTCGAACTCGACGACGCCACCCTGCCGCTGGTGTCCATACCCCGGGTGTCCGGGTCGCAGTGGGAGGCGGTCACCGAGATCGCCAAGGCGGCGCTCGCCACCGCCGAGTTCGACGAGCGCGGCATCTTCAAGTGGCGCAACCACCTGCGCTTCCGGAACACCCCGACGAAGGCGGACCTGACCCTCACCACCACCAGGGAGATCTCCTCCCTGACGATCAGCGAGGAGATCGACGCCTGCCGCAACCACGTCGAGATCCCGTACAAGGACTGGTCCAAGGTCGGCACGGTGCAGTCCGACACCCTCGCCGGTTCGGTCGTCACCGTGCCCAAGTCGTCGACGGTCACCAACCACTACGCGATCGCCGAGGAGGAGTACGACATCCTGCCGCCGGTCACGGACGACGACGAAGTGATCATGGAGGAGACGGCCATCCGCTTCAGCAAGTCGAAGTCCTCCGGCAACAAGGCGGAGAAGGGCGCCGTCGAGGTCGAGGCCCGCCGCGTCGGAGGGGTCCTGAGCGTGCGCATGTCCAACCGGCTGACCGTGCCCCTGTACACCTGCCTGGCCAACGGCACCTCCAGCTCGCTGTACCTCAAGACGACCCGTCCCGCCAAGGATCCCGTGGAGCGCCGCGCCACGTCCCGGGACACCGTCAGCCAGGCCCACTACGGCGTCCAGCAGTACATCGCCGAGGCCTCCGAGTGGATCCAGGACAAGGCCGCCGCCGAGTCGCTCGCCACGACGCTGGTGCGGGCGGGCCGGTATCCGGTGCCGCTGATCGGCGACGTGGAGGTCCTCTACGACCCGAGGGTGCAGCTCGGCGACGTCGTCCGCCTGAAGGACAGCAGCGGGGCGGAGCTGGACACCCTGTGCTGGGTCATCGGCATCAAGGCGTCCGGCGGCGCCGGCGGCGCGGTGCAGCAGACGCTGACCCTGCGCGGCACCTCGTACAACGGCGTCCCCGTCGACTCCGGCCTGACCCCGGACCCGCCGGTCGGCTGACCGGTCCGGACCTGCCGGTCGGCTGACCGGTCCCGACCCCCGCCGCGCGGCTGACCGGCCCCGACCTGCCGGCCGGCTGACCGACCCCGACCCGCCGCGCGGCTGACCGACCCCGACCCGCCGGCCGGCTGACCGGTCCCGACCCGCGGGCCCGCTGGCCGACCCCGGCGTCGCCGCCCGTCGGCCCCCTCTCCCCGCCCCTTCCTCTCTCCTCCCATCCTCCGTACGACCGTCAGGAGCACCCCATGCCCGAGACCCCCACCCCCGTCACCCTCACCGAGGACCAGCTCGCCGCCCTGGCGGACGCCGTCGCCGCGCGGCTGTCCGTCTATCTCGTGCGCCGGGACCCGGTGCAGGTGCCCCTCGACGACCCGGTGAGCGAGGTCGGCACCGAGGTCGTCCGCACCGAGGACCCGGAGCCCCCGGCGCCCCTGGGGGCCGCCGCATGAGCACACCCCTCACCGCCGACACCCTCCTCCAAGCCCTCCGCAAGGAACACGTCACCCTCCAAGAACACCCCAACTGGCGCACCCACAACCGCAACCACAAAGGCCCCTGGGGCCCCGTCCACGGCGTGATGCTGCACCACACGGCGGGCACCAACAGCCTCTCCGCCTGCCGGCACGGTCTCCCCGACCTGCCGGGCCCCCTCTGCACCGGCCTGATCACCAAGGACGGGACCCTGCACCTGCTCGGCCACGGCCGTACCAACCACGCGGGGACGGGGTCCGCCGCCGTCCTCGCGGCCGTCCGCGCCGAGCGGGGGCTGCCCGCCCGCCCCGGACCCGACGCCGTCGACGGCAACGCCTGCTTCTACGGCTTCGAGATCGAGAACCTGGGCAACGGCCGCGACCCCTATCCGGCCGCCCAACTCGCCACCGTGGAGCGGCTCTCGGCAGCGCTGTGCCGTGCGCACGGCTGGTCGGCGGCCAGTGTCGTCGCGCACAAGGAGTGGACCCGGCGCAAGATCGACCCCTCGTTCTCGATGGCGGCGATGCGCGGCCGGATCGCCAAGCGGCTCGGGGCCGCGCCCACGGATCCGCCGGGGCGTCCGCGGCCCGACTCCCCGTACGCGGCGTTCCCGGGCGCCGCGTTCTTCGTTCCCGGCCGCCGCAGCGCCCTGATCACCGCCGTCGGGCGCCGCCTCGTCGCCGAGGGCTGCGGGCGCTACGCGGTGGGTCCCGGACCGGTGTGGACCGACGCCGACGTCCGCTCGTACGCGGCTTGGCAGCGCAGGCTCGGCTACGCGGGCGGCGACGCCGACGGCACCCCGGGGCGCGCGAGCTGGGACCGGCTGCGCGTCCCCCGTACCTGAGGAGACCCGCATGAGCCAGCCGTCCCCTGCGGCCGACCCGGCCCGCCGTACCCTGCGCACCGTCGCGCAGACCCTCGTCGCCCTGATCACGGCGCTGCCGCTGCTCGCGGACGAGCCCGCGGTGCGGGCCGTGCCGGGTGTCGCGACGGCGGTCGCCGTGGCCGGTCTGCTCAGCAGGCTGATGGCCGTACCGGCCGTGGACCGGGTGCTGCCGCCGTGGCTGCGGACCGGGGCGGCGGGCTCGCCCGCCGCCCCGGAAACTCCCCGGGCCACCCACGCCGACACGGCCATGCCCACCGTCGAGACCATCAAGAGCACCGGGAGCACCGGGAGCACCGTGACCGCCGAGACCACCGAGAGCACCGAGAGCACCGAGAGCACCGAGACCAGCGGGACCACCAAGACCGACAAGACCGACAAGACCGGCGAGGACACCCCCACCCCCCGCCCCGACACCACCGCACCAACCGAGGAGCCCCGCCCATGACCCACTCCGGCACCGAAGGGATCACGCTGGAACTGGAGCGTCTGCACCGTTCTGTGGACGTCGGCTTCGCCACCACGCGGGGCGATCTGGCCCTGCTCCTGCAACGGGCCGACCAGACCGACAAGGCCATCGGCGACCACGAGGAGCGGCTCGACGCCCTGGAGCGCACCCGCTGGCCCCTGCCGTCGCTGGCCGCCATCACGTCCTGCACGGCTCTCGCCGTGGCCCTGTGGCAGTCGAGCGGACGCTGAGGGAACCGGTCGGAGGCCGCTGACCACCCCGGGTCAGCGGCCTTCCCGGGCACCGGCGGGGGTCGGGCCCGCGCCTACCCCCGGGCGCCGCGGCAGCAGCCACCCCGAAAGCCCCGCCGTCACCAGCAGCGTCACGCCCACCACCACGAGCCCCTGCCGCATCCCGCCCACGGCGAACCCCTCCGCGGTGCCCGTGCCGCCGCCGATCAGGGCGCCGAACAGGGCCACCGACAGCGCCCCGCCCGTCTGGCGCAGGGAGTTGAGGAGACCGGACGCCGTGCCGGCGCGGTGGCCGGGGACGGCGTCCATCAGGAGGGCCGTCAGCGCGGGGACGGCGAGGGCGCCGCCGACACCGGTCGGGGCAAGGAGCAGCAGGACCAGCCACAGGGGCGTGTCCGCGCCGAGGGGCAGCAGGGCGAACATGGCCACGGCCAGGACGAGCTGCCCGGTCACGATCACCGGACGGCGGCCGACGCGCTCCGCCATGCGCGGCGACACCAGGTTCGTCGAGGTGATCAGGACGGCGAGGGGCACGAACATCAGGCCCGTCGCGATGCCCGACATGCCGAGGAGCTGCTGGCAGTACAGACCGAGCAGGAACACCACGCCGTAGAAGCCCGCGTTCACCGCGAACCCGACGGCGAGCGAGACGCCGACCTCGCGCTGCCGCAGCATCGGCAGCGGCACCATGGGCGCGCGGTGGCGCTTCTCGGCGGCGCGGAAGGCGACCGCCGCGAGGACCGCGACCGCCACGGCGGCCAGGACACCCGGGTCCGTCCAGCCCGCGTGTCCGCCCTCGATGACCGCGTACGCGAGCCCGGCGAGGGCGGTGACGGCGGCGATCTGGCCGGGCACGTCCAGCGGGGCCGGGCGGCGCGGGGACGGCGCGGTGCGGGTGAGCAGGGCGAGGATCAGGGCGCCGACGGGCAGGTTCAGGAGGAAGACCGCGCGCCAGCCCACGGTCTCGGTGAGCACTCCGCCGAGCACCGGGCCCGCGGCCATCGCCACCGAACCGCCCACCGTCCACAGCGCGATGGCGCGGGCCCGGCGCCGCGGGTCGTCGTAGGCCTGGCGGATCAGCGCGAGCGACGCGGGCATGACCACGGCGGCGGCAGCGCCCTGCGCCACGCGCGCGGCGATCAGCGTCCCGATGCCCGGCGCGAGCGCGCACGCGAGGGACGCCAGGGCGAACAGACCCGTCCCCCAGGCGTACGCCCGCCGCGCCCCCGCCCGGTCGGCGAGCGCCCCCGCGGAGATCATCAGCGCGGCGAACATCAGGGTGTAGGCGTCGACGACCCACTGGAGCCCCGTCATGCCGCCGTGCAGATCGGCCCGGACGCCGGGCAGCGCGATGTTCACGGCGGACACGTCGACGGTGATGACGGTGAAGCCGAGCAGCGCGGCGACGAGGGCGACGGCCGCGCCGCCCGCCGAAGGGGCCGACGTGGCCGGTGTCACGGGGGCCCGGTCACCGACCGGTGCGGTACGTGACTTCGCGGGGAGGGTGGACGGCATCGGGAGCCCTTCGGGACGTGGTGGTCGTACGGAGCCGACCGGCCCCGTACGGCCACCACGATCCGCCCGCGGAGCCGCGCCCGGCAGACCGCGCTGTTCCTGGCCCTGACACGGCCCCCCACATTCCCCACGCGTCACGGACACTGGAACCATGACGAACGCCATCCCCTTCGAGCACGGTGGGACCGGACGCGGCGGGGCCGGACGCGATGGGACCGGACGCGATGGGGCCGGACGCGGCGGCACCGAGCGCGGCGGCACCGAGCTGGGCCGGTATCTGCGGGCCCGGCGCGCCCAGATCCGTCCCGGGGACGCCGGTCTCCCGGCCGGGACGGGCCTTCGCCGTACGCCGGGCCTTCGCCGCGAGGAGCTGGCGACGCTCGCCGGGGTGAGCGTCGACTACTACACGCGCCTGGAACGCGGCCGCGAGACCAACCCGTCACCGGCCGTGATCGACTCGCTGGCCCGCGCGCTGCGCCTCGGCGGCGACGCCCACGAGCGCCTGCACGACCTCGCCGAGCTCGCCTCGGGACGGCTCACCGAACCGCGTCCGACGACGGAGTTCGAGGTCCGACCCTCCGTCCTGCGGATGCTGGAGGCCCTGCGTCCGCTGCCCGCGTACGTGGTCAGCCCGCACAACTACCTGCTCGCCGCGAACCCCCCTGGCCGACGCCTCATGCCGGGCCTGTGGGACTGGCCGGCGGAGCAGCGCAACATCACCCGCTATCTGTTCCTGCACCCCGTGGGGCAGGAGCTGTACGTGCCGTGGGAGGAGACCGTCGCCACGTCGGTGGCGCATCTGCGCGCGGTCGGCGGCCGGGACCCGGACTCGCCGCAGCTCGCCGCCCTGGTCGGCGAGCTGTGCCTGAAGTCCCCGGACTTCGCCCGCCTCTGGGCCCGGTACGAGGTCTGCGAGCGCGGCGGCGGCGTGAAGACCTTCGCGCACCCGAAGGCGGGCACGATGACCCTCACGTACGAGGTGATGCGCCTCGCCCGTACGGCGGGGCAGCGCCTGGTCACGTACCAGGCGGAGCCGGGCAGCCCGGACGAGGCGGCGATGCTGAGCCTGGACACGGCGGCCCGCTCGGCGGCCCCACAGACGTAGCGCCCGCTTCGCCCCCACAGGCGTGGTGCTCACTCCGCCCCCACAGGCGTGGTGCTCACTCCGCCCCCACAGGCGTGGGGCTCACTCCGCCGCGCACGAACTACCGTTCTTCGGCATCTCCTTGTACAGCAGGAACGCGTCCACCTTGGCCTTCACGCACTTCGAACCGAAGTAGCCGGTGTGCCCGTCGCCCTTGTTGTCCAGGACGACGGCGGACGACCCGAGCCGCTTCGCGGTCTCCTCCGTCCATCGGTACGGCGTGGCGGGGTCGCCGCGCGTGCCGACGAGCAGGAACTTCGGGGTGTCCACGTCGCGTACGTCGTCCCGGATGTAGTCCGTGCCCGCTGGCCGCCCGAAGCACAGGAGCACGGGCGTCAGCATCGACTTTCCGAAGACCGGCGAGGCCTCCTCGAACTCCCGCTGGATGCGGCCGACCTCCCGCTCCACTTCCTTCGCGTCCGGCCGGTCCGGGTCGTCGGCGCAGTTCACGGCCATGAGCGCGGCGTCCGCGTTGTCCTCGGGCACCTCGGCGCGCGCCCCCTGCGGGGCCTCGGGCCGCTCGCCCAGAGCGCCGCCCATCCGCAGCAGGGCGCGCGGGTCGCCGTCCGCGAGCAGCCCGCCCAGCGCCTGCGAGAGGGCGGGCCAGGCCTGCCTGCTGTACAGCGCGGTGCCGAGCACGCTCACGACGTCCTGGCCCGTGAACTCCTGGCCGTCCATGGCCCGCAGAGGGTACGCGTCCAGGTCCTTGACGATCTTCACCATGGTCTCCCGGGCAGCCCGGGAGTCCTCACCGAACACACAGCCCGCGTTCTTCGTGCACCACAGCAGGAAGTTGTCCAGGGCGGTCTGCCGCCCCTCCGCGCCGACGAGGCCCTGCTCCTCCACGTTCTCGGTCAGGGTGTCCACGCCGTCGAGCACCATCCGGCCGACCTTCTTCGGGAACTGCGCCGTGTACACCGCGCCGAGCCGGGTGCCGTAGGAGAAGCCCAGGTAGTTGAGCTTCTTGTCACCGAGCGCCTGCCGCATGACGTCCAGGTCCCGGGACACGTTCACGGTGCCCATGTGCTGGAGGACAGGACCCGACTCCTTGTCGCAGCGCGCCGCAGCCTCGCGCAGCTGCTTCAAGAGCGCCGCCGCGTCCTCCGCGCCGTCCGCGCCCTCGGGGTCCGGCCGTCCGCCGCAGCTCACCGGCTCGCTCAGGCCCACCCCGCGCGGGTCGAAGCCCACGACGTCGTACCCCTTGCCGACATAGCCGAAGTCCTTCTTGGAGCCCGCGAGCCCCGAGACACCGGCACCGCCGGGCCCGCCGAAGTTCACCAGGAGCGACCCCCGCTTGTCGCCGCTCGCCTTCACCTTCATGAGCGCGAGATCGAGGGTGTCGCCGCCGGGGTGCGCGTAGTCCAGCGGCACGGTGACCTTGCCGCAGACGACGTCCTTGTCCTTGGTCACGTCCTCCGGCAGGTTCTGCGCCGCGGGCTCGCAGGCGGCCCACTTGATCTTCTGCCCGTAGAAGCGGCCGAGGTCGGGCTTGCCCGGTGCGGGCGTGGCGGCTGCCGCGGGCAGAGCCGGGAGAGCGAGCGCCAGGCATGTGGCCGTGGCTGTGGCTGTGGCTGCGGTGAGCGCGGATGTGCTGCGCACGGCGACCTCCAAGAGGTGCGGGTCCCCTTCGGCCACCCGGACCTCCGAGAGGCGCGGGTTCCTTTCGGTCACCCGGACCTCCGAGAGGCGCGGGTCCCCTTCGGTCACCCTAGGCGCCCCCGGGCCACCCCGCCCGTTCAGGTCATCACGCTCCGTGACAGAACCCGGGAGGGCCCCCGGCGCTCGCCCCGTGAACGCGCCGGTACGCGCCCTCGCACCCCTCGATCTTCCCCGGCCGCCCTCTCGACCGCCCCCTGACTCCCAAGTAACCTTACTCAGAAGTAAATTCCGTAGGCCGTCAGTACCGAGCCGGGAGCAGGACCATGGCCGACCGCTACGCGACGTTCACCCGTACCGGCCCCGGCCGCTTCCTCACCCGCAGACTCGGCCTGCCCCAGCCGGCCGCCCTGCACCGCTGGTCGCCGGAGCGCCCGGCCATCGAGGGCCCGCTCCTCCTCATGACCGCGGGCGACATCCCGCTCCCCGGCCTGCACGAGAGCCTCACCCGCACCGGCACGCCCCCGCACACCGGCCCCCTCGGCAGCCGCCGTCCCGCCGCCGTGGTCCTGGACGCGACCGGCGTCGCCACGGTCACCGCGCTGGCCGACGTGCACGCCGCGCTGCACCCCGTCGTCCGGTCCATAACCCCCAGCGGGCGCGTGCTCGTCCTCGGCGCGCCCCTCTCCCCCGCCGACCACCACCAGGCCGCCGCCCAGCAGGCCCTGGAGGGGTTCGTGCGCTCCCTCGGCAGGGAGATCGGCCGGGGCAGGACGGTCCAGTTGGTCCGGACGCCCTCGGCGTCCGCCGCCGAGGCGACCCTGCGCTTCCTGCTCTCACCGAAGTCGGCGTACGTGAACGGCCAGGTCATCGACGTCGACGACACCACCGCGGCAGCCGCGGCGGACGCCGGGGCCCCCGCCGCCGCGGACAGCGCCGCGCGGCCGCTCGCGGGCCGCACCGCCCTCGTCACCGGCGCGGCACGCGGCATCGGCACCGCCGTCGCCGAGGTCCTGGCCCGCGACGGCGCGCACGTCGTCGTCCTCGACGTGCCGTCCGCGGCCCAGCATCTGCACCGCGTCGCCGAGCACCTCCAGGGCACGGCGCTGCCCCTGGACATCACCGCGGACGACGCCGGTGAGCGCATCGCCGCGGCACTGCCGGACGGGCTCGGCGTCCTCGTGCACAACGCGGGCATCACCCGTGACCGGCGGTTCGCCAACATGACCGCGGACCGCTGGAGTTCGGTCGTCGAGGTCAACCTCGCGAGCGTGCTGCGCACCACGGACTTCCTGCTGAAGACCGGCACGCTGCGCCGGGGCAGCCGGGTCGTGGCCACGGCGTCCATCGCGGGCCTCGCCGGGAACGCGGGCCAGACGAACTACGCGGCGAGCAAGGCGGGCGTCGTCGGCTTCGTACGCTCCCTGGCGCCGCGGGCCCTCGCCGAGCACGGCGTGACGGTGAACGCCGTCGCGCCCGGCTTCATCGAGACCCGGATGACGGCGGCGGTCCCGCTGTTCCTCCGCGAGGCCGGGCGGCGCATGAACTCCCTCGGGCAGGGCGGGCTTCCCGTGGACGTCGCCGAGGCGACGGCGTGGCTGGCGACCGGCGCCGTCAACGGCCAGGTCCTGCGCGTGTGCGGCCAGAGCCTCCTGGGCGCATAGGCCTCCGGCCGACTCCGGCGCGCTCCTCGTCCCACGCGTTCCCGCACCACCGGACCCACCGCACCACCGGACCCACCGCACAGCCGGGCCCACCGCACCACCGGCCCCACCGCACCACCGGACCCACCGCACAGCGGCGGTTTCGCCCACCCACCCTTTTCCCCGCGCACTGATCGGAAGGGCCCGTAATGACCTCGCTCGCGCTCACCCTGCTCCGGGGAGCTGCCCTGTCCGCGTTCAAGCGGGCCCGGCCCGACGCCCCGCTGCCCGGTGCCGTCACGGCGCGGGTGCGGGCCGACGTGGAGCGGCTCGTCGCGTACGAGCGGCTGTGCGGGTTCGCGGCCGGGCGGGCCGGGGGGACGGGCGGCGGCGACCCGCTGCCCGTGACGTACCCGCACGTCCTCGCGTTCCCCGGCACCATGCGGCTGATGGTGGGCCGCGACTTCCCGCTGCCGCTGCTCGGGCTCGTGCACACGTCCGTGGAGATCGTGCAGCACCACGCCCTGCTGCCCGCCGACGAGCTCGAACTCACCACGTACGCGGAGACGTTGGCCCCGCACCGACGGGGCACCGAGGCGACGGTCGTCACCCGCGCGCGCCTCGACGGCACACCGGTGTGGGAGTCCCGCAGCACCTACCTGTCCAGGCACCGTACGCCGGAGCCCGCCCCCGAGGACGTCCTGCCCGTCCGGGACGGGCAGGACCCGCAGGCGGGGCCCGGTCCCGGCCCGTCCGCGCACGCCCAGTGGCGGCTGACCGGCGACCTCGGACGGCGCTACGCCACCGTGTCCGGCGACCGGAACCCCATCCATCTGCACCCGCTCACCGCCCGCCTCTTCGGCTTCCCCCGCGCCATCGCCCACGGCATGTGGACGTTCGCGCGCTGCGTGGCCGAGCACCAGCGCGAGGCGGGGTCCGCGGCGGACGGCGGGAGCGGCGCCGCGCTCCACGTGAGTGCGGAGTTCAGGGCACCGGTGCTGCTCCCCTGCTCGGTGACGTACGCGGCCGCGGGAGAGGCCTTCGCGCTGCGCGGGCCGACGGGCCGGGTGCATCTGTCCGGCGCGGTGCGCCCTGCCCCGCCGCGGGAGCCGGGCGGGACCCCGCGGACACCGGAGCCGCACCACCTGCCGGGGCGGTGACCGGGACCGCCCTGCCGGGTGGGCGCCCGGCTACCGGGGCGGTGACCAGGGACGCCCCTCCATGAGGTCGCCGAGGCCCGCCCACGCGAAGTTCATCAGGGTCGCCGCGGCCTGGTGCGCGGACACCGTCGTCTCGGTGTTGGCCCAGCCCGCGAGCGACTCGGCCGCGCCCACCAGGGCGTGGGCGAGGCCCGCGACCTCCCGGTCCGGCAGCGAGGGGTCGTGGTGGGCGGCACGGGCGGCCGCGGCGATGAGCGCGGTCACGAAGGTGACGATCTCCTCGCGCATGACGTTGACCTCGGCGGCGAACGGCTCGCCGACGGTACGGGCCTGGCTGTGCAGCACCGCCCAGGCGTCGGGGTGCTCGGCGGTGTGCGCGAAGAACGCACGCAGGCCGTCCCAGAGCTGACGGTCGGCGGGCGCGTCCGGGGTGACGGCGTCGCGGACGGCCTCGACGAGGGCAGCGGACTCCCGCCGGATGCAGGCGGTGAAGAGGTCCTCCTTGGAGTTCAGATACAGATACACGAGCGGCTTGGAGACTCCGGCGAGCTCCGCGATCTCGTCCATGGACGCGGCGCGGTAGCCGCGCTGTCCGAAGGTGCGCACCGCCGCGTCGAGCATCTGCCGCTCCCGCACGGCACGCGGCATCCGTTTCTGCCGCACCACCCTGTCCCCGCCCTTCGCCGCCTGCACCGCCTGCACCGCCTGCTTCGGCTTCGTCGCCTTCTTCGGCTTCGCAGGCTTCGCCGCCTTGACGGGCTTCGCCGCCTTCACGGGCTTCGCGGGCTTCGCCGCCTTCGCAGCCCGCACGGTCTTCACATCCGCCACTCCGGCCCCCGCCTTCCGCACCAACCGTCCACCGGTCAGCGTACGGCGACCTGCGCCCCACCCGTGGGTCACCCGGGGGTCACCGGCGGCCAGGAAACCTCCGCCGCGCAGATCCCCCCGGACGAGCGGGTCCCCTGGGCCGAACAGATCACTGCTGTTTCGCCACGCTCGCACCCCGATGAGGCTCGAAACCGTTCGACGTTCTCTCAGCAGGAGGTAAGCCCATGCGCAAGCGCGCGTTCTTCGCCGCAGCGGCCCTCGCCGCGACCGTCGTCATCGGCGGTGCCGGCGCCGCGGCAGCGGACCCCGACCCGGACGCCGTCGCCGGTGTCGCGAACTCCCCCGGTGTGATCTCCGGCAACGCGGTGCAGCTCCCGATCGACGTCGGCGCCAACGTCTGCGGCACCACCCTCGACATCCTCGGGGCTCTCAACCCGGCGACCGGCAACCAGTGCAAGAACGACCAGTGACCGCAACGACGGCTCCCCGGCGCACCGCATGAGAACGGCCCCTCCGCGAGAACGCGGAGGGGCCGTCGGGCCGTTCGAGAGGGACGATCAGGCGGCGGCGGGCGCCACACCCGGCTCGTCCACCGGCGACGCCGTGGCGTTGTCGTACGCCTCGCGGTCGAGGATGTTCTCCCGCGCGGCCACGATCAGCGGCGCGACGACCTGCCCGGCCACGTTGGTGGCGGTGCGCATCATGTCGAGGACCGGGTCGATGGCGAGCAGCAGGCCGACGCCCTCCATGGGCAGGCCGAGCGTGGAGAGGGTCAGGGTCAGCATGACCGTCGCACCGGTCAGACCGGCCGTGGCGGCGGAGCCGACGACCGAGACGAACGCGATGAGCACGTACTCCTTGACGCCCATGTTCACGTCGAAGATCTGCGCGACGAAGATCGCGGCGATCGCCGGGTAGATCGCGGCGCAGCCGTCCATCTTGGTGGTGGCGCCGAACGGCACCGCGAAGGAGGTGTACTCCTTCGGCACGCCGAGGCGCTCGGTGACCTTCTGGGTGAGCGGCATCGTGCCCACCGAGGAGCGCGAGACGAACGCGAGCTGGATGGCCGGCCAGGCGCCCTTGAAGAACTGCCAGGGGTTGACCTTGGCGACGGTGGCGAGCAGCAGCGGGTAGACGCCGAAGAGCACCAGGGCGCAGCCGATGTAGATGTCGGCGGTGAACGTCGCGTACTTGCTGATCAGGTTCCAGCCGTAGTCGGCGATGGCGAAGCCGATGAGGCCGACGGTGCCGATCGGGGACAGCTTGATGACCCACCACAGGGCCTTCTGCAGCAGCGCGAGGACGGCCTCGCTGAGGTCGAGGATCGGCTTGGCCTTCTCGTCGCCGATCTTCAGTACGGCGACGCCGGCGACGGCGGCCATGAAGACGATCTGGAGGACGTTCAGCTCGGTGAAGGGCGTGACGACGTCGGTCGGGATGATCCCGGTGAGGAAGTCGATCCAGGAGCCCTCGTGCTCGGGCTTCGAGCCGTCCTTCGGGGTGAGTCCCGTGCCGGAGCCCGGGTTGGTGACCAGGCCGATGACCAGGCCGATCGCGACCGCGATCAGCGAGGTGATCATGAACCAGAGCAGCGTGCGGGTCGCGAGCCGGGCGGCGTTGTTGACCTTCCGCAGGTTGGTGATCGAGATCAGGATGGCGAAGAACACCAGCGGGGCCACGGCCAGCTTCAGCAGGCCGATGAAGGTGTCACCGACCTTGGAGAGGGTGGTGACCAGCCAGCCGATGTCCTGGCTGCGGGCGAGCCAGCCGAGCAGCACGCCGAGGACCAGACCGCCGAGGATCTGGGCCCAGAAGGGGATCTTGAGGAACTTGGGTATCCGGAACCCGGACTTGGGCTCGGTGGGGGACGCGGAATTCGCGGACACGGACACACTCCGGTGATGACGGGGGACGTGAGGGAGCGGCGACCGCGAAGGGCCGGCGGGCACCGCTGCAAGGGTCTGTTCGAGGGTTCGGTCTCAGACGCGGCAACAGGCCGCGGACATGCAGCGGCAGAGATCGACATGCAGGCGCGCCACGAGCAGGGTGCCCATGGCAGTGCGGTGCGCGGCTGCTGTCTTCATGTCGAACACGTTAACACTTGAACTTTGAGCACATCAAAGGACTTGTTTGGGATAAGGCGGCCCCAAGGGTCCCAGAAACAGCGAAAACCCGGTACCGGAGCGGCAAGCTCCAGTACCGGGTTTCCTTACGTGTGACGAACCTTACGGCCCCGCGACGCGCGCTGACGGCTCCGCGACGCGCGCTTACGGCTTCGCGGTGCGCGCCGCGTCGTCGGCGACGTCCTCCTGCGTACGGTTGCGCTCCAGGCCCGCCTTGACGTCGTTGACCTTGGCCACGACCTTCTCCGACGCGCGGTCGCGCTCCTTGCGCAGCACGACGAAGCTGATCGGCGCGGAGACGACGAGGGCGAGCAGGGCCACCCACAGCAGGTTGGACCCGCCGAGGCCGCGGGGCACGATGCCGGAGTAGACGAGGCCCCAGACGACCAAGAAGCAGCCCGCGAAGATCCCGAGGCGCATCAGCGTGTAGCGGAGCATGTCAATCCACTCTTCCGTTCCGAAACAGAGCCTCTCCAGTGAAGCACGGGTGCCCGGCCCCACAGGAGGGGGGTCAGAACCGCATCGGCTGCGGCGCCTCGCGCAGTTCCCGGTCGGGGCCGGGGTACTCGCGGATCACCTCGTACCGGGTGTTGCGCTCGACCGGGCGGAACCCGGCCTCGCGGATGAGGTCGAGCAGGTCGTCCCGGGTCAGCTTGTTCGGTGTGCCGAAGTTGTCCGCGTCGTGCGTGATCTTGTACTCGACGACGGAGCCGTCCATGTCGTCCGCGCCGTGCTGGAGGGCGAGCTGGGCGGTGGCGACGCCGTGCATGACCCAGAAGACCTTGACGTGCGGCACGTTGTCGAAGAGCAGCCGGGAGACGGCGAAGGTCTTCAGGGCCTCGGCGCCGGAGGCCATCTTCGTGCGGGCCTGGAGCTTGTTGCGGACCTTGCCGTCCTTCATGTCCACGAAGTCGTGCTGGTAGCGCAGCGGGATGAAGACCTGGAAGCCGCCGGTCTCGTCCTGGAGCTCGCGCAGCCGAAGGACGTGGTCGACGCGGTGGCGGCGCTCCTCGATGTGGCCGTACAGCATCGTGGCCGGGGTCTTCAGACCCTTCTCGTGGGCGAGCCGGTGGATGCGGGACCAGTCCTCCCAGTGGGTGCGGTGGTCCACGATGTGCTGCCGGACCTCCCAGTCGAAGATCTCCGCGCCGCCGCCGGTGAGGGACTCAAGACCGGCGTCGATGAGCTCGTCGAGGATCTCGCTAGCGCTCAGCTTGGAGATGGTCTCGAAGTGGTGGATCTCGGTGGCCGTGAAGGCCTTCAGGGAGACGTCCGGCAGGGCGGCCTTCAGCTCGCGCAGGGAGCGCGGGTAGTAGCGCCACGGCAGGTTCGGGTGCAGGCCGTTGACGATGTGCAGCTCGGTGAGGTTCTCGCCCTCCATCGCCTTGGCGAGCTTCACCGCCTCCTCGATGCGCATCGTGTACGCGTCCTTCTCGCCCGGCTTGCGCTGGAACGAGCAGTAGGCGCAGGAGGCGGTGCACACGTTCGTCATGTTCAGGTGACGGTTGACGTTGAAGTGCACGACGTCGCCGTTCTTGCGGGTGCGCACCTCGTGCGCGAGGCCGCCGAGCCAGGCCAGGTCGTCGGACTCGTACAGGGCGATGCCGTCCTCGCGGGACAGCCGCTCGCCGGAGCGGACCTTCTCCTCAAGGTCGCGCTTGAGCCCTGCGTCCATTGCCGTACCTCTTGTTTCTCCGACGACCTGCCGACAGACCCGACCAACCGTACCCCCCGGCGGTCAGACCTCCTCGGGGAGCTCCCCGACCCGGTTCTCCCACTTCGTGGAGAGCACGATCGTGGTGCGCGTGCGCGAGACGCCGCGGGTTCCGCTGAGCCTGCGGATGGTCTTCTCCAGGCCGTCCACGTCGGAGGCGCGCACCTTGAGCATGTACGAGTCGTCGCCCGCGATGAACCAGCAGTCCTCGATCTCGTGCAGGTCCCGCAGCCGCCGGGCCACGTCCTCGTGGTCGGCGGCGTCGGAGAGGGAGATGCCGATCAGCGCGGTGACGCCGAGGCCGAGGGAGGCGGAGTCGACCGTCGCGCGGTAGCCGGTGATGACACCGGCCGCCTCCAGGCGGTTGATGCGGTCGGTGACGCTGGGGCCGGAGAGGCCGACGAGGCGCCCGAGCTCGGCGTAGGAGGCGCGGCCGTTCTCGCGCAGAGCCTGGATGAGCTGCCTGTCCACGGCGTCCATAGGGCGAAGCCTTTCATTATTTAGCGTTTTCGAGAGTCTACGTGTAGAATCTAAGGCGTAACAGGGTCTAGGCCCTGCGAATCTTCCGAAAACTCAACCGATCAACGACGATCCTTCGAACTTTCAGGAGTGTTTCCGTGTACACGATCGAGATGGCCTACGCCCGTATGCGCGAGCTGCAGGACATGGCCAACCGCTCGCGTGCCCACCAGCCCGCCACCGCCGTGCGCAAGGCCAAGAAGCAGCGCGCCGCGAAGAAGCGCTAATCCGCACGGGAGCTTTCCCCACGGGAGCTTCCCGCTCGGGAGCTTTCCTCACGGGAGCTTCCGAGCTCTCCCTCCCACCGGCGGTACAGCGAGTGCGGCACCCCTGCCGCATCGAGCACCCGCCCCGCGACGAAGTCCACCAGATCCTGGATGTGCGTCGCCCCCGCGTAGAACGCCGGAGAGGCGGGCAGCACGACCGCGCCCGCCTCGTCCAGGCCCACCAGGTGTTTCAGTGTCTGCCCGTTCAGCGGCGTCTCCCGTACGCAGACCACGAGCCGCCTGCCCTCCTTGAGCGTCACGCTCGCCGAGCGCTGGAGCAGGTCCTTCGAGAGCCCGAGCGCCACCCCCGCCACACAGGCCGTGGACGCCGGCACGATCAGCATCCCCTTCGACGGGTACGAACCCGACGACGGCCCCGCCGCCAGGTCCCCCGCCGCCCAGTACCGCACGTCGTCCGTGCGGACCGCGAACGTCCCGGGCTTGCCGTCCGCACCGCGGGCCAGCCACTCCGCCAAGTCCTCACGCCAGTGCGCGTCCCGGAACGAGATGCCCGTCTCGTCGAGCAGTGTCAGGCGCGAGGCCCGCGACACCACCAGGTCCACACTCTCCCCGGCCGCGAGCAGCGCCCGCAGCACCGAGGCGGCGTACGGCGTCCCGGAAGCGCCGGACACCCCCACGATCCAAGGCCTACGCTGCGTATCTCCTGCGTTCACACCGTGAAGCCTATCCCCGGCGGCACGGGCCCGCCCCGGCCCCTCAGACCGTGAGGCCCCGCAGCAGCAGATCGAGCAGCGCGCAGACGAAGAGCGCTATCCCGATGAAGCCGTTGACCTGGAAGAAGGCACGGTTGAGGCGGGAGAGGTCGTGCGGGCGCACGAGGGTGTGTTCGTACACGAAAGCGCCCGCGACGATCAGCAGCCCCAGCCAGAAGAAAGCGCCCGCGCCGGTGACGACCGCGTACCAGACGAACAGGCCCGTCGTCACCGCGTGACAGGCGCGGGCGCCCCGGATCGCGCCCGGGATCCCGAACCGCGCGGGCACCGACATGACGCCCACCTCCCGGTCGGTCTCCACGTCCTGGCAGGCGTAGATGAGATCGAAGCCGCCGATCCACACCCCCACCGCGAGGCCCAGGATCACCGCCGTCCACGACCACTCGCCGGTGACCGCGAGCCAGGCGCCGATCGGCCCGATGGCCTGCGCGAGTCCCAGGATCGCCTGCGGGAAGTTGGTGAACCGCTTGCCGTACGGATAGACCACCATCGGCACCACCGCGACCGGCGCGAGCGCCAGGCACAGCGGGTTGAGCAGGGCGGCGGAGCCCAGGAAGACCACGAGCGCGATCAGCGCGCCGGTCCACGCGGACTTCACGCTCACGGCACCGGTGACCAGCTCGCGGTGCGCGGTGCGCGGATTGCGGGCGTCGATCTCCCGGTCGATGATCCGATTCGCGGCCATGGCGAAGGTGCGCAGACCGACCATGCAGATCGTCACCAGGAGCAGGCGCCCCCAGTGGATGTTCTTGTCCCACTCGAACATCGCGGTCAGGGCGGCGATGTAGGCGAAGGGCAGCGCGAACACGGAGTGCTCGATCATGACCAGGCGCAGGAAGGCTTTGGTGCGCCCCGGCTGCCGCGGCAGCGCGGCGGATGCGGAACTCACAGCCCGTACTCCCGCCAGCGCCGGTCGACCTTCGCCGCCGTCTCCGGATCGGACTCGACCATGTCCGGCCACCCTCCGTCGCGTGTGTAGCCCTCCTCGGGCCACTTCCTCGTCGCGTCGATGCCCGCCTTGCCGCCCCAGAACTGCTGGTACGAGGCGTGGTCGAGGTGGTCGACGGGGCCTTCGACCACCGTCAGGTCCCGGGCGTAGTCGGTGTTCCCGAGCGCACGCCACGCCACCTCGTGCAGATCGTGCACATCGCAGTCGGAGTCGACGACCACGATCAGCTTGGTCAGGGACATCATGTGCGCACCCCAGATGGCATGCATCACCTTCTGGGCGTGCTTGGGGTATTTCTTCTCAATCGCGACGATCGCACAGTTGTGGAAGCCGCCCGACTCGGGCAGGTGGTAGTCCACGATGTCCGGGACGATGATCTTCAGAAGCGGCAGGAAGAACCGCTCGGTCGCCCGGCCGAGAGGGCCGTCCTCCGTCGGCGGCCGCCCCACGACGATCGACTGGAGCAGCGGCCGCTTGCGCATCGTCACGCAGTCGATGGTCAGCGCGGGGAACGGCTCCTGCGGCGTGTAGAAGCCGGTGTGGTCGCCGAAGGGCCCCTCGGGCAGCATCTCGCCCGGCTCCAGCCAGCCCTCGATGACGACCTCGGCCTGCGCGGGCACCTGGAGCGGCACCGTCTTGCAGTCGACCATCTCGATCCGCTTGCCCTGGAGGAACCCCGCGAACAGATACTCGTCGATGTCGCCGGGCAGCGGCGCCGTGGACGCGTACGTGACGGCGGGCGGGCACCCGAAGGCGATCGCGACGGGCAGCCGCTCGCCGCGCCGCGCGGCCACCTGGTAGTGGTTCCGGCTGTCCTTGTGGATCTGCCAGTGCATGCCGATGGTGCGCTTGTCGTGGCGCTGGAGGCGGTAGAGCCCGAGGTTGCGGACGCCGCTCTCCGGGTCCTTGGTGTGCGTGAGCCCGAGGTTGAAGAAGGACCCGCCGTCCTTCGGCCAGGTGAACAGGGCCGGGAGCCGGTCCAGGTCCACGTCGTCGCCGCGCAGCACCACCTCGTGCACGGGGGCGTCCTTGACCTTCTTCGGCGGTACGTGCGCCATCGCGCCGAGCTTGCCGAAGGCCTCCCGCACACCGACGAAGCCGTGTGGCAGCTCCGGCTTGAGCAGCCCGCCGATCTTCTCGCTGATCTCGCCGTACGACTTCAGGCCGAGCGCCTTGAGCAGCCGCCGGTCCGTGCCGAAGACGTTCATCGCGAGCGGCATGTCGCTGCCCTTGACGTTCTCGAAAAGCAGCGCGGGGCCGCCCGCCTTCTGCACCCGGTCGACGATCTCGCCGACCTCCAGATACGGGTCGACCTCGGCCTTGATGCGCTTGAGATCGCCCTCGCGCTCCAGGGCCCGGAGCAGAGAGCGGAGATCGTCATAAGCCATGCGGTCAAGTATCGGTCACCGGCTACCCTGGCCCCGTCACCGGGTGCGCACCGGCCGGGTGCCGGCACCCGTACTCCGTTCCTTGGGGGATCTCCGACACATGCTCAGGTATCTGCCGTTCCTGCTGGTCCTGGCCGTGTGGATCTACGCCTTCATCGACGTCCTGAACACCCCGGAGAAGGAAGTCCGCCATCTGCCCAAGGTGGTGTGGGTCATCATCGTCCTTCTCTTCGGCGAGGTGCTGCTCGGGCCGATCGCGTGGTTCGTCACCGGCAAGAAGCGGGCTCCTGCCGGAGGGGGGAGCCGTCGGGGCGGGTGGGTGGCCCCTGACGACAACCCCGACTTCCTCAAGGGCTTGAACGAGGACCGTCGCGACGATTCTTGAGCGGGGCCGACCATGGGGGCTGCGCCCCCGTTCCCCCTGCTTCGGCGCTGCGCGCCTCGTCCTCAATCGCCGGACGGGCTCTTCCCCACCCACCCGCCCTTTCCACCCGCCTCGGCCGGGCTTTCTTCGCCCCCCCTCGGACGGGCTGCTTTCCTCACTCGCCGCGGCCCGGCGAACTTTCCAGCCCGTCCGGCGTTTGAGGACGAGGCGCGAAGCGCCGATAAGGGGGTCCAGGGGGCGCAGCCCCCTGGTTACGGGAAAGGGGCGGGCCTGGGGCGCCCCGCGAGGGCACCATGGAAACCATGACGATCCCCACGGTCGACCTGCGGACCTGGCGCTCCGGCCCCCCGGAGACCCGCGCCCGCATCGCATCGACCGTCGACGAAGCCCTGCACACAGCAGGATTCCTCCTGCTCACAGGCCACGGCATCGCACCAGAACTACGCACCACCATCCGCCACGAAGCAGCCACCTTCTTCCACCTCCCACCCCCCGCCAAGGAGCCCTACGCGGTGCGTGTCGGAGCCCGAGGCTGGCTCGCCCCGGGCGCGGAGGCCAACAGCTACGCCGAGGGCGCCCCCTCCCCGCCCGACCTGAAGGAGTCCCTCTCGTTCGCGGCGGACGAGCCGACCGGCGACCCGGCGGTGGACGCGGAGTGGTTCGCGCCGAACACCTGGCCCCGGGAGACCCCGGGACTCAGGGACGCCGTACAGACGTACCTGCGGCAGCTGCGGACCCTCTCCGACGAGATCCTCGAACTCCTCGCCGTCGTGCTCGGCGAGCCCGAGGACTTCTTCACCCGGCACACGGGCCACCCCACCTGGGGCTTCAACATCAACTGGTACCCGGCCCTGGAGCGGGTCGGCACCCCCGCCCCGGGCCAGTTCCGCATCGGCGCGCACACCGACTTCGGCACGGTCACGGTCCTGGACCGGCAGGCGGGCCGGGGCGGCCTCCAGGTCTTCACGGACGCCGACGGCTGGCAGGACGCCCCCTGGGACCCGGCCGCGTTCACGATCAACATCGGTGATCTGATGGCCCGCTGGACCGGCGGCCGCTGGCGCTCGGGCCGCCACCGCGTGCTCCCGCCGCACCCGGACGCGCCCGCCGAGGAACTGATGTCGCTGGTGTACTTCTACGAGTGCGACCCGGGCACAGACGTACGCGGCGTCGACTCGCACGTCTACCTGCGGGCGCAACTGGACGCGATCACGGTGGACTGAAGGGGACCGAGGCGGGCGTGCCGCCTACGGCCGGACGGCGTACTCCGCACGCAGCGCACGCCACCGGTCGAGGTTCCACGTCGACCAGTCCTTCGGCCGCCCGGCGAGCGCGTCCACCAGGAACCCGAAGTGGTCGTGCCACCCGGCGAGGCAGTCGAGGCGGAAGGAGTCGTCGCCGGTGAGTTCGTTGGTGAAGCGCAGGGTCGTCCCGGTGTCCCCGACGTGCTCCAGGTGGAACCGGCACCGCCCGTGCAGGTCGATCGTGTACTCGGCGACGACGTCCGGGTCCCAGGCCGTGATGTGCCCCGCGTGCGTCGCCACCGCCGGGTCCCCGGTGTTCAGCCAGCGCAGCGTCACCGCCCCGCCGAGGCGCGGCTCGAACACGTCGGCGGCGGCGAGCCACCCCGGAAGTCCCTCCGGGGTGGCCACTGCCGCCCAGACCCGCGCCACCGGGTGCGGCAGCCGCAGTACCCAGTGGAGCGTGTGCGTGTTCCCGTCGCTCCGGCTCGTACCCGGCTCGATGACGTCCGTGCTGTCCCTGCCCGCGAAGTCTCTGCCCTCAGTCATGGGCCAAGCCTCACGCACAGGTCGCCGCGGGTCACGTACCTGTAGCGGATCCGCAGGGGGCGTCTAGGGGCGTTCGGCTGCCTTGTCGACGACCTTCCGCTCCAGGACGGCGGTGTGGCCGGTCACCGTGCCCTTCTTGAAGCCGGTCGGCAGGTCCTCCACCGCGACCTGGCGCTCGCCGAGGAACTCCTTGGTCTCCTTGTCGAAGATCAGCTCCTGCCGCTCCCCGTCGTCGACACGTGCGATGGCCACTCCGTGCCGCCCGGCCGCGTCGGCCACGTCGTCGATCACCTCGACGCCGGGGATCCTCGACGCGGCGAGGAAGAGGGCGGCACCCTGCTTCGGCGGCATCAGGCTGTGGCAGAGGTGGCCGACGAGCCCGAACGCGTTCTGGTCCTCGCTGTTGTCGCCGCTCGCCACGCGGTACAGCCAGTCCCGCATGTTGACCGCGTCGGTCGGCAACTTCTGCAGGCTTCGGTACCTCGCGTCGCCTTCTACCAGGGGCAGATCCGGCGGCACGCGCTCGTTGTCGAAGCCTTCGAACGGGTCATTGATGACTTCGGTGTGCCTGCCGTCCACGGACTGCCAGTCCTCCCTGAGGTGCAGGGGGTCGATCCGCGACGTCTCGTCGCTTGTCGACGATACGTAGCTTTCCATGGTCTTGATGTACACGAACTGATCGTCACGGATGCCCTTGGGCACCTGCCGCTTCCCGGCCGCCGTCGAAATTTCCTTCAGCATCGCCACCGTCTCCTTCGACGGCGGCCCGGCCTGCGCCTCCTCGCCGCCGAACGGCGACGCGACCAGGAGGCCCGCCGCGACGGCGGCGGCAGCGGCGCCCGCCACGAGTGCGGGCCGCAGCCACGGACGGCGACGCGGGACGGTCGGGGCCCCGGCTGCGGTCGGCCGGGCCTCAGGGGTCTGCCGGGTCTGTCGGATCTCGGTCATCAGGTGCTCCTTGAGCAGAAGGTGACGGCCCGGCGGGAGGTCCCGCTCGCTCGGAGACGGGAAGTCGGTCTCGGACTTCATCGGTTTCCCTCCTGGATGGGCCTGACCGCGGTGGTGCGGTCCTCTCTCACCTGTCCGCGCCCGGCGGCCGGTTCCATCGCTTTCGCGAGTTTTGTACGGGCTCTGAAGAGCCGTGAGCGCACGGTCCCCACCGGGATGCCGAGCGCGTCGGCGGCGGCCTCGTAGCCGAGCCCGGACCACACGCAGAGCGCGAGCACCTCCCGCTCGGGGCGTCTCAGCTTGCGCAGCGCGGCCTCGACGAGGGCCAGTTGACCGGCGTCGTCGAGCCGCCCCGCGACCTCGTCGGCGAAGTCGGCGACGGACTCGGTGCGCGGCAGCCGGGCGACGGCGGCGGCGTGCCTGCGCGCGGCGCGGCGCTGATTGCGCGTCACGTTCGTGGCGATCCCGAGCAGCCACGGCCGCACCGAGCCCCCGTCCGGTTCGATCCTGTCGCGCAGCCGCCAGGCCTCCAGGAACGTCAGCGAGACGATCTCCTCGGCCGTCGACCAGTCCCCCGTCAGGCGGTAGCCGTGGTTGTAGACCGAGCGCGCGTAGCCGTCGAAGACCTCGCCGAACGCGTCGGCGTCCCCGTCCCTGATCCGGACGCGCAGGGCCCGCGAGCGCGCGCGGCGCTCCTGCGGCTCCCCCTGATTCAGTTCCCCCTGATTCGTCTCCACGCCCCTTTGTCTGTCCTCATGACGGAGGCCGGTTCCCGTGACCTGGATCACGGAAACCGGCCTCTGCGCCTGCTGCGTCCGGGTCAGACGCCCGCGTACGAGTGCTTGCCGCTCACGAAGATGTTGACGCCGTAGTAGTTGAACAGCCAGCAGCCGAAGGCGATCAGGGCCAGATAGGCGGCCTTGCGGCCCTTCCACCCCGCCGTGGCGCGGGCGTGCAGGTAGCAGGCGTAGGCCACCCATGTGATGAACGACCAGACCTCCTTGGGGTCCCAGCCCCAGTAGCGGCCCCACGCGTCACCCGCCCAGATGGCACCGGCGATGATCGTGAACGTCCACAGCGGGAAGATCGCCGCGTTCATGCGGTACGTGAACTTGTCCAGCGAGGCCGCTGCGGGCAGCCGCTCCAGGACCGAGGTCGCGAACCGGCCCGGCGTGTCGCCGCGCTGGAGCTTGGCCTCGTAGCTGTCCTTGAACAGATACGCCGTGGTGGAGACCGCGCCCACGTAGAACGCGGCGCCGCAGAAGATCGCCGTGGAGACGTGGATCCACAGCCAGTACGAGTGCAGTGCGGGGACGAGCTGGTCGGATTCGGTGTACAGGACCGTGACCGCGAGCCCGAGGTCGAGCAGGATCGTGGTGATCAGCGGGAGCCCGATCCAGCGCACGTTCTTCTTCAGCGCGAGCAGCGAGAGGAAGACGCCGACGGCGACCGAGGAGAAGGTGATGTTGAACTCGTACATGTTGCCCCACGGCGCGCGCTCCACCGACAGGGCGCGGGTGACGACACCGCCCACCTCGATGAGGAACCCGAGCGCGACGAGGGAGATCGCGATGCGGCCGTAGAGGTCGCCCTGCTCGTCGCCGGCCGCGGCGCCGGGTCCGTCCGGTACGTCACGGCTGCCCGCGGTGGCCCGGGTGACGACCTTCGGCGGGGCCGCCCGCTCGCTCTTGGGGCGTTCCAGGGTGGCGGTGCCGCCCTTGGTGCGCACGGTGACGCCGGGCGCGGACGCCTTGGCGGCGCCGGGTGCCGCTTCCGCGGCGGCCCCCTTCGTCGCGGTGAGCGCGGCGGCCGTACGGGCGACCTTGCTGCGGCTGCCGAACAGCCACTCCGCCATCAGCGCGAAGAAGGCAAGCAGATAGACCGCCATCGCGGAGTAGATCAGCACATTGCTGGTGTGCGCGAGATCCTCGTTGGGCGCGGCGGCGAGGGTGGTGGCGAGAGTCACTTCTCAGCCCCTTCGGCAGATGCGACATCGGGGGTGGGGTCGGGGTGGGCGGGAGCATCGACTGCGTCGGGCTCGGCGGCGGCGACGGACTCGGCGGCACCGTCCGGCCCGGCAGCACCGTCCGGCCCGGCAGCACCGTCCGGCCCGGCAGCACCGTCCGGCCCGGCAGCACCGTCCGGCCCGGCAGCACCGTCCGGCCCGGCGACGCCGTCAGACTCCGCGACACCGTCCGGCTCAGCAGCACCGTCGGCCACCGATCCGTCGGCATCGGCGGCATCGGCGGCATCGGCGACACGGCTGCCACCCGCGACGGCACCGTCCGCCGGAGCGGCGGGCGCGGCGGGCGCGGCGGGCCCGGCGGGCGCGGCGGGCGCGGCGGGCGCGGCAGGATCGGTATCGGCAGCGGCGAGGCCGGTACCCGCGGCGGCGGAGCCGGTGTCGGAACCGAGACCGGAACCGGAACCGGCATCGGCATCGGCATCGGCATCGGCATCGGCATCGGCATCGGCGGCAGCCTCCGCCCGGGACGCGTCCGTCGCCCCGGTGGCAGTCTCCGCCCCGGAGGCGGGCTCCGCCCCGGTGGCAGCCTCCGCCCCGGAGGCGGGCTCCGCCCCGGAGGCGGGCTCCGCCCCGGAGGCGGGCTCCGCCCCGGAGGCGGCCCCCGCCGCCGTGCCGCAGGCCGGCGGCGCCTGCTCCGGTGCGCCCGGCGCGCGTTCGTGCAGCTCCGCGGCCAGCGCCGCCAGCTCTTCGGGGACCTTCGCGGACTCGCTGCGGCCGAGGCCCGCCATCTCCACGACGGTGACCCCGTCAGGGCCGGCCGTCGCGCGTACCCACACGCGCCGGCGCTGGATGAACAGGGACCCGGCGAGCCCGGCGATCGCGGCGATCGCGCCGCCGAGGGCCCAGCCGCTGCCCGGCTCCTGCGAGATCTGGAAGGTCGCCCACTGCTTGAGCTCCCGCTCGAAGGTGATCGACCCCGCGCCGTCCGGCAGCTTCATGGTCTCGCCGATCTTGAGCCGCTGCTTGAGCAGCTCCCCCTTCGCGTCCTTGAACTTCTGCATCTTCCGCGTGTCCAGCTGGTACACGTTCTGCGGAACACCGGAGTCCACACCGAGGCTGCCGTGGTACGCCGACAGCGCGAGCCGGGGATTGATGGGCGCGGGGAACTGGGAGAACATCTGGCCGTTGCCCTCGCCCGCGAAGGTCGGCACGAAGAAGGCGTTGAAGCCGAGCTGCTCCTTCTTGCCGTTCTTGTCCCGGTAACCGTCGAGGATCTTGATGGCGCCGGTGGCGGTGCCCATGGAGTCGATGGGGAGCAGCGGCACGGACACCCGCTGGACGACCTTGCCGCGGCCGTCGCGGACGGTGACGGTGGGCGCGTAGCCGTGGCCGATGAGGTAGACCTTCGAGCCGTCGACCTCCAGGGGCTCGTTGACCTCGATGGTCTTCTTCTTCTCGGCCCCGTCGGCGCCCTCGCTGTAGGTGACGTGCGCCTTGTACGTACGGGCCGTGCCGCGCTCGGGGCCCGACATCTCGTACGAGCCCTCGAAGCGGTCGAGCCGGAAGCTGAACGGCGCGAGCTCCTGGGTGTCGAAGAGGCTGCCGGACTTGAAGTCGTCGTACTGGGAGAGCGTGTTCGAGAAGCCGTCGCCCTCCATGATCAGCTTGCCGCCCTCGGACTTGAAGAGCTGTCCGACGGCGAACGCGATGAGCAGCACGATCAGCGCGACGTGGAAGGCCAGATTGCCGGCCTCGCGCAGGTAGCCCTTCTCCGCGGCGACGGAGCCGCCCACCAGGTGCGCGCGGAACCGGCGCCGCTTCAGCAGGCCGTGCGCGGCCTCGTGGACCTCGTCGGGGGTGGCATCGGTGCGCCAGGTGGCGTACGCGGGCAGCCGGGTGAGCCGGCCCGGGGCGGCCGGCGGGCGGCCGCGGAGCTGGCCGACGAACTGCCAGGTGCGCGGCACGATGCAGCCGATGAGGGAGACGAAGAGCAGGATGTAGATCGCGGAGAACCACACCGAGCTGTAGACGTGGAAGAGGCCGAGCTTGTCGTAGAGCGGACCCAGCGTGGTGTGGGTGTCCTTGAAGCTCTGGACCTTCAGCTCGTCGGTGCCCTGCTGCGGGATCAGCGAGCCGGGGATCGCGCCGAGCGAGAGCAGCAGGAGCAGCAGGAGCGCGACCCGCATGGAGGTGAGCTGCCGCCAGAACCAGCGGATCCAGCCGATGACGCCCATTCCCGCGACGCCCGGCCCACCGCTGCCCGGTGCCGCCGCGGTCTCGTCGAGGGGAGCCGTGGAGAGCTGCGCGCCCGCGGCGCCGAGGTCGTCCGGGGCTTCGGGGCCCGCGGCCCGCGCGTCGGTGCCGGTGTCGGTCGTGGTGTTGCTCATGGATCAGATCCCCACCGTGAAGCCCCTGGACCAGACTTGCATCTCCTGCACGATGCCCTCCCAGACACCCGTCAGCATCAGCAGGCCGGTCGCGATCATCATCACGCCGCCGATACGCATCACCCATACGTAGTGGCGCTTGACCCACCCGAAGGCGCCGAGCGCCTTGCGGAAGGCGACCGCGGCGAAGATGAACGGCAGTCCGAGTCCCAGACAGTACGCGACGTTCAGTACGGCGCCGCGCCCGGCGGTCGCCTGGTCGAGTGCCAGCACGTTGACGGACGCGAGCGTCGGGCCCACGCACGGCGCCCAGCCGACGGCGAAGAGCGCACCGATCAGCGGCGCCCCCACGAGCCCGGTCGCGGGCTTCTTGTGGAAGCGGAACTCGCGCTGCGAGAGCCAGGGCATCAGCCCCATGAAGAACAGACCGAGCGCGACCATCAGGACGCCGAGAACCTTGTTGATGACGCTCTGGTGGTCCTGGAGGTTCTGGCCGAAGTACCCGAACAGAGCACCGGTGGAGACGAAGACGACGGTGAAGCCGAGGACGAAGAGCCCGGCGCCCGCGACCATCCGGCCGCGCCGGGCCTCGGCGAGGTCGGTGCCGCTGACGCCGGTGACATAGCTGAGGTAGCCGGGCACGAGCGGCAGCACGCAGGGCGAGAAGAAGGAGACGAGGCCGCCGAGCAGCGCGATCGGCAGAGCGAGGGCGAGGGTGCCGCTGTACACGGTCTGGTTCATCTCGCCCGGCTGCGCGGCGAGCGTGGTGGCGTGCGCGACGGCGGGGTCGGAGACGACCGCGGTCAGAAGGGCGGACACGTGATCACTTCTCCGCGATCAGGGGGTCGACCATCTTGCGCAGCTTCTCCTCGTTGAGGGGCTGCTGGGAGCGCGCCGCGATCTTCCCGTCCCGGTCGATGACGACGGTGGACGGGATGAACTGCGGGTTCAGCGTGCCCTTGGGGAAGCGCAGCATCAGCCTGCCCATCGGGTCGTACAGGCTCGGGTAGCCGATCCCGTAGTCCTTCTCGAAGGAGATCGCCGGGCCCTTCTCCGGGTCGCGGGCGTTGATGCCGACGAACTGCACGTCGTCCTTGGTGGCGGCCGAGACCTTCTTGAAGTTCGGCGCCTCCGCCCGGCACGGCGGGCACCACGAGCCCCAGACGTTCAGGACGACGACCTTGCCCTTGTAGTCGTCGATGCTCAGCTTCTCACCGTCGAGCGTCTCGCCGTCGATGGCGGGCGCGTCGTGCCGGTCGCCCTTCTCGGCGGTGGAGATGCCGTCCTTGCTGGTGATGAAGTTGGTCTTGCCGGAGCCGCCGGACGTACCGCCCGAGCCGCACGCGGAGAGCGTCAGCGCGAGGGCCGCGGCGCCTGCCGCAAGCAGTGTCGCCCGACCTCGACGGCTGCGGTCGCTTCGGCGGAGGCTGCGGTTCGGGCTGCGGGGGGCGCGGCAGGCGGCACTCATGTGAAAAGTTTCGCATGCCCGTTTCGGGGATCTTCGACGCCCCCCGCAGTAGCCGTTCCCGGCCGGGCCCAGCCCTTCTCGACGTCCGGACTCAGCCCTCGCGGTGTCCGGGCTCAGCCCTTCTCGGCGTCCGGACTCAGCCCTTCTCGGCGTCCGTGCGGCTGTCGGACGAGGCGCTCCCGAGGAAGGTCTTCCAGCCGCCGGTCGGCTGCTGTCCGACCTGGAGGCCGCGCAGCTTGGCGAGGACCTCGGGCTTCTGCACGTCGAGCCAGTCCACGAACTGCCGGAAGGAGACCAGGCGCACGTCCTTCTTGCCGGCCATGCCCTTCAGGGCCTCCTCGACGGCGTCCATGTAGATGCCGCCGTTCCACTGCTCGAAGTGGTTGCCGATGTAGAAGGGGGCGCGGTTGGTCTCGTAGGCGCGCTTGAAGCCCGCGAGGTAGGCCTCGGTGGCCTGCTTGCGCCAGCCCGGGTAGTTGTGCGCCGGGGCCTTCGTGGAGTTCTTCGACTGGTTGGCGAGGATGTTGTAGTCCATCGACAGGACCTCGAAGGAGTGGCCCGGGAACGGTATCTGCTGCAGCGGCAGGTCCCAGACGCCCATCTTCTTGTCGGGCCACATCTGGCGGCCGCCGGGCGAGGAGGCGTCGTAGCGCCAGCCGAGCTTCTTGGCCGTCGGCAGCAGGTTGTCCTGGCCGAGGAGGCAGGGCGTGCGGCCGCCGACGAGTTCCTTCTCGTAGTCGAAGGGCAGCGGCGGCAGGTCGTTCCAGCCGGTGTTCGTGCGCCACTTCGTCACGAAGGACTTGGCCTGGTCGATCTCGGACTGCCACTGGGCGGGCGTCCAGTTGCCGACGGTGCCGGTGCCGGCGCAGAAGTGCCCGTTGAAGTGGGTGCCTATCTCATGGCCTTCCAGCCATGCCTGGCGCACGTACTTGAGGGTGGCCTTGATGTGGTCGTCCGTGAGGTAGCCGATGTCGGAGGCGCCCACGCTGTTGTTCGGCGGCCGGTAGAGCCGCTTCTTGGACTCGGGGAGCAGATAGAGCCCGGAGAGGAAGAACGTCATCCGCGCGTCGTGCTCCTCGGCGAGCTTCAGGAAGCGCGGGAACAGGCCGTTGCCGACCTCGCCCGCGCCGTCCCAGGAGAACACGACGAACTGCGGCGGCGTCTCGCCCGGCTCCAGGGGGCGCGGCTTCTCGGGCTGGTTCGGCTGCTTGCCCGTGTAGGCCGTGGAACCGTCGCCGATCGGCTTCGCGGGACGGCTCGGCTTGCCCGGCTTTCCGGCGCCCGCCTGGTCCGCACCGGATCCGGAGTCCCCGGAACCGGAGCCGCAGGCGGTCAGGCCGAAGGCGGCCGCGGCGCCGACCCCCAGGCCGATGGCACCCCGGCGACTGAGAGCAGCCCGGCCGGTCGCGGGCGCTCCGTCGCCCATATCCGTGCGGCTGTCGTCGCGCATTCCAACCCCATTCGTCGTGCCTTCGGTCCTTCCCGGCGGAAGGACAACTCCTTAGAGGGTGCGGGGTGGGCCGGGGTTCCGAGAAGGCATGGAGATATGGGGCTTATTACAGAGGGGAGACATTCGACGCCATAGGGTGTCCGCGCCATTACCGGGCGCACACAGCGGGTGCACAGGACACGAACAGGACACGAAAAGGCGGGCGCCTCTCCCGTGTTATGGGAGAAGCGCCCGCCTTACGCGAGAAAAACCCGCCCTTCGGTGACCGGGACGACCCGCCCTTCGGTGACCGGGACGCTACGGAAAGTCAGACCGGACCGACTGCGGACTCAGGCACCAAAAGCCTTGCTCTTTCCCTTGACCGGTTTGGCGCCCGCGAGAAGGTGCTTGGGGACAAGATTTCGGGCAGGTTCCGAGTAACCCACGGACACGATCTTGTCGCCGCGATAGGTGAAGGACGTCAGGGAGGCGAGCGTGCACTGCCGCTTGCGCGGGTCGTGCCACAGCCGGCGCTTCTCCACATAGCTGCGCACGATCCAGATCGGCAGCTGGTGGCTGACGCACACGGCCTCGTGCCCGCGGGCGGCGTCCCGGGCGGCGTCGAGCGCGCCCATCATCCGCACGACCTGGTCGATGTACGGCTCGCCCCAGGACGGCTTGAAGGGGTTGACCAGGTGCTTCCAGTTGTCCGGGTTCTTCAGGGCGCCGTCGCCGACGCCGAAGGTCTTGCCCTCGAAGACGTTCTCCGCCTCGATCAGGCGCCCGTCGGTGGCGAGGTCGAGGCCGTGCGCCTTGGCGATGGGCGTCGCCGTCTCCTGGGCCCGGTCGAGCGGCGACGCCACGACATGCGTGATGTCGCGCGACGACAGGTGCTCGGCGACCCGGTCGGCCATCTTCCGGCCCAGGTCGGAGAGGTGGTAGCCGTCGAGCCGCCCGTACAGGATCCCGTCGGGGTTGTGCACCTCGCCGTGGCGCATGAGGTGGACGACGGTCAGCTCTTGGTCGCGCTTGCCGGCCGCGGTCATACGGAGGCCTCCGGGGAGTTCGTGGCTTCGGCGGCCGCGCGGGCGGCGGCCGGAAGGGCGGCCGCGACACGCTCGACGGCACGCTCGTCATGGGCGGTGGAGACGAACCAGGACTCGAAGGCCGAGGGCGGCAGATACACGCCCTGCGACAGCATCGAGTGGAAGAACGCGGTGAAGCGGAAAGTCTCCTGCCCCTTGGCGTCCTCGTAATTGCGCACCTCGCGGTCCGTGAAGAACACGGTGAACATATTGGCGGCGTTCTGCACCCGGTGCGCCACGCCCTCCTTGCGCAGTGCGTCGCTCACGAGTCCGCGCAGTTCGAGCGAGACGGCGTCGACCTTCTCGTACGCGGCGTCGTCGAGGAGGCGCAACTGCGCGAGCCCGGCGGCCGTCGCGACCGGATTCCCGGACAGCGTGCCCGCCTGATAAACGGGGCCCACCGGCGCGAGATGCGCCATCACATCGGCGCGGCCACCGAATGCGGCGGCGGGAAATCCACCGCCCATGACCTTCCCGAACGTCATGAGGTCGGGGGCGACCCCGTCGACACCGAACCAACCGGCCTTGCTGGTCCTGAATCCCGTCATGACCTCATCGGAAATGAACAGCGCGCCGTTCTTCGCACACGCCGCCTTGAGGCCTTCGTTGAAACCGGGCCGGGGCGGCACCACGCCCATGTTCCCGGGCGCCGCCTCCGTGATCACGCAGGCGATCTCGCCGGGGAAGGTGTGGAAGGCCTCGTGCACGGCCTCCAGGTCGTTGTACGGAAGGACGATGGTGTCGCCCGCCTGGGCGCCCGTGACGCCCGGCGTGTCGGGCAGGCCGAAGGTCGCGACGCCCGACCCGGCGGCGGCGAGCAGGGCGTCCACGTGCCCGTGGTAGCAGCCGGCGAACTTGACGACCTTGGCCCGGCCCGTGAACCCGCGGGCGAGCCGGATGGCGGACATCGTCGCCTCGGTGCCGCTGGAGACGAGCCGGACCTGCTCGACCGGGGCGATCCGGTCGACGATCTCCTCGGCCAGGGCGACCTCGCCCTCGCCGGGCGTGCCGAAGGAGGTGCCGCGGGCGACGGCCTCCTGGACGGCCGCGATCACCTCGGGGTGGGAGTGCCCGAGGATCATGGGTCCCCAGGAACACACGAGGTCTACGTACTCGCGTCCATCGGCATCCGTCAGGTACGGACCGGTACCGGACACCATGAAACGGGGCGTACCGCCCACCGCGCGGAAGGCACGCACGGGCGAGTTCACACCGCCGGGCGTCACGGCCGCCGCACGGTCGAAAAGAGTCTGCGAAACTGGGGCGCTATACGGGAAGCTCACATGAACCATGGTGTCAGAGGGTCCGGACATCGTGATCGGGCCTCCCGGACGGCGGCTTTCCGCGCTGTCGCCCCAGCCAGGGGGCGGCGGCTGGGGAAATCCTGTGGACTGGTGTTTCGCCCCACGTTTCGGCGGGTGACCGTGGGGGAGGTCACTGACACGATGATCGGGTTGCGCGGCAGGGTCCACGCGCCTTAGAAAAGCAGTCGGGTGGAGATATGCAGCGCGGTGGCGGACTGGGCGAGGGGACCGACGGCCTGGGCCCCCGGCGTGCCCGGCGGGGCAAGCACCGGCGAGAGGCGCAGGCGGCACCGGCCCCCGAGCAGCGGACGCCGGACAGGGTGGAGCGTGACCGGTCGGGAAACAGGAGCGGTGGGGTGGGGGTGACCTACAAATACTTCGGCGCCCCCGACGGCGCCACGGCTGCCCGGGTCCCCATCTCGATGCGCCCCGAGGAGCTCGGCGGCGACGAGCTGGGCATGGGCGGCATGTTCACCAAGATCAAGCCGGAGACGATGGCCGCGATGGTCCTCACCGGCATCGAGGGCATACCCCTGCACAAGGTCCCCCCGCTGGAGCTGGTCGTCCTGCACCCCGACTACGCCGTCGTCAAGCTCCCCATGACGGTCGTCGACCCGCTGCGCGGCATCGGCGAGGAGTCGGTGGGCGCGGCGGCCTTCATCTGGTCGACGGTCCCGGACCGCGGCGGCCCCCGGGACGCCTTCAACGTCTACCAACTCCTGCACGAGTGGCAGGACTTCAGCCACCGCCTGCACGACGCGGGGCACCAGGCCTACTGCCTGGTGTGGCCCTAGGCCCCCTAGGCCCCCTAGGTCCCCTGGGGCCGCGCCCCGTCCCGCTCACCGCTTGAGGACCGCCTCCATCACCGCCTTCGCGATCGGCGCGCCCAGCTTGCCGCCCGCGATCTCCGAGCGGGAGATGTCCATGTCCTGCGGGTCGACCAGGACGGCGACCGCCACCGGCGAGGTGCCGTCGGACTTCTTGGCGTAGGAGACGAACCACGCGTACGGGCGCTCGTCGCGTACGTTCGCGCCGTGCTGCGCGGTGCCGGGCTTGCCGCCGACCGTGACGCCCTCGATGGCCACCTTGTCGCCGGTGCCGTCGGTCACCGTGTGCTCCATCATCTCCTGGACCTTGCGCGCGGTGGACTCCGAGACGGCCCGGCTCAGCTCCTTCGGCTCCGTCTTCGCCACCGTCGAAAGGTCGGACCCCCGCAACTCCTTGACCAGGTACGGCTGCATCACCTTGCCGTCGTTGGCGAGGCCCGCGGTGACCATGGCCATCTGGAACGGGGTGGTGGTGACGCTGCCCTGGCCCATGCCGGTCAGCGCCGTCTGCGGCTTGTCCAGCTTCTCGGGGTACACGCTCGCCGCCGTACGCACCGGCATGAACTGCTCCTCGTTGAAGCCGAACTTCTCGGCCGTCTCCCGCATGCCGTCCTTGCCGGTCCTCAGGGCGGCGTCCAGGAAGACGTTGTTGCACGACCACTGCATCGCGGTCTTCAGGGAGACCTTGTCGCACATGGAGTCCGGCACCACGTTGCCGATCGTCG
The DNA here is from genome assembly GCF_009755605.1 of Streptomyces typhae. Taxonomy (GTDB): domain Bacteria; phylum Actinomycetota; class Actinomycetes; order Streptomycetales; family Streptomycetaceae; genus Streptomyces; species Streptomyces typhae. The sequence continues at coordinate 853,695 of NZ_WPNZ01000001.1, forward strand.
TCGAGCTGAGCGGCAGCCGGTAGGGCGCCCGCGCCTTCGACCGGGCGTCGATGTCGGTGACCGCGCCGTGCTCCAGGGCCGCGGCCGCCGTGAGGATCTTGAATGTCGAACCCGGCGGGTACGTCTCGCGGAACGCCCGGCTGTTCAGCGGCTTGCGCTTGTCCTCGTCCAGCTTCTTGAACGCCTTGCCGTCCTTGTTGAAGATCCCGGCGAACACCGACGGGTCGTACGAGGGCGTGCTCGCCATCGCGAGGATGCGGCCGGAGCGCGGATCGAGGGCGACCACCGCCCCCTTGGCGTTCAGATCCGTCAGGCCCTTGTACGCCGCGCGCTGCGCCTTCGGGTCGATGGTGGTGATCACGTCGCCGCCCGCCGGGCGCTCCCCGGTCAGCGTGTCGAGCGGGGAGCCGAGCAACCGCCTGTCCTTGCCGCTGAGCAGGTCGTCGTGCACGCCCTCCAGGAAGGTCTTCCCCTGGCTCTGCGAGAAGTAGCCGGTGACCGGCGCGTACATCGGACCGTCCTTGTAGACCCGCTTGTACTTGAAGTCCGAGCCCGGCGTCGGCACGGAACCGGTGATCGACCGGCCGCCGACGATGATGTCGCCCCGCGGCTGGGCGAAGGTGTCGATCTTCACGCGCCGGTTCATGTCGTGCTCGGCGAGGGCGTCGCCCCGCACGAACTGCACCCAGGTCGCGCGTATCAGCAGGGCCAGGACGAGGACACCGCAGAAGACGGCGGTGCGGCGGACGGTCGTGTTCATGCGCCGAACAGAACAGCACTCCACCCCGTATGTCCAAGTTCGATATCAGCTATCGATCGATCAATCTGCGATATCGTTCCTGCTCGTGGACCTGGTAAGGCACTTGGAGTGCTTTGTGGCTGTTGCAGAAGAGTCACATTTCGGTCGGGCCGCCGAGCGTCTCGGCATGGCGCAGCCACCCCTGTCCCAGCGCATCAAGGGCCTGGAACGCCACCTCGGCGTACGCCTCTTCGAACGCACGAGCCGACAGGTCACCATCACCAAGGCAGGCACCCTCCTCCTCGACGACGCCCGCGAACTGCTCGGCCGGTCCGAGGCGCTCCTCGCCACCGCCCGCCGCATCCGGGACGGTGAGAGCGGACTGCTGCGCGCGGCGCTCCCCCCGGACATCGCCGGCGAGACCGTCGCCGCCCTCCTCGACGGCTTCCGCGCCCACCGCACGGGCGTCGAACTGGAACTGCGCGAACTGACCACCGCCCAGCAGCTCACCCAGCTCGCCGCCCACGACCTCGACGTCGGCCTCATCCACCACCCCTGCGACGTCACCGGCCTCGAACTCGGCCCCGTACTGCGCCGCGAGATGGGCGTCCTGCTGCCCCGCGACGCCCCCGCCGCCGCCCTCACCGAAGTGCCGCTCACCGCGCTCACCGGCTACGACCTGGTCCTCTTCCACCGCAGCGCCGCCCCGGCCCTGCACGACGACCTCCTCACCACCTGCGCCCGCGACGGCTACGCCCCGGCGGCCGTCCGGCACGGCCAGGGTGCCAGCTTCGTCCGCGGCCTCATCCTGTCCTCGCACGCCGTCGCCTTCGGCCCGAGGGACGCCCACCCCGCACCCGCCGCGGACGAGGACCCCGACCTCGTCTGGCGTCCCCTCGCGGGAGCCCCGCTCGCCTGGCGGCACTCCGTCGCCTGGCCCAAGGGGCGCGGCGACACCGCCGTGAGCACCTTCGCGCAGGCGGTCACCCAGGCCCTGCACAGCACCGCCGCCGTGACCGCCGACGCGCCCCCGCGCCCGCTCCATCTGCGCCCGACCGCGGAGTACTGGCTGTGACCAACACCCCCACGCGCCTGAAGGAAGCCTTCGCCGAGGCCGGCGTCACGGGCCGGCTGCACGCCCTCGACATCGACTCCGGCGCCGAACTCGGCACCGGCGCCGACCACCCCGTCGTCACCGCGAGCGTCCACAAGCTGTGCGTCCTCATCACGCTGTACGAGCAGGCCGCCGCCGGGCTCCTCGACCTCACCGAGCAGGTCGAGTGCCCGCCCGACGGGCGCGCCTCCGGGCCCACCGGGCTCTCCGCGATGCTCGACCCCGTCCGGATGTCCCTGCGCGACGCGGCGTACCTGATGATCGCCGTCAGCGACAACACCGCCGCCGAGCTCTGCCTGAGCCGCGTCGGCCTCGACGCCGTGAACGCCACCACCGCCCGCCTCGGCCTCACCCGCACCCGCGCCCTGCACACCTTCCGGGCGATGTTCGAGTCCATGCGCGAGGACGCGGGGCCCGGCGGCGCCCAGGCGCTCACCGACCCCTACGTCATCGCCCGCCTCCGCGCCCTCGACCCGGCCCGCTCCAACCACAGCACCGCCCGCGACATGACCCGGCTGCTCCGCGCCCTGTGGCGGGACGAGGCCTGCACTCCCGAGCACGGCGCTGCGATGCGCCGCGTCCTCGGCCTCCAGGTGTGGCCGCACCGCCTGGCCGCGGGCTTCCCCTTCGACGACGTGCACGTCGCGGGGAAGACCGGCAGCCTGCCGACGCTGCGCAACGAAGTGGGCGTCGTCGAATACCCCGACGGCGGCCGCTACGCCGTCGCCGTCTTCACCCGCGCCGCCCGCACCGCCGCCACCCTGCCGCCCGCGGACGCCGTCATCGGCACGACGGCCCGCATCGCGGTGGAGGCGCTGCGGGCGGGGGCGTGACGTGAGCTGCCCGCGGCCCGTTCGTTCCCCTCGCGGCCCGTTCGTTCCGTACGCGGGCACGTTCATTCCGTACGTGGCCTGTTCGTTCCGTACGTGGCCTGTTCGTTCCGTACGCGCGGCCCGTTCATTCCCGTACGCGTACGAGTGCCGACGTCACGCACACGCGTGCCGACGCTCCGTGCTCAGTGCGCGTACGGGTCCCGCCCCGTCTCCGCGAGCAGCCGCTCGAACTCCGTCGCCCCGGCGGGCACCGGCACCGGCTCCCCGAAGACGCCCATGGAGCGGGCCGTGGGCGCCAGCTCGGCGACCGCCGCCCGCAGGGCGCCGACGACCTCGCCCGTACCGGCCCCCGCACCGGCCGCGTACTCCTGGCCGGTGGCCCGCGCCAGATCCCACGCGTGCACCGTCAGGTCGAGGAGCACCATCGCGCCGACCGTCCTGGCGGGCATGTCCATCGCGCCGGTGCGGCCCTCGTCGGCACCGGGCGCCGACCAGGCGGTCACCAGCTTCTCCGTCTCCGCCGCGAACCGCTCCCGCCAGTCGGCACCCCGGCCGAGACGATCGGGCGTCGCACCGCCGAAGTCGGCGTTCCGCTTGGCCGCGAGTTCCTGGAACTGCACGACGACGTGGAAGAGGTGGTTCATCAGGTCCCGTACGTCGTACTCGGCGCACGGCGTGGGAGCGGCGAGACGATCCTCCGGGATGCCCCTGACCACCGGGAGGGCATGGGCCGCGGCGACGGCGAGGAGGTCACCGGTCGTGTGGGTGCTGTTCATGGCACGACCGTAGGCAGCGGGGGCACGGCCCGTCTTGAACAAACGCGACAGCCGTCCTGAACAAACGCGACAGCCACCGCCCGGCGCGGCCCCCGCCACTCGTCGTACTTCCGTCACCCCCGTCCTACCATCGCGCCATGCCTGCCGACCCCCGCCGCGACACCCGGGGCATCGTGGACGCCTCCGGACTGCTGACCCGCGTACGTTTCCGGCGGCACGCCCCCGCCGAGCCGCTCCGCCCCTACCTGGAGCACTACTGGCTGATCGACTGGGACCTCACGGAGCCCTACGTGTCCCACGTGGTGCCCCACCCGTCCGTGAACGTCGTCTTCCAGCGGCTGCCGGGGCAGCCGCCGTTCGGGGAGGTGGCGGGCGTCGTCCTCGGACTGTTCCGCAAGGAGCTCCGCGGGCGCGGGCGGGTGTGCGGGGCGCAGTTCCGGCCCGGCGGCTTCCGCACGTTCGCCCCGGGCCTCGCGGTGGCGGAGCTGACGGGGCGGCAGGTGCCGGTGGGGGACGTGTGGCCGCCGCCCGTGACCAGGGGGAAGCACGAGGCGTCGCCCGTGTCCGAGGCGAAGCCCGGGGCCGGTACCGCGGAAGCCGTCCTCGGGCCCGACGACGAGCACGCGCGCGTGGCCGCCCTCGACACCTTCCTGCTGCGGCACGGCCCCGCCCCCGACCCGCAGGCCGACCTCGCCATGGAGCTCGCCGCCCGCGTCCGCGCCGACCGGACGCTCCGCCGGGTCGGCGACCTGGCGCGTCAGGCGGGCCTGTCGGTGCGGTCGCTGCAACGCCTCTTCTCCGCGTACGTGGGCGTCAGCCCGAAGTGGGTGATCCTGCGCTACCGGATCCACGAGGCCCTGGAGCGGGCGGAGTCGACCGCGGGCGTCGACTGGGCGGCCCTCGCGGCGAGCCTCGGGTACGCCGACCAGGCCCATCTCGTACGGGACTTCACGGCGACGGTCGGGGTGCCGCCGACGGCCTACGCGGCGGCGTGAGGCGGCGGCCGGGACCGATTGTCAGACCCTCCGCCTACCGTGAGGGAATGGAGAGATCACCAGCACCGGACATCCGGCTCACGCCCTGGTCCGAGGGCGACTTCGACCTGCTCGTACGGCACAACGCACCCGAGATGACCGCGCACCTGGGCGGCCCCGAGTCCGACGAGAAGCTCCTCGACCGGCACCGGCGTTATGTGGGACTCGAAGGCAGCCGCAGCGGCTGGATGTTCCGGATCGCGACGGGCCCCGAGGGGAAGCCGGCCGGGATCGTCGGCTTCTGGGAGACCGCCCACCGGGGGGAGGACGTCTGGGAGGCCGGATGGGGCGTGCTGCCCGAGTTCCAGGGCCAGGGGATCGCGGCCGCGGCGGTGCGCCTGGTGGTGGCCGAGGCCCGCGGCACGCAGGCGCGCCGCCATCTGCACGCGTTCCCCTCCGTGGAGAACGCCGCCTCCAACGGGGTGTGCCGCAAGGCGGGCTTCGTCCTGCTCGGCGAGGAGGACATGGAGTATCCGAAGGGCCACTGGATGCGGTGCAACGACTGGCGGATCGACCTGACACAGGAGTAGCCGGCGGCACCGCCGTTCCAGACGGTGCCCACGGTCACGGTGACCTCGCGCGGCGCGCCCCGCAGCCGCACGGCGAGGTGCAGCCGCTCCCCCTGCCCGCCCGCGGGCAGCGCTTCCGTGCGGCACAGCACGGCCCGCGGGCCCGGCCGTACACAGGTGCCCGGCAGGCGCTCGCCGTCCTCCAGGGGCACGGACCAGACGAGCCGGACCGTGGCACCGGGGACGTCGTCGGGCCCGTGGTTCTCCGGCGTCAGCGAGACCGCCGCGAGGCCGCGGGTCATGGCGACGCGCCCGTGATGGGCCACGTCGGCCCCGGCCCCGGCCCCGGCGGCCTCGGCGCCGGTCCGGACCCTCCGGAACCCCGCATGCCACCCTGATGACCATGCCGATCGCCCGCTCCGCAGCACTCTTCGTCGTCGCCGCCCTCTTCGAGATCGGGGGCGCCTGGCTGGTCTGGCAGGGCGTGCGCGAGCACCGCGGCTGGCTGTGGATCGGCGCCGGAGTGCTCGCGCTCGGCGCCTACGGCTTCGTCGCCACCCTTCAGCCCGACGCCGAGTTCGGCCGGATCCTGGCCGCGTACGGCGGGGTCTTCGTGGCCGGTTCGCTCGCCTGGGGCGCGGTCGCGGACGGCTACCGGCCCGACCGCTGGGACGTCACGGGGGCGCTGATCTGCCTCGCGGGCATGGCCGTGATCATGTACGCCCCGCGCGGCAACTGAGGAGGCCCGACTCCCCGTGAGGCCAGGGCGCCCGCCCGCCTATGCTGACCGGACCGGCTCAGCGCCTGCTGACCGGGCCGGTTCAGCGCCCGAACTCAGCACCCGAGCCCCAACTCGAACTCCAGGGAGCCCGCATGGCAGCCGCCGAAACGCCCCGCAAGCCCGGCATCGCGATCGTCACCGGTGCCAGCGGCGGCATCGGCGCGGCCACCGCACGCGGCCTCGCTGCGGCCGGTCACCGGGTGGTGCTCACGGCCCGCCGCAAGGACCGCATCGAGGCCCTGGCCGCCGAGCTGACGGCAGCGGGCCACGACGCGACGGCGTACGCCCTCGACGTCACCGACCGTGCGGCCGTCGACACGTTCGCGACGGCCTTCCGCAAGGTGGCGGTCCTCGTGAACAACGCGGGCGGCGCGCTCGGCGCCGACCCGGTCGCGACGGGCGACCCCGAGGACTGGCGCCGGATGTACGAGACGAACGTCATCGGCACCCTGAACGTCACCCAGGCCCTGCTCCCCGCGCTCACCGCGAGCGGCGACGGCACCGTGGTCGTGGTGTCCTCGACGGCGGGCCACGGCACGTACGAGGGCGGCGCCGGATACGTCGCGGCCAAGCACGCCGAGCACGTGCTCGCCGAGACCCTCCGTCTGGAGATCGTCGGCACCCCGGTGCGGGTGATCGAGATCGCCCCCGGCATGGTCAGGACGGAAGGTTTCGCGCTGACGCGGTTCGGCGGCGACGAGGAGAAGGCCGCGAAGGTCTACGCGGGCGTGGCCGAGCCGCTCACCGCTGACGACGTGGCGGACACCATCACCTGGGCGGTCACCCGCCCGCCGCACGTCAACGTCGACCTCCTCGTGGTCCGCCCCCGCGCCCAGGCGTCCAACACGAAGGTCCACCGGGAGCTGTGATGACGTACGCCGCGGACGACCCCGGCTCCCCCGGCGGCTCGCCCGACTCCCCCGACCCCCTGGCCAGGCTCACCTACGAACAGGAGTCCCGCCGCCTGGCCGAGGAGAAGAAGAACGAACGCATGGTGTGGTGGTACCTCGCGTACTTCCTCTTCGGCATCCACATCGTCGCCTTCGTCATGATCTACGCGGTCACCCACTCCGAGTAGGCCCCCGCCCCCGCCGGGCCGGGGGCGGACCACTCGGCGGTCAGCCCTTGACGCAGACGACCTGCTTCAGCTTCGCCACCACCTCGACCAGGTCCGTCTGCTGGTCGATGACCTTGTCGATGGACTTGTACGCACCGGGGATCTCGTCCACGACGCCGGAGTCCTTGCGGCACTCCACGCCCCGCGTCTGCTCCTCCAGGTCCCGCGTCGAGAACCGCTTCTTCGCGGCGTTGCGGCTCATCCTGCGGCCCGCGCCGTGCGACGCGGAGTTGAAGGACGCCTCGTTCCCGAGGCCCTTCACGATGTACGAGCCGGTGCCCATGGAACCCGGGATGATGCCGTGGTCGCCGGACCCCGCGCGGATCGCGCCCTTGCGGGTCACCAGCAGGTCCATGCCGTCGTACCGCTCCTCGGACACGTAGTTGTGGTGGCAGGAGATCTCCTGCTCGAAGTCCGGCCGGGCCTTCTTGAACTCCTTGCGGACCACGTCCTTCAGGAGCTCCATCATGAGCTTGCGGTTGTGCTTCGCGTACTCCTGCGCCCAGAACAGGTCGTTGCGGTACGCCGCCATCTGCGGGGTGTCCGCGATGAAGACGGCCAGGTCGCGGTCCACCAGACCCTGGTTGTGCGGCAGGTCGCGGGCGACGCCGATGTGGTGGTCGGCGAGTTCCTTGCCGATGTTGCGGGAGCCGGAGTGCAGCATGAGCCAGACGGAATCGTTCAGATCAAGGCAGACCTCGACGAAGTGGTTTCCCGATCCGAGCGTTCCCATCTGCTTCACGGCTCGCTCCTGACGGAACTTGACCGCCTCCGCCACCCCGTCGAACCGCCCCCAGAAGTCGTCCCAGCCCCCCGCGGCCACCCCGTGGAAGCGCCCCGGCTCGACGGGGTCCTCGTGCATCCCCCGCCCCACCGGAATCGCCTGCTCGATCCGCGACCGCAGCCGGGACAGGTCGTCGGGCAGGTCGGCGGCCGTCAGCGACGTCCGCACCGCCGACATCCCGCAGCCGATGTCGACCCCCACCGCGGCCGGGCACACCGCGCCCCGCATGGCGATGACCGAGCCCACCGTCGCACCCTTGCCGAAGTGGACGTCCGGCATGACGGCCAGGCCCTTGATCCACGGCAGCGTGGCGACGTTGCGGAGCTGCTGCATCGCGGCACCCTCGACCGTCTTCGGGTCCGCCCACATCCGGATGGGCACGTTCGCCCCCGGCAGTTCCACGTACGACATGACTTCCTCATTCCCCCGTACAACAACAAAAGACGTGAAGCGCAAATACCGGCGCCAAGGTCGACGTATGAGACAACGGACCGGCATCCACAGCGGCGCGTGCGATACACATTGTGTCCACCGGTCGTCCGCCGGCGGCAACCGAATAACCAGGCCGGACGGGTCCGGTGACGCAGGGCCCGGAGCACGTCCCGCCGGGCCGGTCCACCACCGTCCACGTCGAGAGGAGCCAGCACGGTGCAGCGGAGGGTCTACGTACCGGGCGCCGCCGCGCTCCTCGTGGCGCTGCTCGCCGGGTGCACCGGCAGCTCGGGCACCGCCGACGGCGACGACGGCAAGTCGGGCGAGTCCGGCAGCGCCACGGCCGTCGCGGAGCCCGGCAAGTACCGCACCCTGCCCGAGCCCTGCGGCGCGGTCGACCACTCCTCCCTCGACTCGCTGCTGCCCGGCATCACGGACATCGAGGACTCGGTCCAGCGCGAGAAGGCCTACGAGGGTGCCGCCACGGTCACCTACGACACCGACCGGCGCGTGGGCTGCCGCTGGAAGATCGAGGCGCCCGAGGCCACGCACCACCTCCTGGTCGACTTCGAGCGCGTGGTGTCGTACGACGGGACGGTCAGCGACGACACCCGCGCCGAGGACAACTACCGGACGAAGCTGACAGAGGCGGGCATTCCGGAACCTTCGGATTCCGAGACCCCCGGGGGCAGCGACGAGCCCGGCGCGTCGGACGGCCCCTCCGCGGGCGACTCGAACAGCCCCTCCGCAGGCGACTCGAACAGCCACTCCGCAGGCGACAAGGGCGAGAGCGACGAGAGCAAAGGCGGCGAGTCCGGTTCCCCCGCGCGCGCCGACGACGACTCCCGCGGTTCCCGGGGTGCCCGCGGCTCCCACAAGGCCGACGCCCCCACCCCCCGCGCCACCGACGGCGAGGACGCCACCGACGGCGAGGACGACCCCGCGGCCACCCGGTCCACCCCCGAGGGCTACGAACCCCGCACCCTCGACGACCTGGGCGACGAGGCCTTCATCAACGACGCCCTCGCGACCGCCGCGGCGGCCACCCGACACCGCACCGTGACTGTGGTGTTCCGCACGTCGAACGTGATCGTCACCGTCGAGTACGACGAGCAGCCGGCCCGCCGCACCGAGGTGCCCGATTCAAAGGAAATGCAGGACAACGCGCGCGGACTGGCCGAAAAACTCGCCGACAGGTTCGACGGCTGACGGCCCCGCCGTCCACCCGCGGGCTGCCGGGAACCCGGGTCACCCGGTGCGCACACCGCGTACGGTGACTCAACGGCCCCATCGAACGGCACGGACATCGAACAGCACGGACATCGAACAGCACGGACGCCGAGCAGCACGGACGCCGAGCGACCCGAGTGAACCCGTGAACCCGAGTGAACCCGTGAAACCGTGAACCTGAGTGAAGGAACCATGCACCGACCCGCACAGCGACAGCGACAGCGACTCACCCGCGTTCTTGTGGGCGCGGCCGCCGTACCGGTGATCCTCTTCGCCTCCGCCTGCAGCGGCGACGACTCCGGATCGGACGGGGACAAGAAGGACTCCGGCGCCGCCGAGTCCTCGGCCTCCGCGTCGGGTGGCGCCGACGGCTCCGGCGACAAGCCCGCCGAGGTGGAGAAGGCCGTCTTCAGCAAGCTCCCCGAGCCCTGTGACGCGCTCTCCAAGGAGACGCTCGGCGACCTCGTCCCGGCCGCCAAGAACAAGTCCGGCAAGGCGGGCACGTCGGAAGACGTGTCCACGCGTGGCAACTGCACCTGGGACAGCCTGGACAACAACGGCGTCGACGGCTCGCAGTTCCGCTGGCTGCGCGTCTCGCTGAACCGCTTCGAGTCCGACCAGTCGCTCGGCGCGGGCGCCAAGCGCGCCCGGACGAACTTCACCAAGCAGGTCACCGACGCCCAGGCGGCGAAGGACGCCAAGGACGTCAAGACCACGCCGGTGCAGGGCGTGGGCGACCAGGCGACGCTGGTCAGCTACGACGTCAAGAAGGACAAGGACACCTTCAAGCAGCAGACGATCGTGGCCCGCGTGGAGAACGCCGTCGTCACCGTCGACTACAACGGCGCCGGGCTCGCGGGCGACAAGTCGCCGGACGGGGCCGCGCTCGCCAAGGACGCCCAGAAGGCGGCGAAGGAAGCCGTCGCCGCGGTCACCGCCGCCAACAAGGCGGGCGGCGCCGAGGACCCGGCCGCGGGCGGCGAGGAGACCGGTGAGGGCAAGGACGCCACCAAGGACTCTTCGAAGGACTCCTCGAAGGACTCCTCGAAGCCCGAGGACTCCAAGGACAAGGGCTCCAAGGAGTCCAAGGAGACCGGCGAGGGGTCCGGCGAGGGGTCCGGTGCCGCGCCCGAGAACGACGCGAAGAGCTGACCCGCACTCTCGACGACACATCAACTCGCCGCTCCCACAGGCGAGTTGCAGGAGCCCGGCCGCCTCTGCGGCCGGGCTTCCGGCGTACCGGCGTACGAGTGCGCGCACACATGTGCCAGGCTGTCGCTCGCAACACGCCGGACAGGCACCGGACAGGCGCCGGTACAGGCACAGGCAGGGAGGGGTTCGCGGGTGGCCGCGATGCAGCTGACACGCATGCACCGGATACTCATCGGGGTCGTCGTCTTCGGTGCGCTCGTCATCGCCGGGATCGGCTTCGCGGGGTCGTACGCGGCCGTGCGCGAGCTGGCCGAGAAGAAGGGCTTCGGCTCCTTCTCGATGGTCTTCCCCATCGGCATCGACGCGGGCATCTGCGTCCTGCTGGCGCTCGACCTCCTGCTGACCTGGATCAGGATCCCCTTCCCGCTGCTCCGCCAGACGGCCTGGCTGCTCACGGCCGCCACCATCGCCTTCAACGGCGCCGCGGCCTGGCCGGACCCGCTGGGCGTGGGCATGCACGCGGTCATCCCGGTGCTCTTCGTGGTCGCGGTGGAGGCGGCCCGGCACGCGATCGGCCGCATCGCCGACATCACCGCCGACAAGCACATGGAGGGCGTGCGCATGACGCGCTGGCTGCTCTCCCCCGTGCCGACGTTCCTGCTGTGGCGGCGCATGAAGCTGTGGGAGCTGCGCTCCTACGACCAGGTGATCAAGCTGGAGCAGGAGCGCCTGGTGTACCAGGCCCGGCTGCGGTCCCGCTTCGGCCGCTCCTGGCGCCGCAAGGCCCCGGTGGAGTCCCTGATGCCGCTGCGGCTGGCCCGCTACGGGGTGCCGCTCGCGGAGACCGCCCCCGCGGGCCTGGCCGCCGCGGGCATCGAACCGGCGCTGCTCCCGCCCGTGTCGCTGGACCCCCAGGCCCCGCCGGTTTCCCAGGCGTCCCCGACCCCGCCCAAGCCGGAACTGACGAAGGCCGAGCCCCCGGCCCTCACCAAGGACCCGTCCCCGGAGCCCCGCCCCGCCCCGGCCCCGGAGCCCGCCCCCGAGGACCACCCGCACCCCGAGGAACACCAGCACCCCGAAGAGCCCCCGCACCCCGAGGAGCAGCAGCCCGGCGCCCACGCGAGCCCGTGGTTCGCGGCCCCGCAGCAGCCGCAGCAGTACGCCGAAGGCCCGGTGTCGTACGACCCGGAGGCCCCGTACGACGAGTGGTACGAGGAACAGGCCCAGGAGCAGGGCTACGCGGAGCAGTTGGCGTACGAGCAGCAGCAGTACGCGGACCAGCAGGCGTACGAGCAGCAGGCCCACGCACAAGGGGCCCACGAGCAGCAGGCCCGCGCGCAAGGGGCGTACGAGCAGCAGCCGCACGCCCAGCAAGCCGACATCCAGCAGACGCACGCCCAGCAAGCCAACATCCAGCCGGGCTACGACCCGCGGGCCGAAGCGTTCGACGACGGCTCGGGCTTCCGCGTCCCGGCGGGGCCGGGTCGCACCCGCCCCCTCGCCAACCCCCCGCTGATCCCGGGCCCGCGCGAGGAACAGGCTCCGCCTCCCGAGAGCGCCCCGGAGCCGGCGCCGGAGCCCCTGCCCGAGCCCGCCGCAGCGGAGAGCGCGGGCCTCCCGGACGACATGACCCGCGAGGAGGCGTACTTCAACGCCTTCCGCAAGTACGTGAGCGAGATGGGCGACTACCCCAACGCCCGCCAGTTCAGCCTGTACCTGATGGACCTGTACGGCGTCACGGGCCAGTCCGGCGGCCCCCTGACGGAGAGCACCCTGCGCCCGTACCTGCGCGGCTTCCGCGACCGCTACCAGCGCTCACTCGACGAGGACGCCGAGCACATCGCGTAGCGCGCCTGCCTGAATCAGAGGCCGACTTCCATACCTGGCGGGAGCGGGCACCGTGGTGTACCGCGACGCCGCAGCCGCCACCGACATCGCCGTGCAGCCGACCACCGACGGCGGTGCCCGGACGCTGGTCACCCTCAAGGACGGCAAGGCGCCCACGAGCCACCGCTTCCGGCTCGACCTCCCGCAGGGAACGGGTGTCGCCGAGGACGGCTGGGGCGGCTTCGAGCTGCACCGGGAGAGCGCCGAAGGGGTGCACGTCCCGGTCGGCTCCATCGACGCCCCGTGGGCCAAGGACGCCAACGGCGAGTCCGTGCCCACCAGTTACCGCCTCGATGGCACGGAAATCGTCCAGGAGATCGAGACCGACGACAACACCGCATTTCCTGTCGTCGCCGACCCCAAGATGACATGGGGCATCGTGACCGGCACCGCGTACTTCAACAAGAAGGATACCCGGACGATCGCCAACAACGGCGCGCTGTCCGGAGTCGTCTCGGGATTCCTCCCGCCGGGCCTCAACATCTACTGGGGCGCGCACGCCGCGGTCATCACCACCACGGCGCTGAAGGCGAAGAACGCCAAGCGGTGCCTCAAGGTCAAGTTCGCCGCCGGTCTTTTCATTCCCGATCAGTACTCCGGTGGATACTGCAAGTAGAAATCTCATCTCTACGAGTGGAGAACGGCTTTGAGCAGCTCGTGGCTCATCTACAGCGGAGCCCTGCTGGTGCTTCTGTCCGTGGGAATTCTGATGGTCACCGGCAGACCGGCGATGTCGATCTGGCGTGACATGCCGTCGATAGCCGCAGGAGTCGTCCTCGGTGCCGCCGTGTGCGTGATCGCCCTGGTGTGCCAGGCACCGGCGCAGACAGCCGTGTCCGGTGCGTGCTTCTGGATGGCCGCGGCCATCACGGGCGTGCACGCCGTGCGCGGACACCGCGGCGCCTAGAAGAGTTCTGACGGATCTGCGTCGGAAGGAAGAAACCCCGGAGGGACGGCGCGGGGGCCTCACAGCCCCCGCGCCGTCCCTCCGGGGTTCCAGCGGCTCGGTGCTGCTAGGAACCGAGCAGCTTGCGCACCCGCTCCGCCCCCACGGCGAGGAGCAGCGTGGGCAGGCGCGGGCCGGTGTCGCGGCTCACGAGCAGGTGGTACAGGAGCGCGAAGAAGGTCCGCTGGGCGGTCTTGATCTCCGGCGGGAGCTCCTTGGGCCCGGCGTCGGCGGAGAAGCCGGCGCGGACCTTCGGGACGCCGTACACGAGGTGGGTCAGGCCGTCCAGGGACCAGTGGGAGTCGAGGCCCTGAAGGAGCAGCCGGATCGATTCGCGGCCCTCCTCGTCGAGGGACGCGAGCAGTTCCGTGTCGGGGACCTCCCGTACGACCGTGCGCTGGTCGGCGGGGACGTGCGTGTTGATCCACGCCTCGGCCCTGTCGAGGCGCGGCCGGGCCTCGTCCAGGGTGGCGAGGGGGTCGGCCGGGTCCAGCTCGGACAGGATGCGCAGCGTCTGGTCCTCGGCGCCCGCGGTGATGTCCGCGACGGAGGCGAGGGTGCGGTACGGCAGCGGGTGCGGGGTCGTCGGCAGCGGCCCCGCGGCGGTGCCGACGGCGCGCGCGTACGCGGCGGCGTCCGCGGGCAGCACGGAGCCGTCGGCGACCTTCGCGGCGAGCTTGTCCCATTCGTCGTACAGCCGCTGGATCTCCTGGTCGAAGGCGATCTTGAAGGACTGGTTGGGCCTGCGGCGGGCGTACAGCCAGCGGAGCAGCGGCGCTTCCATGATCTTCAGCGCGTCGGCGGGCGTGGGCACGCCGCCGCGCGAGGAGGACATCTTCGCCATGCCGGAGATCCCGACGAAGGCGTACATGGGCCCGATCGGCTGGACGCCGTCGAAGATCTGCCGGACGATCTGCCCGCCGACGACGAACGAGGAGCCGGGCGAGGAGTGGTCCACGCCGCTGGGCTCGAAGATCACGCCCTCGTAGGCCCAGCGCATCGGCCAGTCGACCTTCCAGACCAGCTTGCCGCGGTCGAACTCGCTCAGCCGCACGGTCTCCTCGAAACCGCAGGCCGTGCAGGTGTAGGCCAGCTCCGTCGAGTCGTCGTCGTAGGAGGTGACGGTGGTGAGGTCCTTGCCGCACTGCCCGCAGTAGGGCTTGTACGGGAAGTAGCCACCGGCGCCGCCGCTGCCGTCGTCCTCGCCCGCCGCGCCGGAGCCCTCCGCGGCCTCCAGCTCGGCCTCGTCGGCCGGCTTCTGCTGCTGCTTGCCCTTGCCCTGGGCCTTGGCCGGGTCCTTCTTCGTGCGGTACTGGTCGAGGATCGCGTCGATGTCGGCGCGGTGCCTCATCGCGTGCAGGATCTGCTCGCGGTACGTCCCCGACGTGTACTGCTCGGTCTGGCTGATCCCGTCGTACTCCACGCCGAGGTCGGCGAGCGAGGCGGCCATCGCGGCCTTGAAGTGCTCGGCCCAGTTCGGGTGCGCGGACCCGGCGGGCGCGGGCACCGAGGTCAGCGGCTTGCCGATGTGCTCGGCCCAGGACTCGTCGACGCCGGGGACACCGGCCGGGACCTTGCGGTACCGGTCGTAGTCGTCCCAGGAGATCAGGTGCCGGACCTGGTGGCCGCGGCGGCGGACCTCGTCGGCGACGAGGTGCGGGGTCATGACCTCGCGGAGGTTGCCCAGGTGGATGGGGCCCGAGGGGGACAGGCCCGAGGCGACGACCACAGGTTTGCCCGGGGCACGACGCTCCGACTCGGCGATGACCTCGTCCGCGTAGCGGGAGACCCAGTCGGTGGTATCGGTGCTCTGAGCCACGATCGGCACGTCCTCTTGTTTCCTCGGGATTCAGGGAATCTGGCGTGAGCCATTCTCCCAGACGGCGGGACCCGGCCCGGGGTTGCTCCCGGCACGGCGCGGGGCCGCGCCCGGTCGCCCCCGGCGGGGGCCGGACCCGGGCGCGTTTATCGGGGCGAAACGGTGTCCCCGCCCATGGGACACTTGCCCCTCACCCTGATGCACACCATTTACGAGAACGGAAGCACATGGCCTCGGTCACGTCCCTCAGCGCATCCGTCCACCAGCGTCTCGCGGACGCTCTCTCGGCAGCCCTGCCGGAGGCCGCCCCCGCCGATCCGCTGCTGCGACGCAGCGACCGAGCGGACTTCCAGGCCAACGGCATCCTCGCGCTCGCGAAGAAGGCGAAGGCCAACCCCCGGGAGCTGGCCACCGAGGTCGTCGACTCGATCGACGCCCCGGAGCTGCTGCGCGACGTCGAGGTGTCAGGTCCCGGCTTCCTGAACATCACGGTCACGGACCGCGCCATCGTGGAGACGCTCGCCGCCCGCGCCGCCGACGGCGACCGCCTCGGCGTCCCGTTCGCGGAGCACCCCGGCACCACGGTGATCGACTGGGCGCAGCCGAACGTGGCCAAGGAGATGCACGTCGGCCACCTGCGGAACTCGGTGATCGGCAACGCCGTCAAGCGGATCCTCGAATTCACCGGCGAGAAGATCGTCAACCGGCACCACATCGGTGACTGGGGCACCCAGTTCGGCATGCTCATCCAGTACCTCCTGGAGCACCCGCACGAGCTGGACCACAAGGCGAGCGCCGCCGCGGGCGAGGGAGCCGACGGGCAGGCGGGTGAGGAGGCGATGTCCAACCTCAACCGCATCTACAAGGCCGCCCGTGTCCTCTTCGACTCCGACGAGGAGTTCAAGACCCGCGCCCGGCGCCGGGTCGTGGACCTCCAGGCCGGTGACCCGGAGACGCTCGCGCTCTGGCAGCGGTTCGTGGACGAGTCGAAGATCTACTTCTACTCGGTCTTCGACAAGCTGGACGTGGAGATCCACGACGAGGACATCGTCGGCGAGTCGGGCTACAACGACATGCTGGCCGAGACCTGCCGCCTCCTGGAGGAGTCGGGTGTCGCGGTCCGCTCCGAGGGCGCGCTGTGCGTGTTCTTCGACGACGTGAAGGGCCCCGACGGCAACCCCGTACCGCTGATCGTCCAGAAGTCCGACGGCGGCTTCGGCTACGCGGCGACCGACCTCTCCGCGATCCGCGACCGCGTCTTCAACGTGAAGGCGGACACCCTTCTGTACGTGGTCGACGCCCGCCAGTCCCTGCACTTCAAGATGGTCTTCGAGACGGCGCGCAGGGCGGGCTGGCTGACCGGCGACGTCAAGGCGGTGCAGCTCGCCTTCGGCACGGTCCTCGGCAAGGACGGCAAGCCGTTCAAGACCCGCGAGGGCGAGACGGTCCGCCTGATCGACCTGCTCGACGAGGCGATCGACCGGGCGACGGCCGTGGTGCGCTCCAAGGCCGAGAAGGTGGGCCTGAGCGAGGACGAGATCCTGGAGAACGGCCGGCAGGTCGGCATCGGCGCCGTGAAGTACGCGGACCTCTCCACGTCGGCGGTACGGGACTACAAGTTCGACCTGGACCAGATGGTCTCGCTGAACGGCGACACGTCGGTCTACCTCCAGTACGCCTACGCGCGCATCCAGTCCATCCTGCGCAAGGCGGGCGAGGCCCGTCCCGTCGCGCACCCCGAGCTCGACCTGGCCCCGGCGGAGCGGGCCCTCGGCCTGCACCTGGACCAGTTCGCGGCGACGGTCGCGGAGGCCGCCGAGGAGTACGCCCCGCACAAGCTGGCCGCGTACCTGTACCAGCTCGCCTCGCACCTGACCACGTTCTACGACCAGTGCCAGGTGCTCAGCGCCGACAACCCGCCCGAGGTCGTGGAGAACCGCCTGTTCCTGGTGGCGTTGACGGCCCGCACCTTGCACCGGGGGATGGAACTCCTGGGCGTCCGCACCCCCGAGCGCCTGTAGACCGGCCGGACCAGTTGCCTACCACCCTGTGGGCAACTGGTCCGCTCCCCCGCCCCCGCTCCCCTCTGTGGGCAACTGGTCCGCCAGGGGCGGAACGGGTGGGCACAGCCCTCACCGCCGGGCAACTGTTCACCCAAGCCCCAGCCGAAGCCTCCGCAGCCCTTCCCCGATCTCATCGGGCGTCTGCGTGACGAAGCAGAGCCGCAGGCTGGCAGGGTCCGGCGCCCCCACATAGAAGGGCGCCCCCGGCACGTACGCCACGTTGTGCGCGAGGACACCGGGCAGCAACGCGGTGGCGTCGTACCCGGACGGCAACCGCACCCAGAGGAACATCCCGCCCTCGGGCCGGGACCACGAGGACCCGGCGGGAAGGGCGTCGCCGATCCCGGCGAGCATGGCGTCCCGCCGCTCCCCGTACACCCCGGCCACGCGGGCCACATGCGCGTCCAGGTCGTACTCCGCCAGATACCGCGCGGCGGCGAGCTGGTTGACGGTGGGGGTGTGCAGATCGGCGGCCTGCTTGGCGATGGCGCAGGCCCGCCGCAGGGCGGCCGGCGCCCGCAGCCACCCGAGCCGCAGCCCCGGCGCCATCACCTTGGAGAAGCTCCCGAGCACCGCGGTCCGGTCCTCGGCACCGGCGTGAGAGGCGATCCAGGGCACGCGCACACCCTCGAACCGCAGCTCCCCGTAAGGGTCGTCCTCGACGATCCACACACCGCGGCGCGCGGCGACGGCGGCGACCGCGGCCCGGCGGTCGCCGGGCATGGTCCTGCCGGTCGGGTTCTGGAACGTGGGCACGGTGTAGAAGAGCTTGGGCCGGTGCTCGGCGACGAGCGCGTCCAGGGCGTCGGGGTCGGCGCCGTCGTCGTCCCCGGGCACGGCCACGACCCGCGCGCCCGCGAAGGCGAAGACCTGAAGTGCCGCCAGATAGCAGGGGTCCTCCACGAGCACCGTGTCGCCGGGTTCGACGAGCGCGGTGGCGAGCAGCGAAAGCCCCTGCTGGGAGCCGGTGGTGACGAGGAGTTCGTCGGCTCCGGTGGCGAGGCCCCGGTCTGCGTACCGCCCGGCGAGCGCGGTACGCAGACCGGGATCGCCCTCGGTCGTCGAGTACTGCATGGCCTGTGCGGGCGTCTCGTCGAACACGGCCTGGTAGGTGGCCGCGACGTTGCGCACGTCGAAGAGTTCGGGCGCGGGGAGGCCGCCCGCGAAGTTGATGACCTCGGGCCGTGCGGTGATCGCGAGCATGTCCCGTACCGGCGAACCCCCGATGGCGGCGGCACGCGCGGCGAGCGGCGGCGTGGGGGCGTCGGCGGGGGCGCTGCTGGTGACGGTCATCGGGTTCCCTTCCCTACGCGATTCCCGGCAGGGTAAGCACGTAGGTGCCGCCTACAACAGCCATTCCGCGATACGGACGGCGGACGGATACCGGCCGCGGGTCACTCCACCACTTCCACGCCCCCGTCCGGGTTGCGCTCGATCGGGATCCACTTCTTGCTGTCGAGCGAGAAGCCGAACGTGGGGTTGTCGTCCCCGCCGCTGGTGCGGAACGGCTTGCCGGAGTCGTCGATCCGCACGGTGCCGTGCCGCTTGCCGCTGGACCACTCCAGTTCCAGGAACCAGCTCACGTCGTGCGCCCGGACGTCCGCGTCGACGTAGAAGGCCGCCGGGTCCTTCTCGCTCACCTTGTACGGGAAGCTGACCTCCCCGGACTTGGGGGTCAGACGCGGGACCGACGCGTCGAGGTTCACGTCGAAGGAGTGCTTGGGCACGTTGCCGCCGCAGCCGACGCCGACGTACCCCATCTCGTAGGCGTTCCGCTTGAGCGGCGCGCCGCTGCCGACGACACGGATGTCGAGCGACTCCAGGACGACGGTCTCGGCGCCCGTGCCCTGGACGACCAGCTTCACGGTCTGCCGTCCCGCGGGGACCGCGCCGTTCGCGTGCACCCAGCCGGCGGCGTCCTGCTCGTTGGGGGGCGGGGAGAGGCGCTTCGGGTCCCGGGCGACGAGGTACGGGTTGCCGCAGGGGTCGTACCAGAAGTACGGGTGCGTGGACACCGTCAGGGGCACCGCGCCGGACACCGGGCTCTCGCCACCGGTTCCGCCGCCCGAGCCCGCCCCGGAGGGCGCGGGGCCGCCGCCCTTGCCGGTGCTGCCCTTCTCGCCGCCGGGCTTCTTGTCCCCGGTTTCGTCGTCACCGTCGCCGCGGGCGTCCTTCTTGCCCTCGGGCTTGTGCCCGGGGGACGCCTTGGCCGACGGGCTCTGCTTCCGCTTCCCGTCCTCGACGACCTCGCCCGGGGCGGTCGGCCCGACGTCCGCGGACGTCTTCCTGCCACCTCCGGAGGACTTGTCACCGGACGTGGACTGCAGCGCCAGCGCGGTACCCCCCAGCGCGAGCACGGCCCCCACCGCGGCGACCACCACGAGCCGCCGCCGCTTCCCCGCCGCGGCCTGCGGCACCCGGTCGGACACGAGCGGCCCACCGGCCTCCGACTCCGAGAAGTCGTCCTGCCCCGGCCGGGGTTCCGCCTCCGGGGCGACCTCCCACCCCGGCTGGGGCTCCGGCTCGTGCTCCTGCTGCCGCTGTCGCTGTGGGCAATCGTCCCGCAGGGCGAGTGGGGTCTCCCCTGCTTGAGCGGAGCCGAGAGCTTGGGGACGGGTGGGCACAGCCCCTGGTTCCGGCCCACCGGACGCAGCCAGGCCCCCGCCCCCGGGACCCCCGCCCTCCAACTCCCCGAACTCAGGCGGGACGCCAGCCTCCGCGGGGGCGCCCCCCTCCCGGCGCCCCCGCCCCGCGTCGGCGACGATCCACCGCCGGTGAAGCTCCACCAACTCCTCCGGCGAGGCCTTGCAGAGACGTCCCAACCGCTCCACGGGGGCGAACTCCACCGGCACGGCACTGCCGTTGACGTACCGGTGCAGCGTCGACGTGCTCATGTGCAGCCGCTTGGCCAACACCCCGTAACTGAGCCCGGACCGCTCCTTCAGCTCCTTCAGCAGGTCGGCGAATCCTTCTGCCCCCACCGTTCCTCCGTCCCGTGCGACCGTTCCAGACGCGACCCGTCTCCCCAGGTCAGAGCCAGTACAGCCATTCCAGCGTCCCGTACTTCCCGGCCGATCTTGTCCATGGGACGAAGCGGCGTACAAGCTCCGGTCATCCAAGCACGCCGACCGGGCCCTCCGGCCAACAGGCGCGCTTCTCCCCCGTATGTACGTCATGCACATCACATTCACGAACCCCGTCGAGAGGGATCACTCATGCGCACCCGTATGTTCGCCGCCGCCACCGTCGCGCTCGCAGCGCTGTCGCTGACGGCGTGCGGGGGCAATGATGACGGAGTACGGGACGAGGGCGCGTCGAAGCCGACCGCGGTCGACAGCGGCAGCGAGGCGGGCAGCGGCTCCGAGCCCACGTCGGACAAGGCGCGCACCAAGGACTCGGGGGACGCCACCGGCTCCGGCAGCTCCACCGGTTCCGACGGCTCCGGCGGCTCCGACGGCGCGGCATCGGACCAGGACGCCGACAACGACCCCGGCGCCCCCGAGAACCGCGTCCCTTGCTCCGCCGCCAACACCTCCGTCACGGCCACGCCGGTCACCCGGCCGCTCAACCACATGCTGATCACCGTCACCAACACCGGCTCCAAGATGTGCGACCTGGAGGGCCACCCGGTCCTCAAGTTCGAGGGCGCCCAGTCGGTGCCGCCGGTGATCGAGGACAGCAAGCCGCAGGCGGTCACCTCGCTGAAGCCCGGCGCCAAGGGCTACGCCGCCGCGATCCTGGTCGCCGGCGACGGCAGCGGCGGCGCGACCCGGCAGGTGAACAGCCTGGAGGTCGGCTTCGAGGGCAGTGACGCCTTCGCCGACTCCACGCTCCCGTCCGAGGGCGTGCACATCGACGACTCCCTGCGCGTCACCTACTGGCAGTCCGACTCCGTGTCGGCTCTCAACTGACCCACGGCACACCACCGACAGACCGAAAGGCACCACGATGCGCAGCACGTCCCGCACCCGCACCTTCGCGACCCTCGCCCTGGCCGCCGCGGCCCTGACCGCCACGGTCTCCGCGGGCGCCGCCCAGGCCGCGGCCCCCGCCCCGGTCACCCCCGTCACCTGCACCGCGGCGAACACCGAGCTGACCGTGAAGAAGGTCAGCAGCCCGGCCGACCACCTGCTCCTGAAGGCCACCAACACCGGCAGCAAGCCCTGCTACGCGTACAACGCGCCGTACCTGCGCTTCGACGAGGCGCAGTCCGCGACCGCGGTCGACTTCGACAGCGTCCCGCAGGCGGTCGTCACGCTGGAGCCCGGGAAGTCCGCGTACGCTGGCATCACCACGTCGTCGCCGACGGGCACGCACCGCCACAAGGCCCACGATCTCGGTGTCACGTTCACCAACCGCGCCTGGACCGGCGCCGCGGGCCGCTCCGCGGACCTGAAGCTGCCCGGTGGCGGCGTGTACGTGGACGACTCGGCCCAGGTCACCTACTGGCAGGCGACCCGCGCGCTGGCCCTGCGCTGGTAATCCCCCGGGTCCACTTACCCCCGGTCCACTTACCTGCCGGTGAGTACCGCACAAAATAGTCGGTACTTGTCGCCCCTGACGGGCCTGGCGAGGATCGAGGTGTTCCCCCGAACACCCCGGTCCTCGCCAGCGCCTCTCCAGGAGCCCCCATGCCCGCCACCGCTCACACCCCTGCCTCTCCGCCCACCTCGCACCCCGTCTCCGTCCTGGGCCTCGGCATGATGGGCACCGCCCTGGCGGCGGCCCTGCTGAGGGCGGGACACCCCACCACCGTCTGGAACCGCAGCGCCGCGAAGACCGGGCCGCTCGCCGCGCAGGGCGCGACCCCCGCGGACACGGCCGGGGCCGCGGTCACCGCGAGTCCCCTCGTGATCGCCTGCCTGACGACCAACGACAACGTGCGCGAGCTGTTCGCGCCGCTCACCGAGGAGCTGCGCGGCCGCACCCTGGTGAACCTCACCAACGGCACGCCCTCCCAGGCACGGGAGTTGGCGGCCTGGGCGCGGGAGCACGGCATCTCCTACGTCGACGGCGGCATCATGGCCGTACCGCAGATGATCGCGGGCCCGCAGGCGTACATCCTCTACAGCGGCGACGAGGACGCGTACACGGCGCACCGCGACACCCTCGCCGCGCTCGCCGACACCAAGTGGGTGGGCACGGACGCGGGTCTCGCCGCGCTGTGGGACCTCGCCCTGCTGACCGGCATGTACGGGATGGACCTCGGGGTCTCCCAGGCCTACGCCCTGATCGGCAGCGCGGGCGTGCCCGCGAAGGAGTTCGCGCCGCTCCTGCTCGAATGGGTCGTCGCGATGACCCACGGCATGGTGCCCGGCACCGCCGAGGCCCTGGACTCCGGACAGCACCTCACCGATGTCTCCAGCCTGGCGGTGAATCAGGCGGCGGTGCCCAACGCGGCGGCGGCGTTCGCCGAACAGGGCGTCCAGGACCTGCTGTTCGCGTCGCTGCGCCCGCTCCTGGACCGGGCCGTCGCCGAGGGGCACGGAGCCGACGGCCTGTCCCGCCTCTCCGAGCTGCTCAGGACGCCGTAGGGCAGCCAGGCCGTCAGCCGCCAGGGCATCACGGGACGAGCACCACCTTGCCGGTCGTCCGCCGCTGTTCGAGGGCCGCGTGCACCTCGGCCGCGTGGGACAGCGGGAAGGACTGGACGGCGGGGGTGAGGCGGCCCGCCGCGGCGGCGGCCAGGGCGCGGCGCTCGTGCTCCGGGCGGTCGTCGGGCCGCCCGATGAGCCGCATCAGGGCGTCGACGTAGGTGAGGCCGCGCGCCGCCAGGGTCTCCTCGTCGGGCGCGAACTCCTGCTGCGACGCCGACCCGATGGACACGAACCGGCCGCCGTGGTCGAGCAGTCCGAACGCGGCCGCCGCCTTCGCGCCGCCCACGCCGTCCAGGACGACGCTCACGCCGCGCCCGCCGAGCCGTGCCCGCACCTCGTCGTCCCAGCCGTCCTCGTCGTAGTCGACGGCGACGACCTCCGGGCCGCCGTCGGCACCCAGCTTGCGCACGGCGGCGACCTTGGCCGGTCCGCCCGCGGCGCCGACGACCCGCGCGCCGAGCCCGTGCGCGTGCTGCACGACGAGCCGCCCCACCCCGCCCGCCGCCGACGTCACGAGGACGACGTCGTCGGGGGTGAGGGCGGCGATGTCGAGGAGGCCGACGGTGGTGGTGCCGGTGACCACCATGGCCACGGCGGCCTCGAAGCCGAGCCCGGCGGGCACCGGGTGCAGCGCGCCGACGTCGGCGACGGCCAGTTCGGCGTAGCCGCCGGGGGTGCCGTGCGCGGTCACCACGGACCGCCCCAGCCACTCCTGCCCCACTCCGGGGCCGACCGAGTCCACGACACCGGCGACCTCCCCGCCGAAGATCGCGGGCAGCTCGGGCGGCGGCGGCGCCAGGTCCCCTCCGGTGCCCGCCCGCAGCACCGTCTCGATGAAGTGCACCCCGGCGGCCCGGACGGCGATCCGCACCTGCCCGGGAGCGGGCTCGGGGTCGGGCACGGTCTCGTACCGCAGATTGGCGGCGGGCCCGAACTCATGGAGTACGACGGCGTGCATCTGGTCCTCCCGGACGTGGGGATCGGGTCGATGCACCTACCCTCGGACCTCAACAGCGGTTGAAGTCAAGTGACTCCAACCGCTGGGGACTGCTGAGACGTGACCGCCGCCGCTGCGACTACACCGCCAGCCGGCGCGCCGCTTCGGTGGCCCAGTAGGTGAGGATGACGCTCGCGCCGGCCCGCTTGATGCCGGCGAGGGACTCCATGATCGTCCGGTCCCGGTCGATCCAGCCGCGCTCGGCGGCGGCCTCGATCATCGCGTACTCGCCGGAGACCTGGTACGCGGCCACGGGCACCTGCGCCTCGTCCGCGACCCGGGCGAGGATGTCGAGATAGGGCCCGGCGGGCTTCACCATCACCATGTCGGCGCCCTCTTCGAGGTCGAGCGCCAGCTCCCGCAGGGACTCCTTGATGTTCGCCGGGTCCTGCTGGTACGTCTTGCGGTCGCCCTTGAGCGAGGACCCCACGGCCTCCCGGAAGGGCCCGAAGAACGCCGACGCGTACTTCGCCGTGTACGCGAGGACCGCGACGTCCCCGTGCCCGGTCTGGTCGAGCGCGTCCCTGATGACGCCGATCTGGCCGTCCATCATGCCGCTCGGCCCCACCACGTGGGCGCCCGCGTCGGCCTGGACCTGCGCCATCTCCGCGTACCGCTCCAGGGTCGTGTCGTTGTCGACCCGTCCCCGCGCGTCCAGGACACCGCAGTGCCCGTGGTCGGTGAACTCGTCCAGGCACAGGTCGGACATGACGATCAGGTCGTCACCGACCTCCGCCCGCACGTCCCGGAGCGCGACCTGGAGGATGCCGTCCGGGTCGGTGCCCACGGTGCCGAGGTTGTCCTTCTTGGACTCCTCCGGGACCCCGTACAGCATGATCCCGCTGACGCCCGCCGCGACCGCCTCGGCGGCGGCCTTCTTCAGGGTGTCCCGGGTGTGCTGCACCACCCCCGGCATCGACCCGATCCCGACCGGCTCCGTGATGCCCTCCCGCACGAACGCGGGCAGCACGAGATCGGCCGGATGCAGCCGGGTCTCGGCGACCATGCGCCGCATGACGGGGGTGGTGCGCAGCCGCCGCGGCCGCGTACCCGGGAACGACCCGTTCGTACTCACTCCTACTTCCACCTCACAGTTGATAGCCCGTCCGGCGTTCGAGGACGAGGCGCGGAGCGCCGATAGCGGGGGTCCAGGGGGCGGCAGCCCCCTGGTTACGGGAAAGGGGCGGGCCTGGGGCGCCCCCGCGAGGGCACCCTACGGCGCCGCGGCCCGCCGCCGCCGGGCCCCCGGACGCCGCTCACTGGGCCGGGTGACGACCTCCCCCGCCTCCACGGCGGCAGCCCTGCGCGCCGCCCCGAACTGGGCGAGCGCCTCGGCCAGCCTGTGCACGGAGGGCTCCGGGGCCATGACGTCCACGCGCAGCCCGTGCTCCTCCGCGGTCTTCGCGGTGGCGGGCCCGATACAGGCGATCACGGTCACGTTGTGCGGCTTGCCCGCGATGCCCACCAGGTTCCGCACGGTGCTCGACGAGGTGAAGAGCACCGCGTCGAAGCCGCCGCCCTTGATGGCCTCCCGGGTCTCCGCCGGCGGCGGCGAGGCCCGCACGGTCCGGTAGGCCGTCACGTCGTCGACCTCCCAGCCCAGGTCGATGAGCCCGGCGACCAGGGTCTCCGTGGCGATGTCGGCGCGCGGCAGGAACACCCGGTCGATCGGGTCGAAGACCGGGTCGTACGGCGGCCAGTCCTCCAGGAGACCGGCGGCGGACTGCTCCCCGCTCGGTACGAGGTCCGGCTTCACGCCGAAGGCGACGAGCGCGGCAGCGGTCTGCTCCCCCACCGCGGCGACCTTGATCCCGGCGAAGGCACGGGCGTCGAGCCCGTACTCCTCGAACTTCTCCCGCACCGCCTTGACGGCGTTCACCGAGGTGAAGGCGATCCACTCGTACCGCCCGGTGACCAGGCCCTTGACGGCCCGCTCCATCTGCTGCGGGGTGCGCGGCGGCTCGACGGCGATCGTCGGCACCTCGTGCGGCACCGCGCCGTAGGAGCGGAGCTGGTCGGAGAGCGAGGCGGCCTGTTCCTTGGTACGCGGTACGAGGACCCGCCACCCGAAGAGCGGCTTCGACTCGAACCACGACAACTGGTCGCGCTGCGCGGCCGCGGAGCGCTCACCGACCACGGCTATGACGGGCTGCCCGCCGTCCGGCGACGGCAGCACCTTGGCCTGCTTGAGGACCTGCGCGATGGTGCCGAGCGTCGCGGTCCAGGTGCGCTGGCGCGTCGTCGTACCGGCGATCGTCACCGTCATCGGGGTGTCCGGCTTGCGCCCGGCGGAGACCAGCTCACCCGCCGCTGCGGCGACCGAGTCCAGGGACGTGGAGACCACCACGGTCCCGTCGGACGCGCCGACCTCCCCCCAGCAGCGCTCGGAGGCGGTGCGCGCGTCGACGAACCGCACGTCGGTGCCCTGCGCGTCCCGCAGCGGCACCCCCGCGTACGCGGGCACCCCGACCGCGGCGGCGATGCCGGGCACCACCTCGAAGGGGATGCCCTCGGCGGCGCAGGCGAGCATCTCGCCCGCGGCGTAGGCGTCCAGGCCCGGATCGCCGCTCACCGCACGCACGACCCGCCTGCCGCCCCGCGCGCCCTCCATGACAAGATTGGCCGCGACTGAGGCCGACGGCCCGTCGACGCTCGCTGACGTGCCGTCAGCAGCCTGCGGGAGAGGTGTGTCCACACCCCCTCGGGCGTGCACACGAACGACATCGAGAACATCCGGCTCGGCGATCAGCACATCCGCTCGGGCCAGCGCCTCGACGGCGCGCAGGGTCAGCAGTCCCGGATCTCCGGGTCCGGCACCGAGAAAGGTGACGTGCCCGTGTGCGGGAAGGCCGGGAAGGTTCGAGGTGGGGCTCAAAGTGCTCGCTCCCCCATCAGACCGGCCGCGCCCTTGGCAAGCATCTCGACGGCGAGTTCCCGTCCGAGTGCCATCGCCTGGTCGTGTGTCCCGGGCACGGGACCGGTGGTGGACAGCTGCACCAGCGTCGAGCCGTCGGTGGCACCGACGACGCCGCGCAGGCGCATTTCCTTGACAATCTGCCCGTCGGTGAGGAGGTCGGCCAACGCACCCACGGGTGCGCTGCAGCCTGCCTCCAGGGCGGCGAGCAGGGATCGCTCGGCGGTCACGGCGACCCGCGTGTACGGGTCGTCGAGCTCGGCGAGCGCGGCGGCGAGTGACGCGTGGGTCGCTGCGCACTCGATCGCCAGTGCCCCCTGGCCGGGGGCGGGCAGAACGGTGTCGACCGACAGGAAGTCGGTCACCTCGTCGATCCGGCCGACGCGGCTGAGTCCCGCGGCGGCGAGCACGACGGCGTCGAGCTTCCCGTCGCGTACGTATCCGATGCGGGTGTCGACGTTCCCGCGGATCGGCACGGTCTGTATGGACAAGCCGTGGCTGCGGGCGTAGGCGTTCAGCTGCGCCATGCGGCGCGGCGAGCCCGTGCCCACGCGGGCCCCGTCGGGAAGCTCCGCGAAGGTCAGCCCGTCGCGGGCCACCAGCGCGTCCCGCGGGTCCTCGCGCTCCGGCACCGCCGCGAGCGTCAGGTCGGCGGGCTGGGCCGTGGGCAGGTCCTTCAGCGAGTGCACGGCGAAGTCGACCTCGCCGGCGAGCAGCGCGTCGCGCAGCGCGGTGACGAACACGCCGGTGCCGCCGATCTGCGCGAGGTGCTCGCGGGAGACGTCGCCGAACGTGGTGATCTCCACAAGCTCGACGGGGCGCCCCGTCAGCTCGGTGACCCTCCGGGCCACCTGCCCGGACTGGGCCATGGCCAGCTTGCTGCGCCTGGTCCCGAGTCGCAGTGCCTTCTCGGTCATGCGCGGCCTCGCTTGGGTTCGTCGTTCTCCTGGTGCTGCCCGAGCCGCCCGCCGGCGTTGCTCAGGAGGTCGGCCCGGGAGACGGCGGCGACCGTCTCCGGGTCGAGGTCGAAGAGGGTGCGCAGCGCGTCGGCGTATCCGGCGCCGCCGGGCTCGCTGGCGAGCTGCTTCACCCGCACCGTCGGGGCGTGCAGCAGCTTGTCGACGACGCGGCGCACGGTCTGCGTGATCTCCGCGCGCTCCTTGTCGCCGAGCGCGGGCAGCCGCCCGTCGAGCCGGGCCATCTCGCTGCTGACGACATCGGCGGCCATCGTGCGCAGGGCGACGACGGTCGGCGTGATGTGCGCGGCCCGCTGGGCGGCGCCGAACGCGGCGACCTCGTCGGACACGATGGTGCGCACCGCGTCCACGTCGGCGGCCATCGGCGCGTCGGCGGAGGCGTCGGCCAGGGACTCGATGTCGACGAGCCGCACGCCCGGTAGGCGGTGCGCGGCGGCGTCGATGTCCCGGGGCATGGCGAGGTCGAGCAGGTGCAGGGCGGCGGCGCGGGCCGCGGAGGCCAGGGGGGCCGGGGCCGTGCGGCTCGTCCGTGCCGCGGCGGCGCCCACCGCGGGGCTGTTGCCGACGAGCGCGGCGTGCTGCTCGTACGCGGTCTCGTCACCGACCTCGGACCCGACGGGACAGCCGTCCGGGGTCGTCGGGCGGTCGGTGGCGGGGCCTGAGCGGTCGGTGTGAACCGCGTGATCAGGGTGGCCTGGGCGACGGGAGTGGTCCGAGTGACCCATGTGGCCCGGAGCCGGGGCGATCAAGCAGTCGTCGTCGGTACAGACGGACTCCCCGGCACGCACGTCCCGAGCATCCGCGTCCGCGCGGTGCTCGGCACCGCCGTCCGCGCCGTCCGCACCGGCGCGGCCGGCGAGCGCCGCCGTGACATCGGCCGCGGTGAGGACGAGCCCCGTCGCTCCGGTGCAGGACACGGCCACGTCGGCACGTGTAAGTTCCTCCGCCACGCTGTCCATCGGGACAGCGCGGGCGGTGACTCCGGTGCCGCCGTCCCCGAGGATGGCGGCGAGGCGCTCGGCCCGCTCCAAGGTGCGGTTGGCGACGACGACCTCGTCCACGCCGGAGCGCGCGAGCGTCGCCGCGGCCAGCGAGGACATGGAGCCCGCGCCGATCACCAGGGCGCGCTTGCCCTTGGCCCAGGCGGTCACGGACTCGCGGCCCGCGAGCTGTTCGAGGCCGAAGGTGACGAGCGACTGCCCGGCCCGGTCGATGCCGGTCTCCGAGTGCGCCCGCTTACCCACGCGCAGGGCCTGCTGGAAGAGGTCGTTGAGGAGGCGGCCCGCGGTGTGCAGCTCCTGCGCCCGCGCGAGCGAGTCCTTGATCTGGCCGAGGATCTGCCCCTCGCCCACGACCATGGAGTCGAGCCCGCACGCCACCGAGAACAGGTGGTGGACGGCCCGGTCCTCGTAGTGCACGTACAGATAGGGGGTGAGCTCCTCCAGACCCACGCCGCTGTGCAGCGCGAGCAGCGTGGACAGCTCGGCGACGCCCGCGTGGAACTTGTCCACGTCCGCGTAGAGCTCGATGCGGTTGCAGGTGGCGAGCACCGCGGCCTCGGCGGCGGGCTCGGCGGCCACCGTGTCGTGCAGCAGCTTGGCCTGCGCGCCGACGGTGAGGGCGGCCCGCTCCAGGACGCTGACCGGGGCGCTGCGGTGACTGAGGCCTACGACGAGGAGACTCATGCCGGCATCACGGCGGGGACGTCCCCGTCGGGTCCCTTGCGGTGGTCCTTGGCGACGGCGGGCGCGGGCGCGCCGTCGTCGCTCGCGGCGTCCTCGCCGGCCTTGCGCTGCTCGTGGAAGGCGAGGATCTGAAGCTCGATGGAGAGATCGACCTTGCGCACGTCGACGCCGTCCGGCACCGAGAGGACCGTCGGCGCGAAGTTCAGGATGGAGGTGACACCCGCGGCCACGAGCCGGTCGCACACCTGCTGGGCGGCGCCCGCCGGAGTCGCGATGACGCCGATGGAGACGCCGTTGTCGCTGATGATCCGCTCGAGGTCGTCCGTGTGCTGCACCGGCATGCCCGCCACGGGCTTGCCCGCCATGGCCGGATCGGCGTCGATGAGGGCGGCCACGCGGAAGCCGCGCGAGGCGAACCCGCCGTAATTCGCGAGCGCGGCGCCGAGGTTGCCGATACCGACGATGACAACCGGCCAGTCCTGGGTCAGACCGAGCTCACGGGAGATCTGGTAGACGAGGTACTCGACGTCGTAGCCGACGCCCCGCGTCCCGTAGGAGCCGAGGTACGAGAAGTCCTTGCGCAGCTTCGCGGAGTTGACCCCCGCGGCGGCGGCCAGCTCCTCGGAGGAGACCGTGGGCACCGAGCGCTCCGACAGCGCGGTCAGAGCCCTCAGGTACAGCGGAAGCCTGGCGACGGTGGCCTCGGGAATTCCTCGGCTGCGGGTCGCCGGTCGGTGAGTTCGGCCAGTTGCCACGGTGCTCCTGCGGGTAGAGCGGGGCTGAAGGCGGGCTGGCACCCGTTGTCGTGTCCCCAGACCGCCCCGTCGACAGCAGGCTATGTCTTTGTGAACGCGTGCACAAAGATGGTGTCCGATTTGCCCGGCCAACGTGACCGGGGTCACGCGCCCCCGGCGCACTTCCCTGGAACCGGCGCACGGCCTGCTACGACACTCAGCCGACGGGGGCAAAACCGCACACTCTCCTCACGATCACGCCCCCGAGACCTCAAAACCGACCCCCGATGCTAAACGACTTTCCGGACAGCTCCTGACATCACTTCCGGCCATCGCATCCGGCCACGGCACCCCGGCGCCGCCCGCCGGCACCCCGTTACCCCTGCAACGCCCACCGTGCTATCCCTGCAACTCCCGCCGCAGCCGCGCCTCGTCCACCCGCCAGAACGTGTGCTGCTCCCCGTCCACCAGGACAACCGGAATCTGCTCCCAGTACTCCCGGTGCAGCGCCTCGTCCCGCGTGATGTCCCTCTCCTCCCAGGCGGCGCCCGTCTCCGCGCAGACCTTCTCGACCACGGCCCGCGCGTCGTCGCACAGATGGCAGCCCGGCTTGCCGATCAGGGTGACGAGCCGGTCGCCCGGGGCAGGACGGCCGCCCCCGCCGGTGGCTTTCTTCGCTGCGCCGCCGCTCCGGCGGAAAAGAGGACTCATGTCCCCAGCTTCCTACGCGGCGCGGCCCGCCCGGTACACACCCGCGCCACGCCCGGGTGTGACCAGCGCGACACGGACCGTTGACGGGTTCGCAGCCTTCCCGTCACGGCCCGACCGAACAGAGTGGCTATGCTCGACGGCATGGCCACTCTGGGTTGGCTCCACCCCCGCAGGCGCTTCGCCACCGCGCGCAGCGTCCTCGCGGGCGAGGCCTCGGCCGAGGCGGCACGCAAGACGTCGCAGGAGCTGGAAGCACCCGACGAGCGCGCGGACGCCCTCGCGCCGGACGCGGCGCCCGTCGCTCCACCCGCGGAACCGGAGGCTCCCGAGTTCCCCGTCGCGGGCGACGAGAAGGCCGCGGCGTTCTTCGACCTCGACAACACCGTGATGCAGGGCGCCGCCCTGTTCCACTTCGGCCGCGGACTGTACAAGCGGAAGTTCTTCCAGCGCCGCGAGCTGGCCCGCTTCGCCTGGCAGCAGACCTGGTTCCGGCTCGCGGGCATCGAGGACCCGGAGCACATGCAGGACGCCCGCGACAGCGCCCTGTCCATCGTCAAGGGCCACCGCGTCGCCGAGCTGACCTCCATCGGCGAGGAGATCTACGACGAGTACATGGCCGAGCGCATCTGGCCCGGCACCCGCGCCCTCGCCCAGGCCCACCTCGACGCCGGTCAGAAGGTCTGGCTGGTCACCGCCGCGCCGGTGGAGACGGCCACGATCATCGCCCGCCGCCTCGGCCTGACCGGCGCCCTCGGCACCGTCGCGGAGTCCGTGCACGGCGTGTACACCGGCAAGCTCGTCGGCGAGCCGCTGCACGGCCCCGCCAAGGCCGAGGCCGTCCGCGCCCTCGCCGCCGCCGAGGGCCTGGACCTGGCGCGCTGCGCCGCGTACAGCGACTCGCACAACGACATCCCCATGCTCTCGCTCGTCGGGCATCCGTACGCGATCAACCCCGACGCCAAGCTGCGCAAGCACGCCCGCGACCGCGACTGGCGGCTGCGCGACTACCGCACGGGCCGCAAGGCCGCGAAGGTCGGCATCCCGGCCGCGGCGGGCGTCGGCGCCCTCGCCGGCGGCACGGCCGCCGCGATCGCCCTGCACCGCCGCCGCGCCTGACGGCTGCCCGCTTCCCGCCCTCCCCCGCACCGCCACGCACGGTGACCATCCCCGCGCGAACCCGCGGAAGAAGCGCCTCCGCCCCTCCCGCGCCCCTCCGGCGCACCCGGGAACGACGGCAATCGTTCTGTCTTACCCGCCACGCCCCCCGCCAGTCCCGTTCGTTCAACTCGGCCACAACACGCCCCCCGGTCACCTCGAATGCGCGCTGTTTCGATCAATAACCGTTCAATATCCGGTACTTGATCGACCGTCGATCGGTAACAGAAGCGACGTAATCGATGATTTGAGCAACTGGGTGTAGCGCTGCCTGTACGAAGCGTTATTCTCCTCAGACGCATAACGGACCATGCGCGTCGCTACGACGGGTGAACGGTCCAGTACTGCACGTGATGGAAGCTCTGCCTCTGGGAGTCCCGTGTACCCACACGTCGGGGTTGACGCCTCGGGCCTGGCTACGCTGCGCGCATCGGTCGTCGACCGCCTGCGCGGCTTCGTCCCCACCGCGTACGCCGTCCCCGCCTACGCCGTCCCGGCCCCCGCCGGGCCGTGCTACGCCCTGGCGGACGGCGGTGCGGCGGTGAGCAGACGTACGCGCTCCGCCGCCGCCACGACCACCCACCGCCGGCCCGCGGCGGACAGCGACAGCGCCCGCATGATGGAGCTCGTCGAACGCGCCCAGGCGGGCGAGTCCGACGCCTTCGGCCGCCTCTACGACCAGTACAGCGACACCGTCTACCGCTACATCTACTACCGCGTCGGCGGCAAGGCGACCGCCGAGGACCTCACCAGCGAGACCTTCCTGCGCGCCCTGCGCAGAATCGGTACGTTCACCTGGCAGGGCCGCGACTTCGGCGCCTGGCTCGTCACCATCGCCCGCAACCTGGTGGCCGACCACTTCAAGTCGAGCCGCTTCCGTCTCGAAGTGACCACCGGCGAGATGCTCGACGCCAACGAGGTCGAGCGCAGCCCGGAGGACTCCGTCCTCGAGTCCCTGTCGAACGCCGCCCTCCTGGACGCGGTCCGCCGCCTCAACCCCCAGCAGCAGGAGTGCGTGACCCTCCGCTTCCTCCAAGGTCTGTCGGTCGCCGAGACCGCCCGCGTCATGGGCAAGAACGAAGGCGCGATCAAAACATTGCAGTACCGGGCCGTCCGCACCCTTGCCCGCCTTCTCCCGGACGACGCCCGCTGACGGTGCCGACGGCGTCCCGCCACCCAGCGTGACGCCCAACTCACCATCCGTGGCGGCCAGATGGCCGTCACGGACTTTGTCGAGCCCGCAGCGGTCCGATCATCTTTCGTCCGTAACCCAAGTGCCGCGACGCTCGTTGAGCGGGATGCAGGCTCCCTGTGGTTGCAACCTGACCTTCCTCACGCTCATTGAGAGCACGGGAAGACACCATGCGCTCACTCGAACGTGTGGAACTGTCCAGGACGTGCAACCCCCAGGACCCCCTGGGGAGTCGACCGTCATGACGAGAGGAGGTGCCGCCAGTGATCGCGAACGTATCGGCCCACCGGCGGGCGAACGCCTTCGCCCAGGCCCTGGAGGAGCATTCCGACCAGGACCCGGCGGCCGAGCAGCCCGAAGATTCCGCCCCTCCGAGGGCGTCCGCCCGGACCGGCTCCGCGCCGGGCCCGGACGAACGCGACCGGATGCTGGCGCTCGCCGACGGCCTCGCCCGGCTCCCCGCGCCCCAGCTCGACCCCGAGGTCAAAGTCGTCCAGCGAGCCCAGCTGGTGGCAGCCATGGAGGCCATGCTGGCGGAGGGCACGGCGGGCGACGGCACAGGATCATCCGTTCCGGAACAGCGCTCCCGCAAGGGCGCCCACCGGGCGAGCCCGCTGAGCAAGCTGAAGCCACGCACCCGGCTCTCCAAGGGCCTCGCCGCCGGCGGACTGACCGTGGGCGTGGCCGCGGGAGCCTTCGGCGGCGCGGCAGCGGCGAGTACGGACGCCCTCCCGGGCGACTCGCTGTACGGCCTCAAGCGCGGCATGGAGGACTTCAAGCTCGGCATGGCCGACGGCGACGCCGACCGCGGCCGGCTCTATCTGGACCAGGCCTCGACGCGGCTCAACGAAGCCCGCCGCCTGATGGAGCGCACCCGCTCCGGCCACCTGGACCACGAATCGGTCGGCGAGGTCCGCCGCGCCCTCTCCGGCATGCACCACGACGCCGCGGAAGGCCACCGCCTCCTCTTCGAGGCGTACGAGCGCGACGGCTCACTCGGCCCCATCCAGACCCTCTCCGCCTTCGCCAAGTCCCACCGCGAGAGCTGGAGCGCCCTGCGCGACCGGCTCCCCGTGCAACTCGGCGACGTCGGCGAACAGGTCAGCTCGGTCTTCGACGCCATGGAGCAGGAGGTCAAACCCCTGCGCTCGCTGCTGCCCGACAAGCCGGGCACGAGCTCCACCCCGGACGACCGCCCCCGCCAGGGCACATCTCCCGACACCGGCACGGAAGGACCCGCGCCCCGCGCCCCCGGCGAATCCGGTGGCCACCGCTCCCCCGGCAGCCACCCGAAGCCCTCCAACCCCGGCGGCCACAAGGAGAGCCACGAAGGCCTCCTGCCCGGCGTCACGGACGACCTGCTGCCGCCACCCCCGGCCAACACCCCACCGGCCCCTTCGGACACCGCCGAGACCGGGAAGAACCCGTCCGCCAAGCCCCCCAAGCCCGGAGAGCCGGACGTCACCCTCCCGCCGCTGCTGCCCGGGCTCCTTCCGGAGCTGGGCATCGAGGGCGAGGAACGGAAGTAGCGGTACGCCGGGCGAGCGGCCTTCCCCGCCTCGCCCGGCGTCCGGAACGGCTCAGAAGAACACGGACCTGCGCTGCACCAGCAGCTTGTACAACGTGTGCTGGATCTGCTCCCGCACCTGATCCGTCAGGTTGAACATGAGCATCGGATCCTCGGCGGCCTCCGGCGGATAACCGTCCGTGGGAATCGCCTCACCGAACTGAATGGTCCACTTCGTGGGCAGCGGCAACGCCCCCAACGGGCCCAGCCAGGGAAACGTCGGCGTCAGCGGGAAGTACGGAATGCCGAGGACCCGCGCCAGCGTCTTCGCGTTCCCGATCATCGGGTAGATCTCCTCGGCCCCCACGATGGAGCAGGGCACGATCGGCGACCCCGTCCGCAGCGCCGTCGACACGAACCCGCCCCGCCCGAACCGCTGGAGCTTGTACCGCTCCGAGAAGGGCTTCCCGATGCCCTTGAACCCCTCGGGCATCACCCCGACCAGCTCACCCCGCTCCAGGAGCGCCCCCGCGTCCTCCGCGCACGCCAGGGTGTGCCCGGCCTTGCGCGCCAGCTCGTTGACGACCGGCAGCATGAACACCAGGTCGGCGGCGAGCAGCCGCAGATGTCTGCCGTGGGGATGGTTGTCGTGCACGGCGACCTGCATCATCAGGCCGTCCCAGGGCAGCGTCCCGGAGTGGTTGGCGACAATCAGCGCGCCGCCGTCGGCGGGGATGTTCTCGATGCCCTTGACCTCGACGCGGAAGTACTTGTCGTAGATCGGCCGCAGCAGCGACATCAGCACCTGATCGGTGAGCTCCGCGTCGTACCCGAACTCGTCGACGTCGTACTCGCCCGTCAGGCGTCGTCGCAGAAACGCGAGGCCACCGGCGATCCGCCGGTCCCAGCCTCCGCCACCGCCCCCGCGCGGCTCCGGCGGCAGCGCCTGCTCCGGCACCGTGTCCCGGCGAGCGGCCCTGGAGCCACCGCGCGCACCGGCCTCCGCCGCCTGCGGCTCCACGCCCGGGGCCACACCACCCGGCGCGGCACCGCCCGCAGCCGTGCTCCCCGGGGCGGCACCGCCCGCGGCGTCGGTGTGCCCCCGGCCCGGCACCGACGGGACCGCCTTGACGTCGCGCGCCTTCGCACCGTCACCCGGACGCCGCGGCCCGGACCTGCGGCGCGGTGGCCGCTGGGCACCCCCGCGCGACCGGTCGTCGTCGAACGGAATGACCTTGGCGTCCGCCATCGTTGACGATCTCCTCAGTTGGCGCTGTGGTGGGCACTGTCGTCGGCTCCGCGTCGGACGCCGCCGGCGCCGGACTTCCCGCCGCCGCCCGCCAGGGGCAGCGCCGCGATCCTGTCGACGGCCCCCGCGAGCGCCGCAGGCGGCAGCAGGCCGGGACCCCGACTGCGTACGAAGTCCGCGAAGGCCTCCGCGGTCGTGTATCTGGGCCTGAACCCCAGTGTCTCGCGCATCTGCCGGGTGGCGACGACCCGGCCGTGGGTGAGCAGCCGGATCTGCTCCGGCGAGAAGTCCGTGACACTCAGCGTACGCAGGGCCGCACCCACCCAGGTGACCGCCGGGAGCAGCACCGGGAGCGTCGGCCGCCCGAGCCGCCGGGCGCACTGCGAGAGGAGCAGGAGTCCCTCACCCGCGATGTTGAACGTACCGCTGTTCAGCGTCCCGCGCTGCGGCTCGTGCGAGGCGAGGCGCAGCACTTCGACGGCGTCGTCCTCGTGCACGAACTGAAGCCGCGGGTCGTAGCCGAAGACCGTCGGCAGGACGGGCAGCGAGAAGTACTCGGCGAGCGGCGAATCCGCGGCCGGGCCCAGGATGTTGGCGAACCGCAGCACGCACACCGCGACGTCGGGCCGCCGCCGCGCGAACCCGCGCACATAGCCCTCGACCTCGACGGTGTCCTTGGCGAAACCGCCGCTGGGCAGCGACTTCGGCGGGGTCGTCTCCGTGAAGACCGCCGGGTCGCGGGGCGCCGACCCGTACACATTGGTACTGGACTTCACCACGAGGCGCTTCACCCGCGGCGACTTCTGACAGGCGCCGAGCAGCTGCATCGTGCCGATGACGTTGGTCTCCTTGACCGAGCCGCGGCTGCCGCCGGCGAGCGCGGTGCCGGTCACGTCCATGTGCACGACCGTGTCGACGCCGTGCTCGGCGAGGACCTTGGTGATCGTGGGCTGCCGGATGTCGGCCTGGACGAAGTCGGCGCCGCCGAGATGGTGCTCGGGCGGGACGGCGTCGACGGCCACGACCCGCTCGACCTCGGGGTCGCGCTGGATGCGCCGGACGAACCGGCCGCCTAGCTGCCGGGCCACCCCGGTCACGAGCACGACCTTGCCCAAGATCAGCGCCGCCTTTCCTCAGCCCGCGCGACGTCGGGGCGCCCCGCCCCGCGTCATGTCTGAGCACCACGTCCTTCGCCCACGCTAGCGGTTCGATGTTGCGCTGTGATGACCGCGAGGCGCGCGAAGTGACGACGGCCACACTTCTCCGAAAAGATCAAGCCGTTCGCCCGCTTTTGAACTGTTGAATCCCTTATGGACGAAAGAGGCGCGTCGCGTGGCCGAGGCACGCCTCGACGCCCCTGTGAAACGCATCGAGCGAAACGCATTGAGGCCCTCCCGTCGTCCGACGGGAGGGCCTCAATGCATGCGCTTGCGCTGCGCTGACGTGCAGCGGTCGCTTACTTCTTGTTGCGACGCTGAACGCGCGTGCGCTTCAGCAGCTTGCGGTGCTTCTTCTTCGCCATCCGCTTACGCCGCTTCTTGATAACAGAGCCCACGACTACCCTCGCTCACTTCTCTTCACTCGGTGCGGGGCAGCAGACTGGGCCCACACGACCTGGTCGGCCTAGCCTACCCGCACCTGCGCCGAGTCTGTAATCGAGGGACGTCGATCAGGCCGTCTCCACCCCCACGTATGAGTCGCGAAGGTACTCGTGAACCGCGTTCTCCGGGACCCGGAAGGACCTTCCGACCCGGATTGCGGGCAGATGACCACTGTGCACCAGCCGGTACACGGTCATCTTCGAGACTCGCATCACCGCGGCGACCTCCGCCACGGTCAGAAACGCAACCTCGCTGAGAGGCCTCTGGTCAGCAGCCATGACACACCTGAACCTTCCGCACATGACGCGGCACCGGCTTCCCCTTCCGGTGACTCCTCGTCGCTGTGCGCTCACTCCCCAGAGTAGGGGCGGGTGATGCGAGTGGGGAAGAGGAGCTGCCATCGGCCGTTTACTGTGACAGACACGCTCGATTGAGTACATAGCGAGTAAGCGGTCGGTAGTAATCAGACCGCACAGCGTCATCAAGCGGAACGACCACGGACACTCGCCCCTCGGCCTCTCCGACGAACAGCGCCGGATCGTCCGTATCCGCCAGACCGATCGCCTCAAACCCCAGCTGACCTGCTCCGCAGACCCATCCGTGGTCCCCGATGACCAGCTCGGGCAGGGGCCCTCCGGAGGCGGCCTGGGCCGCCAGGACCCGTCGAACCGGGAGTGGCGAATGGCTGTGCGCGCCGGTCTCACTCCCGGTGGGACGCACGCCGGGTTCGCGCAACAGCGCGACGCCCTGTACGTAGTCAAGGTTGTACGTGCGTAGGCCAAACCGGGTCGTTATGTCGACACAGCAACCCTGCGCCGGGGTGAGGACCGAACATCCTGCCGCCGACAACGCATCGGCCAACGCGGCGTAGAACCCCAGGAGCCGGTGCGGGTGACCGGTCCCGATCAGGATGGGAAGCCTGCGCCGGGCCGCGTCCTGAAGCCGCTCGGCGAACGCTTCGAGCCCCGCGAGGGTCCGTTCCGGATCGATGACGTCGACCCCCGAGGTGTGCCGGGGGTCGCCGGAGACACCGCACTTGTCCGCCATCAGCCGCAGCAAGTCTCCCGCACCCCAGTTCCATTCGGGGTCGAGGCCGAGAAGTATCCGGGGGTCGCGGGCGGCGAAGAGCCGGTAGCTCCGCAGGCTCTCCTCCCGCGAGGTGGCGACGGGACCGGCGAGCCGGGCCGCCAGCAGATGCGCGCGTAGCGCTCCGGTGCTCAACACGCCCCGATGCTGCCGCACATACCGGCACGGAACCCCGAAAACCCGGGAAACACCCCACACTTGGGCTAAGAGTGCCCCGTCAGGGGCGCGGGGAACTGCGCGCTCAGCGCACGACGAGTCGCAGACGCGTCTGCCGGGGCACTGAGCAGACGCGTCTGCGGACTCGTTCCGGTTGCTCGCGCAGTTCCCCGCGCCCCTGACGGGGCGCACAGATCAGGGCAGCAGTCCCCTCAGGGCAGCAGCCCCCGCAGGGGGAAGACGGCCCGGCGGGTGGCGAGGACTGCCTGGTCCACGCGATCCGCGGGGTCGTACCCCGCGTCCCAGCCCCGCCATCCCACAGGCCAGCGCCCGTCCGTCATACGGCCGGGCCCCCGCGTCCGCGTGCGGCGGTACACCTCCTGCTGCCAGACCTCGGGCAGCACCGTCGTCGGCTCGATCTCCCGCCCGGCGGCCACCGCCACGAGATGCGTCCAGGACCTCGGCACCACGTCCACCACCGCGTAACCGCCGCCGCCGAGGGCCACCCAGCGCCCGTCGGCGTACTCGTGGGCCAGCTCGTGACAGGCGATCTGCACCGCCCGCTGTGCGTCCAGCGACACCGTCAGATGCGCGAGGGGGTCCTCGAAGTGCGTGTCAGCGCCGTGCTGGGTCACGAGCACCTGCGGCCGGAAGGCGGCGAGGAGCTCCGGCACCACGGCGTGGAACGCCCGCACCCATCCCTCGTCCCCGGTCCCCGCGGGCAGCGCCACATTGGCCGCGCTCCCCGCGGCGGCGTCGGCGCCCGTCTCCTCGGGCCAGCCGGTGCCCGGGAACAGCATCCGGGGGTGTTCGTGCAGGGAGATCGTCAGGACCCGCGGGTCCTCCCAGAACGCGGCCTGCACACCGTCCCCGTGGTGCACGTCCACGTCCACGTACGCGACGCGTTCCGCGCCCAGCTCCAGGAGCCGCGCGACGGCGAGTGCGGCGTCGTTGTACACGCAGAACCCGGAGGCGCTGCCCGGCATCGCGTGGTGCAGGCCGCCCGCGAAGTTCACGGCGTGCAGCGCCTCGCCCCGCCACACGGCTTCGGCGGCCCCGACGGACTGCCCGGCGATCAGCGCCGACACGTCGTGCATGCCGGCGAACGCGGGGTCGTCCTCCGTCCCGAGGCCGTACTCCCCGCGGGCCGATGCCGGGTCGGCGGAGGCCGCCTTCACCGCCCGCACATAGTCGTCGCGGTGCACGAGCCCGAGCGTCGACTCCCCGGCGCGCTTCGCCGCGACCACGTCGAGATCCCGGTCGAGCCCGAAGGCGTCGATCAGGCTCCTCGTCAGCGCGAGCCTGACCGGGTCCATGGGGTGCTGAGGACCGAAGTCATAGCCCGTTACTGCCTCGTCCCACATCAGTTGTGCGCGGCCGCTCATGAACGTCACCGTATCGGTCCGGTCCGGGGGCGAACGACCGGGCGTACCTCAGCGTCATGAGCACCAGTACCAGTCGACAGCTCCTCCGAGCTGCCCAGCACGTCCTGGAGATACTTCGCGCTCCAGTTGGAGACGGTGGAGTCCCCGATGTAGGCGAAGGTCATGACGAGGCAGAGCGGAAGAAGTGCCTTGAAGCCGACGGTGGCGGCTGAGGCCCGCTCGCGGGCACCCGTGGCGTCGCCGCCCCCCACATCCCCGTCGCCGTCCACGTACCACCGGCTCCCCACCAGGGCGGCGGGCAGGAGCACCGCGACGACGGGGAGGTACGACACGAGCAGCGACAGGTCCCAGTGGGCTCCCGCCCACGCCAGCGAGGCGCCCATGATGCCGCCGAGGCTGTAGGCCGCGTGGAAGCCGAGCATGATGCTGCGTCCGTAGGCCCGCTGGAGGCTGACTCCCAGCATGTTCATCGACGCGTCCAGGGCTCCGACCGCGAGCCCGAACGCTCCCAGTGCCAGCGCGATCTCCCACAGGGCGTCACCCGCGCCCGCGCCGAGCAGCGCCAGCAGCACCACGGGCTGCGACCACCGCAGCACCCGGCTGGGCGGCACCCTCCGCACAAGACGCTCGGTGCACACGCTCCCGATTCCGGCCAGGATCGGCACGGCGGCGAGGAAGAGGGGCAGCAGGCCGTCGGATATCCCGTACTGGTCCTGCAGCGCGGGTATGCGCGTCACGAGCAGCGCGAACGCGACGCCCTGCACGAGGAAGCCGAAGGCCAGCGAGGCCCTGCCGCGCCGCAGCGTTTCCGTCATGGAGGCGAAGCGTAGGTTCCTCGACTACTCGTGGGTAGACAGATCACTCCACTACTTTTCCGTGGTGTCCGCGAGGAGGCCGGGCAGCTCGCTCAGGTGGCTGAACAGCCGGGTGGCTGCGTGGAGCCGTTCGGCAGGTGTCATGGCGGTGAAGCCGTAGACGTCCATGCCTGCCGCGTTGGCGGCCTGTACGCCGAGCGGGCTGTCCTCGATGACGAGGCACTTGTCGGGTGCGACGCCCATGCGGGCGGCGGCGTGCAGGAAGAGGTCGGGGGCCGGCTTGCCACGTCCGACGTCCTGGGAGCTGAAGATCCGCCCTTCGTCGAACCACTTGTCGAGCCCGGTCTTGCGGTGTCCGACACGGATCCGCTGGTGGCTCCCGGAGGACGCGAGGCAGTAGGGCACCCCGTCTGCGGTGAGCTGCTCCAGGAGCTCCATGGCTCCGGTCATGGGCTGCAGCTCACGTTCGAAGGCGGCGAAGACCCGCTCGTGGA
The DNA here is from genome assembly GCF_009755605.1 of Streptomyces typhae. Classification (GTDB taxonomy): domain Bacteria; phylum Actinomycetota; class Actinomycetes; order Streptomycetales; family Streptomycetaceae; genus Streptomyces; species Streptomyces typhae. Next base: position 895,166 of record NZ_WPNZ01000001.1, read on the forward strand.
AGATGTCGTCGAAGTCCTCGGGGAGCCGCTTTCCGGACCGTTCGAGAATGGTGTCGTGTACGCGGTGCATGGCGGCGCCCATGTAGTCGCGCAGGGATTCCTCGTACGAGGTGGGGTGGCCGAGTTCCGTCAGATAGGCGGCGAGCATGGTGTTGGAGAGAGGTTCGCTGTCCACCAGGACACCGTCGTTGTCGAAAATGATCAGCTCGTATCGCATGCCTCGACCCTAAACGGCATGCCTGGAACTGTCCTGAACGCAGAAAACCCCCGCACCGTGAGGTGCGGGGGTTTTCTCTCAAAATGAGTTCGGCGGCGTCCTACTCTCCCACAGGGTCCCCCCTGCAGTACCATCGGCGCTGTGAGGCTTAGCTTCCGGGT
>NZ_WPNZ01000010.1 GCF_009755605.1 Streptomyces typhae
GCTTCCCTTCGGTGTTTCTTTTTGTTTCTCTTGTTCCTGCGTTTCCCACTCTACCAGATCCGTTTTCCGTTCCGTTCCCGGTTCGGATTTCATTTCCGGTGGCCGTTGGAGGGCCTTTTGCCTTTCGACTGCCTTTCGGCCCCGTTTGGCGTGGTCACTACGTTAGCGGATTTCCCTGGCAACTCATAATCGAGTTCCGCGGATTCGAATTCCGGCATGCAGGCATGCGAAACAGGACCCCGCTGAAGGGAAGTCGTAGGTAGTGGTTGGCCGCTTCCGGCTGCAGGCTGAACGCCGTACCCGGGTCAAGCGGCTCGGGCTACATTACGGATCCACCAAGGCCGCGTCAAGTTCGTCGGCGGCGCGGGACATGGGCCCGATAGGGGCTCACCGTAGGGTCGTTGGTCGTCCAGAAGCGCCAGGGGTGGACGCTTCCCTCGCCGCCCACTCCGGTGCGCGGCCCGTTGCTGACCTGCTCGGAGGGAGTGGGTGTGCCACGGAGGAGGGTGAGGGGGGCGTCGGGGCCCGCGCAGAAGTCGGCACCGTCGAGGTTCCGGCCCACGTCGAGGGCCGTGGCCAGCCGGGCAGGGCCTTTGGCCAGTTCCTTGTCGTTGCGGGCCGAGAGTCGTCGCTCGCGGGCCAGCTCGGCGCCCGCGGTGATCTCCCCCGCGCGCAGCAGGACACCGCTCGCCGTCCCCTCCGGACCGCACACCACGTTCAGGCAGTGCCACATCCCGTAGGTGAAGTAGACGTACGCGTGCCCGGGAGGGCCGAACATCACGCTGTTGCGGGCCGTACGGCCGCGATAGGCGTGGGAACCGGGGTCCGCCTCCCCCGCGTACGCCTCGACCTCCGTCAGGCGCAGCTCGATCGGACCGTCCGGCGTGCTGCGCACGAGGACTCGACCGAGGAGTTCGGGTGCGACCTCGAGGACGGGGCGGTCGAAGAAGTCACGGGGCAGGGGCGTACGGTCAGGGGCCACGATCATGCCGTACGAGCGTAGTGCACCGAACGTGTACGGGTTTGGCGTGGAGGCTGGCCTCCCGGCCGCCCCGCCGCGAGGGTGTGGGCGCGGGCACGGGCGTGGAACCGCGCACGGCCCGATTGCGTTCGTACGTTGTCGAAGGTCGACGATCAATCGATCGAGTCAAGCCACAGGCTGGGCCTGGGGAGGAGAGTCATGGGGTTCAAGAAGCTGCTGGCGAGTCTGGGTGCCGGCGGGGCCTCCGTGGAGACGGTGCTCACCGAGGCCAATGTCGTGCCGGGCGGTGTCGTCCAGGGCGAGGTGCGCATCCAGGGCGGAAGCGTCGACCAGCGCATCGAGGCGCTGTCCGTCGGTCTGCAGGCCCGCGTCGAGGTCGAGGGCCACGACCAGGAGACCAAGCAGGACATCGAGTTCATCAAGCAGCGCCTCGGCGGTGCCTTCGAGCTGAAGGCCGGCGCGGTGCACGCGGTGCCGTTCGGTCTCGACATCCCCTGGGAGACGCCCGTCACCCACTTCGCAGGACGCCAGCTGCACGGCATGAACATCGGAGTGACCACGGAGCTGGAGATCGCGCGTGCCGTGGACTCCGGTGACCTGGACCCGGTGAACGTGCACCCGCTGCCGGCGCAGCAGGCGATCCTCGACGCCTTCGGGCAGCTGGGCTTCCGCTTCAAGAGCGCCGACATGGAGCGCGGCCACATCCGCGGCACCCGGCAGAAGCTGCCGTTCTACCAGGAGATCGAGTTCTTCCCGCCGGAGCAGTACCGCGGCCTGAACCAGGTCGAGCTGAGCTTCGTCGCGGACGACCGGGAGATGGACGTCGTCCTGGAGATGGACAAGAAGCCGGGCCTGTTCAGCGAGGGCAGCGACTCGTACAAGTCCTTCAAGGTGGGGCTCAACGACTTCCAGGGCACCGACTGGGCGGCGTACCTGAACGAGTGGCTGTCCCACGTCGGCTCCAAGCGCAACTGGTTCTAGGCTCGACGGCAGCGGCGCTAGCGCCGCGATCGCCCCGCAAGCCCACTGGAACCGATCAGGAGGTGCCTACGTGACCGAGGTCAAGAGGCCGCCGCTGCCCCATGACTTCCACCCGGCCGTGCCGTCGTTCACGGTCCGGAGCACGGACTTCGAACCGGGTGCGGTACTGAAGGACGCGCAGGTGTACGCGGACGGGAACACCTCGCCGCAGCTGCGGTGGGAGGGTTTCCCGCCGGAGACGAAGAGTTTCGCCGTGACCTGCTTCGACCCCGACGCCCCCACCGGGAGCGGGTTCTGGCACTGGTCCGTGTTCGACATCCCGGCGTCGGTGACGGAACTGCCGACGGGTGCGGGCAGCGGCAAGTTCGAGGGGCTCCCCGAGGGGGCCGTCCAGGTGCGCAACGACTACGGCACCAAGGACTTCGGTGGCGCCGCCCCGCCGCCCGGCGACCCGGCGCACCGCTATGTGTTCACGGTGTACGCGGTCGACCAGGAGAAACTCGGCCCGGACTCGGACGCCTCGCCCGCCGTCGTCGGCTTCAACCTGCGGTTCCACACGCTGGCGCGGGCCCAGGTCCTCGCGGAGTACGCCGCGGAAGCCGACAGCTAGGGGCGGCGCCGGGGCGTACCCCGGCGTGCGCCCCGGGGGGAATTCCCGACAGCTCAGGGTTCATGCAACGTTTGCCCGCCTCTGGTCTTGGAAGTGATCAGAGGCGGGCATCTTTTATTGCGTTGTCCAACCCGGCGTGCCCGGCCAGAGTTGATCCAAGCCCGCCAGGGGGTGGGCCGGTGCGCTTGGGAGGGTGGGCGAGATGCGGGACACGCTGGTGCTGAACGCAAGCTTCGAACCTCTGTCGACGGTGACGCTGAACCGCGCCGTCGTGCTGGTTCTGCAGGACAAGGCCGTTGTCGAGCAGGCCCACCCCGCGCTGCGCGTGCGCGCCGCCGCCGTCGAACTTCCGGTGCCCCGGGTGATCAGACTGTGCCGTTATGTACGGGTGCCTTTCCGAAGACGCGCTCCATGGTCGCGGCGCGGTGTCCTGGTGCGTGACCAGCACCGGTGCGCGTACTGCGGCAGAAGGGCGACGACCGTGGACCACGTGGTGCCACGCTCCCAGGGCGGTGCGGACTCCTGGCTGAACACGGTGGCGTCGTGCGCGCTCGACAACCACCGCAAAGCGGACCGTACGCCGGAGCAGGCGCAGATGCCGCTGCTCCGCCAGCCCTTCGAGCCGACGCCTGCGGACGCGATGCTGCTCGCGCTCGGCCGGGAGGACTTCGAGGCACTGCCGGACTGGCTGGCACAGCCCGCCGCGTAGGTACAGGTACCTCGGGTACGACGTCGGGGCGCCCCCTTCACCAGGGGGCGCCCCGACGTCGTACCCGTATGCAGTCCGGCAGGTCAGTCGATGGGCGGCTGCTCCCGGCGCTCCAGGCCGCCAGGGCTCTTCACGCCCGCCGCGCCGCCGCCGGAGCCGCCGCCACCGAGCGGGCCGAAGTTGCCGAGCGCCCCGCCGAGGCCCTTGAGGGCGTCGCCGATCTCGCTGGGCACGATCCAGAGCTTGTTGGCGTCGCCCTCGGCGATCTTCGGCAGCATCTGAAGGTACTGGTAGGAGAGGAGCTTCTGGTCCGGGTCGCCCGCGTGGATGGACTCGAAGACCGTGCGGATCGCCTGGGCCTCGCCCTCGGCGCGCAGGGCAGCGGCCTTGGCCTCACCCTCGGCGCGCAGGATCGCGGACTGCTTCTCACCCTCGGCCCGCAGGATCTCGGACTGGCGGACACCCTCGGCCTGGAGGATCGCGGCGCGCTTGTCGCGGTCGGCGCGCATCTGCTTCTCCATCGAGTCCTGGATGGAGGTGGGCGGCTCGATCGCCTTGAGCTCGACGCGGTTGACGCGGATGCCCCACTTGCCGGTGGCCTCGTCGAGGACGCCGCGCAGGGCCGCGTTGATCTCCTCGCGGGAGGTCAGGGTCCGCTCCAGGTCCATGCCACCGATGATGTTGCGCAGGGTGGTGACGGTGAGCTGCTCGATCGCCTGGATGTAGCTGGCGACCTCGTACGTCGCGGCGCGGGCGTCGGTGACCTGGTAGTAGATGACGGTGTCGATGTTCACGACCAGGTTGTCCTGGGTGATCACCGGTTGCGGCGGGAAGGGCACGACCTGTTCACGCAGGTCGATGCGGTTGCGGATGGAGTCGATGAACGGGACGACGATGTTCAGGCCCGCGTTCAGGGTGCGTGTGTAGCGTCCGAAGCGCTCCACGATCGCGGCGCTGGCCTGTGGGATGACCTGGATCGTCTTGATCAGGGCGATGAAGACCAGCACCACCAGAATGATCAGGACGATGATGATTGGTTCCATCGTGGTTTCCCCGTACCCTTCGTGCTTCGTGTTCCCGGATGGTTGCGGCGTTCCGGAAGATCTTGGGTCCGCCGGTCGAGTCTGTCAGAACGGCGCCCGGACCGTGGGCCGTTCGGATCACCTGACGTCACGGATCGTCACTTCCCCGTCGGGCAGGGCGTGTTGACGTCCGTGGGACGCTCAGATGACCACGGCTGTCGCTCCGTCGATCTCGACGACGTCCACCTCCTGGCCGGCCTCGTAGCTCTGCTCGTTGTCGAGCGGGCGCGCGGACCAGATCTCGCCCGCCAGCTTGATGCGGCCTCCGTTGGCGTCGACCCGCTCCAGGACGACGGCGGATCTGCCCTTCAACGCCTCGACTCCGCTGACGAGTTCGGGCCGCTGTGAGCGGTGCCGGGCGGCGATCGGGCGTACGACCGCGATGAGCGCGACCGAGACCACGGCGAAGACCACCACCTGAAGGACCACGTCACCGCCGAGTCCAGCGGTGACGGCGGCGGCGACCGCGCCCACGGCGAGCATGCCGAACTCCGGCATGGCGGTCATTACCAGCGGGATTCCGAGGGCGGCCGCGCCGATCAGCCACCACACCCATGCGTCGATGTCCACATGGTCATGGTAGGTGCGCGAGTCCCGTCACCGACAGGGCGTACGCGATCAGCTGAGCGGAAGGCCCTGTGCCGACCAGCGGTCGCCGCGCTGCTCGACGACCAGTGGCAGGCCGAAGCAGAGGGAGAGGTTGCGGGAGGTGAGCTCCAGCTCCAGCGGGCCGGCGGCGAGCACCTTGCCCTGACGGATCATCAGGACGTGGGTGAAGCCGGGGGCGATCTCCTCGACGTGGTGCGTGACCATGATCATCGAGGGGGCGATGGGGTCGCGGGCGAGCCGGCCGAGACGGCGTACGAGGTCCTCGCGGCCGCCGAGGTCGAGTCCTGCGGCGGGCTCGTCGAGCAGGAGCAGCTCGGGGTCGGTCATCAGGGCGCGGGCGATCAGCGTGCGCTTGCGCTCGCCCTCGGAGAGGGTGCCGAACCTGCGCTCCAGGTAGTCGCTCATGCCGAGGCGGTCGAGGAAGGCGCGGGCGCGCTGCTCGTCGATGTCCTCGTAGTCCTCGTGCCAGCCGGCCGTCATGCCGTACGCGGCCGTGAGGACCGTCTGGAGGACGGTCTGGCGCTTGGGGAGCTTGTCGGCCATGGCGATGCCCGCCATGCCGATGCGCGGGCGCAGCTCGAAGACGTCGACCTTGCCGAGCTGCTCACCGAGGATGGTGGCGGTGCCCTTGCTCGGGAAGAGATAGCTGGATGCGACGTTCAGGAGGGTGGTCTTGCCGGCGCCGTTCGGGCCGAGGATGACCCAGCGCTCCCCTTCCTTCACCGACCAGGAGACCTGGTCCACCAGAGCCCGGCCCTCCCGGACCACGGATACGTCCTGAAGCTCCAGTACATCGCTCATGAGCGCGTTGTCTCCCATTGCTCTTCTCGGCTGTCGCTCGCGTGTCCGCGTCTGTGGACGCGGCCCCCGGATAAAACCTACGCCACCGGCCGACCGTTCCCGTGCCGAGGCCGGTCCTTAGGCTGTGTGCATGCTCTCGGAACCACGTTCAGGACGCTTGGCCGCTTGGGGAAACGCCCTTTTGGCCGGACATGTTTCACCCGATGACGCGGTGCACGCGATCGTGGGCGACGACGCGGTGCACCGGGTCGAGGGGCTGCCGGGCGAGTCCGCGCCGGTCGGCCTCTCGCTGGCGCTCGGACGGCTGCGGGCGCTCGGCGTGACGGGGCTGCGGGTGGCGCTGCCCGCGCCGGGGCATCCGCTGGGTCTGAGCGGGCCGCCCGCCTTCAACGAGCGCGCTCTGGAGGCCGAGGAGGCCGTGGTCGCCTCGGGGGCGCCGTACGGGCTCGTGCCGGAGGTGACGGAGTCGGGGCCCGGGGGCGCCGCGGACGCGGCGGACGTCCATGTGGAGGTCGTGTGGCACTGCCTGCCGGTGCGGGCGGCGCCGCCCGCGGACGTGCCCTCGCTCGGGGAGGCGGAGCGGGAGCTCGCGGACGCGCTGCGGGAGGCGACGGAGGTGCTCGCGCGCCTCGACGTGGCGGCTTCGGGGCCGGTCGCGGAGGCCGCGGTCGACGCGTACCGGGCGCGGTCCGAGCGGGGGCGCGAGCTGCTCGCGCCGGGGTATCCGCCGCGCGCGGTACGGGTGTTGGAGCTGGCCCAGCGGGTCGGCCTGCTGATCTCGGTGGCGTACGAGAACGGGCACGGCGGGGCCGTGAGCGCGTCGCAGATGGGCGCGCGGGCGCAGGCGCTGCGGCCGGTGGAGCGGGTGGCGCGGCGGGCGCAGGTGGCGGCGTACAACGCTTGGGTGGAGGAGCGGGAGCGGGGCGGGGGACGGTAGGCGGGAGCCGAGGGCTCCGCCGTCCCGGGTACGGCGGGTGCGTGGCAGAGGGCCCCGCGGACCTGGTGGGTCGCGGGGCCCTCTGCCCGGAGGGTGGCGTGCGGCTACCCGAGGGGGCGGTGTGTCACCGGTTGACCGTCGCGTTGGCGAAGGCCGGGTTCAGGACACCGATCACGTTCACGCTGTTGCCGGTGGCGTTCACCGGGACGTGGACCGGGACCTGGACCAGGTTGCCGGAGCCGACGCCCGGGGACTTGGTGGCCAGGCCGTTGGCCTCGGCGCCGGAGGCGGCGGAGGCGACACCGGCGGAGGCGCCCGCGGCGATACCGGCGACGGCGACGGCCAGGGCGGCCTTCTTGGCGATGTTCATGGGGGAGTGTTCCTCACTGATGACGCGGTGACCCCGGCTGCGGGGTCGGGAGGTGTACGACGCTTCGGCGCTGCGGCGGGGGGTGCCGGACACAGGGAGTCCGGTCTTCCGCCGGTTCGCGCGGACGCGGCTGCGGTCATTCACGCGGACGCGGCTACGGTCATTCACGCGGACGCGACTGCGGTCATTCGCGCGGGGACGCGGCTGCGGTCAGAGGTTCTCGCAGACGTTCCCGAACGTCGGGTTCAGGACGCCGACCACGCTGACGCTGTTGCCGCAGGCGTTCACCGGGACGTGGACCGGGGCCTGGACCAGGTTGCCGGAGACGACGCCGGGAGAGTTCTTCGCGACGCCGGCCGCGTCCGCGCCGCCGTGCGCCGAGGCGAGGCCCGCACCGGCCGCAACGAGGCCGCCGGCCACCATCGTGACGGCAGCGGCCTTCTTCAGGTTCTTCACTTCTTGGATCCTCCTGAGCAGAAGCTGCGGCCAGCCGCCGCAGCACGCACTGGAGAACGGCGGAGCCCCTGGCGGGTTGCGCCGAACGGGGGACATCCACACGACGGTATGAATCTCAGCCCGGAACGCGACGGCCGGCGCTGACCCGGTGGGGCCCCGTCCGGACCTGCGGCGATCAGCCGGCCACGCCGTGCCGTACGGCCCACAGGGCGGCCTGGGTGCGGTCGGCGAGGTCGAGCTTCATGAGGATGTTCGACACATGCGTCTTGACGGTCTTCTCGGAGAGCACGAGGGCGCGGGCGATCTCGCGGTTGGAACGGCCGTCCGCTATCAGGCCGAGCACCTCGCGCTCCCGCTCGGTGAGGGAGCCGCCCCTGCCCTGCGGGGCGTGGTTCTCCTCCTGGGACAGGAGCGCGCCCGCCACCTCGGGCTGGAGCAGCACATGCCCGGCGTGCACGGAACGGATGGCGCCGGCGAGGGCGTCGGGGTCCACGTCCTTGTACACATAGCCCGCCGCGCCCGCGCGGAGGGCCGGGACGACCGTGCGCTGCTCGGTGAAGCTGGTGACGATCAGCACGCGCGCGGGGTTGGCAAGCTCGCGCAGGGTGCGCAGGGCCTCGACGCCGTCCATGCCGGGCATCTTGACGTCCATCAGGACGACGTCGGGTTTGAGCTCCTCGGCGGCGGCGACGCCCTCGGCGCCGTCCGAGGCCTCACCGACGACCTCGATGTCCTCCTGGACCTCCAGGAACGTGCGCAGACCGCGCCGGACCACCTGATGGTCGTCCACCAGAAGCACCCGGATCGCTGCCTTCGAATGGACCACGGCGTCAGCCACCAGGGACCTCCATCTCGATCGTCGTGCCCTTGCCGGGCTCCGACTCCACGGTCAGCCGTCCGCCGACCCCGCCCGCCCGGTCCCGCATGGAGACCAGGCCCAAATGCCGGCCCGCGCGCCGCACCGTGCGCGGGTCGAATCCCCTGCCGTCGTCCGTGATCCGCAGGACCGCGCCGGGGCCGCGCTTCTCCAGGGCGACGCCGACGCGCTCCGCGTCCGCGTGCCGCAGGGCGTTGTGCAGGGCCTCCTGGGCGACGCGCAGCATCGCCTCCTCCTGGGCCGCGGGCAGGGCGCGCACCCCGCTGCTGTCGAACGTGACCGTCGCGGAGTGGGCGCGGTCCAGGACCTGGACGTGGGTGCGCAGGGTCGCGACCAGGCCGTCCTCGTCCAGGGCCGCGGGCCGCAGCTCGACGACGGCGGCCCGCAGCTCGTCCGCCGCCTCCGCGGCGAGTGCCGCGACCTGCTGGAGCTCGCCCTTGGCGCGCGACGGGTCGCGGTCCACCAGGGCGGCGGCCGCCTGCGCGGTCAAACGCAGCGAGAAGAGCTTCTGGCTGACGGCGTCGTGCAGCTCGTGGGCGAGGCGGGAGCGCTCCTCGGTGATGGTGAGCTCACGGCTGCGCTCGTAGAGACGGGCGTTGGTCAGGGCGATCGCGGCGTGCTGGGCGAGGATCGACAGGAGTTCCTCGTCGTCCTCGTCGAAGCCGCAGCTCCCGGTCGGCTTGGCGCACCGCTTGTTGGCGAGGAAGAGCGCGCCGAGGGTCTCGTCGCCGTGCCGGATCGGCAGTCCGAGGAAGTCGGACATGTCGGGGTGGGCGGCGGGCCAGCCCTCGAAGCGGGGGTCCTCGCGGACGTCGGCAAGGCGCTCGGGCTCGGCCTTGCAGAGCATCGCGGCGAGGATGCCGTGCTGGCGGGGCAGCGGGCCGATGGCCTTCCACTGCTCGTCGCTGACGCCGTCGACGACGAACTGGGCGAAGCCGCCGTGGTCGTCGGGGACACCGAGCGCCGCATACTCCGCGTCGAGCAGCTCGCGGGCGGAGGCGACGATCGTCTTCAGGACGTCGCGCACCTCCAGCTGGCTGCTCATGGCGAGCAGCGCGGAGCTGACCGCGTACAGCCCCGATCGGGGTCCTTCTTTCATGGCCCAACCGTACCGGCGGGCTGTGACAGTGCGTATCCGTCCTGTGGCGGCCGGGCTCTAGGCCCCCGGCCCTAGGCCGAAGGGCCCTGTACGCGTGCGTGGGCGCGAGGAACCACGCACGCGGGCACGCGCGCGTGCCCGCGGGTAGGAGGGGTGGACAGCCGCTCTCCGCCCCTGGCAGGACACCCATGGAAGCGGACCTCGTCCTTCCGGATGAGTTTGCTCACCGAGAGCATTGCGTCAGCAACTGTTGGTGAGGCCGTTACGCCGCCGATGTGAGCCCGCGCATAGGACGCACGTCACGTACGAAGCCGCCTAGTGGAGGTGAAGTTCCCGTAAGGGTGGCTCGGGGGCGGGGATGAGGGCCGGGGGCGTGCCCCCTGATCCACTAACCGGGATCGTACGTCACACCTTTGCCACACAATTTTGCGCCCGCTAAGAATTGCATCCGTCGCTCGGCGCCGCGGTCATCGCACCGCGGCGTTTCGCCGGAAAGCAGTTCGTCCCCCGTCGGCGCAGAGCGGCCTCCCCGATACGAAGAGGTCCATTCCGCATGTCCACGCACGCCCCCTCTGGTCATAGTCGCTCCTCCCTGACCAAGGCCCAGAAGTTCTCGATCGCCGGTGTCGCCACTCTCGGTGCCGCCGCCCTCGCCTTCTCGATCGTGCCGGGCAGCTCCGAAGCCGAGGCCGAGGCGCTCGACAGCCACGCGGCCGCCTGGTCGACGCCCGCCCACGCCCAGACCGTGCAGGCGAGCGTCAGCAAGCAGCAGGCCAACGCCAGCAAGCAGGCCAAGGACGCCGCCGCGAAGGCCGCCGCCGACAAGAAGGCCGCCGACGAGGCCGCCGCGAAGAAGAGGGCCGAGGACGAGCGCAAGGCCAAGGAGGCGGCCAGCCGCGCCGCCGCCCGCAAGCCCGTCTACGCCAACAACCTCGACGGCTGGATCCGCCAGTCCCTCGACATCATGAAGTCCAAGGGCATCCCCGGCTCGTACGACGGTCTGCACCGCAACATCATGCGGGAGTCCACGGGCAACCCGAACGCCAAGAACGGCTGGGACATCAACGCCATCAACGGCACCCCGTCGATCGGCCTGCTCCAGGTGATCCAGCCGACGTTCAGCGCCTACCACGTCGAGGGCACCTCGACGAACATCTACGACCCGGTCGCCAACATCACGGCCGCGGCCAACTACGCCGCCGACCGCTACGGCTCCATCGACAACGTCAACAGCGCCTACTGAGTCGGACGACTGGACCTCTTCCGAGGCTCACAGACGCCGAAGGGCGGCACCCCTCGCGGGATGCCGCCCTTCTTCGTGTCCTCGCGTGCCCATACGTGTCCTCGCGTGTCCGTGCGGGCACCGCGCCGCTACTTGCGCATGACCTCCGGCTCGTGGCGGCGCAGGAAGCGTGCGACGAAGAAGCCGCACAGGGCGCCCAGCGCGAGCAGGGCGGCCATGTCGATGCCCCAGGCCATGACCTCGTGGTCCCAGAGCGGGTCGGTGGCGCCCGGGTCGTCCGGGTTCGGGCTGATCCTGTTGAAGTCCAGCGTCGCGCCGGCGGCGGCGACGGCCCAGCGCGAGGGCATCAGGAACGAGAACTGGTTGACGCCGACCGTGCCGTGCAGGATGAACAGACAGCCGGTGAACACGACCTGGATGATCGCGAACATCACCAGGAGCGGCATGGTCTTCTCGGCGGTCTTCACCAGGGCCGAGATGATCAGGCCGAACATCATCGAGGTGAAGCCGAGCGCCATGATCGGCAGGGACAGCTCCAGGAGCACCCCGCCGCCGAGCACCAGGCCCTTCTCCGGGATCTCACGGGTGGAGAAGCCGATGGCGCCGACCAGGGCGCCCTGAAGCACGGTGATCGCGCCGAGGACGATGACCTTCGACATCAGATACGCGGACCGGGACAGGCCGGTCGCGCGTTCCCGTTCGTAGATCACCCGTTCCTTGATCAGCTCGCGGACCGAGTTGGCGGCGCCCGCGAAGCACGCGCCGACCGCGAGGATCAGGAGCACCGTCGTGGCGGTGCCATTCGGGATGATCTTGCCGGTCCTCGGGTTCACGACCGGCAGCAGGCCCTTGTCCGGGTCGATGAGCAGGCTCACCGCGCCGAGTACCGCGGGCAGGATCAGCATCAGCGCCATGAAGCCCTTGTCGGAGGCGATCACGGACACATAGCGGCGGATCAGGGTGATGAGCTGCGAGCCCCAGCCCTGCGGCTTGGGCGGGCTGATCGCCTGCGGCGGCGGCATGTGTACGGACTGCGCGGCGACGGCGTCGATGTCCGCGGCGTACATCTGGTAGTGCTGCGAGCCCTTCCAGCGGCCCGCCCAGTCGTAGTCGCGGTAGTTCTCGAAGGCGGAGAAGACATCGGCCCAGGTGCTGTAGCCGAAGAAGTTCAGGGCCTCCTCGGGCGGGCCGAAGTACGCCACCGCGCCGCCCGGCGCCATCACGAGCAGCTTGTCGCAGATGGCCAGCTCGGCCACGGAGTGCGTGACGACGAGGACCGTGCGGCCGTCGTCCGCGAGGCCGCGGAGCAGCTGCATGACGTCGCGGTCCATGCCCGGGTCGAGGCCCGACGTGGGCTCGTCCAGGAAGATCAGCGACGGCTTCGTGAGCAGTTCGAGCGCCACCGACACGCGCTTGCGCTGGCCGCCCGACAGGGACGTGACCTTCTTGTCCTTGTGGATGTCCAGCTTCAGCTCGCGCAGGACCTCGCCTATGCGCTGCTGGCGCTCCTGCTCGCTGGTGTCGGCGGGGAAGCGGAGCTTGGCCGCGTACTTGAGCGCCTTGTTGACGGTCAGCTCCTTGTGCAGGATGTCGTCCTGCGGGACCAGACCGATGCGCTGCCGCAGCTCGGCGAACTGCTTGTACAGATTGCGGTTGTCGTAGAGGACGTCGCCCTCGTTGGCGGGCCGGTAGCCGGTGAGCGCCTTGAGCAGGGTCGACTTTCCGGAGCCCGAGGGGCCGATGACCGCGATCAGCGACTTCTCCGGAACGCCGAAGGAGACGTCCTTCAGGATCTGCTTGCCGCCGTCGACCGTGACGGTCAGGTGGCGCGCGGAGAAGGAGACCGCGCCGGTGTCGACGAACTCTTCCAGGCGGTCGCCGACCAGGCGGAACGTCGAGTGGCCGACGCCGACGATGTCGTTCGGGCCGATGAGGACCGTGGACGACTTCGCGATCGGCATGCCGTTGACGTACGTGCCGTTGTGCGAGCCGAGGTCGCGCAGCTCGAAGCGGCCGTCGGGCGACGCCGTGAACTCCGCGTGCAGCCGGGAGACCTGGAGGTCGGAGACCACCAACTCGTTCTCCAGGGCACGGCCGATGCGCATCTTTCGGCCAAGCGCGAACTGGTGGTACGTCGTCGGGCTGCGGTCGCCGTGGACCGGCGGGGCCCCCGCCGCGCCGCCCGATCCCACGTCCGCGCCCGCACCCGGACCCTGCTGCTGCGGCATCTGCGCCTGGCCCTGCTGCTGCCAGGCCTGCTGCTGGTGTTGCTGCTGCGGTACCTGCTGCTGCACCTGCTGCGGCGCCTGATAGTGCGGTGCCTGGTGCTGCTGCGGTTGCCCGCCCTGCGCGGCCCAGCCCGGCGCGTCCTGCCGACCGGACTGGCCGGGGGCCTGCTGCGGCGGGGCGTGCTGCGCCTGCTGCTGAGCGCCCGGCGCGGCCACGGCAGCGGCGGCGGCGCCGTGGGCACCGCCGGAAAGGACCAGCTGCGGGCCGTCGTTGGCGTTGCCCAGATGGACGGCCGACCCGGGACCGATCTCCATCTGATGGATCCGCTGCCCCTGCACGAACGTGCCGTTGGTCGAGCCGTGGTCCTCGATGACCCAACTGCGGCCGCCCCAGCTGATCGTCGCGTGCCGCCAGGAGACCCTGGCGTCGTCGAGCGCGATGTCACCCTGTGGATCACGACCAAGGGTGTATGCCCTGGACGAATCTAGCGTCCAGGTCCTGCCATTCAATTCCAGTACGAGTTCCGGCACTCCATGCCCCACTGAGTTGTCCCCCGAGTTGCCCCCATCATGGGGAGTCTAGGGATGTCGAACATCGGGAGGAACTATTTCAGGCGGAGGCCTCTGACCGAAAGTCGGGCCTTGTGAAGACTGCGTACGGGCCACTATGACTGCCCCGTTGACGGGGTGGATACCACCCCGGAAAGTGGTAAGGGCTCTCAGCGGGTACGGATCGCGTACATAAAGTGCATGTCTCCCATGTCAGCGATGCGACGTTCTGTTCGCCGTCGCCGCCGTGGCCTTCATGACCTCATGACCGGTGTGTCCGCGCGAGGAGGGCGACGCGCTGCGAACTCGGGGGGTCCGATGGAGACCGGCCGGCACCAGGACGTGCGCCGAGGCGTCCCCTGGGGGGACGTGCTGCTCTCCGCGATCGCCGCGGTCAGCTGGGCACTCATCGGCATGGCGGGCGTCGCGGCGCTCGGCCTGCACCTGCTCGGCGCGGACGCGGCGGGCTCGCTCGGGCCGATGACCGCGGCGGCGGTGGCCCTCGGCGTCGGCGGTTCGATCACTCCTTCCGGCGACATGTCGGCCTTCGGCATCGAGGGCGCGGAGGCGACCACCGCCATCGACGTCGCCCCGCTCGGCGTGAGTCTCGTGGGGGCGGTGTTGCTCGCCTTCTTCTTCTTGCGTTCCCTGCGCGGTGCGGGAGTGCTGATCTCACCCGGCGAACTCTGCGCCCGTGCGGTCGCGGTGATCGTCCTTTTCCTCGGCATGCTCGGCGGCCTCGCGTGGGCCGGACACGATGTCATCACGATCGACGGCGAACAGCTCGGTATCGACAAGGGAATGGACAAAGGCGTCGACAAAGGTCTGGACAATCTTCCCGACGGTATCGCCGACCGGATTCCCGACGGCCTCAAGGACATCGGCGGCATCGGGGACATCGGCGGACTGCTGCCCGACCGGCTCGCCGACCTGGCGAAGGCGAAGGCCGCCGTGGGATTCACCGTCGACACGGGGGCCACCCTGCTCGGCGGCGCCGTCTGGGTCGCCGCCGTACTGCTCGTCGCGCTGCTCGCCTCCCGCCACACCCCGCTGCCGCCCGGCTTCGGCGTCGTGCACCGCCTGGTGCGGCCCGCCGTGTCCGCCCTGGTGACGGTGGTCCTGATGGCCGTGCTCGCGGGGATCACCGCGGCGGCGTACGCGATGATCGGCGACGCCCATCCGAAGCGGATCGCGGGCGGTGCGCTGCTCGGCGCGCCCAACGGCGTGTTCCTCGGGCTGCCCGTCGGCCTCTTCGTCCCCTACGACGGTGAGGCGTCCGGCGCCCTGACGCGCTTCCTGCCCGATCCGGTGGACGATCTGCTGCGCGGCGACACGAACAAGCCACTGACCCTGGACCGGCTCGCGGAACTCGACGGCAGGGTCTGGCTGCTCGCGGTGGCAGCGGTGCTGAGCATGCTGTTCGCCGGAGTGCTCACGGCCGTACGGAGCCCGTTGGCACGCGACACGGGCACCGTCGGCTTCGCCGCCCGCTGCGCGCTGTGGCTCGGCCTGACGACGGCCGTCGCGCTGCCCCTGATGACCTGGCTGACCGGAGTCTCCGCGAACGCCTCCTTGTCGGTCCTCGGCTTCGACGCGTTCGGGGCGGGCCTGGAGCTGCACGGCCGTCTCGGCATGGCGCTGCTTCTGGGTGCCGGGTGGGGGCTCGCCGCCGGTGCCGCGGGGGCGCTGCTCGCGCGGGCGACGGGGGCGGCCGGGGGGCGTGCCTCGCCCCTGGCGCTGGGGAGCGCGGGGGCTTCGCCCGGGGCCGGGGGCGGCGGCGGGCCGCAGGAGGACTCAGCTCCTGGGCTGTCCCCCGAGTACCCGGAGCCGCTCCACCCCGGGGCGCCCCTCGGACCGCAGCCTTCGGGAACGGCACCCGGACCGTACCGCCAGAGCACGCCGTACCGGCCGCCGCGGGCGGAGACGAATCCGTACCTCCAGGTGCCGCGGGGCTGGCGGGATCGGGGGGAGGGTCCTGCGGACGGCGTTGCTGGGGGTGGCGGGCACCCGGGGGCAGGTGGGCACCAGGGGGCAGGTGGGCACCCGGGGGCAGGTCCAGCGGACGGCATGGCTGGGGGTGGCGGGCACCCGGGGGGCGGCGGGCACCGTGGGGCTGGTGGGCACCAGGCTGGGTCTGCGGGTGAGTACGGGGCCGGTGGGGCCGGTGGCGGGCGGGAGGGTGCGGGTGGGCCCGGGTATGCCGGTGCCGGTGGAGCCGGGTATGCCGGTGCGGAGGGATCCGGGCGGGCCGGTCACGGCGGACCCGGGCACGTCGGTGCGGGCGGACCTGCGTACGCCGACCCCGGCGGACCCCGGCACGCCAGTGCGGGCGGACCCGGATACCCCGACCCCGGCGGACCCCGGCACGCCAGTGCGGGCGGACCCGGATACCCCGACCCCAGCGGACCCCGGCGTACCGATCCAGGTGCACCCGGGCGCGCCGACTCCGGCCGACCCGGGCACGCCAGTGAGGGCGGACCTGCGTACGCAGACCCCAGCGGACCCCGGCGTGCCGATGCGGAACGCGACGATCGGTGGTCGGGTGGCAGTGGAGGGGCGGCTGAGTACGGGCGGTCAGGGTCGGGCGTGCCGCCGCAGGTGAGTGGGGCGCCCACGGTGGCGGGGCCGACCGTCCCGCCGCCGGGTGACGGGCCGCGGCGCGGGCGCAGGGGCGAGACGGACTGGCCGCCACCGCCTCCCCCGCCACCGCCTCCACCCCCGCCGCCACCTCGGCGAAAGCCGCCCCGGAGGCCCGAGGGCTCCTGAGCACCCCCTGCGGACCGAGGCGTCCGGCGCCCGCGCGCGAGCCCCGCGCGCAAGCCCCGCGCCCCGGGTGAACAAGCCCCCACCCCCCGGCGGACCCCGGGCAACGGGAGGCGGAGGGGTCGATGGACCGGGCGTCCGAGGGCCGGACACGCACGTCGGGCGGGTCACGGGGCCAGCTACCGTGGGGATCACCATGAGTGCCTCGACGCCCCCCAAGACCCCCGGCGCGCCCGTACTGGCAGACTCCGGCGCGCCCACGCCGGCACCGTCGCCCACGCCCGCGCCGCCGGCAGGCGCCTGCGCCCCCGCCGACCGCCCCACGCTCCTCGTCAAGATCTTCGGCAAGGACCGTCCGGGAATGACCGCCGGGCTCTTCGACACCCTCGCCGCCTACTCCGTCGACGTCGTCGACATCGAGCAGGTCGTGACCCGTGGGCGGATAGTCCTGTGCGCCCTCGTCACCGCCCCGCAGCCGGGCCTCGAAGGCGACCTGCGGGCCACCGTGCACAGCTGGGCGGAGTCCCTGAAGCTCCAGGCCGAGATCATCTCGGGCCGGGGCGACAACCGCCCGCGCGGCCTCGGCCGGTCCCTGGTCACCGTCCTCGGCCACCCGCTCACCGCCGAGTCGACGGCGGCGATCGCCGCCCGCATCACGGGCACCGGCGGCAACATCGACCGTATCTTCCGCCTGGCCAAGTACCCGGTCACCGCGGTGGAGTTCGCCGTCTCGGGCACGGAGACCGAACCGCTGCGCACCGCCCTCGCGACGGAGGCGCACGCCCTCGGCGTGGACGTCGCGGTGGTCTCCGCGGGCCTGCACCGCCGCGCCCAGCGCCTGGTCGTGATGGACGTCGACTCGACCCTCATCCAGGACGAGGTGATCGAGCTGTTCGCGGCGCACGCGGGCTGCGAGGAGGAGGTCGCCGCCGTGACCACGGCGGCCATGCGCGGTGAGCTCGACTTCGAGGAGTCGCTGCACGCCCGCGTCGCCCTGCTCAAGGGCCTGGACGTGTCCTCCGTGGACAAGGTCAGGGCGGAGGTGCGGCTCACCCCGGGCGCCCGCACCCTCATCCGCACCCTCAAGCGCCTCGGCTACCAGGTCGGCGTCGTCTCCGGCGGCTTCACCCAGGTCACCGACGACCTGAAGGAGCGCCTCGGCCTGGACTTCGCCCACGCCAACACGCTGGAGGTCGTGGACGGCAAGCTCACCGGCCGGGTGACCGGCGAGATCGTGGACCGTGCGGGCAAGGCCCGGCTGCTGCGCCGCTTCGCCGCCGAGGCGGGGGTGCCGCTGGAGCAGACCGTGGCGATCGGCGACGGCGCCAACGACCTGGACATGCTCAACGCGGCGGGTCTCGGTGTCGCCTTCAACGCCAAGCCGATGGTCCGCGAGGCCGCCCACACCGCGGTGAACGTCCCGTTCCTGGACACTGTCCTGTATCTCCTGGGCATCACCCGCGAAGAGGTCGAGGCCGCGGACATGCACCTGGACTGAGGTCCGGGGCCGGGGCCGGGCCCGGGTCCAGGTCCAGGTCCAGGTCCAGGTCCAGGTCCAGCTTGCAGCACGGTCGCACCGGTGACGCCGGTAACGCCGGTAACGCCGGTAACGCCCAGCAACGACCGTAACGGCAGACACGGCACGGGGCCCGGCGTCCATATGCCGCCGGGCCCCGCCATGTGCCGTTGTCGTGCCGGTCCCGTCGGCCGGCACCCCACCTCGCTCTGTCGCTGCTGTCGCTGCTGTCGCTACTCCGAAGGCGCCCAGTAGTCCACGAGAGTGGCCGTGCCCGGCTCCAGGGTCTTCCAGGAGCCGGTGTGCGTCAGGACGGCGAAAGCCGACGTCGGGAAGCCGCGGCGGTTCATGCGCACCAGCGCGTCCCCCTCGGCATCTCCGGCGAGGACGTCGGCGAGGCCGTGCACGCCCGGGTTGTGGCCGATCAGGATCACGTCACGCGCGTCGTCCGGGGTTTCGTTGAGCACGGCGATCAGCTCGCCGGGCGAGGCCTCGTAGACCCGGTCCTCGTAGACCGTCCGGGGGCGCTGCGGGAGTTCCTGGACGGCGAGCTTCCACGTCTCGCGGGTCCGGGCGGCGGTCGAGCAGAGGGCCAGGTCGAAGGCGATGCCGGTCTCGGAGAGTCTGCGGCCGGCGACAGGGGCATCCTTGCGGCCGCGCTCGGCGAGCGGCCGCTCGTGGTCGGACACCTGCGGCCAGTCGGCCTTCGCATGCCGGAAGAGGACAATCCTGCGGAGTTCTGCGACGCTCATACGTCCCAGCTTCGCATGAAACACGCCATGGAGCGCAGGGAGTTGACTGGCTCTGCCGACACGAGTGACGGGGCGCCCACCGTGTGACGCACGAGGTCGGGGGCGGTTTCCGGGCCGATCACTGGGTTTCGGGGGTGCTCGTCCGCGATCTTCCGTCCGCCCTGGTGGCGCGTCGGAGAGGGGGCGGGCCGAGCGTCAGGCGGCGATGCGCAGGAGGGCGCGGAAGCGCTCCAGGAGGTCCGAGACGGCGGGCTCACTGCTTGCCGCGTGCGCGTCGGCGGGGTTCAGGATGAGCAGGAGCAGGGCGGCGAAGGCTATCGCGGGCAGAGCGATGGCCCACCAAGGGAGCTGGATCTCGATGGCGGCCGGCTTCGCCTGCTCCGCCGGGTCGCGCCGGGTGTGCGAACGGGCCGGCATGCCGCCTCCAAGGTCTCCGAGTGCTCCGTGCCGCGTGTTCGCGGCCACATCTCGAAGGTACGGAGTCCGGCTCCTCCAACCCATCCGGTGATCCACCCAGTTAACCCTGACACTGGCCCCCTAGGGGATGGTGGTGCTAGCCCCACCACGCGTCGGCGCGGGGCGCCCGGGGGCCTGCTGAGGCGGCGTCAGGGCGAGGCCACCGAAGCGATGATTCCGATGACGACGGTGATGGCCAGCATCGCGCCGAGCACGATCAGGAGCTTCTTCTGGCCGTTCTGGGGGTTCGGGTCGAGCACGGGCATGGGGCAAGTCTCGCACCCTTCGCCCGTGCCCGACCCCGAGGGGCCGGGCCGCTTCAGGCGCCAGGCCGTGCGGCCGCCGCCCTGGCCGCCACCTCGTCCTCGACCGTGCGGTCACGGCCCGCGACGATGCCGACGGCTATCTGCGGCACCATCAGGCCCGCCATGAGGGCGATCGGCAGGCCCCAGCCGCCGCTGTGCTGGTAGAGCACACCGACGAGCAGCGGCCCGGGGATCGAGATCAGATAGCCGGTGCTCTGCGCGAAGGCGGAGAGCTTGGCCACGCCCGCGCTGCTCTTGGCGCGCATGCCGACCATGGTGAGGGCCAGCGGGAAGGCGCAGTTGGAGATGCCGCACAGCAGCGCCCACGCCCAGGCACCGCCCGCGGGGGCGAAGTACAGGCCCGCGTATCCGGCGAGACCGCATGCGCCGAGGGCGGCCACCACAGGACCCTGGTGGGGCAGGCGCGTGGCCACGCGCGGGATGACGAAGGCGAGGGGGACACCCATGGCCATGGTGACGGCGAGCAGCACACCGGCCTCACCGGCCGGCACCCCCGCGTCCCGGAAGATCTGCGGCATCCAGCCCATCGTGATGTACGCGGCGGTGGCCTGGAGGCCGAAGAAGCAGGCCAGCGCCCAGGCGGTACGGCTGTGGGTGATGCGCAGGGCCTCGTCCTGCCGCCGCACGGCGGCGGGCACGTGTTCGGCACCCGCCTCGCCGGCCGCGCGGTGGCGCACCAGCGGTATCCACGGGACCACGGCGACGACGGCGATCGTCGCCCAGACCGCGAGCCCGGTGCGCCAGCTTCCGCCGAGGGCGTCGGTCACGGGCACGGTGACGGCCGCCGCGAGCGAGGTGCCGAGCGCGAGGGCCATCGAGTACAGACCGGTCATCGAGCCGACTCGGTCGGGGAACCAGCGCTTGACGATCACCGGCATCAGGACGTTGCTGACGGCGATGCCCATCAGGGCGAGCGCGCTGGCGGCGAGGAAGCCGGCCGTGCCGCCGAGGAAGGGGCGTATCAGCAGGCCCGTGGCGATGGCCACCATGCCCGCGCAGACCACGGCGGGCGGCCCGAAGCGGCGGGCGAAGCGCGGGGCGAGGCTTCCGAAGACCGCGAAGCACAGCGGGGGCACGGAGGTGAGGAGGCCGGCCAGGGTGCCGCTCATGCCGAGCCCGTCGCGCACCTCTTCGAGGAGCGCGCCGAGGCTGGTGATGGCGGGCCGCAGGTTGAGCGCCGCGAGGACGATGCCGACGACGACCAGTCGCGTCGCCCACGCGCGCGTGGCGGGCTGTTCGCCCTTGGAGCCCCGCGCGAGGGACGCCCCGGCGGCAGAGGCCCCCGCGGCGGACGCCCCCGTACCGGACGTCCCGGCGCCGGATATCCCCGTAGCGGACGTCCCGGCACCGGATGACCCCGCGGCCGGGCCCGCCGGGCCCGCGGGTGCCGTCTTCGTGCTCGTCGGGGCACCCGCGCCCGTGCTGTTCGTCGTCTTCTCTTCCTCACTCGCCATGGGGCCATCATAGAATCATGGGATGATTGGCTGTCCAATCGATTGTCCGTGACCGCTCGCCCGAAGGAACGTCATGCCGCTGACCACCCCTCGCCGCTCGGCGCTCTCCGAGCAGGTCATCTCCGAGTTGCGCAACCAGATCTCGTCCGGCGAGTGGCCGGTGGGCTCCCGCATCCCGACCGAGCCCGAGCTGGTGGAGCAGCTGGGCGTGGCCAGAAACACGGTGCGCGAGGCCGTGCGCGCGCTCGCCCACAACGGCCTGCTCGACATCCGGCAGGGCTCGGGCACCTATGTGGTCGCCACCAGCGAGCTGGCGGGGGTGATGCAGCGCAGGTTCGCCGACGCGAGCCCGCGGCACATCGCCGAGCTGCGGGCCACGCTGGAGTCGAGCGCGGCGAAGCTCGCCGCCGAGCGGCGCACCGACCGGGACCTGCGGCAGCTCGACTCGCTGCTCGCCCGGCGCGAGGAGGCCTGGGCGTCGGGTGACGCCGAGGCGTTCGTGACGGCGGACGCGACCCTGCACCTGGCCGTGGTGGCCGCGTCCCACAACGACGTCATGACGGCGATGTACGCGGACCTGGGCGAGGTCCTGCGGGACTGGCTGCGCGAGGACATCGGCCGTGAGCTCACGCCCGCCGCCTACATGGACCACAGCCGTCTGGTGGAGGCCATCAGGGCACAGGACGCGGAGGCCGCCGCCGCGGAGGCCGCGAGCTATCCATACCTGTGCCGCCCCGAACGCCTCGCGGCCGACGCCTGAGGCTCACCTCTGGTGGCTCACCTCTGATGACTCACCTCTGGTGGCTCACCACTGATGACTCACCTCTGGTGGCTCACCACTGATGACTCACCACTGATGACTCACCACTGATGACTCACCTCTGATGACTCACCCACACCGCGCGGATCTCCTTCCAGCACCGCCCGGTGAGCCGCACCGTGGTGGCGGGCCCGGCCGCGACGGGCCGGCTGTCGCTGTCCACGTCCCACCACCGGTCGCACTCGATGTGCAGCCGCACCCGGTCGCTCTCGGGGTAGGGGTTGTGGCAGTAGGCGACGGCCGTCGACCCCTGGACGCTGCTGCGGCACTCCGCGCCGAACGGCCGGTCGTCCCGCGCGTCCCGCTCGGCGTCGTCCGCACTCTCCCCGCCCTCGGCAACCGGGGACTCCGCCGCTCCCCCGCCGACGGCGCGGGACTCCGCCGCTCCCCCGGCGCCGCGGGAGGCGGTGCCGGAAGGCAGCTCGTACGGAAGAAGGTCGTAGGGAAGGGCGACGAGAAGGGCGAGGGCGGCGAGCACCGCGCCTGGGGACCAGCGCACACTCCAGGGTGTGCGGCACCGGCCCGCCCGCGCCCGGTCGGAGGGCCGAACGGGCGACGCCCCGTCCTTCCGCTGCGCGCGGGAGGACGGGGCGTCGGTGGGCGTGAGCCCGGGAGGAGATTCAGGCGCCCATCATGTGCACGCCGCCGTCGACGTGGATGATCTCGCCCGTGGTCTTCAGGAAGAAGTCCGAGAGCAGCGCGACGATGCCGCGGCCCGCGGGCTCGGGGTCGGCCATGTCCCAGTCCAGCGGGGAGCGGGTGTTCCAGACGTCCGCGAGGTCGGCGAAGCCCGGGATGGACTTGGCCGCCATGGAGCCGATCGGGCCCGCGGAGATCAGGTTGCAGCGGATGTCCTCCTTGCCCAGGTCACGGGCGAGGTAGCGGCTGGTGGCCTCCAGGGCGGCCTTGGCCGGGCCCATCCAGTCGTACTTGGGCCAGGCGTACTGCGCGTCGAAGGTGAGGCCGACGACCGAGGCGCCGCCTTCGAACAGCGGCCGGCAGGCCATGGTGAGCGACTTCAGGGAGTACGCCGACACGTGCATGGCCGTGGAGACGTCCTCGAAGGTCGCCTCCAGGAAGTTGAAGGCCCCCTGCGGCGCGAAGCCGATGGAGTGCACGACGCCGTCGAGGCCGCCGAGCTCGTCCTTCACGACGCCCGCGAGACGGTCCAGGTGCTCCTGGTTGGTCACGTCCAGCTCGATGACCTTGGCGGGCTTGGGCAGCTTCTTGGCGATGCGCTCGGTGAGCGTGGGCCGCGGGAAGGCGGTCAGGATGACCTCGGCACCCTGCTCCTGCGCGACCTTGGCCGCGTGGAAGGCGATGGACGACTCCATCAGCACACCCGTGATCAGGATCCGCTTGCCGTCGAGAATTCCGCTCATGTGATCAGTGACCCATGCCCAATCCGCCGTCAACAGGGATGACGGCTCCAGTGATGTACGAGGCGTCGTCCGAGGCGAGGAACTTCACCGTGGCGGCGATCTCCTCGGGCCGCGCGTAACGGCCGAGCGGCACCTGCGAGACGATGTTCGCCCGCTGCTCGTCCGTCAGGACCTTGGTCATGTCGGTGTCGACAAAACCGGGCGCGACGACGTTGAAGGTGAGGTTGCGCGAGCCCAGTTCCCGGGCGAGCGAGCGCGCGAAGCCGACCAGGCCCGCCTTGGACGCGGCGTAGTTGGCCTGCCCGGGACCGCCGTACAGGCCGACCACCGAGGAGATGAGGACGACGCGTCCCTTCCTGGCGCGCAGCATGCCGCGGTTGGCGCGCTTCACGACCCGGAAGGTGCCGGTGAGGTTGGTGTCGAGGACGGACGTGAAGTCCTCCTCGGACATGCGCATCAGGAGCTGGTCCTTGGTGATGCCCGCGTTGGCGACGAGCACCTCGACCGCGCCGTGCTTCTCCTCGACCTCCTTGTAGGCCTGCTCCACCTGCTCGGGGTCGGTGATGTCGCACTTGACGGCGAGGACGCCGGCGGCGGTGAGGTCCTTGGGCGGCTCACCCGAGCGGTAGGTGATCGCGACCTGGTCGCCGGCGTCGGCGAACGCGCGGGCGATGGCGAGGCCGATGCCCCGGTTTCCTCCAGTGACGAGAACCGAGCGGCTCAACGGATCACCCTTTCCTTGGCTGTGTGGTCACCCGGAAACCTATCGGTCCTGTGCTCGATACGGGGAATCGGTGACCGACAGTGGCTCGGAAGACTCGCTGTGGGGTCCCTACAGAAAGTCGGCGGCGAGCGGCGGACAAAGGTGTGGCCCGGTGGCCGCTCCGCGCGCGATGATCGGTCCTGACCGGTGCCGGGAGGTGCCCACCACAGGTGACAGCAGGGAGACATTCCGTGCCTCATTCGATCGATTCCGCCTTCACGGCGCTGCCGCTGAGGGCTCTTGCCGACGCCGCGCTCGCCCGCGCGCGTGCGCTGGGCGCCGAGCACGCGGACTTCCGCCTGGAGCGGGTGCGCAGCGCGTCCTGGCGGCTGCGGGACGCCCGCCCCGCCGCGTCGTCCGACAGCACGGACCTGGGGTACGCGGTGCGGGTGGTGCACGGCGGGGCCTGGGGGTTCGCCTCCGGTGTGGACCTCACGATGGACGCCGCGGCGCGGGTCGCGTCCCAGGCGGTGGCGATGGCCAAGCTGTCCGCGAAGGTCATCGAGGCCGCCGGGTCCGACGAGCGGATCGAGCTTGCCGCCGAGCCGGTGCACGCGGACAGGTCATGGGTCTCCTCGTACGAGATCGATCCGTTCTCGGTGCCGGACGAGGAGAAGACCGGGCTGCTCGCGGAGTGGAGCGGTCGCCTCCTCGCCGCCGAGGGGGTGGCGCACGTCGACGCGACGCTGCTCACCGTGCACGAGAACAAGTTCTACGCGGACACGGCGGGTACGGTGACCACGCAGCAGCGGGTGCGGCTGCATCCGCAGCTGACCGCGGTCGCCGTGGACGAGTCCAGTGGCGAATTCGACTCCATGCGCACCCTGGCGCCGCCGGTCGGCCGGGGCTGGGAGTACCTCACGGGGAGCACCTGGGACTGGCAGGGCGAGCTGGAGCGCATTCCCGAGCAGTTGGCCGAAAAGATGCGGGCGCCGAGCGTCGAGGCGGGCCGCTACGACCTGGTGGTCGACCCCTCGAACCTGTGGCTGACGATCCACGAGTCCATCGGCCACGCCACGGAGCTGGACCGCGCCCTCGGCTACGAGGCGGCGTACGCGGGCACCTCATTCGCGACCTTCGACCAGCTCGGCAAGCTCGCGTACGGGTCGTCGCTGATGAACGTGACGGGCGACCGCACGGCCGAGCACGGGCTCGCCACCATCGGGTACGACGACGAGGGCGTGGCCGCGCAGTCCTGGGACCTGGTGAAGGACGGCACGCTCGTCGGCTATCAGCTCGACCGCCGCATCGCGAAGCTCACCGGCTTCGAGCGGTCCAACGGCTGCGCGTACGCGGACTCCCCCGGGCACGTCCCGGTGCAGCGGATGGCGAACGTCTCGCTGCGGCCGGACCCCGCGGGGCTCTCCACCGAGGACCTGATCAGCGGCGTGGACCGGGGCATCTACGTGGTCGGTGACCGGTCCTGGTCCATCGACATGCAGCGGTACAACTTCCAGTTCACCGGTCAGCGTTTCTACAAGATCGAGAACGGGCGGCTCGCCGGACAGCTCCGCGACGTCGCCTACCAGGCCACCACCACCGACTTCTGGGGCTCGATGACGGCGGTCGGCGGCCCTGACACCTATGTGCTCGGCGGCGCCTTCAACTGCGGCAAGGCCCAGCCGGGCCAGGTGGCGGCCGTGTCCCACGGCTGCCCCTCCGCCCTCTTCACCAGCGTCAACATTCTGAACACCACGCAGGAGGCCGGGCGATGAGCTCCCGTACGAACGGTACGAACGGCGCGGCCGGCACCCGGCCGCACGAGATCGTCGAGCGCGCCCTGGAACTCTCCACGGCGGACGGCTGCGTGGTGATCGCCGACGAGCGGTCGACGGCCAATCTGCGCTGGGCGGGGAACGCCCTGACCACCAACGGCGTCACCCGCGGCCGCACCCTGACCGTCGTCGCCACGGTCGACGGCAAGGAGGGCACCGCCTCCGGTGTCGTCTCGCGCTCCGCGGTGACCGCGGCCGACCTGGAACCGCTCGTGCGGGCCGCGGAGGCGGCGGCGCGCGCGGCCGGGCCCGCGGAGGACGCCCAGCCGCTGGTCACCGGCGGGCAGCCGGCCTCGGACTTCACTGAGGCGCCCGCCGAGACCTCGTCGGCGGTCTTCGCCGACTTCGCACCGGCGCTCGGCGAGGCGTTCGCCGTGGCCCGCGCGGGCGGCCGTGAGCTGTACGGCTTCGCCAACCACGAGCTGACCTCGACCTACGTCGGTACGTCGGCCGGGCTCCGGCTGCGCCACGACCAGCCGAACGGCACCCTGGAGCTGAACGCGAAGTCACCGGACCGGACCCGCTCGGCGTGGGCGGGCCGGGCCACCCGGGACTTCAAGGACGTCGATCCCGGCGCCCTCGACCAGGACCTCGCGCGGCGCCTCGGATGGGCGGAGCGGCGGGTGGAGCTGCCCGCCGGGCGGTACGAGACGCTGCTCCCGCCGACGGCGGTGGCGGACCTGCTGATCTACCAGCTCTGGTCGGCGTCGGCACGCGACGCCGCGGAGGGCCGCACGGTGTTCTCCAAGCCGGGCGGCGGCACCCGGATCGGCGACCAGCTGGCACAGCTGCCCCTGACGCTGCGCAGCGACCCGCACGAGCCGGGCCTGGAGTCCGCGCCCTTCGTGATCGCGCACGCCTCCGGCGACGACGCGTCCGTGTTCGACAACGGGCTCCCCCTGGAGCCCACCGACTGGATGCGCGAGGGCGAGCTGACCCGGCTGATCACGACCCGGCACAGCGCGAAGCTGACGGGCCTGCCGGTGGCACCGGCGATCGACAACCTGGTCATGGACGGCGGCACGGACCGCTCCCTGGAGGAGATGGTCGCGGCCACCGGCCGCGGTCTGCTGCTCACCTGCCTCTGGTACATCCGCGAGGTGGACCCGGCGACGCTGCTGCTCACCGGTCTGACCAGGGACGGCGTCTATCTCGTCGAGAACGGCGAGGTGGTCGGTGAGGTGAACAACTTCCGGTTCAACGAGTCGCCGGTGGATCTGCTCTCGCGGGCCGCCGAGGCCGGGCGCACGGAGAGGACGCTGCCGCGCGAGTGGGGCGACTGGTTCACCCGGGCCGCGATGCCCGCACTGCGGGTGCCGGACTTCAACATGAGTTCGGTCAGCCAGGGCGTATAACCTCGTAGACCGCACCCGAGGCGCACCGCGGTCCCCCGGGGACCGCGCCCCGAGGCGCACGATCCACGGACACCGCACACCCCTGGGTGCGCGGGCCAGCACACCCAAGGAGACAAGAGACCGTGACGGACATCGTCGACGAGCTGAAGTGGCGGGGGCTGTTCTCCCAGTCCACCGACGAAGAAGCACTGCGCAAGGCGCTCGCGGACGGTCCCGTCACGTTCTATTGCGGCTTCGACCCGACCGCGGCCAGCCTGCACGTCGGGCATCTGGTGCAGGTCCTGACCGTGCGCCGCCTCCAGCAGGCGGGCCACCGCCCGCTCGCCCTGGTGGGCGGCGCCACGGGCCAGATCGGCGACCCGCGGCCGACCGCGGAGCGCACCCTGAACGATCCGGAGACGGTCGCGAACTGGGTGGCGCGGCTGCGCACGCAGATCGAGCCGTTCCTGTCCTTCGAGGGCGAGAACGCCGCGGTCATGGTCAACAACCTGGACTGGACCGCGGGGATGTCCGCGATCGAGTTCCTGCGCGACATCGGCAAGCACTTCCGGGTGAACAAGATGCTCACCAAGGACTCGGTCGCCCGCCGCCTGGAGTCGCAGGAGGGCATCAGCTACACGGAGTTCAGTTACCAGCTGCTCCAGGGCATGGACTTCCTGGAGCTGTACCGGCGCCACGGCTGCACCCTCCAGCAGGGCGGCAGCGACCAGTGGGGCAACCTCACCGCGGGCATCGACCTCATTCACCGCCTGGAGCCGGACGCGGTGGTGCACGCGCTCGCGACGCCCCTGATGACGAAGGCGGACGGCACCAAGTTCGGCAAGACCGAGGGCGGCGCCGTCTGGCTGGACCCAGAGATGACGACGCCGTACGCGTTCTACCAGTTCTGGCTGAACGTGGACGACCGGGACATCACCACGTACCAGCGCATTCTCAGCTTCAGGTCCCGCGAGGAGCTGGAGGACCTCGAGCGGCAGACCGAGGAGCGCCCGCAGGCGCGGGCCGCGCAGCGTGCCCTCGCCGAGGAGCTGACCACCCTGGTGCACGGCGCCGACCAGTGCGCGGCCGTGATCGCCGCGTCGAAGGCGCTGTTCGGCCAGGGCGACCTCGGTGACCTCGACGCGGCGACGCTCGCGGCGGCGCTCTCCGAGCTGCCGCACGTGCGGGTCGCCGAGCCGGGCCCGATCGTGGACCTGTTCGCCGAGGTCGGCCTGGTGGCGAGCAAGTCGGCGGCGCGCCGCACGGTCAAGGAGGGCGGCGCCTACGTGAACAACGTGAAGGTCGCCGGCGAGGACGCCGTACCGGCCCGGGAGGACCTTCTGCACGGGCGCTGGCTGGTCCTGCGCCGGGGCAAGAAGAACCTCGCGGCGGTCGAGGTCACCGCCTGACCGCGCACCACGTACGCGGGGCGTTCCGCGTACCCGGATGAAGCAGGAGGGGCCGGTCCGGTGGACCGGCCCCTCCCGCGTGGGCCCCATGGATCGTTCGGGGCGGGGCCCGTGTCCCGGGTGCGCTGCGCGCCTGCGACGATCAGGTGCGTTTCCTGTTCCCCCTGATCATCGTGTAGGCGGCGTCGCCCAGGCCCACCACCACCAGTGCCGCGACCAGCTGGAGGGCGTGCCGCCCCCAGTCGATGCCTTTGGTCTCGTCGATACCGAAGCCGGCAGCCATCCAGTTGCCGAGTACGGCGCCGATGATGCCGAAGATGGTCGTCAGCCACAGCGGACTGTGCTGCTTGCCCGGGAGAATCGCCTTGGCGATGAGGCCCAGCACGAATCCCACGATGATCGCCCACAACCAGCCCATAGCTGCCTCCTCAGACGGCTCGACATGAGCATTACGCTCAGTGTCGTTCCATCCGCCATACGGCGCATGTCGGGCGGTCCGTACGTGGCGGGACGCAGCGCATACCGGGAGGTGGCCCGGCCCCCGGTCTACGCGTCTGCGCAGGCGAGGCGTAACGTGGTGGGGCGTCCAGGCCGGGGAGGGTCTGGCAGAGCGGGCAGGTGGTGGAACGTGATGCGGAACCAGAGCAGCGCCCAGGTCTTCCGGATCACGGGAGCGAGGCAGGGCCTCGCGGACGACGTCCGCGGCCGCCAGCGGCGGTATGTGATCTCGATGTCGGTCCGCACTGTTTCAGTCATTGCCGCCGCGGTGCTCTGGAACGTGGAGCGGCACGTCGCTCTGGTCGCGCTGGTGCTCGGGATCCTCCTGCCGTACGTCGCGGTGGTGATCGCCAACGCCGGGCGGGAGAACGCTCCCTCGCTGCCGTCAACCTTCGTACCGGCGCCGTCGCGGCCGATGCTGCCTCCGCCGGCATCCCATGAGCGGACCGCGGAACCCGCCCCGGAAGACGTGACCGGAGCCCGGGACGACCGGCGGGACGCACGGTCACCAGAACAGGGCTGACCGTCGACCTTACGCCAAGCTCAAGAAAAGCTCAGATCAATCATGTTGTTCCAGTGCCAGGCGGCCGGTTCCCCGTGACATACTTCGTACGCGCTCCGCATCCCCCGTCGGAGCGACAGACCGACGCCGGGCAGCTCCCCCCGTGGCTGCTCGGCGTCGCCTTGTTTGGGATGAGAACGTGAGCGACGAGACACCGATCTGTTCCGCCAAGGGCTGCCGCACCGCCGCGGAGTGGGTGCTCGCCTGGAACAACCCCAAGATCCACACGCCGGACCGGCGCAAGACGTGGCTCGCCTGCGCCGAGCACCGGGAGCATCTCTCCCAATTCCTCGGCGTCCGCGGCTTCTTGAAGGACGTCGTGCCGCTCGCCGAGTGGGAGTCGGCGCCCTAGTCGCCGTATCCGGAGCCGGTCGTCGGCTCCGGTGCCGGTCGCCTGCTCCGGTGTCGCCGGCCGTCGGTCCCGCTAGCCGCCGATCGCGGACATTGGGCGCTCGGGCTGAAGGAACGTCGGGTCGTCGAGGCCGGAGCCCGCCTTCTTGCCCCACATCGCGAGCCGCCAGATGCGCGCGATCTCGGCGTCCGCGTCGGCGTCGGGGGCACCGGAGGGGTCCTCGGGCGTGGCCCGCAGCGCCGCCCTGAGGTCGGTCTCCTCCCTGGCGAACAGACAGGTGCGCACCTGGCCGTCGGCGGTGAGCCGGGTGCGGTCGCAGGCGGCGCAGAACGGGCGGGTGACGGAGGCGATGACGCCGACGCGATGCGGGCCGCCGTCGACGACCCAGCGCTCGGCCGGGGCGGAGCCGCGCCGCTCGGAGCCCTCTTCGGTGAGGTCGAAGCGGGTGCGGAGCGAGGCCAGGATGTCACCGGCCGTTATCATCCCCTCGCGCTTCCAGCCGTGCTGGGCGTCCAGGGGCATCTGCTCGATGAAGCGGAGCTCATAGCCGTTCTCGACGGCCCAGGCGAGCAGGTCCGGGGCCTCGTCGTCGTTCAGGCCCGGCATCAGGACCGTGTTGACCTTGACGGGGGTGAGGCCTGCCTCGCGGGCGGCTTCGAGGCCTTCGAGGACGTCGCGGTGCCGGTCGCGGCGGGTGAGGGTCTTGAAGACGTCGGGGCGCAGGGTGTCCAGGGAGACGTTGACCCGGTCGAGGCCCGCTGCCTTCAGGGCCTCGGCGGTGCGCTTGAGGCCGATGCCGTTCGTCGTCAGGGACATCCTGGGGCGCGGCTCCAGGGCCGCGCAGCGCTCGACGATGCCCACGAGGCCGGGGCGCAGCAGCGGCTCGCCGCCGGTGAAGCGGACCTCCTCGATGCCGAGCCCGGTCACGGCGATGCGGATGAGGCGGACGATCTCGTCGTCCGTGAGCAGGTCGGGCTTGGCCAGCCACTGCAAACCCTCCTCGGGCATGCAGTACGTGCAGCGCAGATTGCAGCGGTCGGTCAGCGAAACCCTCAGATCGGTGGCCACTCGGCCGTACGTGTCGATGAGCACGTGGGCCCCCTCCCCGGTCCGGATCGGCAGTGCGGTGTCGGTTTGCCTTCAACCACGAGCCTACGTGACGGCTGTGACATCGAAAGGGCCTGATCCACCAGGAGCGGCCCGGCCGCGTCGTAGAGATCTACGACGATCTCTACGACGCGGCCGGGCGGGGGCCTTCCCGAGGGCGGGTCAGTGGGCTCCGGTGCCGGTCAGGGACCGGACCTCCAGCTCCGCGTACTTCTCCTTGTCCGGCTCCTCCTTGGACAGCAGGGTGCCGAGCCAGCCGAGCAGGAAGCCGACCGGGATGGAGATCAGGCCCGGGTTCTCCAGCGGGAACCAGTGGAAGTCGACGCCCTTGAACATGGACGTCTTCTCGTTCCCGGAGACGACGGGTGAGAAGAGGACCAGGACGACGGCGGTGGTGAGGCCGCCGTAGATCGACCACAGGGCGCCCTGGGTGGTGAACCGCTTCCAGAACAGGCTGTAGAGGATCGTCGGCAGGTTCGCGGAGGCGGCGACGGCGAAGGCGAGGGCCACCAGGCCCGCCACGTTCAGGTCGCGGGCGAGGGCGCCGAGGGCGATGGAGACCAGACCGATGAAGACGGTCGCCCAGCGGGCGGCCTTGATCTCCTCCTTCTCGGTCGCCTTGCCCTTCTTGATGACGTTGGCGTAGATGTCGTGCGCGAACGACGAGGACGAGGCGAGGGTGAGGCCCGCGACGACGGCGAGGATCGTGGCGAAGGCGACCGCCGAGATCGTGGCGAGCAGGATCGCGCCCCAGTTGGAGTCGGTCCCGCCCAGATGGAGCGCGAGCAGCGGGGCTGCCGTGTTGCCCGCCGGATTGGAGTCGGTGATCTCCTTAGGTGAGATCAGCGCCGCCGCGCCGAAGCCGAGGGCGATCGTCATCAGGTAGAAGGCGCCGATGATGCCGATGGCCCAGTTCACGGACTTCCGGGCGGCCTTGGCCGTGGGCACCGTGTAGAAGCGGATGAGGATGTGCGGCAGGCCGGCCGTGCCGAGGACCAGGGCGATACCGAGCGAGATGAAGTCGAGCTTGGAGGTGTCGGACACGCCGTACTTGAGGCCCGGCTCCAGGAACGGGGCGCCCTTGCCGCTCTTCTCGGCGGCGGTGCCGAGCAGGTCGGAGATGTTGAAGTCGAACTTCAGGAGCACCAGGAAGGTCAGCAGGAGCGCGCCCGCGATCAGCAGCACGGCCTTGACCATCTGCACCCAGGTGGTGCCCTTCATGCCGCCGATGGTCACGTACACGATCATCAGGACGCCGACGAGGGCGACGATGCCGATCTTCCCGGCGTCGCTGGTGATGCCGAGGAGCAGGGAGACGAGGACGCCCGCGCCCGCCATCTGCGCCAGCAGGTAGAAGATCGACACGACGATGGTGGAGGTGCCCGCGGCGGTGCGCACGGGGCGCTGGCGCATGCGGTAGGCGAGGACGTCGCCCATGGTGTAGCGCCCGGAGTTGCGCAGCGGCTCGGCGACCAGGAGCAGCGCCACCAGCCAGGCCACCAGGAAGCCGATGGAGTACAGGAACCCGTCGTAGCCGAACAGGGCGATGGCACCCGCGATGCCGAGGAAGGACGCGGCGGACATGTAGTCGCCGGAGACGGCGAGTCCGTTCTGGAAGCCGGTGAACTGGCGGCCGCCCGCGTAGAAGTCGGCGGCGCTCTTGGTCTGCCGGCCCGCCCAGACGGTGATGACGAGGGTGGCGACGACGAAGACGGCGAAGAGGGTGATGATCAGCGGCCGGTGCTCGCTGGCCTCGTTGGCGGCCAGGACGGTGCCCTGGGCCGTGTGGACGCTCAGGGTGCTCACGCGCCGCCCTCCATCCGGGACTTGATCGCTTCTGCCTTGGGGTCGAGCTTCGTGGCGGCGTGCCGGGAGTACCACCAGGCGATGAGGAACGTGGTCAGGAACTGGGCGAGGCCGAGGACCAGGGCGACGTTGACGTTGCCGATCAGCTTGTTGCCCATGAAGTCGCCGGCGTAGATCGAAAGCAGCACGTACAGCAGGTACCAGGTGATGAAGGCGATGGTGAGAGGGAACGCGAACGAGCGGTGGGCGGAGCGCAGTTCGCCGAACTCCGCGCTCTGCTGCACCTCGACGAACTCCGCCGCGGAGGGGGTGGGGCGCGCGGGTTCGGGGTCGGGGCCGCCCTTCGGTGGTGGCGGTGCGTCGGTGGCCACGGAGTCTCCTCGTGGTGCGGGGGTGGCGGGGATGGAAGCGGTGCGGTCCATGAAGGTCTGCGTTCTCTGCTCTCGGAGCGGGGCGAGTGATGCGGATCACGTGGCCGCGGTTGGTGATGCTAGGGCCATGGGACGGGATCCGACAGGGGGTTGATATTGCTTCTGTCGCCTGCTCAACGGTGTGGCGGCACGCCCGAAGCGGCCGAACTCACCCTTTTCCCGATTACTTCGGCAACCCATTGCTGGCCTGGGAGTTCTAGGGATAACTTCGCCCCTGCACCACTCGTCATGCACCTGCCCGAGCACCAGCTGTGTTCGGGCAGTTCCGTATCCGGATGATGTGGAGATCCCATGGCTCATCTGCGCTCCTCGCGCACGTCGCGCTCCAGACGCCTGGCACTCACCCTGCCGCTCGGTGTCGTGCTCGCCGCAGCGGTCGGCTTCGCGCCCGGCGCCGCGACCGCCGCCCCGCTCGACTCCCCCGGCTCCGTCACCGCACGGGCCGGGAACGCCGACGCCCCCGCGGCCGGCAAGCTCGCCTACGTCGTGAACACCCGCACCGACGCCAAGACCATCGCCGCCGTGAAGCGCGCGATAGCCAAGGCCGACGGCACGGTCGTCGTCACGTACGCGAAAATCGGCGTGATCGTCGCCCACTCGGCCAACCCCGACTTCGGCAAGCAACTGCGTGACGTACGGGGTGTGCAGTCCGCGGGCGCCACCCGCACCTCGCCGCTCACCCCGGCCACCACCACGCAGGAGGGCGCACCCACCTTCCTGTCGAAGGACAAGGCCGAGGCGCTGCGGCAGCGGGCCGCGGCGGGCAAGGGCGGCGCCCCCGCCCAGGAGCCGCTCGAGGCCGACCAGTGGGACCTGCGCTCCATCGGCGCCGACAAGGCGGCCGGGATCAACCCGGGCAGCAAGAAGGTCACCGTCGGCGTCATCGACACCGGTGTGGACGACACCCACCCCGACCTCGCGCCCAACTTCTCGGCCTCGCAGTCCGCGAGCTGCGTCGGCGGCAAGGCGGACACCTCGCCCGGTGCCTGGCGCCCGGCGACGCCTGAGCACTACCACGGCACGCACGTGGCGGGCGAGATAGCCGCCGCCCGCAACAACGTCGGTGTCGCGGGCGTCGCGCCCGGCGTGAAGGTCGCGGGCATCAAGGTGGCCGACCCGGTCGGCCAGCTGTTCTACGCGGAGAACGTGGTCTGCGCCTTCGTGTTCGCCGCCGACAACGGCATCGAGATCACCAACAACAGCTACTACGTGGACCCGTGGCTGTACAACTGCAAGGACGACCCGGACCAGCGGGCCATCCTCGACGCGGTCAACCGCTCCCAGCTCTACGCCCAGCGCAAGGGCACCCTGAACATCGCCTCCGCGGGCAACTCCAACCACGACCTGGACGCGGACGAGATCGTCGACGAGTCGAGCCCGAACGACTCCACCCCGGTCGAGCGGACCATCGACCCACACACGTGCCTCGACGTGCCCACCCAGCTCCCGGGCGTCGTCACGGTCAGCGCGACGGGCGTGTACGGCGCCAAGTCCTACTACTCCACGTACGGCAACGGCGTCGTCGACGTCGCGGCCCCCGGCGGTGACCGGCGCTACCAGAAGCCGACCGACACCCCCTCGAAGGACGGCGGCATCCTCTCCACGATGCCGGGCAACCAGTACGCCTGGCTCCAGGGCACGTCCATGGCGTCCCCGCACGTGGCCGGTGTCGCGGCGCTGCTGAAGTCCACCCACCCCAAGGCGGGCCCGGCCACGCTCCAGCGGCTGCTCAAGGCGCAGGCGGACAACCCCGGCTGCCCGACGAAGCCGTACGACCCGGACGGTGACGGCAAGGTCGACGCGGTCTGCAAGGGCGGCAAGAACCGCAACGGCTTCTACGGCCACGGGATCGTCGACGCGCTCGACGCCGTCAAGAAGTGAGGGGCCCGATGACCAGTCACCACACTCCCCTCGCCCGGCGCGCGCTCGCCCTGCCCCTCGGTGTCGCGGTGGTGTCCGCGCTCGCCTTCCTGCCCGGCACCGCGTCCGCGCAGCCCGACGCTCCGGCGGCGCCGGGGGCCGCGGGCGTGGGCGCGGGTGTGCTCGCCGCAGCCGCCGACGGTTCGTCGATGAGCTACGTGGTCAACCTCCGCACGGGCCACGGCTCCTGGGCGGCGAAGTACGTGAAGCAGGCCGTCGCCAAGGCCGGCGGCAAGGTCGTGATCTCGTACGACAAGATCGGCGTCATCGTCGTGCACTCGGCGAACCCCGACTTCGCGAAGCAGATCCGCAAGGTCAAGGGCGTGCAGTCGGCCGGTGCCACCCGTACGGCGCCGCTGTCCGCGCAGTCCAGCGACGACATCGACGACGCCCGGCCGCTGACCGCCAAGGAGGCGAAGGCCGCCGCGGGCCGGGCCGCGGGCGCACAGGACGAGCTGGAGCCGCTGCAGTGGGACCTGCCCGCCATGAAGGCGGACAAGGCCCACAAGGTCTCCCTCGGCAGCCCGAAGGTGACCGTCGGCGTCCTCGACTCCGGCGTCGACGACACCCACCCCGACATCGCGCCGAACTTCGACAGGCGCGCGTCCGCGAGCTGTCTGGGCGGCGTGCCCACGCAGAAGGACAACGCGTGGCGGCCGGTCGAGAACGAGAGCGACCACGGCATGCACGTGGCGGGCACCATCGCCGCAGCGAAGAACGGCACCGGCATCACCGGTGTCGCGCCGGGCGTGAAGGTCGCGAGCCTCAAGGTGGCCGAGCCCGCCACCGGCATGTACTACACGGAAGCCGTCGTCTGCGGCTTCATGTGGGCGGCCGACCACGGCGTGGACGTGACGAACAGCAGCTACTACACGGATCCGTGGCTGTTCAACTGCCGTACCGACGACGACCAGAAGGCGCTCGTCGACGCGGTGGGCCGGGCCTCCAGGTACGCGGAGCGCAAGGGCGCGGTGAACGTCGCCGCGGCCGGCAACGCGAGGACGGACCTCGCCCAGGACGAGATCGTCGACGAGTCGAGCCCGGACGACACCACTCCCGTCAGGCGGACCATCAAGACGGCGGACTGCCTGGACCTGCCCTCGCAGCTCCCGGGCGTGGTGACCGTGTCGTCCACGGGTGCCAAGAACATCAAGTCCTCGTTCTCGAACTACGGCAAGGGCGTCATCGACATCGCGGCCCCCGGCGGCGACTCGACCGCCTTCCAGAAGCCGCAGCCGCCCGCCACCAGCGGGCTCATCCTGTCGACGCTTCCGGGCAACAAGTTCGGCTACAAGGCCGGTACGTCGATGGCCTCGCCGCACGCCGCGGGCGTGGCCGCGCTCATCAAGTCGTCGCACCCCAAGGCCTCCGCGGCCCGGGTGAAGGCCCTGCTGTACCGGCAGGCCGACGCGATGCCGTGCACCGACCCGTACGACATCGACGGCGACGGCAAGGTCGACGCGGTGTGCGAGGGCGGCAGGAACAAGAACGGCTTCTACGGCGTGGGCATGGCCGACGCCCTGGACGCCGTGCGCAGGTAGGTCCGCGCGCGGGCGGGGTGCCCCCGCGCGCGAGGGACCGGGGCCGGGCGGCGTGCGGACCGCCCGGCCCCTCTCTCATGCCCCGTGGGCCCGTGCCTGCCCCCGTGGGACCGTGCATGCCCCCGTGGGACCGTGCGGGTGCGCGAAGGGGCGGAACGACAGCCCACCAGTTGTTTGCCCGGACTTGCCCCGGAGTGCGAAGCCTGGTGAAGATCGTGTGGTGAGCTCCATAGGACCCCCCGTGGAACCCGGCGGCGAGACGGCGGACGCGGCGGCTGCCGCCGCGCTCTCCCCGCGTCCCGCCCGCGCGGACGCGCGGCCCCGTCCGGCCGCGGCCGGCCGTGCCGTCGCCGTCCTCGTCCTCGTGGCCGTCGCTGCCGTCGTCCCGCTCTTCGGCCCTTCCGCCGTCCTGGAGGACACCGGTGAGGCGCGGGTGCCGGGGACCGAGGGCATCACGTTCCTGCGTACGGTCCTCTTCGGCGCGTTGTGCGTGCAGTTGGGCGAGGTGTTCGTGGCCCGCGTCGCGGCCCGGGTGCCGGGGGCGCGGGACGGGGCGGCACCGGCCCGGTGGGGGTGCTGGGCGGCGGTCGCGGGCTGTGCCGCCGCGCTCGGCCTCGCCGCGTTCGTGGCAGGCGGCAATCTGGTGCCGCACCAGCTGTCCGACCTGGACGTCGGCGGGCTCTCCGGGACGCGGGACGGACGCCTGGCCCTCGTCGAGGTCAACGCCTTCGTCGTGGCCGCCCTCTGCGCGCGCTCGCGCCGCCCGGACAGCGCCGTCCTGCCGCTGGCCGCCGTGATCGTGGCGGAGGCGCTGCGCGCGCACCCGCCGGCGGAGGACACCCCGCTCATCGGCTCCGGCCTCACCCTGGTGCATCTGACCTGCGCGGCGCTGTGGGCGGGCGGTCTGCTGTACGCCCTGCGCACGGTGCGGACCCTGCGGACGCGGGCTCCGGAGGCGGGGGTCGCCGTGCTCACCCGCTATGCGCGCGCGGCGGCCCTGCTGTTCGCCGCGATCACCGCGACGGGCATCGTCAGCACCCTGCGCCGGATGCCGCCGGGCACCGTGACGGACCAGCTGACGGAGACGGCCTACGGCCGCACCCTGCTCGCCAAGGTGCTGCTCGTGACCGTCGTCGCCGTCCTCGCGCTGCTCGCCCGGCGGCGGCTCGGGCGGTCCCCGAAGGGCCGGACGGCCGCCGCGTACGCGCCCGCGCGGGTCGAGGTGGTCGTGCTCGCCCTCGTGGTGGCGGTGTCGGCGCTGCTCACCGTCGTGCCGTTGCCGATCCGCTGGTGAGGACGGACCCTTCCGCGCCGGTGAGGACGGCTCTGGCGAGGAGGGCCTGGGCGGCGATGTAGGTCAGCATGACCCAGAAGTCGGGGCGGGGGGCCTGCGGCCAGCCGGCCACGTCGGTGGCGATGAGGGTGTCCGAGAGCAGGAACAGGGCGCCGCCCGCCGCCGCCGTGAGGCCGAGCCCGGTCGCGCCGAGGGCCATGGCGGTGAGCAGCAGGCTGTAGCCCGCCACCGGGACACGCATGTCCGGGGGCAGGTCGGGCCACAGGAGGGCCACCGTGACCACAAGGGCCGCGGCGTACGTCGTCGCGACGAAGGCGGCGCGGGGGCGGGAGCGCACGCCGTACCGGCGGAACAGTGTCAAGTAGCAGACGTGGCCGACGGCGAAGGACGCCATGCCGGTCAGGAAGGCGGGGTCGGCGTCCGACAGGAGGAGGATGTCGCCTCCCCAGCCGAGGAGGAGGGCCGCGGTGAGGAGGCGGGGGCCTCGGCGGAGGGTGGCGTACGCGGCCAGGAGCGGCATGAGGAGGGGCTTGAGGAGGGTGTGGCCCGCGTCGGACCCGGCCGCGAGGGTGGCCAGGTCCGCCACCGCCACCAGGGCGAATGCCGTGAGGGCTGCCGTTCCGCAGCGGAGTCGCGCGGGCGTTGGAGCAACGGTGCCCGAAGCGGTGGGCTGTGCCCACCCGTTCCGCCGTGCGGAGCGATCGCGTACAGCGGGGGTCACGCGACCTTCTCCGGGGCCGGGGCCGGGGCCGGAGCCGGGGCCTGGGCCGGAGCCGGAGCCGGGCACAGGGTCTCCGCCGGGGCCGGTGGCTGGTGTGGTTGCCAGCCCGGACCTCGGAACACCCTGCCCGCGCGCTCGCGCCAGCTCGTGGCCCGCTTCAGGTCGCGGGCTATCGCCGCGTACTCGTGGGTGGCGACGCGCAGCGGGTTGTAGGTGTGGATGTTCTTGGTGAGGCCGTAGACCGGGCGGTCCGTCTCCGGGACCCAGGAGCCGAACATCCGGTCCCAGACGATGAGGATGCCGCCGAAGTTGCGGTCCAGGTAGCCGCCCTGGGAGGCGTGGTGCACGCGGTGGTGCGAGGGCGTGTTGAAGACGTACTCGACGGGGCGGGGCAGCTTGCCGATGCGCTCGGTGTGGATCCAGAACTGGTAGACCAGGTTGGCCGAGGAGCAGAAGGCGAGGGCCGCCGGATGCACGCCGAGGACGATGAGCGGCAGGTAGAACGGCCACACCGTCAGGCTCGTCCAGGGCTGGCGCAGCGCCGTCGTGAAGTTGAACTTCTCGCTGGAGTGGTGCACCACGTGACAGGCCCACAGGACCCGGATCACATGGTGGCCGCGGTGCGACCAGTAGTAGAAGAAGTCCTGCGCGAGCAGCATCAGCGGGATCGTCCACCACAGGACGGGCACGCGCAGCGGAGTCAGCGCGTAGACGCCCGAGTAGATCGCGACGATGGGGATCTTCCACAGGAAGTCGAAGACGAGACTGCCGAGACCCATGGTGACGCTGGTGGCGGCGTCCTTGGTCTCGTACCCGGCGGCGTCCTCGTCGGGATGGACCCGGTGGCCGATGATCTCGATGACCGTGAGCAGCACGAAGGCGGGAATGGACCACAGCACGACATCGGGCAGGTTCGGGGACATGCAGGCACCGTAGAACGGCCGTGGGCCCGCCGCCAGACGTTGTTACCGATAAGTATTACCGAGGGTACGCCCTGGTTTTTTGGTGGTCTCCGCCAAGAAGGCGCCTCCGCGCACGCGGCGTGACGGCCGCCTCCACGCACGCGGCTGACGGAGCGGATGTTCCTGCCCGAGGGGCGCGCCCCCGCCCGCGCGCCCAATCCCCGGAAGCCGAAAGGCTGTTCACGCCGTCGGTGCGGGCCCTGGTGGCGGGGCTGCTCGGCTCCAAAGGGACCGACAGTGGCGCGAACACACCCGGCCCAGGGAACCGACTGTCGGTCGTGGCCCGTATCCTCATGGACCATGCTCGAAGACCGCACGACCGCACCGCCGACGGAGGGGCCGAAGGGGCCCGACGCACCGCAGGCGCCGCAGGGACCGGCGAGGGGGGAGGCGATCGCGGCGACGGCCGCCCCCGGACCCGCCGCACCCTGGCCCACGGCCTACCCCTCGGGGTACGCGGTCGTGGACGTCGAGACCACCGGCCTGTCCAGAGACGACCGGATCATCTCGGCCGCGGTCTACCGCCTCGACGCCCGCGGCGACGTGGAGGACCACTGGTACACGCTGGTGAACCCGCAGCGCGACCCGGGCCCCGTGTGGATCCACGGCCTGACGAGCGACAAGCTGGCGGGCGCCCCGCTCTTCGCCGACATCGCCGAGGAGTTCGCGGCCCGGCTCGCGGACCGCGTCCTGGTCGCGCACAACGCCGTCTTCGACTGGTCGATGATCGCCCGCGAGTACGCCCGCGCGGAGCGCACCGCGCCCGTCCGCCAGCGGCTGTGCACCATCGCGCTCTCCAAGGAGCTGGGCCTGCCGCTGCCCAACCACAAGCTGGAGTCCCTCGCCGCGCACTTCGGCGTCGTCCAGCGCCAGGCCCACCACGCCCTCGACGACGCCCGTGTCCTCGCCGAGGCGTTCCGGCCGAGCCTGCACGCGGCGGCGGGCGACGGCGTGCGGCTGCCGCTCCTGGAGTGCCGCGCGCTGACCGAGTGGTCCGACGGCTCGGCCCGCATCGGCCACCAGAGCACCGGCCCCGGCTCCTACGGCGGCGCCAACTCCTCGTACCGTCCGGGAAGTTGGCGGCCCTCCCGGAAGCGCCCCGCCTGCCCCTATCCGAACCCGGGGCGGTGGCAGGACGGCAAGCCGCTCCAGCAGGGCATGCGGGTCGCGTTCTCCGGGGACACCTCCGTGGAGCGCGAGCTCCTGGAGGACCGGGCGTTCGAGGCCGGTCTGCACATCGCGACCAGCGTGTCGCGGCTGACGAGCCTGCTGGTCACCAACGACCCGGACTCGGGCACGTCGAAGACGACGAAGGCGCGGGCGTTCGGTACGCCGGTCGTCGACGAGGCCGCCTTCGGCCAGCTCCTCCAGGACGTCGCGCCGGCCGACGGCACGGCCGGCAGCGTGCCCCCGCCCGGCGGACCCGCCCCCTCGGACGGGTGATTGCCGGGCGACTCGCCCGCCCGCCGCTCGCCCCGCGCCGCCGCCGGGTCCCACCCTGTGGCGCATGGCACGTTGCGAGGTCTGCGGAAACGACTACGGCATGTCCTTCGAGGTGCACGCGCAGGGCGCGGTGCACGTCTTCGACTGCTTCTCCTGCGCCATCCACCGCATGGCGCCGATCTGCGAGCACTGCCGGTGCCGCATCATCGGGCAGGGCGTCGAGGTGGAGGGCCACTGGTACTGCGGGGCGCACTGCTCCCGCGCGGAGGGGCGGGTGGGCATCGTCGACAAGGTGTGAGCACGAGGTGGCGCCCCACCCCCTGTCGGACACCCCATGGCCGAGTTGTACCGTCATGGGGTGTACCGCTTCCTGTTGACCCGCCAGTGGGTGATCCTCACCCTCATCGGCCTCGTCCTCATCCCCGTGATGATCGAGCTGGGCTTCTGGCAGCTGCACCGGCACGAGAGGCGCGTGGCGCACAACGCGAAGATCGGCAGGGCCCTGGACGCCCCGCCGGTCCCCGCCGAGCGGCTCACCGCGCCCGGCCGTGACGTCCCGGACTCCGCCGTGTACCGCAGGGTCACCGCCCGCGGCAGCTACGACCCGCGGCACGAGGTCGTCGTCCGCCGCCGCACCAACGCCGACGACGAGGTCGGCTTCCACGTCCTGACCCCGTTCGTCCTCGACAACGGCAAGGTCCTGCTCGTGAACCGCGGCTGGATCCCCGCCGACGGACCGCAGACCGCCTTCCCGAAGATCCCCGCCCCGGCCCGGGGCGTCGTCACGGTCACGGGCCGTCTGATGGCCGACGAGACGTCCGCGGCCAGCGGCATCAAGGACGTACGGGGCCTGCCCGACCGGCAGATCATGCTGATCAGCAGCGGCCAGCAGGCCCACGCCCTGGGCAAGGAGGTGCTCGGCGGCTACATCGAGCAGACCTCGCCGCAGCCGGACGACGGCTCCCCCCAGCTCCTCGGCGCGCCCGACCACAGCGGGATCGGGGCGCACATGGCGTACGCCGTGCAGTGGTGGCTGTTCGCCGCCGGGGTGCCCGCGGGCTGGATCGTCCTGGTCCGCCGCGAGGTCAAGGACCGCAGGGCGGCGGCCGCGAAGACGGAGTCGGAGCCCGCGGAGGAGACCGCTCCGGCCACGGCCTGACGCGCGCGCACGGCCCGCGTGGCACCCGCTGTCCGACGACACGGCACAGCGACGACGGGACATCCCGACCCGGCGACGACGGGACGCCCCGGCCCGATGACACGGCCCCGCGACGGCGGGGGTGCCCCCTGTGTACCCACGGCGCCGGAGCCGGGCGGCCGAGGCACTTGCGCGCACGCCCCCGATTGACGGTCCCGTGATCCGGGAAACCGTCATCCGTGCGACGCCCCATCGAGGACTACGCCCTGATCGGCGACCATCAGACCGCCGCCCTGGTCTCCCGTACCGGGTCGGTGGACTGGCTGTGTCTGCCCCGCTTCGACTCGGGAGCCTGCTTCGCCGCGCTCCTGGGCGACGACGAACACGGCCACTGGCGCATCGCGCCGACGGACGCCGACGTCTGCACCCGCCGCGCCTACCGCGAGGACACCCTGGTCCTGGACACGGAGTGGGACACTCCGGACGGCGGCTCGGTACGGGTCACCGACTTCATGCCGCAGCGCGACCACGCACCGGACCTGATCCGGGTCGTCGAGGGCCTGAGGGGCGAGGTGACGCTGCGCAGCACGCTGCGGCTGCGCTTCGACTACGGCTCGGTCGTGCCGTGGATGCGCAGGGCCGACGGTCACCATGTGGCCGTCGCGGGCCCCGACTCGGTGTGGCTGCGGATCGAACCCGAGGTGCCCTGCGAGGGCCGCGACTTCACCACGTACACGGACATCACGGTGGCCGCGGGTGAGCGCGTGACCTTCGTCCTCACCTGGCATCCCTCGCACGAGACGTGCCCGCGCCTGCTCGACGTCGACCAGGCGCTGCGCGAGAGCGTCGAGGACTGGCGGGCGTGGGCGGCGCACTGCCGGTACGAGGGACCGCACCGCGACGCCGTGGTCCGCTCCCTGATCACGCTCAAGGCCCTCACCTACGCCCCGACCGGCGGCATCGTCGCCGCCCCCACCACCTCGCTCCCCGAGGAGATCGGCGGCGTACGGAACTGGGACTACCGCTACTGCTGGCTGCGCGACTCCACACTGACGCTCGGCGCGCTGCTCGCCGCGGGCTATCTGGAGGAGGCAGAGGCGTGGCGCGACTGGCTGCTGCGCGCCGCCGCGGGCAACCCCGACGACCTTCAGATCATGTACGGGCTCGCGGGTGAGCGGCGGCTGCCGGAGTACGAGGTGGAGTGGCTGCCCGGGTACGAGGGGTCGGCGCCGGTGCGCATCGGCAACAAGGCGGTGCACCAGCGCCAGCTCGACGTGTACGGCGAGGTCGTGGAGTCGCTCTCGCTGGCCCGCAGGTCGGGTCTCGCCACTCGCGCGCACGGGTGGCGGCTGCAACTCGCGCTCATGGAGTTCCTGCGCGAGAACTGGCACCGCGAGGACGAGGGGCTGTGGGAGGTGCGCGGGCCGCGCCGGCACTTCGTGCACTCCAAGGTGCTCGCGTGGGCCGCGGCCGACCGCACCGTGCGCGCCCTTGAGGAGGACCCGGACCTGCCCGGCGACGCGGAGTGCTGGCGGGAGCTGCGGGACGCCATCCACACCGAGGTGTGCGAGCGCGGCTACGACGCGGAGCGCAACACGTTCACGCAGTCGTACGACTCGCGCGAGCTGGACGCCGCGCTGCTGCTGATTCCGCGCGTGGGGTTCCTGCCGCCCGAGGACGCGCGTGTCGTCGGGACCATCGACGCGATCCGCAAGGAACTGGGTACGGAGGAGGGCTTCTTGCGCCGCTACTCCACCGCCGAGCCGGCCGGCGACACGGCCGCTGGCGCGGTTGGTGAGGCGGTTGGCGACGCGGTTGGCGACACGGCTGGTGAGGCCGCTGGTGAGGCCGCCGTGGACGGTCTGCCCGGTGACGAGGGTGTCTTCGTCGTCTGCTCGTTCTGGCTGGCCGACGCCCTGCACATGACGGGCCGTACCCGCGAGGCCGAGGAGCTGTTCGAGCGGATGCTCGCGCTCTGCAACGACGTGGGGCTCCTCTCGGAGGAGTACGACCCGGTGGCCGGACGCCAGCTGGGCAATTTCCCGCAGGCGTTCTCCCACGTCGGTCTCGCGGGCACCGCGTTCACGCTCTTCGGCCCGGACGCGACAGGATAGAGCGGCGCCGGCCGGACAGAGCGCCGCCGGCCGGACAGGCCGCCAGTCGGACAGGCCGCCGGTCGAACAGAGCGTTCTCGTATAGAGCAGGATGGGGCCCATGGATCTTGGACTGAACAACCGTGTGTACGTCGTCACCGGTGCCACGCGCGGTCTCGGCAACGCCGCCGCGCGTGAGCTCGTCGCGGACGGCGCGAAGGTGGTCCTCACCGGCCGGGACGAGAAGACGGTCGCCGCGGCGGCCGCGGAGCTGGGCCCGAACGCGGTGGGCGTCGCCGCGGACAACTCCGACGCCGGGGTTCCGGAGCGGCTGATCGCCACCGCGCGGGAGCGCTTCGGCCGGTTCGACGGCATCCTCGTCAGCGTCGGCGGGCCGCCGCCCGGCTATGTCGCCGACAACACCGACGAGCAGTGGCAGGCCGGGTTCGAGTC
This sequence comes from Streptomyces typhae, assembly GCF_009755605.1. Taxonomy (GTDB): domain Bacteria; phylum Actinomycetota; class Actinomycetes; order Streptomycetales; family Streptomycetaceae; genus Streptomyces; species Streptomyces typhae. Next base: position 44,605 of record NZ_WPNZ01000010.1, read on the forward strand.
GGTGTTCCTCGGTGCGGTGCGGCTTGCGCGGGCCGCGGCGGCGGAGCTGGGCGAGGGGGGTGTCGTGGCCTTCGTCCTTTCGGCGTCGGTGCACGAGCCGATTCCCGGTCTGACCATCTCCAACGGGCTGCGGCCCGGTCTCGCGGGCTTCGCCAAGTCCCTCGCGGACGAGTTGGGGCCGCGCGGGATCCGCGTGGTCGGGCTCCTTCCCGCCCGTATCGACACCGACCGCGTGCGCGAGCTCGACGGCCTCTCGGCCGATCCCGAGGCGACCCGTGCCGCGCACGAGTCCCGCATTCCGCTGCGGCGGTACGGCACCCCCGAGGAGTTCGGGCGTGCCGCCGCGTTCCTTCTCTCCCCCGCCGCCTCGTATCTCACGGGCGTGATGCTCCCTGTGGACGGCGGCGCCCGCCACGGCTTCTAGCCTCCGGGGGTTCCGGCTGCCTGCCCTTGCCCGGCTTGTGTGCGGCTGCGCGTGGCTGCCCGCGGGCCGGTGGTTGGTGCCCCACCGCTACCGCGGTGGGGGTTCTCCCACCCGCCCACCCGTTACCCGGCGGCAGCCCGGGGCAGCCCGGGCGGGCGGGTGGGAAGCCGTCGCGCAGCGGCGGGGTCGGTTGGCGCCTCAACGACCAGCGGCAGCCCGGCGACGAGCAAGCGTCGATTCCAGGCTTGCCGGGGACGCCAGCACGGGCGGGCGGTGGGTGGGTGGGAGGGAGGCCGTCGCGCAGCGGTGGGGTCGGTTGGCGCCTCGGGGCGAGGGAGTTCGGCGTACAGCTCAAGTGACGCGCCCGGCGCGGTGCTTCACCGCGCGCAACCGCACAACGGCAGGCAACCGCTCCAACCCCGCGGATTCCCGCGCCCGCGCGAGCGCCTCCCCGCAGACCCCCCGAAGGGCCTCCGCAGGAACCGCCTCGGCTCCGAGTGCCACCTCGACCCGGGCCTCGGGCGCGTTCCGCCGCCCGGTCAACCGCACCCGGGCCCGCTCGACCCCGTCGAGCCCCGCGGTCCCGGACTCCAGGACGTCCTCCATGGCCCGCCCCCGCAGCAGAGCCCCTTCACCGTCCCCGGTCTCCACCAGGACCTCCGCGAGCCGGCGCCGCCGCAACTGGGCGGTCAGCCACCACAGGGCGAGGAGCACCGCCAGGGCGAGCACGCCGATGACCGTGGGCCAGAACCAGCCGTCGTCGCGCCACCGCGCCCGGTCGGCATCGCTGAGCAGCACGTCGTGACGGCCGTCGTGGACCCACCACGACGGCGGTTCGACGCCGAGGCCGACGGCGAGCACGGAGCCGCCGAGCAGCACGAGGGCCAGGCCGGCCAGGCCGAGCAGCACGCGGTTCACCGTACGCAGCATGACCCGTTCACCCCTTCCGGCTCGGCCGCGCCACCCGCACCGCGAGCGCGGGCGGCTTGCCGAGCCCGAGGTCACGGATGGTGTCGGCCAGTGTCGCGTCCAGGTCCGCGCGTACGTCGTCGAGTTCGCGGAAGTGCGACACGGCGCGGACGTCCACTGTGGACCGGCTCATACGCACCCGTGCGGACTGCACCCCGGCCACGTCCACGGCCCGGTCCCGCAGCACGGTCGCGGCGGCGCCGCGGTCGAGCCCGGCCCGTACGTCGGCGTGCGGGCGCCGCATCGGCAGCAGGCGCCGGAGGCCGGGCGTCACGGCGAGCACGAAAAGCCAGAGGCCGAGGGCCGCGGCCACCGCGGCCCCGGCGAGCACGGCCGTGCTGTCCAGGGGCCGCTCCGCGAGCTCCCGCGCGAGCGAGCGCCGCCACCGCATCGCGGGACGGTCGGCCCGTACGGCGACGACGTCGTACAGGAGCAGCCCGGTCCCGCCGAGGACCAGCAGCGCGAGGATCCCCGCGGGCACCCGGCGCGCGGACCAGAAACGGGGGGCGTGGTCGTCCGCGCCGTCGAGGGTGGGCAGCGGTTCGTAGGCGGCGGCCGACGCCGACTGGTCGAGCCGGGCCCCCTGGTCGGACGCGGAGCCGGATGCGGAACCGGACCCGGACCCGGGCCCGGACCCGGACCCGGACCCGGAGTCCTGGCCGGCCGCGTCCCCCATGACCGGTACCGCTTTGGTCATGTCGGTCGCGCCGGTGTGCTCGGGCGTACCGGTGTGCTCGGGCGTGCCAGTGTGTTCGCTCGCGCCGGTGTGCCGGGGTTCGCTCATCGGGTCCTCCCCTGCGCCGCGGTCCGCGCCTGCGCCGAGTGCAGCCGCTCGACCTCGACCGCCACCTCGGGCACGTCCATGCCCGCCAACGCCCTTACCCGTTCGGCGACATGGCGACGCACGGCACCGCACTGGCGACCGATGTCGCTGGGGTAGTCCAGTTCGAGGCTGACGCGCACATGGGCGCTGTTCTGCCGGACGCCCACCGTCGCGTGCGGCGGGGCCGCCTCGGTGGGCAGTGCGGGCAGCGCCTCGCGTGCCGCGCGGGCCGCGATCTTCGCGACGACGCGGTCGGCGATCCGGGTCGCGCCGCGCTCGCCGGGCGCGACCTGTCCCACGACCTCGGCCGCCACCGCTCATCGCCGCCGGTCGCCGCGCGTACGGAAGAAGTCACCGGGCTCCAGGTCCCCCTCCAGGAACCGCCCGGCTACGAAGCCGATGGCGCCGAGGGCGGCCACCAGCAGGAAGGCCCCGAATCCGCCGAAGTACCCGGCGAAGCCGAGGGCCATACCGGCGATCATGCCGATCACGGCATAGCTCATCGTGCGCTCCTTCGTTGCTGCCGTTGCCTGTGCCTGCCTGTGCCTGCCTGCGTCATCGCGGGCGTCGCGTACGCCGTGCCTGCCGCCGTCCGCCGTCGTCGTCGCCTGGCGACGACGACCGTGCTGCCCTTCGTCTACCCGGGCCGCGCGCCACGGAGCGCTCCGGCGGCGCCGGATCGGACGCTACTGGAGCCTCGACGGCTCCTCGTCGTCCTCGTCGTCCGGCAGTTTCACATCGCTCACGGCGATGTTCACCTCGACGACCTCCAGGCCCGTCATGCGTTCGACCGCGGTGACGACGTTCTCCCGTACGTCCCTGGCGACGTCGGCGATCGGTACGCCGTACTCGACGACGATCTCCAGGTCGAGGGCCGTCTGCACCTCGCCGACCTCCGCCTTCACCCCGCGGGTGACGGATTTGGAGCTGCCCGGCACCCGGTCCCGCACGGCCCCGAAGGTCCGGGCGAGCCCGCCGCCCATGGCGTGGACGCCGTCCACGTCCCGCGCGGCGAGCCCGGCGATCTTCTCCACGACCCCGTCCGCGATGCTGGTGCGCCCGCGTGTCGCGGGGGCTCCCCCGCCTCGTCGCGCCGAGCCGCCCTGCCCGGCGTCCTGGTCGGGCGACTCCTTCGTGAGCGTCTGGGACGTCGTGCGCTCTCCGGTGTCGGTCATCGCGTTGGTCCTTTTCAGCAGGGGATCTGCTCTTTCGTCCACATTAAGCGCGGCCTCGCACCCGCGCGCCCGGGATGGGGCAGGCTGGAGCCATGACGGGTGACCGATGGACCTCGGCGGTCCGGCGCCAGCTGGGCCTCGGCCGGGTGCTGCCCCTGGGCGGGCCGGGTGACGGCGCGTGGCTCGCGGAGTCGGCGGCACGGGCGGTGCTGCTCGGCTCGGCCGGGCGGGTGACGGGTGCGCGGGTGACCGGGCTGCGGGTGGGCCCGGCCGCCGGGCAGGACGCGGAGCGGCACGACGAGCGCCACGAGGAGCGGGTTCCCGCGAAGGGGTACGCCGCCGGGGTGCCGGCCCCTCCGAGCGCACTGCCACCCGGGCCGCTGCGGATCACCGCGGACTTCACCGCGGGCACGACCGAGCCACTGCCCGCAGTGGCGGCCCGCCTGCGCACGGCCCTGGGCACGGCCGCGGCGGAGCGGCTGGGCCTTGAGGTGACGGAGGTGGACCTGCGGGTGACGGGCTTGTCCGAGGAGGCCGCCGGGGGCACGGCAGCCGACAAGTCCGAGCGGGCCGGCGGAAAGGTCACCGGGCCTGTAGAGGCCCCCGGCGGCCCGGAAGGCCCGGCCACTGGACATGTGGAGGGCCCCGGCAGCCCGGAAGGCCCGGTCACTGAACATGTGGAGGGCCCCGGCAGCCCGGAAGGCCCGGTCACTGAACATGTGGAGGGCCCCGGCAGCCCGGAAGGCCCGGTCACTGAACATGTGGAGGGCCCCGGCAGCCCGGAAGGCCCGGTCACTGAACATGTGGAGGGCCCCGGCGACCCGGAAGGCCCGGTCACTGAACATGTGGAGGGCCCCGGCAGCCCGGAAGGCCCGGTCGCCCAGGGTGCCCCTCCCCCCGACTCCGACGAGGACCGCGCGACACGCGCCTGCCTCGCGGTGCCGGGCGTGGTCCGGATGGCGGGCACCCTCGGGGGCCTGGGCCGCGCCGTCCTGGTCACGGAGCAGCCGGCCCCGCACGCCCTGCCGCGCCGCCATGTCCGTGTGGAGCTGGCGGCGGACGCCGCCCACCGCGCCCTGGATGTGGCCCGCGCGGTCCGTACGGCCGTGGCCGGGGCGTTCCCCGACCACCCCACGGTCGCGGTGCTGATCACATCCGTGGAACGGGGGACGGCCACGGCGGCCCCTGCCTGAGGCCGCCGTCGGGATCAGTCGCCGAGGCCCGCGAGGTCCCGCAGCCTGCGGGCCTGTGCGGCGCGTTCGGCACGGCGCTGGTCCTCGTACGAGCGTCCCGCGGCGCCCTGCAACAGGGCCTTGGTCTCGATCACCGCGTCGCGCGGGGCGGCGAGCAGCGCCGCGGCCAGGTCCTGGGCGGCGGCGTCGAGCTGGTCGCCGGGCACGACGAGGTTGGCGAGGCCGATGCGTTCGGCCTCGGCGGCCTGCACGAGGCGGCCGGTGGCGCAGATCTCCAGGGCGCGGGCGTACCCGACCAGGGAGACGAGCGGATGCGTACCGGTGAGGTCGGGCACCAGGCCGAGGCTGGTCTCGCGCATCGCGAACTGCGCGTCCTCGGCGGCGACCCGCAGATCGCAGGCGAGGGCGAGCTGGAACCCGGCGCCGATCGCATGGCCCTGGACGGCGGCGATGGACACGAGGTCACCGCGCCGCCACCAGGTGAACGCGTCCTGGTACTCGGCGATGGTCTCGTCGAGGGCGTCGTCCGTACCGCGTGCGAGGTCCAGGAAGGACGGCTCGCCGTCGAAGCCCTCGGGCGTGAACGCCTGCCGGTCGAGACCGGCGGAGAAGGACTTGCCCTCCCCGCGCAGCAGCACCACGCGGACGCTTCCGGGCAGCGCCCGGCCGGCCTCCGTCAACGCCCGCCACAGCGCGGGGGACTGGGCGTTGCGCTTAGCCGGGTTCGTCAGCGTGACCGTGGCCACGGCGTCGTCGACCGTGAGGCGTACGCCGTCACGGTCGATGACCGGTGCCGCGCCCGGTGCCGCTCCGCCGGGAGCACGCGTGGGCGAACCGCTGTCGGACGAAGACGAAGCCATCAGTGCCTCCGGATGGGTGCAGTCAGGGGACGCACGCCCACCCGCGTCCGTGCGGACGCGTGCTGCGCCCGTGCGGGCGCTTGTCGGCGCGCGCTGTGGGTGCGATGCCGCGCCCACAAGTGACTGCACAGTAACCACCCGGTCGATCGGACGACCGACCGGGTGGCCACCCCGGCCCACCGGAGCCGGACGGCCGCGAGGAGCAGGTCAGCCGGCGGCTGCCTTCTTGCCCCGCGTCGCCCCGCCGCGTCCCCGCAGCGTGACTCCGGACTCGCTGAGCATGCGGTGCACGAACCCGTAGCTGCGGCCGGTCTCTTCGGCCAGTGCCCGGATGCTCGCTCCACCGTCGTACTTCTTCTTCAGGTCTGCCGCGAGCTTGTCGCGCGCGGCGCCGGTCACCCGGCTGCCCTTCTTCAGAGTCTCGGCCACCCGTGCCTCCTCATGGGAAGTGCGCTCTGGACTTCTCATGATCACCCCTACCGAGCGTCCTGGCCACCCATTCGGCAAGGTCGGTGCGACTTGATTGGCCGCGTATTCAGGGGACGACACGACCGGAATTAACGATTCCGCGCGTTGCGTCCCGTACAGCCGAATGGGTTCTGCGAGGAAGCGGCAGGTCAGCGACGTACTGGAGAAACAGGGGCCTGCGGGGGTCACGGGGCGCCGGAATGCGTGTATCGCACATGCCGGTACGAGGACGTCTCACACAGATGAAGGATCACGGATCGGCCGAATGATCCATACGCAGTGGATCAGTCATTCGATCAAGCGAGCTGGACGCCACCCCCAGGGGCCCGTCAGGCGAGGGCGACCAGGTCGGCGTAGTCCGCGCCCCACAGATCCTCGACGCCGTCCGGAAGCAGAATGATCCGCTCCGGCTGGAGCGCCTCGACGGCACCCTCGTCGTGGGTGACGAGGACGACGGCACCCTTGTAGGTGCGCAGCGCGCCGAGGATCTCCTCGCGGCTCGCCGGGTCGAGGTTGTTGGTGGGCTCGTCGAGGAGCAGCACGTTGGCGGAGGAGACGACGAGCGTCGCGAGGGCGAGCCGGGTCTTCTCACCGCCGGAGAGCACGCCCGCGGGCTTGTCGACGTCGTCCCCGGAGAACAGGAACGAGCCGAGGGTCTTGCGCACCTCTACGAGGTCGAGGTCGGGGGCGGCCGAGCGCATGTTCTCCAGGACCGTGCGGTCCGGGTCGAGGGTCTCGTGCTCCTGGGCGTAGTAGCCGAGCTTGAGGCCGTGGCCCTCGATGACCTGGCCGGTGTCGGGCTTCTCGGCGCCGCCGAGGAGCCGCAGCAGGGTGGTCTTGCCCGCGCCGTTGAGGCCGAGGATGACGACGCGCGAGCCCTTGTCGATGGCGAGGTCGACGTCGGTGAAGATCTCCAGCGAGCCGTACGACTTCGACAGGCCCTCGGCCATGAGCGGCGTCTTGCCGCACGGCGAGGGCTCGGGGAAGCGCAGCTTGGCGACCTTGTCGGACTGGCGCACCTCCTCCAGACCGGCGAGGAGCTTGTCGGCACGGCGCGCCATGTTCTGCGCGGCCACGGTCTTGGTGGCCTTGGCCCGCATCTTGTCGGCCTGCGAGTGCAGGGCGGCGGCCTTCTTCTCGGCGTTCTGGCGCTCGCGCTTGCGGCGCTTCTCGTCGGACTCGCGCTGCTGCTGGTAGAGCTTCCAGCCCATGTTGTAGACGTCGATCGCGGAGCGGTTGGCGTCCAGGTAGAAGACCTTGTTGACGACCGTCTCCACCAGGTCGACGTCGTGGGAGATGACGATGAAGCCGCCCCGGTACGTCTTCAGGTAGTCGCGCAGCCAGACGATCGAGTCGGCGTCGAGGTGGTTCGTCGGCTCGTCGAGCAGGAGGGTGTCGGCGTCCGAGAAGAGGATGCGGGCCAGCTCGATGCGGCGGCGCTGACCGCCGGAGAGCGTGTGCAGGGGCTGCCCGAGCACGCGGTCGGGGAGGTTCAGCGCGGCGGCGATGGTGGCGGCCTCGGCCTCGGCGGCGTATCCGCCCTTGGTGAGGAACTCCGTCTCCTGGCGCTCGTACTGCTTCATGGCCTTGTCACGCGTGGAGCCCTGGCCGTTGGCGATGCGGTGTTCGTTCTCACGCATCTTGCGCAGCAGTACGTCCAGTCCGCGGGCGGACAGGATGCGGTCGCGGGCGAGCACGTCGAGGTCGCCGGTGCGCGGGTCCTGCGGGAGATAGCCGACCTCTCCGGAGCGGCTGATGGTGCCCGCCGCGGGGATGCCGTCGCCCGCGAGGCACTTGGTGAGCGTCGTCTTGCCCGCGCCGTTGCGGCCGACGAGGCCGATGCGGTCGCCCTTGGCGATGCGGAACGAGGCGTTCTCGATGAGGATGCGGGCGCCGGCACGCAGCTCGATACCGGAGGCGGTGATCACGGTCAGACTCCTGGACAGGGAACGGACGGCGGGAAATATGCAGAGATGCAGGGATGCAAGGACGATGCACGATGCGATGCACGATGCGGCGCCGCGCGGGAGCGCGCCGCTCAGCCGTCTAATGCAGGAGGAGAATGGCCATGGGCCAATTCTAACGGTGCCGCGCAACCGCTTTTCCGGCGGCGGTCGGCGGGCCGCGTCAGCGGACCCGGTCGGCCGTCCGGTCCGGGCGCGCGCCCGGCAGTTCGTTGCCGAGCGGTGTGCGGCGCGGTGTGATCCGGCCGAGGCCGTCCACGGCGACCATCTGTGACGTCCACGCCGTCCGCGCCGCCGCGCCCGCGCGGCAGGGCTGGGCGATCAGGAGCACGCCGTCGCGCCGCAGGGAGCGGGCGGGCTCGAAGACGCACCCCTCGCGCGCGGGCAGCGTCCAGCGCAGGTCGCCGTCGGCCGTGCGGTAGGCGGCGATGCGGTGCGGGGTGACGACGGCCAGCATGCGGGCCGCCCGGTCCAGTGGCCGCAGCACGCCCGCGCCGCCGCGTGCCCGCGCGGTGCCGAGCCAGCGGGCGGTGGCCGGTACGGCCCGGTGCCAGCGCACCCCGCCGGGCGCGGTGTCGGTGACCAGGCCGTCGCTCCAGAGCGTGAGGGTGTGCCCCGGGGCCGCCAGGAGGCGCAGGGCGCGCCGCCCCTCCCGCGCGTACGTCCACCGCGCCCGCCCGCTCCCCACGTCGTACGCCTCGACGGCACCGTCCCGCGTCCGCACCCCCGTCGACGCCTCACCGTCGGCCACGCGCGCGTGCACGGTGAGGCGGTCTCCGTAGGGCGCCGTCTGCCACCAGTGTTGTGCGGGGGCGGTGGCGAGGAGCGGGAGGACGGCGCTCAGGGCGAGGGCCAGGGCCAGCCCGAGGAGCAGCGGGCCACGCGGGGCGCGGCGCCGGGGTGCGGCTGTCGGCTCGGCCGCGGCGGCGCATGGCACGGGGTCGGCGGCGGGGCGGGCCGACGGGACGTTCGGGGTGGGGTGGGGCGGAGGCGTGGGGGGCGCGGGGGGCGGCAAAGGAACGGGGAGCGCGGCGGGCGTCAGGGACGCAGGGGGTACGGCGGGTGTCGGGGGCGCTGGGAGCGCGGTGGGCGTGAGGGGCGCAGGGAGTACGGCGGGCGTCAGAGGCTCAGGGAGCGCGGCAGGTGTGGCGGCCGAGGGGTCCGGGGGCGGTGTGGCGGCTGCGAAGACCGTGGTGGCTTTGGTGGCTGTGGATGCTGTGGAGGCTGTGGAAGCTTTTGTGGCTGTGGTGGTTTTGGTCGCTGTGGTGTGGGGACGGGCCGTGGTCATGGGTGCCCCTTCGCTCCCTCCGGCAGCGGCACCGGTACCCCTGGCCGCGGATCAGGCGCAGAGCGTAGCCGCGGGCCCGGGTGGCGGGGCTCAGGGCGGGCGTGACACGGCGGGCGGCGGGCGGCGGTGTCCCCCGTTCGGACCTCCGTCCGGGCCGGGCGGCGGGTGGCGTAGAAGGATGGGGTGGCCGGGCGTCCGGCGCGGGGCGGCGGAGCGTCGTCCCGCAGGTGGGACGACCCTCGCGCCGCTCGCGCGCGGGACGGCGGGTCCCGCACGGGAGGCGGAGGTGGTGCGCCCATGCAGTTCGACGACGACGCGGATCTGGACACCTCGGAGGTGCAGGACGTCCGCGGCAGCCGCATCCCCGGCGGCAAGGCGACGGTGGGCGGCGGCGTCGCAGGCCTGATCGCGCTGCTGCTCGGACTGTTCTTCGGGGTGGGCCCCGACCAGCTGGGGCTGACGGACGGCGACGAGGAGCCCGCCGCGCAGTCGTCCTCGCTCGCCGAGGTCCAGCAGAGCTGCCGTACCGGCAAGGACGCGAACGCCCGCGACGACTGCCGCACGGTGGCGGTCGTGAACAGCGTCCAGGACTACTGGCGGCAGGAGTTCCCCCGCCGCCAGGGCCGGTACGCGCCCGCACCGACCGTGTTCTACACCGCCCGGGTCGGCACCGCCTGCGGCGCCGCGTCGTCGGCGGTCGGCCCCTTCTACTGCCCCGGCGACCGGAAGGTCTATCTGGACCTGGGGTTCTTCGACGAGCTGCGGACGAAGTTCGGCTCCAGCGGCGGCCCGTTCGCGCAGGCGTACGTGGTGGCGCACGAGTACGGGCACCACGTGCAGAACCTGATGGGCACGCTCAGCCGTTCGCAGGACGGACGGACCGGCAGGAACAGCAACGCCGTACGCGTGGAACTGCAGGCGGACTGCTACGCGGGCGTCTGGGCCCACCACGCCACGGGCACACCCGACGAGTCGGGCCGGCCCCTGATCACGCGGCTCACGGAGGCCGACATCCGCGACGGCATGGACGCGGCGGCGGCGGTGGGCGACGACCGGATCCAGGAGCGCTTCCAGGGCCGTGTGACCCCCGAGTCCTGGACGCACGGCTCCGCCGAGCAGCGCCGGACCTGGTTCCGCCAGGGCCTTCGTACGGGCGACATGGCGCAGTGCGACACCTTCCGCTGAGGGCACGCGGCGGCCCCGTCCGGCACGGCGAGCCGTTGTCACACCCCGGTGCAAGACTTGAGAGGCCCCGAAAGACCTTGAGACACGGGGCAGGACGGACGTTCGAAGAGAGTGCGAGAGGGGTGAGCGGGATGGCGGGCACGACCACGGAGGGTCCGAGCATCGTCCCGACGCTGCTGTACGCGGACGCCAAGGCCGCGATCAAGCAGCTCACGGAGGCCTTCGGGTTCACGGAGACGAGGGTGTACGAGACCGAGGACGGCAAGGTCGCGCACGCCGAACTCGCGTACGGCAACGGCGCGGTGATGCTCGGTTCGAAGGGCCGCGGCGGTCTGTTCTCCGAGATCATGGAGGAGGCAGGGCCCTCGGCCGCGTATCTGGTGGTGGACGACGTCGACGCCCACCACCAGCGTGCCGTGGAACACGGCGTGGACGTCGTGATGCCCCCGACGGACCAGGCGTACGGCGCCCGGGACTACATGGCGCGGGACATCGAGGGCAACATCTGGAGCTTCGGCACGTACACCCCGGATACCCGCGAGCCGGCCGGGAGATAGCCGCCGGGAGGCGGGTTCGCCGGTCTCACACCCCGCCGGTGTGCACCTGGAACGCGGCACGGCGCACGGCCTTGGCGAGCGCCGGGTCCGGATGGGCCGCGGCGAGCGCCACGAGCACCTGCACGGTCCGCGGATGGCCCACGGTGCGCACCTCGTCGATGAGTGCGGGCACGGTGGGCTGCGGTGCCGAGTCCAGATGGCGCACGAGGAGTTCGGCCTCGCCGTGGTCGGCGACGGCGGCGGCGGTGTCGACCCACAGCCAGGTGGACTCCTCGCGGGTGAGGACGAGATGGACGTCCTCCGGGTCGGTGCCCTCGTGCTCGGCGAGCCACAGCAGGGCGTAGGGCCGCAGCGACGTCTCGTCCACGACGGCGCGCACGTCCGGCTCGGCCGGGGCGCCGACGACCCGCAGGGCCTCGAAGGCGAGCCCGCGCAGCAGGGCGTCCTCGCCGCGGGCGGCGTCGAGGAGTTCGGTGACGGCGCTGCCCGCGTCCCTGGCGGCGAGCCAGGCGCGGTATTCGGAGCGGGCCGCGTTGGGCCGCAGACGGGCGCAGCCGCGCAGCATGTCCTCGGCGGACTGCTCGATGTGCCCGGCGGGGCTCTGCGCGGCGACGCAGATCTGCTCCAGCTTGACCCACACCGCCCAACTGCCCAGCGGGGTGAGCGTCGCCTGACCGTCGTCGCAGGTCAGCGCACCTACGGCAGCCAGGGCGTGCAGGGCCCAGTCGAGCAGGGCGGGCAGCGGGGGCGTGCTGTCGCCGGAGTGCTCGGCGTCCAGCGGGTGCGGCGCGCCGGGCGCGTCGGGAACCCCGGGCACGTCGGAAGCCCTGGGGGCGTCGGGACCCCCGGGCACGTCGGAGGCGTCGGGCGGGTCGGAGGCGTCGGGGCCTGTGAGCGGCGCCGCCGCGGCGACGAGGGCGGGGCCGCCGCCGTGCGGGACGGTGTCCGGCGTCCGGGGCTCCGGAACCGTCCGCGGGGTGTCGTGGGCCGCCCGCGATCCGTCGAGAGCCACATGCGAGGCGTCGTCGACCGGCCGCGAGCCCTCATCGACCGCACGCGATCCGTCGGGGGCCGCACGCGATCCGTCGGGGGCCGCACGCGATCCGTCGGGGGCCGCCTGCGGGCCATCGTGGGCCGCCCGCGGGTCGTACGGGATCTCGCAGCGCTCGGTGCGCAGTTCGCGGACGCGCTGGTCCAGGAGGTCGAGGAGCTGCGGCACGGGCACGGGGCCCGCCGACAGCTGAAGGAAGGAGAGGAGCTGGGGGACGGCCTCGACGGTCTCCGCGACGGTGGCGGTCGGCAGTTCGGCGGGGGCCGGGTGGACGAGCGACCAGGCGTCGAACAGGGCGACCCAGCCGCGCAGCACCGCGGCGTCGTCCCGGTCCCAGGCGCGCAGCCGCCAGCCGGGCCGGGCGACGGCACCGTGCACCTCGACGAGCCCGGCGAGGCGGGCGGTGTCCCAGTGGGCGCGGAGCTGGTGGACCGTCATGTCCAGTTCGGCGGCCGCGCGTTCGGCGGCGGCGTCGGACAGCGCACCGGCCCCTTCGGCGGCGCCGCCGTCAGCGTCCTTCGCGGTCCTGCCGGGATTGCCGACGCCGCGCAGCGGCCCCGTGCCGGGGCGCGGGGCGCGGTCGGCCCAGCGGGCGACGCGTACGGCGCCGGCCAGGCCCGCGCGTGCCATCCGGGCCAGCTCGGCGGGCGCGGGCGTGCCCTCCGGCGGTGGGGGCGCGGGCCGACGCGAGCGGCGCTGGGTCACTGCGCCGGGAGCGCCGAGCGGGCTGCGGCTTCGGCCGCGCTCCGCCTCCGGTCGCCTTTCGGCCTTCTGGGCGGGTGTGCGGACGAGGTGGAGCCGGGAGTCGCGCGGGATACGGGACGTCACGAGAGCAGTCTTCCTGTTGACGGTCCGAAAACCCAAACGGAATCCCGGCGGCGCTCCCGCACGGAGCCCGGCCGGGGGTCGCGCGCCGCCCCGCTTCGGGGCGCCGAAGGGCTCACATCGGCTACATCAGGGGGGTGAGGAAGCGCCTGAGGGCCTCTTCGTACCGTGCGGGGTCGGCGTTCCACATGGCTGCGTGAGGTGCATCCGGAACGGTGTGCAGGGTGACGAGGTCGGGTCGCTTCCCGGCCAGTTGACGGGACAGCGCCCAGGGGGCCACGGTGTCGTCGGGGCCGTGCACGACGAGGGTCGGCACCCGCAGGGCGCGGGGGTCGACGGCTTCCGCGACGCGGCCCCCGCGCAGGCCGGTGCGGCCCTGCGCCGCGCGCACGGCCAGCGGGAGCAGGGGGCCCGGTGTGCGCCGGGCGGTGGCGAGGGCGCGCAGCGTGGTCTCCCAGTCGAGCACCGGCGAGTCGAGGACGAGTCCGCTGACGCGGTCGCGGAGCCCGGAGTGGGCGGCGGCGCGCAGGGCCATGGAGGCGCCGGTGGACCAGCCGTGCAGGACGACGTCGCGGGCGCCGTGCCGCACGGCGTAGCGGATGGCGGCGTCGAGGTCGCGCCACTCGGTCTCGCCGAGGTGGCCGAGGCCGTCCGGGGAGCGGGGCGCGCCCAGGTCGCCGCGGTAGCCGAGGGACAGCACCGGGAGCTGCTGGTGGTGCAGGAAGTCCATGACGACCATCGGGTGCTCGCGCGTGGTGCCGAGGCCGTGCACGGCGATCACCCAGGTGTCGCGGGTGCCGGGCACGAACCAGGCGGGCAGCGGACCGAGTTCGCCGGGGATGTCGACGTCGGCGTGGTCGAGGCCGAGCGCGGCGTGCGGGTCGCCGATGTGCACCTGGGGCGTGAGCCAGACGCGGGCGCCGGGCTCCAGGGTGCCGTGGGTGACGCGTTCCAGCCGGCGTACGACCGTGTCGGCCTCGTGCGGGGCGGCGTCGAGGACCGGGCCGACCACGGCGTGACAGCCGTTGCCGTTCAGGCCGTAACGGCCGGGGCGCAGGGAGGCCAGGGACCGGGTGAGGGTGATCTGTCCGGCGGCCGTGGCGTGCACGGTGAGCCGGGGTTCGGTCGGCAGGGGCCGGTTCGCGGCGGCCTTCAGGGCGGCGTCGCTGGCGTAGCGGCCCGCCGCGATGGCCAGGGCGGTGGCGCCTAGGACGGCGGTGGCGGTGGTGACGGCTGCGGTGGCCGTCGCTTTGGCTGGGCGCACGGACCCAGTGTCCGCGTCGTCGGGGGGCGCTGCCAGTGGGCGTACCGCGCGCGAGTGCATTCGGCCCGCCCCCGGGGGCCCGGCTCCCCGGACTCCCCCGGCTTCCCCGGCCGGCCCCGACCCGGGCCGACCCGTCTTCGCCCCGGCCCGACCCGGGCCGACCCGTCTTCGCCCCGGCCCGGCGCGACCAGGCCCGGCGCGGACCAACCCGGCGCGGACCGACCCGAACCGGCCCTGCGCGGCCGGGCGCGGCTCAGCCCGGCTGCCCGTACCCCTTCAGCTTCTCCCCCGTCTCCCGTACCTGGGCCGCGGTCAGGATGGTCGGCGCGTGGCCGGGGACCGAGGTCGCCGTGAGCCACAGGCGGCACATCCACTCCAGTTGGGCGGTGCGGTCGAAGGCCTGGGCGAGCGTGTCCCCGTACACGACCGTGCCGTGGTTCTGCAGCAGGCAGGCGTTGCGGTCACGCAGGGCGTGCAGCATGTTCTCGGCCAATTCGTCGGTGCCGTACAAGGAGTAAGGGGCGACGCGGACGGTGCCGCCGAGGGCGGCGGTCATGTAGTGGACGGCGGGGAGCTCCGGTACGAGGGTGGAGACGGCCGTGGCGTGGACGGCGTGGGTGTGGACGACGGCGCGGGCGTCCGTGGCCCGGTAGATCGCCAGATGCATGGGCAGTTCGCTGGTCGGGACGAGGGTGCCGAAGAGCCGTTCGCCGTCGAGGCCGACACCGAGGACGTCCGCGGGCCGCAGCCGGTCGTAGGCGACGCCGCTCGGTGTGACGAGGACCGTGTCGCCCACCCGTACGGAGACGTTTCCCGAGGTGCCGACGACGAGGCCGTCCGTGACGGTCCTGCGGGCGGTCGCGACGAGGTCGTCCCAGGCCCGTGTGACCGCCGCGCTTCCCGGGCCCGGATCGGTGTGCCGCTGCTCAGTCATGCGGTGATCCTGCCAGAGGGCCGCGGGGAGCGGGGAGACCGTGTGCGGGCCGCCGCGGGGGCCACGTGATCAGTGTCTCCTCGTGGATTCCGCACCCGGCCGGGAAGGGGCCGGGGGGCCGTGCGGGGAGCCGCCGCGTCAGCGCGGAAAGCCCCGTGAGGGCCCCCGGACGGCGTAATTCCGGGGCCGCGGCGGGCCCTCGTCGAGCCGGTGGCACCGGGGCCGGGGGGAGCCGGACAGATACTGAGTGACCACAACCAAATATGGGTCACCGCACAGCCCGATCCAGTTCACTTTCCGTTCACTCAGTTTGCCTACGTTCCACGTGCCACTGACGTCCAACAGAAGCCTGGGTAAATGGAACACATCACGCTTCTCCTCGGGATCGTGATCGTCACCGCTCTCGTGTTCGATTTCACGAACGGTTTCCACGACACAGCCAACGCGATGGCGACGACCATCTCGACCGGCGCTCTCAAGCCCAAGACGGCGGTGGCCATGTCCGCCGTGCTGAACCTCGTCGGAGCGTTCCTCTCCGTCGAAGTCGCCAAGACGATCTCCGGCGGCATCATCAACGAAGACGGCCTGAAGACCGAGGTGATATTCGCGGCCCTGGTGGGCGCGATCCTCTGGAATCTGCTGACCTGGCTGCTCGGCCTGCCGTCCAGCTCCTCGCACGCCCTGTTCGGGGGCCTCATCGGCGCCGCCGTGATGTCCATGGGCTGGTCCTCGGTCAACGGCGGCACGGTCGTCACCAAGGTGCTGCTGCCCGCCGTCGCGGCCCCGCTCGTCGCCGGTGTCGCCGCGACGCTCGCGACCCGGCTGACGTACCGGATCAGCAGCCGTACCGACGAGAAGTCCACCGCCAAGGGCTTCCGCGCGGGTCAGATCGCCTCGGCGGGCCTCGTCTCGCTCGCCCACGGCACGAACGACGCGCAGAAGACCATGGGCATCATCACGCTGGCGCTCATCACCGGCGGTGTCCTCAACCCGGGCGCCAACCCGCCGATGTGGGTCATCGTCTCGGCCGGTCTCGCCATCGCGCTCGGCACCTACCTGGGCGGCTGGCGCATCATCCGCACCATGGGCAAGGGCCTCACCGAGCTGGCCCCGAAGCAGGGCTTCGCGGCGCAGACGTCCGCCGCGACCGCCATCCTGGCCTCCTCGCACATCGGCTTCTCGCTCTCCACCACCCAGGTCTGCTCCGGCGCCGTGATGGGCGCGGGCCTCGGCCGCAAGGGCGGCGTGGTCCGCTGGTCCACGGCGACGCGGATGTTCGTGGCGTGGGGTCTGACGCTGCCCGCCGCCGGCCTGGTCGGCGCGGGCGCCGAGCTGCTCACCAAGCAGGGCACGTGGGGTGTCGCCACCACGGCCGCGCTGCTCGTCGGCGGCTCCGCCGTCATCTGGGCCCTGTCGCGCCGCCAGCCGGTCGACCACACGAACGTCACGGCCGAGGAGATCGGCACTCCCGCCGTCCCCTCCGAGCCCGCGGGCGTCGTGACCACCGCCATCGCGGCCGTCTCGCCGCCGCCCGCGGGCCCCTCCGTCGCGCTCGCGGAGGACCTCGCGCCGTTCCCTGCCGACGCCCCGGCGTCGCACTCGCCCGCGTCCGCCGCGGCCGTGGCGGATCCCGCCCGGCCCGCCACGGTCTAAGGAAGAAGCAGCATGAAGATCGACTGGGCAGCCCTCGGCTCCGTGTTCGGAGTCAGCCTCCTGGTGACCGTCGCCCTCGTGGGCCTGTTCACGCTCGGCGTCGTCGGCCTCTCCAAGCAGGAGCAGGCCCGCGAGGCCCGCGCCACCGGCGGCGGCACGGCCGCGCTGCCGGCGCAGGCCGGGGCGTATGCGTGCTTCGCGCTGTGCGCGGCAGCGGTGGCGTACGGGATCTATCTGATCGTCGCCTGACTGCAGGACGCCTCCCTCGCGCCCCGGTTTCCCCGCGCACCCCGCTTTCCCCGCCACGGGGGCGGCCGCCACGGCCGCCCCCGTGGCTTTTTTTCGATCCGAGGCGCACAGCGACTCGCTCAAGTTCGATTAGACATGTGTCATAATGGGTAGCCGCAGCATGCTAGGGTCGGTCTCACATATGTCAGACAGAGCGACTGCGCTGCGCTGCACGGCGGAGGGACAGCCTTCGTTAGGCATACCTGCGTAACGCTGTCACCCGTACGGCTGCGTGGCTGGTCGACTCCTGGTCTTAGCGAAGGAGCCCCATGCCCAGCGAACTGGACCCGAGCCTGAGCCGTCGCAAACTCCGCATCGCCCTGCGCAAGGCCCGCGAGGACGCGGGTCAGACTCAGAACGAGGCGGCCAACGCCCTCGAATGGTCACTTTCGAAGTTGAACCGCATCGAGAAGGGCACGGTCAGTGTCTCGGTGACCGACCTGCGAGCGCTGCTGCGGCAGTACGCGGTGGATGACGAGCAGCAGGTCACCGACCTGGTCGACGCCGCGCGCGGCTCCAAGGGTCAGTCGTGGTGGACGCAGTGGTCGGACGTGGCGAACCCGCGGTTCACGGGGTACCTCCCCTTCGAGGCAGCCGCCGTTTCCCTGCGCACCTACCACCCCATCGTCATCCCCGGCCTGCTGCACACCGAGGATTACGCCGACGCACTGGCCACTCCCGACGTCCATGACCCGGCGACGCGCCGACGCCTCGTGGAGTTCCGCACGGCGCGGCAGGAGCGGGTCTTCGACGAGAGCGGCACCGACGAGCTCCACTTCGTCGTCGACGAGTCGGCACTGCGCCGGCAGATCGGCAGTCCCGCGACGATGCGCGCCCAGCTCCAGCGGCTCATCGACGTGAGCCAGCATCCCCGCACCACCATGCAGGTGCTGCCGTACACGGCAGGCTCCCTGCTGAGTACGCAGAACGCCTTCGTCCTTCTCGGCTTCGAGGACGACGACGACTTGATCTATCTGGAGAGCGCTCAATCCGTCGTCGCCACCCGCGACGACTACGACTTGGTCGCCAACTTCCAGGACTGCTTCGAACAACTGCGGGAGATCGCCTACAGCGACGACCGCGCGATCGACCTCATCAACGAGGTCAGGGAAGGCTTCACAGGCTGACCCCCGGAGCCGTGCGCTCCGGGACGAGGGGAGGGCTGGCGCAATGCCGGTCGTCACGTTGGCACGGTGGGTGATGCGCTGTCTGACGGCATGGCGCTCCACCGACACATCCGGCAACGCACCTCCCGTCGGCGGGACGGCCGCCGACGGGCCCGACGCGAACGACTCCCCGGGCGACCCCCAGGAGGAGGACGCGACCGATTCCCCGGCCACGACCCCGTCCCAGCTGCACGACCTCTTCCGGGAGGGCATGAAGGATCCCGTGTTCGCCCGGGAGCTGAACCGCCTTCTCGACAGCGAGCACCGTCGCAGCCTGCACACCCAGGAACAGCAGACCCTGAGCTTCCTGGCGAAGGCGGGCTGCGTGTCGGTGTGCCTCGTCGCGGTCATCGCGGCGCTGGCCCCGGCCGCCATCATCGCGAAGGGCGTCGTCGCGCAGTACGTCATCGCCCCCTGGCACTTCGTCACCGCCCTGGCGGGAATCTGCGGCCTGCTCACCGCAGGGGTGGGCTGGCTGGTACGGACCTTGCGGCGCGGCCGTCCCCGTGCCGGACCTACGGACGATCCGGGTCCGCCGGCGAACGGGGCCGCCGCGGACGGTCCGGCGCCCCGGGCGGGCACCGGATGAGCGTCGTGCGCCCCCACAGGACCCCGGCCCCCGCCGCCACGGCCGCGGAGGTTCCGAGCCAGACCGCGAGCCGGAGCGGGAGGCCTTCGACGAGCAGGGAGGCGAGAGCGCCCGCGAGCGTGGCGACGGCGCCGCAGACCGCGCAGTACACCACCAGGAACAGACGCCTGGTGGATCGCGGCGCGTGCTTGCTCAGCGGCAGCTGCTTGCTCTCAACCCCCATGGTCTCCAGCCTTCCTTGCGCGCGCTGGGACTGCTCACTCCACCCCGACTCTCCCCGAGGACACCGCCCTGACAAACGCCCGCCACGCCGACGGCGTCACGTTCATGTGCCCCTCGCCGCGGTGATTCGAGTCACGGACCCACACCGCTCCTGCGGGGAGGGCCACTTCCACGCAATCGCCGTCAGGCCTGGTGTAACTGCTTGTGAACCACTGCTCCGCGGCTATGTACTCGTCGGCCACACCGCCCCCTTGCCCTCGCGCGAGCCCGCGTCACCGGTGTGCCGGGACCGGCGAGATCGCCCGCGCCACGCCGGGTAGGCGTCCCGCGCCGGTCTCCTGTCATATTCGAGCCTACGGAGCGTGGTCGGCCACGCCTAGGCTCAAACCGGCCCTCGGGTCACGAGCCCCGTGTGGACCTCCGCACACTCTCCCACCGCAGGTCAACAGCAAGTTGACGGACATCGCGGGCCATGGTGAACTGCCGAAGCCAATTTACGGCGGCAGGAGAGGAAGCCGGTGCGAGTCCGGCGCGGTCCCGCCACTGTCACCGGGCGACCGCACGCGGTCCCCGGGAGCCAGGAACTCTCGCCGCCGGTCTCGTCGAACCAGGGCGCGGACACCCTGAGTGAGGACATGTCGTCATGCGCGGCCGCCCGTTGCCGGTTCCCGTCTCCCTGCCCCGGCGGGTACGCCCGTACGCGACGGCGGGCTGAGCCGTGTGTGCCGATCGCGACTTCGCGTACGGCGCCGCCGCGGGCCTCCTCGGTGACCTGCTGCTCGGCGACCCCCGCCGCGGCCACCCGGTCGCCGCGTTCGGGCGCGCGGCGGCGGCCGTCGAACGCGCGCTGTGGCGCGACCACCGCGGCTGGGGCGCGCTGCACACAGTGGTGTGCGCCGGGGGCGCGGCCGGTGCCGGTGCGCTTGCCGCCTTCGCCGTACGCCGTTCCCGTACCGCGTCCGTCGGGTTGACCGCCGCCGCGACCTGGGCCGTCGTCGGCGGCACCTCGCTCGGCCGCGAGGCCCGCGCCGTCGCGGGGGCCCTGGCCGCGGGGGACGTCGACGTGGCGCGGGAGCGGCTGCCGCATCTGTGCGGGCGCGACCCCGAGGCCCTGGACGCGGACGGGATCGCCCGTGCCGTCGTGGAGTCCGTCGCCGAGAACACCTCCGACGCCGTGGTGGGCGCGCTGGTGTGGGGCGCCGCCGCGGGCGTGCCGGGGCTGCTCGGGTTCCGCGCGGTGAACACGCTCGACGCCATGGTCGGCCACAAGTCCCGCAGGTACCGGCGCTACGGCTGGGCCTCCGCCCGCCTGGACGACGTCCTCGGCTGGCCCGGCGCCCGGCTCACGGGTGTGCTCGCGGTGGTCGCGGGCGGCTCCCCCGGCGCGGCGGCGCGGGCCTGGCGCAAGGACGCCGCGCTCCACCCCAGTCCCAACGCGGGCGTCGTCGAGGCCTCCTTCGCGGGGGCGTTGGGCGTACGGCTCGGGGGGACGCTCTCGTACGCGGGCCGGGTCGAGCACCGGCCGGTCCTGAACGGCGGCGGTCGTCCTGTCGCCGTGACGGACATCGAGCGGGCCGTGCGTCTGTCCCGGCGGGTCTCCCTGCTCGCCCTGGGCGTCGCCGTGGCCGCCGATCTCGTACGGGGTGCCCGCACAGCGGCCCCGGCCCCACGGACGTCCGGAGGTAGTTCATGAGTGGAGGGCTGCTCGTCGCCGGGACCACCTCCGACGCCGGCAAGAGCGTCGTGACCGCGGGCATCTGCCGGTGGCTGACGCGCAAGGGGATCTCCGTCGCGCCGTTCAAGGCGCAGAACATGTCGCTCAACTCCTTCGTCACGCGCGAGGGCGCCGAGATCGGGCGGGCGCAGGCCATGCAGGCGCAGGCCGCGCGCGTCGAGCCGTCCGCGCTGATGAACCCCGTGCTGCTCAAGCCGGGCAGCGACCGCTCCAGCCAGGTCGTCCTCATGGGGAAACCGGTGGGCGAGATGAGTGCCCGCGGCTACCACGGCGGGCGCCAGCAGGCCCTGCTGGAAACCGTCGTGGGATGCCTGGAGGAACTCCGGGGCACCTATGACGCCGTGATCTGTGAAGGCGCGGGCAGTCCCGCCGAGATCAATCTGCGGCGCACCGACATCGTGAACATGGGCATCGCGCGGGCCGCGCGCTTCCCCGTCGTCGTGGTCGGCGACATCGACCGCGGCGGCGTCTTCGCGTCCTTCTTCGGCACCGTGGCGCTGCTCGCGCCCGCGGACCAGGAACTCGTCGCGGGTTTCCTCGTGAACAAGTTCCGCGGTGACGTGTCGCTGCTCAAACCCGGACTCGACATGCTGCGGGACCTGACGGGGCGGCCCACGCTGGGTGTGCTGCCGTTCCGGCACGGGCTCGGCATCGACGAGGAGGACGGCCTGCGGGTGTCGCTGCGCGGGGCGGTCCGTGAGTCCGTCGTGGCGCCGCCCGTCGGCGCGGACGTGCTGCGCGTCGCCGTGTGCGCCGTGCCGCTGATGTCCAACTTCACCGACGTCGACGCGCTCGCCGCCGAACCGGGCGTCGTCGTGCGGTTCGTGGACCGGGCCGAGGAACTCGTCGACGCCGACCTCGTCGTCGTGCCCGGCACCCGCGGCACCGTGCGCGCCCTGCGGTGGCTGCGCGAGCGCGGCCTCGCGGACGCGCTGGCCCGCAGGGCCGCCGAGGGCCGTCCGGTCCTCGGGATCTGCGGTGGCTTCCAGATGCTCGGCGAGCACATCGAGGACGACGTGGAGTCGCGCGCCGGATCCGTCGACGGGCTCGGCCTGCTGCCCGTGCGCGTCGCCTTCCGGCGGGAGAAGACGCTCGCGCGGCCTGTCGGCGAAGCGCTCGGCGAGCGCGTCGAGGGGTACGAGATCCACCACGGCGTCGCCGACGTCCTCGGCGGTGAGCCCTTCCTTGACGGCTGCCGGGTCGGTGCGGTGTGGGGCACGCACTGGCACGGCTCGCTGGAGAGCGACGCGTTCCGGCGCCGCTTCCTCACCGAGATCGCCCGTGCCGCGGGCCGCCGCTTCGTGCCCGCCCCCGACACCTGCTTCGAGGCGCTGCGCGAGCAGCAGCTCGATCTGCTCGGCGACCTCGTCGAGGAGCACGCGGACACCGCGGCGCTGCTGCGTCTGATCGAGTCCGGCGCACCCGCCGGCCTGCCCTTCGTCCCGCCGGGAGCACCGCGGGTGCCATCGCGGGCAGCACCGCAGGTACCGCCGCAGGCAGCACCGCAAGTGCCGCCGCCGGGAACACCGCAGGCAGCACCGCAAGTGCCGCCGCCGGGAACACCGCAGGCAGCACCGCAAGTGCCATCGCCGGGAACGCCGCAGGCGCCACCGCCGGGAACACCGCAGATGCCGCCGCCGGGAACAGCCCCGCCGCACCACCGCCCCCGCCCGTGACCCCCGCCCGGCCTCGTCCGCGAGCGCATCCGCATCCGTACCCCGCCCCACGGCCTCTGGCCACGCCCGCCGACACCGGGCGCGCCGAGTGGTCGCCGCAGCACCCTCAGGAGGTCACCGCGTGAGCACCCCGTACCCCTTCACCGCCCTCGTCGGCCAGGACGACCTGCGCCTCGCCCTGCTGCTCAACGCCGTCTCCCCCGCCGTCGGCGGTGTCCTGGTGCGCGGTGAGAAGGGCACCGCCAAGTCCACCGCCGTGCGTGCCCTGTCGGCGCTGCTGCCCGAGGTGGACACCGTGCCGGGCTGCCGGTTCTCGTGCCCGCCGGACGCGCCCGACCCCGGCTGCCCGGACGGGCCGCACGAGGCGGGTCCGGGCACGGCGCGGCCCGCGCGCATGGTGGAGCTGCCCGTGGGCGCCTCCGAGGACCGCCTCGTGGGCGCCCTGGACATCGAACGGGCGCTCTCCGAGGGCGTGAAGGCCTTCGAGCCGGGGCTCCTCGCCGACGCGCACCGCGGGATCCTGTACGTGGACGAGGTGAACCTCCTCCACGACCACCTGGTCGACCTGCTGCTCGACGCGGCGGCCATGGGCGCGAGCTATGTGGAGCGCGAGGGCGTGTCCGTGCGGCACGCGGCGCGGTTCCTGCTCGTGGGCACGATGAACCCCGAGGAGGGCGAGCTGCGGCCGCAGCTGCTCGACCGGTTCGGCCTCACCGTCGAGGTCGCCGCCTCGCGCGAGCCCGACCAGCGCGTGGAGGTGGTGCGGCGCAGGCTCGCCTACGACGACGCCCCGGAGGCGTTCGCGGCGCGCTGGGCGGCGGACGAGGCCGAGGTGCGCGAGCGGGTCGTGGCCGCCCGCGCGCTGCTGCCGGAGGTACGGCTCGGCGACGGCGCCCTGCGCCAGATCGCGGCGACCTGCGCGGCCTTCGAGGTGGACGGCATGCGCGCCGACATCGTGATGGCGCGGACGGCGACCGCCCTCGCCGCGTGGGCGGGCCGCGAGGACGTCCTCGCCGAGGACGTGCGGCAGGCGGCGCTGCTCGCGCTGCCGCACCGGCGCCGCCGCAACCCGTTCGACGCGCCGGGCCTCGACGAGGACAAGCTCGACGAGACCCTGGAGGAGTTCGGCGACGACGACCCCGGCACGGGCCCCGAGGACGACCCGGACCCGGACGGCGGCCCCGACGGCGGCCCGGACGGCGGTGGCGGCCGCCCCCCGCAGGACCCCGGCCCCGAGCGCCCCGGCGACGACGGCGCCACGCGGCCCCCTGAGGCCCCCGAGGCCCAAGAGACCACCGAGGCACAGGACACCACCGACCCGGCCGAGTCCCCCGAGTCCGAGTCCCCCGAGTCCCCCGAGTCCCCCGACGAACGTCGGCCCCAGCCCCAGCGGGCCGGCGCCCCGGACCAGCAGCCCGTACGGTCCGGTGAGCCGTTCCGCACGAAGGTCCTGAGCGTGCCCGGACTCGGGGAGGGCGCGGCGGGCCGGCGCTCCCGGGCCCGTACCGAGCACGGCAGGACGACGGGGGCGCGGCGGCCCCGCGGCGTCCTCACCAAGCTGCACCTCGCGGCGACCGTGCAGGCGGCGGCGCCGCACCAGCGGGCACGCGGCCGGTCCGGACGCGGGCTCGTGGTGCGCAGGGACGACCTGCGGCAGGCGACGCGGGAGGGCCGCGAGGGCAACCTCGTGCTGTTCGTCGTGGACGCGTCCGGTTCGATGGCTGCCCGGCAGCGCATGACCGCCGTGAAGGGCGCGGTGCTCTCGCTGCTCCTCGACGCCTACCAGCGGCGGGACAAGGTGGGCCTGGTGACGTTCCGCGGGAGGACGGCGGAGGTGGCGCTGCCGCCGACGTCGTCGGTGGACGCGGCGGCGGCGCGCCTGGAGACGCTGCCGACGGGCGGGCGCACCCCGCTCGCGACCGGTCTGCTGCGGGCGCACGAGGTGCTGCGGATCGAGCGGCTGCGGGACCCCGCGCGGCGCCCCCTGGTGGTCGTGGTGACCGACGGCCGTGCGACCGGCGGCGCCGAGCCGCTGGCGCAGGCCGGGCGCGCCGCGCGCCTGTTCGCGGCCGAGGGACACGCCTCGGTCGTCGTGGACTGCGAGTCGGGGCCGGTGCGGCTCGGCCTCGCCGGACAGCTCGCCGGGGAGCTCGGCGGGAGCGCGGTGACGCTCGACGAGCTGCGGGCGGACTCGATCGCCGGGCTCGTCAAGGACGTCCAGGGCGGGCACGGTGCCCGCGGTGCGCAGAGCAACGGTGCCCGCGGTGCGCAGAGCAACGGTGCCCGCGGTGCGCAGAGCGCGAGGAATGCGCAGAGCGCGCAGAAGACGACGACGGTGAAGGGGAGGGTTGCCTGATGCCTCAGGGACAGCCGAGTGTGGTGCCGAAGGACGGACTGACGACGCGGCAGCGGCGCAACCGCCCGCTGGTGCTCGTGCACACGGGGATCGGCAAGGGCAAGTCGACGGCCGCGTTCGGGCTCGCGCTGCGCGCCTGGAACCAGGGCTGGCCGATCGGGGTGTTCCAGTTCGTGAAGTCGGCGAAGTGGAAGGTCGGCGAGGAGAACGCGCTCAAGGTGCTCGGCGCGAGCGAGCAGGGCGGCTCCGTCGACTGGCACAAGATGGGCGAGGGCTGGTCGTGGATCCAGCGCGCCCCCGCCGAGGGCGAGACGACCAACGAGGACAAGGCCCGCGAGGGCTGGGAGCAGGTCAAGCGGGACCTCGCGGCGGAGCGCTACAAGCTGTACGTCCTCGACGAGTTCGCCTACCCCCTGCACTGGGGCTGGATCGACGTCGAGGAGGTCGTCGCGGTGCTCCGCGACCGGCCGGGGACGCAGCATGTCGTGATCACCGGGCGCAACGCCCCGCAGCCGCTCCTCGACTTCGCCGACCTCGTCACCGACATGTCCAAGGTCAAGCACCCGATGGACGCGGGCCAGAAGGGGCAGCGGGGCATCGAGTGGTAGCACGTCTCGTGGTCGCGGCGCCGTCGTCGGGGAGCGGGAAGACGACCGTCGCGACCGGCCTGATGGCCGCGTTCGCCGCGGCCGGGCTCGCCGTGTCCCCGCACAAGGTCGGCCCCGACTACATCGATCCCGGGTACCACGCGCTCGCCACCGGGCGCGCCGGGCGGAACCTCGACGCCTTCATGTGCGGTCCCGGCCTGGTGGCGCCGCTGTTCGCGCACGGCGCGCGCGGCTGCGACCTCGCCGTCGTGGAGGGCGTGATGGGCCTGTACGACGGCGCCTCCGGGCAGGGGGAGCTGGCGTCCACGGCCCACGTGGCGAAGCTCCTCCGGGCGCCCGTGGTGCTCGTCGTCGACGCGTCGTCGCAGTCGCGGTCGGTGGCGGCGCTCGTACACGGCTTCGCGTCCTGGGACCCGGAGGTCCGGATGGGCGGGGTGATCCTGAACAAGGTGGGGTCGCAGCGCCACGAGGACCTGCTGCGGGACGCGCTCGGCTCCTCCGGGGTGCCGGTGCTCGGTGCGCTGCGCCGGGCCCCGCAGGTGCAGGCGCCGTCCCGGCACCTGGGTCTGGTGCCGGTGGCCGAGCGGGGCGCGGCGGCCCTGGAGTCCGTGGCCGCGTCGGCCGAGCAGGTGCGGCAGGGCTGCGACATGGACGCGCTGCTCGCCCTCGCCCGCAGCGCGCCCCGGCTGCCGGGCCCGGTCTGGGACCCGCACGAGGCCGTCGGCTCCCCGGCCCCCGTGCCGGCCGCGGCCCCGGTCGTCGCCGTGGCCGGCGGGGCCGCGTTCACCTTCTCGTACGCGGAACACGCCGAACTCCTGACCGCGGCGGGCGCAGACGTCGTGCCCTTCGACCCGCTGCACGACGAGGAACTGCCGCCCGGCACCCGCGGTCTCGTCGTGGGCGGCGGGTTCCCCGAGATGTACGCGCCGGAGCTGTCCGCCAACGAGCCGCTGCGCAAGGCCGTGGCCGACCTCGCGGCGAGCGGCGGCCCGGTGGCCGCCGAGTGCGCGGGGCTGCTGTATCTGGCGCGGGAGCTGGACGGCAGGCCGATGTGCGGGGTCCTGGACGCGCGGGCGCGGATGTCGGAGCGGCTGACGCTCGGCTACCGCGAGGCCGTCGCCGTGTCGGACAGCGTCCTCGCGGCCGCGGGCACCCGGATGCGCGGGCACGAGTTCCACCGCACGGTCGTGGAGCCGGGCGCGGGGGCGACTCCCGCCTGGGGCATGCACACCCCGGAGCGGCGCGTCGAGGGGTTCGTGGAGCGGGGCGTGCACGCCAGCTATCTGCACACCCACTGGGCCGCCGAGCCCGGGGTCGCCCGCCGGTTCGTGGCGCGGTGCGCGGCGTGAGCCGTGCGCTGCCCGCCGGGCCCGCGCCCCGCTCACTCGGCGAGGCCCACCACCAGCCAGATGAACGCCGCGCCCGCCACCGTGCACAGCAGCGTCGAGCGCGCGGGGTGGTCGTGGTGGGCCTCGGGCAGGATCTCGGCGGCGGCGAGGTAGAGCAGGGCGCCGCCGAAGAAGCCGAGATAGCCGCCGAGCAGCGGCTCGGGAATGGTGAAGGCCAGGGTGGTCGCCGCGCCCACGACCGGGGCCGCGGCGTCCGCGAGGAGCATCAGGACGGCCTTGCGGCGCGCGTTCCCGTACAGGCGGGTGATCGTGTACGTGTTGAAGCCGTCCGCGAAGTCGTGGGCGATGACGGCGAGCGCGACCGCCGCGCCCATGCCGCCGCCGACCTGGAACGCGGCGCCGATGGCGACGCCGTCCATCACGCTGTGGCCGACCATCGCGGCGGCGGCCGTCAGACCCACCTGCGGCACCCGGTCGTTCGCGGCGTCGGCACCGCCGTGCGCCGCCCGCCGCAGCGCGAGCAGCCGTTCCACCACATGGGCGAAGAGGAAGCCCGCGACGACGAGCAGCAGCGCCGCGGGCACCCCGAAGACCGGCCCGCCCGCCGCGTCGAGGGCCTCCGGGAGCAGGTCGAGGCCGACCACGCCGAGCATGAGGCCGCCCGCGAGGCCGAGGACCAGATGGCGCCGGTCGGTGACCCGCCCCGCGGTCCAGCCGCCGACGAGGGTCATCAGGAACGCGCCGAGCGCCACGAACACCGCCATGCGCCCTTGCTAGCGGATTGATCCCGTCCGTGCACCGCGCACCCGCCCGCGGGCCCCGTGAGCCACTCGCCCGGCCCCGGCCGCACCGCTCCCCCGGCACCCTCCTTATCCTCGCGGTTGTCCCCTTGATGTTCCGATGCGTGGTCCGGTTCATGGTCCGATGTGTGATCATGTTCCGCCGCGTCCGCACGAGAGATACCAGGTACTCCCCATGGCCGACGTCGCGCCCACCGGCAGGGCCTCCTCCGACGGGGGGTCCGTGCCGCCGGGGCTCGACACGCTGGGGTTCCCCGTGGAGGGCGACATCGCCGGGGTGACCCGGGCGATCCTCGGCGGGGAGCCCGTGGCCCTGGACGCGGAACTGGCGTGGCCCCTGCCCGCCCTGCCGCCCAACGTCACCCCGCTCGCCCCGCCCGACGGGCGGCCGCAGCCGGGCCGGGCGACCGTGCGGATCTCCGACCGCACCTGCACGCCGTCGCTGCGCGAGGTCACGCTCCGGCCGCCCTCCCTGGTGGTGGGCGTCGGCGCGGGCAGCGGCGCACCCGTCGACGAAGTCCTCGAACTGGTCCGTGAGTCGCTGCGGGCCGCGGGCCTTTCCGCGCTGTGCGTACGGGAGTTGGCGACCGTGGCGGACAAGCGGGACGAGGCCGGGGTGGCCGGGGCGGCGGCGCGCCTCGGGGTGCCCCTGGTGGCGTACCCCGCCGAGGAGCTGGCGCGGGTGGACGTGCCCCATCCCTCGGGGGCGGCGCTCGCCGCCTTCGGGACGCCGTCGGTCGCCGAGGCCGCGGCGCTGCGCGGTGGCGGTGAACTCCTCGTCCCCAAGCGGAAGTCGGAGCGCGCGGACGGCGGGCCGGCGCGCGCCACGTGTGCCGTGGTGCGGCGGCCCGCGCGCGGACGCCTCGCCGTCGTGGGTCTCGGCCCCGGCGACCGGGACCTGCTCACGCCCCGCGCCCTGGACGAGCTGCGGCGGGCCGGGGTGCTCGTGGGCCTGGACGCTTGCGTCGAGCGGATCGGGGACCTGCTGCGCCCGGGGACGCGGATCGTCGCGTCCGGCCCCGGCGCCGAGGAGGAGCGGGTCCGCGCGGCCGTGGCCGAGGCCCGTGCGGGGCGGGCCGTCGCGCTGGTCGAGCCGGGGGACGCCGGGGGGCGCGCCGGGCACGCGATGGCGTCGCCCGCGCTCGCCGCGGCCGGGGACGGCATCGACGTGGTCGGTGTGCCGGGGGTGAGCGCGGCGGCCGCCGCCGCGGCGCTCCTCGGCGCACCGCTCGGCGACGACCACGTCAGCGTCGCCTGGTCGGACGCGCACACGCCGTGGGAGCTGGTGGAGCGCCGGGTGCGGGCGGCGGCGGAGGTGGATCTGGTGATCACGTTCCACGCCCCGCACGCCGCCTTCGGCGGACAGTCCGCGGCCCTGGCGGGCGATATCGCGCAGCGCCTGCCGCGAGCCCTGCGGCTGCTGTCCGCACACCTCCCGCCGACGACCCCCGTGGGCGTCGTCCGGGTCGGCGCGGGCCCGCGCTCCGACGGGAGCGTGCGCCTGACGACCCTGGCCGCCCTCGACCCGGACGACGTCGACCGCACGGCCGTGGTGATCGTCGGCAACACCGCGACGCGGACGGAGGCGGGGCGCATGGTGACACCGCCGGGTGGTGGCCACCGGGCGTCGTCCCGTCCCGAGGAGGACGAGTGAGACCCCGTACGACAGGAACACGCGCACGAAGCCGGACACGGACACCGACACGTACCGGACACCGACACGGACACAGACACAGACACAGATATCGATACGAGCATGAGGGCGGCGGCAGACATGGGCACTTCCACTGACGCGGAGGCCGAGGTCGGGGCCGGGCCCGGGATCCTGGCCGAGGTCGAGGCCGAGGTCGAGGCCGAGGTCGAGGCCGAGGTCGAGGTCGAGGCCGAGGTCGATCTCCGGCATCACGGGGACGCCGAGGTGCGCGGCGGGGGCGGGCTCGTCGACCTCGCCGTCAATGTCCGCGCCGGTACGCCGCCCGCGTGGCTGAAGCAGTGTGTCGCCGAGTCGCTCGACGGGCTCGCCGCCTATCCGGACGGGCGGGCCGCGCGGGCGGCGGTCGCGGCGCGGCACGGCGTTCCGCCGGAGCGGGTGCTCCTGACGGCGGGGGCCGCGGAGGCCTTCGTGCTGCTCGCGCGGGCGCTGCGGGTGCGGCGGCCGGTGGTCGTGCATCCGCAGTTCACCGAGCCGGAGGCGGCGCTGCGTGACGCGGGGCACCGGGTGCGGCGGGTCCTGTTGCGGGCCGAGGACGGTTTCCGGCTCGACCCCGGCGCCGTGCCCGCGGACGCCGACCTGGTCGTCGTCGGCAACCCGACGAACCCCACGTCGGTCCTGCATCCGGCGGCGGACCTGGTCGGGCTCGCCCGTCCCGGGCGGATCCTGGTGGTGGACGAGGCGTTCATGGACGCGGTCCCCGGTGAGCGGGAGGCCCTCGCCGGGCGGGACGACGTGCCGGGGCTCGTGGTGCTGCGGAGCCTGACGAAGACGTGGGGGCTCGCGGGGCTGCGCATCGGCTATGTCCTGGCCGCCCCGGAGATCGTCGCCGAACTCGCCCGCGCGCAGCCGCTGTGGCCGGTGTCGTCGCCCGCCCTCGCCGCGGCGGAGGCGTGCGTGGGGCCGCGGGCGCTCGCGGAGGCGGGGCATGTGGCGCACCGGGTAGCCGCCGAGCGGGGGCATCTGGTGGCCGGCCTCGGGGAGGTGCCCGGGGTGACGGTGGCGGGGCCCGCGGAGGGGCCGTTCGTGCTGGTGCGGGTGGAGGGGGCCCAGGGGGTGCGGGAGCGGTTGCGGGAGCGGGGGTTCGCCGTGCGGCGCGGCGACACGTTCCCTGGCCTGGGGCCCGAGTGGATACGGGTGGCGGTCCGGGACCGCCCCACCACGGACGCCTTCCTCACCGCCCTGCGGGCGTCCTTGCCGCCCGCGCCCTGAGCGCCCATGCCGTCGCACCGGAGGCGCCCACAGCGGGTGGCGGATACCCCTGTGGGCACAGCCCCGGTCGACGGTGCCGTTACGGCGTGCCCAGGGGCACCGTCGACCGGGGGTCCCTGTCAGCGGCGGCGGCGTGTGTAGGCCAGAGTGCCGCCTCCGGCGAGGAGGAGAGCGACGGCGCCGCCCGCCACGTACGGGGTGGCCGAACTGCCGCCGGTCTCGGCGAGGTTGTCGTCGGGGGCTTCCTTCTTGGCGACGACCGGCTCGGCGGCCTTGCCCTGCGGGGCGGGCTCCTCCTCCTGCGGCCGGGGCTGCGGCTCGGCGCCGGGCCCTGGCACGGTGCAGTCGGCCCCGGCCAGCGTCACGGACCCCTCCACCGCCGCGACCCCGAGCTTCAGCGGGTCCACGGACACCTTGAGCCGCAGGGCGACCGCCGCCGCCGTACGGGACGTGGTCCGCGTCGACGACAGGTCGAGCCGGACGTCGCCGACGCCGGGCACGGACACCTGCGTCGTGCCCGCGGCCCTGAGCGCGACCCGCTTGCCGAGCACCGTCACCCCGCCGAGCAGCTCCGACTCGGCCACGGGCCGCTTGCCCGCCACGCACACGGCCTTGGAGGTGACCTGCTCCACCTCGACGAGGGGCAGCGCCGGCAGTCCGGGCAGCCGCACCTTGGCGCGCAGGAGGTTGCTGTACCCCTCGGCCGTGCCGCCCTCGACCGTGGCCTTCGCGGTGGCCACGTCCGCGCGCAGGACCTCGAAGGGCCGGCCTCCCTCGACTCCGTCGAGCTTCGCGGTGAGCGCGGTCCTCTCGGCGCTCGCGGGCGCGGCCACGTCGTTGAGCGCGGTGTTCAGCGGGAGGTTCACCGTCTTGTCGAGCAGGGACACGTTGAGGCCGGTGCGGAGCACGACGGCGCTCGCGCGGCCACCGCGGTCCTTGTCGGTGGCGTGGGCGGTGCCCGTGGAGGCGAGCACCGCGGAGCCCGCGGCGACGACGGTGGCGGCGGCGAGCGCGCCGATGCGACGGGCGGGAAGTCTGCGGAAGGCGTTGCTGGTCAAGGTGGTGGAACCCTCACATGAGTCACGGAAGTGCCGACCGCGCACGCCATACGGGGACATCGCGTGCGCGGGGCACCACGGATGCCGGGATGCGCCTGGCGGCGCCCCGACTCCGGGAATCTTTACGCACTGAGAGTGAACGGTCAGCAACCTGGCGTGAGTTCACTCCAAGGAGAGGTTTCCGCCGATGTATTCGAATCCGGCGGCACGGACGTTCCCTCAGACCCCGCGCACCCCGCCCGTGCCGCCGACGTGCGGGTGACGGGCAGGGTCGACTTGTTGACAGCGGGGCGCGCCGAAGGCACGTACAACGAGCCCGGGGTCCGATGGGTAACTCCCTGTCAACGAACGGGAGGCACGGGCCACGAGCAACGGGCCACCGGCAAGGCACCATGGCTGAGTGGGGCATGCGGAGGGGGGCGGGCCGGGGCCCGTGGGGGTCCGGTATCTGCTGCTCGTGGTGCTGGGTACGGTCGGGGCGCTCGCCCTCGCCCGGCACTTCGAGCTGGGCACGGCGGCGACGGCCGCGACGCTGCTGCCCGCGTTCGCCCCGCTGTATCTGGCCTGGGCGGCCTTCCGGCAGCAGGCGGTCGGGGCGGGCCCCGTGGACCTGGCGCTCGCCGCCGACCAGTTGGCGCACGCGGTGCGCAGGCAGTGGGCCGCCGAGGCCCGGATCCGGCGGGTGAACGACCCCTACCCCCTGCCGGTCTCCTGGTGCGCCGCCGACGCTGAACTCGTGGAGCCCTGGAGCCTGTTGACGTATCTGACCCGCGCCTGGCCCGGCGGGCCGCCGGGGGACCCCGCCGCGTGGCCCGCGGACATGGCGGGCCTCGCCGGGTCCGGCGCGCAGATCGGCGAGGTGTTCTCCGACCGGGTGCCCACCAGGCGCCTCGTCGTGCTCGGGGAGCCGGGCGCGGGCAAGACGGTGCTCCTGATCCGGCTCCTGGAGGACCTGTGCGAACGGCGCACGGCGGGCGGTCTCGTACCCGTGCTGTTCTCGCTGGCGTCCTGGGACCCGGCCCACGAGGAGCTGACGGACTGGCTGGCCGAGCAGTTGCGGCGCAGCCATCCGGCGCTGCGCGCCCCTGCGCCGGGCACCGAGGGCGGGCTCGCGCGGGCGCTGCTCGACGAGCGGCGGATCCTGCCGCTGCTCGACGGCTTCGACGAACTGCCGCCCGCTCTGCACCCGCAGGCCCTGGCCGCGGTCAACGGGTCGCTGTCCGCGAAGCAGCCCGTCGTGCTCGCCTGCCGCACGGAGGGCTTCAGGGCCGCCCTCGCCCGCAGCGCGGGTGCCGTGCGGCTCAACGGCGCCGCTGGCATCCGGCTGCTCCCGCTCACCGCCGCGCAGGCGGCCGCTTATCTGCGCCGTGACGCGGGCGGGCCGCACGCGCCCGCCGCCGCACGCTGGCGGCGCGTGGTGTCCCACCTGGGCACGGACACGCCCGTGGGGCAGGCCCTGAGCACCCCGCTCGGCCTGTTCCTGGCCCGCACCATCCACAACCCGCGCGCCTTCCCCCACCACCCGGGGCCCGACGACGCCTCCGCCCCCGACCCGGCCTCCGCCTCCGCCTCTACCTCTACCTCTACCTCCACATCCGCATCCACATCCGCATCCGCATCCGCATCCGCATCCGAGGACCCTGTGCCCTCCCCCGGCGCCCGCGGCGGGTCCGTCCCGCACCCCGACATCCTGTGCGACCCCGTCGCCTTCCCCACGCGGGCGGCCCTCGACACGCATCTGTTCAACGCCTTCATCCCGGCCGCGTACGCCCCGCACGGCCCCCGCCCGCCGCGGTGGACCGCGGAGCGGGCGCGGTACGTGCTCGTGTTCCTCGCCCGGCACCTGGCCGAGCACCACGGCGGCGGCCCCGACCTCGCCTGGTGGGAGCTGCACCGGGTGATGCGCGTCAGGACCCTGCGGCTGTCCTCGGGCCTGGTCTCCGCGCTCGCGTTCGGCCTCGGCGGAGGGCTCGCGGTGGGGCTGGTCCTCGGCACCGGTCCCGGGCTCGCGGCGGGCGGCTCGGGCGGCCTCGTGTACGGGTGCACGGTGTCGCTGCTCCAGCGCCCCAGCACGCCGGGGACCCGGCCACGGCTGCGCTGGTCGTCCGGGCGGCTGTGGTCCGGGCTCTCGGTGGGCCTCGCCTTCGGGCTCGCGGGCGGGCTCGCCGGGGGTCTCGCGGCCGGGGTCACGGGCGGGGTGGTCTGCGGGCTGGCCGTCGGGTTCGCGGGGGCGCTGGTGGGCGGGCTCAGCGTGGAGAAGCCCGACCTCACCACCGCGATCGGTCCCGGCACCCTGCTCGCCCTCGACCGCCGTACGTTCCTCGTCATCGGGATCGCGGCCGCCCTGGTGGTCGGGCTCGTGTACGCGCTCGGGGTGCTGTTCGCCGGAGGGCTGCTCGGGGGGCTCGTCGTGGGCATCGGGGGCGGGCTCGCGGCCGGGCTGGCCACCGGGCCGCTGCCGACCGCCTGGGCGGACTTCCTGCTGGCCAAGGCCTATCTCGTGGTGCGGCACCGGTTGCCGTGGAACCTCATGGCGTTCCTTCGGGACGCGCATGCGCAGCGGGGGGTGCTGCGGCAGGTGGGGGCGGTGTACCAGTTCCGCCACATCGACCTGCAACGTTATCTGGCCGCCGGGCCGCCGGGGGACGTTCGCGGGGCGCCCCGCTGTATCCCTCAGCGCCCCTTCCCCTAGCCGGGGGCTCCCCCCCCGGACCGGCGGACCGCCGAGCCCCGGGCCCCCGGACCGCCGAACCCCCGAAAGGCATCGGCGCTCCGCGCCTCGTCCTCAAACGCCGGACGGGCTGAGAATCGCGCTCCGCGCTCGTCCTCAAACGCCGGACAGGCTGAGACTTCGCCGCACGCGCAGAGAGTTCACCGCGCGCGCTGAGACTGCGCCGCGCGCACTGAGACTTCGCCGCGCGCACTGAGACTTCGCCGCACGCGCTGAGAGTTCACCGCACGCGCTGAGACTTCGCCGCGCGCACTGAGACTTCGCCGCACGCGCTGAGAGTTCACCGCACGCGCTGAGACTTCGCCGCGCGCACTGAGACTTCGCCGCACGCGCTGAGACTTCGCCGCGCGCGCTGAGAGTTCACCGCGCGCGCTGAGACTTCGCCGCGCGCGCCAAGACTTCGCCGAGCTTCGAAGCTCCGCCGCGCGCTTCGAAGCTCCGCCGCACCGGCCCTCAGCCCACCACCCGCCCGTTCACCACCACGGCCTCCGGCGCCCCCAGCACCCGCACATCCCCCCGCGGATCCTCCCCGTACACGACGAGGTCCGCCGGAGCCCCCTCCACCAGCCCGGGTCGGCCGAGCCAGGCCCGGGCGGACCACACGGCGGCGGACAGGGCCTCGACGGCGGGGATGCCGGCCTTGGTGAGTTCGGTGACCTCGTCGGCGATGAGGCCGTGGGCGAGGGAGCCGCCGGCGTCGGTGCCCGCGTACACGGGGACGCCGGCGTCGTAGGCGGCGCGCACGGTGTCGTAGCGGCGCGCGTGCAGACGGCGCATATGGGCGGACCACCGGGGGAACTTCTTCTCGCCGCCGTCGGCGAGCTGCGGGAAGGTCGCGATGTTGACGAGGGTCGGGACGATGGCGACGCCGCGTTCGGCGAACAGCGGGACGGTGTCCTCGGTGAGGCCGGTGGCGTGCTCGACGCAGTCGATGCCCGCCTCGACGAGGTCGCGCAGGGAGTCCTCGGCGAAGCAGTGGGCGGTGACCCGGGCCCCGAGCCGATGGGCCTCGGCGATGGCCGCCTCGACGGCGCCGCGCGGCCAGCACGCGGTGAGGTCGCCCGCGTCGCGGTCGATCCAGTCGCCGACGAGCTTGACCCAGCCGTCGCCGCGCCGCGCCTCCCTGGCGACGTACGCGACGAGGTCGTCCGGCTCGATCTCGTGGGCGTAGTTGCGGATGTAGCGGCGGGTGCGGGCGATGTGCCGCCCGGCACGGATGATCTTCGGGAGGTCCTCGCGGTCGTCGATCCAGCGGGTGTCGGACGGCGAGCCCGCGTCGCGCAGGAGCAGCGCGCCCGCGTCCCGTTCGGTGAGCGCCTGCTTCTCGGCCTCCTCGGGCGGCACCGGGCCGTGCGCGTCGAGGCCCACGTGGCAGTGGGCGTCGACAAGGCCCGGCAGCGCCCAGCCCCGGACCGTGAGGGTGTCCGGGCCCGTCCCCGCGGGCCGCCGGTAGGTCACCCGCCCGCCGATTACCCACAGTTCGTCCCGTACGTCCTCGGGCCCTACGAGCACCCGCCCCTTCACGTGCAGCACCGCGCGATCGCTCATGGGCGCCAGCTTAGACAGCACCGTGGCGGGTGAGAGGGCTGACTCCGGGGATCGCCGGGGGTCGGTACGCTCGACCGCGAAAGCCACCGTGGCACCGTCACCGTTACCGAAGCGAGCAGCAGCGTGACCCATCCCTTCCTTGACCTGGCGCCGCTCGGCGCCGCGCACTTCGCCGCCATCGAGGACCGGGTGGCCCGGCTCCTGGACACCGAGCAGGACGTCGTGATCATGCAGGGCGAGGCGCTGCTGCCCCTGGAGGGGTGCATCCGCGGCGCCGCGCGGCCCGGCACCACCGCCCTGAACGTGATCACGGGCCCGTACGGGCAGACCTTCGGCAACTGGCTGCGGGACTGCGGTGCCACGGTCGTCGACCTCGCGGTGCCGTTCCACACCGCGGTGACCGCCGCTCAGGTGGAGGAGGCCCTCGCCGGGAACCCGGAGATCGACTTCGTGTCGCTCGTGCACGCGGAGGCGGCCACCGGCAACACCAACCCGGTCGCGGAGATCGGTGCGGTCGTGCGGGCGCACGGCGCCCTGTTCATGCTCGACGCGGTGGCGTCGGTGGCCGCCGAGCCGCTGCTCCCTGACGCGTGGGGCGTGGACCTGTGCGTGATCGGCGCGCAGAAGGCGATGGGCGGTCCCGCGGGCGTCTCCGCGGTGTCGGTGAGCGAGCGTGCCTGGCAGCGGCTCGCCGCCAATCCGCAGGCTCCGCGCCGCTCCTATCTCTCGCTCCTGGACTGGAAGGAGCGGTGGATCGACGGCGGCCGCAAGGCGCTCCTGCACGCGCCCGCGCAGCTGGAGATGCTGGCTCTCGAAGCGTGCGTGGAGCGCGTCGAGGCGGAGGGCCTCGACGCGCTCATGGGGCGGCACGCCACGGCCGCGGCGGCTACGCGCGCGGGCGCGGTGGCGCTCGGCGGCGGCCTCGAACCGTATGTGTACGAGGCCTCCGACGCCGCGCCCGTCGCCACCACGCTGCGCACCCCGGCGGGGGTCGACGCCGCGGACCTGGTCGCGCGGGCCCTGGCCGCCGACCCGGTCCTGCCGCTCGTCGCGGGCGGCGGCGCGCTGGCCAAGGAGATGGTCCGCGTCAACCACTACGGCCCGGACGCCACGCGCGGCGTGGTGCACGGCTGTCTGGCGGCCCTCGGAGCCGCGATGGGCGAGATGGGGCGCCAAGTCGACCTGGAGGCGGCCCGGCGCGCCGTCACGGCGGCCTGGGCGTAGGCCCGGGCGCGCAGGGGCGCAAGGGCACCGGAGGCCTGCGTGCCGCCGCCTCGTGCGGCGGTGGTGCGCGGCCACGCGAAACCCCCACAGCAATTCGCGCACAAATTCACGCGCACGCTTTAAATGAATTTCTTATCGCGAACAGCTTCCCGTATTCTTCTGCCCGCTTTCCGAGGGGCTAAACACTAAGGTTTTGTAAGCACCATAAGCCGCAATCCGGGCACACTTCACTGGTGTTATCACTCTGTGACGCACTCCACAGCACGCCCGTAATGTCGGATATAAACGGGGCAAATCACCATCAAACACCGGCTGCTCATGCGGGCGTACGCGCATGCGTGATAACAGACGAGAAGGCTGGACGTAACCCCTCCCCCCGATGCAATCCCAGAAATTGCTCGGTAAATTCAATTCGCATGACCGCTGCACAAGCCGATCTACCGACCGACCTGCAAGCGAAATTCCTTGGAATGCCCGAGGGGCTACGGCTCGACACCCCGGGCGTCACCGACGGCGCCGCGATCTGGCGGATCGCCCGCGACTCGAAGGTCCTCGACCTCAACTCGTCGTACAGCTACCTGCTGTGGTGTCGCGACTTCGCGGCGACATCCGTGGTCGCCAGGGACGCCGACGGCGCCCCCGCCGGCTTCATGACCGGCTACATCCGTCCCGACAAGCCGCGCACCCTGGTGGTCTGGCAGACGGCCGTCGACCACGCTCACCGTGGCCGGGGCCTCGCCGGTGCGATGCTCGACGGGCTTGCCGCGAAGGTGGCCGCCGACCGCGGCCTCGACGCCGTGGAGACGACCATCACTCCGGGCAACACCGCCTCCGAGCGGCTGTTCCTGTCGTTCGCCGAGCGGCACGGGGCAGAGGTCGAGCGGACCGTCCTGTTCGACGCGGCCCTGTTTCCCGGCGACGACGGCGGGCACGAGCCCGAAGTCCTCTACGACATCGCCCCGCTGCCCTTCTGACCTCGCCCGATGGGGCACCTGACCTCGCCCGACGGGGCACCGACGTCCCGGCCGGCTGCCGCGGCCCGGACCCGGCGCCCCGCCGGCCGGCGCGGCACGACTCCCGTCCCCTCACCCCCCTCACGACATTCCATCTCCCAGGAGATTCGCTGTGACCATCACCCAGCCCGACCTGAGCGTCTTCGAGACCCTGGAGTCGGAGGTGCGCAGCTACTGCCGCGGTTGGCCCACTGTCTTCGACCGCGCGCAGGGCAGCCGCATGTTCGACGAGGACGGTCACGAGTACCTCGACTTCTTCGCGGGGGCCGGCTCGCTCAACTACGGCCACAACAACCCGGTCCTCAAACGCGCTCTGCTCGACTACATCGAGCGGGACGGCGTTACCCACGGCCTCGACATGTCGACGACCGCCAAGCGCGCCTTCCTCGAGTCCTTCCAGAACCTGATCCTGCGCCCGCGCGACCTGCCGTACAAGGTCATGTTCCCGGGCCCGACGGGCACCAACGCGGTGGAGTCCGCGCTGAAGCTGGCCCGCAAGGTCAAGGGCCGCGAGTCGATCGTGTCGTTCACCAACGCCTTCCACGGCATGTCGCTCGGCTCCCTCGCGGTGACCGGCAACGCCTTCAAGCGCGCCGGCGCCGGCATTCCGCTGGTGCACGGCACGCCGATGCCGTTCGACAACTACCTGGACGGGCGCACCCCCGACTTCATCTGGTTCGAGCGCCTCCTGGAGGACTCCGGGTCGGGTCTGAACCAGCCCGCCGCCGTGATCGTGGAGACGGTCCAGGGCGAGGGCGGCATCAATGTCGCGCGCGCCGAGTGGCTGCGGCAGCTCGCCGACGTCTGCAAGCGCTGGGACATGCTGCTGATCGTCGACGACATCCAGATGGGCTGCGGCCGCACCGGCCCCTTCTTCTCCTTCGAGGAGGCGGGCATCGTGCCGGACATCGTCACCGTCTCCAAGTCCATCAGCGGCTACGGCATGCCCATGGCCCTCACGCTCTTCAAGCCCGAGCTGGACGTGTGGGAGCCCGGCGAGCACAACGGCACGTTCCGCGGCAACAACCCGGCGTTCGTGACGGCCGCCGCGACCCTGGAGACGTACTGGGCCGACGGCTCGGCCATGGAGAAGCAGACCCGGGCCCGCGGCGAGCAGGTCGAGCAGGCCCTCGTCGCCCTGCGTGACGAGCACCCCGAGGCCACCGTCGAGTACCGCGGCCGCGGCCTGGTGTGGGGCATCGAGTTCCGCGACAAGGAGCGCGCGGGCGCCGTCGCCAGGCGGGCCTTCGAACTCGGCCTGCTCATCGAGACCTCCGGTCCCGAGAGCGAGGTCGTCAAGCTGCTCCCGGCCCTGACCATCACGGCCGACGAGCTCGACGAGGGCCTGCGCACGCTCGCCCGCGCGGTCCGCGAGACCGCCTGAGCGCGCCCCGCCCGGCGCGCGGGGCCCTCGTACCGTAGAAACCCAGCACAGAACAGGAAGCACCCACTGTGATCGTCCGTTCGTTCAAGGACATAGAAGGCACCGACCGGCACGTGAAGTCCGCGTCGGGCACCTGGGAGAGCAAGCGCATCGTGCTCGCCAAGGAGCGCGTCGGCTTCTCGCTGCACGAGACCATCCTGTACGCGGGTACGGAGACCTCGATGTGGTACGCGAACCACATCGAGGCCGTGGTGTGCACCAAGGGCGAGGCGGAGCTCACCGACCACACCAACGGTGAGACCCACATCATCACCCCCGGCACCATGTACCTGCTGAACGGGCACGAGAAGCACACCCTGCGGGTGAAGGAGGACTTCCACTGCCTGTGCGTCTTCAACCCGCCGGTGACCGGCCGTGAGGACCACGACGAGAACGGCGTCTACCCGCTGCTCACCGAGCCGGACGCCGAGTAACCCCCGCCCCGCGCAGACATCCCGCACCAGGGCCGTACGAGAGGAGAGGCAGGCACCACCATGACCACCGCAGCCGAACGCACCGCCGACCTGTACCCGACGCGAGGCACCGAGGAGGTGCTCATCGAGCGCAAGGACCCCGTGGTGTGGTCCGAGCCGGGTGCCCCGGGTCCGGCGTCGGCCGACGATCTTGCGGGGTTCGAACGCGACGGATTCCTGGCGATCGACCAGCTCATCACGCCCGACGAGGTGACCGCGTACCACGCGGAGCTGGAGCGTCTGATCAACGACCCGACGATGCGGGCGGACGAGCGCTCCATCGTCGAGCCGCGCTCCCAGGAGATCCGGTCGATCTTCGAAGTGCACAAGATCAGTGAGGTCTTCGGACGCCTCGCCGCCGACCCGCGCGTCGTCGGCCGCGCCCGGCAGATCCTGGGCTCGGACGTGTACGTCCACCAGTCCCGGATCAATGTGAAGCCCGGCTTCGGGGCCTCCGGCTTCTACTGGCACTCGGACTTCGAGACCTGGCACGCGGAGGACGGCCTCGCGAACATGCGGACCGTCTCGGTGTCGATCGCCCTCACGAAGAACCACGACACCAACGGCGGGCTCATGATCATGCCCGGCTCGCACAAGACGTTCCTCGGCTGCTCCGGCGAGACGCCGAAGGACAACTACAAGAAGTCGCTGCAGATGCAGGACGCGGGGACGCCGTCGGACGCGGCGCTCACGAAGCTGGCGTCCGCGCACGGCATCCGTCTTTTCACGGGCGAGGCCGGTTCGGCGACGTGGTTCGACTGCAACGCCATGCACGGCTCCGGGGACAACATCACGCCCTACCCGCGCTCGAACGTCTTCCTCGTGTTCAACAGCGTGGAGAACACCGCGGTCGAGCCGTTCGCGGCGCCGGTCCGGCGCCCCGAGTTCATCGGGGCGCGGGACTTCACTCCGGTGCGGTGACACGTCGCTGACGGGCGCGGGCCCGGGACCCTGTCGGGGGCCCGGGCCCGCGCCCGTGTACGTCCGCGTCCTGGAGGTCAGAGCGCGGGGTAGTCCGTGTAGCCCTTGGCGTCGCCGCCGTAGTAGGTGGACTGGTCCGGGGTGTTGTACGGGCCGCGGGTGCGCAGCCGGGCCGGCAGGTCCGGGTTGGCGAGGAACAGGGCGCCGAA
Organism: Streptomyces typhae; assembly: GCF_009755605.1. Classification (GTDB taxonomy): domain Bacteria; phylum Actinomycetota; class Actinomycetes; order Streptomycetales; family Streptomycetaceae; genus Streptomyces; species Streptomyces typhae. The sequence continues at coordinate 85,550 of NZ_WPNZ01000010.1, forward strand.
GGAGAGGATGTCGGCGGTGCCGTCCTCGATCAGGGCGAGGGCGTCGTGGCCGGTGGGGCCCTCGGTCTCCGGATTGAGGACGAAGGGGCCCGAGAAGTTCTTGCGCAGGGTGGTGACCAGGTCGCGGATCGGGCCCACCTCCATGACGTGCAGATAGGCGAGGCCGAGCGTGTCGAGCTCCCGCACCAGGGCCGGGTAGGTCCCCTCGGGGTCGGGCTCGTCGATGTCGTTGAAGGGGTTGCCGGGCGAGAGCCGGATGCCGGTGCGCGCGGCCCCGATCTCGGCGACGACGGCCTTGGCGACCTCCACCGCGAACCGGATGCGGTTCTCCGGCGAGCCGCCCCACTCGTCGGTGCGCCGGTTGGAGTTCGGCGCGAGGAACTGGTGGATGAGGTAGCCGTTGGCGCCGTGCAGCTCCACTCCGTCGAAGCCCGCGTCCACGGCGTTGCGGGCGGCGGTGACGAACTCGCCGATGGTGGCGCGCACCTCGTCGCCGGTCAGCTCGCGGGGCGTGACGAAGTCCTTGGGTCCCTCGTGCGTGTACACCTGGCCCCGCGCGGCGACCGGGGACGGGCCGACGTTCGCGAGGCCGTCGGGCAGCAGCACGGGGTGGCCGATGCGGCCGGTGTGCATGAGCTGCGCGAAGATCCTGCCGCCCGCGGCGTGCACGGCGTCGGTGACCTCGCGCCAGCCCGCGATCTGCTCGGCGCTGTGCAGGCCGGGGGTGTCCGGGTAGCCCTGGCCCACCGGCGAGGGCTGCACGCCCTCGGTGATCACGAGGCCGGCGCTCGCGCGCTGGGCGTAGTACTCGGCGGTGAGGCCGGTGGGCACACCGCCCGCGCCCGCCCGGCTGCGGGTCATCGGCGCCAGCGCGACGCGGTTGGACAGGGCGAGGCCGGAGAGGTCGATCGGGTCGAACGCGGTGGTCATCACGGCTCCAGGACGTATGAGGACGGGCCGGCCGACAGAGCGGGCCGGCCGGCAGAGAGCGGACCGGCCAACCGTTGGTCGGCCAAGTAATTCAACCGGAAGTCACTGTAGCGCATTCCTTGGCCGACCAAGTTAATCTCGAGGGAGAAGCAGGACGACACTGGTGGCGAGGCGGCGGCGGACAGGACCGCGCCACCCGGACGGGCAGGAGTTCCGATGAAGGCCGTGACGAAGGCGGCGGGGGCCGCGCAGGACGACCCCGCCTGTAGCGAGCGGCTGCCCCTGGCCGCACGGAACGGCCCCGTCTCGATGCTGGTGAGCCGGGTGGCCAGGCTGCACCGGATCGCGGCGGGCAAGCTCCTGAAGGGCCTCGGCCTCTACCCCGGCCAGGAGTTCCTGATGATGCACCTGTGGGACGCGGGCCCGGTGCGCCAGTCGGAGCTGATCAAGGCGGTCGACCTCGACCCGTCCACGGTCACCAAGATGCTCCAGCGCCTGGAGCAGGCTGGGCATGTGCGCCGCCGCCCCGACCCCGAGGACCGGCGCGCGGTGCTCGTGGAGTCCACGGAGGCCAGCTGCGGCCTGCTCACCGAGGTCCAGCGCTCCTGGGGCGAGTTGGAGGAACAGACCCTCGCGGGCCTCACCCCGGACGAGCGCATCCAGCTGGCCCACCTCCTGACGCGTGTCGAGGCCAACCTCTGCACGGAGACGGCGGACTGCCCGGAGGTGGCACGCCGGGAGGCGCTGGGCTAGCCCGGGGGCGTCAGCCCGTGCCCCTCCCGGGGCGTCAGCCCCTCCCCCCTTGGCGCAGAGCCCCGAGGAGCGCGTCCACGTCCGCCTCGGTGTTGTACAGGTGGAAGGCGGCCCGCAGATTGCCCGCCCGGTCCGACACCTCGATGCCCGCCGCGCTCAGCTCCGGCTGCCGGGCGCCGAGGCCCGGCACCGACACGATGGGCGACCCCGGCGCGGGCACCGGTTCCTGGCCCAGCTCGGCGAGTCCGGCGCGGAAGCGGTCCGCGAGCGCCAGGTCGTGGGCGCGGATCGCGGCCACGCCCAGTTCCTCGATCACGGCGAGGGACTGCCGTGCGCCCGCGTACGCGAACAGGCTCGGGCTCTCGTCGAACCGGCGCGCGGAGCGGGCGAGTTCGGTGACCGGGCCGTAGCAGCTGTCCCAGGGGCGCTCCCCCGCGACCCAGCCCGCGAACAGCGGCGGCACCCCACCGAAGCCCGCCGCCTCCTCGGGCACGACGAAGAACGCGACCCCCCGCGGGCAGGTGAGCCACTTGAAGGCGACCGACGCCAGGTAGTCCACGTCCGCCATGTGGGCGGCGAGGTCCAGCCAGCCGGTGCCCTGCGAGGCGTCCAGGTACAGCCGGGCGCCGTGCGCGCGGACCGCGGCGCGCAGCGCGGGCAGGTCGGCGACCCGGCCGTCGGCCGACTGCACCGCGCTGACCGCGACCAACTCCGTCCCCGGCCGCACGGACTCGGCGATCCGCTCCAGCGGCACGGTGCGCACCTTCAGGTCGCCGCGTACGTGGAAGGGGTTCACCGTCGAGCTGAAGTCGTCCTCCGCGGTGAGGACTTCGGCGCCCACGGGCAGGGAGGCGGCGACCAGGCCCGAGTACACGGCGACCGAAGCGCCCGCCGCGACCCGCTCCGGGGCCACGCCCAGGAGGCGGGCGAAGGAGGCGCGGGCCGCCTCCACGTCGGCGAACATGTCCTCGGGGCGGCCCTCCGCCACGGAGAGGGCTCCGCGGTGCATCGCGCTCACCGCGCGGGCGGGCAGCAGTCCGGTGCTCGCGCTGTTCAGATAGGTGGTGCGGGGGGCGAATTCGGAGGACACGAGAGCGGTGGCGCCGATATGGCCGGTGGCGCCGGTGGCTGCGGTGACGCTCTCGGAGGTCGGTACGGACGTGGCATGGCCCTGGCCGGTGGTCTCCATGGGCTCATGCTGCCCCGTGGACCGGGCGCGGTCCATTGCGGATGACTGCGGCGTACTGCTCAGCAACGCTTACGCATACGCTCCGACCAGGGTTTTCGCCCCTGCCGTCGGCGTCAGGCGCGCGGGACTTCGCAGCCGTCCGGGCCGCAGGCCTCGCCGTCGGCGCTCCCGGAGGCACTCTCACCGATGACCGTCAGCGGCGGCCGGGCTCCCCACGCCTGCTCCAGGGCCTGGGTGAAGACCTCGGCGGGCTGGGCGCCGGAGACGCCGTACTTGCGGTCGAGGACGAAGAACGGGACGCCGTTCGCCCCCAGCTCCGCGGCCTCGCGCTCGTCGGCGCGGACGGCGTCGGCGTACGCGGTGGGGTCGTCGAGGACCGCGCGGGCCGCCGCCGGGTCGAGGCCCGCCTCGGCGGCGAGGGCCACCAGGCGTTCGGCGTCGTCGAAGACCGAGCGCTCCTCGGCGAAGTTCGCGCGGTAGAGCAGGCCGATCAGCTCGTCCTGCGCCTTCCCGCCGCCCCGCTCGGCCGCGAAGTGCAGGAGGCGGTGCATGTCGAAGGTGTTGCCGTGGTCGCGGCCCTCGGTGCGGTACGTGAGGCCCTCGGCCGCCGCGTTGTCGCCGAGGCGGCGCTCGGCGTCCCGCGCCTGGTCCTCGGTCATCCCGTACTTCTGCGCCAGCATCGGGATCACCGCGGCCGTGTCACCCCTGGGGCGGTCGGGGTCCAGCTCGAAGGAGCGGTGGACCACCTCCACGGCGTCGCGGTGCGGGAAGGCCGCGAGGGCCTTCTCGAAGCGGGCCTTGCCCACATAGCACCAGGGGCAGGCGATGTCGCTCCAGATCTCGACGCGCATCTGCATATTCCTTGGGTCGAACGAAACGGAGAGGTCCTCCGCGCCTTCGTCCAACCCGTGCGGGTGCTTTTCCATTCCCCTGGCGCTCCGCGCCGGGGGTCCTCTCCCACCCGCCCGCCCGTTTCCAGCCCGCCCCGGGCTTCCGGCCCCTCGTGCCGCCTGGGACCGGACGGCGTCAGCAGGTGTTGCCGCCCCCTGCGGGGCCGGGGCGCGAAGACGCCGTCACGAACCGTCGCGCAGGCCCTTCGGCCAGTTCGGGCGGAACTCGATGCCGTCGAACGTCACCACGCACCCCTCCCCCTGCGGGGACTGCGCGAGGAAGCCGACGAGCGCCGACGCCGCCGCCTGTTCCTCGCCTAGCTGGAAGATCCGCACGAACGTCCAGTGCTCGCCGTCCGTCGACGCGTGGAAGGCGAACGCCGTACCGGTGCGGCTGATCCGCAGCCAGACGTGCGAGCCGTCCACGACGAAGGCGTTGGCGTCGTCGGAACGGCCGCGGGTGACGACCGTGCAGATGGTGGGCCGGTCGGGGGAGCGCTCGAAGCACAGCTTGGCCCACTCGCGCTCGCCCACGTGCAGATAGAGCACGCCCGCGTCGAAGGCGGCGGCGAAGCCGACCGTGACGCGCGCGATGAGCTGGAAGTCCCCTTCCGGCGCGCCGAGCAGCCGGGGCGCGTCGGATGCCGGGTCGAGTGCCTCGCCGGTGGGCGGCACGAAGCGGTCCTGACGGGGTCCCGCCCAGCCGGTGAGGACACCCTCGGCTTCGTCGTACGACCAGTTCCCCTCGGGGCCGTACGGCCGCAGGGTGAAGGGGAGTTCGGGCAGGGTCAGGCTGCCGGTCTGCTTGGCGTTCATGCCGTCAGTGTTCCAGGCGGCCGTCGTACCGGCGCGGCAGTCCCAGGGGATTGGCGTCATGCAGCTCCGGCGGGAGCAGCGCCTCGGGCGTGTTCTGGTAGACGACCGGGCGCAGCCAGCGTTCGATCGCGGTGCCGCCGACGGACGTGGAGGTGCTGGTCGTCGCCGGGTAGGGGCCGCCGTGCTGCTGGGCGGGGGCCACGGCGACGCCGGTGGGCCAGCCGTCGACCAGGACCCGCCCCGCCAGGGGGGTCAGCTCGGCGAGCAGCCGCGCGCCCCGGCCGCTGCCGCCTCCGGTGGCGCCGCCGGTGGCGGCCGTCCCGTCGGTGCCCGCCGCCTCGGCGGCCGACAGGTGCACGGTCGCGGTGAGGTTCCCGGGCAGGCGGGCGAGCACGGCCGTGATCTCGGCGTCGTCCGTGTACCGGGCGACGACGGTGACGGGACCGAAGCACTCCTGAAGGAGCAGGTCGTGGGCGCCTTCGGCGGCGATCCTGGCGGCGGGGACGGTCAGGAATCCCGGGGTCACCGTGTGGGCGCCGCCCGCGCCCGGCGCCACCGGGGCGGCCACGTCGGGCAGCTGGGCGCGCTCGGCGACCCCGGTGACGAAGTGGTCCCGCATGCGGTGGTCGAGGAGCACCCCCTGCCCGGTGGCGCCGACGGCTTCCGCGAGGGACTTCAGGAGGCGGTCGCCGCCCGCCCCCGCGGGCGCGAGGACCAGGCCGGGCTTCACGCAGAACTGGCCGACGCCGAGCGTCATCGAGCCCGCGAGCCCGCGGCCGATGTCCTCGCCGCGCTCGGTGGCGGCGGCCTCGGTGACGACCACCGGGTTCAGGGAGCCGAGTTCGCCGTGGAAGGGGATCGGTACGGGGCGTGCGGCCGCCGCGTCGAAGAGGGTGCGGCCGCCCCGTACCGAACCGGTGAAGCCCGCCGCCGCGACCAGCGGGTGGCGGACCAGCTCGACGCCCGCGTCGAATCCGTGCACCAGGCCGATCGCGTCCGCCGCGATCCCGTGCCGTTCGGCCGCCGCGCGCAGCACGGCGGCGACGCGCTCGGACGTCGCGGGGTGGTCGGGGTGCGCCTTGACGACGACCGGGCAGCCCGCGGCCAGGGCGCTCGCGGTGTCGCCGCCGGGCACGGAGAAGGCGAAGGGGAAGTTGGAGGCGGCGTAGACGGCGACGACACCGAGGGGGATCTTGTGGCGGCGCAGGTCGGGGACGGGCGGGGTGGCCGTGTCGTCGGGGTGGTCGATGACGACGCCGAGGAAGGCGCCCTCGTCCACGGTGTCGGCGAAGGCACGGAACTGGTAGCAGGTGCGGGCGAGTTCGCCGGTGAGCCGCGCGGCGCCGAGGGCGGTCTCCGCGTCCGCCACGGCGACGAGGTCGTCCCTCGCGGCGTCGAGGAGCTCGGCGGCGGCGCGCAGGAACGCCGCGCGGACGGTGCGGTCGGCGAGGGCGGCACGCGCGGAGTGCGCGGCCCGGACGGCCCGGTCCACGTCGTGGACGGTGGCCTCGGCACCGACCTGCTCGCGCTGCTTCCCGGTTCGGGGGTCGACACTCCAGACTGGTGCTGCTGCCACCTTGGGTCCCTCCACTGGTCCGACTGGCCCGTGTGCTGCGGCCGGTCCGCGTGCTCCGGCCGGTCCGTGTGCTCTGTGTCCGCTGCCGCCTACGAGCGGCGTTCGATATACTGAACGCTGTCTCTGGTGATGAATCTTCGGGGGCGGTCGTACTATTTCTCGTCGGACGTGAGGGGTCAAGGGCGATGTCTGCTGGGGAGACGGGCGGGGGCGCACAGGTCAAGTCCGCGGTGCGGACGGTGGAGTTGCTGGAGTTCTTCGCGGGCCGGCCCGGCATGCACGCGCTCGCCGACGTCCAGGAGGCCGTCGGGTACCCGAAGTCCAGCCTCTACATGCTGCTCCGCACCCTCGTCGAGCTGGGCTGGATCGAGACGGACGCGACCGGGACGCGGTACGGCATCGGCGTGCGGGCGCTCCTAGTCGGCACGTCGTACATCGACGGCGACGAGGTCGTCGCGGCGGCCCGCCCCACCCTCGACCGCCTCTCGGACGACACCACGGAGACCATCCACCTCGCCCGTCTCGACGGGACGAACGTGGTGTATCTGGCCACGCGCCAGTCGCAGCACTATCTGCGCCCCTTCACCCGCGTGGGACGGCGGCTGCCCGCCCACTCCACGTCGCTCGGCAAGGCGCTGCTCGCCAGCCACACCGACGAGCAGGTCCGCAAGCTGCTGCCGCAGACCCTGCCGTCGCTCACGGAGAACACCATCACCGACCGCGAGCAGCTCATCGAGGAGCTGCACACGGTGCGCGAGCAGGGCTTCGCCGTGGACCGCGAGGAGAACACCCTCGGTCTGCGCTGCTTCGGCGTGGCCATCCCCTACCGCACGCCCGCCCGTGACGCCATCAGCTGCTCGGTGCCGGTGGCCCGGCTCACGCCCGCCCACGAGCAGATGGTCAAGGACGCGCTGTTCGACGCCCGGGACCGGCTGACGCTGGCCACGCGCCGCCTCTGACGGGAGCGCGCTGCGTGCGACGGTCCGGGGCGCCCGGCGCGGGAGGGCGCGGCGCGAAACGACCCCGCGCGGGAGGGCCCGACGCGAAACGGCCCCGCGCGGAAGGGCCCGACGCGAAACGACCCCGCGCGGAAGCGCTCCGCGTGCGGCACGCCGTCGCGGTGCTCGCCGGGCGGCGCACGCGGCGGCGGTGGATCCATCTGGTCCTCGGCGGCGCGGTCTCCATGCCGTACGTGTTCGTGGGCTCGGCCCTGGCCGGGCCGCTGCTCGGCGAGGGCGTCATGTTCGGCTCCTTCGCCTCCCAGCTCCTCTCCTTCGCGTTCGGGCTCCCGCTCGCCGCGGTCACCGCGCTGTTCCCGCTGACCCGGCCCATGTCGGTGGCGGCGGTGCGGGCGCTGTGCGACGTGCCGGACGCGGCGCTCGCCGACGGGCCGCCGCGGTCACGGGCCGCGCGGGGGCGCACCATGGCCTGGTTCACGCTGCACCTCGGCCTCGGCGGGATCGTCAGCGGGATGACGCTCGCCCTGGTGCCGTTCGCCGCGTTCCTGCTCGCGCTGCCCGCGACCGTGGGGCTCGCCGGCTCCTGGATCGGCTTCCCCGAGGGTCTCCTCGGGCCCTGGACGCTGCTGCTCGCGCCGGTCGTCGGTGCGGTGTCCCTGGTCGTGCTCGCGGGGTGCGCGGCGGGGGCGGGCGGGCTGCTCGCGCGGTGGGCGCCCGCGCTGCTCGGGCCGACGACCGCCGACCGGCTCGCCGAAGCCGAGCGGCGCGCCGCCGACCTCGCGGTCCGCAACCGCCTGGCCCGGGAGCTGCACGACTCGGTCGGCCACGCGCTGAGCGCCGTCACGTTGCAGGCGAGCGCGGCCCGCAGACTCCTCGACCGGGACCCGGAGTTCGTCCGCGAGGCCCTCGCCGCCATCGAGGACACCACCCGGCGCACGGTCGGCGAGCTCGACGCCGTCCTCGGGGTGCTGCGCGAGGGCGGCGAGCGCGGGCGCGACGGCCACGCGGCGCCCGCGCCCACGCTCGACGCCGACCTGGACGGCCTCCTGCGCCGCACCCGCGCGGGCGGCCTGCGCGTCGACGCCACCGTCGACCTGGGCGGGCCCGGGGACGCGGCGGCGCTGCCCGCGATGGTGTCCCGCGAGGGCTACCGCATCGTGCAGGAGGCCCTGAGCAACGTGCTCAAGCACGCCGGGCCCGGCTCCGGGGCGACGCTGCACGTCCGGCTCGACGGCTCCGGCCTGGAGATCGTCGCCGAGAACCCGCTCCCGGCCGGGCCGCGGCCGTCCGCCGTCCGCACGGGCGGCGGCCACGGCCTGCGCGGCATCGCCGACCGGGCCCGCCTCCTCGGCGGCACGGCGGAGACAGGCCCCGCCGCGGCCTCCGACGTCTCCGGCACCGGGGGCACGGGCGGCACCGGCGTCTGGCGGCTGCGCGTACGCCTGCCCCTCCACGGGCCACCCACGACCACGCCACGTACGAAGGAACGGACCCCATGACCGGCACCGCCTCCCCCGCCCCGCTGCGCATCGTGCTCGCCGACGACGAGCGCATGGTGCGCACCGCGCTGCGCGCCATCCTCGCCGCCGAGCCCGATCTGGAGGTCGTCGGCGAGGCGGCGACCGGCGCCGAGGCGGTGTCCGTGGTGCGCGAGCTGCGGCCCGACGTGGTGCTCATGGACGTACGCATGCCGGAGGTCGACGGCATCCGCGCCACCGAGCAGATCCTGCGGGACATGGAAGGACCGCCGCGCATCGTCGTCGTCACGACCTTCGAGAACGACGCGTACGTGTACGAGGCGCTGCGGGCCGGGGCGTCCGGGTTCCTGCTCAAGCGGGCCGAGGCCGAGGCGCTCGTCCAGGCGGTGCGCCTGGTCGCGCGCAGCGACTCGCTGCTGTTCCCGGCGTCGGTGCGGGCGCTCGCCGAGGCGTACGCGCGCGCCGAGTCCGCCAGGCCCCCCTGGGTGGCGCGGCTCACCGGGCGGGAGAGCGAGGTGCTGCGGCAGATGGCGGCGGGGCTCACCAACGCGGAGATCGCCCGCCGGATGGAGGTCGGCCCGGCGACGGTGAAGACGCATGTGGCGGCGGTCCTCGCGAAGACGGGGGCGCGGGACCGCACCCAGGCGGTGATCGCGGCGTACGAGGCCGGATTCATACGGAACTCATGAACTGCCCGGTCCATGAGGAGTTCCTGAGAAAACGGACACCTCGGGGCAAGAGGGGAACGAAAGGCCGCGGGGCGCTCGTCCTTTCGTGAGATGAACAAGACGATCAGGCACGCCTCAGTCTTCGCGCTGCTCCTGGTGCTCTCCCTGCTCCTGCGGGCCACCTGGGTGCAGTTCCACGACGCGAAGGCCCTCGCGGACGACAAGCTGAACCGGCGGAGCGCCATCGAGCAGTACGCGTACCCGCTGGGCGACATCATCGTGGGCGGGGACGCCGTCACCGGTTCCCGGCGGACGGCGGGCGGTGACCTCGCGTACCAGCGCACGTACAAGAACGGGCCGCTGTACGCCGCCGTCACCGGCTACAGCTCGCAGGTGTACGGCGCCACGCAGCTCGAGGGCATCTATAAGGACCTCCTCGACGGCACCGACAACCGGTTGCAGGGCCCGCTGGACACGCTGACCGGCAAGCGCGCCGACCCCGGTGACGTCCTGACGACCATCGACCCGGCCGTGCAGAAGGCCGCGTACGAGGCGCTCGGCGACAAGAAGGGCGCGGCCGTCGCCGTCGACCCGAGGACGGGGCGGATCCTCGGCATGGTGTCCACGCCGTCGTACGACCCTTCGAAGATCAGCGGCTCCACCGATTCCGCGGCGTGGCGGGCGCTCACATCGGACGAGGACAAGCCGATGGTGAACCGCGCGATGCGCCAGCCCCTGCCGCCCGGTTCGACGTTCAAGCTGGTCGTCGCCGCGGCCGCCCTGGAGGACGGGCTCTACGGCTCCGTCGACGAGGGCACTGCGAGCCCGAACCCGTACCCGCTGCCCGGCACACGGACCGTCCTCAAGAACGAGAACGCTTCCGCGCCCTGCGAGAACGCGTCGATCCGCACGGCCCTGCGGTACTCGTGCAACAACGTCTTCGCCAAGATGGCCGTCGACCTCGGGCAGGACAAGGTGAAGGCGCAGGCGGAGAAGTTCGGCTTCGACGCCGACAAGCTGGACGTGCCCGTGCGGGCGGCGAGGAGCGGCTACCCCTCGGACATGGACGAGGCGCAGACCGCGCTGACCGGCATCGGCCAGTTCGACGTGACGGCGACGCCGCTTCAGATGGCCATGGTGTCCGCCGCGATCGCCGACGGCGGGGAGCTGGCGGCGCCGCACCTGGTCTCGAAGGTCACCGACGCCGACGGGAACGTGCTGCGGGACTTCGGCGACGGCGACTCCCGGCGGGTCCTTCGCGCCACCACCGCCGAGGGGTTGCAGTCGGCCATGGAGACGGTGGTCGAGAAGGGGACGGGGACCAACGCGCGGATCGCCGGGGCGCGGGTGGGCGGCAAGACCGGTACCGCCCAGCACGGCGAGAACAACTCCCGGACCCCCTACGCCTGGTTCACGTCCTACGCCAAGGGCGACTCCGGCAAGGAGGTCGCCGTCGCGGTGATCGTGGAGTCCTCCGACGCGGCACGCTCCGAGGTGAGCGGCAACGGCCTCGCGGCCCCCGTCGCCGCCGCGACGATGCGCGCGGCGCTGCGCTAGGGGGGCTTCTGCGTACCCGCCGCTACCGCGCCGGGATCTTTCCCACCCGCCCACCCGTTTCCAGCCACCCACGAGCTTCCGGCCCCCCGAGCCGCCCCACGGCCGTCAGGCGTCCGCGGACCGTCTCCGGACCCCAGCCGGGTCAAGGCCGCCAGGACGGCTCGCGGCCGCTCAGTGCCACCACCTGCTCCAGGAGCGGGGCCTCGTCGCGGACCGGTACCGGTGGGCCGAACAGGGTGCCCCGCGCGTCCGGTGACTCCGCCGCCGTGGCGGAGACCATCGCGTGCGAGACGGCGAGGCTCGCCGCGTCGGGGGCGTACTCCTGGCCCGTGGCGCGGGCCAGGTCCCAGCCGTGCACGACGAGTTCGTTCAGGGCGATCACGCCCGCGACGTCACCGGTGAGCTCGACGCCGCCCGCCCTGGTGTCGCCGGTCCACGCCGCCGGGTCCCGCCACACCGCGGCGAGGTCGTCGAGCGCGCGCGGCAGCTCCTCGCGCCAGTCGGGGCCGATGTCCGGCAGGGTGCTCGACGGGTCGGTGTCCGTCGTCGGCCCGAGCCGTTTGCGGCCCGCGTCGGCGAAGGCGGTGGCGAGGCCCGTGATGTGGCCGAGCAGATGGCGCACCGCGTAGTCCGGGCAGGGCGTCGGGCCTTCGAGCCGGTCGTCGGGGACGGCCTCGGCGAGGCGTGCCACGAGCCGCGTCTGCGGTCCGAAGTCCGGCAGGTCGGCCGGGTTCTCTGAGATGTCCGACATCAAGGTCTCCTCGGGGTGGTGCGTGCGGTGCCCGGCGGGGGGTTCTCGGGCCGTGTGCCGTAAGGCTTCCTCCCCAGGGGACTCCTCTCGCGCCCCGGACTCATCGGCGCTCCCTGAGGCATTCTCCCGATCCGCGGCGGGGGGCCTCAGCTTCAGCATCGACCGCATGCCGATGACGGGACGCACGCCGACGCCGAGCCTCGTACGGGTCCTGCGGGACCGCAACGCGGGGCTCTACCTGGGGGCGGTCGTGGTCTCCGGATTCGGGAGCTTCGCGATGATGCTGGTGGCGAGCGTCTGGGTGAAGGAGCGCACCGGCTCCGACGGGCTCGCCGCGCTGTGCGTCCTTGCGGTGTGGGCGCCGCTACTCCTCGGCCCTCCGCTCGGCGCCCTCGCCGACCGCGTCCGCAGACGGCCGCTCCTGGTCGCCGCGAACGCGGGGCTCGGGGTGCTGCTGCTCGCGCTGTGCGGGGCGGGCGGCGCCGACTCGGCGGCGGGCGTGTGGGGGCTGCTCGCCGTGCTCGTGGTGTACGGGGCCTGCGGGGTCGTCACCGACGCCGCGGAGGCCGCCCTGGTGGCCGGGGCGGTCGACAAGGAGCTGCTCGGCGACTTCAACGGGCTGCGGATGTCCGCGAACGAGGGCATGAAGCTGCTCGCGCCCCTCGCCGGGGCCGCCGCGTTCACCGCCTGGGGCGGCCCCGCGGTGCTGCTGCTCGACGCCGTCACCTTCGTCCTGGCCGGGTGCCTGTTCGCGCTGCTGCGGGTGTCGGAGCGCCGTCCGACACCCGGCCCGCGCGGCTGGCGGGAGCAGACCGCGCAGGGGGCCCGCCGGTTGTGGGGCGACACGCGGCTGCGGCCGCTGGTCGTCGCGGGCGGGCTCACCATGCTGTCGTCGGGGCTCGGTGGCGCCCTGGTGTACGCGCTCGTCGAGGCGCTCGGCCACTCGCCCGCGTACACGGGTGCGCTGTACGTCGCGCAGGGCGCCGGGTCCGTCGCCGTCGGGGTGACTTCGGGCGCCCTGCTGCGGCGGTTCGGGGACCGGCGGTTCGCGGGTGCCGGGATCGCGCTGACGTCGCTCGCGGCGGTGCTTCAGGCGCTGCCCTGGGACGCGGCGGTCCTCGTGGGCTTCACGGTGAACGGCGTGGGGCTGCCGTGCGTGCTGATCGCCGCGCTGACGGCGGTGCAGCGCCAGGTGCCGCACGCGCTCGCCGGCCGGGTGGCGGCCACCGCGAACACGGTCCTGTTCGCGCCGACGGCTGCCGGGGTCGCGCTGGGCGCCGCGCTCGTCGGGCCGGTCGACCACCGGCTGCTGCTGTGCGGGCTCGCAGGGGCGCGGCTGCTGCTCGCCCTGCCCCTGCTGGGGTCCGGGCGCGGGCCTGCTACCGCACCTCCGCCCGGCGCTGGATGGTGGCGGCGGCCTGCGCGCGCTGGAGTTCGGTCGGCTCGGCGATGGTCGCGCCGTGGGTGGCGCCGGGCACGGCGTGGCGGTGGGAGTGGCGGTGGGAGTGGCGGTGGCTCTGCGTGAACCGCTCCGCGCTCCACGGGTCGTTGCGGCCGTGGACGGCCATCATGCGCGGCCAGCGTGCGGACGCCGCCCGTGGGCGGCGAGTGGTGCGCGGATCGTGGCCTTCGTCATCCGGCCCCCGACAGGGCCCGCCCGACCAGGGCGAGGCGAGGTCGTCGTCCGGTGCCCGCTGGGAACGCGGAGCCGGGAGGCGAGAGGGGCTGAACGCGCCCACGCCAAGCCGCCGGGACGGCCCGGCCAAGCGGCCAAACCCGCGACTCGGAGCGGATTCACCGCTTCCGCGCGCCCCTTGACGGCACAGGACTGCGCTCCCTAGCGTGTCCATGGATGTGAACACCATACATGAACGCGTACGAGGAGATCACCGCATGCCCGCTCCCCGCACCGTCCTGCTGACCGGCGCCGCAGGCGGTCTCGGCACCCTGATGCGAGGCCTGCTGCCCGCCTACGGCTACGACCTCAGGCTGCTCGACCTGCGGCCCGTCGACGGCGAGCCCGACGCCCTCACGGTGGACCTGGCCGACCGGGCCGCCCTGCGCGAGGCCGTGCGCGGCGTCGACGCGGTCCTGCACCTCGCCGGGATCTCCCTGGAGTCCACCTTCGAGAAGATCCTGAAGGCGAACATCGAGGGCCTGCACCACCTCTACGAGGCCGTGCGCGAGGAAGGCGTCCCCCGGGTCGTCTTCGCCTCCTCCAACCACGCCGTCGGCTGCACACCGCGGCCGGTGGGCGACGACCCGCTGATCCCCGTCGACACCCCGCGCCGCCCGGACACCCTCTACGGCTTGTCGAAGTCCTTCGGCGAGGACCTGGCGCAGTTCTACTGGGACAAGCACGGCGTCGAGACGGTGTCCGTACGCATCGGTTCCTGCTTCCTCGAACCCGCCGACGTACGCATGCTGTCGGTGTGGCTGTCGCCGGGCGACGGGGCACGCCTGTTCCACGCGGCGCTCACTGCGCCGGACGTCGGCCACACCGTCGTCTACGGCTCGTCGGCCAACACCCGGCTGTGGTGGGACCTGGGACCGGCCCGCGCGCTCGGCTACGCCCCGCAGGACGACTCCGAGCAGTTCGCCGAGAAGCTGATCGCGGAGCACGGCGAACTCGACCCGGCCAACCCCGAGCACACCCGCCTCGGCGGCCGCTTCTGCGTGAATCCGCCAGTGTGGCCGTATTGAGTCTCGTCCTTGGAGTTGACGGTTCCGTACGCCTCACGGTGGGGGCGGGTCAGACCGTGGTCCGACGTGGCCCCACGCGGCGCTGGCTAGCGTGAGCTGTCATGACACGAACCCGAATCGCCGTGCGCGGACTCGCCGTTGCCGCCGCGATCGCCGTGGCGCTCGCCGTGCCGCTGCCGGCCACGGCCGTGGCGCAGCCCGCTCCGGCCCCCGCGGCCGTGACCGCCGCGAGCACCGCGAACGACACGGACACACCCGCGCCCCGCACCGCCCTGCCCCGCCCCACCGGCCCGTTCGCGGTCGGCCGCGACACCCTGCACCTGGTCGACAAGAGCCGCAAGGACCCGTGGGTGCCCACGGCGAAGGCGCGGGAACTGATGCTGTCGCTCTACTACCCGGCGCACGCGACGGGCGGGCGCCCCGCCCCGTACACCTCCACCGAGGAGGCCCGGCTGCTCCTGGAGGCGTTCGAGGTCGACACGTCCGCGGCCGCGGTGGGCGCGACCCGCACCTACGCGCGGACCGGGGCGAAGCCCGTCGGCGGGCGCTTCCCGCTGGTGGTCCTGTCGCCCGGGATGACCGCGCCCCGCTCCACGCTGACGCATCTCGCCGAGGACCTGGCGAGCCGGGGCTACGTCGTCGCGACGGTGGACCACGCCTATGAGTCGGCCGGCACCGCCTTCCCCGGCGGGCGGATCCTGACCTGCCTCGCGTGCGAGCAGAACCAGGACCCCGGGAGCGGCAAGGCCATCGCCGCGGTCCGGGCGAAGGACCTGTCGTTCGTCCTCGACCGGCTCGTGGGCCGGGCGGCCGTCTGGCGGCACTCCGGCCTGATCGACGCCCGGCGGATCGGCATGGGCGGGCACTCCATCGGCGGCGCCGCCACGGTCGCCGTGATGAACACCGACCAGCGGGTGCGGGCGGGCATGAACATGGACGGCGGCATCCAGGTCATGCCCGACGGCCTCGGCAAGCGCCCGTTCCTGCTCCTCGGCACCGAGCGGACCGTCCAGGCCGACGACCCCTACACCTGGAAGAGCGCCTGGCCCCGCTTCGAGGGCTGGAAGCGGTGGCTGACGGTCGCCGGGTCCGGGCACTTCACCTTCACCGACGTACCGGTCCTCTTCGACCAGCTCGGCGTGGACGACCCCACCGCCCCGATCTCCGGTCCGCGGGCCGAGCAGATCACCCGCGCCTACATCGCCGCGTACTTCGACCGGCACCTGCGCGGCACCGAGCAGCCGCTGCTCGACGGGCCCACGGCCGCACACCCCGAGGTCGGATTCCACCAGCCCTGACACCGTCGCTTTCCGGCCGTTCGACCCCCCGTCCGAACGCCAAGCGGGCAGCAAACGGGCACGGCGAGCCCGGCGACGGGCCCATGATCAGCCCGCCCCGCAGGCAGCCGCCTCGCCAAACGGGCGGATACGGGCATCATCGGGCCCGCAGCGCACCTGGCCACCCCTCTCCCTCGGGCTGTAGAACTTCCTGCACAGGGCCCGAACGGGCAGCACGCGGAAGTGAGGTCTCCGGAGGCACCGGGGAGAGGGGTGGGTGGCGTCCATGACGGCGGAGGAACGCCAGCGGCAGATCGTGCGCGCGGCCCGCCGCTCCGGGTCCGTGGACGTCACGGTGCTCGCGGCCGAACTGGGCGTCGCGAAGGAGACCGTACGCCGCGATCTGCGCGCCCTCGAGGACCACGGCCTGGTGCGCCGCACCCACGGCGGGGCCTACCCCGTGGAGAGCGCCGGCTTCGAGACGACCCTCGCCTTCCGCACCACGATGCACGTGCCCGAGAAGCGCCGCATCGCCGCCGCCGCGGCCGAGCAGCTCGGCGACGCCGAGACCGTCTTCATCGACGAGGGCTTCACCCCACAGCTCATCGCGGAGGCCCTGCCGAAGAACCGCCCCCTGACCGTGGTCACCGCCTCCCTCGCCACCGCGGGCGCGCTCGCCGGGGCCGACCACGTCACCGTGCTGCTGCTCGGCGGCCGGGTGCGGGCCGGGACCCTCGCCACCGTCGACCACTGGACGACCCGCATGCTCGCCGGGTTCGTGATCGACCTCGCGTACATCGGCGCCAACGGCATCTCCCGCGAGCACGGCCTGACCACCCCGGACCCGGCGGTCTGCGAGGTGAAGGCGCAGGCCATGCGCGCCTCGCGGCGGACCGTGTTCGCGGGCGTGCACACCAAGTTCGGTGCGGCCAGCTTCTGCCGCTTCGCGGGCGTCAGCGACCTGGAGAGCATCGTCACCAGCACCCAGCTGCCCGCGTCCGAGGCGCACCGCTACTCCTTGCAGGGGCCGCAGGTCATCCGGACCTGACCGCCCGCCCACCCCCTTCCCCCCAAAGCCCCCTACACCCCGCACCCCGCACGCCTTCCCCCCTACACCCCTCCGCCCGCCACCGAGGCCCACCGCGCCCACTCCCAGGGCAGCCGGTGCGGCACCCCATGCCCTCAGTCGCACCGAAACGACCCTCTTGCCCCCACTGTTCAGGAGCGATTCATGCGAACCCACAGCCGACGGAGGTCACGGCGGCTGCTCGTCGTGACCGCCGCAGGGACGCTGCTCGCCCCGCTGCTCTCCGGCTGCTGGGCCGGGGCGGGCGGGACCGGTTCCGGCGGCAACTCCATCAACGTCCTGATGGTGAACAACCCGCAGATGGTGGAGTTGCAGAAGCTCACCGCCGACCACTTCACCAAGAAGACCGGCATCAAGGTGAACTTCACCGTGCTGCCCGAGAACGACGTCCGCGACAAGATCAGCCAGGACTTCGCCAACCAGGCGGGCCAGTACGACGTGGCGACGCTCAGCAACTACGAGATCCCCATCTACGCCAAGAACGGCTGGCTGCACGAGCTCGGCTCCTACACCCGCGAGGACCGCGCCTTCGACCAGAACGACATCCTGCCGCCGATGCGCCAGTCCCTCACCGGCGAGGACGGCAAGCTCTACGGGCAGCCCTTCTACGGCGAGTCGTCCTTCCTCATGTACCGCAAGGACGTCTTCGCGAAGAAGGGCCTGACCATGCCCGAGAAGCCGACCTGGCAGCAGGTCGCCGACCTCGCCGCGAAGGCCGACGGCGCGCAGAAGGGCATGAAGGGCATCTGTCTGCGCGGGCTGCCCGGCTGGGGCGAGGTGATGGCGCCCCTGACGACGGTCGTCAACACCTTCGGCGGCACCTGGTTCGACAAGGACTGGAAGGCCCGTCTGGACTCCCCCGAGTTCGAGCGCGCGACCCGCTTCTACGTGGACCTCGTCCGCGAGCACGGCGAGTCCGGCGCCGCCCAGTCCGGGTACGCGGAGTGCCTGAACAACCTCACCCAGGGCAAGACCGCCATGTGGTACGACGCCACGGCCGCCGCCGGCTCCCTGGAGGCCGCGGGGTCCCCGGTCAAGGGCAGGATCGGCTACGTGCCCGCGCCGGTGGACAGGACCGCGAGCTCCGGCTGGCTCTACACCTGGGCCTGGGGCCTTCAGAAGGCCTCGCACAACCCCGACAAGGCCTGGAAGTTCATCTCCTGGGCATCCGGCAAGGAGTACGAGCAACTGGTCGGCGAGAAGATCGGCTGGTCCAATGTGCCCGCGGGAAAACGCTCCTCGACATACGAGAACCCGCGGTACCGCAAGGAGGCGGGCGCCTTCCAGAGCGTCATGCGCGCCGCCATCGCCGACGCCCGCCCCCGCGACCCGGGCGTGCAGCCCCGGCCCGCGCCGGGCATCCAGTTCGTCGGCATCCCCGAGTTCACCGACCTCGGCACCCGCGTCTCGCAGGAGATCAGCGCGGCCATCGCCGGACGCCAGTCCGTCGAGTCGGCCCTGGAGAAGTCCCAAGAGCTCGCCGAGAAGATCTCCGAGGAGTACGAGGGCCGATGACCGCCACCACCACTCCCCCACCCACCCGCGCACCCGCGCGGACAGCGGCGTCACGCCCCTCCGGGCGGCTGCGCGCCTGGGCCACCCGGGCCCCGCTGCTCCCCGCCCTGATCTTCATGATCGCCGTGACCCAGCTGCCGTTCGTGGCCACGCTGGTGATCTCCTTCTTCGACTGGAACGCGCTCTACCCCGACGCCCGCTCCTTCACCGGCTTCGCCAACTACCAGGAGGTCCTCACCGACGCGGACCTGCGCAAGTCGGTGTGGACGACGATCCTGCTGACCGCGACGGTCGTCCTCGCGAGCCTCGTCATCGGCCTCGGCCTCGCGCTGCTCCTCGACCGGAGGTTCCGCGGCCGGGGCGTCGTGCGCACGCTGCTCATCGCACCGTTCCTGCTCGTGCCGGTGGCCGCGGCGCTGCTGTGGAAGCACGTCCTCTACAACCCCGAGTACGGCCTGTTCAACGGCGTCCTGCACTGGGTCGGCGGAGACGGCGCGAGCCAGCCCGACTGGATATCCAACACCCCGCTGATCGCCATCGAACTGTCCCTGATCTGGCAGTGGACGCCGTTCATGATGCTGATCCTGCTCGCGGGCCTGCAGAGCCGGGACACCGAGCTGATCGAGGCGGCCCGCATGGACGGCGCGAACAACTGGCAGGTCTTCCGCCATCTCACCCTGCCGCACCTGCGCCGCTACCTGGAACTGGGCGCCCTGCTCGGTTCGATCTACATCGTGCAGAACTTCGACGCCGTCTTCACCATCACCTCGGGCGGCCTCGGCACCGCGAACCTGC
The DNA here is from genome assembly GCF_009755605.1 of Streptomyces typhae. Taxonomy (GTDB): domain Bacteria; phylum Actinomycetota; class Actinomycetes; order Streptomycetales; family Streptomycetaceae; genus Streptomyces; species Streptomyces typhae. The sequence goes on from NZ_WPNZ01000010.1 coordinate 104,494, forward strand.
CCTACACCGTCTACCAGAGCTTCTACCAGGCCCACGAGAACGGCCTGGCGTCCGCCGCCGGTGTCCTCGTCGTCATCGGCTCGATCATCATCGCGACCTTCGCGCTCCGCGTGGTGTCGTCCCTCTTCCGCGAGGAGGTGTCCCGCGCATGAGCGACGTCCGCGTGAGCGACATCCGTACGAGCGGCGCACCCGCGCACCGCACCCGGCCCGGCGCCCGGCCGCCCGAGGCGCTCCGCACCCGGACCCGGGGAGCGGGCCTCACCCTCGCCGCCTGGCTGGCCGGGCTGCTCTTCTTCCTGCCCATCGCCTGGATGGCCCTGACGTCCTTCCACTCCGAGCAGGACGCGGCGACGAACCCGCCCTCGGTCGCGGCGTCCCTCACCCTGGACGGCTACCGGGAGTTCTTCGGCTCGGGCGGCGGCGCGAGCCCCTGGCCCTCGCTCATCAACTCCTTCGTGGCGTCGACGGCCTCGACCCTGCTCGTCCTCCTCCTGGCGCTCCCGGCGGCGTACGCCCTGTCGATCCGCCCGGTGAAGAAGTGGACGGACGTCCTCTTCTTCTTCCTCTCCACGAAGATGCTGCCGGTCGTCGCGGGCCTGCTGCCCATCTACCTCTTCGCCAAGAACACCGACTTCCTGGACAACATCTGGCTCCTGGTCATCCTCTATACGTCGATGAACCTGCCGATCGCCGTCTGGATGATGCAGTCGTTCCTGTCCGAGGTGCCGGTGGCGATCATCGAGGCGGCGCAGATCGACGGCGCCAGGCTGCCCACGATCCTCACCCGCGTGGTCGCCCCGATCGCGCTGCCCGGCATCGCCGCGACGTCCCTGATCTGCTTCATCTTCTCCTGGAACGAGCTGCTCTTCGCCCGGGTCCTGACGGGTGTGGTCGCCCAGACGGCACCCGTCTTCCTGACCGGCTTCATCACCAGCCAGGGCCTGTTCCTCGCCAAGGTGTGCGCCGCGTCGCTCATCATCTCCCTGCCGGTGCTCGCCGCGGGGTTCGCCGCCCAGGACAAGCTGGTCCAGGGCCTGTCGTTGGGAGCCGTCAAGTGAAAGCCGCCATCATCGAGTCCGTCGGCAAGGCCGTGGTCGGCGAGGTGCCCGACCCCACGCCCGGACCGCGCGACGTCGTCGTGGAGGTCGCCGCGTGCGGCATCTGCGGCACGGACCTGCACATTCTGCAGGGCGAGTTCGCGCCGACGCTGCCGGTGGTGCCGGGGCACGAGTTCGCCGGACAGGTGGTCGGCCTGGGCAAGGACGTCACCGAGGTGTCGATCGGCGACCAGGTCGCCGTGGACCCCTCCCTGTACTGCCACGAGTGCCGCTACTGCCGTGACGGCCACAACAACATGTGCGAGCGCTGGGCCGCGATCGGCGTGACCACGGCGGGCGGCGCCGCCCAGTACGCGGTCGCACCCGTCGCCAACTGCGTACGCCTCCCCGAGCACATCCGCACCCAGGACGCCGCCCTCATCGAGCCGCTGTCCTGCGCGGTGCGCGGCTACGACGTGCTGCGCACCCGGCTCGCGGCGCACGTCCTGATCTACGGCTCCGGGACCATGGGCCTGATGATGCTGGAGCTCGCCAAGCGCACCGGCGCCGCGAGCGTCGACGTCGTCGACCTCAACGCCGAGCGGCTCGCCACCGCGCGGCAGCTCGGCGTCACCGGGGCCGGGGCCAGCCCCGACGAGCTGGACCGCCCGCAGGGCTGGGACGTCGTCATCGACGCCACCGGCAACGCCGCCGCCATCCAGGACGGCCTCGACCGGGTCGCCAAGGCCGGCACCTTCCTCCAGTTCGGCGTCGCCGACTACGCCACCCGCGTCACCATCGACCCCTACCGCATCTACAACCAGGAGATCACCATCACCGGCTCCATGGCCGTCCTCCACAGCTACGAGCGCGCCGCGGAGCTGTTCGCGCGGGGGGTGCTCGATCCCGATGTCTTCATCAGTGACCGGTTGCCGCTGGCGGAGTATCCGCAGGCGCTCGGGAAGTTCGCGGCGGGCGAGGGGCGGAAGATCGTGGTGGTGCCGTAGGGGCGGCCGGAGGGGCTGGGTGTTCCAGCCCGTCCGGCGTTTGAGGACCGGGGGTCCAGGGGGCGGAGCCCCTTGGTTACGGGAAAGGGGCGGGTCCGGGACGCCCCCGCGAGGGCACCCACCCGCACCCCGCCCAGAAAACCCCCGGGTAAGGGAACGGCAAAGTCCCCCCGCTCGTTACCCCTGGCATGACAGCTATGACCCCCGGCTCGAACATCCCGCTGCCCGCGACCCGCGTGGCGGTGGACGTCTCCGCCCCCGTGCGCCTGGACGTCTCGGGCCTGCTGCTCACCGCCGACGGCAAGGTGCGCTCCGACGACGACTTCATCTTCTACAACCAGCCCGCGGGCCCCGGCGTGACGTACCGCTCGGGCGGCGGCACCGCCCCCGACGCCATCACGGTGGACACGACCGCGGTGCCCCCGGGCATCGAGAAGATCGTCGTGACGGCGAGCCCCGACGCGGCGGGCCAGTCCTTCCAGGGCGTCGAGCCCACGGCCACGATCCGCAACGCGGACGACGGCTCGGTGCTCGCCACGTTCACCCCGCCGCGGCTCGGCACGGAGACCGCCCTGGTCATCGTCGAGGTCTATCTGCGCAACGGCGCGTGGAAGGCCCGCGCCGTCGGCCAGGGGTACGCCAACGGCCTCGCGGGCATCGCGACGGACTTCGGCGTGACCGTCGAGGAGCCGACGCCGGCGCCCGCCCCGGCGGCGGCCCCCGCGGCCCCGCCGCAGCCCGCCGCCCCGATGGCGCCCCCGACCGGCGCCCCGGTGCAGATGCCCCCGCCCCCGGCCGCCGCCCCGGCCGGGGCCCCCGCCGCCCCGGCCCCGGGCGCCGGGAAGATTAACCTCGACAAGGGCCGCGTCAGCCTCCAGAAGAACCAGACGGTGTCCCTGGTCAAGGGCGGCCGCCCGCTGCTCTCCCAGGTCAAGATGGGCCTCGGCTGGGAGCCCGCGTTCCGCGGCAAGGACATCGACCTGGACGCGTCGGTCATCGCGTACGGCCCGCAGCGCAACCACATCGACAGCTGCTACTTCGGCAAGCTGAAGATCCTCAAGGGCGCCGTCAAGCACTCCGGCGACAACCTGACGGGCGAGGGCGGCGGTGACGACGAGGTGATCGTGGTCGACCTCGGCGCGCTCCCCCCGGAGGTCACGGGCCTGGTCTTCACGGTGAACTCCTTCTCCGGCCAGAAGTTCACGGAGGTCGCGAAGGCCTACTGCCGCCTGCTCGACGGCGCCACGGGCGAGGAGCTGGTCCGCTTCGACCTGACGAACGCCGAGGCGCAGACGGGCGTGATGATGGCGAAGCTGATCCGTCAGTTCTCCGGCGAGTGGGACATGACGGCGATGGGCGACTTCGTGAAGTCGCGTACGGTGCGGGGCATGGTGAAGCCCGCGGCGCAGGCACTGTAGCGAACCCCCCGGGCGGCGGCGGTGGCAGCGACGGATCACCGCCACCGCCCGGGGGCAGCTCACTTCAGCCAGGGCCAGTCCGCCGCCCGCCCGGACTCGAGCAGCTGCACCATGCGGAAGGCCGCGTCGGAGAGGCCGCCGAACACATGGCGGTTCGCCGTGCCGGAGGCGCCGTGGCCGGTGCGGTAGCCCGCCAGGTTCCAGGTGTAGACGGGGACGTACGCCGGTATCTGCTCGGTGGGCCCGCCGTGGCGGCTGTGCGCGACCTGCTCGTCGGTGACGATCAGGACCCGGTCGTGGCTCCGGTAGTGCCGGCGCACGGCCGCCGTGGTGTCCGTGCCGCCGAGGTCGCCGAACCGGCCGAGGATCTTCAGGACCGACTCCCCCGCGCGATACCGCACGGCGGCACTCGACGTGCCGAACTCGACGAGGTCCGCGTTCTCCGCCCGCAGCGCGAGCGCCGTGCCGAACACCGCCGCCGCGTCCGCGCGGTTGAGCTGCGAGCGCGCCGAGAGCGGCGCCCACATCGACCCCGACCGGTCGACGAGGATCAGCGAACGGCCGGGCAGCGCGGGAACGTTGCCGAGCGAGTGGCCGAGGGCCCGCTCCAGCGGGTACGACCAGCGCAGCGAAGGCGCGTGCTGGTACGCGGCGAGGTAGCGGAACGGGAACTGCCGGGAGCGCTCGACCTCCCGCGGGTCCGCGATCTTCGCCGCGACGCCCGCGGCGACCTCGTCCGAGACGCCCGCCCCGTCGAAGTTCCGCAGGTTGCGGACCAGTGCCATCGCGCCCATCGACGGGATGACCGCCTCCCAGGCCGCCTTGTCCAGCGGCCCCCGCAGCCAGCCCGCGAGCGCCTCCCACGTCATGCCCGCGGCGGCGAGCCGCGCGGCACCGTCCGGTGCCGTGACGACCGCGCGCCGCTCGGCGACGGGCAGCGCCACCAGCTCGCGGTGCGCGGCGAGGGTGCGCAGGGTGCCCGGCACCTCGGCCGTGTCCGGGTGGTGGCGCCGGTCGAGGGCGTACCGGAACAGCTCGCCCTGCCACGGCTTGGCCGGGTCGGGCGCCGCGTGCACGAGGTTGAGGATGTCGCCGAAGCGGTACCCCTTGGTCGCCGTGTCGTACTTCAGCAGGGACTTCTCGCCGTAGAGGCGGCGTACGGCGTCGGCGATGCCGCGCTTGACGGGCTTGGGGACGGCGCGGCCGTACGTCGCCGTCCAGTAGCCGAGCAGCTCGCCGGGCTCGTCGGGGCGGCGCAGCACGGAGTCGACGACGCTGCGGCCCGTCGGCCCGTGCGTGACGCCCGCGTCGAGGCGCGCCTTCACGTACTCGGCGGCGCCCACGAGGGACGCCGTCCGCATGTTGCCCTCGCCCCGCAGCCAGCCGAGCAGGCCCGCGGTCCACTCCGGGTCCTCGACGGCGAGCGCCCGCACCAGCGCGGCGAACCGGTCGTCGCGGTCGGCACCGCCCTCGTAGAACGTGTCCTGCGTCACGAAGTTCGCGACCGCGAGCAGGAAGAGTTCGGATCGCGCGTCCCGGGGGTGGCCCGGCCCGCCCTGCGGATTGCGGACGGTCCGTCCGGTCGACCGCACGGGCGAGGTGAGCAGGGCCTTGACGGTCTTGGTGTTGAAGCGGGACACGATGAATTCCCCCGAATTCACGGAAGTTGGGGTGTCCAGAGATCTGAGGCGGCGGAACTGACGATCGGCGCTCTGGCCCCTGAGCTACACCGGCCTGAGTGCCGGTGGCGGGACTCGAACCCGCGGCCTCCCCATGAGAAGTGGAAGTAAGTCCTGCCTTCGCACCTGGACACGGATCACTCTAGGAGCGGGGATCGCACGGCCGCCACGGAATTTCCCGCGGCACCGGCGGCGCGTGGCGGCGCAACCGTACGATGCCTCGCAGGCGTCGCACAGTTCGGCCGTCGTTGCGACCGTCAGTTCGGCCGCAACGGGAGCGAGCGGTGAGCCGAGGAGGAAGGCCGGGCATGGCTGGGGCCACGCGTGGGACGCCCGTCGAAGTGGGGGGATATCGGCTCGTCGCGCAGCTCGGGGCGGGCGGGATGGGGCGGGTGCATCTCGCGCGGTCCGCGTCGGGGCGGCCCGTCGCCGTGAAGACCGTGCACGGGCACCTCGCCGCCGAGCCGGAGTTCCGCGAGCGCTTCCGCCGCGAGACGGCCGCCGCCCGCGCCGTCACCGGGCCGTACACCGCGGCCGTGCTCGACGCCGACCCGGACGCCGAACAGCCCTGGCTGGTGACGGAGTTCTGCGCGGGGCCGCTCCTCGCGGACGCCGTGGCCGCGCACGGCCCGCTCTCCGCCGCCGACCTCGCCGTCCTCGGCGCCTCCCTCGCCGAGGCCCTGGCCGCCGTGCACGCGGCGGGCATCGTGCACCGCGACCTGAAGCCGTCCAACGTGGTCGTGACCCGTGACGGGCCCAAGGTCCTCGACTTCGGCATCGCGCAGAGCGCGGTCGACGACAGCCTGACGGCGTCCGACGAAGCCATCGGCTCGCCCGGCTTCATCGCCCCCGAGCAGCTGACCCGCGCGGAGGGGGACGGCCGGGCGGGGCCGCCGGCCGACGTGTTCGCCCTCGGCGCGCTGCTCGCCCTCGCCGCGACGGGCCGCGCCCCGTTCGGCGCGGACGGCGTCGCCCGCGTGCTCTACCGCACTCTGCACGAGCCCCCCGACCTCGTCGGCGTCCCCTCCCCCGCCCTGGGAGCCTTCCTGGCCCGCTGTCTGTCCCGCGCTCCCGCCGACCGCCCGACGGTCGCCGAAGTCCTGCTCTGGTGCGGGGAGCGGGCGAGCGACGGGCCGGCCCCGTGGTGGGAGCGGGGGGCGGTGGCGGACCTGATCGGCCGTCATGAGCTCGGGGTCGCGGAGTTATGGGGGGTGGACGACTTGTCGGGGGTGGACGGCGACGCGCGCCACGTTCCGGAGGAGGACCCCCCACCGTCCCCCGGCCCCTCCCGCCGCCGCCTCCTGCGATGGGGCGGCGGCACACTCCTCGCCGCCGCGGGCGCGGCCGGTGCCGCCGTGACCCTCGGGGACGGGGGCATGGGCGGAAAGGCTCCCCGGGCAGGGCGCAAGAAGAGGGTGAAGGGGCCGCCGCAGGGACAGGTGATGTGGCGGCAGGACGTGGGTGAGCTGCGGCCCGGCGGCACCGGTCTGCGGTTCGACGGGAACAAACTGCACCTGCTCGGCCCGTCCTCCCTCACCTGTCTCGAGGCTCGCTTCGGCACCACGCTCTGGGTGTACTCCGCGGACCGGTTACGGGACGTGAGCAGCCACGACGGCACGGTGTACGTGCTGCGGGACTCCCCGTCCGGGCCGGAACTGAACGCCTTGGACGCCAACGCGGGCCGCAAGACCTGGACCTCTCCGTTCCCGGCCCACCATCCGGTGCGGCGCGCCACGACGCGCCCGCGCTCCTTCGACGCGGACGCCGCCGCCGACGCCGCCGGCGTGCTGGAAGGCGACCGGAGCATGCTCGTCCCGGCCGGGGACGTGATCTGCTTGCTGACGTACGCCTCGTACGACACCCTGGCGGCACGGCGCGGTGCCTGGGGCAGGCGCTGGCGGGCGTACGGCTACGACGCGCGTACCCGGGAGGCCCTGTGGTTCCACGAGGGCACCGCCGCCGGAGTGATCGGCGTCGACACGGAGGGCGGCCGCATCGCCGTCGCCGTGTCCGCGGACCCGGGAGGAGCGCCCTTTGACGAACGCTACGCGCGCGGAGACCCGCTGGTCGTGCTGCGCGCGAAGGACGGCACGGTGGAGCGGACGGTGCGCGGCGGCGCCCCGTACCCGCGGGCCCATCCGGGCGCGTGGGGCACGGCCTGCTACGCGAGCCGCACCGCGATCCGCGCGGTCGACCTCACCTCCGGCCGCGTCCGGTGGACCCGCGGCATGGACGCGGCCGCGACGGTCACCCCGCGAGCGACGTACGACATGTTCCTCGCCGCGACGCCCAAAGGCCTCGGCGCGTACGGGGTCACTCGGGGACAGCTCCGCTGGCACCGCGACGACGTACGCGCACTCACGGACTCCGACGGATGGTTGCTCTCATCAGGCTCGGCTGTGTACGTGTCGGGGCCGGAGCCCGGAACGTCGTCGGGCGAGCCGGACTGGGGTCTGCACGCCCTGGACGTCCGCACCGGCGACACGGAGTGGGTGATGCCGTACGACATCCGCTCCATACGGGCGGCGACCGCGACACCGGGCCCGGTGCATCTGTACGCGGAGAAGAGCGTCGTGGCGATCGTTCCTCCGGAGCCGCTGTGAGGACGGCGGCGGAGCGCTGCCCGTGCCGGTGGTGCGCGTACGGTCCCGCCGTGGTCGCGGCCGGTGTTCCTTCATGACCTCCCCCCTGCTCGCCGACGACCCCTGCGCCCTCGGCGGCCACCGGCTCCTCGCCCGGCTGGGTGCGGGCGGCATGGGCCAGGTGTACCTGGCCAGGAGTCCGGGCGGGAGGCTGCTCGCGCTGAAGACGGTGCACGCGCACCTCGCGGCCGACGCGCGGTTCAGGGAGCGTTTCCGCAGGGAGGCGACCGCCGCGCGGGCCGTGACCGGGGCCCACACGGCCGCCGTCGTGGACGCCGACCCGGACGCGGAGCAGCCGTGGCTCGCCACCGCGTATCTGCCGGGGGTCACACTCCGCCAGGCCGTGGGCGGCACGGGGCCGCTGACACCGGAGACCGTTCGGGCCCTCGCCGCGGCGCTCGCGGAGGCGCTGTCCCGCATCCACGCCGCCGGAATCGTCCACCGCGACCTGAAGCCGTCGAACGTCCTGCTCACCGCCGACGGGCCGCGCGTCATCGACTTCGGTGTCGCCCGCGCGACGGAGGCGAGCGGACACGGGCACCAGCACGGAGCGCTGACCGCCACCGGCGCCCTGCTCGGCACACCCGGCTACATGGCGCCCGAGCAGGTGCTCGGCGGCACGGTGGGCCCCGCGACCGACGTGTTCGCGCTCGGCGCGGTCCTGGTGTTCGCGGCGACCGGCACCGGGCCCTTCGGCACGGGCCCGCTCGCCGTCCTCCTGTACCGGGCGGCCCACGAGGAACCGGACCTCGCGTCGGTGCCGCGCGCCGCGGGCCTGCGCGACCTGGCCGCGGGCTGCCTCCACCGGGATCCGGCGCTGCGGCCCGGGGTCGAGGCCGTCCTGCGCCGGACCGCCGCGCCCGACAGCCCGCTGTGGTGGCGGCGGGAACCCCTGCGTACCCTCATCGCCGACGCCGCCCCCGGCCTCCCACCGGCGGACGTCCCTGCCCCGGACGTCCCCGAGCCGGACGCGACACCCACGAGGGACACGTCGGACGCGGCGGGCGCGACGCCCCGGACCTCCGTCACCCCGGCCCCGCCGCGCTCCGCCGCCCGGCGGCGCACCCTGACCCGCCGTGCCGCCCTCGCCGCCAGCGGGGGCGCGGCCGCGGCCCTCGCCGGGTGGGCGATCGGCACCGCACCGGGGAGTACCGATGGTTCTACCGACGAGTACTCGTTCGATTGGTGGCCGGGTGACGAGGAGGCCGGGGCGACCCGGTGGATGCTCAAACCCGGCAAGGATCCGGGCGGCGACGGCGTGAACGGACTGCTCCTCGCGGGCGACACGGGCAGCGCGGTCAACGTGTACAGGGCGGGAGACGGCAGCGCGGGTCACGCCGAAGGCACCGTCCTCGTGCACGCCCCCGCCCGCGGCACTTCCCTCGGCGGCGCCGTCACCGCCGTGCGGGCGACCGACGGCAGCCAGCGGTGGCGCCGGGACGGGGGCACCGCGGAGGGGCCCACACTGTGGGGCGTGCACGACGGGCTCCTGATCGCGCCCGAGGTCCTGCCGGAGGTCATCGGCGTGGCGACGGGCAAGCCCTGGCCGGTGCTCGGCGCGTGGCCGTCGGTGGCCGCGCGGTGGTACGCGGTCGTGGGCCGCCGCCTGGTGACGCTGCACACGAGCGGCTCGGCGGACGACCCGGAGCTGCGCCTGCGCACCCTGCCCGACGGCTCGGCGCCCGACCTGCGCACGGACGTCCCGGTGTGGCTGCCGCCGGCCGTCCACGGATCGTCGCTGCTGCTCGCGCCCGAGCCCGCGTCCCCGGCCGACGGGGCGACCTGCCTCGACGCCCGTACGGGCAAGCAGCGGTGGTCGTACGAGGGCCTGCGCTCCGCGGACCGCGCGGTGGCAGCACCCGTGACCCTTCCGCGGGACGGGGCGCGCGGAGCACGGTTCGCGCTGCTCACCGAGGAGGCCGAGCTGCACCTGATCGATGTGCGCGACGGCGGCAGGGCGGTGGCACGGCGCCGCCTCGGCATGACGGCGGGCCGGGGCACGACGGCGCTCGGGTACGCCGCGGGCGTCGGCCTGGCGCTCGGCGGCGGCAGGCTCGTCGGCTTCGCCCCCGGGGACGGCGAGGAGCTCTGGTCGCACCCGTCCGCCGGGCTCGACGCGAGCTGGCCGCGGCGGCCGGGCGGCGCGCCGGGGCCCGTGACCGCCGACGGCGTGCTCGTGCACTGGGCGGACACCACCACGCTCCAGGGCGTCGACCTCCGCGACGGCCGCGAGCCGCTGTGGCGGGCGCCGGTCGACGCGACCGACCGGCGCCCGCCCGTCGTCGGCGGCGGCACCGTCTACGTCACGGCGGGCCAGGAGGTCCACGCCCTCAGCCTGCGCGACGGGAAGCACCGGACGAGTTGGTCGTTGCCCGAGGCGGACAGTCCCATCACCTCGCTCGCCGCCGACTCCGCGGGCTGGTACGCGATCGCCGGCGGGTCCGTGCAGGCCGTCAACGCACCCGCGTGGTGAGGACCCCGCGCGGTGCGGGCAAGGGCGCTCAGGGACGCTGGCGCCGCCACGGCCCCCTGATCGCCAGCATGATGCCCGGCGTCTGGATGTTGGCGAACAGCGTCCGGCCGTCGGGCGAGAAGGTGACGCCGGTGAACTCGCTGTAGGACGGCTTCTCCGGAGTGCCCGCGTTCAGTTCGTTGCGGGCGATGGGGTACGTGCGCCCGCGCTCGGTCGCGCCGAACAGGTGCTGGACGCCGTCGCCGTCCTCGGCGACGACGAGGCCGCCGTAGGGCGAGACGGTGATGTTGTCGGGGCCGTCGAACGCGCCGTCCTTGTCGGGGTTCTGGTTGACGCCGAGGAGCACCTTCAGGGTCAGGGTGCGGCGGCCGGGGTGGTAGAACCACACCTGCCCGTCGTGCTGCTCGGGGCTCTCGTCACGGGCGTACGAGGACACGATGTAGGTGCCGCCGTCGCCCCACCACATGCCTTCGAGCTTGCGGGCGCGGGTGACGTCCCCGGGGCCGAACTGCTTGCGGACCGGCACGGTGCGCGCGTCGCGGTCCTCGACCTCCACCCAGTCCACGCCGTACACGGTGCCGATCTTCTTGGCGCGGGCGAGGTCGTCGACGTAGCGGCCGCCGGAGTCGTAGCACTTGAGGGCCTTGAGGACACCGGCGTCGTCGGCGAGGGCGCGCAGCCTGCCGCGGCCGTGCCGGAAGCCGTGCGGCGGCGTCCAGCGGTAGAGCAGGCCGTTGGGCCCGGAGGCGTCCTCGGTGAGGTAGAGGTGGCCGCGCTTGGGGTCGACGACGACGGCTTCGTGGGCGTAACGGCCGAGGGCCTTGAGGGGCTTCGGGTCGCGGTTGGCCCGCCGGTCGTAGGGGTCGACCTCGAAGACGTAGCCGTGGTCCTTGGTCATGCCGTTCTGGCCTGCCCGGTCCTCGGTCTCCTCGCAGGTGAGCCAGGTGCCCCACGGGGTCGAGCCGCCCGCGCAGTTGGTGGCGGTGCCCGCTATGCCGACCCACTCGGCGATCTCGCCGCCGCGGCGCACCTCGACGACCGTGCAGCCGCCCGCCGCGGCCGGGTCGTACACGAGGCCCTCGGCGAGCGGGACGGGGTACTTGGCGCGGGTGCGGGGGCCGCCGATCTCGTGGTTGTTGACGAGGAGGGTGACGCCGCGGTGCCCCTCGAAGGCGGCGGTGCCGTCGTGGTGGGACGGTGTGAACTCGCCGGTCTCCAGCTTGGTCTTCCCGCTGTGGGTGACGACGCGGTACGAGAACCCCGCGGGCAGGGCGAGGAGCCCTTCGGGGTCGGGGAGCAGCGGGCCGTAGCCGGGCGAGCCGTGGCCGTGGCCGTATCCCTCGGCCGTGTCGGCGGCTTCGATGCCGGCTACTTCGGGGTCCTCGGCGGCGAGTGCTCCGGGTGCGGTGGCGAGCGCGCCGACGCTGCCGGCCAGGGCGACGCCCGCCCCGGTGGCCGCCGACCGTCTGGTGAAGTCCCTGCGGGTGAGCGACGACATGAGTTCTCCTGAGGGCGCGTACGACCGGGCCTGGGCCTGCTGTCGGCGACACGGTCCCGCTCACGTATAAACGGCAGTTGAACGAAGGCCGACTTCGGCGGTCGACTTCCGGACGCACAGATTCCGCCAGGAGGCTCTCATATGAGTACGGACATGGGGACGACCACGGACGCCGACACGGCGACCGGTACGGCCGCGCGGGGGCCCTTCCCCGCCTCCGGCCGCCGCGTGCTGGTCAGCGGCGCCTCCCGGGGGCTCGGGCGCGCCCTGTCCCGGGCGTTCGCGGACAACGGCGACCGGGTCGCGGTGCACTTCGGCTCGCGTGCGGACGACGCGCGGGCCACCCTCGACTCGCTCGCGGGTTCCGGGCACGTCCTGGTGGGCGGCGACCTGGCGGACCCGGCGGGCGCCCGGGACGTGGCGGACCGCGCGGCCGACGCGCTCGGCGGCATCGACGTCCTGGTCAACAACGCCGCCGTCAATCTGCCGCACCCGCCCGCGACCACCTCGTACGAGGACTGGTCCGCGCTGTGGCAGCGGCACGTCGCGGTGAACCTGGTCGCGACCGCGAACCTCAGCCACCTGGCGGCGCACCGCATGAGGGGGCAGGGCACCGGTGGCCGGATTCTCAACATCGGCTCGCGCGGGGCCTTCCGGGGCGAGCCCGACCACCCCGCGTACGGCGCGACGAAGGCGGCCGTGCACGCGCTCGGCCAGTCGCTGGCCGTGGCGCTCGCGCCGCACGGGATCGCCGTGGCGTCGGTGGCGCCCGGGTTCTTCGGCACCGAGCGTGTCGCCCACCGGCTCGACGGCGCGGAGGGCGAGGCGATCCGCGCGCAGAGCCCGTTCGGACGCGCGGGCACCGCGGAGGAGATCGCCGCCGCGGTGCTCTGGCTGGCGTCGCCGCCCGCCGAGTGGGCCTCCGGCGCGGTCATCGACCTCAACGGAGCGTCGCATCTGCGCACGTGAGCCCGGTACCGCGTACGGGATGCGGCGTACGTTTCCCGCACGTAACTGGTTGGAGCAGTCCGCGCCAACCGGACAGAACCTTGCTGAACAAGGTCAACAGGCGCGGAACGGCAGCAAAGGCAAGATTTCACGCGCCACGCCTTGACCGGCCCCGGCCCCGGCAATAGACACCCAGGTACCGCATCCCGCGGGGGCGCCCCCGCGGAACCGCATCACCCACGCGGGGGGAGGCGAGCCGGAGTGGACGCACACCAGGCACGCAGCCTCCATGAGGACCGGCTGATGAGGCTGGCCAACGTCACCGGTGTCGGCACCGGCAGGGACGAGCACTCGGGCGCGGACGTGATCGTCGTCTTCGTCACGCGCAGGGTGTCCCGTGACCGGCTCCGGGACGAGGACGTGATTCCGGACGTACTCGACGGCGTGCCCGTGCGTGTCCTCGCCATCGGCGACGTCGGCGCGCAGGGCGACGCCTGAGACGGCCCGGAACCCTTGAGCTTCACCCACAGGGGAAGAGGTGGTCTGGCGTGAGCCAGCCCGAACTGATGCGAGGACCCACCGGCGGCACGCTCAGCGACAGCGCCCGGCAGCAGGCGTCGAACGACTTCATGCGCCGCGACCAGCCGCTCGCGAACGTCGTCGGCTTCGGCCACGGCGTGAAGTGGAGCAACGGCACGCCCACCGGTGAACCCGCCGTCCTGGTCTTCGTCACCCAGAAGGTGCCCGAGTCGCTCCTTCCCGAGAGGGACGTGATCCCGCGCCAGATGGACGACGGCACACCCACCGACATCGTCGCCGTCGGCCATGTCGCCGCCCAGCGGCAGCAGAGCAAGGCCGGGCGCGGCGACGTGCGCGGCCCGATGGCGTACGAGGCCGGGGCCGCGGCGGGCGGGCAGTTCGCGGGCCTGGCCCAGCCGCAGCTCGAAGAGGCCGGCGGGCTCGGGGCGTTCGAGCCGCAGCTGCTCAAGCGCCGGATGCGGCCGAGCCCGTCCGGGTTCTCGGTCGGCAACGTGCGCGTCACCGCGGGCACGCTCGGCAGCGTGGTGTACGACTTCCTGCCCGGCGCGGCCGTCGACCCGCCGGGCCCCGGGCTCGGCGTGCCGGCGAAGTTCTACATCCTGTCCAACAACCACGTCCTCGCCGACTCCAACCGGGCCCAGCTCGGCAGCGCCATCGTGCAGCCCGGCGTGTTCGACGGCGGCCAGGACCCCGCGGACCGGATCGCGACCCTGGACCGCTTCATCACGATCCAGTTCGCCCCGCAGATCCCGCTGGAGCGGCACAACAACGTGGTGGACGCCGCCCTCGGCACCGTCGACTTCCAGGACGCGACACGCGAGCAGTATTTCAGCGGCGCTCCCCGGGCCTGGCGCCGCAAGGCGAACGTGGCCGTGGGCGACCTCGTGAAGAAGTCCGGCCGCACGACGAACATCAGCTTCGGCCGGATCATCTCCGTCGACGCGACGATCGACGTGAACTACGGCACCGCGGGCACCGCCCGCTTCAAGGACCAGATCCTCACCACCAACATCTCCGCGGGCGGCGACTCCGGTTCCCTGGTGACCTCGTTCGACAACGTGGCGCTCGGCCTGCTCTTCGCCGGGTCCTCGACCGTCACCGTCGTCAACCACATCGAGAACGTCCGCGCGCTGCTGCGCGTCGAGATCGCGGAACAGCTGGCCTGACGCACGACTTCCCGGAGGGAGGGTTCCATGACCACACAGGCACGCAAGCAGAAGGGCCGGGCCCACGCGGAGCACCGCTTCCACAATCCGCAGGGGGCCGAGGTCAAGACGCGTGACGAGGCGTTCGCCACGCAGATGGACGTCTCGGCGGAGGCCGTCGCGACGGACTGCAAACTCACGCTCCACAACGGGCAGGTCACCTTCGCCATCGAGGTGAAGTACAACCCCAACACCTACCCGCACGTCGTGACCGGCGGGCAGATCACATCCGGTATCTGCGGGGCGCCCTGGGACATCACCGGCGGCTTCGTCGGCGAGACGATCCGCCTGGACGCCAAGCGGACGGGCCAGGGGTCCTGCGCCGACACCGTCACCATCGTCGGCGAGTACCAGAACCCGCCCGCCTACCGCGGCACGTACGGCTTCGACGGCGCGACGTCTTCTTTCAAGCACACGACGCGCTACGAATGCTGACGCCTCGGGCCGGCCGGGGAGCAGCTCGTCGTCACCCGGCGGTCCCCACCCACCCGCCCTGATCGCGCTCCGCGCTCGTCCTCAATCGCCGGACGGGCTCAATGTTCCCGACCGCAGGCCGACGAAAGGGCGGGCGGGTGGGGAAAAGCCCGTCCGGCGCTTGAGGACGAGGCCGCAGGCCGATGGAAGGGCGGGTGGGTGGGGAAGAGGGCGTGGCCGCAGGCCGATGTGCGCGGGAGCTGTCCCGCCCGCACGGCACAGCGGCCGAGCCCACCCAGGAGGGGAACCTAGGCCTGTTGCGAACGGGCCTTGAAGGCTGCCTTGCGGGCTTCCTTCGCCACCCTCTTGTCAGGATGCAACCGCCCCATCGCTTCCAGCACATCCGCGGTAGCGGGATGCTCCACCCGCCACGCGGCGGCGAAGAACCCGCTGTGCTGAGCGGCAAGCCCCTCCACAAGACCCTGCAACTCCTCGGAGTTCCCCTCGGCGGCGAGCTGCGCGGCGATCGTGTCGATGGTGAGCCAGAACACCATCCCCTCCGACGGCGCGGGCACCTGAGCGGCACCGTGCTCCGCGAGCCACACCCGGGCCAGCCCCCCGAGCTCCGCGTCGTCGAGCACCTCGCGCAGCGCGGGCTCGGCGGTGCCACCGACGAGGGAGAGCGCCTGCTGGCACCGCAGCCGGCGCAACGGCGCCCCCTCGTCCCCGCCCCGCGCCGCGGCGAGCAGCTCCCGCGCGGCCTCCAGCGGCACCCGCCGCGTGAGCCACAGCTCGATCTCGGCCTGCGCGGCGGCCTGCGGGAAGGCGGCCGTGGCGTCGAGGAGCGTGTCGGCGCCCTTGTCGGCGAGGTCACCGACGGCGGGCGCGTCGAGGCCCGCCTCCAGCATCCGCGCCCGGATGCCGTACAGGCCGAGGGGCGTCAGCCTGACCATCCCGTACCGCGTGACGTCCTCGTCCTCGTCGGCGGGCGGCAGCGGCTCCTCGCTGTCGATGTCGGCCATCAGGGCCTCGTCGACGGGCTGGTACGCGACGAGGCCGATCGGCTCCAGCATCCGGAACTGGTCGTCGAGCCGCATCATGGCGTCCGACACCTGCTCCAGGACGTCGTCCGTGGGCTCGCCCATGTCATCCGGGATGATCATGGAGGCGGCGAGCGCGGGCAGCGGTACGGCGCCGCCCTCGGGGGCGTTGTCGCCGACGGTCAGCAGATACAGATTGCCGAGGACGCCCTCCAGGAACTCCGCCTCGCCCTGCGGGTCCCAGCCCAGCTCCTCGAAGTCGATCTCACCGCCGCCCTCGATGGCGTCGACGAGGTCCTCCAGGTCGGGGACCGTCGCGTCGGCGAACACGGTCTCCAGGGCGGCGAGCCAGATACCGAGGACGTCCTGCGGCCCGCCGGAGGTGAGCAGCCGCAGCTCCTCGCCCGCGGTGACGGTGCCCTCGGCCTCCTCGGCGTCGCCGTCCTCCGTCTCCTCGGGGTCCCGCACCTCCACCAGGCCCGTGTCGACGGCGACCCGCCACGCCTCGCTCGCGTACGCCGCCGCGTCGCCGTCGTCGTCCCCGGAACCGGCGCCGTCGGCACCGGTGAGCCCGAGCTCGGCCGCGGCGGCCGGGAGCTGCTCGTCGACGAGCTCGCCGCCCGCGCCCACCCGGGTCCCGGGCCCCGCCCAGCGGGCGAGCCGCACGGCGCGGGCGAGCAGAGGTGCGGCGAGGGCGTCCCGCGCGAGCTCCGCTTCGGAGTGCAGCAGCACCGGCGGCAGGGTGGCGGGGCTTTGGGACATCGGCTGGTTCTCCTGACGGGCGTACGGGTCTGCTGCGTGAAGCCTAGACGGATTTGACCGTTTGCCGCCCGCCCGTCCGGCGTACCGGAACCGGTCGGGTTTCCGCGCCGCCGCCGGGCGGCCCGGTCCGGCCGTGCCCGCCTCGCCCCGTACCGCTCCCGAGTCATCCGCCCGTCGCCCGGCGTCCAGCCGGCGCACACCCGAAGAGCCTTGACAACTCCCCCGCCCGCACAAGAGATTGACGCGCGTAGAGCGCCGCTCTTCGGCCCCTCCCCCGGGCCGCGTCCCACCCCTCCTCACCTCGGAGTCTCCCGAATGCCTCACATACCGAGATCCGCCGCCGTCGGCGCCGTCGTCGCCACCGCGCTCGCCGCCGGGCTGCTCGCCGCCACCGCCGGTGCCTCCACGGCCTCCCCCGCGTCGCCCGGCGCCGCCGAGCAGGTCAGGGTGCACGACATCCAGGGCGGCACGCGTGTCTCGCCGCTCGCGGGGCAGCAGGTCGAGGGCGTGCCCGGCATCGTCACGGGCGTGCGCGGCTACGGCTCCAAGGGCTTCTGGTTCCAGGACGTGCGCGGGGACGGCGACCGCGCGACCAGCGAAGCCGTCTTCGTCTACACCGCCACCACGCCGACCGTGCGCACCGGCGACGCCGTCCGGGTCTCCGGCACGGTCACCGAGTACGTGCCGGGCGGCGTCTCCTCCGGCAACCAGTCGCTGACCCAGATCACCAAGCCGGCGGTGACCGTCGAGTCCTCCGGCAACGCCCTGCCCGCGCCGGTGACGATCAGCGCCAAGAACGTCCCCGGCGCCTACGCCCCCAAGGGCGACCCGGCCGCGGACAACAGCGTCAACGCCCTGCCCCTGAAGCCGCGCGCGTACGCCCTGGACCTCTACGAGTCCCTGGAGGGCATGAACGTACGCGTCGGCTCCTCGCGCGTCGTCGGCGCCACCGACCCGCACGCCGAGCTGTGGGTGACCGTGAAGCCGCACGAGCGCCCGACCCGGCGCGGCGGCGCGCTGTACGGCTCGTACGCCGCGCAGAACACCGGGCGCCTCCAGGTGCAGCAGCTCGCCCCGCTCTCGGAGCGGCTGTTCCCGAAGGCGGACGTCGGCGACGTCCTGAGCGGCGGGGCGGAGGGACCGCTCGACTTCAACCAGTACGGCGGGTACACGCTGGCCGCCCGGGAGCTGGGCGAGGTCAGGAGCGGGGGCCTGGAGCGGGAGCGGACCCGGCCGCAGCGCAAGGACGAGCTCGCCGTGGCCACGTACAACGTCGAGAACCTCGACCCGGGCGACCCGCAGGCGAAGTTCGACGCGCTCGCGTCCGCCGTGGTCACCAACCTGGCCGCGCCGGACATCGTCGCCCTGGAGGAGATCCAGGACGACAACGGCCCGAAGAACGACGGCACGGTCACCGCCGGGCAGACCCTGAAGAAGTTCACGGACGCGATCGTTGCGGCGGGCGGGCCCCGCTACTCCTGGCGTTCCATCGACCCGGAGAACAACAAGGACGGCGGCGAGCCCGGCGGCAACATCCGCCAGGTGTTCCTCTTCAACCCCGAGCGGGTGTCGTTCACCGACCGCGGCGCCGGGGACGCGACCACCGCCACCGGCGTCGTGCGCACCGGCAAGCGGGCCGCGCTCACGCACTCGCCCGGCCGGATCGCCCCGGCCGACGCGGCGTGGACCAACAGCCGCAAGCCGCTCGCGGGCGAGTTCGGCTTCCGCGGCCGGACGGTGTTCGTGGTCGCGAACCACTTCGCGTCCAAGGGCGGCGACGAGGCGCTGACCTCGCACCACCAGCCGCCGACGCGCTCCTCCGAGATCCAGCGGGTGCGGCAGGCCGAGGCCGTGAACTCCTTCGTGCGGGAGATCCGGGGTGCCCAGAAGGACGCGGACGTGCTCGTGGTCGGCGACATCAACGACTTCGAGTTCTCCGCGACGACCAAGGCCCTGGAGGCGGGCGGCGCGCTGCGCGCCGGCGTCAAGTCGCTGCCGCGCTCCGAGCGGTACTCGTACGTCTTCCAGGGCAACTCCCAGGTGCTCGACCAGATCCTGGTGAGCCCCGGCGTCGGCCGGTACCACTACGACAGCGTGCATCTGAACGCGGAGTTCGCGGAGCAGAACAGCGACCACGACCCGCAGGTGGTGCGGTTCCGGCCGTAGCCGCCCGCTCGTGCCCCGGCGCGCGGCTCAGGCGTACAGTCGCGTCAGCCAGTCGTGCCAGGCGGCCTCGGTGCCCTTGGCGTCGGCGCCCGGCGCGAAGTCGTGGATGCTCAGCGCGACGGGCCTGCCGAAGTGGTTGCGGCCGAAGAAGCGGTAGAGCGCGTCCTCGGTGCGCAGTCCGATGAAGTACGTCGTACGGAAGTCGATCACGGCGTCCAGTTCGCTCGCCGCCGCGCCGAGGCGGACGCGGGCGCCCTCCGACGCGTCGTCGGGCAGGCCGAGTTCCTGCGCGAGCCTGACGAAGGCGGAGGCGTCCGCCGCGGCGGCCGGGGCGTCGAGAGCGGTGAAGGTGACGGGGCGGCCCACGAAGTACGTCAGGTACTGCCGCAGGCTGTGCAGATAGAAGTCGGTGTGCTTGCTCGCCGCCTCGTACTGGTCGTCCCAGTCCTGGGCCGCCCTGGCCGCTTGCGCGGCCTCGGCGGCCCGGCCGGCCTGGATTCCTCTGTTGCCCCTGGCGCTCCGAGGAGTCCTGGGGCTCTTGGAACTCCTGAGGTTCCTGGGGTTCCGCAGGCTCTTGGGGTTGTGCGGGCTCTTGGGGTTGCTCAGGCCCTCGGGGTCGCTCAGGCCCTCGGGGTTGCTCAGGCTCTCGGGGTTGCTCAGGCTCTCGGGGATCTGGACGTCCGGGATGTCCCGGTGCCCCTGGACGCCCCGGATACCCGGGGCGTCCGGGGCGTTCCGCATGTCCCGGGCGCCGACGACGAACGTGCCTCCGTGCACGTGCCGCACCCAGGAGCGGCGGCCGCCGTCGCGCGGCTCGATGAGGTGCTCCAGGTGGTCGGCGTTCTGCTCCGGCGGGAGCGCTCCGGGGTGGTCCGAGCGGACCGCGAGGTGACGGGGCGGATCCCAGGCGGTGACCACGGCACCGTGCGCCGCGTCACCGCCCACCCGGGGCTCGTACACCATGGGCCACAGCCAGCCGCCGGTGCCGGTGGTGACCGCCTCCCACACGTCCCGGGGCGGCGAGTCGACCTCGAACTCCCGGACTATCTCGAATTCCCTGCCGCTGCCGCTGTCGGTGCCGGTGCCGCTGTCCATCGTCATGACGACTCCTCGGGGCCGAGCGGGACGGCCGGGGCCGCCCGATCCTCGATCACACGCTCTCGTCCTTATGACTCCACCTGCGGCGGCCCCGGTAAAGCCCCTGGGCACGACTATTCGGGCAGGACTGTTCGGGCGGGACTATTCGGGCACGACCCCGTACGCCCGCCGGTAGCGCCGCACCCGGCCCGCCTCCAGCGTGCCCGGGAAGTCCCGCACCCGCCGCCACTCCTCGGACAGCGTGCCGATGCCCTCTCCGGGGGACGCGAGCGCCCGCGCGTGGTCCGCCGCGGTCTCCCACTCCGCGTAGTTGACGATGCGCGTGCCGTCGGTGCTCAGATGGAAGTGCGCCGCCAGCAGGCCGGGGACGGCGGGGCTCGCGGCGATGGCGTCGGTGACCGTCCGCACCCAGGCCCGCTGCCGGTCGGCGTCCGGCCCTTCGAAGGACACGTCGACGGTCACGAAGGCCTCGGGAACGGTGCCCGCGGGGCCCGGACGCACGCTTTCGTGCAGGAAGGTCTTGGTCAGCCCGAGCCGTTCCACCCCGGGCACCGCCGCGTCGATCTCGGCGTTCCGCTCGTCCCTGCCGCGGGCGAAGAAGTCCTGGTAGGCCTCGTCGTCCCGCCACTGCGAGTGGTGCATCAGGGTGGCGCCGTCCTCGCCCTCGTACACGTGGTACGACAGCAGGCCCTCGTGCGGCCAGGGGCGGCTCTCCCAGGCCGCGGCGATCGCGTCGACCGCCGCCCGCTGCCGCTCGGGCGTGCCGACGTGCCAGGTGCTGAAGAAGGCGAGGCCCACGTCGGAGCGGGTCGGGTCGGGGTGCGTGGTGGCGCGCTGCGTCATGGGACTCTCCACTGGCGTCAGGGTGTTGTCTGCCGGACGACCCCTACGCTCCAATGTGAACCTCGGTTCAGGTCAAGCCCGCCCGCCTCACCCTCGCCCGCCTCCGAGTTCACCCGCCGCCGGGCGCACCCGCCTCAAGCCCGTTCCGGCTCGGGCAGCGTCACCGCGACGAGGCCAGGGCGCTTCGCCCGGTGCGTCCCGCCCCCCGCCGCCCCCGGCCGCACCCGGACGACCCGGCGCCGCACCCACGGCCCCACCGCGCCGGCGAGCCAGCGCACCTCCTGTGCCGCGCCGGCGAGCGCCGAGACCGGGGCGAGCGGGGGCAGCGGACGCGCCCAGTCCGCGAAGCCCGCGAGACCGAGCGCGTCGGCGACACCGGCGGCGACGCGGGCGTGGCCGACGGGGCTCGCGTGCGTCCGGTCACGGCTCCACAGCCGCGGGTCGGCGGTGATGCGCTGCGGGAACAGATCGAGGACCAGGACGCCGTGCCGGTCGGCGGCGGCGCGGACACGGGCGTTGAGGTCGACGACGCGGGGCTGCGCCCGGCGGGCCAGGGGCGCGATGCGGGCGATGTCGGGGAAGGTCACGGTGACCACGCGGGCGCCCGTCGCGGTGAACTCGGCGAACATCTCCTCGACGGCGCGTGCGGTGCGGGCCGGGTCGTAGCCGGGCCTGACCAGGTCGCCGACGCCCGCGACCACGGTCACGAGGTCCGGCTTCAGGGCGAGGGCCGGGGCCAGTTGCTCGTCCCTGACCTGCTCCGCCAGGCGCCCGCGCACCGCCAGGTTGGCGTACGCGAAGTCCGGGTGGCCTGCGGCGAGCATCTCCGCGAGCCGGTCGGCCCAGCCGCGGTAGCCGCGCCGTTCGTCACCGTCGCCGAGGCCTTCCGTCTGGCTGTCTCCGACGGCGACGTAACGCTCGTACGGATGCGGGGTCATGGCCCGAGGGTCCTGCGCCCGCCGGGGCGCGTCAACGAGGCCTCTTCGGCGCGAGTAGCACTCCGGCCACATCCCGCCCCGTCCGTGTCATCACGCCCCGCCGCGCCCGCCGCCCTGCCCGGATCGTGACGCGAGGGTGCGACGGCTCCGGCCCCGCGCGGGCTTGCGTTACCCCGTTACCCCAGTTACCCCCGCTACCCCCGTTCCTGACCGGGACCGTCCTGCCCCTGGCCGCCGATGCGCCCCAACTCGACCTGGAACCAGTCGAGGCGGGCCTGGAGCAGGGCCGCTTCGGCGGCCAGCTCGGGCAGCCCGACACCGGCCGCGGCGGCCGGGCCGAGGGGCCCCGGCACGGCACCCGGCACGGAACCCGCCCCCTCGGAGGCCGTCGCGGGCGCGGGCAGCACCCGCAGCCCCTCCCCCGCCACCGCGGCGAACCGCGACAGGCTCACCGCCGTGCCGCCGCTGCCCCGCCCGCACCGGCCGCACACCGCTTCCAGCGCGCGCCAGCCCGGTCGGCCCCAGCCCGCGTCGGCGAGGCGGGTGGCCGCCGCGCCGCAGCCGCACGGCTGCACGGTGAGCACCCGCACCCGCTGGCGCGCGTAGCGGAAGCCCTTCTCGAAGCGGATGTAGGCGCCGAGCACGGCCACTTCGAGCAAGGCGGCCCTGCGGTGCTCGGCAGTGCACAGGAGCCCTTCCGCCGCCGAGCGCTCGTGCACGCAGTGGAAGCCGCAGTCGCAGCGCCGGTGCGGCGCGCGGTGCCGCCGCCCGTAGGCGCAGCGGGCCTCGTCGAGCGCGCCGTAGGGCAGGGAGCCGCCCAGCGAGACGCCGGTGAACCCGGCCCGGGTGCCGTCCTGGGACAGGACCGGGTGGGCGATCTTGTATCCGGTGGGCGGCTCCGTGAGGCGTTCCTCGGGAAGCCGTAACCTCATCGGCCGGCCGGCACCTCGTCCAGGACGGGGGCCGGCTCCGCGGCGGCCGGGGCGGGTTCGGGCACGGTCTCTACGTCCCGCGGCGGGGTGCAGGACCGCTCGGCCTCCCGCTCCTGCGGACTCTCCTCGGCGATTCCGGTGGCGACTGCCCTGCCCAGCCTCATGGTGCCTCCTGTGAACGACCTGTGGACGTCCCGGCGTCTGCGCGTCCGGCTCCCGCCATGGTGACGCATTTCCGTGCGCGTGGGTACGGTCCCTCACGGGTTCGCCTCCGCACCTCGTAGCACTGCTGCCCGTCACCTGGTGGCACTGCCGCCCATGATCTCGTAGCACTGCTGCCCGTCATCTCGTAGCAGAATTAAGTGGAGCTTCACTCCCGGCGGGCTGAGACTGCCCTTATGACCGCAGCTCATCTGCCCCCCACGACGCACGCGGCGCGCGCCGTTCCCGCCGCGCCCCTCGGCCGCGCCCTGTGCGCGATGGTCACGCCCTTCACCACGTCCGGCGCCCTCGACCTCGACGGCGCCCAGTTGCTCGCCGACCGGCTGGTCGCCGAGGGCTGCGAGGGCCTGGTCCTGTCCGGCACCACCGGTGAGTCACCGACGACGTCCGACGCGGAGAAGGCCGCGCTCGTGGAGGCCGTCCGCGAGGCGGTCGACGGCAGGGCGTCGGTCGTCGCGGGCGTCGGCAGCAGCGACACGGCCCACACCGCCGAGCTCGCCCTGCGGGCCGAGAAGGCGGGCGCGGACGGGCTGCTCGTGGTCACGCCGTACTACAGCAGGCCGCCGCAGGAGGCGGTCGAGGCCCACTTCCGCGCGGTCGCCGACGTGTCGGGACTGCCGGTGGTCCTCTACGACATCCCGGGCCGCACCGGCACCCGCATCGAGCCGGACACGATGCTGCGGCTCGCGGACCACCCGCGGATCGTGGCGGTGAAGGACTGCGCGTACGACCTGCTCGGCTCCGCGAAGGTGATGGCCAACTGCGACCTCGCGTACTACACGGGCTGCGACGAGTTCGTCCTTCCGCTGTACGCGCTCGGCGGCGCGGGTTACATCAGCACGGTCGCGAACGTGGCGCCGCGCGGCCTGCGGGCGATCGTGGACGCGTTCGACGCGGGCGACACGGCGGCGGCCGCGCGCGGGCAGCGGCAGCTCACCGAACTCATCGAGCTGATGATGGCGTCGGGGCTGCCCGGCGCGGTCACGGCGAAGGCGCTGCTCGGCGCGCTCGGCCTGCCCGCGGGCCCGGTCAGGGCACCGCTGCTGCCCGCCGGCCGCGAGGCGGTCGACGGGCTGCTGGCCGCCTATGAGGCGCTGGGCGGAGCGCTGCCCGCGGGGGCGGTTCAGCGGGTCGTGAGCATCGGCGACCAGACGCCCTTGTAGCCCTTCGGCCGCTCGCGGAGCGCGGTCAGCGGGACGGTCCTGTCGCTGCCGACGGTGACGAGGACGAGCCGCGTCCGCTGCTCGTTCTTCCCGGTGCAGGGTCCCGGGCCGCAGCTCAGGGCGATGAGGCGGTTGCTGTCGGCCCAGGCGAGCTGTTCGCTGCTCGGCACCCGGGCGATCTGCTTGCCGGTCCGCGGGTCGAGGATCGGGGAGCCCTCGGTGGTGCCGTCGGCGGCGAGCAGCTTCCCGTCCGGCGAGAGACCGGCCCGCGGCCAGCCCGCGTGCCGTTCCCCTTCGGGCGCCGCGGTCCTGTCGCCCGCCATGGTGTACCAGTCGCGGTAGTTCCGGCCGCGCGGACCCTCGTACTGCTGCACGTAGAGCCGGCTGCCGTCGTGGCTCCAGTGCAGGTCCTGCCGGGCGACACCGGCGTACCCGCCGTCCTTCTCCCCTGGTGTCTGGGGCAGTTCGCGGAAGGGGCCGACGTCGCCGGACGCGGCGTCGACGACGACCCAGCCGGTGCGGCTGAAGTGCTGCTGCGGCGCGGGGGATGTGCCGGGCACCTTGACGAGGCGGTCGGGGTTCTTGCTGTACGTGGTCGCCACCAGGCGCTTGCCGTCCGGCGACCACTCGACGGCGGCGGCCGGGTGGGCCGGTGTGATCCAGCGCGTGACCTCGCCGGACGCCAGGTCGAGGAGGCCGATGCGGCGGGCGGGCAGTTCGCCCTCCAGGACGGCGGCGGTCCGCATGCCGGGGGCGACGGCGACCCAGGCCCACCTGTCGTCGGCCTTCTCGTACTTCTGCGTCCTGGGGTTCAGGAGCCAGTAGGAGCGTACGAGGACCTCGTCGCCGTTGCGCTGCCTCATGTCGCGGAACGCGGCGTACCCGGCCATGCCCACCCGCCCGGCCGCGACGAAGTCCCGGGGCACCGCCTGGTCGGGGTGCGCAACGACATCGGGGCGGCCCGCCGGGCGCACGTCCCGGCGCCCCGGGTCCGAGGAGTCGAGAGCGGGCACGGCCACGGCCGCGGCCACCAAGGCCGCCGTGGCGAGGGCGGCGCCGGTGACGGCCCGGGTGCGGCGGCGGCGCCGGGCGGCGAGGACCCGGCCCGCCAGGTCACCGGGGGGTCCGGGCTGCTCGGCGGCTTGTTCCTGGAGCGTCTCGCGCACCAGCCTGTCGACGTTCACGGGCGTACCTCCACGGGCGGGATGTCACGGGACGGCGCGGCCTCGGCGGCGGCAGGGCCGAGGTCGGCGAGCTCGGGCGCGAGGGCGCGCAGCCGGGCCAGGGAGCGGTGCGTCGTGCTGCGCACGGTGCCGACGGTGCAGCCGAGGATGCCCGCCACGTCGGCCTCGGGCAGGTCCTCGAAGTAGCGCAGGACGAGTACGGTGCGCTGCCGCGGGGTGAGTCTCGCGAGCGCCGCCCGCATCACCATCCGCAGGTCGGCACCGCCCGCCGTGTCGGCGCCGGGCCGCTCGGGCGGTTCGGCCACCGCCACCTCGCGCCGCGGCCACTTCAGCCGCCACCTGCCGATCTGCTGCCGGTAGAGGACCTGGCGTACGTACGCCTCCGGGTCCTCGATCCTCGACCACCGGCCCGCGGCCTTGACCAGCGCGTTCTGCAGGAGGTCCTCAGCGGCGTGCCGGTCGCCGCCGGTCAGCAGCACGGCGGTCCTCAGCAGCGCCGCGGACCGTCCTTCGACGAACTCCCGGAACCGTTTCTGACTCTCGGCATCCATCGTCACCTTCTCGTTCACGCCCCGGGCCCGACTGCCCTGCGGCCTCTCTGCCCCTGGTGACGTGCGCGGACGTGTGCCGCTATGCCTGGTCCCGCGAAAACCCTCCGGACATCGTCCACTTCAGGGTGTCGCCGTCCCGCTCGAAGGCGACCCGCCGGGTGCCGAAGCGGGCGACGGCCGCGACGGTCGCGGCCCGCGCCCTGAGCGTGACACCCCGGCAGGCTCCGCTCCCGGCCCGGTACACGACGGCGGGCTCGGACCAGCCGCGTTCCCGGGGGCCGCGGTCCTGGGCGTAGAGGCGCTCGTCGCGCAGGCAGTACAGGGCGACGCGGCGGCCGTCCCCGAGCTTCACCTGGAACTCGAAGGGGCTGCGGCTGCCGCTCCAGGGGATGTCGCTGTGCCGGAGGGCGTGGGTGCGCGCGTCCGTGTCACGCCCCTGCGCTGCCGTACCGCGGCCCTGCGCTGCCGCGTCACCGCCTCGCCCTGCCGCGTCACCGCCCCTAGCTGCCGTGTCCCTGCCCAGGCTCTCGCCGCTGCCCGCGAGCAGGACGACCACGGCCGCGGCCCCGGCCGCCAGGGCTCGTAACGCGGCGCCCAGGGGCCGTGCCCCTGTCTTGTACATGCCGATCTCCCCTCCGACTGCGCGCAGCATACGCAACGAGGGCGCCCCTCCGGCAGGAAGGGCACCCTCATCACGGACGCGTGACCGGGCGGCACCGGGCCGCCCGCGCGGGTCAGTTGTGGCTGTGCAGCACGTCGTTGAGGCCGCCCCAGACCGCGTTGTTCGGGCGGGCCTCGACGGCGCCGGTGACCGAGTTGCGGCGGAAGAGGATGTTCGAGGCGCCGGACAGGTCGCGGGCCTTCACGACCTCGCCGTCGGGCATCGTGACGCGCGTGCCCGCCGTGACGTACAGACCGGCCTCGACGACGCACTCGTCGCCGAGCGCGATGCCGACGCCCGCCTCGGCGCCGACGAGGCAGCGCTCGCCGATGACGATGCGGACGTTGCCGCCGCCGGACAGGGTGCCCATGGTGGACGCGCCGCCGCCGATGTCGGAGCCGTCGCCGACGACGACGCCCGCGGAGATGCGGCCCTCGACCATGGAGGTGCCGAGGGTGCCGGCGTTGAAGTTCACGAAGCCCTCGTGCATCACGGTGGTGCCCTCGGCGAGGTGCGCGCCGAGCCGCACGCGGTCGGCGTCGCCGATGCGCACGCCCTTGGGGGCCACGTAGTCCGTCATGCGCGGGAACTTGTCGACGGACGTCACCGCCAGGTGCAGGCTCTCGGCGCGGGCGTTCAGACGGACCTTCTCCAGGTCGTCGACGGCGACCGGGCCGAGCGAGGTCCAGGCGACGTTGGCGAGCAGCCCGAACATGCCGTCGAGGCTCTGGCCGTGCGGCTCGACCAGGCGGTGGCTGAGCAGGTGCAGGCGCAGGTACACGTCGTGCGCGTCCAGCGGCTTGTCGTCGAGGGAGGAGATGACCGTGCGGACGGCGACGACGTCCACGCCCCGGCGGGCGTCGGGACCGATCGCCTTCGCGGCGCCTTCACCGAGCAGTTCCACGGCGCGCTCGGCGGTCAGCCGCTCGCTGCCGGAGGGACCCGGCTCGGCGACGAGCTCGGGCGCGGGGAACCAGGTGTCGAGAACGGTGCCGTCGGCGGCGACGGTGGCAAGCCCGGCGGCAACAGCGCCGGTAACGCGGGGAGCAGTCGTATCGGTCATGGGTGCAACCTAACCGGGGCGGGGGCGCGGAGGCGAACCGGTGCCGGAGCGTCTCAGGTGCCGGGCGCCCCCGGCGGCTCGCCGGACTGCGGGTCCGCGCCCGACTACGGGGCCGCGCCCGACTACGGGGCCGCGCCCGACTACAAGCTCCGCTAGGAGGGAGTCCCCGCCGAGGCCAGGACCCGCCCGAGCATCTCCCGGGTGTACGCCTCGTCGTACTCCGCGCCCGTGAGGAGCACCTGGAGGCAGATGCCGTCCATCATCGCCACCATGCCCCGCGCGGTGACGGGGTCCGTCCGCTCCCGCAGGACCTCGCCGACGCCCTCACACCACTCGGCGGCCACCGGCCGCAGCGCGGGGCGGCGCAGCGCGGCCAGATACAGCTCGTACTCCAGCTCGACCCCTTCGCGCCCCCCGGCAGCCCACTCCCCGAGCAGCGCCGCCAGCTCGGCGGGCAGGTCGGCGTCGGGGTCCTGGAGGACTCCACGCTCGCGCACCAGTTGCGCGAACCCCTCGTTGGACTGCCGCAGCGCGGCGACCAGCAGATCGTCGAGGGTCCTGAAGTGGTACGTGGTCGACCCGAGCGGCACATCGGCCTCGGCGGCGACGGAGCGGTGGCTCAGGCCCGCGATGCCCTTCTCGGCCGCGACCCGCAGCGCCGCGTCGATGATCCGCTGCCGTCGCTCGGGGTCGTAGCGGCGCCCCATCAGTGGGCCCCGCCCAGATTCAGCACCACCACACCCGCGATCACGAGCACGATCCCCAGGATCTTGACCATGCTCGTCGACTCCCCGAGGAACAGCATCCCGATGCCCGCGACGGCGGCGGTCCCGATCCCCGCCCAGATCGCGTAGGCGGTCCCCACCGACAGCGTCTTCAGCGTCTGCGCGAGCAGTGTGAAGGCCAGCAGATATCCCGCGACGGTGAACAGCGACGGCCAGAGTCGGCTGAATCCCTCGCTGTACTTCATGGCCGTCGTCCCGGCCACCTCCGCCGCGATGGCCGCGGCCAGCAGTCCGTATCCCATGCGTACGAGTGTACACATCGATGCGTACGGCTGTACATATGCAGGCGCATGCAAAAGGGCCCGCACCAGTCGGTGCGGGCCCTTCACGAAGACCTGTCAGACGTTGAACCCCAGCGCCCGAAGCTGCTCCCGGCCATCGTCCGTGATCTTGTCCGGGCCCCACGGCGGCATCCAGACCCAGTTGATCCGCAGCTCGTTGACGATGCCGTCCGTCGCGGACTTCGCCTGGTCCTCGATGACGTCGGTCAGCGGGCAGGCCGCGGACGTCAGCGTCATGTCGATGGTGGCGATGTTGGCGTCGTCGACGTGGATGCCGTAGATCAGGCCCAGGTTGACGACGTCGATGCCCAGCTCGGGGTCGACGACGTCGTAGAGGGCCTCGCGGACCTCCTCCTCCGAGGCGGGCTTGGTCGTGAGGGTCTCGTTCTCGCTCATGCCGTCTTCCTTTCGGCCTCGGGGGCCTCGACGTCGGCGCCCAGTGCCTGCGCCGTCGCGTCCTTCCACGCCATCCAGCTCAGCAGAGCACACTTGACGCGCGCGGGGTACTTGGAGACACCGGCGAACGCGACCGCGTCCTCCAGGATCTCCTCCATCGCGTCGTCCGGCTCCAGCTTGCCCTTGGACTGCATCAGCTCCAGGAACACGGCCTGGATCCGCTGTGCCTCGGCGAGCTCCTTGCCGACGAGCAGGTCGTTGAGCACGGAGGCGCTGGCCTGGCTGATGGAGCAGCCCTGGCCCTCGTAGCTCACGTCCTCGATGCGCGCGCCGTCGTACTTCACCCGCAGCGTGATCTCGTCGCCGCACGTCGGATTGACGTGGTGCACCTCGGCGTCGCCGGGGCGCAGACCGCGCCCGTGCGGGTGCTTGTAGTGGTCCAGGATCACGTCCTGGTACATCGAATCCAGCTTCACACCAGCCAGCCCCTCAGCCGAAGAAGTTCCGTACGTGCTCCAGACCGTCGGCGAGGGCGTCGATCTCGCCGGGCGTGGAGTACAGGTAGAACGACGCTCGCGTGGTCGCGGGAATTCCGTACCGCAGGCAGACCGGGCGGGCACAGTGGTGGCCGACCCGGACCGCGATGCCCTGCTCGTCGAGGACCTGGCCCACGTCGTGCGGGTGGATGTCGCCGAGCGTGAAGGAGATCGCGGCGCCGCGCTCCTCGGCCGTCGCCGGGCCGATGATCCGGAGGTCGGGGACCTCCAGGAGGCGCTTGATCGCGTACTCGGTGATCGCCTGCTCGTGCAGCGCGATCTTGTCCATGCCGATCGAGGTGAGGTAGTCCACGGCCGCGCCCAGGCCCACGGCCTGCGCGACCGGCGGGGTGCCCGCCTCGAACTTGTGCGGCGCGGGGGCGTACGTCGACGAGTGCATCGAGACGGTCTCGATCATCTCGCCGCCGCCCAGGAACGGCGGCAGGTCCTCCAGGAGCTCCTGGCGGCCCCACAGCACGCCGATGCCCGTCGGGCCGCACATCTTGTGGCCGGTGAAGGCCACGAAGTCGGCTTGCAGGGCCTGCACGTCGAGCGGCATGTGCGGCGCGGCCTGGGAGGCGTCGATCAGGACCAGGGCCCCGACCTCCTGGGCGCGGCGCACGATGGCCTCGACCGGGTTGTGCGTGCCCAGGATGTTGGAGACCAGGACGAAGGAGACGATCTTCGTCTTCTCGGTGATGACCTCGTCGATGTTCGACAGGTCGAGCCGGCCGTCGTCGGTGAGGCCGAACCACTTCAGCTTCGCGCCGGTGCGCTGCGAGAGCAGCTGCCACGGCACGATGTTGGAGTGGTGCTCCATCTCCGTGATGACGACCTCGGTCTCGTGGTCCACGCGGTAGGGCTCGTCGGCCCAGCCGAGCATGTTGGCCACGAGGTTGAGCGACTCGGAGGCGTTCTTGGTGAAGATCACCTCGTCGCGGCTCGGCGCGTTGATGAACTCCGCGACCTTGTCACGGGCGCCCTCGTACAGCGCCGTGGCCTCCTCGGCGAGGACGTGCACACCGCGGTGGACGTTGGCGTTGTACCGCTCGTAGTACTCGCTCAGCGCGTCGATGACCTGGCGCGGCTTCTGCGACGTCGCCGCGTTGTCCAGGTACACCAGTTTCTTTCCGTCGTGGAGCGCGCGCTCCAGGATCGGGAAGTCCTTGCGGAGCGCCTCGGTGTCGAGGAGGCCGGGCAGCCCCTGGCGGGCCACAGTCACTCGGATGCGCCACCCTTCACGTAGGCCTCGTAGCCCTCGCTCTCCAGCTTGTCCGCGAGCTCGGCGCCGCCGGACTCGGCGATGCGGCCGTTCGCGAAGACGTGCACGAAGTCGGGCTTGATGTAGCGCAGGATGCGCGTGTAGTGCGTGATCAGGAGGGTGCCGACCTCGCCCGTGTCGCGGACGCGGTTGACGCCCTCGGAGACCACGCGCAGGGCGTCGACGTCCAGGCCGGAGTCGGTCTCGTCGAGGATCGCGATCTTCGGCTTGAGGAGCTCCATCTGGAGGATCTCGTGGCGCTTCTTCTCACCGCCGGAGAAGCCCTCGTTGACGTTGCGCTCGGCGAAGGAGGGGTCCATCTGGAGCGCGGCCATCGACTCCTTGACCTCCTTCACCCAGGTGCGCAGCTTGGGGGCCTCGCCGCGGATCGCCGTCGCCGACGTGCGCAGGAAGTTGGAGACGGAGACGCCGGGGACCTCGACCGGGTACTGCATGGCGAGGAACATGCCGGCGCGGGCCCGCTCGTCGACCTCCATCTCCAGGACGTCCTCGCCGTCGAGGGTGACGGTGCCCTGGGTGATCGTGTACTTGGGGTGACCGGCGATGGAGTAGGCGAGAGTCGACTTGCCGGAGCCGTTCGGGCCCATGATGGCGTGCGTCTCGCCCTGCTTCACGGTGAGGTCGACGCCCTTGAGGATCTCCTTCGTGGCGTTGTCGGCCTCGACGGTGACGTGCAGGTCTCGGATTTCAAGCGTTGCCATGGGTGCCTCAGGACTCCTGGGTGAGGGAGGCGTGTACGTCGACAAGGACGCTGCCCCCTTCGATCTTTACGGGGTATACGGGGACGGGGCGCGTCGCGGGCAGGCCGGACGGCTTGCCGGTACGCAGGTCGAAGGCGGAGCCGTGCAGCCAGCACTCGATCTGGCAGTCCTCCACCTCGCCTTCGGAGAGGGAGACGTTCGCGTGCGAGCAGATGTCGTGGATCGCGAACACCTCACCCTCGGTGTGGACGACCGAGACCGGCGTGCCGTCGAGTTCCACCCGCTTGGGGGTGTCCTCCTCCAGCTCGCTCAGGCCGCAGGCGCGTACGTACGTCATGCGACGGACGCCTCCAGCTCCTCTTCGATCTTCGTGATGAGCCGCTCCTCGATGTCCGCGACACCGATCTGCTGGACCAGCTCGGCGAAGAAGCCGCGCACCACGAGGCGGCGCGCCTCCTGCTGCGGGATGCCGCGCGCCATCAGGTAGAACAGCTGCTCGTCGTCGAAGCGGCCGGTGGCGCTGGCGTGACCGGCGCCGACGATCTCGCCGGTCTCGATCTCCAGGTTCGGCACGGAGTCGACGCGGGCGCCGTCCGTCAGGACGAGGTTGCGGTTCATCTCGTAGGTGTCGGTGCCCTCGGCCCTGGCCTCGATGAGGACGTCACCGATCCACACGGCGTGCGCGTCGTCGCCTTGGAGCGCGCCCTTGTAGACGACGTTGGACTTGCAGTGCGGGACGTTGTGGTCGACCAGGAGGCGGTGCTCCTGGTGCTGGCCCGCGTCCGTGAAGTACAGGCCGAACAGCTCGGCCTCGCCGCCGGTGCCCGCGTACTGCACGCGCGGGTGCAGGCGCACGAGGTCGCCGCCGAAGGTGACCACGAAGGACTTGAAGCTCGCGTCCCGGCCGATCAGGGCGTTGTGCTGGCCGACGTGCACGGCCTTGTCGTCCCAGTCCTGGACGGAGACGACGGTCAGCTTGGCACCGTCGCCGAGGACGTAGTCGACGTTGGCCGCGAGCGCGGCGTCACCGGTGTGGTCGATCACCACGACGGCCTCGGCGAAGGCACCGAGCTCGATGACCTGGTGGCCGTAGGCGACGCCGCCCTCGCCGTGCACGGCGATGCGGATCGGCTCGGTGAGCACCGTCTCCTTGGGGACGGTGACGACACCGGCCTCCTTGAACGCGGAGTAGGCCTGGGCGGCGACGCGGTCCACGGGGACGCCCGCCTTGCCGACCCGCGCGTCGTCACGGCCGACGGACTCGACGACGACGCCCTCGGGGGCGTCGATGTCGACCCTCACACCGTCGCCGGTGGCGACCGCGGTGCCGTCGTGCAGCCCGCGCAGCCGCTCCAGCGGGGTGAACCGCCACTCCTCCTCGCGGCCGTGCGGCACCGGGAAGTCCGCCACGTCGAAGGACGGGGGGGCGCTCATGCGCGTGGCGACGGTCGACTCGGCGGCCACCGCGATCGAGCCGGAGGTGGTGCCGCCCACCGGGATGTTCTGAGCCTGAGCCATGGCTTCGGTGTTGCTCGCTTTCTGCCTCATTGTTTGCACCTGCCGCCGGCGGCAGGCTCATGGGGCTCAGCGACTGAGCCCGGAGTTGTGATCGGTTCGGCGGGGCGCCCTAGCCCACCGCGCCCTCCATCTGCAGCTCGATCAGCCGGTTGAGCTCCAGGGCGTACTCCATGGGCAGCTCCTTCGCGATGGGCTCGACGAAGCCGCGCACGATCATCGCCATCGCCTCGAACTCGGTGAGGCCTCGGCTCATCAGGTAGAAGAGCTGGTCCTCGGAGACCTTGGAGACGGTGGCCTCGTGGCCCATGGACACGTCGTCCTCGCGGACGTCCACGTAGGGGTACGTGTCGGAGCGGGAGATGGTGTCGACGAGCAGCGCGTCGCACAGCACGTTCGACTTCGAGCCGGGGGCGCCCTCGCCGATCTCGACCAGGCCGCGGTACGACGTGCGGCCGCCGCCGCGGGCCACCGACTTGGAGACGATGTTGGACGAGGTGTTCGGCGCCATGTGGACCATCTTGGAGCCGGCGTCCTGGTGCTGGCCCTCGCCCGCGAAGGCGATGGAGAGGGTCTCGCCCTTGGCGTGCTCGCCCATCAGGTAGACGGCGGGGTACTTCATCGTCACCTTGGAGCCGATGTTGCCGTCGATCCACTCCATGGTCGCGCCCTCGTAGGCCACGGCGCGCTTGGTGACCAGGTTGTAGACGTTGTTCGACCAGTTCTGGATCGTCGTGTAGCGGCAGCGGGCGCCCTTCTTCACGATGATCTCGACGACCGCGGAGTGCAGGGAGTCCGACTTGTAGATCGGCGCCGTGCAGCCCTCGACGTAGTGGACGTAGGCGTCCTCGTCGACGATGATCAGCGTCCGCTCGAACTGGCCCATGTTCTCCGTGTTGATGCGGAAGTAGGCCTGGAGCGGGATCTCGACGTGCACGCCCTTCGGCACGTAGATGAAGGAGCCGCCGGACCACACGGCGGAGTTCAGCGACGCGAACTTGTTGTCGCCGACCGGGATGACCGTGCCGAAGTACTCCTTGAAGAGCTCCGGGTGCTCCTTCAGGGCGGTGTCGGTGTCCAGGAAGATGACGCCCTGCTCCTCCAGGTCCTCACGGATCTGGTGGTAGACGACCTCGGACTCGTACTGCGCGGCGACACCGGCGACCAGGCGCTGCTTCTCCGCCTCGGGGATGCCGAGCTTGTCGTACGTGTTCTTGATGTCCTCGGGCAGGTCCTCCCAGGACTCCGCCTGCTTCTCCGTGGAGCGCACGAAGTACTTGATGTTGTCGAAGTCGATGCCGGAGAGGTCCGAGCCCCAGTTCGGCATGGGCTTCTTCTCGAACAGGCGCAGGCCCTTGAGGCGGAGCTTGGTCATCCACTCCGGCTCGTTCTTCTTCGCGGAGATGTCCCGGACGACGTCCTCGTTGATGCCGCGCTTGGCAGAGGCACCGGCCGTGTCGGAGTCGGCCCAGCCGTATTCGTACTTGCCCAGGCCCTCGAGCTCAGGGTGGGCAGTCTCCGTGGGGAGAGTCATGCGGGGTTCCTCCCGGCCGTGCTTGCAGAAGTGTTGGCAGTGTTTTCAGCGATGTCGGTGCCGCCCGTGCTGTCGGCAGTGTTGTCGGCACTGCCGGCGGGCTGCGGGGCCGCCTTGGGGATGTACGTCGTGCAGACGCCGTCGCCGTGGGCGATGGTGGCGAGTCGCTGGACGTGCGTCCCGAGGAGCGCGGAGAAGATCTCCGTCTCCGCCTCGCAGAGCTGTGGGTACTGCTCGGCGACGTGCGCTACGGGGCAGTGGTGCTGGCAGAGCTGCTCGCCCACCGGTGCGCTGCGCGCCGTAGCAGCGTACCCGTCGGCGGTCAACGCCTTCGCCAGGGCGTCGGTGCGCCGTTCCGGAGGGGCGGCCTCGATGGCCGCGCGGTAGGCCTCGGCCTGCTCGGCGATGCGGGCGCGGGCGAATTCCGCGACCGCGGCCTCGCCGTGGGTCAGGGCGATCCAGCGCATGGCGTCGGCCGCCAGCTTGTCGTAGGACTGGTCGAAGGCGTCACGGCCGCAGTCCGTCAGCGCGAAGACCTTGGCCGGGCGGCCTCGGGTACGCGCGCCGTAGACCCGCTTCTCGCGGCCCTCGACCACGTTCTCCTGGACCAGGGCGTCCAGATGGCGGCGGACCGCGGCCTGGGTCAGGCCGAGCCGTCCGGCGAGGTCCGCGACGGTGGACGGGCCGTGGTCCAGGATGGAGCGCGCGACGCGGTTGCGGGTGGACCGCTCACCGGTCGCGAACTCTTCCTGGGGGGCCCTCTCCGGGACCTCCCGAGCCTCGCCAACGTTTTTCACAACGCCATTGTTGCGTAATTCCTCAGAGCCTGACAACCCGCGCCCGGATCAGTGTTCGGTGCCGTGCATCACTTAGGCTCACCTAAGCTGACCTGGTAAAACGATCACTGATCGATCAAATCAGTGGCGGGCGACGACCCCGTCCAGGACACTCCTTGGACATGTCGACACCCCCTCTCACCGGCCCTTTGTGCACGCGCGACTCGCTCGCGGCGGACCTGCGCACCCTGGGACTGCGGCCCGGCGACACGGTGCTCGTCCACACCTCGCTCAGCTCCCTCGGCTGGGTCAACGGCGGCCCCGAAGCGGTCGTCCTCGCCCTGCTCGACTGTCTGGGTGACGACGGGACGCTGGTGGCGCCCACCCACTCCGGCGGCATCTCCGATCCCGCGGAGTGGCAGCATCCGCCCGTGCCCGCCGAGTGGTGGCCCACCATCCGCGCCACGATGCCCGCGTACGACCCGCGCACCGCCCGCACGCGCGGCGTCGGCGTCCTGCCCGAGACCGTACGCACCTGGCCCGGAGCCGTCCGCAGCGCCCACCCGCAGACCTCCTTCGCGGCCGTCGGGCCCCGCGCGGAGCACCTGGTGGACGGCCACGCCCTGGACTGCCGACTCGGCGAGCACAGCCCGCTGGCCCGCCTCGAGGCGGCGGGGGCGCGCGTGCTGCTCCTGGGGGCGGGCTTCGGCGCGTGCACCGCCTTCCACCTGGCGGAGTACCGGCTCCCGGTGCCGGCGCCCCTGGTGGAGAACTCGTTCGCCGTCATGACGGACGACGGCCGCCGCCGCTGGATGACGGTCCGCGAGACCGACATCGACGAGACGCGCTTCGACGAGCTGGGCGCGGACTACGAACGGGAGCGGCCCGTGCTGCGCGGCTCGGTCGGGGCGGCGACGGCCCGCCTCTTCCCTCTGGCCGACGCGGTGGCTTACGCGCAGGCGTGGCTGCCGAAGCACCGGCCGGGGACCCCTTGAGGGGCGCGGGGAACTGCGCGCTCAGCGCGCGACGAGCCGCAGACGCGTCTGCCGAGAAGGGCGCAGACGCGTCCGCGGGTACTTCCTGGCTGGCCGCGCAGTTCCCCGCGCCCCTTACGGGACGCCCCCCGGCCGAGGGGCGGGCAGCGCTCTCTAGACTTCCCGGCATGGGAAATGAGTCCGTCGTCCAGGCCCGGGGTCTGGTCAAGCGGTACGGGACAAAGACCGCGGTGGACGGCCTCGACCTGGACGTCCGCGCGGCCGCCGTCACGGCCGTCCTCGGCCCGAACGGCGCCGGCAAGACCACCACCATCGAGACCTGCGAGGGCTACCGCGGGCCGGACGCGGGCGAGGTCCGCGTCCTCGGCCTCGACCCGGTCCGGGAGGCCGCCGCGCTGCGGCCCCGCATCGGCGTGATGCTCCAGTCCGGCGGCGTCTACTCCGGCGCCCGCGCCGACGAGATGTTGCGTCACGTCGCCAAGCTGCACGCCCACCCGCTGGACGTCGGCGCGCTCATCGAACGCCTCGGCCTCGATTCCTGCGGCCGCACCACCTACCGGCGCCTCTCCGGCGGCCAGCAGCAGCGCCTCGCGCTCGCC
The DNA here is from genome assembly GCF_009755605.1 of Streptomyces typhae. Taxonomy (GTDB): domain Bacteria; phylum Actinomycetota; class Actinomycetes; order Streptomycetales; family Streptomycetaceae; genus Streptomyces; species Streptomyces typhae. The sequence continues at coordinate 141,380 of NZ_WPNZ01000010.1, forward strand.
ATGGCCGTGGTGGGCAGGCCCGAACTCGTCTTCCTCGACGAGCCGACCGCGGGCCTCGACCCGCAGGCCCGCCGCGCCACCTGGAACCTCGTACGCGATCTGCGCGCCGACGGCGTCTCCGTCATCCTCACCACGCACCACATGGACGAGGCCGAGGAACTCGCCGACGACGTCGCGATCATCGACGCGGGCAAGGTCATCGCCCAGGGCAGCCCCGAGGAGCTGTGCCGCGGCGGCGCCGAGAACACGCTCCGCTTCACCGGCCGCCCCGGGCTCGACGTCGCCTCCCTGCTCAAGGCGCTGCCCCCGGACTCCGCCGCCGCGGAACTCACCCCCGGCGCCTACCGCGTCAGCGGCACCGTCGACCCCCAGCTGCTCGCCACCGTCACCTCCTGGTGCGCCCAGCACGGCGTCATGCCGGACCGGATCTCGGTCGAACGCCACACCCTCGAAGACGTCTTCCTGGAGCTCACCGGCAAGGAGTTGCGCTCATGACGCAGGCCCACCCGCATTTCGGCCGGAGGTCCGGGGGTCGCCCCCCGGGACGACACAGCCTGGAGCTCACCGGCAAGGAGTTGCGCTCATGACGCAGGCCCACCCGCATTTCGGCCGGAGGTCCGGGGGTCGCCCCCCGGGACGACACAGCCTGGAGCTCACCGGCAAGGAGTTGCGCTCATGACGCAGGCCCACCCGCATTTCGGCCGGGGGTCCGGGGGTCGCCCCCCGGGACGACACAGCCTGGAGCTCACGGGTAAGGAGCTGCGCGGATGAGCGCCGCCGGTACGTACACGCCGAAGCCGGGCGCCGCCCCGCTCCCCCGCATGATCGGCGCGCAGGCGGCCCTGGAGGCGAAGATGCTGCTGCGCAACGGCGAGCAGCTGCTGCTCACCGTCGTCATCCCGACCCTCCTACTCGTCCTCTTCAGCGCGGTCGACATCGTCGACACGGGAGACGGCGAGGCGGTCGACTTCCTCGCGCCCGGCGTCCTCGCCCTCGCCGTCATGTCGACGGCCTTCACCGGACAGGCCATCGCGACGGGCTTCGAGCGGCGGTACGGAGTGCTCAAGCGGCTCGGTGCCTCGCCGCTGCCGCGCTGGGGTCTGATGACCGCCAAGACGCTGTCCGTCCTGGTCACCGAGGTGCTCCAGATCGCGCTGCTCACCGCCGTCGCCTTCGCGCTCGGCTGGTCGCCGCACGGCAACCCGTTCGCCGTCCTGCTGCTCCTCGTCCTCGGCACGGCCGCCTTCTCCGGGCTCGGCCTGCTGATGGCGGGCACCCTCAAGGCGGAGGCGACGCTGGCCGCCGCCAACCTGGTCTTCCTGCTCCTGCTGGTCGGCGGCGGCGTGATCGTGCCCCTCGACAAGTTCCCCGGCGGCGTCGAGTCGGCGCTCGCCCTGCTGCCCATCTCGGCGCTCTCCGACGGGCTGCGGGACGTCCTCCAGGACGGCGCGTCGATGCCGTGGGGCGACCTCGGGATCCTCGCGGTGTGGGCGGTGCTCGGGCTCGGTGCGGCCGGGCGGTTCTTCCGCTGGGAGTAGTCGCGACATCGGCGTCATCGCCGTCGCGCGGCGTCATCGCCGTCACCCGGCGTCATCACTGTCACTGCCACTGTCACCGGCGTGACCTGGCGTGACCGGCGTCTCCCGTGTAACCGGCGTAACCGGCGTCACAAATGGACCGGATACGTCCCCCTCGTGAAGCCGTGCACAAGCGGCCCCCTACGATGGGCCCGTGCCAAACGTGACCCGGGCCGGACTGGCTCAAGCAGCACGCAATCCGCTCGCCTTCATCGCGGAACGCTGGACCCCGACCGATCGGACCGTCCGGCGCGCGGTGCTCACCTCGCTCGTGATGACGGTGGTCATCGTGGTCACCGGCGGCGCCGTCCGGCTCACCGGGTCCGGTCTCGGCTGCCCGACCTGGCCCAAGTGCACCGACGAATCGCTCACCGCGACCCACGAGATGGGCTTCCACGGGGTCGTCGAGTTCGGCAACCGCCTGCTGACGTACGTGCTGTGCGCCGCCGTCGGCTGGGCCATCATCGCCGTGCGCTCGCAGAAGCCGTGGCGGCGCAGCCTGACCCGGTACGGCTGGACGCAGTTCTGGCTGGTCATGGGCAACGCGGTGCTCGGCGGCATCGTCGTCCTCGTCGGCCTCAACCCGTACACGGTCGCCGCGCACTTCCTGCTCTCCACCGCGCTGATCGCGGTCGCCACGACCATGTGGCAGCGCACGCGGGAGGGCGACGCGGAGCCCCGCCCGCTCGTCGGCAAGGCCGTCGCGCAATTGGTGTGGGTCCTGGTCGGGGTCTCGGTGCTGCTCATCGCGGTGGGCACGGTGGTGACCGGCGCGGGTCCGCACGCCGGTGACTCCAGTGACGTACCGCGCATGAACGTCGGCGCGGTGGGCCTGGACTGGGAGGGCGTGACCAAGCTGCACGCCGTCCTCGCGTGGGTCGTGGTGACGCTGACGTTCGCCCTGTGGTTCGTCCTGAAGGCGGTCGACGCGCCCCCCGGGCCGCTGGCCCGTACCCGGGACCTGTTCCTGATCCTGCTCGCCCAGGGCGTCATCGGGTACGTCCAGTACTTCACGGACCTGCCCGAGGTGCTGGTGGCGGCGCACATGCTGGGGTCATGCCTGGTGTGGATCGGGGTGGTACGGGTGCTCCTGTCGCTGCGGGAGCGGCCGGTGCTCTCGCCCGGGGTCCCGACCCAGGCGGACCCGGCGCTCTCCACTGTCTGAACCCGCGATCCTGTGAACCCGCGGCTGGAGGACCGGCCCGCCCCTCACGGTGCGCCGTCCGGCGGCTACCCCTCCGCGAGTCCGTAGACGCGCTCCGCGTTGCCCGCCGCGATCAGCCCGGCCACGCGCTGCGCGTCCGTCAGCGACCACGCGCCGTCCGCGACCCAGGAGCCGAGCGCCCGTCCGAGTGCCTCCCTGAACAGGTGCGCGCCCACCACGTGCAGTTCGGGCAGCCCCTGCGCGCCGCTGGAGAACAGCAGCTTGCCGAAGGGGGCCAGCTCCAGGATCTCGGCGAGGACGGCCGCCGCCCGCGCCCCGGTCCGTACGAGCGCGGAGCCGAGGTCCGCGTACACGTGCGGGAAGACACCCGCGAGGTGGGCCGCGGCGCGGTGGTGCGGATAGGTGCCGAGGAGCACCAGATCGGTGCCGAGCCCGGCCGTCGCGCGGGCGAAGTCCTCGAAGGAGCCCTCCGGGTCGGCGGCACCCGCGTGCAGTTGCAGGGGCAGCCCGGAGGCGACGGCGATCCACAGCAGATGCCGCAGCAGCACCGGGTCCGTCAGTTCGCCGCCCACCTGCCGTCCGGCCAGCCACCGTCCCACCGCCCCGCGCACCTCACCGGGGCCCGGCGGTTCGGCGGCGAGCGCCCGGCGCCCGCGCGCCCCCGCGACGGAGGTGAAGGCCACGGCCCCGTTCGCGGCGCCGTGCACGGACTCGGCGAGGTTGGCGAGGAAGGAGTCGACCGTTCCCGAGGTGTCGGCGACCTGCTCGGCGAGGAGTTCGAGACGGACGATCTCGTGGGCGTCCGCCGCACCGGCCGACGCCAGTTCGCCGGGTCCCGTCAGGTCACCGGGCAGACCGGTGTCGACGAGGTACGTCGTGATCCCGCTGCCGCGCAGCAGCAGCCGGCCGGCCTCCAGGACCCCGAGCTCGCGGCGGCGCGCGAGATAGCGGGCGGGCGGACAGTGCGGTTCGAGACCGATCAGCGGCGGACACCAGCGGCGCACGGCGAAACCCGTCTGGGTGTCGAAGAAGGTGGTGCCGGGGGCGGGCGGGCCCTCCCCCCGGCCGAGATGGGCCTCGAAGGTGCCGAGGCCCAGCTCCGTCCGCAGGACGCCGTGGCAGTGCTGGTCCACCAGGGACGGTGTTTCGATCATCCTGGCTCCCCTGCATGGACCGTGTACCTGGGTGTGTCTGTGTGTACCTACGGTCCTAACGGGTGAGCCCGGCGTCAGGTGTTGCTGGCCGCGCCGCTCGGGGCCCGGCCCGCGCGTGTCTCAGCCGTTCGCGGGGCCGCCGACCTGGATGCCCGCCATGCGCGTCCACTCGTACGGTCCAGTCTTCACCTTGGCCGCGAATTCGCCGTCGAAGTCCTCGTGGACGGTGATTCCGGCCCGCTCCACGGCGGTCGTCGCGATCTTGTGGGTCGGTGCCACGAGGTCGCCCCAGTTGCCGTCCGCACCGACGAGGACGATGCGCGCACCGCGCTCACCGATGTAGGCGACCTGCCCCTCGGCCCCGCCGTGCTTCCGCGCGAACACGGTGATCGCCTTGGCCAGCTTCCCGGCCGCACGCTCGACCCGGGCGGCCTCCTTGGCGGCCTTGAGGGCGGCGGGGTCCTTGGGGGCTTCGGCGGGCTCGGCGGGCTCGGCCGGCTTGGCCGTCTCGGCGGGCTTGGGGCTTTCAGCGGGCTTGGCCGTCTCAGCGGGCTTGGCCGCCTCAGCAGGCTTGGCCGCCTCAGCAGGCTTGGCCGCCTCGGCGAGCTTGGGGCTTTCAGCGGGCTTGGCCGCCTCGGCGAGCTTGGCCGTCTCAGCAGGCTTGGCCGTCTCAGCAGGCTTGACCGTCTCGGCGGGCTTGACCGTCTCGGCGGGCCTGACGGTCTCGGCAGGCTTCGCCTCGGCGGGCTTGGCAGCCCCGGCAGAATCGGTGGCCTCGGCAGGCTTGGGGGTCTCAACCGCCTTGGCGCCCTCGGCAGGCTCAGCCACTGCCGCAGGCTTGGGGTCCTCAGCGGCCTTGTCGCCCTCAGCGGCCTTGTCGCCCTCGGCGGCCTTGTCGCCCTCAGCGGCCTTGTCGCCCTCGGCAGCCTTGACGGTCTCAGCGGCCTCGACGCCCTCAGCGGGGCCAGCGCCCTCAGCAGCCGCGACGCCCCCGGTGGCCTCGGTGGGCGAGGAGCCCTCCGCCTTCTCTGCGTCCCCGGCGCTCCCCGCGGCCGTAGCGCCTTCCTTGCCTCCGGCCTCCTTGTCCGCGGGCGCGGACGTGGAGGCCGCAGCCGTGGCGGCGGTGCCCTCTTCAGTGCCCTGGTCCGCGCTCTGCTCCGTGCCCTGCTCCGTGTCTGCCATGGCACAGGATGCTACCGACGGGTAAATCGTTCGGCGACGTCCGGGTGGCGTGGTCTCGGCCACGGTGCGCCCGGAGTCGGCCCATGGCTCGCACATACGTTCCGCCCCGTACCGCCCCATGGTAGGACCGGGGAGCATGACCGGTCTGCTGATCGACGAGGTCTTCCGGTCCGCCGCGGAAGCGCACCCGCACCGCCCGGCCGTGGTGTGCGGGAGCCGCGCGCTCGGCTTCGCGGAACTGGACGCGGCGGCCGACCGGGCCGCCGGGTGCCTGCGGGCGCGCGGTGTCCGGCGCGGGGACCGTGTCGTCTGCCTGACGGGCGACCTGTTCGCCGCGCTGCCGCTGTTCGCCGGGGCGGCGCGGGCCGGTGCGGTGTTCGTCCCGCTGGACCCGCGGGGCAAGGGCACGGCCACGACCGCTGTCGTACGGGCGGCGGCACCGCGGCTCGTCGTCACGGACGAACCGTGGGCGGAACAGGAACAGGAACCGGAACCGGAACCAGAACTGGAAGAGGAACCGTGGACGGAACCGCGACCGGGGTCAGAACCGCAACCGAAGCCGGGCACCGGCGCAGGTGCCCGGCGCGCCCGGAGCGCCACCACCGCGGGCGCCCAGCACCTCGTACTCCAGGAGTTCCTGCAACGGCAGGAGATCCTCGTACCGGAACAAGGGACCCCGCCAGTCGGTGAACCACCCGGACGGCCGCCCCACGAGCGCCGGCAACCCCCCGGCCGGACACCTGCCGACGAGTCCGACCCCCACCTGATCCTGTTCACCGGCACCCCCGGCCCCGCCGACACCCCACTCCCGCGAGGCATAGTCCTCTCCCACCGTGCGAGCGCCCTGCGCACCCACCCCGGGTGCCGGCCCGAGCCCCCGGGCACCCTGGTCTGCGCCTTCCCGCCGGGGCACCCGGCCGCCTGGACGGCCGTCCTGCGCCAGTGGCAGACACGGGGCACCGTCGTCCTGCCCGCGCGACCGGGCCCGGCGGCGGTCTGCGCGGCCGTGCGGGAGCACCGGGCCGCCCGGCTGACGGGCCCGCCCGACGTGTGGTGGGCCGTCCTGGACACCGCTCCCCACCAGCTGGCCCCCCTGCGCCTCGCCGTCGTGGAGGCGCAGGATCCGTACGACACGCCCTCCCAGCTCCTGGAGGCGATCCGTACCGCGACCCCCGCCGCCCTCGTCCGTGCCGTCCTCGGCGCCCCCGAGACGGGCGACATCGCCGCGCTCGACCACGCCGACGTCCGCGCGCGGCCGGGCAGCTTCGGGTCCCCCGCGCCGGGTGTCGGAGTGCGGGTCGTGGACGGCGAGCTGTGGGTGCGCGGCCCGTCCCTGTTCGACGGGTACCTCGGGGACGCGCGGGCCACGGACGCGGTGCTCCGGGACGGCTGGTTCCGCACCGGCCGCACGGCCCGGCGGGACGCGGACGGCTACCTGTACCCGGCCCGGAAAGAGGGAGAGGAATAACAGGAAGGCGAGGAGGAAGGAGAGGAGGAGGAACAGGAGGGACAGGAGGAGGAACAGGAAGCAGAAGAGGGACGGGAAGGGGAAGCGGAAAGGAAACGGAAAACGGGGCCGAGAACGGAACGGGCCCGCCGGGGGCTACCGCAGGAAGGGATCCACCGCGACCGCCACGAACAGCAGCGAGACGTAGGTGATGGACCAGTGGAAGAGCCGCATCTCCTTGAGCTTGCCGCCGGTCGCCTCGGACTTGGCGCGGTTCTGCAGCCCGTGCGCTTCCCACAGCCACCAGCCACCGGTGGCGAGGGCGACCGCGGTGTAGAACCAGCCGGTGTAACCGAGGGGCTGCAGCAGCAGCGAGACGGCGACCATGACCCAGCTGTAGAGGACGATCTGGCGCGCGACGACCTTGTTGGAGGCGATCACCGGAAGCATCGGCACGCCCACGCGCGCGTAGTCCTCCTTCACCCTCATGGACAGCGGCCAGTAGTGCGGCGGCGTCCAGAAGAACATGACCAGGAAGAGGACGATCGGCGCCCAGGACATCGAGTTGGTGACCGACGACCAGCCGATGAGGACCGGCAGGCACCCCGCGATGCCGCCCCAGACGATGTTCTGGGAGGTGCGCCGCTTGAGGAGCATCGTGTAGACGACGACGTAGAAGAGCAGCGCCCCGAGCGACAGCCAGGCGGAGAGCCAGTTGACGGTGAGGCCGAACAGGAGCGTGGAGACCACGGCGAGCGTGATGCCGAAGGCCAGGCACTCCCGGGGGCTGACCATACCGGTGACCAGCGGCCGCTGCGACGTGCGCTCCATGAGGGCGTCGATGTCGCGGTCGATGTACATGTTGAGCGCGTTCGCGCCACCGGCCGAGAGATAGCCGCCCACGCAGGTGAGCAGGACCAGCGTGAGGTCCGGCACCCCCTGCTCGGCGAGGAACATCACCGGAACGGTGGTGATCAGCAGCAGCTCGATGATCCGCGGCTTGGTCAGCGCCACGAACGCCTTGACTCGGGCCCCGAACGGCCGGTTGCTCGGGTTCTGGCTCGTCCCGATTACCCCCGCTGGACGGGATTCAACGGCCGTCACGCACACCCCTGACAGAGACTCCCAGCAAGCCCTGCGTCGGACGTTCGGACATGAAGATCCGGTAAAGGCTCGCGCGTACCACGCCACTGTAGACGTTGCCCATACCTCGCCCTTCGCGGGGGTGGGTTCGTGTTGAGGGGCAACAGGACCGGAGCGGGGAGCGAAGGGAGGGAGCGGGAGGCGACCGGAGGGGAGTGCGGAGCACGTGCGCGCACCCGGCGCGCGGACGTCGAACGGACGACCGGAACCAGTCGGCAGATGAGCAGTACCGCATTCACATGGTGAACAAGGGATTCCTTTCGGGAGGCGGATTCGAACCGTCCCCCGCAGTCTGGAATGACTCGAAAGAATGCACGTTCTTACAGCGGTAGGCTCGTCAGCGGCCGGTGGGATCCATACGCCGCCGGCATTCGACATGTGGAGAGGAGCCCTGACCCAGGGTGAGCACCAAGCCGACCACCACAGACCTCGAGTGGACCGAACTGGACCAGCGGGCTGTCGACACCGTCCGCGTCCTGGCCATGGATTCCGTACAGAAGGTCGGCAACGGCCATCCGGGTACGGCCATGAGCCTCGCGCCTGCCGCATACACCCTTTTCCAGAAGGTGATGCGGCACGACCCGGCGGACGCCGACTGGACCGGCCGCGATCGTTTCGTCCTGTCCGCGGGACACTCGTCTCTGACGCTTTACATTCAGCTGTACCTGGCCGGTTTCGGCCTGGAGCTCGACGACCTGAAGGCGTTCCGCACCTGGGGTTCGAAGACCCCGGGTCACCCGGAGTACGGCCACACGGTGGGTGTCGAGACGACGACGGGCCCGCTCGGCCAGGGCGTCGCCAACGCCGTGGGCATGGCGATGGCCGCGCGGTACGAGCGCGGTCTGTTCGACCCGGACACCGCCGCGGGCGAGTCGCCCTTCGACCACTTCATCTACGCCATCGCCGGTGACGGCTGTCTCCAGGAGGGCATCTCCGCCGAGGCGTCCTCGATGGCGGGCCACCAGAAGCTCGGCAACCTCATCCTGCTGTGGGACGACAACCACATCTCGATCGAGGGCGACACGGAGACGGCGATCTCCGAGGACACCGAGAAGCGGTACGAGGCCTACGGCTGGCACGTGCAGCGCGTGGAGCCCAAGGAGAACGGCGACCTGGACCCGGCCGCGCTGTACGCGGCGATCCAGGAGGCCAAGGCCGTCACCGACCGGCCGTCCTTCATCGCGATGCGCTCGATCATCGCCTGGCCCGCCCCGAACGCGCAGAACACCGAGGCCGCGCACGGCTCAGCGCTCGGCGACGAGGAGGTCGCGGCCACCAAGCGCGTCCTCGGCTTCGACCCGGAGCAGTCCTTCGAGGTCGCCGACGAGGTGCTCGCGCACACCCGCGGCGCCCTGGAGCGGGGCAGCGAGGCCAAGGCGACATGGGCGAAGTCCTTCGCCGACTGGCGTACGCAGCAGCCCGAGCGCGCCGCCGAGTTCGACCGTGTCGCCGCGGGCGAGCTGCCGGCCGGCTGGGAGGAGAAGCTCCCGGTCTTCGAGACGGGCAAGGGCGTCGCGACGCGGGCCGCGTCCGGCAAGGTCCTGCAGGCGCTCGGCGCGGTGATCCCCGAGCTGTGGGGCGGCTCCGCCGACCTGGCGGGCTCGAACAACACCACGATCGACAAGACGTCGTCGTTCCTGCCGGAGGGCAATCCGCTGCCGGAGGCCGACCCGTACGGCCGTACGATCCACTACGGCATCCGCGAGCACTCCATGGCCGCGGAGATGAACGGCATCGCGCTGCACGGCAACACGCGCATCTACGGCGGCACGTTCCTGGTCTTCTCGGACTACATGCGCAACGCCGTGCGCCTGTCGGCCCTGATGCACCTGCCGGTGACGTACGTGTGGACGCACGACTCCGTCGGCCTCGGCGAGGACGGCCCGACGCACCAGCCGGTCGAGCACCTGGCCTCGCTGCGTGCCATCCCGGGCCTGAACGTCGTGCGCCCGGCCGACGCGAACGAGACCGCCGTCGCGTGGCGCGAGATCCTCAAGCGCCACACCAAGGAGTTCGGCAAGGGCGCCCCGCACGGCCTGGCGCTGACCCGTCAGGGCGTGCCGACGTACGAGCGCAACGAGGACGCCGCCAAGGGCGGGTACGTCCTGTTCGAGGCGGAAGGGCCCTCCGGGCAGCACACGACTCCCGAGGTCGTTCTCATCGGTACCGGCTCCGAGGTGCAGCTCGCCGTGGAGGCGCGCGAGCAGCTGCAGGCGGCGGGCGTCCCGACGCGCGTCGTCTCGATGCCGTCGGTCGAATGGTTCGAGGAGCAGGACCAGGGGTACCGGGACTCGGTGCTGCCGCCGTCGGTCAAGGCGCGCGTCGCGGTCGAGGCGGGCATCGGCCTGACCTGGCACCGCTTCGTCGGTGACGCGGGCCGCATCGTCTCGCTGGAGCACTTCGGTGCGTCGGCGGACGCCAAGGTGCTGTTCCGCGAGTTCGGCTTCACCGCCGACGCGGTGGCCTCGGCGGCGCGGGCTGTGCTCGATTCACTGAATGGGACCGCCGCCGCTCAGCGCTGACGCCCATATACGACCAAGTAGGAGATGTAATTCCATGACAGACGCACTCAAGCGCCTCTCCGACGAAGGCGTCGCGATCTGGCTGGACGACCTGTCGCGCAAGCGGATCACGTCCGGCAACCTCGCCGAGCTGATCGACCAGCAGCACGTCGTGGGCGTCACGACCAACCCCTCGATCTTCCAGAAGGCGATCTCGGAGGGCGACGGCTACGACACGCAGCTCACCGACCTCGCCGCCCGCAAGGTCACGGTCGAGGAAGCCATTCGCATGATCACGACGGCGGACGTCCGTGACGCCGCCGACATCCTGCGCCCGGTCTTCGACGCGACCGACGGCCAGGACGGCCGGGTCTCGATCGAGGTCGACCCGCGGCTCGCCCACCACACGCGCGCCACGGTCGCCGAGGCCAAGCAGCTCGCGTGGCTGGTGGACCGCCCGAACACGCTGATCAAGATCCCCGCGACCAAGGCGGGCCTGCCGGCCATCACCGAGGTCATCGGCCGGGGCATCAGCGTCAACGTCACGCTGATCTTCTCCCTGGAGCGCTACCGCGAGGTCATGGACGCCTACCTCGCCGGCCTGGAGAAGGCCAAGGCGGCGGGCCTGGACCTGTCGAAGATCCACTCGGTGGCGTCGTTCTTCGTGTCCCGCGTGGACACCGAGATCGACAAGCGCATCGACGCCCTGGGCACCGACGAGGCCAAGGCGGCGCGCGGCAAGGCCGCCCTCGCCAACGCCCGGCTCGCCTACGAGGCGTACGAGGAGGTCTTCGGCTCCGACCGCTGGGCCGCGCTCGACAAGGCCCACGCCAACAAGCAGCGCCCCCTGTGGGCGTCGACCGGCGTCAAGGACAAGGCGTACAAGGACACGCTGTACGTGGACGACCTGGTCGCCCCCGGCACGGTGAACACCATGCCCGAGGCCACCCTGGAGGCCGTCGCCGACCACGGCTCGGTCACCGGCAACACCATCGCCGGTGCCTACGACCAGGCGCGCGCGGACATCGCGTCCCTGGAGAAGCTCGGGATCTCCTACGACGAGGTCGTGCAGCTCCTGGAGGACGAGGGCGTGCAGAAGTTCGAGGCGTCCTGGAACGACCTGCTCAAGTCGACCGAGGCGGAGCTGAAGCGCCTTTCCCCCTCGGAGGGCTGACACCTTGACCGCAGTTCATGGAGCCAACCCGCTTCGTGACGCCGCGGACCGACGGCTCCCGCGCATCGCGGGGCCGTCGGGCCTCGTCATCTTCGGCGTCACGGGCGATTTGTCCCGTAAAAAGCTGATGCCTGCTGTCTATGACCTCGCCAACCGGGGTCTGCTGCCGCCGGGCTTCTCGCTGATCGGTTTCGCCCGCCGCGACTGGGAGGACGAGGACTTCGCCGAGGTCGTCCACGACGCGGTCAAGCAGCACTCGCGCACGCCGTTCCGCGAGGAGGTCTGGCAGCAGCTCATCCAGGGGATGCGCTTCGTCCAGGGCAACTTCGACGACGACGCCGCCTTCGAGCAGCTGAAGTCCACCATCCAGGAGCTCGACAAGGCGCAGGGCACGGGCGGCAACTTCGCCTTCTACCTCTCGGTGCCCCCGAAGTTCTTCCCGCAGGTCGTCCAGCAGCTGAAGAAGCACGAGCTCGCGGACGCGCCGGAGGGCTCCTGGCGCCGGGCCGTCATCGAGAAGCCGTTCGGTCACGACCTGAAGTCCGCCAAGGACCTGAACGCGATCGTGCACGAGGTGTTCGCCCCGGACCAGGTGTTCCGGATCGACCACTACCTCGGCAAGGAGACCGTCCAGAACATCCTGGCGCTGCGCTTCGCCAACCAGATGTTCGAGCCGATCTGGAACCGGTCGTACGTCGACCACGTACAGATCACGATGGCCGAGGACATCGGCATCGGCGGCCGGGCCGGCTACTACGACGGCATCGGCGCCGCCCGCGACGTCATCCAGAACCACCTGCTCCAGCTCATGGCCCTGACCGCCATGGAGGAGCCCGCGTCCTTCGACGCCAACGCGCTGGTCGCGGAGAAGGCGAAGGTGCTCGGCGCGGTGCGGCTGCCCAAGGACCTGTCCAAGGACACCGTCCGCGGGCAGTACTCGGCGGGCTGGCAGGGCGGCGAGAAGGCGGTCGGCTACCTCCAGGAAGAGGGCATCGACCCCAAGTCGAAGACCGACACCTATGCCGCGATCAAGCTGGGCGTCGACAACCGCCGCTGGGCGGGCGTGCCCTTCTACCTGCGCACCGGCAAGCGCCTCGGCCGCCGCGTCACGGAGATCGCGGTCGTCTTCCAGCGCGCCCCGCACTCCCCCTTCGACCACACGGCGACGGAGGAGCTCGGGCAGAACGCGATCGTCATCCGCGTCCAGCCGGACGAGGGCATCACGGTCCGCTTCGGCTCGAAGGTGCCGGGCACCTCGATGGAGATCCGGGACGTGTCGATGGACTTCGCGTACGGCGAGTCCTTCACCGAGTCCAGCCCGGAGGCCTACGAACGGCTGATCCTGGACGTGCTGCTCGGCGACGCCAACCTGTTCCCGCGCACGGAGGAGGTCGAGCTGTCCTGGAACATCCTCGACCCGATCGAGCAGCACTGGGACGAGAACGGCACGCCGGCGCAGTACCCGGCCGGCACCTGGGGGCCGGTCGAGGCGGACGAAATGCTCGCACGAGACGGACGGAGCTGGCGCCGGCCATGAAGATCGACCTGACGGACACCACGGCCAGCAAGATCAACAAGGCCCTCGTGCAGGGCCGCCGCGCCATCGGCTCACCGGCCGTCGGCATGGTGCTCACCCTCGTCATCGTCACCGACGAGGAGAACGCGTACGACGCGCTGCGGGCGGCCAGCGAGGCCTCCCGCGAGCACCCCTCGCGGACCCTGGTCGTCATCAAGCGGGTCTCGCGCTCGCCGCGCGACCGCACGACGTCGCGCCTCGACGCCGAGGTGCGGGTCGGCGCGGACGCGGGCACCGGCGAGACGGTGATCCTGCGCCTGTACGGCGAGGTGCTCAATCACGCCCAGTCGGTGGTCCTGCCCCTGCTGCTCCCGGACGCGCCGGTGGTGGCGTGGTGGCCGGTGAACGCCCCGCTCGACCCGGCCAAGGACCCGCTCGGCGCCCTGGCCCAGCGCCGCGTCACCGACACCTACGCGGCCGAGCAGCCCATCCACGAGCTGACCGCGCGCGCCGAGGCCTACCACCCCGGCGACACGGACCTGTCGTGGACCCGCATCACGCCGTGGCGCTCGATGCTGGCCGCCGCCCTGGACCAGGTGGCCTGCGAGGTCACCGGTGCGCAGGTGGAGGGCGAGGAGTTCAACCCGAGCGTCGAACTGCTCGCGATGTGGCTCGCGGAGCGCCTGGGCGTACCGGTCAAGCGAACGCTGTCGCCGGGCCCCGGCCTGACGGGCGTGCGGATGGAGACCAACTGCGGCCCGATCGTCCTCGACCGTGCCGACGGCTCCCTCGCGACGCTGTCGATCCAGGGCCAGCCGGACCGCGCGGTCGCGCTCAAGCGCCGTGAGACGTCCGAGCTGATCGCGGAGGAGCTGCGGCGCCTGGACCCGGACGACACCTACGCGGCCGCGCTGAAGTTCGGCGTGGACCGGCTCGGTGAGGCGGTCGCTCCGGAGCCTTCGGTGGACTCGCGGGACAAGGAGTCCTCGGATCCGGGTGCGGGTTCGGGCTCCTCCTCGGATTCCGGTTCGGGTTCCTCCTCGGATTCCGGTTCGGGTTCCTCCGGGAGTTCGGCCGCCGAAGGGGACGCGTCGGCCGAGGACGACTCTGCGGCCAAGGACGGCGGGAGCAAGTCGGGGACCGCCAAGAAGGCGGCCGCGAAGGCCCCGGCCAAGAAGGCGGCCGCCAAGTGAGCACCGCCCCGCAGCTCGTCGTGCACCGCGACAAGGAGCTGATGGCCCAGGCCGCCGCGGCCCGGCTGATCACAAGGATCGTCGACGCGCAGTCGGCCCGCGGCTCCGCCTCCGTGGTCCTCACCGGCGGCCGCAACGGCAACGGCCTGCTCGCGGCACTCAGCGCGGCGCCCGCCCGCGATGCCGTGGACTGGTCGCGGCTCGACCTGTGGTGGGGCGACGAGCGGTTCCTGCCGGACGGCGACCCCGAGCGCAACCACACGCAGGCCCGCGAGGCCCTGCTCGACTCGGTGCCGCTCGACCCCGCGCGGGTGCATCCGATGCCCGCGTCCGACGGTCTCTACGAGGCGGACGCGGCGGCGGAGTCGTACGCGGCCGAACTCGCTGCGGCGGCGGGCCCCGAGGACCACGGGCCGGTGCCGACGTTCGACGTCCTGATGCTGGGCGTCGGCCCGGACACCCATGTGGCCTCGCTCTTCCCGGAGTCGCCCGCGGTGCGGGAGACCGAGCGCACGGTGGTCGGCGTCCACGGCGCGCCCAAGCCGCCGCCCACGCGCGTCTCGCTCACCCTGCCGGCGATCCGGTCGGCCCGCGAGGTGTGGCTGCTCGCGGCGGGCGAGGACAAGGCGAAGGCCGCGGCGATCGCGCTGTCCGGGGCGGGCGAGGTCCAGGCCCCGGCGGCGGGAGCGTACGGCAGGGCGCGCACGCTGTGGCTCCTGGACGCGGCGGCGGCGTCCCAGCTGCCGCGGGATCTGTATCCCCCGGCGTCGGCCTGACCCACAGGACGGCGTCGGCCTGGCCCACAGGACCTGGCCCACAGGACGAAGGGCCCCGGACCGCACCTGGTCCGGGGCCCTTCGTCCTGCCTGGGGCTCAGCGCCCGCGCAGCTCCCGGTACTTGGCGACCAGCGCGGTCGTCGACGCGTCCAGGCCGGGCACGTCCGCGCCCTCCGTCAGGGCGGGCTCGACGCGCTTGGCGAGCACCTTGCCGAGTTCGACGCCCCACTGGTCGAAGGAGTCGATGTTCCAGACGGCGCCCTGCACGAAGACCTTGTGTTCGTAGAGCGCGATGAGCTGGCCGAGGACCGAGGGGGTCAGCGCGCTCGCGAGGATCGTCGTCGTCGGGTGGTTGCCCTGGAACGTCTTGTGCGGAACGAGTTCTTCCGGAACGTCCTCGGCGCGGACCTCGTCCGGCGTCTTGCCGAAGGCGAGGGCCTGCGTCTGCGCGAAGAAGTTGGCCATCAGCAGGTCGTGCTGGGCGACCAGGCCCGGCCGCAGGTCGGCCACCGGCTCGGCGAAGCCGATGAAGTCCGCCGGGATGATCTTGGTGCCCTGGTGGATGAGCTGGTAGTACGCGTGCTGTCCGTTCGTGCCCGGGGTGCCCCACACCACGGGACCCGTCTGCCACCGCACCGGGTTGCCGTCGCGGTCCACGGACTTGCCGTTGGACTCCATGTCGAGCTGCTGGAGGTAGGCCGTGAACTTGGACAGGTAGTGCGAGTACGGCAGGACCGCGTGCGACTGGGCGTCGTGGAAGTTGCCGTACCAGATGCCGAGCAGGCCGAGCAGCAGCGGTGCGTTCTCCTCGGGGGACGCCGTGCGGAAGTGGTCGTCGACGAGGCGGAAGCCGTCGAGCATCTCGCGGAAGCGGTCCGGGCCGATGGCGATCATCAGGGAGAGGCCGATCGCCGAGTCGTAGGAGTAGCGCCCGCCGACCCAGTCCCAGAACTCGAACATGTTGGCCGTGTCGATGCCGAAGTCGGAGACCTTCTCCGTGTTCGTCGACAGCGCCACGAAGTGCTTGGCGACCGCGCTCTCGTCGGCCTGCAACTCGGTGAGCAGCCAGTTCCGCGCGGAGGTCGCGTTCGTGATCGTCTCGATCGTGGTGAACGTCTTGGAGGCGACGATGAACAGCGTCTCCGCGGCGTCCAGGTCCCGGATCGCCTCGTGCAGGTCGGCGCCGTCGACGTTCGACACGAAGCGGACGGTCAGCTCACGGTCCGTGAAGGAGCGCAAGGCCTCGTACGCCATCGCCGGACCGAGGTCGGAGCCGCCGATGCCGATGTTGACGACGTTCTTGATGCGCTTGCCGGTGTGGCCGGTCCACTCGCCCGAGCGGACCTTGTCGGAGAAGGACGACATCTTGTCGAGCACGGCGTGCACGGCCGGTACGACGTTCTCGCCGTCCACCTCGACGACCGTGTCGCGGGCGGCGCGCAGCGCGGTGTGCAGGACCGCGCGGCCCTCCGTGGTGTTGATCTTCTCGCCGCGGAACATGGCGTCGCGGAGGCCGAAGACGTCCGTGGCCGCGGCCAGGTCCCTGAGCAGCGCCAGGGTCTCGTCGGTCACCAGGTGCTTGGAGTAGTCGAGGTGCAGGTCGCCGACCTGGAGGGTGTACTTTCCCGCGCGCGCGGGGTCGGCGTCGAACAGCTCCCGCAGCCGCACCTCCCCCAGCTGCTCCTTGTGCTTGGCCAGCGCCGTCCATTCGGGCGTCTGATTCAGCCTGGTGCGGACTTCTGCATTCATCTCGGACTTCAGCTCTCTCTCGTGCAACCTGAGTACCGTGCGTGCGCCCCGCTGCCCTTCCAACCTAATTGATCAGCGCGCGCCGCGAGTCGTCTGTCCGCTGTCGGTGGACTCGGGCACGGAGCCGGTGGACTTGAGCACGGGGGCGAGGGCGACGACGGAGAGTGCGAACAGGGCGGCGGCGAGCAGCATCGGCGTGTTGGGCCCCCACAGGGCCGCGACGGCCCCGCCGAGGACGGCGCCGAGGGGCGCTCCGGCGACCGCCAGGGTGCGGAACGCCGAGCTGACGCGGCCGACCATGGCGGCGGGCGGGCGCTGCTGCATGAGGGTGTGGCTGCTGACGTTCCACACCATCCCCATGGCCCCGAACAACGTCATGCTCACGACGAGCGCCGTGAGGTCGCGGACCGTCCCCATCGCCACGAGCGCGGCGATCTGGGCCGTTCCGGCGACGAACACGCTGCGGACGCGTCCGAACCTGCGGGCGAGCCTGCCCGCCAGCGCACCGCCCAGCAGGCTTCCGGCCGCGTAGGCCGTTATGGCCGCCGCGTATCCGCCGCTGCCCGCGTCGAGCCAGTGGGTGACGAGGACGACGAGGGTGGCGATGAGCGCGCCTATGCCGACGTTGCCGAGCGCGGTCGCCACGCACAGGCCCCTGAGGACCCGGTCCTGCCACAGGGCGCGCAGGCCGCGGGCGATGTCGGACCGCAGGGTGGCCCCCGCCGGTCTGGGCGGACGCTCGGGCACGGGCACCCGCAGGGAGGCCACGAGCGCGGCCGCCACCAGATACGTCGCCGCGTCGGCCGCGTACGGCAGGCCGGGGCCCGCCGTCATCAGGAAGGGCACCGCGGGCGCGGCGAGGAGGCCGCCCGCGAACTGCTGTCCGGTGAGCAGCCGGGCGTTCGCGCTGCCCAGGGCGTCGCGGTCCACGAGGGCGGGAAGCAGGGCCGTGGCGGCGTTGTCGAACAGGGTCTGGAGGGTCGTGAGCAGCAGGGCCAGGGCGATGAGCAGCCCGATCGTGGCGTGGCCGAGGGCGACGGCCACCGCGAAGGCGGCCACGAGCACGCCGCGCACCACGTCCACCATCCACATGGCGCGCCGCTGGTCCACCCGGTCGGCGACGGCGCCGCCGAGCAGGCCGAAGGCGACCCAGGGCAGATATCCGCAGGCGGTGACGGAGGCGATGAGCAGCGGGTCGTCCGTGAGGGACGCGGCGAGCAGGGGCAGGGCGGCCTTGCGGAGCGCGTCGCCGAAGCTGGACAGGACGGCGGCGCCCCACAGCCGTCCGAAGCCGCCGCGCCAGGCGACGCTGCGCGTGCCCGTGTCCGGCGTCTCGACAACAGCCGTCACAACTCCCCCTTCGAGCCCCGTGGTTCACAGCCCGGACCGATGATGATCCGCCGAACCTGGACCCACCGTAGAGGTAGCCACTGACACTCAAGGTGCGGGACTCAAGGCGCGGAACTGAGGGCGCTGAGGGCGCGGAACTCAGGGAGGAGATACAGCTCCGGCCGGGCACCTCTCGGTGTCCGGCCGGTTGACGTCTCAGATCTCGCCCCGCAGTTTGGCGAGCGCCTCCGCGAGGATGGCCTCGCCGTCCGCGTCGCTGCGCCGCTCGCGGACGTAGGCGAGATGGGTCTTGTACGGCTCGGTGCGCGGCGGGTCCGGGGGGTTGTCCCGGTCCTGGCCTGCCGGAAAGCCGCAGCGGGGGCAGTCCCAGGTGTCGGGGACCTGCGCGTCGCTGGCGAAGCTCGGCTGCGTCTCGTGCCCGTTGGAGCACCAGAAGGAGATGCGCAGTCGCGGCGCGGACTCACCGCGCTCGGCCTCGCCCATCGGCCCCGCCCCGACCCGGCTTCCCCGGATCGCGTTGCCACTTGCCACGGTCGTAACTCCCTGCGTGATGGTGCTGCCTGTGTCGAACGGCGGCTGCGCCGCGGGGTCGACTGCCGGCTCCGCTGCGGGCGCCTCAGTCTACGTAAGGCCCAACGCGCGTCCAGTGTTGGGAGTTACACCCCACCCCGACACGCAAGCCCCATGATAAGCCGCGCACGGGGGCGCGTACTGAACATGGGGCTATGAGCGGGACAGCGAACCAAACCGCCGCCGAATTGGCAAGCGGCCCACGTCAGCTGTCAGTTGTTGACCTTCATCAGGATGCCGAGCACGACGATGCTCGCGAACCACAGCAGTCCGACCACGACCGTGATCCGGTCGAGGTTGCGCTCGGCGACCGAGGAGCCGCCGACGGACGACTGCATTCCGCCACCGAACATGTCGGAAAGGCCGCCGCCCTTGCCCTTGTGCATCAGCACCAGCAGCATCAGCAGCAGGCTGAAGACGATCAGGGCGATCGAGAACCCCATAACCACGGCTGGACCAACTTCCTCGGATCTGAATCGACGACGGGGCCCGAAGCTCTTTCGTGAGTGCGGAACACTCAGAATGCAAGCCTCGGACCCCGCAAGAGTACGACGTATCGCCGCTAGCGCATACTCACTGGTGACGTCACTGGTCGCCGAAGCGAACGATCTTGACGAACTCGTCGGCGTCGAGCGCCGCACCGCCCACCAGGGCACCGTCGACGTCACGCTGCGCCATGATGTCGGCGACGTTCTTCGCCTTCACGGAGCCGCCGTACTGGATGCGGACCTTGTCGGCCAGTTCCTGCGAGTACAGCTCGGCGAGACGGCGGCGGATCGCGCCGCAGACCTCCTGCGCGTCCTCGGGGGTCGCGACCTCACCGGTGCCGATGGCCCACACCGGCTCGTAGGCGATCACGATGGACTCGGCCTGCTCGGCGGGGACGTCCTTGAGGCCGCCGTCGAGCTGGGTGAGCGTGTACTGGACCTGCTGGCCCGCCTTGCGGATGTCCAGGCCCTCGCCGATGCACAGGATCGGCGTGATGCCGTGCTTGAAGGCGGCCTTGACCTTGGCGTTGCAGATCTCGTCGGTCTCGTTGTGGTACTGGCGGCGCTCGGAGTGGCCGACGGCCACGTAGGAGCACTTCAGCTTGGCGAGCATCGGGCCCGAGATCTCGCCGGTGTAGGCCCCGGAGTCCTGGGCCGAGATGTCCTGGGCGCCGTACTTGATCTTCAGCTTGTCGCCGTCGACCAGGGTCTGCACGGAGCGCAGGTCGGTGAAGGGCGGCAGGACGGCGACCTCGACGGCCTCGTAGTCCTTGTCGGCCAGCGCGAAAGCGAGCTTCTGGACGTGCGCGATGGCCTCGAGGTGGTTGAGGTTCATCTTCCAGTTGCCCGCCATCAGCGGCGTGCGAGCGGTCTGATTCGTCATGAGGGGTGTCAGTTCTCCAGTGCGGCGAGGCCGGGGAGCGTCTTGCCCTCGAGGTATTCGAGGGAGGCGCCGCCACCGGTCGAGATGTGGCCGAATGCGTTCTCGTCGAAGCCCAGGGTGCGCACGGCCGCGGCGGAGTCGCCGCCGCCGACGACCGTGAAGGCCGAGGAGTCCAGAAGTGCCTGGGCGACCGCCTTGGTGCCCTCGGCGTAGTCGGGGTGCTCGAAGACGCCCATGGGGCCGTTCCAGAAGACGGTGGCCGCGTCGGCGAGCTTGGAGGCGTAGAGCTTGCGGGTCTCGGGGCCGATGTCGAGGCCCTCCTGGTCGGCCGGGATGGCGTCCGCGGCGACCGTGGTCGGGTTGGCCGGGGCCTTCGTCCTCAGGTCCGGGAACTCACCGGCGACCAGGACGTCCGTCGGCAGGACGAACTCGACGCCCCGCTCCTCGGCGCGCTTCAAGTAGCCCTGCACGGCAGGGATCTGGTCCTCCTGGAGGAGCGAGATGCCGACCTCGTGGCCCTGCGCCTTCAGGAAGGTGTACGCCATGCCGCCGCCGATCAGGATGCGGTCGGCCTTCTCCAGGAGGTGCTCGATGACACCGAGCTTGTCGGAGACCTTGGCGCCGCCGAGAACGACCGCGTACGGCCTCTTGACGTCCTCGGTGAGCTTCTTCAGGACACCGACCTCGGTGCTGATCAGGTGCCCGGCGTAGTGCGGCAGCCGGGCCGGCAGGTCGAACACCGAGGCGTGCTTGCGGTGCACGGCGCCGAAGCCGTCGCCCACGTAGACATCGGCCAGTTCGGCGAGCTGATCGGCGAAGGCACCGCGCTCGGCGTCGTCCTTGGCCGTCTCACCGGCGTTGAAACGCAGGTTCTCGACGACGGCGACCTGGCCGTCGGCGAGGCCCGCGGCGGTGGCCCTGGCCGAGTCCCCCACGGTGTCGGTGGCGAAGCGGACCTCGGCCCCGAGGAGCTCACCGAGCCGGGCGGCGGCCGGGGCCAGCGAGAACGCCGGGTCCGGGGCGCCCTTGGGGCGGCCCAGGTGCGAGGCGACGACCACGCGGGCGCCCGCGTCGGCCAGCGCCTTGACGGTGGGCACGACCGCGCGGATGCGGCCGTCGTCGGTGATGGTCGTGCCGTCGAGCGGCACGTTGAGGTCGGCGCGGACGAAGACCCGCTTGCCTGCGACACCGTCGGCGAGAAGTTCGTCGATCGTCTTCATGTAATAGGACTCCGTGGCTCGGACTTCTGGAGAGGGGCTCACGCACCACAGGGTCCGAACCGCGCCACCTCGCGCTGTCCGGACCCTGTGCTCACATCGGGATGCCTGGCTCTGAGACGGGGACCGCTTAGAGCTGACCGCCGACGAAGACCGTGAGGTCGACGAGGCGGTTGGAGTAGCCCCACTCGTTGTCGTACCAGCCGAGGATCTTCACCGACTTGCCCTCCTGGACCATGGTCAGGGAGGAGTCGAAGGTGCAGGACGCCGGGTCGCTGACGATGTCCGAGGACACAATCGGGTCCTCGGTGTAGTACAGGATGCCCTTGAGGTCGCCGTCGTCGGCGGCCTTCTTGAACGCGGCGTTGACCTCGTCCTTGGTGACCTCGCGCTGAAGCTCCACGACCAGGTCGGTGGCCGAGCCCGTCGGGACCGGGACGCGCATCGCGATGCCGTCGAGCTTGCCCTTGAGCTGCGGCAGGACCAGGGCGGTGGCCTTCGCGGCGCCCGTCGTGGTCGGGATGATGTTCTCGGCGGCCGCGCGGGCGCGACGCAGGTCCTTGTGCGGGAAGTCCAGGATGCGCTGGTCGTTGGTGTACGCGTGCACCGTCGTCATCAGGCCCTTGACGATGCCGAAGTTCTCGTCGAGGACCTTGGCCATCGGCGCCACACAGTTGGTGGTGCAGGAGGCGTTGGAGATGACGTGGTGGTTCGCCGCGTCGTACTTGTCCTGGTTGACGCCCATCACGATGGTGATGTCCTCGTCCTTGGCCGGAGCCGAGATGAGGACCTTCTTCGCGCCACCCGCGAGGTGCTTCGCGGCGTCGTCGCGCTTGGTGAAGATGCCGGTGGACTCGATCACGACGTCGACGCCGAGGTCGCCCCACGGGATGTCGGCGGGGTTGCGCTCGGACAGCACCTTGATGGTGTGGCCGTCGACGGTGATGGTGTCCTCGGTGTGCGACACCTCGGCCTTGAGGCGGCCCAGGATCGTGTCGTACTTGAGCAGGTGCGCCGTCGTGGCGGTGTCACCCAGGTCGTTGACAGCCACGATCTCGATGTCCGCACCCTGCTCGAGCAGCGCGCGGAAGTAGTTGCGCCCGATGCGGCCGAAGCCGTTGATGCCTACGCGGATCGTCACGAACCGATCTCCTCGTTGGTACGCCGGTCTGAGACGCCGGCGAGATGTATGGGATGTCCCCGACCGCCTCCGACCCTACCTCTCTGAAGCCTCATAGGTGACATCGAGCGGGGCCGGAAACGGCTCGATGGCCCGTACCCCTCGGTAGGGGTACGGGCCACCGGGACCCTGGTTCTGATTACGCTGTGTCAGCTGCGCAGATGTGTCAGGGCAGCGCCCATAAGAGCGGCCCTCTCGGCGTTTCCGGCCACGTGCTCGAACCCGAAGCCGAGCAGCACGCTGTCACGCGCCGTGACGGCCGCGTAGGGCTTGTAGAGCTCGCCGGTGCGCACCCAGTCACCTGTGATATTGGGGCTCCCGGCCGGGGGCGGCGCGACGGCCCAGGAGCCGAGCGTCGTCTCGAACCCCTCGGTCTCGGTCGCGGTGCCGCCGACGACCAGTCGGGCGTTGTCGGCGAAGAGGCCCCTGCCGCCGTCGGAGGGGTCGGTGACCGAGCTGAGCGACACCTCGACCTTCTTGCCCGCGTACGCGCTGAGGTCGAAGGAGGCCTGCTTCCAGCCCCCGGAGGAGCCGGTGAAGCTGTTCCAGGCGCCGCTGGTGCCGCTCGCCGCGCAACTCGTCGCGGTGCGCGTCAGGTAGTGGCGCAGGAACGGGTGGGCGTTGATGAAGAAGCCGGCCGCGCACTGGGCGGGCACGGTGGCGGACGAGCCGCCGTTGCGGTCCGCCAGCGTGGTCCAGTCGTCGGCGCCCGCGGTGTGCGCTTCGAGGAGCCCGTGGTCGAAGCCGGACTCCATGCTCCAGTTCAGCGCGACGCGCAGCTCCGGCGCGTCGGCCGCCGTGACGCCGGTCAGGTCGAAGGTGCGGGTGAGCCGCTTGTAGTCCCGGTCGGCGTGCGTCGCGGAGGCCATGCCCTGTCCCTCGTACGGCGCGTACGGGTTGGTCAGGCCCGGGTAGGAGCCCGCCGCCGCGCTCTTGAACTGCGGGAAGTCCTTGGCGGGCAGATTGTCGGAGGTGACGGTGAAGCGGCCCGCCTTGTCGGGCGGGTTCCCGTCGGCGGCGCCGAGCGCGCCCCCGGTCCCGGCGAGCGCGCCGCTGCCCTCGAAGCTCGTCGCGCCGGGCGCGGTGAGGCGTTCGTAGGCGCCCAGGTAGTACTGCGCGAAGTCGTCGGTCAGGGCCTCGCCGAGGTTGACGTTGCCGCCGGCCCGCTCGCCGGACTCGATGAGCTTGCCGCCCTCGTTGAGGTAGGCGCGCAGGGCCAGCTGGGTGGGTGCCCCGGGCACGGGGTCGCCGGTGTAGTGCACGACCGCGCGGAAGTGCGCGAGGACGCCGAGGGGGTGCGGGACGCCCTGCTCGGCGACGTCCCAGACGGCGGCCGTCCGGCCGTTCGCCTTGACGGCGTCGACGTACTTCTGAAGCTGGGTGGCCTTGGCGCCCTCCTCGGCGACGACGAGCGTGTCCGCCCTGGGCCGTTCGGCGACGGTGTACGTGAAGTGCGGGCTCTCGGTGCGGCCCTTCTTGGCGCGGCCGGTGAACCACACCTCGACCTCGTCGCCCGCGCGGGCGCCCTCGATCTCGGCGCGGTACTGGTCGAAGTACAGGTTGTCCTCGCCGCCGTAGGTCTCGCCGCCCTTCCAGCGCTTGAGTTCCCCGCTCTGTGTCCGGCCGCCGTCGACGCGGTAGCGGAGCTCCTTGTCGCGTACGGACCTGCGGGCGGTGACGGCGACCTCCTGGTCACCGCCGCGCGCGTAGGAGGTGGTGAAGGAGTCGGGGGTGAAGTCGGGGGCGTCGATGCCGGTGACGGAGACCGGCTGGTCGGGGTGGAGTGCGGTCTCGGCGACGGCGAGCGCGAAGGGGACGTTCTTCGCGAACTCCTGCTGGATCAGCTTCTCGTCGTCGGGGAAGGTGAAGATGGACGCGCAGTCCTCGGGCTTCCAGGCGTCGTCGGGGTCGACGTTCGACGCGGTCTGGCAGGTGGACATCTCCGGGGTGAACATCGCGATGCCGTTGACGTTGCCCGCGTGGCCGTCGGCCTCGCCGTTGGTGGTGTAGAGCTCGGAGGAGACCTGCGGGTGGTAGCCGGGGATCGCGGGCTTCTCGGGGGTGCCGGCGAGTGCCTTGTAGAGCACGTCGTCGGGGGTGGGCGTGGCGACCTGCCAGCCCACTCCGTAGAGGATCAGTTCGGCAGCCGAGTGGTAGTTGATCCCGTACGTGAAGCCGATGCGCTTCTGGAAGCGGTCGATCGCCTTCGTCTCGGGCTCGGACATCGCGCCGGTGCCGCGGTAGGTCTCCGAGGAGGGGTTCGGGGACGAACCCTCGTTGTCGTAGCCCCACTTGTAGGCGAAGTTGCGGTTGAGGTCCACGCCGTCGCCCGCGGCGATCCGGCCGTCGCCGTCGATGTCGCGGAGGTTCTTGCGCCACTGCCGCTCGCCGTCGGCGGCGTGCGTGAAGTCGTAGCCGTCCGGGTTGGCGGAGAGCACGAACCACAGCTCGGTGGAGTTCACGAGCCTGGTGACGCGCTTGTCCTTGCCGTAGTTGTCCACGTAGTGGTGCAGCAGGCGGCGGGTCATCTCCGGGGTGATCCACTCACGCGCGTGCTGGTTGGACATGTACAGCGTGGCGGGCTTGGAGCCGTCCTTGGACTTCTGGGCGCCCTTGGTGAGCTTCAGCGCGAGGATGTCCTTGCCCTGGAGCGTCTTGCCGATCGAGACGACCTTGGTGATGCCGGGGTGGGCCTGCGCGGTCTTGACGATCTCCTCCTGGAGGCCGCCCTTGCCGCTGTACGGCCGGTAGACGCCGTCCCCCGCGGCCTCGACCCGTTTCGCGGCCGCCGCGGAGACCTTGTGCTCCTTCAGCGCGATGCCCCGGCGCTCGATCTTCTCGGCCTGGGCCTTCGTCAGATACAGCTCGACACGGCCGGTGCCGTGCTCGGGCGCCTGCCCGGCGAGTTCGTGTGCGTCCTGGCCCGCCGCGACCAGGATCGGGATCTGCTTCTCGGTGACCTCGGCGCGGTAGACCCGCACGGCGTCGTCACCGGCGGCCGCGGCCTTCGCCGGGTCGCTCGCCTGGGCGTGCGGTGCGGCGACGAGTCCGCCGACGAGCAGTGCGCCGGCGGCGAGGATCGATCTCGCGCGCGCTCTTCGTCTCATGAGCCCCCCTTGCAGTTGTCCGGCACGGTTGTGCGCGAACGCCAGGCTTGTCACCCTTCATGATCATGTCAATACGTCGGGTGGCCGGTTCGTGGGGCGGGACGGGCGGAGCCCGGGGGCGACGAAGAAACCGCCGGGGCCCGTGGGGCACCGGCGGTTTCTGGGATGCGGGAGGGTCGGCCCGGCACGCGGGGGTGTCAGACCACCATGTTGTCGGCGAGCTCGTCGCTCAGATTGGACTCCGTCCCCGGAATGCCCAGGTCCTGCGCCCGCTTGTCGGCCATGGCGAGCAGGCGCCGGATGCGCCCGGCCACGGCGTCCTTGGTCAGCGGCGGGTCGGCGAGCGCGCCCAGCTCCTCCAGGGAGGCCTGCTTGTGCTCCATGCGCAGCCGGCCCGCGGCCGCCAGGTGCTCGGGCACCTCGTCGGCGAGGATCTCCAGGGCGCGCTGCACCCGGGCGCCCGCGGCGACGGCGGCGCGGGCCGAGCGGCGCAGGTTGGCGTCGTCGAAGTTGGCCAGGCGGTTGGCGGTGGCCCGGACCTCGCGGCGCATCCGCCGCTCCTCCCAGGCGAGCACCGACTCATGGGCGCCGAGCCGGGTGAGCAGGGCACCGATCGCGTCCCCGTCCCGGACGACGACCCGGTCCACCCCGCGCACCTCACGGGCCTTCGCGGCGATCTGCAGCCGCCGGGCCGCGCCCACCAGGGCGAGCGCCGCCTCGGGACCCGGGCAGGTCACCTCCAGGGAGGAGGAGCGGCCGGGCTCGGTCAGCGAGCCGTGCGCGAGGAACGCGCCGCGCCAGGCGGCCTCCGCGTCACAGGTGGCCCCCGACACCACCTGCGGCGGCAGACCGCGGATGGGACGGCCGCGGCCGTCCACCAGACCGGTCTGGCGGGCCAGCTGGTCACCGCCCGCGACCACCCGTACGACGTAGCGCGAGCCGCGGCGCAGGCCGCCCGGAGCCATCACGATCAGCTCCGAACCGTGCCCGAAGATCTCCAGGATGTCCCGCTTGAGCCGCCGGGCCGCCATCGCCGTGTCCAGCTCCGCCTCGATCACGATGCGGCCGCTCACCAGGTGCAGGCCGCCTGCGAACCGCAGGATCGCCGAGACCTCTGCTTTTCTGCAGCAGGTCCGGGTGACGGGGAGCCGGGAGATCTCGTCCTTCACCGCTGCCGTCATCGCCATGGGCCGATCCTTCCATGCATCCGAAAAATACGGTCGTACGCGGCGGCCAGCAGCTCCGGGTCGTGCTTGGGGCTGCCGTCCTGCCGGGCCACCGGCGCCAGCTCCACCGTGGCGCCGAACCGCTTGGCGGCTTCGGTGAGGGATCCACGGTCGGGCACGGCGGCCTCGTCGGCCAGCACCACGTCCAGGGCGAGTTTAGGGGCGTGTCGGGCCAAAACCTCCAAATGACGCTGCGGAGAGAACCCCTCGGTTTCTCCGGGCTGCGGCGCGAGGTTCAGGGAGAGCACCCGGCGGGCCTTGGTCTCCGTGAGCGCGTCGAGCAGCTCGGGCACGAGCAGGTGCGGGATCACGGAGGAGAACCAGGATCCGGGGCCGAGAACCACCCAGTCGGCGTCCAGGACGGCCTCCACGGCCTCCGGGACGGCCGGCGGGTCCTGCGGGACGACGTGCACCGACTGCACCTCGCCCGGGGTGAGCGCGACCGTGGCCTGGCCGCGGACGGTGTCCACGTCGTCGGGCCGGTCCGGGTCGTGGCCCCTGACCAGCGCCTGGAGCTCCAGCGGCACCGCGGACATGGGCAGCACCCGGCCCTGCGCGCCGAGCAGCCTGCCGACCAGGTCCAGGGCCTGGACATGGTCGCCGAGCTGCTCCCACAGGGCGACGATCAGCAGATTGCCGACGGCGTGCTCGTGCAGGTCGCCGCGGGACTGGAAGCGGTGCTGGATGACGCGCGCCCACGTCTGGCCCCAGTCGTCGTCGCCGCAGAGCGCGGCGAGGGCCTTGCGCAGGTCGCCGGGCGGCAGCACCCCGAGCTCGGCGCGCAGCCGCCCGCTGGAGCCGCCGTCGTCGGCGACCGTCACCACTGCGGTGAGGTCGCCGGTGATGCGGCGCAGCGCGGCGAGCGAGGCGGACAGGCCCATGCCGCCGCCGAGGGCGACGACCTTGGGCTGGGCGCCCCGCTTGCGGCCGGTGCGGTTCAGGCGGAGCACCCGGCGGTTGGGCTTCATTCGCGCCCCATGTCCCGGTGGACGAGGACGGTCTCGATCCCGGCGGCCGTCAGGCGGGCGGCCAGCTTCTCGGACGTGGCGACGGAGCGGTGCTTGCCGCCCGTACAGCCCACGGCGATGGTCACGTACCGCTTGCCCTCGCGGCGGTAGCCCGCGGCGATCAGCTGGAGCAGTTCGGTGTAGCGGTCGAGGAACTCCTTGGCGCCGGGCTGGTTGAAGACGTACGCCGACACCTCCTCGTTGAGTCCGGTGTACGGGCGCAGCTCGGGCACCCAGTGCGGGTTGGGCAGGAAGCGCATGTCCACGACCAGGTCGGCGTCGACCGGCAGGCCGTACTTGAAGCCGAAGGACATGACCGTGGCCCGCAGCTCCGGCTCCTCGTCGCCCGCGAACTGGGCGTCCATCTTGGCGCGCAGCTCGTGCACGTTCAGGCTGGAGGTGTCGATGACCAGGTCGGCGTCGCCGCGCAGCTCGCGCAGGAGTTCCCGCTCGGCCGCGATGCCGTCGACGATGCGGCCGTCGCCCTGGAGCGGATGCGGGCGGCGCACCGACTCGAAGCGGCGCACCAGGGCGTCGTCCGAGGACTCCAGGAAGACGATGCGCCGGGTGACGTGCTTGGACTCCAGGTCCGCGAGGGACTGGCGCAGGTTGTCGAAGAAGCGCCGACCGCGGACGTCGACGACGACCGCGATGCGCGCGACATTGCCCTGGGACCGGGCGCCGAGCTCCACCATGGTGGGGATCAGCGCGGGCGGCAGGTTGTCCACGACGAACCAGCCGAGGTCCTCCAGGCACTTGGCCGCCGTGGAGCGGCCCGCGCCCGACATCCCGGAGATGATCACCAGCTCGGGGATGGCCGCTTCCGCCGCCTCGCCCGGTTCGATGGTCGTGCCCGTACTCACTTGCGCTCCGTCTTCGTCGTGCTCGCTCATGTCTCCATCCCCCGTCGTCCGTGTGCGGCGCCCACGCGCGTGGGCGCCCTAGCCGTTGCTCGGGGCGCGGTGTGAACCGGTCCCCGCCCCGTCGTGCGAGTCTCCCGCACCCGCGGCGGACTCGCCGTCGTGCACGTCACCCGCGCGGGTGGGATTCACGGGCGTGGGGCCTGTGGGCGCGGGATCCGCGGGTGCGGGAGCCGTGGACCCGGGGCCCGCGGGTTCAGGGTCCTCGGGCTCGGGAGCCGCGGAGTCGGGAGCCGTGGGTGCGGGACCCGTGGGCTCGGGACCTGCGGATTCACGGCCCGCAGGCTCGGGGGCCGCGGATTCAGGGCCCTCGGACTCCGGATCCGCCGATGCCTGACCCGCGGGTGCGGGACCCGTGTGGTCCTGCTCGTCTTCCATGATCTCTCCGGTGGCGGTGTTCACGGCGGGTGCCGCCGGTTCCGCTCGGGCGAAGGCCGCCAGGATGGACTCGGCCGTCTTGCGGCCTATGCCGGGCACCTCGCAGATCTGGTCGAGGGTCGCCGACCGGAGTTTCTTCACCGAACCGAAGTGCTTGATCAGCGTCTGCTTGCGGGCGTCGCCGAGGCCGGGCACGTCGTCCAGCGGGCTCGACCTGAAGCGCTTGCTCCGCTTTGTCCGCTGGTAGGAGATCGCGAAGCGGTGTGCCTCGTCCCGCACCCGTTGCAGGAGGTAGAGACCCTCGCTGGTGCGCGGCAGGATCACCGGGTCGTCCTCGCCGGGCACCCAGACCTCTTCGAGACGCTTGGCGAGGCCGCAGACGGCGATGTCGTCGATGCCGAGCTCGTCCAGGGCGCGCTGGGCGGCGGCGACCTGCGGCTGGCCGCCGTCCACGACGACGAGCTGCGGCGGATACGCGAACTTCTTGGGCCGCCCGTCCTCCTCGGTGAGGCTCTCCTGCACCTCCTCGGAGGTCCACTCCCCGTTCTTCTCCTTCTCGACCAGATAGCGCCGGAAGCGTCGGGTGATCACTTCGTGCATGGACCGGACGTCGTCCTGCCCCTCGAAGCCCTTGATCTGGAAGCGGCGGTACTCGCTCTTGCGGGCGAGGCCGTCCTCGAAGACGACCATGGAGGCCACGACGTCGTCGCCCTGGAGGTGCGAGATGTCGTAGCACTCGACGCGCAGGGGGGCGCTGTCGAGGTCCAGGGCCGCCGCGATCTCCTCCAGGGCGCGGGAGCGGGTCGTCAGGTCGGAGGCGCGCTTGGTCTTGTGCAGGGCGAGGGACTGCTGGGCGTTGCGCGCGACGGTCTCCATGAGCGCCTTCTTGTCGCCGCGCTGGGGGACGCGCAGCGACACGTTCGACCCGCGGCGCTGGGTGAGCCAGTCCTGGACGGGCTCCACGGGGTCGGGCAGCGCGGGGACGAGGACCTCCTTGGGGACGGCGTCGCCCGTCTCCTCGCCGTAGAGCTGCTGCAGCGCGTGCTCGACGAGGTCGGCCGTGGTGACCGCCTCGACCTTGTCGGTGACCCAGCCGCGCTGGCCGCGCACGCGTCCGCCGCGTACGTGGAAGATCTGGACGGCGGCTTCGAGATCGTCCTCGGCGACCGCGATCAGGTCGGCGTCGGTGGCGTCGGCGAGGACGACGGCGCTCTTCTCCATCGCCTTCCTGAGGGCCTCTATGTCGTCGCGGAGCCGCGCCGCGCGCTCGTACTCCATGTCCTCGGCGGCTTCCGTCATCCGGTGTTCGAGGCGTCGGATGTACGTGCCCGTGCGGCCGGTCATGAACTCGCAGAAGTCCTCGGCCAGTTCGCGGTGCTCCTCGGGGGAGACGCGCTCGACGCAGGGCGCCGAGCACTTGCCGATGTAGCCGAGGAGGCAGGGGCGGCCGGTGCGGGCGGCGTTCTTGAAGACGCCCGCGGAGCACGTGCGGACGGGGAAGACGCGCAGGAGCAGGTCCACCGTGTCCCGGATCGCCCAGGCGTGGCCGTACGGACCGAAGTAGCGCACGCCCTTCTTCTTCTGACCGCGCATCACCTGCACGCGCGGGAATTCCTCGTTCATCGTCACCGCGAGGTACGGATAGCTCTTGTCGTCGCGGTACTTCACGTTGAACCGCGGGTCGTACTCCTTGATCCAGGTGTACTCCAGCTGGAGCGCCGCGGTCTCCGTGGCGACGACGGTCCACTCCACCGAGGCGGCGGTGGTGACCATCGTCGCCGTGCGGGGGTGCAGGTTCGCCAGGTCCTGGAAGTAGCTCGCGAGCCGCTGGCGCAGGCTCTTGGCCTTCCCGACGTAGATCACCCGGCGGTGCTCGTCACGGAACTTGTAGACCCCCGGCGAGTCGGGGATCTGCCCCGGCTTGGGGCGGTAGCTGGAAGGGTCGGCCATGTCGGACAGCCTACTGGCGAGCGGTGACAGTCAGTCGCGAAGCCCACTGGCCGTCGGCCACCCGCCCGCCCCGGGAGGGCGGACGGGTGGGGAACGTCACGGCCGAGGGCCGTGGCCGGCTCAGCCCAGACGACGCCCCCGCCGCCGGACAACCGCGACCCCCGACAGAGCGAGCGCGACCAGCGCCCCCGCCCCGGCCACGGAGGAGGCGACGGCCACCGCCCCGTCGGACCCGGCGGCGGACGCCGTGCCCTCGGCCTTGGCCTGCGCGCCCCCGGCCTTGGCCGGCGCGTCCGCGGAGTCCGGACCGAACCCGCCCGCCTGTCCGGACTTCGCGTACGCGGACCCCGGCAGCTTGTCGCCGTACTCCTTGTGCACGCGCTCCTGGTAGGCGGCGGTGGTCGTGCCCCGCGCGCCGACCGCCCGCCGGGCCTCCTCGTCGAGCGGCAGGACGCGGGCACCCTTGGTGACGTACCAGGCGTTGATCTGCGGCTCGTGGAAGACGGTGCCTCCGGGGAGCTTGTCGGCACCCACGCGCGCGTAGTGGGTCTCGTCGTCCCCGGTGGCGATGTTCACGATCTCCCAGGAGCCGCCCTGCCGGACGGACCACAGGGAGGCCTCCTGGCCGTCGGCCGACACCGCCTTGCTGGCGAGGAACTCCATCCGTGCGATGGGCGCCTTCTTCTTGCCCGCGACGAAGTCCGGCGACAAGTAGTAGACGGGCACGGCCTTGTCGCCCTGCACGCGCGGGTCGGCCGCCCCCTTGGTGACGGCTCCCTCGCGGGCGAAGAAGCGGGCGAGCGTGTCCAGGGTCTTCGGGGCCTCGGCCGCTTCGTGGGCGGCGTCGCGGGAGGCCTCCGAGGGCGCGCCGGGCGCGGGCGGTGCGGGCTGCGCGGCCGGGCCCGAGTCGGCCGTGGCGTGCGGCGCGGCGAGGCCGAGGAGCAGCGCGGCGGCCGTCCCGGCGAGTGTGGCCTTCAGGACGTGGCCGGTGCGGGTGTCGTGACGGGTCATCGCGTTCACGCCCCTATCCGGTACAGCGAGTGGGTCCAGGAGAAGGTGTTGTTGTTCACGTACCAGTTGTGGGAGGCCCAGTTGTAGCGGTCGCTGGAGGGCCAGGGGTCGCCCCAGTACACCCAGCTGTTGGCCGTGTCGTAGCCGTAGATGGTGTGCATGTGGCCGCCGCCGTTGGACCACAGGATGCGGGTCTCGATCGGACGGCCCGCGTTGATCTCCGTCTGCACGGCGGAGTAGCGCAGCCAGTCGCCGATGTACGAGCCACGGCTGATGCCCGCCCAGGCCAGGGCGTTCTGCACGTTGCCCAGGTTGGCCTGGTTGTTGGGGCACTCGGTGTTCTGGCTGCGGCCGAAGGCGGCGTTGCAGAACTGGTTCTGGCTGTAGTTCCTGCCGTAGAAGGTGGCGATGGTGTTGCCCGCCGCCGCCCAGCACCAGTTGTTCTTCTGCTGCGCCTGCATGGTGATGTTCAGGCGCTTGGCCGCCAGGGCCGACTTGCCGGCCGCTCCCGAGGCGGCCGGAGCGTCGGCGGACGGGGCGGGGAGGGACGACGTGCCGTGGGGGGACGGCGTCTCGTGGGGCGCGGCAACGGCGGTGGCCGCCGGTACGGCGAGGAAGGCCGCCGCGGCGGCGGTGAGCGCGGAGATCCGTCTGCGACGGCTGGTTCCGCTGTTTCTTGGGTGCATCGCGTTCCTCCCGAGCAAGGGGGGGTGAGAGGTGGAGGAGCGCGTCCGGACGCTGCGATTGAGCATCAAGTGTTGTCCGGTGCAGGTCAACACGCTTCAATGCGGGAGGAACATGCAGCGTGAACGGCGGCGTATCCGTGTGAACACCGGCCCTGCGCCCACCTGGCCGCCCGCCCCGACCGGGGCGTACACCCGTGCGGCCGCAGTGAACGTTCACAGAAAGGACCTGCGGTGCGGTACGCCTCCCCCCACGCATCCCCCGTCGCCTCTCCCTCTCTCCCGGCTCTCCCGGCTCTCCCGGCTTCCCCTCCTGCCACTCCCCCGGCTTCTGTGCCGGTCCCTCCTTCCGCCGCGCCTGCGGACAGCCGCGCGGAGGACCTGGCCACCGCCCTGCGCACCGGGCCGTTCCACGTCGCCCTGCGGGCCGCCATCGCCGCCCGGCGGCTGCCCCTGCAGCGCGTCCGCCACCACCTGGCGCGGGCGGGCGTCCAGGTCGGCGTGACCAGCCTGAGCTACTGGCAGCAGGGCGCGCGGCGCCCTCAGCGCGCCGAGTCGCTGCGTGCCGTACGCGCCCTGGAGGAGATACTGCGACTCCCCGAGGAGTCCCTGATCCGGCTGCTCGCCAAGGACGACGAGCGACCGGACGCGGAGCGGCCCGCCGCCCGCTCGTACCGCTCCCTGGTGGAGGCGTCCGACGTCCTTCAGTCACTGCTCGCCGACCTGGAGGCACCGCGGGACGGCGGTCTGCACACCGTCGGCCACCACGAGCGCGTCCGTATCGGCGCACACCGCGAACTCCTGGGACGCGACTCCCAGCACGTCGTACGTGCCCACAAGGACGGCATCGACCGCTACCTGGCCATCCACCACGGCGACCCCGGTTCCGCCCCGGAAAACGTGGAGGTGCGCGCCCTGGAGAACTGCCGCACCGGCCGCGTCCGCTGGCACCACGACACCGGCGTCCTGGTCGCGGAGCTCCTGTTCGACGCGCGGCTGCGGGCGGGCGACACCCATCTGTTCTGTTACGGCTTCGAGGACGGCACGGCCGGCACGAGCACCGAGTACGTACGCAGCTTCAGCTTCGCCGGCGGCCAGTACGCGCTCCAGGTCAGGTTCGCCGAGAACGCGCTCCCCGTACGCTGCCACCGCTTCACCCAGCACTCGGCGGCAGCCCCGCGCCTCGGACGCCAGGAGCTGACGCTGAGCGGCAGCCACCGCTCGGTGCACCTGGTGGAGCCCCAGGTGCGGGCCGGGCTCATCGGGATGGGGTGGGACTGGCAGTGAACATCGGGATGGGGTGGGACCGGCAGTGAACGAGGGGGAGGTAGGGACCGGCAGTGACCGGAGCAGGACCGGCAGTGCGGCCCGGTCAGGCTTCCGGACCCGCCACGATCTTGCCGCCCGCCACCTTCACGGGCAGCTCCGCCAGCGGGGACACGGCGGGCTCGCGGAGCACCTTGCCGCTCCTCGCGTCGAACTCGCTGCCGTGGCACTGACAGGTCAGCTTGGCGCCCTTCAGCTTCTGGATGGGGCACCGCGCATGGGTGCAGATGCTGCTGAACGCCTTGTACTCGTCGTCGGAGATCCGGCTGACCACCACGTTCTCGTCGGTGTAGAGCTTGGAGGAGCCCACCGGGACCTCCTCGGCCGCGCCCAGGTCCACCGGCTCGGTCGGCGCCGAGCGGTTGCCGTTGCCGCCGGTCGAGCAGGCGGCGAGCCCGAGCCCCGCGGCCGGGACGAGTGCGGCGGCGCGCAGCACGGTACGGCGGGCGGGGGGCGTGCCGGGCATGGACTCTCCACAGGTCAGGGGGTGCGGCGACGCGTAGACCCTACCGGTGGGCGATCGAGTGACCGGGTGCGGCTCCGCGGCGCCCGAGTGCCGCCCGCATCGACCACGCCCGCCTCCTTTGGCCCTAGCCTGTGCGCAGGTCGCCGTCGGGTACGCCGTCGGGCACCATCGGACGCCGTCGGACGCCGCCGGACGCCGTCGGGCACCATCGGACGCCGTCGGACGCCGTCGGACGCCGTCGGACGCCGTCGGACGCCGTCGGACGCCGTCGAGGTACGGACGCTCCGGAGCACGGGAGCGTGGAAAGGAACCGTCAGTGATAGTCGTCGCAGGAGAGGCCCTGATCGACCTCGTTCCGCAGGAGGCCGGGCCCGCGCCCCGGGACGGACGGCACACCGCGGACGGGAGCGAAGCCTCCGTGGGCGCCGGTGCGGGCGCAGGCGTGAACGCTGATGCGGGCGCGGGCGTGAACGTCGATGCGGGCGCAGGCGCGGGCGTGCACGCGGGCGCGAGTACGGGCGGACGCGCTGGCGCGAGTGCGGGCGCGGCCGCAAGCGTCGGCGCCGAAGGCCGAGCCCCCGCGCTCCCCCTGCCCGCCCTGGCGCCGCGCCTCGGCGGCGGCCCGTACAACACCGCGATCGCCCTCAGCCGCCTCGGCTCCGCCACCGCCTTCTGCTCGCGGATCTCGTCCGACGCGTTCGGCGAGGCGCTGCTCGCGGGGCTGCGGGCCGCCGGTGTCGACGTGACGCACGTCCAGCGCGGCGCCGAGCCGACGACGCTGGCCGTCGCCTCGATCGGCGCGGACGGTTCCGCCGGCTACTCCTTCTACGTCGACGGCACCGCGGACCGCCTCTTCGCGGCGCCCTCCCGGTTCCCCGACGGCGTACGGGCGATGTCCTTCGGTACCTGCTCGCTCGCCCTCGAACCGGGCGCGACCGCCTACGAGGAGCTGATGCGGGACGCGGCGGAGCGCGGCGTCTGTACGGCGCTCGACCCCAACATCCGCTCCGGCCTCATCCCCGACGCCGACGCCTACCGCGCCCGCTTCAAGAGCTGGCTGCCCTCGGTGACGCTCCTGAAGGTGTCGGAGGAGGACGCGCGCTGGCTCGGCGGGACACCGCGGGAGTGGCTGGCGTCGGGGCCCGCCGCCGTGGTGGTGACGCGGGGCGGCGACGGCCTCTCCGTCTTCACGCGCGACGGCGAGGTGTCCGTGCCTGGTGTCGCGGTCGACGTCGTGGACACGATCGGAGCGGGCGACACGGTCAACGCCGCGCTGCTGCACGCCCTCGGTACACGCGACGCGCTGTCCGCGGACGCGGTGGCGGGCCTCGGCGCCGACGACTGGGAGGCGGTACTGCGGTTCGCGGCACGCGCGGCGGCGCTCACCTGCTCGCGCGCGGGCGCGGAGCCGCCGTACGCGCGGGAGCTCGGCGAGGCGTAGACGCCGCCACGCGACCCGAACGCGGCGGGTGCGCGTGCGGGTCAGTCGCCCACCGCGCGCAAGCCTCCCGGTCTGCGGCCGTTCAGACGGTCGAGCGCCACCGCCGTGGCGTCGTCCGCGGGCAGGTGGACCAGCAGCCGCTGACCGTCGACGTCCGGCAGCGCGAGCGACTCGTACGCGAGCCGCAGCGCCCCCGCCTGCGGGTGGGCCATGCACAGCACACCACTGCGACGCGGCACCCCGGGAACACCCTCGACGCGGTCGGCGAACGGCTTTCCCGCGAGCACCGTCAACTCGTCGACGAACTCCTGCACATGGGGGTCGATCATCGGCGATTCGCTGCGCAGATACGCGATCTGGTCGTCGGCGACCAGATCCCACTCCGTGAACGCGGTGCGCGCCCGCACGTCGGTGAAGACGAAGCGCATCACGTTGGGCCGGTCGTCGTCGAGCAGACCGAGGGGCCGGGCGATCCGTTCGTAGCCGGTCGTGTACGCGAGGACGTCGCTGAGCCGGTTGAGCAGCACCGCCGGGGTGGGTTCGAGACGGTCGACGAGGGCACGCACGGTGGGGCGCACGGACAGGGCGGGCGGCGGGGCGGCGGCGCAGCAGGGATCGTCCGCCGCGCTGCTCGCCCGGTCCAGACGGCGCAGATGCAGGCGCTCCTCGACGGTGAGCCGCAGGACGTCGGCGAGCGAACCCAGCACGGACGGCGAGGGGTTGCGGTCACGCCCCTGTTCGAGGCGGGTCAGATACTCGACGCTGATGCCCGCGAGCGTGGCGACCTCGGAGCGGCGCAGGCCGGGGGTGCGGCGTCGCGGGCCGCTCGGCAGGCCCACTTCGGTGGGGGTGACGGCCTCGCGGCGGGCGCGCAGAAAGGCTCCCAGCTCGTTGTCGCTCACCGTTCGAACGTATCAGGACGCGTTCCGGTGCGGCCGCTCTCATCATGGCCCTGCCACTACCAGTCTCGGCCCGGCCTTCCTCGGCCTCCTGCACCGCTCCACAGTGGACGCCATGACTACCGAGACCAACACCGCCACCACTGCCGACGCCGCCGCCACAGCTGCCCCTGCTGCCCCGAGTGCCGCTGCCGCCCCTGCTCTGCCGCTGCCCGCGGGCCGCTGGACGCACGACCCGCTGCACTCGGCCGTCAACTTCACCATCCGTCACCTCGGCATCTCCATAGTCCGCGGCCGCTTCACGGAGTTCGACGCGGAGCTGCTGGTGGGCGAGACCCTGGAGGACACGGCGGTGAACGCCACGATCGCCCTGGCGTCGATCGACACCGGCAACACCGATCGCGACGCGCATGTGCGCGCCTCCGACCTGCTGGATGTGGAGCGCCGCCCGACGATGGTGTTCCGTTCGCGCCGGATCACCGGCGCCGGTGAGGAGTGGACGCTGGCGGGCGACCTGACCATCGGCGACGTGACCCGTCCGGTGACGCTCGCCGTGGAGTTCGGCGGCCTCGGCGCGTTCGGCGACACCCGGCACGCCGGTTTCGAGGCGACGGGCGAGATCCGCCGCAGCGAGTACGGCCTGACGTTCGCGCCCGGCATGCTCGGCGAGGTCGTGAAGATCCAGCTGGACCTGCAGTTCTCGGAGCCGGGCACACCGGAGGCGTAGCTATGGGTGCGAGTCGTCCGCGCCGAAGGCGCCGTGCCGCCCCGCCCCGGCGGTGAACCGCGCGACGCCCTCGGCCGCTTCGTCGAGCGAGCGCAGGCCGTGCCGCAAC
This sequence comes from Streptomyces typhae, assembly GCF_009755605.1. Lineage (GTDB taxonomy): Bacteria > Actinomycetota > Actinomycetes > Streptomycetales > Streptomycetaceae > Streptomyces > Streptomyces typhae. Next base: position 178,896 of record NZ_WPNZ01000010.1, read on the forward strand.
TCGGCCGCGAGGGCCTCCCGTTCGGGCAGCCCGTGCTGTTCGCGGGCGGAGAGCCGGTCGTTCCGCAGGCAGGTCCCCGGGAACGCGGCGATCTCCGCGGCTAGCCGCTCGGCCGCCGCCCGCCCGGTCCCCCGCGGTACGACGCGGTTGACGAGGCCCATGCCGAGGGCTTCCGCAGCGTCGACGGGGCGACCGGTGAGGATGAGGTCCATGGCGCGGCCCTCACCGACGATCCGGGGCAGTCGCACTGTCCCGCCGTCGATGAGCGGTACGCCCCAGCGGCGGCAGAAGACCCCGAACACGGCGTCCTCCTCGGCCACCCGCAGATCGCACCAGAGCGCCAGTTCGAGACCGCCCGCGACGGCGTGGCCGGAGACCGCGGCGATGACGGGCTTGGACAGGTTCAGCCGCGTCGGCCCCATCGGCCCGTCGGTTCCGGTGACGTCGTTGGCGTCGGGCGTGCCCAGGGCCTTGAGGTCGGCGCCCGCGCAGAAGGTGCCGCCCTCGCCCCACAGGACGGCGACCGACGCCTCGGGGTCGGCGTCGAAGGCCCGGAAGGCGTCCGCGAGCGCGCGGGCGGTGGGGCCGTCGACCGCGTTGCGGGTGTGCGGGCGGGAGAGGACGACCGTGGTGACGGGGCCGTCGCGTTCGGCCCGCACGGGCGGGGCGGCTGTGGGCGTGGTGCGCGTCGTCTCCTCGGCCATGGTCCGCCTTCTCCCTCGCTGCTCGTGGGGTCCGGGCCAGCCGAACACGCCGGCGCACGCACAACAAGACGTCAGCGCGCCGTCCCTGCGGGGACGACGCGCTGACGTGCCGGAACCGAAGCCCGCCCAAGCCGAAGCCAGGGCCGCGGCCGAAGCCAGCCCCTCGGTCCGAAGCCGGGACCGGGGCCGAAGGAACCGCCCCCGGACCGGGACCGGCACTCAGGCCTTGCGGGACCGCGCGACGGTCTTCTTGGCCGCACCCTTCTTGGCCACCGTCTTCTTGGCGACCGTCTTCTTGGCCGCTGCCTGCTTGGTGGCGGCCTTCGTGTCGGTGGCCGCCTTCGTGGCCGCCGACTTCGCAGCCGCCGCCTTCTTGGTGGCCGTCGCCTTGGTGGAGGTCGCCTTGGTGGCGGTCTTCGCAGTGGCGGTCCTCTTCGCGGTCGCCGTCGCGGCCACCGTCTTCTTGGCGGGGGCCCTCTTCGCGCCCTTGCGTGCCTGCGGCACCGCCGCGTCGCTGATCCGGTCAGCGGCGATGATGTCCCGCAGGAACTTGCCGGTGTGGCTGGCGGGCACGCCGGCGACCTCTTCGGGGGTGCCCTCGGCGATGACGAGGCCACCGCCGCTGCCGCCCTCCGGGCCCATGTCGACGACCCAGTCGGCGGTCTTGATCACGTCGAGGTTGTGCTCGATGACGATGACCGTGTTGCCCTTGTCGACGAGCCCCGAGAGGACCGAGATGAGCTTGCTGATGTCTTCGAAGTGCAGACCCGTGGTCGGCTCGTCGAGGACGTAGACCGTGCGGCCCGTGGAGCGCTTCTGGAGCTCGCTGGCCAGCTTCACGCGCTGGGCCTCGCCGCCGGAGAGCGTGGGCGCGGACTGGCCGAGCCTGACGTACCCGAGGCCCACGTCGTGGAGGGTCCTCAGGTGGCGGGCGATGGCGGGCACCGCCTCGAAGAAGTCGAGCGCCTCCTCGATGGGCATGTCGAGGACCTCGGCGATGGACTTGCCCTTGTAGTGCACGTCCAGGGTCTCGCGGTTGTAGCGCGCGCCGTGGCAGACCTCGCACGGGACGTACACGTCCGGGAGGAAGTTCATCTCGATCTTGATGGTGCCGTCGCCGGAGCAGTTCTCGCAGCGGCCGCCCTTGACGTTGAAGGAGAAGCGCCCGGGGAGATAGCCCCGGACCTTGGCCTCCGTGGTCTCGGCGAAGAGCTTGCGGACGTGGTCGAAGACTCCGGTGTACGTCGCCGGGTTCGACCGCGGGGTGCGGCCGATGGGCGACTGGTCGACGTGCACCACCTTGTCGACGAGGTCGTCGCCCTCCACGCGCGTGTGCCGCCCGGGGACGGACCTGGCGCCGTTCAGCTCCCGGGCCAGGTGCGTGTAGAGGATGTCGTTGACCAGCGTCGACTTGCCGGATCCCGAGACGCCCGTGACGGCCGTGAGGACGCCGAGCGGGAAGGAGACGTCGATGTCCTGGAGGTTGTTCTCGCGGGCGCCGTGCACCGTGAGCCGGCGCGTGGGGTCGGCGGGGCGGCGGACGTCGGGGACGGGGATGGCCCGCTTGCCCGACAGATACTGCCCGGTGACCGACTTGTCGTTGTCCAGGAGCTCCTTCAGGGAGCCGCTGTGCACGACCTTGCCGCCGTGCTCGCCCGCGCCGGGGCCGATGTCCACGACCCAGTCGGCAACCTTGATGGTGTCCTCGTCGTGCTCGACGACGATCAGGGTGTTGCCCATGTCGCGGAGCCGGACGAGGGTCTCGATCAGGCGGTGGTTGTCGCGCTGGTGCAGGCCGATGGACGGCTCGTCCAGGACGTAGAGCACGCCGACCAGGCCGGAGCCGATCTGCGTGGCCAGGCGGATGCGCTGGGCCTCACCGCCGGAGAGGGTGCCCGCGGCGCGGTTGAGCGACAAGTAGTCCAGTCCGACGTCGACCAGGAAGCGCAGCCGTTCGTTGACCTCCTTCAGGACCCGCTCGGCGATCTTCTTGTCGCGGGCGCCCAGCCTGAGCTGGGCGAGGAAGTCCGCGCAGTCGCTGATCGACATCGCGGAGACCTCGGCGATGGACTTCCCCATCACCGTGACGGCGAGGACGATCGGCTTCAGGCGCGTGCCCTCGCAGGTGGGGCAGGGCACCTCGCGCATATAGCCCTCGAAGCGCTCGCGGCTGGCGTCGCTCTCGGCCTCGCTGTGCCGCCGCTTCACGAACGGGACGGCGCCTTCGAAGGCGGTGGTGTAGACCCGCTCCCTGCCGTAGCGGTTGCGGTAGCGGACCTCGATCTGGGTCTTGTGGCCGTTCAGGAGGGCCTTCTTGGCGCGCTGCGGCAGGCCCGCCCACGGCATGTCCGTGGCGAAGCCGAGCGCGTCGGCGAGGGCGCCGACGAGGCGCCCGAAGTAGTCCTTCGTGTGGCCGTGGGACCAGGGGTGGATGGCACCCTCGTCGAGCGACTTGTCCTCGTCGGGGACGATCAGCTCGGGGTCGACCTCCATGCGCGTGCCGATGCCCGTGCAGTCGGGGCAGGCGCCGAAGGGCGAGTTGAAGGAGAAGGAGCGGGGCTCCAGCTCTTCGAAGGACAGGTCGTCGTAGGGGCAGTAGAGGTGCTCCGAGTACATCCGCTCGCGCTCGGGGTCGTCCTCGGGGAGGTCCACGAAGTCCAGGACGACCATGCCGCCGGAGAGGCCGAGCGCGGTCTCCACGGAGTCCGTGAGGCGGCGCTTGGCGCTGTCCTTGACCGTGAGGCGGTCGACGACCACCTCGATGGTGTGCTTCTCCTGCTTCTTCAGCGTGGGCGGCTCGGAGAGCTGGATGGTCTCGCCGTCCACCCGGGCGCGGCTGTACCCCTTGGTCTGGAGATCGGAGAAGAGGTCGACGAACTCGCCCTTGCGCTCGCGCACCAGCGGCGACAGGACCTGGAAGCGGCTGCCCTCGGGCAGCTCCAGGACCTTGTCGACGATGGCCTGCGGCGACTGGCGGGAGATCGGTCGGCCGCACTCGGGGCAGTGCGGCTTGCCGATGCGCGCGAAGAGCAGGCGCAGATAGTCGTAGACCTCGGTGATGGTGCCGACCGTGGAGCGCGGGTTGCGCGAGGTCGACTTCTGGTCGATGGAGACCGCCGGGGAGAGGCCTTCGATGAAGTCCACGTCCGGCTTGTCCATCTGCCCGAGGAACTGGCGGGCGTACGAGGACAGGGACTCGACGTACCGGCGCTGGCCCTCGGCGAAGATCGTGTCGAACGCGAGCGAGGACTTGCCGGACCCGGACAGACCGGTGAAGACGATGAGGGAGTCACGCGGGAGGTCGAGCGAGACGTTCTTGAGATTGTGCTCGCGCGCGCCACGGACGATGAGACGGTCGGCCACGCCGGTCCGCACCTTTCTTGAGAGAAGTGACAGGGGCGGGGCCCCCGTCCTTCACAGACTAGAGCGACCCACTGACAACGCCGGGCTGGATCTCTGTGTGGAGGAGTCCGGGGTGGAACCCGGGGGGACGAAGCCCGACTCTCAAGAGTGCCCGATGCCATCGTCGAGCGTATAGCACGGGCATTCGATTTGCGGGGCTCATCCACCGCCTTCACCCGAACGTGTGGCGAAGCTATCGTCGGGCCCATGATTGATCATGTGCGCGACCTGGCGTCTGTACGTGACGCGACCGAACGGCTGCTCGCCGCAGCCACCGACCTGGACAACGTCTCGACGGCCGAGCCGTCACTGCTTCCGGGCTGGACCCGCGGCCATGTCCTCGCCCACGTGGCGCGGAACGCCGACGCGCTGGTGAATGTGCTGGCAGGGCGGCCCATGTACGTGAGCGGGGCGGCCCGTGGCGCCGACATCGAGCGGGACGCGCCCCGGCCGATCGCGGACCACCTCGTCGACCTGCGGGAGTCCGCCGCGCGCCTGGAGGCGCAGGCCGCGCTGCCCGCCGACTGGTCCCGGACCATCACGATGCGCAACGGCGTCACGGACTCGGCGTCACGGGTGCCGTTCCGGCGCTGGGTCGAATTGGAGCTGCACCTCGTCGACCTGGGGGTCGGATATCACCTCGAGGATCTGTCCGCCGAGTTCCTGGAGCGCGAGACCGACTTCCTGACCGCCCGCTTCTCGGGGAACCCGGACGTGCCCGCGACGAGCGTCACCGACGGCACGCGCGCGTGGCGCACGGGCCGCGCTGCGGAGAAGCCCGAGGTGACCGTGGCGGGGCCGCCCCCCGCCCTGGTCGGCTGGCTCGCCGGGCGCCGCGGCGGCGACGCTCTGGCGGCCGACCTGACCTGCGAAGGCGGCCCACTTCCCGCCCTCCCCCCGCTATAGGCTGGCGGCCATGACGTACAGCGGAGCAGTGCAGGTCGGCGGACCCGCGGACGTGCACGAGTTGCAGGACCTGATGATCTCCAAGGTCGCGGTCGGGGCGATGAACAACAACGCCTACCTACTGCGCTGCCGGGCCACCGACGAGCAGCTGCTCGTCGACGCGGCGAACGAGGCGCACACGCTGCTGACGCTGATCGGTGACGACGGCATCGGGTCCGTCGTCACCACGCACCAGCACGGTGACCACTGGCAGGCGCTGGAGGAAGTGGTCGCGGCCACGGGCGCGCGCACGTACGCGGGCCGCGAGGACGCCGAGGGCATCCCGGTGCCCACGGACGTCCTGGTCGACGACGGCGACACCATCGCATTCGGCCGGATCACGCTCACCGCCCGGCATCTGGTGGGCCACACCCCGGGCTCGATCGCCCTCGTGTACGACGACCCCCACGGCCACCCGCACGTCTTCACGGGCGACTGCCTGTTCCCCGGAGGCGTCGGCAACACCTGGAAGGACCCGGAGAGGTTCGCGCGCCTCATCGGCGACGTCGAGGCCAAGATCTTCGGCACGCTGCCCGACGAGACGTGGGTCTACCCGGGCCACGGCGGCGACACCACCCTCGGCGCGGAGCGACCGCACCTCGCCGAGTGGCGCACGCGCGGCTGGTGACCCCGCTGGTGGCGCGGGACTAGCCCCGCGCCACCAGCGCAGCCACCCGCTCCACCCCGAACACGTACCCCTGCACCCCGCAGCCCACGATGATGCCGTCGGCACGCTGGGAGACGTACGAGTGGCGGCGGAACTCCTCGCGCTGGTGGACGTTGGAGATGTGGACCTCCACCACGGGCAGCCCGTCGCAGGTGCTGAGGGCGTCCAGGATCGCGATCGAGGTGTGCGTGTACGCGGCCGGGTTGATGACGATGCCCGCGTGCCGTTCCCGCGCCTCGTGGATCCAGTCCACCAACTCGCCCTCGTGGTTGGACTGGCGCAGGTCGACCGTCCCGCCGTGCGCGGCGGCCGCCTCGGCGCACATCGCCTCGACGTCGGCGAGCGTGTCGGTGCCGTAGATCTCCGGCTGGCGCTTGCCCAGGAGGTTCAGATTGGGCCCGTTGAGGATCATGACCGGGGCGGTGGCGAGGGTGTGGGGCACAGGGACCTCCATGCGCGTCGGGCTGCTGCTCACAGATGGTTTTATCGCACACGAGCAGCGCGAGGCCGTACTTCGGGTCACGTGCCGACACCTCCGCACGCCCCCGTAACCGCCCGTCACACCGGGTAGTTGACGCAGCGTGCGCAACAGTGACCCTCCGTCAACAGATCAGGCCTCAGGGCCCTCGCTGCCACGGCTCGCCGCCGCGTCGCTGGTGGGGACGGCCATCGAGTTCTACGACTTCTTCATCTACGGCACCGCGGCGGCGCTCGTCCTCGGGCCGCTGTTCTTTCCGACCTTCTCGCCGCTCGCGGGAACGCTGGCCGCGTTCGCGACGTTCGGCGTGGGCTTCGTGGCCCGGCCGCTCGGCTCGGTGCTCTTCGGGCATCTCGGCGACCGGCGCGGCCGGCGGCCCGTCCTGGTGATCTCCCTGCTGATGACCGGCCTGGCCACCGTGGCCGTCGGCTGTGTGCCGACGTTCGAGTCGATCGGTGTGGCCGCTCCCCTGCTGCTCCTGGTGCTGCGCTTCGTCCAGGGCGTGGGGCTCGGCGGCGAGTGGGGCGGCGCGGTCCTGCTCACGGCCGAGCACGCGCCACCCGAGCGGCGGGCGCTGTGGTCGAGCTTCCCGCAGGTCGGCCCTTCGATCGGGTTCCTGCTGGCCAACGGCATCACGCTGACGCTCTCCGCGGCGCTCACGGACGCGCAGTTCGCCTCCTGGGGGTGGCGGATCCCGTTCTGGGGGGCGGGCCTTCTGGCCCTGGCCGGTCTCGTGCTGCGCGCCTCGCTCGTGGAGAGCCCGGACTTCCTTCAGGTGCGCGAGCACGCGCGCGTGCCGTTCGTCGAGGTCGCGCGCGAGCACTGGCGCCTGGTGCTGCTCACGGCGGGCGCGCTCGCCGTCGGGTACGCGGTGTTCTACGCGGTCACGACGTGGTCGCTGGCGTACGGCGTGGAGCAGCTCGGCGTGAGCCGTACGGTCATGCTGGCCTGCATCATGGCGGCCGTCGTCGTGAAGGGCGCCCTGACACCGGTGGCGGCCCTGCTCGGCGACCGCTACGGACGGCGACCGATGTGTCTGGTGGGGTGCGCGGCCACCGCCCTGTGGATGTTCCCGATGGTCGCCCTCCTGGCCACGGGAGAGCCACTGCTGATGTTCACCGGCTTCCTGGTGACGATGCTCGCGTTCGTCACGATGTTCGCCGTGGTCTCGGCGTATCTGCCGGAGCTGTACGCGCCCCGTGTGCGCTGCACGGGCGCCGCGGTGGGCTACAACCTCGCCGGGGTCCTCGGTGGTGCGCTCACGCCCATGGTGGCGACGGCGGCGGCCCGGGGCGAGGGGCCTCCGTGGGGTGTGGCGGCGTATCTGGCGGCGATGGCGGTGCTGAGCCTCGGGTGCTTCGCGCTGCTGCCGGAGACGCGGCCCGCGCGGAAGGAGGTGGTGGTGCCGGTCGCCGGATGACCGTGCGCCACCGCCCGGATGCTCGGGGAGGTACGTGCGGTGAGGCATGGTGTCCGGCCGGATCGCGGCGCGTCCCGGCCGGACACCACATCTCATGGATTGACCGCGAGCTCCAGGTACGCCGCGAACAGGACCAGGTGCACACCGCCCTGCAGCGGTGTGGCGCGTCCGGGGACGACCGTGAGCGTGCCGACGAGGACCGTGAGGACGAGCAGCACCATATGGGTGGAGCTGAGGCCGAGCACGAGCGGCCCGGACAGCCACACGGAGGCGATGGCGACGGCGGGAATGGTCAGGCCGATGCTGGCCATCGCCGAGCCGAGGGCCAGGTTGAGGCTGGTCTGGACGCGGTCCCTGCGGGCCGCGCGCACGGCCGCGATGGTCTCCGGGAGCAGCACGAGCAGGGCGATGATCACACCGACCACGGCGTGCGGCAGGCCCGCGGACTCGACGCCCGACTCGATCGTCGGCGACACGCCCTTGGCGAGCCCGACGACACCGATCAGGGCGAGCCCGAGGAGGCCGAGGCTGATGAGGGCGGTGCGCGAGGAGGGCACCTCGGCGTGGTCGTCGCCGTCGACGACCTTGCCCTGTTTGGTGACCGGCAGGAAGTAGTCGCGGTGCCGTACGGTCTGGGTCGCGACGAACAGTCCGTACAGGACGAGTGAGGCCAGTGCGGCGAAGGTGAGCTGCGAGGTGGAGAACTCCGGGCCCGGCTTCGACGTCGTGAAGGTCGGCAGGACCAGGCTCAGCGTGGCCAGGGTGGCGACGGTCGCGAGCGCGGCACCGGTGCCCTCGGAGTTGAAGACGGCCACGCGGTGGCGCAGGGCTCCGGTCAGCAGACAGAGACCCACTATGCCGTTACAGGTGATCATGACGGCCGCGAAGACCGTGTCACGGGCGAGGGTCGCGCTCTTGTCGCCGCCGTCGACCATCAGGGTGACGATGAGGGCGACCTCGATGATCGTGACCGCCACGGCAAGGACCAGGGAACCGAAGGGTTCGCCGACGCGGTGCGCGATGACCTCCGCGTGATGGACCGCGGAGAGCACGGCCCCGGCCAGTACCGCCGTCACCAGGGCGACGACGAGGCCGGGCAGATCGCGCCCCCAGGTGAGGACGAGGAGGACGACTCCGAGCACGGGCACGGCGGTCGTCCACCGCGCGGCGAGTGCCCGGAACTTAGGGATCATGTACTTGATGCTGCCCCGCTCACGGGAGGGCCGCGACTTCATGTGTGCCTTTCTATGCGGGAGCGGTGCACGGTCGACGACCGACCGTGCACCGCTCCAGATGGCTCTTCTGTGCGCTTACGCCTCGACGCTGTCCTTCTGGCTGTCGTCGCTGCCGGACGGGCCGGCCTCGGCCGCCTCGCGCTCCTGCTGCTTCTTGGAGGCCATGAGGCTGGTGATCGTGGTGATGACCAGCACGCCGCAGATGACGCCGAGCGACACCGGGATGGAGATCTCGGGGACGTGTACCCCGTTCTCGTGCAAGGCGTGCAGGACGAGCTTGACGCCGATGAAGCCGAGGATCACCGACAGGCCGTAGCTCAGGTGGACCAGCTTCTTCAGCAGTCCGCCGATGAGGAAGTACAGCTGCCGCAGACCCATCAGGGCGAAGGCGTTGGCGGTGAAGACGATGTACGGGTCCTGGGTGAGGCCGAAGATCGCCGGGATGGAGTCCATCGCGAACAGGACGTCGGTGGTGCCGATGGCGAGCATGACGACCATGAGGGGCGTCATGATGCGCTTGCCGTTCTTCTGGATGAACAGCTTCGTGCCCTCGTAGCGGTCCGAGACGCCGAACTTCTTCTCGATGGACTTCAGGAGGCGGTTCTCCTCCCAGTCGTCCTCCTCCTCGTCGGCGCGGGCCTCCTGGATGAGCTTCCAGGCGGTGTAGATCAGGAACGCGCCGAAGATGTAGAAGACCCAGGAGAAGTTGGCGATGACCGCGGCACCGGCGGCGATGAAGATCGCTCGCAGGACCAGGGCGATCAGCACGCCGAACAGCAGTACGCGCTGCTGGAGGTGGGAGGGCACCGAGAACTTCGCCATGATCAGGATGAAGACGAAGAGGTTGTCGACGCTCAGCGACTTCTCGGTGATGAAGCCCGCGAAGAACTCGCCGGACGCCTGGCTCTCACCCGCGATGAGCAGGCCTATTCCGAACAGCACGGCGAGCACGATCCAGACGATCGTCCACGTACCGGCTTCCTTGATGGACACGTCGTGGGGCTTGCGCCCGATGAAGAAGTCCACCGCGATCAGGGCACACAGACCGAGAACGGTCAGCACCCACAGGGTCATAGAAACGTCCACTGCGCCTCCGGCGTCGTACGGCTACTGATCAGCGTCGTCGCTGCCGGAGGTCTCTTCCACCCGGGCGCGCTGTCCGCGCCTCGGGCCGACGCCCCGGGACCGATGGCGGTCCGTATTGACGGGCACGTCGCGTACGGGAGTACTCCCCTCCGCACGCACCAGGGTACGCGAAACACCAAGGTTAGGTAAAGGGAGCGGCAAACAACGCCCAAGTGGCCAGGTCAGGACGGTAGATGGGCTGCCGACAGTCATTAGATCGACAAAGCTCGCCACCGAACGACAACAGCCCGCCCGCGATGGGGGCGGGCGGGCTGTGCGGCGAGGGGAGAGGGGCGAGGGGCCCCGGGCGAGGGACGGCCGTCAGCGGCTTCCGGTGCGGCGGGCCGCTCCCACCCGGTCCAGGACGTGGGCGAGCACCTGGCTGCCCGGCGGCACCGCCGGCGGCTCGTACGTCCACGCGTGGCCGACCCAGGGGTCCGCGAGGTGGTCCTCGGGCACCGGCGTCAGGCGCAGCAGGGCCCGCCACAGCGGGTCGAGCAGGGGGCCGTACTCGGCGGCCTCCTCGCGGTCGGCGACCATCATGAGGTGGACGCCGACCGCGGGGCCCTCGTCGGCGAGGTAGCGCAGCCGGGTCACGGCGCGGTCGTCGAAGCCGTGCGGGAAGTCGTTGACGACGAGCAGCTGCTCACCGGTGTCCAGATCCTGCGGCAGCGCGTCGGCGACACCGCCCCTGACGGCCATCTGCACCAGGTCCACACGCTGGGTGAGCCGCTTGAGCATGGCGGTGACACCGGCGGCGCCGGTCGCGGGCGGCTCGTCCAGGACTCCGGCCGTCACGAGCGGGGCGAAGGCGCTCCGGCCGGTGCCCGCGGCGTCGATGACGTGCACCGTGAACGCGCCGGGCGGGTACGAGGCGAGCAGCCGGGCAGCGTGCGTCACGGCGCTGTCCAGGGCGAGGCGGCGCAGCTGGTCCGCGTCGGCGAGGGAGTCCGTGCCGGAGCGGCCGCTGTCGATCCACAGGCCGCGTTCGAGGGGCAGCCGGACGAGCATGGGGATGCGCAGGTCCGGGCGCTCGGGCAGGTGCAGGCCGCCGAGGCGCAGCGCCATCGGGACCTCCATGGGCGCGCGATAGCCCTGCCAGACGGGGCTCGACCAGTCGGCGAAGGCCACGGGCAGGGCCGGCTCCACGACCTCCGCCTCGGCGGCGAGCTGGGCCAGGTCGCGGTCGAGGGCGGCGCGCGCCTGGTCGACGAGGTCGCCGTGGCGGGCACGGGCGGCGGCGCGCGCGGTGTCCCCGGTGTCGCCGATGCGGCTGCGCGGGTCGGAGAGGACCTTGTCCAGCTCCTGCTCCATGCGGGAGTCGGCGAAGTCCACAGCGCTGCGGTACGCGGCGGCCGTGCGGGCCAGGTCTTCGAACATGCCCCAGACCTGGTTGTAGAGCCGCTCCTCCAGGGACCAGCCGGTGGCGTCACCGGCGACGGGCGCGGGGTGCTGTCCGGGCGCCGCGGGGGACGCCGCGGGCGGGGGCGGCGGGGGCGCGGCGGTCTGACGGCGCGGGTGGGTGTAGTTCACGGGGCCGCCGTCGCCGGGCTGCTGCGCGGGGGCGGCGGGGGCCGCAGGGACCACGGGCTGGGCCGGGGGTTCGGCGGCCGGGTCGGGCGGGGTGGCCGGCTGGCCGGGGGCGGTGTGGCCCTGGGCCGCGGCGCGCACCCGGGCCTCGTCGGCGGGGCGGGGCGGGGGCGCTGCCACCGAGCGGGCCAGGCCGCGCGCCACCGCCTCGTTGATGGCGCCCGCCAGTTCCCGGGCGTCGGTCAGGCCCTGGTCGGCCAGCAGGTCGGCGAGGCCGCCCGCATAGCCCTGGCCGACGGCACGGACCTTCCAGGCGTCGCCCCTGCGGTACAGCTCCAGGGCGACGACGGCGGACTCGGCGGACAGGTCCGTGATCGTGTAGCTGGCGATCTCGGTGCCGTCGAGGCCGGTGACGGCGACGAAGGGGGCGGCGACGGCGCCGAAGGTGACCGGGCCGCCGACGCCGACCGGCAGCGCGAGCATCACGTTGACCTGGTGCGCCCCGTCCGGCAGGGCGTCCAGGTCGACGGCGAGACGGTGGTCGGCCGCCGCCTGCTGGGACACTTCGAGCCCCGGCAGGGTGGGCGCGCCGGGGTGCGCGACCCAGGACGTGCCGCGCACCGCGCGCCCTTCGTCGCTGAGCGTGGCCCCAGCCACGATCGGCTTGCCGGCCGACACCCGGATCTCGAGGCGGGTACCGGGCAGTGCGTGGTTCTGCCCCCTGACCAGCTCAGCCGTCATCGCGTTCGTTCCCCCTTGTGTCGGCCCCCTCACCGGGCCTGCGTTTCGGACTGCCGTGCCGGACGGACGGCCCCCGGTGCTTACAGGTGCGGCAGGATCGCCGGCATCAGGTCCTGGAAGGTGCGGCCGTTGGCAGGGTTGCCGAGGGCCGTCATCTGCCAGCCGGAGCCCGCGCGGTGCACCTTGGCCATGATCTGGGCGGTGTACTGGCCGCCGCCGTCGAGGGTGTAGCGGGCCAGCTCCTGGCCGTTGGTCTCGTCGACCAGGCGGCAGAAGGCGTTCTGCACCTCCTGGAAGGTCTGGCCGGTGAAGGAGTTCACCGTGAAGACGATCTGGTCGATGTGGACCGGGACGCGCTGGAGGTCCACGAGGATGGCCTCGTCGTCGCCGCCCTGGCCGACGCCGCCGACGAGGTTGTCGCCGGTGTGCCGCACCGAGCCGTCGTCGCTGATGAGGTGGCGGAAGAACACCACGTCGACGGGCTGCTTGTCGGCGAAGAGCACCGCCGACGCGTCGAGGTCGATCTCGCGGGTGCGCGAACCGAACAGGCCGCGCCGCGGGGCCGCCTGCCAGCCGAGCCCCATGCGCACTGAGGTCAGCGCGCCCCCGTCGTTCTTCTGCAGGCTGATGGCCTGGCCCTTGGTCATGTTGACCGTCACGCGCTGTCCCCTTCTCGAACTGCCCCGGGCAACCGCCCGTTGCGGCGGTTGCCCGTTCACCCTATGCAGCGGTGTCCAGGGCGACGCACCCGGTCGGGCACTTTGTGTCGGTGTTGCAACACTGCGCTACGCCGGGCCGGCTTCCGGCACGCGCTACGCGAGGCCGGCTTCCTTCATCTGCCGCAGCTCCTTCTTCATCTCCGACACCTCGTCCCGCAGCCGGGCGGCGATCTCGAACTGGAGGTTCGCGGCGGCCGTGCGCATCCGCTCGGTCATCTCCTCGACCTGCGCGGCGAGTTCGGTGGCGGGGCGGTCCGTGGGCGCCGCCTTCGCGCCCTTGCCCTTGGCGGATCCGGCCGCGGCGGCCTTCTTGCCGTCCTTGGCCGCGCTGCCGAGGGAGGGCACCGGGGCCTTGGCGCCCTTGCCGTCCTTCGCCTTGCGGTAGTCGGTGCCGAGCAGTTGCTCGGTGTCGACCTCCTCGCGTGCGATCGCCGACACGATGTCGTTGATCTTCTTGCGGAGGGGCTGCGGGTCGATGCCCTTCTCCTTGTTGTACGCGATCTGCTTCTCCCGGCGGCGGTTGGTCTCGTCGATGGCCTTCTCCATCGCCGGGGTGATCTTGTCGGCGTACATGTGGACCTGGCCGGAGACGTTGCGCGCGGCGCGGCCGATGGTCTGGATCAGGGAGGTCCCCGAGCGCAGGAAGCCCTCCTTGTCCGCGTCGAGGATCGCCACCAGGGAGACCTCGGGCAGGTCCAGGCCCTCCCGGAGGAGGTTGATGCCGACCAGGACGTCGTACTCACCGGCGCGCAGTTCGCGCAGGAGCTCGACGCGGCGCAGGGTGTCGACGTCGCTGTGCAGATAGCGGACCTGGATGCCGAGCTCCAGGAAGTAGTCGGTGAGGTCCTCGGCCATCTTCTTGGTGAGGGTGGTGACGAGGACGCGCTCGTCCTTCTCGGTGCGCTTGCGGATCTCGTGCACCAGGTCGTCGATCTGGCCCTCGGTGGGCTTGACGACGACCTCGGGGTCGACGAGGCCGGTGGGGCGGATGATCTGCTCGACGAAGCCGTCGCCGCGCGAGAGCTCGTACTTGCCCGGGGTCGCTGAGAGATAGACGGTCTGGCCGATGCGTCCGAGGAACTCCTCCCACTTCAGCGGGCGGTTGTCCAGGGCGGAGGGCAGCCGGAAGCCGTGGTCGACGAGGGTGCGCTTGCGGGAGGCGTCGCCCTCGTACATCGCGCCGATCTGGGGGACCGTGACGTGCGACTCGTCCAGGACGAGCAGGAAGTCCTCGGGGAAGTAGTCGAGGAGGGTGTTGGGGGCGGTGCCGGGGGCGCGGTCGTCGAAGTGCATCGAGTAGTTCTCGACGCCGGAGCAGGAGCCGATCTGGCGCAGCATCTCCAGGTCGTACGTGGTGCGCATGCGCAGGCGCTGGGCCTCCAGCATCTTGCCCTGCTTCTCCAGCTCCGCGAGGCGCTCGGCGAGCTCCTTCTCGATGCCGGTGACGGCCTTCTCCAGGCGCTCGGGGCCCGCCACGTAGTGGGACGCCGGGAAGACGTACAGATGGTCGTCGTCGCTGATGACCTCGCCGGTCAGGGGGTGCAGCGTGGAGAGGGCCTCGATCTCGTCGCCGAACATCTCGATCCGGACGGCCAGCTCCTCGTAGACCGGGAAGATCTCGATGGTGTCGCCGCGGACGCGGAAGGTGCCGCGGGTGAAGGCGAGGTCGTTGCGGGTGTACTGGATGTCGACGAAGCGGCGCAGGAGCTGGTCGCGGTCGATCTCCTCGCCGACCTTGAGCGGCACCATACGGTCCACGTACTCCTGTGGGGTGCCGAGGCCGTAGATGCAGGAGACGGACGCGACCACGACGACGTCGCGGCGGGTGAGCAGCGAGTTCGTCGCGGAGTGGCGCAGGCGCTCGACCTCCTCGTTGATCGAGGAGTCCTTCTCGATGTACGTGTCCGACTGGGGGACGTAGGCCTCGGGCTGGTAGTAGTCGTAGTACGAGACGAAGTACTCGACGGCGTTGTTCGGGAGGAGCTCTCGGAACTCGTTCGCCAGCTGGGCGGCCAGGGTTTTGTTCGGCGCCATCACGAGGGTGGGGCGCTGGAGCTTCTCGATCATCCACGCGGTGGTGGCCGACTTGCCGGTGCCGGTCGCGCCGAGCAGGACGACGTCCTTCTCACCTGCGCGGATGCGCTTGTCCAGGTCGGCGATGGCCGTGGGCTGGTCGCCACTGGGCTGGTACGGGCTGACGACCTCGAAAGGCGCCACCGTGCGTTCGATCTTCGATACGGGCCGCATGGAATCAACCGTACGACCACCCACTGACAACGCCCTCCGCTCACCACTTCCGCAGGGCGCGCGCCTCCGGCCGGCGGCGGCTCCTGCGGGTGGCGGGGCGGGGCCCGCCGCGGCGGCTCACGTGTGACATCGGGCGGTCCCCGGAGCGGGGCACGGAGTACGGGGAGGTGCGCGGGCGCGCGGCGGCCTTCAGGTCGGCCTTGCCCAGCATCATCAGCGGATCGAACATCACGATGACGCCCGCGAGCAGCAGGAAGGCGAGCGGGCCGACCATGAGGGGGGCGAGGATCTCGGCGGACGAGTCGCCGGGCGGCGCGGTGGACGGACCGTGCAGATGCACGCTGACGGCGGCCATGCCGGTGTAGTGCATGCCGCTGACGGCGAGCCCCATGACGAGGCTGGCGCCGAGACTCCAGAGGAAGCCCCTGATCTGGCCCGCGGCCCACAGGGCGGCGATGGCGGCGACCACGGCGATCACCACGGAGGCGGCCACGGTCAGGGTGTTGTACTCCAGTCTGCCGCCAAGGCGCATACCGGCCATTCCCAGGTAGTGCATCGACGCGATGCCGAGCCCCGTGATGGTGCCCCCGGTGAAGAGCGCGGTTCCCCTGGCGCCGCGGTAGCCGACGATGAAGATCCCGATGCCGACCATGACGATGGCGACGGCGAGGCTCGCGAAGGTCGTCGTCCGGTCGTAGTGGATCGGGGTGCCCTCCACGGTGAAGCCCATCATGGCGATGAAGTGCATCGTCCAGATGCCGGAGCCGATGGCCGCGGAGCCGAGGGCGAGCCAGCCGGGGCGCCAGGAGTGCGCGACGAGCAGCGATCTCGTGGTGCAGCGCAGGCCGAGCGCCCCTCCGAGGCATGCCATCAGGTAGGCGACCACGGGCGTGACGAATCCGTAGCTGAAGCCGTCGACCGTGCCCTCCATGAGCGGTAGCCCTTCCGCCTGTCGTACTCGGATGTCCCCGGAACGCCCCGTCTTCCCTGTCCGACGGCCTGACGAGGGGCCGTGGACTGAGGTGAGAGTAGGGCTCAGCCGTGAACGCACGAACGATTTTCCGGCAAAGAAACACGGCTTCCGCGCGCGGGGTCCTCACTTGGGGGATTGGCGTTCAACCTGTGGCCATCCTGTACCTGTCAGTAGTTGGCCGTGCACTGTCATTCTCAAACGGAACCCCCGTGAGTCCTGACGCGAGGAGAACCCGTGTACGTACGCGCCGCCGCTGCCACCACCGCCGCCCTGCTGGGGGCAGGCGCGCTCGTCCTGCCCTCCACCGCTGCCGCGCGGACCCCCGCCGACGCCGCCGTCGCAACTGGGAAGTCGGCCGCCGCACACAAGACCCCCACAGTCGTGGCACACCGCGGCGCCTCCGCCTACGCGCCCGAGAACACGCTGGCCGCGATCGACAAGGCCGCGCGGATGGGCTTCCGCTGGGTCGAGAACGACGTCCAGCGCACCAAGGACGGCGAGCTCGTCATCGTCCACGACGACAACCTGAAGCGGACCACGAACGTCGAGGAGGTCTTCCCCGACCGCGCCCCGTGGAAGGTGAAGGACTTCACGGCGGCGGAGATCGCCGAGCTTGACGCGGGCAGTTGGTTCGGGGAGAAGTACAAGGGCGCGCGGGTGCCGACGCTGACGCAGTACATGAACCGCGTCTCGCGCAACCACCAGAGCCTGGTCCTGGAGATCAAGAAGCCGGAGCTGTACCCCGGCATCGAGCAGGACACCCTGCGGGTGCTGCGCAAGACGGGCTGGCTCGACCGCAACCACGTCAAGAACAAGCTGGTCATCCAGAGCTTCGGCGCGGACAGCGTGAAGAAGGTGCACGAGCTGCGGCCGGACGTCAAGACCGGCTTCCTCGGCACGCCCGCGGTCGCCGACCTGCCCGCGTACGCCAAGTTCGCGGACCAGATCAACTCGACGCACACGTCCATATCCGCCGACTACGTGGCCGCGATCCACGCGCTCAAGGGCCCGCACGGCAAGCGCCTGGAGATCTTCACCTGGACCGTGGACGAGGCCGCCGCCGCCCAGCGCGTCGCCGGGTTCGGTGTGAACGGCATCATCACCAACAAGCCCGACGTGGTGCGCGGCGCGATCCGCGGCTGAGGTCGGGCGCGCGGCACCGGCCCCGGCACGGCGGGCGCCCGCCTGCCCGGAGCGGCACCACCACCGCCTGCCCGGAGCGGCGGGGCCACGGCCCGCCCGGCGCCGCGGGACCATCGTCCCGCGGCGCTGTCAGTGGCCGGTCGTACCGTATGCGTCATGAACGCCATGGGGCACCACGAGCAGGACCGGGACGAGCGCGGGCCGCAGGCCCCGCGCCCCCGCGCCGTGTGGACCGTCGTCGCCTCCGACATCGGCCCGCTGCTGCTGGCCGCGACGGACAACGGCCTGGTCAACGTCGTCTTCCACGCCACGCCCGACGTGCGCGACAAGGCACTGGCGCGGCTCGCGTCCCGCCTCGGCGCCGAGCCGGCCGAGGACCCCGCCTCGCCGCTCCTCGCGGAGCCCGTGCGCCAGCTGCGGGCGTATTTCGCGGGTGAGCTGCGCGACTTCGAGCTGCCGCTCGACTGGTCGCTGATATCCGGCTTCAACCGCCAGGTGCTGCGCGAACTGGCCACGGGCGTGCCGTTCGGCACGGTGGTGGGGTACGGCGACCTGGCCCGGCGCGTCGGCCAGCCCGGCGCGGCCCAGGCGGTGGGCGTCGCGATGGGCTCCAATCCGCTGCCGGTCGTCGTGGCCTGCCACCGCGTGGTGGAGCGCGACGGCGGCATCGGCGGCTTCGGGGGCGGCCTGGAGACGAAGCGGCAGCTCCTCGCGCTGGAAGGGGTGCTGCCCGCGCCGCTGTTCTGAGGCGCTCTGCGAGGCACTCCTTGAGGGGCTCCTTGAGGCGCTCCTCAAGGCACCCCTTGAGGCAGTCCTTGAGCCGCCCCTTGAGGCACTCCGCGAGGCGCCCCTTGGGGCACCCCTTAAAGCACTCCCTGGAGCACCCCTTGAGCCGCTCCTTGAGGCACTCCTTGAGCCGCTTCTTGAAGCACTCCTTCCGGAACAGGTCATGTCCCCGTCAGCGCCTTCCTGGCACACTGCGCGCGTGGTCATATCCTCCTCGCCGCCGTCGTGGCAGCAGTCGCCGTCGGTGCCCCGGGGTGCCATGCCGGTCCCCCACGATCCGCGACGCCCTCGGTGTCGCCGATGTCCCCGATGTCGCCGATATCCCCGGTTTCCCAGATGAGGGCCATCGGGCGGGTGGCCGGCTCCGGGTCCGTGGCCGGGGTGCCCGTGGGTGTCGAGGAGCTGCCCTCGGTGCGGCGCCGGGTCACCGCGG
Source organism: Streptomyces typhae (assembly GCF_009755605.1). GTDB lineage: Bacteria > Actinomycetota > Actinomycetes > Streptomycetales > Streptomycetaceae > Streptomyces > Streptomyces typhae. The sequence goes on from NZ_WPNZ01000010.1 coordinate 197,444, forward strand.
TCCTGGTCGCGAGCCAGATACTCGGCGGGCTCGGCGTGGCCACGGGCGTCGCGCTCGCGGCCGTCCTCGCGAAGGAGGTCAGCGGCAGGGAGTCGCTGTCCGGGCTCGCGCCGACGGCGACCGTCGCCGGGACGGCGCTGCTCTCCGTGCCGCTCGCGGCGCTGATGACGGCGCGGGGCCGGCGCCCCGGTCTCGTACTGGCCTATGTGATCGGCGCGGTGGGCGCGGCCGTCGTGGTCGCGGCCGCGGCCGTCGGGAGCTTCCCGCTGCTGCTCGTCGGGATGGCCGGGTTCGGCGCGGCGTCGGCGGCCAATCTGCAGGCCCGGTTCGCGGCGGCCGACCTGGCCGAGCCCGACGGCCGGGCGCGGGCCATCTCGAACGTCGTGTGGGCGACGACGATCGGCGCCGTCCTCGGCCCCAACATCGCGGCGCCCGCGGGGCGCAGCGTCCACGGGCTCGGCATCCCGGAGGCGTCGGGGCCCTTCGTGTGGGCGGCCGGTGTCTTCCTGATCTCGGCGCTGGTGGTGGCGGTGCTGCTGCGCCCGGACCCGCTGCTCACCGCGCGGGCCCTCGAACCGGCCGCCGAGCGCACGGCCGGGGGCAGTTCGCTGCGGGACGGGATCGCCGCGGTCGCCGCCTCCGGCCGGGCCCGGCTCGCCCTGGTGACGGTCACCATCGCGCACACCGCCATGGTCTCGATCATGTCGATGACCCCGGTCGACCTCGGCCACCACGGCGCGGGCATCGACCTGATCGGCCTGGTCATCAGCGGCCACATCGCGGGCATGTACGCCTTCTCGCCGGTGATGGGGCGACTCGCCGACCGCGTCGGGCGGCTCGCGGTGATCGGCCTGTCCGTGGGGCTCCTCGGCTGCGCGGCACTGCTCGCCGGGACCGCGGGGAGCAACCACGGGCAGACGGCCGCGGGCCTCTTCCTGCTCGGCCTCGGCTGGTCGGCGGGGCTCGTGGCGGGCTCCGCGCTGCTCACCGACTCCGTGCCGCAGGCAGCGCGCGCCGCCGCCCAGGGCCTCTCCGACCTGACCATGAACGCCGCCGCGGGCGTCGGCGGGGCCGTGGCGGGCCTGGTGGTCGCGCGGGCGAGCTACGGCTGGCTCAACCTGGGCGCGGCGCTCCTGCTGCTGCCGCTCGCCGGGCTCGCCCTGCTCGGGCGCCGGGGGTGATCCGGCCGAACCGTCAGAGGTGACTTCGCCCGGACGCCGAGCGTGAACCCGCCCGGACGCCGAGCGTGGCCCCGCTTGGACGCCGAGCGTGCCCTGTCTCCGGCCGCCGAGCATGATCCTGCCCGGCCACCGAGCGTCATCCTGCCCGGACACCCGGGGCGGGTTCACGCCCGGACACCCGGGGCGGGTTCACGCCCGGACGCCGGGATGATCACGCCCGACCGCGGTACGTGCCCCCGCCCCACCGTCGGAGGCGATCCGCTCAGTCGCCAAGCGTGATGTGGTACGCCTTGCGCAGCGTCTCGTGCACCGTCCACGTCGTACGGTCGCCCTCACGCAGGACGGCCGCGTCGCCGGGGCCGATCTCCAGTACGTCGCCGCCCTCCACGGCGACGGTGGCGCGGCCGCTGACGACCACGAAGAGCTCGTTCGCCTCGGTGTCGGTCACGACGCCCGGGGTGATCTGCCAGATGCCGCGCACCTGCTTGCCGTCGGCGGACTCCCACAGGACCTTGCCGGTGACGACGGGCTCTCCGGAGACGATCTGCGCCGGGTCGAGCGGCTCCTCCTCCAGCGCGACATCCGGAATGTGCACAGCAAAAGAGGCGGCGCTCTGATCATTCGTGGTCATGGCCGGTCACCCTAATGGGTTTGCTGGGGTGCCCCGACCGCCAGGGATGAAGGGAGACCCGACTGGCCCGACTGGCAGGAGGCTGACCGTGTTGGTGGTGTCCGACGAGGTACAGACGGCTCTTTCCCGGCAGCATCCGGTCGTCGCCCTGGAGTCCACGATCATCGCGCACGGACTGCCGCGCCCGCGCAATCTGCGCGTGGCACTCGAACTGGAGGAGGCCGTACGCGCGGAGGGCGCCGTACCGGCGACGATCGCCGTCCTGGACGGCCGCCCCCGCGTAGGCCTGTCCGAGGAGCAGTTGGAGCGCGTCGCCGGGTCCGACGCCATCCGCAAGCTGGGCCACCGCGACCTGCCGCTCGCCGTGGCCACGGGTGCCGACGGAGCCACCACGGTGTCCGCGACCGCGTCGCTCGCGGCCCGCGCGGGACTGCGGGTGTTCGCCACGGGCGGCCTCGGCGGCGTGCACCGGGAGTGGACGCGCACGCAGGACGAGTCGGCGGACCTCGGCCTGCTCGCCCGGACCCGGATTACGGTGGTGTGTGCGGGGGTGAAGTCGATCCTGGACGTGGCGGCGACGCTGCAGCGCCTGGAGACGCTGGGCGTCGCGGTGGCCGGCTACGGGACCGACCGCTTCCCCGGCTTCTACCTCACGGACTCCGGGCACGCCGTGGACTGGACGCTGCGGACGCCCGCGGAGGTCGCCGCGGTCATGCGCGCCCAGGACACGGTGGCGGGTCCCGATTCGGCTCTCGTCGTGGCCAACCCCGTGGCGAGGGCCGAGCAGCTCGAACCCGCCCTCCACGCGCGCGTGCTCCACGAGGCACTGCGGGAGTGCGCGGCACAGGGCGTGACGGGCCAGGCCGTGACACCGTTCCTGCTCGACCGTCTGATGCACCGCACCGCAGGAGCCTCCCTGGAGGCCAACCTCGCCGCCGTGCGCGGGAACGTGCGCCTCGCCGCGCGGATCGCGGCGGCGTGGGTGCGGGGGTGATCGGTGCCGCCGGGCCGGATGGGGCTCCCGTCGGCGCCGCGGGGCCGGAAGGGGCCTCTGCCGGCACCGCCGGGTCGGGCGAGACCTGTACCGGCACCGCCGGACCGGGCGAGACCTGTACCGGCACCGCCGGACCGGGCGAGACCTGTGCCGACACCGCCGGGCCGGACGAGACCCCACCCGACACCACCAAGCCGGACGGAGCCTTTCTCAGCGCCGTCCCGGATGGAGCCCCTGCTGGAGCCGACGGGCAGGGCGGGACTGCTCCCGGCGCACTGCTGGTCGTGGGTGACGTCGTCACGGACATCGTCGCCCGGCACCACACCCCCCTCGCACCGGGCACCGACACGGCCGCCGCCATCCGTACCGTGCCGGGCGGCGCGGGCGCCAACGTCGCGTGCTGGGCGGCCCATTGGGGCTGCACCGACGTGCGCTTCCTCGGGCGGGCCGGGGCCGACGCGGCGGCGTGGCACGAGGAGATGCTGGTCCGTGCCGCCGTACGTCCCCATCTGGCCGTCGACCCCGACGCCCCCACGGGCACCGTGATCAGTCTGGTGGACGCGGCCGGCGCGGCGGCCGAGCGGACGTTCCTGACCGACAGCGGCGCCTCTCTGCGCCTGTCACCCGACGACTGGTCACCCTCGCTGCTCGATGGCGTCGTCTGGCTCCATCTGTCCGGGTACCTGTTCTTCGCCGGGCCTAGCCGCGAGACGGCGCGGGCGGCCCTGGCGGCGGCACGCGCGCGTGGGCTCACGGTCAGTGTGGATCCGGCCTCGGCGGGGTTCCTCGCCCGGCACGGACCGGACCGCTTCCTGGCCGACACGGCGGGCGTGAGCGTGCTGCTGCCGAGCCGGGACGAGGCGGAACTGCTCACCGGGCTGCCCGGACCCGCTGACGCGGCGGCCGAGTTGAGCCGCCGGTTCCCCGAGGTGGTGGTCAAGCTGGGCGGGGAGGGCGCGCTGGCCGTGCGGGACGGACAGGTGCTGGCCCGTGTTCCGGCCGTCCGGGCGGACGCGCGGGACTCCACCGGGGCGGGTGACGCGTTCACCGGGGCGTTCGTCGCGGCACGGCTCGCGGGGGCGGCGCTGCCGGACGCGGTGACCGAGGGGTGCAGGGCCGGGGCGCGGGCGGTGTCGCGGGTCGGGGCCCGGCCGGCGTGGCGGGCCCCCGCCTGCGACACCGCCCGCGAGGGGAGGTGAAGGGCGGTGCCGACGAGGTGGCGGACGGCGCTGCGTCGTGACACGGCGTCAGGAGCGCGTGCCCCCGCGATCAGGCCCTGCGGTCCCGGGCCGGGACGAGCGGAAGGCAGGCCTCGCACACCCCACCCGGGACAAGCAAACGTCAGGCCTCGCACACCTCACCCGGGACAAGCAAACGTCAGGCCTCGCACACCCCACCCGGGACAAGCAAACGTCAGGCCTCGCACACCCCACCCGGGACAAGCAAACGTCAGGCTTTGCGGGCCCAGGCCGAGACGAGCGGGGCCGAGGCCGGGTCGACGGCGTGCTCGGCGACGTGGGCGAGGTGCCGCTCGACGTCGTCGTGCGTGGCGAGCCCCGCGTCGACGAGGTCCGCGCGCACCTGCTCGACGGTGGCGGACTCCAGGGCCGCGCCCGCCGGGGAGACCAGCGGGAAGTACGCGTCGGCCTCCACCTGGCGGAGCCCCGCGGCACGCAGCAGCCGCGGCAGCACCCGCCCGTACGCGAGGTCGGTGCCGCGCTCGGCGAGCAGGGTGCGGACGCCGTCACGAAGCCGGTTCGCCAACTCCTGTTCGGGCCCGTGCTCGTCGGGGCAGGCGTGCGGCTGCAGGGCCGGGTCGGCCTCCTCGACCAGGAGCCTGCCGCCCGGACGCAGGGCCCGGACCATGGACCGCAGGGCTTGTTCGCGGTCCGGTACGCGGGTGAGGACCAGCCGGGCGTGTACGAAGTCGAACGTCTCGGGCGGCGGCGCGTCGGCACCCAGGTCATGGGTCCGCACCTGGACGGGCGGACGCGCGGCGGACCGCAGCGGCGCCGTGTCGACGGCGGTGGCGAGCACGAGACCGGTGGGTCCGACCCGCTTGGCGAGCCAGGACACGACGGACGTGCTGGTGGCGCCGACCTCCCAGCAGCGCCAGCCGGGCCCGACGCCGAGCCGTTCGATGTGCCGGAAGGTGGTGGGGTCGAAGAGAGCGGCGAAGGCGGTGCAGCGGGCCGCCGCCTCGCGCGGCGGCCCAGCGAGGACATGTCCGTCGATACGTGTCATATGGGGATCATTACAGCTTCGGAGCGGAGTGTTCCGTTCCCACAGGCCTCAGCGTGGTGTCGGACCGGACTGGCAGACTTGGTCATCAAGTCCAGCGCTAGGAGCTGCACATGTCGATGACGGACAACCTGCGGAAGGTCGGTGGCCTGCGCAAGGTGGGAAATCTGCGGACCGTCCGCGGACTGCGGAAGGTGGCACGGCTGACCCGGCGCGGCCCGCGCGTCGACCTGAGCCACCCCGCCCGCTCGCCGCTCGGCTCCTCCGTCGTCAAGTGCGTGACGTATCGCAAGGGTGTACGTCAGACGCCGGGCCGTGACGGCAGCCTCGTCGAGGTCGTGACGCAGATCCGCAAGAGCGACGACGGCTTCGTCTGGCTCGGACTGCACGAACCCACGGAGCAGGAGTTCGCGGACATCGCCGACCTCTTCGACCTGCACCCGCTGGCCGTCGAGGACGCGGTGCACGCCCATCAGCGGCCGAAGGTCGAGCGCTATGGCCAGACGCTGTTCGCGGTGTTCAAGACGGTCTGCTATGTGGAACACGCCCAGCTCACGGCGACCAGCGAGGTGGTGGACACCGGCGAGATCATGGTCTTCGTCGGCAGAGAGTTCGTGATCACCGTGCGGCACGGCAGGCACGGCTCGCTCGGCCCGCTGCGCGAGCAGCTCGAAGGCACCCCGGAACAGCTCGCGCAGGGCCCGGCCGCGGTGCTGCACGCCATCGCGGACCAGGTCGTGGACGACTATCTGGGCGTGGCGGACGCGATGCAGGACGACATCGACCAGGTGGAGGCGGACGTGTTCGCGCCCGAGGGGGCGCGAGGGGTGGACCCGGGCCGGATCTATCAGCTCAAGCGCGAGCTGCTCGAACTGAAGCGGGCGGTGGTGCCGCTGGGCCGCCCCCTCCAGGTGCTCGCCGCGAAACCGATGCGCCTGATCGCCCCCGAGATACAGGCGTACTTCCGCGACGTGGACGACCACCTCAAGCGGGTCACCGAGCAGATAGCCGCCTTCGACGAACTGCTGAACTCGATCCTCCAGGCACATCTGGCCCAGGTCACGGTCGCGCAGAACGAGGACATGCGGAAGATCACGGCATGGGCCGCGATCGTCGCCGTCCCCACGATGATCTGCGGGATGTACGGCATGAACTTCGACCACATGCCCGAACTGCACTGGCAGTACGGCTACGGACTGGTGATGGGGGTGATCGCCACGGGTTGCTTCGCGCTGTACCGCGGCTTCCGGCGCAACGGCTGGCTGTGACCCGGCTGCGCCACCCGGTCTCGGCGTTCGGGCTGAGCCACCCGGCCTCGGCGTTCGGGCTCGGCCACCCGGCCTCGGCGACCGGGCTGAGCCACCCGGCCTCGGCGACCGGACTCAGCCACTTGGCCTCGACGACCGGACTCAGCTACCGGGCCGCAGCGACCACGCCTCGGTCCGGGCCCCGCGTTCAGGACCGTGCGTACACGCTCTCCACCCAGCCCGCGAGCTGCTCGTCGGTGAGGTACTTGGCGAGGTCGGCCTCACTGATCATCCCGACCAGGCGCTTGTTCTCGATCACGGGCAGCCTGCGGATCTGATGTCCCTGCATCTCATCGAGCACGGCGTCGACATCGGCGTCCGCGGCCACCCAGCGCGGGGTGCCCTTGGCCATGTCGCCCGCGGTGACCTTGGCGGGGTCGTGTCCCATGGCCACGCAGCCGACGACGATGTCGCGGTCGGTGAGGATGCCGCACAGCCGTTCGTTCTCGTCGCTGATCGGCAGGGCGCCCACGTCGAGTTGGCGCATGAGCTGGGCGGCGCGGTCCAGGGTCTCGTGCGCGGGGATCCACTGGGCTCCCCGGTGCATGATGTCTGCGGCGGTGGTCATGGGTACCTCCCGGTGCCGGATGGCCGGCGCGGCGCGGGAGCACCGCTGGTCCCGGCACCCGCAATGGTCCCGGCACCCCCATTGTGGGCGCCGTACCGACGGGACGCACCCGCAGCCCCGTGGGCGGTGCGCAGCCGCTCACAGGTGGTGGGCGGGCAGGGCACAGCCCGGGGAGGGCAGGGCACAGCTCGGGGAGGGCGGGCGCGGTTCGCAGGCGAGAGGGCACGTTTCGCAGGCGGGAGGCACAGCTCCAGGCGGGAGGCACAGCTCCAGGTGGGAGGGCACAGCTCCAGGTGGGAGGGCACAGCTCCAGGTGGGTGGGCGCAGCTCGCAGGTGGGTGGGGCTGCGGGGGTCAGCCGTTCCAGGCCGGGTGGCGGGGGTCGTCGGCGCGGACGACGACATCGGCCGCGGTGGTGGGCCCGGTCTCCGTCTCGTAGCGGTCGAAGGCGGGCAGGGTCCAGTGTTCCGTCTCCGGTGTGCGACGTCGCAGGGCACCGGGTGACAGTCGTATGTGCACCGTCAGGTCGAAGGGGAACCAGTGGCCGAGCAGCAGCGGGCCGTGCAGCAGCAGCACGGCGCCGGGAGGGAGTTGGACGTAGGGGGTGCGGGTGGCGCGGTCGGCGTGCGGGTCCCACAGGTCGGGCAGGACACGCCCGGTGCCGCCCGCCTCCAGCGGCCCGAAGACCTCGCGCCACAGGGCGTTGGTGTCGAACCAGCCGCTGTAGTAGGCCTCGACGTCCTCGTGCCCGTACTCCAGGCGGACCGAGGCGGGCCGCAGGAACCCCTCGGTGCCGACCACGAGCGAGGGCCGTCCCCGCAGGCGCAGCGCCTCGCCCACCTGCCGGGCGAGGTCACCCGGCCGGGAGGCGGGGGCGCCGTCGAAGGCGGCGCGGGGCCAGGAGGAGCCGTCCTGCGGTTCCAGGTCGGCGAGCCGGTCGGCGAGGGTGTCCGTGAGCCGTTCCCAAGTGATCGCTTCGAGTCGCACGGGCCCATGATGCCCCGCCGCTCACCGAGCCTTCGCGGAGGCCGTGGAGCGATGGCGTCGGAGCGACGGCGGTGGGGTGACCGCAGAAGCGACGGCAGTGGGGCGACCGCAGGAGCGACGGCGGTCGGGCGACGACACCGCAAGCGGGCCGGGCTCCCCGTGAGACGCGGGCGTATGAGATCGCGGGCTCCGCGTATGGCTTCCGGGGCGTCGTGGTCATTGACTGGTCCCAGACAGTCCGCGTCGCCCGGCCCACCTCGTCCAGTCCGCGTCGCCCAGCTCACCCCATCCAGTCCGCGTCGCCCAGCCCACCCCACCCAGACCACGTCGCCCAGCCCACCCCACCCAGACCACGTCCGGTCCGCAGCGTTCGGGACCGGTGTGGTGCCCGTCCGGCCGGGGCCGGATCCAGCCAGGGAGTTGCCATGATCGAGGGACCCTACTTCGTGCTCACCGTGGTCGGCGCGGTCGCCTGTGGCCTCGTCGCCGGGGTGTTCATAGGCTTCTCCGCCTTCGTGATGCGGGGGCTCGCCGCCCTGCCGCCCGCCCAGGGCGTCGCGGCCATGCAGGCGATCAACGTGGCGGCGCTCAGGCCCGCGTTCATGGCCGTGTTCATGGGGGCGACGGGCCTGAGCGCGGTGCTCGCCGTGGTGACGTTCGTGCTGTGGCCGGACGAGGGCACGGTGGAGCTGCTGCTCGGCTGCGCGCTGTATCTGTTCGGGTGCTTCGGCGTGACCGTCGCTGCGAACGTGCCGAGGAACGAGGCCCTGGCGAAGGTGGACCCGGCGTCCGAGGACGGCGCCGCGTACTGGCGCTCGTACGTGGCCGAGTGGACGGCGTGGAACCACGTCCGCACGGCCGCCGCGACCGCCGCGGCCTTCTCCTTCATCCTGGGCCTGACCTGAGACCCGACACCCGACACCCGGAGCCCGGAGCCCGGAGCCCGGGGCCCGCCCCCGGCCTTGCGGGTGAGCCCACCCCCTCCGCCAAGCCGGTCCCCCATGCCGGCATGCCGGTCCCCCATGCCCGACGTACCGTGGCGGAAGGACGACGCGACGCGGCCTACGCGTAGGGAGACGGCGATGGCCGACCCCAAGGGATTCATGCGGCACGCGCGCCGGGAGTGGCCGCGGCGGCCGGTGGGCGAGCGGGTCAAGGACTGGGACGAGGTGTACGTGCCGGGCGGCGTGCTGCCCTTCGTGGAGCAGCAGGCCGAGCGGTGCATGGACTGCGGGGTGCCCTTCTGTCACGAGGCGTGCCCGCTGGGGAACCTCGTCCCCGAGTGGAACGACCTCGTCTCGCGCGCCGACTGGCACGCCGCCGCCGAGCGGCTGCACGCCACGAACAACTTCCCCGAGTTCACCGGCCGGTTGTGCCCGGCGCCGTGCGAGGCGGGCTGTGTGCTCGCCATCAACCAGCCCGCCGTCACCATCAAGAACGTCGAGGCCGCCGTCGCCGACCGCGTCTGGGCGGACGGCCTCGCGCCACCGCGCCCGCCGGAGCGCCTCAGCGGGAAGTCGGTGGGGGTCGTCGGGTCGGGACCCGCGGGCCTCGCGGCGGCGCAGCAGCTCACACGGGCTGGGCACACAGTCGTCGTGTACGAGCGGGACGACCGGCCGGGCGGGCTGCTGCGGTACGGGATCCCCGCGTTCAAGATGGAGAAGGCGCAGCTGGAGCGCAGGCTCGCGCAGCTGCGGGCCGAGGGCACCAGGTTCCGTACCTCGACGGCGGTCGGCCGGGACATCGGTGCCGCGCGGCTGCGGGCCCGCCACGACGCGGTGGTGCTGGCCGTCGGGGCCACGGCGTGGCGGGAGCTCCCGGTTCCGGGGCGCGCGTTGGCGGGGGTCGTGCAGGCCATGGAGTATCTGCCGCCGGCCAACCGCGTCTGCGAGGGCGACCTCGACGTCTCGCCGCTCTCCGCCGCCGGCAAGCACGTGGTGATCGTGGGCGGCGGCGACACCGGGGCGGACTGCCTGGGCACGGCGGTACGGGAGGGTGCCGCGTCGGTGACGCAGGTGGACATCCGCGTGCTCCCGCCCGCGGAGCGCGACGAGGCCGTCGACCCGTGGCCGGTGTATCCCACCGTGCACCGGGTGTCCCCCGCCCACGAGGAGGCGGGTGAGCTGCGCTTCGCGCAGGATCCCGACGCCGACGCGCGGCTGTTCGCGGCGTCGGCCCTGCGGTTCTCGGGGGACGGTGCGGGGCGGGTACGGGCCGTCCACCTCGGCGGCGTGGACGCGCGGAGGCGCCCCGTGCCGGGGGCGGAGCGGACGCTGCGGGCCGACCTGGTGCTGCTCGCCCTGGGCTTCGAGGGGCCGGAGGTGGCGGCGGGCGGCGCGGTCGCGGAGCTCGGCGTCGCGGTGACGCGGGACGGGACGGTGGCCCGGGACGAGGAGTACGCCACCGATGTGCCGGGGGTGTACGCCGCCGGGGACGCGGGGCGCGGGCAGTCCCTGGTGGTCTGGGCGATCGCTGAGGGCCGCGCGGTCGCGGCAGCCGTGGACCGCCATCTCATGGGCGCGACGTCGCTGCCGTCGCCCGTGACGGCGTCGACCCGCCCGCTCAGGGCGTGACCGGCCCCGCGGCACGGAGCACCGGACTCGGACTCGGACTCCAAAAAGGAGGGCGCCCGCCACCCCGTACGGGCCTGACGTACGGGCCTGACGGGCGGCTCTACGGCCGCCCCTGCTCCTTGCGGGCGACCCCGCCGAAGATGGGCAGCGGCCCGTCCCCGACGGGCGGCGTGCGCTCGCCGAGCTCCGGGTGCCACTCGTCGGCCACCGTCACCCCGGGCGGCACCAGGGTCAGGCCGTCGAAGAAGCGGACCACCTCGGCGCGGTCGCGCAGCGCGAGGTCGATGGAGCGCGCCTTGTAGAGGTCGCCGGCGGAGCGCGCCCGGTCGGGCGTGAACTCGCCGGTGCCGTGGGACAGCATCAGATGGCTGCCGGGCGCCAGCGCGGACACCAGTTCCCGCACCACGTCGTACGCGCCGTCCTCGTCGGGGACGAAGTGCAGGAGGGCGACGAGGGACAGGGCGACGGGACGGGTGAAGTCGAGGGTCTTGCGGGCCTCGGCGAGGATCGTCGCCGGGTCGCGCGCGTCGCCCTGGATGTACTCCGTGGCGCCCTCGGGCGTCGACCGCAGCAGCGCCTCGGCGTGGGCGAGCACGATGGGGTCGTTGTCGCAGTAGACGACACGGGTGTCGGGCGCCACGCCCTGGGCGATCTGGTGCAGGTTGGGCTCGGTGGGGATGCCGGTGCCGATGTCGAGGAACTGCCGGATCCCGGCCGTGGTGGCGAGCCAGCGCGTGGCGCGCTGCATGAACGCGCGGTTGGCCCGCGCCACAGCCGGGATGCGCGGGTCCATGGCGACGAGCTGGCGGCCCATCTCCTCGTCGACGGGATAGTTGTCCTTGCCGCCGAGCCACCAGTCGTACATCCGCGCGGGATGCGGCTTGCTGGTGTCGATGTACGCCGAGCCGCCCCGGTCGTCCTGGGCCTGCTCCGTCCCGGTCATCAGTGGCTCCCTTGCCCCTTCAACAACCAAACAACAGCAACAACCAAATCACCACATCACCGAATCGCTGCGCCGCGCGCCACCGCACCGCGCGCCACCGCATCACGCCACGGCACCGCGCCGCGCGTCACCGCGTCGCGCGTCACCGTCATACCCAGCAAGCCCCACGCACAACGCACACGTGTCACGAGAGCAGAAAGTCCGCCTCCCCGGCCTTCGCTCCCTGTATGAACGCCCTGATCTCACCGTCGGTGTAGATCAGGGCCGGTCCGTCCGGGTCGGAGGACTGGCGGACGGCGACGCGGCCGTCGGCGAGCTTCATGGCTTCGAGACAGTTCCCGCCGTTGCCGCCGCTCCAAGGCTTGTGCCAGCCCTCGACACCCAGGTCGCGGGCGGGCATGCCGTTGTAGACCCGGGATCCGGACCCCGGCGGCCGGGAATCGGCGCGGGCGTCGGGCCGGGACGCGGGGCCCGTGCCCGCACGGTGTCGATCTCGGTCCATTCACAGCTCCTTGCGGACATCCCGGAGGATCTCCTTCGTGCGTTGTGCGGTCGCGGCCTGGGCCGCCATGCGGTCCATGACCTCGAGGTGGGTCGCCACCTCGGTGCGCGCGTCCAGATAGACGGCGCCGGTCAGGTACTCGCTGTAGACCATGTCCGGCAGCTCCGCCATGGCGAAGCGGAAGAGCACGAACGGGCCGAAGGTGCCGGGGTGCGGGCCCGCCGCGAACGGCGCGACCTGCAACGTCACATGCGGCAGCTCCACCGCTTCGAGCAGACGGTCGACCTGGGCGCGCATCACCTCGGGCTCGCCCACGGGCCTGCGCAGCGCGGTCTCGTCCATCACGACCCACAGCCGGGGCGCGTCCTCCCGGGCGAGCAGCGCCTGGCGCTCCATGCGCAGCGCCACATACCGCTCGATGTCCTCGGGCCGGGTCTGGCCGATGGCCCCGGAGCGCAGCACGCCACGCGCGTAGTCCTCCGTCTGGAGCAGCCCCGGCACGAAGTGCGGCTCGTAGGACCTGATGAGGCTCGCGGCGCCCTCCAGGCTGACGTACATGCTGAACCAGCCGGGCAGGATGTCGTGGAAGCGCTGCCACCAGCCGGGCTTGTTCGCCTCCTCGGCGAGCAGCACGAAGGCGTCCGCCTCTTCGTCCGTGACGCCGTACGCCTTCAGCAGCAGCTGGAGGTACGGGATCTTCAGGGCGACCTCGGCGGTCTCCATCCTGCGGACCGTGGCCGGGGCCACGCGGAGTATCCGTGCGGCTTCGTCGCGCTTCAGGCCGGCCCGTTCGCGCAGGTCCTGCAGGCGACGACCGAGAACGACCTGCCCGACGGTCGGCGCCGACCGCGGTTCGCTCACGTCCTACCTCCACCCACTTCGCGTCGCTCTCTGCATGCCGGTGCACCACCCGCGTTACCGTGCGTAACCGCTCTTCACTGCGTGTCGTGCCAACTCACGCCGCTTGGTGAGGCGTTGCGAGAAGTGTGCCATGCGCCGTCTCAAAGGGACATGTCACTGTGCACTTTTCAGAGTGGCCCTTGCCAAGGTGTTCGCGCCGGGGCGATAGTGGAGAGCGTGACTCCGCCCGCATCGTTAGGAACTGAAGCCACCCGCGGCCGACTTGGTGCCTGCACCAAGGGCCGGGCGCACGGTGGCGAGCCCTGTGTCACCTTCACCCTCGCCGCGACGCCGAGTTCCGTGGCGCGGGCAAGGCGGCTGACGCGCGACAGGCTCGGTTCCCTCGCGGTCGGCGACGACGCCTGCGACATCGCGGCGCTCGTCGTGTCCGAGCTGGTCACCAATGCGATCGTGCACACCGGAAGCCGTACCGTCGTCTGCGAGATCTGCACGGGTGCCGACACCGTGCGGATAGCCATACGCGACGAGGGTCACGGCGCGGGAGTGCCACGGCCGGGCCTCAGGGGGCCCGACGAGGAGCATGGGAGGGGACTGCTTCTCGTGAGCGCCGTGAGCAGCGCATGGGGTGTCCAGGACTTCGGATCCGGCCTTTCGGTGTGGGCGGAGCTGCCAAGATCTCCCGATCCGGCGGCTTGCTCCTTCGGAGTGGAGAGCTTCGGTGTCGACGCGGCAGGCGGGTTCGACGCGGCGGCCTTCGATGTGGACGACGGCTCCGCCGCCTGAGCCCGTCCGGGTGACCGGCGGCTCGCGGGCCGGATGACGGTGAGGCGAGTGCGACCAGTACGACTAGAGCGACGAGAGCGACGAGAGATGCGGCCGGGGGATATGTGAGCGCGGGGTCAGTGCGGCTGTTCGAGCTTGACACCTTGGTACGGCTCTCGCGAGAGCGGGAGCGGGCGGTCGGACGGCGGGTCGTGAGTGTGCAGCCAGTGGCACGGCTCGCCGTCCCCGCCGGAATGCAGCAGCCGCTCGGCTGCGACGCGGTGGCCATACCGGCGGAGTTCGGACCGCATCTGCTCGCACGGCTCCCCCGCGTGGGCTGTGTGTACGAGGACGGGCCGCGCTGGTGGTGGATCGTGCCCGCCGACTCCGACGTGGCCCTGGAGTGGCCGTCCTCGGCGTACTACTCGCGGGGGGCCCTGCTGCCGCCGGACTCGATGCGGGAGCCCGTCCTGGTGCACCGCCCGGAGACCCCCGAGGGCCCCGGGAACGCCGCCCCCCACACCCCGTACACCCCCCCGATCCCCCTGTACCTGGCCCTGTGCCGGATGGCCGGGGCCGTGCCGGGGTGGGCGAGCGCGGTCCGGGCCTGACCCGGGGACGCCTCAGGGGTGCCGCCACACCCTGCCCACACCCGAAGGGCGCCGCGCGGTCGACCGCGCGGCGCCCTTCGCCGTGTTCCCCCGTGCGGGGCCGCATGCCCATGTGGAGCCGGGTGCCCGCGCGGAGTGGTATGCCCGCGTGGAGCCGCATGCCCGTGTGCCGCCGTCTGCGGCGGGCGTCAGGAATCAGCCAGATCCGCTTTGCCTCGTACGATCACCAGAAACGCGTCGGTCGACAGGTCCATCACGACTTCCGCGCGCTGGCCCTCGCTGCGCCGGTCCCGCGCGAACTCCTCCGCGGGCCAGGATCCGCGCGGTCCGCCCGCCGGAAAGCTCTCCAGGACGACTCGTCCGTTCATCATGTTCTCGATCCCCCGTGTACGTTCTCGTTCTCGTTCCCCGTGTGCGAGTCGACATCGACTGCGAGTCGACATCGACTCTGCACCGGGTAGAACGCGCAGGACCCCCCTGAGGACTCGCAACGTGACGCAACCGACACCGAGTTGGGGCCGTACGGAGGCGATTGTCACGCCGCGTGACAGCTCCGGTCGCCGTGCCCGGCGTCAGTAGTCGTACTCGTCGTACTCGTCGTGGTACCGCACCCGGTCGCTGCCCGCCGGTGCGCCGAGGGCGGAGGCGCGGCCCTTCGGTTCCTCCCACTCCTCCTGGCGGCCGAGGGCGGTGAGGTCGAGGAGGCTGGTGGTGGAGCCGAGGCCGTCGAGGCCGCGGTCGAACGTCGAGTACGTGTGGAAGACCTGGTCGCCGTCGCGCAGGAAGCAGCTGATCCCCGGCCGGTCGGTGATCCGTCCGGCGGTGTCCGTGTACGACGCGGCGAAGTCGCGGTTGAACTCGTCGCCGCACGCCGAGAACCACGGCACGACCCAGCCCATGCGGGCCTTGAACGGCAGGATGCGGGTGAACGGGGCGCGCGAGACGGCGACGAAGGTCGTGCCGCGGGCCCGCAGGTGCGCGAGATGGCCGATCTGGTCGAGGAACGCCGAGCAGCTGCGGCAGCCCGCGTCCCACTCGGGGGCGAACATGAAGTGATAGGTGATCAGCTGGTCGCGGCCTTCGAAGAGGTCGAGCAGCGTCGCCTTGCCGTCCGCGCCGTCGAACAGATACTCCTGTGGCACCTCGACCATCGGCAGGCCGCGCCGCTCCGCGTTCAGCCGGTCGCGGGCGCGGGTGGCGGCCTTCTCCTTCGCGAGCAGGCTCTCGCGCGCGGCCAGCCACTCCGCGCGCGTGACGATGTGCGGCAGTCCCATGGCGCATTCCTCCGGATCCGGACCGCGGTGCGCGGCTCCCGGAAGGGCTGACCGGATGTCTCACAAGAACTCATCGGAGCTGTACGGGATTTCTGAATTTTTTTCTCAGCGAGGCGGACGCGGCAGGTCAGCGAGGCGGACGCGGCAGGTCAGCGGTGCGGACGCGGCAGGTCAGAACACCACCGGCAGCGCGAGCAGCCCCCGCGACCGCATCGAGGGACGCCACCGCAGCTCCTGCTCCGGCACGCCGAGCGCGAGCCGCGGGAAGCGTTCGAGGAGCGCGCCGACCGCGACCGTCAGCTCCAGGCGGGCCAGCGGCGCGCCCACGCAGTGGTGGATGCCGTGGCCGAGCGCGAGGTGCCCGCCCGCGTCCCGGGTGATGTCGAGGCGGTCCGGGTCGGGGAAGCGGCCGGGGTCGCGGCCCGCGGAGCCGAGGCCGAGGAACACGGTCTCCCCCGCGGACACGGTCACCCCGCCGATCGTGACGTCCTCGCGGGCGAACCGCCGGATGGAGAACACCGCCGACGTGTCGTACCGCATGAACTCCTCGACGGCGCCGGGGAGGCGTGCCGGGTCGGCGCGCAGGGCGGCGAGCTGGTCGGGGTGGGTCAGGAGGGCGAGCACGGAGTTGCCGATGAGCTGTACGGCGTTCTCGTACCCGGCGAAGTGCAGCAGGAAGGCGAGCGACGTCAGCTCGTCCTCGCCGAGCCGGTCGCCCTCGTCGCGGGCGGCGATCAGGTCGGAGAGCAGGTCGTCGCCGGGCGCCTTCCGCTTGTCCGCGACGAGACCGGTGTAGAACCCGAGCATCGCGACGACCGCCTCCTTGGCGCGCTGCGGCCGCGCGGGGTCGGGGGCGATGAGGGCGTCGGTCCAGTCCGTGAAGTCGCGCCGGTGCGTGGCGGGCACGCCGAGGAGGTCGCAGATGGTGGTGATGGGCAGCGGCTCGGCGTACGCCGCCACGAGGTCGGCGTGGCCGTCGCGCTCGACGGCGTCGAGGAGCCGGTCGGCGGTGTGCCGCACGGGCGCACGCAGCTTCTCGACGCGCCGCCCGGTGAACGCCTTGACGACCAGGCGCCGGATGCGGGTGTGGTCGGGCGGGTCCATGTTCAGCATGTTCGCGTCCAGGGCGGGCGGCAGTGAGAAACCGCGGTAACTGCCGGGCAGAGCATGCTTCTTGTGCACCGAGAGCCGCTCGTCGGCGAGGGCGGCGCGCACGTCGTCGTAGCGCGTCACGAGCCAGGCCGGGCTGCCGTCGGGCCCGCTGACGCGCCGCACCGGGGTGCTCTCGCGCAGCCGCGCGTAGGTGCCGTAGGGGTCGGTCATGAGCCCGTCGTTCATGAGCCCGTCGTTCATGAGCGCGTCGTTCATGAGCGCGTCGGGAGGAGTGGAAGCCGCGGGGTTCGCCATGGGGCCAGCCTAGGAAGCGGGGCCGTGTGGGGGAGCCGCCGGGTGCCGGAGCCGCCGCGAGGGGGAGCTGGCGCGTCCGTCGTCCGTCCGGGCCGGGGACGGCCTCACCCGTCGTACGTCTGGATCCGCGTTCCGTGTCCCCGCTCGACCAGCGCGGGCAGCCGCTCCTCCAACTCGGCGACCACGGCCGGTACGTCGACGGTGAGCAGTTCGCGGTCCCGCATCAGGACACGGCCGTCGACGATCGTCGTCAGGACGTCGGCGCTGCGGGCACTGTGCACCAGGGTCGCGGCGAGGTCGTGCACGGGCTGGGTGTGCGGCCCTGTCAGGTCGACGAGGACGAGGTCGGCGCGGCGGCCCACGGCGAGGGAGCCGATCCGGTCGCCGAGGCCGACGGCGCGGGCGCTCTGCAGGGTGGCGTGGTGCAGCGCCTGCCGGGACGTCAGCCAACGGGGGTCGCCGGTCGTGGACTTCTGCACGAGGGCGGTGAGCGCCATCGCCTCCCAGACGTCGAGGGAGTTGTTGGAGGCCGCGCCGTCGGTGGCGAGGCCGACCGGGATGCCGAGGCCGGCGAGGGCCCGTACGGGGGTCGGGTCCCAGGCGAACTTCAGATAGCCGCGCGGCGCGGTCGCGACGGCCACGCGCCCGCCGGCCGCGGCGAGGAGGTCCAGGTCGCTGTCGACGATGCCGGTGCCGTGGGCGATCAGCACGTCGGTGTCGAGCAGGCCGGTGCGGTGCAGGACGCCGATGGGGGTCACGCCGTGCCGGGCGAGGCTGTGCTCGGTCTGGGCGCGGCTCTCGGCGGCGTGCAGATGCACGGGCAGGCCGTGCGCGCGGGCGAGTTCGGCGGTGGCGGCGAGGTCGGCGTCGTCGACGGTGTACGGGGCGTGCGGGGCCAGACAGGTGGTGACGCGGCCGTCGGCGTCGCCCCGTCGGCGCAGCGCGAAGTCCAGGGAGGCCGCGCGCCCCTCGGGCCCCTGGGAGGAGAAGTAGGCCTGGCCCAAGCTGGCCCGCAGCCCGGTCCCGGCGACGACGTCGGCGACGGTGTCCATGGCGAAGTAGTGGTCGGCGAAGGTGGTGACACCGCCGCGGATCATCTCGGCGCAGGCGAGCCGCGCGCCGAGTTCCACGTCGCGCTCGCCCAGGTTGGACTCGATGGGCCAGATGTGGTCGTTGAACCACTCCTCCACCGGCAGGTCCTCCGCGATGCCCCGCAGGGCCGCCATCGGGGAGTGGGTGTGGCAGTTGATCAGGCCGGGCAGCAGGGCCCGGCCACGGGCGTCGATGCGTTCGGCGGCAGCGAGGCCGGACACGGCGGCCGTGGTGGTGATGCCGTCGATCACACCGTCGCGTACGACGACGGCGGCGTCCTCGGCGAAACCGACGCGTTCGGCTTCGTCATGGACGAGGGCGGTGCAGCCCGTGACGACGAGGTCGGCGGGGCCCGTGCCGACGAGGTCGGCGGGGCCGGATGCGGCAGGCACGGTCATCCGTTCACGGTACGGGGACTGCGCCGTTCCCCGCCCTGTCGCGGCGGGCGATTCCCGGGCACGCTGGCGGGAGCCGTCCAGCGCGTGCGGACGACGACTTCCCACCGCACTGCCGCACCACCGCATCACCGCTGCCGCATCACCGGCACCACCGCATGCGGACGGCAGCCGCCCACCGGCGCGCGGGCGGAGTCCGCACGCCGTTACCCCTTGAGGGAGAGTAGGGAGCCGCCCACATGCTCCTCGGCACCTGGAACCTGGAGAACCTCTACCGTCCCGGCGGCCCGTCCGGCCCCCGCGACAAGGCGGCGTACGAGGCGAAGCTGGCCGCGCTCGCCCGCACGGTGCGCGCCCTCGACCCGAGCCTGCTCGGCGTGCAAGAGGTCGGCGACCCGGCGGCGCTCGCGGATCTCGCGGGGATGCTCGACGGCACCTGGCACACCGCCCTGTCGGAGCACGCGGACGACCGGGGCATCAGGGTCGGCTTCCTGAGCCGTCTTGAGCCGGAGGTGGTCGCGGACGTCGCGGCGTTCCCGGCGGCGCTGCGGCCGGTGCAGGGCGACGACTCGGGGCGGCAGGTGGGGGCGGCGGGCCGGGGCCTGTTCGCCGTGCGGGTGACGAGCCGTGCCCTCACCCTGGACGCCGCGGTCTGCCATCTGAAGTCGAAGCTCCTGACGTACCCGGGCGGCCGGTTCCAGCCGCGCGACGAGGGCGAGCGGGCCCGCGTGGGGGCGTACGCCCTGTTCCGCCGCACCGCCGAGGCCGTGACGCTGCGCGCGCTCGCCGACCGGCTCCTGGACGGCGACGGGCGCATGCACGACGTGGCGGTCCTCGGCGACCTCAACGACGAGGTGGCCGCGGCGACCACCCAGCTCCTGGTCGGACCGCCGGGATCCGAACTCGGCACGCCGGGGTACGGCAGGCCCGACAAGGGCGACGCGACGCGGCTGTGGAACGTGGCGCCGCTGATACCGGCCGAACGCCGCTTCTCACGCATCCAGTTCGGCCGCCGCGAACTGATCGACCACATTCTCCTGAGCCATCGCCTCACCGCCCGGGTGACGGCGACCGGCGACGCGGGCACGGGGCTGCCGGACGCGGAAGCGGCGCCCGACCTGCCGTCGGTGGGCGCCGATCCGCGGCAGCGCAGGGACGCGGCGGGCTCGGACCACGCACCGGTCTGGATACGGTTCCGCCCCACCTGACCCCGCGCCCCGGGCCCCGGGGTCAGCCGCGCGGCACGACCGTCGAGAGGACCCCCGGCAGCGGGTACCAGTCCGACGACACGACGCTGGCGTGCCGCCCCGCGAGGAGGGCGACCCGGTCGCGGGCCTGCGCCTCGGTCGGCCGGACGGCGTCGATGGCGGGCGCGACGCCGTGGGCGTCGGTCATGACGACGAGATAGCGGCGGTCCGCGTACCACTTGGTGTCGACCGTGCCGCCCGCGTACGTCGACGCGGACCCGTCGAACAGGACGAACCAGGGCCGGATGGAGGCGTCCGTGTACCGCGTGCGGGGGTCACCGGCGGCGGCGCCGAGGACGGCGGGGAAGGCGGCGGCGTCACCGAGGCGGCCCGCGGCGGCGAGGTCGCGCAGGTGCGTGGCGTACTCGCGGTCGGTCCACAGGGTGTCGGCCGGGTTGCCCTGTTCGACGGTGCCGGGGATGAGCTCGACGACGAACTTGCCCGCCAGTTCGGACCGCGCGGGCCAGCCCTTCGCCCGCACGGCCTCGTCGAGGTTCGCGCTGCCCGCGGCCAGCTGTCCCGGCCGGTACAGGGCGTCGCCGAGCTTCGCGCGCAGGAGGGCGTCGAGGTCGGCGGGGCCGCGGCCGCCCCGGCCCTGGAAGCCGTCCTTCAGCTCGACCTTCACCAGGATCGGCCGGTGGCCGGGGTGGGCGTCGTGCCAGGCCTTCATGTCGGCGAGGCACCCGTCGAGCCGCTGGTCGCGCGCCTTCGTCCGCAGCTCCTGGGGGCGCTGCGCGTTCTCGCAGTTGTTGTCGTTGCCGACGGGGTTGCTGTGCGAGACGCGCCAGCCGCCGCCGAAGACGTTGGTCCACACGTCGATCTCCAGCATCGCGGCACCGGAGTCCAGGGCGTCGGCGAAGTAGGGGTACTTCGTCTTCTCGTACGCGTTGTGGACACCGACGCCGGTCGTGGCGGCGTACGAGGAGTCGGCGGCGGTGGGCGCGGGGCCGCCGTCGGCCAGGGCGGGCGGGGCGGTCGCCAGGGCCCCGGCGGTCAGGGTCCCCGCGGCGAGGGCGCAGGCCGCCGCGAGGGCGCGCGCCCTCCCCCGAACGGCTGCCGCCGTACGCGTCCTCGTCGTCACACGTTCCGTCACTTCGCGCACCGTCGTCCCCTCCGCCGCACCCGTCAAGTACCGGGAAACGTAGGGGATGCGCGTGTCGGGACGGAAGACGGCGCTTTACGGTCAGGCCTCGTGGCGCGGCGGATCGCGGTGGTCCCGGTCCTCTACTGTGAGCGGCCGTCGAGCTTCCGCACGAAAGGCGGCATCCCCCTCATGGCCCTCACCCTCACGCTCACCGGCCCGCGCCTGGCCCTCGCGACCGCGGCGGCCGTCCTCGCGATCGGCGCGCCCACGGCGTACGCGGCCCTCGACAGCGACGAGCCCGGCTCGGCCGACCGGCGGCCCGCCGCGTCGGCGGGCAAGGAGACCGCGGCCACCACGCCGCCCCGCGGCAAGCCCTTCGTCGAGACCCGCCTGTTCTTCGGCACCGAGCGCCCCGACGGCGGCCCGGACGTGACGGACAAGCAGTTCATGAGGTTCATCGACAAGGAGGTCACGCCCGGCTTCCCCGACGGCCTGACCATCCAGCGGGGCCGGGGCCAGTGGAAGGACAGCAACGGCAGGATCGAGCGCGAGCGGTCCTACGAACTGATCCTCCTCTACCCCACCGCCGAGGCGAAGAAGCGCGACGTCCTCATCGAGGAGATCCGCTCCGACTACGAGAAGCAGTTCGCGCAGGACTCGGTGGGGCGCCTGGACGACCGGGCACGGGTGGACTTCTGACCCCTGGTCCGCCAGGGGACGACTCGGGTGGGCCGCGTCCGCCCGGGATCGACCTGGGTGGGCCGCGTCCGCCCCGGGCGGCCCACCGGGCACCGGTTCCGTCCCTCCCCGCTAGCCCAGCCGCACGTCGCCCACCGTGTGGGCCTGGATGACGTTGCCGTGCTGCACGCCGCCGCTGATGCTGTTGTGCACGACGCCGCCCGACCCCTCGGACCCGTCGGCGGGGGTCAGCTCCGCGAGCAGGGCGCGCAGTTCGGCGGCGGCCTCGGGGTCGGCCCGCAGGGTCCGGCGCAGCCGGTTGCGCCACTCGGCCTGGACGTCGGCGGCGGCGTCGGCGTCCTCGGCGTCCCGGGCCGCCACCAACTCCTCCCGTGCCTCGTCGAGTTCACCGGCGACGGCGTCCTCACCGCCGGCGGCGCCCGCGGCTCCCGCGGCGCGCCGCCGCGAGAAGAACCCCACGACCCGCTCCCGCGCGGCCGTCCACCCGTCCCCCACCATCGACTGCACGAGCGCCGTGGCTCCGGCCGCCGCGAGGGCTGTCAACTCTGCGTCCACCGGGTCTCCTTGGGTACGTCCTGTGCTCTTCGCGTGTTCTGGAGAGCCAACGGTAGCGGCCGGAGCCGTCTCAGGTGGCGAGGAGGACCGTGAAGGCTCCCACCGGATCCGTGTCCGGTGGGCCCTCCGGCCACCAGTCGGTGCCGTCGGCGGCGGGTTCGCCCCGGTACGGGTACCAGTGGCCGTCGCGTCCGTAGCGGAGCTGGCGGGTGCCGGTGGGGTCCGTGAGGCGGTTTCGGTCGATCGTCATGCGGGGCAGGCCTGCCGTCGCCAGGGCTCCCCGGGCGCGGTCGAACGGTCCCGCGGGCGGGTCCCACGCGGTTTCCAGGACCGCGAGGCCCTCCTCGTCGCTCTGGCGCCAGGCCGCCGCCGCGCGGGAGAGGTCGGTGGGGGTGCGGCCCACCGACCGTGCCAGCTCGGCGAACCGGCGACCGAAGGTGTGCCGGCCCGAGAGGCCGGGGTGCGACGCGGCGAGCCGGATCGCGTCCTTCCAGGGGTCGGGGTCCGCGAAGGGCGGTGCGCCCCGCGTCAGGTGGGCGTGGGCGCGGGCGGCCGTGTCCGCGGCGAGGAACTCCAGGGCCGCGAGGTCCGGGGCGCCGGGGGCGGAGGGCAGGAGGGGGGCCTCGCCGGGGCGGGCGGGGGGTGGCAGCGGGGGCGGGAGCGGCGGTCGGTGGTCGGACGCCAGGGCCTCGCGGGCGAGGACGCCGGGGAGGGGCGGGGGTTCGGCGGTGGAGCTGCCGGGGCCGCCGGGACCGCCCTGGCCGCCCTGACGGCCCTGACCGGCCGGGGTCTCCTCGGTCGCCGCGCGGGCGTTGCGGTGGGACAGCTCGTCAAGGAGGTGCCGCTCCTCGCCGCCCCGCAGGAGGAGCAGGGCGAAGGGGTCGGCGTCCAGGATGCGGGCCGTCTGGTACGTGAGGGCCGCCGCGTGTTTGCAGGGGTGGCCGCGGTCGGGGCAGGTGCAGGAGGAGATCAGGTCGCCGCGGCCGGGGAGGAGCCGGGCACCGGCCCGGTCGGCGGTGGCCGCCAGGGCGTGCGGCATGTCCCTGGCGAGCAGGGACACTAGGTGCCCGGGGTCCGCCGCGGCCGCGTCGAGGAAGCGGTCCCAGTCCTCGGGGGTGAGGGTGCGCATGCGGAGTTCGGCGCGGTAGGGGCGGGGGCGGCTGCCGTGGACGTAGGCGACGATGCGCCCCGGTTCGACGGTGATGGTGTCGACGTGCCCCGCACGCGCGTACGCCCGACCGCGGGCCAGGCGTGCCGGGTCCAGCGCGGACTCCTCCAGGGCGGCGATCCACGCGTCGCCCCACCAGGTCGACGCGAAGGGCGCCCCGGGGTCGGTGCGCGCGGCGAACGCCGGGAAGACGCGCGCCCGCCCCCCTCCGACGCTGCCGCGCGCGTCCCGTCGCCCTGCGGCAGCGCCCGGACGACGGCCACCACCACGCCCACCGCCGACACCGCCGTCCGCGCCACGGCCGCCACCGGCGCCCCGCCCTGCGGCGTTCACCGTGCCCGCCTCAGCGTCACCAGGTCCGCGAGTTCCGCGTCCGAGAGTTCCGTCAGGGCCGTCTCGCCCGCGTCGCCGAGCACCGCGTCCGCGAGGGCCTGCTTGGCGGCGAGGAGTTCGGCGATGCGGTCCTCCACCGTGCCCTCGGTGATGAGGCGGTGGACCTGGACGGGCTGGGTCTGGCCGATGCGGTACGCCCGGTCGGTCGCCTGGTCCTCGACCGCGGGGTTCCACCAGCGGTCGTAGTGGACGACGTGGCCCGCCCGGGTCAGGTTCAGGCCCGTGCCCGCCGCTTTGAGGGAGAGGAGGAAGACCGGTATCCCGCCCGCCTGGAAGCGGTCCACCATCGTCTCGCGCGCGGCCACCGGCGTACCGCCGTGCAGCAGCTGCGTGGGGACGCCGCGCGCGGCCAGGTGGGCTTCGAGGAGTCGCGCCATCTCCACGTACTGCGTGAAGACGAGCACCGCGCCGTCCTCGGCCAGGATCGTGTCCAGGAGCTCGTCGAGGAGGTCCAGCTTTCCCGAGCGGGAGCCGGAGCGGGGGCGGACCGCGCCCGAGCGGGCGGCGGCGCCCTCCTTGAGGTACTGCGCCGGGTGGTTGCAGATCTGCTTCAGCGACATCAGGAGCTTCATCACCAGGCCGCGGCGCGCGATGCCGTCCGCCGTCTCGATGCGGGCGAGCGTCTCGCGCACCACCGCCTGGTAGAGCGCCGCCTGTTCACGGCTGAGCGGGACCGGGTGGTCGGTCTCCGTCTTCGGGGGCAGTTCGGGCGCGATGCCAGGATCGGACTTGCGGCGGCGCAGCAGGAAGGGGCGGACGATGCGGGACAGGCGCGCCACCGCCTCGTCGCTCTCGGCGGTCCCGCCCGTCTCCGCCAGCCGCGCGTGCCGCGCCCGGAACGCCTTCAGCGGCCCGAGCAGCCCCGGCGTCGTCCAGTCGAGCAGCGCCCACAGCTCGGAGAGGTTGTTCTCCACGGGCGTGCCGGTGAGCGCGACCCGGGCCGCCGCGGGCAGGGTGCGCAGGGCTCGTGCCGTCGCCGCGTACGGGTTCTTCACGTGCTGCGCCTCGTCCGCGACCACCAGGTCCCAGTCGCGGGCGGCCAGTTCGGCCGCGCTGGTGCGCATCGTGCCGTACGTGGTGAGGACGACGGCGCCCGCGGGGATGTCGTCCAGGCTCCGGCCGGGGCCGTGGTAGCGGCGGACCGGGACGTCCGGCGCGAACCGTTCGATCTCCCGCTGCCAGTTGCCGAGCAGCGACGTCGGGCACACGACGAGGGTCGGTTCGGGGCGCGCCCGGTGCAGGTGCAGGGCGATCAGGGTGACGGTCTTGCCGAGCCCCATGTCGTCGGCGAGGCAGCCGCCGAGGCCGAGCGCGGTCATGCGGTCCAGCCAGGCGAGGCCGCGCAGTTGGTAGTCGCGCAGGGTGGCCCTGAGCGCGGGCGGCTGCGGCACCGGACGCGGCTCCGCGACGAGGCGTTCGCGCAGCCCGGCCAGGGCGCCGGCGGGCACGGCGGCGACGCGTTCGCCGTCCACCTCCGCGGTGCCGGTGAGCGCGACCGTCAGGGCGTCCACCGGGTCGAGCAGGCCGAGGTCGCGCTTGCGTGCCTTGCGTACGAGGGCGGGGTCGACCAGGACCCACTGGTCCCGCAGGCGCACGATGGGGCGGTGCGCCTCGGCCAGGGCGTCCATCTCGGCCTCGGTGAGCGGAGCGGCGCCGCCCTCGCCCTCGGCGCCGAGCGCCAGCTCCCAGCGGAACTCCAGGAGCTGGTCCGCCTTGAAGAAGTCGAAGTTGTCCGCCGCGGTGCCCGGCGCGGGGCGCACCACTGCCGTGGCGGTGAGGTCCCGTGCCAGCTCGCGCGGCCAGTGGACGTCGACCCCGGCCGCCCCGAGCCTGCTCGCCGCGGCGCCGAGGAGGTCGTACAGCTCCTGCTCGGCCAGCGGGAGCACGTCTGGGCGCGGGCGGTCGAGGAGCCGCCCGACCGGCGGCCAGACCCGCGCCGCGCGACGCACCGCGAGCAGGGTGTGGGCCTTGGCCCGCGGCCCGAAGTGCTCGGCCCCGGACCAGAGTTGCGCGGCGTCGACGACCAGGGTGGGGTCGGCGAGGCTGTGCACCTGGAGCACGGCGGCGGCTGCGCCGGGGGCACCCGCGATTCCGGCGGCCGCGCCGGGGGCACCCGCGGTTCCGGCGGCCGCGGCACCGCCGTAAGCCGCGGTGTTCCCGCGGGCCGTGACGTCCCCATGAGCCGCAGCGTCCCCGGCGGGCGGGGTGATCCTGGAGGCCGGGGTGATCCTGGAGGCCGGGGTGTTCCCCGAGGCCGGGGTGTTCCCTGAGGCCGCGGTGGCCCCCGAGGCCGCGGTGTTCCCGCGAGCCGCGACATCCCCATAAGCCACAACGCCCCCGGAGGCCACAGCACCCTCGGCAGCCGCGGCACCTCCGGAGGCCACAGCACCCCCGGAGGCCTCGGCGCCCCCATACGCCGTGACGCCCCCGGAGGCCGGGGTATCCCCGGAGGCCCCAGTGGCCGCTGAGGCTCTGGCGTCAGCTGAGGCCGCGGCGTCCCCGGTGGCTCCGGTTTCCCCCTCCGCCCCGGCGTCCTCCGCGTCGAAGAGGTCGTGCGCCCGCAGATCCACCCGCAGGGACACCCGCACCCCGACGTCCTGCCCGGCCGCCACCTCCGCCGCCCACTCCCGCGCGGCGAGCAGCGGCTGCGGCTCGCGCGCGGCGAAGGGCGCGCCGACGGCGTACGCCGCCGCGGGTGTGCGCGGCAGCGTGTCGACTACCGCGTCGACGAACGCCCTGACCAGGGCGTACGGCTCGGGGAGCCGCAACGGCGGGCGGCTGCCGGGCAGCGGTACGGCATGCGCGTCGGCGGGCATCGCGGCGGCGATGGCCCGCAGCTGCGCGATGTCGTCGGCGTCCAGCGGGCCCGCCCGCCACGCGTCCACGTCCGCACCGGTGAGCCCGGGGAGGATCTTGCCGCGGGCGGCCAGGTGCAGGGCGTGCAGGGCCGCCGCGTGCCAGCACGCTACGGCGGGGTGCAAGGCCCGGGGGCGCGCGGCACCGGACCCGCCGGTCCCGCCTGACACACCGGGCGAACCTGACACACCAGCCCTGCCTGACACACCGGGCGAACCTGACACACCAGCCCTGCCTGGCGCGCCGAGCGTGCGTGACCCACCAGGCCCGCCGGACGCACCAAACCCACCGGTCGCACCGGGACCACCAGGACCACCAGGACCACCAGGACCACCAGGACCACCAGACCCACTGAAACCACTAGGCCCACCAGGCCCACCCAACAACACCCCGACCGCCTCGGTCACCGGCGTGAGCAGCGCGGGGACGGCATGGCGTCGTACACCCGCGCCGTGCCGACGCACGACAGTGATCTCACCCCGCGTCCAGGAGCCCTCGTCCGGCCCCGGCAGCCCCGGCAGCTCCCCGCCGTCCGGACGCCACCACGCGATCCGGCCGTCCCGGGGCACGTGCGCCGGAAGGAACACGGCGGCGCAAGGACGGACGAGCGCGGCAAGCTCAACGCGCTCGGCGCGCGCAACGCGCTCGACACGCTCGGCGACGCAGTCGACATCGGCCGCCGCCATCGCCACCACCTCATCCGCTCCGCACTCGTTCCGAACCCGCTGCGAACCCGCTCCGCATCCACCCTTCGCCCCACTCCCCGCAACCTTAGGCGAGCCCACTGACAGAGCCGTCGGACCACACCCCGGACACTTGAAAGGAAAGTTTCCTAACAGTTATCCGTCCATAACCTTGACGCGCACATGCCCTCTCGCCACCATGCCTGAGACAGCCCTCACCCACCCCCCATCACGCCCAGGAGGCGGACATGTCGCGCACCCCCCGTACTGGCGAAAATCCCTCCAACTCCCGCACCCACCAGGCACGTTGGGCCGTCCCGACCGCCGCTGCCGGGGCGCTCGCGCTCGTCGGCGGGGTGCTTCTGTGGTCGCCCGCCGACAAGGCGGACGCCTCCCCCTCGACCAGGGCGGCGTTCACCGCTGTGGCCGTCGGTGACATCGCTGAACAGTGCACCAAGAGCGACAGCGGCTGCGCCCACCCGAAGACCGCCGCGCTCGTGCAGCAGATCGACCCGAAGTTCGTGATGACGATGGGCGACAACCAGTACGACGACGCCCGTCTGAAGGACTTCCAGAAGTACTACGCAACGACGTGGGGCGCCTTCAAGAACAAGACCCGTCCGGTGCCGGGCAACCACGAGACGTACGACCCGGCGGGCCCGCTCAAGGGCTACAAGTCGTACTTCGGATCCGTCGCGTACCCCGACGGCAAGAGCTACTACAGCTTCGACCAGGGAAGCTGGCACTTCATCGCCCTGGACTCCAACAGCTTCAACAGCTCACAGATCAACTGGCTGAAGAAGGACCTCGCCGCCAACGACAAGAAGTGCGTGGCCGCGTACTGGCACCACCCGCTGTACTCCTCCGGCGAGCACGGCAACAACCCGGTCGGCAAGCCGGTCTGGAAGATCCTCGACGAGGCCGGTGCCGAACTCGTCCTCGGCGGCCACGACCACCACTACGAGCGGTTCGCCCCGCAGGACGCGAACGGCAAGGCCGACTCCGACGGCATGGTCGAGCTGCTCGCCGGCACGGGCGGCGCGAACCCGTACAAGATCGAGGAAGTGCAGCGGAACAGCCAGAAGCGGATCACCAACACCTTCGGCGTGGTGAAGCTCGACTTCACCGACAACGGCTACTCCTGGAAACTCATCGGCACGGACGGGTCGACGAAGGACAGCAGCCCGTCCTACAGCTGCCGCTGATCCGGCCCGGGACCCGCACAGATGTATCTGTCGACCACGGACGCGGTGGCCACGGCCAGGACCGGGTCCAAGTCCAAGTCCACATCCACATCCACGTCCCTGGTGAAAGCCGAAGCCGAAGCCGGGACAGGCGCGGGGCCGGGAGCGGGGCCAGGGACAGGGGCGGGGACGGGGCGCGGGCGCGTCACCGGCCCCGTCCTGGCCCTCGGCGCGGTCAGCCTCGTCACCGACATCTCCTCGGAGATGGTCGCCGCCGTCCTCCCCCTCTACTTCGTCCTCGGCCTCGGCCTGTCCCCGCTGGCCTTCGGCTTCCTCGACGGCCTCTACAACGGCGCCACCGCGTTCGTACGGCTCCTCGGCGGATACGCGGCCGACCGCGGCGGGCGGCACAAGCTCGTCGCGGGCTCGGGGTATCTGCTGTCCGCCCTGTCCCGGCTCGGGCTGCTGCTCGCGGGCGGCGCCACGGCCGGGATCGGGGCCGCCATCGCGGCGGACCGCCTCGGCAAGGGCGTGCGGACCGCGCCCCGGGACGCGCTGATCTCGCTGAGCAGCCCGCCGGACGGCCTCGGCCGGGCCTTCGGCGTGCACCGGGCGATGGACACCACGGGCGCGCTGCTCGGCCCGCTCGCCGCGTTCGCGCTGCTGTGGATGACCGCGGACGCGTACGACGCGGTGTTCGTCGTCAGCTTCTGCTTCGGCCTGTTCGGGGTGCTGCTCCTGGTGGTGTTCGTACCGGGGCGGGACGCGGCACAGGCGCTCGCGGCGAAGCACGACGTGGCGCGGGCCCCGGCGGCGGCGCGTCCGCGCAGGGCCCCCGCCCTCGCCCTCCTCCGCGTCCCCGCCTTCCGCCGTGTCTGCGCCGCCGCCGCGCTCCTCGGCGCCGCGACCATCGGCGACGCCTTCCTGTATCTGCTGCTCCAGCGGCGTCTGGACTTCGCCGAGAGCTGGTTCCCGCTGCTGCCCCTCGGCACCGCGGCGGTCTATCTCGCGCTCGCCGTGCCGGTGGGGCGCCTCGCCGACCGGCTCGGCCGCCGGGGCCCCTTCCTCGCGGGGCACGTCGCGCTGCTGGCCGCCTACGCGCTGCTGCTCCTGCCCACCGACGGCCGACCGCTCCTCGTCGGGGTGCTGCTCGCGCTCGGCGTCTTCTACGCGGCGACCGACGGCGTCCTGATGGCGCTCGCGACGCCCTGCCTGCCGGAGGGGCGGCGGGCGAGCGGCATGGCGGTGCTCCAGACCGGCCAGGCGCTCAGCAGGCTCCTCGCCGCGGCGGGCTTCGGCGCCGCGTGGACCCTGTGGGGCATCGGAGCGGCCCTGACCTGCGCGGCCCTCGCGCTCGTCGCCGCCCTCGCGGGCGCGGCCCTGCTGCTGCGCCCGACGGAGTCCCGTACAGAGAACCCTCCAGAGAACCGTACGGAGCACCCGACCGGCCACCCGGCGGAAGGCCCGCCGGAGCGCCCGCTCGCGCCCCCACCCTCGGAAGGCACCGCATGACCCTCACCCCGCCCGAGGCCTCCACCCGTACGCGTGTCGTCGCCGTCGTGGCCGCCGCCGCGCTGCTCGCCGCCGTGGCCGTCACGTACACGGTGCGCGCCGTGCAGCGGGCCGAACCGGTCGCGTCGCACTCGGAGTTCGCCCTCGACCCCGGCCACCTCTACTTCCGTTCCACGCACGAGGGCGCGGGCCGCGTGGCCCGCGTCCCCCTGCCGGGCTCCGGGCCGCGCACCGCGAGGACCCCCGACGGTCCGTCCTGCGAGCGCTTCTACGCCGCCGGGGGCACCGCCCTGTGCCTGCTGCGCCGCTCCGGCATCCCGCCGAAGTCGTACGCCGTCGTCCTCGACGGGCGGCTGCGCGAGAAGCGGCGCGTCGCGCTCACCGGCATCCCCAACCGGGCGCGGGTCTCGGCGTCCGGGCGGATGCTGTCGTGGACGATGTTCACCACCGGCGACAGTTACGCGGGCGGCGACTCGTCCTTCTCCACCCGTACGTCGATCCTGGACACCCGCACCGGCTACCTGATCAAGAACATGGAGGAGATCCCCCTCACCCTCGACGGCCGCCGCCACCACTCCCCCGACGTGAACTACTGGGGCGTGACCTTCGCCCGCGACGACAACCGCTTCTACGCCACCGTCTCCACCAAGGGCCGCACCCACCTCGTCCAGGGCGACCTGCGCAAGTGGAAGGCGCGGGCCCTGCGCGAGAACGTCGAATGCCCGTCCCTGTCCCCCGACAACACCCGCCTCGCCTTCAAGAAGCGTGTCCGCGGCGGTACGAAGAACCCGTGGCGGCTGTACGTCCTCGACCTGCGGACGATGCGCGAGCACCCGCTCGCCGAGCGCCGCAGCGTCGACGACCAGGCGGCCTGGCTGGACGACGGGACGCTGGCGTACGCGCTGCCGGAGCGGGAGGGAGGGAGCACCCGCAAGCAGAACGTGTGGACGGTACGGGCCGACGGCACCGGCAAGCCCGAACTGCGCGTCCGCGGGGCGAGTTCGCCCTCGGCGGTCCGCTGACCCGCGGCGGCACGCCGAAAAAAATCCGGATGCGCGCACCCCCGCCCGCCCCGCACGATGCCCCCATGTCTCATACGCCTCCTCCCCATACGCCCGCGCCCGCTGCGGCTCCCCCGGCCGCCTCGACGCCCGCGGTCCGCCGGACCGTCGTCCCCGCCCTCTTCCCGCCCCCGGGCTACGCCCACGCGGCCGTCGTCGAAGCCGGTACGCGGCTCGCGTTCATGGCCGGCTCCGTCCCGCTCGACGCCGACGGGGCGCTCGTCGGCGAGGGCGATCCGGTCCGGCAGGCACAGCAGGTCGTCGCGAACCTCGATGCGGCCCTGCGCGCCGTGGGCAGCGACTTGACGCAGGTCGTGGCGAGCACCGTGTACGTGGTCGGGACCGAGCCCGGGGTGCTCGCCGAGGTGTGGCAAGTGGTGCGCGCCTCCGAGCTGTTGACCGTCGAACCGCACACCTCGACGCTCCTCGGGGTGACGGTGCTCGGCTACCCGGGCCAGCTCGTGGAGATCACCGCGACGGCCGTCGTGCCCGAGGGGGCCGGGGCGTGAGCGGCCCGGCCCGCCCCGCCACGACGGCCCCCGCGTCCGCCTCGGTCACGCTGCGCCCCGCGGCCGAGGCGGACGCGGGGGCCGTGGCCGACGTGTATCTGCGCTCGTACGACGCGGCCCTGCCCACGGTCCGCCGGGCCCACACCGACGACGAGGTACGGGACTTCTTCCGGTACGTGGTGGTGGGGCGCGGCGGCACCTGGGTGGCCGAGGCCGCGGGCGCGGTCGTGGGCATGATGGTGCTGGAGGGCGCGGAGCTGAGCCAGCTCTACCTGGATCCGCGGTGGCGGGGCCGGGGCGTCGGGGACCGCTTCGTGGCGCTCGCCAAGGAGCGCAGCCCCGGCGGCCTGTCCCTGTGGACCTTCCAGGTCAACACGCCCGCACACCGCTTCTACGAACGGCACGGCTTCACGGCCGCCGAGCGGACGGACGGCGCGAACGAGGAGCGCGAGCCGGACGTCCGCTATGTGTGGCGTCCCTGAGGAGCCCCGTGGCTGTCGCGGGTGCGGTGCCGGCCCTCCCCTCAGTGGTCCTGTCAGGTGTTCCGGGCGCGGTGGGCCAGGCCGAGCGCGTACTCGGGCCACCACGTTCCCGCGGCGGGGCCGCCGCGGCAGGTGCCGTCCGACTCGCCCGGCCGCTTGACCCACAGGTAGGCGTCGACCGCGGGGTCGCCGGTGCGGGTGGTGGGCGGCGTGCCGAGGGCGCGTCCCGGCGGGTTGCACCAGGGCTTGTCGCCGCCGGTGTAGGCGCCGTTGCCGTTGCGGCTGGTGTCGACGACGAAGTGCTTGCCGCCGCCCAGGGCGCGGGCGAGGCGGTGGCCGTACTCCGTGCTCTCCGCGGTGGTGCGGTAGTTGGAGACGTTCAGGGCGAAGCCGTCGGCGCGGGCGATGCCCGCAAGGCGCAGCGGTTCGACGAGGCGGCCTTCGTCCGGGATCCAGCTCGCGTTGCCCGCGTCCAGGTACACCTTGGCGCCCGGCTGCTGCTTGAGGCGGGCCACGGCGTGGGCGAGCAGACCGTACCGCTCCGAGGCGTCGGCGGCCTGGCAGCCCGCGATCTGCTGGGCGACGGCGTCGGGTTCGACGATCACGTACGCGGGACGGGTGCCGAGGCCTGTCGCGAACGCGTCGATCCACGCGCGGTACCGGTCGGCGTCGCGGGCCCCGCCCGCCGAGTAGTCGCCGCAGTCGCGGTGCGGGACGAAGTAGGCGACGAGGACGGGGGTGCGGCCCGCGGCGGCGGCCTCGTCCACACGGGCGCGCACCAGGTCCCCGGGGTTCTCCTTGTGCAGCCACTCCGCCTGGGCGCGGCGCGCGATGCGTTCCACGAACAGGGCGTCGGAGGTGCGGCCGCTCTCGCGCCAGGTCGCGGCCTGGCGTGCGGCGGGAGTGTCGGGGTTCACCCAGAACTCCCCGGCGGCCTGTACTGGCGGGGCGCCCGCTGCGCCCGCCGTGCGCGCCGTTCCTCCTGGGCCCGCCGCGCCCGCTGTGCCGGTGAGGGCGGTGGCCAGGGTGGCGGTGGCGAGGGCTGCGCGCAGCCAGTGTGCCCGCCTGCGGCGGGGGGCGGTCGACACGATCACCGGGCAACTCCGCTCTCTGGGCACCGAAAGCTCTAGGCTCCCCCGCCCACCCCACCCACTCGCTCCAGTGCCCGCACCTTTCACCCGTTCGGCCCTGCTCTCAATCGCCGAGCAGGCTTTCTTCCCCACCCACCCACCCTTTCCACCCGCCTCGGGCCAGACGCCGCATTTCAGCCCGTCCGGCGTTTGAGGACGAGGCGCGCAGCGCCGATAAGAGCTGGGGTCCAGGGGGCGCAGCGCCCCTGGTTACGGGAAAGGGGCGGGCCTGGGGCGCCCCCGCGAGGCCGGCCACCGCACCTACCCCCGCCGGCCCCGGAACCCATCCGTGGCCGCCACCAACGCCCCCACCACCCCCGCAGCCCCGGCGTCGTGCCCCGCCTCCCCCACGAGCACCAACTCCCCGTCCCCCCACTCCCGCAGCAACCGCCAAGGCACCCCGAGCAGATTCCCGAAGTCGAGACTCCCCTGCACGACCACCCCGGGAATGCCGCTCAGGGCGCCCGCGTCGCGGAGCACCACCTCGTCGTCCCCGAGCCAGTGCCCGTGGGCGAAGTAGTGCGTGACGGTCCGCGCGAACCCGGCGCGGAACTCGGCGTCCTCGTACCGCGCGACGGACCGGGGCGCCGCCATGGCGACGGCGGTCTCCCAGTCGGTCCAGGCCCGCGCGGCCCGGAAGCGCACCTCGGCGTCCGGGGATTCGAGGAGCCGCAGATAGGCGGAGGCCAGGTCGCCGTCGCGGGCCGCCACGGGCACCCCGTCCCGGAACGCCGCCCAGGCCTCGGGGAAGATCCGCCCGAGCCCCCGTGTGAGCAGGTCGACCTCGGCCTGGCTCCCGGTGGCGAGCCCGGTGAGGACGAGTTCGGAGACCCGGTCGGGGTGGGTCTGCGCGTACCGGAGTCCGAGGACCGACCCCCAGGACGCCCCCCACACCAGCCACCGCTCCACCCGCAGGTGCCGCCGCAGCAGTTCGAGGTCGGCGAGGAGGTGCCGGGTGGTGTTCACACCCATGTCGGTGCCGGGGTCGGACGCGTGCGGCGTGGAGCGGCCGCTGCCGCGCTGGTCGAGCAGCACGATCCGGTACGCGTCGGGGTCGAAGTAGCGCCGGTGTCCGGGGGTGCAGCCGGACCCGGGCCCGCCGTGCAGGACCACGGCGGGCTTGCCGAGGGGGTTGCCGCAGACCTCCCAGTACACGCGGTTGCCGTCGCCGACGTCGAGCATGCCGTGGTCGTACGGTTCGATCTCCGGGTAAGGACTCATCCGGGCACGGTAACTCGCCGGGGCGCCACCGGGGTTCAGGTCAGGGCCGCGCCCACCGCCACGAACGCGCAGATCAGCACGGCGAGGACGACCAGCAGCGGCCAGACGAAGCGCAGGTACTTGTCGTAGCCGACCTTCGCGAGCGCGACCCCGCCGATGGTCACGGCGGTCGTCGGCACCCACAGGTTCATCCAGCCGCTGGCCGCGGCCCACGCGGTGACGACCACGGAGCGGGAGACGTCCGCGAAGTCGGCGAGCGGCGCGAGGATCGGCATGGCGAGGGTGGCGTGCCCGGACGTGGACGGGATGAGGAAGGCGAGGGGCAGGTTCACCAGGAACACGATCACCGCGAACACCCCGGAGGACGTGCCCTTCACGACGCCCTCGATCGAATGCAGCACCGTGTCCGTGATCCGCGAGTTGTTCATGATCACCGTGACGCCGCGGGCGAGGACGATGACCAGGGCGGGCGAGATGAAGTCCGCGGCGCCCTGGGTGATCGTGGAGCTGAGCCGCTGCTCGCCCATCCGCGCCACCACGCCCACGAGCACCGCCGCGCAACTGAACAGGGCGGCGAGCTGCGGGAAGGACCAGCCGAGCTCGAACCCGTACGGGGTGGCGTTCGCGTCGCCCGTCAGCGCGCCCGCCCAGGGCACCACCGAGAAGATCATGAAGGCGAAGATCAGGGCGACGAGGACGAGGATCGCCTTGTGCAGCCCGGTGAGTCGGGGCACCTCGCCCTCGGCCGCCTCGGCCACGGCTCCGTCCCGGTCGCCCGGCAGGAAGCCGCTCAGGGAGCGCTCGGGGTTCTTGCGCACGCGGGTCGCGTACCGGATGACGTAGGCGACGGTGACGGCCGTGAGCACCAGCCACATCGCGAACCGCAGCACGATGCCGTCGCCGAGCGAGATCCCGGCGGCCGAGGAGGCGACACCGGTGGCGAAGGGGTTGACGGTCGAGCACAGCACGCCGATGCCCGCGCCGAGGATGATCGCGCCGACGGCGGTCATCCGGTCGTAGCCGAGCGCGAGCATCAGCGGCACGATCAGCCCGTAGAAGCCGAGGGTCTCCTCCGCGAAGCCCTCCACGGTGCCGAGGACGGAGAAGACGACCATGACGCCCGCGATGAGCATCGCGCCGCGCTCCCGGAGCCGGTGCGCGAGCCGGCCGATGCCGCGGTCGAGGGCGCCGGTGGCGAACACGACGGTGATGAACGCGCCGATGGCGAGGACGAAGAGGAACACGCCCGCGCTGCCGTAAAGATCACCGGCCAGATCCGGGCCGACCTGCCCCGACTCGGTGTCCTGCACCCCGTACAGGCCGTTGACCGGCGCGAGGAAGAGGTCGTTGAGGCGGTCGACGAAGGACCGGTCGTCGGGGACGCGGTGGTAACTGCCCTCGACGGGCGCGCCCTTGTCGTCGCGGTCGTAGGCGCCCGGCGGCACCAGGAAGGCGAGCAGCCACACGGCGACGGTGACGATCGCGAGGACGGTGAGGGCGCTGGGGAAGGTGAACCTGCTCCGTGGAGCCGGAGCGTCCGGCTCCCCCGGTCCGGGTCCGGTCGTCGTGGTGCTCATGCGCGGGTCCCGTCGCCGCCGGCGGCGAAGTCGGCCGCGTACTCGCGGACGAAGGCACCGAGTGCGACCACCGTGCCCCGCAGCTCCGACAGGAGCACCCGCTCGTTGGGGGCGTGCAGGTTGCACATGCTGTCCTGCGCGCCGAAGAGCAGCACTTCCGCGCCGGGTGCCGCCTGCGCGAGCCCGTTGACGAGCGGGATCGAACCGCCGGTCGCCACGTACGAGGGCTGCTCGCCCCAGGCCTCGGCGAGGGCGGCGCGGGCGGCGCGGTGGGCGGGCCCGCCGGTCGCCGCCTCGAAGCCGGGCCCCGTGTCGCCGGGGGTGACGGTCAGCGGGACGCCGAAGGGCCGCAGCGAGCGCAGGTGCTCGACCAGCAGCGCCTGTGCCTCGCCGGGGTCCTGGCGGGGGTGGAAGCGCAGGTTCAGTTTGGCGCGGGCGTACGGCACCACGGCGGACGCGGCGTGCGCGACGCCCGGCGCGTCCAGGCCGACGACGGTGACCGCGGGCCCGCTCCACAGCCGCTCGCCGAGGCTGCCGCTGCCCATCAGCGGCGTTCCCGCGCGCACCCCCGCGAGGGCGCGGAACTCCTCCTCCGTGTACGAGGTCCCGCTCCACTCCTCGCGGCGCAGCCCCTCGACGGCCACGTCGCCGTGCACGTCGTGCAGGGTGGCGAGGGCCTTGAGCAGGACGAGCAGCGCGTCGGGCGCGGCACCCCCGAACTCGCCGCTGTGCCGCGGCTCGTCCAGGGTGCGGACCTCGACGACGACTTCGGCGGCGCCGCGCAGTCCGGTGGTGAGGGTGGGGGTGCCGGGGCGGAGGTTGCCGAGGTCCGCGACGACCATGGCGTCGCAGGCGAAGCGGGCCGGGTCGGACGGCGGATACGTGTCGAAGGCGCTGCCGTACTCCTCCTGTCCCTCGATGACGATCTTGATGCCGACGGGCGGGCGGCCGCCGTACGCGCGCAGCATGCCGAGGTGGGCGATGACGTTGGCCTTGTCGTCGGCGATGCCGCGGGCCCGCAGGGCTTCCTCCTCCCCGTCGACGGGCGTCGGCTCGAAGGGCGGCGAGAGCCACAGTGCCTCGTCGCCGGGCGGCTGGACGTCGTAGTGCCCGTAGAGAAGCACGGTGGGCGCCCCCGGGTGCGGCGGCGGGATCTCGCCGTAGACGGCGGGGGCGGTGTCCGGCAGGTCCAGGCGTTCGACACCGGTGACACCGGCGTCGCGCAGCAGCTCCGCGACCAGGTCGTGCGCCTCCTCGACCGGCCCGGACGGGAACCCGGGGAAGGCGACCGAGGGGATCGCGGCGAGGCGTACGAGGTCGGCGCGCAGTCCGTCCATCAGTCCGTCGACCGTGGAGGCGAGCTGTTCGGGGGTCTTGGGCGTCATGGGCAGCTTGGGCGTCATGGGCAGCACCTCTGCGTGCGGAGATTTGCGTCGTTTGCCGTGAACAGCCCGAATTATCGAGTGTGCGCGTGTGCGGATTCCGGACGGCTCGCCGGGCAGCCGCCACCCCCGCGCCGATGCCGCACTAAGGTCGGTGCATGGCCTCGGAGACTTCACCGCACACGGGCGAGCCGGACGGCGGTTCCGTACGCGTCGACAGCTGGATCTGGTCCGTACGCCTCGTCAAGACCCGCTCGGCGGGCGCCGCCGCCTGCAAGGGCGGCCATGTGCGGGTCAACGGCGAGCGCGTGAAGCCGGCGTACGGCGTCAAGCCCGGCGACGAGGTCAGGGTGCGCCAGCCGGGCGGCAGGGAGCGCGTGGTGATCGTGAAGCGCGCCATCCGCAAGCGGGTCGGCGCCCCCGTGGCCGTCGAGTGCTACGTGGACAACAGCCCGCCGCCGCCCCCGCGCGAGGCCGTGGCCCCCGCGGGCGTCCGCGACCGCGGCACGGGCCGCCCCACGAAGCGGGACCGCAGGGACATGGACCGCCTGCGCGCACTGAACAGTCGCAGGGGCCCGGCCAATTCGGCCCGTCCGCCGTTCGAGGACGAGGCCGAAGGCCGATAAGCGGGGGTCCAGGAGGCGCGGCCCCCTGATCACGGGAAGGGGCGCGCCACCCCGGGCCGCCCCAGCGGAAACCACCCGTGCCCCCCGTACCAGTGCCCGCCCGCGCGCAAGTGGTCCCCGACGGCCCGCTCCACCCGCGTACGCCGAGGCAGCCCCCCCACGGCGAGCTGCCGGTCCCCGAACACGAACCCCACCGGAACGGTGTCGTCCGGCGCCTGCTCCCCGTACGTGTCCGCGAGCCGGAACCGCTCCTGGAACCGCACGATGTTGGAGTCCGCGGGCAGATACTCCTTGAGCTGCGGATCGAGCAGCCAGGAGTGGCAGACGGCGACGTCGTACCGCTCGTCGGGGAAGTGCCGGGGGAAGAACTCCCGGGCGAGGTCCACGGAGCGTTGGCACGCCCGCGGTGTCAACGGGCCCCGGAAATCGGGTATGTGGATGTTCAGACAGCGGTCGCCGGGGCCGAGCCCGGTGCCCGCGGCGGCGAGAGCGGCGCCCATCCGCGGCCCGAGGAGGGACCGCTGGAACTGCAGCCGCCCCAGTTGGTACAGCTCACCGCGGAAGTGCAGCGCGTTCCAGCCCGGCACGGGCACCCCGCGGCCGTCGTGGCCGCGGCGGTGCACGGCCATGTGCCGCCCGAGGTCGGCGAGGGTGTGCCGGGAGACGTCGTCGGGTATGCCGCGGCGGCGGTGGTAGGCCCGCACCCGGGGCAGCGCCGCGAGGAAGACGAAGACGTAGAAGCAGCTGCCGAGCTCGCCGAGTTCCTCGGGCAGGGCGGGCAGGCGCGGGCTCTTCTCGGGCTCGCCCAGGTCGCGCAGGAGCACGTCGACGCAGCGCGTGAGCACCCAGCGCGTGTCGGGGTGGTCCAGGACCCGGGCGCGCAGGGCCACCAGCTCGTTGACGTCCTCGTGCGGGACGGCGAGGTCGAGGAGGACCTCGGGCAGTTCGTCGGCGTCGGGCAGGAGCGCTTCGACCGACGACGCGCCCGCCCCGGCCGACGAGACACCCGCTTCGACCGACAACACGCCCGCCCCGGCCGACGAGACACCCGCTTCGACCGACAACACGCCCGCCCCGGCCGACGAGACACCCGCTTCGACCGACAACACGCCCGCCCCGGCCGACGAAGCGCCCTGTCCGGCCGACGGCACGCCCGCTTCGACCGACGGCTCGTCCGGCTCGTCCGCCTCGCCCAGGGCCGTCAGCCACGCGGCGAGGGCCTCGTCGCTCTCCGCCGCGACCCGCAGCACGTCCAGCACGTCTCACCTTCCGCGAGGTCCCGCCGTACGAGCGTCCCCGCAACGGCGGGACCCGAAAACCCGAACCCGCGAACCCAGGACCCGCGAACCCAGGACCCGAGACCCCAGGACCCGAGACCCCAGGACCCGAGAACCCGGGGCCCGAGAACCCGGGGCCCGCATGGCCGGTCGGCAGAGCTACGAGCCGCCGTCGCCTTCGCCGTCGTCGAACCGGGCCGCCGCCAGATAGTCCGGCTGCGGGTCCAGCGCGGCAGCGAGCCGGAAGTGGCGCCGCGCCTGGTCGGGCCGCGCGGCGCGCTCATAGGTGCGGGCGAGGGCGAAGTGCGCGAACGCGTTGTCCGGCTCCCGCTCCAGGACGATGCTGAACTCCAGCTCGGCGGCGCGCAGTTGCGCGGAGGCGAAGAAGGCGCGGGCGCGCAGCAGGCGCGCCGCGGTGTTCTCCGGATGGGCTGCGATCACGGAGTCGAGCAGCTTCACCGCACCCCGCGGGTCCCGGGCGGCGAGGAGCTGCTCCGCCGCGCGGAAGTCGATGACATGGCTCTCCGGGCTGCTTTCGGGCACGCCGGACTCCTTCCCTCACTCCTCAGGGCCAACACTCGCCGCCGTACGCGGTATTCCGGAATCCCGGATGGGGCGCGCACCCCCGGAACACGGCGGCTAGGCGGACCGCGCCCGGTTCCGCAGTTCCTGCCACACCTCGTCCACGCGCGGCGCCAGCTTCTCCAGGGTGCCGTCGTTGTCGACGACGATGTCGGCGATCTCCAGGCGCTGCTCCCGGGTGGCCTGGGCCGCCATCCGGGCGCGGGCGTCGTCCTCGGTCATGCCGCGCAGCCGCACCAGACGGTCGAGCTGGGTGTCGGGCCTCGCGTCGACGACGACCACGACGTCGTACAGCGCCGCGAGGCCGTTCTCCGTGAGCAGCGGCACGTCGTGGACGACCACGGCGTCCTCGGGCGTCCTTGCGGACTCGGCGGCGGCCCGTTCCAGCTCCGCGGAGCGCGCTCCCACCAGGGGGTGCACGATCGCGTTGAGCGCGGCCAGCTTCGCGGGGTCGGCGAAGACGATCGCGCCGAGCTTCGGGCGGTCGAGGGCGCCGTCGGCGTCCAGGACATCCGTCCCGAACTCCGCGACGACCGCGGCCAGGCCCTCGGTGCCCGGTGCCACCACCTCGCGGGCGATCCGGTCGGCGTCGACGAGCACGGCGCCGCGCTCCACCAGCAGCCGTGACACTTCACTCTTTCCGGCACCGATCCCGCCGGTCAGCCCCACTTTCAGCATGAACGGCAGCTTAGGCGATGTCACATCCGGCGGGCCCGCCCCGTCCTTGGACTGTAAGCAGCTGCACCGACGAGGGAGTACGCCATGAATGCACGCTTGAACCTCTTCGAGAGCCACGTCGCGGCGAAGTTCGGCAAGCACCTCTTCGCGGCGGGCCAGGCGGTCAAGGAGTCGACGGTACCGGCCACCACCCTGGAACTGGTGCGGCTCCGCGCCAGCCAGATCAACAGCTGCGGCTTCTGCACCGACATGCACGCCAAGGACGCCGCGCACGCCGGGGAGAGCCAGCTGCGCCTCAACCTGGTCGCCGTCTGGCGCGAGGCCACAGTCTTCACCGAGGCTGAGCGGGCCGCCCTGGAACTGACGGAGCAGGGGACGCGGATCGCCGACGGGGCGCCCGGGGTCACGGACGAGGCGTGGGCGAACGCGGCCAAGCACTACGACGAGGAGCAGCTCTCGGCCCTGGTGTGCGCCATCGCCCTCATCAACGCCTACAACCGCGGCAACGTCATGGTCCGGCAGCCCGCGGGCAGCTACGAGCCCGGTCAGCTGCACCACTGACGGTGGCGGAGGGGGCGCGGCGGCGACGGGGCCGCCGGGCGTCGCGCCCTGACTTCGGGCCCCGGGCCCCGACCGCCCGCGGGCCCCGACCGCACGTGGGCCCCGGCCGCACGTGGGCCCCGGCCGCACGTGGGCCCCGGCCGCACGTGGGCCCCGGCCGCCGGGCCAGGCTCCCAGGGCCGACCGGCCCTAGCTGTCGCCCTCGCGCTCGGCGAGGAAGCGCTCGAACTCGCGGCCGATCTCGTCGGCCGACGGTATGTCCGCGGGCTCCGCGAGCATGTTGCCGCGCGCTTCGGCGCCCGCCGCCGCGTCG
Source organism: Streptomyces typhae (assembly GCF_009755605.1). Classification (GTDB taxonomy): domain Bacteria; phylum Actinomycetota; class Actinomycetes; order Streptomycetales; family Streptomycetaceae; genus Streptomyces; species Streptomyces typhae. The sequence goes on from NZ_WPNZ01000010.1 coordinate 238,552, forward strand.
TACTGGTGCTCCAGCCCCTGGACGAGGGCGACCAGTTCCTCGTCGCCCTCCTGGACCTGCCGGTCGATCTCGGTCTGGGTGCGGTGCGCCTCGGTGCGCAGGGTGTGCGCGACGGCGGGCAGGACCAGGCCGGTGGCGGCGGTGATGGCCTCCAGGACGGTCAGGGCGGCGTCGGGGTAGGCGGAGCGCGCGATGTAGTGCGGTACGTGGGCGGCGACACCGAGCACGTCGTGGCCCGCCTCCGCGAGGCGGTACTCCACCAGGGCCTCCGCGCTGCCCGGCACCTGTGCCTCCTCGAAGGGGCTCGCGTGGCCGGGGACGAGGTCCGTGCGGTTGCCGTGCGGGGTGAGGCCGACGGGGCGCGTGTGCGGTACGCCCATGGGGATGCCGTGGAAGTTGACCGCGAGCCGTACGCCGAGGCGTTCGACGATCTCCCTGACGGCCGCGGCGAACCGCTCCCACTCGATGTCCGGCTCGGGGCCGGAGAGCAGCAGGAAGGGCGCGCCGGTGGTGTCCTGGAGGAGCCGCACGTCCAGTGTCGGCACCTCGTAGTCGCTCCAGCGGTCGCGCTTGAAGGTGAGCAGCGGACGCCGGGCGCGGTAGTCCACGAGGCGGTCGTGGTCGAAGCGCGCCACGACCTGCCCGGGAAGGCTGTCCACGAGCCGCTCGACGACCTGGTCGCCGGTCTCGCCCGCGTCGATGTATCCGTCGAAGTGGTAGAGCATGACCAGGCCGGCCGACTCCTGGGCGAGTGCCATGTCGACGACAGCGAGGCCCTTCGGCTCCCATGCGTACAAACCCTGCGGATCAAGCACTGTGACCGCTCCTCCTCGTGTTCATTGAGCAGAACACGTGCTGCGGGGCGTGCATTCCCCTCTCCGCGCATTCACAGCATCCACCGACCACCTTGACGCGAACATGCCCCACCCTTACCGTCACGAGACAGCAAGCGTTCATATCCACGCCCAAGGTTCATGTACAAGAACCCTCTTCTGTCCGAACAGCCTGTCCGAACAGCCGACGGGAAGGCAACCCCACGATGCGCACCCGCTTCCTCATCGCCGCACTCTCCGCCACCGCCGCCACGGCGGTCCTCACGGCGGCCGCGTACGCGAATCCGGCGTCCTCGGCCGCCCGCCCGGCAGCCACCATCGAGGTCTCCACGGCCGCCCAGCTCAAGGCGGCGCTCGGCTCGGCGGGTCCGGGCGACACCATCCGCCTCGCGGACGGCACGTACACCGGCAACTTCAAGACCTCCGTGGCCGCGAACTCCGGCTCCCGGATCACCCTGACCGGCTCCTCCAAGGCCGTGCTCACGGCCGGCGGCGGCTACGGTCTGCACCTCAACGGCGCCTCGTACTGGACCGTCAAGGGCATCACCGTGACCGGCGGCCAGAAGGGCATCATGATCGACTCCGCGCGGGGGGTCGTGGTGGACGGCGTGACGGTCCACGGTCTCGACATGGAGGGTGTGCACTTCCGCAAGTCGAGCCCCGACGGCGTGATCAAGAACTCGCGGATCCACGACACGGGCAACGACGGCCGGGGCATGGGCGAGGGCGTGTACGTGGGCAGCGCCAACACGCTCTCCGACAGGAGCGACAACGTACAGATCCTGAACAACGTCATCGGTCCGGACGTCGGCGGCGAGGCCGTCGACCTCAAGGAGGGCACGAAGGGCGGCCGGGTCGCCGGCAACACCTTCGACGGCAAGGGCCTGACCGGCAACAACTACGACGACTCCTGGATCGACGTGAAGGGCAACAACTACGTCATCGAGAACAACACCGGCAAGAACACCACGAACAACGGCTTCGAGACCCACACACAGGAGCCAGGCTGGGGCTGCGGCACCGTGTTCCGTGGCAACAAGTCGGACCTGACGGGCGCCTCCGGCGACAGGCAACTGGCGATCAACGTGACGAACAACAGCGACAGTTGCCGGACGACGGTGTACGCGAGCAACACGGTCACGGGCGGCAAGGGGCTCACGAACGTCCCGGTGACGCCGTAGGGGCGGGGGCCCGCACAAAACCGGTCCCCGCCCCCCCTCTGCCGGTGAGGCCTACACGCGCGATCCCCACCACTCATACGCTCCGCCGCTGCTGGTGCCGTAGACCGCTCCGTTCGGACGGGCCACCAGGCAGGTGCTGTAGTTGGTCAGTGCGGGGCAGAGCGTGTGGCCCGCGTCGTCGTAGTGGAAGCGCATGCCCTTGCGCCACTCACATCGGCTGGCCCAGACGGCGTTGTTCTCCATGGATTCGTTGTCAGTGGCCAGACAGAGACCTGTGGCCTTGTTCTGGAGCTGCTCATGCGGGTAGTAGTCGGGATCATCGCCACGCCAGTCCCACTTCTGGAAGTTGCTGCCGTTGCACTTCGTCAAAAAGACCCGTGACGTGGCTCCGTCGATCTTCCCACCGGTGAGGCACCGCTCGAAGGTGCTGTCCCCGAAGGTCCAGTAGGTGGGGTCCGGAGCGGCCTGCGCGGAGACGGTCTGGAGGGCGCCGATTCCGGCGGCGAGAGCGACGGCCGCGATTCCCTTGCCCAAACGGTTCTTGATCCATGTCGTGTGCATGCGCGAACCGTAGCTGGCGCGCCGCACCGCTCATCGGGGGCGAATGGGTGGAGAACCCGAGGAAAGGGTCGCCGATCGGCGAAGGAGCGGTGGAGATTCACTTTCCCTTGCCGGGGCCAGTGACAGGAAGCCCGCCCTCGTTCAGCGGTGCTTCACCCGCCCGCCCGGCACCATGGCGCCGCCCTGCGGGAGAAAGCAGTGTGGGCCCGCACCATCCGGTGCGGGCCCACACTGTTCAGCTACTGCTACCGCCTAGAGGCGAGATTCCGCGCAGGCCGCCGGCCAGCGTCTCGCGCAGCGCGGCGAGCGCCTCGTCCGACGCCAGGGCGCCGGAGTTGTCGTCCGACTCCGAGGAGTACGAACCGCCGCCGCCACCGCCGGTGCCGGCGGCCGGAGCCGCGCCACCGGGAGCGGCCGCACCCTCGGCCTCGGCCTGGGCGTCCGCCTCGCGGGACTTGATGACCTGGGCCTGGTGCTGCTCGAAGCGCTGCTGCGCCTCGGCGTACTGGCCCTCCCAAGCCTCGCGCTGGGTCTCGAAGCCCTCGAGCCAGTCGTTGGTCTCGGGGTCGAAGCCCTCGGGGTAGATGTAGTTGCCCTGGTCGTCGTAGGACGCGGCCATGCCGTACAGGGTCGGGTCGAACTCGACGGCCGACGGGTCGGCGCCGAAGGACTCGTTGGCCTGCTTCAGCGACAGCGAGATCCGGCGACGCTCGAGGTCGATGTCGATGACCTTGACGAAGATCTCGTCGTTGACCTGGACGACCTGCTCCGGGATCTCCACGTGGCGCTCGGCCAGCTCGGAGATGTGGACCAGGCCCTCGATGCCCTCGTCGACGCGCACGAACGCACCGAACGGAACGAGCTTGGTGACCTTACCGGGAACGACCTGCCCGATCTGGTGCGTGCGGGCGAACTGCTGCCACGGGTCTTCCTGGGTCGCCTTGAGCGACAGGGAGACGCGCTCGCGGTCCATGTCCACGTCGAGGACCTCGACGGTGACTTCCTGGCCGACCTCGACAACCTCGGAGGGGTGGTCGATGTGCTTCCAGGAGAGCTCGGAGACGTGGACGAGACCGTCGACGCCGCCGAGGTCCACGAACGCACCGAAGTTGACGATCGAGGAAACGACGCCGGAGCGGACCTGGCCCTTCTGCAGGGTCGTGAGGAAGGTCTGGCGGACCTCGCTCTGGGTCTGCTCGAGCCAGGCGCGGCGGGACAGGACCACGTTGTTGCGGTTCTTGTCCAGCTCGATGATCTTGGCCTCGAGCTCCTTGCCCACGTAGGGCTGAAGGTCGCGGACGCGGCGCATCTCGACCAGGGAGGCCGGCAGGAAGCCACGGAGGCCGATGTCGAGGATGAGACCACCCTTGACGACCTCGATGACGGTACCGGTGACGATCCCGTCCTCTTCCTTGATCTTCTCGATGGTGCCCCAGGCACGCTCGTACTGGGCGCGCTTCTTCGAGAGGATCAGGCGGCCTTCCTTGTCCTCCTTCTGGAGAACAAGGGCCTCGATCTCGTCACCGACGGCGACGACCTCGTTCGGGTCGACGTCGTGCTTGATGGAGAGCTCGCGGCTGGGGATGACGCCTTCGGTCTTGTAACCGATGTCGAGCAGGACCTCGTCCCGGTCGACCTTCACGATGACGCCGTCGACGATGTCGCCGTCGTTGAAGTACTTGATCGTCTCGTCGATCGCGGCGAGGAAGGCTTCCTCGTTACCGATGTCGTTGACCGCAACCTGCGGGGTGGTGGCGGTGGTCTCGGTGCTGCTCGTCATGTGGGAAAGGGCTCCGGTACGGACATTGAAGTCGTAGGTACTGCTTACGCCGGAGCCCGTTTCGCTCTGCAGAAGCCGGACAGCTTAGGAGACGCCGACTTCTGGTTCCCGAAGGAAACGGAAAGCGCCTCGACAACCGAGGGGACATACAACAGACGCGAGCGCAACCTGCTATGTCTGAGGAACGCAGGCCCGCAGCGCAACTTGTAGCATACGGGGGCTGCCGTACAGGGTCAATGCGCGAAGGCGCACACCCGGGGCGGATCCCCGCATACCCGGCACAAAACCTGTTGCCAGAGGCCACACGGGGCGCAGCACGCCCTGCCGCGCCGCTTCCGGAGGGCCCCTCACGGCACGCACCACCGCGGCGGCACGGAACGGCACAGTACGACGATGGAGCGGATCATCCAAGAGCACGAGGCACCCGAACTTCACCAGTCTCCCGGCTCCGGGCCGCACGGTTCAACCGGCTCGGGCCCGCACGAGTCCCCCGGCTCCGAACCCGAGGCCACCCGGCGCGACGCGGACGTCACCGAGAGCAGCCGCGCCAGCCGCGGCTGGTGGGACAGGAACGCCGACGACTACCAGATCGAGCACGGCACGTTCCTCGGGGACGACCGGTTCGTGTGGGGCCCGGAGGGGCTCGACGAGGTCGAGGCGGAGCTGCTCGGCCCGCCGGAGGATCTTGCGGGCAAGGACGTCCTGGAGATCGGTGCCGGCGCGGCCCAGTGCTCGCGCTGGCTGGCCGCGCAGGGCGCGCGCCCGGTCGCCCTCGACCTGTCCCACCGCCAGCTCCAGCACGCGCTGCGCATCGACGCCGAGCGGTCCGGCGGGGACCGCCTGCGCATCGACGCCGAGCGGCCCGGCGAGGACCGCCCCGCGGCGGAGGGAGCCGGGGCGAGGGCGGCCGGGGTGCCGCTGGTGCAGGCCGACGCGGGCGCGCTGCCGTTCGCGGACGGCTCCTTCGACCTGGCCTGCTCCGCGTACGGGGCGCTGCCGTTCGTCGCCGACCCGGTGCGGGTCCTGCGGGACGTGCGCAGGGTGCTGCGCCCCGGCGGCCGTTTCGTGTTCTCCGTGTCCCACCCGATGCGCTGGGCGTTCCCGGACGAGCCGGGGCCCGAGGGGCTCTCGGTGGCGGCCTCGTACTTCGACCGCACCCCGTACGTCGAGCAGGACGAGCAGGGGCGCGCGGTGTACGTCGAGCACCACCGGACGCTCGGGGACCGGGTGCGGGACGTCGTCGCGGGCGGGTTCCGGCTCGTGGACCTGGTGGAGCCGGAGTGGCCCGCGTGGAACACCCAGGAGTGGGGCGGGTGGTCGCCGCTGCGCGGGAACCTCATCCCTGGGACGGCCATCTTCGTGTGCGAACGGGACTGACCTGGACCGGTCTGGACCCACCTGGATCGGTCTGGACCCACCTGGACCGGCTTGGACGCACCTGGACCGGCATGGATCGACCTGGACTGACCTAGACGGCCTGGACCCACCTGGGCTGACCTGGATCGATCTGGACCGGCCTGACGTGGCCCGGACTGACCTGGACCGGCCGGGGCCGAGGCGCGTTCCGGGTCCGCCCGGCGGCGTACGAGACTGAGTGCGTGATCCGTGACGCCGCTCTGAACCTGCCCGTGCGCGAGGCGCTGCCCGCGCTGCGCGCCGCCCTGGAGGGGCCGGGCGCCGCCGTCCTGTGCGCGCCGCCAGGTACCGGCAAGACCACCCTCGTACCGCTCGCGCTCGCCGGTCTCGCCGAGGGCGGCGGGACCGGCGGGGGCGGCCCGGTGCGCCGGGTCGTGGTCGCCGAGCCCCGGCGTATCGCCGCGCGGGCCGCCGCACGGCGGATGGCGTGGCTGCTCGGCGAGAAGGTCGGGCAGCGCGTCGGCTACACCGTGCGCGGCGAACGCGTGGTGGGTCCCCACGCGCGCGTGGAGGTCGTCACGACCGGCGTGCTGCTGCAGCGCTTGCAGCGGGACCCGGAGCTCGCCGGTGTCGACGCCGTCGTGATCGACGAGTGCCACGAGCGGCATCTGGACGCGGACACGGTCGCCGCCTTCCTGGTCGACGTGCGTGCGGCGCTGCGCCCGGAGCTGCGGCTGATCGCGGCGTCGGCGACCACGGACGCGCAGGGGTGGGCGGAGGTGCTCGGCGGTGTCCCCGTGGTGACGGCTGCGGGGACCGCGCACCCCGTGGAGGTGGTGTGGGCGCCGCCCGCACGCCCGGTGCGGCCGCCGCGCGGTACGCACGTCGATCCGGCGCTGCTCTCCCATGTCGCCGCCGTGGTGCGGCGGGCCCTGCGGGAACGCACGGGGGACGTGCTGTGCTTCCTGCCCGGGGTGGGTGAGATCGGCAGGGTGGCGGCGCAGCTGGGGTCCGGCGAGAAGCTGGAGGGCACCGACGGGGCCGGTGGTGTCGAGGTGCTCCAGGTGCACGGGCGGGCGCCCGCGGCGGCGCAGGACGCGGTGCTCGCGGGCGGTGCGCGGCGCCGGGTCGTCCTCGCCACGTCCGTGGCCGAGTCGTCCCTGACGGTGCCGGGAGTGCGGGTCGTCGTGGACTCGGGTCTCGCGCGGGAGCCGCGGGTGGACCACGCGCGGGGGCTCTCCTCCCTGGTGACCGTGCGGGCCTCGCAGGCGGCCGGGCGGCAGCGGGCCGGGCGTGCGGGGCGGGAGGCTCCCGGAGCGGTGTACCGGTGCTGGGCGGAGGCGGAGGACGTCCGGCTGCCGCGGTTCCCCTCGCCGGAGATCGAAGTGGCGGACCTGACCGCGTTCGCGCTCCAGGCCGCGTGCTGGGGGGATCCCGGGGCGGCCGGGCTTGCCCTCCTCGACGCGCCGCCCGCGGGGGCGATGGCCGCTGCGCGGGAGGTCCTCGTGGCGATCGGGGCGGTGGACGCGGGGACGGGCCGGGTCACCGGCCGTGGGGTGCGGCTGTCTCGGGCCGGGGTGCATCCGCGGCTCGCCCGTGCGCTGCTCGACGCGGCGCCGCGGGTCGGCTCCCGGCGGGCCGCCGAGGTGGTCGCCCTGCTCAGCGAGGAGCCTCCCCGTGCGTACGGGGACGACCTCGCCGGGGCGTTGCGGGCCGCGCGGGGCGGGGGCGACGCGTACGCGGCACGCTGGCGCCGCGAGGTCTCCCGCCTCAAGGCGTCCGCCACTTCCTCCTCGCCCGCGCCCTCGCCCGACTCCCCCAGGCCCGACTCCCCCTCGTCTGCCTCCCCCTCTTCCGACTCCGCGCCCGACTCCCCCAGGCCCGACTCCGCGCCCGCGCCTTCGGCGCGGGATGTCTCCCATCCGCCCACCCGTGAACCCGCACCGGAGGCATCGAGCGCCGAAGCCGGGGACGACGCCGTCGTCGGGAGTGTTGTCGCCCTGGGGTTCCCCGAGCGGGTCGCCCGGCGGCAGGAGGACGGGACGTATCTGATGGTCGGGGGGACGCGGGCCGAGGTGGCCGGGGGCTCCGGGCTCGCGGGGGCGCCCTGGATCGCGGTCGCGGTCGCCGACCGGCCCGCCGGTGCGGGGCACGCCCGGGTACGGCTCGCAGCCGGGGTCGACGAGGACACGGCCCGCGACGCCGCCGCCCCGCTGCACACGGAGCGGGACGAGGTGGCCTGGGCGGACGGTGAGCTGGTCGCGCGGCACGTGGAGCGGCTCGGCGCGGTGGAGCTCGCGGTGCGCCCGCTCAGGAACCCCGACCCCGGCCTCGTACGGGACGGGCTCCTGGAGGGCCTGCGGCGTACCGGGCTCGGCCTGCTGCGCTGGGACCGGGACGGCGACGCGCTGCGCGACCGGCTGCGGTTCCTGCACCGCCGGCTCGGCGAGCCCTGGCCCGACGTGTCCGACGAGGCGCTCGTCGACCGCGCCGACGCCTGGCTCGAACCCGAGCTCGGCCGTGCCCGGCGCCGTGCCGACCTGGCCCGCCTCGACGCGGGCCGGGCCCTCGCGCGGCTGCTGCCCTGGGCCACCGGTGAGGCGGCGCGCCTCGACGAGCTGGCCCCGGAGCGCGTCGGGGTGCCGAGCGGGTCCCGGATCCGGGTGGACTACACGAACCCCGAACAGCCGGTCCTCGCCGTCAAGTTGCAGGAGATGTTCGGGCTCGACGAGACCCCGCGGGTGGCGGGCGTGCCGCTGCTGGTGCATCTGCTGTCGCCCGCGGGCCGCCCGGCCGCGGTCACCGCCGACCTCGCCTCGTTCTGGCGCGGCGGCTACCGCTCCGTGCGCGCGGAACTGCGCGGCCGGTACCCGAAGCACCCGTGGCCCGAGGACCCCGCGACGGCGGCGCCGACCCGGCACACCAAGGCCCGGCAGGAGCGTTCCGAGCGGCCCTCCTGAGCACAGCAGGGCGTCGGGGCCGCGGGCCCGTGGCGACGGCGCGGCTCAGGCGTTCGCCGGCTGCGGCTCCGGATCCCGGTCCGTGGCGGGCGCCGGATCGCCGGGGCGGCGGCTGCGGGCCTCCAGCCACAGGGCGAGGGCCAGCAGCAGCGCGGCGAGGACGAGCAGGCCCCACGGCAGGTACGAGGTCATGAGCAGGACCAGGACGCGCTGGGACTTCACCAGGTCGACGGTGTCCTCGATGTAGTCCTCGCGCATCTTCACGTGCCCGGAGAACGCGGTGACCTTGTCCCGGTCGCCGAGGAGGGTGCCGCCCCGCAGTTCCTCCCGGTGGATCTCCTCCCCGTACACGGGTGCCCCGGTGACGGGTTCGACCCAGAACTTGCGGACCGTGGTGTACCAGCGCGTCGTACCGGTTCCGGCGATGGACTGCGGGGTGATGCCCTTGACGGGGAGCGTCTTGGGCAGGGGGACCTCGGTCCAGGGGATGGTCTGCTCGAAGTAGTAGACGTCTAGGCCGCGGAACCTCTGTGTGCCCTTGTAGTGGATGGGTTCGGTGACGCGGGCCTGCGCGTCGAAGTACGCGTAGTCCCGCTTCTCCGTCAGGAAGGGCCACTTGAACTCGATGCCCTCCCGCTCGACGGGGTCGCCGTCGACCGATTCGCCCCTCGCGTGGACGGGTTCCTGGCTGTGGGCGTCGAAGATGTACCGCTCGGGGATCCGGGAGACCAGCTTCCCGTCGGGGCCCTGGACGTAGGAGAGACCGTCCCAGACTACGACGTCCCGCGAGGAGTCCCCGTCGTTCTTCTCGATCTTCTCGGACGCCTCGACGTTGCCCTTGAGGGTCTGCACGATGGTGATCTTCGGGACCTTCTCGGCCCTCATCGTGCCGTAGTCGATGAGCGTCGCGGGCGCCGCCTCCAGGACCATCGTCTGGTACCGGTCCGCCGGGACCTTCACCAGGCGGGGGAAGGCGTACCAGCGCAGCAGCGGGGACAGGGCCGCGCAGAAGACGGCGAAGGCGAGCAGGACCAGGCAGGCCTTGCGGCGCATCTCGGCCCTCCCTACGGGTGCTCGGGGACGGTGGTGAGCAGCGGCTCGGGCGAGGTCTCGCCGGTCGGTGCGCCGATGGCGGTGACCGTCAGGACCAGGGCGAGGGCGGCGGCGAGGCCGATGGCGGCGGCGATGAGGGCACGCATGCGGGCCTCCCGGGAACTGACGCTTCGTCAGGGCGGGGGCACCGTAGCAACGGGCGGGCCAGATGAGAACACCCGGGCGCCACAGGGAACCGCCTCCGGCCCCGAAGGGCGGAGGCGGTCCGGATGCCGGGCGGTCGCGGGCGGCGCTGCGAGGCGCTGGGGCCTGGCGTCACGTGGCAGCAGGGAGTTTGACGACAGGCCCTAGGCGGCCGGTGCGGCCACCTTCAGTTCGACGGTGAGCGTGGCGCCGCCGTTGGTGACGACGCGCAGGAGGTACGTCCCCGCGGTGTCGTCGGCGTACAGCTTCGGCAGCAGCAGCTTGCCCTCGGCGTCGGTCGTCAGGCCCTTGAGGGCGCGCACCGGCTTGCCGTCCGCGTCCTTGAAGTAGGGGCCCTTGTCGTTGGCGGTGCCGTTCCCCGCGGACTTGATCAGCGTGGCGGTCGCGGCGACGCCCGCGGCGCGCTCTCCCTTGTACGTCGCCTTGAAGCCGAGGGGCTCGGCGAACTCCTGGCCGGGCGCGCAGATCAGCGGCTTGTCGTCGAGGCGCTTGAGGGTGTCGGCGGTGCGCGCGGTGACGGTCGCGGGCACCTCGACGGCGCTCAGGGAACGCTCCACGACGCGGGCGCGGACGGTGAACTCGCCGGTCCGCTCGCCCGCCCGGAGCTCGGGCGCGGTCGCCGTGCCGGTGGCGGTCGTGGTGACGGTGACGCTGCGGGCGCCGCCCTCGAACCGGGTGTCGGTGTCGCCGGAGACGGTGAACCGCACCTTGACCTTGGCGACGCCGAGGCCGGAGCCGGTCTCGGCCTTGACTGCGACGCGCTCATCGAAGGCGTCGCCCGCGGTCGCGGTGAGCTCGTCGGCGCCCGCGTTCTGCAAGCGGGCGACCTGCTCGGACGGCTTGGACGGCCGCGGCGGCTTGGGATTGCCGGTGCTGCCGTCGCCGGGCTTGGGTGGCTTGTGGGTCCCGGTGCTGGGCTCCGGGGTGCCGGGACGGTGCGCCTGGTCGGGCTTGCCGCCGGGCTTCTCGCCGGGCTGCTTGCTGGGCTTGTGGGGCGAGGGCGAGGGCAGCGGCTTCGGCCCGGGAGCGGGTGTCGTGGGCGGGCTGCTCGGCCTGGGCGCGGGCCTCGTCGGCTGTACCGGCCGCGTGGTGTCGCTGCGGTCGTCGGGCAGCACACCGGTGCCGTCGGGAACCTCGTGGGTGCCCTTGCGGTAGTACTCCAGCCACGACAGGACCGTGTTCAGGTACTCCGTGGAGCGGTTGTAGCTGAGGATCGCGGCGTGCAGGTCGTCGTCGACGGCGAGGTCGCGGTCGTTCGCGCACAGGTAGTGGGCGGCGGCGAGCGCGGCGTCGTAGATGTTGTTGGGGTCCTTCTTGCCGTCGGCGTTGCCGTCCTTGCCGGCGAAGGCCCACGTCGACGGGATGAACTGCATGGGGCCGACGGCGCGGTCGTGCGTGGTGTCGCCGTCGTAGGCGCCGTTGTCGGAGTCCTTGATCATCGCGAAGCCGTTGCCGTCGAGGACCGGGCCGAGGATCGGTGTGATCGTCGTGCCGTCGGCGTCGACGCGGCCGCCGCGGGCCTGGCCGGACTCGACCTTGCCGATGGCGGCGAGCAGCTGCCAGGGGAGGTTGCAGCCGGGCTTGTCGGTGCGCACGGCCGTCTCGGCCTTCTTGTACGCGTCGAGGACGGTGGCGGGCAGGCCCGCTTCCCGCTCGCCCGTGCCGACGCCGCCTTCGCCGGGCTTGCCGGTGGGCGGTGCGGGGCTCTTCAGGGGCGGGAGGTCGGTGTAGTACGGCGAGTTGCCGGTCGCGGAGTCGCCGTCGGGCGCCGGCGAGGAGCCCGCCGCGCCTGCCCGGTCGTCCCGCGCGTCGTCGCTCGTAGCGCCCGGGGCCTGCGAGGCGGCCAGTGCCGCCACCGCCGCGGCGGCGACAGCGGTGGTCACCGCGGTCCTGCGCATCCGCCTGCCGAATACCGCCGCCATGTCCGTATGTCCCTCCCCTTGACTGCCCCTGCCCGTCCCGATCCCGCGCGCCCGCGGGCCCTCCTGAGACGACTCAGGCGACACTACGACAACTTCTCGAGCCGAGACACCTGTTCGTGCCCGATTTTCCCGGTTGACGCGTCACAGCACCGTTCCGGTTCCGCACGTTCCGGCCACGGCCACTCCGCATTCACGCCCGAGGGGCGGCAGCAGACAGCCCGTCCGGCGTTTGAGGACGAGCGCGCAGCGCGACAACCCCCTCCCACGACCCGCAGACACAGACGAAAGCACAGGCACAGACGAAAGCACAGGCACAGGCACAAGCGAAGGCCCAGGCAAGCAGGCTAGTGAGCAGCCGACTCCCAGTCGGCCCCCACCCCCACCGACACATCCAACGGCGCCCGCAGCGAAACAGCCCCGGCCATCTCCCGGCGGACGAGACCCTCGACCGCCCCTTGCTCACCGGGAGCGATCTCCAGGACGATTTCGTCGTGGACCTGGAGCAGCATCCGCGAGGTGAGCTCCGCCTCCGTCAGCGCCCGGTCCACGTTCAGCATGGCGACCTTGACGATGTCCGCGGCCGTCCCCTGGATGGGCGCGTTGAGCGCCATGCGCTCGGCCATCTCGCGCCGCTGCCGGTTGTCGCTGTTGAGGTCGGGCAGATAGCGGCGGCGGCCGAGCATCGTCTCCGTGTACCCCGTGGCGCGGGCCTCGTCGACGACGCGGCGCAGATAGTCGCGCACGCCGCCGAAGCGCTCGAAGTAGGTGTCCATCAGGGCGCGGGCCTCGCCTGCCTCGATACCGAGCTGCCCGGACAGACCGAACGCCGACAGGCCGTACGCCAAGCCGTACGACATGGCCTTGATCTTGCGGCGCATCTCGGCGTCGACGGCGGAGCGCTCCACGCCGAAGACCTGCGAGGCGACCGTGGTGTGCAGGTCCTCGCCGGAGGTGAACGCCTCGATGAGGCCCTCGTCCTCCGACAGGTGCGCCATGACACGCAGTTCGATCTGGCTGTAGTCGGCGGTCATCAGGGACTCGAAGCCCTCGCCCACGACGAAGCCGCGGCGGATCGCCCGGCCCTCGTCGGTGCGCACCGGGATGTTCTGCAGGTTGGGGTCCGTCGAGGAGAGACGGCCGGTGGCGGCCACGGTCTGGTTGTACGTCGTGTGGATGCGGCCGTCCGCGGCGATCGACTTGACCAGGCCCTCGACGGTGACGCGCAGCTTCGCCTGCTCGCGGTGGCGGAGCATGATGACGGGCAGTTCGTTGTCCGTCTGGGCGGCGAGCCAGGCGAGGGCGTCGGCGTCCGTCGTGTACCCGGTCTTCGTCTTCTTCGTCTTGGGCAGGCCCAGCTCGCCGAAGAGGACTTCCTGGAGCTGCTTGGGCGAGCCCAGGTTGAACTCGTGGCCCGCCGCGGCGTGCGCCTCCTTCACCGCCTGCTGCACGGCGCCCGCGAACTGCTGCTCCATGGACTCCAGGTGGGCGCGGTCGGCCGCGACGCCGTACCGCTCCAGGCGGGCCAGGAGGGTGGAGGTGGGCAGCTCGACGTCCGTGAGGAGGCCGGCGGCGTTCACCTCCGTCAGGCGGTCGCCGAAGGCGGTCCCCAGGTCGAGGATGGTGCGGGCGCGCACCATCAGCTCGTCGGCCGCGGCCCCCACCGCGTCCTCGTCGTCCTCGTCGGCCTCCCCGAACGCCAGCTGCCCGCTGTCCGTGGCGGCCGCGGGGACCAGCTCCCGGCCCAGATACTCCAGGGACAGCGCGTCCAGGTCGAAGGAGCGGCGGCCCGGCTTGACCAGATAGGCCGCCAGGGAGGTGTCCATGGTGATGCCGGCGACGCTCCAGCCGTGCTCGGCGAAGACGCGCATCACGCCCTTGGCGTTGTTCAGGACCTTGGGCTTGTCGGGGTCGGCGAGCCAGGCCGCGAAGGCGTTCTCGTCGGCCTGGTCGATCGTGGTCGGGTCGAACCAGGCGGCCGCTCCCCCGGCCGCGGCGAGGGCGACCTCGGTGACCGAGCCGGTGCCGAGCTGCCAGGAGTCGACTGTGGCAAGGCCGAGGACCGCGTTGCCGTGCTCGGCGAGCCAGCCGGTGAGCTCGCCGGCGCCGAGGACCGAGCCGTCCAGGTCGATGCCCTCGGCGGGCGGGGCCTCCTCGGCCTGCTCCGCGCCCGGGTCCACGGCGAGCAGCCGCTCCCGCAGCGAGGGGTTGCGGATCTCCAGGGTGTCGAGGACCATCGCGACGCCCTTGCGGTCGTACGCGGCGCGCTCCAGGTCGGCGACCGACTTGGGCAGCTCCACGTCCCGCACCAGCTCGGTCAGGCGGCGGTTGAGCCGCACCGACTCCAGATGGTCCCGGAAGTTCTGCCCGGCCTTGCCCTTGACCTCGTCGGCGCGCTCGACCAGCTCCGCGAACGAACCGAACTGCGTGATCCACTTCGCGGCGGTCTTCTCGCCGACGCCGGGGATGCCGGGCAGGTTGTCCGACGGGTCGCCGCGCAGCGCCGCGAAGTCCGGATACTGGGCCGGGGTGAGGCCGTACTTCTCCTCGACCTTCGCCGGGGTGAAGCGCGTCAGCTCCGAGACGCCCTTCGTGGGATAGAGCACCGTGACGTGGTCGGTGATGAGCTGGAAGGAGTCCCGGTCGCCCGTGACGATCAGGACCTCGAAGCCGGCCGCCTCGGCCTGCGTGGCGAGGGTGGCGATGACGTCGTCGGCCTCGAAGCCGTCGACCGCGAACCGCACCGCGCTCATCGCGTCGAGCAGCTCGCCGATCAGCTCGACCTGGCCCTTGAACTCGTCGGGGGTCTTGGAGCGATTCGCCTTGTACTCCTGATACGTCTCGGAGCGCCAGGTCTTGCGCGAGACGTCGAAGGCCACCGCGAAGTGCGTGGGCGCCTCGTCGCGCAGCGTGTTCGCCAGCATCGACGCGAAGCCGTAGATCGCGTTCGTCGGCTGTCCTGTCGCCGTCGTGAAGTTCTCCGCGGGCAGCGCGAAGAACGCCCGGTACGCCAGGGAGTGCCCGTCCATCAGGAGCAGGCGGGGACGCTCACCGCCACCGGCCGGGGTCGCCTTCTTCGCCGCCCTCGCGGCGGGCGCGGACTTCTTCTTCGCTGCTGTTTCTGCCACGCCCCCGATCCTGCCACGCCCCACTGACAGTCCGGTCATCCGCGGCCCGGGGCGCCGCCCTGTCGGCCCTGCGTGGGAGGATCGAAGGACGTATCTCGCGCATGCGCTCGAAGAGGAGCAGGCCATGGCAAGCAAGCCGCCCAAGGGCGATCCGGTCCAGGACGCGCCCCAGGTCACCGAGGCGCAGCACGCCGCGGCCGGGCTGCCGGCCATCGGTCACACCCTGCGGATCGCCCAGCGCCAGATGGGCGTGCGGCGCACGGCGCTCACGCTCCTGCGCGTCAATCAGAAGGACGGGTTCGACTGCCCCGGCTGCGCCTGGCCCGAGCCGGAGCACCGGCACACGGCGGAGTTCTGCGAGAACGGCGCGAAGGCCGTCGCCGAGGAGGCGACCCTGCGCCGCGTCGCCCCGGACTTCTTCGCCGCGCACCCCGTGGCCGACCTCGCCACCCGCAGCGGGTACTGGCTGGGGCAGCAGGGCCGCCTCACCCACCCCATGTATCTGGCCGAGGGAGCCGACCGCTACGAGCCGGTGTCGTGGGAGCGCGCCTTCGACATCGTCGCCGAGGAGCTTGCCGCCCTCGGCTCCCCCGACGAGGCCCTCTTCTACACCTCGGGGCGCACGAGCAACGAGGCGGCGTTCCTGTACCAGCTGTTCGCCCGCGAGCTGGGCACGAACAACCTGCCCGACTGCTCGAACATGTGCCACGAGTCGTCGGGCTCGGCGCTCACGGAGACCCTCGGCGTCGGCAAGGGCAGCGTGCTGCTGGAGGACCTCCACAAGGCCGACCTGATCATCGTGGCCGGGCAGAACCCCGGCACCAACCACCCGCGGATGCTGTCGGCCCTGGAGCAGGCCAAGCGCGGCGGCGCGCAGATCGTCACGGTGAATCCGCTGCCCGAGGCGGGCCTGGAGCGCTTCAAGAACCCGCAGACCCCCCAGGGCATGCTCAAGGGCACCGCTCTCACCGACCTGTTCCTGCAGATCCGCATCGGCGGCGACCAGGCCCTCTTCCGCCTCCTGAACAAGCTGATCCTGGAGACGGAAGGAGCCGTCGACGAGGACTTCGTCCGCGAGCACACCCACGGGTACGAGGACTTCGCCGCCGCCGCCCGCGCCGCCGACTGGGACGAGACGCTGACCGCGACCGGCCTCGACCGCGCCCGCATCGAGGAGGCGCTGCGCATGGTCCTCGCCTCCAGGCGCACGGTCGTGTGCTGGGCGATGGGCCTGACCCAGCACAAGCACGCGGTGCCCACGATCCGCGAGGTCGTCAACTTCCTGCTCCTGCGCGGCAACATCGGCAGGCCGGGCGCGGGCGTGTGCCCGGTGCGCGGCCACTCGAACGTGCAGGGCGACCGCACGATGGGCATCTTCGAGCGGCCCGCGCCCGCGTTCCTCGACGCCCTGGAGAAGGAGTTCGGGTTCGCGCCGCCGCGCCACCACGGCCTGGACGTGGTGCGCGCCATCCGGGCGCTGCGCGACGGCGAGGCGAAGGTGTTCTTCGCGATGGGCGGCAACTTCGTCGCCGCCTCCCCCGACACCGACGTCACGGAGGCCGCGATGCGGCGCGCCCGTCTGACGGTGCACGTCTCCACGAAGCTGAACCGCTCGCACGCGGTGACCGGGGCGCGCGCCCTGATCCTGCCGACCCTCGGCCGTACCGAACGCGACGTCCAGGGCAGCGGTGAGCAGTTCGTGACCGTCGAGGACTCCATGGGGATGGTGCACGCCTCGCGCGGGCGCCTGGAGCCCGCGAGCCCGCAGCTGCTGTCCGAGCCCGCCATCGTGTGCCGCCTCGCCCGCCGCGTCCTCGGCCCGGACTCGGCGACGCCCTGGGAGGAGTTCGAGAAGGACTACGCGTCGGTGCGCGACCGCATCGCGCGCGTGGTGCCCGGGTTCGAGGACTTCAACGCGTGCGTCGCCCGGCCCGGCGGGTTCGCGCTGCCGCACGCCCCGCGTGACGAGCGCCGCTTCCCGACGGCCACCGGCAAGGCGAACTTCACGGCCGCGCCGGTCACGTACCCGAGCCTGCCCGAGGGCCGCCTCCTGCTGCAGACCCTGCGCTCCCACGACCAGTACAACACCACGATCTACGGCCTGGACGACCGCTACCGGGGCATCAGGAACGGCCGCCGCGTCGTCCTGGTCAACCCCGACGACGCCCGTGCCCTCGGTCTCGCCGACGGCTCGTACACCGACCTGGTCAGCGAGTGGACGGACGGCGTCGAGCGGCGCGCGCCGGGCTTCCGCGTCGTGCACTACCCGACGGCGCCGGGCTGCGCCGCCGCGTACTACCCGGAGACCAACGTCCTGGTGCCGCTCGACGCGACGGCCGACACCAGCAACACCCCCGCCAGCAAGTCCGTGGTCGTGCGCCTGGAACAATCGACGACCGACTGAGCGTTCGCTCAGCAACCGGTGGCCGCCGCGGCGGCCACCGCGGTGGTTGTCAGGTGCCGCGTCGACGAACGGAGCCAGGACCTATGGGTGAGCAGCACACGACGAAGTTCCCGCAAGAGGTCATCGACGAGTACGCCGCGCTCGGCGTCGACCTGCCCGCCCTGTTCTCCGCGGGACATCTCGGCTCCCGCATGGGCGTGCAGATCGTCGAGGCCTCCGCCGAGCGCGTGGTCGGCACCATGCCGGTGGAGGGCAACACCCAGCCGTACGGCCTGCTGCACGGCGGCGCGTCGGCGGTACTCGCCGAGACCCTCGGCTCCGTCGGCTCGATGCTGCACGGCGGCAGCACGAAGCTCGCCGTGGGCGTCGACCTGAACTGCACGCACCACCGGGGCGTGCGCTCCGGCCTGGTCACCGGCGTGGCCACCCCCGTGCACCGGGGGCGCTCCACGGCCACGTACGAGATCGTCATCAGCGACGAGGCCGGCAAGCGGGTGTGCACCGCACGCCTGACGTGCATGCTGCGCCCTGCCGGGGCCACGGCCCCGGGCCCCGCCTCAGCCCAGGACCGGCCCCGGACCCCCGCCTCGAACGGCGCGGGACCGGCCTGATCGCGCCTTCCCGGCACAGGCGCGGGCGTCGCGCCGAGCGCACTCGGCCGCAGCCGCCGGACGGATCCCGGCACGGCCCGCCCCGCCGCCGCATCGCGGCGGCGGGGCGGGCCTTTGCCATGGTGGAGCGCGGGCGTCCGCCGGGCGTGGACGCCGCCGGAATGACCGGATAGCGGACACCGGTCGTCACCAACCGTATTCGAGGGCGTCGGTCAGGTGTCTTCATCATGTATCTCCTTACACCCGCGCGAGCACCGCGACCTTCACAGGAAAACAGGAGTGCTACACAAAAACACTCCTGACCCCGCGCATTCGCAAAAGCGCAAAACCGCCCCGGAGTGTCAGGTTCCCTTTTCCGCGCGTAACGCTCCGTAATGTGCGCGCAATCCCGCCGAGACCCGCCGGAAGCACCCGCGACCGCAAAAAGATCATTTCCGCGCGCGAGGGTGCCGCATACGCCCCGAACACCGCTGTCATGAGTCAAACCACTTAACGGTCCTGCACGTTTCCTGAGGTCAGGATCTACCGAAGCACGCAGATTCCGCCACAACCACCCCCTGCGTTCCAGCGCGGAATACTCCGTGGCATAACAAGAGCGTCACAGCCTTGGTCCGACCACTCCACCTGGATCAATTGCCCCCTTAGAGTCACGGCCAGTCACCGCGCCGCCGGGTGCGAACTGAATTGCACGGCCCTGTACCACCACCAGTACGGCCCGGCGATCTTCACGGCACCTCCGCCGAGGTGGCCGCGCCAGGGAAAGGACCCATCGTGCGAAACCGTTCCGCGCTCATACTCACCACGGTGCTGACCACCGGAGCCCTCACCCTCACCGCCTGCGGGTCGCGCGACGACAAGGACTCCGAAGACAACGGCAGCGGCGGCAACACCACGGTCACCATCGGCTTCGACGCCCCCCTGACCGGTGACCTCTCCGCACTCGGCATCGGCATGCGCAACTCCGCCGAACTCGCCGTCAAGACCGCCAACAAGGAGAACACCGTCGAGGGCGTCAAATTCAAGCTCCAGCCCCTCGACGACCAGGCCCAGCCCTCCGTCGGCGGCCAGAACGCCCAGAAGTTCATCAGCGACAAGGGCGTCCTCGGCGTCGTCGGCCCGCTGAACTCCAGCGTCTCGCAGTCGATGCAGAAGCCCTTCAACGACGCCAGCCTCACCCAGATCTCCCCGGCCAACACCGGAACCGAGCTCACCCAGGGCGACGGCTGGAAGAAGGGCGACAAGAAGCGGCAGTTCAAGACCTTCTTCAGGACCGCAACCACCGACCAGGTCCAGGGCCAGTTCGCCGCCCAGTACCTGATCCAGAAAGCCAAGGTCAAGAAGGTCTACCTGATCGACGACCAGAAGACCTACGGCGCCGGCCTCGCCGCGTCCTTCAAGGACACCTTCACCGCCCTCGGCGGCAAGATCGTCGGCCAGGACCACGTCAACCCCGAGGACCGCGACTTCAAGTCCGTCGCCTCCAAGGTCAAGGGCACCGGCGCGCAGGCCGTCTACTACGGCGGCGAATACCCCGCCGCCGCCCCCCTCAGCCAGCAGCTCAAGGAATCCGGCGCCAAGGTCCCGCTCATGGGCGGCGACGGCATGAAGAGCGAAGAGTTCCCGAAGCTCAACAAGAAGGCCGTCGGCGACCTCGGCACTTCCGTCGGCAAGCCCGTCGAGGAACTCGCCTCCGCCAAGAAGTTCATCGAGGAATACAACAAGAACTACAAGGAAAACATGGAGACCTACGGCGGCGGCACCTATGACGCCACCTGGGCCATCATCGAGGCCGTGAAGATCGCCGTCGCCGACAACGGCGGAAAGGTCCCCTCCGACGGCCGCGCCAAGGTCCTCGAAGCCATGAGCAAGGTCAAGTTCGACGGCGTCACCGGCACCGTCTCCTTCGACGAGTTCGGTGACACCACGAACACGATGATGACCGCATACGAAGTCAGCAAGGGCAACAAGTGGGAATCGAAGTTCAGCGAGGCCTACAAGCCCCGCTAGACCCCGACCCCAGCCATTGACTCCCGACCGCGCGGGAAGCGCTACCAGCGCTCCCGCGCGGTGCCATATCCGAACCATCCAACGGAGGGCCTGCGGTGAACGAACTGCCGCAACAGCTGGCCAATGGACTCATCCTCGGCGCGATGTACGGTCTCATCGCGATCGGCTACACGATGGTCTACGGAATCGTCCAGCTCATCAACTTCGCCCACGGCGAGATCTTCATGGTCGGCGGCTTCGGCGCCCTCACCGTCTCCCTGTGGCTACCCGACGGGTTCTCGCTGCTCGCCGCGATCCCACTCATGATCATCGGCGGCGTCATATGCTCCGTCGCCGTCGGCACCGCCGCCGAACGCTTCGCCTACCGACCCCTGCGCGGCGCACCACGACTCGCACCCCTCATCACCGCCATCGGCCTGTCCATCCTGCTCCAGCAGGCCGTCTGGAAGTGGTACCCCGACGCGAAGAAGGACCGCACCTTCCCCCAGTTCAGCGGCGAGCCCGTGCACATCTTCGGCGCCGACATCCAGCGCGGTGACTTCTTCCTCATCATCGCCGCCCCGCTGTGCATGCTGGCCCTCGCCTACTACGTCAACAAGACCCGCACGGGCCGCGGCATGCAAGCCACCGCACAGGACCCCGACACCGCCAAGCTCATGGGCATCAACACCGACCGCATCATCGTCATGGCCTTCGCCATCGGCGCCGCGTTCGCCGCCGTCGCAGCCGTCGGATACGGCCTCCACAACGGCCAGGTCGGCTTCAAAATGGGCTTCATCATGGGCCTCAAGGCCTTCACCGCAGCCGTGCTCGGCGGCATCGGCAACATCTACGGCGCCATGCTCGGCGGCATCGTCCTCGGCGTCGCCGAAGCCCTCGCCACCGGCTACATGGCCGACGTACCCGGCATGGAACAGTTCGGCGGCGGCGCCTGGAAGGACGTGTGGGCCTTCGCCCTCCTCATCCTCGTCCTCCTGCTGAGGCCACAAGGCCTACTCGGCGAACGCGTCGCGGATCGGGCGTGATACCCATGACCACCAACACCACCAAGAACACCGGCAGCCCGGACAACTCCGGAAACGGCACCAACAACACGGGCACCACCGCCAAAACCCCGGCGCACGCCCCCACCGCCACCCTGCCGCTGCCCGCCACCACCGCCCGCATCGCCGTCCTCGCCGGATCCGCCACGGCCCTCCTCGGCACCTTCCTCGCCTGGACCTGGACCACCGCCTTCCCCGGCGACCTCACCGTCACCGGCTACCCCGGCGGCCTCCAGGTCGTCACCCTCACCGGCGCCGCCCTCACCCTGCTCTTCGCCCTCTCCGGCATGGGCATCCGCGGCCTCGGCTGGCTCACCCCCGGCGGCACCAACAGCCCCGTCCTCCTCCTCAGCCTCGGCGTCCTCGGCACCACCGGCTACAGCATGGGCGCCATCGCCGAACACCTCGGCGGCATCGTCAACCTCGAACCCGGCGCCTGGGTCTCCGGCATCGGCGCCCTCATCGCCACCATCGGCGCCCTCGCACTCCCCTCCGACCTGCCCGCCGACGAACCCCACGCCGGACCCTGGCAACGCCTGCGCCACAGCCTCAAGGCACCCCCACCCCCACGCGCCAAGACCCTGCCCGACTGGGTCGAGATCCTCATCATCGCCGCGGCGTTCGGCATCGGCCTGTACGTCTTCGCCTACGGCATCGAGGCCTACTCCGAACTCTTCATCGGCTTCCTCATCACCACCGTCCTCGGCGCCACCGCACTCAACCGCGCCGGACTCATCCCCCGCCTCAACACACTCACCACCAAACACCGCAACGTCACCTTCACCGCCGCCATCGTCGCCGCGGCCATGTTCCCCTTCACCCAGAGCGACGCCAGCTACGCCCTCATCGGCGTCAACATCCTCATCTTCGCCACCGTCGCCCTCGGCCTGAACGTCGTCGTCGGCCTCGCCGGACTCCTCGACCTCGGATACGTCGCCTTCCTCGGCGTCGGCGCCTACACCGCCGCCCTCGTCTCCGGATCGCCCGCATCCACCTTCGACGTCCACTTCCCCTTCTGGGCCGCCGTCCTCGCAGGCGCCGCCGCCTCCCTCGTCTTCGGCGTCATCATCGGCGCCCCCACCCTCAGGCTTCGCGGCGACTACCTCGCCATCGTCACCCTCGGCTTCGGCGAGATCTTCCGCATCACCATGAACAACCTCAACGGCAGCGCGGGCCCCGACCTCACCAACGGCGCCCAAGGCATCCCCAACATCCCCGACCTCGAGATCCTCGGCTGGAACCTCGGCGTCGAACACGAGATCCTCGGCTTCACCCTCAGCAGGCCCGCCAACTACTACCTGCTGATGCTCTTCTTCACCGCCGTCGTCGTCCTCGTCTTCCGCCGCTCCGGCGAATCCCGCATCGGCCGCGCCTGGGTCGCCATCCGCGAGGACGAGACCGCCGCCACCGCCATGGGCATCAACGGCTTCCGCGTCAAACTCATCGCCTTCGCCCTCGGCGCGACCCTCGCCGGCTTCGCCGGCACCGTCCAGGCCCACGTCTCCTACAGCATCACCCCCGAGCAGTACCTCTTCGCCAACACCGTGCCGCCCAACTCCGCGTTCCTCCTCGCCGCCGTCATCCTCGGCGGCATGGGAACCATCAGCGGCCCCCTCATCGGCGCGGCCCTGCTCTACCTCATCCCCGCCAAACTCCAGTTCCTCGAGGACTACCAGCTCCTCCTCTTCGGCCTCGCCCTCATCCTGCTCATGCGCTTCAGGCCCGAAGGCCTCGTCGCCAACAAGCGCGCCCAGCTCGAATACCACGAGACCGACCAACTCGACGTACCCGAACAGGAGAAACTCCCCGAAGGCACCGTCGGCGCAAGCAAGGCGGGGGCGTGAGAACCATGACCACCACCACAACCACCACCGTCCTCGAAGCCAGCGGCGTCACCATGCGCTTCGGCGGCCTCACCGCCGTACGCAGCGTCGACCTCACCGTCAGCAGCGGCGAGATCGTCGGCCTCATCGGACCCAACGGCGCCGGCAAGACCACCTTCTTCAACTGCCTCACCGGCCTCTACGTCCCCACCGAGGGCAAGGTCTCCTACAAAGGCACCGTCCTGCCCGCCAAGCCCCACCTCGTCACCGACGCCGGCATCGCCCGCACCTTCCAGAACATCCGGCTCTTCGCCAATATGACGGTCCTCGAAAACGTCCTCGTCGGACGCCACACCAGGACCAAGGAAGGCCTCTGGTCGGCCCTCCTGCGCG
Organism: Streptomyces typhae; assembly: GCF_009755605.1. GTDB lineage: Bacteria > Actinomycetota > Actinomycetes > Streptomycetales > Streptomycetaceae > Streptomyces > Streptomyces typhae. The sequence goes on from NZ_WPNZ01000010.1 coordinate 261,808, forward strand.
GCCCCGGCTTCAAGAAGGCCGAAGCCGCCTCCCACGCCAGGGCCATGGAGTTGCTGGAATTCATCGGCCTCGCCCACAAAGCCGACCACCTCTCCCGCAACCTCCCCTACGGCGAGCAGCGCAAGCTCGAAATCGCCCGCGCACTCGCCAGCGAACCCGGCCTGCTCCTGCTCGACGAACCCACCGCCGGCATGAACCCGCAGGAGACCCGCGCCGCCGAAGAACTCGTCTTCGCCATCCGCGACCAAGGCATCGCCGTCCTCGTCATCGAGCACGACATGCGGTTCATCTTCAACCTCTGCGACCGCGTAGCCGTCCTCGTCCAGGGCGAGAAACTCGTCGAAGGCACCTCCGACGTCGTCCAGGCCGACGAACGCGTCGTCGCCGCCTACCTCGGTACGCCCTTCGAGGGGGCACCCGGCGCCGCGGAGCTCGCCGAGGTCGAGGCGGCCGAAGCGGGCGCCGACACCGAAGCCGGGGCCGACGCCGCGGAAGCCACGGCGGACACCCCGCCGGACAGCCCGTCCGGCTCCCCCGGCACTGCCTCCAGCACCCCCGGCGCCCCCTCCGGCACCCCGGAGAGCACACCGTCCGACACCCCGCCGGACACCACGTCCGACACCCCGCCGGACACCACATCCGGCACCACTCCGGACGCCTCGGCCGACACCTCGGCGGAAGGAAAAGCCCCGTGACCACACTCCTCGAGGTCGAGGACCTCAAGGTCGCCTACGGCAAGATCGAAGCCGTCAAAGGCATCTCCTTCAGCGTCGAAGCCGGCCAGGTCGTCACCCTCATCGGCACCAACGGCGCCGGCAAGACCACCACCCTGCGCACCCTCTCCGGCCTCCTCAAACCCCTCGCCGGAAAGATCATGTTCGACGGACAGCCACTCAACGGCGTCCCCGCCCACAAGATCGTCGCCCTCGGCCTCGCCCACTCCCCCGAAGGCCGGCACATCTTCCCCCGCCTCACCATCACCGAGAACCTGCAACTCGGCGCCTACCTCCGCGACGACAAAGCAGGCATCGAAAAAGACATCCAACGCGCCTACGACCTCTTCCCCATCCTCGGAGAACGCCGCAAGCAAGCCGCCGGCACCCTCTCCGGCGGCGAACAACAAATGCTCGCCATGGGCCGCGCCCTCATGTCACGCCCCAAACTGCTCATGCTCGACGAACCCTCCATGGGACTCTCGCCGATCATGATGCAGAAGATCATGCACACCATCGCCGAGCTCAAGTCCCAGGGCACCACCATCCTGCTCGTCGAGCAGAACGCCCAGGCCGCGCTCTCGCTCGCCGACCACGGCCACGTCATGGAAGTGGGCAACATCGTCCTCTCCGGGACGGGGCAGGACCTGCTGCACGACGAGTCGGTACGCAAGGCCTACCTCGGCGAGGACTGAGCTGGCCCCTGGGCCCTGAGCAGCGAAGAGGGCGGTCACCCCGCTGTGGGGTGACCGCCCTCCTTGTGTTCTCGCGTTCCTCTCGGCTTTCCGCCGGTGGGGGCTGGGCGCGCAGTTCCCCGCGCCCCTTGCGGGGCGCCCCCGGCGGTTGGGTGACTAGCCCTTCGCTGCCTTCTTCTCCTCCGCGTCCTCGATGACCGCCTCCGCCACCTGCTGCATCGACAGGCGGCGGTCCATCGACGTCTTCTGGATCCAGCGGAACGCGGCGGGCTCGCTCAAGCCGTACTCCGTCTGCAGGATCGACTTCGCCCGGTCCACCAGCTTCCGCGTCTCCAGACGCTGCGTGAGGTCCGCGACCTCCTGCTCCAGCGCCTTCAGCTCCGTGAAGCGGGACACCGCCATCTCGATGGCCGGGACCACGTCGCTCTTGGAGAACGGCTTCACCAGGTACGCCATCGCGCCCGCGTCCCTGGCCCGCTCGACCAGGTCGCGCTGCGAGAACGCGGTGAGCATGAGCACCGGGGCGATGGACTCCTCCGCGATCTTCTCCGCCGCGGAGATGCCATCCATCACCGGCATCTTCACGTCCAGGATCACCAGGTCCGGCTTGTGCTCACGGGCGAGCTCGATCGCCTTCTCACCGTCACCGGCCTCACCCACGACGGTGTAGCCCTCTTCCTCCAGCATCTCTTTGAGGTCGAGCCGGATGAGGGCCTCGTCCTCGGCGATGACGACACGGGTCGTCAGCGGCGGGACGTGCGACTGTTCGTCGTCGGTCGTCTCTTCGGGCTGGGGCGACTCGGGGGCGGTCACGGAAGCTCCTCGTTGCGGGCAGTCACTGCTTCCCAAGAGCGTACCTAGCTGCGACGCTCCGCGGTGACCCGGTATGCTTCCCCGGGAGCGCGTAGCGCTCTGGCCGGGTTGGCGGAATCGGCTTACGCGGATGTCTCAAACACATCTGTCCGAGAGGACATACGGGTTCGAATCCCGTACCCGGCACGCTGCGTAGCGGAGGATCACGTTCTCGTGATCCTCCGCTTTTAGTTGCACGCGAACGCGAGTGGTCGCACAGAGTAGCCCCATGAATGCTTACGGCACAGAGGTGCGGCACAAGGCCCTATCCCTCTTACACAGCGGGGCACGAAACGCCGACGTCGCCCGTCGGCTGGGTCTCCCGGCGAGCACAGTTGGAGTGTGGCTCCATCGAGACCGCGCTCGGCGGGGCGAACTGCCGGTAGCCAGGTCCCATGAATGCCCACGGTGCGACGGGCGAGCGCTCGACACAAAGGCATACTCCTACCTGCTGGGCTGGTACCTAGGAGACGGCTACATCTCCCAGCATCCGGAGCACAGAGCCCCAAGTCTCAGAATCACTTGTGACGATTCCTGGCCCGGCCTCATGGCCGAATGCGAGCGGACCATTCGGGCGGTTTTCCCAGATGGCTCCACGTGCAGGGCCCGCAAGATCGGCTGCCACGACATCAAGATCTACTCGACGCACCTCCCGTGCCTCTTCCCTCAGCACGGCCCTGGCAAGAAACACGAGCGCACCATCGCCCTCGCCCCCTGGCAGCAGGAAATCGTCGACGCCCACCCCTGGGCATTCATCAGGGGGCTCATCCACTCCGACGGCTGTCGCATCATCAACTGGACGACCCGGCTCGTCGCCGGTGAGCGGAAGCGGTACGAATACCCCCGGTATTTCTTCACCAACAAGTCCGACGACATCCGGAAGCTCTTCAGCGACACGCTGACCAAGGTCGGCGTCGAGTGGACGACGTTGGCGCGGGGCAGTGACCCCTTCAACATCTCCATCGCTCGCAAAGCGAGCGTAGCCCTCATGGACGCCCACGTCGGAGAAAAGTACTGACTGAGGGCCGCTCCCCCCGTGCGAGCGGCCCTCAGGTCTGGGGGGGGGACGTAGCGCCTAGCGGGGGCTGTCGTCCTCGCCGATGTGGTGGACCCGGACCAGGTTCGTGGAGCCGGGGACGCCGGGGGGCGAGCCGGCCGTGATGATGACGATGTCGCCGGGCTGACAGCGGCCGATCTTGAGGAGTTGTTCGTCGACCTGGCGGACCATCGCGTCGGTGGAGTCGACGTGCGGGCCGAGGAAGGTCTCGACGCCCCAGGTGAGGTTGAGCTGGGAGCGGGTCGCGGCGTCGGGGGTGAAGGCCAGGAGGGGGATCGGGGAGCGGTAGCGGGAGAGGCGGCGGACGGTGTCGCCGGACTGGGTGAAGGCGACGAGGAACTTGGCGCCGAGGAAGTCGCCCATGTCGGCGGCGGCGCGGGCGACGGCTCCGCCCTGGGTGCGGGGCTTGTTGCGTTCGGTGAGCGGCGGCAGGCCCTTGGCGAGGATGTCCTCTTCGGCGGCTTCGACGATGCGGGCCATGGTGCGGACGGTCTCTATGGCGTATTTGCCGACGCTGGTCTCGCCGGAGAGCATGACGGCGTCGGTGCCGTCGATGACGGCGTTGGCGACGTCGGAGGCTTCTGCGCGGGTGGGCCGGGAGTTGTCGATCATCGAGTCGAGCATCTGGGTGGCGACGATGACCGGTTTGGCGTTGCGCTTGGCGAGCTTGATGGCGCGCTTCTGAACGATCGGGACTTGTTCGAGGGGCATCTCGACGCCGAGGTCGCCGCGGGCGACCATGATGCCGTCGAAGGCGGCGACGATGTCGTCGATGTTGTCGACGGCCTGGGGCTTCTCGACCTTGGCGATGACGGGGAGGCGCCGGTTCTCCTCGTCCATGATGCGGTGGACGTCGTCGATGTCGCGGCCGCTGCGGACGAAGGAGAGGGCGATGACGTCGAAGCCGGTGCGCAGGGCCCAGCGGAGGTCTGCTTCGTCCTTGTCGGAGAGTGCGGGGACGGAGACGGCGACGCCGGGGAGGTTGAGGCCCTTGTGGTCGGAGACCATGCCGCCTTCGATGACGGTGGTGGTGACGCGGGGGCCGTCGACGGCGGTGACTTCGAGGGTGACTTTGCCGTCGTCGACGAGGATGCGTTCGCCGGTGGTGACGTCTTCGGCGAGGCCGGAGTAGGTGGTGCCGCAGCTGCGGCGGTCGCCCTGGGCGCCGGGTTCGACGGTGATGGTGAATTCGTCGCCGCGCTCGAGGAGTACGGGTCCTTCGCTGAAGCGGCCGAGGCGGATCTTCGGGCCTTGAAGGTCGGCGAGGACGCCGACGCTGCGGCCACTCTCGTCGGCGGCCTTGCGCACACGCTGGTAGCGCTCCTCGTGGTCGGCGTAGGTGCCGTGACTGAGGTTGAAGCGTGCCACGTCCATTCCGGCGTCGACCAGGGCCTTGATCTGGTCGTAGGTGTCGGTGGCGGGTCCCAGGGTGCAAACGATTTTTGCTCGGCGCATGTCTAGACCCTAGGGCTTACTGACGGGTAGAGAATTGGCTGGGCGTGACTACTCAACGTCCTTTGCATGAAGGTCTCTTGACAAGTGTTGAAGTGTGCGCGGAGTCGCTCCTATGAGCGCGTTCATTGGTCAATGGGGCGTGGTGCGATCACAGTTGCGACGGTGGCGGTTGCTCAGAGTTGTGGCGGGTTCATGGTGAAGCGTGCGTTGACCTGTGCGTAGACGGACTGGCGTTGCGGTTCCAGGTCGAGGGCGGGGGCGGATTCGGGGGCGCCGCCGTAGGCCGCGCGGGCCATGCCGGGGGCGGCGGGGCCGCCGTAGCCGTAGGGGGTGTTGTCGGCGCCGATGTCGGCGATCTCGACGAGGGCGGCGAGGGTGGTGCCGAGGGCTTCGGCGTATTCGCGGGCGCGCTGGACGGCTTCCCTGACGGCTTCCTGGCGGGCGCGGCGGTGGGCGGGCGAGTCGGGGCGCAGGGACCACCAGGGGCCGTCGACGCGGGTGAGTTCGAGGTCGGCGACGCGGGTGGTGAGTTCGCCGAGGGCGGTGAAGTCGGTGAGTTCGGCGGTGATGTGGACGCGGCCGTGGTAGGTGCGGACGCGTTCTCCCTTGCCGCGTTTGGTGAGTTCGGGGGTGATGGAGAAGGTGCCGGTCTCGACGCGTTCGACGGCTTCGCCGTAGGTCTTGACGAGGTCGATGACGGTGGTGTTGCGGCGGGTGAGGTCGGTGAGGGCGTCGCGGCGGTCGCTGCCGCGGGCGCTGACGGTGATGCCGATGCGGGCGATCTCGGGGTCGACTTCGAGGAGGGCTTCGCCGCGGACCGCCAGGCGTGGGGCCTCTGGGGTGCCGTAGGGGACGTTGGAGGTGGGTTCTTCGGTGGTCATGGGGCCACTCTCGCACCGCCTCGGGGTGCCGAACAGTCAACGGAACAGCCAACGGAACAGTCAACGGGACAGTCACCGGATCGAAACCTGGCGGGTCTGTCGCGGGCCGTGTCGACGGGTCAGAATCTACGCGCGTCACGAAGTCGTGCCGATCGTGCAGGTTCATAAGGGAGACAGTGAGATGCCGCTCGACAGAAGGTCGTTCCTGGGGAGCTCAGCCGCCGCGGGAGCTGTCGCCCTCGCGGGCCCGGCGGCGGGGGCCGAGGCGGCTCCCGCCGCGTCGCACGGCGGCGGGCGGACGAGACGGTACTCGTTCACCGTCATGGGCACCACGGACCTCCACGGCAACGTCTTCAACTGGGACTACTTCACGGACAAGGAGTTCGACGACAAGGACCACAACGATGTGGGCCTGGCGAAGATCTCGACGCTGGTGAACCAGGTCCGCAGGGAGAAGGGGCGCCGGAACACTCTCCTCATCGACGCGGGCGACACCATTCAGGGCACGCAGCTGTCGTACTACTACGCGAAGGTCGACCCGATCACGGCGGCCCGCGGCCCGGTGCACCCGATGGCGCTGGCGATGAACGCGATCGGCTACGACGCGGCGGCGCTCGGAAATCACGAGTTCAACTACGGCATTCCGGTGCTGCGGAAGTTCGAGGAGCAGTGCGACTTCCCGCTGCTGGGGGCGAACGCGCTGGACGCGAGGACGCGGCGGCCCGCGTTCGCGCCGTACAGCATGCACCGGCTGCGGACGCCGTACGGCCGTGATGTGCGGGTGGCGGTGCTGGGTCTGACGAATCCGGGTATCGCGATCTGGGACAAGGCGAATGTGCAGGGGAAGATGGTGTTCCCGGGCCTGGAGGAGCAGGCGGCGAAGTGGGTGCCGCGGCTGCGGTCGATGGGTGCGGACGTGGTGATCGTGTCGGCGCACTCGGGGTCGAGCGGTACGTCGTCGTACGGGGATCAGTTGCCGTATGTGGAGAACGCGGCGGCGCTGGTGGCGGAGCAGGTGCCGGGGATCGACGCGATCCTGGTGGGGCACGCGCACACGGAGATTCCCGAGTACCGGGTGGAGAACAAGGCGACGGGGAAGAGCGTCGTTCTCTCGGAGCCGTTGAAGTGGGGGCAGCGTCTGACGCTGTTCGACTTCGATCTGGTGTGGTCGAAGGGTCGCTGGCGGGTGGCGGAGGTGGGGGCGAAGGTCCTGAACTCCAACACGGTGGCGGAGGACCGGCGGATCACGCGGCTGCTGGGTGATGAGCACAAGAAGGTCGTGCGGTATGTGAACCAGGTCATCGGCACGTCGAAGGCGGCGATGAGCACCGCGGAGGGCCCGTACAAGGATGTGGCGATCATTGATCTGATCAGCCATGTGCAGGCGGAGACGGTGAAGGCGGCGCTCGCGGGCGGCGCGTACGCGAAGCTTCCGGTGCTCTCGCAGGCGTCGTGCTTCTCGCGGGCGGCGGGGGTTCCCGCGGGCGAGGTGACGATCCGGGACGCGGCGGGCCTGTATCCGTTCGAGAACACGCTGGAGGCGCGGGTGCTCACGGGTGCGCAGCTGAAGGAGTATCTGGAGTTCTCGGCGCGCTATTACGTGCGGACCGAGGCGGGGGCGCCGGTGGATCCGGCGAAGCTGACGAATGCGGAGAACACTCCGGATTACAACTACGACGCGCTGTACGGAGTGTCGTACGAGATCGATATCGCGCAGCCCGCGGGTTCGCGGATCTCGAAGCTGCGGTTCGAGGGGAAGGATCTCGATCCGAAGGCGGAGTTCGTGCTCGCGGTGAACAATTACCGGGCGAGTGGCGGGGGGAATTTCCCGCACATCGCGCGTGCCAAGCAGGTGTGGGCGAATTCCGAGGAGATCCGTAACACGATCATCGCGTGGGTGAAGGCGAAGGGCACGATCGATCCGGCGGAGTTCGCTTCGGTGGACTGGCGGCTGACGCGGGCGGGCGCGCCGGTGTTCTAGGTTCGGCGGCCTTCCGGGGTCGTCCGGGTCGGCCGGGTCGGTTCAGGTGCCCCGTTTCCGGTGTCCGTCAGGGCGCGGGAAACGGGGCACGGCCGTTGTGCGCGGGAGTGCGCGGGAGTGCGGGGGCGCAGGGATGGGCGTCAGCTCTTGAGGCGGACGAGGTTGGTGTGCTGGGGGACGCGGGGTGCGGGGGTGCGGGCCGCGGGGTCGGTGAGGCCGAAGGTGGTGAAGGCGGTGCGGTCGGGCAGGGGGTAGGGGTTGGTGCCGGTGAGGGTGTTGAGGATGGTGGCGCTGCGCCAGGCGGCGAGGCCGAGGTCGGGGGCGCCGACTCCGTGGGTGTGGCGTTCGGCGTTCTGTACGTAGACGTTGCTGCCGGTGGCGGTGATGGAGGGGTCGAGGAGGAGGCGGTACTTGTCGTCGATGCGGGGGCGTTCGGCGGAGTCGCGGCGCATATAGGGGTCGAGGCCGGCGAGGAGCTGGTCGAGGGGGCGTTCGCGGTAGCCGGTGGCGAGGATGACGGCGTCGGTGGTGAGGCGGGAGCGGGTGCCTTCCTCGATGTGTTCGAGGTGGAGTTCGACGCGGGTGGTGGCCACGCGGCCCGCGGTGCGCACGGTGACGCCGGGGGTCAGGACGGTGTCGGGCCAGCCGCCGTGGAGGGTGCGCTGGTAGAGCTCGTCGTGGATGGCGGCGATGGTGTCGGCGTCGATGCCCTTGTGGAGCTGCCACTGGCCGGGGACGAGCCGGTCGCGTACGGGTTCGGGCAGGGCGTGGAAGTAGCGGGTGTAGTCGGGGGTGAAGTGTTCCAGGCCGAGCTTGGAGTACTCCATGGGGGCGAAGGCGGGGGTGCGGGCGAGCCAGTGCAGGCGTTCGGCGCCCGGGGGGCGGTGCCGGAGCAGGTCGAGGAAGATCTCGGCGCCGGACTGTCCGGAGCCGATGACGGTGATGTGGTCGGCGGTGCGGAGCCGGTCGCGGTGCAGCAGGTAGTCGGCGGAGTGGATGACGGGGACGGTGGGGGCGTCGGCGAGGGGTCTGAGGGGTTCGGGGACGTAGGGGGCGGTGCCGACGCCGAGGGCGATGTTGCGGGCGTGGGTGCGGCCGAGTGCTTCGGCTTCGCCGTCGGCGTCGAGCTGGGTGAAGTCGATGTCGAACAGGGAGCGTTCGGGGTTCCAGCGGACGGCGTCGATCTGGTGGCCGAAGTGCAGGGCGGGGAGGTTCTCACTGACCCAGCGGCAGTAGGCGTCGTACTCGGCGCGCTGGATGTGGAAGCGCTCGGCGAAGTAGAAGGGGAACAGGCGCTGGCGGGAGCGGAGGTAGCTGAGGAACGACCAGGGGTTGGCGGGGTCGGCGAGGGTGACGAGGTCGGCGAGGAAGGGGACCTGGAGGGTGGCGCCTTCGATGAGGAGGCCGGGGTGCCAGTGGAAGGAGGGCCGCTGTTCGTAGAAGGCGGCGTCGATGCTGCCGCGTTCGGCGAGGGGCTGGGCGAGGGCGGCGAGGGACAGGTTGAACGGCCCGATGCCGATGCCGACCAGGTCGCGGGGTGCGGTGGAGGCGGTGGCTGCCTGCGCGGTCCTGTCGTGGCGGTGGGGCGTGTCGGGCGTGGCCGTCATCGGTGGCTGGTTCCTTCCACGAGCGTGAGCAGGGCCGTGAGGTGTTCGGTGCGGATGTGGGGGTTGAGGAGGGTGGCTTTGAGCCAGCGGCGGCCGTCGAGCTGTGCGCGGCCGAGGACGGCGGTGCCGTTGTCCAGGAGTGTCCTCCGGACGTGGGCGATGTATTCGTCGTCGGCGTCGGTTGGCCGGAACAGGACGGTGCTGATGGCGGGCTTGTCGTAGAGGTCGAAACGGGGGTGGGCGGCGACGAGGTCGGCGAGTTCGCGGGCGCGGTCGCAGACCTGGTCGACGAGGGCGCCGAGTCCGGTGCGGCCGAGGGCCTTGAGGGTGACGGCGATCTTCAGGGCGTCGGGTCTGCGGGTGGTGCGCAGGGAGCGGCCGAGGAGGTCGGGCAGGCCTGCTTCGGTGTCGTCGTCGGCGTTGAGGTAGTCGGCGCGGTGGTCGAGGGCTCTGGTGTCGGCGGGGTCGCGGACGGTGAGGATGCCGGCGGCTGCGGGTTGCCAGCCGAGTTTATGCAGGTCGAGGGCGACGCTGTCGGCGCGTTCCAGGCCGTGGAGCTTGGGTCGGTGGGTGTCGCTGAAGAGGAGTCCGGCGCCGTAGGCGGCGTCGACGTGGAGTCGGGCGCCGTGGGTGGCGCACAGGTCGGCGATGTCGGTGAGGGGGTCGATGAGGCCGGCGTCGGTGGTGCCGGCGGTTGCGGCGACGAGGACGGTGGCGGCGGGTCCGCTGCGGCCGGCGCGGCCGGTGCGTTCGCTGGGTCCGCTGGGTCCGCTGGGTTCGGTGAGTTCGGTGAGTTCGCTGAGTTCGGTGAGGGCTTCGTCGAGGGCGGCGGGGTCGAGGACGCCGGCGGGTGCGGGCACGGTGACGGGTTCGGGCAGGCCGAGGAGCCAGGCGGCGCGGCGCAGGGAGTGGTGGGCGTTGGCGCCGGTGAGCAGCCGCAGGGGGTGTCCGCGGGTGGCGGCGTGTTCGCGGGCGAGGAGCAGGGCGAGCTGGTTGGACTCGGTGCCGCCGGTGGTGATCAGGGCGTCGCCGGTGCCGGGGCCGTGGACTTCGGCGGCGAGGGTGGCGGTGAGGAGCGCTTCGAGGGCGGAGGCGGCGGGCGCCTGGTCCCAGGAGTCCATGGAGGGGTTGAGGGCGGACGCGGCGAGGTCGGCGGCTGCGGCGATGGCGAGGGGCGGGCAGTGCAGGTGGGCCGCGCACAGGGGGTCCGCGGGGTCGGCGGCGCCTGCGGCGACGGCGCCGACCAGGGTGCGCAGGGCGTTCTCGGCGCCCGTTCCGTGGGTCGGCAGGAGGTCGCCCGCGGCTTCGCGGACGCGGGTGGCGACGGTGGCGGGGCCGCCGCTCGGGAGGGGGCCGCCGCGGGTCCCGGCGCCCTCGGTGAGGGCGCCGAGGGTTGTTTCGAGCAGGGGCCGCAGGGCGTCGGGGCCGTTCTTGCCTCCGGCGAGGGGCGGCGGGGTGCTCATGGCGGTGACCTCCGGGTGCTCGGGTGGGGTCGCCGGCCTGGCCGCTGCGGTGTCCGGCTCGCCCGGAGAGCTCAACGATGCGGACTCGTAAGGGGTATTGCCCATGGGGGGAGTTTGCGGGGGGTAGGTGGGTGGTGCTAGGCCCTGGCGGGGCTTTCCCCGGTCCCGCCCCTTCCCGAAACCATGGGGCTCCGCCCCCTGGACCCCCGTATCGGCGCTTCGCGCCTTGTCCTCAAACGCCGGACGGGCTGGATCTTCCTACCGCAGCCGTACCTCCCCCGCTCCCCCGGCTCCCTCCACCTCGAGGACCCACACCTCGTTGGTTCCCTCCTTCAGGACGGGGCCGGGTACGTACAGGGAGTGCTGGGGGCCGATGCCCCAGTAGCGGCCGAGGCAGAAGCCGTTGATCCAGGCGAAGCCGCGGCCCCAGCCGGGGAGTTCGAGGTCGGCGTCGCCGGGGTCGTGGACGGTGAGGGTGCCGCGGTGGAGGCCGGTCGCGCCGGGCAGGGGGCCGGTGTCGGCGGGGAGGTCGCGGACGGGGGCGGGGGTGTCGAAGGCGGTGAGGGGGAGGCCGACGGCCCGTACGCCGTGGACGTACTGGCGTTCGTGGAGGATGCCGCCGGTGACGCCCTTGGGTTCGCCGAGCCGGGGGCCGTAGTTGACGCGGCCCAGGGACTCCGTCCAGAGGGTGACGCGGGCGGGCCCGGCGACGGGTTCGGGCAAGGTCGGGGCGTCTTCGGTGAGGATGCCCGCGGGCAGGCCGTCGATGTGGACGACGGCGCGGTCGCGCAGTCCGCGCACGGTCAGCGGGTAGGGCTCGCGGGGTCCTGGGAGGTCGACGGTGTAGCGGACCAGGCCCCGGTCGACGCCGAGGTCCTCGAAGGTGGGCGGTACGGCGTGCTCGGTCTCGGGGGTGCCGAGGGCGTCGGCGAGGGTGTCCAGGGCGACGCGGTCGGTGAAGCGGGCGGTGGCGGGTGCGGTGAGGGCGGGCAGGGGTGGGGGCGGGTCGGGCAGCGGCGTGTCGGCGTAGGGGGCGAGGACTTTGCGGAACAGGTGGAACTTCTCGGTGGGGCGGCCGTGTTCGTCGATGGGCGCGTCGTAGTCGTAGGAGGTGACGTCGGGTTGCAGGGTGCCGTCGTGCAGGCTGTCCCCGGCCCGGTTGGCGCCCGCCCAGCCGGCGAAGCTGGTGCCTCCGTGGGCCATGTAGAGGTTGACCGAGGCGCCGCACTCCAGGATCTCGCGGAGCGCGTCCGCGGCGTCCCGGGGGTCGCGTACGACGGTCCGGGTGCCCCAGTGGTCGAACCAGCCGCACCAGAACTCCATGCACATCAGGGGTCCTTCGGGGCGGTGGCGGCGCAGTGCGGCGAAGCCTTCGCGGGCGCGGGAGCCGAAGTTCACGGTGGCGAGGACGCCGGGGACGCCCCCGCCGGTCAGCATGTGGTCCTCGGGGCCGTCGGAGGTGAACAGTTCCGCGGTGACGCCGTGGGCGCGCAGGAGTTCGGTGAGGCGGGTCAGGTAGACCTGGTCGGAGCCGTAGCTGCCGTACTCGTTCTCGACCTGCACCATGATCACCGGCCCGCCGCGGTCGTGCTGGCGGGAGACGACCTGGGGCAGGAGCCGGGCGAACCAGCGTTCCACGTGCGCCAGATAGGTCTCGTCGCGGGTGCGGGCGCGCGCGCCGACCTCGGCCGTCAGCCAGTACGGCAGGCCGCCGTTGTCCCATTCGGCGCAGATGTAGGGGCCGGGGCGGACGATCGCCCACAGTCCCTCGGCGTGGGCGGCGTCGAGGAAGCGGCCGAGGGCGGTGCTGTCGTGCAGTTCGCCGGGGCGGGGTTCGTGCAGGTTCCAGGGGACGTACGTCTCGACGCAGTTGAGGCCCATGGCCCGGAGCATCGCGAGGCGGTGCCCCCACTGTGCCTCGTGCACGCGGAAGTAGTGCAGCGCCCCGGAGAGCAGCCGTACGGGCCGCCCGTCCAGTTCGAAGTGGTCCGCGCCCACCCTGAAGCTGTCGCCCCGGCCGCTGTAGGCCCGGCTGCTGTCGGCCCGGCCGCCGTCGCCCCGGCCGTTGTCGCTGTCGCTGTCGTCCATCGTGTCCCTCCCGATCCCTGCTGCGGCCACGATTGCCTCTGGCGGGCGGCACGGTCCATGGACAAAGATCGAGCCGGGTTGGACGCAGTGATCGGGCGGCCGCCCGGCGGCGACGCGGTGACGGCGGCGGGCACGCGGTGGTGGCACCGTCGGGCGATCGGGAGGAAAGGGGCAGCCGCGGATGTACCACACCTGGATGCGGTATTTCACTCCGAGCCCTGTGCATCACCGGCTCGGTCTGGTGTGTCTGGGCGTGGGCCTGCAGCACGGCACGCTCCCGGAGGTCGGGCCGCGCACCCTCGACCATCACGTCGCCCTCGTCGTCAGCGCGGGCAGCGGCTGGTTCCGGGCTCCCGACGGGCGGCGCAGGGCGGTCACGGCGCCCGCCCTGATCTGGCTCTCGCCGGGGGTGCCGCACCACTACGGCGCGGACGCGGAGACCGGCTGGGACGAGTGCTTCGTGGACTTCACAGGCCCGGCGGCGGCGACGTACACGGAGCTCGGCTACATCGACCCGGACCGGCCCGTGGTGCCGCTGGCCGACCCGGACGCGGCCCGTGCCGTCGTCGGCCGCATCGCCCGCGCCGCCCGCCGCGGCAACCCCCTCCTGGAGGTGGAGACCAGCGCGGCGGTGCACGAGCTGCTCGTCGCGCTGCGCCGGGCCCGCGCCGACATGGCCCCCGACGGCGACCCCGTCCTGCAGTCCCTGGCCCGGGACGCGTTCACGGCGCTCTCGGTGACCGAGCACGCGGCGCGGCACGGCATGACGCCCGCCGAACTGCGCACGGCCGTGCGCCGTGGCGCGGGGTGCAGCCCCAAGGACTATCTCCTCGGCATCCGGCTCGGCCGGGCCAAGGAACTGCTCGCGGCCACCGAGCTGCCCGTCGCCGCGATCGCCAGGCGGGTCGGCTACGACGACCCGGCCTACTTCTCGCGGCTCTTCACCCGCCGTGTCGGGACGGCTCCGGTGCGCTTCCGTGCGCAGCAGGGGCGGGCGGTGCCGGGCGGCTGGTCGCAGCAGGTGCCCGATCCCGAACATCCGCCCACTCTGCCGTCCTTCGGCGGTGCGCCCGAGGGCACGTAGGCTCAGCTGCCATGACCACTCACCACACCAGTGACGACAACGGCGCCACCGGCACGGGGGCGGCGGAGGGCGGCGGCGTCGACCCCGCCGTGCGCGCCGAGCTGTCCCGCCTACGGGACAGCATCGACAACATCGACGCCGCGGTCGTCCACATGCTCGCCGAGCGCTTCAAGTGCACCCAGCAGGTCGGCCACCTCAAGGCCAATCACCAGCTGCCGCCCGCCGACCCGGCCCGTGAGGCCCGTCAGGTCGCCCGCCTCCGCCAGCTCGCCGAGAACGCCAAGCTGGACCCCGCCTTCGCCGAGAAGCTCCTGAACTTCATCATCGGGGAGGTGATCCGGCACCACGAGAGCATCGCGGACGGCAACCGCTGAGGGGCGTGCGGACCGGCCGCCGCGCATCCGGGACGGCGGTACCCGCACTGACGGGCGCACGGCGGGATCAGGCACCATGGCCAGATGTCCGTTCTGACGCGCGACGAAGCGCAGACCCGAGCCCAGCTCCTCGACGTATGGCGGTACGAGGTCGATCTCGACCTGACCACCGGCGAGGACACCTTCGACTCCCGCACGGTGATCACCTTCAGCGCCGCGGCGGACGGCGACACCTTCGTCGAGTTGAAGCCCGCACGGCTGCGCTCCGTCACGCTCGACGGCACCGCCCTGGACCCGGCGGACCTGGACGGCAACAGGCTGCCGCTGCGCGGTCTGACCGCGGGTGAGCACGAGCTGCGGGTCGACGCGGTCATGCGCTACTCCCGCACCGGTGAGGGCATGCACCGGTTCACGGATCCCGCCGACGGTGAGACGTACCTGTACACGCAGTTGTTCCTGGAGGACGTGCAGCGCGTGTTCGCGGCGTTCGACCAGCCGGATCTGAAGGCCGTGTTCGCGCTGACGGTGACCGCGCCGGAGGGCTGGACGGTCCTCGCCAACGGTGTCGTCGAGGACCTGGGCGGGGGCCGCTGGCGGGCGGCGCCGACCCCGCTGATCTCCACGTATCTCGTCGCGGTCGCCGCGGGGCCCTGGCACTCGGTGCGCACCGAGCACCGCGGTCTGCCGTTCGGCCTCCACTGCCGCCGTTCCCTCGCGCCGTATCTGGACGCGGACGCCGACGAGCTGCTCGACGTGACCGTGGCGTGCTTCGACCGCTACCACGAGAAGTTCACCGAGCCCTATCCGTTCGACTCCTACGACCAGGCGTTCGTTCCGGAGTTCAACGCGGGCGCCATGGAGAACCCCGGCCTCGTCACCTTCAGGGACGAGTTCGTCTTCCGGTCGGCGGTGACGGACACCCAGCGCCAGAGCCGTGCCATGGTCGTCGCGCACGAGATGGCGCACATGTGGTTCGGGGACCTGGTGACGCTCGCGTGGTGGGACGACATCTGGCTGAACGAGTCCTTCGCCGAGTACATGGGCTACCAGACGCTGACCGAGGCGACCCGCTTCGCCGACACCTGGGTCGACTTCGGTGTCGCCCGCAAGCCGGGGGGTTACGACGCGGACCAGCGGCCCTCCACGCATCCGGTGGCGCCGGATCCGGACGCGGTCCCCGACACGGCGTCGGCGATGCTCAACTTCGACGGCATCTCCTACGCCAAGGGCGCGAGCGCGCTGCGTCAGCTCGTGGCGTGGCTCGGCGAGAAGGACTTCCTGGCGGGCATCAACGCGCACTTCGCGCGGCACAGGTTCGGCAACGCCACGCTCGCCGACTTCATCGACAACCTGGCCTCCGCGACGGACCGCGACGTGCGCGGCTGGGCGCAGGCGTGGCTGCGGACCACGGGCGTGGACACGTTCCGGCCCACCGTCACGCACAGCGGCCGCGAGTGGACCCTCGCCCTGGACCGCGAGGGCAGCCGCCCGCACCGGGTCGCGGTGGGCGTGTACGACAGGGACCTGTCCGACGGGCGGTCCCTGGTCCTGCGGGAGCGGTTCGAGACGGACGTGCCGTCGCAGGAGGGGCCCGTGGCGCGCGACGGCGGGCGGCCCGCGCTCGTCGTGCCCAACGACCAGGACCTGACGTACGCCAAGGTGCGCCTGGACGGGGTGTCGCAGGAGACGGTCCTCGCGTCGCTCTCCGGTGTTCCGGACGCGCTGACACGTGCGGTGCTGTGGAACGCGCTGCGCGACATGGTGCGCGACGGGGAGCTGGCGCCCGCCGCCTATCTGGAGGCGGCCCGCGCCCATCTGCCCGCGGAGAGCGACCTCGCCCTCGTCGCGGGTGTCCTCGGCTTCGCCGGTTTCGCCGTCGCCGACCGGTACACGCCCCTCGACGGCAGGACCGCCGCCCTGGCCACGATCGGCGCGCTGTGCGAGGACGTGATCCGGCGTACGGAGGATGGTTCGCAGCCGGGGCTGCGGCTCATCGCCGTACGGGGGGTCATCGACTCCGCGACGCAGCCCGAGCCCTTGGCGACCTGGCTGTCGCAGGGTGCGGTGCCCGGTGGGCCCGAGCTGGATCCGGAGCTGCGCTGGCGGATCCTCGGCCGGCTCGCCGCGCTCGGCGCGGTCGACGAGAGTGCGATCGCGGCGGAGCTGCGCCGCGATCCGAGCGCGACCGGTCAGGAGGGTGCCGCGCTCTGCCGGGCCGCGCTGCCCGACGCGAGCGCGAAGCAGCAGGCGTGGGATGCCATGTTCGGGTCGGACGAGCTGTCCAACTACTTGTTCACGGCCACGGCCCAGGGTTTCTGGCAGCCCGAGCAGGAGGCCCTCGTGCGCACCTATGTGCCGCGTTTCTTCGAGGACGCGGTGGCGCTCGCGGACCGGCGCGGGCCCGCCATGGCGGAGGCCGCGGGGCGGTTCGCCTTCCCGAGGTCGGCCGTGGACGGGGAGACGCTGCGCCTGGGCGAGCGCTGCCTGGAGCGCACCGACGTCCTGCCCGCGCTTCGCCGCATCCTGGCCGATCAACTGGACGAACTGCGGCGGGCGTTGCGGGTGCGGGACGGTGCCGGGCAGCGGTGAGGGGGGCCTCGGTCGCTCGGCCTAGGTCCGCGGTCCCGGCCGTCCGGGGGGTGATCTCCGTCAAGGTGACGATCCGGTGGCCGTGCGGCGCTGCCTAGGGTCGATCTTGACGGCGTGCGGCGGGCCGGGGCGGCACAGCCCCGGTGCGCGCCGGGCCGGGGCGGATCCGCCGCGGGCCGTGCCGTCCCGAACCCGAGGAGTTCCTGTGATCGTCGTGACCGGTGCCACCGGCAATGTGGGCCGTGCCCTCGTCGCCCGGCTCGCCGCCGAGGGCGTGCCCGTGCGGGCCCTGACCCGGGACCCGGCGCGTGCGGGTGCCCTGCCCGCGGGCGCCGAGGCGGTCCGCTTCGCGCCGACGGCCGAACCGGCCGCCATGGCCGGCGCGTTCGCGGGTGCCACCGGGCTGTTCCTGCACCTGGCGGCGGGTGGCGACCACACCGCGGCGCTCCTCGATGCCGCGCGTGCCGGTGGTGTCCGGCACGTCGTCGTCCTCTCGTCGATCATCGTCGACCACGACGAGGCCGCCGGGCATCCCCTGTACGACGCGCACGCGGCGCTGGAGGGGCACGTGCGGGCCAGTGGCCTCGGCTGGACGTTCCTGCGGCCCGGGGCCTTCAGCACCAACGCGCGGCAGTGGGCGGCGCAGATCCGTGCCGGTGACACGGTCCGCGGTCCGTTCGCGAAGCTGCGTCTGACGCCGGTCCACGAGGACGACATCGCCGCGGTCGCCGCCCGTGCCCTGCTCGACCCGGCGGCGCACACGGGCGTCGCGCACAGCGTCACCGGGCCCGCCGCCCTCACCACCGAGGAGCAGGTCCGGCAGGTGGGCCGGGCCCTCGGCCGGGACCTGCGGTACGTGGAGGTCGCGCCGGACGAGGTGACGCCCGACATGTTCCCGCACATCGAGCCGGAGATGCTGCCGGTGTTCCTGGCGTCCCTCGGCGCCGCCGTCGACAGTGACCCCGACCTGACGGCCACCGTGCGGGAGGTCACCGGACGTCCGGCGCGGACGTTCGCCCAGTGGGCCGAGGAGCACGCCGACGACTTCCGCGCGGGGGCCGCCTGAGGGCTCCCCGGCGTGCGCTACACCTCCCGCACCTCGAACGTGTCCAGGACGAACTCCGCCTTGCCGTCGTCGCCGACCTTCCGCAGTCCGACCCAGGCCTCGCCGTCGGCGGGAGCGGTGAACTCGTAGGACAGCGCGGTCGGCGCGGTGGCCACGGGCAGGGCCTCGCGGGACAGTTCGCGCGCTCCGGGCTCGTCCACGGCCGTCACCCAGGCGTACTGCCCGGCCTTCTCGTTCTCGTACCGGAACGAGACCCGGTAGCGTCGGCCCGCCGTGAAGCGGACCGTGTGCGGGACGGTGCGGTGGACGAGGCCTTTGTTCTCGCCGCGGGACTTCAGGGACTGGGTGCCGTCCACGACGTCGTCGACGGCTTTGCCGTTCCAGCCGCGCTGGGTGTACGGGGCGTGCCGCTGCGCGATGTGGGTGCGCGGATCGGTGGCGCCCCCGGCGTCGCCCTTGACGAACGGGCCCCAGCCCTGCGGCACGTCCTCGAAGTCCTCGCGGGCGAGCACGCCCCGGCCGAGGGGCGGCCGTGCGCCGGTGGCGACGACGCGCACGTTGTCGAACCGCACCTGGGCGTCGCCCGCGTCGGCGCGCAGCGCGAGGTGCACCGGGCCGCCGCCGTCGGGGACGGTGAAGTACGTGAACAGGCGCTGGAAGCGGGTGCCGTGCTTGCGGTCGGCGGCGACGAAGTTGACCGCGGTGGAGGTGTGCGTCCAGTTGGCGGCGGTGACGCCGTCGGCGGTGTGCACCTCCAGGGCGGCGCGGCGCCGCTGCCCGGCCTTCTCCCCCACTTCGACCTGCACGGACGCGGCGTACGTACCGGGCTTGAGGCGGCGCAGGCGCTGGCTGACGGTGGCGGCGGTACCGGCGGCGATCACCAGTTCGTGGTCGCCGAGCTCGCTGCGTTCGACGGTGGCGGGTCCGGTGACGTGCCAGGCGTCGAGGTTCCCGGCGTGGAAGCCGG
Source organism: Streptomyces typhae (assembly GCF_009755605.1). Taxonomy (GTDB): domain Bacteria; phylum Actinomycetota; class Actinomycetes; order Streptomycetales; family Streptomycetaceae; genus Streptomyces; species Streptomyces typhae. Next base: position 280,680 of record NZ_WPNZ01000010.1, read on the forward strand.
GGTCGCGCAGGGGTGTGCCCTGGCCCCAGTCGGGGTCGGGGGCGCGCCGGACGCGGGCGCGGTGGACGACGTAGGGCTGCCGGGCGGCGGCGTCGAGGGTGATCCTCCCGCCGCGTACGGGGATGTCGGCGACGAAGGCGCGGCCCTGGTCGGTGAGGCGGTGGAGGGCGACCTCGCGCAGGTGCGACCAGCCCTCGGGCAGGGTCCAAGTGGTCTCGCCGCCGCGCGGGTTGTAGTGGTAGAGCTTCTTCGGGTCGGTGGGCCTGCGCGGCTCCCAGGGCAGCAGATAGGTGCCGTTGTCGTAGACGAGGTGGCCGTCGGTGGTGACGCGCCGGGTGCCGTCGGCGTCGGTGACGGAGGTGGCGCCGGTGCCGAAGAACGTGATCTCGTGCTCGGTCCAGGACTTGATGGGCTGCGCCTGGAGGTACTTGGCGGGCAGCGCGTGCGTCCAGATCAGGTCGTAGAAGGCGTTCCAGTCGGTCTTGCCGGTCCAGCCGGAGAAGGTGCCCATGCGGGCGGCGCCGAGCAGGGTGGGCCACTTGTCGGCGAAGACGTCCTTCTGGTGGTGGCGGATGAAGCGGATCAGCCGGGAGTTGATGCCGCGGGAGGTGTCGGGGCCGTAGTCGGTCTCGGTGGCCCAGTGCGACCACAGGGCGGAGCGTTCGAAGCCGTGGCCCCATTCGCTGGTGACCATCCAGCCCTGTTCGCGCAGGGTGCGCTGGAGGCGGTCGGAGGTCCAGCCGGACTCGCGGAACACGTCGATGTAGAGGGTGTTGAGGGCCGGGTGGGTCTCGCGGCGCAGATCGGCGAGGCGGCGCACGATGTCGCCGGAGACGAGGTCGCGGCGCTGGTCGATGCGGTAGCTCTGGTCGAGCCAGTCCCACTGCTCGTCGCTCTTGTCGACGAGCTTGTCGGAGAAGGCGTTCGCGACGGGGTAGGACTCGGTGGCGTTGATGTGCACGCCGAAGTCGCTGTTCCACTTGGCGCCCTCGGCGAGGAGGGTGTTGAGGTCGGCGAGGCCGCCCGCGCGGGTGTTGTGGTTCCCGGCGTAGTCCGGGTGCGCGGAGTCGTGGCCCTCGGACTGGTAGCCCTTGAGGAGGGTGTACTGGCGCAGTCCGTCGGTGGCGAGGTGGACGCGCTTGACGTCGTCGAGGGTCGCGAGGAACGGGTTGGTGGCCTGCGAGGCGAAGTTGAAGGGGATGTGCGGGACGACCCGCAGATGCTGCTCGTCGGCGCCGAGCGGGGTGACCATGATGTCGCGGAAGGCGATGGCGGCGTCCTGCCAGTCGACCTTGCCGTCGCCGTTGCGGTCGCCGGTGACGACGACGGTCGCGTACGGCAGCGGCTCGGTGGCGGCGACGGGGGCGGTGGCGGCGCGGTGCGTCCACTGGCCGGGGGTGAGGCTCGTCTCGACGTGGCCGTCCTTGCGTACGGTGTGGTGCCACAGGCGGCCGTTCTCCCAGGTGGTCTCGGAGGTGGGCTTGTCGTAGACGGTGTTGGTCTCGACGGCGCCGCCGAGCCCGTCGTGCGCGAGCACCGCGTACGCGCAGCCGGTCGGGACCCCGGCGGGCGTGTCGGGGCGCAGCGCGACGAGGGTGTCGCCGCTCTTGGCCTTGTCGAGCTGCACCTTCGCGGCGAGCAGGGTGGCGCCGGGCTGGTCGCTGCGGACGGAGAGCAGGGCGAGGCCGGGGACGCGCAGGGTGCCGACGCGCAGGGCGGCGGTGTCGGCGATCCTCGTGACGCGCCAGTGCACCTGGCGGCCCCGCACGGCGATCTCGACGTCGATGCGGGTGCCGCCGTCGAAGGTGAGGGTGTACATGGCGCGGTCGCCGCGCAGGGCCGTGGTGACCTTCGGGGTGTACTCCTTCTCGTCGATCAGGAGCGTGGTCACGGGGTCCGGCCGGCCGTGCAGGACGGCGCGGCTCGCGCGGTCGGTGTACGAGACGACGCGCGGGAAGCCGGTGGCGACGCGGACGTCGAGGGCGGACGAGCGCAGGACCGCCTCGTCGGGGGCGGCGTTCGTGGTGGCCGGGGCCGCGTGCGCGGTGCCCGCTCCGGTGATCCCGGCGATCCCGGCGATCGCCCCCGTGGCGACCACGGCTCTGCGGCTCGGCCCGGCCTCGGGCCCTGGCGTCTGTGACGACGGCATCAACGCACCCCTTTGTGGGACGGAATTCGTGTCGGTCACGATGCGCCGCGCGGGACGAGGGCGCCCATGGACAAAGACGGGAGAGGTCTTGGACTAACGTCCGGCGCGCGGGGCACTGACGGCCGCGCCGCTGCCGGGGCCGCTCCCGCCCCGTCCGCCCGCCGGTCCCCGCGCTACCCGCCCGCGCCCTGCCCGTACGGCAGCACCGCCCGCACTTCCCAGCCGCCCGCCGCGGCGGGGCCCGCCGTCAGGGTGCCGCCGAGGGCCGTCGCGCGTTCCTCCAGGCCGGCGAGGCCGAAGCCGCCGCGGTCGCCGGGGTGTTCGGAGGGGGCAGGGTGCTGGTCCGTCGGCCCGCCGCCGTCGTCGGTGACGCGGACCTCCAGGCCGCCGTCGACGACCCGCACGCCGACCTGCACCGATGTCGCCCCGGCGGCGTGCTTGCGGACGTTCGTGAGCGCCTCGCGCACGATGTGGTGCGCGGTGGCGGCGAGATCGGCCGGAAGCCGCTCCTGAAGGCCGGGTTCCACCGCCACGGCGACCGGCGGCCCGGTGGCGGAGAATGTCTCCGCGAGGTCCCGCAGCGCGGCGAGCCCGGCCGGCGGCGCGGTGCGGGCCTCGCCCTCGCGGAGCACCCGCACCAGGCGCCGCATCGCGCCGAGCGCCTCGTCGCCCGCGTCGGCGATCCGGGTGAAGGTGCCGGCCGCGGCGTCGGCGCCGACCGCGGTGAAGGACGCGGCGCGGGCCTGCACGACGATGCCGGTGACGTGGTGGGCGACCAGGTCGTGGAGCTCCCGGGCGAGGTCGAGGCGCTCGGCGGCGCGCACCGCCGCCACGTCCCGCTCCCGCTGCGCCTGCTGAGCCCGCAGCAGCAGCGAGAACGCGCTGACCACGGCGGCGAGCGCGGAGAACAGCAGCGTGAAGCGGCCGGGGGACGCGTCCCGTACGGGTGCGGCCACGCAGGCGAGGGCGAGCAGCGGGCCGAGCACGGCGGCGGGCCGCGCGGGCAGCCGCAGCAGGACGCCGGTGAGCAGGACGAGCAGCGCGATGGCCTCGCCCGTGCCCCAGACGGTCTGCGGGCGCGCGCTGACGAACGCGTACAGCGTGGCCGCCCAGGAGACACCGGCCGCCGTCCAGGCGCGCACGGCCAGGGGCGGCCGGGCCCAGGGCACGGCGCACAGGCAGCACAGGATGCCCGCGGTCCACACGGCGGCGCGCGGTCCGGTGGGCCGGTCGGCGAGGGTGAGGCCCTCGGCGGTGACGAGGAGGACGAGCACGGTGGCGAGCAGCAGGCGGGCCGCGGTGCGGCGCTCGGGGTGGCGGTCCAGGAGCCGCGCGTACCGGTCGAGGAGTCCGGGTCCGGCGGGGCGGTGCCGTGCGGGGTGCGCCGGGGGGTGCGGGCGGGGGTTCATGGGGTGCGGGTGGCGAGGCCGCTCTCCCAGGCCCAGGCGGCGATCTCGACGCGGTTCCTGGCGTCCAGCTTGGCCTGCACGTTGGCGAGGTGGGACTTGACCGTGGACAGGGAGACGAACAGTTCGGCGGCGATCTCGTTGTTGGTGCGGCCGCGGGCGAGGGCGCGGACGACGTCCCGTTCGCGCTGGGTGAGGGGTTCGGCGGGGGTGCGCGTCGCGGGGGCCGCGCCGGGGGCCAGTTCCCGCAGCAGCCGCACGGTGATCGCGGGTGAGACGAGCGCGTCGCCGACGGCCGCGGCGCGTACGGCCTCCACGAGCATGGCGGGGCTCGCGTTCTTCAGCAGGAACCCGCTGGCGCCCGCGCCCAGGGCCGCGTGCACGTACTCGTCGAGGTCGAAGGTGGTGACGATGACGATGCGGGGCCGCACCGCGCCGTCGGCGGTGAGCCTGCGGGTGACTTCCAGTCCGTCGAGGCGGGGCATGCGGATGTCGAGGAGGAGCACGTCGGGGTCGTGGTCCCGGACGGCGGCGAGCGCGTCCTCGCCGTCGACGACGTCGGCGAGGACCTCGATGTCGGGGCGGCTCTCCAGGATCATGCGGAAGCCGGTGCGGACCATTTCCTGGTCGTCCGCGATGACCACCGTGATCGCCATGTGCTGCCGCCCGCCGTTCCCCGAAGTCCGTTCCGTACCGCCCCGAGTGTCCCATATGCGGACATACTCAGCGGGAGGCCGGACAGTCGGCGCACGCCGGAGCGGGGCACGGGAAACGGGGCCGGGTCCGTTCCGCGACCCGGCCCCGCGACTCCACTACTCGACTCGACTGCTCACCGTGCGGGCACTGTGGGGTGCCCGGTGCGTCGGAGCCGGTGCGTCAGAGCTGGTTGGCGTACCGGGTTATGTCGGCCGCGAAGGTCGACACCTCGGTGTAGACGCCGGGGTACTGCGGCCGGGCGCAGCCGTTGCCCCAGCTGACGATGCCGACCTGGATCCAGGCACCGGCGTCGTCCTTGCGGAACATGGGGCCGCCGGAGTCGCCCTGGCAGGTGTCGACGCCGCCCACGTTGAGCTTGCCGGCGCAGATCTCCTCGCCGGGGATGATGTCGCCGCCGTAGGCGGACTGGCAGGCGGAGTCGCTCACGAAGGGCACGGTGGCCTTGAGCAGGTAGCGCTGCTGCGCGCCGCCCTCGCGGTTGGCGCCCCAGCCGGCGATGGTGAAGTTGCCGCTGTTGTAGGCGGTGTTGGTGGCGATCTTCAGCGTGGGCTGGTTGATCGGCTTGGCGAGCTTGATGAGCGCCCAGTCCTTGCCGCTGCCGTTGTAGCCGGGGGCCTGGAGGACCTTGGTGGACTTGACCTTGATGGCGCTGGAGCTCTGCAGGTCCACGACGCCGCCGGTGGCGGTGATCGAGGTGTTGTTGCCGGAGCCGTCGACACAGTGGGCCGCGGTCAGGACGACGTCCTGCTTGAGGAGGGAGCCGCCGCAGCCCATCGAGAGACGGACCATGAACGGGAACTCGCCCTGGGCGGCACGGGTACCGCCGACGACGCTCTCACCGGGGTTGGGGCCGGGGTGCGGGGCGGCCTGGGCGACAACGGGCTGAAGGCTGGCGACGCCGAGGGCGACCGACCCGAGAACAGCGGCTCTCTTGAAACCACGGAACTTCGTCTTCAACTTCTTGCCCCTTCGTGGGAGTTGTGGGGGGTTGCGCACGCGGCGGGCCATGCCGCACGTGCCGGGGGCGTTGCATGGCATGAGCCCGCCAAGCGTTGTTGGATTATGGGGAGGGCCACGACCGGGCGACAAGGGGCGGTTTTCGGCCAGGCGTTGGCGCCGGGGCTGGTAAGCGGTGCGCGCAACCCCCGTAGAGTGAGGACGAATGGGACTCCGCGCGCGGAGCGGCCCAGCGGCTCGGCGGGTCAGGGGGTGGCGGCGTGGCGGACGGCGGACCCGTGGCACACGGCTATCCCCATCTGGAGACGGTGCGCGCGGCCGTCACGGCGCTGTACCGGCGGCTCTCCTACGACACCGTGCACACCTTCGACACCAGCGTGGCCCCCGCGGACGTGGCATTCTGCGACACGGACGACCTGCACCTGGGGGTGCAGCGGATCGCGCGCGAGATGGTGCGCCATCTGCGGCTCCCGGACGCCCGCATGATCGTGTCGTTCCGCGAGATGCAGCACGCGGCGAACGTCGAACTGGCCGCGGGCCCCGAGTACTTCATCGAGCTGAACGACCGCTTCCGCACCCACCGGCGGGACATCGGCGCGGCCCTAGCGCACGAGGTGATGCATGTGTACCTGCACCGCCTCGACCTCTCCTTCCCCGGCACCCGGGACAACGAGATCCTCACCGACACCGCGACGACGTATCTGGGCGCGGGATGGCTGCTGCTCGACGCCTACCGCGAGGACCGGGCCACGTCGCAGAAGCTCGGCTATCTGACGCCGGAGGAGTTCGGGTACGTCCTCGCCAAGCGGGCCCTCGCGTTCGGCGAGGCACCCGAGACGTGGTTCACCAGCCCGCAGGCGTACACGGCGTACACGAAGGGGCTCGCGCGGGCCCGGCAGGACGAGCAGCAGCCACCGCTCACCGCGGCGGGCTGGGCGGGCAGGCGGCGGTACGCGAAGGACCGCCGCCAGGCCCAGGACCGCGGCGCGGCGGCCGGTCCGCGCCCCGGCGGCCCCTACTCCTTCTCCCGCTCCGACGGCACCGGACCGCTGCGGGTGACCTTCCCGTGCCCCACCTGCCACCAGCGGATCCGGGTCCCCGCACGGGGGCGCGTCCGGGCCCGGTGCGGGCTGTGCCGGACGGTGCTCGAATGCGACACATGAGCGCGCCGCACGGGGGGCACGGCAGGGGCGGTGCCTGAGCGCGCTGCGGGGGGGGACGGCAGAGGTGGTGCCTGAGCGCGCCGCGGGGGCACGGCAGAGGCGGTGCCTGAGCGCGCCTCCAGTACGACACGACAGGGGCGACACCTGAGCGCGAGTACGGTCCGCGCCCGGGTGTCGCCCCTGTCGTGCTCTCGGTTCAGGCCGCCGCGCTGCGGCTCTGGCCGCCCCGGCGACCGCGGCCGCCGCGGCCCCGGCGGCGGGCGGCGCCGCCCGTGCCGGAGGCGCTGCCCCCGCCGGAGGGCCTGCCGCCCGAGCTCTTGCGCTGGGCCGGGACCTGCACGGGCGGCGCGATGACGACCGGCACGCCGGACGGCTCGCGGGCACCGGTGATCGTCACCAGTTCCTCGGAGGAGGAGCGGACCGCCACCGTCTGCGGGCTGATGCCCGCGTCGGACATCAGCCGCGCCACCTCGCGCTTCTCGTCGGGCAGGACGAGCGTGACGACACGTCCGGACTCCCCCGCCCGCGCGGTGCGCCCGCCGCGGTGCAGATAGTCCTTGTGGTCGACGGGCGGGTCCACGTTCACGACCAGGTCGAGGTCGTCGACGTGGATGCCGCGGGCGGCCACGTTGGTGGCGACGAGCGCGGTGACCTCACCGCTCTTGAACTGCTCCAGGGTGCGGTTGCGCTGGGGCTGCGAGCGTCCGCCGTGCAGCCCGGAGGCGCGCACGCCGTTGGCGAGGAGCCGCTTGGTGAAACGGTCCACGGCCCGCTTGGTGTGCAGGAACAGGATGACGTTGCCCTCGCGGGCGGCAATGCGCAGCGCGACGGCCTTCTTGTCGGTCTCGTCGGCGACGTACAGGACGTGGTGCTCCATCGTGCTCACCGCGCCCGCGGACGGGTCGACCGAGTGCACGACGGGGTCGCTGAGGTAGCCGCGTACGAGGCGGTCCACGTTGCGGTCCAGGGTCGCGGAGAACAGCATGGTCTGGCCGTCCGGCTCCACCTGCTTGAGCAGGGCGGTGACCTGCGGCAGGAAGCCCATGTCGGCCATCTGGTCGGCCTCGTCGAGGACCGTGACACGGACCTGCCCGAGGGCGCAGTCGCCGCGCTCGATGAGGTCCTTCAGGCGGCCGGGGGTGGCGACGAGGACCTCGACGCCGCGGCGCAGCGTCGCGGCCTGCTTGTTGATCGACATGCCGCCGACGACGGCGCTGACGCGCAGGTTCACGGACGTGGCGTACGGCGCGAGCGCGTCAGTGACCTGCTGGGCCAGCTCACGGGTGGGGACGAGGACGAGCGCGAGGGGCTTGCCGGGCTCGGCGCGGCGGCCCGCGGTGCGGCCGAGCACGGCGAGGCCGAAGGCCAGGGTCTTGCCGGAGCCGGTGCGGCCGCGGCCGAGGACGTCACGGCCCGCGAGCGAGTTCGGCAGCGTCGCGGCCTGGATCGGGAACGGCGTGGTGACGCCCTGCGCGGCGAGGGTCTTCAGGAGCGCCTCGGGCATGTCGAGGTCGCCGAAGGCCTCGACGGCGGGCAGCGCGGGGGTCGTGGTCTCGGGCAGCGCGAAGTCCGCGGGGGCGGTGCGCCCCGCGGGCCGTGACGGCTTGCGGCCGCCTCGGCCGCCACCGTTCACCGGCCGCTTACCGGCGTCGCCGCTCTTGCCGCGGGCGGACGAGCCCGCCGAAGCGCCGCGGGCGGCGGAGCCCCCGGTCGCGCCACGGGAAGTGGAGGAGCCCCCCGCGGAGCCTCCCGCGCCACGCGTGGCCGAGCCTGCCGTGCGGGCATTCGTTGAGCGCCGGCGGGCGGGGCGCGCGGGACGGTCGGAGCGATTCATGGGGCAGCCTTCCTGGCCGGTGACAGCACACGAGCCGGGACCCGCACCGTGGAGGTGCGGGCCCCGGCTGCGAGGTTCGCGATCCGCGACGATCAGGCGGGAACGATGTTCTCGGCCTGCAGGCCCTTCTGGCCCTGGGTCACGTCGAAGGAGACCTTCTGGCCCTCCAGGAGCTCACGGAAGCCCTGGGTGGCGATGTTCGAGTAGTGGGCGAAGACGTCGGGGCCGCCGCCGTCCTGCTCGATGAAGCCGAAGCCCTTTTCCGAGTTGAACCACTTCACGGTTCCGGTTGCCATATCAATCTCCTCAACAGGGGCAGATTAAGGAGAGCCACGGAATTGTGGTCCTCCCGGCGCCGCATTGACCCCCATCCGGAGAGACCGGAGTCCGGCCCGAAAGAGCCGGAGAAACAAAATAATGCGCCCTCGGAGCATCCCGGCAGGCGCACATAAAGTTCATGGGTACCAAAACTGCAACGCTCAACACTAACACGTGCCCCGTCCCCGGCAGCGGGGGGCCGCCGGGGACGGGGTACGTCAGGGCGGCGCGCCCGGCGGCCCGCCCCGGCAGCGCCAGGCACAGCACCGCGCTGAGGGCGAACGCGGCCACCACCCACGGCATCGCCGCGTCGAGGGCGTCCGTGAGCGCGGGCGCCGCCCCGTCCCGCGCGGGCGCCCCGGCGGGGACGTGGCGGAAGAAGACCGTGCCGATGGCTGCGGCACCGAGGGCGCCGCCGAACTGCTGCGCCGTGGAGAAGATGCCGGAGGCGCCGCCCGCGATGTCACCGGGCACAGCCGACAGGACGACGTTCACCAGCGGCACGACGAGCAGGCCGAGCCCGGCCCCCGCCACGACCAGCCCCGGCACCAGCGGCCAGGCCCCCGTGTGCGCGGCGCTCGCGCCGGTCACCGCCGACCACACCCAGGCGAAGCCGCCCGCCATCAGCAGGGCCCCGGCGGCGAGCACGAACCGCCCGAAGCGCACGGCGAGCCCGTCGGCGGCGGGCGCGGTCAGGAAGCCGCCGACGGAGAAGGCGACGGTGACGAGCCCGGCCTGCATCGGCGTGTAGCCCTCGCCGCCCTGCAGCCAGATCGCGAAGACCGGGAAGAAGCCCTGCATGCCGACGGCGAAGAAGAGCTGCACCAGGACGCCCACGGCGCCGCAAAGTCTTTCGTTCGACCGAACGAAGCTTTCGCTAGGCTCGGCGCATGCCGAAGAGCCGTACGCCGCAGGAGCCGGAGCCCGGAGGGGAAGGGGCCCCGGAGCCCGTCGGAGGCCGTGGCCCGGAGCCCGCCGGGGACTGCGCCCCGCAGCCCGCCGGGGACCGGGACCCGGAGCGTGCCGGCGTCATGGCCCGTCTGGCCGCGTCGGGCCGGGCCAACAGCGCGGTCACGGTGATGTTCCACTCGGCGGTGGCCGCCCGGCAGGGCCTGAACGCCACCGAGAGCAAGACGCTCGACCTGCTGATGCGCAAGGGGCCGCTCACCGCCAAGGACCTCGCCGCCGAGACGGGCCTCGCGCCCGCGTCCGTGACGGGCCTCGTGGACCGCCTGGAGACCAAGGGCTACGTCCGCCGGGTGAAGCACCCCACGGACAAGCGGCGGGTGCTCGTCGAGATCCGCATGGAGAAGATGGCGGGCATGGCGGAGGTCTTCGCGGACTGGGCGCGCGAGGTGGAGGAGCTGTGCGCCGACTTCACCACGGCGGAGCTGGAGACGGTGATCCGCTTCCTGGACGGCGCGGCGGAGCGGCAGCACCGGGCGGCGGCCCGGCTCTCCCGGTAGCCCCCCTGGTACCGCCCCCACCAGGGCTATGGACGTACGGTCGAACCTCCGGCGGCCGGAGGGACGATCCCGTGTGCGCGCGCGGCGGCCAGCCAGCGCGGGAACTCGCCGAGCAGGCGGTCGTACAGCTCGTCGTCGGACAGGGCGAAGGGGTCCTTCCCGGCGTGGAAGAACCCGGAGTTGTCGACGACGCGCCGGGCCGGTACGGCCAGCTCGTCCAGCCCCCGCAGATAGTCGAACTGCTTGCTCGCGGGGTTGCCGAAGCCGATGAACTGCCAGAACAGCGGCAGTCTCGCCGCCTTGCACAGATACCGCTCGGCGGCCGCTCTGCTGAGCGGGCCGCCGTCGGTCTGGAAGACGACGAGGGCGGGGGCGCCGCCGCCGCTGTCGAGGTAGTGGTCGATGACGGCGTCCATCGCCAGGTGGTAGCTGGTCTGCCCCATGTGGCCGAGACCGGCGACGATCTCCTCGACCCGGCCGTGGTGAGCGGCCAGTTCGATGTCGGCGATCGCGTCCACGTCCGTGGAGAAGAAGACGGCCGGGACGACACCGTCGTCGTCGAGGTGCGCGGACAGGCCAAGGACGCGGTCGGCGAGCGCCTGCACGCTGCCGTCCCGGTAGTAGGGCCGCATGGAGCCGGAGTGGTCCACGACGAGGTACACGGCGGCACGCTCGCCGCCGAGCCCGCGCGCCCGCAGCCGCTCGCCGGCGGTCTTGTACAGGCTGACCAGGCGCGGAGCCGTGGCCTGCACCTTCTCCAGGCTGATGGCCGCGTCCACCGTCAGCCCCCGAGGAAGTCGAGGGCGAGCCGCTGGAACTCCGCCGCGCGTTCCTCGTACGCCAGATGCCCGCAGCGCGGGAACACGTGCAGCCTGGCGTCGGGCATGGCCTTGAGGGCGACGAAGGCGCCGTCGACGGGGTTGACCCGGTCCTCGCGGCCCCAGGTCAGCAGCGTGGGGGCGGTGACCCGGTGCGCCTCGCGCCACAGCATGCCCGTCTCGGGCCACTTGCCGAAGGCGGCCCCGATCCGGCGGGCGCCGAGCCTGGCCCCGGGGTCGGCGGCGCGCGCGTACCGCTCCTCGACGAGTTCGTCGGTGACGAGGGCGGGGTCGTGCACGAGGGAGGTGAGGAAGCCGCGCACGTGCGCGCGGGTCGGCTCGGGGGCGAGGGTGACGTCGAGGAGCCGCTTGACGCCCTCCGTCGGCTCGGCGGTGAACAGGTTCAGCGCGAGACCGGCGGGCGCCGTCAGGACGAGCCGGTCCACGAGGCCCGGGTGGTCCAGCGCCATCCGCACACAGACGCCGCCGCCGAGGGACGCGCCCGCGAAGTGCGCCTCGGCGACGCCGAGTTCGCCGAGGAGCGCGGCGACCGCGTCCGCGCTGAAGGCGAAGAAGTCCTTGTCGAGCTCGGGCTTGTCGGACCGGCCGAAGCCCGGCTGGTCGACGAGGAGCACCCGGAAGCGCGGCGCGAAGGCGGCGAGCGAGGCGCCGAACGCCGACCAGGCGGTGGCACCGGGCCCGCCACCGTGCAGCATCACGAGCACCGGCGCACCGGGGTCCGCGGGACCCGCCTCGTGGAAGTGCAGCACGAGACCACCGGCCCGGCGGGTGCGTGAGGTGTTCTCGTACGTGTACGGAGCCGGGGCCCGCTCCTCGCTGATGATCGTCACCCGCCCATGGTCCCCCACCGCCCCCGCCCGCCCCGCCGAGGGGGCGGGCGGGCGCGGAAAGCCCGAAAAAGGGGGCGAGGCAGGTGCCGTGGCACCTGCCCCGCCCCCCTTGTCAGGCGTCAGCCCTTGACGGCTCCCGCCGCGAGGCCCGAGCCGAGCCTGCGGTGGACGAGGACGAAGAAGATCATGACGGGCACCGTGACCAGCGTGGAGCTGGCCATGACGGGCCCCCAGGACGTGGTGTTCTCCCCGAAGAACTGGAAGATTCCCACCGCGGCCGTGTATTTGTCACTGCCCTTCATGAAGGTGTACGCGAAGACGAACTCGTTCCACGCCGTGATGAAGGCGAAGATCGACGTGGCCACGAGGCCCGGTCCGACCAGCGGAAGGAGCACCGACCAGAACATCCGGAACCAGGACGCCCCGTCGATGTACGCGGCTTCCTCGACCTCCTTGGGCACCGCCGCGACGAAGCCGCGCAGGGTCCAGATCGCGAACGGCAGCGAGAGGGCGATGTAGACGATCGACAGGCCGAGCAGCGAGTTGAGCATCTCGTAGTCCCGCATCTGGATGAACAGCGGGATGACCAGGGCCTCCAGCGGCACCATCTGCACGATCAGGACCATGATCAGCACGGAGGTGCGGAACTTGAACTTGAAGCGGGCCACCGCGATCGCCGCGAACAGCGAGAGCACGGCCGCCGCCAGGATCGTGGCGATGCCGACGATCGCGGAGTTCAGCAGGTACTGGCCGAAGTTGCCCCGGTCGAAGACGAAGTCGAAGTGCTCGAAGCTGACGCCGCTCGGCAGCAGGTCCGAGCCTCGTGTCAGCGCCTTCGGGTCGAAGGCCGTGGAGACCATCCAGTAGACCGGGAACAGCGTGAAGACCAGGAGCGCCGCGACGGCGAGCGGCAGGCCGATGCGTGAGGCGAGCGGGGTGCGTCGGGTGGTCACAGGTCCTCCTCCCCCTGCCGGAACAGTGTGCGGATGTACACGATGGTGATGACGAGCAGCAGCAGCGTCAGGAGGACGGCCGCCGCGGCACCCGCGCCGTAGTCGTTCTTGGCGAACGCCTCGATGTAGGAGTACACGCCGAGGTTGTAGACGTCGGGGTTGGAGCCGCTGCCTCCCGGCATCAGGAAGACCTGGGTGAAGACCTTGAAGTCCCAGATGGTGGAGAGGATGGTCACCACCAGGAAGACGGGCTTGATGGTCGGCACGGTGATCTTCCAGAACCGCTGCCAGGCGTTGGCGCCGTCGAGCTCCCCGGCCTCGTACAGCTCCTTCGGGATCGTCAGGAGCCCGGCGAGGACGGTGATCGCCACGAACGGGAAGCCGTGGTGCACGACGTTCAGGGTGGCGATGCCGTAGAACGGCAGGCGCTCGGTGAACCAGTTGGTGGTCTCGGCGTCGATCAGGCCCATGGAGTCGGCCATCTGGCTGACCATGCCGTCCTCCGGCGAGAACAGCCAGATCCAGACGTAGGTGCCGGTGACCGCGGGCATCGCCCAGGCGGCCAGGATCGACACGGAGCAGATCAGCTTCCAGGTCGGGCCGAGCCGGTTCAGGAGCAGCGCCACGGCCGTGCCGAGCGCGACGGTCAGACCGACGCAGGCGATCGCGAAGAACACCGTGTTGGGAAGGACCGTCTTCCACAGCAGATCGCTCTTGAGCAGGTCCTTGTAGTGGTCGAACCCGGTGAACGTGGCCTCGCCGCCGCCGAACTTGACCTTGTAGTCCTGGAGCGAGAGCTTGCCGACCTGGATCAGCGGCCACAGCAGCAGGCCCGCGAGGACGATCAGCGAGGGGGCGAGGAGGACCCAGGGGCGGGTGAGGTTGACCAGTCTCTTGCGGCGGCGCGCGGCCTCGCCGTTGTCGGTCGGGGCGGCGGGGCTGAGGCCCGAAGAGCCGGAGGAACCGGCCTTCGAGCCGTCGCCGACGAGCATTTCTTTCACTTTCACTCGCCTCTGTTACTTGTCCTTGGCGAACATCTCGTCCATGTCCTTGGCCGCCTTGTCCGCGGCCTCCTTCACGGACGACTTGCCGGTGAGGATCGACTGCACCATGCCGGGGATGACCTGGGAGCCCTGGATCTCGCCGTACGCCTTGGTCTTCGGCACCGTGGCGCCGGCCTCGATCATCTGCTTCGCGAACGGCTCGACCAGCGGGTCCTTCTGGTCCTCGATCTTCTTCAGCTCGGAGTTCTGGCCGGGGAAGTAGTTGGTCTGCTTGGCCCACTTCGCGGCGAACTCACCGGTGGTCATGAGCTTGACCAGCTCCCAGGCGAGGTCCTTCTTGTCCGTGTTGAACGCGGACAAGTAGGAACCGCCGAGGAAGGACTTGCTCATCCCGCCGGTCTGGCCCGGGATCGGGATGGCGGCCAGCTTGCCCTTGAGCTTCGGGTTCGCCTCCACGATGGCCTTCGGCGTCCAGTTGCCGCTGACCGACATGGCGATCTCGCCCTTGTTCCAGGCGTCGCCGACCTCCTTCTCGGTCCAGGTGTTCACCTTGGCCGGGGAGACCTTGTCCTTGGTGGCGAGGCCCGTGTAGTACTCCAGGCCCTCGATGGACTTCGGGGAGTTGATCTCCGACTTCCACACGTCGCCCTGCTTGGTGGCGAGTTCGCCGCCCGCGCCCCAGACGAAGGCGGTCGCGAACATCTCCGCGCCGCCCGCGACCGGGAACGGCACCAGGCCCGGCTCCTTCTCCTTCAGCGTCTTCGCCGTCTCCTGGAGTTCCTTCCAGTTCGTCGGCGCCTTCAGCTTGTGCTTCTCGAAGATGTCCTTGCGGTACACGATGGAGCGCACGCCCGCGTACCACGGCATGCCGTACTGCTTGCCGTCGAGCGTGCCCGCGTCCTTCAGGCCCTCGACGAGGTCGTTGGTGAGGCCCGACTTTTTCACGTCGTCCGTCACGTCGACGAGCGCGCCGGTCTCGGCGAACTGCGGCACCCAGGTCGTGCCGACCTCCGCCACGTCCGGGACCTGGTCCTCGCCGCCCTCGATGGCGGTGGTGAACTTCTTCTGGGCGGTCGCCCACTGCTGGTACTCGACCTTGATCTTGGCGCCGGTCTTCTTCTCGAAGGCCGCGCCGACCTCCTTGAAGAAGGGCCGGGGGTCGGGGTTGGTGCCCTCCATGATCCACACGGTGAGCGTCTTGCCCTTGCCGTCAGCCTTGTCGCCGCTGCCGCCGTCGCCGTCATCGCCGCACGCGGTTGCGGTGAGAGTGAGCGTCAAGGCGATACAACCCGCCGCGATGACACGTCGCTTCATACCGGCCCCCTTCAGGTTCATTTGGTGTGAGCGATTCTGGTCACACAGAGTGTGGGCGGTCTAGACCCTTTTCGCGAAGCGGCCGAACCGTAATCACCGTTGCGCGGTGCGCTATGCCGTGCAACTGCCGTTGCGCCTCCCGCAACGGCACGTTAACCTCCCGGGCACCGAAAAACGCGACGCCCACCCAGTGTCCGGTCGGGGACAGGGCAGGCGTCGCGCCAGTTCCGTACGCCGTTGTACGGGACGAATGAAGGGACCGTACGGGCTATACCGTGAGGGACCTGTCGGTCGGGCGAATGGGCGAGGGAAGATCACTCGCACCGGTGAGGAAGCGGTCCACGCCCCGGGCGGCCGAGCGGCCCTCGGCGATGGCCCACACGATCAGCGACTGCCCGCGGCCCGCGTCACCGGCGACGAAGACACCGGGGACGTTGGTCTGGAACTCGCCGTCACGGGCGACGTTGCCGCGCTCGTCCAGGTCGAGCCCGAACTGGTCCACCAGGCCGTTGTCACGGTCCGTGCCGGTGAAGCCCATCGCGAGGGTCACCAGCTGCGCGGGGATGCGCCGTTCGGTGCCCGGCTTCGGCGTGAGCTTGCCGTCCACGAACGCGACCTCGACCAGGTGCAGGAACTGCACGTTCCCGTCCTCGTCGCCTTCGAAGTGGGTGGTCGAGACGGAGTACACCCGCTCGCCGCCCTCCTCGTGCGCCGAGGTGACCTTGTAGAGCATGGGGAACGTCGGCCAGGGCTGACCGGGCGCCCGGTCCTCGCCGGGGCGGGGCATGATCTCCAGCTGGGTGACGGAGGCCGCGCCCTGGCGGTGCGCGGTGCCCACGCAGTCCGCCCCGGTGTCGCCGCCGCCGATGACGACGACGTGCTTGCCCTCGGCGGAGACGGGCGTGGTGACGTAGTCGCCCTCCTGCACCTTGTTGGCGAGCGGCAGGTACTCCATGGCCTGGTAGACGCCCTTGAGCTCGCGGCCGGGGACGGGCAGGTCACGGGCGGTGGTGGCGCCCGCGGCGACGACCACGGCGTCGTAGCGCTTGCGGAGCTTGGCGGCGTCGATGTCGCGGCCGATCTCCACGCCGGTGCGGAACTTGGTGCCCTCCGCGCGCATCTGCTCGATGCGGCGGTTGATGTGCCGCTTCTCCATCTTGAACTCGGGGATGCCGTAGCGCAGCAGACCGCCGATGCGGTCGGCGCGCTCGTACACGGCGACGGTGTGCCCGGCCCGGGTGAGCTGCTGGGCGGCGGCGAGGCCCGCCGGGCCCGAGCCGATCACGGCGACCGTCTTGCCGGAGAGCCGCTCGGGCGCCTGCGGCGCCACGTCACCGGTCTCCCAGGCCTTGTCGATGATGGAGACTTCGACGTTCTTGATGGTGACGGCGGGCTGGTTGATGCCGAGGACGCACGCCGCCTCGCAGGGCGCGGGGCACAGCCGCCCGGTGAACTCCGGGAAGTTGTTCGTGGCGTGCAGCCGCTCGGAGGCGGCGGACCAGTCCTCGCGGTAGGCGTAGTCGTTCCACTCGGGGATGAGGTTCCCGAGCGGACAGCCGTTGTGGCAGAACGGAATGCCGCAGTCCATGCAGCGCGAAGCCTGCTTGGAGATGATCGGCAGGAGCGAGCCCGGGACGTAGACCTCGTTCCAGTCCTGGACGCGCTCGCCGACCGGGCGGGTCTCGGCGACCTCGCGGCCGTGGTTCAAAAAGCCCTTGGGATCAGCCATTGGTCGCCGCCTCCATCATCTTCTCGGTGATCTCGGTCTCGGAGAGACCGGCTCGCTCGGCGGCGTCCTTGGCGGCGAGCACTGCCTTGTACGTGCTTGGGATGATCCTGCTGAAGCGGGCCGCGGACGCGTCCCAGTCGACGAGCAGCTTCTCGGCGACGGTGGAGCCCGTCTCCTCCTGGTGGCGGCGCACGACGTCGTGCAGCCACTGCTTGTCGGTCTCGTCCAGCGGCTCGACGGCCGCCACGTTCCCGGCGTTGACGTTGTCGCGGTCCAGGTCGATGACGTACGCGATGCCGCCCGACATGCCGGCCGCGAAGTTGCGCCCGGTCTCGCCGAGGACGACCGCGTGGCCGCCGGTCATGTACTCGCAGCCGTGGTCGCCCACGCCCTCGGACACCACGAGGGCGCCGGAGTTGCGTACGCAGAACCGCTCGCCGGTGCGGCCGCGCAGGAACAGCTCGCCGCCGGTCGCGCCGTAGGCGATGGTGTTGCCCGCGATGGTGGAGTACTCGGCGAGGTGATCGGCGCCCCGGTCGGGGCGGACGACGATCCGGCCGCCGGAGAGGCCCTTGCCGACGTAGTCGTTGGCGTCGCCCTCCAGGCGCAGCGTCACGCCGCGCGGCACGAACGCGCCGAAGGACTGGCCCGCGGAGCCGGTGAAGGTGATGTCGACGGTGTCGTCGGGCAGGCCCGCGCCGCCGAACTTCTTCGTCACCTCGTGGCCGAGCATGGTGCCGACGGTGCGGTTGATGTTGCGGATGGCGACCTGGGCGCGGACCGGCTGGGCGTCCTGGAGGGAGTCCGCGGCGAGCGCGTCCGCGGCCAGCTTGATCAGCTCGTTGTCGAGGGCCTTCTCCAGGCCGTGGTCCTGGGCGACGAGCTGGTGGCGCACGGCGCCCTCGGGCAGGTCGGGGACGTGGAACAGCGGCTCCAGGTCCAGGCCCTGCGCCTTCCAGTGGTCGACGGCCCGCTCGGTGTCGAGGAGTTCGGCGTGGCCGACGGCCTCCTCGATGGAGCGGAAGCCCAGCTCGGCGAGGAGCTCGCGGACCTCCTCGGCGATGAACTCGAAGAAGTTCACGACGTACTCGGCCTTGCCGCTGAAGCGGTCGCGCAGCGTCGGGTTCTGCGTGGCGATGCCGACCGGGCAGGTGTCCAGGTGGCAGACGCGCATCATGACGCAGCCGGACACGACGAGCGGCGCGGTCGCGAAGCCGAACTCCTCGGCGCCGAGCAGCGCGGCGATGACCACGTCACGGCCGGTCTTCAGCTGGCCGTCGGTCTGCACGACGATGCGGTCGCGCAGGCCGTTGAGCAGCAGGGTCTGCTGGGTCTCGGCGAGGCCGAGCTCCCAGGGGCCGCCCGCGTGCTTCAGCGAGGTGAGCGGGGAGGCGCCGGTGCCGCCGTCGTGGCCGGAGATGAGGACGACGTCCGCGTGCGCCTTGGAGACACCCGCGGCGACCGTGCCGACGCCGACCTCGGAGACCAGCTTCACATGGATGCGGGCCCCGGGGTTGGCGTTCTTCAGGTCGTGGATGAGCTGGGCGAGGTCCTCGATGGAGTAGATGTCGTGGTGGGGCGGCGGGGAGATGAGGCCCACGCCCGGCGTCGAGTGCCGGGTCCTCGCCACCCACGGGTAGACCTTGTGGCCGGGCAGCTGGCCGCCCTCGCCGGGCTTGGCGCCCTGGGCCATCTTGATCTGGATGTCGTCGGCGTTGACCAGGTACTCGGAGGTGACGCCGAAGCGGCCGGACGCGACCTGCTTGATGGCCGAGCGGCGCGCCGGGTCGTACAGGCGCTCCGGGTCCTCGCCGCCCTCACCGGTGTTGGACTTGCCGCCCAGCTGGTTCATGGCGATGGCGAGGGTCTCGTGCGCCTCCTTGGAGATGGAGCCGTACGACATGGCGCCGGTGGAGAAGCGCTTGACGATCTCGGACGCGGGCTCGACCTCGTCCAGGGAGATGGGCTCGCGGCCGCTCTTGAAGCCGAAGAGTCCGCGCAGCGTCATCAGGCGCTCCGACTGCTCGTTCACCCGGCCCGTGTACTGCTTGAAGATGTCGTAGCGGCGGCTGCGCGTGGAGTGCTGGAGGCGGAAGACCGTGTCGGGGTCGAACAGGTGCGGCTCGCCCTCGCGGCGCCACTGGTACTCGCCCCCTATCTCCAGGGCGCGGTGCGCGGGCGCGATGCCGGAGGCCGGGTAGGCCTTGGCGTGCCGGGCGGCGACCTCCCCGGCGATGACGTCGATGCCGACGCCGCCGATCTTGGAGGTGGTGCCGTTGAAGTACTTCTCGACGAAGGACTCCTCCAGGCCGACGGCCTCGAAGACCTGGGCGCCGCGGTAGGAGGCGACGGTGGAGATGCCCATCTTGGACATCACCTTCAGCACGCCCTTGCCGAGGGCCTTGATGAGGTTGCGGATCGCCGTCTCGGCGCCGCCGTCGGTGGCCGTCAGGAAGGTGCCCGCGCGGACCAGGTCCTCGACGGACTCCATGGCCAGGTACGGGTTGACGGCCGCGGCGCCGAAGCCGATGAGCAGCGCGACGTGGTGCACCTCGCGCACGTCGCCCGCCTCCACGAGCAGGCCCACCTGGGTGCGCTGCTTGGTGCGGATGAGGTGGTGGTGGACGGCCGCGGTGAGCAGGAGCGAGGGGATCGGGGCGTGCTCGGCGTCGGAGTGCCGGTCGGAGAGCACGATCAGGCGGGCGCCGGCCTCGATGGCGGCGTCGGCCTCGGCGCACATCTCCTCGATGCGGGCGGCGAGGGAGTCGCCGCCGCCGCCGACGCGGTAGAGGCCGGAGAGGGTCGCGGCCTTCATGCCGGGCATGTCGCCGTCGGCGTTGATGTGGATGAGCTTGGCCAGCTCGTCGTTGTCGATCACCGGGAAGGGCAGGGTGACGGACCGGCAGGACGCGGCCGTCGGCTCCAGGAGGTTGCCCTGGGGGCCGAGGGTGGAGTGCAGCGAGGTGACGAGCTCCTCGCGGATGGCGTCCAGCGGCGGGTTGGTGACCTGCGCGAAGAGCTGGGTGAAGTAGTCGAAGATCAGCCGCGGGCGCTCGGAGAGCGCGGCGATGGGCGTGTCCGTGCCCATGGACCCGATCGGCTCGGCACCGGTCTTGGCCATCGGCGCGAGCAGGATCCGCAGCTCCTCCTCGGTGTAGCCGAAGGTCTGCTGGCGGCGCGTGACGGAGGCGTGCGTGTGCACGATGTGCTCGCGCTCGGGCAGGTCGGACAGCTCGATCTCGCCGGCTTCCAGCCACTCCTGGTACGGCTTCTCGGCGGCGAGGCCCGCCTTGATCTCGTCGTCCTCGACGATGCGGTGCTCGGCGGTGTCGACGAGGAACATCCGGCCTGGCTGGAGGCGGCCCTTGCGGACGACCTTGGACGGGTCGATGTCCAGGACGCCGACCTCGGAGCCGAGGACGACCAGGCCGTCGTCGGTGACCCAGTAGCGGCCGGGGCGCAGGCCGTTGCGGTCCAGGACCGCGCCGACCTGGGTGCCGTCGGTGAACGTGACGCAGGCGGGGCCGTCCCAGGGCTCCATCATCGTGGAGTGGTACTGGTAGAAGGCGCGGCGCTGCGCGTCCATGGAGGCGTGGTTCTCCCAGGCCTCCGGGATCATCATCAGGACCGAGTGCGGCAGCGAGCGCCCGCCGAGGTGCAGGAGTTCCAGGACCTCGTCGAAGGACGCGGAGTCGGAGGCGTCCGGCGTGCAGACGGGGAAGATCCGCTCCAGCTTGCCGTCGCCGAACAGGTCGGAGGCGAGCTGGGACTCGCGGGCACGCATCCAGTTGCGGTTGCCCTTGACGGTGTTGATCTCGCCGTTGTGCGCCACGAAGCGGTACGGGTGCGCGAGCGGCCAGCTCGGGAAGGTGTTCGTGGAGAACCGCGAGTGGACGAGCGCGATGGCCGTGGCGAAGCGGCGGTCGGACAGGTCCGGGAAGAAGGGCTCCAGCTGGCCGGTGGTCAGCATGCCCTTGTAGACGATGGTGCGGGCCGAGAGCGACGGGAAGTAGGTGGCCGCCTCGCGTTCGGCGCGCTTGCGCAGCACGAACGCCTTGCGGTCCAGGTCGAGCCCGCTGGTGCCGTTGGACACGAAGAGCTGGCGGAAGACCGGCATAGTCGAGCGGGCGGTGGCGCCGAGCAGCGTCGGGGCGACCGGGACCTCGCGCCAGCCGAGCACCGTCAGGCCCTCCTCGGCGGCGATCGTCTCGATGCGTGAGACGGTCTCGTCGGTGCCGGTGGTGGGCAGGAAGGCGATGCCGACGGCGTACTCGCCCGCGGCGGGCAGCTCGAATCCGGCCGCCTCGCGCAGGAACGCGTCGGGGACCTGGAGCAGGATGCCGGCACCGTCGCCGGAGTCGGGCTCGGAGCCCGTGGCGCCGCGGTGTTCGAGATTGCGCAGTACGGTCAGCGCCTGCTCGACGAGCTCATGGCTCGCCTCACCGGTGAGGGTGGCCACGAACCCGACACCGCAGGCGTCGTGTTCGTTCCTGGGGTCGTACATCCCCTGGGGGGCGGGGCGACCGTCCATGGGCGACCAGGCGTCGGAACGCATCGGCACTCCCGTCGTCGTGATGGGGGCAACCTCCCGGGCGACTAGGGGCTCCGGGGGCGCGAGCGGCGATAGGGACGACGTTGGCCCTGGCTAAATTTCGTGCAGGTTACATGATGGACCGCTTCTCGAAAAGCGGATACTTCATTCCAACATGTGGACAAGGCGCTCTGGGGTGGCGAGCGGAGGAAAGGGGTTCCGGCGGACAGATCGATGGCCGCGGACCCGGAGCGCCAGGGGCCTCATTGCCCGCAGCGCTTACGGCTCATGCCCAGCCACCGAGGAATCGAAACCGCACGGTAACGGCTACTTATGCAGAATCCTGCATACACCTGCGGCCGCCTATCCTACGGCCGTCCCGAACAGACTGCCCAGGGCGTACGTCACACCCGCCGCGGCGCCACCGAGAGCGAGCTGCCGCAGCCCGCTGAACCACCAGGACCGCGCGGTCACCCTGGCCACCACGGCACCGCACGCGAAGAGACCGGCCAGGGCCAGCAGCACCGCGGGCCACAGGGCATCGGCACCGAGCAGATACGGCAGCACGGGCAGCAGCGCGCCGAGGGCGAAGGCGCCGAAGGAGGACACGGCGGCGACCAGCGGCGAGGGCAGGTCGCCCGGGTCGATGCCGAGCTCCTCGCGAGCGTGGATCTCCAGGGCCTGCTCCGGGTCCCGGGACAGCTGCCGGGCGACCTCGCGGGCGAGGCCCGCCTCGACGCCGCGCGACTCGTACAGCGCGGCCAGCTCCGCCTCCTCGTCCTTGGGGTGCTTGCGCAGCTCGCGGCGCTCCACGTCCAGCTCCGCCTCGACCAGCTCGCGCTGGGAGGCCACGGAGGTGTACTCGCCCGCCGCCATGGAGAAGGCCCCGGCCGCGAGGCCCGAGAGCCCGGTGATGACGATGGTCTGCTGCGAGACGGAACCGCCGGCGACGCCGGTCATCAGCGCCAGGTTGGACACCAGGCCGTCCATGGCACCGAACACGGCGGGGCGCAGCCAGCCACCGTTGACGTCACGGTGGGTGTGGTTGTCGCGGTGCGCCTCGTGCAGTGCTGCTTCGGTCTCGATGACGGCCATGACGGACCCGTGCTCCTTCCTCGTGCGGACGGGGACACGGCGCGCCTCGCGGCTTTGCGCCCCGGCACACACGGACAGGGCCCTCCGGGCCCCGCCTCCTCCCCCTGAACAACATCGAAAGTACGCGCGAAAAATCCCGCCCGCCAGCAAGGAAGGCCGTACTTACCTGCGAAGACGCGCCGAAGGAGTGACGCTGAGCGGGGTCGTGCCCCCTTGTGTGCCGCGGTGTGGCAGAGATGCTCCGAGGCGTCCGGCGGCAGCCTCCACGGACTCGGCACCCCCGCAGACCTCACCACCCGGGAGACACAGCGCTCATGACCCATATCGCCGTCTTCGGCAGCACCAACATGGACCTCGTCGCGTACGTGGCGAAGGCCCCGCAGCGCGGGGAGACCGTCACCGGCCGGGAGTTCCGCACCCTGCCCGGCGGCAAGGGCGCCAACCAGGCAGTCGCCGCGGCCCGCGCGGGCGCCACCGTCGCGATGATCGGCGCGGTCGGCAACGACGCCTTCGGCAGCGGGCTGCGCTCCGCCCTCGACCACTCGGGGGTGGACACCGACCTGCTGCGGACCGTGGAGGGCCCGAGCGGCACCGCCCACATCGTCGTCGACGACGACGGCGGCAACGCGATCGTCGTCGTCCCCGGCGCCAACGCCTCGCTCACCGCCCTGTCCGCGGGCGACACGGCCGAGATCGCCGCCGCCGACGCGCTGCTGCTCCAGCTGGAGACTCCCCTGGAGGGGGTGCTGGCCGCCGCGCGGGCCGCCCGCGAGAGCGGTGTGCGCACGCTCCTCACCCCGGCCCCGGCCCAGCCGCTGCCGCCCGAGCTCCTCGCCGCCACCGACCTGTTGCTGCCCAACGAGCACGAGGCCGCAGCCCTCACCGGCATCGACGACCCGGCCGCCGCGGCGGCCGCCCTGCTCTCCCAGGTCCCGGAGGTCGTCGTCACGCTCGGCGCCGCGGGCAGCCTCTACGCGGCCCGCGGCGCCGCACCCGTGACGGTGCCCGCGCGCCGGGTCACCGCGGTGGACACCACGGGCGCAGGTGACACGTTCGTGGGCGCCCTCGCGGTGTCACTCGCCGAGGGCACACCCATGCCACAGGCCCTGGAGTGGGCGTCGGCGGCGTCCGCGCTCTCCGTGCAGCGGCCGGGGGCGTCGGCGTCCATGCCGTACCGCACGGAGATCGACGGGGCGGCGGGCGGCACGGCGTGAGGCCCGCGACGCCCCGACGCCTCCTTCGGGCGTCCGCGCGCTCGGCCTCACCGCGCTCGCGTCCGGGCGCTCAGCTCTTCTCGGCGGCCGACTCCGCGGCCCCCTCGGACTTCGCGTCGGCCGCCACGGAGTCGGACTCGGTGTCGGCGGGGTCCGAGGGCTCGCCCTCCTTGTCCTTGACGCCGTCTCCGTCCGAAACCCCGGAGCCGGTCAACGGCTCGACGACCTCCTCGCGCCCCGGCCGCGTACGCGCCGACACCACGAGGTAGACCACGGCGAGCACGAAGACGGCGAGCGCGGTCCAGTTGTTGAGGCGCAGACCGAGGAACTCATGGGCGTCGTCGACGCGCATGTACTCGATCCAGAAGCGGCCCACGCAGTACGAGGCGACGTACAGGGCGAAGGCGCGGCCGTGGCCGAGCCTGAAGCGGCGGTCGGCCCAGATGACCAGGACGGCGACGCCGACGCACCACAGCGACTCGTACAGGAAGGTCGGGTGGTAGGTGCCGGGCACCCGTCCGTCCTCCGCGGACGTGATCTTCAGGGCCCACGGCAGGTCGGTCTCCCTGCCGTACAGCTCCTGGTTGAACCAGTTGCCCCAGCGGCCGATGGCCTGGGCGACGGCGATGCCGGGCGCGAGGGCGTCGGCCCACGCGGGCAGCGGAATCCCGCGCCGGCGACAGCCGATCCAGGCGCCGACCGCGCCGAAGGCGATCGCGCCCCAGATGCCGAGGCCGCCCTCCCAGATCTTGAAGGCGTCCACCCAGTCGCGGCCGTCGCTGAAGTACAGCTGGTAGTCCGTGATCACGTGGTAGAGGCGGCCGCCGACGAGCCCGAAGGGCACCGCCCACACGGAGATGTCCGCCACGGTGCCTGGTCGGCCGCCGCGGGCGATCCATCGCTTGTTGCCGAGCCACACGGCAACGAAGACGCCGATGATGATGCAGAACGCGTAGCCGCGCAGCGGAATGGGGCCGAGGTCGACCACTCCGCGGGACGGGCTGGGGATGTAGGCAAATTCCATGGCAGGGTCGACGCTACCGTGCCGGCCGTGCGCGACGGCAGCCAGCCCGGCAACGGGTCCGTAACGGGACCGGTCGGGCGGACCCCCCCCGGCGGGCGCCCGCCCGCCCCCCCCCGCAACAGGGAGGACAAAAACACCAATCGCCCCCCCGCCCGCCACGGGGTCCGTCCCGGGCCGGGTCGGCCGCACGCCGCCGGGCGGCGTCCGGCCGGCCGCACCGGGCTACTGGTCGGCCTTCTCCACCTGGGCCTTCAGCTTCTGGGGCGTCAGCGGATTCTTCTGGTCGGCGAAGATGTCCTTGCCGTCGAGCAGGACCGTGGGCGTGCCGCGCAGCTTGGCCTTCTGGAACGCCTCGTTGGACTTGCCGACCCAGGCGTCGTGGCCGCCGTCGTTCACGCACTTCTTGAACGTGTCCGTCACCAGGCCGTCGACCTTGCCCGCCAGGTCGAGGAGCTTGTGGTTGTTCCCGAAGGCGTCGTCCGGCTCCGGGGGCTGGTTCTTGAACAGCTCGTCGTGGTACGGCGCGAACTTGCCGGCGTCCTGGGCGCAGGCGGCGGCGTTGGCCGCGCGCAGGGAGCCGCTGCCGCCCATGTTGCCGTCGATGAGGGTCGCGAGGTGGTACTCCACCTTCAGCTTGCCCTGGGTGGTCAGCTCGTTGATCGTCGAGCGGTACATGTCCTCGAACTGCTTGCAGGCCGGGCAGCGGAAGTCCTCCCACACCGTGAGCTTCGACTTGGCGCCGTCCTTACCGAGGGGGATCGCGAGGCCGCCGTCGCCGCTCGCCCCCTTCGGCGCGACGACCGGGCCCGAGGTGTCCTTCTTCTTGTCGTCGCCGGAGTTCGCCGCGAGCAGGCCGACGACCGCGGCCAGGGCGAGCACCGCGACGACGGTCGCGCTCACCAGGAGCACCCGGCGCCGCTTGTCGCGCGCCTTCTGCCGCTCTCGCTCTTCCGCCATTCGCTCGCGGGCCGTTCGCTTGCCTTCTCGGTTCGTCTCACTCACATCCGGGCAAACGAACCGGGGAGGCGGCAGCGTGCCTCCCCGGCCCAAGGCCACCCTTAAGGATTACGCGTGTCCGCGCACTCCTTCGGCGAGTTCACCCGCGAGTGCCCGCACCGCGGCGATCCCGGCCGCCTCGTCGGCCGCGTCGAGCATCCGCTGGACGAACGCGGAACCCACGATGACGCCGTCGGCGAAGCCCGCGACCTCGGCGGCCTGCGTGGCGTCGGAGACGCCGAGGCCGACGCAGACCGGCAGGTCCGTGGTGGCGCGGGTGCGCTCCACCAGGTTCTGCGCCTGGGCGCCCACGGACGCCCGGGTGCCGGTGACCCCCATCAGCGACGCCGCGTACACGAAGCCGGAACCGGCCGCGGTGATCGTCGCGAGCCGCTCGTCCTTGCTGCTCGGGGCGACCACGAAGACCGTGGCGAGACCGTGCTTGGTGGCGTGCTCGCGCCACAGCGCCGACTCCTGGACCGGCAGGTCGGGCAGGATGCACCCGGCGCCGCCCGCCTCGGCGAGCTCGGCGGTGAACCGCTCGACGCCGTAGCGGTCGACGGGGTTCCAGTACGTCATGACGAGGACGGGCTTGCCGGTGGCCGCGTGCGCCTCACGGACCGTCCGCAGCACGTCGGCGATCTTGACGCCGCCGCGCAGGGCGATGTCGTCGGCGGTCTGGATGACCGGCCCGTCCAGGACGGGGTCGCTGTGCGGGAGGCCGACCTCGACCACGTCCGCGCCGCCGTCGAAGGCCGCCTTGACCGCCTCGATGCCGCCGTCCACGGTGGGGAAGCCCGCGGGCAGGTAGGCGATGAGGGCGGACCTGCCCTCGGCCTTCGCGGCGGCGAGAGTACGGTCCAACAGCTCGATGTTGCCGCTCACTTGGCGTCCCCCTCGATCTCGGCACTCTCACCGGCGGCGTCCGCGGCCACGGTCGCGTCGGCGCCGGTGTCGTACAGGTTGAAGTAACGGGCTGCGGTGTCCATGTCCTTGTCGCCGCGGCCCGACAGGTTGACGACGAGCAGGCCCTCCTCGCCCAGCTCGCGGCCGATCTCCAGGGCGCCCGCGAGGGCGTGCGCGCTCTCGATCGCCGGGATGATGCCCTCGGTGCGCGAGAGCAGGCGCAGGGCCTGCATGGCGGCGTCGTCGGTGACCGCCCGGTACTCGCCGCGGCCGCTGTCCTTGAGGAAGGCGTGCTCGGGGCCGATGCCCGGGTAGTCGAGGCCCGCGGAGATCGAGTACGGCTCGGTGATCTGGCCCTCCTCGTCCTGGAGCACGTAGCTGCGCGAGCCGTGCAGGACGCCGGGCTCGCCCGCGGTGAGGGTGGCCGCGTGCTCTCCGGTGTCGATGCCGTGCCCCGCGGGCTCGCAGCCGATGAGCCGTACGCCGGTGTCCGGGATGAAGGCGTGGAAGAGGCCGATGGCGTTGGAGCCGCCGCCGACGCAGGCCACGGCCGCGTCGGGCAGGCGGCCCGCGCGCTCCAGGATCTGGCGGCGGGCCTCCACGCC
The DNA here is from genome assembly GCF_009755605.1 of Streptomyces typhae. Taxonomy (GTDB): domain Bacteria; phylum Actinomycetota; class Actinomycetes; order Streptomycetales; family Streptomycetaceae; genus Streptomyces; species Streptomyces typhae. The sequence goes on from NZ_WPNZ01000010.1 coordinate 307,730, forward strand.
GATGACGCGGTGGAAGTCGCGGACCATGGCGGGGAAGGGGTGCGGGCCCGCGACGGTACCGAAGAGGTAGTGCGTCCTGTCCACGTTCGCCACCCAGTCGCGGAACGCCTCGTTGATGGCGTCCTTCAGGGTGCGGCTGCCGGACTTCACGGCGACGACCTCGGCGCCGAGCATGCGCATGCGGGCCACGTTCAGGGCCTGGCGCTCGGTGTCGATCTCACCCATGTAGATGGTGCAGTCCAGGCCGAACAGGGCGCAGGCGGTGGCCGTGGCGACGCCGTGCTGGCCCGCGCCGGTCTCGGCGATGACCCTCGTCTTGCCCATCCGCCTGGTGAGCAGGGCCTGCCCGAGAACGTTGTTGATCTTGTGGGACCCGGTGTGGTTGAGGTCCTCGCGCTTGAGGAACACGCGGGCGCCGCCCGCGTGCTCGGCGAACCTCGGCACCTCGGTGAGGGCGCTCGGGCGGCCGGTGTAGTTCACCAGGAGGTCGTCGAGTTCGCGGGCGAACTCCGGGTCGGACTTCGCCTTGTCGAACTCGACGGCGACCTCGTCGACGGCGGCGACGAGGGCCTCCGGGATGAACTTGCCGCCGAACGCCCCGAAGTAGCCTTCGGCGCTCGGCGTGCGGCCCTCCGGGTCGGGGATGAAGTACTCGCTGGGCATGTGGAACCTCACGTGGAGTGGGGTGGGCTGGGGTCACCGTATGCGCGCTTGCCTTGCCGGCCGGGGGGTGCGGGGGCCGGGGGGTGCCGGGGGCGGCACCTGTCCCGCCGCTCCGCGGCGGAATGTCCCCACCCACCCGCCCGTGAACCGCGTCCCGGGCAGTACGGGAAAGGCCGCTGCTTCGCAGCGGATCATCCCACCCGGCCTGCCGCCCGCGGACGCCCTCCCCGAAGCAGGGGAAAGGCCCGCCGCTTCGCGGCGGAAACTCCCCACCCGCCCGTGGACGGCGTCTCGAGGGGTGCGGGAAAGGCCCGCTGCTTCGCGGCGGATCATCCCGCCCGGACGCCGTGGACGCCCTCCCCGGCCGCAGGGGCTCAGCCCCCGGCCCGCCCCGGGGGTCCAGGGGGCAGAGCCCCCGGTCTCGGGAAGGGGCGGGCTCGGGGAAGGGAGCATCCGCCGCGACGGCGAGCAACCCGCACGGCGCGGTCCGGCGGTGCCGAACAGGCCAGGGCGAGCCAGCCAGGGCGAGCAGGCCGAGGCCGACGGACCGGTGTCGGGGACGCCGGTGTCCGGGAGCGGCGGAGTCGGCCTAGGCCGGTCGTGGGCCGAGGCGACGGCGCGCGTCGGAGAGGCGCCATCGCATGCCGTTCACCTGACCGGGCTCGTCCCCGATGACGTACCGCACGCGACGCCCACGCACCCGCCGAGCAGGCGCCCTGCACCCACGGGGCCGGCACCCGCGGGCGAGCCGGGCATACGGATCCCGGCCCGCACCCGGCGCCGCCGCGGCCGACCGCACGCGCACGCGTCCGCCGTCCGGGCGGGAGCCCGGACGGACGGCGGTGGCACGACGGCGGTCGCTGCGCATGGCCGGAGTCAGCCCCGCCCGTGCCGCAGCGCGGGATGGGCCCCGGCGGCGACGAGGTCGGACACCGCCGACCTGGGGTTGCCGCCGGTGACGAGGGACTCGCCCACGAGCACCGCGTCGGCCCCGGCGTTGGCGTAGGCGATGAGGTCGTGCGGCCCCCGCACCCCGGACTCGGCGATCTTGACGACGGAGTCGGGCAGCTCGGGCGCGACGCGCTCGAAGGTGGCGCGGTCGACCTTGAGCGTCTTCAGGTCGCGCGCGTTGACGCCCACGACCTTCGCCCCGGCGTCGACGGCCCGCTCGGCCTCGTCCTCGTCGTGGACCTCCACGATCGGGGTGAGACCGATGGACTCGGCGCGCTCGATCAGCGACTCAAGGGCCGGCTGGTCGAGGGCGGCGACGATCAGCAGGGCGAGGTCGGCCCCGTACGCACGGGCCTCCCACAGCTGGTACGAGGTGACGATGAAGTCCTTGCGGAGCACCGGGACGTCGACCTTGGCGCGGACGGCCTCCAGGTCGGCGAGCGAACCGCCGAAGCGGCGCTCCTCGGTGAGCACGGAGATGGCGGCGGCACCGCCCGCCTCGTAGTCGGCGGCGAGCCCGGCGGGGTCGGCGATCGCGGCGAGCGCGCCCTTGGACGGGCTGGAGCGCTTCACCTCGCAGATGACCTTGACGCCGTCGCCGCGCAGCGCGGCCACGCCGTCCTTGGCGGCGGGAGCCTTCGCCGCGCGCTCCTTGAGCTCGTCGAGGCTCACGCGCGCCTGTCGCTGTGCGAGGTCGGCACGGACTCCGTCGATGATCTCGTCGAGCACACTCACGCGAGCGGCCCCCTTTCCAGGACGGTTGAACCTACGTTCAAGCACTGCAGCGGTACTCGGCCCGCCCTCGGCGGGCGGCCCCATGGTCACTTGGTCACTGCGATGGTATCCGCAGCGGGGCGAAGGACCCGCATCCGGTTGACGCGGGTCCCACCACCTGGACATGTGTCAGGCGCCCGGCGGAGTGCTACGGCCTACGGGCTAGGGGTGCAGGAAGGCGCCGAACGGCAGGTTCCGTACGACGGTGAACAGGGCGACGGCGACACCGACACCCCACAGGTGCGCCCGCCCGAGCCCGAGCCGCACCGGGCGCCCGCGCGCCGCCGCGGCCACCCACAGGACCCACACGGCCGCGAGGACGCCGTAGCCGACGACGGCCACCGCGTTGGCGCCGAGCGCCGCGGTGAGGTCGCCGTGGGCGAAGGCGTGGGCGCTGCGCAGGCCGCCGCAGCCGGGGCAGTACAGGCCCGTGTAGTACAGGAGCGGGCAGGTGGGGTAGTGGCCCGGTTCGTTCGGGTCGACGGCGGCGACGTACGCGAAGGCCGCGGCGACCGAGCCGAGCACGGCGAGCGGCACACCCAGGCGCCGGAACGCGCGCCGGTACGTGCCCGGGAACGCGCCGTCCGCGCGCGGGGGCGCGGCGGTCTCCGGATCTGTGTTCACCCGGGGATCTGTGTTCACCCGGGCATTGTCTCCCGTGCCGGGCCGGAAGGGCGGGATCCGGTGAGCCGACGGAGGGGCACACCGATGCTGTCGTACGCCGACGCGGGGGCAGGGCCATGACGTCGTACGCCGACGGGGCGGCCGGAACGCAGTGTTCCGGCCGCCCCGCGGGTGAAGGGTTCCGCTGTCGCGGTCAGCTCTCGGAGGTCGCCACCCGGGCGGGCCGCTGCGGCTTCTGGCCGAGGCCCGCGAGGCGCATGGCGCCGCCCACGACGCCGCCCACGAGGGTGAGCGCCATACCGGCCCAGAAGCCGACCGGGTTGTCCATCACCATGAACGCGCCCGCGACACAGAAACCGATGAAGGCGATGATGACACCGGTCCAGGCGGCCGGGGTGTGACCGTGTCCGTGGCTGCTGCCCGCCATGACTTGCTCCTCGTAGCTATGCGTGTGGGGTGGTGCTCCGGACCATTGTCCCGTACCCCCGCGGCGGGCCTTGCGCGGGGGTGGGGGCTGCGGAACGGCGGGCCTCAGGGCTCGCGGGTGGGGTCCTCGCCGCGGTCGATGGCCTTCCACAGGTCCTCGGGGCGGTCCGGGTCGGGGGCGCGGCGCGGGGCCCGCGGACGGGGGGCGCCGTCGCGTTCGTAGCGGCCCGACATCGCGGGCCAGTTCCGGCCGCAGAACAGGGCGAGCAGACCGGCCGCGAGGATCAGCGCGCCCGCGGCCACGGCGGCGTAGGGCCAGCCGGTGTGGCTGAGGTCGGAGATCCGCGCGGCGGCGTCGCCGGAGGTCTCGGCGGCCTTGTCGTCGAGGGCGGCGCTGTCGTCCGCGCCGAGCAGCGCGGCGACGACGATGCCGACGCCGCTGAGCGCGAGCAGCAGCGACACGAGCAACCGGCCCGTGCGGCGCACGGCGAAGACGGCGACGAGCGCGGCGAGGCCCACTATCGCGAGGGCCGCGGGCACGCCCGTGACGTCGCTGCCCTTGGCGGTCAGCGGGAAGTCGCCACCCGCGACGGCCGCGGTGCCGTGCGCCCACGACTGCCGGGACGCGAGCAGCGCGAGGGCCGCGCCGGCGGCGCCGAGCAGCAGGGCGGCGGCGAGGCTGCGCCGGCCGCCGCGCGGGGCGGGGTCGGCGGCCACCTGCGGCACGTCCTCGGTACGGGGCGTTGGTACTGCAGAAGTCACCCGTCCACTATCCCTCACGGCCCGCGGCGGTGTGCAGGCGGTTCGCGGTGTGGATGGCGCGCAGCACGGCGGCGGCCTTGTTGCGGCACTCGGTGTCCTCGGCGACGGGGTCGGAGTCGGCCACGACCCCGGCTCCGGCCTGCACGTACGCCGTGCCGTCGCGCAGCAGCGCGGTGCGGATGGCGATGGCGGTGTCGGAGTCGCCCGCGAAGTCGAGATAGCCGACGCAGCCGCCGTACAGGCCGCGCCGGGACGGCTCGAGCTCGTCGATGATCTGCATGGCGCGGGGCTTGGGGGCGCCGGAGAGGGTGCCCGCGGGAAAGCAGGCGGTGAGCACGTCGAAGGCGGTGCGGCCGTCGGCGACGCGGCCGGTGACGGTCGAGACGATGTGCATCACGTGCGAGTACTTCTCGACGGACATGAAGTCGACGACCTCGACGGAGCCTGGCGTGCAGACCCGCCCCAGGTCGTTGCGGCCGAGGTCGACGAGCATCAGGTGCTCGGCGCGCTCCTTGGGGTCGGCGAGGAGTTCCTCGGCGAGCGCCTGGTCCTCCTGCGGGGTGACGCCGCGGTGCCGGGTGCCCGCGATGGGATGGACCATGGCGCGCCCGTCCTCGACCTTGACGAGTGCCTCGGGCGAGGACCCGACGACGTCGAAGGCCGCACCGTCGCCGTGCGGGAAGCGGAACAGGTACATGTACGGGGACGGGTTGGTGGCCCGCAGCACGCGGTAGACGTCGAGGGCGCTCGCGTCGCAGGGGGTCTCGAAGCGCTGCGACGGCACGACCTGGAAGGCCTCGCCCGCGCGGATGCGCTCCTTGATGTCCTCGACGGCCTCCTGGTACTGCTCGCCGCCCCACAGCGCGGTGTAGGCGGGCAGTTCGGACGGCGGCAGGACGGCCGGGGGCTGGGAGACGGGCCGGGAGAGGTCCGCCTCCATGGCGTCGAGGCGGGCCACGGCGTCGGCGTAGGCCTCGTCGACGCCGCTGGCCAGGTCGTTGTGGTTGATCGCGTTGGCGATCAGCAGGACAGAGCCGTCCCAGTGGTCGAGCACGGCGAGGTCGCTGGTGAGGAGCATGGTCAGCTCGGGGAGCCGCAGGTCGTCCCGCTCCCCCGGGCCGATCTTCTCCAGGCGGCGCACGATGTCGTAGCCGAGATAGCCGACCATGCCGCCGGTGAAGGGCGGCAGTCCCTCGGCGCCGGTCAGGTCGCGCGGGGTGTGCAGGGTCTCTACGGTGGCGCGCAGGGCGGCGAGCGGGTCGCCGGAGGTGGGCACGCCGACGGGCGGGGTGCCGAGCCAGTGGGCCTCGCCGTCGCGGACGGTGAGGGCCGCCGCGCTGCGGACGCCGACGAAGGAGTACCGGGACCACAGATACGCCGCGCGGCCGTTCTCCGCGGACTCCAGGAGGAAGGTGCCGGGCCGCTCGGCGGCGAGCTTGCGGTAGAGCCCGACCGGGGTGTCGCCGTCCGCGAGGAGGCGGCGGCTTACGGGGATCACTCGGCGGTCGGCCGCGAGCTTGCGGAAGGTCTCCAGGTCCATGGGGACAGACCCTACTGACCCGGGGCGGGGGTGTCGGACACCGGAAGCACGTCGGCGGACACCGGGAGAACATCGGCGGAGACAGGGAGCACGTCGGCGTCGAAGCAGGTGCGGGCGCCCGTGTGGCAGGCCGCGCCGACCTGGTCGACCTGGACGAGGACGGTGTCCGCGTCGCAGTCCAGGGCCACGGACTTCACATACTGGAAGTGCCCGGAGGTGTCGCCCTTGACCCAGTACTCCTGCCTGCTGCGCGACCAGTAGGTGCAGCGGCCCGTCGTCAGGGTGCGGTGCAGCGCCTCGTCGTCCATCCAGCCGAGCATCAGCACCTCGCCGGTGTCGTACTGCTGGGCGATGGCGGGGACCAGGCCGTCGGCGCTGCGCCTGAGGCGGGCGGCGATCCTGGGGTCGAGGCTGCTGGCCTTGGGTGATGCGCTCATGGGGCCATTGTGCCGCCCGCGTGGCGGCTGCCCGGCGGACGTCCACTGTGCGGACCGGCCACCCGGTCGTAGGCTGGCCGCATGTCGACCCATGCCAAGCGTGAACGGCTTCTGCTCGCTGATCTGCTGGAGGCGGCGGGACCGGACGCTCCGACCCTCTGCGACGGCTGGCGCACCCGTGATCTCGCGGCCCACGTGGTGGTGCGCGAGCGGCGTGCGGACGCCGCCGGCGGAATCCTGATCAAGCAGCTCGCCGCCCGCCTGGAGCGGGTGCAGGCCGAGTTCGCCGCCAAGCCGTACGAGGAGCTGATCCAGCTGATCCGTACGGGACCGCCGCGGTTCTCGCCCTTCAACCTGAAGCAGGTCGACGAGGCGTCGAACGCGGTGGAGTTCTACGTCCACACGGAGGACGTGCGCCGGGCGCAGCCGGACTGGACGCCGCGGGAGCTCGACCCGGTGTTCTCCGACGCCCTGTGGTCGCGTCTCGAGCGCCTCGCCCGGGTCGTCGGGCGCAAGGCGCCGGTGGGTCTGGTGCTGCGGCGGCCCGACGGGCAGACGGCGGTGGCGCACCGCGGCACGCCGGTCGTCACGGCGACGGGCGAGCCGTCGGAACTGCTCCTTTTCGCCTTCGGCCGCCAAGAGGCGGCGGACGTGGACCTTGACGGCGAGAAGGACGCAATCGCGCGGCTGCACGAGACGAAGCAGTTGGGGCTCTGAGGGGCTGCGGCCGCCTCGGTCCCTGACGGGCCGCGGCCGCTCCCCGGAGCGGGGAGCGGCCGCGGGGCCGCTCGTCGGGTGCCGATGTCGGCGTCGGCGGTCTGCCACGGCGGGCGCGAGGTGCACCGAGGTGCACGAGGTGCACCGAGGTGCACCGAGGGCAGGTGCGCCTGCCCGGTCACCTCCGGGGCGGCTGGTACGCCTGCCGGGGCAGCCGGTACGCCTACCGGGGCGGCTGGTCCTGGTCCCTGCCGAACTGGTCCTTCAGCTTGTCCTGAGCGGTGTCGACCTGGCTGCTGTACTTGCCCTGGGTCTTGTCGTCGACAAAGTCACCGGCCTTGTCGACGCCCTTCCCGGCCTGGTCCTCGTGACCCTTGAGCATCTGCTTCAGCTTGTCCATCACAGACATAGCCGGCCTCCTTGCTTTCGTCGGTCACCTCCAGCATGGGCTCCGCGCCCGCTCCGCGCATCCGCACGCCCCGCAGCCGCCACACCCCCACCAGGGCTCACGTCCGCCGCCGCGCTGCGCGCCCGATGTCCCTGGACGAGACTGTGCTCGGCGTCTCTCCAGTCCAGCTGCCGCCTGCGCAAAAGGCCAGGCCCCGGCCACCGCAAGGTGAACCGGGGCCCCACCCCTCCGCGAACCGTGCCGGAGGCCTACCGCACAGGACTCCCCGCCCCCCGCAACGCCCCCTTCACCTCGCCGATGCGCAGATCGCCGAAGTGGAAGACGGAAGCCGCGAGCACCGCGTCCGCGCCCGCTGCGACGGCGGGCGGGAAGTGGGCGAGGCGGCCCGCGCCGCCCGAGGCGATGACGGGGACCGTGACGTGCTTGCGGACGGCTTCGATCATCTCGATGTCGTAGCCGTCCTTCGTGCCGTCGGCGTCCATCGAGTTGAGCAGGATCTCACCGGCGCCGAGCTCGGCCGCCCGGTGCGCCCACTCGACGGCGTCGATCCCGGCCGACTTCCGGCCGCCGTGGGTGGTGACCTCGAAACCCGACGAGGAGCCGGGCGTGCGCCGGGCGTCCACGGAGAGGACCAGGACCTGCCGTCCGAAGCGCTCCGCGATCTCCCGGATCAGGTCGGGGCGTGCGATGGCCGCGGTGTTCACGCCCACCTTGTCGGCGCCCGCGCGCAGCAGCTTGTCGACGTCGTCGGCCGTGCGGACGCCGCCGCCGACGGTGAGCGGGATGAAGACCTGCTCGGCGGTGCGGCGCACCACGTCGTACGTCGTCTCGCGGTCGCCGGAGGACGCGGTGATGTCCAGGAACGTCAGCTCGTCGGCGCCCTCGGCGTCGTACACCTTCGCCATCTCGACGGGGTCGCCCGCGTCGCGCAGGTTCTGGAAGTTGACGCCCTTGACGACCCGGCCGTTGTCGACGTCGAGGCAGGGGATGACCCGCACGGCCAGCGTCATGCGAGGTCTCCTCGGAAGGCTTCCAGCTCCACTTCGACCAGGATGCGCGAGTCGACGAACCCGGAGACGACCGCCATGGTCATCACGGGCCGCACGGAGTCGAAGACCTCCTTGTGCGCCCGGCCCACGTCGTCGACGTCGCGCGCGTGGGTGAGGAGCAGCCGAACGGCGATCACGGACTCGGGGCCGAGCCCGAACTCGGCGATCGCCGCCAGCGCGTTGGCCAGGGCCACCCGCGCCTGCTCGTAGGGGTCGCCCTCGCCGTACAGGATGTCGCCCTGGAAGGAGGTGGTGCCCCCGACGACGACCCGGTCGCCCGCCGCGACGGCCCGGGAGAAGCCGAAGGCGTCCTCCCAGGGGCTGCCGCTCTGCACCCGCTGTACGCCGCCGCTCATGATCGCACTGCCTCGAGAGCCGCTTCCAGCGTGAACGCCTCGGCGTACAGCGCCTTGCCCACGATCGCGCCCTCCACGCCCTGCGGCACGAGCTCGGCGATGGCCCGCAGGTCGTCCAGGGACGAGACGCCGCCGGAGGCGACGACCGGGCGGTCCGTGGCCGCGCACACGTTCCGCAGGAGTTCCAGGTTCGGGCCCTGGAGGGTGCCGTCCTTGGCGATGTCGGTGACCACGTAGCGCGCGCAGCCCTCGGCGTTGAGGCGCTCCAGGGTCTCGTACAGGTCGCCGCCGTCACGGGTCCAGCCGCGGCCGCGCAGCGTGGTGCCGCGCACGTCGAGGCCGACCGCGATCTTGTCGCCGTGCTCGGCGATGACCTTGGCGACCCACTCGGGGGTCTCCAGGGCCGCGGTGCCGAGGTTGACGCGGGTGCAGCCGGTGGCGAGGGCCGCGGCGAGGGTGTCATCGTCGCGGATACCGCCGGACAGCTCCACCTTGATGTCCATGGCGGCCGTGACCTCGGCGATCAGGGCGCGATTGTCGCCGGTGCCGAACGCGGCGTCCAGATCGACCAGGTGCAGCCACTCGGCGCCCGACCGCTGCCAGGCGAGGGCCGCCTCCAGCGGGGAGCCGTAGGAGGTCTCCGAGCCGGACTCGCCGTGGACGAGGCGTACGGCCTGGCCGTCGCGGACGTCGACGGCGGGAAGGAGTTCGAGGGTGCTCACAGGGTTCCGATCCAGTTGGTGAGGAGCTGGGCGCCGGCGTCGCCGGACTTCTCGGGGTGGAACTGGGTGGCCCACAGGGCGCCGTTCTCGACGGCCGCGACGAAGGGCTCGCCGTGCGTGGACCAGGTGACCTTGGGGGCGCGCATGACGGGGTTCGCCGTCTCGAGGGACCAGTCGTGGACCGCGTACGAGTGCACGAAGTAGTAGCGCTCGTCCGGGTCGAGGCCCTTGAACAGTTCGGAGTCGGCGGGCGCGGTCACCGTGTTCCAGCCCATGTGGGGCACGATGTCGGCCTTGAGGGGCTCGACGGAGCCGGGCCACTCGTCCAGGCCCTCGGTCTCGACGCCGTGCTCGATGCCGCGTGCGAAGAGGATCTGCATGCCGACGCAGATCCCCATGACGGGGCGCCCCCCGGACAGGCGGCGGCCGACGATCCAGTCGCCGCGCGCGTCCTTGAGCCCCTGCATGCAGGCGGCGAAGGCGCCGACTCCCGGGACGAGGAGTCCGTCGGCGTTCATGGCCGCGTCGAAGTCACTGGTGATCTCCACGTCGGCGCCCGCGCGCGCGAGGGCGCGCTCGGCCGAGCGGACGTTGCCGAAGCCGTAGTCGAGGACGACGACCTTCTTCGCGGCTCTGGAGGAGTGCGAGGAGCCGGAGGTGCTCAATTCCACACCTCCAGGCGGACGATGCCCGCGATCAGGCACATCCCGGCGGCGACCGAGAGCAGCGTGATGACGCTCTTGGACTGCTTCTGCTTGGCGAAGGAGTAGACGCCGCCGAGCAGGAAGAGCCCCACGAAGAGCAGCAGGGTGGAGATGCCGTTCATGGCTAGAGCGCGCCCTTCGTGGAGGGGAGGATGCCGACCGCGCGCGGGTCGCGCTCGGCGGCGTACCGCAGCGCGCGGGCCAGGGCCTTGAACTGGCACTCCACGATGTGGTGGGCGTTGCGGCCGTAGGGCACGTGGATGTGCAGCGCGATCTGGGCCTGCGCCACGAAGGACTCGAAGATGTGCCGGGTCATCGTCGTGTCGTACGTACCGATCATCGGCGCCATGTTCTCGGGCTCGGTGTGCACCAGGTAGGGGCGCCCCGAGAGGTCGACGGTCACCTGGGCGAGCGACTCGTCGAGCGGCACCGTGCAGTTGCCGAAGCGGTAGATGCCGACCTTGTCGCCGAGCGCCTGCCTGAAGGCGGCGCCGAGGGCCAGGGCGGTGTCCTCGATCGTGTGGTGCGTGTCGATGTGCAGATCGCCGTCGGTCTTGACCGTGAGGTCGAACAGGCCGTGCCGGCCGAGCTGGTCCAGCATGTGGTCGTAGAAGCCGACTCCGGTCGCCACATCGACCTTGCCGGTGCCGTCGAGGTCGATCTCGACGACGACCGATGTCTCCTTGGTGGTCCGCTCGACCCTGCCTACGCGGCTCATGCGTCCTGCTCCTTCTTCAGTGCGCGTACCGCATCGAGGAACGCGTCGTTTTCGGCGGGGGTTCCCGCGGTGACGCGCAGCCACCCCGGCACTCCGTTGTCCCGGACCAGGACGCCCCGGTCGAGGATCTTCCGCCAGGTCCCGTGGGCGTCGGCGAACCGCCCGAACTGTACGAAGTTGGCGTCCGACTCGGTCACCTCGTAGCCGAGTGCCCGCAACTCGCCGACCAGGCGGTCGCGCTCGGCCTTGAGGCGCTCCACGTAGCCCAGGAGCGTATCGGTGTGCTCCAGGGCGGCGAGGGCGGTGGCCTGGGTGACGGCCGAAAGGTGGTACGGAAGGCGCACCAGCTGGACGGCGTCGACGACCGCCGGGTGCGCGGCGAGATAGCCGAGGCGCAGTCCGGCCGCGCCAAAGGCCTTGGACATGGTGCGCGAGACGACGAGGTGCGGCCGGCCCGCGAGGAGCGGGAGCAGCGACTCGCCGTGGCTGAACTCCACGTACGCCTCGTCGACGACCACGACGGACGGCTTGGCGGCCTGCGCGGCGTCGTACAGCGAGACCACCGTGTCCGCCGAGACCGCGTTGCCCGTGGGGTTGTTGGGCGTGGTGATGAAGACGACGTCCGGGGCGTGCTCCGCGACAGCCGCGATGGCCGCCTCGGTGTCGATGGTGAAGTCGTCGCGCCGGGGTCCGGAGATCCAGCCCGTGCCCGTGCCGCGCGCGATCAGGGCGTGCATCGAGTACGAGGGTTCGAAGCCGATCGCGGTGCGGCCGGGGCCGCCGAAGGTCTGCAGGAGCTGCTGGATGACCTCGTTGGAGCCGTTGGCCGCCCACACGTTGGTGAGCGTGACCTCGTGGCTGCCGGTTCGCGTCAGATACTCGGCGAGCCGTGTGCGCAGCTCCACCGCCTCCCGGTCGGGGTAGCGGTTCAGGTCACGGGCGGCCTCGCGCACGCGCTCGGCGATCCGTTCGACGAGCGGCTCGGGGAGCGGGTAGGGGTTCTCGTTGGTGTTCAGGCGTACGGGTACGTCGAGCTGGGGCGCCCCGTAGGGGGACTTGCCGCGCAGCTCGTCGCGGACGGGCAGGTCGTCGATCCCGAGGTCGGTCCCGGGCGCGCTGTTCCTCCCCGGTCCGGTCTCGCTGCCGGGCGCGCCGTTCCTCCCCGGTCCGGTGTCGCTCCCGGGCGCGCTGCTCTTCTCCGGTCCTGTGTCGCTCACTGGCCCGGCACCTCCGGCAGCTCCGGCAGCTCCGGCAGCTTCCAGCCGAACCTCGCCTTGACGGCCGCGCCGTGCGCGGGCAGGTCCTCCGCCTCCGCGAGGGTCACCACGTGGTGGGCGACGTCGGCGAGGGCCTCGCGGGTGTAGTCCACGATGTGGATGCCGCGCAGGAAGGACTGGACGGACAGGCCCGAGGAGTGGCACGCGCAGCCGCCCGTCGGCAGCACGTGGTTGGAGCCCGCGCAGTAGTCGCCGAGGGAGACCGGCGCCCAGGGGCCCACGAAGATCGCGCCCGCGTTCGTGACCCGCTCGGCGAGCGCGGCGGCGTCCCGGGTCTGGATCTCCAGGTGCTCGGCGCCGTACGCGTCGACGACGCGCAGGCCCTCCTCCAGGCTGTCGACGAGCACGATCGCGGACTGCCTGCCCGCGAGGGCGGGGGCGATCCGGTCCTCGACGTGCTTGGTGGCGGCGACCTGCGGTTCCAGCTCCTCGGCGACGGCGTCGGCGAGGGCGGCGGAGTCCGTGACCAGGACGGCGGCGGCCAGCGGGTCGTGCTCGGCCTGGCTGATCAGGTCGGCGGCGACGTGCGCCGGGTCGGCGGTGTCGTCGGCGAGGACCGCGATCTCGGTGGGCCCGGCCTCGGTGTCGATGCCGATGCGACCCGTGAAGTAGCGCTTGGCGGCGGCGACCCAGATGTTGCCGGGGCCCGTGACCATGTTGGCGGGGGCGCACTCGGCCGTGCCGTACGCGAACATCGCGACGGCCTGGGCGCCGCCGACCGCGTACACCTCGTCGATACCGAGCAGCGCGCAGGCCGCGAGGATCGTCGGGTGCGGCAGGCCCCCGCAGTCGGCCTGCGGCGGGGACGCGAGCGCCATGGAGGGGACACCGGCCTCCTGCGCGGGCACCGCGTTCATGATCACGGAGGAGGGGTAGACGGAGCGCCCGCCCGGCGCGTACAGACCGACGCGCTCGACCGGCACCCACTTCTCGGTGACGGAGCCGCCGGGGACGACCTGCGTAGTGTGCGGGGTGCGGCGCTGGGCGCGGTGGACGGCGCGGGCGCGGCGGACGGACTCCTCCAGGGCCGCGCGGACGTCCGGGTCGAGGCCTTCGAGGGCCTCGGCGAGGGCGGCGGCGGGCACCCGGACCCGCTCCAGCTTCACCCCGTCGAACTTCTCCGCGTACTCGATCAGCGCCGCGTCGCCACGATGATGCACGTCCTCGCAGATCGGCCGCACCTTCTCCAGGGCGGCCGCGACGTCGAAGTCGGCACGGGGCAGCAGGGCGCGCAGAGCGGAACCCGACGGAAACTCCGTGAGGGCATCGCCGCGCAGATCGATTCGAGAGATCACATGGCCAATTCTCGCAGACCGCCGAACACGGCCGGTCGCCCGTATCAATGGCTGATACGCGTCGCACGGACGCGGGTGGACTGGCCTGCGAATTAACGGGAGCCCGCGTTCACCACTAGCGTTCAGGCGGTCACACAGCGGGCATGAACAGGTGTACGAGGCATGCGCGCACCGCGGACGGTCAACGGGAGGACATCAGCAGTGGTCGACGACACCGGCATCGGGGACCCGCCGGACGGGCTGACCGCCGCGGAGATCGGCATGTGGCAGGCGTTCCGCAACGGCAGCGTGTACGACCTCAGGTCAGGGGACACCGCCGTGGACGACCCGCACGGCGGCCACCCCTGGGGCCCCGAGCGGAGCGTGCGGGCGCGGATCGTGTGCTGGCTGCTCCTGGACGGGCCGCCCGCGCTGTCGGGGCGGGTGTCGGCCCTGAAGCTCGCCGGGGTGCAGATCACGGACGTGCTGGACCTGGCGGGCGGCACGGTCGTGCCGTACACGGAGCTGAAGGGCTGCCGCTTCGAGAAGGAGGTGCTGCTGCCCGAGGCGCGCTTCACCACGCTGCGGATGGTCGACTGCTCCATCCCGCGCCTGGAGGCGGCCCGCCTGCACACCGAGGGTGATCTGCATCTGCCGCGCTGCCGCATCCACAACGGCATGCGGCTCACGGACGCCCACATCGGCACGGACCTGCTGCTCAACCAGGCCGTCGTCTACCGCGACCGGCGCGCCCGCTCGATCATGGGCGACGGCATGACGGTCGGCCAGGACCTCCAGGCCGAGATGCTGGAGTCGCACGGCGAGCTGAGCCTGCGCGGCGCCAAGGTCGGCGTCAGCCTGAGCCTGCGCGGCAGCCGCCTCGCCAACCCCTACGGCCGCCGCGCCCTGAACGCCCCCCAGCTCACCGTCGAGCGCACGCTCTATCTGACCCCGGCTGGCGTCGGCAATCCGCCGCAGACCAGCGGCACGACGCCCGCGCGCGGGACCCGGGTGCAGCGCTTCGAGTGCGAGGGCGGCGTCCGGCTCGACGACGGGCGCTTCGGCGACGCGGTGGATTTCGGCCAGGCCCGATTCGTCCTCCAGAGCGACCAGGAGGTGTCGCTGCGCCGCGTCCAGACGCCCGAGCTGCGCTTCCTCTCCGAGGCGCCCCGGCGCGGGAAGATCGTCCTGTCCGGCGCCCGGGTGGTCAACCTGATGGACCGGGCGTCGAGCTGGCCGGGGCCGGGCGCCCTCCAGATGGGCGGCTTCACGTACGAGAACCTGATCCCGCAGGGCAGCTTCCCGCTGTCGCGGCGGTTGCAGTGGGTGACGGCGGCCACCGCCGAGTACAACCCCGAGCCTTACGAGAAGCTCGCCACCGTCCTGCGCAACGGCGGGGAGGACGCCGACGCCCGCGAGGTGCTGCTCGCCAAGCAGCGCCGCCGCCGCGAGACGCTCCCCCCGGCGGCCAAGCTGTGGGGGTACGCGCAGGACTGGACGGTCGCCTACGGCTACCGCCCCGGCCGGGCCGCGCTGTGGATGGCGGTCCTGTGGGCGGTCAGCGCCGTCGCCTTCTCCCGGGCGGACCACCCTCCCCTCAAACCCGGCGAACACCCCAACTGGAACCCTTCCCTCTTCGCCCTCGACCTGCTGCTGCCCGTCATCAACCTCGGCCAGGACACCTACTGGCAGCTCCGCGGCGGCTGGCAGTGGCTGGCGGCGTGCCTGATCCTCAGCGGCTGGATCCTGGCGACGACGGTGGCGGCGGGGGCGACACGACTGCTGCGCAGGTCCTGACGGGTTCCGGGCCGTGCCAGGCACCCTTCGGGCAGCGCCGAGCACCCTTCGGGCCCGCGCCGACATGTTTCAGCCCGTCCGGCGTTTGAGGACGAGGCCGAAGGCCGACAGGGGGAAAGGGGCGAAGCCCCATCAGTCCATCGCAGCCGAACCGTTCGCAGCCGAACCGTTACCAAGCGCAGGACAACCATCGCCCCCACCCACCCGTCAACACACGCGACCAGCAACAGCACCGCACCGCACCGCACCGCACCAAACCGCACTGCACAGTGCAGCGAGTGCAGCGCAGCACCGCACCGTTCCCGGACCACGAACGGACGACGAACGCAACCCGGGCGTGAAGGGGGAAGCCAGATGCCGCTCCTGCGCGCCCTGATCCGTACCGCCCGCATGGTGCGGCACACCCCGCGCCTGGCCGCCGGCCTCCCCCCGGACGACGAGGTGCTGCTCGACGTGCCGGACGACCGCCTGGGCCCGGCCCTCGTCGCCGCGGGCCGCGGCGACCACGGCCCGGCGGCCAAGCTCCTCGCCACCACCCGCGAGGCCGCCGAGTGGGAGAACCGCGACCGGTACGCGACGCGCCTCGCCGCGTTCGCCCGCTCCCGCGCCGAGTGGTTCGACGACTGGCTCTCCACCGCCCCGCACGACCCGGACGCGCTCCTGCTCAAGGCCGAGCTCGCGGTGGTCCGCGGCTGGGAGTCGCCCGCCCGCGCGGACCTGCTGCGCGAGGCGAGCCCGCTGCTCACCGCCGCCGCCGAGGCCGA
Source organism: Streptomyces typhae (assembly GCF_009755605.1). Taxonomy (GTDB): domain Bacteria; phylum Actinomycetota; class Actinomycetes; order Streptomycetales; family Streptomycetaceae; genus Streptomyces; species Streptomyces typhae. Next base: position 323,694 of record NZ_WPNZ01000010.1, read on the forward strand.
CCCCAGGGACCCGGTGCCGTGGCGCATCGCGCTGGACCACGCCCGCGGCACGCACGCCTCGCACACGGAGTTCGAGGAGCTGTGGGCCCAGGCGGTGCGCCGCTCCTCGTACCACTACGGCTGCCACGCCTCGGCCCTGATGTACCTGTCGGCGAACTGGTACGGCTCGCACACCGAGTGCTTCGCCTTCGCCGAGCGGGCGGCGGCGGACGCCCTGCCGGGATCGCTGATACAGGCCCTGCCGGTGCGGGCGGCGTTCGCCTATCTGACCAGCGCGGCCGGGAACCTGCCGCGGGAGCGCCTGGACAAGGCGGCCGACCTGGCGATCGCGCTGTCCGGCGAGTACGCGGCCTGCGACCCCTGGCCCGCCGAGGTCCGCAACCTCCTCACCCATGTCCTGATCCGGCTCGAACGCTGGCACGACGCGCTCGACCAGCTCCGCCTGATCGGCCCGTACGCGACGTCGTTCCCCTGGGACCGGCTCTCCGACGACCCCCTCGGACAGTTCCTGGAGCTGCGGGACGGGGTGCGGATAGAGGTGGCCGCGCGGACACCGCTGCGGGACCGGCGCGGGCGGGCGGACGGCGGGAGTCCCGGCGGCCGTTAGGCTTTCGGATCGTGACGACCGTCCGGCTTCCGCTCTTCCCGCTCAACTCGGTGCTGTTCCCGGGGCTGGTGCTGCCCCTGAACATCTTCGAGGAGCGCTATCGCGCCATGATGCGCGAACTCCTGAAGGTTCCCGACGAGGAGCAGCGGCAGTTCGCCGTGGTGGCGATCCGGGACGGCAGGGAGGTCGCGCCGAGCGCCCCAGGCCTCCCCGACCAGACCGCGCAGCCCGCACAGGGGCCCGCCGCCGGCTTCGGCGACGACCCGCTGCGCGCCTTCCACGAGGTGGGCTGCGTCGCGGACGCGGCGACCATCCGTGAGCGCGAGGACGGCGGCTTCGAGGTCCTCGCCACCGGCACCACCCGGGTCCGGCTACGCTCGGTGGACGCCTCGGGACCGTTCCTGACCGCCGAACTCGAACCGCTGGAGGAGAAGCCGGGCGAGGAGGCGGGCGCACTCGCCGAGGGCGTGCTGCGGGCCTTCCGCTCGTACCAGAAGCGGCTCGCGGGCGCCCGGGAGCGCTCCTTGTCGTCGGGCACCGAGCTGCCCGACGACCCGTCGGTGGTGTCGTACCTGGTCGCGGCCGCCGCCGTCCTCGACACCCCCACCAAGCAGCGGCTCCTCGAAGCGGACGACACCGCTTCCCGGCTGCGCGACGAGCTGACCGTGCTGCGCGCCGAGACCGCGATCATCCGCAATCTGCCGTCGTTGCCCGCGACGGAACTGACGCGCGGCACGACCAGCCTCAACTGATACGTGAGGCGGCCTCAACTGATACGTGAGGCGGCCCCGACCGACCCACGAGGCAGCGCCGAGCGACCCCACCGGGCCGGGAAGAACTGCCCCACCGGACCGGGATGAACTGACTCACCGGACCGGGAAGAACCGACCCACCGGGCCGGGAAGAACCGACCCACCGGGCCAGGAAGAACCGACCTACGAAGCCGGGAAGTGACGAGCAGCGTGGCGAAGAAGCAGAAGAAGACGCAGGCGGGCGGCACTCCCGCGACGGTCGCCCTGACCCGCGCGGGCACCGCCTTCACCCTGCACTCCTACGACCACGACCCCGCGCACCCCAGCTACGGCCAGGAGGCCGCGGAGGCGATGGGCGTCTCGCCGGACCGGGTCTTCAAGACACTGGTCGCCGACGTCGACGGGGAGCTGACCGTGGCGGTCGTGCCGGTGGCCGGGACGCTGAACCTGAAGGCCCTGGCCACGGCGGTGGGCGGCAAGCGCGCGACGATGGCGGACCCGGCCGCGGCCGAGCGCACCACCGGCTACGTCCGCGGCGGCATCTCACCCCTCGGCCAGCGCAAGCAGCTCCGCACGGTCCTCGACGACTCGGCCGACGGCCACGCGACGATCTGTGTCTCGGCGGGCCGCCGCGGCCTGGAGGTGGAGCTGTCCCCCGCCGACCTGGCGGCGCTCACCGGCGCGGTGCTCGCGCCGATCGGGCGTGAATGAACCCTCGACGGGACCCCGGTCCTCGACTAGGACCACTCCCATGTCGAAGAAGACGCGCAAGCGGAAGTGGCGGATCAAAAAGGGCAAGGCCAACCACGGCAGACGCCCTGCCTGAGGCCCCCGAGCCCGCCGGGACAGGTGGCGGCTACCGCTCCGGTGCTCCGTACGGGTCGCGGTAGCCGTCGTCGTACGAGGAGAGGGGCTCGGGGTCCCTCGGCCCGAAGAGGCCCGTCAGGGCCAGCTGGACCACCATGGCGGCGACCGGCCACGCGAGCAGCACACCCTTGGCCTTCAGCTCCATGGGCGCGTCGAAGACGACGCCCTGCCCCACGGACTTGGCGTGCGCCACCACGTCCGTCTCGGGCCCGGCCCACACGCCCACCTTCCAGGCGAGCACGGCGCCGAGCAGGGAGCCCGCCGCGAGACCCACGACGAGCGGGATGCCGCCGCGCCTGCGCACCAGGAACACCACGAGCGCGGCGACGACCCCGAACGCGAGCCCGAGCAGCGTGAACGTTCCGTCGACCCCGATGGCCTGCTCGCCCTCGGTGTCCTTGAGGAACACCGCCTTGTCGTCGGCGATCAGCGGCACGCGCGGCGCCAGCCACAGCCACAGGAGCCCGAGCAGCACGCCGGAGGCGGCCACCGCGACCGCGATCACCGCGGCGTCCCGCAGCTCGGTCCTCATGCCGGGGCCGTCCTCCTCGTGCGCCTGCTCGGGCACGGGCCCCGCGGCCCGCGCGGGTTCCTGCCACGGGTCGCTGTCGTCGGGCTTGCCGTGCGGTGGCTGGGGAGGGTTAAGCGGTGCGGTCACGCACACATGGTGCCAGCTCCGCCTGTGCGCCGCGCCACCGGACGGCGGATCCGGGTCAGCGGACGGCCGCCCGCCGGTAGGCCCAGGTGGCGACGGCCAGCGAGGCGACGCCGACGCCCGCGCACACCGCGAGGTCGAGGGCGACCGCGCCCCAGTCGGGGTCGGGACCGAAGGTGCGGGCGAGGGCCTCCACGCCGTACGTGGACGGCAGCAGGTCGCGCGCGTACTGCAGCAGCTCCGGCATCCGCTCGGCCGGGAGCACACCCAGCAGCAGCGCCGCGGACATGCCCATCTGCCCGAGCAGGGTGGCCAGTTCGGGCCGCGGCGCGAGCAGGCCGAGCGCCGCACCGAGCCCGGCGAGCGCGGCGCCGGAGAGCGGGATCACCGCGGCTAGCACCCACAGGTGAGTCAGCGGGAGCCCGAAGAGACCGCAGCCGACGACGGCCGTGACGATGGTGCCGGGCACCGTGAAGGACGCGTACGCGGCGGCGGCGCCGAGGACGACGGCGGCGGGCGGCACCGGCAGGGTGGCGTAGTGGTCGAGGCCGCCGTCGCCGCGGAGCTGGCCGAAGTACTGGGCGAGCAGGTTCAGCGCGACGAACGCGACCACGAGGACGGAGGAACCGGCCACGACGGCGTGCGCCTCACCGCCGCCGTCCACCACGCCCCGCATCAGGATCATGATCCCGACGGACTGGAACGTGGCGACGAAGAGCAGCGGGATCCGCGCCACCCGGGCGCGGGACAGCTGCGCCCGGTAGACCGCGGCCAGGGCCGGCAGGAGCCGCGCCCGCGCCCCGAGCGGCGCCGCGGCGTCCGGCACCCGCACGGCACCCTCCTCGGCGCGCACGACGGCTTCCAGGGGAACGGCACTCAACGGACAACCTTCCTGCCGACGTCCTGACGCTTACGCATGGGCTGACACGGAGCACACCCATGAGCCACACGGCCACCCTGCCCCGCAAGGCCGACCGGACGGACACAGCCGCCCCGCCCCGCAAGGCCGAGCCCCGCCCGCACCGTCCGTACTCCGCCGTCCCGGTTCCGGGCAACGGGTGGGCGGGTGGGAGACATCCGCCGCGCAGCGGCGGCACAGAAAAACCCACCACAACCGAAGCCAGAGCCAGAACCGGAGCCAGAACCGTAGCCAGAACCAGCACCAGAGCCGGAACCGATCACACCTTCACCAGCCCATCTCCACCGCGCCCGCCAAGGGCAAGATAAACATCCTCCAGGCTGGGAGTGGCCAGAGTGAAATCGTCCAGGGCGGCAAAGGCGCCCCCGCCAGTAACCGCGGCGACGGCCGCCCGAGCCTCCTCAGGCGCGAGCCGCAGCGTCCACTTGCGCCCGGACTCGACAGCCGAGGACCGCAGCGCGGCGACCTCCGGCACGTCGACGGGCGCCCGCTCGCGCCACATCAGCTCGACCCGGACCTCCCCGGCGACCTGCTCCTTGAGCCCGCCGGGAGTGTCGCAGGCGATGACCCGGCCGTGGTCGAGCACGGCGACCCGGTCGAGCACCGTCTCGGCCTCGATGACGTTGTGGGTGACGAGCAGGACCGTCGTACCGCGCTCGGCCCGACGCCGGTCGACCGCGCCCCACACGGCGCGCCGCGCCACCGGGTCCATGCCGGTGGTCGGCTCGTCGAGCACGAGCAGCTGCCGCTCCCCCACCAGGGCGGTGGCGAAGCAGGCGAGCCTGCGCTGCCCGCCGGAGAGCTTCTTCAGGGGCCGTCCCGCCAGGTCGGTGAGGCCGAGCTCCGCGAGGACGTCGTCGCGCTCGGTCCGCGCGCGGGCGGCGTCGAGCCCGCGCAGGCGCGCGGTCGTCTCGACGGCGAGGGAGACGGTGAGCTCGTCCAGGGCGGTGGACTCCTGCCCCAGGTAGGCGAGCAGCCGTGCGGCCCGCTCGGGGTGGCGCACGATGTCGTGGCCGAGCACGCGCACGCTGCCGCTGTCGGGCCGCATCAGGCCGGTGAGCTGGCGTACGAGGGTGGACTTGCCGGCACCGTTGGGCCCGAGGAGGCCGAAGATCTCACCGCGGCCGACCTCGATGCCGAGGCCGTCGCTGGCCCGCACCTCGGGCGTCGCGGGCCTGCCGCGGCGGCCGCGGGCGGCGGGATAGACCTTGACGAGGTCGCGCACCACGCAGACGGCATCGCTGCCGTATCCCTGCCGGAGCCCTTGCCGGACCGCCCCTGTCGCGCGCGTACTCACGAAGGACGAGACTACGGGGTCCGATGTCCGGTATGGCGCCCGGGGCCGCCGTCGCGCCCCCTCACTCCCCCATCGGGCCGTGCTCGGCGGCGGTCCGCACATCGATCTCGCGCCAGAAGCCCGCCCGGATCGCGTACCGGTCGTGCTCGTCGATCTGGTCGTCCTTGTGGGCGAGGAGGCCGAAGCGGGCCGCGTACCGGAGCAGTTCGCCGTCCACGCGGTGCGGGATGCGCGGGTACATCGTGGCGAGCTTGTGGAGGTTGTGCTGCTCGGGCAGGCGACCCAGCCAGCGGCGGGCGAAGACCTGGCCGACCTCGAAGGGGTCGCCGCCGACGGTGGTGATGTCCTCCTCCCGGTCGGCCCAGCGCTGCTCGGCCGTGGTGAGCTGGGCGAGGGTGGGCAGGGCCGCGGCCTCGGGGGGCTCGGTGGGCGTGCCGGGGCGGTCCACCCAGCCCTTGTCGGAGGACCAGCGCAGGGTCGCGTTCGCCGGTTCCTTCGCGGGCTGCGCGCCGGGGCCGCGCAGCGCCGCCAGGTCCTTGGGGGTGGGCACGCCCTTGGCGGCCGGGATCCGCTCGCCGTTCTGCTGCCCGGGGGACGCGGTGGCCGGGTGGTGCGGGGGCGCGGGCGGGCGGGCCTGGTCGGCGCCGGTGGCGAGCGCGGACTCGGGCAGCGGCGCGGAGAGGATCGCGGCGATCTCCGGGCGCGGGGCGGGCGTCGGCGCGCAGACCCCGGTCAGCTCCTTGGCCTGGACGGCCTTGGTGATCCAGGTGCGGTCCAGGACGCGGCGCTCGTCGGCCTCGGCGACCAGGTCCTCGGACTGGTTGTAGTCGCCGTCGGCGGCCTGCACGGCCCAGAGGTGGACGGCGACGCCGTGTTCCTTGGCGGCCATCATGCCGGGCAGCAGATCGCCGTCACCGGTGACGAGGACGACGTCGGAACAGGCGCGGTTGCGGGCCAGCTCGGTCAGCTCGGCGTGCATGGCGGCGTCCACGCCCTTCTGCGCCCAGCGTCCGTCGCTGCGGGTCAGGGCGCCCAGGCGGACGGTGACGCGGGGCATCACGCGCAGTCTGCGGTGCTCCGGCTGGGGTACGCGGTCGGGGGCGCCGTCGAACCAGTAGATCCGCAGCAGGGGGCGCTCGGTGTCGGACTCGGCGCGCTCGCGCAGGCCCTGGATCAGGGCGGCGTGATCGACGGTGATCCTGGACCGGGACGGCTCTCCCGCGAGGAGGCTCGCGGCGGCTCCCAGCAGATACCCGGCGTCCACCAGGACGATGCAGCGGTCCACGCGATCCACCCTCTTTCCCTGGATTCCTGAAGGTGCCCGAAGGTCCCACAGATCCCGGGCGGGGACCTGGAGATTCAAAGGATCGGGAGATCCGGCGGATCCTGGAGGTTACTTCGGGTTTCCTTCGAGTCTGCCCGACCTCGGGGAGGTTAACGGCCCGAACTCGATCTTCGGCGTGGCGTATCGGCTCTGTACCCGCCGACAGGCCTGATGACTCACGGTAATTATCCGAAATGCACCATTCGCACACTTATGTGAGTCTGATCGCGTCATGGCCCCCGGATCCCCCTCAGGAGGAAGATCACCATGGCCAAGAACAAGAATCGCGACCGCAACCAGCAGCAGAAGGGCGCCCAGGCCGCCGAGCGCGGCCAGGAGGAGGCCCAGAAGTCTGCCATGGAGGCGCAGGCCCAGCCGCAGGCCCAGGCCCAGGGCAGCCCTGCGGATGTTGCCCGTAAGCACCAGCGTCGCTTCGGCCACAACTGACGCGAGTACGGATACACCTCAGGGGCGCACCCGCATCGGGTGCGCCCCTGAGCCGCGCCGCGCTCCGGAGGTTCAGCCCGCCAGGCAGGACGGGCCGAGCAGCACCTTGAGGTCGCCGAAGAGCGCCGGGTCGGGCTTCACCCGGTGCCGGTCGAGCCGGAGCACAGTGGTCTTCTGGGCGCCCTGGAGCTTGATCCGCACCTCGCTGTTGCCGCGGTGGTGGCTGAGGATCTCGCCGAGGCGGGTGACCATCGGCGGGCTCACCTTCACCGTCGGGATGGTGATCAGGACGGGGGCGTTGGTCCCGGCGTTGGACAGGTCGGGGACCTGCATCTCCATGGCGACGAGGCGGGGCACGTCCTCACGCTTGTCGAGCCGGCCCTTGACGAACACCACCGCGTCCTCGACCAGTTGCGTCGACACCAGCTGATACGTCGCCGGGAAGAACATGCACTCGATGGAACCGGCGAGGTCCTCCACCGTCGCGATCGCCCACGCGTTGCCCTGCTTGGTCATCTTCCGCTGCAACCCCGAGATGA
>NZ_WPNZ01000011.1:0-82082 GCF_009755605.1 Streptomyces typhae
ATCTCCCTGACCTTGTCGTCGAACTGCTTGATGTTCCCCGGATTCACCCGGACCGCCGCACACCCCGCCTCGATCGCCGCGAACACATACTTCGGCTGGAAGTGAATATCCGCGATCACTGGAATCTGCGACTTCCGCGCGATCGTCGCCAACGCGTCCGCGTCGTCCTGCGTCGGACACGCCACCCGCACGATCTGACAACCCGACGCCGTCAACTCCGCGATCTGCTGCAACGTCGCCCCGATGTCCGACGTACGCGTCGTCGTCATCGACTGCACCGACACCGGCGCGCCGCCCCCGATCGCCACCGGCCCGACCTCGATGCGCCGAGCGATCCTGCGCTCGGCGACCGGCCGGACCGGCAGCTCCGGGAGGCCCAGGGCGACGGGCGTTCCCCCACTCACGACGTCACCCGCGGTTGCCGGCGACGGTCTCGCGCATGGCCCGCAGGGACTCCTTGAGGGAGCCCATGGTGGCGAGCACGGCCGTGGGCTCGTAGCCGCAGTGCGCCATGCAGTTGGCGCACCGGTCGTCCTTGCCGCGGCCGTACTTGGACCAGTCGGTCTTCTCGATCAGTTCCCGGTACGTCGGGACGTAGCCGTCGCTCATCAGATAGCAGGGGCGCTGCCAGCCGAAGAGCGAGTAGTTGGGGATCGCCCACGCCGTGCACTGGAAGTCGACCTTGCCCTCCAGGAAGTCGAGGAACAGCGGCGAGTGGTTCAGCCGCCAGCGCCGCCGGTTGCCGCCGGCGAAGGTCTTCTTGAACAGTTCGCGAGTCTGCTCCACGCCCAGGAAGTGCTCCTGGTCGGGCGCCTTCTCGTAGGCGTAGGCGGGCGACAGCATCATCTCGTCGACCTGGAGTTCGTCATTGAGGAAGTTCAGGACCTCGATGATCGTCTGCGGGGTGTCGGTGTTGAAGAACGTCGAATTGGTGGTGACCCGGAAGCCGCGCCGCTTGGCCTCCTTGATGGCCTCGACCGCCTCGTCGAACACTCCCTCCTTCGCCACCGACTCGTCGTGCCGCTCCCGCATCCCGTCGATGTGGACGGCGAACGCAAAATAGGGAGAGGGCCGGAACTTGTCCATCTTCTTGCGCAGCAACATGGCATTGGTGCAAAGGAAAACGTACTTCTTCTTCGCCACCAACTGCCGCACGATCTCATCGATCTGAGGGTGCATCAGCGGCTCGCCACCGGCGATGGACACCATCGGCGCGCCCGATTCGAGAACGGCGCCCACGGCCTGCGCCACCGGCATGCGCTGCTTGAGCACACCGGCCGGGTGCTGGATCTTGCCACAGCCCTCGCACTTCAAATTGCAAGCGAAAAGCGGTTCCAACTCGACGATCAGCGGGAACTTGTCCCGCTTGCGGAGCTTCTGTTCCATCAGGTACGTCGCGACCTTGATGGACTGACGCAGCGGCATGGCCATCTGGCTCACCTCCGGGGGAGCAGCGAAGAACGGTGCCATTCGAAGAAAGCGGGAAGCACGGCACGGAGTACGCGGAAGGCCGATATTCCACCGCGCACCGTGCCGATCCGTACGAGTTCGTGCTGTGGGGCGTCCACGACCACCCGGACGGCCGCAACCGGCCGGGCACCGGCCGCCATGGCGCTGCGCAGCGTGACGGCGGACTCCATGTCCACCGCGATCGCGCCGGTGGCGAACAGCGCGGCGCGCTCGTGGCCGCGGACGACGTGGTCGGAACCGGTGAGCGGCCCGGTGTGCACCGTGCGGTGGGGCAGCGCGCGCCCCAGCTCCCGCACCAGGGTCGGCGTGCCCACGCAGGGGGTGCGACCGCCTTCGTACCGGGTCTCCTCGGCGACGACCAGGTCGCCGGGGTGCATGCCGGGCGCGAGACCGGCGCAGAAGCCGGTGGCCACGACGGCGGCGTCGTGCAGGGCGGGCGTGCCGAGCGCCTTGGTGACGGCGCGCTCGGCGGCCCGCGGTCCCATGCCCGTCCGCAGCACGGTCATGGGGCCGCCCGCGCCGCCCCGGTCGCCGGTGCGCAGGGCGAGGCGCTCGATGCCGAGCGCACAGGCGACGAGGAGAGGTGCGGGGCCCGGCGGCCGGGCCGGGGCCGGGGGCATCAGCTCCCCTTGCCGGAGACACCGGCGAACGGCTCTCCGTTGACGTACCGGCCGAGCGCCGTCAGCGGGAAGACCTGCCGGTAGAGGTGGTAGTTGATGGAGAAGTCCCAGGGGAAGCCGGTGCCGGTGAAGTACGGCTCGTCCCAGGAGCCGTCGTCCCGCTGGGTCCGAGCGAGCCACCGCACGCCGCGCTCCACCGCCGTGGAGTCCCGCTCCCCCGCCGCGAGCAGGCCGATCAGCGCCCAGGCGGTCTGGGACGCCGTGGAGGCGCCGTGGCCGATCCACCGCTCCTCGCGGTAGGAGCGCAGGTCCTCGCCCCAGCCGCCGTCGTCGTTCTGCACCGACTCGAGCCAGGCGACCGCGCGCCGGATCGCCGGGTGCGAGCCGGGCATCCCGACGGCCGTGAGGGCGGGCAGCACCGACCCGGTGCCGTAGACGTAGTTGACGCCCCAGCGTCCGAACCAGCCTCCGAACGCCTCCTGTTCGGCGAGCAGCCACTCGACGCCGCGCCGGGTGCGCGGGTCGTCGGCCAGGCCCTCGTACGCCGCCATCTCCACCACGTGCGCGGTGACGTCGGCGGAGGGCGGGTCGATGACCTCGCCGAAGTCGCAGAACGGCAGGCGGTTGGGGAAGGGGCTGGTGTTGTCGACGTCGAAGGCGGCCCAGGCGCCGTTCTTCGACTGCATGCCGAGGTTCCAGCGCACTCCGCGCGCGATGGCGTGCTCCATGCGCGCCCGGTCCGGGTGCTCGACCCGGCGCAGCGCGAGGACGACCTCGGCGGTGTCGTCGATGTCGGGGTAGTTGTCGTTGTGGAATTCGAAGGCCCAGCCCCCGGGCGTCAGGCCCGGCCTGCGCACCGACCAGTCGCCGGGCCGCACGATCTGCTCGCCCAGCATCCAGTCCGCGGCCTTCACGAGCTGCGGATGGTCGGCGGGCACCCCGGCGTCGGCGAGCGCGATCGTCGCGAGGCAGGTGTCCCACACCGGCGACTGGCAGGCCTCGATCATGCGGGCGCCGTCCTCGCGCCACACCGCGAACCGGTCGAGGGATTCGAGGCCCGCCTTGAGCACCGGGTGGTCGAGGTCGTAGCCGAGCAGGTGCAGGGCGATGACGGAGTACACGGCGGGCGGCTGGATGCCGCCCCAGCAGCCGTCGTTCTCCTGCCGCTCGATGATCCAGCGGGCCGCGGAGTTCATGGCGGCCCGGCGCACACCGCGCGGCGCGATCTTGTGATAGAGGTGCAGCGCCTTGTCGAGGCGCTGGAAGACCCCGTCCCAACTCGCCACCGGCGCCAGCGGTTTGGTCGGGTTGGGGAACCGCGGATCGGCGTGCAGCTCGTCCAGCGGGAAGGGCGCGGGACGCACCGGGCGCTTGGCCGAGACAATGGTGAGCGGCACTATCGTCTGCCGTGCCCAGCACCCGAAGTCATAGATGTTGAGCGGGAACCACTTGGGGAAATAGAGCAGCTCGGGCGGCAGTTCGGGCAGGTCGTCCCACTTCCACCAGCCGAAGAGGGCCAGCCAGATGCGGGTGAAGACGCGGGCGGACGCGACGCCGCCCTGCTCTCTGATCCAGGCGGACGCCCTCGCCATGTGCGGCTCGTCGGGTGCGTCTCCCGCGAGGCGCAGCGCGACATACGCCTCGATGGTGACGGAGAGCTCGCCGGGTCCGCCGTGGAAGCTGGCCCAGGTGCCGTCGGCGCGCTGTTCGCCGCGGATGAAGAGCCCGGCGGCGCGGTTCGTCGTCTCGTCCTGGACGCCCAGGAACTGACGGAGCAACAGGTCCTCGGCGTCCATGGTCACATTGGTGGCCAGATCGCCTTTCCACCATCCCTGGGCGTCCTGGCGGGACAACAGGAATTCGGTGGACCGTCGTATGGCGCGGGCCGCGGCGTCCGGCGCCCCGATCGCCGCGGGGGTGGTGTCGGTCGTTCCGGTGGCCGAGGCCGCCCGGGGCGTCACCGCTCCGGTGCTTCCGTCGGTCGTCGCTGTCATGGCTTCCCCTTCTCCGCAGTGCTTCTTGTCTGCCGGGTCCGCCGTCGGCCGGGGCCCTGGAGGGACACCGGCCGGCGACTGCGAGTCAGTTGGGGCCGATAGGGATCATCTCTTCCGTACGACGACGAAGTCGGCGAGCGCGCTGAGCTGCGCCCGCACCTGGTCCGGCATCTGGACCTCGTCCAGCGCCTCGATGGCGACGGCGTGCTGCCGCCGCGCCTCCTCGGCGGTCCACTCGCGGCCGCCCGCCTCCTCGATGAGGGCGGCCCGCGCGGCGAACTCCGCCTCGGAGAAGCTGTCGAAGTCGTTGCTCTTGGCGTCGGCGGCGAGCAGCTCGCCGAGCCGTTCGGAGGCCGGGCCGCCCGCGGCGAGGGCGGCGACCACCGGCAGGGACTTCTTGCGCTGGCGCAGATCGCTCCACGTCTGCTTGCCGGTGGCCTCCGGGTCGCCCCAGATGCCGAGCAGGTCGTCGACGGCCTGGAAGGCGAGTCCGAGGTGGTAGCCGTACCGCTCCAGGGTGTCGGCGGTGGCGTCGTCGGCGCCGCCGAGCACCGCGCCGATGGAGACCGCGCAGGCGAGCAGGGCGCCGGTCTTGTTGCCCTCCATCTCCAGGCACTCCTCGACGGTGACCCGCTCGCGGTGCTCGTAGGAGATGTCCTGCGCCTGGCCGTCGATGAGGGCGCGGGTCGCGGTGGTCAGACGGCGCGTCGCCCGGCCCGCCTCGACGGTGCCGAGTTCCAGGAGGATCTCGTTGGCGAGGGCGAACAGGGCGTCACCGACGAGGATCGCCTGGGCGGGCCCGTGCACCTTCCAGACGGTGTCGCGGTGGCGGCGCTGCTCGTCGCCGTCCATCAGGTCGTCGTGCAGGAGCGAGAAGTTGTGCACCAGCTCGACGGCGACCGCGCCGGGCACGCCGGTCTCCGGGGTCGCGCCCGCGGCCTCCGCGGACAGCAGGGCGAGCGCCGGGCGCACGGCCTTGCCCCCGTCACCGACGGCCGGGTTGCCGTCGGCGTCGATCCAGCCGAAGTGGTAGGCGGCGACGGTGTCCATGGGCGGCGCGAGACGGTCCACCGCGGACCGCAGCACCGGGGTGGCCAGTGTCCGGCCGCGCTCAAGGAGCGCAGTCACGTCCACGGCGGCCGGTTCGGCCGAGGGCACAGTCGGCACGGTCTCTCCTCTGATTCCGGTGCGGGGTTCGTGGGGCGAGGGCCCCAGCAGGTCGAGCGTCACGCCGCCTCCTCGAAGAGATGGTCATGAGGGCGGTCGAGGGCGGTCAGAATGGCCCGCGCCGCGGTGATTCCGCTGCGTACAGCGCCTTCCATCGTCGCGGGCCAGCCGGTGGCGGTCCACGCGCCCGCCAGGTGGAGGCCGGGCGCGTGGGTGTGCGCACCCGGGCGCAGGCGCCCGACGCCCGGCGTCGGCGCGAAGGTGGCCGTACGCTCCCGGGTCACGAAGAAATCAAGCACCTGTGCGCCGTGCGCGGCGGGCAGCAGGCGCTCGAGCTCCGGCAGATAGCGCTCTCTGAGCGCCGCCACGGGCGCGTCGATCTCCGCCTGGGCCGCGGACTGCGACAGCGCGAGGTACTGGCCGGTGCGCAGCCCCGAGGCCTCGGTCCGGTCGAAGACCCACTGCACGGGCGTGCCGAGCGCGGCGAAGAAGGGCTGCTTGAGTACCTTCCTGTCGTACACGACGTGGACGTTGAGGATCGGCGCCGTGTCGATGGCGAGCAGCCGGTCGGGGTCGTCGATGGCACCGTCGGGGAGCAGGTCGTGCGCCTCCGCCTGCGGCACCGCGAGCACCACGCAGTCCGCCTCGACGCTCTCGCCGGGAACCTCCACGCGCCATCTTCCGTTCTCCTGACGGGAGAGGGAGGTGACACGTGTTCGCAGTTCGGTACGCACACCCGCCGAGTCGAGCGCCTTGCGCGCGAGCCCGTCGTGCAGGTCACCGAGGGGCACCCGCGCCCAGCCGATGTCGGCGGCACCCGGCTCGGAGAGCAGTCCGGTCTTGAACACCATCGCGGCGAGCCCGAGCGAGGCATCGCCGGCGACGGCGTTGAGGGTGGCGACCCCGACGAGGTCCCACAGCGCCTCGATGGCGCGCTCGGACTGACCGTGGGCGGCCAGCCAGCTCCCGAAGTCCTGGTTGTCGAGCGCCGGGTCGGCCGGGTCGAGTCCCTTGAGGGCGAGCGCCGCGCGCCCGACGGCGGCGCGTTCGGCGAGCGACAGATGCGGATAGGTGGCGAGGCTCGCGGCCAGGTGCAGCGGCACGGGCAGCGCGGTGCGGCGCAGCCGTCCGAGGCGGTGCCGGCCGGCGTCGAGCACGGGGACGTCGAGGCGGTCCTGGAGCGGTGCCAGGTGGGCGCCCTCGACGCGGTCGAGGAACCACCGGTAGGCCGTGCAGCAGCGCAGATAGACGTGCTGGCCGTTGTCGACGGTCAGTTCGCCGCGCTGGAAGGAGAAGGCGAGGCCGCCGAGGCGCGGGCGCCCTTCCAGCAGCGTAACCTCGACGCCCGCGTCGGCGAGGGCGAGGGCGGAGGTGACGCCCGCGAGGCCGCCGCCCACGACGACGGCGGACGCGCGTTCACCGGTGCCGTCGGCCTCCCCCGCGGAGCGGCTGTCGTGCTGCCTCATGCGTTTTCCCTTTCGGCGGTTGCAGTCTGGGACGCCGAGGCCATGCGGAGGGTTGCCCGCCACTTGGCGCGACACGCCGTCCCCGCTGGGGCTTCACCGGGAATGCGCATCACGTACGCCTCCTGACGGTCCCCCGGGAGACGCTGCGCGCGTCGAGCCCGGACAGACCGCGCACGGCGACGTACGCCTTCTCGCGTCCCGGCAGCGAAACACGGCCGCGGAGGACCGCTTCCGGTTCCCGTTCGATGCGGTCGAGCAGCCTGCGGTAGATGCCCGCCATCGCCGCCACACAGGCACCGCTGCGCCGGTCGAGCATCGGGAGGAGGCGGTACCCCTCGGCGAACAGGGCCCGCGCGCGGCGGACTTCGAAGTGCACGAGACCCGCGAAGTCCGACCCGGCCGGCGGTTCGGCCCTGGCGAACCCCTCGGCGCAGCCGAACTTGGCGAGATCGTCGGCGGGGAGGTAGGTGCGCCCCTCCAGGGCGTCCTCGCGCACGTCGCGGAGGATGTTGGTGAGTTGCAGCGCGAGCCCGAGCGTGTCCGCGTACTCGGGGGCGCGCTCCGCGTTCAGCGCGCCGGGTTCGGTGCCGAAGACGCCGAGGGAGAGCCGCCCGATGGCGCCCGCCACACAGCGGCAGTAGGCCTTCAGGTCCTCCCAGGTCTCGTACGTCTCGCCGCGCACGTCCATCAGGACGCCGTCGATCAGCTCGTCGAGGCCGCCGAGCGGGATGGGGAAGTGCCCGGCCGCATGGCTGAGCGCCACCGCGACGGGGTCGGTGTCGTCCTCCGCCACGCCGCCGTCGCGCACCCGGGTCAGCAGGGCCCGGGTGTCGTCGAGCCGGGCCTGCTTCACCTCCGGCGCGAGGCTTCCGTCGCCGATGTCGTCCACGCGCCGGGAGAACGCGTAGAGCGCGGACATCGCCCGCCGCTTGGGCGTCGGCAGCAGCCTGATGCCGTACGCGAAATTGCGCGCCTGCTGCCCCGTGACGGTCTCGCAATAGCTGTATGCGGCGAGTACCGGCGCGGACACGCGAGGTTCTGACTCCACGGTCCGGCTCACCCCTTTCCTCGCAGAACCGCTCCCACCTCGCGCAGCAAACGCGGCTTCGTGGGCTTCGGCGGCCTTGTCAGTACGTCGTATCCGGAGGCGACGATCGCCGCGACGGTCGCCCTTCCCCCTGCCACGAACCCGGCAAGCAGCAGCTTCAGCCTGCCGTGGACGCTACCCACCAGGGGGGTGCCTTCATTCAGGAGGCGGTGGGCGCGTTCCGCTTCATATGCAACCAGTGCGCGCACCGATGCGCCTGCTGTGGGAGCGGCCAGATCCCGTTCCTGGACATGGAAGCGCTGCATGTCCTCGGCGGGGAGGTAGACGCGGTCGCGCGCGAGGTCCTCGCGCACGTCCTGGAGGTGCTCCACGATCTGCAGCGCGGTGCACACGGCGTCGGACAGGCGCACGCGCTCGGGGGTCGCGGTGCCGGTGACGGCGAGGACAAGGCGGCCCACGGGATTCGCGGACAGCTCGCAGTAGGCCACCAGGTCGTCGTAGGTCTCGTACCGCTTGACGAGCTGGTCCTGGCGGTTGGCCGCGATCAGGCCGAGGAAGGGCTCCGGGGTCAGACCGCGTCGGCGCACGGTGGGCACCAAGGCCTGGAGGAGCGGGTGGCCGGGCTCCTGACCTGCGGTGAAGACCTTCTCCAGGTCGCGCTCGAAGGCGTCGAGGAGGGTGAGCGGGTCATCCGCGGCGGCCGGGTCGGCACCGAGGTAGCGGGCGTGCGCGCCGCCCCGGTCCAGGTCGGCGTCGCCGATGTCGTCGACGAGACGGGCGTAGCCGTACACGGCCATGAGGTCCTCGCGCCAGGCGCGCGGGAGGAAGAAGGGGGCCACGGGAAAGTTCTCGTCCGCGGCTTTGTCGAGGACGGCGGACGCATCGCGGAGCCGGAGATCGTCCGTAGCCATTGCCGTCACATCTCCCGTTCTACACTGCTGACCCAAAACATCCTATTTCGGACACGCCGCCCTGCCCCCGCTCGGCGGACGATGGACCCCACCCCGGTGCCGCGCGAAATCTCCCCACTTGCCGCTAATCAGCACCGGTACAGCTTACGTTGTACAACGCACGCCGAGTCGTCGGGGTGTTTCGCGCATCACAACAACGCACCGATTGGCTTCCATCTTCCCCGAACTCCCGTGACGCGAGGGGTTTTTGAGGCCTCAGGACGGAGCAGGGCCCCGCCCGGGTGTCCCGGGCGGGGCCCTGCTCCGTTCGGCCGGTACGGCCTGCTACCTTCCGGTGAACTTCTCGTACTCCTTGATGACCTCGTCGGTCGGTCCGTCCATCCGCAGCTCGCCCCGCTCCAGCCAGAGCACCCGGTCGCAGGTGTCACGGATCGACTTGTTGTTGTGGCTGACCAGGAAGACCGTGCCGGCCTCCTTGCGCAGCTCACGGATGCGGGCCTCGGAGCGCTTCTGGAACTTGCGGTCGCCCGTGGCGAGCGCCTCGTCGATCATCAGGACGTCGTGGTCCTTGGCCGCCGCGATGGAGAAGCGCAGGCGGGCGGCCATGCCGGAGGAGTACGTGCGCATCGGCAGGGTGATGAAGTCGCCCTTCTCGTTGATTCCGGAGAAGTCGACGATGTCCTGGTAGCGGGCCCTGATCTGCTCCCGGCTCATGCCCATGGCCAGGCCGCCGAGGATCACGTTGCGCTCACCGGTCAGGTCGTTCATCAGGGCCGCGTTCACACCGAGCAGCGAGGGCTGGCCGTCGGTGTAGACCTTGCCCCGCTCGGCGGGGAGCAGGCCCGCGATGGCCCGCAGGAGCGTGGACTTGCCGGAGCCGTTCGAACCGATCAGGCCGATCGCCTCGCCGCGGTAGGAGGTGAAGCTGACCCCGCGCACGGCGTGCACCTTGCGGACACCGCGCTCCTCGCCGCGCTTGAGGATGCGGCTCAGGGCGGAGGTGGCGCTGCCCTTGCCCGTCTTCGCGCCGTTCACGCGGTAGACGATGTGCAGCTCGTCCGCGATGACCGTGGGGACGTGCGTCCGGTCGCCGGTCCCTGCGTTCTTGTCGTCAGCCACGGCCGTACCTCTCCTCCGCCTTCCAGAAGTACACGAATCCGCCCACCGCCACGAGCACCGCCCAGCCGGCCGCGACCGCCCAGACGTGCGGCGGCAGGTTCTCGGAGCCGTAGCCGTCGATGAGCGCGAACCGCATCAGGTCCATGTAGATGGCGGCCGGGTTCCACTGGAGGACGTCGCCGATCCAGTCCGGGTGGTCCTTGAGCATCACCGGGATGGAGAACATCACGCCCGACGCGTACATCCAGGTGCGCATCACGAACGGCATCAGCTGGGCGAGGTCCGGGGTCTTGCTGCCGAGCCGCGCCATGATCATCGCGAGCCCGGTGTTGAAGAGGAACTGGAGCGCGAGCACCGGCAGGATGAGCAGCCACGACAGACGCGGGTAGCTGCCGAAGCCGATCGCCACCACGAACAGCACGACCATCGAGAACAGGAGCTGCTGGAGCTGCTGGAGCGAGAAGGAGACGGGCAGCGAGGCACGCGGGAAGTGCAGGGCGCGCACCAGTCCGAGGTTGCCCGAGATGGCCCGTACACCCGCCATCACCGAGCTCTGCGTGAAGGTGAAGACGAAGACACCGGTCACCAGGAACGGGATGTAGACCTCACGGGACATGCCCCGGTCGGCCTTGAGGATCAGGCCGAAGATGAGGAAGTAGACGAGCGCGTTGAGCAGCGGCGTCGCCACCTGCCAGAGCTGGCCGAGCTTGGCCTGGCTGTACTGGGCGGTGAGCTTGGCCTGGGAGAAGGCGAGGATGAAGTGGCGCCGGCCCCAGAGCTGGCTGACGTACTCGAAAAGACCGGGACGGGCGCCGCTGACGGACAGGCCGTACTTGGCCGCAAGCTCCGCGGGGGGCAGCCCGTCGTCGGGCGACGGTGGCGCGGTCACCGCGACTCCACCGTCCTGCGTTGTCTCACTCACGAGGGGAAACTTTCGTCTTCAGATGCGCGGCCGGTCGGGCGTAGGCGAGGGGCCAGGGACCGGGATACGGCCCGAATGTTCTCAGACCAGAGCTTGTCAGATGACAGGAGGTCGGCCCAGTCGTGTCAGGCGC
This sequence comes from Streptomyces typhae, assembly GCF_009755605.1. GTDB lineage: Bacteria > Actinomycetota > Actinomycetes > Streptomycetales > Streptomycetaceae > Streptomyces > Streptomyces typhae. The sequence continues at coordinate 10,851 of NZ_WPNZ01000011.1, forward strand.
CACACCGTACGCCACTTCATGGGGCTGCGGGGCCCGCACGGGCTGGTCCAGCCCTCCTTGAAACCGCCGAACCAGGCCTTCAGGGCGGGCCGCGAGGGGCGCCGGGCGAGGGTGAGCAGGAGCCACACGCCGAGGTAGACCGGCACCAGGGCGGCGGGCAGGTTGCGGCGGGCGAGCCACACGCGGTTGCGGGCCACCATGCGGTGGTAGACGGCGTGCCGCGAGGGGGCCGTCGTGGGGTGGAGGAGCACCATGTCGGCGCGGTAGTCGATCATCCAGCCCGCGTCCAGGGCGCGCCAGGCGAGGTCGGTCTCCTCGTGCGCGTAGAAGAAGGCGTCGGGCAGGCCGCCGACCTCGTCGAGGACCTCGGTGCGGACGGCGTTGGCGCCGCCGAGGAAGGTCGTCACGCGCGAGGACCGCATCGGGTCGGAGGCGCGCAGGCGCGGGACGTGGCGGCGCTGGGTGGCGCCGGTGTCCGGGTCGGCGATGCGGAAGGAGATGATCCCGAGTTCCGGGTCCGCCGCGAAGGCCTCGCGGCACAGCTCGGCGGTGTCGGTGTGGGCGAGCAGTCCGTCGTCGTCGAGGAAGAGCAGGACGTCCACGGTGCAGCCGTCGGCGCCGTCGCGCCGGAAGGCCTCGATGCCGACGTTGCGCCCGCCGGGGATGCCCAGGTTCTCGGGCAGTTCGATGGTGCGCACGCCCTCGGGGACATCGGGCACGGGGGCGCCGTTGCCGACGACGACCACCTCGACCCGGTCGCCGTCCTGCTTGGCGACCGAGTCGAGGAGGGCGCGCAGTTCCTGCGGGCGGTTGCCCATGGTGATGACGACCGCGCCGACCGATCGCGGCGCGCCCGCCCTCCCCGGTGTGCCGGACGGGCTCGGCGTCCTCACTTCAGCCTGCTCGACACGAGGATGGACACGAGGTGGAGCAGGGTCTGAAGGAGCGCGATGCCCGCGAGGACGGCGACGCCGAGCCGGGAGAAGAACAGGTCGCCCCGGACCGAGTCCACGATCGCGAGGACCAGGATGAGCAGCGACGCCTCGATGCCGAGGATCAGGCGGTGGAACTTCAGCGCGGCGGCGGCCTTGCGGGCCAGCGCCATGCCCGCGGCGCGCGGCTCGGACGCCGACTCCTTGACGGGGGCCAGGCCCTGCTGGTGCCGGGCCACGCCGACGAGGTCGGTCTCCGCCTTGATCAGGATGGCGCCGAGGGCGGCGAGGGTGCCGAGGAAGGCCCACAGCCAGTCGATCCGACCCGAGCCCCAGAGGTCGGCGGCGCGCAGACCGAAGCCCACGAGGACCGCGGCGTCGCACAGATAGGCGCCGACCCGGTCCAGGTAGACACCGCCCAGCGAGTACTGCTTGCGCCAGCGGGCGATCTCGCCGTCGACGCAGTCGAGCAGCAGGTAGAGCTGGACCGCGACGACGCCGAGCACGGCGCCCCAGACGCCCGGCACCAGGAGAGCCGGGGCCGCGAGGACGCCCGCGACGGTCATCAGGTAGGTCAGCTGATTGGGCGTGATCCTGGTGTTCACCAGGTAGCGGTCGCAGCGCAGCGAGATCTCTCGCATGTACAGGCGTCCCGCCCAGTGCTCACCGCTGCGCCGGTCCTTCACTCCCGCGGGGTGAACGACGGGCCGGAGTTCAGCTACCGATGGCCTTGGCATAGTCGGCGTATGCGTCCTTGATCTGGTCGGTGTTCAGATTGAGGTGCTCGAGGATCGTGTAGCGGCCCGGACGGGTCTGCGGGGCGTACGCGACGACCTGGACGAACTCGTCCACGGTGAAGCCGATCTCCTCGGGGAGCACGGGCAGGCCGTGGCGGCGCAGGACCTCGGCCATGTACGCCGACTCCTCGCGGGCGCCGCGCAGATGCATGGCGAAGGCGGCGCCGAGGCCGCACTGCTCGCCGTGGCTCGCCGCGCGCTTGGGGAAGAGCAGGTCGAAGGCGTGGTTGATCTCGTGGCAGGCGCCCGACGCGGGGCGCGAGTCGCCCGAGACGGACATCGCGATGCCGGTCAGGACCAGGCCCTCGGCGAGCACCTGGAGGAAGCCGTCGTCGCCGACGCCGCCGGGGTGGCGCAGGACCGCCTCGCCGGCCTGGCGCGCCATCGCGGCGGCGAGGCCGTCGATGTCCTCGCCGCGCTCGCGGGCGGCGAGCTCCCAGTCGCGGATCGCGGAGATGTTGGACAGCGCGTCGCCGATGCCGGAGCGGACGAAGCGGACCGGGGCCTCGCGGATGACGTCGAGGTCGATGACGACCGCGATCGGGTTCGGCACGCCGTACGAGCCGCGGCCCGCGTCGTTGTCGAGGGTGGCGACCGGCGAGCACAGGCCGTCGTGCGACAGGTTCGTCGCGACGGCGACCAGCGGCAGGCCGACGCGCGCCGCGGCGAACTTGGCGCAGTCGATGATCTTGCCGCCGCCGAGGCCCACGACCGCGTCGTAGCGGCCCTTCTTCATGGCGTCGGCGAGCTCGATGGCGTCGTCGAGCGTGCCGCCGCCCACCTCGAACCACTGGGCGTTCGGCAGCGAGGGCGAGAGCCGCTCGCGCAGGACCGCGCCGGAGCCGCCGCTGATGGCGATTGCGAGCTTGCCGGTCGACGAGCAGATCCGCTGGTCGGCGAGGACCCCGGCCAGGTCGTTCAACGCCCCCGGCCGGATGTCCACGACGACCGGCGAGGGGATGAGCCTCGTCAGTACTGGCACGCGATCTCCCGCCCCTTGGCCAGGTCGTCGTGGTTGTCGATCTCGACCCACTTGACGTCGCCGATGGGGGCCACGTCGACCTTGAAGCCGCGGTTGACGAGCTCCTGGTAGCCGTCCTCGTAGTAGAGGTCGGGGTCGCGCTCGAAGGTGGTCCTCAGGGCGTCGGCGAGCTCGTCGGCGGCGGAGCCCTCGATGAGGGTGACACCGATGTACTCACCGGTGGCCGTCGCCGGGTCCATCAGCTTGGTGATCTTCTGGACGCCCTGGTCGGCGTCCACGACGACCTTCATCTCCTCGTCGGCGAGCTGCTTCACCGTGTCGAGGGCGAGGATGATCCTCTGGCCGTTGCCGCGGGCGGCGAGCAGCGTCTTCTCGACGGAGACCGGGTGCACGGTGTCGCCGTTGGCGAGGATCACGTCGTGCTTGATGGCGTCACGCCCGCACCACAGGGAGTAGGCGTTGTTCCACTCCTCGGCCTTGTCGTTGTCGATGAGGGTCAGCTTGAGGCCGTACTTCGCCTCCAGGGCCGCCTTGCGGTCGTAGACGGCCTCCTTCTTGTAACCGACGATGATCGCGACCTCGGTGAGACCGATCTCGGCGAAGTTGCCGAGCGTCAGGTCGAGGATGGTGGTGTCCCCGTCGACGGGCACCAGGGCCTTGGGCAGGGTGTCCGTGTACGGACGCAGACGCCGTCCGGCGCCTGCCGCGAGGACGAGGCCGATCATGCGGTTTCTCCTTCATCGTGTACGGCGGGTGCGCCACGCTTGTGAGCGGTCACCCAGAAGTGGATGCTCTCGACGAGCACCACGAGTGCCACGGCCACGGCGAGTGCCGTGAGCGCGACGGTGAGATCCGTGTCGTGCAGCAGGGCGGCGGCCAGCGCGACCACCAGGGTCCTGCCTTCTTGGCCGCCGATCGTCCGCACCAGCCAGCGCGGGGGCGCGCCGGTGCCGCCCTTGATGCGGTACACCGTGTCGTAGTGATGGTAGGCGACCGCGGCCACCAGGCCGAAAGCCGCGGGAAGGCAGCCGTTCACGTCGGCTTTGGCCGCCAGTACCAGAACGGTGCTGTATTCGGCCACGCGGAAGAACGGCGGAACCAGCCAGTCCAGGGCGCCCTTGAGCGGGCGGGCGAGCGCAAGCCCCGAAGTGATGACGTGGATCACGGCGCCGACGACCACCCACGGGCTGCCGTAGGAGGTGAGGAGCGCCGTGCCGACCACCGCGGCGCCGCCGACGAGGGCGAGGGCGGGCGCGGGCAGCGCGAGCCGGGGCCGCAGGGCGGCGAAGGCGGACCCGAGGGGGCCGTTGTCGGCGAGGTCGCCGAGCGCTCGCGCGGCGCGGTCGGTGCGGGCGGCCTTGCGGGTCAGCGAGCGCAGGACGCGGCCCGCGGTGGTGTAGCAGGCGGCGAGGGCGCAGCCGACGAGCAGCACGACCAGCGTGACACGGGGCGTGGTCAGGGCGGTGAGCACGGCGATCAGGGCCCAGCGCTCACCGATGGGCAGCACGATCATGCGGCGCAGCCAGACCGTCCACCCGACGCTGTCGAGCTTGTCGGAGAGGGCGGCGGTGGGGCTGGTGTTGCCGGTCGCGGTGCTGTCGGCGTTCGCCTCGTTGAAGGAGAAGTCCACGACGTGCCGGCAGGTCTGGAGGACCATGGCGCCGAGGGCGAGCGCCCATACGTCGTCGCCGCCGCGGGCGGCGCCGAGCGCGAGGCCCGCGTAGTACGCGTACTCCTTGGCGCGGTCGAAGGTCGCGTCCAGCCAGGCGCCGAGCGTGGAGTACTGGAGCGAGTAGCGGGCGAGCTGGCCGTCCGTGCAGTCGAGGACGAAGGAGAAGAGGAGCAGCAGCCCGGCGGCGACGAAGCCGCCGCGGGTGCCCGTGGCCGCGCAGCCCGCCGCGATCAGGGCGGTGAGCAGCGAGGCCGTGGTGACCTGGTTCGGGGTGAGGCCGCGCCGTGCGCTCCAGCGGGCGAGGTGGCGCGAGTAGGGGCTGACGCAGTACGTCGTGAAGAAGCCGTCGCGGGCCTTCACGGCGCCGCGCAGGCGTACGGCCTCGTCGTCGACGGCGGCGACGGCCTGGCGGGCGGTGTTGCGGGTCTGCGGGTCGTCGGCGACGGTCGCGACGAGGGTGCCGAGCTCGGGCCGGTGCACGTCGGTGCCCGCGGCCTTCAGGGCGGCGGCGATCCGGTCGGGCAGGGCGTCGCCTGCGGCGGCGATCCGGTCGGGGATCGCGGCACCGGCGACGCTCAGGTCGGGAACCGCGGCACCGGCGGCGATCCGGTCGGGAACCGCGGCACCGGCGGCGATCCGGTCGGGATCCGCGGCACCGGCGGCACCGGCGGCCGGAATCCGGCCGGGCAGGGCGTCGCCTGCGGCGGGCGCGTCGCCTGCGACGGGCGCGACCGTACCGCCCGTCGGGACGGCACCGGCCGCACCGGCCGCCGCGCGCAGGGCGCGGATCAGCTCCCCGCGCGCCCCGGACTGCGCCGTCATCGCGCCGGGGACGGCGGCGACGGGGAAGCGCGGGTCGGTCAGGCCGAGCCGCAGGGCGTGGACGTGGCCGACGAAACGGTGGTCGACGACGGCGACGCGCTCACCCGCGGGCAGGTCGCGCAGCAGGGTCTCGAGGTCGTCGGCGGACGCCGTTCCGGGGGCGGTCCGCACGTCGAAACCCAGGGACCGCAGATCGCCTTCGAGCGGCGAACCGGGCACCGGCAGGCCGGTGAGGATGGCGGTCGACAGACGAACTCACTCCTTGATTCCCGGCGCGGCTCGCGCGGGCACGTGCGTGACGGGGGCGCTCCGGCCGCGGGGCGGCCGGGCGGCATGTCGGCAGAGGCTATCGGATGAATGGAAGCAGGCGTTCACCGCCCGTTCACCCCCCGATCAGCACGGTCTGCGGGGTCCCGGCCACTTCGATCATCATGGTCGAAAGCAGCCCGCGGCCACAAACCGCGGGGCCCACACCCTCCCAAGCCCACCTAAGGTGGACGCCCATGACATGGCTGATCACAGGTGGAGCGGGATATATCGGGGCGCATGTGGCGCGGGTCATGGCCGGGGCCGGGGAGCGGGTGGTCGTCCTCGACGACGTCTCGTCCGGGGTGCCCGGCCGGCTGCCCGCGGACATTCCGCTGGTACGGGGCACTTCGCTCGACGGGGACCTGGTGCGCTCGGTGCTCGCCGGGCACGCCGTGACGGGTGTGGTGCATCTCGCGGCCCGCAAGCAGGTCGGGGAGTCCGTGGAGCAGCCGCTGCGCTACTACCGGGAGAACGTCGGGGGCCTCGCGACGCTGCTCCAGGAGGTGGTGGACGCGGGGGTCGGACGGTTCGTCTTCTCCTCGTCGGCGGCCGTGTACGGCAATCCGCCCGCTGTCGACCTGGTGACCGAGGACACGCCCTGCGCGCCCGTCAGCCCGTACGGGGAGACGAAGCTGGCGGGCGAGTGGCTGGTCCGGGCTGCCGGGCGGGCCCACGGGATCACCACGACCTGTCTGCGGTACTTCAACGTGGCGGGCGCCGAACGGCCCGAGCTAGCGGACACCGGGGTCTTCAACGTGATCCCGATGGTCTTCGACCGCCTCACCCGCGACGACGCCCCGCGCGTCTTCGGCACCGACCACCCCACACCCGACGGCACCTGCGTACGCGACTACATCCACGTCAGCGATCTCGCCGAGGCCCATCTCGCGGCGGCCCGCAGGACCGCCGGGCCCGGCACCGACCTGACGGTGAACATCGGCCGTGGCATCGGAGTTTCCGTACGCGAACTGCTCGCCGTGATCGCGGACGTCACCGGGGACCGGCGCGCCCCTGTCGTCGAGCCGCGTCGCGCGGGGGACGCGCCGCGCGCGGTCGCTGACGCGGGCCTCGCCGCCAAGGAGCTCGGGTTCACCGCCCGGCGCGGTGTCGAGGAGATGGTGGCGTCCGCGTGGGCGGGCTGGTGCCTGCGCCACCCGGAGGCCGCGCGCGGCTGACACACGCGTCCGCCGCAGTACTGCCCGGCTCTGACCTGCACGCCATTTATGCAGGTCAGAGCAGATGACAACGGTTCTCAGGAGCGTGTTGCACATACCCCCCACCCGTAGTTCACTGGTGATCGCGGCCAGCACCAGGACGCCATCGGACGAACCACGGAGGAGCGCCTCATGGGGGCAGGGAACGGTCACGGCCACAGCCACGCACCGCCCGTGAAGGGCACGGCCGCGGCGGCCTACAAGGGCCGGTTGCGGATCGCGCTGACCATCACGCTCACCGTCATGGTGGTGGAGATCGTCGGCGGCATCGTCGCGGACTCGCTCGCGCTGATCGCGGATGCGACGCACATGGCGACGGACGCCCTCGGCCTCGGCATGGCCCTGCTCGCCATCCACTTCGCGAACCGCCCGCCGAGCGAGAACCGTACCTACGGCCTCGCGCGCGCCGAGATCCTGGCCGCGCTCGCCAACTGCCTGCTGCTGTTCGGCGTCGGCGGGTACGTCCTGTACGAGGCGGTCCAGCGCTTCGTCACCCCGGCCGAGACCCAGGGCGGCCCGACCATCGTCTTCGGTCTCATCGGCCTCGCCGCGAACCTGGTGTCGCTCACGCTCCTGATGCGCGGCCAGAAGGACAGCCTGAACGTACGCGGCGCGTTCCTGGAGGTCCTCGCGGACGCGCTCGGCTCCGTCGCGGTTCTCGTGTCGGCCGCCGTCATCCTGACGACGGGCTGGCAGACGGCGGACCCCATCGCCTCCGTCGTCATCGGCCTCATGATCGTCCCGCGTACCTGGAAGCTGCTGCGGGAGACCCTGAACGTGCTCCTGGAGTCCGCGCCCAAGGGCGTCGACATGGCCGAGGTGCGCGCCCACATGCTGGCCCTGCCCGGGGTGCGGGACGTGCACGACCTGCACGCCTGGACGATCACCTCGGGGATGCCGGTGCTCTCCGCGCACGTCGTCGTGAGCTCCGAGACGCTCACCGCCATCGGGCACGAGAAGATGCTGCACGAATTGCAGAACTGCGTCGGCGACCACTTCGACGTCGAACACTGCACGTTCCAGCTGGAGCCGGCCGGCCACGCGGAGCACGAACCGCGGCTCTGCCACTGACGGCTCCGCCGACGGCGGGGGCTCCGCCAGTGGGGCGGCCCCGCTCCTGGGGTAGACTTGTCGGCGATCTTCGAGGACACATGTACGGAGGTGGGTTGATGACTGTCGTGGCTGACGCTGCCATGCGCGGCGACATGTTCGTCCCCACCACCGGGGCCCACGGCTGACCTTCCGTACGCAGCGGCCGGGCCCCCTTCGCAAAGGGTTTCCTCCGTTGACTCAGCAATCCACCAGCGTGATCACCGACGCCTTCTTCGCCCTGCACCACGGCCTGCCGCGACAGGGCCCCGGCTCCGACGCCACCACTCGCGCGCTGCTCGCCCTCGCCGGTGAGCTGCCCGCCCGTCCGCGCGTGCTCGACCTGGGCTGTGGTCCCGGCCGCTCCGCGCTGCTGCTCGCCGCCGAGGCGGGCGCCGACGTGACGGCCGTCGACCTGCACGAGCCGTTCCTCGCCGAACTGCGCGCCGCCGCACGGGCCCGCGGCCTCGCGGACTCGGTGCACACCGTCCGCGCGGACATGGGCGACCTGCCCTGGCCGGACGGGTCGTTCGACCTGATCTGGGCGGAGAGCTCCGCGTACAGCATCGGCTTCGACACCGCGCTCGGCTCCTGGCGGCGGCTGCTCGCCCCGGGCGGGACGCTCGTCCTCACCGAGTGCGAGTGGACGGGCGACGACCCGTCCGCCGAGGCGCGCGCCTTCTGGGACGCGCACTATCCGCTGCGCACCGCGGAGCGCAACACCCGCGCGGCCTTCGCCGCCGGGTACGCGGTGCTCGGCACCGTCTCCCAGCCGGAGTCCGACTGGCAGGAGTACTACGGCCCGCTCGGCGACCGTGCCGACGCGGCCGACCCCGGGGCGCCCGGCATGGCCGAGGCCCTCGCAGCCACCCGCGCCGAGCTCGCCATGCGGCGGGAGCACGGCACGGAGTACGGGTACACCGGCTACGTCCTGCGCCCCGCGGACGGCGCCTGGCTCACCCGGCCCGAGGCGGCGTCCGGTGCCGACCGGGCGGCCGTGCGCGCCGTGAACGCCGCCGCGTTCCCGACCGTCGCGGAGGCCGACCTGGTCGACGCGCTCCGCGAGGATCCGGACGCCTGGCTTGAGGGCCTGTCGTACGTCGCCGAGGCGCCCCGCGCGACCGACCCGGCCGAGGCCGAGGTGACCGGCGTGACCGGCGCGACCGGCGCGGACGTCGTGGCGCACGCCCTGCTCACGCGCTGCCATGTGGACGGCGTTCCGGCGCTCTGTCTGGCGCCGGTGGCCGTGCACCCGGCGCATCAGGCGACGGGCGCCGGTACGGCCGTCGTGCGCGCCGTGCTGCACGCCGCGCGCGCCCGTGGCGAGCAACTGGTCCTGGTGCTCGGGCACCCGGACTACTATCCGCGGTTCGGTTTCACCCCGGCGTCGGGTTACGGGATCCGGCCAAGTTTCGAGGTCCCGGACGCGGCCCTGATGGCGCTCGTGCTGGACGGGACGCCTGGAACTGACGGTTCCACGCCGGTGCCGCGGGGCACGATCACGTATCCGGCGGCCTTCGGGGTCTGATCGCGAGGGCGTCCGCGTGCCCGTTCCCGGCGTCGGGGACGGGACATGCGGGGCTCCCGGAGTGCGGGGAGTGCCGGTGTCGTACGGCAGACTTGAGGATCCGAGACCGAAGCGAAGGATGGGTATGCCGATCACACCTGCCACCGCGGCGAACAGCTCGCCGAACGGCACCGGAGAGACAATCCTGCTGGAACTCGTCGACGAGGACGGCAGGACGATCGGTACGGCGGAGAAGCTCGCCGCCCACCAGGCGCCAGGGCAGCTGCACCGGGCGTTCTCCGTCTTCCTCTTCGACGAGCAGGGCCGGCTCCTGCTCCAGCAGCGGGCCCTCGGCAAGTACCACTCCCCCGGTGTCTGGTCCAACACCTGCTGCGGCCACCCCTACCCGGGCGAGGCGCCGTTCGCCGCCGCCGCCCGGCGCACCTTCGAGGAACTCGGCGTCTCGCCGTCGCTGCTCGCCGAGGCGGGCACCGTGCGCTACAACCACCCGGACCCGGACTCGGGCCTGGTGGAGCAGGAGTTCAACCACCTGTTCGTGGGGATGGTGCAGGCCGAGCTGCGCCCGGACTCCTCCGAAGTGGGAGACACGGCGTTCGTCACGGCCGCGGAGCTGGCGGAGCGGCATGCGCGGGGCACGTTCTCCGCGTGGTTCATGACGGTCCTGGACGCGGCGCGGCCCGCGATCAAGGAGCTGACGGGCCCCGGCGCGGGCTGGTAGCGCCGCCGCCGGGACCCGCGCCCGCGCCCGGGTCGCTCAGGTCCCGTCCGGTTTCAGGGGCAGGGCCGCCCAGATGACCTTGCCCCCGCCGGCCGTGTGCTCGACGTCGCACGTGCCGCCCGCCTCCTGGGCGATCTCACGGACCAGGAGCAGCCCGCGGCCGCCGGTCTGGCCGTGGTCGGCGAACAGCGCCGTGGGGCGGTAGGGATGATTGTCCTCCACGGACACCCGCACCCACTCCGCGCCCACAGCGACCTCCACGGCGAGCGTCGGGGAGAGCAGCGCCGCGTGCCGCACCGCGTTGGTGACGAGCTCGGAGACGATGAGCAGCAGTCCCTGCACGAGCTCGTCCGGCGCCGGCACGCCCTGGCGCGCGAGCAGATCGCGCACCGCGTGCCGTGCCTGGGGCACCGACGCGTCGACGGCGGGGGCGGTGAACCGCCACACGCCCTCGTACGGCACGCGTCCGCCGCCCCTTGGGAGCGGGTCCGGCCCTCTCCCGTCGTTCCCCATTGCCCGGTCCCCGCCCTCGCGCTCGATTGTCACCACACGTCGAGTGTTGGGAACGCACTGGTCCGTACCGCGCTACTGACCAGAAGTCAGCCACTATCGACGTGATTTGATCGCGCCCGCATGACGCCGTCAGTTGCGCGACTGCTCCTGGCCCTCTTCTGCTGCCTTCCAGGGTTCTTCAGGTTGTACGGCTTCACGGCTGACCATGCTGATCAGCCGCCGGCCGCCGATGCCCGTGGCGATGAGGCCGAGCCCGTCGAAGAGCAGGGCGAGGGAGAAGAAGGTGCCGATGACGTACTGGCTGCTGCTCGGCCAGCCGCCGAGCACCAGGACGCCGAGCAGCACCCCGAACGCGCCCTGGAGCAGGGTCACGGCCATCTGCGGCCCCCGCACCACCAGGCTGCCGACGAGCCGGAACACCCCGCCGGTGAGGAAGAGCAGCGCCGCGAACATCGTCAGGGCCTCCGCGGCCACGTCGGGCCTGCGGATGACGACGACGCCCGCCGCGAGGTTCAGCGCGGCCACCACCACGCCGAGCCAGAAGAAGTTCGAGCCGCGGGACTGCACCGCGTGCAGCAGCGCCACGACGCCGCCCACCAGGAGCAGCCATCCGAACAGCAGCATCGAGGTGAGCGTCGCGACCCCCGCGTACACGAGTCCGACGAGGCCGCCGACGACGAGGATCGCGCCGAGCAGCGTGAGGAGGGCGAAGCTGCGCCGCAGCCGAGTGCCCCGGTCCGTGGGGCCGGGGCCCTCGGCACCGGCCTGCTTGTGTGTACGGCCCATGACCATGTGCGTCTCCGTCCGTGCGAAGCCGCCCCTTCTTGATCGTACGTTCGAGGGGTGCGGATAGCATCCGGCGCATGGAGCCGCAGCTGAGGCAGACCGTCGCGGACGGCGTCGCCACCGTCGTCATCGACCATCCGGCCAAGCGCAACGCCATGACGGCCGGCATGTGGGGCGCGCTGCCGCCGCTGCTCGCGGCCCTCGCCGCCGACCCGGCCGTGCGGGCCCTGGTCCTGACCGGCGCCGGGGACACCTTCTGCGCGGGCGCGGACATCTCCTCGCTGCGCACGGAGCCGGGCCGCGCCCAGGAGCTCGCCGGGCGGGCGGAGGAGGCCCTGGCGGCGTTCCCGAAGCCGACGCTCGCGGCGGTGCGGGGGTACTGCGTGGGCGGCGGCTGTCAGCTCGCCGCCGCCTGCGACCTGCGGTTCGCCGACGAGGACGCCGCCTTCGCCATCACCCCGGCGAAGCTCGGCATCGTCTACCCGGCGTCGACCACGCGCCGCCTGGTGGCCCTGGTGGGCCCCGCCACCGCCAAGTACCTGCTGTTCTCGGGCGAGCCCGTCGACGCGCGGCGGGCGCTGCGCACGGGCCTGGTGGACGAGGTGCTGCCCGCCGGTGAACTCGACGCACGCGTGAAGGAGTTCACCCGGGTCCTCGCCTCCCGCTCGCTGCTCACGCAGGCCGCGGCGAAGGAGTTCGCGGACGCCGCCGCGGGCACCGGCGCCGGGGGCGCGCGGGAGGCGTACTGGGCGGAGCAGATGCGCGGCAGCGGCGACACCGCAGAGGGGGTCGCCGCCTTCCTGGAGCGCAGACAGCCGCGGTTCGGCTGGGCGCCGCCGCGCTAGCTCCCGGCGGGGGCTCCCGCCGCCAGGCCGGTTTCGCGCCGCCACATCTCCACGAGGTGGGCCGGTGCCTTCTCCGGCGACCCCGCGTCGTACGGCGGCTGCGGGTCGTACTCGATCAGGAGCTGGACGGACTGGGCGCGCTCGTCGCCCGCGATCCTGCCGACGAGGGCGAGGCCCATGTCGATGCCGGAGGAGACACCGGCCGCCGTGACGTACTTGCCGTCGAAGACCACGCGCTGCCCCGTGGAGCGCACGCCGAGCCCGTCGAGCACCTCCAGGGCCAGCCAGTGCGAGGTCGCCTCGCGGCCCGTCAGGAGTCCGGCGGCGGCGAGCGCCAGGGAGCCCGTGCACACGGACGTGGTCCACGTGGTGGTCGCGTCGACGGCACGCAGCCAGTCGAGCAGCGGCTCGTTCTCCATCTGGTCGCGCTGGTCGGGGCCGCCGGGGACCACCACGATGTCCGGGTGCGGCACCTCGTCGAAGGTCCTGCCCGCGACGAGGGCGAGCTGCCCGGCGTCGTCGGGCACCGGGCCCGTCCGCCCGGCCACGAAGACCACCTCGGCGCCCGGGATGCCCCCGAGCGTCTGGTAGGGGCCGATGGCGTCGAGCGCGGTGAAGCGGTCGTACAGGGCGATAGCGATCTGCATGCGTTCTCCCGAGGCGTGCGGTCGGTGGTGCGCGGTCGGAAAGGAGGGCTCAGGGAGCCGTGGTCAGGAAGCCGAGGCCAGGGAGCCGTCGTCAGGGAGCCGTGGTCAGGGAGCTGTGGAAGCGGCGGCGGTACTCGGCCGGTGTCGTGCCGAGCGCCTTCAGGAAGGCGCGGCGCATCGCCTCCGGGGTGCCGTAGCCGCAGGCGCGCGAGACCTCCTCGACGCCGCCGGAGGTGTCCTCCAGGAGCCGTCGCGCCTGCTCGACGCGGACCCGGTCGACGTACTTGCCGGGCGTCGTGCCCGTCTCCGCGTGGAAGGAGCGGGCGAAGTGCCGGGGCGAGAGCCGGGCGCGCGCCGCGAGGGACTCCACACTCAGGTCGCCCGCGGGGTTCTCGCTGATCCACCGCTGGACCTCGCGCAGCGGCTCGCTCCGCGCCGTCTGGGCCGAGAGCTGCGCGCTGAACTGCGCCTGGTTCCCGGGGCGGCGCAGGAAGACCACCAGGAAGCGCGCCACGGTCAGGGCGGTGTCGCGGCCGAGGTCCTCCTCGACGAGGGCGAGCGCCAGGTCGATGCCCGCCGTCACCCCGGCGGAGGTCGCGACATGGCCGTCGCGTACGTAGATGGGATCCGGGTCCACCTCGACGTCCGGGTGGTTGCGGGCGAGCGTGTCGCAGTACGCCCAGTGCGTCGTCGCGCGGCGGCCGTCGAGGAGTCCGGCGCGGGCGAGCAGGATCGAGCCGGTGCAGACGGACACCAGGCGGCGGGCGCGCGGGGCGTTCGCCCGGAGCCAGGCCACCAGATCGGCGTCCTGCGCCCGGGTGCCGGCGCCGCCCGGCACGAGCAGGGTGTGCCAGGAGCGTGCGGCCGCCTCGGTCAGGGAGGTGTCGGGGGACAGCGCGAGCCCGCTCGACGTCCGGACCGGGGCACCGTCCATGGACGCCGTGACGACGCGGTAGGGCTTGGCGTCGCCGTGCCACTGGCTCGCGCCGGTGAAGACCTCCAGGGGCCCCGTGACGTCGAGGCTCTGCACGCCCTCGAAGAGGACGACCAGTACGGTTCGCTGCTCCATGTCTCGATTCTTCGGGCGGGCCCGGACGTCCGCAATGACGAGCTCCCCACCTTTCCTGCCACGGCGGGACGGCTCCGCTCCGGCGTTCCCGCCACGGCGGTGCGGCTCCGCTCCGGTCGGGGCTTCACCTCATACCAACCAGTCGGTAACGTGAGGGCATGACCTCTTCGACCACGCCCGCACCGGCCGCCGCGGCCCTGCCCCCGCGCGCGGGGCGGCGCTGCCACGGTGTGCTCAACACCATCCACACGACGCACTACTTCGCTCCCGACCCGGGCCGCGAGCTGGCCGCGCTCGGCATCACACACCCCAAGGCCGTCAACTTCGCGATCCGGGGAGCGGCGATGGGGGCCGTGGGCGCGGGCGTGATCACCGCGGCGTTCTACAACTACAAGCCGGAGGTCGTCGCGCGGTTCGTGCCCGAGGTGTGGCGCACCGCGACGCCCGAGGACGTGCTCGCCGCCCGGCTGCGCGCCGTCGACTCCACGCTGCGCCGCCTCCTCGGCGAGGACGCGGTCTCCTCGCCGGAGATGACGGAGGCGGCCGGGCTCGCCCTGCGGGCCGCCGAGGCCTGCTCGCCGGGCGGCCGCCCGCTGTACGCCGCGCATGCCGCCCTGCCGGTGCCGCGGGAGCCCCACCTCGCCTACTGGCACGCGGCGACGCTGCTGCGCGAACACCGGGGCGACGGCCACCTGGTCGCGCTCCTGGACGCGGAACTCGACGCCGTGGAGGCACTCGCGAGCCACACCGCGACGGGCAGGAGCATGACGCCCAAGTGGAACCTGGCCACGCGCGGCTGGTCCCCCGAGGACTGGGACGCCGCCCTCGACCGGCTGCGCGGACGCGGAATCCTGGACGCGGCGGGCGAGTTGACCGAGGCGGGTGTCGCGCTGCGGCAGCGGATCGAGGAGCAGACCGACCGCCTGGACCGCGCCCCCTACGAGCACCTCGGCGCGGCCGGCGTGGAGCGGCTCACCGAGCTGGGATCCGCGTTCGCCGGCGCGGTCGTGCGGGCCGGGGCGTTCCCCGGGGATCTGCTCGGCAAGGCCTGACGCCGCGGCGGCGTGAGCATGCCCGCCGGTGCGCGGGGTACCCGGGTGTCCTCGCGACCTCGAACAGTTCTCCGTGGAAGAGGTTCCGTGGAAGGGGTCGGGGAGACGAAGGGAGAACCTCGTGTTCCGTGCGATCGCGGACGTGCTGCGACAGATCGCTGGTGCCATCGCCACCGTGGTCACGCTGCCTTTCCGGGCGCTGGCCCGGCTGTTCGGCGGAGCGTCGCGCTCCGGTGGCAGGTCGGGCCGGGCGCGCCGGGTCTGACTGCCTCACTGTCGGTGCCACCTGCCACAATTGGGCGGCAACCTCAGTGAGAAGGCGGTACCGGAACGTGACGACCACTCCAGCGTCCATCGAAGGCAGGATCGCCGAGGAGCTCGGCGTACGGGAGCGGCAGGTGAAGGCCGCCGTGGACCTGCTCGACGGCGGGTCGACGGTGCCCTTCATCGCGCGCTACCGCAAGGAAGCGACCGAGATGCTCGACGACGCGCAGCTGCGCACGCTCGAGGAACGGCTGCGCTATCTGCGGGAACTGGAGGAGCGGCGGAGCGCCGTCCTCGAATCGGTGCGCGAGCAAGGCAAGCTCACCGACGAGCTGGAGGCCCGCATCCGCGAGGCCGACACGAAGGCCCGCCTGGAGGACATCTATCTGCCGTTCAAGCCCAAGCGGCGGACCAAGGCGCAGATCGCCCGTGAGGCGGGCCTGGAGCCGCTCGCCGACGGGCTGCTCGGCGACCCGACGGTGGAGCCCGCGGCGGCCGCGGCGGCGTTCGTCGACGCCGGCAAGGGCGTCGCCGACCCGCAGGCCGCCCTGGACGGTGCCCGCGCCATCCTCACCGAGCGGTTCTCGGAGGACGCCGACCTCATCGGCGAGCTCCGTGAGCGCATGTGGGTGCGCGGGCGCCTGGCCGCCAAGGTGCGAGAGGGCAAGGAGGAGGCGGGCGCCAAGTTCGCCGACTACTTCGACTTCGCCGAGCCCTTCACGGAGCTTCCCTCGCACCGCGTCCTCGCCCTGCTGCGCGGCGAGAAGGAGGACGTGCTCGACCTGGTACTCGAACCGGAGGAGCAGCCCGCCGCCCCGGGTGCCCCGGCGGTCCCGGCCGTCCCGTCCTCGTACGAGAGCTCGATCGCGCAGCGCTTCGGGGTCGCCGACCGCGGCCGCCCCGCCGACAAGTGGCTCGGCGACACGGTGCGCTGGGCCTGGCGGACCCGCATCCTGGTGCACCTCGGCATCGACCTGCGGCTGCGGCTGCGGACGGCCGCGGAGGACGAGGCGGTGCGGGTGTTCGCGGCGAACCTGCGCGACCTGCTGCTCGCCGCGCCCGCGGGCACGCGCGCCACGCTGGGCCTCGACCCCGGCTTCCGTACGGGCGTGAAGGTCGCCGTCGTGGACGCCACCGGCAAGGTCGTGGCGACGGATACCGTCCACCCGCACGTCCCGGCGAACAAGTGGGACCAGTCGCTCGCCACCCTGGCCCGCCTCGCCGAGCAGCACAGCGTCGACCTGATCGCGATCGGCAACGGCACGGCGTCCCGCGAGACCGACAAGCTCGCCGCCGACCTCATCGCCCGGCACCCGGAGCTGAAGCTCACGAAGGTGATGGTCTCGGAGGCCGGTGCCTCGGTGTATTCGGCGTCCGCGTTCGCCTCGCAGGAGCTGCCGGACCTCGATGTGTCGCTGCGCGGCGCCGTGTCCATCGCGCGTCGGCTCCAGGACCCGCTCGCCGAGCTGGTGAAGATCGACCCGAAGTCCATCGGCGTGGGTCAGTACCAGCACGACCTGTCGGAGGTGAAGCTGTCCCGCTCCCTCGACGCGGTCGTCGAGGACTGTGTGAACGGCGTGGGCGTGGACGTGAACACGGCCTCCGCGCCGCTGCTCGCCCGCGTGTCCGGCATCGGCTCCGGCCTCGCCGAGAACATCGTGGCGCACCGCGACGCCAACGGCCCCTTCAAGAGCCGCAAGGGCCTCAAGGACGTGCCCCGGCTCGGCCCCAAGGCGTACGAGCAGTGTGCGGGCTTCCTGCGCATCCGCGGCGGCGACGACCCCCTCGACGCCTCCAGTGTGCACCCGGAGGCCTATCCGGTGGTGCGGCGGATGGCGGGGACCGCGGGCGGCGACGTCGGCGCGCTGATCGGCGACACCGCGACGCTGCGGTCGCTGAAGGCCGCCGACTTCGTGGACGACCTCTTCGGTCTGCCCACGGTCACGGACATCCTCAAGGAGCTGGAGAAGCCGGGGCGCGACCCGCGGCCCGCCTTCAAGACGGCGGTCTTCAAGGACGGCGTCGAGAAGATCTCCGATCTCGCGCCGGGCATGGTCCTCGAAGGCGTCGTCACGAACGTCGCCGCGTTCGGTGCCTTCGTCGACGTCGGCGTCCACCAGGACGGCCTCGTGCACGTGTCGGCGATGTCCAAGACGTTCGTCAAGGACCCGCGCGACGTGGTCAAGCCGGGCGACATCGTCAAGGTGAAGGTCCTCGACGTCGACGTCCCGCGCAAGCGCATCTCCCTGACCCTGCGCCTCGACGACGAGGCCGCGCGGGACTCCGCGGGCGGGGGCGGCCGTAAGGAGCGGGGTGGCGGCGGGCGTCCGCCGCAGCAGCGTGGTCCCCGCGGGGGCCGCGGGGGCGGCCGGGAGCAGGGTGCCGGCGGTGGCCGCGACCAGGGTGGCCGGGGCGGTGGCAGGCCCCAGCGGCAGGGCCCGCCGCCCGCGAACGACGCGATGGCCGAGGCGCTGCGGCGCGCGGGCCTGGTGGACCCCGGGCGCCGCTGAGCGGGAGCCGCCGACCGGGACACACCGTGACGCACGGTGCGGGACAGCCGCGAAGGCGGCTGCCCCGCACCGTGTGCGCCCGCACGGCGCCGTCGTGGACAGGACGTCGCGGGCGGGAGGCCCCGCGTACCGGGCCTGCGGGTGGTGGTCGTCAGGACGGGGTCAGCGGGAAGGCTCCGTCAGTGTGCCCGCGGTCATCTCCAGGCGGCGGTTCACACGGACGGCGTCGAGCATGCGGCGGTCGTGGGTGACCAGCAGCAGCGTGCCCGGGTAGGAGTCGAGGGCCGACTCCAGTTGCTCGATGGCGGGCAGGTCCAGGTGGTTCGTCGGCTCGTCGAGGACCAGGAGGTTCACGCCCCGGCCCTGGAGCAGGGCGAGCGCGGCGCGGGTGCGTTCGCCCGGGGACAGGGTCCCCGCGGGCCGCAGCACGTGGTCGGCCTTGAGGCCGAACTTGGCGAGGAGCGTGCGGACCTCCGCCGGGTCGGTCTCCGGCACGGCCGCGCGGAACGCGTCGAGCAGCGACTCGGCGCCGTGGAACAGGGCGCGGGCCTGGTCGACCTCGCCCACGACGACGCCCGAGCCGAGAGCGGCGTGCCCCTCGTCCACGGGGACCCGCCCGAGCAGGGCGGCCAGGAGGGTCGACTTGCCCGAGCCGTTGGCGCCGGTGATGGCGACCCGGTCGGCCCAGTCGATCTGCAGGCCCACCGGGCCGAGGGTGAACGCGCCCCGGCGCACGACGGCTTCGCGCAGGGTGGCCACGACGGCGCCGGAGCGCGGCGCCGCGGCGATCTCCATGCGCAGCTCCCACTCCTTGCGGGGCTCCTCGACGACGTCGAGGCGCTCGATCATGCGCTGCGTCTGGCGCGCCTTCGCGGCTTGCTTCTCACTGGCCTCGCTGCGGAACTTACGGCCGATCTTGTCGCTGTCGGTGGCCTTGCGGCGGGCGTTCTTGACGCCCTTGTCCATCCAGGTCCGCTGCATCTGGGCCCGGTCCTGGAGGGCGGCGCGCTTGTCGGCGTACTCCTCGTACTCGTCGCGGGCGTGCCTGCGGGCGACCTCGCGCTCCTCCAGGTACGCCTCGTAGCCGCCGCCGTACAGGTTGATCTGCTGCTGGGCCAGGTCGAGTTCGAGGACCTTGGTGACCGTGCGGGCCAGGAACTCGCGGTCGTGGCTCACGACGACGGTGCCCGCGCGCAGTCCGCGGACGAAGGACTCCAAGCGCTCCAGGCCCGCGAGGTCGAGGTCGTTGGTCGGTTCGTCGAGCAGGAACACGTCGTAGCGGGACAGGAGCAGCGAGGCGAGGCCCGCGCGGGCCGCCTGGCCGCCGGAGAGCGCCGTCATCGGACGGTCGAGGCACACGTCGAGGCCGAGCGACTCGGCCACTTCCCCGGCGCGTTCGTCGAGGTCGGCGCCGCCGAGGGCGAGCCAGCGCTCCAGGCTGTGGGCGTAGGCGTCGTCGGCACCGGGGGCGCCCGCGACCAGGAGTTCGGTGGCCTCGTCCATGGCGGTCTGCGCGGCGGCGACGCCGGTGCGGCGGGCCAGGAAGGCGTGGATCGTCTCGCCCGGCCTGCGGTCGGGCTCCTGCGGCAGATGGCCGACCGAGGCCGTCGGGGGCGACAGGCTCAACCGGCCGGACTCCGGGGTGTCCAGGCCCGCGAGGAGGCGCAGCAGGGTGGACTTCCCGGCGCCGTTGGCGCCCACGAGGCCGATGACGTCGCCCGGGGCGACGACGAGGTCCAGGCCCTCGAAGAGGGTGCGGTCGCCGTGACCGGCGGCGAGGTGCTTCGCGACAAGGGTGGCGTTCATCAGGCCCCCGAGCCTAGCCGCACCGCGCCTGCGCCCGGCCGCAGGGACCGGGGCCGAGGCACGCCGAACCGGTCCGGTTCCGTCCCTCAGGCCCGCGGCACCGCGACCCGCACGCTGTCCGGGGTCCGCGCCACCACGTGGCGGGCCTTCCCCGGCAGCCGGAAGCGGTGCTCCCCCGGCGGCAGGACCTCGTCGAGGACTTCGTGGACGCGGGTGCGGCGGAGCCGGTCGAGCCGGTAGGCGGTCAGCCGCACCCGGCAGGCGGAGGTGACCTCGGCGACGACGGCGTCCCCGGCCACTTCGAGCCGCGTGAGGCGCCGATGCTCCGCGGGTCCGCGGTCGAGGGCCTGCTCGATCTGGGCGACGAGCAGCGGGACCACGGGTACGCGTCCCTCGACGCAGACGATGTCGGCGCCCGCGCCCTCGAAGGCGGCCCGCACCTCGTCCCGCGTCCGCTGCGGCACGGCGTGCCCGAACGCGACCGCCCCGTACGTCCGCAGCTCCTCCGCCGGGACACCGGCGGCGTCCGCCGCGATCTCCGCGCCGACGCCGATCGTCCGCAGGGCGGCGGCGAGCTTGGCGAGCAGCGCCACCCGCGCCCCGATGAGCAGCACCCGGCGCGGCCCGCCGCCGATCCCGTCCCCGTCCAGGAGCCGTCCGAGCTGCGCGCGGTACTCGGCGCCGCGGAAGCGGAACGGGCCTATGCCGTGGTAGCCGTTCAGGGCCAGGTCGGCGTGGTCGGACGTCTGCCAGGCGAAGTCGCGCCACACGTAGTCGTCGGCGGCGTCGGCGTCGGCGTCGGCGTCGGCGTCGGCGGCGTCGCCACTCTGGCCGCCCCGCTCGATGACGGCCGTGACAGCACCGCACTCCAGGCCCTCGCACTCCGGGCAGCCGTAGATCACGTACCGTCCGTCGAGCAGCGGGGCGTCGGCCTCCAGGAGCAGCCGGCGCACATGCGTGGTGAAGATCGCGGGCGGGACGTCGGCCGCGAGCGGGGACACGGCGTCCAGGTCGGCGAGCTGGAAGAGCAGCGGGCGGCCGTTCACGATGAAGTCGACGAAGTCGCGGTGGACTTGGTAGTCCCCGCCTGCGAGCACGCCACCGGCGCGCATCGCCGGTGCCAGGCCGAAGGACGCGTACGCGGCAGACATGCTGTGAGTATCCCCACCCGTCGGGGGGTCTGCGCACGCGTGCACACATTCCGCTACGTTTTCGGGATGGGTGGGACCGGCAGGACAGATGTGATCGTTGTGGGCGGTGGGGTCATCGGGCTCACCACCGCCGTGGAACTCGCGGAGCGCGGCCGCCGCGTCCGGGTGTGGGCGCGGGAGGCCGCCGAGCACACCACGTCGGCCGTCGCGGGCGGCCTGTGGTGGCCGTACCGGATCGAGCCCGAGGAACAGGTGGGCGACTGGTCGCTGCGGTCCCTCGCGGTGTACGAGAAACTGGCGGCCGACCCGGAGCGCACGGGCGTACGCATGGTCGACGGCGTACACGCCGACACCAGCCTGGACGGGCTCGGTCCGTGGGCGGCGCGGGTGTCGGGGCTGCGCGCGGCGACCGCCGAGGAGTGCGCGGGCCCCGGCCTGTGGGCGCGGTTGCCGCTCATCGACATGCCGGCGCACCTGGTGTGGCTGCGGGAGCGGCTGCGTGCGGCGGGGGGCGCGGTCGAGCAGCGGACCGCGCACCGTCTCGACGAGGCACTCGCGCAGGCGCCGGACGTCGTCAACTGCTCCGGTCTCGGCGCCCGCGGCCTGGTGCCCGACGACTCGGTGCGTCCGGTGCGGGGGCAGCTCGTGCTCGTGGAGAACCCGGGACTGCGTACGTGGTACACGGCCGCGGATCCGGCGTCGTCGGCGACGACGTACATCCTGCCGCAGCCCGGACGCCTCGTCCTCGGCGGCACGGCCGACGACGGCGACTGGTCCCTGGAGCCGGACCCGGCGGTGGCGCGGGCCATCGTCGAGCGGTGCGCCCGGGTCCGCCCCGAGATCGCGTCGGCCCGCGTCCTCGGCCACCGGGTGGGCCTGCGCCCGTCGCGCCCGGCGGTCCGTCTGGAACGCGAGCCCCGGGGCGCGGACGGCGCCCTGGTCCACAACTACGGCCACGGCGGCGCCGGGGTGACGGTGGCCTGGGGCTGCGCCCGAGCGGCGGCCGACCTGGTGGAGAACCGGCCCGCTCCCTGACCACCGGCCACGCGGAACGAGCCGACCCGACGAAACACGGGCACACCCCGACGAAACACGGGCGCCCCCCCCGGCGAAGCACGGGCACACCCCCCGGCGAAGCCGGGTCTCTTCTCCGCCGCGACGGCGAGCAACGACAACGACGCGCCCCGGCGGTGCCGAACCAGCCCGGAACGCCGACGTCACCGCACCGGCGGCACCGCAAGGCACCGCACGGCACCGCCGGAGGCGCGAACGGCCCCGGCCCCCGGCCCGGCACAGAACCGGGACCGAGGGCCGAGGACCGCGATCAAGGACCGCCCCCGCGCGGGGGCCAAGGCTCAGCGAGCCGGATCAGGCCGCTTCTCCGAGGGGGATTCCGCCCCGGAATCCCCCTCCTCGCCGTTCTCGGCGGGGCCGATCTGGATCTCGAACTCCCCCACCCCGTACTGCTCGTGACCGGCGATGACCGCCTTCTCGATGGCCTCCGTGCCATGTTCGCCGCGGACGATCAGCGGGTCGTGCCGCAGGTCCCGCATCAGGGCCACACACATACCGATCATCACCAGGGTGAAGGGTGCCGCCACCAGGATCGTGAGGTTCTGAAGGCCCGTGAGGGCGTTGTCCTCCCCGTCGCCGATCAGGAGCATGATGGCGGCGACCGCACCGGTCACCACACCCCAGAAGATCACCACGAGACGGCCGGGTTCGAGCGAGCCCTTCTGGGAGAGCGTGCCCATGACGATCGACGCGGCGTCGGCGCCGGACACGAAGAAGATGCCGACGAGGATCATCACGAGGAGGCTCGTGGCCGTCGCGATCGGGTACTCGTTCAGCAGGCCGAACAGCTGCGCCTCGGGCGTGGTGTCGCCCTTGAGGCCGCCGCCCTCCTTGACCTTCATCGCGCTGCTGCCGAAGACGGCGAACCAGATCAGGCTGACCGTGCTGGGCACCAGGATCACACCGCCGACGAACTGACGGATCGTACGCCCCCGGCTGATGCGGGCGATGAACATGCCGACGAAGGGCGTCCAGGAGATCCACCACGCCCAGTAGAACACCGTCCAGCTGCCCAGCCAGTCCGAGACGCCCTCACCGCTTGAGGCCTCCGTGCGCCCGACGAGCTGCGGCAGGTCGTTGAGGTAGGCGCCGATCGAGGTGGGCAGCATGTCGAGCACGATGACGGTCGGGCCCGCGATGAAGACGAAGACGACGAGCAGCAGGGCGAGCACCATGTTGATGTTCGACAGCCACTGGATGCCCTTCTCGACGCCGGAGACCGCGGACGCCACGAACGCCACGGTGAGGACGGCGATGATGGTCACCAGCAGTCCGGTGCCCGCCTTCTCCATCCAGTCGAGCTCCTCGAAGCCACTGCCGATCTGCAGCGCGCCGAGACCCAGCGAGGCGGCGGAGCCGAAGAGCGTGGCGAAGATGGCGATGATGTCGATGACCCGGCCCCACGCCCCGTGGGCGTGCTTCTCGCCGATGAGCGGCACGAAGACGGAGCTGATGGTCTGCCGCCGGTTGCGCCGGAAGGTGCTGTAGGCGATGGCGAGACCGACGACCGCGTAGATGGCCCAGGGGTGCAGGGTCCAGTGGAACAGGGTGGTCGCCATGGAGGTCTCCATGGCGGCCGCCTTGTCCGCGGGGTCGGTGCCGGGCGGCGGCGTCGTGAAGTGGGCGAGCGGCTCGCTCACTCCGTAGAACATCAGGCCGATGCCCATACCGGCGCTGAACATCATCGCGACCCAGGACACCGTGCGGAACTCGGGCTCCTCGCCCTCCTTGCCGAGCGTGATCTTGCCGTACCGGCTCATGGCGAGCCACAGGGCGAAGACCACGAAGCCGGAGGCCGCCAGCATGAAGGCCCAGCCACCGTTGTGGATGAGCCCTTCGAGCATGTCGGACGAGACGTCTTCGAGGGTGTCCGTGGCGACGGCACCCCAGACCACGAAGGCCAGGGTGAGCACGGCGGTGACACCGAAGACCACCCGGTCGGTCTGCGGTCGGCCGGAGTGGCCCGCCGTGACCGGCGGGCCCCCTCCGGCGTCCGCTTGCTGTGATTCCTGGGTCACAAGTGCACCTTTCGCGGAGTTGTCGATCGTGATGGTGTTCTTCTCCGCTACCCCCTACCACAAGTGACGTGCGCTCCGATGCCTCAACAGTCGGTGTCGGGCTGCCCGATGACGAGGTGATAGGACGCGCGTTCGTCCAGGAGCAGCGGGACGAGCGCGCGTGCGGGCTGCCGCAGCGGCACCAGCACGCCCCCGTCGTCCCGCTTCACGGTAACGCCGTGGAGGCCGAGTTCATCCTTGACGTCGGCGAACTGTTCCGATGTGAGCCGGTAGGCGCACGCCGGGTCCGCGATGATCTCGCCGGGTTCGGCCGGATCGTTGTCCGCGCCGCCGAGGTACACCGGGCCCCGGTCGCGCAGTCCGGCGAGCCGGGACGCGGTGCTCGCCGCCTCCAGGCGCCAACGGTGGCTCTCGGCGTACGAGAAGAGGCCGTCGAGTGCGGACAGTTGTGAGTGGACGCGGCGGCGGTTGTTGAGCGCCTCGTCCTTCTTCTCCGCGTCGGTGAGGGGGTCGACGCGGCTCTCGATGAGGAGGCCCGCGGCGTGCTTGAGGCCGGAGGCGTTGCGCAGGATGCGTTCCTGGCCGTCGCCCGCGACCTGCTTGACGGGCTCCCCGGTGACCGGGTCGGTCCAGATGCCGTAGGTGCCGGTGGTGTACCCGTCGGCCTCGGCGGCGGGGCGCACGTAGTCGAGTGAGAGGGCTTTGGCCTCGCGGTGCAGTGCACTGTGCGTGTTGAGGTTGCGCGGCCAGAGGTCGAAGAGGTCCTTGTCGTAGTACTTGGGTGTGGCGCCGTACTCGTGCAGGTCGTAGACGGCGTCCGGCTGGTGGTCGCGGATGACGGCGGCCATGGCCCGGCCCTCGGCGGTCTTGAGGGCGATGTGGTCGCGGTTGATGTCGACGCCGTCGGAGTTGCCGCGGGTGTTCGCCGCCCGGCCGTCGGGGTTGGCGGTGGGCACGACGAGCAGGGTGGTGCGGGACAGGAACCGCCGGGTCTCCTCGTCCTTGGCGTAGGCCAGGTCCCGGACGGTGGTCAGGCAGGCCTCGCGGCCGGACGGCTCGTCGCCGTGCTGGCTGCACACGAGGAGCACGGTGCTCGCGGTGCGGCGCTCCCCGATGCGTACGAGCTGCACCGGACGGTCCTGCTTCGTGGTGCCGATGCGGGACAGCGAGACGCGGTCGGTGGCCTTGTCGACCGTTCTCAGGAGCTGCTGCTCCTCGGCCTGACTCGTCCAGCGCGCCCCGTCGCTCTCCTCGAAGCCGGTGCGCGGCGGGGCGGGGGACGCCTGTGCGGGGGCCGTGAGCAGCGGCACGGCGAGGACCGCGCAGACACCGCTCAGGGCCAGGGTGCGGATGCGGAGGGTCATGAGGTGCGGCCTCCAGGTACGGGGGTGATCCGGCGGGGCGGTGCGACACCGTCGAGCCGGGACTCGCGCGGTACGACGGCGTGCGGGGCGGTGGCCAGCGCCTTGGCGCCGCCGACGAGCGGCACGCGGGCGACGGTACGGGCGAGGTCGACGGTGAGGGTCGGGGTGTCGGCGGGGGCCACGATGAGGTTCCTGTCGGTGCCGCCGACGATCAGTGCGAGCCGGTGGCCCTTGGGGACGACGTGGTCGGTCGCGGCCAGGTCCAGGGTGATGGTGTAGGGCTTGCCGGGGGTCAGCGGCTCGCCGTGCAGGTCGGACGCGTGGTTGCCGAGGTCGGCCCAGCCGCGGCTGAAGACGGTGTAGTCGACGTCGGCGGTCCTGGCCCGGGTGTTCTTGAAGCAGGCGCTGTCGCCGGGGGTGCTCGCGCCCCAGCAGGAGCGTTCGGGCAGCGTGTCGATGCCTTCGTCGTCGTGGGTGTAGTCACGGATGGTGCCGGGGCCGATGTCGGCGAGCACGGCCGTCAGATGGGCCGTGGGCGTCGTCGGCGTGACGGTGACCCGTACCTGTGAGGAGCCGGAGACCCGCAGGTCACGGGCGAGCGGCCGGGTGGTGAAGCCGTTCTTCGCGGGGGTGGCGGTGTCGATCGCCGAGGCCCAGTCGGCCTCGCCGAGCCGCCGGTCGTCGGTGAAGGTCTCGGTGCCCTTGCCGGGGCGCGTGCCGAGGGCGCCGACGCCGGGCACGGTGCCCTTGGCGGGGCGCAGCGCGGTGGTGGCGGTGTTGCGGGGCGGCCAGGTGCGGTCGGTGGTCCAGCGGTCGGGGGCGCGCTCGATGTCGGCCATCGGCTCCCGGTCGACGCCGTTCCTCAGGCCGAGCAGTTCGTGGTCGAACCAGCGGTGCAGGGTACGCACCCACTCGGCGCGCCGGAAGTCGAAGGGGTCGACGTGCCCGGCCTGGCTGAGCCAGATCTTCCGCTGCACACCGGCGTCGGCGAGGGCGTCCCACCACTGCCCGAAGTGCTTGGTGCGCACGTTCAGGTCCTGAAGGCCGTGTACGAGGAAGACGCTGGCCTTCACCTTGCGGGCGTCGGGCACGTGGTCGCGTTCGGTCCACAGCGGGGTCCAGTCGCCGCTGCGGGGCGCCCCGGCGACGAGCTGCTGCTTGACGTGCTCGCAGCGGGCGGCGGCTTCGGGGCTCTCGACGCCGCGGGCGAGTCGGTCGGGGCCGCCGTTGTACAGCGGGGCGCCCTTGGCGAAGTAGTAGTCGTACCAGGAGGAGATGGCGCCGATCGGCACGATCGTCTTCAGGCCCTTCACGCCGGTTGCGGCGACGCCGTTGGCGACGGTGCCGTCGTAGCTCTTGCCGATCATCCCGGTGCGGCCGTCGGTCCATCCGGCGTCGGCGCGCTGGTCGCCGGTGCGGGTGGTGTAGCCGCGGGCGCGGCCGTTCAGCCAGTCGACGACGGCCTTCGCGGACCGCACGTCGGAGCGGCCGCCGATGTCGACGCAGCCGTCGGAGCGGTTGGTGCCCGCGAAGTCGACGGCGACGTAGCCGTAGCCGCGGGGCACGAAGTAGTTGTCGTAGTACAGGGGGAACTGCACGGGGTCGCCGTCGGCGTCGTACGTCTTCTTCTGGCTCTCGTTGCCGCGTCCGCAGCAGGAGTAGTACGGACTCGCGTCCATGATCACGGGTATCTTCCGGCCCTTGGCCGCGGGTTCGCGGGGCCGGACTATGTCGACGGCGACGCGGTCGGTACGTCCGTCCGCGTCGCCGTCGATCCGGATGTCGACCCACACGGACTCGCGTATCGCGTCCGTGTAGGAGTAGACGGGTCTGCTCTCCCCGGCCCGGACGGCCGGGTTCTCGGCGCCGGGGGTGCGCGGCGCGGAGTGGGCGGCGCCGCCCGGCGCCAGGAGGGTGGCGAGCAGGGCGGCGAGCGCCGACGTCAGGAGGGTTCTCCACATCGCTGTGCTCAGCGGGGTCTTCGGGCGTGTGCGTCGCGCGCGTATCGGCATGGCGCGGAAGGTACACGCGTCAACTCCTGCCGGAAAGAGGGCCGTACGTGCCGGTGAAAGGTGTGTGGGGCAAGGTCGCACATGTCGGCCGAATGGCGATCGTGTGACATATGCGGCCATGGACATGGCCAGGGGCGACGGTGCTCAATAGGGTCGACGACATCGTGACGTACCGCGTCGGGCAGGGACGGCGGCCCCGCACCCCGGGGGCCGCCGCGCCGCGTCCTGGCGCAATCGACCGCATCTCATGATGACTTGGAGATATCCGTGCACCGCAGACTCATCGCCCCGGGCGCGCTCGCGGCCTCGCTCGTCCTGCTGGCGATCCCGGCATCGGCCGCCGACTTCTCCCCCGGGGCTCCGGGCGCCGGCGACCCCTATTACCCGGACGCAGGCAACGGCGGCTACGACGTCTCGCACTACGACCTGCGGCTGAAGTACCAGCCGAAGACGGACCTGTTGGAGGGCACGGCCACGCTCCAGGCCACCGCCACACAGAACCTGTCGCGCTTCAACCTGGACTTCGGCCTGAAGGTCAGCGAGGTCCGGGTGAACGGCAAGAAGGCCGCGTTCGCCAGGACCGGCGAGCAGGAGCTCGAGGTGACCCCGAAGGCGGGCCTGACCAAGGGCAGTTCCCTGTCGGTCGTCGTGAAGTACGCGGGCAAGCCGTCCGAGGTGAAGATCCACGGCTTCACCGCGTGGCAGCGTACGCCCGACGGCGGCGTCGCGGCCCAGGAGCCGGAGTCGTCGGCCTGGTGGTTCCCGGGCAACGACCACCCGCGCGACAAGGCGACGTACGACGTGTCGGTGTCCGTGCCCGACGGTACGCAGGCCATCTCCAACGGCGTGCTCCAGTCGCAGTCCTCCAAGCTGGGCTGGACCCGCTACAACTGGCGTTCCAACAAGCCGCAGGCCACCTATCTGGCGACGCTCGCCGTGGGCAAATTCGACATCACCACGGACAAGACGGAGAACGGGCTTCCCGTCCTCAACGCGTACAGCAAGGACCTCGGCGACAACGCGGGCGCGGCGCGCGCCAGCATCGAGCGGACCACCGAGGTCGCGGAGTGGCTGGAGGAGGTGTTCGGCAAGTACCCCTTCAACGCGCTCGGCGGTTATGTCCCGAACGTCCCCGCGAGCTACGCCCTGGAGACCCAGACGCGGCCGTTCTACGGGCAGCGGGCCTTCGCCAACGGCTCGAACGTCTCCATCGTGGTGCACGAGCTGGCCCACCAGTGGTACGGCGACAGCGTCTCCGTCGACGGCTGGAAGGACATCTGGGTCAACGAGGGCTTCGCCCGCTACAGCCAGTGGCTGTGGTCCGAGAAGGAGGGCGAGGGCACGGCCCAGGAGCTCGCCGACTACGTGTACGCCCAGAACGCCGCGGACTCCCCCTTCTGGCAGGTCAAGCCGGGCGACCCGGGTCCGGACAACCAGTTCCACATCGCCGTGTACGACCGGGGCGCCCTCGCCCTCCAGGCGCTGCGCAACGAGATCGGCGACAAGTCCTTCTTCAAGATCCTCAAGGGCTGGCCGCAGGAGCGGGCGTACGGCAACGCCACGGTGCGGGACTTCGTCTCGTACGCGGAGAAGGTCAGCGGCAAGCCGCTGTCGGGCCTCTTCGACACCTGGCTGTACCAGGTGGGCAAGCCGGGGGCGCCGGCCGCGCGGGACGCCGGGGTGGCCCGTGCCGCGGGGAAGGCCGCGCCGGTGAAGCCGAAGTCGTGGAAGAAGATCGCCGCGACGAACACGGTGCACGACCACGAGCACGCCGGTGAGCACGGGTCGGGCCGCGACCGCCACTGACGGTTGCCGTCGGCCCCCGGACACGCCAGTGGGGCGGTACCCCGGGGTACCGCCCCACTGGCTCCGCCGGCGGAGAGCTACTTGGTGAGGCCGGCCGCTTCGCGGTCCTGCTTGCGGCGGATCGCGTACCAGCCGGCGGTCAGGCCCGCCGCCACGAGCGGGATGAGGAAGAGCGTCTTGCGGCCCACCTCGGCGTCCTTCCACATCAGGACGAGCACGGCGAGCAGGAAGGCGATGGTGACGTACTGCGTGACGCCGCTGCCGGGGAGGCGGAAGTCCGGCCTGGTGAGGTGACCCTCCTTGGCTCTGCGGACGAAGGCCAGGTGGCACACCATGATGCTGATCCAGGTGCCGATGATGCCGAGCGAGGCCACGTTCAGGACGATCTCGAACGCCTTGTCCGGCACGACGCGGTTGAGGGCGACGCCGAGGACACCCACCGACGCGGTGAGCAGGATGCCGCCGTAGGGCACCTGGTTGCGGTTCATCCTCGCGGTGAACTTGGGCGCCGAGCCCGCCATGGCCATGGAGCGCAGGATGCGGCCGGTGGAGTACAGGCCGGAGTTCAGCGAGGACATGGCCGCCGTGAGGACGACGAAGTTCATGACGTCGCCCGCGCCGGAGACGCCGATCTTGGAGAGCACGGTGACGAAGGGGCTCTCGTCGGCGGAGTACACCGAACCGGGGAGCAGCAGCGCGAGCAGCACGACCGAGCCGACGTAGAACACGCCCACGCGCCACATGATCGAGTTCACCGCGCGCGGGACGACCTTCTGCGGGTCCTTGGTCTCGCCCGCGGCGACACCGACCAGTTCGAGGGACGCGTACGCGAAGACGACGCCCTGGAGCACGATCACGACCGGCATCAGGCCGTTCGGCAGGAAGCCGCCGTGGTCGGTGATCATGTTCAGGCCCGGCTTCTCGCCGCCCACGTCGTGCTGGGTGGAGACCAGGAAGATGCCGATGAACATGAAGGCCACGAGCGCCGCGACCTTGATGATCGCGAACCAGAACTCCATCTCGCCGAACCACTTCACGGAGATCAGGTTCACGGCGAGGACCACGGCGAGCGCGGCGAGGGCGAGCACCCACTGCGGGATGTCGGTGAAGAAGCTCCAGTAGTGCGTGTAGAGCGCGATGGCCGTGATGTCGGCGATGCAGGTGGTCGACCAGTTGAGGAAGTACATCCAGCCGGCGACGTAGGCGCCCTTCTCGCCCAGGAACTCACGGGCGTAACTCACGAAGGAGCCGGACGAGGGCCGGTACAGGACCATCTCGCCGAGGGCACGGACCACGAAGAAGGCGACGATGCCGCACACGAGGTACGCGACGGCGAGCGCGGGACCCGCCGAGTGGAGGCGGCCACCCGCCCCGAGGAACAGTCCGGTGCCGATCGCGCCACCGATTGCGATCATGTTGACGTGGCGGGCCTTGAGGTCCTTGCTGTAACCGGCGTCGCCCGCGTCCGCGGGGGCGGCCTGGGCCGCCTGGGCCCCCTGAGACGCAGTGCGGGCGTCCGCAGCCGTGTCTACGGCGTCGTTGCTCACGTGGAAGATCCACTCTGTGGTGCCCGGAAGAGGTTCCGGGGTCCGGATGTGCTGCGGGCCCGCCACACCCCTGACGTGGGCGGACCAACGCGACACCTTCCCCCGGAGGACCCTCCGGATGCGGTGGCACAGATCACATAGCGGCACTTCTCACATGGTGGGCGCCCTCTGTACAGCCGCGTGTCATGCGGTGTAGAGGCCCTCGATCACGTCCTGGTACCTGTCCCTGATCACCCTGCGGCGCAGTTTCAGGGACGGCGTCAGCTCCCCGGTCTCGGGGCCCCACTCCTCCGCGAGGAGCCGGTACCGCTTGATCTGCTCGGTGCGGTTGAGGCGCGCGTTGGCCGCCTCGACGGCACGGGCGATCTCCTCCCGCACGGCGGGGTGGTCCACGAGGCCGGCGGCGGCGCCACCCGGGGCGTCGATGCCGCGGGCCGCCGCCCACGCCGGGGCCATCTCCTGGTCGAGGACGAGCAGCGCCACCAGATAGGAGCGGCCGTCGCCGTGCACGAGGGCCTGGCCGACGAGCGGATGCTCCTTGAGGGCGTTCTCGACGAGGGCGGGCGCCACGTTCTTGCCCGTGGACGTCACGATGATCTCCTTCTTGCGGTCGGTGATCCACAGGAAGCCGTCGTCGTCGAGCCGCCCCACGTCACCGGTCGCGAACCAGCCGTCCGCGTCCACCAGGGCGTCGACGCCGCCGTCGGCCCGCAGATAGCCGTCGCACACGAAGGGCCCGCGCACCATGATCTCGCCGTCGTCGGCGACCCGTACCTCCATGCCCGCCAGGGGCTTGCCCACCGAGCCGAGCCGGAAGGCCCCGGGCCCGTTGGCGGTGACCACACCCGTCGTCTCGGTCAGCCCCCAGGCGTCCATGACCACCAGGCCGAAACCGGCCCAGAACCGGGCCACGTCCACCGGCATCGGCGCCGCCGCGCTCGCCGTCCACTGCATCCGGTCGAAACCGGCGAGGGCCAGGACCGGGTCTAGCACCTTCTCCTTGGCCTCCCGGTAGGCCGCCGCGAGGTCCGCGGACGGCTCCTCGCCGCGCTCGCGGCAGTCCACGTGCGCGCGGGCGACGTCGTTCGCCGCCTCGACCGCACGGCGGCGGTCCTCGGGCAGCCCGGCGAGCGCGGCCCGCACCCCCGCGGCGAGCTTCTCCCAGACGCGGGGCACCCCGAAGAACTCACGGAGCCGCAGCTCGCGCGCGAGAGCCGCCACCTGCCCCGGGTCCCGGCACAGGTGGACGGGGGAGGCGCGCAGCAGCGGCAGATAGATGCCGAGCATGCGCTCGGCGATGTGCGCGAACGGCAGGTAGCAGAGGTGTTCCGCCCGGCCCGGGAACTCGATGGCCGCGTCGAGGGCGACGCCGTTGCCGACGACGTCACGGTGCGTCACGCGCACGCCCTTGGGGTCGCCGGTGGTGCCCGAGGTGTAGACGACGGTCAGCGGGTCGGTGGCCGCGCACGCGCGCCATGCCTTCTCGAAGGCGTCCGGGTCGAGGAGCCGGGCGCCGCTCGCGAGCAGGGAGCCGTAGGTGCGGTGCGGCCCGGCGGCGTCCGGGTCGACGACGACCAGCCGCTCCAGGCGCGCGCTCGCCTCGCCCGTGCCCTTGAGGAGGGGCTCCCAGCGCGGCAGCTCCCGCGCGCCCTCCACGATCGCGAACCGGGCCCGGCTGTGCCGGGCGATGTGCGCGATCTGGCCGGGTGCCGACGTGTTGTACACGGTGACGGGGACGGCGCCCACGTGGACCAGGGCGACGTCGCACAGCCAGTGCTCGGGGCGGTTGGTCATCATCATCAGGACGTGCTCGCCGCGCCGGACGCCGAGCGCCGTGAACCCGGTGGCGAGCGCCGCGACCTCGCGGCGCACCTCGCTCCAGGTGCGCGTCGTCGTCGGGCCGTCGTCCTCGCGCCAGGACAGCGCGGGCAGGTCCGGATGGTCCTCGGCGTTGCGGAGCAGCAGGGCGGGGAAGGTGATGTCGTCCGGGTCCCCGGGAAGTCGCAGGATCGAGGTCATGAAACCGCCTCCTGGCACCGTCGGTTCGCCATTCGCTACGTGGCGTGACTGGCCCGGAGACTTTCACAACAGTGGTGGCACAGCAATACTGTTGCACCGCATTGATGCACGGCGGAGCAACGGCGAAGGGGGTGGCGCGCCGCCATGACGACGGACGCGGAGGAGTCCACGTACGCGGAGGAGTCGACGTACACGGTCGACGAGCTGGCGGCGCGCGCGGGCGTCACGGTGCGCACGATCCGCTTCTACGGCACGAAGGGGCTGCTGCCCCCACCGGTGATCGGACCGCGCCGCGTGGGCCGCTACGGCCCCGGGCACCTCTCGCGTCTCGCCCTCATCGAGGAGTTGCAGCACCAGGGGATGACGCTCGCCGCGATCGAGCGCTATCTGGAGCAGTTGCCGCCCGGTCTGAGCGCGCACGACCTCGCCATCCACCGTGCGGTGGTGGCCTCGTGGGCGCCGGACGCGCCGGAGGACATGTCCCGTGCGGAGCTTGAGCGCCGGGCGGGCCGTGCCCTGTCGGACGCGGACGTGGAGCGGCTCGCGGCGATGGGGGTGGTCGCCACCCGTGACGGGGCCGACGACCGTGACGAGGGCGCCGACCGGCTACGGGTGGACACCGGCCTCCTGCGCCTCGGCGTGCAGTTGCTCGGCGTGCCCATCGCGCACGAGACGATCCTGGCCTCGCGGACCGTCCTGATGGACCACGCGCGCTCGGCGGCGCACGAGCTGTCGCGGCTGTTCCGCGACGAGGTGTCGGACTCCTGCCGGGAGGGCGAGTCCGACCCCGAGCACGTGGCGGCGATGCGGTCGCTCTCCGCGCACATGCAGCCGATGGTGGTGCAGGCCCTCGTCACGGCGTTCCAGCGGTCGCTCAAGGAAGAGCTCAAGGAGTGGCTCACCGAGAGCTGAGGGAGTGGCTCGGGCAGACCCGGGCCACTCCCCCGCACTCCACACCCCGTGCGCCGCACGCCCCGCGCCGCAGGCGGCAGACGGCGGGCGGCAGATGGCAGGCGACGGTCAGGCGTCGCTGAACCGCTCGCCCCGCTCCGCCTTCCGCACGAGCAGCGCGGGCGGCGTGAACCGCTCGCCGTAGCGCTCGGCGAGCTCCCGCGCGCGGGCCACGAACGCGGGCAGACCGGCGCCGTCCCCGTAGCCGTTGATGTACTGGAGCACGCCGCCCGTCCAGCCCGGGAAGCCGATGCCGAAGACGGAGCCGATGTTGGCGTCGGCCACCGACGTCAGGACGCCTTCCTCGAGGAGGCGCACGGTGTCGAGCGCCTCGGAGAAGAGCATCCGCTCCTTCATGTCCTCGAAGGGGATGCTGTGCCCCTGCCGGGTGAAGTGCTCCCGCAGGCCCGGCCACAGGCCCGCCCGCCTGCCGTCATCGGCGTAGTCGTAGAAGCCCTTGCCGCCGCTGCGCCCGGTGCGGTCGAACTCGTCGACCAGGCGGTCGATGACGGACTCCGCGGGGTGCGTGACCCAGGTGCCGCCGGCCTCCTCGACCGCCCGCCTGGACTCGTTGCGGATCTTGCGGGGCAGCGTGAGCGTCAGCTCGTCCATCAGGGACAGGACCTTCGCCGGATAGCCGGCCTGGGCCGCGGCCTGCTCGATCGACGCGGGCTCGATGCCCTCACCGACCATGGCCACGCCCTCGTTGATGAAGTGGCCGATGACGCGCGAGGTGAAGAAGCCTCGCGAGTCGTTGACGACGATGGGCGTCTTGTTGATCTGGCGTACGAGGTCGAAGGCGCGGGCGAGTGCCTCCTCGCCGGTGCGCTCGCCCTTGATGATCTCGACGAGCGGCATCTTGTCGACGGGCGAGAAGAAGTGCAGGCCGATGAAGTCGACGGGCCGGGCGACGCCTTCGGCGAGCTGGGAGATGGGCAGCGTCGAGGTGTTGGAGCACAGCAGCGCGTCCGGCGCGACGACGTCCTGGATCTCCTGGAACACCTTGTGCTTGAGCGCGGTGTCCTCGAAGACCGCCTCGATGACGGCGTCGCAGCCCGCGAGGTCCTGCGGGTCGGCGGTCGGCGTGATGCGGGCGAGCAGCGCGTCGGCCTTCTCCTGGGTGGTGCGGCCCCGGGAGACGGCCTTGGCGCACAGCTTCTCCGAGTAGCCCTTGCCCTTGGCCGCGGCTTCGGCGGAGACGTCCTTGAGGACGACGTCGATGCCGGCGCGGGCGCAGGAGTAGGCGATGCCCGCGCCCATCATCCCGGCGCCGAGCACGGCGACCTTGCGGACGGTCCCCGGCTCCACGCCCTTGGGGCGGTTGGCGCCGGAGTTGACGGCCTGGAGGTCGAAGAAGAACGCCTGGATCATGTTCTTGGCGACCTGGCCCGTGACCAGCTCGGTGAAGTACCGGGCCTCGATGGTCAGGGCGGTCTCGAAGTCGACCTGGGAGCCCTCGACGGCGGCGGCGAGGATGTTGCGCGGCGCCGGGTAGGGGGCGCCCGCGAGCTGCTTCTTCAGGTTCGCGGGGAACGCGGGCAGGTTGGCGGCGAACTTGGGGTTCGCCGGGGTACCGCCGGGGATGCGGTAGCCGGGCACGTCCCAGGGCTGCTGGGACTCGGGGTGGGCGTCGATGAAGGCGCGGGCCTTGCCCAGCATCTCCTCCGCGGTGGCCGCCACCTCGTGCACGAGGCCGTTCTCCAGGGCCCGCCGCGGGGAGTACTGGGTGCCCTGGAGCAGCACCTTCAGGAGGGCGTCGGCGATGCCCATGAGGCGTACGGTGCGGGTGACGCCGCCGCCCGCGGGCAGCAGGCCGAGGGTGACCTCGGGCAGGCCGATCTTCGATCCCGGCGCGTCGAGGGCGACCCGGTGGTGGCTGGCGAGCGCGATCTCGTAACCGCCGCCGAGCGCGGCGCCGTTGAGGGCGGCGACGACGGGCTTGCCCAGGGTTTCGATGCGGCGCAGCGAGTTCTTGATGGCGGTGCCCGCCTCGAAGGCCTGCCGGGCGTTCTCCGGGCCGACCTGGATCATTTCCTTGAGGTCGCCGCCCGCGAAGAAGGTCTTCTTGGCGGAGGTGTAGATGAAGCCGCGGATCGCGTCCTTGTCCGCCTGGACGGCGGCTTCGGCGCGGTCGGCGATCGCGGCGATGGAGTCCTTGAACGCCTGGTTCATGGTGTTCGCGGACTGGTTCGGGTCGTCCAGGACGAGGGTGACGACGCCGGTGTCGTCCTGTTCCCAGCGGATGGTGGTGCTCTTGGTCATGTCGGTGTCTCCGTGAGGAAGCTGTGGCGGGCCGGGGGCCTTGGGGGGGGGGCGGAGCTGGGGTGGGTGGTTGCGGATCGTTGCCGACTGGCCGTCGGTGGGGGCTGGTCGCGCAGGTCCTCGCGCCCCTGAAGGCTGCGCTGCGCGCGCCTTCATAGGGGCGCGGCGGAGCCGCTGCCCCAGGGGCGCGGGGAACTGCGCGCGCAACCACAAGGCAGCCGCAGCAGGCAACGCACCCACCCCCGTACGGCGAAGCCCTAGAGCCGCTCCACGATCGTGGCGATGCCCATGCCCCCGCCCACGCACAGGGTGGCGAGCCCGTACCGGAGGTCGCGTCGCTCCAGTTCGTCGACGAGCGTGCCCAGGATCATCGCCCCGGTCGCGCCGAGGGGATGCCCCAGCGCGATCGCGCCGCCGTTGACGTTGACCTTGTCCAGGGACAGGCCCATGTCCTCGACGAAGCGCAGGACGACCGCCGCGAAGGCCTCGTTGATCTCGACCAGGTCGATGTCGTCGATGCCGAGGCCGGCCTTGGCGAGGGCCTTGCGGGTGGCGGGCGCGGGACCGGTGAGCATGATGAGCGGCTCGGACCCGGAGACGGCCGCGGAGACGATGCGGGCGCGCGGGGTCAGGCCGTACCGCTCGCCGACCTCCTTGGAGCCGACGGCGACGAGCGCGGCGCCGTCGACGATGCCGGAGGAGTTGCCCGCGTGGTGGACGTGGTCGATCTCCTCGATCCAGTGGTACTTCTGCAGCGCGACCGCGTCGAACCCGCCCAGGTCGCCGATGTCCTTGAAGGACGGCTTCAGCCTGGCGAGGGAGTCGGCGGTGGTGCCGGGGCGCAGGTGTTCGTCGTGGTCGAGGACGGTGAGGCCGCTGCGGTCCCTGACCGGGACGACGGACCGCTCGAAGCGGCCCTCCTTCCAGGCGGTGGCGGCCCGCTCCTGGGACAGGGCCGCGTACTCGTCGACGTCGCGCCTGCTGTAGCCCCCGATCGTGGCGATCAGGTCGGCGCCGATGCCCTGCGGTGCGAAGTTCGTGTCCCAGTTCGTCATCGGGTCGGCGAACCAGGCGCCGCCGTCGGAGGCCATCGGCACCCGTGACATGGACTCGACGCCACCGGCGAGGACGAGGTCCTCCCAGCCCGAGCGGACCTTCATGGCGGCCATGTTGACCGCTTCGAGGCCCGAGGCACAGAAGCGGTTCTCCTGGACGCCCGCGACGGTGTCCGGCAGCCCGGCGGCGACGGCCGCGATGCGCGCGATGTCCGAGCCCTGGTCGCCCACGGGACCGACCACACCGAGCACGATGTCGTCGACGGCGGCCGGGTCGAGGTCCGGGAAACGGGCCCTGATCTCGTGGATGAGACCGACGACGAGGTCGATCGGCTTGGTGCCGTGCAGGGCACCGTTCGCCTTGCCGCGTCCGCGCGGGGTGCGGATCGCGTCGTACACGTACGCTTCGGTGGTCACGCCAGAGCCTTTCGGGAATGAGGGAGGGGTCGGGGTCGCAGGGGCGGGAGGTCAGCCGAGGAGGGAACGGCCGATGATCTCCTTCATGATCTCGGTGGTGCCGCCGTAGATGGTCTGGATACGGCCGTCGGTGAAGGCCTTGGCCACGCGGTACTCGCTCATGTAGCCGTAGCCGCCGTGCAGTTGCAGACAGCGGTCCGCGACGCGCTTCTGCAGTTCGGTGGCCCACCACTTGGCCATGGAGGCGTGCACCGCGTCGAGTTCCCCGTCGGAGTGGTCGGCTATGCACCGGTCGAGGAACGACCTGGTGACCGCGCACTCGGTGGCCATCTCCGCGATCTCGAAGCGGATGTGCTGGAGCTTGGCCAGGGGGCGTCCGAAGGCCTCGCGCTCCTTGACGTACGCCGTGGTGATCTCCAGGAGGTGCTCGGCGGCGGCGATCCCGGCGACGGCGATGCCCATGCGCTCCTGCGCGAGGTTCGTCATCAGGTGCACGAAGGCGCCGTTGAGCTCGCCGAGCAGGTTCTCCTTCGGCACGCGTACGTCGTTGAAGAACAGCTCGGCGGTGTCCTGGGCCTTCTGGCCGATCTTGTCGAGGTTGCGGCCCCGCTCGAAACCGGGCGCGCCGCGCTCGACGACGAGCAGCGACAGGCCGTGCGCGCCCCCTTCGGGTGTGGTCCGGGCGACCACGACCACGAGGTCGGCGAGGATGCCGTTGGAGATGAACGTCTTGGAGCCGTTGAGGAGCCAGTGGTCGCCCCGGTCGGTAGCCGTGGTGCGGATGCCCTGGAGGTCGGAGCCCGCGCCCGGTTCGGTCATGGCGATGGCCGTGATGGTCCCGCCGGTGCAGAAGCCGGGCAGCCAGCGGCGCTTCTGCTCGTCGGTGGCGAGGCCCGTCAGATAGGGGCCGACGATGTCGTTGTGCAGGCCGACGGCCAGGCCCGCGGCGCCCGCACGCGTGAACTCCTCGGCGAGGACGGCGGCGTAGCGGAAGTCGTCGTTGCCGCCGCCCCCGTACTCCTCGGGCACGGCGAGGCCGAGGAGCCCTTGCCGGCCCGCCGCGAGCCAGGCCTCGCGGGAGACGACGCCGTCCTTCTCCCACTGCTCGTAGTGCGGCGCCACCTCCTTGGCGAGGAAGGTGCGGACGGTCTCCCGGAAGGCGTCGTGCTCGGGGGTGAAGATCTGTCGTTCCATGTGTGGCCTCCTCGGGCCTGGAGCCGGCCCTCGACGGTTTCTGCGGGCTCGGCCGGCTCGGGTCCGACCGGGGCGTCGTTCGGCATCGTGCCTCCCTCAGGGGCCTTCCTGGGAAGGGGCCCGGGAGGGAGTCGCTTCCCCGGGAGCGGGGGCAGGAGCGGGGGCGGAAGCGGGAGCAGGAGCGGGGGCGGAAGCGGGGGCAGGAGCGGGGCCCGGGGCCGGGGCGGTGGCGGCCAGGTCCGGCACGTCCCAGTCGCGGGCCACCTCCGCCGTGTCGGCGCCGGGCCGCGCGGGACCGCCGCGGACGGCGGTGGGTGTCGCGGAGAAGCGGGGGGCGGGCGCGGGCTGGGTGATGCCGCCGTGGTCGGTGAACGTGCCGCGGGCGGCGAGGTGCGGGTGGTCCGGGGCCTCGCGCAGCGACAGGACCGGCGCCACGCACGCGTCGGTGCCCTCGAAGAGCGCCGTCCACTCCGCCCGCGTCCGGGTGCGGAAACGCGCGGCCACGGCCTCGCGCAACTCGCCCCAGCGGGCGATGTCGCCGCGTGCGGGCGCGAGGTCGCGCAGGCCGATCAGCTCGGTGAACTCGTCGTAGAACCGCTGCTCCAGGGCGCCGACGGCCATGTGGGCGCCGTCCGCGGTCTCATAGGTGCCGTAGAACGGGCAGCCGCCGTCCAGGAGGTTGGCCCCCCTGCGGTCCTGCCAGCCGCCCGCCGCCACCATGCCGTGGATCATCGACGCCAGATGCGCGGCGCCGTCCACGATCGCGGCGTCCACGACCTGGCCGGTGCCGGTGGCGCGCGCGTGGTGCAGGGCGGCGAGGACGCCGACGACCAGGTACAGCGAGCCGCCCGCGTAGTCGCCGACGAGGTTCGCCGGGACGGCGGGCGGCTCCCCGGGGTTGCCGATCATGCCGAGTGTGCCGGTGAGGGCGATGTAGGAGATGTCGTGTCCTGCGCGTGCGGCGAGCGGCCCCTCCTGTCCCCAGCCGGTCATGCGGCCGTAGACGAGCGCGGGATTGCGGGCGTGGCAGGCCTCGGGGCCGACACCGAGCCGCTCGGCGACCCCGGGGCGGTAGCCCTCGACCAGCACGTCCGCGCGGGCGGCCAGGTCCAGGACGCGCTCCGCGCCGCCGGGGGCCTTCATGTCGACGACGACGCTGCGCTTGTTGCGGTTGGTGACGTCGTAGGCGGGATCGATCGCGAGCCCCGGGCCGCCGGGGCGGTCCACGCGCACGACGTCGGCGCCGAGGTCGGCGAGCAGCATCGCGGCGAAGGGGCCGGGCCCGATGCCCGCGAGCTCCACCACGCGCACACCCGTCAGCGGACCGTGAACGCCTCTGTCCGGCACTGCCATTGAGCCCCCAGCGCTGTGACACAACCGATGTAACACCAGTGATGCTAAGAACGTGTTCCACTCCGCACAAGCCCCTGGCGAGCAAGCGCTTAGCCCGTGGGAGTGGCGCCGGTCACGCGGGGGCTCCACGGGAGCG
Organism: Streptomyces typhae; assembly: GCF_009755605.1. Classification (GTDB taxonomy): domain Bacteria; phylum Actinomycetota; class Actinomycetes; order Streptomycetales; family Streptomycetaceae; genus Streptomyces; species Streptomyces typhae. Next base: position 50,765 of record NZ_WPNZ01000011.1, read on the forward strand.
GAGCGCGGGCGCTCCGCCCGCCCCGCGCGAGCGCCGTCGTGCCACGCCCCGCTCCCGTCACGCTAGCCTCGGCCACCGGCAACGGCGCGGGACACACGGCTGAGCCACGGCTGAGACACGGCTGAGCCACGGCCGAGCAACGACGGAGAGGTGCCATGAGCAGTCAAGACCAGGACCGTCCGTACGACATCGTGCTCTTCGGAGCGACGAGTTTCGTGGGGGCGTTGACCGCCGCCTATCTCTGCGAGCACGCACCCGACACGCTCCGCTGGGCGATCGCGGGGCGCGACGCGGACAAGCTCCGACGGCTGCGCGAGCGCCTCGCGGAGGACCGTCCGGGGTGTGCCGAACTGCCCGTGGTGCAGGCGGACGCGGCCGATCCCGCGTCGCTGCGCGAACTGGCCGCCGGCACCCGTGTGATGGCGAGCACCGTCGGCCCGTACCTGACCCACGGGCGGGATCTGGTGGCCGCGTGCGCGGAGGCAGGCACCGACTACGCGGACCTGACCGGCGAGCCGGAGTTCGTGGACCTGATGTACGTGCAGCACGACGCCCGCGCGCGGGAGACCGGCGCGCGCCTGGTGCACGCATGTGGCTTCGACTCGGTTCCGCACGACCTGGGCGCGTACTTCACGGTGCGGCAGCTGCCGCAGGACGTGCCGCTGCGCGTCGACGGTTTCGTCAGCGTCAAGGCCCGGTTCTCCGGCGGCACGTTCGCCTCCGCGCTCCAGCAGTTCGCCCGCGGGCCGCAGATGTTCGCCGCCGCCCGCGAACGGAGCCGGTGCGAGCCCCGGCTCGTGGACCGCAAGGCGTACGCCCCGCCGAGCGCCCCGCGCTACGCCGGGGAGGTCGGCGCCTGGGCGCTGCCGCTGCCGACCATCGACCCGCAGATCGTGCAGCGTTCGGCGCGGGCGCTGCCCCGGTACGGGCCCGACTTCCGCTACCGCCACTACGCCGCCGTACAGACGCTGCCCGTCGCGCTCGGCGGCGTCGCGGGCGTGACCGCCCTGTTCGCCGCGGCCCAAATCCCGCCGGTGCGCCGCCGTCTGTCGGGCCTGCTCAAGCCCGGCGCGGGACCCGACGCGGCGCGGCGGGCCGCCAGCCGGTTCTCGGTGCGGTTCGTCGGGGAGGGCGGCGGCCGCCGGGTCTACACCGAGGTGTGGGGCGGCGACCCCGGGTACGACGAGACCGCGAAGATCCTGGCGGAGGCCGCCATGTCCCTGGCCCTGGACGACCTGCCCGCGGTGGCGGGTCAGGTGACCCCGGTGGTGGCGATGGGCGACGCGCTGACCGCGCGGCTGATGGACGCGGGGATGGGGTTCCGGGTGGCGGCGGTGCGCTGACCGCCCTCGGGCGGCGGAGGTACTGCGGGTGCCCGGGTCACGGACGCGGGTGCCCGGGGCACGGACGCGGGTGTCGGGGGCACGGACGCGGGTGTCGGGGCCGCGCCGTGCCCTGGTGCCGCGTTCCGGGGACGTCAGGTGGTGGTGGCCTCCCGCGGCGTCCTCAGGCGGTGGTGGCCCTCGCGGCGCCCTCGGGCGGCGGTGACCTACCGCGGCGCCCTCAGACGGTGGTTGCCCTCGCGGCGCCCTCGGACGGCGGTGACCTACCGCGGCGCCCTCAGACGGTGGTGGCCCTCGCGACGCCCTCGGACGGCGGTGACCTACCGCGGCGTCCTCAGGCGGTGGTGGCCTCCCGCAGCGCCGCCCGGCACAGCGCGTCGGCCCTGCGGGTGGTCTCCGGCAGGCGGTAGCGCGGGGTGAGGTGCAGGGTGTGGGCGCGGGCGGCGGCGAGGGTCACGCGGTGGCCCACGGAGACGAACACCGGCTTGACGCCCGCGCGGGTGCGCAGCGCGCTGCCGACCTCCTCCGCGCCGTCGAGCAGCGGCGTCGCGCTGCCGCGCGCGTCGCCCGGCGCCTCGTGGGAGAACGTGAACGGGTTCTTGGCGACCCCGATCGTGGGCAGCCCGGTGAGCACGCCGAGGTGGCTGGCGAGACCGAACCGGCGCGGATGCGCGACGCCGTAGCCGTCGCACACGACGAGCCCCGGATCGGTGTCGAGCGCGCCCAGGGCGGCGAGGACCGCGGGCACCTCGCGGAACGCCAACAGGCCCGGCACGTAGGGGAAGGCGACCCGGCCGACCGCGGTGGCCTCCTCGACGACGTCCAGGCTCGCGGCGTCGAGGACGACGACCGCCGCGGCGACCACGTCGCGCTCGTCGTCGTACGCCACGTCCACACCCGCCACCCGGCCGCCGCCCGGCGCGGGCCCCGCCTCGTCGAGCACGACCCGCGCCCGCAGGGAGTCCTGGACGGCACGGGCCGCCGCCACGTCGGCGGGCCAGTCGGGGGGCAGGGGCGGGATCGCCGCGGCGGTGGACGTGTTCATGATGTGCCGACCCTACGCGGTAGCCTCACGATCATGTTTGTCATGGAGCTGACCTACACCGCATCGGTCGACCGCGTCGACGCCCTGCTCACCGAGCATGTCGCCTGGCTGGACGCGCAGTACGCGGCCGGCGTCTTCATCGCCTCGGGGCGCAAGAACCCGCGCGACGGCGGTGTGATCCTCGCGGTGGGCGACAGCCGAGCGGACATCGAGCGGCTCGCCGCGAGCGACCCGTTCGCCGTCGGGGGCGTGTGCACGTATCGCGTGACCGAGTTCTTCGCGACGAAGACCGCGCCCGAACTCTCCTCCTACCGGCAGGAGTTGCCCTCCTGAAGGTGCGGGGCCCGCCCTGCGGGGAGGGGCCCCGCCCGGGTGCCGTGCTCAGCCCCGTTCCAGGCGCGCCACGCGCCCCTTCTCCCCCGCCGCCCAGCAGCCGAGGTCCCGGGCGCAGTCCACGGTGTCGTACGAGCCGCCGTCCACGGTGCGCCAGGTGCGGCCGCTGTCCGTCGTGACGTCCGTTCCGGTGGGGCCGACCGCGAGGGCCGTGTCGCGGGAGTACGGGAACCAGGCGACGCCCGAGCGGTAGGCCGGAGCGGGCCGCGCGGAGGGCTGCCAGGTCCGGCCGCCGTCACGGGTCAGCGCGGACGCCCGCGGCGACTGCTCGCCGGCGCGGTAGTCGCCGCCGACCGCGATGCCGTGGGCGCGGTCGCGGAAAGCGAGGCCGAAGACGCCGCGGGCCGGGTCGCCGCCCGGGATCGGCGCGTCGGTGACGGTCCACGTCCGGCCCCGGTCCGCCGAGTGCAGCACGCGGGCGCGGGCCGCGCCGCCCGTCGCGAGCCACACGTCGCGCGGGCCCGAACTCACCAGGCACTGGCCGCTCGCCGCGAACGCGCTCTCGCCCTGCTGCGCGGCGGGCATGCCCTTGTCGGGCAGGACCCGCCAGGAGCGGCCGCCGTCCGCGGTCGACAGGATGCGGTATCTGCCGTCCACCGGGTCGCTCATCGCCAGGCCGTGCCGCCGGTCGAAGAACGTCATGCAGTCGTAGAACGCCCTGGGGTCGGCGTTGCGGAAGGATTCGGTCCAGGTCGCGCCGCCGTCGGTGGTGCGCAGGACGCGGGACGCGTCGCCCTCACCGATCGCCAGGACCACGGCGCGGCGGCCGTCGAACGCCTCGACGTCCCGGAACTCGAGAGCGCCCGCGCCGGGCGGTGACACATCACGCCAGCTCGCGCCGCCGTCGGTGGTGCGGAGCACGGTGCCCTTCGACCCGGCCGCCCATGCGGTGCTCCTGCTGACGGCCGCGAGGCCCCGGAAGCGGGCGTCGGTGCCGGTGGGCTTGAGCGACCAGGAGGGCGCGGAGGCGCGGGCGCCGTCCCCGGCACCGTCCCCGGCGGGGAGCGTGGAGGCCGCAGGAACCCCCGGAGCCGCAGGAACCCCCGGAGCCGCAGGCACCCCCGGAGCCGCAGGCACCCCCGGAGCCGCAGGCACCCCCGGAGCCGCAGGCACCCCCGGGGCCGCCGAGGCCGCCGGGACCGCCGCGATCGACGTCAGCGTCAGCGCCGCGGCGCCGAGACCCGCCCACACCCCGCGCCGTGTTCTCCTCGTTTTCCTCGTTCTCCTCGTACGTATCGACTGTGTCGCCCGTATCGCACGTATCGCCCGTGTCGCACGCATCGCACGCCCCTCCCGGTCCGCCTGCCCCATGCCTCTCGTGGCGGGGCGAAGCTAACCCACCCCCGGGGCCTCGTCCAGACGGCGGAACCGGGGCCCGTGGCACGTGCGGCATGTCGCGGTGACAGACGTCACTCGCTTCGGAGGGGTCCTCGCGTGCACGGATCTTCTGATTCCGACGTCTATTCAAGTGCCCGACCCCGGTCGTGCGCACCCCGGTCGTCCAGCCGTCAGAGTTGAGGGAGCAGGCGTTGTCCACTGTCATCGAGCAAGCCGTTGAGGCCCGCCTGGTCGCCGCCGCGCCCCGGATGCCCACCATCCCCGCCACGCTCCACTACGACCGGCGCGACCCGTTCGCCGTCCGGATGAGCTTCCCCGCCCCGGCGACCCTGGAGGGCGTCGAGGTCTTCTGGACGTTCGCCCGGGAGTTGCTCGCGCAGGGCGTGGAGACGGCGTCGGGCAACGGCGACGTACGGGTGCGCCCCTACGGGTACGACCGCACGGTCCTGGAGTTCCACGCCCCCGAGGGCACCGCCATCGTCCACATCCGCACCGGCGACCTGCGCCGCTTCCTGCACCGCACGACCGCCCTGGTGCCGGTCGGGCAGGAGCACCGGCATGTGGACCTGGACCAGGACCTGGCCGAGCTGATGCGGGACGCGTGCTGATGCGGGACGCGCGCTGACGCGGGACGCGCGCTGACGCAGGACTCGCGCTGACGCAGGACTCGCGCTGCCGCAGGAGCCCCGTCAGCCGCCGAACAGCTCGTTCAGCTCGCCGTAGTCGAGGCCGTCCGCGAGCGCTCCGTACGTCCCCTCGGCGAGCAGCTCCGTCGCCGCCCTGCGGACCAGCGCGTGAGCCGCCTGTGCGATGCCGGAGCCGACGCTGACACGCGCGACGCCGAGCCCGGCCAGGTCCGCGACCGGCGGCGCGCCCGGACCCGCCATCACGTTCACCGGCCCGTCGATCCCCTCGACCAGCGCCGCGACCGTCGCCGTGTCGACCGCGCCGGGCACGAAGACGCCGTCCGCCCCCGCGGCGAGATACGCCGCGGCCCGCTCCAGGGTGAGCGCGAGCCGCGCGTCCGGGCCCTCGCCCACGCCCCGCAGATACGTGTCGACACGCGCGTTCACGAACAGTTCCACACCCGCCGCGTCAGCGGCCTTGCGGGCTGCCGCGATGCGCTCGGACTGCTCCGCGAGGGGCCGCAGGGGCTCGCCCGCCCCGTGCCGGGCGTCCTCGATGTTGACGCCGACGGCGCCCGCGTCGAGAACGGCCCGCACCGTGTCCGCCACGCCCGCCGCGTCCGGCGCGTAACCGCTCTCGATGTCGGCGGTCACCGGCACGTCGACGGCGTCCACGATCGCGGCGACCGCGGCGACCGCCCGGTCGCGGGTGAGCCGGTCGCCGTCGGCGGTGCCCAGGGCCCAGGCGAGCCCCGCGCTGGTGGTGGCGACGGCCCGCGCTCCCGCCGCCCGGACGACGCGGGCACTCGCGACGTCCCAGGCGTTGGGCAGGACGAGCGGGGTTCCGGGGGTGTGCAGGGCACGGAAGGCGGATGCGGATACGGAAGTGGACGCGGAAGCGTGGGCGGAAGCGGCGGCGACGACCGCGGTCGCCGTCGCGGTGTCGTTCTGGTTCGTCATACGCAGCACTCAAGCAGGCCCCGCGCACCCCGGTCTGGCGAGAATCCGACATCGCCGTACGGCCGCCGAGAGGCGGCCCGTGAGAGCCGCCCACGGACCACCGGCGGCTCGTCCGCGAACCGTGGGCAGGCTCATCCGCAGACCGTCGGCGGGGCCGCCCGCGGCCCGTCGGCGGCCCGCCCTCGGGCCGCGATATTCCGTTGACACGCTCCCGGCGCCCTCCCTACGTTGGACAACGCTTCTGTTGCCGTCGATCGGAGAAGGACGTTGCTCGTCTGAGGTCTTGGGACACCGCGTCGCACAGCCACCCGTGAACACCATCCGTCCGTTCACGACGCCCTCGCTGTGCACGTCGCGTGCGACCTCGGCGTACGAGCCGTCCGTTCCGGCACCGGGCCTTCCCCGCACTCCCAGGCCCCCGGTTGCCGCGGTGTCCTTACGCGTTTGCCCGACACCCACGCTCCAGCAAGCAACCGCGAGGCCCGTATGTCACATCCCGTCACCACGTCCATCACCTGCACCGCCCTCTCCTTCGCCTGGCCGGACGGGACAGCCGTCCTCGACGGGTTCCAGGCGGCGTTCGGCCCCGGCAGGACCGGCCTCATCGGCCGCAACGGATCGGGCAAGTCGACGCTCCTGAAACTCGTCGCCGGTGAACTGACGCCGGGCGAAGGCGCCGTCCGCACCGCGGGCGACGTCGGGTACCTGCCGCAGGACGCCACCCTCGACACCGCGCTGCGCGTCGACGAGGTCCTCGGCATCGCCGGGCGGCGCGCCGCGCTGCACGCCATCGAGGCGGGCGACGCGAGCGAGGAGCACTTCGCGGCCGTCGGCGACGACTGGGACGTCGAGGAGCGCGCCACGGCGACCCTCGCCCAGCTCGGCCTCGGCCACATCGGGCTCGACCGGACCACCGGCGAGGTGTCCGGCGGCGAGTCGGTGCTGCTGCGCCTGGCCGCGCTGCTCCTGCGCGGGCCCGGCGTCCTGCTGCTCGACGAGCCCACCAACAACCTCGACCTGCACGCGCGCCGCCGCCTGTACGCGGCCGTCGACGCGTGGTCCGGGGTCCTCGTCGTGGTCAGCCACGACCGGGAGCTCCTGGACCGCGTGGACCAGATCGCCGACCTGCGCGACGGCGAAGTGCACTGGTACGGCGGGAACTTCAGCGCGTACGAGGAGGCCCTCACCGTCGAGCAGGAGGCCGCCGAACGCATGGTGCGGGTCGCGGAGGCGGATCTGCGCAAGCAGAAACGCGAACTCTGCGACGCCCAGGTCAAACTGGCCCGCCGCAAGCGGTACGGCCAGAAGATGTGGGACCAGAAGCGGGAGCCGAAGGTCATCATGGGCAACCGCAAACGCGCCGCCCAGGAGTCCGCGGGCAAGCACCGCATCCTGCACGAGGAGAAACTGGCCGAGGCCAAGGACCGCCTGGACGACGCCGTGGAAGCGGTGCGCGACGACGACGACATCCGCGTCGACCTGCCGTACACCGCCGTACCGCCGGGCCGTACCGTCCTGACGCTCCTCGACCTGCGGCTCCGTTACGGGGCGAGGCTGAAGGGCGGCTTCGAGGTACGCGGCCCCGAGCGGATCGCCCTCGTCGGCCGCAACGGCGCGGGCAAGACCACGCTGCTCCGCACCATCGGCGGGCAGTTGGAGGCGCGGTCCGGCGAGGCGCAGGCGCATGTGCCGCTGCGGTTCCTGCCGCAGCGCCTCGACGTGCTCGACGACGGACTCAGCGTCGTCGAGAACGTCGTCCGGTTCGCGCCGGACGCCACCAACAACAGGATCCGGGCGCGCCTGGCCCGGTTCCTGTTCAAGGGCGCGAAGGCCGACCAGCTCGCCGGCACCCTGTCCGGCGGCGAACGCTTCCGGGCCACCCTCGCAGCGCTGCTCCTCGCCGAGCCCGCACCGCAGCTCCTCATGCTCGACGAGCCGACGAACAACCTGGACATGGCGAGCGTCCGGCAGCTGGCGAGCGCCCTGGAGAGCTACCAGGGCGCGCTGCTCGTCGCCAGCCACGACCTGCCGTTCCTGGAGTCCCTCGGGATCACACGCTGGCTCCTGCTCGACGAGGAGCTCAAGGAGGTGAAAAACCCGACAGAAGCTGTCGGGTATCCCGCCTAGCGTCGGACGCATGCGAGACGTCAGCCAGGCACGGGACTCCTTGTCCGACCACCGGGATTCCTCGTCCGACCACCGGGATCCTTCGTCCGACCAGCGGAATTCCCTGTACGACCACCAGCACATCACGCTCACCGGAGCTCGCGAGAACAATCTGAAGGAGGTGGACCTGCGCATCCCGAAGGGCCGTCTGACGGTCTTCACCGGGGTCTCGGGCTCGGGAAAGTCGTCGGTCGTCTTCGACACGATCGCCGTGGAGTCGCAGCGGCAGCTGAACGAGACGTTCACCTGGTTCGTCCGCAACCGGCTGCCGAAGTACGAGCGGCCGCACGCGGACGCCATCGAGGACCTCGCGCCCGCGATCGTCGTCGACCAGCGGCCGATCGGCGGCCACTCCCGCTCCACCGTCGGCACCATGACCGACATCCACTCGGTGATCCGGGTCCTCTTCTCGCGGCACGGCACCCCGAGCGCGGGCGGGGCCACCGCGTACTCCTTCAACGACCCGAGCGGCATGTGCCCGCGGTGCGACGGCATCGGCCGCACCGTGCGGCCCGACTACGACCGCATCCTCGACCCGGCCAGGTCCTTGGCGGACGGCGCGATCCTGTTCCCGCCGTTCGCCGTCGGGACCTGGCAGGGCCAGACGTACACCCACACCACCGACCTCGACACGCACAAGCCCGTCGGCGAGTTCACCGCGGCGGAGCGGCGGTTCCTGCTGCGGGGCGACGGGCGCGGCGCCAGGAAACGCAAGGTCAGCGTCGACAACACCGGCGGCAGCCGCGACATCGACTACGAGGGCCTCGCCGACCGCTTCGAGCGGCTCTACCTCAACCGCGACCTGTCGGCGCTCGCCCAGCGCACCCGGGACCTCGTGCAGTCGTTCCTGGTGGAGGACCGCTGCCCGGCCTGCGACGGCGCCCGCCTCAACCCCGCCGCGCTCGCCACCCGCGTCGAGGGCCTGTCCATCGCCGACTGCGCGCGCATGGAGGTCACCGACCTGATCGCCGTGCTCGGCCGGATCGACGACCCGGTGGCGGGGCCCGTCGCCGGGGCCGCCGTGGCCGCCCTGGAACGTGTCGAGGCCATCGGGCTCGGCTATCTCAGCCTCGACCGGGAGACGTCCACGCTGTCCGGCGGCGAGGGGCAGCGCCTGAAGATGGTGCGCCACCTCGGCTCCAGCCTCACCGGCATGACGTACATCTTCGACGAGCCCAGCGTCGGGCTGCACCCGCGCGACGTGGGCCGCCTCGGCGACCTGCTGCTCCGCCTGCGCGACAAGGGCAACACCGTGCTTGTCGTCGAGCACGACCCGGACGTGATCGCCCTCGCCGACCACGTCGTCGACATGGGGCCCGCCGCGGGCACCGACGGCGGCCTCGTGGTCTTCGAGGGCACCCCGCGGGGGCTGCGGGACGCCGACACCCTCACCGGCCGCTGTCTGCGCCGTGCCCGCGGCGTCAAGGACCGCCCGCGCGAGCGGACGGGAGACATGTGGATCAAGGACGCCGATCTGCACAACCTGCGGAACGTCAGCGTGCGGGTGCCCGCCGGTGTGCTCACGGCCGTCACCGGCGTCGCGGGCTCCGGCAAGAGCACCCTGGTGTCCCGGTCCTTCGTCGAGCAGCACCCCGACGCCGTGGTCGTCGACCAGTCGTCGATCGGCATCTCGGGGCGGTCGACCCCGGCGACCTATCTGGGGATCATGGACCGGGTGCGCGGACTCTTCGCCCGGCACACGGGGACCGAGCCCGGCCTGTTCAGCTTCAACTCCCGGGGCGCGTGCGAGAGCTGCCAGGGGCGCGGGATCATCTACAGCGACCTGGCGTTCATGGACCCGGTGACGACGACCTGCGAGGCGTGCGCGGGACGGCGCTTCAAGGACGAGGTGCTCCGTCTGACCGTCGGCGGCCGCTCCGTCGCCGACGTCCTGGACATGACCGCCGAGCAGGCGATCGCCTTCTTCGCGGACTTCCCCGACACCGCGGTGCGCCGCAGGCTCGACGCCCTGCGCAACGTGGGGCTGACCTACCTCACCCTCGGGCAGCCCCTGTCGACGCTCTCCGGCGGTGAGCGCCAGCGCGTCAAGCTGGCCACGCGGCTGCACCGGACGGGCGCCGTCTACATCCTGGACGAGCCGACGACCGGCCTGCACATGGCCGACGTCGACGGGCTGCTCGCCCTGCTCGACCGGCTCGTCGACGCCGGCAACACCGTGCTCGTCGTGGAACACGACCTGGAGGTCGTCAAGCACGCCGACTGGGTGATCGACCTCGGGCCCGACGGCGGCAAGCACGGCGGGCAGGTCGTCTTCGAGGGCACCCCGCGGGAGCTGCTCGCCGCCCGCGGATCGTTCACCGCGGAACATCTGCGCGGCTCGGTGGGGTACCCGGCAGGGCGGTAGGGAGCCCTCCGGTTGCGGCGGAACATCGCCCCCCGGTTTGGGGGTGCCTTTACGGAGGGCTTAACCTACGGGAACGTAACCTACGATGCCGTAGGTACAAACCGCTCGCGGCGCCCGGAATCCCCCGGCCGCCGCTCCCCTCCCCCTCCCGTCCCCAGGAGACCCCGTGACGATCACTTCTCCCCACCTCGGCAGCCCGAGCGACACCTGGACCGACGCCCGGCTCCTGTACGCCCTGGAAGAAGTGGTCGAGAAGGAGCTCAACCGGCACCTGGGGGTGGCCAAGGACTGGATGCCGCACGAGTACGTGCCGTTCTCCGACGCCCGGAACTTCCCCGGCATCTTCGAGGACGGCGAGGCCTGGGAGAAGAAGCAGTCGCCGGTCACGGACATCGGCCGCGTCGCCCTCGTGGTGAACCTGCTCACCGAGGACAACCTGCCGAGCTACCACCACGAGATCGCCTCGCTCTTCGGCCGCGACGGCGCCTGGGGCACCTGGGTGCACCGCTGGACGGCGGAGGAGGGCCGCCACGGCATCGTCATGCGCGACTACCTCCTCGCCTCGCGGGCCGTGGACCCCGACGAGCTGGAGCGGTTCCGGATGGCGCACATGAGCGAGGGCTTCGAGTCCGACAACCGGCACTCGATGCTGCACTCGGTGGCGTACGTGGCCTTCCAGGAGCTCGCCACCCGCATCTCCCACCGCAACACCGGCCACCAGTCCGGGGACCCCGTCTGCGACCGGATGCTGGCGCGCATCGCGACCGACGAGAACCTGCACATGGTCTTCTACCGGAACCTGCTGCGGGCCGCCTTCGAACTCGCCCCCGACCTCACGATGTGCGCCGTCCGTGACGTCGTCGTCAACTTCCGCATGCCGGGCCACGGCATTCCCGGGTTCGAGCGCGCCGCCGCGCAGATGGCGATCGGCGAGGTCTACAACCTGCGCATCCACCACGACGACGTGCTTCAGCCCGTCCTCCGCTTCCTCAAGGTCATGGAGGTCCCCGGCCTCGGCCCCGAGGGCGCGAAGGCCCAGGAGGAGCTGGGCTTCTTCATGGGCGGCCTGGACGCGGAGGCCGCGAAGTTCGACGAGCGCCTCGCGGCCCGCAAGGCCCGCGCCGCGGCCCGGGGCGCGACCCGCGCCTGAGCAGGCGCGCGCCGCGTGCGATTTACGGTGCGACCCCCCGGTGCCATGTTGGGCAGACGAGCACACAAGCCGTCGACCCCAGGGGGTGCACGGACGTGGCACGGACCCATGAGTGGATGTTCTACGAGGTCATGTGGCGCAGCTGGGCGGACCGGGCCCGGGTGCCGTACCCGGTGCCCTGGTGGGCGCAGGCCGCCTTCCGGCGCTGGAGCGACGACTTCGACGCGGGCACGTACGAGTCGAAGGAGGCCGCCTTCTCCTCGAACGCCCTGTACCGCTACTGGCACATGGTGGGCGTCAAGGACCACCGCCAGGAGTCGCTGATCGGACAGGCCGGGGAGATCGAGCCGGTCTACGACAAGTACTGTCTGGCGTTCTTCCTGTACGACCCGGCGTCGGGCACCGTGAGCGTGCCGCAGCTCACACGGTGCGGCACCGTCGGCCAGCGCGTCCAGGCGCCGCACCTCCCGGTGATCGAGACGGCGTTCCGTGCCGTGGACGGCCTGGGGTTCACGCAGCGGACCTTCGCGGTACCGGTCGGCGCGCGGCAGCGGGACCTCACGGTGACCCGGCTGCGCGTCACAGGACCCGGCGGCCCCGCACGCGAGGGCTGGCTGTGCGCGGCGGTGCTGCCCGCGGGACCGACCGGCTTCCAGCGGCACGACCGCCGCGACGCGGGCGCCACCGACCGCAGGCTGACGTTCCTGCGCTATCTGCCCGACGAGGCCCGCGTGGAGACCAACAGCGGCTGGGGCCCGCTGTTCGACACGCCGCCCGAGCACTACGGCGTGTACGGCAACCCGGACTTCTCCTCGGACCCGGCGGCGTATCTGGCCCGCAGCCCGTTCCACGACCTCGCCGTGGGCGGCAAGCTGAACGCGGCTCTCCAGGCGCAGGACCAGGTGGCGGGGCTGTGCAGCGCGGCGTTCGGCTGGCCGTTCCGGCTCGCGGACGGCGCGGTGTTCGAGGTCGACGTGCGGCTCCCGGTGGACCTCTACAGCGGCTCCGCCGACCTGGCCGAGATCCGCGCCACGCCCGCCACCGAACTCGAGGAGGACCACGGCAGGTTCTGGGCGGCGAAGCTCCTCGGGCAGGGCGTGCAGCCCGCGCTGCCCGATCCCGTGGCGCATCTGGCGGACCTGTTCCGGCAGGCACGCGGGCAGTTGCTCGTCCTCTCCGACCACGGCGAGATCCACCCGGGGCCGACGGTGTACGACTCGTTCTGGATCCGGGACTCCTCGGTGGAGGCGACCGCGTGTTCCCTGGTGGGGGACGCAGCCCTAGCGGAGCACCAGTTGGGCACGCACTACCCGCTGCGCTTCAACCGCGGCACGGGCCGGATCGGGCCGTGCGCCGAGTACGGCTTCTACGGCGGCCCGCACGAGCGCGACGACCACGAGTGGGACAGCAACGGCCAGGCCCTGTGGGCGATCGGCAGGTTCGACCGCACGGCGGGCCGCGCCGCCGCGTTCGGCGCGAAGCTCTACACCCCCTACGTCATCGACGGCGCCCGCTGGCTGCGCGACAACCGCGACGGCTACGGCCTGCTGCACAGCGGCTGGAGCGCGGAGCACCTCGGCGAGCGCGACAAGCCGCACTACTGGGACGACCTGTGGGGCATCGCGGGACTGTACGAGGCGGCGCGCCTGTCCGAACGCCTCGGCACTCCGCAGACGCGGGAGCTGTGGGGGGCGTTCGACGACCTGAGGCAGGCCACGGCCGCGTCGATCCGCTGGGTCCTCGACGAGCAGCGGCGGCGCGGCGAGTGGGAGACGTACATCCCGACCGGGCCCGCCGACGTCGGCCGCCGCGACTCGACGATGATCGGCGCGGCTGCGTACTTCCATCCGCTGCGTCTGCACATGGGGAGCAAGCTGGGCGACGACATCGACCGGGCGGCCCGCTGGACCCTGGACACCATGTACGCGCGGTTCGTGACGGGCGGCTTCCGGCACGAAGCCGCCTGGAACGCGTACGGACCCTATCTGACCCTGCAGTTGGCGCACGCCTACCTGCTCGCCGGGAACGCCGCCCGGATGGACGCGCTGCTCGGCTGGACCGTGGCCGCCTCCCAGCCGCGCGTCGACGACCGGGCGGTGGCGCTCGGCGCGTGGAACGAGCAGCACGCGTTCCCCGTCGCGTCCGGCTTCGCCGAAGTCCCCGGCAGGCACTGGTACATGGGGGACATCCCGCACGGCTGGGCCGCCGCGGAGTATCTCCTGCTGCTCCGCGACATCCTGTTCTTCGAGGCCGACGAGGACCGTGATCCGCATCTGTACATCGCGCCGGGCGTCCGCCCGCACTGGGTTCCGGACGGCGAGACGGTCGCCGTGGACTCGGCGCCCACGCTGTTCGGAGCACCCTTCGGCTACCGGCTCGCGCACGACGCGGCGGCCCGCAGGGTGAGCGTGGACATCACCGGGGCCCCGGAGCAGGTGCGGTACGTCTACCCGTGCCGGTTCGGCACCGTGCGCGCGGTGTCGGCGGACGGCCGCCAGGTGCCGGTGGCCGGCGACGACGTGCACCTGCCCGCGGGTACCCGGCGGTTCGAGGTGGACTACGCCTGAGCGGGCCGCGGCGGGTCCGCTCAGGCCGCGCGTTCCCGCCGCAGGCTCTGCCGTTCCTTCTCCGAGAGTCCGCCCCAGACCCCGAACCGTTCGTCGTTGTCGATGGCGTACGCCAGGCAGGCCGGGCGCATGTCGCACAGACGGCAGATCCGCTTGGCCTCTCGCACCGAGCTTCCGGGCTCGGGGAAGAAGAAGTCGGGTCCGGTCTGCGCACACAGCGCCTGCTCCCGCCAGGCGGGTTCGGGCTCGGTCGCAGTGGTGTCGAAGTGCATGACGGTGATCCTGCGCGACTGCGCGAAACAACGGATCAACGTTCGCTCAACGAGGCGCGCCAGGACATCTGGGCCCGGTCGGGCCACATGGCCGGGGCCCGCCTCGGGAGCGGCCCCCGGCCCCGGTGTCCTCACTGCGGCGGCTCCGGCTGCATCAGCGCGAACCGGGCGCCGTGGGGGTCGGCGAGCTTGGCGAAGGCGCCGACCCCCGCGAGGTCCATGCGCGCGGCCCGGACCGCGCCCCCGGCCGCGCGCGCCCGCTCCACCACCGCGTCGATGTCGTCGACCTGGAAGTACGGCAGCCAGTAGGCGCCGGCCTCCTGCTCGGCCGGGTCCTCGGCCAGCGGCCACAGACCGCCGAACATGTCCTCCTCGGTGCCCTCGCCGGGATACACCATGGTGTACGAACCGTCCTCGAAGGGCTGGGTGAGGGTCCGCCAGCCGAACACGGCGCCGTAGAACGCGGCGCCCGCCTCGATGTCCGGGGTGTACAGCTCGGTCCAGATCAGCGCGCCGGGTTCGTTCACCGCTTCGAAGCCCTTGTGCTCGCCCGGCTGCCACACCGAGAAGGCCACCCCCGCCGCGTCCGTGAAGCCCGCCATCCGGCCGAGGTCGAGGATGCCGACCGGCTCCCAGGTGGTGCTGCCGCCGGCCTGCTCGACCTGTTTGGCGGTGGCGTCGGCGTCCGGCGTGCGGAAGTACAGCGACCAGGACGGGGCGCCCATGTCGGGTGTGACCGCCATCCCGCCGGCGACGGCCCTGCCGTCGAGCCGGAACGTGCCGTACCCGCCGACCTCCTCACCGCCCTGCTCGAAGTCCCAGCCGAACAGGGAGCGGTAGAAGGCGGCGGCGCCCTTCGGGTCCGTCGTGCCGAGGTCGGCCCAGATCGGGGCTCCGGTGACAGGGAGAGTACTGAGCATGATCGACTCCTTCGTCGTGTGTGGCGCTCACTCGTCCGTCACTGCCGAGTCTGGCACCGGCCACTGACACTCGGCAGCCGCACCGGCTCCGGGTCGGCCCCGAGGGGGCGCACCGCCCGGGTGGGCGGCCACCGCCGTCACCCTCCGCAGCCGGGCGCCGTCATCTTGTGAACTCGGAGAAGATTCTGAGAGCGCTCTCAGTCACACCTCTTGACGCCGTGTTTTCCGCGCCACGACAGTGGGGGCACGTCGACGCACCACCGCGCACCCGGGCCGCACTCCCCCCACCTCGCAGCCAGGAGAGACATCTCGTGATATCGCGCAGAGTGTTCCTGACGTCGTCCGCCGCCGTCGCCGCGGGCGCCCTCACCCACCCCGCCTGGGGCAGCGCTCCCGGCCCCCAGGCGGCCGCCGCCCCCGCCACCTGCGAACTGGCCCTGGTGAACAAGTCGCTGCCGGGCCAGGTCCGCGCGTACGTCACCGGCCACGAGAACGGCACAGGGCGCTGGGTGCTGCTCAAGCCCGACGGCGGTGTCTACCGCCCCGAGTCGCCGTCGGCCCCGCAGACGCCGCTGCCGGTGGACTGCGCCATTCCGCTCGGGGCGGCGGGCTCCGCACCCAAGGTGCTCACACTCCCGCAGATGTACGGCGCCCGGGTGTACTTCGTCCGCGACGACAAGCTGGACTTCTTCCTCAACCCGGGCCCGGCCCTGGTCGAACCGGCCTTCGCCACCAAGGCGGACCCGAACTACGGCCGCAGGTGGTCGTTCTGCGAGTTCACCTTCAACAGTACCCAGCTGTTCGCGAACATCAGCTATGTCGACCTGGTGACCGCGCTGCCCATCGGCCTCACCCTGGCGGGCGACGCCGTGCACACCGTGGCACCGCTGCCGGGCGGGGCGGTCGAGAAGATCGCGGCCGACCTGGTGGCGCAGGCGGGCCGGGACGGGCAGCCCTGGGACAAGCTGGTGATCAGGGGCGACAGCGGGGTGCTGCGGGTGATCTCGCCGCAGAACCTCATGGCCCCCTACTTCGACCGCCCCGCCGAGATGCCCTTCCGCGACCTCTTCAAGAGCTACGTCGACCAGGTCTGGGACAAGTACCGCACGACCGACCTGCGGATCGACCTCCAGGGCGGCCGGGGCGTGCGCGTCGGCCGGGTCTCCGGCGACACCCTCACCTTCCAGGGCGGCCACACCTTCGCCAAGCCCTCGTCGAAGGACATCTTCACCTGCAACCACGGCCCGTTCACCAACAACCCGAACGACTCCGACGACAAGAAGGGCCTGCTGGCCCGGCTCGCCGCCGGCTTCAACCGCAGCATCATGCTGACCCACCCCTCCCAGCCGAACGGCACCTCGGCCGGGGACTACTACCGCGGCGTCACCAACCACTGGGCGCGCGTCGTGCACGCCAACTCGCCCATCGGGTACGCCTTCCCGTACGACGACGTACGTCCCGACGGCCAGCCGGACGTGTCGGGCGCGGCCCACGACGGCAACCCGCGCCGCTTCACGGTGACGGTGGGGTCGTAGACCGGCGCCCCGGCCCTCCTCGGGCCGGGGCGTGCTCCGTCGCGGCTAGTCCTTCGTGTCCGTCGCGCCCGCGAGGGGCGCGGGCACGGTGGCCGCGGGCGGCTCCTCCCGCGGGTTCCGCCACGGGCGCGCGACGCTGCCGAACCTGCGCACCAGCGGCGCCTCCACCCAACGGAACATGGCGTACGACACGGCGAGGCTCGCCGCCAGACACCCGAAGAGCGCGGCGAGCGCGGCGCCCGCCGACAGGTCCTGCACCAGCCACCGCTGCGCCGACATCAGGAACAGCGTGTGCACCAGGTAGAAGGCGAACGACAGCTCGCCGAGCCGCACCATCACCCGGCCGCGCATCGCCGAGCGGGTCCCGCGCACATCGGCCGTCGCGCCCGCCACGATCAGCGGCACCACCCAGAAGGCGGCCGTGCCGCCGAGGCTGTACAGGTACGGCACGTGCGCGTTGAGCACGAAGCCGCCCACCGCGAACAGCGCGGCCGGGACGAGGCCCACCCGTGGCACCGAGCCGCCGAGGACGAGGCGCGCCACGACGATGCCGAGCACGAACTCCGCCAGGCGGGTCAGCGGGAAGAAGTAGACGAGCCAGATCTGCTCGTACGCGAGGGCCTCGCCGGGCACGACGGGCACGCCGTCGACGGTGTGCTGGGCGACCAGGGCGACGGCCCAGGGAACGGCGAGCAGGACCGCGCCCGCCGCCCACAGGGCGCGCGTCGTGAGGCGCCGCACCAGGGGCAGCAGCAGCGGGAAGCTCAGGTAGAAGAACACCTCGCACGACAGCGACCAGGCCACCGGGTTCATCCCGGTCGGTACGAGGATCTCCGGCACCCAGGACTGGACGAGGAAGAGGCTGGTGAAGAACTTCTTCGCCTCGATCGGGTCGGAGGCGATCAGCATGATCACGGCGGCGGCCGCGAAGGCGACCAGATGGTTCGGATAGACCTTGACCAGGCGGCGCCGCCAGAAGCCGGGCACCGTGTCGCGCGGCCGTGCCGACCAGGTCAATATGAAGCCGCTCAGAATGAAGAAGAAGCTCACGCTCGGCGTGCCGGTGTCCTTGAAGATGTCGGCGAAGAAATCACCGGTGTCGCCCCGCAGGAAATTCATGCCCGAGGTCGCGTGGAAAGCGAATACGGGGAGCGCCGCGATGAATCGCATCCCGCTGAGGGACGGCAGTCTGGACAGTTGGGGACGTAAGACGTCGTTGCTCATGGGGAACCCTCCGCTTGCTTCCGAACCGCCGGCTTCCGAGCAGCCAAGTGGTGCATAGAGGCTGACGGTTGAGGTTCCCGGGCCGCAAGATTTCACTGGCCATGCACTGCTGCCGTGTACCGCCGACAGTACGGGCCCGAAAGGAAGCGGAGGATGTTTTCGTCACGCAAGCGACTTGAACAGCGAGTTCGCAAGCGGGTCGAAGGAGAATCCGGAATGCACCACGCCGGGAATAGGACGGCCGGCACGGCCACCGCGCGTGCGGGTGGACGCCTTCGGCGAGAGAAAGCGGCCGGACGGCTCCCGGTGCACGCGCGCCGACAGACGGACTCCCCGGGGCGAGCACGGCGGGCGCACCCGCGAGGGGCGAACGCCGCCGCGCGGGCTCCCGGCGGACGAACACCGCCAGGCAGGCCCCCGGCGCGCGCGGCGCCAGGCGGACTCCCGGCGGGCGCACTCCCGGCGGACGAACACCGCCACGCGGACCCCCGGCGGACGGACGGCGTCGGGCGGACTCGCGGCGGACGCACAGCGTCAGACGGACTCACGGCGGACAAGCCCGGTGGGCGGAACCTGGCGGGCGAACGCCGCCAAGCGGACTCGCGGCGGACGAACAGCGTCAGGCGGACCCCCGGCGCACGCACACCGTCAGACAGACTCACGGCGGACAAGCCCAGTGGGCGGAACCCGGCGGACGAACACCGCCACGCCGACCCCTGGCGCACACACACCGTCAGACGGACTCACGGCGCACGAACACCGCCCCGCCGACCCCCGGCGCACGCACACCCTCAGGCGGACTCACGGCGGACAAACCCAGTGGGCGGAACCCGGCGGACGAACACCGCCACGCCGACCCCCGGCGCACACACACCGTCAGACGGACTCACGGCGCACGAACACCGCCACGCCGACCCCCGGCGCACGCACACCCTCAGGCGGACTCACGGCGGACAAGCCCGGCGGGCGGCCCCCCGGCGGACGAACGCCGTCAGGCGGACTCCCGGCGGACGAGCGCGGTGGGCAGGACCACGCGGTCGGGCCCCGCCTCGCCCGCGCCCGCGGCCGCGTCCCGGACGCGGCCGTGCCCGCGGAGCAGCATCGCCGCCATCAGCCGCCCCATGCCCTCGATCTCCTGCCGTACCGTCGTCAGGGACGGCTCCGCCTGCTCCGCGACGGGCAGCATGTCGTCGAAGCCGACGACCGCCACGTCCTGCGGCACCCGCCGCCCCGCTTCGCGCAGCACGCGCAGGGCCCCGGACGCCGACACGTCGTTGGCGGCGAACACGGCGTCGACGTCGGGGCGGCGGTCGAGGAGCAGGCGCATGGCGCGCTCGCCCCCGGCCAGGGTGAAGTCGCCCTCGGCGACCAGTTCGGGTCCCGCGTCCGGCACCAGGTCCCGGTACCCGTCGAGGCGGTCGACGGCGGACGTCTGGTCGAGCGGCCCCGTGATGTGGGCGAGGCGTCGGCGGCCGAGTCCGACGAGGTGCCGTACGGCCTGGTGGGCACCGCCGCGGTTGTCGCAGTCCACGTACCGGACGCTGTCCGCGCCGCCCGCCCAGCCGGGGCGGCCGCCGAACACCGTGGGCACCCCGGCGCCGTGGATGATGCCGGGCAGCGGATCGTCCAGGTGCAGCGAGAAGACGAGCGCGCCGTCCACATGGCCGCCCGCGAGATAGCGTCCGACCCGCTCGTGGTCGTCCCTGCCCTCCATCAGGAGCAGCACGAGCTGCACGTCACGGGCCGTCAGTTCCTTGCTGATGCCGCGCAGTTGGAGGGCGAAGAAGGGGTCTCCGAAGACCCTGGTCTCGGGCTCGGCGATGACCACGGCGACGGCGTCGTGGCGCCGGGTGACGAGGCTGCGGGCGGCGCGGTTGGGAACGTAACCGAGTTCCTGCACGGCCCGCCGCACCTTCGCGGCGAGCGCCTCGCGCACCCCCGCCTCGCCGTTCACCACGCGGGAGACGGTCGCCCGCGACACTCCCGCCCGCGCGGCCACGGCCTCCAGCGTGGGACGCGATGCTGCCTCGGGCACCTCGGGACTCCTCGTCGACGGTTGCCGCACAGGATAGCCCCGGCCCGCGCCGCCCCGGCGTGCTCCCGGGGCGGCCGTGGGCGGCCCCGCACCCGGACACTCGGTACCTTTGCCTCATGCATGGTGAGTACAAGGTCCCCGGCGGCAAGCTCGTGGTCGTCGATCTGGACGTCGAGAACGCGACCCTGAAGAACGTCCGTGTGTCGGGCGACTTCTTCCTGGAACCCGACGAGGCCCTCCTCGCCATCGACCACGCCCTCGAAGGTGCCCCCGCCGACACGGACACGGCAGGCCTGACCTCCCGGATCGACGCCGCCCTGCCTGAGTCGGCCGTCCTGTTCGGCCTGACGACGGAGAGCGTGGCCGTCGCGGTGCGCCGCGCCCTGGCGCAGGCCGGCGACTGGAGCGACTACGACTGGCAGCTCATCCATGACGCGCCGCAGTCCCCGGCGCTGCACATGGCCCTGGACGAGGTGATCACCGCCGAGGTCGCGGCCGGGCGGCGCCCGCCGACGCTGCGTGTGTGGGAGTGGGACGCCCCCGCCGTGATCATCGGCAGCTTCCAGTCGCTGCGCAACGAGGTGGACGCCGAGGGCGTCGCCCGGCACGGCGTCACGGTCGTGCGGCGCATCTCCGGCGGCGGCGCCATGTTCGCCGAGCCGCGCAGCACCATCACCTACTCCCTGGCCGTGCCGGAGTCGCTCGTCTCCGGCCTGTCCTTCGCCGACAGCTACGCCTATCTGGACGACTGGGTCCTCGAAGCGCTCGGCGACATGGGCATCAAGGCCTGGTACCAGCCCCTGAACGACATCGCCACCGAGGTCGGCAAGGTCGCGGGGGCCGCGCAGAAGCGGATGGTCGGCCCGGACGGCGGTCCCGGCGCGGTCCTGCACCACGTGACGATGTCGTACGACATCGACGCCGACAAGATGCTGGAGGTGCTCCGCATCGGCAAGGAGAAGCTGTCCGACAAGGGCACCAAGAGTGCCAAGAAGCGCGTCGACCCGCTGCGCCGCCAGACCGGTCTGCCGCGCGAGACGGTCATCGAGCGGATGATCGACTCCTTCCGCTCCCGCTACGGCCTCGCCTCCGGCGGGGTCACCGCCGCGGAGCTGGCGCGCGCGGAGGAGTTGGTCCGAACGAAGTTCGGCGCGCCGGAGTGGACGGCACGGGTGCCGTAGCCCCGCCGCACCGCCAGACCGGCCTCGACGAGGGGCACTCGCAGCCTCCCGGCGTGCCGGGCCCACCGGGTCACCCCGCGTACCGGGCCCACCCGGTCAGGGGCGCTCGCACCCTCCCGGGACGGCCGGACCCCGGTCAGTGGTGCTCATGGCCCGAGCCCCCGTCGGCCGGTTCCGCCTCCGGCGGCTTCGCGGACTTCCCGCCGCCCTCACCGGCGGACTTCTCACCGGCCTCACCGGCGGACTTGTTCTCCGCCCCGCCGGCGGAGCTCTCCGCGCCCGCGTGCGGATGATGCGGCTCGTAGTCGGGAATGGTCCCGTCCGGCTTCTTCACCAGGAACAGGCCCACCATCCCCATGTCGGAGTGGCTCTGTACGTGGCAGTGGTACATCCACGCCCCCGCGCCGACGCCCTCGCCCGCGATCACCTGGAAGCCGAAGGAGTCCCCCGGCCCGGTGATCTTGTCGTCGAGGATCTGGCTCGGGTCGTCGGGCCCGGTCAGCAGGCCGGTGCGGTTGTCGGCCCAGCGGTGACCGTGGATGTGGAACGTGTGGTAGTACTCGCCGTGCGTGATCGACACGAACTCGACCCGGTCGCCGACCGTGGCCTCGAAGTCCGGGCCCGAGTGCGCGGGCCTGTTGTTGATGAGCATGTCGTTGAAGACGACGACGCAGGTCTGGTCGGGCAGGATGTCGCCCTCACGGCGCACGATCACCGCGCCGTAGAGGCCCTTGCGGACGCCGACCGTGCCGTGGTCGGTGCCCACGACGTGGTCGTGGTAGTGCCAGTACCCCGCGGTGCCGGGCCGCCAGGTGCCGTCCTTGCGGCGGCCCGGGGCGTGGGTGCGCCAGGTGTAGGTGCGCTTGCCGCCGGGCGCCACCTGGGACCTGGTGTGCTTCGTGCCGTCGCTGGAGATCTCGTAGTCCATGCCGTGCACGTGCAGGCTGACGTCGGCGTCGGTGGTGTTCTCGAACTCGACGTGCAGGGTGTCCCCTTCGTTGAGTTCGAGCAGCGGCCCGGGGACGGTGGCCTTCCCCTTCTCCAGGCCGTAGCCGAGCTGCCCGCCGGGAAGCTTCTCGGCGTACATCTTGATGCGCCGCACCTCACCGCCCGCGGGCGCCGTCCGTGGCGGCTTCTCGGCGGGAACAGCGTCCGGCGCCATGGCCGACAACGATGTCACCCCAGCTGCCGCCGCCGCGCCGCCGACCAGCATCCGCCGGTTGAAGCTCCGTCTGTCCATCCTGAACTCCCCACTGGGGTACGGGAACTGACCGTTCGTACGCAATCGGGCGGGACCGCCCGGGGCGTACGAGGCACCGGATCCGGCCACACGGTAGCGGCCGGGCCCTCGTTTATCCACAGGCAGGACAAAGTTCGTACGAAGTGCGGTCATACCTATTGGCGGGCCGCGAAAAGAGGTCTAGCTTCAGCGGCGCTGTTGCTGTGACCGCTGTTGCCGTGACCGACGAGGGGTGGGTGTACTCATGCGGCTCACACCGCTTCAACGACCCGTTGCATCCGGCGGGTTGGGCAGATCCAGACAGAGAGCCGGGCGGCGCGCCTGGGCCGCGGCCCTGCTCTCCGGCGCCGTCGTCACCGGCGTCCTGACGGGTCCGGGAGCCTCCGCACGCCCCTTCCCCGGACCACCGTCCGACGACTTCAAGACAACGATGTCGCGCGCTCTTCCGGCTCCGCCGGGGAGCGCGAACGTGCGGGTGCTCGTGTTCTACGGCTCGGCCGCGGACGGCGACGAGTCGCCGGTCGTGGACGCCGCCATCGCGGCCGTCGAGAAGATCGGCAGGTCCGGGCCGGCCGAGCAGCGCTTCACGGTGGCGGCCACCGACGACCCGGCGGTGTTCACCGACGCCAAGAAGCTCGGCAGGTTCAACGCCGTCACCTTCGTGACCGGTGGCGGCGACGTCCTGGACGCCGAGCAGGAGCTGGGCCTCGAGGCCTATATGGAGGCCGGGGGCGGCTTCCTCGGCCTGCACGACGCGGCCCGCGCGGAACCGTACTCCTCGTGGTTCACCGGTCTGATCGGCGCCCGCCCCAGGGACCCGGGTCCGACGGCGGTCCAGCGCGCCACCGTCGAGGTCGGCGACCGGCAGAGTCCCGCCACCAAGGACCTCCCCCTGGAGTGGAAGCGCCCCGACAAGTGGCTGAACTGGGAGAAGAATCCGTCGGGTGACGTGCACACCGTGGCCCGGGTGCGCGAGGCGACATACAAGCCGGGCGAGGGCGCGAACGGCTGGGACCACCCGGTGTCCTGGTGCCGCGACTACGACGGCGGCCGGTCCTTCTACACCGGCATGGGCGGCACGGCGGACGCCTACGACGAGACCGACTTCCGCGGCCATCTGCGCGGTGCCCTGCTGTGGACGACGCGGCTCGCCCGCGCCGACTGCAAGGCCACCATCAACGCCAACTACACGGCGGAGCGCCTGACCCAGCCCAACAAGCCGGGCCAGAACGACCAGATCGGCGAGCCGCACGGCCTGGTCACGGCGCCCGACGGCCGGGTCTTCCACATCGGCCGCGGCGGCGCCGACTCCTCCCAGCCCGTCGTCACCGACTGGAACAACCCCGACGTCGGCAAGGGCAGGGGCGAGATCCACGTCTACGACCCGAAGACCAAGAAGTCGACGCTCGCCGGGGCACTCACCGTCTTCGGCAACAAGGGCGGCGGCGGTGAGCTGATCAAGGTCGAGGAGGGCCTGCTCGGCATCGAGCTCGATCCGGGGTTCGAGCAGAACGGCTGGGTGTATCTCCACTACACGCCGCACGCGCGCATCAACCGCGACACGCACATGGCCGAGCGCCATGTCTCCCGGTTCACCTTCGACCAGGCCACGAACAAGCTGGTGATGGACAGCGAGAAGGTGCTGCTCAAGTGGCCGGTGCAGATTCACAGCTGCTGCCACTCCGGCGGCGGGATGTCCTGGGACTCCAAGGGCAACCTGTACATCGCCACGGGTGACAACAACTCGTCCGGGTTCAGCGACGGCTACTCCGGCAACAACCCCCAACCCCACTTCAAGGGCGTGTCCTTCGCCGACGCCCGCCGCACCGCGGGCAACACCAACAACCTCAACGGCAAGATCCTGCGCATCCACCCGGAGCCCGACGGCACGTACACGCTGCCCGAAGGCAACCTCTTCACCGGCGAGGAGCAGGACGAGGGCGGCGGCAAGACACGCGGCGAGATCTATGTGATGGGTGTGCGCAACCCGGCGCGCATCTTCGTCGACAAGAAGACCGACACCCTGTACGCGGGCTGGGTCGGCCCGGACGCCGGACAGGCGTCGACGACCTGGGGCCCGGCGAAGTACGACACCTTCGCGGCGATCACCCACGCCTCCAACCGCGGCTGGCCGTACTGCATGGGCAACAACCAGCCCTACCGCGACCGCAATCTCCCCGATCCGAGCAAGCCGCTCGGCTGGTACGACTGCGAGAACCTGCGCAACGAGTCGCCCCACAACGACGGCCTGGTGAAGATCCCGCCGGCCGAGCCCAACACCATCTGGTACTCGCCGCAGGGCGGCGGCGTCGACTACCCGCGGGACGCGAACGGCGTCCCCAGCTACAAGCCCGAGGAGGCCAAGCAGCTCCTGCCGTGGCTCAAGGGCGGCGGCCAGGCGACGATGAACGGCCCGGTCTACCGCTACGACGCGGCGAGCACGTCCGCCGGCAAGTGGCCCTCGTACTGGGACGGCAAGTGGTTCGTCGGTGACTTCTACGACGGCGACCAGCCCCGGCACGCGGTGCTCACCGACCCGAAGACGGTCGGCAAGGGCGGTCCGCCGGTGCACGCCGAGTCCCTCCGCAAGATCGTTCCGGTGGGCGACGACCACATCAAGAACCTCATGGACTGGAAGTTCGCGCCGGACGGCTCGCTGTACGTCCTCGACTACGGGCGCGGCTTCTTCACCTCGGACGCCAAGTCGGCGCTGTGGCGCGTGACGTACAAGGGCGGGGCCGCGACCCCGGCCGCGGGCGACCTGGCCAGGAAGGCGCAGTGATGAGACCCATGCGACCGATGAGACCCGCTCCCCCGCGGGCACGCCCGCGAGGACTGTGGCCCGCGCTGCTCGCGGCGCTGGCCCTGGTGCTCGGCCTGACCTCGGCGGCCACGGCCCGGCCCGACGGCCCGAGGACCGCGCGGCAGACCCTGACGTGGACGGCCGACAACGACATCGCCAAGTACAGGTCCGCGCCGACGACGGCGGTCGCGGGCAGCACGACGATCGTCTTCGAGAACAGCGAGGCGACCGGCAACACCACCGGCATGCCGCACACGCTGACGTTCGACGTCTCCGACCCCGAGTACAACAACGACGTCCCGCTGAACATCCTCGCCAACCCGGCCGACGACAAGGGCGGCAAGCACACGGCCGAGGTGACCCTTTCCCCGGGCCGCTACCGCTACTACTGCACCATTCCCGGCCACGGCTCGATGCAGGGCGTCCTGGTCGTGACCGAGGGCGGCGGCGAGGACACCACGGCCCCCGAGGCGAAGGCGGACGTCGAGGGCGCGACCAACTCCGGGGGCGCGTACGTCGGTTCGGCGAAGGTCTCCGTCACGGCGACCGACCAGGGCTCGGGCGTGGACAGAATTGAGTACGCGGTCGGAACGGACGGCGCGTGGCAGCCGTACACCGCGCCCGTGGTCGTCGACACCGTCGGCACGCACAGGATCCGCTACCGCGCCACCGACAAGGCGGGCAACGTGGCGGCGGAGAAGGCCGTCGACTTCGAGGTCGTGGCGCCGCCGACGGACGACCGCACGCCGCCGGAGACGTCGGCGACGGTCACCGGCGAGCAGAACGGCTCGGGCCAGTACCTGGGCATGGCGACGGTCACGGTGTCGGCGTCCGACGCGGGCTCCGGCCTGAACAAGGTCGAGTACGCGCTCGGCGACGGCGCGTGGACGGCGTACACCGCGCCCGTCATGGTGCACGCCGTGGGCGCCCACAAGGTGCGCTACCGGGCCACCGACAAGGCGGGCAACGCGGCGGCCGAGAAGACGGTCGAGTTCACCGTGGTGGACCCGCCCGTCGAGGACAGGACGCCGCCCGAGACGTCGGCGAAGGTCGAGGGCGACAAGAACGCGGACGGCGCCTACATCGGCCGCGCCAAGGTCACGGTGTCCGCGACCGACGCGGGCTCGGGCGTCGACAAGGTCGAGTACTCCTTGGACGGCGGCCCGTACGTGGCGTACACCGCGCCGGTGGTCGTCGACCGCGTCGGACGGCACACGGTGGCGTACCGGGCGAGCGACAGGGCGGGCAACACCGCGCCCGCGAAGTCGGTGGCGTTCACGGTCGACGAGGGCGGCGGGGTCCCGGGCCCCGACTGTCCGGAGTACGACGAACGCCTGACCGTCGTCGTCGGCACGGTCGACACGGGCATCCCGAACCGGGTCACCGACAACCGTTGCCGCATCGGCGAGTTGATCGAGGACGAGAAGGACTGGTCGTCGCACGCGCTGTTCCTCAAGCACGTGAAGACGGTCACGGACCGCCTGAAGAGGGCGGGCGAGATCGACAAGCGCGAGTACAACAAGATCAACAAGGCGGCGAAGGAGTCGGGCATCGGCAAGCCGGGCCAGACCGAGGGCTACCGCACCCTCTTCGACGGCACGCGGAAGACCTTCTCCAAGTGGCAGCACGTGGGCGGCGGTTCGTTCGGCCTGAACGCGGACGGCACGATGACCTCGGGCACCACGAAGGGCGGCCTCGGCATGCTGTGGTTCCCCGGGCGCAAGTACGGGGACTTCTCGCTGAAGCTCCAGTGGCGCGACGACGCCCCGTCGGACGGCAACGCCAACTCGGGTGTCTTCGTGCGCTTCCCGCAGGTCCACGGCCACCCGGAGGAGTCACGTCCGGAGTGGGTCGCCATCAAGTACGGCCACGAGATCCAGGTCCTCGACCGTCCTGACGGCGACATGTACAAGACCGGTTCGGTCTACGGCTTCGACCGCGTCGGGCTCGCGGGCGCGGGCGTGACCCCCAAGGGCACCTGGAACGACTACGAGATCCGGGTGGTCGACCAGCACTACTCGATCCACCGCAACGGGGTCATGGTCAACGAGTTCGACAACACCGGCGGCCGGGTCTTCGAGCCGCCGCGCGGCGACGACCCCGGCACGGACGGCCGCCGCTTCGCGTCCGGGTACGTCGGCCTCCAGGTCCACGGCACGACGGACGTGGTGTCGTACCGGGACATCCGCATCAAGGAGCTGTAGGCGCCTGTCGTCCGTGGGTGACGGGAGCGGAGCCGTAGGCGCCTGTCGTCCGGGGTGACGGGAGCGGGTTCAGTCGTCGTGCCTGGCACGGCTCGGCTGGACCCGCTTCGGCTCTCCGGGCATCTTCGGGTACTCGGGCGGATAGGGCAGATCACCGTGCCCGTGGTCGCGCTCGTCGCGGTCCGCCTGCTCCAGGACGGCGTCCAGCGTGAAGGCGTGCTCGTCCATGTCCCGGTGCACGTCGCCGAGCCGGGCGAACCGCTCGGGCATGGTGGCGACGTCGAAGTCACGGGGTACGGCGTCGTCGAGTTCGTCCCAGGTCAGGGGCGCGGAGACGGGGGCGTGCGGGCGGGCGCGGACGGAGTAGGCCGAGGCGATGGTGCGGTCGCGGGCGGTCTGGTTGTAGTCGACGAAGATCCGCTCACCGCGCTCCTCCTTCCACCAGGCGGTCGTCACCGCGTCCGGCATCCGCCGCTCAAGGGCCCGGCCGCAGGTGATCGCGGCCCTGCGCACCTCGGTGAACGTCCAGCGCGGCTCGATCGGCACGAAGACGTGGATGCCGCGCCCGCCGGACGTCTTCGGCCATCCGCGAAGACCGAACCCGTCGAGCAGGTCCCGCAGCTCGTGGGCGGCGCGGACGGCGTCGGCGTAGTCCGTGCCGGGCTGCGGATCGAGGTCGAGCCGCAGCTCGTCGGGGTGGTCGAGGTCGCCGCGCCGCACCGGCCACGGATGGAAGGTGAGCGTGCCGTACTGGGCGGCCCACACCACGGCGGCGACCTCGGTGGGGCACATCTCGTCGGCGGTGCGGCCGCTGGGGAAGGCGATGGTGGCGGTCGGGGTCCAGTCGGGCAGGTTCTTCGGCGCCCGCTTCTGGTAGAAGTGCTCGCCCTCGATGCCCTCGGGGTACCGCTCCAGGGTGGTGGGCCGGTCGCGCAGCGCCCGCAGGATGCCCCCGCCGACGGCGATGAAGTACTCGGCGACGTCCCGCTTGGTGAGGCCGCGCTCGGGGAACAGCACGCGGTCGGGGCTGGAGAGCCGCACCGTCCGCTCGCCCGCCGTCAGCTGGACCGCCGCACCCACACCCATGCGGCCACGGTAGACGCGTACGACAAATGCCGCATATCAGGCAATCACGACGGGCCCGCCGGAGAATCGGACCATGGATCTCCCGGTGACGCCGCCCGTGAAGCCCATGCTCGCCAAGTCCGTGGCGCGCATCCCGCCCGGCATGCAGTACGAGGCGAAGTGGGACGGTTTCCGCGCGATCGTCTTCAGGGACGGCGCCGACATCGAGCTGGGCAGCCGCAGCGGCAAGTCGCTGACCAGGTACTTTCCCGAGCTGGTGGCGGCGCTGCGGGAGCGGCTGCCGAAGCGGTGCGTGCTGGACGGCGAGATCGTGATCGCGCGCGGGGGGCGGCTCGACTTCGACGCCCTGACCGAGCGCATCCATCCGGCGGCGTCCCGGGTGCGGACGCTCGCCGAACGCACCCCGGCCTCCTTCGTCGCGTTCGACCTGCTCGCCCTCTTCGACGAGCCGCTCCTCGACGTCCCCCTGAGCGACCGGCGGCGGCTCCTGACCGGCGCTCTTCAGGGTGTGGACGCGCCCGTGCACCTGGCGCCCGCCACGCTGGACCGGGACGTGGCCGAGCAGTGGTTCGAGGAGTTCGAGGGCGCCGGGCTCGACGGGGTGATCGCCAAGCCGCTCGACCTCCCCTACCGGCCGAACGAGCGCCTCATGTACAAGATCAAGCACGAGCGCACGGCCGACTGCGTGGTCGCGGGCTTCCGCTTCCACAAGAGCGGTCCGGTGGTGGGCTCGCTGCTGCTCGGCCTGTACGCCGACGCGGGCGCGTTGCAGCACGTCGGGGTGTGCGCCGCGTTCTCCATGAAGCGGCGGGCCGAGCTGGTGACGGAGCTCGAACCGCTGCGCATGGCGGACCCGTCGGCCCACCCGTGGGCCGCGTGGACGGACGAGGCGGCGCACGCGGAGGCCCGGCTGCCCGGGGCGGTGAGCCGGTGGACCGGCAAGAAGGACCTCTCCTGGGTGCCGCTGCGGCCCGAGCGGGTGTGCGAGGTCGCGTACGACCACATGGAGAACGGGGCGCGCTTCCGGCACACGGCGCAGTTCCGCCGGTGGCGGACGGACCGGGTGCCTGAGTCGTGTACGTACGCCCAGCTGGAGGAACCGGCGAGTTACGACTTGGGGGCGGTGTTCGGGTCGCCCCCCGCGTGAGGGACGGGCACCCACCCGCGGACGAGAACGAGCCAACGGACAGCGCACCACTTCCGACTCCCCGAAGCTCCCCATAGGCTCCGCCCCCGACACCCGAGTTACCACAGGTAAGGGGGAGAGCCCGTGGGGCACAGGCACACGGCAGGAAGCACCCGCAGAGCCTTCGTGGGGCGCACGGCGGCAGCCGGCGGCGCGGCCGCGCTGGGCCTGGGAGCACTCCCGGCACCGGCGACGGCCGCCGTCCGGGCGCCGCGGACCGAGCGGACGGTCGCCGTGCTCGGCGGCGGCGTGGCCGGGCTGACCGCCGCCCACGAGCTGGCGGTCCGCGGTTTCACGGTCAAGCGCCACGACCGCGTCCGGTACCGCCTCGGCCTGCCCAACGCCCTCGATCTGGGGTGAGACGCCGGGGTGAGATGTTCCCGATCGTGACTGCCGCGCGGCCAGTACGGGGTAAAGCCCTCGCATGACACCGCGAAGACGACAGTGGCGCGCGGCGGCGGCGGTGGCGCTGCTCGCCGCCCTGGCCCCGGCCTGCACGCTCCAGGACCGGACGGGGGCGGGCCGTGACGAGAAGCGGGCGGACGGCGGCGCCGAGGGCCGCGTGCTCGCCGTGAAGATCGACAATGTGGTTCCCGCACGCCCGCAGACCGGCCTCGACGCGGCGGACGTCGTGTACGCCGAGCAGGTCGAGGCCGGTCTGAGCCGTCTGATGGCGGTGTACGCGCGCCGGCTGCCGCCGGTCGTGGGGCCGGTGCGCAGCGCCCGCGAGACGGACCTGGAACTCCTGCGCCAGTTCGACCGCCCGGCGCTCGCGTTCTCCGGTGCGCAGCACAAGCTGCTGCCGCTGATCGGCAGGTCACCGGTGCGCGCGCTGCCGGCCGAGGGGAAGGCCGAGAAGGCGTACTACCGCAGCGACGACCGGCCCGCCCCGCACAACCTCTATCTGCGGCCCGCCGCGCTCGGGGTGCGGCCCGAGCCGAGCGGCCTGAAGAGCACCGGTTTCACGTTCGGCCCGCCCCCGGAAGGCGGCACCCCGAGGACGCGGCACACGGTCGCCTTCCCGTCGGCCCGCTTCACCTTCAGCTGGGTCGAGTACGAGGGCCGCTGGCACATCGCGATGGACGGCGACACGGCGCGCACCCCGCAGGGCAAGGCGCTGACGGCCGGGACGGTGGTGGTGCAGCGCGTCACCGTCAGGGACTCCCGCTACCACGACCGTTCCGGCAACCCCTCCCCGTTCACCCGCACGGTGGGCTCGGGCACGGCCCAGGTGCTGCGGGAGGGCCGGTCCTACGAAGCACGCTGGGAACGCAGGACCTCCGGCGGCGGCACCCGGTTCAGCACGCCCGAGGGCAAGCCGCTGGCGTTCGCGCCGGGGCCGGTGTGGGTGGTGTTCACGGAGGAGTGAGGGGTGCGGGCGCCGCGCCGGGAGTGGTGGTGAGAGCCCGTCCGGCGACTGAGGACGAGGCCGCAGGCGGATCGACGCGAGCCCGTCCGGCGATGGAGGACGAGACGGCAGGCGGATCGACGCGAGCCCGTCCGGCGATGGAGGACGAGATCGCAGGCCGATCGACGCGAGCCCGGACGCCGTCCACGGTGCCCCCCGGCCCCGGGACCCCGTCAACGACTCAGCGCGCCCCGTACACCGGCTGCGGCGCGGGGGGCCCCAAGAGCCCGCCCCTTGCCCCCCCCGCCCCCCCCGGGGCCCCCGGCCTGCC
>NZ_WPNZ01000011.1:82092-321896 GCF_009755605.1 Streptomyces typhae
TGCCCCCCACTAACAAGGGGGGGGGGGGGGTGACATTAAAAAAAATCTCCAGGGCCACCGCGCCCGCCTCGGCGGCACCGTGACGGCTGCCCTTGTCCAGGCTCGGGCCGGGGCGCCAGCCCTCCATGACGGTGATGCGGCCCCCCTCGGTCTCGAAGACGCGGCCGGTGACACCGGCGGAGGACTCCGAGCCGAGCCAGACGACCAGGGGGGACACGTTCTCCGGTGCCATGGCGTCGAAGGTGCCGGGGCCGTCGTCCTCGGGAGGAGCCATGGCGTCGGCGAAGGTCTGCTCGGTCATACGGGTCCGGGCGGCGGGCGCCACGGCGTTCACGCGCACTCCGTAGGCGGCCAGTTCGGCCGCCGCCACCAGGGTGAGGCCGAGGATCCCGGCCTTGGCGGCGCTGTAGTTGCCCTGGCCGACGCTGCCGAAAAGGCCCGCGCCGGAGCTGGTGTTGACCACGCACGCGTGCGGCGTCCGGCCCTGCTTGGCCTCGGCGCGCCAGTGGACGGCGGCGTGCTTCAGAGGCAGGAAGTGGCCCTTCAGATGGACGCGTACGACGGCGTCCCAGGCCTCCTCGTCGAGGTTGACCAGCATGCGGTCGCGGAGGAAACCCGCGTTGTTGACGAGGGTGTCCAGGCGGCCGTACGTCTCCAGGGCGGCCCGCACCAGGGAGGCGGCGCCTTCGGAGGTGGCGATGTCCCCGCGGTGCGCGACGGCGTCGCCGCCCGCCGCGCGGATCTCCTCGACGACGTCCTGCGCGGGCCCGCCGGACGTGCCGGTGCCGTCGAGTCGCACTCCGAGGTCGTTGACGACGACGCGCGCCCCCTCGGCGGCGTACGCGCGGGCGTGCGCGCGTCCGAGGCCCCGGCCCGCACCGGTGACGATCACGACACGGCCCGCGCAGATCCCGGATCCCGCGGCGGTGTTCGCCTTCATACGCGCACTCCCCTTCATAGGGTGGACAGACGGCTTCGTGGACAGACGGCTACGTGGACAGACGGCCGGACGTGTGGATGTCAGTGGTTCACGGAGGCCGCGCCGAGGAACGCGGGCCGCTCGCCGCCGCCGTGCAGGTGCAGCGCGGCGCCACTGACATACCGCGCGGCGTCCGAGGCCAGGAAGAGGCAGGCGTCCCCGACGTCCGCCGGGTCGGCGAGGCGGCCGAGCGGGACCGTACGGCCCACCGCGGCGACGCCCACCTCGTCGCCGTAGTGCAGGTGGGAGCTCTCCGTGCGGGTGAGGCCGAGCACGACGGTGTTCACGCGCACGTGCGGCGCCCACTCGACGGCCATGGTGCGTGCCAGGTTCTCCAGGCCCGCCTTGGCGGCGCCGTAGGCTCCCGAGCCCGGTGAGGGACGGGTGCCGCTGACACTGCCGATCATGACGATGACCCCGCCCTCTTCCTGACGGCGCATCACTTCGTAGACACCCAGGGAGGCGTAGAGCGGGGACAGCAGGTTCAGCTCGACGATCTTCGTCTGGCGGGCGACGGGCGACTCGGCGAGCAGCCCGAACGGCGTGCCGCCCGCGTTGTTGACCAGGACGTCGATCCGCCCGTGGTCGGCCGCCACCCCGGCGAAGAAGTCGGCCGCCGCGGCAGCGTCGCGCACATCGAGGACGCGGAACTCGGCGGCGGCGCCGCCCGCTTCGACGGGCGCGGCGGGGGGTCTGCGGGCGCACACGACGACGCGCGCTCCGGCGGCGAGGAAGCGTCGTGCGATGCCCGCGCCGACACCGCGGGTGCCGCCGGTGACCACGACCGTCTGTCCCTTGTCAGTCATGGCTGCTACCTTCCAGACAACTAACAAATGTTTGGTTGATGGCGCTGGTCGAAAGGTAGCGGATTCCCCGATGTCTGTCTCCACCTCGGCTCCGGAGAGCGGCGTGGCCGTCGTCACCGTCGACCACGCCCCGGTCAACGCCCTGCCGGTGCGGGGCTGGTACGACTTGGCGGACGCGGTGCGCGCGGCGGGCCGGGACCCCGGTGTCCGCTGCGTGGTGCTCGCCGCGGCGGGCCGCGGGTTCAACGCGGGCGTGGACATCAAGGAGATGCAGCGCGACGCCGGGCACGGAGCGCTGCTCGGCGCCAACCACGGCTGTGCGGCGGCCTTTTCCGCGGTGTACGACTGCGAGGTCCCGGTGGTCGCCGCGGTGCAGGGCTTCTGCCTCGGCGGCGGCGTCGGCCTCGTCGGCAACGCGGACGCGATCGTGGCGGCCGACGACGCCACCTTCGGCCTGCCGGAGCTCGACCGCGGCGCGCTCGGCGCCGCCACGCATCTGGCGCGCCTGGTGCCGCAGCATCTGATGCGGGCGCTGTACTACACCTCGCGCACGGCGACCGCCGCCGAACTGCACGCGCACGGCTCGGTGTGGCGGGTGGTGCCCCGCGCGGAGCTGCGCGCGGCGGCCCTGGAGCTGGCCCGCGAGATCGCCCGCAAGGACGGCACGCTGCTGCGCCTGGCCAAGGCCGCGATCAACGGCATCGACCCGGTCGACGTGCACCGCAGCTACCGCTTCGAGCAGGGCTTCACCTTCGAGGCCAGCCTCAGCGGCCTCGCCGACCGCGTCCGCGCGGACTTCGGCCGGACGGAGACGGGGGGACCCCGATGAACGACGCGCACGGCGGGCACGGCGCACCGGACGGACGCGGCGGTTACGCCGGACCGGACGGACGCGGCGGACTCGACGAACCGGACAGGCACGGCGGACACGGCGGGCCGGACGGGCACGCCCGCGATGCGGGGAGGGGCGGCGGGGCCGGGAAAGTCATGACGGTCGACGCGATCGTGGGGCGCCTGGAGAGCGGCATGACGCTCGGCATCGGCGGCTGGGGCTCGCGCCGCAAACCGATGGCCCTGGTGCGGGCGCTGCTGCGCTCCGACGTCACGGACCTGACGGTGCTTTCCTGCGGCGGCCCCGACGTCGGCCTGCTGGCCGCGGCGGGCCGCGTCCGCAAGCTGGTCGCACCGTTCGTGACCCTCGACTCGATCCCGCTGGAGCCGCACTTCCGGGCGGCCCGCGAGCGCGGCGCCCTCGAACTGGTGGAGCTGGACGAGGCGATGTTCCTGCAGGGGCTGACCGCGGGCGCCCAGCGGCTCCCGTTCCTGCCGGTCCGGGCGGGCCTCGGCTCGGACGTCCTGCGCGTGAACCCGGCGCTGCGTACGGTGACGTCGCCGTACGCGGACGGGGAGGAGCTGGTGGCGGTCCCCGCCCTGCCCATGGACGCGGCCGTCGTGCACCTCGACCGCGCGGACGCCCTGGGCAACGGCCAGTATCTGGGCCCCGATCCGTACTTCGACGACCTGTTCTGCGAGGCCGCGGACACGGCGTACGTGACGTGCGAGCGGATCGTGGCCACCGCCGAGCTGACCCGCGACGCGGCGCCGCAGACGCTCCTCGTGTCGCGGTACGCGGTGACGGGGGTCGCCGAGACCCCCGGGGGCGCCCACTTCACCTCGTGCGCGCCGGACCACGGCCGCGACGAGGCCTTCCAGAGGGAGTACGCCACGGCGGCGCGCACCCCGGACACCTGGCGGGCCTTCACGTCCCGCTTCCTGTCCGGCACGGACGAGGAGGACTACCGCACGGCCGTGCGGTCCTGGCACGAGGAGCAGCGATGACAGCACCGACACCGCCGCCACCGAGAGCGGCACCGGCGCCAGCACCGCCACCGCCACCGCCACCGCCACCGCCACCGCCACCGCCACCGACGACGGTCACGCGGGCCGAGTACTGCGTGGTCGCGTGCGCCGAGGCGTGGCGGGGAGACGGCGAGGTGCTCGCCGCCCCCATGGGCACGGTGCCCACGATCGCGGCGCGCCTGGCAAAGCTGACGTTCGCACCCGAGCTGCTCCTGACCGACGGCGAGGCCCTGCTGATCGGCGACGCGCCGGCGGTCGGGGCGCGGTCGGCGGTGACGGAGGGCTGGCTGCCGTACCGGCGCCATCTGACGATGGTGATGGGCGGCCGTCGGCACGTGATGATGGGCGCGAGCCAGATCGACCGCTTCGGCAACCAGAACATCAGCTGTGTCGGCGACTGGCGGCAGCCCACGCGCCAGCTCCTCGGGGCCCGTGGCGCGCCCGCCAACACCCTCAACAACCCCGTGAGTTACTGGATCCCGCGGCATTCGCCCCGGGTGTTCGTCGAGCGGGTCGACATGATCTGCGGCGTCGGGTACGACAGCGCCGCGGCGGCGGGCCCGTCCGCGACGCGCTTCCACGAGCTGCGCCGGGTGGTTTCCGACCTGGGCGTCTTCGACTTCGGCACGCCGGAGCGCGCGATGCGGGTGGTGAGCCTGCACCCGGGGGTGACCGCCGACGAGGTCCGCGCGGCCACGGGCTTCCCCCTCGGAGGGCTCCCGGACGGCCCGCTCCCGGACCGCACGCGGGAGCCGACCACCGGGGAACTCCATCTGATCCGAGCCGTCCTGGACCCGGCGGGGCTGCGCGAGCGAGAGGTGCCCGCGCCGTGACCGCGCTGCCCGGACCGCGGACGGAACTGACCCGGCTGGTCGGGGTGCGGCACCCGCTCGTGCAGACCGGCATGGGCTGGGTGGCGGGCCCGCGCCTGGTGTCGGCGGTGGCGAACGCCGGGGCGCTCGGCATCCTGGGGTCCGCCACGATGACGCCCGAGCGGCTGCGTGCGGCGGTGCGGAAGGTCCGGTCCCGTACGCAGGCGCCGTTCGGGGTGAATCTGCGCGCCGACGCGGGGGACGCCCGTGAGCGGGTGCGCATCATGATCGAGGAGGGGGTGCGGGTGGCGTCGTTCGCCCTCGCGCCGTCCGAGGGCCTGATGGCGGAGCTCAAGGCCGCCGGTGTCCTGGTGATCCCGTCCGTGGGGGCGCGACGGCACGCGGAGAAGGTGGCGGCGTGGGGCGCGGACGCGGTGGTGGTGCAGGGCGGCGAGGGCGGCGGGCACACCGGCGAGGTCGCCACGACGGTCCTGCTGCCCCAGGTCGTGGACGCCGTGGACATCCCCGTGATCGCGGCGGGCGGCTTCCGCGACGGCCGGGGCCTGGTCGCCGCGCTGGCGTACGGGGCGGCGGGCGTCGCGATGGGCACACGCTTCCTCCTCACCGCGGAGTCCACCGTGCCGGACGCGGTGAAGGCCCGCTATCTCGCGGCGACGGCCGGGGACATCACGGTCACCACGCGTGTGGACGGCCTCCCCCACCGCATGCTGCGCACGGACCTCGTGGCCGCCCTGGAGCGGTCGGGCCCCCTCCGCTCCCTGCTCCGCGCCGTCCGTCACGCCTCCGCGTTCCGCCACGTCTCCGGCACGACCTGGCCCGGCCTGATCCGCGACGGCCTGTCCCTGCGCCACGGCGGAAACCTGTCCTGGAGTCAGCTCCTCCTGGCCGCCAACGCCCCCATGATGCTCAAGTCCGCCCTGGTGGACGGCGACCCGGACCGCGGCCTGATGGCCTCGGGCCAGGTGGCGGCCCTCATCGACGACCTGCCGACGTGCGCGGAACTGATCGAAAGAACGGTACGGGAGGCAACACGAACACTGGAAGCGCTGCACGCCCCCCGCCTCACACGTGAGGACGCCCCCGCACCCACCGACGAGCCCCAGCCCGCACAACCCAGCCCGCCCCACACTTGAGGACAGGCCCGCACCCGACAGCAGGCCCCAGCCCGGCCATCCCAGCCCGTCCGGCGCCTGAGGACGAGCCCGCAGGCCGACACCCCAGCAACGGCCCGGCACCCGACAACAAGCCCCAGCCCGCACAAACCAGCCCGTCCGGCGCTTGAGGACGAGGCCGCAGGCCGATCGACGGCAAGCCGGGCAGGGGCCGCCGGGACCTACACCCCGGCCAACTCCCGCTCGGCCCGGGCGGCAAGCCCATCCGCCCCGCACGCCCGCGCCAGGGCAAGCCCATGCTGCACGGCGTCGACGTCCCCCGCGGCGATCCCGTACTCGACACGCGCGACAGCGTGCTCGTACGCACAGAGCGACGCCTCCAGGTACGTCACGGCCTTGGCGTAGAGGGCCACGGCGCGCGTACCGGACGCGAGCCCCGCCGCGCAGCGCACCGCCTCCCCGATCGCCGTGTCCGTGCCGAACCGCTCGGCCTGCACGCGGGCGTCGCCGACGAGGTCGGCGGCGCGCCGCGGGTCCTCGTGCGCGAGCGCGCGGGCGAGGTCGTAGGCCCACGGTGCGAGCACGGTGTTGTACTGGCCGCGAGCGGTCAGCGCCTTCGCGGTGGCCTCCAGTTCGTTGAGGCCGTCCTCCGTGTGGCCGAGCGCGAGCAGCAGCCTGCCGCGTACGGACATGGCGTCGGGCACGTAGATCGTGGAGGCGGACGGCGGGGCGAAGCCGTACCGGTCGGCGACGGCCTTGGCCTCCTCGGCGTGGCCGCGGGCCAGCAGCGTGTCGATGAGCATGCTGGCGGCCTCCCAGTGCATCGGGAGTCCGCCCTGCCCCACGCGGTCGGCGAGCCGCAGGCTTTCGCGCAGCGACTTCTCGGCGTCCCTGAGCCGGCCGCGCCTGCGGTGCACATAGCCCAGGAAGGCGTGGGCGAGCGCGAGGTGCCCGCCGCTCCAGCCCGCCGACTCGTATGCCTTCACCGCTTCGGAGAACAGGCTCTCCGCGCGGTCGAGCCGGTCCGCGAAGGCGTAGGAGCTGCCGAGCATGAGGCGCAGCTCGAAGCTCCACTCGGTGTCGGTCCAGCCGAGACCGGGCGCGAGCCGGCCGTTGACGAGGGCGCGGTCGCACAGCTCGACGACCTCCTCGGCGTTCTCCCCGCGGGTCATCGCGTCGAAGGCGCGCAGGATGAGCAGCGCCCGCTCGGCGTTGTCGCGGCCGGTCAGCGGTCCCGCGAGCGCGGCGAGGCGGCGGGAGCGGCCCGGTGCGTCCTCCTCGCCCGCGTGGATGCCCTCCCACATGAAGTGGACGGCCTGGAGCCGCAGCCGGGCGGTGCCGTCGGGCAGTCGCGCGGCTTCCTCGTCGATGACGCGCAGGCCCTCGCCCAGTTCGTCGTTGTGCACGAGTGCCTGCGAGAGGCGGCAGACGGCGTCGACGCGCAGCTCCGGGCCGAGCCCCGTCAGCGACAGTGCCTCGCGCAGATGCCGGACGGTGGTGGCGGGTGAGGTGAGCAGGGTGGCGCAGCCGAGTTCGTAGAGCACGCGGGCGTGCACGCCGGGCCGGGGCGGTTCGCGCAGGGCCCGCTCCAGGCAGCGGCGGGCCGCGTCGGGGGCGCCGGTCGCGAGGTGTTCGGTGGCGGCCTGGCGGAGCTGGGTGACGAGTTCGGGATCGTCGTCGGGGATGACTTCGAGGAGGTGCGGCGAGGCCGCGGCGGCACCGCGCCCCGAATCCATGACGGCCCAGGCGGCCCGGCCGTGGAAGGCGGTGCGGGTGGCGGGCGGCATCGAGCGGTACACCTCGGAGGCGATCAGCGGGTGCACGAACTCCAGGCCCGTCTCGCCGCCGGTCACGATGCGGGCGGCGGCGAGCCGCTCCGCGCACCGCTCGGCGACGGCGAGCGGCATGGGGATGAGCGACGCGGCGAGTTCCACGGAGAACGAGGAGCCGAGGATGGCGGCGGCCCGGACGAACTGGGCGACGTCCGTGCCGAGTTCCTGGATGCGGTCGACGAGGCCGCGGCCGCGTGCCGAGCGGTTGAGGTCGCGCAGTTCGGCGGCGGAGCTCTCCACCGGTTCGATCTCGCTGTCCTGGACCTTGGCGAGCAGTTCCACGGACTCGTACGGATTGCCGCCGGTGACCGCCCAGACCTCACGGCAGAACGGGGCGTCGGCGTGCTCGCCGAGCGTGGCGCGGGTCAGGCCCGCGGCGGCGTCCGGGGTGAGGGCCTGGAGCACGGTCGTGGGGCGCGCGGCGGAGCGGACCGCGGCCAGGTGCACGGCGCTGTCGCCGCCGGCCTCGCCGGGGCGGTGGCCGACCACCAGGAGGACGGGCAGGTCGTCCAGCTTCTCGGCGAACGCGGCGAGCCACCGCAGGGTCTCCTGGTCGGCCCAGTGCGCGTCGTCGACGATGAGGACGAGGGGCCAGTGCACCCGGGCGAGGCGGGTGACGACGTCGACGAGGCCGTCGCACACCGCCTGCGGGTCGGGGCGGCCGCTGCCCGGCTCGGTGATGCCGAGGGCGGGGCCCGCGATGTCGTACCAGTCGCCCAGGTACTCGCGGGTCTCCTCGGGCGTGAGCGAGATCAGGGCGGGCTGGAGGAGTTGCCGTACGACCTTGAACGGGACCTCTTTCACGGTCTCGCCGCCGCGTGCCACCCAGACCGCGGCCGACCGGTCCCGCGCGATGCGGCGGGCCTCGGCGAGCAGCGCCGTCTTGCCGATGCCGGCCTCGCCGCTGAAGACGAGCAGACCGCCCCGGTGCGTCCGGTCCGAGCACAGATCGGCCACCGCGCGGTGGATCGCGGCGAGTTCCGTCTCGCGCTCCCACAGCGGGGCCCAGGCGCCGCCACCGGGCCGTCCCTGCGTCATCGCGCTACCTCCAGGGGTCGCTCAATCGACGTACAGAACTTGAGACTAGCCGGGCGGGGGGCGTCGCGGTGCGCGGTCCGTGCAGCTACTCCCACATGGAGTGACAGGTTGTCATATGCCACTGCCGCTGCCGCTGCCGCGCGGTCGCGCCCGGAGAGGGCGGCCGGAACCCGCCACGGCGGCTTCGGCGGCGGCCGCGCGCGGTTCACAGCCGTTCGATCACCGTGACGTTGGCCTGGCCGCCTCCTTCGCACATGGTCTGGAGGCCGAACCGGCCTCCGGTGCGCTCCAGTTCGTGCAGCAGGGTGGTCATCAGGCGGGCGCCGGTGGCGCCGAGGGGGTGGCCGAGGGCGATGGCGCCGCCGTTGACGTTGACGCGGCCGGGATCGGCTCCGGTCTCCTTCAGCCAGGCGAGGACGACCGGCGCGAAGGCCTCGTTGATCTCGACGAGGTCGATGTCGTCGAGCGTCAGACCGGTCTTCTTCAGGGCGTGTGCCGTGGCGGGGATGGGTGCGGACAGCATCCGGATCGGGTCCTCGCCGCGCACCGAGAGGTGGTGCACGCGGGCCCGGGGCGTCAACCCGTGGTCGCGGACGGCCTGTTCACCGGCGAGGAGCAGGGCGGCTGCGCCGTCGGAGACCTGGGAGGAGCAGGCCGCGGTGATGGTGCCGCCGGCGACGACGGGGGTGAGTCCCGCCATCCTCGCCGCCGTGGTGTCGCGGCGCGGCCCCTCGTCCGCGGTGACGCCCGCGAGGGGGGCGAGTTCGCGGTCGAAGCGGCCCTCGTCGGCGGCGCGCAGGGCCCGCCGGTGGGAGCGGAGCGCGAACTCCTCCATGTCGGCGCGGTCTATGTCCCATTTCTGGGCCATCAGCTCGGCGCCGTGGAACTGGCTGACGGGCCGGTCGCCGTAGCGGGCGCGCCAGCCCTCGCTGCCCGCGAACGGGCCGTCGGTCAGGCCGAGGGGCGTCGCGGCCTGCCGGGACGCGAAGGCGATCGGGATCATCGACATGTTCTGCGTGCCGCCCGCGACGACGAGGTCCTGGGTGCCCGACAGAACGGCCTGCGCGGCGAAGTGCAGGGCCTGCTGGGAGGAGCCGCACTGCCGGTCCACGGTCACGCCCGGCACCTCCTCGGGCAGCCCGGCGGCCAGCCACGCGGTGCGCGCGATGTCCCCGGCCTGCGGCCCGACCGCGTCCAGGCAGCCGAGGACGACGTCGTCCACGGCGGCCGGATCGACGCCGGAGCGCTCCATGAGCGCGCTCAGGACGTGGGCGCCGAGGTCGGCGGGGTGGACCGCGGCCAGGCCCCCGCCCCGCTTGCCGACGGGCGTGCGGACCGCTTCGACGATGTAGGCCTCGGCCATGGCTGCGTACTCCTCGCGGTCGTGGCGCCGTACGGGCGACGGCGCGCGCTTACGTGCGTACGGCGATGCCGTCCAGGACCATCGACAGGTACTGGCGGGCGATCTCCTCGGGGCTGTGGCCGCCGCCGGGGCGGTACCAGGACGCGGCGACCCAGACCGTGTCGCGCACGAAGCGGTAAGCGAGGCGGATGTCCAGGTCGGCCCGGAAGGCGCCTTCGGTGACGCCCCGTTCCAGCGTCGAGAGCCAGGCCTTCTCGAACCGCTGCTGCGACTCGACCAGGTACTCGAACCGGGTCTGGGTGACCAGGTGTTTGGACTCCTTCTGGTAGATCGCGACGGCGGAGCGGTGCCGGTCGATCTCCCGGAAGGACTCGGTGACGAGGGCCTCCAGCGTTTCGCGCGGGCCCAGTGGTGCGGACAGGACGCTGTCGTAGCCGTCCCACAGCTCCGTCAGGAACGTGCGCAGGATCTCTTCGAGCATCGACTCCTTGGAGTCGAAGTGGTAGTAGAGGCTGCCGGCGAGCATGCCCGCGGCGTCTGCGATCTTGCGTACGGTCGTGGCGTTGTAGCCCTGTTCGGCGAAGACGTCCGCGGCGATGCCGAGCAGCTCGCCGCGCCGCTCGGGCGAGGGGGTCACCGGGGGCTTCTTCTTGCCGCGGGCGGCCCGCTCGCCGCCGCCCGGCCTGCCGTCGGCGACCTGCTTGCCGCCGCCCGGCTCACTGCTGGTGGTCTGCTTCGCGCTGGTGTCGCTGGACTGCTTCTGATTCGGCACACGGTCATTCTCCGCCTAGGGGTGCCTGCTGCTGACCGAGACCGTCTCCCCCGTCATGTACGAGGAATAGCCGCAGGCGAGGAAGACGATCACGTTGGCCACCTCCCAGGGCTCGGCGGCGCGTCCGAACGCCTCGCGTGCGGTGAGCTCGTCCAGGAGTCCGCCGGAGGTGACCTTCGCCAGATGCGGGTGCAGGGCGATGCTGGGCGCCACGGCGTTGACGCGGACACCGTCGGGT
The DNA here is from genome assembly GCF_009755605.1 of Streptomyces typhae. Lineage (GTDB taxonomy): Bacteria > Actinomycetota > Actinomycetes > Streptomycetales > Streptomycetaceae > Streptomyces > Streptomyces typhae. The sequence goes on from NZ_WPNZ01000011.1 coordinate 92,926, forward strand.
GCCGCTTCCAGGGCGGCGCAGCGGGTGAGGGCCATGACGCCGGCCTTCGCCGCCGCGTAGTGCGCCTGGCCGGGCTGTGCGCGCCAGCCGAGCACCGAGGCGTTGTTCACGACGATGCCGCCGCGGCCGGCGGCGCGCAGGCGGCGCAGGGCGGCTCTGGTGCAGCGGAACGTGCCCGTGAGCGTGGTGCCGAGGACCGTGTCCCACTGGTCGTCGGTCATGTCCGCGAGCAGGGCGGTGCCGCCGAGACCCGCGTTGTTCACGACGATGTCCAGGCCCCCGTGGTGCCGCTCGGCCAGGTCGAACAGGGCTCCGACCTGCGCCTCGTCCGTCACGTCGCACGCCGCGCCGTGCACGCGCCCGGCACCGAACTCCTCGGTGAGCCGCGCGACCGTCTCCTTCGTGCGGCGCGCGTGCACGTCGCCCACGACGACGCGCGCGCCCTCCTCAAGGAAGCGGCGTGCGGTGGCGCCGCCGATGCCCGCTCCCGCCGCCGCCGTGACGACGGCCGTGCGGCCGTCGAGCAGGCCGTGACCGGCCACGTACGACGCCGCCGTCCTGTCCGCGTCGACCACTCCCGCCACCCCCTCACCCGGAACTCCTCCGAGGCCGCCGAGCTTCTCCGCACGCGTCGGGCGCCCGTCGGGCTCTTCTCGGGCACTCCTCGGTACCTCTCGTTGCTTCTCGTTGCTTCTCGACGAATGCCTCCCCCGCACGGTAACCTACCAAACACTTGTTAGGGAAGATGCCCGGGTGGAAGGCGGACCGGCATGGACCTCGATCTCACGGCGGCGCACAAGGAGTTCGGGCGCCGGGCGCGCGCCTGGCTGGCCGGCCACGTGCCCCGGCGGCCGCTGCCGTCCCTCGAAACGGCGGAGGGGTTCGCCGCCCACCGTGCCTGGGAGCGCGAACTCGCCGCGGACCGCTGGTCGGTGGTGTCCTGGCCCGAGGAGTACGGCGGGCGCGGCGCCGGGATCGTCGAGTGGCTCCTGTTCGAGGAGGAGTACCACGGGGCGGGCGCCCCGGGCCGGGTCTCGCAGAACGGGATCAGCCTGCTCGCGCCCACCCTCTTCGACTTCGGCACGTCCGAGCAGCGCGCCCGTCTGCTGTCTCCCATGGCGCGCGGCGAGACCGTCTGGGCCCAGGCCTGGTCGGAGCCGGAGGCGGGTTCGGATCTGGCCTCGCTGCGCTCCACCGCCCGCCGCGCGTCCGGCGGCTGGGTCCTGAACGGGCAGAAGACGTGGTCGTCGAGGGCCGCCTTCGCCGATCGCGCCTTCGGTCTGTTCCGCAGCGATCCCGCGGCGGACCGGCCGCACCGGGGCCTGACGTATCTGATGTTCCCGCTCGACGCGGACGGCGTCACGGTGCGGCCCGTCGGGCGCCTGGACGGCAAGCCCGCCTTCGCCGAGCTGTTCCTCGACGACGTGTTCGTGCCCGACGAGGACGTGATCGGCGAACCGGGCCAGGGCTGGCGCATCGCGATGTCGGCGACGGGCGACGAGCGCGGTCTGACGCTGCGTCCGCCGGGGCGCTTCCTCGCGACGGCGGAGCGGCTCGTGCGCGAGTGGCGCGCGCACGGCGACCCCTCGGACACCGCACTGCGCGACCGGGTCGCCGACGCGGTGATCGGGGCGCGCGCCTATCAGCTCTACACCTGGGCCGGGGTGGCGCGCGGCGCCGCCGGTGCGCCGCTCGGCGCGGAGTCGAGCCTGAACAAGGTGTTCTGGTCGGAGCACGACATAGCCGTGCACGAGACCGCGCTCGACCTGCTTGGGACGGAGTGCGGCGACTGGACCGAGGGGTATGTGTTCGCGCTCGCGGGGCCGATCTACGCGGGCACCAACGAGATCCAGCGCGACCTGATCGCCGAGCGGCTGCTCGGCCTGCCGAAGGGACGCCGGTGATGCGGTTCCTCCTGGACGACGAGCAGCGGGCGTTCGCGCGCTCGCTGGACGGCATGCTGACGGCCGCCGGCACCCCGGCGGCCGCGCGCGCCTGGGCCGCCGGGGAGCACGCCCCCGGACTCGCCGTGTGGCGCGGGCTCGGCACGGCCGGTGTCTTCGCCCTCGCGGCACCCGAGGAGCACGCGGGCGTGGGACCGCTGCCCGTCGAGACGGCCGTCGCCTTCGTGGAGCTGGGACGGCACGCGGTGCCCGGACCGCTCGTGGAGACGGTGGCGTCGGTGGCGCTCCTGTCCCGCCTCGCCGAACTCGGGTCGCCGGACGCGGCGGAGCGGCTGCTGCCGGGGCTCGTCGGCGGCTCGGCGGTGGCGACGCTGACACTCACCGGCGTCGGCGTCGGCACCGGTACCGACGCCGGTGTCGGTACCGGCACCGGCACCGACGCCGGTTTCGACGCGGGCGGCACCGACACCGGCGCGGGCTCCGCCACCGGCCCCCGCGCCCTGGATCCGGACGCCGCCACAGTGTTGCTCGCCGCCGGTGACGGCGAGATACGGCTCGCCCCGGGGCACACGGACCCGCGCGCGACCCTCGACCCGACCCGCCGGTCGGCCGGGCTCCTGCCGGGCGGCGAGCGGCTGGCGTCCGGGGCGCACGCGGACACCGCGGCCCGGCGGGCACGCGACTGGGCGGCCCTGGCGACGGCAGCGCAGTGCCTGGGAGTCGGGTACGCGCTCCTCGACCGCACGGTGGCGTACGTGCGCCGGCGGGCGCAGTTCGGGGTTCCTGTGGGTTCCTTCCAGGCCGTCAAGCACCGGCTCGCGGACGTCCTGGTGGGCCTGGAGTTCGCGCGGCCGCTGGTGTTCGGGGCGGCGGTGGCCCTGGCGGGCGGGGACCGGCAGGCCGAGGTGGACCTCGCCGCCGCCAAGGTGGCCACCGGGGACGCGGCGCACCAGGCGGCCCGCGCCGCGCTGCAACTGCACGGCGCCATCGGGTACACGGCCGAGTACGACCTGTCCCTGTGGCTCCTGAAGGCACGGGCACTGCGGGGCGCCTGGGGCGGGCCGGAGGAATGGCGGGGTCGGGTGGTGCGCGCCGTCGGGGAGGTGCGTGCTGCCGGAGGGCGAGTGCCGTCCGGGGGTGAGTGCCGTCGGGGGTGAGCACCGTCCAGAGGGGCGCCGTCGGGGGGTGACGGGGCCCGCGGTCTCAAGGATCATGGAGGCGGCACCCGGCGAGGCGGGGGCGGCACCCGGCGGTACGGGCGCGGTCCCCGGCCGGACGGGGCAGCACCCGACCAGACGGCGGGGCAGCACACGGCGAGACAAGGAGACCTCCGTGCGCGTGATCGGTCTGATGTCCGGCACCTCCCACGACGCCATCGACGCCGGCGCCGTCGACCTGACCCTCGAAGACGACTGCCTCCGGCTCACGCCTCTCGGCGTCATCAGCCGCGCGTACGACGAAGGCCTGCGAGCGGCCCTCACCGCGGCCCTGCCGCCCGCGTCCACGACCCTCGCCGACGTCTGCGTCCTGGACACCCGCATCGGCAGGGCGTTCGCCGAGGCGGCCACGGAGGCGGACCGGGAACTGTGCGACGGGCGCGCCGAGTTGATCGCCTCGCACGGGCAGACGGTGTACCACTGGGTGGCGGACGGCCAGGTGCACGGCACGCTGCAGATCGGTCAGCCCGCGTGGATCGCGGAGGCGACGGGCCTGCCCGTGGTCGCCGACTTCCGGCCCCGTGACGTGGCGGCGGGCGGGCAGGGCGCGCCGCTGGTCAGCCTCGTCGACCAGCTGTGGCTGCGCGGCCGCCCCGGCACCCCGGTCGCCCTGAACCTCGGCGGTATCGCGAACATCACCGCCCCGGACGGCACGGCCTTCGACACCGGGCCCGCCAACGCGCTGATCGACGCCGCGGTGCGCGAACTGACGCCGCAGGGCCGGACCCAGGGCCTCGCGTACGACAGGGACGGCGCGATCGCGGCCCGCGGCACCGTGGACGGCGACCTCCTGGCCCGGCTCCTGGCCGAGCCGTACTACGCGCTGCCCGCTCCCAAGACCACCGGCAAGGAGCTCTTCCACGCGGCGTATCTGCGCGCGGCCCTCGCGCAACACCGGTCGTCGGCACCGGTGGCGCCTGAGGACGTCGTCGCGACCCTCACGCGGCTCACGGCGGTGACGGTCGCGGACGCGCTGCGCTCGGTGGGCGCCACCGAGGTCGTCGCGTCCGGCGGCGGCATCCGCAATCCCACGCTCCTCGCCATGCTGCGGGCGGAGTTGGGGGCCGGCGTACCGGTACGCGGCTCCGACGCGCTCGGCCTCGCCCCGGCGGCGAAGGAGGCGTACGCGTTCGCGGTGCTCGGCTTCCTCACGGCACACGGCCTGCCCGGCACGGCCCCGGCGAGCACGGGCGCCCGGCACGCGAGCGTCCTCGGTTCCCTCACGCCGGGGCGTGCGGGGCTGCGGCTGCCGGGAGCGGCGGAGGGGGTGCGGGCGCCGACGCGCCTGGTGGTGGACGGACACTGACACCGGCACCGACACCGGCACCGACACCGCCGCTGACACCGGCACTGACACCGGCACCGACACTGACGCCGGCACTGACGCCGACACCGACGGCTCCGGACGCGAGCGGGACGCGGCCGGACGGTGTCCCCGGCGCGGCCGGAGCGCGGACCCGACGCTGCCGGAACACGGCCAAGACGTGTCCGATGCACGGCCAAGTCGCGGCCGATGCACGCCGGGAGCCCGATCGCAGCACGGCCGGAGCCCGGCCGCAGCGCGGCCGGAGCGCGAGCGAGGAGCACACCCCTCTCATCCGGCTTTCACCCGGTGCTCATACCCTGACGCCCATGACGCACGCGACTCCCCCGGGCTGGTATCCCGACCCCGGGCAGATACCTGGTGCCCCGCCGTCCGAGCGATGGTGGGACGGGACCACGTGGACGGAACACGTCCGCGCGCCGGGCGGTGGCTTCGGCGCCGTCGCTCCCTACCCGCAGCAGCCGCCGGGAGCCCCGCGGCGCCGGACCCGTACGGCCGTCGTCGTGGTGGTGGCCCTCGCGGTGCTCGCCGGCATAGCGGGCGGCGTGTACGCGCTGACCGCGGACGACGACGGCGATGACGACAACAGCGCCAAGCCCCCGGTGTCCGCGGGGCCTTCGGAACCCGGCAAGGGCGGCGAGAAGCCCGGCAGGCCCGACCCAACGGGCCCGTCCGGCCCGTCCGGGGGGCCCGAGGCCGAGGAGGGCTTCGCCACCGACGTCGCGAGCGGCATCAGCATGCCCGTCCCGGACGGCTGGGAGGGCAAGTCGAACGGCATCGGCTCCAGCGTCACCACCGGCCAGTACCCGTGCCCCGGCGACGACACCAAGGTCTGCGTGCGCGGCGGCGCCTTCTCCGCCCCGGCCCGCAGCCTGAAGGTGAAGGAGACCGATCCCGAGGCGGCGGCCAAGGCGGACATCGGGAAGAACGCCGAGGAGTCCTACGGCGGCAAGATCTACGGCGGCAGGCTCGTCTCGCACAAGGTGCTCGCGTCGAAGGCGGTGACCGTCGCCGGCCAGAAGGGGTATCTGGTCCGCTGGAAGGCCGTGAACCGCAAGGGCCCGGACGGCTATGTCCAGTCCCTCGCCTTCAAGTCGCCCGCCGACGACATGACGCTCGTCCTCGTGCGCTTCGGCGTCGACGTCCACGACGACGCGCCGCCCATGTCGTCCATGGACGAGATCACCAAGGGCATCAAGGCCGCCAAGGGCGGCGGCGGAGGCGACGGCCAGCAGGTCTGAGCGGCCCACCCCGCAAGGGCCCCGCCCGCTCCGCCGGAAGGAGCCCCGAGGCGCAGGTGCCGTGCGGTCCGAAGGAGCCCGCAAGAGCAGATGCCAGGCACCCTGAGGGGACCTGGAAGAGCAGATGCCGGGCCCCCGAAGGGGCTTGGAAGTGCAGGTGCCGGGCGGGCTGAAGACCTTCAGCCCGCCCGGCACCGGGACGCGCGCCGCCCCCGTCCCCACGGTGCGGCGCCCGGCGGGCCCGGTCCGGTCATCCACCGGCCCCGGGCCCGCGTTCAGTCGGCCGCGGCCGGTGCCCCCGCGGTCGCCGGGCTCTCCACGAGCCCCAGCACCGGCAGCAGCACCGCCTCCACGAACCGCGTCAGATACGCCGCGTCGGCGTCCTTGCCCTCCACGAGGGGCCGCGCCCGCAGCACACCGAAGAGCTGGACCGTGAGGAACTCCGCCGCCGGGTGCCCCTCGGCGATCTCCCCGCGCCCCACAGCGCGCCGCACGAACCCGTCGATGGCCGCCACCTCGGGCTCCACCAGCGCCTCGCGCAGCGCGTACTGGAGATCCTCGTCCTGCAGCACGGCATGGCTGAGGGCCTGCTCGATCATGGTGTCGCGCACCGCCCAGCTCGACGCCGCGCGTGCCGCCTCCCGCAGGTCACCGGCGAGCGAACCCGTGTCGATGCCCGCGAAGCGCACACAGCGGTTGGCGCGCAGCGCCGCCGCCACGAGCTGCGGCTTCGTCTTCCACTGGCGGTAGAGCGTGGACTTGCTGCAGCGGGTGCGCGCGGCCACCCCCTCCATCGTCACGGCCTCGTAGCCGCACGCGCGGAGCTGGTCGAGGACCGCGTCGTAGAACTCCTGCTCGCGCTCCGGCGTGATCTTGGAGCGTCGCGACGCCGCCACCTGCTCGCAGAGCTCGTCGTGAACCCGTTCCCGCGGCGTCATCACTGGTCTCCTCGGTGCGGTGGTCCGCCGGTCCACGCGCGGCGGACCCTTTCGGTGCGTCTTCGGTACGTCTTCGATACGTCAGTGTACCGGTACGCACCCGTATCGGTACGCTCCAGTATCGGTACACTGACGTATCGGTACAGTGGCGTATCGGTACACTGGCGTATCGATGTGCCACCCGGTCGTCACGTACAACCCAGTCGTCACGTAAAGGGGCCGGCGGATGGATTCCCGCACCGAGCCTGCGGAACAGGAGCCGGAGACAGCCTCCGGGCGGCCGGACAGCCCTGCCCGGCCGCCGCTCGTGCGCGAGCTGCTCCTCGTAGCCGGTCTCTTCCTCGTCTACAAGTTCGGCCGGCAGCTCGCAGCCGGTCACACCGGCGAGGCGTTCCGCAACGCACGGCACCTCTGGGACGCCGAGCGGTTCCTGCGCCTGCCGGGCGAGGGCTCCCTCCAGGGCGCCCTGCTCGACGGCGGCGACACCCTCGTACACGTCGCGAACACCTACTACGCGACGGTGCACTTCCCGGCGACGCTGCTCTTCCTGGTGTGGCTGTATGTGCGCAGGCCCCGGCACTACGTCTGGGCGCGGCGGATCCTCGCCGCGCTGACCGCCGCCGCGCTCGCGCTGCACCTCGGCTTTCCGCTGGCGCCGCCGCGCCTGCTGCCCGCCGCGCACCTGGTGGACACGGCCCAGGTGTACGGGCCTTCGGTGTACGCCGCCGAGCCCGCGTCCGACACCATGGCCAACCAGTTCGCCGCCATGCCGTCGCTGCACTTCGGCTGGGCGCTGATGGTGGCCGTCGGTCTGATCGTCGCCACCAGCTCCCGGTGGCGCTGGCTGTGGCTGCTGCATCCGCTGCTCACGCTGCTCGTGATCGTCGGCACCGCGAACCACTACTGGCTGGACGCGCTCGTGGCGACCGCGCTGCTCGGCATCGCGCTTGCCGTGCTCCGGCTGCCGCGACCGGCCCGTTCCCGGATCGTCCGCCGCTCCGCGCCCGGAGTCGCACCGGCGCCCCCGGCCCCCCGGGCCGCCCCTCCCCCGCCCACTGTCGCGGCACCCCGCGCACCGGTGTCCGGAGCGTCCCGATGACCGGCCCGCTGGGCGCGACCCTTCTGGCCGTCGCGCTCTCGCTGGTGTCGGCCGTCGCGTACGCCGCCGCGGCCGTCGCCCAGGAGCGGCTCGCCGCGCGGATGGCGGACGGCGGCGGACAGGTACTGCGGCTGCTCGGCAGCGGCGCGTGGTGGTCGGCGGTCGGCCTGAACGCGGCGGCGGCGATCCTGCACGTGGCGGCGCTGAAGTTCGGGCCGCTCACCCTCGTGCAGCCGCTCGGCGCGCTCACCCTGGTGGCCGCTGTGCCGCTGGGGGCGCGGCTGGCCGGGCGGCGGGTCACCGGCCTGGAGTGGCGCGGTACGGGACTGACCCTGATCGGGCTCGGCGCGCTGCTGCTCACCGCGTCGGGGCCGGAGCCCGACGACACGCTCACGCTGCCGGAGGCGGTGACGGTCGCCGCCCTGACGATGGCCGTCATCGGGCTGCTCTCGCGGCCCGGTACCCGTCCCGGTCTGCGGCACGCGACCGCGTCCGGCTTCGCGTCGGGCGTGGCGTCCGCGCTCACGCAGACGGTGACGGTGGCGGCGACCGACCGGTCGGGCCCGGTCCTGAGCGGGCAGGTCGTGGTCGTGGCGCTGCTCGTGGCCGCGCTCGCGGTGGGCGGTCTGCTGCTCTCGCAGACCGCGTACCGCGGGGGCCTCGGCGCGCCCCTCGCCGTGGTGACGCTCGCCAACCCCGTGGCGGCGTCGGCGATCGGCGTCGCCCTGCTGGGCGAGCGGCTGCGCGGCGGCGCGGGCGGAGTGCTCCTCGCCGTGACGGGCGCGGCGATCGCCTCGTACGGAGTGGTGGTGCTCACGCGCTCGTCGCAGCGGGTCGTCGGCGGCGGCCCGGTCGGCGGCAGCCTGGCCGGGGCCGATCCGGTCGGCATCGATCCGGTCGGTGCCCATCCGCTCGGCGGCAGCCTGGCCGGGGCCGATCCGGTCGGCATCGATCCGGTCGGTGCCCATCCGCTCGGCGGCAGCCTGGCCGGGGCCGATCCGGTCGGCATCGATCCGGTCGGTGCCCATCCGCTCGGCGGCAGCCTGGCCGGGGCCGATCCGGTCGGCATCGATCCGGTCGGTGCCCATCCGCTCGGCGGCAGCCTGGTCGGAGCCGATCCGGTCGCCGCCGACCCGCTCGGCAGTAGCGCCGTCAACACCGGCCCGATCGGCAGTAATCCCGTCGGCACCGGCCCGCTCGGCAGTAGCCCCATCGACACCGGCCCGATCGGCGGCAGCCCGATCGGACGCACCCCAGCGGACCCGCCCCCGACGGACCCCGCGCCCGGAGCCGGGGCCGAGCCCGAGCCCGCGGCGCCGGTCCTCGGCGCGGTGGAGGGCGGCCGTCTGGCCTCGATCCCGGTGCAGCCGGAACCAGCCACGGTCCTCAGGGGCACGCCGCACTAGCGCGCCGCCGCCGCGCCCCGACGGCGGCCCGCGAGGACGTGTCGGGGCGGCATCGCGGCGGCCGTCAGCCCAGGCCGCGCGCGTCCTGCTTCAGGGCCGTGTCGACGGTCAGGGCGGTGGCCACGACCAGGCTCAGGAGCGGGTCCGGGAGCTGGAAGTGGATCTGAAGGACGTAGTTGTCCGCGGTCGTGAACATCGTCTTGGCGAGGCCTTCCCAGGTCTTCGTGATCCGGGCGACCTCGGTGTCCGTGTGGTCGACGATCGAGAAGTTCCAGGCGCGCCAGTTCTCCGCCTTGATCGCGCCGACCTGTACGCCGTTCACGTTCATCGCGAAGTTGATCTTGCCGAAGACGTTCTGCTGGACGATCTCGCCCACGACCTGGCCGTCCGGGCGCTCCACGACGACCCGCGACTTCATGAACTTCCGCGGCCGGGTCATCAGGAGCTGCGGCGTGCCGTGCGCGTCGCGGATCTCCAGCTTGTGCGTCATGAACTGGTCGACGCTGGCGACGAAGCGGGCGACCTTCTTGAGAGTGCTCTGACCGACCTGGACGACCGAGCCGAGCTGGTTGCCCGACTGGTCCATGACGCTGTACTCGTTCGTCAGCTCGATCAGCTTGGCCTTCTGGTTCACCACCAGGACCGGCTCGCTGAACAGGCTCCCGCCGCCCTGGGCGGTGGGAGCGACACCCGCCTGCTGCTGCACCTGGCGCTGCACCTTGGCCGGGTCGGCGGGCGGGGCGACGGGCGGCGCGGCGGTGGCGGTCTGCGCGCCCTGCGGGGCCGCGTTCGTGTGGTCCGTCCACTGGGCGCCGTCCCACCAGCGGAGCAGCTGGGCGGCACCCCGGGGGTCGGGGTACCAGCCAGCAGGAGTGTTCGATTGCGTGGTCACCGGGGCACACTACCCCGAATGCCCCCGAGCCCGACCAGCCCCACGAACGCACTTTCCGCAGGCCGGGACACGTCCGTGACGGACCCGGCACCTCCGGCGGACCTAGGGCCTCTCGTCAAGCTCCCTCCTGCGGGCGTTGACGACAGCCCCTAGGGCCTGTCGTCAGACTCCCTCCTGCGGGCATCGACGACAGGCCTTAGGACGGGCCCCGGAACCGCACCTCCACCACGAGCTCCTGGGAGCCCTCGGGCGCACCCCCGGCGGGCAGCCCGGTGTCCACCCGTGTCACCTCGGCGATGCGGCCCGCGGCCCGCACGTCCGCCTCGACCAGGGCGAAGCGGTCGAGCGCGGCACGCGGTCCGCGTACCACGACCGCGCCGGCCTGTGCCCGCATCGAGAGCCGGGCCAGGGACTTCGCCTTGCGGACCCCGGCGATGACCTCGGCCGCGGTGGCGAGGGCCCGTCCGTCGCCGGTCCCCCCGAGCGACCGCAGCCGCTCGGCCGACGGCCACGCGGCGCGGTGCACCGAGCCCTGCGCGTACCAGGACCACACCTCCTCGGTGGCGAAGGGCAGGAACGGCGCGAACAGCCGCACCACGGTGTCCAGGGCGACGCGCAGCGTCGTGCGCGCGGAGTCTCGCGCGCCCGTACCGCCGTGGTCGCCGTACGCGCGGGACTTGACCAGCTCCACGTAGTCGTCGCAGAAACGCCGGAAGAACGCCTCCGCGCACTGAAGGGCGCGGGTGTGGTCGAAGGCGTCGAAGGCGGCCGTGGCCTCGTCGACGGCGGCCGCGAGGTCGGCGAGCAGCGCCCGGTCCAACGGCTCGGTGACGCCCCCGGCCGACGGCGCTTCGGCCGACGGCGCGTCGACCCCGGGCGCGTCGCCCGCAGACGCCCAGGCCACAGGTTCGGCGCCCGCAGGCGCACCGCCCGCCGCCTCGAAACCGAGCACGAACCTCCCGACGTTCAGGAGCTTCGTCGCGAGGCGGCGGCCGATCTTCATCTGGCCCGTGTCGAAGGCGGTGTCGGTGCCGGGGCGGCCGCTCGCCGCCCAGTAGCGCACCGCGTCCGAGCCGTGCGCGCGCAGCAGGTCGGCGGGGGTGACGGCGTTGCCCTTCGACTTCGACATCTTCTTGCGGTCGGGGTCGAGGACCCAGCCGGAGATCGCCGCGTGCCGCCAGGGCAGCGTGCCGTGCCCGGTATGGGCGCGCAGGAGTGTCGCGAACAGCCAGGTGCGGATGATCTCGTGGGCCTGCGCGCGCAGGTCCATCGGGAAGACCTTGGCGAACAGGTCCGGGTCCGTGAGCTGCCGCCCGGCGATCTGCGGGGTGAGTGAGGAGGTCGCCCAGGTGTCCATGACGTCGGGGTCGCCGGTGAAGCCGTGCGGCTTGCCGCGCCGGGACTCGTCGTGGCCGGGCGGCGCCTCGGCGCTCGGGTCGACCGGCAGCGCCGCCGTGTCCGGCACGATCGGGCGGGTGTGGTCGGGCGTGCCGTCGGCGTCCAGCGGATACCACAGCGGGACGGGCACGCCGAAGAAGCGCTGACGGCTGATCAGCCAGTCGCCGTTGAGTCCGCTCACCCAGTTGTCGTAGCGGATCCGCATGTGCGGCGGATGCCAGCTCAGCTCCGCGCCCCGCGCGAGCAGCGCCCCGCGCAGCTCCTCGTCGCGGCCGCCGTTGCGCACGTACCACTGGCGGGTGGTGACGATCTCCAGGGGCTTGTCGCCCTTCTCGAAGAACTTCACGGCGTGGGTGCAGGGACGCGGTTCGCCGTGCAGGTCTCCGGCGGCCCGCAGCAGCGCGACGATCCGTTCGCGGGCGGTGTGCGCGGTGGCGCCCGCGAGTTCCGCGTACGCGTCGACGGCGGCCGGTGACTCCACGCCGCTCGGGGGCGTAGCGAGGAAGCGGCCGTCCCAGCCGAGCACGGGACGCGTGCCGAGTCGCAGCTCGCGCCACCAGACGACGTCGGTGGTGTCGCCGAACGTGCAGACCATCGCGATGCCCGTGCCCTTGCCGGGGTCCGCGAGGGGGTGCGTGACGACGGGGACCCCGACGTCGAAGAGCGGGGAGCGGACGGTCCTGCCGACGAGGTCGCGATGGCGGTCGTCGTCGGGGTGCGCGACGAGGGCGACGCACGCGGGCAGCAGCTCCGGGCGGGTGGTGTCGACCAGGACGGTACAGCCGTCCGGCCCGTGGAAGCCGAGACGGTGGTAGGCGGCGGGCCGCTCCCGGTCCTCCAGCTCGGCCTGGGCGACCGCCGTGCGGAAGGTCACGTCCCACAGGGTGGGCGCCTCGGCGGCGTAGGCGTCACCGCGGGCCAGGTCGGCGAGGAAGGCCCGCTGGGAGGCGGCGCGCGCCTCGGTGCCGATGGTGCGGTACGTGTGCGACCAGTCGACGGAGAGCCCCAGCCTGCGCCACAGGTCCTCGAAGGCCTTCTCGTCCTCGGCGGTCAGGCGCTCGCACAGCTCGACGAAGTTCCGCCGCGAGACGGGCTGCTGCCGCTTGCCGGGGCGCTCGGGCGGGGTGAAGTGCGGGTCGTACGGCAGGGCGGGGTCGCAGCGGACCCCGAAGTGGTGCTGCACGCGGCGCTCGGTGGGCAGGCCGTTGTCGTCCCAGCCCATCGGGTAGAAGACGTTCTTGCCGCGCATCCGGTGGTGGCGGGCGACGGTGTCGGTGTGCGTGTACGAGAAGACGTGCCCGACGTGCAGCGAGCCGCTGACGGTCGGGGGCGGGGTGTCGACGGAGAAGACGTCGGACCGGGGACGCGTGCGCGCCCGGTCCGCGTCGAAGGCGTATACACCGGACTCGTCCCACCGCCTGGACCACTTGTCTTCGAGACCGTCGAGGACGGGCTTGTCCGGGGCGCCCTGCGGGCGAGGGGTGTCTGCCATGCCCCCGCATCGTAGGGCGCCGCGAAGGCGCTGTTCACCTGCTTTTCCGCGCTCCCGCCGGTCCTTTGCTTTTCCGCGCTCCCGCCGGTCCTTTGCCTTTCCGCGCTCCCGCCGGTCCTTGCCGCCACGGACCGGCGGGAGCGGACGCGGCTCAGACGGTCGCGAACGCCGGGTCGCTGACGCCCGCCTGTCCGGTCTCCACATGTCCGGCGAGGCGCCGCAGGAAGCCGGCGTCGGTGTCGGACACCACCGTCAGGTCGTACCAGCGCTGGGAGGCCCGCAGGTCCACGGTGTGCTGGACCGTCGCGCCCGCCTTGACCCCGATGGTCTCCTTGCGGCCGCCGTAGGCGTTGGTGACCGTGAGGCCGCAGTCCACCGGGCCCGCGTTGGTCAGGGTCAGGCGGATGTCACCGGTCGCCCCGTCGTGGCGGGCGGTGACCTCGGGCCCCGCCTTCCTGCCGGGGCTCCTGAAGGCGCGCAGGAAGCCGTTCGGGCCGAAGACGGTCAGGTCGTGACTGCCCGCGGAGTAGGCCGAGTTCCACGCGTCGGAGAGGGTCCTGCCCGCTTCGGCGGTGTACGTCCAGGGGCCGTCGGTGCGGTTGCCGGAGCGTACGTGGAAGCAGACACCCGCCGCGTCGCCGCCGCCGAAGGTGAGCCGGAACCTGCCGTCCGCGGGCGTGGCGTGGCCGTCCACCACGGGCGCGTAGGGCAGCGGCCGGGCCCGCCGGGAGCCGCGCTCCTGGCGGGGCAGGGCGGGGCTCGCGGGCGCCTTCGGGTAGTAGTCGGGGTGGCGCTCCTGGTCCGGCGGGCGGTATCCGGCGGTGTCGGGCAGGTCGCCCGGCCGGGTGTCCTTGCCGGTGAAGTCGAAGGCCTCGGTGAGGTCGCCGCAGACCGCGCGGCGCCACGGCGAGATGTTCGGCTCGTGCACGCCGAAGCGTTTCTCCATGAAGCGGATGATCGACGTGTGGTCGAGGACCCGCGAGCACACGAACCCGCCGGTGCTCCAGGGCGAGACGACCAGCATCGGCACGCGCTGGCCGAGCCCGTAGTGCCCGGCCGCGTACTGGGCGTTGCCCGGGAAGTGGTCGAGGGAGGTGGCGACCGTGGACAGGCCCTGGTTCGCGGAGGACGGGACGTAGGGCGGCACGACGTGGTCGAAGTAGCCGTCGTTCTCGTCGTAGGTGATGAACAGGGCCGTCCTGGCCCACACCTCCGGGTTCGAGGTCAGCGCGTCCAGGACCTGGGCGATGTACCAGGCGCCGTAGTTCACCGGCCAGTTCGGGTGCTCGCAGAAGGCCTCGGGCGCGGCGATCCAGGAGATCTGCGGCAGCTTGTCCGCCTCGACGTCGGCCCTCAGTCGGTCGAAGTACCCGTCGCCCGCCTTGACGTCGGTGCCGGTGCGGGCCTTGTCGTACAGCGGGTCGCCGGGCTCGGCGCTGCGGAAGGTGTTGAAGTACAGCAGGGAGTTGTCGCCGTAGTTGCCGCGGTAGGGGGCGTGCTCGAGCCAGCCCCAGCGGCCCGCGGCGTCCAGGCCGTCGCCGACGTCCTGGTACACCTTCCAGGAGATCCCGGCCTTCTCCAGGCGCTCGGCGTACGTGGTCCAGCCGTAGCCCGCCTCCTGGTTGCCGAGGACCGGGCCGCCGCCCTTGCCGTCGTTGCCGACGTGACCGGTGAGCATGTAGTAGCGGTTGGGGTCGGTGGCCCCCATGAACGAGCAGTGGTAGGCGTCGCAGACGGTGAAGGCGTCGGCGAGCGCGTAGTGGAAGGGGATGTCGCCGCGCTTCAGATACGCCATCGTCCGCTCGGACTTCGCGGGGATCCACCGGTCGTACGCCCCGTTGTTGAAGGCCTTGTGCCCGCCGGCCCAGTCGTGGTCGAGGCCCGCGATGAACTGCATGCCCAGATTGTCCTTGTCCGGGTGGAACGGCAGGACTTCCTTGCCCCCGCCTTGCTGGTGCCACACCGGCTTGCCGCTGGGGAGGGTGACGGGGCGCGGGTCCCCGAAGCCGCGCACGCCCTTCATGGTGCCGAAGTAGTGGTCGAAGGAGCGGTTCTCCTGCATCAGGACCACGATGTGCTCGACGTCCTTCAGGGAGCCGGTGAGCCGCCGGGCGGGCAGCGACGCGGCGCGGCTGACGCTCTGCGTGAGCATCGAGAACGCGGCCGTGCCACCGGCGAGTTGCAGGAAGCGGCGCCGGTTGATCTCAGGCATTGGGGGGTGACCTCGCGTGATGTGGGGGGATCCGAGCGGGTGCAGTGTGTCAAGGGAGCCAGGCTGACGGAAGGGGCAGGCGGTTTCGTGTCGGCGGGGTGACGGCGCGGCCAACCACGAATGCCGTCGTTGCGGGCTTGTGAACTCCCGCCCGCCGCGGAATGCGGGCGGTGCCCCGGACCTTGTGATCACTGAGTACGGCCGGTCCCCGCGGGGTGCCGGACCGCGGGCGAGACCGGAAGCGGAGCGAGGGACAGATGGCCAAGGCGTACGTTTTCACCCGGCACGGCGGCCCCGAGGTGGAGGCACTCGTGGACCGCGAACCCCCCGGGCCCGGCCCCGGGCAGCTCCTGATCGAGGTGCGGGCCGCGGGCGTCAACCCCGTCGACTTCAAGCTGCGCGACGGCTACCGCAGGCCGGGCCAGGCGCCCGCCGAACTGCCCGAGGTGCTCGGGAGCGAGGCCGCGGGCGTGGTCGTGCGGACCGGGCCCGGCGTGGAGGGGTTCGCCGTCGGTGACGCGGTGTTCGGGTCCACGCTGACCGGCGGCTACGCCGAGTACACGCTGCTGCCGGTGTCGGTGGCCGCCCACAAGCCGGGGGGCCTGACGTTCGCCGAGGCGGCGACGCTGCCGGTCGCCGCGGCCACCGCCTACGACGGGGTGCGCCAGCTCGCGCTGCCCGCGGGGGCGACCCTCCTCGTCACGGGCGCGGGCGGCGGCGTGGGCAGCAGCGCGGTGCGGCTCGCGCTGCACGAGGGCCTGCGGGTCATCGGCACGGCGAGCGCGGGCAAGAAGGACGTCGTCGAGTCGCTCGGCGCCGTCCATGTGGCGTCGGGGCCCGGCCTCGCGGAGCGCGTCCGGGCGGCGGCCCCTGGCGGTGTCGACGGCGTCTTCGACCTCGTCGGCGGCGAGCCGCTGCGGGAGGTCGCCGAACTGGTCGCCGACCGCACCAAGCTGATCACCGCGGGCGGCAAGCAGCTCGTGGCCGAGCTCGGCGGTTCCCCGGTGGCGCGGGCACGCGACGCGGCCACCTTGACCGCGGTCGCGGGCCTCGCCGCCCGGGGCGTGATCCGCCCCGCCATCACGGCCACGTTCCCGCTGGCACGGGCGGGTGAGGCGCTGCGCACCGTCGAGGCCGGGCACGCGCGCGGCAAGGTCGTGATCGAGGTGAAGGCATGAGTGCCCGGACGGTGCAGCAGGCCGTCCGGAGTGCCGGGACGGCGGCTCGGGGTGGTGCGGCGGGTGGTGCGGCCGCCCCGGGTCACGACACCCCGGCCGCACGCGACAGCCCGGCCGCCCCTGCTTACGACGCCCCGGTGGACTCCGCCCATCCGCTCGACAACCCCGGCTTCGCCTCGCTCAACGGGCCGCACGCCGGGTTCGCCGAGCGGCGCGGGCGGGTGGTGCGCTATCCGGCCGACGTGTCGCCGTGGCTGGGGGTTCCGGCGGAGCCCGGCGCCGAGGACTGGGCGGACCTCGCCGCCTTCGCGGGGCCGGAGGGCGAGGTGCCGCTGCCCGGCGTCGCGGCGCGGCTGCCGGAGGGCTGGGTGCTCACGGCGGACGTGCCGGGGGTGCAGCTCGTGGACGCGGGGATCGCGGCGGCGCCCGACGAGGCGGCGGTGCTGCTCGGCCCCGACGACGTGCCCGAGATGCTCGACCTGGTGACGCGCACCCGGCCGGGACCGTTCCGGGACCGCACCGTGGAACTCGGCACGTACCTCGGCATCCGGCACCGGGGCGCCCTGGTCGCGATGGCCGGGGAGCGGCTGCACCCGCCGGGCTGGACGGAGATCAGCGCGGTCTGCACCGACCCGGCACACCGGGGCCGGGGCCTCGCGAGCCGCCTCGTGCTCGCCGTCGCGCACGGCGTCCGCGAGCGCGGCGAGACCCCGTTCCTGCACACGGCGGCGGCCAACACCGGCGCGATCGCCCTGTACGAGTCGCTGGGGTTCCGGCTGCGCCGCACCGTCCGCTTCCGTGCCGCGCGGGTGCCCGCCGCCGCGTCCCGGGGAGGGCGCTCACGTTCCTGACCGGGAAAAATGGCAGGACGTCCGGCAGGGCCCGTTGATACTTTCCGGACATGCGTGCCCTCGGTGAAAAAGAGATCCGTGCCTCGTTCGTGAACTGCTCCAAGGGCGAGGCGAGGCGCCTGACCCTGCCCGCGGAGTTCACCGGGACGCCCTGGTCCGACCTGGACTTCCTCGGCTGGCGCGACCCCAAGGCCCCGGACCGCGGCTATGTGGTGGCGGAGCGGGACGACGCCCTCGTCGGCATCGCCCTGCGCGCCGCCACGGGGGCCCGCCGCTCCCTGCTGAAGTCCAGCATCTGCTCGGTGTGCGTGACGCCGCAGGCCGGTTCGGGCATCGCCCTGCTCGTCGCGCCCCGCGCGGGCGAGGCGGGGCGGCAGGGCAACACCGTCGGCCTGTACGTCTGCGCCGACCTCGCCTGTTCCCTCTACGTACGCGGCAAGAAGCAGTCGGCGCTGGCCCGCCGCATGGAGGAGAACCTCACCCCGCAGGAGCAACACGAGCGGACGCTGCGCAACCTGCACGGCTTCCTGAACCAGGTGCTGGCAGGCGTCTGAACGGCCAGGTGCGGGCAGGCCCTGAGCCTGCCCGCCGCGGGGGGGGCGCCTCCCCCGGTCCGCTATTTATCCCGGGGGTCGACCAGTTGCAGGGTCAGGGCGTCCGGCGGCTCGGCCGTTCCGGGGCCGCCCGCCTCCGCCCAGGCGAGTATGTCGTCCAGGGACGCGTCGTCCAGGGCGAAACCCACCCAGGCCGGGCGGCCGCCCCGCGCCCGGCCGTCGCGGGAGGGCTGCACGACGACGATGTTGGCCTGGCCGCAGGGGCCGAGGCACTCGCTGGTGCGCACGGCGAACCGGCCCCCGGAGCGCTCCGCCGCGGCCCGCAGCCGCGCCAGTTGGCCCGCGTGGTCCGTGCCGGGGTGCTTGCGGGGGTCGCCGCAGCAGCACCCGCGGCACACCACGAGCGTGCAGGGGCGGGCGGCGGGCGCTCGGGGCGCGGCGGCGGGCTCGGTGCGGAACTCGGACGCGGTCATCTTGTGATCATGTCAGGTAGGCCAGACCGGGGTGCGCCTGCCCGTAGCCGTCCATCAGGCGCCGGGCCACGGACACCGAGTCGACCAGCGGGTGCAGCGCGAACGCCTTGACCGCGGTGGCCCGGGAGCCGCTCTCGACGGCGGCGAGCACCTCGCGCTCGACCGCCTTGACCGCGCACACCAGACCGGTGGCGTGCCCCGGCAGCGGGGACACGGCCGCCGGGTGCGCCCCGGAGGCGTCGACCGTGCACGGCACCTCGATCACGGCGTCCGTGTCGAGCTGCGGCAGGGTCGCGCGGTTGCGGACGTTGAGGATCAGCAGGGCGCGTTCGTCGCGGGCGATGGCGCGCATCAGGGCGAGGGCCACCTGTTCGTAGCCGCCGGACTTTATGTCCTCGGCGGCCCGCTCCCCCGCGCCCGCGGCTTCCCTGCTGTGCGCCATGTACGTCGCCTCGCGCTCCGCGCGCGTGGCGTCCCAGGTAGCGAACGCGGCGGTCTCCGGGTTCCGCATCCGGGTGTAGAAGCGTGCCTGCTGGTCGTGCAGGAACGCGCCGCGCGTCCGCTCCGCCTGCTGGTAGGCCCGTACCGCCTCGCGGTTGAAGTAGTAGTAGTGCAGGTACTCGTTGGGGATCGCGCCGAGGGACTGGAGCCAGTCCGCGCCGAAGAGCTTGCCCTCCTCGAAGGATTCGAGGAGGTCGCGGTCGTGCAACAGGCGCGGCAGGAGGTCCTCGCCGTCGACCTGGAGCCCGCTCAGCCAGCCCAGGTGGTTCAGGCCCACATAGTCCAGCCAGGCCCGGCCGGGTTCGGCGCCTAGCAGCCGCGCGACGCGGCGGCCGAGGCCGACGGGTGAGTCGCAGATGCCGATGACGCGGTCGCCGAGGTACCGGGACATCGCCTCGGTCACCAGGCCCGCCGGGTTGGTGAAGTTGATGACCCACGCGTCGGGCGCGAGGCGCGCGACGCGGCGGGCGATGTCGACGGCGACGGGCACCGTCCGCAGCCCGTACGCGATGCCGCCCGCGCCGACGGTCTCCTGCCCGAGGACCCCTTCGTCGAGGGCGACCCGCTCGTCGGCGGCCCGCCCCCGCAGGCCGCCGACGCGGATCGCGGAGAACACGAAGTCGGCGCCGCGCAGCGCCTCGTCGAGGTCGGCGGTGACGCGCACGCCGGGTGCGTCCGGCACCCCCGCCGCCTGCTCGGCGAGCACCCGCGCAATGGCGCCCGCCCGGTCGGCGTCCACGTCGTGCAGGACGACCTCGGTGATCCGGCCCTCGGCACGGTCGCCGAGCAGGGCCCGGTACACCAGCGGCACCCGGAAACCGCCGCCACCCAGAATTACCAGCCTCACGTCTGAACCACCTCGTCCGCCGTCGCCGTGCACGTCACCGGTGAACCTATCCGGCGCCGCCGCCCAGCGCCGCGATGGCCCGGCCCGCCCACTCCGGTGCCGGTTCCACGAACTCGGCGAGGCGCTCGGCGACGGCGTCCGGGAACGGCACCGCGCGCCCGAGTCCCTGGTCGACGTGGAGCGCGAGCAGTTCGGTCGTCGCCGCGGGCGCGGCGTCCGGCGCCGGTTCGGCACCGGCGGCGTCGACCACGTACAGCTCGTGGGCGAAGTGCGCCTTCTTGCCGTGCACGCCGAGCACCCTGGTGCGCACGGCGAGGTGCGCGCCCTCGGCGACGTCCCGCAGATAGCGCAGATGTCCCTCGACGGTGTAGAGGGAGCAGCCGGTGGTCTCGCGGTACGCGGCGTGCAGGCCGGTGGCGTCCATCATGGCGTCGGTGGCGAACCCGAAGGCCAGCGAGTAGTAGCCCTCGCTCATGTGGCCGTTGTAGTCGATCCACTCGGCCGGTACGACCTGCCGGTGCAGCGGCAGGCGCCGGGCGATCTCCCGGGTCACTCCGTTCCCCTCCCGGTGGCGGGGGCGGTGGCCTGTCCCGGGAGCCTCCCGGTCGCGCGCAGGACGTCGATGACGCCCCGGTCGCGCTCGGCGACGAGGTCGGCGATGGTGCGCCCGGCGGCGGCCTCCTCGCAGCCGCCGACCACCGCGTCGTACAGCTCCCGGTCGAGTTCGGGGGCTTCGAGGCGCGTCCACGGCGACTTCAGGGAAGGACCGAAGTGGTCGAGCATGTGCGCCATGCCGCCCTCGCCTCCGGCCAGCGCGAAGGTGAGCATGGGGCCCATGAACGCCCAGCGCAGGCCGGGGCCTTCGGTGATGGAGGCGTCGATCTCCGCGACGGTGGCCTCGCCGTTGGCGACCATGTGCAGCGCCTCGCGCCACAGGGCTTCCTGGAGGCGGTTGGCGATGAAGCCGGGCACCTCGCTCTTCATGGTGATCACGGACTTGCCCGCGACCTCGTAGAAGCGGGACGCCCAGGCGACGGCGTCGGCGTCGGTCCGCTCGCCGCCGACGACCTCGACGAGGGGGATGAGGTACGGCGGGTTGAAGGGGTGTCCGACGACGAGGCGGCCGGGGGTCGCCGCGCCGGTCTGCATGTCGGTCATCGGATAGCCCGACGTGGACGAGGCGATGACGGCACCGGCGGGCGCGGCGGCGTCGATGCGCGTCAGGAGGTCGCGCTTGAGCTCCAGCTTCTCGGGGGCGCTCTCCTGGACGAACTCGGCGTCCGCGACGGCTTCTTCGAGCGTCGCGGCGACGGTCAGGCGCTCCCGCGAGGCGCCGTCGGCGAGGCCGATCCGGGTCAGCGCGGGCCAGGCGGCGTCGACGAGCCGCCGCAGCCGCTGCTCGGCGTCGGGCGCCGGGTCCCAGGCGGTGACGTCGTAGCCACGCGCCAGGAAGTGCGCGACCCAGCCACCGCCGATCACACCTGCCCCGACACAGGCGACGCGCCGGACTTCTTCGGGTTTGGTCATGGTCATCGACTGAGATTTCCCTTCAATGCCGGGCGGAGGTACACGCGCCCCGAAAGGGGCGCGGGGAACTGCGCGACCAGCCACAACCGGCCCGCAGTGGAGGTGAGGGCGAAACCCCTACGAACGAGGCTTGAGACCAAGCTTCGACCGGGCCTCGTCCGGCGAGGCCACCCGGGACCCGAGCCCCTCGGTGATCTGGACGGCGCGCTCGACGAGTTGGGCGTTGGTCGCCTTGTTGCCCTTGCCGAGGTACAGGTTGTCCTCCAGACCAACCCGGACCTGCCCGCCGAGCAGGATGGACTGCGCGACCCACGGCATCTGCATGCGCCCGAGCGCGAAGCTGGCCCACACGGCGCCGTCGGGCAGCATGTTGACCATGGACTGGAGCACGCCGGGGTCGGCGGGAGCGCCCCAGGGGATGCCCATGCAGAGCTGGAAGACGGTGGGGTCGTCCAGCAGGCCCTCGGCCAGGAGCTGCTTGGCGAACCAGAGCTGACCGGTGTCGAAGATCTCCAGCTCGGGCCGTACGCCGAGTTCCTGGATGCGCCGGGCGCCCTGGCGGAGCATGTCGGGCGTGGACACGTAGAGGTTGGAGCCGTCGCCGAAGTTGAGGGAGCCGCAGTCCAGGGTGCAGATGTCGGGGAGGAGGTCCTCGACGTGCGGGAGGCGGTCGAGGCCGCCGACGAGGTCGGTGCCGGGCAGGTGGGTGAGCGGCTCGTCCGGGTCGATGACGAGGTCGCCGCCCATGCCCGCCGTCAGGTTGATGACGACGTCGGTGCCGGTCTCCTTGATGCGTTCGACGACTTCGCGGTACAGGCTCGGATTGCGGGACGGAGCGCCGGTCTCGGGGTCGCGGACGTGGATGTGCACGACGGCGGCCCCCGCGTCGGCGGCCTCCACCGCGTTCCGGGCTATCTGCTGCGGGGTGACGGGGACGTGCGGGCTCTTGCTGACGGTGTCACCGGCGCCGGTGAGGGCGCAGGTGATGATGACGTTGTCGTTCACGGGCATGCCGGACTCCCTTGCGGGTGGTGGGGGTTGCTTGTGGGGGCGTACGGGGTTCAGTGGGCGGTGAGCGCGGCGTCCACGTGGGCGAGCAGGGCCGCGTACATGTCGTCGGGTCCGGTGCCGGGGCCCTCGGGGGCGCCGGCGAGGACCTGGGTGGCCAGGCCGTCGATGAGTGCGGTCAGGTGCAGGGCGGCGGCGTCGGGGTCGACGGGCCGGAAGACGCGCTGCTCCACGCCGCGCCGCACGACGTCGGCGACGGTGGCGCGCCACTGCCGGTAGTACTCGGTGTGCAGCAGGCCGACCGTGGTGGAGCGGGCCGCTTCCGCCCACAGGTCGAGCCAGACGCTCCACTGCTCGCGCCGGCGCCCGGTGCGCGGGGTCTGGAGCTCGATGAGCTGGCGCAGTTCGTCGGCGGCGTCCGCCGCGTCGGCGAGGGACGCGGCCCGGCGCGCGGTGTCCTCGTCCATGCACCAGCGCACGGCCGCCTCCAGGAGGTCGTCGCGGCCGGGGAAGTGGTAGTGGATGGCGGCCGTGCTCGTCGCGCAGGCCTGGGCGATGTCCTGGACGCGGACCGCGTGGAAGCCGTGCTCCGCGATGAGGCGGACCGTCTCGCGGATGATCTGCAGTGGGCGGCCCTCGGGCGGCGCGGCGGCGCGGCGGCCGCGCGCCGTGCCGGACCGGGCGGGCAGGGGTTCCGCGCCGCCGCGCGTGCCGAGCAGCCAGGCGGCGTCGACGTCCGCGGTGTCCGCGATGCGGGCCAGCTCGGCCGCGGTGAAGCGCCGGGTGCCACCGAGCGAACGGGAGAGTTTCGACGGGTCCATGACGATCCGGCGGGCGAACTCCCGCTGGGTCACGCCGGCGGCGGCGATGACTTCCCGTACCCGGGCGGGCACGTCAGGGTCTTGCTCCATGCCGACCACCGTACCCGTGCATTGAGATCAGCACAACGCAGGTGTCGGCCACACCCCTGGCCACGCCTTGAGAACCTCCTGCGATCAAGTTCTATACGGCCGATCCCGCGATGCTGTTGCGATGCTGACTGACGCATCAGCCAGCATCGCAACGGCTGATGTGCACACGCCTGCCCGAGGCGGACTTGCCCTTGACGCGCACGTCAGGAGTTAGCTTCACGGCTCGCCCGTCCGACCGAACCAGGCCGCGAGGCCGAGGAGCCGTCATGCCTTCGTCACCCCCGCCCCTCCCTTCACCGTCCCTCGCGCTGCCGCGCGGCTCCCGCGAGGTGCGGCTCGCCGCGCTCCCCGCGGGCCTGCCGGAGGCCGCGCACTTCGAGGTCGTCGAGACCTCCGTGCCCGTGCCGGGCCCGGACGAGGTGCTCGTACGCAACCGGTACTTCCACGTCTTCCCCGCGCTGCGGACGCTGATCGGAGGCGGGGTCGAGGGCGCGCCCTTCCCGCCCCTCCGGGTCGGCGACCCGCTGTTCGGCGCGGCGGTCGGGGAGGTCGTCGCGGTCGGCGCCGCGGCCGGTGCGCCTGGCGGCGGGCCGCACGTCGGCGACATGGTGCACCACTACCTCGGCTGGCGCGCGTACGCCGCTGTGCCCGCCGCCGCGTGCCGCCCCCTCGGCGACGCGCTGCCCGACCCCGTCGCGCACCTCGCGCAGGGCTGGACGGCCTGGCACGCGCTGACCAGGGTCGGTGATGTGCGCACCGGTGACACGGTGTTCGTGACGGGCGGCGCGGGTTCCCTCGGTTCGATGGCGGGGCAGATCGCCCGGCTGCTCGGTGCCGGGCGGGTGGTCGGCGGCACCGGTTCCCCGGGGAAGGCCGAGCGGATGACGGCGGAACTCGGGTACGACGCCGTGGTCGTCCGCGGTGCGGGGCCGCTGTCGGAACAGCTGGCACAGGCCGCCCCCGGCGGACTCGACGTCGTCTTCGACACGGTCGGCGGCGAAGAGCTGCGCGCGGCACTCGGCGCGGCCCGCACCGGGGCGCGGTTCGCGCTGGTCGGCGCCCTGTCAGGACAACTCGCGCCGGAGCTCGACGGCACCTCCGCACCGGTCGAGCTCGACACCTTCGCCCTGATCGTCAAGAACATCACGCTGCGCGGCACGACCACACCGGACGAACCACAGGGACAGTCGGATTGGAACGAACGCTTTATCCGCTCGCTGAGGTCGGGGGAGATCACGTTTCCGCACACCAGGGTCGCGGGCATGGAGGCGGCACCGCGGACGTTGGAGGAGGTGTTCCGGGGACGGCACTTCGGGACGGTGGTCGTGGAGTTGTAGGAGAGGAGTACGAGGCCATGGCGGGGACGAGAGAGCGACGGCTGCGGCGGGCGGCATGTGTGGGCGGTGCGGGGTACGGTGCCCCGCGCGAGCGCGAGTACTGGGCGCGGGCACATCTGCCGATGCCGGGGCGAGGACGGCTGCCTGCCCGGAACCACACACCCCTGCGGGAGCGGGAGACAGTGGGGAGCGCTCATGCGGATCGGTGACGCGGCGGCCGCCGCGGGGACGACGCCCCGCGCCCTGCGCTTCTACGAGGAGCGGGGCCTGCTGCCGCCCCCGCGGCGCACCCCGACCGGCCAGCGCGAGTACGGCCCCGGCGACGTGGCGCGCGTCCGCGTCGTCCGCCGGCTCCTCGCGCTCGGCCTCACCGTCGAGGACCTGCGCGCCTGTACGACGGGCCTGGACCTCCTGGACGACGACCTGCTGCCGCCCGCCGTCGAGGGGGCACGGCCGCCCGGCGACAGTCCACCACCGCCGGGCGACGGAGCACCCCCGCCCGGCGCCGGCCCACCCCCGTCACCCCCCGCCGCGCCCCGCGGCAGATGCGGCCTCGACCCGGCCGTCGCCGAGCGGCGTATCGAGCGGCTCGACGAGGAGATCGCCCGGCTGGCCGACCTGCGTCGGCGCCTCGCCCGCCGGGTCGCGGCGATCCGTGCGGTGGCCGCGATCGACGAAGCACGGGGCATCGCCCCCGCAGACCGCGCCCGCGACCCCGCGCTCCGTACACGCGTTTGAGTCGCGGGGCGATTTCCACGGGGCTTATCACGCGATGGTGTGACCGGAGGCACCCGATGGCATCGGGGGGCGCACCGCGGGTAGTGCTCGGCTGCCCGCACGCCGCCCCCCGCGAGGAGAGACCTCCGCATGCCGCAGTCGTCGTCACGCCCCTTCGAGCTGCCGAGCTTCTACATGGTGCATCCGGCGCGCCTCAACCCCCATGTGGATCAGGCGCGTTCGCACACCAGGCAGTGGGCGCGGGACAAGGGAATGCTGGAGGGGTCCGGGGTCTGGGACACCGCCGACCTGGAGGCGCACGACTACGCGCTGCTGTGCGCGTACACCCACCCGGACTGCGACAGCGCGGCACTCTCGCTGGTCACCGACTGGTACGTGTGGGTGTTCTTCTTCGACGACCACTTCCTGGAGCTGTTCAAGCGCACCCAGGACCGGGAGGGCGGCCGGGCCTATCTGGAGCGGCTGCCGATGTTCATGCCGATGGACCTCGCCGCGCCGGCACCGAGACCCGCCAACCCGGTGGAGGCGGGCCTCGCCGACCTGTGGGCGCGCACGGTGCCGAGCATGTCCCCGCAGTGGCGGGCCCGCTTCGCGGAGAGCACCCGCAACCTCCTCAACGAGTCGCTGTGGGAGCTGTCCAACATCAACGCGCACCGCGTCGCGAACCCCGTCGAGTACATCGAGATGCGCCGGAAGGTGGGCGGCGCCCCCTGGTCGGCGGGGCTCGTGGAGTACGCGACGGGCGCGGAGGTGCCCGACGCGGTGGCGGCGTCCCGGCCGCTGCGGGTGCTCAGGGACACGTTCGCCGACGCCGTGCACCTGCGCAACGACCTGTTCTCCTATCAGCGCGAGGTCGAGGACGAGGGCGAGCTGAGCAACGGCGTCCTGGTGCTCGAAACGTTTCTGGGCTGCACCACCCAGGAGGCAGCGGACGCCGTGAACGACCTGCTGACCTCGCGGATGCAGCAGTTCGAGGACACCCTGCTCACCGAACTCGCGCCGCTGTTCGCCGAGAAGGCCCTGCCCCCGGACCGCTGTGCGGACGTCCTCGCGTACGCCAAGGGCCTCCAGGACTGGCAGTCCGGCGGCCACGAGTGGCACTTGCGCTCCAGCCGGTACATGAACGAGGGCGCCCTCGGCGGCCGCTCGCCGCTCGGGGGCCCCACCGGCGTCGGTACGTCGGCCGCCGGCGTCAAGGACCTGATCGCGGCGACCGGCGCCGCGCGCCTGCGCCGCTTCACCCATGTGCCGTTCACGCGCGTCGGCCCGTCCAGGATCCCCGACTTCCACCTGCCGTACACGACCACGATCAGCCCGCACGTCGACGCCTCCCGGCGCGAGGCCGTGGACTGGGCCGCCCGCATGGGCATGCTGCAACCGCAGCCGGGCGTGCCCGCCTCCCACATCTGGGACGCGCGCAAGCTCGCCGGTTTCGACTTCCCGCTGTGCGCGGCGGGCATTCACCCGGACGCGACGCGGGACCAACTGGACCTCGGTTCGTGCTGGCTGACCTGGGGGACGTACGGCGACGACTACTACCCGGCGGTGTTCGGCAGGCCCCGGGACCTGCTCGGAGCGAAGGCGTGCACCGAGCGGCTGCGCCTCTTCATGCCGCTCGACTGCTCCCCGACGCCCCCGCCCCTGAACGCCATGGAGCGGGGCCTCGCCGACCTGTGGGCGCGCACGGCGGGACCGATGGACGCGGAGGGGCGCGCCGCGCTGCACGGCTCGCTGGTGTCGATGACGGACAGCTGGCTGTGGGAGCTCGGCAACCACGCGCAGAACCGCGTCCCCGACCCGGTCGACTACATCGAGATGCGCCGCCACACCTTCGGCTCGCACCTCACGATGAGCCTGTGCCGCTTCGGGCACGACACGCGCCTGTCCCCGCAGGTCAGCGCGAGCGCCCCGGTGCGGAACCTGGAGAACGCCGCCGCCGACTACGCGATGCTGATGAACGACGTGTTCTCGTACCAGAAGGAGATCGAGTACGAGGGCGAGGCGCACAACGCGATCCTCGTCGTGCAGAACTTCTTCGACTGCGACTACCCGACGGCCCTCGCCGTCGTCGCCGACCTGATGGAGTCCCGCATGCGGCAGTTCCAGCACGTCGTCGCGCACGAACTCCCGGTCCTGTGCGCGGACTTCGGGCTCGGCGAGGAGGCACGGGCCGGCCTCGACCGCCATGTGGTGGAGTTGCAGCACTGGATGGCCGGCATCCTCGTCTGGCACCGCGACTGCCGCCGCTACCGCGAGGAGCACCTCACGGGCGGCCCGCTGCCCGCGCCTTCGGGGATCGGCACGCAGGTCGTACACCCCGGCTGGCTGCGGGAGCCCGCCACGCCCTGACCCGGCACCCGTCCCCGCACGACAGTCCGGTTCAGTGCTGCTCCTTTCCGCTGTGGATGCTCCGGTACTCCTCGGCCGTCGCCTTCGGCACCTGGGCTCCGGGGCCGTACATCGCGTGCGACAGGCGGGCCCGCAGGCGCTCCGAGCGGGGCACCTTGCGGGCCACGCCGTTGGCGTCGACGCGGGGGCCCAGGTCGATCGGCTCGTGCTGCTCGTGTGCGGTGAGCCGGAACCGTTCGCCCTGGCTGAGAGGCTCGTGGACCTCGACGCACTCGCCGTGCGGCAGGCGTTTGACGATGCCGCTCTCCCTGCCGTGCAGCACCTTCTCGCGGTCGCGGCGCTGGAGCCCGAGGCAGATCCGGCGGGTGACGACGAAGGCGAGCACGGGTGCGACGAAGAACGCGACGCGCACGAACCAGGTGATGGCGTTGATGGAGAGGTGGAAGTGCGTGGCCCACAGGTCGTTGCCGCCGCCGACCATCAGCACGCCGTACAGCGTCAGCCAGGCCACGCCGAGGCCCGTGCGCGTGGGGGCGTTGCGCGGCCGGTCCGCGATGTGGTGCTCGCGTCTGTCCTTGGTGACCCAGGACTCGACGAACGGATACACCGCGATCACCGCCATGATCAGCGGGAACAGCATGAAGGGGATGAACACGCCCAGTTCCAGGGTGTGGCCCCAGGCGTTGATCTCCCAGCTGGGCATCACCCGGATCAGGCCCTCGGAGAAGCCGAGGTACCAGTCGGGCTGGGCACCGGTGCCCACGAGGTCGGGGCGGTAGGGGCCGAGCGCCCACACGGGGTTGATGGTGGCGATCGCGCCCATCATCGCGAGGACGCCGAAGACCAGGAAGAAGAAGCCGCCCGCCTTGGCGACGTAGATCGGCAGGAACGGCGCTCCCACGACGTTCCTCTCGGTCCGTCCGGGACCGGCGAACTGGGTGTGCTTGTGGTGGAAGACCAGGATCAGATGGGCCACCACCAGGCCCAGCATGATGCCCGGGAGCAGCAGGACGTGCACGGCGAAGAGCCTCGGGATGATGTCGTGGCCCGGGAACTCCCCGCCGAAGAGGAAGAAGGACAGATAGGTGCCCACGACGGGGATGGACAGGATGGCGCCCTGCGCGAAGCGGATGCCGGTGCCGGACAGCAGGTCGTCGGGGAGCGAGTAGCCGGTGAGCCCGGTGATCAGGCCGAGCATCAGCAGGGTCCAGCCGAACAGCCAGTTGATCTCGCGCGGCTTGCGGAACGCGCCGGTGAAGAACACCCGCATCATGTGCACCAGCATCCCGGCGACGAACACCAGCGCCGCCCAGTGGTGGATCTGCCGGATGAGCAGCCCGCCGCGCACCTCCATGCTGATGTCGACGGTCGACTCGTAGGCGCGGGTCATCAGGACGCCCTTGAGGGGTTCGTACGTGCCGTCGTACTCGACCTCGACGCCGCTCGGCTCGAAGAACAGGGTGAGCCAGACGCCGGTGAGGATGAGGATCAGGAAGCTGTAGAGGCAGATCTCGCCGAACATGAACGACCAGTGGTCGGGGAAGACCTTGCGCATCTGCGTCCTGCCGAGGGTGTGCAGGCCGAGGCGGCCGTCGGCCCAGTCGGCGACGCGTTCACCCTTGCCGGGGCCGTTCGTGCGGGCGGTGTTGCGGGCGCGTTCGCTCATGCGACTCCCCCCTCGGGCGGCTACCAGGGTAGGGGTGTCGCCCGCCCGTCAACAGGCCTTGTTCCGGGCGGGTTTCACCATTCGGCGAACGATCCGTCCGGGTGCCGCCACACCGGGTTGCGCCAGGCGTGCCCGCTGCGGTCGGCGGCCCTGACCGCCGCCTCGTCGACCTCGACGCCGAGGCCCGGCAGCGCGGTGCGGTGGGCGTGGCCGTCGGTGAAGCGGAACGGCTCGGTGTCGAGCACGTACGAGAGGAGATCGCCGCGCTTGTTGTAGTGGATGCCGCGGCTCTGCTCCTGGATGAGGAAGTTCGGTGTCACCCAGGCGATCTGGAGGCAGGCGGCGAGCGCGATCGGGCCGAGCGGGCAGTGCGGGGCGAGCAGCGCGCCGTAGGTCTCGGCGAGCGCGGCGATGCGCTGCACCTCCGTGATCCCGCCCGCGTGCGACAGGTCGGGCTGGGCGACCGCGACGCCCGCGGTGAGGGCGGGCAGGAAGTCGGCGCGGCTGTACAGGCGTTCGCCGGTGGCGATGGGGACGGGGCTGGCCGCGACCAGGGCGGGCAGCAGATGGCTCTGGTCGGGCAGCAGCGGCTCCTCCGCGAACAGCGGGTGCAGCGGGGCGAGTTCGGCGAGGACGCGGCGGGCGCTGGCCGGGGTGAAGCGGCCGTGGAAGTCGACGGCGACGTCCCGGTCGGGCCCGATGGCCTCGCGAGCGACGGCGACGCGGTCGACGACGGCGGTGGTCTCCGCGGGCGTGGCGAGGGGCGAGGTCGCTCCGGCCGCGTTCATCTTCACGGCCGTGAAGCCCGCCTCGATCTGCGCGGCGATGTGCTCGGCGAGCACCGCGGGCTCGTCGCCGCCCACCCAGGCGTACACCCGCACCCGGTCCCGTACGGGCCCGCCGAGCAGGGCGTGTACGGGTGCCCCGTACGTCTTGCCCGCGATGTCCCACAGGGCCTGGTCCAGGCCCGCCACGGCGCTGGAGAGGACCGGGCCGCCGCGGTAGAAGCCGCCCTTGCTGAGCACCTGCCAATGGTCCTGGATGCGCAGCGGGTCCTGCCCGATCAGGTGCTCGGCGAGGACGTCGACGGCGGCGCGCACCACCTCGGCGCGGCCCTCGACGACGGGCTCGCCCCAGCCGACGACGCCGTCGTCGGTCCCCACGCGGCAGAACAGCCAGCGCGGCGGGACGAGGAAGGTCTCCACGCGGTCGATCCTCATGCCGACGCCTTCTTCACGCTCCAGCCGCCGTCCACGACCAGGTGCGTCCCGGTGATGTACGACGCCTCGTCCGCGGCGAGGAAGGCGATGGCCGCGGCGACCTCCGCCGGCGAGCCGAACCGCCCGGCCGCCGTCCCCTCGACGGTGAGCGTCCGGTCCTCCTCGCCGATGCCGTCCCAGGCGGGCGTCAGGACCGGGCCGGGAAGGACCGCGTTGACCCGCACGTCGGGCCCGTACTCGACGGCGAGCTGACCGCACAGCGACAGGAGCGCGCCCTTGCTCGCCGCGTACGCGGGGCGGCCGGGGATGCCGGTGCGGGCGTGCACCGACGAGGTGAGGACGACGGCGCCGCGGTGGGCGCGCAGGTCCTCGACGACGGCCTTGAAGCCGAGGAACACGCCGGTGAGGTTCACCGCGAGCTGCCGCTCCCAGGAAGCGAGGGTCATCTCGTGGGCGGGGGTGATGTCGCACGCGTAGGCGTTGGCGGACAGGACCCCGACGGGGCCGAAGCTGTGCGCGGCGGCCACCACGTCGTCCCAGGCGGCAGCGGAGCCGACGTCCGCGGGCACGAAGACGGCACGGCCGCCGTCGGCCCGGATCGCCTCCGCGGTGGCCTCGCCGCGCTCGGCGGCCACGTCGGCGACGACCACGGCCGCGCCCTCCGCGGCCAGGCGGGTGGCGGTGGCGGCTCCGATGCCGGAGGCGCCGCCGGTGACCACGGCGACGCGGCCGGTGAAGCGGGCGGCTGCGGGAGCGGGGGCAGCGGCGTTGCCTTCGGCATCCGTGCCGGACGCGGGGTCGGGGTCGGCTCCGGTGTAGGCCGGACCGGAGCCGTCGGGGGCGGGTGCGCTCGGGTTCACGTGTGCGGTCCCCTCGTGCGGGTGTGGGCCTGCGGGCCCACTCTAGGTCGGGACCCCGCACGCTTCCATCGGCACGCGGCAGATCCACGCCTCGCCCGCTTCCGTCGGCACGCGGCAGATCCACGCTTCGCCCGCTTCCCCGGGCACGCCGCGAACCGGCGCACCCGCAGGGGAGCGTGCAGGCCGGTGGGGCCGGCAGGCCGGTGGGATCGGCAGGCCGCCGCGGGCCCGCTCAGCGCTTCGGCCGCAACCCCTCCACGTGCTCCGGCTCGGGCAGGATCTGCCACAGGCGCGGCGAGGGGTGGAAGTCGCGCTGCCACTCGCGCGGATAGCCGACGGACACCTCCACGTGGCGCACGCCGTCGTGGGTGAGGGTGCGCGGGATGTGCAGATGGCCGTACACGACGGCCGTGGCGCGGTACCGCACGGGCCAGTCGGCGGTGGCCTCCGTGCCGCACCACAGGGCGAACTCGGGGTAGTGCAGGATGCGCGTGGGCTCGCGGACGACGGGCCAGTGGTTGACGAGGATCGTCGGCAGGCCCGGGTCGAGGGCGTCGAGGCGCTCCTGGCTGTAGGCGACGCGGGCCCGGCACCAGTCCTCGCGGGTGGGATAGGGGTCGGGGTGCAGGAGCACCTCGTCCGTGCACACCACACCGGTCTCGTAGGCGTACTCCAGCGCCGCCTTCTTGGTGTGCTTGCCCTCCGGCCGGAACGTGTAGTCGTACAGCAGGAACAGCGGGGCGACCACCACGGGTCCGCCCTCGCCGCGCCACACGGGGAAGGGGTCCTCGGGCGTGAGCACGCCGAGGTCGCGGCACAGGTCGACGATGTGGCGGTAGCGGGCCTCGCCGCGCAGCCGGTTCGGGTCGTCGACCGGCGTCCACAGCTCGTGGTTGCCGGGCGACCAGACGACCGTGTCGAACCGCTCGGCGAGGGTGCGCAGCGCCCACTCGACGTCGCGCATCATCTCGCCTATGTCACCGGCGACTATCAGCCAGTCACCTTCGTGTTCCGGCCAGAGCTGGTCGACGAACTTCCTGTTCTCGGCATAGGCGATGTGCAGGTCACTGATGCCGAGCAGCCTCGGTGCCCGTCGGGATGCGGCAGATGTCGTCACCACGCGAGGCTAACCGACGCACGGGTCCGTCCGGCAGCCGTGGCCGGGCGGCCGTCGTCGCCCCGCTGCGCCGGTGCCCGCTCACGGTCTAAGGTGCCGGGAAGCGGGTGTGTGCACGGCTGGGGGTGTGAGTGGACGCAGGCACGGTGGGGCTGCGGATCGCGTCGTCGGTGATGGTGCCGCTGGTGAAACGGCTGCTGCTGCCGCCCCCGAGCCTGCCGGGCGCGGAGTTCGGCGAACAGCCGGTGCGCATCCGGCGCCTGCTGTCCTTCACCGGTGACCGGCGCACCCTCAGCGAGGCCGATCTCTACCAGCTCGCGAAGGAGTTGGTGCGCCGCGCGATGCGCGCGGCGGGCCCGCACGACCCGCCCATCGCGCCCGACGAGCAGAACGCCGTCGGGTACGCGCTCGGCCACACCCTGCGCGCCCTCGGCGACCTGGATATGGACGACGTGCAGGCCTTCGACCTCGGCCCCGAGAAGCTCGCCGCGGCCCTGGTGCGCGCCAGCGCCCCGGAGACCCGCGCCCTGCTCAGCGAGGACGCGGCCCGCCTGCACGACCGCCTGCTCGTCACGGCCTGTCTGCACCTGGTCCACCAGTTCAGCAAGCGCCCCGGCTTCGAGGCCCGCTCCCAGGTCGAGCTGCGGCGCGGCCTGAGCGAACAGAAGGAGCAGCTCCGGCTGCTCCTGGAGCGGCTGCCGACGACGCGCGCGGAGGACACCGACTTCGAGGAGCGCTACACGGGTTACGTCGTCGGCGCGCACTCCAGCCTCACCATCCACGGCGTCGACCTGCACGACCCGCGCAGCCAGGCCTGGCCCCTGGAGACCGCCTATCTGAGCCTGGAGGCCGTCCCCGCGAGGGACCCCGTCGAGCCGGTGCCCGGCGGGACCAACGGCGAGGCCGACGGGCGGGCCGCCGACCCCGACCCGGAGTCCGAACGGGCCACGGGACCGGTCGAGGCGGCGCTCGCCGCGCACGACCGGGTGCTCCTGCGCGGTGTCGCGGGCACCGGCAAGACCACGCTCGTGCAGTGGCTCGCGATCACCACCGCGCAGCAGGACCGGGTGCCCGGCCATCTGCCGCAGCTCCTCGGCCGGGTGCCGTTCGTCCTGCCGCTGCGCACCCTCGCCCGCGAGGACACCGAACTGCCCATGCCCGACCGCTTCCTCGACTGGATCGACTGCCCGCTGACGGGCAGCGAGCCGAGGGGCTGGGCCGTGCGGGTCCTCCAGGCCGGGCGCGGCGTGCTCCTCGTCGACGGTGTCGACGAGATCCCCGAGGCCGAACGGCTGCGGGCCCGCTCCTGGCTCACCAAGCTGCGCAAGGCCTTCCCCGGCAACCTGTGGCTGGTCACCACCCGCCCCTCCGCGCTGCCCCGGGACTGGCTCGGCCTCGAAGGCTTCCGCGAGTTCACGCTCACACCGATGCGCCCCGCGCACGTACGGCGCTTCATCCAGCGCTGGCACGACGCGGCGGGGCCCGACGACGCGCTGGCCGCGACGCTGATGCGCGTGCTGCGGTCCTCGCCCGAGCTGAGCAGGCTCGCCACCAACCCGCTGCTGTGCGCGCTGATCTGCGCGCTGCACCGCGAGCGCAAGGGCCATCTGCCCAAGGGCCGGGTCGCGTTGTACGAGGCCGCGCTCGCGATGCTCCTTGAGCGCCGCGACCAGGAGCGTGACCTGCCCTCGCTGCTCGACCAGAAGTCGGCGACGGAACCCCTCAAGCGGCTCGCGTACTGGCTGATCCGCAACGAACGCACCCGTCTGAAACGCGAGGACGCCGTCGACCTGGTGGACCGGCTGCGCCCGTCGGTGCCGCAGCTCGCCGCCGCGGGCAGCGCCGAGTTCGTCCTCAACCTGCTCCTGGACCGCTCGGGGCTGCTGCGGGAGCCGGGCGTCGGCTCCGTGGACTTCATCCACCGCACCTTCCAGGACTTCCTGGGCGCGAAGGCCGCCCTGGAGGAGCACGACATCCAGGCCCTCGTCGCGCACGCGCACCTCGACCAGTGGGAGGACGTGCTCCAGATGGCCGTCGCCCAGGCCAGGCCCGACGAGCGCGCCGACCTCCTCACCCGGCTCACCGCGCGGGCCGACCGCGAGGAGGACGACACCGTGCAGGTGCGCCTGCGCCTGCTGGCCCTCGCCTCGCTCGACCACGCGACCCGCCTCGACCCGAACGTCCGCACGGTCGTCGAGGAGCGCGCCGCCCAGCTCCTGCCCCCGCGGAACATGCGCGAGGCCAGGGCCCTCGCGGAGACCGGGACGCTGCTGCTCGGCCTGCTGCCCGGCGCACAGAGCCTGACCGGCGACGCCGAGGTGACGACCGTGCACGCGATCTGCCGCATCGGCGGCGACGCGGCCCTGGCCAGGCTGCGGGAGTTCGTGACGACGACGCAGCCCGCGGTGCGCACCCAGCTGCTCGCCCACTGGGACCGGTTCGACACCGACGAGTACGCCGAGGAGATCATCGAGCCGCTGCTCGCGGCCGGCGCGGGCGAGGCCGTCACGGTCCGCTCGGCAGCCGAGCTGAAGGCGCTCAGCGCGATGTCCGGGTACGAACGGGTGGTGCTCCAGGGCGACTTCAGCGAGCAGGACATCGTCGACTCCCTGGACGCGGACGGCCTGCGCGAGCTGCGGCTGCGCGGCAACGAACTGTTGACGTCGCTCGGGTTCCTGTCGGCGTTCTCCGACCTGCGGGCGCTCGCCCTGAACGGCTGCCGGGCCATCAGCGACACCGCGCCGCTGACCCGGCTGCCGCTGCTCGGCCGGCTCACCCTCGCCGACCTGCCCCAACTGGAGCCGCTGGCCCGGCTCTCCGCCTGCCCGAACCTGGACTCGCTGCTCCTCGGCGCTGCGGTCCCGTGGCGCGGCCTGCGGGACCTGCCGCGGCCCGGAGCGCTGCGGCTGCTCTCGCTGCCGCCGGACGCCGTCGAGCTCGCCGACATCACCGCGCTGACCCAGCTGCGCGAGCTGCGGCTGCACAACGCCAGCGACCGGCTGCGGCCCGACGACTGGGACGCGCTGCTCGCCGGGCTGCCCGCCCTGCGCACCCTGCGCCTGTCGCACGAGCAGCTCAGCATGATGCTCTTCCCGCCGGGGGCGCGCATCCCGCAGCTCACCGGCCTCGAAGTGCGCTCCCGGCCCGGCGCCACGGTGTCGCTGCGGCGGATCGCACGGCGCCTGCCGGGCCTTGAGGACGTCCACCTCACCCTGTTCGACACCGTCGACCTGGTGCATCTGGCCGGTCTTCCCGAGCTGCGCCGGGTGCGCCTGGACTATCCGGGCGAGGTGCACCACGCGGACGAGCTGTCCGCGCGCGTGACGCTCGCGGTGCGCCCGCGCACCTGAGCCCCGCACCGGCACGCACCACCTCCGCGCCCCCTGTGCACCCCCCTCGTACCCCTCTGCGTACCCCCTTGCACCCCCCCCTGCGGACCGGCTCCCGGGGCCGGCCGGACCCCGCCCCACCACGTGCTTCGGCCGCATACCGCACCGTGTCACAGATCCGCCGTAATATGCCCGATCCCCTGCCACGTAAGCCCTGGCCAGCGGATAGTGGTAGGTGTAACTTCATGCACCTTCACCGCAGTTGACGTCGGCATGGAACACCGGGAGGCCTTCGGTACCGGCGGGACGGGAAGCAAGCGGGCTGCCAAGGACAGGAGCGGTAACCGGCGAGATGCACACATCCGAAGCCCCTCGGCTGTACGCACGCGATCCGCTTCTCCACGGTCTGGTCCCCCGCCTCAC
The DNA here is from genome assembly GCF_009755605.1 of Streptomyces typhae. Taxonomy (GTDB): domain Bacteria; phylum Actinomycetota; class Actinomycetes; order Streptomycetales; family Streptomycetaceae; genus Streptomyces; species Streptomyces typhae. The sequence goes on from NZ_WPNZ01000011.1 coordinate 128,938, forward strand.
AGGTCTCGCCTACGCCCAGCGCACCCGGGTCCCCTGGGAGTACGACAAGGACCTGCCGCTGGTCCTGCTGACCGGACGGCACGGCATGGGCAGGACCGCCGTCCTGCGCGCCCTGGAACGGCACTACGCCGGGCGCCTTCCGCTCGCGCTCGTCGACACCGCGGGCACGCCCCAGGTCGTCGAGCTCCTCGCCGACCTCGTGCGGTCGCTCGCGCCCGACCTCGGCAGGCGCTTCCCGCTGCTGCTTCCCGGCCTGCTCGCCGTCTTCGCCGGGTTCGGCGACTCCGCCGACGAGCGCACCCGGGCGACCCTCCGCAGCGCCCGTCTGCTGCTCGCCTGCCACCTGGAGTCCGGTTCCGAGGCGGACGTCGCCCAGCGGTGGGCGGGCCGGCTGCGGGCGCGCCTGGACGAGCCGGGCGCGCCGGAGGCCGCCCCGCAGGACACGGGGGCCGCCGGTGCCGCGGGCGACGCCCGGCACGACCGGTACGCCGTCGCGCACGCGGCGCTCGCCGAGTACTTCGAGCGGTACGCGCGCGGGCGCGGGTCCGCACCGCCGCGCCAGTGGTACCAGGACCGGTACGCCGAGTCCGAGGGCACCACCGGCGCGGCGGCGGAGGGCCACGACGGGCTCGTGCGGCTCGCCGACTGGTTCCACCGGGGCGGCGACTACCGGCAGGCGGCCGAGCAGACCCTCGTGCACGCCTTCCTGGAGGACATCACCGCCGCCCGCAGCAAGTGGCAGCGCCTGAACCGCGATCCGCGCCCCCTGGTCCTGCTCGACAACACCCACTCCCCCGCGGGCGAGCGCCTGGTCGACCTGGTCCTCGCCTACCGCGCCCGGCCGGGCACCTCCCCGCACGACCCGCTGGTGGTCGTCGCCACCCGGCTCGGCGACGCGCCCTCGGGCGCCGGGGACGCCGCCCGTCGCGCGCTGCCGGACCTGGTGACCTCGACGCACTGGCGGCGCACGGGGCACGCCGCGTCGGCGGGTCTGCTGGTGGTGCCGCTCACCCCGCTCAGCCGCGACGACGTCCTGCTGATGCTGGACACCGCGTCGGCCCCGCTGCACCCGTATCTGGCGTCCGCGCTGCACACGCTCACCGGCGGGCATCCGCTGGCCGGCAGCGTGCTGTGCGACGCCGTCCTCGACCACACCCGCGCGACGGCCTCGCGGGACTCGGCGCCGGGGCCGCCCGCGGGCCCGCTCGGCCCGCGCAACCTCCTCGAACTGACCACCGCCGACGGCGTCCCGGTGACCCAGGCGATCCTGGAGCGGCTGCTGCCCTCGCCGCACCAGCGGGCCCGTCTCGTACCGCTGTCCCTGGCCCGCGACAGCACGGCGGCGCAGGCCCTCGCCGCGCATCTGCGCCTCGAAGGCCCCGAACAACTGCCCGCGAACGCCGCCGCCGACTATCTGGAGGCCGAGCACTGGCAGCACGACACGCCGCAGGACCGGCCGCTCGCCGCCGACCCGCTGCTCTCCACCCTCCTGGTGCACGAGGCGCGCCGCACCTCCCACGGCACCGACTCGCGCCGCGGCTGGCAGGAGATCCACGGCTTCCTGCGGCGCCACCACACCACGCGCGGCGAGGACAGCGAGGCCGACGCGCTGCGCCACACGCTGGCGGCCGGGGACGCGAAGACGGTGGTGGCGGCGCTGTCGGAGGAGTTCCAGTCGGAGCAGGACCGGCAGAGCGCGCTGCGCTGGCTGAACTGCCTGTGGTACGCGGCGACGGCGCCGCCCCCGCCCGCGGCGGACTGGGACGACCAGCGCGCCGAGATGGCGGCGGGCGCGTTCGACGAGCGTTATCACGACATAGACGAGATCGACCGCTGCATCAACAGGCTGCTGCACGGCCTGTGGTACCTCTCCGACGCGGCCGCCGAGCCGGAGGCCGACCTGTGCGACGACATCGGGGCCGAGCTGGCGTTCCTCTCGCTGCGGCACCAGTCCTGGCGCGCGGTGCTGAGCCAGGCCGCCCGCACCTGGCCGGCGGCCGTCCGCGCCAAGCGCCCCGTCCCGCTGCCCGAACTGTGAGGAAGCATGTTCCTGAGCCGTCGCAACGGGTTCGGCCCCCTGGACAAGGCCGTCGCCGTCCTGGTGCCGCTGGTCCTGATCGCCGTGGGCGTGATCGTCTATCTCGTGACGCGCCCCGGGGACTGCGCCGGGGGCCTGCAGAAGCGTGACGGCGAGTGCGTGGGCGTCACGGAGTCGGAGTTCGAGGCGAACGACAACATCAAGGGGCTGATCGCGGCCGTTGCGGACGAGAACGAGCGGGTGGAGCGGGCCTGGTCGGACCCGGAGCAGGGCGAGACGCCGATGCCGTACGGCCGTATCGCGCTGATGATGCCTTTCACCTCCGACGACTCCAGCGCGATGACCGCGGACATGATCCGCCGGGCCCTGGCCGGGGCGCACGCCGCCCAGTTGCGTGCCAACAGCAGCGGCGGACCGCACTACCAGCTCCTCATGGCGCCCGACGGCAGGGACCTCGACGAGTGGCGGCCGGTGGTCGACGACCTCGAAGGACTCACGGACGACCGGCAGACCCCGCTGGTGGGCGTGATGGGTCTGCCGAGCAGCACGCCCGAGACCCGGGACGCGATGCGGGCGCTGAGCGAACGCCGTATCGCGACCGTCGGTCCGGTCATCACCTCCGCCGACATGAACGCCCCGTATTTCTTCAAGACCTCACCGAACAACGACCTGTTGGTGGATGCACTCGATCAGTACCTGAAGAAGAACAAGGGCCAGGGAAAGGGGTTCCTCGTCTTCGACAGCCGGCCCGACGACGTGTACTCGCGCAATTTGCAGCGGCTCCTTGAGAAGAAATTCGGGGAGAAGTACGGGCTGCGCAAGCGCTCGGCCTCCTTCCTCGGTTCGACGGGTCCCGCCGCCGGCATCCCGCAGCGATTCCAGTCCGCCGCGCAGAAGATCTGTGTGACCGACTCCGACACCGTCTTCTTCGGCGGCCGCGACCAGGACCTTCCGGCACTCGTGAAACGCCTGTCACAGGAGCCTTCCTGCGATCGCAACAACCCCGTGCGCATCCTGAAAGTCGGCATCGGCCTCGAACCGACCCTCACCACCGGCGAACTCACCAAGATGCTGCGGGAGACGAGGACGACGCTGGTCGCCGCCGCGTCGGTGACACCCGAGTGGTGGCTCGCGAAGAAGGGCGCGCCCGTCGGCCTCGGCGGCTTCCTCTCGGTCTTCGACAAGATGAGGGAGCCGTACGACCTCGGGTCCAAGCCCCTCGACGACGGCTACGCGATCATGTATCACGACGCCTTCATGCTTTTGGCCAACGCTTTCGACCGGTCGTACTCGGAGGCGAACGAGGGCTCCGAGGCCACCGCCGGCACGCCGTCACCGGTGCGGACCCCGACGAAGGACGACGTCTACAACACCCTCATCGACGCGAGCATCGTCGACACCGGTGAATCCACCCGCTGCATCGGCTGTTTGCAGGGCGCGGCGGGCACCTACGGCTTCGAGAAGTCCTCGGACACCAATCAGTGGCCGGTGTGCAAACCGGTGCCCGTCATCGAGCACCCGGCCGCCGAGGACCGCAGGCCGCAGACGACCTACCGCACCTTCGCGAAGACATTCCGGCATCCGTGCCCCTGACACCCGGCGCGAAGAGGGCGCCCTGAGGCCGCGAAGAAGGCCCGTGGGCGGCACACGGATGGCACGTGACAAGAACACGTGCCCCCCACATTGGCCTGAATCGACAACGCGATAGATGTTTACTCAACTTTCGGGTTGTCTAGACCCGTTGACACTCCAGGAAGCGCTCTCCTACTGTCGCCAAGGTCGCTCGGACAACGCAAAACGCAGCCCAAAAGCGCGTGGAGGGGTTCGTGAACAGCACTGAAGGTGCCCGCGATATCGACCTGGCCGCACCCAAGAACGGTGACGGCCTCCCGGACGTGAGTCTCGATCAAGCACACTCGCCACAGAAAGTCATGGCGCACGGTGATCTCCTGCGGCGATTCGTGGCAGGCGAAGAGATCAAACCGGTCCACATGCGGATCGGCATCATGGGCGCCTGCAATATGCGTTGCAATTTCTGCAACTTCCATTCGCCGAACGAGGAGCAGTTCTACGACCTGTTCTCGTTCAAGGACTCCCTCACCACCGACAAGGCGATCATCCTGCTCAAGGAGTTCGCCGAGAACGAGGGCCGCGCCGTGACGTTCTGCGGCAGCGGAGAGTGCACCATCCACCCGGGTTACGCCGACATCTGCTACGCCGGGCACGACTCCGGCCTGCGCATCGGCCTGATCACCAACGGGTCCCGGCTCGGCCGCCCCAAGGTCGCCGACTGCGTCACCTCGACCCACACCTGGGTGCGGGTGGGCATGAACGCGGGCACCGAGGCCACGTTCAACGACATCACCCGCGACCGCGAGCAGACGTTCTCGAAGTTCATCGGGACGATCGGCCATCTGCGCGACAACGCGGTCGCCCCGGACTTCCGCATCGGCTTCAACTACGTGATCACGATGCAGAACTACCGCGAGATCCGCGAGGCGGCCCGCATCGCCCACGAGTCCGGTGCGCACTACGTCCGCTTCGAGCCGGAGTTCTACAGCGCGATGGGGCACGAGACCATCGAGTCCGTCATGCAGGAGATCTCCGCCTCCCTCGTCGAGGCCGCGGCCCTGTCCACGGACGCGTTCGAGGTGTCGGTGCCGAAGCTGGACCGCGGTCCGATGGACCAGGTCGAGGAGGTCGAGGGCGACTTCGACCGCTGCCACTACAGCCGCTTCGTGACGGCGGTCGGCGCCGACGGCCATCTCTACCCGTGCCCGCAGGTCCACCTCAACAGCCGGTACCGCATCGGTGACGTCGTCGACCTCGGCTATCCCACCGTCCTCGACGGCGGCCCGCGCGCCGAGTGGGAGTCCACCAACCCCAACCGCACGGACCTGTGCAAGTCGTGTTTCTACCGCCCGCAGAACGAGCTCCTGGAGCTCCTCAAGCGCGGTCAGATCAAACTCGACGAGGCGCTGGACGCCTACTCGCTGGAGGTACCCGACACCCTCCACGCGGACTTCGTCTGAGTCTCTCCCCACCGCCCGCCCCACCCAGGCCCTCTCTGTGGCTCCGGCCCGTCGCAGCCCGTCCGGCGTTTGAGGACGAGGCGCGCAGCGCCGATTCGCGGGGGGGCAGGGGGCGGCAGCCCCCTGGTTCAGGGAAAGGGGCGGGCCCGGGGCGCCCCGCGAGGGCCACCACCCGCACACTCACAGGAGCGAACGCACCCGCATGCAGACCACCCATGTGCGCCGCCTGCTCGGAGCCGAACCCACGCTGCGCCCCAGCCCGCCCCTCGCCGACGCCCCGGCACACACCGCCTGGTCCCGCAAGGTCCGCGCGGTCGTGGAGCGCCTGGCCCGCGTCGAACGCGCCCCCCTCGCGGTCACCGCCGTCGACACCACCGTCACCGGCGGCCTGCGACGCGAGCGCCTGACCCTCAACTCCCCACTGCGCGGCGCCTTCCAGGGCACCCTGCTCGCCCCCGCCGACACCACCGCGCCGGCCCCCGCCGTCCTGGTGTTCGGCGGCAAGAACGCCCGCCTGGAACAGCTCACCGGCGAGAGCCCGCCGGACTTCCCCGACCGGAACGTCGCCGAGCACCTCGCGCGGTCCGGGTTCGTCACGCTGACCTTCGAGCACGGCATCGGCGGCGGCCTCGACGAACAGCGGCGCGGCGGCCGCGAGGAGGGCGCCCTGCTCGCGCACGCCTTCGCCCTCACCGGCCGCTCGCTCCTCGGCGCGCTGGCCGGCGACACCCTCGGCGCCCTGGACGTCCTCACCTCGCACCCTCTTGTCGACGCCGACCGCGTGGGCCTGTTCGGGCACAGCCTGGGCGCGGCGGTCGCCCTGCACACCGCGCTCCTCACACCCCGTCCGCTGCCGGTGTGCGCGGCCAGCCACCTCGGCAGCTATCCGGCGCTGTACGAACGGCTCCTGACCGGGTACGAGGGCGCGGTCCTGCCCGGCATCCTGGAGTACGCCGACCTCGGCGACCTCTACGCCGCGCTCGCCCCGGCCCCGCTGCACCTGCAGTTCGGCACCGACGACGGCTACCTGGAACCGGCCGACGCCCGCGCCGCGGCCGACGTCGTCCGCGGCGGCTACCGGGCCGCCGACGCGCTCGACCGCCTCGACGTGCGCGAGCTGCCCATGGGGCACGGCACGCACGTACGGCACGCGGCCGACTTCTTCACCCGTGCCCTGGGCCGCGGCGCCGTCGGTGCCGGGGCGGCCGGTGAGGTGCCCGCCCAGCGCGTGCACTTCGGTGTGGCCGAGCGCCGCGCCGTCCTCGACCGGGTCGACGCCGCGCTCGCCTCCGGCCATCTCACACAAGGTCCGGGCCTGGCCCGCTTCGAGGAGCTCTCGCGGACCTGGACGGGGCGCGAGAGCGTAGCGGTCGCCTCTGGCGCGGCCGCCCTGGAGATCGCCCTGCGCATCGTCGGGGTGGCGGGGCGCACCGTGCTCGTACCGGTCAACACGTTCTTCGCGACGGCCGCGGCGGCCGTGCGCGCGGGGGCCCGGGTACGGTTCGTCGACATCGAGCTGGACGGGCTCGGCCTGGACCCGGACGCCCTGCGCGCGGCCCTCGACCGGCATCCGGACACGGCGGCCGTCCTTCCCGTGCACATCGGCGGGATCGTCGCGCCCTCCCTCGTCGACGTGCTCACGCTGTGCGAGCGGCGGGGCGTCGCGGTCGTGGAGGACGCCGCGCACGCGCTCGGCGCGACTCTCGAAGACCGGTTCGCCGGGGCGTTCGGGCGGTTCGGCGCGTTCTCCTTCTTCCCGACGAAGGTCGCCGTGAGCGGCGAGGGCGGCCTCGTGACGTGCGCGGACGCCGAGGATGCGGAGCAGGTGCGGCGCTGGCGCGACCACGGCAAGAGCGCCCAGGGTTCGACCCTGCACGACCGGCCGGGCGGCAACTGGCGCCTGAGCGAACTGCACGCCGCCGTCGGCACGGTGGACCTGGAGCGTTTCGACGCGACCCTGGCCGCGCGGCGCGCGCTCGCCCACGAGTACGACGAGCTGCTGGCCGACGTGCCGGGTGTCCGCGCCCACGCGGTGGCCGCCGAGGTGCAGAGCAACTACTACAAGTACCTCGCCTACCTGGACGCCCCCGTGGACCGGGCCCTCCTGAAGAAGCGGCTGCGCGAACGGCACGGCGTCTCCCTCGCGGGCGAGGTGTACGACCATCTGCTGTGCGACCAGCCGTACTTCGCCGCCGCGGAGGCGGAGGCGGGGGCCGACGCGGCGCGGACCGGGGCCGGAGCCGGGGCCGAAGCCGGGGCCGGGGCCGGAGCGGCGGTCGTCGACGGTCCGTTCGAGCAGGCCCGCTGGTTCGCGCGGCACCACATCGCCCTGCCCCTGTATCCGACGCTCACCCGCGCCGAACAGCTCCGGGTGGTCGAAGCGCTGCGCGGCGAACTGTCATGACGCGGCCGTACGAGGGGGAGGCCGAGGAGGCCGGCTCGCCGTACGACGAGCCGGCCTCGGGGAGTGCGGGGCCTGGAAGCGAAGGGGAGCCGGGCGTCCTCGCGTTCCGCAGGGCCGCGTGGCAGCCCTCTCTGGACACCGCTCCCCTGCCGGGCCTGGCTGGCACCCGTCTCGCGCTGGTCCCGCACATCGTCGCCCACTCCGACCGCCGCTGGTGGGACGCGGTGCACCCGGGCCTGCCCCCGCTCACCGACCGCCGTGAACGCGTCCTCGCCGCACTGGAGTTGTTCCGGCACGGCACCGTCACGGTCGGCGGTCTCGGCCCGCAGAGCGCGGCCGGGTTCCGGACGGCCCTGTGGGAGAGCGCGGGCCTGCCGGGGCCGCTGGTCGACCGCTGGGGCGCGCTGCTCCACGACGGTGCCGCACGCCGCGAGACCGCCGTGCCCGACGGGGCGCTCGTCCTGGTGTCCCTGCCCGGCAACACGTTCACCTGCCTGGACTCCGTCCTCGCCGAGGCCGAGCGGTCCGCGTGCGTCTGGGTGCGGCCCAGCCGCCGCGAGCCGCTCTCCGCCGCCCGCCTGGTCGCCGCCCTCCTCGCGGTGGGCTGGCCCCCGCAGCGCCTCGCCCTGTACCCCTGCGAACAACGCGCCCTGCACGGCCTGCTCGGCCTCACCGACCGGCACGTGGTGTACGGCGGCGCGGGCCTCGCGGCCTCGGTGCGGGACTCGGCGGCGCTCACGCTGCACGGCCCGGGTCGCGGCTGCGCCCTCGTACCGCCCGGCGGGGGCGGTGGCCTTCTTCCTCTGGACGACACGGTGGCGTGGCTGCTTCCGCTGATCGCCGCCGACTCCGGCCGGTTCTGCAGCAACGTACGCACCGTCGTCTGCGTGGACCACGACCCGGAACCCCTGGCGAAGGCCCTCGCGGCGGCGCTCGACGCGCTGCACCCGGGCCCCGCCCCCGACCCCGCGGAGCCGCACTGGCCGCTGACCGCCTTCCGCGATCCCGGCGAGGCCGAGCGCGCCGCCGCCTCCGTGCGGGAACGGCTGCGTCCGGGCGACCGCCTCCTCACCCGCGAGCCCGCCCTCGTGCGCGGCGCCGCCGAGGACCTCTTCGTACGCCCGCAACTGGCGCTGCTGCACGGCCTCGGCCCCGACGGACGCCATCCGCTCGCCGGGCACGAGGTCCCCTTCCCCTTCGCGGCCGTGCTCGGTGCCGGCGCCGACGCCGCGCGCGCCCTCGCCGACGACTCCCTGTTCGTGTACCGACCGCCGGCGGCACCAGGAGAACAGCCATGACCACCTCGTCCCCTGCGCAGCACGCCCCGCAGGTCACCTTCGACACCCTGTACGACACACTGCGCGAGCGCGTGCCCGAGCTGGCCGTGGACCTCGACGCGTGGACGCGCCGCATGATGCGCTGGCACTTCGCGCCGGAGACCGGCTCCCCTTTCTGGGTCGGGCGCAGGGACAGGCTCGGCTTCGACCCGCTGACCGACGTCGACGGCTTCGCGGCCCTGGAGCTCTTCGGGCTGTTCGACAAGGGTGAACTGCGGGCCGCGAGCGCCCTCGACCTGCGTCCGCGCGGCTACCGGGACCGGCCGTTCCGGGTCTTCGAGACGGGCGGCACCACCGGCGCGCCCTGCCGGATCGTGAACGTGACGCGCCTCGCGTACGACGTGGAGATCTACCGGACCGTCCTTCAGGCCCGGGGGGTCGCGGGCGGCGACGTCCTCGCGATGACGCCGAGCGGCCCGCACGCGTACGGGCACTTCGTGGAGGGCCTCGCGGACAGCTGGCGCGGCGCGGTGTACGCCATCGACTTCGACCCGCGCTGGGTGAAGGCGTCGCTGCGCGCGGGCGGCGAGGCGGACGCGTACACCTCGCACCTGGTGGAGCAGACCCTGACGCTCCTGTCCGCCGAACGCCCCTCGCTCCTGTTCACCACCTCGCGGCTGCTCCTCGAACTCGCCATGCGCCTGCCGCGGCCGCTGCACACCTACGGCATCCGCGCGGTGTGCACCGGCGGCACCACCTGCTCCGCCGCCGAGGCCGCCTTCCTGCGCCAGGAGCACCTCGAGGGCGTGCAGTGGATCGACACCTACGGCAACACCCTGGCCGGGCACGCCCTGCAGGCCGACGCGGTGCCGGGCGCGCCCGCGCCCCCCGGCGGCACCGGCCACTCGTACCATCTGCCACCGCCCTTCGCGGTCCTCCAAGTCGTCGATCCCGCGGATCCCTGGCGCGAGGTGCCCGTGGGCGAGCGGGGGCGGGTGCGCGTCACCACCCTCCTGGAGGACCTCTTCCTGCCCAACCTCCTGGAACGGGACAGCGCGATCAGGACAGGCCCGCATCCCTGGTTCCCCTGGGAGGGCGTGGCCGCGGTCCAGGTTTTCCGCGACGACCTGACCGGGCCGCACGGGGCCGTCGAGGGCGTCTACTGACCATCCGCTGACGTAAGGACTCCTGGTGAATCTCTCGTCGAACGGCGTAGCCATACCCTTTTCCCCCGAGCTCTTCGGTCCGCTGCACGCCACCGGCACGGATGACCTGCCGGATCCGGTGGCCCTGCGGGAGCGGCTGCACGAGGACGGCTATCTGTATCTGCCGGGCTTCCTCGACCGCGAGGACGTCCTGCGGCTGCGGGCCCGGTACTTCTCGCAGCTGCCCGCCGGGTTCCTCGCGCCGGGCACGAGCGCGCGCGAGGGCCTGTTCTCCGGCCGGGTGCCGGAGGGGATCCCCGAGCACGGTGTGGCCGGGCACCCGGCGCACGCCTTCGTCCGCTCGGAGACCTTCGACCGGTTCCTGGACGATCCGCGGCTGCGCAAGCTGGCCGCCGATCTGCTCGACGGCGACGCCCGGATGCTGCCGCGCCGGATCCTGCGCCACTTCCACCGCGGGGTGCGCAGGGCCTCGCGCGCCCACGTCGACTTCGACTACATGAACGAGGGCTCGCCCCGGGTCGTCACGATGTGGATCCCGGTCGGGGACTGCCCGCCGCAGTCGGGCGCCCTCGTCTATCTGGAGGGTTCGCACCGGCTGCCGCCCGAGGCGTACGAGCCGCTGCGGGACACCACCGACCGGCCGGGCGACCGCCGCCAGATCTGCCACGACCTGGAGTTCACGGCCCGCAGCCTGGACCGCCGCTGGCTGTGGACGGACTTCTCGGCGGGCGACCTCATGGTGCACCTGCCCCGCATCATCCACGCCTCTCTCGACGCGACGACGGAGGCGATGCGGCTGTCCATAGACACGCGTTTCATGCGCCAGTCGGACGCGCCGGACCCGCGATGGCTGCGGGCGTGGTCGGCGGACGACGGGGCGTGAGGGGCGGGGTGCCGTCGCCGGTGCCGTCGAGGGCGTCGTCGGTGCCGTCGAGGGCGTCGTCGGGGTTCGGCCCCGGGGTGGCTCCCCGGTCGGCAGGGGGCAGCCGGACGGGGGCGCCGTCCGCCGCCGACGACCGCTCCGCGGCCACGAGGACCTCGTCCACCAGGCGCCCCTGCGACAGGGGGCACACCGGTGGCCTGCCGTCGGCGACCGCCTCCAGGAAGTCCGCGACGAGCGGCTGATGGGGATTGAGCGCGGGCGGCAGCAGCCATTCCGCCTCCTCCCTCGCCCCCCGCACCGTCGCGCCGCACCGCAGATGACCGGAGTCGAGCCGGGCGAGCGTGCAGACACGGCCGCCGCCGCTCACCTCGAAGACGTCCACGGGGGGCGCGTCGCTCCACTCGGCGAGCACCCGCGCCCGCAGGCCCGACGCCCACCGCAGTTCCACGTCGGCCGACCGCTCCGCGCCCGCGGGGAAGCGGCGGCCGAGCCGGGCCCGCACCTCGTCCGCCCGCCCGAACAGCAGGTGCAGCAGGTCGATCCGGTGGCTCGCGGCGTCGGCGAGCACTCCGCCCCCGGACAGGGCGGGGTCCGTGCGCCACCGCATCGGATGCGCGGGCCCGGGGTCGAACGCGCACCGGAAGCGCACCTCGACGTGGTCCGGCGCGCCCCCGGCCAGTTCCCGCCGCAGGCGGCGTACGGCGGGCGCGAGCCTGCGGTAGTACGCGACGCCCGCGCACGGGCCGCCGTCGGTCTCGGGCACCGCTTCCGTCAGCAACCCGCCGGCCAGTGGCTTCTCCACCAGCACGGGCAGCCCCTCGGCCAGCACCCGCCGCACCAGGGGCACATGGCGCACGACGGGCGTGGCCACGTACACCGCGTCCACGCCGCGGGTCAGGGACTCCTCGTCATCGGTCCCGTACGGCACCTCGTGGCGGGCGGCGACGCGCGCGGCCCGGCGCCCGTCGCGGCCCCAGACACGCACGGGTTCCTGCCCGAGCGCCCACAGCGCGGGCAGTACCCGCCGCTCCACGACGTCGCCGTACCCGGCGACGGCCCACCTCACCGTCCTCGCCTCCTCATCGCCCCTGCCATCTCATTACCCCTGCCACCTCATCGTTCTCGCCACCTCACCGTCCTCGCCTCCTCACGGCACGATCGCCACCTTCAGTGTCCCGGGCGGCGGCCCCTCGTAGGGGGCGCGTTCCGCGTCCGGGTAGAGGGACCTGCTCGCCGACAACTGCTCCATGGCCTTCGGGAGTTCTTCGAGTGCGTACGTGTGGGTGTGCAGATCGGGCAGCCGCAGCGTCTCCGCGCCGTGGCGCAGGAGGCGTTCGGCGACGGCGAGCGCCTCGGCGCGCGCGGTGTCCACGGGCTCGGCGGAGCTGTGCACCCGCAGGCCCTTGCGTTCCCAGGTCACGAGGTCGACGGTGACGTGCGTGTCCACATGGTGCGTGCCGAGCATGACGACCAGGCCGTTCTGACGTACGAGGCCGACACAGGCGTTGAGGGTGGTGGGTGTGCCGACGGCGTCGATCGCGACGTCGTACTCCTCGCCCTGCTCGGCGAACAGCCGTCCCAGGGCCGCGAGGCGGTCCGCGCTGCCGTCGACGCGGTGCACGGCGTGGGCGCCCGCGCGCTGCGAGCGTTCGAGCCGCCACTCGTCGAGGTCGGCGACGGTGACGTGGGCCGCGCCGCGCCGCAGCGCCATGCGCAGCGCCATCTGGCCGACGGGGCCCTGACCGATGACGATCACCCGGTCGCCGAGGCCGACGCCGCGCGTGGCGTGCACCGCGAGCGGCAGGAGCTGGAGGGTGGAACCCTGCTCGAAGGGGATGCCCTCGGGGAGCGCCCCGACGGAGATCTCCCTGGCCAGGGCGTACTCCGCGTACCCGGTGGTGAGCGGGGTGCGCACGAAGACGCGCTGACCGGGCGCGACCCGGGTCACACCGGCCCCGGTCGCCTCCACCACACCCGCTATCTCATGGCCGTAACAGCCGGTCGCGCAGTGCTCCCTGAGCCCGTAATAGTGGTAGTACGCGAGGTCGCTGCGGTTGCAGACGCTGCACGAACGCACCCGCACGAGGACCTGGCCCGGACCGGGCTCGGGCACCGGGGCGTCGCTGACCAGCTTGATGTCGCGCCTGCCGACGAGTTCGTACCGCCGCACGGTGTACCTCCTTCACCCGGGGCCCTGGTCGGGCCGTGCCGCCGCTCACGGAGCCCTCGGGCCCGCGCCGCGCCTGCCCCGTCCCACCGTGGCCTGCCCCGCTCCGCCGTGCCCGCCCCGCTCCCGGGAATTCCATCGCGCGAAGGGGCGTCGTACAAGGTGGCCTCGGGGGGTGGTGGGGTGGGGTGGCTGGAATGGCGCCCGGGTGGGGGCATTGGGGGGCGGGGGGACGCTTGCCGCTGCGTGAAACCCGCGGCGCCCATCTGTCCCCACCGGCCCCAGAACGTTGCGACTGTTGCAACGTCCCCCTCTCATCTGCCGCTTCATCCTCCGTTTCCTGCCGGTTCGCACTCCTTGACAGCTCCAATTGGTCTAAGCCAACATCCGATTGGCCTGTACCAAGTCGCCCGGCGGCCCGACCACCGCCGAAGGCGGGCTCCAGTCCACCGACCGGCCCCCCAATCCGGTCTCCCACCCACCGCGCCCCTCGGAGGTCCCGGCATGGTCTCGAGCAGTCACCCGCAGCTGGAGCAGCTCGCCAACTCCGTGCTCCAGCCGGGGTTCGTGGGCAAGACCGAGGCGCCGGACTGGCTGCGCCGCAGGATCGCCGACGGGCTCGGCGCGGTGGTCCTCTTCGGCCGGAACATCGTCGAGCCCGAGCAAGTCGCCGCGCTCACCACGTCGTTGCGCGCCGAGAACCCCGACCTGATCGTCGCCATCGACGAGGAGGCCGGTGACGTGACCCGCATGGAGGCCTGGACGGGCGCGTCCCGCCCCGGCAACCTGGCGCTCGGCGCCGTCGACGACGTCGACCTGACCGAGAGCGTCGCCCGTGACATCGGGCGCGAACTGCACGCCGCCGGTGTCTCCCTGAACTACGCGCCGAGCGCCGACGTGAACTCCAACCCGCTGAATCCCGTCATCGGCGTACGCTCCTTCGGCTCCCGCACGGACGTCGTCTCCCGGCACACGGCGGCCTGGATCCGCGGCCTGCAGGCGTCCGGCGTCGCCGCGTGCGCCAAGCACTTCCCCGGCCACGGCGACACCTCCGTGGACCCGCACTTCGGCCTACCGCAGGTCAAGGGCACCGCCGCGGAGATCGCGCGCACCGCTCTGCCGCCCTTCATCGCCGCCATGGAGGCGGGGGTACGCGCCATCATGACGGCGCACCTCCTGGTCCCCGCCTACGACCCGGCCCTGCCCGCGACGCTCAGCCCGCGCGTCCTGAACGATCTGCTGCGCGGCGAGCTCGGCTTCGACGGCATGGTGGTCACGGACGGCATCGAGATGGGCGCGGTCACCGACCGGTACGGCATCGACGGGGCGACGGTCCGTGCGGTCGCGGGCGGCGTGGACGCGGTGTGCGTGGGCGGCGACAGCGCCGAGCAGTCGACCGTGGAGCTGCTCGCGGGCGCCCTGGTGAAGGCGGTGCTCGACGGGCGGCTGCCGGAGGAGCGGCTCGCGGAGGCGAGCCGGCGCGTGCGCGAGTTCGCCGCCTGGTCGGGCGGGCGGTCCCGGGCGGTGGCCAGGGCGGGCGACCGCTCGGACATCGGCCTGGTCGCGGCGCGCCGCGCCGTGCGGGTGCACCGCCGCCCGGACGCGACGGGGTCCCCGCTGCCGCTCACGGCGGCTCCGCATGTGGTGGAGCTGTCGCCGGTGATGAATCCCGCCGTCGACGGCGGCACCCCCTGGGGCGTCGCGGACCCGCTGCGCGACCTGCGCCCCGACACCACGTCCGCTCGCCTGACCCAGCCCGAGCTGGCCGACCACGGCGGCACGGACGAGGTCCTCGACCGCGTGGTCCTCGGCCCGGCGAACGGCAGGGCCCTGGTCCTCGTCGTCCGCGACGCGGCCCGCCACCGCTGGATGTCAGACACCCTGACCCGCCTCCTGCGCACCCGCCCCGACGCCCTGGTCGTCGAAATGGGCGTCCCCACCGGCGTGACACTCGGCGCCGTCCACATGATCACCCACGGGGCGACGCGGGTGTCCGGGATCGCTGCGGCGGAGATGCTGGTGGGCGGCGCCTGAGAGACCGCCGCCCCGGCCCTGGCCCGGCGCAGTGCCTCCGGCCCGGCGCAGTGCCTCTGGCCCGGCGCAGTGACCCGGGCCAGGGTAGTGACCCCCGCCTGACCCGGGCGGTGCTCCAGCAACGCGAACGGCCCCGCGACAATCGCGGGGCCGTTGTTCGTGTCCGAGGGGGGACTTGAACTCTCCTCTCGGGCACCAGCTCATTTGTTTGTTGACCTGCGACGATGCACTCTCCGAGTGCCCTTCGGACCTGTGGAGGTTGGTCGCCCTCACCTGCTGTTTCTGCCCGCTCCCGGCCGCTGTTGGTCATGCGTTGGTCACGTTGCCAACGTCTACTCAGGAGGGCGGCTGTACCGCTCCAGTGTGGCCTTGCTCGTGGACGGGTCCATGAGCCGCAGTTCCCAGGGACCGGTGTTGACGTCGAAGTCCTTGCCGAACCCGACCCACTTTCCGGCCATGCGACGCCCCGTCGGCTCCACCAGCATCTGAATCGCTCCGTGATAGCGAGCGCCTTGGTAGTAGCCGTCGGAAGCGGTTTGCTCCGTCCACGTGCCCGTCACCACCGACCGATCGAGAGTGAGGTCAAGGGACAGAGGGCTGTCGGGGTTGCCGCTCGCTCCGGGCAGGCTCCGGGCCGTAAGGTGGTTGCCGGTCTGAACGATCACTACGTAGTGCTTGCCGTCATAGGCGCTGTCGCGGCCCGACGAGAAGTACTCGTATCGGGAGAGCCACACCCCGCCGTACTGTCCTGCGGACTCCGTGGCCGTTCCCACGTCTCCCGCCGCGACAGCCACACCTTCGGATGCCGACTCCATGTCGTGCCCCCCTGCTCCATCGTCGTGCACGCGTGCCATGACAGACAGTGTGAACCCGAGGTCTTCGATACGTCGTCCCGTGACATGCTCCAGGGCTCGAATGCAGGCCGCACGGGGAGATTTGCTTTGGCCGCCTTCCCAGCGCTGTACCAGGCGTTTGCTGGCGTCGTTTGGCTCGTTCAGGTCGTCACCTGCCCTGCGCAGGGCCTTTGCGAATTCTTCCTGGCTCATGCGCATGGAGAGTCGTACCGCACGCAGTGTGTCATTCGGGACTGACACCGTGGCTGTCATGAGATCCACGCTAGTACTGACGCCCGCGCAATGACACCGAGTTGACGCCTTGTGGGGGACGCCGCTCCGACGCCCCGCATGACGTCGCGATGACTCGGGGTCCTCGGGAAGCATCGCAACGTGACGTTGAAGCGGAGGAGGCTCCGCTGGATGTCCCACGCTCGGCAACCCCAGGGCCATGAAGGGAGGGCGGACAGGATGAGTCGGTCGACGGAGTGGAAGTCTGGTGCCCCGGTGTTCGACAGGGCCAGCCAGTTGGTTGGCGTTGTCCACGAGCAGCGAGGGTCCTTGGTGACCCTGAAACGACCGTCCGGACTTCGCTGGTCTACCCGGACCGTCGCTGTCCGGGCAGCCAGTCACCGGGAAGAGATTCAGCTCGCTGCCCTGGCCAGGCACAACCGCAACGTGCGCGGCCTTGCGGCCATCAGGGGCGGAAGATGAGCCGGTTGCGGGGCTGGAAGGGCGCTCATGACGGCGCGTTCTGGGGCGGGGTCTTCCTCCTGCTGACTTGGGGGACGTGCGTCGTTCTCCTGGTCATGGCGGCTGTCGGAAAGCTTCCCTGGACGTATCCGTGAGTTCCCGGTCCCGACCGGTGAAGCCTCCCGGTGGGGAGCGGGGTACAACGCCCGGTCGGTCGCACGCAACCGTGAAGCGGAGTCGGCCGATCGGGTCAGCAAGTGCAGTGCACCACTCCGACAGGAGGAGACGCACCATGGCAACAGCACTCGAAACACGAGACCCCCGGACCTGTGTAACGCCGGAGGTCTGGGAACGCCAAGTACGGCTCATCATGCGCGACCACGACATGGACCGCGAACTGGCCGTACGTACCTTCGGCCAGACGATCGCCTACTTGGTCGCGTCCGCCGAACGCCGCGACGTGGACATGGGCCCGGCACGACTCGTGGACTTCGGTGTTCACACGTTCGTGCTCGACACGATCAACTACACGGCCTTCTGCCTCAAGCACGCGGGACAGTACATCCACCACGTTCCGCACCTCCCCGAAGAGAAGGTCAGTCAGCCCTACGTCCTCAAGGCCACGATCCAGGCCATCAGGGATGCCGGATTCGTCATCGACCAGGAGCTGTGGAACGCCAAGGCAGCGGACTGTAACCAGTGCCACGCCTGCTGTACGGATAGCCCTGTCACCTGACAGAGCCGAGTGAAGGCCGGTGGCTCCCCCTTCTCACCGGGGGGAGCCACTAGGCGTGAAAGGAATGGCATGGAGGCGGTCACCGCTGCGTGGGAACGGTACGCCGCAGGCAGAACCCCCAGAAGGGACGTGAACGCCGCTGGCGCCACAACGTGGGTCAACTGGACCCAGTACCCCGACCACGGCCCCGACGAGTCCCTACTCGGCCCGGTATGCGGGCGCCGGGTGCTGGAACTGGGATGCGGTACCGGCTGCAACCTTGCCCATCTCGCGATGCTGGGGGCTCAGTGTGTCGGTATCGACGTCGCACCCAGCCAACGAGCCAAGGCGGAAGCACGCTGGGGTACCGTCCCCGGCCTCACCTTCCAGACGGCCGAGGCGACGGAGTTCCTGACCGACCGCCCCGACAACTTCGACGTGGTGCTGTCGATCTTCGGGCCCGCGTGGTTCACAGATCCGGCAACGCTTCTGCCGTTGGTACGTCAAGCCCTGTCCGCTGGTGGAGTGTTCGCGTTCTCGCACAGGCCGCCGAGTGCTGACCCGCGACCGAGGCAACCGCTCCGAGAGGCGCGGACGGTTTCGCGTTGGGACTACTCCCCGCATGAGTGGGCAGCCCTGTTGGAGTCGGCCCGCTTCACCCACGTCACGGCAGGGATCATCGACCCTCCAGACAGTGAAGGCGAAGGGACGTTGGTTGTGCGCGCCGAGACATGAGGGACGTGGGTCGGTCCCTTCCCCTCACAGCAAGTAAGAACGCCCCGGCCAGGAGGCCGGGGCGCTTCTTTGATTGGTTAGAGGAGTGCTGGGAAGGGGTTGGCGTCGATCGGTTCCGGGCGCTTCGGTTCAGCGGCGGGTGTGGGCGCCGGGCGGTACGCGTCCATCGAAACAACGGCGCCCCCATTCCCATTACGGTCCGTTTCTGTCCGCTTCGCCGGCTGGAGGGTCACGGTGGACGGAGCGTCACAGGAACTGTCGTCGGCGAGCGTGAACACGACGGCCGGACGGCCGACCCCGTTCCGTTCCTGCGTGACGACGATGCCGGGCAGTTCCTTGACCTCAGCGGCCGATGCCCCGACGTACGGGAGGACCTGAGACGAGGTGGCCCGGCCGCCGTGCATGTCGATCCGTGCCCGGACCTTGGCCGCCAGGCTGAGCGGCTCACGCCTCACCTTCGAGGCATCGGCCCCCTTGCTGATCCGCACCGCGTCACGCACGGAGCGGCGAACCAGGCTGAAGGCGGCCGACAGGATCTCTTCCGTGATGGTCTGGGAGCAGTCGGAGGCGGCCAGGCAGGCCGCGACCCTGAGCGTCCGCTCTGCGGTGCGCTCGATGAACACGGCCTGCTCTTCGGGCAGGGTCTCGCCCAGGATGCGCGCGTACCGGCGCACGATCCGCCACAGGGGACGGGCGTCTTCCCCAAGTGTGATCGCACGTGGCCGGGCGGTCGCCCACCCGTAGGCGTCCGACAGTTCGTGTCCATCAACCCTGGGCAGACTCACCCGGTCGTCATCGAGCATGGGCACGGTGCCGAGCAGGAAGGGAAGAATGCGGTTGTACGAGCCCCCGGCCGCTTCCAACTCCCCCACGTACTTGCTCCAGTCGGAGGGGGTGACGTGGCAGTGCAGAACCATGGCCGGGTCCCGGACTTCCTGAGCCTCTTCCTTGGTGGTGTTGCGCAGCGTGGCCCCGTCCCACGCTGCCCGGAGCTTGGTCGTGAACGACGCATCCCGCCTGACCCTGCGCAGCACTTCCGACCATTCCTCTTCGACCACCAGAGTCCGCACGTCCCGCCCGTGCTCTGACTCGGCGGTCGCTTCCTGCTGCTCCCACAGGTGATTGACCATGCTCGCCCCGGATGTGATCCCGGACGTGGTGTGCGTGGCCAGGAAGCGGCCCACAGGCGCGTCCAGGACATGCAGGGCAGCACGCAGCGCGGTCCCCTTGCCCCCGCCCGTACCGGCCACTAGGGCCGACCACAGCAGTACCGGCCGGGCAGAGCCCCGGGACGAGACCTTGACCGTGCCGCCGATGGCGGCCGACCACATCGACAGGGCGGCCACGTAGACCCCCAGCGGGTCCGTTTCCAGGTACGGGGCGATCTTCTCGAACGCCCGCAAGGCAGGTCCATTCGGCTAGAAGGAAGGCAACCAACCCACGTGACGAAGCGCGGAAACAAGCTCGGGGGACTCCGGTGGAGATCCCGCGTAAGGGCAGACTCAACACCTGCGAGGGGTGCGTACCCCGCTCCACTTCAACCCGGCGACAGGCACGAAGGAGCGCTACTGGATAGGCCGCGACTACAAGACCAAGACGGAAGCGGAACGGGCGCTGCGCCACTGGCTCAGTGATCACGAAGCGGGAACGCTCACCCCCCGCTCCGACATGACCATGAGCCAGCCCATGGACTCCTGGCTCGCCAAGCACCGGGGCGAGGACACCACCAGGGAAGGCTACGAGCCGAAGACCCGGCTGCACATCAAGCCCCACATAGGAACGGTGAAGGTAGTGGAGGTGACCGACGAGCGCCTGGACGACCTGTACCGGCTCCTGGAGGCCAAGCCCATCGAGGCCAACGACAACAAGCCCCTGGGCCCCAAGAGCGTCCGTCACGTCCACAACATCATCTCGGCCGCTCTGGACTCCGTCACCGGCCCCAGGAAGCTCCTGACGGTCAACCCGGCCCACGCCGCCCATCCGCCCACGGAGCGGCAGATCAAGGCGGCTCAGCCCGACTTCCCGACGCTCAATGATCAGGAGACGGCGCATTTCCTGGGCCAGATCTGGGAGCCGTGTGGCAACCGGGCCTGTGACGGCGGCCTGACGCATCACTGCCTGCGGGATGCTCCGCTGTGGACGTCCTACGCGGCCACCTCCTGCCGCCGCAGCGAAACCCTGGGATGGATGTGGGACCTCATCCACTGGGACGACTGCGCCATCGAACTGGCCTGGGTCGTGGTCGAGGAAGGCAACACCTACCGGCTGCGCAAGCTCACCAAGGACGGAGACGACCACGCGATCATCTATGTCGACCAGGCCCTGATGAACGTCCTCAAATGGCAGCGGGGGCGCCAGCAGGCCCAGAAGGAACGGCTGGGGGCACTGTGGGTGGAGCACGGCCTGGTGTTCGCCCGCGACGGCTTCAAGCTCCAGAAGGGGCGCACGGCGGGAGGGCCGCAGGATCCGGAGAAGGTCTCTGCCCGCTGGCGCACAGCCCGTGCGCGGATGAAGCTGCCGGACGGCTTCCGGCTGCACGACTGGCGGGCCTCGAAGATCACAAACGATCTCGACAACCACGAGAACCCGATAGAGAGTCTCCGCCAACGCCTGGCACCACTCGCCGGGCTACACCATGACGCGCTACGGCAGGCGCCGCGCCGAGGGAGCCAAGAAGCTGGCCGCGTCCAGTGCGGCCCGAATCGATCTGTCATCCCTGATCTGACCAGGAAACTCTCTGGGCCGTTGGTCACGCCACTGCCCGGAAATGAAGAAAGCCCCTGCTGAGGGGCTGTTCTTGCTGGTGTCCGAGGGGGGACTTGAACCCCCACGCCCGATAAAGGGCACTAGCACCTCAAGCTAGCGCGTCTGCCATTCCGCCACCCGGACTAGGCGTCTGCCGCCCTGCGGGGTGTTCCCCGCGGCGACGAAGACAACAATACCAAGGTTTCGGAGTGCCTTTCACCTGCGTATCCCTGTGGTCGGGCGGGCAGCCGCGCGCCGCCCGCGTTCCCGCGCGGACGCACCTAGGGTTTCACCATGAGTGACGGTTTGCTTACGGGTGCGCCGAGTGACGGGCGGGTCCGCCGACCCCGGATGCTGTCCCCGCTGCGTGAGCATCTGCGGGACACGATGTGGTTCGCGCCGACAGCGGGGCTGGTCGGCGCGCTCCTGCTGTGGTGGGGTGCCGCGGAGCTGGACACCGCGCTGGTGCGGCTGCTCCAGGACGAGCAGGAGTACGACACCCTCGCGGACCTGAACCGGCTCGCCGAGGACGTGAAGGTGGTCATCAGCACCATCGGGTCGGCGATGATGACCTTCATCGGTGTCGTCTTCAGCATCTCGCTGGTCGCCGTGCAGATGGCCAGCGGCCAGTTCAGCCCCCGGGTGGTACGGCTCTACGTCCGCTCCCGGATCACGAAGCTCACCCTGACGGTCTTCCTCGCGACGTTCCTGTTCTCGCTGATGACGCTGACGTCGTTCGAGAGCGAGCAGGACCCCCGCCTGGTGTCGAACGTGCCGCTGGTCGAGGCCGTGCTCGCCTTCCTGATGGTCCTCCTGAGCCTGCTCCTTTTCATCGCGTACGTGAACGGCACGCTGCGGATGATGCGCATCGGCTTCGTCATCGACCGCATCGCCCGCGAGTCGCTGCGGGTGGCCGTGCGACATCCGGCGGAGCACGCACCAGATCATGGACAGCTCGGGCCCGAGACGGCACGGATCACTCACGAGGGCCGGGCCGGTGTGCTGCGTGACATCAACATCGCGCGAGCCGTGCGGGCGGCCCGGCGCCAGGGCGTCGTCCTGCGGCTGCTGCCCCGCATCGGGGACTTCGTGGTGCCGGGCACGCCGGTGTTCGCGGTGCACGGCGGACCGTCGCCCGGCCGCCGCGCCCTGCGGTACACGGTGCATGTCGGCGTGGAACGCACCTTCCACCAGGACCTCGGCTTCGGGCTGCGCCAACTGTCCGACATCGCCCTGCGGGCCCTGTCCACCTCCGTCAACGACCCGACGACCGCCGTGCAGGCACTGGACCGCATCGTGCAGTTCCTGGCGGCCGTCGCCGGTTACCCCCTGGGCGCGCTGCGCCATCGCGACCGGCGCGGAGACGTGCGCCTGGTTCAGCCCGTGCCCGACTGGCGGGACCTCGTGGACCTCGGCCTCACCGAGATCCGCTGCTGCGCCGCGGACCACCCCCAGGTCACCCGGCGCATGCTCGCCGGGCTCGACGATCTGCTCCTGCTCGCGCCCGAAGCCCGCCGGGCTCCGCTGCTCCGGCACCGGGCGCTCCTGGAGCAGGCCGTGGAACGCCTGGTGCCGGAGGCGGCGGACCGCGCCTTCGCGCTGCTGCCCGACCGGCAGGGCATCGGCTGACGCGACCAGGGGTGCCCTGCCGCACACGGTCGCGCCCTCTCGCGCCCTGCCGCCGAGGGAGTGATTGCGACAAACCTTCCGGCGGAACGGTCCACCGCGACCTCCGCCCGCGGCATCAGGATGCCGCATACCGCGCGGAGTTCCCTCGCCCGATGCCGGTACATGGCCCTTCCGACGCATGTCCGGAAAACGCCCTGCACCCCTTGAACAGCATCCACCGGATGAGGGATAACGGGTTTCATACAGTATTCGTCGACTGTATGCAATGTGCTGCGAAGGCCCCTCAGTGCAGCTGAACCGATTGGCGCAGCTGAACCAACGGCACAGCCGGATCCCCCCGCACAGCCGAACCAACGGCACAGCCGAATCCACCGCACAGCCGGATCAACGCCTACGAAGCGCACCGCCCCCCTACGAAGGGACAGGAACTTCGCCATGCCCGACGACAGCAGCAGCAGCGACACACATACCCTCATCTCCGGCGGACACCTGGTCGCCAAGGCCCTCAAGGCCGAGGGCGTGGAGGTCATCTACACCCTCTGCGGCGGCCACATCATCGACATCTACGACGGCTGCGTCGACGAGGGCATCGACGTCGTCGACGTACGCCACGAGCAGGTCGCCGCACACGCCGCCGACGGGTACGCGCGGATCACCGGCAAGCCCGGGTGTGCCGTGGTGACGGCCGGGCCCGGCACCACCGACGCCGTCACGGGCGTCGCGAACGCCTTCCGCGCGGAGTCCCCGATGCTGCTCATCGGCGGCCAAGGAGCCCACGCCCAGCACAAGATGGGGTCACTTCAGGACCTGCCGCACGTCGACATGATGACGCCCATCACCAAGTTCGCGGCGACCGTCCCCGACACGGCACGCGCGGCCGACATGGTGTCGATGGCGTTCCGCGAGTGCTATCACGGCGCTCCCGGGCCCTCCTTCCTGGAGATCCCCCGCGACGTGCTCGACGCCGAGGTCCCCGTGGAGAGGGCCCGCGTGCCGCGCGCGGGGCACTACCGGGCCTCGACGCGCTCGGCCGGCGACCCCGAGGCCGTCGAGAAGCTCGCCGATCTGCTCGTGCACGCGGAGAAACCGGCCGTCCTTCTCGGCAGCCAGGTGTGGACGACCCGGGGCACGGCGGCGGCGGTCGAACTCGTCCGCGCCCTCAATGTGCCCGCCTACATGAACGGCGCGGGCCGCGGCACGCTGCCGCCCGGGGACCCGCACCACTTCCAGCTCTCACGGCGGTACGCCTTCTCCCATGCCGATGTGATCGTCGTCGTCGGTACGCCCTTCGACTTCCGCATGGGGTACGGCAGAAGGCTCTCTCCGGAGGCGACGGTCGTCCAGATCGACCTCGACTACCGCACCGTCGGCAAGAACCGCGACATCGACCTCGGCATCGTCGGGGACGCTGGGCTGATCCTGAAGTCGGTGACCGAGGCCGCGTCCGGGCGCCTGAACGGCGGTGCGGCGCGGCGCAAGGAGTGGCTGGACGAGCTGCGGGCCGCCGAGCGGACGGCGCTGGAGAAGCGGCTGCCGAGCCTGCGCTCCGACGCCTCCCCCATCCACCCGTACCGCCTGGTGAGTGAGATCAACGACTTCCTCACCGAGGACTCCGTGTACATCGGCGACGGCGGCGACATCGTGACCTTCTCCGGGCAGGTCGTGCAGCCCAAGGCGCCGGGCCACTGGATGGACCCCGGACCGCTCGGCACGCTCGGCGTCGGCATCCCCTTCGTGCTCGCCGCCAAGCAGGCCCGGCCCGACAAGGAGGTGGTGGCCCTCTTCGGAGACGGCGCCTTCAGTCTCACGGGCTGGGACTTCGAGACGCTCGTCCGCTACGACCTGCCCTTCGTCGGCATCGTCGGCAACAACTCCTCGATGAACCAGATCCGCTACGGCCAGCGGGCCAAGTACGGCGAGGAGCGCGAGCGGGTCGGCAACACCCTCGGCGACGTCCACTACGACGAGTTCGCCCGGATGCTCGGCGGCCACGGCGAGGAGGTCCGCGACCCCGCCGACATCGGCCCCGCCCTGCGCCGCGCCCGTGAGTCCGGCAAGCCCTCGCTCGTCAACGTGTGGGTCGACCCGGACGCGTACGCCCCCGGAACCATGAACCAGACGATGTACAAGTGAGGTGACACGGCCGTGACCAAGGCTCTCGAAGGAATCCGCGTCCTGGACATGACCCACGTCCAGTCCGGGCCCTCCGCCACCCAGCTGCTCGGCTGGCTCGGAGCGGACGTGGTGAAGCTGGAGGCGCCCTCCGGAGACATCACGCGCAAGCAGCTGCGCGATGTGCCCGGTGTGGACTCGCTGTACTTCACGATGCTCAACTGCAACAAGCGGAGCATCACCCTCAACACCAAGACGGAACGCGGCAAGGAACTCCTCACGGAGCTGATCCGCCGCTCCGACGTGCTGGTCGAGAACTTCGGGCCGGGCGCCGTGGACCGCATGGGCTTCACCTGGGAGCGCATCCGGGAGATCAACCCGCGCATCGTCTACGCCTCGATCAAGGGCTTCGGAGAGGGGCCGTACACCAACTTCAAGGCCTACGAAGTCGTGGCGCAGGCCATGGGCGGCTCCATGTCGACCACCGGGTTCGAGGACGGTCCGCCGCTCGCCACCGGTGCGCAGATCGGCGACTCCGGGACGGGCATCCACGTCGTCGCGGGCATCCTGGCCGCCCTCTTCCAGAGGGAGACCACGGGACGTGGGCAGCGCGTCAACGTCGCCATGCAGCACGCCGTGCTCAACCTGTGCCGCGTCAAGCTGCGCGACCAGCAGCGCCTCGCCCACGGGCCGCTCGCCGAGTACCCGAACGAGGACTTCGGGGACGCCGTGCCGCGCTCCGGCAACGCCTCGGGCGGCGGGCAGCCCGGATGGGCCGTCAAGTGCGCCCCGGGTGGCCCCAACGACTACGTGTACGTCATCGTGCAGCCCGTGGGCTGGAAGCCCCTCTCCGAGCTCATCGGCCGCCCGGAGCTGGCCGAGGACCCCGAGTGGGCCACCCCGGAGGCACGGCTCCCGAAGCTCGGCAAGATGTTCCAGCTCATCGAGGAGTGGTCCTCGACGCTGCCCAAGTGGGAGGTCCTGGAGCGGCTCAACGCCCACGACATCCCGTGCGGCCCGATCCTGTCCACCAAGGAGATCCTCGAGGACGCCTCGCTGGCGGCCGACGGGATGGTCGTCGAGGTGGCGCACCCCGAGCGCGGCTCCTTCACAACCGTGGGGTCGCCCCTCAAGCTCTCCGACTCCCCCGTCGACGTGGTCGGCTCGCCGCTGCTCGGCGAGCACAACGAAGAGGTGTTCATGGGCGAGCTCGGCCTCGGCGGCGAGGAGCTGCGCCTGCTCAAGACGGACGGAGTGATCTGATTGCCTGCCGAGGACCGCAAGGAGCGGGTGCGCGCCCTGCTCGACGCCGTGCGCGCCGACGGACGGACCGCGCTGACGGCGCCGGAGGCGAAGGTCCTCGCGGACGCGTACGGCATCGCCGTGCCCGGCGAGGAACTCGCGCGGGACGTCGAGGAGGCGGTGGCCCGCGCGGCACGCTTCGACGGGCCCGTGGTCATGAAGATCGTCTCGCCGGACATCCTGCACAAGACCGAGGCGGGCGGCGTGGTCGTGGGCGTGGCGGGCGCCGCGGACGTGCGTGCCGCGTTCCACCGGATCGTCGCCGCGGCCCGCGCGTACGCGCCCGTGGCGCACATCGAGGGCGTGCAGGTGCAGGAGTTGCTGCCGTCGGGGCCCGCCGCGCAGGAGGTGATCGTGGGCGCGGTCACCGATCCGACGTTCGGAAAGGTCGTCGCCTTCGGACTCGGCGGAGTGCTCGTCGAGGTCCACAAGGACGTCACGTTCCGGCTCGCGCCCGTCGACGCGGACGAGGCACTGTCCATGCTCGACTCGATCCGGGCGGCTCAGGTGCTGCGGGGCGTCCGGGGCGCGCCGGGTGTCGACCGGGGGGCCGTCGCCGAGCAGATACGCCGGGTGTCGCAGCTGGTCACCGAGTTCCCGGAAATCGCGGAGGTCGACCTCAACCCGGTCGTGGCGACCCCGCGGGGGGCGCTCGCCGCGGACGTCCGCGTCCTCCTCGCCGACCGGGCTCCGGCACCGCGGCGCACGTACACGCGCGCGGAGATCCTCGCTTCGATGCGGCGCCTGATGCGGCCCCGCTCCGTCGCCGTGATCGGTGCCTCCAACGAGCCGGGCAAGATCGGCAATTCGGTGATGCGCAATCTCATCGACGGCGGCTTCTCCGGAGAGATCCATCCGGTGAACCCGCGGGCCGACGACATCGAGGGCCGCAAGGCGTACAAGAGCGTCACGGACATCCCCGGCGAGGTGGATGTGGCGGTCTTCGCCATCCCTGCCAAGTTCGTCGCGAGCGCGCTGGAGGAGGTCGGCCGCAAGGGCGTCCCGAACGCGGTGCTCATCCCCTCCGGCTTCGCGGAGACCGGTGAACAGGGCCTCCAGGACGAGCTGGTGGCGATCGGGGAACGGCACGGTGTGCGGCTGCTCGGGCCGAACATCTACGGCTACTACGCGACGTGGCAGGGCCTGTGCGCCACGTTCTGCACGCCCTACGACGTCAAGGGCCCGGTGGCGCTCACCTCGCAGTCCGGTGGCATCGGCATGGCGATCCTCGGCTTCGCCCGCGCCACGAACACGGGGGTCTCGGCGATCGTCGGACTCGGCAACAAGTCCGACCTCGACGAGGACGACTTCCTCACCTGGTTCGGCGAGGACGCCGACACGCGTTGCGTCGCGATGCACCTGGAGGACCTCAAGGACGGCCGGGCGTTCGTCGAGGCGGCGCGCGCCACCGTGCCGAAGAAGCCCGTCGTGGTCCTCAAGGCGGGGCGCACCGCAGCGGGCGCCAGGGCCGCGGGCTCCCACACCGGCGCGCTGGCGGGGGACGACGCCGTCTACGACGACATCCTGCGGCAGGCCGGGGTCGTCCGGGCCCCGGGGCTGCGGGAGATGCTGGAGTACGCGCGTGCGCTGCCGGTCCTGCCGACGCCGAAGGGCGACAACGTCGTCATCATCACCGGGGCGGGCGGCTCGGGCGTGCTGCTCTCCGACGCGGTGACCGACAACGGCCTGCGGCTCATGGAGATACCGGCCGACCTGGACGCGTCCTTCCGTGCGTTCATCCCGCCGTTCGGCGCCGCGGGCAACCCCGTCGACATCACCGGCGGCGAGCCCCCCTCGACGTACGAGGCGACGATCCGGCTCGGCCTGGAGGATGCGCGTGTCCACGCGCTCGTGCTGGGCTACTGGCACACCATCGTCACCCCTCCCATGGTCTTCGCCGAATCAACGGCCCGCGTGATCGAGGAGTTCCGCGCCCGCGGCATCGACAAGCCGGTCGTCGCGTCGCTCGCGGGTGACGTCGAGGTGGAGGAGGCCTGCCGGTACCTGTTCGAGCGGGGTGTCGTGGCCTATCCGTACACGACGGAACAGCCCGTGGCGGTGCTCGGTGCGAAGTACCGGTGGGCGCGCGCCGCGGGGCTCCTCGGGGGCGATCGATGAGGTGAGCCGGTACGGGCCGGCCGGCGGTGCGCGCCGGCCGTCCCCGGAACCCGTGCGCACGCGAAAGGAAGTGGACAGGGGGCGCCGGCCAGGATCTTTTCGACGCAAGGGGTGCTTGAGCGACATGACGACAACAGAACTGCGCACAGCCGTCCCCTACCGGGAGGTGAGGGACGCGGGCGGCCGGGTGTACCGGGTCGGCGAGACCGACATCGACATCATGGGCCGCAAGCGGAAATGGATGGTCATTCTGCCGTGGGTCGGCATGATGGGCATCAGTTCCGCCGAATACGCTTTCGCGTCCGCCGAGGACACGCTGCACACCGCGCATTCCTGGAGCAGTCTGCACATCTTCTGGATGCTGGGGGTCTGGGTGTTCTTCCAGGCCGCGGTGGCCTTCCCGACGGGCAGACTGCGGGAGAGCGGCAGACTTCCCGCGCGCTGGGCCATGATGTTCGGCGCGTTCGGCACGCTTTTGGGCTACTTGTCCCTGGCCTTCGCGCCGCATGTCGTCGTCGCCTATATCGGCTTCGGCATGTTCAGCGGCACGGGCGCGGGAATGGTGTACGCGACCTGCGTGAACATGGTGGGCAAGTGGTATCCGGAGCGGAAGGGCGGCAAGACAGGTTTCGTCAATGGTGGATTCGCCTACGGTTCGGTGCCGTTCGTCTTCCTCTTCACCGGCTACATGGACCTCACGAATTTCCGCTGGGTCCTTGTCGGCGCCGGTCTCCTCCTGGCCGCGACGGTCGCCGCGGCGGGCTGTTTCTTCCAGGACCCGCCGAAGAACTGGTGGCCCGCGGCGGTGGACCCGCTGCGGCCGCCGAGCGACCCGCGGGCCCGCCGCGCGCTGCGGATGAATCCGCCCGCGGTACGGCAGTACACGCCCAAGGAGGCCTGGCAGACCGGCCGCGTGGCGCTGATGTGGTTCTGTCTGCTGTGCACTTCGGGCGTGAACATCTTCGGCATCGCGTTCCAGGTGGACATCGGCGAGGAAGCCGGTTTCGCCGGCGGTGTCGTCGCCACGGCGATGTCGCTCAAGGCCGTCGTGAACGGCACCGGCCGCGGCGTCATCGGCTGGCTCTCGGACCGCTACGGGCGAAAACGCTGCCTGATCTTCGTCTGCGTCGTCCTCGGTCTCGCGCAGTACGGAATTCTGTGGGCCGCCGACATCGGGAACCTCCCCATGTTCCTGATCTTCTCCAGTATCTCCGGATTCGGCGGGGGCGCCATCTTCCCGATGTTCGCGGCCATGACCGCGGACTACTTCGGTGAGAACAACAACGCCTCCAACTACGGCCTGGTCTACAGCTCCAAGCTGGTCTCCGGTCTGCTCGGCTCCGGCCTGGGGTCCGTGGTGGTGAGCCACTGGGGTCACACCGGGGCATTCACCCTGGCCGGATCCATCTCGTTGTTCGCCGGATTCATTGCGCTCTTCCTTTCTCAGCCGGGAAGACCGCGAGCCAAGAACATCACACCCAATCCGCAACCTCTCGGTGAGGAGATGGCTTGATATGACGGCGGAGCCCTTCGCCGCACGTGGCGCGTCCGGCCGCGCGGACGCGTCACATCCTCAGTTCTCGTCCCACCCGCGCTTCAGGGAAGTCACGGACGCGCGCGGCCGCGTCTACCGCATCGGTGAGAGCGACCGGGACATCCTCGGCCGCCCCCGCTGGACGATGGTGGTCCTGCCCTGGCTGGCCATGATCGCCATCAGTGTCTTCGAGTACGCCTACGGAGCCGCCGAGCACACCCTGTCCGCTGCACACCACTGGACGTCGTCGAACACCTGTTGTCGTGCTCGGTCTGCCAGTGGTGGTAGCGGCGCCCTCCATGGGTGCGCGCGGTCACCTTCGACAGGAACCTCTTGTAGTCGATGTCGCCGTCGCCCACGTCCACCATGCGGTAGCCGTCACGGGCGGAGTCGTCCCGGATGCCGTCCTTCACGTGGAACAACGGGTAGCGGTGCGGCTGCTTCAGAACGTAGTCCAGCGGGTCGAAGGGACGCGGTGTGCCGTCCACCTGCTTGCCGAAGCGGAACTGCGCCGAGTACGCCCAGTAGACGTCCATCTCCAGGAACACATGGTCCGGATCGGTCTCCGCGAGCAGGACGTCGTAGAGCCGCACGTCCGGCTTGTCCGTGGCGAAGGAGAACTCCTCGGCGTGGTTGTGCTGGTAGAACTTCATGCCGCGTGCGCGGGCCGCTTCGCCGTACGTGTTGAAGTCCTCCGCTGCCCGCTTCCAGGCGTCGACGGTCGTGCCGTGGCGGAAGGGCCCGGCCGCGGTGCCGATGTGCTTCAGGCCCAGTGCCTCCGCGTCGTCCAGGACCTTGGTGAGGTTCTGCGCGAAGGTGTACGCGTTCGGGTTGCCGTTGTCGTAGTAGCCGACGTGGCTCCCGATCGGGTGCAGTCCGTGGTGGTGCGCGAGCCTCTTCAACTGGGCGAGAGTGATGGGGCCCGCGGCGCCCTGGGTGTATCCGGCGAACTCGATCTCGTCGTATCCGTAACGCTCCAGCTCGGCGAAGACGGTCGCGAACCCGGCGGTGGAGACCTTGTCGCGGAGGCTGTAGAGCTGGATGCCGAGACGGCCCGGCGGCAGTACGGGGCGGCCGCGCCCCTTGCCCGTCGGCTGCGGGGCGGCGCCGGTCGTCGCGGACGCGGGGCCCGCGGCGGCCGCGGTGCCGACGAGCGCCGCGGCGGTGGCACCCGCGGCGACGCCGATCATGCCGCGCCGGCTGAGTCTCTGGGCGAGTTCGGGGTCGTCCGGCGTGTGCTTGCGGCTCATGGGTTCTCCCTGGGGTCGGACTCGGAGATTCGGACTCGGAAAAGGGGCGGACTCGGGAAGAGGGGCGGACTCGGAGAAGGAAGGGGTCTCGGAGAAGGAGAGGGCGGGCACGGAAAGGGGGTGGGCCTGCAAAGGGGTGGGCTTGCGAAGGGGCTGGACTCGGGGGTGGGTCGGGGATCCGTTCGAGGAACGGATCGGGGTGGAGCCGGGGACAAACCCTGATGGCGGGCCGGGCCTGGTCTGGTTCAGTGGATATCGGCCGGGCTCGACGGAATGCGGGTCCGGGCATGGCGGGGCACGGCACCCGACTCGTGTGGAGTCGGGTCCGTGCGTACCGCGGGCTCGACGGGAGTCAGTGCAGCCCGGCGAGCCGGAGCAGCAGTGATTTCACATCCGTGGCCGCGACGCGGCCGTCGACGGCTCGGGGGGTGGAGCACAGGATGAGCGGTCCGGAATCGAGGTCGTCGCTCGCGGGGAGGCGGCCATGGCTGCCACGAATAGGTGACGGGTCGAGGGGCACGACCGCCATGCGGTAGCGCATGCCGAGCTTCTTGCGGGCCAGGGCGCCCGCGGCCTTGACGCGGACATAGGGGTCCTCGGGGTCCATGAAGAGCTCGACCGGGTCGTAGCCGGGTTTGCGGTGGATCTCGACGAGCTGCGCGAAGTCGGGTGCGCGGGCGTCGTCGAGCCAGTAGTAGTACGTGAACCAGGCGTCCGGCTCCGCGACCGCGACGAGTTCCCCGGCGCGGGGGTGGTCCAGGTGGTGGGCCTTCTTGCCCTCGTCGTCGAGGAGCTGGTCGATCCCCGGCAGGTCCGCGAGCGCGGCGCGGGCGGCCGCCAGGTCCTCCGGTTTGCGTACGTAGACGTGGGCGATCTGGTGGTCGGCGACGGCGAAGGCGCGGGACGCCATCGGGTCGAGGTACTCCATGCCGTCCTGGGTGTGCACTTCGAGGAGTCCGGCCCGGCGCAGCGCCCGGTTGATGTCCACGGGCCGGCTCACCCGGGTGATGCCGTACTCGGACAGGGCGACGACGACACGGCCCTCCGCCTTCGCCTGATCGAGGAGTGGGGCGAGGGTGGCGTCCAGGTCGGCGGCGGCCTGGTGCGAGCGCGGGTCGTCGGGGCCGAAGCGTTGCAGGTCGTAGTCGAGATGAGGGAGGTAGCACAGGGCGAGGTCAGGCCTGCGGGTGCCGATGATGTGGCGGGTGGCGTCCACGATCCAGCGGCTGGAGACGATGTCGGCGCCAGGGCCCCAGAAGTGGAAGAGGGGGAACGTGCCGAGCTTGGCGGTGAGTTCGTCGTGCAGGGCCGGGGGTCGGGTGTAGCAGTCGGGCTCCTTGCGGCCGTCGGCGTAGTAGACGGGCCTGGGTGTCACGGTGAAGTCGGTGTCGGCGCCCATGGCGTACCACCAGCAGATGTTGGCGACGGTGTAGCCGGGATGCGCGCGGCGGGCGGCGTCCCACAGCTTGTCACCGGCGACGAGCCCGTTGTGCTGGCGCCACAGCAGTACGTCACCGAGCTCGCGGAAGTACCAGCCGTTGCCGACGATGCCGTGTTCGGCGGGGGTGGTGCCGGTGAGGAATGTGGACTGGGCGGCGCAGGTGACGGCTGGCAGGACGGTGCCGAGGTGGGCGCGGGAACCGGACCGGGCGAGGGCCGTGAGGTGGGGCATGTGGTCGAGCAGCTGGGGGGTGAGGCCGACGACGTCGAGGACGAGCAGCGGGGTCGGACGGTCCTGGGCGGGAGGTGTCATGGCAGTTCCTTCAGACCGAGTTCCGTCAGGAGGTCACGGGCGAGGATGAGTTCGGCGGCGATGCCGTCGGCGAGCTGGGGGCGGGCGCGCGGGCGCAGCTCGGGCGGGAGGGCCTGCCAGGTGTACGTCTCGACTTCGAGGTGGTGGGTGCGCGGGTGCGGGCCGCCGACGAGCCGGGTGAGGGTGTCCTTGAGGACGGGGAGCGTGGAGGTGAGCGGCGCGGCGGGGGACGCGTGCAGGGGGACGTGGAAGTGGGACCGCCAGGGGGCCGAGTCGGGCAGGGTCCGGCGGGTCAGGGCCTCGCCCAGGTCGTCGGTGCCGCGCAGGGCGGTGGCGACGAGGGTTCCGGTGGTGCCCGCGCCGCCGGGTGCCCCGGTCAGGGTGCGGGTCTGGTGCAGGAAGCGGGGTTCGTCGAAGGCGGCGAGTGCCGCGCGGACTTCCGGCAGATGGGGGTGTTCGGCGTGCAGGGCGGCGGAGAGCTGGGACTTGACGATGGGGATGCCGGCGGTCCCGAGTGCGTCGAGGGCGGTCGCGGGGTCTTCGAAGGAGGTGGCGAGGTGGCAGGTGTCGACGCAGACGCCGATGCGGTGGTGTCCGACGGCGGTGAGGGGGGCGATGGCGTCGCCGGTGGTCTCGACGGTGCAGCCCGGTTCGGGTTCAAGGCCCACGCGGACGGACTTGCCGGTGAGTTCGGCGAGGGCGTCCAGGCGGTGTGCCAGCGTCCGCAGGGCGGAGTGGGCCTGCTCGGCGCGGTCGGCGTCGAAGGCGGTTCGCCAGGCGAGCGGCAGCGTGGAGATGGTGCCCTCGGTGACGTCGTCCGGCAGCAGCTGGACGAGGACGCGGGCCAGGGCGGATGTGTGGTCGAGTCGCTCGGCGTCGGCCCAGTCCGGTTTGTACACGCGGTACTTGACCTGTTCGGCGCCGAACCCCTCATACGGGAAGCCGTTGAGTGTGACGACCTCCAGGCCGCGCCGGTCGAGTTCGGTGCGCAGTCCGCGCAGTGCGGCCAGGTCGGTGACCAGCGCGTGGGCGGCGTCCTTGGCGAGCCACAGGCCTATGCCGATGCGGTCGCGGCCGAGCCGTTTGCGGACGGGCTCGCAGTGGTCCCGCAGTTGGGCGAGCACGCCGTCGAGGGTCTCGGCGGGGTGGACGTTGGTGCAGTAGGCGAGGTGGACGGTGGAGCCGTCCGGGTGCCGGAAGCGCATGGGTCACTCACCGCCGCGCAGGATGGAGTTGCCTTCGTGCGTCGGTCCGGCGTCGGTGACGTCGAGGACGAGGCGGCCGCTGAGCCCGTAGAAGGCCACGGGGTTGCGCCAGAGGACGCGGTCGACGTCGTCGTCGGAGAATCCCGCGTCCAGCATGGCGTCGCCGACCTTGCGGGTCTTGAGCGGGTCGCTCTTTCCCCAGTCGGCCGCGGAGTTGACGAGGACCTGATCGGGGCCGTACTCCCGCAGGATCGCGACCATCCGCTCCTCGTCCATCTTCGTGTCCGGGTAGACCGAGAATCCGAGCCAGCACCCGGCGTCCTTGGCCTCCTTGACGGTGGTCTCGTTGAGATGGTCGATCAGGACGCGTTCCAGGGGCAGCGGGGACTCGCGAACGACGTCGAGGGTGCGGCGCAGCCCTGTCAGCTTGTCCCGGTGCGGGGTGTGGACGAGGGCGGGCAGTTCGTGGTCGGCGGCGAGTCCCAGCTGGGCGGCGAGCGCGTGGTCCTCGGCGGGCGTCATGGAGTCGTAGCCGATCTCCCCCACGGCGACGACGTTGTCCTTGACGAGGTAGCGGGGCAGCACGTCGAGGACGGGTGCGCACCGCGGGTCGTTCGCCTCCTTGGGGTTCAGCGCGATGGTGCAGTGGTGGGCGATGCCGTACTGGGCGGCGCGGAAGGGTTCCCAGCCGAGGAGCGAGTCGAAGTAGTCGACGAAGGAGGCGGGCGAGGTGCGGGGCTGGCCGAGCCAGAAGGCGGGCTCGACGACGGCGCGGACACCGGCGGCGTACATCGCCTCGTAGTCGTCGGTGGTGCGGGACGTCATGTGGATGTGGGGGTCGAAGATGCGCATCAGGACTCCTGCTCCTCACCGGTGGACGTCAGGGGGTCGGCGTGGCGCTGGGGCACGCCGGGAGGGGTGGCGGCCGGGCCCGGTGGGTCCGGCGCGTCGGTCAGGGCGAGGACCCGGTACAGATCGCCGGGGACGGTGCGGCCGGCGGCGGTGCGCTCTGCGGCGTAGTCGCCGAGCATGCGGGCCAGTTCGATGTCGCCGTGCGAACGCCGGGCGAGGTCGGCGACGGAGTCCACGGGCACCCCGGTGAACAGGCACTTGAGGACGGCGTGACGCCAGTCGTGCGGGGGCAGGTGCGTGGCCGCGTAGGGGCCGAGGGCGGTGGCGACGAGCCGGGTGTCGTTGGTGCGGAGCGCGTCCTCGACCAACGGCAGCGCTTCGGGGCCCGGTACCAGGTGCGGCAGGGCGGTCAGGACGGCGCGGCGTTCGGCGGCGGTGCCCTGTTCGTACAGCCTGATCAGGGTGGCGGTGTCGGCGCGGGCGGCGTGCAGGAGGACGAGCCGGGCTGCGTCGGCGTGGTCGGGTCCGCAACGGCGGCCGGCTTCGGCGAAGCGCAGCTCCCACACGGGGGCGGCGAGACCTGGGGAGGGGAGGTGGGCGGACTGGCCGGTGTCGGTGGCGGGGCCCACGGTGGCCTCGGCGGTGGCCTGGTCGAGCCAGGCGCGGGCGGCACCGCCGAGGACGGCTTCGAGGCGCGAGTGGAGCTCGGCGACGGAGGGGGCGGTCACGAGGGTCCTCCCTGGGGCGCCGTGCCATCGGCCGGGACCGGGGTCGCGGCTGGACGGTGACGGTCGGCTCGACGCAGGAACTCGAGGGAATGGGCGGCGAGTCGGGGGCCCGCGTGGGAGTGGCGGGGCAGTTCCACGACGGTCAGCCCTTGGTAGCCGGTGGCGGACAGGGCGCTCAGGACGGGAGGGAAGTCGATCTCGCCGTCACCGAAGGGAAGATGTTCATGGACGCCCCGGCGCATGTCCTCGATCTGGACGTGCCGGAGCCAGGGCGCGGCGGCGCGGACGCAGTCGGCGGGCGACTGTGGTTCCAGGCACTGGCAGTGCCCGATGTCGAGGGTGAGGCCGAGGGGCTCGGGGTCGCCGAGGAGACCGCGGAGGTGGTGGAAGTCGGCGAGGGTGGCGAGGAGATGGCCGGGTTCGGGTTCGACGGCCAGCGGCACGTGGGCGCCGGACGCGGCGTCGAGGACGGGGGTGAGCGCGTCGGTGAGGCGTTGCCAGGCGGTGGCCTCGGTGGTGCCTTCGGGGGTGATGCCGCTGAAGCAGTGCAGGGCGTGGGCGCCCAGGTCGGCCGCGACCTGGACCGCGCGGACGAGCAGACGTACGCGCCGGGCGCGGTGTTCGGGGTCGGGGTCGAGGAGGGAGGGGCCGTGTTTGCGGCGGGGGTCGAGGATGTAGCGGGCGCCGGTCTCGACGGTGACGGTGAGCCCGAGCCGGTCCAGGCGCCGGGCCACGTGACGGGTGCGGGCGGCGAGGTCGGGCGCGAGGGGGTCGAGGTGCATGTGGTCGAGGGTCAGTCCGACACCGGAGTAGCCGAGGTCGGCGAGCAGCCCGAGGGCGTCGTCGAGGCGCAGGTCGGTGAGGCCGTTGGTGCCGTAGCCGAAGCGGAGGGGGGCGGCGGGGAAGGCGGGGCCCGCCGGTGCGACCGCGCCCCCCGGGGCGGGGGGCCTCGCGGGTACCGGGATGTTCGCGCCCGGTGCCTGGCCGACCCGCTCGCGGCCGGGGGCTTCCGGGGACGCGGCCACGGTGCCCGACGCCACGGCTGCGGTGCCCGCCGGCACGGCTGCGGTATCCGCCGGCACGGTCGCGGGGACAGTCCTCTCCGTGGCCGCACCTGCCGTCCGGGCCTGAGTGCCCGGGTCCCCCGCGGGCGGCGCCACGCCGCCGTCGTCGCTCACGTGACACTCACCTTGCGTGCGAAGCGGCGGGCAGCGGGAGCGAGAGCCGCGGTGACCAGGGCGGCGCCGAGGGAGCCGGAGCGGGCGGCAAGGGCGGCCTGCAGAGGAATCAGGGCACGGATGCCGCCGCCTACGGCACGTTGCGTCAGAGGAGGTGAGGGATTCAGGGTCGCGTGGAGATAGGGCCGGGCGGCGGTGCCCGCGTAGGCCGTGGTGAGGGCGACGGTGGTGCCCGGCAGGACGGCGGCGGACACGGTGCGCCGGTCTGCCGGGGGCCAGGGGGCGGACGCCACGGCGCGGCCGAGGGCCAGGGTCGTGACGAGGGCACCCAGGGGCGCTCGGGTGGAACCGCCCTGCGTCTCGTTGCGGGAGACGGCGGTCACGGCCAGGGTGTGCGCGGCGAGGGTGGCCGCGGCGGGCAGGGCGGCGCGGGCCGCTGCTGCGGCGGTGTGGCGGAGGGCGCCCGAGCTGTGGGCGTCCGTGCTGCGGGCGCTCGTGCTGTGCGTGCCCGTGCTCCGGGCACTCGTGCTATGCGTGCCCGTGCTGTGCGTGCCCGTGCTGTAGGCGCCTGTGCCGTGGACGGCCGTGCTTGGGGGCAGCAGTCGGTCCGGGCCTGGCTGGGGTGGGTGTGGGCCCGGCTGGGGCGAGCGCAGGTCCGTCCGGGGCGGGTGCGGGCCCGGCTGGGGTGGCTGGGACGGGTGCGGGGCCGTCGAGGGCGGGGCGGATGTGGGTGCGGGTTTGCTCGGCCGTGGGGGCGTCCTCGTGGTGGTGTTCGTGGCCACGGCTCCGAGGAGCAGGTCGAGGCCGCGTGCCGCGGCCATGGTGGCGGGGCCCGCGGGGGTGTGTTTCAGGCCCAGGTCGTAGGCCCAGACGGTGCCTGCCAGGGCGGTGGCGGTCGCCAGGGCGGGGCGGCCCGCGCGGGCGGCCAGGGCCAGGCCTCCGGCGGTGAGGGCCACGGCGGCCGTGAGTGCCGCCGCCGGGGTGACGCGCCCGGAGGGGATGGGGCGTTGGGGGCGGTCCACGGCGTCCTCGGCGCGGTCGGCCCAGTCGTTGAGGGCCATGCCGGCTTCGTACAGGCAGAGGGAGGAACCGATGGCGAGCAAGGTGCCCCGGCCGGGGCGCAGACCGGTTGCCGCGGCGCCCGCGAGGGCGTCACCGGGGACGGTGAACAGGGCGGGGAGACGCAGGAGTTCGGCCCAGGCGCGGAGGTTCATGCGGCCTCCCCGAGTCGCGGCGACACGGAGCCCGGGTGCGTCGTCCGCCCGGGGCGGAGCCCCCATGGCCCAGGGACGGCTCCCCGCGCACCGGGGACAGCTCCCCGCGCACCGGGAACGGCTCCCCGCCCACCGGGAACGGCTCCCCGCGCACCGGAGTCGGCGCCCGGCAAGCCCAGGGCACCCCTGCGCCGAACGGGTCCGACGGCCAAGGGGACGGGGCCGCCCACCACCGGACCGACGGCAGGTCCCGGCGGGCCGGGGCGACGCCCCCTCATGCCTCCACCCCCTGCTCCCGGAGGCGGGCGGCGAAGGCGAGGAGGGCGAGGTGTTGGTCGGGCAGGGCGGAGGAGGCGCCGGGGTCGGGGTCCTTGAAGTAGAAGGCGAGTTCGGGGCGCGGGCCGGTGAGGCCGGTTTCGTGGGCGCGGGCGAGGAGGCGGGCCAGGTCGAGGATCAGGGGGGCGGCGAGCGCCGAGTCGCAGCCCTGCCAGGTGGTCTGGAGGGTCATGCGGGTGCCGAGGAAACCGTCGAAGGCGATGTGGTCCCAGGCGGTCTTCCAGTCGCCGAGGGCGGGGACGTCGTCGATGTGGACCTCCCCTTCGGGGACGGTGCCGAGGGTGTCGGCGAGGACGCGTTCCTTGCCCGCGTTCTTGGCGGCGGCCGCGGCGGGGTCGGCGAGGGCGGCGCCGTCGCCGCCGCCGAGGAGGTTGGTGCCGGACCAGGCGCGGACAGCCAGGGCGCGCTGGGCGAACATCGGCCCCAGCACGGAGCGGAGGAGGGTCTGGCCGGTCTTGCCGTCACGTCCGGCGAAGGGCAGCCCGGCGTCGGCGGCGAGGGCCGCGAGGGCGGGGTGGTGCAGGCCGGTGGAGGGGGTGAAGTTGGCGTAGGAGGCGCCGGCGCGCAGGGCGGCTGCGGCATAGAGGGAGCTGGGCGGCAGCCGGTCTCCGGAGCCTGGGGCGGCTCCAGGCGCGGTACCCGGGGCGGGGACGGGGCCGGGCCCGGAGGCGGGGCTGGAGCCGGGCCCCGAGGCGGAGCCGGGCCCAGAGCCGGAACCGTGCCCAGAGGCAGAGCCGAAGCCGGGCCCCGACCCGGACGCAGGGACGGCGCCTCGGGCGGGGCCGAGGCCGGAACCGGAGGCAGCGTCTGAGGCGGACCCGAAAGCGGGGGCAGGGCCAGGAGCGGGGCCCGACCCGGGAGCCAGGTCGGAGTCGAGAGCGGAGCCAGGCCTAGGAGTGGGGCCAGGCCCAGGAGTGGGCCCGGGCCCGGGAGACGGGTTGGCGTCGAGAGGCAGGGTGAGGGGCGGAGTGGGGGTTGGTTCGGTGGAGGCGACGTTGATGACGACTACGCGGGCGAGGTGGTGGCGGTGGGCGAAGTCGCGTATCTCGGCGGCGAAGGCGGCGATGAGTTCCTCGTCGCTGCGGGTGTCGCCGGGCAGCGGCCCGCCGGTGCGGATCTCGGCGTCGGCGGCGGCGAGTTCGGCGTGCACGGCGGCGGGCAGGCCGTGCGGCAGGACGCCGCCGGCGGCGAGCTGTTCGGCGCGCTTGGGCAGCGGGCACTCCAGGGTGTCGTGTCCGCCGAAGACGAGGGAGGAGAGGGGCGGGAGTGCGGAGCCGGAGAAAGGCGGGGTCTCGGTGACCAGGCCGGTGGGCGGGTGCAGCCCCGCCGCCATCGCCGCGCAGCCCGCGACGGCTGTCGTGGCGACGGAGCCGCGGGCTCCGATCAGCCACACCCCGGTGGGGCCGGTGCCGGAAACGTGCGGGCCCCCGGTGGGGGAAGGGGGTTCGGTGGACACGGCTGCCTCCTGTCGTGACGCACATGCGGTCGGCGCCCGTGCGCTGCGGTGCGCGGCGGGCAGGACGGTGGGCGGAGGTCCGGCGTCCTCCGCCCACCGCCGTCTATCGGCCGCCCACCTCCTCGGTGGCGGCCAGTTCCTTCACCCGGATGTCGCGGAAGGTGACCTGGTCGTCGGCACCGTGGTTCTGGATGCCGATGTGGCCGTCCCGCAGGCTCCGCGCCGGATCGGTGTTGGTGAAGTCGTTGATCTTCACGCCGTTGAGCCAGATCTGCAGGCGCTCGCCCTCGACGCGGAGTTCATAGGTGTTCCACTCCCCCGGCGGGTTCAGGGCCCGGTCGCGGGCGGCGAGGTCGGCGGACTTGAAGCCGTAGACCGAGCCGGTGGTCTTCTCGGGGACGTCGGTGGCGTCGATCTGGATCTCGTAGCCGTGGTCCACCGCCGTCCAGGGGTCGTCGGAGGGCGGGAAGCCCACGAAGATCCCGGAGTTGTCGTCCTTGTCGGTTCCCGTCATCCTCCAGTCGAGCTTCAGGGAGTACGCGCCGAACTGCTGGGGCGCGTACCAGAGCAGGCCCATGCCTCCCACGGACGTGATGGTCCCGTCGTCCTTGCGTGCGAAGGATCCCGGGCCTGCCTGCTTCCACCGGGCGAGGGACTCCGCGCTGCCGTCGAACAGCGGCTTGTAGCCCTGTTCGGGGCGGCAGTCGGCCTGGACGGTGCCCGTCGCGTAGCGGATGCCGCCGCCGAGGTGGCGGCGGAAGGCCGGGTCGGTGAAGGACTCCTCGGTGTGCCCGCCGCCGGTGTAGAAGGAGCGGCCGGGGGTGCCGTCGACGGAGCCCTGGCACCAGGCGATCGGATGGTCGCCGCCCATCGAGCCGCCGCTGTAGGAGGACTCGTCGAGGGAGGCGAGGACGCGGCCGCGGTCGCGCGGGTTGGAGCGGTAGTCGTACCACTCGTCGGTGCGCTTCCACACGGCCCCGAGGTGGGCGGTGGCGGGATGGGCGTGGTCCTCGACCCGGACGTCGGCGGGCTGGATCGCCGGGTGCGACTGGAACCAGGCGCCGGCGAGGCGGCCGTAGAAGGGCCAGTCGTACTCGGTGTCGGCGGCGGCGTGCACGCCGACGTAGCCGCCGCCCGCGCGGATGTACTGCTCGAAGGCGGACTGCTGCCGCCCGTTCAGGACGTCGCCGGTGGTCGAGAGCCAGACGACGGCGTCGTACCGGGCGAGGTTCTTGGCGGTGAAGGCGGCGGCGTTCTCAGTGGCGTCGACCGTGAAGCCGTGGGTGACGCCCAGGTCCCGTACGGCGGCGATGCCTGCGGGGATGGAGTCGTGGCGGAACCCGGTGGTCCTGGAGAACACGAGGACGCGTTCGCCCGCCTTCTCCTTGCCCTGGCCCGCAGACTCGGCCCCCTTGCCCTGGCCCCTGGTCTCCGGATCGGACGCCGCCGGTCCGGACACGCAGCCGATCAGGAGGGCGGCCGCCGCCGTCGCGGTGTACAGCCGTGCTGTCGCGCGCATGGGGTGCTCCCTTCCTCAGCCGGTGGTGAAGGTGAAGTCGTCGACGTCGTAGAGCGCTCCGGTGCCCGAGCCCTTGAAGACGAGGAAGAGCGTCGTGGTCCCGGCGGGGGCTCCGGCGATGGGGGTGCTGACGTCGGTGTACGTCTCCCACGATCCGGTGGGGTCGACCTTGGCGCTGCCGAGGAGCGTGCCGTCGGCGGAGCCGCTGCGGATCTCCAGGGTGCCGCCCGACCCCGCGGAGGCGACACGTGCGGTCAGCTTCGTGGCGTTGCTCAGGATGTACGGCTTGAAGGAGACCCAGTCGCCGTTGTGGATGTCGCCGACGGTCCTGCCGCCGTGCGCCGGGGTGTGGTTGATGACGGACACGCCCTTGGAGTCGCCGTAGTGCTCGCCCTGGCGGTGCCGGGTCTGGGTGACGCTCTGGTCGTGGGTGGTCAGCGCGGGCTGGCCGTTCGCGCCCTTGTCGGTGTACTCGGCGTCGAAGACTCCGAAGATGTTGGCGTTCGGGTCGTGCTCGCCGTCCGCGGAGGTCTGCAGGGTGCCCTCGCAGCCGTTGGCGGAGGTCACCGGGTGGCCGTGGCTGTCGTGGCCGAGGATGTGGGTGACCTTGACCTTGGAACAGTCGACGGGCCCGTCCTCGGGGTCGCTCACGGTGACCTTGAAGGGCACCTTGTCACCGAAGGTGAACAGCTGCCCGTCACCGGGGAGTTCCAGCTTGACGGTGGGAGCGGTGTTGCCGACGGTGATGTGGGCGCTGGAGGTGCCGCTGCGGCCGGAGGGGTCCTTGGCGGTGACGGTCGCGGTGTACGTGCCGTTCTTGCCGTAGGTGTGCGCGGGGTTCTGCTCGGTGGACGTGGTGCCGTCGCCGAAGTTCCAGGCGTACGTGAGGGAGTCACCGTCCGCGTCGGTTCCCTTGGCGGTGAACTGGGTCTCCAGGGGAGCCTGGCCGCTGGTGACGGACGCCGATGCCTCCACGACCGGAGAGTGCCCGCCGGTCGCGTTCTCGATGCGGTACAGGGCGGAGTTCTGGTCACCGTTGAAGTAGCCGGTGCCGTAGTCGAGGACGTACAGGGCGCCGTCCGGGCCGAACTCCATGTCCATGACCTGGGTGCCCGCCCACGGGAAGGCGTTGATGGACTTCACGGTGCCGTCGGTGCCCTGGTCGATGCGCTTGATCCAGCGGCGGCCGAACTCACCGGCGAAGAAGTCCCCGTCGTAGGCCTGCGGGAACTTGACCGGGGAGTTCAGGTTCGCGTCGTAGCGGTAGACCGGGCCGCCCATCGGCGACTCCGAGCCGCTGCCGAACTCGGGGACGGAACCGCCGTCGTAGGGGATCCAGGCGGGCTGCGCCGCGGGCAGGTCGGTCAGACCGGTGTTGCGCGGCGAGGTGTTCTTCGGAGCGGCACAGTTGAAGGCGGCGCCGGAGGTCTTGGTGGCGAAGTCGTAGTCGACGTACGCGTCGTTCTTGCCGGTGCAGTACGGCCAGCCGTAGTTGCCGGGCTTGGTGACGCGGGCGAACTCGACCTGGCCCGCGGGGCCGCGCTTGGGGTCTGCGGCGCCCGCGTCGGGCCCGTAGTCGCCGACGTAGACGATGCCGGTGGGCTTGTCGACGCTCATCCGGAAGGGGTTGCGGAAGCCCATGGCGTAGATCTCGGGGCGGGTCCTGGCGGTGCCCTTGGCGAAGAGGTTGCCCTGCGGTACGGAGTACGAGCCGTCCTGCCTCACCTTGATGCGCAGGATCTTGCCGCGCAGGTCGTTGGTGTTGGCGGAGGAGCGCTGGGCGTCGTACGCCGGGTTGCGGTTCGCGCGTTCGTCGATCGGGGTGAAGCCGTCGGAGGCGAAGGGGTTGGAGTCGTCGCCCGTCGACAGGTAGAGGTTGCCCGCCTTGTCGAAGTCGATGTCGCCGCCGACGTGGCAGCAGATGCCGCGGCTCGCGGGGACGTCGATGACCTTCTTCTCACCGGCGGTGTCCAGGGTGCCGTCGGCCTTCAGGACGAAGCGGGACAGCCGGTTCACGCCGTCGAACTTCTTGAATTCGGCCGCCGTGCCCTCGTTGGGGGCGTCGCCCGCGGGAGTGCTCAGGGGCGGGGCGTAGTAGAGGTAGACGGCCCGGTTCTTCCTGAAGCCCGGGTCGACGGCCACTCCCTGGAGGCCCTCCTCGTCGTGGGAGTAGACCGGGATCTTCCCGGCGACCTTGGTCTCGCCGGCGGCGTTCGTCAGGCGGACCGTACCGTCGCGGGAGGTGTGCAGGACCGAGCGGTCGGGGAGCACGGCGAGCGTCATGGGCTCGCCCGTCTCCGGCTCGCCCTTGGCGAGGGTGACCTGCTGGAAGTTCTCTGCCTTCGGCTGCGCGGCGGTTCCGGGGGCGGTCTGGGGGCGGGCCTGCGGTTCGGCCCGCGCGCCGGCCTGGGGTGCGGCGAAGGTGAGGGTGGCGGCGGTGAGCAGGGTTCCGGTGAGCAGGGCGAGGCCTCTGCGGTGGGGTGGGCGGAGTCTGTGCACGGGGTCCTCCGGTCGGGGGCCGTTCGCTGTGGAGGTGCGTGGCTGGCGCCCGGGGTGCGCCGTCACCCCGGGAGGGGTCTATGTCCTGTACACATCAGGGACGGTAACCAGGTTTGTCCGTGGCCGAAAGACCTTGCACAACGCTTTAGTTGGACT
This sequence comes from Streptomyces typhae, assembly GCF_009755605.1. Taxonomy (GTDB): domain Bacteria; phylum Actinomycetota; class Actinomycetes; order Streptomycetales; family Streptomycetaceae; genus Streptomyces; species Streptomyces typhae. Next base: position 172,501 of record NZ_WPNZ01000011.1, read on the forward strand.
TCTTCCCGCGGGTGGACAAACCTGGGTACGGCTGGGTCGCTGGCAGCGCGGGGGTGCCGCGGAGCACCACCCGTGTGCTCCGCGGCAGGCAGCGGTGGGCTACTCGCCGGGCTGTTTGTCGCCGCCGAACGCCGCGTCGAACGAGGCCGTCGGGGGCTCGAAGTCGTACGTCTTCAGGTGCCGCAGGGCCTCCGGCGCGCCCTGGAGGCGGTCCATCCCCGCGTCCTCCCACTCCACCGACACGGGGCCTTCGTAGCCGATGGAGCGCAGCACCCGGAACACGTCCTCCCAGGGGACGTCTCCGTGTCCCGCCGAGACGAAGTCCCAGCCGCGGCGCGGGTCGCCCCACGGCAGGTGGGAGCCCAGCCGCCCGTTGCGCCCGTCGAGGCGGCGCCGGGCCTCCTTGCAGTCGACGTGGTAGACGCGGTCCTTGAAGTCGAGCAGGAAGCCGACGGGGTCGAGGTCCTGCCACACGAAGTGGGAGGGGTCGAAGTTCAGGCCGAAGGCGGGCCGGTGCCCGACGGCTTGGAGGGCCTTGTGCGTGGTCCAGTAGTCGTAGGCGATCTCCGAGGGGTGCACTTCGTGCGCGAACCGGACGCCCTGCTCGTCGAAGACGTCGAGGATCGGGTTCCAGCGCTCGGCGAAGTCCTCGTAGCCACGCTCGATCATCGACTCCGGGGCGGGCGGGAACATCGCCACCAGGTGCCAGATCGACGATCCCGTGAAGCCGACGACGGTGTCCACGCCGAACCTCGCGGCGGCCCGCGCGGTGTCCGCCATCTCGGCGGCGGCGCGCCGGCGTACGCCTTCCGCGTCGCCGTCGCCCCAGATGCGGGCGGGCAGGATCGCCTGGTGGCGCTCGTCGATGATCGCGTCGCAGACCGCCTGGCCGACCAGGTGGTTGGAGATGGCCCAGCACTTCAGGCCGTACTTGTCGAGCAGCGCGTGCCGCCCGTCGACGTACGCGGGGTCGGCGAGGGCCTTGTCGACCTCGAAGTGGTCGCCCCAGCAGGCGAGTTCCAGGCCGTCGTAGCCGAAGTCGCGGGCCAGGGCGCAGACCTCCTCCAGGGGCAGGTCCGCCCACTGGCCGGTGAAGAGGGTGAACGAGCGGGGCATCGGGGGGCCTCCTCAGACCGCTGTGGTGCCGGCGTCGGGCGCGGCGTGGGCGGGGGTGCCGGTGGCCGGACCGGCGGGCGTACTGGCGGGCCTACCGGCGGACGGACCTGCCGACGGAACTGCCGACGCGCCGGTGGGCGGGCCGCCGGGCGCGGGCACGGATGTGGGCGCGGATGCGTCGCCGGACGCGGGCGCGGACGTCTCCACGGGCGTGTAGACGGCGTTCTCCGCGGCGCTCTTCTCCACCGCGGCGAGCACCCGCTGCACGGAGAGCCCGTCCGCGAAGGAGGGCTCGGGTGTGCTGCCCGTGGCGACGGCGTGGAGCAGGTCGCGGGCCTGGTGCACGAAGGTGTGCTCGTAGCCGAGTCCGTGGCCGGGCGGCCACCAGGCCTCCAGGTAGGGGTGGCCGGGTTCGGTGACGAGGATGCGGCGGAAGCCGGACGAGACGGCGGGTTCGGTGTGGTCGTGGAACGACAGCTCGTTCAGCCGCTCCAGGTCGAAGGCGAGGGAGCCGTCGGAGCCGTTGAGTTCGACGCGGAGGGCGTTCTTGCGGCCCGCCGCGAAACGGGTGGCCTCGAAGGTGGCGAGCGCCCCGGAGGGGAAGCGTGCCGTGAAGAGGGCCGCGTCGTCGACGGTGACCTGCCCGGTCCCGGCGCGTACGCGCCCCGCTCCGGCCCCGCCCGCCGCGGAGACCGCACCGGCGCCCGCGTCGAGGAGCGGGCGTTCCCGTACGAAGGTCTCCGTGAGCGCCGACACGCCCGCGATGCCCTCGCCCGTCAGGAACTGCGCGAGGTCCACGATGTGCGCGCCGAGGTCGCCGAGCGCCCCGGAGCCCGCGCGGTCCTTGCGCAGCCGCCACGTCAGCGGGAAGGAGGGGTCGACGAGCCAGTCCTGGAGGTAGCTGAGACGGACGTGCCGGAGCGTGCCGATGCGACCCTCGGCGACCATGCGGCGGGCGAGCGCGAGCGCGGGCACACGGCGGTAGTTGAAGCCGACCATCGCGACCTGGCCGCGGGCGGCGGCCCGTGCGGCGGCCGCGGCCATCGCCTCGGCCTCCGCCACGGTGTTGGCGAGCGGCTTCTCGCAGAGCACGTGCTTGCCCGCGTCGAGGGCGGCCACGGCGATCTCCGCGTGGCTGTCGCCGGGGGTGCAGATGTCGACGAGGTCGATGTCGTCCCGGGCGACGAGGGCCCGCCAGTCGGTCTCGGCGGAGGCCCAGCCGAGCCGGTCGGCGGCGGCGCGCACGGCGGCGCCGTCACGGCCGCACACCGCGGTGAGCCGCGCGTCGACCGGCAGCTCGAAGACGCGCCCCACGGTCCGCCAGCCCTGGGAGTGGGCGGCGCCCATGAACGCGTAGCCGACCATGCCCACGCCGACGGCCCGCCGCGCCGCGCGCCCCGCCCCGGCACCCTCGGGCCGCGGCCCGGCTCCGGCACCCGCCACGGACCCCGCCCCCGCCGGACGCGGCTCACCCCCCGGACCAGCGGCGACACGGCCCTCGGACCCGGCATCGGGGCCGCCAGCGGGACCGGGGACGCCCATGGCACCGGGACCGCCCGCGGAACCGGACCCGGCACCGGGCGTGCCCGCGGCACCGGCCCCGGGCTCGCCCCCGGGCCCCCCGGCCCAGGCCCCGGCACCGGCCCCGCCCTCGTGCTCCGTCTCACTCATGCGGTAACTCCTCCTCGTCGACACGTCGACTCAACTCGCTCGGCCCGGTGCGCCGGGCACGGAAGCGCTCCCGTGCCCTGTGCGCGGCGGACCGCGTCACTTGAAGCCGGTGGACATGTACTGATCGACGTTGTCCTTGTCGACGACGGCCGAGTAGAGCGTCAGGGACGCCGGGATCTCGAACTCGGCCATGCCGCTGACGCCCTTGCCCTGGCCGAGCGCGCGGGCAAGGTCGATCGCGGAGGCGGCCATCGTCGGCGGGTACAGGACGGTGGCCTTCAGGACGCCCCGGTCCTGCTTGATCTCCTGGAAGGCGGAGAGCGCCCCGGCGCCGCCGACCATCATGAAGTCGTCGCGGCCCGCCTGCTCGATGGCGCGCAGGGCACCCACGCCCTGGTCGTCGTCGTGGTTCCACAGGGCGTCGAAGCCCTTCTGGGCCTGGAGGAGCTGGGACATCTTGGACTGCCCGGACTCCACGGTGAACTCGGCGGCCTGCCGGGCGACCTTCTCGATGTTCGCGTAGTTCTTCAGGGCGTCGTCGAAGCCCTTCGTGCGCTGCTTGGTCAGTTCCAGGTTGTCGAGTCCGGCCAGCTCGACGACCTTCGCGTTCTTCTTGTCCTTCAGCTTCTCGCCGATGTAGCGCCCGGCGTTGAGGCCCATGCCGTAGTTGTCGCCGCCGATCCAGCAGCGGTAGGCCTGCGCGGAGGCGAAGATCCGGTCGAGGTTGACGACGGGGATGCCCGCCTTCATGGCCTTCAGGCCGACCTGGGTGAGCGCCTTGCCGTCGGCGGGCAGGATGACGAGGACGTCGACCTTCTTGTTGATGAGGGTCTCGACCTGGCCGATCTGCGCGGCGGTGTCGTTGGAGCCCTCGGTGGCCTCCAGGGTGACGTCCTGGTACTTCTTCGCCCGCGACTTCGCCTGGTCGTTGATGGCGTTGAGCCAGCCGTGGTCGGCCTGCGGGCCCGCGAAGCCGATGGTGACCCGCTTGCCGGGCTTGTCGTCGGCGACGGCCTGCTTGTTGTCGCCGGACGTGTCCCCCTCGTCCTTGGACTCGTTGCTGGTGCAGCCGGTCAGCACGGCTCCCGCGGACACGGCTGCCGCCCCGAAGAGCAGTCCTCTGCGGCTCGTGAACTCTGGCATGACATGGACCCCTTAGGTGATGGCCGTACGTACGCCTCAGGTGGTGTTGCTCGCGCCTCAGGTGGTGTCGCTCGCGCCTCAGGTGGTGTCGCTCGCGCCTCAGGTGGTGTCGCTCGCGCCTCAGGCGGTGGCCGTGCGCCGCTGGACCAGGACCGCGGCCACGATGATCGCGCCCTTGGCGATCTGCTGGACGGCGGTCTCCAGGTTGTTGAGCGCGAAGATGTTGGTGATCGTGGTGAAGATCAGGACGCCGAGCACGGAGCCGGTGATGGTGCCGCGTCCGCCGCTGAGCAGGGTGCCGCCGATGATCGCGGCGGCGATGGCGTCGAGTTCGTACAGATTGCCGTTGGTGTTCTGACCGGACCCGGACAGGATGATCAGCAGGAAGGCGGCGATGCCGCAGCACAGGCCGGAGAGCAGATACAGGTACAGCCGCTGTCGGCGGACGTCGATCCCGGCCAGGCGCGCGGCCTCCGCGTTGCCGCCGACGGCGACGGAACGCCGCCCGAACGTGGTGCGGTTGAGCAGCAGCCAGCCGACGACGGTGACGGCGGCGAGGACGAGGACGAGCGGCGGGATGCCGAGGACGTAGGAGTCGCGCTCGCCGAGCTTCAGGACGCCGTCCACGGTGACCATCTGCGTCTTGCCGTCGGTGATCTCCAGGGCGAGGCCGCGGCCCGAGGCGAGCATGGCGAGCGTCGCGATGAACGGCACCATGCCGCCGTACGCGATGAGCAGGCCGTTGACCAGGCCGCAGCCGAGTCCGACGACGACGGCGGTGAAGAGGATGCCCGCGAAGCCGTACTCCTGGGTGGCGACCGTCGTCGCCCACACGGAGGCGAGCGCGACGATCGCGCCGACCGACAGGTCGATGCCGCCGGAGATGATGACGAAGGTCATGCCGACGGTGACGACGCCGATGACGGACGCCTGGGTGAGGATCAGCTGGAGGTTGTCGGTGTCGAGGAACGCGTCGGGCTCGGTGACGCCGCCGATGACGACGAGGACGGCGAGGACGCCGAGCAGGGAGAGCGTCCGCACGTCGACCCGGGCGAGAAGCGAGCGCCACGGGCTCGGGGCGCCGTCGGCCGGCGGGCTCTTCTCGGTGACGGGCCGGGCGGGCGATGCGGGCTGCGTCATGACGCCGGGCCTCCTTCCGTGGTGGCGGGGCCGCGGGGGCCCTCGATGAGGTCGGGGCCGTCGGGACCGTCCTTGGCGGAGGCGAGGACGAGGTCGAGCACGCGGTGTTCGTCGAGGTCGCGGGCGGGCGCGGTGTGCACGACGCGTCCCTCGCGCAGGACGAGGACGCGGTCGGCGAGACCGAGGACCTCCGGCACCTCGCTGGACACGAGCAGCACGGCGAGGCCCTCGTCGGCGAGCCGCCGGATGACGGTGTACAGCTCGGCGCGGGCGCCGACGTCGACGCCGCGCGTCGGCTCGTCGAGGAGCAGGACGCGGCAGCCGCGCAGCAGCCAGCGGGCGAGGACGGCCTTCTGCTGGTTGCCGCCGGAGAGGGTGCGCACGGGCACGGCGGGGTTGTCGGGGCGCAGCGACAGCTCCCGGGTGGCCTCGCGGGCGGCCCGCAGCTCCTTGCCCCGGTCCACCCATCCCCCGTACGAGAAGCGGGACAGGGAGGACACCGACACGTTGCGGGTGACGGACTCCAGCATCAGCAGGGCCTGTGCCTTGCGCTCCTCGGGGGCGAGACCGATCCCGGCGCGGACGGCGGCGCGCACGCTGCCGGGGCGCAGCACCCTGCCGTCCAGGCTGACGCGGCCGCGCGTCGGCTTGCGGGCGCCGAAGATGGTCTCCAGGATCTCGGAGCGCCCGGAGCCGACGAGTCCGGCGAGGCCGACGATCTCACCGGGCCGCAGTTCGAGGTCCAGCGGCTCGAACTCGCCGTCTCTGGCGAGGCCTTGCACGGCGAGGACGGGCGGCACGGGCTGGACGGGCGGCGCCACGTCGGCCGGCCCCGCACCGGACAGCCCCGCACCGGACAGCCCGGCACCGGACGGCCCGGCACCGGACGGCCCGGCATCGGACGGCCCCGCACCGGAGGGTGTCGCCGCGGGTTCCGCCCGCTCGGGGAAGACGTACTCGACGTTGCGTCCCGTCATGAGCGCGATGACCTCGCGCGTCGGGGTGGAGTCGGCGGGGAGACCGACGGCGACGGCACGTCCGTCCTTGAGCACGGTGACGCGGTCGCCGATGCGCCGGATCTCCTCCAGGCGGTGGGAGATGTGGACGACGGCGACACCGTCGGCCGTCAGATCGGCGACGATACGGAAGAGGTTGTCGACCTCGTCCGGGTCGAGCGCGGCGGACGGCTCGTCCATCACGATGAGCCGCACCTCGTGGGAGAGCGCCCGCGCCATGGACACGATCTGCTGCTGGGCCGCGGAGAGGTCGCCGACGAGCCGCGCCGGGTCGATCTCCCCGTGCCCGAGCCGCTTCAGGAGCGCCCCGGTCGCCGTGCGCGCCGCGCGGCCGCGCACCATGAAGCCGGCCGTCGTGGGCTCGTGCCCGAGGAAGACGTTCTCGGCGACGGACAGTCCCTCCACCAGGTCGAGTTCCTGATAGATGGTGGCGATGCCGAGGCGCATGGCGGCGATCGGGGAGCGCAGCGTGACCTTGTCGCCGCGCCAGGCGATGGTGCCGCCGTCGGGCTGGTGGGCGCCGGCGAGGACCTTGATGAGCGTGGACTTGCCGGCGCCGTTCTGGCCGAGCAGGCAGTGCACCTCGCCGGCCTGGACGTGCAGGTCGACGCCGTCGAGCGCGCGGACGCCCGGGAACGACTTGGTGATGCCGGACATGGTGAGCAGGGGTGGTTCTGGTGCCATGACGGTTCCCTCGGGGGGTGCGGCCGGACAGGCTCTTTCCAGGACATGACCTTTGTTAAGGGCATGACAAAGCTGATCATGGTGCCGGGGCCTCTCCGTACGAGTACGGGTACGGGTACGAGTACGGGTACGAGTACGGATAGGGGTACGGGCTGCTAAGCCGGTGAGAACAGGTGGTCGCTGATGAGCCGGGCGCCGCCGATGACTCCGGCGGTGGGCCCCAGTTCGCCGAGGACGATGGGGAGGTTGCCGGTCGCGAGGGGCAGCGACTGGCGGTAGACCTGAGTGCGGATCGCGGCGAGCAGCGTGTGGCCGAGGCCGGTGACCCCGCCGCCGATCACCACGAGACCGGGGTTGAAGAAGCTGACGAGGCCCGCGATGACCTGGCCGGTGCGGTTGCCACCGGCGCGGATCAGGTCGAGCGCGACGGCGTCACCGGCGGCCGCCGCCCCGGCGACGTCGACGGCGGTGAGCCGTCCCGAGCCCTCGAAGCGGGTGGAGAGCTCCGGGGACCCCCCGTGCCGGGCGGCCTCCTCGGCGTCGCGGGCGAGCGCGGCACCGCTGAAGTACGCCTCCAGGCAGCCCTTGTTGCCGCAGGCGCAGGGGCGTCCTTCCGGTTCGACCTGGATGTGGCCGATGTCGCCGGCGCTGCCGGTCGTACCGCGGTACACGTCGCCGCCGACGACGATGCCGCAGCCGATGCCGGTGCCGATCTTGACGCAGAGGAAGTCGCCCACGGAGCGGGCCACGCCCGCGTGCTGCTCCCCCATCGCCATCAGGTTCACGTCGTTGTCGACCATGACCGGGCAGCCGAGGTCCTGGCTGAGCGCCTCCCGTACGGGAAAGCCGTCCCAGCCGGGCATGATCGGCGGCGCCACCGGGACACCCTCCGGGAAGCGGACGGGACCCGGTACGCCGATGCCGGCGCCGTCGAAGCCCTCCGCGAGGCCGGAGGCCCGCAGCTTGGCGGCCATGGCCAGGACCTGCTCGAAAACGGCCACGGGGCCCTCGCGCACGTCCATGGGCTGGTTGATGTGCCCGAGCACCTCCAGCTCGGCGTTGGTGACGGCGACGTCGATCGAGGTCGCGCCGATGTCCACGCCGAGGAAGCGGAGGGCCGGGGCCAGGCGGATGTTGTGGGAGCGGCGGCCGCCGCGGGACGCGGCGAGGCCGTCGGCGACCACGAGTCCGGTCTCCAGGAGGCGGTCCACCTCCACGGCCAGTTTGGACCGGGAGAGGTCGACCTGGTCGCCCAGTTGGGCACGGGAGTTGGGGCCTCCGTCGCGCAGCAGCCGCAGCAGTCGCGCCTGGTGCGCGTTGGCGGGTCGAGCAGTCATGCGTCTCACGCGCCCCTCCCCGCCTCTTCGGCCGAATCCCGTGTGTGTTCGCTGGGCTTTGGAGGGGAACGTAGCAGCGCGTGCCGGGACTGGGAAGAAGTTGAGCGCGAATTGCCCACCACTTTCTCCAGTCACAGGACAAAGGTGTGGAGGGCGGACCTTCGCGGGGCGCCCCAGGCCCGCCCCTTCACCGAAACCGGGGGCTCCGCCCCCGGCCCCCCGAAAGAATCGGCGCTTCGCGCCTCGTCCTCAAACGCCGGACGGGCTGAAACAGGGTCAGCCCTGCTCCCGTTCGTGGTACGTCTTCCGCGTGTGCTCCGTGTGCGCCCGCATGACCTCCGTCGCCCGCGCCCCGTCGCGGGCGACGATCGCGGCGATGAGGTCACGGTGTTCGATCCACGACTGGATGCCGCGCTGCCGGGCCACCGGCGTGTAGTACCACCGCACGCGCCGGTCGACCTGACCGGCCAGTTCGGCGAGGACGACGTTGCCGGCGAGTTCCATGACCTTGGCGTGGAACGCCGCGTTCGTGGCCACGACGAGGTCGACGTCGCCGTCGGCCACGGCCGACTCGCCCTTGGCGCACAGCTCTTCGAGGGCGGCGATCCCGGCCGTCCCCGCGTGCGCGGCGGCGAGGCGCGCGGCCTCGGCCTCCAGGAGGGTGCGGACCGTGAGCAACTGGTCCGCCTCCTCCTCCGTCGGCTCGTGCACGAACGCGCCCTGCGCGGGGCGCAGATCGACCCAGCCCTCGGTGTTGAGGCGTTGCAGCGCCTCACGGACCGGCTGCCGCGACACCCCGAGATGCCCGGCCAGCTCGCTCTCGACCAGGTGCTGGCCGGGGCGCAGCGCCCGGGTGGTGATGAGTTCGAGCAGCGCCTCGTAGACCCGTTCGCGCAGCGGCCCCGGCCGCTCCAGCTTGGGCACCGTGCCCAGCGGCAGTCCTGTGGACAACATCGCGGTCCCCCTCCTGGGCGACGACAGCTCCTGGACGGCGACAGCCAGAGGCGACGACAGCCGGAGTCGAATTGGCTTTTGTCTACAGTTTACCGAGCACCAAGGCCGGTGCCAGGGGGAGTTGACCATCCCGTCGGCGGTACCGCGTCACGGACAGCGCACGACCTGTCCCGCGTACGACAGATTGCCGCCGAAGCCGAAGAGCAGCACGGGGTCGCCCTTGCTGATCTCGCCCCGCTCCACCAGCTTGGACAGGGCGAGCGGCACCGAGGCGGCCGAGGTGTTGCCGGACTCGACGACATCGCGGGCGACGACGGCGTTCACGGCGCCGATGCGCTCCGCGAGCGGCTCGACGATGCGCAGGTTCGCCTGGTGCAGCACGACGGCGGCGAGGTCCGCGGGGACGAGCCCCGCCCGCTCGCAGGCGGCGCGGGCCAGCGGGGGCAGCTGGGTGGTGGCCCAGCGGTAGACGCTCTGCCCCTCCTGCGCGAACCGCGCGGGCTCCCCCTCGATGCGCACGGCGTGCCCCATCTCCGGTACGGAGCCCCACAGCACCGGGCTGATCCCGGCCTCCTCGCCGTCCCCGCACGGCTCCACGACCGCCGCGCCCGCGCCGTCGCCGACGAGCACGCAGGTGGAGCGGTCGGACCAGTCCACGACGGCGGACATCTTGTCCGCGCCGATCACCAGGGCCCGGCTCGCCGCCCCGGCCCGTACGGCGTGGTCGGCGGTGGCGAGCGCGTGTGTGAAGCCCGCGCACACGACGTTGACGTCCATCGCGGCGGGCGAGCCGAGGCCGAGGCGGGCGGCGACCCGGGCGGCCATGTTCGGCGAGCGGTCGACGGCCGTCGACGTGGCGACGACGACGAGGTCGACGGAGGCGGGCGCACGGCCGGCGGCGGCGAGCGCCTTGGCCGCCGCGTGCGCGGCCAGCTCGTCGACGGGCTCGTCGGGCCCCGCGAGGTGGCGGGTGCGGATGCCGACCCGGGAGCGGATCCACTCGTCGCTGGTGTCGACCATGTCCGCCAGGTCCTCGTTGGTGAGCACCTTGGCAGGCTGGTAGTGGCCGACGGCGGCGATGCGTGAGCCGGGCATGGACGTTCCCCTCGTGGTGCCGGACGTGCGTGACCGTCCAGTCTGCTCAGCGACTCACGGGTACGAGGTGACGTGAAGCGACAGTATTGGGGCGTCTGGTTTGGATGCTTCACCACATCGCGTCACCCGGTGAAGAGCTGTCTGGCCTTGTGTACGAGTTCGTAGAGGCCGTAGGCGAGGGGTGCTCCCACCCACAGCCAGGCCCCGACGATCAGCGGGCGGCGGCGCGGCGGGGCCGCCCGGTCACCGGGCCGGGGAGGCGGTGGCGTCATCGGCGGGCTCCTTACTGGCGCGGACGTGGTGGCGCGGGTGCACGGGGCGTATCAGCTCGTTGGCGACGAAGCCGACGACCAGCAGGCCGATCATGATGGACAGGGAGACCCCGTAGAGGCCGGGGCCGTGCTTGCCCGCGTCCTCCTGGCGGTCGGCCACCCAGTTGACGATCAGCGGGCCGAGGACGCCGGCGAGCGACCACGCGGTGAGCAGCCGCCCGTGGATCGCGCCGACCTGGTAGGTGCCGAACAGGTCCTTCAGATAGGCGGGGACCGTCGCGAAGCCACCGCCGTAGAAGGAGAGGAGGATCAGGGCGCAGACGACGAAGAGCGGTTTCGACTGGTCGCCGAACAGGGCGATCAGGAGATACATCAGGGCGCCCGCGCCCAGGTAGAGGCGGTACACGTTCTTCCGGCCGACGAGGTCGGACGCGGACGACCAGCCGATGCGGCCCGCCATGTTCGCGGCCGACAGGAGCGCGACGAAGCCCGCCGCGGCCGACGCCGAGACGGGGGTGGAGGTGTCCGCGAAGAAGTCGGTGATCATCGGCGCGGCCTTCTCCAGGATGCCGATGCCCGCGGTCACGTTCATGCACAGGACCACCCACAGGCACCAGAACTGGGGGGTGCGCACGGCCTGCCGGGCCGAGACCTGCGGGCCGGTGCCGGAGGCCGCCGGCACCCCTGGCCCGCCGGGTGCCTCGGCCGTCCCTTCCGCCCCCGCCCCCGGACCCGGACTTGGCCCCGGCACCCGCACGAGCACCACGCCGAGCGCCATGAACACCGCGTACGACAGGCCGTGCACCAGGAACGCGAGCGCGATGCCGGAGGAGTCCGCGCCGAACGTCTCCAGCATCCGCGCGGACCACGGCGAGGCGATCAGCGCGCCGCCCCCGAAGCCCATGATCGCGATGCCGGTGGCCATGCCGGGGCGGTCGGGGAACCACTTGATGAGGGTGGACACCGGGGAGATGTAGCCGATGCCGAGCCCGATGCCGCCGACGAACCCGTAGCCGAACACGATCAGCCAGTACTGGCGGGTCTCGGCGCCGAGCGCGGCGAGCAGGAAGCCGGAGGTGAAGCAGACGAGCGCGACGGACATCGCCCAGCGCGGACCGTTGCGCTCCACGAGGGTGCCGCCGAAAGCGGCGGACAGGCCGAGCATCACGATGCCGAGCTGGAACGGCAGCGCGCTCTGGGTGCCGCTGAGGTCGAGGGCGGATTCGAGGGGCGGCTTGAAGACGCTCCAGGCATAGGCCTGGCCGATCGAGAGATGCACCGACAGGGCGGCGGGGGGTACGAGCCATCGGCTCCAGCCGGGTGGCGCTACGGGGGGCCTCATGATCCCGAACGGTAGGAACGCCGGACGGCCGTTGGGAAGGGGTCGGACACGGCGGATTTGTCGACGGTATGCGATGTACGGGGTGCCGACGGCTGCGCCCCGGCCCGCCGCAGGTGCTCCGCGAGGGCCTCGACGGCCGGAGCCGGTGGTCCCTCCTTGGCGCCCCGGGCGAGCAGATGGCGGCGGCGCGCCCAGGGTTCCCGCAGCTCGCACACGTCGAGGGGGTGGTCCGGGTCGACGGCGCGGCGCGGTACGACGGCGAGCCCGACGCCTGCCGCGGCGAGGGCGACGAGGACGTTGAGGTCGGCCACGGTGGTGCGGTGGCGTGCGACGGGGGCGCCCGGGCCGAGGTGCTTCTCGATCCAGCGGCGCAGTGAGGAGCCGCTGTCGAGGCCGACGAGGGGGTGTTCGGCGACCTCGCTGTACGTCAGGCCGCTCCGCCCGGCGAGCGCGCCGCCCGCCTGCCCGATCACCACGAGCGAGTCGTCTCCGAGCACCTCCGTGACCAGGCCGCGGTCCCGCGCCTCGGCGTCGACCACGACGCCCAGGTCGGCCTCGGCGTCCGCGAGCAGCCGCAGCGTCCCCGGGGTGCGCCGCTCGGACACCGTGACGTCGACGTCGGGGTGCGCCCGCAGGAAGGTGACGAGGGCCTGCGGCACCAGGCGGTAGCGGGCGGAGCCGCCGCACAGCAGGGTCAGCGGGGCGGCGGGGGGCCGGGTGTAGCTCGCGACGGCGCTGTCGAGCCGCGCCGTCCGGTCGAGCACGTCGCGGGCGTGCCGCGCGAGCGTCGCCCCGGCCGGGGTGGGCCGCACGCCCCGTCTGCCGCGGATCAGGAGTTCCACACCGGCGTGGTGCTCCAGGGCGCGCACCCTGGCGCTGGCCGACGGCAGGCTCAGATGCATCCGGCGGGCGCCGCCCGTGATGGTCCCCTCGGCGACGATGCCGAGGAACAGGCGGAGATCGTCCAGGTCGTAGCGCACCGCAGCAGCCTAGGGCGCGACCTCGGGCCGGGCACACGCAGCAGCCCAAGGCGCGACCTCGGGCCGGACACACGCAGCAGCCCAAGGCGCGACCTCGGGCCGGACACACGCAGCAGCCCAAGGCGCGACCTCGGGCCGGACACACGCAGCAGCCCAAGGCGCCGCCTCAAGCCGGGTACACGGATCACGCATTGTGGGTGTACCCGGCACGGGCCGATGCTCGACAGATGTCCGACACGCTGTGGGTCCTCGTCACCGCGCTCGCCGGGGCCGCCGCGGGCGGCCTGAACGCCTTGGGCGGGGGCGGCACGTTCGTGGCGCTGCCCGCGCTGGTCGCGGCGGGGGTGCCGCCGGTGACGGCGAACGCGTCGTCGACCGTCGCGCTCGTCCCCGCCGCGGTGGCCGGGGCGTGGGTCCTCCGGCGTGAACTGGCCCCGGTGGGCGGGGCGTCGACGCGGGCGCTGACCGGGGTGAGCGTGCTCGGCGGCGGACTCGGGGCGGGGCTGCTCCTGGTCCTTCCCGCGGCCTCGTTCGACGCCGCGGTGCCGTGGCTCCTCGCGTTCGCGACGCTGCTTCTCGGCTGCGGGCGGCGCCTGTCCGACGCGCTGGGCAGGGCCCTGGGCCGCCCGGTGGGCATGGGGCCCCGGACCCTCCTCGCGGGGCAGTTCGCCCTCGCCCTGTACGGCGGATACTTCGGCGGAGCCGTAGGCATCATGATGCCGGCCGTGTGGGGCATCGGCCTCGGCCTCGACCCGGCGGCCGGACACCCGATGCGGATCGCGCAGGTCGCGGCGGTCTACGCGGGCGCGACCGCCCTGTACCTGCTCGCCTCGGACGCCCTGGACACGCCCGCTCTTTCGCCGCCCTGCTCACGGGCGCGATGGCCGGCGGCTACGCGGGCGCCCACCTGGCACGCCGCCTCCCCGCCCGGGTGCTGCGCGCCGTCGTCCTGTCCACCGCCGCGACCATGACCGCCCTCTACTTCGTACGAGGTTGAGCACGCCGCCGCACGAGGTTGCGCGGGCCACCGGCCGGCCGTACCACGGAGTCGGCCGCAACCTCACCCCGCACGTGCAGGACAATGGACCCGTCGAGGTCACCTCGGAGCACGACGACCCGGTGACCCACGGCGACCTCCGCATCAAGGGCCGCTTCGGCCATCGGTACGTACAGAACCGGGACTGATCGACATGGGACGAGTCACGGAGCGCCGCCGCGTCATCCGCATCCGCGACGGCGCGGTCAGCGAGCGCGCCGACACGCTCGTGGCCGAGGAACCGCTGGAGATCCGGCTCGACGGCAAGCCGCTGGCGATCACCATGCGCACCCCCGGTGACGACTTCGCCCTGGCCGCCGGATTCCTCGTCAGCGAGGGCGTCCTCGGCTCGGCCGACGAGCTGCGGAACATCGTGTACTGCGCGGGCGCGACCGCGGACGGCACGAACACGTACAACGTGGTGGACGTGAGCACCGCTCCCGGTGTCGTCGTCCCGGACATCACATTGGAGCGCAACGTCTACACGACGTCGTCCTGCGGGCTGTGCGGCAAGGCCAGCCTGGACGCGGTCCGCACCACCGCGCGCCGGCCCATCGACGACGACCCCGGCGGCACCGGCGCTCCCCCGGTCCGGCTGACGCCCGAGCTGCTCGCCCGCCTCCCCGACCGGCTGCGCGCGTCCCAGCGGGTCTTCGACCGGACCGGCGGGCTGCACGCGGCGGCCCTGTTCACCGAGGACGGCGACCTGATCGACGTCCGTGAGGACGTGGGCCGCCACAACGCCGTCGACAAGATCGTGGGGCGGGCGCTCCAGGAGGGGCGGCTGCCGCTGGCCCGCACGGTCCTGATGGTGTCCGGGCGCGCCTCCTTCGAGCTGGCGCAGAAGGCCGTGATGGCGGGCGTCCCGGTGCTCGCCGCGGTCTCCGCGCCCTCGTCCCTCGCCGTCGACCTCGCCGCCGAGACCGGTCTGACCCTGATCGGGTTCCTGCGCGGCTCCTCCATGAACGTGTACGCGGGCGAGCACCGCGTGGCCCTGCGGACCGCGGTTGCGCGGGCCTGACGCCCTGGTGGACACGGCCGCGGCACACCGGGCAAGCGCGTCGCGCGTCAACGCCGGAAAAATCGTACTTATCCCGTAATCTGGGCACGTCCGCGCCCGGCCCCGGCCGGGATTCCGTTACGCGCACGCTTCTTGTGTTGCTCCAAGGCCCCCAAGTAGCTTCGGTGACGCGCACGTTGGACGTGGGATGTCCGAATGTCCGGTCGACATGAAGGGCCGCACGATGCCATCGAGACTCCGTGTACGCCTCAGATCGCCGTACCCCTCCCGGCCGCGGCCCGCCGCGCGCCGGTCACGCACCGCGCTCCGGTCACGTACCGCTCCCCGGCCGCGCTCCCTCGCCGCCCTGACCGCCGCCGCTCTCGCCGCCCTGGCCCTGCCACCGGCGCTCGGCTCCACGGCGCGGGCCGCGAACGAGGCGCCGAGGGCTCCGTTCGACCAGCAGATCCTGTTCAAGGCTTCCCAGGATCCCGGCTACGCGTGCTTCCGGATACCAGCGATCGTGAAGACGGTGAAGGGAACGCTGCTCGCCTTCGCCGAAGGACGCGTCAACGACTGCAGCGACGCCGGTGACATCGACCTCGTCCTCAAGCGCAGCGAGGACGGCGGCCGCACCTGGAGCCCGATGCGGGTCATCAACGAGGGCGGCGGCGACACGCACGGCAACCCCGCGCCCGTCGTCGACCGCAGGACGGGCCGCATCCTGCTCGCGGAGACCTACAACCCGGGCCGCACCGACGGCAAGAACTGCGAGGTGCCGTGCGAACGCACACCCCACCTCCAGTACAGCGACAACGACGGCGAGACCTGGTCGACGCCGCGGGACCTGAGTGACGAGATCCTGCCGAAGAGCTGGAACTCCTGGTACGCGACCGGACCCGTGCACGGCATCCAGCTCACCAAGGGCCGGCACAAGGGCCGCCTGGTCGTCACGGTCAACGCCGAGACGTGGAACGGCAGCCGCGTCACCGAGAACCACGCGGCGCTCGCCCTCAGCGACGACGGCGGCGACACCTGGCGGATCGGCGCGACGGACACGTACCCGATCTCCGAGCGCGACGCCACGTTCCGGCAGAAGCCCTCGGAGATGACGCTGACCGAGCGTCAGGACGGCTCGGTCTATGTGAGTGGACGCGAGCAGGACGGCACCGACCTCGGCCACCGCGACCACGCGGTGAGCCGCGACGGCGGCGAGAGCTTCACCAGCCCGTTCTCGGCCGCCCCCGACCTGTACACACCCCAGGTGCAGGGCTCGACGCTGCGGTGGGGCAACCGGCTCCTGCTCGCCTGCCCCGGCGACCCCGACCGCCGCCGGACGATGATGATCCGCTCCTCCTACGACGGGGGCCGCACCTGGGACAGCGTGGACCGCGGCACCGTCGTCACCACCGACTGGTCCGGCTACTCCGACCTGGTGGCCGTCGACGACGACCGGGCGGGCCTGCTGTACGAGGGCGGCGCCGTCGACGCCCGCGACGAGATCCGGTTCGCGCGGTTCACGGAGGACTGGCTGAAGCCGCGCCGCGGCCCCGACCCGCGCACCGACGACCGGGCGCGCGGCGCGCGGGACGCGGCGGTGCTCGGCGGCGCCACCACCACGGACGGCGTGTTCGGCGGCCGGGCGATGGCCTTCGACGGCGAGGACGACGCGGTGCGGCTGCCCTACAGCTCCCGCCTTCCGCTCGGCACGAAGGACTTCACCGCCTCGCTGTGGTTCCGCTACTCGGCACGGGACGGCGAGCAGCCGCTGCTGTGGATGGGCGGCGTCGGCACCAGCCAGCCGCAGGTGTGGCTGCGCGCCGAACCGGCCAACGGCCGCGTCCGGGGCCTGATCACCACCCGCGACGGCGGGAGCCCGCCGCGCACGGTGTCGCTCGACACCACCGGGGCCCACAACGACGGCCGGTGGCACCACCTCGCGCTGCGCCGCGGCGACGGCAGGCTCACGCTGTTCCTCGACGGCACCCCGCTGTCGCGGGACGACGTCCCGGGCAGCGTCAGCCGCAACTCCCCGTTCGGCGTGCACGTCGGGCAGCGCAT
The DNA here is from genome assembly GCF_009755605.1 of Streptomyces typhae. Taxonomy (GTDB): domain Bacteria; phylum Actinomycetota; class Actinomycetes; order Streptomycetales; family Streptomycetaceae; genus Streptomyces; species Streptomyces typhae. The sequence continues at coordinate 189,348 of NZ_WPNZ01000011.1, forward strand.
GGACAGCAGGGCCCATTTCGACGGCGCCATCGACGACGTCGCGGTGTTCGGGCGGGCCCTGTCGGACGGCGAGGTGGAGCGGCTCGGCTCCGACGACGGGCCGTCCTCCGCTGTGAAGTGGGACACCGTCACCTGGCTCCCCATGGACCGGGTGCGCGCGGGGAACTAGCGTCCCGGGCGTGTCCGCAGCCACACAGCCTTACGCCGAGCCGTCCACATCGGGCGGCCCGCCGGGCGGCCGGGGCGTGCGCCGGACGGTAATCGTCCTGCTGCTCGCCCTGGCCTGCGCGGCCGTGTTCCTGACCGCTCTCCCCGACGGCGACGACGAGGAGAGCGGTCCGGCGTGCGCGGCGACCACCGTGCGGAGCGCGACCGCGGACGCGCGCCTCACCGGCGCGTTCGGCTCGTACGGCGACGACGGCGCCCGCACCGACGACTGGACGGGCGGCGACGGGACGCACTCGGTGCGGCTGCCCGGCGGACGGGTCCTGTGGCTGTTCTCCGACACCTTCCTCGGCCGGGTGAACCCCCCGCCCAACCCGCAGGGCCAGCCGCACGCCTGGCGGGACGGCAGCGCCCCGATGGTGCGCAACTCCGGCGTCGTGATGGACCGTTCGGGCTCCCTGGAACGCACACTGCGCACTCCCCTGTTCGCCGACCCGGCGCCGGGGCAGTGGCGCTGGCCGGTCGCCGCGAAGGTCGAGCCGCGGCTCCCGGGCGGTGACGAGGACGTGCTGCGGGTGCTCCTGTGGACCCGGGCCACCGGCACCGGACCGTGGATCTACGGCGTGCCCGCCGCCACCGAGGTCGCCACGCTCTCGCTGCCCGACCTGCGCGTCGAGGGCATCACGCAGATCTCGGACCAGCGCGGCGTCCCCGACCCCGCGCGGCGCGTCCTCTACGGCACGACGACCGTCGACGAGGGCGAGTGGACCTATGTCTTCGGCGGCACCGACGCCCAGGCGAACGCCCGCCCCACCTCGCACGCCTACGTCGCCCGCGTCCCGCGCGGGGGCCTCGCCGACCCCGCCGCCTGGGAGTACTGGAACGGCTCCGGGTTCTCCCGTACGGGCGAGCCGCGCCCGGTGCTCGGCAACGGCGACCGCAAGGGCGTGGGCAGCGCCTTCACCGTGGTCCGCACCGGCGGCACCTACGTCCTGCTCACCATGGCCGCGGGCGCCGAGGGCCTGGCGCAGGTCACGTCCTACTGGTCCTGCTCCCCCACCGGGCCCTGGCACGGGCCCGCCAGGGCGTTCGCGCCGCCGCTGCCGAAGGACACCGCGGACGGCCCCTCGGGCACGGCCGCCGCGGCCCCCTACAACCCGCAGGCGCACCCGGCCGTCAGCGGCCCGGGGTGTCTGGTGGTGTCGTACGACGTCAACTGGCTCGACCCGACGGCCACGAACGCGCAGGCGCACATCAACCGGAACGTCGAGCTGTACCGGCCGCGGTTCGTGTCGCTGCGGTTCGCACGGGAGGGCTGAGCGGCGGGTCGGTTGCGAGCACTTCCGACTCCGGGGAAGGCGCCGCGGGCTCCCGGGAGCGGCGCTTGGCGATGACGGCGCAGACCATCAGCTGCATCTGGTGGAACAGCATCAGGGGCAGCACGGCGAGCGAGGCCCCGGCCCCGAACAGGACGCTGGCCATGGGCAGTCCCGCCGCGAGGGACTTCTTCGACCCCGCGAACTGGATGGCCACCCGGTCCGCGCGCCCGAACCCGAGCCACTTCGCCCCGTACCAGGTCAGCGTGAGCATCACGGTGAGAAGCACCGCCTCGACGCCGAGCAGCGCGCCGAGCCGCGCCGGGCTGACCTGGTGCCAGATGCCCTGCACCATGCCCTGGCTGAACGCGGTGTAGACGACGAGCAGGATCGAGCCCCGGTCGACGAGGCCCAGCACCTTCTTGTGGCGGGTGAGGAAGGAGCCCACCCAGCGGCGCAGGAACTGCCCGGCGAGGAACGGCACGAGCAGTTGCAGCACGATCTTCAGGAGCGAGTCCGCGGAGAACCCGCCCGCGCTGTGGCCGAGCAGTCCGGCCGCGAGCAGCGGGGTGAGCACGATCCCTGCCAGCGACGAGAAGGAGCCCGCGCAGATCGCCGCCGGGACGTTGCCGCGCGCCAGGGAGGTGAACGCGATCGACGACTGGATCGTCGAGGGCACCAGGGTCAGGAAGAGCAGGCCGCTGTAGAGCTCCGGCGTCAGGAGGGTGGTCTCCAGGCCCCTGGCCGCGAGTCCGAGCAGCGGGAAGAGCGTGAACGTGCAGAGCAGCACGGCGAGGTGGAGCCGCCAGTGCCGCAGTCCTTCGAGCGCCTCGCCGGTGGAGAGCCGCGCCCCGTAGAGGAAGAACAGGAACGCGACCGCCGCGGTCGAGGCTCCGGACGCCACATCCGCGGCCGTGTCCCTGGCGGGCAGGAGCGCGGCGAGACCCACGGTGCCGAGCAGCGCCGCGATGTACGGGTCGATCGGCATCCAGGACGGCCAGGACGGGCGTTTCACAGGGCTCCATACGCTCGGGGGCGGGTTGTTCGGGGACTTCCGGGACTGGAGGCGGTACGTGCCCTCTCCATGCTCCTCCCTTCCGGAGCGATCGGGAATCCCGTACACCGCTCTGACTGTCATCACGCAGCGCGATAACGTGGGGGGTGTGTACGACCCCGGTCAGCTCCGCACCTTCCTCGCGGTGGCCCAGACGCTGAGTTTCACGCAGGCCGCGCGGCGCCTCGGGCTGCGCCAGTCGACGGTGAGCCAGCACGTGCGCCGTCTGGAGGACGCGACGGGCCGGCCGCTGTTCGCCCGCGACACGCACCGGGTGGAGCTGACGGAGGCGGGCGAGGCGATGCTCGGATTCGCCCGCCGCATCCTGGAGGTGCACGAGCAGGCGGCGAGGTACTTCACCGGGGCGCGGCCCGGCGGACGGCTGCGCTTCGGTGCCTCCGAGGACTTCGTCCTCACCCGGCTGACCGACATCCTGGAGTCCTTCCGCCGCGGCCACCCCGAGGTGGACCTGGAGCTGACCGTCGAACTCTCCGGCACGCTGCACGAGCGCCTGGACGCGGGCAAGCTCGACCTGGTCCTCGCCAAGCGGCGCCCGAAGGACCCGCGCGGCGAACTGGTGTGGCGCGACGACCTGGTGTGGATCGGCGCGCCCCGGCTGCGCCTCGACCCGGCCCTGCCGGTGCCCCTGATCGTGTACCCGCCGCCGGGCATCACCCGCGCGGTGGCCATGGAGGCCCTGGACCGCGACGGCCGCCCCTGGCGTGTCGCCTGCACCAGCGGCAGCCTGAGCGGGCTGGTGGCCGCGGCCCGCGCGGGACTCGGCGTGATGGCGCACTCGCGGGGCCTCGTACCGCCGGGTCTTGCGCGGCTCCCCGACCGGGCGGGGCTGCCCGAGCTCGGCTCGGTGGACTTCGTGCTGCGGCACGGCGACCGGGACACGGCGGCGCGGGGCGCGTCCGACGCCCTCGCGGCGGCGATCCTCACCGGCGGGGATCGCTTGCAGCGCGGCCGGGGGTGAGCGGTTCCGCGCGCTCCAGGTGCCGTCTGCGGGCGCTTCGTGGCTGGGCGCGCAGTTCCCCGCGCCCCTTCGGGGCCCGGCCGCACCGCGGCCATCGAGTCAGCGCTGCGGCCGGTACGTCAACTGCTTCACCCGGCGCAGGAACGGCGCAGTCTCCACGTGCTGGACCCCGTCGAGGCGCCCGAGGTCCCCGCTGATGTAGGCGTACAGGCCCGCCGTGTCCGCGGCGACGGCCGTCGCGACGAGGTTCGAAGGGCCCGCGGTGGCCGCGGCGTAGGCGATCTCGAAGTGCTCGGCGAGCGCCTGCCCCACGGAGTGCAGCGCGCCCGGCGCGGCCGTGATCCACAGAACGGCGGCGCTGCGGTATCCGAGCATCTCCGGGGTGTACTCGATGTCGACGAAGACCGCTCCCGAGGCGAGGAGCGCCCCGAGGCGCCGCTTCACGGCGGACTCGGACAGGCCGGTGGCGCGCTGGAGCTGCGGATAGGTGGCACGGCCGTCCGCTTCGAGCGCGGCCACCAAGGGCTCGTCCCGGGGTGTGATCCGGGCCGGTCCCGCGCCGGGCCGCGGGGTGTCCGGGGTCAGGGCCGCGCGCTGCTCCGCGGTCAGCGGGGCCAGCTTGCCGAGCCAGCCGCGGGGCCCGCCGAAGAAGGTGTGCAGGAGCTGGTGGGCGCGGATCTCGACGATGCTCGGCGTCCGCGGCAACTTGCCGAGCAGCAGGTCCTCGTGGTCGCCGGGGGTGCGGGGCCGGGTCAGGCAGACCACTTCGGTGCCACCGGACGTCAGGCCCACCCAGAAGGTGTCCGGGCGGCGGGCGAGCGCGTTCGCGATGGTCGTGGCGGAGTCGGGCGCGCAGCGCAGCCGCAGCATCCAGTGGTCGCGGCCGAGGCGCTCGGCGTTGCGCAGACCCACCACGCGCAGGCCGCCCTCGGCGGTGAGCCGCCGGTAGCGGCGGGCGATCGTCTGGTCGGAGACACCGAGCACCGCGCCGATCCTGCTGAAGGAGGCGCGCCCGTCGGTCTCCAGGGCCTGGAGCAGCTTCAGATCCAGGTCGTCCACCGGGCCCGGGGTGTGGCTTTCCATCGCCTGCCGCCCTTCTGATGTCGGATTCGGACGGTACCCGCCCGCCGGCCACCGCGATCGTCCGCCCCCGACGGATCGTACGGCGTCGAACGGAACCGAGAGGAAAGAGGGGAACGATCATGCGCACATGGGGGCCGCTGACCGCGGTGTGCCTGGGCACTTTCATGCTGCTGCTGGACGTGACGATCGTGGTGGTGGCGCTGCCCGACATGGCGCGGGCCCTGGACGCGTCGCTGAGCGATCTGCAGTGGGTCATCGACGGCTACGCCCTGGCGCTCGCCGCGCTGCTGCTCGGCGTCGGCGCCGCCGCCGACGTCATCGGGCGGCGCCGGACACAGGTGGCGGGCACGGTGGTGTTCGCGCTCGCGTCGCTCGGCTGCGGGCTCGCGTCGAACGCGGAGGTCCTGGTGGCGGCGCGCGCCGTCCAGGGGCTCGGCGCCGCCGCGATGTTCGCGACGACGCTGCCGCTGCTCGGCGCCGCCTACCAGGGGCGGCAGCGCTCGCTGGCGCTCGGCGTGTGGGGCGCGGTCAGCGGCGGCGCGGCGGCCCTCGGCCCGGTCGTCGGCGGGCTGCTCACGGCGGGGCCCGGCTGGCGGTGGATCTTCTTCGTGAACCTGCCGGTGAGTGTGGCCGCGGTGTGGCTGACGCTGCGGGTGATACCGGAGCCCGCGCGGGCCGAGGGGTCGTCGGCGCGGCGCGTGGACTGGGCGGGCACCACGACGTTCGCGCTGTTCGCGGGGGCGCTGACGTATGCCGGGGTGCGGGCGTCGACCGTGGGGTGGACCTCGGCGCGCACCGGGGTGACGCTCGCGGTGGCGGCGCTCGCGCTGATCGCCTTCGTGGTCGTCGAACGGCGTGCCGCGCATCCGCTCATCGATCTGCGGCTGCTGCGCAAGCCCGCGTTCACGGGCATCCTGCTCGGCGCGATCGGGTACAACGCGGCGGCGTTCGGTGTGATCCCGTACTTCTCGATCTGGCTCCAGACGGTGCTCGGGATGAGCCCGGTGCGCGGCAGCCTGGTGCTCCTGCCGCTCGCGGCGACGGCGTTCGTGGTGGCGGCGGTCGGCGGGCGGCTGCTGCACGGGGCTTCCCCGCGGTACGTGATCGGTGGCGGGCTGCTCCTGATCGGCGCGGGCTGCCTGGCGACGGCGGTCCTCGACGCCGGGTCGTCGTGGCCCGCCCTGGTGCCCGGCCTGACGCTCGCGGGCATCGGTACGGGCCTGGTCTCGCCGGGGCTCGCGGGGGCGGCGCTCGCCGCGGTGCCGCAGGAGAACGCGGGCATGGCGGGCGGCGCGGTGAACACCTTCCGGCAGCTCGGGTACGCGCTCGGCGTGGCCGGGTTCGGCACGGTCCTGACTTCGCGGATGCAGGACGCCCTCGGCCACGACGCGGCGCACACGGCGGCCGGGGGCGGGGCCGCCGCACTGCACTCCACGGTGTCCGGGCACGACGTGCGGGAGGCGTTCGCGGCAGGCCTCAACGGGGCCTCCCTCACGGCCGGTGCGGTGGGGCTCGCGGCGGGCCTCGCGGTCCTTCTGATGGTCCGGACCAAATCGGCACCCGTCGCAGGTCAGACACCCTCGGCGCCCGCCGTGCGGACCCCGGGGAAGCAACCCCAGGGGTAACTGCCGCGTACAGATTCGGTGGAGATTACGGCACCGAAACTTACTCATCCGTCAGTAATGTGTCCCGCCCTTACCCTTGTGGCCGCATTTGGACCGCTGACCTGTGACGATCGTCCCTGTTGGGGCGCTTCCCACCCCCTCCCGGACCGGAACGGGGTGGGGTACCGTCACCGGCGCTGTGCGGAGCGCCACAAGGAGCACCATTGCGCGAGTTCACGAACCCTCCCATGGCGTCGGCGCCACGGGTGGGCGGTCTTGCCGACGTCGTGTTCGACCATGCCGCCGAGGACCCGGCCCGCGTCGTCCTCGGCCGCAAGCACGACGGCGTCTGGCAGGACATGACCTCCGCCGGGTTCCGCGACGATGTCCTGGCGCTCGCCAAGGGGCTGCTCGCCCAGGGCGTCCGGTTCGGCGACCGCGTCGCCATCATGTGCCGCACCCGCTACGAGTGGACGCTGTTCGACTTCGCCCTGTGGACCGTGGGGGCGCAGGTCGTACCCGTGTATCCGACGTCGTCTGCGGACCAGGTCCTGTGGATGCTGCACGACGCGCAGGTGACGGCGGCGATGGTCGAGCACGAGGACCACGCGATGACGATCGGCTCGGTCGTCGACCGGCTTCCGCACCTGCGCCGCCTCTGGCAGCTCGACGGCGACGCGGTGGGCGAACTCGTCGAGGCCGGGCGCGACCTGGACGACGAGGTGGTGCACCGGCACCGCCGCGCGGTGACGCCGGACTCCGTCGCCACCGTCATCTACACCTCGGGCACCACGGGGCGCCCCAAGGGCTGTGTGCTCAGCCACGCGAACTTCATGTTCGAGGTGGACACGCTCGTCGAGCGCTGGGAGCCGGTGTTCCGCGGCCGGCGCGGCGACGAGCCCTCGACCCTGCTGTTCCTGCCGCTCGCGCACGTCTTCGGCCGGATGGTGCAGATCGCGGCGGTGCGGGCCCGGGTGAAGTTCGGCCATCAGCCGAGCCTCAACGCCGCCGCGCTGATCCCCGACCTGGCGGCGTTCCGGCCGACGTTCGTGCTCGCCGTGCCGTACATCTTCGAGAAGGTCTTCAACGCGGCCCGCCGCAAGGCCGAACGGGACGGCAGGACGGGCCCCTTCGACAAGGCCGTGGAGGCGGCGGTGCGCTACGCCGACGCCATGGAGGCCAAGGCCTTCGGCACCGGCCCGGGGCCCTCCACGGCCCTGCGCATGCAGCACCAGGTCTTCGACAAGCTCGTGTACGCGAAGGTCCGCGAGGCCATGGGCGGCCGGGTGCGGCACGCGATGTCCGGGGGCTCCGCCATGGACCGCAGGCTCGGCCTGTTCTTCGCGGGCGCGGGCGTGACGATCTTCGAGGGGTACGGTCTGACGGAGTCCTCGGCCGCCGCGACCGCCAATCCGCCCGAGCGCACCCGCTACGGCACCGTGGGCCAGGCCATCCCCGGCACCACCGTGCACATCGCCGAGGACGGCGAGGTGTGGCTGCGCGGCGGCCATGTCTTCCAGGGCTACCTCAACGACACCAAGGCGACCGACGCCACGCTGCGGGACGGCTGGCTCGCCACCGGCGACCTGGGCTCACTGGACGAGGACGGCTATCTCACCATCACCGGGCGCAAGAAGGAGATCCTGGTGACCTCCGGCGGCAAGAGCGTCTCGCCGGTGCGGCTGGAGGAGCGGGTGCGGGACCATCCGCTGGTCGCGCAGTGCATCGTCGTCGGCAACGACCGGCCCTACGTGGCCGCGCTCGTCACTTTGGACGCGGAGGCCGTCGAACACTGGCTCGCCATGCGCAACAAGCCGTCGATGCCCGCACGCGACCTCGTCCACGACCCCGACCTGGAGACCGAGGTGCGACGGGCCGTGGTGGCCGCGAACACCCTGGTCTCCCAGGCCGAGTCGATCCGCACCTTCCGGATACTGGCCCACCAGTTCACCGAGGAGCACGGCCTGCTCACGCCGTCCCTGAAGCTGAAGCGGAAGGCCATCGAGCAGGCCTACGCGGCCGAGGTGGACGCGCTGTACAGCGGCTGACGCGCACGGCGGCAGCGGCTGTGAAGGCTGCGGCCCACGGCGGCAGCGGCAGCGGCTGAGGAGTGGGGCGACCGGGGTACGCGCCGCCACGCGCGCGTGCGACGCGTACCCCGGCACCACCGCCGGGCCGCCCCAACGGCCCGGTGGGTGGCTCACCCCGGCGGCTACCCGATGGTGGCGCGGAGGATCTTGTCCACGCCGTCCGGCTGCCCGCCCATGTTGTCGGCGTTGGTGGTCGACAGCCACAGCGCGGTGGCGCCGGGCACCGCGGTCACGGCGCGCAGCCTGCCGTACTGCCCGACGTAGAAGGCCTTGGGCGTGCCGACGTTCTCGTTGTCGGCGTTGATCGGGACGCGCCACAGGCGCTGCCCCCTGAGCGCCGCCATGTAGACGGCACCGTCCACCACGGCCACCCCGCTCGGGGAGGCCTGCGTCACGGCCCAGGTGGTCTTGGGGTTGGTCATCCCCGCGACATTGCAGGTGCCCTCGCAGGTGGGCCAGCCGTAGTTCCTGCCGGGCTTGATCAGGTTCAGCTCGTCCCGGGAGGCGTCGCCCAGCTCGGCCTCCCACAGCCGGCCCTGCGGGTCGAAGGCGATGCCTTGGGGGTTGCGGTGGCCGAGGCTGTACACGTGGTTGCCGAAGGGGTTGCCGGGGGCGGGCTTCCCGTCCTTCGTCATGCGCAGGATCTTGCCGTTCAGGGAGTTCCTGTCCTGCGCGAGGGGGCGGTCCTGGGCATCGCCGGTGGTGGCGTAGAGGTGCCCGTCGGGGCCGAAGGCGAGCCGGCCGCCGTTGTGGTACCTGGCCTTCTTGATGCCCTTGAGCAGGACCGTGTACTCGCCGAGGGTCGAACCGTCGTACGTCATGCGCGCGATGCGGTTGCCCTCGGCCGCGGTGTGCATGACGTACACATGGTGGTTGTCGGCCCACTGGGGGTCGACGGCGATGCCCATCAGGCCGCCTTCGCCGCCCGTGGTCTGGGCCTCGGGCACCTTGCCGACCTGCTTCTTCCCCGAGCCGTCGGCGGCGAGCGACCACACCCCGAACCCGTCGCGCTCGGTGATGAGGGCGGACTTGCCGTCGGGCAGCCAGGCGGTGCCCCAGGGTATGGTCCAGCCGGTCGACAGGGTCGTGACGCCGGTGGGTTCACCGGCCGGGGCGGGCGGGGCCGCCGCCGCGCCGCCGGCCGCCGGGACGTGCACCAGGAGTCCCGCCGCCAGTGCGGCGACCGCGGCCGGAACCGTCCTTCGGGTCGTGCGCGTGCTTCTCGTGGAGCCGTGCATGAGTACCTCCGGGTGGGGGGTGTCGGGCTGCGCTCAGGCGAGTTGGTAGCCGCGCAGGGCGGTGAGGAGCAGGTGCGTGTCCCGCAGGGAGCCCGAGGTGTCGCCGAGGGAGCGGTAGATGCCCCACTTGGGCCGTACGCGGTCGGCGAGGAAGGTGTCCACACCGGTCCGGGACTCGTCGACGACGGTCGTTCCGCCGCTCCCCAGGATCCAGCGCACGGACCCCGACGAACCGTCGCCGACCTTGATCCGGAAGTCGACGTCGGTCCACTTGTCGTGCAGGGGCTCCAGGTCGGTGCGGCCGACCAGGACGTCCCCGCCGAAGATCTTCAGCTCGATCGTCTGCCTGCCGTCGACCCGGCGCAGCGACTGCACCACGATCGGCGAGCCGCCGTCGCCCGGCTGCTTCATCTGCATGATGTGCGTGAAGGTCGTCGTCGCCCGCAGCGAACCAGGCAGGAACATGCGGTAGGTGATCCGCCAGGTCTGGCCCCGCCGCCACGTCAGGAAGGAGTCGCCGGTGCGGCAGCCGGTGACCTCCTGGCGCTGCCGGTCGCCGCTGGTGTCGCGGTCGACGGTGTGCATCGTGAAGCGGTAGGCGTCGCCGTCGACGGATATGTGCGGGCCCGCCGAGGGGTGGGAGTGGGCGCGGTCGTCCTCCAGCGTCTCGAAGGCGCGCAGGCCGACGTCACGGGCGGACGGCGCCCAGCGCAACCGCCAGGCGGCGGGGGCGGCGGTCCGCGCCGGCGGGACCGCGGGACCCGCGGCGGCGGCGGTGCCCGGCACTCCCGCCGCGGCCGTGCCGAGTGCCACGGCCAGCACGGTCCTCCGGGAGGGCGTCATCGCTCGCTCACCTCTGCTTTCCGGGGTCCGCCTGCTGGGGCGGCCGTGCTTCCTGGGGTGCTCGTGTGCGGTCGGACGGTGCGGGTTCGCGGTAGACGTAGGTGTCCGGCGTCGCCGGGCCGCGGGCGGCCTCGACCAGCTCGCGCACCAGGCCGTGGTCGGGCGAGCGGTGGCAGGCGGGGTCCGTGCGGGCGGCGTCGCCCGTCAGGGCGAAGGCCTGGCAGCGGCAGCCGCCGAAGTCGACGGCGCGCAGCTCGCAGGAGCGGCAGGGCTCGCGCATCCAGTCCTCGCCGCGGTAGCGGGTGAACGCGGGCGAGGACCGCCAGATCCAGTCGAGCGGCCGGTCACGGACGGACGGGGCGTCGGCGCCGAGCAGTTCCGCGGCGGCCGGGCAGGGCAGCGCCGTGCCGTCCGGGGTGACGGTCAGGGAGATCGCGCCCCATCCGCCCATGCAGGGCTTCGCGGTGGCGTCGACGTAGTCCGGCGCGACCCAGACCAGCTCCATGCGCCCGGCGAGTTCGGCCCGCAGGCGCTCCAGGGTGTGCCGGGCGCGCGCGACCTGCCCCGGGTCGGGGAGCAGCGCGTCGCGGTTGCGCAGCGCCCAGCCGTAGAACTGGGTGTTGGCCAGCTCGATCCGGTCGGCGCCCCAGGCCAGGCCGAGGTCCACCAGGGCCTCCAGGGCGTCGAGGTTGGCGCGGTGCAGGACGGCGTTGAGGCCGAGCGGCAGTCCCGCCTCGCGGACGAGCCGGGCGGCGCGCTCCTTCGCCCGGCTCGCGCGGGCGCCCGCGATGAGCGCGGCGCGGCCCGGTTCGGGGTGCTGTACGGAGAGCTGGACGCTGCGCAGCCCCGCCTCGACGAGCCCGGCGACGCGGTCCTCGTGCAGGGAGACCCCGCTGGTGACGAGCTGGGTGTGGATGCCCGCCCCGTCCGCGGCGGCCACGATCCGGTGCAGATCCCGGCGCAACAGCGGTTCGCCGCCCGACAGATGCGTCTGGACGACACCGAGGTCCGCGGCCTGCCGCAGCACGTCCGCCCACTCGTCGGCGGTCAGCTCTGCTGACCGACTGTTCAGTTCGACCGGGTTGGAGCAGTAGGCGCAGCTGAGCGGGCAGCCGTGGGTCAGCTCGGCGAGCAGGGCCCAGGGCGGGTCCGGGTCCGGCGGCGCGCCCCGCCGCGGGCCGGTGGGCGTGGTGTCGCCCGTACGGGGTGGGCCGGTCACCGCAGCCACCCCTCGTCGTACAGCCGCCCGAGGAACGCGGGGACTTCCGTGTCCACGGGGGCGTCCGGATGGCGGCGCGCGAGTTCCGCGACGATGGCGGCCACGTCGCGCTCGCCGTCGCACAGCGCCACGATGCCGCCGGCCGCCCCGCGCAGCACCACGACCCGCTCCGGCAGCAGCAACAGGTCGACGCCGCGCACCCGGTCGTGCCGGAACACGACCGAACGGGCGACCACGGGCCGCCAGCCGGGACTCAGCGTCGACGTCGCACTCGTGCTCACGACCGCGCTCCGTCCACGGCGGGCGCGGCGGTCGCGGCGTCCACGGCGTCCAGGAGCGACCACAGCACGTCGCACTTGAAGGCGAGGGCGGCCACGGCCCGCTCCTGCTCCTGTCGGGTACGGGCCCACGCGCGCACCAGGGCGAGCGCCTCCTGCCCGTCCCTGCCGCCCTGGCCGACACGGCCGCGGAAGTAGGTCAGGCCGTCCGCGTCGATCCACGGGTAGTGCCGCTCGAACGCGGCGATGCGGGTCCGCATCAGGTCCGGCGCGGACAGTTCGGTGAGGGAGGCCGCGACGGCGTCGAGCGCGGGCCGCAGCCGGCAGAAGTTGACGTACCCGTCCACCGCGAGCCGCACCCCGGGCAGCACCCGGGAGGCGTCCGTCAGCTCCTCGCGCGCGATGCCCGCCGCCTCGCCGAGCCGCAGCCACCGCTCGATACCGCCCTCACCAGGACGCTCGCCGTCGTGGTCCCTGATCCGCCGCATCCAGCTCCTGCGCAGCGCGGGGTCGTCGAACTTGGCGAGGATCAGGGCGTCCTTGACGGGGATGTGCCGCTGGTAGTGGAAGCGGTTGACGATCCAGCGACGCAGCTCGGCCCGGGTCAGGGTGCCTTCGTGCATGCGTACGTTGAAGGGGTGGCGGTCGTGATAGCGCTCGACGGAGACGGCACGCAGGCGGTCGGTCAGCTCGTCGGGGGTCCAGGGGACGCCGGGGGGCGCGGCGGGCGTGGGAGGTGCGGCTTCCGCGGGCACGGGGGCCGTCGCGGGGGTGTCCGCGGTCGTGCTCACAGCTCGATCACCATCCCGTCCCGTGCGACTTCGAGCCCCAGGTCGGCGAGGTGACGGTGCTGCTCGGCGCCCGGGTCGCCGAGCGGGTTGGTGTTGTTCAGGTGGGTGTAGAGGCACCGTCCGGGCAGCCGGGCGAGGCGGTCGGCGGTGCCGCCGGGGCCGGTGACGGGCAGATGGCCCATGCCGGTCGCCGTGTCCGTGCCGAAGCCGGACCGCCGGGGCTCCTCGTCGTCCCAGAAGGTGCCGTCGACGAAGAGGACGTCGGCCTCGCGTGCGGCGGCCTCGAAGGCGTCGGTCCAGGCGGCGAGGGCCGGGGCGTACAGGACGGTGCGGCCGCCGGCGGTGTCGCACAGGCGCAGGGCGACGGACCAGACGGGCGCCTCGGGGCCGGTGCCCGCGGCGTAGCGGGGGCGTTTGGCCGAAACCGGAACGGCGGACACCGTTACGGTCGAGCCGTCGTCCAGTTCCCGCGCCGTGCCGGTGAGCTCGCGCCAGCGCACCTTCGTGTACGGCCCGAGCACGGCGCCGAGGCCGAGGCGGTCGCGGACGGCCCCGGTCACCGGGGCGGTGGCGAGCACGTCGAAGCCGTCGCGGGCCTCGCGCAGCCGGGCGATGCCGAGGGTGTGGTCGAGTTCGGCGTCCGTGAGGACGACGCCGGCGAGCGGCGAGCGGCGGGTGTCGGCGGCGGGTCCGGGCGCGGGCAGCAGGTCCGGGCACCCTTCGATCTGCTCGCCGATGTCGGGGGTGGCGTTGACGACGTACCAGCGGTCCGGGCCCGCGCGAAGGGCGAGACAGGCGTGCCTGCGGCGGCGTTCGGGGTGGGCGCGTGCCCCGGCACAGCCGGGGCACGCGCAGTTCCACTGGGGGAGCCCACCGCCCGCCGCGGTGCCGAGCACCTGCAGCAGCATGGGGCCGGTCTACCGGTCGGCGAGGCGGTAGGCGGTGACCTCCAGCGAGGTCTCGACGACCGTGTACCCGGGCGACTGCCAGCCCGTACCGGGGTCGCCTTCCGGGGCTCCGGGGCCGGAGGGGCCGACGCGGCCGACGGGGACGGCCTCCGGGGTCTCCTGCTGAGTGTTCATGTGCGTGTCCTGCCTTCCTGAAAAAGTGGGGGTTCAGGAGCCACTGATACGGAACGCTCCACAGATACATAGGGTGTTCACATGGATGGCCTGCGTTCAGTGACGTGCAACAGCGTTGCGCCATGCGGAGACGCGGTCAATGGTTCGGACCGATCGACCGACACGGACGGACCTATATCCAGCCATTCTCCGGGGGCCGCACGGCGGCAACGCCACGCCGGGAATGCGGCACGGCTTCCCAGGAATGCACAACGGCCTCTGATCGTTGACCATGGGTGTACCACCCGACGACGTATAAGGATCGAGAGCTCGTGAGCAAGGTCCCCCCGATCATCCTGAACAACGGCACCGAGATGCCGCAGCTCGGCTTCGGCGTCTGGCAGGTGCCCGACGACGAGGCGGAGCAGGCCGTGGCGACGGCGCTGGAGGCCGGGTACCGCAGCATCGACACGGCCGCCGCCTACGAGAACGAGGCGGGCACCGGCAAGGCCATCGCCGGATCCGGTGTCGCCCGCGAGGAGCTCTTCGTCACGACGAAGCTCTGGAACACCGAGCACGGCCGCGACTCGGCCCTGCGCGCGTTCGACGCCTCGCTGGCCAAGCTGGGCCTGGACTACGTCGACCTGTACCTGATCCACTGGCCGGTCCCGGCCAAGGACGCCTACATCGACACGTACAAGGCCTTCGAGGAGATCCTCGCCGACGGCCGCGCCAAGGCGATCGGCGTCTCCAACTTCCTTCCGGAACACCTGGAGCGCCTCATCGACGCCACGTCGGTCGTCCCGGCGGTGAACCAGATCGAGCTGCACCCCCACCTCCAGCAGCACGCCTCCCGTGAGTTCCACGCCCAGCAGGGCATCACCACGGAGGCCTGGTCGCCGCTCGGCCAGGGCAAGGGCCTCCTGGAGGTCCCGGCGATCGTCGCCATCGCCCAGAAGCACGGGCGCACGCCCGCGCAGATCGTGCTGCGCTGGCACATCCAGCTCGGGAACGTGGTCATCCCGAAGTCGGTGACCCCGTCCCGCATCAAGGAGAACATCGACGTCTTCGGCTTCGAGCTCGATCCCGAGGACATGGCCGCGATCAGCGCCCTGAACGAGGACCGGCGCCTCGGCCCGGACCCGGCACAGATGGCGTAGTCCCTCCGGGTCGGCGACCGGCCGACCCCCGGGCGGGCGACCGGCCCGCGCGGGCCCCTCACGGGGTCGGCGCGGGCCGGTCGCTTTCACCGACCCGCGTCACCCGACCCGCGTCACCCGACCGACGTCACCCGACCGGCGGGGGCCCGCCCGAGGCCCGTCGCGCCTCGGTGAGTCGTTCGCCCGCGCGCAGCGTGTCGGCGTGGCCTGCCCCGAGCAGGCTCACGCAGTCGGCGTAGGCGTCCTCCGCCGCCAGCGCGGCCCGCTCCGGCTCCCCCGCCGCGAGCAGCGCGGCGATCAGCTCGCCGCGAACAGCGAGCGTGAACGTGTGGGCCGCCCCCAGCGTCCGTACGCACACCTCGATCATGTCCGTGAACAGGGGCGCGGCGGAGCGGGGCGCTCCGGCCGCGAGGGCGGAGCCCGCGACGCCCGCCCGCGCGAGCAGGGTGCGCGGGTCCTCCTCGCCGAGCGTCGCCGCGGCGAGGGCGTGGGCGTCGGCGAACTCCCGCCCGGCCCGTACGGCATCGCCCGACTCCCGGTAGGCGGCGGCCAGTTGCAGCCGCAGCGACAGGACGTCGCCGTACGCCCGCTCCCGCGGACCGGCCAGTACGGCGAGCGTCCTGCGGTACTCCTCGGCGGCCTCCTCGGGACGGCCGGCGTCGCGGTACGCGGTCCCGAGCCGCTCCACCGCCGCGAGGGTCCGCGGATCCTGCTCGCCGAAGATGCGCCGCCGCCCCTCCACGGCGCGCCGCAGCATGGCGAGGCCCCGGTCGGTGCCGCCCTGCCCGATGACGAACCCCGCTGCCTCCGCGAGCACGGAGGCGAAGTGTTCGGTGTCCTCACCGGGTGGCACGCACTTCATCAACTCCTCTATGTGCGGGAGCAGTTGACTCCAGCGCGGCCAGTTCGCGGGGTCGTCGGCGTCACCGGGAAGCGTCGCCGCCAGGCAGGCGGTGGCCTCGATCCGGGCCTCTCGGGTCGCCGCCCGGTCCGGCGGCGGGCCGGGCGGCGCGCCATGCGGCGGCCGGGCGGCTTCCGGAGCGCGCAGCACGGCCTGCACCCGGCGGCGCATCCGCAGGGTGGCCCCGTCCCGGGTGAGCAGGCCGTGGCTCAGCAGCCTCCGCACGGCGCGGGCCACCTCGCGGTCCTTCGCCATCCCGGAGAGGACGAAGTACGGTACGGGGGCCGGGGCGAACCAGGCCAGGGCGTTCAGGATGCGGGTCGCCAGCGGATCGTCGACGGCGCGCACCGCGGCCCGCAGCCGGGCCGTGACCTCGTCCTGCCCGCCGGCGCCGTCGCCGCCGCCCTTGCGGGCTGCCTCGTCACGCGCCGCGTCGGCTTCGAGGACCTCGCTCCTGCGGTGGGCGAGGTGGGTCCGGTACTCGGCGAGGGGGACGCCCCTCTCGGTGACGGTGGTGGCCGCCCTCGTCACCGCGAGCGGCAGACAGCCGAGTTCCTCGCACAGCAGGGAGACGGCGTCCGGCGCCGCGCCGCCGCCCGTACGGATCCGGAACAGCTCGACGGCCTCGGGCAGATCGAGCACACCGAGGTCGATGACCTCCCCGTCCCACCCCCCGGCGTACCGCGCGGTGATCAGCACACGCCCACCGCTGCCGAGCCGCCGCAGCAGCTGCGCGATGCCGCTGAGCTCGGCGGGGCCGGGGCTGGGCTCGGCGGGGCCGGGGCTGGGCCCGCCGGGGCCGGGGCTGGGCCCGCCGGGGCCGGGGCCGGGGCTGGGCCCGCCGGGGCCGGAGCTGGGCCCGCCGGGGCCGGAGCTGGGCCCGGCGCCGGGTGCGTGTGCGGCGTCCGGGGCGTGTGCGGTGCGCGGCTCGTGGGCGGTGCGCGGCTCGTGTGCGATGCGCGGCTCGTGTGCGGCGCCCAGTGCCTGTGCGGCACTCGACTCGTGTGCGGCGCCCCACGCCTGTGCCGAATCCGACGCCTGTGCGGCGCTCGGTGCCTGTGCGACGTCCGACTCGTGTGCGGCACCAGGTTCGCCCGAGGCGCCTGGGCTGCCGGTGCCGGCGGGGCCTTGGGCGGCCCCGGGCACGTCGGCAGGGTCGTGTCCCTCGGCGGCACCCAGCCCCATACCGCCGCCCAGCCCGTCGGCAGCACCCCCACCCCCGGTACCGCCCAGCCCCTCGGCAGCACCCTGGCCCTCGGCGTCGTCGCAACTGCCGGCAGTACCCGTACCCCGCGCGGCGTCGAGCCCCGCGGCCCCGCCGTCCTCCTCGCTCAGCCCCTTGGCGTCGTCCAGGACGAGTACCCAGCCGTGGTGCGCTGCGAGCCATCCGATCGCCCACTCCGCCGCGCGGGAAACTCGCGCGGGATCCGGCAGGGGGGTGTCGTCTTCCCCCAGCAGGGCGTGCGTCAGCCGCGCGAGGTCCTCGGCGATCGTCTCCTGCGACTGCGCCCGCACCCACCACACCGGACGCGCCGCGCCGCCGCGCGCGACGCCCGCCGCCCAGTGCGCGGCGAGCGCCGTCTTGCCCACACCTGCCACCCCGGTCACGACCACCGTGGCCGGGCCCTCGGCGCGGGACGCCAAGGAGAACGTGCCCTCCAGGACGGCCAGTTCCCGCACCCGGCCCACGAGGAGCTCACGCGGCGGCCGGTTCGTCAGGCCGCGCGGGCAGGTCACCGAGGCTGCCGGGGGCAGTGCCCACAGGGCTTCCCTCTCCTCCCCCGCCGCTTCCGCGATCCCCGGGGGTACCGAGGCCCCCGGGATCGCCGGGGACGCCGGGGGCACCGACGGCACTGCGGGCCCCGGCGGCCCCGGCGGCCCCGGCGCCTCGTGCCGCCCACCCGCCCGCAGCGGAGTCGCCCGCACCAGCAGCACCTCCAACGCCTCCTCGCTCACCAGCGCGAACGGTTCGCCGGGGGCGCCGAGGCCGCGGGTGCCCGTGCCGGCCGCGACCGGGACGACGGCGCGGAAGGTGCGGGCCGCCGAGCCCGCCCTGGTCTCGATCTCCCGGCCGATACGGTGCAGCAGGTCGGCGGCGGCGAGGGACTCGGGGCGGGGCAGGGTGCCGAGGAGGGCGGCCCGTGCGCCGGGCACGAACCGGTAGAGGCCCCGTTCCGGCTCCACGGGTTCGAGCAGCCCGCTGAGCAGCACCTCGGCGAGGTCACTCGGCCGCGACCCGGGCGTCACGCGCTGCTGTATCAGCCGCATGACGGGCAGCGCGGGCACCGAGAGGGCGATGTGCGCGGCGAGCTCGGCGGCCGTGGGCGAGGCGGCGGCCTGGAAGCGCAGGACGCGTTCGGTGATCGGCAGGTCGCTCTCGTCGGCGAGGGGCCGCCCGTGCGGGACGGTGTCCGCGCGGACGTGGGTGACGGCCGTGTCGCGGCGGCGGTCGCCCACGGCCATGACGAGCCCCGCCCAGTCCCCGAGCCAGTCCGGGGACAGTTCGAGGACCGGCACGGGCAGCGTGCCCCCGGGGGCACGGACCCGGCCGTCGTGGGGCGCGAACCGCAGTGCCGTGTTGGGGGCGCCCGCGCGGGAGGCGATCGCCCGGCCGGGCACGGCGGGGGCGGCGGTGCGCCGCCAGAGACGTTCGGGCAGCGGTTGCAGGACGGCCGTGGGGCCGCGCCGCGCCCACAGGTGTAGCGCGGGGCCCGCACGCCCGCCCCACCAGTGCGGCCCCGAGCAGTCGCTGAGGACGAGGACGACCTGGCGTCCGGTCGGGTCGACCACGGCCGCGGGCGCCATCGCGGGCCCCTTGGCCGAGATCCGCAGCCCGACGCGGCCCGGCACGTCGACGAGGTGCCAGACGCGGACGTCCCGGAAGGCACCGGTGCGGTGCATGGCGTCGCGCAACTCCCCTACCAGGGGGAGCCACACGCTCATCGAGGGGCCGATGTCGACGACGAGGGCGAGGCTCAGGAGCCGGTCGGTCGCGGGAACCAGGACGGGCGCGACGGGCGCGACGCGCGCGAAGGAGGCGAAGGGGCGCGCCCCGGCCCTGCGGGCGGCGCGCTCCGCCGTCGCCTGCTCGTCGAGGATGCGGCGGCGCGGGTCGGGGACCCGGCGTTTCAGCGGGCGCAGGGCGCGCTGGATGGCCAGTTCGTGGCGCAGGGCCTGCGGGGCGGGTACGAGGACGTCGTCGGCGTCGCTGCCGGGGTGCGGGGTGCCGTGCGGCAGATGCAGGGCGGTGCGCCCGTCCGCGCCGGAACCGTCCGCCCCGGAGGCGGACGATCCGGGACCGGGCACATCGACTCCGGTCGCACCGCCCCCGGGCGCACCGGCTCCGGACGCATCGGCTCCGGGTCCGCCGCCTTCGGCCGCGCCGGCCCCCGTGCCCGCTCCCGACCCCGCACCGTCGCCCGTCTCCCCCGCACCGTCCACCGCGTCGTCGGCGCGCCGCCCCTCCGCACCGGAGCCGCGGCGGTGCAGGCCCGAGTGCCCCGGGCCTCCGCGCGGCCCCGCGCCGGGCGCCCCGCCGGACACCGGCCGCCCTTCGGCGTCCCCTTCCGCACCCGTACCCGCGGGCGGTGGCAGGCGTTCGGCCAGCCACACCATCTCCGCCAGCTCCAGGGGCGTGACCGGCGGCCCCAGCTCCGCGAGGGCGGCCTGGAGCCGCTCAAGCGTCATCGGACCGGGTGGGTTCGGAACTCAGATACGGCATGACCTGGTCCGCCAGCTCCTCCACGGTCTCCGGGCGCTCGGTGAACGACGCGTGGTGGCACATGTAGATGGCGTTCAGGAGCTGGTCGTTGGCGAGCAGACCGCCGCCGCGCCGCTCGAAGAACCGCTGGACGACCCGTCGTACGCCTTCGGGGAGCGCGTCGTCCTGCCGCCCCTCGCCGGCGCCGACGACTCCGCCGAGGTGTTCACGGACGATGGCGGTCAGCTCGTCCACGCCCGCGGGCTGCTTCAGGTCCACGGTCACGCAGCGGCGCAGGAAGGCGGGCGGGAACTCGCGCTCGCCGTTGCTCGTCATCACGATGAAGGGGAAGGCGCGGCAGGTGACGGTGCCGTCGCGGATCTCCACGCGGTCGGTGGTGCTGTCGGCGGTCATCACCCTGGCGGTGGGCTCCGCGCGGCGGGCCAGCTCGACGAGTTCGTACGACCCCTTCTCGAAGATGGTGAGCAGGTCGTTGGGGAGGTCGATGTCGCTCTTGTCGATCTCGTCGACGAGCAGGACGCGTGGTCGTTCGTAGGGCAGCAGGGCGGTGCCGAGCGGGCCGAGCCGCAGGAAGTCGCCGATGTCGTCCGGCTGCGGACCGGTTCCGCCGGGCCGCGCCCGCTCGGCGGCGTACAGACGCGTCAGCGGGTCGTAGGCGTACAGCCCGTCCCGCAGGGTGACGCGGCTGGTGATCGGCCAGTGCAGGACTCTGCCCAGACGCAGTTCGTGGGCGACGGCGTAGGCGAGGGACGACTTGCCGGTGCCGGGTGCGCCGGTCACGAGCAGCGGCCTGCGCAGATAGAGGGCGGCGTTGACCTGGCGGACGGCGTCCTTGCCCGGCCGGTAGCTGACGGCGGCGTGCTGGTTGCCGCTGTCGCCCTGCGGGGTGCGCAGGGGCGGGCCGCCGGTGAAGGTCCGCCAGGGCGGCGGCGCGGGGAGCCGGTCGACGCCGTCGTGCGGGCGGCGGCTGCCGGAGTAGATCTGCCAGGACGTCAGCAACGGCTCGGCACCGGACGGCCCGGCTCCGGACGGCTCGGCACCGGTCGGCCCGACGGCGGACGGATCACCGCTGGACCGATCGCCGCCGGACGGCACGGCAGGTGGCGACCCGGCGCCGGGCGGCTCGGCGCCGGACGGGTCGACGGCGGACGGGCCGGGGGACGACGCGTCGCGGACGGACGGCTCAGGGGACGACGACCCGGAGGCGGACGGCCCAGGAGACGACGACCCGGAAGCGGACGGCCCAGGAGACGACGGCCCGGAGGCGGACGGCCCAGGAGACGACGACCCGGAAGCGGACGGCCCAGGAGACGACGACCCGGAAGCGGACGGCCCAGGAGACGACGACCCGGAAGCGGACGGCCCAGGGGACGGCGGGTCGGGGGACGGCGGCGATGATGCCGACGAGGCGGGTGGCGTGGGCGGTGTCGCAGGGGTGGGAGGTGTCGGCGGCATGGCGGTTCCTCCTGTGCTTGCCGGCCGCGGGGGCACGGCGCCTCAGGCGCCCGGTACGCCCATGGCCAGCGGCGGATCGGGGATGCGTGCGGGGTCGTCCCAGAACAGCGTGAGGCGCCGCCCGCAGTGGTCGGCGTCGCCCGTGTACGGGGAGTGGGCCTCCTTGCGCAGCCGCATGACCTCGACGGGCAGCCGGTCGGGGTGGCTCGTGCCGACGGCCGTGGTCAGCCGTTCCAGGAACGTGTCCGAGGTGCACACGCCGGTCCTGCCCTCGCAGCACGCGGACCGCCGCCACAGCATGATCGGCACACCGGTGTCGAGGGCCGCGGCGAGTCCGTCCTCCGCGGGGTGGGTGGCGTACGCGAGGGCGCACAGGTCCTCCTCGGCGTCGAACCAGCCGTAGAACTCCTCGTAGCCGAAGCCCAGCGCGCAGGCGACGGGCACCGGCCGGGTCTCGCCGCGGGCCCGCACCGTGCGCCAGCGCTCACGGGTCAGATGGGTGACGGTCAGCGGTTTCAGGCGCTCCACGTGGCGGACGACGACGGGCACGGTCCGGAGCGGGCGCGGCCGGGACGCGCCCGGCTCGCGCAGCTCCCACTCCTCGTAGGGCAGGTGCATCAGGCCCTGCGGGACCACGAACTCCAGCATCCAGTCGCAGTCGTGGAGCAGCCGTGCCTGGGCCGCGAGCACCGCCTCGACCTTGGCGCGCACCTGGTCGCGGCGGATCCGCTCGGTGGCCGTGCCGGCGACCGCCGTCCCGTCGACGGCCGTGATCACGGTCAGTTCGAGCCGTGCGCCCCGGGTGACGGGGTCGAGCCGTACGATCACCGATCCGGTCCTGACCGTGCCGGACTGCCCGGCGCGCGGCTGCCGGGGGCGGCCGTGGCGCGTCGTGCCCGGTTCGTAGCCGTCGAGGCGGCCGCGCATCCAGTCCTCCACGGCGGTGGCGGTGCCGTCGGGCAGGTGCGGCACGAGGGCGGTGAGCAGACGCAGCAGCCGGTCGTGGCCGGAGACGTACTCGCCGACGTAGCGGACGGCCGCCCAGGTGGAGGGGAACGGCGGCAGCGGGCGCCGGAACGTCGGGAAGGCCGCGCGCACGACGTGTTCGAGGCCGACGCCCGGCTTGACGCCTTCGAGCAGGGCGCGCAGCGCGCACCGCGCGTCCCGTGCGAGCCAGTCGAGGTCGAGGAGGTCGTCCAGGCCCTCCCAGTGCCTGCGGATGGTACGCAGGGGCATCATGCGGCCGATGTACCCGGCGTGGTCGCCGTGCAGCACGGCGTCGGTGACCATGCCGACGACGTGCCCGGTCCCCGGGTCGTACACGGCCGCGCCGCTGAACCCCTCGTCGAGGCGGCGCAGATGGGCCTGTTCGACCTCGATCTCCTGCCACTCGGGGCCGAGCGTGCGGTCCCCGCTGGTGCGCAGCGTGACGTACGCGCCCTGTGCCTCGTGCCCGTCGGGGAAGCCGAGGGCGCGCAGTTCACGGGTGGCGGCGCGGGCGTCGCCCGCGACCGGCCACAGCGCGTCGGCCGGCGCGAACACGCAGGGCGCGACGGCGGACGGCAGCGGCTGAGCCAGTTCGACGACGGCGATGTCGCCGGGGTCCCCCGGGCGCCGCCAGTCGCCGCGCCACGTCACCGTCGCGGGCAGTCCGCCCGCGAGTGCGGGCAGGGTGTCCGCGAGCCCCGGCAGCGTCACGGACACCTCGGGGCGGCCCTGGACGACGTGGGCGCAGGTGACGAGCCGCGTGCGGTCGACCAGGAGCCCGGCGCCGAGGGCCGCTCCGTCCGCACCGCCGATCCTCGCGCGCCAGCACTGCACGGCGGCGCTCACCGCTCGTCCTGTGTCCCGCCCTCCCCGCGCGCCCACCGCAGCTTGACGGTCAAGTGCCCCTCGGCGGCCGTCTTGGCGATGACGGCGCCCGCGGCGGCGCTGAGCTTCACCCCGAACTCCAGGCAGATCTCGTCGGCGTCGACCGCCTTCGTGCGGAACGTGCGCAGCGCGGACAGGGCGGCGCCGCGCACCTGGGACAGGGCCGTCTCGAACCGCTCCTCCACGTCCCGCACCCCGCCGGGCGCGCCCACCCCGCGCGCGACGGACTGGTACCCGGGGTCCCGGGTGTCCACCTCCACGACGACCGGCCCCTCGTCGGACTCCCAGCGCAAAAGCCCCTGCGACATGTGCGACCCCCCCCTCGGTCGATACACCGTCCTCCCCCCGCACACATGCGGTCAACACGTGCGCGCCACACATGCGTCGAGCTGCCCGGCGTCAACCCCTCACTCCCTCTATTCAACTTTGACTAGGATGACGGTCATGGCCGAGAAAACCATTCCCTTGCTGCCCTGCCGGACCATCCAGCCCGTCGTCGACTTCTACACCGCGCTCGGGTTCGAGACGACGTACCTCCAGAAGAGCCCGTACGCGTACGCCGTGGTCGAACGCGGCGCCGTGGAGCTTCAGTTCTTCGGGATGAAGGAGTACGACCCCGCCGAGTCGATCTCGGGCTGCTACATCCTCACGGACGACGTGGACACGCTGTACGCGGACTTCCGGGCGGGCCTGAAGGCGGCGTACGGGAGGATCCCGCGCCGGGGGCTGCCGCGCATGGGGCCGCTGAAGGACATGTCGTACGGAGTACGGCAGTTCCTGATGACCGACCCGGCCGGGAACAGCATCCGCGTCGGCAGGCCGATCAGCGAGGACCAGGGGCACAGGGCCGCGCCCAAGGAGACCTTCGCGCGGGCGCTGCACGTCGCGGACGTCTTCGTGGACTCCAAGGAGGACCTGCCGGGCGCCGCGAAGGTCATCGACCGCGCCCTCGCCCTGGAGGACGAACAGCCCACCCCCGCGCAGCACGTGCGGCTGCTCGTGCTGCGCGGGGACATCGCCCAGCGGGTCGGCGACGACGCCCTCGCGGCGAGGCTCCTCGACCGGGCCGCGGGGATCGCGCTCACGGAGGCGGAGCGGGAGGCGGTGCGGGACGCGCTGGTGCGGCTCGAAGAGCTGCGGGAGTAGCGCCCCCGAAGGGAGCCGGGGGCGACCGCGCGGGGCGCGTCAGCGTGCCGTCGCCACGTGGACCGTGTGGGCCGTCAGGAGGTACAGGTCGGCGCGGCGGTGCAGGCTCTCCTCGTCCTGCGGGTCGAGGAGGCGGTCCAGGGCGGCGAGGTCGTCGGGGGCGAGGCCCGCGGTGGAGTCGGGCGCGGCGGCGAACTCGCGGTAGCGCTCGAAGGTCGCGACGACATGGGCGCGGGCCGCGTCGTCGAGGGGCGCGGGCAGATCGAGCAGGAAGCTGCGCGTCGCCACGTGCCGCAGCCCGGCGGCCGTGAGCAGCGCGGGCCAGTGCTCCGTCGTCTCCTTGGCGCCCGGCAGGTCCGCCCGCATCCGCGCGAACCACTCCTCGTTGGCCGCGTCCAGGCGGGCCTGGAGTCCGGGGCGGCCGACGCCGAAGTCGCGCGGCAGGCTGCGCGGCGCGAGGCCGCCTTCGAGGACGGCGAGCACACCGCCGGGCGCGAGCCGCTCCGCGAGGGCGGTCAGCGCGGCCACCTGGTCGCCGACGTGATGCACGGAGCGGGCCGCCCAGATGAGGTCGGCGGGCGCCAGCTCGCCGAGCCCGCCGGGCAGTTCGGCGCGGTGGGTGCCGACCCGGCCGGCGAGGCCGAGGCGGGTCGCGCGGGCGGCCGCGCGGGCGAGCAGCGCCTCCTCGGGGTCCGCCGCGATCACCCGGGACGCGGGGAACGCCTCGGCGAGCAGACAGGACACGACGCCGGGGCCGCTGCCCGCGTCGACGATCAGGGCCGGGTCGTCGCCCCGCTCCGCCGCGCCGCCGCCGTGCACCGTGCGGACGTCCCGCAGCCAGGCCGCCACCTCGCGGTAGACAGGGGCCGTGACCTCCGCGTTCTGCTCCAGGACGGGGGCCATGACGGCCCAGTCGATGTCACCGTGCCCGTGGCCGTGGCCGTGGCCATGGTCCTGCTTGTGGCCATGGCCCTGCTCGTGGCCGTGCCCGTGCCCCGTCACCGTCATCGTCGCTGCCTCTCTCGCACTCTCGCCTGGGAACGCTGCCAGCGTGCCCCGCGCCCTCGCTTTCAGCCAGCCGCGTTGCCGTTCCGGCAAAAGGATCGCCTCGGCAGACGGCGGGCGCGTCAGGCGCGCGGCGGTTTGCGGAACGCGTGCAGGGTGAACTCCGGGTCCGGGCGCCGGACGTCCTGGTCCGGGAGCGCCGCGAGGCGCGCCGCGAACCGTTCGGCGGACGCGGTGCCGGGCGGGATGCCGGTGAACCAGCCCCGGTGCAGGTCGGCGACGGTACTGCGGGGGCTGCGGCCCTGCCCGTGGCCGCGGAAGCGGGCCCGGCCCGCGGGGAGAAGGCCGTGCGCGGCCGCGTACTGCCCGACGCGCAGCGCCCCGTCCACGGGGCTGCGGACCGGGCGGCCCATGAGGGCCGCGTCGATGTCGCTGCCCACGTTGTGCGCGGCGGCCTTGTCGACGGTGGTGACGAGGACGCCGCCGGGCCGCAGCACCCGCGCGCACTCCCCGACGACGGCCGACGCCTCGTCGGGGCCCGCCAGCAGGTGCAGCAGCCACACCGCCGTCGCGGCGTCGAAAGCGCCGTCCGGGAACGGCAGTTGCCTGCTGTCCCCGAGGACGATCGCGCCGGGCACCCGCTCGGCCGCCATCCGCGCCATGCCGTACGCCGCGTCCACACCCGTCACCCGCAGCCCCCGCCGGGCGGCGAACCGCCGGGTGACCAGACCGGTGCCGCAGGCGACGTCGAGCAGCGAGGCGGTGCCCTGGGGCAGCAGCGAGAGCACCGCGTCGGCGGCGGCGACGGCCCGCGGCTCACCGCCGCGCGAGGCGTCGTACCGGGCGGACTCCTTGCCGTAGTCGAGCATCAGGCACCCGCTCCGCGCTCCCGGCGATGGGCCGTGGCCGCGCCGCTCATCACCGCGCCCCGTGGACCGCCGCCAGCGCCTCGACGGCGCGGGCCAGCGCGAAGTCCAGGTCGGTGAGGGCGCCGCCCGCGCTGTGGGTGGACACGGCGAGGGAGACCGTGTCGTAGCCGAGGGTCAGCTCGGAGTGGTGGTTCAGCTCCTCCTGCACCTGGGCGATGTGCACGACGACCGCGGCCGCGGCGAAGTGCGAGGCCAGGCGGTAGCTGCGGGTCAGCTTGGGGGCGGCGGCACCGCCCCCGGCGGCCGCCGTGCCCGACGCGGCCCCGGTGCCCGTACCGTCCGTGGTGAGGGACCAGCCGGGGAGTTCGGCGAGCCGGTCCTCGATCTCCTTCTGCGACAGCGGTTCTGCGGGCATGGCCGCGCTCCTCCCTGCGTGGACGGGGGTGGTCCTTCAGCCTGCCACAACGGCCGCCCACCGAGCAGACGCGTCCCCGGCCGACGGCCCGGCCGATGTCCCGGCCGACGCCCACCCGCACCCCCCGGTTGGCGTCCCGGCCGATGTCCCGGCGGGCGTCCCGGTCAATGTCCCGGCCGGCGTCGCGGTCAGTGTGCCGGACGCCCGCCGCACTCCCCCGCCAAGTCGTCGGCGACCGCGGCGATCACCTCCCGGCCCTCCGTCAGCCGCACCCACGCGCCCGGCAGTTCGTGGTCGCCGTGCAGGGCGCCGAGGAGATTTCCGCAGACGGAGCCCGTGGAGTCGCTGTCGCCCGAGTGGTTCACGGAGAGCAGGAGCGCCTCCTCGGCGCCGGATGCGGCCAGGGCCGCGTACACGCCGATGGCCAGGGCCTCCTCGGCGATCCAGCCCGCGCCGAGGGACTCCACCCGCTCCGCGGACGGCTCGCCCGCGGCGGCGAGGTCGACGGCGGCGGTCAGGGCGGCGGACGTCTCCTCGTGCCCCGCGTACCGGGCGAGGAGCCGCAGGGTGCGCAGGACCGCGCCCTCCAGCGAGTCGCCCGCGACCAGATGGCCGACGATCGCGGCGAGCGCGCCCGCCGCGTAGTAGCCCGTGGGGTGGCCGTGGGTGATCTGGGCGCAGCGGGCCGCGAGTTCGAAGGCGCTCGCGGCGGGCGCGCGGGTGAGGCCGAAGGGCGCCGAGCGCATCACCGTGCCGCAGCCCTTGGAGCCGGGGTTGACCGGTCCGGGCGGGCCGAGCTCGACCAGCGGGTCGGGGGCGTACGCGTGCGCGAGGCCGCTGAGGCAGGCGTTGCCCGGGGCCCGCCGCGCGTACAGCCAGGACTGCGCGCCGAGACCCCCGGGGGCCGGATGCCCGGCCGGGGCGGCGCTCGGGGCGGGCGCGGGCTTCGTCTGCGTGTCCAGCCAGCGCAGATACGCGTCGAGGACGAGCCGCGGGGCCGCGCCGCCGATGCCCTTGGCGCGCTCACGGGCGTGCGCGGCCGTCAGCGCCTCCGCCGTGAACAGGGTCATCTGGGTGTCGTCGCTGATCCGGCAGACGCCCGCCGCGTCCGGCAGCGGCCCCCGCACCCCGCGGGGCCCGTGCGCGGCCCTGATGCCGTCGAGGGAGGTGAACTCGACGGCGTAGCCGAGCGCGTCACCGACCGCCCCGCCCAGCAGACAGCCCCGCACCCGGGCCCGGTACGCCACGGCCGCCTCCCACGACAGCGCGTCCCACGGATTCGGCATGCACCCCTCCTCGCACACGTCCGGAACAGCCGTCCGATCCGGAACGGCCTTCCGCACGGTCTTCTGAACTACCTTCTGAACATGACCACTGTCGCGTCCGACCGCCGGAACAGCAAAGACAGCCCCGCGCAGGCCCCCTCCGAGGTGGGTGCCCTGCTGCGCGCCTGGCGCGAGGAGCGGCGCGTCAGCCAGCTGGAGCTGGCGCTGCGCGCGGACTCCTCGGCACGGCACATCAGCTTCGTGGAGACGGGCCGCTCCAAGCCGAGCGAGGAGTTCGTGCTCAAGCTGGCCGACCATCTGGACGTGCCGGTGCGCGAGCGCAACGCGCTGCTGCTCGCGGCCGGGTACGCGCCCCGCTTCCCGCAGACCCCGTTCGACGACCCGGCGATGGACGGTCTGCGGGCCGGCCTGGAGCGGCTCCTCCAGGGCTTCGAGCCGTACCCCGCGCTGGTCGTCGACGCCACGTACCAGGTGGTCGCCGCCAACCGGGGCATCGCGATGCTCCTCGACGGCCTGCCCGAGGACCTGCTCGTACCGCCCCTGAACGCCATGCGGATCACCCTGCACCCGCGCGGACTCGCGTCGCGGATCCGGAATCTGGGCGAGTGGCGCGGGCATCTGCTGCACCAGATGGAGCGGCAGATCGCGCTGCGCCGGTCGGCGGCGCTGCGGGCGCTGTACGACGAGGTGGCGGCCTATCCGGTGGCGGACCCCGGCGAGGACACGGCGGCGGACGGGGAGGTGTACCACTTCGCGCTGCCCTGCCGGATCGAGCACGAGGGCCGGGTGCTCTCGTTCGTGTCGTCGATCTCGACGTTCAACACGCCGATGGACGTGACCGTCGCCGAGCTGGCCGTCGAGACGCTGCTCCCGGCCGACCCGGCGACGGTCAAGTACCTCCAGTCACGGGGCTGACCCGCCCTCCGGCGGGGTCCGCGGGCTCCGCTCACCCGCCCTGACGCGGCGGCTGACCGTCGTCACGCCTGCCGTCCCCGGGGGCGTCGCCGTGCGCGGCGTCCTCGTCGACGATCTCCGCGTCCACGACGTCGTCGGCGCCGCCCCGGGCCCCGGCGTGCGCGTCCTCGGTCGGCGCGTCCGCGGACGTGCTGCCCTCCTGGCGGGCCTGCGCGGCCGCGTACATCGCCTGGCCCATCTTCTGGCTGACGGCGGCCAGCTTCTCGGCGGCGGCGCGCAGGGCGGCGGTGTCGTCGCCGTCGAGCAGCGGGCGCAGCTCGGCTGCCGCCGCCTCCACCTCGGCCCGCACGTCGGCGGGGACACGGCCGCCCGCGCCGGGCTCGCCCTCGCCGTCGTTGTCGCGCAGGAACTTCTCGGTCTGGTAGAGGAGCTGCTCGGCCTGGTTGCGGGTCTCGGCGGCCTCGCGGCGCCTGCGGTCCTCCTCGGCGTGCGCCTCCGCCTCCCGGACCATGCGGTCGATGTCGTCCTTGGGCAGCGCCGAACCGCCGGTGACGGTCATGCGCTGTTCGCGGCCCGTGGCCTCGTCCTTCGCCGAGACGTGCATGATGCCGTCGGCGTCGATGTCGAAGGTGACCTCGATCTTCGGTACGCCGCGGGGCGCGGGCGGCAGGCCGGTGAGGTCGAACACGCCGAGCTTCTTGTTGTACGCGGCGATCTCCCGCTCGCCCTGGAAGACCTGGATGCCGACCGAGGGCTGGTTGTCCTCGGCGGTGGAGAAGGTCTCCGAACGGCGGGTGGGGATGGTGGTGTTGCGCTCGATGAGCTTGGTCATGATGCCGCCCTTGGTCTCGATGCCGAGGGACAGCGGCGTCACGTCGAGCAGCAGCACGTCCTTCACGTCGCCGCGGATGACGCCCGCCTGGAGGGTGGCGCCGAGGGCGACGACCTCGTCGGGGTTGACGCCCTTGTGCGGCTCCTTGCCGGTGAGTTCCTTCACCAGGTCGCCGACGGCGGGCATCCGCGTGGAGCCGCCGACGAGGATGACGTGGTCGATCGCGGACAGCTGCACGCCCGCGTCCTTGACGGCCTGGTGGAAGGGGCCCTTGCAGCGGTCGAGGAGGTCGCCGGTCAGCTCCTGGAACTGGGCCCGGGTGAGCTTCTCCGTCAGGTGCAGGGGGCCCTCGGCGGACGCGGTGACGTAGGGCAGGTTGATGTCGGTCTCGCTGGACGAGGACAGTTCGATCTTCGCCTTCTCGGCGCCCTCGCGCAGCCGCTGCACGGCCATCTTGTCCTTGCCGAGGTCGATGCCGTGCGCGTTCTTGAACTGCCGTACGAGGTGCTCGACGATCCGCTGGTCCCAGTCGTCGCCGCCGAGGCGGGTGTCGCCGTTGGTGGCCTTGACCTCGATGACGCCGTCGCCCATCTCCAGGAGCGACACGTCGAAGGTGCCGCCGCCCAGGTCGAAGACCAGGACGGTCTGGTCGTCGCCCTTGTCGAGGCCGTAGGCGAGGGCGGCGGCCGTCGGCTCGTTGATGATCCGCAGGACCTTCAGGCCCGCGATCTCCCCGGCCTCCTTCGTGGCCTGGCGCTGCGCGTCGTCGAAGTACGCGGGCACGGTGATCACCGCGTCGGTGACGTCCTCGCCGAGGTAGGACTCGGCGTCCCGCTTCAGTTTCTGCAGCACGCGGGCGGACAGCTCCTGCGCGGTGTAGCGGGTGCCGTCGACGGCGGCGCCGCCCTCCGGGAAGCGCCAGCCGGCGTCGCCCATGTGGCGTTTGACGGAGCGTGCGGTGCGTTCCACGTTCGTGACCGCCTGGCGCTTGGCGACCTCGCCGACGAGGACGTCACCGCTCTTGGCGAACGCGACGACGGACGGGGTGGTGCGGGCTCCCTCCGCGTTCGCGATGACGGTGGGTTCACCGCCCTCCAGGACCGCCACCACCGAGTTCGTCGTCCCGAGATCGATCCCGACCGCACGTGCCATGTCCAACAACCCCTTCCGACGCGGCGCTTCTGCACTCTCCAGCACAAAACTTGAGCGGCCTGTTGTCAATGCCGCCTGCGCGCACGCCTCGTACCCGGCGGGCCCGGACACAACCGGCCCCGACACGGCCGGCCCCGACCCGCCCGGCCCGGACACGACGAAGCCGCCGGCCCGTCGTGCGGGTCGGCGGCTTCGCGCGGAGCGTCAGGCCAGCTTGGCCGAGAGGGTGATCGTCGTGCCGGTCAGCGCCTGGCTGACGGGGCAGTTGGCCTTGGCGTCCTCGGCGGCCGAGACGAAGGCGGCCTCGTCGAGACCGGGCACCTCGCCCTCGACGGTGAGGTGGATGCCGGTGATGCCGGTGCCCGGCTGGAAGGTCACGTCGGCGGACGTGACGAGCTTGGTGGGCGGGGTGCCCGCGCCGGTGAGGCCGTGGGACAGCGCCATGGAGAAGCAGCTGGAGTGCGCGGCGGCGATGAGCTCCTCCGGGCTGGTCCTGCCGTTCGCCTGCTCGGCGCGGGACGGCCAGGACACGGCCTGCTGCCCGATCCCCGAGGAGTCGAAGGTCACGGTGCCGGAGCCCTCGGTCAGGCTGCCTTCCCAGACCGTGTGTGCGGAGCGCGTGGTAGCCACGATGCCAAATCCCTTCGGTGAAGTACCTGGGGGTACATCCGATCACACTCCGGAGGGGAACAGCGCGCACCCCCGGGTACCGGCCCGCCCGGGTGCGGCACCGCGGGGGTGCCGTAGGCCCGCGCGGCGAAATCGGGCCGTGCGGCGGGACGGGGCCCCCGCGCGGCGGGCGGCCCCGCGCCGGTCGCCGCGCCCCGGGCCCGTGGGGCGCCTCCTCCGCGCGGTGTTCGAGGGGGTCGCGCTGGTGCGCGGGGTGGGCTACGAACAGTGGTGCGGCCCCGAACGCGCCGTTCCGGCCAGCGGGGCGCGTTCGCCCCCGCTCCCGTACCACCCCGGGCGCCCCTGCCACCGGTGCCGCTGGGGCGGCCCGGCACCCCCGGTGCGCAGCGCCAATGGCCGGAATGGCAACTGGGCAACCCCCTGCGGCGGTGACACTTTTAGGCCCCCTCGACATACGGGCTTCGGCCACGGCCCTGGCCGCGCCGTCGGGGGACCACTCAGGTCGGGGAGACCACTCAGGGGGTAAGGCCATGCGCATGATCTACTCGGACCGCGGTCCGTCTCCGTTCCAGCCGGAGAAGCCCGGCGCGGCCGGTGAGCGGGACTCGACGTTCGGCTGGTGGGGCGCGTTCAGCGTGGAGAAGTTCGCCACCGCGTCACCGCTGCGCTACACGCACGAGGACGCGAGTGGCTTCCTCGCGTACCTCCAGCAGTTCTACGACCGCAACTTCTGGTTCGCCGACGCGGGCGTCCAGGTGTGGGCGTACGAGGAGACGTTCGACAACTGGCAGGACCGGTACGGCATGGACGCGGTGTGCGCCGTCTACCACTCCGGGCACGGCGACATGGACGGCAACGGCGTGTTCTACGCCCCGCTCGGCGCGGCCTGGGACGGGCGCACCGACGCCGTCTCCACCCGTATGGCGCTCGGCAACGAGAAGGTCAGGTACATCTTCTGGTCGACGTGCTTCTCGCTGCGGGTCCTCGGCGGGCACTCGCCGATCCGCACGTGGGCGACCCCGAATCTGGGCTTCCGCATGCTCTTCGGCTTCGAGACGACCAGCATCGACAACCCGGACTACGGCAAGAAGTTCTGGGAGAAGTGGCGCTCCGGGCAGACGTTCTGTGACGCGTGGCTGAACGCGAGCTGGGACATCTGGAAGAACCAGGCCCCGTCGGTGGTCGCGGTCGGCGCCACCCAGGCCGAGGCCGTGAACCGGCTCAACACGGAGCGGACCCTCTTCCGCGACGCGGTGCCGGACAACTGGTACGCCTGGCGCTGGTACAACGCCCGCGCTGCGCTGGCCGACGACCTCACCGCGGCGCCGGAGAGCCCCCAGGTGATCCAGCTCGCGCCGCGCGACCCGAGCGTCGAACTGACCCGGGCGGGCCGGGTTGCGGAGTTCCCCGCCGCGGCCCTGGAGGAGGCGCAGGTCGAGCGGCAGGGCGTGCTCAGCGTCAGCTCCGGCGACCGCGTCGCCTCCACCGGGCCGCACGCGGTGCGCTGGGTGCGGCTCGCCGAGCCCAACCACCGCAACACCACCGCGCTGCCCACCGACCGCGCCGTCGAGCTCGCGCGGGCGTTCGCGGAGCAGCACGCCGACGGAGCCGAGCTGATCGTGGACGGCGTGCACGACCTGATGCAGAACTCGGGCACCAAGGACGGCGCGGAGACCGGGGCGCCGGTGTCCCTCCAGACGCACGTCACCTTCCGGCAGGCCTTCGACGGCGTGCCCGTGATCACGCCGGACCGCGGGGTGATCCGGGTCGGCCTCGACAACGACGGCAAGGTCGTGCAGGCCCAGCTGTCCACGCGCACGGCGACCGGCGAGTCCCGTGAGCCCAGCGCGCTCGTCGTGCCGCCCGCCGGGGCCGGGGGCACCCCCGCGGCGCCGCAGTCCCGCGACCCCCAGGAGGCGCTCGCGGCGGCGCAGGACCAGTTGCTCGCCGAGCTCGCGGTGCGGGGCGCGGGCGACGGCGGCGACTACCCGTCGGCGGTCGCGCGGGAGCAGCGGCCCGAGGCCAGGGACGTGCCGGGCTCGTTCCAGGTCGGCTACGAGATGGTGGGCAACGAGGCCTATCTGGCCGCCCGCAAGCTCGTCGAGATCGGCCCCGAGGAGGGCGGCTACAAGACGCGGCGCTGGGTGACGGCACCCCTGGCCCGGTAGGGGTCGCCGCACGCCGCGGCAGGACCCCCCGGCGGCGCCGTCCGGTGAGCGCCGGACGGCGTCGTGGGGAGCGCTAGCGGAGGGCGGCCCGCTGCTTGCGGGCCGCCATCCACGCGTACAGGAGCACCCCCACGAAGAGGAACAGCACGCCCTGGTAGACAGCCGCGTACCCGGCGCCCGCGACCAGCCACATCGAGAAGCCGAACGCGAGGGCGGCGAGCACCGAGTCGCGCACGAGGCGGCCCCGGTCCACGCGCTCGCCCTGCCCGGAGGCGAGGAAGTAGATCTGCGCGGCGGTGGCGAGCAGATACGGCACGGTGGCCGTGAACGTCGTCACGAGGACGAGCACCTCGAAGACGCCCGCGGGTCCCGCCGTGTAGTTGTAGACGGTGAGCAGCGAGGCGAGGACCACGGTGACCAGGACGCCGACGGTCGGCACTCCGCGCCGCTTCTTCGCGAACGCGCTCGGGAAGAGGCCGTCGCGGGCGGCGGCGTAGGGGGCCTGGGCGCTCAGCAGCGTCCAGCCGTTGAGCGCGCCGACCATGGAGACGAGCGCGGCGACCGCCACGGCCGTGCCGCCCCAGGCCCCGCCGAACATGGCGTTCACCGCGTCCGAGAACGGTGCCGTGGAGTCGACGAGCCTGTCGTGCGCGACGGTGCCGAAGACGGCCAGGGTGCCGAGCAGATAGACGAGGGCCGCGCCGAGGGTGCCGAGGACGGTGGCGCGCCCGACGTTGCGCCGCGGGTCGCGCACCTCGCCCGCGCTGACGGCGGCGGACTCCACGCCCAGGTACGAGAAGAGCAGGATGGCCGCGGACGCGGACACCGCGCCGACGGGGCTCTCGTCGCTCGCCCGGAACGGCCCGAGGTTGCCGCTGTCGAAGAAGAAGAGACCGCCGAAGGCGACGAGCAGCAGCGGCAGGAACTTCAGGACCGTGGCGACGAGTTGGACGGCACCGACCCAGCGCGTACCGGCCAGGTTGGCGAGGGCGGGCAGGAGTTGCAGCGTGAGCGCGGCCAGACAGGCGGTCCACCGGTGGTCGGCGACCGGCACGAGGACGTCGAGATAGCCGACGGCGGCCACGGCGAGCGCCGCGTTCGACACCCATGTCGTGATCCAGTACGACCAGGCGGCGAGGAACCCCGCGAAGTCGCCGAACGCGGCGCGCGCGTACACATAGGGGCCGCCGGTGCGCGGGTCGCGGTGCGCGAGCCGCCCGAAGACCAGCGCGAGCGCGACGGCGCCCGCCGTCAGGACGGCGAACGCGAGAAGGCTGATGGTGCCGAACGGCGCGACGGAGGCGGGGAGCAGGAAGATGCCGCCGCCGATGATGTTGCCCATGACGAGACAGGTGGCGACGGGGAGGCCGAAGCGCCGGGCGTGCCTGCTGTCGTCGCCGTCCCCGGACTGCGCGGGCAGGCCGGGCTTGGGGAGTTCTGCCTGGTGGGGGGCCGGAGCCGACGGGGAAACGGTTCCGGTGTCGTGCATGGGGTGGTGCGCCTCTCGTTGTGCCGTGCGCCCGGGATCGCCGAGCGCACGGCCATGGTCGGGCACACCGGACGCTGCACCAAATCAGTGTGTTTTGTCCGGTGCGGCGCGGTCACCGACCGGAAAAGCTGTCGAGGGTCCGCTGTCCGGGCGGCGAATGTCCACGGGGGTCGTGGGGTCGCCGAGAGCTGCGGGAACGCCGGGGGTCTCGGGTGCGCGGGGCGCCGCGGAGACGCCGGACGGCGCAGGGACACCCGGCGCCGTGGAAGCATCGGACGGCTCAGGGACACCGGGCGCCGTGGAAGTGCTGGAGGTCGTCGGGGCACCAGGGGTGGCCGAACCGGGGGCGGCCGCGGTGGGCGGGCTCCCGTGCTCCTCCTGCCGCCAGCGGCGCAGCACGGCGTGCACCGCCTCGGCGCCGACGAGTTCGCCGCCGTCCCCGACCGCCGGGGACAGCGCGAGCGGCGCGAGCAGGAACGGGCGCGACTGGGCGCCGCCGAGGCCGCCGTGCGAGCCGATCTGCTCCTCGAAGGCGAGGACTTCGCCGTCCCGCGGGTCGTACCAGGAGTTGACCATGATGTCGGCCGTGTGCGGGAAGGAGTCGGTGCGCCGCACGGCGTCGACGGCGCCGGGCCCGAAGTCGGCGAGGGGCCCCAGGTCCTCAGGCCCTCGCAGGTCGCCGTCAAGGCGGACCTCGGCGCCCCGCGCCCCGAGCACGAGCGCCCCGTGCTCGGCGCTGCGTACGAGGAGGAAGCCGATGCCCGGGTGGTTGGCGAGGGTCGGCAGGAGCGCCGGGTGGCGGCGGTCGATCTCCTCGCGGGTCATGCGGTGCGGCACGTCGGGGAAGGACACGAGGCCGAGGTTGCCCGAGGCCAGGACGACGGGTTCGGCGTGGCGGTGCGGGTGGTGCTCGCCCGCGCCCTCCTCGACGGGCCTGCGCAGCGCGGCCCGCACGGCCGAGCGGGCCTCGGCGCCGCTGTGGGTGCGCCGGGCACGGCGGGGCACGGGCAGACCGGAGCCCGCGCGCACCAGGTCGGCCAGGGTCAGGCCGTAGCGGGCGCGGAAGGTCTCGCCGGGGCTCTGGCCGTGGTCGGAGAGCAGCACGATGCGGTAGGGCCGGGGCGCGTGGTCGGCCACCTGCTCGATCAGGGCGAGGGACCGGTCGAGGCGGGCCAGCACCTTCTCGGCGTCGGCGCTCGTGGGCCCCGAGTGGTGGGCAACCTCGTCGTACGCGACCAGGTCGGCGTAGACGGCGGCGCGCCCGGCGAGCATGTCCCCGATGACGGCGGCGACCACGACGTCGCGCTCCACGACGGTGGCGAAGGCCCGGATGAAGGGGTACAGGCCGCCGCGGCCCACGCGCGGGCGGCGTCGGCGCAGTCGCGCCCGGGTCGACTCGGCGATCTCGCGGCCGACCTCGGCGACGAAGGACAGGGCGGTGCGGACGGCGTTCGCGGGGTCGGAGAAGTAGGCGAAGTAGCCGGCGCGGGAACGGTTCTTCCGGTCGCGCCTCGCGGCCACCGACAGGACCAGGGCGAGCTGGTCGGCGCCCCCGCCGAACAGGTTGCCGCGGCTCGCGCCGCCGTCGGCGAGGAGCCCCGGGTCGCCGGTGCGGGCGACGGCTCGGCGCTGCAGCTCGGCGGCGGACGCGGGCCGGTTGGAGACCATGACCTCGCCGGTGTCCTTCTCGTACCAGCGGAAGGCGGGGACGTCGTGGTTGCTGCCGTGCAGGATGGCGAGCTGGCTCGCTCCGGTCTGGCTCGACCAGTCGGTGCGCCAGGGGGTGAGGCGGTGGGTGGGCGCGGCGGTGCTCGTTCCCGCGCTCGGGGCCGCACTCTTCTCCGCGGCCGCGGCCGCGGTCGCGGTCGCGCCTGCGCCCCTGCCTGAGGTCCCGCCCGCGCTCGGTGCCGCGCCGAGCCAGCGGGCCACGGTCGGCATGAGGCCCTTGCCGACGGCCCCGGTCAGCACGTCGTGCCCCACGCCGTCGAGCTGGAGGAACAGGATGCCCGGGGTGCTCGGGCTGTGCGTGCCGTCGGCGCGGCGGCGCCTGCGGTCGGCGAGGCGGTACAGACGGCGGCGGTAGGCGTCATCGTCGCGGACCGCGAGGGCGCCGCCGGTCGCCGACGCGACGGCCGACATCACGGCCGCGACGACCACCGCGGTCTCGGCGTTGGCGTCGCCGCGGCCGTCCGGGATGAGACGCAGGGCGAGCAGCAGCAGGGAGCCGTTCAGGAAGAAGGTGAGCAGGCCGAGGACCAGGGCGGGTACGAGGAGCAGCGCGCGCACAAGGAGCGGCCACACCAGGGCCGAGAGGAGGCCGAAGGCGCCCGCGCCGAGGGCCGCGGTGATCGCGATGCGGGTGGCGCTGTCGCCGTCGTCCGACTGGAGCTTGAAGTCCGGCAGGATGCCGGCGAGCACGAGCATCGTGAGCGTGCTGACCGCCCACACGGCGACGACTCGCCACGCCGTGCGGCCCGCCTTCCGCCATGCCGTGCGGCCCGCCTGCCGCCATCGCCCGTCCCGCACCGTGCCCGACCGCCTCACGTTCCCTCGACCTTGCCTCTGACCTTGCCCTCCGACCTTGCCTTCAGCGTGTCACAGGCCTGGGGGCCGCTGCGGGGTCGGCAACCGTCCCGCCGCTTCGCGGCGGTCTCCCACCCGCCCGCCCGTCACTGTGAGGGGGTGACCTCACCGTCGCGGGCGGGCGGGGGGACGGAGCGGTGCGGGACCGCACCGCCGAGCCGTGGAGGCAGGCCGCAGCGCCCGGCTCTGCGGTTCAGGAGCCGTCGTAGCCCGCTGTCGGCATGGAGAGGCGGCGGTGGACGCGCGCCTTCATGGGGGCGTCGTACGCCGGTTCGGTCAGGCCCGCCGTCTCGACGCGCACCCCCCGCCGCGCGCACTCCTCGGTGAACTCCTCGGGGGACCGCAGCGCCCGCTCGAACACCCGTCGGCACGGCACCACGAACAGGTCGACGAGACCGGCGTCCACGTCGTTCCACAGGACCGCGTGGTCGCTGCGCAGGCCGTGGACGACGAGCTCGCGCGTCACCACGTACCCCTGGTCGGCGGCCCAGCGCGCGCACATGGCGTGCTGGCTGCGCGAGTCCACCAGGAAGGGGTCGGCGTCCAGCTCCTCCAGGGGCGTCAGGCTGGCGATCGCCGCGACCCGTACCGCGCGCGCGGTGCCTCTGTCCCCATGTCCCATGACGTCCCCCTCACCTCTGCCGTCGGGCCACCCCGGGTGTCAGCCGTCGACACTACTCCTGGCCGTAGGCTCGGAGACAGTCACACGAAGGAGGAACGGGTGCAGCCGGACGTCACGGTCACCTGGTGGGGGCACGCCACCTGCACGGTCGAGGACTCGGGCATCCGTGTACTGACCGATCCGCTGTTCGTGCGCCGCCTCGCGCATCTGCGCCGCAGGCGGGGCGCGCTGCCGCCCCCGCAGGCGGCCGTCGCGGACGTCGTCCTGCTCTCGCACCTGCACGCCGACCATCTGCACGTGCCGTCCCTGGCGCGCCTGGCCCCGGACACCCGCGTCCTTATCCCGCGCGGCGCCGCCCGCTCGGTGCCGGGCCTGCGCAGGCTGACCCACCTGCGGTTCACGGAGGTCGCACCGGGCGACGAAGTACCGGTGCACACGGCCCGCGCCAACGGCGACGGCAACGGCGTCACCGTGCGCGTCGTCCCCGCCCTCCACGACGGCCGCCGGCTGCCCATGGGCCCGCACCGCTCCCCCGCGCTCGGCTACGTGGTCGAGGGCCGTGCCCGCACCTACTTCGCGGGGGACACGGGCCTGTTCGACGCGATGGCCGACGAGGTGGGCCCCGTCGACGTGGCGCTGCTCCCCGTCGGCGGCTGGGGCCCCTACCTGGGGCACGGGCACCTGGACCCGGTGCGCGCCGCCGAGGCGCTGTCCCGGATCGCGCCGCGCAGCGCGGTCCCGGTGCACTACGGCACGTACTGGCCGATCGGCATGGACGCGGTGCGTCCGCACGAGTTCCACGGTCCGGGCGACGAGTTCGTGCGGCAGGCGGCCCGCCGCGCCCCGGAGGTCGCCGTGCACCGGCTCGGGCACGGCGAGTCGGTGCGCCCCGGGGCGACCCGATGATCCTCGGCGCCGCGGCGCAGGTCTCGCCGGACTCCACCCAGCAGGCGGTGGCCTATCCGTCGCTGTTCCTGCTCGTGGTCGTCGGCGCCCTGGTGCCCGTGGTGCCGACGGGCGCCCTGGTGAGCTCGGCGGCCGTGGTGGCCCTGCACCAGACCGACACGTCGCCGTTCGCGCTGCTCGTCGTGTTCGGCGTGGCCTCGCTCGCGGCGTTCGCCGGGGACATGGGCCTGTACTGGCTCGGGCGGCGCGGCATGCGCTCCAAGAACGGTTCGCGCTGGCTGGAGGCCATCCGTGACCGTGCTCCCGAGGAGCGGCTGCGGCAGGCCCAGGGCAAGCTCGACGACCACGGCGTGCTCGTCCTCGTCCTGTCGCGGCTCGTCCCCGCGGGCCGCATCCCGGTCATGCTGGCCTGCCTCCTGGCGAAGATGCCGGTACGCCGCTTCGCCCGCGGCAACCTCCCCGCCTGCCTGGCCTGGGCGCTGACGTACCAGCTCATCGGCATCCTCGGCGGCGCCCTCTTCAACGAGCCCTGGCAGGGCGTGGCCCTGGCGGTGGGTCTGACGGTGGTCATCAGCGTCGCACCGCC
The DNA here is from genome assembly GCF_009755605.1 of Streptomyces typhae. Classification (GTDB taxonomy): domain Bacteria; phylum Actinomycetota; class Actinomycetes; order Streptomycetales; family Streptomycetaceae; genus Streptomyces; species Streptomyces typhae. The sequence goes on from NZ_WPNZ01000011.1 coordinate 228,782, forward strand.
CCTCTGGCGCAGGCTGCGCAGGAACTCCAGCCCGTCCGGCGTCTGAGCGACGAGCGCGCAAGCGCAACAAACAAGCCCGCCCGACGCCTGAGGACAAGCGCGCAAGCACGACAAACAAGCCCGCCCGACGCTTGAAGACAAGCGCGCAAGCACGACAAACAAGCCCGCCCGACGCTTGAAGACAAGCGCGCAAGCACGACAAACAAGCCCGCCCGACGCTTGAAGACAAGCGCGCAAGCGCAACGAACAAGCCCGTCCGGCGCTTGAGGACGAGCGCGCAAGCGCGACAGGACCTCAGCCCCCGAGCACCCGGGACCCACCCACCGGCAGATCCCACAGATCCGCAGGATCGAGCCCGGCCCCGCGCCAAGCGGCCCGCACCCGGCCCAGGGGCTCCAGCACAGGCTCCGCCGACAGCAGGAAAGTCCCCCAGTGCATGGGCGCCATCCGCCGCGCCCCCACATCGATGGCGGCCCGCACCGCCTCCTCCGGATCGCAGTGGACGTCCCGCAGCCACCACCGCGGCTCGTACGCCCCGATCGGGAGGAGCGCGAGGTCGATCCCTGGGTACCGCTCCCCGATCCGGGCGAACCAGTGCCCGTACCCCGTGTCCCCGGCGAAGTACACCCGCTGCCCGTCCGCGTCGGTGAGCATCCAGCCGCCCCACAGCGAACGGCACGTGTCCCGAAGGCCCCGCTTGGACCAGTGGTGCGCGGGCACGAAGTCGAAGCGGGTTCCGTCCAGTTCGGCGCCCTCCCACCAGTCGAGCTCGACGACCCGGGTGAAGCGGCGGCGGGTGAACCAGCGGCCGAGGCCCGCCGGTACGAAGACGGGGGTGTCGCGCGGCAGGCGCCGCAGGGTGGGCGCGTCCAGGTGGTCGTAGTGGTTGTGGCTGATGACCACCGCGTCGACGCGGGGCAGCGCGCTCCAGGCCACTCCGACGGGGGTGACGCGGGCGGGGGTGCCGAGGATCCTGCGGGACCAGACGGGGTCGGTGAGGACGGTGAGCCCACCGACGCGCACCACCCAGCTCGCGTGCCCCGCCCAGGTCACGGCGACCGTACGGGAGTCCACGCGCGGCAGCGGCCCCGGCTCGTACGGCAGCAGCGGAATGTCGGCGAGCCCCTCGGGCCGGGGCCGCAGGGCGGCCTCGCGGGCGAACCGCGCGAAGGCCCGCAGTCCGGGCAGGGGCGCGGTGAGCCGGTCGGCGAAGGACCTCGGCCACAGGCGTACGGTGCCGGGGGCACAGGGCACGGGCGGCGCGGCGCCCGGCGCGGCGGCCCGACCCGGCGGCTCCTGACCCCCTCCCTGCACCCCTCCCTGCGCCACTCCCTGCGCCACTCCCTGCGCCCGCTGAACCGGCTGAGTCTGCTGCGTCACCGAGGAGGCTCCCATCGCTCTGCTGCTGCGCGGAGTTCGCCGAAGGCCGCTCCGAACACGTCCAAAGCCCTTTTCACGTGCGGCAGTTCCAGGGGGTCGGGGGTGCGGAGCGCGGCGAGCCGCGCCTTCGGGTCCGTGCCGAGGAACGGTCCCGTCGACAGGCGTACGCGCAGCGCGGCGATGTCGTCGCCGAAGCGGTGGCCGCCGGGCGCGGGCATGCCGAGGCGCTCCTGGAGGTGGTCCTCCAGTTCCTGGGCGTCGGTGACGCCGCGTGCGGCGAGGGCGGACCGCAGCGGCTCCAGGTCGGCGTACAGATGGCGGCCCGCCCGCGGCGGCCGGACGAGGCCGCCCGCCGCGGCCACCCGGTCCCGCGCCCCGGCGGCCAGGCACGCGTGCAGCCGCACCGCGGCGGCGAGGCGGGCGGTGACCTCGTCCGGTTCGGCGAGCACGTACGCGGCAGCGGCGGCGACCGGCGCGGTGGGCGTCGCGCCGAGCGCGGCGAGCACGTCGAGGACGCGGGCGCGCAGCGCAGCGCCGGGGCCGGTCGCGGGGAACCGGGCGACCGCCGCGGGCAGTCCTGGCGGCAGGAACGCGCCGGACAGGTCGCAGACGACGGTGACCTGTGCGGGGGCCATCTCGGCGGGGCCGAACAGGACCGTCCCGCGCGGGCGGTGCAGCGTGTCGCGCCACGTCTCGTCGCTGACGACGTGCAGCCCCTCCGCTGCCGCGGCCTCGACGGCCTCGTGCACGACCTCCGGCGGTGGCACGGTGGCCGTCGGGTCGTCGGCCACCGAGAGGACGAGCAGCCGCGGGGCGCCACCCTCGGCGCGGACGCGGCGGACGGTTTCGAGCAGGGCGTACGGGTCGGGCACGCCGCCGCACTCGGCGGGCGTCGGCACGTGGTGGACGGACTTGCCGAGCAGCCGCATCTGGGGCCCCCACCAGGCGGCGCAGGGGCGCGGCAGCAGGACGTCGCCGCCGACGGCCGCGGCGAGCGCGAGCAGCAGCGGAGCGGCGCCGGGCGCGGCGGCCACCTGCTCGGGGCCCGCGGGCAGGCCCCGCCGCGACCAGTAGCCGCACGCCGCGTCCAGGAGGCCGCGGTCGCCGCCGGGCGGCTGGACCTCGACCCGGGCCGCGGCGGACGCGAGCACCGCGGCAAGCTCCGGGAGCACCGGCAGGCAGGGCTCCGGTGCGGGCGGGCCGTACCGCACGCGGCCACGGCCCTCGTGCTCCGTCCGCCGCATGGGTACCTCCGTGCGCTCCCTGACCGTTCCTGTGCCGTCGGGTAACTGCGTACCCGCGGCGGCGCCGCTCCATCTGCGGGTGGCCCGCGGCTCGACCCGCCCTCGACCGCCCTTCGGTCAGCGTCCGAAGCCGCGGTCGCGACGCAGCCGGTGCACGGCGGCCCCGAGGGCCACGACGACGAGGAGGACGCCCGCGGCCAGGGCGGGCGGCGAGTCGGTGAAGCCGCCGGTGCGGCCCGCGTGCACGCCGCGGGAGACGCCGGGGGCCGTGTGGGTGGCGGTGTGGGCGGTACGGGTGACGGTGAACGTCGCCTTCCACCGGCCGTCGCCGTGGCAGGTGCCGTCGACGGCCCACTCCGACTCGGGACCCACCGCGTTCGGGCCGCCGCCCTCGAAGGCCGAGGCGTCGGCGATACGGGCGGTGCCCCGGTAGACGGTCCCGGTGCTCCCGGTTCCCGTGCCGGTCCCCGTCTCGGTGTGCGTCCCCGTACCTGTCTCGGTCCGCGTCCCCGTACCGGTCTCGGTCTCGGTCTCGGTCTCGGTCTCGGTCCAGGTGTCCGTCTCGGTCCCCGTCCCCGTCTCCGTCTCGGTCTCCGTCTCCGTCTCGGTCCAAGTCTCCGTACCGGTGTCGTACGAGGTGTCCGAGGTGTTCCCGCCGTCCGGGGGCGCCTCCCCGGGGGTCGTGTCGTCGCCGGGCTCCAGGGCGTTCGCGGACGCCTTCCCCGGGCCGGGGACCCCGAGCGGGTCCTCCCCGCTGTTGCGGTTGTCCTGGTGGTGCTGCTGCTTGTTCCGGTGGTGACCGGTGCGCTCCAGGCGGACGGTGCCCCCTTCGAAGGCCTGGGAGTGGCCGTCCATGGTGGCGGGGGCGTCGCCCGCGGCGGGGCAGGTGACCGAGACGGTGACGTGCCTGCCGGGGGCGGCGTGCCGGGGCGTCACCTCGGCGGTGGCGGTGTTCTCCGCGTACGCGGGCGCGGTCGCGGCGAGGGCGCACAGGGCGGTTGTGGTGAGGGTCAGGGCGAGGTGCGGGGCAGAAGGGCGCATGAGGCCATTCGAGCGTGGGGGTGCGTCATCCGCGCGGTGTGGCCTCCGGGCGGGTGAGCGGCGCGGTCCGCTCCCCGGCCGCCGTCACGTCGCGGCGATCACGGCTCGGCCGACTGCACGGAAAGGCCGGGATCACAGCACGGCCGACTTCACGGCGCGGCCGGGATCACAGCTCGGCCGAGGCCACGACGCCGCCGGGATCACAGCTCGGCCGAGGCCACGGCGCGGCCGGGATCACGGCGCGGCCGGGATCACGGCGCGGCCGACTTCAGTTCCCGCTCAAGGCCCCGGCCCTTGGTCTCCACCAGTGCCGCCGCGACCTCGACCAGCTTGCGGTTGGTCTGCTGGGAGATGCGGCGCAGCAGGGTGAACGCCTGGTCGGCGTCGCAGCTCGCGACGTGCATGATGATGCCGCAGGCCTGGTCGACGACGGGGCGGGTGCGCAGCGCCTCGCCCAGGTGGTCGAGTTCGGTGAGCGCCGCGCGGTAGTGCCGGTCCCGGACCAGGCCGGCCGTCGCGAAGTCACCGAGCGCCTGCGCGGGGCCGCAGCCCGCCTCGTCCAGGGCGCCGGGGCGGAAACTGAACAGGCTCAGCGTCAGCGTGAGCCCGGACCGCCGGAAGGGCAGCGTGACGCTCGCGCGGACCCCGGAGTCCAGGGCCAGCGCGCGGTACTCCGGCCAGCGCTCGTCGTGCAGCAGGTCCTCGGTGTCGACGGGGGCGCCGCGCTCGCGGGCGGCCGGGATCGGTCCGTCGCCGGAGCGCAGCTGCACGGCGACCAGGCGCGCGAGGTCGGGGTGGGTGACCGCGGCGGGCTGCTCCGTGCCGCCGTCGGTGACGGTGGTGCCCGCGCCGCAGCACGCGACGGTGCAGCGCACGGCCTGTTCGGCGAGTTCCGAGAGCCTGCGGGCCGGCTGGGCGGACTCCGGACCGTCCGTTCCTCGAAGTGTCGGCATCGTGATGCGCCTTCCTTCCGGCCGGGCCCTTCCCGGCCCGAGGTCGTCTCGCGCGGCCCCGCGCGGCCCTCCGCCGTCCCCGCGGGCGCGCCTACGATGCGGTTTCCCGGCGGCGGCCCCGGAAAACGGCGGCAGCCGCTACGTTCGACGCATGGCGGAGACCGACCGTTTCGGCGAGGACCTGGCGGATTTCATGCGCCGGGTCGCGGAGTTGAAGGCTTCCCGCGCCGTCCCCTCGGGGGATCTGGGCACCATGCTCGACGCGGCCCTGTTCGAACTGGAACACGCGGCGGAACGGCTGTGGCCGGGCCTGGAGCGGCTGACCGCCGAAGGGCCCGCCGCGGGCGCGTCGGCGACCCGCGACGAACAGCGGCTGCTGCGCGCCGTCTTCCAGCGGTTCCCGCTTCCGGTCACGCTGGTCGACGGCGAGACCGTGGTACGGCGCATGAACCCCGCGGCCACGGACCTGACGGGGATGCGCGGCGGGTACGCGACCGGGCGCCCGCTCAGCGTCTTCCTGACCCCGGCCGACCGGCCCGCCTTCCGCTCACAGGCCGCGGCGGTCGCGCGCGGCGAGGGCGACCGGAGCCTGACGGTGCGCCTCCAGCACCGGCCCGAGCTGCCCGTGCGGGCGACCCTGACGGCGCTGCGCCCCGGCACCGAGCCCCGCCCCGTGGTCCTCGTCGTGCTGCAGCCGCCGGGACCGCGCGAGCCCCTGCCGCGCGGTGTCCGGGGCCGCACCCCCGACCTCGCCGAGGCGACCCGGCACGCCGAACTCCTGGAGCTGGCGGACGCCGTGACGGTCACGCTGCTCACGGCGCCCGCCGACCCGGCGGCCGTGCTCCGCCGGGTCGCCGAGGTCCTGCACGGCCGGTTCGCGGACTGGGTGGTGGCCGACGAGGGGGACGTGCGCCCCCGGCGGCGCAGTGTGCTCGGCCCCGAGGGCGGGCCTGTCGCGGACGTCCTCGCGCAGGACCCGGCCGACTGTCCACTGGTGCGGGAGGCGGCCCGCTGCGGCGCCCCCACCCTTCAGGTGCGGCCCGACCCCCCGGAGGGCTTCGGGCGGGACGCGGACGGCGCCCCGATCCTGGTCCGCGCGAACGTCACGTCCCTGCTGTGCGTGCCGCTCGCGACGCGCGCCAACGGCCCGGTGGAGGGGGTCGTCAGCCTGTTCCGCACCGGCGCGCGCCTCGCCTTCTCGATGGCGGAGGCGCGCGCCGTGGACGTGATGTCACGCCATGTCGCGCTGGCTATGCGGCGTTCGTCGTAACCTCGCGCTGGCTATGCGGCGTTCGTCGTCACCTCGGCGGACCGTGCGGCGTCTGCGCCGCGGCCGAACCGGACGGCCGCGGACTCGACGGATTCGACGGGCCCGGCGCCCGCGTCGTCCGGGCGCCCTTGGCGGGCCGCGTCGCGCAGGACCTCCTCCCGCATCCGTCCGCAGCAGCGGCTGATCAGGCGCGAGACGTGCATCTGGGAGATGCCGAGGTGCTCGGCGATGCGGCTCTGCGTCATGTCGCGGAAGAACCGCATGTAGAGGATGTCCCGCTCGCGCTCGGGCAGCCGGGCGAGGCACGGCTTGACGGCCTCGCGGTCGACGACGGTGTCCAGGGCCGGGTCGGGGCCGCCGAGGGTGTCCCGCAGCGCGTAGCCGTCGTCGCTGCCCGGCAGCTCGGCGTCCAGGGACAGCGCGGTGAAGCTGTCGAGTGCCTCCAGGCCGGTGGCGGCCTCCTCCTCCGTCATCCGGGCCCGCTCGGCGATCTCGGCGACGGTGGGCGCGCGCCCCGACACCGTCTGGGACAGGTCCTGGCAGGCGAACCGCACGCGGTTGCGCAGGTCCTGGACGCGGCGCGGCACATGCAGGGTCCACATGTGGTCGCGGAAGTGGCGCTTGATCTCGCCGGTGACCGTCGGCACGGCGTAGCTCTCGAAGGCGTTGCCGCGCTCGGGGTCGTAGCGGTCGACGGCCTTCACCAGGCCGAGGGCCGCGACCTGCCGCAGGTCGTCGAGGGCTTCGCCGCGGCCGCGGAAGCGGCCCGCGAGGCGTTCGGCCATGGGGAGCCAGGCCCGCACGACCTCCTCGCGCAGCGCGTCCCGCTCGGGGCCGTGCGGCAGTGCGCAGATCCGCCGGAAGGCCTCGGCGGTGTCGGGGGCGTCGTCGTGCGGGTGCCGCGTGGAGCGGGGCCGGGGGATGCGGGGAGCCTCGGTCTGCTCGCCCTGCGCGGCGTGCTCTGCGTACGCGGCGTGCTCTGCGTACGCGGCGTGCTCTGCGTGCGCGGCGTGCTCTGCGTGCGCGAGGTGCTCCGCGTGCGCGAGGTGCTCGGACTGGTGGGCGTGCACGGACTGCTGGACCTGCTGGGCCTGCTGAACCTGCTCGGACCGCGTGGGCTGTGCGGTGCCGCGGTGCCCGGCCGTGTCCCGGAATCGTGCTGCATCGGATCGTGCTGCATCGGATCGCATGATGCGTGCAACTCCCTTGGTGCCAGGTGCTTGGAGTGGAACGGTCACCGTGGGAGGGCGCGCGAAAGCGCGTGGCGTGCACCTGTCGTACCTGGGCACACCCGGGGATGAGCGAAACCGCTCCCACGGACGTGCCTCCGGTCCGAAGCACTGTTCCTCCGCCTGCCCCTCACCCGGAACGCCAAACAAACCCCTGCGCACACGAGACCCGGACGGGTGTTTCCCGCCCTGCGCGCTGGACACCCGGTCAACGCAACCCCGCGCTTGCCCGCCCCGGAGGACCCCCGGACCTGCTGGAGGACACCGACATGACCGCGAAGGTCGCCGATCACATCCTCGAACGGCTGCGGGCCTGGGACGTCGAATGCGTCTTCGGGTACCCCGGCGACGGCATCAACGGCCTGCTCGCCGCCTGGGGCAGGGCCGACGACCGGCCCCGCTTCCTCCAGGCCCGGCACGAGGAGACGGCCGCGTTCGAGGCGGTCGGCTACGCCAAGTTCGGCCACCGCCTCGGCGTGTGCGTGGCGACGTCGGGTCCGGGCGCGATCCACCTACTCAACGGCCTGTACGACGCCAAGCTGGACCACGTACCGGTGCTCGCCCTCGTCGGCCAGACGGACCGCAGCGCCATGGGCGGCTCGTACCAGCAGGAAGTCGACCTGCACACGCTGTACAAGGACGTCGCCGGCGACTTCGTGGAGACGGTGACGGTCCCGGAGCAACTGCCGAACGTCATCGACCGCGCCATCCGCACCGCGTACGCGCGCCGCTGTCCGACGGCCGTGATCGTCCCCGCTGACGTGCAGGAACTGGACTACAGCCCGCCCACGCACGCGTTCAAGATGGTGCCCTCCAGCCTCGACCGCAGCGCGTGGACCGCGCTGCCGTCGCCGACGGCCCTGCGGCGCGCCGCCGAGGTGCTCAACTCCGGCGACAAGGCGGCCCTGCTCGTCGGCCAGGGCGCGGCGGGTGCCCGCGCCGAGGTCGAGGAGATCGCGGACCTGCTGGGTGCGGGCGTCGCCAAGGCGCTGCTCGGCAAGGACGTCCTGAGCGACGAACTCCCCCATGTGACGGGCGCGATCGGGCTGCTCGGCACCCGCCCCTCGTACGAGCTGATGAGGGACTGCGACACGCTTCTGACCATCGGTTCCAGCTTCCCGTACGCGCAGTTCCTGCCGGATTTCGGCAGCGCGCGCGGGGTGCAGATCGACATCGACCCGCACATGATCGGGATGCGCTACCCGTACGAGGTGAACCTGGTCGGCGACGCCCGTGCCACGCTGCGCCAGCTCATCCCGATGATCTCGAAGGAGCGCCGGGAGACGGGCCGCGAGTGGCAGGCGGAGATCCGCGCCAACGTGGCGCGCTGGCGGGACGTCATGGAGCGCAGGGCCGATCTCGCCGCCGATCCCGTGAACCCCGAGCTCGTGGCCCGTGCGCTCGACCCGCTGCTCCCCGACGATGTGATCGTCACCTCCGACTCGGGTTCGGCCGCGAACTGGTTCGCGCGTCATCTGACGATGCGGGGCGACATGCGGGCCTCCCTGTCGGGGACGCTCGCGACCATGGGCTGCGGGGTGCCGTACGCGATCGGCGCGAAGTTCGCCCACCCGAACCGGCCCGTGGTGGCGCTCGTCGGGGACGGCGCGATGCAGATGAACGGGATGGCGGAGCTGATCACGGCGGCCAGGTACCGGCACCGCTGGGACGATCCCCGCCTGGTCGTCGGCGTGTGGAACAACCGGGACCTGAACCAGGTGACGTGGGAGATGCGGTCGATGGGCGGCGCGCCCGCCTTCCTGCCCGCGCAGTCGCTGCCCGACGTGCCGTACGCGGACTTCGCCCGCTCGATCGGACTGACGGGCATCCGCGTGGAGCGCCCGGAGGACGTGACGGAGGCCTGGCGTACCGCTCTCGCTGCGGACGGCCCCGCGGTGGTGGAGTTCCTGACCGACCCCGCGGTGCCGCCGATCCCGCCGCACGCCACCTGGGACCAGCTGGAGTCGACCGCGGCCGCCGTCCTCAAGGGCGACGCGGACCGCACCTCGATGGTCAAGCAGGGACTCAAGGCGAAGGCGCAGGAGTTCTTCGGCAGCAAAAAGGGTTGAACCGAACTTTTCCGGCAACCACCAGCAATGAGGACGTGAAGGAAGAGAGGGCTCAGGACCATGGCGGAGTACGTGCGGGAAGTCATGACACCGGCGGTCGTCGTGGTCCGCCCCGACGCCTCGCTGGTCGAGGCGGCGCAGCTGATGCGCGCCCAGGACATCGGTGATGTCATAGTCACGGGCGGCGGTCAGGTCATCGGCGTCCTGACCGACCGGGACATCACCCTGCGCGCCGTCGCCGACGGCGCGGATCCGCTGACGGTCAGCGTCCACTCCGTGTGCACGCCGGACCCGGTCGTGGTCGCCCCCGACGACACCGTGTCGGAGGCCGTGCTCCTGATGCGCACCCACGCGGTGCGCAGGCTGCCCGTCGTCGAGGACGGCACACCGGTCGGCATGGTGAGCATCGGCGACCTCGCGGTCGAGCAGGACCCGACCTCCGCGCTGGCCGAGATCAGCCGCGCCGAGCCCGGCCACCAGCCCCGTCCGTGAACGGAAACCCGTAAACAGAAACCCCGAAAGGCACATCGACACATGCGCATCGCATTCCTGGTAGCCCCCGAAGGCGTCGAACAAGTGGAGCTGACCGAGCCCTGGCAGGCCGTGGTGGACGGCGGCGGCGAGCCCGTCCTGGTGTCCACGGAGGCCGGTTCGGTGCAGGGCTTCAACCATCTCGACAAGGCCGACACGTTCCCGGTCGACCAAGTGGTCGGCGAGGTGTCGGCGGACGAGTTCGCGGGCCTCGTCCTGCCGGGCGGCGTCGCCAACCCGGACCTGCTGCGCACGGACGAGAACGCGGTGGCGTTCGTCCGCGCGTTCTTCGAGCAGGGCCTGCCGGTCGCGGCGATCTGTCACGCGCCCTGGACGCTGGTGGAGGCGGACGTGGTGCGGGACCGCACCCTGACGTCGTGGCCGAGCCTGCGCACCGACATCCGCAACGCCGGCGGTTCCTGGGTGGACGAGCAGGTGAAGGTCTGCGACGGCGGCTCCAACACCCTGGTCACCAGCCGCAAGCCGGACGATCTGAAGGCGTTCTGCGAGGCGTTCATGAAGGAGTTCACGCGCGCCGCCAACCGGTAGCCGCAGCGGGACCGGCGGCTGAGAACGACGGGACGGACCGGTATGAGCACGAAGGACGAAACCCTGCTGCGGCGGCACGGCCAGGCACTCGACCTCTTCACGGAACGGGTGCACGGCGTCGGGCAGGAGCAGTGGGGCGCGTCGACGCCCTGCACCGAGTGGACGGTGCGGGACCTCGTCCAGCACCTCCTCGTCGAACAGCTCTGGGTGCCGCCCCTCGTGCGGGACGGCGCCACCATGGAGGAGGTCGGGGACGCCTTCGAGGGCGACATGGCCGGGCCCGACCCCGTCGCGTCCTGGGACACCGCGGCGGACGCGGCGCGCGCCGCGTTCGCCGAGTCCGGTGCCCTGGACCGCACGGTGCACCTCTCCTACGGCGACACCCCGGCACGCGCCTACTGCGCGCAGATGGTCACCGACCTGGTCGTGCACAGCTGGGACCTGTCGCGGGCGATCGGCGCCGACGAGCGGCTGCCGGGCGACCTGGTCGCCGCCGCCCTGCACGAAGTGCGACCGTACGCGTCCGACCTGGGCAAGAGCGGTCTCTTCGCCCCGGCCGTGGAACCGCCGCCGGGAGCGGACGAGCAGACGAAGCTCCTGAGCCTGCTGGGTCGCACGCCGTAGTCCTCGCGCACCGGCGCGGCGTCGGAAGTGGCGGGCCCGGCCGGCACGGGGGGTTGCCGGAAGGGGGTTCGCGGGCCCGCGACCCGAATGCCGGCCCGGCAGTCCTGCCCCGGTCCGGAGGCGCCGGAGTTCCGTCCACGGTCGACGTCCCGGCGGCGACTCCGAGGAGACTCCCGCGACGACGACCGGGTCCATCCGGCGCCGACGCCACTTTAGGCGGGCGGCCGTCCGGGCAACGATCCGCTGAGCGCGCCCGCTGTCCGGATAGCGCAGCGATTCCGGATTCCGGACGCCAGGGCTCCGCCACCCCGGCCCACCGCTGGCCCACCTCCTGGCTTCGGCGGGGCCCTCGTCACCCGTCGGCGCCCCTCGTGCCGACAGGGCCCGCCCTCAGCTCCGCAGCGTCTGCGAGGGCAGTTCCCCGAAGCGCGCGCGGTACTGCTCGGCGAACCGCCCCAGATGGGTGAAGCCCCAGCGGAAGGCGACCTCGCTGACACAGCGCTCGCCGGGCCCCGCCACCCGCAACTCGTCCCGCACCCGGGCCAGGCGCACGTCCCGTACGTACGCCATCGGCGTCATCCCCACGTACCGCCGGAAGGCCTCCTGGAGCCAGCGCACGCCGACCCGGGCCTCGGCGGCGAGTTCGGTGGTGGTGAAGGGGTGTTCGGGCCGCTCCTGCACGGCGGCCATGGCGCGCTTGACCGGGGTGGGACGCAAGGTGCGCGAGGGCCCGGCGAGCTGGTCGCGGTAGCGGTGCCCGGCGGCCAGCAGCATCCCGTTCATCAGTGCCTCCTGGAGCGGCGCGGTCACCAGCGGATGGCTCAGCGCCGCGGACTCCGCGCGCAGGTCGTCCGCGATCGTGCGGACGAGGCGGACCCAGCCGAGGCCGGGACCCCGGGTGGTGTCGAACTCAGGGTCGAAGGACACCGGGCCGCGGGCGGGCCTGCCGAGCAGCCGCTCCAGGTTCTCCTCCAGGGCGGCCCGGTCCAGCTTGACGGCGAGCACCCGGCAGTCCCCCGTCCACCGGTCGAGGTAGGTGTCGCCCAGGGGCTGCAGGACGGCCGCGCGGCGCGGCCCGGTGCGGAGCACGGTGGCGCGGGGGCCCTGGCGCCAGGCCATGTGCCCGCTGAGCGGCACGTTCACGTGGTACGACCCGAGTTCGCCGAAGCGCATGCGCACATCCGCGCCGCAGTGCACGTCCCCGACCGTGAGTGCGCCGAGCTGCCCGATGATGAAGTCCGCCCGGAAGGGGCGCGGGTCGTCGAGCACATCCATGAAGTTGTTGTAGAAGGCGGTTTCGAGCAGGCCCCGCGCCTCGTCCACATCACTGGTCCCGAAGGACGTCCTCACCACCACGAGATCTCCAACTGCGCAGCGTACGGCGTGGTTTCGCCACGCTACCGCCCGAGCTACCGAGCCCGCTCCACTCTTCGCTCGTCCCATACCGGACCGGAGGTCTCCCGGACCCGGCCGTCGGCGCCGAAGACCAGATAGCGGTCGAACGACTTGGCGAACCAGCGGTCGTGGGTGACCGCGAGCACCGTGCCCTCGTACGCCTCCAGGCCCTCCTGCAACGCCTCCGCCGACTCCAGGTCGAGGTTGTCGGTGGGCTCGTCGAGGAGCAGGGCGGTGGATCCCTGCAGTTCGAGGAGCAGGATCTGGAAACGGGCCTGCTGACCGCCCGACAGGCGCTCGAAGCGCTGCTCGGCCTGTCCTGTCAGCTCGTAGCGGCGCAGCCGGGACATCGCCGCGCCCCGGTCCTGGGCGTGCTCGCGCCACAGGATGTCGAGGAGGGTGCGGCCGAACAGCTCGGGGTGGGCGTGGGTCTGCGCGAAGTGGCCGGGCACGACGCGCGCGCCGAGTCGCCATGCCCCGGTGTGCCGCACCGGGTGCTCGGGGTCGCCCGCGAGGAGTCGCAGGAAGTGCGACTTGCCGGAGCCGTTGGAGCCGAGCACGGCGACGCGTTCGCCGTAGAAGACCTCCAGGTCGAAGGGTTTCATCAGGCCGGTCAGTTCGAGTTGCTCGCAGGTCACGGCCCGTACGCCGGTGCGGCCGCCGTGCAGGCGCATCGTGATGTCCTGCTTGCGCGGCGGCTCGGGCGGCGGGCCCGCCTCCTCGAACTTGCGCAGCCGGGTCTTCGCCGCCTGGTAGCGCGAGGCCATCTCGTCGCTGCGCGCCGCGTACTGCTGCATGTCCAGGACCAGGCGCTTGAGCTGGGCGTGCTTCTCGTCCCAGCGGCGGCGCAGCTCCTCGAAGCGCGCGAAGCGCTCCTGGCGCGCCTCGTGGTACGTCGCGAAGCCCGCGCCGTGCACCCACACCTCCGAGCCGCCGGGGCTCGGCTCGACGCTGACGATCTTCTCGGCGGCGCGGGCCAGGAGTTCGCGGTCGTGACTGACGAACAGGACGGTCTTGCGGGTCTCCTTCAGGCGCTCCTCCAGCCAGCGTTTGCCGGGCACGTCCAGGTAGTTGTCCGGCTCGTCCAGGAGGAGGACCTCGTCGGTGCCGCGCAGGAGCGCTTCGAGGACCAGGCGTTTCTGTTCGCCGCCGGAGAGCGTGCGCACCTCGCGCCACTGGGCCTTGTCGTAGGGGACGCCGAGCGCGGCCGTGGTGCAGATGTCCCACAGCGTCTCCGCCTCGTACCCGCGCGCCTCCGCCCAGTCGGACAGGGCCTGCGCGTACTGGAGCTGGGCGGCCTCGTCGTCGACGGTCATGATGGCGTGCTCGGCCTTGTCGACGGCCCGCGCGGCCTCCCTGATACGGGGCTGCGCCACGGAGACCAGCAGGTCGCGCACCGTGGAGGCGTCCCGTACGGAGCCGACGAACTGCGGCATCACGCCGAGGCCGCCGGACACCGTGACCGTGCCGCCGTGCGGCTGGAGCTCCCCCGCGATCAGCTTGAGCAGCGTCGTCTTGCCGGCGCCGTTCGCCCCCACGAGCGCCACCGACGCGCCCTCGCCGACGCGGAACGAGACATCACCGAGCAGGGCTCGCCCGTCCGGCAGGTAGTACTCGATGTGCGCTGCTTCCAGATGTCCCATGCGGGCGATTGTCCGGGGGCCGCCGCGGGCGGGGCAAACGGTTTGTGGCGCGTGAGCCGTGCCACCGGGCCGTTGCGGGCGGCGAGGCGGGGGTACGCGGCCGGTATGACCTCTGATGCCGACCTGCCCCTGACCTCCCTGGCCGCCCGCGCCGTCTCGACGTCCCCGGTGGCCGCGGTGCCCGCCACGTTCCTCGCGTCCCCGCGCAGCAGGTCCGGGAACCGTCTGATGGCCCTGGACCGCCGGGTGTTCGACGCGGTGGCCGCCCAGCACTGGCCCGGCGCCGACGCGCTGCTGCCCCGGCTCAGCAGGGCCGCGAACCACGGGCGGCTGTGGTTCGGCGTGGCGGCGGCGCTCGCCGCGGCCCGGCGCCCCCGCGCGCGGCGGGCCGCCGTGCGCGGGGTGGCGTCCCTCGCGCTCGCCTCCGCGACCATCAACACCGTCGGCAAGCGGACGGTGCGGCGGGCGCGGCCGGTGCTCGACACCGTGCCGATGGTGCGCAGGCTCAAGCGGCAGCCCATCACCACGTCCTTTCCGTCGGGGCACGCGGCGTCCGCCGCGGCCTTCGCCGCCGGGGTGGCCCTGGAGTCCCCCCGGCTCGGTGCGGCCGTCGCCCCGCTGGCGGGCGCCGTCGCGCTGTCGCGCGTCTACACCGGGGTGCACTTCCCCAGCGACGTGCTCGTCGGCGCGGCCCTCGGCGCCGGCGCCGCGTTCGCGGTCCGCGGTCTCGTGCCCACCCGCGACCAGCTGCCGCCGCCGGGCCGTCCGCGCGCCGAGGCGCCCGCCCTGCCCGGCGGCCGCGGCCTCGTCGTGGTCGTCAACAGCGGCGCGCGGACGTCGGGGCGGGTGCACGACCTGCTCGACGCGCTGCCGCACGCCGAAGTGGTGACGTGTGCGCCCGACGACCTGCCCGACGAGTTGGAGAAGGCGGCGGCCCGCGCCCGCGCGCTCGGCGTGTGCGGCGGCGACGGCACCGTCAACGCGGCGGCCGCCGCGGCCCTGCGCCACGGCGTTCCCCTCGCCGTGCTGCCCGGCGGCACCCTCAACCACTTCGCGTACGACCTCGGCGTGGAGGAGGCGGGCGACCTGGCGCGGGCCGTGGAGACAGGGGACGCGATAGCCGTGGACGTGGGCCGGTTCCGCTCGGCGGCCGGGGAGGGGCACTTCCTCAACACGTTCAGCCTCGGCGTCCACCCGGAGCTGGTGCGCGAGCGCGAACGCTGGTCGCACCGGATCGGCGGCTGGCCCGCCGGGGTGCTCGCCGCGGCTCGTGTCCTGCGCTCCGACCAGCAGCCGCTGCACGCCGAGATCGGCGGCAGCAGGCGGCCGCTGTGGCTCCTGTTCGCCGGCAACTGCCTGTACAACCGTCTGGGCCCGACGCCCGCACGGCGCTTCGACCTCGCCGACGGGCTGCTTGACGTACGCGTCGTGCACGGCGGCCGCCGGCCCGGCGCCCGGCTGCTCGCCGCCGCCCTGACCGCGCCGGTGGAGCGCTCCCCCGTCCAGACCGCGGTCCGCCCGAGCCGGCTGCGCCTGTCCGGTCTCGCGCCGGGCACGAAGGTCGCCCACGACGGTGAACTCTCCGACGCCGAGGGCGACCTGGTGCTCGACAAGCTGCCGGAGGCGCTGACCGTCTACCGGCCGCCGCAGCCGTCCTGAACCGTGCGATGACCGCATCGTGAGACGGGGGTCTCATGATGCGGTACGTGCGGCTTACAGTGCGGCCATGTCGCCTTCACAGCAGCAGCCCCGCGCCGAGACCGCCGTCTACACCCACGGGCACCACGAGTCCGTGCTGCGCTCGCACACCTGGCGCACCGCTGCCAACTCGGCGGCCTACCTCCTGGACGCGCTGGAGCCGCACTGGCGGATCCTGGACGTCGGCTGCGGGCCCGGCACCATCACCGCCGACCTCGCCGCCCTGGTCCCGCGGGGACACGTCACGGGCATCGACCGCGCCCCCGGCGTCCTGGAGCAGGCCCGCGCGACCGCCGCCGGGCGCGGCCTGGACAACGTCACGTTCACCACCGGGGACGTGTTCGCCCTGGACCACCCCGACGACTCCTTCGACGTCGTGCACGCCCACCAGGTGCTCCAGCACGTGGGCGACCCCGTGCACGCCCTGCGCGAGATGCGCCGGGTGTGCAGGCCGGGCGGGATCGTCGCCGTGCGCGACAGCGACTACGCGGCGATGACGTGGCATCCGCCGGTGGCCGGGCTCGACGACTGGCTCGGCCTGTACCGGCGGGTGGCCCGCGCCAACGGCGGCGAACCCGACGCGGGACGGCTCCTGAAGTCCTGGGCCCTGCGGGCCGGGTTCACGGACGTCCGGGCGGGCGCGGGCACCTGGTGCTACAGCACGCCCGAGGAGCGGGCCTGGTGGAGCGGGCTGTGGGCGGACCGCACGGTGGCCTCCGCGTACGCGGAGCGCGCGACGCAGGCGGGGCTCGCGGACGCGGGGGACCTCGCGGCCGTCGCGGCGGCGTGGCGGGAGTGGGGGCAGGCGGAGGACGGCTGGTTCGTCGTCCTGCACGGGGAGGCGCTGTGCCGGGCCTGAGGCCTGCGGCGCCGCGCGGCCCGGACCCGCTGATGGCCTGAACACGTCGTGTGGAGCGGCCGGTCGGGGACACCCGTACGCCAGGAGGTGTACGAGATGGTGGCGATTCTGCTGATTCTGCCGGCCGTCCTGCTGCTCGGTATCGTGCTGCGCGGCATGGGCCCGACCGCTTCGGGGACCGCGCCCCGGTGGCACCGCTGGTAGCGACCGGCTTCCGCTGGTGGCGACCGGCTTCCGCTGGTGGCGACCGGCTTCCGCTGGTGGCGACCGGCTTCCGCTGGTGGCGACCGGCTTCCGCTGGTGGCGATCAGTCCCTGGGAAGCAGCGGTCCAAGTGGCCCGAGGTCCAGATTCAGGTCCTCGGGCCGCAGCCCGTAGCGCTCACGGAGGCGCTTCATCCGGTCCTCCAGAAGCATCAGCGTCATACCGACCCGCTCCTCCTGCTCCTCCGTCAGCTCACCGGTGTCGAAGCGGCGGATCGCCTGCCGCTCCATGAGCTGGCGCAGCAGCTCGACGACGGTGAGGACGAGGGCGACCAGGTCGCGTTCCACGGTGTCGGGTTCGAGGTCGAGCGTCGACCTCTGCACGTTCGCCGTCATGATGCCTCCCTCTCCGGCCTCTCCAGCCCTTCAAGTCCCCCGAGTCCCTCAAGCCCCTCCGGCCACGGCGCCGGCACCTGCGCGTTGACCGAGCTGATCAGGGCCTTCAGATCGATGCGGACGAGGTCGACGTCCGCGATGCGCAGGGTGATGTCACCCGCGAGGACCACGCCCCCGGCGAGCAGCCGGTCGAGCAGGTCCACGAGTGCGATCTCCCGCTGGGCGAACGGGTCGCCCGCGCCGCTCATGACGCCTCGGGGTCGTCCGTGAAGGAGTACGCGGCCCACGGCCCCGTCACCTCCACCTGAAGCCCCGGCAGCGTGCCCTCCGCGCGGCCGACCAGTTCGAGGAACTCCTCGGACCGTGCCCGCGGCACCAGATAGGCGGAGTTGAGGACGTTGCGGCCGGAGCCCGCGTCCGTGAGCGGCCCGCTCTGCGGGGGATGCAGCCGCGCGTCGGCCGCGTACCGGGAGAGGTCCTCGTGCAACTGCCGGGCGAACGCCTCGGCCCGCGCCGCGGACTGCTCCCGCGCCGCGTTGCCCGCCCGGCGCCGCCGCAGATAGTCCCGGCCCGACTCCGGCGCGCCCGACGGCTGCGGGGCGGCGGCCTCGGCCGCGCTCTCCGCGCCGAGCCACACCTTCACGCCCCACTCCACCTGCCCGTCGATGCGGTCGAGGATCCGGCGCAGCCGGTCCGACTCGTCCTGAAGCATGGCGCGCACGCCGCTGTCGTCACGGAAGACGGTGCCGAGGCGCAACGGCAGCGGACAGGTCACGGTGGCCAGGGCGGCCACGACGCTCTGATGCGCGCGGGCGGTCGCCGCCAGCCAGTCGAGGTCCTCCAGGCGCGCGTGCAGCTGCTCCCGCCCGAAGTCCCGCTCGGGGACCGGACCGACCACGGCCACCAGGCCGTCGTGGGCGAGCTGCCGCGGCGGCGCGCCGCCGACGCCGGTCAGATCGGCGTGCAGCGGCGCGTCCAGGGGGCGGCACACGGCGTACACATAGCGCAGGTCATCCGTCACGTTCGCGTTCTCCTCGGCGGTCGGCCTTCTTACCGCGCTCCTCCCCCGTTCCGGGGCCGAGAGCGCCGCCGTCCACCCGTGTGCCCTGTTCCAGTTCCTCCACACGGCGGCGCAGTTCCTCGTTCTCGCGCGCCAGCTCCGTGCGGCGCGCGCCGCTGGACAGCGCCGGGTCGTCCTCCCACCAGTCGATGCCCATCTCCTTGGCCCGTTCGACCGAGGCGACGACGAGCCGGAGCTTGATCGTGAGGAGCTCGATGTCCAGCAGGTTGATCTTGATGTCGCCCGCGATGACGATGCCCTTGTCGAGGACGCGCTCAAGGATGTCGGCGAGGTTGGCGCCACCCTGGGGAGCGCCCAGGGACGACGACGGCATGCGGCTCGCGGTGGTCATCGACGGCTCCGGCGGCCACCCGCCGAGGCGTACTCGCCCTGCGGGTCCTCCTCGCCGTCGTCCTCGGCCTCGTCGGCCTCGTCCGCCTCGTCCTCATAGCGCTCCGGCTCGTCCGCCTCGTCCGCCTCGTCCTCGTAGCGCTCCTCCTCGTCGTCCTCGTACGGGGCATCGGCCTCGTCCTCGTACGCGGAGTCCTCGTCGGTCTCCTCGGCCTCACCCTCGTACGGCTCGTCGTCGGGCTCGTCCTCGGCACGCGGCTCGCCCTCGTCGGGCTCCTCGGACTCCTCGGGTGCGTCGGCCTCGTCCTCGGCCTCGTACGGCTCCTCGTGCCCCTCGGCGTCCTGGGCGCTCTCCGCACTCTCGGCGCCCTCGGCCTCTTCCTCCTCGGCGACCACGTCGTCGTGGCTGCGCACGACCTCGCCGTCGCGGATCTCGGCGCGCCAGCCGTCGCTCGCCTCGCCGCGCATCGTGATGTGCCGCGCGAAGTGCTTGAGGTCGAGGCGGGCCCGGCGGCCCTGGGCGCGCCAGATGTTGCCGGTCTTCTCGAACAGGCCCTTCGGGTAGTACTCGATGATGAGCAGCACCCGGGTGAGGTTGTCGCCGAGCGGATGGAAGGTCACCACGCCCTTGGTGGTGCCCTTCGCGCCCTCCGACGTCCAGGAGATCCGCTGGTCCGGCACCTGCTCGGTGACGTGGGCCTTCCAGCTCCTGCTGGACCAGAACACCTTGAGCTGCCAGTCGGAGTCCGTGTCGCCCGCCGGGGTGGCGCCCTTGACGCCCTTGGCGAAGGTGGAGAACTCCTGGATCTGCGTCCACTGGTCGTAGGCCTCGCGCACCGGCACGCCGACGTCGACGTACTCCAGGATGACGGTGGGCTTCTGACCGCCGCCGCCCTTCTTCTTGCGGCCGCCGGTGACGTTCTTCAGGGCGCCCTTGACGGAGTCCTTGAGGTGACTGCCGCCGAGCTCCACGGCGCTGCGCAGCGGGCCCTTGCCCTCGGCGAGCTTGCGGCCGCCCTCCAGGGCGAGCTTGCCGAAGCCGGGGCTCTTGCCGTCCGCGATGTCGTTCAGCTTGTTGGTGGTCTGCCCGAGCTTGCGGCCCACTCCGACGAGGGCGCGTTCGGCCTGCGCCATCACATAGGCCCTGGCCTCGTCCTTCAGGCGGTCCGCCGCGGGGCTGTTGACGGCGGCGCTCAGCGGATTCGCCGAGCCGGAGTCCTCGCGGGACCCCTGACGGGTGTCAGCCATCGTTGCCTCCCTTCGCGCGGGCCGTCTTCTTCGCGGTGCTGCGGGCCTGCGCGGAGCGGCTCTGCGTGCTCCGCTTCTGCGGTGAGCGCGCGCTCTGCGCCTTGCTCGCCGGGGCACGCTTGCGCTTGGGACGCGGGGCGCTCTGCTCCTCCGGCTCGTCGGCCCGGTCCGAGCCCTCGGCGCTCTCGGCGTCGTCCGAAGACTTCGTACGCTCCGTACGCTTCGGCTTCGCGGCGCCGCGCGCGGCGGACGTGGCCTTCTTCGTCGCCGAGCCCGCCTTGCGGGCGCCGGATCCCGCGGCCGAACCCGCGCTGCCGCCCGCGTCGCGCGCCTTGCCCGCCGCCTCGTCCGCGTCCGGGACCTCGTCGGGCACGGCGCCCGAGAGCCGGTCGCGGACGTCCAGGGTGCGGTCGTGCAGCCGGTCGGCGAGGCCTTCTATCTGCCGGTCGAGCAGCGATCCCGTCGCCGCCTTGCCGACGCCCCGCAGATCCTGCTTGAGCTGGTCGCCGATCTCCTTGAACTGCGGGTTCTTCTCCATCTGCTGGGACACCGCGCGGGCTATCCCCGCGGGGCTTAGCTGCATCTTGCGGCCCGCCACCATGGTGCCCACGGCGAAGGCGAACTTCGCCTTCTTCGTGCGTCCGAGGAGGTACCCCGCGCCTACGGCGAGGCCCACTGCCAGTCGGTTCATGACGTCACTGTCCTGCCTGTGCCGGCTGTCGGGTCATCCGTCCGGGCCACGTCGCCGACAGGTCCGTGGCCGAGGCGGGCGAGGAGTTCGTCCTCGCGACGGTCGAATTCGGTTTCGTCGATCTCGCCCGCTTCGAGGCGCTCGGTCAGCTGGGCGAGTTCCTTGCGGACGGCCGAAGGGTCGTAGTACTGCCGCTCCGCCTCGTCGACGACCCGCTGGAGCACCCACAGGGTGCCGCGGGCGGGAGCGAGCGGCAGAGCGAGCAGTTCACCGATGAGTCCCATGGGCGGAACCCACCTCCTTCCGGTCGCACGACCGGCGGGCTCAGCGCACGCCGGTCGTGCTGTCGGCGGCGCCGGCCTGCCGGTCGGGGCCCATGTCGACGAAGCTGTAGGGAGGCAGCGGTCCGTGCACCCGCAGCTCCAGGTGGGGCTGGTTCTTGCGCAGTTCCTCGACGGCGGCGACGAATCCGTCGGCCGTCTCGCGCCGCACCAGGAACGACACGTTGGCCAGCCAGCCGGTGCCCTCGGGGCCCTCGCTCACGGCCTCCGCGCACGGCTCCAGGGCGCGGCGCACCTCGACGCCGTCGCTGACCTCACGGGCCCGCACGGCGTTGGTGACCTGCTCGCCCAGATGCAGCTTCTGCTCGTAGTTGCCGCCGCCCGCACGCCGGTTGCTCTCCACCATGGCGCGCAGCTCGGGGTTCTCGGCGAGCACCTGGTGCAGCACGGCCTGCTCGTCGTGGGCGGCCTTGACGTTGTACTCGGCCCTGCCGTCGAGGGCGCGGAGCCGCTCCTCGTAGTGGTCGGCGAGTTCGGTGAGCACCGCGACGACGGCTCCGTCGTCGTCCGCGAGGCTGCCGAAGCGCATCGGCAGGACCGCTCCCGCCGCGCCCGCCTCGTCCAGGACGCTCTGGTGGGCGAGCAGGTCGCGCCGCTTCGGGCGCAGGTCCTCGGGGCTGTCCGAGACGAGGGCGGCGAGGTCGCCCTGCCGCACGACGCGCACCTTGCGCGCCGGTTCGCCGATGCCGCCCATGCCCTCCGGCAGCGCCGGGTGGGTGGCGGCCGCGATGCCGTAGATGTACGTGGTCACTCCTGCTCCTCCTTCCGGCTGCGCGACGACGTCGAGCGCCGGGCGCGCGGGCGGGCCTCCTCCTTGGAGCGGCCTTCCTCGCGGGCCTGGCTGAAGGCGTCGGATATGGTCTCCGCGGCGCCCGAGAGCGCGCCCTTGGACTTGCCGCGCGCGCCGGACTCCGTGACCTCGCCGACCAGGTCGGGCAGGCCCGGGTTCTTGTGCGGGCCCGCTTCCAGGTCGAGCCGGTTGCAGGCCTCGGCGAACCGCAGATAGGTGTCGACGCTCGCCACGACGACACGTACGTCGATCTTCAGGATCTCGATGCCGACGAGGGAGACCCGGACGAAGGCGTCGATCACGAGGCCCCGGTCCAGAATGAGTTCGATGACGTCGTACAGGCCACTGGTACCACCTGCACCGCCGGACTGCTGTGCTGGGACGACGGTCATGCCGGCCAGCCCTCCTTGCCTTGGGTGTCTGGGGTATGCGTCGTATTGCCGTACTGCTCTGATCTATGCGTCAGTTCAGTACGCTTGCTGATGAATCATTGCGATATGAGCCCACGTGGGGGCCGTTGCGGCCGGAGCCCGGTGCGGCTCAGCCGCCGGGGCGGGACGGGTCGGCGCGGCCGCGTTCGTAGCGGCGCACACGCTTGTAGCCGGTCAGCTCGCCGTGCGGGTCGAGGGTCACCGCGTAGGTCGCGAGCAGGCTCATCGTGTCGGGCACACGGGCCAGTTCGAGGACCTCGACGGCCAGGTCCCAGCCGTCGTCGGTGCGTTCGAAGGACGACACGGACTCGGCGGTCAGGCCGGTGAGTTCGGCCAGTTGCTCACGTGCGGAGCGCAGCACCGCGACGGGGCCGGGGGTGTTCTCGGATTCGGCTTTCTTCTTGCTCTGGTTGCGGGGCGTCTGCGTCATGGTCACCTCCTTCTCCGGGTGACCCCGCATACGCCGCCCAAACCCATGGGGTGTGCTTCACGCGCCGCGCAGGGCCCGTAGCTTGCGGCGTGCGGGGCCGAGGGCGCGGGGTGAACGCAGCAGCCCGCCCCAGGGGTCGGCGCGGGCCTGTTCGAGGGCGTCGGCGACGGTCCAGCGGGCGGCGTGCGTGCCGGGGTCGTCGAGCTGGTCCCAGCCGAGCGGCACGGCGACGGGCCCGCCCGGCCTCGCCCGCACGGAGAACGGGGCGACGGCGGTCTGCGCGTACGCGTTGCGCTGCACGTCGAGGTAGAGGCGGTCACCGCGGTCCTTCTTGCGCACGGCCGTGGTGAGCCGGTCGGGGTCGGCCTCGGCGAGCAGCGCGGAGACCTCCTTGGCGAAGTCGCGCACGTCGTCGACGTGGTCGCGGCCCGTGAGCGGCACGATCACATGCAGACCGCGGGACCCGGTCGTCATCAGGGCCGACGCCAGGCCCACCTGGTCCAGGACGTCGCCGAGCCGGCGTGCCGCCTCGCGCACCGTGCCGAACACGTCCGCGGGGTCGCCGTCCTTGGGCGGGTCGAGGTCGAACACGAGGCGGTCGGGCCGGTCGGGGCGTTCCGCGCGGGACAGCCACCGGTGGAAGGTCACGCAGGCCTGGTCGGCGAGGTAGACCAGGGTGGCGCTGTCGTCGCACACCGTGTGCGTGACCGTCCCGCCCTCCTTGGCGACCTCGGCGCGGGTGATCCAGTCCGGATAGTGGTCCGGGGTGTCCTTCTGCATGAACATGGGTCCTGGCACGCCGTCGGGGTGCCGCTCCAGCATCAGCGGGCGGCCCCGCAGGTGCGGCACCATGTAGGAGGCGACGGACCGGTAGTAGTCGACGAGGTCGCCCTTGGTGATGCCGGTCGCCTCGCCGTCGCCCGCCGCGCCCCCGTTCGGGGGCAGCAGCACCTTCTCGGGCCGGTGCACCTCCACGGTGCGCCGGCCGGCCCGCACCTTGCGTGCCGCCGTGGTGGTCATGGTGTCTCCTGACTGGTTCTCAGCGCACCGCGTGCTCGACGAGGAGCCGCACCGCCGCGGCGATGGACTCGGCGTCGATCCCGGCGGCGCGCAACTGCTCGGCGGGCGTCGCCGAGCCGGGCATGGTGGTCACCGCGAGCCGCGCGAGGCGGGGCACGGGCCCGCCGTCGCAGAACGCGTCGAGGACGGCGTCGCCGATGCCGCCCTCCTGGCGGTGGTCCTCGACGGTCAGCAGACAGCCGGTGCTCTCGGCGGCCTCGCGCAGGGTGCGCCGGTCCACGGGCTTGACGGAGTACAGGTCGATGACGCGGACGGGGACGCCCGCCCGCGCGAGGGAGTCCGCGGCGGTCAGGGCCTCGTGCACGGTGATCCCGGCGGCGACCACCGTGAGCCGGTCGTCGGCGGAGGACCTGAGCACCTTGGACCCGCCGACCGGGAACTCCTCTTCGGGCCCGTACAGGACGGGACTCGCGCCGCGCGAGGTCCGCAGGTAGCGCACGCCGTCGAGGTCGGCCATGGCGGCGACGAGGCGCGCCGTCTGCGGCGCGTCGCACGGGTAGAGGACCGTCGAGCCGTGCACGGACCGGAACATCGCGAGGTCCTCGAGGCCCATCTGCGACGGCCCGTCCTGGCCGATGGCGACTCCGGCGTGCGAGCCGACGAGGTTGATTCCCGCGCCGCTCACCGCCGCCATCCGCACGAAGTCGTGGGCGCGGGTGAGGAACGCCGCGAACGACGACGCGTACGGCACCCAGCCGCGGGTCGCGAGGCCGACGGCGTCGGCGACGAGCTGCTGCTCGGCGATGTAGCACTCGACGTACCTCTCCGGGTGCTCCTTCGCGAAGTACTCGGCGCGGGTGGAGTCGCCGACCTCGCCGTCCAGGACCACCACGTCGCCGCGCGCGGAGCCGAGCGCGGTCAGCGCCTGGCCGAACGCGTCCCGCGTGGCGACCTCGTCGCCGATGTCGTAGCGGGGCAGCTCCAGGTCGCCGCCGGGCACGGTCTGCGGGGACCGGGCGGCCGGGGGCGCCTGGACGGCGACACCGACGTGCCGGCTGCCGCCGAGCTCGCGCACCGCCGCCTCCGCGTCGGACAGCGGCTTGCCGTGCAGTCCCTCGCGGTTCTCGGCGGCGGCCACGCCCTTGCCCTTGACGGTGCGGGCGAGGATCACGGTGGGCCGTCCGGTGGTGGCGCGGGCCTCCTCGCAGGCGCGGTCGACAGCCGCGACGTCGTGCCCGTCGACCTGGACGACGTGCCAGCCGAAGGCGGCGAAACGGCGGTCGTAGGCGTCGAGGTCCCACTCGTGGCGCGTGGGTCCGCGCTGGCCGAGCCTGTTCACGTCGACGATCAGGGTGAGGTTGTCGAGCCGCTCGTACGAGGCCTGTTCGGCGGCCTCCCACACCGAGCCCTCGGCCAGCTCGCTGTCGCCGCACAGCACCCACACCCGGTACGGGATCCGGTCCAGGCGCTTGCCGGACAGCGCGATGCCGACGCCGACGCCGATGCCCTGCCCGAGCGAACCGGTGGCGACCTCCACCCACGGCAGCCGCCGCGGCGTGGGGTGCCCCTCCAGGCGGCTGCCCTGCGCGCGGAAGGTGAGCAGCTCCTCGTCGGTGACGGCGCCCACCGCCTTGTAGGCGGCGTAGAGCAGCGGTGACGCGTGTCCCTTGGACAGCACGAAGCGGTCGTTGCCGGGGTGGTCGGGGCGGGCGAAGTCGTAGTGGAAGTGCCGGGCGAGCAGCACCGCCATCACGTCGGCCGCCGACATGGACGAGGTCGGGTGCCCGGAGCCCGCGGCGTCCGCGGCCCGCACGGAGTCCACGCGCAACTGCTGCGCCAGCTCGTGCAGCCGCTCGTCGGTGTCGGTGGCGGCCACGCGGGTCCCCGCGCCCCCGGCTCCTTCCGGGTCGCCGCCGTACGTCGTGCTGTCCGCCATCGTCACTCCTGGTTCTTCTTCTCGGTGTTCTTCGTCTCGGTGTTCTTGTCGCCGCTCTTGTCGCTGGTCTTCTTGTCGCTGGTCTTCTTCTCGGTGGTCTTCTTCTCGGCCTGCTTGTCGTCCGTGTGCCCGGTCTGCTCCGGCGCCGGTACGCGGGCGAGTTCGGGGGACGACGACTCCAGCGGCACGTTCCAGGACCGCACGAGGCCGAGCTGTACGCCCTGCCGGGGCAGGGCCGCGTCCAGGAGCCAGTCGGCGGCGACCCGCACCCGGTTCCCCGGCATCGCGGCCAGGTGGTACCCGCGGGTCACGGCCCCGGCGAGCGGCCCGGACAGCGGTACGCCCAGGGGGTTGGCGGCACCGCTGACGCCCCCCAGGTCGACGGTGAAGCCGAGGTCGTGGTGGCGGTAGGAGCGGCGCTCGCCGACGCCGAGCGAGGCGGCGACGTTGGTGCCCGCGACCTTGCCCTGCCGCCAGGCGTGCTGGGCGGTCATCGCCGTGTACTGGCCCGGCTTGGCGAGGTCCGGCACAGCGGCCGCGTCGCCGCACGCGAACACCTCCGGATGCTCGGGCACGTTCAGGAACGGGTCGACGAGCAGCCGGCCCCGCTCCAGCGGTTTGCCGACCGACTCGACCAGCGGATCGGGCCGCACGCCCACGCACCACACGAGGGTGCGGGTGGGCACGGAGTCGCCGTCGTCGAGCAGCACGCCCTCGCGCGTCGCCTCCTTCACGGACGTCCCCGTGCGCACCTCCACGCCGCGCCGCCGCAGCACGCGGTCCGCGGTGTCGGAGAGCCGCCGGTCGAGTTCGGGCAGCACGCGCTCGGCGATGTCGAGCAGCACCCAGCGCGGCCGGATGCCCGCCCGCAGGGGCTGGCGGCGCACCAGGGACTGGGTGAAGAGCTGGCCGTGCGCGGCCACCTCGACGCCGGTGTATCCGGCGCCGACCACCACGAACGTGCAGCGCGACCGGCAGGTCTCGGCGTCGCCCGCGGCCGCGGCGAGCTCGATCTGCCGGGTCACGTGGTCGCGCAGGTACAGCGCCTCCGGCAGCCCGCGGAAGCCGTGCGCGTTCTCGGCGACACCCGGCACCGGGAGCAGCTTGTTCACACTGCCGACGGCGAGGACAAGGCGGTCGTAGCCCAGCTCGCCGCTCTCCCCCTCGGGCCCGGTGTAGTGCACGGTGCGCCGGTCGAGGTCGACGCCGTCGGCCTCGCCGAGCACCAGGCGTACGTGGCGCAGGGATCCGGTGAGCGACACGGTGACCCGGCGCGGCTCCAGGACACCGGCGGCGACCTGGGGCAGCAGTGGCAGGTACAGGAAGTAGTCGGTGGGGTTGAGCACCGTGATGTCGACCCGGCGCCGGGTCAGCCGGGACAGGGTGCGGGCGGCCTGGAACCCCGCGAACCCGGCGCCGACGATCACGACGTGGGGGCGGCCCGCGGTGCGACTGGAAGTACGGCTCACAAAGTCCTCCGGCGTTGTCCGGTACGTCCGGTGTGCTCCGGCGCGAGCTTCCCGCGTGCCCTGGTGCACGGAGGTGAAACACACCGCCGTTTGCCGCCACGCCTTCGGGCTACCCGGAAGGAGGGCCGTCCCCGCGAGGCCGTGGAGGTCTCGCCGGGACCCGGCCGGGCCCGGCCCGCCGGCGCACGTGTGCTTCCACGGTCCCGCACCGCAGCCGACCCGCCCAGCGAAAGGCCGCCCATGCCCGATTCCGGACCCGTCCGCGTGGAGGCCCCCGCCGTGTCGGCGTACACGATCCCGGCGGACGCGCCGGAGGCCGACGGCACGTTGGCGTGGGACGCCACGACGATCGTCGTGGTGGAGGTGACCGGGGGCGGCGCCACCGGTACCGGCTGGACCTACGCGCCCGCCGCCACCGTCGGCCTGGTCGACGAGGTGCTCTCCCCCGTACTCCGGGGCAGGGACGCCTTCGCCGTCCCCGCGGCGCACGACGCGCTGGTCGGGGCGGTGCGCGACACCGGCTCCCAGGGTCTTGCGTGCCGGGCGATATCGGCTCTCGACATCGCCCTGTGGGACCTCAAGGCGCGGCTCCTGGAGGTGCCGCTGACCCGGCTGATCGGCGCGGCCCGCAAGGACGTGCCCGTCTACGGCAGCGGCGGCTTCACCACGTACCACGACACCCATCTCGCGGCCCAGCTCAACGGCTGGGTGCACGGGCAGCGCATCCCGCGCGTCAAGATCAAGATCGGGGAGGACTGGGGGCGGGCCGCGGCCCGTGACGTGGCGCGGGTGCGCACGGCCCGCGACGTCGTCGGCAGGCAGGCCGAGCTGTACGTGGACGCGGGCGGCGCGTACACGCGCAAGCAGGCCGTGCGGATCGGGCGGGTGCTCGCCGAGCACGGCGTGGGCTGGTTCGAGCAGCCGGTGGCCGCGGACGACCTGCACGGGCTCGCGCTGGTGCGCGACGCGCTCGTCAGTGATGTCGTGGCGGGCGGACACGGCTCCGACCTGCCGTACTTCGCCCGCGTGATCCCGTCCGTGGACTGCCTCCAGGCCGACGCCACCCGCTGCGGGGGCCTCACCGGCTGGCTGCGGGCCGCCGCGGTCGCCCAGGCGCACGGCCTGGAGCTGTCGGCGCGCGGCGCACCGCACGCGCATGTGGCGGTCGCCGCGTGCGTGCCGAACCTGCGGCACGTGGAGTGGTTCCACGACCACGTCCGGATCGAGTCGATGTTCTTCGACGGCGCCCTCGACCCCACCGGCGGCACCGTCCGCGCGGACGGCGGCACGGGCCACGGCCTGCTGCTCCGCACCGCGGACGTGGAGGAATATCGGGTCGCGTGAGGGCGCCGCGCACTGGCACCCTCACGCAGCATGGACCGGCACCCAGCACGCGGCACGCGACGCGAGACACCCGGCGCGGAACACGAGCCGCGCGGCGCGGACATCGAGACGCGCGGCACGCACCACCACGAGCCATACGGCGCGGAACACGAGGAGCGCGCCCCTGACGGGCGCGGACCCGACGTGCTTTTGATCGGCGGGCGGTCGGGCGTGGGCAAGTCCTCGGTGGGCTGGGAGGTCGCGGCCCGGCTGCGCGCCGCCGACGTGGGGCACGCCCTGATCGAGGGCGACCTCCTCGACGTGGTGCACCCCGCGCCGCCGGACGATCCGCACCGCTCGCGGCTCACCTGCCGCAATCTCGCCGCGCTCTGGGCGAACTACGCGGCCCTGGGCTGCCGCCGTCTCGTCTACACCAACACGGCCGCCGTGCTGCCGTCCGAGGAGTGGCTGTTCACCGAGGCGCTCGGCCGCCCCCGGCTGATCCGGGTGCTGCTCACCGCCACCGACGCCACCGTCGAACAGCGCCTCATGGGGCGCGAGTTGGGTTCGGAGCTCGACCAGCAGCTGCGCCGCAGCGCGTACATGGCGCGGCGCCTGGACACCTCGGTGCCGCCAGGAACCCACCGGGTGCCGACGGACGGCAGACCGGTGGGTGCCATAGCGGCCGAGGTGATCGCCCGAGCGGCCTTCACCCGGTGATCGGCACCTGTCGTCGGCGGCGCGTCACCGCGCCCGCGTGCCCGAGGCGTCGGGCTGCTGCGGGGTGCTGCCCGGCGGAACGGTCGGGAAGCCCGCGATGCCGCCGGTCGGCGCGCCGGCCGGAGGCGTCTCGGGCGCAGCGGGGGCCGCGGGAGTCGCCGGTGCCGCGGCGGGGGCCGCGCCCGTGGGAGCCGCCGGGGTCGAGGGCGCGGCGGGCACCGGAGGGGCCGCGGGCGCGCCGTGGGTCGCCGCAGGGGTTCCGGCCGGGACCGGTGGCGCGGCCGCCTGGGAGCCCTTCGGGGACGGCCGGGCGGCGTTGCGGGTCAGCACGGCGGCACCGGCGAGCAGCGCCGTCACGATCAGCGCGGCGGCCCAGCCGGGCAGGCCGAGTGCGAGCACCAGGCCGACGGTGAGCGCCGCCGCGGCACCCGCGTACAGGGTGAGCGCGCCGGAAGTGGCGTACAGCGCGGCCTTGCGGCGCTGCTTCGCCGCGGCGTGGGACAGCTCCGCACGCAGTTCGTCGCGGAGTTCGTCACGCAGCGTCTGGCGCAGGGACTCGTGCACCGCGTCGCGGACGACCTGCGACAGCACGTCGCCCAACGTCCTGTCCTGAAGCGGCACGTTCTGGTGGTCCTGGACCGGCATGGTTCTCGTCCTTCCTGTACGAAGCCATTGCGACATCCGTCACGAAGCCATGGCGACATCCGTGTGGAGCCGTCAAGGCCCCCCGGGTACCCGCCACTTGCGGTGCGTAACGGGTGGGCGTGCGAACGCCGTCGCGGCGAGCGCGAGGTGGGCGGAATGGATCTCCTGGTGCCGCGCCGCCAACTAGGCTCGTCCCCATGGAGATCCTGGGAACCGTGCTGCGTGTCTGCGTCAGGGACTTGGAGGCGTCCGTCGTGTTCTATGAACGGCTGACGGGCAGCACAGCGATGCGTTTCGAGCGGGGCGGCGTGTCCGTGGCCTCGGTCGGCTGCTTTCTGCTCATGAGCGGACCCGAGGCGGAGCTGGAAGTGCTGCGCAAGGTCGCCGCGACGATCGCCGTGAAGGACGTCGACGAGGCCCTCGCGACGCTCAGCGCGTCCGGGGCGCACATCGTCGCCGGACCCGTGCCCACGCCGGCCGGGCGCAACCTCATCGCGATGCACCCCGACGGCGCGGTCTTCGAGTACGTCGACCGCAACGTGACCCCGACACCCTGAGAGCCCCGGCCCTCCGGCCGCACGCGGAACCGGAGGGCCTTGCGCCGTGCCCGGAGGGCCCTACGGCGGCATCCGGTGGGCCTTACGGCCGCATGCGGAAGTCGTATCTGTCCGGCAGCGGTTCGTCCGACAGGGCCGCCCACACCTCGCCGAGGGTCTCCTCGCCCTCCCGCAGGTCCGCGACCTCGAAGCCGTCGGTGAAGACGGCGAGCGCCGCGGCGGCGTCGCCCTCCGCGAGCAGCAGCCGCGCCTCGGCGAGGCGGAAGCGTCCCGTCGCCCGCGTACCGGGGTGCAGGCGTGCCCAGACGGCGCGGGCCGCCTCGGCGCGCCCCACGGCGAGGAGTGCGTCCAGTGCCTCACGGCCGAGCGCCGCGGTCGCCGCGACCCATGCGGCGCCGTCGTCCCGCCGCTCCGCGCACAGGTCGTCGAAGGCCTCCGCGTACCGGTCGGCGGCCCGCTCCCCGTGCCCCGACTCCCGGTCGGCCACCGCGAGGCAGCGCAGCAGCGGCCAGCGGGACGGCGCGAGTGCGAGCCCCCGCTCCCAGCTGCGCACCGCCTGCGCCAGGTCCCCGGCGTGCCACTGGGCCACGCCCAGGTGGTACTCGGTGTGCGGCTGCGCGGGCGCGGTCTCCAGCATGTCCCGCCAGTGCGGGGCGACGAGGGTGGGTCCCGGCGGTGCGACCCGGCGCGGCTCGGGCACGGCGCCGCTGTGCAGCAGATCGCGCCACGGCTTCTGCTCGGGGCCGAGCGTGGCCTCGGGGAACGGCGTGCCGGGCAGTTCGTACCGGGCGCGCAGCACTTCGAGCGCGCCCCAGCCCGAGCCGGTGGCGAGGACCTCGCCGGGTTCGGCGTCGGCGTGCGGCAGCCACCGCTCGTACGCGGCGGCTACCGTCTCCGCGGGCAGCGCGTCGGCGAGCCGTGCGGCCACCTCGTCCCTGGCCGCCGCCCAGTCGTCGCCGTGCGCCGCGTCCGGAGCCGCGGACAGCGGTCCGTACGCCTCCAGCCACGCGAACTCGCTCTCGGCGTCGAGCCGTACGTGCTCCAGCTGGGTGCGGGCGAGACCGGCCTGGATCTCGGCGTACCCGCCCGTGCCCGGCTCCGTCAGCCACTCCTGCCAGCGTCGCCCACCGGGCCCGCTCCCCCACATGAAGAGTTTGCGTCCGCGCAAGCGGGGCGTGGACGTCTGCACCAGGCCGTGCCCGTCCGCGTCGACCGCGGCGATCCAGGGGCGCGTCCCGTCGGGCACGTCGTAGAAGTAGTCGGCGGCGAACTCGGCGCGCGCGGGGCGGGTGCGGTCCTCGCCGTCGTGCTCGGGCACCGCGACCTTGCGCAGCGTGCGCGCGTAGCCGTGGTGCCAGGCCTCGTCGGCGGGGGCGAGCACCCTGCGCTCCTCGGGCACGGCCGTGTTGGACCACCAGTAGACGGGCACCGGCTTCTCGTGCGGATTGCGGACGCGCACGCCGACGTACAGGAAGTCGGAGTCCGCGGGCAGCCACAGGTCGACCTGGAAGGGGGTGTCGCGCAGCCGCTCCCACTCCCACAGGCGCACCATCTCGCCGCCGTCGGGCGCGCTCACCCGGGCGGCGTGCAGCGGCGCGCAGGACAGCGTGGTGTGGCCGGTGGCGCCGATGTTCCACTCGATGCCGCCGGAGTACCAGGCGCCGTTGAGCGCGAAGTCCGCGGGCTGGAACACCGAGTTGCGGTAGAGGAGTTCGCGCCCCGTCGGCTTGTGGAACAGGGAGTGGACGCGACCGCCGAGGCCGGGGAGCACGGTGACGCGCAGCCGCTCGTTCTCGATGACGATCGTCTCTATGTCGGTCGCCGTGCGCTCGCGGCCGTAGCCGTCGCGTCTGCGCGTGGGCAGCACGGACCGCAGCGGTTCGTGGGCGAGCTGCCGCGCCATGTCGCGCGGCAGTCCCTCCCGGTCCCGGATCTCGACGCGGCGCGCCCGCGCCGGGGGCCCCAGCGGCGGCAGCGGGTTGTCGGGACCCAACCCGGCTGCCGGCAGGGTCAGTACGTCACGCCGTACGGTCGTCGCCAAGGCGCCCTCCTGTGGTTCGCGGTCCGGTGACCATCGAACACGCCGGGCGCCGCCCCGGCCAGGCCCCCGGCCGTTCAGGCTTCGGCGAAGGCCGCCACGACGACGTCGGTGAGCACGTCGCCCGCGGTGCCGTCCGGGTCCAGGTCGGGGTCGTAGATCGTGACGTTGAGGCCGACGCAGCGCGGGGAGCGCACCAGCGGGCGCAGCAGGGCGAGGAGTTCGTCGGGGTGCAGGCCGTCCGGGTCGGGGGCGTCGACGGCGGGCATCACGGAGGGGTCGAGCACATCGGCGTCCAGGTGCACCCAGAACCCGTCGAGGGCGGTGTGCTCCAGGCTGCGCAGCGCCGAGCGGGCCACGTCGTCGGCGCCCCACTGGCGCAGTTCGCCGACCGTGACCGTGGGTATCCGCAGGGCGCCGAGCTCGCCGCGGTCCTCGTCCTCGTCGCGCATCCCGAAGAGCCTGACGTCCTCGTCGCGCAGGTAGGGGCGCAGGCCTTCGATGTCGGTGAGGTCGTCCTGGCCGCGGCCGGTGGCGAGGGCCAGTTCCTCGCCGCCCGCGGCGCCGACGCGGTCGGAGTTGCCGGGGTGGCGGAAGTCGGCGGACGCGTCGATCGCGGCGAGTCCGTAGCGTCCCAGGCGGCGCAGGGCCAGGGACGCGCCGAGCTGGATGGAGCAGTCGCCGCCGAGCACGACGGGCAGGTCACCGGCGCGCACATGGCGCTCGACGCGGTCGGCGAGCCGTGGTGTGTAGGCGGCGATGGCGGCCGCGTTGAAGACGCCGTCGCCCTCCTTCCAGTCGCCGCGGTCGTAGCGCGGCGGCACCACGACACCGCCTTCCACCGCGTGCAGGCGGCGCAGGATGCCTCGTTCGCGCAGGGCGCCGGCGAGTTTGTAGCAGCCGGGGACGGTACCGGGGGCGGGCGGGCGCAGGCCCAGGTTGGAGGGGGCGTCGATCAGCACGGTGTTTCTCATGCCGCCATCCTCCGTGACCGGCGCCCGCTCGCTCAACGCCCTTTACCGGCCGCCTCGCGGGCCGTCGGCCGTGCGGGCCCACCGCTGGTGGTCGCGCCACGCGCCGTCGATGAAGAGGAACTCGGGCGAGTAGCCCTCCAGGCGGAAGCCCGCGCCGCGCGCGAGGGCGATGGACGCGGTGTTGCCGGGCTGCACGTTGATCTCAAGACGGTGCAGGCGCAGCTCGTCGAAGGCGTACCGCACCACGAGCCCGAGCCCCTCCCGCATGAAGCCGCGCCCGGCGGCGTGGGCGAACGCGCCGTAGCCGAGGGCGCCGCTGCGGAAGCCGCCCTCGACGATGTTGTTGATGTTGATGAACCCCGCGAGGGCGCCGTCCTGGCGCTCGTACACGAGGAACCCCGCCTTGGTGGGGTCCTCGATGAGGGCGTCGGCGTAGCCGGCGTACTTCTCTGCGGTGGTCGGCGGGAACAGCCAGGGACGGTGCAGCTCGCGGCTCTGGCGCGCCCGCCGGGTGAACTCGGCGCCGTCCGCGCGGGTGTAGGGGCGTATGCCCACGCGGCGTCCTTCGGCGAGGGTGACGGGGTGCATGCGCAGCATCCGGCCACGCTACCCGGCGGGCCGGTCCCGCGCCCCGGGGCGCCCGCGCGTCACCGGGGTGCGGGCGTCACCGGCGGCGGTTGAGGAAGAACGCCCCGCACAGGGCGCCGATCAGGCCGGTGCCGAGCAGCGCCATCCACAGCGGCATGGTGACTTCGGGGATGAGCAGCCGGATCTTGGTGCTGCGGGTGTTCTCGAAGATGAAGACCAGAGTGAGGATCGCGATCACGGCGACGGCCACCCGGCCGGGCGTCATCAGCCCGCTGATGACGCCCCGTCCTGACGGGTTCTGCGAACCGCCCGTGGAGCTCTTGGGGCTCATGTGGGGACCCTTCCGTTCCGTCCGTTCCGTCGGAGCGCCGGCCGCTCCCCCGGGTCCAGCATGGGCAGGGCCGGGGGATCCCGCGCGGTGGGTGTGGCCGGAGGCGGGATGGTGTGGGCCGTCCGGGTGACGGACCGCCGGCTCGGGCCACCGCAGCGGCCACCGGCTTCGGCCCCGCGGCGGCTCACCGCACGACGGGCAGCCGCAGCGCGCCCGGCTCCCCGGGTCCGTTCACCACGGTCACGGGCTTCACGTCCCGGTTCCCGACGTACGCGCCGTCGCTGGCCGCGATCACGAACTGGAGCCGGTGCCCCTTGCCGTACCGGTGCACGGTCGCGGGCAGCGTCAGCGTGAACGCCCTGCGCACGTCGGGCACCCGCACCGGGGCGACGAGGCGCCGCACCAGCGTCCTGCCGCCGTCCGGCGCCACGTCGTACAGCTTGGCGAAGAGGACGAGCCGGTCGGCGGCGTCGCCGGAGTGCTGCACGCGTTCGGTCGCCGGTGAGCGGACCCGCAGGGTCGCGCGGGGCGCGCCGACGACGTCGAGGGGCGCGGACAGCGGCGCCGTCGTCCAGCCCAGGTGCGTGTGCCTGCCGTCGTGGGGCGGCGGGTCGGGCAGGCCGACCATGCCGGTGAGGGAACTCTCCGAGTGGCTGGTGGGCACCGGCAGGTTGCGGTAGGTGCGGCTGCCGCGGACCACGTGCCGGGGGTGGTCGACGAGCCTGCCGTCGCCGGACAGGTACAGGGTCCTGGAGGGCGTGGGGACGGCGGGCGCGGCGGCGTAGGCGCGGGCCGGGTCGTCGATCCAGTCCCGGTGGTAGGCGAAGTCGGGGCCGGTGTCCGCGTGCCGGTCGTGGCGCAGGTACCGCTGGAACCAGGCCAGGATGCGCCTGCCGACGTAGCTCGTGTCGAAGGTGCCGTCGCCGAGGTCGAGTTCCCCGGCCGGCGGGGTGACCATGCCGCCGCTGTGGCCCCAGGCCTGCCAGATCATCTTGGCGGGGGTGCCCTGCCCCGTGAGGGTCCGGTAGGTCGCCGTCGCCTCGTTGAGGTTGAAGAGCGTGTCGGCCTGGCCCTGGACGAGCAGGGTGGGCGCCTCGACCTTCGACAGGTAGGAGACGGGTGACACGCTGCGCGCGTAGTCGAGCACGCGGCGGGTCTCGGCCGCCGGGTAGCGGCCGGAGTTGAGGGTGCGGAAGGTCGCGCACGCCTGGGTGACGAAGTGGATGCAGTCCAGGGAGTTGAAGCGGGTCGGATCCAGGCTCGGCACGGCGAGGGGCTGGCCCTCGCCCCGCAGGTAGAAGCCGTTCATCCACTGCCACTTCGCCGCGCCCGGCACCGCCCGGTCCGCCGCCGCGGGCCCGGCGACGCCGTTGGGGGCGAGCGAGTACGCCAGGTCGTGCCAGGTGATCAGCGGGACCAGGGCGTCGACGCGGTGGTCGACGGCGGCCGTCGCGAGCTGGACGGCGCCGCCGTAGGACCCGCCGAGCATGCCGACGCGCGGGTCGCCCCGGCCGTCCTGGGTGACGAAGTCGGCGACGGTGCCGTCGTCGGCGGCGCGCCGCCCGGCCAGGAAGTCCAGGAGGCCGGAGGCCGCCTCGCCGTCGATCCGCGGGTCGTCCAGGGAGATCAGGCAGCCCGAGGCGCCGAAGCCGAGCCCGGAGTAGACGAGGCCGACGTATCCCCGCCCCGCGACCGCCTTGCCGATGGCGGCGGTGGAGCCGTCCGACTTGTTGCCGCCGAAGCCGTTGGTCGCGAGGACGGCGGGCGCCCGGTGGCGGCGGTCGACGCCGTCGGGCACGTAGAGGTCGGCGTCGACGGTGCAGTCGCGGCCCCCGGCGGGGACGGTGAACTTCAGCGGTGTGACGCGGTGTCCGACGGTGCCCGCCGGCGTGGCGCGCCGCCCGTCATCGCGGGCCCCGGCCGCGGGGGCGGCGAGCAGCGGCGGCCCGAGCAGCGCGGCCCCGGCGAGGGCGGCGAGCACCGTGAGCCCGCCGCGCGGGGGGCGCCCTCCCCGGCGGGGCGGGGGCGTGCCCCGCGGCGCGGCCCGGGGCGGCGACGGGGACCGGGACGCCGTCCCGGGGCGGGACGTCCGGCTTGCTCGGAGTGCACGGAATGCGAGGACCTTCACGCAGAGGACAACCGCCTACCGACCGGTAGGTTTCGGTCGGTGGCTCACGCGGTGAGCGCGGGCACGTCCAGTCGGAGCATTCCCGTGTCCGCGTCCAGCTCGCCCGGCACGCCGAACGGCACCGTGAGCGCGCCGTCGCAGTGCCCGATACCGAAGTCCTCCACGAGAGGTACCCCCAGACCGCCGAGCCGGTCGAGCAGGACGGCGCGCACGGCGTCACGGGGACCGCAGCGCTCCCAGGAGCCGAGGGCGATCCCCGCGACCTCGTCCAGCCAGCCGGAGCGGAGCAGCTGCGTCACACAGCGGTCGATGCGGTACGGCTCCTCCCCCGTGTCCTCCAGGAACAGCAGCCCGCCCCGCGCGGACCGCCGTGCCGCGGGCACGCCGAGGTCCGCCGCGAGCAGCGAGAGGCAGCCGCCGAGGGTGGTCCCGCGCGCCGCGCCGCCCACCAGGGCGCGGCCCGGGGAGGCGACGACCCGCACCGCCTCGGGTTCGAACAGGGTGCGCCGCAGATGGTCCTGGGCCGCCGCGTTCTTCAGGAAGCCGTCGTCCGCGACCATCGGCCCGTGCAGGGTCACGAGGCCGAGCCGGAGCGCGAACGCCTCGTGCAGGGTGGTGATGTCGCTGAACCCGAGGAACACCTTGGGTCCGGCCGCGCGCAGGGCCCTCCAGTCGACGAGCTCGGCCATCCGCGCGGTTCCGTAGCCGCCGCGGGCGCAGAACACCGCCGACACCGCGGGGTCGCACCAGGCCCGCTCCAGGTCGCGGGCCCGGTCGGCGTCGGTGCCCGCGAGGTGGCCGAGCCGCGGATGCCGGTCCAGGACGTGCGGGGCGGCGACCGGGTCCAGGTCCCAGCCGCGCAGGAGGTCGAGGCCCGCCTGGAGCCGGTCCTCGGGGACGGGCCCGCTCGGGGCGACGACCGCGACCCGCGCGCCGGGGAACAGCCGCCGTGGCCGGGCCAGGGGGCCCGTCGGCGCGGTCACTTGGCGAGCTCCAGCGTCGGCGTCCCGCCCGCCGGTTCGAGGCGGAACACCTGCGCGTACAGGGACAGCTCGGCCTCCAGGACCCGGATCATCGTCTCCGCCCGGCGGAATCCGTGGCCCTCGCCCTCGAAGGTGATGTAGGCGTGCGGCACGCCGCTGCGCTCCATGCGCTCCAGGAGCAGCTCGCACTGGGCGGGCGGACAGATCACGTCGTCGAGGCCCTGGAGCAGCAGGAACGGCGCGGTGATCCGGTCGGCGTGGCGTGCGGGCGACCGCTCCTCGTACCGTCCGGGTACCTCGGCCCAGGGACCGATCAGCGTCTCCAGATAGCGCGACTCGAAGTCGTGGGTGTCGCCGTCGCGCCAGGGCACGAGGTCGAGTACGGGGTACAGGATCGTGCCGCAGGCGTACACGTCGGTCGTCGTCAGCGAGGCCGCCGTCGTCCAGCCGCCCGCGCTGCCCCCGCGGATCGCGAGCCGCGCCCGGTCGGCGGTGCCCTCGTCGGCCAGGGCGAGCGCCACAGCCGCGCAGTCCTCGACGTCGACGACGCCCCACTGGTCCCTGAGGCGGTTGCGGTAGGCCCTGCCGTAGCCGGTGGAGCCGCCGTAGTCGACCTTGGCGACGCCGATGCCGCGTGAGGTGAAGTAGGCGATGGTCAGGTCGAGGACGAGCGGGGCGCGGCTGGTGGGGCCGCCGTGCGCCCACACCACGTACGGCGGCAGCTCGTCGTCGGGCGCGAGGTGGCCGGGGTGGTGCGGCGGGTAGACGTGGGCGTGGATCTCGCGTCCGGCGGGGCCGAGGAAGGTGCGGATCTGTGGTTCCGGGTAGTACGTGGGGTCGACGGGGTCGTCGTGCGCGGCGCCGACGACACGGGCCCGGCCGGTGCGGGTGTCCAGCTCCACCACCTCGTAGGCGCTGCGGGGGCTCGCGGCGATCCCGGCGACGCGGGTGCCGCTGACGGCGAGCGAGGCCGACCACTCCGACCAGGGCCCGGCCGCGTCGACGACCTCACCGGTCTCGGGGTCGAGTATGCCGAGCGCGGTGGCGCCGGTGCCGTGCACGACGGCGATCAGGCCGCTGTCCAGGGGCGCGAACCAGCTGAGGCCGAGCTGCCACAGCGGGCCGCCGAACTCTTCCTCGCGCGGGCACAGGGCGAGCGCCGTGCCGTCGGCCTCCGCCCGGTACAGGTTCCACCAGCCGGTGCGGTCGCTGACGAACAACAGCCGTCCCTGCCGGTCCCATTCGGCCTGGACGACCGACTCATCGGGGCCGCCCGCGAGCACCCGGGGAACGTCGAAGGTGCCGTCCGCGCGGACGTCGGCGACCAGGAGTTCCGTGCCGTCCCACGGCATCCGGGGGTGGTCCCAGGCGATCCACGCGACCCGGGAGCCGTCCGGTGCGAGCCGGGGTCCCGTGACGAAGCGGTGCCGTGCGTCGGACAGCTCCCGCACGGCGCCCCGGTCGTCGGCGGCCGAGCCGTCGAGGGGCACGGCGGCCACCACCCGCCGCACGTCCGTCGGCTGCTCGCCGGTGAACTCCTCCAGGACGCACCACACTTCGCCGCGGCCCGCGTGCACTCGCAGATCGGCCCAGCGCAGGCCGCCGCCGACGCCGGACAGCGGCGTCAGGGGTCTGGGTTCGGCCGCGGGCACGTCCGGTTCGTACGCGTACAGGCGCTGGTCGGCGAAGTCGGCGAAGACGAGCAGCGGTCCGCGCGGGTCGCCGGCGCGGGCGTCCGCCGCCCAGGGCAGGCCGCCGTACTCGATGACGCGGCTGCGGACGTTCCAGGGCGCGGCGAGGACCGACTCCTCGCGGCCGTCCGTCCTGCGCCGCACCAGGGTCCGCCTACCGCCCTCGGTGGGCCGCGGCTCCGTCCACCACGCCTCGCCCCCCACGAAGCCGACGAATGCGGGACTGCCGTCGTGAACCGCGGCGAGCGCGGCGTCGATCGGGGACAGCCACGAGCCGTAGGGCTTGGTCTGAGCCATGTCGTTCATCTCCCCCAGGGGTCGGTCGGGCCGTGCCGGTCAGGCCGTGCGCAGGAAGCGGTCGAGCACGCGGGTGCCGAAGTGCAGCGCCTCGACCGGCACCCGCTCGTCGACGCCGTGGAAGAGCGCCTGGTAGTCGAAGCCCTCGGGCGTCCGCAGCGGCGAGAAGCCGTAGCCGCGGATGCCGAGCCGCGAGAACTGCTTGGCGTCGGTGCCTCCCGACATGCAGTACGGAAGGACGTGGCCCTCCGGCGCGAACTCCTGGACGGCCGCCCGCATCGCGGCGAACGTGGGCGTGTCCACCGGCGCCTGGAGGGCCACCTCCCGGTGATGGAACTCCCAGTCGACGTCCGGTCCGGTGAGCCGGTCAAGGGTGGTGCGGAACTCTTCCTCGCCGCCCGGCAGATATCGGCCGTCCACATAGGCGGTGGCCTCCCCCGGGACCACGTTGACCTTGTATCCGGACGTCAGCATGGTCGGGTTGGCGCTGTTGCGGACCGTGGGCTCCACCAGCGCGGCAGTGGGCCCGAGCTTCTCCATGAAGGCGTCGACGTCGAAGCCGGGCGCCGTCGGGTCCGCCTCCAGGCCGTACAGCTCGGCGAGCGCGACCAGGGCCGCCCGCACCGTCGGGGTGAGCCGCACCGGCCAGCGGTGTTCCCCGATACGGGCGACGGCGGCGGCGATCCTGCTGACCGCGTTGTCGCGGTTCACCTTCGAGCCGTGGCCGGCCGTGCCGC
This sequence comes from Streptomyces typhae, assembly GCF_009755605.1. Classification (GTDB taxonomy): domain Bacteria; phylum Actinomycetota; class Actinomycetes; order Streptomycetales; family Streptomycetaceae; genus Streptomyces; species Streptomyces typhae. The sequence continues at coordinate 268,644 of NZ_WPNZ01000011.1, forward strand.
GGGCGGTGAGTTTGAGCCAGCCCGTGCCGCGTTCGCCCGCCGCGATCGGATACAACTGGTTGCCGCGGCCGTCGTGGAAGGTGAACGCGCCGGACTCGCTGATGCCTTCCGTGCAGCCCTCGAACAGCTCGGCGTGCTGGTCGGCGAGGAAGCCGGAGCCGTCGAGCGCGCTGGCCTCCTCGTCGGCGGTGAACGCGATCACGACGTCCCGGCGGGGCCGCACCCCGGCCCGCGCCCAGTTCCGTACGACCGCGAGGACCATCGCGTCCATGTTCTTCATGTCGATGGCGCCGCGCCCCCACACGACGCCGTCGCGGACCTCACCGGACAGCGGGTGCACGCTCCAGTCGGCGGGCTCGGCGGGCACGACGTCGAGGTGACCGTGGACCAGGAGCGCGTCGGCGCCGGGGTCGGTGCCCTCGACGCGGGCGACGACGTTCGTGCGGCCCGGGGTGCGCTCCAGGAGCCGCGGGGTGAGACCGGCCTCGGCGAGCCGCTCCGCGGCGTACTCGGCGGCCGGGCGTTCGCGGCAGCTGCCGTCGCCGTGGTTGGTGGTGTCGATGCGGATGAGCTCCGAGGTGAACCGGACGACTTCGTCCAGGGCCCGCTGGTCGATCTGGTCAGCCATACTGCTCCTCAACGGCGGCGTCGACGATCGTGGTGACCGCCTTGAACGTGCGGATGCCTTCGTACATGGTGTCGCTCGTGTACGCGACCTTCCGCTCCGCCACGCGCCGCACGCCCGGAACGACCGTCGCCGCCATCGACAGGTGTTCCGCGTCGAACTCGACCGCCAGCGTGAAGGGCCCGTCGGCCACCGGCTCGTGCCGCACGGCGAGGGCCGCCGCGTCCCTGGCGGCGGCCCGGATGTCGGCCGCCGTGCGGGCCGGGGTGCGGCAGACCGCCGCGTACCGCGACACGTGGTCCTTCACGGCGACCTTCAGCGCCCCGGGCGCGTAGCCGAGTGCGTCCTCGCAGGCCAGGTCGTCGCCGGTGACGAGGACGACGGGCACGCCGTACTCCGCGACGACATGGGAGTTGAGGAGCCCCTCGCTGGCCCGGACACCGTTGATCCACACGCCGGTGATCTGGTTGGCGAGATACGTGTGGGCGAGGACGCCCTCCATGCCGGCGCCCGCGTGGTAGCCGACGAAGGCGATGCCGTCGACGTCCGCGTGCTGCACGCCCTCGACCATCGACAGGGACTTGTGCCGTCCGGTGAGCATCTCGGCCCGCTCGTCGAGCTGTTCGAGCAGCAGATTGCGCATGGTCCAGTGCGCCTCGTTGATGAGCACCTCGTCGGCGCCCCCGTCGAAGAAGCCGAGCACGGCGGCGTTCACGTCGGAGGTGAACATCGCCCGGCACCGCTCCCACTGCGGTGTGCCCGGCAGCACGTCGGCCGGCCAGGTCACACCCGTGGCGCCCTCCATGTCGGCGCTGATGAGGATCTTCATGCCGGGCCACGTTACCCCCACCCGCTACCAGAGGACCGGCAGCGCCTCCACGCCGTACGCGGCGTTCAGCGGGGTGAAGCGCAGGTCCCGCAACGGGCGTTGCAGCCGCAGGTCCGGGAAGCGGCGCAGCACCCGGGGGACGCAGACGCGCAGCTCCATCCGGGCCGGCTCGGCGCCCAGGCAGTAGTGCGCGCCGTGGCCGAGCGCCAGGTGGTGCGGCGGGGCGCGGGTGACGTCGAGGCGGTCGGGGCCGGGGGCGAGGGCCGGGTCGCGGTTGGCCGAGGGGAGCTGGCACAGGACGTAGTCCCCGGCGGCGATCCGCACCCCGGCGACGGTGACGTCCTCCGTCGCGAGGAACACCTTGCCGAAGGCCACCACCGACAGATGGCGCAGCACCTCCTCCGCCATGGTCTCGGGGCGGGCGTCGCCGTCCCGTACCAGCTTCGCCTGTCCGGGGTCGTCGATGAGCATCAGCAGGGCGAGGCCGAGGGTGCCCGCGACGGTGGCGTACCCGGCCAGGAGGGGCTGGGTGGTGATGCCGGTGAGTTCGGCGTCGTCGAGTTCGGTGCCGTGCGCGCGGATCAGCCGGCCGACGACGGTGTCGGGCGTGGTGCGCCGCTGGTCGGCGACCAGCGCCCCCAGGTAGGTGTCCAAGCGCTCGAACGCGCCCTGCTGCTCGACGTGCCGGGGGTGGAAGTCGAGCAGCAGGGCGAGGTCGTGGTGGAGCCGGTCGCTGTCCTCGGCCGGGACGCCGAGGAGCTCCAGGAACAGGGTGCGGGGCACCGGCAGGGCGAAGTCGGCGATCAGGTCGGCGGGCGGCCCTGCGCGTTCGACGGCGTCGACGGTGGCCGCACCGGTGACGGCGGCGTCCGTGCTTCCGGGGGCGCCGGGGGCCTCGGTGCCCGTAAGGCCGGGGTGGGCGGCGCCGCTGCCGTCGGCGTGCGCGCTGCCGCGACCCTCGTCGCCGTACGCGGAGGCCCCGTACGCGTCTCCGTACGAGGAGCCTCCGTGCGCGTCTCCGTACGAAGAGCCCCCCGAAGAGCCCCCGTACGCGTCGTCGTGCAAGTCCCCGTACGACCCGAACCCGTACGAAGCGTCTCCGTACGCGTCACCATGCAAGTCCCCATACGGGGAGCCCCGTACGCGTCACCGCGCAAGCCCTCGTACGAGAAACCCCCGTACCCGTCACCGTACGGCGGCCCCCCGCACAAGTCGTCGCGCACGCAGGCGTCCGGGCCCCGCCCGGCCGTGGGCAGCTCGATGTCGATGAGCCGCACGGTGACGGTGCCCGGTTCCGTCTCCGCGCGCAGCGCGCCCGCCGCGCCCACCGTGAGCGCCGCCCACGGGTCGAGCCGCTCGCTTCCGGTGATCTCCAGGGCGCCGCGGGTGACCAGGCACACTTCGACGGGCCCGGTACGGGTGGACAGCGCGGCCGCGAGGCCCGCCACCTCGCCGAGCGGCGGGCAGGCGCCCCGGGACGCCGCCCCGCCCCACAGGCTGACCACCCGCAGCGGCACGTCCGGTGCCGCGCCCGCCGCTTCGAGGGCGGCTCCGTACCGGTCCGCGGCGCGCGGGTCGAGCGTGACGCGCCGCCCGTCCTGCCCGGACCCGGACCCCGGCACCACCGTGACGACCTCGCCGCCGCGCGCGGCCACCTGCTCCGCGAGGGCGGCGCTGAGGGCGCTGTCGTCGCCGAGGAGCACCCAGCGGTGGGCGGCGTCGTCGGCGCGGGGCGGGGCGGGGCGGGGTCGACCGCGCGCCGCCAACCGACGCCGTATCAGGGGGAGTCGGGGGCCCGCGGGCGGGAGCCGTCCGCCGCCGAGGGGGCCCGCGCCGGCCGGTGGGCGATCCGGGCGAAGGGGTAGGGCGCCACGGGCAGCCGCTGCCCCGGCCGCGGCCACAGCGGGGAGAGGTCGACGTCGATTACGGCCTCCCAGGCGCGGGCGAGCCCGGCGAGCAGCACCTCGCGGTCGTCCCGCTCCTCCAGGGGGTGGCGCGTCAGGGGCACCGCACGCGGCAGTCCCTGCGCGCGGGCGAGCGTCGTCAGGGTGGTGCCGGGTCCCACTTCGAGGACGAGACGCGGGTCGCGCTCCCGCAGCCGGGCGAGTCCCGCGTCGAACCGGACGGTGCCCCTGAGGTGGCGCACCCAGTGCTCGGGGTCGGTGAAGGGGGCGTCGGCGGTGCCGGTCATGGCGGAGATCAGCTCGGTGTCCGGGGCGGTGAGGGCGATGTCCCGCACCACCTCGCGGAAGCGGTCGAGCACGGGCTCGACCAGGGTGGAGTGCGCGGCCGTGGCCAGGGGCAGCGGGCCGCAGTCGACTCCCGCCGCGGCCAGGTGCCGCCGGGTCCGTCCGATCGCCTCCGCGGGCCCCGAGAGGACACAGGCGCCGGGCCCGTTGACGACCGCCAGGCCGACGCCGTCGCGCTGCCAGGGCGCGGTGTCCGCGGCGTCGGCGCGCACGATGAGCATCGCGCCGTTGTCGATGTCCGACAGGTCCGACAGGAGCGCGCCCCGGGCGCAGACGAGCCGCAGGGCGTCCGGCAGGGAGAGCACGCCTGCCGGCTGGGCGGCCGCGTACTCGCCGAGGCTGTGGCCCATGAGGACCGACGGCGTCACGCCGAAGGCGCGCAGGAGCCGGGCGAGGGCGATCTGCGTGATGAACACGGCGGGGAAGGCCGTCCGCGGATCGTCGACCACGTCACCGGCCGGTCCACCGTCCGTGTCACCGAGCGCCGCGGCGCCCGTCCCGGCGTCGTCGCCCGCCCACCAGCCGCGCAGGCTCCGCGCCGTCTCCCCGTCGGGTTCGGGCAGCAGCGCGAGGCAGGTGTCCACGGTCTCCCGGAAGACGGGCTCGTCGCGGTGGAGGCCGCGGCCCATGCCCGCGTACTGCGAGCCGCCTCCGGGCAGGACGAACGCCACCTCTCCCGCGCGCCCCCCGGCGGGCGGCAGCGGCGGCCCGGGGCGGGTGCCTGGTTCCGCGAGGGCGTGGGCGCGGTCGCGGTAGACACCCGCCCTGCGGGCGGGCAGCCGGCGCCTGCCTTCGGCCGGCGTGCGGGCCACGGCGGGGAACTGCTCGTCGGTGACGTCACCGAGCGCCCGCCCGCAGGCGCCTGCCAGCTCGTCGAGGGCGCTCTCGTCGCCCGCGGACAGCGCCACGAGCTGCCAGGCGCGGGCGGGCGGCGCGGTGGGCGGCGGGGGCGGCTCCTGGAGGATGGCGTGCGCGTTGGTGCCGCCGACGCCGAACGCGCTGACGGCGGCGCGGCGCGGCCCGCCGGTCTCGGGCCAGCTCTCCGCCGCGACGGCGGGGCGGATCGGGCCGGTGTCGAAGTCGATCTCGGGGTTCGGGTGGAACGGGGCGCTGGGCATGGGCGGGACGAGTCCGTGCCGCACCAGCAGGGCGGCCTTGATGAAACCGGCCACTCCGGCGGCGGCGTCCGTGTGCCCGATGTTCGACTTCACCGAGCCGAGCAGGCAGCGGCCCCGGCCGCGCGCGCCCGCCGCCCGGTAGGCGCGGGCGAGGGCGGCGGCCTCGACGGCGTCGCCGAGCGCGGTGCCGGTGCCGTGGGCCTCGACGTACCCGATGGTGTCCGGGTGGACGCGGGCCGCGGCGAGGGCCGCCGCGACGACGGCCTGCTGGCCGCCCATGCCGGGCGCGTTGTAGCTGAGCTTGTCCGCGCCGTCGTTGTTGACGGCGCTGCCCTTGACGACCGCGTAGACGCGGTCGCCGTCGGCGCGCGCGTCGGCGAGCCGCCGCAGGACCACGATGCCGAGGCCGTCCCCGGTGACGAAGCCCGTCGCGTCCCGGTCGAAGCAGCGTACGTGGCCGTCGGCGGACCACACGCCGCCCGCCCGGCGCAGATAGCCCTGGCGGCGCCACGGCGACCAGGAGACGCCCCCGGCGAGCGCCATGTCGCAGTCGTGGGCGTGCAGCGCCCGGCAGGCGGCGTGCACGGCGACCAGCGAGGTGGAGCACGCCGACTGCACGGCCACGGCGGGCCCGGTCAGGCCCAGTTTGTACGCCACCCGGGTCGGCAGGAAGTCCTTGTCGTCGGCGGCCGTCAGGAGGTCGGCGGAGGTGCCGAGGAAGGCCGAGCCGTCGGCGCCGCGGTGGGTGCCGACGGTCTGGCCCGCGTAGACGCCGACGGTCCCGGGGAAGCGCTCGGGGTCGTGGCCGCTGTCCTCGACGGCGTGCCAGGCGGCTTCCAGGAACATCCGCTGCTGGGGGTCCATGACGGCGCTCTCGCGTGCGGAGTAGCCGAAGAACGGCGCGTCGAACAGGTCGGCGTCCCACAGGATGCCGGCCGCGGGCATCAGCGCGGGGTCGGCGACGCGCTCGGCGCCCGCGCCCGCCTCGGCCAGTTGTGCGGGGGTGAGTTCCTGGATGCCCCTGCGGCCCTCGGCGATGAGGCTCCAGAACTCCTCGGGTCCGGTGGCGCCGGGGAAGCGGCAGGCGATGCCGACGACGGCGATGTCGGTCTCGGCGGCGGGGCCGGGGTCGGGACGGCCGTTCTCCCCGCCCGGGTGCGGCTGGCTCACTGCTCTGTGCCCTTCAGCTTCAGGGGAGGGGGTCGGGTTCCGTGCCTGCGGCGCCGCGCTCCAGGAGCGCGATGAGCCGGCGTACCGTGCGGGCTCCCAGGAGATCGGCGGCGGCGAGGGTGATGCCCCAGCGGTCGGCGACGACGGCCTGGAGGCGGACCAGGTCCAGCGACGTGGCGCCCAGGTCGGTGAAGTCCTCGTCGGGCCCGATGTCGGCGACGCCGAGGACGTCGCCGACGAGCCGGGCCACGGCGCGCTCGACGGAGGGCGGTCGCCGGGACCCGCGGGCGGAGTGGCCCTCGTACCGGTCGGGGGGCACGGCGGGCTCCGTGGGCACGGCGGCCGTCGGTGCGGTCAGGGCCGCGCGGTCGACCTTGCCGTGCGCGTTCAGGGGCAGCCGGTCGAGGATCACGAAGGACGACGGGATCAGGTGCGCGGGCAGCAGCGGAGCGAGCTGCCGGCGCAGGTCGGCGGGTGCGACCGGGCGTCCCGGCGCGACCTGGAGGTAGGCGGTCAGGCGGTCCGTCCCGGTGCCCGGCGGGTTCACGTGCGGGCGGGCTCCCGGTATGCGGTCGGTCGCGGTCACGACGGCGCCGGTGACGTCCGGGTGGCGCAGCAGGGCCGCTTCCACCTCGCCGGGTTCGATGCGGTAGCCGCGTACGTTGAGCTGCTCGTCGATGCGGCCGAGGAACACCAGGTCGCCGCCGGGCAGTCGGCGGGCCAGATCGCCGGTGCGGTAGAGCAGGTGCCCGGCGTGCGGGGCGAAGCGGTCGGGCAGGAAGTGCGCGCGGGTGTCCTCGGGCCGGTTCAGATAGCCGAGGCCGACGCCGGGCCCGCCGATGTGGATCTCGCCGGTCTCGCCGTCCGGCACCGGCGTGCCCCACTCGTCGAGCAGGTGCACGGTGGCCTCGGCCAGCGGCTTGCCGATGGTGACGGGGCCGTGTCCGGGCCGGATCCGTCCCGCGGTCGCGCACACCCCCGCCTCGGTCGGGCCGTAGGCGTTGAAGAGGCGGGTGCGCGCGCCCCACCGCCGTACCAGGTGGTCGGGCAGCGGCTCGCCGCCCGAGGTGAGGGTGGTGACCGGGATCGTCTCCCGCTCCGGGAGCGTGGCGAGGAGGGAGGGCACGGCCGAGAAGTGGGTGATGTCCCAGCGGCGCAGGGTCCGGCTCAGTTCGGGTCCGCCGTGCGGGGGCCCGCCCGCTCCCGGTACGACCAGGGTGCCGCCGCTGAGGACGCTCATGGCGAACTCCCAGATCCACACGTCGAAGGTGAGCGGCGCGAACTGCAGGACGCGTGCGCCCTCCAGGTCGCCGTAGAGCCGCCGCAGGCCGTGCGCGAGGGCGACCACCGCGCGATGCGGCACCAGGACGCCCTTGGGCGTCCCCGACGTGCCCGAGGTGTACAGCACATAGGCGAGGTCCTCGGGGCCGGTCGCCGTCTCGGGCCGGCGGCGGGGCATCGTGTTGCGGTGCGGGCGGCGCGCCAGGGGGCTCGTGGGCGTCACGGGGTTCGGGGGGTACGGGGCTTCGCCGCGTACCGGCGGCTGTTCGGGCCGGTCCACCCGCACGCACCGCAGGGACCCGTCGCGCCGGGGCAGCAGCGCCCGGTCGGGTTCCCGGTCGGCGACCAGGGTGCGCACGCCGGCCTCGGCGAGCACGAGCCGGTTGCGTGCGGCCGGGCAGGAGGCGGGCAGCGGCACATGGGCGCCGCCCGCGAGCCAGATGGCGAGGACGGTCACGGGCAGCAGGGGCGAGCGTTCCATGACGACGCCCACCACGTCGCCCCTGCGGACCCCGGACCGGGTGAGCCGGGCGGCGAGGCGTTCGGCCCGCTCGGCCAGTTCCGCGTAGCAGACCCGGCCGCCGGGGTGGATCAGGGCGATGCGGTCGGGTACGGCGTGCGCCCACTTCAGGAACAGCCCCGGCGCGTCGGTGTCGCGCCGCGCCGCCGGGGCCGCGAGCGTCACGCCCGCTCCCCCGGCTGCGGCGCCGCGGCGCGGCGGGCACGGAACTGCTCGGTGAGGACGGCGATGTGCTCGCGGCGGAGCCCCTGGTCCATCGCGGTGCGCACCCGGTCCCGCATCGCCGTCAGGAACGACTGCTCGATCCCCGCGTGTCCCGCGACCCGGGCGAGGTTCTCCAGGGCGTCGATGTGGGTGGTCAGCGGCGCCTGCTCGAATGTGTAGTCACCGCGCTCGATCAGGTCGAGGCCGACCTTGACGGTGTTCTCGAAGCCCGGGTCGTACAGCGGGACCGAGGCGGCGAACTCGCCGAGCCCGACGTCGAGCAGTTCGGCGATCGCCGCGCACTCCACGAAGCCGCTGACGAACGCGTGGTAGAAGGCGCTGGCCACGACGTGGTACGCCTTCGCGTACCGGGGCTCGGTGTGCAGGTGCACCTGGGTACCGGCGAACGCCTTGGTCACCGGCGCGAGTTCGGCGAAGTCGGCGGCCGAGCCGCCGTAGACGGTGAAGCAGCCCTCGGTGCCGATGGCGTCGGGGTAGTTGAGGATGGCCGCCTCCATGTAGCGGCCGCCCGCACCGGTCACCCGCTCCCGCAGCGGGCCCACGCTGTCGGGTACGCCGCTGGAGTGCTGGACGACGAGGCGTCCGGCGAGGTCCGCGCCCGACTCGTCGAGCACGCGGTGCGTGATGTCGTAGTTGAGCAGGCAGAGCTGGGTGGTGGGGGAACTCGCGACGGCCCCGGCGGCCGTGGGGTGGGCGTGCACCCGCGGGTGACGCGCGGCGAGGTCGTCGGCACGGCTCGCGGTGCGGTTCCACACCGCGACCTCCAGGCCGGCCGCGGCGCAGGCCCGCGCCACGCCCGCGCCGATCACGCCGGCGCCGACGACGGTCACGTCCGCCATGTCAGTTCTCCGTCCTGGTGAAGGTCATGACGTCCTGGTGCGGTCACGACGCCCTGGTGAAGGTCATGACGACGCCGCCGATCTGGGGCGCATCGGCCCAGTCGGCGAAGGCGGTGAGCAGCCGGGTGGCCGTCCGGCTGCCGAGCCGTTCCGTCAGCCGGCCGTGCAGCGCGCCCAGTTCCTCGAGGAGCCTGCTGAAGGAGCCCCGTACGCAGGGGCTGATGTCGACGAGTTCGGTGATGTCGAGCCCCGCGTACCGGGCCGCCGCCAGGTGTTCGTGGGGCGGGTCGAGCGACACCGCGTTCAGCATGCTGAGGAAGGGGCCGATCCGGTCGAGGAGGTCCTCGGTCGTGCGACCCCGGACGTAGGGGGTCTCGACGACCAGGCGGCCGCCGGGCCGCAGTACCCGGGCGAGAGCCCCGTACAGCCGCGCGACGTCGAAGTGCGGGGTGCTCTCGAAGGCGAGGGCGGCGTCGAACGAGGCGTCGGGGAACGGCAGGCGCAGGGCGTCGGCGTACGTGAAGCGCACGTCGGCGCCGGGCCGCCGACTGCGGGCGTACGCCGCCGCCGCGGCGAGCGCGCGGCGGTCGATGTCGACGCCGACCACGCTCGCGCCGGTGGTCTCCGCGATGCGCACGGCGGGCCTGCCGTTGCCGCAGCCCACGTCGAGGACCGTCCGTCCCGCGGCGGCGTCCAGCTTGCCGACGACGAGGTCGGTGAGGCGCCGGGTGGCCTCCTCCACCGGGGTGCGGTCGTCGGCGCCCCGCCACATCCCGAAGTGCCGGTCGGGACCCGCGGCGTCCTCCTCCAACGCCGTGAGCATGGCGTACGTTTCCTCGATTTCCCGGTGCGAGTAATCCGCGCGCCACCTCGGCTCTGCCGCGGTGGCGGAGACGTCCGCGTTCGCGGCGGCGGTGTTCTTGGCGCCGGTGTTCGTGACGTCTGCGTTCACGGCGTCCGTGTTCGCGGCGTCAGCCATGAGAACTCCCCACGAACCGATGCTCATCGAATTCGGAGGGTTCTTTCGCATACCGAATCCGAACCTGATGAAAATGTGCATTCGGCACAGATGAAGTGCGGCCGAGCGTCCGCTGCGGACGTCCGGCAACCGAGCGTCAGCCTTGTCGAGGCGGTCTCGCACGTCAAGAATGGATTCACGCCACGTCGCCAGGACGCGGCGATCACGCGGACGAATGTGATCCTTCGGCGCCGCCGTGCGAAGTTGCGGGAACCGGCTAACATGAACGCCGCACAATGCGATGCGGATGGGCCACTCGCTCCGCGGTCCGGGCCGCACTACAGTTCTCTCGGCCGCAGCCGTCCGAAATCCTCACTGGAGGTTTCGTGGACACCCGACCGGAACCACACCGAGAAGCACTGCGAGTAGCGTCGCGAGAACCTCGCCCAGAACCCAGGGAATATCCTTTCAGCCAGCCTTGCGGGCTCGACGTGGATTCCGCGTACGAGCATTGCCGTAATCGGCAGGGGCTGACCTGGATACGCCCGCCGTACGGCGACGACGCCTGGCTGGTGACGCGCTACGAGGACATCCGGTTCGTCCTGCGGGACCGGCGCTTCGTCCGGACTCCGCCGGCCGGCGCCGACGAGGCCCGGATCACCCCGCTCCCGTTGCAGGACAGCATCCTGAACACCGATCCGCCGCAACAGCCCCGGCTGCGCAGGGCCCTCCGAGCACCTGCGCGAACTCCGCGAGGACCGGGAGCTGCTACCGGCCACCGTCGACGAACTGCTGCGCTACGCGCCGTTCCGCTCCCATGTGACGTTCGCCCGCTACGCCACCGAGGACGTCGAGGTGGGCGGCACCCTGGTGCGCGCGGGCGAGCAGGTGCTCCCCGCGCTGCCCGCCGGGAACCGGGATCCGGCGCGGTTCACGGCGCCCGACCGCCTCGACTTCCACCGCGAGGGCAACCCGCACCTGTCGTTCGGACACGGGCAGCACCACTGCATGGGCCCGCCGCTGGTGCGGATGCTGGTCAGGGTCGCCGTCGCGACGCTGCTCGACGGTCCTGAGCCGAAGCTCGCCGTGGCCGAGCGGGAACTGCCGTGGCGGGCCGACCTGATCATCCGGCGTGTCGAGTCGCTGCCCGTCACCTGGTGACGCCCGGTGCCGGACCCGCCCGCCAAGGAGCGCACGGAAGGGAGGCTGGGCCCCCACCCAGCCTCCCCCCTGAAGTGCGGCAGCGCCTCCCCCGGGCGCGTGCGGCACCGTCGTGCCGGGGCGCGGTCAGCTCCGCGGCTGCCCGAAGACCCGGCTGCTCGCCGCGTCCACCGAGGCGTCGGAGTACAGGTCGCGGCTCGCCACGAAGTACTCCTCGGGGCTGATCCGGCCGTCGCTGTCGGTGTCGATGGCCTGCGCCCCGATCCGGGCGTCACGGGTGGAGAGCCCGAAGGCCCGGAGCAGTTCCGCGAACTCGTCCGGCGACAGATAGCCGTCGTCGTTCGTGTCCGCGGCGGCGAATTCCGCGTCCGTGATCGGACGCAGCAGGCCGTCCGCGGTCGACGGCTTGGCATGGCGTTCCATAGAGGACTGGAACTCCGACCGGGAGATCTTGTTGTCCTTGTCCGTGTCAATCAGTTCGTACATGATTTCCCACGCCTTGGCATAGGCCTCGTGCAGGCGGCGCCACTTCGGGCTCTCCTTTGTGTAGCCGAGGTAGGTCAGCACGCGCTCGGCAAGCTGCTGGAGATCAGCGGATTCGATGTATCCATTGCCATTGACGTCCGCGAGGCTGAACCACTGATCTGCCTTTTGCGCGATACCGGCGGCCATTTCGCTCTCCGCTCGTGTGGACGGCTAGCTGTGCTGCGCGCTGCCCCAGCGTACTGAAAGCACAGGTAGCGGCCAGACCGAAATTGCGACATCCGGCGGGCGGATGGAAGAGAACGGTGTGGGGGCCGGGGCGCAGGATAAAGGAGATTACGGGGGCACGGCCGGCGCCTCGCGAGCCCGGGGTCTCCCGACCGGCATCACCCGGGCCGCCCCGCCACCAGCCACCGTGAGGGCAGTTCGATGCGGCTGCCGTCCGCGGCGAACTCGGTGGTCAAAAGCGGGAGTTCTCCGTTCGCGAACACTTCGAGGCCCGCCCGGTGGACGAATTCGGGGACGACCGCGTCGGCCACATCGCCCGGCGCGATGCCGTGGGCGAAGACGGGGGCCAGCTTGGGCGGCGGCCCCCCGTCGCCCGCGGCCAGACCGCGCAGGACGGGCCCCGCGGCTTCGGCGAGTTCGACGGCGAAGGCCCGGCCGCGCTCACCGACGAGCACGGCGATGCAGTCCAGGAGCGGCTGCCGGTCGGCGGGCTCGCACTGGTGCAGGACGCCGCGCATGTACACGTTGACGTCGCCCAGTTCGGCGTGGAGCTGCTCGACCTCGCCGCGCTCGGCGGCGTCGAGCTGGCGGAACTCGGCCTGGCCCGCCGGGTCGGCCGCCCTGGCGTGGGCGACGGCGGCGGCCGACAGGTCCACGCCGAGCACCCGCGGGAACCGGTCGGCGAGGAAGCGGGTCTGGCTGCCGTTGCCGCAGCCGAGGTCCACGAGGGGCAGCCCGGGAGCGGTCATGTACGGCTCGAACAGGGCCAGGTGGCGGCCCGCCCCGAGGGCGGGATCGGAGTCCCAGAGGACGGCGCCCTCCTCCGTGGGCGCCTCGCTCCAGAACCCCTCCCAGGCCTCCTGGTACCGACTGGTGACGCCCATGCCCGACTCCCCGGAGATGCGACTGGCGCCGCCGATACCGGCGACAAGATCGGTCTACCGCTCCCGGGGGCGCCCGACAAGTCACCGGCGCACACCTTCCCCGCGCTTTCGACGCGCGGCAGCCGGCGGGGCCTAGCGGCGCGGGCGCGGCAGGGGCAGTTCGAACCACACGGTCTTGCCGCCGCTGGTCCTGCTGGTGCCCCACTCCTTGGCGAGGTGGGTGACGATGCGCAGGCCGCGCCCGAACTCGTCATCCGGGCCCGCGCTGAGCAGCGTGGGCAGGGTGGCGTCGTCGTCCTCGACCTCGCACAGGAGCCGCCCGGAACGCACCAGGCGGAGGCCGATGCGGCCGCCGCGGGTGTGCCGTACGGCGTTGGTGACGAGTTCGCTGGCGAGCAGCACCGTGATGTCGGCGAGGTCGTCGAGGCCCCAGTCCCGCAGCCGGGCGCGGACCAGGTCGCGGGCCCTGCTGACCTCGCTGGGGTCGGGGGCGAGCCGCCAGTGCCCGACGTCCGTGGAGGCCACGCCGTTGAGTCTGGCCATCAGCAGGGCCACGTCGTCCTTGCGGCCGCCGCGCGTGTTGAGGGCCCGGATGATGGTGTCGCAGGCGTCGTCCATGGACGCCGCCGGGTGGGCCGCGGACTCGACGAGGGTGGCGAGGCCGACACCGATGTCCTCGCCGCGCACTTCGACCAGGCCGTCGGTGCACATCAGGAGCCGGTCGCCGGGGGCGACCCGGACCCGTACCGACTCGAACGGCACGCCGCCGACGCCGATGGGCGCTCCGGTGGGCAGGTCGATCAGCTCGCTGCGGCCGTCCACGGCGCGGACGAGTACGGGCGGGATGTGGCCCGCGTTGGCGAGGTGCAGTTCGCCGGCGATCGGGTCGTACACCGCGTACAGGCAGGTCGCCAGATAGTGCTCGCCGAGCCGCTGCGCCAGGTCGTCGAGGTTGCGCAGGAGCTGGGCGGGCGGCAGGTCGAGGGCCGCCATGGTCTGGACGGCGGTGCGCAACTGGCCCATCATCGCGGCGGAGTTGAGGCCGTGCCCCATGACGTCGCCGACGACGAGGGCGGTGCGCGCCCCGGGCAGTTTCACCGAGTCGAACCAGTCGCCGCCGACCCGGCCGAGCATCGTGCCCGGGAGGTAGCGGGTGGCGATGTCGCAGCCGGACATGCGGGGCTCGATGTGCGGCAGCATGCTGTCCTGGAGGGTGTCGGCCACCGACTCCTGGTAGGTGTACATGCGGGCGTTGTCCAGGACCAGGCCCGCGCGGGCGGCCAGTTCGGCGCCGGTGACGCGGTCCATGTCGTTGAAGACGGGCCGCTCCCGGTGGCGCAGCAGGATCATGAAGCCGAGGACGACGTTGCGTGCCTTCAGGGGCACGACCAGCATCGACCGGTGGTTGATCAGCGGCCGGATGTCGCGCTTCTCGAACTGCGAGGCGATGGCGTTGCCCATCTCCTCCGTGATGCGCGGTACGAGGACGGGGTCGCCGGACGTCATGCACTGGAAGAACGGTGTGTGCGCGGGGAACGGCATGGACTCGCCGACCGGCACGACGTCGTCCCAGCGGCCGGGCTCGTCGGTGTGCTCGACGGCGACGCGGTGCCACATCGTGGTCTCGTCGGGCACGCCGTCGGGGAAGCCCTCGCCCGCGACGACCTGCTCGCGCAGATAGGTGCCCGCGACGTCCGTGAAGCGCGGCACGACGGCCTTGCTGACCTCCTGGACGGTGCGGGCGAGGTCGAGCGAGGAACCGATGCGGCCGCTCACCTCGTTGAGGAATTCGAGGTGTTCGCGGACCGCCGCGTATTCGAGGTCCTCGGCCTCGGCGTCCGCGTCGTGGGTGTCCGGGGCGGGGGCGAGCCCGGCGGCGGCCGCGGCTTCGGCGCGCCGTCTGCGGGCCTGCCGCTCGGCGCGCCGCGGCACGCCCCAGTCGGGGGTGACGGGCACGCGGTCGTGCTGGCTGAACTCCAGGACCGGGTAGCCCAGTTCGAGGACCTGCGCGACGATGCGGGCGCTCTCGCCGACGCTCATGCTCGGCAGGATGTCGGGGAGGCGGTGGGCGAGTTCGTCGGCGCCGGGGAAGTCCGTGTGCAGCGCGAACCCGGGCGCTATGCGCTCCATGTGGCCGGCGGGGGCGCCCTCGGCCTCGCCGGCGGCGGTCAGCCGGGCGGCGTCGGCGGCGAGCACGAGCAGCCGTTCCGGGCCGGGGCCCACGAGGGGGTAGGCCCACCACAGGACGTCGATGCGCCCGTGCCCGCGGGGTGCGGGGGTCAGCCGGGCGCGGCCCGCGGCGGGGTAGGAGATACGGCCGTCGAGGGAACTGCCGAGGTCGGGGCCGAGCGCGTCGTGGTCGCCGTAGGGCGCGTCGTCCTGCGGGAGGGCTCCGGAGACGGGCAGCAGATCGCCCGCGGGGCGGCCCACGGCCTCCTCCTTGACGTACCCGAAGAGGCGGCGCGCGCCGGTGCTCCAGTGGGACACCAGTCCCGTGCCGTCGATGACGACCACGGCCAGCGGTACACGGCCGGACACACCGCTGTGCGCGGCCGGCTCGCCGTCAGGGGTCCCACGCTCCATGGCCTCGGCTCCTTCCCGCGGCGCGGCAAGATCGGCATCGTCCCCAGCCATCGTCTTCGACCACCGTACGGCGGTCGCGGCTCGCCGTGCGGCGCTATCGGCGAATTCCTCCCGGCGGGGGCGCCGCCGGAGCGGGCCCCGCACCCCGCGGCCGCGCGGGGTGCGGCCCGGGCTCTTCGGTCCTCAGCCCTCAGTCCTCGTGTCCCAGTTGCAGGTCCCGCTCCGTGCGGCCGCCGCCCGCCATCTGGAGGACCGTGGCGACCGGGGGATATCCGGCCGCGATCACCGTGTACTCGCCGGAGGAGAGATCGATGAAACGGAAGGTGCCGTCGGGGCCGGTGGTGAGGGTGTCCACGACGTTGCCCGCGGCGTCCAGGAGCGTCACACGGGCGTCCTCGACGGGCCGTCCGGCCCCGGCCCGCACGGTGCCGCGCAGCACCGCTCCCCCGGCGAGTTCGATGTCCTGGCGGGTCTCCCTGGACGCCTGCACGCTGACGGGCAGCGCGGCGGGGCGGAACGCGGGCGCGCTGGCGGCCAGGGTGTACTCGCCCGCGACCAGCTCCGTGATCACATAGCCGCCCTCGCGTCCGCTGCGGGTGGCGGCGACCACCTCGCCGCGCACGTCGGTGAGGGTCACGGCGGCGTCCCGTACGGGCGTGCCGTCGGCGGTGAGGACGCTGCCCGCGAGCCGCCCCGCGCCGCCGAGGACCACGTCGAGCTCCACGGGGCGTTCGCCGACGGTGACCGTGACGGCCTGCGGCTGGTGGCCGCCCGCCGCGGCGATCAGGACGAACGAGCCGGACCCCGGCGTCGCCAGCGCGTACCGCCCGTCCTCGCCGCTCGCGCCGCGCCCGATCTGACGGCCCGTGACGTCGATGAGCGTCAGGGCGGCGCGCGGCACGACGGTGCCGTCCGGGTGCTGCACGGTGCCGCAGACCGGCAGTCCCGCGGCGTACGCGGAGCGCGCGGCAGGGACGGCGGCCTCGGCGGGGGGCGCACAGGCGGGACCCGGGGCGCCGGGGGCGTGCGGGACCTGCTGTGACTGCGGGGACTGCGGGGTTGTGGGCGACACGGCGCTGGACAAGAGGGGGGTCTCCTTGAGGAAGCAGGCGAGCAGCAGGCCGAGGACGAGGACGGGGACCAGGTAGAGGAAGATCCGCGGCATGGCGTCCGCGTACGCCTGGATGTAGCCCTCGCGCAGCGGGGCGGGCAGCGCGTGGACGAGTTGCGGGGTGATGGATTCGGCGTCGGGAAGCTCGGCGCCCGCGGGCAGCCGTCCCGCGAGGGCGTCGGTGAGGCGGTCGGCGAAGAGGGTGCCGAAGACCGCGGCGCCGACGCTGCCGCCGATCTGCCGGAAGTAGTTGTTGGCGCTGGTCGCGGTGCCGAGGTCGGCCGGCGGCACGGCGTTCTGCACGGCGAGGATCAGGACCGGCATGACCAGGCCGACTCCGGCTCCGAGGACGGCCATCCAGATGCTGTACTGGAGCCGGGGCGTGTCGGTTTCGAGTCGGGAGAGGAGGTACATGCCCACCACGGAGAGGGCGCTGCCGAGCACCGGGTAGATCCGGTAGCGCCCGGTATGGCTGATGAGCTGCCCCGCGACGATCGACGCGCCGACTACTGCGCCCATCATCGGGAGCATCAGGAGCCCGGATTCCGTGGCGCTCGCCCCGTCGACCATCTGGAGGTAGGTCGGCAGGTAGCTGGCCGCTCCGAAGAGGGCCACTCCGACGACGAGACCCACCAGGCCCGTGAGGGTGAAGACCGAGTCACGGAACAGGCGCAGCGGGATGATCGGTTCTGCCGCGAAGCGTTCGACGAGGAGGAAGAGCAGGGTGGAGACGGCGGCGCCCGCGGCGAGCCCGAGGATCACGCGTGAGCCCCAGGCGTGTTCGGTGCCGCCCCAACTGGTCAGCAGGACCAGGCAGGTGGAGGCGGCGACGAGGAGCAGGGCGCCGAGCACGTCGAACCTGCCGCGCGCGGCGGGCTCGGGAAGCTTCAGGACGACGGCGACGACCAACAGCGTGACCAGGCCGAAGGGCACGTTGAAGTAGAAGCACCAGCGCCAGGAGACATGGTCGGTGAAGAAGCCGCCGAGCAGCGGCCCCGCGACGGAGGCGAGGCCGAAGGAGGCGCCGATCATGCCCATGTAGCGGCCACGCGCGCGGGGCGGCACGATGTCCGCGATGATCGCCTGGACGCCGATCATGAGACCGCCCGCGCCGACGCCCTGGAGGGCCCGGAAGGCGATGAGCTGGTCCATGGTGCGGGACCAGCCCGCGAGCGCGGAGCCGACGACGAAGACGACGATGGCGAACTGGAAGACGCCCTTGCGGCCGTAGAGGTCGCCGAGCTTTCCGTAGATGGGCAGGCCGACGGTGGAGGTCAGCAGGTAGGCGGTGATCGCCCAGGGCATCCGGTCCAGGCCGTGCAGCTCACCGACGATCTTCGGCAGCGCGGTCGCGACGATCATCTGCTCGAGCGCGGCGAGCAGCAGGGCCAGCATGAGGCCGAAGAAGACCATGCGGACGCGGGCGGGTGAGAGCCCGTGCGCGGCCTGCCGCGCGGCGTCCGGTGGCGCGGGCGGCGGCTGCCGGGACTGATCCTGCTCCGGGGCCCCCAACGGGGTGTGGGCGACCGCCCGTTCACCGTGCCCGGCGCCCATCGCCAGCGTCGTCCCGCCCACCTGGTGCTCCCCTCGTCGCGCCCGCGCCGCCCATTTCTCGCATTACGCGACAACATAGGCACAACCGCGCAAGCGCAACGAGTCGCACCGGGCGCGCACCGGCGCGCGTTCGCGCCGGTGGGAGCCCTGCGGCGGACAACTGGGCCGTTCCGAGAACCACTCGAAACGGTGAGCGGGGCAACAACACTGAGGGGGTACGGGAGTTGGCGGGGCGGGAGTGGTCCGCCCCGCCGCAGCTCCGGCGGGACGGAAGCGGCTCACCCCGCCGCAGCCCCGGCGGGACGGAAGCGGCTCACCCCGCCGCAGCCCCGGCGGGACGGAAGCGGCTCACCCCGCCGCGGCCCGGCGGGCGGGAACGGCCCGGCCCGCCGCGGCTTGGCGCGCAGCAACGGCCCGCCCCGCCGCGACCCGGCGGACCGGAAGCGGCCGGTCCGCCGTGCGCGGGGCTACTTCTCGACTTCGGCGGCGAGCTTGCCGAGCACGGCGTCGTAGATCCGGCCGAGCCCCTTGGGGGCGAAGGTCTTCTCGAAGAAGCCGCCGATGCCGCCCGCGCCGTCCCACACCGTGGTCACGACGACGCGCGCGGCGCCCTCCCCGGCCGGGGTGACCCGCCAGGTGGTGATCATGGACGAGTTGCGGTCCTTCTCGACGAGCTCGCCGTCGGTGGGCTCGGTCACATCCAGCAGGCAGTCGCGGACGCGCTTGCTGGTGGCCTGGAGCTTCCAGTGCACGAGGGTGCCCTCGCCGTCGCCGCCCTCGCGCACCTCGTACTCGCTGAAGTGCTCGGAGAGGATCTTCGGACGGGTGCCGCTGTAGTCGGCCAGCGCATCGAAGACGTCCTCCGGCCGTGCCGCGATGATGCGCTCCGTGACCGCCTCGACCTGCGCCATTGCGTTTCCTCCAGCAGTTGTAGGTGTCTCGCGGGTGGGACCGTCAGCCAACCACCCCGCACACCGGCGCCCCAAATCGGGGTCGGCATCACGGTCGCACGATCAAGGGAACGTGTGTTCTATTCTGTGGTGGGTGCTGTTCACTGTCACGGAGGAGGCGCCATGCGCTGGGAGAACCTGTCCGACGGCCCGCGAGGGGCCGCGGCGGACGCCGCCCTGTTCGGCGCCGACGCGGTGACCACCAGGACGGACACCCCCGGGTTCCGCGGGATCACCTTCCACGAGATCCGGGCGAAGTCGATCGTGAACCGGGTGCCGGGGGCCTCGCGCATGCCCTTCGAGTGGACGGTGAACCCCTACCGCGGCTGCACGCACGCGTGCGTGTACTGCTTCGCCCGCAAGACGCACAGCTATCTCGACCTGGACACCGGTCTCGGCTTCGACAGCCAGATCGTGGTCAAGGTCAACGCCCCCGAGCTGCTGCGCCACCGCCTCGCCTCGCCCCGCTGGCACGGCGAGCACATCGCGATGGGCACCAACGTCGACTGCTACCAGCGCGCGGAGGGCAGGTACACGCTGATGCCGGGCATCATCGAGGCGCTGCGCGACCACGCCAACCCGTTCTCGATCCTCACCAAGGGCACGCTGATCCTGCGCGACCTCGACCTGCTGCGGCAGGCCGCCGCCGTCACGGACGTGGGCATCTCGGTGTCCGTGGGCTTCGTGGACGAGCAGCTGTGGCGCACGGTCGAGCCGGGCACCCCCGCCCCCGGCCGCCGTCTGGAGGTCGTGCGCACCCTGAGCGGGCACGGCATCGGCTGCGGCGTCCTGATGGCGCCGGTGGTCCCGTTCCTCGGCGACCACCCGGACCAGCTGCGGGCCACCGTGCGGGCGATCGCCGAGGCCGGGGCGGCGTCGGTGACACCGCTGGTGCTGCATCTGCGGCCGGGCGCGCGCGAGTGGTTCGTGGCCTGGCTCGCCGAGCACCATCCGCACCTGGTGCGGCGGTACGAGCGCCTGTACGCGGACGGCGCCTACGCCCCGAAGTGGTACCAGCGGCGGATCACCCGCCACGTGCACGACCTGGCCCGCGAGTTCGGCATCGGCCCCGCCCGCGCGGGCACGGCCCGCCGCATACCCGAGCCGCGGCAGCCGCTGCCCGCACCGGAGGGCACCCAGCTCACGCTGCTGTGACGGGCCGGCGCCGAGCCGTGCGGGCGGACCGGCGAACGCGCTGGGCCATCGCGGGCTTCGCCATGCTCCTTTCAGGTCATTGCCGCATCGATCGGCTTCTTCCGGACGGGCTTTCGGCAACGATGCCGCGGGGGTCGTGGGCCTCGCGGCCCCGCACCCTCGCCCTGGGAGGCTCGATGAGAGCAACTGCCGTCTCGCTGTGCGGCGCCGCCGTCCTGGTGACCGGTCTGGTCGCGGCGGTCCCGTCCGCCGCGGGCACCACCGCGCCGGCCGCGCCCCGCGCCGCGCACACCCCGCACCACCTCGCGTGGAAGAAGTGCGCCACGAAGGACCACCCCACGCTCCAGTGCGCGTCCGTACAGGTCCCCCTCGACCACGACCGGCCGCACGGCCGGAAGATCACGCTGGCCCTCTCGCGGATCCCGCACACCGCGAAGCACTACCGCGGCCCGCTCCTGGTGAACCCCGGCGGCCCCGGCGGCAGCGGTCTGGCCATGGCCGGCTTCGTCGCCGACGCGCTGCCGAAGAAGGCGGCCGCGGGCTACGACGTCATCGGCTTCGACCCGCGCGGCGTCGGCCGCAGCAAGCCCGCCCTGAACTGCCGCCCCGGCCACTTCGCCCCGGTCAGGCCCGCCTCGGTGCCGTACACGCCCTCCCTGGAGAAGGCAGGCGTCGACCGGGCGCGCGCGTTCGCGCAGGCATGCGCCACCAAGTACGCGGACGTGCTGCCGTTCATCGACACGGTGAGCGCGGCCAGGGACCTGGACGTGATTCGAGCACGCCTCGGCGCGCAGCGGATCAGCTACTTCGGCTACTCGTACGGCACCTACCTGGGCGCCGTGTACGCGAAGCTCTTCCCCGACCGGGTCCGCCGCATGGCCCTGGACTCCGTGGTCGACCCGCACCAGGTCTGGTACGACGCCAACCTCACCCAGGACCACGCCTTCGAGGCCCGCCACCAGGCCTTCCTCGCCTGGACGGCCAAGCACCACGCGAAGTACCGGCTCGGCTCGGACCCGGCGCGGGTCCAGGCGCGGTGGAACGCCATGCGCGCCGCCCTCACCCACAGCCCGGCCGGCAAGAAGGTCGGCGCGGCCGAGCTGGAGGACACCTTCCTGCCGGGCGGCTACTTCGACGGCTACTGGCCGATGCTGGCCGAGGCGTTCTCGGCGTACGCGCACGGCGGGAAGACGGCTCCGCTCGTGCGGGCGTACGAGAGGCTCGGCGCGCAGGACGCGGCGGGCGAGAACAGTTACTCGGTCTACGCCGCCGTGAACTGCCGGGACGCGGGCTGGCCGCGCGACTGGGCGCGGTGGGGCCGTGACAACTGGCGGGTGCACGCGAAGTCGCCCTTCATGGCCTGGAACAACGCCTGGTACAACGCTCCGTGCGCGTTCTGGCAGGTGCCGTCCCGCGACCCGGTGGACGTGTCGAACCCCGACCTGCCGCCGGTGCTGCTGCTCCAGGCGACCGACGACGCGGCCACCCCGTACGGGGGCGCGGTCACGATGCACCACAAGCTGCGCGGTTCCAGCCTGGTGGTGGAGCAGGGCGGCGGCAACCACGGCGTCACCCTGAGCGGGAACGCCTGCCTGGACCGGCATCTGGCGAGGTATCTGACGTCCGGCGAGGTGCCGCGCGGCAGCGCGGGTGAGGCCGACGCGGTGTGCGAGCGCCTGCCCGAGCCCAAGCCGAGGAGCGCGGCCCGGGGCGTGCGGGACAACGGCCCCGCTGCGAGCGGCGGCCCGGACGTGACCGGCAGCCCGGGAGCGGACCTGCACGGCATGATGGGCTCCCGCGGCTGACACCCCGGCCACGTGGCACGGGCGGGGCGGGCGTGACCCGGGTGCCACCCACGTGGCACGGGCGGGGCGGGCATGACCCGGGTGCCACCCACGCGGCACGGACGGGGCGTACATGCCTGCGGTCCGGGCGGCACGGGACGTCTTCCTCGACCCCGCCCGCCTGCCCGCCGCGTCGGCCGTCCAGGTCGCGGCCCTGGTGTCGCCCGAATTCCTGATGGAGATCTAGGCGTTGGCGGTGATCCCCGGGTGGCGCCCGCCGACCGGGCCGCCGGGCGCGGGTCCGGGCGGCCTCAGGACCCCTGCGCGCGCACCGTCACCCGGGCCAGCGCCGCCGCGGCCGCCGCCGCGAGCCGCGGGTTGCCGGACGCGGCCGTGAGCACCGGTATGGCCCGCGCGTCCCCGAGCGCGCCGAGCCCTTCCACGCACGCGAGGGCGACCTTGCCGTAGGGGTCGTTGGGCGTGAGACGGCGCTGGAGCGTGACGATCAGCGCGGGCGCCGACTCCGGGGCCCGCAGCTCCGTGAGCAGCCGCACGGGATGCAGGGCGTAGGCCACCCGCAGCTCGTTCGTCGCGAGGGCGGCCGCCGCGCGCGCGGTACGCGGGTCGCCGAGGCGCGCCAGGGCGTACGCGGCGGCGGCGCAGCGCGGCGGATCCCGGTGGTTGAGCAGCAGGACCAGGGACTCGAAGGCCCTCCGGTCCCCCAGGAGGCCCAGCCTGACCGCTGCCAACTCCCGCGCCCACAGCGGCTGTCCGGGGGCGTGCAGCGTCTCCGCGAGCTCGTCCGGCTCACCGACCGCCAGCAGTCTCCCGTACAGATCCACCGCGCCCGACGCCGCTGCCTCGCGTCGTAAGCGATCCGTCACCGTCCGCAACTCCGCATCCATGCAGCGAGCCTAGTCGCGACGGAGGTCACAGACACCGGGGGCTGGCGCGCTCGTTACTCACGGGTTAATCTCATGTGAGCGGGGCACACTCCCCGTGAGCAGTTCCCTCTCAGCATCTCGGCTCATGACGGCCTGGTGACGCAGCCGTCGCGAGTGTTGTCGGTTCGGTACGCATGTACCGGTACGCATGTACCGCAGGACGGTGTGGCTCCGGGACAGGGCCCGCCGGTTCTTCCCTCACGCACATCCCGCACGCCGTATGCCACTTCACGCCCGCTTGCGTGGTCACCACGCCCGCGCGCGCGTCCCGTGCCCGGCGCGCTCCTCGCCACGCGCCGTGCGCGTGCGCCCTCAGTCGTCACTCACTTCCTGGAGTCCACCCATGGACGCTCCTCGCCACCCCATCAACACCGTCAATCCCCTCAACACGGTCGCCGTCGTCGGCCTGGGCACGATGGGCACGGGCATCGCCGAAGTCCTCGCCCGCGCGGGCCGCGAGGTCATCGGCATCGACATCAGCGAGCGGGCCGCCGCCCACGCCGTCGCCTCCCTGGAGGCGTCCACGGCGCGCGCCGTGCGCCGTGAGCGGATCACCGAGCGCGAGCGCGAGGACGCCCTCGCCCGCTTCCGGACCTTCACCGACCTGCGCGCCGCGGCCGACGCCGACCTGGTCGTCGAGGTCGTCCCGGAGTCGTACGAGATCAAGCAGCAGGTCTTCCGTGAGCTCGACGGCGTCGTGCGGTCCGACACGATCCTCGCCACCGGCACCAACGCGCTCTCGGTGACCCGGCTCGCGGCCGAGTCCGCGCACCCCGAGCGGGTGTTGGGCCTGCACTTCTTCAACCCGGCCCCGGCGATGAAGCTCGTCGAGGTCGTGTCGTCCGTGCTCACCGCGCCGACCGCCGTCGCCGCCGTCACGGAGCTGGCGCACGCGCTCGGCAAGGAGCCCGTGGCCGTCGGCGACCGCCCCGGTTTCGTCGCCGACGGGCTGCTCTTCGGCTACCTCAACCAGGCGGCGGCGATGTACGAGGCCAAGTACGCGAGCAGGGAGGACATCGACGCCGCGATGCGGCTCGGCTGCGGTCTGCCGATGGGCCCGCTCGCGCTGCTCGACCTGATCGGCGTCGACACGGCCCGCACGGTCCTCGACGCGATGTACGCCGAGTCGCGGGACCGGCTGCACGCGCCCGCCCCGATCCTCAAGCAGCTCAGCGAGGCGGGCCTGACGGGGCGCAAGTCGGGCCGCGGCTTCTACACGTACGCGGAGTCGGGCGGCGGCGAGGTGGTGCGGGACTCCGCGACACCGCTGGAGGGCACCCGGCAGGCGCGCGGGCGCGAGGTCCGCTCCGTCGGTGTCGCCGGGTCCGGCACCATGGCGTCCGGCATCGCGGAGGTCTTCGCCAAGGCCGGGTACGACGTGGTGCTCGTGGCCCGCAGCGAGGAGAAGGCCGCGGCGGCCAAGGCACGGGTCGGCAAGTCCCTCGCGCGCTCCGTCGACAAGGGACGCACGACGCCGGAGGCGGCGGCGAGGACCCTGGACCGGATCAGGCCGGGCGGGTCGTACGAGGCGTTCGGCGACGTCGATCTCGCCCTGGAGGCGGTCGCGGAGGACCTGGAGGTCAAGCGGCAGCTGTTCACGACGCTCGACAAGGTCTGCAAGCCGGGCGCGGTCCTCGCCACCACCACGTCCTCGCTGCCGGTCGTCGCCTGCGCCCGCGCCACCTCCCGCCCCGGCGACGTGATCGGCCTGCACTTCTTCAACCCGGCCCCGGCGATGAAGCTCGTCGAGGTCGTGCGCACCGTCCTGACCGAGGACGAGGTGCACGCCACCGCCCGCGAGGTGTGCGCGTCGATCAAGAAGCACCCGGTGGACTGCGGCGACCGGGCCGGCTTCATCGTGAACGCGCTGCTCTTCCCGTACCTGAACAACGCGATCAAGATGGTCGAGGAGCACTACGCGTCCCTGGACGACATCGACGCCGCGATGAAGCTGGGCGGGGGCTACCCCATGGGCCCCTTCGAGCTCCTGGACGTCGTCGGTCTGGACGTCTCGCTCGCCATCGAGAAGGTCCTGCACCACGAGTTCCGCGAGCCGGGTCTCGCGCCCGCGCCGCTGCTCGAACACCTGGTGGCCGCGGGCTGCCTCGGCCGCAAGACGGGCCGTGGCTTCCGCGAATATGCCCGGCGCTGAATGGCGCGCGGACCCCGGACCCAGAGCACGGAGGACGGTGCGCGCCGAGCGCGCGGACTGGGGCGGGCTGCTCGAACCGTCGGGCAGCACCGTCCCGCATCCGCACTCAGCTGCGCACATGCAGTACGTTCGGGGCATGCCCAAGGCCGCCAAGACCTCTCGTACGACAGCTGCGCCCGACGCTCCGGAGAGCGCCGCGGGCAGCCGCGCCGCCGCCCAACGGCTCAAGATGCGCCGCGAGCTGGCGGCCGCCGCGATGGAACTGTTCGCCTCCAAGGGCTACGAGGCGACGACGGTCGACGAGATCGCCGCCGCGGCCGGGGTGGCCCGCCGCACCTTCTTCCGCCACTTCCGCTCCAAGGAAGAGGCGATCTTCCCCGACCACGACGACACCTTGATCCGCGCCGAGGCGGTCCTGAACGCGGCACCGGCGCACGAGCACCCGCTCGACACCGTGTGCCGCGGCATCAAGGAAGTCATGAAGATGTACGCGGCCTCGCCCGCCGTCTCCGTGGAGCGCTACCGCCTCACGCGGGAGGTGCCGACGCTGCGCGAGCGCGAGATCGCCTCGGTGGCGCGCTACGAACGCCTCTTCACGCGCTATCTCCTCGGCCACTTCGACGAGCACGCGCACCACCACGGCAACGACGATCCGCTGCTCGCGGAGGTGGCGGCGTCCGCCGTGGTGACGGCCCACAACCACGTCCTGCGGCGGTGGCTGCGCGCCGGCGGCCAGGGCGACGTGGAGGCCCACCTCGACCACGCCTTCGGCATCGTCCGGCGGACCTTCGGCACCGGGATCCCCGCCGGCCGGGACACGGGTTCCACCACGGCGGCGGCCACCGTGTCCGACGGCGGCGAGGTCCTCGTGACCGTGGCCCGCACGGACGCCCCCCTCGACGAGGTCATGCGCACCATCGAGAAGGCACTGCGCACCCGGGCCTGACACCTCCATATCGCCGCTGCGCTGCTTGTCCTCAAACGCCGGACGGGCTGAAATTCCACGCCAGGTCCGGTGGGTTTCAGCCCGTCCGGCGTTTGAGGACGAGGCGCGCGGCGCCGATGCTTTTCCGGCCCCCCCAGGCGGCGCCGAAACCCCATCTGACCTGCAATGATCGATCATCGCTCAGATGAAGGCCCCCCTCGACAACTGAGACAAACTCTTGGCACTGAGTGTCTTGCCGACTGGCACGCGGTGTCATACGTTGATGTTGTCCGGGCGGCCGGCGGAGGGAGAACCTCCCCCTGCCGACTGTCCCCGCGAGCCTCAGGCGAGCGCGCCCGGACGCCTGCGTCACAGGCACCCCGCGCGCCCCACCACGGCGCCGCCACAGCACCACCTCCGCCGAACCGACGGCACCACCCCTCTTCAAGGAACACCCCGACGTACCCCTCAGAGCGCTCCCTCGAAAGCGCCCTTCGCCGGAGGCACCCCATGCAGGAAATCCTGGACGCGATCCAGTCGCCGGACACCACGGCCGCCGACTACGCCGCACTGCCGCTGCCCGAGTCGTACCGCGCCGTGACCGTGCACAAGGACGAGACGGAGATGTTCACCGGGCTCGCCACGCGCGACAAGGACCCGCGCAAGTCACTGCACCTGGACGAGGTCCCCGTGCCCGAACTCGGCCCCGGCGAGGCCCTGGTGGCTGTGATGGCGTCCTCCGTGAACTACAACTCGGTGTGGACGTCGATCTTCGAGCCGCTGTCGACCTTCGGCTTCCTGGAGCGCTACGGCAAGCTCAGCGACCTCTCCAGGCGCCACGACCTGCCGTACCACATCATCGGCTCCGACCTCGCGGGCGTCGTGCTGCGCACAGGACCCGGAGTCAACGCCTGGCGCCCCGGCGACGAAGTCGTCGCGCACTGCCTGTCGGTGGAGCTGGAGTCGTCCGACGGGCACAACGACACGATGCTCGACCCCGAGCAGCGCATCTGGGGCTTCGAGACCAACTTCGGCGGCCTCGCGGAGATCGCCCTTGTCAAGTCCAACCAGCTGATGCCCAAGCCGGACCACCTGAGCTGGGAGGAGGCCGCCGCTCCCGGCCTGGTGAACTCCACCGCCTACCGGCAGCTCGTCTCCCGCAACGGCGCCGGCATGAAGCAGGGCGACAACGTCCTGATCTGGGGCGCGAGCGGCGGACTCGGCTCGTACGCCACCCAGTTCGCGCTCGCGGGCGGCGCCAACCCCATCTGTGTCGTCTCCTCGCCGCAGAAGGCCGGGATCTGCCGCGCCATGGGCGCCGACGCCATCATCGACCGCAACGCCGAGGGCTACCGGTTCTGGAAGGACGAGCACGCCCAGGACCCCAAGGAGTGGAAGCGCTTCGGCAAGCGCATCCGCGAGCTGACCGGCGGCGAGGACATCGACATCGTCTTCGAGCACCCCGGCCGCGAGACCTTCGGCGCCTCCGTGTACGTCACCCGCAAGGGCGGCACCATCACCACCTGCGCGTCGACGTCGGGCTATCTCCACGAGTACGACAACCGCTATCTGTGGATGTCCCTGAAGCGCATCATCGGCTCGCACTTCGCCAACTACCGCGAGGCCTGGGAGGCCAACCGGCTGATCGCCAAGGGCAAGATCCACCCGACGCTCTCCAAGGTCTACTCCCTGGCGGACACCGGGCAAGCCGCCTACGACGTGCACCGCAATCTGCACCAGGGCAAGGTCGGCGTGCTCGCGCTCGCGCCCGAGGAGGGCCTCGGAGTGCGCGACCACGACAAGCGCGCCCGGCACATCGACGCCATCAACCGGTTCCGCGACATCTGAGGGGCGGGCACCCACACATGACCGAGCGTCAGAAGGACCGGCCGTGGCTGATGCGCACCTACGCCGGTCACTCCACGGCCGAGGCCTCCAACGAGCTCTACCGACGCAACCTCGCCAAGGGGCAGACCGGTCTCTCGGTCGCCTTCGACCTGCCGACGCAGACCGGGTACGACCCGGACCACATCCTCGCGCGCGGGGAGGTGGGCCGGGTCGGCGTCCCGGTGTCCCACCTCGGCGACATGCGGCGGCTGTTCCAGGACATCCCCCTGGAGCAGATGAACACCTCCATGACGATCAACGCGACCGCCATGTGGCTGCTCGCGCTCTACCAGGTCGTCGCCGAGGAGCAGGGCGCCGACATCGCGAGCCTCCAGGGGACGACGCAGAACGACATCGTCAAGGAGTACCTGTCGCGCGGCACCCACGTCTTCCCGCCGGGGCCGAGCCTGCGCCTGACCACCGACATGATCACGTACACGGTGGCGCACATCCCCAAGTGGAACCCGATCAACATCTGCAGCTACCACCTCCAGGAGGCGGGGGCCACCCCGGTCCAGGAGATCGCGTACGCGATGAGCACGGCGGTCGCGGTGCTCGACGCGGTGCGCGACTCCGGGCAGGTGCCCGAGGAGAAGTTCGGCGACGTCGTCGCGCGGATCTCGTTCTTCGTGAACGCCGGTGTGCGGTTCATCGAGGAGATGTGCAAGATGCGGGCCTTCGGGCGCATCTGGGACCAGGTGGCGCGGCAGCGGTACGGCATCACCGACCCCAAGCAGCGGCGGTTCCGCTACGGCGTGCAGGTCAACTCGCTCGGCCTGACCGAGGCGCAGCCGGAGAACAACGTGCAGCGCATCGTCCTGGAGATGCTCGCCGTCACACTGTCGAAGGACGCCCGCGCGCGTGCCGTGCAGTTGCCCGCCTGGAACGAGGCGCTCGGCCTGCCCCGGCCCTGGGACCAGCAGTGGTCGCTGCGCATCCAGCAGGTCCTCGCCCATGAGAGCGACCTCCTGGAGTACGAGGACATCTTCGCGGGCTCGCACGTCGTCGAGGCCAAGGTCGACGCCCTCGTCGAGGAGTCCCTGACGGAGATGGACCGGATCGAGCAGATGGGCGGCGCGATGGCCGCCGTCGAGTCCGGCTATCTGAAGGCGCAGCTGGTGTCCTCGCACGCGGAGCGCCGGGCGCGGATCGAGGCGGGCGAGGACAAGATCATCGGTGTGAACGCCTTCGAGGCGACCGAGCCGAGCCCGCTCACCGCGGACCTGGACACGGCGATCATGACGGTCGACAAGGAGGTGGAGGCCCGGGTCGTGGACGCCATCGGCGCCTGGCGCACCACCCGCCAGGAGTCCTCGGACCGGCAGGGCCTCGGCGACCCGTTCCACTTCCCGACCGTCGGGCAGGCACTCGACCGGCTCAGGGAGGTCGCCGCGGGCACCGGCAACCTGATGGAGGCCACCCTGGAGTGCGCACGCGCCGGTGTGACGACCGGGGAGTGGGCCGGGGCCCTGCGGGAGGTCTTCGGGGAGTTCCGGGCGCCCACGGGCGTCTCGGGGGCTCCGGTGGCCGTCACGGCGGAGGCGGGCACCCCGCTCGCCCTCGTCCGCGAGAAGGTCGAGAAGACCGCCGCCGACCTCAGCACCGGCAAGCTGCGCTTCCTCGTCGGCAAGCCGGGCCTCGACGGGCACTCCAACGGCGCCGAGCAGATCGCGGTGCGCGCACGCGACGCCGGCTTCGAGGTCGTCTACCAGGGCATCCGGCTCACGCCCGAGCAGATCGTGGACGCGGCCCTCGCGGAGGACGTGCACGCAGTGGGCCTGTCGATCCTCTCCGGCTCGCACGCGCAGCTCGTGCCGGACGTCCTGGAGCGGCTGCGCGCCGCGGGCGCCCACGACATCCCTGTGATCGCCGGCGGCATCATTCCCGGCAGCGACGCCGAGGACCTGAGGGCGGCGGGCGTGGCCGCCGTGTTCACCCCCAAGGACTTCGGCATCACGGAGATCATCGGCCGTATCGTCGACGAGATCCGCAAAGCGAACCACCTCGACCCCCTGGAGGTCCCCGCATGACCCCGTCCAAGCCGCAGTCCGGTGCCGTGGACCGGCTCCGTCCGCGCCGCTCCTGCCTGGCCGTGCCCGGCTCGAACCCGCGCTTCCTGGAGAAGGCCCAGGGCCTGCCCGCCGACCAGGTGTTCCTGGACCTGGAGGACGCCTGCGCGCCGCTCGCCAAGCCCGAGGCACGGCACACGATCGTCAAGTTCCTCAACGAGGGCGACTGGACGGGCAAGACCCGGGCCGTGCGCGTCAACGACTGGACGACCGAGTGGACGTACCGGGACGTCGTGACCGTTGTTGAGGGCGCGGGCCCCAACCTTGACTGCATCATGCTGCCGAAGGTGCAGGACGCGCAGCAGATCGTGGCGCTCGACCTGCTGCTCACGCAGATCGAGAAGACGATGGGCTTCGAGGTCGGCCGGATCGGCATCGAGGCGCAGATCGAGAACGCGAAGGGTCTGGTCAATGTTGACGAGATCGCGGCGGCCTCGTCACGTATTGAGACGATCATCTTCGGCCCGGCCGACTTCATGGCATCGATCAACATGAAGTCCCTCGTCGTGGGCGAGCAGCCGCCCGGCTACCCCGCGGACGCCTATCACTACATCCTGATGCGCATCCTGATGGCGGCCCGTACGCACGACCTCCAGGCGATCGACGGCCCGTACCTCCAGATCAAGAACGTCGACGGCTACCGCGAGGTGGCGGGGCGGGCGGCCGCGCTCGGCTTCGACGGCAAGTGGGTGCTGCACCCGGGCCAGGTGGAGGCCGCCAACGAGGTGTTCTCGCCGTCCCAGGAGGACTACGACCACGCCGAGCTGATCCTGGACGCGTACGCGTACTGCACGTCCGAGGCGGGCGGCAAGAAGGGCTCGGCGATGCTCGGCGACGAGATGATCGACGAGGCCAGCCGGAAGATGGCCCTGGTGGTCTCCGGCAAGGGCCGCGCGGCCGGCATGCGGCGCACCAGCAAGTTCGAGGCCCCGGAGGCGTAGGGATCATGCAATTCGGCCGCTCATACGAGGAGTTCGAAGTTGGCGCCGTGTACAAGCACTGGCCCGGCAAGACGGTCACGGAGTACGACGACCACCTCTTCTGTCTGCTCACCATGAACCATCACCCGCTGCACCTGGACAGCAACTACGCGCAGAGCACGACGGACTTCGGCAGGAACGTCGTCGTCGGGAACTACATCTACTCGCTGCTGCTCGGCATGTCGGTGCCGGACGTCTCGGGCAAGGCGATCGCGAACCTGGAGATCGAGTCGCTGAAGCACGTGGCGCCGACGTTCCACGGCGACACGCTGTACGGCGAGACGACGGTCCTGGACAAGACGCCGTCGAGGTCCAAGTCGGACCGCGGGATCGTCCATGTGGAGACCAGGGGATACAAGCAGGACGGCACGCTGGTGTGCGTCTTCCGCCGCAAGGTGATGGTGCCCACCGAGACGTACGTCAAGGAGCGCGGCGGCGAACAGCCCGGCCGGCCGGAGCCGGCCGCGCCCGCGGCGGAGAAGCCCGCCGCAGCAGTGCGGCCCGCACCCGCGGAGAAGCCCGCCCCCGTGGAGAAGAAGACGGAGAAGTAGCCATGCCGCGTCTCGCCCGGACCGCCGGTCTGACCGATATCCAGCAGGAAATCCTGTCCACCGTCAGGGATTTCGTCGACAAAGAGATCATTCCGGTGGCGACCGCTCTGGAGCACCGCGACGAGTATCCGCAGGCGATCGTCGACGGGCTCAAGGAGTTGGGCCTGTTCGGCCTGATGATCCCCGAGGAGTACGGAGGTCTGGGTGAGTCGCTCCTGACGTACGCGCTGTGCGTGGAGGAGATAGCGCGCGGCTGGATGTCGGTGTCCGGCATCATCAACACCCACTTCATCGTGGCCTACATGCTCAAGCAGCACGGCACGCGGGAGCAGAAGGAGTACTTCCTGCCGCGCATGGCGACGGGCGAGGTGCGGGGCGCGTTCTCGATGTCGGAGCCCGCGCTCGGCTCGGACGTGGCGGCGATCACGTCGAAGGCGGTCAGGGACGGCGACGAGTATGTCCTGAACGGTCAGAAGATGTGGCTGACGAACGGCGGTTCGTCAACGCTGGTTGCCGTTCTCGTCAGAAGTGACGAAGGACACTCCGAGGGAACGGCCCCGCACAAGTCGATGACGACGTTCCTCGTGGAGAAGGAGTCGGGCTTCGGCGAGGTGCGGCCGGGGCTCACCATTCCCGGGAAGATCGACAAGATGGGCTACAAGGGCGTCGACACCACCGAGCTGATCATGGATGGCCTGCGCATTCCGGCCAATCGCGTACTCGGCGGAACGACCGGACGAGGGTTTTACCACATGATGGACGGGGTCGAAGTCGGCCGCGTGAATGTCGCCGCGCGTGGCTGCGGTGTCGCCCAGCGTGCCTTCGAGCTGGGCATCTCCTACGCCCAGCAACGCCACACTTTCGGCAAGCCCATAGCCCACCACCAGGCAATTCAGTTCAAGCTCGCCGAGATGGCTACCAAGGTCGAGGCCGCCCATGCCATGATGGTGAACGCAGCACGCAAAAAGGACTCCGGGGAGCGAAACGACCTCGAAGCGGGGATGGCCAAGTATCTGGCGTCCGAGTACTGCAAAGAAGTGGTGGAGGACGCATTCAGGATCCACGGCGGCTACGGCTTCTCGAAGGAGTACGAAATCGAGCGCCTCTACCGGGAGGCGCCCATGCTCCTGATCGGTGAAGGTACCGCCGAGATCCAGAAAATGATCATTGGCCGTCGACTCCTCGAAGAGTATCGATTCCAGGGCTGAATGTCCGACTTGGGGCGATTTCTTCGAGATTTTATCGAGAAGAAGATCACACCCAGTCAGCACGCTCCGGCGGCCGACTCGGCTTCCTGGCTTGCCCAGTTGTGGCTCGCAACCGATACGATCCCGGGAAAGCCGCCGTCCCCCCGTATGCAGTGCGGCATCATCCGCTACGAAGGTCATCCATGCCCCACAGCCAAACCTCTGCACCTCGCGTCAGCTTCCTCGGTGGACGCCTCGCGCGCGGAGCATCGCCGTGGCTCCTGCCGACCGTCGCCACCGCGGCACTCAGCCTGGCCAGGTCGCGCCGCTCCAAGGGCGCGGCCGCGATCGCCGTGCCCACCACCGCGCTCGCGGCGGGCATGCTGTGGTTCTTCCGCGACCCCGAGCGCGAGATCACCCCTGGCCGGGTCATCTCGCCGGCCGACGGCGTCGTCCAGAGCATCATGCCGTGGAAGGACGGGCGCACCCGCGTCGCGATCTTCATGAGCCCGCTGAACGTCCACGTCAACCGCGCGCCGCTGGCCGGCACGGTGACGTCCGTCGAGCACGTCCCGGGCGGTTTCGTCCCGGCGTTCAACAAGGAGAGCGAGAACAACGAGCGCGTTGTCTGGCACTTCGACACCGAGCTCGGCGACATCGAGATGATCCAGATCGCCGGTGCCGTCGCCCGGCGCATCGTGCCGTACGTGCCCCAGGGCACGAAACTGGAGCAGGGCGAGCGCATCGGCCTGATCCGCTTCGGCTCGCGTGTCGACATCTACCTGCCCGAGGGCGTCGAGGTGGACGTCGAGGTGGGGCAGAAGACCGTGGCTGGGGTGACTCGCATTGACCGTGACTGATCCCGAGACACCGGCGGGCTGGGTGCCCGAGTCCCCGGACAACGGCGTGAACGGCGTGACCGGCGTGGACGATGCCGAAGAGGACATGCCGCTCTCGCTGCGCCTCTCAATAGCGGACACCCTCACCCTCGGCAACGCCACCTGCGGCTTCATGGCGGTGTACTTCACCACCACCGGCATCCTGATCCCGCACCTCACCGGCAGTGACGAGTCGGGCATGGCCCGTCACAGCGCGGCGACGGCCGTGATCCTGATGCTGTGCGCGGCGGTCTTCGACCTGTTCGACGGGCTCGTGGCCCGCAAGCTGCGGTCCTCGCCGATGGGCGCCGAGCTGGACAACCTCTCGGACCTGATCAGCTTCGGACTCGCCCCGGCGTACTTCGTCCTCGTGTACGGGATGGTCGCCGACGACGCCCACCAGCGGGTGGCGGCCGTCGGCGCGATCGTGGTCCTGCTGGCGGTGGTGCTGCGGCTTGCGCGGTTCTCCTGCGTCACCCTGCGCGACGGGGTGTTCCAGGGGATGCCGTCCCCCTTCGGGGCGCTGACCGTGGTCTCGATCGTGCTTCTGGAGCTGCCCTTCGTCGCCACGCTCCTCGCGATCATCGGCACCGCCTGGCTGATGGTCAGCCGGGTCGAGTACCCGAAGCCGCGCGGGCCGCTCGCGGTCGCCATGCTCGCCTGGATCGTCGCCGCGATGGGGCTGCTCGCCGCCTGGGCCTTCGACGCGCCCGGTGGGCAGCTGCTGCTCCAGACCGGGTGCGCGCTCCAGCTCGTGCTCGGCGCGGTGATCCCGCTGTTCGCCACGGCCCGCCGGGTGAACAACTTCCGGGACAACCGTCGTGAGGCACGGGCCGCGCAGCTGCCGTAACGGCGCTCGTCACGTTGCCCGGAGGGGGCCCGAACCACATGGTTCGGGCCCCCTCTCCTTTGCGCGCTCCGCTGCGAGCGGGCGGGTCAGCTCGGGCGGGTCAGCTCAGGAAGTCCCTGGCGATGCCGGCGGCGAGGCGTTCCAGGAGGGGGCCCGCCTCGGACACGCAGCGGGAGACGTCCGGCTCGATGTCGGTGAGGGCATAGGCGCGGCGGATCCCTGCGGCGCCGAGGGCCGAGGGGGGCAGCGCGAGCCGCCCGCAGACGGCGACGACCTCGACCCCGGCGGCGCGGGCCGCCGCCGCGACCCCGGCGGGAGCCTTGCCGTGCAGGGTCTGCTCGTCGAGGGAGCCCTCCCCCGTGATGACGAGCGCCGCCCCGGCAAGGGCGGGCGCGAAGCCCAGTACGTCGAGCATCACCTCGATGCCGGGCCTGAACGACGCCCCGAGGCCCACGAGCGCCCCGTACCCGATGCCGCCGGCCGCACCGGCGCCCGGCGCGTCCGCGTACTCCAGGGCCCTCGGGGAGGCATCGCGTGCCAGGACCCGCGCGAAGTGCGCGAGGGCGACGTCGAGCGCCGCCACGTCCTCGGGCCCCGCGCCCTTCTGCGGCCCGTACACGGCGGGCGCGCCCTTCGGCCCCGTCAGGGGGTTGTCGACGTCGCTGGCGAGCACCACGTCGACATTGGCGAGGCGCGGGTCGAGGCCGGACAGGTCGGCGGACGCCAGCTCCCGCAGCGGGCCGCCGCCGGGCCCGACGGGCTGCCCGTCGGCGTCGAGGAACCGGGCTCCGAGCGCGGCCAGCATGCCCGCTCCGCCGTCGGTCGTGGCGCTGCCGCCGACACCGAACACGATCGTGCGCGCCCCCGCGTCGAGCGCGGCGCGCAGCAGCTCCCCGCTGCCGTACGTCGTCGCGGTGAGCGGCGCGAACGTCCCCTCGGGCAGCAGTTGCAGCCCCGAGGCCTCGGCCATCTCCACGACGGCGGTGCCCTCCCGCAGCGCGTACGCCGCCGCCACCTGCTCGCCGAGCGGTCCGGTGACCCGCGCCTCCCGGCGTTCGAAACCGGCGGCCACGGCCGCCTCGACGGTGCCGTCGCCGCCGTCCGCCACGGGCAGCGCCCGCACCGGCAGGTCCGGGTCCACCTCGTGCAGCCCCGCCGTCACGCGCTGCGCCACCTGGGCGCCCGTCAGGGAGCCCTTGAACTTGTCCGCGGCGATCAGCACATGGCCGCGGCCCGTGCTCCCGGCGCCGTGTCCCGCGCCGTCCCGCGCCGTCACTGCAGCGTCCGCCACCTTGCATTCCCCTTGCTTTCCGGGCCTTGCTCGCGTCAAGGCAGTCGCGCCGCTGCGACCATAACCGCAGGAGGGGCCCGCTGCCCATGGCCATCGGCCCGTACCCTCGACGCAATGGCGGGGAATGTCGCCCCATGGCGGGTGATGTCCCTGCCGCTCGCCACCGAGATGATCGATCACCTCGCGGCCCGTGCCCGGGACGGCGGACTACGCTTCGCCCCGTGACCACTCTCGACTACGCCACATACATCGCGGGTCTCCCCCGCGTCCTCGCCGGGGCCGCCACCGTCATCCGGGACCGGGCGGGGCGCGTCCTGCTCGTCGAGCCCAACTACCGGGAGGGCTGGGCGCTGCCCGGCGGAACCGTGGAGTCGGACGACGGCGAGAGTCCGCGCCAGGGCGCGTTCCGCGAGACCGCGGAGGAGATCGGCCTGGACGTCGAGCCGGGCGGGCTGCTCGCCGTGGACTGGGTGTCGGGCACGGCGGAGCGGCCGCCGCTGGTGGCGTTCCTGTACGACGGCGGGGTGCTGCCCGACGACCGGTTCGAGGCGATCCGGCTCCAGGAGGAGGAACTGCTCTCCTGGCGGCTCGTCGCCCCCGAGGACCTCTCGGACCACCTTCTCCCGCAGCTCGCCGGCCGGGTGTCCGCCGCTCTCGACGCGCTGGCCGCGGGTACAGGGGCGGTGGAGCTGGAGAACGGACGCCGGGCCGGCTGACCCGGCGCCGTCCGTCTCGGGGCGGTAGCCCCCCCCCGGGGCCCGGGGGTGCGTGGCGCCTAGAACAGCGTGCTGCCGCTCTCGGCCGCGCCGCTCGCGAAGACGCCGTCCGCGAAGGCCCCGCTCTCGAACGCGAGGAGCTGCTTCTTGCGGTCGAGCCCGCCGCCGTATCCGGTCAGGGAGCCGCCCGCGCCGATGACGCGGTGGCAGGGCACGATGATGCTGATGGGGTTCTTGCCGTTGGCGAGGCCGACCGCGCGGGAGGCCGCGGGCTTGCCCAGGGCCGCGGCCAGCTCGCCGTACGAACGGGTCCGGCCGTAGGGGATCTCCAGGAGCTGCTGCCACACGGAGCGCTGGAACGGGGTGCCGTCGAGGCGCAGCGGCAGGTCGAACTCCTTGAGGTCGCCCGCGAAGTAGGCCTCCAGCTGGGCGACGGTCGGGTCGAAGGGCGCAGGGTCGCGGTCGCCGAAGGTCTCCTCGGCGGGCCGGTGGCGCTGGTCGGTCATGTAGAGACCGCTCAGGGTGCCGTCGGTGGCGACGAGGGTGAGCGCCCCGTAGGGGCTGTCGATGACGTGGTGCTGACGGTGCATGGTGGATGCCTTATGCGGTGAGTGCCCTTGTGGGGGCGGTGAGTTCCTTCATGCGGGGAGATGGTTGATGGCGTGGTCGTCGGTGGCCCACAGGTACTGCACGGCGTAGGCCCGCCAGGGGCGCCAGGCGGCCGCGCGCGCCGTGAGTGCCGCGGGGGTGTGCGGCAGGCCGAGTGCCTGGGCGGCGCGCCGGATGCCGAGGTCGGACGGCAGGAAGGCGTCGGGGTCGCCGAGCGCCCGCATCGCGATGACCTCCGTCGTCCACGGCCCGAAGCCGGGCAGCGCGGTGAGCTGGGCGCGGGCCCGCTCCCAGTCGTTCTCGACCCCCAGGCGGAGGGTGCCGTCGGCGAGGTGGCGCACCAGTGTCGTCAGGGTCGTGCGGCGGCTCCTGGGCAGCGCGAGCGATTCCGGGTCGAGGGCGGCGAGGGCCTCGGGCGCCGGGAACAGGTGGGTGAGGCCGCCCTCGGGGTCGTCGACGGGTTCGCCGTGCGCGGTGACCAGGCGGGCGGCGTGGGTGCGGGCGGCGGCCGTGGAGACCTGCTGGCCGAGGACGGCGCGCACGGCGAACTCGGCCTCGTCCACGGTGCGGGGCACCCGGCGTCCCGGTGCCTTGGCGACGAGCGGGGCGAGCAGCGGGTCGTCGGCGAGCTGACCGTCGACGGCGACGGGGTCGGCGTCGAGGTCGAGCAGGCGGCGGCAGCGGCTGATCGCGAGGGTCAGGTCGCGCGGATCGGTGAGGGTGAGCCTGCAACCGATGTGGTCGGGGTGCGGGGTGAGGGCCACGATGCCATGACCGTAGGGCAGTCGCAGGGTGCGCCGATAGGCGCCGCCGCGCCATTCCTCCACGCCCGGCACGGCCGTGGCGGCGAGGTGTCCGAAGAGGTTGTCGGGGTTCAGCGGCGCGCGGAACGGCAGCCGCAGCGAGAGGGTGCCCGCGGGTCCCGGGCCGCCCGTGGCGCCCTCGGTTCCGGCGGCGCTGCGGCCCCGGCCCGCGGTGTGCCGCCTGGCCGCGCGCTCCCGGAGTTCACCGGGGGCGAGGGCGAAGACCTCGCGGACCGTGTCGTTGAACGTGCGGATCGAGGAGAAGCCGGCGCCGAAGGCGATCCGTGCCATCGGCAGGGTGGTGGTCTCGATGAGGAGCCGCGCGGTCTGGGCGCGCTGGGCGCGGGCGAGGGCGAGCGGTCCGGCGCCGAGCTCGGCGCGGAGCTGCCGTTCCACCTGGCGGGTGCTGTAGCCGAGGCGCTGGGCGAGGCCGGGGACGCCCTCGCGGTCGACGACGCCGTCACCGATCAGCCGCATCGCGCGGGCGACGAGGTCCGCGCGCTGGTTCCACTCGGGCGACCCCGGGCTGCTGTCGGGGCGGCAGCGCTTGCAGGCCCGGAACCCGGCCTGCTGGCAGGCGGCCGCGCTGGGGTGGAAGCTCATGTTCGCGGGTTTCGGCGGCACGACGGGGCAGCTGGGCCGGCAGTAGATCCTGGTCGTCAGGACGGCGGTGAAGAACCATCCGTCGAACCGGGCGTCCTTGGACTGCACGGCCCGCACGCACCGGTCGAAGTCCCCGTGCATCCCCGCGGGGGCGGTTGTCGCACGGGGGGTGTGCGGGGCAGTGGCACCGCCCTCCGCGGGCACGGCGGCATCCTGCGCCTCCGCCCGCCCGGCGGCGTCCCGCGGCTGTGCGGCCGGCGGGGCGGAAGACGTGAGGGCCGCCCCCGGGCCGGGGGCCTCACAGGCGCGGGATGTGGGGTGCGGCGCGATCGTCATGGGTCAAGCATCGGGGATCCGGCCGCGCCGGGCTGGCGGGAATACGACATCAGCCTCGGTCGGCCAGGGCCCGTTCGAACGCCCCGTACGCGGTCTCGTCGAAGAGGACGAAGCGCACCTCGTCGAAGTCGTCCGGTGCCGCGGCCAGGGCGTCCCGGACCGTGCCGACGGCGATGCGCGCGGCGTCGTCCAGCGGCCAGCGGTACACCCCGGTGGAGATCGCGGGGAAGGCGACCGTGCGGGCTCCGAGCCCGGCCGCGACGCGCAGGGACTCGCGGTGGCAGGAGGCGAGGAGCGCGGAGCGGTCCTCGGTGGCCGACCACACGGGTCCGACGGTGTGGATGACGTGGTCCGCCGCGAGGCGCCCCGCGGTGGTCGCCACCGCCTGCCCGGTCGGCAGCCCCCTGCCGTACCGGGAGGCGCGCAGGGCACGGCAGGCGGCGAGGATGTCGGGGCCGCCGTGCCGGTGGACGGCCCCGTCGACGCCTCCGCCGCCGAGCAGCGAGGAGTTCGCGGCGTTCACGAGGGCGTCGGCGTGCTGCCGGGTGAGGTCGCCCTGGACGAGGGTGAGGCGGGCGGTCACGGGGCCTCCTGGGGTGGAGGGGAGTGGGCGGTCGTGCGGCCCGGAGGGCCGGGGGCCGGCCTCTCCGGGGAGTGGGCGGTCGTGCGGCCCGGAGGCCGGCCTCTCCGGGGCCGGCGGAGCGAGGGGGGTGGCGCGTGGCCGGTGGTCACGTCGTGCCGCGCAGGTGCTTCCAGACCGCCTTCGCCGCGTTGTGCCCCGACATGCCGTGCACGCCGGGTCCCGGCGGTGTCGCCGAGGAGCAGAGGAAGACGGCCGGGTGCCGCGTGCGGTACGGGAAGGCGGTGAGGCGGGGGCGCAGCAGGAGCTGGAGTCCGCTCGCCGCGCCGCAGGCGATGTCGCCGCCCACGTAGTTGGCGTTGCGGGTGGCGAGTTGCGGCGGCCCGGCGGTCGCGCGGGCGAGGACCCGGTCGCGGAAGCCGGGCGCGAAGCGCTCCAGCTGCCGCTCGACGGCGTCGGTGAGGTCGCCGTCCCAGCCGTGGGGCACATGGCCGTAGGCCCAGAAGACCTGCTTGCCCGCGGGCGCCCGGGAGGGGTCGACGACGCTCGGCTGCACGGTGATGAGGAACGGCTTCTCCGGCGCGACGCCCTGGCGGGACGCGGCCCGCAGCGCCGTGCCGATCTCGGCGCTGTCCGCGCCGATCTGGACGGTTCCGGCGACGCGCGCCTGCGGCGCGGTCCACGGCATCGGCCCGTCGAGCGCGTAGTCGATCTTGAAGACGCCGGGGCCGTACCGGAAGCCGTCGTAGGAGTGTCCGAGGCCCGCGATCCTCGCGAGGGCGGTGGGCGAGGTGTCGAAGACGTACGCGCGGGCGGGCGGCAGGTCGTCGAGCCGCTTGACCTCGTAGTCGGTGTGGACGATGCCGCCGAGGTCGGTGAGGTACCCGGTGAGGGCGTCGGAGATCGACTGGGAGCCGCCGCGGGCGACGGGCCACCCGCGCGCGTGCGCGGCGAGCGCGAAGACCAGGCCGACGGCGCCGGTCGCGAAGCCGCCGAGCGGCGCCATGACGTGGGCGACGAGCCCGGCGAACAGGGTGCGCGCCCGCTCGTCCCGGAAGCGGCGCGTCAGCCACGTCGACGGCGGCAGGCCCACGAGCCCGAACCGGGCGAGCAGCAGGGGGTCGCGGGGCAGCGCGGTCAGGGGCAGCGCCATGAAGTCCCGCACGAGGGCGTCCCAGCGCGCGGTGAAGGGCGCCACGAGCCTGCGGTAGGTGCCCGCGTCCCGCGGCCCGAAGGAGGCCGCCGTCTCGGCGACGGAGCGGGCGAGGACGGCGGCGCCGCCGTCGGGGAAGGGGTGGGCCATCGGCAGCTGCGGCTGGAGCCACTCCAGGCCGTACCGGTCGAGGGGCATGGCGCGGAACGCGGGCGAGTTGATGCCCAGCGGGTGCGCGGCGGAGCACGGGTCGTGCCGGAAGCCGGGGAGGGTCAGCTCCTCGGTGCGGGCACCGCCGCCGACGGTGCCCTTGGCCTCGAACACGGCCACGGAGAAGCCGCGGCGGGCCAGCTCCACGGCAGCGGTCAGACCGTTGGGGCCCGCCCCCACGACGACGGCATCGAGCATCGACGGCACCTTCGGACTCCTTCGTCAGCCGGTGGCCAGTGCCGCTCAGGATATGCCGCGTCACCGGCGGTGCCGGGGCCGCGGCCGCCCGCGACAGCGCCGGGGACGATCAGATCGCGTGGGCGAGGACGTCCGCCACCCGGCGTGCCGTGGCTTCGTCACGCGCCGCGGTGAAGGGCAGGGCGTTGCCTCCGGTGATGCTGAACGGGACGCCGTCGCGGGTGGCGTGCGCGCCGCCCGCCTCCTCGACCAGGAGCAGGCCCGCCGCGTGGTCCCACGCGAGTTCCCAGGTGAACGCGACGGCGTCGAGGGCGCCGCGGGCCACCGCCAGATACTCGAGGCCGGCGGAACCGCAGGGGCGCGGGGCGAAGCCGTCGGCGACCAGGCCGAGGAGGGAACGCTTCTGCTCGTCGGTGGTGAAGTCCGGGTGGGACGTGGCGACGGTCAGGGGGCGGCCGGGCTCGGGGGCCCCGGCGCGCAGGGGCTCGCCGTTCAGGGTGGCGCCCTTGCCGCGGACCGCCACCGCGCACTCGTCGAGCGCGGGGGCGTACGTCCACGAGGCGAGCACCACGCCGTCCAGGGCGAGCGCGACGAGCGTGCAGAAGCCGGGGTCCCCGTGCACGTACTGCCGTGTCCCGTCGACGGGATCGACGATCCACACCGGTGCCGTGCCGGCTATGGCGCCGTACGAGTCGGGGTCGGCGTGGACCGCTTCCTCGCCGACGACGACGGAGCCGGGGAGCAGGGCCGGCAGCTCGCGGGTCAGGAACTCCTCGGCGCGGCGGTCGGCGACGGTCACGAGGTCGTGCGGGGCGCTCTTCTGGGTGACGTCGTCGTCGGCGAGCTGCCGGAACCGCGGGGTGATCTCTTCTGCGGCCGCCTTGCGGATCACGCGCTCCACGTCGGCGGTCTGTCGTGCGAGAAAGTCGTCGATGCTTTCCTTGATTGCCTGTGTTTCGATCATGTCTCCATGAGAGCACGTGCCACTGACATCGCGGGCTCCAGGGGTGAACAACGGACGGAATCCGGACGAACTCCTCTCTCCGCCCGCCGCCTCGCGCGGCCCCCGCGCCCCCTGGTCACCGCCCGACCGCGTACCCCTGCATCCCCCGCGGATTGGCCGCCGCCGACAGGACGCCGGTCCGCGGGTCCCGCGCCACCGCGCACAGCCGCCCCTCCGACCAGGGGCCGCCCACGGTCACCTCGTGACCGCGCCGCCGCAGCTCCGCCACGGCCCCGGGGTCCGTGCGGGACTCCACGACTAGGCTGCCCGGCCGCATCCCGCGCGGGTAGAAGGACTCGGGGAAGGACTCGGTGTGCCAGTTCGGGGCGTCGATCGCGCCTTGCAGGTCGAGCCCGCCGCGTATCGCGGGGCGCAGCGCAACGGCCAGGAAGAAGTGGGTCTGCCACTGGTCCTGCTGGTCCCCGCCGGGGGTGCCGAAGGCGAGGACGGGCTCGCCGTCCTTGAGCGCGAGGGACGGCGAGAGCGTGGTGCGGGGGCGGCGGCCCGGGGTGAGCGAGTCCGGCAGGCCCTCCTCCAGCCAGGCCATCTGGAGCCGGGTGCCGAGGGGGAACCCGAGTTCGGGGACGACGGGGTTGGACTGGAGCCAGCCGCCGGACGGGGTCGCCGCGACCATGTTCCCCCAGCGGTCGACGACGTCCAGGTGGCAGGTGTCGCCCCGGGTGCCGCCGTCGTTGGTGACGGTCGGCTCCCCGGCGCCCGCGGCGGCCGTGTCGTTGGGCGCGCGCAGGTCGGGCCGCTCGCCCGCGGCGACGGCCCGTGCGTGGGCGGAGAGGAGCGGCTCGCGCCCGCCGGGGCGGCCGGGCCGCAGCTCGTGGGAGGCGTGCTCTCCGACCAGGGCCCGGCGGGCGGTGTTGTAGTCCTCGGACAGGAGCTCGGCGAGCGGGACCGGCGCGGCGTCCCCGTACCAGGCCTCACGGTCGGCCATGGCGAGCTTGCAGCCCTCGACGAGCAGGTGGATGTACGCGGCGGAGCCGGGCGGCGGCAGTTCGTCCGGCAGCAGGGCGAGCTGCTGGAGGAGGGCGGGGCCCTGGCTCCAGGGGCCCGCCTTGCACAGGGTCCAGCCCCTCCAGTCGTACGTGACGGGGTCCTCGTACCCCGCGGACCAGGCCGCGAGGTCCGCGGCGGTGAGGGTGCCGGTGTGGTGCTCGCCGCTGGTGTCCAGGGTGGGACGGGTGGCCTGGCGCACCAGGGCCTCGGCGATGAAACCGGTGCGCCACACCGTGCGGGCGGCCTCGATCTGGGCGGTGCGGTCGGTGCCGCCCGCGGCCTCGGCCTCGGCGATCAGGCGCCGCCAGGTCGCGGCCAGGCGCGGGTTGCGGAACGGCTCGCCGGGCGTGGGCGGCCTGCCGCCGGGGAGGTAGACGGCCGCCGACGAGGTCCACTCCGTCTCGAAGAGCTCCCGCACCGTCTCGACGGTCCGCGTGACCCGTTCGACGGGCGGATGCCCGTCCTCGGCGTACCCGACGGCGTACCGCAGGACCTCGCCGAGCGTCTTGGTGCCGTGGTCGCGGAGCAGCAGCATCCAGGCGTCGAAGGCTCCGGGGACGGCGGCGGCGAGGGGCCCGGTGCCGGGCACCAGGGCGAGCCCGAGGGTGTCGCGGTAGTGGGCGACGGTCGCCCCGGCGGGTGCGACGCCCTGCCCGCACAGGACGCGTACGGCACCGCCCGCCGGCGCGAGAACGATCGGCACCTCGCCCGCGGGCCCGTTCAGGTGCGGCTCGACCACGTGCAGCACGAACCCCGCCGCGACGGCGGCGTCGTAGGCGTTCCCGTCGTCCTCCAGGACCGCCATCGCGGTCTGCGAGGCGAGCCAGTGGGTGGACGACACCATGCCGAAGGTGCCCTGGAGCGTGGGGCGCGTCGTGAACATGACCCGCAGGCTAACCCCCGTGCTCCGGGCGCCCTGCGGGCGGTGGGACCGGCTGCCGCTCCGGCGTCATGAGCACTCCGCCTCCGTGGGGATCAGGCCGCGGTTCTGCGCCCGCAGCACCGTGGCGACGCGGTCGCGGGTGCCGAGCTTGC
This sequence comes from Streptomyces typhae, assembly GCF_009755605.1. Lineage (GTDB taxonomy): Bacteria > Actinomycetota > Actinomycetes > Streptomycetales > Streptomycetaceae > Streptomyces > Streptomyces typhae. Next base: position 312,319 of record NZ_WPNZ01000011.1, read on the forward strand.
GGTAGATGCTCTGGATGTGTTTCTGGGCCGTGCGCACGGAGATGCCGAGACGGCGGCCGATGGCGGCGGCGGTCAGCGCGTCGGCGAGCAGGATCAGTACGGCGGTCTCCCGCGGAGTCAGGCCGAGGGCGTCCGGGCCGCTCGGCCGCTCCGGCCCGCCCGTGTCATCGGTCCCCGACAGTTCCACGATCGGCCGCCGCCAGGACCGCAGCAGGTCGGCGTGTTTGTCGACGCCCGACAGCAGGAGCTGGATGCGCCGGGCGTAGGTCCGCTGGGCCGCTGTGAATCCCGGCCCCGAACGGTGGATGGTGAAGCCCCGTACGGGGCGTGACCTGTCGGGCAGCGGCAGGCCGAGGACGTGCTCGGTGCCGAGGGCGGCCCGCAGCAGCCGTGCCGTCTCGCCGCCGCGCCAGGACCGCTCCCCCACGACCTCAGCGGCGGTCCGCGGCGTCCGGTCGCGCGTGGCGCGGTAGTGGGCGATCAGGGGACAGCCGTGGTGTATGCGGTCCAGTACGTCGGCGTCGAGCCGGAGCTCCACGAAGCCGCCGGCCGTGCGCAGCCGCAGCGTGTCGCGCCGCCCCGCGGTGGGCCCCGCGTCCTGGTCCATGAGCACGAGGAAGTCGCCCCCGCAGGCGTCGAGCAGTTCCCCCGCGATGGGGGCCCAGATGTTTCCGGTGCCCGGTTCCCCGAGCACCGTGGTCGCCAGATCGAACATGCGCTCGTATTGACGCCCGGATATCCCTGACACTTCCCCACCCCGTCACTGACACGGCCCCCCGAGTGTCGATGGCATGTCCACCCATATCACTCGTTCCACGCCCCGGGCCAACTTGTTCTGTTCTCAACAGCCCGTCGAACAGGGGGACTTGGGAGTACAGGAGTACTTGGGAGTGGAGGGGTGTTCGGGAGGTGAGGGGTGCCTGGGAGTAGCGGATGCTCGCGCAGCGCGCGTACGGCCCGCGCGGGGTCCCTGCCCCGCGCGGGCCGTGTCCGGTCCTGCCGGTGCCGTCACTCGGCGGCGGCGCGGGCCGCGTCGACCTCCGTGGAGGCGTCGCCGGTGGAGAGCGTGCCCTGCGCGCTCTCCAGGTGGGCCCGGACGAACCACTGGAACTGGTCCAGGTCGCGGACCTGCTCGATGAGGATGTCCTCCGTCGCCGGGTCGAACTTGCCGACCTTGTCGATCGCCGCCCGGTAGCCCTCGATCACCCCCGTGTAGACCACGTCGAGTGCGCCCAGGTGGGCGATGGCGTCGGCCCGGCCGATGCTGTAGTCGTCCCAGGTGCGCTCGGCGACCAGGGCGCCCGGGGTGCCCTTCGGCACCCCGCCGAGCGCCGAGATGCGCTCGGCCACGTCGTCCGCCATCGCGCGGACGCGGTCGACCTGCGGGTCGAGCATCTCGTGCACGGCGATGAAGTGCGGGCCGACGACGTTCCAGTGCACGTGCTTCAGCGTGAGGTGCAGATCGTTGAGCGCGTGCAGCCGGACACTCAGCGCCGCGATCAGCTTCGCGCCGTCCTCGACGCTGATGCCCGGAACGGTGTAGCGGGGCGTGGAAGTGCTGGCCATGGTGTGCTCCTCAGCTGTCTCATCCGTCAACATGCCGATAAACGCGTTCCCCGTACCAAAGCTGATTAACGTGGCAAATGGTCCTCAACTGGAAAAGTGGGCGTCGCCTCCGGAAAGGACACCTCCGGAGAAGACACCTGCGGGGAAGACGCCTCCGGAGAAACGGGGGACGCCTCCCGTACCAGGCGGGACACGAGATCGTCCAGGCAGACGCGCTCCTCGCCGGGCGGCACCACCGCGTGGGCGGTGGCCAGGAACGCGGTGACGTCGGCCGTGGCGGCGTACAGGACGGCGCGGTCGCGGCCCGCGGGGCCGGGGGTGCCGAGCAGCTCGACGCGTACGCGCGTCCCGCGGGCCGCGCCCGGGGCCGGGGCCGGGGCGATCCGCACATCGCCCTCGCCGACCGGGTACCGGCAGCCCTCGGCGAGCTGCTGCCGGTCCAGGCGCCAGCGGGTCACTTCGTCGCCGTCGCAGTAGAACGTCATCGTGACGGCGAACGGGTCCGCGGCCGCGTACGCGAGCTCGGCGGACAGCGGGGCGCGCCCGGCGCCGTCCTCGCCGGTCTCGAGCTCCATCGGCACCATCGCTCTGACCTCGGCCTCCACGGCGTTCCTCCAGTGGTTCGGGGGTGGTGAACCCCGTATGCCCCGCGGGGCGCGGGGGATGCGGGCGGACAGCTGGGACGACAGTGGTGGGTCACGCACCCTGTCGGTTCTTTTCCTTGATCATTAGGCTGGGCCGGCCAGGCAGACGCCCTCCGAAGGAGTCCCGTGTCCACTGCTCAGCCCATACCGGACATTCTCTCGCCCGAGTTCGCGGCCGACCCGTACCCCGTCTACCGCGCCCTGCGCGAACACAAGCCGCTGCTGTGGCACGAACCCACCAAGAGCTACATCGTCTCGCGCTACGAGGACGTCTCCCGCGTCTTCAAGGACAAGGCGGCGCAGTTCACCACGGACAACTACGACTGGCAGATCGAGCCCGTGCACGGCCGGACGATCCTCCAGCTCAGCGGCCGCGAGCACGCGGTGCGCCGCGCCCTGGTCGCCCCGGCCTTCCGCGGCAGCGAGCTGCAGAACACCTTCCTGCCGGTGATCCGCCGCAACTCCGAGGAGCTGATCGCCGCCTTCCGCGACCGCGGCTCCGCGGACCTCGTCGCGGACTACGCCACCCGCTTCCCGGTGAACGTGATCGCCGACATGCTGGGGCTCGACAAGGCCGATCACGAGCGGTTCCACGGCTGGTACACGAGCGTCATCGCCTTCCTCGGCAACCTGGCGGGCGACCCCGAGGTGGCGGCCGCGGGCGAGCGGACCCGGGTGGAGTTCGCCGAGTACATGTTCCCGATCATCGCGGCACGCCGTGAGAATCCGGGCGACGACCTGCTGTCCACGCTCTGCGCCGCCGAGGTCGACGGGGTGTCCATGAGCGACGAGGACATCAAGGCGTTCTGCAGCCTGCTGCTCGCCGCGGGCGGCGAGACCACCGACAAGGCCATCGCCGGGATCTTCGCCAACCTCCTCACGCACCCCGACCAGCTCGCCGCCGTGCGCGCGGACCGCTCCCTGGTCGACCGGGCCTTCGCCGAGACCCTGCGGTACACCCCGCCGGTCCACATGATCATGCGGCAGACCGCGGTCGAGGTGGAGCTCGCCGGTGGCACCGTGCCCGCCGGCGCCACCGTGACCTGCCTCATCGGCTCGGCCAACCGGGACGGCGAGCGCTACCGCGACCCGGACAGCTTCGACATCTTCCGGGACGACCTGACGACCACCACGGCGTTCTCCGCGGCGGCCGACCACCTCGCGTTCGCACTCGGCAGGCACTTCTGCGTGGGCGCGCTGCTGGCCCGCGCCGAGGTCGAGACGGGCGTCAACCAGCTCCTGGACGCCATGCCGGACCTGCGGCTCGCCGACGGCTTCGTGCCCTCGGAGCGCGGCGTGTTCACCCGGGGCCCGGAGACCCTGCCGGTGGTGTTCACACCGAGCTGAGCCCCGGCCCGGCGCGTGCGGCGCGGATCGCCTCCGCGCCGCCGCCGTCACTGCGCCGCCGTCACTGCGCCACGGGCGTGAACTGCACGGGCAGCGCCGTCAGACCGCGCATCCAGATCGACGGGCGCCAGGTGAGCTCGCCGGGGTCGACGGAGAGCACCAGGTCGGGCAGCCGCTCCAGGAGCGTCTCGACCGCGGTGCGGGCGATGACGTCGGCGAGCAGCGGCGCCGGGTAGGGGCAGCGGTGCTCGCCGTTGCTGAAGGACAGGTGCGCCGAGTTCTCGGAGCCCACCTGCGCCCCCGGCCAGATCTGCGGGTCGGCGTTGGCCGCGGCGAGCCCGAGGACCAGGCAGTCGCCCGCCCGGATGCGGCGCCCGCCGAGCTGGGTGTCGCGCACCGCCCAGCGGCCGATGAAGTTCTGCGTCGGCGTGTCGAGCCACAGGACCTCGTTGAGGGCCTGGCTGACGCTGAGGCGGCCGCCGGAGACGTTCAGGGCGAACCGCTCGTCGGTCAGGAGCAGCCGCAGCGTGTTGCAGATCCAGTTGGCGGTGGGCTGCTGGGCGGCGGCGATCACCGAGATCAGGTCCTGGACGATCTCCTCGTCGGTGAGGCCCGCCGGGTGCTCCAGCATCCGCGAGGTGACGTCCGCGCCCGGGTTCTTGCGGCGCTCCGCGACCAGCTGGTGGACGCGCTCGCCGACACGGACGTACGCGGCCACGGGGTCGTCGCCCTCGGCGGCGTCCAGCGAGATCCGCAGGTCCTCGACGAGGGCCTCGGTGTCGGCGGCGCCGGGCGGCATGCCGACCATGTGCACGGCGGCACGCATCGCGAGGGGGTGGGTGTAGACGCTCATCAGCTCGGCGCTGCCGCGGCCGGAGAAGCCCGCGATGAGCTGGTCGGCGATGTACGCGCACTCCCGGCCCAGCTCGAACTGGTCGACGCCCTCCAGGGCCTCGGTGATGACGCCCGCGCGGCGGCGGTGCTCGGCGCCCTCGGCGAACAGGACGGACGGCTGGTAGCCCACGAACGGCATCAGGGGCCAGTCGGCGGGAATGTCGTCCCACTGGTTCCAGCGCCGCGAGTCGCGGGCGAACAGCTCGTCGTGCGAGGTGACGTACGTGACCTCGGAGTAGCCGAGGACGAGCCAGGCGGGCACCCCGCCGTCGAGGAGCACGGGCGCGACCGAGCCGTGCCGGCTGCGCAGGCTGCGGTACAGGTCGAAGGGCGTCTGCTGGTACTCCAGGCCGCTCAGGGGCACCGCGTCGGGGTGGGCGGCGTGGGCGGGGCAGCCGGGCGGCGGGGTGTTCGGCGCGGCTGCGGGTCCGGTCGCTTCGGTCATGCTGTCAGTTCCCGTTCCCGTGCCAGGTGGTGGAGGTGGTCGACCAGGGTGATCAGCACGTCCTTGCCGGACGAGCGGACCCGGGCGTCGCAGTCGATGAGGGGGACGTGGGCGGGCAGCGCCAGCGCGGCCCGTATCTCCTCCAGGGAGTGGCGTGCCGTGTCGTCGTCGAAGCGGTTCACGGCGACGACGAAGGGCGTGCCGTGGTGTTCGAGCCGGTCGATCGCGTACCAGGACTCGTCCATCCTGCGGGTGTCCACGAGGACGACCGCGCCGAGCGTCCCCGCGAAGAGGCGGTCCCACAGGAACCAGAAGCGCTTCTGTCCGGGCGCGCCGAACAGGTAGAGCACCAGACGGTCGTTGAGACTGATGCGGCCGAAGTCGAAGGCGACCGTGGTGGTGGTCTTGCCGGTCGACTCGGGCATCTCGTCGACTCCCGCGCCGGCCTGCGTCATCACCTCCTCGGTGTTCAGCGGCCGGATCTCGCTGACCGAGCGGACCAGGGTGGTCTTGCCGACGCCGAAGCCGCCCACCACGACGATCTTCAGGCCTGTTTCGGCCGTGTCGCGCAGCGGTGTCCGGGACGACGGCAGCTCAGAGGTTGCGGAGCCCATGGAGCACCTCCGTGAGAAGAGCGGTATCGGGCAGCGTGGCGGAGGCCGCCACGCGGGGATGACGGGGAACGATGCGGCCGGTCGCCTGAAGGTCCTCCAGGAGGATGCGGACGACGGTGATGGGCAGCGAGAGCTCGGCGGCGATCTCGACGACGGCCGTGGGGTGGCGGCACAGTTCGAGGATGCGCCGGTGCTCCGACTGCTGGCCGACGGACGGCTCGCACTCGGCGACGATCAGCGTCACCAGGTCGAACGAGCTGCCGTCGGAGCGGCTGCGGCCTCCCGTGACCGTGTAGAGCCGGTCGGGGGCGCCCACATCGACGGGCCGCCGCATCACGAGCCGCTGCCGCCGGGCTGCTGCGGGCCGCCGTGCGCCTGGGCCCTGGGCTCGGCCCGCAGGTGCTCGCCGATCTGGGAGACGAGCTGACTCATCTGGAGGCCCACCACGCCGGGGTCGGCGTCCTCGTCGGCGATGACGGCCAGGTGCGCGCCCTGGCCCGCCTCGACGACGAAGAGCAGTCCGCCGTGGAACTCGGTCATGGAGTGCCGTACGCCGCCGGAGCCGTCGCCGAACTCCATGGAGGCGCCCTGGGCGAGTGCCTGGATGCCGGAGCAGATCGCGGAGAGCTGGTCGGCCTGGTCGAGGCTGAGGCCGGGGCTCCAGCAGAGCTTCAGGCCGTCGCGGGAGAGCACGAGGGCGTGCCGGGTGCCGGGGGTGTTGTCGAGCAGGCTGTCCAGGAGCCAGTTCAGGCTGTTGTCGGTGGTCTGCATGGTGGGTTCGGGGCGATCACCGGGGGTGCGAACGCCCGTGCCTCCCTTTCGGTCGCGGGGCAAGGGGTGGAGGCGTGGTCCGGGCGGACCGGCCTCGGAACGTGCGGGGGCCGCTCACTCGGCCCGCGGCGGCGGTTCGCTCTCGTCGGCGGCACGGCTGGCGCGGTGGAAGGCGCCGAAGCCGGCGCCGATGTCGCGCGGCGTACGCTGCCGCCGGCCCGGGGCGGTGCCTTCGGGGCCCGCGGTGCCTTCGGTGCCCGCGGGCCCGCTCGCGTCGGCCGGGGCGGGGCCGGGGGTGCCAGGGGTGCGGGTGGTGTTCTCGCGGTCACGGGCGTGGGCGGCCTGCCGTTCCTGGAGCTCGGCGTGCGCGGCGGCCATGGTGCGGCCCGGCCTGCGCACCGGGAGGCCGCCGAGGGTGGCGCCCCTGCCGTCGGTGCCGCCGCCCGCGGGGGGCTGGGTGCCGGGGGCGCCGGGAGAGTCCTGGGGGCTCCGGGTGGCGCTGTGGCGGGCGTGCCCGGCGACCTGGTCGTGCGCGTCGGGCCCGTCGGCGGTGCGCTCCCGCCCGGTGCTGTGCTCCTCGAAGGCGACGTGGCCGGGGATCTCGGTGCCTTCGGCGGGGGTGGCGTGCGCGGCGGGCGCGGTGCGGGTGTCCCCGGACCTGCGGGGCGCGGGCACGGCGTCGGTGCCGGACAGGGCGGGCGCCGCCGCGGTGGTGACGGGCGTGGCGGCGGGGGCGCTCTCGGCCTGCGCCTGCTGGGCGATGAGCTGCGGGGGCAGCAGGACGACGACGCCGGTGCCGCCGCGGGCCGAGGGCCGGTAGCTGACGTTCATGCCGTACTTGACGGCGAGCCTGCCGACCACGGCGAGGCCGAGGCGGGTGCCCTGGAGCAGCGCGAGGTCGGTCATCTGCCCGGACACCGACTCCTCGGCGCGGCGCAGCGCCGCCTCGGACATCCGCAGGCCGCTGTCCTCGATGGTGATGACGACGCCGGTACGGGACTCCTCCACGTAGACGTGCACTTCGTCGGTGGGCGGTGAGAAGTTCGCGGCGTTGTCGGTGAGTTCGGCGAGCAGGTGCATCACGCCCTCGGCGGCGAAGCCGACGACGGCGACCCGGGTCGAGCAGTGCAGCCGCACCCGCTGGTATGCGGCGATGCGGCCGACGGCGCCGCGCAGGATGGACTCCATCACGATGGGCTTGTTCCAGGCGCGGCTGGAGCGGCCGCCCATCAGGAGCGCGAGCCGGTCGGTCATGAGGCCGAGCTGCGAGGTGCTGTGGTCGATGGCGAGCAGGTCGCCGAAGACGTCCTCACCGTGCCGGTCCTGCATGTCGCGCAGGTCGGCGAGCATGCTCACGGACTTGGCCTGGACGCGGCTGAGGGCCTTGGCGCTCGCGGCCTGCGCGGCGGCGGCGCGCCGCTCGCTCAGGGCGAGTTCCCGCACGGCGGCCTCGGTCAGGTCGCGCAGGGCCGGGTCCTGCGGCCAGTGCATGCCCGCGAGGACCCGGTCGACGGAGGCGCCGCCGCGCAGCTTGTCGACGACGGACGGCAGGGTCTCGCCTGCGAGGCGCCGTACGTCGTCGGACATGCGCGCCACGTCGTCTGCGGCACTGCGCCCGGCCGCGGCCGCGGCCACCGCGCGCTGCTCGGCGTCGGCCAGCGCGGTCACGCACACGCGCAGCAGCTCGCGCTGGGACGGCAGGGCGGGCGGCCGGGTCTGCCGCAGCACCTCGTCGGGGGCGACGCCCTCGCGCGCGAGGCGGGCCACGGCGGGCAGGGTGACCTGGGCCAGGCCCATGTCCTCGGCGGTACGGGAGTCCAACTGGGCGCGGGTGCGCAGCAGTTCGTCCTCCGCCTCGGCGGTCCGCGCCCGCAGGCCGTTCGCCTTCACGGTGCCCACGCACACGGCGACGGCGAGCAGCACCCACCCGCCGGCCGCGGCGGCGCCCGCCCAGCCGCGCGCGTCCACCGGCGCGAGCGCGGTCACGGCGGCTCCCGCCACGGCGGCCAGCGCCAGAAGGCACACGGGCAGCGTGTATGCCGTTCGCCGGGTGTTCGAGGTGCGGTCCGGACGACGATCGGCGGGCTGTGTCATTCCGTGGTCCCTCGGTGTCGGCACGTGTGGGCGGGCCGTCGGCCCGTCCTCGACTGGGTGCCGTCGCGAGGGAAGTCCGCCGTGTGGCGCTGTCTTCCGACGGCACTTGTGGTGGTCATGCTAGCCACAAGATCGCACAGTGGAAGCGAGCATTCAGCGAAGGGGGCCTCCCCTCGGCAGGTTCGGCGTGAAAGATCCTGTTCATACCCTGGTGCGTGATATCCGGAGGCCCCCGGAGCCAGGGCCCGACACCCCAGGCCAGACGGCGACACCCTGTCACGTCGGAACAAGTGCCGCGCGTAGACCGTCTCTTTCTCCTCCGAACGAGATCACTCACAGACCGGAACCATGCGCTCGGGTAGTCGATTTTGAGTCAATCCGAGTCCTTCCCGGTACGTCTTGTCGCCGGGGGCCGTCGGCAGCGGACCCGGCGGTCTCGTTAACGGGACAGCGCAGAATCACGGCATACGACGAGCGCGGCCATGAGAAAGGACATTTCCTCCGGGTGCGCAGGTCCCACCTCCTTTCCGGTGAGCCGTGGATGACATGCGAGAAAGGATTGCGCTTCCCCGGACCTTTGCCGCCCCTTCTCCCGGAAAACATCCGCGAGTTACGGTCACAGCCCGAGGGAAAGAAGCGATATCCCAGGTCAACGGGGCATCCACGGACGGCGGTACGGAATTCGCGCCGAGCCTTCCCCCGAACTCACCCGACCACCGCACCGACGGGGTCCGACACGGCGATCCCGCCTCGGACCCACCGCTTCGGCCCTCTTGCGATCTGCTCGTGTCCTGAACGTCTGGAGTTTTCCGTGACCGATTTTCAAGAGCCTTTTGCCGACGGGTCCTCCGTGCGGATACCGACCCTTCCGACCACTACTTTTCCCGCGTTGTTCGAGGCGCGGGTGGCCGAGGGGCCGGGGTCGCTGGGCGTGGAGTCGGCTGTTCGTGCGTGGTCGTACGGGGAGTTGAATGAGCGTGCGAATCGTGTGGCGCATTGGCTGATCGGCCGTGGGGTGGGCCCTGGGCGGTTGGTGGCGGTGGCGATGCCGCGGTCGGCCGAGCAGGTCGCGGTGGTGCTGGGCGTGTTGAAGGCGGGTGCGGCGTATCTGCCGGTGGATCTGCACTATCCGAAGGACCGGATCGCGTACATGGTCGGGGATGCGGGTCCTGCGGTGGTGTTGACCACGCGGGAGGCGGCGGG
>NZ_WPNZ01000012.1 GCF_009755605.1 Streptomyces typhae
TCACCCGAGAGACTCTCTCAGGCTTTCCTCCGGGCGCTTCCCTTCGGTGTTTCTTTTTGTTTCTCTTGTTCCTGCGTTTCCCACTCTACCAGATCCGTTTTCCGTTCCGTTCCCGGTTCGGATTTCAATTCCGGTGGCCGCTGGGGGGCCTTTTGCCTTTCGGCGCTTTCAAACCCTAGCAGGTCATTTTCGGCTCCCCGACCACGGTGATCGAAATGATCAGCGGACATGAGGAACCAGACCCCGATATAGGATCCGACCTGATAGTTGCTGCCCGGCCCCCGACGCTGAGTGCGTCGTCCGGCCCGTCGGCAGGAGTCCGACTCTACAACGGCGTCCGGGTAGGCGCAAATCGTTTGTGCAGGGCTTCTACGTCTGCCAACCGGTACCTCTCGTGCGGAACCGGGACTTCTTATGACTTACCCTTCTGAACAGTGCGTCGTCCAGGACAGGTAGTGACGGCGGTATCGAATCTCCACCCCCTGGGAGGCCCTCCATGTCCACCGTTACGTCCCCGCTCGAAGGACGCGCCATCGGGCTCGCCGCGGTGCCCGACCCCGTCTTCTCCGGCGCGATGGTCGGACCGGGCACTGCCATCGACCCTGTTCGCGAGCCCTCCGAGGCTGTCGCTCCGGTCGACGGCATCGTCGTGTCCCTGCACCCGCACGCGTTCGTCGTGGTGGACGAGCAGGGCCACGGGGTGCTGACGCACCTGGGCATCGACACCGTCCAGCTCAACGGTGAGGGCTTCGAGCTGCTCGTCAACAAGGGAGACACCGTACAGCGCGGTCAGGCCGTGGTCCGCTGGGACCCGGCCGCCGTCGAGGCCGCCGGCAAGTCCGCGATCTGCCCCATCGTGGCACTCGAGGCCACGGCCGAGTCGCTGTCCGGTCTCGTCGAGAGCGGCGAAGTGAAGCCGGGCGACACTCTCTTCAGCTGGAAGTGACGGCAGCGCCGTCGCTCGCCGACGGCAGGTAGGACATCCACCGCGGCGGCTGGGCCCGCCGCACAACCGGAGACGGGTGAAATGGAGACAACGCTGCGAGGCGTCGGCGTGAGCCACGGGGTGGCCATCGGCGAGGTTCGGCACATGGGCACGGCGGTCCTCGAACCGCCCGCCAAGCAGATCCCGGCGGAGGACGCGGAGCGCGAACAGGGGCGCGCCCGCAAGGCCGTCGAGGCTGTGGCCGCCGACCTGATGGCGCGTGGCAACCTGGCCGGCGGCGAGGCCCAGGCGGTGCTCGAAGCACAGGCCATGATCGCCCAGGACCCGGAGCTGATCGCCGACGTGGACCGGCGCATCACCGTCGGCAGCACGGCCGAACGCGGCATCTACGACGCCTTCTCGCACTACCGCGAACTCCTCGCGGGCGCGGGTGAGTACATGGCGGGCCGCGTCGCCGACCTCGACGATGTGCGGAACCGCATCGTCGCGCGGCTCCTCGGCGTTCCGATGCCGGGCGTGCCCGACAGCGACGAGCCGTACGTCCTCATCGCCCGGGACCTCGCGCCCGCCGACACCGCGCTCCTCGACCCGGCGCTCGTCCTCGGCTTCGTCACCGAAGAGGGCGGCCCGACCAGCCACAGCGCGATCCTGGCGCGGGCGCTCGGCGTCCCCGCCGTCGTCGCGCTGCCCGGCGCCGGTGAGATCACCGAGGGCACGGTCGTCGCCGTCGACGGCAGCACCGGCGAGATCTTCGTGGAGCCCACCGCCGAGAAGCGCGCGCAGCTCGAGGCCGCCGCGGCCGAGCGCAAGGCGGCGCTCGCCGCGTCGACCGGGCCCGGCGCCACGTCGGACGGGCACAAGGTGCCGCTGCTCGCGAACGTCGGCGGCCCCGCCGACGTTCCCGCCGCCGTCGAGGCGGGCGCGGAGGGCGTCGGCCTGTTCCGCACCGAGTTCCTCTTCCTCGACGACAGCACCCAGGCGCCGACCGAGGCGAAGCAGGTCGAGGCGTACCGCAAGGTCCTCGAGGCCTTCCCCGAGGGGCGCGTCGTCGTGCGCGTCCTCGACGCCGGTGCGGACAAGCCGCTCGACTTCCTCACCCCGGCCGACGAACCGAACCCGGCGCTCGGTGTCCGCGGTCTGCGCTCGCTCCTCGACCACCCGGAGGTGCTGCGGACGCAGCTGACCGCTCTGGCCGTGGCCGCCGAGGGGCTTCCCGTCTATCTCGAGGTCATGGCTCCGATGGTCGCGGACCGTGCCGACGCCAAGGCGTTCGCCGACGCGTGCCGCGAGGCCGGACTCCAGGCCAAGTTCGGCGCCATGGTGGAGATCCCGTCGGCCGCCCTGCGGGCGCGCTCCATCCTGCAGGAGGTCGAGTTCCTCTCGCTCGGCACCAACGACCTCGCGCAGTACACCTTCGCCGCCGACCGTCAGGTCGGTGCCGTGTCCCGGCTGCAGGACCCGTGGCAGCCCGCCCTGCTCGACCTGGTCGCGCTGTCGGCCGAGGCCGCGCAGGCCGAGGGCAAGAGCTGCGGTGTGTGCGGTGAGGCCGCGTCCGACCCGCTGCTCGCGTGTGTGCTGACCGGTCTGGGCGTCACCTCCCTCTCGATGGGTGCGGCGTCGATTCCTTACGTGCGGGCGACGCTCGGCAAGTACACGCTGGCGCAGTGCGAGCGGGCTGCGGCCGCGGCGCGTGCGGCGGACAGCGCCGAAGAGGCCCGCAAGGCGGCGCACGCGGTGCTGTCCGGCGAGTAGCGGACGCGCCGCGCTCGGCAGGTCTGGTCCGGAGGGGCGTCCCACCACGGGTGGGGCGCCCCTCCGGCGTCAGTGGCGGTGTCCCCCTTGTCCCGTCGTTCCTTCTTCTCCGGAGTCGTCGCCGCCGAGGTCGGGTGCCGCGCAGTAGTCGACGCCGGACTCCGGGGCGATGAGGTCACCGGAGAGCGCGTCCGTGCAGTAGGCGTCGAAGACCTCGGCGGCGGAGAGCGGGTGCAGGCGCTCGTCCTGCAGGCGCCAGCCGTGGACGCGGTCGCGGATGCCGTCACCGGCGCGCATCACCAGGCCGCCCGGACTTCGCAGGGCGATGCCCACGGCGAGGACCGTGGTGAACTCCAGTGCTTCCGTCTCGTCGAGTTCGGGATGGCCGTCCGCGCCGTGGGTGACGTGCAGTGCGGCGAGGAGTGTCTGTCCGTCGCTCGGCACGCTGCACACGAGGTGGCGGGTGGCGGGGCCCTCGGTGCCGATCACGCGCATGACGAGATCGGAGGCGCGGGCGAAGGCGGCGCGGCCGATGTCGACTCCGCAGTCCGCGCAGGTGCCGATGCGGGCCAGGAGCATGGTCGCGTACTCCCAGGTGCTCTGCCTGACGGTCTCGTCGACGAGGTCGGGGAGCAGATCGGCCAGCGGCCGGTCCTCGTACGGAAGGGTGGGGCCGGTCGCCGCGAGTTCCGCGGTGTAGCGGGTGCGGCTCGCGGAGGTGTCGGGGTCTAGGCCTGTTTCCGCGCAGAACTCCGCGTACTCCTGTGGGTCGAAGAGGGCGATGCCGGTCAGCCTGCCGTCGGCGGCGCGGGATTTGAGGAGGCCTTCCACCTGCCGCAGATACGTCACGTGGTCGTCGAAGACGAAGCTGGCGTAGTGGCGCATCGCCGCGAAGTCGTCGGCGTCGGCCAGCAGGCCGATGGTGCCGGCGACTTCGCGGCGAAGGGCGCGTCGCATGGTGTCGTGCCGGGTGTGCCCCATGATTCCCCCTGCGTTCGGTCGATCAATGCTCACTCACCGTAACGGGAGCCACTGACAACGGCAGCGGAGCGTGCTGGGCTCGGGGGCCGTGGGGCGTGCGGGGTCAGGCGCGTTCGCGGCCGAGGCGCTCGTAGAAGTGGAGCAGTTCGATGTTGTCGACGGAGCCCGCGTTGACCGCCTTGTCGAGCGGGGTGCCCTGGAGCAGGCGTTTGACCGGGACCTCGATGCGCTTGCCGGTGAGGGTGTGCGGAACGGCGGGGACCTCGATCACCTCGTCGGGGACGTGGCGCGGGGAGAGCTGTTCGCGGATGGTCCGCTTGATGCGGTCGCGCAGGCCGTCGTCGAGCACGGCGCCCGGGGCGAGATGGATGAACAGCGGCATCCAGTAGCCGCCGTCGGGCTGCTCGACGCCGATCACCAGGGACTCGCGGATCTCGGGGAGGCGTTCGACGGCTTCGTAGATGTCGGCCGAGCCCATGCGTACGCCCTGGCGGTTGAGCGTGGAGTCGGAGCGGCCGTGGATGACGACGGAGCCGCGTGCGGTGACGGTGATCCAGTCGCCGTGGCGCCATACGCCGGGGTAGGTGTCGAAGTAGCTGTCGTGGTACCGGCTGCCGTCCGGGTCGTTCCAGAAGCGGATCGGCATCGACGGCATGGGGTTGGTGACGACGAGCTCGCCGACGCCGTCGATGAGGGGCTTGCCCTGGGGGTCCCAGGACTGCAGGTCGGTGCCCAGACAGGGGGCCTGGAGTTCGCCGATGTGGACGGGCAGCGTCGGGACGGCGCCTGCGAAGCAGGAGCAGACGTCGGTGCCGCCGCTGACGGAGGCGATCCACACCTCTCCGGAGGCGTCGGCGAACTCGTCGTGGAGCCAGCGAAAGCCGTCCGGCGGCAGGGGCGAACCGGTGGTGGCCACGCACTGCACGCGCGAGAGGTCGAAGTCCCGCGCGGGGTGCACCTCCGCCTTGCGGCAGGCCATGACGTACGCGGCCGATGTCCCGAAGAGCGTGGCTCCGGTGCGCTCGGCCACGCGCCACTGCGCCGCGGTGTCGGGGTAGCCGGGGCTGCCGTCGTACAGGACGATCGTGGAGCCCGTGAGCAGGCCGGAGACGAGGAAGTTCCACATCATCCAGCCGGTGGACGTGTACCAGAAGAAGCGGTCGTCCGGACCGAGGTCGCAGTGCAGTCCGGCCTGCTTGAGGTGCTCCACGAGGATGCCGCCCTGGGACTGGACGATCGCCTTGGGCAGGCCCGTGGTGCCGGAGGAGTAGAGCACCCACAGGGGGTGGTCGAAGGGGACGGCTTCGAAGACGGGTGCCGTGTCCGCGGCGGTGAGCGCGGACCACTCCAGGGCACCTTCGGGTGCCGTGGTGCCGAGCAGGGGGATGTGGACGACGGCGCGCAGGGTGGGCAGTTCGCCGCGCAGCTCGGCGACGGTGTCGCGGCGGTCGTGTTCCTTGCCTCCGTAGCGGTAGCCGTCGACCGTGAAGAGGACGACCGGTTCGACCTGCTGGAAGCGGTCGAGGACGCTGCGGGCCCCGAAGTCGGGTGCGCACGAGGTCCAGACGGCGCCCACGGACGCGGTGGCGAGGAAGGCGACGACGGCTTCGGGGACGTTCGGCAGATAGCCGCTGACGCGGTCTCCGGGGCGCACGCCCAGGCCGCGGAGCTCGGCCGCCAGGGAGCCCACTTGCCGGCGCAGTTCGGCCCAGGTGACCGGGGTCGGCTCGTGGGACTCGTCGGCGTGCAGGACGGCCGGGGTGTCGGCACGCTCGGGGTCCTCTCCGGCGCGCAGGGCGTGCTCGGCGTAGTTGAGGGTGGCGCCGGGGAACCACTCGGCGCCGGGCATGGAGCGGTCGCCGAGCACGCGCGTGTAGGGGGTGGAGAAGCGTACGTCGAACCATTCGGTGACGGCTTTCCAGAAGGTGTCCAGCTCGTCGACGGACCAGCGGTGCAGGGCCTCGTACCCGCCGGTGGCGGGCGCTCCGTGGTGCTCGGCCGCCCAGGCCTGGAAGCGCGTGATCTGTGCGCCGGCGATCCGCTGCTGGTCCGGCTTCCAGAGCGGCGAGGGGTTCGATGAGGACATCGGGGTGCTCCTGGGCTGTGCGCGTCGTGGGCGGCTGTCGTGCGCACGGGCTGGGTGTGCGCGTGACACGGGTGACACGGACGATGCCACGTGATCGACTTCTGCACCAGGGTGTCCGTTTCCGTCAGGGGTCCGGCGAGGAGTCGAGGTGTGCCTTCGGAGGGGATGGGTAACGCCTGATGGCGCTCGGAATGAACGGAAGTTGAACGCGGCGCACCCGGTGGTCCTTCGGTGGCAGGCTGAGCAGCATGAACGGTCGTGACCTGGTGCGTTCGGTGAAGGCAGTCGGCCTGTCCGACACGGCTCAGAGGTTGCGCATGGTGCGCTCCGCGTGGCGCAGGCGGCGGGTGGACGCCGCGGCACTGCCGCATCGGGGGGACGAGCGGGCCCGGACGCCGGGCCCTGTGACGCTGGTGGAGCCCGGTCCCGGCGGCGGAGTGGTGCGCTTCGCGCGTTCTGAGCTGCGGGTGCGGGTCACGTCGGGCGGGGCGGTGTTCTGGGGCTGGGACGGCGCGGAGCCGGACCCGTCGTACGCGCTGGCGGGCGGGAGCCCGGAGGCGGACCCCCGGGCCGTCCTGGAGCCCGACAAGGAGGGCGGCTGGCGGGTGGTGTCGGAGCGGGCCACGGTGGTCGTCTCCCGGCACGGGGCGGTCGAGCTGCGCACGCCGGGCGGGGTGATGCTGCGCCGTGATCTGCCGCCGCGCTGGTGGGAGCCCGCGGGCGGTGGTCCTGCGCGCTGGGTGCAGCGGTCGGAGGTGGCGGCGGACGCGCGGTTCTTCGGCCTTGGCGGCCGGGCCGCGGGCCCCCGGTTGCGGAGTGGCACGTACCGCTTGTGGAACACGGATCCCGGTGGCTCCTTCGGGCCCGGCGACGATCCGCTGTACATCACGATGCCGGTGCAGTGGGTGGTCGCCGACGTGGGGACGCATCTGGTCTTCCACGACAACACCTGGGACGGCTCCGTGACCGTGCGCGAGGGCACCGAGGGCGCCGGTTCCGGGCACGACAGGGCCGGGTCGTGCGAGGTGCGGATGGCCGGGGGGCCGCTGCGGTGCTGGGTGATGACGGGCACCCCCGCGCGCGTGCTGCACGCCTGGGCGGGACTGACGGGTGCTCCCGCGGTGCCGCCGTCGTGGGCGCTCGGCCACCATCACGCGCGGTGGGGCTTCGGCAGCGAGCAGGAGGTGCGCAGGATCGTCGCGGGCTACCGCGAGCACGGTCTCGCGCTGGACGCGCTGCACCTGGACATCGACCATCTGGACGCGCACCAGGTGTTCACGGTCGACAAGAAGCGCTTCCCCGGCCTGCCGAAGCTGGCCGCCGAGCTGCGCGGCGAGGGGACCCGGCTGGTGTCGATCGTGGACCCGGCGGTGAAGGCGGCTCCGGGGAACGCGGTGTACGACGCCGGGGCGGCGGCGGACGCGTTCGTGCGGGACGCCTCGGGAAGGGCCGTGCGGGGTCTGGTGTGGCCCGGCGAGTCGGTGTACCCGGACTTCACGGCGGGGCGGGTGCGCAAGTGGTGGGGCGGGCTCTACGACGAGCGTCTCGCGCAGGGTTTCTCGGGGTTCTGGCACGACATGAACGAGCCGGTGTCGTTCGCGGCCTTCGGAGAGACCACTCTGCCCCGTTCGGCCCGGCACGACCTGGAGGGCCGGGGCGGCGACCACCGGGAGGCGCACAACGTGTACGCCCTGGGCATGGCTCGCGCCGGGTATGAGGGCATGCGTGAACTGCGGCCGTCGGAGCGGCCGTTCCTCTTCTCGCGCTCGGGCTGGGCGGGGATGCAGCGTTACGGAGGGACGTGGTCGGGCGATGTCGCCAGCACCTGGCCGGGGCTGCGGGCCTCGCTCGCACTGGTCCTCGGGCTCGGCCTGTGCGGAGTGCCGTACTCGGGTCCCGACATCGGCGGGTTCGACGGCAGTCCGTCACCGGAGCTGTATCTGCGGTGGTTCCAGCTCGGCGCCTACCTCCCGCTGTTCCGTACGCACGCGGCGCTGGACGCGGGCCGCAGGGAGCCCTGGGAGTTCGGTCCGAAGGTGCTTGAGCACGCGCGCGTGGCGCTCGCCGAGCGCGGTCGGCTGCAGCCGTACTTCGTGACGCTCTCGCACCTGGCACGGCGCACCGGGGCACCCTACGCACGTCCCCTGTGGTGGGGTGCCCCGGAGGACAGGGCGTTGCGTGACTGTGAGGACGCTTTCCTCCTGGGTGACTGTCTGCTGGTCGCTCCTGTCCTGACGGAGGGGTCCGTCCGGCGGGGCGTGCAGCTGCCGCCCGGCCGCTGGTACGACACCGTCACGGGGGAGGCGTACGAAGGTCCCGGCCGTGTCGTCCTCGATGCGCCCCTGTGCCGCATACCCGTGCTCGCGCGCGCGGGCGCGGTGCTGCCCGTCCGGGACGCGGACGGGACGCTCGTGCTGGAGGTGTGGGCGCCCCCGAAGGGGCGCTCGGGCGGCGGTCTGGTGATCGCCGACGGGGGCGACGGGTGGGAGGAGCCCGAACTCCAGCGTTTCGGGGTGCGGTGGAGCGGTGACCGGCTTGTCGTCGAGAAGGAGGGCGACGGCCCGGGGGGTGCTCCGGAGTACGCGGTGCGGGTGCGCGCAGGCGCCTGACCGCGGGCGACGGGTCCCGGAGTCCCACGTCCTCGACGTATGGCTCTGGAGTCGTCCGGCTCGGGGCGATGGCCTGTGGCCGGTCACGGCGTCAGACGTAGCGGCCCTCGAACCACGCCTGCAGCACGGCCGTGTGCAGCGGGAAGCAGAGTTCCGCCGGACGGTAGAGGAGCTCCCAGCCTTCCGTCTCGTCCGTCGGCACGGACTCCGGCAGGTCGGCGACGGGGCGCTCCGGCAGCAGGCCGAAGAGCAGCACGTGACCGTCGGGCGAGCTGAGCGATTCGACGATGCGCACGTCGCGGCTCGCCGCGCTGATGCCGGTCTCTTCCTTGAGCTCGCGGACGACGGCGTGCCGCCAGTCCTCCCGGTCGTCGATGTAGCCGCCGGGCAGAGCGATTCCCCCGCGCGCGGGGGCAATGGTACGGGTCACGACCACCAGGCCTGTGCCATGGGTGTCGTACACGGGCTGTAGGGCGATCGCCACCGGCAGAGGGTTGCGGTAGGCGACGTTGCCACAGGTGGAGCAGTTGCGGGGCCAGCCGGTGAGGTGCTCCCCGTACGGTGCGCCACAGCCCGAACAGTGGGAATCCGGGACGGGCTTGACGCTGAATTCGGATGTGGATGCGGACACGCGGCGGACTGTAGCCGATCGCCGGGGTGGCGGTCTCCCCTGAGCCCCTTCTCGGTTCTGGTCGGCCGGACATGCCTCGGGACCCTCCGGCAGCGTCAGCCGGACATGCCTCGGGGCCCGCTCGCACGCGCGTATGCGAACGGGCCCCGGGGTGGACGGCCACCGCCGCCGTCAGGACGGGCGGCGGCCGTTTGCCGTCCCGATGGCGGGACTAGGAGACGAGTTCGCCGTTCGGGCTCACCGCGTCGACGGCCGGCGGCAGCACGGCGGCGATCTTCTGCGCGACCTCGTCCGCGCCGAGGCCGGTGAGGGCGGCTATCCGGCCGACGCTGTCGGAGAGGGCCTTGCCCAGCTCGTCGGCGGTGACGGGCAGGTTCTCGCCCGTGCTCAGCCAGGAGTCGACCTTGTCACCGAGACCGGCCTGGCGGAGCTGCTCCACCGCGGCGCCGACCTGGCTGCCGTCGTACAGGGTTGCGATGAGGAACTGCTCCAGGGCCGTTGCCGGCGCTTCGATGGCAGCCATGTCTTTCTCCAATGAAGTAGCAAGGTGGATCGATGGTCCCGGCCCGCGCCGCACGGAGTCGTCCGGACGCACCGGCAGAATTCCCGCCGACGCGGTGGCCTTGTGGGACAGGACGCGATGTTGGTCGTTGATGGTTGCGCGGGCAATTCGAAGGAACCGCAAACTGGCCACACACCGCCCCGATATAACCGCGGTAACCGCCACTTTTCCGCCACGGCAACATGGCAACATCGTGAACTTTCACGTGCCGGTCCGGAGTTGCACGCCCCTCACCAGCGATTACCGGCCAACTGGAGAGCATGGGCCGGTGCAGCGCGCGTTCCGGCCAGTGGCGATCCGAGCCCCTTCGATCCCTTTCCGCTTCTTCCCAGAGATTTCACATTCCATTCCCACCGAGCCGCACATGCGGCGATGCTCGCTCAACGGGGCGAGCTGAGCGAACGGTACGAAACGGGAAAGTCGAAGTACGTGTCGGGAAAGGGCTCCGGCTTATACGTGTAATGCCACCATTCCTCCGGCAGGTTCACCAGGCCCGCCTGCGCGAGGGTCTCCTTGAGCAGCTGACGGTGGGCGCGCTGCTTCCCCTGGACGCGCGGGTCGTCGGTGTGCGACAGGGTGTCGAAGCAGTCGTAACCCGTGCCCATGTCCACGGAGTTGTCGGGGAAGCGTTCGCCCCGGGGCGCGTAGCAGGGCGTCAGCGGCTCCCCCGGGACGTACGGCCGGGTGGGTTTGGCGGGCAGCCGCACGAGCGTCAGGTCGACGGTGGAACCCCTGCTGTGACCGGACTTCTCCGCGATGTAGCCGTCTTCGAAGAGGCGGGACTTGTCCACGCGCGGGTAGAACTCGCGCTTCATGCGCTCGTCGTCGAGGTCCTTGGCCCAGCGCACGAAGTGGTCGACGGCACGCTGGGGCCGGTAGCAGTCGTAGACCTTCAGGGAGTACCCCTGCCGAAGGAGCTTGCGCTGTGCCGTGTGCAGCGCACGGGCCGCGGGCCGGGTGAGGAGGCAGACCGGCTGCCGGTAGCCGTCGATGCGCTCGCCGACGAAGTTGTGCGGGGTGAAGTAGCGCATCTCCTGGAGGATGGTCGGGTCCACCGACCGGAGAGCGACGAACTCCGGGGGCGCCTTGCGTCCGTTCCGGCCGGGGCGGGACGCGTCATCCTGGGGGTGCCGGGCGGAAGCGCCCCCTTCGGAGACCGAGGGCTCCATGAACTCCGAGAACTCCGAAGCCCCGGAGGCCCCTGAGGCCCCCGGGTGCCCTGCGGGCCGTGCGAGCTGTGCGGGCTGTGTGGGCTGTGTGGGCTGCGCCGGAGCGGACGCGGACGCGGTCGTCACGGCGAACAGCGCGGCGGCCGTCACGGCCGAAGCGCGCCACCACGGGGAGACTCTTTTCATGTCTCCCTCATGTATCAGTCGGTGGCCCCGGCGTACACTCCTGACGTTCCGTCAGATACGGTTCTCTGGAGGAATCTTGTCGCGCACCCGTACACCCGTGGTGGCCCACTGGTTCGCCGGGGAGGGAGACGCCTTCCGGCTGCTCGGCACGCGCTGCACGGCCTGCGGGGCCGTGTTCTTCCCCCGCGAGGACGTGCTCTGCCGCAATCCGGGCTGTCAGGGCACCGACCTGGACGAGGTCCCGCTGTCGCCGCGCGGACGGGTCTGGTCGTACACCGACGGCCGGTACCGGCCGCCCGCACCGTATGTGTCGGACCCGGAACTTCCGTGGCGGCCCTACACGTTGATCGCGGTGGAGCTCGCCGCGGAACGAATGGTGGTGCTAGGACAGGGGGCTCCCGGAGTGACCGTCGCCGACCTGGAGGTCGGCATGGAGGTGGCAGCCGTCCCCGGCGTGCTCAGCGAGGACGCGGGAACGACATGGACGACGTGGCACTGGCGGCCGGTGGGGGTGACGGCGTGACGGGTGACGTGGCGGTCCTCGGCGCGGGCATGCACCCCTGGGGCAAGTGGGGCCGCGGCTTCGTCGAGTACGGGACGGTGGCGGCGCGTGCGGCCCTGGCGGACGCCGGTGTCGACTGGCGGGACATCACGTCCGTGGTGGGCGCGGAAACCGTGCGCGGCGGCTATCCCGGGTACGTGGCCGGGGCGACGTTCGCCAAGGCGCTCGGCTGGCAGGGCGCTCGCGTGTCGAGTGTGTACGCGGCGTGCGCCTCGGGGGCCCAGGCGATCGGCACGGCACGCGCCCAGCTGCTCGCGGGCCTCGCCGACGTGGTCCTGGTGGTGGGCGCGGACGCCGCCCCCAAGGGCTTCTTCCGGCCCGCGGGGGGCGACAGGCCGGACGATCCGGACTGGCTGCGCTTCCGCGTCCTCGGTGCCACGAACCCTGCCTACTTCGCCCTCTACGCCCGCCGCAGGATGACCGTGCACGGTGACACGCTGGAGGACTTCGCCCGGGTCAAGGTGAAGAACGCGGCCCAGGGATCGCTCAACCCCCTCGCCCGGTACCGCAAGGCGGTGACCGCCGCGGAGGTCGCCGCGTCCGCCGTGGTCGCCGACCCGCTGCGGCTGCTCGACATCTGCGCGACGTCCGACGGCGCGGCGGCGCTCGTGCTGTCCACGCCGGAGTTCGCCCGTCGGCACGGGGCGGTCTCCCCGGTGCGCATCCGCGCGGTCTCCACCGTCACGCCGACGTATCCGACCACGGTCCTGGACCTGCCGGACATCGCGACGGACTCCGCGGCGGCCGTGCCGCCCGCCGAGCACACCTTCCGGGAGTCCGTGGCCCGCGCGGCCTACGAAGAGGCGGGCATCGGCCCCGAGGACCTCTCCGTGGCGGAGGTGTACGACCTGTCGACGGCCCTGGAGCTCCAGTGGTACGAGGACCTGGGCCTGTGCGCCGCGGGCCAGGGAGCCGAGCTCCTGCGGGAGGGTGCCACGGCCCCCGGCGGGCGCATACCGGTGAACACCAGTGGCGGCCTGGCCTCCTTCGGCGAGGCGGTGCCCGCCCAGGCGATCGCGCAGGTCTGCGAGCTGACGTGGCAGTTGCGCGGCACAGCGGGCGCACGGCAGATCGAGGGGGCGCGCGTCGGGATCACCGCGAACCAGGGACTGTTCGGGCACGGCTCGTCCGTGGTGGTGGTGCGCTGAAGACGCCGCGACGGCGTGGGGTGGCCCGTTCCCCGGTCCCGCGGCGGCGCGGGGTGCGGCGGGGCCAGGGAACGGGGCACGGGGACAGGAAGAAGGCAGGAAGAAGGCAGGACGGAGACAGGACGGAGACAGGGGTGACGGAAGGCTTCACGCCGGTTGAGCCCGTGCCGTCCGCGACCTTGACGCTCCATCACCACCGGTGAACACTTCCCGGTGTCAGTCGGCATCGCCGCTCTTCGGCACTCCGCCGCTCAGGGCCCGTGTGCTCCGAGGCTCTGCACAAAGGGCCAGCTCAACGGGTCATCCCCCCGTGGGCGATACGACTGTGACGGGACGCTCGTGACCGAGGCCGGGCGGGGTACCGGACTCCCCCGCCCGCGGCCGACGTGACAGGCAGTCGCCGGGCAGTAGCCGTGGGAACGCACCCTGCACGGAGTACCGGGGCCCACCACCCCGGCAAAGGCCTAGGAGCCGCCATGTACTCGAATGGGGATATTTTCGTCGGAGAGATCATCGGCACCGCGATCCTGATTCTCTTCGGCGCCGGCGTGTGCGCCGCCGTCACTCTGAATCACTCGAAGGCACAGGCCTCCGGGTGGATCGTCATCGCGTTCGGCTGGGGCTTCGGGGTGATGGCGGGCGCCTACACCGCCGCACCGCTGTCCGGCGGCCACCTCAACCCCGCCGTCACCCTCGGCATCGCGATCGACACCGGCGAGTGGGACAAGACCTGGATCTACGTGGCGGGGCAGATGATCGGCGCCATGCTGGGTGCCGGCCTCGCGTACCTCGTGTACCTGGCGCAGTTCAACGCCAACGTCCCGGGCGGCGCCAAGGACGTGCCGGGGTCGCGGAGCCCCACGCCGACGCTCGGCATCTTCTCCACCATCCCGGAGATCAGGAACCCGGTCGCGAACCTCCTCACCGAAGTCATCGGGACCATCGGCCTGGTGCTCCCCATCCTCGCGTTCGGGCTCACAGAGGGCCTCGGCAAGTCCGGCACCCAGACCCTCATCGTCGCCTTCCTCGTGGTCGGCATCGGCCTGTCGCTCGGCGGCCCGACCGGCTACGCCATCAACCCCGCGCGCGACCTCGGCCCGCGCGTCGTGCACCACTTCCTGCCGATCCCCAACAAGGGCACGTCCGACTGGGGTTACGCCTGGGTGCCGGTCGCAGGACCGCTGGCCGGCGGGCTCCTAGCGGGTCTCATCTACAACGCAGCCTTCTGAGGCGCCATCCTCCAAGGGGTAGCCATGACGGACAGCTCCGAGAAATTCGTCGCCGCGATCGACCAGGGCACCACCTCGAGCCGCTGCATCGTCTTCAACCAGGACGGCGCGATCGTCGCCGTGGACCAGCGCGAGCACCGGCAGATCTTCCCGAAGCCCGGCTGGGTGGAACACGACGCCACGGAGATCTGGTCCAAGGTGCAGGCGGTGGTGGCGGGCGCGCTCGCCAAGGCGGGGTTGCGCGCCGACCAGCTGAGCGCCCTCGGCATCACCAACCAGCGGGAGACGACGGTCCTGTGGGACCGCTCCACGGGCAAGCCGGTGCACAACGCGATCGTCTGGCAGGACACGCGGACATCGGCGCTCTGCAACGAGCTCGGCGGCCAGGACGGCCAGGACCGCTTCCGTGAGCGGACCGGCCTGCCCCTGGCCAGCTACTTCTCCGGCCCGAAGGCGGCCTGGCTGCTCGACAACGTCCCGGGGCTGCGGGCGCGTGCCGAGCGCGGCGACATCGCCTTCGGGACCATCGACTCCTGGCTGATCTGGAACCTCACGGGCGGCACGGGCGGCGGCGTGCACGTCACCGACGTCACCAACGCCGGACGCACGATGCTGATGAACCTGGAGACCCTCCAGTGGGACTCCTCGATCCTGGCGGCGATGAACGTCCCGGAAGCGGTCCTGCCGGAGATCAGGTCGTCGGCCGAGGTCTACGGCACGGCGGTCGGGCAGCTCTCCGGGGTGCCTGTGGCCGCCGCGCTCGGCGACCAGCAGGCCGCGGTCTTCGGGCAGGCCTGCTACGACACGGGGACGGCCAAGAACACCTACGGGACGGGCAGTTTCCTGCTGCTCAACACCGGCAGCCGGCCCGTGCCCTCCAAGAGCGGCCTGCTCACGACCATGGGGTACAAGATCGGTTCCGAGGCTCCCGTGTACTGCCTGGAGGGCTCGATCGCGATCACCGGGGCGCTGGTGCAGTGGTTCCGCGACCAGCTCGGCATCATCCGCTCGGCCGACGAGATCGAGACGCTCGCGGCGAGCGTGGACGACAACGGCGGTGCGTACATCGTGCCGGCGTTCTCCGGTCTGTTCGCTCCCTACTGGCGCTCCGACGCGCGGGGCGTGGTCACCGGCCTCACCCGGTACGTGACCAAGGCGCATCTCGCCCGCGCGGTCCTGGAGGCGACGAGCTGGCAGACGCGTGAGGTCGTCGACGCGATGTACCAGGACTCCGGAGTGCGCATCACCACGCTGAAGGTCGACGGTGGGATGACCAGGAACGGCCTGCTGATGCAGCACCAGGCGGATGTCCTCGGGGTGCCGGTGATCAGGCCGCGCGTGTCCGAGACGACGTGTCTGGGGGCCGCGTACGCCGCCGGTCTCGCGACAGGCGTGTGGCACGACCTGGACGAGCTGAAGTCCCACTGGCAGCGGGACGCAGAGTGGGCGCCGCGCATGGCGGATGAGGAGCGCGAGCGCGAGTACCGCAACTGGCGCAAGGCGGTCGAGCGCAGCTTCGGCTGGCACGCCGACGAGGACTGATGCGGGCTGACAAGGGCTGACGCACGCGCCGCGCGCGGGCTCCGGCCCTCTGTCCCGGCCGGGGCCCGCGCGGCGGGCACGCGCGCGTGGAGAGCACGCCCGCGTGCAGGGTCCAGCGCCCGCCCGCGCGCGCGAGCCGACGGTTCGATACCCCGGTCGGGCAGAGGACGCGCTGCTGCGCGCGTTCCCGGTGGCGTCAGGTGGCGACGGGCTCCCTGGCCGCCGCTCCGACGGCCATCGCGTGCTCGACCACGTCGATCAGGACCTCCTTGACGGACTCCTTCTCACGCGCGTCGCACAGCACGACGGGGGTGCTCTCGTCGAGGTCCAGGGCGTGCCGTACCGCGTCGGACGGGTAGCGGGTCGCCCCTTCGAAGCAGTTCACGCCGACGACGAAGGGTATGGAGCGGCGCTCGAAGTAGTCGACGGCGGCGAAGCAGTCCTCGAGTCGGCGGGTGTCGGCGAGCACGACGGCGCCGAGCGCCCCTGTCGCCAGTTCGTCCCACAGGAACCAGAAGCGGTCCTGTCCGGGGGTGCCGAAGAGGTACAGGACCAGGTCCTCGCGGAGTGTGATCCGGCCGAAGTCCATGGCCACGGTGGTGGTGTGCTTGCCCGGGACGCCGTTGGTGTCGTCGACGGGCCGGCCCGCCTCGCTGAGGGTCTCCTCCGTGCGCAGGGGCTTGATCTCGCTGACCGCGCCGACGAGGGTCGTCTTGCCCACACCGAATCCGCCCGCCACCAGGATCTTCAGCGTGACCGGCTCTACGGGGGCCGTACCGCGCTCAGAACGCTTGAAGATCATTCGCTTTCTTCTCCTGCATCAGTCATCGGTGGTGTCGCGTGGGTGGGTCGGACGGGCCGCGTGGGGGGCGAGGCGGCGGGTGCGGCAGAGGGGGCGCCCGGTGGCGGTCCGTATCCGCCGCCGCCGGGTGTTTCGATCACGAGTACGTCGCCGGGGCCCGCGTCGGCGCAGTCGCTGCCCGCGAGCCGTACGACGCTGCCGTCGGCACGCTCGAGGCGCCCCGAGCCGAGGCCGCCGGGCTCGCCGCCCGCCATGCCGTAGGGCGGCACCACGCGGTGCTGGGACAGAGTGGAGACCGTCATGGGCTCCCGGAAGCGGATACGGCGGGTGGCGCCGTCCCCGCCCCTTCGGCGGCCCGCTCCGCCGCTGCCGTGGCGTACCGCGAACTCCTCCAGGACGACGGGCAGCCGCCATTCGAGGACCTCGGGGTCGGTGAGCCGGGAGTTGGTCATGTGGGTCTGCACCACGGAGGCGCCGTCGAAGTCGTCACCGGCGCCCGATCCGGAGGCCACGGTCTCGTAGTACTGGTACCGGTCGTTGCCGAAGGTGACGTTGTTCATCGTGCCGGAGCCCTCGGCCTGGACACCGAGCGCTCCGTAGAGGGCGCCGGTGATCGCCTGTGAGGTCTCCACGTTGCCCGCCACCACGGCCGCGGGCGGCTGCGGCGACAGGAAGGTACCGGTCGGCACGGTGATGCGCAGAGGACGCAGACAGCCGTCGTTGAGGGGGATGTCGTCGCCGACCAGCGTGCGGAAGACGTACAGGACAGCGGCGTTGACCACGGCGAACGGCGCGTTGAAGTTGGTGGCGAGCTGCGGCGACGTACCGGTGAAGTCGATCGTCGCCGTGCGCTGGTCGCGGTCTACGGAGACCTGCACCCGGATGACGGCACCCGAGTCGGTCTCGTAGCTGAACCGACCCTCTTCAAGGGTGTCGATGACACGCCGTACGGAGTCCTCGGCGTTGTCCTGGACGTGCCGCATGTAGGCCTGCACGACGTCGAGGCCGAAGTCCTCGATCATGCGGGCCACTTCGTCGACGCCCTTGTGGTTGGCGGCGATCTGGGCGCGCAGGTCGGCGAGGTTGGTGGCGGGATTGCGGGAGGGGTGGCGGGCCTCGGTCAGCAGGCGCAGGGTCTCCGCCTCGCGGAAGCGTCCGTCCTCGACGAGCAGCCAGTTGTCGAAGAGGATGCCCTCCTCCTCGATCGTGCGGCTGTCGGCGGGCATGGAACCGGGCGCGATGCCGCCGATCTCCGCGTGGTGGCCGCGCGACGCCACGTGGAAGAGGATCCGCTCTCCGGGAGCGTCGAAGACGGGCGTGATGACGGTGACGTCCGGGAGGTGGGTGCCGCCGTGGTAGGGGTCGTTGACCGCGTAGGCATCACCGGGCCGCATGGTGGAGCCGCGGCGGCGGATCACCTCCTTGACGCTGGTGCCCATGGAGCCCAGGTGCACGGGGATGTGCGGGGCGTTGGCGACGAGGTTGCCGTCCGGGTCGAAGAGGGCGCAGGAGAAGTCGAGCCGCTCCTTGATGTTGACCGACTGGGCGGTGGACTCCAGGCGGGCGCCCATCTGCTCGGCGATGGACATGAAGAGGTTGTTGAAGACCTCCAGGAGAACCGGGTCGGCCTCCGTTCCCGCAGAGGAACTCGCGGGAGCCGTCACCCGTTCCATGACCAGGTGCCCGTCGCCGGTCATGGCCGCCCGCCAGCCCTCGTCCACGACCGTCGTCGCGCCGGCCTCCGTGATGATCGCGGGTCCGGTGACCCGCTCGCCGGGCGGCAGTTCCTCACGGTGGTGCAGCGGCACCTCGCGCCAGGAGCCGCCCGTGTGCAGGCGCACGGTCCGCGCGGGGCCGCGTGCGGCGCTGCCTCCGCCGAGCGTCGACAGGTCGGGCGGTTCGGTGCGGCCGGTGGCCTCCACGGACAGAGCCTCGACGACGACGGGACGGTCCAGGGTGAAGGAGTAGGTGGCGCGGTGGCGCTCCTCGAAGGCGCGTCCCATGGCGTCGGGGTCGTCGGTGAGGTCGACGGCGAGGGTGGTGTCGGTGCCGTCGTAGCGCAGGTGGGCGCGGCGCGTGACGTGCACGCGGTCGTCCGGTACGTCCTCGGCGGCCAGCTCGCCACGGGCGGCGGTCTCCAGGTCGTCGGCCGTCCGGTGGACGCGGGGCATGGCGGCACCCTCCAGGGGGGCCTCCACGGACTGCTCGCGCATCGCCGTCGTGTCGGCGAGTCCGATGCCGAGGGCGGACAGGACGCCCGCCATGGGCGGTACGAGGACGGTGCGGATGCCGAGCGAGTCGGCCACCATGCAGGCGTGCTGGCCGCCCGCGCCGCCGAAGGTCGTCAGGGCGTACCGCGTGATGTCGTGGCCCTTCTGGACCGAGATGCGCTTGACGGCGGCGGCGATGTTGGCGACGGCGATCTGGAGGTAGCCCTCCGCGACCTGCTCGGCGGTGCGGTCGTCGCCCGTGCGCGCGGTGATGTCCCGTGCGAGTTCGGCGAACCGTGTGCGTACGAGGCCGTCGTCGAGCGGCTGGTCGCCGTCCGGTCCGAACACCCGCGGGAAGTGGGCCGCCTGGATGCGTCCGAGGGCCACATTGGCGTCGGTGACGGTGAGCGGGCCGCCGCCGCGGTAGCACGCGGGGCCGGGGGCGGCGCCCGCGGAGTCGGGTCCCACCCGGTAGCGGCTGCCGTCGAAGTGCAGGACGGAGCCGCCGCCCGCGGCCACCGTGTGGATGTCCAGCATGGGCGCGCGCAGTCGTACGCCCGCGATCTGCGTCGTGAAGACCCTCTCGTACGCGCCAGCGTAGTGCGAGACGTCCGTCGACGTGCCGCCCATGTCGAAGCCGATGACCTTGTCGAAGCCGGCGAGTTCCGACATCCGGGCCATGCCCACGATGCCGCCCGCGGGCCCGGACAGGACGGCGTCCTTGCCGCGGAACTGGCCCGCCGCCGCGAGCCCTCCGTTGGACTGCATGAACATCAGCCGCACGCCGTGCAGTTCGTCGGCCACGTGCTGGACGTAGCGTCGCAGGACGGGTGAGAGATAGGCGTCGACGACGGCGGTGTCTCCGCGCGGCACGAGTTTCATCAGCGGGCTGACCTCGCTGGAGAGCGAGACCTGCGGGAAGCCGATGCGCCGCGCGAGGTCCCCGGCCGCCTGCTCGTGGGCGGGGTGCAGATGGCTGTGCACGCACACGACGGCGACGGCGCGGATGCCGTCGCCGTAGGCCTCCCGCAGGGCCGCCCCGAGTCGGTCGAGGTCGGGGGCGCGCAGCACCTCGCCGTCGGCACCGACGCGCTCGTCGAACTCGATGACGCGGGCGTAGAGCTCCTCGGGGAGGACGATGGCGCGGGCGAAGATGTGGGGGCGGTTCTGATAGGCGATGCGCAGCGCGTCCCGGAAGCCGCGCGTGATGACAAGGGCGGTGGGCTCGCCCTTGCGCTCCAGGAGGGCGTTGGTGGCGACGGTGGTCCCCATGCGGACGGTGTCGACGTTCTTCTGCTTCCGCGGAGCGGCCGCACGGTCCGGCAGGGCATCATGCCTTTGATGCCCTTGCGGGGTGTCCCCAGTCCCTTGCGGGGCACCCGCATTCCCCTGCGGGGCGTCCGCCTTCTTCAACGCGTCGGCCTGTGCGAGGAGTTCCCGGATGCCGGCGACCGCCGCGTCCGCGTAGCGGTCCGGGTTGTCGGACAGGAGCTTGTGCGTGCGCAGAGCGCCGTCCGGGCCGCGGGCGACGACGTCCGTGAACGTGCCGCCCCTGTCGACCCAGAACTGCCATCCTGTCACGTCTCAATCCCCGCTCTCGCGCTGTTCAGAGCGCCCGGAGGCCGTTGATCACGTCGCGCAGAATACTCTCGTCCGGCAGCTCGGCGGGGGGAACGGGGCGGGTCACGTGCACCAGTCGGTCGTCGACCAGGTCACCGATGAGGACGCGGACGACGCCGATCGGAAGGTCCAGTTCCGCCGCCAGTTCCGCGACGGACTGCGGCGTGTCGCGGCACAGGCCGACGATGTCCACGTGCTCCGGGGACAGTGTCTGGTCGGCCTCCGTCTCCTCTGCGCGGGACTCCGCGATCACGACCGCGATCAGGTCGAGGCGGTGCTGGCCCGCGCTGGTCGTGCGGCCGCGTGTCATCGCGTACGGGCGCACCACCGGGCCCGCGTCGTCGTCGAACCAGTGCGGCATCTCGACCTGACCGTCGTCGTCGCTCATGCCCTCCCACTACCCTCCCGTGGGCAGGTCGGTGCGCGGCGCCGACCCCAGGTGCACACCCACCCTCTTGACCAGCAGCGTCATCTCGTACGCCACCAGGCCGACGTCGGAGTCCGCGTCCGCGAGCACGGCGAGACAGCTGCCGTCGCCCGCGGCCGTGACGAAGAGGAAGGCGTCGTCCAGTTCGACGACCGTCTGCCGGACCTTGCCCGCTTCGAAGTGGCGTCCGACGCCCTTGGCGAGGCTGTGGAAGCCGGACGCGACAGCGGCGAGATGCTCGCTGTCCTCACGCGTCAGGTTCTTCGACACGCCCGTGGGCAGCCCGTCCCCGGAGAGCACGAGCGCTTTGCGGATGCTGGCGACACGCTCCACCAGGTCGTCGAGGAGCCAGTTCAGCTCTCCCGATCCCCCGGTCGCGGTGGTGCGTGCGTCGGCCTTCGGTGCGGTCATCGACCGTCCCCCTCAGATGTCGTTCCTGGTGCTGCGCCGTCCTGGACGTCGTCGCCCGCGGCGTTCTCTTCGCGACCGCGCTGCCAGCCGCGCTGGAGCGAAGCCATCCGGCTGCGGACCTCGTCGGCGTCGCGCTCCTCCGTCCCGGCCCCGGCGGGGGCGGCGTCAGGCTCCGTACGGCGGTCCGGTGCCTGCTTCAGCTGCGGGGCGAGGCTGGCCTGCCTGACCCTGCGCGGCAGCCCTCCCGGGGCGGGTGCGACCGGGTCGTCGGCGGCCGTGCGGGGCGGCGTGTCCATGCTGCCTGCGGCCCGGTCCATGGATCCTCTGTCCGTCCTCGCCGCCCGGTCCGCACCGGGCGGCGTCTCCGTGCGGGTGGTGGCGGGCGGCGCGTCCGACATCGGACGGCGCCGGGGCAGCAGCGGCTGCGAGCCGGCCGGGGTTTCCGTGCCCAGCGGGCGCGGCGGCGTGAGGTCGGGCCAGCCGGTGTCCGAACGGGGGCGGCGCGGCAGGTCGAGGCCGGCGCCCGCGGAGGAGTCGGCGCCGTCCCGCGCGGGGGCGCCGAGGCCGTCCCGTACGCGCCGGTCGGGGGTGCCGCGTGCGGCGCCCGGGTCCGGACGGGTGTCCGCGGGTGCCTGGCCCGTGGCCCTGGGGTCCCGTCCGGGGCCGCGCCCCGGCCAACCCGCGCCGGGCTCGCGGCGCGCGCGGGAGTCGTCGTCCAGGTCGTCCGCGCCGTCCGTGTCGCGTGTCCGCGCGGGGCCCACGCGACGCCCGTGCGAGGACACGAGCTTCGGCGTGCGGCGGCGCGCGAGCGGTACGGTGCCGCCGGGGGCCTGATCGTCGTCGAGGAGTTCTTCGGAGTGTGGCGGCTCGTGTGCGAGGGAGTCGGTGGCCCGTACCGGTTCGACGAGGTCGGGTTCCCGTGTGTCACGCGCCTGCTGGTGCTGCTCCTTGGGGAGGTCCGTGGCGCGGCGGCGGGGGCGGAACAGGCCGCCGCGTTCGCTGTCCTCGTCCTCAAGGGCGCCAGGGAAGCCGTCCAGACCGGCCATGCCGACCGGTGCCTCCAGCTCGACCGGGCCGTCGAGAACGGAGGCGGGAAGTCCGGGGAGTTCGACGGCCGTCTGGGCGAGGGCCGCCGTCCGCTCCTTCGCGGGGTCGCCGCCGAGGGTCTTCTGGGGCAGGGGCCGGTCGAGGCGGAAACCCACGCCTCCGGTGTCGGACACGTCGTCGGTGAGCAGCGTCTCCGGTATGAACACGACAGCGGTGGTGCCGCCGTACGGGGAGGGCTGCAGAGAGACCCGGACGCGCTGGCGCTGGGCCAGGCGGCTGACCACGAAGAGGCCGAGGCGGTCGGTGTCGGACAGTTCGAACTCGGGGGTCTCCGCCAGGCGGAGGTTGGCGTCCAGGAGGGCTTCGGAGGCCATGCCGAGGCCGCGGTCGTGGATCTCCAGGGTGAAGCCGTTGGCGACGTGCTCACCGAGGACCTGCACCGCGGTGTGCGGGGGCGAGAACACCGTGGCGTTCTCCAGGAGCTCGGCGAGCAGATGGGTGAGGTCGGCGACCGCGGGGCCCGTGACGGCGATGCGCGGCAGGCGGCGCACCTCGATGCGTTCGTAGTCCTCGACCTCGGCGACGGCGGCGCGGACGACGTCCATGAGCTGGACGGGCTTGCGCCACTGCCGTGACGGCGCGGCTCCGGAGAGGATGACCAGGCCTTCGGCGTGCCGCCGCATGCGGGTGGTGAGGTGGTCGAGGCGGAACAGGTCGGCGAGCTCGTCGGTGTCCTCGGTCCTGCGTTCCATGGTGTCGAGGAGCGTGAGCTGCTTGTGCAGCAGGACCTGGCTGCGGCGGGCGAGGTTGACGAACACTTCGGAGACGCCGCGGCGCAGGTCCGCCTGCTTGACGGTGGCTTCGACCGCGGCGCGCTGGAGGGTGTTGAGCGCCTGGCCGACCTGGCCGATCTCGTCCTTGTCGTAGGTCAGGCGGGGGGCCTCGGTCTCCACGTCGACCTGTTCGCCCGCCGCGAGGCGGCGCAGCAGGCCGGGCAGCCGCACACCGGAGGCCTCGTGGGCCTCCAGGCGCAGCCGGCGCAGGTCCCGGATCAGGCTGCGGCCGACGCGGATGGAGAGGAAGAGGGAGAAGATCACGGCGAGCAGGCCGAGCACACCGATGACGGCCAGTTGGACGATGACGCTGACGGCTGCGGGGCGGGCGCGTTCCCGCAGGCGCTCGACGGCGTCGTCGTTGCGGTCGGCGAGGCCGGTCAGGACCTTGCGTGCCTCGCGGTTCCAGTCGCCGGAGGTGACCCCGCGCGGGGTGCCGGCGCCGGACTCCACCAGGGACTTCTCGGCGTCGCGCAGGCGGCTGGTCTCGGCGCCGTTCCAGTAGCGCTCGAAGCGGGCGCGCTCGGCGTCGGGGAGCTGCGCGAGGCTGTTGTCCAGGAGCAGGCTGCGCTGCGCCGTCAGATCGGTGACCTGGCGGATCTCACCTCTGGTGACACTGCCCGCGACGAGCGCCGAACCGATCAACGCGTCCTCGCGGGACAGCAGTTCCCGCGCCTGGTCGACACCGACGAGCGCGCGGCCCTCCGCGGTGACACCCACGTCGTCGAGGGCGTTGAGCGTCATCAGGAAGCCGAAGCAGGGCTCGGTCAGGCGCGTGTACATCTTCAGCGCCTTCTCGCGGCTGATCGTGCCTTCCTCGACCGTGCGGCGCAGCGCGTCGAGGCCCTTGAAGGCGTCGAGGGCCACGCTGAGGCGCTCCTCGGACTGATCGTCGAGCGATCCGCGCGAGTCGGAGTGCTTGGCCCGGTACTCGACCCTGGCCACGCTCTTGTCGGTGGCCTCCCGGCTGCGTCGCAGTGCGGCGAGTGCGTCCGAGGCCCGGGGGTCCGCCAGATAGACGAGGGTCTGACGGCGCTCCTCCTGGACCACCTCGGCGGCGTCCTGGACGGGAAAGGCCAGCTCGTCAATGATCTTGGCGGTGCCGATCAGCTTGTTCGCCTCGCGCCCCGTGAGGAACGTGGCAAAGCCCCAGATCGCCGTGAGGGACACGAGCGGCACGAGCAGCAATGCCACGATCTTCCGGCGGATTGACTTCCCGCGAAAGCGCATGGCCTCCCCCAGATCGGGCCCCTCGCGATCAGGAATTGACCGGGGGCACGCATGTGCGTCAACAAACGGCGCGAGCCTACTACTGACACACGGGCAACTCGAAGGCACGTCCGGACGCTTTTCAGCCGTGACGCGAAAGGGACGTCACCAGTTGTCCGGGCATTGGGGGAGATTGCCTCCCGCATGCGGCGCCAGCCCGACACCCCCATCCCCCGTGCCGGACGGCCCAGTTGGCCTGAAGTGTTCGCTGCATGGAACCATTCGCGGCAGGAGGGGATCTTCCCTGCCGGGCGGGAATCTTTCGGGACACCCGTTCGTCTCTCAGTACGAGAGCAGTTGCTCGGGGGGATACGGGGTAGCCGGGGCCATACAAGGGACACGAACGACAGGCGGGCACGCGCGGAGTCCCTTGCGCTGCCGCGTGAAGCGCCGTAAAGCGGGCAGCAAGTGGAGAGTCGGACATGAGAGCTCTCGATCGACCGGCCGCGCGGCACCCGGCAGGACGGCCACGGCATCGGCTCAGCAGCCGGTGCGGGGTCAGGCAGACGCACGGGCAGGGCAGCGCAGCGGGGGGAGTGACGAGTTGATGGGCACGAAGGAACGTCGGAGGGCGTCGGAGGACGTACGAACGCCGGGGGGCACGCGGACGCTGGAGGGCGCACGGACGCCGGGCGCGGGGCCGCACGCGGTGGCATCCGCCGGGTACGGCCCCGAGGCCTACGACGAGGACGATCAGGGCGACGAGTACGTCGAACGGCGGGAGTTGTGGATCGAGGAGCCCGCGACCCGGCGGAGACTGCCGGACCCCGTGCGGTCGGCGGCCGTGCGGGCGGTGCTCATCGTGTCGCTGACGCTCATCCAGGCGATGACGGCGTTCTTCTGCACGATGGCCGAGTCCTGGCTCGCCTTCCCCATGGTCCTCAGCAGCGTGGCCAGCACGATCGGGGCCACCTGGAGCGTGTGCGACGTCTGGGTGACCCGCCAGGTGTGGAACCAGCGCAACGGCGTCGTGTCGATGCCCAGCAGCTCGGCGCGTCAGCTGCGCCGAGAGCGGCGCCGGGCCCGGCGCGACGCCCGTGCCGCCGCCCGCTCCGCGGCCACCCGCTCGAAGGAGGACATACGCAGCCGCGGAGGCGCCGGCGGCGGAGCTAGGGGACAGCTGTCGCACCCGTAGCGCGCTCGGCTCCACTCGGTCTTGGCCTCGGCCCCGTCTCCGGCCCCTGGGTCCGCAGTTGGCGCCGCACCTTCATGAAAGGCCGCGGCCGATCGACGGCGAGAGCGGCTCGCAGTCGGCCGGCCTGCTCGTAGAGGGCCAGGAAGCTGCCGCTGTCCACACTGCCCTCCTCGATGCGTACGGTGGCGTCCGCGGGCCGGTGTCCGGCGAACTGGATGCGGGAGCCGTACTGGTCGGACCAGAAGTACGGGAGTGCGCTGAAGGTCTCCACGGTGCGTCCGGCGAGCAAGTTGCGTACGGCGACGCGAGGTTGTTCGGTCGCGCTCGTCCAGTGCTCGGCGCGGACGCCGCCGACACGGGCCACATCCCCCACGGCGACCACCTGGGGAAGGCTGGTGACACAGCCGGCGTCGCAGTGGACACCGTCACGGTCGGCGAGCACGCCGTCCGCCAGCCAGCCCGAGTTGGGGGTCGCACCGATGCCGACGACGACCACGTCCGCGCGCAGGAGGCGGCCGTCGGTGAGCTCTACAGCGGTGACGCGTTCGGGGCGGGTCCTGCCGCCGGATCGCGCCGCGCCACCGGAGGACCCTGCGGCACGGAGGCCCACTCCGCCCCGGGGGCCCACTGCGCCAGGAGGGACCGTCGCACCATGCGAGCCCGCCGTGGCACGGGAGCCCACCGTGCCATGCGAGCCCGCCGACCCACCGGCGGCCGTGTGGCGCAGGCGCGTTACCCCCGTCCCGGTCAGCAGGCGCACGCCGCCGCGCCGGTGCAGGCCGGCGCAGAACGCGGCCATGTCGGGGCCGAGTTGCGGGATCAGGGGCAGGGGTGCCGCCTCGACGACGGTGACGTCGTGGCCCAGCGCGGCGCACGACGACGCCGTCTCCGCGCCGATGAAGCCGCCGCCGATCACCACGACGCTGCGCGGCCCCCGGTTCAGTTCGGCGCGCAGGGCACGGGCGTCGTCGAGGGTGCGCAGGGTGTGGACGCCCGCGAGTCGCGGGCCCGGCAGGCGACGGGCCGACGCGCCGGTCGCCACGACCACGCCGTCGGTGACGACCGCACGGCCGTCGTCGAGGTGGACGGTGCGGCCGCGGGGGTCGAGTCGGGTCGCGCGCACACCGAGCAGCCAGTCGGCGGCCAGCTCGGCGATCTCCTCGGGGTCGGCGAGGGTGAGGAGGCTGCCGTCGGTGGTCGCCTCGTCGAGGCCTGAGGCGGCCGGGTGCGGGGGGTTCTGGCCCGGGGCGGCCGGGTGCGGGGCGCCGAGGTTCGGCTTGCCGGGGCGCGCCTCGTCGCGGCAAGCCGAACCTCGGGCTGCCCCGCCGAGGTTCGTACCTCCGGGAGCCGCCTCACCGGGCGGAGCGGTGATGGCTTCGTGCGCGTACGCGGGCGGGCCCGCATCCGCGAGGAAACCCGCGTGCGCGAGGGATTCCTCGTGCGCAAAGCAGTCCCTGTTCGCGAGCGAGCCCTCGTACGCGAGGGAGTTGTTGTCCGCGAGGGATCCCTTGTGCGCGAGGGATCCCTCGTTCGCCAGGAAGTCCTTGGACAGCGGTGGACGGTCGTACGGCGGATGAGGCTCCGCTCCGATGATCACGAGGCGGCCGTCGTAGCCCTGGGCACGCAGTTCGCGTGCCGCGTAGAGACCGGCGAGGGAGGCGCCCACGACGGCGACGGTCCTCATGCGGCGGAGTCCTCGGCGGCGAGCGGGCCCAGCGCGGCGGCGGCCGAGGTGGTCGCGGTGGCCGGGGCGACCGCGGCGACCGGGGCGGTCACGGCAGCCGACGCGGTCACGGTGGCCGGGGTGGTCGCGGCGACCGGTGTCCGGGCCGGCATCGGGACGGCGGCCGGTTCGGTGAGGTGGACATGGATCGTCCCGTCGACCACGCTCACGCGGTGGGTGCGCACCGCGCGCCGGGCCGGCAGGCACGTCGGCTCGCCCGTGCGGAGGTCGAAGGTGGCCGCGTGCAGGGGGCATTCGACCAGACAGCCCTCGAGCCAGCCCTCGGACAGGGAGGCGTCCTGGTGACTGCAGGTGTCGTCGACGGCGTACAGCTCGCCGTCCGCGTTGAACACCGCGACGGGCGGTGTGGTGTCGAGCCGGACGGACTCGCCCGAGGGGAGGTCTTCGATACGGCAGACGGGGAGCACGGGCCCTCCTCTGGATCGGTCGGCCCGTTCCTGGGCCGTTTCGGCGAGGGACTCTTCGCTAGCATGCAGTTTCATATGACGCATCAGAGAGCGCTATGCGCAACAGAATCCGGTGGGAAGCCCATCGCGTCAAGGGCCTCCCTGGGACGCGGCTTCGAACGGCCGCCGAGTGGTGAGAGTTGAGATATGAACCGCACGCGGAAAGAGCCTGGCCAGAACGGGGAACCCCGCCGGGAGGGGCCCCGGGAGCAGCGCCGTGAGGCGCACCGGGACAAGCCGGAGAAGCCTCGCGAGGCGAAGGCGTCCGCCGGTTCCGTGCAGTCCGTGGACCGCGCGGTGAGCGTCCTGGAGATCCTCGCCCGGCACGGCGAAGCAGGGGTCACCGAGATCGCCGACGAGCTCGGGGTGCACAAGTCGACCGCCTTCCGGCTGCTCGGGGTGCTCGAGAACCGCGGGCTCGTCGGGCAGGCGAAGGACCGCGGCAAGTACTTCCTCGGCGCGGGCGTGCTGCGCCTCGCCGGGGCGGCGGCCGTGCGGATGGACATCTCCCAGGAGGGCGGCCCGGTCTGCCGCGAACTCGCCGACGAAGTGGGCGAGACGGTCAACATCGCCGTCCTCGACGACGACGCCGCGGTCAACATCATGCAGGCCCGCGGCCCGGCCTCCGTGACCGCCCAGAACTGGCTCGGCCGGCGCACCCCGCTGCACGCCACCTCCAGCGGAAAGGTGCTGCTCGCGCACCTTCCGACGACCCTGCGCGAAGGCATGGTCGCGCGCACACTGCCGCGCATCACCGACCACACGGTGACCGGGACGGTGGCGCTGCGCCGCGATCTGGAGGCCGTCGTCCAGCAGGGCTTCGCGATCGCCGTGGAGGAGCTGGAGGTGGGCCTGGCCGCGGTGGCCGCGCCGGTGCGCGCGCACGACGGCAAGGTCATCGGCGCGTTGAGCGCCTCCGGTCCCGTGTACCGGCTGACCGAGGAACGGCTCACCGAACTGGCCAAGCGCACGGTCGCGGCGGCGACGGAGCTCTCGCGCCGCATGGGCTACGGCTTCTGACGCCCCCCGGAGCGGCGGTCCCGCTCCGTCGATACCACCGCCATCGCCAGCACTGACACTGCCACCGCCACCACTGCCACCGCTGCCACAGCCACAGCCACAGCCACCACTGAACCCGAGCGCGGAGCCGCACGTTCCAGGCTCCGCGCTCGTCGTGTGCCGGGGGCGTGGGCTCGGGGTGTGGCCAGGGCCGTACCCATCCGCTCTCGCGACTCCCGGAGCGTTTACCAGCGTGCACCACGGCCCCTTGACGGTTCGTTGATGCGACTCCCACGATGTCTCTCATAGCGCAACCGATCGTGGAGTACGCAACAGACGACCCAAAGTCGAGGAGCCTGGTCGTGCCACACGAGGTCCGTGGCGTCGTCGCCGCGAAGAAGGGCGCACCCGTCGAGGTGCAGACGATCGTCGTGCCGGATCCCGGTCCGGGAGAGGTACTTGTCTCCGTGCAGGCCTGCGGGGTCTGCCACACCGACCTGCACTACCGGGAGGGCGCGGTCTCCGACGACTTCCCGTTCCTGCTCGGGCACGAGGCCGCGGGCACCGTCGAGGCGGTCGGTCCCGACTCCGGCGGGCTGCGGCCCGGCGACTACGTGGTCATCGCGTGGCGCGCGCCCTGCGGCACATGCCGCTCCTGTCTGCGCGGCCGTCCCTGGTACTGCTTCGATTCCCGTAACGCGGCCCAGCCCATGACGCTTCTCGACGGCACTCCGCTGAGCGCCGCGCTCGGTATCGGCGCCTTCGCCGAGAAGACGCTCGTCGCCGCGGGCCAGGCCGTGAAGGTCGATCCGGCGGCCCGGCCGGAGGCGGCAGGCCTGATCGGCTGCGGCGTCATGGCCGGCTACGGGGCGGCCGTGAACACCGGAAACGTGGGCCGCGGCGACACCGTCGCCGTCATCGGCTGCGGCGGCGTCGGCTGCGCCGCGATCGCGGGGGCCTCGCACGCCGGGGCTCGGCGCGTGATCGCCGTCGACATCGACGACGCGAAACTCGACGGCGCGACCCGGTTCGGCGCGACCCACACGGTCAACTCGCGGGGCACCGACCCCGTCGAGGCGGTCCGCGGGCTCACCGGCGGCTTCGGCGTCGACGTCGCCATCGACGCGGTCGGCGTACCGGAGACGTACGAACAGGCCTTCTACATGCGCGACCACGCGGGCGTGCTCGTCCAGGTCGGTGTGCCCGATCCGGCGATGTCCATGGAACTGCCGCTGATCGACCTGTTCTCACGCGGCGGCGCCCTCAAGTCGTCCTGGTACGGCGACTGTCTGCCCACCCGGGACTTCCCCCTCCTCGTCGACCAGTACCTCAGCCGCAGGCTCGACCTCGGCGCCTTCGTGACCGAGAAGATCACTCTCGCCGAGGTCGAGGAGGCGTTCGCCCGGATGCGCCGCGGTGAGGTGCTGCGATCGGTGGTGGTCCTGTGACCGGCCGCCCCACCGCCGCAGCGCCCGGAACCTCCCCTCGTGTCGTTGTCGTCGGGGCGGGCGTCGTCGGGTGCTGCCTCGCCGACGAACTCACCGCCCGCGGCTGGACCGACGTCACCGTCCTCGAACAGGGCCCGCTGCCCGCGCCCGGCGGCTCCACCTCCCATGCGCCGGGGCTCGTCTTCCAGACCAGTCCTTCCAGGACGCTCAGCGGATTCGCCGCCTACACCGTGCGGAAGTTCGGCTCCCTGTCCGTCGACGGACTGCCGTGCTTCCGTCCGGTCGGCGGCCTGGAACTCGCCACCACCCAGGAACGCTGGGCCGACCTGCATCGCAAGGCGGGGCTCGCCGCGTCCTGGGGCATCCGGGCCGAACTCGTCGACGCCGTACGCTGCAAGGACCTGTGGCCCCTGCTCGACACCGGTCAGGTCCTCGGCGGTCTGCACACCCCCGACGACGGCCTGGCCCGAGCCGTGCCCGCCTGCCGCGCCCAGCTCGACCGGGCCACCCGCCGCGGCGCCCGGTTCCTGGACCGGCACACGGTCACCGGCATCGAGCGCGCCGAGGGCCGCGTCACCGGCGTCGTCACCGACCGCGGCACCTTCCCCGCGGACCATGTCGTGTCGGCGGCGGGCTTCTGGGGGCCGGTGATCGGACGCATGGCGGGCGTCGACGTCCCCCTGCAACCGCTCGCCCACCAGTACGCACGGACCCGCCCCCTGCCCGAGCTCGCCGGAGCGAACGATCCCCGCACCGAGGCGTCCCGGCCCATCCTCCGCTTCCAGGACCGCGACCTCTACTTCCGCGAGCACACCGACCGCATCGGCATCGGCTCCTACGCCCACCGTCCCCTTCCCGTCGACCCGTTCGCCGTTCCCCCGTACGACGAGGCCACCGCCGAGGGCCTCGCCATGCCGTCCTCCTTCCCGTTCACCGAAGAGGACTTCGCTCCGAGCTGGCAGGACTGCTGCGGACTGCTGCCCGCGCTCAAGGAGTCGGCCGTCGAAGAGGGCTTCAACGGTGTCTTCTCCTTCACCCCGGACGGCATGCCGCTGCTCGGTGAGGCCCCCGCGCTGCGCGGCTTCTGGCTCGCCGAGGCCGTCTGGGTCACCCACTCCGCGGGCGTGGCGAAGGCGCTCGCCGAGTGGATGGTCGACGGGCGGCCCGGCACGGACGTCCACGACTGCGACCCGGCCCGCTTCGAGGACGCCCAGCGCTCCCCCGCGTATGTCGCCGAACGCGGTGCGCGGCAGTTCGCCGAGGTGTACGACATCGTCCATCCGCTCCAGCCCGCCGACGAGCCGCGCCCGCTGCGCGTCAGCCCCTTCTACGCCCGCCAGCAGGAGCTGGGCGCGGTCTTCCTGGAGAGCGGAGGCTGGGAACGGCCCCACTGGTACGAGACCAACGCCGCGCTCGCCACCGACTGGGACGTACCCGCGCGGGACGACTGGTCGGCCCGCCACTGGTCACCCGTCGCCGCCGCCGAGGCGCGGGCAACCCGGGAGCGCGTCGCGCTGTACGACATGACGCCCCTGCGCCGCCTGGAGGTCGCAGGGCCCGGGTCCCTGGGCTTCCTTCAGCGCATGACCAGCAACAATCTCCGCAAAAAGCCTGGCTCGGTCACGTACACCCTCCTTCTCGACGAGGCGGGCGGCATCCGCTCCGATCTGACCGTGGCACGGCTCGCCCCCGACCACTTCCAGCTCGGCGCCAACTCCCCCGCCGATCTCACCTGGCTACGGTCCCACGCGCCCGGCGACGTCCACATCAGGGAGATCACCCAAGGGACGTGCTGCGTCGGCGTCTGGGGGCCGCTGGCCCGCGCGCTCGTCCAGCCGCTGACCCGTGACGACTTCTCGCACGAGGCGTTCGGGTACTTCAAGGCACGCCGTACCCACATCGGCCACGTACCGGTCACGGCGATGCGTCTGAGCTATGTGGGCGAGCTGGGATGGGAGCTGTACACCAGTGCCGACCTGGGGCTCCGGCTGTGGGACACGCTCTGGGACGCGGGCCGGGACCTCGGCGTGATCGCCGCGGGCCGCAGCGCGTTCAACAGTCTGCGCCTGGAGAAGGGCTACCGGGCGTGGGGCCAGGACATGACCACCGAACACGACCCCTACGAAGCGGGCGTCGGGTTCGCCGTCCGCATGGACAAGGACGACTTCGTGGGCCGCGAGGCGCTCGCGCGACGCGGCCCGGTCACCCGCAGGCTCACCGCTCTCCTCCTCGACGATCCCACCGCCGTCGTCCTCGGCAGCGAGCCCGTGTACGTCGGCGCCGACGCGGCGCCCGGGGCCGCGTCGGCGGGATACGTGACCAGCGCCTCGTACGGCTACACCCTCGGCCGCTGTGTCGCGTACGCCTGGCTGCCGCCGCTGGCCGCCGGTACGGGGGTCGCCATCGAGTACTTCGGTCAGAGGGTCCCCGCGACCGTCGCCGACGAACCGCTCTTCGACCCGGAGATGACCCGCATCAGGTGCTAGGGGGTTTCTGATGGATCCCCTGGGAGGAAGGAGCGGCGTCCGGTGACTGCTCTCGGCGTGCCGACCGGAAGCCCCCGTGATGGAGCGCACTTGGGCTCTGGGCCGGTGCGGCGAGAGGGAGTGCTGGGCGTCGCGACGCCGCGCAGATCCATCAGAAGCCCCCCTGGCCCCGAGCCCCCCTAGCCCCGAGCCCCCCTTGCTCCGAGCCGCCTAGTCCCGAGCCCCCTAGCCCCGAGCCCCACAAGGTGCCGCCCCCGGTCGCGTCGGGTGCCGGCCCCGTGCCCCAGGAGGCCACCGTGTCCCCCGCAACCCCCACCCATGACGTGATCGTGATCGGCCTGGGCGGCATGGGCAGCGCCGCCGCCCACCATCTGTCCGTGCGCGGCGCCCGCGTCCTCGGCCTGGAGAAGTTCGGCCCCGTGCACCAGCGCGGCTCCAGCCACGGCGGTTCGCGCGTCACCCGGCAGTCGTACTTCGAGGACCCCGCCTACGTACCGCTGCTCCTGCGCGCGTACGAACTCTACGAAAAGCTCCAACAGGACACCGGCCGCGACATCGCCACCCTGTGCGGCGGGGTCATGGTCGGCAGGCCGGACGGGCGCGTCGTCTCCGGAGCGCGTCTTTCGGCCGAGACCTGGGGGCTGCCGCACGAGATGCTCGACGCCCGGGAGATCCGCCGCCGCTTCCCCACGCTGACACCGCGCGACGACGAAGTGGCCCTCTACGAAGAGCGCGCCGGTCTCGTCCGCCCCGAGAACACCGTCGCCGCACATCTGCAATGCGCGACCCGCCAGGGCGCGGACCTGCACTTCGAGGAGCCGGTCACGCGGTGGGAACCGTTCCGCGGGGGCGTGCGCGTGCACACCGCCGACGACACCTACACCGCGGGCCAGTTGGTGATCTGCCCGGGAGCCTGGGCGCCGGGGCTGCTCGCGGACCTCGGGGTGCCGTTCACCATCGAGCGGCAGATCATGTACTGGTTCCAGCCCACGGGTGGCGTCGGCCCGTTCCTGCCGGAGCGACACCCGATCTACGTCTGGGAGGACGAGGCAGGCGTACAGGCCTACGGCTTCCCCTCGATCGACGGCCCCGACCTCGGTGTGAAGGTCGCCTTCTTCAGGAAGGGCGACGTCTGCACTCCGGAGACCATCGACCGCACGGTGCACCCGCACGAGGCCGCGATGATGGCCGACCACATGTCCCGGCACATACCGCTGCTCCCCGGACGCCTCCTGAAGGCATCGACCTGCATGTATACGACGACCCCCGACGAGCACTTCGTCATCACGCGCCATCCGGCGCACCCGGAGTCGGTGACGGTGGCCTGCGGGTTCTCCGGTCACGGCTTCAAGTTCGTGCCGGTGGTCGGCGAGATCGTCGCCGATCTGGCGCTCGACGGCACCACCGGGCACCCCATCGGCCTGTTCGATCCCGCACGCATCACCGGCCCGCTCGGCCCCGCGCCCGCCGCGGCGCCCGTTCCAGGAGTACGGACGTGACGACAGAGGTCTCCGCGAGCCTCCTCGCGACGCTGCCCGGCCACTACTACACCGACCCCGACGTCTTCGGCCAGGAACAGGAGCGCGTCTTCGAAGCCCTGTGGTGCTGCGCCGTACGCGCCGCGGACCTCGACAAGGCCGGCGCGTATCGCACGGTGCGGATCGGCCGCGAGAGCGTCCTGATCACCCGCTCCCGGGACGGCTCCCTGCGGGCCTTCCTCAACGTGTGCCGCCACCGGGGCGCCCGGCTGTGCGCCGACGAGGCGGGCGAGGTCCGGCGCGGCCTCCAGTGCCCGTACCACGCCTGGACGTACGGCCTGGACGGCCGTCTGATCGCGGCGCCGAACCTGACGCGGATGCCGGACGTCGACCGCTCCGCGTACGGTCTTGTCGAGGTCGCGCTGCGCGAGTGGCTGGGCTACGCCTGGGTGTGCCTGGCCGACGAGCCGCCGTCCTTCGAGGCCACGGTGATCGGGGCGGCCGTGGAGCGCCTCGGCGATCCCGCGGCCATCGAGCGCTACCGCACCGAGGACCTGGCGCTCGGCCACCGCGTCCGCTACGACGTGCGGGCCAACTGGAAGCTGATCGTCGAGAACTTCATGGAGTGCTACCACTGCGCGACCATCCACCCCGAACTGACCGAGGTCCTGCCGGAGTTCGCCGAGGGCTTCGCCGCGCAGTACTACGTGGGGCACGGTGCCGCGTTCGGGGACGAGGTCGACGGCTTCACGGTGGACGGCTCCGCGGGCTTCGGCCGGCTCCCGGGGGTCTCCGAGGACCAGGACCGCCG
Source organism: Streptomyces typhae (assembly GCF_009755605.1). GTDB lineage: Bacteria > Actinomycetota > Actinomycetes > Streptomycetales > Streptomycetaceae > Streptomyces > Streptomyces typhae. Next base: position 34,570 of record NZ_WPNZ01000012.1, read on the forward strand.
CTACTACGCGATCACCGTGAAACCGGCCGTGTTCGTCAACCTCGTACCGGACCACGTGATCCTGCACCGGATGTTCCCGCTGGCCGTCGATCGTACGGTCGTCGAGTGCGACTGGCTGTACGCGCCCGACGTCGTCGCGTCCGGGGCCGACGTGACGAAGTCCGCGGAGCTGTTCCACCGGGTCAACGAGCAGGACTTCGCGGCCTGCGAGCGCACCCAGCCCGCGATGGGCTCACGCGCCTACCGCGACGGCGGGGTCCTGGTGCCGACCGAGCACCACATCGGGGTCTTCCACGACTGGCTCGTCCGACGCCTGGCCGCTTGAGCCACCCCTCAGCCGGTGGCGGCCGGCTTCTTGAACATCCGTGTCGCCGTGATCTCCCCGTGCACCGTCTCCTCGGCCGGTGCCTGCTGCTCCTGCGGCAGGCCCGGCCGCAGGTGCTCCTCGACGCTGATGTACTTCAGGCCCGCGCGCAGGTCCGCGTCGTTGCGGAGCCTGATCACCAGCGGGAACTCCGCGAGCGCCGTGGTGTCGAACAGGCCTGTCGTGTACAGGAGCTGCACGCCCAGGGCGTCCGAGACGGCGCGCTGGAGCTCCAGGAGGTAGGTCGCGTTGGCGCGGCCGATGGGGTTGTCCAGGAACAGCGTGCCCGCGTGCCGGTGCTTGTCGCGGCCGCGGTCGTTCGAGCGCAGGGCCGCCATCGTGCAGTACAGGGCGATCGCGGCGGTGAGAAGCTGCCCTCCGGAGAACACGTCGCCCATCTGCCCCACCGGTACCCGCTCGGCGCGCAGCACCGCATCGGGCTTGAGGATCTCCACGGCGACGCCGCGCGGCTCCAGGGCGGCCTGCACGCCCCTGAGCAGCAGGGACATGCCGTCCCTGCGCAGGTCGGAGTTCTTCTTGACGGCCGCACGGGTGGCCTCGTCGATGACCTCGCCGAGGCGCTCGGCGAGCGTCGCCTGGTCGGGCTCCTCGAAGCGGACGCGCAGGAACTCCTGGCCCGACCACTCCCCCAGGCCCTCGGGGAGCCTGGACAGGCGCTGGGCGGAGCGGAGCGTGGCGAGCGAGGACTCGACCAGACCGCGCAGCCGGTCGACGATGCTGTCGCGGTTGCGCTCCAGCTGCTCCAGCTCGTCGGTGAGCACGCGCAGGCGGGGTGCGAAGGCGTCGGCCCACTTCTTGGCGTGCTCGGGCAGCGCGGAGGCGGGCAGTTCGCGGATCTGCTGCCGGGCGGGGGTACGGACCTGCTCGTACCGGGTGGCGTTGGCGTGCCGCACGAGGACGTCCGAGGCCTCGCGAACGGCCGACTCGGCAGCGGACAGGTCGGCGGCGCAGCCGCGCAGGGAGCGCCGGGCCTCGGCGGCGGCCTGGCGGGCCTCCTCCAGGGCGCCCGGGTAGGTCTCGGGTTGCTCCTCGTCCTCGGTGCCGTCGTGGTGCTCGCGCAGCAGGTCGCGCAGGAGCGCCGCCGTCTCGTCGAAGCCTCCGGCCGCGTCCTCCGTGGCGCGGTGGGCGCGCAGGAGCGCGGCGTGCGCCTCCTTGGCCTGGCTGAGGGCCTCGGTACGTTCGGCGAGCTCGGTCGTCGCCGTGCGCAGGAGCACCTGGGCCTGCTCGGCGTCGGCGGGCACGAGGTCGTCGGGCAGGTCGGTGTGCGCGTCGCCGTCCTCGGGGGCGTGCCGCTCCGTTTCGCCGCGCAGCCGGCCGAGCTGCTCACTGGCGGTGGAGGCACGCGATTCGATGAGCTGGACCTGGGCCTCCGCGCGGGCCGCGGCGGCCTGCCGCGAGGGCCCGTCGGCGCCGTCGGTGCCTTCGAGGAGCTGGGCCGCGCGGGTGCGCACCTTGTTGCTGAGCCGGTCGAGTTCGGCGAGGGCCGCGCTCTCGTCGCTCTCGGCCCGCGCCTGCTCGGCGCGCAGGTCGGCGCCGACACCGACCTTCTCGTACAGCTGTGACGCCGCGCGGTAGGCCTCGCGGAGCGCGGGCAGCGAGGTCTTGGGCCCGTCCTGGTCCAGGGGGACGTCTTCGGGGGCGCCCGCGATCTCGGCGCGCTCGGCGCGCAGGGCGCGCGCGGTGCGGCGTGCGTCGTCGGCGGCGCGCTGGGCGGCGCGCCGGTCCTCGTCGGCGGCACGGGCCCGGTCGAGGCAGGTCTGGGCGCGGGCCTCCGACTCGACGGCGTCGTCGGCCAGTTCGCGCAGCTTCGTCTGCCAGCCCGCGCGCTCGCGCAGGCGGAAGGCCAGTCCGGCGAGGGCGTCGGCGGCGCGGCGGGCGCGCTGGGCGACGTCCTGGCGCTCGTCGCGGACGCGGGCGGCGTCGGCGGCGGCCTCGTCGGCCTCCGCGCGTGCGGTACGCGCCTCGGCCAGTTCGGCCTCCGCCTCCTCGGCGAAGGCACACGCGTCACGCGCGGCGGCGGCGAGCTCGGCGAGACGTCCCGCGGGGCAGCCGGACCGCCAGGAGGCGAGCCGCGCGGCCAGCTCCCGGTCCTTGGCGAGGCGCTGGGCGAGCGCACGGATCTCCTCGTCGCGGCTCGTGGCGCGGGCGCGCAGGGCCTGGCGCTCCTCGTCGGCCGCGTGCTCGTCGTGCATGGCCGGGTTCGGCGGTACGAGGAAGACGGCGCCGTCGGCACCGTCAAGGGACTCGCCCGGTGTCGGCGCGAGGAGCGCGGCAGCCGTGCCCACGGCCACGGTGGAGCGCGGCAGCAGCGCGGCTCCGACGAGTGCCTCACGCGCGCGGGCGTGCGTGTCGGGGTCGGTGATGACGACGCCGTCGACGAGCTCGGGGCGTGCCGCGAGCACGCGCGCGTGGTCCGCGGGATCGACGGCCTGCGCCAGGTAGCGCCAGCCGGGGAGGGCCGGGATGCCCTGCTCGCCGAGGAACTCGACGGTGGCGAGGACGTCGGGGCCCGGCGGCAGCAGGCCGCCGTCGCCGAGTGCTCCGAGGATGCGGGAGTCGTCGGCGGCGGCCGTCCGCAGCTCGAACAACTGCCGTTCGGCCGCGGCCACTCCGTCGTCGAGCAGCGTCTTCAGGTCGTCGGCGCCGCGGTCGAGCTCCGCGGAGGTGAGGGGGGCCTCGCCGCCGGGTCCCGCGGCGGCCGACGCGTACGAGCCGTCCGGGTGGACGCCGTCGCGCGCGGGGTGCGCGCCCACGGGTCCGTCCGGGGCGGACGCGGTCCCGGAGCCTGCCCCGGCCCCGGTGACAGTCCCCGTGCCGTTGCCGCCGGCCGTGCCCGTGCCGTTGCCTGCGGCCGTTCCGGCGTCGGCGTGGCGGGGCTGCGGCACACCGGCCGACGCGCTCCGGGCCCCGTACGCGCCGGGCAGGCCGAGGAGTTCGGCGAGCCTCTCCTCCCGTGCGAGGGACTCGGCGGTGCGCTGCTCCGCGTCGTACGCCTGCCCGGCGGCCGTCGCCGCGTCGGCCGCGCGGGCCGCCGTCAACTCGGCACGGGCCTCGACCCCGGCGGCTTCCTTGGCGTGGTCGGATGCGCGGCGGGCGGCCTCCCTCGCCTCGTCCCAGGCGGCGACCGCCGACTTCTCGGCGTCGCTCGCCGCGAGGGCGGCGCGGGCCGGGTCGGCGTCGGGCGCGCTGTCGTCGAGCCAGCCCGCGCGGACGGCTTCGTCGGTCTCCTGCTCGACCTCGGTGAGGCGCTGGCGCAGATGCCCGGCCTCGCTGCGGGCGCGCTGCGCCTCGGTGGCGGCGACGGTGGCGTCGCGGTGCGCGGTCTCGCCGGACTCCTGGAGGGCCGCGGAGCGCTCCTCCTCCTCGTTGGCGTGCGACTCGGCGCCCTCGGCGGCGGTGTGCAGGGCGCGCACGAGGTCGGCCGCGGCCTTCGCGCGGGCCGCGAGCGCGGGGGCGGCGTCCCGCTCGGCCTCGCGGATCGCGACGGCCACGCGCGCGGAGCGGTCGGCGGCGGCGCGGTGGCGCAGGACGGCCTCTGCGGCCTGCCAGGCGGAGTGCAGGGTGCGCGCGTCGGCGAGTTCACGGCGCTGGGCGGCGGCGGCCTTCTCGGCGACGGTGAGCGCCAGGGAGGCGTGCCGGTAGGCGAGCTCGGCGGCGATCAGCGCGGACCGGCCACGGGACTGCTCGGCGGCCGTGACCGTGTGGGCGGCCGAGGTGACCTGCTCGGCGAGTTCGGCGGCGCGGCCCCGCTCCTCGACGGCGCGGGCGGAGAGCCGGCGGGCCAGGGTGCGGGTGCGGCGCTCGGCGCCCGCGTGCACGTCACGCGCGCGTGCCCGGGTGTCCGCGGCGTCGACGATGCGACCGAGCAGGTCGACGGAGCCCGCGGTGAAGTCGCGTTCGGCGATCAGTTCGGCGCGGCGTCCCAGCTTGTTGCCGAAGCCGTGTACGAGGTCGGCGAGGCCGTCCGTGTCGCGCGTGTCGGTGACGGCGCGCAGCAGCAGATCGGTGAAGTCGGAGTCCTTCTTGACGGCGAAGAGACCGGCGGCCTCGCCCTCGTCGGCGTTCATCTCGCGCTGGTAGCGGAACAGTTCGGGGTCGAGGCCCAGCTCCCCGAGATGTTCGTTCCAGCGGTCGTGGATCTCCTCCCAGTGCACTTCGAGGTGCGGGTACGCCTTCACGGCGTCCGTCAGGGCGTCCCGGAAGCCCTTCATGGTGCGCCGTCGTCCCTGGGCACCGGACGCACCCTCCACGGGCGCCCGCACCGCGGTGGACTCGGCGACCGGCAGCGAGTCCAGGCTCAGACCGGGGCCCGGCCGGAAGGAATACCAGGCCTCCGCGAACTTCCGCGGGTCGTTGGAGACCTGCCGTCCGCGCCACTCGCTCACCTTGCCGACGACGACGCACTCCCCCGTCAGCGTGTGCTGCCACTCCAGGGCGACGTGTCCGCAGTCGTCGGCCAGGAGGAACTTGCGCAGCACACCGGAGCTGGCACCGCCCAGCGTGTTCCGGTGGCCGGGCAGCATCACGGAGAAGATCAGCTTGAGCAGGACGGACTTGCCGCCGCCGTTCTCCAGGAAGAGCACGCCCGCGGGCGCCGGGCGGCGGGGCGGGCCGACGGGCTCCTCCTCGAAGAACTCCGCCTGCGCGGGCGCGGGGTCGGGCACCACGTCACCGACACCGCGCAGGTCCAGCACGGTGTCGGCGTAGCGCGCACCGGCAGGGCCGATGGAGTAGAGGCGGACCCGGGACAGCTCGTACATGGCGGCGGACTCTCGTCGTAAGTCGTGCGGACGTAGGGGGTTCAGGGGTGCTGCGGGGTGCTGCGGAGTACTTCGGGGTGCTGCTGTGTGCTGAATTGTGCTGCTACGTGCTGAGTAGTGCTGCTGTGTGCTGACTAGTGCTGCTGCTGAGTTGTGCTGCGGTCTGGGCGGCACCCGCGGTGCCAGGTGTGTCAGGAGTGGAACGGCAGACCCGCGTCGGCGGCCAGTTCCAGGTCGTCGGTGTCGTCGGGAGGCAGCAGTGTCGCGGAGCCGTCGGTGACGGGGACGACGCCGAGTTCCAGGAGTTCGGCCATGGCGGCGGTGCCCGCCATGTCGCGGACCTGGAGCTGGTATCTCGCCGTCGTGCGGTAGGTCCCGCCGGAGTCGTCGCCGGTGCGCTGGAGGAACCCGGAGTCGGTGAGGAAGGCGGCGGCCTTGCCGACGATGCCGGTGGTCGAACCGGCGAGCCTGCGGGCGTCCTTGGTGGCCCCCGTGGAGCTGCGGCGGGCCCAGATCCGCCAGGCGGACTCCAGGCCCGGCGCGTCCGTCGCGGGGTCGGTGTTCTCGCCGTGCTCCTCGGCACGCTCCTCCAGGCGGCGGCAGGCCTGCCGTACGAAGGCGTCGACGCCGTTGACGGTGACACGCCCGATGTACCCGTCGTCGACGAGGTCCTCAGGGCGCGGGAAGGCCATGGCGGCGACGGCGAGGTGGGCGAGGCCGTGCAGGAAGCGGTCGGTGGAGTCGGCGGCGGCGCGGCGCGCGTAGTCGCCCATGCGGACGGCGAACACGGAGTCCTCGTCGGCGGTCACGGCCATGCCCGCGCGGGGCGACACCTCCAGGACGACGAGACCGAGCCCGGTGGCCACGGCGTCGGCGAGCCGGGCGAAGGGCGGGTCCTCGCGGTATCTGCGCAGAAGTTCGCCGTACTCCTGGTCGCGCGCGGGCTGGAGCTTGGGCTGGAGGCCGAAGGAGACGAGGCGGGCCGCGTCGGCGGCGTCCGCCGGGGTGACGGCGGGGGTGGCGGCGGCCCCGGTGGGCGCTGCCGCCGATGCCGCGGCGGCGTCCGGCTCGCCCCACGCGGCGTGCTCTGCGGGGTGGTCGGTCACGGCTTGGGCTCCTTGATGCGGTCAGGGTGTCGTTCGGGGGGCTGCTGCACGGGGCGGGAGGTGGCGTACTGCCGCACAGGGTGTGGGGCGCGCCGAGCGGCGCGGGTCGCCGTCATCACGCGGCCTCCGTGCGGTCGGCCGCCATCCCCGCCGCGTCCAGGAGCGCCGTGCCGACGATGAGGTCGGCACCGCCGAACTCCTGGTCGTCCAGTTCGGTGCCGTCGTCCACCGCGAACAGGAGCTGCTGCTCGCCCTGCCGGTAGGCCGTGCCCACCGGCGGGCTCGCGGCGTGCACGGCCAGCAGGGCCACCAGGTAGGGCAGTTCGGGATCGCGGCGGCGGGCGTCGGCGAGCAGTCCGGAGAGCCTGCGGGGCGCATCCGGCGGCAGCGCGAGCAGCTCCATGGCGCTCGCCAGCTGCTCCTCGCTGAAGCGGCTGTCGTCGGGCGTGGCGATGAGGTCGGGTTCGGGCATCTCCGCGCCCAGGTGCTCGCGCTCCTGCGGCGGCGTGAGCAGTATGTCCACGAGGTCGGCGACGCGCACCGACACCGGCGTGCGCAGGCCCGTCCCGCGGGCGAAGAAGGCGTCCGTCACGCGGGTCGCCTGCTCGGCGGGCAGCGGCATCAGGGGCGCCACCAGCTGGCCGTACAGATCGAGCCCCGCGCGGGCGGTCGGGGTCGCGAAGGCCTGCCGGTCCTGCTCCGCGCGGAACAGCGGGCCCGCTTCGAGCAGCCGGGACTGCAGCTGGGTGTGGCGGCGGATGCAGTCCTTGACGATGTCGACGAGCTCGGCGGCGCGGCGCTTCTGCTCGGGGTCCTCGGACTCGTCGCGCGCCTTGCGGATGTTGGTCAGGATCGCGTTCTCGTGGCGATAGCGGTCGGCGACGTGGTCGAGGGCCTCGGCGATCATGTCCGGGACGGCCTGGAGCCAGTCCACCGCGCGGACGTTGCGCCGGGTGGCGTCCAGGGCTCTGCGGAGCGTCTCCGAATACTGCACGGTGCGGTACCGCGCCTGCTCGGCGGCGAGCTGGGCGTCGGCGAGGCGGCCCCGGCTGATCAGGACCTCCAGCTTCACCTCGGCGGCGATCTGGGCGCTGGTGACGTCCGTGTCGAGGGCGCCCACGAGGACGTTCACCGCTTCGTCGGTGGTGCGCAGGTACACACCGCCGCCGTAGCCCGGCACTTCTTCGATCAGTTTGAAGTCGTAGTCCCGCCGGACGTAGGTGCCGTCCGCGCCGAACGTGCCGTACACCGCGCGGAAGCCGCGGTCGACGCTGCCGACGTTGATCAGGTTCTCCAGGACCCAGCGGGCGACGCGCTCGTGCTCGGCGGTGGGGCGCCGCGGGGCCTGGGCGGCGACGCGGGGCAGGAGCCTGGCGACGATCTGCTCGTGGTCGGCGCCCGTGTCGAAGTCCATGGTGAGCGTGACGAGGTCGATGGCGGAGAGGGCCACCTCCGCCATCGCGTACACCGAGTACTCCCCCGCGAGGTTCACCTTGCGGGCGTCGAGGTCGTGCAGCGGGGCCGTGCACGCGAGCGCGCGCAGGCGCCGCGCCAGGCCCTCGTCGGCGGCCGGGCCCGGAGCGGGCCGCGGCCCCGCGCTGAGCTGGGACGGAACGGGGTCCGGTACGGCAGGCGAAGTCACGGTGCACAGACTAGGTCCTCGGTCTGACAACGGTCGAAACGACGCAGATGCCCCTGCCGCCGGGACCGGGCACGACGACCGCCGCCGCGCCCTCGGCTCAGCCCGCGCCGCCCTCGGCTCAGCCCGCGCCGCCCTCGGCTCAGCCCGTGCCGCCCCCGGCTCAGCCCGCGCCGCCCCCGACATCGCTCTCCGCCACCCGCCGCGCGTACGTGTCGACAAGTCCCGCGAGCGAGTCGTCCAGGTACACGGCGAGCAGCCGCTCCGCCTTCGGGCCGAGGCCGGACCGCAGTGCCTCCAGGATCTCCTGGTTGCGTACGAGGTAGGGCTCGTGGAGGAGGCGCGGGTCGTCCACGACGTGGAAGGCGAGCCGCAGTTCGGCGAAGACGCTGCGCATCAGCTCGTCGGTGCGTGCGCTCCCGGCGAGGGCGACGAGTTCCCGGTGGAAGTGGATGTTGGCCGTGGAAACGCCCTTCCAGTCCTGCCGGCTCGCGGCCGCCCTGCCTTCGGAGACCGCGGCGGCGAGCCCGTCCACGGCGTACGGGGGGCGCCCGAGACCGCGCACGACGGCGCACTCGACGAGACGCCGGGTGCGGTAGATGTCCTCCACGTCGTCGACGCTGAGGACCCTCACGAAGACGCCGCGGTTGAGTTCGTGGACGAGCAGCCTTTCATGGGTGAGGAGGCGGAACGACTCGCGCAGGGTGTTCCGTGAGACACCGAGCGCACCGCCGATGCTGTCCTCCGAGAGGCGGGTGCCGGGCGAGAAGTACCCCTCCGCGATACGGCTCCGGAGGATGTCCGCGACGCGTTCCGCGGTGCTCGTACGCCCGAGCAGCGCGCGGTCGTCGGCGAGACCGGTCAGTTCAGCCATGGTCAGCAGCCATCCCCTCAGCCATGCCCGGATTCAATCGCAGATACAAGAACGAGACAACATGGGTATTGAGGGATCGTTGAACAATCCTCTACGTTGTCCGGCAGGCGACGCCCGCTCCCCCTCCGGGGCCCGCCCTGTACCCAGCCCCCGAAAGCACCCGCAGCACCCTCTGCGCTCTCCGCACCCCCGGCACCCCCGGCATCCCCTGCACCCCCGGCATCCCCGATCCCCATGTCCCCGGTACGCCCCAGCGCCCGGCACACCCCGCACCCCAGCACCGCCGACTCCTCTGTGAGGTGCCCATGAGTACGACTCCACCGCCCTCCGCCGTCGACCTGGACGACAAGGCGGGCACGGACCGACCCCCGGACGACGACGGCGCGTTCGGCTGGCTGCGGGCGCTCGGGCCGCGCGGCCGCCGGGCCTTCGCCGGTGCCTTCGGCGGGTACGCGCTCGACTCCTACGACTACTTCACGCTGCCGCTCAGCATGGTCGCGCTGTCCGCCTACTTCGGCCTGAACAGCGGCCAGACCGGCCTCTTCACGACCGTCACGCTGGTGGTCTCGGCGGTGGGCGGCGCCGTCGCCGGCGTCGTGGCGGACCGGATCGGCCGGGTCAAGGCCCTGATGATCACCGTGATCACGTACGCGGTGTTCACCGTCGCCTGCGGCTTCGCACCCAACTACGAGACGCTGCTCGTCTTCCGCGCCCTTCAGGGTCTCGGTTTCGGCGGCGAGTGGGCGGTCGGCGCGATCCTGGTAGCCGAGTACGCGACCGCCAAGAACCGCGGCCGCACCCTCGGGGCGATCCAGAGCTCCTGGGCCGTGGGCTGGGGTCTCGCGGTGATCGTCTACACCCTGGTGTTCCAGTTCATGGACGACGACATCGCCTGGCGCGTGATGTTCTTCACCGGGGCACTGCCCGCGCTGCTCGTCGTCTACGTACGCCGCAACGTGCACGACGCCCCGGAGGCCGCCGCCGAGCGGGAACGCAGCACGGAGAAGGGCTCGTTCACGGCCATCTTCAAGCCGGACCTGCTGCGCACGACGCTCTTCGCCGTACTCCTGTCGACCGGCGTCCAGGGCGGCTACTACACGCTTGCCACCTGGGTGCCCACGTACCTCAAGGAGGACCGCGGGCTGACCGTCGTCGGCACCGGCGGCTACCTCACCTTGTTGATCTCCGGCGCCTTCCTCGGCTATCTGACGGGCGGCTACCTGACGGACAAACTGGGGCGGAAGCGCAACATCACGCTGTTCGCGTTCCTGTCCGGGGCCTGCATCGCCGCGTACACCAACATCCCGGACGGGGCCAACGGCCTTCTCCTGGTGCTCGGTTTCCCGCTGGGTTTCTGCATGTCGGCGATCTTCAGCGGTTTCGGTTCCTTCCTGAGCGAGCTGTACCCGGCGGCCGTGCGCGGCACCGGGCAGGGCTTCACGTACAACACCGGCCGCGCCGTGGGCGCCGTCTTCCCCACGACCGTCGGCTTCCTCGCGGACAGCTGGGGTGTGGGCGGCGCCCTGATCTTCGGCGCGTTCGGCTACGCACTGGCCGTGGTCGCCCTCCTCGGGCTGCCCGAGACGCGCGGGAGGGAACTGCTGTGAGCGCCGAGAACGGGCACCCGGAAAGCAATGGGCGCGCCCATGACGCCAGGGCCGCGCTGGGTCCGCAGGAGGCGCGCGCCGTCTTCCGCGGGGGCCACAGCGGCCCGACGACCGGCTGGGCACCGGGGCACACCCAGGCGAACCTGGTGTCCGTCCCCGCAGACTGGGCGTACGACATGCTCCTGTTCTGCCAGCGCAACCCGAAGCCGTGCCCCGTCCTCGACGTCACCGACGCGGGCTCCTGGACGACGCCGCTGGCCCCGGACGCCGATCTGCGCACGGATCTGCCGCGCTACCGCGTGTGGGCGGACGGTGATCTCGTCGACGAGCCGACCGACGTCCTCGCGCACTGGCGCGAGGACCTGGTGTCGTTCCTCATCGGCTGCAGCTTCACCTTCGAGTGGGCCCTTTCGGCGGCCGGGGTGCCGCTGCGCCACGTCGACCAGGGCCGCAACGTCGCCATGTACGTCACCGACCGCCAGTGCCGGGAGGCGGGGCGCCTGCGCGGGCCCATGGTGGTGTCCATGCGCCCGGTACCGCCCCGCGACCTGGCCGCGGCGATCCGGGAGACCTCGCTGCTGCCCGCGGTGCACGGCGCCCCGGTCCACTGCGGCGACCCGGGAGGCCTCGGCATCGCCGATCTGAGCGAGCCGGACTTCGGTGACCCGGTGATCGCCGAGCCCGACGACATCCCGGTGTTCTGGGCGTGCGGGGTGACCCCGCAGGCCGCTGTCATGGCGTCCCGGCCCCCGTTCGCGATCACGCACGCGCCGGGCCAGATGTTCGTCACCGACGCCCGTGACGAGCAGTACCGCGTCGCCTGAAACGGGCCGAGAAGCACCGCGTCGCCTGAAACGGGCGCCGAGCAGCACCGCGTCGCCCGAACCGGCGACAAGCAACACCACGTCGCCCGAACCGGCGACAAGCAGCACCACGTCGCCCGAACCGGCGGCGGAGAACCCGATCCACAGGAGCGATGCGTTCATGACCTGGGCCTCGATCGACCTCAACGCCGACCTGGGCGAGGGCTTCGGGCGCTGGCGGCTCACCGACGACGAGGAGTTGCTCTCCGTCGTCACCAGCGCCAATGTGGCCTGCGGCTTCCACGCCGGCGACGCGGCCACGATGCGGCGGGTGTGCGCGCGGGCCGCGGAGCGCGGGGTGCGGATCGGCGCCCAGGTGTCGTACCGCGACCTGGCGGGCTTCGGCCGCCGCGCGATGGACGTGCCGGCCGCCGAACTCGCCGCCGAAGTGGCCTACCAGATCGGTGCCCTGGAGGTGTTCGCGCGGGCGGCCGGCGCGGCGGTGGCGTACGTGAAGCCGCACGGCGCGCTCTACAACCGCGTGGTCCACGACGAGGAGCAGGCGGGCGCCGTCGTCGAGGGGGTGCTGCTCGCCGACGCGGGGCTGCCCGTGCTCGGGCTGCCCGGGTCGCGGTTCCTGGAGGCCGCGGCGGAGGCCGGACTCCCGGTGGTGACGGAGGCGTTCGCGGACCGGGCGTACACCGACGAGGGCACGCTGGTGCCGCGCGGCACCGACGGGGCCGTGGTCACGGCGGCGGACACGGTCGTAGAACGATCCATCGAGATCGCCGGTTCCGGCACGGTCGTCGCGCACAGCGGGCGGACCATCGCCGTCCGGGCCCGCTCGCTGTGCCTGCACGGCGACACCCCGGGCGCGGTGGGACTCGCCCGCCGGGTCCGGTCGCGCCTGGAGGCGGCGGGCGTGCGGGTGGAGGCCTTCGCGTGAGGGTCCTGCCCATGGGCGAGCGGGCGCTGCTCGTCGAGGTGGCCGACGGCACCGCAGCGGCGGCCCTGCACGCCGAGCTGCTGCGGCGCCGCGCGGCGGGGAGCCTCCAGGCGCGCGAGATCGTGCCCGCGGCGCGCACGGTGCTCCTCGACGGTCTCCCCGGCCCCGACGAGGTGCGCAGGCTCGCCACCCGCCTGCCGTCCTGGGAGATTCCGCCGCTGACCGCGCGCGCGGAGGACGTCCTGGAACTCCCGGTGCGCTACGACGGTCCTGATCTGGCCGATGTGGCGGCGCTGTGGGGCGTGCCCGTGCCGGAGGTGGCCCGGATCCACTCGGCGGCCGAATTCCGCGTCGCCTTCTGCGGGTTCGCGCCGGGCTTCGGCTATCTGACCGGCCTCGGGGGCGTGCCGGAGGTGCCGCGCCGGGCGACTCCCCGGACGGCGGTACCGGCGGGGTCCGTCGGCCTCGCCGGGCCCTACACCGGCGTGTATCCGCGCGCCTCGCCCGGCGGGTGGCAGCTCATCGGCACCACGCGGACCGTGCTGTGGGACCACGCGCGCGTACCGGCCGCGCTGCTCGCGCCGGGCACACGGGTCCGCTTCGTCCCGGAGGCCCGATGACCGACCGGGCCTTCGCGGTCGTACGGGCCGGTGCGCTGACCACTGTGCAGGACGGAGGGCGTCCGGGACACGCCCACCTCGGGGTGCCCCGCTCGGGCGCCCTCGACCGGCCCGCCGCCGCACTCGTGAACCGCCTCGTAGGCAATCCGTCCGGTGCCGCTGTCCTGGAGACCACCCTCAACGGCTGTGCGCTGCGCCCCCGTTGCGCGGTGACCGTCGCCGTGGGCGGGGCGCCCAGCGCGGTCACCGTGGACGGGCGCGCGGTGGCCTGGGGCACGCCGGTGCGGGTGCCCGCGGGCGCGCTCCTGGAGGTGGGACCCGCCCTCTACGGAGTACGCGGTTACGTCGCCCTGAGCGGTGGGGTGGCCGTCGAACCGGTCCTCGGCAGCCGCGCCACGGATCTGCTCTCCGGGCTCGGCCCGCCGCCGCTCACGGACGGCGCCGTCCTGCCCCTGGGCCTCGCGCCCCTCGCCCACGCGCGCGTGGACACCGTTCCGCAGCCCGGTCCCCCGCGCGAGCTGATCCTCCGTACGACGCCCGGACCGCGCGCCGACTGGTTCACCACCGCGGCGCTGCGCACGCTCGTCACGCGCCCGTACCGTGTGTCGTCCGCCAGCAACCGCATCGGCCTGCGCACGCAGGGGCCTTCCCTGGAGCGCGCGACGGCCGGTGAACTGCCGAGCGAGGGCATGGTCCTCGGCGCCGTCCAGGTCCCCCCGGACGGCAGCCCCGTGGTCTTCCTCGCCGACCACCCGACCACGGGCGGCTACCCGGTGGTGGGCGTCGTCAGGGAACAGGACCTCACGGCCGCGGCTCAGGCGGTGCCGGGGACTGTGGTGCGGTTCGTCGGGGTGGGGGGCTGGCCCGGGGCGTGACCGGGCGGGAAAGACGCGTGCGGCCTTCGTGCCGCGCCCTCCTACGCCGCTTCCGGCTGTGCCTGCGGCCCGGACGTGACGAGCCCGGCGAGGGCCGCCGCGGCGGCGTGGTCGGCGCGCACGTCCAGTCCCGCTCCCGTGCCGCGCACCGTGTGCCGCACCTCTTCCGCGGCGAGGCCGAGCAGTTGCGGCAGCAGGTCGGTGCAGCGCCGGGCGACCCAGCCCGTACCCGCCGTGGCCAGCCACAGGAGACTCGCCGCACGGGAAGGCGGCGGCAGTTCGGACTCTGTCCCGGGCGGCGCGCCGAGAGCCAGGCCCTCGGCGGCCAGCAGGGCGTGGAAGCGTGCGGCGAACATCCGGTGGCCGCGCTCCCCGGGGTGCAGCCGGTCCGCGCTCCACAGGGTGCGGTCGGCGACCCACGCGGCGTCCGCGGCGTGCAGGTGGAGGGCGCCGTGACGCTCGGACAGGGCGTGCACGACCGCGTTGACGGCCCGCTGCCGCCGGGCCAGCGGCCGGCCGAGCGCGGCGGGCAGCCCCAGCATCGCCCCCGGATCGGGCACGCACGCGGTGAGCAGCACGGCGCCGCCCGCCGTCACGGCGGCGTACACCTCGTCCAGGCGGGTGGCGACGGTCCGGATGTCGAACGTGCAGCGCAGGGTGTCGTTGACGCCGACTACGACGGACACGAGGTCGGGCGCCAGGGTCAGGGCCCGCGGTGTCTGACGGTCGCGCACGTCGCAGGTCTGCGCCCCGCTGACGGCGAGGTTGTGGAAGTCGACGGCGTGCCCTGGTGCCCCGAGGCCCGCCGCGAGCAGGGCGGCCCAGCCGCGCCAGGCGCCGTCCACGGGGTCCCCCACGCCCTCCGTGAGGGAGTCGCCGAGCGCCACGTACGTCACCGGCGTCATCCGGCGCCGCCTCCGTCCGGTGCCCCGCCGGTCCCCGCGGCGATCCGCGCCCGGCGGCCCCGTCCGACGGCCACCGCGGCACCACCGTGCCCGACGGCCTCCGCGGAGGCGACTACGCCCGGCTCACGCGGCTCACCTAGCTCACCCAGCTCACCCAGATCCCCCGGCACACTCACCTCATCCGGCTTATCCGGCTCTTCCAGTTCCCTCAGCTCGCCCAGCCCGCCCGCCGCCGCCACGGCGACGCCATCGGGGAACGGGAGGGCCGCCGCAGGGAGTGAGGGGAGCGCACCGTCGGATCGGGGTGCTACCAGCGCAGTCGCTGCCGCAGCCGCAGCCGCTGCCGCTGCCCCCTCCTGAGCCATAGCCACATCCGGAGTCACTCTCGTACCGAGCACAACAGCGACAGCGTCAGTACCAGCAGCGCCGACCGCATCCGCGCTCACGCCCGCACTCGGACCGGCACCGACACCGGCACCGGTTCCAGCACCAGCACCAGCACCAGCACCACCCGCTACCTCATGCGCAGCCAAGAACGCCCCCACGGCCACATCCCAGCCGAAGCACTCCGCACGCGCGCGTGCCGTCGCCCGCCGGACGCGTTCCGGGCGTTCGAGGACCGCCCGCACCGCGTGGGCGAAGGTGGGCGCGGTGTCGGCGGCCGCCGCGCCCGCGCCGCCCACGATCTCCGGCAGCGCGGAGGACGCGCTGGCGACCACCGGCGTCCCGCACGCGAGGGCTTCGAGCGCGGCGAGTCCGAAGGTCTCGCAGGGGCCCGGTGCGAGGCACACGTCCGCCGTGGCCTGGAGGGCACCGAGCGCGGCGCGGTCGGACACATGGCCGAGGAACGTCACGGGCAGGCGCCGCTCCCGCGCCCGTTGTTCGAGCCGGGCCCGCAGCGGCCCGTCGCCCGCGACGACGAGCACCGCGGGCACCCCGCGCCCGCGCAGCGTCTCCAGCGTGTCGAGCGCCGTGCCGGGCCGCTTCTCCACGGAGAGCCGTGAACACAGCAGGAGCAGCACGTCGTCCACGCGCGCGTGGCGCTCGCGTGTCCGCCGGTCCCACAGGCCCGGGTGCCGGTCGGCCAGGTCCACGCCCAGAGGGGCGCGTACGACGTTGCCCGCGCCGATGCGTACGAACTCGCGCTCCGCCCACGCCGTCGTGCAGACCACGCGCGCGTAGGCGTGTGCCGAGCGGGAGTTGAGGGCGTCGGCGGCACGGCGGGCCAGACCTGGCGGCAGCCCCCAGGTGCGCATGACCGCGTCCGCCGCCTCGTGGGACACCATCACGGCCGGGACCCGGGCGCGGCGCGCCCACTCGCCGGTCCAGCGCAGGGTGGTGCGGTCGGACACTTCGAGCCGGTCGGGGGCGAGCCGTTCCAGGAGCCGCGTGACCCGGCGCCGGTCGGCGAGGACACGGTAGCCGCCCGTACCGGGGAGCACGGGTCCGGGCAGGGTGATGACGCGTCCCTGCTCGGTGTCGGCTACACCGGCCCTCTCCCCGGGGACGACTAGCACCGGCTCGTGCCCGGCGGCCAGATAACCGCGCCCCAGCTCCCGCAGCGCGGTACGCAGCCCTCCCGAGGAGGGCGTGACGAAGTTGGCGAGGCGGACGATCCGCAGGGGCCCCGTGTTGCGCATGGGCCGCACGGGCCATGCGGGCCAAGCGGACCGCGCGGGCCCTCCCGCCCCGGCCACCGCAGCCACCCCGGTCACCCCGATCGCCTCGGTCGCTCCGGACGCCCCGGCTACCCCGCTCGCCCCGGCCACCGCAGCCACCCCGATCGCCCCGACCACCCCCGCCACCCCGACCGCCGCATCCGACCGCCCCGTGCCGAGCCCCCCGCTCATGCCGCCACCGCCGTCCTCTCCGCAAGCACGTCTTCGTAGTGCCCGATCAGTTGGTCCCCCACGGCGTCCCAGGTCCGCGCCTGAACGGCGGCCCGGCCCGCGACGCCGTACGCGGCCCGCAGGCCGGGGTCGGCGGCCATGGACCAGACGGCGTCACGTACGGCGGCGGCGTCGCCGGGTGCCACGAGGCTGCCGGTCCGGCCGGGGACCACGAGGTCGAGGGGGCCGCCGACGGCGGGCGCGACCACGGGCACACCGCTGGCCATGGCTTCCTGCACGGTCTGGCAGAAGGTCTCCAGGGGCCCGGTGTGCACGAAGACGTCCAGCGAGGCGAAGATGCGGGCGAGTTCGTCGCCGGTGCGGCGCCCGAGCAGCGTCGCATGCGGCAGTGTCGTACGCAGGGCGCCCGCGCTCGGACCGTCCCCGACGACCACGACACGGACGCCGTCGAGGCCGCACACCCCGGCCAGGAGCTCGATGTGCTTCTCGGGGGCGAGCCGGCCGACGTAGCCGACGATCAGTTCGCCGTCGGGGGCGAGTGCGCGCCGCAGCGCGGGGTCCCGGGCGTCGGGCCGGAAGCGGTCGGTGTCCACGCCACGCGGCCACAGCCGCACCCGGGGCACACCGTGCGAGACCAGGTCGGTGAGGGCGGCGGTGGAGGGCGCGAGGGTGCGGTCGGCGGCAGCGTGCACCGCGCGGATGCGCCGCCACGCGGCGGCCTCGCCCATGCCCATGTAGGTACGCGCGTAGCCGCCGAGGTCGGTCTGGTAGACGGCGACGGTGGGGATGTCCTTGCGCGCCGCGGCGGCCATCCCGCGTACGCCGAGGACGAACGGGCTCGCCAGATGGACGAGGTCGGCCCGGTGCGCGCTCAGTGCCGAGGCCAGCCGGCGGCTCGGCAGTGCGACCCTGACCTGCGGGTATCCGGGGAGGGGCAGGGAGGGGACGCGCACGACCGGGCACGGGGAGAGGAGGTCCGCGTCGGTTGCGGCGGCGGTGGCCGGGGCGACGACGAGGGGTTCGTGACCGCGGGCGACGAGCTGTCGCGCGGTCTGCAGGGCGCAGTGCGACACGCCGTTGATGTCCGGCGGGAAGGATTCGGTGACGATGACGACACGCATACGGGTGTTGTCGTCAGACGGGGCGTGCCCACGTCAACGTGGATCTTTCCGGCTGAGGAACGTCCCATGAGCGTTCCGCTCCGCAAGGCCGGACCAGTGCCGCGGGGATGGCCCCCGCCCGCGGGGTCGGACCACCGCCACAAGGCCGGAGCATCGCGGCGGACCGGACCGACGCCCCGAGGCCGCACCACCACACCAACGACCAGGAGCCAGGGCCGCGCCACCACACCAACGCCGGACCGACACCCCCCGGGGGCGGGCCGGAAGTCGCCCCGGCCCGCCCCCGCAGCAACGGACACGCGTAACCCGCTCAGCGGACCGACGTGCTCACACAGCGGGCGCGTCCGGACCGATCCGGCTGCGCACCGCCGACTGCACGTCGTCCTCCTCGGCGGGATCCGCGGCGAGCCGCCGGAGGCGGTTCACGACGCGGGCGTCACCGGTCTCTGCGTGCCGGGCGGCGACTTCGCGGGTGGACTCCTCGCAGTCCCACAGGCACTCGACGGCGAACCCCGCGGCGAACGAGGGATCGGTGGCGGCAAGGGCGCGGGCGGCGCGGCCCCTGAGGTGGGAGGAGGCGGTCTCGCGGTAGACATGGCGCAGGACGGGCGCCGCGCAGCCGATGCCGAGGCGTCCCGCGCCGTCGACGAGCGGCCACAGGGTCGGCGCGTCGGGGCCTTCCCCGCGCACTTCCTCGCGGAGCGCGGCGAGTACGAGCCTGCTGTCCTGGGCGCCGCCCCGGCAGGCGAGCATGCGTCCGGCGGCGGCGCCGAGCGTGTCGGGGCGCCCCGCCCACTGCCGAGCGCGCTCGACGGCGGCGACGGACCGCATCCGCTCGAAGGTCTCGGCGGCGATGTCGACGACGACCCGTGACGGGCTCTGCGCCGCTTCTTCGAGGAGGTCGAGCACATCGGGGTCGTGCACATCGGCCAGGTAGCGCAAGGCCGTGCCGCGCGCCCCGTCCGTGCCGTGCCGCGCCGCGTCCAGTATGTCGGCGCGGTCCTCGGGTCCGGCGACGGCGGCGAGACAGCGGGCGGCCGGCACATGCAGCGCGGCACCCCGCTCCAGGCCTTCCTGGGCCCAGGCGAGCACGGCCTGGACGCTCCAGCCGGGGCGCGGCCCGGAGGGGGCGAGCTGCCGCTGCCAGCGGTCGAAGGAGCCCCGTTCGGCGGCGGCGCGCACGCGGGCGCCGATCTCGGGGCGCGGATCCTCCGCCCACAGGCGCCAGGGCCTGGGTTCGAAGGCGTCGCGGACGGCGACGGCCAGTTCGGCCTCGCCCTCCGCGTCGGTGGGGAATCTGGCCAGCACGGGCCCCGCGAGGGCGCGCAGTCCGGCGTCGTCGTCGCGCAGGGCCAGCTCGTCGAGCGCCCAGGCCCAGTTCGCGCCGTGCTCCGCGTACCTGCGCAGCAGGTGCAGGGCGTCCGCCCTGTCGTACGAGGCGAGGTGGCCGAGCACGGACAGCGCGAGCCCCGTACGGGTGTCGTCGGGGTCGTGCGCGTCGTCGGGGTCGAAGAGATGGCGCTCGATGGCGCCGAGCTCGCCGTTCAGGTCGAGGTAGAGCCGCGCGTAGTACAGGGAGCGGTTCTCCACCTGCCAGTCGTGCCGCGGATCGTGCAGCACGCAGTGGTCCAGGGCGGAGAGCGCCTCCGACCGCGGTGCGGTGAGCGCGTGCAGCGTGCCGTCGCCGCGGCCCCGCTGGAGCAGGCCGAGCAGCGTACCGCTGGGCGCTATGACCGGTTCGAACATGGGAAACAGCCTCACATCAAGCGTCGACGCAACCGGGGAATCCGCACTACCTGGCCGTGCGCCAACACGTCGGGCCGCCCGCCGTCTCTTGCTTGCTGTAGACCATCTTCCTCTGCCTCTCGTCGGTGACCCGGGAGGGTCCCGGACGGGGAGTCCGGGGCCGGGCCGCTCACGGTCCGCGCGCTGCGGCAACACCTGCCCCGACGTCGCGTCCGTGAATCACGTCGTCATGATGACCCAGCGGTTCAGCCCGCCGCGACCACATTTCCGGCGCCCCCGTCGCGCCAGGTCGCGTACCCCGCTCAGGCGGCCCCGAACAGGGCGAGCAGCTCCGCCTTGCCGAACATGCGCGCGGTGTCGATCGCCGACGGCGTCCCCGCGGCCGGATCGGCGCCGCCGTCGAGCAGCGCGTGGACCACGTCGTCGGAGCCCTTGAAGACGGCACCCGCGAGGGGGGTCTGCCCCTTGTCGTTGGCGCGGTCGGCGTCCGCTCCCCGCTCCACCAGGGCCCGTACGGCCGCCGCGTGGCCGTGGTAGGCGGCCAGCATGAGGAGCGAGTCGCCGTTGTCGTTGGTGAGGTTCACGGGCACGCCCGCGTCCACGTAGGCGGCGAGCGCGTCGGTGTCGCCCGCGCGCGCCAGATCGAAGACCTTGCCCGCCAGCTCCACGACCTCGGGGTCGAGGGCTTCGCTCATGGTGATGACCGCCTTTCGCGCTCGGTGCTCTCGCGCTTCGGTGTGGCTCGACGCGCGTCTCGACATGGGGTTCGGCGCACGTCTCGACGTGAGTCTCGACGTGAGCCGATGTACGACTCCTCCGGCAGGTTCCACGAACTCCACCGGCCGCGCAGCCGTGCGGGCTGCCCAGGCCGTGCAGCCGTACGAGTGAATCGACAGGGTACTGCCCGTCGCGGCACATGACCGACCGTGCCCGAGGCAAAGATCGCACCGGGGGACGGACACCCGTCTCGACCGGGGGACGCACACCCGTCTCGACACTGCCCTCGACACCCCTCCGGACGTGCGCGACCGGCTCAGCGAGCCATGCCGTTCGAGTGAAATATCGGAAATTTACCCCAATTGCACCCTTTATCGTATGGATACATGCTGTGAGCCTGGAAGAACTCATGGTGACTGTCCCCCTCGATCAGGAGAACTCTCATGGTCCTGTCCATTTCCGGTGTCGTACTGCTCGGCATCATCGTCTTCCTCTTCTTCCGCAAGGACGGGCTCAAGGCGTCCCACGCCCTGGTCTGCGCCCTCTTCGGGTTCTTCCTGGCTGGCACCGCCATCGCACCGAGCATCAAGGCGGGCAGCGCGAGCCTCGCCAGCCTGCTCGGCGGCATCAAGTTCTGACGGCTTCGCCCTTCACCCCACCTCCAGGAGACCGACGTGGACCGGCGCCCTCTCCCCCGCATCCTGAGCAACGGCAGCGACCGGATCGCCCGGGGCCGGGAACACCTCGCGCGCAGTCGCGAGCTGGCCCGGTCGGCCGCCGACGGTGCCACCGACGTCCTCCACCCGCTGATCACGATCACACGCGGGTTGCGCCGCCTCGCGGGAGCCGGGCGGCGCAAGTGGACAGCGACCCCCAAGGACCGGCGCGGCCCCCTGCTGTTCCTGGTGGCGTCCGTGTTCCTGGTGGTGGTCCTGATGCCGTACGGTCCGCTGCTCGCCGCCGTCTGCCTGATGGGGGCGGCCGCCTGGACCGGCCGCGAACGCACCGAGCCGGCCCCCTCCGGCCCGGACGACGCGCAGTCCGAGCGCCTGCAGTCGCTCTACGAGGCGCTCGTGCCGTACTTCTCCGTCCCCGACGACCCCAGTCCGCTGTTCGCCCACGGCGGCGAGTGGGACAAGGCCTTCACGGCGTACGAGTTCGACGACGACGGCCGCGTCTCGCGTCTGGAGGTGCGCTATCCCGCGTACTTCACCGACGGCGAGGCCGCCGCGCGGGCACGGATCGAGCAGGTCCTGCACGCCAAGTCGGGCCGCGGCCGCGAGTACCACTTCACCTGGGACGAGGAGGGCAACACCCTCACCGTCACCGTGCTGCCGCCGCTGCCCACCGACATCGCCGCGCAGCGCTTCGTCACCGCTCCCGGTGAGACCGTGCTCGGCTTCACCGACCCGAGCGGGGTGCAGCGCACCCTGCCCGTGACCGACGGCGACGCACAGCGCGACGTGCCGCCCGTCGTGTGGCGCACCGGCAGCCGCTCCACCGAGCCGCATCTGCTGGTCCTCGGCCAGCCCGGCAGCGGCACCACGAGCCTGCTGCGCTCCGTCGCCCTCCAGGCACTCCAGTACGGCGACGTCGTCGTCGTCGAGGGCAGCGGCAGCGCCGACTACGCGTGCCTGGCCGGACGCGACGGCGTGCTGGCCGTCGAGTGCGGTCTCGCCGGGGCTCTCGCCAGCCTGGAGTGGGCCGCGCACGAGACCGAGCGGCGCCTCATCGCGGCGAACCGGGCCCGGCAGGCCGGTCATCCGCCGCCCGAGGACACCAGGCGGCCGCTGTGGATCGTCATCGACCGGCCCAGCGTCCTCGGTCATCTGGCCGCGGCCGACGGGCACCAGGATCCGCAGGACCTGCTCCAGGTGCCCCTGCGGCACGGGCGTGCCGCCGGTGTCACCGTCGTCGTGGCCGACCAGCTCGACTGCCTGGACGCCCTCAGTGACGCCGTGCACCGGCACACCCGCGCGCGCGTGGTGCTCGGTCCTGCCACGTTCGATCAGGTCCAGGCCGTGCTGGGGGCGGCGCCGCACACCACTCCCGCGGGGGACATGCCCGCGGGGCGGGGGTACGCCCGGCTCGGGGCCGGTGCCGTGCACCGTCTTCAGGTTCCCGCGACTCCCGACCCGTACGACGACGCCACCAGCGACGCGCATCGCCGGGCCGTCCTCGCCCTGCTTCCGGGGCGGGCGGCCTCGGCGGACGCCTCGCTCGCGCCTGCGGCGGTCGCCGAGGGGTGAGGCGCCCGGGGCCGTCGGCCTTCCCGGGGCGCCCCAGGCCCGCCCTCTTCCCGTAACCAGGGGCGTTGCGCCCCCTGGACCCCAGCTCTGTCGGCGCTTCGCGCCTCGTCCTCAAACGCCGGACGGGCTGAGAACGTCGCCGCGCGCGCCGGAGGGCGGGCGTCTCACGCCACGAAGGCGTGTGTCCCCTCCGCCTCGGGGGTGCCGCCCGTGCCCGACTCCACCAGGCGGGCCGCCGCGGCGAGGCGGGCCGCCGCCTCGTCCGCCACCGCGCCGCCGACAGTGAACGGAAGGCGCACATAGCCCTCGAAGGCCCCGTCGACGCCGAAGCGGGGCCCGGAGGGCACGCGTACGCCCACGCGTTCGCCGACCTCGGCCAGGCGGGAGCCGGAGAGGCCGCCGGTGCGGACCCACAGCGTCAGGCCGCCGCGCGGGACGTCGAAGTCCCAGCCGGGCAGCTCGCGGCGGACCGCGGCGACGAGTGCGTCACGGTTGTCGCGGGCCTGGTCCCTGCGCACGTCGACAGCCTGCTGCCAGCCACCGGTGCTGAGCAGCCAGTTCAGGGCCAGCTGTTCGAGGACGGGGGTGCCGAGGTCGGCGTACGCGCGGGCCGCCACGAGGCTGCGGATCACGTCGGGCGCGGCCCGCACCCAGCCGATCCGCATACCGGCCCAGAACGCCTTGCTCGCCGAGCCGACGGTGATCACGGTGGACCCGGCGGGGTCGAACCCGCAGACGGGGCGCGGCATCTCCAGGTCCTCGTCGAGGCGGAGTTCGCTCATGGTCTCGTCGACGACTAGGACCGTGCCCGCGTGCCGGGCCGCGTCGACCAGGCGGCGGCGCTGGTCGTCGTCGGCGAGCGCGCCGGTGGGGTTGTGGAAGTCGGCGACGACGTACGCGAGGCGCGGCGCGGCGTCCCGCAGGACCTGGCGCCAGCGGTCCATGTCCCAGCCGCCGAGGCCCTCGGCCATCGCCACGGGCACCAGGCGCGCGCCCGCCTCCCGCATGAGCTGGAGGATGTTGGCGTACGACGGGGACTCCACGGCGATGCGCTCGCCGCGGCCCGCGAAGAGGTGGCAGATCGCGTCGATGGCGCCCATCGCACCGGTGGTGACCATGATCTGCTCCGGCATGGTCGGTATCCCGCGCGCGGTGTAGCGCTCCGCCAGCATGGCGCGCAGCGCGGGCAGGCCCGCCGGGTAGTCGCCGTGGGTGTGGGCGTAGGGAGGGAGTTCCTCCAGGGCGCCCTGGACGGAACGGGTGAGCCAGGGCTCGGGGGCGGGCAGGGCCGCGCAGCCGAGGTCGATCATCGAGCCGAGCGCTTCGGGGGGCAGGGGTTCCAGGCCGCGCGCGGGCAGCGGGTTGCCAGCCGGTACGGCGGTCCAGCTGCCCGCTCCCCTGCGGGACTCCAGGAACCCTTCGGTGCGCAGCGCCTCGTACGCCGCGGCGACCGTGGTCCGGCTGACGGCGAGCGCGACGGCCAGCTCACGTTCGGCGGGCAGCCGGGCGGCCACGGGAACGCGCCCCTCCAGGACCAGGAGGCGGATACCGTCGGCCAGGGCGCGGTACGCGGGCGGGCGGCGGGTGCCCGCGCCCGCGGGACGCGCCTGCTGGGAGGAGAGCAGCCGGGCGAGCTGGGTTGAGCCCACCGCCGATGTCCACTGAGCCATGATCCCAGTCCACCTTCATCGAATTGGCCATGGTTGGCGCCTGGCGCCACGCCACAGAGTGTCATGAGCCAGGCCACTACCACCACGGGGGCTTCCTTTGTCCAGTACGCCGACTCCAGGGACGCCGACTCCAGGTCGCTCCGCTCCGCGGCACCTCGCGCGCCGCCTCGTACAGCTCTACGTCGGCCTCGCCCTGTTCGGCGCGAGCTCCGCGCTCCTGCTGCGTTCGGGCCTCGGCCTGGAGCCGTGGAACGTACTGCACGAGGGTCTGGCGGAACGGACCGGGATGTCGATCGGCGTCGTGTCGATCGTCATCGGTGCCGCGGTGCTGCTGCTGTGGATACCGCTGCGCCAGCGTCCCGGCCTCGGCACGGTGTCGAACGTCTTCGTCGTCGGCCTGGCGATGGACGGCACGCTCGCCCTGGTGCCCGACGCGCACGGTCTCGGCGTCCGCGTCCCGCTGATGGTCGCCGGAATCGTCCTCAACGGCGTGGCGACCGGCCTCTACATAGCGGCCAGGTTCGGTCCCGGACCCCGCGACGGCCTGATGACGGGCCTGCACGACCGGACCGGCCGTTCCATCCGCCTGATGCGCACGATGGTGGAGGTCGTGGTGGTCGTCACCGGCTTCCTGC
Source organism: Streptomyces typhae (assembly GCF_009755605.1). Taxonomy (GTDB): domain Bacteria; phylum Actinomycetota; class Actinomycetes; order Streptomycetales; family Streptomycetaceae; genus Streptomyces; species Streptomyces typhae. Next base: position 59,078 of record NZ_WPNZ01000012.1, read on the forward strand.
TCGGCGGCACCGTCGGCGTGGGCACCGTCCTGTACGCCCTGGCCATCGGCCCGCTCGCGCAGCTCTTCCTGCGTCTCTTCGCCGTGCCCGCTCCATCCGCGAGCCGTACGGTGGCCGCCGCGGAGCCATCGGAGCAGGCGATACTGCATCGGTGACCCCGCGCGTACGCCATCCCTACCTCGATCATCCGGGCCCCCTCGCCTTCGCCCACCGCGGCGGCGCGGCCGACGGCCTGGAGAACACCGTGACCGCTTTCCGGCGTGCCGTCGACGCCGGTTACCGGTACATCGAGACGGATGTGCACGCCACGTCGGACGGCAGGCTCGCCGCCTTCCACGACGCGACGCTCGACCGGGTCACGGACGCCGCGGGGCGGATCGCGGACCTCCCCTGGAGCGAGGTGAGCCGCGCGCGGGTCGCGGGCAGCGAACCGGTGCCCCTCTTCGAGGACCTCCTCCAGGAGTTCCCCGACGTCCGCTGGAACGTGGACGTCAAGGCGGAGCCCGCCCTGTTGCCGCTCCTCGACCTGCTGGAGCGCACGCGCGCGTGGGGCCGGGTCTGCGTCGGCTCGTTCTCGGAGGCGCGCGTGGCCCGCGCCCAGCGCGTCGCGGGGCCACGCCTTGCCACGTCCTTCGGGACGCGCGGCGTCCTGGGGCTGCGGCTGCGCTCCCTCGGGATGCCCGCCATCCCCAGGATCTCGGCGGTGTGCGCCCAGGTGCCGGAGACGCAGTCGGGCGTCCGGGTCGTCGACCACCGCTTCGTGCGCACCGCCCACGCGCGCGGGCTCCAGGTCCATGTGTGGACGGTCAACGACGCCGCTCGCATGCACGCCCTGCTCGACCTGGGCGTCGATGGCATCATGACGGACCACATCCAGACGCTGCGCGACGTGCTCGAGGACCGCGGGACCTGGGTCTGACCACCGGGACCGACAGCGGCGCGCCGCGGCGGCCCGGGACCGGCCAGGACTCCCGGGGCCGCCACCACCTGGCCATCTGGCCACCTGGAGCACGAGCACCGACAGCGAGGGATCACGGTTTGAGCACCGACACCGTGCGTACGACGACAGCCGAGGACCCGGACGCCCGGCTGCGCCGCCGGTACGAACAGCGCGGCTGGTACTTCTACGACTGGGCGTGCTCGGTCTACTCGACGAGCGTCCTGACCGTGTTCCTCGGCCCCTACCTCACGGAGATAGCCAAGTCCGCGGCCGATCCGGACGGCTGCGTGCACCCGCTCGGCGTCCCCGTGAGCGCGGGTTCGTACTTCGCGTACACCGTCTCGGCGTCCGTGCTCGTGTCGGTCCTGGTGATGCCCTTCGCGGGCGCCGCCGCCGACCGTACGGGCCGCAAGAAGCCGCTCCTCGCCACGGCCGCCTACCTGGGGGCGGCGGCGACCGCCGGCATGTTCTTCCTGGACGGCGACCGCTATCTCCTGGGCGGCCTGCTCCTGATCGTCGCCAACGCCTCGCTCGCCGTGTCGATGGTGCTCTACAACGCCTACCTGCCGCAGATCGCGCCTCCGGAGGAGCGTGACGCGGTGTCCGCGCGGGGCTGGGCCTTCGGCTACGCGTCGGGTGCGCTCGTCCTGATGGCGAACCTCGTGCTGTTCCTGGCCCACGACACGTTCGGCGTCTCCGAAGCGACCGCCGTCAGGATCTGCCTGGCGTCGGCGGGCGTGTGGTGGGGCGCGTTCACGCTCGTACCGCTGCGGCGGCTGCGCGACCGCGCGAAGGAGCCCTCGGCGGCGGCCCCGCGCCACGGCTGGGGGCAGCTCGCCGCGACGGTGCGCGACATGCGCCGCCACCCGCACACGCTCGCGTTCCTCCTCGCCTACCTCGTCTACAACGACGGTGTGCAGACGGTGATCTCGCAGGCGTCCGTGTACGGCTCGGAGGAGCTGGGGCTCGGCCAGTCGACGTTGATCGTGGCGGTGCTCCTGGTGCAGGTGCTCGCGGTGGCCGGCGCGCTCGCGATGGGCAGGCTCGCCCGTACCCACGGGGCCAAGCGGACCATCCTGGGTTCCCTCGTCGCCTGGACCGTGACGATCGGCGCCGGGTCCTTCCTGCCCGCGGGGGCGCCGGTGTGGTTCTTCGTGCTGGCCGTCGGCATCGGTCTGGTCCTCGGCGGCACCCAGGCCCTCTCCCGGTCCCTCTTCTCGCATCTCGTACCGCCCGGCAAGGAAGCGGAGTACTTCTCGGCGTACGAGGTCAGCGACCGGGGCATGGCCTGGCTCGGCCCGCTGATTTTCGGCCTGACCTACCAGCTCACGGGCTCGTACCGGGACGCGATCATGTCCCTGGCGGTGTTCTTCTTGATCGGTTTCGCCCTGCTTGCGCGGGTACCCGTACGGCGTGCGGTGCGCGACGCGGGCAACCCGGTTCCCGACCGGATTTAGCTTCTGGCGGCGAAGAACGGTAGTGTACGCGTTTGGCCTGCCAGGCGGACCGTTACTGCGCGCTGAGGATTCGGAAGCGCTGGGTGACATCTGCTGCCAGATGTGACAAACCGGGCGCTGGTGGGTACAACAAGGGGCGGCATACGACGGCGACGCATGACCCTGAACGGGAATCTTTACCGCCGACCGGACGTTGACCGGATGACGACGACAGCGACACCTGTCCTGTGGGCGACAAGCCCGGGAGGCACGATTCATGAGTGAGCGAGCTCTTCGCGGCACGCGCCTCGTGGTGACCAGCTACGAGACCGACCGCGGCATCGACCTGGCCCCGCGCCAGGCCGTGGAGTACGCATGCCAGAACGGACATCGTTTCGAGATGCCGTTCTCGGTGGAGGCGGAGATCCCGCCGGAGTGGGAGTGCAAGGTCTGCGGGGCCCAAGCACTTCTCGTGGACGGCGACGGACCTGAGGAGAAGAAGGGCAAGCCCGCGCGTACGCACTGGGACATGCTCATGGAGCGCCGCACCCGCGAGGAACTCGAAGAGGTCCTCGAGGAGCGCTTGGCGGTTCTCCGGTCCGGTGCGATGAATATTGCGGTGCATCCGCGCGACAGCCGCAAGTCCGCGTAGGCGCGCTGGACCGCGGAGCGGAAGCACGACGAGGGCGGGCCCACTGCTGTTGCAGTGGGCCCGCCCTCGTCGTGTGTCGCTGTCCCGGGGCTCTGCCCCGGGACCCGTATCGGCGCTTCGCGCCTCGTCCTCAATCGCCGGACAGGCTGGATACTTCGCCGGTGCGGCGATTTCTTCCGGTGCGGCGAAGATCTTTCAGCCCGTCCGGCGTTTGATGACGAGGCGCGAAGCGCCGACAGGGCTGGGGTCCAGGGGGCGCAGCGCCCCTGGTGACGGGAAAGGGGCGGGCCTGGGGCGCCCCGCGCGGGCCCGGCTCAGCGCGGGAGCTGCGGATCGTCCGAGCCCCGCCCGGGCGTCGGCCCCGGCCCCGGCGGCTGGTCCTCGCGGACGACCTCGCCCTGGACGACCTTGCCGTCGGGATGCCGCATCCGAGCCTGCTGGAACGCGCCCCCGAACCCCCCGGGAGCGGCCGCAGCGGCTTCCCGCACCTTGCGCTCGAAGGCCCGCTCCGCCCGTCGGCTGAGAGCCTTCTGGAGCGGCGGCAGCAGGAGCAGAAGGCCGAGCGCGTCGGAGACGAGGCCCGGCAGGATCAGCAGCAGCCCGCCGAGCATGGTCCACGCGCCACCGCCCCCGGAGCCCTCCGTGGCCGCGGCGGCCCCGCTCTGCTGCTGTTGCAGCGCCTCGCTCAGGTTCTTGAAGGCGCGGCGCCCGGCCCGCTTGATGACCAGGGAGCCGAGCACGAGGCCCGCCACCAGGAGCAGGAACACGGTCAGCCCGCCGGCGGCGCCCGCCACGACGGTCAGCAGCCAGATCTCCAGGACCAGCCACGCGACGAGGCCGAGCGGCAGGAACCGGAGCACCCGGGAGCGCCGGGGCCGGGCGGGCTGAGTGGGAGGCGGTGCGCCAGTCGTCATGCCCCCAGTGTGCCTGGCCCCGGCTCAGGCCTGCGTAAGTGGGTGATCATTACCGGGGCGGGTGACCATTACCGGGGGTCGCCCGGCGCTCCGGGCTCCCGGCCGTCGGACGACGGATCGACCGCCCCCGGCTCGACGGACGGCGCGACGGCACGGGGCTCGGCGGACGGCTCGACCGCACGGGAGTCAGCGGCAGCCTCGGCCGCACGGGGCTCATCAGCGGCCTCGGCCGCACGGGGCTCGCCGGACGGCGCGACCGCACGGGGCTCAGCAGCAGCCTCGGCCGCACGACCGTCACCAGCAGCCGCTCCAGCTGCCGTCGCTTCAGCTGCCGTCGCTCCAGCAGCCGCTCCACCCGCCCGGGACACCCCGGGGCCCCCGGAGGCCCCCCTGCCCCCGAGCACCTTGCCGACCCGCTCCCGCACCCCCCAGGCCGTGACCCGCCACAGCGCCTCGGCGACGATGTCGCGGCTCATCTTGCTGTCGCCGAGTTCCCGCTCCACGAAGGTGATGGGCACCTCCACGACGTGGTAGCCCGCCTTGATCGCGCGGCGGGCCAGGTCGACCTGGAAGCAGTAGCCCTGGGACGCCACGTCGCCGAGGCCGAGGCCCTCCAGGGTCTCGCGGCGGAAGGCGCGGTAGCCGCCGGTGACGTCGCGCACCGGCACGTCGAGGAGCAGCCGGGAGTAGGTGGAGCCACCGCGGGAGAGGAACTCGCGGGACTTGGGCCAGTTCACGACCCGGCCGCCGGGCACCCAGCGCGATCCGAGCACCAGGTCGGCGCCCTTGAGGGCGGTGAGCAGGCGGGGCAGCTCCTCGGGCTGGTGGGAGCCGTCGGCGTCCATCTCGACCAGGACGCCGTAGCCGTGCTCCAGGCCCCAGGAGAAGCCCGCGAGGTAGGCGGCGCCGAGGCCCTCCTTGCCCTTGCGGTGCAGCACGTGGACGTGCTCGTCGTCGACCGAGAGCTCGTCGGCGATCTTGCCGGTGCCGTCGGGGCTGTTGTCGTCGGCGACGAGGACGTGCGCGTCGGGCACGGCGGTGCGCACCCGGCCGACGATCGCCTGGATGTTCTCCGCCTCGTTGTAGGTCGGGATGATCACCAAGGCCCGGCCGAGCGGGCCGAACCGGCGCCCCGCGTCCGCTGCTTCGCTGATCCCGCCGCCGTTGCTCACTGCTGCCCCTTCGTTCGTACGCAGGGGACCACCATAGTGGGCCGGGCCTGGGGTGTTGCGACGGCGCGGTACGAAAGGGGCGGCGCGGAGGAGCGATACTGCGGATCGGGCCCGGCGCCCTTCGGGCCGGCCTGGGACCCGCTGGCTGCGGATCGACCGAGTGCCGTTGTCTACTGAGCGTCCGGGCCCCATCCGGGTCGCACCTCCCCCGAGCTCCGGGGAGCAGGAGGGACGGCCCCCTTCCGGCGGCTGCGTTCCCGCGCCGACGCGTCGAGGACGCTGGACCTGGCTCCCAGCGGCGGAGCGCCGGTTGGCGCACCGCCCATGATCCAGCGGCGTTCGACGCTTGTGGGCAGGGTCGCCGGTCGGACGTCCTGTGGTGGACGCGGCCGAAACTACCCGCCGACGACGGACGTCTGTCAATAGCCGTTTGACCTGCGATGTTTGCGTAGATCAGCAGGTCAGTGGCGAGGTGCCGGGGCCGGGCGACGCGCCGTGTGGCCCCGTTCGGAGCCGCGCCGCACCCCTGACATCACTCGTTAGGCCGTACGAATACCGTCCGGCCCCCGACCACGGTCCGCAGGCATACGGGCAGTTCGGAGCCGGGGGCGAGGTCGGGCAGGCCGGGGGTGCCGGAGCGCGGATCGGTGGACCAGCGGGCGACCCGGTCGTCGGGGGCCTGGACGACGAGTTCCCCGGTGCGCCACACGGCGTAGTCGGCGGGGGCGCCGGGCACCAGGGTGCCCGCGTCGTCACGGCCCACGGCCCGCCAGCCGCCCCGCGTGTGGGCGGTGAACGCGGCCCGCACGGACACCCGGTGCTCCGGCGTGCGGTGGAAGGCGGCGGCGCGGACGGTGCCCCAGGGGTCGAGCGGCGTGACGGGGCTGTCGGAGCCGAAGGCCAGCGGAACACCGGCGCGCAGGAGGGCCGCGTACGGGTTGAGGGAGCGGGCTCGTCCGGGGCCGAGGCGCTGCGCGTACATGCCCTCGTCGCCGCCCCACAGCGCGTCGAAGGCGGGCTGCACGGACGCGGTGAGGCCGAGTTCGGCGAAGGCGGCGACGGTCTCGGGGGTGAGCATCTCGGCGTGCTCGACGCGGTGCCGCGCCGCGCGCACCCGGGCGAGCCCCACCGTCCCGGCCGCCGCGCGCACGCCCTCCACGACGGCCGCCACGGCGGCGTCCCCGATGGCGTGGAAACCTGCCTGCATGCCCGCCTCCGCACACGCCGTCACGTGCGCGGCGACGTCGCCCGCGGTCAGGTACGCGTTTCCGTGGGACGCCCCGCACGGCCGCCCCTCGGCCGCGGACCCGGCCGTTCCGGCGCCGGCCCCCGCCGCCCCGGCGCCCCCGTGGACCGCGGTTCCGGCCGTCCCGGCGCCCCCGTCGGCGTACGACTCGCCCAGCCATGCCGTGTGTGAACCGAGCGCCCCGTCCACGAAGAGGTCACCGGCCGCGCCCGCCGCGCCCAGCTCCCGTGCGCGGGCCACGCCTTCGGGCCCCTGCTCGGCCCAGTAGCCGACGACGCGCGGGCCCGCCTCCGCCGCCGCGAGGGCGAGCAGTGCCGTGAAGTCGTCCTCGTCGGAGATGGCGGGGCCCCCGCACTCGTGCACCGATCCGATGCCGAGCGACGCGGCGTGCCGGAGCGCGGCCTGCTGCGCCTCGCGCCGCTGCACGGCTGTCACGGCCGCGTGCGCCGCGGCACGGACGGCGTGGTGCGCGTCGGCGGTCAGCGGCGCGTCCGCGTGGAACCCGGCCTTCTCGGTGATCCCCGGCACGAGGTCGAGGAGCGCGGTGGTGGCGACGGCGGAGTGCACGTCGATGCGCGTCAGATAGAGCGGGCGCCCGCCGGTGGCCTCGTCGAGCTCCGCGCGCGTGGGCGGCCTGCCGCCGGGCCAGCGGGCGGCGTCCCAGCCGTGGCCGAGCAGCACCCGGTCGTGCGGTCGTGCGGCAGCGTGTTCGCGTACGAGAACGAGCGCGTCGTTCAGGTTCCGGGCGCGCGAGAGGTCGAGGCCCATGAGCGCGATGCCGGTGGCCGTGGTGTGCACATGGGCATCGGTGAAGGCCGGGGTGACCAGCGCGCCTTCCAGGTCGACGGTCTCGTCGACGCCATCGGCGAAGGCGTCGGCCGCACCCTCGGAACCGACCCAGGCGACATGCCCCCGCTCGACGACCATCGCGGTCGCGAAGGGATCGGCGGGGCTGTGGACTTCTCCGCCGCGCAGCAGGACGGTGCGGTGCCCGCTCTCGGGCGTGGTGCGCTCGCTCATGGGGACCAGTCTCGCGCCTGGACGCGCGCGGGCCGCCCGCGGGGTCCCCGGCGGATCCACGGACCCCCCGCTGGCCCGCGGGGTCAGACCCGCGGGGTCAGATCCGCGGCGGGCGCGCCTCGTACGGCGTGGACAGGCAGACCGTGGTGTGCGTGGAGACACCGGCGAGCGTGCGTAGCCTCGCCAGCAGGTTCTCCAGTTCGTGCGGGGTCGCGACCCGGACCTTGAGCAGGTAGTTCTCCGCTCCCGCGACGCTGTGGCAGGCCTCGATCTCGGGCACGCCGGCGAGCCGCTCGGCGATGTCGTCGGGCGCGCTGGGGTCGAACGGCTTCACCGCGATGAACGCCGTGAGCGGCAGGCCGACGGCTTCGGGGTCGACGACCGCGGCATATCCGCGGATCACCCCGCGCTGCTCGAGGCGGCGCACCCGCTGGTGCACCGCTGACGTGGACAGGCCCGTGGCCTTGCCCAGGTCGGTGTAGCTCATCCGCCCGTCCTTGACGAGCAGCTGCACGATCTGTCGGTCCAGCTCCTCCATGCGCAGAACCTACAGGTCCCTTGATCCTCACCGATACCTGAGCGGCGCAAGCGGCACCCTCCGACGCTCGCGCCCCGGTGGAGGGTCGCTCGATCATCGCCCGCGCGCCCCGGCGCCCACCCCCGCGCGGAACGGCATCTTCATCCGGCATGTGACGAACGCCACAGGCCTGTGGCCGTGTCCATCGGGCAGGAGCGATTACCCCCAGGACCGGACGGGAAGTGCTTGCTGTGGTCGAGGCCGCAGTGCCTGGTCGGCCCACCCGAGGGGGAGATTCCCATGCAGAACCTGAAGCGCCCCGATCGTTCCGCGCGCCGCAAGGAGCAGTCCGTCGAGCTCGAGCCCGCCCCGGAGGGCGTCGAACAGACGGACATCGCCGACGACGAGCCCGACGCGTACGACACCTTCGAGATGTACCGCGTGATCTGCCCGGACTGCGCCAAGACCATCGCGCTCCTGGCGGACGAGGACGTCCTGCCCGAGCACGCGCTGTGCGCCACACCGTGGAACCCGTTCGGACTCACCGTCTGTGCGGGCACCGGCCGCCCGGCGGCCGAGGCGGAGCCCGCGGACGAGTCCCTGGAGGCCCAGGAGCAGGACACCGCGCTGCTCCTGACGCTGCCTCAGGGCCTCGACTGGCGCACGCAGCCGTTCTCGCACGTGGGCGGCCCCGGTTCGCGCCCGATCCGCGTGCCCCGGCAGTCCGGCCGCGCGGCGGCCTGACCCCCGGCAGCGCCCCTCACCCGAAGTCGCCCTGCACCATGGCCGCGAGCCGGTCGTGGTGCAGGATCAGGGTGTCCGGGCCCTCCGGGGCCTCCGGCACCGTCGCCTCGCCGAAGTGCACCTGGCGGTAGGCGACCCTGAGCATGACGACGGCGTGCCGCAGCGCCGCGTACAGGATGTAGAAGTCCATGTCACGGGGCTGATGGCCGGTGAGGCGCGCATAGCGGGCCTCGATCCGGTCGCGGCGCAGGAAGTCCGGCAGGCCCGGCTGCCCGAAGCCCACGGCGAGGTCCTGGAAGAACCGGTGCAGGAAGACGGTCCAGCCGATGTCGACCTCGCGCGGGGCCAGGGCCGCCATTTCCCAGTCGAGCACGGCGGCGGGCTCGAAGCCGTCGTAGACGACGTTGCCGATGCGGGCGTCGCCCCAACTGAGGACCGGCGCGCCCTCGTCGCGCGGCCACAGTTCGCCGAGTTTCGCGAAAGCGCTTTCGACGAGCGGTGAGCGCGGCAGCCCTTCGACGACCCAGGCGTAGTAGGCCCGTTGCGAGGCGACGTGCCGCCGCAGCGCGCTGCCCTCGCCCGGGAGCGCGAGGAATCCGGCCGCGGCGGCCGGGACCTGGTCGTGCAGGTGCGCGAGGACGCCGACCGTGGCGTCCTCCAGGCGTGCGCGTTCGGTGTCGCTCGCCTCGTACAGCCAGTTGCCCTCGTACGTGTACGGCATGACGTCCGGCGGCACCCGCCCCGCGACCCGCTCCATGACGAAGAACGGGGCACCGAGCGGCGCCGGGTCCCGTTCCAGCCACAGCACGCGCGGTACCGGCACGTCGGTGTGCTCGGCGACCAGCCGCATGGTGCGGTACTGGCGCTCCATGTCGTACACGGGAAAGACGGTGTACGCGTCCGGGTCGGCGGCGAGCCGCAACGCGCAGCGCCGCAGCGGCGGTTCGGGGTGCTCGATGTCGAAGAGCAGCGTGTCGCTGGACATGCCGTTGGACTCGGGCACGGACACGCCGGACACCTGCGCGCCCGGCAGCCGGGCGTCGAGCCAGTCCGTCAGACGGCGGGCGACCTCCGCCGGGTCCCGGGTGGTCGTGCGCGGCGCGGGCCGCGGCTGCCGCGGTGGCGTGGGTTCCGTGGTCATGGTCCGTGCTCCTCCCGGCTTCCGGCCCGCTGCGGACGTCGCTCAGGGGGCCGTCGGACCCAAGGGACGTCGATGTCTACGTCTACGTCTACGTCGACGTCGGCGGCCGTCGGAGTCGAGGGCCCGGCGCGCTCAGGGGGCCACCGAGCCGAAACCGGTGAAGCCGCTCGGGTCGTGGCGGCCGAAGCTGCCGTGCTCGAAGACGCCGTGGCCGACGCGGCCGTCCAGGGTGAAGCGGGCCGCGTGGTCGACGACGCCGTACCCGGCGAGCGGGTGCACGGACGGGTCCGCGAGGTCGTAGGTGCGCCGGTCGACCCAGCCGCGGCCCCGCCAGGTGCCGTGCTGCCAGTCGTCGGCGGGCGGATATCCGGCGCCGACGGCGAGGGGCAGGGACGTCAGCGACTCGACGCCCAGTTCCAGGGGCTTGTGGGTCGCGGGGTCGGTGAGGTGGACGACGGCGCGCACGACGTGCCGGGTGCCCGAGCGGTAGGTGATGTCGGCGCGCGGCCAGCCGAGTTGGCGGTCGGGCCGGCCGGGGCGGACGAGGGTGGCGTCGTTGAGGGTGCGGTAGCCGTCCGCGTCCTCCTGGGTGACGATCATCAGGAAGCGGTCGTCGAAGCGCACCGGGCACCAGATCCAGTGGAAGCCCTCCGCCGGGAACTCCTCGCCGAGCCTGCCGCTCTCCTCACCCGGGATCGGCCGCACGCCCCAGCTGCGGTCGCGGGTCGCCGTCCACTCCCCCGCCGTCACGGCGATGTCCTCGCCGCCGGTACGGATGGTCCCGGAGCAGTCGCCCGCCTGCACGAAGCGCCGGCCTTCGAGGGTGAGGCGGTCGCCGCGGCGCTGGACGTGGTGCGGCTCCCACAGCGCCGGGAAGGCGGCGGTCCACTCGATGTCGTACGTCGGCGAATCCGGTTGTTCCGGGTCTGCTTCGCAGGTCAGGCGGAGTCTGCGCAGGGGTTCGAGGACGGTGACGCGCAGCGGGCCCACCGCCAGGTTCATGCGGTCCTCACCCAGGGCGTCGAAGGCCCGTACGGCGTGCACCGTATCGCCGGTGCGCAGGGTGGCGTAGGCGTCGATGACGCCTGTGTTCGGATAGACCCCGAGGCCGAGGACGAGCAGCGCCCGGCCCCCGTGGTCGAACACCTGGAAGACGCAGCGGTCGTAGGCGTTCCGGTCGCCGGTCGCGACGTGCTTCATCGACAGCGGGACCTGGTGGACGGGGTACTCGTCGAGCGGTACGGGACGGTCCTGCGGCACGGCGCACCTCCCTGGACGCGCGGGATCCTGCACCGCGCGGAACGCGGCGGGGCCCGGCGTGGAGGTGACGGTACGTCAGTCGCCGTGCGGGGGCCAGACGCGTGCCCGTCCGAATGCGCCCGGTGGCGCCGGAGCCCTGCGCCCCCTGCGCCGCGCCCGGACGGGCCATGAACGCACGCACGATTCGACCCGACGGTGACCTGCTCACGGCGCGGTCCGTTGGCCGGGCATGACCACCCCCACGCACGCTCCGGCGGGCCACCGCAGGCACCAGCTCGCTCCCGCTCCCACCGCCGCAGAATCGGTTCCCTACCGGCCTCAGTACACCCAGTACACCCATTACACGCAGCCGCCGCATCATTCACAGCCGCCCCAGTACCCCCAACAGACCTCTTCCGTCCCTCCTCCTCCGCAGCCGGCCCCCGTTCCCCAGGACCCGCCCATCTACCGCGCCCTGCTGTGCGTCTGGTCCGAGCGCGGCCGTACGCTGCCCGGACGCCACGACCCGGAGTGGGTACGGCTCGCGGCGCCGACCGTCCGCGACGGACAGTTCGGCGGCCGCGCGGACGCGCCGCCGTTCGGGGCGGGCGGGGAACCGTGGTTCGGCACCGGCGGGGCCGCCCGTTACGGCACCTTCGGTGCGGGCGAACAGAGCCGGTACGGCGCCGGCGGGGACGCCGCCCGGTACGACGCGGGCAGGGACAACCCGTACGGGACGGGCGGGGAGGCCCGGTACGGGACGGGCGGAGCCACCCGTTTCGGGGCGGGCGAGACCGCCCGGTACGGGGGAGGCGAGACCGCCCGGTACGGGACGGACCCGCAGCACCGGTACGCGCCCGGGTACGCGCAGGACCGGGAGCACGGTTTCGGTCAGGACCACAGCCAGGCACCCAGGCCGGACCACAGCCAGGCACCAGGGCCGCACCGGAGCCGGACGGCCGGACCGGACCGGAGCCAGGCCTTCGCGCCCAGCCGCGACCAAGCCTTCGCATCCAGCCGCGAACAAGCCCTCACGCCCAGCCCCGACCAAGCCTTCGCCCCGGACCGTGCCCGGACCCTCGCCCCGGACCGTGCCCGGACCCTCGCCCCGAGCCGCGACCAGGCCCTCACGCCCGATCGGCGCCAGGCCGCCCTGCCGGAAGCGGACCGGGGCAACCCACCCGCGCAGGACCCCGCCCAGCCGTTCCGTCCGGTACGGGTCGCCACCTCCGTCGTCCCCGTCATCCAGGGCACCTCGGGAACCCAGCGAGCCCCAGGCTCCCCGGGCACCCCGGGAACCCCGCAGGCCGTCACCGCAGTCGGTGTCAGCGCGTCTCGGGCCCCGCGAGATGACGCGCGATGACCATGCGCTGGATCTGATTCGTCCCCTCGACGATCTGAAGGACCTTGGCCTCGCGCATATAGCGCTCCACGGCGAAGTCGGCCGTGTAGCCGTAGCCGCCGAGCACCTGGACGGCGTCGGTCGTCACCTTCATCGCGGTGTCCGTGCACAGGAGTTTGGCCATCGCCGCCTGCTTGGAGAACGGCCTGCCCGCGTCCCGCAGCCGGGCGGCCGAGAGATACAGGGCCCGGCCCGCCTCGATCTGCGTCGCCATGTCCGCGAGCATGAAGCGCAGCCCCTGGAAGTCCGCGATGGGCCGCCCGAACTGCCGCCGCTGCGTGGCGTACGTCAGCGCCTCGTCGAGTGCCGCCTGGGCCACGCCGATCGCGCACGCCGCGATGCCGAGCCGCCCCGAGTCGAGCGCCGAGAGCGCGATCGCGAAGCCCTGCCCCTCCTCGCCGATGCGCCGCGTGTCGGGCACCCGTACGCCGTCGAAGTGCAGCTGGGACGTCGGCGAGCCCTTCATGCCCATCTTCTTCTCCGGCGCCGCGGCCGTGAGCCCCTCGGCGTCACCGGGCACCAGGAAGGCCGTGACGCCGTGCGCGCCCTCGCCGCCCGTGCGGGCCAGGACCGTGTAGAAGTCGGCGATGCCGCCGTGGGTGATCCACGCCTTCGTACCCGTGATGATCCACTCGTCGCCCTCGCGCACGGCCTTGGTGCGCAGCGAGGCGGCGTCGGAGCCGGAGGACGGCTCGGACAGGCAGTAGGCACCGAGGAGGCCGCCGCCGAGCATGTCGGGGAGGTGTGCGGTCTGCTGCTCCTTGGTGCCGTACCCGGCGAGCCCGTGGCAGGCGAGGGAGTGGACGCTGACGCCGAGGCCGACGGTCAGACGTGCGGCGGCGAGCTCCTCCAGGACCTGGAGGTACACCTCGTACGGCTGGTCGCCGCCGCCGAAACCGGAGTCGTAGGGGAGGCCGAGCAGGCCGGACTCGGAGAGCAGGGTGAAGAGTTCGCGGGGGAAGCGGCCCGCTTCCTCCTCCTCGGCCGCGCGTGGCACGATCTCGCCCTTGATCAGTTCTCGCACGAGCGCGAACAGATCACGGGCTTCCTCGGTGGGCAGATGACGCTCGACCGGCTGTGCGGATCCCTCAGGCATGGCGCTCTCCTCTCCCTGTTCGGGCGCTTCAGCGGACTCGCGCTCAGGGTGTGGCGCCGCCGCCGGGGACACTGCCACGCCGATGCTGTCCTTCCGGGTCGCGGAAGCGGCTGACCAGCGGCTGTGGCGCGTTGAGTATGCCCGATCGGCGGCACGGCGTCACGGGTTCAACGGCTGTCCGGCTGATCTTCATCGAGCTGTGTCCGGTTGCGTGGCCCGAACCGGCTATGCGGAGGGAATTGGTCCGAACCATTGACGCATTGGTCTAGTCCTTCTAGAGTCCAGCGGCACAAGACGTCTTCGCGTTCATGCCAATTCACCGCACGACTGCTCACGGCCCGTTGACGGGATCCGGGGGCGGCCGTCCGGCACCCGGCGCAAGGGCGCGAAGGAGTTCGCAGGTCCGCAGGACAGCACCACCCCCACATGCTCCCCTCTCCCCCCACGAGGAGACTGCGATGCCACAGCTCAACCGTCCCCGCGCCCGCTTCAGGGCGCTCCTGGCCACCGCCTGTTGTGCCGTGCTCGGCGCGGGTCTGCTCGCCGGCGCGGGTACCGCGGCCGCCGACCAGAGCGCCGGTGCCGCCAGGGCGACCACCGCCGAGGCCGACGCCAAAGCGGGCTCCCGCGTGGTCGGCTACTTCACCGAATGGGGCGTCTACGACCGGAACTACCACGTCAAGAACATCGAGACGTCCGGTTCCGCCAACAAGCTGACGCACATCAACTACGCCTTCGGCAACGTCCAGGGCGGCAAGTGCACGATGGGCGACGCCTACGCCGCGACCGACAAGGCCTACACCGCGGGCCAGAGCGTCGACGGTGTCGCGGACACCTGGGACCAGCCCCTGCGCGGCAACTTCAACCAGCTGCGCAAGCTGAAGAAGAAGCACCCGAACCTGAAGGTCCTGTGGTCCTTCGGCGGCTGGACCTGGTCGGGCGGCTTCACGCAGGCCGCGCAGAACCCGGCGGCGTTCGCCCAGTCCTGCTACGACCTGGTCGAGAACTCCAAGTGGGCGGATGTCTTCGACGGCATCGACATCGACTGGGAGTACCCCAACGCCTGCGGTCTGACCTGCGACACCAGCGGTCGCGCCGCGTACAAGAACCTGATGTCGGCGGTGCGCGCCAAGTTCGGTTCCAAGAACCTGGTGACCGCCGCGATCCCGGCCGACGCGGCCGCCGGCGGCAAGATCGACGCCGCTGACTACGCGGGCGCCGCCCAGTACGTCGACTGGTACAACCCGATGACGTACGACTACTTCGGCGCCTGGGAGGCCAAGGGCCCGACGGCTCCGCACTCGCCGCTGAGCTCCTACACCGGCATCCCGAAGCCCGAGTGGAACTCGCAGTCGACGATCGCCAAGCTCAAGGGCCTCGGCATCCCGTCCGACAAGCTGCTCCTCGGCATCGGCTTCTACGGCCGCGGCTGGACCGGCGTCACCCAGAAGGCGCCCGGCGGCACCGCGACCGGCCCGGCCGCGGGCAAGTACGAGCAGGGCATCGACGACTACAAGGAGCTGAAGACCAAGTGCCCGGCCAACGGCACGGTCGGCGGCACCGCGTACGCGCACTGCGGCACCAACTGGTGGAGCTACGACACCCCCGCGACCATCGGCGGGAAGATGAACTACAAGAACCAGCAGGGCCTCGGAGGCACGTTCTTCTGGGAGCTCAGCGGTGACACCGCCAACGGTGAGCTGATCAAGGCCATCAACTAGCGGTCGCCGCACGGCAGTCGTGGGGGCGGGAGCCGGCGGGCTCCCGCCCCTTCGTCATGCCCGCGCGCCCGGACGCGGCGGCGGGGCGTCGTCGAGCGGCGGGGCGGGGAGCGACGGCTCGACCTCCTCGATGACGCCGAGCGTCGCACGCAGCGTACGCACCAGGAAGTCCCGGACGGTGTCGCGTTCCAGCGGCCCGTCCTTCGTGCCGATCCAGTCGAGCGTGACGCCCTCGACGCTGCACAGCCAGCCGAGCAGCGCCACCCGTACCAGCGCCGGGATGTCCCGGTGGCCGTAGGCCGTCTCGGCGATGGTGCCGATCATGGCCTCGCGCACGCCGTCGCGGATGGCGTGCACCTCGGTGTCGAAGCCGACGCCGCCGCTGACGATGGCGCGGTAGGCCGCCTGATGGTGCTCGGCGTAGCGCAGATAGCCGTCGATGGTGCGGTGCGCCCGCTGGGTCGGCGGCAACTCGGTGTCGCTGCCGGCGCGTTCGACCAGGTCGGCGACGGAGTCCTCGATGATCGCGAGGTAGTAGCCGCGTTTGGATTTGAAGTAGTAGTAGATCAGCCCCTTGGCCACGCGCGCGTGTCTCGCGATGTCGTCCATCGACAGCGCGTCGTAGGACGTGTCGGCGAACAGCTTCCGGCCGATGACGATGAGTTCGGCGCGGCGCGCCACGGAGCGGTCGGTGCCGCGCGCCTGCGGGCGGTCCCCGTCGGAGGAACGATCGGTACCGCGCTGTTGACTATTATTCAATATCGGCCCTAGTCTCCAACTGCCTCAGGATCAGCCGCAGTATGGCAGACCGCTGCCGCCTGCCCGGCCCGGCAGGCATCTGCTCGGGCCCGGCGGTGCTCTGCCGCGCACTCCCCCTACGCACACGCGCTCCGCTTCACGCACATGCGCTCCGCTTCACGCACACGCGCTCCCCTTACGCACACGCACTCCCCTTACGCACCGGACGACGTACGGGAGGACCCAGTGAGCACAGCGAAGAGATCCTTGCGCGAGGGCCGGACCAACTGGAAGAAGACAGCCGTCGTCGCCCTGCCCGCGGTCCTCGCGGTCGGCGCGATGGCGTCCGTGATGGCCGAGGGCGCGCTCGCCGCCTCCTTCGCCGTCAGCGGCACCAGTTTCCAGGTCTCCTCGGGCAAGCTGACCAGCCAGGGCCTGTCGAGCTATGTGCAGGTCGACCGGGACGTCGACGGCAAGGGCCACCCCGTGGCGCTGCTCGGCATCGGCGACGCGACGCTCTCCGACATCTGCCAGGCCGCCGAGGTCAGGACGCCGATCGGCACGGTGGTGTTCAAGCTGATGGCGGGCGGCGACGCGGGCAACGTCACCGCGAGCAACCTGATCATCGACGGCGAGGACCTGGTGGGCGACGCCCGCTTCGGGACCGCGCAGATCGGCCGGGACGCCTCGACGCTCGACGAGGTGCCGGGCGTCAAGGGCGAGCGGGGCAAGTTCGGCCTCCAGGCCGGGGACATCGAGGTGGCGAAGGTGCGCTCGCACGCCTGGTCGGCCACCGGCGGCAACTTCCGCCTCAAAGGCATGAAGCTGGACGTCAGCCTCGGCGGCAAGAAGTGCTTCTGAGCGGGCCCGGCGCCCCGCGCACTGGGGGATGGCTCGACGAGCGGCTGCCCCTCAGGGACGCACGCAGGGTACTGCGCGGATGGCGGCGCACCCGCCCCTTCTGGGGCGGTCTGCTGCTGATCCTCGGCGGGGCGGAGCTGTTGATCATCCCGCTGTCGCCGCTGACGGTCCTGGTGAGCCTCGGGCTCGGCGGGATCGCCGCGATCGGCATCGGGATCGCCCTGATGGTCGCCGGACTGTTCCTGTGGCTGCTGCCGCACGCGCACCACTACGTGTCCGTGAACGCCTTGATCCTCTCGGTGCTCTCGTTCGCGGCGACGAATCTCGGTGGTTTCCTGATCGGGATGATCCTGGGCATCGCGGGCAGCGCGATGGGCTTCGGCTGGACACCCGTAGCGGACGACGACCGGGACGCAGCCGGACGCCCCCGGCTGCGCGAGGGGCAGGGCACCCGGACCCTGGCCGTGCTCCTTCCGGTGGTGCTCGCCGGGACGGCGCTGTGGGGCGCCGCCCCCGCGAAGGCCGCGCCCGGTGACGGGGAGATCGTGGCGGCACGGACGCCGCCCACGATCACCACGACGCTGTTCGCCCCCAAGGGCTTCATCGTGGCGGGTGTGCGCGACATCCCCACCGCCGACGGACCGATGAAGGTGATGGTGCTGCGGATGAACGCGGCCTCGCTCACCGACTACCGCCTGACGACCCGTGACGGCAGCCGTGAACTGTCCCTGGGCGCCGAGACCCTGGACCTCAGCGGCAAGGTCACGCTGTATCTGACCAAGTTCAAGGGCTGCATCCAGGGCATCCTCTGTCTGACGTTCACGCCGGACCGGCTGCCGGTGCCGCCCCTCGTCCCGCCGTTCGTCTTCATCACGCAGGTCAGCGCTGAGCAGGCGCTCGTCACCTCCGACTCGATCGTGGCCGGCGGACTGCGGCTGGAGGCGCGGGCGTGATCCAGATCCAGGCCGCGCTGTTCTGGGCGTACGCGGTGGGTGCGACCTTCGCGCTCGCCGCGGCCCGCCAGCTCCAGGTGTGGGAGCGGATCAACGCGGGCGAGGGCCCGCGCACCCGCAGCCGGGCCGCCAATCCCTATCTGGCCCTGACGGTGCTCTTCGCCGCCGTCCTGCTGGTGCCGACCGGCCTTTTCCTGCTCTGGCAGAACCCGTCCTGGGCGACGATGCACGTCAGCGGCGGCCACGAGGGCGTGTGGGCGGGCTTCGTGCTGTTCTACGCGGGCGGCGTACCCGTGGCCGCGATCCTCGGATTCCTCGGATCGCAGGTCCTGGTCCTCGTGGGCGCCGGCTACTGGGCGTACCTGAACTGCGTCGGAGGGTACTTCCTGCTGTTCGGGACGCTGGTGCACGGCTGGGACGGCAGGGGCTACGAGCGGTTCCTGTCCCCCGGCGCGCGCGACTGGGCGGACTGGCCGCAGGACAGCGTGGTCAACAACGCCCTGGACTTCCTGACGTCCGGCACGTTCCTCGCGCTCGTGGTGTTCGGCGCGGCCGTGATCGGCACCATGCTGATGACGGAGATCGGCTGGCTCCTGGAGGGCTGGTCACTGCCCGGCGCGGACGAGGACCGCGAGGTGCGTCCCGTCCTGGCCGTGGCGATCGCCGCTGCCGGGGTGTACGGGCTGCCGTTCCTCGGCGCCGTCACCGCGAGCGTCCTGGTGCGGCTGCTCGGCGGCTGGCTCGGACTGCCGCTGTTCGCGGTGCTCGCGGGGTTCGTGCTGCTTCCCGGGCGATCGCCCGTACGGCGTCTCTACGCCTTGGTGGGGCTGCCGCGCCGGCACTGGCGGGCGGGCCTCGACCCGGAGCCGCCGGGGACGGGCGGCGTGGACGGTCCCGGTGACGGGACGACGGGCGGCGTGGACGGTCCCGGTGACGGGACGACGGGTGGCACGGACGGTCCCGGTGACGGGACGCGGCTCACAGAAGGCCGATCTGGCTGACCAGCATCGCGAGCACCACGACGAGGGTCCATCCGGCGAGGTGCTCCAGGACGTTCGGGCCGTCGTCGGGGCCGCCCGTGCGGGCCTTGGTGCGGACTGCGGTGGCAGAGGTCGCGGTCATATCGCTTCTCGCTGACGTTCTTCGGCGGCGCCGGGCTGTTCCCGGCCGCTGCGGCAGTGGACATTCCCCCCACTGGGTCCTACCACCATGCCAGCCGTACCCGGAATCGTGAGCGAGACGTTGGTCACGCGCCCCCACAACTGCGGCGGATCGCCGTGCGTCTAAGACGGCGTACGTCCCGCGCAGCATCCGACCGAAAGGTTTCCGATGAGCACGATCAGGACGCCCCGCAGAGCGCGGCTCGCCCTCGCGGCGGCCGTGACGGCGGCAGCCGCCCTCACCGGACCGGTCTCGTACGCCACGCCCGCGGCCGCGGAGAAGCCGGCGCCCGGCGCGCCCGGACTCGGCGACCCGATGTTCCCCCTGGACGGCAACGGCGGCTACACCGTCGACCGCTACGTCCTGGACTTCGACTGGCAGGCCCCGAAGACCCCGTTCGCGGCGACGGCCACCGTCAAGGCCACCGCCACCCAGTCCCTGTCCCGGTTCAACCTGGACTTCGGCGGCAACACCCTGCACTCGGTCACCGTCGACGGCAAGGCGGCCGGGACCTCGCGCGAGGGCGACGAGCTGACGGTCACTCCGAAGTCCCCGCTCCTCAAGGGCCGTTCCTTCACGGTGAAGGTCACCTACACGGCCGACCCGACACAGATCCGGCACCGCGACGACGCCATCGAGGACTACGGCTGGATCCCCACGCCCGACGGCACGGTCGTCTATCCGCAGCCCAACGGCGCCCGGCTGATCTTCCCCGCCAACGACCACCCGAGCCGGCGGGCGCCCATCACGTTCCGGATCACCACGCCGAAGGACCTGACGGCGGTCGCCAACGGCAAGCTGACCGCCAAGGACGCCGTGTCCGGCGACCGGGTGCGCTGGACGTACGACTCCGAGCAGCCGCTCTCCACCCAGCTGGTGCAGCTCGCGGTCGGGAGGTTCACGACGGTCGACAGCACCGGGCCCGGGGGGCTGCCGCTGCGCGACATCGTCCCGGACGCCCTGGTCGAGCCGACGGCGAAGTACCGCAAGCTCACCCCGGACCATCTGCGCTGGCTGGAGCAGAAGCTCGGCAAGTACCCCTTCAACCGCTACGGCGTCCTCGTCGGCGACACCGACCTCGGCGTCGCCCTGGAGACCCAGACCCTCTCCCTGGTCCCGAAGGCCGACCTGCTCGGCACGCAGGTGGACGCCGAGCGGAACCTGGTGCACGAGCTGGCCCACCAGTGGTTCGGGGACAGCGTCGCCCTCGCGGGCTGGTCCGACCTGTGGGTCAGCGAGGGCCACGCCCGGTTCTACGAGCGGATGTACTCCGAGGAGCACGGCGGCGACAGCTTCGAGGCCGCGATGAAGGCCGCGTACAAGGCCCACGACCAGTGGCGCCGCGACTTCGGCGCGCCCGCGGAGCCCACCGAGCCGAACCTCTTCAAGCGCATGCGCTACGACGGGTCGGCGCTGGTCCTGTACGCGCTGCGGGAGAAGGTCGGCGACGCCACGTTCCAGAGGATCGAACGGGCCTGGGTCACCGAGTACCGCGGGCGGACCGCGAGCACCCAGGACTACATCGACCTCTCCTCGAAGATCGCGGGCGAGGACCTGTCCGGCTTCCTGAAGCCGTGGCTGTACGGGCCGAAGACACCGCCGATGCCGGGCCACCCGGACTGGGTGGTCGACCCGGCGACCTGAGACCAGGTGCCCTGAGGCAGGCGCCGGCGGCCCCGTCCCGCGCGGGACGGCGCCTGCCTCGGGGCACGCCTCAGCGCACGCCGACCGCGGCGAGCGCGCGCACCTGCTCCTTGCCCGGGTTCACCGGGAAGTACAGGTAGCAGACCCCACCGCTCCCCGAGACGACCGTCCCCTGGGAGTTCTTCCGCTTGGTGCGGAGCCAGATGTTCTCCCACTCCCGCCGCTTGTAGACGCGGCGGACCGCCGGGTTGCTGGGCGACGCCGGGTCGTTGGCGATCACGTCGCCGCCCGCGGTGAAGCCGATGACGGTCATCAGATGGCCCGCGGTGCCGTATCCGGCGCCGGTCAGCTCCTCCTTGAGGAAGGACTGCGAGGTGATGACCGGGATGCCCGCCCGGATCAGCGTCTCCAGGTCGGTGAGCGAGCCGAGCCGGGTGACGATCGCCTGCATGTCCTTGTACGTGGCCGCGTAGGCGGCGTTGAACGGCCAGTTCCCGCAGCCGCCGTACTGGTAGTCGTAGGTGAACCGGGCCGCGTGGCACACCTGCGGGTCGGCGAAGGCCGGGTCGACCCAGGCCAGGTCCGCAGCCGTGGGCCCGCGTCCCCAGTACTCCAGGATCATCTGCGACGACGTGGGACTGCACCAGGCCTCGCCGCCGTTGTCGTACTCCGGGTACTGGCCCTTGTGGATCTCCTGCGAATAGCGCGGGACCTTCAGCTCCCGCGCGAGGCCGGGCTCCGACGCGGGCACCGTGAAGCGGTCGGGCACCGCGGACGCCATCGCGCCGAGCCGCCACACGGTGGGAGTGCTCGTGCCGCCCGGCTCGCGGTACAGCGTCAGCCGCAGCCGGTACGTGGTCACGCGCAGGCTGCCGGTCGTGTCGTCGACGGACAGCGTGTCCGTCCACACGCTGCTTCTGCCGTCGCTCTGGTCGTCGACGGAGGTGCGCCGTATCACCGGGGCGCGCGTGTCCTGCCGGTCGTCGCCGGAGTTCCACCGGCCGAGGACGTACCAGGGCGATGTGGTGCCGTCGGAGTACGACGCCTCGATCTCGACCTGGATCCAGGTGCCGGTGGGGGTGCGGGCGTTCCAGGAGGCGATGGCTTCCGTGGCGGGCACGGCGCTGCGGTGCGCGGGACCGGTCCACTGGGCGTACTCCCAGGTGGCGGTCCTGCCGGTGTGCGGGTCCCGGTACTCCCTGGTGCCGACGGGGGCGGCGATCTCGACGCCCGCGCGCCCCTTGGCGACGACGCGGGTGCCGTTCGCCGTGCCGCCTCCCCAGTCCTTGCGCGAGGTCCAGAAGCGGTTGTCCACCAGGCGCTCGCCGCGGGGCGGGCGGCGGCGGGCCGCTGGGCCGCCGCCGGGCGGGCCGGACGGGCCGGACGGGCCGGACGGGGACGCGTGGGCGGAGGCGGCGGCCACGACGGTGGTCGTCGCGGCGGCCACCGCCGCCGCGCCCGCCGCGGCGGCGAGGAGTCTTCTGCGGGACATGTCTTCAGCTCGGTCCATGGACGGGAACCCCCGGTCGATGGTTTCCGGCCGCAGCCGGACGTGAATGGTCAGGTACACGACAGTGCGCCAACTATGGCCGCCGGCCGACGGGCCCGCCAGCGTCAGGACCCGGCCGACGTCCACCAATATTGGCCTCTACCACTGGTATGACCTGGGACGGCGCGCTGAATCGCACACATGGACCACTGTGGGCACCGCCCGCACTCACGGCCCGTAGGCTGACCGGCGATGACCGAAACTCCCCGCCCCACGCCTCTCCCCCGCCCCACCTCCCTCGCCCGTGTCGCGCACATCCTGCGCCACCTGCCGCCGTCCTGCGGCCCGGTCCGCCTCGTCGCCGTCGACGGGCACGCGGGCTCCGGCAAGTCGACCTTCACCGCCCGGCTCGCGGAGGAGCTCGGCGGTGCCCCGGTGCTGCACCTCGACGACCTGGCGAGCCACGAGGCGCTGTTCGACTGGACCGGGCGGCTGCGGCAGCAGGTCCTGGAGCCGCTCGCCCGCGGCGAGACGGCGCGCTATGCGGCGTACGACTGGAACGAGCGCCGCTTCGGCCCCACCGATCGCCCCCTTCCGGCCGCCCCCGTGGTCCTGATGGAGGGTGTCGGCTCGGGCCGGCGCGTGCTGCGTCCGTTCCTGGCGGGGTTGCTGTGGATGGATCTTCCGCAGCGCGCCTCCTGGGCGCGCGGCCGCCGACGCGACGGACCCGCCCAGAGCGACTTCTGGGACGGCTGGGAAGTGGCGGAGCGGCGTCATTTCGCCGAAGACCCGTCCCGGCACCGCGCCCACTTCCTCGTACGGGAGTTGCCGACGGGATACGAGGTGCTGCCGGGGCCCGCCGAGGCGGCAACAGAACCCCAGATCATCACTCAGGGTGAAGGGCCATCGGCAGCGCGCTGAACCTCCGGAAACCCACTTCCGGACCGCGTGGCCAGTTTCCACGCGTGCCCCAACTCGGCTTGACCCAGGGGCCTTACAGGACTTACGTTCTGAATGTGCGGCCTTTCGGGTCGCCGACAGACGCGAAGCCCCCGGTTGTTCCCCCGTGATCGGGGGCTTCGTTCTGCCCGGAGCACGCTTTTCCCTAGCGCCGCGAGCCGTCGATCGCTCACCCTGGGTCACCGACCGGCCGGGGTCCGAGGGACACCCGAGACGGCACGCGCCCGCGATCCCGCGCTGCGGGACCCTACGGCCGGACCCCGCCACGCAGGTACGATGCCTCTCGGTGCGACTTCGGACGGCGGCTTCGCGCACCGAGTCAACTCCCGTCCACAGCACTGCGGTTCTGCTCAGTTGCCGGCGGGCACCGGCCCGGTGGTACACAAACGGGGG
Organism: Streptomyces typhae; assembly: GCF_009755605.1. Lineage (GTDB taxonomy): Bacteria > Actinomycetota > Actinomycetes > Streptomycetales > Streptomycetaceae > Streptomyces > Streptomyces typhae. The sequence continues at coordinate 82,517 of NZ_WPNZ01000012.1, forward strand.
CACGGTTTGTGGGGGACGTGATGGACTTCGGCACGCAGGGCGCTCCGGCCCCGGCCGACCTCGCCTGGCTGCGCGGGGTCGACGCCTACACCATGGGTGCCTATCCGCAGGCCGAGGAGGAGTTCCGGGCCGCGGTGCGGATGGACCCGGGCATGGCCGACGGCTGGCTCGGGCTGCACGCGCTGCGCATCGACACGACGACCGCGCTCCTGCGGATGTTCCAGCACCGGGACCGCTTCGGCGAACAGCGCGCCCGCCATGCCCGCACGCTCAACTCCTGGTACTGGCTCGGCTGGTGGGTGCAGCCGGTCCTGGAGTCCACCCGTGACCTCCTCCTCGCGCACGCCTCGCACTGGCTGGACGGACGCCATGTGCCCGAGCTCGACCGGGCCCTCGCCGGACTCCCGCCCGTCGACGCCGACGTGCAGGTGCGCTTCCTGCACGCCTGCCGCGCCTATCTGGTCAAGGACTGGGAGCAGTTGGTGCGGCACACCGAGCCGCTGATAGACGACCCGATGCTCGGCATCGAGGCGGGCCTCTTCGGCGGCATGGCCCGGGTCCGCCTGGAGATGTACGGACAGGCCGAGCCGCTGATCTCCGCCGCCCTGATGCGGTGCCGCAGCGAGCAGCCGCAGCGCAAGGAGCTGCGCTACTGGCTGGCCCGCGCGCACGAGGGCACCGGCCGCTCCGCCGCCGCGCTGCCCCTGTACCGCGCGGTGCACCGGGTCGACCCCGCCTTCATGGACACCTCCGCGCGCCTCGCCGCCATCGCCGAGGGCGACGGGTACGACGACGGCACCGACCTGGCCGCCCTCACCCTCACCGGCATGGGCCAGGACGCGCTCGACGGGCCCGACGGCGTGGACGCGCTGTTCGGCACGGAGGGCCGCGACCTCAAGGTCACCGAGCCCGAACTGCCCTCCGGCAGCGGCCCGTCCGAGACCGACCGGGTGCGCGAGAAGGCCGTCATCCCCATCAAGCCCGCGCCCCCGCAGCTCCCGGCGGGGCCCACCGACCCGGCCCTCCTGGAGCAGGCACTCGCCGAACTGGAGCGCATGGTCGGCCTGGAACCCGTGAAACGCCAGGTCAAGGCGTTGTCCGCGCAGCTGAACATGGCGCGTCTGCGGGCGGCGCAGGGGCTTCCGGTGCAGCCGCCGAAACGACACTTCGTCTTCTCGGGCCCCTCCGGCACCGGCAAGACCACCGTGGCCCGGATCCTCGGCCGGGTCTTCTACGCCCTCGGCCTCCTCGGCGGCGACCACCTGGTGGAGGCCCAGCGGGCCGATCTGGTCGGCGAGTACCTGGGGCAGACCGCGGTGAAGGCCAACGAGCTGATCGACTCGGCGATCGGCGGCGTCCTCTTCGTGGACGAGGCGTACGCGCTGTCCAACACCGGCTACGGCAAGGGCGACGCGTACGGCGACGAGGCGCTCCAGGTGCTCCTCAAGCGCGCCGAGGACAACCGCGACCACCTCGTCGTCATCCTCGCCGGGTACCCCGAGGGCATGGACCGGCTGCTCGCCGCCAACCCCGGCCTTTCGTCGCGCTTCACGACGCGGGTCGACTTCCCCTCGTACCGGCCGCTCGAACTCACGGCGATCGGGAAGGTCCTCGCCGCCGAGAACGGCGACGTGTGGGACGAGGAGGCACTCGACGAGCTGCGCTCCATCAGCGGTCATGTGGTCGACCAGACGTGGATCGACGAGCTGGGCAACGGACGGTTCCTGCGCACGCTGTACGAGAAGAGCTGCGCGTACCGCGATCTGCGGCTCTCCGGCTACCCCGGAGCACCGACCCGGACCGACCTGTCGACGCTGCGGCTGCCGGACCTCATGCAGGCGTACGGGGAAGTGCTTTCGGGGCGGGGTCCGACGGATCTGACCGGGCCCTGACCCGACGCCGGCCGCCGGGCCCGCGGGCGGACGCCCCCGCGGGCCCGGCGGTCCGCTCAGCTCACCAGTTCCCTTCCCCGCACCGGGCGCGCGTCCGGCGCCGGATCCGCCGCCCGGGGCGCCGCGACCCGGTGGGCCGGGTCGCGGACCTCGCCGACGAGGAGTTCCAGGACGTCTTCGAGGGCGACGAGACCGAGCACCCTGCCGGACGCGTCGGCGACCTGCGCCAGATGCGTCGCGGCGTGCCGCATCACCGTCAGGGCGTCGTCCAGGGGGAGTTCGGCCCTGAGGGTCGTCATCTGGTGCCAGACGTGCTGGGGCACCGCGCGGTCGGTGTCCTCCAGGTCCAGGACGTCCTTGACGTGCAGATATCCCATGAAGGCGCCGTTGTCCGCGCGGACCGGGAACCGGGAGTAGCCCGTGCGGCCGGTGAGCTCGACGACTTGGGCGGGGGTGACCGACGGGCCGACGGTGACGAGGGCCGCGCTGTCGAGCAGGACGTCCGTCACCGGGTGCGAGGCCAGTTCCAGCGCGTCCTCCAGGCGTTCCTGCGCCCGCGGGTCGATCAGCCCTGCCTGGCCCGCGTCCTCCACGAGACGGCCGAGCTGGACGCTGGTGAAGACCGCCTCCACCTCGTCCTTCGGCTCGACCTTGAAGAGTCGCAGGATCAGCCGGGCACAGGCGCCGAGGGCCACCGTGACCGGGCGGCACAGCCGGGCGAAGGCGACGAGCCCCGGGCTGAGCCACAGCGCGGTCCGCTCGGGCGCCGCCATCGCGAGGTTCTTCGGGACCATCTCGCCGATCACGAGGTGGAGGAAGACGACGGCGGCGAGCGCGATCACGTACCCGAGGGGGTGGATCATGCCGTCGGGCAGGCGAGCCGCGTGGAAGAGCGGCTCCAGGAGCCGCGCCACGGTCGGCTCCGCCACCGCGCCGAGGGTCAGCGAGCAGACGGTGATGCCGAACTGGGCTGCGGCCATCATCTGGGGCAGGTGCTCCAGGCCGTACAGGACCTGTCCGGCGCGCTTGGAGCCCAGCGGTTCGATCTGGCTGCGGCGGACCGACACCAGGGCGAACTCGGCCCCCACGAAGAAGCCGTTGGCGAGTACGAGGAGCAGCGCGAGGAGAAGCTGAAGAAGGCTCACCGCACCGCCTCCACGACCCCGGCACCGACCTGGTCCGCAGACGGCCCGGCGGTTGCGGCTGCGGCTGCGGCTGCGGCTGCGGCCGGATCGGCGGTGGCCCCAGCGGCGATCCGGTCGACACCGGTAGCCCCGGCGCCGGTCCGGTCGCCACCGGACGCCCCGGCGCCGACCCGGTCCGCGGACAGCCCGGCGGTTGCGGCATCGGCATCGGCGGTAGCTCCGGCGGCGATGCGGTCGCCACCGGACGCCCCGGCGCAGACGCGGTCGACACCGGTAGCCCCGGCGCCGACCCGGTCGGCGCCGGCCCGCACCAGGCGCACCCGCTCCGCGCGGTAGTGCCCGACCTGGCGCACCGAGAGCCGCCAGCCGGGGAGCTCGGCGCTGTCGCCGGGGGCGGGGATGCGGCCGAGCAGGTCGGCGACCAGGCCTGCCACCGTCTCGTAGGGGCCTTCGGGCACGTCCAGGCCTATGCGACGCAGGATGTCGACGCGGCAGCCGCCGTCGGCGTCCCACGCGGGCCGGCCGTCCTCGGGCGGGGCGGCGGCGAGTTCGGGCAGGTCGTCGGCGTGGTCGTGCTCGTCGCGGACCTCGCCGACGAGTTCCTCGACGATGTCCTCCAGGGTGACGACACCGGCCGTGCCGCCGTACTCGTCGACGACGACGGCGATGGGCTGTTCGCTGCGCAGCCGCTCCAGGAGGGGCTGCACGGGCAGCGTCTCCGGAACGAGCAGCGGCGGCTTGGCGACGCGCCCCACGGGGGCGCGCAGCCGCTCGTGCGCCGGGACCGCGAGGGCGTCCTTGAGGTGGACCATGCCGACGATCTCGTCGATGCGGTCCCGGTAGACGGGGAAGCGGGAGAGGCCGGTGGCGCGGGTCAGGTTGACCACGTCCTCAGCGGTCGCCGACGACTGCAGGGCGCTGACCTTCACGCGGGGCGTCATCACGTGCTGCGCGGTGAGTTCGCCGAGCGAGAGCGTGCGGACGAACAGGTCGGCGGTGTCCTGCTCCAGCGTCCCGGCGCGGGCCGAGTGCCGGGCGAGGGAGACGAGTTCGCCGGGGGTGCGGGCGGAGGCCAGCTCCTCGGCGGGCTCGACGCCGAAGGCCCGCACCAGGCGGTTCGCGACGGCGTTCAGCGCGGCGATCACCGGGCGGAACACCCGGGCGAACGCGTGCTGGGGGCCCACCACGAACCGCGCGACCTGGAGCGGTCGCGACACCGCCCAGTTCTTGGGCACCAGCTCGCCGATCACCATCTGCACGGCGGACGCGAGCAGCATGCCGACGGCCACCGAGACGCCGGGGACCGCGCCGTGCGGCAGCCCGGCGGAGGTGAACGGGCCCGCCAGGAGGTGCGCGAGGGCCGGTTCGGCGAGCATGCCGATGACGAGCGAGGTGATGGTGATGCCGAGCTGGGTGCCCGACAGCTGGAAGGAGAGCTCCTTCAGGGCGGCGACGACCCGGTGGGCCCGGGGGTCCCCGTCGGCCGCGGCCTTCTCGGCTTCCGGCCGCTCCACGGTGACGAGACCGAACTCGGCCGCCACGAAGAAGCCGTTGGCGAGGATCAGCAGGAAGGCCGCCGCGAGGAGCAGCAGGGGGATGGTCATGATGCCGCCACCTCGTCCGGGACTCGGGTGCCCGGATGTCGGGAGGGGGCGGCGCAGGTACTACAGGACGATCCGTCCATCGCCGGAGGGTGTCACTCCTCGGATAGCAGGAGCCCCGGTCGGGCCGCGCCGGCCTTCGGGGGCGGGGCGGCCCGTCGTGCCTGCCCCGCCACCAGATTAATCAAGTCGGAGGCCGACGCGTCAGTTCGGGATGCCCCGAGTCCTCCCTGATTTTCGACCCCGGCATCAGTCGGTGGTGGTGCCGTCCTCCGGGCCGGTGTCGCCGCCGCTCTCACGGCCGGCCCGCGCCTCGGCCAGGGCCCGCAGCGCACGGGCGTCGCTGACGGCACGCTGCCTGGCGATGCCCGGCTGGATGCCGAGGGCGGGCAGGCTGGTGCCGTCGGTGAGGTCGAGGAACACCCAGGGGTCGCCGGGCCGCAGGTTGACCCGGACGATCTCGGCCCACTCCAGGCGGCGGCTCGTGGCGATGTTGACCACGGTCACGCCCGACTCGTCGGCGACGACCTTGGGCCTGCTCAGCAGGACCAGGACGCCGAGCAGCAGCGCGCCGGTGAAGACGAAGCTGGTCCGCTCCCCCGGGCTGAGGTTGGGCAGCAGCATCGCGATCACGGCGAGCACCACGAGGATCATGACCCCGGCGGTGAGCAGGACCGCCCGCGTTCGCGCGGGCCGGAACGTGACGGGCAGGGCGGGCGGGGCCGACGGGGCGGGCTGCCCGGTCTTGTCCGGCATGGCGGCGTTCTCCGGCACGGTCGGGGGCGGACGGTCGGAAGCGCTCGGTCAGAGACGCTCGGTCAGGGGCGCTCGGTCAGAGGCGGCAGGCGTGGATGGCCGTGGTCAGGATGGCCCGCGCCCCGATGGCGTACAGGTCGTCCATGACCCGCTGGGCGTTCTTGGTGGGGACCATGGAGCGCACCGCGACCCAGCCTTCGTTGTGCAGCGGCGAGATGGTGGGCGACTCCAGGCCCGGGGTGAGGGCGACGGCCTGCTCCAGGTGCTCGGCGCGGCAGTCGTAGTCCATCATCACGTACGTCCGGGCGACCAGGACGCCCTGGAGGCGGCGCAGGAACTGCTGGACCTTCGGGTCGTCGGCGTCGGCGCCGGTGCGCCGGATGACGACGGCCTCGGACTTCATGATCGGCTCGCCGAAGACTTCGAGGCCCGCGTTGCGCAGGCTGGTGCCGGTCTCGACGACGTCCGCGATGACCTGCGCGACACCCAGTTCGATGGCGGTCTCGACGGCGCCGTCGAGGTGGATGACGGAGGCGTCGACGCCGCTGTCGGCGAGGTGCTTGGCGACGATGCCCTCGTAGGAGGTGGCGACCGTGCGGCCCGCCAGGTCGTCGATGTCCTGCGCGGTGCCGGGCTTGGCGGCGAACCGGAAGGTGGAGCGGGCGAAGCCGAGGGGCAGGATCTCCTCGGCGTTGGCACCGGAGTCGATCAGCAGGTCGCGTCCGGTGATGCCGATGTCGAGCTTGCCGGACGAGACGTAGATCGCGATGTCGCGCGGACGCAGGTAGAAGAACTCGACCTCGTTCTCGGGGTCGACGAGGACGAGTTCCTTGGACTCCTTGCGCTGCTGGTATCCGGCCTCATGCAGCATCGCCGACGCAGGTCCGGACAGTGAACCCTTGTTGGGGACGGCGATGCGCAGCATGAGGACGGATTCCTTTGCGTGAGGAGTGACTGCGGTGGCGGGCGGTGCCGCCGGTGAGGGGAGGGACTGCGGTGAGGCGGTCGGAGCCTCCGGTGGAGCGGTCGCTCTAGAGGTGGGCGTACACGTCGTCGAGGGAGATGCCGCGGGCGACCATCATCACCTGTACGTGGTACAGGAGCTGCGAGATCTCCTCTGCGGCGGCTTCCTTGCCCTCGTGCTCGGCGGCCATCCAGACCTCGGCGGCCTCCTCGACGACCTTCTTGCCGATGGCATGGACGCCCTTGTCCACCAGTTCCGCGGTGCGGGAGGTGGCGGGGTCGCCGTTGGCGGCCTTGTGCTGGAGCTCGGTGAAGAGCTCCTCGAAAGTCTTCTTGGACATGATGTCGCTTACTCTACGCGCCCGCGCCCCGCCGCCTACCGCCAGGGCTCGGAGACGGTACGCAGCGTGGCCGCGGTGGCCACGGCCGCGGTGACGGCCTCGTGGCCCTTGTCCTCCGTGGAGCCCTCGATGCCCGCGCGGTCGAGGGCCTGCTCCTCGGTGTCGCAGGTGAGCACGCCGAAGCCGATGGGCACACCGCTGTCGACGGACACCTGGGTGAGGCCCTGCGTCACGCCCTGGCACACGTACTCGAAGTGCGGGGTGCCGCCGCGGATGACGACGCCGAGCGCCACGATGGCGTCGTACCCGCGGCCGGCGAGGACCTTGGCGACGACGGGCAGCTCGAAGCTGCCCGGCACGCGGAGCAGCGTCGGCTCGTCGATGCCGAGCTCGTGCAGGGCGCGCAGCGCGCCGTCGACGAGGCCGTCCATGACCTTCTCGTGCCACAGGGCGGCGACGACGGCGACCCGCAGGTCGCCACAGTTCTTCACGCTCAGTTCGGGGGCACCCTTGCCGCTCACGCGCTTCTCCTAGAAATCTGCTGAGATCTGCTGAGGTCTGATTCGGATGACGGATACGGATGGTGGTACGCGGTACGGATGGTGGTACGCGGCCACCGGTCCACTGGTCTACGGGGCTACTGATTGCCGCAGGCCGACATGTCGGGGGTGTCGAGCCAGGGCAGGTCGTGGCCCATGCGGTCCCGCTTGGTGCGCAGGTAGCGCAGATTGTGCTCGCCGACGGTGACCGGCATGGGCTCGCGTGCGGTGACCTTCAGGCCGTGCCGGGCGAGGGCGTCGACCTTGTCCGGGTTGTTGGTGAGGAGCCGCAGGCTGCGGACGCCGAGGTCCTCCAGGATCTGGGCGCCTGCGCCGTAGTCGCGGGCGTCGGCGGGCAGGCCGAGTTCGAGGTTGGCGTCCAGGGTGTCGCTGCCGCGCTCCTGGAGTTCGTAGGCGCGCAGCTTGGAGAGCAGGCCGATGCCCCGTCCCTCGTGGCCGCGCAGATAGACGACGACGCCGCGCCCCTCGTCGGTGATGCGCCGCATCGACTCGTCGAGCTGCGGCCCGCAGTCGCAGCGCAGGGAGTGGAAGACGTCGCCGGTCAGGCACTCGGAGTGGACGCGCACGAGCACGTCGTCGCCGGTGCCGATGTCGCCGTGCACCAGGGCGACGTGCTCGACGCCGTCGGCGGTGGAGCGGTAGCCGTACGCGGTGAACTCGCCGAACGTCGTGGGCAGCCGGACCTCGGCCTCGCGGCGCACGGTGGGCTCGGCGGTGCGGCGGTAGGCGATCAGGTCCTCGATGGAGATGATCGTCAGGCCGTGCCTGCGGGCGAACGGGATCAGCTCGGGCAGTCGCAGCATCCGGCCGTCCTCACCGGCGATCTCCACGATGGCGCCCGCGGGCCGCAGCCCCGCGAGCCGGGCGAGGTCGACGGCGGCCTCGGTGTGGCCGTCGCGCACCAGGACGCCGCCCTCCTTCGCGCGCAGCGGGAAGATGTGGCCGGGCCTGACGAAGTCGCCCGCGGCGGCCTTCCCGCCGGCCAGGAGCTGGAGGGTGGTGGCGCGGTCGGCGGCGGAGATGCCGGTGGTGACGCCGTGCGCGCCGCTCGCGTCGACGGAGACGGTGAAGGCCGTGCTCATCGACTCGGTGTTGTTCTCCACCATCTGCGGGAGCTGGAGCCGGTCGAGCTCACCGCCCTCCATGGGGGCGCAGATCAGGCCGCGGCACTCGCTCATCATGAAGGCGACTATTTCGGGCGTCGCCTTCTCGGCGGCGATCACGAGGTCGCCCTCGTTCTCGCGGTCCTCGTCGTCGACGACCACGACGGGGCGTCCGGCGGCGATGTCACGGATCGCCATCTCGACCGGGTCGAGGCAGAGGTCCTCGGTGTTGTCGGCCGTGTAGTAGGCCGGGCGCGCGGGCGCCTCGTCCAGGGGGGCGGGGGTCTGGTGGGCGGTCATGCCGGGGCTCCTTCCAGAGCGGGCTGCTGGGGCCCGGCGGTCTGCCGCGAGCGCAGCCACCAGTCGCGCATGCCCCACAGGACGAGGGCGAGATAGACGACGTACACGAGACCGGAGAAGGCGAGGCCGCTGGAGAACGCCAGGGGCACGCCCACGAGGTCGACGAGCAGCCAGGCGAACCAGAACTCGACGAGGCCGCGGGCCTGGGCGACCATCGCGGCGAGCGTGCCGACGAAGATGTAGGCGTCCGGCCAGGGGTTCCAGGAGAGGTCGGGCACGGCGGTGAAGAGCGTGCCGACCGCGAGGGTGCCGACGGCGGTGGAGCCGAGCAGGAGGCCGCGCTCCTTCCAGGTGGCGAAGCGCACGGCGATGGTGCCGTCCTGCGCGCGGCGCGTGCCCCGCGTCCACTGCTGCCAGCCCCAGACGGCGACGCCGATGACGAGGAGCTGCTTGCCGACTCCGCCGGAGAGCTGCGCGGAGGCGTACGCGGCGACGAGGACGACGCCGGACAGGAACTGCGCGGGCCAGGTCCACACCGAGCGGCGCCAGCCGAGGGCGAGGGCGATCAGGCCGATGGTGTTGCCGACCATGTCGGACCACATGATGTGCTGGCCGAAGGCGGCGAAGGCCTCGGCGTTCAGCCAGTCGAAGCCGCTCATCGCCCGGCCTCCCCGGCGGGGACCGCGGCGCGGGCGCCGAGCAGCCGCTCGACGTACTTGGCGATGACGTCGACCTCCAGGTTGACCGGGTCGCCGGGCTTCTTGACGCCGAGCGTGGTCAGGGCGAGCGTCGTGGGGATCAGGCTGATGGTGAAGTAGTCGGGACCGGCGTCGACGACGGTCAGGCTCACGCCGTCGACGGTGATGGAGCCCTTCTCGACCACGTAGCGGGCCAGTCCGCCGGGCAGGGAGACCTTGACGATCTCCCAGTTCTCGGAGAGCTCGCGCTCGACGATGGTGCCGGTGCCGTCGACGTGTCCCTGCACGATGTGTCCGCCGAGGCGGTCGCCGACGGCCGTCGGGCGTTCCAGGTTGACCTTCGAGCCGGGCACGAGCGCGCCGAGGCTGGACCGGTCGAGCGTCTCGGCCATGACGTCGGCGGTGAACTCGTCGCCGTCGTGTTCCACGACCGTCAGACACACCCCGTTCACGGCGATGGAGTCGCCGTGCTTCGCGCCGTCGGTGACGACGGGGCCGCGCAGACGGAAGCGGGACGCGTCGTGCAGGTTCTCCACTGCGGTGACCTCGCCCAGCTCTTCGACGATTCCGGTGAACACTCAGTGCTCCTTCGTTCCGTGTGCGGTTCCGGGTGCGGTTCCGTGGGTGGCTCCGGCCGGGCCCGCGTGGGCCGCGACGGTCGCGGTGACGCGCAGATCGGGTCCGAGCGCGACGCACTCGCGCACGTCGAGGCGCAACGCTTCGGTGAGGGTGGTGATTCCGCCGCCGGTGAGGGCGGTGGGACCCGCGCCGAGCAGCGCGGGCGCGAGGTAGCCGACGACGCGGTCGACGGCGCCCGCGGCCACGAAGGCCCCGGCGAGGGTCGGGCCGCCTTCGAGGAGCACGGACCGCACTCCGCGGGCGTGCAGGGCGGCGAGCAGCGCGGCCACGTCGAGCCCGCGGCGGGCGGCCGGTTCGGCGCCGGCGCTCGCGTCCCCGTACGGGATTTCCGGGCCCTCGGAGGCGGCGTAAGGCAGCCGCACCGTCTCGACGCCGGGCAGGTCCGGGGCGTCCTCCGCGATCGCCACCAGCGTGGGCGCGGCGTCGTCCAGGACGCGGGCGCCGGGGCGCACGGCGGTGCCGCGGGTGTCGACGACGACCCGGAGGGGCTGGGGGACGGCGCCCTCGGCGAGGAGCGGCCCGCGCACCGCCAGGTGGGGGTCGTCGGCGCGCTGGGTGCCGGAGCCGACGACGACGGCGTCGCACTCGGCGCGCAGCCGGTGCACGTCGGCGCGGGACTCCGCGGAGCTGATCCAGCGGCTGGTGCCGTCGGCGGCGGCGACACGGCCGTCGAGGGTGGCCGCGTACTTCCAGGTGACGTGGGGGCGGCCGGAGCGGACCGAGGTCAGCCAGGCGGCGTTGCCGGTCTCGGCCTCCTCGGCGAGCAGCCCCGACTCGACGTCGACGCCGGCCGCGCGCAGGGTGGCCGCGCCGCCGGTGGCGTCCGGCGTGGGGTCGCCGACGGCGAACACCACGCGGGCGATCCCGGCGTCGAGGAGCGCCCGGGCGCAGGGGCCGGTGCGGCCGGTGTGGTTGCAGGGTTCGAGGGTGACGACGGCGGTGCCGCCGCGGGCCTTGTCGCCGGCCGCGCGCAGCGCGTGCACCTCGGCGTGGGGTCCGCCCGCACGCTGGTGGTAGCCCTCGCCGACGGTCTCTCCGGCGGCGTCGAGAACGACGCAGCCCACGACCGGGTTGGGGCTCGTGAAGCCGAGTCCGCGCGCGGCGAGCGCGAGAGCGCGCCGCATGGCGGTCGTTTCGGCTGCGGTGGCCACCGGGTCCTCCTGCCTCTTCGGGCACGGACTCCGGGGCTCGTCGATGACATGACACCGACACGTACGAACGGGTACACCGGCGCCAACGCTGACCGCCGGGGTCGCCGACGCCGAAAGAGACCGGTTCGCCACGGGAACCGAGCCACTACGACGAGGCGACGCACATGCATATATGTGCCCGCTCGCCGCGCACTGCCTCCCATCCGGACTTTCACCGTCGGTCCAGGAATTTCACCTGGTCAACCGACCGCTGGAGGCGGCCGGGTCGCGGACTGTAACCGCCGGTTCGGAATTGCACCGACCCCGGAGTGCGCTGCTACTGGTACGCAACCAGTGTGCCACGCCTGGTCACGGCCGCGCGGACGAGATTCTGTGGGCTGGCTCACAGGCCCCGCCCTCCGGGCCCCCGAGCCGGGTCGCACTCCGGAAATGGCCAGAAATCTCCGCCCTGATGCGCGAGGGACCGCTCGAAGCGGTTTGGTCCGTACCTATTGACGCACTGGTCTAGTCCTTTTAACGTCTGCGTCACTCCGAGGAGAGGCCCGGCCGGTGTGCGCACACCGTGGGCCGCCGACATCCCTTCGCTGTGCGACACCGAGCCTCCCCAGGAGGAACCGACGTGCCCACCCCCACCCGAGCGAGAGCCACGCTCCTGGCAGCCGGCGCCGCGGTCGCCGGTCTCCTGATGAGCACTCTGGCCGCGACGACCTCGCACGCCGCCGACGACTCGTCCTGCAGGCCCGACGGCCTGTATCAGACGCCCGGCGTGGACGTCCCCTACTGTTCCGTGTACGACGCCGACGGCCGCGAGAAGATGGGCGCCGACCACCAGCGCCGCGTCATCGGCTACTTCACCGGCTGGCGCACCGGCAAGAACGGCGAGCCCGCCTACCTGGCGTCCGACATCCCCTGGGACAAGGTCACCCACCTCAACTACGCCTTCGCGCACATCGGGAGCGACAACAAGATCTCCGTGGGCGGTGACGGCGAGAAGAACGCCGCCACCGGCATGACCTGGCCGGGAGTCGCGGGCGCGGAGATGGACCCCGCGTACTCCTACAAGGGTCACTTCAATCTCCTGAACAAGTTCAAGAAGAAGCACCCGAACGTGAAGACCCTGGTGTCCGTCGGCGGCTGGGCGGAGACCGGCGGCTACATCGGCGACGACGGCAAGCGCGTCAACTCCGGCGGCTTCTACTCCATGGCCACCAAGGCGGACGGCTCGGTCAACCAGGCGGGCATCGAGACCTTCGCGGACTCCACCGTCGACTTCATCAAGAAGTACGGCTTCAACGGCGTCGACATCGACTACGAGTACCCGACGACGATGAAGGACGCGGGCAACCCGCTGGACTGGCAGCTCGCCAACGCCCGCCGCGCGGGCCTGGTCAAGGGCTACGCCGTCCTCATGAAGACGCTGCGCGAGAAGCTCGACCGCGCCGGCGCCGCCGACGGCAAGCACTACATGCTCACGGTCGCCGCGCCCTCGTCCGGCTATCTGCTGCGCGGCATGGAGACCTTCCAGGTCCAGAAGTACCTGGACTACGTCAACATCATGTCGTACGACCTGCACGGCGCCTGGAACGAGTACGTCGGCCCGAACGCCTCCCTGTACGACGACGGCAAGGACGCGGAGCTCGCGGCCGCCAACGTCTACGGCAGCCAGCAGTACGGCGGGATCGGCTACCTCAACACCGACTGGGCCTACCACTACTTCCGCGGCTCGATGCCGGCCGGCCGCATCAACATCGGCCTGCCGTACTACACCCGCGGCTTCAAGAACGTGCAGGGCGGCACGGACGGCCTGTGGGGCAAGGCGGCAGCGACCACCTGCCCGGCCGGTTCCGGGCTCACCAAGTGCGGTGACGGCGCCGTCGGCATCGACAACCTGTGGCACGACAAGGACGACAACGGCAAGGAGTCCCCGGCGGGCTCCAACCCGATGTGGCACGCCAAGAACCTGGAGAAGGGCGTCGTCGGGGACTACGTGACGAAGTACGGCTTCCCCGCCGACACCAAGCTCAGCGGCACCTACGCCCGCAAGTACGACTCGACGCTGGTCGCGCCCTGGCTGTGGAACGCCGAGAAGAAGGTCTTCCTGTCCACCGAGGACGAGCAGTCGGTGAAGGCCAAGGCCGACTACGTGGTCGACAAGGGCATCGGCGGCACGATGGTGTGGGAGCTCGCGGGCGACTACAGGTTCAACTCCGCCAAGGGCCAGTACGAGATCGGCGACACGCTGACCACGGCGATGTACGAGAAGTTCAAGTCGGCGGCGCCGTACGGCGCGAAGGTCGCGGGCAAGGACCTGCCGACCAAGGCCGTGAACATCGGTGTCGAGTTCGGCGACTTCAAGCTCGGCGACTCCAACTACCCGATCACGCCCAAGCTGAAGATCACCAACAACACGAAGACGACGCTGCCCGGCGGCACGGAGTTCCAGTTCGACTACGGGACCTCGGCTCCCGCCAACGCCTCCGACCAGTCCGGCTTCGGCACGAAGGTGATCAGCACCGGTCACACGGGCAACAACGTCGGCGGTCTGAAGGGCGACTTCCACCGGGTCTCGCTGAAGCTCCCGGCCTGGCAGACGCTGGCGCCCGGCGCCTCGGTCGACCTGTCCTTCAACTACTACCTGCCGGTCTCCACGCCGTCGAACTGGACGGTGAACATCGGCGGCACGACCTACGCGCTCGCCGGTGACCTGGCCCGCGGCACGACCGTGGTCGAGCCCGGCTCGGGCGGCCCCGGCCCCACCGACCCGCCGGGACCGACGGACCCGCCCGGCAAGTGCACCGCGCCGGCCTGGAGCGCGACGTCGGAGTACGGCTCGGGGACGACCGTGTCCCACAAGTCGCACAACTGGAAGTCCAAGTGGTGGACGAAGGGCGAGGAGCCCGGCTCCACCGGACAGTGGGGTGTCTGGCAGGACCTGGGCGCCTGCTGACCCCGCAGCGGTGACCACCGGCGACCACCCGGCGGTCCCCCATGAACGCCCGGCGGCGGGTTGACGTGCCCTTGCCCCGCCGTCGGGCTCCCAGCCCGGCTCGGCCCGGCCGCCTCCCGGCGGCCGGGCCGCAGCACGTTCCGCCACCGCCCCGGAGCGGCGCGTACGCTCCCGGTGTCACATTCCAGCGGGCTCGGCCGGTCCCTCCGATGACGGGCGCCGCCGAGGCGCCCGCGAGCGACGAGGGAGTTTCTGCGATGACCACCATCCTGGTGACCGGCGGCACCGGCACGCTCGGGCGGCTCGTCGTCGCGCGGCTGCGCGCGGACGGACACGAGGTACGGGTGCTGAGCAGGCACGCGCAGCCCTACGCCGTGAACCTGCTGGACGGCGCGGGCCTGGACGCGGCGCTGGCGGGCGTCGACACCGTCGTGCACTGTGCCAGCAGCCCGCGCGGCGGCGACGAGCGGGCGGCCCGGAACCTGATCGCCGCGGCGCGCCGCGCGGACGTGGCGCATCTGCTCTACATCTCGATCGTCGGCGTGGACCGGGTGCCGCTCGGCTACTACCGCGCGAAGCTCGCCGTGGAGCGGCAGGCCGAGCAGTCCGGGCTCGGCTGGACGGTGCTGCGCGCCACCCAGTTCCACGACCTGGTCGCGACGCTGGTGCGGGGCCTGGCCAGGCTGCCCGTCGTGCTCGTCCCCGCGGGCGTGTCCGACCAGCCCGTGGAGGTGGCCGAGGTGGCGGACCGACTGGCGGAGCTCGCGGCCGCGCCGCCCGCCGGACGTGTCCCCGACATGGCGGGTCCCGAGGTCCGCACCTTCACCGATCTGGCCCGCGCCTACCTGAAGGCGACCGGCCGCCGCCGTCCGGTGCTGCGGGTGCCCCTGGCCGGCCGGACGTACCGGGGCCTGCGCGCGGGCGGGCACCTGGCGCCGGACCGGGCGGTGGGGAAGGGCACGTTCGAGGAGTACCTGGCGCGGACGGTGGGCGTCGGGCGCGGGCGTGCGGGAACGGGCGGGACCGGCGGCCACACCAAGGCGGACGGAGGCGCGTAGCCACTCCGGGCACCCCGCCCGCCGACGCCCGGCACCGAGCGCCGCACACCCCGCGACCCGCCACCGAACCGGCCCCTCTCCCCCGGGAGGACATCGGCCTTCCCCGGTAGGACATCAGCCTCCCCCGGGAGGACATCGGCCTCCCCAGGAGGACATCCGCCCCCCCAAGAGGACATCCGCCCCCCCAGGAGGCCATCGGCCCGCACCGCCCGCTCACGCCCCCGGCGAGAACACCTCATCCTGAGCCGCGTCCCGCGCCGTGAGCAGGGCGCCCCGCAGCACCGCCGTGCCGCCGAGCGCGGTGGCCCGTACCTCGGTGCGGAGCGGGGACATCGCCGCGAGCCGCGCGCCGACGCGGTCCGCGAGCGCCTCGCCGCCCGCGCGGCCCAGCTCCCCGCCGAGGACCACGCAGCCGGGGTCGAGGACGGCGGCCACGGAGGCCGCGGCGACGGCCACGCGGTCGGCGAGGGCGTCCAGGAACGGGGCGTGGTCCATCTCGACCGCGCGGCGCACGCACGCGGCGGCAGGCAGCTCCTGCGGTCCGGGCATGGCCTTCAGGCCGTGGTCGGCGGCCAGTTCCTCGACGGCTCCCGAACCGGCGAGCGAGTGGAAGCCGCCGTCGCACGCGGTAGCGGAGGGCAGTCCGCCGGTGCCCGGCACGGGCAGGAAGCCGATCTCGCCGGCGCCGCCGGAGGCACCGCGGCGCAGGACGCCGTCGAGGACGACGGCGGCGCCGGTGCCCGCGCCGAGCCAAAGGAGCACGAACGTGTCGTGGTCCCGCGCGGCGCCGTCCCGCTGCTCCGCGCGGGCGGCGAGGTTGGTCTCGTTCTCCACCAGGACGCGTGCCGGGAGCCGTGCGGTGAGGGCGGCCACGAGGCGTCGGTGCCAGGTGGGCAGGGAGGTGAAGTCGCGCAGGTCACCGGTCGCCGGGTCGATGAGGCCGGGGGCGCCGACGCCCACTGTGTGCAGCCTGCTCGCCCCGCCCGCGCGGGCCGTGCGCTCGACGAGGGCCACGGCCCGCTCCACGGCGGCATCCGGCCGGATGCCGCCGTCTATCGGCAGGGACGCCTCCGCGAGCTGCGCGCCGAGCAGATCGGCGACGACCACCGACACGCCCTCGGTGCGGACGTCGAGCGCGGCCAGATGGGCCCGGTCGGCGACTATCCCGTACAGCCGGGCGTTCGGACCGCGGCGCCGCTCCCCCGTCTCGCCCACCACGGTGATCAGGCCGGAGCCCTGGAGGCGTTCGACGAGGTCGGCGACGGAGGGCCGGGACAGGCCGGTGAGCTGCTTCAGCTGCCCCGCCGTCAGCGGACCCTCGTGCTGCAGCAGACGCAGCGCGAGCCGGTCGTTGATGGCCCGTGCGGTGCTCGGTGATGCGGGCATGGCGGGATCCTTCCACAGCGCCGGCGCCGCCCGGGACCGCCCGCCCTCCGCGGGGGCCGGACACATCACGGCGCGAAATCAGTTCCCTGGGCCTCTTCTATCAGGCAGGGTTCCTGATAGTTTACTGCGCGTTCCGGTGCCGGGACCGTGTGAGGGGTGGAGTGGATGAGCGAACAGGGCCCGCAGGGCCAGCAGGTCTACAGCAAGGAGCAGGTGCGGCGGGCGCGGATCGTCATCGCCGTCATCTTCTGCGTGCACGGTTCGGTCGCGGGGTCGTTCGCGACCCGGGTGCCGTGGATCCAGGACCACGCGGACGTCAGCGCGGGCATGCTCGGCCTCGCGCTCGCCTTCCCCGCGATCGGCGCCTCCGTGGCGATGCCCCTCGCGGGCTGGTTCAGCCACCGCTTCGGGGCCCGCGCGGCGCTGCGCGGACTGCTCGCGATGTGGACCCTCGCGCTGGTCCTGCCCTCCCTCGCGCCGAACCTGGGCACGCTGTGCGCGGCGCTGTTCGTGTACGGCGCCACCTCCGGCATGTCGGACGTGGCGATGAACGCGCTGGGCGTGGAGATCGAGAACCGGATGGACAAGTCCATCATGTCGGGCCTGCACGGCATGTGGAGCGCGGGCGCCCTGATCGGTTCTGCGGGCGGCACCGTCGCCGCGCATCTGGGTACGGACGCCCGGGTGCACCATCTGTTCGCCGCGGCCGTGCTCACCACGGTCGGGCTCGTGGCCTGCCAGGGCGTACTCGACCTGCGCAGCGCGCCCGACGAGGAGCCGCCGCCGCGCTTCACCCTGCCGCCCAGGTCGGCGCTGCTCATCGGCGCGGTCGGCTTCTGCGCGGTGTTCGCGGAGGGCGCGAGCCTCGACTGGTCGGCGGTCTACCTCAAGGACGTGCTCGACTCGTCGGCGGGCCTCGCCGCGGCCTGCACCACCGGCTTCACGCTGACCATGGCCGTCGCCCGGTTCGCGGGCGACAAGGTGGTGGACCGGTTCGGGTCGGTGCGCACGGTGCGGGTGGGCGGTGGGCTCGCGGCCCTCGGCGGACTGCTCGTGGTGCTTGCGCCGCATCCGGCCGTGGCCATGACCGGCTTCGCCCTGATGGGGCTCGGCATCGCGGTGGTCGTGCCGCTGGCGTTCGCCGCCGCGGGCCGCGCGGGCCCCAACCCCAGCCAGGCCATCGCGGGCGTCGCCACCATCACGTACACGTCGAGCCTCATCGCGCCGTCCGCGATCGGCACCCTGGCCGACGCGACCAGCCTGGTGGTGTCCTTCGGCCTGGTGACCGTGCTCGCCTTCGGGCTCGTGGCGTTCGCGGGCGTACTGCGCACCGACGGGCGGCCCGCGGTGCAGCCGAACGTTGACGAGGCGGTGACCCCGGTGAACCGCAAGACCTGACCGCTCGCCCCCCCCGGGCGGCAGCGCGGGCGGGCGGGTGCCGGGGAGAAGCCGCACTGATGTCGCATTAACATGTCGACGCTGCTCGTCGACATGACGACACAGCGCCGTCACGACGGCACCGGCGCCCTGTGCGGGCCAAGGCGCCTCGTGACGGCACCGGCGTCCCCACGACGGCACCGCTCGTCCCGCGCACAGAAAGCGAACTCACCATGGATCTCGGCGTGCGCTGGAGACTGCACGGCGACGGGCGCACCCCCGCGCCCGGAGCCGTCGTCCGCCCCGACGAACGGCTCTCCTGGCCCCGGACCTTCGGGCTCGGCGCCCAGCATGTGGTGGCGATGTTCGGGGCGTCGTTCGTCGCTCCGGACGTACATCGCTAGGTGGGCCAGGGCTTCGCCCAGTGCCACGCGTCACAGAGAGCGCGGATGTGAGTCATCCATCCGTAAACTTGAAAGTGTGACGCCAATGGTTCCTGCACCTGCCCCGATACGACTGCGGCCCGATAACACTGACGTGCCAGGCACGTTCCGGCGCAAAAAGCGCGGAATCATCTACGTCCGCGTCTCCGTCGCTCGGCCCGACATGATAAGCCCTGAACTTCAAGTGGGCCACGCTCAGCAGTTGGCAGATGCCAACGACATCGACGTCGTTCTAGAGCCGATCATGGATCTGGGCGAGTCTGGGCGCGGCTTCGAAGAGCGCAAAATCGAGGACATCAAGGAGATGGCCCGGAACCGCGAGTTCGATGTCTTGATTCTGTGGATTTGGTCGCGTTTCGGGCGAAACCTTAAGGAGTCTCTCCAACATCTTGACGACCTCATGGCTTACGGCATCGAGGTGCGCGCTGCTCGTGAGGACTTCGACGGAAAGACCACCATCGGGCGATTTGCCATCGCTCAGATGCTCAACATCGCTGAGCTGGAGTCCAACCAGAAGTCGGATCAGTGGAAGGACGCGATCGAAAGTCGCAAGATCAAGGGCCTCCCGCACGGTGGGGGCACGCGTGGCAGGTTTGGCTACTATCGGTGCGACTCGTGCCCTCCTCCGGAGAAGGGGGAGCCTATGGAGAAGTGCCCGAACTGCAAGGAAGGGGTACTCAAACTCGACGAGCGTCAGCGCTCATACCGGGCTATCTATCGGCGCCTCTACGAAAGCTACGCGATCGACCAAGTTTCGACACGTAGCCTCGTCCTGTGGCTGCGGCAGCAAAAAATCGTGAACTGGACCGGTAGAGAGATTGACGCCGGCGATCTGTATTCGATCCTCGATTCAGGTTTCGCTCTAGGATTCGTTCGCTACACGCTTCCAGAGGAGAAACACAAGGTCATCACCCGGGACGATGGAACCACGAAGATCGTGCGGAAGAGCGCACACCGGGACATCACCGCGTTTCTGTACTACAAGGGTAAGCACGAAGCTATCTACGAAGACGAAGTGCAGTGCGAGCGGATATGGGATGCGTACGTTGCGCGACGTCTTGCGGGGCGGGACAGTGACAAAAAGAATCACGACCATTCAGCGAAGTACTCCGTCTCTGGCTCACTGACGTGCCCGGGTTGCGGCTACAAGATGCACTCATACCTGAGGGCTAAGAAAGTTCAGCGTCCATGGATAAATGGTAATCCTGACCCCTTCGACATCCTGTTCCGCTGCACGCGACACATGAAGTTCAAAGACTGCCCCACGAACGGCGTGTACGTCACTCTGCAGGTTGCCGAGGAATCGGTGAAAGAATGGCTCGCCGAACAGGCAGAGTCCGACCCTGAGGGCGCTGCCACCGTGCCGGCGCGCATCGCGCAGGTGCAGGCCGCAAAGTCAAGCGACGACGGGTACGGCGATGACCAGATCCGCCTCCAGGGCATAGAGCACGACCTCAAAAAGGTCCGAGCCAGGGAGGACCAGCTTACCGAAGCTGTTCTGGATGAATTGATCAGCAAGGACGCCGCACGTCGGAAAAGGGCGGAGCTTGAGACAGAAAAGAGCGCCCTCCAAATGGAGGGCGCCCAGATCAAAAGGCGTCTGGCGGAGACGCCACAGATCATTGATAAGCCTGAAGCCAGTGCTTTTTCTTCAGTCCTAGCGCTTTGGGACGTAGCAGATCACGCAGACCGCAGACGGATGCTGAGGAAGGTACTACGAGAGATCAGGGTGAACCGAGGCAGGGACCCAAAGACGAAATGTGTGATGTGGCCTTTGTGGGTACCTCCTCCGCCAAAGTCAAAGGACCTCACGCTAGGGGCTTAGTCTTTTCGTCGCCTCGCTTCAGTACATCGGCGTACTTCACGGTCAGCTCGGCAATCAGCTGCCACAAAGCATCCATACAGTCTTCCTGAGTGATGACGGCGGTATCTCGATCCAAGAGATTCCTTGAGATGCATAAAAGGCCCCCTCTAAGGAGGGGGCCTTCTGACTATTTCCGGAGAGTCGACAGTACGCTAAGCGGGGGCTTCCCTACTGCTCAGCCTCGTCCTCCAGCGACGCATCCCTGATGAGGGCAGCCACGGTGTCCGCCAGCATCTCGGCCTTCCAGAAGTCGCCAGCCATCTCTTCGGCCATGCGGTACGGGACGCCGGCCGCGGTAGCAGACTTCAGGATGTCTCCGGACAGGACGGCGATGCCAGCCGCGTATTCGCCTCGCTTGACCAAGTTGGCAAGGGCCATCTCACTTTCGAGCTGCGCCATGAGGGTTTCGGCCTCGTTCTTCTCGTTCATTCGATCCTTTCCGCCTCTTGGTCTGTTGCGCAATCGGCGCAGAGCCAGCTAGCTACGCCATCCCAGTCGTAGAACTGGGTGTCGTCCGTATTCTGACAGCAATGGCAGTCGTCGCCGCCATCTTGCACATACGTGCACTCGTCCACGTACATCGATTTAGGACACCACGAATGCGACGGGGATAGGACCAGAAGCCTGATATTTCTCGTCCCATCCCCGGCTGTTCTTTTCGACATGCGATTCGGCCGGGTTGTATACGTAGTCCCGGCAGCAGCCGCACCCGGGGTCTGGGACAATCACCGGAACGTCACCGAATTCCTTCATGGTCCGCCCGGCATCGGCTATGAGTTCGCTCAGCTTCATTCGCTCTCCTAGTGCTTGCTGTCTTCGAGGTCCAGGACCGAGCCCCACGACCGGTCTCCGATCTCACCGTCAGCGGGAATCAACAGGCCCTTGAACGTGAACTCCATGATCCGGGCCGCCTTCTCGGTCAGCTCGGCAGCCCGCTCCCTCGGGAAGGAAAAGACAATCTCGTCGTGCACCGGTAGGCGCATCCAGGGAGTGAAGCCGGCAGCGTGAAGGTGCAGGATTGCTCGCGCCGTTATATCCCGGGCAGTTGACTGGATGTAATAGTTGAGCGCCGAGTAGAGACGTCTCCGGTCTACAGGCAGACGTCGGTCTGTCGCGGTGTAGATGTATCCCGTCCGCCGCGCATCGCCCTTCAGCTTTTCAGCGAACTTGGCGACACCAAGATAGGTGCACCAGAAGGCTTCAACAGCCCGCTTCGCATCTTCCTCAGGCACGCCGAATCCATCTGTGACAGCGCGCCACGTGCCTCCGAATCCGATAGCGAAGTTGGTGCCCTTACCCGCTGCCCGCTTGCTGTGCTTCTTCTGACCTGGCTCCATAGGGCCGAATGCGGCTATGGCTGTGATGTTGTGCAAATCCTCATCCGCGTGGAACGCTTCAAGCATCACCGGGTCATTCGAGGCTGAGGCCATAACCCGCAACTCCATATTTCCGAAGTCAATAGACACGGTCACGTGTCCCTCTTCAGCTATGAACGAATGCCGCACATATCCGTCCTTAGCCGGGAACGTCTGTGCCGCAATGGCTCCCGAGATGGAGTAACGGGCTGTCCTGGCACCCAGGGTATTCATTGACGCGTGTACGCGCCCCTGAGAGTCCATGCCGTTAATGGCGGCTTCAAACCAGGTCTTTCGCCATTTCGCGGCCTTGGTTGCCTTCTTGACAGCCTCGGACAGTGGGTGATCGATGGAGTCCAGTACTTCGGAATCAACCGACAGGTTGCCCTTCTTTGTTTTCTTCGTGAGCTTGAAGCCGAGGCGATGAAAAGCCTCAATCAGTTGCTTGTCGGAGTTGATGTTCTCAACCCACTGACTTGCGACCCCGACCCACTGCTCTTCCTCGGCCTTCAACTCGGCGATACGCATCGCTGCGTACTCGGCATCAACGAGGTAGCCCGTCCGCTCCATCAGGGCTGTAACGTGTGCGAGGCGGTGCTCCCACCCAATCAGGCCACTCGCCCGTGAGCGCGCCGGCACCTTGGGCATGAGGACGTGCAGCAGCCGGTATGCCCAGATCGGGTCAGTGCCTGCGTAGAGAAGGTATTCTTCGTCCCACGTTTCGACCAGTGGCCAAATCTCTGCCTTCTTGACTTTGTACCGCTTGGCTATGGAAGCCATCGAGCCCTTAACCTCGCTGGCCGCGACGGGGTCGATGTAGTACTTCACTAGCTCTTCGAGCTTGGCTCCTGGCCCGAACTCCTTGACGCCCCTAGGGTCAACGAGATGGGCGAAGATCTTCGTGTCAAGCATCTTTGGCGCCAGCTCTTCGAGAGTGACCCCGAGAGTCCGTTCGCTGACGTGCTGATCAAAGGTTCCGTTGTGAGCGATCAGCCTTTCGGCTTTACGAAGCGCCCAGATGGCAGCGGCCTTGAACTGAGCGTTGACCTCCACTGGGAGAACCCAACTCTCCACCCCGTTGCCGAACTGGGCTAGGCGGATACGGAATCCGCGATCAGAGTTCCACCAGTCCAATCCGGTACTTTCCGTATCGAATCCGAGGACAGGGTTTGCTTCGATGAAGTCGATAAAACGGTCAAGGTCCCAAGAAGTTTCCGCGACGTTGATTCGCAATATCTGTCGCCTGAACTTGTAATGCAGGACCTTCACTCATCCTCCTCAGACAGGTATGATCTCGTACTTCACAGAAACAATTTCGCTTGGATCGTCGAGATACGCGTCAGGAAATTCCACAAAAGGGTTCTCCCGTTCGTCGAACTCGGCCGCCTGGGCTACCGTCTCGGCATCCGGGTAATGCTCCAGGTCTGGGATGTACTCCGTGATTACGGTGATGCGGATCTTCTCGGCCATCAGCGGCCTGCCTTTCGTCCGATAGCCACGAGAGCGCAGAACACTGAAACGGCGCCCAGAATGAAGCCGAGCAGAAGAACGCTAAGAAGGTCAGCCGGGTCGTACACTAGAGCTCCTTGCAAACATGGTCTGGGACTACTGAGACGAGATCGTGCAGGGTGATTTGATTTCCCTCGCAGCAGGCGCACCCGCCTACGGCGATTACCTCACTGCACAGAATGCAGGAGAGTTCGGCTCCGCCGTTGTCCAACCCTTCAACCAGGACATCATTGAGGTTGATCACGGTTTTCGCCAGGTGAGTAGGTAGATGCCGTACCCGAGGACTGCGCCTATAAGGAAGAAGATCGGGTTGCTCACTTCCCATCCCTCGTTGCACATCTGACAGGGACTTCCGCCGCTCCAGAAAGCCCCCGCGTCACGCAAGGGACGTATGCACGGCAGGCAACTGCGCTACCGATGAGGAGGCCAATCGTGGCGGCGTACGCGATGTACTTCAATGTTGCTCCCACGGAAAATGGGGGGCCAGAATCTTCCCTGGCCCCCCATCAACGTCGCGCTACTTGTTTGCCTTGAACGAGCCGTCCTTCTGCTTCCACAGCGGCTCGCACTTGCCTCCGTCAGGCCCGTCGCAGAAGAGGGCCGTCCAGTTGGCCTTTGACACGAGTGACCGGCCGTGGGGGCAGTCGTCCCCGACAGTCCTCGGGGTGGCGGTGTCCTGCTCAACCCGACCGTTGTTGAGCCGCTTCGGCGCGGCGCCGGCGCCCTGGTCACCAGCACCGCCCTTGTACTGGCCGCGGAAGTACTCGGCCGCCTTGGGGGTGAGCTCCATGAGCCCCTCGGCCTTGAGTGCAGTCAGCAGCTCGGCGCCGCGCTGAGCGGTCTCCTTGGCCTCGTGGCCGCTGACGCGGGAAGTCATCCACTCGGCTCCGTGGGCGCCGTTGGCCTTGAGGGTGAAGCCGATCTCGAAGGGCGCAGGTCCGGTAGGAGCAGAGGGCACAGGCGATTCCTTGTTCTTGGGGGGCGGGGTGGCAGGATTCTCGTCCCAGGGAGAGCGCTCGTCGAATGGGTCCGGGTAACTCACGCAGGCGTCCTTTCTCTCAGAGCTGGGGAGCGTCGTACGAGTTGTAGTGCGCATCGCCTACGGCACCGTGCAGAGCCTTGAGGTCCTTCGGCGTGAGCTCGACGAAGACGCTTTCCGAGCCTCGGGTCAAAGTCAGCTTCGCTCCCCCTTCTCCTTCGTCGAAGGAAAGAATAAAAGCGAACTGGCGGTCATCGCCGGAGGAGTACGTCTTGAGAGTCATCATGTGGTTACCTTCTGCCTGCCGGTTCGGATGTTGCGGTTCATTTCGGCGGTCAAGGCATCGATTGCCCTGTACCCGCGCTTGCGGTCTGCGGCGTCAGCAGGCGTCAGCCCGTAGACGAAAACCCGCATGATGACTTCCTGGTAGTCACGGGTGAGGCGCTTGATGCTCTGCTCGGCATCCAGCCGCGCGGAGAGAATGTTGTCCGTGATGACACAGCGTGTGAGGTCATCCTTTTTGCCTATCTGCTGGGACACCTCAGCATCGGTGTAGATGAAGGACCGCATTACCCCACGCACTTCTTCAGGGGTGTAGAAATATTGGTCGTCCATCAGATCGAGATAGGCCCGCTCCTTGGCGGCATATCGCCGGCCTGCGGTCCAAAAGACCCTGCGAAGGAGTTCCTCATTGCCTAGGTATTCGGCAATGATGTGCTTCTCCTGGAGGGCATGGAGTAGGATCTCTTGCTTTACATCGTCGGCCTCGACGATCGACCACTTACCAGCGACCTCACGGGCTACCTTCTCGGCTAGGGGCTCCAGGGCCTCCCAGTCGATTTCCGTCATGCACTGCCCTTCGCAAAACGCCCCTGAGGGCCGCGCTTGATCTTCCCGTAACGCACGCCTTCCACTACGAAAGAGCCGTCGTCCTCAACAGGTATGGCGTGGGGGGTCGCGCCGAACTTGCCGGCGTACAGGATGCCGAACCCTCGCTGCCAGTTGGCCGGGCCGTTCTTGAGGTAGCCCGCCTGCTTTACGTCCATGAGGTGTCCGACCTCGAAGCCGTAGATCGTCCGCAGCTTCCCGCCGTATCCCGTGGACTCCGGGGAGATGGCAAGCCGGTGGGTGTGGCCCATGACAATGGAGACGCCCGCCTTGCGGGCCTTGGCCGCTGCTGTTCGCCCGGCGACGGCGTTGAGGCCTGGGGACTCGTGCCCGTGGATGGCTGCCCAGCCCGGGGCGATGGGGTGGTAGGGCTGCACCAGCTCCCAGCCGTGCGCTTCGAGCTGGAGAAGGGTCTCCATCCGGTATGCGGTGTCCTCGTGACCGAGGGCTGGCGCCTTGCTGATCAAGTACTTTTCGGGCCGCTCGTCGTGGTTTCCCTTGAGTATCTTCTTCGGGCCACTGAAAACTTCGCTGACTGGTGCGATGAAATTGTCCACGGCGTACTGCGAGTCACGGAGAACACCGCCAGCAAACTCGGCCCTGGTTCCTGCGGACCAGCGGGATGGCGCGGGATAGTCCACTAGGTCACCGATTTGGACAACCTCGTCGGGCTGGTACTCTCCGATAAACTTGACGACATTCTTCAGCGCACGCCTGTCCTCGAACGGCGCCTGAACATCTGAAACTACTACAATTCGCTTCACATAGTTCCCTCAGTAGTAGGTCGGCTCCGGGAGTTCGATGGAGGACCAATCCTGCAGAACCCTCGCGCCAACCTCGTTCAGGTCCATTTCCCGGATGGGTTCGCCGCTGCCGTTGTCCAGCTCGTATCCGTCGGCATAGGCATTCTGGATTGCGGCCTCGATGGCGCGGGCGTGCTCAATGAGATTCATGCGGTCGTCTCCAGACGGTTGATTTCGCGGTTGATGTACCAAGCGGCCTTACGAAGATCCGTGAGCGGGTCATCTGTCTTACGCCCAGCCCGGAGCACGTACTTCACAACGTTGCCGAGGCTGAAACTGAGCAGCTCGGCGATGTCAATGACTTCGAGACCGTCGGGGAGCCACGTGTAATGGCTCGGATCGTTCACGCCATCCGCGGCTCGCTCCAGTTCATAAGCTGCGAACAGGAGGGGTGTCCCGATTTCCAGCGTCACCTCATATTCGTACTCTTCCCCGCATCCGACACTTGTGACGGTCCCATGCTTCCCCGCGAACTTCGTGACGTAAGAAGTAGAGGGCGCAGAAATGATGACTCGATCACCGATCTCGTAGGTCACTCGGTCTCCAACTCGTGGTCGTGGAAGAAGGCGCCGATCTTCTCGACAGGAGTTCCTGAGAAGAGATCGAGCAGGACAGAGGTAGAGTTACTCTGCTGGGAGTACTGAACGTCTTCAATGACTCCCGTCAGGCCCGCGGTGGAGTCACTCACGGTTGCTCGTACTCGGACCCTGGTGCCTGGTTCCCAGATTGACTTCAATTCAGCCCGATCCTTTCTCGCAGAGCAGCAGCCCCGAACTTGTGCAGGTAAGAATTCGAATCATGACCGTCACCCAGAACGATGACCTTGGCGTTCGGCAGCTGCGCGGCCAGCTTCTCGGCGGCCTCTATACCGGGCTTGTCCCCGTCAGCGATGACGTAGACGGTTCCGAATCCAAGCAGCGGAAGTGTGAAATGATCACGCCACGACGAGGTTCCTTGATACGCGATGGCAGGCACCTCCACGGACTCCCACGCCATCGCATCGAACTCGCCCTCTGTGATGACAACGAATGGCGTGTCGATAGTGAGTGAGGGGGTATTGAACAGCCGGGGCATGTCTCCGGGGAGGGTCAAGTACTTCCCGTGTCCGCGGTGATTTTCCTTGCGGGTGGGGGCGAGGTAGGCGCCTTCCTCGTCTTTCACACACTCGTTGGCTATGCAGCGGAATCGGATCGTGGCCACTGCGTGTGGACCACCCGCGGGCCGCAGGTACGGGAGTACCAGCATCCCTTTTCGCTGCTCATGCCCAGTCAGAGCCGAACCGACGTATCCCAGGGTGAATTGCTCCGCTACGCCGGCCAGTCCCCGGGCTTTGATGTACTCCTCGGCTGGACTCTCCTTGAACTGATGGAAGTATTCTTTCGCTGCCTCCACCGAACCTGGAATGTGCCCATGCCTGGGCGTCTCTGAAGCCAATTCCTTCCTCTCGCATGATGACGTCAAGGCTGTCTTCAGTGACTTGACAGACGAAACAGTTCCAACGTTCCTTTTCGGTGCTAACGGAAGCGCTAGGGTTCTCGTCGACATGCAGCGGGCAGGGAATCTTTCGCCACCCTGCCCGCTGCTTCACGTCTATCGAGTAGTAGTGCTTCAGCACGTCAGCAATCGGAGGCTTATTGACCGCTCTGCGGGGCCGGCTCACCGATGCGCCTTACATGGACGGGAAAGTTGTACTGTCGGTTGGCGCAGCCCATGAATTCCTTCTCGCCACGCCACTTGCGGTAGTCGATCTTCAGAGATGGTTCACTCATCGCTAGCCTCTCTCACATCCACATGAAAACGCGGCCCGAGGAACCGGACCGCTGGGGGATCTTCTAGGTAGTCAGCGGCATTGCGCAGCGTTTCGGGGTTATCTCTGGATTTCGGCAGGATTCCCCGGTTGCACAGGCGGCACGTGAGTCCTCGAACCAGGCCGGTTTTGTGGTCATGGTCGACGTCCAGTCGGTAACGCCGAGACTCACGGCAGATAGCGCACACGCCGCCCTGGTATTCCATGAGGGCCTGATACTCGCCCTTCCCCAGGCCATAGGTGGTGGTCACCCGTGATTCGTGTGATGCGTTTCTGCGAGTCTTTCTTCTGCACGTCGAACACACTCGGCCTCTGGGCGTAAAGAACCGCACTGCTCTGTTCTTCTCGCACTTCGCGCAGTAGCGGTACCCTGAGCGAGGTTTAGCGGGCACAGGGCCTGAGCGCCGCCTCAAGTTTGAACTGGCTCTTAAGGTCGACTGCTTCATCAGTCAGCTTCTGGAGATCAGGGAGGGAAAGGACTTTCCATGCCGGCCCGCTCGCTGCGGCCACGCTCACCGCGACTGCCTGAGCAGCGCCGTGCCGAGAATGAAAACGGAGCTCCGTGGCCAAACGGTTTAGCTGTATTCTCAACGGCTCCTCCACCGTGAGAATCAGGGCGACTGCGCCCCCACCAGCATCCTGGATCTCGCTGTGCGAGATGCCGGGGTTCTCTTCGAGGAGGACATCCACGATCTCCCGCTCAAGGCTGTACCCGTAAGTCCTTTTCATTTCCCCACCCCTTTTCCTACTTTCAACATAGACGCACCACGTCGCAGTTTCAAGTTTTTTGAATCCGTGACCTTGTGGCCTATCTCACTCAGAGGGTGTCGTCTATGTCCGTGATTCGCATGGACGAGCTGTTGAAGACGTAGCTGCTGAACGTCCCACCCGAGGGGTCAGCGAAACCCTCCCGGTTTTTCACGTCCGAGATGTGCAAAATGACACCGCCCATCTCGTCCACTTCCTTGTGAATCGTCAGGACCACATTCGGAACACGAGCGATCTTGCCTTTCACGCCCGACAGCGGGATGGGGGTGAGTCCGTCGCTGTGCTCACCCGTGACATGGTGCAGAGCAAGAACGTGAGCGCCAGTGACCCGAGCCATATCGGACATCCACTCCGACAGGGATTCCAGACCGAATGTGAAGGACTCGGCGTCGCCGACCGGCGTCTCACCCACCACGTTCGTAATGTTGTCCACGAGGATCAGGTGCGGGAAGAGTCCGAACACCTCGAAGTAGGCTCGAAGGTTCAGCTCAATGTCCGCAATCGTAGGCCGGGCGTTGTAGTCAAAGCGAATCCACCATCGCTTCGCAAGCATGGCCGTGTACTCATCGAAATCGTCAGCCAGAAGCCTCAGCTTCACATCACGGATATCGTCCCCCGTGATGATGGCAGTAGCTCTGCTGAGTTGCGTTGATGCATTACTGTCGGCACTGAAGTACATCACCGGGACGTTGCCGTGCAGCGCCAAGTTGAGTGCGACCAGCGACTTGCCGGTGCCGGGGCCGGCCGCGATGAGCGAAAACTCGCCTCGGCGGAACTCGACCTCATGACGTGCTAGCCCTTTATACGGCGAAGGGAGCGGCTCTCCAGCCGCTCCCTTCGCCAAGACCGATTGTGCAAGGCTGTATATGGCTACACCTCCTGGTACGCGAGCACCTGCCGGGTAGTCTCGCGGTCGCTGTCACTCTCGATCTCCCCGCTACCAAGGGCCACAGCCCCAGAGATCTCGACGAGTCGGGTCCCGTCGTACGAGAGCTCACCGCATATCAGGTCCTTCGCAATCGCTTGCATGCGCGTTCCCCTCACTCCCAAGCTAGGTCAGGCGCGTCGCAGTTTCAAGTTTTTTGGGAAGAAAAAATACACCTGTGGGACACGTCGCAGAACTGACAGCTGAATCCGGGGGCCGCGGGGAAGTCTCCGCGCTTCACGCCCGCATCCATGTCTGCATACCTCTGGCCGATCTCCTCCTCTGTCACCGTCCCCACCTTGACAGGTCGGGAAAGACGCCCGTCCCTGGCGAGGTACCAGTCAGCCTTGTCGACGGGCAGACCCCACAGCTTCCTCACCGCCACGGAGTACGTCTGCAGCTGGAACTTCGACTTCATGGACCCGGTCTTGAGGTCGCGCACCCTCACCGAACCGTTACCCTCGTCCAGGACCTGGTCAATGAAGCCGCGCACCATGACGCCCCCCAGCTCGACCATGAAGGAGAGTTCCAGGCCTGGTTCGTCCGCAGGTGTCGTCCAGATGTCCGGCCGTGCTGCCTTGCTCCACTCGACGTAGGCGCGCGTCTGCTCCAGGCCCAAGCTGTAACGGCGCTCGATGTCCTCGCCTCCGGAGTATCGGCCGGCCGCCAGCCATCGGTTCGTGTCGGGCTCCTCCTCCAAGGCCGAGTTCACCAGCTCCGTGTACTGGTCGCGGAAAATCTCTGCCACCTCGTCCACCCGCAACGTGCGAGACGACCTCTCCCACGCCTCGGCGGCGGTGTGAAAGGCCGTCCCATGACAAGACCATGCGGCCGGTCTCTTCTTGACGCGCTCGATGCGGCTGAGGTACCAGCGCCATGCGCACTGCTCGTACTGCTCCGTCTGCGAGACCGACCGCGGTTGATCGTCAGCGCTCAATGGGCCTTGCTCCTAAGTTGCTCAGTCTGATGATGGTGAAAGAACTGGAACCGAGGATCTCGGCATGGCCGTGACCATGCCAAGTGCGGGCTATCTCCAGCTCGGGGAGGCGGGCCCCCAGCTCCGCTTCCAGGGCGAGAATCCGTTGCGCAGTGTGCAATTCGAGAGCCAGGTCCGAGATTATGAGGTCCACCCACTCGGTTGCGGTCCCCCGCGTGTAGAGGATCAGCACGCCCAGAGTCCTGTAGTCGGCCCGGATCTTGACTGCTTGCGCGTCCCAGGTGCCCTGACAGTCGTGCGCCCTGCGGTCTTCCTCGGAGATCCCACCCACCCATTCGAGCTGTTCTCTCACTCTGTTCCCCGCGCTCGGTTCAGTCATGTAAGTGGAGGCCCCCGGTCCCTCCTCTTTCACCATACAGGTTGAGACTGCGACGGCAATAGCCGCGTTTTCGGGGCGCAAACCCCGTGGGATGGTTGCAGTCTGATGGGTCAAGAGATGGTAAAGGAAACACAGAGTGCCTCTCACGTCAGACGTGAGAGGCACCGTAATGTCCGTTGTGAATGCGTTTAAGCATTAGGCTCCGAGGGCTTTTTGGGGCGAAACGGGTCAGAAGGCAGTGTAATAGCCTCCAGGTGGAGCCCTTTGGGTAGCTCCCGCCCCTCCGGCCAGCGGATCGCACGCCGACCGTCCGACTCCTCCCGGGGCAGGAACAGCCACGGGTTCTCTTTGCTCCAGTCAAGCGCGAGCACAACTCGTTCGTCTTCCAAGCGCTTCACGAACTGGTTCACCCGATGCTTCCGGCTTGCGGTCAAGTTAGGGTCACCTAGCCTCCACCGGATAAACGTGATCAGATCGCGAGCCCGGTTGTAGCGGCTGAAGCGTGCCCGTGGGAATTCGCTAGACGGCCATGCAACTTCGAGAATGGCGGCGGCCGTTTTTGTGTACGGCAGCCGCTGTAGACCCATCGCCATGAAACGAGCGTTAACCGCTTGTACCGAGCAACCGAACGCTCTAGCAATGTCCTTATCGGACGCCCCCTCCCTAAAGAATCGCTGCAGGGTCGCATTGTCAGGCAGCTTAGTCATTGGGGGTGATGGTCCTCTCGAATGGGTGCCACCAACGTACCGAGGGGCTGTCGCGAAATCAAGTTACGTCTTGACATAGAGGACGCGTTAGGCGAATCGCAAGAGTGTGACGTGGGTCTCACCAGGCGTCAACTGCGTCCCAGCCGGGGGCCGTTGACACCGACATCTGTAGTGAGAGAGCGACCGCGAAACGAGTGATTGAACCACAGATGTGAAGGGCTGGTGAGGGTTCTTAACTCCTCTTTTCCTCTACAGCGTACATGCATCACTCCCCGTATCTCTACGGATACGGAGCAATGGAACCCGCTCCCTCGATAGACGAACTTTCAAGTTCCCCGACGGGTGTGTCAGCGCAGGCAACGCGCTTCTGACCAGGTGCCCAGAGGGTTGGCCCCGGCCGCCAGAACAGCAGCCGGCCGGGGCCCAGAGACGCAAGGAAGGCATATGCCAAGGGCTAAATCCATATGCCTGAACTCGGGCTGCGTCGCTCCGGCGGTTACTGACGGTAGATGTCAGGATCACCAAGCGCGTAGGGGCTGGAATAGAACAAGTGCTCGAAACGCGGACCGACCAAGGGATTGGTCCAGACGAAGGAGCCGAACGCTTGTTCGTGATCGCTTCACCTGCCAGCGATGTGGCGCCCGGGAGGACCTTGAGGTGGACCACATCGTCCCGGTATCCCGCGGCGGCTCCTGGGAGCCAGACAACCTCTGGACCTTGTGTAGGGCATGCCACAAATACAAGACGTATACAGAGGACCGGCCGTGACGCGAGCTGTCGAGCCCAGCTGGCCCAGGTCCAGGCGCAAGAGCTGGGGTGCGTCGCTCGTTGGAAGGGCGGCGGCCATGAGGGCCGCTCGGGAGGTTCGAGCCCTCCCGCACCCGCCATACGGGTAGCTCCCGTAGGTGCTGAAACTCTCCCTGATCAGGGGACAGAGGCACGGTGTTCGTCGTCCAGCGGCTTAGGACTCCTCCTCTTCCGGGAGGCAACGCCGGCTCAAATCCGGCCGGACACACCAACCACCATTCCTCTACTTCAGGCGCCCCCACCCTCCCCCGCGGGCGGCCTCCCCCCCTCTCTTTACGCTCTGACCTTCGGAGGTCCCCCATGCCCACCTGCAACGGCAGGTGCGTTGACTGCCCTTACGACTTCTGCGCACCCGAGGCGCCCAGACGCCGCGCGAGCAAGGCGTCCAAGCGCTCATGGCGTCAGGATGCGCTCTTCGAGCTTGAGGAGCTGGGCGACCTCTACGGGATCGACCTCGATGCGGTGAGGCTTCCGTGACCCGAGGACCGCAGCCGAAACCGAACGCGGTCCGCCGCAACAGCCACGAGCACGCCCAAGAGCTAGAAGCCAGCGCCCAGCCAGGCCGGGAACTCCCCCGTGGGCTCGGCATCCAGACTGCTGGTGCCAAGAGGTTCTGGAAGACCTGGTCCACAGCTCCCCAGACACAGAGCTGGGTTGAGACCGACTGGGCTGAGCTGGAAATCACTACGCGTCTGGTGGATGGCTTCTACCAGGGAGACAACAAGCTCGCCGGTGAGATTCGGCAGAGAACCGCCAAGTGGGGCGGCACGGTCGAGGACCGCGCTCGACTCCGGATGTCCCTCAAGGGCGAGGACCAGGACCCCGAGGACGACTCGTCTCCGGAGCCTGTCACCACAGACCTAGATGAAGAGCTGTACCGGCTCCTGAACGACTGAATAGAGGTGAGTGCCCTTGCAGACAGGTAATTTACCTGAGGGCGTTCCCTCCCCCAAGGAAACTTTGGGGTACGAGGTCATTCGGTGGTGCAGCAAGTACATCGTACAGCCGGACGGCGACCGCGCCGGCGAGTCATGGAAGTTCACGAAGGAACAGCTCCGCTTCGTCCTTTGGTTCTATGCCATCAACCCCGATGGAACGTGGAAGTACGCGGCGGCCACTCTGCGCCGCGGAAAAGGCTGGGGGAAAACGCCTCTCCTTGCCACGCTCGCAATCGTTGAGTTCATCGGCCCCTGCCGATTCAGTCACTACAACGCCTTTGGCCTACCGGTAGCGAAGCCTGTTGCCCTGCCCACCGTGCAGGTTGGCGCCACGGCGTATGAGCAGACCGAACAGACCATGGAGTTCATTCGAGGCTGTCTGTCCGAGTCGCCCGCAGAAAAGGAATACGGCCTCGACATCGGTAAGGCTGTCATCCAGTTCAAGTCTGGCAAGCCTGGATCGATCAAGCCTAAGTCGACGTCTGGGCGAACCAACGAGGGGAACCGCCCGACCTTTGTCCGGGCCCCAGTGGATTCGTCTGCTGGGGCCCGGATGATGCGTAATTCGTACTCATGGATGAAGTCCATCACTGGGTCGGTTCGAATGGCGGTCCGGAATTCTTCCAAACCCTCAAGCGTAATGTCGAAAAGCTCACTGCCGCTGGTGCGAGGTGGGTAACCACAACCAACGCCTACAATCCGAATGAAGATTCGGTTGCTCAGCAGATCCACGAGTCGGCAATGGTCGAGATGGGTCTGTGGCTGTATGACTGCCTCGAAGGCGTCATCGAGCCAGATGAATTGAGGGATGAGGAGAAGGTTCGCGCCGCCCTCATTGAGGCGTACGGAGATGCTACCTGGGCCGACATTAACGGCCTGACTCGAACCATCCTCTACGACCGCACCACCCCCGATTCCACCTATCTCCGGTTCTACTGCAACCGGATCGCGGAGTCTTCCGATGGGTGGATGTCCAAGGTCGAGTGGGACGCGTGCGCCGACGACCAGGACCCCATCAAGCCCGGCGACCAGATCGCAATTGGCTTCGATGGGTCGATCCGCGGAGACGCAACAGGAATCTGCGGAGTCCGTTTGCGAGACGCAAAGCTGTTCGTGATCGGAGTATGGGAACGCCCGGAGCACGCTCCTGACGAATGGGAAGTCGACGTTCTCGCGGTCGAGGCCGCAGTTCATAACGCCTTCAATACGTACCGCGTCGCATGGATGTATGCGGACCCGCCGTATTGGCAGGAAGCTATCGGCCGATGGGCCATGGAACACGGCGACGACACCGTATTCGAGTACTGGACGAGCAAGCCTACTCGGATGGTTCAGGCCGTCGAGCGTTTTCGCACGGCCGTCATGGTTCGCGATCTCAAGCATGACGGAGATCACCGCCTTACCCGCCACGTCCTCAACGCTGTAACTCGGGAAGTTCCGCAAGGAGTTCTCATTCAGAAAGACAGCCCCCGATCTAAACGCAAGATCGACCTTGCCGTGTGCGCCGTACTCGGATTGGAAGCCAGAGCAGATGCGATCGCGGATGGACGAATGAAAATACGTAGGAGCCGTGTAGTGGGCTTCTAGCAAGGAGCCCGCCTATGATTGTCCCCCCCGGCTCGCATACTGCCTTCATAGGTAAGCCGTCGAAGCCGCAAGAGTGGCTGATGTACCTGTACGGCAAGGTTCCTGGCCCACTTCACCCGTCGCAGGAGTACAGCCGGTACTACGAGGGCGATCAGCAGAAGTTCGCTTTCTCTCAGGCCCGCTACAAGAGCGCCTTCCGGGACGTGTTCGATCAGTGGCGGGACAATTTTTGCGGCACGATCGTGGACTCAACGAATGAACGTCTCCACGTCGATTCATTCCGTATCCCTGGCGAGGACGACGGCACCGACGCCCGCCAGTTCTGGCAGCGCAACGGGATGGATGCCTACTCAACCGCGGTCCACCTTGAGGCCCTGATCACTGGCCGCAGCTACGTGGTTGTCTGGGCGGACGCCAAGGGCGAGCCCACGATTACCCCGGTCCCCGGGGACCGCATAGCCGTCTCGTACAAGGCCGGCTCTCTGTGGGAGCTGGAGGCCGCGGCCCGCTTCGAGATGGATGCGTGGGGCCGGCAGCAGGTCACCTTGTGGACTGAGGAGTACGTCTACGAGGTCGCCTACGGCGAGACGGATTGGGAGAACGGCACCAAGCAGAAGAACCCCTTGGGCCTGGTCCCGGTCGTTCCCTTCGAGAACCGCTCTCGTCTCGGGCGTGAGCCGGTCTCTGAACTCGTCAACTGCATCCCGATTCAGGACGCCATCAACAAGACCGTGATGGACGCTCTGACGGCTTCCGAGTTCGCGGCCTTCCCCCAGCGCTACGTGACCGGCCTGGAAATCGTAGAGGACGCGAACGGTAACCCGGTCGAGCCCTACGACGTCGGGGCAGACAAGCTACTCCAAGCCGAAGACCCGAGCGCTAAGTTCGGCTCCTTTGAAGCCGCCAATCTGGCGAACTATGTCTCTCTGGTAGATCTCCTGGTACAGCACCTTGCGACTGTATCCAGAGTCCCCAGCCATTACTTCCTGGTGAACTCGTCCAACACCCCAAGTGGCGAGGCCATTATCTCAGCGGAAGCCGGACTTGTGGCCAAGGTCAAGGAACGCATGCTTCATTTCGGTGAGGCATGGGAGAGAGTCATCCGACTCTGTTTCGCGGTCAAGAACGACAAGCGACGCAATGCCTTCGACACGGAGACGCGTTGGAAGGACCCCGAATACAGGACAGAAGCCCAACACATTGATGCACTTCTCAAGCTCAAGCAGCTTGATGTGCCCCTTGAGTTCTTGTGGTTTGAGGCTGGCTTCAGCGCCGCCCAGATTTCCGACTTCCGCGAAATGCGGAAGGAGGACGCAAAGGCACAGGCCGAGATACAGCAGCTCGGGCCTCAGCCCCAGGTACAGGTACCTGGGCAGCCGCAGGAACAGAAGCCCAACCCCAATAAGCCTCCGCAGGGCAACAGCGGCAACGCTGCCCGCAAGATCAACGAGGCCAAGTAACGACCTGCCGAAATGGCGATAGGTCCTATCCGAAATGGAATCGCGTATGACGACTCAGCAGAACGACGACAACCAGAACGGCCAGCAGGGCAACGAGGGTAATCCTCCGGCTCCTAACAACGACCCGACTCTGGAAGAGGTCACCGCAGATCGTGACCGTTGGAAGGCAATCTCTCGACAGAACGAGGCGAACTACAACAGCACCCGCACGGAGCTTCAGCAGTTCAAGGACGCTCAGCAGTCCGCCATTGAGGCCGCCAAGAGCGAGGGCCGGACGTCCGCCCTCGGTGAGGTTTCTACGGAGCTGGTGACGGCTGAGCTTCGACTTCAGGCCGTCTCTGCCGGCGCCGAGCTGCCGAGCCTTGAGTTCCTGGATCTCAACCGATTCACGGGGGACGACTCCCGCCCGAACTCGGATGCGGTCAAGTCGTTCATTGATTCTCTGCCTAAGCAGAATTCCGGCTCGGGGTTCCCTCACCTCGAAGGAGCCGGCCACAACAAGGGCGGCAACGGTGACTTTGCCAGCACCGACCCCACTGAACTGGCCGACTTCATCGCAGGCGGGTCTTTCCTCTAAGCCTCTCCCCTTTAACGCTCAGCCCTCTTGTAGAGGGGTTCTTTAGCACAGCCTCACAGCGCGCGAAGAAGCCCCTCCCGGGGGGCTTTTTTCATGCCCTCTGGAGGCTGCATGGCTACTCAGCATCACTTTAACTTGGACCCCCGACAGGTCACTATTGCCGCGCTCGGTATCTTGGACCGTCAGCTCACTCTTGGTGGCATTCCGGCTCGATACAGCGAGCTGAATTTCACCGGTGGCGTCGGCGACGTGATCAATGTCAATCGCGAGTCGCGAGGCATTCCGGTTCAGGAGTCGGGCATCTCCGCGCCGATCAAGAACCCGATCACCGGCGACACCAACGTGTTCGCCGCGGCAACTGACCGGCCGCTGCCCGACGCTGATCGCCGGCCGCCGCTTGGGTTCGTCACCGAGACCCGCTTTCCGGTACAGCTCACGACCCTCGCCCAGTCGTCGACCGCGCTCGGGATGGAGCAGGTGGCGTTCGACCTCAAGACTTTCGGGTCCCAGGTCCTCAGCAAGCTCACCCGGGGTTACGCGGAGTACTTCGATGACACGGTTGCGGCCTTCATCAAGGCCAACATCAGCCGTGCGAACCTCACCGCTGCACAGAAGAAGGCAGTTGGCGGTGATGTTGAAGTAACGATTCCTCTGGCGGACGGCACCGCTGCGAACATGTCGGCCCGCGCTCTCGCCCTACGTGCCGCTCTCGTCGACGCACGCATGAACATGAACCTCGCCCTGGTCCCGACCTCCGAGCGTTACCTGATCGCCGGTCCCGAGGTGGAGTCGATCCTCTTGAAGGACCCGGAGTTTGTTGCCGTCGATTATTCCGGCGATACGAATGCCTTGCGTCGCGCGA
Source organism: Streptomyces typhae (assembly GCF_009755605.1). Lineage (GTDB taxonomy): Bacteria > Actinomycetota > Actinomycetes > Streptomycetales > Streptomycetaceae > Streptomyces > Streptomyces typhae. The sequence continues at coordinate 120,029 of NZ_WPNZ01000012.1, forward strand.
CTGTCGGCCGCATCTACGGCTTCGACATCGTGGTGCACAATTCCTTCGGTCTTGAGATGTATCTCTTTCACAAGTCGGCGATGCTACTGGTCTCCGCGACCCCGTCCCTGCCTATGGGTGCGGTCACTGGCTCCGTCCAAAACGTCAATGGCATCGCAACACGGATGCTGGTCGATTACGACTACGGCAAGAAGATGGACACGATTGGACTGGACACGATGTATGGCCTGGCGACCATCAAGGAGGACCCGGCATACGCGGTCCGGGGCACAGTCATCGGCGAGAGATTCGTCCGCGGACTCAAGGTCTCCATCACAGAGAAGGCCCTTTCTGCTGCCTAAACTCTTGAATCTGCGACAGAGGGGCATATGTCACTGGCGACTAGTGAAGACGTAGTGTCTCGTCTCGGCAGACCCTTCGCCGATGAAGCAGAGGCCACACGAGCAGTCGCCTTGCTGGAAGACGCAAGCGCTCTCGTGTGCGACTACTGCGGGACAGACTTCCGACAGCCTGAATGGGCGGCTGTGCCAGGAGCCGTGAAGGCCGCTGTCTGCTCCGAGGTAATCCGCTGGCTCTCCGTCTCCCCGGGCACCGTCATGGAGAAAACCGGCGACCTCCAGGTCCAGTACGCGCAGTCGGCGTACGACTCTGGTCTTTCTCGGGCCGCTAAGTCGATGCTGTCGAAGTACCGGAAGCGCCTGTCCACGATCTCCCTGTCCATTCCCAAGGGGGATCAGGATGGCGCTGTTTAGCGACTACATCGAGATTCGTCGCAGCCCGTTGATAGCGGATGCCTACGGTCATCACCGCGACTGGGACACTTATACCGTTGTCTGGTCCGGGTTGGGCGCCGGCGTCCCCTATCTCAGGTCCCACAAGGCGGAAACGCCCGTTCGAGAGACCACCACTAACAAGGCAACCATCTACCTTCCCGGCAACATTGCCGTGGACTCATCCGACCAGGTTGCGTTTCAAGACAAACTCTGGACACCCGAGGGTGAGCCCTGGAAATGGAAATTGGGCTCCCGGCAGTACACGATGATCCACGTCCGAGGAGTGACGAAGTGATGGCTACTCCGAAGCGCGGAAAGCAGTACATCCGCTACGGGACCAAGGACTTCACCTTCGAGACCGACATGGGCTTCGAGAGCAAGGTGCTGCTCTCCAACTCGGTGCGGGCTCTCCTCGTCGCTCAGGTCTCCGAGATGGCTGGTGACATGGTCAAGGCCGCTCCCCGCGGCCCGCACGTCAAGACTGACGCGTACTCGATCAAGAAGAACATCCACCCCTATGTGGAACGAGTCGGGGATGAGTGGGTGGGCTACGTGGTCGTCGAGGAGAACGAGAAGGCCCGGCACGCGATGCTCCAGGAGCGCGGCTACCGCGACCCGGCCGGACGCCGTCACGCTGGGCGCCTCTACCTGCGGACGGCCCTGCAGAAGGGTCGAGCCGAGTGAGAGCCGACCCGATCCCCCTCCTGGTCGCCTACCTCAGGTCGATCCCCGAGATTCCGCAAAGTGCGGTCACCGGCACCCTCGTTGGCCGCAGCGTCGGAGAGACGACCGTCTACCTCATGCACTCCGGGGGCTACCGCAGCACACGGGACCGAGCCGATCGCATGTACGTGGTCTACGACGTGTACGGCGCGAGCCCGGCCGAGGCCGGCGACCTGGCCTACACCGTGCGCGAGTACCTGCTTGAGCAGCTCCCCGGGCAGAGCCTCGGCGGGCTCCTGGTGCTCGATGTCCGCGAGGAAGACGCACCCAAGTGGCACCCCGACATGCAGTCACTTGAGGCCGCCTACACGGGCGAAGTCTCGGTGTACCTCGTGACCGACGACTGACGCGCCCCCAGTCCCCCACCCTGACGGCCCCTTCGGGGCCTTTCTTTATTTCCCCAGAGGAGCCCACATGGCCAACAACGACCCTTCGAAGATTCGATTCGCCCCCAAGGGAGCCGTCTACGTCACTCCGGCCGTGGGCGCCAAGCTGCCCACCACAGTCGGTGACGGCAAGACTCCCCCGGACGGCTACAAGTCCCTCGGCTACGTATCAGACGCGGGCGTCGTGATTACCCCTACGGTGACTGCCGATCCTGTCAATGTCTGGCAGTCAGCCGTGCCAGTTCTGTTCAACGTCTCTGCCGCCACGTTCACCGTGCAGGCAACTTTTGCCGAGACCAATATCAACACAACCGAGCTCTTCTTCGGAGCCAACTGGGTGGCAGTCACACCCGAGGGCGGTGGTACCGCGAATACGTGGCGCCTGGACCTGTCCAGCACGCCCGCTCTGCAGGAGATATCCCTCGTGGTGGACTGGGGCCAGGGAGACACACTCAGCCGCGTGGTTATTCCGCGGTCTATGATCCAGGAGCGCGGCGCAATCACCCTCGTCCGGAACGCCAACCAGGAGTACCAGCTCACCATTGATGCGCTGGACAGTAACGGCGGTCTCGGCTACGTCCTGACGAATCAGAATATGACTACCTCCATACCGCCCGCGTCGGGCAGTTGATTCCTTCTCCTGCCGGGAAAGACTTGCCCCCGGCCTCCTTCACCTGACCAGGGCCTCATAGCGAGGCCCTTTTTGCTGCCCTCATCCCCTTGGAGTCCCCATGCCTGCTTCTGCCAAGAAGACCACTGCCCGCAAGCCTGCTGCGCCGGCCGATGAGGTCGTAGTCGTCGAATCCGAGTTGCCCGACGCTGATGCCGAACTCGACGCCGCTCAGGCTGAGGTCACAGGCGCAGCGGTAACTGTGCACCACAACGGCACGACGTATCACCTGCCGTCTCCGCTCGATTACCCGGTGGACGTGGTTTTCGCGGAGAGCGATTTCGAAGCCGTCCGAATCGTTCTGGGTGAGGATCAGTGGCAGGAGTACCGGAAGGCTAAGCCGACGATCCGTGACTTCCAGGAGTTCAACGAGAAGATCAACGAGGCAACGGGAAACTAACGCGAGCTGTCTACGTCGTGAGGAAGTTCCCCTCTGAGTTGGAGGCGGATCTGCTCCAGTTCTTTGGGATCGACTTTCTTGACTTGTGGCGTGGACAGCTCTCGCTGCGTCGAATCAATGTCCTGATCGAATCACTGCTCAACCAGCCGGGTCGCTCAACCCTGGCTGCCGCCATTGACGAGAGTGCCGAATGGTCTGAGAGCGACTACATACTTGCGCGGATCTCCGATGCAGTCGAACTCTCCAACTGGATGTATTACCAGGCCAATTCGGGCGAGGGCTCGGAAGAAATCGATGCTCCCGCTCCTCTTCCTCGTCCAGGGCGAGCCCACGAAGCCCTTGCGACCGAGCCGGCGTCGTATGCCTCAACAGATGAGGTGGTGGATTTCTTCAATCGCATGAACAACATCTAAGGGGGAGGGCCGATGGCCGCTGCCGGAAGCATCAAGGTCGGTAACGCCTACATCCTGATAACCCCTGAGATGAACCAGGCTCAGCTCAAGGCTCAGCTTGAGATCGCTGAGAAGGAGATTGCTGCCTTCAGTGGGAGTCAGCAGAAGCTCGCTCAGCAGACGGCCAAGCTGCAAGAGAAGCTGCAAACGTATCTCACAGCCCGTTATGGCGAGGAAGCCGCGAAGCGGCTGAAGCTGGAACAGGCAGCTGCGGCAAAGCGCGAGGAGTACGCCAAATCGGAGACCGCGGCGTACATGCGGGCCGTATCGACGACCAGCGAGGCGTTCGCGAAGGCTGAGCAGGCGAAGACCGTGGCACGAGAGAAGGCCGCTCGGGCGCAGGAACGCATTGCGCTCAACGCGCGCAACCTTGAGGTGTCGTACGGCAGGGAAACCGCTGCCTCGTACCTCAAGTCTGTTGAGGCTATGAAGGCTTCCGGCAAGACCATGTACTTGACCCGGATCAATGAGGCCAAACAGTGGGCGGCGGCGAGCGCGGTCGAGGAGCGCAAGGTGGCTGCCGAAGCGCTCAAGCTGGACCAGGCTCGCAGGGCTCAGGTCAAGTCTCTGTCTGCTCTGGTCATCCGGCAAGCACAGCTTGAGGCCGCGGAGGCCGTGAAGGCGGCGCGTACGGCGCAGGCCGCCCATACGAGTGCGTACAACACCCGCAAGGCCGAAGTGCTGGCGACGATGAACGGCTTGAAGGCTCAGAGTATTGCGCAGACTCAGGCCGCCCTTGCTGCCGCGCAGGCCGCCAAGCGGTCTGCGCAGACGACCATCAAGGAAAACGGCCGGGCGATTCAGGCTCTCCAGGACAACGCCAAGAAGACGGAAAAGAGCTGGACCAGGTCTACGTACCGCATGGGCCAGAATCTCAATTCGTTCGGGGCGTCTGTCAGCGAATTTGGCCGGACGGTCAACCGCAGCATGGTGACACCGCTGCTCGCCGCGGCATCTGCGATGTCGTACCTCGGCGTTAAGGCTGCTGACTCGATCATGCAGTCTCAGAGTGCGCTCGAAAAGATGGGTGTCACACCCAAGGATGCTTCCCGGCAGCTCAACACTCTCAAGGATTACGGCACTCAGACGCCGTACACAGTCGAGGATATGTTCCAGTACGGGACGCTGTACACTCGCGCCGCTCAGTCGCACGGTTTCAGCTCGAAGAAGGCCACAAAGCGCTCCACGGATCTGGTGATGTCGATTGGTGACCTCGCCGCCTATTCCGGTATTACCGACCCGGAGATGGTGAAGAGGGCCTATCAGGCTGTGGCCACTATCCAGGAAGCGGATCGGTCGAGCCTCCGGAATGTGAAGAGCCTCGCCCAGAACGCTGGCCTGACCATCCAGGAGCTTGCCTCCCTCCTGGGCTTCAAGGACCGCGAGTTCACGGCCGCTGAGGTGGCCAGGAACGAGCGGATGAAGAAGAGGAAGGGCGCCAACTGGAAGTCGCCCACCAAGTCCACTGCCGCGTCTCAGATGATGGCGTGGATGCAGGATGCCAAGAGTACCGGCGGCATTCCTGGCGAGAGCATCGTGGACGCCATCCTGTTCAAGGGAAGGCAGATCGGCACCGGGACGGACGACGCCCCCGCCAAGCGCCTCGGCACAGCAACTATTTCCGCGCGCTTGGCGAACATGTTTGAGCAGACCAAGTATGGCCTCAGTGACATGTTCATTCAGCAGGACCGCAAGACCGGCGAGTACCGGTACGCCCGCGCCGGCGCAGCCCTCATGGGCACGCGTACCCCGATCTACAAAAAGGATAAGGGCGGAGACTACAAGCTCGACAAGGACGGCAACCGGATCGTTGACCACTACGAATACAAGGGTGGTCTACTCAACACTCTGTCCGACATCGGCAGCGGCCTCAAGGGGCCAAGCAGCAAGGTCATAGCCGAGCTTTTCGAGAACCTGACCACGCTCGGCGGCTGGGTCAAGGGCGCCGTCAAGGTCCTGAAGGAGCACCCGGGCATCACCGACGCCGTGGTCGAGGTGAGTAAGTGGGCGGCACTCGTGGGCGTTGCGAGCATCGCCATGGGAGCCCTGATCAAGACCCTCGGCCTGCTGACCAAGGTTTTCGCCCCCGTGGTGGGCCTGGGCAAGGGCTTGTTCAAGGCCGGTAGGGGCGCATCCAAGATCATCGGGCAGGCGACGGGTTTCGGTACCCGCACGGACGCCGACAGGGAAGCCAGGAGCATCCGCGAGGACGCTCAGCGGCGAGCCCGCGAAATCCGCCAGGAGGCCCGGCGCCGGTCAGACCCCCGTGAACGCGCCGAAGGTAGACGCCAGGCCCGGGAGGTGGTGGCCGAGGGCAGGCGCCAGGCCCGGGAGGTGCGTGAGCAGGGCCAGGCGGACACGTCGTTCCGGGAGCGCTACCAGCAGCGCCGTACCAATGCCAACGGCGGTGACAGCCGTAGCGCAGGACGACGGGCCTGGGACGGCATCCGCGGCCAGAACTCGCAGGTCGAAGAGATCGAGGTCGACACCGACAAGGCGAAGCAGCGGATCAACGAGCTTGAGGCCGAGATTGACGGCCTGCGGGCCAAGATTCGCAACTTCAAGAACGAGAACTTCAACGAGCTGGCGGAGGAGCTGGCCGGCGCCGACTCCAGCGTGAAGGCTGCGGCCGAGCGGGCTGCCAAGGCCATCCGCGCCGCCGACACCGCGACGACCAACCTCAAGGGCCTCAAACTCGGCGCCCTTGAGGCAGAGTTCTCCGACGTCGCAGAGCGGACCAGCTCACTGCGGAGCCAGGTCAAGCGCGCCGACACTGCCGTGTCGAAGCTGAACGACCGCGGCCTTGGAGACCTCGACGGCGAACTGTCGGATGCCAAGGGCAAAAGCAAGGCCCTGGACTCAGCCCTCAAGGCTGCTGCGAGGCAGGCCGCCCACCTCAATGACCGCCCGCTGGGCGCGGTCCGGGGCCAGCTCAACAACGTCAAGGACGCTGCCGACGAGGCCCGCTCGAAGATCGGCGGCGGGAAGTCGTCCCTGAACAGCCGGGTGGGTCAGCTCAACGAACTGAAGACGACGTCCGTCACAAAGCAGATCAACAAGTTGAAGGACGCGCTTGGCGAGGCCGGTGGCAAGGCGGCAACGCTCAACAGTCGGCTTAATAACATCTCCTCGCACGCTCCGGGCCAAGGCGGCGGAAAGGGAAAGAAGGGGAAAAACAAGGGGTCCAGCACTGCGCTGGCCCTCGGCGGTGTCCTCCCGGGATACACCCCCGGGCGGGATGTCCATGTCTTCACCAGCCCCACAGCCGGAGAGGAGCTGCACCTCTCCGGGGGCGAATCGGTTATGCGGCCTGAGTGGACGGCCGCTGTGGGCGCGGACGAGGTGACTCGCCTCAACTCCATTGCCCGCTCCCGGGGTGTGGCCGGTGTCCGCCAGGCGATGCATTTCGCTGACGGAGGCGTGCTCGGAAAGCTCGGGCTTGAGCCGCTGGTGGAGGCATCCAGAAGCTTTAACGTGGGCAATGACGCCCGCGGAGCCATCGCAACGATGGTGATGGACGGAACAACTCCGGCGCTTGGCGGCGATGTTCAGAAGGGCATCATCGGTTCCGGCACGGATGGCTCTCACTTCGTCGGCTCCGACTTCGCCAAAAAGTTCAAGGGCATGTTCGACTTCATGACCGAGGGGTCGTGGGACATGCTCAAGAAGGCGAAGATCCCCAGTGGCTGGGGGCAGATCATCGGTGCTATCGGGGGCACCCTCGCCCCGATCACCGGTGAATATTTCTGGAATGACGTGTGGAAGGGTGAGGGGAACATCCTTGAGCGCGGCGGCACTTACCTCAAGGACCTCTTTTCCGCGAAGACCCTGGGAAAGATCGTCAAGAACGCCCTCGGCGGCATCTGGGACTCTGCATCGAGCCTGTACGAGGGCGTGAAGGGCTTCTTCAGCGACCCGACCGAGTTCGTGACCGGGGCGATCGAAGGTGTCTGGGAGCTGACCAAGGGACAGTACAACGGCCTCGTCGACATGGTGCAGTCCCTTCGTGAGGTCTGGCAGGCACCTTTGGGATACGCCGGCCAGGTCGTCTCGGACGTCTACTCTACGGCGAAGGAAAGCCTCCCCAACCTGGAGGGCCTTTTCGACTTCAGCGGGGACGGGCTTACTTCCTCGAAGCCTGAGGTGGACGGCGTTGTCGCATCGCAGATCAGCTCACCGGGGGCGGGTAACTCGGTGACCCGGTGGGCCCCACAGGTCCGGCTGGTCCTGGCCCAACTCGGCCTGCCCATGTCTGACCTCAATCTGGTGCTGCATCGGATCGGGGTGGAGTCGGGAGGAAACCCCAGAGCCATCAACCTGTGGGACTCCAACGCGCAGGCCGGCTACCCATCCCAAGGCCTTTTGCAGACCATTCCGCAGACGTTCGCGGCATACGCTGGCCCGTACCGTTCCCGGGGCATCACAGACCCGCTCGCCAGCATCTATGCAGGCCTCAACTACGCGACCCATCGGTACGGCCGCAACTGGCGTAAGGCTCTGTCCGGCATCAAGGGATACGCGACCGGCACCGGCTCCAGGGGGGCAACCCCCGGGTGGGCGTGGGTCGGTGAAGAAGGCCCGGAACTCGTCGACTTCAGCGGCGGGGAAACCGTCCTGACCCACGAGGACAGCGTCATGTCCGCGGGCTCGGTACGACGCGGCTACGCTGCGGGCACCAACAAGGGCGGCCGTACCTCCGGAATTGCGGCGGAAGCCGAGAAGGGCGTTTCGCAGCTCAACTCGGCAGTAACCAAGCTGTACGCCATCGTGAAGCAAGCTTTCACCTCCAACCGCATCGGTTCGGGTACGGCCAATTCCCTCAACAAGTGGCTCGACAAGGAGAACAAGGCACTTCAGGAGCTGGTCAAGGACCGCACAAAGCTCGCGACCAAGTTGAAGGATGCGAACGCCAAGCTCAACGAGGTCAAGAGCAAGGAATCCGAGATGGCCAAGTCCATCTCGGACAAGGCCACGCAGGAGCGTTCCCTCACGTCGCTGTTCAACTCGGAGGGTGTCTCTGTTTCCTCTGCGATATCCGGGCTGAAGAGCCGCTTGGCGGACATCAAGTCTTTCACGTCGAATATCGCGAAGTTGGGCGATCGGGGATTCTCCGACGACATCATCGCCGAGATTGCCGATGCTGGCCCGGTCGAGGGCGGCGCGATGGCGAAGGAACTGCTGACAGCCACCAAGGTGCAGGTCCGGGAGTTCACCAGCGCGTACAAGGCGATCGGCAGCGCCTCGACGTCCCTCGGGAAGTCGGTGGCCAAGTCCTACTACGCCGCTGGCAAGGAAGCTGCTCAGTCCCTCGTCGATGGGCTCGGCGCGAAGGACAAGAAGCTCATCAAGAGCATCGAGAAGATTGCCGCCACGATCGTGAGCACCTTGCGGAAGAAGCTCAAGGTCACGTCGAAGACCCCGGTGAGCTCCTCCCTGGCGTCCCTGCTCACCTGGCTCACTGGCGATGGCCAGGCGGTCAAGGGCGGAGGGAGCACCGGCACGAAGAAGAAGACGACCAGGACGACAACGACCTACTCGACAGACGGCAAGGGGCGGCGGGTCGTCACAGTCACCACGACCACGAACGACCCGGCCAAGGGCACCAGCACCACAGTCACCAAACGGACCGTGGGCGGGAAGACCACGACCTCTACCAGGGTCAGCCGGATCAAGGGGTACGCGACCGGCACCAGGAGCGCGGCCCGCGGTATCGCCCTCGTAGGTGAGAGGGGTCCCGAGCTGGTCGATTTCAAGGGCGGTGAGCGCGTCTATACCGCACGGGAGACAGCCAGCATGGCGGGCGGTCCTCGCTATGAGATCCACGTCCATGAGGCCAAGTCCGAGAACACCACTCAGTCTGTCCTCCGAGCGATGCAGTACGCAGAGGTGATGGCCGGGATGTAATCGACAAGGAGTGCTGAATGCCGATTCCTGTAAGTACGGACCCGGATGACGGAGGGCCTGGCAAGCCGGATTTCCCCGTTCCCGAGATGTGGCAGCGCACGTATGTGTCGATCAGGGGCGCCAACGGTGAGGGGGAAGAGATCCCCCTCACCGGCTTCAGTTGCGGCGCCTGGCCGGCCATCATTCTGCAGCCCGGGGCCACGGGCCTGGACCTGCCCCCTTACCAGCTCTACATGGACGACTCACCCAACTTGGACGGGTCCATCGTGCGCGGAGCGCGGGCGGCAGCAAGACCGATCCTCTTGCCGGTGTTCGTCTACGGCATCGACCGCAAGACGGTGCGAGCCTTCAAGCGGAAGCTAGGCAACGCCCTGAATCCCAGGCGCGGTTACTGCGTCTTGACGTTCATGGAGCAAGACGGGGTTGCCCGGCGCCTGCGGTGCTACTACGCAGGCGGCATGGAAGGCAACGAATCCGTAGGCAACGCCGGATTCACGTGGATCTCTTACGGAATCCAGCTCACCGCGGCCGACCCGTATTTCTACGGAGATACAGAGGTCGGGGCCACCTGGACTTTCGGCGCCTCTCGCGCTTTCCTGCATAATCCTTTCTTTCCCGTGCAGTTGAGTAAGGGCACACCAGCGCAGAACATCATCACAGTAGAGAATCCCGGAGACATCGAGGCATGGCCTCTCTGGACGATCACCGGCCCTGTACGCAGCTTGAAATTCACTGGCCCTGACGGGACGACTTGGGAGCTGCCGGAGCCGTCCACTGAGACGGACGTTTTGGCTGCCGGGAGGACGCTCACCGTCGACTGTAGGCCGGGGGCCAAGACCCTCAAGGACGACCGGGGCAGGAATTATTTCCATCTCCTTTCCCCCAATCCTTCTCTCTGGTCAGTCCCGCCCGGTGAGTCGACCGTGAAAACGAACCTTGTCGCCGGGAGCGGGACGCCCACGGTGGGGCTCAGACTCCATCCTCGATATGAGACGTACTGACATGAGGTGGTCATGAGTTACCGGGTGGAGGTGCGTGACGCCGCCCTGGAGCGGATCGGGATCATCGACACGTGGATTCAGATGGACATCGTCGTGAGGTACTGCCAACAGGGTTCATGGCAAGTGCATGTCGCGGCGGGGACTCCACAGGCTGATCTTCTACAGCGGGGCGGCGGAGTTGCCATCTATCAGGATGGCGTGGAACTGCCGATTCTCACAGGGCAGATTGAGACCTTCCAGCACTACTGGACGAGCAGCCAGCACACTTCGGCTGGCAGCCTGTACTTCGGCGGGAAGTGCGACAACAAATTGGCGTACAACCGCCTCGCTTTCCCGGACCCCACGAGGCCAGCCACTCAGCAATGGCAGGCGGACGATAACGGTCGTGCTGTTTCCGGGCCTGCCGGTCACCTCGTCTGGGACGAGCTGAACAGAGCTCTGGGGCCTGGCGCTCTGCCCAACCGCCGCGTGTCCGGCGTGCGCTTCGGGAACGACGTGTCCATGGGGAAGACCGTCTCTGACCAACTCCAGTGGGATGTCATCGGAACTAAGCTCGAATCCTGGATCGATACAACCACGATCGGCTATCGCTTCCTTTACGACCCCAGCGAAAAGGCGATTGATCTAAACCTGTTCACTCCGCGAGACCGTTCCAGAGACGTGCGATTCGCTAAGGAACTTGGCAACCTCCGCGAATTCACTTGGTCGCTCACAGCCCCGACTGTCACCCGGGTCATCGTGGCCTGCCAAGGTGTCGGCAAGGGGCGCTATCTGCATCAACAGATCGACGCAGAATCAGAGGCCGAGTGGGGCATCCAGGTGGAATCATTCCTGGACCGCCGCGACTTGCCGATAAAAGCAGATCCCACTACAGGTGAAGCCGTGAAGGCGGACCTGTCGGTTACGGACGAGCAGTTCAAGACGGCCAAGCAGGCAGTGTTGGACGCTGCCGCGGAGGCGCTCACCACGGGCGCCAAGAACGGCAACTTCCAGCTCTACCCCGTCGACACCGAAGCGATCAAGTTCGGACGGGACTACTTCGTGGGCGACCTCGTGACCGTCTCCACCGACGGCACCGAATACGTAGACATCGTCCGAGAGGTCTCCATAACCGTTGATCAAGGAGGCGAGGCCGAGACCATCTCGCCTGTCATCGGCGAGCAGGGGTCCGGCAATCCGCTCAACCTGTACAAAGAGGTTTTCAAGATGCGTGAGAAACTGCGCGAGCTAGAGACGAGGATGTAATTTGGCCGATGAGATCAGCTATCCGTTTACCGCTGACAGCCCCAGCGGCGGCCAGCAGATGATGTCACAGCAGCAATGGCAGTATCTCGCCCGCCTTTTTGCCAAGGACAGGGTGGACCACCGGCTCACCAGCCGCGCCGCGGTTGATTCCGCAACTCTGCCGTTCTTCGTCACAGCAGGCTCGACCACGGCGATCACGGTCAACCCGGGGCGGGCAGTCGTAGGCGGCTTCTACTACCAGCTCACGGCAGCCAAGACTCTTCCCATCACAGCGAATACGGGCCCGCTTGGGCGCATTGACCTCCTCGTTCTCCGCGCCGACCTGACTGCCGGCTCGGTCAACGTGGCCGTGCTGGCCGGGCAGCCAGCCACCGCCCCGAAGGCGCCCAGCCTCACCAGGAACTACGGCGGGCTCTGGGAGATGCCCCTGTACAAGATCACCGCCCCTCCGAACGGGGCTGCGCTCGACATCGTCCGCATCTCCCCGTTCGACATGGCTGAACACGTGGCTGTGCCCTGGAACGCGGCGGGCGCAGGTGAGGCGTTCGAGCCCGGGACCTTCGTTTACGACATGGACGCCAACCTGTCCGGCGTGCAAACCGAGTACTTCGTCAGCCGAGACGGATACGCCCCGACAAGGAACTTGGGCCGGGCCCTCAGGTACACCCCGAAACTCGTCAACGCCAAGTCCGACCTTCCGTCTACCGCCCGGTACGGGCATTGGCGCTGGATCGCCCCGGGCCTTGTTCACCTCTCCCTGCGCCTGGTGTGTGACTACGAGGATCAGGGAGTAGGGGGGACCTCGACTCTCGGCGTGACGCTCCCCCGCGCTGCCGCATTCTCCACGGGCCAGGTACTCAAGGGCTTCATGTCGAACCCCACATATGGAGGCGGTCTGCCCAACAACCTGGACATCACGGCAGTCATCAACAAGGGCTCAGCGGGGCAGAACGTTGCCTACCTCTACCGCCCGAACTCATCCACCGTCTCTGAAGGCCTCGACGGCCTGAAAATGATTCCGCCTCAGTCGACGCTCACCATCTCTGGCGTCTACGACACCGACACGTTCGGCGACTAATCAGGAGGTGCCCTATGGCACGCGCTCTCTTCGGCGGCAGCGCCGCCGATGTTGCCGAGACAGTCACAGGCGCCCGCGTCCCGGGCGCAGCCGGCGCGGTCTGGGACGGCCCCGGCCCCGACGCCCTACAGGTGACGGACCTCTTGGACCCCACTGGTATCCCGCTCCAAGCTCTCGCGGCCAACGCAGATGGGATGGTTGAGGCCTTCTACGGCCCCGAGGGGGCTGAGCGCCTGTACGTCGACTTCGGCGCCGGCCGCGTCGCCCTGGTCCCCGTCGACATCGGAGATCGGCTCAAGGCGCACATGGCAGACGCTGAGGCCCACAACGTCGGTGACCGCTATCTCGACCGAACCACCGGGGGCGAGATCACCGGCCCCCTGACGGTCCGAGGAATGGTCTCCGCCGACGGGCTGAGTCTCCCCGGCCAGGCCTCCCGCTTCTCCAGGGGCGCTGTCGTCACCTCCCCCGCCGGGGCGGTGACATACGTGATCTGCGCACTGCAGAAGGGCGCACAGGTAGTCGGGGTGGCGGCATACCGCTCTGGCGGGTCGGGAGCCACCATCAACGCCGTCCGCAACGGGATGGATCTGCTTCCCACCGACCTGTCCCTGTCGACCGAGGCCGTGTGGGTCGCCGCCCCCTCAGTGCAAAACGGGGTCGCGGTGGCTGGCGACAGCCTCGCCGTGACCGTCCGCAGCGTCAGCGGGGCTCCCGCGTACGTCTCGTTCGAAATCTTCCTCCAGGGGGCTTGATGGCAGGCTTTATTTCCGTACAGGGTGACGAAGCCCTGTACTACTCGACACCCGAACTCTTCACCCGCCGCATCATTGCGGGCACGCCCGAGCGACTTGAGGTTTCCGATTCCCGGGGAGTCGCAGCCACCCTCACGGCCGGAGCCAAGACGGTCACAGTGCGCGGACCGCAGCGGCGGTTCATCGAGTCCAAGAGGCCCTTCCTCGATGACTTTGCCCGAACGCCTGCAAGCGGGTGGGGCGTCTCTCCGGGAGGCGGTTCCTGGGTCAGTGCCAACGGGCCTGAGTCCGCCTACTCAGTGACTGGTGGAGTGGGCACCATCCTGCTCGACACAGTCAACCAGAGCCGCCACGTGACCCTGCGGGACAACAACATCGGGGACGTCGACGTGATCGTGCGGACCACCATCGACAAGGCGCCCACGGGCGCCGGCGTGGGGTGCGCCCTGTCGTTCGGGTACCAGGGCACCAGCAACTCCTACCGGGCCCGGCTGCTGTTCTCCTCGGTGAGCGGGGGCGTTCAGCTCGCCCTGGAAAAGGAGGCCGCGGGCACCGTCACAGTGCTGGGTGCGGCTACGCCCCTCGGGTCCGGATTCCTTCCAGGCGACTGGTGGAACATCCGCGCGCAGAAGTCCGGCTCTACGCTGCGGTGCCGCGCCTGGAAGGACGGCACGCCCGAACCGGTCACGTGGACTCACACCGCGACCGACACGACGTTCACGACGGGACGCGTCGGTGTGCGGGCTTTAGTCAACAGCGGCAACACCTCGATCCCGCTGAACGCGCGGTTCGATGACCTGCGCCTGATCTCAGGCGCGTGGGTGAACGCTCCCGCGGTGACGCACGCGACATGGGTCAGAGTCCTCGACGAGCCGTTTGACGGCACCTGGAACGAGGCCTTGGCCACGCAGGTACGAGCCTGGCTCGTGGACCGGACACCCGATGCCCTGGCGTACGCGTGGTGTTTCATCACCGACGCACCGGCAGTCGGTGACCCTCTACTCGAAGGGAAAAGGATCTTCGGGCAGTCGGACTACGGTCCGTTGAAGAGTGACGGCACCCGGTATGAGACGTCGGACTGGACCGACTATGTCGGAACGAGCTGGACCTACCCCAACGGGGAGGCGAGGCCGTTTCCTCACGGCAGCATCACGACCTCAGGAGCGATGGACTGCAGCGGCTTCGTCCGCATGGTCTACGGCCGCTGCATGGGCCTGCCCATGTCCTACAGCCGCGACTACGACGGCCTGAACATTCCGCGCGCTACCCGGAACATGTCGCCGTACGGGCCGGGTGTGATCGTGGCAGCGGGCACTGATGCTCCTCCGGCCTCCCTCGATTCCCTTCAGGTGGGCGATGTCGTCTTCTTCGACGCAGACGCCACCGAGGAAGTAGAGGGCCAGATCGATCACTGCGGCATCTACGTGGGCGTCGACTCCTACGGCAGCGCGCGGTTCATCAGCTCTCGAAAAACCGTGAACGGACCCACGATCTCTGATCTTGGCGGCCCTTCAACGCTCAACGGCGGGTCCAACTACGCCAAGCGCTTGCGGACTGTTCGCCGCTTCTAACACACCTATAGAGCATCACATCAAGGCCCCGGGATTCGCCCGGGGCCTTTTCTGTGCTCCCCAAGGAGCCCCCATGCCAGCATCTGAATTCTTCTCGTACTCGGGGCCCGCAGCAACGTTCGTCGCAGCGACCGTCGTCGTGCTGGCGGCATTCCGAACCAATACAGCAAAGGTCTGGCGCGAGGAAGCCGAGGCTCAGAAAGAGCGGGCCGACCGACTTGCCGGCGACCTCGCCGAAATCAAAGCCCGCCTAGCCCGAATTGAAGCTGAGAACGCCCGGCTGATCCAGATCCTCACCTCACTCGACCCTGCCCGTCTCGCAGTCGTACGACTGACGGACGACACACCGGAGGCTTAATGGCAACCCCTATGACTGCTAACGAGATCGTCAAGCAGCTCAAGAAGTTCGGCATCCCCTACAAGGAGTACAAGAACTGGAGAACCCACAACCGCAACCACAAGGGCAACTGGGGCCCGGTGCATGGCCTGATGGTGCATCACACGGGAAGCGACTCAAAGGATCAGCGCGCACTTCTCTACAACGGCATTCCGGGCCTTCCCGGCCCACTCTGCCACTTCGGCCTTGACCAGGACGGCACCATCCACCTCGTCGGATGGGGTCGAGCCAACCACGCGGGCCTCGGCGACGATGATGTACTCAAGGCCGTCATCAACGAGGGACGCATTCCAGCGGACAACGAATCCAACACCGACGGCAACGCACACTTCTACGGCGTTGAGATCTGGTATTCGGGAAGTCACCGCATGTCCGATGCACAATACTCGACCCTGCGCCTCCTGGCAGCCGCAATCTGTGACTACCACGACTGGAGCGCGGGCAGCGTCATCGGCCATGGCGAGTGGGGCTCTCCCGGCAAGTGGGACCCCGGCTACCGGCCGGGCGAGATGATGGATATGGGCCAGGTCCGAAAGGACATCAAGGCAACTATCGCCAAGGGCAAGCCCTCGAAGCCTGGCCCCGGGACCCCGAAGCCCGGACCTTTCCCCGGTAAGACATATTTCGGCCCTGGCGCCAGCAACAAGTTCGTGACCTTGCTCGGCAAGCGGCTCATCGAGAAGGGGTACGGACGCTTCTATTCCGTCGGCCCTGGCCCAAAGTGGTCCGAGTCCGACCGGAAGGCCGTCGAAGCCTTCCAGCGGGCACAGGGATGGTCCGGCAGCGACGCCGACGGCTACCCCGGGCCGACAACTTGGCGCCGCCTCTTCGCCTGACCCTCGATCACCAATCGAACGTGAGGAATCCCCATGACTGACTTCATCTCCAAGAACAGCGTCCGCGCCCACTCCCTCCTCTCCGCCATCCTCATTTCCGTCCCGATCATCTGGCCTGACGTGCCGTGGGAGGCCCTGGCTGCGTCCGCGGCAGCCCTCCTCAGTACCGGTGTCGCAGCAGCCAAGCACGAGGACGCCAAGACCGAGGCAGCACTTGCCACACCCCCGAAGGCCCCCAACTAAAGGGGGCAGGCCGTAACAAAAAAATCCCCCTGCCCATCTCGGGCAGGGGGATTTTTTTGTTCCCCCACGACTGAGAGCGGGGGGTGATCTTGGCGGCCGTCAGGCTTCCTGAAATCGCCGGTGGACGTCTGCCCAGTCCACTTGAAACGGCGGGCACAAGGTCAGCACATCGACCCCTTGCAGCGACCACATGGCATCCAGTTCGTTCCTGGCCCACGCCTCAAAGTCTGCGGTGCTGGCTTTTTCAGCAACCCTCTTCGCCTCACCTGCCATAACGTGGTGCAGCAGGCGGAAAGCATTGTGCGTAGGGGTGTTCATCGCTAGCCGTTGGCCTTTGCGTACGCTTCCTTGATCGCGGCCGGGACACGTCCACGGGCGTTGACCTCGAACCCGTTGTCGGATGCCCACTTGCGCAGATCCTCGGGCGTCGGATCGCCAGCCGCACGCTCCGGCCTGGCGGAGGCCCGATTAGTTCGACCTCCAGACGACTTACCGCCCGCCCTGCGCCCTGCGCGAACATAAGGCGCCAGGCCGTCACGCAGCTTGCCCGCGTTGGCCTCGGTGAGGTCGATCTCGTACGTCTTCCCGTCCAGAGCGAACGTCACTGTCTCGTCGGCGTCACCGCCTTCGAGGTCGTCCAAGAGGAGAGTGATCACGCGTTGTGCCATGGGATTGATTCCTTCGTCAGTGGGTGAGCCAGATTAGCGCGGGTGTTGGTTTCCGTACAGAGCGAGGTTAGATGGTCAAGGCCTGCTGGTCCTGTGCGCTGACCTGCTTCCGCAACTCTGAGAGTGGGAGATTGTAAGTGGTCTTCTGACGTGTCTGCCTCAGAATGGAGACATCTCCCAGTCTCTCGCGAAGCGCGGCCTCCTCAGCCTCTGCGCGTGCGAAGCGTTCGGGGAACACTTCTAGGGTGTGCGCCCACTGTCCGGCGCCCGCCTTGACGCAGCAACCCCCGCAGTTGTTGTGGGAGTAGCCCAGCTCGTACATGCGGGGAGGCTCGATCCCTACCGCACGTGCTTCGTCGAGCAGCTCGTCCTTGGACAGCCAAGGCTCACCTTTGGCGCAGAGAGGGAACTCCACTCTCCAGGGCGCCCAGTTCCGTTCGATGGCGGGAATTCGAGCCTTGTCCCTCTTGGTGTTCTCGATCCCGATGTATGCCACGGTGTCGGCTGGATCGGCGTATGACTCCATCCACTCACGGCACGGGATCTGTTTCAGGTACTGCGTGCACGCCGCGAACCTGCTGTTCCCCAGGAACCGGACGTGGTGAAACACCTCCCAAGGTGTGCGCCCATCGCAGACCCGCGTGAGCGGGACCCCCAGGTATCGGCTGGTGTCGTCCGCGAAGCGCCACAAGTCCTCGTCCTCGACCAGGGTATCGGCGATCAGTAGGACCATGTCGTTGGTGCCGTGCAGCTCTGCCACGCGGAGAGCGGCGCAGAAGCTCCCGATTCCACCGCTGAACTGAATGACATGCAGAGTCATCGTCGCCTCAGTTCCAGTTCTGCGGGCCCGGCCGGAAGCGGGCGTGCCACTCGGCGGTCTCTGCCTCAGTGGCGGGCCGCCAGTTGGACGTTGCCTCGCTGAGGGTGCGGAAGATGTCCGCTTCCGCTGAGTCCCAGATGTCGTCGGTGGACTGGTAGGTCACGTGCCAGGAGTCCACGCAGACGATGCGCACGATCACCGGGTCTTCTCCCTGGGAAAGGGCTATGCATGTGTTCACGTGCTCGGGGCGAACGATCATTGTCTCTCCTGTAATCTGACAGCGAAGCGGCCCTGGACACTTCCTCTGTCCGGGGCCGCTTCGTGTATGGATGCTCGTCTACTCGCCCGTGCGGCGGTACTGCTCGCAGCGGCGCCGCCAGTACGCGCGGGCCTGCGGTGTGTCTCCCTCCTCCGCCAGGTCGAGGAAGTTCTCGGGCACCGGATAGTCTCCGGCCTGCTTGGATGTCTCCTCGACGCACGTGGGCTCGGGCGCCTGGGGCCCGCCGCTACGCCCTGCCCTCTCCGGGGTCTCGGGCAGGTGGCTCCAGTGAATTCGAGTCGACGCCTTGCACATCAGCAGAGACTTGCCTGTCTCCACGTCGGTGAGGTCGTATTCACTGGCGCCGGTGTAGGTGACGTGGACCTTCCTCCACCTGCCCGGCTCGCCCCTCCCCCGCCCAGCCTTGCCCGCGAACCAGATGCTGACCTGGTGAGGCCGGCCCCTGCTGGGGAGGTGGGGCACGTCTCGCAAGCATCCGATGTAGTGGTGATCGGGACCGGCCGCCTCGGGGCCCTGATCCTCACTCTCGTCGTCCTCCAGGACCTCGCCCTCGTACATGCCGGCGAGCTGCTGGAGCTGCTGCCCTATGTTGCCTTTCAGCGGGGCCTTGGCGTCCGGCCATATCTGGCGAACGCCTGTTACGTACTTCTCTCCACCGAGGACGGTCACCGCAGCGCCGAGAAGATCCAGGTCTGCGGCCTGGTCCCGCACGGTCCCGAGCCTGATACTGCCCTTGTCGCCCAGCTTGATGCTGTAGTTCTCGATCTCCTCGGTGAGAGGGATGAGCCCGTATTTCGCGCTGAGGATCATCGTGGGACCGTCCATGACTTCGGCAGCCATCAGGCAGGCCCGGAAGTAGTTGCCGATGTACCGCGTCTCTGCGGGGATCTTGCCCGGAGCGCTCGACTTCTTGCCCCCGCAGGCGATCACCACCAGGCGCTTGGGCTCGTCCTGAACCAGCTCAGGCCCGCGACCGTGGATGGCCTCCATGAAGCCCCCCGGGGTCAGGATCTCGTCCGCCTCGGGCTCGGTCTGGCCCTCGCCCTCATCTGTTCCGAGGTAGCCGACGATGAGTCTTTGCGCCTGCTCGTGCACCTCCGTGTAGGTGTTCTGGAACTTACGTGCTGCTCGGTGCACGGCGGGGGTGGGGTGGTCCGTCTGCTGCTGCACCCGGTCCAGGAGCCATTTCAGTGTCTCGGGGAGTACGCGCCCAGACGCGCCGGTGGCCGTCCAACTCATCTCCTGGAGATCGCTCTTGAGGGCCTTGGGCAGCCTCGCGTGCTTCTTGACGTCCCAGTTGCTGTAGTCATCGGTGAAGACACCCGCTAGAGACTTGGGCATCTTGATCGCGTAGCGCTTCTCGCGGGGGTCATCCGGCTCGTACTCCAGTTCGAACTTGAGGAGCGACTTCCCCGCCATCACGTTGTTGCCGTTGTCGCTGCTGAGCCAACTCCGTGCGATGGCGATGGCTGCCCCGAGAGCGTCGTTGGTCAGGTCGAGCGCAATGCTGTTCAGGGTGTTCTTACCCTGGGCTTCCAGCTCCCTGGCGCCGTCCTGGCAGGCCTCCAGGAGGTCTCTCTCCCCCTTGCTCCGCGGCTTCACGTTCTTGAGGACATGTCTGCGAAGCTGTCCGGGAACGAGGAGGTTCTTCGTGCGACCCATGTGTCTCCTTGGTTACTTGCGGTTGAGTTTGGCTTCGGGAATGGATCGGTCCACGAGGTACACGTCCCAGGAGGCGGGGCCGACTCCTACCAGCTCCATCCCGAAGCGGTCGGTCATGCCGTATTCCTTGATCTTCTTCGCCCATTCCTGAGCAAGCTCGAAGGCCTTCGACTGGGATGGCTGGCGGCTGATCTTCTCCCTCCGTTTGGTGGGGCTGATGAGGATGGAACTGCGTTTGTCGCGCATGGCTAGATCAGTCCTGCGAATATGTTGGCGGGCATGGGAGGGGTGGCCGGCTCGGGCTCCGGCCTGGCTCGCATCTCGATCACCGTCGCTTCCCTTGGCTCGGCCGGGGCCTCGGGCCGGAGAAGCCGGTACATGGTCTTAGGGGCCCCGACACGCCCAGTCTTCTCGGTCCACGTCTCGACGTCGTCCATGTCCCCCACGGCGGCCTTGATGGCCGCTGCGTTCAGCTTTCCCCACAGAGGCCTCAAAAGGTCCGCTCCCGAAGCGATGCCGCCGCACCGCGTCAGCACGTCCCGGATCAGGTCCTCAGGGGTGCGCATCGGCTTGGCCGCCACCCCGTTGTTGGCGGCCTCCTTGACCAGCTTCTCCACGCTGTCCATCGAGAAGGACACGAAGGCCCATGCAGCCTCGACCGCGTCCACTCCGATCGTTTCCGTCATCTCGGTGGCGCTGAGCACAGCGGCCACACGATGCACTTGCTCCGCGGACCGCTCCATGTACGAGGCCAGCAGCTCCGGGAGCTCGGCCATACGGTCCTCGACGAGAGCGCGGATCTCGTCGAAGCGTTCCCCGGCCTCTTCACTGAAGCGCATCACACGCTCGTCCTCGCCGTTGGCCCACTCGAACGATTCCCTGAGCAGTGTCACGTCGGGGATCTGCGGACGGTTGTCGTACGGGAGCATCTTGGACCGCTCAACGAGAACAGGGAGAAGCCTGTTGTAGGAGCCTCCCAGGGCCTCACTCGCGCTCACATACTTCCCCCACTCCCCGGGGGTGATGTGGGCATGGAATCCGAGAAGCGGCTGAGCGACAGTTACCAGGCCCTCCTTCTTCGTCCGGTTGGATATCGGCTTGCCATCCCAAGCGGAGCGGAAGAACGTGCTGAACTTGCTGCACTTCTTCTGATCCTTGAGTACCGAGGCCCATTCCTCTTCCAGGAGCACGCAGCGGCCGTCCATGCCGTCACGGGCCCCCGCCGTGTCCAGTTCCAGGCCTGCAAGCATGTCGACCAGAGAGGGGCCGGACGCCACGCCGGCGCGCTTGCGGGCATGGATGAATCCCCCGCAGACGCCCGACAGCAGCGCCGTAGCGGTGTTGAGCGCGTAGCCCTTGCGGCCGATGGCGCTACGTCCGGCGAGTACGGTCCAGACAACGACTGGACGCTTGTTGGCGAGCCGGACTCTGCGGCTGATGGCTGCCGAGTAGAGGGAGAGGCTGGCGGCCCACACACCGATGGGATCGGCCTCACTTGTCGGCATTGCCCCCTCCACAGCTTCGCCAAGAGGTCCATAGGACATCTGATCAAACGTGGCCATGAGGTGGTCTCTCCTTTCCCGCTCAGGCGGACAGTGCGGCAGCAAGCTGGTCCCTGAACCTCTTCCCGTGTTCGTCGCACAGGTCGTACTCGTCATCCATGATCGTCAGCGTGACCGTGCCGGTGACCTTCTTGCCCTTCTTCGCGCAGGCATCGCAGGTCACGGTCTCAACCACCAGACGGGCCATCGGTGATCCTCTCTCGCGCATCGTACATTTCGATGTCGCAGAATCAAGTTATGGAGTGCAGAAGGGGCCGGGCTGCGCCCGGCCCCGCGTGTTGCTCTTTGTGTCAACTGCTGTGCTGAGTCGCGGTGTTAGGTCCCGGAGGAGTCACGGCTTTCTGGATGAGTGCTGCGGACTCCATCCCCCGCCGCCTGACTTCCTCGACCCATTCCGGGTGGATGAAGGCGTTGTCCTGTGGCCACCGTGGCTCGACCTGATCGAGCCACGCGGACCACACGTCAGGCGTCTGCTCCGCAAGAGATGGGTGGTCGATCTCCCAGAGCAGGGCACGTAGGACATGTGCACGGTCCCCCTGGGGGTCGTATCCCGAGCACGCGCTGTAGGTCCTAGCGACAAGGTCCCGTATCCGCTTCGCCTCAGAGTCAGCCACTGTGAACCTCCGTCTCCCACTCCATACGGGCAAGCTGGAAATCGATGACGGCCAACTGAACAAACTGCTCGGCCACGGCCGCCGGGCAGGGAAAGGCGTTCGCCCTGTGCCCGCACTCCTCGAACACCGCAGTCAGGGCGGCCAGCCGCTCCTCGAAGGTGTCGAGCCGGGCCGCAGCGGCAGCCCTCGCCCCCAGCTCGGCGAGGTGGGGGGCCATGAGGCTGTCGAGGTGGCGCTTCATGGCGCTCACTGGGCAGCCGCCTCGTACCGCGCACGAGCCTCGCTGGACATGGCCACGGGGTTGAACCACTGGAAGTAGCCGAAGCCGGCGAGCGACTGGGCGAGCCGGGCCACAAGGGGCTGACGGTGGGACAGTCCGTGAAACACCCGCATGTCCAGATCCAAAGGCCTCGGCTCGTAGCCGAAGGCCTCGCCGGTGTCTCCGTGGAACACAGCGTCCTCGAACGAGCCGCCGTCCTTGTCTATGAGTGTCAGGGTGTACGGGCGCTGGCCCGGGGTGAATTGCATGAGCACGGAGAGGTTCACCAGGTCCTCGGGGATCATGCCAATAGCCATGTGCGTGTGCTTCATGAAATTCCTTTCGCCTCGTTGTAGGCGTTGATGACCTTCCGCGGGATACGGCCCCGCGTGCCGACGAAGAATCCGTTCTCACGACCCCATTCGCGCATGTCCCGCATGAGCCTCTGGTGCTCGTATGCTCGCTGCTGTGCGGCACGAGATTCGGCGGCCCGGCGCTCTAACTCCGTGCGTCGGGCCGCCTCTTCGGCTTCTTGCCTCAACTCACGGGCCCGCTCCGTGCGGTACAGCTCAAGAAGCTGTGGAAAGAAGTCTCGGTTTCGGTACATCGGAGATTGCTCCGTGATGCCGAGCCACTTCTGTCTGAGGCACCAGGCCGCTACGTCTTCGAGGTCGAGCTCTCCCTCAATCTTGGGTACCTGAATCATCGGGCGTCCGGATCGATCCCGTGATCCTGGCGAAGGTGGTTGTCTCGCCAGAGGCAGGCCTGGCTGTTGTACTGCGGATACTTTCTGTCCGGGTCGGTCGTGGACAGAGCCTTGAAGATCTCCCCGTGCTCCGAGCACGTCACCACGACGTTGCCGTACGCCACCCAGGAGAGCCGACCCCCGTCCGACTTCCAACGTCGCGGCTCCGGGAAAGCCACGAATTCAAACTTCATCTCCGGCACCGCCGGTTCGGCCCGCTTGAGAGGCCGAGTGGTTACGCCTTCGTCCTGCAACCACGCTTTGGCGCACTCGTCACAGTGGGGCCAGGAAACGAAACGCTTGTCCCCATACCGCTCGAAGTCGACCCAACACGTTGCGGGATCGCCGCAATTGGTCATGCAGTTTCCGCTGTAATCCTTGGGATAAGGCAATTCAGCGCACCTCTCCAACATAGTGGATCTTGAATGCGACCCCGTAGGGAACCCAAGAGAGAGCCCAGATGTTCGCCTCGGCTCGTGCACGCTCTTCCGTCTCACCGGTCAGAACGTGCTTGATTATCGGAGGCAAATCCACGTCGCACTCAAACGTCGCCTCGGTCTCGGGGTGCTTCTCACGGCATGTCTTGTGGCTGTGGTCTGTCGTGAACGTGTCGGTGTGCTTTCCCTCGAAGTCGGGGGCCCACTCGACATAGGCAAGGTGCATGGCTTCTCCTTTCGTTAGCGGCCATGGAAAAGGCCCGGATCAGCGAGTGATCCGGGCCTCTCGGTAAAACAACTAGCGAGCCTGAGTATGTCTGCACTTATAGAGCTGCAACTCTACGAACGCAGCTGGCAGCCCGTAGGAGGCCGCATACGTGACTGCCTCCACGTAGTCACCGAAGTGCCGATGCCACGCGGGGCCAATGTGCGCGACGTACATTCAGGGGCCTCTCAGTCTTCGAATTCCACGGTGTCGATGATCGGCACGTACGAATAGCGGCTCGGATCGGTTCCAATAGAACGCGCTTGTAGCTCGTGGTACTGGCGCATCTCGCGCCGGCACGGCTCGCAGAGGAACTTGCCGCCCTCGCTCGTCTTGCACAGCGGCCCCCGGCCTCTGCCGCAGAGCCAGCAGGTACCCCCGCCCTCGATGTGCTCGAAAACCACATGCGGCGTCTTCTTGTAAGGCAAGTCTCCCGTGTAGCGCCTTTCCACCACGCCATGAGACAAGCTCTCGGCCTTGCGATAAGCGTCCCTCCAAGGGGCATTGACCAGAATGGGGGGCCCCGTCATCACCTCACACTCGTTGTGGTCGGCGGTCTCGTTGTTGCACTCAAATACGTCGTAGCGCCAGGTCATGAGATACCCGCCCTTGCGTCCAACCACGAGTAGATAGCGGTAGACCCGGGAACACCGCTCTCCGCCTCCTGAACCCAGAACCAGAAGTCGTGGGTGTATTCCTTTCTGAGTTCCTTACGAAGGAACTCAAGGGCCCGACACTCTGCGCGCGCGCCGTTCTCACCGTCCGCGACGACTGTCCAGGTCGGGTTGTCGAGATGATCCACGGCACGACCGTTCGCCTCAATCTCGAACGTCCAAACTCCCCGGGGCTCGTGAAAGTGCGGAGAGTCGCAATCCTCGCCGTGGTCGGCAAGAATCGTCGCCGCCGTATCGGGGTGGCCAAACTCCTTGAAGATCCCCGCGTACGTATCGGCCTCCGCACAAGTGAGCGTGCAGGAGTAATCGGTGATGAGAGATGATGAGAGGCCGGTATTCATCCACACCTCGACGAATTCTTCCGCAGCAGCGAGCTTACGCTTGAATTCTTTCCGGATCTTCTTGGGATACTTGCGAGACATCCTCTTGTTTCCTTTCAGGACTCAGGGAGGGGGGCAGGTGTGAAGCATCGGGATACCCCTTCTTTCAGTCTCCCGTGGCGAACGGCCGGAAATTCTCCCGGCCGCCACCAAACAAGAACCGTAAGAAGGTCAGTTCGTATCCGGGCGATTGAACGACTCCCACGTATCTGCCGCACGGCGGTGCCCCGTGGCTGCCAGGAGATGCATCAACGAATCAAGGTGATGGTCGGAAAGGTCGTCAGAGATGGCCTGTGCGAGCAATGAGTCATCGAAGACGTTCCCGAACTCCTCAGCCGCGACAATGATTCGCTCGCGGCGACTGGTTGACCGGCCGATGGCGTCGACCTTTTCAGTCAGATACTCAACCTGGTTGCTCAACTGCTTGACGAGCAGCGCTGTTTCCGTCTGCGCAGCGAGGTTCATGTCCAGCTCATCGATGCGGTGGACAATGCGGCGCCGGGATATGAAAGGGATTCGCACGGCAAACTCTCCAGTCGTAGTGGTGGATTGGGCGAGTGCCCATGGCAAAGGCCCGGACGCTTCCTCTGTCCGGGCCTTTCGTAGAACGTGCTCGACTACCGAGCGTCCTCAACTGCCTTCTTCGCCTCTTCGAGGGACAGGTACCTGTCGATGTAGGTCAGCAGTCCCTCGCTCACGGTCTCGTACGCGTAGAAGTAGGTGGCGGCGTGCTGCTCACCGGCGAAGACCCACTGCCCGTCCTCCCATCCCGAGTCCCACTCCGAGCGGATGACTCCGAGCGACTTCCCGTTGGGTTTGACCAGTCGCCAATCACTGTCGCTCTCCTGGACCCAGGTAGGGCCGGCCAGCTCGTCCAGGGGCGCCGAGACGTGTCTCTCCAGCACGGCCTTCGCCTCGTCCACGTTGCTGCCCTCGCCAACCCACACGTGCTTCTGGTTGGCTCGCTCGTACGTGTAGGTGAACCACTTCTCGGGGTGTCCGTCGTCGGTCCCCTGCACCTGGACCACGTAGCCGCGGTAGGTGGGTGTGCCGGGACGGCCGAGCTGTGGGTAGCCAACCGAGTCGTCCCATTCGGGGCCCTGGTCCTGGTCGCTCATATCAGAACCCCCGCTCGCTCTTGAACTCGTCTACGGTCAGTCCGTAGTTCTCGGCTATCACGTCCGAGAAATCGGCCTGCATATCCGTGACGAGCACGGTCACAGCCGCGTTGACCAGGAGGTGGAGAAGATCTTCCCCATCCTGGTCCAGTTCGATTTCCTCAAGGATGATGTCGGCTGCCGCATTCGCGGCCTTCGTCACTTGTTCCTCGGTGTAGGTTCTTACATCACTCATGGAATTCTCCTTTCAGAGCCTGTACTTGTCGTGCAGCACCTGAAGCGCCTCGCGGGTCTCGTTCCAGCGCTTCATCTCCTCAGGCGTCAGATTCAGACGAATAGCCCGGTAGATGTCCCCCAACGAGCGGGGGAGGTCTGTAACCCGAAATTCCGGAGCCCTCTCCAAAGCTATGCGCCCAAGGTCGAGCCGATCCTTGACCGTGAAGTAGTGGTCATCCGAGTCAGCGAAGCTCACGTCCACGCAATTGAATGTCCTTACCATCATGGAGAAGCGCTCTTCGAGCAGCTTGAAGGCTTCCTGATTTTGCATGTTCTCTCCTTAGAGAGGGCGCACGTCGACTACACCGAACTTCTTCACGGCATAGGCTTCCATGATGTTGAACATGAGCCGCAGTTCCGTGTCTCCGAAGTCGATGACGTCAATTTCCTCCCACGTGGAAGGCGTACCGTGCCGGGAGTTGCCCCAGTTGTTGAACCAGTAGCTTCCGGGGTCGGTCATCCGAGAGACACGAATGACCGAGCGCTCTCGCTCAAACCAATCGAGCTTGTACTGTTCGCCCCCTTCCTTGCTCTCCCAGACGTGGAGCGAGTTGAACCCGTAATTCCCGCCACGGATGGCGAGCGGGTAGGCGTAGGGCTTGCTTTCCGGATTCTCCTTACGAGGCATCACGTCGCCTCTTCAACGGGATAGGTGTTCTGGATGATCAGCTCCCATGCCTCATTCAGCTCGGCCGAGTTGCTGTACTTACGCATCCAGACGACCCCGCGCGAGTCCTCGGTGAGGATCGCGGCTTCGAGCTGGTATAGGCCGAACCAGGCCGGTCCCTCGGAGCTGTCTCCCGCCTCTTGGTCGGGCTGGAGGTGGTACAGCTCTTCCGCTTCATCGCTCTGGAACTTGCTGGACATCAGAGCCCCTTGCTGGAGTGCTGGAACAGGCGGACGGCACGGCGCCGCGGGATGAACCTGCTCGGCTGGAGGCGGCCCAAGGTGTCGTCCACGACCGTCCAACCGCTCGCCCGCTTCGCCCGTTTGGAGACCTGCGAGGCATGCAGCATGTGAACAGCGTGGAAGTTGTTACTGCTCCGGAAATGCCTGATTCTGGGCATGAATCTTTCCTCCGTCATGTAGGGGCAGTTGTCCGCACAGAGGCCGCGACGCAGGCTGGCGAATTACCGGCCTGCATCACGCTCACTGCCTACGGTCAGTCACGATGGATTGGTGGGCGCTTACCGGGGTAAGCTCGCGCGAGCACGTCCGCAGGGAACTGGAGGTGTTCTGCCTGCCTGCGACTGTTGAGCCAAACGGCATCCCAATCCGTCGGTCTCTGCATGACAAGCCCCACACGGGCCTCGTGGAGCCGCTGCATCTCGCTACATTCCTTGTTATTCGGCCCGTCGATGCACACCATCTCGCTTTTGAGATCAACGAGGACTTTGCACCCACACGGGAAGAAGTTCCACCCGTCCTTCAACTCATGGGTCATGCTTAGCCCTTCCATTCGCTACGGCAGGTGGCGCACTCCCAGTCACCTGCCGCTAGCCGGCGGGTACAGGTCATGCATGGACCGACATAGTCGAGCGCGAGCCGCTTCCCCTCGACCTCAGCGATTGCAGCCAAGTGTGCTTCCCAGATCGGTCGCATCTCCTGGCACTCCCAGCACATGTATGCGCCCACGGTGGCGCGGCTGGCGCGTTGGCAGAGCCAGCAGGGCTCTCTCCTGTCTCGCATCATGTAGGTGGCCAACTCGTCCTCATCACGAGTCGAGGGCAGAAAGAAAATCGGCACTGCATCACCTCTCGTGCGGGCATGAGAAAGAGCCTGGACACTTCCTCTATCCAGGCCCTCTACGTGTGCGGATCAGATCACGCTGAAGTACTTGTGCGGCCTCTCCGGGCCGAACAGGTTCCCTCCTATCTGCCACTCGACCCACGCGACCTCGTCGCGCTCGAAGAGTTCGTCCGACAGTGCTTGCTCTACCCACGTGCGCGGACGAGAGGACGCACGCATGTGCGCTATGAAATCGCAGAGTTCGAGCGTAGTCCTGCTCGCGAGATGGCTACGCACTTGCACGGCTGCACCACTCTGGGGCATTGCACCCCTCCTCTTACCACCGGTTTCACCAGACGCTTACCGGGCTCCAACGCGCCCCCGCGGGGGCACAAAGGGGCCCTGAGAGTGCCTAGACCTACTCCCAATACCTCGTGGGGCACTGGGGTCCGCAGCCACACCCCCATCGAGCACCGCCCAGAATTCTCATAGGCCGAACCTCATCCACATTTCCCGCCTCACGGCACAGGTCGGCCCACCTTTCACAATCACCCACCCAGGTGGTTCCGTCCGACCCGACGACAAGCCAGCCACGACGCAGCTTCATTGCACTACCTCCGGTTGCAGGTGATGCGTCGTCGACATTTTCATAATGCATGCCGAGCGTCGCAGTTTCAAGTTTTTGGGCATGGCTACGCCTTGAACCGGGCCAGCTTCCGGTACGTGCGCACGTCCTCCTGGGCGGCCTCAGTCGCCGCCAGGTCCCCGCGGCCCAGGGCCTCACGCTTGCGCGCCACGGCGTTCTGCAACGCACGCTTCGCCTCGGCGCGGGCTTCGTCGACCTGCCGCGTGGACTCCCGCAGCCGCAGCAACTCCGCACGGGCCGCAGAGGCCGCCTGAGACTCCGCCCTGGCCCCTGCTTCCTGCCGCTTCGTCCAAGCAGGTTTACCGTCTGCCCGGACCCCAATGCCTCGCCCCTGGAGCTGCTTGGTCATGCCATTGTCTTTGCGGACACGGGGAACCACGTTGCCGTCCCGATCCCGCGCGGTACGCGGGTAGGGGCGACCCTCGGCCGCGAATTCCGGCAGGAAGGGCAGGTGGTTGGCCTGCTCCGCCTTGGAGAGCTTGCGCCCCACCTCAGGCTCGGCACCGATGCGCCGGAACGGCAGGCGAGGAATGCCGGGGTCGCCGTGCCCGCGCAGCATCGTGACGGCTACGCGGCTGCTGGGGCGAGCACTGACGGGAGCTGAAGGGTACGGTCGCGCCTCCTTCTTGGGAGACTCCGCCTTAGCTGCACGCTTACGCGCGTTCTTGCCTGCGACGGGCACAGGCTTGAATTGCCACTCACCAGACATGGCAACCTCCTTGATCATGCGGGGAATTGAATATTGCATAAGAGGCGAGCGACGGCCGTTTGACCGGACCGCCGCTCTACAGTGATAACCCGCACTGCAACGGGTAGGAAATAATTCAGTAGTGGCCCGCCCTACCGTGCGGGCCACATACCGAGCGAGCAGGCTCCGCGCGTACACACCGTGCGTACTACCCAGTGCTTAAACGGAGCATATGTACTCTAGTTACTAGCGCGCTTCACTCTCCGGCCTTAGAGTTTCGGCCCTACGTGTTCACAGAGGTATCCAAACGGTATTTCCACCCGCCCAGTTATTCGGCCGAAATCCACACGGCCTACACCTCAACACCCGTTCAGGGTTAGAGAGATCACGCGCTATAGAGTTGTCAACTGCACCCCCCTTGCAAGGGAGGGTGCAACGACGGTCGAGCCGTCGCTAGGCGCCGGTCACCTACATCACACCCACGCTGGATACACGCGGCATGACATAGGCCAAGCCTGGCTTACGTACCACCCGTGCGGGGTGGGCATGGGGTGCACTTCCGAAAAGCGACACCCCTACGTAAAGGGTTATTGCAGAGGCCCGACCCATATAGGCATAGGGCATGCTTATTAGAGCCATGGCGGCCCTGTTTGTTTTGCGTTCGGATAGTGCGGCCCTCTACCTCCGCGCCTACCCCGCTTCGCGGGTGGCGCCGGGGGAGTTTGCGCCTTTCCCTTTCCGACACCCAAAGAATATCAGGCGTCGCAGTTTCAAGTTTTGATAGCGCCTCATAAAGGGCTTATGCCCGTTTCCACTGCCCCATTTTGACCCCATTTAGGCGTGGTCCAGGTCACACTGGAAAGACTCTGAGTTACCCAGTTGCAACTCTCGGTGTGGATTATGCGACCATTCTGCATAAATGCAATAACTGTGCGCAACACGTAAGCGCAGAGCGTGACGGCAGGAATAAATGCAGAAAGTAATGTGCGTTTACGAGGAGTTAGTTAGCGGACCTAATCGCCTCATTGATATTCGAATTTCGGGCTGATAACGCAGAGGTAATGCGCACACATAGGGGGTAATGCTTTATTTCAATAGAAGTGGACCCACCGGGGGTACCTTCCTCCGAGCGTGTACGGGTATGAATTTTTTGGGCAGCACGCATTCACCCCACCCGAACACGTACCGTCACGCCCAGCGAGCCGGCCGAGCACCCTCAGAAGGAAAGAATTAACCCCCCAATGTGAGACTCAGGTCTCACATTGGGGGGTTTCCGTCCCAGAAGCCGCATAGTGACATCGACGTCTAGGTGTAGGCGGTTGGGTATACGCCCAACCGCCCTCACAGTTTTTCAGGAGTCGGAGCAGCGCCCCCCCCTACATGGGGGCCCGCTTGGTTGCCTCGATAAAGGAGCTCCAGGAAGCTGGGCTGAGGCTCATTCGGCCGTATCCTCGGTGCTTCGAATCACGCACCAGGATCTTCGTGCAGTCGTTATCAGCCACTTCAACGCAGCTATCAGACTTGGTGTAAGTGCTGGTGCGCCAGTTGGGTTCAGCCATATCGATCACCTTTCTTGTTGGGGCATTCGATCAAAGTGTTGGAAGGCAGCCCAGATCATATCTCGAACCTCACCTCCGTAAACGGCTGACTGTTTCAGCAAGGCGAAGGTCTTGGCATATGTCTCGATCTCTCCGGGCTGCGTCACGGTAAGTTCGGCCGAGTAGGTCTCAACGAGTACCAGCTTGTCGTCGAACATCGAGAAAGAATTACCCTGCCAAACTTGTAAAGGCGCAGAGCGAGGAACGATCCCTGCGTTCACACGGGCCAGCCGGATCAAAGTCATAAGCCGGTCCAGCTGCCCCTTCATCACTTCAGGTCCTCCGAAATTGGAGTAGAGCGCCTGTTCCCCAAGAATCACATCGAACTTGCGGTTACCTCGGTAGAGATACTGCTGACGTTCGAGGCGCTTGGCGGTGGCGGCTTCGGCATCGTCGGGAATCTCGTAGAGGCGAACAACTTGCTGAAACACCGCCTCGGCATATTCAGCTGTCTGGAAAGTGCCCCAAATGACTGCAGGGTCCCAAATCCGAAAGAACTGCGCCTTCCTGTAGACGTGGAGTCCAGACTTCTGACGGCCTTCCGCCCCCTGCTTCAGAATCCGGCGCCACTCCACCCACATCTCCTCGATGTGGCGGACCATGGCCACCAAGTCCGGGAGGTCGGCATCTCGTCCCGTCGTCTGGCACCAGCTGCGAATGTCCTCTTCGCTCGCGTTCTGCTTGCCGTTCTCGATGCGAGAGACCTTCGACTCCTGCCAGCCAATAGCAGCGGCGAAGGCTCGGCCACTGCTGAATCCCGCGTCCTTGCGGAATCCACGCAGCCGAGCCCCCAGGGCCTCTCTTGTCTCTAGCGCCTGACCACTCACGGAAGTGTCAGGGCTTGTACTCGACGGTGGGTGAAGCGATGGACCAGAGCTGATCTCGTACTCGGATGCACTCAGTGATGACGTCGGGGGCCTTGACGATCTCGGAGCCCAGGACACGCCCTGCGCCGTCGAAGTGCCCTACAGCCAAGAGGCTGTCGTCGAAGAGCCACCAGTCGTTGCCGTCCACGGGGAAACGCAGATCCTCGGGGAGCCGCTGCCGCGGCAACCACCGAATCGCCTCGCCGGCCTCTTCGTTCACATCTGTGGTGGCGTACTCCCACTGGATGTAGGGGCTGTGAGGTTCGGTCACGACTCTCACCCGCCGGACGGTCTTCCCTGCCCCCGTGACCCGCTTCATGAGTTGCGTCCACGGCAACATGAACGAGTCGTCGGATGCACGCCCGTTGAGCCAGTCCTCGAACGGTCCTTCCTCGTCCGGCACTGAGTAGTCGTCTCTCAGCTCCAGATGGAAGGCATCGTGCTCGAAGCGCTCAAAGAGCTGGTTGCGCTCGGCGCTGGAGATCAACTGCACGCGGTTCCTCCAGTAGGGCTGTGATCGCGGCCCTGGGGACCTCAACCACGGTCTCATAGTCCGGAATGGTCATCTGCTCCAGGGCCTCGGGGTCGGTGACCTCGCGCCCCTGCACTACATACGTGCCTTCGGGGGTGAGGACCATGAGCGGGTCCCCCAAGCGCCTGAACTCGCCTGAGGGAAGACCGTCCTTCTCCAGATGTTTGAACAGTTCGGTGGGGACCTCCACGACCGTCTCACCCTCGGCGATGGTGAGCTGCATCAGCAGGTCGTTTGCGAAGATCTTCCACCCCTGTACGAGGTAGGTCCCTCGATCTGTCGCATAGAGCGTCGGACAGTCACCTTGCTTGGAGTCCTTGCCAAGGAACCGTAACCGCATGGCTGTTCTCCTGTCTTCGAGTTTGCGTCAGTTTGCTTCGCACACCGATGTTCGGTGCGATGTTCGGCGCCGGTCAACCGATCTCGCGCAAACAGGCGCAATCTGCTTGGGGGTTGATGGTCGCGGTGGCTACGTTGCTCACCGAACCCAAACCGCCCAGGCGGCACCGAGGGAGAGGCGTGGTGACGACCGTGACTAACAAGAGTGTGACGGTGACGAAGCCTGGGGCCGCTGACCCGCCCATCGACGTCGGAGCGATCACCCATATCGTCAGCGAGACACTGGACATGAGCCTCAGTACGACCACGTGGGACGAGATTCGGAGCAGGACTCGCGCACTGACCGGGCATCTGGCCCTACTGGGGGACCGCTGCCAGGTTGATGGCGAGGACGAAGCAGTAGCGCGTCTCTTGGGCCTGGTGGCCAGTCACCTGTCCCTGGACAAGCGGCCCACCGGCCGGAGCCACGCGCACGACGCCTTCGGCTACATGCATGACACTGCTGTCTTCGCCAGGGCGCTCCTTGCGCTCTACGCGCGGCAGCAGGGATCGTCCGCGCCATGATGCGGCAGCGATCTCAGATCGGATTCTGCTTGTGGTGCCGTACGGACGCAGTCCTGGTGACGTTCATCGGCCCTGTGGAGAGCGCCGGCTCGTCTGCTCCAGTGCTCGCTTGCGAGCTGTGCCTTCAGTTCATCCGCAGTTACGTACGCGAGTACGTAACTCAGTGGGACAGGCGTTCCACCGCCTAGGACACCCGCCTCATCGGAAGTTCCGAGAGGTCCCCCGACCCCCCCGGAACTCGGTGAGGCGGGGCAGCACCCCTCCCCCGGCTTCAAGACGTTGGGAGAGGCAACAGACCCCGCCCTCTGGCCATGGACGTCACGAGCCGGACCAGAGGGCGGGTGAGCAAGTGCAGCACGCCCGGGGGTTGCACCCCCTCGGGCGATTCCCCTGAGAGAAGGGCGAGCCATGACGCTCAAGGACGCACTCAAGAGGAAGGCTACCGTCCTCGGCGACGAGGACGACAGCGACAGCCAGGGCGGAGACGCCGGTGGCTGCGGCGACGGCGACGGATGCGGGCGAGAGTAACCCGATGGCCCTGCATCACTGAGCGCCCGGGGGCGGCCACCGACGTGGCCGCCCCTTCCTGCTAGAGGGATCGAAATGTCTGTTCATCATCACGCGTATGTGTGGATCGGGCCAGGTGCCGAGTACAACAACGACTCGCAGAGACGGCCCTACGACCCAGGCCCCAACCCGGACCCGGGGAGGCGGCCAGTGAGCGCTTTTCGCGATGCACCTGTGGCGCCGAACGAACCCGCCAACTGGCTCTTGAAGAACCCGCGGTTCGTGGTTGAGACGTTCCATGACCCAGACCTCGCGGTCCATTGGTACGGCAACCAGGTCAAGCAGCACGCCGGACACTTCGATGGCGACCACGCAAAGAGACCCGAGACGATCGAGGGAATGCTCGCCGCAGCACTGGGGACCATCAAGGGCAACCGCGATGTCGTGAACGGTTGGTGGGGGAAGGGCGGGACAACGTTCTTCGCGATCCATCTGATCGCGTGCCCGAACTTCTGGAGGCCGGAGCATGCCTGCCCTCTGGGCCTGCGCTAGATGTCTGAAACCGCAGGAGACGACGCGCGTTGACCTGCCCAGCCGAGCAAAGTCCACCCACCCCGTGCGCGGGTTGTGCAGCGTGTAACCCAGAAATCTATCTGCCCGCGCAAGAGCCCTTCTTCGGCCCCGGCGAGCCGGGAGGAGACTTCGACCCACACGAGCAGCCCCAAGGACACCCACACTGACTGAGCCCAAAGGGTTCCACAGCGACCGAGATGGGGGCCCGGACGCTTCCTCTGTCCGGACCCCTTTGACCGGGCACCTTCATGACCTAGCCGAAGGAATGTGCCAGCACCCCCTCAGGCTGTTCCACCTGCTTCGGCTTGTGACGGTAGTAGGTCGCCTGCGAGATCCCGAGGGCGCGACAAATGTCCCCTACGGTTGCCTCTGCGCCGAGGGAGGCGCGAGCCTCCTCGATAGACCGAGCGAGTGACGAGCGCCGCTGTTCGGCCCTGCTTCGCTCCTCTCGCAACTTGCGCTCCTCCTCGTCGAGGAACTTCCCCAGTTCCACGTTCAGCCGCTCCGCCTCTCCGGTCAGCTCCTCGGCGATCGAGATGGCGTCTCTCAACTCTCCCACGGCCCCATGGACGCGGGCGGAGAGTCTCAGGGTCTCGGAGACCACCACCTCAGCCATGAGGATTTGAGAGACCTCTCTCAGCTCCGCCAGCTCCGCAGTGACAGACCGCGTCTCGGACGGAGTCTCCGCCATGTGGATGAGGTGAGCGATCACGATGGGAGGGACGCACGAGACTGCCACAGTGAGAAGGTCCGAGCCTTCCATGTAGCTCTGCTCGATCAGGTGAGAGATCGACTGGGCGCCCATGGCGAGCGTGAGAGCCGCGAGGGCGCCCACCAAGGCCGTCACCTGTCCGGGCAGCTTCATCTTCCGCCGGTAGGTTGCGATCGCTCCGGCTGCGAGAGCATAGACGGAGAGGCAGACCGGCATGGCCGGCGCGTAGTGCTCGGACCATCCGACCGCTGTCGCTAGCGCGATCTCTCCGGGGATGGAGAGGTACAGCGCAGCGAGGCAGGCCGCAGGTATCGCCCCTCTCAGCACAGCTTTGATGTACCAGGGGGGGTTGCAGACATAGGTGTGCCCTCGAATCTGGGTGGGTGGAATTTCAGGCCGAGATGGAGGCGAAGCCGCGGTGAGACGTGCCCTTGACGGTCCCGGCGTCTCGACGCTGACGAATCGTGGCCATCAGGAAGGCCCCGGTATCGGGGGAGAAAGCTGTCGTGCCTGCCTCCTGGTCCTGGCATGAGCGGCAGACGCCCCCGCAGTGTCCGGCCGGGAACGGGGCCCGGCAGGTCTCACAAGTAGCCCTCACCGAGGCTCTTGGCGGAGTAGGCGGGGAAGTCCGTTCAGGGGTGAAATTCGTCAGCCGGTGAGAGACCAGGCCGGGCACTGAAACGATCTTCGCGGGGAGGTTCGCAGTGAGGCACTGAAGGATGTCCCGCTCGCTGTGATCATCCCGCAGCCACGGCACCAGCGCGGGCGCCAGGCGCTCGACATCAGAGGCTGCGAGCGGCAGAGAGGCGTGCAGACTCACCCGTCCGAGGATGCGGCGTGCCTCATGGGTCATCTCACGGGCGAGCTGGCGCAGGAAAGTGCTCTCCCCTTCCCCCATCGCTCCGACCTGTTGTGCTTCGTCAGGCGCGGGCTGGGTGGGGGTGGTGGTGTCTTTGCTGTCTGTCTTTTTCCCTTGGGGAGAGCCGCCGTCATCCAGGCCAGTCGGCAGACCGACCGTCGGCAACCGGTCGGTCGGGGAGCCCGGAGACTCCGGGACGTCAGTGACGGTGGTGATGGTGACCCAACGCCCTGTCTCGGGGTCCTGGAGACGTGCCCGCTTCACGTAGCCAGCGGCTACCAGCTCGTTCATCGCATGGGAGATCCTGCGACGGCCGTTCGGGACACGTCCGGCCAGACTCTCGACTGTGACCCTGGTGTTGTCCGGGCACGAGAGCAGATAGACCAAGAGCCCGCGGGCCTCCAAAGAGAGGCCCGCGTGCCTGGCTATCGCGTTGGGGATCTGGACATAACTAGATCTGTGCTTGTTACGCTGGACACGCACTGAAGACCATCTCTCTTCGGTGTCACCAGCCCTCGGGAGGCTGCAACCTCCGCGGGGGCTTCTTCGTGTGCATTTCTTGAATCTGCGACGGACCGTACCACCATCGCCCGTCGCAGAGTCAAGTTTTTCGTAACAGGCCCCGGGATCGCCGACCCGTCGCAGCGCTCCGTGACCTACTTGGCGTCGTCGTAGGTCGTGGTGCCTCCGTCGAGGAGGGGGGCTCCCCTGCGGCTTGCAGCGTTGGAGAGCCAACGAAGGGCGTGGTAGCCGGTAAGGACAACGAGCGTGCCCAGAGCGATGCCGCTCAGCTCGAAGTTGTCGCTGATCTTGAGACTGACGCCACCAATGCCAACGATGACCCCGGCCGCGATAGGCACCAGGTTGAGCGGCTGAGCGAAGTCCACCTTGTTCCGTACCCAGATCTGTGCGCCAAGCAGGCCGATCATGCCGTACAGGATGACGGTGATGCCGCCGAGCACGCCTCCGGGGATCGCGGCGACGACCGCGCCGAACTTGGGGCACAGGCCGAAGAGCAGGGCGAACGCGGAGGCCGCCCAGTACGCGGCGGTGGAGTAGACCCGGGTCGCCGCCATCACGCCGATGTTCTCGGCGTAGGTGGTGGTGGCCGGCCCCCCTACTGATGTTGAGAGGACGGTCGCCAGACCATCCGCCGAGATAGCAGATCCCATCTTGTCGTCCAAGGAGTCACCGGTCATTTCTCCGACCGCCTTGACGTGGCCCGCGTTCTCTGCGATCAGGGCCACCAGGACGGGCAGGGCGACAAGGATCGCCGACCACTCGAAGCTCGGCCCGTGGAAGGACGGCAGGCCGATCCAGTCGGCTTGCTCAACGCCCGAGAAGTCGATACGCCAATGGTCAGTCACCTTCCCCGAGCCGTCGACCGAATGAATCACCCCTGCGGTTCGGTCGAGCACCCACGACAGCACGTAACCGAAGAGCAAACCCAGGAAGATGGCGATACGCGACCAGAAGCCCCGCAGCACAACCAACGCCAGGCCGGTGAATAGCATCACCGCAAGAGCTGTCCACTGATCCTGTGGCCAGTAGGTCGAGGCGGTGACCGGCGCGAGGTTGAAGCCAATCAACATCACCACGGCCCCGGTGACCGGCGGAGGCAATACCGCATGGATCACTTGAGCCCCAAGGAGTTGCACGGCCACGCCACAGGCCGTCAGGGCTAGTCCGACGACGAGCAGTGCGCCTGTCAGGGTTCCTACGTCTCCACCCCGACTTCCGATGACTGCGGATACACCGACAAAGGAGAGTGAGGAGCCGAGATAGCTCGGGACTCTCCCCCGGGTCATCAGCAGGAACAGGACCGTCGCCACACCCGACGCCATAAGTGCGAGGTTGGGGTTCAAGCCCATAAGCACGGGGGCAACGAAACATGCGCCGATCATTGAGACGACATGCTGTGCTCCGAGTCCGATCGTCCTCGTCCAGGACAGCCGTTCGTCAGGCTTGACGATCTCCCCCGGCATCAGGGTCTTGCCGTCTCCATGCAGCTTCCACCCGAAGCCCGCCATGATCACTCTCCAGTCTTGCTCGCCCCGCGCGGCGCGAGGACGAGCCGATTTGAACATCTCGGCAGTTGACCGACCGAATCAGGAGAGGTATCGGAGTGCCTTCCGCCTGTTGATCATGGTCGCTAACCTGTCGACATGGAGCTTGGGGAGCACCGCACCGTTGGTCAGTCTCGTCGTAACGCCCGCCCGATCCCGGAAGCCGATGCGGCGACGAAATTCCTTGCCAACACGCTTGCGAACATAGCCGCTTGGCGTGCCGCTGAAGCTGCCGTGGAGCAGACCGCGGAGGCCGCAGCAGAGGTTGCAGCACGCTTCACGCCAAGGGAGTTCGAGCACGTGGTCCGGTTACTGGCGGAGGATGGCAGCACCTCTTCGATGGCTCTGCTTCACTCCCTAAGCAACGCCGAAGAAGAGCGGATCGGGGACGTTTCCGCAGGTGAGTGGGTACCTGCGCCCCCCACTGCGGCTAGTGATGTACTCTCTGAGCCACATTCGTCGCGCCCGTTCTGATGGGTCTTGACCCGAATCTCGCGATCATGATGTCGGGCGTCGCGACCGTCATCTTCCTGCTCGCCACGCGCGGCCGGGTGCCCAGCTACCTCGGCTGTTCGCTGTCCTTCGTGGGCGTGGCCGCCGTGATCCGCGCGCAGGGCGGCTCCAGCGCGACGGTGACGGGCGCGGTGCTCGTGGTCGGCGCGGCGCTGTTCCTGGTGGGGCTCGCGGTGCAGCGGTTCGGGGCGCGCATCATCCACGCGGCGATGCCCCCGATCGTCACGGGCGCGGTGGTGATGCTGATCGGCTTCAACCTGGCGCCGGTCACGGCGTCCACCTACTGGCCGCAGGACCAGTGGACGGCGCTGTGCGTCATGCTGTTCACCGGATTGGCCGTGGTGTGCCTGCGCGGCTTCTGGTCCCGGGTGGCGATCTTCCTCGGCCTGATCTTCGGGTACGCGTTCTCCTGGCTGCTCGACACGGTCTTCGGCAGGATCCACTCGGCGGACGGCTCCGGCCAGGTCACCGACCACTGGCGCCTCGACCTGTCCGGGGTGGGGCACGCGGACTGGATCGGGCTGCCGTCCTTCCACGGGCCGAGCTTCGAGTGGTCGGCGATCCTCGTGGCGCTGCCGGTCGTGATCGCGCTGGTCGCGGAGAACGCGGGCCACGTCAAGGCGGTCGGCGAGATGACCGGCGACAACCTCGACGACAGGCTCGGCACGGCGATCTCCGCCGACGGCGCCGCCTCCGTGCTCTCGACCGCGGTCGGCGGCCCGCCCAACACCACGTACTCCGAGAACATCGGCGTGATGGCGGCGACCCGGGTCTACTCCACCGCCGCGTACTGGGCGGCCGCCGCGTTCGCCCTGCTCTTCGGCCTGTGCCCCAAGTTCGGCGCGGTCGTCGCCGCGATCCCCGGAGGCGTGCTCGGCGGCATCACCGTCATCCTGTACGGCATGATCGGCCTGCTCGGCGCGCAGATCTGGATCAACGCGAAGGTGGATCTGCGCAATCCGCTGAACCTGGTCCCGGCCGCCGCGGGCATCATCATCGGCGTCGGCAACGTCTCGCTGAAGTTCACCGACAACTTCTCGCTCAGCGGCATCGCGCTCGGCACGATCGTCGTGATCACCGGCTACCACGTGCTGCGGGCGTTCGCCCCCGCCCACCTCAAGAGCCAGGAACCGCTCCTCGACTCAGGCACGTCCTCGTACGACGAGCAGGAAGCCACGAAATAGCCGCATTGAGCGGGACGGCCCGACCGCACGGAGCGGGACGCCCCGACCGCACGGAGCGGGACGCCCCGTCCGCACGGAGCGGGACGGCCCGTTCCCTCGTTCCGGTTAAGCCCGCGCCCGGCGCGCGCACGCGCCCCGCGATGACTGCCACCCTGCCCCCATGCTCCAGTCGCAGCGCATGGCCGAGCACACCCGTCCGGCGCCCGGGGACGGCGGCACCGGCCGCCCGCCGGACGGCGTCCAGGGCGTCGTCGCACGGATGCTCGCTCTCGACGCCGCCTGGCCCCGCCCGGACGGCGTCGCCGTGTTCAACCGCGTGTATCTGGCAGTCACCGAGGAGGTCGGCCGGAACGTCACCGAGGGCCGGTTCCCGGACGTGCGCGCCGCCGTCACCCTCGACGTCCGCTTCGCGGAGCGCTATCTGGCGGCCGTGGACGCCGCGGCGGACGACCGGCCGCCGCCCGCGTGCTGGCGGCCCCTGTTCCAGCTCCGCCGCCACCCGGGCGTGCGCCCACTGCAGTTCGCGCTCGCCGGCATCAACGCGCACATCGGTCACGATCTGGCGCTCGCCGTCGTGGACACCAGCCACGAACTCGGCTGCGAACCGGGCGACCTGGAGGACGAGTTCGACCGCGTCGGCGACATCCTGGTCTCCCTGGAGGAACGCATCCGCGAGGAGCTGATGCCGGGCCCCGACCTCTTCCAGATCGCCGACCCCCTCACTCATCTGCTCGGCTCCTGGAGCCTCGACCGCGCCCGCGACGGCGCCTGGTCGGCGGCGCGCGCCCTGTGGGCCCTGCGGAACCACCCCTGTGTGGCGGAGGGCCTGCGGGAGCGCCTGGACGACGCGGTGGGCCTCGCGGGACGGATGCTGCTCACCCCGCTGCGTGACTGAATCCCGCGGCACGGGAGCACCGCCCGGAACTCCCTCACCAGTGCGGCGCGTTGGCGCAGGGGGCCCGGCGCTCGGCCGGGGCCCGGGAACGCAGCTGGAGACCCAGGACGCACCGGACACGAAGGAGCACCGCCATGGCGACCCGACTCGGCCTGTGCCTGCCGCAGCTGAAGTGGACCGACGTGGGACGTGACGTCCCCGATGTGGCCCGCTTCGCCGAGCGCACCGGCTTCGACAGCCTGTGGGTGTTCGAGCGCACCCTGTTCCCCGAACCGGCGACGCACGGCCTGTTCGGCATCCCGGGCCGCCCCTGGCCCGACCACTACCGCTCGGTCGCGGACCCGCTGGTCACGCTGACGCTGGCCGCGGCGGCCACCGAGCGGGCCCGGCTCGGCACCAGCGTGCTGGTGGCCCCGCTGCACCTGCCGTTCCAGCTCGCGCGGTCACTGGCCACCCTGGACGCGGCGAGCGGCGGCCGCGTCGTCGCCGGACTCGGCACGGGCTGGTCCCGCGACGAGTACGCGGCGTCGTCCGTCGCGCCCTTCGAGCAGCGCGGCAAGGTGCTCGACGAGATCCTGGACGTCCTCGCGGCCGTGTGGGACCCGGACCCGGTCGCGTACGAGGGCGAGTGGACGACCATCGTCCCGTCCGAGGTCGGGCCGAAGCCCGCCCGGCGGATCCCGGTCCTGCTGCCCGCCAACAGCCCGCGCGCCGCCCGCCGCCTCGTGGACCGCGCCGACGGCTGGATGCCCGGCGCGACGGGCGCGCGGAAGCTGGCCGAGCAGTGGGCGGACCTGCGCGGACTGGCCGCCGAGCGCGGCCGGACCGCCCCCTTGCGGAGCGTGCTGAGGGCGAACGCCCGCTATACGGCCAAGGCCTACGAGGGCCAGGACCGCGCCCCGCTCCAGGGCAGCGTCGAGCAGATCGTCGAGGACCTGGTGGCGCACGCCGAGGTCGGCCTGGAGGAGATCCTGGTCGACCTCCAGATGAGCGTGCGCGACGCCGAGGAGCTGAAGGACGTCGCCGCCGAGGTGTACACGGCGGCGCGCGCGGCCGGGGTCTGAGGGTCTGGGACTCAGTCCTCCGGCAGCTCCACCGGCTCGATCTCGTCGTACAGGTC
Source organism: Streptomyces typhae (assembly GCF_009755605.1). Classification (GTDB taxonomy): domain Bacteria; phylum Actinomycetota; class Actinomycetes; order Streptomycetales; family Streptomycetaceae; genus Streptomyces; species Streptomyces typhae. Next base: position 161,613 of record NZ_WPNZ01000012.1, read on the forward strand.
GCCGGGGCCGGGGTTCGTCGCGTCCGTGCTGCCGCCGAGGTGGTGCATGACGCCCCACACGGCGTTCAGCGCGGTCGTCACGGCGCCCTCGGCCCAGCCGGCCGTCCAGGAGATGTCGTCGCCCGCGAGGAAGATGCCGCGCTTGTCCTCGGGCAGGCGGTCCTGCATGAAGTGGGTGAACAGGCGCCGCTGGTAGCGGTAGTGGCCCGGCAGGTTCGCCTTGAAGGCGCCCATGAACCAGGGCTCGTTCTCCCAGGACACGGTCACCGGGTTGCCGATGATGTGCTTCCTGATGTCGACGTTCGGGTAGATCTCACCGAGCGACTTGAGCATGACCTCCATGCGCTCGTTCGCCGACAGCGGCAGCCACTTCAGGCTGTCGTCGCACCAGGTGTAGGAGAGGCAGATGACGGCGGGCTTGTCGGGGCCGTCGTCGAGCAGGTAGGTGCCGCGCGTCATGCGGTCGGTGAGCGTCATCGACATCACGTCACGGCCGGTCCGCTCGTCCTTGTCCAGCCAGAACGGCCGGTCCACCGGCACGAAGAGCTTCGAGCTCTCCATGTAGTGGGTGCGCTCCATCGCCGTCCAGTGGTCGATGGGGAACAGCGAGTCGTCGCACTCGATCTTGGAGAGCAGCAGCCAGGACTGCGCCGTGAAGATCGCGGCCCGGTAGGTGCGGATGTCGCCGGAGGCGTCGGTGACCGTGACGCGGTTGCCCGCGGTGCGGTGCAGCCGGGTCACGGCGGGCTTCGGCTCGCCGCCCTCGTGCAGCGTGCTCAGGGACGTGCCCTGCGGCCAGTGCACGATCTTCTGCGGCTCGCGGTCCCACAGGCGCAGCGGGAGCTGCTGGGAGCCGCCGACGATGCCGCGGTGGTGGTCGTCGGCCTCGGTGTAGACGACGCGCAGGATCTCCAGGATGGAGTTCGGGAAGTCGGTGTCCCAGCCGCCGGTGCCGAAGCCGACCTGGCCGAAGATCTCCCGGTGCCGGAAGGACTTGAAGGCCTCGGAGTCGCACAGGAAGCCGTAGAAGGTCTGGTTGTCGAGCTTCTCGACGAGCTTCGCCCAGATCTCGCGGATCCTGGGTACGTCCCGCTCGCGCAGCGCGCGGTTCATGTCGGAGAAGTCCGCGCCCTCCTCCAGGCAGTCGTTCCACGCCTTCGCCACGTCGCGGTAGACCTGCGGCAGGTCGGCGACGGTCTCCGCGTAGTGCGACTCGCCCTTGAGGTCGACGACCGTGGACGGCGTCGACTCGGCGAGGGGGTTGGGGAAGGGCTGGGTCTCCAGGCCCACCAGGTCGATGTAGTGCTGGAGCGCCGTCGACGACGGCGGGAACCGCATCGCGCCCATCTCCGCCGTCAGCGACGGGTCGCAGCCGTCGAAGCCGACGGTGCGCAGCCGCCCGCCGATCCGGTCGGCCTCGTAGACAACGGGCTTGAGGCCCATCTTCATCAGCTCGTACGCGGCCACGATGCCGGACAGGCCGCCGCCGATGACGGCGACCTCGGTGCCGTGCTCGGTCGCCGGTATCTGGCCGAGGCCCGCCGGGTGCGCGAGGAAGTCGTCGTACGCGTAGGGGAAGTCCGGCCCGAACATGGTGATGGGCGGCTGGGCGTCGGTGTGCTGGACGGCGGTGGGCACCGTGGACGTCATGGGGTACGGACTCCTTGCGCGGTACGGAGAAGGTGGTGCGGGGCGAGATCCCGGGCGGCGGAGCCGCGCCGGGGCGGGCGTCAGCTCTCGGCGAGCGGGCCGTACAGAGCGGGGCGGCGGTCGCTCAGATACGGGTTGCCGGCGCGCGAGGCGGCCAGGAAGGCGGGGTCGGCGTCGGCGAACACCAGCTCCTCGCCGCGTCCGGCCCGCGCCCTGGCGATGCCGTCGGGTCCGGCCAGCGTGGAGAGGCCGACGAACTCGAAGTCGCCCTCGGGGCCGACGCGGTTGACGTACGCGACATAGAGCTGGTTCTCGAAGGCGCGCACCGGCACGACGGACTCGGCGACGAACTGGAACGGGTGCATCTGCGCCGTCGGGACGAGCAGCAGATCGGTGCCGGCGAGGGCGTGCGCCCGGACGTTCTCGGGGAACTCCACGTCGTAGCAGATCATCAGGCCGATCCAGAGGCCGTCGAGGTCGGCCTGGACGACGGCGTGGTCGCCGGGTGTGAAGTGGTCGCGTTCGAAGCAGCCGAAGAGGTGGGTCTTGCGGTAGTTCGCGAGCCGGGTGCCGTCCGCGCCGATGAGCTGCACGGCGTTGAAGACCCGCTCGCCCGCGCGCTCGGGGTAGCCGTAGGCGACGGCCACGCCGTGCCGTGCGGCGATGTCGGCGACCGCGTCCGCCGCATCGCCGTCGGCCGCCTCGGCCAGGCGCGGCACGTCGACGCCGATGGCGTAGCCGGTCAGGAACATCTCCGAGGTCACCAGGAGCCGGGCGCCCGCGGCGGCGGCGCGCTCGGCGGCGTCCTGGAGCACCTTGAGATTGGCGGCGACGGAACCCGGATGGCCAGAGCTCTGGAGCAGGGCTGTGCGCAGCGGCGGCATGGCGGACCTCGGGGCGTGCGAAGGGAGACGCGCGTCGGTGAACGCGGTGGCGTCAGGGGTTCGCAAAGACGTTACGTTCCGCGGCTGCGGCCCGGCAAGGCACGACAGTTGCACCACTGGGGGCGATCTGTTGCGCGTGGGGCGGGGTGGGCGGCGATTCGTTGCGTGCGGCCCGGCAGCCCGGTCGTACGGGGGCTCAGCCCGGGGGCGCATACCTGGCGGCCGGGGCTCCCCCGCGCGGCGGAAGCAGGGTGCAGCCCTCAGCCGGACGCCCGGGACCCCCCGCCCACGGGAAGGTGATCCCACCCGGAAACGCCGGGCGAACAGCCGAAACGCAGGGAGGGCTCGCCATGAGCCGCTTCGCCTTCACCCCCGTCCGCGCCGTCGCCGTGGGCACCGCGCTGCTGATCACCGCCGCCGCGGCGGGCGTCGCCGCGGCCTCCGGCGAGGACGTGACGCGCCCCGGCAGCGGGCACCACGCCGAGGAGCGGACCGGGCGGCAGCAGACCCAGCACCGGACCCAGCACTGGAACGAGCACCGCGAGGCGGCCGCGCTGACCGGCTCGGCGAAGCTGTTCCGCAAGACGACCGAGGACGTCACCTTCACCTTCGACGCGCACCTGGCCGCGCGGCACAACGCCGACCCCGCCAAGGCGACGGGCACCTTCTCGTTCGTGCACCTGGACAAGCCGGGCGGCAAGGGCGGCTGGGCGAAGGGCCGCATCGACTGCCTCCTGACGGGCGGCAAGGTGGCGTCGGCGACCGGTGTCATCACCAAGACCAACATCAAGGAGATACGGGGCAGCCGCGTCGGCTTCAGCGTCAACGACCAGGGCGGGAACGACCGCCTCGGCTACAGCTGGGGCGCGACGGGCGGCCCCGACGGCACCAAGAAGCTCACCAAGTGCAACAGCGCGGCCCCCTTCGAGAAGGTCAGGAAGGGCACGGGCGACTTCCGGGTGACGCCGTGGAACCCCCCGTACCCCGAAGCCCCGTAGGGAGGCGTGAGCCCCGTCCCGTAAGGGGCGCGGGGAACTGCGCGACAAGCCCCCACGCACCCGCGGCAGAAGAAACTAGGCGGGCGACCCGGAGGAAAACCTCCGCATGAGCGGCGAAAGCACAAGGACGGACTTGGTCCGCTCGACGAACGGCTCCCCGGCGATCCGCTCAAGAACCCGCTCGAAATGCCGCATGTCAGCGGCGAAAACCTGGACGATCGCGTCCGCCTCCCCGGTGACGGTGGAGGCGGACGCGATCTCGGGGTACCGCTCAAGACCCCGCTGAATCGCCTCCGGCGAGGTATTGCGGCGACAGTAGATCTCGATGAACCCCTCGGTCTCCCAGCCGAGCGCGGCCGGGTCGACGCGGACGGTGAACCCGGTGATGGCTCCGGTGGCCCGCAGCCTGTCCACGCGGCGCTTCACGGCGGGCGCGGACAGGCCGACGAGCTGGCCGATGTCGGCGTAGGAGCGGCGGGCGTCCTCGGCGAGGGCGTGCACGATGCGTTCGTCGAGATCGTTCAGTCGCACTGGGGGTCGTTCACTTCTCTGCGTGTCACTTCACTGCGGAGAACTCCGCGACGGGCGGGTCGGTCTCCAGACGGGAGCGGCGCATCCCGTACAGGAAGTAGAACACGAGCCCGACGGCCATCCAGACACCGAAGACCACCCAGGTGACGGAGTCGAGGTTGAACATGTTGTAGGCGCAGAAGCCGAAGCCGAGCACCGGGAAGAGCCAGCCGAGCGGCACCCGGAAGGTGCGCGGCATGTCGGGCCGGGTCCGGCGCAGCACGATCACGGCGATGTTGACCAGACCGAAGGCGAAGAGGGTGCCGATGCTGGTGGCGTCGACGAGCTTGCCGAGCGGAATCACGGAGGCGAGAGCGCCGCAGAACAGCGACACGATGACGGTGTTCACGCGGGGCGTGCGGGTCTTGCCGCTGACCTTGGCGAAGGTCTTGGGCACGAGGCCGTCCCGGGACATCGCGAAGAGGACCCGGGTCTGGCCGTAGAGGACGGTCAGGACGACGCTGGCGATGGAGACGACGGCACCGGCCGCGAGGACGGTGCCCCAGACGCTGCCGCCGGCGACATCGTTCATGATCGCGGTCAGGGATGCCGTGGAGCCCTCGAAGTCCTTCCAGTTCCACGCGCCGACGGCGACGGCGGCGACCAGGACGTACAGCGCGGTGACGATGATCAGCGAGAGCATGATCGCGCGGGGCAGGTCGCGCTGCGGGTTCTTGGCCTCCTCACCGGCGGTGGAGGCGGCGTCGAAGCCGATGTAGGAGAAGAACAGGCTCGCTCCGGCGGCGCTGACACCGGCCACGCCGAGCGGCATGAAGTCGGAGTAGTTGCCGGACTTGAAGCCGGTGAAGCCGACGGCGCAGAACAGCACGAGGGCCGCGATCTTCACGATCACCATGATCGTGTTGGCGCGGGCGGACTCCTTGGCGCCGCCGAGCAGGAAGACCATGGCGAGCAGCACCACGATCAGGCCCGGCAGGTTGATGATGCCGTCGCCCTCGCCGGGGGCGGAGGAGAGCACCGCGGGGATGGTGACGCCGATGGTGCCGTCGAGCAGCTCGTTCAGGTACTCGCCCCAACCGACGGCGACAGCCGCGACCGACACGCCGTACTCGAGGACCAGGCACCAGCCGCACACCCAGGCGACAAGTTCACCCATGGTTGCGTATGCGTACGAGTACGAGGATCCGGCCACCGGTATGGACCCGGCCAGCTCCGCGTACGAGAGGGCCGAGAAGAGCGCGGTGAGTCCGGCGATGACGAACGACACCGTCACGGCGGGTCCGGCCTTGGGGACGCTCTCGCCGAGCACCACGAAGATGCCGGTTCCAAGCGTCGCACCGATGCTGATCATGGTCAGCTGCCACATGCCGAGGGTGCGCCGAAGCGAGCCACCCTCGCCCTGGCCGCCCTCCGCGACCAGGCGTTCCACCGGCTTGCGCCGCATCAGTCGACTGCCGATGCCGCCCGGGGCCCGGGGGCTTGGGCGGGTCTGCGGGGGTGCGCCCTGATCGAGCACGCGCTGGCTCCTTCATCGCTGCCGGTAGAGGTGGCAGGGAGCCACGGCAGCCCACGCAGGAAACGGGAGCCACCGAGCAGGCAGTCCCCGCCACGCCACGTACAGCGCATGACTCTATGAGGGCCGGTTCCCGCCCGTAATGCAGCAACGTTGCGCATCGGCGGAAGATCGTTGCGTACGTCGACGCTGAGCGGGTGATCGTTGCGCCGTCCGTTTCGTCCGTTGCGTCTTGCGGGGTCCGGGAGGCTCCGGCAGGGGGAACGCGAACGGCGGGCCGCGCCCCGCAAGGGGGTGCGGCCCGCCGTTCAGGGGGGCGCGGGGAGCTGCTCGGTGCCTAGCTCCAGCTGGCGTGCAGAGGCTTGCCCTCGGCGTAGCCGGCGGCGCTCTGGATGCCCACGGTGGCCTTCTCGGCGAACTCCGCGAGCGAGGCGGCGCCCGCGTAGGTGCAGGAGGAGCGGACGCCCGCGATGATCGAGTCGATCAGGTCCTCGACGCCGGGACGGGCCGGGTCGAGGAACATCCGGGAGGTGGAGATGCCCTCCTCGAACAGCGCCTTGCGGGCGCGGTCGTAGGCCGACTCCTCGCTGGTGCGGTTGCGCACGGCACGGGCCGACGCCATGCCGAACGACTCCTTGTACAGGCGGCCGTTCGCGTCCTGCTGGAGGTCGCCCGGGGACTCGTAGGTGCCCGCGAACCAGGAGCCGATCATGACATTCGACGCGCCTGCGGCCAGGGCCATGGCGACGTCGCGGGGGTGCCGGACGCCGCCGTCCGCCCACACGTGCTTGCCGAACTTCGCGGCCTCGGCGGCGCATTCGAGCACCGCGGAGAACTGCGGGCGGCCCACACCGGTCATCATGCGCGTGGTGCACATGGCGCCGGGGCCGACGCCGACCTTGATGATGTCCGCGCCCGCCTCGATCAGGTCGCGCACGCCCTCGGCGGCCACGATGTTGCCCGCCACGACCGGCACCTGCGGGTCGAGCGCGCGCACGGCCCTGACCGCGGCGATCATCGACTCCTGGTGGCCGTGCGCGGTGTCCACGACGAGCGTGTCGACGCCCGCGGCGAGGAGCTGCTTGGCCTTGCCCGCGACGTCGCCGTTGATGCCGACGGCGGCGGCCACACGGAGCTTGCCCTGGGCGTCGACGGCCGGGGTGTACAGCGTGGCGCGCAGGGCGCCGGTGCGGGTGAGGATGCCGGCGAGGCGGCCGTCCTTGTCCACGGCGGGGGCGTAGCGGCGGTTGGCGCCGTCCAGCTTGTTGAACGCGTCGCGCGGGTCGATGTCCGCGTCGAGCAGCACCAGGTCCTTCGACATCACCTCGGACAGCTGGGTGAAGCGGTCCACACCGGTGAGGTCGGCGTCCGTGACCACGCCGACCGGCCTGCGGTCGCCGTCCACGACGACGCCCGCGTTGTGGGAGCGCTTGGGCAGCAGCGCGAGGGCGTCGGCAACGGTCTGCGTGGGGTCGAGGACGATCGGGGTGTCGAGCACGTGGTGGCGTGTCTTCACCCAGGAGATGACCTCGGTGACGACCTCGATCGGGATGTCCTGCGGAAGAACGACCAGGCCGCCGCGGCGGGCGACGGTCTCGGCCATGCGGCGGCCCGCGATCGCGGTCATGTTGGCGACGACCAGCGGGATCGTCGTGCCCGTGCCGTCCGGCGACGCGAGGTCGACGCCCTGGCGCGAACCCACGGCGGAGCGCCGCGGCACCATGAAGACGTCGTCGTACGTCAGGTCGTACGCGGGCTGGATGTCGTTGAGGAAGCGCACGTGCTGCTCATCCCAGTCGATCAGAGGTGGCCCCCGACAGGACAGCCGGGGGAAAAGCACGTACTTCATTGTCCCATGGCCAAGGGCGCACACTGCCTGGGACGATCCCCCAGGCGACCGGTGAACGCGCTGGTCGGATCCTCCAAGGCGGCCACGCTCCGCTTCCGCGGCGCTGCGCTGCGTGCGGGAACGGGCCCCTCGGCCCGTTCGGTCCGCCCGCCAGTCCGTCCGCTCAGGCCGTCCGCTCAGACAGTCCGCTCAGACCGTCCGCTCAGCCCGTCCGCTCAGCCCGTCCGCTCAGGCCGTCCGCTCAGACCGTCCGCTCAGACCGTCCGCTCAGACCGTCCGCTCAGACCGCTCAGTCCGTCCGCGTCGGTCCCACCGCGAGCAGGACCTCCAGGCCGCGCTCCCGCTCCTGCTCCCGCCCGTACGCGACCGCGTCGGCGAACACCTCCTGCGCGACCGCCCAGTCGTCCGGCGCCGCGTCGGCGTACCCCCGCCAGCCGGTGACGACGAGCAGCAGCCCACGCCCGCCCGGTACCCACGCCGGGTCTTTGAGGCAGTCGGCGAGCGCGTCCCAGTTGCGCCCGAACCAGGCGGGCAGGTCCAGGGCGCGGGCACACCGGTCCATGAACGCGGGCTTGTCGCGCACGCCGTCCAGATCGAGCGTGCGCGTGGCCCAGCCGGTGCCGCGCACGGCGGCGAACACGGACGCGAGCGGTCCACCAGGGCCGCCGGGGCCGCCCGCTTCGTCAGCCGTCATGTCCGCGCCTCCCTCGTCCTCGTACCGCCGTCATCGCAGCACCGCCCTGAAGGACGCGTAGTGATCCTCCGTGTAGTACGTCTCGTCCTCGCGGCCGGTGACGAGGCGGCGGGCCCCGCGGTCGCGTTCCCCGGGCGTGCGGACGGTGTACTCGCGGTAGTAGCCGCGTGCCTCGCGCGGCAGCTCCCCCTCGAAGTTGCCGAAGACGGTGCCGTCCTTGGCGTAGGGGAAGGGCCCGCCCCGGTCGATGAGCCGCAGCGTCTGCCGGGCCTCGGCGGGCAGCCGGGCCGCCGGGACGGTGTCCATGCCGCGCGCCCACGCGGGCGTCGACACCGCGGCAACGGTGTCACCGGTGCCGCCCTGCCGCTCCGTGCCGCAGCCCGTCAGCAGGACGGCGAGGCAGACGAGGAGGGCGCCGAGCAGCCGCCCCGAGGAGACGGGCAGCCGACCGGAGGACCGGAAGATCATGCGCCCGATGCTGCCACAGCTTCCGCGCCCCGGCGCGCGCCAGGGCCCGCCCCGCCTGCCGGCTCAGTCCCCGTCCGGATCCGCCCGGTCGAGCGCGGGCCGCGGCGCCGAACCCGCCACCAGAAGCAGATCCGCCGCCGCCGTGTCGGTGACCAGGCTCGTCACGAGCCCGGAGCGCAGCACGGCGTCGATCGCGGCGGCCTTGCGCTGCCCCCCGGCGATGGCGACGACCTCGGGGATGCGGCGCAGCCGGTCCGCCTCGACGGTGATGCAGCGCTCGCCCAGGTCCCGCCCGACCCTGCGGCCCTCGCCGTCGAAGAGGTGCGCCGACATCTCCGCCGCGACGCCGAGCGAGGCGTAGTGCGCGCGCTCCTCGTCGCTGAGCATGTCGTGGACCGTGGAGATGCCGGGCTCCCAGGAGCCGATGGACACCGCGGCGACGGTGACCTTGTCGAAGTACTCGAAGGCGCGCGCGATCCCGGTCTGGTGCCGCAGCGCGCCCGCGGTCGCCGCGTCGGGCAGCAGCATCGGCGCGTAGATCGGGTGCGCGTCGCCGCCGGAGACCTGCGCGGCACGGCGCACCGCCTCCACCGAGCCGCGTTCCGCGGTCCCCGCGTCGTACACGCCCGTGAGCTGCACGACCGTGCACGGCGGCAGCACGTCGAGCGCCGCCGCCATGTGGATGGTCGAACGCCCCCAGGCGAGGCCGAGCACATCGCCCTCGTTGACGAGTTCGCCGAGGAGACCCGCGGCGACCTCGCCGAGGTTCTCCGGATCGGGCGAATCGTCGGCGTCGTCCGTGGGAGCCGGGGACTCCACGACGACTGCGTGCCGCAGGCCGTAGCGGGCGCGCAGCGCGTCCGAGCGCTCCGCGTCCAGCTCGGCGGGCACCCGGATCTCGATCCGTACAAGGTCACGCTCGAGAGCGGTCTCCAGGACCCGCGCCACCTTGAAGCGGCTCACGCCGAACTCCTCGGCGATCTGGATCTTGGACTTGCCCTCGAGGTAGAAGCGGCGGGCCATGGCCGCCGCCTGCACCAGCTCCGCGGGACCCATCCGCATGGCTGACCGACCCGCCGACATGGCCGACACGGCGCTCTCCTCACTGCTGTTCACCACACACGTACACCTGGATTCGCTGTTCATCCTTGCAGATCCGGCGTACTTGATCAGCCCTGATGGGCTGCGTTCACGTTCCCGTGGCCAAGCCGTCGGCCGCGGCACGTTCCCCCAGTGCCCGCGCGACGCCTCAGTGGGCGCACGCCCAGGCGGCACCCGCGGTGGCCGACTCGGCCTGGGTGCGCAGGGCACGTACCGCCTCGGCGGGGTCGTCCGCGCCGTACACGGCGGAGCCCGCGACGAAGACGTCGGCACCGGCCTCGGCGCAGCGCTCGATGGTGCCGGCCGAGACCCCGCCGTCGACCTGGAGCCACAGGTCGAGGCCGTGCTTGCTGATGAGCTCGCGGGTACGGCGGATCTTGGGCAGCATGATGTCGAGGAAGGCCTGGCCGCCGAAGCCTGGCTCGACGGTCATGATCAGGATCATGTCGAGCTCCGGCAGCAGGTCCTCGTACGGCTCGACGGGCGTCGCCGGCTTCAGGGCCATGGAGGCACGGGCGCCCTTCGCGCGGATCTCGCGGGCGAGCCGCACCGGCGCCGCGGCGGCCTCGGCGTGGAACGTGACCGACCCGGCGCCCGCTTCGACGTACTGCGGCGCCCAGCGATCGGGGTCCTCCATCATCAGGTGGCAGTCCAGAGGCGTGTCCGTCGCCCGTGCCAGGGACTCTACGACCGGCACCCCCAGGGTCAGATTCGGGACGAAGTGGTTGTCCATGACATCGACATGGAGCCAATCCGCGCCCTGAACGGCCCGCGCCTCATCGGCGAGGCGGGCGAAGTCGGCGGAGAGGATGCTGGGGTTGATCTGCGCGGCCATGCCCCAAGCCTGCCATGCCCGGCAGCCGTTGCCCGCCCCGGACCCCGGGGGCCCTCACAGGGGCGCGCGGGGTGCGCGAGCGACCTCCCCCGGCCCCGCTCCCCCGTGCCATGCTGTCGGTCCACCGGCAGCTCGTGGGGCGGCAGGGGAGAGCCATGTCTGAGACTCGGTCACGGACCAGGTCGGACGAGAAGCGGCAGACCCGGCAGGGCGTGGCCCGGCTGGTCTGCGGACCCCGCACCAAGTGGCTGGTGCTCGCGCTGTGGCTGATAGTCCTGGTGCTCGCCGCGCCCCTCGCCCAGAAGCTCGGCGACGTGCAGGACAACACCACCTCGTCCTGGGTGCCGCGCTCCGCCGAGTCCACGCAGGTCCTCGACACCTCCGACGGGTTCAGGCCCGAGACGCTGCCCATGGTCGTCGTGTACGCCCGCGAGAACGGCCCGCTGACCGGCGCCGACCGGGCCCGGATCGCGGACGGTGTCAGCGAGATCAAGCAGCTCCGCTCGCACTGGATCCGCGGCGACGAGACCCGCGGCCCCGTCTTCGACCGGACCGGCGGCGCGGCGGGCCAGGCGCAGGCGGCGCAGGTGTACGTGCCGCTCACCATGAACAACGACACCTGGAACGACCTGCCGGACGCGGTCGAGGACGTCGAGGAGCAGGTGGAGGACGGCGGCCGGAGCACGGACGGCCTGGACGTGTACGTCACGGGGCCGGCGGGCGTCTCGGCCGACTTCGCCGAGGCCTTCGCCGACATCGACTCGACGCTGCTGCTCGCGGCGGGCGCGGTCGTCGTGGTGGCCCTCCTGATCACCTACCGCAGCCCGGTCCTCCTGTTCGTGCCGCTGATCGCGGCCTTCGTGTCGCTGTACGGGGCCCAGGCGCTGATCTATCTCCTCGCCGAGCACGCGGGCCTGACCGTCAACGGCCAGAGCGCGGGCATCCTCACCGTCCTCGTCTTCGGCGCGGGCACGGACTACGCGCTGCTCCTCGTCGCCCGGTACCGCGAGGAGCTGCGCAGGCACGAGGACCGGCACGAGGCGATGGCCCTCGCCCTGCACCGCGCGGGCCCCGCCGTGCTCGCGTCGGGCGCGACCGTCGTCCTGAGCATGCTGGTGCTGCTCGCCGCCGAGATGAACTCCACGCGCGGGCTCGGCCCGGTGGCGGCGATCGGGGTCGCGGTGGGGCTCATCGCCATGCTGTCGCTGTTCCCGGCTCTCCTGGTGATCTGCGGCCGCTGGCTGTTCTGGCCGGTGATCCCGCACGTCGGCTCGTCCGACCCCGCCGAGCACGGCGTGTGGGCGCGGATGGGCCGCCGGATCGCCGGGCGCCCCCGGGTGACCTGGGTCGCCACCTCACTGGCGCTCGCGGTGCTCGCCCTCGGCCTGATCCAGCTGCGGGCGGCGGGGGTCAGCAACGACGACGCCTTCATCGACAAGCCCGACTCGGTCACGGGTCAGGAGGTCAAAGCCGAGTACTTCCCGGCGGGCAGCGGCGACCCGCTGGTCGTCGTGGCGGACGAGGCGAAGGCCGCCGACATCCGCCGGGTGGTGGCGGGCACCGGCGGCGTCGAGCGCGGCAGCGTCGGCACACCGCCCGGCACCAAGGCCGCACACGAGGGCCAGGTGCTGTTCGAGGCCACTCTCACCGACCCGTCCGACAGCCAGGCGGCGAAGGACACCGTGGAGCGGGTACGGGACGCCGTGCACGCGGTGCCGGACGCGGACGCCCAGGTGGGCGGCGGCACGGCCACGCTCCTCGACATGGACGAGGCCACCGTCCACGACGACAAGCTGATCATTCCGCTGGTCCTGCTGGTCGTCCTGCTGATCCTCGGCGTCCTGCTGCGTGCCGTCGTGGCCCCGCTGCTCCTGATCGGCACGGTCATCGTGTCGTTCTCGGCGGCCCTCGGCATCAGCGCGCTCGTCTTCCGGCACCTCTTCGACTTCCCCGGCGAGTCCACGGACTTCCCGCTGTTCGTGTTCGTGTTCCTCGTGGCGCTCGGCATCGACTACAACATCTTCCTGACGACCCGCATCCGCGAGGAGGCGGCCCGCCAGGGCACCCGTCAGGGCGTGCTCACCGGCCTCGCCGCCACCGGGGCGGTCATCACGTCGGCGGGCCTGGTACTCGCGGGCACCTTCGCCGTCCTCGCCACGATCCCCATGGTCGGCTTCGTGGAAATAGGCTTCGCGGTCGCCCTCGGGGTCCTCCTGGACACCTTCATCGTCCGCTCGATCCTGGTGACGTCACTGTTCCTGGACGTGGGCCCAAAGGTGTGGTGGCCGAACAGCTTGGCACACGAGAACCAACCTCCCGCCACTCCCGGCCCACCCGGCCCATCAAGCCCGTCCGACGTTTGAGAACAAACAGTTCCGCCCCACCCGCGGACTGAAGACCGACCGACGAGGAACGGCAGCGTTCCAGCCCATCCGACGTTTGGACTGAAGACCGACGAGGAGCGGCAGCGTTCCAGCCCGTCCGACGTTTGGACTGAAGACCGACGAGGAACGGCAGCGTTCCAGCCCATCCGACGTTTGGACTGAAGACCGACGAGGAGCGGCAGCGTTCCAGCCCGTCCGGCGTTTGAGGACGAGGCGCGGAGCGCCGATGAGGGGCCCCGACGGGGCGAAGCCCCGAGCCCCACCCTGCCCGAGCCCCCCCCCGCACTGCCCAAGCCTCACCCAGTCCGCCGAATGACCGCCAGATACATCGCATCGGTGCCATGCAGATGCGGCCACAACTGCACATCCGGCCCGTCCCCGAGCGCCGGCACCCCCGGCAGCAACTCCCGCGCGTCGAGCAGCTCGGCGCCACCCCACTGCTTGAGGACGTCGTCCACGACGGCCCGCGTCTCCGCGAGGTGCGGCGAGCACGTGGCGTACCCGACGACCCCGCCGACCCGCACGGACTCCAACGCGGACCGCAACAGCGCACGTTGCAACGGAGCAAAGCCCTCCAGGTCCTCGGGCCGCCGCCGCCAGCGCGCCTCGGGGCGCCGCCGCAGGGCGCCGAGTCCCGTGCAGGGCACGTCCATCAGAACCCGGTCGAAGGTACCGGGAAGCCACGGCGGCCGGGTCCCGTCGGCGGCGATCACCTGATAGGGGCCGGGGTTTCCGGCCAGGGCCCGGCCCACGAGCCGGGCCCGGTGCGGCTGCTTCTCGGCGGCGAGGAGCACGGCCCCGCGCTCGGCGGCGAGCCCGGCGAGCAGCGCGGCCTTGCCGCCGGGGCCCGCGCAGCCGTCCAGCCACTTCTCGTCGCGCCCCTCGACCGGGGCGTTCGCGAGTGCGAGGGCGACCAGCTGGCTGCCCTCGTCCTGCACTCCGGCCCCGCCCTCGCGCACCAGCGGGACCGAGCCCGGTTCACCGCCCTCGCTGAGCCGTACCGCGTACGGGGACCAGCGCCCCGGAAGCACCGACTCCGCGTCGAACGAATCGAGCAGTTCACCGGCGGTGGTCCGGCCGGGGCGCGCCACCAGCGTCACCTCGGGCCGCTCGTTGTCGGCTTCGAGCAGGTCCTCGATGCCCGCGCGGCCACCCCCGAGGGAGTCCCACAGCGCCGACACCACCCACCGCGGATGCGAGTGGACGACGGCGAGGTGGTCCTCGGGGTCCTCGTCGTAGGGCGGTGCGACCTTCGCGAGCCAGCCGTCGAGGTCGTCCGCCGCCACCTTGCGCAGCACGGCGTTGACGAACTTGGCCCGCCCGTCGCCGACGACGACCCGCGCCAGCTCCACGGACGCGGACACGGCGGCGTGCGAGGGAATCCGGGTGCCGAGCAGCTGGTGGACGCCGAGGTTCAGGACGTCGAGGACCGGCGGGTCGACCTCGCGCAGCGGCCGGTCGATGCAGGCGGCGACGATCGCGTCGTACGTCCCCTGGCGGCGCAGCGTCCCGTACACCAGCTCGGTGGCGAACGCCGCGTCCCGGGCGTCGAACTTGTCAGGCCCCTCTTTCTCGCGGGCCTTGCGCAGCAGCGGCGGCAGCACGAGGTTCGCGTACGCGTCCCGCTCGTCGACGGCCCGCAGCGCCTCGAAGGCGAGAAAGCGGACGGGGTCCTTCTGTGGTCGGCGGTAGGGCTTGTGGGGCCTGCCGGACCTGCCCTGAGTCCTCCCGGATCCGCCCTGGGGCCTTCCGGACCCGCCCTGGGATCCCGACGTGCCCTGGGATCGCGATGTGCCCTGGCCGCCGGACTTGCCCTGGGTACGGGGACGCCGGCTCGGCTGGTCGTTCAAAGGTGCTCCGCTGCTGGTGGTGGGGCTGACCCTGTCAGCGTACGACGCCCGCGCGCGACCCCCCACCCGGCTCCCGCCCGCGTAGCCGAGCCCCCGGCCCGCGCCTACGCGCCGAGCCGCTCCCCGGAAGCGATCCGCACCCCGCGCGCCCAGTCCGCGGCGGCCATCGGCTTCTTGCCCTGCGCCTGCACCCAGAGCAGCTCCACCGCGTACGAGCCCGTGCCCACGTACAGGTTCTTCTTGCCCGCGGCGATCTCACCGGGGGCGAGGTCGGTGCGGTCCGGCACGGGCACGGCCTGGATCAGCTTGAGGCGCTCGCCCCGGAACACCGTCCACGCGCCGGGCGCGGGCGTGCAGCCGCGCACGACCCGGTCGACCCGGAGACCGGGCGCCGACCAGTCGATGTGCGCGTCCTCCACGGTGATCTTCGGCGCGACGCTGACGCCGTCGGCGGGCTGCGGCACGGCGGACAGCGAGCCGTCCTCGATCCCGTCCATCGTGGCGGCGAGCAGCCCGGCACCCGCGAACGCGAGACGGGTCAGGAGGTCTCCGCTGGTGTCCGTGTGCCGGATCTCCTCGGTGACCGTGCCGTACACAGGACCGGAGTCCAGCCCCTCCTCGATGAGGAACGTGGACGCGCCGGTGATCTCGTCGCCCGCCATGATCGAGTGCTGTACGGGGGCGGCGCCGCGCCACGCGGGCAGCAGCGAGAAGTGCAGGTTGACCCAGCCTCGGGCCGGGATGTCCAGGGCCGACTTCGGCAGCAGCGCGCCGTAGGCCACCACCGGGCAGCAGTCCGGGGCGATCTCCCGCAGCCGGGCCTGGAACTCCTCGTCCCGCGGCTTCGCGGGCTTGAGCACCTCGATCCCGGCCTCCTCCGCGCGCTCGGCCACCGGGCTCGCGACCAGCCTGCGGCCGCGGCCCGCGGGCGCGTCAGGGCGGGTGACGACGGCTGCCACCTCGTGCCTGCCGGAGGCGATCAGGGCGTCCAGGGCGGGTACGGCGACCTCGGGGGTGCCGGCGAAGACCAGCTTCACTGGGTGATACCTCGGTTCTCTGGTTTCTCTGGGAGTCGGCGACGCACCAGTCTATGGGCCCTGCCCAGAGGATTGCCGGGGGCGTACGGAGAGGCGTGCGCCCTGTGCATATGCGCATACGCCCCGGGACCGTGACCCCTCACGGCGTGACGCGTTGGTCAAGAAAGAGTTGACCACGACGGGCCGCGCACGCGGCCCGCTCCTCATTGCACACAACCGCGCACACCACCGCACGACCACCGCCCACCCGCTGTCCCGCCCCGATTCGCCCCGCCCCTCGCCCCCTTCGCCCGCACCTCACGCCAGCCGCACGGCTCCCCCACATTCCGCACTTCACTCCTCCCCGCCCACCTTCTCTCGCTTTTCCTCCACATTTACACCCAAATACCTGAATACCCGAACACCCGAATTCAGATCCCGACCCCGACCCCGACCCCCCAACGCCGGTTCGAGAGGCTTGTTCATGGCCGACCACGCAACCCACGACGCCCAGGCTCGGGCCAGCCTGCATCTGCTGGTGCGGGACATCGAGCGGGTCCGCCGACAGGTGGACGCACTGCGCACCCTCACCGCCCAGCTCGGCAACGTGTACCGCCCGCGCCGCTCCAGCCCCTCCGCGGGCTTCGTCGTGTACGGACGCGCCCCCGCCCCGACCGTCCGCCTCGCCCAGGAACTCCGGGACAGCGTCGAGACGCTGGTGACCGCGGCAGTCGACTTCGACCGCTCACTCGGCTTCTCGTGGGACGCCGTGGGCTCCGCGCTCGGCGTCACCAAACAAGCCGTCCACCGCCGCTACGGCGCACGCCGGGCCGCCACCCCGGCCACCCCCGAACCCGAGCACACCGCCGAACCGACCCCCGCCCCGACCACCCGCACGGTCCCCGTGGGCACACCGCTGCCGTCCGTCCCCGCGGCCCGCACCATGCCGACCCAGCCGACAGCGGGCAGCCCCGGCCTCCGCGACGACCTGCGGCCCGGGGCCTTCCCCGGCCCCCGCAACGGCTGACCCCCGGCGGCCCGCACCGCCGCCACCGCCCCCTGCCCTTTGTCGACAAAGGGCAGGGGGCAGCCGTATGCCCGCGCCCCGAACCCCTTCAGGGGTGGGCCCCTGCCAGGTGAAGGAGGCCGAGATCCGGGAGCCGCCCGCCGACGGCAAGGGACGTCAGGGACCTCAGCCGGACGCCAACAGGCCGTCAGCCGATACCAGCTGTCGTCAGCCGATATCAGCCGGATCGATCCGCACCCGGACCACCGCCTGCTGCCCCGCCCCCCGCGCCATCCGCGCGGCCTGCGCCGTCTTCAGGGCGCGGGCCAGGGCCGCGCCACTGCCCGGCGGCACCCGCACCAGAGCCCGCTCGGCGTGCTCGCCCCCGGGCGGCGCGTCCCCGGGTCTGCGGGGCCTGCCCGGCTCGGTGACGGCGGTCGGGACCGGGCCGAGGATCTCGGCGTCCGGGGGCAGTTCGACACCGCGCAGGAACTCCGTCAGGGCGTCCCGGGGCCCGGTCACCGCGGCCATCCGGGAGACCGGCGGGAACCCAAGCTCCGCCCGCTCGGCGAGTTCCCGGACCGCGTGCCCCACCGGATCCCACCGTACGAGGGCCTGGACGGGCCGCAGCGTCGGCTCGGCGACGACCACGACCGTGCCGCCCGCGCCCTGGTCCCGCACCAGCGCGGCAGCGCCGATCCAGCGCCGCAGCGCGTCCTCGCCCGCGCGCAGATCGGGGCGGCCGAGCATCGCCCAGCCGTCGAGCAGCAGCGCCGCCGCGTACCCGCCCTCGGCCACCGGCTCCGCGCCGGGCGTGCTCACCACCAGGGCGGGCGCGGCACCCACCGTGTCGAGGACCTGCTCACGCCCGGACGTGCGCACCGGCACCGCGGGAAAGGCCCGGCCCAGCTCCTCGGCGGTGCGCCGGGCCCCCACGACCTGGGCGCGCAGCCGGAAGCCGCCGCACTCCTGGCAGTGCCAGGACGCCTCGCCCCGCCCGCACCAGGCGCAGCTCAGCCCGCCGTCGTCGCGGGCTTCCAGCGGCCCGGCGCAGTGGCGGCACCGCGCGGGCTCCCGGCAGCGCTCGCAGGCGAGCCGCGGTACGTACCCCCGCCGGGGCACCTGCACCAGGACGGGACCGTGCTTGAGGCCCTCGCGGGCGGCCTGCCAGGCGAGCGTGGGCAGCCGGGCCGCGCGCGCGGCACCGTCGCGCGCGAGATCGCCGTCGCCGACGGTCCGTACGAGCGGAGCGGCACCCCGCACCTGCTCGCGATCGGCGACCAAGGGGGCCGCCCACCCGCTCTCCACCAACTGGGCGGCCTCGACGGTGCAGCTCCAACTGCCCAGCAGGAAGGCGCACTTGTCGCGCGCGGCGCGCAGTTCGAGCACCTCGCGCACCTGCGGAAACGGAGCATTGTCGTCCGCATGGCTCGAGTCGCCGTCGTCCCAGACGACGACGAGGCCGAGGTCGCGCACCGGGGCGAACATGGCCGCGCGGGTGCCGACGACCGCGTGCACGGCGCCGCGCCGCACGGCGAGCCACTCGCGGTAGCGCCGCTCCTGTCCGGCGTCGGCCGTGAGGAGGGCGTGCCGCCCCGCCCCGAGCCGCTCGCGCAGGGCGGCGTCCACACGCGCGGCCGGCCTCCCGGCGGGGACGACGACGAGGGCGCCGCGGCCCGAGGCGAGGGTGGCCTGCACGGCGAGGGCGATCTCGTCGGCCCACTGCGGTCCGGGCAGCGCGGTCCAGACGGCGCGGGGGGCGCCGCCCGCGGCGAGGGACGCCACGAACTCCGCACCGCGTCGGTACCGCTGCCACGTGGCGGGGTCGGGGGCGGGCGGCGGCGGGGCGGGGTCGGGCGAGGGCCGGGACTCGGCGCGGGCGTGCCGGGGCGGGACGGCGAGTTGCAGCACGTCGGCGAGGCTCCCGGCATACCGGTCGGCGACGGCACGGGCGAGACCGAGCAGCTCCTCGTCGAGGACGGGCTCGGGCGAGACGACCTGGGCGAGGGCGGCGAGCGGCCCGGCGTAGTCCGACTCGGCGCACCGCTCCACGATGAACCCGTCGATGAGCCCGCCGCCCTCGCGGCGTCCCCCGCGCACGTTCCGCGCCCCGGCCCCGAAGCGCACGCGCACCCGCACACCGGGCTGCGCGGCCTCGTCCAGCTCCTTCGGCACGGCGTAGTCGAAGTACCGGTCGAGATGCAGCACGCCCTTGTCGACGACGACCCGCGCCACCGGCAGCCCCTCGGCGAGCGCGGCCCCCCGCCACGTACGCGGCTTGGCCTTGGGCGTCCTGGCCTGCCGCACCGTCTCCCGAATGAGCGCAAGCTGCTCGGGCACGGCACCCTCCGCACCACCCGACCGACCGTTCTCGCTGCTCACAGCCAAATTCCTACCAGACGGCACTGACACAGCCGACCGGGGCCGCCCCCGGCCCTTCGTCCGGTCGGCCAGGACACGCGTGAGCGTCCGACTCCCGCTCGGCGCCGGAAAAGGCCGAGGCCCGGCCCTCCCTCTGTCGAAGGAGTGCCGGGCCTCGGACCCTTGGCCGTGCGTGTCGCGCCTAGAGGCCGACAGCCTTCCGCAGCGCCTCCACGCGATCCGTGCGCTCCCACGTGAACTCCGGCGCCGAGCGGCCGAAGTGGCCGTACGCGGCGGTCTGGGAGTAGATGGGGCGCAGCAGGTCGAGGTCGCGGATGATCGCGGCCGGGCGGAGGTCGAAGACCTCGCTGATGGCGGTCTCGATACGGTCCGTGTCGACCTTGGCGGTGCCGAAGGTCTCGACGAAGAGGCCGACCGGCTCGGCCTTGCCGATCGCGTACGCGACCTGGACCTCGCAGCGGGAGGCGAGGCCCGCCGCGACGACGTTCTTGGCGACCCAGCGCATGGCGTAGGCGGCGGAGCGGTCGACCTTGGACGGGTCCTTGCCGGAGAAGGCGCCGCCGCCGTGGCGGGCCATGCCGCCGTACGTGTCGATGATGATCTTGCGGCCGGTGAGGCCGGCGTCACCCATCGGGCCGCCGATCTCGAAGCGGCCGGTGGGGTTCACCAGGAGGCGGTAGCCCTCGGTCTCCAGCTTGATGCCGTCGTCGAGGAGCGCCTTCAGCTCGGCCTCGACGACGAACTCGCGGACGTCGGGGGCGAGCAGCGAGTCCAGGTCGATGTCGCTCGCGTGCTGCGAGGAGACGACGACGGTGTCGAGGCGGACGGCCTTGTCGCCGTCGTACTCGATGGTGACCTGGGTCTTTCCGTCGGGGCGCAGATACGGGATGGTCCCGTTCTTGCGGACCTCGGACAGCCGCCGGGAGAGGCGGTGCGCGAGGTGGATCGGGAGCGGCATGAGCTCCGGGGTCTCGTCGCAGGCGTAGCCGAACATCAGGCCCTGGTCGCCCGCGCCCTGCTTGTCGAGCTCGTCCTCATCGCCCTCGACACGCTTCTCGTACGCCGTGTCGACGCCCTGGGCGATGTCGGGCGACTGGGCGCCGATGGACACCGAGACGCCGCAGGAGGCGCCGTCGAAGCCCTTCTTCGACGAGTCGTAACCGATCTCGAGGATCTTGTCGCGCACCAGCTGCGCGATCGGCGCGTACGCCTTGGTGGTGACCTCGCCGGCGACGTGCACGAGGCCGGTGGTGATGAGCGTTTCGACGGCGACCCTGGAGGTCGGGTCCTCGCGCAGGAGCGCGTCGAGGATCGTGTCGCTGATCTGGTCAGCGATCTTGTCGGGGTGACCTTCGGTCACAGACTCCGAGGTGAAGAGACGGCGGGACACATCGCTCCCTGTGGTTGCAGCGGCTGCTGGCTGATCATTGGTGGACGGGCCGAGAGCTGCGCTCGACGTCGTCCACGACCAGTTTATCGGTCACACTCCGCCGTGTGGTCACTTGTCTCGTCAGCTGAGCCCTGTGACCTGCGGCACTGCATTGTGCGACACGGGGATCCGTCTCCACCAGAGGGCCTCTCGCCCTGTTTCGTCGGCTTTGAGCCTGCCGAAAGGAGGAAGGTGATCTTCACCGCACTTCCGGCAGACCGGCGGGCACACGAACGGGCGCGCATCCCGACACACTCCCGCAACACTCCGGGGTCCGGGGCGCGGCCCCGGTGTCCTCCCGCGTCACACCAGTCGCTGCACGACCAGATCCCAGACCGTGTCCGCGAGGTCTTCCTTCGGCCCGTACGGCACGGGCGTCTCGCTGCCGTCGGCGCCGAGCACCACTGCCTCGTTCTCCTCGGAGCCGAACGTCTTGCGCTCGCCGACCTCGTTCACGACGAGGAGGTCGCAGCCCTTGCGGGCGAGCTTCGCGCGTCCGTTGGCCAGGACGTCGTCCGTCTCGGCGGCGAAGCCGACGACGACCTGGCCCGCGCGGGGGCGGTCGCCCGCGATCTCGACCAGGATGTCCGGGTTGCGGACGAGGGCGATCGGGGCGGGCTCCTCGCCGTCCCTCTTCTTGATCTTGCCGGTGGCGTACGTCCCGGGGCGGAAGTCGGCCACGGCGGCGGCCATCACCACCGCGTCGGCGTCGGCGGCGGCCTTGAGGACGGCCTCGCGCAGCTGCACGGCGGTGCCGACGGGCACGATGTCGACGCCCGCGGGGTCGGGCAGCGCGGTGTTCGCGGCCAGCAGGGTGACGCGGGCGCCGCGGGCCGCGGCGCTGCGGGCGAGGGCGTAGCCCTGCTTCCCGGAGGAGCGGTTGCCGAGGAAGCGCACGGGGTCCAGGGGCTCGCGGGTGCCGCCCGCGCTGACCACGACATGGCGTCCCGCGAGGTCCTGGGCGGGCCGGTCGCCGCGGGCCAGGACCCGGCGTGCGACCTCGAAGAGCTCGGCGGGGTCGGGGAAGCGGCCCTTGCCGGTGTCGACACCGGTCAGGCGGCCGACCGCGGGCTCGACGACGAGGGCGCCGCGGCGCCGCAGGGTGGCCACGTTCTCCTGGGTGGCGGGGTGCTCCCACATCTCCGTGTGCATGGCCGGGGCGAAGACGACCGGGCAGCGGGCGGTGAGGAGCGTGTTCGTGAGCAGGTCGTCGGCCAGGCCGTGGGCGGCCTTGGCCAGCATGTCGGCGGTGGCGGGCGCGACGATCACGAGGTCGGCGCCCTGGCCGATGCGGACGTGCGGGACCTCGTGGACGTCCGACCAGACCCCCGTGGAGACCGGGTGCCCGGACAGGGCCGACCAGGTGGCGGCGCCGACGAAGTGCAGCGCGGACTCGGTGGGGACGACGCGCACGTCGTGGCCGGACTCGGTGAGCCTGCGCAGCAGCTCGCACGCCTTGTAGGCGGCGATACCGCCGCTGACCCCCAGAACGACCTTCGGCTTGTCCACCGTGCCTCCCCGACTCCGTGGCGCCTGTCGACGCCCACTGACGCCTGCTGGCGCCCATGACCCACATGACACACCAAAGGCCCGGGAGGTGCTCCCCCTGGCTGAACCGAACCTGGGAGGCACCCGCTGCCGGGCCCGTGGTGTACGTACGTACTGCTGCTGCTGCGTCGATGCAGGTCGACGCAGCTCGTTACTGCTTGCTACGGCTCGTTACTGCGCCGGGCCCTCTACGGCCTCGGACGTCAGCAGGCCCGCGTTGATCTCGCGGAGCGCGATCGAGAGGGGCTTCTCGTGGACGTGGGTGTCCACCAGGGGGCCGACGTACTCGAGAAGGCCCTCGCCGAGCTGCGAGTAGTACGCGTTGATCTGGCGCGCGCGCTTGGCGGCGTAGATCACGAGGCTGTACTTCGAGTCGGTGGCCTCAAGCAGCTCATCAATCGGCGGGTTGATGATGCCCTCGGGCGCGGTGATGGAAGAGGACACTCTCTGCCTTCCGAAGGGGGTGAAGATCAAACAACTTTCATCAAGGCTAGCAGCTCGCGCGCTACATCCTCGACGGAGGTGTTGACCAGGGTGGTGTCGAACTCGGCCTCGGCGGCCAGTTCGACGCGGGCGGCGGCGAGGCGGCGCTCGATGACCTCGGGCTGCTCGGTCCCCCGGCCGGTGAGCCGGCGGACCAGCTCCTCCCAGCTCGGCGGGGCGAGGAAGACCAGCTGGGCCTCGGGCATCGACTCGCGCACCAGGCGGGCGCCCTGGAGGTCGATCTCGAGCAGGACGGGTACGCCCGACTCCAGGTGCTCCATGACCGCCTGGCGCGGTGTGCCGTAGCGGTTGCCGGCGAATTCGGCCCACTCCAGGAGCTCGCCGTTGGCGATCAGCTTGTCCATTTCGTCGTCGGAGACGAAGAAGTAGTGGACACCGTGCCGCTCACCGGGGCGCGGCTTGCGGGTCGTCGCCGACACCGAGAGCCAGACCTCGGGGTGTTCCTTGCGCATATGGGCGACGACCGTGCTCTTGCCGACCCCGGAGGGGCCGGAGAGCACGGTCAGCCGCGGACGTACGTCCGGGGGTACGGGGGACGTCCCCCGGGGTGTTGCAGCCATGCAGCGATTATCCAGGTTCTCAGGAGTGCCTGAGAACATCAGCCAGCGGCGCTGCCGAACTCACGCTCGAGCGACGCGATCTGATTGGAGCCGAGCCCGCGCACGCGGCGGCTTTCGGAGATGCCAAGACGCTCCATGATCTGCTTGGCGCGGACCTTGCCCACGCCCGGCAGCGACTCCAGCAGGGCGGAGACCTTCATCTTGCCGATGACGTCGTTCTCCTGGCCCTGCTTGATGACCTCGTGAAGGGAGGCGCCGGAGTGCTTGAGTCGATTCTTGACCTCGGCCCGCTCCCGGCGAGCCGCGGCGGCCTTTTCGAGCGCGGCTGCGCGCTGTTCAGGGGTAAGGGGCGGAAGAGCCACGCCTACGTCACCTCGGATGTCGAACTGTCGGATACGGACCGGTGAGGAACCTAGTCGCCCCACACCAGGGGAGCAACGCGCAACGCGCTTGCCCGTCGTCCCCCCACTACCTTGAAAGGGTGTGGGGGTGTCCCCCACTCGTCGGAGACTAGCGGCCATGGCCGCCGGAGTCAGCGAGAACAGACGAAAAGTCCTGGTCAGCCTGCGCCGAGCCCGGCATATCGGTCATTTCACCCCGGTTTTGGCCGGGTGTCGCGTAAGCAACGCGTCAGAACGGCTCGTGTGCGTCGCCGCGGACGTCCGCCCGAAACACGGAATCCGCATCCGGAAACGCCTTTCTGTCCCCCCGACGTGCGCTCTCGTCGAAACCTGACTCGGGCTCCGGCCGGCAACGGACATTCGCTCCCGCAGGAACCGGCCGTTCGCTCCCGTGGCAACCGTGGCAACCGGACATGCGCCCCCGCCGGAAGAAGTCCGAAGGGCTACGCGGCGGCCACGGCCGCCCGCACCTCGTCCGCGAACCGTGCCGCGGCGCCGCGCAGCGCACCCGCGTCCGGTCCCGCCCTGAGGACGCCCCTGCTGACGTTCGGCACGACGTCGCGCACCGCCGCGCCGAAGACGCGGGGAAGGTCGGCGGGCGTCGCGCCCTGCGCCCCGATGCCGGGGGCGAGGAGCGGCCCGTTGATGTCGAGGTCGAACGTCGACAGATCGCCGAGCGTGGCCCCGACGACGGCTCCGCAGGACCCCATGGGCGCCGCCGAGGCGTTCTCCGCGGCCAGGTGGGCCAGCATGGTCGCGCCGACGCTCCGGCCGTCCTCGCGCACGGCGCGCTGCACCTCGGCGCCCTCCGGGTTGGAGGTGAGGGCAAGCACGAACAGACCGGCGCCGTTCTCCCGGGCCAGCTCGACCGCGGGGGCCAGGGAGCCGTAGCCCAGGTACGGCGAGACGGTCAGCGCGTCCGAGAACAGCGGGGCGTCCTTGCGCAGGTAGGTCTCCGCGTACGCGGCCATGGTGGAGCCGATGTCGCCGCGCTTGGCGTCCATGACGACCAGGCCGCCCGCCGCCCGCAGGTCGGCGACCGCCCGCTCCAGGACCGCGACGCCCCGCGAGCCGAAGCGCTCGAAGAACGCCGACTGCGGCTTGAAGACGGCGACCTGCTCGGCCAGGGCCTCGACGACGGTGCGGGTGAACGTCTCCAGGCCCTGGACGTCGTCGCCGAGGCCCCAGGCGCCGAGCAGCGAGGCGTGCGGGTCGATGCCCACGCACAGCGGGCCGCGGGTGTCCATGGCGTGGCGCAGCCGGGCGCCGAAGGGTTCCGGGGTGCTCATGCGGCTCAGGCCTTTCGGGTGTCGGCGCCGACGGCTTCGGCGAGGGTGGCGTACGGGGACGCGGCGAGGCGGGCGGCGAGGCCCTTGTGGACGGCGCGCTGCCAGAAGGGGCCTTCGTAGATGAAGGCGCTGTAGCCCTGCACCAGCGTGGCGCCGGCGAGGATGCGCTGCCAGGCGTCCTCGGCGTTCTCGATGCCGCCGACGCCCACGAGGGTGATCCGGTCGCCCACGCGCGCGTAGAGGCGCCGCAGGACCTCCAGGGAGCGCTCCTTCAGGGGCGCGCCGGAGAGGCCGCCGGTCTCCGCGACGAGGTCGGGGTCGGAGGCGAGCCCGAGGCTCTCGCGCGCGATGGTGGTGTTGGTGGCGATGATGCCGTCCAGGCCGAGCTCCACGGCGAGGTCGGCGACGGCGTCGACGTCCTCGTCGGCGAGGTCCGGCGCGATCTTCACGAGCAGCGGGACGCGGCGGCCGTCGACACTGCGGTCGGCGGCCTCGCGCACGGCGCCGAGCAGCGGGCGCAGCGACTCGGTGGCCTGGAGGTTGCGCAGTCCCGGCGTGTTCGGCGAGGAGACGTTGACGACCAGGTAGTCGGCGTGGCGGGCGAGGCGCTCGGTGGACTTCACGTAGTCGGCGGCGGCGTCGGCCTCGGGCACGACCTTCGTCTTGCCGATGTTGACCCCGACGACGGTCTTGAGGACCGGCGTCCGGGCCGCCAGGCGGGCGGCGACGGCCGCGGAGCCCTCGTTGTTGAAGCCCATGCGGTTGATCAGCGCGCGGTCCGCCACGAGGCGGAACAGACGCTTCTTGGGGTTGCCGGGCTGCGGCTCGCCCGTGACCGTGCCGATCTCGACGTGGTCGAAGCCGAGCATCGCCATGCCGTCGATGGCGACGGCGTTCTTGTCGAACCCGGCGGCGAGCCCGAACGGGCCGTGCATGCGCAGCCCGAAGGCCTCGGTGCGCAGCTCCTTGTGGCGCGGGGCGAGGGCGGCGGCGGCGAACGTGCGCAGGACGGGGACGCGGGCGGCGAGCCGGATCCAGCGGAAGGCGAGGTGGTGGGCGCGTTCGGGGTCCATGCGCCGGAAGACGAGCCGGAAGAAGAACGGGTACATGTCGGTGTCCTTGTAGGGGCCCCTGGGTGCCAGGCGTCCTTGTACGGCCCTGGGACCAGGGCCTCATGAGGAGGGGGACACCGCATCCGGTGTCCCCCTCGTGGGCTGCTAGTCGCGGGCCGCGGTCAGATGTTCCGCGTGCTCCTGGAGCGAGCGCACGCCCACTCCTCCGTGGTGGAGGGCGTCGATCCCCTGGACCGCCGCGGCCAGGCCCTGGACGGTCGTCAGGCACGGCACGGAGCGTGCCACCGCGGCGGTGCGGATGTCGTACCCGTCGAGGCGGCCGCCGGTGCCGTACGGGGTGTTGACGATGAGGTCGACCTCGCCGTCGTGGATGAGCTGGACGATGGTCCGCTCGCCGTTCGGGCCCTCGCCCTCGGACTGCTTGCGCACGACGGTGGCGTTGATGCCGTTGCGCTTGAGTACCTCGGCCGTGCCGGAGGTGGCGAGCAGCTCGAAGCCGTGGGCGACCAGCTCCCGCGCAGGGAAGATCATCGAGCGCTTGTCGCGGTTGGCGACGGAGATGAAGGCGCGGCCCTTGGTGGGCAGCGGGCCGTACGCTCCGGCCTGCGACTTGGCGTACGCCGTGCCGAAGACGGAGTCGATGCCCATGACCTCGCCGGTGGAGCGCATCTCCGGGCCGAGGACGGTGTCGACGCCGCGGCCCTGGATGTCGCGGAAGCGCGACCAGGGCATCACGGCCTCCTTGACGGAGATCGGCGCGTCGAGCGGCAGCTCGCCACCGTCACCGACCGCCGGGAGCAGGCCCTCGGCGCGCAGCTCGGCGATGGTCGCGCCGAGCGAGATGCGGGCGGCGGCCTTGGCCAGCGGCACCGCGGTCGCCTTGGAGGTGAAGGGGACGGTGCGCGAGGCGCGCGGGTTGGCCTCCAGGACGTACAGGATGTCCCCGGCCATCGCGAACTGGATGTTGATCAGACCGCGTACGCCGACGCCCTTGGCGATGCCCTCCGTGGAGGCGCGCAGGCGCTTGATGTCGTGGCCGCCGAGCGTGATGGGGGGCAGGGCGCACGCCGAGTCGCCGGAGTGGATGCCGGCCTCCTCGATGTGCTCCATGACGCCGCCGAGGTACAGCTCGTGGCCGTCGTAGAGGGCGTCCACGTCGATCTCGATGGCGTCGTCCAGGAAGCGGTCGACGAGGACCGGCCGGGACGGGCTGATCTCCGTGGACTCCTCGATGTACGCGGAGAGCCGGATCTCGTCGTACACGATCTCCATGCCGCGCCCGCCGAGCACGTAGGAGGGGCGGACGAGGACGGGGTAGCCGATCTCGTCGGCGATGGCCTTGGCCTCGGCGAAGGTGGTCGCGGTGCCGTGCTTGGGGGCGGGCAGGCCCGCCTCGGCGAGGACGCGGCCGAAGGCGCCGCGGTCCTCGGCGGCGTGGATGGCCTCGGGCGAGGTGCCGACGACCGGGACGCCGTTGTCCTTCAGGGCCTGGGAGAGGCCGAGCGGGGTCTGGCCGCCGAGCTGGACGACGACGCCCGCGATCGGGCCCGCGAGGGACTCCGCGTGCACGATCTCCAGGACGTCCTCCAGGGTGAGCGGCTCGAAGTAGAGCCGGTCGGAGGTGTCGTAGTCGGTGGAGACGGTCTCCGGGTTGCAGTTGACCATGACGGTCTCGTAGCCCGCGTCGCTCAGCGCGAAGGAGGCGTGCACGCAGGAGTAGTCGAACTCGATGCCCTGGCCGATGCGGTTCGGGCCGGAGCCGAGGATGATCACGGCGGGCTTCTCGCGCGGCGCGACCTCGGTCTCCTCGTCGTAGGAGGAGTAGAAGTACGGCGTCTTCGCGGCGAACTCGGCGGCGCAGGTGTCGACCGTCTTGTAGACGGGACGGACGCCGAGGGCGTGCCGGACCTCGCGGACGACGTCCTCGCGCAGGCCGCGGATCCCGGCGATCTGGGCGTCGGAGAAGCCGTGCCGCTTGGCCTCGGCGAGCAGCTCGGGCTCCAGCTTCTCGGCGGCCGTCAGCTCGTCGGCGATCTCCTTGATGAGGAAGAGCTGGTCGACGAACCAGGGGTCGATCTTCGTGGCGTCGAAGACCTCCTGGGGCGTGGCGCCCGCGCGGATGGCCTGCATGACGGTGTTGATGCGGCCGTCGGTGGGGCGCACGGCGGCGCGCAGCAGCGTGTACTTGTCGCCGGGCTTCCCGGTGAAGGTGAACTGGCTGCCCTTCTTCTCCAGGGAGCGCAGCGCCTTCTGCAGAGCCTCGGTGAAGTTGCGGCCGATGGCCATGGCCTCGCCGACGGACTTCATGGTCGTGGTCAGCGTGGAGTCGGCCTGCGGGAACTTCTCGAAGGCGAAGCGGGGGGCCTTGACGACGACGTAGTCGAGGGTCGGCTCGAAGGAGGCCGGGGTCTTCTCGGTGATGTCGTTGGGGATCTCGTCGAGGGTGTAGCCGACGGCCAGCTTCGCGGCGATCTTCGCGATGGGGAAGCCGGTGGCCTTCGACGCGAGTGCCGAGGACCGGGAGACGCGCGGGTTCATCTCGATGACGATGACCCGGCCGTCCTCGGGGTCGACGGCGAACTGGATGTTGCAGCCGCCGGTGTCGACGCCGACCTCGCGGATGATCGCGATGCCGACGTCCCGCAGGATCTGGTACTCGCGGTCGGTGAGCGTCATCGCGGGCGCCACCGTGATCGAGTCGCCGGTGTGCACGCCCATCGGGTCGAAGTTCTCGATGGAGCAGACGACCACGACGTTGTCGTTCTTGTCGCGCATCAGCTCCAGCTCGTACTCCTTCCAGCCGAGGATGGACTCCTCCAGGAGCACCTCGGTGGTCGGCGAGAGCGTGAGGCCCTGGCCCGCGATGCGGCGCAGCTCGTCCTCGTTGTGCGCGAAGCCGGAGCCCGCGCCGCCCATGGTGAAGGAGGGGCGCACGACCACGGGGTAGCCGCCGAGCTCGTCGACACCCTTGAGGACGTCGTCCATGGAGTGGCAGATCACCGAGCGCGCGGACTCGCCGTGGCCGATCTTCGCGCGGACGGCCTCGACGACCTCCTTGAAGAGGTCGCGGTCCTCGCCCTTGTTGATGGCCTCGACGTTCGCGCCGATCAGCTCGACGCCGTACTTCTCCAGGACGCCGTTGCCGTGCAGGGAGATCGCGGTGTTGAGCGCGGTCTGGCCGCCGAGGGTGGGCAGGAGCGCGTCGGGGCGCTCCTTGGCGATGATCTTCTCGACGAACTCCGGGGTGATCGGCTCGACGTACGTGGCGTCGGCGATCTCCGGGTCGGTCATGATCGTCGCGGGGTTGGAGTTGACGAGGATGACGCGCAGGCCCTCGGCCTTCAGGACGCGGCACGCCTGGGTCCCGGAGTAGTCGAACTCCGCGGCCTGACCGATGACGATCGGGCCGGAGCCGATGACCAGGACGGACTGGATATCGGTGCGCTTAGGCACGCTGGCCCTCCATCGAAACGGTGTTCATCAAAGACGTGAAGCGGTCGAAGAGGTACGCCGCGTCGTGCGGGCCCGCGGCCGCCTCGGGGTGGTACTGGACGCTGAACGCGGGCCGGTCGAGGAGCTGGAGCCCCTCGACGACCTGGTCGTTGAGGCACACGTGGGAGACCTCCGCGCGGCCGTAGGGGGTGTCGGAGACCCGGTCGAGCGGCGCGTCCACGGCGAAGCCGTGGTTGTGCGCGGTGACCTCGACCTTGCCCGTGGTGCGGTCCTGCACGGGCTGGTTGATGCCGCGGTGGCCGTACTTCAGCTTGTACGTGCCGAAGCCGAGGGCGCGGCCGAGGATCTGGTTGCCGAAGCAGATGCCGAACAGCGGCGTGCCGCGCTCCAGGACGGCCTGCATGAGGGCGACGGGGCCGTCGGCGGTGGCGGGGTCGCCGGGGCCGTTGGAGAAGAACACGCCGTCGGGGTTGACGGCGTAGACGTCCTCGGCGGTCGCGGTGGCCGGCAGGACGTGCACCTCGATGCCGCGCTCGGCCATGCGCCGCGGGGTCATGCCCTTGATGCCGAGGTCGACCGCGGCGACCGTGAACCGCGCGGTGCCCAGGGGAAGGGCTTCGCCGTCGGGCCCGATCGCGGGGACGACGTACGTCTCCTTGGTGGCGACCTCCGCGGACAGGTTCGCGCCCTTCATCTGCGGGGCGTCCTGCACCTTGGCGAGCAGTTCGGCGTCCGCGGCGACGGCGTCCCCGGAGAAGATGCCGACGCGCATGGCGCCGCGCTCGCGCAGGTGGCGGGTGAGCGCGCGGGTGTCGACGCCGCTGATGCCGACGACGCCCTGGCGCTCCAGCTCCTCGTCCAGGGAGCGCCGGGAGCGCCAGTTCGAGGGCACGCGCGCGGGGTCGCGCACGACGTAGCCGGAGACCCAGATCCGCTGGGACTCGGGGTCCTCGTCGTTCACGCCGGTGTTGCCGACGTGCGGGGCGGTCATCACGACGACCTGGCGGTGGTACGACGGGTCGGTGAGGGTCTCCTGGTAGCCGGTCATGCCGGTGGAGAACACGGCCTCGCCGAAGGTCTCCCCCACCGCCCCGTAGGCACGCCCGCGGAAGATGCGGCCGTCCTCCAGGACGAGTACGGCGGGAGTCTTCACGGCTCCCCGAGTGGAGGTCGTCATCGTGCGCCTTCCGTTTCCGTCGTGCTGTCGGCCCCGGTGCCGGGCTCGGCGCCGCTGGGACCGGTGCTGGTCGTTGTACCGGTGTTGTCGATCATGTTGTTGAGGGCCTCGACCCAGTCCGCCTGCTCGGCGGCGCGGTCGGAGCGGAACCCGGAGTCGAGGAGCTTGTCGCCGTGCGCCCAGGTGACGATCAGCAGGCCGCCCTCGGCGAGGACCTTGCCCGCGATGCCCTTGTCGAGCCGGGCCTCGCGCAGCGCCGCCCTCGGGATGAAGAAGTCCCTGGCCCCGGGGCGTACGACGTCGAGCCCCGCGTCGGTGAGGGACAGCTCCACCCGGCTGCGGGTGCCCAGGCCGTGCGCCACGATGCGGTCGAGCCACTGCCCCGCGGTGGTCGAGCCGTGGTAGCGGCCGGTCAGCTCAAGTCTCACCGGTCCGGGGTCGGACGGCGCGCCGGGGAGGTCCGGCAGGTCGGACTGGAGGGTGCCGCGCCACTTCCAGCCCTCGCGCATCAGCCAGTAGACGAGGGCGACGAAGAGCAGCAGGCCGACGACCCAGCCGAGGCGGGCGGCCCAGTCGGTGACCTCGGCCGACTTCTCCTCGGCGGCCAGGGAGGTCAGGTGCGGGCTGGCAAGAAGGTGCATGGCGGTCACTGGAGCTTCCCGTCGACGAGCGTGGCCCGGCCCCGCAGCCACGTGTGTGTGACGCGTCCCGGCAGCTCACGGCCCTCGTAAGGGGTGTTGCGGCTGCGGGAGGCGAATCCCGCGGGGTCCACGGATCCACGGTATGCCGGATCGAGCAGCGTGAGGTTCGCGGGCTCGCCCGCTGAGACGGGGCGGCCGTGTCCCGCGGCCCGGCCGATCCGCGCGGGCGCCCACGACATCCGCTCCGCGACGCCTTCCCAGGTGAGCAGGCCGGTGTCGACCATGGTGTGCTGCACGACCGAAAGCGCGGTCTCCAGGCCGACCATGCCCATGGCGGCCGCGGCCCACTCGCAGTCCTTGTCCTCGTGCGGGTGCGGGGCGTGGTCGGTGGCGACGATGTCGATGGTGCCGTCGGCGAGGGCCTCGCGCAGCGCCATGACGTCGCGCTCGGTGCGCAGCGGCGGGTTGACCTTGTAGACCGGGTTGTAGGACCGCACGAGCTCGTCGGTGAGGAGCAGGTGGTGCGGGGTGACCTCGGCCGTGACGTCGATGCCGCGCGACTTGGCCCAGCGCACGATCTCCACGGAGCCCGCGGTCGACAGGTGGCAGATGTGCACGCGCGAACCGACGTGCTCGGCCAGCAGCACGTCGCGGGCGATGATCGACTCCTCGGCGACGGCGGGCCAGCCGCCGAGACCGAGCTCCGCCGAGACGACGCCCTCGTTCATCTGGGCGCCCTCGGTGAGCCGCGGCTCCTGCGCGTGCTGCGCGACGACGCCGCCGAACGCCTTCACGTACTCCAGGGCGCGCCGCATGATCACAGCGTCGTCGACGCACTTGCCGTCGTCGGAGAAGACGGTGACACCGGCCGCGGACTCGTGCATGGCACCCAGCTCGGCGAGCTTCCTGCCCTCCAGGCCGACGGTGACGGCACCGATGGGCTGCACGTCGCAGTAGCCGGACTCCTTGCCGAGCCGGTAGACCTGCTCGACGACGCCCGCGGTGTCGGCGACGGGGAAGGTGTTGGCCATGGCGAACACGGAGGTGTAGCCGCCGCTGGCGGCGGCGCGCGTACCGGTCAGGACCGTCTCGGAGTCCTCACGGCCGGGCTCGCGCAGATGGGTGTGCAGGTCGACCAGGCCCGGCAGCAGGATCTTGCCGTCGGCCTCGACGACGTCGGCGCCCTCGGCGGAGAGCCCCTGGCCGACCCCGGCGATCTCGGAGCCGTCGATCAGGACGTCCTGCGGTTCGCCGCCGAGCACCTGCGCACCGCGGATCAGGATCTTGCTCATCGTTCTACTTCTCCTCGGAGGCGGTGGGGCGGGTGTGGGTGACGGCGGGTTCGTTGCCGCCGAGCAGCAGGTACAGGACGGCCATGCGGATGGAGACGCCGTTGGCGACCTGCTCGATCACCGTGCAGCGGTCGGAGTCGGCGACCTCGGCGGTGATCTCCATGCCGCGGACCATCGGGCCCGGGTGCATCACGATGGCGTGTCCCGGCATCCGGGCCATGCGGTCGCCGTCCAGGCCGTAGCGGCGGGAGTACTCGCGCTCGGTCGGGAAGAACGCGGCGTTCATCCGCTCGCGCTGGACGCGCAGCATCATCACGGCGTCGGACTTGGGGAGCGTGGAGTCGAGGTCGTAGCTGACCTCGCACGGCCAGGTCTCGACGCCGACGGGGATCAGGGTGGGCGGCGCGACCAGCGTGACCTCGGCGCCCAGGGTGTGCAGCAGGTCGACGTTGGAGCGGGCGACACGGCTGTGCAGGACGTCGCCGACGAGCGTGATCCGCTTGCCGTCGAGGCCCTGGCCGAGCCCGGCGTCCGGGCCGGTCAGGCGGCGGCGCATGGTGAACGCGTCCAGGAGCGCCTGGGTGGGGTGCTGGTGGGTGCCGTCGCCCGCGTTGATCACGGGGGCGTCGATCCAGCCGGAGGTGGCGAGGCGGTACGGGGCGCCGGAGGCGCTGTGCCGGATGACGACGGCGTCCACGCCCATCGCCTCCAGGGTCTGGGCGGTGTCCTTCAGGGACTCGCCCTTGGAGACGCTCGACCCCTTGGCGGCGAAGTTGATGACGTCCGCGGAGAGTCGCTTCTCGGCGGCTTCGAAGGAGATCCGGGTGCGGGTGGAGTCCTCGAAGAAGAGGTTGCAGACCGTGCGGCCGCGCAGCGCGGGCAGCTTCTTGATCGGCCGGTCCGCGACGCGGGCCATCTCCTCCGCGGTGTCGAGGATGAGCACGGCGTCGTCGCGGGTGAGGTCGGCGGCCGAGATGAGGTGTCGCATCATCTGGTGGGCTCCGTAGGAAAATTCAGGTGTGCGGGGGCCCGGACGGGGTGTCCCCGGGGCACGGCGGGCATGCGGGCGCGTCGGCCCGGGCACGGACCAGGAGGGCCCGAGCGTCCGGCCGTACGGGAAGGAGCTAGCGCTCGCCTGCCGGAGCAGTCGGCTTGGCACCGAGCAGCACGGCGTCGCGGCCGTCCTCCTCGGCGAGCTGGACCTTGACCGTCTCCCGCAACGACGTCGGGAGGTTCTTGCCGACGTAGTCGGCGCGGATGGGCAGTTCTCGGTGGCCGCGGTCCACGAGGACGGCGAGCTGCACGGCGCGCGGGCGGCCGATGTCGTTCAGGGCGTCGAGGGCGGCACGGATGGTGCGGCCCGAGAAGAGCACGTCGTCGACGAGGACGACCAGGCGGCCGTCGATGCCCTCGGAGGGGATGTCGGTGCGGGCGAGCGCGCGCGGGGGGTGCATGCGCAGGTCGTCGCGGTACATCGTGATGTCGAGGGAGCCGACCGGGATCTTGCGGCCGGGGCCGCCGGCCGGGATCTTGCGGCCGGAGCCGCCAACGGCGTCGACGATCTCTTCCAGCTTCGCGGCGAGCCGCTGGGCGAGGAAGACGCCGCGGGTCGGAATGCCGAGGAGGACCACGTCCTCCGCGCCCTTGGCGCGTTCGACGATTTCGTGTGCGATACGGGTCAACACCCGCGCGATGTCGGGGCCTTCGAGAACGGGCCGGGCGACACCGGAATCATGCGTGTCCATGGAAAACGGACCTCCTTCTCCGCCTCACGGGACGGACCTTAAAGGACGTCTAAATTGCGCCAACTGCGTGGTCAACGGTACCAGCAACGGCAACCCGCGCCGTCACCACCCCCTCGGAAGGGGCCCCAGGACTCTTTCGGCTTGACGCAAGCAGGTAACGCTGCGTAACCTCACAGTGAGTTACCAAGCCGCGCGGCGGAGCCGCACGTTGTCACAGCGTCCGGGGAGCTATATGTCCAGCGAATACGCCAAACAGCTCGGGGCCAAGCTCCGCGCCATCCGCACCCAGCAGGGCCTTTCCCTCCACGGCGTCGAGGAGAAGTCCCAGGGTCGCTGGAAGGCGGTCGTGGTCGGGTCGTACGAGCGCGGCGACCGTGCCGTGACCGTGCAGCGCCTTGCCGAGCTGGCGGACTTCTACGGCGTTCCGGTGCAGGAACTCCTTCCGGGCACCCCGCCCGGCGGTGCCGCCGAGCCCCCGCCCAAGCTGGTCCTGGACCTGGAGCGGCTCGCCCACGTCCCGGCCGAGAAGGCGGGCCCGCTTCAGCGTTATGCCGCCACGATCCAGTCCCAGCGTGGCGACTACAACGGCAAGGTGCTCTCCATCCGCCAGGACGATCTGCGCACCCTCGCCGTGATCTACGACCAGTCGCCCTCGGTGCTCACCGAGCAGCTGATCAGCTGGGGCGTGCTCGACGCGGACGCGCGCCGCGCCGTGGCCCACGAAGAGGTCTGAATTCTCCCAAGGGAGCATTGAGCAGAAACGTGCCGCCGGGGTGGCCGGAAACCATTGGTTTCCGGCCACCCCGGCGGCTTTTTCGCGGCCTCTTGAGGGGCGCCGCGGCAAAACCTGGAGGGCCCGCGGCCGAATGGCTGCGGGCCCTCCAGGAACCGGGAAAGCGGCGGATGCCTACACGCTTGTACGCCTTCTCGCCTTCTCGCCTACTCGCCGCGGCGAAGGCTCGGCTTCAGGTCCTTGAACCGGCCGAGCAGGCCGTTGATGAAGGCCGGCGACTCGTCCGTGGAGAATTCCTTGGCTAGCTGGACGGCTTCGTCCAGGACCACCGCGTCGGGCGTACCGTCGACCCAGACGAGCTCATAGGCGCCGAGCCGCAGGATGTTGCGGTCGACGACCGGCATCCGGTCGAGCGTCCACCCGACGGCGTACTGCGAGATCAGCTCGTCGATACGGGAAGCGTGCTTCTCGTACCCCTCGACCAGCTCCATCGTGTACTCGCTCACCGGGGGCTGCCTGGTGTCGGTCCGCGAGTGCCGCACCCAGTCCGCCAGGACGGTCAGGACGTCGACGCCGCGCTGGTCGGCCTCGAAGAGGATCTGGAAGGCGCGCTTGCGGGCCGTGTTACGGGCGGCCACGGTTAGCTGTTCACCCGGCCGAGGTAGCTGCTGTCGCGGGTGTCGACCTTGATCTTCTCGCCGGTGGTGATGAAGAGCGGCACGTTGATCTGGTGGCCGGTCTCCAGGATGGCGGGCTTGGTGCCACCGGTGGAGCGGTCGCCCTGGACGCCCGGCTCGGTCTCCTGGATGACGAGCTCGACGGCGGCGGGCAGCTCGACGAAGAGGACCTCGCCCTCGTGCTGCGCGACGGTGGCCTCGAAGCCCTCGATCAGGAAGTTCGCGGCGTCGCCGACGGCCTTCTTGTCGATGTGCAGCTGGTCGTACGTCTCCATGTCCATGAAGACGAAGTACTCGCCGTCCATGTACGAGAACTGCATGTCGCGCTTGTCGACAGTGGCCGTTTCGACCTTGACGCCGGCGTTGAAGGTCTTGTCGACGACCTTGCCGGAGAGCACGTTCTTGAGCTTGGTGCGCACGAAGGCCGGGCCCTTGCCGGGCTTGACGTGCTGGAACTCGACGACGGACCAGAGCTGGCCGCCTTCGAGCTTGAGCACCATGCCGTTCTTGAGGTCGTTCGTGGAAGCCACGGTTGCGGAATCTCCTGGACTGACGTGGACGACCCCGGGCACGTGCACGCGCTAGAGCGCGAGCAGCTCCTTGGTCGTGATGGTGAGTAGCTCGGGTCCGCCGTCCGCTTCGCAGCGGACGACGAGCGTGTCATCGATCCGGACCCCGCCCCGGCCCGGGAGATGGACCCCCGGTTCGACGGTGACCGGCACGCAAGCGTCCAGTTTACCCATGGCCGCGGGGGCCAACTGCGGGTCCTCGTCGATTTCGAGTCCGACCCCGTGCCCGGTGCGTGGAGGAAGTCCGTCCGCATGCCCCGCGGCGTCCAGCACATGGCGGGCCGCGCGGTCCACGTCACGGTACGCGGCACCGGGCACGAGGGCCTCCCGGCCGGCTCGCTGAGCGGCGAAGACGAGGTCGTACAGCTCGATCTGCCAGTCCGCGGGCGAGGTGCCGATGACGAAGGTGCGGCCGATCTCGCTGCGGTAGCCGCGGTAGCACGAGCCCAGGCAGACGGAGAGGAAGTCGCCCTCCTCGACCCTGCGGTCGGTGGGGCGGTGGCCGCCGCGCCCCGAGTTCGGCCCGGTGGCCACGGAGGTCGGGAAGGCGGGGCCGTCGGCGCCGTGGTCCACGAGGCGGCGCTCCAGCTCCAGGGCGAGATGCCGTTCCGTACGCCCGACCAGGATCGATTCGAGAAGCTCTCCCAGGGCCTGGTCGGCGATCTCGGCGGCGATCCGCAGACAGGAGATCTCCTCCTCGTCCTTGACGAGGCGGAGCTGCTCCACGCCGCACGCCAGGTCGGCCAGGCGCAGGGCCGGTGCCACCGACGTCAGCGCGTGGTGGCGGGCCACGGTCAGATGGTGCTCCTCCACGGCCAGCGTCTCGGCGCCCTGCGCCGCCGCCTGCCCGGCCGCGGCGACGACCGGGTCACCGCCGCGCGACTCCAGGACATGCGTCCGCAAGCCCGCGTCCGGCCGCTCCGCACCGGGTTCCTCCCCCGGCGGGCGCCCGCACACCAGCACGTCCTCGGTCCTGCCGAGCAGCAGCACCGCACCACTGGGCGCGGCCCCCGCGAGATACCGCACGTTCGCGGGCCGCGACACCACCGCCGCGGCACTCCCGCTCCCCGCACAGCGCTCCCTGAGCCGCTCCCTGCGCGCGGCGTACACCTCTGACATGGGGCGAGCCTATGAGCGCGCGGACGGACCGGCCGTTTCAGCGCGTCCGGACGGGGTGGTCGGCCGTCACCACTTCGGCGGGCTCGTGATGGCGCGGGCCAGGACGTCGTCCAGGACTCGGGCCGTGGCGGGCACGTCGAGTTGGGAGTTGTCGATGATCGGGAGGCCCGAGCCGTACCAGCCGGCCATGCGGCCGTGGATGCGGGCCACCTCCTCGTCGGTGAGGCGGCGGTTGCCGCTGCGCTGGGAGTTGCGCTCCAGGACGACTTCCAGGCCCGGGAGCAGGACCACCGGCAGCAGACCCGGGCCCACGTGCCGTTTCCAGCCGCCGAGGCCGACGACCGGGCGGTCCGGGAAGACGGCGTCGTCGAGGACGCAGGAGATGCCGTTGGCCAGGAAGTTGCGCGCGGCGAAGCCGCAGGTGCGGCGGGCCAGGCGGTACTGCGCCTCGGAGTGGTCGTTCCAGCCCGACTGGGGGTCGGCGAAGCCCGAGCGGACCCACTCGCGCACGTCGTCGAGGCTGATGTGGGCCGTCGGCACGCGCCGGTGCTCGGCCCAGAACTTCGCCACGCTGGTCTTGCCCGCGCCCGCGGGTCCGATCAGGAGCACGGCGAGCGTCGTGGAGCCGGTGTCGGCAGGGGCGGCGCCGGGCGGCGGGCTCGGCATGGCCACGGGGCCGCCGGGCGGAAGCTGGATGTGGCCCGTGGTCTCGCGGACCGGGGGAACCGGCGGGGCGGGTGGCGCCACCGGATGGCCGTGCGGACCCGCCTGGGCGTGCTGTGCCGCAGGAGCGTGCGGTGCCGCCGCGGGAGAGTGGGGTGCCGCCGCAGGAGCGTGCTGTGCCGCGGGGGCATGCGGCGCCGCGCGGCCCTGGGGGACGCCCGGTGCGGGCGGGGTCGCTGGGGCGCCCGGGTGATGTGCGGCCTGGGACCAGCCGGTGGCCGGTCCGTGCCCCGGCTGAGGGGGCGGCGGCAGCGGAGACCCCACTGCGTGCTGCATCCGGTGCCACTCCGTCTCGTACGACTGCTGGTGGGGGCGGCAGCCGGGGCCACCCTTACCGAACGGTACCGTCCCCGGCCGACGTTGTGTGAACGGCCGGGGCGGTCACGGAGTGCCCGTGGCTTGTTCGTTCCGCACCCGAGTCCGCCCGTAACGGGGCGGACCGGACGGTCAGTCGGCGACTTCCCCGTACGCGGCGAGCAGCACCGCCGGGTCCGGGCCCTCCAGGACGGTCGGCTTGGCCAGACCGTCCAGGACGATGAAGCGCAGCAGGTCACCGCGGGACTTCTTGTCGACCTTCATGGTCTCCAGGAGCTTGGGCCACTGGTCGTAGCGGTAGCTCAGCGGCAGTCCGACGGACTCCAGGACGGCGCGGTGCCGGTCGGCGGTCGCGTCGTCCAACCGGCCGGCCAGGCGGCCGAGTTCGGCCGCGAAGTGCATGCCCACGGCGACGGCCGCGCCGTGCCGCCACTTGTAGCGCTCGTTCTTCTCGATGGCGTGCGCCAGCGTGTGCCCGTAGTTGAGGATCTCCCGGAGACCGGACTCCTTCAAGTCACCGGAGACGACCTCCGCCTTCACCTTGATAGAGCGTTCTACCAGCTCGGCAGTGTGCGGTCCTGCGGGCGTGCGCGCCGCCTCCGGGTCGGCCTCGATCAGGTCGAGGATGGCCGGATCGGCGATGAACCCCGCCTTGATGATCTCCGCGAGCCCGGAGACGTAGTCGTGCACCGGCAGCGAGTCCAGGGCTGCCAGGTCGCACAGGACGCCCGCGGGCGGGTGGAAGGCGCCCACCAGGTTCTTGCCCTCGGCGGTGTTGATGCCGGTCTTGCCGCCGACCGCCGCGTCCACCATGCCGAGCACCGTCGTCGGCACGGCGACCCAGCGCACCCCGCGCAGCCAGCTCGCCGCGACGAATCCGGCCAGGTCGGTGGTGGCGCCGCCCCCCACTCCCACGATCACGTCGGTGCGGGTGAAACCGGACTGGCCGAGCGCCTTCCAGCAGTACGCGGCGACCTCGGCGGTCTTGGCCTCCTCCGCGTTGGGCACCTGTACGGCCACGGCCTCGTACCCCTGGTCGGCCAGGTCCTGGCGCAGCGCCTCACCGGTCTCGGCGAGCGCCTCGGGGTGGATGACGGCGACCCGCTTGGCCGCGTCGCCGATCAGTCCGCCGAGCTCACCGAGCAGTTGCCGCCCGACGAGCACCTCGTACGGCTCGGTGCCCGCCGTGCCGCCGACGTGGATTCTTGTTACTTGGCTTGACATCGGGTCCTCCGGCCGGGCGCCCAGGGGTCGTCCCCCGGGAATCGCAGCCAACTCCAGGGCGTCGAGGATCGCTTCCGCGACCTCTTCGGGGGTGCGGTCGTCCGTGGCGACGACGGCACGGGCGACTTCTTCGTACAGATGGCGGCGCGCCTCCATCAGCTCGCGCCACTGCTTGCGCGGGTTGACGGCGAGCAGCGGGCGGGCGGTGTTCAGGCCGACCCGCCGCACGGCCTCCTCGACGTCCATCGACAGATAGACGACGGGCAGGTCCCGCAGCAGCGCCCGGGTGCCCTCGTCGAGGATCGCGCCGCCACCGAGGGCGAGCACTCCGGGGTGGGCGGCGACGGCGGCGCGCACGGCGGCCCGCTCCCGCTCCCGGAAGTAGGGCTCGCCCTCGTCGACGAAGATGTCGGCGATCTCGCGACCCTCGGCCGCCACGATGTCCGCGTCGGTGTCCCGGTAGGCCACGCCGAGCCGCTCGGCGAGCAGCGCGCCCACCGTGGACTTGCCCGAGCCCATCGGACCGACGAGCACGACCTTCGGCCCGCCCGCGACGACCGGCCCCGTCGGGCCGCCGGTCACCGGATCTGCAGGTTGTCGAGGTACGACCGCACGTTGCGGCGGGTCTCCGGCACGCTGTCGCCGCCGAACTTCTCCGCCACCGCGTCCGCGAGCACCAGCGCCGTCATGGCCTCGGCCACGATCCCGGCCGCCGGGACGGCGCACACGTCGGAGCGCTGGTGGTGCGCCTTGGCCGCTTCGCCGGTGGTCACGTCGATGGTGGCGAGGGCGCGCGGCACCGTCGCGATGGGCTTCATCGCGGCCCGTACGCGCAGCAGCTCACCGGTGGTCAGGCCGCCCTCGGTGCCACCGGAGCGGCCGGTGGCGCGGCGGACGCCGTCGTCGGTGGCGACGATCTCGTCGTGCGCCTTGGAGCCGGGCACGCGGGCGAGTTCGAAGCCGTCGCCGAGCTCGACCCCCTTGATCGCCTGGATGCCCATGAGGGCGGCGGCGAGCCGCGCGTCCAGGCGGCGGTCCCAGTGCACGTGCGAGCCGAGGCCCACCGGGACGCCGTACGCGAGCACCTCGACGACGCCGCCGAGGGTGTCGCCGTCCTTGTGGGCCTGGTCGATCTCCGCGACCATCGCCTTCGAGGCGTCGGCGTCCAGGCAGCGCACCGGGTCCGCGTCCAGCTTCTCGACGTCGGCGGGGGTCGGGTACACGCCGTAGGGGGCCTTGGCCGCGGCCAGCTCCACCACGTGCGAGACGATCTCGATCCCGGCCGTCTCCTTCAGGTAGGAGCGGGCCACCGCGCCGAGCGCGACCCGGGCCGCGGTCTCGCGTGCGGAGGCGCGCTCCAGGACGGGCCGGGCCTCCTCGAAGCCGTACTTCTGCATGCCGGCGAGGTCGGCGTGGCCGGGCCGGGGGCGGGTCAGCGGCGCGTTGCGCGCCTGCGCGGCGAGCTCGTCGGGGTCGACCGGGTCGGCGGCCATGACCTGTTCCCACTTG
This sequence comes from Streptomyces typhae, assembly GCF_009755605.1. GTDB lineage: Bacteria > Actinomycetota > Actinomycetes > Streptomycetales > Streptomycetaceae > Streptomyces > Streptomyces typhae. Next base: position 202,755 of record NZ_WPNZ01000012.1, read on the forward strand.
GGCCACTCGGTGTTGCCCACCATGACCGCGACGGGCGAGCCCATGGTGAGGCCGTGGCGCACGCCGCCGAGGAAGGTGACCTCGTCGCGCTCGAACTTCATCCGGGCGCCGCGCCCGTAGCCGAGCCTGCGGCGGGCGAGGTGGTCCGCCACCATGTCCGTGGTGATCGGGACGCCGGCCGGAAGGCCCTCCAGCGTCGCCACCAGTGCGGGTCCGTGCGACTCCCCCGCGGTCAGCCAACGCAACCTGCTCAACGGTGCTCCTCGATGCTCGCGCCTGGGACTGCTTTCGGCGCAACCGGGAGGTGTGGCCCCGGCCGGCCGCCCTCTGATCCTCCCATGCCCGGGGGCCCGGTCAGGAGCCCGGTCCACCTGACGGACGGGCAAAAGCGCAGACGGCACGGGTTGCGGCGGGCCCGGCGCGGACCGGGACCGGCCGCCCGAAACCGCCCGGGACATTCCGCCGTGCGCTCCGGTGCCGACCGTGCCGCCTGCTCAGCGCTCCGCCAGCGCCCGCTCCCCGGCCTTCCGCATCGCGTCGAGCGGGCCCGGCTCCCGGCCCGTCATCTGCTCGACTTGCAGCACGGCCTGGTGGACGAGCAGATCGAGCCCGCTGACGACGGCGCCGCCGTACGCCGACCAGCGGGCGGCGAGTTCGGTGGGCCACGGGTCGTAGAGGACGTCGAAGAGGGTGGCGGGACGCTCCGGCACCACGTGGGACAGGGCGTCCGTGGCGCCTGCCGGGGTGGTGGCGACGACCAGCGGGGCGTGCAGTGCCCGCGCGGCGTCCGCCCAGTCGGCGACGCGCACCTCGATGTCGAGCCGCTCGCCCCACTGCCGCATCTCGGCGGCGCGGGCCTCGCTGCGGACGTAGGCGACGACCTCGCCGGTGCAGATCCGGGCGAGCGCGGCGAGTGCGGAGGACGCCGTGGCGCCCGCCCCGAGGATCGCCGCGGACTCGACCTGTTCGATTCCGCGTTCCCGCAGGGCCGCGACCATGCCGGGAATATCGGTGTTGTCGCCGACGCGTCGGCCGTCCGCCGTGCACACGACGGTATTCACGGCCTCGACGGCAGCCGCGGTCTCGCTGATCTCGTCGAGGAGTGGAATCACCGCCCGCTTGAGCGGCATGGTCAGGGAGAGACCGGCCCATTCGGGACCGAGCCGCCCGAAGAATTCGGGCAGCCCCGCCTCGTCGATCTCGAATCGGTCGTACGACCAATCGGCAAGGCCCAGTGCCTCGTACGCGGCGCGGTGCAGGACCGGCGAGAGGGAGTGGGCGATGGGAGAGCCGAGCACGGCCGCTCGGCGCTGCTGCGCGCTCATTGGCCCTTCTGTTCCTGGAGGTTTTCCTCGTACTTCTTGCGGTTCCGGTTCTGTTCCTCGTTCGTCTCCGCGAAGAGCGTCTCGTCCTCGCTGACCGACACGAAGTAGTACCAGTTGCCCTTCTCCGGATTCAGGGCGGACTTGATCGCGACCGCGCCCGGATTGCCGATCGGTCCGGGCGGCAGCCCCTTGATCTTGTACGTGTTGTACGGGTCCTTGAGCTGGCGGAGCTGGTCGACGGAGCCGATGGCGAGCTTGGACTGGCCCTTCAGGTAGTTGACCGTCGAGTCGAAGTCCAGGAGGCCGTAGGTCTCGGTGTTGCCGGGCTTGAGACGGTTGTAGACGACCGTCGCGACCTTCTCGAAGTCGTGCTTGTACTTGCCTTCGGCCTGCACGAGGCTGGCGACCGTGACGACCTGGAGCGGGTTCTTCAGGTTCAGCTGCGCGGCCTGCTCCTCGACGCCCATCGCGTCGTACCTGGTGGTGGCCTCGGCCACCATCTTGCGCAGGACTTCCTCGGGCTTCTGGCCCTTGGCGACGGGGTAGCTGGAGGGGTAGAGGAAGCCCTCGAGGGGGTCCTTGGCCTCGCTGCTGATGTTGTCCGATGCCCACTTGGGCAGCCCCAGGTTCCGCCACTGCTTGTGCGCGATGTCCTTGGTGGCGCCCTTTTTGAGTTTCAGCCGCTCGTCGATCTGCTCGTACACCCAGATATTCCGTTTGCCTTCCGGAATGATGAGGTTGTTACGGCTCTTCGGGCTGAGCATCAATTCGAGTGCGGAGGCCGCGGACATCTCTTTCTTCAGGGTGTAGACGCCCGCCTGGATCTTCTGTCCGTCCGGGTTCTTGCCCTGCGCGGAGACGAAGGCGTCGACGCTCTTGACGACCCCGGCCTCCTTGAGTTTCTGGCCGATGACATAGCCGCCGGAGCCCTTGTCGATGGCCACCGTGGCCGTGCCGCTGCCGTCACCGGAGAAGTCCGGCGCCGTGCCAAAACGATCCTGGTAGAACTGGTAGCCGAAATAGCCGATGCCGCCGAGTCCACCGGCGAAGACCACCGCCACCACCAGGCAGGCGCAGCCGTTGCGCTGCTTCCTCTGTTTCTTGCCGCCGCGCCCGCGCCGGTCACCGCGGCCACCGCCGCGCCCCGGCTCGTCGGGGTCGTCGGCGTCGTCATCGTCGTCGCCGCTGAAGAAGGCGTGCTCCCCCTGATCGGGCCCGGGGTCCCAGTCGGTCTCCGGATCCGGCTCGGGCGTGGGACGGCGGCGGCCCGGAGGCTCAGGCGGCGGGTAGGCGTCCGAGGTGCCGTAGTAGTCGGGGCGCTCTTCGGAGTAGCCGCCCGAGGGCTGCCCGCCGTAGGGGTCGGCCGGGTCACCGCCGTAGGGGACCTGCCCGGGCTGTCCACCGTCCCAACCGCCGTCCTGCGCCTGGCCGCCTCCGCCGTACTGGGCGGCCTGCGCCTGTGCGTGGGCGCCCGATTCGTACGGCGATTCGTTGTACTGCTGCTGGTCGTAACCCTGCTGAGCGTAGCCCTGGCTCTGCCCCGGCTGCTGTCCGGTGGCCCAATCAGCGTACGGAGCCTGCTGCTGGTGCTGTGTCTGCTGCTGGTGGGGCTGGTGCTGCTGTGCTTGCTGCTGGGGGTGGGGCTGGTCCTGGTGCGGCTGCTGGGGGTGGGGCTGGTCCTGGTGCGGCTGCTGGGGGTGGGGCTGGTGCGGGTGCTGCGCGTGCTGCGGATGCTGAGGGTGCTGCGGGTCGTACTGCCCCTGGCCGCCGTAGGGGGACTGGCCTGCGGCCTGCTGTCCTCCCCATCCGCCGTCCCCGTACAACGGGTCCTCGGGATGCCACGGTTCGGAGCCTGGGCCCCGGCCATACTCAGTCATCGATCCCCTACGAGCCGCGAGGCGGGGGCCGCCTGCCGGAGGTCAGGGCAACCGTTCCGCCTCTTGATGCTGTGCGGCAGCTGTTCGAACGCCGCCGCATCGCGCGGAACGTTACCGTATCGCGATCAGATGACCACTTCGACGCCCTCGCCAGGGGCCCTGCCTGACGCCCGTTCGGACTCCAGTGCCTGCTGCAGGATCACCACGGCGGCCGCTTGATCGATGACAGACCTGCCCTTTTTGGACTTCACGCCGGAGGCGCGCAGGCCTTGACTGGCCGTCACTGTGGTCATCCTCTCGTCCACGAGCCTCACCGGAACGGGCGCAATGCCCGCGGCGAGCTCCCCCGCGAAGCCACGGACCTTGACGGCGGCCGGGCCCTCGCCCCCCTTGAGGGAGCGCGGGAGCCCGACGACGACCTCGATCGGCTCGTACTCCTCGACGAGTTGCCGCAGCCGCCGATGGGCGGCCGGGACGTCGCGTCCCGGCACGGTCTCCACCGGCGTGGCGAGGATCCCGTCGGGGTCGCACGAGGCGACCCCGATCCGGGCGTCCCCGACGTCGATCGCGAGCCTGCGCCCGCGCCGGATGCCTTCGGTCATCGGTGCGTGCCTCAGGCCGTCTCGGCGACGAGACGCTCGACGGCGGCGATGGCGTCACCGATGGCGGCCACGTTCTGACCGCCGCCCTGGGCGACGTCCGGCTTGCCGCCGCCACCGCCACCGAGGGTCTTGGCGGCGGTGCGGACCAGGTCGCCGGCCTTCAGACCGCGCTCGCGGGCGCTCTCGTTGGTGGCGATGACCGTGAGCGGACGGCCGTTCGCGGAGCTGAACAGGGCCACGACCACCGGCCGGTCCCCCTGGATCCGCCCGCGCACGTCGAGGACCAGCTTGCGCAGGTCGTCGGCGCCGGTGCCGTCCGGGACCTGGCCGGTGGCGAGCGCGACGCCGCGCACGTCCTTGGCGCCCTGGGCGAGACCGGCGGCGGCCTGCAGGACCTTCTCCGCGCGGAACTTCTCGATCTCCTTCTCGGCGTCCTTCAGCTTGGCGAGCATGCCGGAGATCTTCTCGGGCAGCTCCTCCGGGCGGCCCTTGACCAGCTCCTGGAGCTGGGCGACGACCGTGTGCTCCTTGGCCAGGAAGTTGTACGCGTCGACGCCGACCAGGGCCTCGATGCGCCGCACGCCGGAGCCGATGGAGGACTCGCCGAGGAGCTTCACCAGGCCGAGCTGGGAGGTGTTGTGCACATGCGTGCCGCCGCACAGCTCCTTGGAGAAGTCGCCGATGGTCACGACGCGCACGCGCTCGCCGTACTTCTCGCCGAACTCGGCGATGGCGCCCTGCTTCTTGGCCTCGTCGATCGACATGACCTCGGCCTGGACGTCCAGCTCCCGGGTGAGCACGTCGTTGATCTTCTGCTCGACGTCCGTCATGACGGCCGTGGGCACGGCCGACGGCGAGCCGAAGTCGAACCGGAAGCGGCCGGGCTGGTTCTCGGAACCGGCCTGGGCGGCCGTCGGGCCGAGCGCGTCGCGCAGCGCCTGGTGCGTGAGGTGCGTGGCGGAGTGGGCGCGGGCGATGGCGCGGCGGCGGTGGGCATCGATCGAGGCCCACACCGGGGCGCCGACGGTGATCTCACCGACCTGCACGACGCCCTTGTGGACGTGCACACCGGGCACCGGCTTCTGGACGTCGCGGATCTCGACGACGGCGCCGCTGTCGAGACGGATGCGGCCGGTGTCGCCGATCTGGCCGCCGCCCTCGGCGTAGAAGGGTGTGCGGTCCAGGACGATCTCGACCTCGTCGCCCTCGGTGGCGGCCGGGGAGGACACGCCGTCGACGAGCAGGCCGACGATCACGGCCTCGTTCTCGGTGGCCGAGTAGCCCGTGAAGTCGGTGGCTCCGGCGCTGTCGGCGATCTCCCGGTAGGCGCCGAGGTCGGCGTGGCCGGTCTTCTTGGCGCGGGCGTCGGCCTTGGCGCGCTCCCGCTGCTCCTTCATCAGGCGCCGGAAGCCGTCCTCGTCCACGGAAAGGCCCTGCTCGGCGGCCATCTCCAGGGTGAGGTCGATGGGGAAGCCCCACGTGTCGTGCAGCAGGAACGCCTGGTCGCCGGAGAGGACCTTGCCGCCCGCGGCCTTGGTCTCCGTGACGGCGGTGTCGAGGATGTTCGTGCCGCCCTTGAGGGCCTTCAGGAAGGCGGCCTCCTCGGCGAGCGCGACGGTCTCGATGCGCTTGCTCTCGGTGAGGAGCTCCGGGTACTGCAAACCCATCGTGTCGACGACGACGCCGATGAGGTCCTTGACGACCGGGCCCGTGGCGCCGAGCAGACGCATGTTGCGGATGGCGCGGCGCATGATGCGGCGCAGGACGTACCCGCGGCCCTCGTTGCCGGGCGTGACGCCGTCGCCGATGAGCATGGTGGACGTGCGGATGTGGTCGGCGACCACGCGCAGGGAGACGTCCGAGCCGTGGTCGGCGCCGTAGCGCACGCCGGTCAGCTCGGTGGCCTTGTCCATGACGACGCGCAGGGTGTCGGTCTCGTACATGTTCCGCACGTCCTGCAGGATCATGGCGAGACGCTCGAGACCCAGGCCGGTGTCGATGTTCTTCGACGGCAGCTCGCCGAGGATCGGGAAGTCCTCCTTGCCGTCGCCCGCGCCGCGCTCGTACTGCATGAAGACCAGGTTCCAGATCTCCACGTAGCGCTCGTCGTTGACGGCCGGGCCGCCCTCGGCGCCGAACTCCGGACCGCGGTCGTAGTTGATCTCGGAGCACGGGCCGCAGGGGCCGGGGACGCCCATGGACCAGAAGTTGTCCTTCTTGCCCAGGCGCTGGATGCGCTCCTTGGGGACGCCGACGATCTCGTGCCAGATCCGCTCGGCCTCGTCGTCGTCGAGGTAGACGGTGATCCAGAGGCGCTCCGGGTCGAGCCCGTAGCCGCCGTCGGCCACGGAGCTGGTGAGCAGCTCCCAGGCCAGCTTGATGGCGCCTTCCTTGAAGTAGTCCCCGAAGGAGAAGTTGCCGCACATCTGAAAGAACGTGCCGTGGCGCGTGGTCTTGCCGACCTCTTCGATGTCGGGCGTGCGCACGCACTTCTGCACGCTGGTGACGCGCGGGGCGGGCGGCCTGACCTCACCCAGGAAGTAGGGCTTGAAGGGGACCATGCCCGCGGGGACCAGAAGCAGAGTCGGGTCGTCCGCGATGAGCGACGCCGAAGGGACGACGGTGTGCCCGCGCTCCTCGAAGAAGCTCAGCCAGCGGCGGCGGATTTCAGCCGACTCCATCAGTGGTCCTCATTCCGGTTGTTCGAGTACGTCGGGTTCGCGGCGTCCCTCGGGTAGGTCGCGCTCTCCAGGTACTTCGGTTTCTTCTCGGTGTGGTGCTCTACCACGGCGAAGCGGCGGCCGGGCAGTTCGGGCTCGACCGGGGCGTTCAGGCCGAGGGCGTCGCCGAGCTCCGCCTCCCGCTGCGCCATGCCGTCGCGGACGTCGAGCGCGAAGTCCTTGAGCCGGTGGCCGGCCTCGATCGCCCTGTCGGTGGCCCGCGCGGCGAGACTCTCGGGGGTCAGCTGCTTCAGCTTGCGGTTGACCTTGGTGGTGGCCCATACGCCGGCGGCTGCGCCCGCGGTGAACCAGAACGTACGGCGGAACATCGCTGCGTCAGTCCTTCTTCCGCTTGCCCCGCCGTGCGGACGGGAGGGTGCGGCCCACGACCACCGTCCGACGGGACGGCTTGGCGGGCTCTTCCTTGCGACCGAGGGCCCGGCGCACGCCGTAGCCGAAGGCCGCGACCTTGACCAGCGGGCCGCCGAAGGTGGACGCCACGGTCGTGGACAGCGCCGACGCGTTCGACGTGACCTCCTGGACGTCCGTCGCGATGGCGTCCACGCGGTCGATCTGGGTCTGGGCGGAGCGCACGGCCGTGGAGGCGTCGGCGAGCAACGGCACCGCCTGTTCGGTCACGTCCGCCACGAGCTTGGTGGTCGCCCTGAGCGTCTGTGCCAGCCTCGCCAGCGCCACGGCCAGGAAGGAAACCAGAATCGCCCAGAAGACGGCCACCAGGATCCCGGCCACCTCTCCACCGGACACTGCGCACCGCTCCCTGAGACATCGCCCTGGGTTCCAGGGTCGCCGGACGTCGAAAAGTCGTCCTCCGACCCTATCGCGCCGGGGCCCCGGCTCCGTACCGCATTACCGCACGCGCACCAGGGGACGCGAGGGCGTTCCCGCCCGCGCACGGAGTGATTGTACGGAATGCTTACGCTTGAGTACGCTCCGTACCCCATGCGACATCCTCAGCGGCCCGACGACCGTCGGAACGATGCCACCACCCGCTCCCCCGGCTGCCCGCCCGTGTCCGGGAACCTCCCCGCGGAGCTGACCGCCTTCTTCGGGCGCCACAGCGAACAGGCGGCGCTGGCCTCGGCGCTGGCGACCGCCCGCCTGGTCACCGTGACGGGCGTCGGCGGCGTGGGCAAGTCGCGGCTCGCCGTGCGGGCGGCCGCGGCGATCGCGCCGCGGGACGGTGCCTGGCTGGTGGAGCTGGCACCGGTGCGGGATCCGGATCTCGTGGAGCACGCGGTGGCGAGCGCGCTCGACCTGACGGACCACACGAGCCGCGCGCCCCGGCAGGTGCTCCTGGACCGGCTCGGTGGGCGGGAGCTGCTGCTCGTCGTCGACGGCTTCGAGCACCTCGTGGACACGACCGCCTCGCTGGTGCACGAACTGCTGCGGCGCTGCCCCGGGCTGCGGGTGCTCGCCGCCGGGCGCAGACCGCTCGGCACCGCGGGTGAGCGGGTGCTCCCGCTGGCGCCGATGCCGGAGGCGGACGCCGCCGCGCTGTTCACCGACCGCGCGGCGGCCTGTCTGCCCGGCTTCGCGCCCAGCGGCCACGACCGTGCCGCCGTCCTGGAGCTGTGCCGGCGGCTCGACGGGATCCCCCTGGCCCTCGAACTGGCGGCGGGCCGGCTGCGCGCCCTGTCCCCCGGCCAGCTCCTCGCCCGCCTCGACGACCGCTTCCGGCTGCTCTCGGGGGCGCGCCGGGACGTCCTGCCGCGCCATCAGACGCTGCGTACGGCGATCGGCTGGAGCCATGAGCTGTGCAGCCCCCGGGAGCGGCTGCTCTGGGCGCGGCTCTCGGTCTTCTCGGGGCCCTTCGACCTGGAGGCCGTCGAGTACGTGTGCAGCGGCGACGGACTGCACGCCGACGACGTCCTGGACGTCCTGGAGGAGTTGCTCGCGCAGTCCGTGGTGGCCCGTGAGGAGAGCCCGACGGGGGTGCGCTACCGCATGCTCGACACGGTGCGGGCCTATGGCGCGGAGTGGCTGGAGGGCGCCGGTGACGCGGCGCGGATGCGGCGCCGGCACCGCGACTGGTACATGGGCCTCGCGACCTGGTGCGAGCTGGACTGGTTCTCGCCCCGGCAGGCGGAGGTCGCCACGCTCGTCGAGTGCGAGCTGCCCAATCTGCGGGCGGCGCTCGAGTTCTGTCTGACCGATCCGGACGAGACGCACCTCGGCCAGTATCTGGCGGGCACGCTGTGGTTCTGCTGGGTCGGCTGCGGGCGCCTCGCGGAGGGCAGGCACTGGCTGGACCGGGCCGTCGAACTGGACGGCGCGCACGGGGACGCGCGCCTGAAGGCGCTGTACGTGCTCGGCTATGTGGCGATCCTTCAGGGCGACACGGTGCCCGCGCTGTGCGCGCTCCAGGAGTGCCAGGACGAGGCGGAGCGCACGGGCAGCGCCGTCGCCGCCGCGTACGCGGTGCACCGTCTGGGCTGCCTGGCCCTGGTCACGGACGACATGCCGCGCGCGGAGCGGCTGCTGCGGACGGCGCTCGACGAGTACCGGCGGATCGGGGAGCTGAACAGCAACGTCCTGATGGGGCAGGTCGAGCTGGCGATGGCGCTCGCCTTCCAGGGCTCGCTGGGGGCCGCGGTGGAGCTGTGCGAGGACGTGCGCCGGGTCTGCGAGGACCACGGGGAGCGCTGGACGCTCGCCTATGCGCTGTACGTCCTCGGGTACGCGGCCTGGACGCGGGGCGAGCGTGCCCTGGCCCGGGATCTGGTCGTGCGCTGCCTGGACCTGGACCACACCTTCCACGACCTCCTCGGCGCGGTCCTCGCCGTGGAGTTGCTCGCCCTGTTCACGGTGGCGGAGGGCGACGCGGCGGAGGCGGCGGTGCTCCAGGGGGTGGCGGCGCGGCTGTGGGCGTCGGTGGGGCTTCCGCTGTTCGGTTCGGAGTACTTCGGCGGGCCGCACGCGCTGTGCGAGGCGCAGGCCCGGGAGCGGCTCGGCGACGAGCGGTACGAGTCGCAGGTGCGGGTCGGCGCCGAGCTGGCCCCCGGCGCGGGGGTGGCGCGGGCGCTGCGGCACCGGCACGGGCGGACGCCGGGCGGGCGCCGTCCCGGCCGCGGCGAGGCGTCCGCCCCCGCCGGGGCTCCGGAGACCGCCGAGGCCCCGGAAACGCGCGAACCCGCCGTCTCCCCGACCACGCGGGGCGGGGAGACGGCGGGCTGAAGCAGGTGAGGCTACGTCCGGATCAGCGGGCGTAGTACTCGACGACGAGCTGCTCGTCGCAGATCACGGGGATCTCCTTGCGGTTCGGCTCGCGGTCCAGGCGGAAGGCCAGGGCCTTGAGGTTCACCTGGAGGTAGCGCGGGGTCTCGCCGTCGGCGGCGAAGCCACCCTCGCGGGCGACCTCGAACAGCGGCTTCTGGCGGCTGCGCTCGCGGACCATGACGACGTCGTCCGGCTTGACGCGGAAGGACGGCTTGTCGACCTTCTGGCCGTTGACCTCGATGTGGCCGTGGACGACCATCTGGCGGGCCTGGTAGATGGTGCGGGCGATGCCCGAACGCAGGACCAGGGCGTCGAGACGACGCTCCAGCTCGATCACCAGGGCCTCACCGGTCTTGCCCTGGGTCTTGGCGGCACGCTCGTAGGCGCGGACGAGCTGACGCTCGGACACGTCGTACTGCGCGCGCAGCCGCTGCTTCTCGAGCAGACGGACCTTGTAGTCCGAGCTCTGCTTGCGGCCGCGGCCGTGCTCGCCCGGCGGGTAGGGGCGGGCCTCGAAGTACTTGACGGCCTTCGGGGTCAGCGCGATGCCGAGCGCACGCGACTTCTTGACCTTGGGGCGGGACTGGTTCGGCATGAACCAAACACCTCTGCTTCTCTGTACGAAATCGGCTTCACCAGGGTTAGGGGAGGTCGCATCCGCAGCCTGGGAAACCCGACTCGTCCCTGCGGACGGGTCCGGCAGCCGCTCCCTGGTCTGGGCACTATGTGCAGCACGCGAGTGGCCCACCGACCGTTTCCCGCGATCCAGGAGGTTTCCCAGGATCCGGAAGGGTGGTGGGCTGCCCGCGACACCTTCGACGGTGCGCGACGCTCCTGGAGTTCCCCGCCCGGGGGCCGGGGCTCCGGCTGGATGTCCCGTTCTGGTGGTGCCGGTACGGGACCGGACACGGGACGCAGCGCTCCGATGGATTCTACAGGGCGCTCAGGACCGCTTGCGACCGAGGTGCTTCCTGGTCCACTCGACGGCGTCGGCGTACCGCGCTTCGGCGCCGTGCCGGGTGGGGGTGTAGTACTCGCGGTCCTTGAGTGCCTCCGGGGCGTACTCCTGGGCGGCGATGCCCTCGGGCAGGTCGTGCGGGTACACATAGCCCTGGGCGTGGCCCAGCTTGGCCGCGCCCTTGTAGTGGCCGTCGCGCAGGTGGGGCGGGACGGGGCCCGCGTGGCCCTTGCGGACGTCTTCGAGGGCGGCGCCGATGGCCGTCGTCGCCGCGTTCGACTTCGGGGCCAGGGCGAGGGCGATCGTGGCGTGGCTGAGGGTCAGGGCGGCCTCGGGGAAGCCGATCATGGCGACGGCCTGGGCGGCGGCGACGGCGGTGGGCAGGGCCGTGGGGTCGGCGAGGCCGATGTCCTCGCTCGCGGAGATCATCAGGCGGCGGGCGATGAACCGGGGGTCCTCGCCCGCCTCGATCATGCGGGCCAGATAGTGCAGGGCCGCGTCGACGTCCGAGCCGCGGATGGACTTGATCAGGGCGCTCGCGACGTCGTAGTGCTGGTCCCCTGCGCGGTCGTACTTCACGGCGGCCCGGTCGACCGACTCCTCCAGGGTCTGGAGGGTGATCTCCTTCTCGCCCTTGGCGAGGGCGGAGCCCGCGCCCGCCTCCAGGGCGGTGAGCGCGCGGCGGGCGTCGCCGCCCGCGATCCGCAGGAGGTGCTCCCGCGACTCGTCGGGCAGCGTGACCGCGCCGCCGAGGCCGCGCTCCTCGGTGAGGGCGCGCTCCAGGAGGCCCCGCAGGTCGTCGTCCGTCAGCGGTTCGAGCGTGAGCAGCAGGGAGCGGGACAGGAGCGGGGAGATCACCGAGAAGTACGGGTTCTCCGTGGTCGCCGCGATCAGGGTCACCCAGCGGTTCTCGACGGCGGGCAGCAGGGAGTCCTGCTGGGCCTTGCTGAAGCGGTGGATCTCGTCGAGGAAGAGGACGGTCTCCTTGCCGTGGCCGCCCATGGCGCGGCGGGCGCCGTCGATGACCGCGCGGACCTCCTTGACGCCCGCGGTGATCGCGGAGAGCTCCACGAAGCGCTTGTTCGTCGCCTTGGAGACGACGTACGCCAACGTGGTCTTGCCGATGCCGGGCGGGCCCCACAGGAACACCGACGACGGCCCGGCGGGGCCCCCGCCGCCCTCGCCGACGAGGCGGCGCAGCGGTGATCCCGGCCGCAGCAGATGCTGCTGGCCGACTACTTCTTCGAGCGTGCGCGGACGCATCCGGACGGCCAGCGGACTCGCGGACGGGTCCTTCTCCTGGCGGTCCTCTGCTGCGGCGGTGAACAGGTCGGGCTCCACGTCGAAAACCCTATGCCACCCCACTGACAACCGGCTCCGGGCGGTGGGGACGGGCGGCGCCGCCTCAGATCCAGAGGTCGGAGCCCCAGCGCGTGAAGATCAGCACAGCGATGACACCGACGTGCATGACCGGGAGGGCCCACGTGAAGTCCTCGAAGAAGGTCTTCAGCCAGCCCGGCGCGGGCAGGAAGCCGTGGCGGACATTGAACGACGTGACGTACCAGAACATCAGGATCGTGGCGACCCACGCCAGGCAGCACCACAGGCACAGGGCGTTGATGCGGTACAGCGACTGGAACTGGAGCCAGGTGCAGAAACCCACGCCGAACAGCGTGCCCGCGTTGAGCGTCAGCCAGTACCAGCGCGAGAAGCGGGCCCGGCCGAGCAGGCTCATGCCGACGCCGATGACGACGGCGTAGGCCGCGAGGCCCAGCATCGGGTTCGGGAAGCCGAACGCCTCCGCCTGGTCGCTCTTCATGATGCTGCCGCAGGCGACGACCGGGTTGATGCTGCATCCCGGCTGGAAGTTCGGGTCCTTCAGGAGCTCGAACTTGTCGAGCGTGATGATCCAGGAGGCGAGAAGACCGGCCGCGCCGGTGATCACGAGAAGCAGCGCGAGTCCCCGGCTGCCGCCGACGGCTCCCGGCGCGTCGGCCCGGTCCGTGTCCGCCGCGGCGCCGTCCTTCACTGACATCGTTTTGGTCATCACGCCGTTCCGGGGCTCGTGGGTGGCCTGTGGGCAGGGTCATTGTGCCGCACGTACCTGTGTGTCCACCGTTCGGTGGACAGAAGAAGGTACGGACGGAGGTACCGAGGTGTTCGCCGGGGCGGGACGCTCGATGCCATGACGACACAGGCGAGCGGACTCGCCGTCGACGTCCGGGGGCTGCGCAAGAGGTATGGGCGCGTACCGGCGGTGGACGGCATAGATCTGGCGGTGCGGCACGGCGAGGTCTTCGGCATCCTCGGGCCGAACGGCGCGGGCAAGTCCACGACCGTGGAGATCCTCCAGGGCCACCGCACCCGGGACGAGGGCGAGGTGTCCGTCCTGGGCGCCGACCCGGCGACGGCGGACCGCGCCTGGCGGGCCCGTGTCGGCATCGTCTGGCAGGACGAGTCGGCGCCCGCCGAGCTCACCGTCCGCGAGACGGTGAGCCACTTCGCACGCTTCTACCCACGGCCGCGCCCGGTGCGGGAAGTGATCGGCCTCGTCGGTCTCCAGGAGAAGGCGGACAGCCGGATCAAGGCGCTCTCCGGTGGGCAGCGGCGCCGCTTGGACGTGGCGCTCGGCATCGTCGGCGGGCCGCGTCTGCTGCTGCTCGACGAGCCGACGACAGGCTTCGACCCGGCCGCACGGCGCCAGTTCTGGAGCGTGGTCCGGCGCCTCGCGGACGAGGGCACCACGGTCGTCCTCACCACGCACTACCTCCAGGAGGCCGAGGCGCTCGCCGACCGCCTGGTGGTGATCGCCGCGGGCCGGGTGGTGGCGGAGGGCGACCCGGCGGAACTGCGGCAGCGCTACGGTTCCGAGGCGACGGTGGAGTGGACCGACCCCGACGGCACACGGCGCACGGTCCGGACGACGGCCCCGACGCGGACGGTCGCGGAACTCATGAGCCGCTTCGGCAGCCGTTCCGGCAGTGAGATCCCCGGCCTCAAGGTCGGCCGCCCCAGCCTGGAGGATGTCTACCTCCGCCTGACCGGACAGGAGGACGAGCGATGACCACGACGACGGGCGGCACCCGCCGGTCCGCTCCCCCAGCCGAGCGGCTGCCCGGGGCCTGGTCGGTGGGGTGGCGGCAGGGCGCCCTCGAGGTGAAGCAGTTCTTCCGGCAGCGCGAGCAGGGCGTGTTCACGTTCGCGTTCCCGGTGGTGCTGCTCTTCCTGTTCGCGTCGATCTTCAAGGACGACGTGGAGGGTGCGGGCATCACCGCCTCCCAGCTGTATGTCGCCGCGATGATCGGCGCGGGCATCATGTCCGTCAGCTTCCAGTCGCTCGGCATCGCCATCGCCATGGAGCGCGACGAGCACGTGCTGCGGCGGCTGCGGGGCACCCCGATGCCGCCGAGCGCGTACTTCCTCGGAAAGGTCTGGCTGGTCCTGGTCACCGGCCTCCTGGAGACCGCGGTGCTGCTCGCCGTGGGCGCGACGGTGTTCGACCTGGAGCTGCCGACGTCCCCGGGGAAGTGGCTCACCTTCGCCTGGGTCTTCGTACTCGGTCTGACCGGCTGCGCGCTGCTCGGCGTCGCGATCAGCAGCGTGCCGAGGTCCGGCCGCAGCGCCTCGTCCGTCGTGGTCCTGCCCTTCCTGGTGCTGCAGTTCGTCTCCGGTGTCTATATAGCCATCGACACGGTGCCGGACTGGATGCTGACGCTCGGTGCCCTGTTCCCGCTGAAGTGGATGTGCCAGGGCTTTCGCGGGGTGTTCCTGCCCGAGTCGGCCCAGGCTCTGGAACAGGCGGGGAGCTGGGAGTACGGACGTGTCGCCCTGGTGCTCGCCGCCTGGTGCGTCGGAGGATTGGTGCTATGTCTGGGGACCTTTCGCTGGAAGAGCCGGCGCGACGGGTGAGCAACGGGGAGCGCGAGGGACATGCGCGGACCGGCACCAAGTCCGAACCGCGCGGACAAACCGACCCCGCGTCCGGACCGCGTGGTCAGAACCTGTGGGACCGCGGTTTTCTGTTCTGGGACTGCTACTTCGCCGTGGTGTGGGTCGGCACCCTCGTCCTGGCGCTCACCGTCGCGGGCCCCGGCACGGCGACGCGCTCGGCGTCCGCGACGCTGATCGTCCTGCTCCTCGTCTGGTACGTGGGCGGCGGCCGCCAGGTCCTGGTCTCCGAGGGCGCCGACGAGCGCCGGGCCGTTCGCCGTCTGGCCCTTGCCACGACCCTGTTCGTGGCGGCGGGCACGCTCGTCACCGAGACACGCCTGCTGACGTTCGCGCTGGTGCCGCAGTGTTTCATCGCGCTGCGGCTGCGGCGCGCCGTCGTGGCGATCGCTGTGATCAACGCGACGCCGGTGGCCGGCTGGGCCCTGCTGTGGCGGCCGGACGCCCAGGACGTCTTCCTGAACTCCGTGGGCGCCGCGGTGTCCCTGGTCTTCGGCTGGGCCCTAGGCTCCTGGATCATCCGGATCATCGCGCAGAGCCAGGAGCGGGCCGATCTGATCGCGGAGCTCGACGCGCGCCGGGAGGAGGTGGCCCGGCTGTCCGCAGAGCGCGGCGCCCTCGCCGAGCGGGAGCGCATGTCCCGCGAGATCCACGACACCCTCGCCCAGGGCTTCACCAGCCTGCTCATGCTGGGCCAGGCCGTGGAGGCCGAGCTGGAGCACGACGTGGGCGCCGCCCGCGGTCACCTTGAGCTGATGCGGGCCACCGCCCGCCAGAACCTCGCGGAGGCCCGCTCCCTGGTCGCCGGGCGCGCCCCTGCCGACCTGGACGGCGGCTCGCTCCCGGACGCCCTGCGCCGGGTGGCCGCGCGCCACGGAGCAGCCGTCACGCTCACCGGAACGGTGCGGCCGCTCCCTCCCGCCCTGGAGGTCGTGGCCTTGCGTGCCTGCCAGGAAGCGCTGGCCAACGCGGCGAAGCACGCGGGCCCCGGCGCCGGGGTGCGGGTCGCCCTCGGTTTCCGTCCCGGCGCCCTCACACTGGCGGTCCACGACTCCGGCCACGGCTTCGACGCCGGGGCGCGCCACGCCGGGTTCGGGCTGCCGGGCCTGCGCACACGCGCCGCCGAGGTCGGCGGCACGGCCGACGTGACCAGCGGCCCGGACGGCACGACGGTCACCGTACGGCTGCCGCTGCCGCACCACCCGGACCATCACCCGGACCCGGGCCACGCCCCGCGGCCCCCGCACCCCCGCGGAGCGCCCGCCCCTCCCCCGGCCCCCGAAAGGACCGCGTCATGATCCGTGTCCTGCTCGCCGACGACCACCCCGTCGTCAGGGAAGGCCTGCGCGCCATGCTCAGTGCAGAAGCCGACCTGGACGTCGTCGCCGAGGCCGCGAACGGGCCGCAGGCCGAGGCGCTCGCCGCCCGACTGCGTCCCGACATCGTCCTGATGGACCTGCGGATGCCCGGCGGCGACGGAGCGGACGCGATCGTCAGGATGACGGCGGCGGGGCTGCCGTGCCGGATCATCGTCCTGACCACGTACGAGACGGACCGCGACATCCTGCGGGCGGTGGAGGCGGGCGCGGCGGGCTATCTCCTCAAGGACTTGGCCCGCGGCGAGCTGGCCGATGCGGTGCGCGCGGCGGCCCGCGGCGAGACCGTCCTCGCCCCGTCGGTGGCGGCCCGCCTGGTGGACCAACTGCGCGCCAGGCCGGAGCGACCGCGCCTCTCGGAACGGGAGACGGCCGTGCTGCGGCTCGTCGCGGAAGGCTGCACGAACGCCGAGATCGGCCGCCGGCTGCACATCGGGGAGTCGACGGTGAAGACACATCTGCTGCGCGCCTTCGCGAAGCTGGAGGTCACCGACAGAACGGCGGCGGTGACGCATGCGCTGCGCCTGGGCGTCCTGGACTGAGCGCACACGGCGAGGGGCGGGACGCACAACGCACACGCCGTAGGGCGGGACACACACGCCGTGGGGGCGGGGCACCGGGGCCCGCCCCCACGTTGCGGTAACCAGCCGCAGCCCTACTCGGCGAGCCTGCCCTTCAGAACAGTCACGACCTCGTCCACCGCCAGCGCCTCCTGCTCCCCGGACTCCATGTCCTTGAGCTGGACGACACCCTCGGCGAGGTCCCGCTCACCGGCGACGACGGTGTACCGCGCGCCGCTGCGGTTCGCGTTCTTCATGGCTCCCTTGAGCCCCTTGCCGCCGTAGGAGAAGTCCGCGGCGATCCCGGCCCGGCGCAACTCCGTCACCTTGGCGAACAGGACCCGTCGCGCCTCCTCGCCGAGCGGCACCGCGAAGACGCTGGTGGCCGCGGGCAGGTCGAGCGTGATGCCTTCCGCCTCCAGGGCGAGCACCGTGCGGTCGACGCCGAGCGCCCACCCCACGGACGGCAGCGCGGGGCCGCCGATCATCTCGGAGAGGCCGTCGTAGCGTCCGCCGCCGCCGACCGCGGACTGCGAGCCGAGGCCGTCGTGGACGAACTCGAAGGTGGTGCGCGTGTAGTAGTCGAGGCCGCGGACCAGCTTCGGGTCGTCCTCGTAGGCGACGCCCGCCGCGGTCAGGATCGCACGCACCTGCTCGTGGTACTCCTTGCAGGCGTCGCACAGGTAGTCGCGCAGCATGGGCGCGCCCACGAGCTGCTTCTGCACCTCGGCGCGCTTGTCGTCCAGGACGCGCAGCGGGTTGATGTCGATCCGCCGTCGGGTGTCCTCGTCCAGGTCGAGGCCGCGCAGGAAGTCCTGGAGGGCGGCGCGGTAGACGGGACGGCACTCCTTGTCGCCGAGGGAGTTCAGCAGGATGCGGAACTCCTTCAGGCCGAGGGAGCGGTACGCCTGGTCGGCGAGGATGATCAGCTCGGCGTCGAGCGCCGGGTCCTCGGCGCCGATCGCCTCCGCGCCGACCTGCGAGAAGTGGCGGTAGCGCCCCTTCTGCGGGCGCTCGTAGCGGTAGTACGAGCCCGAGTACCAGAGCTTGACCGGGAGGTTGCCTGCCTTGTGCAGGCTGCCCTCCAGAGCGGCGCGCAGCACGGAGGCGGTGCCTTCGGGGCGCAGGGCGAGCCTGTCGCCGCCCTTGGTCTCGAAGGCGTACATCTCCTTGGTCACGATGTCCGTCGACTCGCCGACACCGCGCGCGAACAGCTCGACGTTCTCGAAGCCCGGCGTCTCGACGTAGCCGTAGCCGGAGTTGCGCAGCGGCGCCGCGATGGCGTCGCGCACCGCGAGATAGGTCGCGGAGTCCGGCGGCAGCAGGTCGTAGGTGCCCTTGGGGGCCTTGAAGGTGCTCACTGGGGGTTCTCTCGTCACATTCCTCGTCGAGGGGCGGACGTGCCGTCCGCGCCCAGGCCGGCGGCCACCTGCCGCAGATACGGGTTGGTGGCGCGCTCCTGGCCGATGGTCGTCTGGGGGCCGTGGCCCGACAGCACCACGGTCGAGTCGTCGAGCGGCAGGCACACGCGGCCGAGCGACTCGAGGATCTCGGGGTGCGATCCGCCGGGCAGATCGGTGCGTCCGATGGAGCCGGCGAACAGCAGGTCGCCCGAGAAGAAGACCGACGGGATGTCGGCGGCCTCGGGCATCCTGAACGTCACCGACCCCTTCGTATGCCCCGGCGCGTGCGCGACGGAGAAGTCGAGTCCGGCCAGCTCCAGGCGGCAGCCGTCGGTGAGTTCCTGCACGTCGTCGGGCTCCCCGATGGTCAGCTCGCCCATGAGCGGCATCCCGATGGAGCGGCCGAGGGCCTTCTCCGGGTCGCTCATCATGTACCGGTCCTCGGGGTGGATCCAGGCGGGGACGTCGTGCGCCCCGCAGACCGGCACGACCGAGGCGACGTGGTCGATGTGGCCGTGCGTGAGGATCACGGCGACGGGCTTGAGCCGATGCTTCCTGAGCGCTTCCTCGACTCCCTCGGTGGCCTGATGCCCCGGGTCGATGATCACGCACTCCTCGCCTGCGGCGGGGGCGACCAGGTAGCAGTTGGTGCCCCAGGCCCCGGCGGGAAACCCGGCAATGAGCACGATCGTCCTTCGTTTGTCGTCCGGTGGAGGTGGCTGTGTCGTCCGGCGGAGGTGGCAGCGGAGATTGCGGCAGATCAGAGCCTACCGGCGCTGCCGATTCCACAGCCAACCCGTATACGGTACGGGGCTAACCCAGCCGTACCGAGACGTACAAGGAGTGCCCCGGTGGTCAGCCAGGAACAGCGGCGCAAGCAGCTCGCGCGGGAGAAGTTCTTGCGGCAGCAGGAGCGGCGGGAGGCCGCGCAGCGCCGGCGGCGGATGCGCAACGCGGTGGTCGCGGGCGCGCTCGCGGTGGTCGTGGCGGGCGGTGCGGTCTCGTACGCCGCCGGCGCCTTCGACGACGGCGGCTCGAAGAAGGACGACGCGGCTCCCGAGGCGACGCCCAGCAAGAAGCCCGACGACCCCTGCCGCAAGGCGGCGCCGGGCGAGGTCAAGCCGCTGAGCTTCAAGAAGGAGCCGGCGCTCACCGTCGACAAGTCGGCTTCGTACGCGATGAAGCTGAGCACCACGTGCGGCGACATCGGCATCGATCTGGACGCGGCGAAGGCCCCGCACACCGTCAACTCGTTCGACTTCCTGGTCAACAAGGGCTACCTGGACCACACCGCGTGCCACCGGCTCACCTCGGGCACCGTCAACGTCCTGCAGTGCGGCGACCCCAAGGGCACCGGCGAGGGCGATCCCGGGTACTCCCTTCCGGACGAGAATCTGAAGGACGAGCGGCTGCGCGGCAACGTCTATCCCGCGGGCACGGTCGCCATGGCCAACCGGTACAACGCGCAGAAGAAGCAGGGCCGTGACACCGGCGGCAGCCAGTTCTTCCTCGTCTACCAGGACAGCCAGCTCCCGCCCGACTACACACCGTTCGGAACGATCTCCGCGGGTGGCATGAAGGTGCTCAAGAAGATCGCCGCCGCAGGTGAGAGCAGTGGGCAGGGCGACGGCACCCCGAACGCGACGGTCGTCATCGACAAGGCCACCGTCCGCAAGTCCTGACCCCCGGCGGGTGAATTTCGCTCGCGCTGGATGCGGACAGCATCCCCGCCGGTCGCCTATGTTGGCGGTGACGAAACTGTGGACGATGCCGGGGGCCCGTGGCCCTGCGCAGGCATCATGTGGAGGAGGCGCTGTGAGCAGCGACCCGTGGGGCCGCGTCGACGAGACGGGGACCGTGTACGTGCGTACGGCCGACGGCGAGCGAGTGGTCGGTTCGTGGCAGGCAGGATCTCCCGACGAGGCCCTGGCCTATTTCGAGCGCAAGTACGACGGTCTGGTCGTCGAGATCGGACTTCTCGAGCGCCGGGTGAAGACGACCGACCTGTCGGCCAAGGACGCGACGACCGCCATCGACCATCTGCGCCAGCAGGTCGACGAGGCGCACGCCGTCGGCGACCTGGACGCCCTCGGCAAGCGGCTCGACAAGCTGGTCGAGACCGTCGACGCGCGCCGTGAGGAGCGCAAGGCGCAGAAGGCCAAGCAGTCGGACGAGGCACGGCACTCCAAGGAGGCCCTGGTCGCCGAGGCCGAGGAGCTGGCGCAGAGCGAGCAGTGGCGCGCGGCCGGCGAGCGGCTGCGGGCCCTGGTGGACACCTGGAAGGGCCTGCCCCGCCTCGACCGGAAGTCCGACGACGAACTCTGGCACCGCTTCTCGCACGCCCGCTCGGCGTTCTCCAAGCGCCGCAAGGCCCACTTCGCCTCGCTGGACGCGCAGCGCGAGGACGCCCGCAAGGCCAAGGAGAAGCTGGTCGCGGAGGCCGAGGCGCTGTCGGGCTCGACGGACTGGGGCCCCACGGCCGCGCGGTACCGCGAGCTGATGTCCGACTGGAAGGCCGCCGGCCGCGCCCAGCGCGAGCACGAGGACGACCTGTGGAACCGCTTCCGCGGCGCCCAGGACGTCTTCTTCGCCGCCCGCAGCGCGGTGTTCGCGGAGCGCGACGCCGAGCAGTCGGAGAACCTTAAGCTGAAGGAGGAGCTGGCCGAGGAGGCCGAGAAGCTCGTCCCGGTGACGGATCTCAAGGCGGCCCGTGCGGCCTTCAGGGCCCTCAACGAACGCTGGGAGGCCATCGGCCACGTCCCGCGCGACGCGCGCCCGAAGGTCGAGGGCCGGATGCACGCGGTGGAGCGGGCGCTTCAGGACTCCGAGGAGGCCGAGTGGCGCCGGACGAACCCGGAGGCGCGGGCGCGGGCCGAGGGCCTCACGGGCCAGCTCCAGGCCGCCGTCGACAAGCTCAGGGGCCAGATCGAGACGGCCCGTGCCGCGGGCAACAACTCGAAGGCGGACAAGCTCCAGAAGGAGCTCGACGGCCGTCAGGCGCTGCTCGACCAGGCGCTCAAGGGCCTTCAGGAGTTCGGCGGCTGAGCGGTTCTCCGTGGTCTGCGCAGAGGGGCTCCCGTACACGATGTACGGGAGCCCCTCTGCGCAGAGCGCCGGTCGTCGGTGCTACGGCCTGCGCGCCGACGTCACGCGGTACACGTCGTAGACGCCCTCCACTCCCCTGACCGCCTTGAGTACGTGCCCCAGGTGCTTGGGGTCGCCCATCTCGAAGGTGAAGCGGGAGGTGGCCACGCGGTCGCGGGAGGTCTGGACGGCCGCCGACAGGATGTTCACGTGCTGGTCCGAGAGGATGCGCGTGACGTCGGAGAGCAGCCGCGAGCGGTCCAGGGCCTCCACCTGGATGGCGACGAGGAACACCGAGGACTGCGTGGGCGCCCACTCGACCTCCAGGATGCGCTCCGGCTCACGGGAGAGCGAGTCCACGTTCACGCAGTCGCTGCGGTGCACCGACACGCCGCTGCCGCGCGTGACGAAGCCGATGATGGGGTCGCCCGGCACCGGCGTACAGCAGCGGGCGAGCTTGACCCACACGTCCTCGACGCCCTTGACAACGACTCCGGGGTCGGCGCTGGAGCGGCGCTTGGAGCGGCTGCGCGAGGGCGGTGCGGACTCGGCGATGTCCTCGTTGGCGGCCTCCTCGCCGCCGAGGGCCTGCACGAGCTTCTGCACGACGCTCTGCGCGGTGACATGGCCCTCGCCGATCGCCGCGTACAGCGACGAGATGTCGGGGTAGCGCATCTCGTGCGCCAGGGTGACGAGGGAGTCGCCGGTGAGGATGCGCTGGATCGGCAGGTTCTGCTTGCGCATGGCGCGCGCGATGGCGTCCTTGCCCTGCTCGATCGCCTCCTCGCGGCGCTCCTTGGAGAACCACGCGCGGATCTTGTTGCGGGCCCGCGGCGACTTGACGAAGCCCAGCCAGTCGCGCGAGGGGCCCGCGCCCGCGGCCTTGGAGGTGAAGACCTCCACCAGGTCGCCGTTGTCCAGGGTGGATTCCAGCGGCACGAGCCGGCCGTTGACCCGGGCTCCTATGGTGCGGTGGCCGACCTCGGTGTGCACCGCGTACGAGAAGTCGACCGGGGTCGCGCCCGCGGGCAGCGCGATGACGTCGCCCTTCGGGGTGAAGACGAAGACCTCGTTGCGCGAGAGGTCGAAGCGCAGGGACTCCAGGAACTCGCTGGGGTCCTCGGTCTCCTTCTGCCAGTCCAGGAGCTGGCGCAGCCACGCCATGTCGTTGAGGTGGTCGTCCTTGCCGGACTTCTTCGGCACGTCGGTGCGGACCTTGGAGGCACCGGCGACGGCCTCCTGCTTGTACTTCCAGTGCGCGGCGATGCCGTACTCGGCACGGCGGTGCATGTCGAACGTGCGGATCTGGAGTTCGACGGGCTTGCCGTTGGGGCCGATGACCGTCGTGTGCAGCGACTGGTACATGTTGAACTTCGGCATCGCGATGTAGTCCTTGAACCGGCCGGGGACCGGGTTCCAGCGCGCGTGCACGGTGCCGAGGGCCGCGTAGCAGTCGCGGACGGTGTCCACGAGGACGCGGATGCCCACCAGGTCGTAGATCTCCGCGAAGTCACGGCCGCGGACGATCATCTTCTGGTAGACGCTGTAGTAGTGCTTCGGTCGGCCGGTGACGGTGGCCTTGATGCGGGCGGCGCGCAGGTCGGCCTGGACCTCGTCGGTCACTATCGCCAGATACTCGTCGCGCTTGGGCGCGCGCTCGGCCACCAGACGCACGATCTCGTCGTACATCTTGGGATAGAGGATCGCGAAGGCGAGGTCCTCCAGCTCCCACTTGATGGTGTTCATGCCCAGGCGGTGCGCCAGCGGAGCGTAGATCTCCAGGGTCTCGCGGGCCTTCTTCTCCTGCTTCTCGCGCTTGAGATAGCGCATCGTGCGCATGTTGTGCAGGCGGTCGGCGAGCTTGATGACCAGGACGCGGGGGTCCTTGGCCATGGCGACGACCATCTTGCGCACGGTCTCGGCCTGCGCGGCCTCGCCGAACTTGACCTTGTCCAGCTTGGTGACGCCGTCGACGAGCAGGGCGACCTGGTCACCGAAGTCGCGGCGCAGGGTGTCCAATCCGTACTCGGTGTCCTCGACGGTGTCGTGCAGCAGGCCCGCCATCAGCGTCGCGGGGTCCATGCCCAGCTCGGCGAGGATCGTGGTCACGGCGAGCGGGTGCGTGATGTACGGGTCGCCGCTCTTGCGCTTCTGGCCGCGGTGCCAGCGCTCGGCGACCTGGTAGGCACGCTCGATCTGGCGGAGGGTTGCCGTCTCGATCTTCGGGTCGTTGCTGCGCACTATGCGAAGGAGCGGCTCCAGGACCGGGTTGTACGGGTTGGAGCGCTGGACGCCGAGGCGGGCGAGGCGGGCCCGCACCCGGTTCGAGGAGCCGGAGCGCTCCGGCTTGCCGGTGCCGGGGGCCTTGGCGGGGGCCGGGCGCACGGGTGGCGTCTGGCGGACCGGCGGGGTCTGGCGGACCGGCGGCGCCGGGTCGGCCGCGGGCGTGGCGCGGCTCTGCGCGGCCTGCTGGGGCTCGGCTCCCGAAGCGGGGCGGGGCTCCTTGGCCGACGGAGCCGCCTGCTCGCCCCGCGCGGACGTCCCGCCGGGCGCGCCCGGCGTCTTCTGCACGGGCGCGGAGGCGGGCGCGGCGGCCCGCTCGGCCTGCTGGGCGGACTTGGCGGCGGCAAGTGGCTGGGACTCGTCTGGCAAGAGCGCTCCCTGTGCGCGATCGGGTCCTCCGGTCAGGCCCCGAAGTGTCCATGGTATCGATCCTGGGCCAACGGCTCGCCCCCGGCCGGTGAGACGCCTCTGTACTGGAGAAACACCGGAGGCGAGTGCCTGTACTGGAGAAACACCGGAGGCGGGCGCCGGATTCCGCCGGACCCGCCTCCGTGTGCTCTTGAGGTGCCGGGTGCCGCTCGCGCGGCACCCGGACCGTCCCACCGTCTCCGTGTGCTCCTCAGACCGTGAGCAGCGCCTCCAGAGGGGCGCCGTCCAGGGCGGGAACCAGCCGCTCCCGGCCGCCGAGGAAGCCGAGCTCCATCAGCACGGCGACTCCGGCGACCTCGGCCCCGGCACGCCGGATGAGCCGCAGCGAGGCCTCCGCGGTGCCGCCGGTGGCCAGGACGTCGTCGATGACCATGACACGGTCACCGGCGGCGAGGTCCTCGGCGTGCACCTCGATCTCCGCGCTGCCGTACTCCAGCTCGTACGCCTGGCTGAGGGTCGCTCCGGGGAGCTTGCCCGCCTTGCGTACGGGGATGAAGCCGAGCCCGGCGCGCACGGCGACCGGCGCCGCCAGGATGAAGCCGCGCGCCTCCAGACCGACGACCTTCGTGGCCCCCGAGCGCACGCACAGCTCGGCGAGCGCGTCGGTCAGGGCCGCGAACGCCACCGGGTCCGCGAGCAGCGGCGTGATGTCCTTGAACATCACACCGGGCTCGGGGTAGTCCGCGACGTCCCGGATGCGGCTGAGCAGCAGCGCGCTGGTGTCGGCGAGCTCGGTCATCGGCGCTTCCCCGACGGGCGGCCGCGGCCGCGGTTGCGGGTGGGCTGGGAACGCGGTCCCGAGCGCGGTCCCACCACGGCGGGCGCCGCGTCCTCGGAGTCGTCGTCCTGCGGGTCGTCGCCCACCGGCTCCGTCGCGGCCTCCGCGGACTCGCCCTTGGCCGCGGCGGCCCTGCGCTTGGCGAGGACCCGCTTCTTGAGCGCCTTCATCTGCGGCTCGGTCTCCTTGAGATCCGCGACCAGCGGGGTCGCGATGAAGATCGAGGAGTACGCGCCCGCGGCGAGGCCGACGAACAGCGACAGCGAGATGTCGTTCAGCATGCCCGCGCCGAGGAAGCCGCCGCCGATGAACAGCAGGCCCGCGACCGGCAGCAGCGCCACGACCGTGGTGTTGATGGACCGCACCAGGGTGCTGTTGATCGAGCGGTTGGCGACCTCGCTGTACGTGAAGCGGGTCTGCTTGGCGAGGTCCTTCGACTGTTCCTTGAGGCTGTCGAAGACCACGACCGTGTCGTACAGCGAATAACCGAGGATGGTCAGCAGACCGATCACCGTGCCCGGTGTGACCTCGAAGCCGACGAGGGCGTACACACCCACGGTGATGGTGATGTCGTGGATGAGCGCGATGAGGGCGGCCACGGCCATCCGCCACTCGAAGGCGATCGCCAGATAGATCACCACCAGGATCATGAAGATCGCCAGGCCCTGCCAGGCCTTGTTGGCGATCTGTTCACCCCAGCTCGGACCCACCAGGTCGGCGTTGATGTCGTCCGCGTTTATGTCGAGCTCCTTGGCGAGCTCGGCCTTGATGCGGTCGGACTTGTCCGTGTCCACGCCGGCGATCTGGATGCGCAGGGTGTCGTTGCCGAGCTTCTGCACGATCGCGTCGTGCCCGGAGGCCTCCTCGGCGATCTCGTCGGCCTTGGAGACGGACACGCTGGTCTTCGGCGTGTTGAAGACGGCGCCGCCCTCGAACTCGATGCCCATGTTCAGGCCGCGCACCGCCAGGCCGACGATGGCCGTGATGGTGATCAGGATCGAGATGCCGTACCAGATCTTGCGCTTGCCGACGAAGTCGTAGCCGACCTCGCCGCGGTAGAGCTTGGCGCCGAGATCTCCCAGTTTCGACATCTCACGCCTCCTTCGGGGTCGAGTCGACGGGGGCGGCCGGGCCGGTGCTCCGCGCGCGGCGCAGCGGCGGCTTGGCACCGAGACGCTTCGGGTCGAGGCCGGACCACTTGCCACCGCTCGCGAAGAACTTCTTGCGAGCCATGATCGTCATCAGTGGCTTGGTGAAGAAGAACACCACCACGACGTCGAGGAGCGTCGTCAGGCCGAGCGTGAACGCGAAGCCCTGGACCTTGCCGACGGTGACGATGAAGAGCACCGCGGCCGCGAGGAACGACACGAAGTCGGAGACCAGGATGGTGCGCCGCGCGCGCGGCCAGGCGCGCTCGACGGCCGGTCGCAGCGTACGGCCCTCACGGACCTCGTCCCTTATGCGCTCGAAGTAGACGATGAAAGAGTCGGCGGTGATACCGATGGCGACGATGGCGCCGCAGACCGCGGGCAGGTTCAGCGCAAACTTAATCGTCGGGCCGAGCAGCGTCATGATCGTGTACGTCAGCGCCGCGGAGACGAAGAGGGACGCGATGGCGATGAGCGCGAGACCGCGGTAGTACGCCACGAGGTAGATGATGACGAGCGCGAGGCCGATGGCACCGGCGATCATGCCGGCCCGCAGCTGCTCGCCGCCCAGGGCCGCGCTGACCGTGGTGACGCTCTGCTCCTTGAAGGTCAGCGGGAGCGCGCCGTACGACAGGATGTTGGCCAGGTCCTTGGCCTCGTCCTGGGAGAAGCTGCCGGAGATCTCGGCGTCACCGGTGGTCAGCGCCTGGCTGACGTACGGGGCGGAGACGACCTCGCCGTCCATGACGATGCCGAACTCGTTCTGCGGCGGCTGCTTGCTGGCGAGCTTGCCGGTGATGTCCGCGAACTGCTTCGTGCCCTTCTTGGAGAAGTTCATCGTGACCTTCCAGCCAGCGGCACCCTGGGTGTCGTAGACGGCCTTCGCGTCATCGACCTCCTTGCCGTTGACCTCGGAGGGGCCGAGGATGAACTTGTCCCAGCCGTTCTTGTTCTCACCGCAGGCTACGACCGGGTCGGTGGCCTTGACGCCCGTCTTGACCTTGGCGCGGGCCTTCTTGTCGGTGCAGTCCAGCTTGGCGAACTGCTCCTGGAGCTGCGCGGTGGGGTCGCCGGAGGGAGTGGGCGACGGGTCCTTCTTGCCGTCGTCCTTCTTGTCCTTGGCCGGGTCGTCCTTCGCGTCGGCCTTCAGGCCCTCGGTGACGGAGCGGCCCTGGGTCGTGGGCGTCGCGCTCGGCGAGGTCGCCTCTTCCTTGGTCTTGTCGCTCTCCTTGGACTTGTCGCCGTCCTTGGACTTGTCCTCGGACCCGTCGCCGGACTTGTCCTTCGACTTGTCGCCGGACTTGTCCTTGCCGGAGTCCGTCGGCTTGGGCGTCGGCTTCTCGCCTGCGCCGGTGCTCGGCTGCTGGGCCAGGACGGGCCGGAAGTAGAGCTGTGCGGTCGTGCCGACCTGCTCACGCGCCTGTTTGGCGTTGGTGCCCTTGGGAATGTTGACGATGATGTTCCGGTCGCCCTGGGTCTGCACCTCGGCTTCGGAAACACCCAGACCGTTGACACGGTTGTTGATGATGTCGACAGCCGTGTTCAGGTTGGTCTGATTGATCGCGTTCTTCTGGCCCGGCTCGTTCTTCGCCTCGAGCGTGATGCTCGTACCGCCGGCGAGGTCGATGCCGAGACGGGGCGTGGTGTGACCGGAGAGGAACATCCCTCCGGTGAGCGCCACCAGGGCGATCATGATCAGGACCAGGGTGCGGCCCGGTTTCCCCTGGGCGGCCTGCTTGCGGCCCTTCTTGGGTGCTGCCACCTTCTCGTTCTCCCTGTCCAACCGTCCGGCCTGCGGAGTGCCTCCCCATCACCTGCGCTGAGCGGAGGCCTGCGTGGAGGGGACCCGGGCGGGCGGCCATGAAGTTGTGTCGAGACGCGGCGCGAAATCACCTGGGCGGGGGTGGTGGTGCGCGAGCGGGCGCACGCCGGTCCCCCGGCCGTGACTACTTCGCGCCGGACTCGCCGTCGGTCTTCTTCGGCTCTGCGTCAGCTGCCTCGGGGGCCTCGTCGGCCGTGTCCTTCTTGCCGAGGTCCTTGCCGAGGTCGATGCGGGAGTCGTCCGAAGAGTCCGCGGCGGCGGCGCGCTCGTCGGTCTCGGTGAGGGAGGAGGCGTCGTCCGGGACCACGGGGGTGTCGTCGGACGTCAGCTCGTCCTCCGCACCGTGCACGATGCGGTTGTACTCGTCGTCGTCGAGGACGGCGCCGATGGCGTTCTTCGCGTAGACCGCGTGGACGCCGGGGGCCACCTCGAGGAGGACCGCGTCGTCGTGGACCTCCTTGACGGTGGCGTACATGCCTCCGATCGTGCGGATGCCGGTGCCAGGCGTCATGTCATTGCGCATCTGGGCAGCCGCCTGCTGCTTCTTCTTGGCGGACCGGGTCATCAGGAACATGGCCCCGATGAGCACGATGAAGGGGAGGAGGGTCACGATATTCACGGGACGGAGTTTCCTTCGCACGACCGCGTAAGGGAGCGGCCTGATGGATGGGGGTGGGCGGCGCCGCCCACAAGGGCGGCATCGGCGGAGTCTAAGCGAGTCCGCACCTTACGAACAACGCTCAGCATGGCACCGCAGTTCCTGATGGAGCGACTCCCCGCGCCGCCACGCGCCACGTCACGACCCGAACAAGTCCTGTTGTCCAGTTCCCGCTCCCTGCCGGGGCGGTACGAGACCCAGATGGGCCCAGGCCGCGGGCGTCGCGACCCGCCCCCTCGGGGTGCGGGCGAGCAGCCCCTCCCGGACGAGGAAGGGCTCGGCGACCTCCTCGACCGTCTCACGCTCCTCCCCCACCGCGACAGCGAGGGTCGACAGGCCGACAGGGCCGCCGCCGAACAGCTTCAGGAGGGCTTCGAGCACGGCCCGGTCGAGGCGGTCGAGGCCCCTGCCGTCGACCTCGTAGACCTTGAGGGCCGCGCCCGCGATCTCACGGTTGATCGCGCCGTCCGCTTTGACCTGCGCATAGTCGCGTACGCGGCGCAGCAGGCGGTTGGCGATACGCGGGGTGCCACGGGACCGGCCCGCGATCTCGGCGGCGCCCTCGGCGTCGATGCCCACGTCGAGCAGGAGCGCGGAGCGGTGCACCACGCGCTCCAGCTCCGCCGGTTCGTAGAACTCCATGTGGGCGGTGAAGCCGAAGCGGTCGCGCAGCGGCGGCGGCAGCAGCCCCGCGCGCGTGGTGGCACCGACGAGCGTGAACGGGGGCAGCTCCAGCGGGATGGCGGTGGCGCCGGGACCCTTGCCGACGATCACGTCGACCCGGAAGTCCTCCATGGCCATGTACAGCATCTCCTCGGCGGGCCGCGACATGCGGTGGATCTCGTCGAGGAAGAGGACCTCGCCCTCCTGGAGGGAGGACAGGATCGCGGCGAGGTCGCCCGCGTGCTGGATGGCGGGGCCGCTGGTGATGCGGATGGGGGCGCCCATCTCGGCGGCGATGATCATCGAGAGGGTGGTCTTGCCGAGGCCGGGGGCGCCGGAGAGCAGCACGTGGTCGGCGGTGGCGCCGCGGGCGCGGGCGGCGCGCAGGACCAGGTCGAGCTGGACCCTGACCTTTTCCTGGCCGATGAACTCGCCGAGGTCCTTGGGGCGCAGGGCGGCCTCGACCGCCTGGTCCTCGCCGTCGGCGACAGCGCCCACGAGCCGCTCCGCCTCGGGCACGCCGAGCCGCTCGGCCGCGTCGGCCGCCTCCTGCCCGGAGGCGGCCTCGTCGGTCGTGTCGTCCCAGTTCATGCGGTGTGTGCCTCGTTCATGCGGTGTGTGCCTCGCGTCCGTACGGGGGTCTGCGGTCTGTCGTGGCTCTGTTGCGGCTGTGTCGTGGCGATCGCCGTGCCGTGCCTGGGGCGGCGGCGGGCGGCCGGGGGGCTCAGCGCGTGCGGTTCAGGGTCTGGAGGGCGGCCTTCAGGAGCTGTCCCACCTGGGGGGTGCCCTCGGCGGCCTCGGCCTGCGGGGTCACGGCGGCGACGGCTTCGTCGGCCTCGCGTGTCGCGTACCCGAGGCCGATCAGGGCGGCGTGCAGTTGGTCCCGCCAGCCCGCGGTGACGGACGTCCCGATGGCGGGGCCGCCGGTGCCGAGGGGCTCGCCGAGGCGGTCCTTGTACTCCAGGAGGAGCTTCTGGGCGCCCTTCTTGCCGATGCCGGGCACGGCCGTGAGCGCCTTCTCGTCGCCGGTGGAGACCGCGCGGCGCAGGGCGTCGGGGCTGTGCACGGCGAGCATGGCCTGGGCCAGGCGCGGGCCGACGCCGCTCGCGGTCTGCAGCAGCTCGAAGGTCTGGCGCTCGTCGTCGTCCGCGAAGCCGTACAGCGTCAGGCTGTCCTCCCTGACGACCAGCGAGGTGGCGAGCTTGGCCTGCTGGCCTACGCGGAGCGTGGAGAGGGTGTTCGGCGTGCACTGGACGGCCATGCCGACACCGCCGACCTCGATCACCGCGGTGTCCGGCGCGAGGGCGGCGACGGGGCCGCTGACAAAGGCGATCATGCGGTACGGCCTTTCGATGCGTGCTTGGCCACGGCCTGCTCCAGGCGGTTTCGGGCGACCGCCTGCTGGAGGCGGCTCTGCGCGGGGGCGCGCCAGATGTGGCAGATGGCGAGGGCGAGGGCGTCGGCGGCGTCGGCGGGTCTCGGCGGTGCGTCCAGGCGGAGCAGGCGGGTCACCATCGCGCCGACCTGCGCCTTGTCCGCGCGGCCGCTGCCGGTGACGGCGGCCTTGACCTCGCTCGGGGTGTGCAGGGCGACGGGGATGCCGCGGCGGGACGCACACAGCATGGCTACGGCGCTTGCCTGGGCTGTGCCCATCACCGTGCGGACGTTGTGCTGGCTGAACACGCGCTCGACGGCGAGGACTTCGGGCCGGTGCTCCTCCAGCCACTCCTCGATGCCCTGCTCGATGGCGACGAGGCGGTGGCCGAGCTCCGCGTCGGCCGGGGTGCGCACGACCCCTACGCCGCGCATGGTCAGGGGGCGTCCCGCGACGCCGTCGACGACCCCCACACCACACCGGGTCAGCCCCGGGTCGACCCCCAGCACGCGCACGTGGCCCCTCCAATCGCCTGTCCGTGCAGGTTATCGGGTCCCTCTGACAACGCGAGGGGCCGACGGGGTGTGTCCCGTCGGCCCGAGCGCGCCCCACAGGGGCGCGGGGAACTGCGCGGGCGACCACGGGCGGCCCGCGGCGGCACCCTGGAAGCCCGGCGGAGCGCCTACGCGTCGACCTTGGCCATGACGTCGTCGGACACGTCGAAGTTGGCGAAGACGTTCTGCACGTCGTCGCTGTCCTCCAGGGCGTCGATGAGCTTGAAGATCTTGCGGGCGCCCTCCTCGTCCAGCTCGACCTGCATGGTCGGGACGAAGTTGGCGTCGGCCGAGTCGTAGTCGATGCCGGCCTCCTGGAGCCCGGTGCGCACCGCGACCAGGTCGGTGGCCTCGCTCAGCACCTCGAAGGACTCACCGAGGTCGTTGACCTCCTCGGCACCGGCGTCCAGGACGGCGCCGAGGACGTCGTCCTCGGACAGCTCACCCTTGGGGACGATCACGACGCCCTTGCGGTTGAACAGGTACGACACGGAGCCCGGGTCGGCCATCGAGCCGCCGTTGCGGGTCATCGCGACGCGCACGTCGGAGGCCGCGCGGTTGCGGTTGTCCGTCAGGCACTCGATGAGCACCGCGACACCGTTCGGGCCGTAGCCCTCGTACATGATCGTCTCGTAGTCGGCGCCACCGGCTTCGAGACCGGCACCGCGCTTGACCGCGGAGTCGATGTTCTTGTTCGGGACGGACTGCTTCTTCGCCTTCTGGATGGCGTCGAAGAGCGTCGGGTTTCCTTCGACGTCAGCGCCGCCGGTCCGCGCCGCGACCTCGATGTTCTTGATCAGCTTCGCGAAGAGCTTGCCGCGCTTGGCGTCGATCACGGCCTTCTTGTGCTTCGTCGTAGCCCATTTAGAGTGGCCGGACATCTGCCTGTCTCCTTCGCGTAACCCACCTCAGTACGAACGCCAGAGATCCTACAAGGATC
Organism: Streptomyces typhae; assembly: GCF_009755605.1. Lineage (GTDB taxonomy): Bacteria > Actinomycetota > Actinomycetes > Streptomycetales > Streptomycetaceae > Streptomyces > Streptomyces typhae. The sequence goes on from NZ_WPNZ01000012.1 coordinate 234,495, forward strand.
GCGGTGCCTGCTTCGCCCGGACCATGTCCACGAACAGGGCGTGCACCCTGTGGTCCCCCGTGAGCTCGGGGTGGAAGGACGTGGCGAGCACATCGCCCTGGCGCACGGCGACGATGTGTCCCTCGTGCTCGGCGAGCACGTCGACGGCGGCACCGACCGACTCCACCCAGGGTGCGCGGATGAAGACACCCTCCACAGGGTCGCCCCCGATCCCCTTGACGTCCACCGCCGACTCGAAGGACTCGTTCTGCCGCCCGAAGGCGTTGCGGCGCACGATCATGTCGATGCCGCCGATCGTCTCCTGTCCCGAACGGGGGTCGAGGATCTTGTCGGCCAGCAGGATCATGCCCGCGCAGGTGCCGTACACCGGCAGACCGTCACGCACGCGCGCGCGAAGGGGTGCGAGCAGGCCGAAGAGGACCGCGAGCTTGGAGATGGTGGTCGACTCGCCGCCCGGCACGACCAGGCCGTCGATGTCGTCGAGCTCCTCGGGGCGCCGCACCGGCCTGGCCGCGGCGCCCGCCGCGGCCAGGGCGACGAGGTGCTCCCGCACGTCGCCCTGGAGGGCCAGGACGCCTATCACGGGGGTGTCCGTCATCTTCGGAGTGCCTTACCAGCCGCGGTTCGCGTAGCGCTCGGACTCGGGCAGGGTGTCGCAGTTGATGCCGACCATGGCCTCGCCCAGGTTGCGGGAGGCGTCCGCGACGATCTTGGGGTCGTCGTAGAAGGTGGTCGCCTTCACGATGGCTGCGGCGCGCTTGGCGGGGTCGCCGGACTTGAAGATGCCGGAGCCGACGAACACGCCCTCGGCGCCCAGCTGACGCATCAGGGCGGCGTCGGCGGGGGTGGCGACACCGCCGGCGGAGAACAGGACCACCGGCAGCTTGCCGAGCTCGGCGACCTCCTTGACCAGCTCGTAGGGGGCGCGCAGGTCCTTGGCGGCGGCGTACAGCTCGTTGTTGTCGAAGCCGCGCAGCCTGGCGATCTCGTTCTTGATCTGGCGCAGGTGGCGGACGGCCTCGACGACGTTGCCGGTGCCGGCCTCGCCCTTGGAGCGGATCATCGCGGCGCCCTCGGCGATGCGGCGCAGGGCCTCGCCGAGGTTGGTGGCGCCACAGACGAACGGCGTGGTGAAGGCGAACTTGTCGGAGTGGTTGACCTCGTCGGCCGGGGTCAGGACCTCCGACTCGTCGATGTAGTCGACGCCGAGGGACTGCAGGACCTGGGCCTCCACGAAGTGGCCGATCCGCGACTTGGCCATGACGGGGATCGACACGGCCTCGATGATGCCCTCGATCATGTCCGGGTCGGACATCCGGGCCACGCCGCCGTCCTTGCGGATGTCGGCGGGAACCCGCTCCAGGGCCATGACGGCGACAGCACCGGCGTCCTCGGCGATCTTCGCCTGCTCCGGCGTCACGACGTCCATGATCACGCCGCCCTTGAGCTGTTCGGCCATGCCGCGCTTCACGCGGGCGGTGCCGACGGCGGTGTCCTCGGCGGTCTTGGGGGTGCTGGGGGGCGTGCTGGACACGGGTGACCTCACTCGGTGACGAAGGCTGGGGCCGCGGGAACCGGGACCGGGACGAACGGGGGACATCCTGCGTTCGGCTTCCGTTGTGTTTCCGCAGTACAGAGGAAACGTTCCGGGACCAGGCCACTGCAAGGGCCAATGGTGAGGCTGTGGATCGTTTTCGGTACGTGGGCCACCGAGCGCGCCGACCTCTCCCCAGGGGGCGCGGCGTGCCTCATCCTGGGCCCATGCGTGCGGTGTGGGGAACGCTGCGGGTGGCCAAGGCCCCCGTCGTCGGTGCGGCGAAGCGGGCGAACCGGTGGTGGGACACCCACCGGGCGCTCACGGATCTGGTCTTCCTGATCTTCGTGGCCTCGCTGGCCACGCGATTCTGGTTCCGGTGGTGGTTGGTCCCGGTGCTGCTGATCGGTGCCGCGGCCCTCGTGATGTGGGGTACGGAGGTCGTGCGCCTGGCGCGGCGGCTCCGGCGGGGCGGCTGAGGCCGCCGCCCGCTACGTTCCCGGGCGGTCCGCCAGCGCCGCCGGTGCCATGTCGTCCATCTCGAAGGCCATCGGGAACGGCGCGTGCCCCGCGAGCCGGAACCAGCGGACCTTGCGGTGGCGGCGCAGGGCGCGGGCCGCGCGCACGGCGTCGTTGTGGAACCGGCGGGCCATGGGGACCCGGCGGACCGCCTGGCCGAGCTCGGCCGCGGCCCCTTCGCCGCCCGGGGCCTCCCGGACCGCGTCGACCTGCCCCGCGTCCTCGAAGACGGCACGCAGCGCCTGGCTCAGCTCGCTCTCCGCGACCTCGCGGTGTTCCTCCTCCGCCTGCCGTGCCGCGTGCGCCGCCTCGTACAGGACGATGGACGCCGCCGGGTCGAGCACCCCCGAGGTGGCCAGCTCCTGGGTGACGGACGCGCGGCGCAGCAACTGCGCGTCGAGGGCGGCGCGTGCCGCGTCGATGCGTGCGTGCAGCCGGTCCAGGCGGCCCGCGGTCCAGCTCAGGTAGAGGCCGATCGCGAGGAGTGCGGCGGCGATCCAGATCAACGTGGGAATCACCCCCGCACCGTATCTGGCGGGGGCGCCTTGGGCGGTGCGGGGTTGTGCCCCCCGCCCTGGTTCCCTCGGGTTCGGCGGGGTGCCGTTTGTCGGCCTTCGGCCTTGTCCTCAAACGCCGGACGAGCTGTTGTCGCCCTCCGGGCTCGTCCTCAAACGCCGGACCGGCTGTTGCCGCCCTCCGGGCTCATCCTCAAACGCCGGACCGGCTGTTGCCGCCCTCCGGGCTCATCCTCAAACGCCGGACCGGCTGTTGCCGCCCTCCGGGCTCATCCTCAAACGCCGGACCGGCTGTCGTCGCCCTGCGGCGTCGGACGGGCTGTTGGTACCGGGCGGGCCGTCCGGCAGGAGTTCTCCGCGGCAGCGCGTCCAGCGGGCTACAGCTTGTCCTTCGCCAGGCCGAAGCGGGCGCGCAAGCCCGTGCGTTCGTCCGTGGCGACCGCTGCCGCGCCGTCCGCCACCGTCTCGTACACGGAGAGGATGTCGGCGCCGACCGTCGACCAGTCGAAGCGGCGTACGTGCTTGCTGCCGCGTTCGCGGAGTTCGGTGCGGCGGTCGGTGTCGCGCAGCAGCCGGACGGCCGCGCCGGCCAGGGAGTCCGCGTCCTCGTTGGCGAACAGGTCGCCGGCCGCGCCCTGGTCGAGGACCTGGGCGAAGGCGTCGAGGTCGCTCGCGAGCACGGGGGCGCCCGCGGACATCGCCTCGACCAGGATGATCCCGAAGCTCTCGCCGCCGGTGTTCGGGGCGACGTACACGTCGACGCTGCGCAGCAGGCGCGCCTTGTCCTCGTCGGTGACCATGCCGAGGAACTCCACCCGGGAGCGCAGCTCGGCGGGCAGGGAGGCGACGGCCTCCTCCTCGTCGCCGCGCCCCGCGACCAGGAGGCGGGCCCCGGGCCGCTCCTCGAAGATCCGCGGCAGGGCGCGCATCAGGACGGGCAGGCCCTTGCGGGGCTCGTCGATGCGCCCTATGAAGCCGATGGTCTGGCCCTGCCACTCGGGCTTGGGCTCGGCGCGGGCGAAGAAGTCGACGTCGACGCCGTTCGGGATGACCACCGCGTCGCCGCCGAGGTGCTCCACGAGGGTGCGGCGCGCGTACTCGCTGACCGCGATCCGCGCGCTGATCTTCTCCAGGGCGGGCTGGAGGATCGGATACGCCGCGATCATGGCCCGCGAGCGCGGGTTGGAGGTGTGGAACGTGGCGACGATCGGTCCCTGCGCCGCCCAGCACGTGAGCAGGCCGAGCGACGGCGACGTCGGCTCATGGATGTGGATCACGTCGAAGGTGCCGTCGTGCAGCCAGCGGCGGACGCGCGCGGCCGAGATGAATCCGAAGTTCAGCCGCGCCACCGAGCCGTTGTACGGAACCGGAACGGCCCGTCCCGCCGACACCACGTACGGCGGCAGGGGGGTCTCGTCGTCGGCGGGGGCGAGGACGGAGACCTCGTGTCCGAGGCGGATGAGGTGCTCCGCCAGATCGCGGATGTGGAACTGGACGCCGCCCGGGACGTCCCACGAGTAGGGGCAGACGATGCCTACCTTCACGGTGGCCCCTCGGCCGTCGTCTCCGGAGACGTCGATGCGGGCGGCGCCTTGGGGGACGCCGGTTCGGGCGGCGTCGCCTTCGAAGAGGCGTCCTCCGTGGCAGGCCCCTTCGAAGAGGCGGCCTCCGGAGCGGGCGCCTTCGACGGGTCCAGGTCGGCGAGCCACAGGCGCTGGAGCATGTGCCAGTCCTCGGGGTGCTCGGCGATGCCCGTGGCGAAGGCGTCGGCGAGGGCCTGCGTCATGGCGGCCGTCTTCTCCGTACGCGTTCCCGTCTCGGGCACCTCGACCGGCGGGTGCACACGGCCCCGCATGACCGGCGAATCGTCGTACCAGAGCGTCACGGGCAGCAGCAGCGCGCCGGTCTGCTGGGCGAGCGCGGCGGGGCCCGCCGGCATGCGCGCGGTCTCCCCGAAGAACTTCACCTCGACGCCGGACGCCGACAGGTCGCGGTCCGCGACCAGGCAGACCAGGCCTCCGGCGCGCAGGCGGCGGGCCAGCGTCCCGAAGGCGGAGCCGCCGGTGTGCGGCAGGACCTCCATGCCGAGGCCGCTGCGGTAGGCGACGAAGCGGTCGTACAGCGACTCGGGCTTCTGCCGCTCCTGCACCGTCGTGAAGGGGATCTCCAGCTTCGTGGTCACCCAGGCGCCCGCCAGATCCCAGTTGCCCAGGTGCGGGAGCGCGATGATGACGCCCCTGCCCGACGCCAGGCCGTCGGTGAGGTGGTGCAGGTCCTGCGGCGTGAAGCCGTCGCGGATGCGGTCCCGGCTCCAGGCGGGCAGCCGGAAGGACTCCATCCAGTACCGCATGTACGAGCGCATGCCCGCCTTGGAGAGCGCGGCGAGGCGCGCGGGGCTCGCGTCGGGCACCACGCGCGCGTAGTTCGCCTCAAGGCGCAGCACGCCCTTGCCGCGCCGCTTCCACGCCAGGTCGGCGATGGTCCGGCCGAGGCGCACCGCGGCGGACTCGGGCAGCTTCTTGACCGTGCTCCAGCCGACGCCGTACAGCGCGTCCGTGAGCTTCTCCGTGGCCGGGCTCATGAAGCCGTCTCGCTCTGCTGGGGCGCCTCCCGTGCGGCCTCCTGGTCCGCTTCCTCGGACTCCCTGCGCACGGTCACCACACGCTGGACGAGCGTGACGAGGCTGCCGACGGCGACGATCCACAGCGCGATGGGCAGCAGCACGTCGATGCCGGGCACCCCGAACTTGTGCAGCCCGGCGAAGCCCGCGGCGACCAGCGAGATCACCAGGCGCTCGGCGCGCTCCACCAGGCCGTTGACGGCCACAGGCAGGCCGATGGCCTCGCCGCGCGCCTTCGTGTACGACACGACCTGGCCGCTGGCCAGGCAGAAGAGCGTCACCGCGCACAGCACGTTGTCGTCGCCGCGGCCCGCGTACCAGAGCGCGAAGCCACCGAAGATCGCACCGTCGGCGACCCGGTCCAGGGTCGAGTCCAGGAACGCGCCCCACCGGCTAGACCGGCCGAGCTGGCGCGCCATGTTGCCGTCGACCAGGTCCGAGAACACGAACAACGTGATGACGACCGTGCCCCAGAAGAACTCCCCCCGGGGGTAGAAGACCAGCGCTCCCGCGACCACACCGGCCGTACCGATGAACGTGACCGTGTCGGGGCTGACCCCGCGGCGGATGAGAAACGCGGCGAACGGTGTGAGGACACGCGTGAAGAATGCACGCGCGTACTTGTTCAGCATGGCCTTCCCGAGGGTCGGTGCCGTGGCGGCCCCGTTGGCCACCGGCTGGCCCATCGTAGTCACGCCCGCGGCACCCCGGCTCGCCCCCTCACGATCGCGTACGACGTATGGACGCACCGTGACACGAGTGCAAAGCTCGAAAGCACCGCGGGCGTCGCCGGAGCCGCCCCCGCACGCGGGTCCCGTGCGTCCGCGCACAGCCAGCATCCCTGAGGGGGCTGCGCCTCCTCAGCCATGCGCACAACCGGGAGGCCAAGGCATGGGCGACAAGGCGAACGCACACCCCGGAGCCGCCGGCAGGGCGGCGACGGCCGACCACCCCGCGTCCGTACGGAATGTGGTGCTGGTCGGCCACAGCGGATCGGGCAAGACGACCCTCGTGGAAGCCCTCGCGCTGACCGCGGGGGCGGTGAACCGGGCGGGCCGGGTGGAGGACGGCACCTCGGTGTCCGACTACGACGACATCGAGCACCGCCAGCAACGATCGGTGCAGCTGTCCCTCGTGCCCGTCGAGTGGGGTGGCTGCAAGATCAATGTCCTGGACACCCCGGGATACGCCGACTTCGTCGGTGAGCTGAGGGCCGGTCTGCGCGCCGCGGACGCGGCCCTTTTCGTGGTCTCGGCGGCCGAGGGCGCCGAGGGCATCGGCGGCGCGACCCGCATGGTGTGGGAGGAGTGCGCGGCCGTCGGCATGCCGCGGGCCATCGTGATCACGCACCTGGAGACCGCGCGCTCCGACTTCGCGGAGATGACGCGCTCCTGCGCCGAGGCGTTCGGGGCCGACGACCCCGACGCCGTCCTTCCGCTGTACCTGCCGCTGCACGGCGAACAGGGACCCGACGGGCACGCGCCCGTGACCGGCCTGATCGGGCTGCTCTCGCAGCGGATCTTCGACTACGCGTCGGGCGAACGCAAGGAGTCCGAACCGGGCGCCGACCAACTGCCCGTCATCCAGGAAGCGCGCAACAAGCTCATCGAGGGGATCATCGCCGAGAGCGAGGACGAGTCCCTGATGGACCGCTACCTCGACGGCGAGGACATCGACTACGGAACGCTCGTGCAGGACCTGGAGCGCGCCGTCGCGCGCGGCATCTTCCACCCGGTGCTCGCCGCCGCGCCCGCCGTCGAGGGGGCCCGCCAGGGCATCGGCACCGTCGAGCTGCTCGATCTGATCACCGGTGGCTTCCCGACCCCGCTCGAACACCCCGCCCCGGCCGTCACCACCCCCGCGGGCACGGCACGCCCCGCCCTCACCTGCGACCCCCAGGGCCCGTTGGCCGCGGAGGTCGTGAAGACGGCGTCCGACCCGTACGTCGGCCGCATCTCGCTGGTCCGTGTGTTCTCCGGGACCCTGCGTCCCGACGAGACGGTGCACGTCTCCGGGCACGGCCTCGCCGACCGCGGCCACGAGGGCCGCGCCCTCCACGAAGCCGACGAGCGCGTCGGCGCCCTGTCCTCGCCCTTCGGCAAGCAGCAGCGCACGCTCGGCCGGTGCATCGCCGGCGACCTGGCCTGTGTGGCCAAACTCAGCCGCGCGGAGACCGGCGACACCCTGTCCGCCAAGGACGACCCGCTCCTGATGGAGCCCTGGGACATGCCCGACCCGCTGCTGCCGCTCGCCATCCAGGCGCACAGCAAGGCGGACGAGGACAAGCTGTCGCAGGGGCTCTCCCGGCTCGTGGCCGAGGACCCCACCATGCGGCTCGAACAGAACCAGAACACCCACCAGGTGGTCCTGTGGTGCCTCGGCGAGGCGCACGCGGACGTCGCCCTCGAACGGCTGCGCAACCGCTACGGGGTGCAGGTCGACCTGGTGCCGCACAAGGTGTCCCTGCGCGAGACGTTCGCGAACAAGTCGGCGGGCCGCGGCCGGCACGTGAAGCAGTCCGGTGGCCACGGCCAGTTCGCCATCTGCGAGATCGCGGTGGAGCCGCTGCCCGGCGGCAGCGGCATCCAGTTCGTCGACAAGGTCGTGGGCGGCGCGGTGCCGCGGCAGTTCATCCCGTCCGTCGAGAAGGGCGTCCGTGCCCAGGCTGCCAAGGGCGTCGCGGCCGGCTATCAGCTGATCGACATCCGTGTCACGCTGCTCGACGGCAAGGCGCACTCCGTGGACTCCTCCGACGCCGCCTTCCAGACGGCGGGCGCCCTCGCGCTGCGGGAAGCCGCCGCGGACGCCACGATCCATCTGCTCGAACCGGTCGCCGAGGTGCAGGTCCTCGTCGCCGACGAGCACGTCGGCTCGGTGATGAGCGACCTCTCGGGGCGGCGCGGCCGGGTCGTCGGCACCGAACAGGCCCCGGGCGGACGCACCGTGATACGGGCCGAGGTCCCCGAGATCGAGATCGGCAGGTACGCCGTCGACCTGCGGTCCCTGTCGCAGGGCACCGCCCGGTTCAGCCGGAACTACGCACGGCACGAGCCGATGCCGCCGCAGCTGTCCCAGAAGATCCGCGAACAGGCCCAGGGCTCCTCATGACCGGCGCACAGGTGACCTGAACCGGCCTGAACCGGCCTGAACCCGCCGGATGCCGCCCTTCCGCCCCCGTCGGACGGGCGGCATTCGGCGACCCACTGCCGTATGTCAGTGCGCACCGATACGCTGATGACCTGATCAATGGCCGTGCCCGCCAGGTCAACAGGTGTGCCGGGCCACGCAGTCGGGAATTTCTGAAGGCGTCGGGAATTTCTGGAGACAACGCAGTCGGGACGAGCCGCCGCGCCGAGCGCGGTGCGGCGATGGGGGCGGCAGGTGGCGGACGACGTATTCGACTTCAGGCCGGGGGCCCAGGTGCCCCTGGCGGGCGCCGCGGGGCAGACAGCGGCGACGCAGGCCCTGGCGTCGGCGGCGTATCGCGACGGCGAGGTCGACGACATCCTCAAGGCCAACAGCGACTGGCACAAATCCGTGGTGAAGCCCGGTCTGTGGTCGCTGTGCAAGCCCAACCTGGGTGAGGCCTTCTCACGGACCGTGCAGGTGCGGATGCTCGGCGGCGCCAGGGCGCCGCTCATCCAGTCCTTCGGCACGGAGCCCCAGGTGATCGTCGAGCACTGCCTCGCGGCCAATCGGATCCGCAGACAGCGCGACAGCTGGCTGACGGCGGTCATGGCCCTGTGCGGGCTGCTCTTCCTGCCCGGCCTCCTGGCCTGGCTCCTGGTGTTCACGATCCGCCGATGGATCACCAAGCAGAAGGACAAGCGCACCCACGCCATCGCCACGGCCCTGCTCGTGGCCCTCGGCGTCGTGGTCGCCCTGGTGCTCATCAAGCTGCCCTTCGGCGGCTTCTGGGCCTGGTATCTGCGGCTGTGCGCCGTCGTGCCCGTGCTCGGCTGGTTCTGGGCCAAGCACGTGGCGGAGGGCACCGCCAAGGACCTGCGGGCGCGCTGGGACAGCCTGCTCGCCGGCGGCGGCGTCGGCGCGAAGATCCCCGAGGCGGTCCCCGGCAGCCCCGGCGAGACGGCTGCCGAACGTCTGCGCCAGGGCCTGGCCCGCCTGTCCGCGGAGCAGCAGTCCAACTCGGTCTTCTACGCCGGCCCCAAGGGCATACTGGGCATGGGCACCCGCTGGGGAAGCTGGCAGCTCGCCGAGGAGCTCACCGCCCGCGACGAGGACAAAGAGATCAACCCGTTCCGCAGCTGGGACGTGGTGCGCGCGGTGCACGACCAGCTCCGCATGCTGGAGCGCGGCCCCCTGCACACCGGAGGCTTCCCCAAGCCCTCGATAAGGCACTGGATCGTCACCCCCATCGGGGAGAACGCGGGCTCGGTGTCCCGCCCCTCCGGTACGGACGTCGACGCCTTCCAGATCAAGGGCCACGAGATACAGCGGATCTGCAACGAGCAGCAGTTCGGCAGCGGCGACCGCCACTACCTGGGCGTGCAGTTCACGCTCTGGGACGGCCAGCTCGTGATCACGATGCTGATCACGGTGACGGTGCTGCACGAGACGCTGCGCATCGAGGTCACCGGACACGCGCTCGGCCCGGTCCACTCCCTGTTCACGAGCAAGCCGTCACCCAAGACGAAGACGGTCAGCAAGACGATCAGGTTCTGGGAGACCAAGACCCAGCAACTGCCCCTCGTCGACGCCCAGGAAGTGGTGCGTCTCGCGGTCCGCGCCCCCTTCACCTGGTATCCGCCGATCCTCGACTACCTGGGCGGCAAGCTGGTCCTGCCCGAGCCGTTCGGCCTGCGGCACGCCTGGGCGGACAAGCCCTGGCGGCACCGCTTCATGGCCGACGACGCGCTGCGCGCCGCCACCCCGGTGCTGCGCGTGGTGCACTCGGCGGCACTGAAGGTCCTGGAGGAGAACGGCGTCAACACCGACCGCTTCGGCGCCCGCGCCACGTTCCTCAGCGGCGCCGTGCAGGACCCGGCCCCGAAGCAGGCGGACGTGTACAACGCGTAGGGCTCACCGCCGGTCCGGCGCAGAGCAGAGCCCGGGCGGTGCGGCGCACAGCGTGCGTACCGCACCGCCCGGGGGCTAGGGCCTGTCGTCAAACTCCCTCCTGCCACGTGACGCCATGCACGCACTTTCGCCGCACCGGGCCCAGACCCAAGTACGTCCAGTACGAGGGCCTGTGCCCGGCACGCCGAGAGCACGCACCTGACGCCACGTGGCCGCCCTCCGGGCAACGGAGGGAGTTTGACGACAGGCCCTAGCCCTTCGGCCAGGCCTCCGCCAGCATCTTGCGGGTGTCCGCGAGCAGTTGCGGCAGCACCTTGGTGTGCCCGACGACCGGCATGAAGTTCGTGTCCCCGCCCCAGCGCGGCACGATGTGCTGGTGCAGATGCGCGGCGATGCCCGCGCCCGCGACGGTGCCCTGGTTCATGCCGATGTTGAAGCCGTGCGCCCCGGACGCGGTGCGCAGCGCCGTCATCGCCTGCTTGGTCAGCTCACCGAGCTCGGCGGTCTCCGGCCCGGTCAGCTCCGTGTAGTCGGCGACGTGGCGGTAGGGCACGACCATGAGGTGCCCGCCGTTGTACGGGTACAGGTTCAGGACCGCGTACACGTGCTCACCGCGTGCGATGACGAGCCCGTCCTCGTCCGATTTGGCCGGGATCGAGCAGAAGGGGCAGCCGTCGTCCGCTCCGGGACCACTGGGCTTGTTCTCGCCCTGGATGTACGCCATCCGGTGAGGCGTCCACAGGCGCTGGAACGCGTCCTGAGTCCCCACTCCGATCTGCTGCTCCGGCTCAGTCGTCATGCTGTGCAGCATATGACTTCGCCCGTCCGGAACGTGCCGCCGGGGCGGTGGGCCCCGGCGGCACTGGCGCGTACGCGCCCGTCAGACCTGGACGCGCTCCTCGACGACCTTCGCGATCTTCGCGATGGCGTCGTCGACGGGGATGCCGTTCTCCTGCGAGCCGTCGCGGTAGCGGAAGGACACGGCGCCGTTCTCCATGTCCTCGTCGCCCGCGATGACCATGAAGGGCACCTTGGCCTTCTGCTGGTTCCTGATCTTCTTCTGCATGCGGTCGGAGGAGGCGTCCACCTCGACCCGCAGCCCCTGGGCGCGTGCCTTCTCGGCGAACTCCCGCAGGTAGGGGATGTGGGCGTCACCGATCGGGATGCCGACGGCCTGCACCGGGGCGAGCCAGGCGGGGAACGCGCCCGCGTAGTGCTCCAGGAGCACGCCGAAGAACCGCTCGATGGAGCCGAACAGGGCCCGGTGCAGCATCACGGGCTGCTGACGCGAGCCGTCCGCCGCGGTGTACTCCAGGCCGAAGCGCTTCGGCTGGTTGAAGTCGACCTGGAGGGTCGACATCTGCCAGGACCGGCCGATCGCGTCCTTGACCTGGACGGAGATCTTCGGGCCGTAGTACGCGGCGCCGCCCGGGTCCGGCACCAGCGGCAGGTCCTGCTTCTCCGCGGCCTGCCGGAGCGCCTCGGTGGCCTCCGCCCAGTCCTCGTCCTCGCCGATGAACTTGTCGGAGTCGTCACGGGTGGACAGCTCGAGCTCGAACTCGGTCAGGCCGTAGTCGCGCAGCAGGTCGAGCACGAAGGTGAGGAGGTTGTCGAGCTCCTCGGCCATCTGCTCCTTGGTGCAGTAGATGTGCGCGTCGTCCTGGGTGAAGCCGCGCGAACGGGTCAGTCCGTGCACGACGCCCGACTTCTCGTACCGGTACACGGTGCCGAACTCGAAGAGGCGCAGCGGCAGCTCACGGTAGGAGCGACCGCGCGACTTGAAGATCAGGTTGTGCATCGGGCAGTTCATCGCCTTGAGGCGGTAGTTCTGCTCGTCGAACTCGATGGGCGGGAACATGCCGTCCGCGTAGTGCGGCAGGTGACCCGAGATCTCGAAGAGCTTCTCCTTCGAGAGGTGCGGGGTGTTCACGAACTCGTAGCCGGAGACCTCGTGGCGGCGCCGCGAGTAGTCCTCCATCACCTTGCGGATCACTCCGCCCTTGGGGTGGAAGACCGCGAGACCCGGGCCGAGCTCCTCGGGGAAGGAGAACAGGTCGAGCTCCGAGCCGAGCTTGCGGTGGTCGCGCTTCTCGGCCTCGGCGAGGAACTCCAGATGCGCCTTCAGCTCGTCCTTGGACGGCCACGCGGTGCCGTAGATGCGCTGGAGCTGCGGGTTCTTCTCGCTGCCGCGCCAGTAGGCGGCGGCGGAGCGCATCAGCTTGAACGCCGGGATGTTCCGGGTGCTGGGCAGGTGCGGGCCGCGGCAGAGGTCCTTCCAGCACAGTTCGCCGGTCTTGGCGTCGAGGTTGTCGTAGATGGTCAGCTCGCCGGCGCCCACCTCGGCGTCCGCGCCGTCGGCGGCGTTCGCGGCGTTGCCCTTGAGGCCGATGAGCTCCAGCTTGTACGGCTCGTCGGCGAGCTCGACGCGGGCGTCGTCGTCGTTGGTGACGCGGCGCGAGAAGCGCTGGCCCCGCTTCTGGATCTCCTGCATCTTCTTCTCGATGCGCTTGAGGTCCTCGGGCGTGAACGGCTCGGCGACGTCGAAGTCGTAGTAGAAGCCGTCCCGGATGGGCGGGCCGATGCCGAGCTTGGCGTCGGGGAACAGCTCCTGCACGGCCTGCGCCATCACGTGCGCGGTGGAGTGGCGCAGGATGTCCAGGCCGTCCTCGGAGGAGATCTCGACGGGCTCGACGACCTCGCCGTCGGCCGGTGCGTACGCCAGGTCCTTCAGCTCGTCGCCCACGCGGGCGGCCACAATGGTGCGCTCGCCGTCGAAGAGCTCGGCGGCCGTAGTGCCCGTCGTCACCACGCGCTCTTCCCGCTCGGAATCGCGTTGGATGATCACACGGACGTCTGACACCGGTCTCTCCTGCCTGAAGGGGGCTGCCCTGCTGGTACGGGGCCTGCGGCAGATCTGCTCCTGCGCGCGCAACGAATCGTACCGAGCCAGGGGGGCCCAGAGCGAAACGGTTGTCCGGAGCGGCCGGCTCAGTCCCCGCTGCACGCCTCCTCGAAGAAGTCCAGGTTCTCCTGCATCGCCTTCATCAGGCGGTCCCGCTCGGCCTCGTCCACCTGGACGGGCACCACATCGGCGGCATCGGTGAGCCTGCGGAAGCCGCCCCGGCTCTCCAGGCGGCCGTGCACCCGGATCGGCAGGCCGACCAGGTGCGCGTGCCCGGCGATGCGGTAGTCCTCCTCGTCCAGGGACATCCTGACGTGCGGGACCTCCGCCCCGGCGAGCACCCGTACCCGTACGGTGCCCGCACCCCGCGGTCCGGAGCGCCGCATGCGCACCACGGTCCCGGTGATCCGCACCGGCACCGCGGGCTCGGCGCGCAGATAGCGGGCGCCGGCCTCGCGCAGCACGGGCAGGTCGCCGGGCGAGAACTCGACGGGCTCGGCGGACGCGGCGCACCCCTGAGGGACGCCTGCGGCGGGTGACCACTGCACGCCGACCCTCGCGCCCTCGGTGCCGCGGACGAGGGTGATGACGGCCTCGACCAGTTCGTGGCTGACGCCCGCGCCGACGGCGCCGTCGAAGGCGTCCATGCCGCCGGTGGCCCGCTGGTAGTCCACCGCTTCCCTGGCGGCGTACAGCGCCTGGTGCAGGCGTACGGCGAGCGGCCGTCCGGTGGGCACGGGCAGATGGGCGGTGAGCCGGTGGCCGCCGTGGGCCGGGCCGACGAGGACGCCCTCCAGCGAGGCCGCGGCGGGGCGGCGGTGCCGTGCGCCGTAGTACCCCGCTCGGGCGCGGACGGCGAGCGCGCCGGCGAGCAACAGCCGGCGCGCGGCGGTGCGCAGTTGTTCCTCGGCCGTCCAGGACGCGGTGCCCGCGGGGCCGCTCGGCACGTCCCGCCACCAGGAGATCTCGTCGCTCGGGACGGCGAGGGCGACGAGCACGTCGCGGGCGGAGGGGGACGCGCTGCGGGCGAGCGCGGTCAGGGCCTCGCCGAGCAGGTCCTCGCTGTCGGGGAAGGAGCCGCTCTCCGGCACGAGCAGGCTGGTGCCGCCCGTGCCGGGCCCCGGCGGGGTCCAGCGGGAGTAGCGCCCCGGGGCGCCGCCGCGGCGGTGCCAGCCGTGCCGGGCGAGCAGCGCGCAGAGCACGGCGGGGTCGACCCGCCCGGGTTCGGGCGGGTCCGACCAGAGGGCCGGGGCGTCGGCGGGATGGGGGCGCGGAGCGCGCGGTGGCGCGGGTTCGTCGATCGGGCGGTGCATCAGGGTCTCCCTCCCGTCCCGACGCGCGTCATGATCTCGCAGAGCGCCCAGTCGTCGAAGATCCGCGTGGTCGGGACACGGACGGTGGTCCTTCGGCGGCCCGTCACCGGGTGTCCGGCGAGGTTGGTCCAGTAGCAGCAGTGCCGCAGGTCGAGCCGGTCGTGCCCGGCCCGCAGCCAGTCGTCGCGCGAGCGGGGCACGATCATCACCACGAGGATCTTGTGCACCGACACCGGGGTGCGGGCGAGCTTCACCAGGTGCGCGTTGTCCAGGGTGAAGGAGAAGGCGGGCCCGGCCGGGCGGGGCGGGAGCTGGTAGGTGCACTTGAGCTGCACCTTGATGGTGACTTCGTCGTCCACGGTGTGCCCGGGAGCGCTGTGGCTGACGTGCCAGTCGATGCCGTTGTCCGGGAACGGCTGGGAGAGCGAGCACCCCGCCGCCGCGGCGACGGCGTGCAGATAGCCCACCTGAAGGGTCTCCATGCAGGCGGTGGTGGCGAGATTGCCGCGCGGCGGTGCGATCCGCTCGGGCAGCAGCCCGCCCTGTTCGGGCTGCGCGAGCGCCATGTTCCAGAAGCCTTCCGAACCGGACGTTCCCGTTCGGGCGGGTCGACGACCGCGCCCTGTAACTGTGTTGTCTCCGGGCCGGGTTCGGCGCAAACGGCCCGGGTATCACCAGCGTGGGCAGTTACGCAGGTCAACTGCCGACGCGGAACGAGGAGTTGCGTCAGGATGACGTGCTGGTACGAGGGACCATTGGCCGCATTCGACACGGAGACCACGGGTGTCGACGTCGAGACCGACCGCATCGTGTCGGCCGCCGTCGTCGTGCAGAACGGCGCGGGGGCCCGGCCCCGTGTCACCCGCTGGCTGGTGAATCCGGGCATTCCCGTGCCCGCGGGCGCCACCGCGGTTCACGGGCTCACGCAGGAGCACCTGGAGCGGACGGGCCGCTGGCCCGCCCCGGTGATGGAGGAGATCGGGCGCGAGCTGGCCGAGCAGGGCGCGGCGGGCCGGCCGCTCGTCGTGATGAACGCGCCGTTCGACCTGACGCTGTTCGACCGGGAGTTGCGCAGGCATCGCGCGTCGTCGCTCGCCCGCTATCTGGAGAGCCATCCGCTGTGCGTGCTCGACCCTCGCGTCCTGGACCGGCAACTGGACCGGTACCGCAAGGGCCGGCGGACACTGACGGATCTGTGCGCGCACTACGGCGTGGAGTTGTCGGGCGCGCATGACGCGGCGGCCGACGCGCAGGCCGCACTGGATGTCGTACGAGCGGTGGGGCGCCGTTTCTCGGGTCGTATGGAGCGTCTGTCCCCGGCGGAGCTGCACACGTTGCAGGCGGTGTGGCACGCGTCCCAGGCGCGCGGGCTCGAGGCCTGGTTCGCACGCAGCGGTTCGCCCGAGGCGGTGGATCCGGCGTGGCCGCTGCGGCCGGAACTGCCCGCGGCGGCCTGAGCGTTGCCGCGCGCAGCCGCGGGCGCGGGTGGCTCCAACGCCCTCGGGCAGCCGGGGGCATGAAAAAACCGGTCCGTCGGAAGGACGGACCGGCATTCTCCGGGTGGGCGATACTGGGTTCGAACCAGTGACCTCTTCGGTGTGAACGAAGCGCTCTCCCACTGAGCTAATCGCCCCGGACGCAGAGAGAACATTACAGGTCCGGGCGGCGTTCGTTCAAACCGCTTCGCAGGTACGCGGCGAGACCCCGGCGGCCCGTGCGCATCATCAGGGCGTGGTTCAGCAGGAACAGCGGCCGGCCGGGCACCGCGAGCCGCCGCATCAGGGGCTTGTGCACGTCGACTTCCTGGTCGTACACCGCGCGGGCGCCGCCGCCCGCGGCGGTGACGGTCCAGCGTGCCCAGCCTTCGAGGTCGCCCGTCATGGAGATCTCCAGGATGCCGCGGCCGGGGTCGCGGCGGCGTTCGGCAGCGGTGATCACGAGGTCGTACGGGAGCAGTGAGCGCAGCCGGACGGTGCCGTCGCGTTCGCCGATCGCGGTCACCTCGCGAACCTGCGGCCACCATCGCGCGTAGTCCTCGGCCCGCTCCAGGGTGTCGTACACCGTCGCGGGCGGGGCGGGCAGATTCCAGACGCTGCGGAAACGGTAATGGCACCAGTCCATGGCCCACAGTGTGCGGCCGGTTCGATATCCCTGCGCCGACCGCGCGACAGAACGGACGGGTCGTCAACTCGAAGAAATAGGAACGAGTTATTCCGCAAGGGTTCGCGTGGGGTGTGAAATTCCGTGAATGGGCGTCACATACGCGCCACATATGGTTCCGGCATGCCCCGCATACAGTTCCGGACACGGCGGTCACTCCGCGTTGACACGACTGTGGCCCGGAGACCGTTTCCGGTCTCCGGGCCACAATCCCGGGTGGGCGATACTGGGTTCGAACCAGTGACCTCTTCGGTGTGAACGAAGCGCTCTCCCACTGAGCTAATCGCCCCGGGCGCAGAGAGAACATTACCCCATGTCAGAGGGTGCCCCCGACCATCCCTGCCGGGACGGTCCGCGCTCGGGTCACTGATCGTTGATCTTCCACGGCATCTCGATGCCGAACTTCCACAGGTAGATCCCGACGAGCGCGGCGACGATCACCAGGCCGATCACCGTGAGGATGATGTTGCGGCGGCGGACCCGCGGGTCGAGTGCACGCTGTGCGGCCTCCGTGACCTTCCGTTTCGTCCAGCGCAGGACCAGCTGCGCCCAGACGAACTCGGTCGCCCAGATCGCCATGCCGCCGAAGATCACCACCCAGCCCGGCCCCGGCAGGGGCAGCATGATGATGCCGGCGACGACCACGGCGAGACCCACGATGAACACGCCGACCTGCCAGCTCAGGTGCAGCGTGCGCCGGGCCTTGATGAACTCCGGCGCCCTGGACCCGAAGGGCTTCTCGGCTTTGACCTGCTCGGCCACGTCGTCGACGGCCGCCGCCGCCTTCGACTCGTCACTCCCCGTATTCATGCAGCCAAACCTTACCGGACGGAAACCCGTCACCGGAATGGGCGTACGAAGCAAACGGACAGTCCGCCATACGAGCCACCTAAAGCCACCCAAAACTCTCAGAGGGGTTTACAACGGCACCGTAGGTGGCATGTCGATTTCGCCGACGTGCGAATCCCCGAGCGCACACTGAGCGAAAGGCCCTGGCGCTTATGAACACCACGGTCAGCTGCGAGCTGCACCTGCGCCTCGTTGTGTCGAGCGAGTCCTCACTGCCTGTACCCGCAGGACTGCGGTATGACACGGCCGATCCCTATGCCGTGCACGCCACCTTCCACACCGGAGCCGAGGAGACCGTCGAGTGGGTATTCGCCCGCGATCTCCTCGCCGAGGGCCTGCACAGGCCCACCGGCACCGGCGACGTCCGCGTCTGGCCGTCCCGCAGCCACGGTCAGGGCGTCGTCTGCATCGCCCTGAGCTCCCCCGAGGGTGAGGCTCTGCTCGAGGCCCCGGCGCGGGCCCTGGAATCGTTCCTGAAGCGTACCGACGCGGCCGTGCCACCCGGCACGGAGCACCGCCACTTCGATCTCGACACGGAGCTCTCGCACATTTTGGCCGAAAGCTAGTCCGGCCACGTCCGGGAGCCGCAGTGCGCCGTCCGACTCGGGGCGACGGCGCGGGTACGCGCGCGAACGAGCAGGAAGCGACACACAACGCCATAACGGCAGGCAACAGGCACCGGCGCCGTGGCGTGCACGGCACGAGCCGCTAGCATCGGCCAGCATCGGCGGGCGACCTTCCCCGGGCCTTCGACGGGCATGCGACGGGCGGGGAGGCAGCCCACTACCCCCAGGCCAGGGAGCGAATCGTGCTGATCACCCACGACACCCGGTGTGCGCTCGACGCCGTGGTCGATCTGGTGAACTCCGCGCCAGACGAAGAGAACGGCGACAGCGCCGACGGGCTCACGGACCTGGCGGCACTGCACGGCTTCGTGCAGCGGCACGCGATCAGTGATGTCGGCGTGCTCTCGGAGAAGGATCTGGCGGGGGTGCACGAGATCCGCGCCCGGTTCGCCGAGGTCTTCGCGGCCCGGGAGCCGCACCGGGCCGTCGCCCTGATCAACGACCTGGTCGCCGCCGCAGGCACCACGCCGCGGCTGACCGACCACGACGGCTACGACTGGCACGTGCACTACTTCGCGCCCGGCGCCTCCGTCGCCGATCACCTGGCCGCCGACTGCGGGATGGCCCTCGCCTTCTTCGTCGTCGCGGGCGAGCAGGAGCGGCTGCGCCGGTGCGAGGCGCCGGACTGCCGGCGGGCCTTCATCGACCTGTCCCGCAACCGCTCCCGCCGCTACTGCGACAGCCGCACCTGCGGGAACCGGCTGCACGTCGCCGCGTACCGGGCCCGCCGCAGGGAGGCTGCGGGCCTCGAAGGGGACACACACGAGGCACACGACGCACGCGGCACCCACGACACACGCGGCACCCACGAGGCGCGCGGTTCCCGTGAGGCACACGGCGCAGCCGCGGCTAGAGCAGCAGCAGATCGTGCAGTGATGCCATGAGGAGCAAGGTGCCGATCACCGCCAGAAAGATCATCAGCGGGGGTTGCGAGAGGGCGAAGAGGCAGCCTCGCGGTTCGTCGGCGGTCCCGCGCCCCTTGTCGGCGGTGCCCCGGCCGTCGGGCGGGGCGGGATCGCTCTGTGTGGTGATGTCCGGCATCTCGCGGTGATGATGGCGCAGAGCGGACCCCGCTCTTTACCAACACGGACGTTCTGAGGGGTAGTTCGCCGCATTCCGTGACCTTGCGGGTCCGGTGCGGCGCACCTGCGAGCGGAGTCCGTGGATACGCTCGAACGCAGTCCCGACATGTGGAATGCGGGGCTGTGGCTCCGCCGGGCGGGGCCGCGGCCGGGGGCGGGTTCGGTTCCCTGGGCCGGGCGTGGGCCCCGGGTCAGATCCCGTGCTTCTTCAAGATGGCCTCGATGTCGCTGAAGTCCTCCGCGGGCGCGGCCTTCTGCCCGGCCGCGGGCTTGGCCCCCGGCCGGGCCGCCGAGCCGAGGGACGGCGCGGACGCGGCAGGGGCGACGGCCTCGCGGCGGGCGGCCTTCGCCGCGGCCCTGCGCTCCTTGCGGGTGCCGCCGGAGCGGCGCTCCACCGCGCGCGTGGCCAGGAACAGCAGCCAGGCCGCGCCGAGCACACCGAAGCCGGCCCAGGCGACGGGGCTGAAGGCCGTCTCGGCCGCCCACTCCACCGCCCCGGTCATCACCAGGCCGATCGGGACCAGCGCATACGCGGCGAGACGGGCCGCGGCGAGGAAACGCTTGCGGTACGCCGTGACGGCCGCGATGCCGAGGCCGGCCGCGGCTACGGCGGAGCAGATGGTCTCGGCAATCATCCCGGTCCTCCAGGCGTACGGGCACGGTGCAGTGTCGCTTGTGTCCCTTCCATCCTGCACCGGGTGCGGCGCCGTAGGCCACGGCCCCAGCGGACATCAGGGAGATATCCGGGTAGCGGCTCCTCCCCAGGTCCCGGTCGGCGGCACCGACCGGGGGGGCGCGCCAGGTCCCGGCTGGGGCGCGCCCCGAGGTCCTGGAAGACTGTGCACCATGAACGACTCCCCTCCTTCTGCCCCCTCCGGCCCCGCCGGGCCCGCCGCGCCCCTGGTCATCGACGTCTGGTGCGAGCTGCAGTGTCCGGACTGCCGCACCGCCCTGGACGACGTGCGCGCCCTGCGCGCCCGCTACGGCGACCGCGTCGAGCTGCGGCTGCGGCACTTCCCCCTGGAGAAGCACAAGCACGCCTTCGCCGCCGCCCAGGCCGCGGAGGAGGCTCTCGAACAGGGCAAGGGCTGGGAGTACGTGGAGGCCGTCCTCGGCCGGGTCGAGCAGCTCGACCGTACGGGAGAACCCTTCCTGATCGAGGTGGCTCGCGAACTCGGCCTCGACGCGGAGGAGTTCGACACCGCCCTGGTGGACGGCCGGCACATCCTGATCGTCGACGCCGACCAGGCCGAGGGCAAGGCGATCGGCGTCACCGGGACGCCCACGTACGTCGTCGGCGACGAGCGCCTGGACGGCGGCAAGAGCCAGGAGGGCCTGCGCGACCGCATCGAGGAGATCGCGGACCGGCTGCTCGCGAGAGACCGGGATTAGGTCCCGCCCGGACGGGCCCGCCACGGTCCGGCGCGCCCAGGGAGGCCGACGCGTCCAGGGGGGCCGGCGCGTCCGGCGAGGCCGGTCACAGCAGCGGCTTGTACAGCGCGTACTCGGTCGTCTCGTAGCCCAGGGACTCGTACAGGCGCAGCGCCGGGGTGTTCCCCGCGAAGACGTGCAGGCCGATGCGGTCCTTGCCCGCCTCGAGGCACTGCTGTTCGGCGAGGAGCATCAGGGAGCGGCCGTGGCCCCGGCCGCGGTGTTCGGGGCCGACCTCGACGTCGTACACGAAGGCGTGGCCGTCGCTCTCGGCGAGCCACAGCGTGCCGACGGCCGTGCCGTCGTGGAGCAGGACGCTGAGCCGGTTGCCGGGCGTGGCCAGGCCCTCCGCGAGGAGCGTTTCGTAGTCGGCCGCGGCCTTGGCCCGAGCCTGCTCCTCCGGGACGCCGCGATCGGCCCAGTCCTTGGCGTAGCTCCGCACGGAGTGCTCGGCCCAGGGCGTGAACTCCTCGGGTGTCATCGCCCGCGCCCGCACGCCCAGCGGCAGCGCGGGCGGTGCGGGAGGCAGCGTCTTCGCCATCCGGCGGCTGCGTTCCACATAGCCGAGCGCCGCGGCGAGGGTGCGGCCGCCGGAGGCCGTGACCGGCACGACCGCCACGATCTGGGCGCAGCCCCAGCCGCGGGCCACCTCCTCGGCGGCGAGCGCCGCCACGGTCGCGCGGCCCCGCCTGCGGTCCGGCTCGTCGATGCGCAGGTCCTGGATCTCCGCGACGCGGGGGCCGAGGCGCGCGTGGGTGGCCAGTCGGATCCGGCCGACGGGGCGGCTGTTCACGCAGACGTCGTAGTCGCGCGACTTGGCGCCCTCGGTGCTCTCGTGGAGCGGCCCGGACGGCCGCAGAGTCGTCGTCATCACGGGAGTTCTACCCACTGGGCGCCCCCGGCGTCATCCGGTTTTGCGCCCCCCGCGCCCCGAAGCCGCCCCCTGGGCGCCCCGATGCCGTCCCTCAAGGGTCGAGGTCGTTCCCCGCACGCTCGTCGAAGATCTGCATCGCCTTGGCCGTCACCGGGCCGGGGGCGTCCGGAAGCCGGCGTTCGTCGACGCGGTGCACGGCCTGCACGTCGCGCAGCGTCGAGGTGAGGAAGACCTCGTCGGCGCGGTCGAGGACGTCGAGCGGCAGGTCGGTCTCGCGCGCGCCGGTCCACTGGACGGTGAGTTCGCGGGTGATGCCTGCCAGGCACCCCGAGGCGAGCGGCGGCGTGTGGATCTCGCCGTCGATGACGACGAAGACGTTCGTGCCGGTCCCCTCGCAGAGCTGCCCCGCCGTGTTGGCGAACAGCGCCTCGGTGGCGCCCCGCTCCTTGGCACGGGCGAGGGCGACGACGTTCTCGGCGTACGAGGTGGTCTTCAGGCCGGCCAGCGCGGAGCGTTCGTTGCGGGTCCAGGGGACGGTGATCACGGCGGTGGAGTCGGGCCTGCGCGCGGCCTCGTCGAGGGCGACGACGAGCGTGGCGCCCTGGTCGCCGCGGTCCGAGCCGAGCGGCGAGACGCCTCCGGTGCAGGTGATGCGCAGCCGCCCGAGGGCCGTCGGGTTGGCGTCGACGACGGCGGCGCAGGCGCGGCGGACCTCGTCCGTGTCCGGCTCGGGCAGGCCGAGTCCCCGGGCGGAGCGGACGAGGCGGTCCAGGTGCCGGGTGAGTGCGAACGGCCGTCCCGCGACCGTCTTCACGGTCTCGAAGACGCCGTCACCGACGGTCAGTCCGTGGTCGAGCACGGAGACGCGCGCGGAATCCAGGTCCCGCAGCCCGCCGTTGAGCCATATCTTCACTGAGTCTCACCTTGAGATGTCGGTCCGCACAGGAGGTACGAGGTACGAGGCGTGACGTACGAGCCATGCGGTACTGGGCATGACGTACGAGGCATGAGGTACTGGGCATAAGGCGCGAGGCGGATCATGCGCCCGGTACGTAGGTGCCCGAGGCTACCGCCAGCAGCCGGGCCGCCTTCAGCTCCGTCTCGCGCCACTCCCCCTCGGGGTCCGAGCCCCAGGTGATCCCCGCCCCCGTACCGAACCGCAGCACGGCACCGCCCCCGCCGTCGTTCCCGGCGGTGCGGTCCACCCAGAACGTGCGGATGCCGACGGCGAGCTCTGCCGTGCGCCGGTCGGCGTCGACCCAGCCGATGCCGCCGCAGTACGGGCCGCGGGGCGCGGTCTCCAGGGAGTCGATGATGCGCAGGGCGCTGGACTTCGGGGCTCCGGTGACCGAGCCCGGCGGGAAGGCGGTGGCCAGGAGCTCCGGCCAGCCGGCGGCGGTGCGCAGCTCGCCGCGGACGGTGGAGACGAGGTGCACCAGACCGGGGTGCTTCTCCACCACGCACAGGTCGGGCACGGTCACCGTGCCCGGCGCGCAGACCCGTCCCAGGTCGTTGCGGACGAGGTCGACGATCATGACGTTCTCGGCGTGGTCCTTCTCCAGGAGGTCCGCCTCGGTGCGTCCGGTGCCCTTGATGGGCCCGGACTCCACGACGTCGCCCGCACGGCGCAAAAACAGCTCGGGCGACGCGGTGGCTATCTCCACGCCGTGCGCCGGCAGCCGTATGGTGCCCGCGTACGGGGCGGGGTTGCCGCGGGCCAGGAGCGCGGTGAGGGCGTCCACGTCGGCGGGGGCGGCGGGGGCGGTGTCCTCGCGGAGCGGCGCGGAGAGGATTCGGCAGAGGTTCGCCTGATAGACGTCGCCGGCGGCTATGTGCTCGCGTATGCGGCACACGCCCTCCGTGTACGCGGCGCGGTCGAGCGACGACTTCCAGTCACCGGCAGCCGGGCCGCGCCAGGCGCCCGGCACCGGCGCGGGCACCGGTTCCGCGCGCACCCGCCCGAAGCGGGCGCACACGAACCGGCCCTCGAAGTCGGCGGACACCGCCCAGAAGCCGGCGGACTCCAGGGCGGAAGGGTCGCTGGTCACGTCCCGGAGATCGGTCGCGAGGAGGCCGCCGAAGCGCGCCATGGGAGACAGGTCGTGCACGTCTGCGAGTCTATGACCGGCGTCCCGAGGGCGCCCCGGGCCTCCACCGGAGAGGCGACAACCCAGCACGCTGCGCAAACGCGTTTTTGTACTGGCCCAGGAATCCGCTAGAGTTCAACACGTCGCCGGGACGCGGAAGCGGACCGGGAAAGACAAGCGGACGTAGCTCAGTTGGTAGAGCGCAACCTTGCCAAGGTTGAGGTCGCCAGTTCGAACCTGGTCGTCCGCTCGCAGGAACCGCGGGGGATCTTCCCGAACTCCCGTGACTCCTGGTGGAGTGGCCGAGAGGCGAGGCAACGGCCTGCAAAGCCGTCTACACGGGTTCAAATCCCGTCTCCACCTCCAAGGACGATTAGCTCAGCGGGAGAGCGCTTCCCTGACACGGAAGAGGTCACTGGTTCAATCCCAGTATCGTCCACTGGAATCTCTGATCATGAGTTCTTGATCATGTAGAGGTTTCCCCGCGCGATTAGCTCAGCGGGAGAGCGCTTCCCTGACACGGAAGAGGTCACTGGTTCAATCCCAGTATCGCGCACGCACAGGTCCCCTCAGGGGGCCGCGTCGCAGGTTGACCCGCGCGATTAGCTCAGCGGGAGAGCGCTTCCCTGACACGGAAGAGGTCACTGGTTCAATCCCAGTATCGCGCACCAGCCACAAGAAGCCCCCGGCCGTCTCCACGGCCGGGGGCTTCTTCTTGTGCACGGGCCGGCGCACCGGCAGACACCCCGGTCGGCGCGTCGGCCGGTGCGCCGGGTCAGGACGAGAAGAGCATGTGCCCGAAGCTCTTGTGCCGCTTGTGGCCGTGGTGGCCGTGGTGCTCGTGGTGGTGGCCCGAGTGGTGCGGGGCGCCCCACGCGGGCGCGGGCGCCGCCGGGTAGGCCGGGGCCGCCGGCGGGGCGGGTGGTGCCTGGTGCCCGCTCCACTGGCTCTCCAGACGGGTCAGGGCCTCCAGCTCGCCGTAGTCGAGGAATATGCCGCGGCAGCCACTGCACTGCTCGATCTGGACGCCATTGCGGTTGTACGTGTGCATCGGTGCGTGACACTTGGGGCACTGCATGGTCGGCTCAACTCCTCGCCGGTCGCTACTGCTTCGCCGGATGTCTGCCCGGCTACGGTGCAGAGCACCCTACTTCGTGCACGTCGGCGCCAAGTCCGGCGGGACGGCGGCCATCCGGCGGCAGGCGTCCACGAACGTCTCCTCGACCTCGTCGAGCGGGCGCCCCGCGGCCACCGCCTTGGCGATCGCGAGGGCGGCGGTCTGCACGGTCAGCGCGCGGGCCGGGACGTCGAGCACCGGCCAGGGATCCGCGCCGTCCGCGGGCACGGCCGGGCCTCCCGCCGCGCGGTAGGCGTTCAGGAACCGCGTCCACTCCTCCCCGAGGAGCAGACCGCAGGCGTACCAGGCAGCGGGGCGGGCCAGGTCCCAGGCCGGGTCGCCGGTGCCGAGGTCGTCGACGTCGATGAGCAGCCAGCGGTCGGCGGCCGCGGGGCGGTCCAGGTGCGGGTCCGTGCGCGGGTGCGGCAGGCGGCGGCCGAGGCGCGGGTCCTGCGGGGCGCGGACGAGCTGGCCCAGGTGCAGGTCCCCGTGGCACAGGAGCGGGGGGCCCGGCCAGGGCGCCTCGTCGCGGGCCCAGGCGGGCAGCACCGCCCACGCGCGCTCCACCGGGGAGGCGGCGGGGTGCGGGGCGGCGGCCCGCAGCCGGGCCACGGCGCGGGCCGCCTTCTCCGGGCCGCGCATCGGCGGCAGCGGGTACGGGAGCAAGGCGGGCGGGGTGCGGTGCAACCGGGCCAGGAGGGTGGCCGCGGCCTCCCAGGGGGCCGCGTCCGGGTCGTCCCGGTCGACCGGGGTGCCGTACGGCCAGAACGTGACCAGGCGGTCGTCCAGGCGGGTCGGCCGTGCGGACAGCGGGGCGAGGAGTGCGTCGGCGAGGCCGGGGTGGGCGGCCGCCGCGAGGCGTGCCGTCAGGTCGGACTCGGGCGTGCCGGGCGCGTGCGCCTTCGCCACGACCTGGGCGTGCCGGACGACCGTGGCGTCGGAGCGGTCGGCCAGGACGGCGTGCGGTTCGCTGCAGGCGCAGCCCTCGCTGTGGCGTGCCCTGAGTCTGGCCTGTGCGGTCAGGGCGGGGATGAGGGTGGTCACGTGGATCGGTCCCGGAGTACTCGAAGTGTGCGCTGAGCGTACGGGGTCACGCGGGCCCTCCTGGCCCACCTCGGAGAAGCGGTCCCGTCCTGGGCGGCGGATCCGTGCGCTTCCGGGAGTCGGGGCCGCGCCCTTCGAGACCGGATCCGTGCGCTTCCAGAAGTCGGAGCCGCTCACGCCGCACGAAATCGCACAGAATCACACGGGGCCACACAGTGCCGGACGGCACCTCACAGGACCGTACGACCGACACCTCACAGGACCACGCGACGTCTCACGGGGCCGCACCGGACCGCAGCACCGGGCCGTACGGGAAAAGAAACAGCCCGCGCAGCTCCCCAGCTGCGCGGGCTGTCGTGCCGTCCGCCGCACCCCCGTCCCCACGGGGTTTCATGGCCGGATGTCCCCGCCCGGACCGCTCTTCCGGGCCCGGGGCGCCGCTCAGCGCCCCAGCATCACGCCCACGGACGACGCTTGTGTGACCACTGCCTCCCAGCCGCCGAAGGCGACCGTGAGCAGGGCTGCCAGGGGGAGGACCATGAGCGTGGCCACCAGCGGGTGGCGCGTTCCGGACGGCCGGACGCCCAGGGTGGAGAGCTTGCGTCCCTGTGTGCGGATCATCGTCCGCGGCGCGGTGTCCGCCATGGTTCGCTCCCTTCCTGACCTTGTCGCTTACTGCGTTGGATCGGTGCGAAGGCGGGGTGCGAGCACCCCACGATCGGGTAGCGGCGAGTGCCTGACCTCGGGGGACGAGTGCTGCACCCGCCGCTTGACTTCAAACTTAGGCCGATCGCGGTCGGAGGTCGTCATGCCCTCGTACCGATTGGCGGGCCTCCCGGAGGATGACCGCTCGTCACACAAGTACTCCCGTGGGTGGAGACGAGGACCTAGGTCTCGGGGTCTTCCCGGAGGGGACGTCCTGGCCGCTCGGAGCTGTCCTCGCGCGGGACGGGCTGCTCCACCAGGGCCAGGACCCGGGTCGACATGAACCGCGCGGTGCGGACCACGGAGCCGCTGCGGGTGACTTCGCTCACTTCCACCACCCCCCTGCGGACGG
Organism: Streptomyces typhae; assembly: GCF_009755605.1. GTDB lineage: Bacteria > Actinomycetota > Actinomycetes > Streptomycetales > Streptomycetaceae > Streptomyces > Streptomyces typhae. Next base: position 261,262 of record NZ_WPNZ01000012.1, read on the forward strand.
CCGTCTCCACCCGGCGGCCGGCCCGGCTCGCCACCACTTCGTACGTCCGTGTCGTGTCCCCGGCGTCCACCACTATCTCCACGCGGTCACCCTTCACGTGATCAATCCCCCTTCGGCGACGGGCGGTTGACAGGCCCGGAGACGGGAAATGCCCGGTCTCCCGCGGCTCCTGACCACTCTTCGAGTCTCCCACCCGGCACTGACAATCCGTCGGCCCGCGAGGGCGCGGCCTCTGCACGTGCCCGGCCGCGGAAACGTAAGCTGTGGCTCGTCAGACGGACCGGGCAGCGGGGATGAACATGGCGATGATGCGCCTGAGGCGCGAGGACCCGCGTGTCGTCGGCTCGTTCAGGCTGCACAGGCGGCTGGGCGCCGGCGGGATGGGCGTGGTCTATCTGGGCTCCGACCGCCGGGGTCAGCGCGTCGCCCTGAAGGTCATCCGGCCGGACCTGGCGGAGGACCAGGAGTTCCGTTCGCGCTTCGCCCGCGAGGTGTCGGCGGCCCGGCGCATCCGGGGCGGCTGCACGGCCCGGCTCGTCGCCGCCGACCTGGAGGCGGACCGGCCCTGGTTCGCCACCCAGTACGTCCCGGGGCCCTCGCTGCACGACAAGGTCGCCACCGAGGGTCCGCTGTCCGCGGCCGAGGTCGCCGTCATCGGCGCCGCGCTCTCCGAGGGGCTCGTCGCGGTGCACGAGGCCGGTGTCGTCCACCGCGACCTCAAGCCGTCGAACATCCTGCTGTCCCCCAAGGGGCCGCGGATCATCGACTTCGGCATCGCGTGGGCGACCGGCGCCTCGACCCTGACGCATGTGGGCACGGCCGTCGGCTCCCCGGGCTTCCTCGCGCCCGAGCAGGTGCGCGGGGCCGCCGTCACGCCCGCCACCGACGTGTTCGCGCTCGGTGCCACGCTCGCTTACTCCTCCATGGCCGACTCGCCCTTCGGGCACGGCAGTTCCGAAGTGATGCTGTACCGCGTCGTGCACGAGGAGGCCCAGCTGCACAGCGTGCCGGACGCCCTCGCGCCGCTGCTGCGGGCCTGTCTCGCCAAGGACCCGGAGGAACGTCCCAGCACGCTGCAACTGTCGCTGCGGCTCAAGGAGATCGCGGCCCGCGAGGCCCAGGGCCTCAGCGACGTACGGCCGCCCGCGCCCCGCAAGGACCAGGACCGCCCGACCGGCCGGCTCGCGGAGGCGTACGACACGTACGACGACCAGCGCACGCAACGGCGCACGGCTCCCGGCACTCCCCTGCCGCGCCCCGGACCCTCCCGCACGGGCTCGTCCCGCCCCGGGGACTCCCGTACGGGGAATCCCCGGACCGGCGACTCCCGTGGCGGGGACGCGCGTACCGGGGACCCGCGTGGCGGGGATCCCCGTACGGGCGGATCCCGCACAGGGGGATCCCGTACGGGCGGATCCCGCACCGGGGGCTCGCGCACCGGCGGATCCCGTACCGGCGGCGGGTCGCGCACAGGGGGCGCGCAGTCCGGTGCGCGGCCAGGCGCCCCGCGTGACGGCTCACGTCCGGGCGGCAGGTCCGGGCCCCGCAGCGGCGCCGGACGCAAGGGCGGGCCGCGCACCACGGGCACCGGACGGCGGCCCGCCAATCCGAAGCTGCTGCGGCAGCGGCTGTTCGTCTTCGTCGTCGTGACGCTGCTCGTCGCCCTGGGGATCGCCGCCGCCCAGGGGTGTCAGGGGCCCGCGCGCGGGTTCGGGGCCGGGCAGGACCCCGTACGGGTCACCGGTCAGGGCCACGTGGCCGACGGGCCCACGGGACTGACGGGCTGACAGGACCGGCGGGCTGACGGGACCGGTGGCTTGACGCGGCCGACGGACAGGCCGACGGGGCCGACGGGGCCGACGCTGTCCCGACCGCCGTGCTCAGGTCCGCGCGCGGCCGGTCGCCAGTCAGGCCTGCGGACGGCCCGTCGCCACCGCGTAGAACGCGACCGCCGCCGCCGCGCCCACGTTGAGCGAGTCCACGCCGTGCGCCATCGGGATGCGGACCCACTCGTCGGCCGCGACCAGGGCCTGCCTGGAGAGCCCCTCGCCCTCGGCGCCGAGCATCAGGGCGACGCGGTCCATGCGGTGCGGAGCCGCCTCGTCGAGGGTCCTGGCCTTCTCGTCGGGAGTGAGGGCCAGCAGGTTGAAGCCGGCCTCCCTGACCCCGTCGAGGCCGCGCGGCCAGGAGCCGAGGCGCGCGTAGGGCACGGAGAAGACGGCGCCCATGGAGACCTTCACCGAGCGGCGGTAGAGGGGATCCGCGCAGTCCGGCGAGAGCAGTACCGCGTCCATGCCGAGGGCGGCGGCGGAGCGGAAGATCGCGCCGATATTCGTGTGGTCGTTGACCGCCTCCATGACCACGACGCGGCGGTGCCGCTGGAGGAGCTCCTCGGCCGTGGGCAGCGGCTTGCGCTGCATCGAGGCGAGGGCACCGCGGTGCACGTGGTAGCCGGTGACCCGTTCGGCGAGGTCGGGGCTGACCGCGTACACGGGCGCCGGGACCTCGTCGATGACGTCGCGCATGACGTCGACCCACTTCGCGGAGAGGAGCATCGAGCGCATCTCGTAGCCCGCGAGCTTGGCGCGCCTGATCACCTTCTCGCCCTCGGCGATGAACAGGCCCTCGGCGGGCTCGCGCTTGCGGCGCAGCTCGACGTCGGTCAGGCCCGTGTAGTCGCTCAGGCGCGGGTCGTCGGGGTCGTCGATGGTGAGGAGATCGGCCACAGGGTGATACTGCCTTGTCCTGGAGAGGGTGCCAACGGCTGCGGAGCGGTTCCGTTACCGATGGTTACGTACGGTCGGGTGTGGTGGGGTTCATCGCGGCGACCGGGCCGATCACGATGACCGCCGGGGGCTTCACGCCGTGGGTACGCACCGCCTCGGCGACCGTGCCCAGGGTGGCGTCGACGCGGCGCTGGGCGGCCGTCGTGCCTTCCTGGACGAGGGCCAGCGGGGTGTCGGCCGACTTGCCGTGGGCGATCAGGGCCTCGGCGATGCGGCCGATCTTGTCCACGCCCATCAGGATCACCAGCGTGCCGCGCAGCCGGGCGAGTGCCTGCCAGTCGACGAGGGAGCGCTCGTCGTCGGGGGCGACGTGGCCGCTGACCACCGTGAACTCGTGCGCCACACCCCGGTGCGTCACCGGGATGCCCGCGGCGCCCGGCACCGAGATGGAGCTGGAGATGCCCGGCACCACCGTGCACGCGATGCCCGCATCGGCCAGTGCCTGCACCTCCTCCATGCCGCGGCCGTAGACGTAGGGGTCGCCGCCCTTGAGGCGGACCACCGCCTTGCCCTGCGCGGCGTGCTCGATCAGCGCGTTGTTGATGGCCTCCTGGGCCATGAAGCGGCCGTAGGGGATCTTCGCCGCGTCGATCACCTCGACGTGCGGCGGCAGCTCGTCGAGGAGGTCGCGCGGGCCGAGCCGGTCGGCGATCACCACGTCGGCCTCGGCGAGCAGCCTGCGCCCGCGCACCGTGATCAGGTCCGGGTCGCCGGGGCCGCCGCCGACGAGGGCGACGCCGGGGTGCCGGGTGCGGTGCTGCGGGGCCACCAGGCTGCCGTCGCGCAGGCCCTCCACCAGGGCGTCCCGGATGGCGGCGGTGCGGCGGGGGTCGCGGTCCTTGGCCTCGGCGGTGAGGACGGCGACGGTGACGCCCTCGCTGCGGCCGGTGGCGGGGGTCCAGGCCGTCGCCGCGTCGGCGTCGTCGGAGCGTACGCACCACACGCGGGACCGCTCGGCCTCGGCGGACGCGGCCTCGTTGGCGGCGTGGTCGCTGGTGGCGACCAGGGCGTACCAGGTGTCGGCGAGGTCGCCGTCGGCGTAGCGGCGGCGCTCCCAGGTGATCTCGCCCGCGTCGGCCATCGCCTCCACGGACGGGGTCGCGGACGGGGACACGAGGAGGACGTCGGCACCCGCGGCGACGAGCGCCGGGAGGCGGCGCTGGGCGACCTGGCCGCCGCCGAGGACGACGACACGGCGGCCGGCGAGGCGGAGGCCTACGGGATAGGCGGGGTGTTCGGCCATGACGGTGCGGCTCCTCGTCGGCGCGGGGCGATGGGCGCTACGGCTCTGGAGCGGCCCTGACGTGCGGATTTTAGAGGTTGCTTCAGCGTAGGGCGGGAGTGGGGCCGGTGCTCGGTCCCACCGCGGGACCCCCTCCGTCACCCGGAGGGGGTCCCACGGCAGGGCCCGAGGCGCACCGGCCCCACTCCCGCCCGGCCGAGGGCTACTTCTCGGTGACGCCCGCCGAGTCGAACGTCGCGACCTCGTGCATGGCACGGGCGGCGCTCTGGACGACCGGCAGGGCGAGCAGCGCGCCCGTGCCCTCGCCGAGACGCAGGTCCAGGTCGACCAGGGGGCGCAGGCCCAGCTTGTTCAGGGCGGCGACGTGGCCGGGCTCGGCGCTGCGGTGGCCCGCGATGCAGGCCGCGAGGACCTCGGGGGCGATGGCGCGGGCGACCAGGGCCGCGGCGCCCGCGCTCACACCGTCCAGGATGACGGGGGTGCGCAGCGAGGCACCGCCGAGGAGCAGCCCCACCATCGCGGCGTGCTCCAGGCCGCCGATGGCCGCGAGCACGCCGACGGGGTCGGCCGGGTCCGGCTGGTGCAGGTCCAGGGCGCGGCGGACGACCTCGACCTTGCGGGCGTGCATCTCGTCGTTGATGCCCGTGCCGCGTCCGGTGACCTCGACGGGGTCGGTGTCGGTGTAGACGGAGATGAGGGCCGCGGACGCCGTGGTGTTGGCGATGCCCATCTCGCCGGTGAGCAGCGCCTTGTTCCCGGCCGCGACCAGGTCGCGGGCGGTCTCGATGCCCACCTCGATGGCGGCCTTCACCTCCTCGCGGGTGAGGGCGGGGCCGGTCGTCATGTCGGCCGTGCCGGGCCGGATCTTGCGCGGCAGCAGGCCGGGCGTCGCGGGGAGTTCACCGGCCACGCCCACGTCGATGACGCAGACCTCGGCGCCGACCTGGTTGGCGAAGGCGTTGCAGACCGCGCCGCCGCCGAGGAAGTTGGCGACCATCTGGCCGGTAACCTCCTGGGGCCAGGAGGTCACGCCCTGGGCGTGCACGCCGTGGTCGCCCGCGAAGATCGCTACGGCGGCGGGCTCCGGAATCGGCGGCGGGCACATCCGGGACAGGCCGGACAGCTGCGCGGAGATGATCTCCAGCATGCCGAGGGCGCCCGCGGGCTTCGTCATCCGCTTCTGCCGCTCCCACGCCTCGCCGAGCGCCTTGGCGTCCAGCGGACGGATGTTGCTCACGGTCTCGGCGAGCAGGTCGTGCGGGTCCTCGCCGGGCAGCGCGCGGCGGCCGTACGTCTCCTCGTGCACGACCCAGGACAGCGGGCGCCGCTTGGACCAGCCCGCCTGCATCAGCTCCGGCTCCTCCGGGAACTCGTCCACGTACCCGACACACAGGTACGCGACGACCTCCAGGTGCTCCGGCAGGCCGAGGGCGCGCACCATCTCGCGCTCGTCGAAGAAGCTGACCCAGCCGACGCCGAGGCCCTCGGCGCGGGCGGCGAGCCACAGGTTCTCGACGGCCAGCGCCGAGGAGTACGGGGCCATCTGCGGCTGGGTGTGCCGGCCGAGGGTGTGGCGGCCGCCGCGGGTGGGGTCGGCGGTGACGACGATGTTCACCGGGGTGTCGAGGATGGCCTCGATCTTCAGTTCCTTGAACTGCTTGGCGCGGCCCTTGGGCAGCGACTTGGCGTACGCCTCGCGCTGCCGCTGGGCCAGTTCGTGCATGGTGCGCCGGGTCTCGGCGGACTTGATGACCACGAAGTCCCACGGCTGGGAGTGCCCGACGGAGGGTGCCGTGTGGGCGGCCTCCAGGACGCGGAGCAGGACCTCGTGCGGGATCGGGTCGCCGCGGAAGCCGTTGCGGATGTCGCGGCGCTCGCGCATCACACGGAGCACGGCCTCGCGCTCGGCGTCGGCGTAGCCCGGAGCGGGGGGTTCCACGGAGCCGTCGGCGAGGGGTTCCACGGAGCCGTCGGCGGGGAGGGGCTCGGCCTCGTCGGGGTCGGCCGCGAGGGAGTCAGGGGCAGGGGGCTCGGCCTGCGCTGCCTGGGCTGCCTGCTCGGTCTGCGCTGCCGGCGCTGCCTGCGCTGCTGCCTGCTCGGCCTGCGCTGCCTGCGCTGCTTGCGCTGCCTGCTCCGGGGTGTCTGCGGCGGGCTCCTCGCCCGCTTCGCGCAGGGCACCGGCCGCCACCGCCGTGTTCGCCACGCTTGCGGCGTCCTCGGCCTCGGTCTCGGTCTCGGCCTCGGCGGTGTCCGGGGCTGCGGCGTCGGTCGCGCTGGCGGCTGCTGTGTCCGCTGCGCCCGCTGCTTTTGTGGTGTCTGGTGCGTGTGTTGCGTGTGTTGCGTGTGTTGCGTCTGCCGCGTCCGCTGGTGCGTTCGCGTCTGTCGCGTTTACGTCTGTCGCGTTCGCGTCCGTCGCGGCTGCGGCGTCTGCCGGGACTGCTGGATCCACCGTGTCGGTGGTGAGCGGCAGGGGCTCGGGGCCGCCGTCCGTGTCCGCCGGGGCGGCGGGCGCCGTCAGGTCCGTCAGGTCCTCGGGTCCGTCCTCGATGAGGACGGCCGGAGCGGGCTGCTGTCCGGACTGGTGCGCGGGGTCGGTGGGTCCGGCCGGGTGAGGTGCGTGCATCGGCTCGTCGGGGTCGGTCGTCGCCGGGGCGGACGGGAACGGCGAACCGTCCTCCGCCGCGTCGACGGGTGCGGGTGCCGCCCCTGCGGGTCCGGCCGTGGGCCGGTCTCCGTCGCGGGGTGCGGGCACGGTGGCTGCGGGCTGCTGCCCGGCGTCGGGGGTGGCATCGGGTGCGGAGTCCGCTCCCGGCCGGGTGTCCGGCGCGGCCTCGGCCTGCTCCGGGAGCCCGCCCGCCGGTACGGCTGCGGGGTCCCGGTCGGCGTCGGCGGTCTGCTGTGCCGGGGCGTCGGGGCCGTCGCCTGCGGCCTCCGGCTCCGGCGTGAAGTACTCCGGCGGTACGGAGAGGGGGCTCGGCGGTGTCGGCGCGAGGTGCGGTGTGGTCGGCACCGAGCCCTCGACCGGCACGAACTGGCCGAGGGGCGCGGGGGCCTGGGCCGCGAAGGCCTGCCCTGCGGCGTCCGGCAGTCCGGCGCCCGCGAGGTGCGGTCCCTGCGCGGTGTACGCGTCGGGCCACGGCTGCGCGGCGTCGGGGGCCTGCGGCGCGACGGCGTGCTGCGGAGGGGTGTGGGCGGCCCGAGCGCTCTGTCCGTCGGCTTGCGCGCCGGGCGGGCCGGGCGCGACGGGCGGGCCAGGCGGGGTGGGGACGGTTGCGGGCGTGCTCGGGGCTGCTGCTGCCACCGGGGTGGCCGGGTCGACCGGGTCGGCGGCTGCGGTCGCGGCGGGCGCGGGGTCGGCGGCTGCGGGGGCCGTGACTGCGGGTGCTTCGTGGGCTGCGGAAGCCTGGTGGACTGCGGGTGCCTCGTGCGGGAGCGGAGCGGCGCCTTCCGGGGCGGGCTCGGGCGTGGCCGTCGCCGCGGGCTCCGCGGCTGAGGGCTCCGCGGCTGAGGAGGGCACCACGGCGCCCTGACCTGCGGCGTCAGGAACATCAGCCGTGGTGGCAGCACCGGGTTCGGTCACACCGGGGCCGGTGTTCGCGCCCACGCCCGCGCTTGCGCTCGCCTCGGCACCGTCCACTGCCGTGGCGAGGTCCTGCGGGGCGTGCGCGGTCGGCTCCTCGTACGCCGGGGCGGAGCCCTCTGCTCCCGGGGGCGTGTGCGGGGTGTCCTCGGCGGCGGGTGCTTCCGATGCCTCCGGGGTGCCCGGAGCGGAGCCGTCCACCGGGGTGCCCGGAGCGGAGCCGTCCGCCGGAGCCGTGGCTTCCGTCACGACAGCGCCGTCGACCGCAGCCTCCGATACGGGTGTGGCCGCTGTGACCAGCGAGCCCTCTGCGCCTGCCGGGACGACCGTTTCTGCTGGTAGACGCTGGGGTTCCTGCGGCTGCGGTGACCACGGGGCGGCGCCCTGCGGCGGGATCTCGCCGAGCTGGGGCCCCGGCAGGACGGCGGCCGCGTCGTCGCGCGGGACGTCGAGGTACTCCGGGCCGCTCGTAGGCGGGCCCGCGTGCCGTACGGGCATGGGGTGCGGTGCGCCGCTCGCGGGGCCCCGGTCGGCCAGGGAGCGGACGGGGCTCGCGGAGCCGTCGGGGACCGCGGGCGCGGCCGGGCCGCGGTGCAGCGGGCGCCGGACGGGGTTCTGGTGCGTGGCGGGGGCGGCGCCGTTGTCGTGCGACGCGGGCCTGGTGCCGTGGCCGCCGGGCAGGTTCATCCCGGTGAGGTCGACGGAGCCGCTGTCTCGACCGGAGGTCTCGTGGGGGCCGGGCTGATGCACGGCCTGCTCCTGACCGACCACCGCATGCTCGGGCGCGGGCGTCTGCTGCGCGGAGGCGGCTGCCTGCTGCGCGGCCTTGGCAGCTTGGTGCGCGGGACCGCCCACCTGCGGCGCGGCTCCGGCCACATCCTGCGCGGACCCGGCTGCCTGCTGCACGGCCTTGGCAGCTTGGTGCGCGGGACCACCCACCTGCTGCGCAACTCCGACCGCAACCTGCCCGGAGCCACCCGCTTGCTGCGCGACACCCTCGGCCTGCTGACCGGGGTCACCAACCTGCGCCCCGGCGTCCCGCACCTGCTGCTCGGAGCCACCCTGCTGCGCGGAACCACCCTGCTGCGCGGAACCACCCTGGACCTGGGCAAACCCCGACCGCCCCCCCTGCCCGTCGGCAGCGAGAGCCCGCCCGACGGCAGCCGCCCCGGCGTTCGGGTGGGCGGCGCCCGGCTGCTGCCCGGCCTGCGCGCCAGCGGCACCGGCAGCGCCAGCCGCACCGGCACCGACAGCGCCAGCGCCAGCGGCACCGCCAGCGGGCCGAGCCGCCCCGGCGCCAGCCCGCACGGGCGCACCCTGCCGCCCCTGCGGCCCCTGCGGCACCTGCGGCACCTGCGCCTCGCTCCACGCGCCCTGGGCACCCGGCATCAGCAGCAGGTCGTCGTCCTCGGCGGGGTTGTCGGAAGGGTCGAGGAAGGTGTACGCGGCCGGCGCGGGGACGCCCGGCTGCTCCACCCTGCCTGCGCTCTCCGGCAGTCCCTCACCCGGGACCTGGCCGGTGTCGGTCATGCGTACCCCTCGCCCATCGGTTAGTCCTTCTTTGACCGCCCGTCATCCACAACGAGCGCACGTGCCGCGCGGCACGCACCGCGTACGGACCACAGGCATTGTCGCGGTAGCACCGCCGCCGTGGCAGCTTGATCGGCCACGGTCCGCTGTGGACTGCGCCACGTCGCGCGCCTCGCGGTCCGCCGTACCACACGCACCCCCCAAAGCGGGCGAGCTTTCCGGACTTTGACTGACACGGACTGATGAATCGCCGGGCGCCCACGTGCGGCACAACGATCGGCCAGCCTACCGCGCACGGCGCGGCGGGGGGCTCGTGAGGGTCAGGGCGTGCGGTCGAGAAGCAGGGCCGAGACCAGGAAGGCGACGGTCCGCTTCCGCTCCGTCCAGGCGCGGGTGTCGAGCTCGACGGACTGCAGCAGGGCGCACTCGACGGCGTACCCATGCTCGGAGAGGTCACGGCCGAGGAGTTCGGCGTCGTCGCGGGTGGCGGCGTGCGTGACGATGCGCTCGGGGCGGCGGTCGGCGACGGCGGACACCACGGCCACTCCCCCGCCGCCGACGCGGACGACGTCCGGCTCGGGCAGGTTCTCCAGGACGTGGGGCGCGGAGCCGTGCACGATCTGGGCGTGCACGCCGAAGCGGCGCACGGCGGCGGTCGTACGGGCGCAGGCGTCCGGGTCGCGGTCGACGGCGATGACGGCGGCGCCGAAGCGGGCGGCCTCAGCGGCGAAGGCGCCGGTGCCGCAGCCGATGTCCCAGACGAGGTCGCCCACGCGCGGGCCGAGCCGTGCGAGTTGGGCGGAGCGGATGCGGTCGGTCTCGCCCTCGCCGAGTTCCTGTTCGCCGCCGTAGCTCGCCGCGGGCAGCGCCCAGCCGCGGGGCTCCGTGGCGGGCTCGCGGCCGGCGATCCAGCCGTCGTGGGGGCCGGTGCCGCCGGATCCCCCGGCGCCGCCGCCGTTTCCGGGACCACCGGGGCCGCCGGGACCGCCCGGAGTTCCGGGGCCACCGGGGCCACCACGCGTCCCGGTGCCTCCGATGACGATGACGACGTTCGGGTCGCGCCAGGTGTGGTCGGCGGCCTTGTCGGAGGTGACGACGCTGACCCGTTCGCGCTCGGTGCCGAGTTCCTCGCAGATGACGAAGGTGCGGAGGACGCCTTCGAGGAGCAGGCCGAGTTCGGCGGGCCCGGCGCCGGGCGAGGTGAGCACGGCGACCTTGCTGTAGGCGCGGCACACGTTCACGGCGCGGCGCAGGGTGCGGCGGTGGGCGACGACGACCTGGGCGTCGTCCCAGGGCATTCCGGCGCGGGCGAAGGCCTGGGCGACGGCGGAGACGGCGGGCACCACCTCGACCTCCAGGCCGAACTCGGGGGCGCGCAGCGTGCGTACGACGCCGAAGAAGCCGGGGTCGCCGTCCGCGAGGACGACCGCGGTGCCCCGGTGGGCGGCGATGCGGCGGGCGGCGAGGCCGACGCTGCCGAGCCGGACGCGTTCGGCGGTCCGGGGGACCTCGGGCAGGGCGAGGTGGTGGGCGGCGCCCGCCACCAGCGTCGCGGCGCCGAGGGCCGCGCGCGCCGCGGACGTCAGCGGCGAGCCGTCCCAGCCGATCACCGTGACCCGGTCGGCCATGGTCGTCTGTCTCCTGGAGGTCGGGGTGGAGGTTGGGTCGTACGGTGCGGGATGGCCGCGTGCGGCCAGACGGAGCGTACCTGGTGCCGACACCATGGGGCTTCGCCCCTTTCCCCCTGTCGGCCCTTCGGGCCTCGTCCTCAAACGCCGGACGGGCTGTGTTCCCTTTCCGCCGACGTCAGTTCCAGTCGGAGAACGCCGTGTACCCGCTCTCCGCGAGCGGGTCCGTCACGCCCTCCAGGTCCTCGGGGAGCAGGCTCCAGACGATGAGGTCGGTGCGCAGGTCGATCCAGCCGCCGAGCGGGTCGCCGCCGTTCCTGACACGTGCTATCCAGGCGCCGCGCAGGACGCCCTCGCTGATGCAGCCGATCTTCTGGGCCACCTGCTGGGCGGCGGTGTTGTCGGCGGCCGTACGCAGCTCGACACGTTCGAACTTCTGATCGTGGAAGAGCCACTGAGCGGTGGCGAGGGCGGCTTCGGAGGCGTAGCCCTCGCCGCGGGCCCAGGGGGCGGTGACGTAGCTGAGCTCGCCGGAGCGCACCCGCCAGTCGGTGCGGCCCACGCGTACGGTGCCCACCAGGCGCTGGGTGAGGAACTCGGTCACCGCCAGAACGATTCCGCGGCCCTCGGCGCGTTCGGCGGGGGCGAGGCGGGTGATCCAGTCGCGGGCGTCGGCCTCGGTGTAGGGCTGGGGCGCGGCGGTCCAGGCGGTGACGAGCTCGTCGTTCATCATTTCCGCGTAGGCGGTGACGTCGGCGTCCTCGAACGGGCGCAGCACCAACCGCTCCGTACTGAGGGAGATGTCGGGGAACCCCGAGGCTGTAGTCATGCGCCGCTCCATAACCTTCATGGGCCTGTCGTTCCGTGAGTCGTCAAGGGCCTCATGGACCTCCAGGCCTGCTGAAGTGCATAGCATGCAGCATGACGGCGCGAAGACGCACCACGGGGTCCGCTCCGGCGCGCGGAGCGGACCCCGGGGGCGGGGACGGCGCACGAGGGTGGGTCAGCCCGCCGTGACCGGCAGGACCGACCCCTTGTACTTGTCCTCGATGAACTGCCTGACCTCGGGCGATCGCAGCAGCTTGACCAGCTTGCGGACCTTCGGGTCGTCCTCGTGGCCCTTCTTGACGGCGAGGACGTTGTTGTACGGGTTGTTCCTCACGGACTCGAGGAGGACTGCGTCCTGCTTCGGGCTGAGGCCCGCGTCGAGCGCGAAGTTGTTGTTGATGACGGCCGCGTCGACGTCCTTGAGGGAACGCGGGAGCTGCGCGGGCTCCAGGGGTTTGATGGTGAGCTTCTTGGGGTTGGCCGCGATGTCCTCGGGGGTGGCGTTCGCGCCCGTGCCCTTCTTCAGCTCGATCACGCCCTTGGAGGCGAGCAGTTCGAGTGCCCTGCCCTCGTTGGTGGTGTCGTTGGGTACGGCGACGGTCGCACCGGAGCGCAGCTCCGCCACGTCCTTCAGCTTCTTGCCGCTGTCCGCGTACACGCCCATCGGGGGCAGGTACACCTCGGTGACCGGTACCAGGTCCGTCTTCTTGGACTTGTTGAAGTCGTCGAGGTAGGGCTTGTGCTGGTAGAGGTTGGCGTCGAGGGAGCCCTCCTGGAGCGCGGTGTTGGGCGTCACATAGTCCGTGAACTCCCGCACCTGGAGGTCCAGGCCCTCCTTCTTCGCCAGGTTCTGCTGGATGTGGGCGAGGACTTCGCCGGCCGGGGTCGGGGTGGCTCCGACGACGAGCGTGTCGCCGTCGGAGCCGGAGCCCGAACCGCAGGCGGTCAGACCGAGCGACAGGGCAAGGGCCCCGGCCGCCGCGGCGACGCTGCGGCGCATGTCAGAACGCCGCGACGACGGCACCGTCGTACTTGTCGTCGATGAACTTCTTGACCTCGGGCGAGGTGAGGAGCTTGACGAGCTTCTTGACGCGCGGGTCGTCCTCGTCGCCCTTCTTCACGGCGAGGAAGTTGCCGTACGGGTTGCCCTCGGCCTTCTCGGCGGCGAGGGCGTTCTTCGCCGGGCTGAGGTCGGCCTCCAGGGCGTAGTTGCCGTTGATCACCGCGGCGTCGACGTCCTTGATGGTGCGCGGCAGGGCGGCGGCCTCCAGCTCCTTGAACTTCAGGCCGCGCGGGTTGTCGACGATGTCCTTCGGCGTGGCCGCGAAGCCGACGCCCTCCTTGAGCTTCAGGAGGCCGTTGTCGGCGAGCAGCTTCAGGGCGCGGGCCTCGTTGGTCGTGTCGTTCGGGACGGCGACCGTGGCGCCCTTCTTCAGCTCGTCGAGCTTCTTGATCTTCTTGGAGTAGACGCCGAGCGGCTCCAGGTGCACCGTGGCGCCCGGGACGGGAACGATATCCGTCTTGTTCTTCTTGTTGAAGTCGTCCAGGTAGGGCTTGTGCTGGAAGTAGTTCGCGAAGACCTCGCCCTGCTGCGTGGCGGTGTTGGGCGTGACGTAGTCGGTGAACTCCTTCACCTCCAGGTCCAGGCCCGCCTTCTTCGCCAGGTTCTTCTTGACGTAGTCGAGGATCTGGCCCTGGGGCGTCGGGGTGGCGGCGACGACGAGCGGGCCGTCCTTGTCGGAGCCCTTGTCGGAGCAGGCGGTGAGCCCGAGGGTGAGGGCTCCGGTGGCCAGGACAGCGGCGGTGATCTTGATGGTGTTACGCACGAAAAGTGCCTTTCTCCATGGGTGGTACACCCCCGCGGTGGTGGTGCGGGGTGGTGCCTGGGAACTCGGGAGGAGCGCCGCAGGAAGGGGAACTCAGGAAGCGGTCTTCACCGGCGCGGCGGACTCCGGGGTGGTCTCCGCGGCGGGCTTGGCACGGAGCAGCTTGAGCCGGGGCGCGGCGCCGGAGTGGCCGCCGCGCCGGTGCAGCCTCCGGGCGGCGTAGTCCCCGGCGAACTGGATGATCGAGATGACCACGGCGAGGATGCCGACGGTGATCCACATCAGCTCGGTCTCGAAGCGCTGGTAGCCGTAGCGGACCGCGAGGTCGCCGAGGCCGCCGGCGCCGACGGTGCCGGTGATCGCCGAGTAGCCGATGAGGGCGACGATCGTGGTCGTGGTGGACGAGATCAGCGACGGCAGGGACTCGGGTACGAGGACCTTGCGGACGATCGTCCAGGTGTTGCCGCCCATCGACTGCACGGCCTCGACCAGGCCGTGGTCGACCTCGCGCACGGCCGTCTCGACCAGGCGCGCAAAGAACGGGATGGCGCTGATCGCCAGTGGCACGATCGCGGCCTCGCGGCCGATGGTGGTGCCGACGATGGAGCGGGTGAAGCCCATCAGGGCGACCATGAGGATGATGAAGGGCATCGAGCGGCCGATGTTCACGACCTGCCCGATCACCTTGTTCACGACCGTGTTCTGCAGCAGTCCGCCGCGGTCGGTGAGGACCAGGAGCAGACCGAGCGGCAGCCCGGCGGCGACGGCGACGAGTGCCGACCAGCCGACCATGTAGAGGGTGTCCCAACAGGCCTGCTCCAGCAGGGGCTGCATCTCCGACCAGGTCACTTGGCACCTTCCTTCACCAGCGTGGCGGCACTCGCGCCGGCGGCCGGGCCGTCCTGCGCGGGGATCCCGGCGGGCGTGTCACCGGCGACGTCGACCTGGAGGCCCTGCTCGCGCAGGAAGCCGATGGGGACGACGTTCTCCTCGAAGCGGCCGGGCAGCTCGATGCGCATGCGGCCGACCTGCCTGCCCGCGACGGTGTCCATCGCGGCGCCGAGGATCGAGATGTCGATGTTGTACGTGCGCGAGAGCTGGGAGATGACCGGCTGGGTGGCGGCGTCGCCGTGGAAGGTCACGTCGACGACGGTGCGGTCGGCGCCGGTGGCGTCGCCGCTGACCGGGAAGAGCGCCGCGGCGAGCTGCGAGCCGGGGGTGGCGAGCAGTTCGGTGACGGTCCCGGACTCCACGATCCGGCCCCGCTCCATCAGCGCGGCCGAGTCGCAGACCGACTTGACGACCTCCATCTCGTGCGTGATCAGCAGCACGGTGAGACCCAGCTCGCGGTTGAGGTCGCGCAGGAGCCCCAGGATGGAGCGGGTGGTCTCGGGGTCGAGGGCGCTGGTCGCCTCGTCGGAGAGCAGCACCTTCGGCTCGCCCGCCAGGGCGCGGGCGATGCCGACGCGCTGCTTCTGGCCGCCGGAGAGCTGGGCCGGGTAGGACCCCGCCTTGTCGGCGAGGCCGACGAGGTCGAGCAGTTCGAGGGCCTTGCGGGAGCGTTCCTTGCCGGACAGGCCGAGGATCTCAAGCGGCAGCTCGATATTGGCCTGGACGGTGCGCGAGGACAGCAGGTTGAAGTGCTGGAAGACCATGCCGATGCGGTTGCGGGCGGTGCGCAGTTCCTTGCCGGCGCGCGGGCCGCGGCCCGCGAGGGCGGTGAGGTCCTGGCCGGCCACGGTCACGGTGCCGGAGGTGGGGCGCTCGAGCAGGTTCACGCAGCGGATCAGCGAGGACTTGCCGGCACCGGACTGGCCGATGACGCCGTACACCTCGCCTTCGCGCACATGGAGATCGACTCCGTCGAGGGCGGTTACTTCACGACCGCGTGAGCGGTAGACCTTGGTAAGGCCGGAAGTGGTGATCACTGGGGTTTCCGTCACTGTCGAGTGCGCGGCGGGGTGTCGCCGGGGCACGGGGCATTCGTTCGGAACGCGGCACGGTTCTCGCGATGTCGGGAGGAACCGGAGGACGTGTGCGCGGGGCGGGCTCGCTTCCTACGGTGCGTACGTGACTTCTGTGGCGTACGTGGCGTAGTGGCGGGGCACAGCGGCTTCGCTTCGGGGCGCGAGGCTCTCAGTGGTGCGGGGGCCCTCAGAAGGCGCACATTCGACACATACAACGAGCACCGGGCGTCGTGATCGCCTCGGTCGCAAGGGTGCGGCTGCTCGTCGTGGTCATGCGGACCAGTAAAACACGCGTGCGCTCGCGTCCCACCACCGCTGTCCGTATAGCGGACAAGGAGTGGACACCACAGGGCGTCGAAAGGCGCGGTCCCACCCCTTCTCGCCCTCGCTCAGGGACCCGCGACGATCTCCGCTCCACCCGCCGTGGCCTGCGCGGACACCGCCGAGAGGAGCGGCACCACGACGTCGGCGGACAGCTCGGACGCCGGGCGCGTTGTGGTCAACGCCACGGTGGCGTCCACCTGTGGATGCCGGGCCCCCGGGGCCGAGCACACCGGGCCTTTTGGCCCGTAATAGGGTCTCGGCATGCTCGTTGCCCTGACCGTCGCGACCTCCGTGGCCGCGCTCGCGCTCGCGGCCTGGTGCGGATTCGCCGCGTACCGGGACCAGCCGACGAAGGACTGGCACTTCATCGGCATGGGTGTGGTCACCCTGCTCGCGCTCGTGCAGCTGATCGTCGGCATCGTCCAGCTCGCGCGGGGCGAGGACCCCGAGCAGGGCACGACGATCTTCGTGGCGTATCTCGTCGGCTCGTTCGCGTGCGTGCCGGCGGCCGGCTTCATGTCGCTCGCCGAGCGCAGCCGCTGGGGCTCGGGGACCGTCGCCGCGGGCGGCGTGGTCCTCGCCGTCCTCGAAGTACGGCTCTACGACATCTGGGGAGGCTGAGGTGACGGTGACGGACGACGGACCCCGCTCCCGGCAGAAGCTGATCCGCGGTCCCGGCATCCTGCTCGTGTGGCTGTACGGCGTGATGGTCGTCGGCGCCGTGTCGCGCTCGGCCGTGCAGATCTCGACGGACTTCCACAAGGCCCCGCTCGCGTACACGCTGTCCGCGATCGCCGGTGTGGTCTACGGCTTCATCACGTACTCGCTCGTACGCGGCGGGGAGACGGCCCGCAAGGCGGCGCTGGTGTGCTGCGCCGCCGAGCTGGTCGGGGTGCTCGCCGTCGGGACCTGGACCCTCGCGGAGCCCTCCGCGTTCCCCGACGCCACGGTCTGGTCGGACTTCGGCATGGGCTATCTGTTCATCCCGGTGCTGCTGCCGGTGACCGCGGTGTTCTGGCTGCGCACGTCGCGCAGCCAGGGCGGCCCGCCGGAGTCCGAGGGCCCGGCGCGGGACTAGGCGCTGGTCACGTAGGCGCCCGCCGCCGCGTCCTTGGAGAGGGTGACGACCGTGAGCCGGTCGTCCACGCGCCGGGTGGACACCGGCGCGTAGCCGTGCTTGCGGTAGAGCTGGAGATTGCTCTCGCTGCGGTGGCCGGAGAACAGCTCGAAGCGCTTGGCGGAGCCGTCCCCGCCGAGCCGCAGCTCGATGGCGTTCAGGAGCCGGCCGCCCAGGCCGTGCCGCTGCATCCGCGGGTGCACGATGAGCTTGCCGATGCGGGCGGTGCCCTCCGCGTCGACCGTGCCGCGCACGGACGCCACCACCTCCTCGCCGAGGCGCGCCACCAGGACGCTGCCCGCCTCCAGCTCGGCCCTGATGGAGTCCAGGCTCTGCGTCAGCGGCTCGATGGAGTAGTCGCCGTACAGCTCGGCCTCGCTCTGGTAGCAGAGGTACTGCAGTTTGAGGATCTGTTCGGCGGTCCGGCCGTCGGCCGCCGCCTCCGAGATGGTCACGCTCATGCCCATGTGTGCATGCCTCCCGCTCACCTGCTCCGCCGGTTGTCCCTCACTCCTTTCCCCAAGGGTCAGGAGTCGCAACCTCTTGCGCGAGCATTCTGCGCAGGCATCCCAGGCAACGGGAACGTTCCGGTCCCAAGGATCCTTGTGACATTCCCAACTCCCCTGCGATTTCGCGGTAAGTGAGGTCCTTGGGCGACAGAAGCGCAAACATGAGACGCGGGCAGCGGCCGGGCAGTCTGCGCACGGCGGCGTACAACGAACGGTCCCGGTCGGCGCGCAGCGCCCGTTGCTCCGGGCCGCCGCGGGGGTCGGCGGGCTCGGTGGCATAGGGCCGCTCCCGGCGGGCGGTGCCGCGGGTGCGGCGCGCCTCGTCGCGGACGGCGGCGCGGAGCCAGGCCGGCGGGTCGGCCGGCGGCCCCGATGCGTCGAGGTGTTCGAGCAGGCGCAGCCAGACCGCCTGCTCGATGTCGCCGGGGTCGGTGCCGCTGCCGAGCGCCTCGGCGGAGACCTCGGCCGTGAGCAGCGGCCGCAGGGCGACGACGAGGTCCGCGACGACCGGGTCGAAGGAGAGCGAAGGGGTCATGCCGACGTGGACGCGGCCGTTCCGGTACGGGTTTCCGGAACGGCCGCGCCTCACCCCAACCGGGACCCGGCGCGCCCCTGTTGACAGGACGGCGCCGGACCGGACGGGCGGGTCAGTGGCCGGCGAAGTCCGCGGCGGCGAGCAGCGCCGTGTCCGGGTTGTCGGAGAAGATCCCGTCGATGCCGGTGGCGAAGTACGCCTTGAACGCGCCGAAGGCGTCGCCGTACGCGTTCGGGTCCGTGCCCTTCTTGAAGTCGGCGGGCAGGAAGGTGTTCTCGTTCCGCATCGTGTAGGGGTGCAGGAGCAGGCCCTTGGCGTGCGCGTCGCGGACCAGGGTGGTCGGCTTCTGCAGCTTGCCGTCGGGGCCCTTGGGGATGACCAGGTCGAGGGTGGGGCCGATGCCCTTGGCGTAGGAGGCTATCCAGCTGAGGCCCTTGGGCGTGACGAGGTCGGCGACGGTGCGCGGGTCGCCCGCCTCCACGAAGTCCCACGGGCGCGAGGAGGCCGAGGACAGCAGGACGACGCCGGGCGCGCCGACGAGCTTGTGCAGGCGCTGGATGCTGCTCGGCTCGAAGGACTGAAGGAAGTTCGGGGAGTTCCTGTGGTGCCGGTCGTAGCGGCGGAGCAGCTTGGCCAGCGGCTCCTCGAGACCCAGGCCGAGCTTCCGGAAGTAGGTGGGGTGCTTGGTCTCGATGTGCAGCCAGACGCGCTTGCCGCGGCGGCGCCCCTCCTTCTCCGCCCAGCGGAACACCTCTTCGAGGGTGGGCACCTGCCAGCGGCCGTCGTAGAGGGTGTTGTGCTGACGGGTCCCGGGGATGCGCTCCTTGGCGCGCAGCGTCTTCAGCTCGGCGAGCGTGAAGTCCTCGGTGAACCAGCCGGTGAGCTTGGCCCCGTCGACGGTCTTGGTGGTCTTGCGGCCCGCGAACTCGGGGTGCGCGGCCACGTCCGTCGTACCGGTGATGTCGTTCTCGTGACGGCATACGAGATGGCCGTCCTTGGTGGGGACCACGTCCTGCTCGATGACGTGCGCGCCCATGTCCAGGGCGAGTTGGTACGAGCCGATGGTGTGCTCGGGCCGGTAGCCGCTCGCGCCGCGGTGCGCGACGACGGTCGGCACCGGCAGGTCCCGGTGTCCGCCGTGGCCGTGACCGTGCCGCTCACCGGCTCTCGCCACGCCGGGCGCCCCCATGGCCGCCGCGCCCGCCCCGAGGACCGCGGCCCCGAGCACCGCGCGCCGCCCCGGACTCGTGCCCGTCCCCCGTCGCCCCGATTCCTGCGTCGCCATTGCGCGCTCCTCCCTGTGTACCGCGGGTACTGCCGTGTGCCGCCTTGCACCTGACAAAGCGGCACGATCGTAGGTGTGATCATGTGACGAAAGGGAGGCCGGGGGCGGAACGCAAGGCTGACGCCGCGTGTCGAGCGCGCTCACGTTCGGGGGCGGCGGAGCCGTGTGTACGTCTCGCGGCAGGGGGCACCCGTGACCCCGCGGGCTCACCCGCCCGCGGCGGCGGTGCGGACGGCGCGTACGCCCCGGCTCGGGAACGCCAGCGGACTTCCAGCCGTAAGGGGAACCCGGAGTGAGAAGCACCACTCGGACAAGCCACGCAGTTCGCACAGCGATAACGTCGTCACTGTGAGGTCCTCGCGGGGGCAGCAGCGAGCAAAAACAGGTCAACTCTGCGTATCGGTCGCATGAACCCGATGTGCAATCGACGGGGGCCCGCGAGTATGGTCCTCACCTGCACAGACTCGTCGTCGACCCGTTGACACCGGAGGACCTGTTGTCCCGTCTAGCGCTCATCAAGGCAGTGCTTGGACCGATCTTGCGCCTGATGTTCCGCCCGCGGGTCGAAGGCGCAGAGAACATCCCCGGTGACGGCCCCGTCATTCTGGCCGGAAACCATCTGACGTTCATCGACTCGATGATCATGCCGCTGGTCTGCGACCGGCCCGTGTACTTCATCGGCAAGGACGAGTACGTCACCGGCAAGGGCCTCAAGGGCCGCCTCATGGCCTGGTTCTTCACCGGCGTCGGCATGATTCCCGTGGACCGCGACGGGGGTCGCGGCGGGGTGGCCGCCCTGATGACCGGGCGCCGCATCCTCGACGACGGCAAGGTCTTCGGCATCTATCCGGAAGGCACCCGCTCCCCCGACGGGCGGCTGTACCGCGGCCGTACGGGGATCGCCCGGCTGACCCTGATGACCGGGGCGCCGGTGGTGCCGTTCGCGATGATCGGCACGGACAAGTTGCAGCCCGGGGGCAAGGGGTTGCCCCGTCCGGGGAAGGTGACCGTGCGGTTCGGCGCCGCCATGGAGTTCTCCCGGTACGACGGGATGGGGCGTGACCGCTATGTGCTGCGGGCCGTGACCGACTCGGTGATGACCGAGGTCATGCTGCTCTCCGGGCAGGAGTACGTGGACATGTACGCCACCAAGGCCAAGGCCGCGTAGGCTCCGCCCGGGTTTTTTCCCGGTGTGCTCGCCCGCACCGGCGTTGAGGGTTTTCCCCGGCGCCGGGGCGGGCGCTTCCATTGTCGGCACCCGGCGTCGGGGGGCTGTGCCCACCCGTTCCGCCGTGCGGAACGCCTGCCCACAGCGGGGGGGTGGCTGCCGCCGGCGAGGGGCGGCTGTGGCTCAGCCGGGGGCGGCCGCGAGCAGGTGTTCCCCGGCTGAGTGTCAGTGTTCGATGGTGTCTTCCAGTTTCTGGCCCTTCAGGAGGTACCAGGCCGCTGCCGCCGTCGCCAGGAGGACCGCGGCGCCCGCGCCCGCCGCCAGGCGGAGGCCGTCCACGAAGGCGTCCTGGGCTGCGGCGAGCAGAGGCTCGGCCTGGTGGGCCGGGAGGCCCGTGCCCGCCTCGACGGCGCCGCCGAGGGAGTCGTGGGCCGCTGACGCCGCGTCGGCCGGGGTGCCCGCCGGTGCGGTGAAGTCGCGGTACACGCCGGTCACGACGGAGCCGAGCAGGGCGATACCGAGGGCCGCGCCGAGTTCGTACGCCGTCTCCGAGACGGCCGACGCCGCGCCCGCCTGCTCCTTCGGCACGCTGGACAGGATCACGTCGGCGGTCACCGTGAAGGCGAAGCCCGCGCCGGCACCGACGACCAGCAGGGCCGTGCCGAGCAGCGGATAGCCGGTCTCCTGGCTCAGCACGGTCAGCGAGGCGAGCGCGAGGCCCACCGCCGCGAGACCGCCCGCGACCACCGCCCGCACCGAGTACCGGCGCGCCACCGTGCCCGCGATCAGGCCCGCCGTGACCGCGCCCACGGCCGCGGGCAGTTCGGCGAGACCGGCCTCGAACGGCTCCCTGCCCTGCACCAGTTGCAGGAACTGGGAGAGGAAGAAGATCAGCCCGGACAGGCCGAGGATGGTCAGCAGGTCGGCGAGCACGGCCGCCGAGAACCCGCGGTTGCGGAAGAGGCGCATGTCCAACAGCGGCGCGGGCAGCGTGAGCTGTCGGCGCCCGAACCAGGTCAGGGCGGCCGCGCCGATGACGCCGGACGCCACGGCGTCCCAGCGCAGGCCGTGCGCCGCCGCCTCCTTGATGGCGTACACGACCGCGATCATGCCGATGAGCGAGAGCACCACGCTGATCAGGTCCCAGGGACCGGGCGCCGGGTTCTTCGACTCGGGCAGCAGCTTGCTGCCGACGAGCACGAGGACCGCCATCACGGGCAGGTTGATCAGGAAGACCGAGCCCCACCAGAAGTGCTCGAGCAGGAAGCCGCCGACGACCGGGCCGACCGCCGCGCCCGCCGACGCCATCGCGCCCCACACGCCGACGGCGATGCTGCGCTCGCGCGGGTCGTGGAAGATGTTCCGGATCAGCGCGAGGGTGGACGGCATCAGGGTCGCGCCCGCCACACCGAGCAGCGCACGCGCCAGGATCATCAGCTCGGGCGTGGTGGCGTAGGCGTTGAGCACCGACACCGCGCCGAACGCCACGGCTCCGGTGAGCAGCAGCTTCTTGCGGCCGATGCGGTCGCCGAGGCTGCCCATCGAGACGAGCAGGCCCGCGATCACGAACGAATAGACGTCACCGATCCACAGCAGCTGGGTGCCGGACGGCTTCAGGTCCTCACTGATGTACGGCGTCGCCAGACCGAGGACGGTCGCGTCCACCGCGACGAGCAGCACGGCCAGCACGAGCACGGCCAGGGCGAGCCAGCGGCCGGGGTGCGGCGCCACCTCCGGGGGCCGTATGCGCTGTTCGGTGCCTGTCATGATTCCACTCTCCGTTGTGCGCCGCCGATCAGCAGCTCGGCGATCATGTATGAGATGTCCTTGGCCGCCACGCGGCCGTCGAGCACGGCCCAGGCGCCGGAGCCGACGAGTCCGTACAGCGCCTCCGTGAGCCAGGCGGCACTCAGGTCGATGCGGAACTCGCCGCTCTCCTGTCCGCGCCGGAACAGCTCCGCGATCCGGACGTCGAGCCGGGCCCAGCCCTCGTGCTGGGCGTCGCCCTCGAAGAGCTGGTTCTCCGTGACGAGGAACGCGAGCAGGCCCGCCGCGGGCTCGATCTCCCTGATCAGGCGCCGCAGCGCGTCCTGCGCGCTGTCCTCGCCTAGCCGGGCCGCGCCCATGGCCGCCTCGCACTCCTGGATGCCGAGCTCCTCCAGGGCGCGGATGAGCGCGTCGCGCCCCGCGAAGTGGCGGTGCAGCGTGGCGCGGCTGATGCGGGCGGCCCTGGCGACCTCGTCCATGGTCGAGGAGCCCTTGCGGGTGAGCTGGGCGGCGGCACGGCGCAGCACCTGGTCGCGATCGACTGACATGAGACAACCATAGACCACTTGAGACATTTTCGTCTCAAGAGAGGTCTCGGGGTCTCACGGCAGGTACGGGAGAGGGCGGGGCCCTGTCGGTGCCAGGGCAGCGCGTGCGGTCTTGATCAGTGCCAGGGCAGGGCCGAGCGTGTGGCCCAGTACGCCGTGGGCTCCTCCGCGAGCACCGCGAGGCGGGCCGTGTGCTCCTCGTCCAGGTCGACCGCCGCCGCGTGCAGGTTCGACACGAGCTGTACGGAGGTGGCGGCCCCGGAGAGGACGACACCCGCCCACGGCTGCCGCAGGACCAGGGCGAGCGCGACGGCGTCGGGGGCGCTCCCGGTGGCCTCGGCGGCGGCGCGCACGGCCTCGGGCGCCTGCGGCCCGGCGAGGCGGCCGTTGGCCATGCCCTCCTTGACCAGGACGGTGAGACCGGCGTCGTGTGCCTCCGCGAGGGCGGGGCCCGCCGAGGTCTCCAGGGCGTTGTAGGTGGCCTGGACGGTACGGAAGAGGCACTCGCCGCCCACGGTGACGTCGAGGGCCGCGCGGATCGCGGCGGCCTGCTCGGGACCGCTCACGGAGAGGCCGACGGTGACGCCACTGTCCGCGAGGTCGGCCAGCCTGGCGTGCAGCTCCTTGTCGGTGAGCGCCGGGCTCTGCGGGGTCACCGAGTGGATCTGGTAGAGGTCGAGGCGGTCGCCGAGGAGTGCGGCGCTCTCCGCGCGCTGGCGGTCGTACGCGGCGACGCTGTGGTCCTTGACCTCGTGCGCGTCGGCGTCGGTGCGCCAGTCGGCCGTGTACGTGTAGCCCCACTTGCTGCCCACGACCACGTCGCGGACGTCGGGCCGCACGCGCAGCCAGTCGGCGAGGAACTCCTCCGAACGGCCGTAGGAGCGGGCCGCGTCGACGTAGCGCACCCCGAGGGCGTACGCGGCGTCCAGGAGTTCCAGGGTGCGGTCCCTGAGGGCCTCGACGCTGCGGGTGGGCGGGAGGTCGTCCTCCCTGCCCAGGGTGATGTAGCCGGGCCTGCCCACGGCTGCGAGGCCCACGCCCAGGTGGGCGGTGGGGGTGGTCGCTGTGGCCAGGCGGGCGAAGGACATGGGGGCTCCACGCTGCGAAGGGGTGCACTCGGGTCGCGTGCACTCCCTCAACGTAACTCCCGGCGGGCGGTGGGGGCGGGGTGGGGGCTCACGGTGCGTCCCGGGCCCCGCCCCCGCGGCGATCCTGGGGCTCCGCCCCAGACCCCGTATCGGCGCTCCGCGCCTCGTCCTCAAACGCCGGACGGGCTGGAAACGCGCTTCGCGCTCGTCCTCAAGCGCCGGACGGGCTGGAAACGCGCTTCGCGCTGGTCCTCAAGCGCCGGACGGGCTGGGATTGCGCTCCGTGCTCGTCCTCGGACACCGGACGGGCTGGAAACGCGCCCCACGCCTCGTCCTCAGACACCGGACAGGCTGGAAACGCGCCCCACGCCCCCTCCTCAGACACCAGACAGACTGGAAACGCGCCCCACGCCCCCTCCTCAGACACCAGACGGGCTGGAAACGCGCTTCGCGCTCGCCCTCACACGCCGGACGGGCTGATGCCCGCCCACCGGCGCTGCTCCGCCACGTCCGTCTTGATCTCCGCCAGCTGCGCGGCCACCGCCGACGGAGCCGTGCCGCCCCTGCCGTCCCGGGAGGCCAGGGCGCCGGGGACGTTCAGGACCGTGCGGACGTCCGGTGTCAGGTGCGGGCTGATCTTTGCGAACTGCTCGTCGGTGAGCTGGTCGAGTTCGATGCCGTGTGCCTCGCACTCCTTGACGCACTCGCCCGCGACCTCGTGGGCGACGCGGAACGGCACACCCTGCTTGACCAGCCATTCGGCGATGTCCGTGGCGAGGGAGAAGCCGGCGGGCGCCAGTTCCTCCATGCGCTCGCGGTGGACGGTGAGGGTGGCCATCATGCCGGTGAAGGCGGGCAGCAGGACCTCCAGCTGGTCGCAGGAGTCGAAGACCGGCTCCTTGTCCTCCTGGAGGTCGCGGTTGTAGGCGAGGGGCAGGGCCTTGAGCGTCGCCATGAGGCCGGTCAGGTTGCCGATGAGGCGGCCCGACTTGCCACGGGCGAGCTCCGCGATGTCGGGGTTCTTCTTCTGCGGCATGATCGACGAGCCGGTCGAGAACGCGTCGTGCAGGGTGACGAAGGAGAACTCCTTCGTGTTCCAGATGATGACCTCTTCGGCGATCCGGGAGAGGTTCACGCCGATCATGGCGGTGATGAAGGCGAACTCGGCGGCGAAGTCCCGGGAGGCCGTGCCGTCGATGGAGTTGGCGGCGGAGCCGTGCTCGAAGCCGAGGTCGGCGGCCACCGCCTGCGGGTCGAGCCCGAGCGAGGAGCCCGCGAGCGCCCCGGACCCGTACGGCGACACGGCGGTCCGCGCGTCCCACTGCCGCAGCCGCTCGGCGTCCCGCGACAGGGACTGGACGTGGGCGAGCACATGGTGGGCGAAGAGCACCGGCTGCGCGTGCTGGAGGTGGGTGCGGCCCGGCATGGCGACGTCCGGGTGCGCCTCCGCGAGGCCGACGAGGGCTTCCTGGAGCTCGGCGATCAGGCCGCCGATGATCCGGGCGTGGTCGCGCAGGTACATCTTGAAGAGGGTGGCGACCTGGTCGTTGCGGGACCGGCCCGCGCGCAGCTTGCCGCCGAGGTCCGGGCCGAGCCGCTCCAGGAGGCCCCGCTCCAGGGCGGTGTGCACGTCCTCGTCGGCGACGGTGCCGGTGAAGGACCCGTCGGCGACGTCGGCCGCGAGCCGGTCGAGGCCGGCGAGCATGCGTTCCAGTTCGTCGGCGGTGAGCAGCCCGGCGGTGTGGAGCACGCGCGCGTGGGCGCGGGACCCCGCGATGTCGTACGGCGCCAGGCGCCAGTCGAAGTGCACCGATGCGGACAGTTGCGCCAGCGCCTCGGCCGGGCCGTCGGCGAACCGGCCGCCCCAGAGGCGGACGTCGCCGGTGTTGCTGCTCACTGCACGTGCTCCTTGGAGAAGGGGGGATGTGCGTCCGCCTCCCCCGCGCCGTGCGCTTCGGGGAGGCGGAACTCAAGGTACTGCTCGCGGCCTCAGGCCAGGTCGCGCTTCGCGGCGATCTTCGACGACAGGCCGAAGATGTCGATGAAGCCCTGCGCCTTGGACTGGTCGAAGGTGTCGCCCGAGTCGTAGGTCGCGAGGTTGAAGTCGTACAGGGACTGGTCGGACCTCCGGCCGGTGACGACGGCGCGGCCTCCGTGCAGGGTCATCCGGATGTCGCCGGTGACGTGCTGGTTCGCCTCGTTGATGAAGCCGTCCAGGGCCCGCTTGAGCGGGGAGAACCACAGGCCGTCGTAGACCAGCTCGCCCCAGCGCTGCTCGACCTGCCGCTTGTAGCGGGCCAGTTCGCGCTCGACCGTGACGTTCTCCAGCTCCTGGTGGGCGGTGATCAGGGCGATGGCGCCCGGAGCCTCGTACACCTCACGGGACTTGATGCCCACGAGCCGGTCCTCGACCATGTCGATCCGGCCGATGCCCTGCGCCCCGGCGCGCTCGTTGAGCTGCTGGATGGCCTGGAGGACCGTGACGGGCCTGCCGTCGACGGCGACCGGCACGCCCTCCTTGAAGGAGATGACGACCTCGTCGGCCTCGCGCGGGGTCGCGGGGTTCGAGGTGTACTCGTACACGTCCTCGATGGGCGCGTTCCAGATGTCCTCCAGGAAGCCCGTCTCGACGGCGCGTCCGAAGACGTTCTGGTCGATGGAGTACGGCGACTTCTTGGTGGTCGCGATCGGCAGGCCCTTGTCCTCGCAGAAGGCGATGGCCTTGTCCCGGGTCATCGCGTAGTCCCGGACGGGGGCGATGCACTTGAGGTCGGGGCCGAGGGCCTGGATGCCGGCCTCGAAACGCACCTGGTCGTTGCCCTTGCCGGTGCAGCCGTGGGCGACGACGCCGGCGCCGTGCTTGTTCGCGGCGGCGACGAGGTGCTTGACGATCGTGGGCCTGGACAGGGCCGAGACCAGCGGATACCGGTCCATGTACAGGGCGTTGGCCTTGATCGCCGGGAGGCAGTAGCCCTCGGCGAACTCGTCCTTGGCGTCGGCGACCTCCGCCTCCACGGCACCGCAGGCGAGCGCGCGCTTGCGGATGACGTCCAGGTCCTCGCCGCCCTGGCCGACGTCCACGGCGACGGCGATGACCTCGGCGCCCGTCTCCTCGGCGATCCAGCCGATGGCGACGGAGGTGTCCAGGCCGCCCGAGTAGGCGAGTACGACGCGCTCGGTCACGGGGTTTCTCCTCACAGTGCATTCGCTCGCTCAGTGCATTCATTCACTGACATGCATGAGTATGCATTGCTCCGTATGTTTCGTCAATCCGCCACCCGGGGGACGCGGACCCCTCGTGCACTCCCCTCGTGCACCCCTTCGTGAACGTCAACTCCACGCAACGCGGCGTCCCCTGCGGTGTCATCATGTTCCTCCGGCAGGTGGGAGGGGCGATGGGACAGGTGCGCACGGCACTGCTGATCGGTATCGGGCACGTGCCTGCGGCGGACGGGGTCTTCGAGCCGCTCGACACGGTGGTCGAGGCCGATCTCCGGCTGCTCAGCTCGGCCCTCGACGCCGCCGGGTACGCCGTGGAGACGCTGCACAACGCGGGGCGCAGCCAGATCCGCACCCGGATCTTCGAGGTCGCCCGCGGCGTTCCCGCCGACGGCACGCTGCTGCTCTACTTCAGCGGCCACGGCGTGCGCGTCGGCACCACCGACTACCTCGTGCCGTACGACGCGACGCCGCCCGGCGACGGCGACTGGCAGGGCCCCTACGTGGACTCGCTGCTGCCCGCGGCCATCAGCCCCATGCTTGAGACCTGCACGGCGGGCACCGTCCTGTGGGTGATCGACGCCTGCCGCACGGATCTGTCCGGCGGCGGTGCCGCCTTCGGCGCCAGCACCGACAACGGGCCGCCCGCCGGCGGCTACGCCGTCATGACGGGCTGCTCCGCCGGGGAGCGCAGCGGATACACCGACGAGGGCAGCTTCTTCACCCGCGGCCTCGCCGAGGCGCTCGGCCCGCTGACACCGGCGCGCAGCGTCCACGAGGTCTTCGCCGCGGCCCACGCCAAGGCACTGCGGGCGGCACGCAGGCACGGCCGGTCCCAGAACGCCGACATCCGCTACGGCACCCACGAGGAGTCCCGGACCAGGGAGACGGAGATCTGCGAGGGGCGCCCGCTCCTCGACGCCTGGCGGGACGCCGTCCGCGACACCCCCCTCTGGGAGCGCGTCGAGGAGCGGGACGCCGCGAGCGTCCCGCGGTTCCAGGAGTGCCTCGGCGCCTTCGTCGAGGAGTGCGCGCGCACCCTGCACCTCGCCCAGGGGCGGCTGCCGCACGCCGACCCCTGGGCCGACGACGCCTTCGCGGTCCGGCTCCTCCGCGACCGGCTGCCGCTGCTCGTCGCGCCGTCGGCCCGGCTGTCCGCGGTGGAGGCGGCGACCCTCGTGGCGGCCCCGTTCCTCCACGAGGCCGCCTGGGCCGCCCGGCTGAGCCAGGCCGCCGAGATCGACCCGTACGTCCTGGACCGGCGCGCGGGGGGCGACGCGCACCGCAGGCACTACGAACAGATCGCGGACCAGCACGCCCGCGTGGCGCGGAAGCTGGCCCAGTGCCGCGCGCACGACCGCGCCGAGGACACGGTGGCCGTCACCATGTGGCTGGTGCACCGCTGGATCGCGGACCGCTTCGACACCGACGACACGGCGGTGCCCGCCTCGGCCGCCGACGCCCTCGCGGCGGCCCTCCTCGGCAGCCGCCTCGCCACGCCGGACCGCGTCCGTGAACTGTCCGGCCTGCTGTGCACGGCGGCGGCCGCGATCGGCCTCGACGAGGTCCCCGACGACCTCCACGCCCTCGCCCCGGGCAAGGTGCTCCTTCCGGAGGGGCACCAGGCGCTGCGCGTGCGCCCGCTGGCCGCCCTGCTGCGGCTCGGGGCCGTGCTCGCCGTGGACGCCCGCACCTTCCCCGAGGTCGTCGCGGAGCATCTCGCGGTCACCGACCCCGTGCTCCCGCAGCACGTCGTCGGCATCGCGCACAGCATGAGCTGGGAGCACGACGGCGACACCCTCCACCTGGACGCGGTCTGCCCGCACCAGGCCGTGCACGCCGCGCTCACCGAGATCACCGACCAGGCCGACCGCCTCGCCGAGGAGGCGACGGGCCTGGCGGCGGGCCTCCCGGAGGCCGAGGCCGCCCTGCTCGCGGCCGTGCCGACCCGGGTGACCGCGCGGGGCCTGCGTCCCAGCAGGGCCGGCGCCCACCCGTCGTACGAAGTGCCGCTGCTGCGCTTCCACCTGGCCCAGACCGAGGTGCGCGAACTCCTCATGGGCGAGCAGCTGTACGGCGGCGAGCCGCATCTGGCGCTGCGCGAGCTGTACCAGAACGCCATGGACGCGTGCCGCTACCGCGCGATGCGGTGGGCCTATCTGCACAGCAGCGGCGCCGGTCCCGCCCCGTGGACCGGAGGCATCTCCCTCATCCAGGGCGAGGACGCGCGCGGCCGGTACGTGGAGTGCCGGGACAACGGCGTGGGGATGAGCGCCGAGCACCTGAAGTACACCTTCACGCGGGCCGGCAGCCGCTTCGAGCAGTCCAAGGCGTTCCGGCGCGAGCAGTCGCGCTGGCTGCGGCACGACCCCGGGCTGCGCCTCTACCCCAACAGCCGGTTCGGGATCGGCGTGTTCAGCTACTTCATGCTCGCCGAGGAGATGACGATCGTCACGCGGCAGGTGAGCCCCGAGGGCTTCCCCGCCGAGCACGCGCTGCGCGTCGACATCCCGAGCAGCGGCAGCCTGTTCCGCATCCAGCGCCACGACGGCACGGACGACGGCCTGCCCGAGGGCGGCACGCGCGTACGGCTCTATCTGCGCGAGGGCGCCCTCGCGGACGGTCTCTCCTGTGTGAACACCCTGCGCGGCCTGGTCCGGATCAGCGAGTTCGACCTCGATGTGCGGGACGCGTCCGGGCACGCGCACCGGTGGCCCGCGGGCGCCCTTCAGTCGGCTCCCGGAACCGACGCCGTGGCGCCCCTGGAGGCCGTGCCGGGCGTGCTGTGGTGGGTGAGCGACGAGGGGGCCGTGCTCGCCGACGGCATCACGACCGACGAGAAGCCCTTCGGGTACGTGCTCAACCTGACCGGGCCGCACGCGGGGCGGCTCAGCGTCAGCCGCAAGGAGCTCCAGGGCTTCGACCGGACCTGGGCCGAGGAGAACTGGCGCAAGGGGGCGAAGGCGCTCACCGAGTGGCCGGGGCTGACCATGGAGTGGCTGTGGAGCCTCGACCGGGTCGAGCGGGACGTGGCGCGTGTGCTCTGGGAGGAGTGGCGCGGGACGGGGGTCAGGGTAGGAAGGCGTGAGGTGCGGGAGACCCACGCGCTCGACGACACCGGGGTGTTCCACCTGGACGGGACCGTCGTCAGAAACACCTCTCACCGACCGCACTCACCCGAGCGGCGGCTCTTCCCCTGGCGGGTGGCCGCGCTGCGGCAGACCCACGGCGTTCCCGCCCTCGCGCCACCGGCGAGCCTGGTGGGGCATCCGCTGGCCCAGCCCGGCGACGCGGAGCTGTCCGACAAGGTCGAACGCTCGTGGCGCAGCGTCGTCGCGTACGCGGCCAAGCACCGCATGACCGTCGCCGAGGTGCTCCGACGCAAGCGTGCGCTGCGGATCGTCCACCCCTTCGAGGGCCCGCCAGCCGTGGCCGAGGGCGACCTCGACTGGGTCCCCGACGAGCTGGACGGCGAACTGGCGGGGCTGCTGAGCGGAACGTTCCGCGGTCGGCCCGTGGCCACCGTGCAGGGAGCGGCCGACAGCAGGGACCTCGGCGGTCTGGTCGTGGGATCCCATCTCCTCGCGGTCCCGCTGGGCGTCCTGGCCCGGCGCTGCGCCCGCTTCGCACCGCTGCTTCCGCACCCGATCCCCCTCGCCCCCGCGCACCACGAGGATCATGTGTGCACGGAGGAGGACATGACGCGCCTCTTCGGCTCGAAGCGCGCGTACACCCAGCGACTCAACCGCGTCGGCGCACTCCGGGGCATCCGGCAGGTCTGCCTGGCCACCGGGACCGATCCCGCGGCACTCCTCCGCCTGATCGACGACTTCAGCTGGCTGGGCTGGACGGCTCCCCCGGTCGACGAGGTCGCGAAGTGGCTCGCGCTCGACGAGGAGATCCACGAGGTCCTGACCCTGTTCACCTCTCCGCTGCCCGACGGGCGGCTGATGCTGCACTGGGCCGCCACGCTCGACTTGGCGGACACCTGGGACATCGCACTCGAAGAGGCCGAGCGGGAGCTGGGCCCGGTGGCGGCCGAACTGGACCTGGTCTACGAGACCCGCTACGCCGGGGGTTCCGACACCGGGACGCTCGTGCCGTCCCTCAAGACGGCACAATTCCTGCGCGACCTGGCCTCCGTCGGGCGCCATCTGGAGACGGGGCTCGACTTCGAGGGTCTTGCCCTGGCCTACTCCCAGAAGGCGCATGTCGGCCACGAGGACCTGGCGGCCGTGGTCGCGGAGCTGCGGCTGGCCGGGGTCTCCTCGCCGGGCGACACGAGCATCATCTCCGAGTGGGAGGACCTCGCCCTGCGCAGCCGCTATGTGCTGTCCGGCGGCAA
Source organism: Streptomyces typhae (assembly GCF_009755605.1). Classification (GTDB taxonomy): domain Bacteria; phylum Actinomycetota; class Actinomycetes; order Streptomycetales; family Streptomycetaceae; genus Streptomyces; species Streptomyces typhae. The sequence goes on from NZ_WPNZ01000012.1 coordinate 292,555, forward strand.
GGACGTCCTGTCCGACGAGGAGAACCTCCCGACGGCCGAGCTCACCACCGCGTCGCTGTTCAGTGCCGCGGTCGCCCTTCAGGAGCCGCTGAGCGAGGTGTGGGACATCGCCGAACGCGACGGCCTGCGCTTCGGTCTCACCGTTCCCGACCTGCCGGACCCGCTGTCCGGCTACCGGCCGACCGTCCACGACGGCATCCTCACCACGCAGCCGAGCGACTCGTACGGCAACTACAGCGCGCACGTCTGGAAGTCCCTCACGCCCCACGCCCTGGCCCGCTACGCCCACAACCTCGGCACCGACGCCGCCACCGCCCTGGAGCGCCTCGCCTCCCTGCGCCGCATCGGCGCCCTCGTGCCCGAGCTCGCGCCCCCGGACCTGGAGGCACTGCGCACGTGCGTCCCCGACGAGCGCGACCTCGTCGCGCTCTCCGAGGAGCACCGGCTGTCTCCCCCGGACGAGGCCCCGGGGCCCCTGGACCTCGTCAGCGTCGCCGCCCGCCTCGGCGAGCCGGTTCCCGTGACCCTCGGGCGCCTCGCCCCCTACCTCCCGCTGTGGCCCTCCTCCCGGCCCCTGCCGGACCCGCCGGACACCGTGCCGCTCTGGCAGGACCTGGCGCTGCTCACGGAGCACCTCGACGGCCGGCTCCCGGCCGTCGAGGGCGAGGTGACGCGCCGGCACATCGCCCACGCCGCCCGCGGGACCGGTGCGTCCGAGGCCTGGATCGGCAGCAGGCTGCGCCTCTACTCCTCCCTGTTCGGCCTGCGTACGGACACCCCGACGCGGGACACCGCCGATGACCGGAGCACGCACCGTGTCCCATGACTTCGAGATCGTCTACGCCGAGCAGGACGTGGACGCCGCGACGGTTTCCTTCACCGGCCGCGCGTCGGCCGACGGACTCGGTGTCGTCGTGACGGGCGACTGCCCGCGCTGTCACGGCAGCACGGCCTCGGAGTACCGGTACGGCCTGCCCGGCACCGGGACCAAGGGCCTGTGGTCCAAGCTGACCGGCACCGCGCGGACGGAGCCGGATCCGGGCTCCGTCACCGAGACGCTGCGCCAGGAGACGTACTTCTGCGAGTGCGGGCATCCGCATCCGCAGCTGCCCGGGAACGCGGTGTTCGTGGGCTGCGGCGCGAGCTGGCAGGTGCGGAGCCTGATCGTCGAGGGTGCGCCGTGAACGGCCGGGACCGCCGCTGGGCCGAGCTGGCCCGCGAACTGGAGTTCAGCGAGCTGCCCGAACTGCGACAGCGGGCCGAGGGCTGGCGCGCCGGTCTCACCGGGCTCAGCACCCTGCTCGCGGTCCTCGTCGTCCTCAAGGGCCGCGACGACCTCGCGGGCCTTCCCACGGCCGCCCGGAACACGGCGATGGGGCTGATCGCCGGCGCGTTCGTGCTGCTCGTCATCGGATCCGTCCTCGCCACGCGGGCCGCGCACGGCTCGCCGAGGGACTCGGACAAGCAGATGCTCATCACCGGACACGCCCTCCGCCAGTGGACCGAGAAGGAGGTGAAGGGGGTCTCCCGCACCCTGCGCCGGGCCGCCCTGTGCTGTCTCCTGGGAGTCCTGCTCGCGGGCGGCGGGGTCGGGGTCGCCTGGAGCACCACCGAGAAGGCCAAGGACCACCTGGTCCGCGTCGGCACGCCCACCGGTGAGCTGTGCGGAGAGCTGGTCCGCGCGGGCCGCGGCGGGTACGTGGTGAAGGTGGAGGAGGGCGGCGAGGGGGACGCGCCGCGACAGGTCACGCTGCCCGCGCGGGACGTCGACTCGGTCGCCCCTGTCGCCAGTTGCGACGCTCCGGGCTGACCTGCACGACAACCCCGGGCGGCAGCCCGACCCGTACCCGCACATATACCTGTACGCGTACGTCGGCACCTGTACGCATACAGGCATACGCACGGGTGCGTGTACTGACCACGTACCGAGACGGGCTTGCGTGCGCGGCACGTCGCGACGTTGCATCGCCGCGTGCAGACCGATCACCCCGCCCCCGACGCGCAGGCGCCCGGTGCCGCCGACCGCGCGGCCCGCCGCGCCGTCACCGTCTTCCCGCTGCTCGTCCTCGCCGCCGGCGGGCTCGGGCTTGCCGCTCCCACGGCCTTCGCGGGGTGGCGGGAGAGCGTGCCGTACCTGCTGGGCGTGGTCATGTTCTGCATGGGTCTGACGATGACGCCGCGGGACTTCAAGGGCGTCGCGCGGCGGCCCTGGGCCGTGGCGCTCGGCCTGGTGGCGCACTACGTGATCATGCCGGGCCTCGGCTGGCTCATCGCCCACGCGCTCGACCTGTCGCCGCAGTTGGCGGCGGGCGTGATCCTGGTCGGCTGCGCGCCGAGCGGCACCGCGTCGAACGTCGTCACGTATCTGGCGCGCGGCGACGTCGCCCTCTCGGTGTCCGTGGCCACCGTCTCCACGGTCCTCGCACCGCTCGTGACCCCGCCCCTGACCCTGCTGCTCGCGGGCGAGTACCTGCCGGTGGACGCGGGTTCGATGGTGACGGACATCCTCAAGACGGTGCTGCTGCCGGTCGTCGCCGGGCTCGTGGTGCGGCTGTGCTTCGGGGCGTACGTGGACCGGGTGCTCGGCGCGCTGCCCTGGCTGTCGGCGGGGACCGTCTCCGTGATCGTCGCGGTGGTCGTGGCGGGCAGCGCGGAGGCCATCAAGTCGGCGGCGGGCCTGGTGTTCGTCGCGGTCGTCCTGCACAACGGCCTCGGTCTCACGCTCGGCTACGGCGCGGGGAAGGCGGCCCGGCTCGGCCCGCCCGCGTCCCGTGCCATGGCCTTCGAGGTCGGCATGCAGAACTCGGGCCTCGCCGCGTCCCTCGCGACCGCCCACTTCAGCCCGCTCGCGGCGCTGCCCGCCGCCGTGTTCTCCGTGTGGCACAACGTGTCCGGGGCGGTGGTCGCCGCGTGGATGTCCCACCGGGCGCGGTCCGCTCGGCCGCCCGCCCAGGGCCTGGCGTCGAACTCCCTCCTGCCAGGTGACGACAGGCCCTGGTCGCGTCGTCCGGCGTCTCCCATGAGTGCGACGATGAGGCCTCGCACACGGGAGGGCGGCGGCATTGGCAGCACGTACAGCACTGCTCATCGGTGTCGGTGGTACTCCGGACGCCGCCCACCGGTTCGACTCGCTGGAGACGCCGGTCGCGGCCGATCTGCGGGCGTTCGGTGCCTCGTTGCGGGCCGCGGGGTACGAGGTGCGCACGGTGCCGGGGGCGTCCCGCGCCGAGATCATCACGACCGTGGACGAGGTGGCGCGGGGTGTTCCCGAGGACGGCACCCTGCTGATCCACTTCACCGGGCACGGCATCCGGGTCGGCGACACCGACCACCTCGTCCCGGCCGACGCCCGCGCCCCGCACGGCGACGGCACCGAGTGGACCCAGCCGTACCTGGACACGCTCCTCCCCGCCGACATCAGCCCGTACCTCACCCACTGCCGTGCGGGCACCGTGCTGTGGCTGATCGACGCCTGCCGCGGCGAGCCGGCCGACGGGATGTTCGGCAGCAGTGTCCTCAAGGGGCCGCCGTCGGGCCGGTTCGCGCTGATGACGGCCTGCGCGGCCGGGCAGCGGTCGGGGTACTCGGCGAGCGGCAGCTTCTTCACCCTCGGTCTCGCGGAGGCCTTCCGGCCGCTGACGCAGGCGCGGACGGTGCAGGAGGTCTTCGAGACGGCACGGCAGCACACGGTGCGCGCCGCCCGTCTGCACGGCGCCGCGCAGCAGGAGCCCCAGGTCCGCTACGGCACGGAACGCGAGGCGCAGGCGCGCTCGGCGGTCGTCTGCGAGGGCCGCCGGCTCCTTGAGGCCTGGCGTGACGCGGTGTCCGGCACCGCGCTGTGGGAGCGCGTCGCCGAGGACGACGCGGAGAGCGTCCCCCGGCTGCGGGAGTGCCTCGGGGACCTCGTCGAGACGTGCGCGCAGGTCGTGCACCTCGCCCAGGAGCGGATGCCCGACCCGTGGACCGACGACGACTTCCTGGTCCGGGTCGTAAGGGACCGGCTGCCTCTCCTGCTCGGCAAGACGCAGACACTGTCGGCCCTGGAGGCCGCCGCCCTGATCGCCGCCCCGCTGCTGCACGAGGCCGCGTGGGCGCGGCGGCTCAGCCACGCGCGCGACATCAGGCCGTACACCGCCCGGCACCAGAAGGACGGCGACGCGTGGCGCCGCCACTACGAGCAGGTCGCCGAACACCACCCGCACATCAGGAAGAAGCTCACGGACTGCCTGCCGGGCGACCGCCCCGACGAAGCGCGCGGCATCGCCCTGTGGCTGGTCCACCGGTGGATCGCGGAGCGGTTCGTGACGGACGAGGCGGCGGTGCCGGAGGTGGAGTCTGCGGCGTTCGCGGAGGCGCTGTGCCCCGGCCCGCGCGCCCGTGAGCTGTCCGCCGCGCTGTCCCACCTCGCCGCGGGCATCGCGCTCGGCCCGCCCGCACCGGACCGTGCCCGGCGCCAGGATCTGGCCTTCCCCGTGCTCGGCGGCGCCCGGCAGGGCTTGCGGTCCGACGACCTTGCCGGGGTGCTGCACCTGGCCTGCCTGCTCGCCCTCGACGTCCGGGTGCTGCCCGAGGTGCTCGCCGAACACCTGGCCGTACGCGACGCGATCCTGCCGCAGGACGCCGTCAACGCCGTGCGCGACGCGGACTGGCAGGTGGCGGACGGTGGCCTCCACCTCGACGCGGCCTGCCCGCACCCCGCCCTGCACGCCACGTTCGCGGGCGTCGTGGAGCAGGCGGACGAACTCACCGGCACGCTGCGGGACACGGCCAGGGGACTCCCCGCGCCCCGGGCCGCGCTCCTCTCCGGGCTGCCCGCCCGCGTCACCGACCGCGGCCTCCGCCCGGCCCAGGACCGCGGCCAGCGCGCGTACGACGTACCGCTGCTGCGTTTCCAGCTCGCCCAGACCGAGGTCCGCGACCTGCTCATGGGCGAGCGCATCTACGACGGCGAACCGGACCTGGCGCTGCGGGAGCTGTACCAGAACGCGATGGACGCCTGCCGCCACCGCGCGATGCGCCACCGCTACCTGGAGAGCAGGGGCGGACACCCCGCGCCCTGGTCCGGCCGGATCGTCCTCACCGAGGGCGAGGACGAGCGGGGCCGCTACGTCGAGTGCCGGGACAACGGCGTCGGCATGGGGCTCGACCGGCTCAGGAACACCTTCACCAAGGCGGGCCGCCGCTTCGAGCAGTCCCGCGCCTTCCGCCAGGAACAGGCGACCTGGCACCGCCACGACCCGGCGTTGCGCCTCTACCCCAACAGCCGTTTCGGGATCGGGGTGTTCAGCTACTTCATGCTGGCCGAGGAGATGACGGTGGTGACCCGGCCCGTCGGCACGGACGGCATTCCGGCGCGGAAGGCCCTGCGTGTGGATATTCCGGGCAGCGCGAATCTGTTCCGTATCCAGGAGTACGACGACTCCTTCGCGGCCGAGGGCGACGGGCTGCTCGAAGGGGGCACGCGGGTGCGGCTGTATCTGCGGAACTCGGCGGCCGTGTCCGCGGTCTCGGCGGTGGAGACACTGGATCGCCTCGTCGTGGTGAGCGAGTTTGCGCTGAAGGTGCGCGACGCGGCAGGTCGGGGGCGGGAATGGGCGCCGGGGGTACTGCGCTACGAGCACGCGGACGACGGACGACCGACGTGCGTAGAGGCCGTTCCGGGGGTGCTGTGGTGGGTGGCCGGGCCGGGCGCGATCCTGTGCGACGGCATCGGGACCGACCGTAAGCCCTTCGGCTACATACTGAACCTGACCGGCCCGCAAGCGGGCACGCTCAGCCTCAACCGCAAGAAGCTCCAGTCGTACGACAGGAGTTGGGAGAAGGAGCAGTGGGCGCGCGGCGCAGCGGCGCTCGCCGACTGGCAGAGCCTGGACATGGCGTGGCTGTGGCGCCTGGAGGCGCGCAACCTGGCCGCGGCGCGCACGGTGTGGGAGCAGTGGCGCGGGCGGGGTGTGCGGGTGCGCGACCAGGACTCGTGGGGCGGTGCGGCCCTCGACCTCGACACCACGGGGTGGTTCCACTGGGACGACCAGGTCGAGCGGATGAGATCCCGACGCGGCGTCCATCAAGTCTGGCCCGAGGTCGCGGCGCCATGGCGGGCCGTGGTGCTCGGCGGCGCGCGCTCCGCTCAGCAGGCGCTGCCGGACTCGATTGCGGGGCACCCGGTGCCCGCACCGGGCTGGGCACGCGTCGCCGATGGTGGTCCGGCGGACCAGGACACCCGGGCCAGGGTCGACCGGGAGCCGCTCGACTGGCGGGTGGCCGTGGCCCTCGCGAAAGGCGCTGGCATGACGGTCCGTGAGGTGGTCAGGGCCGCGCGCGGCCTGCGGATCGTCCATCCGGTCCTGAAGCCTCCCTCAGTGCTGCGCCGTTCCGCCGCTGCGAGCGAGGACGGGGGCGACCTGGACTGGACACCCGACTGGACCGACGCGTGCATCGTCGAGGGGCTGCTCGCGCGGGACACACACCACGGTTGGCAGCGTGCGGGCGAGCTGAAGAACGAGAACAACTACGAGCACGTCCCGGACGACCTCGGCGGCCTCGTCCGGGCCTCCCGGGCGACAGGGCAGCCGCTCGGCCGCCTCGCCGAGCGGTGCGCCAGGTTCGCGCCGTTCCTGTCCGCTCCGCCGCCGGTGGCGCCCGACCACCACGCGGACCACGTGTGCGACGAGACGGACCTCGCGCTGCTGTACCGGGAGGGGCCCCAGGGCTGGCGTCCCGTCCGGTGGCCGTGGGACGTCATCGAAGTCGCGGACAGGCAACAGCTCTCGCCGCTGGAGGTGTGCGAACGGGTCGCCCAGTTCGGGTGGCTCGGCTGGTCAACCCCGGATGCGGATGCCGTACGGCGGTGGACTGGTGTGCCGTGGGACATCTTCGTGGTGCTGCAAGCCTACTGCGTGCCAGGCCGGGACGGTCGGCTCACGCTGCCGTGGGCGGCCACGTTCGCGCTCGCTGCGGAGTGGGAGGTGCCGCTGCGCAAGGCGGAGAAAGCGCTCGCACGCTGGGCCGGGTACCTCGGCATCGCCCATACCCGGCACCATCGGGAGAAGTCGGCGGCGGGCCGGGTGATCCCGGTTGCGGAGACCGCGAACGTGCTCGGCGTCGCGCACACGGAGGGGCTCTCCCTCGAAGCCGGTCTGACGCTGCGCGACCTCGCGTTCGTCCGGCGGCACAAGGTGTCCTGGGACGACCTCGCCGCCGTGGTGGAGGATCTGCGGGAGGCCGGGGCGGACGTGCCCGCGGCCAGCGAGCTTCTTCGGGCCTGGGATGAGCTGCCGGTGCCGAGCCGGTACGCGTTCTCCGGCACCGACCCCACGTGGGATGCCGCCGACTACCCCGTCCTGCCGACGGCCGACGTCCTCTTCGCTTCGTGCGTCAACCTGAAGACGCCTCTGTCGTCCATGTGGAAGACGGCCCGCCGCGAGGCGAAGCGTGTGGGCTTGTCGGTGCCCGAGCTTCCTGCCGCGCTGGCCGGATTCCGCCCCGAGCCCGAGGAGGGCCGAGCACTGCTCGACTGGGGCGACGACGAGCAGTACGACGAGTGGTTCGAGTCCCCGTGCTGGACCGCGCTGACCGCGGAGCGGCTCGTCACGTACGCCCGCAGCCGCCACTTCGGCGCCCGGTCGGCGTATCAACACCTCTCGCCCCTCCGGGAGCTGGGCGCGCAGATCCCCGAGCTGGCCCCGGCCGACATCGCGAACCTGCCCGCCGACGAGCCCGCCGCGCGGGATGTCGTCGCTCTCGGCGCGGACCACCGCGTCTCCGCGCCCGACGCCCCGCTCTGCCCCCTCGACCTGCTGAGCCTCGCCGGACGCCTGGGCGAACCGGTCGCCGCCACCTGGCGGCGCATCGTCCCGTATCTGCCCCTGGAGGCGGCGCCTCCGGACATCGACCCCGCCGCCGTCCCGGACGAACTGCCCCGCTGGCAGGACCTGATCGTGCTCTCGGTGCACGCCGACGGCGCCCTCCCGGCGCTGAGCGGGACCGTCACGCGGGAGCAGCTCCGGTTCGCCGCCGACGCCGTGGGCGAGAGCGAGGAGTGGGTCGCCGACCGTATCGGGCGCTACGCGGCGCTGTTCGGTCTGGAGCTGCCCGCCGCAACGCCGGCGGCTGGACCCTAGTGCTCGTTGGAGGCGAGGCGCAGCAGATGGTCGGCGAGTGCCTGGCCCCCGCTCGGCTCCCTGCTGATCAGCATCACCGTGTCGTCACCGGCGATCGTGCCGAGGATGTCGTGCAGTTCGGCCTGGTCGATGGCGGAGGCGAGGAACTGCGCGGCGCCCGGCGGGGTGCGCAGGACGACCAGGTTGGCGGAGGCCTCCGCGGAGATCAGGAGTTCCACGGAGAGGCGGCGCATCCGCTGCTCCTTGGCCGACTCGCCGAGCGGGGCGCGCGGGGTGCGGAAGCCGCCCTCGCTCGGCACGGCGTAGATGAGGTCGCCCTCGGTGTTGCGGATCTTGACGGCGTTGAGCTCGTCGAGGTCGCGGGAGAGGGTTGCCTGAGTGACCGTCAGACCGTCGTCGGCGAGCAGTTTCGCCAGCTGGCTCTGGGAGCGCACCGGCTGCCGGTTGAGGATGTCCACGATCCGGCGGTGCCGTGCGGTGCGGGTCTGGGGCACGGCGGGGCCCGCGTGCTCGGCCGGCCCGTTGTCCTGCGCGTGACTCATCGTCGTCTCATTCCCCGGATCGTCCTTCCCCGTCGGCCGCGTTGGCCGTGACGGCCTGGTCGAGGACGACGGGCAGGGCCCGGAGGAAGGCGTCCACCTCGGTGTCGCGCACGTTCAACGGCGGCATGAGCCGTACGACATCGGGGGCGGGCGCGTTGACCAGGAAGCCGGCGTCCTGAGCCGCCTGCTGCACCTGTGGTGCGAGTGGCTCGGTGAGCACGATACCCAGCAGCAGTCCCGCACCCCTGACATGGTCGACCAACGCGTGCCCGGCTGACTCGATTCCGTCACGGAGCTTCTCGCTCGCGCGCTTGGTGTTCTCCAGGAGTCCCTCGGCGACGATCGTGTCGATGACGGCGAGCCCGGCGGCGCAGGCCACCGGGTTGCCGCCGAAGGTGGTGCCGTGCTGGCCGGGGGTGAGGAGTTCGGCCGCCGCGCCGAAGGCCACGGTCGCGCCGAGGGGCAGGCCGCCGCCGAGCCCCTTCGCGAGCGTGACGACGTCGGGGTCCACGCCCTCCTGTGCGAGGTGGGCGAACCAGTGGCCGGTGCGGCCCACCCCGGTCTGCACCTCGTCCAGGACGAGCAGGGTGCCGGTGGCGCGGGTGATCTCGCGGGCCGCCCGCAGATAACCGGAGGGCGGCACGACGACGCCGTTCTCGCCCTGGATCGGCTCGATGATCACGAAGGCGGTGTCCTCGGTGACCGCGGCGCGCAGGGCCTCCACGTCGCCGTACGGGACGTGCGTGACGTCGCCGGGCAGGGGCCGGAACGGCTCCTGCTTGCCGGGCTGGCCGGTGAGGGCGAGCGCGCCCATGGTGCGGCCGTGGAAACCGCCGTCGGTGGCGACCATATGTGTGCGCCCGGTGCGCCTGCCGATCTTGAAGGCGCCCTCGTTGGCCTCCGCGCCGGAGTTGCAGAAGTACACTCGTCCGTCGCGGCCGAAGAGGTCGATGAGGCGCTCGGCGAGGGCGACGGGCGGCTCGGCGACGAACAGGTTGGAGACATGGCCGAGCGCGCCGATCTGCCGGGTCACGGCCTCCACCACGGCGGGGTGGGCGTGGCCGAGTGCGTTCACCGCGATGCCGCCGACGAAGTCGGTGTACCGCGTGCCGTCCGCGTCCCACAGGGTGCTGCCCGCGCCGCGCACCAGCGGAATGCGGGGCGTGCCGTAGTTGTCCATCAGCGCGCCCTGCCAGCGCCGGGTCAGGTCGTGGTTGGTGGTCATGCCGATGCCCCCTGGTTCGGCTCGTCCGGCACGACCATCGTGCCGATTCCTTCGTCGGTGAAGATCTCGAGGAGGATCGAGTGCTGGACGCGCCCGTCGATGACGCGCGCGGTGTTCACGCCGTTGCGCACGGCGTGCAGACAGCCCTGCATCTTCGGCACCATGCCGCTGGAGAGGTCGGGGATGAGCTTCTCCAGCTGGGTGGCCGTCAGCCGGCTGATGACGTCGTCGTTGTCGGGCCAGTCCTCGTACAGGCCCTCGACGTCGGTGAGCACCATCAGCGTCTCGGCACCAAGCGCCGCAGCGAGAGCCGCAGCCGCCGTATCAGCATTGACGTTGTAGACATGGCCCGTGTCACCTTCGTCCTGGGAGCGGGCGATGGAGGAGACGACCGGGATGCGGCCGTCCGCGAGCAGCGCCTCGATGGCGCCGGTGTCGATCTCGGTGACCTCGCCGACCTGGCCGATGTCGACCGGTTCGCCGCCGATCAGCGGCCGGTGCCGGGTCGCGGTGATGGTGTGCGCGTCCTCCCCGGTGAGGCCGACGGCGAGCGGTCCGTGCTCGTTGAGCAGGCCCACGAGGTCGCGCTGCACCTGTCCGGCGAGGACCATGCGGACGACGTCCATGGCTTCGGGCGTCGTCACGCGAAGGCCCGCTTTGAACTCGCTGACCAGGCCCTGCTTGTCGAGCTGGGCACTGATCTGCGGGCCGCCGCCGTGCACCACGACGGGCTTGAGGCCCGCGTGGTGCAGGAACACGACGTCCTGGGCGAAGGCGGCCTTCAGGTCCTGGTCCACCATCGCGTTGCCGCCGAACTTGATGACGACGGTCTTGCCGCGGTGGCGGGTCAGCCAGGGCAGCGCTTCGATCAGGATCTGCGCCTTGGGCAGTGCGGTGTGCTTGCGGGTGCTCATGAGCTTTCCAGGTGGAGACGGTCGTACCGCTGCCTGCGGGACGGCTTACGACGAGTACGCGCTGTTCTCGTGCACGTAGTCGGCGGTGAGGTCGTTCGCCCAGATCACGGCCGACGCGGAGCCGGCCGCGAGGTCGGCGGTGATCTTCACTTCCCGGTAGCGCATGTCGACGAGGTCGCGGTCCTCGCCGACGGAGCCGTTCTTGCAGACCCAGACGCCGTTGATGGCGACGTTCAGCTGGTCGGGCTCGAAGGCGGCGCTCGTGGTGCCGATGGCGGAGAGCACCCGGCCCCAGTTGGGGTCCTCGCCGTGGATGGCGCATTTGAGGAGGTTGTTGCGGGCGATGGAGCGGCCCACCTCGACGGCGTCGTCCTCGCTGGCGGCGCCGACGACCTCGATGCGGATGTCCTTGCTGGCGCCCTCGGCGTCACCGATGAGCTGCCGGGCGAGGTCGTCGCAGACCGTGCGGACGGCGTCGGCGAACTCCGCGTAGGCGGGGGTCACCCCGGCGGCGCCGGAGGCCAGCAGGAGCACCGTGTCGTTGGTGGACATGCAGCCGTCGGAGTCGACCCGGTCGAAGGTGAGGCGGGTGGCATCGCGCAGCGCCCGGTCCAGGTCGGCGGCGGGGACGTCGGCGTCGGTGGTGAGGACCACCAGCATCGTGGCGAGGCCGGGGGCGAGCATGCCCGCGCCCTTGGCCATGCCGCCGACGGCCCAGCCCTCGCCCTCGGCCACCGCCGTCTTGTGCACGCTGTCGGTGGTCTTGATGGCGATGGCGGCCTTCTCGCCGCCGTGCGTGGACAGGGCCCCGGCCGCGGTGTCGACGCCGGGCAGCAGCTTGTCCATGGGGAGCGTGACACCGATGAGCCCGGTCGACGCGACGGCCACCTCCCCCGCGTTCAGGCCGAGGGTCGCGGCGACGCGCTCGGCGGTGGCGTGCGTGTCCTGGAAGCCCTGCGGGCCCGTGCAGGCGTTGGCGCCACCGGAGTTGAGGACGACGGCCGTGACCTGTCCGCCCTTGAGGACCTGCTCGGACCAGAGCACCGGCGCGGCCTTCACACGGTTGGACGTGAAGACTCCCGCGGCGGCCGCGCGGGGCCCGTCGTTGACCACGAGGGCCAGGTCGGGGTTGCCGCTCTCCTTGATCCCTGCGGCGATGCCCGCCGCCCGGAACCCCTTGGCTGCCGTGACACTCACTGCGTCTCCTTGCTGGTCGCGGTCATGGCACTCACGGCGCGACACCGATCGTGGAAAGCCCCAGCTCCTCCGGGAGCCCCAGGGCGATGTTCATGCTCTGCACCGCGCCGCCCGCGGTGCCCTTGGTGAGGTTGTCGATGGCGCTGATCACGACGACGCGGCCGGACGCCGGGTCGTGGGCGGCCTGGACGTGCACGGCGTTGGAGCCGTACACCGACGCCGTCGCGGGCCACCGGCCCTCCGGGAGGAGGTGCACGAACGGCTCGTCGGCGAAGGCCTTCTCGTACGTGGCGCGCACGCTCTCCGCGGTCACGTCGGGCCGGGCCTTGGCGCTGCACGTGGCGAGGATGCCGCGGGGCATCGGCGCGAGGGTGGGAGTGAAGGAGACCGTGATCCGGTTCCCGGCGGCGGCGCTCAGGTTCTGGATCATCTCGGGCGTGTGCCGGTGCGAACCGCCCACGCCGTACGGCGACATGGAGCCCATGACCTCGGAGCCGAGCAGGTGCGGCTTGGCCGCCTTGCCCGCGCCGGAGGTGCCGGACGCCGCGACGACCACCGCTTCGTCCTCGACGAGCCCGGCGGCGTACGCGGGGAAGAGGGCGAGCGAGACGGCCGTCGGATAGCAGCCGGGAACCGCGATGCGCTTGGTGCCCGCGAGGGCGGCGCGGGCGCCGGGCAGCTCCGGCAGGCCGTAGGGCCAGGTGCCCGCGTGCGCGCTGCCGTAGAACTTCTCCCAGTCCGCCGCGTCCTTCAGCCGGAAGTCGGCGCCCATGTCGACGACGAGCACGTCCGGGCCGAGCTGCTCGGCGACGGCCGCGGACTGGCCGTGCGGCAGGGCGAGGAAGACGACGTCATGTCCGGCCAGGCTCTCGGCGGTGGTCGGCGCGAGGACGCGGTCGGCGAGCGGGGCGAGATGCGGCTGGAGGGCGCCGAGGCGCTCACCCGCGTTCGAGTGGGCGGTGAGGGTGCCGATCTCCACCTCGGGGTGCACGGCCAGGAGCCTGAGCAGCTCGCCGCCCGCGTACCCGCTGGCCCCTGCTACCGCTGCGCGTACCGTCATGGATTCCTCCTGCGTGGATGGCATGAATATACATTGCGCCGCACTTTTATGCAATGAGGGGTGGGCTCGTCCCCGGACGAAGGCCATTGGCGAGGAGTCGCCGGAGCCCGCGGAACCGGGCTCGATCCCGTCCCCCGCGGCGATCGGCGCTCGGCCCATCATGGCACCGGGGCCGCCCGGACCGGCAGCGACGGCTGACCGTTCAGCAGCCTGAACGACCGGTGCGCGGTGTTCCGCCGCCCACGGCGCACGACCGCCCCGGTCGGCGGCTGCCGACCGGGGCGGAGGGGTGTGCGGGCGCCGGGGCCCGCACGGGGTGTGCCGGGGTGTGTCAGGCGAGCGAGGCGATCGCCTGGTTGAACGTGGCCGACGGGCGCATGACCGCCGACGCCTTCGCCGGGTCGGGCTGGTAGTAGCCGCCGATGTCGGCCGGCTTGCCCTGGGCGGCGATCAGCTCGCCGACGATCGTCTGCTCCTGCTCGGTCAGCGTCTTGGCGAGCGGGCCGAACGCCTCGGCGAGCTGGGCGTCGTCGGTCTGCTTGGCCAGCTCCTGGGCCCAGTACAGAGACAGGTAGAAGTGGCTGCCGCGGTTGTCGATGCCGCCCAGCTTGCGGCTCGGCGACTTGTTCTCCTCCAGGAAGGTCGCCGTCGCGCGGTCCAGGGTGTCCGCGAGGACCTGGGCGCGCGCGTTGCCGGTGGTCTGCGCGAGGTGCTCGAAGGACACCGCGAGCGCGAGGAACTCGCCGAGGCTGTCCCAGCGCAGGTAGTCCTCCTTGACAAGCTGCTGCACGTGCTTGGGCGCGGAGCCGCCGGCGCCCGTCTCGAACAGACCGCCGCCGTTCATCAGCGGGACGACCGAGAGCATCTTGGCGCTGGTGCCGAGCTCCAGGATCGGGAACAGGTCGGTCAGGTAGTCACGCAGGACGTTGCCGGTGACGGAGATCGTGTTGAGGCCCTCGCGGATGCGCTCCACGGACAGCTTGGTGGCCTCGACCGGGGAAAGGATCTTGATGTCCAGGCCCTCGGTGTCGAACTCCGGCAGATACGCCTCGACCTTCGCGATCAGGTTGGCGTCGTGGGCGCGGGTCGCGTCCAGCCAGAAGACGGCCGGGTCGCCGGTGGCGCGGGCGCGGCTGACGGCCAGCTTCACCCAGTCCTTGATCGGGGCGTCCTTGGTCTGGCAGGCGCGGAAGATGTCGCCCTCGGAGACCGTCTGCTCGATGAGGGCGTTGCCCTCGGCGTCGACGAGGCGGACCGTGCCGGTGGTGGGGATCTCGAAGGTCTTGTCGTGGGAGCCGTACTCCTCGGCCTTCTGCGCCATCAAACCGACGTTCGGGACCGAGCCCATCGTGGACGGGTCGAAGGCGCCGTTGGCCCGGCAGTCGTCGATGACGACCTGGTAGACACCCGCGTACGAGGAGTCCGGGATGACCGCGAGGGTGTCGGCCTCGCCGCCGTCCTTGTCCCACATGTGGCCGGAGGTGCGGATCATGGCCGGCATGGAGGCGTCGACGATGACGTCGGACGGCACGTGCAGGTTGGTGATGCCACGGTCGGAGTCGACCATCGCCAGGTCCGGGCCCTCGCCCAGCTCGGCCTCGAAGGACGCCTTGATCTCGGCGCCGTTCGGGAGCGACTCCAGGCCCTTGTAGATACCGCCGAGGCCGTCGTTCGGGGTCAGACCGGCCGCGGCCAAGTCGGCGCCGAAGGCCGCGAACGTCTTCGGGAAGAAGGCGCGGACGACATGGCCGAAGACGATCGGGTCGGAGACCTTCATCATCGTCGCCTTGAGGTGCACCGAGAACAGCACGCCGTCGGCCTTGGCCTTGGCGACCTGCGCGGTCAGGAACTCGCGCAGGGCGGCGACGCGCATCACGGAGGCGTCGACGACCTCACCGGCGAGGACCGGCACGGACTCGCGCAGAACGGTGGTGGAGCCGTCGTCGCCGACCAGCTCGATCCTGAGGGCGCCGTCCTTCTCGATCACGACGGACTTCTCCGTCGAGCGGAAGTCGTTCTGGCCCATGGTCGCGACGTTCGTCTTCGACTCGCCGGTCCAGGCGCCCATGCGGTGCGGGTGCGCCTTGGCGTAGTTCTTCACCGAGGCGGGGGCGCGGCGGTCGGAGTTGCCCTCGCGCAGGACCGGGTTGACGGCGGAGCCCTTGACCTTGTCGTAGCGGGCGCGGATGTCGCGCTCCTCGTCGGTCTTGGGGTCGTCCGGGTAGTCCGGCAGCGCGTAGCCCTGCTCCTGGAGCTCGGCGACGGCGGCCTTGAGCTGCGGGATGGACGCCGAGATGTTCGGCAGCTTGATGATGTTGGCCTGCGGGGTCTTGGCCAGCTCGCCCAGCTCGGCGAGGGCGTCGTCGATGCGCTGCCCCTCCTCCAGGCGCTCGGGGAAGCTCGCGATGATCCGGCCCGCCAGGGAGATGTCACGGGTCTCGACGCTCACACCGGCCGTCGAGGCGTACGCCTGGATCACGGGCAGGAAGGAATGCGTCGCGAGGGCGGGGGCCTCGTCAGTGTGCGTGTAGATGATGGTCGAGTCAGTCACCGGGTGCTCCGCTCCACGTCTGCAACATTGCTCGACATCAAGATATCTCGTGACGGGGGCGGCCCGGACAGGGCCCTGGCGGACGTCGCCCGTCCGGTCGGCGGGACGCGGCGCGACGGCCCGGCGCGGGCGGTACGACGGCCCGGCGCGGGCGGCACGACGGCCCGGCGCGGGCGGCACGACGGCCCGGCGCGGGCGGCACGACGGCCCGGCGCG
>NZ_WPNZ01000013.1 GCF_009755605.1 Streptomyces typhae
CCAAGGGCTCAGGCAGCGAGATCCTCGCCGTGTACATCGCCCGCAGCGACGGCCTCACCGCGGCCTCGCCGAAGGAACTCGCCGTCCAGCGCACCCTGGTCGAGGACCTCGGCGGCACCTTCCACCAGGTCGTCGGCGAGGACGTCACGGCGGCGCTGCTCGCGTTCGCCCGCGGTGTCAACGCCACGCAGATAGTCCTCGGCGTCTCCCGGCGCCGGGCCTGGCAGTACGTCTTCGGGCCCGGCATCGGCGCCACCGTCGCCCGCGAGTCGGGACCCGACCTCGACGTGCACCTGGTCACGCACGAGGAGGCGGGCAAGGGCCGCGGCCTCGCGCAGCCGCCGCGCACCGCCCGGCTCGGACGTGACCGGATCATCTGGGGCTGGCTCGTCGGCATGGTCGGCCCCGTGCTGCTCGCCCTGCTCCTGCGGCAGGCCGCGCCCGAGCTGGGCCTCGCCAACGACATGCTGCTGTTCCTGTCGCTCACCGTGGCGGCGGCGCTGCTCGGCGGTCTCCTCCCCGCGCTCGCGTCGGCGGCGTTCGGCTCCCTGCTCATCAACTACTACTTCACCCAGCCCGTCCACAAGGTCCTGATCTCCAACCCGCGGCACATACTCGCCCTGGTGATCTTCGTCGGGGTCGCCGTGTCCGTGGCGTCCGTGGTGGACCTGGCGGCCCGCCGCACCCATCAGGCGGCCCGGCTGCGGGCCGAGTCGGAGATCCTGTCGCATCTGGCGGGCAGTGTGCTGCGCGGCGAGAACAGCCTGGAGTCGCTCCTGGAGTCCGTGCGGGAGACCTTCGGCATGGAGTCCGTGGCCCTCCTGGAGCGCGCCGGTGACGTCTCACCGTGGACCTGCGTGGGCAGCGCGGGCGCCCGGCCGCACGTCGGCCGCCCCGAGGAGGCCGACGTCGACATGCCCATCGGCGACCACATGGCGCTGGCGCTCACCGGCCGTGTGCTGCCCGCCGAGGACCGGCGCGTCCTCGGTGCGTTCGCCGCGCAGGCCGCCGTCGTCGTGGACCGCGGGCGTCTTCAGTCCGAGGCGGGCCAGGCGCGGGCGCTCGCCGAGGGCAACCGCATCCGCACCGCCCTGCTCGCCGCCGTCAGCCACGACCTGCGCACCCCGCTCGCCGGCATCAAGGCGGCCGTCTCCAGCCTGCGCTCCGACGACGTCGAGTGGTCCGATGAGGACCGGGCCGAGCTCCTCGCCGCCATCGAGGCGGGCGCCGACCGGCTCGACCACCTCGTCGGGAACCTCCTCGACATGTCCCGCCTCCAGACGGACACCGTCACACCTCTCGTCCGCGAGATCGACCTCGACGAAGTCGTGCCGCTCGCCATCGAGGGCATGACGGCACCGTCGGAGGGCGTCGTCCTCGACATCCCCGAGGACCTGCCGATGGTCGCCGCCGACAAGGGCCTCCTGGAGCGCGCCGTCGCCAACGTCATAGAGAACGCCCTGAAGTACAGCCCCGCGGGCCGGCCCGTCCTCGTCGCCGCGAGCACCGCGGCCGACCAGGTGCAGCTGCGGGTCGTGGACCGCGGGCCCGGCGTCCCCGACGACGCCAAGGAACGCATCTTCGAACCCTTCCAGCGCCTCGGCGACGCCCCGCGCGGGGCCGGGGTGGGCCTCGGCCTCGCGGTCGCCCGCGGCTTCACCGAGTCCCTCGGCGGCACGCTCACCGCCGAGGACACCCCCGGCGGCGGCCTCACCATGGTCCTCGCCCTGCGCCGGGTCCCCGAACGCCCGGGGGCCGTACCCGCCCTGCCGACGGCCACCACCGGACGGTCCCCCGGGGAGCCCGCTCCGGTCGCCGCCCGGCCCCCGGTGACGTACGAAACGTAGAGAGACACCTGAAAGCACGAGCCACGAGGCACGGAGCACGAGGCACGAGGCACGGAGCACGAGGCACGGGGTGCGGGACCGAGCCGGGAGGCGGGCGGTGATGGCCGATCTGCTGACCCCGCACGGCGTGGCCCTCGCCACGCGCGGGCTCGACCTCGCCGGGGTGTTCGCCGCGGCCCTCCAGGGCGGTGCGATCGCCCGCACCGAACGCCTCGACCTGTTCGGATTCGCCGCCGTGGGCGTCGTCTCCGGGCTCGGCGGCGGGCTCATCCGCGACACCCTGCTCCAGCACGGGACTCCGGTGGCGCTCACTGACGTCTTCTATCTGCCGACCGCGCTCGCAGGCGCGCTCATCGCCTTCGTGATCAGCATCAGCCAGGACGCCTGGGACCGCCTCTTCACCGCCCTGGACGCCGCCGTCATCGGCTTCTGGGCGGTGGCGGGCGCGCAGCGGACCCTCGCCGCGGGGCTCGGCTGGCTGCCCGCGATGCTGCTCGGCACCATCACCGCCGTCGGGGGCGGCGCGCTGCGCGACATGATGCTGCGCCGTGTGCCCGCGGTGCTCGGCGGCAACGCGCTGTACGCGTCGGTGGCCGTGGTCGCCGCCGCCATCACCGTCGTGAGCAACTACGCCGAGCGGCCGACGCTCGGCATCGTGCTCGGTGTGACGGTGGCGCTCGTGCTGCGCCTCACCGCGTACCGGCGCGGCTGGGGGCTGCCGAGCGGGCTCGACTGGCAGCCCCGGTCACGCCTGGCGAGCGCGTTGCGCCGCGGGTGGCGGCGGGCACCGGAGGAGACGGAGCGCCGCGTTCCGGGGCGGGTGGCGCGGACGGCCCGGAGGAGGCGCGGGTCCCCGGGCAAGAAGGCACCCCGGGGCAAGGAGGCACCCCGGGGCGAGGAGGTACCCCGGCGGCTGCGGTTCCGCGGCGCCCGCCCCGCTCCCGGCACCCTCCGCCGCAGGCCCGCACCGGGGCACGCGCAGCCCACGCCGCCCAAGGACCCCACGCCCCCTCACCCGCCTGGCGGAACATGACCTGCCCCGTGCGGGCGCGCCGCCCTCACCCGAGCCGTACGGCGACCTTCTGCGTGGCGCCCTTCGTGTTCGACCAGCACGGCACAGGCGGCGCTCGCGGTGAGCACCCCGGCCGTGCCGCCCGCCCAGAAGGCCGCGCCGGTGAAGCCGAGCGAGGGCACGCCGACCGCCTGCCGCGCACCGGAGTTGGCGAGGATCCGCAGCCATCCCGTGGCCGCCGCGCGCTCGGCGGTGCGGGCCGGGCTCGCGCCGGGCAGCAGCAGGACGGCGTACCCGGCGTCCGTGGGGTCGGTGCCTGGTCGGCGTACAGCGTGAGGTAGGTGCGGGTCAGCGGCGTGGTGGAGCCGCCCTTGTTGAGTCGCTCCACCTGCCTGTGCGCTGCTCGCGCAGGGCGCGGACCGTCGCGCCGCCGGGGAAGACATGGCCGCCGTGCCCGCCGATGTGGGCCCAGCGGGTGTTCGTGAGCGTCCGCGACCACGGGGCGGTGGTGGGCTGGGCGGCGCCCACGCCCCCTCGACGGCGTCGAGGACGATCTCCTTCCCGCCGTCCCGCACATCCCACCGCGACCCGTCGAGCAGCGCGAGGAGGAGGCCGAGCCCGCCGAGCAGGACGGCACCGTCGGAACCGGTGTAGGGCACGGTCGTGTGCTGGATGAAGGACCCCTCGGCGTACAGGCCGTCACCCGACGTGACGTACGGGAAGACGGGCGAGAGGGCGTCCCTGGCCAGGGCGAGCTTCGCCGCGTCGGCGCCGACGACGCCGCGCAGCGCGAGCCCCCGGCACAGGTCCACGCGGTTCGCGCCGGTACTGGTGCCGCTGTACGAGGCCACCGCCGAGTCGGGTACGAAGTGGTCGACCGCCGCGCAGAAGCGGGACGTCTGCTCGGCGGAGAGCGCCTCGTACATGAGCACGCAGCAGTCGAGCAGGGCCCGCGGGGCGCCGATCTGCCAGCTCCACCAGGTGCCGAAGCGGGCCCGGCGTTCGTTGTAGACGTCCGCGTACGAGGCGTCGGGCCACAGGGCCAGGTGGCGCGGAGCGCGGCGTACTCGTCGATGTCGGGCTCGACGACGGGCTCGGTTTCGGGCTGGGGGAGCCGTCGGCACCGGCGCCCGGGACGGCGCGAGCGGCTGGCTGCGCGCCAGGTGTCGTGCGGGCACGTGCCGTGGCGCGAGTGGGTAAGCGCTTTCTGGTGTGGGTGGGACTGGGGGCTCAATGGGCGTGACGCGGGAAGTTCGGTGCGGCGGCGGACCGTTCAGCCGCGGTCGTCGGGCCGTGCGGCGGTCTCGGCAGGGGCCTGGGCAGGGGGTCCGGCGGCGGCCCCGGCGGGGCTCTCCGCGAGGGGTGGCTGCTGGTTCGCGGCGCGTTCCAGGAAGCGCAGGAGTTCCACGGGGAAGGGCAGGACCAGCGTCGAGTTCTTCTCGGCGGCGACGGCCACGACGGTTTGAAGGAGCCGCAGTTGCAGCGCCGCGGGCTGGGCGGACATCTCCTTGGCGGCCTCGGAGAGCTTCTTGGAGGCCTGGAGCTCGGCGTCGGCGTTGATCACCCGGGCGCGCCGTTCGCGGTCGGCCTCGGCCTGCCGGGCCATCGACCGCTTCATGGTCTCGGGCAGGGACACGTCCTTGATCTCGACCCGGTCGATGTGCACGCCCCAGCCGACGGCCGGATCATCAGCTCCAGGCCCTGGTTGAGCTTCTCGCGGTTGGAGAGCAGATCGTCCAGGTCGCTCTTGCCGATGATGGACCGCAGGGACGTCTGCGCCATCTGCGAGACCGCGAAGCGGTAGTCCTCGACCTGGATGATCGCGTTGGCGGCGTCCACCACCTTGAAGTACACGACGGCGTCGACCCGCACCGTGACGTTGTCGCGGGTGATGCCCTCCTGCGCGGGCACCGGCAGCGTCACGATCTGCATGTTGACCTTACGCATCCGGTCGACACCCGGCACGATCATGGTGAACCCCGGGGCGCGTGCGCCGCCCGACAGCCTGCCCAGGCGGAAGACGACCCCGCGCTCGTACTGCTTGACGACGCGGGCCGCCGACATCACGTACACGAGACCGGCGGAGACCGTGGCCACGCCCGCCACGAGGAGTTCCTGCACCATGACGACCCCCTGTCCCTCCGAGCCGTCGGTCCCTCGACGATACGCCCGGCCGCCGGGTCGGGGCGAGCCCTTGGCGCGGCCGGAACGCCCCGCACTCACTAGGCTGTGCCGGTGTTCACCTCCCAGGGCCCCTCGCTCCGCGAACTGACCGTGCAGGCGCTGTCCTCCACCGAGCGCGGCTACGACCTGCTGGCTCCCAAGTTCGACCACACGCCGTTCCGCACGCCGGAGCGCATCCTCGACGCCTGCGCCGCGGCCCTGCGTCCCCTCGGCCCGTTCACGTCGGGGCTCGACGTGTGCTGCGGCACCGGGGCGGGCGTGGCGCTCCTGCGGCAGATGTGCCGCGAGCAGGTGACGGGCGTCGACTTCAGCGCCGGGATGCTGGCCGCGGCACGGACGGCACTCGGGCCCGCCGCGGGACCGGGGGAGGGTCCGGGGGCGGTGACGGAGGGAGACTCGGGGGACTCGGGGGACTCGGGGCCCGCGCTGCACTGGGTGCGGGCCGACGCCCGTGCGCTGCCCTTCCGGGCGGGCTTCGACGTGGCCGTCAGCTTCGGGGCGTTCGGGCACTTCCTGCCCGCCGAGCGCCCCGGCCTGTTCGCCCAGGTGCACCGTGCGCTGCGCCCCGGCGGTCTGTTCGCCTTCCCCATCGGCGCGCCGCAGCCGCTCACGTCGCCCTGGTACTGGGCCATGCTCGGCTTCGACCTGACGATGCGGGCCCGCAACCTGCTGTGGCAGCCGCCGTTCGTCATGTACTACCGCACGTTCCCGCTGGCCGGGGTGCGGGCGGACCTGGAGCGCGCCGGGTTCGCCGTGGAACTGCTGCCCCTGGAGGAGTTCGGCCGCCGTGACGACGGCAGCCCGCGCTGGCGCATGGTGGTGGCGCGCAAGGCGTGACGCGAGCGCGCGCCCCGGTCCGCGCGCTCAGCCTTGCGCTGCATTCGCACGCGGCCTCGCGCTGAGTTCTGCCTTCAGCCTCGAGCTGAGCCGGGCGCTCCGCACCGTGCTCAGGCCCGCACGCCGGCGAACGCCCTCCGGTACGCCTGCGGGCTCACCCCGGCGATCCGCTTGAAGCGGTCGCGGAACGCCGTCGATGAGCCGAAGCCGACCTGCGCGGCGATGCGTTCCACCGGGTGTTCGGTGGTCTCCAGGAGGTGCTGGGCCCTGCGGACCCTGGCCCGGTGGAGCCACTGGAGCGGTGTCGTGCCCGTCTGCTCGCGGAAGCGGCGCAGCAGGGTGCGGCTGCTGAGGCCGGCGTGCCCGGCGATGTCGTCGAGGGTGAGGTCGCGGGCCGCGTTCTCGTCCAGCCAGGCGAGGAGCGGTTCGAGCACGGTGCCGCGCGGCGTCGCCGGGGGCAGGGTGCCGATGAACTGGGCCTGGCCGCCCTCGCGTTCCAGCGGTACGACGGACGCGCGCGCGGCCTCGGCGGCGACCAGCGAGCCGTAGTCGCGGCGGATCATGTGCAGACACAGGTCGAGCCCGGCGGCGGCGCCCGCGGAGGTGAGGATCTGGCCGTTGTCGACATACAGGACGTCCGGGTCGACGGTCACGTCCGGGTAGGCCTCGGCGAGCTGCCCAGCCGCGTACCAGTGGGTGGTGGCCCGCAGCCCTTTGAGGAGGCCTGCCTCGGCGAGGACGAACGTGCCGACGCAGATCGAGGCGATCCGCGTGCCCGCGTCGGCCGCCGCCCGCAACGCGTCGAGGGCGTCGTCCCGCACCGGCGCCGAGGGGTCGTGGACACCCGGCACGATCACCGTGTCCGCGTCCGCGAGCCCGCCCAGGTCGTAGGGGGCCCGCAGCGTGAACGCGCCCGCGTCGACCTCGGGCTCGGCGGCGCACACCCGTACCCGGTAGGCGTCGCGGCCCCCGGGCAGCTGGGTGCGGGCGAAGGCGTCGACGGGCATGGCCAGGTCGGAGGGGATGACGTCGTCCAGGGCGAGGACCGCAACCGTATGCATGGCGGAAACGTACGACACCACCGACATTCCGCCAAGCCGCCCGCATCGGCCCGGCTCTCCCGCGCAGGGCGTTCCGGCTGTTCCATGGTCGATGGCGAGATCTCGTTGAAGGCTGGCATTCCTGCCACTGTCGGAGCGCGGGGCGCCCTCGCTAACTTCAGTGACCACGCGTCAGTGGAATCCAGAAGCGGCCGCATGGTCGAGAAATCCAGTAGTGACCACACGGCCGAGAGCCGAGTAGTGACCACACGGCCGAGAAACCCGGACCCGAGAGCCCCTCCATGTCGAAGCTGTTCCTGATCCTGCACGTCCTCGCGGCCATCCTGGCCGTCGGTCCCGTCGCCGTCGCCGCCAGCATCTTCCCCAGGGTGCTGCGCGAGGCCCTCGCGGCCCCGGGCGCCGAGGCCCCCGTGACCACGCTGCGCATGCTGCACCGCATCTGCCGCGTCTACGCGGGGGTCGGCATCGCCGTGGTGGTCTTCGGGTTCGCCACGGCGAGCAGCTTGGGTGTGCTCGGCAGCGCCTGGCTGATCACCTCCATCGTGCTCACGTTCGCCGCGGCGGTGGTCCTGATCGTGCTCGTGCTGCCACGGCAGGAGCAGGCCCTCGACGCGGTGGCCGGGGCCGGGGCCGGGGACGCGCCCACCGGCGCGGGCGGGTCCGGCGGTGCGCAGGGGGCCTCCGGCGCGGGGGCCGTGACCCTCGACGCCCGCGCGAGCGCACAACTGGCCATGTTCACCGGGGTCTTCAACCTTCTGTGGGCCGTCGTCACCATCCTGATGATCGTCAGGCCCGGCTCCACGACCGGGGCCTGACCCCGCGGCCCGCCCCGCTCACGCGAGGAACTCAAGCCGTTCGGCCCGTACGGGATGGGCGAAACCGGCGCCCGCGGCCCACCGCGCGAGCTCGCTCACCGCGACGTCGGTGAGGCGCTCCCACTCGTTGCCCAGGGAGCCCGCGAGGTGCGGGGTGATCAGCGCGTCCGGGCAGTCCCACAACGGGTGTTCCGGCGGCAGGACTTCGGGGTCGGTGACGTCGAGCACCGCCCGGATCCGGCCCGCCGCCACCGCTTCGGTCAGCGCGACCTGGTCGACCAGGGCACCGCGGGCGGTGTTGATGAGGACGGCGCCCGGGAGCATCGCGTCGAGCAGCGCCCGGTCCACGAGCCCGCGGGTGGCGGGCAGCAGGGGGGTGTGGACGCTGACGACGTCGCTCTGCTCGAACAGCTCCCGGAGGCCGACCGCCCGCACGCCGAGGGCCGCGGCCTCCGCCGCGGTCACGTACGGATCGTGCAGCAGCACCCGGAAGTCGTACGGACGCAGCAGTTCCACCACCCGCCGCCCGATGTGCGAGGCCGACAGGAGGCCCACGGTGCGCCCGTGGTTGCCGACCGAGCGCGGGGTGGCCAGCGGGTCGTCGCGGCGGCGGGCCGCCTTGAAGTCGCGTGCCCGCTCCAGGACCCGCTTGCCCGTCAGGAGGATCATCGCGACGGTGTACTCGGCAACGGGCAGCGCGTTCGCGGCCGCCGCGGACGACACCTCGATGCCCCGCTCCCAGCATGCCGGCGTGACATGACCGCGTACGGAGCCCGCGGTGTGCACGACGGCCCGCAGCTCCGGTGCCGCGGCCAGCGCGGCCTCGTCGAGCGGCGGACAGCCCCACCCGGTGATCAGCACCTCGGCCCGCGCGAGCACGGCCCGGCTGCGCGCGCCGGTGAAGTCGTCCAGGACGGGCGGGCCCTGGAGGTCGCAGACCTCGGCGAGCGCGGTGAGGACGTCGGGCAGGAGCAGGGCGGCGGCGGCGCCCGGCGACATGGCGAGGGCGGCGACCGGCCGGTGGCCCGGGGGCGGTGGGGTGCGCATGCGGGACGGGGCTCCTCACTAGGGCGGCACGCCCGGCGGCACCGGGCCCGTACGAGTGTCGCCGGTGCGGGCGGCGCACGCACGTGTCACGTGCCGGTCGTGCGCTGGTCGTGCGCCGGTCGTGTGCCGACATGGGCCCGAGCGCCGGAAATCGGGGTGTCCGGGGAGGTTCGGGGTGCCCGGGAGGTGTGGACACGGTGGGCAGGGGCACGCGGCTGAGTACGGTGACGATCGCGTCGACCGGGAACGCCTCCGCGGACGAGGGCCGACCGACGACGCCTCGACGGACGCGAGACCGCTGATGACGTCTTCACGGGCAAGACGGGTGAGACGGGCGAGCGTCCGCTGATGTCACCTCGACGGACGCGAGTCCACTGACACCGCTTACGCGGACGAGCGTTCACGGGCAAGGTCGCTGCGGACGCGAGTCCACTGACACCGCTTACGCGGACGAGCGTTCACGGGCAAGGTCGCTGCGGACGCGAGTCCACTGACACCGCTTACGCGGACGAGCGTCCACCGGCAAAGTCGCTGCGGACGCGAGTCCACTGACACCGTCTTCACGGACGAGCGTCCACCGACGACGCCTCGACGGACGAGAGAGGCACATGATGAGCGAACGGTCCCGGATCTCGCGCGGCTCCCGGCCACGCCCCCTTCTCGTCGCCCTGGCCGCGACGAGCGCCCTGCTGCTCGGCGCGTGCGGCGGCGGTGACAGTGACGAGGGCAAGTCCCCGCCGACCCCCGCGCCGGCGGACGCGGCGAGCACGGCGGGCGACCCGGACGCCGACCCCGCGTCATCGCCGGGCACGCCGGACCCCGCAGACACGCCCCCGGTGCAGAGCACGCCTCCGGCGAAGAGCACGGCCCCGACCGGCGAACCGACGGCGCCCCCGGCGTCGGACCAGGCGCCGGGCCGGGCGTCGACCCCCGCATCGGACCCGGCGCAGCGGTCCGCCGCCACCCCCAGGTGCACCGCCGACCACCTCGCGCTCTCCCTCGGCCGTGGCGACGCGGGCGCGGGCAACCGATACGTGCCGCTGGTGTTCACCAACACCGGGACCACGGCGTGCGCCCTGCGCGGCTACCCCGGAGTCTCGATGCTCGACGCCTCCGGCGAGCGCATCGGTCACCCCGCGAAGCGCTCGGGCAGCGCGCTGCCGCCGGTGGAACTCGCCCCGGGCCGGCACGCGTACGCGGCCCTGCACACGGTCGCGCGGGGCCTGACGGACAAGCCGTGCTGGCCCCGGGCCCAGCGGGTGAACGTCTATCCGCCGGGGTCGAAGCAGTATCTGCGCGCGCCCGCCCGGTCCTTCGAGGTGTGCGGGAACACGTTCGACGTGAGCGCGGTGGCGCCGGGCAAGCACCCCTGACGCCGGGGCGGCGAGCGTCGTAGCATAGCCCCGTACCGCATCGCATGGCGGCCTCCTGCAATATCACAGCCCCGACCGGGAGGTCCCTCCATGTCCGCGCCCAAGGTGTCCGCGCTCCAGGTGCGCCCGTTCCACCGCGACGACCGCGACCAGCTCACCGAGCTGGTGAACAGGCACGTCGCCGCCGTCGTGCCGGGCGGCTCCATCTCCGTGAACACCGTCCTGAACAGCCTGACGCGGCGGCCCGACGAGTTCATCGTCGACCCCTGGGTGAGCGAGCGCGTCACGCTCGTCGCCGAGCAGCGCGCGTTCGTCGTGGCCGCCGCGCACCTGCTGCGCTACCGCCCGGACGGCGACGTCGGCCCCGACTTCCGCGACCTGGGCATGGTCGACTGGTTCGTCAGCCACCCGGCCGCGTCGTTCTGGCCGGACGCCGACGAGGCCGCCGACCTGCTCATGGGCGCCTGCCTGGCCCAGCTCTCCCGGTGGGGCGTACGGGCCCGCGCCGCCGACGGAGCGCTGCCCGCCCCGGCCGTCTACGGGCTCCCGCGCGTCTGGCCGCACGTCCGCGCGGCCTACGAACGCGCCGGTTTCCGGCACACGGGCCACACCGAGGTGATCCTCGTCGCCCCCGTGTCCGCCCTGCGCCCGAGCGGACCGCCGCTGCCCGGTCTCGCCGTGCGCCGCACCCTCGGCGAGTGCGGCACGCGTCTGACCGCCCACCTCGACGGCCGCGACCTCGGCTTCATCGAGGTGGACACCGCTCTCGGCCGTCCCGAACGACAAGCCCGCGACGGCTCGTTGGCCGACATCGGCAACTTCTGCACCGAACCGGGGCACGGCGTCGAAGGCCTGGAGGCCTGGCTCCTCGGCGAGGCCGCCGAGTGGCTGCGCCTCGCCGGGGCGGACCGGGTGCTCTCCTATGAGACGTCCGACGACACCGAGGCGCTCAGGCGCCTGACGTCGCTCGGGTTCAGGGAACTGGTGCGCACGGACCGGGGCTGGCAGCACGGGGCATAACGTCGTGGGTGCCGGGTGCCGGGTGCCGGGTGCCGGGTGCCGGGTGCCGGGTGCCGGGTGCCGGGTGCCGGACCTCGGGCGCCGGTGCCGGGTGCCTCAGCCGATCTGCACCGACCGCTTCGACAGGCCCAGCCAGCTCCCCTCGATGACGCTGCGCTGGGTGTGCAGCTCGTCCGCTCCCGCGCCGAGCGTCACCGCGAGCGGTACGAAGTGCTCCTCGCGGGGGTGGGCGTACTGCGCCGCCGGGGCCTTGTGCGCGAAGTCGAGCAGGGCGTCGACGTCACCGGCGTCCAGGGCGCGGCGCCCCCAGTCGTCGAACTCGGCGAGGGCGGACGGCACGTGGTTGTCCGGGCTGATGGCCCGCAGGTTGTGGGTGAAGGAGCCGCTGCCGACGATCAGTACGCCCTCGTCGCGCAGCGGGGCGAGCCTGCGGCCGATCTCCATCAGCTTGCGGGGGTCGAGGGTCGGCATGGACACCTGAAGCACCGGTACGTCCGCGTCCGGGTACATCTCCAGCAGCGGGACGTAGGCGCCGTGGTCGAGGCCGCGCTCGGGCAGGTCGTGCACCGGCATGCCCGGTCCGCGCAGCAGGGCCTTGACCTGCGCGGCGAGTTCGGGGGCGCCGGGAGCGTCGTAGCGGATGCGGTAGTAGTGCTCGGGGAAGCCCCAGAAGTCGTAGACGAGCGGCACGGGGGAGGTCGCGCCGAGGGCGAGCGGGGCCTCCTCCCAGTGTGCGGAGACCATCAGGATCGCCTTGGGGCGCGGCAGGCCCGCGCCCCACCGCGCGAGTTCGCCCGGCCAGTGGGCGTCCTCGGCGAGAGTGGGGCCGCCGTGGCTCATGAAGAGGGTGGGCATGCGCTCCGGGGCGGGGCCGGGGGAGGGCTCGGTGTCGGGGGTGGCGGTGCTCATGGCGGGCTCCTGGAGGGTGGTGAGTCCCTGAGGGTGTGATCCACATTTGGATTCAAATTTGAACCACATGGTGTCCCTGACCGTACTCGAATGTTTGAATTTGAACAACAGGCGTACGCTGGCACCCATGGGTGAGGCGAAGTGGCTGAGCGACGACGAGATGGCCGCCTGGCAGGCGTTCCTGACGGCCGGGGCGCTGCTCGACCGGCGCATCGAGGAGCAGCTCAAGTCCGAGGCGGACCTGTCCCATCTGCAGTACGAGGTCCTGGTGCGGCTCTCCGCCGCCGAGGGCGGCGAACTGCGGATGAGTGAGCTCGCCGGTTCCGTCGTCACCACCAAGAGCGGCCTGACGTACCAGATCACCCAGTTGGAGAAGGCGGGCCTGGTCCGCCGCCGCTCCTGCGCCGCCGACGTCCGCGGCGTCTACGCCGTCCTCACCGACGCGGGCCGCGACCGACTGCGCCGGGCGGCCCCCGGTCACCTGGAGGTCGTCCGCGCCCACCTGATCGACGTCCTCGACGACGACCAGCTCAGGTCGCTCCGCGAGGGTCTCGGCGAGGTGGTGCGCAGGCTCAGCGGCGGGTGACCCCCTCGGCGGCGGTTGCCGGCGCCTTGCGCAAGCTTGCAGCAAGGTATCGCCGAGCCTCCCCCGGGCATCGCCCGAACCTCGCCCGAACCTCGACACGCCTCGCCGGACCTCGCCCAGACCTCGACAGGCCTCGCCAAGCCCTGAGGCCTGGCCTCCCAGCCTGGCCATCGGCCATCTGCGATCACCAGGACACGCGCCGGTAACGATCAGCAACTCTTGCAATGCTTCTTGCAGAAAGTTCCCGCAAGGTCTTTCGGGACGTTTGCAACCCTGTTACGTTCCTGCCAACCCGGCGCCGCCTCTGGTGCGGCCGGCAGGAGGCACCTCTTCGTCTCCCGTCATTCCGGGTCATTCCGGGACCAGTTGAAGGAGTTCACGATGCGGCGTGGCATGACGGCCACCGCGCTGGTCGCAGCCCTGGCGATGACAGCGGCAGCGTGCGGCGGCGACGACGGTGACAGCGGCAAGAAGAGCGGCGGCAAGCTCTCCGGGACCGTCACCTTCTGGGACACCTCGAACGACGCCGAGAAGGGCACGTACGAGAAGCTGGCCGAGGGCTTCGAGGAGCTCCACCCCGGCGTCGACGTCAAGTACGTCAGCGTGCCGTTCGGCGAGGCCAACGCCAAGTTCAAGAACGCGGCGGGCGGCAACTCCGGCGCCCCCGACGTGATGCGCACCGAGGTCGCCTGGGTCGCCGACTTCGCGAACCTCGGCTACCTCGCGCCGCTGGAGGGCACCGCCGCGCTCGACAAGGCGGACGACTACCTGCCGCAGGCCGCCGCGAGCACCAGGTTCAAGGGCAAGACGTACGCCGTTCCGCAGACCATCGACACCCTCGGCCTCTTCTACAACAAGAAGATGCTCAAGGACGCCGGCGTCAGCGTGCCCAAGACCTTCGACGAGGTCGGATCGGCCGCCAAGAAGATCAAGTCGAAGTCCGGCAGGACGGGTCTCTACCTGCGCGGCGACGACCCCTACTTCTACCTCCCCTACCTCTACGGAGAGGGCGGTGACCTCCTCGACACCGAGAAGAAGGAGATCACCGTCGACGACGCCGAGGGTGTGGCCGCCTTCGAGGTGATGAAGGGCCTGCTCGACTCCGGGGCCGCCGTCACCGACGCGAGCGACGGCTACAACAACCAGCTCAACGCCTTCAAGGACGGCGACGTCGCGATGGTCCTCGACGGCCCCTGGTCCATCGAGGGCGCCCTCCAGGGCAAGCAGTTCAAGGGCGCGGCGGGCAAGGCCAACCTCGGCGTCGCCCCGGTCCCCGGCGGCAGCGCCCGCCAGGCCTCCCCGCAGGGCGGCTGGAACCTCGCCGCGTACGCGGGCTCCAAGAACCTCGACGCCTCCTACGAGTTCATCAAGTACATGAGTTCCGCGAAGGTGCAGCAGCAGACCACCGAGAAGCTCAGCCTGCTGCCCACCCGCACCTCCGTCTACGACGTCAAGTCCGTCAAGGACAACCAGATGGTCCAGTTCTTCAAGCCTGCCGTCGACAAGTCGGTGCAGCGGCCCTGGATCCCCGAGGCCAACTCCCTCTTCGAGCCCGTCCGGCTCCAGATGGAGAAGGTCCTGAGCGGCCGCACGTCCCCCGAGGACGGCGCGAACGGCATCGGTGACGCCTACCGCAAGCTCCTGAAGGACTACAAGTAGGCATGGCACCGCACCCCGGCCGCCTGCGCAGGGCACTGAGCACCCACTGGTACGCCTGGGCCATGGTCGCCCCGGTCGTCGCCGTCATCGGCGTGATCGTCGGCTATCCGCTGGTGCGCGGCATGTATCTGTCGACGACGAACGCCGACGAGGCGAACGTCGAGCGCACCATCGGCGTCAACCACATCCCGGCGACGTACGAGTCGGTGGGCCTCGACAACTACCGGGCCATCCTCGACGACGGCGTCTTCTGGGACCGGCTGACCTGGACCGTCGTCTGGACGGTGTCCTGCGTGGGCCTGTCGTTCGTCATCGGCCTCGCCCTCGCGAACATGCTCAACCGCAAGCTGAGGGGCCGCTCCTTCTACCGGATGGCGCTCATCCTGCCCTGGGCGGTGCCGGCCTTCGTCTCCGTGTTCACCTGGCGGCTGCTCTTCAACGAGAAGAAGGGAGTCCTCAACAAGATCCTCGCCGGCGGCGGCATCGACGCGATCCCCTGGCTCAACGACCCCACCTGGGCGAAGATCTCGGTGATCACCGTCAACGTCTGGCTGGGCGTGCCGTTCATGCTGGTCGCCATGCTCGGCGGCCTCCAGTCCATCCCCGGCGAGCTGTACGAGGCCGCGGAGATGGACGGCGCGAGCGCCTGGCAGCGCTTCCGCCACATCACGCTGCCCGGTCTGCGCACGGTCAGCAGCACCGTGGTCCTGATCAGCGCCATCTGGACGTTCAACATGTTCCCGGTGATCTTCCTGCTCACCCGGGGCGGTCCGGGCGACGCCACCGAGATCCTGGTGACGTACGCCTACCGGCTCTCGTTCGTCGTCAGCCCCCGAGACTTCGCGGGATCCGCCGCCTGGGGCGTGCTCATCCTGCTGCTCCTCTCGCTCTTCGCGGTGGTCTACCGCCGCGCGCTCCGCAAGCAAGGAGAGGTGTGGTGAACCCCGTGACCTCTACGAACTCTGCGACCTCCGCGACCTCCGCGACCTCTGCGACCTCCGTGACGAAGGGCTCGGCCACCGCGACCCCGCCCACCGGGAGCCCGGCACCGGCCAAACCCCGGACGCGCCCCCGCGGCGAACGCGGACCGCTCGCCTCCGTCGCCCTGCACACCACCCTCCTGATCGCCGCTGCCGTCGCGGTGCTGCCCCCGCTGTGGCTGCTCATCACCTCGTTCAAGCCGAAGAGCGAGGCGTTCTCCACGGCGGTCGTGAAGGACTTCACCCTCGGCAACTACGACCACGTCGTCAACGACACCGAGTTCCTGAGCTGGGTCGGCAACTCCCTGTTCGTGGTGGGCCTGACCACCGTGATCGGGGTCTTCATCTCGGCGACGACCGGCTACGCGGTGAGCCGCTTCCGGTTCCCCGGCATGCGGCCCCTGATGTGGCTGCTCCTCATCACGCAGATGTTCCCGGTCGCCGTCCTGATCGTGCCGCTGTACAACCTGCTCGCGGGCTTCGGCCTCCTGAACCAGCCCATGGGGCTCGTCCTGACCTACCTCACCATCGCGGTGCCGTTCTCCGCGTGGATGATGAAGGGGTACTTCGACACCATCCCGGTGGAGATCGACGAGGCGGGCCGCGTCGACGGCCTCAACCCGTTCGGCACCTTCTGGCGGCTCGTCGTCCCGCTGGCCAAGCCCGGCCTCGCCGTCACCGGCTTCTACAGCTTCATCACCGGCTGGGCCGAGGTCGCCTACGCCTCCGCGTTCATGACGGGCGAGGAGAACCTCACCCTGGCGGGCGGCCTGCAGACCTTCGTCAACCAGTACACCAGCGACTGGGGTTCGCTGACGGCCGCGGCCGTGATCGTGGCGGTGCCCGCCGCGGTGATCTTCGGATTCGTCCAGCGCCATCTGGTCTCCGGCCTCACCGCCGGCGCGACGAAGTCCTGACGCCCCGCGTCCCCTCCGCACCGCCGACCCGCCCACAGACACGACTCCACAGGGAACACATGACCCAGCATCTCGCTGACCCTGCCGCCCCCGGCTCCGCCACGCGTACGGACTGGTGGCGCGACGCGGTCATCTACCAGGTCTATCCGCGCAGCTTCGCCGACGGCAACGGCGACGGCATGGGCGACCTGGAGGGCGTCCGGGCCCGCCTGCCGCACCTGAAGGACCTCGGCGTCGACGCCGTCTGGCTCAGCCCCTTCTACGCCTCGCCCCAGGCCGACGCCGGCTACGACGTCGCCGACTACCGCGCGATCGACCCGATGTTCGGCACGCTCCTGGACGCCGACGCGGTGATCAGGGACGCCCACGACCTGGGCCTGCGCGTCATCGTGGACCTGGTGCCCAACCACTCGTCGGACCGGCACGACTGGTTCCGGCGGGCCCTCCACGACGGCCCCGGCTCCCCGCTGCGCGACCGCTACCACTTCCGTCCCGGCAAGGGCACGGACGGCGAACTGCCGCCCAACGACTGGGAGTCCATCTTCGGAGGCCCCGCCTGGACCCGCACCACCGACCCCGACGGCAGCCCCGGCGACTGGTACCTGCACCTGTTCGCCCCCGAACAGCCCGACTTCGACTGGGACCACCCCGCCGTACGCGACGAGTTCCGCTCCATCCTGCGCTTCTGGCTGGACATGGGCGTCGACGGCTTCCGCGTGGACGTCGCCCACGGCCTGGTCAAGGCGGCGGGGCTGCCCGACATCGGCCACCACGACCAGCTCAAGCTGCTCGGCAACGACACCATGCCGTTCTTCGACCAGGACGGCGTGCACGAGATCTACCGCAGCTGGCGCCAGGTGCTCGGCGAGTACGCGGGCGACCGGATCCTGGTCGCCGAGGCCTGGACGCCCACCGTCGAGCGCACCGCCCACTACGTGCGCCCCGACGAGATGCACCAGGCCTTCAACTTCCAGTACCTGGGCACGCACTGGGACGCCGCCGAGCTGCGCGAGGTCGTCGACGGCTCGCTCGCCGCCATGCGGCCCGTGGGCGCGCCCGCCACCTGGGTGCTCTCCAACCACGACGTCACCCGGCACGCGACGCGCTTCGCCAACCCGCCGGGGCTCGGCACCCAGCTCCGCACGCCCGGCGACCGGGCGCTCGGCCTGCGCCGCGCCCGCGCCGCGAGCCTGCTGATGCTGGCGCTGCCCGGCTCCGCGTACCTCTACCAGGGCGAGGAGCTCGGCCTGCCCGACGTCACCGACCTGCCCGACGAGGCCCGCCAGGACCCCTCCTTCCACCGGGCCGAGGGGCAGGACGGGTTCCGTGACGGCTGCCGGGTGCCGATCCCGTGGACCGTCGACGGGCCCTCGTACGGGTTCGGGGCGGGCGGGAGCTGGCTGCCGCAGCCCGCGGGCTGGGGTGGGCTGAGCGTCCAGGCGCAGACCGGCGACCCCGCCTCCACCCTGGAGCTCTACCGCGCGGCCCTGCGGGTGCGCCGCGAGCAGCCGGGCCTCGGCGCGGGCGACGCGCTGGAGTGGACCGCCGCGCCCGAGGGTGTCCTCTCCTTCCGCCGCGAGGGCTTCGCGTGCACCGCCAACACCACCGGAGCCGCGGTGCGCCTGCCGGTGCCCGGCCGCATGCTGCTCGCCAGCGGTCCCGTCGAGACGGCCGACGGCCATGTGGAACTGCCCGCCGACACGACCGTCTGGTGGGCGGTGTGACGACCTCCGCGCCGCGGGACGCCGACCGCGGCGCCCCGCGGCTCGCGGACATCGCCGCGCAGGCACAGGTCAGCGAGGCCACGGCGAGCCGCGTCCTGAACGGCAAGGCGGGGGTCGCCGCGGCCACGCGGCGGCGCGTCCTCGCCGCGCTCGACGTCCTCGGCTACGAACGCCCACTGCGGCTGAGACGGCGCAGCGCGGGCCTGGTGGGCCTCGTGATCCCCGAGCTGACCAACCCGATCTTCCCGGCGTTCGCGCAGGTCGTGGAGCAGGTGCTCGCCGGGCACGGCTACACGCCCATGCTCTGTACGCAGATGCCGGGCGGCGCCACCGAGGACGAGCTGGTGGAGCAGTTGGAGGAGCGCGGCGTCAGCGGCATCGTGTTCCTCTCCGGGCTGCACGCCGACGCGACGGCCGACCCCGCGCGCTATCTCGCGCTCGCGGGCCGCGGCGTGCCGTTCGTCCTCATCAACGGTTACCACCCGCACATCCCCGTCTCCTTCGTCTCGCCCGACGACCGGGCCGCCGCGCGGATGGCGGTGCGCCACCTCGCCGACCTCGGCCACGAACGGATCGGCCTCGCCGTCGGCCCGACCCGCTACGTCCCCTCGCGGCGCAAGACGGAGGGCTTCGTGGCGGCGCTGCGCGACCACGTCGGCCTGCCGGAGGGGGAGGCCGAACGGCTCGTGCAGCGCACGCTGTTCACCGTCGAGGGCGGGCACGCCGCCGCGAGCGCGCTGCTCGACCGGGGCTGCACCGCCGTGGTGTGCGGCAGCGACATGATGGCGCTGGGCGCCGTCCGCGCCGCCCGCGAGCGCGGCCTCGCCGTGCCGGGCGACGTGTCCGTCGTGGGCTTCGACGACTCGCCGCTGATCGCGTTCACGGACCCGCCGCTGACCACCGTGCGCCAGCCGGTGCAGGCGATGGCGTCGGCCGCCGTCGGCGCGCTCATGGAGGAGATCGCCGGGAATCCGGTGCAGCGCACCGAGTTCGTCTTCCAGCCGGAGCTGGTCGTACGGGGCTCGACGGCTCAGGCACGCCGCGGCGCGACGGGGCGCTGAGGCCCAACTGCCGGGCGTGTGCGAAGGGTTGACCCCGGTGGTTGACGGTCGTACGGTCTCCGAAATCTCTGTTGCAAGCTTTCTGCAACTTCCTTCAGGAGGCCCCGTGACATCCCGCGTGACATCCCGGAGAAGCCCCTCGCGCCGTGCCCGCGTCGCCGCCACGACCCTCGCCCTGCTCGCCGCGACCGGAGGCAGCCTGGTCGGGACGGCCCCGGGGGCCGCCGCCGCCCCGCCCGGCACCAAGGACGTCACCGCCGTGCTCTTCGAGTGGAGGTTCAGCTCGGTGGCCAGGGAGTGCACGGACCGGCTCGGCCCCGACGGCTACGGGTACGTCCAGGTGTCACCGCCCCAGGAACACGTCCAGGGCGGGCAGTGGTGGACCTCGTACCAGCCCGTGAGCTACAGGATCGCCGGTCGGCTCGGTGACCGCGCCGCCTTCGAGGACATGGTCGACACCTGCCACGCGGCGGGCGTGAAGGTCGTCGTCGACACGGTGATCAACCACATGGCGGCAGGCGACGGCACCGGCACCGGCGGCACTCCGTACACCAAGTACGGCTACCCCGGGATCTACACACGGCCCGACCTGGACAACTGCACCACGACGATCGGCGACTACCGGGACCGCCGCGACGTCCAGGAGTGCGAACTCGTCGGCCTCGCCGACCTCGACACCGGCGAGGACCGCGTACGCGGCCGCATCGCCTCCTACATGAACGACCTGCTCTCCCTCGGCGCAGACGGCTTCCGCGTGGACGCCGCCAAGCACATGGCCGCGGCCGACCTGAAGGACATCAAGTCACGCCTCAGCGACCCGAACGCCTACTGGAAACAGGAAGCCATCTTCGGCGCGGGCGAGGCGGTGTCCCCGGACGAGTACCTCGGCACCGGCGACGTCCAGGAGTTCCGCTACGCCCGTGACCTCAAGCGCGTCTTCACCGCCGAGAAGCTCGCGTACCTGAAGAACTACGGTGAGGGCTGGGCCTATCTGCCCGCGGGCAGGTCCGCCGTGTTCGTCGCCAACCACGACACCGAACGCGGCGGCGACACCCTCACCTACAAGGACGGCGCGAGCCACACGCTCGCCCATGTCTTCATGCTGGCCTGGCCCTACGGCGCCCCCGACGTGCACTCCGGCTACGAGTTCACCGACCGCGACGCGGGTCCGCCGGGCGGCGGCCGGGTGAACGCCTGCTACCGCGACGGCTGGAAGTGCCAGCACGCCTGGCCCGAGGTCAGGAGCATGGTGGAACTGCGCAACACCGCGCACGGCGCGCCCGTGACGAACTGGTGGGACAACGGCAACGACGCCATCGCCTTCGGCCGCGGCACCAAGGCGTACGTCCTCGTCAACCACGAGGGCACGGCCCTGAACCGCACGTTCCAGACCTCCCTGCCGGCCGGCGGCTACTGCGACGTGCAGAGCGGCCGGGCCGTCACCGTCGACGGTGACGGCCGCTTCACGGCGTCCGTCGCGTCCGGCACCGCCCTCGCGCTGCACACCGGCGCGCGGCGCTCCGCTGGATGCGCCGGATGAGGACGTCCTGCGCCCAGAGGCCGGCTGTGGCTGGTCGCGCAGTTCCCCGCGCCCCTTCGGGGCGCTGTGGTCGCGGTGTTCAAGCGCGGCGGCTGACGGACACCTCGGCAGGGCGCGCGCCGCACGGTTTCCGGCCAATGTGTGCCGGCGGGCGGCGTCGAAAATACCCCGCCGGGTATTCGGCTGGGAGGGGGGTACCAGCCCCCGGGAGAGGAGCGAAGCCGTGTTCTTCGTCGACACCGTCGAGACCACCGGCCTCGGCAACCGCAGCTACCTCGCCGGCGGCACGGACACCGCCGTGGCCGTCGATCCGCCGCGCGACATCGACCGGGTCCTGGCCGCGGCGCACCGGCGCGGGGTCCGGATCGCGTACGTGGCGGAGACCCACGTCCACAACGACTACGTGAGCGGCGCCCTCGACCTCGCCCGGATCACCGGCGCCCGCTGCCTCGTGCCCGCGGGCGCCGGGGTGTCGTTCCCGCACACGCCGGTCGCCGACGGGGACACGGTGACCGTAGATGGGGGTGCCGGGGGTGCCGGGGGAGCCGGGGAAGCTGAGGGAGCGCGGGGTCCCGGAGGTACCGGCGGCCCCGGGGGCTCCGGAGGTGGCGGGGGCGCTCCGGGTGTGGAGCTGCGGGCCCTCGCGACGCCGGGGCACACCCCGCACCACACCTCGTACGTCCTGACGCACGGTGGCAGCGCCGTCGCCGCGTTCACCGGCGGCTCGCTGCTCATCGGCACGGTGGGGCGGCCCGACCTGGTCGAGCCCCGGCTCACCGAGTCGCTGGCCCGCGCCCAGCACGCCTCCGCGCACCGGCTGGCGCGGGAACTGGACGACGCCGTTCCCGTCCTGCCCACGCACGGCTTCGGCAGCTTCTGCTCCGCGACGCGGTCCGAGGGCGAGTCGACCACCATCGGTGCCGAGCGGGCGGCCAACGCCGCGCTCACCCAGGACGTGGACGCGTTCGTGACCGGCCTCCTCGCGGGCCTGGACGACGTGCCCGCCTACTACGCCCACATGGGCCCGGCCAACGCCGCAGGACCCGCGCCCGTCGACCTGACCCCGCCGCGGCCCGCCGACGCCGGGGAGGTCGCGGCGCGGCTCGCCGCCGGGGAGTGGGTGGTGGACCTGCGCGGCCGGGTGGCGTTCGCCGCCGGACATCTGGCGGGCAGCCTCAACTTCGAGGGCGACGGCAAGCTCGCCACCTATCTGGCCTGGTTGATCCCGTGGGGCAAACCGGTCACGCTGCTCGCCGCGACGGCGGACGAACTCGCCTCCGCGCAACGGGAACTGGTGCGGGTCGGCATCGACCGTCCGGCGGCGGCCGCGACCGGCGGGCCCGCGTCCTGGGCGCGTGCGGGCGAGCCGCTCGGCTTCTTCCCGCGCGGTACGTTCACCGATCTCGCCGCGGCCCGCAAGGAACGGGACGACGTGGTGGTCCTCGACGTGCGCCGCGCCACCGAGCGCGCGACCGCGCACATCGAGGGATCCGCGCATCTGCCCCTCCACACCCTGTACGGGCGCGAGGCCGGGGTGCCGGACGGGACGGTGTGGGTGCACTGCGGCAGCGGTCTGCGCGCGACCGTCGCGGCGTCGCTGCTCGCCGCCGTCGGCCGTGACGTCGTCCTGGTCGACGACGTCTTCGAACCGGAGGCGACGGCCCGCGCGGGACTCCCCGTCGTCGACGGCGACGGCCGCCCCCACGCCCCGGCGTGAGCCACCTCGTCCTCGCCCTGGTCGCCGGGGGCGTGGTCGGTCTCGCGCTCGGCGCCCTCGGCGGGGGCGGCAGCATGCTCGCCGTCCCCGCGCTGGTCTATCTGCTCGGCTTCACCCCGGCGGCGGCCACCACCGCGAGCCTCCTGATCGTGGCCGCCACCTCGGCCACCGCGCTGTACGCCCACGCCCGCTCGGGGCGCGTGCGCTGGCGCGCGGGCGCGCTGTTCGCCGCGGCCGGTGTGGTCCCCGCGGCGGCGGCCGGAGCGGCGGCGGGGCGGCTGCCCCAGCCCGCCCTGACCGCGGCGTTCGCCGCCGTCGCGGCGCTGGCGGGGGCGCGGATGCTGCAAGGGCAAGGGCAAGGGCAAGGGCAAGGGCAAGGGCAAGGGCAAGGGCAAGGGCAAGGGCAGGTGGCGGGGGAGTCGGGGTCGGGGCCGGGGGAGCGGCGCGTCGCCGTGCGCCCGGTGCGGGCCGTCGGGGCCGGTGCCGGGCTCGGCGCGCTCACGGGGCTGCTCGGCGTCGGCGGCGGCTTCCTCGTCGTGCCCGCCCTGGTGACCGTGCTGGCCTTCGGGATGCGGGCGGCGACGGGAACGAGCCTCCTCGTCATCATGGTCAACGCGCTGGCGTCCCTGGCCACCCGCGGTGGGACGACGGCCGGGCTCGACTGGGCGGTGATCGCACCGTTCACCGGCGCGGCGATCCTCGCGGCCTGGGACGGCGAACGGCTCGCGGCCAAGGTCTCCGGAGCCGGGCTGCGGCGGGCCTTCGCGGTCGCGCTGCTCGTGGTGGCGACGCTGATGGCCGCGGACGCGGTGGTGCGGAGCGGGGTGCGGGGGTGAGCGGGCGAGCCTGTCCACGGCTGCCCGCCCTCACCCCGCGTCACGCTTGCGCTCACCCCCCACGGACCGCCCGCGCCCCCCGCGTACGGAGCGCCCGCACACGCTCACGGACCGCGTCCCCGCGTACGGAGCGCCCGCGTACGCGCACGGACCGCACGTACACTCACGGACCGCGCACACGCTCAAGCCAAGGACAGGAACAGCTTCTCCAAGCGGGCCCGCATCCGCTCCCGGTCGCCGCTCTCGGCCAGCCCGGTGTCGGTGAGGCAGTGCTGAAGGCCCGTCGCGATGATCGCGAACCCGGCCTTGTCCAAGGCCCGCGACGCGGCGGCCAGTTGGGTGACGACGTCCTCGCAGTCCCGGCCCTCCTCGATCATCTTGATCACTCCGTTGATCTGGCCCTGGGCCCGGCGCAGCCGGTTGACCGCCGTCCTGAGTTCGTCGGCCGCCATCGTCAGTTCCACTGTCGCTCCGTTGTTCGCTCCGGTCCGTATACCCCTGTGGGTATCGTAGGGGCAGTGGTGCACCTATCAACCGAAGGAGGAGCGCCCGTGCCGACCCCCACCGCGCTGACCGCCGACCAAGCCCGCGCACGCCTGTCCGAGCTGTACGTCGTCGACGTCCGCACGCCCGGTGAGTTCGCCTCCGGCCATCTGCCCGGCGCCCACAACATCCCCCTGGGGCGCCTCGCCGAGGCCCTGCCCGCCCTGAAGGCCGCCGCGACCCGCGGCGACCTGCTGATGGTGTGCGCGTCCGGCACCCGCTCCGCCCAGGCCTGCGCGACCCTGGCCGGGCACGGTGTGCCCGCGGTCACGCTGGCCGGCGGCACCTCGGGCTGGACCGGACGCGGCTACGACGTCGAACGCCCCGCGGGCGGCCGTGCGGTGTGGGCGATGGAACGCCAGGTCCGTCTCGCCGCGGGCTCCCTCGTCCTCGTCGGCCTCGCCCTCGGCCTGCTGTGGCCCTGGGCCCTGTGGCTGTCCGCCGCGATCGCCGGCGGCCTGGTCTTCTCCGCGCTCACCGACACCTGCGGCATGGCGCGCGTCCTCGGGATGCTCCCGCACAACCGGCCCCGGGACGCCGACCTGCGCGGCACGCTCGCCACCCTGGCGGACTGAGCGGACCGACAAGTGCCGCGCCCGCGCGATGACGGGCGGCCGCCGTCTCAGCCGGCGGGAGCGTCGGCGGGGAAGCCGCGGACGTAGCGGCGCTGCCACGGAGTCTCCACGGCACGGCGGTGGTAGTGCGCGCGGACATAGCCGACGGCTTCGTCGGCGGGCACGCCGTCGAGGACGGCGAGACAGGCCAGGGCCGTCCCCGTGCGTCCGTATCCGCCGCCGCAGGCGATCTCCACGCGCTCAGCCGCGGACCGGGCCCAGGCCTCGCCGAGGAGCCTGCGCGCCTCCTGCCGGTCGGTGGGCAGCCGGAAGTCGGGCCAGCGCAGCCATCGCGCCTGCCAGGCGACGGCGGGCGGCGGCTTGCCCTGGAGGTACACGGCGAACAGGGGCTCGGGGCCCGGCGGCAGCGGTCGGCGCAGCCCCCGGCCACGCACCAGGCGGCCGGAGGGCAGCCGCAGGACGCCCTCGGCGTCCGCACTCCAGGTATCGGCCATGGGGGCACCCTACGGCCGGGCGCGGCGGGCGCAACGGCGTTGCGCCGTGGGCGTAGCCACTGCGTCCGGGGTGCCCGGCGTACGCCGACGGGTCGAAGCGGCGTACGCCTACGGGAGCAGCCGGCGTACGCCGGTGCGCGCTCCCGCTGGACACCGATGGCTGCACCCGCCCGTAAGACGCCGAACGCTGCCACGCCCTTTGAGGCACGGGAGGCTTCAACAGACCGCGGAACATCGGAGACTTCATCCGCGCGCAGAACAATGGCCATCGATTCCTCGCCGATAATCACCAGGTTCTAACGGAATCTTGACTTCGGCAGGGCATATTGACAGACATGACAACCATGGTTCCTGTCTGCCCGTACTGCGGCCGGGTGGAATGCATCTGTCCGGCGGTGGCCGGTATCGCGACGGCGCGCAGTGAGCCGCGCCGCGCGGACACCGCCTCTGCGACGGGGGCGTACGGCCCCGTCGGCCTCGTGTTCAGCAACCCCGTGTTCAGCACGCCGACGCCGACCGCAGCGAGGAGGACGGGTTCGCTCATGACCGCCGCGCGGTGACCGGTGCCGCCCCGGTGCCGGCGCGGACGTTCAGCCGGCCCGGGTGCCGAACATCGCGGATACGATCGGCTCCGCCTGTTCGGCCAGATAGAAGTGGTCGCCGGGCAGCACCTGGGACGTGAAGGCGCCGGTGGTGGCCTCGCGCCACGCCTCCACGTCCTCCGGACCCATCTCGGGGTCCTCGTCACCGGTGAAGACACCGAGGGGGCAGCGCAGCCGGGCCGTGAGGTCCGGGGTGTAGGTCTCGATGAGGCGGTAGTCGGCGCGTATCGGCGGCAGCACGATCTCGCGCATGTCGGGGTCGTCGAGGAGCTGCGGGTCGGTGCCGCCCATCTCCTTGATCTCGTCGACGAACAGGTCCTCCGGCAGCAGGTGGATCGTCCCAGGATGCTGGCGGCTCGGCCCCTGCCGACCGGAGGCGAAGACGTGCCGGGGCGCCGGACCCGGTCCCGCCTCCAGGCGCAGCGCCGTCTCCCAGGCGAGCGCGGCACCCATGCTGTGGCCGAAGAAGATCAGTTCTCGACCGGGGCGAAGGCCGGCCCTGAGCACGGCGGTGACGGCGTCGGCCAGCTCCGTCATCGTCCCGATGGGCCGCTCCGCGAACCGGTCCTGGCGCCCCGGGTACTGCACCGCGATCAGCTCCACGTCCAGCGGCACCAACTGCGCCCACGGAGCGAAGAACGAAGCGGTGCCACCCGCGTGCGGGAAGCACACCAGCGTGGTCCGCGCGCCCGGACGCGGCTTGGGGCGGCGCAGCCAGCGGTCGGGGGACGAGGCCGGTCCGGCCCCGGCGTGCGGGGACGTCGTCTTCGGTTCGGTGGTCATCAGCACTCCGTCGAGCAGGTAGGCGGCCGGGCCGCGTTTCATGGGGTCGCCAGCGCGACGCAACCAGAAACCGGGCAAGTGCCGCAACCTGGAACGACGGTTCGAGCCGCGCACCTCATCGCTGTCCGCTGCCCCGCGTTGTCCGCTACCCCGCTCCGACGCCGCGTACGCACGATGTCCGGTCACCCGGACGCGAAGGCCGCGATCGGCGTGGGAGGAAGTCCCGGTGGCGGGGAAACCCCGGTGGCAGGGAAGCCCCGGTGGCGGGGAATCGCCGGTGACGGGCACCCCCCGGTCGTCGTGGTGGTGGCCTCAGGCGTCGTAGTGGATGACGCCGTCCTCGTCCATCGTCGGGTGCAGCTTCATCGGTTCCGTCGTCTCGACGTCCGAGGGGCGGGCCGCCTCGGGGCCGTCGGCGCCGATCCTGACCATGCGCTCCACCCGGCAGACGCGGAAGCACCGGTCGCGCACCGTCACCTCGTTCGCGCGGCCCGCCGCCTTGAACTCGGCGGCGGCACGGGCGAAGTCGGCGCGCTCGTCGTCGTCGTACTCGTGCACCAGGGGCCAGATCTCCGTCATGCCGTGCACGAGGAGGCGGCGCGCGTCGTGCGGGGTCGGCATCAGCGCGCCCCGCGGCCGCCACCGCTCGCCCTTGCGCTCCGCCACACCGAACGTGACGGGCAGCAGCACCACCTCCGGATAGTCCCGCACGGCCCGCTCGGAGTCCTCCCGGAACGCCGCGGGGAAATGGCCTCCGGTGTACGTGAAGCCGCGCAGCGCGATCCGCAGCGCGCCCGCCATCAGACCCCCGGCACGGGCCGGGTCGAGTGCGAAGCCCTCGTCGTGGGAGGACGGGGACGGCCGGTCGTCCCAGGACGCGTGCGCCGGTTCGGGATCGGTCGGGCGCGGCGGCTCCAGGCCGTCCGCGCCGGCCCGTGCGAACTCGTCGCCGCGGATGACGCGGTAGCGCGTGCCGAGCACGGTGAGCTCGTCGACCGGCTCGCGTTCGAGCCGGGCCACGGACGCCAGCAGGGCGCACCGCTGCTCCCGGTCGTCGACGGAGTCCTTCGCCATGAACCACAGCAGCGAGTTGAGGCCGTCCCGGGCCTGCTGGGGTGTGCCCTCCATGACGTCGCCGAGCAGCCGCCAGGGCTCGTCTCCCCCGGCCGCCCGGCTGGCGAGACCGAAGACGGGGCCGCGTACGGCGAGTTGCGGGTAGCGGTACGAGGCGTCCACCGCGTCGGCCTCGCTGACCCACGCCGCCGGGTCGTCGCGGCGGACGAGTTCGCTGTGCAGCGCGTCGATCTGCCGCTTCCAGTCATCAGGCATGTGCGCATTGTCGCCAGCCGCGCACCGTCGGCAGCGGTCGCGTCACGCAAGAGCATGACGAAGTCCCCGAAGTCGGGACGGGCGGCGCGGACGTGCCCTATAGGGCCACACCGAGCCCCACGGAAATCCAGGAGCCCTCGCGGTCCCGCGCGCCTACTGTGGCGTCGTGCGCACTCAATTGATCGTTCTGA
Organism: Streptomyces typhae; assembly: GCF_009755605.1. GTDB lineage: Bacteria > Actinomycetota > Actinomycetes > Streptomycetales > Streptomycetaceae > Streptomyces > Streptomyces typhae. The sequence goes on from NZ_WPNZ01000013.1 coordinate 27,643, forward strand.
ACGGCGGTTCCAGCTCGGGGAAGTCCGGCATCGCCCGGTGTCTTCAGGCCGAGCTTTCCGAGCCGTGGCTCAGCCTCGGCGTCGACACCTTCGTGGCCGCGCTGCCCGCCGCGATGCAGGCGTCGGACGCGGGCATCGAGTTCGCCGACGACGGAGCGGTGACCGTCGGGGAGGAGTTCCGCACCCTGGAGGCGGCCTGGATCGAGGGGGTCGCCGCGATGGCGCGGGCGGGCGCGCGAGTGATCGTGGACGAGGTGTTCCTCGGCGGCGCCCGGTCGCAGGGGCGCTGGCGGCGCGCCCTGGAGGGCGTGCCCGTGCTGTGGGTCGGCGTGCGGTGCGAGGCGGGGGTCGCCGCGGGGCGCGAGACCGCCCGCGGCGACCGCATCACGGGCATGGCCGCGAAGCAGGCGGACCTGGTCCACCAGGGCGTGCGGTACGACGTGGAGGTCGACACCGCGCAGCACGAGGCGCTCGCGTGCGCCAGGACCATCGCGGCCCACGTCGAGTGAGCTCCGGGTCCGCTCAGGCCCCGCCGGGTCCGGGTCCGCTCAGGCCCCGCCAGGGGCATCCGGCCCCGGCGAACCGGCGTACTGCGCGACGCCGTCGCCGAGCGACCAGTCGATCGACTCGTTCTCGGTGACGGTGACGAACACGTTCCGCGGCTCGGTGCCCGCGTACTCCTCGGCGAGTTCGGCGATGCGCCGGTAGAGCGCCTGCTTCACGCCGGGCGTGCGGCCCGCGCGCATCGTGATCGCCACGTACACGATGCCGCTGTCCCGGTGCACGCCGAGATAGTCGTCGTAGCGCAGGGTGCTGCGGCTGCCGTCGTGACCGGTCAGCACCTGGAACCGGTCGTCGGCCGGGATGCCGACCGTCTCCACCAGGGCGTCGTGGACGGCACGGCCGAGCGCGTCGAGACGGCCGCTGTCGGCCTCCCAGGCGTCGATGCGGACGAACGGCATGGCGAGAGTCCTCCCGGTTGGTTGAGGGGTTCCCTGACGCGTGGTTGAGGGATTCCCTGACGCGAGTGCGTACATACTAGTAGGTACATTCCATGAGAGGTCATCCGCCTCTGGTGAACAAGGCCGTCCACAGGAACGGCTCGCCGAAGTGCTCCGCGTCCGACGGCTCGTCGTGCATGCGGCGCAGCTCGACCTCGGTCAGGTCGGCGAAGATCGCGCGCAGGGACTCCGGGGTGTAGGCGAGGCCGCCCTGGAGCCCGGACGTGCGGTAGAAGTCCGCGTCCGGGAGTTCCGAACCCATGCCGCCCGCCGCGAAGCAGGTGAGCGCGAAGTGGCCGCCGGGCGCCAGGACCCTTTCCAGGAGCGCGAGGTAGCTGATGCGGCGGTGCGGCGGCAGGTGGTGGAAGCAGCCCGAGTCGTACACCAGGTCGTAGGGCCCGTCGAGGACCGCGGGGCCGAGGGCGAACGCGTCGCCGAGGTGGAAGCGGATGTCCGCGCCCGCGTCGCGGGCGCGTTCCCCGGCCCAGGCGAGCGCGGCCGGTGACACGTCGACGGCGTCCACGTCGAAGCCGTGCGCGGCGAGGTGCAGGGCGTTGCGGCCAGGGCCGCATCCGAGGTCGAGGGCGCGTCCCGGCGTGACCAGGCCGCGTGCGAGGTAGGAGGCGAGGCTCTCGTCGGGCTTCGCCGCGAAGAACGGCACCGGCTTGGACCGGTCGGTGTAGAACCCGTCCCACCAGTTCGCCGCGTCCGCCGTCCACCGGTCGGCGCCCGGCGCGAACAGGCCGTCGAGCAGGTCGAGGACATCGTCGACCGTGCGTATGTTCCGGTCCATCAGAACCCCTTTCACGAGCGGCCGACACTAGCGTCGCGGCTGGTGAAAGCCCAGGCCAGAGGGGGTGCGGAGAGGGCTTGTGCGGGTGTGTGCGCCGTGTGCGGAGGGGGCGCCGGGCAGGTTGCTCGTCCTGCCCGCCTTCGGGCGTGCGGGCCCCCGCCGGAGGCCGGGACGGGGGCAGCGTGGGCGTCGCCGGAGCGGGTTTTCCGAGGATTTTCGCGTGGGGTCCGCGCAACTCTCCGGTGGGATCACGCGGACCGCGTCGACGGCACCTCCGGCACGTCCGGAGCGGACCGCGGGAAGGCCCGGCGGTAGTCGCTCGGGGACACGCCGACCTGCTTGAGGAAGTGGTGCCGGAGGTTGTTCGCCGTGCCGAGGCCGCTCAGTTCGCCGATCTTCTCGACCGGCAGGTCCGTGGACTCCAGGAGGCTCTGGGCGCGGGCCAGGCGCTGGTTGAGGAGCCACTGGAGCGGGGTCGTACCGGTGGCGGCCTGGATCCTGCGGTGGAGCGTGCGCGGGCTCAGCATCGCGCGCCGCGCCAGGTCCGCCACCGTCAGGGGCTGGTCGAGGCGCTCGCGCGCCCACTGCAGGACGGGGCCGAGGCCCGCGTCGTCCGTGACCGGCACCGACAGGTCGATGAACTGGGCCTGTCCGCCCGGCCGGTGCGCGGGCACCACCATGCGGCGGGCGAGCTGGTTGGCGACGTGCGCGCCGAGGTCGCGGCGGACCAGGTGCAGGCACAGGTCGAGGCCCGCGGTCAGGCCCGCGCTGGTCAGCACGTCGCCGTCGTCCACGTACAGGACCGAGTCGTCGACCTGGACGCGCGGGTGGCGGGCGGCGAGCTGCGCGGTGTGCTGCCAGTGCGCGGTGGCCCGGCGCCCGTCGAGCAGACCCGCCTCCGCCAGGGCGAACGCGCCGTTGCACAGGGACACCATGCGCGCGCCCGCCGCGTGGGCCGCGCGCAGCGCGTCGACCAGGCCGGGCGGCAGCGGCGCGCCCTCCTCGACGCAGGCGTCGGGCACCGAAGGCACGACGACCGTGTCCGCGCCCACCAGGTCGTCCAGGCCGTACCGGGTGCGCACCGAGAGGCCGAACGGCTCCTCCGCCGCGTCCGCCCCCGGCGAGCCGGTGCCGCACAGCCGCAACTCGTACCAGGGGTCCGCCAGATCCGGCTGCGGCTTGCCGAACACCGTGCACGGAATGCTCAGTTCGTACAGGTCCCAGGAGGGAACCCCGATCTTCTCGGTCACGACCACCGCGACGGAACCAGCGCTCATACGGCGAGAGTACGGCGCCCGCGGGACCCACCTGGCAGGAATTTGGTGGTCGCCGTCAACCGTGTCACTGTCCGGGCCGTCTGCGCGTTGCGAAGGTGGTTCTCACGCGAACGACGCGATCAGTCGTCGTCGGGCCACCGGACCACCGGGCCACCGGGCCACCGGACCACCTGGTCACAGGACCACCTGGTCACGGCACCACCCGGTCACAAGGTCACCGGATCACCGAGGAGCAAGGACGCAGTGAACACCGTGAACACCGTGAACGCAGCCAATGGGACCGCCGCACCGAACGCCGGACGTGTGCCCGTGACCGTGATCGGGCTCGGCAACATGGGCTCGGCCCTGGCCGCCGCCTTCCTGGACCGCGGCCACCCGACCACGGTGTGGAACCGCTCGCCCGAGAAGGCGAAGGCGCTCGCCGAGCGCGGCGCGCACGTGGCCGCGACGCCGGAAGAGGCCGTGGCCGCGGCCGAGTTGGTGATCGCCTGCGTGCTCGACTACGACGCGCTGCACACCGTCGTCGACCCGGTCGCCGCGCGGCTCGCGGGCCGCACGCTGGTGAACGCGACCTCAGGATCGCCGGAGCAGGCCAGGGAGTTCGAGGGCTGGGCGGACGCCCACGACGTGGCCTACCTCGACGGCGCCGTCATGACGACGCCGCCCGGCGTCGGCAACCCGGACATGATGTTCCTGTACAGCGGCTCGGAGCAGGCCTTCGAGACGTACAGGGGCGCCCTGGAGGTGCTCGGCGACCCGCTGTACCTCGGCGCCGATCCGGGAGTGGCCTCGCTGTACGACGCGGCGCTGCTCGGCGTGATGTGGTCGACGTTCACCGGCTGGCTGCACGGCACCGCGCTGGTCGGCGCCGACGGGGTGGCGGCCACCGACTTCACGGAGCTGGCGAACCGCTGGCTCGGGGGCGCGGTGCACTCCTTCCTCACGCGGTACGCGGGGCAGGTGGACGAGGGCCGCTATCCCGGCGACGACGCGACCGTCGACGTACAGATCGCCACCATCGACCACCTCATCCACGCGGCGGCCGACCGGGGCGTCGACAACGCGCTGCCGGAGCTCCTGAAGTCCACCATGGAGCGGACCAGGGACGCGGGACACGGCGGGGACAGCTACGCGAGCGTGATCGAGGTCATGCGTGGGAGTACGCGGGTCTGAACACGGCCTCGAAGGACCCTGCGCGCCCCCGAACGACTCCGGGAGTCCTTGAACGACTCCACCGGGAGTCCTTGAACGACGAGTCCCTGAACGCCCGGCGCGCTCCACGGCGCGCCGGGCTCACCGCCGTTCGGCGGCAGGGCCTCTCACCAGCCCGTGAGGTCCGGCTGAGGCGGAAGGGCAGGCTCCGGGGGTGCTGTCGGCAGCCCGGCGAAGGCCACCGCCGCCACTGTCGTGCCTGCCATCCGGTCCGCGAGGGAACGGGAGGACGGGGACAGCACGGGAACGGCGTTGAAGACGAACAGGGTGACCGCCGCGAGCCAGCACACGACGGACAGGAAGATCCAGCCCTGCACCAGCATGCAGCACGCGAGTGCGTAGACACCGACGTCGGTGGTCGTGGTGACCGCCGCGCGCAGCGCCGAGCGCGGCCCCGACCGGGGCGTGACGCGCAGCCCCAACAGGGCCTTGCCGAGGGTCCTCCCGGCGAAGTGCAGCGTGAGCCACTGGTACAGGAAGGTGAGGACGACCAGGGCGAGGAAGCCCTGCTGGACATAGCCGACGGCGTCCTGCCACAGCGAGTCGACGAGGTCGTCGGCGGCGCCCTTGGCGTCGCCTCTGGACGTGAGGAACTCCCAACTGCCCTTCGCCACCAGCTCCGGCACGTCCGTGAGGAGCGCGGCGATGCGGTGGAAGGTCAGGGCGGCGATGAGCCAGCCGACCGCGACCACCAACCCGAAGTCGAAGAGCCAGGCGCCGGCGCGGCGTAACTTCGGCACAGATGTTCCCCCATACTGCTTCCCCCCGGTCCGACAGCAGCACGGTAGCAACCCCGGCGCACCGCCACACGGTTCTTCCGGGACGCCCGCTTCCGGACACCGCCGGTTTCCGTGACGCGACGGCGACGGTGCGTCATCGCGGACATGGGGTGCGCGGGCGAGCCCCTACGGGGTGCCTCGTCCTTCTCTACGGCGGACGACGACGAGGCCGCGGGTCACGGCTGGTGCCCGTATCGTCCCGGTTCTGTGACCGGAGGTGCGTCATGTGTCCCGAATGAAGACGAATTGCGGGCTAGTTGGCGCTACGAGACAGAGGTCACACCCGTCACGGGCGGCTGGTACATGAGACCTACACCCATTCCTCGGGTCTCCTACCCGAGGATGAGTCCGCTCCCGCGGGACTACACCGGTCGTGGGCCGATAGTCCGGCCCGCAGTCTGACTTACGTGCCGGAAGCGACCGTCACGATGGAGAGGATCCTGACGACCTGTACCGGCGACCCGCAGTGAACGCCGACGGGACGTCCGTATCCCGTGCACCGCTTTCACGTTCCGCACGTCTCAACAGTCCTGCCCCATCCCGACGGGAGTCTCCTTCGCCGTGGCTACGTTCCTCTACAAACTGGGCCGTCTCGCCTTCAGACGGCGCTGGTGGATGGCGCTCATATGGGTCGCCCTCTTCATCGGCGCGGGCGTCGCTGCGTCAACGGCTCCCAAGCCTCCCGCCGACACCTTCTCCATGCCCGGCACGGAGTCCCAGAAGGCCTTCGACCTGCTCGACGAGCGGTTCCCGGAGACCAGTGCCGACGGTGCCACCGCCCGCGTGGTGGTCCGCGCCCCCGAGGGCGAGAAGATCAGCTCCGCCAAGAACAAGGCGACGGTCGAGAAGCTGGTCGACCGCCTCGGCAAGGCCGAGAAGGTCTCCAAGGTCGACGACCCCTTCAAGGCGGGCACGGTCAGCAAGGACGGCACCACCGCCTACGCGACCGTGTCCTACAAGGTCACCGGCACCGAGCTGAGCGACGAGAACAAGGACGCGCTCACCGAGACCCTCGAGGACACCCGCAAGCAGGGGCTGACCGTCGAGGCCGGTGGTGACGCCGTTCCCACCGAGCAGCAGATGGGCGGCAGCGCCGAGATGATCGGCATCGCGGTCTCCGCGGTCGTCCTGATCATCACCTTCGCCTCGCTGATCGCCGCGGGCATGCCGATCCTCACCGCGCTCATCGGCGTCGGCATCGGCATCTCCAGCATCACCGCGCTCGGCTCCACCCTGGAGCTGTCCAGCACCACCTCGACGCTCGCCATGATGATCGGCCTCGCGGTCGGCATCGACTACGCGCTGTTCATCGTCTCGCGCTACCGCGCCGAACGGGCGGACGGACGCACACCGGAGGACGCGGCGGGCCGCGCCGTCGGCACCGCGGGCTCCGCCGTGGTCTTCGCCGGACTCACCGTCGTCGTCGCCCTCTCCGGCCTCGCCGTCGTGAACATCCCGATCCTCACCAAGATGGGTCTCGCCGCGGCCGGCACGGTCGTGATCGCCGTCTTCATCGCGCTGACCCTCATCCCCGCCCTGCTCGGCTTCGCGCCCCGCAGGACGCTGCGCCGCAAGGACCGCAAGAAGCCCGTCGGCGTCCCCTTCAACGACCCGAACGCCAAGCCCAAGCTCGGCACCCGCTGGGCCCGCTTCGTGCTGCGCCGCCCGCTGATCGTCCTGGTCTTCGCCGTCGTCGGTCTCGGCGTCGTGGCCGCCCCGGCCGCCAAGCTGGAGCTCGGCCTGCCCGACGAGGGCACGTACGCGGTGGACACCACGCAGCGCAAGGCGTACGACATGCTGTCGGACTCCTTCGGCAAGGGCTTCAACGGCCCGCTGACCGTCGTCGTCGACAAGGACAAGGGCGCCGGGGCCGCCGCCAAGGACGTCGCCAAGACGCTCAAGAAGTTCGACGGCGTCGTCAACGTCACCCCGGCCGCTCCGAACAAGGCCGACAACGCGGCGATCATGACGGCCGTACCGTCGACGGGACCGAGCGCCGCCGAGACGGAGAAGCTGGTCAAGAAGATCCGTTCGGGCCTCGGCGACGTCGAGGGCAAGACCGGCTCCGAGGTCCTGATCACCGGCCAGACGGCCATGACCATCGACTTCTCGCAGACCCTCGACGACGCGCTGATCCCGTACCTGGCCCTCGTCGTCGGCCTGGCCTTCCTGCTCCTGATGCTGGTGTTCCGCTCCATCCTCGTCCCGCTGAAGGCGGCCCTCGGCTTCCTGCTCTCGGTGCTCGCGGCGCTCGGCGCGGTGGTCGCGGTCTTCCAGCAGGGCCACCTCGCCGACGTGTTCGGCGTCGACCAGCCCGGCCCGATCATGAGCATGATGCCGATCTTCATGATCGGTGTGGTCTTCGGTCTGGCCATGGACTACGAAGTGTTCCTCGTGACGCGTATGCGTGAGGCGTACGTCCACGGCGAGCGCCCGGGGGAGGCCATCGTCACCGGCTTCACCCACGGCGGACGCGTGGTCGCCGCCGCCGCGGTCATCATGATCAGCGTCTTCTCCGGCTTCATCATGGAGGACGACGACATGATCAAGATGATGGGCTTCGGTCTCGCGGCCGCCGTCCTCTTCGACGCCTTCGTCGTCCGCATGGCGATCGTGCCCGCGGTGCTCGCGCTCCTCGGCAAGTCCGCCTGGTGGCTGCCGCGCTGGCTGAACGCGCTGCTGCCCAACGTGGACGTGGAGGGCGAGAAGCTGCACAAGCAGCTCGGCGACGTGAACGGCGGAGCGGCGCCGTACTCCGACCCGGAGCGGGAGCTTCAGCGCGTGCGCTGACCTCCTCCCTCCTCCTCGCTGACGCTGTCCGGCTGACTCCGTTCAGCCGGTTCCGTCCCGGCGACGGCCCGGTGACCTCACGGTCACCGGGCCGTCGTGCGTTGTCAGGATTTGGGCTCGATTCGTCTGTTCGCGATGTCAACTTGGCCGTGATGACAGGCGTCCGTGCTAAGGGCTGGACGGTTTTCCGTCCCGGTCGCGCGGAGGAGGTCGCCATGCCCGAAGTCGACGCGGACCGGCTCGCGGTGCTCGCCCTGGACAACCGACGGGCCAGGGACGCCGGGATCGCCGGTGCGAAAGCCGCCAACCTGGCGCGGGCCGCCGCAGCGGGCCTGCCCGTCCTGCCCGGGTTCGTCGTCGTCCCCGCCGGGGCGGCGACCGGAGCCCCCTGCGGCGAGGACGCCCTGCGACGCGCCTGGAGCGCGGTGAGCGAGAACGGCGGGCGCCCGCTCGTCGTGCGCTCCTCCTCCGTGCACGAGGACGGCGCCGAGTCGTCCCTCGCGGGACTCTTCGAGACGGTCCTCGACGTACGCGGCTGGGACGCGTTCCTGACGGCGGTGCGGCGGGTCCTGCGCTCCGCCCGCCGGGCGACCGTGGCAGCGGGCCCTGGCGCCGGGGGGTCCGGTGCTGCGGTGTCCGGTGCCGGGGGGTCCGGCGCTGCGGGGGCTGGTGCCGTGGGGGCTGGTGCCGTGGGGACCGGGGGGTCTCCCCGGGGCCCTGCCGCGGGCGCCGCCGCCGCGGACATGGCCGTCCTCGTCCAGCCCATGGTGCACGCCACCGCGGGCGGTGTGCTGTTCGGTGCGGACCCGCTCGCGGGGCGCCGCGACCGGCTGCTCGTCAGCGCCGTGCGCGGCGGCCCCGACCGGCTCGTCGACGGCAGCGTCCAGGGCATCCGCTACCACCTCACGCGGAAGGCCCGCCTCGTGCACACCGAACCCGGCGAGCCGCGCGCCGCCCGCCTGCTCGACCACCGGCGGCTGCGGAGTCTGGTACGCCTCGCGCGCCTCGCGGAACGGGAGTTCGGCGGCCCGCAGGACATCGAGTTCGGCTTCGACGCCGACGACCGCCTCTGGCTGTTCCAGGCCCGCCCCATCACCGCCATGCCCGTCGCACCGCCCCGCCGGGCCCGGCTGCTCGGCCCCGGCCCGGTCGCCGAGACCTTCCCCGGTGTGCTGCAACCGCTGGAGGAGGACCTGTGGCTGGCCCCCATGTCGTACGGCCTGACGGTCGCCCTGGACGTCACGGGCTCGGCCCCGCGCGCCGCCCTGCGCCGCCTACCCGTCGTCACGACCGTCGACGGCCGCGCCGCCGCCGACCTGCGGCTCCTCGGCGCCGCACCCCCGCTCCGCCGGTCCCGCGCCCTGCTCGCCTCCCTCAACCCGGCCCCGGGCGGACGCCGCGCGGCGGCGGCCTGGCGCACCGGCAGGCTGCGTTCCGCCCTGCCCCTGCTCGCCGTCGACCTGATGGCCGACGTGGACCGGTGCCTGAGCGAACTGCCGCGCCCCGAGGAGATGCTGAGCGGACGGCTGTTCGCCGCGATCTCCTGGGGCCGTACGGTCCTCGGCGCGCTGCACGCACAGGAGTCCCTGGCCGGGGCACTGCTGCCGGACGACTCCGGCGCCACCGCCGTCGGCGAGGCCCTGGCCGTGCTGTCCGAGACGGGCGCGGGCGCGACGGACGACGCGCGCCTGATAGCCAGGCACCCGGTGCTGCTCTCCCTGCTGCCGCCGTCGCTCGGCCCGCGCGCACCGCTGCCCGCGCGCACGGCCTGGGCCGGGGTACCGCGCGGCACGGGCGCGCTCCCGGCCCGCGAGGGGCTGCGGCTGCGGGTCCGCTGGGTGCAGGAGATGCAGGCAGGCATGGTCCACGAGATCGCGGCCCGCCTCGTGGCAGCCGGGCTCGTCGACGCCCCCGCCCGCGTCCCGCTGCTGCGCTGGCACGAGCTGACGGCGGCGAGCGACGGCGCGGCCCTGCCCGCCGACCTCCCCGCACGGCGGCCCCGGCCGCCGTGCCCCGCGCTGCCCGCCGCGTTCCGCCTCGCCGCCGGGCGCCCCGTACCCGAACCGGACCGGCGCGGCACGGCGGGCACCGGGCAGGGCGCGGGCGGCGGCTTCGGTTCGGGCACCGCCTGGCACGGCGCGGGCGACCGGCCCCGGTACGCGGTCCTGGTCGTCCGCACCCTCGACCCCGCCCTCGCACCGCAGTTGCCCGGCCTCACCGGCCTGGTCGCCGAGACCGGCAGTGTGCTCTCCCACCTGGCCGTGCTGGCCCGCGAGTACCGGGTGCCCACGGTCGTGGGCGTACCCGACGCCCTCGACCGCTTCCCCGAAGGCACCCGGATGTCCGTGGACGGGGGCACGGGAGCGGTGGAGAAGGTACGGGTGACGGCTGTCGCCGAGGCGGCCGGCGACGACGACGGCGGCGCGCCGGGCGCATCGGAGGCACCAGACGCGCCGGGCAGGCCGGATGCACCGGGTAGGCCGGGCGCACCGGGTAGGCCGGATGCACCGGGCAGGCCGGGCGTACCGGGCAGGCCGGGCGCGCCGGGCGCATTGGATGCCTCACGCCGTCCCGGCCGCCGGCAGGGGATGGCCTCGTGAAGTACGTCAGCTACCTCCTCGGCGGGCTCACCGCCGCCGCGGCCGCCGCGTACAGCGTGGTCTACCTCACCCGCTGGGAGTGGCAGCGCGCCCTCATCTGCGGAGTACTGCTCCTGGTGGTCGAGGGCCTGCTGGTGTGCGCGCTGCTCCTGCACCGCATCGGCCGCCTCGAACGCCGGATCGCGGACGCCGACGAACGCACCGACGAGGTCCGGCGGCGGCTCACGGAGGCGCGCGCGGAGCAGGGCGTGCGGTTCCGCTGGCTGGAGCCGCACGGCCCGGACGGAGCCCACCGCACCTATGTGTTCGTACCGGTCCTGATGGCGGCCGGAGTGCTCCTCTCCGGTGTCGCGTGGGTCGTGCAGAAGATCTCGGCGGCCACCGCGAGGCCCGGCGCCGAGCGCAGGCTCGCCGGACGGCTCACCCGGCTGACCGCGCCGCCGCACGACCTCCGGGGCCGGGTGCCGGACCTGGAGGCCACCCCGCCCGTGCCGCCGCCCCGCACCCTGCGGGCGGTCGTCGTGACCGCGGTGGTCGCGGCCTCGGGGCTGCTGCTCGCCCTCCTCGTCGGCACGCTGTCCGACGCCACCCAGACCCGGCCGGGGAAGCGGTCCGCCTCGGCGGCGACCACCGTCGTCTACCAGGTCGAGGTGCACGGCACCGCCGACGCCGATGCCCGCGCCCTCGCGGCACGCGAGCTGTGGGAACGGTGCCGCCGGTCCACCGCCGTCCTCAACGTCCGTGCCCCGCTGACCCGGTTGAGCCCGGACGTCTGGGCCGGAGTGATACGTCCCGCCCTCTCCGACCACGACGTGATGCGGCTCCGCGGCTGTCTCGTCGACGCGACGGCGCACCGCACCCGCGCGAAGGTCCTCGGCGAGAGCCAGGAACGGCCGACGGTGCGCCGGGCAGGCTGACCACTCGCAACCACCGTTGTTCCCCCGGGTGTTGGCGATGACGGAGTGCCTGGTGGGAGGCCCGGACCCGGTCGCCGGGGCCCGCGGGCGCCGCTACTCTGGAAGGCGTCTGTGCGTATGTGTCCGCGCGTTGCCGCGCCGCCTTCGCGTCGTCTGCGCGCTCCGCCGCCGTGCGGCCCGTCCCCTCCCCGCCCCGTCCCGGCGTGCTCCCGTACGCACGCCTTTGGTGGTGACCGCTTGCTGTCCGCTGCCACACCCGCTCGGGCGGTCGCCGCGTGCGCCGCCCTGCTCGCCTCCGTACGTGCCCTCGGCTCCCGGGCGCGCGTCCGGCCGAGGCCCCGGCGTCCGCTCCCGCGCCGGGTCCTGAAGACCCTGGGCCTGTGCGTCCTCGGCTACACGGTGTTCTGGCTCACGTCGGCACTCGGCGTCCTCGCCGTGTCGGCCTGGGCCGGCGCACACGCCCCGGACGACCGCGAACTGGCGGGCATCCGCCACTTTCAGCAGGTCGACGACCGGCTCTGGCGCGGCTCCGCGCCCTCCGCCGAGGGATATCGCGCCCTCGCCGCGCACGGCGTCCACACCGTCGTGGACCTGCGCGCGGAGAAGCTGGGCGCCGCCGCCCTCGACCGGCCGCGGCGCGCCGGGCTGCACGTCGTACGGATGCCGATCCGCGACGGGCAGACCCCCGACGGCCGTCAGGTCGACGACTTCCTGCGCGTCGTCGCGGACGCGGAAGGACCGGTCTTCGTGCACTGCGGCGCGGGCGTCGGCCGCACCGGGTCGATGAGCGCCGCCTACCTGGTGCGTACTGGGCAGGCCACACCGGGGCAGGCGGCGCTGCGCACGGTGGCCGTCGGGCCGCCTTCCCTGGAGCAGATCTACTACGTGCTCAGCGCCGACCGGCACGCGAGCAGGCAGCCACCGGACGTCGTCTCCCTGATCAGCCGGATCGCGGACGCGCCCCGACGGATCAAGGCCTCGCTCTGAACCGCGGTGTCGCCCCGAACCGGGTGTCGCCCCGAACCGGGTGTTGCTCCGAACCGGGTGTTGCTCCAAGGCCGAAGCGGGTGTCGTTCCGAAGCGGGGCGTCGCTCCGAACCACCGGGCCGCCGTCGGTATCACCGGCGGTCGTCGAGCGCGCCGCCGCGCCGCGCGCCCTCAGACGCCGGACCGGCTGGCGTGCCGCCGCGCGTGCTCCGCAGCGACCCGCTCGGGCACCGCGTCGAGCACCCGCTTCTCGAGGAGCGCGGCGGCGAACCGACCGCCGACGCCGCCGTCCTTGGACGGCTGCTCGCCGACGACCTCGTACCCCGCCGACGCGTAGTAGGCCCGCAGCCGCGGGTTGTTGGCGCGGCAGTCCAGGCGGCACAGGCCGCGGCCCGCGGCGCGGACACGGCGTTCGGCGTGGGCGAGCATGCGGCGTCCGGTGCCCGCGGGGGCGGTGGCGCGGTCCGTCATCAGGCGGTGGACGTAGCCGGCGACGGGCGGCTGCGGGCCCCAGGCCGCCGGGTCGTCCCACCACAGCTCCCAGGCGCCCGCGACCGGACCGTCGGGGCCGAGCGTCGCGATCCACAGCTCGCTGTCCGCGAGCCGCGCCCGGAAGTGCTCCTCGCCGAGCTCGCCCGGCTTCCACTGGGCGATGCCCTGCGCGATCTGCCAGCGGGCCGCCTCGTCGCGCAGCCGCACGAGCACCGGGATGTCGGCCTCGACCCCGCGCCGGAACGCCAGCTCCGCCCCCGCGGCGGGTTCGAGCAGCCTGCGGCGCAGCGCGGCGCTCACCAACTCGTCGTCGGCGCCGAGCACCTGGGCGGCGTACGCGCGCAGCGACCCGTACCGCTCGGTCGTGCGGGCATGGGCGAAGTCCTGGACGATGTCGGTCTCGGCGACGCCGAGGAGGGCGAGAACGAGGGCGGCGAGAAGTTCCGTGCGGTCCTCGTCGGCGGGGCAGTGGAACACCACCGGCTCCGACTCCTCGGCGGCGATCAGCTCCAGGGCGCGGCGCAGCTCCCGGACGCCGTCCTCGTAGTGGTGCGCGTCGCGGAGGTGGTGGTGGGCGAACGGCGGATGCTCGGGGACACGCGCGTCGGACCGGTACAGCTGCCCACGGCGCACCGTACGGCCGTCCTCGGTGACATGGCCGCCCACGTCACGGAAGTCGTGCAGCCGCTCGAATGATATGTGGCTCTTCACAGTGCGGCAGCCTACGTCCGTGGAGCCGGTGCTTGCCGCGATGAACGTCACCGCCCCCGCGCGCGTGCGCTTTGCGGCAAAAGGTCTGGACAGAGCGGGGCACTCCGTGCTCCGTGCCGTGTCATGTCGCAAGGACGGCACGGGACGGGGGCGGAGTCCGGAGCAGGACGGAGACGGAGCCGGGAACAGGGCGGGAGGAGTCCGCAGCGGGACACGGGCGGAACACGGGCGGGGCACGGGCGGGGACTACCGGCCGCCGATCCGCACCGGCTCGGCCACCCTCGGCGCCCGGTCGAGGGTGACGCCGAAGTGGTTCTCGTACGCGGCGATGACCTCCTCGTCCGTGGCCAGCTCCGTGACCTCGCGCTCGCCGCCGGTGGTGACCGTGAGCTTGTTCCCGCTCAGAGTGACGCGGCCCGTCGGCGTGACGAGGGAGCACACCAGGGACTGGGTGAAGTGCGACTTCGGCGACGTGCGGTGGTACCAGGCACCGGCACCGAAGTCCGCGAGCGCGCGCGGCCGCTGGTCGACGACGTACTGCGGTCGGCCGTCCTTGAGGACGTCCAGGTCGCCGCCCGGCGCCGGGGCGATGCGGAACGTGCCGCCGGGGTCGGTCTGCTCGCCGCGTTCCGCGAAGTCCAGCGGGAGGTGGCTGTGGGTGCCGAAGCCGACATCGGCGAGCCAGTCGCCGCCGTCCTCGGTGCCCACCCGCAGCGCCAGGTGGTCGTAGGGGATGCCCGGCCGGCCGTCGTCGCCGTACACCCGGGCCTGGAGGAGGGTGACCTCGAAGCCGAGCGCGGCGAGGAGCGCGGCGAAGGCGCCGTTGAGTTCGTAGCAGAAGCCGCCCCTGTGCCCGTCGACGATCTTCGCCAGGAGGTCCTTCTCCGTGAGGTCGACCTCCTCGCCCAGGTGGATGGAGAGGTTCTCGAAGGGGACGCTGCGCAGATGCGCGAGGTGCAGTGCGCGCAGGGCCCGAGCGGTGGGGGCCGCCGGTCGCTCGACGCCGATGCGCCGCAGGTAGGCGGCTGTCCGTGCGGTATCCATGGGGCAAGTCTCGCGGTCGGTCGCGCGAGGGGCCACCGACCACGGACGGGCGCCCTGCCGTCCCGCGGTCCTAGACCTCCCGTCCGGCGGTCCTGGACCTCTCCGTCCGGCGGTCCTAGGCCCCCCTTCGCCCGGCGGCCCTGGGTCCCCGTGCCGTGATCCCGGGCGCCCGCGCGGCGGTCTCGAAGAGCGGCAGCAGTTCCTCCGGCTTGCGGACCCCCACCGCCGACGACCGCCGTGCCGCCAACCTAGCGGGCTCCACCCGCACATGATCGTTCGAAGGCCACGGGAGCCACGGGGGCCACGGGGGCGGCCGGGGCGCCGCGGTCGGCGAGCAGTGCGAGGGCCGCGCGGGAGGGGGACCCCGGAGCGGTGTGCGCGACCACGACGCTCTGGTCGTCCCCGGTGCGCAGGGCCTGCTGCGTGACCGTGACGGCGCCGATCAGTGGATGGTGCATGGTGTGCGGGGCGGCGTCGCAGGCCCGCACCTGGTGGGCCGCCCACATCGCGCTGAACTCGGGGCTCTTCATGGTGAGTTCGCCGATGAGGGAGGCGAGCCTGGCGTCGTCGGGGTGGCGGCCGACGACCTCGCGCAGGTTGGCGACCACGGACCGTGCCTTCGTCTCCCAGTCCGCGTACAGCGCCCGCATGTCGGGGTCGAGGAAGACCAGCGCGGCCATGTTGGGGCGGGTCGGCGCGCGGTCGGGCCCGTCGGCCGGGAGGTGGGAGGCGAAGAGCGCGTGGCCCAGGGCGTTCCAGGCGAGGATGTCGGTGCGGCGGCCGAGGACGACCGCGGGGACACCGGCGAGTGCGTCGAGGAGATGGCGGGTGGCGTCACCTACGTGTTCCGGGGGCGGGCGGCGCAGGCCCTTCCGTGCCCGCGCGGCCCCGGCGCCCAGGTCGTGCAGGTGCCTGCGCTCCGACTCGTCCAGGCCGAGCGCGCGGGCGAGGGCGTCGAGGACCGCGGGCGACGCGTTGTGCGACTGCCCCTGTTCGAGCCGGGTGTAGTACGAGGCGCTGACGCCCGCGAGCAGGGCAAGCTCCTCCCTGCGCAGACCCGGCACGCGGCGCCGGTCGCCGTAGGTCTTCAGGCCGATGTCGTCGGGCCGCACCCGTGACCTGCGGGCCTGAAGGAAAACGCCGAGCTGGCTCTGTCCGTCCATACGGTCCAGTATCGACCCGGTACGGGCGGGGAGCCTGACCCTGCGAGGGGTAGGCAGCGGCGGGTGTGGCTGCGCCCGCGGGCCCGCCGCACGCTGGGCCCATGACACGCACAGCGAACCGGCCGACGACGGACACGGCCGCTCACCAGCGGCAGCGGACCGTCGACCACCTCCAGATCGGCGAGGTCTCCGTGACCCGCGTCCTGGAGTACTACGGCCCCGTGGACCTGACCCCCGCCGACTTCTTCCCCGGCATCCCCGACCGCGCCTGGGAGGGCGAGGGCGCCGCCTGGCTGCGCCCGGACTTCCTGAACAGCACCCCCGACGCTTCCGGCACCCCCGACGCTTCCGGCACCCCCGACGCCCCCGGCGTCGTCCAGTCCGCCATCCAGACCTGGCTCCTGCGCAGCGACGGCAGGACCATCTTGATCGACACCGGCGTCGGCAACCACAAGGAGCGCCCTTACAGCCCGGTCTGGAGTCACCGGAACACCGGCTTTCTGGACCGCCTCGCCGCCGCGGGCGTCGCTCCGCAGGACGTCGACGTCGTCGTGAACACCCATCTCCATGTGGACCACGTGGGCTGGAACACCCGCCTGGAGGACCGCGACTGGGTCCCGACGTTCCCGAACGCCGTCTATCTGATGGCCAGGGACGACTTCGACTTCTGGAATCCGGCGAACGGGCACCGCAGCGTCCTCGGCCGGGGCAACCAGAACGTGTTCGAGGACAGCGTCGCCCCCGTCCACCGCGAGGGCCGGGCCCTGCTGTGGGAGGGCGGCCACCGCATCGACGCCCACCTGCGCCTCGACCTGGCCCCGGGCCACACCCCGGGCTCCTGCGTCGTGACCCTGGAGTCCGGCACGGACCGTGCCCTGTTCGTCGGGGACCTGATGCACAGCCCGGCGCAGGTGCTCCACCCGGACTGCAACAGCTGCTTCTGCGAGGACCCGGCGACCGCCCGCGCCACCCGCAGACGGCTCCTCGGCCGGGCCGCCGACCAGGGCGCCCTGCTCTTCCCCGCTCACTTCGGCGGGCACGGCGCCCTCGAAGTGACCCGCACGGCGGACGCGTTCGCCATCAAGGGCTGGGCCCCCTTCGGCCGTGCCACCCGCCAGGACACGACGGGGGAGGGCCGGCGATGACGACGCGTCCCCGGATCGGGACGACGACACACCCCGTGACCCAGACAACGACACACCCCGTGACCCAGAAGACGACACACCCCGTGATCGAGACGACGAAGCACCCCGTGATCGACACGTCCAAGGGCCCGGTACGCGGTTCCGTACGGGACGGTGTCGCCGCCTTCCTCGGCATCCCCTACGCCGCGCCCCCGCTCGGCGCCGCCCGCTTCGCCGCGCCGGAGCCGCACGCGCCGTGGCACGGCACCCGCGACGCCACCACACCGGGGCCGACCGCCCCGCAGGGCGAACGCCGCCTCGGCTCACTCGACATGGCGCCCTACTTCGGGCCCGGCTGGATCCGCGGGGACGACTACCTCACCGTCGACGTGCGCGCCCCGGCCGCACCCGCCGCCCGGCCCCTGCCCGTCCTCGTCTTCGTCCACGGCGGTGGCTTCGTCGCCGGCTCCACCCGGGCGGCCCTGTACGACGGCTCGGCGCTCGCCAGGGACGGAGCGGTCCTGGTGACCCTCAACTACCGCCTGGGAGTGACCGGGTTCCTCGACCTGCCGGGGGCGCCCGCGAACCGCGGTCTCCTGGACGTGCTCGCCGCGCTGCGCTGGGTGCGGGACGAGATCGCCGCGTTCGGCGGCGACCCGGGCGCCGTGACCGTGTTCGGGCAGTCCGCCGGTGCCACGCTCGTCGCCGCGCTGCTCGCGGACCCGGCGGCCGAGGGACTCTTCCGCCGGGCCGTGGTGCAGAGCGGCAGCGGACTCGGCGCCTTCCACCCGGAGCAGGCCGCCCGGGTCACGGAGGCAGCCGCGCGGGCGCTCGGCGTCGCCCCGGACGCGGGCGCCTTCGCCGCCGTCCCCGACGAACGCCTCGTCGGGGTGGTGCCGGACCTCACGGGCCTCGACCTGCGCACCGCCACCCGCCCCGACCCGCTCGTCGGCCTCAGCCCGCTCGCCCCCGTCCTGGCCGAACAGGCCGCGCACACCCTCGCCGCCCGCACCGGACCGCTCGACGTCGACCTCCTCGTCGGCACCACCGCGCAGGAGGGCAATCTCTACCTCGTACCGCAGGGCGCGTACGCCGCGTCGACGGCGGCCGACGTCGAGGCGACCGCGGCCCGGTCGCGTCGGCGGCCCGCGGAACTCCTCGCCGCCGTACGCGCGTCCGCCCGCCCCGACGCGTCCGCCGCCGAGCTGCGGTCCGCCATCCTGTCCGAGGCGCTGTTCGGGGCGGGCAGCAGGGCCCTGGCCGACGCCCACGCGGCCAAGGCCCCCTCCCGGGTCCACCGTTACGAGTTCACGTGGCGCTCGCCCGCGGTCGGCGGGCTGCTCGGTGCCGCCCACACCGTCGAGCTGCCCTTCGTCTTCGGCCGGACGGACCTGCCCGAGCTGTACGGCGACGCGGGCCTGCTCGGCCCGGCACCGGAACCGTCCGCCAAGGCCGCGCTGGCGGAGCTGTCCTCGTGGACGCGCGCGGCCTGGATCCGCTTCGCCGCGACCGGCGACCCGGGCTGGGCCCCGTACGACGGCACGGACGGGACGGTCCGGCGCATCGGCGCGGCCTGACGGCGAGCGCGCCCCCGCTGCACCACCGCGTCCGACTCCGCCCGCTGGGCGGCGGGCACCGACCCGGCCGCGGCACCAGCGGTGGCGGTCCGGCGGGGCCCGCGGTCGTCGCTCGTCATCGGGGTGGCGCCGCGAGGCCTTCGGCGTACCGGGACAGCAGGTCGTGCGCGGACTCCGGGGTGCGGTGGCCGACCAGGACGTGCGCGGTGAGGCCGTCGGCGAGGGCGAGCAGGGTGCGGGCCGCAAGCTCCGGGTCGGCGTCCGCGCGGAACTCGCCGGTGTCCTTGCCGTAGCCGATCAGCCACACCAGCAGGTCGTGCAGATCGGTGTACGTCTGGCACAGCACGGCGGCGAGCGGTTCGCTCACCGCGGCGTGCGCCACGAACGCCAGCCAGACCTGGGCGTCGGTGCGGTCCTCGGGGTCCGCGAGCGCGATCGCCGACAGGGTGCGCGCCAGGAGCGTCGCGGCGGAGCGGGGCTCCGGCGACTGCGCGAGGCGGGTGTGGGCGCGCGCGCCCACCCGGGCCGAGATGTGCTCCAGGGCGAAGAGCAGCATCTCGTCCTTGGTGCGGAAGCAGCGCTGCACCGCCCCCATGGAGACCCCGGCGTCCGCGGCGACATCGCGCAGGCTGACCGCCTCCATGCCGGATCGCGCGATCAGGGAGCACACCGAGTCCGCGATCCGGCGCCGCCGCTCCTCGTAGTCCACCTGCTTGGGCACGCCGGTGTCCCTTCGCTGTCGGGCACCCGTGCGCCCTCGTTCCGATGCAGTTGCATCATATCGCTGCCGCATGCATGATCTCCGTGGCGGCCGTAGTGATGCGACTGCATCGGAACGATGTGAAACGAAACGGAATGCAGAAAAAGGGGGAGGGCTTGATGCTGCTCTTCGGTGCGATCTTGTTCGTGCAGGGCTTCGGCTCCGCGGTGACGGACTCCGGGTGGGGGGTGAGCTTCGGAGTCGCCGCCCTGCTCAGGGAGGCCGGGATGCCCCGGTGGGGCGACCTGGTGATCGGCGGGACGGGGTGTGTGTTCCTGGCCCTGGGCGCGTGGCGCCGCCTCGCGGCCCGGCGCGATCCGGTGGAAAGCAGGAGCAACACGTAGATATAGGCTGTGCGTTCTGCTTCTTGTCGGCCCGTGACCCACCCGGAGAGTACTCAGTGACCGTAGCGACCGCCGCTCCCGAAGCCGCCGAGGCCGCCGCACCGGCCGACGTCGGGGAACTGCCTTCCGCGGACGAGCTCGTGGCGCGCGACGCCCGCGAGTTCGGAGCCTACGCGCGCACCGGCGGCTGGACCTTCGGCCTGAAGGTGGCCCGCAGCGTCCGCCCCGGCGGACAGCCCGCCGAGGGCACGCCGAAGCTGTCCGCGAAGGCCTTCGCGGAGCTCGCAGGATGCTCCGCGGACCGCGTCATGCGCTTCTACAAGGCGTGGGACAAGGCGGCGGACGACGGCCTCGTGCCGCACTTCGAGGCCCTCGCCCCCGGCCAGGACGTCGAACTCCCCGACGCCGACGTGTGGCTGACGTACTACGTGTCGCGCTCCGGCGCGGACTCCGCGCGCGGTACCGCCATCACCGCCGCCGCCGAGGCGGAGGGCATCCGCCCGACCAAGGCCCTGGAGGTCGCCGAGAACCCCACCGCGCTGCGCGCCGCGATCCTCGCCGACCCCGGCACCGCGCAGGCCGCCCGGCACGCGCTCCTCGACCGCCTCAAGGAGGACCCGGCGCTCCAGACGGAGCTGGCCCGCGACATCGCCCGCACCGACGAGCTGAAGAAGGCCGTGGCCGGCGAGGCCAGGGCCGCGGACCGCATCGAGTACGTCCGCAAGGTCGCCGAGGAGGGCCAGATCCGCACCCCCGCCGGACAGACCCTCGACGCCCCGGCCGCCCTGCGCGCCGAGGCCGAGCGGCACCTGACGCTGCTCGACGAGCTCGACGACTCCGAGGAGGCCGGGGAGTGGGCGACGGAGGCGTACGACACGGTGAAGGGCCTCGTCGCCGAGACCGTCGAGTCCGACCCCGAACTCCGCGTCCAGGAGCGGCGCACGAAGTTCTACAGCAGCCTCCAGAAGGCCACCAAGGTCTTCGAGGAGCTGACCCTCGACGACGCCGCCGACTTCGACGACATCTACGAGGACGACATGGTGCAGCGCCTCGAAGAGCTCCAGCAGGCCATCCACACCTGCATCACGGCCCTGCGGAAGGCGTCCGCCGCGCACTGACTCACCGGCCCGCGGCCCCGGCCCGCGGCCCCGGCCCGCGGCCCCCACCCGGAGCCGCAGCCCGGAGCCGCAGCCCGTGCGTCGTACTAGCCCTGACCCGGCACCACGAACAGCGCCCAGGTGGCGAGCGGCACCAGGAGCGCCATCGAGAGTCCCCACTTCATGAGGGCGCCGAACACCTGCGGGCGCACGTCCTCGGGCGCGTTGGCGGTGACCAGCGCGCCGCTGGTGGACAGCGGCGAGGAGTCCACGACCGACGAGGACACGGCGAGGGCGATGATCAGCCCGACCGTGCTGACGTCACCGGCCAGCAGGAACGGCACGGCGAGCGGGATCAGGGCGCCCAGGATGCCGGTGGTGGAGGCGAACGCGGAGACGACGGCGCCGATCAGGCAGATCAACAGGGCGCCGAGGAGCGGCGAGTCGATCTTCGCGACGCTGTCGCCGAGCCAGTCGATGGTGCCCATGCGCTCCATCACGCCGACGAACGTGACCACGCCGCAGACGAGGAGCACGGTCGACCAGGCGCAGCGGTCCACGGCGCCCTTGGCCGAGTCGGGGTCGACGAGGGTGAGGGCGACGACCACTGTGAGTGCCATCAGGCCGACGTTGTAGTCGAGGAACAGCGCCCCGGCGACCATCCCGAGCAGCCCGAGGAGGGTCAGGACGCGGGCCCGGTCGAGGCGGAGCGCGGTGGTCTCCGTGACGGCGGGGGCGAGCGTGGCGGTGGCGGGGCCGCCGGTGTCCTGTGCGCTGCCGGTGGCGTGTGTGCCGCCGATGCCGGGTTCGCCGCCGGGCGCGCCCGGTGCGCCGGGGCTGTCGGTCACGGGGACGACGTCGTCCGCGCGCCGGCCGAGCAGGTGCCGGCCGCCGAACAGGAAGTACGCGACCACGCTGAGCGCCGCGTTGAAGAGGAAGGACGCGGCGAACAGCAGCCCCGGGTCGCCGGGCAGGTCGTTGCGCTCGACGACGCCGTTGGTGATGCTGCCGAAGACGCTGGCGGGCGAGAAGCCCCCCGCGCTCGCTCCGTTGATGACGAGCAGGCCCATCAGGAGCGGGTCGATGCGGTAGCGGACGCAGAAGCTCATGCCGATCGGGGCGATGACTCCGACCGCCGCGGGCACCACCGCGCCGACCGCGGTCAGCACCGCCGTGATGAGGAACATGACCCAGGGAATGAGGGCGATGCGGCCGCCCACGACACGCGTCGCGGCATGCACGAGCCACGCGATGGTGCCGTTGTTCTTCGCGATGGCGAAGAGGAAGGTGACGCCCACGAGGACGACGAAGAGGTCGCCCGGGAAGCCGCCGAACACGTCGTCGGCGCTCTCGTCCGCGACGGCGGAGCCGACGGCGAAGGCCGCGACGAGCGCGAGCGCGCCCATGTGGACGGAGGTGAAGGTGGACAGGGTGAACACGAGTACCAGTGCGCCGATCGCGATGAGATGGTCTGCCATGACACGTCCTCGCCTTGGGACTTCGGCCACATCGCGGGCGTGGCCGAGTGCGGGCATGCGGAAGGGACCCGTGGCGGCGTCCGGGGGCACCCGGGGGTGGCGGCGCAAGCGTGCGCAGCGGGCCGCGCCCCTGCCGTGAGCGGGCAGTCGCTCCGACCCGGACTGTCCGCAGGGTGGACATGGAGTTCCGTCATACGGAACTCCAGTGCAATGGTGGCGAGTATGTGACGGTGGTCACGCCCCGTCAAGAGGGCGCGGACACATCGGCGCAGGGGGCGCGGACGCACCGGTGTCATGGGCTGGCGCCGGGGTGGCCGTCGCCGGGGACCGCTGCGGCGAGTGCTCGGCCAGGGTCAGGGGCCGGGCCGGCGGCGGCGGGACCTGTGCCCGGGTCGGCTGGCGCGGGCCGCTCCGACGGTGGTGGGACCTGCGCCCGGATCGGCTCGCACGGGGCCAGGCCGACGGTGGCGGGACCTGTGCCCGGATGGGCTCGCGCGGGGCCGGGCCGACGGCGGCGCGACCTGTGCCCGTATCAGCTCGCGCGGGCCGCTCCGGGCGCCTGGTGGCCGAGGCTCGCGCTGATCCTCCGTGCCGCCGCGCGCACATGTCCGCCCAGCGCTTCGAGCCGCTCGCGATCGCATCTGCTGGTGGGCATGTTGATGCTCACGCTGCCGACCGGGCTCCCGTCGGGGCCGATCACAGGCGCCGCGACGGCGGACACGTCCTCGCGCCATTCGCCCAGGTTGACGGCGTATCCCCGGGTGCGGACCGCGTCGAGATCGGCGCGCAGCGCCGCCGGGTCGTCGATCGTCAGGTCCGTGTAGCGGGTCAGGCCCGCGGCCACGTACCGCTCGACGGCCTCGGGGGAGCGGGCCGAGAGGATCGCCTTGCCGTTGGCGGACGCGTGCCCCGACAGGTGCTGGCCTAGCGGCAGCACGATCCGCACCGGCTGGGTCGTCTCCAGGCGCTCGACGAGCACCACCCGGTCGCCCTCCGGCACCGCCAGGTGCACGGTCTCGTCCACGCTGCGGCGCAGCTCGTCCATCACCGGCACGGCGACGTCCCGCAGATCGAGCTCGCCCGTGGCCTGTCGTCCCACCAGGAGTGCCTTCGTGGTGAGGGACCAGCGGGTGGGCGTGGCGCCGGACTGCTTGATCCAGCCTGCCGTGTGCAGGGTGCCGAGCGCGCGCTGGACCGTGCTCTTCGGGAGCTCCATGGCCCGTGCCAGGTCACCGACGCCGACGGGCTGACGCATCGCCACCTCTTCGAGCGCGCGAAGGGTGTTGAGGACGTTCTGCACTGTTGACCCCTTCCTGTGGGGAAGCCTATGCTCCGCCGTGCCGCATCACGATACGCTGTGCCGTGTCACGGCACAAGCGTGGAGAGGAGATCCGCGCGATGACTGTCAGGACCGGACGCCACTTCCTCCAGATCCCCGGACCGACGAACGTTCCCGACCGGGTGCTCCGCGCCATGTCCGCCCCGACCCTGGACCACCGCGGACCCGAGTTCGCGGGCCTCGCCCGGCGCGTGCTCGGCGCGCTGAAGCCGGTGTTCGCCACGCCGGGCCCGGTTGTCGTCTATCCGTCCTCGGGCACCGGCGCCTGGGAGGCGGCCCTGGTGAACACGCTCAGTCCGGGCGACCGCGTGCTGTGCTTCGAGACCGGGCACTTCGCCACGCTGTGGCGGGACATGGCCCGCTCCCTCGGCCTGGAGGTGGAGTGGGTGCCCGGCGACTGGCGCCACGGCGCCTCCCCGGAGGCGGCAGCCGGCGTGCTCGCCGCCGACCCCGGCCACCGGATCAACGCCGTCTGCGTGGTGCACAACGAGACGTCCACCGGCGTCACCAGCCGCGTCCCGGAGATCCGCGCGGCCCTCGACGCCGCAGGGCACCCGGCCCTGCTCCTGGTCGACACGGTCTCCTCGCTCGGCTCCATCGAGTACCGGCACGACGACTGGGGCGTCGACGTCACCGTCACCGGGTCCCAGAAGGGCCTCATGCTGCCGCCGGGCCTCGGCTTCAACGCCGTCAGCGACAAGGCGCTCGCGGCGGCCCGCACCTCCCGGCTGCCCAAGTCCTTCTGGGACTGGACCCCGGTCATCGAGGCCAACGAGGCCGGCTTCTTCCCGTACACCCCGGCCACCAACCTCCTGTACGGACTCGACGAGGCGCTGCGCATGCTCGCCGAGGAGGGCCTCGAACAGGTCTGGCGACGGCACGCCCGGCACGCCGCCGCCACCCGTGCCGCCGTACGCGGCTGGGGTCTGGAGGTGCTGTGCGCGGACGAGCGCGAGCACTCAGGATCGCTCACCGCCGTGCTGCTGCCGGACGGCCAGGACGCCGACGCCGTACGGAAGATCGTCCTGGAGCGGTTCGACATGTCCCTGGGCACCGGGCTCGGCCGCCTCGCCGGGAAGGTCTTCCGCATCGGGCACCTCGGGCACCTCAACGACCTCACGCTCGCCGGGACCCTGGCGGGCGTGCAGATGGGCCTGGAGCTCGCCGGGATCCCGGTGGGCCCGGAGGGCCTGGCCGAGGCCCTCGACCACCTGCGTACGAACTGACGCCCAAGGGAGCGTGTCGTATGACCCTCAGCACCGAGTCCACGGAAGTCGGGAAGGGCGACGGCGGCGACGGCGGCGACGGCGGCGACCTCGCCCAGCGGTTGCGCGCCGACCTCGACGGCGAAGTGCGCTTCGACGACTACAGCCGCCACCTCTTCGCCCGCGACGCCAGCATGTACGCCATCACGCCGCTCGGCGTCGTCTTCCCGCGCCACGCCGACGACGTGCGGGCGGCCGTGGCCGCCGCGGCCGAGCACGGGGTCTCCGTGGTGCCGCGCGGCGCGGGCACCAGCCTCGCGGGCCAGACCACCGGCCCCGGCATCGTCCTCGACCTCTCCCGCCACCTGCGGCGCATCGTCGCCCTCGAACCGGACGGCCGCACCGCGCTCGTCGAACCGGGCGTCGTCCAGGACCAGTTGAACCGGGCGGCGGCCCCGCACGGCCTGATGTTCGGCCCCGACACCTCCACCAGCAACCGCGCCACCATCGGCGGCATGATCGGCAACAACTCGGCGGGCAGCGGCTCCCTCCGGTACGGCATGACCATCGACCACGTCCGCGCCCTCGACGTGGTCCTCGCCGACGCGACCACCGCCCACTTCGCACCCCTCACCGCGAAGGAGCACGCGGACCGTGCGAAGTCCGCGACCCTCGACGGCCGCATCCACCGCGAACTGCCCGCGCTCGTAACCGCGCACGCGGACGCCATAGCCGCCGGTTTCCCGGGGCACTGGCGCCGGGCGGGCGGCTACCGGCTCGACCGGCTCGCCCGCGAGGACACCCCCTTCGACCTGGCCAAGTTCGTGGTCGGCTCGGAGGGCACGCTCGCCCTGACCACCCGCGCCCTGGTGGACCTCGTCCCCAGGCCGGCGCACACGGTGTTCGCCGTCGGCCACTTCACCTCGGTCGCCGGGGCCATCGAGGCCACCCAGGACGCCCTCGCCTGCGACCCGGCCGCCGTCGAGCTGATGGACCGCACGATCCTCGACCTGTCCCGCCAGAAGATCGAGTACGCGTCGCTCTCCACCGTCCTGGAGGGCGACCCCGACGCCCTGCTCTTCGTCTCCTTCACCGGCGACGACGAACGCGAACTCATCGGCAGCGTCGAACGTCTGACGTCCCTGTGGCGCCGCCACGGCCACGGCTACCACACCCTCGCCGCGATCACCCCGGCCGACCAGGCCGCGCTGCTCAAGGTCCGCAAGTCCAGCCTCGGCCTCCTGATGGCGGCGAGCGAGGGCACCCGGCGGCCGCTGGCGTTCATCGAGGACACCGCCGTCGACCCGGTGCACCTGCCCGCGTACACGGCCAGGCTGCGGAAGGTCCTCGACCGGCACGGCCTCACGGCGGGCTTCTACGGCCACTGCTCGGTGGGCTGTCTGCACATCCGACCCTTCCTCGACGTGACGGACCCTGCGCAGCGGGACACCATGCGCGCGGTCGCCGAGGAGATCAAGGACCTCGTCACCGAGTACGGCGGGGTCAACTCCAGCGAGCACGGCGACGGCCTGGCGCGCAGCGAGTTCAACCGGGAGCTCTTCGGGGACGAGTTGTACGAGGCCATGCGGCGCGTGAAGGGGCTCTTCGACCCGGAGAACCGGCTGAACCCCGGCAAGATCGTCGACGCGCCCGCGATGACGGACCATCTGCGCGACCCGGCGCTGCCGCCCGCGCCCGCCCTGCGCACCCGGCTCGACTTCGAGGTCACCGGCGGCATGCGCGCCGCCGCCGACCGCTGCATGAACATCGGCCTGTGCCGCAAGAGCGACGTCGGCGCGATGTGCCCCTCCTACATGGCCACGCGCGACGAACAGGACTCGACGCGCGGCCGCGCGGGCGCCCTGGTCAAGGCGCTCTCCGCGCCCGACCCGCACCGGGCGCTCGGCGACGAGCGGCTGCACGAGGTCCTCGACCTGTGCCTGATGTGCAAGGCGTGCAAGAGCGAGTGCCCGCTCGGCGTCGACATGGCGTCCCTGAAGGCCGAGGCGCTCTCCCACCACCACGACGAGCACGGCATCCCGCTGCGTTCCCGGGTCTTCGGCGCCGTCCGCACCCTCAACCGCCTCGGCTCGGCGACGGCCCCGCTGTCCAACCTGCCCGGCCGCGTCCCGCTCCTGCGCCGCCTCCTGCACCGCACCCTTGGCATCACGCCGCACCGCCCGCTGCCGCGCTACACCCGCCGCAACCTGGTGCGCTGGTTCGCCCGCCGTCCCGGTACGAGGCCCGCAGCCCCCCGGGGCCCGGTGGTCCTCCTGGCCGACTCCTTCACCACGTACACGGAACCGGAGATCGGCCGGGCCGCCGTCGAACTCCTCGAACGGGCGGGCTGGGACGTGCGGCTGGAGAGCGGCGGCTGCTGCGGACGCTCCTCGATCTCCAAGGGCCTGCTCGACGACGCGGGCAACAAGGCCTTCCAACTGGTCCACCGCCTCACGGAGAGCACCCCCGCCGAGGCGCCCGTCACCGGCTGCGAACCGTCCTGCCTGATGACGCTGCGCGACGAGCACCGCGCGCTGCTGCCCCGCGACTCGGCGCGCGAGGCCGTCACCGCGCGCGTGCGCCAACTGGAGGAACTGCTCACCGAGGCCATCGACGACGGCGGGCTCACCCTGCGCACCGACTCCTGGCTGAACGGCCGCACCCTGCTCTTCCACGGCCACTGCCACCAGAAGGCAGAGGTCGGCACCGCGGCGACGGTGGCGCTGCTGCGGCGCATCCCCGGCGTCGAGGTGACCGAACTCGACGCGGGCTGCTGCGGCATGGCGGGCTCCTTCGGCTTCGAGTCCGAGCACTACGACGTGTCGATGACGGTGGGGGAGGACCGCCTGTTCCCCGCGGTGCGAGCCGCCGCCGAGGACACCGTCGTCGTCGCCACCGGCTCGTCCTGCCGCCAGCAGATCTTCCACGGCACGGAACGCGACGCCTGGCATCCGGTGCAGTTGCTGCGCGAGGCGCTGTGAGCCGCGCGCACCCGATCGCGCGCCTCAGCCCTGCCCGACGTGCCCGATCCAGTCGTCGCCGAGGCGGTCCTGCACGTCCGTGAGCAGGGTCTGGAGCAGTTCGGTGAGGGTGGCCTGCTGCTCCGGGGTCAGCCCTGTGAGCAACTCGGCGTCGCGGTGCAGGACCTGGTCGACGGTCGCCTCGACCAGGTCGTGCCCGGCGGGCGTCAGGCTCACCAGGACCGTGCGCGGACGGCCTCCGCCCCGCGCGCGGGTCACCAGGCCCTCCTGCTCGGCCCGTGCCACGCGCTGCGAGACGGCGCCCGCCGTGACCAGGGAACGGCGGCCGATCTCGCGGGTGCTGAGCGCGTACGGGGGGCCGCTGCGGCGCAACACGCTGAGCAGGTCGAGGGTGGCGGCGTCCACGCCCGCGCGGGCGAGGACGCGCCGCCTGTCGTCGCCGAACAGCTTGGCGAGCTGCCACACCGGGGTCATGATCCCGATCGAGGAGACCGGCGTCCCGGGCCGCTCGCGCTCCCAGGCGGCGGCGATCCCCTGCGCGGAGTGCGCCTCGGCCTCCGACGCGTGCGTGTCGGCGGAGTGCGCGTCGGCCTCCTCCGTGCGCGCGTCCTCGCCCCTTGCCATCGCATGCCTCCCAAGTGTTACGTTGAGGTCTAAATATAGGCCTAAACAACAGTGATTCGGAGCTCAGCATATGGCACGCACGATCCTGGTCACCGGTGGCGGCACGGGCATCGGCCGTGCGATCGCACGGCACTTCGCGGCGGAGGGCGACGGCGTCGTCGTCACCGGACGCCGCCCGGAGCCGCTGGCGGAGCTGGCCGCGGAGGCCGGAGTCTCCACCGCGGTCTGCGACCACACCGACTCCGCCGCGCTCACCCGCCTCCTCGACCGGCTGCCCGACCGGATCGACGTCCTGGTCAACAACGCGGGCGGCAACACGGACTTCGACACCGACGGCGAGCAGGACCTGGCCGCCTACGCCCGCGACTTCCGCGCCAACCTCGACGCCAACCTCGTCAGTGCGGCGCTCACCACCAGGGCCCTGGAGGACCGGCTCGCCCCCGGCGGCGCCGTCGTCCACATCGGCTCGATCGCCGCGGAACAGGCGGCTGGTTCCTACGGCGCCGCGAAGGCGGGCCTCGCCAACTGGAACATCGACCTCGCGGGCCGGCTCGGCAGCCGCGGCATCACCGCCAACGTCGTCGCGCCCGGCTACATCGCCGACACCGAGTTCTTCCGGGACAAGCTCTCCGGTGAACGGCGCGAGCAACTGGTGGCGGCCACGGCGACCGGCCGCGCCGGCACCCCCGCCGACATCGCGGGCGCCGTCGCCTTCCTCGCCTCACCGGCGGCCCGCCACCTCACCGGCCAGGTGCTGCACGTCAACGGGGGTGCTCGCGCGACGCGTTGAGGGCGACGGGGCGGAGCGGGCGCCCCTTCGCCGCTGCCGGGCCGGTCAGGCCGGTCGCCGCCCGCCGGGGTCCGGCAGCAGTTCCCGCAACAGCTCCTCGAACTCGTCGGCGGTCGGCGGCTCGTCGGCGAGCAGGGCTTGCAGGAGCAGGCCGTCGTACGCCTGGGTGAAGAGCTTGACGCGCAGCGGGTTGTCGGTGAACTCGCGGGCGAAGGCGGCGAGCGCCTCCTGCCAGCGGCGGGTCGCGGCGCGCTGCTCCGGACGGCGCGCCGCTTGCAGGCACAGCTCGAACTCCGCGAGCAGATGACCGGGCGGCGTCAGGATCCGCGCCATCAGGAGCGCGAGGGACCGCCGCTTCCCCGCGCTGTCGCCCGGCCCGGCGGCCAGCGCCTCGATGCGCGCGGAGTCCTCCTCCATGCACTGGGTCAGCGCCGCCGTCAGGAGAGCGTCGATGCTGCTGAAGTAGTACGTCGTCGCGGTCGTCGGCAACTCCGCCTCGCGGGCCACCGTGCGATGCGTGACGCCCGCGGCGCCGTCCCGGGCGATGACGCGCACCGTCGCCTCGATCAGCGCCCGGCGCCGCCGTTCCCCCTTGGCCCGTCGGCCGTCGGTGACGGCGGGACTGGTCCTCGTGTCGCTGCTCGCCTCGTTCAGGGTGCCTCTCCCTCCGCTGCCCGGTGCTCGTCGGTCGTGGCCGTGGTCCGTTCCCGCCGACGTTACCGGGTCGCCCGCCCGCACCCGCCCGGACCCGGAACCGGGCGTGATAGAAAATGGAACGATAGTCCCGGTAGTTGTGCGCACCGCTCCGGGCAGAAGCCGCTTCCAGCGACAGGACGACCGATGACCAACGCGTACCGCGAGATATTCGCCGCTCCCGGCGCCAAGGCGTTCAGTTCCGCGGGCCTCCTGGCCCGGCTTCCACTGCCCCTGACGCATATGGGCATCCTGACGATGCTGTCCGAGACGACCGGTGAGTACGCCCTCGCGGGCCTGGTCGCCGGGGCCTTCACCTTCTCCATGGCCTTCCTCGGCCCGCAGGTGTCCAAGGCCGTGGACCGGCGCGGCCAGAGCCGCGTCCTGCCGCTCGCCACCGGCGTCAGCCTGCTCGGGCTCGCCGCCCTGCTGATCTGCGCCACCACCGGCGCGCCGGACTGGACCCTGTTCCTCT
Source organism: Streptomyces typhae (assembly GCF_009755605.1). Classification (GTDB taxonomy): domain Bacteria; phylum Actinomycetota; class Actinomycetes; order Streptomycetales; family Streptomycetaceae; genus Streptomyces; species Streptomyces typhae. Next base: position 57,896 of record NZ_WPNZ01000013.1, read on the forward strand.
GCGCGCTGGTGTCCGGACTCATGCCGAGCATGAGCGCGATGGTCCGCGCCCGCTGGACGGAGATCTACCGCGGCACACCGCGGCTCACCACCGCGTACTCCATGGAGTCGGTGGTCGACGAGCTGACCTACGTCATCGGCCCGGCGCTCGCCGTGGTGCTCTCCACGGCCCTGTTCCCCCAGGCCGCACCCCTGTTCGCGGGTCTGCTGCTGCTCGTGGGCGTCGCCCTGTTCGTACCGCAGAAGCGCACCGAGCCGCCCGTGAAGCCGCGGTCCGACGGCGCGGGCGGTGCCTCCGCGATCCGTTCGGCGCCGGTCCTGCTGCTCGCGCTCGTGCTGCTCTGCGGCGGTGCCGTCCCCGGCATGGTCGACACCATGGGTCTGGCCTTCGCCGCGGAGCAGGGCGACAAGTCCCTGGCGGGGCTGGTCTTCGCGGTCTACGCGATCGGCTCCGGCCTGGCCGGGCTGCTCTTCGGGGCCCGGCAGCCGGACGTGCCGCTGCCCCGGCTCCTGCTCGCCGGTGTCGGCGGCACCGCCCTGACCACGCTGCCGTTCCTGTTCGTCGACGGCGTCGCCGGGATGGTCGCGGCGGTGTTCCTCGCCGGTGTCTTCTTCGCCCCCACCATGGTGGTGATCATGGGCATCGTGGAGCGTGTCACGCCCGATTACCAGCTCACCGAGGCGATGACGTGGATGATCGCCGGGCTGCAGAGCGGCGTCGCGATCGGGGCGGCCGTCTCCGGCGTCGTCTACGACCGGTTCGGTGCCACCGCGGGAGTCTCCGTGGCCCTGGTGGCGGGCGCCACCGCCCTGCTGCTCACGCTGTGCGCCCTGCCGATGCTGCGGACCCGGCTGACGGCGTCGTCCGCGGGCGCGGTGTCGTCCGCGCACACGACGGCGCCCGCCGGCTGCTGAACGGCCGACGGGCGCGGGGCGGTCGAGGGCAAGCGGTGGCGGGTATCGGTCGGCGCTACTGGGGCTTGTGCGGCGTGGCCTCGCTAGGCCGGACCACCACCACGCCCTCGCCCTCCAGCTTCAGCTGCACCGCTTCCCCGGAACCGCCGCGGATCATCGAACCGATGGACTGCGAGCGGTGCAGCGAGGTCTGCAGGCTGGTCGTCCAGCCGACGATGGCGTCGGTGTCCACGAACACCGGGGCCTGCGGCGACACGGGGATCACGAGCGGCTCCCCCTCGCAGATGAGCCCGAGCCTGCCGCTGCCCGTGAACACGCTGTTGAAGAGCCCGCCGCCGGTGATGCCCGACCCCTTCACCGTCTTGATCTCGTACGACAGGGTGGCGTCGAAGCACAGGATGTTGCGGCCGTTGACGGTGAGGGAGTCGCCCGGCTCGATGTCGACGACGAAGCAGCTCTGCGCCTCGTGCGCGAACCACGCCTCGCCCTGGCCGCGCACCGCCATCAGCGGAAGGCCCTCCCCGGTCACGGCGCGCTTGAGCATCCCGCCGACGCCCTGGCCCTTGCGCTCGAACTGGAGGTTCCCTCGGTAGGCGACCATCGCGCCCTGCCGTGCCAGCATCTCGCCGTTGACGGCGTACCGGATGGACTTGGAGTTGTGCAGGCTCATGCCGGGGGCCGTCGCGGGCTGCGCCACGTGCTGCGTGGAGAAAAGGTCGCTCTTCATGCGGGCATCGTGCACCGCTGGGGGGCGGCTCGCCAAGTCTCCGGCGGAGTACGGCCACCGGACCGAGGTAGCGCCCGCGAGCGGCGGGGAGCGACCATCGGCCACGGCGGCCGCGACTTCGGCAGGAGCCCGGGATTCTCCTTGCCGCTCCTGCGGCGCCGTCGAAGTCGCCGGAGAAGACGACGGCCCCGGGCTCCGGTGCGGCGGCGGTCGCGGCGGTGGCACAGCAGGTAAGGGGGGCCGACGGCGTGGAGCGCTGTCGGCCCCCCTCACCTGCGCAGGCCGGGCCGCACTGCCCAAGGCCCACGGCCCGTCACTCGTCGACGGCCGCCCCGAACGCCGCGCCGCGCGCGGGCGCGCCCAGCGAACCGGCCCCGTACGTCCAGGACCCCGCGGCGGTGACCCCGCCTGACCCGGCCGAGAGCACCCACACCACGCCGTCGCCGCTGTTCTCACCGGGCGCCGCGGCGAGCAGCCCGAAGCGGCCGTCGCGGTTGGGGTCGGTCAGACGGACCTGGGCACCCCACTTGTCGCCCTTCTCCGCGGCACCGGGGATGTCGGCTGAGTTCTGGTCCCACGACCTGGCGCCGGTCGCGGTCGCACCGGCGGCCGAACCCCGCAGCACCCACACCGCGCCCGCGTCGGCGACCGTGCCGACGTCCTCGCCGGGAGCCCCGATCGCCACGTCCGCGTAGCCGTCCTTGTCCGTGTCGGCCACCGAGAGGTCGGCGCCCCAGCCGTCCCCGCGCTCGGCGGTGCCGGGCACGCCGGCGGAGTCCTGGGTCCACCACTTCACGTCCTGCGCGATGCCGTCGGCGGAGCCGTGACGGACGCCGACCAGGCCGCCGGTGAGCGTCTCGCCGCCGTCGTCGGGGGAGTGCGGCTCGCCCGTGACCAGGTCGTCGTAGCCGTCGCCGTTGATGTCGCCCGACGCGGCGGCGGGACCGCCGCGCAGGTCGCGTACCCAGGTGAGGGCCTCACCGCCCTTGAAGTACGACGACCAGCCGTGCCCTGGTTCCTCGCTGCCCACGGTCACACCGGAGACCACCAGGTCGGCGAAGCCGTCGTCGTCGTAGTCGCCGGTCGTCAGGGACGTGGGCCGGATGTTCCGCTGTTCGGCCCGCGCGGACTGGCCCTTGACGGCCAGCCGCTTGAGCGGGGCCGCGGCGCGCGCCTGCGGGACCGCGTCGTACACGAAGAGTTCGAGGCCGCCCGGGTCGAGGACGGCGAGCACGTCGCCCGGCGTCTCACTGGTGAGGCGCGCGGCGGTCAACGCGGAGCCGAACTTCTCGCCCGCGGCGGGTTCCTGGGTCTGGAGCCAGTCGCTCGCGGCGCCCTTGAGGCCCTGCTCGGAGCCCCAGAGGAGCGCGACGCCACCGGCGTCCGCCTTGTCGCCGAGGTCCTCGCCGGGGATGCCGACGATCGCGTCGTCGTAGCCGTCGGCGTCCAGGTCGCCGGTGGCGACGGCCGTCCCGAACCCGTCACCGGTCTCGGCGGCACCCGAGACCCCGGCCGTGGACTGGCTGAATCTGGCCACGTTGCTGGTGCCGATGCCCCTGGTGGAGCCGTACTGCACGGTGACGAGGCCGGCGCCCTTCTTGCCGCTCACCGTCGCGCCGGGCGCGCCGACCAGGACGTCCTCGTAACCGTCGCCGTTGAAGTCGCTGTTGCGGTCGTCGGCGTGCGTACCCCCGGGGGTGCCGGCGACGGCGGCGGGGGCGGCGGCGATGCCCGCTCCCGCAAGCAGAAGGAAGGAGGCCGCGGCGAGGGCGGCCGAACGGTTCTTGCGCACAAGTGACTCCTCGGCAGGAAAGGGGCCGGGCAGCACGGGGGTGAGTCCGGAAAGGGCCCGTTCCTCATCCGGTGCCCAGTTCGACCGCGACTGGTGCGGAAGGGTTGTACGGGAATTGACCACGGATTCACCACCGTGGCGTGCAACTCCCGCAGGAGGTTCAGCACTTGAGGGTGCGGGTAGGGTGCGCCTCAAGATCGGTCGGCATGCTCGGGAGGGGCGCGCATGAACAGCGAACCGCGGTGGACGGGCGGTCTCCCGCCCGCGTTCACGGCACCGGAGTCCTCGTCCTTCCTCGACTTCCTCGCCGCGCAGGCGCCGGACCTGCTGCCCGCCCGGCGCTCCCTGCCGGCGGCGCACGAGGGCTTCGAGGCGCCGCACGGCACCACCATCGTCGCGGCGACGTACGCGGACGGCGTCCTGGTGGCGGGCGACCGCCGGGTCACGATGGGCAACGTCATCGCGCACCGCGAGTACGACAAGGTCTTCCCCGCCGACGAGCACTCCGCGATCGCCATCGCGGGGACCGCGGGACTCGCCGTGGAGCTGGTCAAGCTCTTCCAACTGGAGCTGGAGCACCACGAGAAGATCGAGGGCACCCCCCTGTCCCTGGTCGGCAAGGCGAACCGCCTGACCACCATGGTCCGCGGCAATCTCGCCATGGCGATGCAGGGCCTCGCCGTCGTCCCGCTGTTCGCCGGGTACGACCTCGGCAAGGGCGTGGGCCGGATCTTCTCGTACGACGTCACCGGCGGCCGCAGCGAGGAGCACTCCGTCGCCGCCACCGGCTCCGGCTCGGTCTACGCCCGCGGCTCCCTGAAGAAGCTCTACCACCAGGGCATGTCGGAGCGGGACGTCGTGCTCGCGGCCGTCCAGGCGCTGTACGACGCCGCGGACGACGACTCGGCCACCGGCGGCCCCGACCTGACGCGCCGCCTCTTCCCGCGGGTGTCCCTGGTCACGGAGGAGGGCTACCGTCAGCTCACCCAGGACGAGGTCGCCGAGGTCGCCCGGTCCGTGGTGGACGCACGCCTGGAGGCACCGGACGGGCCGCGGGCACCGGTGCTGTAGGAGCGGCGGTGTCGCAGGGGCACCCGAGTCGCCCCACTCCGGTGCCCCTGCGCCCCGTACGGCTCAGGCGGCCCCGGGCCCGCCCGCCACATGCCGGTCGCGGGCCGCCCCGAAGCCGACCGCGATCTGCGGCACGAGCAGGACGAGCAGCACCACGACCGGCACCGTCCAGTTGTGGGAGGCGTCGTGCACGGCGCCCAGGACGGCGGGGCCCGTCGCGGCCAGGATGTAGCCGAAGCACTGGGCCATGCTGGACAGCTGGGCGACGTGCCGCGCGTCCGGCGCCCGCTGCACGATGAACAGCAGCGCGAGGCTGATGGCCGCCCCCTGGCCGAGCCCGAGCAGGCTCATCCAGACGTAGGCGCCGCCGACCGGGGCGGTCAGGAGCCCGGCGTACGCGACCGCGCAGAGCAGCGCGCCGAGGGCCGCGAGGGTGCCCGACCCCAGCCGCCTGCCGACGATCACCGGCGCCACGAACGACCCCGCGATGCCGAGCAGCGACGAGAAGGACAGCATCCAGCCGGCGTCGCCCGCGCTCATGCCTGCGTCCTGGAGCAGCGTCGGCAACCAGGCCGCCGCCGCGTAGTAGTTGAGCGACTGCAATCCCATGTACGCGGTCACCTGCCAGGCGAGCGGCGAGCGCCACAGGCCGCGGACCGGGTGTGCCGCCTGCCGGGCCACGGCCGCGGCGACCCGTGTGCCCGTGCGCAGCTGCGGCAGCCACACCACCAGGGCCACCAGGGCCAGCGCGCCCCAACAGGCCAGCGTCGTGCGCCAGTTCATGCCGGACGCCTGCTGCACCGGCAGCGTGACCCCCGCCGCGAGCGCGGCCCCGCCGAACAGCGACATGGAGTAGAGGCCCGTCATCAGCCCGGCCCGCGCGGGGAAGTCCCGCTTGATCAGGCCCGGAAGGAGCACATTGGCGACCGCTATGCCCGCGCCGATGACGACGGTGCCCGCGAACAGGGCGACGACCGGGTCCAGGGTGCGCAGCGCCGTGCCCGCGCCGATCAGGACCATGGTGGCGAGCAGCGCCCGCTCGGTGCCGAAGCGCCGCCCGAGGCGCGGTGCGACGGGCGCGAGCAGCCCGAAGCAGAGCAGCGGCAGCGCGGTCAGGAGGCTGGTGGCCGTGGCCGACATGCCGCTCTCGTCGCGGATGGTGTCCGCGAGCGGGGAGACCGCGACCAGGGCGGGCCGCAGATTGAGCGCGAGCAGGACGACGCCCGCGCCGAGCCACAGGGCGGCCCGGCCGGTGGCGCCCGGCGGGGATCCCGCCGGGTGGCCGGTGCCAGGGTGGCTGGTGCCCGGGTGGCTGGCGCCCGTGGGACCGGTCTCCGTGGGGCCGGTTCCCGTGGGGCCGGTTCCCGTGGGGCCGGTGTCCGCCTCCGCCGCGGTGGGCGTGGTGGCGGGCCCTTGGCTGCGCATGTCGTTCTCCTGGGTGTCGCGGGGGTGGTGCGGGGCCGGGCGCGACGGCGGGGCCGGGGGAGCCTCAGCCGGCCGGGGGCTGCTCGCGCAGCGCGGCCATGCCCTCGGCGAGATGGGCGAGCACCGCGGCCTCGGCGGCCGCGGCGTCCCGCGCCTCGATGGCGTCCACGATCGCGTCGTGCGCGTCGATCTGGTGCCGCACGGAGTCGGGTACGGGCGCGCCGATCACGGACTGCAGGGTGGCGCGCATGCCGTCGCTCAGATGCCCGTACAGCTCGGCGAGCACGGGGTTGTGGGCCGCCGCCGCGACGGTGCGGTGGAAGGCCATGTCGGCGTCGATGAAGGCGTCGGTGCCACCGCTCTCCCAGGCCGTGCGGCGCTCGGCGAGGGCGGTGCGCAGGGCGGCCAGGTCCTCCGGCGTGCGGCGCTCGGCGGCGTGCCGGGCCGCGTCGCGCTCCAGGGACGCGCGCACCTCGTACGCGTCGAGGACGTTCGCCCTGCGCAGCCGCCGCTGCACGGCCGCACCGAAGTCGCTGTCGGCCCGCACATAGGTGCCGTCGCCCTGACGCGGCTCCAGCATGCCGGTGTGCACCAGGGCGCGGACCGCCTCGCGCACGGTGTTGCGGCCCACGGCGAGCTGCTCCACGAGCAGCGGCTCCGCGGGGATCTTCGTGCCGACCTCCCACTCGCCGTCGGAGATCAGGCTCTCCATCTGCGCGATGACGAGGTCGACGAGGTTGGTCCGTGCGGTGCTGCGCAGCGGCATCGGGATGCTGCCTTTCTCTGGAGCGGCTCGCCGGAGCGGCAACAGACATGGGAACATCCCATGTTTCCGGATGTCAATCGACGGGCGGTCGGCGGCCCGCCGCCGGCCCGGCCGCGTCGTGTTGTGTCAGTGAAGTGATCTATGGGGCACCGTTACGTGATCTCGGGAAATCCGCAATGCCGGGCCAATAGGTTGATACAGCACTCGCCGGACGGCAGAGGGCATACCGCGAGTTCCGTACCGTGAAGGGGAAAATCGCCACCATGCGCCACACCACTCACCGCCGCAGCACCTTGCGTACCGCCACCGTCTCCGTCGTCGCCGGTGCCGCGCTCCTCGCCCCGGCCGCCGCCGCCCTCGCGAGCACCCCGGCCCCGCAGCGCGCCGCCGCCGCGCAGAGCGCCGCCCCCAAGCCCGTCAAGATCGACATCGGTGCCGGTGTCACCCTCTCGGTCAAGGACGGCAAGCCGTACTACAAGGGCAGGGCCCTCAAGCCCGGCCAGACCGTCGAGGACGGCATCTACCTGCACCTCAGCGCCGACGGCAAGCGCCTCTACTCCAAGACGCAGGGTGGCGGCACCCCGTACGCGATCTGGGACGCCAGGACCGGCAAGAGCCTCGGCACGCAGCGGACGAGCCCCACCGCCGCGAAGGCCGCGCTGACCGCCAAGCCGTCGGCGACCTCGGTGCGCGCCTGGCAGGAGCTGCGCATCACCGGCAAGGCCACCGGTATCAAGGCCGGCAGCAAGGTGTCCCTCCAGCAGAAGCAGCACGGCGCCTGGAAGACGCTGCCCGCGACGACCACCGTCAACAAGTCCGGCACGTACTCGCTGCGCGCGAAGCTCGGCCTCAAGGGCACGAACGAGCTCCGCATGAAGAGCGGGGTGACGCTGTCCCCGGTCTTCGCCGTGACCGTGCGCTGACCCCGGCCGCGCCGTTGACCCCGGCCGTGCGCTGACCCAGCGCCTCTCGCCGAGCAGGGCCCCTGGTTCTCCGGCCGCAGACCAACTCTGCGGCCGGAGAACCAGGGGCCCTGTGCCGTGCGCCGGGACACCGGGTCTGGACTTTCTGTCCAAGCCGTGTACTTTGTGTCCAGGATGGCTGGGCGGGAGTACGGGGGTGCACACATGGGTGACGTGAACAGCCGGGCCGGGGCCGGGGCGGGGGCCGAGCGGGACGCCGAGCGCGACGCGATCCTCGCCGCCGTGGCTCCCGTGGCCGACGGCATCGCCGCCACCTTCGGTTCGCTGTGCGAGGTGGTCGTGCACGACTACCGCCGCCCGGAGCAGTCCGTGGTGGCCGTCGCGGGAGCGGTCACCGGACGCGGCGTCGGCGGCGCGATGAGCGAGATCGGGATGGGGATGCTCGCGCGCGGCGACACGGCCGACGACGAGCTGAACTATCTGACCCGCACCCAGGACGGCAAGCTGGTCAAGTCGTCCACGATCCTCCTGCGCGACAGCTCCGGCGCGGTGTTCGGCGCGGTGTGTGTCAACCTCGACATCACGGCCGTGCAGCAGGTCGGCACCCTGATCGGAGAACTCGCGGGCGTGAGTGTTGTCCCCGCCGAGCTGCCGACCACCACCTTCGGGGCCGCCGCCGACGTCGTCGACGCCGTCGTGAACTCCGCCGTCGACGCCCACCAGCTCGAACACAGCCGCCCGTGGAGCGAGCTCGGGCGCGCCGAACGCGTCGCCCTGTTCCGCGGGCTCGACGAGCGCGGCGTCTTCGCCGTGCGGCGCGCGGTCCCCCAGGTCGCCGCCCGCCTCGGCATCTCCCGCGCGTCCGCGTACAGCTACCTCGCCAAAGCCCGCGCCCAGGACTTCGAAGCGGCCGGGCCCGACACCTCCCAGGGAGCACCCGCATGACGAGTACGCCTCCGGTCACCCTCGACGACGTCCGCGACGCCGCGGCCCGGCTCAAGGGCGTCGCCCACCGCACGCCCGTGCTCCGCTCCCGCACCCTGGACGCCCGCGTCGGCGCGGAGGTCTTCCTCAAGTGCGAGAACCTCCAGCGCGTCGGTGCCTTCAAGTTCCGCGGCGCCTACAACGCCGTCTCCCGGCTCGCCCCGGAGCAACTGGCCAAGGGCATCGCGTCGTTCTCCTCCGGCAACCACGCCCAGGCCGTCGCCCTCGCCGCCCGCGAGCTCGGCAGCAGCGCCGTCATCGTGATGCCCGAGGACACCCCGCGCTCCAAGCGCGAGGCCGCCGAGGGCTACGGCGCGGAGATCGTCACCTACGACCGCTACACCGGCGACCGCGTCGCCATCGGGGAGGCCCTGGCCGCAGAGCGCGGCCTCGCCCTCATCCCGCCGTACGAGCACCCGCACGTCATCGCGGGCCAGGGCACCGCCGCCCTCGAACTCCTGGAGGAGGTCGGGGATCTCGACCTGCTGCTCTCGCCGGTGGGCGGCGGCGGCCTGATCGCGGGCAGCGCCACCGCGGTGAAGGGGCTGAGCGCCGGCATCCGCGTGGTCGGCGTCGAGCCGGAGGCGGGCGACGACACCAAGCGGTCGCTCGCGGCCGGGCACCGCGTCACGATCCCCGTCCCGCGCACCATCGCCGACGGCCAGGCCGCCGAGACCCCGGGCGAGCTGACCTTCTCCATCAACCGGCGGCTCGTCGACGACGTCGTCCTCGTCTCGGACGACGACGTCCGCGACGCGATGCGGTTCGCCTTCGAACGGCTGAGGACCGTGGTCGAGCCGAGCGGCGCGACCGCCCTGGCCGCGGCCCTCACCGGGCGGCTCGACGACGTCCCGCCGCGCATCGGCGTCATCCTGTCCGGCGGCAACGTCGACGCCCGGCGCTTCGCCGAACTCTGCGGCGGCTGACGCCCGCGAGGCCCCGCCGCCCCGGCGGCTCACCCCGTCAGCAGCTCCGCCACCTGCCGCGGGGTCCACCTGCCCGCCGCCCCCGGGCACCCCGCGAGATAGGCGGTCACCGCGTCCTCGTCCCAGGCGGCGGCCTCCAGGAGGCCCTCGGCGAGCTGGCGGAGGTAGCCGCCCGCCGGGGCGTTCAGGGGGACGTCCCGCGACGACCACGGCGCGGTGAAGGTGAGCACCGGGAAGCCGTCCAGGACCCCGGGACACACCAGCGTCTCGTACCGGCCCGGTCCGAGCCGTGCCCGGCCGTGCCGCAGCGCCGGCGCGAGATCGGGGCCGGTGCCGGGGGGCCGGTACATCTCCTGGGCGGCGATGTCGCGGAACTGCTCCGCCGTCAGGAGGTGGGCGCGCGCGTACACCCGGCCGCGCGCGCCCGGGTCGTAGAAGGCCCGGCCGCCGGTCCACAGCGCCGACTCCGTCGCGAAGTACAGCGCTCCGCGCAGCTCCACGGGCACGGACCTGCGCGGCGGACGCGGATCCCGGCAGCCGGGACAGTCCAGGGCCGCCCCGGCGGGCCGCCCGCCCTCCAGGTAGTGCAGGAGACGCCCGAGGCGCGTGTTGGAGCCGTAGGCGGCGTACCAGACGAGCTCCGGCACCTCGGCGTCGTCCGACGGTGTTCCCGGCCGCCGTTCCTGGATCGTCCGCACGCGGTTCATCCGCACCCCACGCCTAGGCCGGGCCCTCGGGCGGCTCCGCGCTCGGCGGGACACCGCGTCTCCACTCCAGTTCGTAGCGCTGGAACAGCTCGGCGCGCAGGACGTCGAAGGGCATCGGCGCGCCAGGGATGAGCAGGGCGAAGACCGCGCCCATGAGCAGCGCCCGCAGCATGCGGTAGTCCGTCTCCGACTCCGGGGAGCCGTGCCGGGACACCGACTCGCGCAGCAGGAACGCGAGCCGCTGCTGCTCCGGGCACTGCACGAAACCCTCGGCCTGGAGGATGCCCGCCATGTGTGTGCGCATCAGCATCGGCCGGTCGCGGGCGAGGCCGAGGATCGCGTCGATGGCGCGGGCGAGCAGTTCGTCCCCGTCCTCCGTGCGGGGCTCGCGCTCCAGGGCCTCCTGGAGCGTCAGATGCATCAGGCGGTGCACGGCCGACTGGAGGAGCTGCCGCTTTCCCGGGAAGTAGTACGACACCAGGCCACGGGCGGAGCCCGCCCGGTCCGCGATGTCCGCCAGGGTCGTGGTCTCGTAACCCCGCTCGCCGACCAGCTCGACCGTCGCCTGGAGGAGCCGCTCTCTGGAACGTCGGCGCAACTCTTCATTGACCGATGGGCTACGCGGGGACATCCTGTAACTCCTGCGTTGACTGGCTCACAGCCAATATACTCAGGGAGACCCGGCCCCGCCGTCATGGGCCGGTGCCGCCTCGGGGCAGGCAACACCGCGGGGGAGTGTTGCCTGCCCTCGGGTCGGCGTGGACGTGGGCCTCAGGGCTCTCCTCGCGGATCCGGCTCGGCCTCCTTAGAGTTGCTGCGGGGGCCGAGGAGGCGCTTGGACATGGATCAACAGCAGATTCTGGCGCGGATCACGGAGATGGTCGACGCCGAGAGGACCCTGCGGGAGTCGCTCGCGTCCGGAGCGATCGACGAGGCGACGGAGCGGTCCCGCCTCGGCGTCCTGGAACGCGAACTCGACCAGTGCTGGGACCTGCTGCGCAGGCGGCGGGCCGTGGCCGAGTCCGGCGGCGACCCCGACACCGTGCGGGCACGGCCGGCGGCACAGGTCGAGAACTACCAGTCGTAGGCGGCGTACACCGACGGTCGCGTGCCGCAGGAGGGTGCCGCCGCGGATGCGGCAGCGCTTCGGGGCGCGCTCGTGCCGCGCGGCCGGCCTTCCATCCAGCCGCCTCTCGCGGCTGCGGTGGGTTGCCGGGCTGTCCGGTGGCTGCGTGCGCTGCCGGATCGCCTCGTGGCTGCGGTGGCTTGTCGGGTCGCCCCATGACTGTGGCGGGTTGTCGGGCTGCTGTCGGGCCGCTCCGTGGCTGTGCGGTGCGCTCCCGGGCTGTCCTGTGGCTGCGATGGGCTGTCGGGCTGCCTCGTGCCCGCGGTGGAGTCCTCAGGCCGCGCCGGTCCCTCCGGCGAGCCCGAGCACGGTCCGCAGTGCGTCCGGCCGCCGGTCCACCGGTAGGTGGTCCACGAAGTGCACCGCGCAGCCGAGGGCTGCCGCCCCGCCGTCCGCGCGCCGGTCGTCCCCCACCATCAGCGTGTCCTGCGGCGCGACCCCGATGCCGTCGCAGGCGAGCGCGAAGAGCCGCGCGTCCGGCTTCTGCAGGGCGTGCTCGTACGACAGGACGTACGCGTCGACGTACGGCGCCAGGCCGTGGGCGTCGAAGACCGGCCGCAGATCCCAGCCGATGTTGCTGACGACGCCCACGCGCACCCCGAGCGCCCGCAGCCCGTGCAGGACCTCCGCCGCGTCGGCGTAGGGACGCCAGGCCTCCGGCGTCCGGTGGCGCTCGTACAGGGCATCGGCCAGGGCGGGACACGGCAGTGGCACCGTCCGGGTGAGGCCCGTGTAGGCCGCCCGGTGCAACTCCGCGCTCTCGTCCCGGCGCCCCCACAGCTCCAGAAGATGGTCCGGTACGTCGACCGTCGGCGACCCGCCGGGGAGCGCCCCCGCACGGTCGAGTGCCACCGCGAGCCGCGCCACCTCGTCCTCCGGCAGCGCCAGGCCGCTCCCGGCGAGCGTGCCGCGCAACCAGGACGCCGTGGACTCGATGCGGAACAACGTTCCCGAGAAGTCGAAGAGCACGCCCTTGAACGCCATGACGGCGATCCTCCGGGACCGGCCCGACGCGGGTCAACCCGACGCGGGCCGACCCGACGCGGGCTGACCTCGACGAGGGCTGACCCCGACAAGGGGCGACCCGACGGGGATCAATGCGGCGGGGGATCAGAGAGGCGGGCGCGGCGGGCGCGGCGGGCGCGCGGCGGGGATCGGCCCGACGGGGATCAGTCCGCCGCGGGTCGATCGGTCCCGCGGCGCCCCGGACGGCGCTCCTCGGGCACCTGGCGCTCGTACGCCGCCACGGCGAGGGCCACCGCGAGTGCCCCGAGCAGCCACCCCTCGACGACGTCCGACATCCAGTGCACCCCGAGCCACACCCGGGTGAGCCCCACACCGACCACGGAAAGCACCGCCACCGCGAGACTCCCGCGCCACAGCAGAGCCCCCACCCCGTGCAGCCGCATCAGCCACAGCAGCAGCCCGCACACCACGGTCGCCGTCATCGCGTGCCCCGAGGGGAACGCCGCGAAGTGCGCGGAGTCCACCGGGTCCGGCCACTTCGGCCGGTCCCGCCCGACGGCCGCCTTCATCCCCTGCTGCACCAGCGTGCCCATCAGGCAGGTGGCCGCCAGCCAGCCCGCGAGCAGCCATGCCCGGTGCCGTGCCACCAGCCAGAGCACGACGGCGGTGCACAGGGCGCGCATCGTCCAGGGGTCCCACACCCAGTCCGTGAGGATGCGGGCCGTCCTGGTGGCTCCGTCGTGCGCCACCGCCCAGCGGTGCGTGGTCCGGGCGATGTCGCCGTCCAGGCCGAGCAGCGGCCCCCACTCGGCGGCCACCAGGACGAGCAGCAGCACGGTCGGTACGGCGAGGAACAGGGCGGCCCGGGAGGCGGCCCGGGTGCGTGTGGTCGTCGGCAGCGGTGCGGAACGCATGCCGTGATCCTTGCCGATCCAGGGCGGTGAAACCTAACCGAGCACGCGCAACGCCGGGACGAAGGCCACGAGGAGGGGTACGACCGGCACCAGCGCGGCGGCGGCCGTCAGCCGGAGGCGCCGGCCGGCGGTGAGCCGCGGGCGGGCCGCGAGCAGCCGGTGCACGCGCTGCGGCACATGGGCGTGATGGGTGCTCTGGCCGGGTCCGAACACCCCCCGGTGCTCGTTCAGCTCCACGAGTGCCAGGGCGATGGTGAGGCGCCCGAAGCGGCGCGAGGCCACGTCGTCGGCGGCCAGTTCGACGAGGCGGTGCATCTCGTCGCGGAACGCGGCGAACACCGGCACCTGCGGGAAGCCCGCCGCGAGCGCGCCCGAGCAGTGCAGCAGCCAGTCGTGCCTGGCCTGCGCGTGGCCCTGCTCGTGAGCGAGCACCGCATCGAGCTGACGGCCCTTCAGGCGGCGCAACGCGGCGGTGGTGATGACCAGTTGGGGCGCCGCGCCGGGCAGCCACCAGGCGTCGGGCCGCTCGCCCTCCAGGACCACGAGCCGGTCGGCGCCCGGCTCCTCGCCGGGCAACAGCGGGGCCCGCACGACGAGTTCGGCGCGGCGCCGGGCTCGCCGGGCCTTCGCGCGGGCGATCTCGCGGGTGAGCATCGCGGCGGTCCACACACCGCCGCAGGCAAGCACCACGGCCGTCACCGACGCCCACGGGGTGGGGCCGAGCGCGTACGCCTCGACCACGCCGTGGGGGGCGGGCGCGAACAGATGACCGCGGACGGCCTGCCAGGCGGCGGCAGCGCTGAACGTCATCGACAGGGCGCAGCACAGCAGGACGGCGGCCACCACGCACTGCCACACCCACAGCGCGACCACCGGTTCGCGCTCGACCCACTCCGCCCGCGCGAGCAGTCTGGGGGCGAGAACGGCGGTCAGCGCGCCGAGCAGCAACAGCGCGACGGGGACCATCATGGGTCAACCCTATGAGGGGCGCGGGTCGCGGCGGTACGGTCAGCCACCGCAAGTGACGTACGCCACGGCGGAGCCCTCAGAGCGCGAGCAGCATCGCCAGCATCCCCATGCTCATCGCGAGGCGGCACACCAGGACCAGCTCCGGCCGGTCGGCCCAGCCGCCGACCGACTCCAGCGGCGGTCGGCGGTGGCCCGGCGTCCCGAGGTCCGGCGCACCGGTGCCCGGGGCCCCGCCCACCGGTGCGAGCCGCGCCCCGGACAGGAGCACGTGCCCGGCGAAGTACAGCAGCAGCGCGCCCGTCACCGCGGGGACCCCGGCACCGCCGTGCCCGGCCGCGTGCCCGCCGGGGGCCGTGACCATCGCCGCCGACATGTACACCATCGCCAGCGCGCCCACGGCGTGATGCAGATGGCGCGGGCTGCGCGCGCGGCGCAGGTGCCGGGGACCGCGCCCGGCCGGCCACGCCGTCCGCAGCCCGGCCGCCGCGAACACCGCCGCATAGCCGAGCCACACCTCCCGCGGCGGGTCGAGCACGGCCGCGGGCAGCGCCATCACCGCCATACCGAACCCCATCAGCGCCTCGCCCCCGGCGGTGCGCCGCTGCTCCTCGGCGCCGCTGCGCATGCGCAGCAGGCAGTACGCGCCGCTCCCCGCGCAGAGCGCCACGAGCAGCCAGCTCGCCGACCCCGGTCCGTGCATGGGGCACCTCCCCGATCGCGGGCATGCCGTCGTGAGGGTCGATGCCCGGCCGCGGGGCGGCGTACGGGAGCGCACGGGGGTACGGCGGGAGCGCGAACGGGCGCTGGCGGCTCCTGGCTCAGGGCCGGTAGCGCAGCGGATGGTCCTCGGGGATCTCCACCACCGCGATCCGGGTGCCGTCGGGGTCCGCGATCCACATCTCGACCAGGCCCCAGGGCTCCTGGACCGGCGGGCGGAGGATGTCGACGCCGCGCGCCGCAAGCTCCTCGTGGGCGGCCCGCACGTCGGCCACCTGGAGCCACAGCCGCACCGCGGGCGACGCGGGCTGCTCGGCGCGGCCGGAGACCTCCAGGAAGCCGCCGCCGAGGAAGTAGACCGTGCCGCGCTCGGGCCCGGTGCCGAACTCGCGGTACACGGCGAGGCCGAGGTCGCCGCCGTAGAACGCGCGGGACCGCTCGGGGTCGGTGGGGCGGAGCAGGATCCTGCTGCTGAGTACGTGCACCATCGGACAGACCTTAGTCCCGCGTTACCCTCAGCCTGGGTGTGGTGGTGCGCGGGGTGGGGCGGGAGGTGCGCCGCCGTGGGCGCCGCCCGCCGCACGGACACCCGCCGCAGCCGGGGCCCGGCAGCCGCCGCGGCACCGGAGATCGGAGACACGCCCCCATGCATACCGCCCCCCGCCCGAGCACCCACGGCGACCTGAGCTTCCGTGACGCCACCGAGGCCGACGTCGACGAACTGGTCGCGCTGATCGAGTCGGCGTACCGCGGGGACGACAGCAGGGCCGGGTGGACGACCGAGGCGGACATCCTCGAAGGGCAGCGCACCGATCCCGAGGGCGTCGCCGCCGTCATCACGTCGCCGGACAGCAAGCTGCTCGCCGTACGGCGCGCGGGCCGCATAGTCGCCTGCTGCCAGCTGGAACACCGGGGCGAGCACGCCTACTTCGGGATGTTCGCCGTCAGCCCGGCGCTCCAGGGCGCCGGCCTCGGCAAGGTCATCATGGCGGAGGCGGAGCGGACCGCGCACGAGGCGTGGGGCGTGCGCGAGATGCACATGACGGTGATCTCCGTGCGCGAGGAGCTCATCGCCTGGTACGTGCGGCGCGGCTACCGCCGTACGGGAGAGATGTCCCCCTTCCCGTACGGCGACGAGCGCTTCGGCGTCCCGCAGCGCGACGACCTCCAGTTCGAGCTCCTGGTCAAGGAGATCGGGCTCCGGGCCGAGGAGGTCGGCTGACCGCCGTGCCCGCGGCGCGGTCCGCCCGCCGGTCTCAGGCGGTGAAGCGGCCCGTGCGTTTGATCTCCGGATAGTCCGTCGTCGCGCCGTCCAGCTGGAGTGCGCGCACGAGCCGCAGGTCGTCCTGGGTGTTCACGACCCAGCCGATGATCCGCAGACCGGCCTTGCGCGCGTGCTCCACGATCTCCGGCGTCAGGCGCCGGATGTTCAGTACGAGCGTGCCTGCGCCGACCGCCGCGGCGCGCTCCACGACGTCCGTGCCGTACCGGCTGGCGACGAGCGCGGTCCGTACGCCGGGGACGAGCCTGGCGATCTCGGCGATCGCCTCGTCGTGGAAGGAGAGCACCTCGACGCGGCCGGTCAGATCGCGCTCGTTCATGATCTCGGCGAGCGCCCGCGCGGCCGCCACGTCCTTGATCTCGGCCTGCAACGGCGCCGTGACGGCGTCGAGGACCTCCTCGAAGACGGGGACGCGCTCGCCGTCGCCCGCGTCGAGGTCGCGCAGCTCGGCCAGCGTCTTGTCGGCGATGGCGCCTTCGCCGTCGGTGGTGCGGCTCACATCGGCGTCGTGCATGACGACGAGGGCGCCGTCCTTGCTCAGGTGCAGGTCGAGTTCGAGGATGTCGAGGCCCGCGGCCTGCGCGGCGACGAACGAACGCAGGGTGTTCTCGGGCTCGACACCCATGACACCGCGATGACCGATGGTGACGAAGTTCAAGGTTCACTCGCTTCCGTCGACGGCGGCTCGGATGCCCGTGGTGCGGCGGCTCACGACCACGCGGCAAGCCCGCAGCCTAATGGCCCGCCTCCGCGATGGGACCGTCCCTGCGCGACGGAGTGGAGTCGTCCGGTCTGGTGCCGACGATGCCCAGGACGAGACCGGTGATGAGGGCGGCGACTAGGACGGCGCGGGTGCTCAAGGGTTCGCGGCCCCTCTCGGGCGGAGCGGTCGGACCCGGCCCGTCCTACCGCCGCGGCACCGGTGATCGCGAGCCGCCTCACCCTTGGGTGGGCGCGTCGGCACGGAGTTGACGCGGCCGGATTCCGAGGCCGATTCCCCGCGCACTTACCGGGAAACAGTGGCGGAAGCGAGTGCTGCGGCCGTGAGGGGCAGGAAAAACAGCGGTGGATCTGGGGGTGGGGCAGGATAATTTCCCGGATCTCCTCTTGTGGCCGAGAACCTCGCACACATACGGTGTCCATACGCGAGGTTCTCCCGTGGAGGATGGGTCATGACGGAAATTCTTGTGCAGACGGCGGCGAAGGGCGTGGGTGACCACGTCGACGGACGAGTGGTGGACCACCCGGCCTGGCCGGAACTCAAGAGTGCCGTGGAGGACGTCAGGCCCTGGCAGTCCAAGGACGGTTCGATCGACTTCGAGGCCGAGGGCGCCCCGACGCGCGCCACCGCCGAGCGGGCGGTCGGCCGGATGATCTCCGCGGTGCTGGCGCTCGCCCCACTGCTCCCGCACGACGCGGCGTACCACGAGGCGCTGACGGCCGACCTGCGCCGCTGGGCGGACGACGGCTTCCGGGTGCCGGACTTCCTGGACTCGCTGCTCGCCTTCCAGCCCGCGGCCCGCCGCGAGGACGGACTTCAGCACCTCGTGCTGTTCCCGATGTACACGCAGAACGGCAACCCCGACCGCAACTTCGAGGCGGTCGTGCTGCGCATGGTGTGGCCCGAGTGGCTCGCCGAGCTGGAGCGCACGCGCTACGACAACCCGCTGTTCTGCGGCATCACCTTCGAGGACTTCACCGCCGGGTACGACACGAACTCGGCCGTCCTCTTCCCCGAGACGATCGCGGTGCGCGAGGCCCCCGAGCGCTTCACCTGGGGCGGCATCTTCTGCGACCGCGAGGCGGCCCGCTTCCGCCGCGTCACCGAGGCCGCCGTGGACATCCTCGGCGTCTCGCTGCCCGCCGACGTCCGCGCGATGCTGGCGGACCAGGATCGCTGCCAGGAGGCCTTCGTCCTGTGGGACATGGTCCACGACCGCACCCACAGCCACGGCGACCTGCCCTTCGACCCCTTCATGATCAAGCAGCGGCAGCCGTTCTGGATGTACGGCCTTGAGGAGCTGCGCTGCGACCTCACGGCGTTCAAGGAGGCCGTGAAGCTGGAGTCCGACGGCGTGACGCAGGCCCGCGACGTGCAGTACGCGGTGCTCTTCGACCGGATGTTCCGCTTCCCGGTCACGGGTGAGCGCGTGCGCAACTACGACGGTCTCGGCGGTCAGTTGCTCTTCGCGTACCTGCACAAGCACGATGTCGTCCGCTGGACCGACAACGAGCTGAGGATCGACTGGGAGCGCGCGCCGCAGGTCACCAACCAGCTGTGCGCCGAGATAGAGAAGCTCTACCGCGACGGCATCGACCGCCCGAAGCTGGTCCACTGGCTCGCCGGGTACGAACTGGTCTCGACCTATCTCTCCCCGCACCCCGGATCCCGCTGGGCCAAGGGCCCCGACGCACTGGACACCTCGCTGCCGCCGCGGAAACTGGTCGACGAGGTGCTTCCGGACGAGTTTCCGCTCAGCATGTTCTATGAGGCGCTCTCCAAGAAGCTGAAGGCCGTGATCGCCTCCACCAAGGGGATCACCGCGGGCTCGGGAGTCGAGCAGGTCGCCGCGTGAGCGGCCGCACCAAGGAGGCGAGGACCATGTCCGCACTTGACGGAGCCGTGGTCGCGGTCGCCGGCGCAGCCGGCCCCGCGGGGCGTGCGACGCTGCTCAGGCTGGCGGAGGCCGGCGCGACCGTGGTGGCGTCCGACGCCGACGCCGCCCGGCTCGCGGAGGCCGTGGACGCGGCCCGGTACGCGCACGGCGGCGCCACCGTCACCGGTGACACCGTCGACCTGCTCGACCTGGACGCGGCCCGCGCCTGGGCCGACCGCACCGAGAAGGAGTTCGGCCGGATCGACGGCCTGGTGCACCTCGTGGGCGGCTGGCGCGGCAGCGCCTCCTTCGCCGAGACCGACCTCGGCGACTGGGACGTCCTGGAGGACCTCCTCGTCCGCACCGTGCAGCACACCTCGCTCGCCTTCCAGGGCGGCCTCCAGCGCAGCGACCGCGGCCGGTACCTGCTGATCAGCGCCGCGGGCGCGTCCAAGCCGACCGCGGGCAACGCGGCGTACGCGGCGGCCAAGGCCGCGGCGGAGGCCTGGACGCTCGCCCTCGGGGACGCCTTCCGCAAGGCCGGGGGCGACGAGGGGCCGCGCGCCGCGGCTGCCATCCTGGTGGTGAAGGCGCTGGTGCACGACGCGATGCGGGCGGAGCGGCCGAGCGCGAAGTTCGCGGGCTTCACCGACGTCAAGGAGCTGGCCGAGGCCATCACCGGAGTCTGGGAGCGGCCCGCCCAGGAAGTGAACGGAAACCGTCTGTGGCTGACCGAGAAGCCGTGAATCCGCCGAGGACCGACGCACGCCGCCACCACGACCCGGCGACCCGCGGCTTCGCCAGCGACAACTACGCGGGCGCGCACCCGGAGGTCCTCGCCGCGCTCGCCGTCGCCAACGGCGGCCACCAGATCGCCTATGGCGAGGACGACTACACTGCGCACCTCCAGCAGGTGATCCGCGGGCACTTCGGCGCGGGCGCGGAGGCCTTCCCGGTCTTCAACGGCACCGGCGCCAACGTCGTCGCCCTCCAGTCGGTCACCGACCGCTGGGGTGCGGTGATCTGCGCGGAGAGCGCGCACATCAACGTCGACGAGGGCGGCGCGCCGGAGAAGGTCGCGGGCATCAAGCTGCTCACCGTGCCGACGCCCGACGGCAAGCTCACCCCCGAGCTGATCGACCGGCAGGCGTTCGGCTGGGAGGACGAGCACCGCGCGATGCCGCAGGTCGTCTCGCTCGCCCAGAACACCGAACTCGGCACCCTCTACACCCCGGACGAGATCCGCGCCATCGTCGAACACGCCCACGGCCTCGGCATGCTGGTGCACCTCGACGGCGCGCGGATAGCCAACGCCGCCGCGTCCCTGGACGTCCCGATGCGGACGTTCACGAACGCGGTCGGCGTCGACATCCTCTCGCTCGGCGGGACGAAGAACGGCGCGCTGTTCGGCGAGGCCGTGGTCGTCCTGAACCACGACGCGGTGCGCCACATGAAGCACCTGCGCAAGCTGTCCATGCAGCTGGCCTCCAAGATGCGGTTCGTCTCGGTGCAGCTGGAGGCGCTGCTCGCCAAGGACCTGTGGCTGCGCAACGCCCGGCACGCCAACGAGATGGCCCAGCGCCTCGCCGAGGGCGTCCGCGCGGTGCACGGCGTGGAGATCCTCTACCCGGTCCAGGCCAACGCCGTCTTCGCGCGCCTGCCGCACGACGCCGCCGAGCGGCTCCAGAAGCGCTTCCGCTTCTACTTCTGGGACGAGGCGGCCGGCGACGTCCGCTGGATGTGCGCGTTCGACACCACCGAGGACGACGTGGACGCCTTCGTGGCGGCGCTGAAGGAAGAGATGGCGCGCTGACACCGTCCGCGGTCAACTGCCATCCGCGATGACGCATAGGTATGCGGCCGATCGAAAAGTCATTGACTGCTGATCGGCCGCATTCCTATGCTCGCCGCCCATGGAGCTGATCCAGCACACCCCGGACCTCTCGGCGTACCTCGCCGCGGACGAGGCCATCGACCACACCCACCCCTTGGTGCGGGACACGGCGGCCCGCCTGTCCGCGGACGCCCCCGACGCCCACGCCTACGCCCGCGCCGCCTTCGAGTTCGTCCGCGACACGATCCCGCACTCCGCGGACGCCGGTGACATGCGGGTCACCTGGCGCGCCTCCGACGTCCTCGCGCAGCGCACCGGCATCTGCCACGCCAAGGCCCACGCCCTCGCGGCGCTGCTGCGCGCCGAGCGCATCCCCACGGCGCTGTGCTACCAGCGCCTGACGCACGACGACGGCAGCGGCTTCGTCCTGCACGGCCTCGTCGCCGTGCGTCTCGACGACGCCTGGCACCGGCAGGACTGCCGCGGCAACAAGGCGGGCGTGGACGCGCAGTTCTCCCTGACCGGTGAGCGCCTCGCGTTCCCCGTCGACGCGGCGGCCGGAGAGGTCGACCACCCGACGCTGTTCGCCGCGCCCCACCCCGTGGTCCTGGACGCCCTCATGCGGGCCCCGGACCGGCCGTACCTGTGGAAGACGCTGCCCGACGAGCTGCCCGGGCAGGAAAAGTTCAGTGAGGTGCACTGAGTGGTGCCCTATGCTGTACTTCCGTCGACTTCCGCGAACCTAGGCAGACCATGACGCTCACCCTGACCGTGTCCGACGAGGTGCGCACGCTCGCGCCCGGCTTCTCCCATGTCGCGATCGAGGCGTACGACCTCGTCAACGGCCCCAGCACGGACGGCACGTCGGCGCTGCTCGACGACGCGGCTCGCCGCCTCGCCGCCCGCCTCGACGGGCGCGCCCCGCACGAGGACCCGCACATGGCCGCCTGGCGCGCCGCGTACACGGCCTTCGGCGCCAAGCCCTCGCGCACCCGCAACTCCGCGGAGGCGCTGGCCAAGCGGGCGCTCGCGGACGGGGGGCTGCCGCGGATCAACGCCCTCGTCGACGTCTACAACGCGGTCAGCGTCGCCCGGCTCGTCCCCGTCGGCGGTGAGGACCTGGACCTCGTCGAGGGCGGCATGCGGCTCGTGCGCGCGAGCGGCGACGAGGACTTCGTGACCGCGGCGGCGGGGGAGCGGACCGTCGAGCACCCCGAACCCGGTGAGGTCGTCTGGTGCGACGAGCGGGGCGTCACGTGCCGCCGCTGGAACTGGCGGCAGGGACCCCGCACCCGGCTCACCGAGGAGAGCGTGAACGCGATCTTCCTGCTCGAGGGCATGGGCCCGGACGCGGGCCTTCAGGCGGCGGGCGCCGAACTCGCCGAGCTGCTCGCGAAGGTCAGCCCCGGGGCACGGATCACCGTGCACGCGCCCCTCGGCTGAGCCGTGGCCTGGGGCCCCCTGAGCCGCATCCGGATCTCCGTGAGCCGGATCCGCGTCCCCGTGCGCCGGGTCCGGGCTCCCGGGTGGCTCAGCCGGCCGCCTCGGCCGCCCGGACCTCGGCGGGCGTCGGGGCCGTGCCGCCGAGGTGGGCCGGCATCCACCAGGTGTCGTCCGTGCCCTTCGGGCGTACGGGGTAGGCGCGCTGCGCGGCCTCCAGGAGCTCCTGGCAGCGCTCGCGCAGCCGCCGGGTGATCGCGCCCGCGTACTGGTCCTTGGGCGCCTCGATGCCCTCGCCGACGCGGATCGTGATCGGGATGTGCTGCCGCTTGAAGTTGCGCGGGTGCCCCTTGGTCCACAGCCGCTGCGTGCCCCACAGCGCCATCGGGATCAGCGGGACGCCCGCTTCCTGGGCGAGGCGCGCGGCGCCCGACTTGAAGGACTTCAGCGTGAACGACTGCGAGATCGTCGCCTCGGGGAAGACTCCGACGATCTCGCCGGAGCGCAGCGACTCCAGGGCGTGGGCGTAGGCCGTCTCACCCTGCTTGCGATCCACCGGGATGTGCTTCATGCCCCGCATCAGCGGGCCCGAGATCTTGTGGCGGAACACCGACTCCTTGGCCATGAAGCGCACCAGGCGCTTCTGGGGCAGCGCGGCGAGGCCGTCGAAGATGAAGTCCAGGTAGCTGATGTGATTGCTGACCAGGACCGCCCCGCCCGCACGCGGAATGTTCTCGGAGCCCTTGCAGTCGATCTTCAGGTCCAGGGCCTTGAAGAAGGTTTTGGCGGCGCCGACGACCGGTCGGTAGACGAGTTCTGCCATGGGTGGGGAGGGCCCTTCGTCTCTGCCAGAGGAGCGGCCTTTGGCACAAAGCTAAGTTACGGATCCGTAGGGTCTACGGCTCCGCCAGATCGTGCCCCAAGAACGAGCGGCAGGCCAGCGGTGGTGCCCGTATCTCAGGAGATTCTCGTCACGTCGGAATCTTTCCGCGGGTGCGGGTGCTCCAAGTAAAGACGTATGCGGTGCCCCGGGGCCAGGGGCGGGTCGACGCTCCCCGCCGGGGAGCGGCAGGAGGGGCGAAAGGTGGCAGGGGCGTGACAGCAGCGCACGGGGAACGGCTCGGAGCGGGTGAACTCGGGGCGGAGCTGGGCGCGAAGGCCACCCTCGTGCAGTTCTCCAGCGCCTTCTGCCAGCCGTGCCGGGCCACGCGGCGGGTCCTCGCGGACGTCGCCGCCATGGTGCCCGGCGTGGCGCACGTGGAGATCGACGCGGAGGGCGCCCTCGACCTCGTCCGCGCGCTGCGCGTCGACAGCACACCGACGGTCCTCGTGCTCGACGCCGACGGTCGCGTCGTGCGCCGCGCGGCGGGACAGCCCCGCAAGGCGGACGTGATCGCGGCACTGGGGGCGGCGGTTTGAACCGGACCCCGGTGGTGACACGTGCCCCTGTGCACACTCACGTGACGGATCTTTCACATCCCGGTACGCACTTGACTGCACATGCCATCTGTCGTCAGCCTGCTGACATGCCCCCGGAGCTCCTTCTCTTCGAGCGTGTCCACGTGGACCTCGCGCGCCATGCCAGCGCGCGCTGTTGTCGGCGCTGAGCAGCCACGGACCCGCTCGTACCTCCTGCAGAAGGACACAACTCCATGACGGCCACGCCCGATCTCTCCACCCACAGGCTCGCAGGACCGGAGCTGCTGCGCTCCGTCTTCCGGCAGCACGCGGCCGGAGTCGCCGTGATCACCGCCCGGGGCCAGGACCCCGTCGGCTTCACCGCCACCTCGCTCACGTCGGTCTCCGCCGAGCCGCCGATGATCTCGTTCGGCATCGGCACCGGCGCCTCCAGCTGGCCTGCGGTGTCCCGGGCCGAACACGTCGGCGTGCACCTCCTCGGCGAACACCAGCAGGACCTCGCCGCCACCTTCGCGCGCAGCGGCGCCGACCGCTTCGGCGCGCCCACGCGCTGGTTCGAGGGGCCGCACGGCGTGCCCGTGCTCGACGGCGTGCTCGCCTGGCTGGTGTGCCGGATCGTGGCGCGGGTGCCCGCGGGCGACCACCGGGTGGTGCTCGCCGAGGCCGTCGTCGGGGACCCCGCGGGGGCGGGCCGCCCGCTCCTCTACCACCAGGGGCGTTTCAACGCGCTGCGCGACTGAGGCGTGCCCGGTGACGGGTGGTGCGCACGGTTACGGAGCGTTGCGAAGGTCACAGTTCAAAGCGCTTGCTCAGCGGGAACATACTGGGTGTACTCATGAGTAATATTCCGGTGGGGGCGGCGGCCGCCCCGACCGGGATCCGCCGCTTGAGGCGCATATGCTGCCTGCAGGAAGGCAGTAGCCGTTGCCAAGGCAGCAGCCCAGTAATGACGATGCAGTAGGAGAGCCGGCGTGAGCTTGAGGATCGTTGTCTGTGTGAAGTACGTGCCCGACGCCACCGGCGACCGGCACTTCGCCGAGGACCTGACCGTCGACCGCGACGACGTGGACGGCCTGCTCTCGGAGCTCGACGAGTACGCGGTCGAGCAGGCCCTGCAGATCAAGGAGGCGGCGGACGACGACGCCGAGATCACGGTCCTCACCGTCGGTCCCGAGGACGCCAAGGACGCGCTGCGCAAGGCCCTTTCGATGGGTGCCGACAAGGCCGTCCACGTCGAGGACGACGACCTGCACGGCACGGACGTCATGGGAACCTCGCTGGTGCTCGCCAAGGCCGTCGAGGAGACCGGCTACGACCTCGTCATCGCCGGCATGGCCTCCACGGACGGCACCATGGGCGTGCTGCCCGCGATCCTCGCCGAGCGTCTGGGCGTTCCGCAGGTGACGCTGCTCTCCGAGGTGTCCGTCGAGGGCGGCGCGGGCGGCGTGGTCAAGGGCCGCCGCGACGGCGACACCGCCTCGGAGCAGCTGGAGGCGTCCCTGCCGGCCGTCGTGTCCGTGACGGACCAGTCGGGCGAGGCCCGCTACCCGTCCTTCAAGGGCATCATGGCCGCCAAGAAGAAGCCGGTGCAGTCGCTCGACCTGGACGACCTGGACATCGACGCCGAGACCGTCGGCCTCGAAGGCGCCTGGACCAAGGTCGAGTCCGCCACCGAGCGCCCCGCGCGCACCGCGGGCACGATCGTCAAGGACGAGGGCGAGGGCGGCAAGCAGCTCGCGGCCTACCTCGCGGAGCAGAAGTTCATCTAGACGCTGCCCCGCGGGCCAGAAGTTCATCCGAGCTTCGGTCACCCGACCCCATCCCGCTCGTCACTGGCGATCTTTCGTACCCGCAGGAGATTGAAGTCCCATGGCTGAAGTTCTCGTCTACGTCGACCACGTCGACGGCGCCGTCCGCAAGCCCACCCTGGAGCTGCTGACGCTGGCCCGCCGCATCGGCGAGCCCGTCGCCGTCGCCCTCGGCGCCGGCGCCGAGGCCACCGCCGCCACGCTCGCCGAGCACGGCGCGGTCAAGGTCCTCACCGCCGACGCCCCCGAGTTCGCCGACTACCTGGTCGTACCGAAGGTGGACGCACTGCAGGCCGCGCACGCCGCCGTGTCCCCGGCCGCGGTGCTCGTGCCCTCGTCCGCCGAGGGCAAGGAGATCGCGGCGCGCCTCGCGGTCCGCATCGAGTCCGGCATCATCACCGACGCCGTCGACCTGGAGGCCGGTGACGAGGGTCCGGTGGCGACGCAGTCCGTGTTCGCGGCCGCGTACACCACCAAGTCCCGGATCAGCAAGGGCACCCCGGTCATCACCGTGAAGCCCAACTCGGCCCCGGTCGAGGCCGCCCCCGCCGCGGGCGCGGTCGAGGCCCTGTCCGTGTCGTTCTCGGAGCAGGCCACCGGCACCAAGGTCACCTCGCGCACCCCGCGCGAGTCGACCGGACGCCCGGAGCTGACCGAGGCCGCGATCGTGGTCTCCGGCGGCCGCGGTGTCAACGGCGCCGAGAACTTCGCGATCATCGAGGCGCTCGCCGACTCGCTCGGTGCCGCCGTCGGCGCCTCCCGCGCCGCGGTCGACGCCGGCTGGTACCCGCACTCCAACCAGGTCGGCCAGACCGGCAAGTCCGTGTCGCCGCAGCTGTACGTCGCCTCCGGCATCTCCGGCGCGATCCAGCACCGCGCCGGCATGCAGACCTCGAAGACCATCGTGGCCGTCAACAAGGACGCCGAGGCCCCGATCTTCGACCTGGTCGACTACGGCGTGGTCGGCGACCTCTTCGAGGTCGTCCCGCAGCTCACCGAAGAGGTCAAGTCCCGCAAGGGCTGACCCCTGCGGCCCCCGCCCCCGCTGCCGCCGCGTGCGGTGGCGGGGGCGCGTGCGTTCACGGCGTGCGGGCGTGTGCGTTCACAGCGGCGGGCCGCCCGCGTTCACAGCGGCGGGCCGCCCGCGTTCACAGCGTGAGGCTCGCCTGCACCGGCAGGTGGTCGCTCGGGAACTGGCCGCCGAGCGAGAACGTGTTGATCGCCGCCGCGTGCACGCGGGCCGCCGGGGTCGCGAGGATCCAGTCGATGCGGTCGCCGTCGGGCACCAGCGGCTTGTAGCCGTGGAACGTCGCGTACTGCTTGCTGCGCTCGTCCGCGGCGTCCCAGGTGTCGACCAGGCCGGCGCCCAGCATCGTCTCGTACACCGGGTTCTTGTGGGCCGCGACGTTGAAGTCCCCCGTGACGATCAGCGGCAGGGACCGGTCGAGGACACTGATGCGGTCGGTGATCAGATGCGCGGCACGTGTACGTGCGTACTGGCTGTGGTTGTCCAGGTGGGTGTTGAGGAAGTAGAACTCGTCGTCCGTGCGCCGGTCCAGGAAGCGGACCCAGGTCACCATGCGGATCGAGCCGCCGCCCCAGGTGTTGGAGCCGATCACGTCCGGCGTGTCCGAGAGCCAGAAGTGGTCGTAGGCGACGGGCAGCAGCCTGCGCCGGTCGTAGAAGACCGTCATGAACTCGTCGCGGCTGCCGCCCGCGCGGCCCGTGCCGACCCATTCGTAGTGCTGCCCGAGGTCCTCGGCGATGTCGAGGACCTGCCCGTACAGACCCTCCTGGGAACCCACCACGTGCGGTCGTGCCCGCCGCAGCAGCTCCCGCGTCACGGGCCTGCGGTCGGCCCAGGTGTTGGGCGGGGTGGCGCCCGCGTAGCGGAGGTTGAAGGACATCACCTCCAGGCGGCGGCCCGGCCGCTGGGACGCGTGGGCGGGCGTCGCCGCAAGCGCGGTCGCGAGCAGCGGGACCGTGACGGCCGCCGCGGCCGCAGCGGTCTGCAGGCCGGAACGGCGGGTCACTCGGGTCTCTGTCGGCACGCGGTCTCCTTCGTTCGGTCGCGGTGTGGCCGGGGCGGTGTGGCCAGGATGGTGTCCGGAGCGGGGCCCGGCGAGGGCGCGCGCGTGATCCGGCCACCCGCAGCCGGGGCGTCCGGCGGGCGCGCGCTCGCTGTGGAGTGTGCCCATCGGAGTGTGGCGGTGGTAGCTGAGACACGCGTGAACGCGCGGGGTCCGGCACACGAGAAGGTGTTGACCAGCGCGAAGGTGCACGGATAACTTCACCATACGGATTCATGATTCCGGCAAGCGGAAACGACTGTGGAGGGTGCACGGATGGGTCAGCAGGAGAAGGTGTCCACGAGCCTCGCGGGTGCCGTCAGCGAGGGCATCAGCGCCTCGCTCGCCCCGGTCGACGCGCAGCTCGAACGCCGCTACCCCGGAGACCCCGGCACCCGCCAGCCCGTGCACACCGTCTACGTACCCGGTGAGCAGTTCGCCGCCGACACCCTGCGCAGCTGGGGCGACCGGGCCCTCGCCGCCCTCGACGAGCACGCCCCCGACGCCGCCTCCTTCGCCGCCGTCCTCGGCCTCGCCGACGAACTCGCCGAGCCCGTGTACGCGCGCGTGCGCGCCAAGCTGGAGCGCGAGCCCGTGGAGGACCTGCGCGTCGACTTCGAGGACGGCTACGGCGGGCGCACCGACGCCGACGAGGACGCCCACGCCGCCCGCGCGGCCCGCCTGATCTCCGAGGCGTACGCGAACGGCACGGCCGCCCCGTACATGGGCATCCGCATGAAGTGCATGGAGGCGGCGGTGCGCGACCGCGGCATCCGCACCCTCGACGTCTTCCTGTCCGGCCTGATGGACGCGGGCGGCCTGCCCGACGGGCTCGTCCTCACGCTGCCCAAGGTGACGTACGCCGAGCAGGTCACCGCCATGGTGCGGCTCCTGGAGGAGTTCGAGAGGGCGCGCGGGCTCGCCGCGGGCCGGATCGGCTTCGAGATCCAGATCGAGACCAGCCAGTCCATCCTGGCCGCCGACGGCACCGCGGCCGTGGCCCGCATGATCGACGCCGCCGAGGGCCGCGCCACCGGCCTGCACTACGGGACCTTCGACTACAGCGCCTGCCTCGGCGTCTCCGCCGCGTACCAGGCCAGCGACCACCCCGCCGCCGACCACGCCAAGGCCGTCATGCAGGTCGCCGCCGCGGGCACCGGGGTGCGCGTGTCCGACGGCTCCACGAACGTGCTGCCCGTCGGCTCCACCACCAAGGTCCACGACGCCTGGCGGCTGCACTACGGCCTGACCCGGCGCGCCCTGGCCCGCGCCTACTACCAGGGCTGGGACATGCACCCCGGCCACATCCCGACCCGGTACGCCGCCGTCTTCGCCTTCTACCGCGAGGGCTTCGCGCAGGCCGCGGCCCGTCTCGCCGCCTACGCCAACCGGACGGGCGGCGACATCGCGGACGAGCCCGCCACCGCGAAGGCCCTCGCCGGCTATCTGCTGCGCGGCCTGGACTGCGGCGCCCTCGACACCAACGAGGTCACCCGCCTGACCGGGCTCACCCTCGCCGGCCTCCAGGTGTACGCGGGCCCGCGGCGCGGCGACCTCACGCCCGGAGGCAAGTGACGGCCTGGCCCCTGGCGGCATATGCCTTGGTCCCGAGGTGCGGGCGCCCGCACCTCGGGCATCCGCTGTCACCGCTGCCCCGTACCCTGTACGCCACAACACGAGCGTGACGGCATCACAGGGTCAGGGACGGGGACGGGGCAGCGGTGTCTACGGGGGAACAGGGACAGACGGACGGGGTCGGCCGGCTCCTCGCGGGGCGCTACCGCGTCCTCGCGCAACTCGGCCGCGGCGGCATGGGCGTGGTGTGGCGCGCCGTCGACGAGGTGCTGCACCGCGAGGTCGCGGTCAAGGAACTGCGCACCTACACGGACGCGGAAGGCCCCGAACTGGCCGGCCTGCGCCTGCGGATGCAGCGCGAGGCCCGTGCCGCGGCCCGGGTGCGCCACCCCGGGGTCGTCGCCGTGCACGACGTGGCGGAGGTCGAAGGGCGGCCGCTGATCGTCATGGAGCTGGTCGAAGGGCCGTCCCTGGACGACGTGCTGCGCGAACGCGGCACGCTGGACCCGCGCGCGGCCGCGGCCGTCGGCGCCAAGGTCATGGAGGCCCTGGCCGCCGCCCACCGCGCCGGTGTCCTGCACCGCGACGTGAAGCCCGGCAACATCCTCCTGGAGACCGGTGGCCGCGTCGTCCTCACCGACTTCGGCATCGCCACCATGGAGGACCCCGGCGACGGCTCCGCCACCCACCTGACGCGCAGCGGCGAACTCGTCGGCTCCCTGGACTATCTGGCGCCTGAGCGCGCCCAGGGCCAGGAGCCGGGACCCGCCTCCGACGTGTGGGCGCTCGGCGCGACGCTGTACGCCGCCGTGGAGGGCGCTTCGCCGTTCCGCCGTACGTCGACGTGGTCCACGCTCACCGCGATCGTGGTCGAGCCGCTGCCCGTACCGCTCCGGGCGGGGCCGCTCATGCCCGTCCTGCGCATGCTCATGGACAAGGATCCGCTGACGCGGCCGGACGCGGCGGGGGCGCGGCGGCTGCTGGAGCAGGTGGCTTCGGGGGTGGCGGTTTCCTTGCCCGAGGGTGCTGGTGCTGGTGGAGGTGCTGGCGCTAGTGCTGGTACTGGTACTGGCGAGGACGGTGCCTGGGCCGGGGAGCATGAGCCCACGGCGCGGCATGTGCCGACCGTGCCGCCGCCGGGGTTCGGGCCGCCTCCTGGTGCGGGGGCACCGGCCGCCGGGATACCGGCCGCCGGGATACCGGCTACCGGGATGCCGGCTACCGGGATGCCGGGCCGGTCCGGGCCGCCGCCCGGCGGGACCATACCGGTGCTCGCTCCGGAGCCCTCGGGGCGCCGTGCCGCGCGGGCGGCCCGGCCCCGCAGGGGCAGGGCGCTGCTGGCCGCCGCGGCCGTGGCCGTGGTCCTGGCCGCGACGGGCGTGACCGTGGCGGCGCTGTCCGGCGGCGACGACAAGAAGGACCGGGCGCAGGACGGACAGGAGGCCGGGGGACCCGGGGGTCCGGCCGAGCCGGGCTCCGACGGGAGCCGGGGCGCGATGGACCCGGCGGACGACTCCGAGCCATCCGGCCTCGGCGACGGGAAGCCGAAGCCCGCCGAGGACGCCGGGCGCGGGGGCAAGGGCGACGGCGAGCGGGGTGAGGACGGGAAGGGCGACGGCTCGGCGGGCGACCGCGAGGGTTCCGGCAAGGACTCCTCCAAGGACTCCTCGAAGGACTCGTCCGACAGGCCCGCCACCCGCTCCAAGGACCCGAAGGACCCCGGCAAGGGGGGTTCCGGGGCCGACAGCCAGACGCCGGTCTGCCACCCGGCGGGCGGCGGCAAGTTCAACTGCTCGGTGTGGCGGACCTCGACGTCGTACACGGCGGCGGGCGCCACGGCGGGCACCCTCAACGCGGGCACCAACTACTTCTACTGCCAGCAGAACTTGGGCCGCCGCGAGACCCACGGCCAGTGGACGAACGTCTGGTGGGCGAAGACGGACGACGACAGCGGCAACACGAACGTGTTCGTGAGCGGCGTCTACATCCAGGGCGGCGACAACGACAAACCCCTGCCGGGCCTGCCGGTCTGCTGAGCCCGCGGGCTCAGCGCCCCCTCCGAACCCGGATAAATCCGGTTGCGACCGCCACCGCAGGGCGCGGACCCTGGCGCAATGGACGACGCGAGGAAGTACGCGGACGCGGCGGACGCGTCGACATACGACGGAACGGCCGACGCATCGACATACGACGGAACGGCCGACGCGACGGGCGACGCCACGGTCGACCCGGCAGCCGTCCCTCCGCCCCAACCGGCAGCTGCCCCCCCGGCCGATCCGGCGAGCGGCGCCACAGCCGAGCCGGTGGCCGCCCCTCCGGCCCGACCGACGGCCGACGCGACGGGCGACGCCACGGTCGACCCGGCAGCCGTCCCTCCGCCCCAACCGGCAGCTGTCCTCCCGGCCGATCCGGCGAGCGGCGCCACAGCCGAGCCGGTGGCCGCCCCTCCGGCCCGACCGACGGCCGACGCGACGGGCGACGCGAAGGCCGATGCGGCAGCCGTACTGTCGGCCGGCCCGGCAGCTGGCCCGATAGCCTGCCCGGGAGCCGACCCGGTAGCCGCCCCGCCAGCCGTCGTCCCCCCGCCCCCACCGACCATCCGCCCCGCGACCCCCGAAGACGCCCCCCAGATCTGCGCCCTGCTCAACGCCGTCGACCTGGTGGAAGTCGGGCGTGCCGAGACCGATCTGGGCAGTGTCGAGACCGACCTCGTGCACCCCGAGGCCGATCTCGGTCGCAACTCCTGGCTGGCGTTCCGCGGTGGCAGGCTCGTCTCGTACGGGCTGCTGTGGGACGACTCGGGGGCCGAGCGCATCGACGCCGACCACTACGTCCTGCCCGGCCACCAGGACGCGGGCGAGCGGCTGCTCGCCGCCATCGAGGGGCGGGCGGCGGAACGCGCGGGGGAGAACGGCGCGGCCCGTGCCGTCGTCCATCTCACCCTCAACAGCCGCTCCACGCTCGACCGGACGCGGCTCACCGCCCGCGGCTGGCGCACCGTCCGCCGCTACCACGTCCTGACCAGGCCGCTCACGCCCGAAGCCGACCCGGCCCCCGTCCCGCCGCCCGGACTGACCCTGCGGAGCTGCGAGGCGGAGGCGGACCGGCGCCGCGCGCACGCCCTGGTCGAGGAGACGTTCGCCGCCCACCACGACCACCAGCCGCGCGGCTACCGCCAGTTCCTGGACGACCTGGGCGCGGGCATGGACTGGTCGCTCGCCTGGATCGCCGCGCTCGACGGTGCGGGCGACGTGGCGGTCGTCCTGACCCGCGACGACCGCGAGGCCATGGCCTGGGTCCGCAACCTCGGCGTGCGCGCGTCCGCCCGCGGCAAGGGCGTCGGGGGCCATCTGCTGCGCCACGCCTGCGCGGTGTACGCGGCGCGGGGCCGTGACACCATCGGCCTCGGCGTCGACACGGAGAACGCGACGGGCGCCCTCGGCCTGTACACCTCCCACGGCTTCGGTCTGCACTACGCCGCGGACACCTGGGAGGTGACGCTGCCGGTGCTCAGCCCGCGGGCGGCACTTCCCCCGACCCCCGCGTGATCAGGCGCGTGGGCAGCTCGATCAGCTCCGGCGCGTCCGAGGCCCCGTCGAGCTGACGGAACAGCCGCTCCGCCGCCGTCCTGCCCAGCTGCGCCGCGTCCTGCGCGACCACCGTCACGCCGGGACTCAGCAGGTCGGCGAGCTCGATGTCGTCGAAGCCGACGAGGGCCACCGGACGCGTGCGGGCGGCGATGACGCGTACCACCGTCACCGTCACGCGGTTGTTGCCCGCGAAGACGGCGGTCACCGGCGACGCCCCCGTCAGCATCGCCTCGGCGGCGTGCCGCACCCGCTCGGGGTCCGTGGGCCCGAGCGACACCCAGGACTCGTCGACCTCGATCTCCGCGTCCGCCATGGCCGCGCGGTAGCCGCGCAGCCGCTCTATCGCGGTGTGGATGCGCGGCTGGTCGCCGATGAAGCCGATGCGGCGGTGGCCGTGCGCGATGAGGTGCGCGACACCGTCCCGGGCCCCGCCGAAGCTGTCGGAGAGGACGACGTCGGCGTCGATGCGCCCCGGCGGCCGGTCGACGAACACGGTGGCGACCCCGGCGGCGATCTCCGGCTCCAGATAGCGGTGGTCGTCGGCCGCGGGAATGATCACGAGCCCGTCGACGCGGCGCGCGCACAGCGCGAGCACCAACTCCTGCTCCCGGTCCGGGTCCTCGGCGCTCGAGCCGTTGATGAGCAGCGCCCCGTGCGCGCGGGCGACCTCCTCGACGGCGCGGCTCAGCGGACCGTAGAACGGGTCCGCCAGATCCTCCAGGACCAGACCGATGCTCGCCGTACGGCCCTTGCGCAGCACCCGCGCGCTGTCGTTGCGCCGGAAACCGAGCGCCTCGATGGCCTCCTGCACCCGCCGCTCGGTGTCGGGCGTGACGCCGGGCTCGCCGTTCACGACGCGGGAGACCGTCTTGAGGCCCACGCCCGCGCGGGCGGCGACGTCCTTCATGGTCGGCCGGTTGCCGTAACGGCGCTTGGCGTCCGCGGTGCCGTCCGTGGAACTCCCGTCGCTGCGGAGGCGGGAGACGGAGGTGCGGGCGGTCTCTGCCACGGTGCGCTGTCCTGTCTGTCGTCCAGTGATCTGGCGTCCACTGAGCTGTCGTCCACTGCTGCCGGTCCCGGTGCGCCCGGTGAAGGGCACGGTTCCCGGTCCCGTGCGGGTCTCAGTCTGCGCAACGAAGCGCGGTTCCCGCGAGGAAGTTCCGGTTTCCACTGTGTACGGAGTACAGATGATGTCCACTATGGCCTGGGCGGGTGTGCGGCCGCGTACGGGGGTCCTTTGCGTGTGCAGGGCATGTGTCGTCGAGCATAGAGCCTGGACAACGTTGTCAAAAGCGCGAGAGACTGCTGAACGACCGCACAACGACCGGACACCGGATCGCGTACGGCCCGGTGCGCCAGACTGTGCACCGCACTCTCCGGCCTGCCCTTTCACCAGGAGATCAGACACTGATGCCCACGGACCTCGTCGCCGCACTCGACATCGGCGGCACCAAGATCGCCGGAGCCCTGGTGGACGGCCAGGGCCGGATCCTGCTGCGTGCCCAGCGGCCGACGCCCGCGCGTGAGGACGGCGACACCGTGATGCGCGCGGTGGAAGAGGTGATCGGCGAGCTGACGGCGGGCGAGCCGTGGGGGCACGTCCGCGCCGTCGGCATCGGCAGCGCCGGTCCCGTGGACGCCGGGGCGGGCACCGTCAGCCCCGTCAACGTCCCCGGATGGCGGGGCTATCCGCTGGTCGAGCGGGTGCGCGCGGCGGCGGGCGGCCGGCCCGTCGAGTTGGTCGGCGACGGTGTCGCGATGACGGCGGCCGAGCACTGGCAGGGCGCGGCCCGCGGGCACGACAACGCGCTGTGCATGGTCGTGTCCACTGGCGTCGGCGGCGGCCTGATCCTCGGCGGCTCGCTGCACCCGGGGCCCACCGGCAACGCGGGCCACATCGGCCACATCAGCGTGGATCTCGACGGTGATCCGTGCCCGTGCGGGGCACGGGGCTGTGTGGAGCGGATCGCCAGCGGCCCGAACATCGCCCGGCGCGCCGTCGAGGCGGGCTGGCGTCCCGGTCCCGACGGCGACACGTCCGCGGCGGCCGTCGCCCGCGCGGCCCGCGCGGGCGACCCGGTCGCGGTCGCCTCCTTCGAGCGGGCGGCGCAGGCCCTCGCCGCGGGCATCGCGGCCACGGCGACGCTCGTCGAGATCGACATCGCGGTGATCGGCGGCGGGGTGGCCCGCGCGGGCGAGACCCTGTTCGCGCCGCTGCGCCGCGCCCTGCGGGACTACGCCACGCTCTCCTTCATCCGCGGCCTGACCGTGGCCCCGGCCCTGATGGGCACCGACGCGGGCCTGGTGGGCGCGGCGGCGGCAGCGCTGCGCGCGTTCCCCGAGGTGTCGAAGGAGCGGTTGCGCACCGCGGTGAACCGCTGAGAGCCGGCTGCGCCCGGCCGCTTCGTGGTGTGCGGGGCGGCGCGGTCGCGGGCCGCTCGGACCCGGGTGCGTGACGGCGGCGGCGACGGCCGGGCCCCGCCCCGAGCCGGCGGGTCCAGCGCACCACCGCGGGTGGCCCGAGCACTCCTCGGCGGGTTGCGGGGGCCCAGAGGTGACGCGTCGTTACGCTCCTGCGTACCCGCAGAAGATGCGGCGGCACCCCGAGGAGAGGGACATGGCGCAGTCGTCGTCCAGTGGTCCGAGGACCCCGCGGACGGGCGCCGGACATCCGATGTCCCGGCGCGATCTCCTTCGCGGCGCGGCCGTCGGCGCCGGGGCGGTCACGCTGCCCGCGCTGCTCACCGCCTGCGGTGAGCGGCCCGGCGGTGACAGGAACGACGTCACCGTGGGCTCCAACGCGTCGGACGCCGTGCCGAGGAAGGCGTTCGCTGCGGCGTTCGCCGCGTACGGGAAGCAGAGCGGCAGCCGCGTCGAGGTCAACACCACCGAGCACAACGAATTCCAGCAGAACGTCACGCGCTATCTTCAGGGTTCGCCGGACGACGTCTTCATGTGGTTCGCCGGGTACCGCATGCGGTACTTCGCCGAGAAGGGACTGCTGACCGAGATCAGCGACGTCTGGCGGGAGTTCGAGGGCTTCTCGCAGGCGCTGAAGGACCAGTCGACGCACGACGGCAAGCAGTACTTCGTGCCGTACTACTACTATCCGTGGGCCGTGTTCCACCGGAGGAGCCTCTTCGAGGAGCGGGGATACGAACAGGCCGGGACCTGGGACCAGTTCATCGCCCTGGCCAGGAGGATGAAGGAGGACGGCACACCGGTCGCCTGCTGCGACAAGGACGGCTGGCCCGCGATGGGCACCTTCGACTACATCGATCTGCGCCTCAACGGACACGACTTCCACCGGAGCCTGATGGCGGGCGAGGAGGCGTGGACCGACCGCAGGGTCAGGAAGGTCTTCGACGTGTGGCGGGAACTCCTGCCGTACTACCAGAAGGGCGCGCTCGGCCGGACCTGGGAAGAGGCCGGGCAGGGCCTGCAGCGGCGCGCGACCGGCATGGCCGTGCTCGGCATGCCGCACCCCGGCAGCCAGTTCCCGGAGGACGAGCGCGACGACATCGACTTCTTCGCGTTCCCGGAGATCGACCCGCGGTTCGGGCAGGACGCCGTGGAAGCGCCCGTCGACGGATTCCTCGTCGCAGGGAAGTCCAGGAACGTGCGGGGCGCCAAGGACCTCCTCGCCTGGCTCGGGACCGCGCGGGCCGAGGACGTCTACCTCAGGGGCGACCCGAACACCGTCGCGGTCAACGACGGCGCCGACATCGCCTCGTACAGCCCGCTGCAGCGCAAGTCCGCCGCCCTGGTCTCCGGGGCCGCGCACATCTCGCAGTTCCTCGACCGCGACACCCGGCCCGACTTCGCGCAGACCGTCATGATCAGAGCTTTGCAGGACTTCATCGGCGACCCGGACGACGTCGACGGACTCGTCAACAGGATCGAACGCCAGAAGAAGCACATCTTCTCCGGGTCATGAGCCGACCCGGGAGGACCGCGCCCGTGCGGCGGCGAACCGCGCGGCGCGGGCACGGGGGCGGACGGCAGGAGGTGCCGCGGGGCGTGCGCCGATGGGGGCGGAGCTTCACCCGCCGCGACGTCGCCGTGCTCGGCGTGCTCCTCGGCACCACCGTCCTGCTGGACGTCCTCGTCGTCTGGGGCCCCGCCCTGGCCTCCGTCGGTCTCTCCTTCACGTCCTGGGACGGCATCGGCGGCATCGGCGACATCCGCTGGGTGGGCGGCGACAACTACGCGCACCTGGTCGAGGACTACCCCGCGTTCTGGCCGGCCGTCCGCCACAACCTGCTGTGGGTCGCCTTCCTCGGCCTTCTCGCCACGCCGTTCGGGCTCCTCCTGGCCGTCCTCGTCGACCGGGGCGTCCGCTTCAGCCGGTTCTACCAGTCCGTCCTCTACCTGCCGGTGGTCCTGTCGCTCGCCGTCGTCGGCTTCATGGCGCAATTGCTCCTCGGCACCGACCAGGGCGTCGTCAACACGCTCCGCGGCAACCGGAACGACCCCGTCGACTGGCTCGGGGACTCCCGGGTCAACCTGTGGATGATGATGCTGGCCGCGAGCTGGCGGCACACCGGCTACGTCATGATCCTCTACCTCGCCGGGCTGAAGGCGGTGGACCCCGCCCTGAAGGAGGCCGCGGCCCTCGACGGCGCGAACGAACGCCAGACCTTCCTCCGCGTCACGTTTCCCACGCTGCGGCCCGTGAACGTCATCGTCGGCGTCATCACCGTGATCGAGGCGCTGCGGGCCTTCGACATCGTGTACGCGGTGAACAAGGGCCGCAACGGCCTGGAGCTGCTCTCCGTGCTCATCACCGACAACATCGTCGGCGAGGCGAGCCGGATCGGGTTCGGCTCGGCCATCGCCGTCGTGCTCCTCGGCGTCTCCCTGGTCTTCGTCGTGACGTTCCTGGTCCAGGAGCTGAGAGGAGCGCGCGAGAAGTGAGCGCAGACATCCGCGTCCCGTCCCGCGCGGGCGGACCCGCCCCCTCCCTACGGAGCTCCGGCCCGCCCCGGCCCCCGCGCCGCGGCCGCTTCGGCGTCCACCTCTTCCTGTCCGCGGTGTCCCTGGTGTTCCTCGCGCCGCTGCTGCTCGCCGTCCTCGCCAGTCTGCGCCCGTACGAGGAGACGGCCGAGCGCGGCTACTTCTCGTTCCCCGAGAAGCTGTCGTTCGACCACTACCGCGAGGCCTACACCGCGTCCGGCATGGGCGAGCACTTCACGAACACGCTGATCGTCGCCGTGCCCGCGGTGCTCGTCACGCTGTTCCTCGCGGCGTTCACCGCGTTCGCCGTCGCCCGCCTCGACCTCCGCGGGGGCGTGGCCCTGCTGGTGTTCCTCACGGCGGGCAACCTCCTGCCGCCGCAGGTCCTCGTCACTCCGCTGTACGTGCTGTTCCTGCACGTCGACCTGCCGTGGTGGATGTCCGACTCGATGTCCCTCTACGACTCGTACTGGGCCGTGATCCTCGTCAACATCGGCTTCCAGGTGGGCTTCTGCGTCTTCGTCCTGGCGAATTTCATGCGGACGCTGCCGAAGGAGGTCCTGGAGGCGGCGATCGTCGACGGGGCGGGTGTCTGGACCCGGTTCTGGCGCATCACGCTGCCCCTGTGCCGCCCCGCGCTCGCGGCCCTCGCGACCCTCGAGTTCACGTGGATCTACAACGACTTCCTCTGGGCCCTGATCTTCATCTCCGACCCCGGCAAACTCCCCGTCACGTCGTCCCTCAACAACCTCCGCGGCCAGTTCTTCACCGACCACAACCTGCTGGCCGCGGGCTCGGTCCTGGTGGCACTCCCCACGATCCTGGTCTTCCTGCTGCTGCAGCGGCACTTCGTCGCGGGCCTGACCCTGGGGTCCGGCAAGGGGTGAGCTGTCCGGATCGCGTGCTTGCCGGCCGGTCACCGTCTCGTCACGCTTGCCCCCACAACCGGTCGTAGGGGGCTATGTGCCGATTTTTAGCAAGGGGTCCGACCACGAGGACCTGCTCCGCCAGATCCTGCAAGAGCTCGGCGAGCTGCGCCAGCAGATCGACCACCAGCAGCACGCCGTCGACCAGGCCCGTCAGGACGCGATCGCCGCCACCAACTCCGGCCTCGCCGAGATCCGCGCCGTCGTCCGCGAGGGCCTCAACCGCAGCACGGACAGCCTGCGCGACCCGCTGGTCCACGTCAGCACCGAACTGGTGGCCCTGCGCGCCTCGGTCGACGACCTGCACCGCGTCCGGCCCGCCGCGGACCCGCCCGCCGCGGCGGCGTCCGTCCACGAGGCGGGCGTGGCCGACGAGGCGGGCGTGGCCGACGAGGCCGACACGGCCGACGAGGCCGGGCACCGGGACCTGCTCCGCAGAGCCGCGGGCATCTCGGCCGCCACCCTGCGCGTCCACCGCGACACCTGGGCCTTCCTGGTGGAGCACGCGGGCCAGGACAAGCACTTCCACATCCCGGGCGCGGTCCAGGAGTCCGGCGGCGGCATCACCGTCGAGGTGTCCGGCCGCAGCCTCGTCGCCGCCCTCACCAGTCTCCGCGGCGTCCAGCACGCCCCAGCCGTCGACCCCGGCACCGCGGCCATCGCCGACCTCTTGTGTGAGCGCATCGCCACCACCGTGCGCTCCCTCACCGCCACAACACACCCCGACAGCCGCCCCGTTCACATCACCGTCGACGACCGCGTGCCGCCCGCGAACGACCACAACAAGCCACCGGACCGGCCGACCGCTGAGCACGACGGCGACGGCGAGCGCGACTGACGTC
This sequence comes from Streptomyces typhae, assembly GCF_009755605.1. Classification (GTDB taxonomy): domain Bacteria; phylum Actinomycetota; class Actinomycetes; order Streptomycetales; family Streptomycetaceae; genus Streptomyces; species Streptomyces typhae. Next base: position 97,161 of record NZ_WPNZ01000013.1, read on the forward strand.
AAGGCGGCTGCCGCACCGCGGTGTGCTCCAGACCCTGCGGGCGGGGGGCGCACCGCCGCGGCCTCTCAGGGGTCCGTTTCCGCGTGGGTCAGGGCCTCGCGCACCGACGCCACGGGGGACAGCGTCGCCTTCAGGCCGGTGATGCCCATGACGCGCAGGGACATCCGGTCGGTGCACACCACTCCCAGGTGGGCGTCTCTGGCGCTCAGGCGGCGCCTGGCCCGCATGAGCAGGGCGAGGCCCGAGCAGTCGAGGAACGTCGTCCGGGTCAGATCGAGCACGACGGTCCGGGTGGGCCCCGCGGTCACCGCGTCGATGAGCGGGGTCGTCTGCTGGAACGCCACGAGGTCGATCTCGCCGCGCAGCTCGATGACGACCGCGTCCCCGACCTCGTACACCCGAGGCGGTAAATCCGGGGTGTCACGGGTGAAATGACTCAGTTCGTCCTGATGCACTAATCCCCCCAGAGCAGTCCCCGGCCTGAGCGCGCGGTCGGGGCGGGTGCGGTGAAGCAACCGGAACGAGGAGGTCACCAGGGGCCGGGGTGCCTGGCGGATCACCGTATCGGGCACCGCGGGACCGCGGGGTGCGGGAACGATTCATGCGGGAAGGACGACACTCGATAGGCGGAAGTTGGTGAAAGTTTCTTGACAGTCCGACCGGTCGCTCGGCGCTCGGTCTGCCGCCCTCATCAGGGGCTGGTTTCCGTGGCAGTGTGTTGCGGGCAAGCCACTGGGGGCCGACGGAAGAGGGGGAACCGTGATCATCTGGATCAACGGTGCGTTCGGTGCGGGCAAGACCAGCGCCGCACGGGAACTGATCGAGCTGATCCCGAACAGCACGCTCTTCGACCCCGAGGTCATCGGCGGAGCGCTCCCGCACCTGCTGCCCGCCAAGCACCTCGCGGAGGTGAGCGACTTCCAGGACCTGCCCATCTGGCGGCGTCTGGTGGTGGACGCCGCCGCCGGGCTGCTCGCCGAGGTCGGCGGCGTCCTTGTGGTGCCGATGACGCTGCTGCGCCAGGAGTACCGCGACGAGATATTCGGGGGTCTGGCGGCCCGCCGTATCCGCGTACGCCATGTTCTGCTCGCCCCGGACGAAACGATCCTGCGTGCGCGCATCGCCGACCGCGCGTTCCCTCTGGACACCCCCGACGGCGAACTGCGCGTCCGGCAGTGGTCCTTCGACCACATCGAGCCCTACTCCGCCGCGCTCGCCGACTGGCTCGGCGCGGACGCGCACCGGGTCGACACCAGCGATCTGACGCCGTACGAGACGGCCGAGCGCGTCGCCGAAGCCGTCCGCACCGGCGCCGCCGCCGTCTGCGACATCGTGCAGACGCCCGAACCCACCGCCGAGACGCTCGCCGCCGGGGTGCTGCTCTTCGACGAGCAGGACCGGGTGCTGCTCGTCGACCCGACGTACAAGGCGGGCTGGGAGTTCCCCGGCGGTGTGGTGGAGCCGGGCGAGGCCCCGGCGCGCGCGGGCGTGCGCGAGGTCGCCGAGGAGACCGGCATCCGGCTCCGCGGGACGCCCCGGCTCCTCGTCGCCGACTGGGAGGCGCCGAAGCCGCCCGCGTACGGCGGTATGCGCTTCCTCTTCGACGGCGGCAGGCTCGCCGGGGCCGAGGCGAAGGAACTGCTGCTGCCCGGCCCCGAACTGCGCGGCTGGCGCTTCGTCACGGAGGCCGAGGCCGAACGGCTCCTCCCGCCGGTGCGCTACGCACGCCTGCGCTGGGCGCTGCGCGCGCGGGAGCGGGGAGCGGCGGTGTACCTGGAGGCGGGGGAGCCGGTGGGGGGCTGAGGCGACGCGGAAGCCCTCGGGTCCACCGAGCGGCTTCCGGGCCGCCGGTCCACCGGCCCGCGCCGCTCGGCTGTCCGCGCCGCTTCATGGCCTGCGCCGCTCGGTGGTCCGCGCCGCTTCATGGCCTGCGCCGCTTCATGGCCTGCGCCGCCTCATGGCCCGCGCCGCTCGGTGGCCCGCGTGTGGGGACGGCCCGCGTGCAGGGGGCCCGCGCGTGCGGGTCAGCTCGTCGCGTACCGCTGCAGGAACAGTGCCTCCGCCACCGACATCCGCTCCAGTTCCTCGGGCGACACGCTCTCGTTGACCGCGTGGATCTGCGCCTCCGGCTCGTTCAGGCCGATCAGCAGGATCTCCGCCTCCGGGTACAGGGCGGCCAGCGTGTTGCACAGCGGGATGGAGCCGCCCATGCCCGAGGCCTGCATCTTCTCGCCGTCGTAGGCCTCGCTGAGCGCTCCGGCCATCGCCTCGTAGGCGGGGCTCGTGGTGTCCGCGCGGAACGCCTGGCCCTGCCCGATCTGCTCCGTCGTGACGCGCGCGCCCCACGGAGTGTGCGACTCCACATGGGCCCGCAGCGCCTTCGTCGCCTCGGCCGCGTCCATGCCCGGCGGCACCCGCAGGCTGATCAGCGCCCGCGCGCCCGCCTGCACGGACGGTGTCGCGCCGACCACGGGCGGGCAGTCGATGCCGAGGACCGTGACGGCCGGGCGCGCCCAGATGCGGTCGGCGACCGATCCGTCTCCGATGAGCCCCACCCCGTCGAGGACCTTGGCGTCCTTGCGGAAGTCGGCCTCCGAGTATGCGAGGCCCTCCCACACGCCGTCGGCGGCCAGACCGTCGACCGTCGTCGAGCCGTCCTCCGCCCGCAGCGAGTCGAGGACGCGCACCAGCGCGGCCAGCGCGTCCGGCGCCGCACCGCCGAACTGCCCGGAGTGCAGGTTGCCCGCCAGGGTGTCGATCTGTACGCGTACGAGGGTCATGCCGCGCAGCGTCGCGGTCACCGTCGGCAGCCCCACCCGGAAGTTACCCGCGTCACCGACCACGATCGTGTCGGCCCGCAGCAGGTCCGGGTGGGCCTCCGCGTACCGTTCGAGGCCGCCCGTGCCCTGCTCCTCGGAGCCCTCGGCGATCAGCTTGACGTGCACCGGGACGCCGCCGTTCGCCTTCAGGGCGCGCAGCGCGAGCAGGTGCATGATGATGCCGCCCTTGCAGTCGGCGCTGCCGCGCCCGTACCAGCGGCCCGCGCGCTCCGTCAGCTCGAAGGGCGGCGTGGCCCAGCCCGCCTCGTCGAGCGGCGGCTGCACGTCGTAGTGGGCGTACAGCAGGACGGTCGGGGCGCCCTCGGGGCCCGGCAGGTAGCCGTAGACCGACTGCGTGCCGTCGGGGGTGTCGAGCAGCGCGACGTCCTGGAAGCCCTCCGTGCGCAGCGCGTCGGCCACCCAGTTCGCGGCGGCCTCGCTCTCGCTCCGCGGATACTGCTCGAAGTCCGCCACCGACTTGAACGCCACCAGTTCGGTGAGTTCGGCCTTCGCCCTCGGCATGAGAGAGGCGACGGTCTCGGCGATCGGATGCGGGGACATGGGCACGCTCCTCGTGGGTGCGACGTTGTACGGGGTGCAGGTGATCCTCCCACAGGAGGGTCGCGCCGACGTGCGCCGTAGGATGCCTCAGGAGAGCGCGGTCAGCGCGGCCAAGAGCGGGATCGGGAGCGGAAGACCAACGTGAGCAGCGAGAACTCAGCGGACGACGCGGCGCAGGTGTGGGACGTCGTCGTGGTCGGCGCGGGCCCCGCGGGCGCCTCGGCGGCCTATGCGACGGCCGTCGCCGGACGCAGCGTACTGATCCTCGAAAAGGCCGAACTGCCGCGGTACAAGACGTGCGGCGGCGGCATCATCGGCCCCTCGCGGGACGCGTTGCCGCCCGGGTTCGAGCTGCCCTTCCAGGATCGGGTGCACGCGGTGACGTTCTCCCTCGACGGGAAGTTCGCCCGCACCCGCCGCTCCCGCTCCATGCTCTTCGGGCTCATCAACCGCCCCGAGTTCGACCAGCAGCTCGTCGAGCACGCGCAGAAGGCGGGCGCCGAGCTGCGCACCGGCGCCACGGTGGTGCGCGTCGAGCAGCACGGCCCCGCGGTGCCCGACCGGCGCACGGTCGCCGTCGTCCTCCAGGGCGGCGAGACCGTCCTGGCCCGCGCGGTCGTCGGCGCCGACGGCAGCGCGAGCCGCATAGGCGCGCACGTCGGCGTGAAGCTGGACCAGGTCGACCTGGGCCTGGAGGCCGAGATCCCGGTGCCCGAGACCGTCGCCGAGGACTGGGCGGGCCGCGTCCTCATCGACTGGGGCCCGATGCCCGGCAGTTACGGCTGGGTGTTCCCCAAGGGCGACACGCTCACCGTGGGGGTGATCTCCGCGCGCGGCGAAGGCGCCGCCACCAAGCGGTACTTGGAGGACTTCATCGCCCGCCTCGGCCTCGCGGGCTTCGACCCCGCGATCTCCTCGGGCCACCTCACGCGCTGCCGCAGCGACGACTCGCCCCTCTCGCGCGGGCGCGTCCTCGTGTGCGGGGACGCGGCGGGCCTCCTGGAGCCGTGGACTCGCGAGGGCATCTCCTTCGCGCTGCGCTCCGGGCGGCTCGCGGGGGAGTGGGCGGTGCGGATCGCGGAGGCGCACGACGCGGTGGACGCCCGCCGCCAGGCCCTGAACTACGCGTTCGCGATCAAGGCGGGCCTCGGCGTCGAGATGAGCGTCGGCCGCCGCATGCTCACCGTCTTCGAGCGCCGCCCCGGCCTGCTGCACACGGCCATCACGGGCTTCCGGCCCGCGTGGAACGCCTTCGCGAAGATCACCCGCGGTTCGACGACGCTGGCGGAGCTCGTGCGGACGCATCCGGTGGCGGGGCGGGTCCTGAGCCGGATGGACAAGTAGCCCTTCCGGCACACTGCCCCTGCCCGCACACACTCTGCCCGTGCGGGAGCTCCCCGCGCGGGCCTGCGTACTGCCCTGGTACTCCAGCGGGAGTACGTCTGATCGCCACGCCTGGCGGACGCCCGGCGGCGGGCCCGCGGTCTAGCGTGACCGCCATGGAAGAGCAGCGTGGACGCAAGGCCGACGGCGGTCCGCCCCGGGACGGGGGCGGGCCGCCGCCGTCGCGCTCCACGGACCGACCACCGCCCTGGCGGCGGCGACCGGGCCCCCGGCCGGGCCGACCGGACGCCCAGCCGGACCCGCCCGGCGGTGAGCCGGGCCGGTCGGGACGACGGCTCAGCCGGTCGACGCGGTGGTGGTCGGCCCCGTTGGGTGGGCAGTCGGAGGGGCGTCAGGGTCGGTCGGAGTGGTGGCCGGGTCGGTCGACGCGGTCGTCGGGCTCGTCGGGTGGGCAGTCGGAGGGGCGTCAGGGTCGGTCGGAGTGGTGGCCGGGTCGGTCGACGCGGTCGTCGGACCCGTCGGGCGGGCAGCCAGAGTGCCGGCGGGGGCGGCGGGGGCGGCGGGGGCGGCGGGGGCGGCAGCCGGGGCGGTCGATGGGGCGGGTGGATTCGTCGGGCGGTCACCAGGGCCGCCCGGGGTGGTGGGCGGACCCCTCGGGCCGGCCCGCCGGGCCGCCGCGGTGGCGGCAGGGACCCCCGTGGTGGCGGCTCGGCGGCGCGGGGCCGCGGCACCTGCCGTGGGCGACCACCGTGCTGCTCACTGTCTTCGTGCAGGTCGGCACCACGTTCGCGGCGCACGGCCAGCCCGAAAGGGCGACGGTCGACGGCTACGCGCGGGCGCTGCTCCTCGCGGGCACGGCCGCGCTCCTGCTGCGCCACCGGCACCCGGTGGCCGTGGCGTACTTCACCAGCGGAACGGTCCTGGTCCACCTCGGCGCCGGATACCCGTACGGCCCGGTCTTCGTCACGGTCGCCGTGGCCTGCTTCGCGGTCGTCGTCGCCGGGCACCGCGGGGCGGCGTGGGGCGCCCTCGGGACGCTCTGGGCCGGGCACGTCCTGATCGCGCACTGGTTGTTCCGGTATCTGCCGCCCGCGGACGACGGGGCCGAGTCCTGGGGGCAGGAGATCGCCGTGGCCGTCTGGGTGGTGGCGATCGTCGCCGTCTCCGAGCTGGCCCGCACCCGCCGCGAGCAGTGGATCAAGCAGCGCGAGGAGCGCGAGCTCGCCGCCCGGCGCCGCGCCGACGAGGAGCGCCTGCGCATGGCGCGGGAACTGCACGACGTGCTCGCCCACAGCATCTCCGTCATCAACGTCCAGGCGGGCGTCGGCCTCGCCCTGCTCGACTCCGACCCCGAGCAGGCCCGCGCGGCCCTGACGACCATCAAGGCCGCCAGCAAGGAGGCGCTCGGCGAGGTCCGCCAGGTCCTCGACACCCTCCGCGCGCCCGGCGCCGCGCCCCGCGCCCCCGCTCCCGGTCTCGACCGGCTCCCCGAACTCGTCGAGCAGGCCCGGAGCACCGGCCTGACCGTCACCGTCACGACCGAGGGCGGCAGCGGCGAGGCCCTGCCGCCCGGCGCCGACCTGGCCGCGTTCCGCATCGTCCAGGAGGCCCTGACGAACGTGGTACGCCACTCCGGCTCGCGCGCCGCCCGCGTCCTGGTGCGGCACGCGCCCGGCGCGGTGACCCTGCGCGTCGACGACGACGGTCCCGCCACCGGCGCGCAGGCGGGCGGCAGCGGCAACGGGCTCGCCGGGATGCGGGAGCGGGCCGCCGCCCTGAAGGGCACCATCGAGGCCGGTCCGCGCCCGGACGGCGGTTTCCGGGTCATCGCGGTCCTGCCCACCCGCACCGGCCCCACGGCTCCCCAGGAGGACCAGTGATCCGCGTACTGCTCGCCGACGACCAGTCGTTGGTCCGTGCCGGGTTCAAGGCGCTGCTCGACGCGCAGGCCGACATCGAGGTCGCGGGCGAGGCACCGGACGGCGATGAGGCCGTGCGCCTGGTGCGCGACCTGCGCCCCGACGTCGTCCTGATGGACATCCGCATGCCGGTGCTCGACGGCCTCGCGGCCACCCGCCGCATCACCGGCGCGAGCGACCTCGACGAGGTGAAGGTGGTCATGCTCACCACGTTCGAGCTCGACGAGTACGTCTTCGAGGCCATCCGCTCCGGTGCCTCGGGCTTCCTGGTGAAGGACACCGAACCGGAGGAGCTGCTGCGCGCGGTGCGGGCCGTGGTCGCCGGGGACGCGCTGCTCTCGCCCGGGGTGACGCGCCGCCTCATCGGGGAGTTCGCCGCGCGCTCCAAGGAACCCGCGGCCGCAGAGACGCTGAGCGCGCTCACCGAGCGTGAGCGGGAGGTGATGGCGCTCGTCGGCATCGGCCTCTCGAACGAGGAGATCGCCCGCCGCCTCGTCGTCAGCCCGCTCACCGCCAAGACCCATGTGAGCCGCGCCATGGTGAAGCTGAACGCCCGGGACCGCGCCCAGCTGGTCGTGCTCGCCTACGAGTCGGGCCTCGTACGGCCCGGCTGGCTGGGCTGATCCTGGCCGCCGCCGTCGCGGTTCTCCAGATACGTGGTGATGTCCATGCCCCCGTACGGGGCGCCGCCGTCGAGAGCGGCCCGCCGCTCGCGCTCACGCGCCGTGAACCGCCACAGGACCGTCACGAGCCGGACGACGAACGCGGTCACGGCGAGGGAGACACCCGCACCGAACAGGGTGCCGCGCGCCGCCTTCGGCAGGTCGAACGCGAGGGCCGGTCCCGCCACGACCACGCCCATCACGGCGAGCGCCAGCGCCGTCGCGCTCACCAGCGCGTACCCGATCTCGATCGTGACGGCGTCCCGCTCGGCCTGGCTGCGCCGCCGGCGGCCGGTGTCCCGCTCCATGCTTCCCCCCCGTACGAACTCCGCGTACGGCGAGTGAAACAGCCGGATGCCCGGCGGGCAAGGAACCCGCCGGGCATCCGGCGCGGAGGCGAGTGCCGGGCGGTCAGTCGCCCACGGCGACCCGCTCGTCCTCGGGGGCGGCCGAACCGGGCGCGTGCGCCGTGGAGTCCGACGCGGCCACGGGCCCGGCCGCGATCGCCGACTTGGCGACGACCACGGTCTGCTGCTTGCGGCGCGCCCGCAGCCCGGTGAGGTTGATGAGCAGACCCGCGAGCGCGAACGCGGTGACGAGGACCAGGCCGGGACGGTAGCTGTCGAGGACGGCCTGCGGCGAGGCGGCGCCCTCGGTGGAGCCGTGGTCGGACGCCGTGATGACCGCCGTGGTGATCGCGAGGATCACCGCGCCGCCCACCTGGATGGAGGTGTTGAGCAGACCCGAGACCATGCCCTGCTCGTGGTCGTCCACGCCGTTGGTCGCCTGGATGTTGAGCGAGGGGAAGACCAGGGCGCAGGCGAGGCCGAGCAGGATCATCGACGGCAGGATGACGGCGACGTACGTGGGGGTCAGGTCGATGCGAAGGAAGAGCGCGTACGACGCCACGAGCAGCGCGAAGCCCGTCACGATCACCCGGGTGGTGCCGAACCGGTCGACGACAGCGGCGATCTTGGTGGCGGACAGCGCCACGATCACGCCCGCGGGCAGGAAGGCGAGAGCCGTCTCCAGGGCCGACCAGCCGAGCAGCGACTGGAGGTACTGCGTGGCGATGAACTGGAACGACACATAGCCGCCGAAGAACGTCACGGCGCCGAGCTGGGCCCGGATCTGCTGGCCGGAGCGCAGCACGCCGAGCCGGATCAGCGGGCTCGCGGTGCGCAGCTCGATGCGGACGAACACGGCGAGAAGGACGGCCACCGCGAGGAAGGAGAGCAGGGTGCGGGCGGAGGCCCAGCCGACCTCGGGCGCCTGCACGACGGTGAAGACGAGCAGCAGCATCGAGGCCGTGCCGGTGACGGCGCCCGGCACGTCGTAGCCGCCGCGCTTCTCCTCGCGCGCGGAGCGCGGAATGAGCTTGAGCCCGGCGAGCAGCGCGATCACGGCGATCGGGGCGGGCAGCAGCATGGTGAGCCGCCAGCTCACCTCGGTCAGGACGCCGGACAGGACGAGGCCGAGCGAGAATCCGGCGGCGGCGCAGGTGGTGTAGATGGACAGGGCGCGGTTGCGGACCGGGCCCTCGGCGAACGTGGTCGTGATGATGGACAGGCCCGCGGGCGCGGTGAAGGCGGCGCTGAGGCCCTTCACGAAGCGGCTGGCGATTAGGAGCGGACCGGAGTCGACGAGCCCGCCGAACAGCGAGGTCAGGGCGAAGACACCGAGGGCGATCAGGAACACCTCGCGGCGCCCGAGCAGGTCGGCCGCCCGGCCGCCGAGCAGCAGCAGACCGCCGTAACCCAGGATGTAGCCGCTGACGACCCACTGCAGGGACGAGGTGGACAGGTCGAGTTCGGAGCCGATGGAGGGCAGGGCCACGCCGACCATCGACACGTCGAGCGCGTCCAGGAACATCGCTGCGCACAGCACGAGCAGCGTGCCCCACAGACGCGGGGTCCAGCGCTCCGGGGACGCGGAGGCAGGAGAGAGCGGAGAAGTCATGCGGAGCACAGTTCCATGCACGTGCATTGAATGCAAGTGCATTTAATTCATGTGCAATAAACGGTGAACTTTGCTACCGTGCGTCCATGGCGGAGACCAAGGCCGGGCCGGTGGGAACGGACGCCGAGCAGGGGCTCGTGAACCAGTGGCGGGACATCCTCGCGGTGCACGCGCGCACCCAGTGCGAACTCGACCGCGAGCTGCACGCCCACGGCCTGGGCGCGAGCGACTTCGAGGTCCTCGACGTGCTCGCCACGGGGCTCGCGCAGGACGGCGCCGCCACCCTCCGCGTCCAGGACATCGCCTGTCAGGTGCATCTGAGCCAGAGCGCGCTGTCCCGCCTCATCGGCCGCCTCCAGAAGGACGGCCTGGTCGACCGCGAGATGTGCAGCGAGGACCGCCGCGGCGTGCGGGTCTGTCTCACCGCCAAGGGCGGCAAGGTGCACGCCGAGGCCAGGCCCGTGCAGCGGTCGGTCCTCGCGCGGATGCTGCCGGGCCGGCCGGGCGCCTGACGGCGGCTCGGACGAGTCGGACGGCTCAGACCCCCGCTCGCTCACGCCAGCGCGCGGCCAGCTCCGCATCGCCCGTGACCTGCGGGAACGGCACCCTGTTCCACAGGGCACGGTAGAGGTGCCCGACCGGTCCCGCGACCTCGCAGTCGGCGGGCGCCGTATCGCCGGACTCGGTGACCGGTATGTCCTCGGAGAGCCGCACCGTCCAGACGGCTCCCGCGTCCGTGGTGCGCACGCGAAGGACCCGCGGTGTCTCCGTCCGCATGCGGCTCCTGTCGCGCCCGTGGAATCCGCGCAGCAGTTCGTCGATCCCGTCGACCGCGAACTCCGTGCCCACCGGCGCGGACGCCCCGCCGCGCGCGGACTCGGCGTCGAAGCGGTGGACCGTAGTCTCGTTGGCCTGGCGGCGCGCCCAGAAGGCGAGCGGTGACGGCGCCGGCATGAACGTCCAGCACTCCAGGTCCTCGGGTGCCGCGCGCAGGGCGGCGACCAGACCGGCGTGCCCCTCGCGGAACCAGTCGAGCAGCGCGGCGCCGTCCAGGTCGGGCGCCTCCGGGGCGGGACGGGGCGCGGTGTGGCGGTCCACGACGTGCCGCGTCGCCCAGCGGTGCACCGTGCCGGTGTGCCGCAGCAGGTCGCGCACCTGCCAGTCGGGACAGGTGGGAACGGCCGCGTCGGCCCCCGCGTCCTGCGCGGCGTCCGCCAGCAACGTCCCCTCGTGGTGCAGGACTTCGATGTGCTCGGCAATCTTCATGGGGGGATTGTGCAACAGGGCGGGGTCGCGGGTCGCGGGGAATTCCCGGCGTACGGGCGTCCGTGGTTCAGCGTGCGGGTGTCCGTGGTTCAGCGTACGGGTGTCCGTGCCGGGCGCCGTGCCTTCGACTCGGCGGCTCGCTCGCCCGGCATGGGGGTGCGGCCCGTCGCCGCGCCGATGCCCGCCGCCACCGCCGCGAGCAGGGCCACGCTGGTCAGCGCCACCGGCAGCGAGAACCAGTCCGCCATGAACCCGATCGCGGGCGGCCCGAGCAGCATGCCGCCGTAGCCGAGGGTGGACGCGGTGGCCACGCCGCCGGGCCCCGCGAGCGCCCCCGCCCGCTCGACCGCCACGGGGAAGATGTTCGCGAGCCCGAGCCCCGTGACGGCGAACCCGACGAGGGCCACGCCGACCGACGGGGCGAGCGCGCCCAGGAGCATCCCGGCCGTCGCGAGCAGGCCCCCGCCGACGACGGTACGGGTACGGCCGAGGCGTTCCAGGAGCGTCGTGCCGGAGAGCCGCCCGATCGTCATGGCGAACGCGAAGCACGAGTAGCCCGCGGCCGCGATCCCGGGATGGGCGTCCAGGTCCTGCTCCAGGTGCAGCGCGCCCCAGTCGGCGAGCGCCCCCTCGCCGTACGCCGTGCACAGCGCGACCAGGCCGAAGATCAGGACGAGCCCCCGGGTGCGGCGCGCCGCACGGGCCGGGACGTCGTGGCGGCCCGCCGCGCCGGTGTCGCCGGAGCCGCCGGACGCGCCGGTGTCCGCCGCGTCGTGGGCGCCGGGCACCGGCGGCACCTCGTACCGCAGCAGCGTGGGCGCCGTGACCGCCGTGAGCAGCAGCCCGATCACGGTGAGCGCGAGCAGGTGCCTGGTCGGGGACAGCTGCCCCGCGACAAGCCCGCCGAGGCCGGCGCCGAGCATGCCGCCGAGGCTGAACGCGGCGTGGAAGCTGGGCATCACGGGCCGCCGCAGCGCGCGCACCAGATCGACGGCGGCGCTGTTCATCGCCACGTTGATCCCGCCGTACGCGGCCCCGAAGAGCAGCAGCACCAGGCCGAGCGCGAGTGCCGAGTGCGTCAGTGGCGGCAGCGCCACGCTCAGCGGCAGCAGCACGCCGCAGACCACCGTCACCTGCCGGCTCCCGAAGCGGGAGCACAGCCGCCCGGTCAGCGTCATCGTGATCACGGCACCCGCCGAGACCCCGAGCAGGGCGAGCCCGAGCGTGCTCGCCGACGCCCCGGTCTGCTCCTTGATGGCCGGGATCCGCACCACCCACCCGGCGAAGACGAAGCCGTCGAGGGCGAAGAAGAGGGTGAGGGCGGCACGGAGCCGGGTCAGTGCGGGGGAAGTGGCTCCGGACGCCCCTGGCGTGGTTTTGTTCAGTAGCGGCACAAAGTCAGCGTAGAGGGGAACCTGGGTCGTGGACAAGACGGATTGCTCGCGGAGCGCACCGAGCGGGTGGGGCGCGCGCCGGGCACGCGAGGTGTGCGGGGCGTGGCGGTCGCCTGGCCTGTACGAGGTGTACGAGGTGTACGAGGTGTACGAGGTGTACGAGGTGTGCGGGGCGTGCGGGGCGTGTCGGACGGGCGACGTGTGCCCGGGGGCGCGGTGGGCGCGGGGTGCCCGCGGGGCGTCGGGACGGGGAAGGCCGGATGACGGCTGAACGGCGAGGCGGCGTACGGATCATGGGAGACTCGCCTTCATGAACGGGAAGGCTGCCACCCGGGGTGAGGCACATCTGTCCACGCGTACGCGACTCGAACGCGGGCGCTCCGCGCTCGGGCCCGCACTCGAACTCGTCCACACCGGGCGCGCCCCCACCCGAGCCGTCCTCACCGCCGAGCTCGGCGTCACCCGGGCCACGGCCGGTGCCGTCGCGGCGGAGCTGGAGTCGCTCGGCCTGATCCGCATCGACGCGAAGCCGAGCGCGGCCGCCGGGTCCCAGGGCCGGCCGTCGCACCGGCTCTCGGTCGCAGAGGCCGGGCCGGTGGCGCTTGCGGCGCAGGTGCACGCCGACGGTTTCCGGGCGGCGCTCGTCGGCCTCGGCGGCCGGCTCGTCGCCACCGCGCCCGGCTGCGAGACCGTCGACGCCGACCCGGCGCAGGTCCTCGGCTCGGTCGTCGAGGCGGGCGCGCGACTGCTGCGGGAGACGGGCAGACGCTGTGTGGGGGCGGGCCTCGCGGTGCCCTCGGCCGTCGCCGAGCCCGAGGGCACCGCCCTCAATCCGCTGCACCTGGCGTGGCCCGCGGGCGCGCAGGTCAGGGAGATCTTCGCCGACTGCGTACGGGACGCGGGCGTCGAGGGCCCCGCGTTCACGGGCAACGACGTGAACCTCGCGGCGCTCGCCGAGCACCGGCACGGCGCGGGCCGCGGCGCACGGGACCTGCTGTGCGTGGCGACCGGGCACCGCGGTGTCGGCGGTGCCCTCGTCCTCGACGGCCGTCTGCACACGGGCAGTTCGGGCCTCGCCCTGGAGGTCGGCCACCTCACCGTGCACCCCGAGGGCCGTCCCTGCTACTGCGGCAGCCGAGGCTGTCTGGACGTGGAGACGGACCCGCTCGCCTTCCTCACCGCCATGGGCGTGGAGCCGGGCCCCGAGGGCCTGCTCCAGCAGGCCCGCAGGCTGCTGGCCGAGCAGTACGCCGATCCGGCGGTGCGCACGGCCGCGGAGGAGCTGATCGACCGCCTCGGCCTCGGCCTCGCGGGCCTGGTGAACATCCTCAACCCGGACCGGATCATCCTCGGCGGGCTGCACCGCGCCCTCCTGGAGGCCGACCCGGAGCGGCTGCGCGCCGTCGTCGCCGACCGCAGCCTGTGGGGCCGCAGCGGTGGCGTCCCCATCCTCGCCTGCACCCTCGACCACAACAGCCTGGTGGGGGCCGCCGAGCTGGCGTGGCAGCCGGTGCTCGACGACCCCCTGGGGGCGCTCGGCTAGTCGCGGGCGGCGGCTTCAGCCGACCTCGACGGCGTCCCGTACGGGGGAGTGGGTATCGGGAGCATCGGGGGCAGCGGACGTGCCGGCGGGAGTCGAGGCGCTGGGCGCCACGCGTCGCCGCCACTCCGGTACGAGGGTCACCAGGCCGAGCACCGCGAGCCCGGCACCGATCCACAGCGGCGCGCGCAGCCCGTACGCGTCGATGGCGGGACCGCCGACGGACGTGGCGATGATGATGCCGCCCGTGATGAACGACGAGTGGACGCTGTTGACCAGCGGGCGGGTGTTGCCGACCCGCTGCACCCGGGTCACCATCGCCGGGTTCATGGTGACGCCGACGAGACCGATGCCGAGCATCATGGCCACGGCGCCGACGGGCAGGTCCGCGAGCAGCGCGAAGCCGACCAGGAAGCCGAGGTTCAGGAGCAGTCCGGTGACCAGGACGGGCAGCGCGTGCCGGTCGGCGAGGCGGCCCACGACGGTGTTGCCGATGAGCGTCGCCGCGCCGTACGCGACGAGCAGCAGCGGCACGGTGCCGGTGGCGAACCCGGTGATCTCGGTGAGGATCGGGTTGAGGTAGCTGAACGCCGAGAACGTCGCACCGATCACGAAGGTGCTTGTGGTGAGCGTCAGCCAGAGGCGCGGGCTGCGGAAGGCGCCCAGCTCCTCGCGGACCGACCCCGCGTCGTCGGCGCGCTCGATGCGGGGCACACCCACGAACGTGGCCACGGCGGCGAGCGCCGTCAGGACGGTGATGGCCCAGAACGCCGCGCGCCAGCCCAGGTGTTCACCGACGACGGTCGCGAGCGGCAGCCCGAGAAGCGTGCCGAGCATGAGGCCGTTGAGCGCCACGGCGACGGCGCGGCCGCGTATCTCCGGGCGGGTGAGGCGGCTGGCCAGCGAGATGCCGACACCGAAGAAGGCCTGGGAGGCGACGCCGGTGACGACGCGGGCGACGAGCATGGTCCAGTAGTCCGGTGCGAGGGCGGCCAGGACGTTGCCCCCGAGAAAGATGGCGAACAGCACCATCAGCGCCCGCTTCTGCGGGAGCTTCAGCAGAGCGACCGTCAGGAACGGCCCCCCGAAGGCCATCGCCACGGCGAAGGCGGTGATCAGATAGCCGATCTCGGGGATCGTGGCGTCGAGCCCGTCGGCCATCTGCGGCATGAGTCCAGCGACGACGAACTCACTGGTCACCATGGCGAAGATGCCTAGGGCGAGGACGTATACGGCGCGGGGCATGGGGCTGCTCCTTCGGGAGGCGTGGGGCGGGAGGCGGGGGAGGCGGGTCGAGTATTGGATAGTTCAGTACAAAATTAGGACGTGCGAGACCTCGGCGGGTGCGTACGGGGGTGGGCCGTCCCGGGGGTGCGGGGCGCCCGGGACGGACTCGCGGGACGGACTCACTCGCGGGACGGACTCAGGGGCGCAGGGCGTCCAGGGCGGTGTCGGCGATGGACTCCAGGATCGCGCGGTCCGCTCCCGCCTGGGCGGAGACGCGCAGGCCGCCGATGGTCGCGTTGATGAACCGGGCCAGGGCGTCCGGGTCCCGCCCGGTGGTGATCGTGCCGTCGCGGCGGCCCGCGTCGAGCGCCACGTGCAGCAGGTCGAGCCGGACGCGGAGGTCGTGCTCGACCAGGGCGGCTGCCTCCGGGTCCCGCCGCGCCAGCTCCACGACGGTGTTGACGGTGAGACAGCCGATGCTGCTCCCGTCGGCCTCGCGGTACTCGTACTCGCTGTCGACGATCCGGGTGAACAGGGCGCGGATCCGCTCCATGCCGGAGCGCCCGGGGTCCTCCAGGATCTCCGCCTGCGGTGCGCTCATCAGCTCGATGTAGCGGGTGAGTGCGCGCCGGAACAGGTCGTGCTTGCTGGTGAACGTGTTGTAGATGCTGCTGCGGCCCAGTCCGGTGGCGTCGCACAGGTCCTGGGTCGAGGTGGCCTCGTAGCCGTTCGTCCAGAACGCGCGCATCGCCGCGTCCAGGGCCCGCTCCTCGTCGAAAGTCCGCGGTCGGGCCATGACCGTACGGTAGCCGTTTTGGACTGCTCGTTGCAATACGTTGTACGGGTTTGCTGAAGCGGCAAGCATGTTTGCCGGAAAGGCCGGATCTCGTGCAAGGTCGTCGTGGAGGTGTTCGCCATGAACGGCATGAACGGCATGAACGGCATGAACAGCATGAACCACGTGAACGGCACGAATGACATTGATGACATGAACGGCGTAAACAGCGTGAACGGCGTGCACGACGATCAGCTGATGGACGGCTACGACGTGGTGGTGGTCGGCGGTGGCGCCGCCGGGCTCAATGGAGCGTTGATGCTGGCCAGGGCCCGCCGCTCGGTGGTGGTGCTCGACGCGGGCGCCCCGCGCAACGCCCCCGCCGACGGGGTGCACGGACTGCTCGGGCGGGAGGGGATGCCGCCCGCCGAGCTCCTGGAGCGCGGTCGCGCCGAGGTGCGCGGGTACGGCGGGCAGGTGGTACCGGCCGAGGTCGAGAGCGTGGAGCGCGCCGGGGACGGGTTCGAGGTCCGCCTCGCCGACGGCCGGGCCGTGCGCGCCCGCCGCGTCCTGGTGGCCACCGGCCTGGTGGACGAACTGCCCGACGTGCCCGGACTGCACGAACGCTGGGGGCGGGATGTGCTGCACTGCCCGTACTGCCACGGCTGGGAGGTGCGGGACCAGGCCATCGGCGTCCTGGGCAGCGGTCCCCTCTCGGTGCACCAGGCGCTGCTCCTGCGCCAGTGGAGCGCCGACGTCACCTTCTTCCCGCACACCATGGCGCCGCCGAGCGCCGAGGAGGCGGAGCAACTGGCGGCGCGGGGCATCCGGGTGGTCGAGGGCGAGGTGGACTCCCTGGAGATCGTCGACGACCGCGTCGTCGGGCTGCGGATGGCCGACGGGGAGCTGGTGCGCCGGGACGCGGTGGCGGTGGCCCCGCGGATGGTGGCACGCGTCGGCTTCCTGAAGGCGCTCGGCCTTGAGCCGGTGCCGCATCTGGCGGGGGAGCACCTGCCGAGCGAGGCCGGCCGCACCGAGGTGCCCGGGGTGTGGGTCGCGGGCAACATCACCGACCTCGCCGCGCAGGTCGGCGGGGCGGCGGCCGCGGGGGCGGCCGCCGCGGGGCAGATCAATGCGGACCTGGTGGCGGAGGAGACTCGGGTGGCGGTGGCGGTCCATCGCGGGGGCGGGGCGGGCGCCCCGCCTGGTGCGGGGGAGCGACCCGCGCGGGCTGGACGGGGGGAGTGATCGGTGCGGGCCGGATGGGGGAGTGACCGGTGCGGCCGGGTCGGGGGAGCGGCCGGGCCGGAGACCGGGGAAGCGACGAGTCCGGTCAGGTGGGGGTGAGCGGTGGGCCCGGCCCGGTCGCGGTTGGCGGCGGAGCCGCCGCGTCCCTCACCCTGGCCGCGGTCGGCGGCGGAGCCGCCGCGCCCCTCACCCCGGCCACTCGACCGCGAACGCCCGCCCCGGATTGACCGTCAGCATCCGCTCCACGAGGTCCGCCCCCACGGCGTGGGCGAGCCGCGGCCCTACCCGGCGCAGCAGATGCGGCATCCCCGGGCCGCCGTGCACGGAGCGCGCCGAGGACGTCGTCGTGTCGCCCCCCAGAAGCAACCGGTCGCCGTGACCGGCCTCGGCCAGGGCGCGTACCGCGTCCGGCATCCGCCAGTCCGTGGCGTGGTTGGCCCGGGAGGGCCCGTCGAAGGCCAGCCAGCAGCCCGCCGCCGCGGCCTGCGCGTGCACCACCGGATCGGGGTCGCGGTTGAGGTGCCCGAGGATCACCTTGTCCGGCGGCACCTCCGACTCGCCGCACAGCAGGTCGAGTACGTCGAGCGCGGCCGTGCCGAGTTCCAGGTGCACGGCGATCGGCGCGCCCGTCGCGCGGTGCGCCGACGCGGCTGCCGTCATCGTCAGGCGGGCGTGTGCGTCCAGACCGTGGAAGCCGCCCGCCACCTTGATCAGCCCGGCCCGCACCCCGCTGTCGCCGATGCCCTGGGTCAGCTCACGCACGAACACCGCGGCCAGCCGGTCCGGGCTCCCCAGCTCCGCGAGCAACTCGGGCGTGTAGTGCACGGATTGATGCAGTCCGGTGGCGGCCACGACATGGACCCCCGCCGCGCGTGCCAGGCCGGGCAGCTCGGCGGCACGACGGCCCATGCCGTGGGGTGTCCACTGGACGACGCTCTGGCCGCCGGCCGCCCGGAAGGCGGCGAGTTCGGCCCCGGCGGCGGCCGTGGAGTCCAGTTCCTGGCCCGGGAGCACAGGGCTCTTCAGGAAGAGGTGGTCGTGGGCGTCACAGACCCCCAGCTCGCCAGGCGCGACATCGCCGAGGACGGTCCGCACGGTGGCCGCGCCTGCGCCTGCGCCTGCGCCATCGCCACCGTCCGCGGTCGCCGTCGCCTCCGGGGGGCCCGCGGTCACCATGCCCGCCCCCGGGGGAGAGCGCCCAGTCCGGGAGTCGAACAGTGCAGCACCTGGAACAACTCGCCGTCCGCCTCCGCCGCCGCGCGGCCCGCGCCTTCGGCGGCCCACAGCGAGAACACCACCGCCTCCCAGTGCCGCGGATCGACGGCGACCACGACACCGACGAGACCGTCCCGCTCCGCCACGTCCCGCGCCTCCGTGAGGAGTTCCTCCGCGAGGTCGGGGGTCCGCATGCTTTCGGGAACGACCCGGCGGTGCCGCAGGGCGGCGACCGGCGGAGCACCGGCGGCACCCCCGTCCTCGTATCCGAGCACCATCCAGTGCTGCACGACCGGCCGTCCGAAGTCGTCGCAGAGCCCCTGGAACCCGGGCCCCCAGAGGAACGAGCCGAGGCCCTCCGCGGTGTTCCAGAGGTAGAACGGCGCGTACTGGTTGACCGGCGAGCCGTCGACACCGCGCTCACGCATCAGGTACGCCTTGAACCCGAGCCCCGGCCAGGCGTCGAGGAGGTGGCCCTTGGCCGCCACCCGGCGGCGCACGACGTCCATGTCGTAGTCGGCGGGCAGGGTGATCTCGTACTGCTTGGCGTGCATCGTGCTCCAAGGCTGACTGGTGCGGGAACAGGGACTCGAGGTGCGGTGAACGCGCCGGTCGAGGCGCGGTGGGGGCCGGTCAGGGGACTCAGGGGCCGCCGGGGCGACCGGGGTGACCGGGGTGACCGGCTGGCGGCACCGGTTTCGGCGGGCATCGGAAACCCGCCGGGCCCGGTCACGCTCAGGCGCGCGGAGCGAGCAACGCCAGCAGCCCCCTCACGCCCGCGTCGAACGCCGCGGGCGACCCCGTGGCCCGCGCCAGCACATAGCCGCCCTGCACGGTCGCGACGATCGCCGAGGCGACCTCGCCCGCGTCGAGCGTGCCGCTGAACTCGCCCCGGTCCAGGCCCTCCTGGACGATCCCGGCGAGCCGCTCGCGCAGCCACTCCAGGGTCTCGGTGACCGGCGCCCGCAGTTCCTCGTCGGCGATCACGTCCGGGTCCATCGTCAGCCGCCCGACCGGGCAGCCGCGCAGGACGTCGCGCTCGCGCAGCAGGTACGCGGCGACCCGGTCGTACGCCGGACCGTCACCGGCGAGGGCGGCCTCCGCGGTGGCCTGCATCTCCTGCGCCGTACGCCGGATCGCGGTGAGGGCGAGGTCGGGCTTCCCGGTGAAGTGGTGGTACATGCTGCCCTGGCCGGCACCCGCGTGCTGCTGGATCGCCTTCGGGCTGGTGCCGACGTAGCCACGCTCCCACAGCAGTTCGCGCGTGGACTCGATCAGACGCTCCGATGTACTCATGAGGTGAGTGTACATACTAATAGGTACAGCCTGTCCAGTCCGCCCGGGTGCGACGAGCCGCCGCTCGTCAGCGACCGATCAGCGACCGATCAGCGGCTGGTCCCTCCGGTCTGCGCGCGGAGGAACATGAAGTAGTCGTCGATCTCCAGTACCTCTTCGTCGGTGAGGGACGGCACGCGCCATCCCAGTCGGTCACCGTGTTCCATGAACGCGGGGGGAAGGCCCGTGCCGTAGGTCTCCACGTACTCGGCCGTGTCGCGGCGCCAGTAGAAGGTTCCGTCGCTGTGCAGGGCCGTCCCGCCCATGACGGAGAACTCGGTGCCCACGACGTCCTCGGTGAATCCCATGAGCGCGATGATCACAGGTGCCGTCCGCAGGTACTCCGCCACGCGTCCGCGTCGGTGCACGGGCAGTTGGCCGGAGAGTTCCCGGATCTCGTCCGCGCGTCCGGTGAAGCAGGACTGACTGGAACTGTCGCCGAACAGGCCGAGCGGGGTGACCTTGCGCATGGGACGTCCTTCCGGAACGAGCTGTCTGAGGGGCCGGTGACGGCGGTGGGTGTCATCACGTCACTGCGGGAGGGCGCCCGGGGCCCGGCCTCGGGCGCCCCCCACTCGTGTCCTGCGTGAACGCCGCAGGCTGTGGACGGTGTTCACGTCGTCTCGTGGGCCCGACTACTCGACCACGGTCAGCTCACCGTTCGTCTCCAGCCCCGCCGCGCGCACCGCTGCTCGGCAGAAGTCCTCAGGAGGGCAGTAGAGGTGCTCTGCCATGTAGTGGATCACCAGGTCCGGTGCGGCATAGCAGGTGCCGTCCGCTCCCTCCACCCGGATCTCAGCCGAACCGAGCAGGACCTTTGTGTCGCCGGCCGGTCCGCCGAGGACGAACGACCGATCGATATCGCAGAACTCACAGTGGTGGAGGCCACGCATCTGGTTCTCATGGGCGACGCAAAGGATCTTCAGGGCATCCATCACGCGCTCGTCCACCACCCCCCTGGTGTACTCGTGCGCCGACGAGAGCCACCCCACGTTGAGCATCGCGCGGGGCGAATCGTCATAGGAGTAGGGGGACAAGTCGGGGTAGTAGGTCATCCGTTTCTCCTCAGCGCCGTGGGTCGCAGTGCTTCCGGCAGATCGCCAGGTGGACCGGGCCCATGTTGGGTTTGAGGATCTCACTCAGCAGAGTGTTCTTGCTGACGGTGATCGATCCGCTCATCATCTTGAGGTTGTCCCCGGGCGACACGGTGTAGTTCGGGAACGACTTGCCGGGTCCGACGATCTCTGTCGGCTTGATCTTCTGTCCCCTCTCGATCGCGAGGCCGACCGATTGGCGGAGGCCGACTCCGTCCTCCACATAGAAGTATCCCCACGTCCCGCTGGGCATCCGGGTATCACCGGTGCCCCTCACGTACCAGCCGTGACCGGCGACGACGGCCTGGCCGTCAGGACGGCCGCCCGGGATGCGCTCAGCGGCGGGGCCCACGCCCTTGCCGTGGGTCGGGTTCTTGTGCCCGCGCACTTCGGGGGTGACGGCGGTTCGACGCCACCCGGTGAGGCCGCCGATGCCCACGAGGGCGATCTGCTGAGTCAGTTCGTCGGCGGTGTCGGCGTACAGGTCGGCGAGGGCGTCGCAGCCCTGCTGGCGGAGCATGTACTCGGCGCGGTAGAGCCGGTAGGCCGGGCGGATGGGCAGGTACTTGTCGGCGAAGGCGCCGGCACCGCCGTTCTCCCCGGTGAACGCGTCCTTCGCGTCCCCGAGGAACTCGAAGGGCAACTTCAGACCCTGGAGGAAGCCGTTCCCGAAGATCCGCAGACCTTCCTCGGCGTTGTCGACCCTGCCGTTGCCGTCGTCCCCCGGCACCGGTGTCAGCCCGCTGGGGTCGGTGTACAGGGTGGGGGTGTTGTCCGCGTAGGCGTACGGCGAGACGTACGGGGTCGACTGGCCCCGGGGAGCCGGGTCGGGGCGGGTGAAGCGGCCGGTGGTCGTGTCGTACTGGCGGGCGTGCAGGTCGAGGTTGCCGGTGCCGGCCTCGTACCGGGCGCCCGTGTACGACGGGGTGCCCGCGGGGGCGCCGCCGGTGACCGTGCCCAGCACGCGGGTGCCGTAGGGGTCGTAGGCCCAGCGCTGGTGGAGCGTGCCGGTGCTCGAGGTGACGTCTACCGGGGAGCCCTGGGTGTCGTGGTGGTAGTAGAAGAGCGCCCCGGCGCCGTTCTTGGTGGCCGTGGGCTGGCCGAGCGGGTCGTAGCGGTAGGACTGCTTGATCTTCCAGTCGCTGTCGTACTCGGTGGCCAGGATCGGCAGGGCACCGTTGGGATCCCACTGGGTGCGGGAGGTGACATCGCCGCCCTTGCGGGTGGTGACCTGGTTGCCGCTCGCGTCGTGGTCGTAGGCGTAGGAGGCGCCCGCGACGGTGGCGGCGGAGATCTGACCGGCCAGGTCGTAGGTGTAGGTGTCGGCGCCCTTCTTGGTCTGGTTGCCCTCGGTGTCGTAGTCGTAGGCAGTGGTCGTGGTGCCGGTGGTGGCGGCGGTGAGCTGGTCGGCCGCGTCGTAGGTGTAGCTGGTCGCGACCGTGCCCAGGGTGGAGGTCAGGCGGTTGCCGACCTTGTCGTACGAGTAGGTCGTGGCGCGCCCGGCGGCACAGCCGGCGGTCCAGGGCTGGGGGAAGCAGCCGGAGGTGAGGCGCCCGGCCGCGTCGTAGCCGAGGTCCCAGCCGCCGGTGCCGACCCCGGCGCGGGTGACGTCGACACGCGTGGGCAGCCCCGCCGGGGAGAGGTCGAGCGCGGTCCTGGTGACCGTCGTGTCCCCCTTGGCAGCGGTGACGGCAGTGAGCCGGCCCGCCCGGTCGTAGGCGCGCTCCTCGGTCTCGGTGTTGGGCAGCGCGGACTTGGTGAGGCGGCCCGCCGGGTCCCAGGTGTACGAGGTGGTCCTGCCGTCGGCCGCCGTCGTCGCGGTGCGGCCGTCGTCGTCGTAGGTGTACGTGAGGGTGTTGCCGTCGGAGTACTTGCGGGTGAGCATCTGCCCGGCCGCGTCGTAGGTGTAGCCGAAGCCGCGCGTCTTGGTGAGGTTGCCGACCGCGTCGTAGCCGAAGTCCTCGGACATCCTCGCGTTCACGCGCGAGACCATGCGGCCCGCGTCGTCGTAGCCGAAGGTCACATCGGGAGTGGAGTCGGAGTAGTCGACCTTGGTGAGCAGACCGCGCGGGTCGTGGGTGTGGGTGGTCGAGCCGCGGGGCGTGGTCTTCTCGGCGAGGTTGCCGTCGGCGTCGTACGCGTACGACGTCTCGCGCTTCAACGGATCGGTGACCGACGTCAGTTGGCGTGCCGCGTCATAACCGTACGTGGTGACGCGGCCCTCTGCGTCGGTGCGCCGGACGATGTTCCCGGCCTTGTCGTGGGCGTAGGCGGTGACGGCGCCGCCGGGGGCGGTGACCTCGGTCGGCTGGTCCAGCTTGTCGTAGCCGTAGGTGGTGGTGCGCCCGTCGGCGTCCTTGCGCTCGACGACCTTGTTCAGGGCGTCGTAGGCGGTGGTGGTGACGCCGCCGAGCGGGTCGGTGACCTTGGTGGGGTTGCCCGCCGGGTCGTAGCCGTAGGTGGTCGTGTACTGGTCGGGGTCGGCGCCGGTGGCGTTGCCGCGCGGGTCGACCGAGGTGGCCTGGCGGCCGTCGCCGTCGTAGGTCCAGCTCGACCTGTGACCGAGCGGGGAGGAGCGGCTGAGCAGATTGCCGCCCGCGTCGTAGGCGTAGGTGGTGGTCCTGCCGAGCTGGTCGGTGCCGCTGGTGCGCCGGTCGTTCTTGTCGTACTTGGACGTGGTGGTCTTTCCGGCGGCGTCGGTGACCTTGGTGACGTTGTCGTTGGCGTCGTAGGTGTAGCCGGTGGTGCGGCCCAGCGGGTCGGTGACCACGAGCGGACGGTTGACGGCGTCGTAGGTCGTGGTGGTGGCCGCGCCGGTCGGGTCGGTGACCTTGGTGCGGTTGCCCGCCGCGTCGTAGGCGTAACTGGTCGTGTGAGCGGCCGAGTTGGCCCCCGCGGCGTTGCCGCGCGCCGAGACGCTGGTGAGCAGGCGGCCCACCTTGTCGTACGTGTAGGTCCTCTTGCCGCCGACGGCATCGGTCTCGGAGGCCAGGCGTCCGGCCGCGTCGTAGGTACGCGTGACGGACTTGCCGGACGGATCGGTGGTGCGGGTCGGATGCCCGGCGTCGTCGTAGGCGAACGTGGTGGTGTCGCCCGCCGGATTGCGCGCGGACGCCAGCTGTTCGGCGCCGTCGTACGTGTAGGTCGTGGTGCGGCCCAGCGGATCGGTGGCCGAAGTGAGCAGGCCGCGCCCGTCGTAGGCGAACGTGGTGGTGTACGCGGCCGGGTCGGCCCCTTCGACGTTGCCCCGCGGGTCCGTCCTGGACAGGATCCGCCCGGCCTTGTCGTACGTGAACGTGGACTTCTCACCCAGTGGTGTGGTGACCGACGTCCGGTTGCCCGCGGAGTCGTAGCCGTACGTCGTGGTCTTGCCGCGTGGCGTCGTCACCGTCGCGAGGGAACCCAGCGGGGTGTGCGTGTAGGTGGTCCTGCCGCCCGCTGGATCGGTGATCGTGGTGAGTTGGTTCGACGTGTTGTACGCGTAGGTCGTCTTGTTGCCGCGGCCGTCGGTGTTGCTGGTGATGTTGCCCGCGCCGTCGTAGGTCCAGCTCTCCTTGTAGCCGAGCTCGGTGGGCGCACCGCGGGTGAGCATCCGGCCGGCGCTGTCGTACGTCATGGTCGTGGCGTTGCCGCGCTGGTCGGTGATGGTGACGGGCCGCAGCCGGCGGTCGTACTCGTACGTGATGCTCTTGCCGTACGGGTCGAGGGTCTCCATCAGGACGTTGCCGGAGTACACGTCGGTCCACACGCCGCCGTCGGGTGCCGTGGTGTGCGCCTGCTTCTTCTTGCCGTCCCAGGTGAACGCGGTGGTCTTGCCGTTCTGGTCGGTCTGGGACTTCACGCGGCCCGCGCCGTCGTAGGCGTTGGTGACCTTGCCGCCCGCCGGGTCGGTGAGGGACGTCAGGCGCTTGTTCGCGTCGTACGCGTAGGCCGACTCCCGGCCCGCCGGGTCGGTCACCGAGGTCAGCAGCCCGCCGGTGTACTCGTACGCGACCGAACCTCCGTCGGGCAGCTCCACCTTGGACAGCAGTCCGTCGGTTCCGGTGGTGAAGGTGGTGGTGCGGCCGGCGGCGTCCTCGACGGAGGCGAGCCTGCCGGACGCGTACGTCAGGCTGAGGCCCTTGTCCGCGCGGTCGGCCACGGAGGTGAGTTGGCCACCGCTGTTGAAGGTGCGCCTGGTGTGGTCCGGCGTGGTGACCGTGTAGGTGCTGCCGCTCTTGACCAGCTTGGCTGTCGAACCGGCCGGGGCGGTGTAGGTGCCGTCGCCGCTCTGGGTGAACACGAACGACGCGCCGTCTTCCGTCCGGTACGTCGCCTTGCCCGTCGCGAGGGTGAGTTTCGCGTCGAAGGGTGTCGCCCAGCCGCGCCCAAGGAGCCCGGTGGCGGTGGAGTCGGAGCGGTAGGTGCGCTCCAGTGCCAGGGGCACACCGGGGCCGACCAGGGATGCGTCGGTGAGCTGCTGGTAGAACATGCCGGTCGCCGTGTTCACCGGGTCGGCGCGGTGCGCCTGCGCGTAGCAGTTGCAGATGCCCGCCTGCGCGCCGGGGATGTCCGGGGTGTAGAACGCCTCCACGAGCGGGGACGTGGTCCCGCCGGGGCTCGACGAGCCGTCGGAGCTGTTCATGAAGACCCAGGCGTAGTACTTCTTCCCGTCCTTCAGGCCGCCGCCCAGCTCGTTGCCCGCCCACCAGAAGCACTGGTCGGTGGGGTAGGAGTTGCTCGACCACCAGTCGTAGCACCAGGCGCCGGTGTCCGGGGTGTCGCCCCTGGGGTCGTCCGTGGCCTTCTTGATCTCCAACTGGTGGACCGGGGCGCCGCCCTCGTCCATCACGTACAGCCACATCCCGCTGTACGTCGAACCCCGCTTGGGCAGCTTCACCTGGCCGCCGATCGACAGCGTGCCCGGGTACGCGCTGGCCCAGGCCGAGACCCACGTCGGGTTCTCGGGCGCCGCGAGGGAACCGGCCGCGCGGCGCGGCGGGACGGCGGCGGGGCCGCGCCGCACCCGGTCCGGGTCCGCTTTGCTGTGCGGTGCGCCTGCGGGCTTCCTGCCGGGCGCGTTCATATAGGCGCGCATCGGCGACAGTTCGTGCTGTTCCTTCGCGACCTGGGCGCGCCGCTGGGCCAGCGTCATGGCCCTGGGCGGCTTCGGCAGATCCGCGGCGGTCCTGGCCTTCGCGGGGGTGACGGCCGCCGCCGTGGTGGGCGGACGGTCCCGGGGGGAGGCCGCCCAGGCCGGGGCGACGCCGGCTGCGACCAGGAGGCTCAGGGTCAGGACAGCCGTGACGAGTCTTCGCACTTGTGCGGAAATGATGCACCGCCTGTCTAGCAGTTGTGAAGAAGGGCAGAAGTACCTCTGATCCACTGGGTGCTCGAACTAACGCGGTGCAGCAGAGACGACGGGAAACCGCCGGTGCCGTGGTGGCGTTTGCGCCGCGAGTTGCCTGAGCACACGATCAAGACAGCCGGGGTGGCCGTATCTCTTGGCTTGAAAAAGCCCATGGATGCCGGGTGGCGGAAGTGAACACTTCGCGCCTGGGAAGGCAATGAGGGAAAGCGGCGCGGTGACTCAAGGGGGCGCACCCGCGGGGCGGACATGAGGATGCCCCGGCTCTCTGGGGGTGAGCCGGGGCTGCGCGGGGACCGGGAAGGCGGTGGGGAGCGGAGCGGTCGGGTCAGAAGGGGAAGTGGGCGTGGCCGTGTGCCTGGACGGTGATCCAGCGGGCGGTGGTGAAGGCGTCGATGCCCGCTTGGCCGCCGAAACGGCCGTAGCCGGAGTCCTTGACGCCGCCGAAGGGGGCCTGCGGCTCGTCGGCGACGGTCTGGTTGTTGACGTGGACGATGCCGGTGCGCAGCCGGCGGGCCACCGCGACACCGGCGGCGAAGTCCTCGGTGATCACACCGGCGGTCAGGCCGTAGGGGGTGTCGTTGGCCAGGTCGACGGCCTCGTCGACCGAGTCGACGACGTGCACGACGGTCGCCGGGCCGAAGATCTCCCCGTAGTAGATGTCCATGTCCTCGGTGACACCGGTCAGGACCACGGGCGCCAGGAGCGCCTCGGCGTCGCCCTCCACCCGGCCGGTGCCGGCCAGGAGTTGTGCCCCCTTGTCGGTGGCGTCCTGGACGAGTGCGGCGACGCGCCGGGCGGCACGGGCGCTGACGACCGGGCCGACGACGGTGGCCGGGTCGGACGGGTCGCCGTAGCGCAGTGACTTGATCTTCGCGGCGAGCTTGCGGGTGAACTCCTCGGCGCGGTCGCGATGGACGACGACGCGGTCGGCGGACATGCAGATCTGACCGGAGTTCATGAAGGAGCCGAAGGCGGCGGCGTCCACCGCGTAGTCCACATCGGCGTCGGCGAGCACCAGCAGAGCGTTCTTGCCGCCGAGTTCGAGCACGGCGGGCTTGAGGTGCTCGGCCGCCAGCACACCGACGCGGCGGCCGACGGCGGTGGAGCCGGTGAAGTTGACCAGCCGGACGCGCGGGTCGGCGATCAGGGTGGCGACGATCTGGGGAGCGTCGGCGAGGTCGTTGGTGACGACGTTGAGGACGCCCGCGGGCAGCCCCGCTTCGTGCAGGATGTCGGCGAGGAAGAGGCCGCAGGCCAGCGGGGCGTCCTCGCTGGGCTTGAGCACCACGGTGTTGCCCATGGCCAGCGGCATGGCTATGGCGCGGATGCCGAGGATCAACGGGGCGTTCCAGGGCGCGATCGCCGCGACGACACCGACCGGCACGCGGACGTGCATCGAGTACGCGCCGGGCGTGTCGGTGGCGAGGATCTGCCCGGTGGGCTGGGTGATCGCGGCGGCGGCCTCGCGCAGGATCCCGGCGGCGAGCGCGGCGTTGAAACCGGCCCAGGGGGCGGCGCCGCCGACCTCGTCGGCCATCAGCGCGACGGCCTCGGGCGTACGGGACTCCAGCAGATCGGCGGCGCGCAGGAAAATCGCGCGCCGCCGGGTGGGGGCCAGCGCCGCCCAGTCGTCGGCGGCGGCGTCGGCGGCGTCGATCGCACGGGTGACGTCCTCGGGGGTGCCCGCGGCGACCTGCGCGTACGGGGTCCCGGTCCAGGGACCGATGTCGGGGGTGGTGCGGCCGGAGGACGCGGGGATCTCCCGGCCGCCGATGATCAGTCCACGGGTGATGGAGGTCATGGAAAAGCTCCTGAAGGGTTCTGTCGGATGCCGCGAGTGGAGGGGGCCGTCCGCGCTGGGGCCCTCGCCACACCTGTTCGCCTGGCGAAACTTCTTTCGTTGTGAGGTTGGGCCGAGTGTGGGTCACCGCGGTCGCGACCGTCAATGGGCGGCCGGGTATCTTTCGCGTACCCACTGATCAAGACACCGAGCGAAGGGGCCCTGGTATGTCGGGAGAGGCCGTCGGCCCCCTGGAGCGCGGCCTTGCCGTACTCCACGCCATGGCCGCGAACCCCTCTCCGCGGATGCGGCGCAGCGACCTCACCGCCGCCACCGGCCTGCTCCGTTCCCCCGTCGACCGCATCATCGCCACCCTGCTGCGCCTCGGCTACGTCCGTGCCGACGGGCGGGACGTGCTCCTGACCCCGCGCGTGATGGAGCTCGGCAACGCGTACCTCGCCTCCTGCGGCCTCGTCGACGCCCTGGAGCCGTACGTCGTGGAGCTGGCCGACGAACTCGACGAATCCGTGTCCCTGGCCGTCCCGGACCGCGACGGCGCCCGGCTGATCACTCAGGCCGTCCGGCGCCGCGCCATGTACCTGGCCTTCCACATCGGGGACCTGCTGCCGGCCGAGCGCAGCGCCGCCGGTGTGGTCCTGGCCGGCGGGTGGGAGGAAGCGCAGTTCCACGCCTGGCGTGCCCGGCGGCGCGCGGACCCCCTGGACGCGGGATTCCCCGCGGTGCCTCCCCGCGACGAGGCCCCCGCGGAGGACGAGTCGGAGCGCTGCCTGCGCTCCCGCGCGGCCGTCGCCCGCCGTGCCGGCTGGGCGCTGGACGAGGAGTGGGTCGAGCCCGGCCTGCTGGCCGTCGCCGCTCCTGTCCGGGACCCCGCCGGCCGGATCCTGGCCGCGGTCAGCGTGCTCACCCACACCAGTCGGCACACGGCCGCCGACTTCCCCGGGCATGTCATGCCCCGGCTTCAGGCAGCCGTCGACCGGATGGAGGCCGCGCTCCGCCGCGCGACAGGACCCACCGCCCGCCCCGCGCCCGCCGCCCAGGGCCTGGCGCCGCAGCCCGCCGCCCGCCCCGCGTCCACCGCCCAGGACCTGCGCGAATCCAAGGACGAACTGGGGATGGAGTTCCTCGAGTCCCTCGCGCGTGGCCTCGCCGTGCTGTCCGCCTTCGGCAGCGCCGGTGGCGGGCTGACCATCAGCGCGGCCGCCGCGGCGACGGGACTGTCCCGGGCCACCGCGCGGCGCGCTCTGCTCACCCTGCGGCACCTCGGGTACGCGGACAGCCAAGGGCCGACGTACCATCTGCTGCCCCGTGTCCTGGACCTCGGCCACGCCCGGCTGTCCTGCCTCACCCTCACGGACATCAGCCGCCCGCACCTGGCGGAACTGGCCGCGCTCCTGGGCGAGTCCGCCTCGGTCGCCGTTCTCGACGAGGACGACATCCGCTATCTGGCCCGCGCTGCGACCTCCCGCGTCCTGCGCATCGACATCACCTCGGGCACCCGCCTGCCCGCCGGTCCGACCTCCATGGGGCGTGTCCTGCTCGCGGCGCTGCCCCCGGGCGAACTCGCCGCCCGCATCGCCCGGACCGATCGGCGGCCCCGCACTCCCCACACCCTCACCGCACCGCGCCGTCTCACCGCCGCGGTCGCCGCGGCGGCCAGGGACGGCTACGCCCTGGTCGACCAGGAACTGCAAGAGGGGCTGCGTTCCCTGGCCGTACCCCTGCACGACCGGGGCGGGCATGTCGTCGCCGCCTTGAACGTCGCCGTGCACGCGGGTCGGAGCACACCTCAGGAGATGGTCGAGCGCGTGCTCCCGGCCCTGCGGGACACCGCTTCCCGCATCGAAGCCGACCTGTCGACGGCCTTCGCGTACGTGCCGCTCGTGGTGGAGTAGGCGCTTCAGCCCCGCCGGCGCGGTCTCCTCACCGCCCCGCCGGCGCGGTCTCCTCCGGAGTCCGAGGCCCCTCGGGAGTTCCCAGCTCCTCCGGAGTCCGCAGCTCCTCCGGAGTCCGCAGCTCCTCCGCGGCGTCCGAGACGCGGCGGATCAAGGTCAGGAAGAGTGCTTGTTCCTCGGCGGACAGCGGCGCGAGGAAGACCTGGTTCATCCGGGCCGTGCGCACCGTGAGCCTGCGATGTGTCCGGGCGCCCTCGTCGGTGAGCCGCAGCAGGAACCGGCGGCCGTCGTCGGGATCCCGGACCTTGTCGAGCAGGCCCCGGCGGCTGAGCCGGCTGACGACCTCGGCGATGGTCGAGCGGTCGAGCCCCACGCGCTCGCCGACCGTCCTCTGATCGAGGCCCGGCTCGGCCGTGAGCGCGTTGAGCACGCCGAACTGGGGGGAAGTGATCTCCTCGGAGACCATCGTCGTCCACAGCAGGTGGTGCGCCTGCTGAAGACGCCGGGCCAAGTGCCCGGGGTGGGTGGTCAGGTCGACCGCGGCCATGGCGTTCCTCCCCGTCGCTTCTGTAAGTGCACTGAGGGTACCGCCTGGTCGCCGAGATGCCTTGCCTCTGCACAAGGCGGTGACCTGCTGGTTCATGGGATCTATTGACGGTCGGTACACCGGGTGCCAGCATGACGCATTCCGAGAAAGTAGTCAGTGCACTGATTAACTCCGAGGATTCGAGCCCTTGGGGGAGTGGAGGCTTCCGGTATGGACAAAGTGGTCGCCACCGCCGCTGAGGCGGTGGCCGATGCCCGGGACGGGGCGACACTCGCGGTGGGCGGCTTCGGCCTGAGCGGTGTGCCCAACGTACTGATCGGCGCCCTGTACGACCTGGGGGTCAAGGATCTCGGCGTGGTGTCCAACAACTGCGGCGCGCTGGAATCCGGCCTCGCGGTCCTGCTGTCCGCGGGCCGCATCTCCCGGGTGACCGGGTCCTACATCGGTGCGAACAAGGAGTTCGCCCGCCAGTACCTGGGGGGCGAACTGGAGGTGGAGATGATTCCGCAGGGCACGCTGGCCGAGAGGTTGCGGGCCGGGGGGCTCGGCATCCCGGCCTTCTACACCCCGGCGGGGGTCGGCACCCAGGTCGCCGACGGCGGACTTCCCTGGCGGTACGACGGCCAGGGGGGCGTCGCGGTGGCGTCACCACCCAAGGAAGTACGCACCTTCGACGGCACCGAGTACGTCCTCGAGCACGGCATCCGTACGGACTTCGCGCTGGTGCGCGCGGCCAGGGGGGACCGGCACGGGAACCTGGTCTTCAACAAGTCGAGCCGGAACTTCAACCCGCTGGCCGCGATGGCGGGGAGAGTGACGGTGGCCGAGGTGGAGGAGTTGGTGGAGCCGGGCGGGATCGACCCCGACCAGGTGCATCTGCCCGGTGTCTTCGTCCAGCGCGTGGTCGCGCTCACACCCGAGCAGGCGGTGGACAAGGGCATCGAGCGGCGCACGGTCTCCGCGTCGCCGACGCGCGGGGCCGGGACGGAGAGCGCGGGGACGGGGAGCGCCGGGACTAGGCACACCGGGACGGGGAGCACCGGATCAAGCAGCACCGGAACAAGGAGCACCGGAACGGAGAGCGCCTGATGGCCTGGACACGCGAGCAGATGGCGGCGCGCGCGGCGCGCGAGCTGGCGGACGGTCAGTACGTGAACCTCGGTATCGGGTTGCCGACGCTGATCCCCAATCACCTTCCGGACGACGTCGAAGTCGTCCTCGAGTCGGAGAACGGCATCCTCGGCGTGGGGCCCTACCCCGCCGAGGACGAGGTCGACCCGGACCTGATCAACGCCGGGAAGGAGACGGTCACGGTGGTGCCCGGCGCCTCCTACTTCGACTCCTCCCTGTCCTTCGGGATGATCCGCGGCGGGCACATCGACGTGGCCGTACTCGGCGCCATGCAGGTGTCCGCGCGGGGCGACCTCGCCAACTGGGCCGTCCCCGGAAAGATGATCACCGGGATCGGCGGGGCGATGGATCTGGTGCACGGTGCCCGGACGGTCGTCGTGGTCATGAACCACACGGCCAAGGACGGCTCCGCGAAGATCGTTCAGGAGTGCTCGCTGCCCCTGACCGGCAAGGCCTGCGTCGACCGGATCGTCACCGACCTCGGCGTCCTCGACGTCACCGGCGACGGCCTCGCGCTGGTCGAGACCGCCCCCGGAGTGTCCGCCGAGGACATCGTGCGCAAGACGGCCGCGGACCTCCGTGTCGCCCTCGCCGCGGAGGAGACAGCATCATGAGCCTGCGCGACGTGTACGTCGTGGACGCCGTCCGGACCCCGATCGGGAAGTACGGCGGCGGCCTCGCGGGCGTACGCCCCGACGACCTGGCCGCCCACACCATCCGCGAACTCCTCGCCCGCACACCGCAGCTCGACCCCTCCCGCATCGGCGACGTCTACTTCGGCAACGCCAACGGAGCGGGCGAGGAGAACCGCAACGTCGGCCGGATGGCGGGCCTGCTCGCGGGCCTGCCGACCTCCGTGCCGGGGGTCACCGTCAACCGGCTGTGCGCCTCCGGCCTCGAAGCGGTCGTCCAGGCCGCGCGGGCCGTCGCACTCGGCGACGTCTCCATCGCCCTGGCCGGGGGAGTCGAGTCGATGACCCGCGCGCCCTACGTCCTGCCCAAGAGCGACCGTCCTTTCCCCGCGGGCCACACCGAGCTGTACTCGACCACCCTCGGCTGGCGCATGGTCAACCCGCGGATGGAGCCGCAGTGGACCGTGCCGCTCGGCGAGTCGGCCGAGCTGATCGCCGACAAGCACGGCATCACCCGCGAGCAGCAGGACGCCCTGGCGCTCGCGTCCCACCGCAAGGCGTCCGCCGCGTGGCACGGCGGGCTGTTCGACGCCGAGGTGGTACCGGTACCGCGGCGCAAAGGCGACCCGGTTCTCCTCGACCGCGACGAAAGCGTGCGGGAGAACGCCTCCCGGGAGGCGATGGCCAAGCTGAAGCCGTCCTTCCGTGCGGCGGAGGAAGGGGGCACCGTCACGGCGGGCAACGCGTCCCCGCTCAACGACGGCGCCGCCGCGCTGCTCCTCGTCGACGAAGAGGGCCTGCGGGCCACCGGGCGCGAACCGCTGGCCCGCGTCGCGGCCACCGGTGTCGCCGCGGTCGAGCCGCACTGGTTCGGCCTCGGTCCCGTCGAAGCCGTCAACCGCGCCCTCGCCAGAGCGGGCAGGTCCTTCGGCGACCTGACGACGCTGGAGCTCAACGAGGCGTTCGCCGCTCAAGTACTCGGCTGTGTCGCCGAATGGCCCGAGTTCGACCCGGCGATCCTCAACCCGTACGGCGGTGCCATCGCCCTCGGCCACCCGCTGGGGGCCTCCGGCGCCCGCCTCGCCGGCACCGTGGCGCACCAGCTCGCCCGCAACGGCTCCGGCACCGGCGTCGCCACCCTCTGCATCGGGGTCGGCCAAGGGCTCGCCCTCGTCCTCGAACGCTGAGCGGGCGCGCCCCCCGTATATCCGTGCCCCGCCCGTAGACCCGCCCTCATGGACTCGCGTACGCACGCCCGTACGTACGTACTAGGAATCCGGGAAACCTCATGACTCACACCCAGTCGGACATCGACACCGCCATCGACGAACTCCAGAACGCCTACGACGAGGCGCTGGCGGCAGGCGCGCCCGCCCGCCACCACCCGCGGCGCGACTACGCGCCCTACCGCAGCTCGCTGCTCCGCCACCCCAAGCAGCCGCTCGTCCCCGTGCACGGCGGCGATCCCGAGACGGTCGAGCTGTCCGGTCCGGTGTTCGGCCCGACCGACATCACGGAGACCGACAACGACCTCACCGTCCAGCACCAGGGTGAGCCGCTCGGCGAGCGCATCACCGTGTCGGGGCGGCTGCTCGACCGCGCCGGGCACCCCGTACGCGGACAGCTCATAGAACTCTGGCAGGCCAACGCCTCCGGCCGCTACGCGCATCTGCGCGACCAGCATCCGGCGCCCCTCGACCCCAACTTCACCGGCGTCGGACGCACACTGACGGACGGCGAGGGCCGGTACACGTTCACCACGATCAAGCCGGGCGCCTACCCGTGGCGCAACCACACCAACGCGTGGCGCCCCGCCCACATCCACTTCTCCGTCTTCGGCACCGCGTTCACGCAACGCCTCGTGACACAGATGTACTTTCCGAACGACCCGCTGTTCCCCTACGACCCGATCCTGCGCTCGGTCACCGACCGGGCCGCCCGCGAACGACTGGTCGCCGCCTACCGCCACGACCTGTCGCGGCCCGAGTTCTCCCTCGGCTACGAGTGGGACATCGTCCTCGACGGTCCCTCCGCCACCTGGATCGAAGAAGGGCACTGAGCGTCATGACCGAGACGATCCTCCCCACGCCGTCCCACACCGTCGGCCCCTTCTACGGGTACGCGCTTCCCTTCCCCGAGGGGGAGCAGATAGCGCCCAAGGGCCACCCCGACACCATCGTGCTGCACGGGTACGTGCTCGACGGCCACGGCGACCCGGTGCCCGACGCCCTCCTGGAGTTCTGGCAGGCGGCCCCGGACCGCTCTCTCGCCGGCGCTCCGGGCTCGCTCCGCCGCAACCCGGTGACGGGTGGCTTCCTCGGCCGCAACGGCACCGACTTCACCGGCTTCGGCCGGGTCGCCACGGACGCCGACGGTCACTACGCCCTCCACACCCTTCAGCCCGGCACCGCCGGAGTGCCGTACATCAGCGTCTGCGTCTTCGCGCGCGGCCTGCTGCACCACCTCTTCACGCGCGCCTACCTCGCGGACGGCACCGACCCGCTGCTGGACTCCGTGGAGCGGGAGCGCCGGGCCACACTGATCGCGCGGCCAGGTGAGAACCGTGCCTACCGTTTCGACATCCGGCTTCAAGGTGAAGGCGAGACCGTGTTCCTGGAGTTCCCGTGACATCCTCCGACATCGATCACGGCCTCCTCGCCCCCGGGCGGGCAGGCTCCCCCGCCGAGTCCGCGACCGCCGACACCGCGTTCCTGCGGGCCATGCTCGACGCCGAGGCGGCCCTCACCCGGGCCCAGACGGCCCTCGGCCAGGCCCCCGCGGAGGCCGGCCGGGCGGTCACGGCCGCGGCAGGCTCGGCCCGCTTCGACGTCCGTGACATCGCCCACCGCGCCCGGGGCGGCGGCAACCCCGTCATCCCGTTGGTGGCGGACCTGACGGCATCCGTGCCCGACGAGTTCGGCCCCTACGTGCACCGCGGGGCGACCAGCCAGGACATCATGGACACCGCCATGATGCTGGTCGCGGCCCGCACGGTGGACCTCGTCCTCGAAGACCTGCGGCGCACCGAACGGGCGCTGTCCGGTCTCGCCGCGGCGCACCGGGACACGGTGATGCCCGGCCGCACCCTGACCCAGCACGCGGTACCGACGACCTTCGGCCTCAAGGCGGCAGGGTGGCGTTCGCTGGTCCTCGACGCACGGGACCGGCTGCGTGGCGTACGCGCTTCGCTGCCCGTGCAACTCGGCGGTGCCGCCGGCACCATGGCCGCCTTCGGCCCGCCCGGCGACGAGGGGGACTCGGGCACGGCGCGACGCCTCACCGCCGCCTACGCGCACGAGACCGGCCTCGCGGCACCGGATCTGCCCTGGCACACCCTCCGCACGCCCGTCGCGGACCTGGCGGGCGCCCTCGCGTTCACGGCGGGGGCCCTCGGCAAGACGGCGGCCGATGTCCTCACCCTGTCCCGCACCGAGATCGCCGAGCTGTCGGAGGGCACCGGCGGGGACTCCTCGGCCATGCCCCACAAGAGGAACCCGGTGCGCGCCACGCTCGTCGCCGGGGCCGCCCGCCGCGCCCCCGGCCTCGCCGCCACCCTGTACGCCTCGATGGCCGCGGAGGACGAGCGCCCCGCCGGCGCCTGGCACGCGGAGTGGGAGACGCTCCGCGATCTGCTGCGTCTGGTCGGCGGGGCCGCCCGCGACACCGCCGAACTTGCCGAGGGGCTGCGGGTCCACCCGGACGCCATGCGCGAGCATCTGCACCTGACGGCCGGGTTGATCGTCTCCGAGCGGGTGGCCGCCGTCCTTGCCCCTGTCCTGGGCCGGGGCCGGGCCAAGGCGCTCCTCTCGGACCTCGCCGCACGCACCAGGACAGAGGGCAGGACACTCGCCGAGCTCCTCACCGAACACCCCGAACTCGACGGCCTCGGTGTCGACGGCCTTTCCTTCGACGGCGACGGTCTTCCCTTCGACGGCGACGGTCTTCCCCTCGACGGCGAAGGCCTTCCCCTCAATGGCGAGGGCCTCACCCTCGACGTCGACGATCTCACCGACCCGGCGCGCTACACCGGCTCCGCCGGGATCCTCACCGACCGTGCCCTGGAGCGACAGTGACGAGCAAGCCGAACACCTCCCCGGCCACCGGCCAGTACCGGGGACTGCCCCACCACCGCGCGGAGGGCCCGCCCTCCGCCCCCGCCCTGCTCCTCGGCCCGTCGCTCGGCACCTCCACCGCCCTGTGGGACGCCGTCGCCCCCGAACTGGCCGTCACGCACCGGGTCGTACGCTGGGACCTCCCCGGCCACGGCGGCTCCGCCGCCGACCTCGTCGGCCCGGGAGTGACCGTCGGCGACCTGGCCGCACTGGTGCTCGCGCTCGCCGACTCGCTCGACATCCACCGGTTCGCCTACGCGGGCGTCTCGCTCGGCGGAGCCGTCGGCCTGCACCTCGCCGTGCACCACCCCGAGCGGGTGGAGAGCCTCGCCGTCATCTGTTCGTCCGCGCACTTCGGCGGCTCCGCCCCGTGGGAGGAGCGGGCCGCCCGCGTACGCCGCGAGGGTCTGGCCGCACTCGCCGACAGCGCGCCGTCCCGATGGTTCACGCCCGGTTTCACCGTGCCCCGCCTCGTGGCCGACCACCGTGCCGCCGACCCCGCCGCGTACGCGGCGTGCTGCGACGCGCTCGCCGCGTTCGACATCCGGGACGGGCTCTCCTCGATCACCGCCCCCACGGTGCTCCT
The DNA here is from genome assembly GCF_009755605.1 of Streptomyces typhae. Classification (GTDB taxonomy): domain Bacteria; phylum Actinomycetota; class Actinomycetes; order Streptomycetales; family Streptomycetaceae; genus Streptomyces; species Streptomyces typhae. Next base: position 133,570 of record NZ_WPNZ01000013.1, read on the forward strand.
CGCGGGCCGCGAGGACCCCGCGACTCCGCCCGCACACCTGCGGGAGATCGCCGACACGGTCCCCGGTGCCTCGCTCACCGAGATTCCGGGCGCCTCCCACCTCGCACCGTGCGAGCGGCCCGAAGCCGTGCTGACCGCGCTCCGCACCCACTTCTCGGGGGCCGGGGCCGCGAAGCGGGGGACGGCGGTGCGCCGCCAGGTACTCGGGGACGCGCATGTGGACCGCGCGCAGGAGCGGCAGAACGGCTTCACCGCTCCGTTCCAGGACTTCATCTCCCGCTACGCCTGGGGGGAGATCTGGACCGACGACCGGCTCTCCCGCCGCGAACGCAGCCTGATCACCATGACGGCCCTCGTGGCGCAGGGCCACTACGAGGAACTGGCCATGCACGTCCGGGCGGCGCGACGCAACGGGCTGTCGGCCGAGGAGATCGGCGCGGCACTGCTCCAGACGGCGGTCTACTGCGGTGTCCCGGCTGCCAACTCCGCGTTCGCCGTGGCCCAGCGCGTGCTGGCGGAGGACGACGCCGGCCGCTGACGCCGGCCGGTGACGGCGGCCGGTGACGGCGGTCGCGACGGGGGCCGGGGACGGGAGCCGCGGCCGCGCCCCTTGTCGGCCCCCGCGCGCCGTCGCGGTGGTCAGTCCGGGCGGCCGGGCGAGGCCGGGCGCAGCTCGCCCGGTGTCCGCCCGTACCGCTCACGGAAGACGCGGGTGAAGTGCGACTGGCTGGCGAAGCCCCACACGTGCGCGATGTCGGCCACCGTCAGGCGTGCCGAACCGGGGTCGGTGAGCTGCTCGTGGGCCCGCTCCAGGCGGCTCTCCAGAATGTGGCGGGAGGGGCTGAGCCCGGCCTGCCGGAAGTCGCGGCTCAGCTGCCGGGTGGAGACGCCCACCGCGTCGGCGACGTGCTCCGCGCACAGCCGGGGGTCGGACAGGCGCTGGTCGATGTACTCCTTGGCGAGCAGCAGCCGGGCGCCCTGGTCGTCGCCGGGCCGCCCGTCCCCAAGGCGGGACGCCGCGAGCGAGCGCACCAGCCCCAGGACGGTGCCTTCGGTGCCCGTCACGTCGCCGGGCTCCCGCTGGGCGAACCAGCCGCCCAGCACGGACTCCAGGACCCGCACCGCCGGGGCGTCGGCCGACGACCGCCGCCCGAAGACCAGCGGCACCGGAAGCTCGGCGGACAGGCAGCGCTCGGCGAAGACCTCCCGGGGGATGTCCACCAGGAGCTGGCGCATGGTCGTGGGGAAACCGAGCAGGTAGGAGCGGCGGGTGTCGTACAGGACCAGGTCGCCCGCGCCGAGGCTGAGGCAGCCGCCGCTGTGGAAGAACACCGCCTGCCCCGAGACCAGCAGGGTTGCGAAGACGGAGTCCTTGGGGGTCTCCCGGCACAGCCGCGCGTTGCGCTCGATGACGTGCTCGTTCCCGGCGATGTCGGCCAGGCGCAGGCTGCCGAGGCCGACGTTGGTCTGAGTGGCGAGAAGTCCGTCGTCGGAGTACGGGGAACAGGTCAGGCCGACCAGGGCCTGCCGGTTGTAGTCCTCCCAGAGGTCGACGCGGTCCGCCTGGTCGACCGACCGTGTCGTCACTCGGGAGAACACAGTGGCGGGGTGTCCGGTCAACTCGGCCTCCTTGCTGCCGTGAGCCAGTGTCCTGCGCGCCGCGGGGGAGTGCGCCTTCGAAGCAGGCCCCGGCGGGCCGGGCCGTATGTGCCGGGCCGGATGTGCCGGGGCGGGGGGCCCGCCGGGCTCGGCGCGTCGGGCAGGGCCTGCCGGAGTGGTTCCGTCGGAGAGGTTCCGCCGGGGCCGGATCCGGCCGGGGCGCCCGTGTGCTGTGCCCGTCAGCGAAGGCTACTCGGCGATGCGGCTCCGGTCACGACCCGAAGACGGACCCCCGTCCGACGGCCCGCCCCGGTTCTTCGGGGCGGGCCGTCGGACGGGGGTGACAGGGCGGGGCGGGTCGGGGTGAAGCGCGCGTTCCGTGGAGTGGGGGGAGCCGCGCGGGCTGTCGCTCGGGGAGGGCCTGGGGCGGCGCGGGTCCGGATCGGCCTGGTGGGGTCTCAGACCGCCGAGTAGCCGCCGTCGACGGGGATCACCGCGCCGTTGACGTAGGCCGCCGCAGGGCCGCACAGGAACGCGATCACCGAGGCGACCTCGCGGGGCAGCCCGAGGCGCCCCATAGGGACGCGGGCGAGCACGGCACCTGCCGCCGCCGGGTCGTCGAGCACCCCGCGGGCCAGCGGGGTGACGACGAAGCCCGGCGCCACCGCGTTCACCCGGATGCCGTCGGACGCGTACTCGGCCGCCAGGGACCGCGTGAGCTGGGAGACGCCGCCCTTGCTGGCGCTGTAGGCGGGCCGGTCCCGGCTGCCGAACAGCGCGAACATGGACGAGACGGTGACGATGGAGCTGCCGGAGCTGCCGGAGCTGCCGGAGCTGCCGGAGCTGCCGGGGCTGCTGGAGCCGTCGGAGCCGCCGGATCTGCCGGAGTCGATGGAGTCGCCGGAGTCGGCCCGGCGGGCCAGCAGCGGCCGGGCCGCCTCGCACGCCGTCATCGCCGCGCCCAGGTTGACCGCGAGGACGCGGTCCCAGGTCGCGGGCTCGTACTCGGCGCGGTCCGCGCTCGTGCCCGCGCAGACCACCAAGTGGTCGAGGGCGCCGGTCTCCGCGATACGCCGGGCCAGGCCCTCCCGGTCGGTCACGTCCTGTTCGACGACGCGCACCCGCTCGTGCCGGGGCGGTTCGCCGCCGGGCGCGGGCGGCAGCCCCAGGGCGTACACCTGGGCGCCCAGCTCCGCCAGCAGCTCGGCGGTGGCCGCACCGATGCCCGAGGTGCCACCCGTGACCAGCGCGGTGCGGCCCGCGAAGGCGTCGGGGCCGGGGAACGCCGGGGCGGCGCCGGGGCCGGTGCCCGCGACGGGCGGTACGGGCCCGGTGCCGGTGCCGGTCGGTGCGCCGGTGGTCATCGGCTGTCTCCTCTCCGTCCGGCGGGCGCCGGGGCCGCCGGGGTACGCGCTTCAGGGACCGGGGCCGAGTCCGAGTCCGGGGCCGAGTCCGACGCAGGGGCCGAGGGCGAGGCCGAGGGCGACACCAGGATCTTGATCTGGTCGCCGCCGTCGAGCAGCGACGAGAACCCCGCACGCACCACGTCGTCGAGGCCGATGACGGACGTCACCACGGGGCGGAGGTCCAGGCCCTCCGTGCCGACGAGCCGGATCAGCTCCGGGTAGGTGTCCCGGTAGCCGACACTCGCCACGATCGAGTGCTCGTTGTCCACCAGCGCCGAGGAGTCGAAGCTGACGCGGCGCCCCAGCCCCACGAGGACCGTCCGCCCGCCGCGGCGGGTGGCCGACAGGCAGGTGTCCAGGGCCGCCTGGGAGCCGACCACCTCGAAGGCCACGTCGGCGCCCTCACCCCCGCAGGCGGCACGCACCCGGAGCCCCGCGTCCCCCTCCCCGGCGTCCCGGGCGTCCACCACCTCGGTCGCGCCGAGGCGCGCGGCGAGGCCGAGCCGGGCCGGGTCGACGTCACAGGCGACGATCCGCCGGATGCCCCGCCGCGCGGCGAGCAGCACGGTGAGGAGTCCGACCGGGCCGAGGCCCACGACGGCCACGCTGTCGGCGTCCCCGCCGCGCCGCAGCGCGTGCAGCGCGACCGAGGCGGGTTCGAAGAGCGCCGCCTGCTCGAAGGGCACCTCGTCGGGCAGCCGGTGCGCCATGTACGCGGGCACCGTGGCGTACTCGGCGAGCCCGCCGTGGCCCATCAGACCGGCGAAGCCGAAGTGGCGGCAGATGTTGTACTCGCCCGCCAGGCAGCGCGGGCAGGCGCCGCAGCGGTAGTGCGGTTCGACCGCGACGCGGTCACCGGCCGCGAGGCCCCGCACGGCCGGGCCCACGGCGGTGACCGTGCCGCAGAACTCGTGCCCGAGGACGAGGGGGGCGCGGACGCCCGAGGCCGGGTGGGCCTTGCCGACCGGCACCGAGTGCGGGCCGTCGGCGTACTCGTGCAGGTCGCTGCCGCAGATCCCGCAGTACGCCACCGAGAGGAGCACCTCGTCCGGGCCCGGCGGGGTCACCTCCCGCTCGGTGACCCGTACATCGCGCGCTCCGTACCAGACCGCGGCCTTCATAGTGCACTCTCCGAGGTGGTGACCGGTGTGGTGGTGTGGGCGAGCCCGGCGTCGGCGCTCCTGCGGCGCAGCACCGCGGGGGCGGTCTCCCGCAGCCCGAGGGCGAGCAGCACGACGGCGACGGCGCCGCCGGACGAGATGAACATCGCCGCGTCCAGACCCCAGACGTCCGAGGCGAGACCGGCGACCAGAGGCCCGAGGAACCCGCCCGCCAGCTCACCGACGCCCATGACCAGGCCGAGGGCGACGGTCAGCGTCCGGCGCGGCACGGTCTCGGCCGGAATGGTCGCCATGATCAGCGTGAAGCAGCCGAGACCGGTGTAGGTGAGCACCACGACGCCGCCGAGCAGCACCGGGTCGTCGACGTACACCACGGCCAGCGGGCACAGCGCCGCCACGACGGTGAAGGCGATGAGCGCGCCCCGCCGGCCGATCCGGTCGGACACCGCCGGGGTCAGGAAGCCCCACAGCACCCAGGCCACGCCGAAGCAGGTCATGACGTGGCTCATCGTGCCGGAGGAGAAGCCCTTCTCGTCCTCCAGGTAGGTGGGCGTGAAGGTGATGATGACCGTGAACCAGGTCAGGTAGCAGCAGGCCGCCAGGGCGCACAGCACGATGTTGCGGTGCGCGAGGACCTCCCGCAGCACCTCGCGCAGCGAGGGCGCGGCCTCCTCCGGCGCGGCCTCCTCCGGCGCGGCCTCCTCCGGCGCGGCGGCTTCCGGGGCGGCGGGGAGCACGGGGGCGGGCGGGCGCTCGCGCACCGACCGCACGATCCACACGGCGATCAGCAGCCCGGGGACGATGGTCACCAGGAACGCCGTCCGCCAACTGTGGTGCTCGGCGATCCAGACCACGACCAGCGGGGCGACGATGCCGCCGAGCAGCCCCGCGGACGACCCCTGGAGCAGGCCCATGTTCAGGCCCCGCCGGTGCTCCCGCGAGGCCTCCACCATCAGCGACTGCGCCAGCGGCAGGACCGCGCCCTCCGCGAGGCCCATCAGGGCCCTGGCGATCAGCAGACCGGCGAAGCCGGTCATCAGGCCGCCCGCCGCGGAGAAGCAGGAGAACAGCACGACGGCGGCGATCAGGACCGGGCGGCGGCCGTACCGGTCCGCCAGCCTGCCGCAGACAAGGCCCGACAGTGCCCACGTGAGCGCAAGCACACCGGACAGGACGCCCAGGGCCGTGTGCGAGAGGTGGAAGTCGTCGGAGATGAACGGGGCGAGGAAGGTCAGCGCCTGGCGGTCGAAGAAGACGAAGCCGAAGGCCGCGAAGAGGACGAGCAGCAGCCGGTGCTCGTAGCGGCGGGCCTCGGCGTCCCCGGGTGCCGCCACCGGGTCCGGCGGCGCGGCGCCGGACCGGGAAGAGGGTCTGGTCATGGCGACCTCATGTCGGGTTCTGGACTCGGGTTCCGGACGCCGCCGGTCAGCGGAACAGGGAGTTGACGTAGTCGGCGCCGATGCCGACCTCGTCGTAGTGGCGGCGGCACATCTCGATGTAGTCGTGCACGTCGAAGAACCCGTTGGGCTCGCCGTTCTCGTCCAGCCAGATGAGCGGGCCCTTGACGATGAAGAGCGCCTTCATCGGCTCCTCGCTCTCGTACGCGACCAGGGTGTGGCCCTCGCCCGGAGCCTCGTACACGAAGTCACCGGCGCTGGCCGTCCAGGGCCGCTCCAGGTAGCCCCACTTGCCGGAGATGGTGTACGCGAACACCTCGTGCGGGTGGTAGTGGCGGTTGACCAGGCCCGCCTCCTTGGCCCGCAGGATGTCGGACCACGTGTTGTCCTTCACGTTGATCCACAGCGGGCGGGAGCTGACGGTGTCGGTGAAGGGCGCGTAGTAGCGGTCGTCGTCGGTGGCGACGTCGGAGAGGTAGACCTCCGGCAGCGCGTCCGGCTTGAACGAGTTCTCGATCGGCTTGAGGTTCTTCCAGAACTCGTTCTTCGGCTGCTCAGGCATGGGACGGACTCCCTCGGCTCGTTCATCGGGTGGTTGGCGGGAAGTCAATCCCGCGCCGCATGTCCTGTCTGTCCCGTACGGGACACCCTCCCTTGCCTGTTCCGGACGAGCGCACAGGCCGTGCTCGGTGCCCTGGCCCGTAACAGGCGGTGGACATGGCCGGGAAGGGCCCGACCGCAGGGGGATCGGAGCAGCCGTCACCGCCCCGCGTACTCCCGCGGAGGTACCCGCGCGGCCGCTGGTCGTACGACGACTCGGGGCCGTTCGGCGAGGAGTCTCGGAGGTGATCGATCCGAAGCCGTGCTCACCGAGGAGATGGAGACCATGCAGACCCTGGCTTTCGACGGCGGACCCGGCCCCTGGGTCCTGCTCCTTCCGCTGATCTGGGCGGCCGTCGTCATCGGCGTCATCGCGTTCGTGCGCCGTACGGCGGGCCGCGGCCGGCGGGGGCCCCGGCGGTTCGGCGGCGACGACAAGTCGCCGATCGCGGTGCTCGGCCACCGCTTCGCCACCGGCGAGATCGACGAGGACGAGTACTGGCGGCGGCTGAGCGTCCTCAAGGAGGAGTTCAGTCGCGCGGTGAAGGGCGGCCGGGCATGAACACCGCCACCCCGCACCGGCCGTCCGGCGCTCCGCACGTCCCGTACGCCGCCCGGGTCGAGGCGGCCGTGAAGGTCCACGGCACCTCCGGGACCGCGGTCACCGCCCTGGACGGTGTGAGCGTGGGCTTCCCGGCAGGCCGCTTCACCGCGATCATGGGGCCTTCCGGCTCGGGCAAGTCCACCCTGATGCACTGCGCCGCCGGTCTGGACACGCTGACGTCCGGCTCCGCGTACATCGGCGACACCGACCTCGGTTCGCTCGACGACCGGCGCCTGACCCTGCTGCGCCGCGACCGCGTCGGCTTCGTCTTCCAGGCCTTCAACCTGGTGCCGACGCTGACCGTGGCGGAGAACATCACCCTGCCCATGGACCTCGCCGGGCACGGGAGCGGCCTCGGGCGAGGCCGAGGCCTCGGCCGTGGCCGGAAGGACCGGCACGGGCGACAGGACCGGCGGGCCCGGCAGGAGCAACTGGAGTGGACCGAGGCCCTCATCGACGTCGTCGGCCTTCAGGACCGGCTGCACCACCGGCCCGCCGAACTGTCCGGCGGCCAGCAGCAACGCGTCGCCGTGGCACGGGCGTTCGCCGGCCGTCCCGACGTCGTCTTCGCCGACGAACCCACCGGCAACCTCGACTCCCGGTCCGGCGAGGAAGTCCTCGGCCTGCTCGGCCGCGCGGTGCGCGGCATGGGCCGCACCGTCGTCATGGCCACCCACGACCCTGTGGCCGCCGCGCACGCGGACGAAGTGCTCTTCCTCGCCGACGGCCGCCTCACGGACCGCATGGCGGCGCCCACGGCCGACAAGGTCCTGGACCGCCTCAAGGCGTTCGACGCGCGAGCCGCGGAAGGCGTCGGGCCGCGCGCCGTGTCCGGCACCGCGTCCTTCGCACGAGTCGCGCCCGACACCACCACAGGCACCGTGCCGGACGCCGCGGCGGGCTCTGCGTCCGGCGCCGCCCCCGCACGCCCCGCGCCCGACACCGCCCCGGAAGGAGCCAAGCCATGAGCTCCGTCCCCGCGAGAACGCCCTGTTGCGCGCTCTCGGCGCCTCGCGCAAGCAGGTCACGGCGGCGACCCTGACCGAGGCGGGCGCGGTGGCCGTGGTCGCGTCGGCGGCGGGGCTCGCGGGCGGCATCGGCGTCGCGGTGGGCCTCCAGGCGCTGTTCCCCGCCATCGGCTTCCCCTTCCCCGAGGGGGACCTGGTCGTCAGCGGCACGTCGCTGCTGCTGCCCCTCGCGGTCGGAGCCGGCGCGGTCCTCGCCCTCGTGGCGTTCGTGGTGCTCGGGCCGGTCGCGTCCGCGCGGGCGGTACGGATCATCGGTGGGCCCCTGGACCGGCTGCGCGGCGTCACCGGCTCGCTCGCCCGGCGCAACGCCCTGCGCAGCCCGAAGCGGACCGCCGCCACCGCGAGCGCCTTGATGATCGGGGTCGCCGTGGTCTCGCTGTTCACGGTCTTCGGCGCCTCGCTGAAGGCCACCATGGACCAGACGGTAGAACGTTCGTTCGCGGGCGACGTCGCGGTCAGCACCCCGTCGTTCGGGGCGGGCGGCAGCGGCCTCAGCCCGTGCCTCGCGCCCGCGCTCGCCGAGCGCCCGGAGGTCGCCACGGCCGTCGGGCTCGGCAGGGGAGTGGCGGAAGTCGACGGCGAGGGGCGGGCGTTGACCGTCACCGACCCGGTCGCGCTCGCCGAGGCCTTCGACCTCGGCACGGTCGAGGGAACCCTGGACGGCCTCGGCGACGACGGCATCGCGATCACCCGCGGCGAGGCCGCCGAGCAGCACCTGAAGGTCGGCGACCGTACCGAACTCGCCTTCACCGACGGCAAGAAGGATGCCTTCACGGTCCGCGCCCTGTACGGGCGGTCCGAACTCGCGGGCGACTATGTCATCACCCGGGACGCCTGGGCCCCGCACCGGGTCCAGGACTCCGACACGCTGGTGTCGGTGACCTTCGAGGACGGCGTGGGCGCGGCCGACGGCAAGGCCGCGGTGGCCGAGGCGTACGGCGACCCGGAGGTCCAGACCCGCGACGAGTACGCGCAGTCGTCGGCGGGCGGCATCGACATGATGCTGCCCCTCGTCTACGCCCTGCTCGCGCTCGCCGTGCTCATCGCGCTCCTCGGCATCGCCAACACCCTCACCCTCGCGGTGCACGAACGCACCCGCGAACTGGGCCTGCTGCGGGCCGTCGGGCAGACCCGTGGGCAGCTGCGGGCCATGGTCCGATGGGAGTCCGTGCTGGTCGCCGCGTTCGGCACGGCGGGCGGGCTCGCGCTCGGCGGCTTCCTCGGCTGGGTCCTGGTGAAGGCCTCCGACGGGGCGCCCGACACCGCGTTCGCCTTCGCGCTGCCGCCCGCGCAGCTCGTCGTGGTCACCCTGGTGGGTCTCACGGCGGGCGCCCTCGCGGGCCTGCGGCCCGCCCGCCACGCCGCCCGCCTCGACGTGCTGCGAGCCGTCGCCGCCGACTGAGGACGGAAGCTCGCTGCCGACTGAACACGGACAGTCGCTGCCGACCGAGCACAGACCGTCGCCCCCGAGCGGGCAGGCGGACGATGGAGCCGAGAAGCGAAGAAGAGGTCACCGCCCGGTCAGCCGGCAACGGCCGACCGGGCGGGAGCGTGCGCGCCTGTGTCGGCGGCGACATCGGCGTACGGTTCCGCTCTCGCGGCGCCGTACACGGGGTACGCGGGTGCCGTCAGCGGCGACGACGGCGCGCAGAGCGTGAACCAGACGACCTTGCCCGCGTCGCCCTGCGGCTGCACGCCCCAGCTCTCGCTGACCGCCGCGACCATGGCGAGCCCGCGCCCGCAGGTCTCGAACGGTTCGGCCTCGTGCACGACCGGCACCCGGGGATCGTGGTCGTGGACGGAGACCATGAGCCGTTCGAGCAGCAGCTCGATCTCCACGGTGCACATCTTGTCCGGCTCCGCGTGCCGGTGGACGTTGGTCAACAGCTCGGTGACACCGAGCGCGGCCTGGTCGATCAGAGGGTCCAGATGCCAATAGCGCAACTGCGCCGATACGATTCTGCGGACTTGGCCGATCCGCGACGGCAGGGCTTGGAGCTCTACCGTGCAATGCCTGCTTGGCTGGCTGATCACGGTGCGACTCCCCGAATTGAGGTCCGGAAGAAGACGGCGTTCGGATCCAGAAGAAGACGGCGTTTCCAGAAGAAGACGGCGTTCGGATCCAGCAGGGGCCGCTGTGCTGAGCTGCCGCCTGCTGTGGTCGGCCCGGCGGGCTGGTTCGCAGCGTTATCGCCGGTAAACCCAGAGTGATGTGAGACCAGCGTGACCCAGCGGGTGCGGGCGTGCAACTCGCGCCCGCACCCGCCCCTCTCAGCTGCGGCGTCCGCCCGCTGCCGTGCGCAGCGCCTCCAGGAAGGTGCGGACCGTGGGGGGCCCGGTCTCTCCGGGCACGGGATCGTGTTCGCCGAGGGTGAGCAGATACCGGGTGCCGTTCACATCGGCCAGGGCCCGGTCGTGCGGGGCGAACCATGGCTTGCCCGCGCGCACTGCCCGCAGGGGCGCGCTGTCGATCTCCGTTCCGTAGCTGGTGAGCAGTTCCAGCCTGCCGTCGCTGATCCGGACCTGGCCTGCGCGCGTCAGCGACCTGAGCCGCCGCCCGATCCGCACGCCCGTGGCCCTGAACTCCGGCTCTGCCATGAGGCTCCGCCCCCTTGCGCCTGGTGATGGTGCGCCTGATCGCGTGTCCGGCGCGCGTGCGCCGTCGTACGCCTGCAGAAAAACCTACCCCCGTCGCTGCGGTGCAGTGTGCACGCACGCGGCTGAGAGGACCAGTGTGCCCGGCGACGTCGCACATGCCACTTCGGCGTGCGGCGGCGCTGCCGGCCGGGGGACCGGGCGGTGGACAAGCAGTGGCTTTGAGGGGCCAAAAGGTGTGTTTATGCAGGTGAGCACGGTGTTTTGGGTGTTTATCATCGAGGCGTGAGGCCGAAGCGAACCGGCTCCGGCACGAGGCTGAGGAGCCATGCGGTGCGCACCACACAGCACGATCCGATCGACGAGCCGATGGCCACCCTCGACGTGGACCGGAGCGACGAGAGCTACCGCTCCTGGCTGAAAGAAGCCGTGCGCAAGGTCCAGGCCGACGCCAACCGGTCCGCGGACACCCATCTGCTGCGCTTCCCGCTGCCCGAGCACTGGGGCATCGACCTGTATCTGAAGGACGAGTCGACGCACCCGACCGGAAGCCTCAAGCACCGCCTCGCCCGCTCGCTGTTCCTCTACGGCCTGTGCAATGGCTGGATCCGTCCTGACCGGCCCGTGATCGAGGCCTCCAGCGGCTCGACGGCCGTCTCCGAGGCGTACTTCGCGAAACTGATCGGTGTGCCCTTCATCGCGGTGATGCCGCGCACGACGAGCGCCGAGAAGTGCCGACTGATCGAGTTCCACGGCGGCAGGTGTCATTTCGTGGACGACTCCCGCACCATGTACGCGGAGTCGGCGCGGCTCGCCGTCGAGACCGGCGGCCACTACATGGACCAGTTCACCTACGCGGAACGGGCCACGGACTGGCGCGGCAACAACAACATCGCCGAGTCGATGTTCCAGCAACTGCGCCTGGAGCGCTATCCGGAACCCGCGTGGATCGTCGCCACCGCCGGTACCGGCGGCACCTCCGCGACCATCGCCCGCTATGTGCACTACATGCAGCACGACACCCGGATCTGCGTCGCCGACCCGGAGAACTCCTGCTTCTTCGACGGCTGGACCCACCACGACCCCGACGCCACCAGTGACTGCGGCTCCCGCATCGAGGGCATCGGCAGGCCGCGGATGGAGCCGAGCTTCGTGCCCGGCGCCATCGACCGCATGATGAAGGTCCCGGACGCGGCGAGCGTGGCGGCCGTGCGCGCACTGGACCGCGCCATCGGCCGCAAGGCGGGCGGTTCGACCGGTACGGGGCTGTGGAGCGCCCTCAGGATCGTCGCGGAGATGGTGGCCGCGGGCCGCACGGGCAGCGTCGTCACGCTCATCTGCGACCCGGGCGACCGGTATCTGGACAAGTACTACTCGGACACCTGGCTCGCCGGGCAGGGCCTCGACATCACGCCGTACGAGCGGACCATCGAGATCCTGCTCGCCACCGGCCGGTGGCCCGCCCCGGTCGCGGCCGCCGGGGCGGTCTAGGACGCGTCCTTCCCGGCCAGCAGGCGGTCGAGGTTGGTGACCGCGGTGGTGAAGCTCCGGTCGAGGCCCCGGCGCCCGTGCCGCAGGGCCAGCCGCAGCGGCGCCGCCGCCCCGGCCGCGAACGTCCACTGCACCCGCGTACGCGTGGCGGTGACCGGGGCGAGCCGCCACTCCTCCACCAGCGCGCGCAGCCCGGGGGCGGCCGCGATGAACTCCAGGCCCACGGGTTTCAGACGGTGCTGCATGGAACGCGCCCCCCTGGCGACCGGCCGGCCCGGCCACCCCAGCGGGGGCGCCGTCAGCTGTCTGCGGGGTCCTCGGCTTCGTCCGGCAGGCCCGCCACCGCGGTCTCGTCGTCCCCCGGCGTACCCGCGACCAGGAGCCTGCGCAGGTGCTCGGAGACCTCCGTACGGGCCTGCTCGGGCAGGCCCGCGTCGGTGACCAGCGTGTCGACCTGACCGAGGGAGGCGAACGAACTGAGGCCCACCGTGCCCCACTTGGTGTGGTCGGCGACCACGACCACGCGGCGCGCGGACTGCACCAGACGGCGGTTGGTCTCCGCCTCCGCGAGGTTCGGCGTGGACAGACCGGCCTCGGCCGATATGCCGTGCACGCCGAGGAACAGCACGTCGAAGTGGAGCGCCGCGATCGCCTGATCGGCGACAGGACCGACCAGCGAGTCCGACGGCGTGCGCACCCCACCCGTGAGGACCACCGTGGCCGCGCCCTGCCGCTGCCCCGAGCTGCGCTGCGCGGAGTGGAAGACGTCTGCGACCCGCACCGAGTTCGTCACCACGGTCAGATCGGGGACGTCGAGCAGCTGGTGCGCGAGCGCGTACGTCGTGGTGCCGCCGGAGAGCGCGATGGCCGTGCCCGGCGCCACCAGCGTCGCCGCCGTCCGCGCGATGTCCTCCTTGGCGCTGAGCTCAAGACCCGACTTGGCCTCGAACCCCGGCTCGTGCGTGCTGGCCTCCGCCACCGGGACCGCGCCGCCGTGCACCTTCTCCAGGACCCCCTGGCGGGCGAGGGCGTCCAGATCGCGGCGGACGGTCATGTCGGACACGCCCAGCTTCCTGGTGAGCTCGTTGACCCGGACGCCACCGCGCCTGCGGACCTCGTCCAGGATCAGGGCGCGACGCTGCTCCGCGAGGAGGTTCTGATTCTCGCTCACGTCAGGTCCATGCCCTTTCCACCCGCTGGAGCCCGTCATCGGGTCGCCTCATCCTCGCACGAGCGCTCGTTGTGTATGCCACCGACCGGACTGCTTCCAGAGCCCACGGAAGGGGGAGATTACGTGACGGAGGCTGCGCACGGGGCGAGAAGCAGAGATCCTTGTGTCCTTGCGCGGCCGTACGCGACTCGTCCACAGCGCACGACTCGGGGGATGCGGAACAGTGGAGCACGCGGAGCAGCACGAGCCGATCGCCCTGGAACTCCTCGTCCACGGGGTCGGCGGCACCACACCGGAGGAGATGCTGGGCGATCCCCGCACCGTCTCCGTCTCCGGTGACAGGACCGCGGCCGTCTACCGCCGCGCCGACGACGCGGACGCCGAGAAGCGCCCCGAGGACTACCGGGAACGCCCGGTCCCCGAGGCCTACGTCTGGTGCAATCTGACGTCCGGGAACAGCTCCCGCGCCCTGTGGCTGCTGCTCCTGCCGTTCATGGTGGTCAACCTCGCCCACTGGATGCGGCCCACGGCCCGCCGCGCCCGCCGCGCCGTGCGCGCCTACGGCCTGCTCGTGCGGCTGCTCGCCCTCACCCTCACCGTGCTCCTGGTCGCCGCGGCGTGCGAGACAGCGATCGATCTGACGGCCTGGCAGTGCGCGGGCACCGCCGCCTGCGTGAACGACCACTCGTGGCTCGGCTTCCTCGCGCCGGAGTCCGCCGGGGGCGGCGGCTGGTGGTCGCAGCCCGGCCGCCGCCTGGCCCTCGCCGCGGCCCTGCCCGCCGCCCTCACCGGCCTGCTCTGGTACCTCTCCCACCGCACCTGGAGCGCGTACGAGTCCCAGCAGCCGATGCCCCACCAGCCGGACCCGGAGGAAGCCACCCGCAACGCCCTCGGCAAGCCGGGGTTCTGGTACGGACGCCGGATCGTGGCCCGGCTGCGCGCCGCGCACACCGCCGCGGGCCTGCTGACGGTGGCCGCAGCCGTCGGCGCCTCCGCCGCCCGGTACGACCGGCGGCCCGGCGGCGCCGCCCTCCTCGACGCCGCCGGCTGGGCACTGCTTTCGGCCGTGGTCGTGGCGGGAGCGTTCCTGGTGTGGGTGGTGTGCCGCAGGGGGCGCAGCGAGAACCGGCTCGACCGGCGCGTCGACCGGGCCCTGGTGCGCCGGCTTCCGGTCGCCGCCCTGGCGCTGCTCGTCCTCGCCGTCGTGTACGCCGGGTGGTCGCGGCCCGCCTGGAGCTCGACGGGCCGGCTGCCGGGCAACACCGTCTTCGGCGGCATCACCCTCGTCCAGGGCGTCCTCGTTCTCGCCCTCGGCGCGGTCGCCGCCGTCATCTTCCGCGGCGCGCCGGACGCGCGCACCGCGGTCCGCGGGTTCGGCGGCCCCGCCGTGGCCATGCTGGCGTGCGCCCTCGGCGGGGTGATGTCGGGCGGCGGTTCGCAGCGCGTCGCCGACTGGCTCGACGGGTCGGGGTCGCCCGGCGCGGGCGGCTCCATCGACGGTCCGCCCGCCCTCCTCACCTGGCAGGCGTCCGTCATCCCGCCGCTCCTGGTGGTCGTCGCCGTGCTCTGCGGCTGGCTGGCCGTGCGCAGCGCGCGGCTGCTGCGGCGCGCACTGCGCCAGGTGCCGCTCGACTACCCGAAGGAGCGCAGGGACACCACCCGCACCCGCCGCATCGCCCGCACCCGCGTGGGCGCGTCCCTCACCGACCGGGCGCCCCGGATCGTCGGCATCACCTCGGGCGCCACGCTGCTCCTCGGCGCGGCGGCCCTCATCGGCGCCTGGACCACCGGCAGGGTGCCGGGCCGGGCGGCGCGGGACGCCCCGCCCTTCGTCCAGGGCTTCGCCGAGACCGCGCAGGCCCTCGGCTCCTGGATGATCGGTTTCGGCTTCATACTCTTCGTCACCTGGGGCCGCCGCGCCTACCGCGACCCGTCGGCCCGCCGCAGCATCGGCATCCTGTGGGACGTCGGCACGTTCTGGCCGCGCGCCGCCCACCCCTTCGCGCCCCCCTGCTACGCCGAGCGCGCGGTGCCCGACCTGACGTGGCGCATGCACACGTGGACCCGTGCCACCGGCGGCCGCCTCGTCCTGTCCGGGCACTCCCAGGGCAGCGTGCTCGCCGCCGCCGCGGCCTGGCAGCTCCACCCCTCCGTACGCAAGCGCGTAGCCCTGCTCACCTACGGCTCACCCCTGGAACGGCTCTACGGCCGCTGGTTCCCCGCGCACTTCGGCCCCGCCGCCCTCGGCGCCCTGCACCGCGAGGTCGACTGCTGGCGCAACCTGTACCGCCTCACCGACCCCATCGGCGGGCCCGTCCGCCTCGACGGCGACAGCGGACCGCAGGTCGACCGTGCGCCCCTGCGCGACCCGCTC
The DNA here is from genome assembly GCF_009755605.1 of Streptomyces typhae. Lineage (GTDB taxonomy): Bacteria > Actinomycetota > Actinomycetes > Streptomycetales > Streptomycetaceae > Streptomyces > Streptomyces typhae. The sequence goes on from NZ_WPNZ01000013.1 coordinate 148,956, forward strand.
GCCTACGGCCGCACCGAGGAACACCCCCTGCCCGCGCCGATACTCGGACACGGCGACTACCAGGCCGACCCGGCGTTCGCCGAGGAGCGGTCGCGGCTGCTCGCCCGGCTCAGGCCCGCGGTGCCCGCGCCGCGCCCGGCGGGGACGGAGCCGGGGACGGACGCGGGGGTCGCGGTGGCCGCGGCGGCGACCGACCCGGCGGCTACGGCAGATCCGGCAAGTCCTCCGGATACAGCAGCGTGAGGTCGTCCGTGTCCGGCGTCGCGAGCTGGGCGACCCGGCCCGCGTGCCGTTCCACCATCGCCTCGAAGGTCTGGCGCGCCGTGCGGCCGTTGCCGAACGCGGGGCCCTTGGGGACAGCCGTGAAGTACTTGAGCAGCGCCTCGCCGGTGCCCTGGCCGAGGGTGTACTCGTGCTCCTCGGCCTGCTGCTCGACGATGCGCAGAAGCTCCTCCGGCGCGTAGTCGCCGAAGGTGATGGTGCGCGAGAAGCGGGAGGCCACACCGGGGTTGACGGACAGGAAGCGGTTCATCTCCGCCGTGTAGCCCGCGACGATCACGACCACCGCCTCCCGGTGGTCCTCCATCAGCTTCACGAGCGTGTCGATGGCCTCACGGCCGAAGTCGCGCCCGGAGTCCTCGGGGGAGAGCGCGTAGGCCTCGTCGATGAACAGGACGCCGCCGCGCGCCCGGTCGAAGGCCTCCTGGGTACGGATGGCCGTGGAGCCGATGTGCTCGCCCACCAGGTCCACGCGGGACACCTCGACGAGGTGGCCGCGCTCCAGGACACCGAGCGAGGCGAGGATCTCGCCGTAGAGCCTGGCCACGGTCGTCTTGCCGGTGCCGGGGGAGCCCGTGAACACCAGATGGCGGCGGACCGAGGCCGCCTTGAGCCCCGCCTCCTGGCGGCGCCGACCCACTTCGATCATGTCGGTGAGCGCGCGCACCTCACGCTTGACGCTCTCCAGGCCCACCAGGGTGTCGAGTTCGCCGAGCACCGCCTTGGAGGAGCGGGACGCCTGCGCGGGCACCGTCGCGGCGGGCTGCTCGGCCGGGCGCGGCCCCGGCATCGAACCGAGCAGCCCCGCGGTCTGCGTGGCCGTCTGCGGGGCGGGATCCGGCACGGCTGCGGGCCGCACGCCCCCGCTCTCGTCGCTCGTGCAGTCCTCGACCAGCGGCCCGTCCTCCGCGAACTCGTACCCGCCGCGCGCGCACCGCTCCGTGCGGCACCGGCGCAGCGTCGTACGGCAGCCGTCGATCACATGGAAGCCGTACCCGCCGCTGTCGGTGACCTTGCAGCGGTCCAGGCTGCCGCGGCCGCCCGCGGAGACGTAGAAACCGGCCTCGGCGGGCGAGGTGACCGTGCACCGCTCGATGGTGGGGTCGGCTCCCTTGGTGATGATGACACCCGTCTGGGTGCCGTCGACCGTGCAGTTGGCGAGGATCCCGCCGCTGCCGTGGTCCCGGAACCACGCGCCGGTCGCGGCCTCCTTGATGCGGACGTCGTCGAGCTGGGCCGTCGCGCCGTCGCTGACCGACACCGCCGTGTTGCGGACCTGCGTCAGATCGCTGTCGACGACGTCGACGCGCGAGCCCCGGTCGAGGACGAACAGGGCGTCCGGCACGTCGTGCACCCGGCACGACTCCAGGACGGCCGTCGCGCCGTCGCTGACCCACACCGCCGGGTAGTCGCCCGTGCTGTCGTGGATCTCGCACTGGTTGGCGTCCACGCGGGTGCCCGGGTCCCACACCGAGAGGCCGTTGCGGCCGAACTCGCGCACGGTGGTGCGGGTCAGCGTGAGGACCGAACGGGAGCGCAGGTCGACGGCGTTCTCGGGAATGTCGTGGATGCGGCAGTCGGCGAGGGTGAGGACGGCGTCGGTGTCCAGAGTGACGCCGTCGGACGTCGTGCGGTGCACGCCGCAGTCCGTCAGATGCGCCGCCGCCCGCGCCGTGACCTGCACGCCCGAGCCCTTGATCTCGTACACCTCGCAGCCGACGGCCTCCAGGCCGCTGCCCTCACCGGTGACGGAGAGGCCCGCGCCCGACGCGTGGTGCACCCGGCAGCGCTCCAGGCGCGGATGCCCGCCGCCGCGCACCGAGACACCGGACTGGCCCGCGGCGACGACCTCGCACTCCTCGAACACACCGCCGCCGCCGTCGAGCACGCCGATGCCGATGCCGCCCGGGTTGTCGACCGTGCAGCGGCGCACCGTCGGGCGGGCGCCGCCGCGCACCTCGATGCCGCACGCGGAGCGCGTCATCACCCGTACGTCGGTGAGCTCAGGGGCGCCGTCCTCGACGAGCAGCGCGGGCGCCGCCGAGTCCTGCCCCTCCACATGGACGTCCTGTACGAGCGCGGACGCCCGCACCGTGAGCGGCACCCCGTCCACCGGCGCGATGCGCACGGAGCCGGGGGAGCCCTCGGGGCCGCGCAGCGTGACCGCCCGCTCGACGACGAGGTTCTCGCGGTACGTCCCCGGGGCCACCGTCAGGACGTCGCCGTCGCTCGCGGCTTCGAGGGCGGCCGCCAGCGATGTGTACTCGCCCGTGCGGCGCCGCCACCGCGACGTACCGGTGTGCGTCACCTGGACCGTGCCCTGTGCCATGGAGTTGCTCTGCCCCCACCTCGGAATTCGCGGGCCTCGCGCCCGCGCGCAAGGAGGCCGAAGAGTTCGCCCGGTCCACCGTAGCGCGCGAGGGGAGGGCGAGTTGACCCGATGGCCGGGCCGGTGGCCGTGGATCCCGCCTGCTCAGGCGCCCGTGCCCGCCCTGCCCCAGTCCGGGCCCGCGTTGTTCCAGGCCTGGTCCCAGCGTGCGTAGCGGCGGCGGACCAGGCGCCAGACGACCAGGCGCCTGCCGCCCTCGACTAGGCCGCCGCAGACCAGGGCGGCGCCGAAGCCGGCCAGGGCGGCGTGCGTCGTCGCTGTCGCGGCGTCCAGGGGGCGGCCGACGACGTGGCCCTCGGCGTCGGTCCAGATGCGGAACCGGTCGCCGGGGTGCGGGGACTTGAGGTTGACGGCGACCGTGCCCGTGTGCCCGGAGCCGTCGGGGGCGCTCCAGCTCGCGAGGACCCGGCGGTGCGCGTCGCGGGCGGAGGAGGTCTCGGGGTCGGGGTCGAGGGGCGGCCGGTCGTGGCGTTGCAGGACCGTGGCGGTGACGCTGTGGCGGGCCTCGCGCTGGGCGGTGACCGCGCGTTGCAGCGCGTCGTGCGTCAGCAGGCCCGTGACCGCGCCGGTCACCGGGGCGGCGACCAGGATCAGGAAGAGGGCGACCAGGGCCGTCCAGGCCTCGGCGATGTCGGTGGGACGACGCAGCGGGTTGTGGCGCCAGCGCCAGAGTCCGGTGATCGCTCGCACAGTCCTGCACCCCTTCCGCGTCCACCCGACCGCGCCAGGTACTTCAACGTCCTTCCCCCGACGTCGAGTTCCCCGGGGCCCGCCCGTTCATTCGAGGATCTTCACCGGATCGCCGACGCGAAGGGTTCCGGTCGATTCGGGCACGAGGTGCAGTCCGAAGAGGAGCTGGTCACCGACGCGGCGGTGGCGGGCGAGGGTGCGCAGCGGCTCCTTGCCGCGCTCCGCGGTGCGCTGGTCGGTGGTGGTCACCACGCACCGCGCGCACTTCCTGGCCACCCGGAACACCACGTCGCCGACGGCCAGGCGCGACCAGTCGTCCTCCGACCACGGGGGCGTCCCCGCCACCACCACGTTCGGCCGGAAGCGGTTCATGGGCAGCGGGCCCTCGTCCGGGTGGTCGCCCTGCGCTATCAGGGAGTTCAGGGCGTCGAGGGAGGAGAGCGTCGTGAGCAGGAGCGGCAGGGCGTCGGCGAAGGAGAGCATCTCGCCGGGGCGGCCGTACCCCGCGACGACGGGGCGCCGGGTCGCCGGGTCGTCCAGGTGGCACAGGCGGACGTCCAGGCCGAGGAACGCGCTGAACCAGGCGTCCGCGACGGGCCCCGCGGGCACTCCCTCGGCCTTGTCCCGCGGGAACTGCACGGGCACCGTCGCCCCGGGCTCCGGCACGGCGACGGCGAGCGGCGGGCTTCCGGGCGCGGACACGCGTATGCCGCTGTCGGGCAGGAGCTCGACGGCGACCGTCGCGAGCCGCGGATGGGGCCGTTGCGTCACGGCCTTGCCCGCGCTGTCGACCAACACCCATCTCCGGTCACCCGCGAGCCCCCAGGGCTCGACGGCGGCCTCACGCGGAGCGTGCCCCCCGGCCGCCTTCAGCGGGTGGATGTGCAGCGAGTGGAGCGCGGGAATCGGCATGCGGCCATCCTGCCAGCAGGCACTGACAGGGAAGGCCGCAGCCGATCAGTAGCCGCGGTACTGCCGGTTGTACGGGTCCTCGTGCGGAGCCGGGGCCGGGCGGGGCTGCGCGGGGCGCATCGCCTCGTACCCCGTGTTGCCCATGGGGCGCCCTTGCTGCGGGCCCGGATAGCCGCGCGGTCCTCCGGCCTGCTGCGGGATGTACGGCGCCGGGGCCTGTTGCAGCGGAGCGGGCTGCGGGGCGGGGGCGTAGCCGTACGCCGGGTTGGGGTGCGCGGCCGCGGGCATCGGCGCGGGGGCCATGGCGGCCGCCGGATGCATCGAGGGGCCCGCGGACATCGACGGGCCCGAGGGCAGGGCGGGCAGGGCCGGGAGGGCGGGGAGGTGACTGCCCGAGTCGTACGCGGAGGGGACCCGGATCGGGGCGATCTGCGGGGTGCCCCGCTCGGCGACCAGGGAGTCGTAGATCGGGGTGTCCGGGAAGGACGGCGCGGAGTAGTAACCGCCGCCATAGGTGGAGCGGGGGGAGGTCATGCTCCATAAGTTAAGCCCTTGATGTGCTGGTTGGGGAGACCGATAAGAGGGTTGTTTTGCGTGTCGGCAGGGGTTGCCGATCCCCAATGCGAGCGAACTTGGGAAAATCGGTCGTGATGCGACGTAGGGATCGTGTAAATGCGGCGGTCTACGCGGGTTGCTCGCGATGGCGTCCACGGGGGTTACCCGCGGTCGACCGGCGCGGGTCCCGCGGCTGTCGCGCAGCTGGCGTTCCGGCGTTCCGCCGGCCTCCTCCGGCCGTCCGGAGTACGTGGTGGGGACCGCCCGTGCACCGCTGCGAATGCCAGGTAATAGGTTGGGTGGGAACGCAACGGCGGCCCGGCCGGACCCGGCAACTTGTGATGGGGGCATACATGTCAATGGCCAAAGGTTCGAATGTTCCCGTGCAGGCACCCTCGGTGCGGGTCGAATTGGGGTGGGGGTCGGGCCCCGGGGTGCCGGACGCGGACGCCTCCGCGCTGTTGCTCGGCGCGACGGGGAAGGTGCGCTCGGACGCCGACTTCGTGTTCTACAACCAGGCGACGCACGCCTCGGGCGCGGTGCGCCACGAGGGCAAGCGGTCCGCGGGCGGCGGCGTGACCGACTCGCTCGTCGTCGACCTCGCGCGCGTGGAGCCCGCCGTGGAGACGGTGGTCCTCGCCGCCTCCTCCGACGGCGGCTCGTTCGGCAAGGTCCCCGGACTGCACATCCGGGTCGTCGACGCGGCGAGCGGCGCGGAGATCGCCCGGTACGACAGCGCGGACGCCACCGTGGAGACGGCCTTCGTCCTCGGTGAGCTCTACCGCCGGCAGGGCGCGTGGAAGTTCCGTGCCGTCGGCCAGGGCTACAGCAGCGGCCTCGAAGGCCTCGCGACCGACTACGGCATCACGGTCGACGAGCCCCAGCAGGCGGCCCCGCCCGCCCCGGCGTCCGTACCGGCCCCGGCCCCGGCGGCGGCTCCCGCGCCGCCCGTCGCACCTCCCGTAGCGCCCCCGGTGGCGGCGCCCGCCCCCGTGTCCCCGCCGCCGCCCGCCGCGGCGCCCGCGCAGCCGGTGCGCCTCACCAAGGTCACGCTGACCAAGGACGCGCCCTCGGTCTCGCTGACCAAGCAGGGCGGCACGTCCGGCGCGCTGCGGGTGAACCTCAACTGGGAGGTGCGCAAGCAGTTCAAGGGCTGGGCCAGCAAACTCGGGCGCGCCGTGGCCATGCACGCGGACCTCGACCTCGACCTGTGCGCGCTGTTCGAACTCGCCGACGGCCGCAAGGGAGTCGTCCAGGCCCTCGGCAACGCCTTCGGCGCCCTGCACCAGCCGCCGTACATCCTCCTCGACGGCGACGACCGCACCGGCGCCGTCTCCACCGGCGAGAACCTCACGGTCAACCTCGACCACTCCCAGGAGCTGAAGCGCCTGGTCATCTTCGTGACCATCTACGAGGGCGCGCGCAGCTTCGCCGACCTGAACGCCACGGTCACCCTGACCCCGCAGCACGGCGCACCGATCGAGTTCTCCCTCGACGAGTGCACGGTGCCCTCCACGGTCTGCGCCCTCGCACTGATCACCAACACCAACGGCGAACTCACCGTGCAGCGCGAGGCCCGCTACCTCGTCCCCGAGCGCGGGGTCAGCCCGCAGCGGACCATCGACTACGCCTACGGCTGGGGCATGAACTGGACGCCGGGCCGCAAGTGACCGCGCGCCCCTGAGCTGGGGTCAGGGGCGGGACTCCTCCGGCGCGGTCGTGCCGGGACGGGTGTAGGTGCGGCCCTTCCAGGCCGCGCCGCGCCCCCGGTAGTGCTGCACGGCGGAGTCCACCGTCATCAGGAGGTAGAGGAACGCGGTGGCGGGCAGCGTGAGGGCGAGCCACAGGGGCTGGCGGTAGTAGCGGAGCATCGGCAGGTACGTCGCCGTCATCACCAGCCAGGCGAGACCGCCGAACACCGCGGCGCCCGCGCTGCCCGTGGCGATCCCCGCGACCAGCGTCACCGGTGGTGCCAGATACACCACCGCCAGCCCGGCGACCGTCACCACGAGCACCGCGGGACTGTGCCGCAGTTGCGCGTACGCGCTGCGCGCCACCATCCGCCACAGATGGGCGAGGCGCGGATAGGGGCGCACGCTGTCGACCCGGTCGGCGAGCCCCAGCCAGATGTGCCCGCCCGTGCGCTTGACCGCCCGCGCGAGCGCCACGTCGTCGATGACCGCGTGCCGGATGGCGTCGGGGACCCGGGCCCGTTCGGCGGCGTCCGCGCGCAGCAGCACGCATCCGCCCGCCGCCGCGGCGGTCCGGCCGCCCTTCCTGCCGATCCAGCGGAACGGATAGAGCTGCGCGAAGAAGTACACGAACGCCGGGACGATCAGGCGCTCCCATCCGCTCGCCACCCGCAGCCGGGCCATCTGCGAGACGAGGTCGTAGCCGCCGGTCCGGGCCGCGGCCACCAGCGTCCGCAGGCTGTCGGGGGCGTGGGCGATGTCCGCGTCGGTGAGCAGCAGATACTCGGGGGCGGGCACGTGGGGCCCCGCGTCCGTGTGCGGCTCCGCGTCCGTGTGGGACCCCGCGTCCGTGGGGGACTCCGCGCCCGCCTGGGGCCCCGCGTCCGTGTGCCGTCCCGCCGCACGCGCGCGTGCCCGCTCCATTCCGTGCCGCACCGCCCAGAGCTTGCCGGTCCAGCCCGCGGGCGGCTCGCCCGGCGACGTCACCGTCAGGGCGAGCCCGCCGGTCCGCTCCGCGAGGCCCCGGGCCAGCTCGCCGGTGCCGTCGGTGCTGCCGTCGTCGACGAGATACACCTCGGCGTGCCCCGGATAGTCCTGCGCGAGCAGCGAGGGCAGGCTCGTCGGCAGCACCTCGGCCTCGTCCCGCGCGGGGACGACGACGGCCACCGAAGGCCAGTGCTCCGGCTCCGCGCGCGGCGGCAGGCGCAGATCCGTACGCCAGAAGAAGCCCTGCCCCACCAGCATCCACAGCCAGCCGGCGAACGAGGCGGCGGCGATCCACACAACGACGCTCATCCGCCGCAGTCTGCCCCACCCCGCCGGGCTTGTCCGGCCCATCGTCTAAGGTGACCGGGTGAAGATCGCGCTGATGGACTCCGGCATCGGACTGCTCGCCGCGGCCGCCGTGGTGCGCCGGCTGCACCCGGAAGCGGACCTCGTCCTGTCGTCCGACCCGGACACGATGCCCTGGGGTCCGCAGTCCCCGGAGCAGATCACGGAACTGGCCCTCGCCGCCGCCGAGGCCGCCGCCGCGCACCGGCCGGACGCGCTGATCGTGGCCTGCAACACCGCGTCCGTGCACGCCCTGCCCGCCCTGCGCGCCCGCCTCGAACCGGGCCTGCCCGTCATCGGCACGGTCCCGGCGATCAAGCCCGCGGCGGCCGACGGGGGCCCCGTCGCCATCTGGGCCACGCCCGCCACCACCGGCAGCCCCTACCAGCGGGGTCTCATCGAGGAGTTCGCGGGCGGCGTGTCCGTGACCGAGGTGCCCTGCCCCGGCCTCGCCGACGCCGTGCAGGAGGCCGACGAGGACGCGATCACGCGGACCGTCGAGGCCGCCGCGGCCCTCACCCCGCCCGATGTAAGGGCCGTCGTCCTTGGCTGCACCCATTACGAGTTGGTGGCGGAGCGCATCCGGGCCGCCGTACAGCAGCCGGACCGGCCGCCCCTGGTCCTGTACGGCTCCGCGGGAGCCGTCGTCGCCCAGGCCCTGCGCCGGATCCGCGAACGCGGCGCCGTCTCGGCCCAGGACCCGGCCCCGGCCGCACCCGAGCGCACCGGGAGCACCGGAAGCACCGCAAGGAGCACGGGCACCGAAGGCACCCTCACGGTCCTCCTCGGCGGCCACGAGGCGCCCCTCCCGCGCGCGGCCCACACGTACGCCGAGGGCCGCCTCCTCGCGGCCACCGCCCCGGTCCTGAAGTCCTGACCGCGGGGGCGGGCGGCCGACCTGAGCGGCCGACGGCGATGTCCGGGCGACGGCCACCGGGGCCCGCCCCGCGCCACGCGTGTGGCGCAACCCGCAGCACCCCCGCCCCGGCACCCCCGACACCAGGCCGCAGCCGTCCCGAGCCCCGCGCCGCGGCGGTGTCGTTCCGCGACGCCGTGCCTTCGGGGCGGAACGTGCGTACTCTCGACTCCATGACGGACCACGCCCCCAGCGAGCGGGTCAGCTCGGAGCACACCGAGATCTGGACCGGACGCGCGCGGAACCGCGGTCAGTGGCTGCTGGCCTGTGGCGGTGCCGCCTGTCTGGCCCTGGGCATCGACCTGGCCGTCGAGGCCCTCTGGCCCTCCGGCATCCTGCCGCTGATCATGTCGATCGTCGGCTGCATCGCCGTCGGCCTGCTCATCCTGTTCGGCACGCTCGCCTTCGTGCACGTCGCCGTGAAGGTCGACGCGGACTCCCTGGAAGTGCGCTGCGGCCACATCGGGGTGCCGCGCCGCCGCATCCTGCTGTCGCACGTCGTCGGTGCGGAGTTCGTACCCGCCGTCACGCCCCGGCACTGGGGCGGCTGGGGCTACCGCTGGCGGCCCGAGCAGGGCACCGCCGTCGTCGTCCGACGCGGTGAGGGCGTCGTCCTGATGCTTGGCGACGGCCGCAAGTTCACCGTCACCGTGGACAACGCCGAGGCCGCCGTCCGCATCATCCGCGACCGGCTCCGGACGGCCGGGAGCGCCCCGGCCTGACCTGCTCCTGCGCGTCCTCCAGAGGCCGTGCCGTGGTGATGCCCGCGAGCAGCCCCGCGCCCACCGTCACGGACGTCACGCTCAGGGCGTTGCCGACCGCCGCCACCAGCGCGAGCGCCGTCAGGGTCGCGCCCGCCGTGAGGACGACCTGCGTGGACCGCGGCGAGCGCCACAGGGCGAACAGCAGCCAGCCGAAGGCCGCCGCGAGCAGCGCGACGCCCACGAACCCCTGCTCGGCCGCCTGCTGGAGCAGCGCCGAATGCGGTTTGGCGTCCGCGAGGAGGCCCTCGGTGACCGCGGGCGACGTCTCGCCGAACCGCCCCGGACCCACGCCGAGAGCCGGGTGGTCCGCGGCGAGCGCCTCGGCGTCCCGCCACATCCGCACCCGGAACGGCCCGAGCTGCCCCTCCAGGGACGTGGCGAGCCCCTCGGGCAGCACCCTGGCCGCCACGGTCCAGGCGAGCCCCGCCACCACGGCCGCGGTCAGCGCGAGCCCGGCGAGCACGAGCCCCCTGCGCCGCATCAGCGCCGTCGCGAGTGAACACAGCACGATCCCGGCGGACGCGATCACCCCGGCCGACGAACCCAGCAGCGCCGCCGCCACCACGACCCCCGCCGCGAGCAGCCGCAGCCAGGTCCGCAGCGCCCCGCGCGCCGCCCACGCCGCACAGCAGGCCGCACCCGCGGCCAGGGCCAGCAGGGCCGCCGTGGCGCCGACGGGGCCGAGCGGCGAGGAACTGACGGGCCCCGGCGTGACGTGCGGCGCGGCCGCCGCGAGCGCGATCCCGCCGAGCGCGCCCGCGCAGGGCGCGGCGACCGGCAGCAGCGCGCCCGCGATGCGCCCGCCCGCGTACCCGGCCGCCACCGCGAGGACGGCGAGCAGTATCCCGTCGGGCCTGCCGCCCCGCACACCGGTCGTGATCAGGACCCACGCCGCGCAGGCCGCGAGGATCGCCATGCCCAGGCTGTCGGCGGTGGCAGCGGTCGGTGCGGAGCCCGCGGCCCCCCGCCACCTGCGGGACCCGGCGGCGGTCGCGGCTGCCGCAGTGATCTTTCTCGACGTCACCCGTCGCCCCCCGATGTGTGACGGTCCCGAGTGCCTGGCTGGTTCTTGACGCACGTCAGGGACGTAGGACCACGCTAGCGGCTGCGGACACCAGATGGGGACATCTTGCGCAGGAACGATCCGTCCGGGGCGGGGAAAGGAGTCTTCGGGGCAGCCGTGGAGGGCCCGCAGGCCGCGCTGTCGGTGTCCAGGTGACGCGCCGTACACTCCCCGAGTGACCGCCACCGCCGTTCCCACCGACGCGTCCGAGCAGACCGCACCGCAGCCCGGACCGGACACGCGTGCCGAGCGGCTGAAACGACGGCTTGTTCCGGCCGGTGCGGCCGTGCTCTCCGGAGTGCTCCTCTATCTGAGCTTCGCCCCGCGCGAGCTGTGGTGGCTCGCGCCCTTCGCGTTCGCCCTGCTCGGCTCCGTGCTGCACGGGCGGCGGCCCAGGGCGGGCTTCGGCCTCGGCATGCTCATGGGGCTCGGTTACTTCCTCCCCCTGCTGTCCTTCACGGGCGTCGACGTGGGGCCGGTGCCGTGGATCGCGCTCGCCGTGGCCGAGTCTGTGTTCCTCGGCCTGAGCGGCCTGGGCATCACCCTCGTGTCCCGGCTGCCGGCGTGGCCGGTGTGGGCCGGCGGCGTGTGGATCGTGGGGGAGGCGGCACGGGCGCGCTTCCCGTTCGAGGGCTTCCCCTGGGGCAAGGTCGCCTTCAGCCAGCCCGACGGCCTGTTCCTGCCGCTCGCCGCGCTCGGCGGCACCCCGCTGCTCGGCTTCGCCGTGGTCCTCTGCGGCTTCGGGCTCGGCGACGTCGTACGCCGGCTCGTGGCCGACCGCCACGCGCGCGACCGGGCCCTCGTGACGTCCGCGGCGCTCGCCCTCGCCCCGGTGGTGGCGGGCGCGGCCGCCACTCCGCTGGTGTCCACCGCCGCCGAGCACGGCACCGCCACCGTCGCCGTGATCCAGGGCAACGTGCCGCGCATGGGTCTCGACTTCAACGCCCAGCGGCGCGCGGTCCTCGACCACCACGTGCGCGAGACCCTGCGCCTCGCCGCCGAGGTCAGGGCGGGCAAGATGAAGCAGCCCGATCTGGTCCTGTGGCCGGAGAACTCCTCGGACATCGACCCGTACACGAACGCCGACGCCCACGCCGTGATCGACAAGGCCGCCAAGGCCATCGGCGCCCCCGTCTCGGTCGGCGCCGTCGTCACGGCGGAGGACGGCAAGCCGCGCAACCGGCAGATCCTGTGGGACCCGAGGACCGGCCCCGGCGCCGTGTACGACAAGCGGCACCTCCAGCCCTTCGGCGAGTACATGCCCTACCGCGGCTTCTTCCGTCTCTTCAGCTCCGACGTCGACCGCGCCGGTGTCTTCGAGCCCGGCGACGACCCGGTGGTGTTCGACATGGCGGGTACCGGGATCGGCCCGGTCACCTGCTACGAGGCCGCCTTCGACGACGTGGTCAGGGACCAGGTGCGCGAAGGCGCCGAGATCCTCTCCGTACCCAGCAACAACGCCACGTTCGAGCGCAGCCAGATGACGTACCAGCAACTGGCCATAGACCGCGTGCGGGCCGTCGAGCACGGCCGTGCCGTCATGGTCCCCGTGACCAGCGGCGTGAGCGCGGTGATCCGCCCGGACGGCACGATCGCCCAGCGCACTGGGATGTTCACCGCCGAGTCGCTGGTCGCCGATGTGCCGAAGCGCAGCTCCCTGACGCCCGCCACCCGCGTCGGCGCCTGGCCCGAACTGGTCCTCGCACTGGTGGGCGCCGCAGGTGTCGGCTGGGTGATCGCCCGACGCCGCACCGGGAGCGCCGGTTAGGGTCGCCGCATGGCTACCCCTGACTTCATCCGCACCCTCCGCGCCGACGCGGGCCACCAACTCCTCTGGCTGCCCGGAGTCACCGCGATCGTCTTCGACGACGCGGGCCAGGTGCTCCTCGGCCGGCGGGCCGACAACGGCAAGTGGTCCGTCATCGGTGGCATCCCGGAGCCGGGTGAGCAGCCCGCCGAGTGCGCCGTGCGCGAGGTCTACGAGGAGACGGCCGTGCGCTGCGTCGCCGAGCGGGTGGTCCTGGTGGAGGCCCTCAAGCCGGTCACCTACCCCAACGCGGACGTCTGCCAGTTCATGGACATCACGATCCGCTGCCGGGCCGTGGGCGACGGCGAGCCGCGCGTGAACGACGACGAGTCCCTGGAGGTCGGCTGGTTCGCGCTCGACGCGCTGCCCGACCTGCACGAGACCGGTCTGTTCCGGATCAAGCAGGCGATGGCGGACAGCCCCACCTGGTTCGACCGCGGCTGAGCGGGCCGGAGCCGGGGCCCCGCCGAGGGGCCGCGGGACGGGGCGCCCGGGACCGGCCGGAAGCGGCATGGTGACCACCCCGGACAGCATGTAACCTGCACGGACATTGTTCGCGCGGAGGCCGCCGCGCCGCCGCGGGACCAGCGAGACAGGGGCGGGAGTTGAGCCGGAAGACCTATGGCCTGACGCTGCGCGGATTCGCCTGTGCGCTGCTGGCCCTTCAGGTCTGGCTCGTATGGCACCTCAGCACCTACGACGTCACGACCGTCATGTGGGAGTGCGACGGCGAGGGCTGCGGCAGCGACCAGTTCGCGGCGATGGCGCCGGAGCTCGGCGTCGCTTCCGCCGCGCTGCTCGGCTTCGTCGCCGCGCGGTTCCTGCACCGGGCCACGGCGGGCGCGGTGATCGCCCTGAGCGCGTCCGGGGCCGCCGCGGGCTGGCACGACGCGGTGGCCGACGGCCGGGTCGACTACGGCACGGTCACCGACTTCATGCTCGTCGTGCCCGCGGGGCGGCACTCCGTCTCCTTCTGGCTGACATTCCTCCTCGCGGTGGCCGCCGCGGGCTGTCTCATCGCCCTGTGGGGCGGCGCCGTCAGCCTGCGCAGGACGGCCGCGCTGCGCAGGCTGCGCGCGGAGTTCAGCACGGCGGAGGCACGCCTGGAGGGCTGGCGCCCGGTGCGCGGCAGGCGCGGCGAGGTCACCGTCGTCTTCCACGACACCCGGGGCGCCCGCCACGCCGTGCCCGTGGTCGTGGACCGCGCCGCCCTGGACCGGCCGGTGCTCGCCGTGTACGACCGCGGCCGCCCCGCCGACCCGGGGCGCACCCGGGTCGCGGTGCCCCGACGACGCATGCTGCGCTCACCATGAGGCCCCGGACAGCCGCCGTGAGGACCCCGGCATGAGGCACTCCGTACGCCGCTTCCTCGCCCTGGACGTGCTGCTCGGTGCCGCCGTCGTGGGCCTGGCGTTCGCCGCGCTCGCCGAGGGTGTCGTCGACGGGCCAGGCTGGCTCCTGTACGTCGGCCTGACCACGACCGCGTTCGCGCTCACCCTCCTGGGCGCGGTCGCCGAGCACGGGCACGGCGGCGCCGCGTCCGGGCTGCGCCCGGGGGGTCCGCGCGCCTACGCGCCCGCCCTGGTGCACTCGGTGCGGTCCGTGCACGGGGAGTCCGGCAGGCTCGTCCTCGACCCGCGGGCCACCGGTGCCCTGTTCGCCTTCGACCTGACCGTCGTCCCGGAGGGCCGCCGTCCGTTCCGGGTCGAGGTGCGCCACCCCCTCGACGTACAGGACCTGCTGCACCGGGGCCGTGCCGTCGTCGAGTACGACCCGCGCCAGCCCTGGCGCGTGGTCCTGCCGGACCGGCCGCCCCACGAGTGGCTGGCGCGCGCCGAGCGCCTCGACGAGGACGTCGCGGCCACCGCGGGCGGGTCCCCGCGCGGCCTTCCGCCCGGCGCGCACGTCCTGGTCACCGGGGCCCTCGTCGCGGCAGGCCTGGTGGGGGCCCTGCACTTGGCGGGATGAGGTCCCGGCCGGTGGCCGGGCGAGGTGTCGTCGGCGCTCCGTTAGCCTGAGGGCACGATGAACCGTTTGAGCACGTCATGGGGCGAGTACGACCTCACCCGCTTCCCCGAGGACCCGCGGGACCGACTGCGCGCCTGGTCCGCGGCCGACGCCTATCTGCTGCGGCACCTGGCGGGCGAGGTCCCTGAGGCCTTCGCGGGCGCCGGGCCCGGGGCGGGAACCGGTGGACCGGCGCCCGGGGCGGGAACCGGTGGACCGGTGGACCTGGACGGCACGGTGGCCGTCGTCGGGGACCGCTGGGGAGCCCTGACCACCGCCCTCGCCGCGCACCGGCCGGTGCAGATCACCGACTCCCACCTCGCCCGGCAGGCGACCCTCGCCAACCTCGCCCGCGCCGGCCGCCCCACGGACGGGATCCGGCTCTCGACGACCAGGGACACCCCGCCGGAGCGCGTCGACGTGCTCCTGGTCCGGGTGCCCAAGAGCCTGGCGCTCCTGGAGGACCAGCTCCACCGGATCGCCCCGGCCCTGCACGCGGACAGCGTGGTCGTCGGCACCGGCATGGTCACCGAGATCCACACCTCGACCCTGGAACTCTTCGAGCGGATCGTCGGACCGACCCGCACGTCCCTCGCCCGGCAGAAGGCACGCCTGATCCTCAGCACCCCGGACCCGGACCTGCGGCCGGGCCCGAGCCCCTGGCCGCGCAGCTACGTCCTGCCCGGCGACGCGGGCGCGGGCGCGGGCCTGACGGCCGTGAACCACGCGGGGATCTTCTGCGCCGAGCGCCTGGACATCGGCACCCGCTTCTTCCTGGAGCACCTGCCGACCGGCCGCGGCGGTGCGCACGTCGTGGACCTGGGATGCGGCAACGGCGTGCTCGGCACGGCGGCGGCGGTCGCCGCCCCGGACGCCCGGGTCACCTTCGTCGACGAGTCGTACCAGGCCGTCGCCTCCGCCGAGGCCACCTTCCGTGCGAACACCGGCGCGGGCGCCAAGGCGGAGTTCGTGGCCGGGGACGCCCTGACGGCGATGGAGCCGGACTCCGTCGACCTGGTCCTGAACAACCCGCCCTTCCACAGCCATCAGGCGACGACCGACGCCACCGCCCAGCGCATGTTCCGCGGGGCGCGGGCGGCCCTGCGCCCCGGCGGTGAGCTGTGGGTTGTCGGCAACCGGCACCTCGGCTACCACGTGCGCCTCAAGCGGCTCTTCGGCAACGGCAACGTCGACGTCGTCGCGAGCAACCGCAAGTTCGTGATCCTGCGGGCGGTGCGCCGCCGGTGACCGGCGAGCTGTTCCCGCGCGAGCGCGCCGAGCCGGGTCCGGGCGCCGTCCACGTGCCGGACTGGCTCGCTCCCGCCCGGCAGCGCGCACTCGTCGAGGCGTGCCGTGCCTGGGCGCGGCCCCCGGCCGGCCTGCGCACGGTCCACCTGCCCGGCGGCGGCACCATGACCGCCCGGCAGGTGTGCCTGGGATGGCACTGGTACCCGTACGGCTACGCGCGCACCGCCGTCGACGGGGACGGCGCACCGGTGAAGCCCATGCCCGCGTGGCTCGCGGACCTCGGGCGGACGGCGGTGCGGGCGGCGTTCCCCGACGGCGGGACGGCCGCGTACGGCGTCGGCGGCACGGCGCACGACGACGGCGCCCCGACCCCCGCGTACGACATCGCGCTGATCAACTTCTATGGCGCGGACGCCCGCATGGGCATGCACCGCGACAGCGACGAGCAGTCCACGGCCCCCGTCGTGTCGCTGAGCCTCGGCGACACCTGCGTCTTCCGCTTCGGCACCACCGAGTCGCGCGGCCGGCCGTACACGGACATCGAACTGCGCAGCGGCGACCTGATGGTGTTCGGCGGGCCCTCGCGGCTCGCCTACCACGGGGTGCCGAAGGTGTACGCGGACACGGCGCCGCCCGGCCTCGGACTCGCCGGGCGGCTCAACATCACACTGCGGGTGAGCGGGCTCGGCGGGTGAGAGCGGGCTCGGCCGAGGAGCCATGGGTCACTGGGCCCTAGGCTGCATCCCGCACCACCGCGAACCCCGAACCTCCAGGAGCCCCCGCGTGTTCGACGCCGTACCGGACCTCCCGTACCCCGACAGCCTGCGCCCGGACGAGGCGCCCGCGCCGCATCCGTTGCTCGCGCCGGTGCTCGGCCTCCTCGGCACCTGGCACGGCAGGGGCCGCGGCACGTACCCGACCCTCGCCGAGGACTTCACGTACGCGCAGGAGGTGACGTTCAGCCACGACGGCCGGCCGTTCCTGCGCTACGACGCCCGCGCGTGGCTGGTGGCCGCGGACGGGGCGGCGCTGCGGCCGTCCGCCCGCGAGAGCGGCTGGTGGCGGCTGGGGCCCGACGGCCGGGTGGAGGCGTTGATCACCCAGCCGACGGGCATCGCGGAGGTCGCCGTGGGCCGTGTGTCCGGCACCACGGTCGACCTGGCCGCGGACCAGGTGGCCCGGACCGCCACCGCCAAGGAGGTCGACGCCACCCGGCGCCGCTACACCCTGGGCGACGACGGCCTGCTCACGTTCACGCACGACCTCGCGGCCGTCGGGCAGCCGTTGCAGCACCATCTGCGGGCGGAGCTGCGGCGCGGGAAGTAGCCGCGGGTGCCGTCAGCCGCCGTACCGCAGGGAGATCGTGTCACCGAGCCGGATCACCTTGTTCCGGGTCGCGGTCGCCGCCGCGCCGCCGTCGACCGCGGCCTTCCACGTCGAACCGCCGCTGTTGGCCTTGCCGTTGACAGCGGTGATCGTGCCGGTGCCGCTGCCGGGCGTGACCGACGTGACGCAGTTCGCCGGGGTGGCCGAGGCGCCCGCCGCGTCCAGGACCGCGCCGAGGGTGGTGGTCGCCGCGGTCGGTGTGAAGGAGACCGAGCAGACCTTGAGGGAGGTGCCGTCGTCGACCGTCAGGGCCAGGTCGGCGGGGGTGCCCGGGGTGAAGTCGGCGGTGGACACCCAGCGGGTGGCGCCCGCGGTGGCCGGGGCCGGGGGAGCGGTGACGAAGCCGCCGCCCGCCACCGCGCGCAGCCCGTCGATGGAGGCGTACGCCGACGGCGCGGTGTCGCTCGGCACGTACTTGAAGCCGCCGCCCGGCTTGAACTGCTGGGCGATCAGGAAGTCCACCGGCGTCCTTCCCGCGGGGGTGAGGAAGTCGCCGGTCTGCGGGTTGATGCCGCAGGCGTTCAGGCCGGAGACGGCCCAGCCGTTGGAGTCGGTGTTGACGCCGAACATGGCGTTGAAGGCACCGGAGTTGTTGATGAGCTTCGACTTCAGGAACGCCTTCGCCCGGGTGACGGCGGGGTCGGTCGCGGGCACCCCGGACACGCACAGGGAGGCCATGGCGGCGCCCGTCATGTCGATGTCGCTCACGGCGGCGAGCTTCGCGGGGTCGCCCTCGGCCTTCTCGAAGTTCCAGCCGCCGTCGTCGTGCTGGTTGGCGCGGACCGTGGCGACGGACCGGTCGAGCAGCGGCCCCGGCACCCGCTGGGCCCCGGCCTGGGTCCTCGCCCCGCCGAGGGCGATCAGCGCGAACACCGTGCCGTTGAAGTTGGTCGGCGAACCCCAGTAGCCGGGTGCGGAGTTCTGCCAGTACGCGTACGTGTCGGCGATCAGGTTGCGGCTCGCCGACACCCGGGCCGGGTCGATGCCCGCGGAGTAGGCGTTGATGATGCCGCGTTCGAAGTCCGTGACCACGGGTGAGGTGCCGGGCCAGGAAGCTGCGGCGAGGTGGTCGCGGTAGACGGTGCGGGCGTTCTTCGAGGTGTCGCCGCCCGGGGTGACGTCGACGGCCGCGGTGCCCGCGGCGGCGAACGCCGAGAACGCCCATTCGTTGGACAGGCCCGCGCCCGCGTAGGAGCCGTCGGCTCCCTGGAGGGATCTGAGGTACGACACGCCGTTGGTCTTGGACGTGGCTATCTGCGCGGGCGTGGACGTGGCGGTCGCGGGGACCGCCGTGAGGAGCAGGGCGCCGAGGGCGCCGAAGGTGGCAGCTGCGGCGAGCAGGGTGCGGCGGGCGGCGCGGGCCGGTGCCGGGGCGCTTGCGGTGGGGGTCATGTCGGGGCCTCCTGGGAGAGGGGGCGGCGGCCTCACGTCCCTCCGCGACCGGAGCTCCCGCGAGGGCGGACCCGTACCGGACGACACGCGGCCGTCGCCCGAGCGCGTGGGTTCGACGTCCGTTGGTGCAGCGCCGGTTGGGCATTCGGGCTCGGCCCGGCACCTCGCCGGTCCACACCGCTGCGCGTCAGCTCTGGATTCGCACCAGATTCCCCCACTCGGCAGCACAGGACGGTACTCGAACCCCACACAACCCGCACACCCTTGCCACCTCGTTCGCAACTGTGCTCTAATTCGGCCGAATTCCAAGCTCAGTCACCAGGGGAAGCCGGTCGAAATCCGGCGCTGACCCGCAACCGTAGGTTCGCCGAACACGTCAAGTGCCCGGCGGGCGAGCCGGATCACCTGGCCTGAGGACAGACGATTGACGCCGTCGCGGACTACGGCGTGGTTCGGACGGTTTCTCCTCGCGGGCCGCGGCCCCGGGCCGCCCAACACGTGAACTCCGCTGTGGCCGACGCCCAGGGGGGCAGTGGTGGGGCACGGAAGCAGACCGGGCCGGGGCGTCGAGGGCGTCCGGGGTCGCTCGGGTCCCCGGAGCGCACGGAGTGTCCGTACGCGCTGCGTCGCGCTGCTGTGCGCGGCCGCGACGGCGCTGGGCGGCGGGACCCTGGTGCTCACCGGCGCCGTCCCCGCAGCGGCCGATCCGCTGTCCCGCTGCACCGCCACCAAGGGCGCCGTCGTCGCGGTGGACTTCTCCGACTGGGGCGGCAAGGTCGTCCGCGGCTGCGACGCCACCCCGACCACGGGCTACGACCTGCTGCACGAGGCGGGGTTCACGACGACGGGCACCGAGCACGACGGGCCCGCCTTCATCTGCCGCCTCGGGCACAAGGAGTTCAAGTCGGGCACGCCGCACCCGAAGCCCGCCCAGGAGGCGTGCAGGCTCACGCCGCCCGCCACCGCCTACTGGTCGTACTGGATCGCCCCGCCCGGCCAGGACCACTGGACGTACAGTCCGCTCGGCGCCATGAGCCACAAGCCCAAGCACGGCTCCGTCGAGGCCTGGGTGTTCGGGCCCACCGACGTGGGCGGCTCCACCGGCGGGCCGGAGTTCACCCCCGCCGAGGTCCGCGCCGGAGGCGGGACGGACCCCGGCGACCACCCGCCCGTCGTCGAGCCCGGCAAGGTCGACGTCAAGGCCGCCGACGCCTGGCTGCGGGGCAGGCTCACCGAGGGCGACCACATCCGCGACGAGGGCGCGGAGAGCGCCAACCTGTACCAGTCGGCGCACACCGCCCTCGCCCTCGCGGCCACCGGCGGCCGGAGCGGCACCGTGGACCGGATGAAGGCGTATCTCGCCGCGCGGACCGAGGAGTTCGCCTACCCGCAGGGCACCGACAAGGCCCCGAGCCCGCTCGGCGCGGCCCTGCTCGCCCTGCTCGCCGAGAGCACCGAGGGCGACCCGCACTCCTTCGGCGGTCACGACCTGGCCGGTGACCTCGGCCGGAGCATGTGCACCGCGGGCGGTACGGGCGACTGCGTGGCCAAGGGCGACTTCCCCGCCGTGGGCGACGTGGAGACCCAGGCACTCGCCGTGCTCGCCCTGCACCGGGCGGGCCGCAAGGCCCCCGCCGACGCCGTCGCGCGCCTCGCCGCGCACCAGTGCAGGGACGGCGGCTTCAGCGCGACGCTGATGCGGGACGGCGAGGTCTGCCTGTACAGCGACCCCGCCACCACGCCGTACGCGGTCCTCGCCCTCCAGGAGGCGGGCGGGCACCCCGACGTCGTGGTCAGGGCCCGCAAGAACCTGCGCGCCGCGCAGCGCCCGACCGGTGCCTTCGCCGCCTACCCGGACGGGACGACGGGCGACGTGAACGCCACCGGCAGGGCCGCACAGGTGCTGCGCGTGCTCGGCGACACGGTGCGCGCGGACGCCGCCGTCTCCTGGCTGTCCCGGCAGCAGACGAAGCCCGGCGGCTTCGGCGCCGAAGAGGGCGCCCGCGACGCCGAGTTGTATCCGACCTGGGCCGCGGCCGTCGCGGGCGCGCGCACCAGCCTGGCCGCGCTCACCACGAAGCGCCCGGACCGGCCGGAGCCACCCACCGACCCGACGGATCCCACCGATCCGACTGACCCCACGGACCCGACCGGCCCGTCCAAGCCCACCCAGCCCCCGGCCACCGGCGGCAACCCCCCGTGGCGCCCCGGCGAGGGCCCCGACCTGAAGAAGGGCACGCGCTACCTCACGTCGGGCGCACGCTTGAAGCAGGGTCACTACTACGAGAACGCCGCGGGCACCGGCTTCGCCGACTACGGCCTGACCATCGACGGCGCCTACGCCCTCGCCGCCACCGGCACCGACAACGACACCCTGCGCGGCATCGTCGACTTCCTCGACGGCCGGGGCAAGGACGCCAGCGGCAGCGGACGCACTGTCAACGACTGGACGGGCGTCGGCACTTCGCACGCCGCAGGCGGGTCCATCGGCAAGGTCGCCGTGCTCGCCCAGGCCGTCGGCCGCGACCCGCGCGACTTCGCCGGGCACGACCTGATCGCGGCACTCGGCAAGGCCGTGTGCCAGAAGCCGAGCCGGAGCCCCGACCGCAGCTGCGCGGCCAAGGGTGCCTACCGGTACGCCCCTTCGGTGTTCTCGCAGTCCCTCGGCGTGATCGCGCAGCTCCGGGCCGGGGAGAAGGCCGCGGCCCGCACCCCGGTCGCCTATCTGCGCGGCCTCCAGCACAGCGGCTCGGGCGCCTGGCCGAGTCTCATTCCGTCGACCGGCGACTCCGAGGTCGACTCCACCGCGATGGCCGCCATGGCCCTGGACCTCGCGGGGGACCGCGCGTCCGGCAAGGCGGTCGCCAAGGCACTGAAGTGGATCGCCTCCAAGCAGCTCCGAAGCGGAGGATTCCGCGGCGCGTCCGGCGACTCCGTCAACTCCACCGCCCTCGCGGTCCAGGGCCTGTCCCTGGCAGGACCGAAGTACAAGGCCCAGATCAAGAAGGCCCGGAAGTTCCTGGCACGCCAGCAGAACACCGACGGCGGCTTCAACGTCGCCGCGGGCGGCCGGCGCGGCTCGGACGTGCGCGCCTCCACCCAGGCACTCGGCGGCGTGATCGGCACCTCCTTCGGCACGCTCGCCCGGAGCCTGGAGGGCACCGAGCCGCAGCCGCCGGGCGGTTCCGCGGGCGGGCCCGGGAGCACCCCGGACGGGGGCGGCACCGACATCTTCACCCCTGGCGGCGGCGCCGACGGCGGGACCGGCGGCGGCTCCGGCGGCCCCGGCGGCACCGCGTCCGACGACACGCCCACCGGGCCGCTCGCCTCCACCGGCGTGCAGGCGACGGGGCTCGCCCTGGCCGCCCTCGCCCTCTGCATCGCCGGATGGCGCACCGTCGTCGTCGCACGCCGCCGCGCCGCCAGGGGAGGCGCCCTGTGATCCGCCGTCAGGGGAGGCACCCTGTGATCCCCCGCCAAGGGAGACACCCCATGAGCCGCCATGACGAGAGGCACCCTGTGATCCGCCGCAACGAAAGGCGCTCCGTGCTCCGCCGGCCGGCGCGCGCCGTCCTCGGCGCGGTGGGAGCCCTGGCCCTCGCCGTCGGCGCGCAGGCCGTCACCACCGTCCCCGCCGCGGCGGCGCCCCGGCCCATCGGCCAGTGCACCACCCGCTCCGGCGCGGTGCTCGCCGTCGACTTCAGCGACTGGGGCGGGCCGATCCTGCGCTCCTGCGGCACCACGCCCACCACCGGCTACGAACTGCTCAACCAGGGCGGCTGGCGCACCACCGGCACCGGCCACGACGGCCCCGCGTTCATCTGCCGCATCGGCTACAGCGGCTTCAAGGGCGGCAAGCAGTTCCCGACGGCCGCCCAGGACGACTGCGTCCTCACCCCGCCCGCCACCGCCTACTGGTCCTACTGGCACGCCGACCCGGGCGCGAACACCTGGAAGTACAGCCAACTCGGCGCCATGCTCTACAAGCCCAAGCCGGGCAGCGTCGACCTGTGGATCTTCGGCGGCACCAACGTCGAGGGCACCCAGGGCCGCCCCACCGTCACCCCCGACCAGCTGCGCGCCCACAACACCCGCCCCACCGGCGGCCGGGCACCCGCCCCGCACGAGACGAAGACCGCGAAGCCGCTGCCACCCGGCACCGACACCGGCCCCGCGCCCGAACGCCCCGCGCCCGAACACCCCGTTCCCGAAAGGCCGGTGACGGAACGGCCAGCTCCGAAGCCGAAGCCGAAGCGCACCACGCCCCCCTCGCCCTCCGCGAGCAAGAAGCCGTCGCCCTCTCCGTCCCCGTCCACGGATGCGTCGCCCTCCGCCGACGCCGACGCGCCCAAGGCCGCGGCCAAGCCGTCCACCGAGGTCGTCGACGCCGCCCCGGCCGCCGACGCCGCCCACGACAGCGGCTCGTACGTACCGGCCGTCGTCACCGGCGCCCTCGTCCTGCTGGTCGGCGGCGCGGGCGTCCACGCGGCGCGGCGCCGCCGCCGTACGGAGTAGCGGGTGGCGCTCCGCACCACCGCCGCCGCGCGCTCGTCGGTGTCCGGCGCCCTGCCGGGCGCGGACGAGCGCAGACTGCCGCGCACCCTGCACCCGCTGGCCTGGTGGATGTGGGCGCTCGCGCTCGCCACCGCCGTCAGCCGCACCAACAACCCGCTGCTGCTCCTCCTCGTCCTCGCCGTCCTCGGCTACGTGATCGGCATGCGCCGCACGGAGGCCCCCTGGGCGCGCGGCTTCAAGTACTACCTGTACCTGGCGCTCACCGTGGTCGCGATCCGCGTCGTCTTCCGCGCGGTCTTCGCCTCCGGCATCACCCCGCACGACCACTTCCTGTTCTCGCTGCCCCACATCCCGACGCCCGACTGGTACGCGGGCATCCGGCTCGGCGGCCCGGTCTCCCTGGAGGCCCTGCTCTCGGCCGCCGTCGACGGTCTGCGCCTGGCCTGCATGCTGTGCTGCGTCGGCGCGGCGAACACCCTCGCCAACCCCAAGCGGGCCCTGCGCGTGCTGCCCGGAGCGCTGTACGAACTTGGGGTCGCCGTCACCGTGTCGATCAGCGTCGCACCCCAACTCGTCCAGAGCGTGCAGCGGGTGCACCGCGCCCGGCGGCTGCGCGCGGGCCGCACCAAGGGGCTGCGCGCGCTGCGCGGCATCGTCGTGCCCGTCCTGGAGGACGCCCTGGAGCGCTCGCTGCGCCTCGCGGCGGCCATGGACTCACGCGGCTACGGCAGGGCGGGCCGGGCCACCAAGGCGTCCCGGCGGCTGACCGGGGGACTGCTGCTCGCGGGCATGTGCGGCCTGTGCACGGGAGCGTACGGGCTGCTCGACGCCGGTACGCCCGGGTTCCTCGGGCTGCCCGCGCTCGCGGCCGGGGCGGCGCTGTGCGTGGCGGGGCTGCGGCTCGGCGGGCGGCGCGTGACCAGGACCGCGTACCGGCCCGACCCCTGGCGGTTCGAGGAGTGGACGGTGGCCGGCTGCGGCGTCGTGTCGGCCGTGCTCCTCTTCGCCGACGTCGGCTACGACGCCGCCGCGCTCAACCCGACCCTCCATCCGCTGAGCTGGCCCACGCTGCCGCTGGTGCCGACGGCGGCGATCCTGCTCGCGGGCGCCGCCGGGTTCCTCGCCCCGCCGCCCCTGCCCGCCACCGGCGCCACCCCCGCCCCCGCCCCGCGCGAGTCCGCCCGGCGCTCCCGGAAAGCCACCGCCAAGTGATCACCTTCGACCACGTCACCGTCCAGTACGACGACACCGACGAACCCGTCATCGGCGACGTCGACCTCACCGTCGAGGAGGGCGAACTCTGCCTCGTCGTCGGCCACACCGGCGTCGGCAAGTCCACGCTCCTGGGCGCGGTCAACGGCCTCGTCCCGCACTTCACCGGCGGCACCCTGTACGGCACGGTCACCGTGGACGGCCGCGACACCGCCGGGCACCCGCCCCGGGAACTCGCCGACGTCGTCGGCGTGGTCGGCCAGGACCCCCTGGACGGGTTCGTCACCGACACCGTCGAGGAGGAACTCGCCTACGCCATGGAGCAGCTGGCCGTGCCGCCCGACGTCATGCGCAAGCGCGTCGAGGAGACCCTGGACCTCCTCGGCCTCGCCGAGCTGCGCCACCGCGCCCTGCACGAGCTGTCCGGCGGCCAGCAGCAGCGCGTCGCCATCGGGTCGGTCCTCACCGCCCACCCGCGCGTCCTGGTCCTCGACGAACCCACCTCCGCCCTCGACCCGACGGCCGCCGAGGAGGTCCTCGCGGCGATCACCCGGCTCGTGCACGACCTCGGCGTCACCGTGCTGCTCGCCGAGCACCGCCTGGAGCGCGTCGTGCAGTACGCCGACCGCGTGCTGCACCTGCCGGGCGACGGCCGGGTCGTCTCCGGGCCGCCGGCCGACGTCTTCCGTACGGCCGGCGTGGCGCCGCCGGTCGTGGAGCTCGGCCGGGACGCGGAGTGGACACCGCTGCCCCTGTCGGTGCGCGACGCACGCCGGGCCGCCGCCCCGCTGCGCACCCGCCTCGCCGGGCTCGCCGTCCCCGCGGCGAGGCCCTCCCCGGCCGCCGGTGACCGCCCCCGGCTGCTCGACGCGCGCGGAGTGAGCGTCCGCCACCGGGGGCAGCTCCTGCCCGCCGTGCGCGAGGCCGACGTCGAACTGCGCGGCGGCGAGACCACCGCCCTGATGGGCCGCAACGGCTCCGGCAAGTCCTCGCTCCTGTGGGCGCTCCAGGGGTCGGGGCCGCGGACGGGCGGGACGGTGCGGGTGGTGCCGTGGGGCGCGGGCGGAGCCGGTGGCTCCGGTGCGGCCGGTGACCCGGCCGGTGCCCGGGACCCCGGTGCCGTGTCCGCGACCGAGGCGCGGCGCCTGGTCGGGCTCGTCCCGCAGACCCCCACCGACCTGCTCTACCTGGAGAGTGTGCGGCAGGAACTCGACCAGGCGGACGCCGAGTCGGCCCTCGCGGACGGGCCCTCCGCGCGCGCGATCCTGGACCGGATCGCCCCCGGCATCGACGACGCCACGCACCCCCGCGACCTGTCCGAGGGCCAGAAGCTCGCCCTGGTCCTCGCCGTCCAGCTGTCCGCCGCGCCCGGCGTGGTCCTCCTCGACGAGCCGACCCGCGGGCTCGACTACCGGGCCAAGGCCCAGCTGACGCGGATCCTGGACGAGCTGACGGCGGAGGGGCGTGCGGTCGTGGTGTCCACGCACGACGTGGAGTTCGTGGCGAGGACGGCCGACCGGGTGGTGGTCATGGCCGAAGGGGAGATCGTCGCGGACGGCCCGGCCGCCGAGGTGATCGTCTCCTCACCGGTGTTCGCCCCGCAGGTCGCCAAGGTGCTCGCGCCGCTGCCGTATCTGACGGTGGAGCAGGTCACCGCCGCCCTCGCCGACGCCGCCGGGGGTGGGGGGAGGTGAGCGGAGCGCTGGAGCCGCGCACCACGGCGATCCGGATCACGCCCCGCGCCGGCGTCGTCATCGCGATGGCCGCCTTCCTCGGTGTCGTCGCCTTCTTCTGGCCGTTCGTGGTCGACCCGGGCACGTTCGGCTCGACCTACGCCCCCCTGGTGATCTTCGGGGTGCTGCTCGTCCTCGTCCTGTGCGTGGTGATCTCGGAGATCGCCGAGGGCGGCATCAACTCCAAGGCCCTCGCGATGCTCGGTGTCCTGTCCGCCGTGAACGCCGCGATACGGCCGCTCGGCGCGGGCACGGCGGGCATCGAGACCGTCTTCTTCATCCTCGTGCTCGCCGGGCGCGTGTACGGGCCCGGATTCGGGTTCACGCTCGGCTGCACGTCCCTGTTCGCCTCCGCGCTCATCACCGGCGGGGTCGGGCCGTGGATGCCGTACCAGATGTTCGGCTGCGCCTTCGTGGGCATGCTGGCGGGGCTCCTGCCGCGGGCCCGGGGGCGGGCCGAGGTACTGATGCTCGCGGTGTACGGGTCCCTCTCCGGCTATCTCTTCGGGTTCCTGCTCAACCTGTCCTTCTGGCCGTTCTCGCTCGACCCCGACAGCTCCATCGCCTATCTGCCGGGGCTGCCCTTCACCGAGCAGTGGCAGCGCTACATCGCCTTCGACCTCGCCACCTCGCTCGGCTGGGACACCGGGCGCGCCGTGACGAACTTCGTCTGCGTCACGCTCGCGGGCCCCGCCGTGCTCACCGTCCTGCGGCGCGCCGCCCGCAAGGCCCGCTTCCGGGCCCCGGTCGCCTTCGCGCCGCCGCGCCGCCCGTGACCGGGGGCGCGCCGCCCCCGAGGCTCCCGCGCGGCGCGTGAACGTACCGTCGAGGCATGCGCATCGTCTCCCTGCTCCCCGCGGCCACCGACATCGTGGCCGAGCTCGGCCTGACCGCGGACCTCGTGGGCCGCACCCACGAATGCGACTGGCCGCCCGCGGAGGTGGCGGCCGTGCCGGTGGTCACCTCTGCCGGGTTCTCCCCGGACGAGCTCAGCAGCCGGGAGATCTCCGCGGCCGTGGGCGGCGGCACGCACAGCGGTTCCTCGCTGTACGCACTCGACGTCGACGCCCTGTCCGCGCTCGCCCCGGACGTGCTGCTCACCCAGGACCTCTGCGAGGTGTGCGCGGTGTCGTACGGCAGCGTGACGGAGGCGGTGCGCGTCCTTCAGGGGTCGGGGCCGCGGGTGCTCAGCCTGGAACCGCGACGCCTGGACGACGTACTGGACTGCCTGGTGCGGGTGGGCGATCTGCTGGGCGCGGGCACGGTCGCGCGGGAGCGCCGCGCGGCCCTGCGGGGACGGCTCGCCACCGTACGGCGGCTGACCCGGGGGCGGCCCCGGCCGCGCGTCGTCGCCGTCGAGTGGCTCGACCCGCTGTGGCCCGCGGGGCACTGGGTCCCCGAGCAGATCACCCGCGCGGGCGGCGACCCGCTGCTCGCGCAGCCGGGCGAACACACCCGGCCGATGGACTGGCAGGCCGTGCGCGCCGCACGCCCCGACGTCGTCCTGCTGCTGCCGTGCGGCTTCAGCCCCGACCGCACCCTGCGCGAACGGGCCCTGCTGGAGGCGCTGCCCGGCTGGGCGGACCTGCCCGCCGTGCGCGCGGGCCAGGTGTGGGTCCTGGACGGCCCGGCGTACTTCAACCGGCCGGGGCCGCGGGTGGTGCGGGGCGCGGAGGTGCTCGCCCACGTCCTGCACGGGGTGGGCGCGGGGGAGCCGGTGCGGGATGCGGAGGCGCGGCAACTGGTCTGACATGGAGGTCGGCCTCGGGGGACGGGCCCGGCGATGCCGAAGCGGAAGTGGTGTGAGGGCACAACCATCGGTGCGCGTCGCGGGTCAAGTGACATGAAGCGAGGGTGAATTCCGGATGGCTTTCACCCCAGCGATCCCCGAACGAAGGAACCACGAAGCCCTATGACGTCCGCAAGCCGTCGCATCCGCCTCACCGCACCGCTCATCGCCACGTTCCTGCTCACGGGAGGGCTCACCGCCTGGTCCCTCGGGCAGGGCCGGGCCGAGGCCGCCACCCCCGCAGCCGAGAAGGCCGCCGCGAAGGCGACCGAGGACTTCAACGGCGACGGCTACGCCGACCTGGTCGTCGGCGCCCCCGGCGGCACCGTCTCCGGCAAGAAGCAGGCCGGGTACGTGGCGGTGACGTACGGCTCCAAGAACGGGCTCGACCCCGCCAAGAAGAAGCTCGTCAGCCGCTCCACCAGCGGCGTCCCCGGCTCGGCGACCGCCAAGCAGGAGTTCGGCCGCTCGGTGGCCAAGGGCGACCTGGACCGCGACGGCTACACCGACCTGGTCATCGGCTCCGGCTCCAAGGGCAGCGCCGCGGGCGCGGTCGTCCTCTGGGGGTCCAGGAACGGCCTCACCGGCGGCACGAAGATCGCCACCTACGGCTACGCCCCGCAGGCCGGCGACTTCGACGGCGACGGCAAGACCGACCTGGCCCTCTTCGCGGGACCCGGCTCCTACGGCGACGACCCGATCGCCCAGCGCGCCCGGCTCTGGAAGGGCCCGCTCACCCGCACCGGCACCCCGGCGAAGAAGCTCGACTTCATGGAGAAGTCGCAGTGGTCGAGCTACGACGACGACGAGCGCCCGAGCCCGGCCTGCATCCGCGACCACGACGTCTGCATCGACGGCCCGGCCTCCGTGAACGGTCCGGTCGACCCGCGGGCCGTCGGTGACTTCAACGGTGACGGGCGCGCCGACATCGCCATCAACGACTACAACGGCGACGGCATGTGGAACAACAGTGTCCTGTACGGCAGCGCCGACGGCTTCGAGCGCGGCTCGGCGCCGGGCTCCCGCGGCGCCCTCGCCGCGGGCGACATCAACGGCGACGGCGTCGACGACGTGGTGTCCGGCTCCACCGGCTACGAGGACAACAAGGTCACGGTCGCCTACGGCAGCGCGGCCGGCCTGAGGAACGAGCAGCAGTTCGACCAGGACCTCCCCGGCGTCCCCGGCGCCGAGGAGGAGGGCGACTCCTTCGGGGCCTCCCTCGCCGTGGGTGACGTCGACGGCGACGGCTACGCCGACATCGCTGTCGGCGTGCCCGGGGAGGACGTCGGCAGCGTCATCGACGCGGGCTCCGTCGTCCTGGTCCGCGGCAGCAGGAGCGGTGTCACCGGCACCGGCGCGCAGGCCTTCCACCAGAACACCGCGGGCGTCCCCGGTGTCGCCGAGCGGGGCGACGAGTTCGGCGCGGCCACCGCCCTCCTCGATGTCGACGGCGACGGCCGCAGCGACCTGGCCGCCTCCTCGGTGCACGAGAACGCCGACGCGGGCGCCGTGTGGTCCCTGCCCGGCACCGCGTCCGGCCTGACGGCGAAGAAGTCCCTGGCCTTCGGCCCCAAGGACCTCTCGGCCCCGAGCGTCGCGGCGCTCTTCGGCAGCACCCTGCGCTAGTTCCCGGCGCCCGCCCGGTGTTCCACCACGCCAGGCGCCCGCGCGGGCTAGGCGTCGTGGAACACCAGGCCGAGAGAGTGCCGCAGGCCCGAGCGCACGGTGCTCACCCCGTGCCGCACCGGCGCCGCCGACCAGCCGCGGCTGGAGCGCACGGGCCGGTCACGGGTGGTGAAGACCAGGCCGTGCCCCTGCGGAAGGACGGTCACCGTGCCCCGCGACTGGGCCCGTGGCCGCTGCTCGACCAGCAGGAACTCGCCGCCGGTGTAGTCCGTTCCCTGAGTGTCGAGGCCGACGACGACCTGGAGCGGGAAGACGAGGTCGCCGAACAGGTCGCGGTGCAGCGCGTTCCAGTCGCCGCTCTCGTACCGCAGCAGGATCTGCGACGACTTCGCCTGGCCCGCCGCGTGGCACTGCTCGATCCAGTCCTCCAGGCGGTCCGGCCAGGGCGCGGGGCGGCCGAGCCGGCCCGCCCAGTCCCGGGCGATCGGGAGCAGCCGCGGATAGAGCGCCGCGCGCAACGCGGCGACCGGCGCGGGCAGTTCATGCCTGAAGTACCGGTACTGCCCGGATCCGAAGCGGTGCCGGGCCATGTCGACCGTCGACCGGAACAGGGCCGTGTCAGCGTAGAGCGCGGCGAGCGCGCGGCACTCCTCCGGAGCGAGCAGCCGCGGGGTCAGGGCGCAGCCGTGGGCGTCGAGTTCGGTGGCGAGTTCCGACCAGTCGGCGGCGTCGACGCGGGAGCGGGCCGCCGCCGCGTCCGGCCCGGGAGTGGTCACGGCCCCTGCCGCCCGCGGCGCGCGGCCGCTCATGCCGACTCCAGGTCGAGCAGCCGACGCTTGCGGTCGAGGCCGCCCGCGTAGCCGGTCAGAGAGCCGTCCGCGCCGATGACGCGGTGGCAGGGGCGGACGACGAGGAGCGGATTGCGGCCGATGGCGGTGCCGAGGGCGCGGACCGCCGCCCGGGAGAGCCCGAGCCCCGCCGCAAGCTGCCCGTACGTGGTCGTGGTGCCGTAGGGCACGGAGTCCAGGGCGTGCCACACCTTGCGCTGGAAGTCGGTGCCCGCCCCCTCGGCGTACTCGATGGCGAAGTCCGTCAGGGTGCCCGCGAAGTAGGCGTCGAGCTGCCGGGCGATCGCCGTGAACGCCGTGTCGTCGCGCACCCAGCCGCCCTGGACGACCGCGCCGCCCTTCTGCCCCGGCATCGACAGGGAGACGAGCGCCGTCCCGCCGGGCGCGGTGTCCGAGGCCCGGCCCACAAGCAGCAGCTCGCCCAGCGGGCTCTCGACGGTCGTGTGGACAAGGGCCGTACGGGCGGCGGTCGTCGTGGTGCCGGTCATCGCGCCTGTCCTCTCTCTGATGCTTCTGTCCTGCTCCGGGGGCTCCGGGGAAGGGCCTCCGGTGGTAAAGCTCCGTCGGAGGGCCTCCGGTGTGGAACTCCGGGGGAAGGGCCTCCGGTGGTGACAGTCACCAGTCTGCGCCGCGACGGCACGGGCGGCTGGCGGGTTTCGGACGGGGCGCTCGCGGCTGCCGGGGGCCTCGGCGGCCCCCGCGCGGGCCGGCCTCAGGTCAGCTGCTCCACCGCAAGGACCACCCCGATGACGATCATCGCGGCCCCCGAGACCCGGGTGACGGCACGGGCCGCGGCGGGGCGGGCCCGCAGGACGGTACGGGCGAGGACGCCCACGCACAAGTAGATCGCGCCGCAGCTGACGATGTGGACCAGGCCCAGGGTGCTGATCTGGAGGGCGAGCGGCCACCCGTCGCCGGGCTGCGTGAACTGCGGCAGCAGGGCGAGGAAGAGCAGCAGTGCCTTCGGGTTGAGGCCGCTGATCCCGGCCCCCTGGAGTATCCGGGCCCGCCGTGTACCGGCACCGTCCGCGGCCGCCGACGGTGCCGCCTGCGGCGTGCCCGGCCGGCTCAGGGTCGTGGCGCCGAGCCAGATCAGATAGAGCGCGCCGAGCAGCGTGAGGGAGGCGAGGACGGCCGGGTGGTCGGCGACGACGGCCGCGACGCCCGCGGCGACCACGGCGGTCAGACCGACGTAGCCGAGCAGGAGACCGCCGACGGCGGGAGCCACCGAGCGGTCCCTGATCCCCGCGGATATCGCGTACGCCCAGTCCGCTCCGGGGACCAGGATGAGCAGGACGGACACCGCCCAGAAAGCGGTGACGGAGCTGACGGCCATGGGGTGTTCGTTCTCCCGGATGGTGGCTTGCGGTGCGCTGACCCGGGGGAGATTAGTTCCGATCTGCCCGAAGGTGTTCCCAAGATCCGCCGGACACGGGGATGTCCGTGGAAGAATCTTCTCCATGGACACCGTTGACCGGCAGATCCTTGCCGAGCTGCAGAAGGACGGCCGCCTGACGGTCACCGAGCTGGCCGCGCGGGTGCGGCTGAGCCTCTCGCCGTGCCACCGCAGGCTGCGCGAACTGGAGCGCCGCGGTGCGGTGCGCGGGTACCGCGCCGTCCTCGATCCCGAGGCCGTCGGCCTGACCTTCGAGTCCCTGGTCTTCGTCACCATGCGGCAGGAGGACCGGGACACGGTCGCCGCCTTCGAGGCGGCGGTCGCCGACATCCCGAACGTCGTGCAGGCCCAGCGACTCTTCGGGGACCCCGACTATCTGCTGCGCATCGTCAGCAAGGACCTGCGGGCCTTCCAGCGCCTGTACGACGAGGAACTCGCGACGCTGCCGGGCGTCCAGCGGCTCAGCTCGACGCTCGTCATGAAGCACGTCGTCCAGGAGCGGTCGCTGCCGCTGTGACCTCGATGGCGCTGTTCCGGCTTCCGTCGCCGCCGCTGTGACCTCCGTCTCCGTACGCCGCCAGATGTAGTGCAACTAGTTGCATAAGGGTGGGGGCTGCCCTAGAACTGTGCTGACGACAGCCGCATCGCGCCGACGCCCCCGCAGGGCGTACGCGTACGAGAGAGGTCCGCCCGCATGAGCGCCGAGAGCCGCTACCCGCACCTGCTCGAACCCCTCGACCTGGGCTTCACGACCCTGCCCAACCGGGTCCTGATGGGTTCGATGCACGTGGGCCTGGAGGAGGCGCCCGACGGGTTCGCGCGGATGGCGGAGTTCTACGCGACCCGGGCGCGCGGCGGTGTCGGCCTCATCGTCACCGGCGGCATCGCCCCCAACGAGGCGGGCCGGCCGTGGGACGGCGGCGCCAAGCTGACGACCGAGGCGGAGGCCGCGCAGCACGCGGGCGTCACCGCCGCGGTGCACCGCGAGGGCGGCAGGATCGCGATGCAGATCCTGCACTTCGGCCGCTACGCCTACCACGAGGGCCTGGTCGCACCGAGCGCGATCAAGGCGCCGATCAGCCCGTTCCCGCCCCGGGCCCTCACGGACGACGAGGTCGAGCAGACCGTCGAGGACTTCGTGCGCGCGGCCGAGCTGGCGAAACTGGCGGGCTACGACGGTGTCGAGGTCATGGGCTCCGAGGGCTATCTGATCAACGAGTTCATCGCGGCGCCCACCAACCACCGCACCGACCGGTGGGGCGGCTCGTACGAGAACCGCATCCGCTTCCCCGTCGAGATCGTCCGCCGCACCCGCGCCCGCCTCGGCCCCGACTTCATCATCGTCTACCGGCTCTCCATGCTCGACCTGGTGCCCGGCGGCTCCACCCTCGACGAGGTCGTCCACCTCGCCAAGGAGATCGAGGCGGCGGGCGCCACGATCATCAACACCGGCATCGGCTGGCACGAGGCACGCATCCCCACCATCGCCACGTCGGTGCCGCGCGGCGCGTACACCTTCGTGACCAAGAAGGTCATGGGCGAGGTCACCGTGCCCCTGGTGACCACCAACCGCATCAACACCCCCGAGATCGCCGAGCAGTTGCTCGCCGACGGCGCCGCCGACATGGTCTCGCTCGCGCGCCCCCTCCTCGCCGACCCGGACTTCGTCGCCAAGGCCCGCGCCGAGCGGCCCGAGACCATCAACACCTGCATCGGCTGCAACCAGGCCTGCCTCGACCACACCTTCAACCTCCAGATCACCTCCTGCCTGGTGAACCCGCGCGCCTGCCACGAGACGGAGCTGGTGCTTTCCCCGACCCGGCGCGCCAAGCGCGTCGGCGTCGTCGGCGCGGGTCCCGCGGGCCTCGCCTGCGCGGTCGCGGCGGCCGAGCGCGGCCACGACGTGACGCTGTACGACGCCGCGCCCGCGATCGGCGGCCAGCTCGACATCGCCCGCCGCGTCCCCGGCAAGGAGGAGTTCGACGAGACGCTGCGCTACTTCCGCACCCAGCTCGAACTGCACGGCGTACGCGTCGAGTTGAACACCCGGGTGACGGCGGAGCAGCTCGCCGCGGCCGGTCACGACGAGGTGGTCGTCGCCACCGGAGTCACCCCGCGCACCCCCGACATCCCCGGCATCGACCACCCGTGCGTCGTCAGCTACCTCGACGTCCTGCGTGACGGGGCGCCCGTCGGCGAGCGGGTCGCGATCGTCGGCGCGGGCGGCATCGGCTTCGACGTGGCGGAGTATCTGACCGACAGCGGCGACAAGGCCAGCCTGGACCCGGCGACGTACTTCAAGCAGTGGGGCGTCGACATGGACTACCGCGACCGGGGCGGTCTGACCGCTCCCGTCCGGCCGGTGCCGCCGCGCACCGTCCACCTCCTCCAGCGCAAGACGTCCAAGGTCGGCCAGGGCCTGGGGAAGACGACCGGCTGGATCCACCGCACCGAGCTGCGCCACCGGGGCGTGTCGATGGTCGCCGGGGTCCGGTACGACCGGATCGACGACGAGGGCCTGCACATCACCGTCGACGGCGAGACGCGCACCATCCCCGTCGACACGGTGGTCCTGTGCTCCGGCCAGGAGCCGCGCCGCGGCCTGTACGAGGAACTGCTCGTCGCGGGCGTCGACGCGCACCTCATCGGCGGCGCCGACGTGGCCGCCGAACTGGACGCCAAGCGCGCCATCAAGCAGGGCACGGAGCTGGCCGCAGCGCTGTGACACCGCCCTGTGCCGCCGCACTGTGACACCGCCCTGTGTCGCTGCGCTGTGGCGCCGCCCTGTGCCGCCGCCCTTGCCGCCGCCAGGACGTCGCGCCCACCACGCGGTGACGGCCCGCCCGCGCGGCCGTCCCGCCGGAGGGCACCGCGCCGTCCCTAGGATGCTGTCATGTCACTCCCGCACGCGATCCTCACCGCCCTGCTGGAGAAGCCGTCCTCGGGCCTGGAGCTGACGCGCCGGTTCGACAGGTCCATCGGCTACTTCTGGTCGGCCACGCACCAGCAGATCTACCGCGAACTGGGCAGACTGGAGCGCGAGGGGCTCATCCGCGCGCTGCCGTCGGCACGGGCCACGCGCGGACAGAAGAAGGAGTACGAGGTGCTGCCCGCGGGCCGGGACGAACTGGCCCGCTGGACGGCGGCGAGCCAGGACCCCAAACCGCTCCGCGACGCCCTGCTGCTGCGCCTGCGGGCCGCGGCCGTCGTCGGCACGGACGGCATCGAGGACGACCTGCGCCGCCACCTCGCCCTGCACGAGGCGCAGTTGGCGGAGTACGAGGAGATCGAGCGCCGCGACTTCCCGCCCGGCAGGGACAGCATGGAGGACCGGCTGCGCCATGTGGTGCTGCGGGCGGGCATCGACCTGGAGACGTTCTGGACGCACTGGCTCACACGGACCCTGGAGGAGCTGGACACCGGGCGGGACGAGTGAGGTGAGGGGAGGGGCGACTCACCCCGCCGTGAGCGTGGCCGCAGTCGGGTCCCAGCCTTCGGGGAGCGGCGGCGGGGGCACGACCTGGGCGGACAGCGGCACGAACGCCCCGGTGGCGGCGGACCGCGTGATCGCCGTCATGGTCGCGAGGACGTGTCCTGCGAGGGCGGCCGACGCCCGGACCGCCGCCACCGGGCCCGCGACACCGCCCCGGGCGGCGTGCGCGGCCGGGGCCTCGTGCGCGCGGACGGCCCGCGCCATGTCGACGACACCGAGGCCGCGCCCGTCCGTGCGCCCCGTCACGGGCAGTTCGCGCCAGTCTTCGCTGCCGTTGGTCCGCAGCCGCAGCGGGCCGCGGAAGGTGTTCGGGTCCGGCACGGCGAGGGTGCCGTCGGTGCCGGTGATCTCGAACCGGATACGGGGGTGGGCGCTGTCGAAGCTGAACGTCGAGTTGGCGCTCACCCCCGACGCGAAGTCGAGCAGCGCGCTCACATGCGTCGGCACGTCCACCGGGAACGTCCGGCCGGCCCGCGGCCCGGAGCCCACCGTGCGCCGCTCGCGGGCCCGAGCCGCCGTCGCCGCCACCCGCTCCACGCTGCCGAACAGCACGACCAGGGCCGTCAGGTAGTAGGGCCCGAGGTCGAACAGCGGGCCCGCGCCCGGCTGGTAGAAGAACCCCGGGTCCGGGTGCCAGGACTCCGGGCCGAGGCTCTGCACCGCCGTCGTCGCCGCGACGGGCACCCCGATGTGCCCCGCGCGGATCGCCCGCAGCGCCGACTGGAGGCCCGCGCCGAGGAAGGTGTCGGGGGCGCCGCCGAGCAGCAGGCCACGCTCCGACGCCTCGGCGATCAGCTTCTCCGCCTCGGCGGGCGTCGGCGTGAACGGCTTCTCTCCGTACACGTGCTTCCCGGCGCGCAGCGCGGCCGTCGCCACCTGCGCGTGGGCGGCGGGCACGGTGAGATTGACGACGAGTTCGACGTCCGGCTCGTCCAGGACCGTGGGCAGATCGCCCGCGAGCGGGACGCCGTGCGTGCGGGCCGCCGCGGTCGCGCGCTCCGGAAGCAGGTCCGCGACCGCGACCAGCCGTATGTCGGGGAAGGAGCCCAGCGTGCGCAGGTACTCGGCGCTGATGACGCCCGCGCCGACCACGGCGACGCCGACGGGGCCGGTGTTCACACCGCCTCCAGCGCGCTGACGTAGGCGCGGCTCGCCTGGAGCTCACCGAAGAGGTCGCCCGCGCACGCGTCGAACTCGACCACGCGCCACGCGCCGGGTGCGGCGTCGAGGACCTCGGGCACGGGCATGGTGCCGCCGCCCACGGCGACGTTCGGGTCGTCCTTCGTCCCCGGGCCGTCCTTCAGGTGCAGGGCCGCGACGCGCTCGCCGAGGCGGCCGAGGAGCGCGGGCACGTCGGCGCCGCCCACCGCCGCCCAGTACGTGTCGACCTCCAGGAACACCGCCGGGTCGAGGAGTTCGGCCAGGACCTCCAGGGCGTGCCGGCCGCCGTGGTCCGCGAGGCGCGGCTCGATCTCCCACCAGTGGTTGTGGTAGCCGAGCCGGAGCCCGTGCTCGCCGGCCCGCGCCGCGAGGGAGTTGAGCCGCTCCGCGACCCGGGCGAGGCCGTCGTACGCGGTGAAGTCCTCGTGCGGGAACCCGGCGGGCACGATCGCCAGGTCGGTGCCGAGCGTGGCGACCGCGTCGAACACGGGGCCCGGGTCACCGGTCAGCACCTG
This sequence comes from Streptomyces typhae, assembly GCF_009755605.1. GTDB lineage: Bacteria > Actinomycetota > Actinomycetes > Streptomycetales > Streptomycetaceae > Streptomyces > Streptomyces typhae. Next base: position 185,675 of record NZ_WPNZ01000013.1, read on the forward strand.
CACGACGTGCGCGCCGGACACGTCGAGGCCCAGGTCGTCGGCGATCCGCCGGAGCCCGGCGGCGTCGTCGGTGACGTCGAACGCCTCCACCGCGCCGTACCCCATCGCCGCGAGCCGCCCCAGCGTCCCCGCGCGGTCGGCGGCGGACTCCGTGCGCACGGAGTAGAGCTGCACGCTGAGCGGTCGTGACATGGAGGTCCTCCCCGTCGACTGGGAGGACCGTAAGGCGTGCACGAAGGGCGGACAAGGGGGCGTCGGCCCGCCCCGGACCCGGACCTGGACCGCGACGGCCTGGCCCCGGCTCCGTGCCGCGAAGGCCGGGCCCCGTCCCCGTACCGCGAAGGCCTGGCCGGGCTCGCACCGCGAAGGCCCGGGTCCGGCCCCGGTGACGATGCCGGGGCCGGACGCGGGCCGGTCGGCGGCCGGGAAGACGGACCCCGGCCGGAGAGGGGAGCCGGACCACCTGCGGTCCGGCCGTGGGGGAGTCCCGCAGACCGGGTCAGTACCGGTCGCGGGCCGTACGGCGGCGCACGAACCAGACACCGCCCGCCGCGGCCACGGCCACCATGGCCCCGCCCGCGGCGAGCGTGAGCGTGCCGTAGTCCTCGACCGCGCCACCGACGCCGCCGCGCACACCGCGGGGCGCCGTCGTCGACGAGACCGTCGGCGTAGACGTCGGCCTGGTGCCGACCGTCACGCTCTGTGAACCCGCCGCCGAGCCGTCCGCGCAGATGACCGCCACCGTATGGGTGCCGGGTGCGACGTTCGGCCAGGACGCGGTACCGCCCGAGAGCTCGGCCTGCCGCCCCGAGGCGAAGCTGGCGGTGCCGTTGCTCATCAGCGCCGCCTTGCCGCCGTCGGTGCACGCGGCCGTGGTGACCTGCACGGTCGACCCGTTGACGGTCACGGTGATCCCCGGACCCGCGACCGCCGCGGGGGCGGAGAGTGCCAGCGGAAGTGCGATGGCGGCGACGGTCAGTGCGGAGCGCGGAGAAAGCAGCGATATCTGGGTGGTGCGCATGCGTCTTCCCTCCGGTGGCACGGGAGGCGGTACGTCCCATGCGCCGCCGGAGTTGGGAAACGCCCGTGCTACCTGACGTCGAGCCAACGCGGCGCCGGCCCGCGCCGCATGCGGACGGACGCCGGGCAGGTGACGGATTCCGTCGTCCGGCCGCAGGCCGAGCGGCCGCCGCGGCGGATCGGCGCGGACCGGCCCTGGGCGGCGACCGGACGCGTCACCAGGCCGGAGCGGACCGGAGCAGCAGGTCGCGGACGAGCTGGACGTGCGGATTCGCGGGAGTGCCGGGCCGCTGCGCGAGATAGCGGGTGTTGATCGGCGGGTCCTCGGGAAGCAGCAGCGGCACCACCGCCCCCGAGGCCAGCGCGTCCAGGCACAGATAGCGCGGCAGGACACTGACGCCCGCCCCCGCCACGACCGCCGCGAGCACCCCGCGGAGATCGGGCACCGTGATCACGGGCTCCTCCGTGAGCCGCTCACCGAAGACGTGCCACCAGTACCTGCGGGCGATCGGCAGGTCGTCGGCGTACGCGAGCAGCGGTACGTCACGCAGCGCGGCGGGCCCCTCGGCGGCGACCCGCCCCGGACCGACGCGCTCCGCCCAGGCGGGCGCGGCGACGAGCACGAACTCCTCGTCCGCGAGCGGCACCGCGACGAGCGTGCGCCCGCGCAGCCGGACCGTGGAGATCACCAGGTCGAAGCGGCCACCGCGCAACCCGTCGAGCAGGTCGTCGGTCAGGCCCATGGTGACGCGCAGCCGGACGCCCCGACCGGTGAGCGGCGCGAGGGCGGGCAGCACCCGGGCGCACACGAGCTCGGCGGGACCCGCGAGGTGCACCGGGTCCGGGCGCTTCTCGGCGGCGAGCGGGCCGCGGTCGGCCACCGCCGCGAGCGCGTCGATCGGGGCCGCCACCTGCGCGGCCAGCTCGTCGGCGACGGAGGTGGGGACGGCGCCGCGCGGCCTGCGCTCGAACAGCTCGCGCCCGAGCTGCTGCTCCAGGGAGCGGATCTGCGTCGTCACCGTCGGCTGCGAGAGGCCGAGCACCCGTGCGGCGGCGGTGAACGAGCCGGAGCGGTGCACGGCGAGGAACGTACGGAGCAGCGACAGATCGAGCGGCGCGCGCGACCGCCCCCGGCTCACGCCCGAGGCATCGGATTTCCTATGGGGCATGCAGAACATCCTATTGGCCGTCTATGGGAGGGTCGCCTACCGTCGAGAGCACGGCAGCCTGACGTTCTGCGCGCAGAACGTCAGCAAGTTCAACAAGTAAGGAATCGGCTGGAGCCATGGCGACCGACCGACTCGGCGACGTCCTCGACGCCACCTACACCTGCCTGACCAGATACGGCGTGCGGCGCACCACGGTGGACGACATCGCGGGCGAGATGGGCGTCTCGCGGTCGGCGGTGTACCAGTACGTGCGCGGCAAGGACGACGCGGTCCGCCGTCTCGCCCGCCGCCTGCACGACCGGGCCCTGGAGCGGGCCGAGGCGGCGGCGGTGTCCGACGCGCCGACCGCCGAGCGCGTCCACGGCATCCTGGCCGCCAAGCTCGGCCTGGTCCTGGACCTCGTCGGTGGCTCGCCGCACACCGCCGAACTCGTCGACACCAAGGCGCGGCTCTCCGGCGACATCTGCGACGCCTTCACCGAACGGCTGCGGGAGCTGCTCACGGCGCAGTTCGCGGCGGCGGGCGCGCGCGGCGCGGGCGGCGCGGTCGATGGCGCCCCCGCCCGTGCCGCCGACATCTGCCTCGCCCTCGTCATCGGTCTGGAGTCCACGCCCGACGGGGCGAACCTGCTGCGCCCCGCCACCGACGCCCTGCTCACCGGGCTCCTGCCGGCCCCTTCAACGACACCCGTACCGTCAGCCACATCCCTGAGGAACTCATGAACGACGACAGCACCCCCACGCACGGCCCCGAGGACCCGAGCGCCCTGGTGGCCCGCCTGCGCGCCACCTTCCGCTCCGGCCGCACCCGCCCCCTGGCCTGGCGCAAGCAGCAGCTCACGCGTCTGCGCGAGCTGCTCACCGAGCACCGCGAGGACATCGCGGACGCCCTGCACGCGGACCTCGGCAAGCCGCGCGCCGAGGCCTACCGCTCCGAGATCGACTTCTCCGTACGGGAGATCGACCACACCCTGGAGCATCTGGAGGAGTGGCTGCGCCCGGAGTCCGTCGACGTCAGCGGCGTCTTCGGGGACCGGGCGAGCGCGGGCACGCAGTACGACCCGCTGGGCGTCGTCCTCGTCGTCGCGCCGTGGAACTACCCCGTGCAACTGCTGCTCGTCCCCGTGGCCGGTGCGCTCGCCGCGGGCAACTCGGTGGTCGTCAAGCCCAGCGAGATGGCACCCGCCACCTCCACCGTGATCGCCCGGCTGCTGCCGCGCTACCTGGACACGGACGCCGTCGCCGTCGTCGAGGGCGGCGTGCCCGAGACCACGGACCTGCTCGCCCAGCGCTTCGACCACATCTTCTACACCGGCAACGGCGCCGTCGGCCGGATCGTCATGCGTGCCGCGGCCGAGCACCTGACCCCGGTCACCCTCGAACTGGGCGGCAAGTCACCGGCGTTCGTCGACGCCGGAGTGAACACCGCGGAGGTCGCCCGCCGTCTGGCCCGCACCAAGTTCGCCAACGCGGGGCAGACCTGCGTCGCCCCCGACTACGTCCTGACCGACCCCACGACCGCCCGCGCCCTGGAAGCCGCCCTGACGGAGGCGATCGAGGAGCAGTACGGTGCGGACCCGGCGGCGTCGGACGCGTACGGCCGCATCGTCAACGAGCGGCACTTCGACCGGCTCACGGGCCTGCTCGGCTCGGGCCGCGTCGTGACCGGCGGGCAGACCGACCGCGCCGCCAAGTACATCGCGCCGACCGTGCTCGCCGGGGTGCGCCCCGACGAGCCGGTCATGCGGGAGGAGATCTTCGGCCCCGTCCTGCCGATCGTCGAGGTGGACGGCCTCGACGAGGCGATCGACTTCATCAACGACCGGGACAAGCCGCTCGCCCTGTACGCCTTCACCGACTCCGACGGCACCCGGGAGCGGCTGGCCGCGGAGACGTCGTCGGGCGGGCTCGGGTTCGGCCTGCCGATGGCCCATCTCTCCGTACCCGAGCTGCCGTTCGGCGGCGTCGGCGAGAGCGGGCTCGGCGCCTACCACGGCCCGCACTCGATCGCGACCTTCAGCCACCGCAAGGCACGCCTGGATGTGCCGCTGCCCGCCTGAGCCCCCCGGCCGCCACGACGGCCCGGCGTCACCGCTCCGCGGCGAGCGGCGGCGCCAGGCCGTCGGCTACCAGGCCCGCGTACACGGCCTCGCCGAGCGCCCGCACCGCCGACTGCGGACGCACCATGACCGTGAACTCCTTGATCCGGCCGTCCTCGTCGAAGTGCAGCAGGTCGATGCCGTGGATCTCCTTGCCGTTCACCGTCGTACGGAACAGCAGCACGGCGGACTCCGCCTCGCTGCCGTCGTAGCTGGTCCGCGCCGCGCCCTCGTACGACCCGACGTACCGGAAGTCCTCGAAGAGACGCAGCAGCACCCCGAAGAGCCCCATGACCGACTCGCGGCCCTCGAAGGGCTGGAACTTCACCGGGCTGTAGAGCCGGATGTCCGGCGTGAACAGCTCCTCGATCGAGGAGAGCGCACGCTTCTCGACGGCTTCGCGGAAGCGGGCGGCGGTGTCGGCGCCTTGCGCTGTGCTCATGGAGAACCTCTTCGAGGAGCTGGCCATAGTCAAGAATATGACTACTCTGATTCTTTACTATGATGGCGGAGCGCGGCAGGACGGACAAGACAGGACGGACAAGAAGCGCGTGGCGGACCGAACGAGAACGGGGTGACCATGGCTCTGCGGCACGCGGTGCTCGCGGCGCTGCTCGACGGCGAGTTCAGCGGCTATCAGCTCGCCAAGGGCTTCGACATCGGCGTGGCCAACTTCTGGCACGCGTTGCCGCAGCAGCTGTACGCGGAACTGTCGCGCCTGGAGGACGAGGGGCTCGTCGCCGGGCGCGAGGTGGTGCAGGAGGGGCGGCCGAACAAGCGGATGTTCCACGTCACGGAGGCGGGCGTCGCGGAACTCGAGCGGTTCGCCACGACACCCGCCAAGCCGTCCTTCATCAGGGACGACCTGCTGGTCAAGGTGCAGGCCGTCGACGGCGTCGACCCGGCCCCGGTGATCGCGCAGCTCCAGGAGCGGGCGGCGGTCGCCGAGGCCAAGGCCGAGGTCCTCGGCAAGCTCCTGGTGCGGCTGCGCGGGGCGGCGGACGAGGAGGAGTTCCTGCGCACGGGCAGGCGGATCGGGCCCTATCTGACGTGCAGGCGCGGCCTCGCCTTCGAGCGCGAGACGTACGACTGGTGTCTGCGGACGGCGGAGGTCCTGCGTCAGCGGGTGGTGACGGTCCGCTCGGGGGAGTAGCCGCCCCAGGTGCCGTCGGGCAGCTTGGCGCGCAGCTTCACGCGGTGCGTCGCACCCGCCTCCCGGCCCACGTAGAAGCTGTGCTTGGCCTTGTCCGTCGGTGTCTCGCCGCCGAAGACCAGCGAGGTGGCGTTCCGGCCGTCCAGATGGATCTGGTACTCCGTCACCGCGCCGCCGGTGCGCGGCGGCGTCCAGGCGAGGTCGATGTAGTACGCCTTGTCGGACGAGCGGTGCGTACGGGCCCTGAAGTCCGCCGGGGCCGTGGCGCGTCCGCTGTCCTTGCCCGCGGCGGTGGTGACGCGCACGGCCGGGCTCGCGGGGGAGAAGTTGTCGGCGGCGTCGCGCGCCTTGACCGTGAATGTGTACGTGGTGCCCGGCCGCAGACCGGTGATCAGCGTGTCCGTGGTGCCCCCGCCGACGCTGTGGATCTTCGAACCGCCCTGGTAGACCTCGTACGAGGCGATGCTGCGGTTGTCCTTGGACTTCCCCCAGGCCAGGGTCGCCGCGTGCCCGCCCTCGGCCGCGCCGCGCAGGGTGCCGGGCCGGGACGGGGCCTTGCGGTCGGCGGCCGTGGCCGCGGGCGTGCTGACCTTCAGCTTCCTGCTGTCGGGGCTCACGTTGCCCTTGGTGTCGCGGGCACGTACGGAGAAGACGTAGGTGGACGACGGCTTCAGCCCGGTGATGTCGACCATGTGCTGGTCGGCCGCGACGTCCTTGACCTTGTCGGTGCCGCGGTAGACCTCGTAGCCGCCGATGTCCGTCCCGTCGGTGGTGCTGTTCCACATCACGTGCACGGAGGTGGCGCTGCCCGCCTGCACGGTGAGGCCGCGCGGCGCGGAGGGCAGCCGGGTGCCCTCGCTCTCGCCACCGCCCCAGGCGCAGGAACTCACCCCGCAGACGACAGCGGTGACGAGGAGGCAGGCGGTCCGGAGGGGGAGTGCGTGGCGGGGCGGGTGGGGGGTCCGTCGCACGGTGGTGCCTTCCACTCGACACAATTGGTCCGGACCAATTTGGCAGGAGTGATGGGGTCACATCAAGAGGGGAGGGCCAAGCACATGGGCCGAGCTGCATGGAGCGGAGCGGAGTGGAGTGGAGCGGAGTGGAGTGGAGTGGAGTGGAGCGGAGTGGTGGCCGTGCGGGTTCACACGTAGTAGCCGTGCGGGTTCACACCTTCCGGTACCCGTACGCCTCTTGCGCCGCCTTCTCCACCGCCGCGATGTCCGCGCCCGCCGAGGCCGTCACGACGGCCGCGACCGCGCCCTCGACGAAGGGCGCGTCGACGAGCCGTGCCCCGTCCGGGAGTTCGCCGCCGTCGGCGATCAGGGCCTTGACCGTCAGGACGGCGCTGCCGAGGTCGACGAGGAGCGCGACGCCCGCGCCCCGGTCGACGCGGCGCGCGGCGGCGGTGATCAGCTCGGAGCTGGTGCCGAGACCGCCGTCCCGCGTGCCGCCGGCGGCGGACACCGGTGCGGTGGCGCCGCCCGCGAGGCCGCCCGCGAGGCCGCCCGCGAGGCCGCCCGCGAGGCCGCCCGCGAGGCCGCCCGCAAGGCCGCCCGCGAGGGCCGCCACGGAATCGGCTACGGGGCCGCTGTGGGAGACGAGGACGATGCCCACGAGGGGCTTGCGGTCACTCATGACCGCCCCTTCCTGCTACACCCTCTGTTCCCTCTGCTCCTTCTGCTGCCTCTGTTCTTTCTGCTCTCTCTGCTCTCTCGGTCTCCGCCGTCTCGGCCAATGTCTCGAAGAGCAGGGCGGAGGAGGCCGCTCCCGGGTCCTGGTGGCCGATGCTGCGCTCGCCCAGGTAGCTCGCCCTGCCCTTGCGGGCCTGGAGCGGAACGGTCGCGAGGGCGCCCTGGACGGCGGCCTCCGCGGCCGCGGCGAAGGACGAGGGGAGTGCGTCGACCGCAGGCACCAGGGCGTCCAGCATGGTCTTGTCGCCGGGAGCGGCACCGCCGAGCTGGGCCACCGCGTCGGCCCCGGCCCGCAGCGCGTCGGCGAGATCACCCCTGGCGACCCGGGGAGCGTCGCCGAGCGCCCTGCCCGTGCGACGCAGGAGCGTGCCGTACAGCGGACCGGACGCGCCGCCCACGGTGGAGATCAACTGTCGCCCCGCCAGGCTCAGGACGGCGCCGGGAGTGTCCGGCGGCTCCTTCTCCAACGTGTTCTCCAACGTGCTCTCCAACGTGGCGACGACGGCCGTGAAGCCGCGCCGGAGGTTGCTGCCGTGGTCGGCGTCGCCGATGGGGGAGTCCAGCTCGGTGAGCCGGTCCGCCTCACGGTCGACGGCTGCGGCGGCCGCGGCGAGCCAGCGGCGGAAGAAGGCGGCGTCGAGCACGGGAACTCCTTGCGTCGGCGGGGCGGGGGTTCGGCTGCCCGCGGGGGCGGACGGTCTCGGCTCCCTGCGGGACCGGGCGGGGCCCGGCTGCCCGCGGGGCCAGGACGGGCTCGGCTCCCCGCAGGGTCACATGCCCCAGCGCAGCCCGGGGGTGCGGACCGGAGCGTCCCACAGGCCGAGCAGTTCCTCGTCGACGCGGCACAGCGTCACCGAGGCGCCCGCCATGTCGAGGGACGTCACGTAGTTGCCGACGAGGGTGCGGGCCACTGCGACGCCACGCTCGCCGAGGACGCGCTGGACCTCCGCGTTGAAGCCGTACAGTTCGAGCAGTGGCGTGCCGCCCATGCCGTTGACGAGGACGAGCACCGGATCGCGCGGGTTCAGGTCGTCGAGTACGGCGTCGACAGCGAAGTCCGCGATCTCCCGGGACGTCATCATCGCGCGCCGTTCACGGCCGGGCTCACCGTGGATACCGACGCCCAACTCCAGTTCGCCCGCGGGCAGATCGAAGGTGGGGGAGCCCTTCGCGGGGGTGGAGCAGGCGCTGAGCGCCACACCGAAACTGCGGGAGTTCTCGTTCACGCGCCGGGCGATCGACTCCACCCGCTCCAGCGGCATGCCCGCCTCGGCCGCCGCGCCCGCGAGCTTCTCCACGAAGAGGGTGGCGCCGGTACCGCGCCGCCCGGCCGTGTACAGGCTGTCCGTCACCGCCACGTCGTCGTTCACGAGGACCTTGGCGACCTGGATGCCCTCGTCCTCGGCGAGGTCGGCGGCCATGTCGAAGTTCAGTACGTCGCCGGTGTAGTTCTTGACGACGAACAACACGCCCGCACCGCTGTCCACGGCCGCCGCGGCCCGCACCATCTGATCGGGAACCGGCGAGGTGAACACCTCACCGGGGCACGCGGCCGACAGCATGCCGGGCCCCACGAACCCGCCGTGAAGCGGCTCGTGCCCGGACCCGCCACCCGAGACGAGCCCGACCTTCCCCGCGACGGGCGCGTCCGCGCGGACGATGACCCGGTTCTCGACGTCCACGATCAGCTCCGGGTGCGCGGCCGCCATTCCCCTGAGCGCGTCGGCGACCACGGTCTCGGCGACGTTGATGAGCATCTCCATGGATACCTCCCGGAGGGGTGGGCGGGGGCTGGTGCTCATGACTCGCGTTCTAGCTGATCGCGGGATGCTTGGCGAGTCAGGGATCGTGGCGATCGAAGGCGATCAGTGGCGGCAAGCAGGAGCGAAACCGGTGGAGCAGTTCAAGCGCGGCAGGACTCTCCGCGTCGAAGGCCTGGATCTGTTGGTCGAAGGCGTGGCGCTGTTGTGCGACAGGGAGGTCCGGCGCCCAGGTGCGGGCGCCGTGGCAGCGGAAGCAGAAGGCGATCTCGAAGAGCTGACTGGTCAAGTCGTGCGCCCGGATCCCCCAGCCCGGAAGGAAGCAGCGGTGCTGCTCACTGCCGGGCAGGTCGGCGATCAGGGACAGGGCCTGCTGGGTTCGCTCGCCTTCCCAGATGGCGGCGGTGTCGCCCGCCAGGTCCTCCGAGTCGAGGTGCCTGGCGGGATCGGTGATGCGCACGACTTCGATGAGCTCGGTCTTCTCATGGGTCGGCGGCAGCAGCATGACCCTAGGTTATCGAGGCTTACCTCCCGTTGACGGCGAGTACGGGAAATCGACCTCATCCCATGACTGTGAGCTTCCAACGCTGATCAGCGTACTGGCTGAGGCAGTTGTACATAGTGACGGGGGAGTTCTCCGTAGTTCCTTGCGCGAGCAGACACAACCCTGTGTGCTGATTGCGGATCTGGACACCATTCTGGGTGGAGACCGCTTCCCACTTTTGGTCCGCGTAACCACCGCACTCGTACTGGCGGGGATTCTGCCCGGTCCTTGCCGTCAGGCATTTCCCGCTGTTCGAGTTTCTGAGGAAGCCGCGGTCGGTAGCAACCCAAATCTGGTCAGCCCACGTCCCGCAGTCACTCATCACGGCAGGTGCCTCGTTCGCCGGACCCCTCACGACCAGGCACAGACCGCTGCGTTCATTCTGCCACCGTTGCTTCTGGTCGGGTATGAAATTCCCTGTGCCGGCGGCAGCTTGGGGTGCGGTCAGGACACCCACAGCCACACCGAAAGATGCGATGATCGAAAACGCCTTGCCCATAGCCATTCAGAATCCCTCCACAGCGGTCCGATTTCCCTGGCCAAACTAATCCGGAGGAGAGGGGTGGAGGCAGCGAGGAATAAGCCGTTCCCCTTGCCGTTGTTGCGGCTGGTACGTCGGCTGTCCGGTAATCGCTGGTTTACGGCCTGCCATTGTGCGGGGCCAGAGGTCGCTAACCTATCGGCCCCGGCCGGTCATCGCCCTGTCGGTGGCCGCGGGATCTCCGTCCAGCCCAACTCCGGAACCGTCGACTGCTCCCCGGCGGCCGACCGCGGCATCAACGGCGCCGGATTCGACGTGACCTGTGCCTGATCCAGCACCAAGCGACCTCGCGGCACAGGCCACGGGCCCGACCGCCGCAGCGTCCACGCGTGTCAAGGTTGATTAACTATTAGGCCTTCAGGCTCTCTATATGACTCGATGAGCCACCCGTTTGCCTCACATCCTCCGTATGCCGCACACGTTGGATGGAATATGTCTACAGCAGGTACCGGCATCACTCAGGAAAACTCTCTTTCCACCTCAAGGGGCAGTGCCAGCAGGCCAGTTCGCATGGGGGCCTGGACCTACACACCGGCGCGCCACGATGTCGGCGCAACACTCAACGACACAGCCAGGTTCGTCGACCTGCGTCACTGCGCCGCACTCCTCGACGACCTCCTGTCGGAACTGCGGCGCATCGAATCCGCGTATCCGAGCCCGGAGATCAGCTCCCGTGAATGCGCGAACCGTGTGGTTCCACGGCAGGGCGAGCGTGGGTGAGAGCCGCGGCCGGCACAGCCGCCCCCAGCCCGAACCCCCCGCCCAGCCCTTTATCGGCGGGCAGACGGCAACAGACGGCTTCCTGGCGCCGCTCGACCAGATGGACGTCCACTGGGATCCCACGGAAGAGCTCGCCCACCTACTGCACACATCCGGCACCAACACCAACACCAACACCAACGACCACGGCTCGCCGTCGGCCGCGCAAGACAACGGGCAGCCCGCCACCGGAACACACGACGGTTCCCTGGAAGGCCTGGTCGAGATCACCGCCGAACTGCCGCCCCTGCGGATCCCGCCGCGGCGCCGGAGCAGACGCCGCAGCCGCCCGCGTTCCCGCACACGTACGGCCGGAGTAGCACGCACGACCAGCCGCTTCCTCGCCGCGCTCGCCACCGTCGTCGTATCCACGGTCTGCGTGTTCAGCGGCATCATCAGCTACAACTCCCTGCGCCACCTGGCCACTCACCACACCGCGGACCGGGCCGCCGGGTGGTGGCCGCTGCTGGTCTACGGGCCCTGGACGGCCGCCTCCCTGTCGATTCTGCGCGCCGCCCTCCACCAGCGCCGGGCAGTCCACTCATGGGCGGTCGTGCTGCTGTTCACCGTCCTGGCCCTGCTCCTGGCCGTGGCGCAGGCACCCCACACGGCAGCCGACGCCGCCGCAGCGGCCCTCCCCTCCCTCGCGGCGCTCGCCTGCTTCCAGCAACTCGTCCGGCAGATCACCCTCACCCGCCCGCCCCGCCAGTCCACCCCACGCCACCGCAACCGCAAACCGGCAGGCCGACGATAGTCCGACCCGAGCACAGTGTCCCGGCTACCGGCTACCGGCTTCCGGTAGCCGGAAGCCGGTATAGCCGGTATAGCCGGTATAGCCGGTACAGCGAGGACTCCCGCCAGTTCTGCGAACGCACGGGGGACAGAGAGCGGCAGAGGGCAAGGCGGTCTCCGCGACGGCATGAGGAGTCGGTCAGGCGGTGCCGAAGTACACCACTTGGTCTCGTGCCGCCGACAGTTCCTGGTACTTGGCGGTGAACAGTTCGAAGTAGTTGCGCAGTGAGGTGCCCGAGACATCGGAGCGCCCGGGTGCGGGGCGGGTGAACTGGTAGCCGACTCCGCCTTCGAAGGCGCGCCAGGCGAGGGTTTCGCGCCGGGTGGCGTCGTCGATGATGCGGAAGGTGTCGGCGCCGCTGAAGGCGAGCCCGTACAGGTTGTCGCCGGTGAAGTGCGGGATGTTGCGCAGTGTGTAGGTGCGTCCGGGGGTGGCGCCGCCGGTCTGGGAGACGACGCCGGGCGGGCCGATGTCCTGGGAGGCGGGCTTCTGGTACTCGGTGCCCGTCGCCTTGTCACCGGGCCAGGGCTCCTGTTCGGTCCACTCCTGTTCGCGGTCCCTGTCGCCGCCGAAGAGCTTCTTCAGCAGCCAGGCGAGGAGGAAGACCAGGACCGCGACGGCCGCGCCGATCGCCGCCCCCACCGGGCCGGCGGGCGAGCCGATGAGGGCGCCCACCGCGGCCGCGGAGCCCAGGCCCACCCACCATTCCCAGTCCTCGGGGTCGTAGTCGACGGCGTCCTTGCCGCCCTCGGCGATCTGCTGGGTGTCGATCTGGGTGGAGGAGACTCCCAAGCCCTGGACGGCGAGCTGGTTGGCGTAGAGCACCGGATGCAGACCGTCGGGGCTCGGCCGGCCCGCGTCGTCCACGAACCTGAGCTGGGGGTGGGACAGCGGCACCACCTTGGCCGTGGTCGGGCTCGTACTGACGAACAGCAGCCCGCTCAGGCGGTCGGAGGTGCGCCCTTCCAAGCCCTCACCACTGCCGCCGTCGGGGAAGCGGGACATCAGTAGGCCGATGGCGAGGTGGTGGAACTCGCGGTTGTTGCCCGAGCCGTCGGTCAGTCGTCGCGCGCCGTCGTCGGCCGGGTAGAAGGCGTGGTAGACGAACAGCAGCGGTTCGCCGCCGTTGCGCGGGAACAGCACGTCGCGGGTGGGGTCGGCGTGCACCCGGTTGTGTCGTAGCTCGGCGAAGCGGCCGCCGCGGGCCGCTGTCGTGTTGTAGTGGCGGTTGGCTCGTGACGCTGCCTCCGGCGACTTCACTTCGCAGAAGAGCGTGGGCGCCAGCCGACCCGGGGTGAGTCGGGCGTCGCTCGCGGACAGGTTGAGCCGGCCCGCGGTGAGGGGCGAGTCGGGGTAGGGGCGTACGCCGCTGTCGATACCGATGGTCGCGACGAACGGGATCCGTCCGCCCTCGGGTGCGTCCCGGTCAGCAGACGCCTGCCAGACGTCGGGGTTGTCGAACAGGACCTGGAAGGCGTCCGCGCCGATGGCACGAGTGCCGCTGGGCCCGTGGAGCCGGCCGCGCAGCACACCGTCGTCGAAGCCGAGGTAGCGGGCGATGTCCACCGGCCAGTACGTCTGCCGGTCGGGATGGCGTACCACCGGCGCGCAGCGGGCGGCGACCCGCAGGACGCTTTGTGCCAGGTCGCCGGTGTCGTAGCCGAGCAGCCCGAAGAGGGAGTAGAGGGTGTCCTGGAGCACGTCGAGGAACCGCCGGAGCTGTTCCTTCTTCTCGGGGTCGGTGGTGGCGTCGATCCTGGAGCGCAGGGCGGCGACCGTGGGGATGCGGACGAATCCTGCCGGGGTGGCGGGGACGTCGAATCTCCCGTCCTGAGCGAAGAGTTCGGCGGGTTCGGTGAGCCCGGCGAACTGGGGGTTGGCGGTCAGCAACTCGAAGAACCGCTCGATGACATAGGCGCGGACGGTGTCGAGACGGGTGGTCATGGCCGTTCTCCTCGGTCCATTCGGTCCATTCGGTCCGTGTGGTTCATTCGGTCCGTGCGGTTCCCGTGCGGTCTACGCGGCCCATTCGGTCCATGTGGTCCGTGCGGTCTTTGCAGGCGCAGTGGACGTGGATGTGGGTGGCGCAGGAACCGGCGCCGGGGCCGGGAGCGCAGTGCCCCTCCGGCCGGGGACGGCAGCCGCATGGGGTGCCGGGGCCGCACGGGGTGCCGGGGCCGCCCGGACCCTGCCCGTGCTGCGCGCACCAGCGGCGCAGCCACTCCTCCAGCCAGGCGGGTGGACCCGGTTGTCCGGGTGCGCCGGGCTCCTGGGGCGGGAACACGGGCGGAAAACCCGCCGTGCACCACTCGGGGTGGGCACGGCGGATCTCGGCCCAGCGCTCGGCGGGAAGCGGATCGGCGGCGATCAGACGCAGTGCCTCCCACGGGAACATGGCTGCCGCCGCCGGACTGTCCTGGCAGGCCTCGGTCAGGAACTGGTTCAGGAGCGGCGCGAGTTGCGGGTCGCGCAACAGGTCGGCGCCCCGGTTCTCGTCGTCGCGAGCGAGCTTGGAGAGCTTGTCGGCCAGCGGCATCAGGGCGTCCAGCGTGGCCGCCGGGTCGGCGGACTGGCCCACGACCACCGAGCCCAGACGCTTGGCGGCTGCCACCGCCGCTGCGCCGAAGCTCCGTACCGCCTGCTTCTCCGCTTCGCTCAGCTCGCTGGAGAGAGCGGCGTTCCACGACTCCAGACGGCTGGTGCCGTCCGAGTCCTCGCACAGCAGCCGGGCCAGTACGGTGGTCAGTTCCTCGCGCTCGTCGAGAGTGTCGACCCACACCGGGCCCATCAGGCCGCTGAAGGTGTACCGGGAATCACCGCCCGGCCAGTATCCGATCCGGATGCCGTTCTCACCGACCGGCCGGATGGGAAGCCCCGCGGTCGTGCGCGCGCCGAGCAACTGTCCGTCCACGCTGAGCGTGAGGACCTGCCCCGCGTCGTAGAGGAGCTCCGCCAGGTGCCACCGGCCGGAACGGAGCCGCCCAGGCGCACTGGACACACCCCACCAGTTCGGGGAGCCGTCGTTCACCGTCCCGCTGAGGACCCCGTCCTCCTCGGTGAACAAGGCGAACGAGCCGTCGCCCTCCACCAGGTTCAGCCGCCGCGGACCCACATCGTCCGCCTTGAAGTACGCGCGGACCCGCAGCCCCCGCCAGTCCGCGAAACCGGGCTGCTGGGCCACCACGACCTTGGACTCGGGATGGTCGTATCGGATCGCGGTACCGATCCCGTCGGCCGGCTTGTCCACCCACCGGTCGGCGGCGGGCAGCTCCACCCGCCCGTGATACCCGTGCCCGGTCTCGTCGAGAGCGGCATGGTTGTCGAAGTCGAAGTGCAGCAGAGGTTTCCAGGACATCAGCATTCCTCCCTCGGCCCGGGCCACGCCGCCCGGCACACCACTCAGCCTGGACAACTGCCGCAACCCGATGCCACTTCTGTTCCGTTCAGCGGAACACCGACATTCCGCCCAGCGGAACGCCGACCTGGCCAACGTAGCGAGACCTGCGAGCGTGCCGCCTCGAGCAGTGAGCAGGGCTTTCGCACGGGCCGGGTCGACGTCCCGCAGGTACGCCGGGCACCTGCGTCACGCGTCAACCGGCGGACGGGAAGCGGAACTTCACACGAAGGTGTAGGCGTACGCCGGTGCGTCACCTGTGGTGCGACTGAGCCTCCGGGCGCGTGGCGAGTCCGGCGGTGGGAGTGGTCAGTGGTCGTGGTGCGGAGCTCAGGAGTCGGTGCCCGAGAGTCCGGAGAGTCGGTGCCGGAGAGTCGGTGCCGGAGAGTTGGTGCCAGAGAGTCGGTGCCGGAGCCGATGTCCACGCTCACTGGCGGAGGTCGGCGCAGAGTCTGTCGATGTGCTCGCCGGTGACGTGGGGCATGGCGATGAGGTGGGCGCGGTCTCCGACGCTCAGCAGGTTCCAGCGTCTGCAGAGGGCGGCGGTGGGTTTGTCGAAGAGCACGGTGTTGCTGCCGGGGGCACGTTCGGGGTGATGGCCCTCCTCGCGCAGGCGCTGTTCGGCGTACTCGGCGGTGGCCAGGCAGTGGGCGACTCGGCGTTGCAGTCCGGTCCGGCCCAGCCTGCGCAGCTCGTACCACAGGAGCAGCGGGGTGAAGGCGTCGCGGGAGCCGGTGATGGTGTCGTCGTCGCTGCCCACCGCGATGCCGGGACGGCGAATCGCCTCGACGTGTTCGGGCCTGGTCAGGACGATGCCGCAGGGGAAGGGCGCGCCGAGCATCTTGTGCCCGCTGAGGGCGATGCTGTCGGCCCCGGACTCGAACGCCCATGGCCTGGGCTCGGGGGCGAGGGCTGCGATCAGGCCGCCGAACGCGGCGTCGGAGTGGATATGGACCTGGTCGGTTCCCGCGTCCGCGAGCGCTTCGCGGACGCCCGCCAGGTCGTCCTCGCTGCCTCCGGTGGTCGTCCCGATCGTGGTCACCACGACCGCGGGTCCGCCCTTCCGCGCGGTGTGGTGCCGGCGCAGGGCGGCGAGGTCCATCGCACGGTCGTGCCCCACCTCCACGGCGACGTAGTCCATCCGCAGCAGGCGGGCGATCTTCGGCAGGGAGTAGTGGGTGGCCTGCGAGGCGTACATCACCGCTTCGGGGAACCGCTCCCGCCCTACGTAGCAGCCGTAGAGGTTGCCTTCCGTGCCCCCGGTGGTGACGTACCCGAAGGCTTCCTCGTGCCCGGCCAGGCGGGCGAAGAACGACACCACCTCCCGCTCGAACACCTTGCTGTGCAGCTGGTACTCACTGCTCGTGGGCGGCCCGCCCACATTGTTCCCGTGCACCTGGAGGAAGTCCGCCAGCGGCCGGTAGTCGAAGTCCAGGTTCACCGGAAAGCCGAGCATGTGATCCCGCTCGCCCAGCATCTGCGCGGCCATCTCCTTCAGGAGCGCCACGTCCCGATCGGAACCGCTGCTGCTCCCGGTCGGGTCGTCGGGTATCCGCACGTCGTCGGCCAGGGGGTGTCGCACCATGAGGAACCCTCTCGATCGTGCCTGCTTCTCTGCGGCGGTGGTGGAGCCTTGTTGCTGTTCGGGGCTTGTCGGCTGTGGCCCAGGCGCATCGGCGGGGCTACGGCGAGTGTCGGACGACGCCGCGCTGCATGACGAAGTCGACGGCACCCATCACGTCGATGTCGCGCAGCGGATCACCCGGTACGGCGACGAGATCGGCTTGCGCGCCGGGTCTGATGGCGCCGAGGGCGGGGCGCTGAAGGAGGTCGGCCGCTGTGCCGGTGGCCGTGCGCAGAGCGTCTTCCGGGGTGAGGCCGGCGGTGGTCATGGCGGGGAACTCGCGCCAGTTCTCCGCGTGCGGGAACATGCCCGCGTCCGTGCCGTAGGCCACCGTGGCCCGGGAGGCGGCCACCCGTGCTCCGTGGCCGCGCAGGGTGTCGGCGTGCTGGGCGACCTTCTCGCGCGCGTCGGAGCGGTCCGCCCAGAAGCCGTCGTCGTCGAGACGGTCGAGGAAATACCGCACGCTGTACAGGGTCGGGACGAGGAAGACCGCGTGGTCGGCGAGGAGGTCGAGCACAGCGGGCGTGGCCAGGCAGGCGTGTTCGACGGAGCGGACGCCGGCGCGGACCGCGCGCTTGATGCCTTCGTCCGAGAAGGCGTGGGTGGCACAGGGCAGTCCGAGGTCGGTCGCCGTACGCACGAGGATGTCGAGCTCGTCCTGGGAGTACGTGGGGCGGCCGGGGTCGTCGTTGACGCTGGTCACGCCGCCGGTGGCGACGCACTTGATCCAGTCGGCCCGTAGGCGCGCTTCGAGCCGGACCCGGCGGGCCACCTCGTCCCTGCCGTCGGCGACCGCGCCGGCTTCGCCCTCGCCGGGGAACGCGGCGAAGGGCGAGCGGTCGCCGTGGCCGGCTCGCGCGGAGATGAGGTGCGGTGCCAGGAGCAGGCGGGGGCCGGTGATGATGCCGCTTTCCAGGGCGTGCCTGAGGTGGACGGTGGGCGGGTCCTGAGGCGCGCAGCCGAGGTCGCGGGCGGTGGTGAAGCCGTTGGCCAGCAGAGCGCGGAGCGCGGGCAGCGCGGCGAGCACCTGCCCGCCGGTGGTAGGGAGTTCGGGGCTGGGCGGTGCCGGGGCCACGTGAACGTGGCAGTCGATGAGGCCGGGCAACAGAGTGTGGCGGGGGAGGTCGACGACGGTGGTGCCGGGGGGAGGATGGCGGCAGGCCGTGTCGACGACCTTGCCGTCACGCACCAGTACCCGTGCGTTCGCGTGGGCGCGGTGTCCGTTCCACCAGCGGGGTGCGGTGAGCAGTGTGATATCGCTCAATGGGGCTCCTGCCTGCCGAGAACTGTCAGATAGCGGGCCTCCGGTGGAGAATCGCACCCGGCGAGGTTCTCCGGTTCGCCCGTTCCCTGGGAAGCAGGGCGGAAAACGCTTACCCCATATGGCTCATTCGTTCGAGCGTGCTGTCGGGGTTCCCACCCGCCGCCGGCGTAGGGGCCGACCGCCCAGGCCATGCCGCCGCCGTCGCTGTTTGTGATCGCCTGCAAGGCCACGCGGATCCGTGGTCAGAACCTGCCACGGCGTGGTGATGAGTCCGCTCAGGTGCCCGCCGGCGCCGCACCGGCGTCGGCGGGCAGTATCGAACCGGGCTGTCCCGCTGCCCCGCACATCACGGCGCCCGGAGTTCCCGGTCCCGGGCCGGGATCAACGGTCGGTGACGGTGATGTCGATGTCCACGCTGCCGTCGTCGGAGGACAGGGTGTACCTGCCGTTGCCGACGAAGTTCTTGGAGCCGCGGGCGAGGAAGTCGTCGCCGCTGAGCGCGTCGTACTCGTCGACGTAGGCGCCCACGCTCGCGATGTCGGACGAGGTGAACGGCAGGTTCATGGACGGCGCGGCGGCGGCGCGGGCCGGGGTGGAGTTGCCCTGGTTCTGCTGGGTCCAGATGCGGAAGGGCTGGCCGCTCTTGGTCTTCAGCTCGATCCAGCCGTAGGGATTGGGGTTGTTCTCGCCCGGGTTGTTGAAGGCGATCCTGACGTCGGCGTGCGCTTTGACCTGCGGGTAGGGCGGCGAGGGAGTCGCGGCGGCGTACTCGGTGCCCTTGAGACCGGGCCAGAAGTCGGAGATGCTGCGGGCGCCGGTCAGCGGCTTCCAGTCCTCGATGTCGAAGTGCAGGACCTTGTCGCCCTTGACGAAGTAGCACTCCCGCCTGCTGTTGCCGCCCAGGGCCGACGCCTCGACGACGTTGAAGACCACCGCGTCGATGCCCTGGCCGAACCCGGCCTCCTTCAGCCCCGGCCACCGGTCGGCGATGGAGTACGGTCCGCCGCTCACCTTGTCCGCGCGGGGGTCGTAGGTGATGTACTTGTCGCCCTTGAAGAAGATGTACGTGTCCACGAAGACCTGCGCGAAGTCGCCCCGGTGGTCCATGAACGCGGCGTCGATGTCCCGGTCGAAGCCGACGTCCTTCATGCCCGGCCAGTACTGGTCGATGCTGAGCGGACCGTAGATGATCTCCTCGTTGGCGAAGTCGTACCGGACGTACTGGTCGCCGCGGAAGATGTAGACGTAGTCCTTCTCCGTCGGGAGCAACGGCACCGTAGAGATGACCGGAGGGTAGGAGAAGGGGACCATCGCGTCGATGCCTTCTGCGAACTGGGTGCCTGCGAGGCCCGGCCACCCGACGGCAATGCCACGCGGGCCGACGGACACGGTGTTGGCGGCGAGGCGGTAGGACAGGTACTGGTCGCCCTGGAACATGTAGGTTTCCCACTTGAACTGGGAGCGGTTGAAGGCTGCCTGGATCGTCATCGATCCCTCCCGAGGCGCTCGGGGCGGGGCGTCCGGCACGGCCCGGTTGCCGTTCCGTGCTCCCGCCGAACACCGCCGAAGCTATGAGCGGTGCCAGCCCGAGTCCAGAGAGGCCGGGACGCCGATCCCGCCCCTGACGTCGGCCGCGGGCCCTGTTCGGCGAGATGCGGCCAAGGACTCGGATACGACTGCCGATGCTCGTCGTACGACATTCCAGGTCACGCGAGGACCCGCACGAAGCGGGATCCTGATGCACCGGCAGCCTCCACCAAAGGTTTGTCCGATACCGGCTGACAGCGCGTCTTCCACGGCTGTGCAGGTACACCTCTGCCGCAACGGGCACCCGACTCGCCCTCATCGTGCTCTTCGGGAACTCCAGTGTGGGGGTGGGGTTCTGCCCGCCTCTGCCGGAAATCGGCGATGCCCCGGCGGAGTTGGAGAACGATCCGACCCCGAGGTGCCGAGTCGGCCCCCGCAAGCCACTCTGGCCGGATTCGACCTGGGTATTGACCGGCCACCTCGGTCACACTGGTCTCTCCAGCCACACATGCCACCGCCCGTCGGTTCCGCGCTCCGGAAGGCCCAGATTGCTGCCAGAGACCACGCCGGCGGACGACGGCACGCCCCAGCAGCCCGCCCGTGACAGGCGTCCGGCCGAGCGCGTCGGCCTGCGCGCCGATCTGCGGGCCGCGCTGCCCGACGCCGCCGCGGCGGTCCTGGTCACGGTGGCCGTCTTCGCCTTCCTGTACGCGCGCATGGAGTCAGGTGACTCGGCGACGGTCGCGGTCATGCCCTTCATGGACGACCCCGGCACGTACTGGATGTACCTGCTCAGCCAGGCGTTCGGCTGGTCGGGCCTGCTGTGGGCCTGGGGCACGGTCATGCTCGGGCTGCTGCTGTCGGGGCCGCGCCCGGACCGGCTGCCGGTCTCCCGGCAGGTCCTGGAACGCTGGCACCGCACCACGAGCCTGACCACGATGGCTCTGATGTTCGCGCACGCGCTGATGTTCATGGCCGAACTCGTCCGCTACGAGGCTCAGTTGGGCTGGATCGAGCGGCTGTGGGCGGGTTTCGCGGACTCGTTCGTGCCCGGCTGGTACGACTCCGGCACCGGCCGGATCGCCATCCCTCTCGGTCAAGGCGCTCTCTATCTGGCCGTCCCGCTCGGCCTGCTGTTCTACGTCCGGCACCGCATCGGCGCGAACACCTGGCGGCGCCTGCACCGTTTCGTGATCGTCGTGTACGTGCTGAGCGTGTGGCACACCCTGCTGTACGGCACCAACGTCTGGTACGGCGAGTGGCCGCGCACCGTGCTGTGGCTGCTGCAGATCCCGGTCGCCGGGCTGCTGTTGCTGCGCTTGCTGCGGCCTGCCCGGCGGGCCGAGCGCCTCGGCGCACCGGGTCGGCAGCGGGGGGTTTCGCTGCCGGGCTGGGTGGTGCGGGCCTGTGGCCGGGTGGCGGCCGGGGCGGTCGTGGCGGTGTTGCTCATCGTGGTGGCGTCCGGTCATGACGGCGGCCGGGAGCGCCCGGCCGAGCCGCCCTCGACGAGCCCGCATCCTCACGAGTCCGAATGATCCGGGCGGCCGGCTGATCGGATGGACGAGCCGACGACAGGTGGTGGTCCTCGGTGGCGATGGCCCTCGGCAGGTGGTGGTCCTCGGCAGGTGGTGGTCCTCGGCAGGCGATGGCCCTCGGCAGGTGGTGGTCCGCGGCAGGTGGTGGTCCGCGGCAAGCGATGGCCCTCGGCAAGTGGTGGTCCTCAACAGGCCGTCGTTATCGACAGGGGCGGTCGTCTCCCGGTCGAGCAGCCGGGCCAGGTGCGCCGACGGGGTGGCGGGGCCGAACCCGAAGGGGGCGACACCGGCCGCAGGGAAGGGGTCCTGGCGGCCGACGTCAGGTGCCTACGACTCGGCTGAGACGAACTGGCTGCCGAAGGCCTCGGGGGGCGGCTCAGGCGTGGCGCCCTGGGCTCCGGCGGGCTCCTGCTCCCCGCTGCCCCCGGTCACCGTGTCGGGGCCGGGTACGGACTCGACACCGGCGGCGTCCAGGGACTCCAGCCACGGTGTGGCGTACACGTTGGCGCGCGCGGGCTGCCTGGCCGCCGTCAGGGCGAGTTGTTCCGCCCGCGCAGAAGGCGGCCCGTCGGTCGGCGGCGAGTAGGGCACCACGCTGCTCAGCCAGGCGACGATCTGCGCCCCGGGGACCGTGAGGGTCGTGCCGTCGAAGGACGACGCGAAACGCCGGGTCGACGAGCTGTTCTGGTAGCTGCCCGACAGCGAGAACGGTCCGAAGCCCACGCTGCCCCTGATCGATGTGGACTGTGTGGCCCTCTGGAGGTCCGTGGACCCCCAGTCCGCGCTTATCTTGATGTCCCTGGCCAGAATGAAGGAAGAGGGCAGCAGCGAGAAGATGCCCTCGTTCTTGTCGTTGACCTCGCCGGTCGAATAGTCACCGGGACGGCGGCCTGCCGTGCTCCACCCGCGCAGGGACATCAGTGACGCGTCCAGCCAGCGGCGGCGTATCTCGATGCGGCCGAATCGGAACGAGATGGTCATATTCGACGTCTCGGTCTGAAGGCTGTACTGGGTCCTCTCGGTGGAACCGGCGGCACCGACGCGCCACAGACCGAGATTGATTCCGCCACCGGCCCCGTACCGCGAGAAGCGGGATTCCTCGTTGAGGCGGAGACGGCTGCTCTGGAGCGTCAGCGCCGTGAAATTCGTGGCGCCCGATTCGGCGAACCAGTTCCCGGGGAAGGCCTCGCACAGATGCCAGAAGATGTTCGGGTCGACGAGGCTTCCCCGCCTGGTCTGCAGATACGTTTGCCGGGCCCGCGAGAAGATGCCCGCGAGGCTCGACTGCTGGAACTGCCCCAGGGTGGCGAGGGCGCTCTCCACCACACCGGGACTCGCGGCCTGGAGGTCCTGGTAGGCCAGGTCCACGGGCGCCCGGAGCACCGGCGCGAGGATGGCCCACTTCCGCTGGTCCTCCGGTTTGCTCAGGTCGTACTGGAGGAAGTTGGTCGTGTAGCTGAGCAGGGCCGCGTTGTAGAGCTGGAACTTGTTCTTGTAGTTGCGGTACAGCGGCGAGTCGACCTTCACCGTGACGGGCAGGCCGTTCTCGTCGAAGTCCTGGCCGTCCACGAACAGCGTGTTGAACGCCTTCTCGTACGCCTTCTGCCCCTCGGGGTCGGGTTGCTGCGCATTCACGTTCGCGCGGACGATCTCGCCGTAGACGGTGTCCGTGCTGACGCCGCCCACCGCGTAGGACGGGGTCAGCAGAGGAACCGGATCCACCAGTGTGGCGAAGTTCTCGCTGGCCGCGACGGAACCGTTCGGATTGCTCGGGGACCAGGGGTTGGCGAACTGGGCCGAGTCCACGGGATTTCCGGGAAGTTGCAACGACATGTACGTGGACGCCCGACGCAATATCGGCTGCCCGCCGCCGATCCCGGAAGGGGTGACGGTGAGAGCGTCGAAGATCGCGTCGTAAATCGACTGGAGTAGTTGTTTTTGATCGATGGCCATGAGATTCCCCCTCAATTGACCACCATCGGATGGGGTGTGGAGCCGCTGGATTTCAGCAAGCGTCACTGTCGTCCTACTCCTGCCGAACAACAGCGTCAATGAGGCGTGGGACGTGCAGGGAAACTGAGCAGGGTCCGTCCGGATCGCATGGCCCGCGTGAGGTGACGTCCTCCGCTCTTCATGACCGATGCTGCCGAGAAGTGTCGTCAGCGAGTGCGCGGGCGGCAGTGGCGCGGTTCGGGGGCCGGCCGTGTGCGGGCACGGGGCGCCGGCCGGTGCGGTAGCCCCGCAGGCGGCACCGTTCGCTTCCTCGGATGGCCGCCTTCAGGTGGTGCGGCGCGCCTTGGGCGGCCTGCTCACGTGCTGGTCACAACAACGCCCAGCCTGGTCAAGACCGTCGTGGTGCGAGCCGACTTCGAGGTCCGAGAAGTTCGGGACGGCGGCCTCCTGCTGGTCGTACCGCATCTCGAAGGCACGGCGGCGGCCGCGCCGGCCACGAGTGCGCGGACCAGGGCTGCTGGGTCGACGCCCGCGTCGCTGGGAGTGTCGCTGGTGGCACGGCGCAACGGGATTCTTGGCACGGCGCAACGGGATTTACCGCGACTGGTCGCGTTCAGCCGGCTTCGGCTCGTGCAGCCTGGGCGTCGGAGCCGGGTCCTGGGGCGGGTCCAGGGGCGTGCGCACGAGAGGGCCGCCCCCTGCTCGGCCGCCCCCTGCTCGGCCGCCCCCTGCTCGTCGGGGAGAGGGCGGCCCCGGCCCCGCCGGGTGGGTCAGGCGCGGACCAGCGGGGTGTCGACCAAGTGCTCCGCCAGGAACCAGGTTTGCAGCTCACCCGTCCTGATCACCTGTGAGACCAGCAGGTCGTTCGTACCGTCGTCGCCCAGTTCGGCGGTCCTGGCCGCGGCGTCGTGCGCCTCGATCAGGATCGTCTCGTGGGCCTCAAGGAGCCGCGACAGCATCGCCGGGACCTCCTCGACACCGTCCGGCGGGCGCGGGATAGAGGTGAGTTCCGCGACGTGCCGGGGGTCGCCCACCGCGACGCCGCCCAGGGTCTGGACGCGCTCGGCGAGGGTGTCGACGAGGGCGAGCTGTTCACCGGCGTGCTTGTCGAGGACCAGGTGCAGTTGGTAGAAGGTCGCGCCGCGCATCAGCCAGTGGTGCTTCTTGTAGAGGCCGTACAGGATCTGGGTGTCCGCGAGGACCCGGTTGAGGCGCTGGCAGGCGTACATCCGCGCCTCGTACGACAGGCCGATCGGGAACTGCTTCACCGTGCCGTACTCCTGGATCACCTCGCCCTTCTGGTGCAGCCGCGGCTGACTGCCGTGCACGGGGACGGGGTGGGACTTGCTGGTCATCGCTGCCTCCTGGGGCGCCGGACTCTGCGTACCGCAGGACGCTAAGCGCCCTCGCCGCGCCCTTCTTGACCGGCAGCGCACGCGCTGCTGTCGGTCCGTGCACGGCGCTGACCTCCCGCTCCACGTCCCGGTCCACCTTCCGCTACACGTCCCGTTCGCTCTCGTGCCAGCGCCCGTGCACTGACCGGCGGGACGGCGCGGCACGCCGACCTAGCCTCGGCCGGGCCGCCCGACGGCGGTGCGCAGATGGACGACCGAGAGACCGAGAAGGAGCGGACGGGATGAGTGCGGACGGGATGAGTACCGATGGGATGGATGCGGACGGGATGAGTGCCGACGGGATGGGCGCGGACGGCATCCGTGTCGACCGGATGAGGGGCGGCGGGATGGGCGCGGACGCGCTGGGTTCGGACGGGCTGGGTTCGGACGCGCTGGGTTCGGGCGGGCTGGGTTCGGGCGGGCTGGGTTCGGACGCGCTGGGTTCGGGCGCGATGGATTCGGACGGGCGCGTGGATGTCGTGGTCGTCGGCCTCGGCCCCGGTGGCGAATACGCCGCGGGCGCCCTCGCCGAAGCGGGCCTTGACGTCGTCGGCGTCGAGGCGGAGCTCGTCGGCGGCGAGTGCCCGTACTGGGGATGCGTGCCCAGCAAGATGATGATCCGGGCCGGGGACCTGCTCGCCGAGGCGGGCCGGGTGCCCGCCCTGGCCGGTACGGCGGTCGTGACCCCGGACTGGGGAAGGGTCGCCGGGCGCATCCGCGGCGAGGCCACCGACGGCTGGAACGACCGGGCGGCCGTCGACCGGCTCACGTCGAAGGGCGCCCGTCTCGTACGAGGAAGAGGCCGACTCGCCGGAGCGCGTCGTGTCACGGTCGGCGACCGCACGATCGAGGCCCGGCGCGGTGTCGTCCTCGCCACCGGCACCCGCCCCAGGATCCCCGCGGTCCCCGGGCTGCGGGAGACCCCCTACTGGACGAACCGCGACGCGATGGCCGCCAAGGAACTGCCCGCGTCGATGATCGTGCTCGGCGGCGGCGCCATCGGGGTCGAACTCGCCCAGGTCTTCGCCCGTTTCGGCTGCGCGGTCACGGTCATCGAAGGCCAGGACCGGCTCCTTTCGCAGGAGGAACCGGAGGCCGGGGAGCTCGCCGCCGCGACACTGGCGGCCGACGGCGTCACCGTGCTCACCGGCGCCCGCGCGCTCGACGTGCGCCACGACGGCACCCTGTTCAGCGTGCGGACGACGGAGGGCGACAGCGGACCGCTGCGGGCCGAGCGGCTCCTCGTCGCCGCGGGCCGCCTTGCCGACCTGGGCGCGCTCGGCGTCGAGTCGGCGGGACTCGACCCGGCCGCGCGAGCCGTGGCCACGGACGGGCAGATGCGGGCGGCGGACGGCCTGTGGGCGGTCGGGGACCTCACCGGCCGCGGCGCCTTCACCCATGTGTCCATGTACCAGGCGCAGATAGCCGTGCGCGACATCCTCGGCGAGCCGGGACCCGACGCCGACTACCGGGCCCTGCCCCGGGTCACCTTCACCGACCCGGAGATCGGCGCCGTCGGCCTGACGGAACGACAGGCACGTGAGCGAGGACTGCGGGTGCGCACCGGTGTGCTCCCGCTCGACTCCTCCACCCGCGGCTGGGTCCACGGGCCGGGCAGCGCGGGCTTCGTGAAGCTCGTCGAGGACGCCGACCGGGGCGTGCTCGTCGGCGCCACCTCCGCGGGCCCGGCCGGCGGAGAGGTGCTCTACGGACTGAACGTGGCCGTCCACGCCGAAGTTCCCGTGCACCGGCTCCAGCACATGATCTACACGTACCCCACCTTCCACCGTACGGTCGAAGCCGCGCTCGGAGCGCTCCGCTGAGCCCCCGGGCCGCCGCCACCGCGTCCCGCGCGACCCGGTGGCGGCACACCCCGCACGGACGCGGCCCCGGGGAGCGGCACGCCATGCCGGGGCGTGACCCCGGGGAGCGGCACCGGACCGCGACCTCGCTGGAACTCCTCTTCGACCTGTGCTTCGTCATCGCCGTGGCGCAGGCATCGGAGAGCCTGCACGAAGCACTGGCCGACGGCGCGGCCGCCACCGGGGCCCTGCGCTTCGCGCTTGTCTTCTTCACCGTGTGGTGGGCGTGGATGAACTTCACCTGGTTCGCGTCCGCCTACGACCCGGACGACATCCCGTACCGCCTCACCGTCCTGGTCCAGATCACGGGGTCGCTCATCCTCGCCGCCGGGGTACCGCACGCGTTCGCCGAGGGGGACCTGCGGACCATCACCGTCGGCTACGTCGTGCTGCGCACCGCGCTGGCCGCCCTGTGGCTGCGGGCGGCCCGCTCGGACCCCGCACGCCGGAGAACCGCGCTGCGCTTCGCCACCGGAGTGACGCTCTGTCAGGCCGGCTGGGTGGGTCTGCTCGCCGCCCCCGGGGCGGCACGCCTGCCGGGTGTCGCCGTGCTGATCCTCGCCGAGGTCGCCGTGCCGGTGTGGGCCCAGTCCGCCGGGATGACCCCGTGGCACCCGCGTCACATCGCCGAGCGCTACGAGCTGTTCACGCTCATCGTCATTGGTGAGTCCGTGGCGGCCGCCACCGTCGCGGTGCGCGGCGCCTTCGACCGGCACCAGAACACAGGATCGCTCAGCGCGACAGCGGCGGGCGGCCTCCTGACGGCCTTCGCGCTGTGGTGGCTGTACTTCTCCCGGCCCGCGCACACCCTGCTCGCCAGCACGTACCGGGCCCACCGCCGCCGCTTCGGCTGGGCCTACGGCCACTACCTGATCTTCGCCTCGGCGGCGGCCGAAGGAGCGGGCCTCGCCGCGTACGCCGATCACCTGACCGGACACGCGCACACCTCGCGGCTCGCCGCGGGTGCGGCGGTCACCGTACCGGCGGCCGTGTTCCTGATCACCGTGTGGGCCGTGCATCTGCGGCCGCACCTCACCACGGCGGTCGAGCGGGCTCCGTATCCGCTCGCCGCGCTCGGCGTCCTGGCGGCGACCTTCACCCCGTTGCCCGCGCTCGCCGCCGGCATGATCCTGGTGGTGCTCGTCGTGGTGGTCACGGCGTCCCGGAGGTGACGGGGTCACGGCCGCACAAGTGCGAGAACTCCCCGGCGGTGTCCGCGAAGACGCCGCCGGGGAGTTCTCGTCCGGGCAGAGGGCCCGGCCGTCAGACGGCGGTACCGCGCACCGCGTCACGGATCAGGTCGGCGACCTCCTTGGCACGCGACACGGCGACGGCGTGCGAGGCGCCCTCGACCTCGACCGTCGTCGCACCGGCCCGCCGCGCGCCGAACCGCTGGACGTCCGGGTTGATCGCCTGGTCCGCGTCGGCGACGAGCGCCCACGACGGCTTGATCCGCCACGCGGCGGCCGCCGCCCGCTCCATGAAAGCGGCGGCGGCCAGCGGGCGTTGTGCGACGGCGAGCACCTTGGTGACGGCGGCCGGGACGTCAGCGGCGAAGATCTCCGGGAACGCCCGCGCCTCGATGGTGAACTCGACGGCGGGCTCGGCGCCTTCGACGGGGTACGTCGACTGCACCAGGTTGTCGCCAAGCGGCGAGAGCGGGTAGCGGTCCTGCAACTCGGAGAGGCTCTCGCCCTCTTCGGTGACGTAGGCCGCGACGTAGACAAGGCCGGTCACGTTCTCGGTGGTCCCGGCCACGGAGATGACCGCGCCGCCGTAGGAGTGGCCGACCAGGACGACGGGGCCGTCGATCCGGGACGCCACGGAGGCGATGTACGCGGCGTCGGACGCCAGGCCGCGCAGCGGGTTGGGCGGGGCGATCACAGGGATGCCGTCGTTCTGGAGTTCCGTGATGACGCCGGTCCAACTGGCGGCGTCGGCGAAGGCGCCGTGCACGAGCAGGACGGTCGGGGTGGGGGAGGTGCTCATGGTGGGGTGGGTCTCCTCGTGGGAAAGCACGTGTGGGAAAGCACGTGTGGAATAGCACGTACGGAATAGCGCGTGCGGAATAGCGCGTGCGGAATAGCGCGTGCGGAATAGCACGCGCGGAAAGACAGGTGTCGTGTGCCGGGATGCGGGTGACGGGTGCGCGTCGTCGTCGTGCGGGGCCGGTCAGTCGCGGTGGAGCGCGGCGTGCAGGGTGCCGGTGGCCAGGGTGATGGCGGCCTCGGCGGCATGCGTCTCGCGCAGGGCGTCGAGCATGACGAAGTCGTGGATGATGCCCTGGAAGCGGACGGCGGTGACCGGGACGCCCGCCTCGCGCAGCTTGTTGGCGTAGGCCTCGCCCTCGTCGCGCAGCACGTCGGCCTCGCCGGTGATGACCAGGGCCGGCGGCAGCCCGGCGAGCTGCTCGGTGGAGGCCCGCAGGGGGGACGCGGTGATCTGCGCGCGCTCGGCCTCGTCCGTCGTGTACTGGTCCCAGAACCACTGCATGCCGTCGCGGCGCAGGAAGTACCCGGTGGCGAACTGCCGGTAAGAGCCGGTGTCGAAGCGCGCGTCGGTGACCGGGTAGAACAGCACCTGCTGGACCAGCGGCACGTCGCCGCGCTGCTTCGCCATCAGTGTCAGCGCGGCCGTCATGTTGCCGCCGACGGAGTCACCGGCCACGGCGAGACGGGTCCCGTCCAGGTCCTTGGACGCGCCCTCCTGGACGATCCATCGGGCGACCGTGTAGTTCTGCTCGATGGCCACCGGGTAGCGGGCCTCGGGGGAGAGGTCGTACTCGGGGAAGACCACCGCGGCTCGGGCGCCCACGGCGAGCTCACGGACCAGCCGGTCGTGCGTGTGGGCGTTGCCGAAGACCCAGCCCGCACCGTGGATGTACAGGATCACCGGCAGCGTGCCCCGCACGCCGGTCGGACGGACGACACGGGCCCGGACCCCGCCGGTCGGGCCGCCGGGAACGGTGATCCACTCCTCGTCGACCTCCTGCTTCACGGTGGCACCGGACTGCACCTCGTCGACCGCCTTGCGGCCTTCGGCAGGGGGGAGTTCGAAGAGGAAGGGCGACCGGCCGGTCGCTTCGGCGAACGCGGCGGCCGCCGGTTCCAGGACCGGCTCCACGGGTTCTGCCGTCCGGGCGGATGCGAGCGGCTCGACGACGTCGGACATGTGGTTCTCCTGAAGGTCATGTGGGGGCCGGCTTCTTCCGGCGAGAGCACGCTAAGAGACGCCCGACGCCCCCGATTGACCGTCAGCGCACCGGAAATGAACCCACAGCGCACGGCGGGAATTGAACCCACAGCGCACGGCGGAAATCGCAGTGCACTGTCGGACCGCCGACAGTGCACTGAGGTGAGGTCCGGTGGAATTCGACCGGCATAGCGTGGCGGCGAAGCGGTCGAGCGGTGACGACATAGCAGGAGGTAGTCGAAAGGTGTCCACGATGCCGGTCGGTGGGCTGATTCCCAGCACCACGGAGAACGCCGCGGAGAACGCCGCGGACCTCGTCGTCCGCAACGCGAAAATCCACACCGGGTACCCCGGGCGACCCCTGGCCGGGGCGCTGGCCGTCCGGGACGGCGTGCTCACGGCCGTCGGGGACGACAAGGACGTGGCCGCCCTGATCGGGCCGGGCACGAAGGTGGTCGACGCCCTCGGCCGCCGCATGGTCCCCGGCCTCAACGACTCCCATCTGCACGTGATCAGAGGCGGTCTCAACTACGTACTCGAGCTGCGCTGGGACGGCGTCCCGACCCTGCGCCAGGGCCTGGCGATGCTGCGCGAGCAGGCGGCGCGTACCCCGAAGGGCCAGTGGGTGCGCGTGGTCGGCGGCTGGTCCGCCGAGCAGTTCGCGGAGCGGCGCCTGCCGACCGTCGCCGAGCTCAACGCGGCGGCGCCGGACACCCCCGTGTTCGTCCTGCACCTGTACCAGTCGGCGGTGCTGAACCGCGCCGCGCTCCGGGCCGCCGGCTACACCCGTGACACCTCCGAGCCCCGGGGCGGCCAGATCGTCAGGGGCCGGGACGGGGAGCCCACGGGCATGCTGCTCGCCGCCCCCAGCGCGCTGGTCCTCTACTCGACGCTGGCCAAGGCACCGGTACTGGAGGGGGACGACAAGAAGACGTCCACACGTCATTTCCTGCGCGAACTGAACCGGTTCGGACTCACCTCCGCGATCGACGCGGCCGGGGGATTCCAGAACTTCCCCGAGAACTACAGCACCGTCGTCGAACTCGCCGCGGCGGGCCAGTTGTCGCTGCGCATCGCCTACCATCTCTTTCCGCAGACCGCCGGGCAGGAAATAGCCGACCTCAAACGCTGGATCGAAATGGCCCGCCCCGAGGACGGAGACGCATGGCTGCGTCTCAACGGGGCCGGTGAGAACCTCACCTGGTCGGCGGCGGACTTCGAGAACTTCGCGCAGCCGCGCCCCGAACTCGCCTCCGGCTACGAGGGGGATTTCGAGGCCGCGGTGCGTCTCCTCATGGAGAACGGCTGGGGGTTCAGGCTCCACGCCACCTACGACGAGACCATCCGGCGCGACCTCGCGGTCTTCGAGAAGCTCGCCGCGGACGGCTTGTTCCCGGCCGGGAACCGCTGGCTGTTCGACCACGCGGAGACCGTGTCCGCCGACAGCCTCGACCGGATCGCCGCCCTCGGCGGAGCCATGTCCGTACAGAACAGGCTGTCCTTCCAAGGAGAGGCGTTCGTACGGCGATACGGACCCGGTGCCGCCGCGGACGCCCCGCCGGTCCGGGCCATGCTGGAACGCGGCCTGACGGTCGGCGCAGGCACCGACGCCACCCGCGTCTCCACCTACAACCCGTGGATCGCCCTGCACTGGCTGATCACCGGACGCACCGTCGGCGACCTGGTGGTCCGGCCGCCGCACAACCGCGTCGACCGGCACACGGCCCTCGCGATGTTCACTCAGGCGGGCGCCGCGCTCACCGGCGAGGAGGGCGTCAAGGGCGTCCTGCGACCGGGCTGCCTCGGTGACTTCGCCGTGCTGTCCGAGGACTACTTCACCGTGCCCGAACCGGACATCGCCCGCATCGAGTCCCTGCTGACGGTGGTCGGAGGGCGGATCGTCTACGCCGCCGCCGAGTACGAGGGCCTCGACGAGGAACTGCCGCCGGTCAGCCCGCAGTGGAGCCCGGTCGCGCGCTTCGGCGGCTATCAGGCCGCGCCCGGCGGCGCGTCGGGAGCCCGGCAGGCAGAGTTGCTCGGCCAGGCGGTGGCCGAGTCCGAGCTGCACAGGCAGTGGCGGACCCGGCGGGACCCGGCGCCGCAGACCGGGGGGCCAGTCCTGGACCCCTGCTTCGGCCTCTGACGAGACGAGCGCCCTCGGCTCCGGCGGTCCGCAGTCCTTCTCGTCCTCCTCATCCTTCTCGTCCTTTCCTCCTTCTCGTCCATCACCGCTCCTCACCGTGACGCGGACGACGAACGCCCGCTGTCCCGACCTACTCGAAAGGCACACTCATGACCGACATCTCCCAGGTCACCCCCGCCCCAGGCCCCGACCTGCTGACCCCCGACAACTGCGCCGTCCTCTTCGTCGACCACCAGCCGCAGATGTTCTTCGCCACCGGCAGCGGCGACCGCACCTCGATCATCAACTCGACCGTGGGTCTCGCGAAGGCGGCCAAGGTCTTCGACGTCCCGGTCGTGCTGAGCACCGTCGCCGCCGAATCGTTCTCGGGCCCGATCCTGCCGCAGCTCGCGGCGGTCTTCCCGGAGCAGCAGGCCATCGACCGCACCTCCATGAACGCCTGGGAGGACGCGGCCTTCGTCGAGGCGGTCAAGGCCACCGGCCGCAGGAAGCTCGTCCTCGCCGGCCTGTGGACCGAGGTCTGCGTCGTCCTGCCCACGCTCTCCGCGCTCTCCCAGGGATACGAGGTGTACGTGGTCACGGACGCGTCCGGCGGCGTCAGCCCGCAGGCGCACGAGCACGCTGTCCAGCGCATGGTCCAGGCCGGGGCGGTGCCCGTGACCTGGGTCCAGGTCCTGCTGGAGCTCCAGCGCGACTGGGCGCGTACGGAGACGTACGTCCCGGTCACCGAGGTGGTGAAGGAGCACGCCGGCGCCTACGGCCTCGGCGTGGTCTACGCCCAGGCGGTCATCGGCGCTCACGCGGCGGGCTGATCGCGCCTCCGGGCATCGACGGAACGTACCGAGCATTGACGGCACGTACCGAGCGTCGACGGAACGTACCGAGCATTGACGGCACGTCAGGAACAGGCAGGACACGATGGACACCGGACTGTTGGTCCTCCGCTGGTTGGTGGGTCTGCTCATCGCCGGACACGGAGTGCAGAAGGTGAGTTTCCGGCTGGGCGGCGACGGCCTGGCGGGCGGGACGGAGGAGTTCCGCCGCGACGGCTTCCGCGGCGGCCGGCTGACCGCGCTCGTCGCGGGCGGCAGCCAGCTCGGAGCCGGCCTGTTCCTGGCGGCCGGGCTGCTGACCCCGCTCGCGGCGATGGCCGCCATGGGAGTGATGACGGTCGCGGGCACCGTGAAACGGCACAACGGGCTCTGGGTGCAGAAAGACGGATACGAGTACCCCCTGGTCCTCGTCGGGACCGCCGCCGTGCTGGTGCTGACCGGGCCGGGCCGCTGGTCGGCCGACCACGCCTTCGGGCTGACTCCGTGGCCCTGGTGGGTGCAGGCCGCGGCCCTCGTGGCGGGACCGGCGAGCGGACTGCTCACTCGCGCGGTGCTGCACCGCCCGAACGCCGCGGGGAGGGACGACCGTGCGCGCGCTGCTGGCTGACGCGGCCCGCACGCTGGTGCCGCCGAAGGATGACCGGCACGGCCCGCTGCCGCCGCTGCTGCTGGTGCTGACGTTGGTGACCGGCCTGGTGGACGCCGTGAGCTATCTGGCGCTCGGGCATGTCTTCGTGGCCAACATGACCGGCAACGTCGTCTTCCTCGGGTTCGCCCTGGCGGGCGCCGAGGGGCTGTCCGCGACGGCCTCCGTCGTCTCGATGGCCGCGTTCCTCGCGGGAGCGCTGGCGGGCGGGCGGTTCGGCACCCGCTTCGCGGCGCACCGCGGACGGCTGCTGGCTCTCGGTACGGCGGTGCAGGCGGCCCTGGTCGCCGCGGCCCTCGGCACGGCGGCCGTCGCGCACGGCCGGGTGACGACGCCCGTCCAGTACGCCCTGATCGTGCTGCTCGGCCTCGCCATGGGGCTGCAGAACGCGGTCGCGCGGAGGCTCGGCGTCCCGGATCTGACCACGACCGTGCTGACCCTGACCCTCACGGGTCTTGCCGCCGACTCCGCCCCCGCAGGGGGTGCGGCGCCCAGGACCGGGAGGCGGATCCTCTCCGTCCTGGTCATCTTCCTGGGAGCGTTCGTCGGAGCCTGGCTCCTGTCGGAGGCCGAACTCGTCCTCACGCTGGGGCTGATGTTTGCGGCGCTGACGGTGACGGCGCTGGCCGCCCGGCGCCTGGCAGCCTCCGAGGCCGCGTGGACGAGGCCGCCGGGATGACCGGCCTCACGGGCCGGTCATCCCGGCGGACTCGCGCACGGGGTGCTTGCTCAGGACCGAGACGCGGTTGAACGCGTTGATGGTGATCGCCACCCAGACCACCGCCGAGATCTCCTCGTCGGTGAACTGCCGACGGGCGTCGCCGTAGGCGCTCTCCTGCGCGGAGGCGTCGGCGGGACGGGTGGTCGCCTCCGCCAGGGCGAGCGCCGCGCGCTCGCGCTCCGTGAACAACTCGGTGTCGCGCCAGGCGGCCAGTGTGCCGAGGCGCCGTGTGGTCTCGCCCGCGCGCAGGGCGGCCCGGGTGTGCACGTCGAGGCAGTAGGCGCAGCCGTTGAGCTGGGAGACGCGCAGGTTGACCAGTTCGACCAAGACGCGGTCGAGGCCCGCTTCGGCCGCGGTCGCGCGGACCGCTTCGGACGTCTCGACCAGCGCGCGGTACGCCTTGGGGCTCTGCTTGTCGACGTAGACGCGACGACCCGTACCGCTGTGAGCTTGACGCTCCGTGCCCGCTGTCGTGTCGCTCACCCTGGACTCCCTCGGAGGCCGCTCGGGGCCCTTGCTCGTGCCGGTACGCACCCGGCCGGGCGCAGGGCTTATCATCGGACAGAATTGTTGAAAGTCAAAATATCTTGGTGAGGGGGAGCGCGTGGTGAGCGAGCGCGTGGTGAGCGAGGGCGCGGTGAGCGAGGGCGCGGTGAGCGAGGGCGCGGTCCGCGAGGCCGTGGTGGGCGAGGCCGTGGTGGGCGAGGCCGTGGTCCGCGAGGTCGACGTCCTGTCCGCGCGTGACGTCCCGCTCGGTGGCCCGCGGTCGATGACGGTGCGCCGCACCCTGCCGCACCGGGCCCGCACCCTGATCGGCGCCTGGTGCTTCGTCGACCACTACGGCCCCGACGACGTCGCCGAGACCGGCGGCATGGACGTGGCGCCGCATCCGCACACCGGACTGCAGACCGTGAGCTGGCTGTTCAGCGGGGAGATCGAACACCGGGACAGCCTCGGCAGCCACGCCCTCGTCCGGCCCGGCGAGCTGAACCTCATGACGGGCGGGCACGGCATCAGCCACACGGAGGTGTCCACCCCGCGCACCACCGTGCTCCACGGCGTGCAGCTGTGGGTGGCGCTCCCCGACGAACACCGGCACGCCGCCCGCGACTTCCAGCACCACGCCCCCGCCCCGGTCCACCTGGAAGGCGCCCGCGCCAGGGTCTTCCTCGGCACCCTGGCGGGGGAGACCTCACCGGTGCGGACCTTCACACCGCTGCTCGGCGCGGAACTCGCCCTCGACCCGCACGCGACCGTCACGTTGGCCGTGGACACCGCTTTCGAGCACGGGCTGCTCGTCGACCAAGGGCGGGTCCGCCTGGCCGGCACCCTCCTCGACCGGACGGAACTGGGCTATCTCGGCCCCGGCCGCACCGCCCTCACCCTGACGAACGAGACGGACACGCCCGCGCGCGTGATCCTCCTCGGCGGCACGCCGTTCGACGAGGAGATCGTCATGTGGTGGAACTTCATAGGACGGTCGCACCAGGACATCGCACAGGCGCGTGCAGACTGGATGAACGGGACCCGCTTCGGCGAGGTGAAGGGGTATCACGGGGACCCGCTGCCCGCCCCGGAACTGCCGTCCGTGCCGCTGAAACCGCGGGGTCGTGTGCGCTGAACTGAGCAGATGCCTGCCCGGCTCAGGATTCGAGCGATGCGTGACTCAGACGGGGGCGACGAGGAGCGCAATGTTGCGCAGCCCCTGGATCCGAATGCTGCAGAGAGGCTTCACAGTCCAAGGTGTGCCAAGGCGTGATCTTCTGTGGCAGAACTTGGCAGACCTGATGCTGACCCAATGCCGACTTTTCTGACTAGCCGTCAGGTTGGTTGACTTGCAGGTTGGACGCACCTAGCTGCCCCTGTTGGTGATGAATCGCCGACCTGAATGCTGACCCCTGGTGGAGGTAAGGCGCTAGTCTGCGGGCTGCATGAAGTTGAGGGGTGGCCTCGGCTACATTGCAGTCTGCGTCTCGGGCGCGGCCTGGGGGGTATCTCTTCGTCGGACTTGCGGTCATCTCTGTTCCGTGTTCTGAGGTGGGTGCCTGCTCTGTGTGGCACGGGGGACACGGGTGACGACCGAGAACGTTTGGGAGCGATCGTTGCGCGTTCTGCGAGGGGGCCCGTGCGTCACCCGGGCGCAACGCAAGCAATACCGTGCGCTTACCGACGGCTGCGGAACTTCGCCAGCGTTTGCTCGCCGCAGCAGACCAAGCATCTCGTTTATCTCAGGGCCGACCCGAAGGTGGACTTCCTTGTTCCCGGCTTCACCAGGGACGTGAGAGGGCTCGACCGCCACGGGCACGGGTGCCTCGAAACTGCAGTTGCGTACGGACCGGGATTTGGTTCCTGGTCGCTCTACGTAGCGATTGGGCCCGATGTTCGCGCCCGGCCAGGACCTCGAAGCTGGGTGCCTCAACCTGCTTCCGATGACCCATCAGGTTGCGTGTGTCGCAATCCTAGATCCCATCGGAAAGAATCGCTGACCTGCGGATTTTCAAGTGTGCACTACGGGCATTATGTGCGTTACGGGCGATATCTTGACGCACGAGTGACGCACGAGTGACGCACATACGACGCACGCTTGGCACACACTCTGATGCGGCATCAGGCATGCGGGTTCCGGCCTTCGGCCGCGAGGACTGCAAGGCCCGGCGCGCCGTCGAGTGCGGCATCAACCGGCTGAAGCGGAACCGGGTGGGCGGCCGCCCGGTTCGACAAGCTCGCGGTCCGCATTGAAGCAGCCGTCCCCATCGCCGTGATCAACGAATGGCTGCGAACTGCCGGGAGTGTCGGTCCTGCATGTCATTCTGTCATCCTGGCCGCGACCAGGTCAGCAGGCTGGAGGGAGACAGGACCGATGGGGGCTGCTTACTGCCGGGCCGAGAGCGAGAACGGTGACCGCATCGAGGATCCGTCCGAGGACGCGCTGTTCATGCTGATCGACGACCTCAACGACTCGGACAACACCTTCGTCGTCATCCAGCCCGACGAGGAGGATCCCCCAAGTTGGTGCACCTCAGTCACGGTTTTGGACGCAGGAGGCTACGAGGTCGTCCGCCGCGACAGCACACGCCGGGAACGCGATGTCGCCACCGAGACCAGCATCGACCAGATTGCCCGTGGCCTCACCATCTGGATGGCCGCTCGCGACTTTCCTGGACATCCCACCCAAAACAGCAGCGACTTCTCAAACGGGGCTTAGTCCTCCCGCGAAGGCACTGGGCAGCCCGGTTCGGCGCGAGAGTCCCCGTCCGCCCAGTCCACCGCTTCGCCGACCGGGGCCAGTACCTCCGATGCATCCCGCGCCTCAGCGACGGTCAGCCAGGGGAGCAGCGACCCGTCGACCGGAGCCGGGCCGGTGATCGCATCATCCATACCGTGACCAACCGATAGGGGACGGCCAGGGCACGGCGCCGACCCACAAACAAAGCTTTTCTGTCAGAGCATCAGGGCCCGCAGCCCGGCAGCGAAGACAAACGGTGAGCTAGCAGCGGGTGGTGCATGAACGCAGAGAGGCACAAGGGACGGATGTCGTACCGTGTGCCCTCCCTGAGCGTGACTACCCGGAGGTAGACGGAATGTCCGAGCTGATCAGCCGCGAAGAAGTTTCCGTTGAAGTTGACTTTTACGGCATCTACCTGCAGGACTGGGATGACAGTCAAGTGCCGGTCCCTTTCCCTGAAGGATGGGAGGCAGGCCCGTTTTTGCGTGCACGGCCGGGTCGTCTGGATATCACAAGCGCCGGGCACACCCATACTGCGGCGCTGACGGTCGAGGTATGGGATGCGGAGCCGCCAGCGCCCTCGGGTGACTGGGAGGAGTCCGAGCGGGCCGAGATCCTTTCTATCTCCGGCGAACTTGAAGTTGGCGGCGTCGCGGGCGGGCCGATGCCAGAACCCATACGCCTCTCGGGCCGGGAGTGCAACTGGAGCGTGCGCGTGGCCTGTTCGGGGCGGTCAGAAGTTGCTGAGAAGGCTCGGCAGGGGGTTCCTGAAGGTGTAGTGGAGCGTTATGTCCTACAGTTCTGGCCGCAGGTTTGATTCGGGTGGGGTGAGCGGACCGCAGTCCGCTCACCCCACCCGACAGGAATTCTCAGGACGTTGTCCTCATAAGGAATCCGTCGTCCGGGCCGTCGATTAGACGGTTCTTGTCATAGTAGTCACGCAGAAGTGTTCCGGCGGCACCGTTAGATTCCTTGGGCAAGGCTTTGACGCTGAAGTTGTAGCGATCGGTCTGCTGGCTGTGCCTCCATTCCGCCGCTCCTTGGTAGGTCGAGGCGAACGGGAACTCGTCGCACTCCTTTTTCCGCCCTCGGTGTAGTCGCTCCCGAAGTATTTTCGGCGAGGAGCGGTGGGCGGCGATCGAGGACGCGCCGTTCAACCCGCGCACCGGGTCCCGGCAGTGGATGCCGGACGGTGCCAAGCGCGTGGTGGGCCAGCGGGTCGACCGCCCGGTGACGCAGGATGAGAAGGTCGCAGCCGTCGCCAACCTGACCCGCGACGACGGGGTTGCCGCCCAGGTCACCAGTGACCTGCTGAAGCGGCCCAAGGTGACCGAGCACGTCATCCGGCCGAGAAGATGCGGGTGGTCACCGAGCCGACCCGCGACGACGACACCGCCAAGGAGGTCACCCGCGACCTTCTGCGCCGTCCGGCGGCGGCCCGCTCGACGATGCGGGACGACACCACGCGGATACTGGTGAACCGTACCCATTTCGACAACACCGCGGAGAGCCGTGAGAGGATCCGCGACCGTGCCCCGGCCGCCCGCAACGGACGTCTTCCCCAGCATGCCGAAGCCCACCGGAACTGGGCGTTCATCGCACTCATGACCCGGCGTCTGACACTTCAATGAGCTGTCATGCATCGGGACACTTCCAGCATGAACGTAGGTGCCCCGCTCGTCGGCCCAAGCAGCTACGACGAAGCCAACTGCTGACTCTTCTTGACGGCAGCTTTGGCGGCTCGCTCGATGTTCGCTCGGTGAGCTTCCCAGAAGGCCGCGTCGTGTCGTGGAGTCGCGTACTTGGCTGCTGTCCCTGTCGAGTTGTCGAGCTGTTCGCGCAGGATGTCGGCGTGTCTAGCGTGCCGGCTTGTCTCGGTGAGCACGTGGACAAGGATGTTGAACAGCTGCACGTTGGGGCGTGGCCACCAAGGGACTTGGCCGGGGTAGTCGATCGGGAGGGCGGTGATCGTCGCATCTGAGTGCTCCCATACGCGACGGTAACGGTCGATGATCTCCTTGCGTGTCTCGTGCTCTGTTGCCCACATGTCGGCGCCGCGCTCAGCGGCATTGTCCCACCGGGGCAGAGATTCGGGGAACGGTCGGTCGAAGACTTCGCCGAAGTACCTGGACTCGCAGAGCGACAAGTGCTTGACCAGGCCGAGAAGGTTGGTACCGGTCGTGGTCAGGGGGCGACGGATGTCGTACTCACTGAGCCCTTCGAGCTTCCAGAGGATGGCCTCGCGCATCTCTCGCAGATCGTTGTGCAGGTAGTCCTTCGCGAAGCCATCAATCATGAGGCACGAGCCTGTCATGCGTCGTTGACGAGCTCAACCCTCGACCAGCCAGAGGAAGAAAGGCACCTACTTGAGGCGTATGGAGGCAGACCATCGCTGTGGGGCTTTCTGGGGCTCGCTCGTGCCAAACACCCCAGGTCAACTGCACCTGCCGTGCCGCCGACCGCCCCATCGGGAAATCGGCTGCGAGCTGACCGGCGACCAGGTCCACACCCTGCCCACCTGAGCCCTGCGTGAGCGACCGACATCGAAAGCTAACTGATCACCGACCCGGCAGACGCAACGGTGACGGCGCCCGTTCAAGCGCTTGCCTCAGCGATCGTTGCGGCAGCGCAGCGGAACCATGACCTGCCTCCCGGGAGTACTTCTTCACCGCGTGCGGGCGATCCGCGGAACGGCGCCGTGCGCAGACCAGCTCCGTACTACGAATTCCAGCGGTACGACACAAGGCTTCCGACCCGACCGGACACGTCGCGCAGCAGAGCAGCGGTATGTGCTACTGGCTGGCTATCCGTTCCCGCGCCCTGGCTCCGAGAGCGGGTTTGACCCGCCGCCGCGCAGAAGCCGGACGCACAGTTCGTCTTCTTCATCGGTCGTGCGGAGACCGGGGGCGTGCTCTGTGGGCCACGGTTCGCGCAGCGCCCTCTCGATGCGCTCGCTGCCGCGGAGGATGATCGTGTCCCGGTCCGTGCCGGCAGGCCAGACCTGCAGCAGGTAGTCCTCTACCGGATCGCCGTCGGCTTGGCTGGGGGCGCCGGCGCGGCCGCGGGCGTGGACGCGTACGCGGTAGGGCCCGCTGCCTTGCGTGCTCAGAGCTGGCAGCCGGGGGTAGCGGCTGTCCTCGAGGGAGTGTGCCCGCAATCGGCCGGTGGGGGCCTGGACGGTGACTTCGATGATCTCTTCCCATTCGTCCTGGCTGTCGGCGGCGGGCGGGGGTTCCAGGCTGGTGAGGGTCTGCACGCGGACAGGGCCGAAGGCGACGCCCGTGGCGATGAGCGCGCCGGCGGTCATCACGGCCACCAGGCCGTTGGAGAAGTCCGCGGTGTCGGCGGGGAGGTCTCCTTCGTCCAGGATCCCGAACAGGCCGTCGATGGCTTCCACGGTGCGCATCATCGTGCCGTCCTGACCTATGCCGTCTGTCCGTCGGCGGGGGGTGCCCGGGGCCGGACGTGGTCGCGTGTCCAACCCCGGACACTAGTGCGGCGGTACTGCTGGCGGGCGGCTTTCAGCCGTCCTCTCGCAGCTGTGTCAGGGGACGATCTTCACGTCGAAGGGGTTCCCGTCCAGGACGGGTTGCGCCTTGTAGAACGCGCCGGTGGTGCCGCCCCGGGAGTTGTTCTCCCTCTCGGATACTGCGCAGGCGCCGGCGCCCTTCGAGCCGGTGCTCGAGGGGATGTTGTTGTAGGAGCAACCGTCAGCACCTTTCGGGAAGCCACGCGGAAGGTCGATACAGCCGCGCGGCTTGAGGTCGTCCAGGAGCAGGTTGATGACGGTGGCGGCGGCCTCGCTGGGGCGGTGCCGTATCCGTTGCCCCATCACAGGTGCTCGGACGGTGTGCAGCGGGCGGGGTGGAGGTGGCCGTCGCTGGTGGTGACTCACACGGTGTGGTGCAGGACGACCGAGGCGAGTTCGGCGTCGTCGGCTGGGAGGGAGAGCCGGACGCAGAACCGCCAGACCTGCATCCTGGGTGTGATCGGTGGT
Source organism: Streptomyces typhae (assembly GCF_009755605.1). GTDB lineage: Bacteria > Actinomycetota > Actinomycetes > Streptomycetales > Streptomycetaceae > Streptomyces > Streptomyces typhae. Next base: position 226,514 of record NZ_WPNZ01000013.1, read on the forward strand.
GCGCGGGACGGGCATGTCGGTAAGCGAGGCGATGAAGAACGCCTCCGTCTTCTTGCCCTGGGCGAGGACGACGTGGGCGGCGGTCGGATCGCACATGGTGAGCCGGCGGGCCCACCGCTCGCTGACGGCGGCGGTGCGCATCGGCACCTCGGGTGAGCGCGCCGAAGGGGGCAGGTCCGGTTGGCGGCCGACGGCGACCTCTATCGCCGCGACGGCGTCGGGGTGGGTGCTGAGGGCGAGCTTGTGCCAGCCGGTCTCAAGGACCTGACGGTCGCCGTCGGAGCGCAGGGGGTAGTGGCCGGCGCCGGGTTCGGCGGCGATGAGGACGGGGTTGCGCCGCTCGCCGTAGCCCTCCTTGCCGAAGATCTCGTTGTCGTGCCGGGTGTGGTCGATGCGGTCGTTGCCGATGTCGTTGGCCATGTCCGTCGCGGCCAGGTGCGAGGTGATATCGAAGGCGTCGTTGCCCACGACGCGGCGCAGGATCATCTCGTTGTCGTTGGCCGCCACCTCCACGACGGCCGGCCGTGGGGCCCCGGCTCCCTGGATCAGGTGCGGCAGGCGCGGCGGTCAGGCCACCAGAGCAGGTCGTGCCCGGCCGGGGCGGCGACATCGCCTTGGCCGGGGCCCTGTTGCAGCACTGCGGCGTGGGGAGTCGACCTGGTTGGCGCCGCTGGGCATGAAGAGCCCCGGCTGGATGTGAAGAGCCCCGGCTGGACAGGGAAGACCAGCCGGGGCTGTATGAGACGGCATCGGAGGCGCCCGCTTCGGTGAAAGGCTGACGCTTTCACTACGTTCGCCGCAGGTGAGTGTGAGGCCGATGGCCTAGTCGCGGCGGCGCCGTTGCCACCACACCATGGCGACCAGAATGACGATGGCGAGACCGATGAATACCACAAGGTCGGTCGTACTGTTGACCTCATAGACGCCGCGAGCCGTGGGTGGACTCAAATTCATCATGCAACACCTCTGTCAATTCCTTGTGAGGCCCGCAGGGCCGCACATGCCTCGGTCCTAACGGTGCTTGAACTGCTTGTAGCGGACAACTGCTATCCCGGTTCCAGGTGCCAGGAGGATGAGCGGTGCGGCGAGTGACGCCCCGAGCGATCCCCCGGTGAGGTAAGAGATGAAGAACCACACCAGATAGAGGACTAGCAGGACGATGAACAGTTGCGTCATCGCTCGACGAGGACCTGGACGCTCAGGGGGCTCATGCATCATTGATCATCCTGTTCGAGGGCAGCCACTTTTCGACCGCTGCCCCGGTGTTGGCGCCAGCGGCAACACAGCCTGCGGTGGACAAGAAGCCAGTCTCCGGTCCCGTAGCGGCCTCGCAAGCGGCGCCTGCGACGAAGCCGGCTGTGAAGGACGCGAAGCCGCGGGCTGCGCCTAATACATCTCCGGAGAGGAGGTCTTTGCTTGCTCCGTACAGATCGAAAGCGTCCTGCACTTTCCCGCCGAAGTCAGACACCTTCCCCAACGCATCCCCGATCTCCCCAAAAGGCAGGGTGCCGTTGGGGTCGATCTTATTGACCAGGTCGCCCTCCGCATACAGGTAGGCGTTCTTCTCCTGGCCGGAGGGGTCGGGCTGGGTGAAGCGGGTGATGTGCGGGTCGTAGTAGCGGGCCTTGAAGTGGTACAAGCCCGTGACATCCTGGTAGCCGCCGGCGAAGCGGTAGGGGTGGGAGACCTTCTCCGAGGTCGCCCGCGTTCCACGCCACGGGGGCTGTAGCTGTAAGTGTTGACCTTCGTACCGGTTTCGTCGGTGAGCCCGATGACGGATCCGAGCGCGTCGGTGAGGTAGGAGTACGACTTGCCCCCGGTCGTCATGGAGTTAAGCGTGCCCCCGGGCTCCCGGTTGAATCCCGTGTCCACACCGGCCGTGCTCTTCACCGAAAGGCCCAGCGGCCCGTTGTGGAAGAACGTGTCCCCCAGCCGGATGCGTTCGCTCTGGTCAGTGGAGCCGTACTGGCCCTCATATGTCGTGCCGCCGACAGTGATCGAGGTCATCTGGCTGAAGTCGGACCACTGCTCGCCGGTGCGGGCGCCCTCCAGGGTCGAGGCTCCTGCGGTCTCGTTCCCGGCTGCGTCATAGGACCAGTTGGCGCCGCTGCCGTTCTTCGCCGTGATCTGCTCGGCATCGTTGACGGTGAACGTGGAGTCGCTCGGGCAGCCCTTGCCGGTGCCCTGCGAAGTGAGGTTCCCGGCTTGGTCGAAGCAGTACCGCCAAGAGTAGGTGGGCGTGGACCCCTTCTCCTCCTTGGCGTAGGAGAACCGGCCAGCACTGTCGTAGGTGTAGCTGATCTTCAAATCGGCGACCGCGTCCGTGTGGGTGCGGACCTTCGTGCCGTCCTGACCCGCGTCGGCGTAGGTGTAGGACAGGTCGACCAGGGTGCCCTTGGGCGAGGTGGCTTTGATCTTCTCGGGGCGGCTGGACTTGTCCGGGGTGACCGTCTGTTCTGTGCCACCGGGGTAGGTGGTCTTGGTGCGGGTGTCGTTCTTGTTGTACTCGTACGTGGTGGTCCTGCCCGCCGGATCCTTCAGCTTTGCGAGCCTGTTGACCTTGTTCCAGGTGTAGTCGGTGACCCCGGCCGGGTCCTCATAGGTCTCTATGTTGCCCCCGCGGGTGTGTAGGTGAGCTTGGTCTGCGAGGCGTTCTGGAGCGTGCGGACGGTCCCGCGGGACAGCGGGTCGAAGGCGTACTTGATCACGCCGGTGCCGTCCGAGCGCTGGGTGAGGTTGCCGTCGCCGTCATAGGAGTACGCCACCGTGGCCTTCGACGAAGAGGTCACCTCGACGACGCGGTCGCGCTCGTCGTACGCGTAGACGGACTTGATGCCGCGCCCATCGGTGACTTTGGTGACCCCGCCGTCGCCGTTGTGCTCGTACTTCGTGGCGTGCCGCTCGGGATCGGTGACCGTCGTCGTGCCTGCAGCACCACAGCCGCACCGGGGTCAGTTCCTCGAGCAGCGACGGGAGGGTGACGAGGTGGGGCAGCAGGTCCGTCACGTCCGTCATGTCCGTCACGTTCGTCACGTCCGTCACGTCCGTGCCGGGCCCGTAGGCGGCGTTCATCAGGTTCTCGGAGGCGACGGTGAAGTCTTCGGCGATGTCGCGGATCGCTTCGGCGCACCGGCGGGCGCGTCGGGCATCAGCCGCGGGCCCGGAGGAGGGAGGGTGGCTCGCTGCGTGGGCCCGGGGACGGGTATGCGTGGACACGGGTGACCTCTTTCGGGGGTGCCGGCCGGGTATCTGTGCCCGCCTGCTGAAGATGCAAGATCGGCTGAATGCGGGCCGGGCGGCGCGGACGGCGGGTCCGCGTCACCCGGCCCGCCGACTCAGCTGCGACGGATCCGCGGCCGGACCAGGGCAGATCCATGAGGCGCCGTCAGGAACAGCACCGGCAGCGGCAGTCCCGGGGCGGGAAAGGCGTCTTCGGCCGTGGCGAGGACGGCCAGAGCGCCGACGGGAAGACTGGCCCCCGGGGCCCTGTGCTCCTCAGTTCGGCCGCGAGCGGACGAGACTACAGACCCTCGAAGCGGAATCAGCCATGTTGACAGACAAGAGTGTTTCTTGTGGGAAACGCGGGATTGGTTCCCTTGGTTGCATGTCGCGACGCTCCTGACACTGTCCCGGTGAACTGGCAGTTCGACGGTGAGGCGAGTGCCTGGCGCAGCTCGGCATCGTGGGTTCGCTGGAACGTGGCGAACGCGAATCAGGTCAGTGTCAGCGGACCTTGTTGAGCCCGCATGTGCGGACTGGTCGGCTGGTGCTGCCAGCTCGTCGGCCAGTGCCGACGATCTGGTGGGTGGCGTGCGCGCACCCTGCGCGCCGCACTACATCACTTCCCTCAGGAGAAACGTTGAGACTCAGACGGCTATGTACGACCGTCGTTGCACTCACCGTCTTAGGGACCGCCCTGCCGCAGATCGCCGTGGCGCATTCGGCGGTCGGTGGCAAGGGTGCCGTGACAGCCGACGTCGGTCGGGCGCGGGACCAGGAGTCGCCCAAGAGCGGCGACGGTGACCCGGAGCCCAGACGTGAGCGCTTACCCAAGGGGGTGAAGGCCCCGCAGGCCAAGCGCGTCAAGGAGTTGAAGGGGGAGCGTACGCCGAGTACGCGGTTCTGGGAGTTGTCCGACGGGCGCGTGCAGGCGGAGCTGTCGGCGTTTCCCACCACCTACAAGGCGGGTAACGCGTGGAAGCCGATCGACACCGACGTACGGCGCGCGAGCCAGCGGCGCGGCGGCGGGGTGTACGAGTTCGCCAACACCACTAACACCGGGCGTAGTTACTTCGGGTCCGACGCGCGCAGACTGCTGCGGTACGAGGCCGGGGGCGGGCAGGCCGTCACGGTCGGGCTCGATCGGAAGGGGCGACTGAAGCCTCAGGTCAAGGGGGACCGGGTCACGTATCGCGACCCGGTGTCCGGCGCCCGGCTGCGGTATCAGGTCGGGGTCGGGCAGGTGAAGGAGGAGATCGTCCTCGCCGAGCGGCCGAAGGGGCAAGTCTCCTTCGACTTCCGGCTCGACGCCGACGGGCTGCGGCCCGAACCCCGCAAGGACGGTTCGATCGCCTTCTTCGGGGAGTACTCGCGCCACCCCGCCCTGGTGATTCCGGCCGCTCACATGACGGACGCCAGGGACGTCGTGTCCTCGCCGTACGGGAAGGCCGGCTCCGTCAAGGTACGGCAGAAGCTCAGCAAGGACGGTGACGCGTGGCGGGTCACCGTCACGCCGGACGCCGACTGGCTCGCGGCGAAGCAGCGGCGCTACCCCGTGGTCATCGACCCCACCATCACCATCTCCCCGCGGCCCGCGCAGTCGCAGGACGTCATGGTCCTGTCCGATCAGCCGGGCGTGAACTTCAACGCCAACTGGCGGCTCGCGGTGGGCAGGACGGACACCGGCGTCGCGCGGTCGCTGCTGAAGTTCCCGCTGGACGAGATCCCGGCGGGCGTCGACATCGACTCGGCGCGGCTCGGCGTGTACTACGACCAGACGCACACCACGAACGGCAACGACGTCACCATCGAGGCGCACCGCGCCACCGGCGCCTGGGACGAGGCGACGGCCACCTGGGACAAGACCGACAACCTGGCGGGAGAGCTGTCGGGCACGACGGTCCGTACCGATGACGGGGACCCCGGCACGGCGGCCGTCGGCGACTGGCCGAAGGTGACCACCACCGGCGGCGACGCGACCAACAACGACTACCTCTACAACAAGAACACCGCGCGCAACGAGTCGTACACCTGGCAGCCGAAGGTGCCCGAAGGCTCCACCTACCGGGTGGAAGCCCACTTCCCGAAAGCCTCGGACGCGGCCAAGGACGCCCCGTACACGGTCACCCACGACGGTGGCACGAAGACCGGCACCGTCGACCAGAACGGCGCCGACAGCGCCTGGAGGCCCGTGGTGGGCGGCCAGATCGGCTTCGCCAAGGGCACCGCGGGCAAGGTCGTGCTCGGTGACACGGGCGACGGCGGCAAGCGGAACATCGCCGACTCGGTGCGCCTGGTGAACCCCGCCCAGGTCGTGAAGAACAAGGGCGAGTACAACCAGTGGCACAACTTCCCCGTCAAGGACACCGTCCAGAAGTGGGTCGACGGCACCGCCAACCACGGCTTCGTCCTGCGGGCCAAGGACGAGTCGGCCGACGCCCCCAAGGGCGGCCCGCGCTACGAGCAGGCCGACTACGACTACGGCGGCGAGACCTCGACGTACCCCCGCCTGACCGTCACCTACGGCAAGGTGGGCAGCGCCCTCGACTCGCCGACCGTCGTGCACGGCAACGGGCCCGAGCTGTCGTGGTCGAAGTACAGCAACGACTCCGACGACCCCGACCTCGACATCGCCGAGTACCAGATCCACCGCTCGACGCGGGAGGGCTTCGCGCCGGACGCCTCGACCCTGATCGCGCCGGTCAGCAAGGCGAGGACCACCTTCCGCGACACCACGGCCACGCCGACGCCGGACAGCAGCACGAACGAGATCGGCCGGGTGTACTTCTACCAGGTCGCCGTCAAGACCAAGGACGGACAGCTCCTCGGTTCGCCCGTGCGCATGGTGGGCATTCCCAAGGCAGGGCGCACCATGAAGCTCATCCAGGCGGGCCAGAGCGACACCACCCTGTCGTCCGCCAAGCCCGACACCAACCTCGACGCCCTGCCGTCCTGGGACGTGGGCCAGACGTGGACGAGCGTCGGCAACAACTCCGACACCTACGGCAAGACGCGCGCCGTGCTCAAGTTCCCCACGGGCAGCGTCCCCTCGACGGCGACGATCCTCGAGTCGCAGCTTCAGATGTGGGGTTCGGAGACCACCAGTGAGAGCCGGGGCGCGGTGTACGAACTGCACGCGCTGACCCGGGACTTCGACGAGAAGAAGGCGACCTGGAACAAGGCCGACGCCACCACCGCCTGGACCAAGGCGGGCGGCGACTACTCGGGCACGGTCTCCGACACCGTCCCGGAGATCACCAGCGACGTCGGCCGGCACTGGTGGGACGCCACGGCACTGACCCAGAAGTGGGTGACGAAGCCGAGCAGCAACACCGGCGCCCTGATCAAGCTCAAGGACGAGTCGGCGACCGGCGGCCAGGAGCGCACCCTGTTCCTCTCCGCGGAGGCCAAGGACAAGCAGCTGCGGCCGCTCCTGCGCGTCATCTACGTCGACTCCTCGACCGAGTCGACGTACTACGCGCCGAAGACCCCCTCCCGCATGACGGAAGGCCTCACGTACACCACGGACGTCACCGTCACCAACACCACCGACAGCCCCTGGCCCGCAAGTGAGCGCGAGCTGTCGTACCGCTGGACCCTGCCCGACGGCACGGACGCCACCACGGCCGCCAACCAGCTGGAGACCGCTCTGCCCGCGCTCGCCCCCGGCAAGTCGGCCACCGTCAAGGCCAAGGTGAAGTCCCCGACGGTCGACGACGGTAACGGCCGCGTGGGACACGTCCTCACGTGGGACGTCCGCAACAAGACGGACAGCAGCTGGCTGTCGCAGAAGCCCGGCATCCCCGGGCTCGCGCAGAGCGTGGCCGTGGAGGACGCGGGCACCGCCGACCAGCTCGGCCTGGAGAAGTTCTACGGCTACACCGGCAAGAACACCGGCGCCGGCTCCACGCTGATGAGCAACCTGGCCTCCGGCAACGCGGTCTGGTCGTACGACGCCTTCAACAACCCGGGCCGCGGCCTCAACACCTTCCTCCGGCTCTCCTACAACGCCCAGGACACCTCGGACAGTTCGCTCGGGTACGGCTGGACGGCACAGGCGTCCGGGCCGCTGCGCCTGGGCGCCCCGCTGGACTTCGAGCCGGACACCAACCCCACCAAGGCCCATCTGACGGACGGCGACGGCACCACGCACGTCTTCCGCAAGGACACCGACGGCGGCTGGACGTCCCCGCCGGGCCTGCACTACCGGCTCAAACCGAAGCCGAACCTCACCTGCACCCCCGACAACGACGCGGTGACGGACGCCTGGACGCTGACCCGCCCCGACGGGACCCGCTTCCTCCTCGACTGCGAGGGCCGTCTGACGTCGATCGTCGACACGAACGGCAACGCCCAGCGGTACGTCTACGAGGAGCGCGACTCCGAAGGCAGGCCCGTCAAGTTCCTGAAGGAGATCCGTGACCCCGCGGACCGCAGGTCCCTGACCGTCGACTTCTACGAGCAGGGCGACGCGACGTACGACTACATCGACGCGAACGGCAAGCCCGCCAAGGGCACCGATCTGAAGAACCCGCGGATCTACGACCACGTGAAGTCGTTCACGGACGTCTCCGGGCGCAAGGTCACCTTCCTGTACACGGCCAAGGGCCTGCTCGGCCGGGTCGTGGACGGCGACGGCGCCACCCAGCCGAAGGCCTTCGCCTTCACGTACGACGCGGCGCAGGGCAACAGGAACGCCAAGCTGACGAAGGTCACGGACCCGCGCGACAGCGGCACGGGCCTGGACTACGGCGCGCGCTGGGTGACGAAGACGGTCACGGACCGCCTGGGCGGCACGACCGGCTTCGCGTACGCCGCGCGCCCCACGGGCGGCGGCCGCCAGACGAAGGTCACCGACGCCGAGAAGCACACGACGACGCACGAGACGGACGACCTCGCCCGGCCGGTGCGGACGGTGAACGCCAAGTCCGAGCAGACGAAGCTGACCTGGGACGCCGACCACAACGTCACGCTCCTGGAGGAGAACAACGGCGCGAAGACGGCCTACTGCTTCGACGCGAAGACGGGCTATCCGACGTGGCAGCGCGCGGCGGAGGAGAACAAGGAGGGCGTCCCGTCGGCGGACGAGTGCGCGCCGGGGAAGTACCCGCAGCACTCCGTGCGCTATGAGTACCAGACGCGCGAGGACGGGTACGTCGCCGACCTGAAGAAGAAGATCTCCGCGGAGAACCGCGGTTGGGAGTTCGGCTACGACGCCAAGGGAAATCTGAAGAAGGTCACGGACCCCAAGGGCGTCGCCACGCCGGCGGCCGGGGACTACACGACGTCGTACGACTACGACGGCTACGGCCGGCTGACGAAGGCCACGGACGCGAACGGCAACGCGACGCTGTACGCGGACTACGCCGCGTCGGGCTATCCGCGCACGACGACGGACGCCCTGAACAAGGCCACCAAGACCGAGTACGACGCGCGCGGCCAGGTCACCGCGGTCACGGACGCGCTGGGCAAGAAGACCACGCAGACGTACGACACCTACGGCCGCCCCCTGGTGTCCAAGGTCCCCAAGGACCAGGCGGCGGGCGTGTACATCACGACTCCGGCGCCCGAGTACGACGCGAACGACAACGTCACCAAGTCGACGGCGCCGAACGACGCGGTGTCGACGGCGGTGTACGACAAGGCCGACCAGGTCATAGAGGCGACGGCGCCCAAGGACACCGCGACGTCACCGGAGCGGACGTCGACGTACGCGTACGACAAGGTCGGCAACCTCCTGACGACCACAGAGCCGAAGGGCACGGCGACCCCGTCGGACCCCGACGACTACGTCACGACGAATGCCTACGACGAGATCTATCAGCTGATCTCCGTCGTCAACGCCAAGAAGGACAAGGTCAGTTACGTATACGACGGCGTGGGCAACCCGGTCGAGGTCGTCGACCCGAAGAAGAACGGGACATCCGATCCGGACGACTACACGACCAGGACAGCTTTTGACCTGAACCACCGTGTTGTGGCGGTCACTGATGCGGCGGGCAGGACGGTCAAGCAGGCGTACGACAAGGACGCGCTCCTCCTGACGACGACGGACGCCGAGAACAACATCACCAAGAACCACTACGACGAGCGCGGCAAGCTCGCCGTCGTCGAGATCCCGCACAAGGACGACACGCTCCGGACGACGAAGTTCGGCTACGACGAGGTCGGCAACCGGGTCAAGGTGATCACGCCGCGTGCGGTGGCCGCCGGCACCTCCGAGGCCTTCGTCGCGGAGACGACGTACGACCCGCTGAACCGCCCCGCGCGGCAGATCCAGCCGTACGACCCGAACGACCCCCGCTACAACCGGAAGGTCTGGACGGAGACGACGTACGACGCGGTGGGTCGGGTGGCGAAGGTCTCGGCGCCCCCGTCCGAGGGCGAGCAGACCCGTAACGACACGACGTACGGGTACTACGACAACGGTTGGGTGCAGTCGTCCAAGGACGCGTGGAACATCACGACCACTTACGACTACAACAGCCTCGGCCAGCAGAGCGCCCGCCAGCTGACCTCGGCCGCGGGCTCCTCCAGCCGCACCATGCGCTGGGGCCACTACCCCGACGGCAAGCTCAAGTCCCTCGACGACGACGGCATCCCGGTGGGCCGCAACGAGGTCCTGGGGGAGGCGGCCCAGAAGCGCGGGGGCGCCGGCTGGAAGCTGCCGATCCCGAGGTCGGGCACGTACACGGCGTACGCGGACCGCACGGGCGACGGCAAGGGCTGGGTGAAGCTGTCCACGAAGTCCTACAGGAAGAACGAGATCACGACGCTCACCGCCGCGAGCGCCGCCAAGGTCAAACTCGTCCGTGACGCCTCCGCGGAGGCGGACACCGAGAACAAGCGCTTCGCGTACGCCTACGACGTCAACGGCAACCTCACCTCGATCGACGACAAGTCGACGGGCACGAAGGTCGACGCGTACACGATCTCCTACACGGGCCTCAACCAGGTCGCGAAGGTCGTCGAAGCCCTGGCGGGCCAGGAGAAGAAGTCCACGTCATACACGTACGACGCGAACGGGCAGCCGCAGACCCTGACGCATCCCGACCAGTACGCCACGTACACCTACGACCTGAGGGAGTTGGTGAAGGAGGTCTCGGTGGGGGAGTCGGCTTCCGATTCCTCGCCGAAGGTCACGACGTACGACTACACCTCGCGGGGCGAGAGGAAGCAGGAGCACAAGGCCAACAAGAACACGGTCGACTACGCCTACTACCTGGACGGCGCCCTCAAGTCCGCTACGGAGAAGAAGGCGAACGGCTCCGTCGTCTCCTCGCACACCTACGCCTACGACGCCAACGGCAACAAGGCGCAGGACGAGGCGAGGAAGATGAACGCCGACGACACGTCGAAGTACGTGTCGTCCACGACCGACTACACCTACGACCCGGCCGACCGGCTCGCGAAGTCCGTCCGTACCGGTGACGGTGCCGGGACGGAGACGTACGTCCACGACGACAACGCCAACGTCATCTCCCAGACGGTCAAGGGCAAGACGACCACCTACGGGTACGACCGCAACCGGCTGCTGAAGGCGACGGAGGGCGGGTCGGAGGTCTGGTACCAGTACGACCCCTTCGGCCGCCAGGAGTCGACCACGGCCGGCGGCAAGGTCGTGGAGCGCACCACCTACGACGGCTTCGACCGGGTCAAGCAGCACGAGAGGACCGAGGCGGGCACCGGCGCCCTCAAGGCCACCACGTACGCCTACGACCCCCTTGACCGCACCGCGAGCCGCTCCGACGCCGCGGGCAAGAAGACCGACTACAACTACCTCGGCATGTCCGGCGAGGTCCTCAGCGAGGACGTCGGGGGCAAGCTCACGAAGTCCTACCAGTACAGCCCCTGGGGCGAGCGCCTCTCCCAGGTCAAGCACGCCGCCGACGGCGCCACCGAGGACGGCTTCTACGGCTACAACAGCCACACGGACGTGGAGACCCTCACCGACAAGGACGGCGACGCGAAGGCCACGTACGGCTACACGGCGTACGGCAACGCCGACCCGTCCGACTTCACCGGCATCGACAAGCCGACGGCGACCGACCCGACGAAGGAGGCGTACAACCCCTACCGCTTCAACTCCAAGCGCTGGGACGCGGCGTCCGGCACGTACGACATGGGATTCAGGGACTACAGTCCGGGGCTGAACCGGTTCACGACGCGGGACATGTACACCGGGGCGCTCGCGGACATGGACCTGGGGTCCGACCCGATGACGGGCAACCGGTACGCGTTCGCGGGCGGCAACCCCGTGGGCAATGTCGAGCTGGACGGGCACATCTTCGGCTGCGGGGTCTGCGACGCGGTCATCGACAAGGTCGAGGACACGGGCAAGGCCGTGCGCAAGGGTGCCGCCAAGGCGGCGAGGAAGGCGGTCAAGGGCGCCAAGGTCTCACCGCTGGGTGTGGCGGCGCGCGTCTTCGGCAACGTCATCGGCTGGAACTCGGGCGCCGACTGGGGCGAGGAGTCCGCGTACGACGCGCGGAAGCCGAACTACAGCCTCGGCCTCCTCGTCACACCGGACAAAGAACGTGAGTACCGTCAGCACTCGTCCACGCCGGTGAACGAGAGCGACTGCCGCAGCAAGGGGAACAGCGGCGCCTACTACATGCCGCTCGACAGCGGGGGACGGGCCCAAGGCGTGCGCGCTTGCCTCTCCAAGGCCGACCTCGGCTGGGTGAACGGCAGCACTGGAGAGATCAAGGGCAACGCCGACTCCAAGCTGCGCGGCACGCCCGTGCCCCGTCCTCCGGACGGGAACCCGCTCTGGACGCCGCCGGGGATGAAGCCGAAAATGCACCGCGGCCATCTGCTGGGCAACCAACTCGGCGGATCGGGTGTGGACCGCAGAAACCTGGTACCGCTGTACGCGAAGGTCAACACACCGATCATGTCCCGGTTCGAGGGGCAGATGGCCAAGCGCGTCGCGGGCGGCGAAACGCTCTACTACCAGGTGACCGCCAACTACAGTGGGGCGCGCGGGGCCCCGGACTCCCTGAGCGTGTACTGGGCCAGTGCGACGACGGGAGAGACCGGGAACAAGACGTTCTGGAATACGCCGTCGGGGGCCGCGCCCTAGGCGTTGCCCGCGTGACGCGTGACGCGTGACGCGTGACGCGTGACGCACATGGCGCAAAGCGCATGGCGTATGGGAATGGCGTCGAAGTGCGGGCGGGAATCCTGGTGGGTTCCCGCCCGCTGACATATGTGGAGGGAACGGAAATGGTGTGGGTTGAGCGTCTGCTGGAGTCCACCGGGCGTGCGCGCCTGGGGCTCACCATCAACTGGGATCCCGCGGAACGCGCGCTCGGTGTGCGGCTTCCCGACAGCTACAAGGAACTGTGCGAAGTCTTCGGGCACGGCACGTTCTCGAACTCCCTCACCGTGGACTCCGTCGATCCCGAGCTGGTGTTCGACCTCGTTTCCGGCTGGAGTGTCGGTCTGCGGAACGCCCGGGAGAATGGCGTGGAGGACGGTGAGACCGACCCGTTCTACGAACCGCACCACCTCTACATCCCCGGTAAAGGGGGTTTGATTCCCTGGGGTTCCGGCGACACCGGGGACTCCTTCTTCTGGCTCGTGGAAGAAGGGGCCGCGCCGGATGACTGGCCGATTCTGGGGCGCGTGGCCGAGGCGGAGACCACGGACTGGCAGCGCTATGAAGTAAGCGTTCCAGAATTCGTCTTCCGCGTTCTCACCGACACCGCGTTCCGCCCGTTCACACTAGCTCCGTACGTTCCTGAACCGACGTTCACGCCTGCCGAGTAGGGGCCGTGAGGGGATCACGTGCGGCAGGAAGCGGGCTGACCCGGATGCTGGACAGGCTGGAAGACGAAGGGGTTCCCGTGATCCGGGCCGATGGGAAATTCGGGACATTGGGTAAGAGGCGCGCAGAGGCAGCGGCAAGGTATCTGCGTGAGAGCCCCAATCTGCAGAGACAGTATTTGGGCGGCCGTATGGGTGGCGTGCAGAATGCGGTCTCCGCTAACCGCATTTTATCCTCGGAATGCGCTGAGGATCTAGGCGTTTTCGCCATGCGAAAGATCCCGCAAGGCTCTCGTGGCCTGATCGATGGAACTACCTACTCGAGCGAACTCAAAAGCTCCTGGGGTCAACGCACAAACACGCCACGAGTGTTCCAGCAACTCCTCGGCCTGATCAACCGAGGAGGCATACCTTCGGGCGGTCGTGGCGGTGGGCCGGCCGGGCGTGGTGGGGGAACGGGCTGGCGTCAGCCCTAGTAGATCCATGACTGTGATCATGTGGCTGAACCCGGGCAGCCAGGCCGGGTTCAGCCGCATGAATACACCGTGTATGCTAAATCCGCATCGAATGTCCCGCCGTAGACCGTCCCGTCGTGGACCACCTCGCCAGCTATTTCATTCCTGATCCATTTCTCTTTGCCAGTGGTGGTGTCCAAGGCTGTCAAGCCGCTGCGGGAATTGACGTACACCGTGTCGGAAGTGACGGCGAAAACAGACAGGTCTTCTTGTTTCAGTGACGTGCTCCAGCGCTCTTTGCCAGTGGCTGAGTCTATTGCTTTCACGCCACCGGATTGCGAAGAGTAGATCGAAACGTCGGCGACGATTTCGGTCCCAGAAGCAGCGCCGGGTCGGCTCCAGCGCTTGGTTCCCTTGGCCGTGTCCACTGCCGCCAGGGCGGCATCGGAGCGGAGGTGCACCGTGCCCTTGGGGGCGGTTGCGGGACGGCCGGACGGGGCACCCGAAGGGCGCACCGTCGGCAGGGAGTTCTGGGAGTTCATGCCCGGTTCCCGTTGCGAGGCGGTCACGCCGAGCAGCAGCGTCACGCCGATCGCCAACGAGCTCACCGCGCGCACGCGTCGGTTACGTATGACTGGACTTCCGTACTGCGGCCGGGAGCCAGTGCCGTGACCGGCTCCGCACTGCCCGTTGGCGTTCTCATCTGGCGACAGTGCGTTCTGTGGTCCGCCGGAACGCCCGCTCATCTTGTGATCGGTTCGGGCCGACGGCGTGCGCGCGGCGTCAGCCGGGATCAGTGCCCGCGCTTCACCGCTCGCCTCGCTGGCCGAGGGCGCTGTAGAAGGCCGCTTCGAGTTCCATGACATCGGGGCCAGGCTGGTGACCGGGTTGTCCGTGGCTGTCCGGGACAACGCCTCGCCTCGTACGACGTGCCCCGTCGGTCCGTCGCCGGGAGCCCTCTTGCCGGTCATCGCGACGCTGTTGCCCAAGCTATCCGAGCTTTCCACGTTGTCCACGTTGTCCAGGATCTCTTCGCGGACAACGTGCCGAGCAGGAGCACGGGCCGAAGGGCCTTCGGCTCCCTCTAAGCGTTCTTGCAGTTCACGCAGATCGTGCGCGTTGGCGTCCAGGTCTGTGGCGACGCGCTCCAGCGCGACGTCGTACTCGTCCGCTGTCGGCTCGCCGTCCAGACCCGCCTCCTCGGCCTGGGGGGCCGGGGCGATGGGGGCGGAGTTCTGCGCGAGGTCGGCCATGCGGCATTCGAGTTCTTCCGCGTGCTGCTGCGCTGCTGCGTGCAGTCGCTGTGCTCGATCCCGTTCTTCCCTGGCCCGCCTCAGCTCCGTTTCGGACCGGCGCAACTGGTCCTCCGCTCGTGCCAGTTCAGATCGGAAACGTGTCGGGCCGGGAGCGGTCGGCGGCTGGGGGCGGGTTTGGAGTCCCTTGATGCGCGAGTTCAGCGACTCGATCATCCACAACAGCATCAACACCAAGTTCTTGCTGCGATACAGGGCTTCTCTGGCCTCCAGCAGTCCCTGGCGAGCGGCGGCGAGTTCCTTGTACGCCTGGACGGTCTCCGTCTCCTGCCTCTGGTGCTGTGCCGGCACGGGGCGCCCTCGGCCGGCCCGGGACGCCTCGGCACGCGCACACAGCATGGTGGCGCGCTGCAACGCTTTGGCACGCTGCTCGGCCGGCAGACGGGCTTCGATGAGTTGCCGCAGTACCTCCAGCGGCACATCCTTGTCCGCCCTCAGCCACAAGCCCCACTGGGACCTCCCCGCCGTGCCGGGGAACTTCTCCGACAGCTCCCGGATGCCCAGCCCGCCGGTGAGTTGCAGCAAGAAGCGGGCCAGTGCCGCGGCCTCCTCGGTGTCCGGATTCAACCGGCGTGGCCGCCCGGGACCTGCCATCGACTCCCCCGTCCAATGCGGACAACACAAGGTTGGCCGCACTTCACCTGGTGCTTGTCACCTTCGTCGTGGCGGCCAATTCCAGCACCTTCCACGCTGTAGTGCCAATTGGTTCGGACCACCCGAACCCTCGTGACAGGAAAGGCACCAATGCGTGAAACCAATCTAAGGAAACTGCGCCGCTTGACGCATGCGATGCTCTTCGCACTCGCTCGCGGGGTCGCTTACACAGTCGGCGCGACAGCGATCACTACTTTGCTGTGGTGGGTACAGCACAGATGAGTAGTAGTGATAGGAGAGGCGGCTGCCGCCGCCTCTCCCTCTTTACCGTCCGGAGTCGCCATCGATGTGGTGCGTGAATTGACTGCCGCCCGTCCACACCACTGAGGGGAGGAAAAAAGTGCGTGCTGCTGGGTTCTATGGCTTCGGCACTACGGCCTACGGCACCATCGGCGCCTGCAAACGCAACCTGGCCGGCCGCCTCCTAGCCGGAAGCACACTGAACCAGTGTGGCAAAAAGAGCCCGGGAAAGGCGCCGGGCACCGGCTGTGAGCAGGGCAACGCATCAGGCGAGCAGGGCGGATTCGGGCCCCTCGATCGCTGCCGCGCTGACTTCGACCCCGTGGACACTTCTTCGACAGATTGCGTTCCGTCGGCAGGCGCCACAACCCTATCCGCCCTTCAGCCACCCCTCGCGCACCCCGAGGGCGAGCAGTTTCTCCGTGCAGTCCCACAGATCGTGGGAGCCTTCGTCGATGACGGAGGTACGCTCGTGCACCCGTGCGTGGGTGACGCCCGGGGCGCGCCAAGTACCGCCGTGGTTACCGGCGTTCAACAGCAGGGGCTGGAACCGGTCCATCGCCTTGGCGAACCTGGCCTCGGGGGTCCGGCGCTCCTCGAACTCGTCCCACAGGCCGTGGAACTCCACCTCCTGGTCGGCGGGCAGCAACGCGAACAGCCGCTTGGCGGCGGCACCCTCGCGCTGTGCCTGACTCTTGCGGGCCGCGTCGTCGAACAGGCAGGTGTCACCCGCGTAGATCTCGACGAGATCGTGTACCAGGACGAGCTTCAGCGTGCGTTCTACATCGACCGGCTCATTGGCGTACTCGGCGAGGACGAGCACCATCAGGGCCAGATGCCAGGAGTGCTCGGCGTCGTTCTCCCGCCGGTTCGTGGACAGCAGGGGGCTCAGCCTCAGGACGGTCTTCAGCCGGTCGGTCTCGGCGATGAAGGCGATCTGCCGGGCGAGGCGTCCGGAAATGGCGAGCGGCAGTCCCTCCGCGTCCAGCAACTGCTTGGCGGTGTCGGGGGCGGTCGGTGATGCGGTCATGTCGTCCTTTCCTCGGGGGGGGGGGGGCGGCTTTTGGGAGCAGGGTTGAACGGGAGCACAGGGTGCGGTCAGACTTGGAGCAGTTCGAGCAGCCGGCCGCGATCGAGCCGCTCGACGATCGTGACGGCGGGCCGGTCCCGCAGCGTGTCGCGCCAGTCGACGGCGGTGGCGCCGTGGCGGGCACTGCCCGGGGCGTACTCCGCATAGACGCG
The DNA here is from genome assembly GCF_009755605.1 of Streptomyces typhae. Classification (GTDB taxonomy): domain Bacteria; phylum Actinomycetota; class Actinomycetes; order Streptomycetales; family Streptomycetaceae; genus Streptomyces; species Streptomyces typhae. The sequence continues at coordinate 243,408 of NZ_WPNZ01000013.1, forward strand.
GTGCTCGACTGCCGCGGTGACCACGGAGGGATCGAGGGCCACCGCCATGGCCAGCGGATCGGCACGGACATACTCGTCGCGCCGCGCGTACGACGGGTTGGTGACGAACCGGTTCGCGACGATGCGCCGTAGGGTCGCGGCGGCCCGGCTCGTCCCCTCGAAGAAGGACGTGAACTCGTCCGGTGTGAAGGCGTGGGCCAGTGTCGTCTCCCACGAGAGCAGCACAAGCCCGGGAAAGCCGGCGAGGACCAGGTCGGCCGCGGCCGGATCGGCCCCGGTGTTGAACTCGGCGCTGATCGTGAGGTTGCCGCGGCCGTGGACGGCGCCGCCCATCACCACCACCCGGTCGAGCAGTTGGGGCAGCTCCGGTTCGAGCCGGAGCGCGAGGGCGATATTGGTGAGAGGGCCGAGGGCGACGAGCGTGGTCCTGCCGGGGTGGCGGCGGGCCGTCTCGACCAGCGCGAGCGCCGCCGGTGTGCGCTGCTCCCCGGTCTGCTTAACGGGCCACCGACCGAGTTCGCCGAGCCCGTCCGCGCCATGAATGTCGGGAGCCTCGCTGCGCGGCCCCGCAAGGGGACCCCCGGCGCCCCGGTACACCGGGGTCCTGGCCGCATCGTCGCCATATGCGCCGAGCAGCCACCGGGCGTTCGCCGTCACGGTGTCGATGCCGACGTTGCCCGCAACCGTGCAGACGGCGGCCACCGGGACGTGCGGTCGCTTCGGCGACGGGGTCAGCGCCATGGCGAGGGCGTGGGCGTCGTCCAGCCCGGGATCGGTGTCTATGACCAACACGCTCAAGGGGGAACTCCCTGTATGCGACGGAACAGAGCACTTGCTCGCGCTGCCTTCGGCGGGCCGCGCCTCGTGGTGTCGCCTCGCGGTGTCGCTTCCCACCGAGCTGCCGCGGCCGCGGCTGAGACCGCTGCGATACCGCTACCTCGTCAAGGAGCGCGGGAATCTCCTCGGCCGCCACGACCAACCCGTGGACAGCGCGCCGCACTTCCGGTGGCGCGCCTAGGCACGGTCCGGCGACGGTCGTTGCCCAGGGCGCTCGGCCGGGGCGAGAAGGGGTCCCCGGACCTGCGGCGCGGGGCGCACCAGGCGTCCGCGGAGCGCCCGGTACCGGAGAGTGGGCAGTTCCGGCTCCCGCTCGACGAGGTCCGCCCGGAACTCCGCGCCCGCCCTCTTCAGCGCCTCCAGAAGGACCTCGACCACCGACCGCGCCAGCGGCGCACCGGGGCAGTAGTGCCCTCCCGCCCCGAAGCTGAGCGAGCGCGAGGTGGCGCCGCGGTTCTGTATGCGCAGAGGGTCCGGGTAGTGCCCGGGGTCCAGATTGGCCGCGGCGAGGCAGAGGTTGACTCTGTCCCCTTCCTCAAGCCGGTACGGGCCGACGGAGACCGGCCCCCGCGCATACCGGCTGGCGAACCGGAAGGGGGTGGCGAGCCGGAACACCTCCTCCCTGAGCCGAGGCACGAAAGTGCTGCTGAGCAGGTCGCAGGTGATGCGCTCACCCACGACGCACAGGGCGGCGACGGTGGGGTCGTGGGCCCCGGTCACCACTTGGGTGAGCAGCGCCGTGGCGCTCTCCGGCCCGAAGGCCGGGTCGTCCCACAGCTTCGCGACACCCGCCACGAACGGGGTCGGGGGCGCCGTCCGTGCCGCGCGCAGCCACTCGCGCAGCCCGTCGACCGAGGCGAGCGCCCGGTCGATCCGCTCCATGTCGAGGCGTGGTGTGGCCAGTTCGTCCATCACGGACCGGCTCAGCTCGATGAGCACCGTGGCGCCGACGCGACCGGTCAGGGCGGCGACGACCTCCCACGCCAGCGGGCGCGCCACCTCGTCCAGCCAGTCGAAGGGCTCCTCGCCCACGGCGGCGAGGCGTTCGTCGGCCACCCACGTGCACGTGGCCCGCAGCTGTGGCGTCACAGTCCCGCGCAGCAGACTCAGGGAGACCGAGCGGATGCGCTTGTGGTAGCCCGAGTCGGAGAAGACGGGCCAGTGGGCGAAGAACTCCTTGAGGCTGGACCGCCGTCTGCGGTCCTCCTCCGGGAGCGGGGCCAGCCGCCGGTCGGTGGAGCGCTGGGACCAGAACTCGCCGCTGGTCAGGATGTGCCGTACGTCGTCGGCACGGAAGGCGTAGAGGCCGCCGTTCTCGGCCGCCTCCTGGAAGGGGCAGGCCGCGGCCGCCTCGGCTAGCGCCGCAGCCGGGTCCTCGCGACTGAAGTCACCGAACACGTCAAGCATGGACGGCTCCGTCGGGCCGGGCCGGGGGAGAGGCCGGCCCGGCGTCCGGTGCGGTGGCGGTCGGAGCCGAGGGCGCGGCCGGTGCGGTCGCGCGGGACCTGGTCCGGTTCGAGACGTGGAACATCATCGCGGTGCGGTCCCAGCCGGGTTCCTCGTCGGCCATGGCGATGACGCGCCGCAGCACGTCCTCCTCGTCGAGGATGGCGCCGACCGCCTCCGCCACCGTCACGTGCTTGGCGGGCCGCCACACCACCTCGACCGGGTCCCCGGCGGCGACCCGTCCCTCTTCGAGCACCCGCAGGTAGACCCCGGGACGACGGGCGCCGTTGAAACGTTTGGCCCACCCCTTCTCCTGCATCCAGCCGCCGAATGTACCGCAGGCCATACGGGGTGCCATGACCTGCAGAAGCAACTCGCCGACCTGCCATTTCTCGGCGAGTACGGCCCCGCTCGCGTCGAATCCGACGAGGTCCAGGTTCTCCCCGAACATGCCGTTGCACAGGGGCTTTCCCAGACGGTCCGACCACCAGTCGAGATCCTCCCGCGCATAGGCGTAGACCGCCTGGAGTACCCCGCCGTGGAAATCGGCGGCCTGCTCGTCGCCTTCGAGACCAAGCCTGCCGACTTTGACACTTCCGTCGACGGGTAGCTTTCTGATTGCCGATCTGCCGCGGCGCGCAGCGAATTCAGCCGAAACGATCGGACCCCTGTTGACCGAGATCACAGTACTCATGCAATTTACGCTAATCGACACCTTATACGCTCAGCAACAATGGCTCCGAAAATATGTCAGGTGTCTGGTCCCCGCTATCGGCGGAGCTCGCCACTTTCGAAACGGCAGACGGTATTCGGCCGCAACGCCCGGCGTGCTCCAGCGGTCCGGGGGAGAAACCCCAGACAGTCTGGAGCACATGTGCGTGCCGCGGGAAAGAGGGAACCGTGCCGATCGTTGCACTCCCGTGGAGAAGAACGCTCCCGGAGCTACCGTGCGGCCCGGGCGCGTGCCGTCACGAAGAAAGCGGGGACATTTACATGGCGCCCGTCCACCGTGACCGTCCCCTGATAGTCGAGGGGGGCGGTGGAGAGGATCTCGAAGCCGGCCGCCCCCAGTTTGCGCTGCAGGGCGTCGGCCTCCCGGGCGACCGGCAGCGGGACCCGATCGAAGACGAACCCGAACTTCTCCGCGGGATCGCCCTTGCGCTTGAGCTGGCCGAGGATGAAGTCCCGGCTGGCCGGGGCGAGTTCATAGAAGAAGGCGCCGCCGCTGGAGCCGGCCAGGTGCGCCAGGGACGTGACCGCGCGATCGAGTTCGTCGGGGGTGAAGGCGTGCAGGACGGTGCGGACGTACAGCGAGGCGTCACCGATCCGTTCGTGCAGCGCGGCAGCCTGCTCGGGTTGGAGCAGATCGAGCTGCTCGTACTCGACGCCGGGGGCGCCGTGGTACTTTCGCGCCCGCTCCACGGCGCTCGGGGCCACGTCCACGCCGATCACCCGGTCGAAGTGCGTGGCGATGGCCGCCGTCTGCGCGCCGTCCCCGCAGCCGACGTCGATGACGGGCTTGGAGGGGTCGAGCACGCTGCCGAACAGGTGCAGGTGGGCATGGGCCACGTAGGTGGGGTCCACGTCCCACGGTGATGCGCCGGGCGTCGGGGGAAGGTCTTTCCAGAAGCGGTCCCACATGGCCTCGAAGCGGCTCATATGTGCTTCCTCTCCTTGATTCTCGGCATTTTCCGAACCCGTACCGCGTATTGGGGAAGGCCCATGTCGGCCTTGATGCACGGGAGACGGAAGTTACTTTTCGATCATTCGCCCGTCGGTCGGTTCTGTAAAGGTAGGGGCGCGTGATGTGTCAGTTCCGGTAGTCGGGCTGCTGATTTTTCGCACGGAGTGCGAGAAAAGTGCTGCGCTTTTTTCCGTGGCGTGCCGAAGGCGCCCGCTCATTCCTGTCGAACGGGCCGACGCATGTTCGCCGACGGGAAAATAGCCGTATGCGGAACGCATACGCAAGCTGCGGGCCGAGCGGGAGGTCCCCGGCCCGCAACTGTGATTTCCCGTAGTCTGCGGAGGCTGTGGCCGATGGCGGCCGGAAGATTTCGCGATGCCGCGGGGGCGGACCGCTCAGCCCGGTTTCATCCCACCAGTTCCCGGATGTGTGGCACGAGTGCGCGGAAGGCGGCGCCCCGGTGGCTGATGCGGTTCTTCCGCTCCGGGCCCAGTTGCGCGGCGGTCACCCTCTCGCCCAGTGGCTGGAAGACCGGGTCGTAGCCGAACCCGCCTGTGCCCTCCGGAGAGGTGCGCAGTGCGCCGGGCAGCTCCCCGAAGGTCACCCGCTCCGTGCCGTTGGGCAAGGCGAGCGCGGCGGCGCAGACATAGCGGGCGGTTCGGTGCGGGTCGCCGATGTCTTGCAGCTGCGCCAGGAGCAGGCGCAGATTGGCCTCGTCGTCGCCGTGCCGACCGGCCCAGCGGGCGGAGAAGACGCCGGGCGTCCCGGAGAGGACGTCGACGCCGAGGCCGGAGTCGTCGGCGATGGCGGGCAGCCCGGTGGCACGGGCCAGGGCATGCGCTTTGAGCAGGGCGTTCTCGGCATAGGTGACCCCGGTCTCCTTCACATCGGGGATGTCGGGGTAGGCGTCCGCACCCACCAGGTCGTATGGGAGCGCCGCCTCGCTCAGGATCGCCTTCAGCTCGACGAGCTTGCCCGAGTTGCGCGTGGCGAGGATCAACGTGTTCATGAGTCAAGTATCCAGTCGAGGTGGGGTAGTTGGGGTGAAGTGGCGGACGCTTCCGGGCACGGTGCGGACGCTCGCCCGCCGACAGCGGGAGGGGCCGAGACAGGTCCGTGCGGCTGCAAACCGTGGGCCGGGCAGGTACGCCCGACCGGCCGGAAAGCGTGCGACGGGCCGAGGCCGAGCCGTGCCGCGGTGTAGGCGGCGGACGCCAGCGTCACATGGCGGTGCCATCCGGCGAGCGATCTGCCGCTGAAGTCACGCAGGCCGACGGCCTCGACGGCCCAGGCCACCTCCCGGTCGACGCGGCGGGCCAGATCGGCGTACTCCACGAGCCGCTGCAAGGGGGTGTCGACCATGTCCGTCAGCCACAGGTGTTCGGGGGGCCGGCCCGGGTCGTGCCACTCGCCGACCAGCAGCAGCCGCGGTCCCGCAACGGCTTCCTGCGCCAGCCGGACGGGCACCGCGGCCGCAAGAGAGCGGGCAGGCGGCCGCACGCCGCCCGGGGCGGCGTGCCGTACGGGCTGCCGGACGCTCCGGGCGGCCTCCAGGATGACCTGTGCGGAGAATGAGCCGCGCCGGTATCCGGGCATGTGCCGGTCGGTCACCGCGAGCCGGGTGGTGAGTGTCGTCCGGGCGAGGACCGGGGTGACGTTCCGGGTGAACCGCGCCAGGGTGGCCCGGCTCACGTCGCCGGGCACGTTCATCACCACCGGTCTGCCGCGGACCCCGGTGTCGCGGGGTGTGGCGAGGGCGGCGCTCGCGGCCCAGCCCTGCGGGGTGCTCCCGGCCGCGCTCCGCGACGGCCCCTCGGTCCCCGGCGTGCCCGCCCCCGGCAGGAACAGCAGCCAGTTGACCGGTGCGGTCAGCTCCGGCGACGCCAGCCAGACACCGTACGCGAGCTGTCCCTGGAACGTCCCCTGCCGCTGTGGGTCGAACATCTCGTCGACGCCCACGGACTGCTTACCGGTCCTGGGAATGGCCATCGAGTGCACGACGAGCGCGCGGGCCGGGTCGGTCTTCTCCGCCAAGGCGGCCAGAGCCGCGCGGATGGGGCGCCAGTCCCAGGTCGAGTCGGCAATGAAGTGGTGCAGGCGCTGCGCCGCGGCCGGATCGCCCGTGATCGCAGCGATGTTCCTGATCGACTTGCGGCCCTGCGCCGCGAGCAGGCCATGCAGATACTGCCGGGCCCTGAGCTGCTGATCCTTGCGTCTCAAGGAGGCGAACAACTCGGCGCAGAAACCCTCCGGCACCTCGCCGTCGCCGGCCGTACAGACCGAACCGGCACTCGGGCGGGTGCCAGGGCCCGCACCGGCATGTGCGTGGGCTTCCATCGAGCTTCTCCCTTCTGTCCGGTCTGTCCTGTCTGTGCGGCTGTCCGGTTCGGTCGGTGGCCCTTTGGGCACCGGGGCGAGAGCCGGCCCGGACGGGATTCGTCAGGCCCCGGCCATATGGGTTCCTCCGTCGACGTGGACGATCTCCCCGGTAGTCATGGGGAACCAGTCCGACAGCAGGGCCACCACAGCGCGGGCGGCGGGTTCGGGGTCCTCCAGGTCCCAGCCGAGCGGCGCGCGCGCCGTGCTGGCCTCGGCCAGCGCCTGGAAGCCGGGGATGGACTTGGCGGCGGTGGAGCGGATGGGCCCCGCGGCGACCAGGTTGCAGCGGATGCCCCGGCCGCCCAGTTCCCGGGCGAGGTAACGGGACGTCGCTTCCAGGGCCGCCTTGCTGACACCCATCCAGTCGTAGTAGGGCCATGCCTGCTGGGCGTCGGAGTCCATGCCCACCACCGCGCCGCCGCGCAGTTGCAGCAGCTTGGCCACGGCGACCGTCAGGGACTTGAGCGAGAAGGCCGAGATCTCCACTGAGGTGGCGACCGAACTCCACCTCGTGTTGAGGAAGTTACCGCCGAGCGCGTCCTGGGGTGCGTACGCGATGGAGTGCACCACGCCGTCGAGGGCCGGGTCGGGCCCCAGATGCTCGGCGACCCGGTCGGCCAGCGAGGCCAACTGCTCCTGGTCGCACACGTCCAGGTCCACCAGGGGAGCCGGCTCGGGGAGCCTCTTGGCGATCAGCTCGACAAGTCTCCGTCGGCCGTAGGAGGTCAGAACCACCCGCGCGCCCTCGCGCTGAGCGAGGCGCGCCACGTGAAACGCGATGGACTTCTCCGTGAGCAACCCCGTGACCAGGATGTTCTTTCCGCTGAGTATTCCGCTCAGGTCGTCACACCTCCTTGGTTCGCGCACCGTCGGCCGCCACCACAGCGGCCGGCGGAGCTGTGCGGTCGGTGGGTTCCGGTCCGCCGACCGGAGCGAGCCCGGCCAGCAGGCCCGCGACGATGCGCGGACCGTTGTGGGTGAGGACGGACTCCGCGTGGAACTGCATGGAGGCGAAGTGCGGGGACCGCAGGGCGTGCACCTCACCGGTGCGGCGGTCCCTGCTGATCTCGACACGTGCCGCGTGGGGCCCCTCGACCACATCGCGGGTGCTGTGGGCGACGAAGGTGTTGTAGAAACCAACCTGCTCCCGGCTGCCGAACAGGTCGATCTCGCGCTGGAGCCCCTGGTTGGGCACCTCCTTGCGGACGACGCCGAGGCCGAGCAGCCTGCTGAGCACTTGGTGGCTCAGGCACACCGCGAGGAAGGGCCGCCGCCCGTTCAAGAGTGCGCGGATCGCGCCCTCCAGGTGAGCGATCTTGGGGTCGGACGTGGCGCACGGGTCACCGGGTCCCGGCCCCATGACGACGACGTCGTGGCCGGTGAAGGTGTACTGCTCGTCGAACCGGCGGGCCGTCACCTCCATACCCATACTGCGCAATTGCAACTCGATCATGGAGGTGAAGGTGTCCTCAGCGTCGATCACGAGGACCCGTAGCCCGGCGAGCCGGTCCCGCGGCACGTCGGGCGGCATCTGCGGCACCTCGCCGTCGGCCAGCCAGAACCCGGCCAGCGCGTCGTTGCGGCTGCGCAGTGCCGCCCGCACCTCGGGATGGTCGCGGAACCCGGCGGACGCACGCCCCTCCAGGGCGGCGATGAGCCCGGTGGCCTTCGTCCGGGTCTCGGCGACCTCGGCGACCGGTCGGGAATGGCGTACGAGGGTGGCACCGACCCCGATGGCGACCCGGCCCGCGCGGTCGATGTCGGCGGTGCGGATCAGGATGGCGGAGTCCAGCGTCCGACCGCCCCACTCGTCGCGGCCGATGAGCGCGGCGACACCGCTGTAGTAGCCGCGGCCCTGTGGCTCGTACCGGGCGATGACCCTGCAGGCGCTCTCCAGCGGACTACCCGTCACGGTGGGCGCGAACAGTGTCTCGCGCAGGATGTCCTGCGGTTCACGATGGGTGTGGCCCTCGATGAAGTACTCGGTGTGCGCGAGCCGGGACATCTCCCGCAGATAGGGGCCGTCCACTGCGACGCCGTCGGAGCAGACCCGGCTCATCATCTTCAGTTCCTCATCGACCACCATGTACAGCTCGTCGGTCTCCTTACGGTCGGCGAGGAAATCCAGTACGCCGGGCAGGGTGGGGCCACCGTCCGGGTAGCGGTAGGTGCCGCTGATCGGGTTCATCACCGCGGTTCCGCCGTGCAGGCTCACATGGCGTTCGGGCGAGGCGCCGACGAAGGTACGGTCGCCGGTGTGGATGAGGAAGATCCAGTACGCGGACGACTCGCGCTCCAGCAGGCGCCGGAAGAAGGAGAGCGCGCTGTGCAGACCGTAGTCGCCGATCTCGGTGACGAAGGACCGCCTGATGACGAAGTTGGCTCCGAGCCCGGTGCCGATCTCGTCGGCCACCACCCGCTCCACGATGTCCGCGTAAGCGTCGTCGGGCAGGTCGAAGTCCCCGCCGAGAAGCCGGATTCCGGTGTCCTGGACGCGGCGCAGGACCTCGGCGAGCGGTACGGCGGCCTGCTCCCGCACCGTCAGCGCGAGGAGCGGCGCACCGTCGTCGACGCAGGTGAAGCCGCGCTCGGCGATCTGCCGGAAGGGCACGACCGCCAGCACCTCGTGGTGCGCACCGGGCCGGGCCGGCGTGCGCGGCAGGGGCAGCTCGGCGAGCGAGGCGCACTCGCTCACCTCGCCGAGGACCACGTCGACCAGGCCCCTCGCGCGGCTTCCGGGACGGTACAGCAGGGCACAGGGCCCGGGATCGGCCGACAGGACGCGGCCGAGAGGGTCGGTCCCCTGGGCACCGGTCATTCGAGCGCCTCCTTCGTGGTGAGAACCACGGCGCAGGTGCGAGAGGCATGGTCGAGGGTCCTGCGGTGGTCGTCCGCGCTGAAGTCGGCGACGGCGTCGGCCACCAGGAAGGGCTGGATGTCGTGGGTGTACGCCTCCAGCGCGCTGGTCAGCACCCCGACGTGGGCGTACACCCCGCACACCACGAGCTGGTCGCGTCCGTGCCGGCGCATCCGCTCGAGCAGGTCGCTCTTGAAGAAGGCGCTGTAGCGCCACTTGGTGAGCACCCAGTCGTCCTCGGCGGGGGCCAGGGGTTCGACGATCTCGCGGTCGGCGTGGCCGGCCCGCATGCCCTGGCCCCAGAAGTCGGCCAGCAGGCCGCGCTGTTCGGGGGGCATGTCGCCGGGCTGAGCCGTGTAGGCGATCGGCATACCCGCGCCCCGGCAGTGTTCAAGCAGCGCGGCGGTGTTGCGGACGAGTTCGGTGCGCAGGACGTCGGGCAGTGGCCGCAGGAAGAACCGCTGCATGTCGTGGACGAGCAGGACGGCCCGCGCGGGATCGATCGTCCACAGGGGCACACGGGCGGGCAGGTCCCCGCTGGTCGGCATCGGGTAGGGCTCGATGGGCGGGATGCTGGGCATGGCGCTCCTCTCAAGGGCTGGGAAGAGGGGTCGGCGGGGCGGGGCGCGGAATGTGTTCGCGGAGCGGGGACCCGTCCGGTCGGGCCGGTCCGGGGCGTGTGCCGCCCGGCCGCCGGATCGGGGAACCGCGGGTGGCCAAGGCGGTGCGCAGACGGCGCACCGGACCGACCGCGGAGCGCTCAGGCACCGAGGGTGGCTCCGCCGTCGACCGTCAGCTCGTGCAGGGTGATGTGCGACGCCTCGTCCGAGAGCAGGAAGAGCACCGCGTCGGCTATGTTCTCGGGCCGGGCGATCCGGCCCAGCGGGATGCCGAGCCGGTACGTCCCGGGGGTCCCCCGGAGTGTGGCCTCGCGGCCGGACTCGTCGTGCCACATCGAGGTGAGCATCGGGGTGTCGGTCGACCCGGGGGCGACCACGTTGCAGCGGATGCCGTGCCCGGACAGTTCGATGCCGAGGGACTTGGTGAGCTGGACGGCGGCGGCCTTGGAGGCGGCGTAGGCGGCCATCTCGGCGCGTGGCGTGCGCGCCGCGTTGGAAGCCACGGTCACGATCGACCCCGCGCGGCGCGGGACCATCCGCTCGGCCATCGCCCGGCACATGTGGAAGACACCGGTGGTGTTGACCGCCAGCGTGTGGGCCCACTCCCGGTCACCGAAGCCGACGACCGGACCCAGGTGCAGCACTCCCGCAGCGTTGACCAGGAAGTCGACCGCGCCCAAGCGCCGTTCGACCTCGCCCACCAGGGTGTGCACGGCGGCAGCGTCGCTGACATCGGCGGGAAAGACGGTCACCCGGGAGCTGCCCGTGGTGCCCTCGGCCGCCCACTGCTCCAGTCGCGCCCCGTCGAGGTCGACCGCCGCCACGCGCACGCCGCGCGCGGCCAGGGCCGCGGCGACGGCGCCGCCGATCCCCCCGGCCGCTCCGGTGACGATGGCTGTCTTGTCCTGCATGGGCTTCCTTTCCGTGTCCTGTTCCGTTGCGCGTCGTGGGTCGCGGTGGGACGGAGCTGTCCCGTCGGCTGCCGGCTCCCAGGGAGGCCCGTTCCGTTCGTCACCGTCCTTCGGGGCTGTTGCCCAGCTCGCGCATCAGGGCCGCCAGACCCGCACGAGGGACATTGCCTGGGCCGGGTTCAGCCGCGGATCGCACACGCTGGTGTACGGGCCGAGCTCCCCGTTCGCCTCCAGGGCCGCCGCGTTCGCCACGCACTCCACGACGTCGTCGGGGGTGGTCTCCAGATGCAACCCTCCGGCGACGCCACCAGCCGCGCCCACGGCCTCCTGGAAGGCCTGGATCTCCTGCTGGAGGGTTTCGATGTACCTCCTTTTGCGGCCGTCGCGCGCCGAGACGGTGTTGCCGTGCATGGGGTCGGTGAGCCAGACCACCGGGTGGCCCTCGGCACGGACGGCGGCGACGAGCGGGGGGAGTACCCGGGCCGCCCGGGCCGCGCCGGTGCGGGCGATCAGGGTGAGCCGGCCCGGCTGCCGCATCGGGTCGAGTCGTTCGCACAGCGCCAGGAGTTCCTCGGTGCTGGTGGTCGGGCCCACCTTGCAGGCCACAGGGTTGACCACTTCGGCCAGCAGCGCCACGTGCGGGCCGTCGGCCTGGCGCGTGCGCTCCCCGATCCACGGCAGATGTGTGGAGGCGAGCAGCAGCCGGCCGTCCTCGGTACGGCGCAGCATGGGTATCTCGTAATCGAGCAACAGGGCCTCATGGCTGGTCCAGACCACGGGTTCGCCGGGGGTGCTGTGGCCCTGCTCGCCCCACCCGAGGTGGCCCATGATGTCGGCGGCGGCCATGTATCCGGTGAGTAGCCGCAGCGGATCGGGACGGCGGTTCTCCGGCAGCGGTACCGGATCGTTGACCATGTGGCCGCGAAACACGGGGAGTTCGCAGCCGTCCACCGTCTCGGTGGGGTTCGAGCGCGGCTTGCCGAACTGTCCGGCCATCCGGCCGATCCGCAGCACGGGCCTGCCGGTGATCAGCTTGAGTGAGCCTGCGAGCATCTCCAGTACGGCGCACTTGCGGGCGACGTGGCCGGGCGTGCACTCGTCCGGGTCCTCGGCGCAGTCGCCGGCCTGAATCACCTGTGCCTCTCCCGCCGCCACGCGGGCCAGCAGAGAGCGCAGGAGCGCGACATCCGCAGCTCGTACCAGGGCGGGGCGCTGGGCGATCGCCTTGCGCACCCGGGCCAGTTGGGCCGGATCTTCCCAGGGCGGCTGTTGTCTGGCCTCCTCGTAACGGAGGCCGAGCAGGGTGTTGTCCACTGTCTTCTCTCCCCTTGCGGGCCTGGTACGTACGGCGGAACGGAGGGGTGTCACGGGACGAGTCCGCCGCCGATGCCGAACACCCGTCCGGTGATGCAGGAGGCGCGGTCGGAGACAAGACAGGCGACCATGCGTCCGCACTCCTCGGCCGGTGCCCGGGTGCAGCCGAGGCGTGTGGCCTTGAGCGCCGAGCAGTTGGTCTGACCGGCGCTGCCGTGCACACGCGCGACGGAGGAGAGGGTGACGGTTCCGCCCGCCTTGCGGCACAGCGTGGAGCGGTCGCGGGCGATGCCCGCGGCGTCGACGAGGATCCGTACGGGGCCGTGCCGCTGCTCGGACTGCGTCACGAACTCCCGGGCGCCGCCCGGCTCGCTCAGGTCGGCGGCGCGACTGTACACACGGGCGCCGGTCGCCGCCGGATCCGCCTTCTCCTTGGTGGCGGCGTCGTTCGAGCGGTAGCGGAGGGCGACATCGTGGCCGGCGCCGGCGAGCCGTGCCACGACGGACCGCCCGACGCCCCGGGAGCCGCGGGTGACCAGTGCCACCGGCCGGTCGGAGGCCGGCACGCTCATGCCTCCGCGAGCTTTCGCCGGACCAGCTCGCGGACGCTCAGCAAGGTGCTGATGGTCTTGAACTCGTCGTCCGAGACGACGACGCCGTAGCGGTCCTCCAACCGGGTGGTGATCTCCAGTGAGGTGAGGGAGTCGACACCGAGGTCCTCCGCGAAGTGCGCGTCGTCGGTGACCTCCTCAGGCGGCAGCTCGAAGGTGAGGGCCATCAGACTGCGCAGTTCCTCCAGGTCGACGGAGTCCGGGGTGCTGTGGGACATGGTGCTGTCCTTTCGGTCATTCGCCTCGTCCGAGGTCGCTCGGGCCGATCGGGCCGATCGGGCCGCTCGGATCACTTGGATCGCTCAGGTCGCTCGGGTCATCTGGCTCGCTCGGACCACTCGGCCGGGGAAGTGAGGGTGGTGGCCGGGGGGCAGCAGGGTCAGTGCGGCGGAAACGCCTGCGGCTGAGGCCGTGGCGAGCGCCACACCCCCGCCGCCGGCGTCGAAGTGGGCGACCACCGCCGCGCACTGGACGACACCGAGGGCGCCGCCGCACTCGCCCAGCGCGTCCGCCAGGTCCACCTGCCGCACCGAGGTGCCCAGGTGCGCGGGGCGCGTCTCGCGGGCCCCGGTCAGCCACAGCCCGATGTCGGGGGCCAGGGAGCCGGAAGCCGTGCGCAGCACCTCGTCGTGGTCCCGGCCTCGGTGGAGGCCGTGCCAGCGGGCACGGACGCGGCCCCCTCGGTCCGCCGCGTGCGTGGCGGACTCCAGGACGATGGTGGCGGCGCCGTCGAGGGTGCGGGTGCCCAGCAGCTTGTGCACGACGTCGTTGTCCGGTTCGACGCCGGTGACAACAACGGTGTCGGCTCGGTCGGCGGCGATCAGGTTGCGGCCCCAGTGCAGCGCGTCGAGGCCGCTCGTCGCCCCGTTGCACAGAGTCACCGCGGGGCCGTGCAGGCCGTGGCCGGCCGCGATCCAGCCGGCGATGGCGCTGGTGGAGGTGTGGGGCAGGCCCACCGCGGAGACCGCCCGCGAGGTCTGCCGCGCCGCGATGTCCACATACGCGCAGACGCTGTCGTAGTTTCCGGTGTTGGAGCTGACGACCACCGCGGAGCGGGTGCCGTCGAGCACCGGGCCGCCGGCCCCAAGCAGTCCCGCGTCGCGTAGGGCAGGTTCCACCGAGCGGAGGGCGAGCCGGGTCGCCCGGTCCTTGTGCCGCAAGTCACGGCCCCTGAGCTCGGTCTCCGGGTCGAAGCCCGTGCCGTCGACGGAGGAACCCAGCAGGTCGCCGGGTCCCGTGAGGCCGCGGATCGCGAGGCCGGCCCCGGTCACCACCACGGCGGTGCGTGCCATCGGTTCGTCGCTCATGCCTTCTCCACCAGCGCCACGGCGTTGATCCCGCCGAATCCGAACGCGTTGACCTGGGCAAGGCCGATCGGTGCGGGCCGGCTCGCGTCCCGCACCAGGCGCAGCCCGGCGGCCTCGTCGATCGGCTCTCGCAGTCCGATCACCGGCGGTACGGCGCCGTGCCGCATGCTCAGTACGGCGGTCAGCAGGCTGAAAAGACCGGAGCCGCCGAGAGTGTGCCCCACCCCGGACTTGACGGCGGTCATCAGTGGCCCCGGGCCCTCGGCGAAGACCTCGGACATGACGGCCGCCTCGGTCTCGTCGTTGCGGGCGGTGCCGGTGCCGTGCAGCATGACCAGTTCGATGTCGCCGGGTGTCACACCGGCCAGCTGGTGGGCTTCGCGCACAGCGGCGGTGATGCCCCCGGCGGCGGGGGCGGTGGGATGGGCCGCGTCGCAGCTGAGTCCGACCGAGCGCAGCCTGGCCAGAGACCGGCCCGTGTCCGCACGGCGCAGCACGGCGGCGACGGCGCCCTCGCCCATGACCATGCCGCGGTGCCCCCGGTCGAAGGGCCGGACCGCGTCGGGCACCAGTGTCTGGGCGCGGTCCATGGCGGCGAAGGTGGATTCGGCGATGGAGTCGGTGCCCGCCACCACGACGGTGTCGGCCTGCCCCAGATCGATCATGTCGGCGGCCAGGCCGAGCGCGTACAGGGAGGCGGCGCAGGCGTTGGCGAAGGTGTAGGAGGTCGTGGCGGCGAAGCGCTCCCGCAGCGCCGTCCCGAAGTCCAGCCGATCCACGGGAACCCTGGGTCCGCCCCGCCACCACAGTTCCACGCTGCGCTGCTCGCGCAGGGTCGTGCCGACCAGTACGGGTACCTCGGCGAGGTCCTCCTCGAGTCCGGCGTCGGCCAGTGCCTGAGCCACGGCCGACAGGAGCCAGCCGGTGGCCCGCAGGGGGCGGTCCCCGCCGGGGCCCCGGTCGTCGATCTCGTAGGCGTGGCGCGCGCGGTAGTTGGCCGTGTCGAAGACCCGGACGGGCGCCAGCCCGTCGCGCCCCGCGCACAGTGCGTCGTAGGTGGTGCGGGCGTCGCCGCCGACGCTGCTGACGATTCCGATGCCTGTTATGTCCCAGCTCATGTCCGGGCCACCCGTTCGCGCAGGATGTGCGCCGCCACCTTGCCGCTGCCGGTGACGGGCAGTTCGGTGAACAACTCCACCCGCGAGGGGCGCTTGTGGCCGGGCAGCCGACGTCGTGCGGCGGCGATCACCTGTCGGCGCACCCGTACGGGATCGCTCCCGGCTGCGGGCTGCACACAGGCGACCGCCTCCTCCAGGCCCTCGGGGCTGCGGCTGGAGACGACCACGCAGGCCACGACGCCGTCGACCTCGCGCACCACGGACTCGATCTCGGCCGGGACCACCTTGTAGCCGCCGATGTTGAGGACGTCGTCGCTGCGGCACAGATAGTCGAACGAACCGTCCTCGGCCTTGCGCACCAGGTCGCCGGTGTAGGCGCCGCCGTCGGTGAACGCGGCACGGTCGGTCTCCTCGCGCCCGACGTAGCCGAGCGCCACGGTCGGTCCGGCGATGTGGAGCCTGCCTGCCTGCCCGTCGGGCAGTTCGCGGCCCGTGTCGTCGCGGACCGTGGCGCGGACTCCGGGGGCGGGTCGTCCGAGCGATCCGGTGGTTGCTTCGTGGGCGGACGTGAGGAGGACGACGTGCATGAGTTCGGTGGCGCCGAAGCAGTTCACCAGGGCGGCCCCGAAGGCGGAGCGGATGCGATCGGCCAGGGGGCGCGGGCAGTTCTCGCCCGCCGTCGTGCACAGGCGCACCGTGTCGTGGCCGATGTCGGCGAACCCGGGCAGTGCCAGCAGCGCCGCGTACAGCCGGGGCACGGAGCAGAAGACGCTGGGCCGGTACCGGTCGAGCGCCGCCGCCACGACGTACGGGTCCACCGCGCCGCGGATCAGGGCCGCGCTCGCGCCGGCCGCGAGGACGCACAGCACCGCATTGCCGAAGCCGTAGCCGAAGGACAGCCGGGCCGTTGTCAGCAGTATGTCGTCGGGGCGCAGATTCAGTGCCCTGCCGAAGCCCTCGACCATCGCCACCAGAGCGCCCGCCGAGTGGCGCACGCCCTTGGGCGCTCCGGTGCTGCCCGAGGTGTACTGCACGAGTGCCTCATCGCCTGCGGGCCAGCGGAAGGGGACGGCCGGGCCCTGTGACGACGCCCCGCCGTCCGCGGCGCGGCGCTCGGCGAGTTCCCGGCGGAGGTCCTCCCCGTCGGTGCGCGCGTACCCGCCCAGCACGGTGTGCAGAGCCGCCCGCTTGCCGTCGTCGCCGTCCACGTGGACCACCCGGGCTCCGCAGTCGTCCACCGCGAAGGCGATGGCACGGTCGTCGAGGAGCGGACTCACCACGACGGGTACCGATCCGTTCCACCAGTGCCCGAGGACGGCGGCCACGGACGCGACGGAATCCTCCGCGACCACCGCGCCCCGGTCGCCGGGCCGCACACCGAGCCGGTACAGAGTTTCGGCGTAGGAGCGGGCCGCCTCGTACAGAGCGGCGTACGAGACACGGCCGACGTCGGGATCGATGCAGGCGATCGCTTCCCCGCCGTCCGCCGCGATGCGGTGGTGCTGCACCAGTCGGCCGACCAGATCGCAGGCGCCGTCCACGAGGTTCGCGCCGTCGGCCTCGGGCGCGGTGGGCGTGTCTCCGTCCCGGGAGGCGGGTTCGGCAGGCGCGGCGACGTCGTGCGAGCCGAGCGCGGCGAGCGCGTCCGAGACGGATCCGACGGCGGCCGCGGTCTGCGGCGCGAAAGCGGTGCCGAATCCCTCTTGAATCCGCGTGATGGCCTCCACCTTCTCCAGCGAGGTCATCCCGAGTTCATCGACCCAGCGGTCGTTCTCGCCGACCTCGGACGGTTCCAGTTCCATCACCTGTGCCACGATCTCGCGCAGCAAATCACGTGCGGTGGCTATTTGCGCGGTCACTGGTGGATTCCCTTTCTGTCGATGCCGCGACATTAACCCCGGAGTTTTGGGCCCCGGTACCGCACGATCGAGTAGAAAGGGCCGTCGATCCACCTACCTGTTCGAGCAGTTCCGGCGGCAACAGTTCACGGACTACCGTCGTCGCAGACATGACACACCCCTCGGGGCCCCGCAACGACCAAGGCCAGGTGGACATGCCGCTCACGACGGACACCATGCTCGACCAGGAAGCCCGCACGCGGATGCACGAGGACACATCCGTGGGCGGTGGAAACGCGTGGCAGAAAGCGCTGGAGCTGAGCCCGCACCCCGACAAGACGTGTCTGCTGGCGGATCGTCCGGTAAATAATTGCGACGGCGTTCCGCAATCTGAATTCAATCTGCGGCAACTCGATGAACTCGCCGAGTCCTGGGCATCTTTGTACTGGGACCGCGGGGTACGCCGCAGGGACCGCGTGGCCGTCTGGATCGACGACTCCTTCGACGACCAGCTCCAGTTGGCCGCACTAGCCCGGCTCGGCGCCATTCCGCTGCTCATCAACGGCCGAATGTTGTCGGAGTCGGCGCTGAGTCTGATGACCCGCACGAATCCCGTGGGGCTGTACACGGACGCGGCCCATCTCCTCCTGCTGAAGGGCCGGCACGAGAAGCTGCCGGAGCTGCGCTGGACCATCACGCCGGAGGACGGACGCGGGCTGGGTCGACGGACGCTGCCCGAGCGGGCGCGGCACCGGCACGGTGATGACGACCCGGTCTTCCTGTGCCACTCGTCGGGCACCACCGGCACCCCGAAGCCGGTGATCTGGGCGCACAGGCAGAGCCTGGCCGGCCCCGGCTGGCGGCTGTCCGTCCCCGAGGACCCGGCGATCCTGATGTCGGCAGCCCCGCAGTCCCACTCGTCCGCGATCGCCTACACCCTCTACTCGCTGCTGTGCGGCCTTCCGCTGATCTCGTTCTCCGACCAGTCCGGCCCAGGGGTGGCGCGGGGCGTCCGCGAGCACCGGCCAACCCGCATCCTGGCGTTCAACCAGACCTACTCGGAGCTGGCCGCCATGAAGCTGGACCCGGACGACTTCACGTCAGTGCGCGAATGGCAGAACACCGGTGACTCGGCGCACGACGCGCACATCCGCAAGTTGATCCGCCACGGCCATCACCTCGCCGACGGCGAGCGCCTGCCCGGTTCGGTCTTCAGCGACGGCCTGGGCTCCTCCGAGCTGGGCTGGGCGACGTTGCGCCGCTACATCGACCAGGACACTCCCTCCCGGCCGCGCTTCATGGGCAACCCGGTGCCAGCCGGTGAGGTGGCCGTGCTCCGCCAGGACGGCAGCAAGGCAGCGGACGGCGAGGTCGGCATGTTCGGGCTGCGCAGCCGCTCGGTGGTGCCCGGCTACTGGAACGACGCCGACACCTACTACCGCAGCAGGCTCGTCGGCTACTGGCTCTCCGGCGATCTCGCCTACCACGAGGGGGACGACTTCTTCCTGGTCGACCGGGCGGCGGACGCGATTCATTCCCCCGACGGGCCGGGCTACTCGGTGCTGATGGAGGAGATACTTCTGATGGGCCTGCCCGAGGTGGCCGATTGCGCGGTCGTGGCGGGACACCGCGGGGACACCGCCCGCCCGGTCGCCGTGGTCAGGACCACCGAGGACGCCGATCCCGACGATCTGCTCAAGCGTGCCAACTCCGCACTGAGCAAAGCCGGCCAGCCGCCCCTCGCCCTGCTGGAAGTAGTCGATTCCCCGGCGGCCATCCCCACCGGCCCCACCGGCAAAGTACTCAAACGCGTGCTGCGGGAGAGGTACGCGGATCTCGACACGTATCCGGCGACCGCTACCGGGCGCTTCGCCACCGATGGAGAGGGGGCATCGCTGCGATGACGCAGTCCTCCCTTCCCGAGACGGCTGCGGCCGGCGACCTGTCAGCGTGGATTTCCCGCCCCGGCGCGGCTGAAACACTGGCCGCACGCATGGGCATCGAGCTTCTCGAAGCGACCGCACAGCGTTTGGTCGGCACCATGCCGGTGGCGGGCAACAAGCAGCTGTACGGCATGCTGCACGGTGGCGCGTCCGTCGTGCTGGCCGAGACCCTCGGCTCCATCGGCGCGGCGATACACGCGGGCGGCGGACACATCGCCCTCGGTGTCGATGTCAACGCCACCCACCACAGGCCGGTGCGCAGCGGCATCGTGACCGGTGTGGCCACGGCCCTCAACCTGACCCCGACCATCGCCTCGTACGAGGTGGTCATCACCGACGAGGCCGGTCTGCGCCTGTGCACCGCCCGGATCACCGTCGCGCCGAACACGGCGGAGGTGATCCGCCGCGCACGGTCGTGACCCGACCGCGCTCACTCGCTCCCGTGCGCCCGTGTCCCCGGGCCCCCTCACCCCGAGCTCCCCGGCCGAGGTCTTTCCGGAGCGGGAGACGGCGCGGTGACCGTGGAACCCTCCGATTTCCCAGTCGACCATGGCTCCCTGTGCCAGAAGGGCTGGACAGCTCCGACCCTGCTCGACGCCCCGGCCCGGCTGCGCCACTCGCCTTCCGCCGGGCGGACGGCGTACTGCCGCTCCGCCTCCATGCTGGGCAAGTACTGCGCCGCGCCTCCACGTTGGGCAAGTTCGCCAGGGTCGCTCTGCGAACGTCGCCGAACGACCACAACGGCCGCTTCCGCATGTCTGCGACAGCCGTGGCCGGCATGGCCGCCTTCGGCCCGGACTGGGGGCTGCCGCTCCCGCTCACCGGCCTCGACGGTGCGGAGGCGGTTCCTGCTGGTCGGCGCCGACGTCGCCGAGACCATGCCGCCGCTGCTGCGCGTCTCGACGGCACTGTCCTGATCGTGGTGGACCCCCGCCACTCGCGCACGGCCGACCGCGCGAAGCTGCACCCGGGCCAGCGGCCGGGTACGGATCTCGCGCCGGCGCTGGGCCTGCTGCACGCGGCGGTGTCGGAGGGGCTCTGTGACGAGCCGTAAGTGGCCGGGCGCACCGACGGGTTCGACGCGGCACGCTACAAGATGGCGTCCGGTGCGGGCGGAGGAGTTGAGCGGCGTACCGGCGGTGCGGCAGCGCGAGGCGGTGCAGATGTCGGCACGGGCCCAACACGCCGGGCAGGGCCAAGGCCAGGAGGCGGGCGCGCGAGCGGAAGGCGGACCGGCTGACGGCTACCGCAGGACCGACGCCCCGGGCGCGCGGGCCCATGCCGCCGAGTGGGGGCCCGAGCTCGCTCCCGGGACCCGGCCGTCCCGCCTTCGACCTGCTCCAGAGTCTGAGAGCGGGTCGAGGGCCGCGGACGGACTGCTGGTCCTCGGATCGAGCCCCGCGGTCTCGGCCCAGCCCCCGGCCACCACCGGACGCAACGGCTGCCAGGTCGAGATCGCGGAGTTCTCGCGGGAGCCTTGCCAGGGACGGGCGGCGTGATCCGGACACTCGTCGTGGTTAGTTTTCGGCATGGTTGCCCACTGGCTGCTGGACCGGTTGTACGCAGAGATTTCCGGCCACTTCTGTCGGTGGATGTACGGTTCGGCCGTGCTGCTGTCCGTCTCGATCGCGCGTGAAGCACGGTGACCGCGTACGACGGCGCGGCGTACCGCTACGACGCGGACGCCGTCCGTCCGTGGGGGTCCGGCCGGCCGATGCGACGAAACTCGGCGTTCACGTACAGCGGGCCGGCGACGGTTGAAACTACCCGGTGCCGACATGGCCGGTTTCAGTGACGCCCAGGCCCTGGCTCCCAGGGCCCTGGGGATCAGTTACCACAGACAGCGAGCGGTAACGGGCCACATCCTTGACGCAAAGGTTGTCCTGTAAAAGGCCGCAGAGACACTGTTCGGCGGTATTCTCATTGGTGAATCGTTGGCCTGATTTGGTGAATCGTTGGCCCGGTCGTCGCTGCCCGCACCGCTCTGGCAGAAGTTGCCCACACCCATGGAGAAGCTCCTTCCAAGGAAGATTTCCCTCCGCGCCTATTCGTCTGATCGTGACGGAGCCAGATTCCAGGAAAAGCAAGGCTCAATATCGGCTGACCTTGCTCTGTCGCGCCGAGTGTCGACATGGCTATACTGCTTTGTCGCTCATCGGATCGCCAAGGGAGCATTATGCAACTGGAAAGGTGCAACACAGGACTCTTCTTCAGTCTTCTCGGCACCCCGGAAATCCTCGCGGCAAGCCGACGGATAAACCTTAAGGGAGCGCGGCAGCAGTCGCTCGCCGCCATGTTGTCGCTGGATGCCGGGAACACCGTCGGGGCGAGTCGGCTGATCGAGGGCGTCTGGGGTGGCCGTCCACCCGCGACGGCTGACGCCCAATTGCGTATCTGCGTCTCACGGCTGCGCCGTCGGCTGGCCGAGGCAGGGGTGCCAGGCATGATCAGCACTGACAGCCACGGCTACCGCCTGGCCGTACGACGGGATCAGGTCGACGTGCACCGCTTCACCGATCTGCTGGCAATGTCGCGCGAGGCCGAGGCCGAAGGGGATTGCGCGGAAGCCGTGCGACTGCTGCGCACGGCCCTCGGCCTGTGGCGCGGCCCGGCAGCGAGAGGGCTGACGAGCCCACTGATACGTGCCGCGGCAATGCGTCTCGACGAGGAGCGAGTGGGAACGTTGGAGCACTGCTTCGGCCTGGAAATCAGGCTCGGCCGACACCACCAAATATTGCCGGAACTGATGGCTCATGCCGACGAGTATCCGTTCCGGGAGCGGATTCAGTTCCAGCTCCTCACGGCCCTTTACCGTTCCGGCCGTCAGGTGGACGCACTGCATACCTACCGGAAGATCAGGAAAAAATTTACGGAAGAGCTTGGGATCGAGCCTTCGCACTTACTTCGCATCCTGGAAAGGAAAATCCTCACACAGAGTCCGGAATTAAGTAGATTTTACGTTCAGGAAGCCAGGATTTCGGCGTAAATACGACGCCGCGGGTACGCCCGTACGCGGACGGAGACGCGACCGCCGGTGGTGCCCGGTGCCCCGGGACACCACCGGCGCGCATGGGGTGGCTCATTCCGCGGCCGCCCGACGCGACAACCGCATCAGCCCCCACACGGTAGCGGCCACCGCGAGCGTCAGCACCACCGCCAGCGCGGTCGACAGCTCCATCGCCTCGGCGTAGCTACCGGCTCCGTGCCGGGAGCCCAGCGCGGCGTAGAAGATCGTGCCGATCACGGCGACTCCGATCGCCGAGGCGAACTGCTGGGCCGTCGTCAGGACGCCGGACGCGGCACCGGCCTGGTGCGGCCGCACCAGGGCAAGGGTCGCACCGTTGAGCGCCGGAAGCACGATGCCGTTGCCGATGCCGACGATCGTCAGCGCCACGATGACGAGATACAGCGGAACGTCACCGGACGACACTTCGAGTGCCACGGCCAGCAGGCACAGGCCCGCGGCGATGAGCGCCGTGCCGAGCAGGACCACCGGCAGTCCGTGGCGCGCGGTGAGCCGCTTGCCCACCATCGAGGCCACCCCGAACATCACACCCATCGGTGCGAAGGTCAGGCCCGCCCTCACCGCGCTCTGCCCCAGGCCCGCCTGGAGCAGCAGCGTGAGGGTGAACATGAAGCTGCCGAAGTAGAGATAGAAGGCGAAGCCGGCGAGCAGTCCGGTGCGGAACGGCGGGCTGTGGAAGAGGGAGAGCTCAAGGGTCGGCGTGCCGCCCCGGCGCGTCAGTCGACGCTCCCACGCCACGGTCGCCGCTCCGGCTGGAACCGCGGCGATCATGCAGAGCCAGGTCCACAGCGGCCAGTGCTCGCCACGCCCGAGCGACAGCGGGATCACAAGCAGCGCTAGCGACAGGGCGATGCCCAGCGCGCCGAGCGGATCGGCTGAGCTGCGGCGCCTGGACGCGCGGGCGTCGGCGGAGCGTCCGGGCAGCACCCGGAGCGCGACCAGTGCGGCCACCAGGCCGATGGGACCGTTGATCAGGAAGATGACACGCCAGCCGAGCCCGAAGACGTCCGCCTCCAGCAGGACCCCGCCGAGCACCTGCCCGGCGATGGAGCCGATACCGCCCGCCACTCCGTACCAGGCGATGGCGCCCGGCCGTGCGGCGGCGGGGAAGACCGCGGTGATCGTGGCCAGGACCTGGGGCACCATCGCGGCCGCGGTCAGCCCCTGGAGCAGCCGGAACGCGATGAGCTGGGCCGGGTTCGCAGCCAACCCGCACAGCACCGAGGTGACGGCGAAGCCGAGCGTGCCGATGACGAACATGCGTCGGTGGCCGAGCAGGTCACCGAGCCGGCCGCCGGTGATCATGCCGCTCGCGTAGGCGAAGGCGTACCCGCCGACGATCAGTTCCAGAGCGGCCTGCCCGGCGTGCAGGCTCTCGGAGAGCGAGGGTGCCGCGACATTGGCGACGAAGAAGTCGAACTGAGCCATGAAGACCGCGACGAGCAGCACGGCGAGCATGCGTCCGGTCCTCGGGAGCGGGTCGGAAGCACGGGCGGCCAGGGACGACGCCGCACTCGAGGGTGCGGTGGGGTTCTCCGCGGTCATGGATTCCCATCTCATCGACTACAGCGCACAGTCAAAGCCTTGCGAGATCGAGAATTGACCATATCATGGATAGTTAATGTCTACAATGACATCTCTTAGGATGAGGTATGAAGCTGTCGCAGGGAGTTGAGTGGAGCATGCACTGCGCGGTCGCCCTCGCGCAGACCGCGTCGGGTGTCTCGGTGTCACGCCGAACCCTCGCCGAGCGCTACGAGCTGCCCGAGGCGTACTTGGCCAAGCATCTCAAGGCCATGGTCGCCGCCGGTTTGCTGCACGCCATCACGGGGCCCAGGGGCGGGTTCCGGCTCGCGCGGGCCGCCGAGGAGATCACCGTGCTGGACGTGGTGGAGGCCGTCGACGGCAGCGGACCGCACTTCGTGTGCCAGGAGATTCGGCAGCGGGGTACCGCCGCGTTGCCGCCCGAGCAGTGCCGGGAACGCTGCGGTGTCGCCCTTGCCCTGGACTCCGCGACCGAGGCGTGGCGATCCTCGCTGCGAGCGGTCACGATCGCCGACATCGTGGCCCGGCTCCCCGCAGGAGCACGCGCCCAGTGGTAGGCACAGTGTCGGTCGGCCGCGCACCGTAGTCCACCTCGACGCACCCGCTCCGCTCAGTGCAACACACGGGCCAGTTTGACGCGGGAGTCCACATCGAGCTTCCGGTAGATCTGGCGCAGGTGGAAGTTGATGGTGTGCGGGGAGCGCGAGACCCGGTTGGCCACCTGCTGGTTGGTCAGGCCCTCTGCCACCAGACGTGCGATGCGGTGCTCGATCTCCGTCAGCCCGGATCGGGTCCGCGAACCGCTCGGCCGGTACGGGCGCCTGCCCTGACCCGTCACGGTCACGGATGCGGGAACCGGTGTCGACACGGTCTTCCCGGCGCCCTGCGGACCGTCGCTCCCGGCCTTCCTGAGAAGCGATTCGACCCGCGTGACCGAGGCGAGGGCGCCGATGGCGCGGTACCCCTCCAGCGCCGTCCCCAGATGTCGCCGAGCCGCGGACCCGTCCTCCCACCGTTCCAGGAGCACGGTCCCCAGATCCTCGCTGGCCGCCGCGGCCGCCCAAGGAACACTGTGCTGAAGGGCCGCGTACTCCAGAGCGTCGGCGTCCTGGTGCAGCAGCCCCCAGGCGTGCCCGGCCTCAGCAGCGAGCCCCTGGTGCCCGGCGTTCTGGTCCGCGAGCCGCGCCACCCGCCGGGTGATCGCTGTGGCCAGCGTCTTCTCGCCCGCAGCCCGGCACAGACGCACCAGATGTGCGGCCACCCCGGCATCCAGCAGAAGGACGGATGCCTTGGTGAGCAGATCGGGGAATCGCTTTACCAGCAGCTCGACCGCCATGGCCGCGTCCATACCTGCCGTGGTCACCCTGAAGTCGGCCCAGTCATGGCGTACGGGCCGCAACGCACCGGGCTGGGCGACGATCTCCGAGCGGGCCCGCCAGAACTGGTCCACGGCCTCGGACCAGTGCCCCTGGGCGAGCGTCATCAGGGACAGCAAGGAGATTCCCTGCGCGGCGGTCAGGTGCGCGTCGACGCGCTGGGCCCCTGCGACCCCCGCACGTATCTCCGCCTCAGCCTTCTCGGTACGGCCCGTCCCCATGAGCAGTCGTCCGCGCACGATCGACGACTCGGCCAACGCCCAGGGATGCTCGAGCCGTTCAGCCAGTTCCCGGGCACGGGCGAGGTGCGCCTCGCCCTCCGTGAAGCGGCCAAGATGGACCAGCATGACGGCCAGGACGAGCGGAGGATACGGACGCCAGGCGACGGGCAGGGCGTCCTGGTCCATCCGCAGGGCCTCGTGGCCCCACTCCAGCGCTTGATCGACGCGGCCCGCGGCCCAGTCCAGGTTCGCGAGGACCAAGGCGGCGACGACGGAGACGGCGCTGCGCCTCCGGGTCGCGACTATCGCCTTCGCCCGGTCCCGCTGCTTTGTCTCATCGGGGACGAACAAGGCGAGGATCTCCGCGGCATCGGCGTCGCCGCCCACCGCGCCGTCCGCAGGCGCGGGCGCCTCGTTCAGCGTCCGGCTCAACGCGATCTCGGTGTGCGGGTCGAGCGGCCGGCCGGGATCCTCCCGGCACAACAGCAGGGCCGACACCAGGGACTCAGGGGCTTGTTCGGCCATCCGTCCCACAGGCATCGGCCGTTCCCCGGAGGCGGGCGGCTTCGGACGGGCCTCGGTGGCCGGCGCAATCGCGGCCGGCGCAGGCGACCGGTGCGGGGGCGCACCCCGCAGCAGGACCTTCCGGAGGGGGACGGAGATCCGGGTATTGAGCTTGCGGCGCAGGCCGGGCGAGCGGAACACCAGCCTGTGCCCCTTGATGCCGATCACGCCCGCCGTGATCGTCTCTTCGAGCGCCAGCAGCATCGAGAGAGCCGTCACCGACTGCACCCGGGCAACTTCCTGAAGCGTGAACGGCTCGCCGACGAGCGCGGCAGCCTGAACGAACTCCACAGCCTGCAGTGACAGTTCGGCCAACTCCAGCGGCACTTCCCGCAGTGGCTCGTATGGTATCGAGTAGTCCGGCATGCGAAGTTCCCACCAGCTTCGGTTCGGCCAGCTCCTGTCGTTACCTCGTGAGTGTCATCGGCGGTCGGGCATGCGGACAAGTCCACTTCGCTTCCAGGCCGCCCGCAGATACATGAGTGATACAAGCGTGATACGCGGTGCGTGCGGTGTGTGCAGCGCCATGGTTTCGCCTGGCTGCGGGTCAAACGCTACCGGCTGCCGTCGTCATTGATGAGGCTTTGTTGTTGATGAGGCTTCGCGGAAGCTTGATGACCGGTGTTGCCCACTGCGGTACGCGGTCGTCGCTGCGGATCGACCCGACGAGTCCGTCCAGAGCCTCGTGCCACTTCGCGAGCTGCTGCTTGTGGTGACGCACCAGTTCGTCGACGCCCCGGCTCCACGAACGCCGACTGCCTCGCGCAAGTCAGCAGTGACCAGGGAGACTTCCCGATGCTTGTGGCGACGATCCACGTACCGCGCGTGGAGCACTCGGGGCTGAGCCTGCGGCTGCCCCCGGCCGGGGCGGTCCATGATCCGGTGACGCATCCATAGCTCAGGTCAGGAGTGGTCCCAGTGGTCCCGCACGATTCGGTACACCGTGTAGATCGGACCGAGCCAGCGTGCGAGCTGGTAGGGGCGGCTCTGGTCGCCGCGGCAGTGATGGTGCCCGGCTGGATTCTGTGCCGTGCTGCTCCTCTTCGCCATGGGTGTCTCACCTCTTCCGGGTTCCCCACAGCGCGTACGCGAGAAGTACGCCCAGGTGGACCATGGGACGGTGATGGCGCCGAGCCCGGCGTCGACCAGGCCGAGTTGCTGGATCGCGTAACGCACGAGCAGGAAGCCGTGCGGGGAACGCAGGTGGGGCGGCGCGGTCGTCAGAGCCGTGGTGATGCCTTCGGTGACGGCGGTCGCGGCCGCCTTGACCGGGCCGAGGGCCCTCGCCCCGGTCGCTTGCCGTAAGGCTGGTGGATCCAGTCATGACCTGCCTCGCTTTTCTTGTCTTGTGAGTGCGTTGGGCGGGCCGGCCGGTGGGGCCCGCACGCCAAGGGGTGGGTGCGGTCCTCATCGTGCGTACGCGGGTTGGAGGACTGGTTGGAGTCGCCGTTGCAGTCGGCATCAGCCACGACTGGAGGGCAGGGCGGAAGGGGCCGCTGCACTGCGGTTGGGGATAGCCTTGACGGGAGTTGCTCCACTCGGGGGAGGGGCGATGGGCGATCAGGCCGTCTCACGGACACTGCGTTTCGAACTGCTCGGGCCGCTGCGCGCATGGCGGGAAGGGGCCGAACTGGATCTCGGCCAGCAGCAACAGAGGGTTGTCCTCGCCATACTGCTGCTGAACGTCAATCGCTCACTGAGTCAGCAGCAACTGATGAGCGGCCTATGGGGGATGACGCCGCCGGCGCACGCGGTGAACCTCCCGCAGCGGCATGCCTCGGGGCTGCGCCGTGTGCTCGAACCCGGCCGACGACCCCGTTCGCTGTCGCGTCTGCTGGCCTGGACCGCGGCCGGCTACCGGCTGACCGTGCCGCCCGACCGGCTGGATCTGCACGACTTGGACCGTGAGGTGCAACGTGCCCGCGCCGCGCGCAGCGCGGGAGGCATGCCCGCGGCGGCCGTAGCGCTGCACGAGGCATTGGGTCTGTCGCGCGGGCAGGTGTGCGAAGGGTTGTCCGGGCCGTCGGTCGAGGCCGAACGGCAGCGGCTGGAACAACGGCGGCTCAAGGTGCTGGAGGAGCGCATCGAAGTGGACCTCGGGCTCCGTGCCCCCTTCGACCTGGCGGGTGGGTTGCGCCGGCTCGTGGCCGATCAGCCGACACGGGAGAATCTGTACGGCCTGCTCATGCTTGCGCTGTACTGTGCGGGCCACCAGGCCGAGGCGCTGGCCGCCTTCCGGCAGGCGCGCCGGAGCATCCACGAGCGGATCGGGACCGAGCCCACGGAACGGCTGCAGCGGCTGCACCAGCGGATTCTCGCAGGGGACATGGCACTTGACGTACCGCAGCCGAGCTTGGCCGCTGCGTCTGCGGCCGGACTGCGCTCGGGCCCAGCAGGGTTGGGCTCAAGTGTGACAGGATCGGCTTACGGTCCAGCAGGATCGGGTTTCGTCTCGGCAGAATCAGGCCCGCAGCAGCCCGACCGCACCCGGCGGCACCACTCCCTGGTTCCCGCCCAACTGCCGCACTGCATACGCGACTTCGTTGGTCGGGCCGACGCGATCGCCCGGCTCGATGCTCTCCTGCCCGGTGAAGGCCGCAGCACCGGGGGTGGGGCCTTGACCCTTGATCTTGGACACACGAGACACTGGATCCTGAGGATCTGAGAACGGACATCTCGTGGTCATGAAGAACTATCCGCCGCAGTTCAAGGCGGACGCGGTCGCGCTGTATCGGTCGCGGCCCGAAGCGACGATCCGGCAGGTCGCCGTCGATCTGGAAATCAATACCGAGACCCTGCGCAACTGGGTCCGGGATGCTGGTGCCAGTCGGCCTCGGGGACGCCGCGGGGAGACATCAGTCGAGCCGCCCACGGGCTCATGCACCACCGCCGACTCGCCCGCGACTACGAAATCCACCCGCACCGCAGTGAAGCCCTCATCCACCTCGCGATGAACGACCTCATGACCCGCCGCGTCACCGGCGAAACCACCCCCAACTGGCGCGGAACCTGCCCCCCCGGCAACCAGCCCCCACCACAGGACCAGACACCCAGTGAGCGCCCCGGCACCGTGAGCCCCGACGGACTGCCTGGCTCTGGAACGGGCGCCGACCCGGCTGCCACCGAACACCATCCCGGAGTGCCGCACGCTCACCCCGGCACTCCGTCGGCGGCGGACAGGTAGGGCAAGTGGCGGCCGGTGATCTGGCGGCAGGCGACCCTGGCGGAGTCCAGGGCACCGAGGATCCAGGTGTGGTGCACGCTGAGGTGTTCGCCCGCGAAGTGGATGTCGCTCTCGGCACTCTGGCCCGCGGTGAAGAGTTCGCGGAACTGCCCGGGAAGGAACTTCGCGTCGCCCGCCGCCCACTGCGTGGACCACGTCACGTCATGGGCCTCGATGAAGAGGCTGTGGACGTCGACTTCCGGATGCAGCAACTGGAGATCGTACAGGGCGCGGGCGACCCGGGTGTCCCTGTCCTGGGGGAGCCAGGTGTAGGCGTCGGTCATCCAGGCGTACTGGAGCAGGACTCCCGGGCCGGTGGTGCTGATGCCGTTCGAGGGATAGACCACCCAGCGTGAGGGGAGGTCGGTGATGGACTGGCCGCCGTGCGCGGGCCGGTCGCCGCGTTCCCAGAACCGTTCGGCGAAGCGCAGGCCGACCTTGTAGAGCGGCTGGTAGTTCATGGCGCGGATGGCCCGCTCCTTGTCGGGCGACCACCTGGGGCGGTGCCACATGCGGACCACGGCCGGGGGCACCGCGACGATGATCTTGTCGAAGTGGGCGTGCCGGCCCGCGCCGCCATCGGTGTAGTGGACGGTGACCCCGGACGGATGCTGCTGGAGGGCGTGGACGTGGGCGCCCATCAGGAACCGGTCGTGTCCGATCACCCGGGCGCAGGCGGCCGGCAGCCGGTCCATGCCGTCCTTGACGGTCTTCCAGCGGCGCTCGGCGAAGTCGACGTTCTCCATGACGATCTCGGGGAAGCTGGCCTGGAACTGGTTGGTCTGCGAGGTCATCACCTCGACGTAGTCGATCTCGCGCGGGCTCCAGCCGCAGACGGTGGTCAGGTAGCTGTAGAAGGACCAGTCGTCGTACTGGATGAGCGCCCGGAACCCCTCCGCGAAGTCACGCTTGAGCAGCTCCACGTAGTAGCTGATGACCCGGTCGAGTATCTGCCGGGCGGTGCGCACCGGCAGGGGCAGGCCGAAGCCCAGTTCCTCGGGGTGTGCCTCGGCGTACTCGACCGTCATTACACGGCCGTGCCGGTCGCGTGCGCCGTTGACCAGTACCCGGTTCCCCTGCGGGTGGCACAGCACGTAATCGAGCAGCTCGATCGATCCGTCGCGGGTGTTGAGGAAATCGATCAGGTCGAACACCGGCTGGTGCTCGAGCATCAGCGGCAGACGCATCGCCCCGGCCTCGAAGTACTGCTCGGGCCGGGAGGAGAACCGGTGGGTCATGATCCGTCCGCCGACCCGGCCCGGCGACGCCTCCAGGATCGTCACCTCATGTCCCTGGCCGCGCAGCAGCAGGGCCGCGTACAGGCCGGCCATGCCCGCGCCGATGATGCCGATCCGGCCTCCGGGCCGCAGGGGTGTCGTACCACGGGCGGGCGGACTGGGTCCGATGGCCCGCGCCCACTTGGAGTACGCGGCCCGCAGGCTGTAAGGCAGTGCTGGCTCCGGTACGGCGTCTGGCATGTCCGTGGCACTCCTGCCCGGCTCGGGTGGCCGCCCGGCGGGCGGCCGGTCTGCTCAGGACTGGTGTTCCCTTGTCAGGGACTTTCTTAGGGACCTTGTCAGGGACCTTGTCAGGGGGCTTGATTGGGTCCTTGTTTGGGGGCTTGTTAGGGAACCTTCTTCCGTTATGTCATGGAAAGAAGCGATAAGTCGTCAGAAGAAGGTCTGAGTCGCGAGAAGAGGTATTCGTTCCGCTGGGTGGGGGACGTCCGCCCGGTGGTGCAACGATGATGACGCGGCCCTCGTTGTTCCGGTCATGGACACCTTCCCGAGCGCCACCGGCCCGCACGGACCACGCATCCGGCTGAAAGACGGTACAGAACGCGCGTGGGAGGGCTTCGGCACCGGCCCGTACGTGCACCAGGGGGGCCTCGCCGACTACAGCGCACGTCTGCTCGGCCTGACGCCGCAGCAGGCCGAGCAGGAAGCGGCGCGCCGCCTCCTGCCGTACCGCGCCACCCCGCAGGACCGTGACCCCTCTCTCTTCCTGCACGGCGCCACACCCGCCAACCGGCACTTCGAAGGGGATGTCGCAGATCTGGCGGAGGGGCGTCCCCCCTATGACTGCGCCACCTACCTGGAGGCACGAGCGGCCTTCCTCGCCCGGCCGGGCGACCTGCTCGTGGGGCGGACACGGCCCTGGCGGGAGGCAGCCGAGGTGTTCGGCGTGGACGCGGTGGACCTTCAGGACCTGAAGCACTACTACCTGTGCCAGGCACTGCTCGCCACGGCCGTACGCCACACCGAGAGCCACCCCGAGAGCCACCACGACAAGGACGCCAGCCCGCTGGGACGCGTCATCGCCTGGCTGCGCGCACGCCCGCACGCAGTGGCCCGCCCGTACGCCCTGGACGGAGAGACCCAGATCTTCCTGCTGTGGCTGCTGCGCCGGACGGGCCTGGAACGCCTGCACACCGACGCCAACAGCCCGCGCGTCGCCACCGCCTGGAACAGCAAGAACCACATCCACCCCTACATCCGGGACGCCGAGGAACTGCCCGCACACGAGGGGATGCCACCGGACCGACTGCTGGCAGCCGAGCAGCGGCTGAGCCTGGCTCACCGCCGTCTGGGACTGGTCATGCCCGTCCTGCCCGGCTACACCGTGCGCCGCCATGCCGACGAGCCCGACCGCTTCGCCGACGACACCGGGCGCGCCGCCGATCTGCTGCGCCGGCGTTACGGCCTGCGCCGGGCCTTCTTCAAACCGTGCGAGGCGGGCAGCGGCGCCCGCATCGTCGGCCCCGTCGACCTGCACGACGCCGCGAGGCTCCGCGACGCCGCCACCGAGGCTCACCAGCACGGTGACGACTACCTGCTGGAGGCGGCCGTGGACTACCTCACCTACGACGACGGCGGGGGCAGCCGCTGTCCCGTCGCCCCCTCCGGACACATCCGCGACGGCCGCGTGGCCCCCGGGCTCACCCTCCAGATCCTCAACGGCTACGCCTGGGAGGGCAACGTCTTCACCGACCGTGCCGGATGGCGGCGATGCGGTCTGCCGCCCGCGCTGTACGACACCATGGCCCGGGCCATGGAGGCACTGCACACGGCCTTCCTCAGCCAGGCCAGCGTCACCGACGGCAGCCACGGCGGCCTGGTGACCGGCGGGGTGGACTTCGCCGTCGGGCGGATCGGCGGCGTCTTCGGGGACGAGGTCCTGGCCGCCGCGATCGACTTCAACCTCTCCTCGCACGGCGCGGAGTACCTGAGGACCTTCCAGGACAAGTCCGGTGCCCGCTATGCCGCCACCCGCCTGTTCCGGCCTTCGGCTACCGCCTCCTTGACCGCCGGCCGCGCGGCCGTGCCGGACGCCGATCTGATCGCCTGTGTGCCGGACCGATGGGGCATGGTGGCCGCTACCGGCCTCGACGTCCTGGACGCCGCCGAGGAGACCCGGCGCCGCATCGACGTGCTGGCTTCCGCCGGGCTCGTCCACCTGGCTCGGCAGCGGTGACGGCGATCGGCTGCCCCCTCGCCGTGTCATGCGCAGCCACGTCGGACACCTCGTTGTCCGCGAACTCCGTAGGGCGTAGTTCTCCTTCACCGCCCTCGAAATGGGCCACCCCACCCGTTCGGTATCACCGTCGTACTGATGGCAGAGGAGCGAAGACGACGTCCGCTCGATGACGCCTCCTGGTCCGGGCCCGCCAGGACACCCGGAGTCGCCACGCACGGCCGCCTGCTGAGCCAATGTTGACTTTCCTGACCGCCCGTCAGGTTGGGTGGCGGGTCATCTATGCCTTGTTGTCGGCCCCGCTCACAGGTCGAACCAGGAGCGCAGGACGCGCGTTGCGATGTCGTGGGTGCGGTTGCGGGAGAACGTGTGGTGGACCCACTCCGGTGCGGTGTTGACCTCCAGGATGGTGGTGCCGGTCGTCGGTGGGTCGTGCGGCTTGGCGCACAGGGCGTCGATGGCCAGGATCCTCGTGCCGAAAAGGTCAGCCACGGACGCGGCCCAGGGGGCGAAGTCCGCGTGCAGACTCTCTGTCACGTCGACCGCGACGCCTCCCTTGGCCAGGTTGGCGGTCCTCTTCAACCGGACCGCGCGGCCCGCCGCGGGCACATCGTCGAGCCCGAGTCCCTGAGCTGCCAGGAGATCCTGAGTCTCGGTGTCGACGACGAGCCGGTTGTCGGGGTTGGCGGCCGCGACGGCGGTACGGTGCGTCTCGACCAGCTCCGCCAGCCGGGTGCGTCCGTCACCCGTGACCGAGGCGGGCTCGCGGACACAGGCGGCGACCAGTTCGCCGTCGACAAGCTGGAGCCGCAGGTCCTTGCCGTCGACCTGTTCCTCGACAATCCAGGACCGGAAGAGGTGCCGCCGGTCGGCGATGTGTTCCGCAACGGCTGCCGCAGTGACGAGGTCCATGCGCACGGCGTCTCCGCGCATGCCCGCCCGCGGTTTGACGACCACGGGGGCGAGTGCGGGGGCGTCGGCTGCGGGATTGGCTGACAGTGCGGCGACGGCGTCGGTGGCGAAGGCGGTGAGGCGCGGGAGGTCGTCGTCGCCATCGGATGCAGGCGTGTCGGTGAAGGCGAAGGCGAAACCCCGGGGGGTGGTGAAGCCCGCCTCACTCAGGAGGAGTTTGGTGGCGTGCTTGTCCTCGGTGAGGAAGAAGTCGCGGGCCCGCAACTCATGGTCGTAGCGTCCCTCCAGGACGGGGACGGACTTCGCTCCGTGGCGGTAGATCACGAGGTCCACGCCGAGTTCCGGCATGCGGTCGTGCACCGTGATACCCAGTGCCGACGCGGCACGCATCAGGTGGAGTTGACGCGCTTGGCGTACGCCGGTCGTGGCGCGTGCGTCGCTCACGGAGCCCGTGTCGGTCACGGTGTGTACGTCGTTCACGGAGCCCGTGTCGGTCGTGGCGCGTACGTCGCTAACGGGGCCTGCGTCGGTCGTGGCGCGTACGTCGCGCTCGGAGCCCGCGTCGGTCATGGCGCGGGCCGTGTCAGGAGGATGCCCGCGAGCTGGTCCATGTGGTTCTGCATGAAGTCACGCATGACCCCGATGTCGGCCATGTGTCCGCGCGCCGCGTAGCTGGCACCCGCGAGCAGCCCCGTTTCCCTCCCGAACCAGGGCTCGGAGAAGTCCGGATAGAGGGGGTCGACGCGGAACGTGTTCCCGTCGAGCGCCGTGAAGTCGTCCTCCAGCCACAGGGCGACGTTGCCGAGGAAGTCGGTCCCGCCGCGCCCGAGAACGGCACCGCGAGCGCGTACCGGCCGCGGACTGCCGTGCTGGAGACCGACGTTGAAGTCGCCGTTCCGGTGCGCCACCTGTCCGGCCCCGCCGAACTCCTGGTTCAGCAGTGCGTGGAACTGCTCCTCAGACAGGAGCCCGGCCCCGGCCCAGTTGGCGTAGGCGACCGCTTCGTGTCTGCTGACTTCCACGGGCCAGTCCCAGGGCATGTCGGTGTCGGCGAAGACACCCCGGTACCGATACGGCCCGGCGTCGGCGCGGAGCCAGGAGTTCGGCAGTCCGCTGCTGACCCGGTCCAGGAAGAGCCGTGCCCCGTGGGTCGTCCACAGGTCGGTCTTCTCGTACCCGTCGTCCTCGACGAATCGCAGGAACTGGCCGTTGGTCACCGGATGCGGCGCGACGGCGAAGGGCGCGACCTCCGCCTCCCGCCGCCCCCATTCGTTGTCCCACTGGAAGCCGTCCCTCTCGGTCCCTGTACTGCCGAACTGGACCGGGCCGCCGCGGCAGTGCACGAAGCCCTCGCCGCGGTCGCATGCCACGGGTGCTCCCGTGTGTTCCTGGACGGGGGCGGGCCACCCCTGCGGCGTCTCCTTCAGCCGGGACGGCAACATGCGGACCAGAGGGATGGAGGTGTGCAGGTGAATGTTCTCGTGCTCGATCGCCATGAGCAGCGCCCTGAGGGGCGCTTCTGGTTCCATGGTGGCGGACAGGGGCACGTCCTCGACAGCCCGCAGAACGAGGCCCCGGACACGTTTCCGGTAGGCCCACGCTGTCTCCGGGGACGGCCAGTCGGTGAGCCCGGCCAGTTCGTCGGGGTCCTCGGGTGACACGCCCCGTTCCATGCGCTCGTCGAACGCGGATGTCTCGCTGCTGTCCACGAGCCCGGCCATGGCGAGTTTCCGCATGGAGAACGCCGCCGTGTGCGCGAGATAGAAGACGAGCGGCAGCCGGAAGGGGTGGACGCGCGCACAGTACGCCTCAGGCGCGTCGAGCACGCCTCGGAACAGCGTTTCGTAGCTGTCCCAGGTGCTCGTGAAATAGCTGGTGAGCTGCCCTCTAGACAGGTCACGGAGCAGGGGACGGCCTATGGACCGAGCGGCTGGGGTTCCGGGCATGGGTCACTGATCCCTGATTGTTCGGCAATGCCTGTTCGGCAATGTCTGTTCGGCTATCAGGCTGCCAAGAGCCGCTGGCACACGCAGAGCCTGCCAAGGGGCCGCGGGAGCCCGCCCGGGGTGCCTTCACCGCCGGTTCACGCCGCGTGTCAGGGGTTGGAGATCTGCCGCCGGTGCGCCTCCGTTCGGGTGACACGGACGGGATGGGTCGTACTCTGCAGGACGGAGGGCGACTAGCTTGCCCATCCTGCTGCCCGGGAAGAACTCCTGCCGGATCACCCCGGCACACGCAACTGCACTTCTCCTGTGGTAGCCGTTTTGCAGGCGCGGACGCAGACATGCCGCCGGAGTGATCACTTCCTGTGGGCATCTCGCATCTCCTGTCGGAGCGCGACCCGCGTGTACGTCAGGAGCGCAGCCCCTCATTTGGGCATGGGGCGGGCGGGCACACTGATCAGGCGGTCACGGATGGTGGCGGTGGTCGCCCTGGCATGGAGTACGGAGGCCGGGGCGTCGGCGGCGCGGGTCAGGTTGTGTGCCAGGGTCGCCAGGGCGAGCCACGCGGCATTGGCTTGGAAATGACCGGATAGCGCGTGGGTGAAGCCGCTGTTCTTGACATCGGCGATCATCTGCTCGACGACAGCGTGCCGACGGTGATCAGACTCGGCATCCCTCAAGGCGAGCGGGGAGTGGAGTCGGTGAACGCGGTGTGGTGGCGCCAGGTGTCGAAGAGCGCGCCCTGCCCGGCGGGGACGGTACCGGCTCAGGCGGTTGCCGCGGCGCACGATCAGTCGGGCGGTGACCTCCTGTCTCTTCGGCTTGGAAGGGAAAGCGGTGCAGCGGATCTCGGCTGTCTCGGCGTCGGAGATCCAGCGCTGGCCCTCCTCGTCCCAGACCGCTTGGGGATATGTGATCGGTGTCCAGGCGTCCTCGTCGATGCGGGCGATCGTGGCCTCGACGGAGGCGTTCGTCCGCGTGGTGATGGAGAAGCGGGCACCCAAGGCCCGGCAGGCGTTGATGACATCGGCGCCGTAGTACGCGGCGTCCGCCCGCAGCACCAGCAGGCCGCTGGCGCCGCAGGCGCGTGCGGTGCGGGATGGCCTCAGCGGCGAACGCTGCCGCCCCGCGCGCGGAGTTCGAGGGTCCCCTGCGCAGCCACGTAGGCGGCCTGGTTCGCGCCCGGGCAGCAGCGGGGTGAGACGGGCCAGTTCGTGCAGAAACCGGCGGGCCAAGGCGTGCAGTTGCTCAACACGCCCGTGGGTGAAGGAGCGCTGGAACGACCCCGGCATGGACGGGGCCCGCACTCCGGAGAGCAGGCGGCCCGTAGCACCGTGCCGCAGCCGGTCCATGTCGTCGATGTCGTTGAGGTCGTCGATGCTGTCGGAGCCCGCGGCCATGCCGCCCACCAGCGACATCGGTTTCGCCGCTGGGAAGGCGCCAGTGCCGTCCTTCGAGGCGGGCAGCGCCTTTCTTCGTGGCCGGTTGGTTGGTCGGATCCGGGTCCTGCCGTGTACGGGCCTTCGCCCGGCGCTGCGAGCGACGCGGAGGGGCAGTCGGTTCTCGTCCTCGCGGGGGTTGGCACCGAAGAGAACGCACTAGCTTCGTGTTTCGGCCAGGAGGCGGGCTCCCAGGGGGGTGGCGACGTGCCGGACGGTGTTGCGCTGGCGGTAGCTGTCGATCAGTCGCGCCTGCCGGAGAGTGGTGGTGTGTTCCGACACCGAGGCCATGGACAGGTGCAGGCGGTGGGCCAGTTGCGCGGTGGTCGTGGGGGCGTTGTCCGTCACCGCGCTCAGTACGCGCGCGCGGGTGCGTCCCAGTACGGCGGAGAGCGCGACTAGTGACGTCGCGGGATCCACGGGCACGCCCGGGATGCGCTGGCGTACGAGGTCGACCGAGGCGGGGCAGACCAGCACCGGGGTGTCGTATTCGTTGAGCAGGGCCCGCGGCTGCGTACCGCAGAAGAAGTGGCTGCTGATCACGATGCCCCGGCCCTGCAACTCGAAATCCGTGTCGCGAGGGTGGGCGAGCGTCAGAACCGGTGCGTCCCAGTGCAGGGACGGATGCAGCTCGCCGAGCAGGGCCTCTGCTCCCCGGGTGGTCATGAGGTCCGCCATCCTGGCGCGGTCGATCGCCAGGATGGATTTGATGGCGGCCGCGTGCGGGGCTATGGCGCGGTCGTAGTAGGACTGCAACTCGCCGACCAGGGCGTTCATGGTGCCGGCATCCCCCCACGCCAGCCCTGTCAGCTTGGCGGGGATGCGCTGCTGCTCGTCCAAGCGCCGCAGCTCGGACGCGATGCGCCGCGGAGAGGTTGTCCTGATGGTCTCGAAGACCCCGCTCGCCGGTGAGCAACTGTCCACCGGAGTGAGGAAGTCCGGGACCCAGCCGCCTGCCGGTACAAGTGCGGGGAGCATGGTCAGCGAGAGACGGAATGAGGCCTCCGTCTCTCGCCGCCACGCGCGGAAACGGATGGCACTGTCCCGCCTGCGCAGGACCTGAAGGCTCATGACGGCTTCACTGACCGGCAGCTCCTGGGTGCGGTCGATGATGATGCGTGCCAGGTCCTGTGCGGTGAAGTGGATTCGCAGGGGCAACGATCGACCTCCTCCGTCTCGATGGCCCACCCTCCGCACGATGCCCGGTTACTGAGCGGTTTCGGGTGAGGTCGAACGTCGTTGTCTCAATCGCCCGCCCTTTCTGCTTTCAGGTTGGTAAGTACGCGCAGGGTGCGTGTGCTGATGAGGAAAGGGGCATCCCATGTGCAAGCGGTTTGCTTTAGCTGCGGGCGGAGCCGCGATGGTCCTTGCATCGACGGCTGGGGTGGCTTCGGGCCGGGCCCCTGCGGGCGGGGCCACTGACACCCCTACAGTGAGCTGGCGATCACGGCAGCGGCGTCAGCCCTCCGCGTAAAGGGGCGTGCGGCTCGCCCTCGGGCTGCAGTAGTCCCGGGCCGCGCGGTGTAGGGGACGGTGCCGACGAGGGTGGGCACAGGCGGCCGCCGGGTTCAGCGGAATCTCACGGCGCCCCGCGCAAGCCCCTCACGCCCCCGGGCCCTGCCCCCCTCGGAGGCTCCGCACTGTGCGTGCCCACATCGGCAGGCAGTGCGGCACACTCCGGGTGGCCACCCCCTGACCGTCGTCGGCCCCCGGCCGACTCCACGGGTTCACGGAGTTGATGCGCGGCACGGAAAGGGGCTGCTCATCAAAGTCCCGCGGCCGAACCTGGGTGCGCGCCGGGAGAACACCGTCCGCGCACCGTACGGGACGCGGTGGAGGCGCTCGTCCGCGGCCTCCCCGTTCCGTGCACATCAGGCTCAGTACGAGCTCACTCCGTGCACATCAGGCTCAGTACGAGCTCACGACCAACGCGCTCTCGAAGCAGAGCCGGAAGGAATGTGTATGTCTGTCCGAAAGAAGCTGGCGTCCGTTGCCGCGACCGTGGTCCTCACGACAGGAGTTGCGCTCCTGACCGCTCCCTCAGTCACGGCGGCTCCCTCAGTCACGGCGGCCCCCTCCGGCACCGTCGGCACCCCTGCGGCGCCGGCTGCCGCCGCCTCGGCCCTCGCCGGGCCGGCCTCCGGGGCACTCTCCGGGGCGCTCTCCGCCAAAACCGACCGCGCCGACGGCTTCCTGCTGCGAAACGTGCACCTCGATCAGTGCTTGGCCAATCATCACCCCAGAGCGTTCGCGACTCGCTGCGAGGGTGCCTACGCGGATCAGTACTGGTCCCTGAACGCCTACGGCATGCTGCAGAACCTTCACAGTGGCCAATGCCTGGCCATGCACGGCAACGGCAGAGTCTTCACCGGCCCCTGCAACACCTCCTACCGCGACCAGCACTGGCTCTACCGTGACGTCGGCGGCGGCGCCTACATGATCGAAAACGCCTTCCACAGCGACAGGTGTCTCGCGGCACACCGGGACAACGACGCGTTCGGATTCCCGTGCACTCCGGCGTACAAGGACCAGCACTGGCACTAGTGCTGACGCCCGAAAGCCCCTGATCCACAGGCAATCCGAGGCAAAACGGAGGGAAGGCATGCGCAACCGGAAACGTGCTGCCGTCACGGCGGCCGTACTGACCACACTGGTCGCGGGCGCGCCGACGGCGGCGGGCACGACCGAGACGGACGGAACCGCGTCCCGCGGTGGACACGCGTCGTCAGCGCCGCTGCGGGGTGCCGTGCGCGCGGCCCCGGGCCCCGCCGCGGATCGTGCGGCGGCACTCGCGGCACACATCGTCAACTACGGCAGCCGTAAATGCCTCGCTGTCCCCGGCGGCAGCCATGAGAAGGGCATCGGACTCATCCAGTGGGGCTGCGGCGGCTGGAAGGATCACTTCTGGTCTGCGGAACAGTGGACCATCGACGGCGTCCCCCATTTCCGGGTGATCAACGACAACAGCAAGCAGTGTCTGGCCGTGCCCGGCGGGAGCAAGACCCCCGGCACGCAGGTCATTCAGTGGCCGTGCGGCGAGTGGAAGGACCACTTCTGGCGGTTCGACAACGCCGGTGGCGGCCGGTTCAGGCTGGTGAACTACAACAGCCAGCAGTGCCTCGCCGTGCAGGACGGCAGTGGCGCCGACGGTGCGAAGGTCATCCAGTGGCCCTGCGGCGAGTGGAACGACCACTTCTGGCGGTGACCTACCGGTACGGTTTCGTCTTCGGGCCGGTCCGGCGCCGGTGAGTCCTTCCCGGTGCTGCCAAGCGCCCGCCCCTGCGCCACCCTTGACCCGGGGGCGGGCGTGTACCGTCCGGCAATCCCCTTGACCGGCGACCCGGGCCCCGTCGCCCGTCAACGGACCACCCGCGCCGGACCGGACGGCACGGGCCCGGGCCCGTGCCGTCCGGCGGTCCCCGTACCGGCTCTCGGCCGTCTTCGTGCAGACGTCAGCTACGACCAGATACACATCGTGCGACACACCGCGGGCCGGTGGCCGCGCCAGTACCGGGCGGAGGGTGTTCCGTCCAGCATCCACCGGATCCTGGAGAAAGCTGGAGGACCGGGCCACCCTGATTCAGTCCCCGCCGCCGCACCCGCGTACAGGCGAGCCGAGGTGGGCCGGTGATGCGGCCAAGCGCCTGGCGGGATGGCAGGTCGACACCCCGAGCGGCCTGTGACTGGGGGAACACGGGCTACGGCACCAGACGCTGACCAGCCGCGACACCGTGAGCCGGCCTTGGACCGAGTCTGCGGCGGACGGACAGTTCAGGTGCCGGAGCGGCCGTGTGTGCGGCCAGTCTTGGGCAGGGGCGTTGTCACCTGTAGCTGTCGGCTACTTGCACAGTCCGGCGGACACGGCGAGACCCACCCTGGCCAGGCCGACGGGTCCGAGTTGTTCGGCGGTCTCACAGACGTCGAAGCTGGCCGTGGGGGCAACAGTGAAGTCCGGCGCGGGCAGGTCGGCGCCTCCGCACTGGTTCAGCGGACTGCCGACGGGAAGGCCCAGGAGGTTACCGTCACCCGAGCCGCTGCCGTGGGTGGCGGTGCCGGCCGCGTGGGCACCGTGCCGGTTGGCGCAGTTCGTGCCGAAGGCCGGGGAGAGCACATCGCCCACCCCGCCCGCCGCCGCCGGAGCCACTCCCGCGAAGCCGGTACCCGCAGCGGCCGCCAGGACAAGGACAGCACGAACTGAACGTTGAGTCATGACCGGACAACGACGGCATCGCTGCCACGCTACTGACCGCAGGGTCCCGGCAGCTCTGTTCCGGCACCCGGCCCGGGCAGGCAGGACAGCTGTGGGTGGGTGGTCTCCTCCGGGGTGGAGGCGTGTGTTTTCAAGCGGCTTCGCGACCCACCGGCCCGGGGTGCGAGGGGTGCGCGGATACGAGACCGGCGAGCTGATCTGGTCCCGTCCCAAAGAGCACTTGTCTCCGCAGCGGGTGGAGCGGGAGGCGGGGCTGACGGCGGGGCAGGTCAAGACTGGCGCCGACTTCCTGCGGCGGCTCCTCGGCCCGGAGGACCGCCCGGCCGGGCCGGGCGACAGATAGGGGGCTGGCGTCACGCGGCCTGGACGAGTTCGGCGGGCCGGGGTGCCGCCGCGGTGGGGTAGCCGCGGGGCCGGGTCGGGCGACGGGGCATCAGCGTGATGACGGCGGTGTTGATCATCGCCTCCGCGTGGGCGGGCAGCCGTTCGTGGTCTCTGACCAGCCGCCGGGCGTGCATCCACCAACCGATGGAACGCAGCATCGGCTGGCGCATGCACCACCGCCGACTCGCGCGCGACTACGAAACCCACCCGCACCGCAGTCAAGCCCTCATTCACCTCGCGACGATCGACCTCATGACATGCCGCCTCACCGGCGAAATCACCCCCAACTGGCGCGGAACCTAGTGGGCAGTGAAGGGGCGGCGCGAATCAAGCCCTGCACAGAACCCTGTGGACCGTCGGCCTGGGCTCAGGTTCCAGGCTGACTCTCCGCCAAGTACGCAGAAGCAGCAGCGTCGGTTGCGAAACTCCTCTTCGATGCTGGCGCCTTTGTTCGAAACGGCCGACGGCGTGCCGGACGCCTTTGCCCCTTTCGGTGCACGGCTCGGTGCGCGGCCGTGCTGCTGGGCCCGGCTGGTGGCCGGGCGGGCTCCTCCCTCTTTCGAGTCGTGATCACCTCCGGACTCATCGGCCAAACCTCCCCAGCACCCCTGTTGAACAGGCGAGATGGACAGATGCGGGAGGTTGTCCAGGAATACCTGGTTTGGCTGACTCAACTAGAGAATCGCTTTCTGTGCATGAATGAATACGGAGCGTTCCAGCTTACTCGGTTCCTCCTCCTGAACCTCGGTGAAAGGGCACAGCCATGTCTTCGGCCATGCGTAAGACGACGAATTCACCGGTAGTACGGCGGCTGACCGCCGCGGCCGTCGCGCTGGGCAGTTGCCTGGCCCTCGCCGGTCCGGCAGAGAGCGCGGGTGCGGCTCCCGCCGATCCCGTACCGGCCGTCTTCTTCGGCGACTCCTACACCGCCAACTTTGGCATCGATCCCGTGAACAACCAGGACAGCGAGAGGGGCTGGTGTTTCCAGGCCACGGAGAACTATCCCGCCGTCGCCACCCGGCGCCTGGCAGGCAAGAACATCACGCTCGACGTCCAGTCGGACGTCTCCTGCGGAGGCGCGCTCATCCACCACTTCTGGGAGAGGCAGGAGCTGCCCTTCGGCGCCGGCGAGCTCCCGCCGCAGCAGGACGCGCTCAAGCAGGACACCCAGCTGACCGTGGGAAGCATGGGCGGCAACACGCTGGGGTTCAACCGCGTCCTGAAGCAGTGTTCCGACGAGCTCCGGAACCCCTCTCTGCTGCCGGGAGACCCGGTGGACGGAGACGAGCCGGCCGCCAAGTGTGGTGAGTTCTTCGAGGCCGGGGAGGGAAAGCAGTGGTTGGACGGTCAGTTCGAGCGGGTCGGTGGGGAACTGGAGGAGCTGCTCGACCGTATCGGCTACTTCGCCCCCGACGCTAAGCGCGTCCTGGTCGGCTACCCCCGGCTCGTGCCCGAGGACACCACCAAGTGCCTGACCGCGGCGCCCGGTCAGACGCAGCTGCCGTTCGCAGACATCCCGCAGGACGCTCTGCCGGTCCTGGACCAGATTCAGAAGCGGCTGAACGACGTCATGAAGAAGGCCGCCGCTGACGCCGAAGGCGGCGTCGACTTCGTCGACCTCTACGCCGTCACCGGCGGCAACACGGCGTGCGACGGCGACGACCGGGGCATCGGCGGCCTGCTGGAGGACTCCCAGCTCGAGCTCCTCGGCACCAAGATCCCCTGGTACGCGCACCCCAACGCCAAGGGCCGCGACATCCAGGCCAAGCAGGTGGCCGACAAGATCGAGGAGACCCTCAACCGGTAAGAGGCACAGTCTCCCTGCTGAGATCCGGACCTGCGCCCTTACCGCGTGCAGCTCCGGGTCCCCCCTCCGGAGATCCGCCCAGGGGGGCGGGGCCAGCCGGATCGACTGTGGTTGCTGCGGCCGGAGGCGTATGGGCTTGGGCCTGCCGACTGTTTCCCTCGGTTCGACGGGGTGCGGCTCGGTGCGTGGTGGCCGGGGCGGGTGGGGGAGGCGGCGAACTGTGAGGGTGACGAAGGTCCAGGTGATGTGGGCCTCGCTGTGGGAGACGAGCCGTTCGTAGACTCGGACGTTTCTGCGGGCTCTCATGATCCATGGGAGGCGGACAGGGCGCCTCCCGGCTGATGCTGATGGCGAAGTCCCGGCACAAGAAGCCGGAGAACGTCCGCCGCTACTTCAAGCCGTCTCCCGAGGCGATCTCGGAGCTGACGAGTCTGCTCGCACCGGGCAACGTGCTCCTGTGATGCGTTCAGGCGGGTGCCGTCGCTTGCCGGGTGGTGGCAGGCTCGGTCGTGCGGCAGGCTCGGGGGTGCCCGTCCGCCGGGGTTCGGGACGCCAGGTGGCGACCAGGGCGGCGGCCAGGAGCAGTTCGGCGATGTCGCCGCCGTAGTACATGATCTCGGCGCCTGCCTGGACCTCGGGGATGGGGGCGTGGATGTCGACCCAGAAGCCGCCGTACATCATCTGGGAGATCACCGCGTGGGCGGCGATCGCGACACCGAGGTAGACCAGCCGCGTCCTGACGCCCGGCCGGGCGGGGGCGGGATCGGGGCCGGCGATGACGTAGGCGAACAGGTACCCCGACAGCAGGAAGTGGGCGTGCAGGAGCCAGTGCGCCGCCGGGTTGCCCATGGCCGCGTTGTACAGCGGGCTGAAGTAGAGGGCCGCGAGGCTACCCGTCGACAGCGCCAGTGCCACCACCGGGTGGGAGACCACGCGGGCGGGCGGGCTGTGGAGCAGAGCCGACAGCTGCCTGCCCCGGGCCGCGGGCAGGGCGCGCAGCAGGAGGGTGACCGGTGCGGCCAGGACCAGCGCAAGGGGCGCGTACATGCCGATGAGCATGTGCTGGGCCATGTGGCCGCGGAAGTCCTGGTGCGCAAAGGGTGCCACGGGCGGCAGCAGCGCCACGCTGAGCAGGAAAATCCCGGCCAGGAACCATCCGGTCCGCCACCTGCTCCACCCGAGGACCGGGTTGCGGTGGCGTGCACGGCGCACTAGGTCGTGTCTTCAATTGATCTCGTGTGCTGGATCATGGTCGGGTGATACGTCGCCATGAACTGTCCGATGCCGAGTGGGAGTTCGTCCGGCCGCTGCTGCCTGTGTCCTTGCGGGGGCGGAAGC
>NZ_WPNZ01000014.1 GCF_009755605.1 Streptomyces typhae
GGGGCGCTCGGCGCGCCGGCCACGGGCGGTCCCGGCCGAGGCTCCGGCGTCCCCCGCAGCCCCTGCGGCCCCCACGTTCCCTGCTGCCCCTGTGCCCCCTGTGTCCCCCGTGTCCTCGACCGGCTCGGCCCTGCGCGCCGGTGCGGGGCGCAGCCGCGGGCGGGGCACGGCGCGGCGCAGGCGGCCCGGTTCAGGG
Source organism: Streptomyces typhae (assembly GCF_009755605.1). GTDB lineage: Bacteria > Actinomycetota > Actinomycetes > Streptomycetales > Streptomycetaceae > Streptomyces > Streptomyces typhae. The sequence goes on from NZ_WPNZ01000014.1 coordinate 197, forward strand.
ACGACGCGGCGCAGCCGGGCCGACGTCGACGACGGCACGTCGGACGCGTCGGGGATGGCGGCGGACACGTCGTCGGGGTTGTCGGCCGCCGCGTCGACGAGGTCGTCGGGCGAGCCGAGGCGGTCCAGGATGCGGCGGACCGCGGCCGGGCTGTCGGCGGCGCCGGCGCGGCGGCGGTCGATCTCGCCGCGCAGCCCCGAGACCAGCCGCATCCGCGTGCCGGACGGCAGTTGACGCTGCTGGGCCACGTCGCCGACGCGGCTCAGGTAGTCGAAGACGAGCTGGTCGCTCTCGATCCCCACGAAGTTCCCTCCGGGGCTGCGGTGTTGTGGGCCCGGACCTCGACGTTACCGTGATCCGCCGCGCCGGGCCCCCTCGTGTCCGGGGAGATCATCCACACTCGCCGCCCGGCCCTTCCCGGTCCTTGTGTCACAGAACGTCGACAGCGGTGCCCGGCCGCCAACCGAACACACGTCTCCCGCAATCTTCTTGGGCGTCCGACGCCCCTGACCGCTGACAGTTGCCTGTACGTGTACCTGTGCCTGTACCTGTGCCTGCCGAGGAGACATCTGCCATGCCCGCGACATCCTCTTCCGCGTTCCGCCGTCTCCGTGGCCGGGCCACGGGGCTCGCCGTGGCCGGTACGGCCCTCGCGCTCGTCGCCTCGGTCCCGGCGACGGCCCTGACCGCGCAGACGGCGACCGAGCGGGCGACGTCCGTGGCCGCGGCGGCCGACCCGGTGTCCGTGCTCAAGTACAAGGCGTCGGAGCGTAAGGAAGCTCTCGCGTACTGGACGCCCGCCCGGATGAAGGCCGTCGGGCGGTCCGTGGACCTCGGTCCGACCGGGCCGAAGGCCAAGCCGTGGGAGGGCCCCGAGCTGAAGACCGTGGGGCGGCTGTTCTTCGTCAACTCGACGGGCGCGGACACGTGGTGCACGGCCACCGCCGTGAAGAGCGACAACCGCTCCACCGTGATGACGGCCGCCCACTGCGTACGCCGGGGCTCCTCCCCCTGGAACACCAATACGACGATGGTGTTCGCTCCCGGCTACCACCAGGGCAAGGCGCCGCACGGCGTGTTCCCCGTCCGCCAGGCTGCGACCCCGCGCGCGTGGGAGACGGAGTCCACCGACGACCTGGCCGCGCTCGTCGTCTCCCCCGACAAGAACGGCAAGAAGCTCACCGACGTCGTGGGAGGCCGTGCGGTCGCCTTCAACCGTCCCGTCGGCGGCACCGTCTCCGCCCTCGGCTACTCCGCCACCCGCCCCCAGCGCGGCGAGTCGCTGCTGCGCTGCGTCGGCAAGGCCAAGAAGGACCAGGGCACGCAGTCCATCCCCTGCGACATGAGCGGCGGCTCCAGCGGCGGCCCCTGGTTCGCCGACTTCAGCGCCGCCACCGGCAGGGGGACCCTCATCTCCGTCAACAGCTCGCTCGACTCGCTGGAGCCGACGAAGATGTTCGGGGAGATCTTCGGTTCGCTGGCGAAGAAGGTGTACGACAAGGCGCGCAGCGCCTGACGGCGGGTCGGGCGGGGTACGGCGGTGTGGCGTCACCGGGTGTTCCGGTGATGCCACACCGCGTTCCGCGCACCGCGTTCCGCGCACCGCTTCCCGCGTTCCGCGTACGGCGTTCCGCTGTCTTCGGTTCAGTCCCCGATCGCGAGGCCCCGCTGGCGCTGTCTGTGCAGCCTGCCGACGGCCACCAGTTGCCTGTGCTCCCACTCCGTGGCCGGGCGCAGCCGGTAGAAGGCCACCCGCCACTCCATTCCCGTCGGACGGGACAGTTCCACGTACAGCCCGTCGACGAGGCGTACGACGGCGGGCATCTGATACACCCGGTCGAAGACCACCATGCCGCCGGACAGTTCCTGCGGCGACGCGAACATCCCTGACACCGGCGCGGTCATCCCTTCGACGCCTTCCAGCTGCGCTCGTTCGCCACCGCGACGCGGGCGCTGAGCAGTTCTGTGGCGTCCACGGGTTCCACCCGTGCCGGGTCCGCGTCCCACTCCTTGCCGCCCGCCAGGGGGCGTAGTTGTACGTAGGGGCCCTCATGGCCCATGACGTGTCCGAGGGCGCCGGTCTTGCCGTCCCTGACGGTGCTGCCGAGCGCGGGCTTGGCTGGGTACATCCGCTCCACCTCCCGGGTCCGGACCCGCTCCGCAGGAAGTCCTGTGCGGAGCGCGACGGTTGGGCTACCGTGCGTATTCCGGGTACTTCGAGCATGACCGGGGATTCGGGGGTGAATACCGCCGACCGGCTGTAGTTCCGGGGCGTACGGGGGTAGTTCCGCATCTGCCGTGGAGGAGACCGTCATGCCGCCCAGGCGCGCAGTCACTGGCCGTAGCCAGGAACCGAGGCTCCGCTTCGCGGAAGAGCTGCGCGCGTTGCGCGCGGGGCGCGGGGAGAGCCTGCGGCGCTTGGGGGAGGTGGTGGGGTGGGATCCGTCCCTCTTCGGGAAGATGGAGAAGGGGGAGACCCTGGGCGGGCCCGAGGTCGCCGAAGCCCTGGACCAGCATTACGGTACGGCTGGCTTCCTGCTCACGCTGTGGGAGCTGGCGCTGGGCGACCCCACGCAGTTCAAGGAGCGGTACCGGCGGTACATGGCCCTTGAGGCCGAGGCGGTGAGCCTGTGGCACTACGCGGTGAGCGTGCTCCCGGGCTTGTTGCAGACGGAAGCGTATGCGCACACGCTGCTCGCCGCAGGTGGCCTCAAGGGCGATGAGCTGACCAAGCAGGTCGCCGCACGACTGGGACGGAGCGAGTTGCTGGCCGGGGAGGACCCACCCAGCTTCCGATCCATCCTGTCCGAGGCCGTCTTGCGGACACCGCTGGGGGATCATACGCAGTGGCGGCAGCAGTTGGAGCACCTGTTGGCGATGAGCGAACGGCAGAACGTGAAGATCCACGTCGTCGAGCAGTCCGTTGGGCTCCACGCCCTGACCAACACGCACACCATGTTCCTGCGGACCATGGACGCACGCACGGTCGCCTGGGTGGAGACCGGCTACTCGGGGGACTTGGTAGAGGAGACGGCCCCCGTCGAACGACTGCAACTCAGCTACGATTCCGTGCGCGATCTGGCCCTGTCCCCGGCCGCCTCCCGGAAGTTCATCGCGGAGATGTTGGAGGAAGCACCTTGCGTTCCATCGACCTGAGCACTGCAACTTGGTGCAAGAGTTCGTACAGCAACCAGGACGGCGGCGAATGCGTGGAGGTCTCCCCCGACTTCCTGGACGCCGCCGCCTGGCGCAAGGGCAGCCACAGCAACCAGGACGGCGGCCAGTGCATAGAAATCACCCACGACTTCGAAGGCCTCGTCCCCATACGCGACAGCAAGAATCCCGCCGGACCGGCGCTGATCCTCTCGGCCCCCGCCTGGGGCGCCTTCGTCGACGGCGTCAAGGCGGGCGGCTGACGCCTGACGCCTGACGCGGGAAGGAGTGCCATGCGCACCGTCGACCTGAGTAGCACAACATGGCGCAGGAGTTCGTACAGCAACTCGGACGGGGGCGCGTGCGTCGAGGTCTCCCACGACTTCCTTGCTCTCGCCTCCTGGCGCAAAAGCAGCCACAGCAACTCGTCCGGTGGCGAATGCGTCGAGATCTCGCACGACTTCCTGGACGCCGCCGCTTGGCGCAAGAGCAGCTACAGCAACCCTGACGGCGGCCAGTGCCTGGAACTCACTCACGACTTCGAAGGCATCGTCCCCATACGCGACAGCAAGAACCCCGCCGGACCGGCGCTGATCCTCTCGGCCCCCGCCTGGTCGACCTTCCTCAACGGCGTCAAAGCAGGCGGCTGACGCGGGAAGGAGTGCAGTGCCATGCGCACCGTCGACCTGAGTAGCGCAACATGGCGCAGGAGTTCATACAGCAACTCTGACGGCGGCGAATGCGTGGAGGTCTCCCCCGACTTCCTGGACGCCGCCACATGGCGCAAAAGCAGCCACAGCAACCAAGACGGCGGCGCATGCCTAGAAGTCGCCGTCAACAGCCCAGGGGCCGTCGTGCCCGTACGCGACAGCAAGAACCCCGCCGGACCGGCGCTGATCCTCTCGGCCCCCGCCTGGGGGGCCTTCCTCGGGAGTGTCAAGGCGGGGGGCGGCAGGCGACAGGCCTAGCGGAGGCGCCCGCGCCCGGCCCGGCGGGCGAACCGCTACCGTGGCCAGGATGAGCACCCCGGACGCACCCCGTTCCCTGGCGGAAGCCCTCCGGGCGTGCGACGACGCGGCCATGGTCGCGTTGTTGCGGGCCCGGCCCGACCTCCTGACGCCGGTTCCGAACGATCTGACGCAGCTGGCGACGCGCGCGGGCACGCGCGCGTCCGTCGTGCGCGCCCTGGAGCGGCTCGACCGGTTCACGCAGCAGGTCGCTGAGGCCCTCGCGGTGGCGCCGGAACCGGCCACGTACGGGGAGCTGCTCGGCCTGGTGGCGGGCGACGACGAACCGGACGGGGTGCGGGACGCCCTGGACCGGGCCCTGGGCACACTGCGCGGGCAGGCGCTGGTGTGGGGCGGCGGCGACAGGTTCCGCCTGGTGCGGACCGCGAGGGAGCTGCTCGCGCCGACCCCGCAGCGGCCGTCGCCGACGGGCCTCGGGCCGACCGTCGGTGAGGCGATGGCGGGGATGTCGCCGGGCCGCGTACAGAGCCTGGTGACGGCGGCGGGCCTCGCGGCGACGCACGACGCGGTGTCGGCGGTGGAGGCGCTGACGGCACTGTTCACCGACCGCAAGCGGATGGCGGCGCTCCTGGACGAGGCGCCCCCGGAGTCCGTGGAGGTGCTGTCGCGGCTCGTGTGGGGGCCGCCGTACGGGCAGGTCACCGCCGAACCGGCGGGACATCTGCGCTGGCTCATCGACCGGGGCCTGCTCCTGCCGACGGCGCCGGGGACGGTGGTGCTGCCGCGCGAAGTGGCGCTGCATCTGCGCGGGGGCCGCGCCCACCACGTACTGGAGGCGGTCGCGCCGCCCGTTGTGGCCGCACGCGAACACCGTCCACAGGTTGTGGACAACACCGCGGCGGGCCAGGCGCACATGGCGCTCGCCACCGTCGAGGAGCTCCTGAAGGACTGGGACGAGGGCGGGCCCGCGGTGCTGCGCGCGGGCGGCCTGAGCGTGCGCGACCTGAAGCGGACCGCGGTGGCCCTGGACGTACCGGAGCCGCAGGCGGCGTTCTGGGTGGAGCTCGCCTACTCGGCGGGACTGCTCGCGGCCGACGGCGAGGCCGACGAGCGGTACGCGGCGACACCCGCCTACGACACCTGGCAGGAGCTGCCGGTCGCCGAGCGGTGGACGCGGCTCGCCACCGCGTGGCTGGCCGGGACCCGCACGGCGGGCCTGGTCGGCGGGCGGGACAGCAAGGACCGGACGCTGTCCGCGCTCGGCCCCGGCCTGGACCGCTCCGCCGCACCCGAGGTGCGCACACGCGTGCTCGGGCTGCTCGCCGAACTGCCCGAGGGCGCGGCGCCCGACGCGGAATCGGTCCAGGCCCGGCTCCGCTGGGAGCGGCCCCCCGGCACGGGCGCCTCCGACCTGCGCTCCCGCCTCGCGCACTGGACCCTGGAGGAGGCCGAACTCCTCGGCGTCACGGGCCGCGGCGCCCTGTCCGCCCACGGCCGTGCGCTCCTGGCCGAAGGCCTTGATCAGCACTCGCCGTCCCCCGGGAGTGGTGGAGCGGGGACCGGCGCCGCGGGTGAGCGCGCGGCCCGGCTGCTCGCGCCGCTCCTGCCCGAGCCCCTCGACCACGTGCTGCTGCAAGCCGACCTCACCGCCGTCGCGCCCGGACCGCTGCGACGGCCCCTCGCCGACGCCCTCGCGGTGCTCGCCGACATCGAGTCCAAGGGCGGCGCGACCGTGTACCGGTTCACGCCCGGCTCCGTACGACGAGCACTCGACGCCGGACAGAGCGCCTCCGACCTGCACGCCTTCCTCACCGCGCACTCCCGGACACCCGTGCCGCAGCCCCTGTCGTACCTGATCGACGACGTGGCGCGGAAACACGGCCATCTGCGCATCGGCGCCGCCTCCGCCTACGTACGCTGCGACGACGAGGGCGTGCTCAATGAAATCCTCGCCGACAGGCGGGGCGAAGGGCTGCGACTGCGGCGGCTGGCGCCGACCGTGCTCGCCACCCCCGCCGACCCCGCGACCCTCCTCGAAGGGCTGCGCTCCATGGGCTTCGCGCCCTCCGCGGAGAGCGCCGAGGGCGACGTCCTCATCACCCGCGCGCACAGCCACCGCACCCCGCCGCGCACCGCGCCCGAACCCGTGCCGGACGGGCCGCCGCTGCCCGACGCCACCCTCCTCGGCGCCGCCGTCCGCGCCATCCGCGCCGGCGACCTCGCCTCGACGGCACCGCGCAAGGAAGCGCCCACCGCCGCCCCCGGCGAACTGCCCCGCACCACCGCCGCCGAGACCCTCGCCACCATGCAGGCGGCCGTCCTCACCGGCGAGGCCCTGTGGATCGGCTACGTCAACGCCGAGGGCGCCGCCAGCCAGCGCGTCATCGCGCCCGTCCGCGTCGAGGGCGGCTTCGTCACCGCGTACGACCACACGGCCGACGAGGTCCGCACCTACCCGCTGCACCGCGTCACGGGCGTGGCGGAACTGGCGGACGAGGCGGGCTGACCACGGGCCCCGGCAGGGGCGTGCCGCCGGGTCCGGCCGGTTCCGGCAGGGGCGTGCCGCCGGACCTGGCCGGTTCCGGCAGGGGCGTGCCCCCGGGCCTGGCCGGGTCCGGCCGCCGCGTCCAGCGGTGCCACCAGTGGTGGCGCCGCGGGTGCAGCGCGCGGCCCAGGCGCCGCCCGGCCAGGAGATAGCCGATCAGCGCACCGGCCGTGTTCAGCAGGACGTCGTCGATGTCGAAGGCCCGCCCGGTGACGAGGACGCCCTGCGCGCTCTCCACCATCAGCATCACCAGGGCCGTCACCGCGGCGACCCGCACCAGGCCGCGCGCCCTCGGCATCAGCATCGGGAGCAGCACACCGAAGGGCACACCGAGCAGGACGTTGCCGCCGATCTGCTTGATCGTGTCCTTGAAGTCGGGCTGGTCCAGATAGGCGCTGATGGAGTCGCCGGGGCGCAGGTTGGTGTGGGTGAGGTCCGTGGACCCCGGCGAGGGCACCAGGGTGGCCCTGGCCAGCAGCACGGCGAACCCGACCATGCAGACGAAGCTGACCAGGAGGACCAGGCCGCGGGCGAGCAGCGCGGTGCGGGTGCCGCGCTGGAGCGGCGGCACCGCGCTCTTGTCGTGACCGTGACCGTCACCGGGCGCCGCGCTCTTTCCGCGACCGTGACCGTCACTGTGACCGTCTTCGGGCGCCGCGCTCTTCCCGCGACCGTGACCGTCACCGTGACCGTCTTCGGGCTCAAGGCCCTTCTCGTAACCGTGCTCTTGCGTCGGCTCGGCAGTCATACCCCCCGGATACCCCCGACCACGCGACGTAGCGGAGCCGTTCGGGAGAGCGGGGTTCACCGGGAGGAGAACCCCGCCCGGCGCACGCCCAGGCGCGCCAGGCGCGTCGCGCCACCCCGCCCGGAGCCCCGTGCCCCGGCCCGTCCGGACCACCTTCGGCGAACTCCCGCACGAGCACGGATCGTTACCCATAGCCTACGTAGGGTGACCGTCACCACCTCTCAGCTGAAACAGCTGCTGGACTCCGATCCGCGGCGCCTCGGGCCCTACCGGCTTGTTGGCGTGCTCGGGCGCGGCGGCATGGGCGAGGTCTTCCTCGGGCGGGACCGCGGGGGACGGCTCGTCGCCGTCAAGCGGGTGCGCCCGTCGCTGGTGCACGAGCGGGACGCCAGACGGCGGTTCGCACGCGAGGTCACCGCGGCCCGCCAGGTCGAGAGCCCCCTCGTCGCCCAGGTCCTCGATGCCGAACCGGAGGCCGACCAGCCCTGGCTGGCCACGGAGTACGTACCGGGCATCCCGCTCTCCGAGGCCGTCGACACCTACGGCCCGCTCCCGGAGCCGTACGTGCGCGCCATCGCCCGGCAGCTCACGGACGCCCTCGCCGCGATCCACCGCGCCGGGCTCGTGCACCGCGACTTCAAGCCGTCGAACGTCCTGCTGAGCGCGCACGGCCCACGCGTACTGGACTTCGGCGTCGCCCGGCACCTGCACGCGAGCACCTTCACCACCAGCCAGGCCTTCCTCGGCACGCCCGCGTTCGCCGCGCCCGAGCAGTGGGACGCGGCCGGCATCACCGGCGCGGCGGACGTCTTCTCGCTGGCCTCCACGCTGGTGTTCGCGCTGCGCAAGCGGGCGCCGTTCGACGCGGAGGACATGTGGCGGGTGATGTACGCGATCCGCTTCGAGGAACCCGACCTGTCGGACCTGCCCTGCCGCTGGCAGGCCCTGACGGCGCTCTGCCTCGCCAAGGAACCCGCCCGGCGCCCCTCCCTGGCCGAGCTGGCCACGGCCCTGGACCACTTCCCCTCCGCCGGACAGGACGTCGTCCTGCCGGACGGCCTCGCCGAACTCCTGCCCGCGCCCGCCGTGCCCCGGCCCCGGGAGCCGCGGCCGGAGCCGGGTCCCGGGCGGCGGCAGGTGCTCCGGGCGGGGGCCGCCACCCTGCTCGGGGCGGGCTGCGCGGGCCTGCTCGCGGGGGACCGGCGGGCGGGCCCCGAGGTGTGGACGTTCCCCACCCATGGCGCGGTCCACCAGCTCCTGGCCACCGACGGGACCCTGTACGCGGTGGACGGCACGGGCTACGTGTACGCCCTGGACGCACGCACCGGCGAGCTGTTCTGGAGCAGATGGCTCCAGAGCGGGAGCACCCAGCCCTGGCTCGGCGCCCCGGCCGCCGGCGCCACCGGGCTCTACGTCACGGGCGACTCCCTGTACGCGCTGAACGCGACGTCCGGGCAGGAGCGGTGGAGCCTCGGCCTGAGCGCGCTCGGCCCACCGGTGGTGACGCAGCAGGCCGTCTGCCTGATCACGCCCGACGCGCACGGCACCGGCGACCAGCTGTCCCTCGTGGACCCGTACCTGGGCGAGCAGATCTCCGTGGGCCGCGACGGCCTCGCGGCCCGGGTGCGGGCCGGGCGCGGCGCGCTCACGGCACCCGCGGCGATCGACGACACCACGCTCGTCGTCGGCGAACGCGGAGGGCTGCTGCACCGCGTCAGCCTGGAGAACCGGCGCGACCACCGCACACTGCGCCTGCCCGGCGCCGTCCTCGTCGACCCCGCCGCGCCCCTCGTACGCAACGGCATCGCCTACCTCGGCACCACGGACCCCGGCGCCGGTCTCACCGCCGTCGACGTGCACGCCATGCGGCCCGTCTGGTCCCGCCCCCTCGGCCCGCCCGGCGAAACCTGGTCGACTCCCGTCCTCGACGACCTCACCGGCCTCGTCCACCTCACCGGCCGGAGCACCGGCGTCCACGCCGTCGACCGCGGCACCGGCGAACCCGCCTGGTCCCACCGCCCCACGGCACCCACCCCGAGCGCCCCCGCCCTCGCCGACGCCGTCCTGTACGTCCTCACCGAGGCCGGCGACCTCCTCGCCCTGAACACCCGCGGCGGCGGCAGGCCCCTGCTGCGCCGCTCCTACGCCCCCTTCGCCACCGGCACCCCGGTCGCCGCCCCCGTCACCACCCACGGCCTCGTCCACTTCGCCACCGCCGACCACGTCGTCCGCGCGATCCCGCAGACGTCGGCCCTCGGCTCATAAGGACGGACCGGCAACACGGGACGGGTACGAGCGGCGATGCGGCACACTGGATGTTTGGCCTAGCGAAAGGGCACCCACCGGTGAACGGACCGCTCATCGTCCAGTCGGACAAGACTCTGCTGCTCGAGGTGGACCACGAGCAGGCCGACGCCTGCCGCCGCGCCATCGCCCCGTTCGCGGAGCTGGAGCGCGCCCCCGAACACATCCACACCTACCGGCTCACGCCCCTCGGCCTGTGGAACGCCCGCGCCGCCGGGCACGACGCCGAGCAGGTCGTCGACGCCCTCGTCGCGTACTCGCGCTACCCCGTCCCGCACGCCCTGCTCGTGGACGTCGCCGAGACCATGGCCCGCTACGGCCGCCTCACCCTCGCCAAGCACCCCGCGCACGGCCTGGTCCTGACCACCACCGACCGGCCCGTCCTGGAGGAGATCCTCCGCTCGAAGAAGATCCAGCCGCTGGTCGGCACCCGCGTCGACCCGGACACGGTCGCCGTGCACCCCTCCGAGCGCGGCCAGATCAAGCAGACCCTCCTGAAGCTGGGCTGGCCCGCCGAGGACCTCGCCGGGTACGTCGACGGTGAGGCGCACGCCATCGACCTCGACGAGACCGGCTGGGCGCTGCGCCCCTACCAGCGGCAGGCCGTGGAGAACTTCTGGCACGGCGGCAGCGGCGTCGTCGTGCTGCCCTGCGGCGCGGGCAAGACCCTCGTCGGCGCGGGCGCCATGGCCGAGGCCAAGGCGACCACCCTCATCCTCGTCACCAACACCGTCTCCGCCCGCCAGTGGAAGCACGAGCTGGTCAAGCGGACCTCCCTCACCGAGGACGAGATCGGCGAGTACAGCGGTACGAAGAAGGAGATCCGCCCCGTCACCATCGCGACCTACCAGGTCCTGACGACCAGGCGGAAGGGCATCTACCCGCACCTGGAGCTGTTCGACTCCCGCGACTGGGGCCTCATCCTCTACGACGAGGTGCACCTGCTGCCCGCGCCCGTCTTCAAGTTCACCGCCGACCTCCAGGCACGGCGGCGGCTCGGGCTCACCGCGACCCTCGTCCGCGAGGACGGCCGCGAGTCGGACGTCTTCTCGCTCATCGGGCCCAAGCGGTTCGACGCTCCCTGGAAGGAGATCGAGGCCCAGGGGTACATCGCGCCCGCCGACTGCGTCGAGGTCCGCGTCAACCTCACCGACAGCGAGCGGCTCGCGTACGCCACCGCCGAGGCCGAGGAGAAATATCGGTTCTGCGCGACCACCGCGACCAAGCGGAAGGTCACCGAGGCGCTCGTGCGCAAGCACGCCGGGCAGCAGACCCTCGTCATCGGGCAGTACATCGACCAGCTCGACGAGCTGGGCGAGCACCTGAACGCCCCCGTCATCAAGGGCGAGACCACCAACGCGCAGCGCGAGAAGCTCTTCGACGCCTTCCGCGAGGGCGAGATCTCCGTCCTCGTCGTCTCCAAGGTCGCCAACTTCTCCATCGACCTGCCCGAGGCCACCGTCGCCATCCAGGTCTCCGGCACCTTCGGCTCCCGCCAGGAGGAGGCCCAGCGCCTCGGCCGCGTCCTGCGCCCCAAGGCCGACGGCCACGAGGCCCGCTTCTACTCCGTCGTGGCCCGCGACACCATCGACCAGGACTTCGCCGCCCACCGCCAGCGGTTCCTCGCGGAACAGGGGTACGCCTACCGGATCCTGGACGCGGACGCGGTACTGGCGGAGGACGCCTGACAGCGAAGATCGGCGCTGCGCACCTCGTCCTCAATCGCCGGACCGGCTGAAATCGCGCCGGCGCGCTCGTCCTCAATCGCCGGACGGGCTGAGAACTTCGCCGGTGCGGCAGCGTTTCAGCCCGTCCGGCGATTGAGGACGAGGCCGCAGGCCGACACGGGGTCTGGGGCGGAGCCCCAGGTTCGGGAAGGGGCGGAACTGGGGCGCACCCGCGAGGACCACCCACCCGCACACAATCGCCCCCACCCCCACCCCCACCGCATACGGCGAAGCCAACGGCTGCTGCCACCACGCGAGGTGGAGATCGGCGGACCCGGCATGCGGCACGAGCCACAGGGTGCGCGCCGTGAACAGCAGGGCGACCACCCCCGCAGCCCCTCTCCGCCCCTCCCCCAGCAACACCACGACCACCGGCACACACCACACCCAGTGATGCGACCAGCTGATGGGCGAGACGAGCAGCCCGGCAAAGGCAGCCACGAGCACCCCCCGAGCAGCCGCCCCGGAGCCGGAGGCCCTCCGGGCGCCCCACAGCCCCCCGACGGCGACGAGAAGCGCGGGCCCGGCCCAGAGAATCCCCGGCTCCGGCTCATGGAGGACCCGGGCGACGACCCCCTGCAAGGACTGGTTGTCGACGATCCACGCCTTCCCGACCCGCCCGGTCTCGAAGACCCGCCGCGTCCAGAAGTCGACACTGGCCCGGGGCAGCGCGACCGCCCCGAGCAGCACGGTCCCCGCAAACGCGGCCACGGCGGTCACGGCTTCCCGTACCCGCCGGGTGAGAAGCAGGTAGAGGATGAAGAAGGCCGGGGTCAGCTTGATCCCGGCGGCGACCCCGACGGCGAACCCCCGCCCCACGGCCCCCGGCGCCCGCGTCAGATCCCACAGCACCAGGCAGGCCAGCGCCAGATTGATCTGCCCGAACAGCACGGTCTGGAAGACGGGTTCGAGCCAGAGCGCGAACGCGGCGCCCGCGCACAGGGCCGCGGGCCGCGAGGGCAGCCCGGCGAGGCGGCAGGAGAGGTGCAGGAACAGCAGCAGGAGGGCGACGTTGCCGACGAGGAAGGCCGCCTTGAGGGCGGCGAGCGGCAGCCAGGTCGTGGGGACGAAGAGGAGGGCGGCGAACGGCGGGTAGGTGGCGGGCAGTTCCCACCGGGTGACGGTGAACCCGTACAGATCCCGACCGCCGACGACGGCGGCCCCCTCGGCCCGGTACACCAGGGCATCGGCCATGGGCAGCCCGTGCACGCCACAGAGGACGGCGAAGCCCGTACAGGAGAGGGCAAGGAGGGAGATTCCGGCCACCGCGTTGGGTGACCAGCTGGCCACGTACCGTCGCATCACGGCCGTGACCCTAGCGAACGACCACGAACGTCCGGTGTATCCGGCGCGGCGGGCAGCCGCCCAGGGGTGGGCGGAGGACGGTCGCCCAGGGGTGGGCGGAAGACGGTCGCCCAGGGGTAGGCAGGACGGTCGGCCAGAGGTGGGCGGAGGACGGTCGCCCAAGGACGGGCGGAGGGCGGTCGTCTCAGCGGCGGCGGACGCCCGCCTCCTCCGCGAACTCGCCGAGCACGGCCACGCCGAAGGCCGTGCCCATGAAGACCTTGGCGGCCCGCAGGGCGGTGCCGACGCGGTGCGGACGGTGGTCGCCGGAGAGCGCCGTGGCGCCCGCGGTGGGACGGGGGCCGGCCGGCCCGGAGGACAGGGACGCTGAGGTGAAGGTTGCGCTGCTCATGTATCCATGGTCCGCCCGCGGGGGCACCCGCACATCGGCCTGGCGGGGTAACCGCCGGAGCCGCCCGGTACGACTCACGGGCGGTGCTGTCCGTCTCGGGACGGAGTCGCGAGGATGACGTCCCTCAGGGTTTTCTCGGGGATGCCTCAGGGTTTCGTGTGGCGGCGGAGACCGGCCCCGCGGCCCTGATCGCCCCTGGCGCGGGAAAACCGTTGGCTCCGCCACCGGCCGCTCACCTAACCTTTCCCCTTCCCGTCTCCCGCCCAGCGGAGCGCCGCCGTCCGGCCGGAAACCGGCGGCCCCGAGCACGCACAGAGCACCGCGCCACACGCGCCACACGCACCACCCGTAGCCGCCGGAGGCCCCGCAGTGAACGCCCCATCCGTACCCGTGCCCGACAACCCCCTTGCCCGCGAGCAGGCGCATCTCACCGCGTCCCGCTCAGCCCTGCGCGCCATGCGCGAGGACGTGGCGTCACTGGACATCCGTGACGTGACGGCGAACTGGGTCAACGCCGCCGTGCTGCAGAGCCAGATCGACGACCGGATCAAGGCGCTCGCGGACCTCGCGCACACGCCGCTGTTCTTCGGCAGGCTCGACTTCCTGCACGCGCCGGGCGCCGAGCAGGCCGAGGGCGGCGAGGGCGAGCAGTTCTACATCGGGCGCAGGCACGTGCACGACGCCGACGGCGACCCCATGGTGATCGACTGGCGCGCGCCCGTCTCCCAGCCGTTCTACCGGGCGTCGAAGAAGGACCCGCAGGACGTCGGTCTGCGCCGCCGCTTCGGGTACACCGGCGGCGACCTGACCGCGTACGAGGACGAGCATCTGACGGACCCCGGCGAGGCCGAGCAGGTCAGCAAGCTGCTCCAGCAGGAGATCGAGCGGCCGCGCGTGGGCCCGATGCGGGACATCGTGGCGACGATCCAGCCGGAGCAGGACGAGATCGTGCGCGGCGGGCTCGCCGGTTCGGTCTGCGTGCAGGGAGGCCCCGGTACCGGAAAGACGGCGGTGGGCCTGCACCGGGTCGCGTACCTCCTGTACGCGCACCGGGAACGCCTCGCCCGCACCGGCACCCTCGTCATCGGCCCGAACCGGTCCTTCCTGCACTACATCGAGCAGGTGCTTCCCGCGCTCGGCGAGTTGGAGGTGCGGCAGGCCACCGTCGCCGACCTGGTCGCGCACGTCGAGGTGCGGGGCACGGACGATCCGGCGGCGGCCCTGGTCAAGGGGGACGCGCGGATGGCGGAGGTGCTGCGCGGGGCGCTGCGCTCGTACATCACGATGCCGCGGGAGGGCATCGTGGTGGTGCGCGGCTCGCGCCGCTGGCGCGTCCCGGTGTACGACCTGGAGGAGATCGTCGAGGAGTTGCTGGCCCGCGACATGCGGTACGGGGCGGCCCGCGAGGCCCTGCCGCAGCGCATCGCGCACGCCGTCCTCGTCCAGATGGAACGTTCCGGTGAGGCGCCGGACGACCGGGTGCAGGACGCGGTGGCCCGCAACGCGGCGGTGAAGGCGGCCGTGAAGGCGATCTGGCCGCCCGTCGACCCGGCGAAGCTGGTGCTGCGGCTGCTGTCCGACGCGGAGTTCCTCGCCGCGCACGCCGGGGGAATCCTCGACGAGGCGGAACAGAAGGCGGTGCTGTGGGAGCGGCCGGGGCGCGGGGTGAAGAGCGCGAAGTGGTCGGCGGCGGACGCGGTCCTGATCGACGAGGCCTCCGACCTGGTCTCCCGTACGCACTCACTCGGACATGTCGTCCTCGACGAGGCGCAGGATCTGTCGCCGATGCAGTACCGGGCGGTGGGGCGCCGGTGCACGACCGGTTCGGCGACCGTCCTCGGGGACCTGGCGCAGGGGACCACGCCGTGGGCGACGCGGAGCTGGGACGAGGCGCTCGCGCATCTCGGCAAGGCGGACGCGGTGGTGGAGGAGCTGACGGCTGGTTTCCGCGTGCCGCGCGAGGTGATCGCGTACGCGTCGCGGCTGCTGCCGGTGATCGCGCCGGGGCTCGCGGAGGTGGGTTCTGTGCGGGAGGCTCCCGGCTCGCTGTCGGTGCGCCGGGTGGCCTCCTCCGGTCTGACGGAGGCGGTGGTGGGCGCCTGCGTCACATCCCTGTCCCAGGAGGGGTCGATCGGTCTGATCGCGGCGGACGCGCGGGTGCCCGAGCTGGCGCGGGCCCTCGACGCTGCCGGTCTCGGCTGTCTCTCCCCCGGCGAGGAGACCACCCCCGACGTCCGGCTCACCTTGGTCCCGGCGTCCCTCGCCAAGGGCCTGGAGTACGACTACGTGGTCCTGGACGAGCCGGCGGCCGTGGTCTCCGGCGAGCCCGACGAACGCACGGGCCTGCGCCGCCTGTACGTGGCCCTGACCCGAGCGGTGTCGGGCCTGACGGTGCTGCACTCGGCCCCACTCCCCCCGGCGCTGGCCTCGACCGAACACAACGGCTAGCCCAAGGGGGCCCTGTGCCCACCCGTTCCGCCCGTGGCGGACCAGCTGCCCACAGGGGGACGGCCCGCCCCACTGACCGGAGGCCGCCGAACGACGGCGGTGGCACGGGCGACCCGAGCCGGAAACCGGCTGGAAACGGGCGGGCGGGTGGGAGAGCTTTTCCCGGCGCGAAGCGGCGGGGCAGCCCCACCGGCCGACGGCCGCCGAACAACAGCCGTGGCACAGGAGACCCGAACCGGAACCCACCCGGAAACGGGCGGGCGGGTGGGAGAGGACCCCCGGCGCGAAGCGGCGGGGTCAGGCGTCCAGGGCGCGGCGCCAAGCCGAAACGGCGGCGGAGGAGAGCGGAGCGCCCCACCCGTGGGGCCGTGCGGCTCCGCCGATGTGAAAACCGTCGAGCCCCCCCGCCCGCAACCCCCCAAGATGCTCAAGCCGCAACCCACCCCCCACGAGGATCCGCGCCCCGTACCCGGGCTCCCCGCCCCGCGCGGCCTCGGCGAGCAGCGTGGGCAGCCCCTCGTCGACGCCGCCCGCCGCCCCGGCGGTGAGGTAGGTGTCGAGTCCGGGCAGATCGGCAAGCTGCTTGCGCAGGGCGTCGCGGTCGGCGGCCCGGTCGATGGCCCGGTGGAACGTCCACCGGCACCCGTCGAGCGCCCCCACGACCCGTTCGACGGCGGCGACATCGGCCCCGCCGGTCTCGGCGTCGAGGAAGCCGAGGACGAACTCGTCGGCCCCCGCGCCGCGCAGCTCCCGCGCCCGCCCCACCAGCGCGTCGACGTCCCCCGCGTCGAACCCGTCGGCGAGCCGCAGCATGACGCGCAGGGGGATGTCCACGGAGGCACGGATCTCAGCGAAGGCCTCGACGGACGGCGTGAGCCCGTCCGCGGCCATGTCGGTGACCAGCTCGAGGCGGTCCGCCCCTCCGGCCTGGGCGGCGACCGCGTCCTCGGCGTCGAGTGCGATCACCTCCAGGAGCGCGCGTCTGCTCATGGATGTCTTCCTTAGGAAATCGGCGCCTGCTGTCGGCGGGTGTGGGAGTCGTGCGGGGCGACGACCACAGAAACACAGGTCTAGTCCAATTACCAGGGTACGCGCAGATCACCCCGGCGGGAATTCGACCGCGCCGGGGTGATCAGGCCAAGCGCCGCGACGATCAGGCCACGCGGCACCGGAAATCTCAGCTCAGTGGCCGAAAGCCGCGCAGCCGCAGGCTGTTGCCGACCACGAAGACGGACGAGAAGGCCATGGCCGCACCGGCGAGCATCGGGTTCAGGAGCCCGGCGGCGGCGAGCGGCAGCGCGGCGACGTTGTAGGCGAAGGCCCAGAAGAGGTTGGACCGGATCGTGCCGAGGGTCTTCCGGGCAAGGCGGATGGCGTCGGCCGCGGCCCGCAGGTCACCCCGTACCAGGGTCAGGTCACCCGCCTCGATGGCCGCGTCAGTGCCCGTGCCCATGGCGAGCCCCAGGTCGGCCTGCGCGAGGGCCGCCGCGTCGTTGACGCCGTCGCCGACCATGGCGACCGAACGCCCCGCTGCCTGGAGCCTCTTGACCACGTCGACCTTGTCCTGCGGAAGCACCTCGGCGATGACGTGCTCGGGTGCGATGCCGACCTCGGCGGCGACGGACTCGGCGACGGCGCGGTTGTCACCGGTGAGCAGCATCGGCGTGAGCCCGAGCGCGCGCAGCCGCCGGATCGCCTCGGGGCTGGTCTCCTTGACGGCGTCGGCGACTTCGAGCACGGCCCGCGCCTCGCCGTCCCAGGCGACGGCGACGGCGGTGCGCCCGGCGGCCTCGGCGGTGTCCTTGGCCCGCTTCAGCTCCTCGGGCAGCGGGATGGCCCACTCCGCGAGCAACTGCTCCCGCCCCACGAGCACCGCGTGCCCCTCGACGATCCCCTGCACCCCGAGCCCCGCCACGTTCGCGAAGTCCGCCGGTGTCGGCAGCGTCCCGACCCGCTCGGCGGCGCCCGCGGCGACGGCCTGGGCGATGGGGTGCTCGGAGGAGTGCTCCAGGGCCCCGGCGAGCCGCAGCACCTCGTCCACCTCGGCGGACTCCTCCACCCCGGCATCGGTGGCGCCGCCTGCCACCCGGGTGGCGAGCAGCGTCATCCGTCCCGTGGTCACCGTGCCGGTCTTGTCGAGCACGATGGTGTCGACGCGCCGCGTGGTCTCCAGGACCTCGGGGCCCTTGATGAGGATGCCGAGCTGGGCGCCGCGCCCGGTGCCGACCATGAGCGCGGTGGGCGTGGCGAGGCCGAGGGCGCACGGGCAGGCGATGATCAGGACGGCGACGGCGGCGGTGAAGGCGGCCGTGAGGCCCGCGCCGTTGCCGAGCCAGAAGCCGAGGGTGGCGATCGCGAGGGCGATGACGACCGGCACGAAGACGCCGGAGACGCGGTCGGCGAGTCGCTGGGCGGCGGCCTTGCCGTTCTGCGCGTCCTCGACGAGCCGCGCCATCCGGGCGAGTTGGGTGTCGGAGCCGACGCGGGTCGCCTCCACGACGAGCCGGCCGCCGACGTTCAGGGTGGCGCCGGTGACCGCGTCGCCCACGGCGACCTCCACGGGCACGGACTCGCCGGTGAGCATCGACGCGTCGACGGCGGATGCGCCTTCGAGCACCCGCCCGTCGGTGGCGATCTTCTCGCCGGGCCGCACCAGGAACCGGTCGCCGCTCCTCAGCTCCCCGACCGGCACGGTCTCCTCGCGCCCGCCCCGGAGCACGGTCACGTCCTTCGCGCCCAGTTCGAGCAGCGCCTTCAGGGCCGCGCCCGCCTTCCGCTTGGAGCGGGCCTCGAAGTACCGCCCGGCGAGGATGAAAGCGGTGACGCCCGCGGCGGCCTCCAGATAGATATTCCCGGCGCCGTCGCTGCGCTCGATGGTCAGCTCGAAGGGGTGCGTCATGCCGGGCGTGCCCGCCGAGCCGAGGAACAGCGCCCACAGCGACCACAGGAACGCCGCCGACGTGCCGACCGATATCAGCGTGTCCATGGTGGCAGCGCCGTGCCGGGCGTTGGTGACGGCCGCCTTGTGGAAGGGCCAGGCCGCGTAGGTCACGACCGGGGCCGCGAGGGTCAGGGACAGCCACTGCCAGTACGCGAACTGGAGGGCGGGGATCATCGCCATCGCGATGACGGGCACGGAGAGCACGACGGCGGTGATCAGCCGCTCGCGCAGCGGCCGCAGCCCGGCGTCCCCCTCGGCGCCCTCGTCCCCCTCGTCACGGCCGCCACCTCCCCCGTCGTCGGCCGCCCGGGGCGGGGCGGGTTCCCGGGCGGTGTACCCGGTGGCCTCGACGGTGGCGATGAGGTCGGCGACCGCGACGTCCGTGCCGTCGAAGCTGACCTTGGCCTTCTCGGTGGCGTAGTTGACGGTCGCCGCGACGCCGTCCATGCGGTTGAGCTTCTTCTCGATACGGGCCGCGCACGAGGCGCAGGTCATACCGCCGATGGCGAGTTCCACCTGCGTGGTGTGCGGGGTCTGCGTGGAGGTCATGTCAGCCGCTCCTCATGCCCGGCATACCCGGGCCCGGTATCGCCTACGAGATCCATGTGTACCCCCAGGGGGTATCAAGACGCAAGCGTTCCCACCGCTTGACTTAATACCCCAGGGGGGTATGGTCGGGACCCATGAGGACCGGATTGAGGATCACCGCGTACACGGCCGCCGTCGCGGCGGCGTTCACCGCCGCGTACGGCGTGGGCACGAGCGTCGACAGCGTGAGCACCCCGGCGGCGCACAGCGAGAAGAGCGGCCACGGCGAAAGCGGCCACGAGGACTCAGGAGCCGGTACCAGGACGACGACGTCCACCCCGGCAGGCCTCCAGACAGCCTCCGACGGCTACGCCCTGGACCTCAGGACCAGGCGCACGGAGGCGGGCAAGCGCACGGGCCTGCGCTTCACCATCACCGAGGAGTCCTCGGGCGCGCCCCTGAAGTCGTACGCGAAGGAGCACGGCAAGGAGCTGCACCTGATCGTCGCCTCACGCGACCTGACGACGTACCGTCATCTGCACCCGGTGCGCGCCGCGGACGGCACCTGGTCGGTCCCGGCGACGCTGCCGAAGGCCGGGGACCACCGCGTGTTCGCGGACTTCAGGCCCGCCGGCGCCGAGAAGAAGGTGACGCTGGGCACGGACCTCGCCGTCACCGGCGCCTACGCCCCGGCGGACCTGCCGCCCGCGCGGGCCACCGCGAAGGCGGGCGACGGCTACGAGGTGCGCCTGACCGGCACCCCGGCCCCCGGCAAGCCCCGCGAGCTGGCGCTGCGCGTCCTGCGCGACGGCAAGCCGGTCACCGACCTCCAGCCCTACCTGGGCGCCTACGGCCACCTGGTCGCCCTGCGCGCGGGCGACCTCGCGTACCTCCACGTCCACCCGAACGGGGAGCCCGGCGACGGCAGCACGGAGCCCGGCCCCGCGGTCTCCTTCACGACGACGGCGCCGAGCGCGGGCACCTACCGCCTGTTCCTGGACTTCCGCCACGAGGGAAAGGTCCGCACGGCGGCGTTCACGGTGCACACGGCGCACACCCACTGAGCGGATACCCGGCGCGGGTCGGATGGCTCACGAGAAGATCGACAGCTCCTCCGGCGTGGCGCCCGCCAGCTCGAACGCCGAGTCCGTGAGGGGGCGGCCCGCGTACAGCCGGACCAGCGTCGACGCGTCCCCGATGAACCGGGCGGGCGGCCTGCTGCCGTCGTTGACGCCGAGGATCAGCGGCTCGTCGAACCCGTCGAGGTCGGCGTGCAGGGGCAGCGCCGCACGCTGCTTGCTGAACGCGGCGAGCAGCGGCAACGCGTCACCGAGCCCGTCGCCCCCGTACGCGCCCGGCAGTCCCCAGGCGTCCCGTACGTCACCGGCGTGCACCCACTCGCCGAGCGCCACCCCGTCGAGGAGCCCCTTGGAGGCGGCGATGGGACCGCCCGCGTGGGTCATGCCGTGCTCCAGTTCGTCCACGATCCGGGAGTTCGGCCAGTCGGCCCGGTCGGCGATGTCACGGTCGTTGCCCGCCGCGGTGAAGGCACCGTCCTCGAACCGGCTCTCTATCACCCGGTCGAGCACCGCCGAGCAGTGCGCGAGCACATCGCGCACCGTCCACCCCGGGCAGCAGGTGGGCGCGGCGAACGCCGCGTCGCCGGCGGAACGGAGCAGCGGGATCAGCGCGACGCACTCGGTGCGCAACAACCGTCCCGGACGATCGGATTCGTACGTTCCGTCGGGGGAGATCACGTCGTACGTCATGGCGGCCAGCCAAGCGCCCACCGCCCGGAATGGCAACGTCCGCGCAGCAATTGCCCAGGTGCAGTCCACACCGGCGAAGTATTCAGCCCGTCCGGCGTTTGAGGACGAGGCGCGCAGCGCCGACAAGAGCTGGGGTCCAGGGGGCGCAGCGCCCCTGGTTACGGTGAAGGGGCGGGCCCGGGGCGCCCCGCGAAGGCCTAGGGTCACCCCATGCCCGACGACGACACCGCCCCCGCCCCCCTCACGGAACCCGACAGAGCAGCCCTCCGCCAGGCCTGGCGGGAAGCCCTCGTCGGGGCCCGGGGGACCCCCACGGGCCCCGACCCCGACCCGTACGCCGACAATCTCCTGACCCGCTGGTCCGAACCTCACCGCCGCTACCACACCCTCACCCACCTCGAAGCCGTCCTCGCCCACCTGGACACCCTCCAGGACCACCCGGAGCACCCGCACGTGGTGCGCCTCGCGGCCTGGTTCCACGACGCCGTCCATGCCCCCGACCGCTCGGAGAACGAGGAGCGCAGCGCCCGCCTCGCGGAACGCGCCCTCCCCGAGGCGGGCCTGTCCCGGGAGGCCACCGCGGACGTGGCCCGCCTGGTCCGCCTCACGGTCACCCACGACCCGGCCGACGGCGACCGCGACGGCGAGGCCCTGTGCGACGCGGACCTCGCGATCCTCGCCGCGGCCCCGGACGCGTACGCCGCGTACGCCGCCGCGGTCCGCGAGGAGTACGCCTTCGTGCCCGACGAGGCGTTCCGCGCGGGCCGCGCGGACGTCCTGCGTCAACTCCTCGCCCTGCCCCGCCTGTTCCGCACCCCGTACGGGGCCGCCCACTGGGAGGCCGCCGCCAGGGAAAACCTCACGACGGAGCTGGAACTGCTCACGTAGCCTCACCGCATGCTCTTCAACGGCGGGGACCTGATCGACGAGGCGACGGCGCACGCGGTCGCCGCGCTGCGCGCGGTGGCGACGGACGCGTACGACTGGACGACGCCCGCGGGCGGCCTGGAGTGGAGCTGCCTGGACACGGCCGAGCACATCGTGAGCGACTTCACCGCGTACGCGGCGCAGCTCACGGGCCGCACGGCGGGCACCGGCACCTACGTCCCGATGGAGATCCGCCTGGACGCGGGCACCGGCGCGGACGGCGCGGTGCGCTGCGTCGAGGCGAGCGCGGGCCTGCTCGCGGCGGTCGTGCGGACGACACCGCCGGGCGTGCGCGGCTGGCATCCGTTCCCGTACGGCAGCGCGGACGCGGCGGGCTTCGCCGCGATGGGCGTCGTCGAGCTGGTCCTGCACACGTACGACATCCTGCGCGCCTTCGCCGTGCCGTACGAGCCCCCGGCCGGGCTGCCCGCGGCCGTCCTCGCCCGCCAGTTCCCGCACGTGCCGCCGGCCCGGGACGGCGAGGACCCCTGGCGGGTGCTGCTGTGGGCGACGGGCCGCGCCGACCGCGCGGGCCACCCCCGCAAGGACCGCTGGCGCTGGCACAACCCGATCCAGGTGCCCGCGGGCCCCGTCGAGCTGATCGAGGTGTCCCCGGACGCCGCCGCCGACCTGGCCGCGGGCGGCACGGGCGGCAGCCACTGGACCGAGGGCGGCCCGTTCGAGGGCACGCGCGGAGCGGCGGGGCGCACGGCGAGGGCGTACGCCGCCGGGACGCACCGCCCCGAGTGGGGCATGTTCACCGTCGTGCGCGTCGCGGACCGGCGCGCGGTGGGCGCCATGGGCTTCCACGGCGTGCCCGACGACGAGGGCTGGGCGGAGGTCGGTTACGACCTGGTCCCCGAGGCCCGCGGCAACGGCTACGCCACCGAGGCCCTGCGCGCCCTCACGGCCTGGGCCCTGGACCACCCCGACCACACCGCCGTCAGCGGCCTACGCGCCCTCACCGACCGCGACAACACCGCGTCCCACGCGGTCCTGACCCGAGCGGGCTTCACCCGCGCGGCGGACCGCGACGACAGCCATACCTTCGAGTACGCACGCACGCGCGCATGATCTGTGGGCCCGGCTGGGGGCTATTCACAGCCCGTCCGGCGTTTGAGGACGAGGCGCGCAGCGCCGATGAGGCTGGGGTCCAGGGGGCGCAGCGCCCCTGGTCACGGTGAAGGGGCGGGCCCGGGGCGCCCCGCGCGGGCCTACCGCCCCGCACCCTTCCGCCGCCGCAGCCCCGCCCCCAGCAGCACCCGCACCAACTCCCGGGAGGGCACCTCCACGGCCCCCGCCCGCACGGCGTCCCCGTACCGGTGCGAGGGAAGGTCGTAGTGGTCGCGCTCGAAGGCACGCTCGGGCACCCCGATACGCGCCGCGAAGGCGTGCAGTTCGTCGTACGAGAGGTCGCTGACGAGGTGGGACCAGAACCGCCCGTGACCGGGCCAGGTGGGCGGATCGATATAAACCGTCACCGGCCCACCCCACCGAGCGACCCCACAGCCGCGACCACGACCCCCGCCTTCCCGCACACCCAGTGCGGATCGGCCCCCAACTCCGGCTCCACGTCGAGCGCGTGCGGATCCCCGGAGCCGCACACGGGGCACAGCGGCCACCGCCCGTACCGCTCCAGGAGGGCGTCCTGCACGTCCTGGGCGACGAGCCCGGCGACGTACTCGGCGCCCTCGGGCCACTGCTCGACCCACCAGCGCCGCTGCGCCACGGAGTCCTCGACGAAGGAGACGACGTCGGGCTCGGCCACCTCGTCCGCGACCAGGTCGGCGAGGACCAGCGCGCGGGCGGCGTGCAGCGCCCGCTCCAGCGGGCCCACGGGGACGGAGGATGCGGAGGAGTCCATACAGCCATTGTGCGCCCGAAGCCTTGACCACCCCGCACCCCGAAAATATCTTTCACATGTGACCCAAGACGTGAAGGAAATTTTCGCGGGCGGCGCACCTCCGGCACCGGCCGCCCTCGCGGCCAAGGTGCGCACCCTCGCCCCGTCGATGACCCGGTCCATGCAGCGGGTCGCCGAGGCCGTCGCGGGCGACCCGGCGGGCTGCGCCGCGCTCACGGTCACCGGCCTCGCGGAGCTGACCGGCACCAGCGAGGCCACGGTGGTCCGCACCGCCCGCCTCCTCGGCTACCCCGGCTACCGCGACCTGCGCCTCGCCCTCGCGGGCCTCGCCGCCCAGCAGCAGTCGGGCCGCGCGCCCGCCGTCACCGCCGACATCGCCGTCGACGACCCCATCGCGGACGTCGTGGCGAAACTCGCGTACGACGAGCAGCAGACCCTCGCCGACACGGCGGCGGCCCTCGACACGGTGCAGCTCGGCGCGGCCGTCGCCGCGCTCGCCACGGCCCGCCGCGTGGAGGTGTACGGCGTCGCCGCGTCCGGCCTCGTCGCCCAGGACCTCGCCCAGAAGCTCCTGCGCATCGGCCACGTCGCGCACGCCCACTCCGACCCGCACCTCGCCGTCACCAACGCGGTGACGCTCCGCGCGAAGGACGTGGCGATCGCCATCACCCACTCCGGGTCCACCGGCGACGTCATCGAGCCGCTGCGCGTCGCCTTCGAGCACGGGGCGACGACGATCGCGATCACCGGGCGTCCCGACGGCCTGGTGTCCCAGTACGCCGATCACATACTGACCACCTCCACCGCCCGCGAGAGCGAGCTGCGGCCCGCCGCGATGTCCTCACGGACCAGTCAGCTGCTCGTCGTGGACTGCCTGTTCGTGGGGGTGGCGCAGCGTACGTACGAGACGGCGGCGCCCGCGCTCGCCGCTTCGTACGAGGCCCTTGCGCACCGCCACAACCCTGGCGCGGGCGCCGGCAGTCGTTGAAGTCCCGCCCAGCCGGGGTGGCCGTCGATCGGCCTTCGGCCTCGTCCTCGAACGCCGGACGGGCTGATTCCCCCTTTCCCGACCTTGTGAAAGAGCCGCACCCCATGACCTCCACCACCGATGGATACGGTGAACTCCGGGCCCAGTTGGAGTCCCTCACCACCGAGGCGTTCCGGCCCGAGCTGTCCGAGATCGACCGGCTGCCGACGTCGGAGATCGCGCGGATCATGAACGGCGAGGACGCCAGTGTCCCGGCCGCCGTCGCCGCGCAGCTGCCGCGCATCGCCGCCGCCATCGACGCCACCGCCGAGCGCATGGCCCGCGGCGGCCGGCTGATCTACGCGGGCGCCGGGACGGCGGGCAGGCTCGGTGTGCTCGACGCCTCCGAGTGCCCGCCGACGTTCAACACCGACCCGGACGACGTCGTCGGTCTCATCGCGGGCGGGCCGACGGCGATGGTGACGGCGGTCGAGGGCGCCGAGGACCGCAAGGACCTGGCCGCGCAGGACCTCGACGCGCTCACCCTGACCGCCGACGACACGGTGGTCGGCATCTCCGCGTCCGGCCGTACGCCCTACGCCGTCGGCGCGGTGGAGCACGCCCGCGCCCGCGGCGCCCTGACGATCGGCCTGTCCTGCAACGCGGACAGCGCCCTCGCCGACGCCGCCGAGCACGGCATCGAGGTCGTCGTCGGACCCGAACTCCTCACCGGCTCCACCCGGCTGAAGGCGGGCACGGCCCAGAAGCTCGTCCTGAACATGCTGTCGACGATCACGATGATCCGGCTCGGCAAGACGTACGGGAACCTCATGGTCGACGTGCGCGCCTCCAACGAGAAGCTGCGCGCCCGCTCCCGCCGCATCGTCGCCCTCGCCACCGGCGCGGGCGACGCGGAGATCGAGGCCGCGCTCGCCGCCACCGACGGCGAGGTGAAGAACGCGATCCTCACCCTCCTGGGATCGGTCGACGGCCCCACGGCGGCCCGCCTGCTCACCGAGTCCGACGGTCATCTGCGCGCGGCCCTGGAGAACTCCCGTACCGAGTAGGGCGCGCTCTGGTCACCCGGTCACCCGGTCACCCGGTCACCCGGTCACCCGGCCCAGCGTCCCGTGGTGAACGCCAGGGCGAACACCGTGGTCAGCGGCGCGAGCACGCCCACGAGGACATGGGTGAGCCAGGCGCGCCGCAGCGACCAGACGGCGAGGAGCGTCCACAGCGGCCACCACAGGAGAGTGGCGCGGGGCAGCGACATGTACCAGTACGAGGTGCCGAGCGCCCACAGGCTCAGGGCGATGTAGGTCGCCTCGGGCCAGCGGCGGCGGCGCAGGAGGACCGCGAGGAGGGCGAGGCCGACGACCATCGCGACGAGTTCGGCCGCGAACATCAGGGCGTACCCGGTGCGGTAGTCGCCGTCGAAGGCGGCCCGCCAGGTGTTCGCCCACGCCTCCCACGGCGCGTGGAACTCCCGGTTCCAGCCGCGTTCCTGCGCGTGCTTCCACGCCATCCAGTCACCGGTGAGGTGGTGCAGGTACCAGGTGTACGCGAGGGCGGGGAGCGCGGGCAGGGCGAGCCACGGCAGCGGGCGCCGGCGCCGACCCGCCGGGCGGGCGCCGAGGCTCACCACGAACTGCACGGCCAGGGCGGCGGCGAGGAAGAGGCCGCTGACGCGGACGGCGGTGGCGGCCGTGGTGAGCAGCGCGGCGAGCGCCCAGCGTCCACGCAGCGCGGCCAGCCAGGCGGGCAGGGCGAGCGCGAGGAACAGGGACTCGGTGTATCCCGCGGCGAGGAAGACCGCGCACGGCGAAAGCAGCACGAGCAGCACCGCGCGCTGCCCGCCCGCCGCGCCCGCCCCACCGGTGGCCGCCGCGATCCGGGCCAGCGCGAGCACGGCGACGGCCCCGCTCACCAGGGATATCAGCAGCCCCGCCACACCCCAGTGCGGCACCACCGTGTGCACCGCCCGCAGCAGCAGCGGGAAGCCCGGGAAGAAGGCCTCCTCGTTGGTGAACCCCGGCGCGGCGTCGGAGGCACGGCTGTAGCCGTGCTCCGCTATGTGCTGGAAGTGCACCCAGTCCCACTGCTCCCAGACGCTGAGCACAGGCGCACCGTGCCGGGCCTGCGGGTCGCGCGGAAAGAGCTGCGCCCCGCAGTAGGCGGTGAGCCACAGCCCGGCCCGGGTGAGCAGATAGACGAGCAGCACGTCCCGGTCACCGGCCCCGAGCCGCACCCGCTGCCACCGGGAGGCGCCCCTGAGGGCGACCGGTACCGGGGCCGGTGGCGGGGCCGGGGCCGGTGCCGGTCGGGGAAGGGCTGTGGGCATGGGGGATCTCCGTTTCGGGGCACGGGGTTTTCAGCTCGTCCGGCAGATGGGGTTTTCAGCCCGTCCGGCGTTTGAGGACGAGGCGCGGAGCGCCGATGAGGGGGGTCCGGGGGCGCAGCCCCCGAAGTGCGGCGCGCTACCCGGGGGGCGCCCCCGACGAGGACACCGGCCCCTCAGTGGGCGACTCCGTCCCGGCGGGCGGATACGTACGCACCGGCGCGGAGCCGGACGCGTCAAGGGTGGGCGGCGGCGCCCCGGTCCCGGAGGCGGACGGCACCGTGGTGGGCCCCGGCGAGTCACCGGAGGACGGCGCGGGCACAGGCGCGGGCCCGTCCGTACGCCCGGCGGGCCGCACCCGCTCCTCGCCCTGGTCGGCAACCCCGACAACCCCGACCAGCACCCCGCTCACCCCGCCGAAGACGACGACCGCGGCGGCCGCGAGCACGGCGAAGCGCCGCCGCCGCATACGGTCACCGCGCCCGGTGATCTCCATGGCGGGCGCGGGGGCGGCGAGCCCCTGCCCCTGGCCCGCGAGGTCCCTGAGCGCGGCGGCCAGGGTGATGTCGTCGTCGGGGTGGGCCCCTGAGCCGTGGTGGGCCCCGGGACCGGAGTGGGCGCCATGACCGGGGTGGGCCCCGGGACCGGGGTGCCCGTGGCGCGGCTGCTCAGCCACCGTGCGCCTCCTGCGTGTGGGAGTCCCGCAGCCGGGGCGCGAGCGCGGCCCTGCCTCGGGAGAGATGGGTCTTGACCGTGCCGGTGGACAGGCCCGTCTCGTGGGCGATCTGCTCGACGGACAGATCGCACACGTAGCGCAGGGCCACGGTCCTGCGCTGCTGCGGGGAGAGTTCCTTGAGCGCCTCGACCAGGACGACCGCGCCGGGGTCGGGCGCGTCGGCGGCACCGGGGCCGCCGTGCCGCTGCCAGGCCCGTTCGGCCCGGAACAGACCCTGCTTGCGGCGCAGCGCGAGCCGCCAGGCCACGGTCCGCACATAGGCCTCGGGCGCGGCCTCGCGCCTGAGCCGCCCACGCCTGCTCCAGGCCTTGACGAACGCCTCCTGCACGACGTCCTGCGCCTCGTGCAGATCGCCGAGCATCACATAGAGCTGTCCGGTGAGCCGTCTGACCGCGTGGGCGTAGAACTCCTCGAATTCCTCAGCGGTCAATGACGTGCTCCCCATCTGGTCGGTACACCTTCTCTAGCCCCGCGCCCTCCGATCCGGTTGACACCTGTCCGAAGATTCTTTCGGACGAGGAAACGTGAGTGGGTGGGCGGTCCGTGAAGAACGGTCCCGCCCACCCACTCATGTCTGCTCCGCGCCCGCGGCCCCCCTCTCCCCCGGGAGGCTCAGCTCAGCGTGGACAGCGCCTTCGGGTCGTACGCCGACAGCTCGTCGAAGGACCCGCCGATGACCTTCGCCGCCCACCGCGGGTCCGCCAGGAGGGCGCGGCCGACGGCGACGAGGTCGAACTCGTCGCGCTCCAGGCGGTCCAGGAGGTTGTCGAGGCCCTGGACGGGAGCGCCCTCGCCCTGGAAGCCGCGGATGAAGTCGCCGTCGAGGCCGACCGAGCCGACGGTGACGACCGGCTTGCCGGTGAGCTTCTTCGTCCAGCCCGCCAGGTTCAGGTCGGAGCCGTCGAACTCGGGCAGCCAGTAGCGGCGCGTGGAGGCGTGGAAGGCGTCCACGCCGGCCGCGGCGAGCGGCGAGAGGAGGGCGTCCAGCTCCGCCGGGGTGTCGGCGAGCCGGGCGTCGTAGGCGTCGGCCTTCCACTGCGAGTAGCGCAGGACGACCGGGAAGTCGGGGGCGACGGCCTCGCGGACCGCGGCGACGATCTCCGCCGCGAACCGCGTACGGGCCACCGGGTCGCCGCCGTACGCGTCCGTGCGGCGGTTGGTGCCCGCCCACAGGAACTGGTCGAGCAAGTAGCCGTGCGCGCCGTGCAGTTCGACGCCGTCGAAGCCGATGCGCTCGGCGGCGGCAGCGGCCTCGGCGAACGCCCCGATCACGGCGTCGAGGTCGGCGCGCGTCATCGCCCTGCCGGTGCCCTCGGTGCCGTCGAGGCGCAGCCCGGAGGGGCCGAGGGCGGGGGCGTCCGGGAACGGGGGCTGACCGGCGCTGCGCACCATGCCGATGTGCCACAGCTGCGGCATGATCTTCCCGCCCGCCGCGTGCACGGCGTCCACGACCTTCGCCCAGCCCGCGAGCTGCTCCGCGCCGTGGAAGCGCGGGACACGGTCGCTCTCGCCCGCCGACTCGTGGCCCACGTACGTGCCTTCGGTGACGATGAGGCCGACCTGTGCGGCGGCCCGCCGTGCGTAGTACGCGGCGACGTCCTCGCCCGGCACGCCGCCGGGGGAGAACTGCCGGGTCATCGGCGCCATCACGATCCGGTTCGGGACGGTGAGCCCGCCGAGAGTGAAGGGCCGGGACAGGATCGCGGCGGCGCGGTCGACGGCGGCGGTGGTCACGGGTGACATGAGGCTCCCCAAGGAGATCGGTCGACGGAACGGAGGCATCCTCCGCATCCGTCAACAGCCCACTGGACCACCGCATTCCGCCTGCGGCGCACCCAGCGGGAAAGCGTCCGCGCGCCCGGCGGGAGAACGTCCGCGCACGCCGAAGGGGCGGCACCCCCCGCAGGGAGGGCACCGCCCCTTCGTACGACTGGGAACAGCCGATCGACCACAGGGGCCGATCAGAAGTCCATGTCACCGCCCGGCATGCCGCCCGGAGCGCCCGCGGCAGCGGCCTTCTCCGGCTTGTCGGCGATGACGGCCTCGGTGGTGAGGAACAGCGCGGCGATGGACGCGGCGTTCTGCAGCGCGGAACGCGTGACCTTCGCCGGGTCGATGATGCCCTCGGCGATCATGTCGACGTACTCGCCGTTCGCGGCGTTGAGGCCGTGACCCGGGGTGAGGTTGCGGACCTTCTCCACGATGACGCCACCCTCGAGGCCGGCGTTCACGGAGATCTGCTTCAGCGGGGCCTCCAGGGCCAGCTTCACAGCGGCGGCACCGGTGGCCTCGTCACCCTCGAGCTCCAGCTTCTCGAAGACCGAGGAGGCCTGGAGCAGGGCCACGCCACCACCGGCGACGATGCCCTCCTCGACGGCCGCCTTGGCGTTGCGCACGGCGTCCTCGATGCGGTGCTTGCGCTCCTTGAGCTCGACCTCGGTGGCGGCACCGGCCTTGATGACGGCCACGCCGCCCGCGAGCTTCGCCAGGCGCTCCTGGAGCTTCTCGCGGTCGTAGTCGGAGTCGCTGTTCTCGATCTCGGCGCGGATCTGGTTGACGCGGCCCTGGACCTGGTCGCTCTCACCGGAGCCGTCGACGATGGTCGTCTCGTCCTTGGTGATGACGACCTTGCGGGCGCGGCCGAGCAGGTCGAGACCGGCGTTCTCCAGCTTGAGGCCGACCTCCTCGGAGATGACCGTGCCACCGGTGAGGATGGCGATGTCGCCGAGCATGGCCTTGCGGCGGTCGCCGAAGCCCGGGGCCTTGACGGCGACGGACTTGAAGGTGCCGCGGATCTTGTTGACGACCAGCGTGGACAGGGCCTCGCCCTCGACGTCCTCGGCGATGATCAGCAGCGGCTTGCCCGACTGCATGACCTTCTCCAGGAGCGGAAGGAGGTCCTTCACGTTGGAGATCTTGGAGTTGACGATCAGGATGTACGGGTCGTCGAGCGACGCCTCCATACGCTCCATGTCGGTGGCGAAGTACGCCGAGATGTAGCCCTTGTCGAAGCGCATACCCTCGGTGAGCTCCAGCTCAAGACCGAAGGTCTGGGACTCCTCGACGGTGATGACGCCTTCCTTGCCGACCTTGTCCATGGCCTCGGCGATGAGCTCGCCGATCTGGGTGTCGGCGGCGGAGATGGAGGCGGTGGAGGCGATCTGCTCCTTGGTCTCCACGTCCTTGGCCTGCTCGAGCAGGGCGCCCGAGACGGCCTCGACGGCCTTCTCGATGCCGCGCTTGAGGGCCATCGGGTTGGCGCCGGCCGCGACGTTGCGCAGGCCTTCCTTGACCAGGGCCTGGGCGAGGACGGTCGCGGTCGTCGTGCCGTCACCGGCGACGTCGTCCGTCTTCTTCGCGACCTCCTTGACCAGCTCGGCGCCGATCTTCTCGTACGGGTCCTCGAGCTCGATCTCCTTGGCGATGGACACACCATCGTTGGTGATCGTGGGGGCGCCCCACTTCTTCTCGAGGACGACGTTGCGACCCTTGGGGCCCAGGGTCACCTTGACGGCGTCGGCGAGCTGGTTCATGCCGCGCTCGAGGCCGCGCCGTGCCTCCTCGTCGAACGCGATGATCTTGGCCATGTGAAGTGGTCCTCCCGGACGGATGGGGTCTCCCCCAGTTCCTCAAGAGCTTGGGGAAGGAAAAGCAAACGGACCGTGCTGGCGCCCGCGACGGACGGCCTGCTCGCCGTGTGGTTCCCTGCCCCACCCGGCCTGCGGACCTCACCGACCCGATCCAAGTTCTGTCACTCTCACTCGTAGAGTGCTAACGCCAATGATTAGCACTCGACCCCCGAGAGTGCAAGGTCGCCCCTCGGATCGGGACGGCGCACCCCCGCGTCCGCGCGCGGTGCGCCGGGGCACGACGAAGGGCCCGCACCCCGGTGCCGGGATGCGGGCCCTTCGTCTGCTGCGTCGTGTCGGTGGCCGATCGCGTCAAGCCGCTCAGACGGCGAGCTTGACCATGTCCGCCTGCGGACCCTTCTGGCCCTGCGAGATCTCGAACTCGACTCGCTGACCTTCTTCCAGGGTGCGGTAGCCGTCCATCTGGATCGCGCTGTAGTGGACGAATACATCCGCACCACCGTCGACCGCGATGAAGCCGTATCCCTTCTCCGCGTTGAACCACTTGACGGTGCCCTGAGCCATGCCTAACTCCCCTATTACTGGCCCTTGCGCAGGACCGCACTTCGCGGACCCGGGTCAGACCTCACTCCCCATGGGTTGGGGGTGTGCGCCGGAACGCGTCGACCGCGGCTGAATGTATCTGTCCAACTGCCGTCTGCAACAGGTCAATCGGACGAGAATTCTGGGCAAGGCTCTTCACCGATATGCGGAGAATTCATCGGAGTTCAGGGCAAGTCGGGCCGGACAAAAGCCACATAAGGCTCGAATAGGCCACTCACTTTGGCTGCTTCTTGTCGGCCCAAGGCCGACTTCGCATATGCGTCGGGCACCGCCCGGAGCGGGGAATCGAAGCTCCATTCCCAACTGTACCGCGCTCAACCATACAGAATTGCCCCCTCCGCTTCTCTCGCGGAGGGGGCAGTCCCGGTGACGCTGTGTACGGTCAGCAGCCGCCGGCGACGGCCGGAATGATCGAGACGCCCGCGCCGTCCGGCGTCGCCGTCTCCAGGCCCTGCTCGAACCGCACGTCGTCGTCGTTGACGTACACGTTCACGAATCGCCGCAGCTTGCCCTGGTCGTCGAGCACCCGGGCGGCGATCCCGGCGTGGTTCTTCTCCAGATCGGCGATGACCTCACCCAGGGTCGCCCCCTCGGCGGCCACCTCGGCCTGCCCGCCGGTGTAGGTGCGCAGGATGGTGGGGATACGGACGTTGACGCTCATGGGTTTCACCTCGGATGTACGGGGAGGGATGCGCCCCGTAAGGGGCGCGGGGCTCTGACATTTGCGGCTCCGCCGCGTGGGCGCGACCAGCCACAACGGACCCGCGGGAAAAGAACTACCCGGCAAGCCCCGCGGAGCGGAACGCCTCAAGGCTGGGCGGAATGGTCGCCGTGGCCTGCGAAGTCTCGGCGACAGCGTCGAGCGTCTTGAGCCCGTCCCCGGTGTTGAGCACCACCGTGGTGAGCGCGGGGTCGATGAGCCCGGCCTCGACCAGCTTGCGAGTGACGCCCACGGTCACCCCGCCCGCCGTCTCGGCGAAGATCCCTTCCGTGCGGGCGAGAACCTTGATCGCGTCGACGACCTGCTCGTCGTTCACGTCCTCCACGGCACCGCCGGTGCGCCGCGCGATGTCCAGGACGTAGGGGCCGTCGGCCGGGTTGCCGATGGCGAGCGACTTGGCGATGGTGTTCGGCTTCTGCGGGCGGACCACGTCCTGCCCGGCCTTGAACGCGGCCGACACCGGCGAGCAGCCCTCCGCCTGGGCACCGAAGATCTTGTACGGCTTGTCCTCGACCAGGCCGAGCGCGATCAGCTCCTTCAGGCCCTTGTCGATCTTCGTGAGCTGGGAGCCCGAGGCGATCGGGATGACCAGCTGGTCCGGGATCACCCAGCCCAGCTGCTCGCAGATCTCGTACGCGAGGGTCTTGGAGCCCTCGCCGTAGTACGGCCGCAGGTTGACGTTCACGAAGCCCCAGCCCTCGCCCAGCGGGTCGCCGATGAGCTCGGAGCAGAAGCGGTTCACGTCGTCGTAGTTGCCCTCGATGCCGACGAGCTCGCCGCCGTACACCGCGGCCATGACGACCTTGCCCTGCTCCAGGTCGTGCGGGATGAACACGCAGGAGCGGAAGCCCGCCCGGGCGGCGGCGGCGCCGACGGCACCGGCGAGGTTGCCCGTGGAGGAGCAGGACAGGGTGGTGAAGCCGAAGGCGCGCGCCGCTTCGAGCGCCTGCGCGACGACGCGGTCCTTGAAGGAGTGCGTGGGGTTGCCCGAGTCGTCCTTGACGAACAGCTTGCCCGGCTCGACGCCGATCTCGCGGGCGAGGTTGTCGGCCTTGACGAGCTTGGTCCAGCCCGGGTTGAGGTTCGGCTTGTCGGCCACGTCTGCGGGGACCGGGAGCAGCGGGGCGTACCGCCAGATGTTGGCCGGGCCGGACTCGATCTTCGCGCGCAGGGCCTCCGGGTCGCCGAGCGGCAGGTCGTAGGCGACTTCGAGGGGGCCGAAACACTCGGCGCAGGCGAAGATCGGGCCGAGGTCGAAGCGGGTTCCGCACTCGCGGCAGGAGAGCCCGGACGCGGGGCCGAGGTCGACGGTCCCGGAGGGAGCGGCGGTCCCGGAAGCAGGGGTCCCAGCAGCGGAGGTCCCGGAAGCGGCGGAGGTTTCGACAGTCTGCACAGCCATGGAGGCGAGGCCCTTTCTCCTCATCTTCCTCGCGACGCATCTCGCCGCGAGACGGAATTGGCACCTTCCCGAGCCGGGAGCCCCGCGACGCGTGATCCGATGGATCGCGTACGAGACCGACTGGGTGGTTGCCGGGGCTTCAACGGGCCGTATCCCTCTGCCCCTCTGGATGAGCGGTATGGCGCCGGACGGAGAACGCCCGGGGCGTTTGTGACGCGACGGCCACCGACATGCGATGGTCATGCGCGTTGTTCAAGACTGTAACCGAAGCCCTGGACGCTTGAGATAGTCGTCCGAGGCGCGAGATGCATCACAACCGGGAGGACCGCGCGTGCTGGAAGAGGTCGAGCGCTGGCTGAGCAGGCGTTCCTGGACCGTCGCCGATCGCCCCCTCCCCGCCCTCCTGGCCGCCAAACGGGCCGCGGGCACCTCGGTGAGCGTGGTCCTGCCCGCGCTCGACGAGGAGGAGACCGTCGGCGCCATCGTGGCCGAAATCCGCCGCGCGCTGATGCAGCGGATACCGCTGGTCGATGAACTGGTGGTGATCGATTCCGGTTCCACCGACCGCACCGCCGAGGTCGCCGCGGCCGCCGGCGCCCGGGTCGTGCACCGGGACGAGGTCCTGCCGCGGCTGCCCGCGCTGCCCGGCAAGGGCGAGGTCCTGTGGCGTTCGCTCCTGGTCACCCGCGGTGACGTCGTCGCGTTCGTCGACGCGGACCTGAAGGAGTTCTCGGCCGACTTCGTCTCCGGCATCGTGGGGCCGCTCCTCACCGAACCCGACGTGGACTTCGTGAAGGCGATGTACGACCGGCCCCTCGGCACGGCGGCGGGACAGGGCGGCCGGGTCACCGAGCTGATGGCGCGCCCGCTTCTGAACATGCACTGGCCGCAGCTCGCCGGGTTCGTGCAGCCCCTCGGCGGCGAGTACGCGGCCCGCAGGTCGCTCCTGGAGCGCCTGCCCTTCCCCGTCGGGTACGGGGTCGAGCTCGGCCTGCTCGTGGACGCCCTGCACACCGTGGGCCTGGACGCCCTCGCGCAGGTCGACGTCGGGGTGCGCGTCCACCGCCACCAGGACGGGCAGGCCCTCGGGCGGATGGCGGCGGCGATCTACCGCACCGCGCAGCTGCGGCTCGCCCGCGCCCATCTCGTCCGCCCCGAGCTGACCCAGTTCGTCCGCGGCGAGCACGGCTTCGAGCCGCGGACGCACCCCGTGGACACGGAGGAGCGGCAGCCGATGGGGGAGGTCGCGGAGTACGCGCGGCGGCGGGTGGCCTGAGGGGCCCTTGGGCCGGGTGGCCTGAGGGGCGGGCGTTCGGGCCGGGTGGCCCGAGAGGCCGGGGCCGTGCGGCGGGGGCCTGCGGGGCCGGTGGCCCGAGCAGGTGGTTCGCCGTCCGTACGTTTGAGCGTTTCCGTCAGCGGCTAGGTTCGCCTCATGGTCTCCGCGCAGGCAGCCGCCCAGATCCTCGTCGCGTCCAACCGCGGCCCGGTGACGTACTCCGTCGGTGACGACGGGACCCTCGACGCCAGACGTGGCGGCGGCGGGCTCGTCTCCGGGCTCAGCGCCATCGGCGACGAGGCCGAGGCCCTGTGGGTGTGCTCGGCGCTCGGCGACGGCGACCGGGAGGCCGTGCGGCGCGGGGTCGGCGAACCGGGCGTGCGCATGCTCGACATCGACGCCGCCGTGCACGCCGACGCGTACAACGGCATCGCGAACTCGGTCCTGTGGTTCGTGCACCACATGCTGTACCAGACGCCTCTCGAACCCGCCTTCGGGCCGGAGTTCCGGGCCCAGTGGGCTGCGTACGAGACCTACAACCGGGCCTTCGCCGAGGCCCTCGCCCAGGAGGCGGCGCCGGGCGCGGCCGTCCTCGTGCAGGACTACCACCTGACGCTGGTGCCCGGCATGCTCCGCGAGCTCCGCGACGACCTGCGCATCGGGCACTTCTCCCACACGCCCTGGGCGCCCGTCGACTACTTCCGGCTGCTGCCCGACGACATCGCCGAGCAGATCCTGCGCGGCATGCTCGGCGCGGACCGGCTCGGGTTCCTCACCGGGCGGTGGGCCGACGCCTTCACCGACTGCTGCGTGGCGCTCCTCGGCGGTACGACGGGCACGCGCATCGGCGTGCACGGGCTCGGGGCCGACGCGGACTTCCTGCGGGAGCGGTCACGTCGGGACGACGCCGAGGAGCGGCTCGCGGCGCTGCGGGAGCAGATCGGCACGGACCCCGAGGGAGCGGACCGGAAGGTCATCGTCCGGGTGGACCGCACCGAGCTGTCCAAGAACATCGTGCGCGGCCTGCACGCCTACCGGCAGCTCCTCGACGAGCGGCCGGAGTGGCACGAGCGGGTGGTGCACGTGGCGTTCGCCTACCCCTCGCGGCAGGACCTCGCCGTCTACCGCGACTACACGGCGGAGGTCTCGCGCGTCGCCGAAGCCATCAACTCCGCCTACGGCACGCCCTCCTGGACGCCCGTCATCCTGCACGTCAAGGACGACTTCGCGCGCTCACTCGCCGCGTACCGGCTCGCCGACGTCGCCCTCGTCAACCCCATCCGGGACGGCATGAACCTGGTCGCCAAGGAGGTGCCGGTCGTCTCCGACGAGGGGTGCGCGCTGGTGCTCTCCCGCGAGGCGGGCGCGTACGCGGAGCTGGGCGAGGACGCGATCACCGTGAACCCGTACGACGTGTCGGGCACCGCCGCGGCGCTCCACGAAGCGCTCACGATGCCTCCCGAGGAGCGGGCGGAACGCACCAAGCGCCTGGCCGCCGCCGCCACCGCCCTCCCCCCGACCCAATGGTTCCTGGCCCAACTCCACGCCTTGACCCCAAACTGACCCCACAACTGCCCCCCGCTCCGCGGGGGTCTCTCCCACCCACCCACCCTTTACCCAGGGGGAACTTTCTCCCGCCCTGGTCGAGCGCCCCGCCCCCGCTGCGGCCCCGGGGAACTCGCTCCCGCCCCGGGGACGTGCTCCCGCCCCAGGGACTCGCTCCCGCCCCGGGGAACCGCCCGGCCAGGCCGCACCCGCCCTTCGCCCGGCTGCGCCCGCCGCCCCCGCCGTGGGCAACTGCTCCGCCAGGACACGCCCGACCCCGACGGCGCCCGCCGCCCACACTGTGGACAACTGGCCCACCAGGACACGCCCCCCCGCCGACGGCGCCCGCCGCCCCCACTGTGGGCAACTGGTCCGCCAGGGGCGGAACGGGTGGGCACAGCCCCGGCCTACGGCACCTGTGATGTGGGCGGAGGGGCACGGCGAAGCACGACCAGCGGTCAGGTCACGGCCTACGGTCAGGCCACGTCAGGTCAGGCCACGTCAGGCCACGTCAGGTCCAGGTCAGGTCACTGCCGACGGCCAGACCAGGCCAGGTCAAGCCCGGCCAAGCCCCACGGCCAGGTCAATTCAGGTCAGCGCGGAGGCGAGACCCGCCAGGAGGGCGACCACGGCGCCGGGACCGTCGACGACGAGGTCGGCACGGTCCGCGAGCTCAGTGACCTCCGCACTGCCACTGCACACAAGCAACCCCCGAACATCCCCACCCAACCGCAACTTGTCCACGGCAGCAAAAGCAGGCAGATCCCCAAGATCGTCCCCCGCGTACAGCACGGACTCGGCCCCCACCTCCCGCACGTAGTCGACGAGGGCAACCCCCTTGTCCACCCCGGGCGGCCGAAGTTCGAGAACGAGCCGCCCCGGCTCGACGATCAGCCCGTGCCGAGCGGCCAGCTCCCCGAGCGGCCCCCGCAACTCCTCGAACGCCGCCTGCGGATCCCGCGCCCGCCGCGTGTGCACGGCGACGGCCCGCCCCTTCTCCTCGATCCAGGTCCCGCGCCACGCCCCGATCGCGTCCAGGAACCCGGGCAGCTCGGCCCGTGCCCCCGCCACCCCCGGATGCTCCTCGGCGGCCTGCACGGTCGCGCTGACGGCGTCCCACCGCTCGGCCCCGTAGTGCCCGAGAACGACGAGCCGCTCAAGACCGGGGACACCCGCGAGACCCCCGTAGCGGACGGCGACACCGGCGGGCCGCCCGGTGACGACGGCCACGGAACACACCCTCGGCGCGAGCGCGGCAAGCGCGGGCACCGCGTCGGGGTGCGCCCGCGCCTGCTCGGGATCGGGCACGATCGGCGCGAGCGTACCGTCGAAGTCGAGGGCGATCACGGCCCGTTCGGGCCGGGCCAGGATCGCGGCGAGTCCGTCGCGCCCGGCGGGCGTCAGCGGCTGCGGCAGGGATTGCGTCGGGTCACCCATGGGCCAGACCTTAGCCCTAACGCTCGCCGCGCCGCGCCTGCCGGACCCGCCGCAGCCGGTTCACGGTGACCGGATCGTGGGCCAGGGCACGCTCGTCGTCGAGCAGCGCGTTCAGGATCTGGTAGTAGCGGACCGGGGCGAGCCCCAGCTCCTCCCGGATGGCCCGCTCCTTGGCGCCGGGCCCGGCCCAGTTCCGCCGCTCCAGGGCGAGCACCGCCCTGGCCCGCTCGGACAGCGTGTGATCGTCCGTCATGACGACCACGCTAACCCCGGCCGCGCCGGGTCACCGCGCGTTCTCCTCCGCGCGGGCCTTCGCCTCGATCTGGCCGAGGATCGCCTCCGGGTTGCCGTTCTCGTCGACGGTCTTGCCGATGTACTTCTTGACCTGCACGGACACCTGCGCCCACGACGTCTTGTCGACCGGGTAGAGCTGCGAGGCGGGCAGTTCCTCCAGGAACTGGCCGAGCTTCTCGGAGTCCTCCTTGTCCTCCGACATCGCCTGCGACGCGGACGTCGTGACGGGCAGCAGGTCGTACTCGCGCGAGAAGTCGAGGACGTTCTCGGTGCTGTAGACGAAGTTGAGGAACTCGCCGACCTCCTTGCGGTGGCCGTTCTGCTTGAAGGCCATCATCCAGTCGGCGACACCCATCGTGGACTGGGCCTTGCCGTTGATGCCGGGCATCGGCACCATCCCGTACTTCAGGCCCTTCTTCGCCGCCATCTGCATCAGGGTGGGGTGCCCGTTGAGCATGCCGACGTCACCGCGGGTGAAGGCCGCGAAGGCCTCGGCGCGGTTCAGCTTGCCGGGCTGCGTCGGACCGGTGAGGCCCTTGCCGACCAGCTCGTCCTTCAGCCACTTGAAGGTCGTCACATTGGTCTTGGCGTCGATGTCGTACGAGCCGACGTTGTCGGTGTAGCCGCCGCCCCCGCTGAGCAGCCACTGCATCGTCTCGGCCTGCGCCTCCTCCGGGCCGAGCGGCAGCGCGTAGGGGATCTTCACTCCGCGCGCCTTCAGCTTCTGCGCGGCGGCCTGCAGCTCGGACCAGCTCTCCGGCGGCTCGATGCCGGCGCTCTTGAAGAGCTTCTCGTTGAAGAACAGCAGGCGCGTGGACGCGGCGAACGGCATCCCGTACTGCACCCGGTTCACCTCGCCGGCCTTGGAGAGCGGGGCGAGGAAGTCGGCCTGGGTGGGGATGGAGAGCAGGTCGTCGGCGCTGTACAGCTTGTCCTGCGCGGCGTAGTCGGCGTAGGCGCCGATCTGGGCGAGGTCGGGGGCCTTCCCGTCCTCCACCATCTCCTTGACCTCGCGGTCGACGTCCGTCCAGGGCAGGACGGTCACATCGATCTTGATGCCCGGGTGCTCGGCCTCGAACTTCTTCGACAGCGCGTCCCAGTACTTCTTGGACGAGTTGGCCGAGGAGTCGCCGTAGTCCGCGGCCACGAGCTCCAGGGTGACGTCACCGGAGTCGCCGGAGCCACCGCTACAGCCGGCGAGCAGTGCCGTCATGCTCAGCGCGGCCACCGCCGCGGTCAGACCTGTCACGCGCCGCTGCACTGCTGTTTCCCACCCTCGTCGTTCCTGGCCGAACTGCGAGTTTCCCTCGCGTCCCGATACAAGGTCTACACCACACGCGTATCACTTCTGCAACGGCCTTGGCTTATTGCAGGGGCCACGTACGCCTGCTAAGCACTCCCCTGCACCCGCCACACCGCACCGCACACCGCAACTCCCGCACCCGCAAGGAGCCTTGGCGCATGTCGCGTACCGCAGCAGAGACAGCCAGCCAGCCCGACTGCTGGCGACGGGCGGCCGACGCCGCCACCACCTTCGACGGCCTGCCGCAACCGGGCGAACGGGTCGCCGTGACCGGTTGCGGTACGTCCTGGTTCATGGCGATCGCGTACGCGGCGCTGCGCGAGGCGGCCGGGCAGGGCGAGACGGACGCCTTCGCCTCCTCCGAGTTCCCGACGGGCCGCGGCTACGACCGCGTCGTCGCCATCACCCGCTCCGGTACGACGACGGAGGTCCTCCAGCTCCTCGGCGAGCTTCGCGGCTCCGTCCCCACCCTCGCGCTGGCCGGCGACCCGAAGACGCCCGTCATGGCGGCGGCCGACACCGTCGCGGTCCTGGACTGGGCCGACGAGGAGTCCGTCGTCCAGACCCGGTTCGCCACGACCGCGCTCGCGTTCCTGCGGGCGGGGCTCGGCCCCGTCCCCGGCGTGAAGCCCGTCACCGAAGCCGCCGCGGACGCCGAACGAGCCCTCACCACTCCCCTGCCTCCCGCCCTGCTGACCGCCGAACAGTGGACGTTCCTCGGCCGCGGCTGGACCTACGGGCTCGCCCTCGAAGCCGCCCTGAAGATGCGCGAGGCCGCCGGGGCCTGGACGGAGGCGTACCCCGCGATGGAGTACCGCCACGGCCCCATAGCCATCACCGGCCCCGGCCGTGTCACCTGGACCTTCGGCACCCCACCGGAGGGACTCGCCGACGACGTCACCCGAGCCGGAGGCACCCTGATCACCCACCCCGCCCTGGACCCCCTCGCCGACCTGGTCCACGCCCAGCGCCTGGCCGTAACGGTGGCGGAGTCCCGCGGCCACAACCCGGACCACCCCCGAAACCTGACACGCAGCGTGATCCTGAACGACGGCGGGATCAGCCCCTCCGGCGCAGATTCCAGCCCCTCCGGCGTTTGAGGAGCGGGGTCTGGGGCGGAGCCCCAGGATCGGAGAAGGGGCGGGCCCGGGGCGCCCCCGCGAGGCCCCACCCCCAGGCCTGGTCCGGGGATAACCCCGAGGCCGGCCCCAGGCCGGTCCGGAGGCCGAACCCCACCCCAAGGCCCAGGGGCCAGAACATGTGGACTAGACCTCTCACGGGGTCACACGCGACACTGTCCCCGTGAGACATGTCATCGCCCTGGACGTGGGCGGCACAGGAATGAAGGCCGCCCTGGTCGGGGCGGACGGCACACTCCTCCATGAGGCCCGCCGCCCGACCGGCCGCGACCGCGGCCCCGAAGCCGTGGTGGAGACGATCCTCGACTTCGCCGCGGACCTCCGCGCCCACGGCCTCGCCCACCTGGGCGAACCCGCCGCCGCGGCCGGCGTGGCCGTACCCGGCATCGTCGACGCCGACCGCGGCATCGCCGTCTATGCGGCCAACCTCGGCTGGTCCGACGTACCGCTGCGCGACCTCCTCAGCACCCGCCTGGAAGGCATCCCCGTGGCCCTCGGCCACGACGTGCGCACCGGCGGCCTCGCCGAGGGGCGTCTCGGCGCGGGCCAGGGCACCGACCGCTTCCTGTTCGTACCGCTCGGCACGGGCATCGCGGGCGCCATAGGCATCGGCGGCACCATCGAACCGGGCGCCCACGGCTCGGCCGGCGAGATCGGCCACATCGTCGTACGCCCCGGCGGCCCGCCCTGCGGCTGCGGCCAGCGCGGCTGCCTGGAACGTCTCGCGTCCGCGTCCGCGGTGACCAAGGCCTGGGCGGAGGCCAGCGGCGACCCCACGGCGGACGCCGCGGACTGCGCGAAGGCCGTGCGCTCCGGCGATCCGCGCGCCGCCGGCGTCTGGCAGAACGCGGTGGACGCCCTCGCCGACGGCCTCCTGACCGCCCTCACCCTCCTCGACCCGCAGACCCTGATCATCGGTGGCGGCCTGGCCGAGGCCGGGGAAACCTTGTTCACGCCGCTGCGCGCGGCCGTCGCCGCCCGCGTGGTCGAGTTCCAGACACTGCCCGAGATCGCGCCGGCGGCACTCGGTGACGCGGCGGGCTGCCTCGGCGCGGGCCTGCTCGCCTGGGACCTCCTGGCCACCACCGAGGCCAGCGAGCCCACCGAACCCGGTGGACCCACCAAATCCACCGCACCCAGTGGACCCGGTGGACCCGGTGGACCCACCAAGTCCACCGCACCCACTGAACCCGGTGGACCCACCGAGTCCACCGAACCCCCAACCCCCATCACCCCCACGACTCCCCGGAGGTAACCACCTGATGGCCCCCAGCAAGGTTCTCGCCGGTGCCCAGGTGGTACTGCCCACCGGGACCGTCCCCAACGGCCGCGTCATCGTGACGGACGGCGGCCGCATCGCCGAAGGGGGTACCGCCCTGCTCGAGCGAAGCCGAGAGCTTGGGGGAGCTCCCGCGGACACCGAGACGGTCGACCTGACCGGCCACTGGCTGGTCCCAGGCTTCGTCGACGTGCACAACCACGGCGGCGGCGGCGCCTCCTTCACCAGCGGCACGGCCGAGGACATCCTGCACGGTGTCCAGACCCACCGCCTGCACGGCACCACCACCGTCGTGGCCTCCACCGTCACCGGCGAGATGGACGCCCTCGCCCAGCGCGCGGGCCTGCTCTCCGAACTCGCCGAACAGGGCGACATCGCCGGCATCCACTTCGAGGGCCCCTTCATCTCGCCGTGCCGCAAGGGCGCGCACAGCGAGGCGCTCCTGCGCCACCCGGACCCCGCGGAGGTCCGCAAGCTCGTCGACGCCGCCCGCGGCCAGGCCCGCATGGTCACCCTCGCCACCGAACTCCCCGGCGGCATCGACTCCGTACGCCTCCTCGCCGAACTGGGCGTGATCGCGGCGATCGGCCACACGGACGCCACGTACGAGCAGACGAAGGAAGCCATCGACGCCGGCGCCACCGTCGCCACCCACCTCTACAACGCCATGCCCGGCCTCGGCCACCGCGCCCCCGGCCCCATCGCCGCCCTCCTGGAGGACGAGCGGATCACCATCGAGCTGATCAACGAC
The DNA here is from genome assembly GCF_009755605.1 of Streptomyces typhae. Taxonomy (GTDB): domain Bacteria; phylum Actinomycetota; class Actinomycetes; order Streptomycetales; family Streptomycetaceae; genus Streptomyces; species Streptomyces typhae. The sequence goes on from NZ_WPNZ01000014.1 coordinate 43,193, forward strand.
GGCACCCACCTGCACCCCGCCTCCTTCGAGCTGGCCTTCCGCCACGCGGGCGCGGGCCGCGTCGCCCTGATCACCGACGCGATGGACGCGGCGGGCTTCGGTGACGGCACCTACCTCCTCGGCCCGCTGGAGGTCGAGGTGAAGGACGGCGTCGCCCGGCTCACCGAGGGCGGTTCGATCGCCGGCTCGACCCTGACCATGGACCGGGCGTTCCAGCGCTCGGTGACCGTCGACGGGCTGCCCATCGGCGATGTCGTGGCCGCGATCTCCGCGAACCCCGCCAAGCTCCTCGGCGTGTACGACCGCGTCGGCTCCCTGGAGCCCGGCAAGGACGCCGACATCGTGGTCCTGGACGCCGAATTCGCACTCAAGGGCGTGATGCGCAAGGGCGAATGGGTCATCGACCCCACCGCGCCCTGACCCGGCCGGGTGAGGCGGTTGGTCCGAGGTCTGGGCCAACCGCCTTCTTTTTGGCATGATCAGAACCCGAAAGCCGCACGCAGCGCACCGCTCCGTGTTCCGTCGTCCCGGGGGTGAAGCAGTGATCGTCACGGTCACGCTGAACGCCGCCCTCGACCTCACGTACAAGGTCCCCGTCCTCACCCCGCACACCTCGCACCGCGTCACCGAGGTGACCGAACGCGCGGGCGGCAAGGGCCTGAACGTCGCCCGCGTACTCGCCACCCTCGGTCACGACGTGACCGTCACCGGCTTCGTGGGCGGCGACACCGGCCACGCCCTGCGCGACCACCTCAGCCGCGTCCCCGGCGTCACCGACGGCCTGTACCCGGTCGCGGGCGCCACCCGCCGCACCCTCGCCGTCGTGGACGCCCGCACCGGCGACACCACCCAGCTCAACGAGGCAGGACCGACCGTCACCCCCGCCGAGTGGACCGGATTCCTCGCCGCGTACGAGGAGTTGCTGCGCCGCGACGCCGTGCGGGCCGTGGCCCTGTGCGGCAGCCTGCCGCCCGGCGTGCCGGTGGGCGCCTACGCCGTCCTGGTACGCGCCGCCCGCGCCGCCGCCGTACCCGTGCTCCTCGACACCAGCGGCGAGCCCCTGCGCCGCGGCGTCGCCGCCCGGCCCGACATCGTCAAGCCCAACGCCGACGAACTCGCCGAACTCACCGGCGCCCACGAGCCCTCCCAGGCCACCCGCGACGCCCGCCGCCGCGGCGCCCACGCCGTCGTCGCCTCCCTCGGCGCCGAGGGCCTCCTCGCCCTCACCCCGGAAGGCACCTGGCGCGCCAGGCCGCCCGGCCTGATCCGCGGCAACCCCACCGGCGCCGGCGACTCGGCCGTCGCGGCCCTGCTCTCCGGCCTGGTCCGCCAACTCCCCTGGCCGGACCGCCTATCGAACGCCGTCGCCCTGTCGGCGGCCACCGTCGCCGCCCCCGTGGCGGGCGAGTTCGACGCGGCGGTGTACGAGGACGTCCTGCCGAAGGTCACCGTGACGGGCGCCGAGCCGCCTGCGCAGTGAGCGGAGCGGAACGGAACGGGGGGGCAGGGAACGGTGAACGGTGAGCGGCGTCACCAGCGGCACCGACACCCGACCCGACCACCACCCCCGCCCTACGCTGTGGCGGCTCGCCCCCGGCAGCCCGACCGAAGCAGCCCGACCGAAGCAGCCCAACTGACACGGCCCGACCGAAGCAGCCCGACCGAAGCAGCTCAACGGGCCGTGGCAGGCCCGGGAACGGGGTCAGCATGCCACTCACCACCACCGGCGAACTCGTCGCCCACGCCCACGCCCAGGGACGCGGCATCGCGGCCTTCAACGTCATCACCCTCGAACACGCGGAGGCCATCGCCCTCGGCGCCGAGCGGGCGGGCACCGCCGCCGTCCTCCAGGTGTCCGAGAACGCCGTGAGGTTCCACGGCGGCCGCCTCACCGCGATCGCCGCCGCGACCACCGCGGTGGCCCGCACCTCCTCCGCCCCGCTCTCCCTCCACCTGGACCACGTCACCGACACCACCCTGCTGCGCGCCGCACACGCCGAGGGCTTCAGCTCAGTGATGTTCGACGCCTCGAAGCTCGCCTACGCCGAGAACGTCAAGGAGACCGCGGACGCCGTGCGTTGGGCGCACGAGCGCGGCATCTGGCTGGAGGCGGAACTCGGCGAGGTCGGCGGCAAGGCCGGCGAGGCCCCCCTGGACGCCCACGCCCCCGGCGCCCGCACCGACCCGACGGAGGCCGCCGCCTACGTCACCGACACCGGCATCGACGCCCTCGCCGTCGCCGTCGGCTCCTCCCACGCCATGACCGAACGCACCGCCGCCCTGGACCACGGCCTCGTCGCCGCCCTGCGCACGACCGTCCCGGTCCCCCTGGTCCTGCACGGCTCCAGCGGCGTCCCCGACCACGAGATCCGCCACGCCATCAACGCCGACATGACCAAGATCAACGTGGGTACGGCCCTCAACACCGCCTTCACCAGCGCCGTACGCGACCACCTCGCCGCCCACCCCACCGGCGTCGACCCCCGCAGATACCTGACCCCGGCCCGCGAAGCGATGGCCGGGATCGTCGAGAGCTTCCTGCGCCTCACGAAGTGACGCACCCCGCTCCCCAGGGCGCGCCGCTCCTCGTCACGCACTACTCCTTGACGTGCCCGGCCTTCAGCCACACCCGGTCGAGGACCGCGTCGCACTTGTCGCCCTGCTGGCAGGAGACGGAGATCGTATTGGTGCCCTTGTTCAGCTGGACGAAGGCGAAGGTCTTCGTCCAGCCCTTCTCCCACGCCCCCTCGTCGGCGCCGGTGAAGTTGTCCATGTTGAGCTTGCGGCCGGACGGTGTGCCGTTGATGCCGAGGGTCGTCTCGGCCGCCTTGCCCGGCACGGAGTACCCCACGAAGACGGTGTAGGCGCCGCTCTTGGGAATCCCGTCGACCGTCCAGGACACCTGCGCCCCGGGCTTCTCGAGCCCGGCCACGTACACCCCGCCCGCGGACTTGGCGCCCTTGATGTCGGACGCCGTGGTGGTACCGCCCTCCAGCTTGAGGGCCTTGGCATCGGCCTCGGGCAGCTCGGCCGGGGGCTTCTTGCCGCCGTCCTCGGACTCCGTCGGGCTCGGCTCCTCGGACACGGACTGCTTCTGGGACGGCCCCGCCTCGTTCCCGTCGTCGTCCCCGCCACCGCCGCCGAACACCATCGCGGCACCGATCCCGATGGACACCACGGCGACCACCGCGATGGCACCGATCAGCAGCCCCTTGGTGTTGGGCCCCCGCCCGCGACCGCCACCGTTGCCCGCCTGCCCCGGTATCCCAGGCGCCCCGGGCCCACCGACCTGCCGAACCGGCGCCGTGACCCCCGGCTGCGCCTCCGGGGCCGCGTAGTGGGCGTTGGGCTGCCCGTACGCCTGCTGCGGCGCCTGCTGCACGGGCGGATAGCCGTACGCGGGGGCCTGGCCGTGGCCCTGGGTCTGCTGGCCGTACTGCTGGGGCTGCTGGCCGTACTGCTGCGCCTGGCCGTACTGGCGCTCGCCGACCGCGCGTACGTGGTTGTACGACCTCGGCCCGGGGTAGCCGTACCCGCCGCCCCCTGAGGGCGGAGTCGCGCCGGCCGCCTGGCCGTCCGCGTACAGATAGCCGAACGGGTCGTCATCGCCCTCTGGCGCGCGCGGCGTGTGCTCGCCGTTATTGCCGGGCGTCATTCGCAGGTCACTCCCTCGCATCGCGGATGCGGGCGAGCCTACCCGCTCCGGGTGACCGCCCATGGTGACGTTGACTTCTTCCAGGAAATCCCACAGGTGCGCGGGCGCCGAGCCCGGTGACCACCCGCCCCCGTCACGCCTCCCCCACGGCGCCCGAAGCCGCTTCCGCTACCGCGTACGGCAGTTCACGCGCGCCCGCCCCCGGCGCCCGACCCGCCACCCGTGGTCTTCGGACCCCGCCCTCACCCGGCCCGCCGATGCTGCTTGGCCCGAGAACGTTTCTCGACATACATCCGCTGATCCGCCGAATGCAGCACTTCGTCCGCGGACATCCCGCAATGTGCCCATCCGATACCGAAGCTGGCCCCCACGCGCACGGCCCTCCCGTCCACCCGGATCGGCGGAATGATCGCGTTCCGCAGCCGCACCGCGAGGTCCTGCGCGTCGGCCCTGCCCAACCCGTCAGCGAGCACCACGAACTCGTCGCCACCGAGCCGCGCCACCGTGTCCCCGTCCCGAACCCCGCTGGTCAGCCGCCTCGCGACCTCGATGAGGACCGCGTCACCGGTGTGATGCCCGAACCGGTCATTGATCGACTTGAAGCCGTCGAGGTCACAGAACAGGACGGCCAGGCCCTTGGTGCCGTCGTCCGGAACGGCCTCCTCCGGCGGGGCGATCGTGTGCACATGGTGGTCATAGCCGTCGCCCTGCGGATCCGCGCCCACGCCCTGCCCGTGCTGCCCGTGCCCCCCAGCATGTGCCGTCCCGTACAGCCCACTGTTGTCGTACGCCGCATCCAGCGAGTCCACCGTCGACGGCTGACCCGCATGCGGCCGACGACAGAGCCGGGCGCTGAGCCGGGCCCGCAGCTCCGCCGAGTTCGGCAGCCCGGTCAGCGAGTCGTGCGAGGCACGGTGCGCGAGCTGCAACTCACGCCGCTTGCGCTCCTCGATGTCCTCGACGTGGGTCAGCAGGAACCGGGGACCGTCCGCGGCATCGGCCACCACCGAGTTCCGCAGCGACACCCAGACGTACGTCCCGTCCCGCCGCCCGAACCGCAACTCCGCCCGACCGCCCTCCGCCGACGTACGCAGCAACGTACCGATGTCCTCGGGGTGCACGAGATCCGAGAAGGAGTAGCGCCGCATCGCGGACGCGGGCCGGCCCAGCAACCGGCACAACGCGTCGTTCGTCCGCAGGATCCGCCCATGCTGATCGCCCCCCATCTCGGCGATGGCCATGCCACTGGGCGCGTACTCGAAGGCCTGCCGGAAGCTCTCCTCGCTGGCACGCAGTGCCTGCTGCTCGCGTTCGAGACGGACCAGGGCCCGCTGCATGTTGGCTCGAAGCCGCGCATTGCTGATGGCGATGGCGGCCTGGAACGCGTACATCTGCAGCGCCTCACGCCCCCACGCGCCGGGGCGCCGCCCGTTGCGCGGCCGGTCCACGGAGATCACACCGATCAGCTCGCCGCCGGACGACCCGGTCGCGTACATCGGCGCGAACAGCCGGTCCGAAGGGTGCCACTCGTCCTCGAAGCGCGGCTCGGGCCCCTCGGTGTACCACTGCGGCACGTCGTCCTCGTCGAGGATCCAGCCCTCCGTGTACGGGATGAAGCGCAGCGCCCCCCAGGCCTCGCCCATGGTCAGACGCCGCTCCCAAGACTCACGGGAGCCCACTCGGCCGGTGATGAGGGCCTCGGCGGCCGGGTTGCCCGCGAAGGCGGCGACGACGAGATCGCCGTCCGGGCGCACCAGGTTGACGCACGCCAGCTCATAGCCAAGCCCGTTCACCACGCCGTCGGCGACGGTCTGCAGCGTGTCCGCGAGGCTGCGGGCCGTATTGAGGTCCGCAACCACCTGATGCAGCTGCCGCAGGGTCGCAAGACGGACGTACGGCTCCGACTCGGTCTCCATGCTCGCTCTCCCCGAGACCTCGACAGCAACTCCAGGATCCGCAGCGTCCTCAGTGTCCTCAGTGTCCGTATCTCTGACTCTTCCGACTCTTCCGACTGATCGTGCTTCTTCTGAGCCTCTGTGTCTCCGCGCTTGCCCGTACTGCCTGAACTGGTACGCACTACTGCCCGTACGGGCAGGTACCGCCACCCGTACTGCTGGATACTGCTGCCCGTGCTGGTCAGGTCTATCGCCCGTACCAGTGGTGGTGCCGGTCGATGCTTCTTGAAACCGCCGTGCGTTTCTTCCCGCCCCGTCGCGCCTTCGTGCCCTCAGCGTCCGCGCCGTCTCCATGCCTGTCCGATTGCCACGGTCACTGAATCACAGCGAGCAGCTCACCCGGTACACAGGGTCAACAAAATATGGGCCCTGTGACTCAAGTCACAGGTGAGAGATCCGATTTGAGTTCCTGAATTGAGCCCAATTTGAGCTATGGCGGGGAGGGATTACCAGCTTTGGCCAAGGCGTTGCTCTGCGAGCCCCTGTCCGGGGCTGCGATTCTCGCCGGTGCGCCATGGACCCACCCCGGCCCAACGGTGGACCTCGGTCCTAGGTCCACCCTAGGCCCGGAGGCCGATGCGGAACGTCAACCTCCGCAGTTAGCGTCGAAGCGTGGCTGCCGACCTGACCATGAAGACCCAGACCCTTCCCACCCCTCATCCTGTGGGGGTGAGCAACGACGAGTTCCGCGCCGCCATGTCCCGCCTGGCGGCGGGCGTGGTCCTGGTGACGGCCCAAGAGCCCCCGCTGGACCCGGACGACCCCACGGCCCCCGGCGGCGAGGACGTCGGCATGACGGCGACCGCCTTCCTGTCCGTATCCCTTGACCCGCCCCTGGTCATGGTCAGCCTGCGCGAGGGCTCCCGCATGGACGACCTGCTGGCGGAGCAGCCTTTGTGGGCCGTGTCGGTCCTGTCGGAGAGCCAGCGGCACATCGCGGGCCGCTTCGCGATGAAGGGCCGCATCAGCGACCGCCTGCTCTTCGAGGACCTCCCCTACGTGCGCGGCGAGACCGCTGGCGCCCCCCTGATGGGCGGCGCGCTCGCCACCCTCGAATGCCGCACGGAACAGACGGTGTCCGCGGGCGACCACACCCTGGTCATCGGCCGCGTACTGACAGCACAGCTCCCGAGCGCCGACGGCGGCCCGCTCCTGTACTTCAAGGGCCGCTACCGCCAGCTGGGCTGACCCCCGCCCGCCCCCGCCGAACCACCGCACGAGGGCCCTGCCACTATCCCCAGCCCTTCCCCGACCGCCCCTGCTTGGTCTCCCCGCGCCGCTTCTTCTCCCGCAGCCGCCGCTCGTTGATCCCGCGCGGGATGCGGGTGGCCCTGCGCGGCTTGGGCGGCGGAGCCGTGGCCTCCGCCAACAGGGAGGCAAGTCGGGTGGCGGCCATCTCCCTGTTCCGCCACTGCGAGCGGTGCTCGCTCGCCCGTACGCTGACGACACCGTCCACGAGCCGGGACGCCAGCCGCTCCAGCGCCCGCTCCTTCCACACCTCCGGCAAGGCCTCCGTGCGCGCGAGATCGAAGCGCAGCTCGACCTGCGAGTCACTGGTGTTGACGTGCTGCCCGCCAGGCCCGGAGGAGCGCGAGAAACGCCACATCAACTCGGCCTCTGGCAGCGAGACGGAGCCACGGATGACGTAAGGGCGGTGACCTGACATGTGCACCATGGTCCCGCGTGTGCACACCTCCGTCACCTGCTTTTCAGCAGTGATGCACCACATACGGAGACCCGAGTAAAGAAAGTAAAGACAGTCTCCGGCATATGGAACCTTCGATACCCCCCTCGGCGTTCATAGGGATGTCGGTAGCTTCGTCCCAGCACGAAGCCCGAAGGTACCTACGTACTACTCGGCTGTACTCACGCTAGGAAGGGACTCCCAACAATGGCTGTAAGCCTGTCCAAGGGCGGCAACGTCTCGCTCACCAAGGAGGCACCGGGTCTGACCGCCGTCACGGTCGGCCTCGGCTGGGACGTCCGCACCACCACGGGCACCGACTTCGACCTGGACGCCTCCGCCATCGCGGTGAACCCCCAGGGCAAGGTCTACTCGGACGCCCACTTCGTCTTCTTCAACAACAAGGCGACCCCGGACCAGACCATCGTCCACACCGGCGACAACGTCACCGGCCAGGGCGAGGGCGACGACGAGCAGATCAACGTCAACCTCGCGGGCCTCCCCGCCGACGTCGAGAAGATCGTCTTCCCGGTCTCCATCTACGACGCCGAGAACCGCTCGCAGAACTTCGGCCAGGTCCGCAACGCGTTCATCCGCATCGTGAACCAGGCCGGCGGCACCGAGATCGCCCGCTACGACCTCTCCGAGGACGCCGCCACCGAGACCGCCATGGTCTTCGGCGAGTTGTACCGCAACGGCGCCGAGTGGAAGTTCCGCGCCGTCGGCCAGGGCTACGCGTCCGGCCTCGTCGGCATCGCTCAGGACTTCGGCGTCAACGTCTGAGGTTCCACCGAGTAGTTGAAAGCCCCGGTATCTCCGAGCCGGGCAACTGAAGGGCCCCGGCCGGGCAACTGGTCGGGGCCCTTCCGCGTTCCCGCCCGCACCCTTGCTGCGTCGCTGGCCCGCACCCCGCTGCCTTGCGGGCCCCGCCCTCAAGGGCCCCGCCCTCGCTGACCCTCGCCTTCACGGCCTCCCAGCCTCCCGGCCTCCCGGCTGTCTTCCCTCGGCCCGCTGCGCGCTCGGCAGCCCACTTGGCGATCTTGGTGTTATTCCGCCGCCTCTACTATTCTGGAAACACAACTAGTCGAGAAGTGCAGCGACGGCTGCCGCCGATACGACTACGCCGACGAGTACAGAGCACCGAGAGCCGTTATCAAGCAAGAGGGGGAGTAGTCATGGGAGCCGCGCATGTCCATACCGCCTGGACCCGTGCCGCTCTCCCCCTCTGTCTCCTCGGCATTTTCGACACCGAGGAGAAGAGCTACGGCTACGCCTTGCTCAGCCGCCTCACCGATGTCGGCATCGACGGCGTGAAGGCCGCGACCCTGTACCCGGCCCTCACCCGCCTCGAAGAGGAAGGCGCCGTCGAGATCGAGTGGGGCGCCGGCGAGGGCGGACCCGGCCGCAAGTACTACCGGATCACTGACGCAGGGCGTGTCCGCCTGCGCCGCGACCGCGCCGCATGGGCAGCGTTTGCCAGCACGGTCGCCTCACTGACCAGAGCCGACGAACAGGACGCGGCCCCTTCCCCGGCACCCACCGGGGAAGGGGAGGACCAAGCTTGACCAAGGGGGAACCGCCATGACCAAGCACCACGACCAGAGCCTTCACCAGACCCAAACCTCGAACCCGGCTCCGGAGCAACCGTCCGACTCGGCTTCCGACTCGGCTCCGGATCACGCCCCGACGGCGGATCGAGAGCGCACGCGCAAGCCGACTCGTTGGGGACGCGGGAAGCCGAAGCCGGTTCGGGAGTACAAGCCGAAGCTGACGTGGGAGCGCAAGGAGGACGAGGTTTGGGCCGCCTCCCTGGAAGTACGCCTCGTCCTCGACCACGACGCACCCGCCGGTCTGGCCGACCAGGTCCTCATCGAGGTCCATGAGATCGTCCGCGAGGAAGGACGACCCGCCCTCGAACTCTTCGGCGCTTCCGAGGCCTACGCCCAGGTCGTCGCCGACGAACGCATCACCGAGGAACACCGTGCCCGTGTCGACGCCCACGGAATGACCCCCGGCGAGCGTCTCTCCGCCGCCTTCGTCTCGTTCGGTGTGGCCGGGTTCTTCTTCTGCGCCTTGGAATGGCTAAGGGGCGGGCTGTGGGTCGGCATCAGCTGGCCCGCTGTCACCTTGACCGTGATGATCGTCCTGGCCGTCGCGTTGAGCTCACTGGCCGTCGTCGCCCGAGCCGCCGGGCTGGTCCGGGGCGCTCTGTGGTTTGCGGCCGCCACCGTCGCCACGGTGTGTGCGGGTATCGGCGCCACTGCTGCGGTTCCCGACGGGCAACTCTTCACCGTGCCCGCTCCCGTCCTGATGCTGGCCTGCTTGGCGGGCATCGCGGCCGCCGTACGGTTTCCCGACGCCACCATCGACAGGTGGTTCGCGAAGAACCCCACCGACAGCGACGACGATGCCTGGTTCGCCCGTCTCGACGGTCTACTGCGTGGGCGCCACGCCATGTCCGCAGCACAGGCCGACGGCCACGTCCGCGAGGCCCGCCACCACCTCGCGTCGGCGCCCGGCGAAGCTGGCGCCGTGGATGTCTTCGGTGATGTCGAGGTCTACGCCCTTCGCCTGGCCGAGGGCCCCAGCCGCACCCGCCGCTTCGCCCGGCGCCAGTTCTACGGCTCGTGCGTACTCACCGTCTCTCTCACGATCCTGCTGATCGACAACCTGACCGACCCCGGCTCCTCCCCCTTCTGGCTCGCCGTCAACACCGGTGCGCTCGGTGCTGCGCTCTGGTCCCTTGTCACCGAGTGGCGCCGCTCCACCGCCCCCGACACCCCCACCCACACCCACCACTGAGGCGTCCACCTCCGCAGCGCGCGACCGTCCCGCCAGACAGTCACCCGAAAACAACGCGTATCGGGCCGAGCGTGCGGTTAGCCTGCGCCACATGATCCTCGAACAGCTCCCCGCCTTCACCAACGGCACCGAAGCCGGTGATCTGCCCGGTCCCCTCCTCACCGAGCTAACGGCCCTCTACGCCTCCAACCACGAGTTCTTCGCCCTCAGTGGCGACTTCCCCGACGCCCACGACATCAGAGCCGAACAGGTCGCCACGGCTCTCGCCGACGAACTCGCCCAGCCGAGCGCCGAAGTGCTCCTGGGGCGTTCCGAGGGGCGTCTCGTCGGCGTCGTCGTCACCCTCACTCGTCATCCAGACCCGGCCGATCCCGACCCCTGGATCGCTCTCCTCCTGGTAGACGCCCAGGTGCACCGCACCGGAATCGGAAAGAAGCTGGCAGCCGCCATCGAACAGCGCTTCCGCACGGCAGGCCGCACCGGCGTCCGTCTAGCTGTCCTCGACAACAACCCGAAGGGCCTCGCCTTCTGGACCGCCCTCGGCTACGAAGTGATCGACCACCGCAAAGACCTTGAACTCGGCCGTCCTTGCGCGGTACTGCGCAAGCCGCTCTGAATCCTCTTAGGCACGCGCCGACGAAGGGGCGGCGAAGGGGCGTGGGATGCCAGGTGAGGCGAGGGCAAGGGTGAGGGTGGGGGTGGGGGTGAGGTCGCCGCGGACTGCGGGGAGGGGACGGGCGCTGCCGGGGACTTTCTTCGCGCCGAAGGCGTCGCTTTCGTCCCCGCCCCCCACCCGCTTCAACTGCTACCCGATGCAATTGTCAAAGAACAGTGCCTCACACCGGGTTCCCGATGTCGACGGGCCGCGCACGAGCACCGCAGATTTCGAAGACCGAGCGATCAATCACGCTTCCCCCATTACGGGTTGTCAGGCTTTCCCTCTCCGTAGAGCCAGTCCGCCCACACCCGCTTCAGTTCCTCGCGCGACTTGTCATCTCCCGCATGCTTCTCGACATATGCCGTGAAGTCCTTGGTGTTCGCGTTGCTGTGGCGATAGGTATTCAACCAACCTTGGATGATGTCGTAGAAGGTTTCGTCGCCGACGGTTTCGCGAATCTTGTGGATCACCATCCCGCCCCGGTCGTACACGGGAGCGTCCGAGATGCTGGCTGCGTCCGATTGCCTGGCCGGCGGGAAGGCCCAGATCGCTTCGTTGTCCGCCTTCGACTCGTAGTACTCGCCTTCATAGAGCGCGTCGAAGGTGTCCTGTGCGCTGTCGCCGCCGTTGTCCTCCTCCCACAGCCACTCCGCGTAGGTCGCGAAACCTTCGTTGAGCCACATGTCCTGCCACGACTTCGGGGTGACCGAATTGCCGAACCACTGGTGGGCCAGTTCGTGGACGAGGGTGGACGCGTCGGCGGCCTCGACGGGGAACACCGGTTTCGTCTGCGTCTCCAGGGCATACCCCAAGTCCACCCGGCCGTCGACGATCGCGCCCGTCGAGGAGAACGGGTAGTCGCCGAAGTTGAGCTCAGCCCAGTCCATGATCTCGGGGATCTTCGCTAGGACTTTCTCTGTCTTCTCATACTTGCCCTCCGGGAGCGTCGGGTCGATTGCCGTGAACACCGGGATACCGGAGTTCGCCTTCGACGTCATCGACTTCTTCGTGTCGTACTCCCCGATCGCCAGTGTCGCCAGATAGCTGGCCATGGGTTCGGCGGTGTGCCAGGCGAACGTGGTGCGGCCGTTCGTCGTTGTCTCTTTCGTCAGCTCACCGTTGGAGATGGCCTGCAGTCCCTTGGGAACGGTGATCTGTATGTCGTAGGCGGCCTTGTCGCTCGGGTGGTTGTTGCTGGGGAACCAGGCCATGGAGCCAGCCGGTTCGCCGACTGCGAGGGCGCTCTTGTCTCCCTTCAGCCAGCCTTCTTTGGAGCCGTCCGCGTCCGTGACGGTCTGCGGAGCGCCGGAGTAGCGGACGGTCGCGCGGAATTTCTCACCCCGATCGAGGCCGTTGCGTGGGCGAACGGTCAGCTCGTCACCGGAGCGGTTGAAGCGGGCCTTCTTGCCTTCGACGGTGACGTCCTTGACCTTCAGGCCCTTGAGGTCGAGGTTGAAGGCACTGAGGTTCTTGGTGGCCCGAGCCGTGATCTCCGCTGCGCCAGTGAGGTGGTGGGACTCGGGGTCGTAGCCGAGGGTCAGGCCGTAGTGCGCCACGTCGTACCCCCCATTGCCGAGTTCCGGGAAGAAGGGGTCGCGGACGCCTGCGGCGCCGGGAGTGCCATCCGCACTACTGCTGGTGCAGCCTGCGACGGCGGTGAGTGTCAGGGCGGCGAGTACGGCGGGGGCGGTGCGTCGGGCGCGGAGCCCCCTGGTCAGAGGGGCGGTGGCTCGGTAGTTCACCTCGGTGATCCTATGACCACCGCCTCGTGATTCCTCGGGCCAGGGGCGCCGGTCGGTGACGACGCGTCCAGTTGTCTGCTCACCCGGCTGCCAGGTCATTCCGGCTACCAGGTCACCCGGCTGCTCCGTCAGCGGGGATTCGCGGCGGTCGGCGTCGGGCAGCGTCGGTCAGCGGCTGAGTATGGCCGCGCCCGCCTTGGCGAACTTCTCGTCCAGGTCCCCGCTCGGCGCACCCGCCACGCCTATGCCCGCGATCGGGGCGCCCTTGGCAGTAATGGGGGTGGCCCCCGCGAGGAACAGCGTGCCCGGGATGTCCTTCAGGTTCGGAGCCTGCTGGAGCCGCTTGGCGAGCTCGGAGGTGGGGGCGTTCCACGACACGGCCGTGTAGGCCTTCCGCTCTGCGGACTCGTACGACTGCGGGCCGGCACCGTCTCCACGCAGCGTGACGATTGTGTTGCCGTTGCGATCGACGACGGCCACCGTCACCCGCTGGTTCTCCTTCTTCGCGGCGTCCAGCGCAGCTTGGGCGGCCTTGGTCGCCGCGGCCACCGAGAGGTGCGTGGAGGCGGTGAGGTTCCGGCTGCCCGCGTCCGCGGTCACTGCGGCCTTGGCGGCAGCGTCCGGCGTACCCGCCGTGGCGGAGACCGTGCCGAACGTGGCCGCGCCTACCGTGGCAAGGGCGGCGGCCATGGTCACGAAACGGGCGCGCGGGGAGAACTGCTTCATCGACTTCATGTCCGTTGACTCCTGTACGAGTGCGCTCTGTCACGAGCAAGCGGCGAGCTGATCCCGCCACGCAATCCATCGTCCGGCCCTCGCCCGGCCCTTCCCGTCGGCGTTCCGGCTGCCTGCCGGGCGCGCTTCGGATGACGGCCGTGTCAACCGATTGGATGACCCGGTTGCGCGACGCCGAGGGCCAGAATGGAGGAGTCTTCCCAGTTCAAGCGCGTGTGTCCGCACGTTCGAGCAAGAGAGCGGGCCGGAAAGGAGGCCAGCATGGACCAGCACAACGGCAGCCCCGGATCCGTGGGCGGCTTCAGCTCCAAGGACACCCATGGCCGAGCTGACAGCCCCAGCAGCACGGCCGACCTCCGCGCCCACGCCCCCATGTCCCGCTGGCTCGGCACCGTCATGCACACGGCGTTCTTCCTCCTTCTCGGCGCCTCCCTCGCCCGTTTCCTCCTCCGTCACCCGGGCGAGCCCCGCACCCCTGGCATCATCGCCCTCTCCATCACCCTCGCCGTCCTCTATGTCCTGGCCCCGGCGCCCGGCGCCGCCCCCAGCACCCGGCGCCCTGTCTGGCTCGGCGCGGTGGTCGGTGCCTGGGTGGTCCTGGTCGTCCTCGCGCCAAGCTTCGCGTGGTGCGCGGTGCCCCTGTTCTATACGGGGCTGCGCACACTTCCGACACGAGCGGCGCTGGCCCTGGTCGCGGTCCTCACCGCCCTCGTCGTAGGCGCTCAGCTCAGACTCGCCGACAGCTTCGACCCGAACCTGGCCTTCGCGCCCCCCGCCGTCGCGGCTGTGGCGACCGCAGTGTTCATTCACATGCAGCGACAGACCGAGTACCAACGCGCCCTGATCGACGACCTGATCCGCACCCGCCGCGAACTGGCCGCCACCGAACGCCGCGAAGGCACGCTCGCCGAGCGACAGCGCCTGTCGATGGAGATCCACGACACCCTGGCCCAGGGCTTGTCCAGCCAGCAGATGCTGCTGCAGGCCGCCGACCGAGTGTGGGACGCCGATCCGGCGACGGCGCGTGCCCACGTCCGATCAGCGGTGTCGATCACTGAGCGCGGGTTGGTGGAAGCCCGCCGCTTCGTCCACGACCTGGCGCCCGCCGACCTGGCGGAAGCCGGCGCCGACGACGGTGAGGCCTTGCCGTCGGCCCTCAGCACGCTGGCGGAACGGGAGACGACGGCAAGGCTGGAGATCCGCTTCCACGCCGAAGGAAAGCCCGTGCCACTGCCCGGCAGAACGCAGTCGGCGCTGCTCCGCATCGCACAGGGCGCCCTGGCGAATGTCCGCGAACACGCGGATGCGAGCGCGGCGGCATTGACGCTGACGTACCTGGGCGACCAAGTGGTCCTCGACATCGCGGACGACGGGAAGGGCTTCGTCGTTACGGGAGAGGGACGAGGGATTGCCGCAGCACGGGGGGACCAGGATCCGACCGACGCTCGCAGCGAGGGAACGACGGGCACCGCCTCCGGGGAGGGTGCCCACGGCGATAGGGAAGAGGCCTACGCCGAGGAGGGTGCCTACGTCGGCAGGGAAGAGGCCTACGTCGAGGAGGGTGCCTATATCGGCAGGGAAGACACTCCCGTCGGGAGGGAGGAGGCTTCTCTCAGGACGGGGGAGGTTTTCAGGACGGAGGAGGTTGCCAGGGAGGCCTTCAGAACTCGGGAGGTCGAGGCGGGAGAGCGTGGCGGCGGGGCGCGTGGGCCCTCCGGTGGCGGCGACGGGTCTGTAAGGTCCGCCGCACACGACGGGCATGGAGCCGCCAGCCAGGTCCCGGCCAGCGCGGCTGCCAGCCGAGGTGCCGGCTCCGACGCTGACCTCCGCCTCATCACCGATGCCGGACGAAGACCGGCCACTGCACGCGACCTCGGCTCCGGGGTGCGGCGCGGGCACGGGCTGCCGGCGATACATGCTCGGGCCCGCCAACTCGGCGGGACGCTGACGGTGGAGTCGACACCCGGCGAGGGCACGGTGCTGTCGGTCCTCATCCCCCTGGCAGCCGAACCGTCTCGTCCGTCCAAGCCGTCACCGCCCGCTGCACCGCCTCAGTCCGCACCGTCGCCCGAAGGGTGGCCTCCGTCAGGGAGTACGCATGAGCAGTGAAAAGTCTCCGATTGGGCCGATTGAGTCGGTGCGGCTGGTGGTGTGTGACGACCATGTGGTGGTGCGGGCGGGGTTGATGGCGTTGCTGGCCAGTGCGCCGGGGATCGAGGTGATCGGGGAAGCCGGGTCGGGGGAGGAAGCGGTGGCGTTGGCGGGGAAGCTGGCGCCGGACGTGGTGCTGATGGATTTGCAGTTGGGGCCGGGTATCGACGGGGTGGAAGCGACTCGTCGGATCACGGGGTGGGGGCGCGAGGACGGTGGCGGCGGCAATGGCAGTGGCGGCGGTAGCGGAAGTGGTGGGGACGGTGGCAGTGGTGGGGGCGTAGGTGAGGAGGGTGATGGCCAGGGTGGTGGAGCGCCGCGGGTGCTGGTGCTCACTACGTATGACACGGATGCCGACATCACGAGGGCCATCGAGGCGGGGGCGACGGGGTATCTGCTGAAGGCCGAGCGGCCCGAGGAATTGTTTGCAGCGATTCATGCGGCGGCGCAAGGGCGTACGGCGTTGTCGCCGCCGGTCGCGTCCCGGGTGATGGCGCGGATGCGGGAGCCGCAGCCCACGCTCACGCCGCGGGAGCTGGACATTCTCGGGCGGCTTGCGCAGGGGATGGGGAATCGGGAGATCGCCAGGACGCTGTTCATCAGTGAGGCGACGGTGAAGACGCACCTGGGGCGGATGTACGAAAAATTGGGGGTGGATACGCGGGCGGGGGCGGTGGCTGTGGCCAAGGAGCGGCGGTTGCTTCCCTGAGGGCGTGCGGAGTGTGGTGGTGAGGGGAGGGCGTGGCACCATCGGGCGCGTGCTCGATATTGGTTATGCCCTTTCCCGCCGGTTTCCGGATCCGCCGCAGATGAACTATCGCGAAGCGGATGTGCGTGCGCTGCGGCACGACCTGTTCTGCGGGGACGTGTATCTCGCGGACACCAAGGCGGACCGGGAGGTGGGGACTGCCTGGGGGTGGGTGCCGGTGCTCGACTTCGCGTGGGCGCTGTGCGACATCGTGGAGCAGTTGGACACGGATCCGCTGGGGAGCAGGGCGTCGCGGCCGCAGTACGCGGAGTTGGACTTCACGGAGTCGACGGACCGGATGTTGTTCGCGCGGCGGTTCGGGTGGGTGGACATCGAGGCGGACTGGATGAGGGCGGAGGAGGAGCCGCTCACGTTCTCGCACGGGGAGTTGCGGAAGGAGGCGCGGGACTTTCTGCACGACCTGGTGGCGGACCTCATCGACCTGCATGAGGGGCTGGGGGCGAATCCGGTGATCTGGACGTTGCAGGCGCGGTATCCGCGGGTGGGTTGAGCAGGCCCTCCGGGCGGGGCAGTGGGCGCTGTTCGGAGGCGGGGCGGGATGGTGTCACGTTTGGTGGGGGGTGGCTCGTCGTATCGGTGAACGTGTTCCCGTGCCCGTGAGGGCCGACAGAGACGGAGGCCGCCATGGCCCGCGCCCAAGCCACCCGCGCACCCCACTCCTCCGGCCGTCCGCAACCGCACCTCACGGTGGTCGGCGGCGGCTTCGCCGGGCTGACTGCCGCGATCACGGCGGCGGAGGCCGGGGCGCGTGTGACGTTGTACGAGTCGCATCACACATTGGGTGGGCGGGCTCGTACGGCGGATGAGGAGTACCGGACCAATGAGGGGCCGCACGCGTTGTACAACGGTGGGCCGCACTGGACGTGGTTGAAGCAGCGGGGGCTCATCGGGGACCTCGCGCCGATCCCGCCGATGGAGGGCACACGGCTGCGTCTGCATCACCATGGGGCGTTGCGGCGTATGCCGCCGCTGGCGATGCTCAGGTTGTTGCGGAGGGCTCCGGAGCAGGCGCCCGTGGATGTGGACTTTGCGACCTGGGCGGGCGCGCTGGTGGGTGAAGAGGGCGCGCGGGCTGCGGCGCACTACTCGGCGGTGGCGTTGTTCCACCATGACCCCGGTTCGCTGTCGGCGCGGTTTGTGCACACGCGGTTGCGGAGGGCGGCGAAGTTGCCGCCGGAGGCGCACTATCCGGTGGGTGGTTGGGGGGCGGTCATCGATCGGATGGCGGCCATGGCGTGGAACCTGGGGGTGCGGGTGGAGACGCTCGCCAGGGTGGACGACGTCACGGAGTTCGCGGACCGGGGCCCGGTGGTGGTGGCGACGTCGCTCGACGCGGCGCGGCGGCTGTTGGGGGACGACACGTTGCGCTGGGAGAGCGGTCGTACGGCGCTGGTGGATGTGGCGTTGCGGACCCGGCGGGGTGATTTGTTCGCGTTGTCGGACCTGGATGCCACGGGGTGGGTCGAGCGGTTCACCGCTCAGGACCGCACGCTCGCCCCCGCAGGTGAGCAGCTCATTCAGGCGCAGATTCCCATCGGTCCCGAGGAGTCGAAGGCGGACGGGGTGGCGCGGGCCGAGTATCTGCTCGATCTCGGTTTCCGTGACTGGCGTGAGCGTGTGACGTGGCGGCGTGCGGCGGTGGCGAACGGCCGTACGGGGGCGCTCGACCGGCCCGGCACCACCTGGCGCGACCGGCCGTCCGTGAACCGTGGCGAGGGCGTGTATCTCGCGGGCGACCAGGTGGCGGCGCCAGGGTTGCTCTCGGAGGTGTCGTTCAACAGCGCCATCGAGGCGGTGACGCTGGCACTCACCTCGCGGGGTGGCTTCGGCGGCCTCGGCGGCTCCAACGACACCGACGACACCGGCGCCCACACCCGGACCGGCTCCCACACCCAGGCCGACTCCCGCGCCCCCGCCCACGCCCACGCCGCGGCCGACGCCAAGGCCGGGGCCGGGGCCGAGGCCGGGGCCGAGGCCGACGGCAAGGACGTGGCTGGGCGGTCGTCTGACGGAAAGCCCGCTCCATGGATTGACCTCAAGTCTGCTTGAGGTTGGAGAGTGGGTGCGGTCCCGAGCCGACTGGTCGGGCCCGCCGGCCGGTCGCGCCCACCCCGGTGCGCTCGACCGCGCCCGACCGCGTCCGACTGCGCTCGACCGCGCCCGCCCCACTCACAAGGAGCCCCCATGCACGCCATCCGCCTCCACGCCTTCGGCCCCGCCGAGAACCTCGTACACGAGACGGTCGAGGACCCGAAGCCGGAGGCGGGCCAGGTGCGGATCGCCGTCGCCGCGGCCGGGGTCCACCTCCTCGACACGGCGATACGCCAGGGCGACAAGGGCCCCGCACCGGAGCTGCCCGCGCTGCCGACGATCCCCGGCCGCGAGGTCGCCGGGACCGTCGAGTCCGTCGGCGCGGGCGTGGACGCCGACTGGCTGGGCAAGCGCGTCGTCGCGCACATCGGCTTCGCACCCGGTGGATACGCGGAGCTGACCGTGACGGACGTGGCCCGGCTGCACGAACTGCCCGAGGACCTGGACTTCGCGGAGGCGGTGGCGTTGATCGGGACGGGACGTACGACGATGGGCATCCTGCAGTTCGTGGAGCTCGACGGGCGCTCGGTGGTGGTGGTCCCGGCGGCGGCGGGCGGGATCGGGACGCTGCTGGTGCAGTACGCGAAGCACGCCGAGGCGACGGTCGTGGGGCTCGCGGGCGGGGAGGCGAAGGTGGCGCGGGTGCGGGCCGGAGGGGCGGACCTGGCGGTGGACTACACCGAGGCGGGGTGGCCGGAGGTGGTGCGTACGTTCCTCAAGGGACTTGAGGGGCCTACAGGGGTCAAGGAGCATGGGGGACCTGAGGGACCTGAGGGACCTGAGGGACCTGAGGGGCCTGAGGGGCTCGGTGCTGGCCAGCAGGTGTCAGCGACGCACGTGCTCGACGGGGTCGGCGGGGCGACGGGCCGGGCCGCCGTTGAGCTGCTGGGGGCAGGCGGCGTCCACGTGACGTTCGGCTGGTCGGCGAAGGAGGGACCCGTGGAACTCGGCGAGGAGGAGCGCGCGGCGCGCGGCATCACGCAGATCAACCCGCTGGGCCCGGCGATGCTGGCGAAGGCGGGCGGCGAGAACCCCATACGGGTCCTGGAACTCGCGGCGCTGCGGGCGTACGCCGGTGGGTACTTCACGCCCACCGTGCAACGCTTCCCGTTGGCCGAGGCGGCGTCCGCGCACCGGGCGCTGGAATCCCGGGGAACCTCCGGGAAGGTGGTCCTGATCCCTTGAGGAGGCAGGCACAGGGCGACACAAGGCGGCACAGGCCGAGCAAAGGGCAGGCGCAGGACCGGCGAAGGGCAGGCGCAGGACCGGCGAAGGGTGGGCGCAGGACGGGCGCAGGACGCCCCAGGGGGGGGCCGAAGGGCGGACCTGGCCGGGAACCGCCGCACGGCATGCAGAAAACCAGATGCCCGTGCGACATAAGCGAACTACCGTCCGTTATATGGACTCCGCCCACCCTGCACGCCCCGCACCCCCTGCCGGTTCCGTCACCGTCCGCCCCATCCCCGAAGCCGACATCGACCGCGCTCTCGATCTGGCGTACCTCGTCTTCCACGAGACGCCGGAGGAGGAGAAGCGCAAGCACCACCACGATCTGCTGCGCGACTGCGATCGTATCGGCGCGTACGACGGGGACGTCCTCGTCGGCCTGTTGGTCGCCCACCCGTTCACCGTCTCCGTGCCCGGCGGCGAACTCCGCTGCCCCGGCCTGACCTTCGTCTCCGTGGCGCCGACGCACCGGCGCCGCGGGGTGCTCTCCGGGATGATCGCGAAGCTGTACGAGCAGTGCGCGGCGGACGATGTCCCGGTGGCGGCGTTGTGGGCTTCCGAGGATGTGATCTACGGCCGGTTCGGCTTCGGCACGGCCACGCACGGGAACACGGTCGAGGTCCACACCGAGCGTCCGCTGGCGCTGCGCATCACTCCGGACGACGGTCTGCTGCGGCTCGTCGACCCGGCGGACGCCCCGGCCCTGATCGGCCCGTACTACGACCGTACGCGGGCCGAGCGCGGCGGGCGCATCGCCCGTGACCAGGCGTGGTGGAGCGAGGAGTGGCTGGTCACGGAGGACGAGGACGACGACGAGCTGTCGCCGCCACGCATCGTCGTCCTCGAACCACGGACCGACCGCCCACAGGCCGACGTCCGACACGCCGACACCGCCAACACCCAGCAGGGCATCACCGGCTACGCCGTCTACCGCACCAAGTCCCGTGACGACGCCCCCGGCCTCGTACGCCTCGACGAGTTGGAGGCCGACACCCCGCAGGCCGCCGCCACCCTGTGGCGCTACCTCGCGGACATCGACCTCACGGGCCTGATCCGGGCCTGGGGCCGCCCCCTGGACGACCCGCTGCTCCTGTTCGCCGCGGACCGCGATCAGGTCCGGGTGACAGGACAGTTCCCGGCGCTGTGGCTGCGGCTCGTCGACGTGGGGGCCGCGCTCCGTGCCCGTTCCTGGGCCGCGCCCGCCGACCTCGTCCTGGAGGTACGGGACGCGCACCTCCCGGCGAACGACGGCCGCTTCCGCCTGACGGTGCCACGGGCCGCCACGCCCAACACCCCGGCCGGCACATCCGTAGCCCCGGCCGACACAGCCGCAGCCCCTGTCGGCACAGCCGCAGCCCCGGCGGCCGACCCCGCCACCACGACGTACGAGCGCACCACCGCCCCCGCCGACCTCACCGTCGACGTACGCGACCTCGCCGCCGCCTATCTGGGCGGCACCACCCGGCTGACCTCGGTGGTCCGGGCGGGCCTGGCCACGGAGCACACCCCGGGCGCGGCGGCGGCCCTGGACGCGGCGCTGTGGACGGAGCGCCTTCCGCACACGGTGGACGAGTTCTGACGGCCGCCCGAACCCGCCACCGCGCGGCCGACGGACGGTCGGCGCGCCCTCACGCGCCCGGCTTCCGTCCGAGCTCCCCCAGCGCACCGTCCGTCAGCCGGTACACCGTCCACCCGTCCTGCGGGCGCGCCCCCAACGCCTCGTAGAACGCGATGGACGGAGCGTTCCAGTCCAGTACGGACCATTCGAGACGCTCGTATCCCCGCTCGACGCAGATCCGGGCCAGCTCCCGCAGCAGCGCCTTCCCGTGGCCGCCGCCGCGCGCCTCGGGGCGTACGTACAGGTCCTCCAGATAGATGCCGTGCACGCCGCGCCAGGTGGAGAAGTTCAGGAACCACAGGGCGAAACCGACTGCCCGGCCCGTCGCGTCGTCCACAGCGATGTGGGCGTACGCGGCGGGCCGCTCGCCGAACAGCGCGTCGTGCAGCTGCTCCTGGGTGGCGCGGGCCTCGTGCGGCTCCTTCTCGTACTCGGCGAGCTCACGGACCATGGTGTGGATGAGGGGGATGTCATCGGGAGTGGCGCTACGAATCATGAGCGCAGCAAGCCACAGGCCGCTGCGCCCGGTCAACCGCGCCACCGCAGCCCAACCCGTCCCACGACCTCCCGCCCCACCACCTCCCGCCCCACCGCCCCTCGTCCGACCTCCCCTCGCCCCACCGCCCCTCGTCCGACCTCCCCTCGCCCCACCACCCCTCGTCCGACCGCTCAACGTCCGACCGCCCCTCGTCCGACCGGCACGCGTCCCACCTCCCCCCGCCCGACAGTCGCCCGTCTCACCGCCGCCCTGCTCCTCCTGGCCGCACTCGCCACCCCCGGCTGCTCGACGGGAGACACCGCCCCCGACGCCCCTGCGGCGAACAGCACCTCCGCCGACCCCACCCCGGACACCCCCGCCGACTCCACCCCGGACAGTTCCACCGCCCCCACCCCGGACGACTCCACCGACCCCGCCTGGTGGGCCCCCGAGCCAGGAGAGATCACGGACTGGGACTGGCAGATCAGCGAGCCCTACGACCTCTCCGCGCACCGCCAGATGTACGACATCGACCTCTTCGACCTGGCGCCGGAGGGCTCCGAGCTCCGTTACGACGACGGCACGGTCATCGACGTACCCGCGGGACCGCTCGCCGGGAGGATCGACGAGTTGCACGCGCGCCGTCCGCGTCCGGTGGTGATCTGCTATGTCGACACGGGCGCGTACGAGCACTACCGCCCGGACGCGGCCCGCTTCCCCGGTCACGAGGAGCGGCGGGGCGCGATCCCGAACAGGCCGCACGCCCCGGCGGCGGGTTCCGTGGTCGGCTGGGACACCGGGTGGGAGGGCGAGCGGTGGCTGGACATCCGCAAGGGCTCGCGGGGCGCGTTCGCGGAGGCGGTGTGGGCGCGGTTCGACCTGGCGGAACGGATGGGCTGCGACGGGGTGGAACCGGACCAGAACAATCCGCGCGGCAACGACCCGGGCTTCCGGGTACCGCTCGCGGACCAGCTCTCCTGGTACCGCGAGGTCGCGCGGCAGGCACACGCGCGCGGGCTGTCCGTCGGCATGAAGAACGGCCACAACGAACCGGGGACGGCCGCGCGGCTGGTGGACTCCTTCGACTGGGCGCTGCCCGAGGAGTGCGTGGAGTTCGACGAGTGCGGTGAGCTGGAACCGTTCGTCGCGGCGGGCAAGGCGGTGTTCGCCGTCGACTACCGGGGGTCGGTGGGCAGTCCGGCGGCGGCGTGCCGTACGCAGGCGCGGCACGGACTCGACGGCCTGATCAAGGGCGAGCCGCCAACGGGTTCGTACCGCAGGGCGTGCGGCCAGAAGCCGCCCCGCACCCGCTAGAAGCCGCACACCCTAGGGACCGCACCCGCCAGAAACCTCCCCGCACCGCCCGAGCATCCGTACCGCGAAGCACGCGGCCCGAAGCAGCCCGCTCCGCCCAAGCATCCGTACCGCGGAACATGCGGCCCGAAGCCGCCCCTCACCGCCCGAGCATCCGTACCGCGGAACATGCGGCCCGAAGCCGCCCCTCACCGCCCGAGCAACCGCCGAGCCACCTCCACATGGTCCGCGGCCGGCGCCCGCCCGTCCTCGATGTCCCACAGGGCGTTCTGCAGCACCCGGCCGAGGGTCCAGGCCTTGGCCCGCTCCCGGTCCAGGCCGAGGATCTCGGTCATGGCGTCGAACCGCCAGCACACCTCGTCGGCGTCGAAGAGGTTGTCCAGGGCGGGCCACAGGTCGAAGCCGGGGTCGCCGGCGAGGGGTTTGGGATCGATGGCGAGCCACGGTTCGCGGTCGGACGCGAGGACGTTGTCGAAGTGCAGGTCCCAGTGGAGCATCCGGTCACCGGGTTCGCCGACGACCTCGCGGACGGCGTCGGCGCACCGCGCGATCAGGGCCCGCTCGGCCGGGTCGGTCAGGGCGCGCAGGGCGGCCGGGGTGTCGTCGAGCATCTGCCCGGCGATGTCACCGAGGGTGCGCATACCGGGTGGGGCGGGCACGGAGGTGAGACGGGCGAGGAGTTCGGCGAGGAGGACGACGGCCTTGCGGGTCTCGTCGCGTCCCGGCTCGGCGACCGTGGTCATCACCGCGCCGGGCAGCGCGCGTTCGAGGAGCATCGTGCCGGTGGCGTCGTCGTAGTCGAGCAGCCGGACCGCGCCGTCGCCGTTCCACACGCGCAGCGCGACGGGCTCGCCCTCCGTCTCCTCGTCGAGGATCTGGAACTTCACCACGGCGGGGCTCCCGTCGCCGCGCTCGACGGGCAGCACCAGCGCCGCCATGCCGTACATGGAGTCCCCGACGACCTTCAGCTCCCAGCGGTCGACGAACTCGGCGACGCGCGCGGGCAGTGCGGCGATGAACTCGCGGCCCGGTTCGCCCGCGTACATGTACTGCGACTTGATCAGCTCGTCCGGGATCTGGATGTCGATCACGCGGGCGACCCTATCCACGGGCCGCCGCCCGCACCTCCGATTAATTCCGGCCACGGGGCGGCGGGGCGCGTCCGCCACTCCGTACGTCGTCCGGCCACCGGGCGAGGGGCGACCGGCACCCCGTACGTCGTCCGGCCACCGGCCAGGGGCGCATCCGGGGCCCCGTACGTCGTCCCCTCCCCCTCCCCGGAACGGTCGAGGCCTAGGAGATCTCCGCCTCGTCGAGCACCTTCCCGAACGACGTCTCGCTGTACAGCGAGTCGCTCGGCGCCTTCTTGCCGTCGACGACGACGGTCGGCGTCCCGGAGATGCCGTCGGAGGTGAAGGCGTCCATGGCGGTGCGGACCCAGCTCTTGTACCTGTTGCCGTTGACCGCGTCCAGGAACGCGGTCTCGCGCAGACCGACCGTGTCGGCGATCTTCAGCAGGAAGGCGGGCGTGAACGCGTCCTCGCTCTCCTCCGGCTGGTTGGTGAAGACGGCGGAGTGGAAGGCCGCGAACTTGCCCGTGCCGACGGCGGCACGCAGGGCGTTCGCGGCGTTCGCCGAGCCGCTGCCGCCGAAGTTCCGGTCGAGGAACGAGGCGATCGTGTACTCGACCTTCACGTTCCCCGCGGCCAGCGGCCGCACGAGGGCCTGTGCGCCGCCCTCCTCGAACTTCTTGCAGAAGGGGCAGCGCGGGTCCTCGTACACCTTGACGGTGTGCTTCGCCCCCGCCTTGCCGAGCGTGATCACGCCGCCCCGCACCGACGCGGGCACCCCGGCGAGCAGGCCCACGGAGGCGGGCGGAGCCTTCGCTTCCGGTACGTCGGCGGGGTCCTGGGAGGGCGAAGGAGCCCCGGAACCGTCCGAGGAGCCGGAGGAACCCGAGGAGCCCGAAGACTCCCCCGGAGCGGCCCCGTCCACCGACGCCGACCCCTTCGGCAACCCCGTCCAGTCCTTGCCGTCGTCGCCGCCCCCACCGCACCCGGCCACCAGCGCTCCGAGCAGCACGACGGCCGCCGAGGCCGCGCCGCCCCGCCCGGTCCTGCTCACGGATACAGACCTGCGTACGGACCTGCGTACGGACCTACCTACAGACCTGCGTACGGACCTGCGTACGACCATGAACCGTCCTCCACACTTCCCGTCCCCCACCCGGCTTTCCGCCGCGTACAGCTCAAAGTAACGTCCGGCCCCATGAGCACAGGAAGCGGTGGGGGCACTCTCATCGGCGGCCGCTCGGGCCGCGGCGCCTGAAGCCCCGCGCACGGCCCCGGGCGACGGCGGCCTACCCGGCCGGAAGGGCCGGAAGCAGCCCCATCTCCAGGTCCACGACAACCCCGTAATGGTCGCTCGCCCACACCCCGTCGACGGGCTTGTCGAAGGCGGTCCCGGCGCCGCGCACCCGCGCGAAGGCCGTCGGGTGGGCGTGCGGGGAGCCGACGAAGACGTAGTCGATCCGGCGCCGGTGGCCGGGTTGGCGTACGAGCCGCTCGATGTCCTCGGCCGCGTTCGGGTTGTCGGCGGACCAGGTGTGCCCCGGCCCCTCGCCCGCGATCTCCCACGCGTCGTGGAAGTGCGTGCTGCGCCCCGACAGGGACTGCCTGCCGGTCAGATAGCGGATGCCGGCCGTGTCGGGGTCCGCGTTGAAGTCCCCGGCCATGATCGTGGGCAGGGCCGTCCGGTGCCGGGCGTCGAGGTCGCTCAGGGCGAGCACCTGCCGCTCCCGCTGTGCCTCCGCGTCGAGCCTGAACGATGTCGTGGGCGCGACGAACAGCACGTCGCCGAGGTCCGGCAGCGGCACGTGCACCGCCAGCGTGAGCCATGGGAGGTCGGGCGCGTCGACGCCCCGCTGGTCGAGGGCCTCGGCTACGCGGTGCGGCCACCGGGTCGCGACGGCCGTCCCGCCGTACCGGTCCTCGTACGGCGGCTGGGTCGCCGCCGTCTGCGCCTGGTGGGTGCCGTGCAGTCCGGTGCCGTCGAGCAGTTCGGGAAGCTGGTCGGGCAGGACTTCCTGGAGGGCGACGAGGTCGGGCTCGTACTGCCGCAGCCCTTCGTTGATCACCGCGGTCCGCGCGGCGGCGTCGCCGCGGCTGTTCCACACGTTCAGGGTCAGGACGCGCACGTGGCCCCCCGGATGGCGGTGACGTCGAACTCAAGGAGCACCTTCGAGGCGATCATGAGCGTGGTCGCGGCGTTCCAGTCCACGCCCCAGTCCTTGCGGTGGACGGTGACACCGCCCCTGAAGTCGACCCGCAGCCCGCCGTGCGCGTCGCTCTCGCTGCCGGTCAGCACGGCGTCCAGGGTGACCTGCCGGTTCACCTCGCGTACGGAGAGATCACCGGTGACTTTGTAGTGGGCGTCGTCGACCTGCGCCACCTCCGTCGAGGTGAAGCCGAGCGTGGGGTGCGCGTCCGTGTCGAGGAACTTGCCGCGCAGCAGTGCGTCGCGCTGCCGGTTGCCCGTCCGGATGCTCGCGGCCTGGACCGTGAGCCACACGTGGGACGCCGACGGCTGGTCGCCGTCCAGGTGGGCGCCGCCCGTGAACGCGTCGAACTGCCCGCGCACCCTGGTGGACAGGGTGTGCCGGGCGACGAACGCGATCCGGGTACGGGCGGTGTCGAAGACGTAGTCGCCGGTCAGCTCGCTGAGTCTGGAGGCGGTGGACATGGGGGTCACTCCTGGAGGGACGCGTGCAGACGAGAGCGGAGAGGGACAGAGAGGGATAGAGAGGGACAGGGGGCAAAGGGGGGCCAGAGGGGGGCCCGGGGGGGGCAAAGGGAGGCCCGAGGGGGGCGCGGAACTCCGTCGGGTGCCCGGGGCGGGCGGGCGGCCGCGGCACGCGGTCCCGCCCGCCCCGGGCCGGGGGGCCGGTCAGCCGAACTGGCCGGGCTGGTAGTCGCCCGCGGGCCGCTGTGTCATGACGTTCAAACGGTTGAAGGCGTTGAGGACGGCGATGGCCGTCACCAGGGCGCCGAGCTGGGTCTCGTCGTAGTGCTTGGCCGCGTCGGCCCAGACCTCGTCGGGGACGCCCCCGGCGGCGTCGGCGATGCGGGTGCCCTGCTCGGCGAGCGCCAGGGCGGCCCGCTCGGCGTCGGTGAAGACGGTGGCCTCGCGCCAGACGGCGACCAGGTTCAGGCGCTGCTGGTCCTCGCCGGCGTGCACGGCGTTCTTGGTGTGCATGTCGACGCAGTAGCCGCAGCCGTTGATCTGGCTGATGCGGAGGGCCGCGAGCTCCAGCGTGGCGGCGGGCACGGTGGACTCGGCGACCGTCCTGCCCGCCGCGGCGAGGTGCTTCAGGGCGCTGCCCGACACGGGACTGCTGGCGAAGTCGAGGCGGTGGTCCATGGCGATCTCCTTGCGGTGACGGTGAAAGTGGTGAATGCGGTGAAAGTGCTGAGAAACGCGCGTCTGGAAGGTCGACGAGACAGCCCGCCGGAATGTGAGGCGCCCCGCCCGCGGCCCGGCGACATCACATTCCGGCGGGCTGTCTCGTCGTACGGGTGACGGCAGCCGCAGCCAAGGGAGCACCCGCACCATGACCACCCCGAACCGGCCGGAACGAGCCGACGCCCCGAACCCGCCGCAGCAGACCGACGGCCACGAGGACCGGCCCCTGAGCCACCAGGACGGGCCCCTGAGCCGGGACCGGCCCCAAAGCCGCCAGGACCAGACCCTGAGCATCCTCAGGACCGAGCGGCCCCGGCTGATCGACCTCGCCTACCGCCTCCTCGGCTCCCTGGCCGACGCCGAGGACGTCGTACAGGAGGCCTATGTCCGCTGGTACGCCATGTCCCCGCAGGCGCGGCAGGCCATCGAGGTCCCCGGCGCCTGGCTGTCACGGGTGACCAGCCGCATCTGTCTCGACCAGCTCCGCTCGGCGCGGATGCGGCGCGAGAACTACGTGGGCGAGTGGCTCCCCGAGCCGCTGCCCGACCGCACGGAGTGGACCGGGGGGCGGCCGGGCGGCCGGTCCGTCGAACCGGCGGACCCGGCCGACCGCGTCACGCTCGACGAGTCGGTCAACATGGCGTTCCTCGTCGTCCTGGACTCGATGACCCCGGCCGAGCGGGTGGCGTTCATCCTGCACGACGTCTTCCGCTACTCGTTCGCCGAAGTGGGCGAGATCGTCGGCCGGACCCCGGCGGCCTGCCGTCAGCTCGCGTCGTCGGCCCGCCGCCGCATGCGCGCGTCCCACTCCCCGGCAGGTCCGGCGGCGCCCGCCGCCACGGCGTCCCGGCGCGCGGCCCTCGTCAGGGACTTCAAGCAGGCGTGGCAGGCCATGGACATCGAGGCCCTGATCGGTCTCCTCGACCCCGGGGCGACGGCGCTCGCGGACGGCGGGGGCCTGGCCGCCGCCGTGCCCCACCCCATCGAGGGCAGCACGGAGATCGTGCGCTACATGAGCGCGCTCGCCGCGAAGCTCAGCCACCAGAAGGTCCTGGAGCGCACGGTCAACGGCCAGCCCGGCCTGGTGATCCAGGAGGACGGCGTCACCGTGTCGGTGCTGGCGTTCGACTTCTCCGGCGAGAAGATCACCCGCCTCTGGGCGGTGCGGAACCCGGAGAAGCTCCGGACCTGGACGGCGGGCTGAGACAACCGGCGGCGTGGCGAACGCCGCGAACGCCAACAACACCGAAGGCCCTGTCGTCCGCACGGACGGCAGGGCCTTCGGTCGTGTACTGCTCCGAGCCCCCTGTCGGATTCGAACCGACGACCTTCGCTTTACAAGAGCGTGGCTACGGGGCCCTCTTCGTGTTCTCTACCTGGCAACTGCTCCGTGATCTCGGCTAACTGGAGATCATTTAGGAGCTATTTGGGAGATCGCGTCTGCCGGGTGCTTCTTCAGGTCCACGCGGCCCCACAGGGTCCGCCATCCCAGGGTACGCATCGCCCGCTCGTAGATCTCCTGCAATCCGTCGAGCCTTTCCTTGCGCATCTCCACGGTCGGATGCTGATAGATCCGTTTGATGCCCGGCCGCTTGTGGCCGGCCTGCTCGAACTCCAGCGCCGGGCGCACGCCGATCTGGTCCTGGTAGGTGTCGTGGCTGTGCCGCAGGGCCCGCATCGTCAGCCCGGTCTGGATCGGCTCCCACTTCTCCCGCGGGGCGTGCCCCCGCACGGCGGGCAGGGCGTCCCGCCCGTCAGCCGCGGGCCGCAGCTGGCGCCGGGAGAAGTTGCTGTTACGCCAGAACTTCCCGTCGGGCGTGGAGAAGACGAAGTCGTGCGGCCAGTCGTCCAGGTGCGCGCGCAGCAGCTCGGCGAGGAACGGCGGCACGTCGATGTCGCGCTCCCGGTATTCGTTCTTCGGCGGCTCGAGGCCGAGGACCTGGCCCAGCTTCGTCCCGTCGGGAGCCCGTTTGGTGTACTCGGCCAGCTCCTGCACCACGCGGATGACCGGGCACTCCCACGTCCCGCCCTCGTGCTCCTGGCGGCGCGTGAGCAGCACGTAGTCCCGGTGCAGTCCAGTGGACTCCCCCCAGTTGAGCCCGGTGAACGCCGTTGTCAGGACGTGCAGGCCGACGGCGGGCCCGAGTCGGTCGGCGACCCTCAAGACCACCTCGGCCCTGGCCCATTTCTCCTCGTCGGACCGCTGCGGCCTCGCGCTCGGGACCGTGACCGTGGGGCGTGTCCGGCGCCGCCCCGCCAGAGGGTTCATGACGAGGTACCTGGCATCGACTGCGCCCGTGAGGATCGTGCTCATCAGGGACACGCAGTGGCCCGCCTTGGTGCTGTCCTTGATGCCCATCTGCCAGGTGTCGACGTCGAACCAGGTGACGGTCATGAGCGGCGTGTGCTCCCACTTCGGGAAGATGTGCCCCTCGAGGAGATCCCACCGGGTGCCGTTCGTCCGGCCCCGCTTCTGCCGCGCGGCCATGAAGATCCTCGCGAACTCCCCGAACGGAGTCCGCATCTTCTTCGGATCGATCCAGACACCCGCCCGGATGGCCGCCTCTTGCTCGGCCCCCCACTCCTCCGCCGTTCGCTTCGTCGGAAAACCAGGCTCCGTCAGCCAGGCCGGAGTGTGACCGACTGGGGCTTTGTACTTGCACCGCCACGTGAACTGCTTGGTCTGCTTCCCGCCGCGGACCTTGTAGACCTTCTCTGCGTACGCCATGAGACCCCCCTCCGGCTACGCGTCGCTGTCAGCTGACCTTGGCGTGCACGACGTACCGTGCGGGCGTCCGCATCCAGTCCGGCGACCGCTCGGACTGGCTGCGCGTAATGACGTCCCCCGCGTGCTTCTTGATTAGATCGGCGCGCACAACGTACTGAATGCCGTCGGCCCGGTCGTTAACCACGATCGCTTCGCGCTCGTCGTCCATGTGCTCGCGCAGCTCCATGGTGATGGGGATGCGCGGGCCGCGTGGCGCGTCCGGCGGACGCGGCCGCCACCGACGAGCCTGCTGCGTAAGTGCGTCCGCGAACGCAGGCGCGCCCGCCTCCGTGATGTCTGTTTCGTGCATGTGGAACACGCACCCCGCCTCGACATCGTTGGCGAAGTCCGTGATGTACGGCGCGAAGTAGCGCCCGCCGTATCGTTTCACTTTGATCGTTAGTTCCATGCGTCGTACCCCGATCCGCCGTGCGGTGCCCCCCTCACGGTGACGGTCTGTGCATCGAACCACACGCACAGGATTTGCGCACGGGTCGTGCGCGAACTGCTTATAAGTCTGCAACCTCGTCAGCATCCGTGGCCACGACCTGAAGGTGCCGACGCACCCGGCGGTAACGCTCTGCTACGCGCTGCACCTCTTCAGGGGTGGCACCCTTCTTCCCCTGCAGAACCACGATGATGTGGCCATCGTCTTCGTCGGGGCCAAGATTGATCACCGTGGATTCGAGCGTCTCGCTGGACCGCAGCTCGTACTCGACGGTGGGCGACAAGCCAAGCCCCGCCCTCGGGCTCGCCTCTTCCTCAAGCAGGTCGCTTGCGGCCTGCTCGACTGAAGTCTGCTGTCCGCCGTCCACGGGCGTTGGATCCCCACCCGCCAAGACGCGCTCGTACGAGTCGTCGGTCCACCCCACGAAGCGCACGTACGCGCGCACTGTCGTGACGAAAACCTGTGCGGCATTGCCATTCTCGATCTTCTGAATGGTGCTGCGGCTGACACCCAAGGCCTCAGCGGCTCCTGGCTGCGAGACGCGCGGCCGCATGCGCTCGCGCGCTTCCTTCAGCTCGGCACCTAGCCGCACGAAGTCCTGTGTGGTCATAGCTCACCATCATGCCGCATGGGTTGCACGCCGGTAGCTCGGATTCAAGGCACTGACCTGCGACTCAACCCTCACATTACGGCCATCTGGTTGCACGTCGCCCCCTCCGTCACGGTACGTACGCTCACGCCTGCTTGCGAAACAAGCAGTAAATGCAAGCAGAGTGCTTGCACTGGTCCTCAAAGTGCGCTTGCATTGCAAGCGTGAGACCCAAAGGACAAGCAATTCGGGCCATTCGCGAGGCTCGCGGGATGAGCATCCGCGCCCTCCAGTCCGAGACCGGCCTCAACCGGGGCTACCTCTCCCGCCTGGAGAGGGGGCTCGTTCGCGAGCCCGGTGAGCAGCAGGTCCGACGGGTTGCCACAGCGCTACGCGTACCTGTCGACGTCATCACTGAGGAGACGCCGTGACCGCCAAGGCCACGAAGACGCCGCCCCCGAGGCGCCGCACCCACTCCGACATCGAGGCCGAAATGCGTCGGTGGTCGCCGGAGGAGGTCGTCGCAAAGAAGCTGCTGCCGTACACGAGCGCCCGCGTTCTGCGGCGGAAGTGCAACCAGCGCCAGATTTGGCACCACCTGGACGGCGGGCGCATCACGTTCACCGCCGACGACTTGCGCCGGGAGAACGAGCGCAACGCCGTCGCCCCCATCGCCTGACACGACGCGGGGCCGCGTCGGCTCCACCCGATCGCGACCCCTCGGCCCACCTCAACCAACCAGAGAGATCGAGGTCACCGTGAACGAACACACTACCCAGCCCGCCCGCAGCATCCCGCCGTTGAGCGAGCAGCGTCCCGCCGTCGAGGCCCTGGCCACGCTCGTCGAGATGTTCGGCTCCCTGCCCGGCGGCTACATCACGATCCACACCCGGCCGTTCGGCGGGCCCGTCCGCTTGGAGCTGCAGTTCGACTCCCCGCAGGACTTCGAGCAGTGGCGCACCTGCTTGCGCATCGCGCCCGCCGACGTGGTCCTCGTAGCATCCCCCGGGTACACGTGGCTGTCGGCCGTCGGCCGGTGCCGCGGTGTCGACGTCGAGATCACCGGCTTCGGTGTGCCGCTGACGTACAAGCAGGCCACCACGCAGCAGGTTGCCGGGGTGACCGCGTGAACACGCGCCTCGTGACCGCCGCGGCGGACGTCATCCACGCCGCGCAGACGGCCGGCACCCAGACCGCGACCGGCCTCGCCTGCGCCCTCGACGCCGCCCAGCTCCTCCAGTCGCCCTGCCCCGCCGCCCTGCCCGCGCCCGTCGGTGAGGGCAGGGAGCCGTTCTACGCGATGGTCGACGCCCTCGGCCCCGACGTGACGGCCGCCCTCGACCAGCGACTCGACACCTTCCGCGCCCTCGTGCTCGCCGAGGCGCAGGCCGAAGTCGTCGCCTGGCTCCGCCAGAAGGCGCGCGAGATCCGGGGCCTCGGCGGTACGGAGCGCTCGGACCAGGCGGACGTCGTCGAGGCCCTCGCCTCCACGGTCCAGCGCGGCGCAGTCCGGATCTTCGTCACCGGGAAGGACCGCCGCTCATGAGCGACTACGACGGCATGACCAACGCCGACGTCATGAGCGCCGACGAACTCGCCGAGTACGAGCGCGACGCCGAGCTGCGCCTGGACGCGGCCGACGAGGAGCGCGCCCTCGAGGAGGAGCGGGCCCGCGCGGCCGAGCACGGCGCCGACGAGGACGGCGACGGCGACTGCCACGCCGAGTTCATCGACGGCTCGTGGACCTACTGCGGCTGCCCGGACTGCGAGCAGCGCGAGGCCGACGACGCCGAGGAGGAACTCGATGCCTGAGCAGATCACCCGCCGCGGCTGGCTCCTCCTCGCCATACAGGGCGAGCCCGGCCCCATCTCCACCGGCCGCGCCGAGCAGCTCCTGGCCACCACGCCGTGGAGCTGCCACCGCAACACCGCGAGGAAGGACCTGCGCGCCTTGCACCGGCGCGGGCTCCTCCGCGCGGTCGAGGCCAACGGCCGCCGCACCTACACGCCCACGATCACCGGTGGTGGTGCGGGATGAAGACGACCGTGCGCGCCGGGGCTTCGGCCCCGGCCGCCGGGCCCCGCCCCGGCTGGCAGACCGACGCCCTGTGCGCCCAGACCGACCCCGACCTCTTCCACCCGGCCGTCGACAAGCCCGTTCGCGAAGCCAAGCGCATCTGCGCCGCCTGCCCCGTCCGTGACGACTGCCTCGCCTACGCCCTCGCGCGGCCCGACATCCAGGGCATCTGGGGCGGCACCACCGCCCGCGACCGCGGCCGCCTCCGCAAGCACGAGTAGCCCCTACGCACCGCCCGCCGCCGCGACGACTCCCGCGGCGGCGGGCGGACCACCTCACCACCCGTTCCGCGACAGAAAGGGCGCCACCGTGGCGGACGCCACCGACACCAGGCCCCTCGCCGCTCCTCGGGCCCGGGACACCCCGGGGCCCACAGCCGCGCCCCAGCAGATCGACGGCTTGTTGGTCGTCGACTTCGACAACCGCCGTGCCCGCTACGACTGCTATCGCACCGGCTGCCCCCAGCGCCGCGAGGGTCCCGTACACGACGGCGGCATCCCCGAGTTCGTCCGCACCATCAAGACCGAGCACCTCGCCCGGTACCACGGGGAGCAGCGTTGACCGACACACGGACTCCAGATCTCCGGGCGGCAGCCCGCGAGCTACACGACGCTGGCCTGTGCGTGCTGCCCATCAAGGCCGACGGCAGCAAGAAGCCGGCCCTGCCCTGGCTCCGGTACAAAGTCACCCGCAGCACCCCCGAAGAACACGACCAGTGGTTCGACGGCTCCCCCTCCCGCGGCATCGCCGTGGTCTACGGCGGCGTCTCCGGAGCCGTCGAGATGCTGGAGTTCGAGGGCCTCGCCGTTCGTGACGGCGTCCTCGACGAGGTCACCGAGATCATGGAGGGCTCCGGCCTCGGCGAGGTCTGGCAGAGCATCACCACCGGGTGGGCGAGCCAGTCTCCCTCCGGTGGTGTGCACTACCGGGTCCGCGTCGAGGGCGGTGTCGCCGGAAACAAGAAGCTGGCCAGTCGCCTCGCCCGCGAGGACGAGTACACCGCGGAAGAGCGGCAGCGCCTCGCCGAGAAGCCCAACTCGAAGATCGTGCGCGTCCTCATCGAGACGCGCGGCGAGGGCGGCTACGGACTGGTGGAGCCGTCGGGCGGCTCCGTCCACGCCTCCGGGCGCCCGTACGTCCGCCTGGCCGGTGGGCCCGAGAGCATCCCGACCATCAACGCCGAGATGCTCGAAGCGGTGCACGCCGTCTGTCACATGGTCGACGCGATGCCCCGCGAGGAGAAGGCGAAGACCGCACCCCGCCCGAAGCGCGAGCTTCCCGAGGGCGGCGTCCGGCCGGGCGATGACTACGAGGCCCGCACGGACTGGCCGGAGATCATCGGCGACGAGTTCGACCCGCTCTTCACGCGCGGCAACACGACGTACTGGCGCCGCAAGGGCAAGAACCAAGGAATCTCAGCGACGACCGGCCACGCCGCAGACCGCGACCGGCTGTACGTCTTCACCACCTCGACAACGTTCGAAGCAGAGACGCCCTACGACAAGTTCGCCGCGTACACCCACCTGACCCAGGGCGGCACCAGCGCCGAGCACTTCAAGCGGGCCGCCGCCGAGCTGCGCGGGCGCGGCTACGGCACCGAGGCTCCCCGCCGACGCCTGTCCTCCGTCCCCGCCCAGCACTTCGCCGACGGCTCCTCCGCGCTCGACGCCGAGCACGCGCCGGACACGCAGGAGGGGTTCGAGGGTGGACCGCAGCTGCGCTCTGTCTCCTCGCGCCCTGAGCTGGACATCACCAACGAGGCCGACGGCATCGACGGCGTCCTGCAGCTCATGAAGGACGGCCGCCTGCCCGACCTGTACAAGCGGTCCGGCGGCCCCTGCTGGGTCTACCGCGACGACAACGACGACCCCGTGGTGAAGCAGCTGGCCGCCGACAACCTGCGCGCCTACCTCGCCGACCACGTCACGTCGTTCGTCGTGAAGCGCAACCCGCTCACCGAGCGGGAGGAAGAGGAGCGGGAACTGCTCATGCCCAAGAGCTGCTCCACGATCCTCGGCCGCAAGGACTGGCCGTTGCCGGTACTGCGCGGCGTCGTC
Organism: Streptomyces typhae; assembly: GCF_009755605.1. GTDB lineage: Bacteria > Actinomycetota > Actinomycetes > Streptomycetales > Streptomycetaceae > Streptomyces > Streptomyces typhae. The sequence goes on from NZ_WPNZ01000014.1 coordinate 78,471, forward strand.
ACCTCCCCTGTGATCCGCCCCGACGGAAGCCTGCTCGACTCCCTGGGCTACGACCGCGCGACGGGCCTCTACCTCGAGCCGCGCGTGCCCCTGCGGCGCCTCGCTCCGCAGGTCACGAAGGACAGTCTGGAGCGGGCAAAGAGCATCGTCCTCGAGCAGGTGCTGCAGGACTTCCCCTGGGTCGCCGCCAGCGACCGCGCTCACTACGTCGGCGCCCTGCTCACGCCCATCCTGCGGCCGTACTTCCACGGCCCCACCCCGATGTTCGTCATCACCGCCACGGCGGCCGGGTCTGGAAAGTCCCTGCTCAAAGACATCTTCCGACACTGCTACGGCATCGCCGACACCGCCTGGCCCGAGAACGACACCGAACTGCGCAAGAGCATCACGACCCAGTTGTACGGCACCGGCCAACCCGTCGTGGTCCTCGACAACCTGCCCAACGGCTCGGTCATCAAGTCCCCCGTGCTGAGCGCACTGCTCACCTCGGAGGTATGGGGCGACCGCGTCCTGGGCGCCACCTCCAAGGTCACCATGCCCAACGACCGGCTCTGGATCGTCACCGGCAACGCGCTGCGCACCGGCGGGGACAACAGGCGCCGCGTGATGTGGGTCCGTCTCGACCCCGACTGCCCTGACCCGGATCAGCGCGACGGGTTCACCGTCGGCGACCTCCGCCCGTGGCTGCGCCACAACGCCTCCACGCTGGTCGCCGCACTCGTCACCCTCGTCCGGTCCTGGATCGCGGCAGGCGCCCCCGCCGTCCGCGTCCGCAAGGGTGACTACAGCGAGTGGGCCAGCATCATCGCTGGGCTGCTCGGCTTCCTCGGCGTCGAGGGCTGGATGGCCGACCGCAACGAAGCCCTGGACCAGGACGACGAGCTGCAGGAGTGGGCTCTCTTCCTGGAGATGTGGCGCCAGACCTACGGCGCCGAACCCCTGGCCACCGGCGCACTCATCCAGGGCCTGCCCAACCACGTGCCGCGCAAGGGCGACGAGCTGCCGAGCGCCAACCAGCTCGGCATCTGGCTGAAGGCCCGCCAGGGCCGCTACTTCGGCACACACAAGGTCGTCATGGTCGTCGACAGCCACCGCAAGCAGAAGCTGTGGCGCGTCGACGTCCACGAGGACCGCGGCACCGGAAGGCACGAATCGTGACCGGGCCGTTTGCGGGGACTGCGGGGAGTCCGCGGGGACCTGTGCGGGGAGTCCCGCAGGTCCCCGCACCCGGGACCACCTGCGCTGATGCGGGGAGGCGGGGAGGTGCGGGCGGTCGCCTCTCCCCCACACATAGCGCGCGCCTCCCACGTGCATCGCGTGTCACATGCACCGCACGTCATCGCACGACGTTCCAGCAGTCCTCCGACATCAAGGGATTTCCAAAGTCCCCGCAAGTCCCCGCGTCCCCGCAAACCCGCTGATCAGCACCACCCCAAGACCGCTGGGAAGTCCCCGCAGGGCTCCCGCCAAGTCCCCGCACTCCCCGCAACAGCCCAGCAACCGAATCGAGGTGACCATGTCCTTCACGCCACGCCCCTACCAGCTCGAGGCCATCGAGGCGCTACGCCAGGGATGGGCGGACGGCCGGACCCGTCTGGCCGTCGTCCTGCCGACCGGCGCGGGCAAGACCGTCGTTTTCTCCCACCTGGCCCACCAGATGCTCGACAGCCTCGGCGGCCGCCGCGTGCTCGTCATCGCCCACCGCGAGGAGCTGATCGAGCAGGCCGCTTCCAAGCTGCTGGCCGTGGACCCGATGCTGCGCGTCGGCATCGTGAAGGCGCAGCGCGACCAGCACCATGACGCCGACGTGATCGTGGCCTCAGTGCAGACCCTGGCTGTGCCGCGCCGCCGCGAGGCCATCCGCGACGTTGGCCTGATCATCGTGGACGAGTGCCACCACGCCGCCGCCCGCTCCTACATGGACGTGCTCGCCCACTTCGGCGCCTGGGACGGCACCCCCGTCGCAGGCTTCACAGCGACCATGACGCGCACCGACGGCGGCCTCGCCGAGGTCTGGCAGGACGTCGTCTTCCGCCTCGACATCCTCGACATGATCAGCGACGGCTACCTGTGCGACGTCCGCGGCAAGGCCATCACCGTCGACACCCTCGACCTCAACAAGGTGCGCACCCGCGGCGGCGACCTCGTCGACGGCCAGCTGGGGAAAGCCCTCGAGGAGTCGGGCGCCCTCGACGCCATCGCCAAGGCCTACGTCGACCACGCCAGCGAGCGGCCCGGCGTCGTCTTCACCCCGACCGTCGCCACCGCGCAGGCCGCCGCCGAATCGCTGCGCACGGTCGGCATCACCGCCGCCCCCGTGTGGGGCGACATGGCCAAGGAGGGCCGCCGGGACACACTCGCCCGGTACCAAGCTGGCGAGATCCAGGTCCTTACGAACGCGATGCTCTTGACCGAGGGCTTCGACGCCCCGCACACCAGCTGCGTCGTGGTCGCTCGCCCCACCAAGTCGCCCGGCCTGTACGTGCAGATGGTCGGCCGTGGTCTGCGGCCGGCCCCCGGCAAGACGGACGCGCTGCTGCTCGACGTGATGGGCGCTGCGTCCCGCCACAAGCTGGCGTCGATGGTGGACCTCACCGCACGCGAGATCGGCCAGGCCGAGGAGGGCAAGACGCTCAAGCAGGTGGCCGAGGAGCACGTGGCCTCCGAGAAGCGCCGCGCGCTCGCCGCCCGAGTCGAGGCCGAGGAGATCAACCTGTTCGGCAGCAGCGCGATCCGGTGGCTGCGCACCGAGGACGGCACCTGGTTCATCCGTCTCACCGGCGCCATGTTCCTGTTCCTCGTCCGCGACCCCGGCACCCGCCTGTACCGGATGCGCCGGTGGACGCAGACGCACGGCGTGCACGGGCCGACGGAAGACGTGGCCCGGCCCCTGCCGGAGGCACTCGCGTGGCTGGAGCAGCAGGCCAAGGTCTTGGCGCCCCAGGCGTTCGTCGCGCGGGAGGCCCGGTGGAGGCGTAGCCAGCCCAGCGCGAAGCAACTCGGCCTATGTCGTCGCCTCGGCATCGCGGTGCCGCGCGGCAGCACGGCCGGGGACGTCGCCGATCTCATCGACCAGGGCCGCGTCGGCCAAGTCCTCGGCCAGCTCATCCTTCCTGCCGCCGCGTGACGGCCGGGCCTGTTGCTACCAGGACCGGCCCTCCACCCATCAGATCACGGAGGAACTCGTGAAGACCCGAACCCGCCGTTGCGTGCGCGGGCACTTCATCCCCGCCACCGCCGAGACCGACGCCTGCCGGTGCACGCTCTGGCCGCGCCGTCTGCGCAGGTACCGCTTCAGCAGCGACACCTACGGGCAGAGCCTCGCCATCCGCCGCAAGATCATCCGCACCGTCTGGCCTGTAGGGAGCTACCTGTGACCAGCCGCCGCTACGTCACCCTCTGCCGCGCCGCAGGCCTGCTCCTCGGCGCCGCCGCCATCCCCGTCCTCTTCACCCGCTACAGCCCGATGGCCGTACTCCTGGGCACCGCCAGCGCCTGCCTCTTCTGGCGGGCCCGCGAGGAAGCCGCCGCCGACCGGCGCGCCCGCGTCGCCGCCCGCCGCGCCGAGCTGGCCGCCCGCCCGTGCCCGCCCCCGCCGGACGGCCGCCCGCTCGACGCCCGCGAGCGCGCCGCCCTCGCCGACATCGCCGCCCACTACGACCACGGGACTGCAGCATGACCAACCGCATCCGCCTCGACGACCTGACCGACGACGCCCTCGACGCCCTGTACGACAACGCCACGCGGGGGTGGCGACGCGGGGACCGCTGGAAGGAGCGCGCGCTGGAGGCCGAGGCCGCCCTCGCGCGGGTGTACGAATGGGCCGACGAACTCGACGAGACCGCCCGACGGGTGCACCCGGACGCTGTGCACCCCGTGGCGGCAGGACTCCGGCACCGGATCAACTACGACCCGATCAAGGAGAGCACCCGCCGATGAGCGCCACCTGCGGCCTGTGCCAGCGCGACCTGGCCGACGGCTATCTGTGCCGCCGCCACACCGAGGAGCTGGCCGCGACGCTGCAGCAGTTGCCCGTCTTCCATGACGAGCTGCTGCAGTGCCTGGTGCCGCGCAGCCGCGGCTTCGGCGACATCGTGCCGACGCGGGGATCGGCCGGCCCCCGCTCGCCGCTCGACGAGGACGTCCTCGACGAGATCGTCACCGCGGGCATGGCGCAGGTCGTGCACCTGTGGCGGGTGGACGTGCAGCGCGTCCGCTGGCCGCACCACGGGCCGCCGCCTCCGGCCGATCTGGCGGCGGACTGCCGGTGGCTGGGCATGGAACTCGACTGGATCGCCGCCGAGTACGTCGCGGCCGGCGACCTGGCCCGCGAACTCCGCGAACTCGAGACGTCCGCGCGCTCCATCGTCGGCGACCCCAGGCCGCGCTCGCAGCGGCTCGGCACCTGCGTGGCCATCGACACCGCAGGCGTGGTGTGCGGGGCCGTCATCCGGCGGATGCCGGGCCAGACCCGGATCCAGTGCCGGTGGTGCGGCTACGCCTACGAGACTGCCCTCGACTGGGCGCGGCTCCAGCACTTCCAGCCCGACGAGGCGGCGTGAAGGCCTTGTGTCAAACCCCCCAGTTGGATACCGTGGTGGGGATGGACCCGAAGCCCTGGCGGGACCGGATCAGCGACGAGGACAGGCTGTTGGAGCAGCTCAACCAACTCGCATCCGCATCCGCCGACCGACGCGCACAAGCGCTTCTCGACGGCGTGAACGAACTCGGCACGATCGCCGACGTCGCCCGCGACCGTGGAGTGAGCTGGACTGCCGTCGATAAGTCGATCAAGAAGTACGAGCGCAAGAAGGCGTCCCAGAAGGACGCCACAACCGAATAGACGAGGGCCGGGACAGCAGCTCGGGTGTTGGAGCACCCGGCGCGCGCACCGCCCGACCCTCTACCGAACTACCTGATCAGAGCAGGAGTCGGCATGACCGATCATGTCGCGCGTCTCGACGCGCCCGCAAGTTCCCCCGTTCCTGACCCGAGCAATCTCGCCGTCGCCGCGAGCGTCGGCCAGCAGATGCTCAACACCTACGGCAACAGCAGCCGCGACGGCTTCACCTACCCCGAGGCCTACGGCGCGCTCCGCGAGTCCCTCCGCATCCTCCTGCGCGCCATCGGCACCGCAGCCGCGGTCCACGGGGGTGAGGCCCTGTGAGCACGCGTAAGGAACTCACCGGCCCCCAGAAGTGGATGCTCGCCTGCGCCGCCGCGCCGATGGCCGCCGTCGGCATCGCCGGAGGCTTCGGCACCTACAGCAACGTGATCGCCGAGTTCGGCCGGGCAGCGACCGCCATTGGCGTCGTCGCCGCAGGAGAGGGCCTCACCCTCGTCCTCGCCCTGACCATGCTCGCCCTCACCCTCCTCGGCCAGGCCACCCCCCGCGTCGTCCGCGCAGGGCTGTGGCTGGCCCCGGCCGCCGCCGCCCTGGTCGGCGTCGCCGTCGCCGACGGCCTCACCGAACAGATCGTGTACGCGGCCACCCCCCTCGCCATGTGCGGCGCCGCCGAGGGCCTCGGCCTCATCGCCCGCCGCATCGTCATCTACACCACCGGCGTCGACGCCGAAGCCCGCCGCCGTACCGCCACCGCCGTGCAGCGCCTCGCCTACCAGCGGGCGGTCGCCGACCGGCACCCCGACGAGGGCCGCCGCGAGGACGCGCTGCGCAAGTCCTGGAGGCTGGCCGAGCAGATCGGCGTCGACGACCCCGAGCTGGCCGCCGGCCTCATCGAGGACCAGCGCAAGCGGCTGCGGCAGGGCGCCGACGAAGCCCTGGCGGGCATGCTCACCGCGGCGCCGGAGCCTGCCCGCCCGGAGCCGGTGCCCGTGCGAACGGAGACCGCCGAGGAGATCCTGGCCCGCAAGCTCGCCGCCATGAGCCAAGACGATGCGGTACGCCTGGCAGCGGATGCGCACCCCGATGCGCACCCGGCCGAACTCGCCGCGATCCTCGGCCACTACGGCATCACCGTGGACGCCGTCCAGGTGGCCCTCATCCTCGCCCGGCAGCCCGAGCAACACGACGTGTATCGACCGGATACGGCAGATGCGCCCAAGGTCAGCGGCCTGCACCCGGTCACCGTCGAGGCCGCCGTCGTCGAGGCCGCATCCGCTCTGGGACCGGATGCGAAAGCCCGCGAGATCGCCGAGCATCTCGCCCGGCACCGGCGCCTGGTCGTCACCGAGCCGTACATCCGCACCGCTCTGTCCCGCGAGGCGAAGCGGCAGCAGGGCACGGCCCCGGCCACGCCGATGGAAGGCGGATACGCATGATGCGCTTCCTGTTCGGCGCCCTCCTCGGTCTCTTGGTCGCCGTCCCCACGCTCCTCGACCTGGTCCTCGGTATCGCCATCCTCGCCCTCGCGCAGCCCCCGCTCGTCGTCGCCGTCGGCGGTGTCCTCGCCTGGCCGCGGCTCACCCGCACCGTGCGGGGGTGGACGTTGTGAGCGAAGCCCTCGACAAGGCCGAGGCCGCGGCCCGCGAGGCCGCCCAGGACACCGACGTCCTGCGGATCGTGGCCGCCGTCCTCGCCACCCAGCAGGCCGCACAGCAGCAGGACCCCGCCCCGGCCGCGCAGCAGCCGATCAAGGCGCACCCGTGGGGCACCTACGCGGCGGCCGGATGCTTCGGCCTGCTCGCCCTCGTCCTGGTCGTCGTCCTGGTGATGTTCGTGGTGTTCGGCCTGACGATCCTCGCCGCCGTCCTCGGCCTGGTCGTCGTCGCCCTGACGATCTGCGTCCTCGTCCTGCGCGGCATGTGGCGCGACTACCAGAAGGGCCACTGACCGGCCCTTCCGTCCTCCGCAGCATCGTTCCAAATGGAACGTTGCCGTGGGGGTGCGGTGGGGCCGGAGAGACCGGCCCTGAAAGGAGCACCATGTCTGACCCGCAGAGCACCGTGGACGCGTCGAAGCTCGTCGCGCAGGCCATCGGCGATTACGGCCTGGAGTCCGATGAGGCCGTCGGCGCGATGGACGCCGCACTCGGCGCCGCCGAGCAGGCCCGCGCCAACGGCTACACCGCCGACGACATCCGCAACGGCTGACCCGGAGGGACACCATGGAGACCCCCGAGATCAAGCCCCGCAGCGAGTGCCAGGTACAGGCCGAGGAGTACATGTACCTGGCGGCCCGCCTGGCGCGCCGCGCCGAAATGATGAGCCAGCGCGAGGACCGCCACAAGGTCCCCGCGACGGCCGCCGTCGGCGCCCTGTACGCCGACATCGCCCGCACGTGGGCCACCCTCGCCGCCACCGCCCCGCAGGGCGACGAGGAGACCGACCGTGGCTGACCTCAAGTACACGGCCTGGGAAAGGGCGCAGATCGCCGCCGTCGAGGTGCGCAGCCTCAAGCGGGCCGCCGCGATCGGCTACGACGCCCACACCGAGCGCCTGCGGGCGCTGAAGCGCATCGAGGACAAGGCCCGCCGCCGGGCCAACCGTAAGTAGCCCCCCGACCAGGAAGAAGAGGACATGACCGAGACCGAGACGTTCGAGACCATCCGCTTCACCGCCGATGTGGTCGTGACCACGACGGACGGGTACGTCCTGCTGATCGAGCGCGGCTGGGACCCCCACCAGGGCCAGTGGGCCCTCCCGGGCGGGCACGTCGACCCGGGCGAGACGAGCCGCGCCGCCGCCGCCCGTGAACTGGCCGAAGAGGCAGGCGTGCACGCGGCACTGGAAGAGCTTGACCAGGTCGGCGTGTTCGACGCCCCCGACCGTGATCCCCGCGGCCGGTACGTCACCGTCGCCTACCAGCTGACCGTCCTCCCCGGAACGACCATCGAGCCGGGAGACGACGCCGTCCGCGCCCAGTGGTGGCCCCTGAGCGACTTGCCACCGCTCGCGTTCGACCACGCCGACATCATCCGCGCCGCCACGGAACCCACCGACCGCCCCTGAATACGCCCCGGGGGCGGCGCACCACGACCAAGAAGTAGAGCCGCCCCCGGGCCCCGGACCGCCCAACAGAACGACCGGAAGGCCAGCATGACCGACATCCTGATCAAGCCGCCACAGGACGCCCCCGAGGACGCGCAGGACGCGCAGGACGCGCAGGACGCGCAGGACGCGCACCAGGACGGCCAGGACGCCCCCGCCGTTCCGAGCGTCCCCGTCGACAACCCCAAGCTCCCCGCCCCCGGCGTCACCACCGAGAAGCGGCGGCCGGTCATCGCCCCATGGCTGCGCTCGAAGCGGGACTTCCTCGCCACCGTCGAGCGCGCGGCCGGCCACGCCGGATACGCCACCGCCTACCACGGCCTCCGCGCCCCCTGGTACGGCACACAGCTCACCCTCATGTCCCCACGCGGCACCGCCCGCCTGATCGCCTCCACCAACCGGTGGATCTGGGACCGCGAGGCCGCGCCCCTGCGGGACTACGCCGTCCGCACCGAGGACGCCGAGGAGTACATGCGCCTCTCCCGCCTGAGGGCCGGACGCGTGCGCCTGCGCGGCTTCGTCACCGTCATCGCCGCGGTGTTCGGCCTCGGCTTCGCCCTGTTCCTGTACGTCATGGCCCCCGCCTACCTGTGGGTGTTCGCCGCCGGAGGGGTCCTGACCCTCGGCTACTTCGGTCAGCAGCCCGACGCCCCGGTCATCGGCCCGGCCGTGGTGCGCACCGAGTTGCAGAAGCTCACCGGCACGATCGTGCTGCGTGCCCTGGACGCGATCGGCAACGCGAAGATCTCCGCCGCGGTGAAGAAGGGCGGCGACATGAACGGCATGCGCTTCACCAGCGAGATCACCCGCGACGGGCCCGGCTACAGGGCCGACCTGGACCTGCCCTACGGCGTGGTCCCGGAGGACGTGATGGAGGAGCGCCAGGCCCTCGCTTCCGGTCTGCGCCGCAAGCTGGGCTGCGTGTGGCCCTCCGGCGACCCGGAGGAGCACGAGGGCCGCCTGATCCTGTGGGTGGGCGACAAGCCGATGAACGAGACGACCAAGCCCCCGTGGCCGCTGCTGAAGGACGGGCAGGTCGACCTTTTCAAGCCCGTCGTGTTCGGTAACGACCAGCGCATGCGGGACATCGTCGTGTGCCTGATGTTCGTGTCCGTCGTCATCGGCTCCGTGCCCCGCATGGGCAAGACGTTCCTGCTCAGGCTGCTGCTGCTCATCGCCGCTCTCGACCCGCGGGCGTGGATCCTCGGCTTCGACTTCAAGGGCACCGGCGACCTCGGCCCGCTGGAGCCGGTCTGCCACCGCTACCGCTCCGGCGAGGAAGACGAGGACCTGCTGTACGTCCTGCACGCCATGCGGGAGCTGAAGGAGGAACTGCGCCGCCGGGCGAAGGTGATCCGTCACCTGCCCAAGTCCCGCTGCCCCGAGTCAAAGGTCACCCCGGCCCTGGCCAACGACAAGACCCTGGGACTGCACCCGATCGTGGTCGGCTTCGACGAGTGCCAGGTGCCGTTCGAGCACGAGAAGTACGGCGCTGAGCTGGAGTCCATCTGCACGGACATCGCCAAGCGCGGGCCCGCCCTCGGAATCATCGGGATCTTCGCCACCCAGCGCCCCGACGCCAAGAGCCTGCCGCCCGGCATCTCCGCGAACGCCATCCTGCGCTTCTGCCTGAAGGTGATGAACCACCAGGCCAACGACATGGTGCTGGGCACCGGCGCCTACAAGGCCGGCATCCGCGCCACCATGTTCTCCCGCTCCGACCGCGGCATCTGCTGGATGTCCGGCGAAGGCGACGATCCGGTCATCGCCGCGTCCGCGTTCGTCGACGGCCCCGCCGCAGAAGCCGTCGTCGTCCGCGCCCGCCAGCTGCGCGAGGACTACGGCAACATCACCGGCCACGCCCTCGGCCAAGGACCCTCCGCCACCGTCGGCATGGACCTGCTCGGCGACATCCTCAAGTCCGTCAGCGCCAGCGAAGAGCAGGTGTGGAACGAGCGCATCGCCGCCCGCCTCACCGAACTGCGTCCCGACGTCTACGGAGGATGGACCGCCGAGAACGTCACGGCCGCGCTCAAGCCCTGGGGCATCAAGGTCGGGCAGGTGTGGGGCACCGCCGACGACGGCGGAGGCAAGAACCGGCGCGGCATCAAGCGCGCCGACATCGTGGCCGCCGTCGCCCGCCGGGACGCCGACCGGGCCGCCGCGTAGCCCAGAACGGGCCGCTAGACCTAGCACCCCAACCCGCTAGGTCTAGCAGCCCCGCTAGCACCCGAAACGGCCCCTGAACAGGCACCTAGCGTCTAGCAGGGGCCCGCCCAGACCCCCGGAAACACCCCGGAACAGCGAGAGGACACCCACCCCATGCTGCTCGCTATGACTGCCCTGCCTGCCGTCCTCCTGGCCTACGCCGCGCTGTGCTGGGCCCGCCCTTTCGGGCCCTGCCGCAGATGCAAGGGCACCGGCAAGACCACGCGCTTCCGCAAGGAACGCCCCTGCCCGCGCTGCCGCGGCAAGAGGCTCCGGCTGCGCGTCGGCCGCCGCGCCCACAACGCCTGGCGACGCGCCCACGAAGCAGGCACCCGCTGACGCGCGGGCGCCTCACGGCAGGAGCAGACTTGAAGTTCCACAGAGAGGACGGCGCAATGGCAGATCACTGGAACGTGGACAGGTTCGACCAAGCGATCAGCACAGGAGACCGTGTTTGCTTTGCCTCCAGCGACTGCCTCGCGGACGGGCAGATCGTCTATCTGGCCTCTCCTGAGATCTCGGAGCTAGCCATTGAGAGCGAGGAGCACGGCCTCTGGGTCGTCAGGGGCGAAAGAGATCCCAGTGGGAAGGGAAGCCGTTACGCCGACGTCATCTTGCGCGAGTAGCCGCATCATGGGGGCATGGAGCCGCAGATCATCCGCCCCGGACAGCTCACCGCCGCCCAGACCCGCCACGTCCTCGGCATCACCGCCGGAGCCCTCCGCAACCTCGTCTACCGCGGCCAGCTCCGGCGCTCCGGCGGCACCGACCGGCACCCGTACTACGCCGTCACCGATGTCACCGCCCTCGCCGTCAAGCGCCAGCAGCGCGCCGCCGCTTGACCGCAGGTCAGACACTGTGTGACGATCCCGGTGTACAACTGTGCCCTCAACCGGCACACGCAGACACCCAAGGCCCCGCCCCGTGCGGGGCCTTTGTCGTACCCGGAGGCGCGTATGCCGCGTCGAGCGATGCAGATCTGCCCCACCCCTGGATGCCCCACCCTCACCCCTGCGGGGCGCTGTGAGACCTGCCAGACGCGCGCCGCACGCGCCCGTCCCAGTGCTGCGTCCAAGGGCTACGACGCACGATGGGCCCGCACGCGCGCGGCCTACCTGCGAGCACACCCCTACTGCGAATGCGATGAGTGCGAGGCTCTGTCTCCCCTGCTCAGGCCTAGGGCCACAGAGGTCAACCACAGGGATGGCCTAGGTCCATTGGGGCCAAGGGGCCACGACTGGGCGAACCTTCAGGCCATGACCAAGGCTCATCACTCGCGTGAGACAGCGAGGCATCAGCCCGGAGGCTGGAACGACCGGCCACCGTCACCGTGAGGCATACATGCAGGCCAGAGGCCCCATGGGATGTGAACGCGCAGGTCAGGGGATCGCGCGGGGGTGGGGGGTGACCCCTGCTGACTAGGGGTTCTGGAACGCCGGGGAGGGCTCTCGGAGGTCCGTCAGGTTCAGAAGGTCGTGACCGTCACGCAAGGTGACGGCGGTCGGTGCTGCGCAACGCAGCGGCGAGGAGTGATCGTTATGCCCCGTGGGGGAGCCCGTGTTGTCTCCGGTCCGCCGCCAGACCCCAACGCGCTGCGCCGCAACCGGCCTGCGGACAAGGCCGGATGGACCACGCTCCCCGCTGAGGGGCGCCAGGGTGATGCGCCGGCCTTTCCGCTGCAGCTGATGACGCCGCGCGAGGACGCGCTGTGGGCCGATCTGTGGTCGCGCCCCCAGGCGGTCGCGTGGGAGGCCCTCAACCAGGAGTACGAGGTGGCGCTGTTCGTGCGCACCCTGGCCCTGGTCGAGCAGCCCGAGGCCAAGACCGACCTGCAGCGCGTCGTGCGCGGCTACCTGGACAGCCTCGGCCTGTCCGTGCAGGGCATGCTGCGCAACCGGTGGAAGGTGGCCCCCGCCGACGAGGTCGAGGAGAGCTCGGCCCCGGCACCGGAGGCGCCGCGCCGTCGCAGCGCGCGCGACCGGCTCAAGGTCGTGCCCCGTGACGAAGGCGCCTGATCTCGGGTTCGTCGTCGATTTCCCGACCCTGTGGGTCGTCCCGGACTGGATCGAAGCGCACTGCCCGGTGCCCGACGGCTTCCGCGCCGGTGAGGACATGGAGCTGTACCCGTGGCAGCTGTGGTGCACGGTCAACCACTACCGCGTGAAGCCGACCGCGACCGTGGGCCAGCTGGCGCCCGCGTTCCACTACCGGCGTTCGCAGGTCGTGGCACCCCAGAAGACCGGCAAGGGCCCGTGGTCGGCGACCATCGTCCTGGCCGAAGCCGCGGGCCCGGTCGTGTTCGACGGCTGGGCGCGCGGCAGCGAACGCTTCCGCTGCAAGGACCACGGCTGCGCGTGCGGCTGGTGGTACGAGTACGAGCCCGGCGAGCCCATGGGCACCCCGTGGCCTACCCCGCTGATCCAGTTGACCGCGACGTCCGAGGACCAGGTGGCCAACGTCTACCGGCCGCTGCAGAACATGGTGCGGCAGGGCCCGCTCGTCGAGCAGCTGCGCGTAGGCGAGGAGTTCGTGCGCATCGGCGACCGCGGCCGCATCGACGTCGTCACCAGCTCGGCTCTGTCCCGCCTCGGCAACCCCATCACCACGGCCGTGCAGGACGAGACCGGCACGTGGAACGAGGCGAACAAGCTGCGCAAGGTCGCCGAGACGCAGCGCCGCGGCCTGGCCGGCATGGGCGGCCGTGCCCTGGAGACGACGAACAGCTGGGACCCGTCCGAGGACTCAGTGGCGCAGCGCACCAGCGAGTCCAAGGCGCGCGACATCTTCCGGTATCACCCGCAGGCGCCCAAGACGCTGTCCTACGGCAACAAGCGTGACCGCCGGAAGATCCACACCATCGTTTACGCGGGCTCGGATCACGTGGACCTGGACGCGATCGAGGCCGAGGCCAGCGAGCTGCTGGAGAAGGACCCGGCGCAGGCCGAGCGGTTCTTCGGCAACCGGTGCGTCGCCGGTTCCGCGGGGTGGCTGGACGGCTCGAAGTGGGCGGCGAAGGCGAAGCTGCGGCGGGTGCGCGCGTACACGCGGATCGTGCTCGGCTTCGACGGCTCGGACATGGACGACTGGACCGCGATCCGCGCCGAGACGATGGACGGCTACCAGTTCACGCCGGTGTTCGGCGCGAACGACGAGCCGACGATCTGGAACCCGGCCGATTACGGGGGGCAGGTGCCGCGCGCGGAGGTGCGCGCGGCGATGGACCAGCTCATGCGCCGCTACGACGTGGTGCGCCTGTACGCGGATCCGCCGTACTGGGACACCGAGGTGGATGAGTGGGTGGACCTGTACGGGGAGGAGCGGGTGGTGCGCTGGTACACGCGCCGCATGATCCAGATGCATGCGGCGGCCGAGCGGCTGAAGACCGATGTGGTGAAGCGGAACACCGAGGGGTCGCGCGCGGCCGCGTTCACGCACGACGGGTGTGCGGTGACGCAGTCGCACGTGGAGAACACGCGCATGGCCGAGCGGCCCTCGGGGCTGTACGTGCTGCGCAAGGCCAGCCCGGCTCAGAAGATCGATGTCTGTGTGGCCTCGGTCCTCGCCCACGAGGCCCTCGGCGATGTGATCGCCGCAGGGTTGGCGGAGCAGGAAGTGTCCTACTACTACGGCAAGTGAGAGGGGGTCTGGTGGCCACCCTTGAGCAGGCCTTGGAGCTGGTCAGCTTGCTGGAAGGCGAGCTGATCCGCCGCCGTGCGGACATCGACCGGCACAACGACTACTACCGCGGCAAGCATCCGCTGCGGTTCGCGTCCGAGGAGTTCGCCAAGTTCCATGGCGAGCGCTACCGCGATTTCAGCGACAACTGGGTGCAGGTGGTCGGGGACTCGCCGATCGAGCGCCTGGCGGTGACTGGCTTCAAGGCGGCCGGGGAGCTGGAGGCGGACAAGGATCTGTGGGAGGTGTGGCAGGTCAACGGGCTGGACGCCGACAGCCAACTGGGGTTCCTGGGCTCGGTGCTGTCGGGCCGCTCCTTCGTCCTGGTGTGGGGCGACCCGGATGATCCGGACATGCCGGTGGTCACGTTCGAGGACGCGGGGCAGTGCATCGTCGCCTACGAGCCCGGCTCGCGCCGGCACCGTCGGGCCGCGCTGAAACGGTGGCAGGACGGGAACGCCGACTTCGCCACCCTCTATCTGCCGGATGAGGTGTGGAAGTTCACCCGGCCGCTGTCCCGTCAGGACAAGTCGCCGCAGCTGGCGGACGTGGACGAGGCGATGCGGCTGTGGCTTCCGCCCGGGGAGGAGCGGCGGCGCAGCGTCTGGGAGCCGCGGGAGCTGGACACCGAGCCGAATCCGCAGCCCAACCCGATGCGTGTGGTGCCGATGGTGGAGCTGCCGAACAAGCCCATGCTGGTCGACGAGCCGATCAGCGATGTCGCTGGGGTCGTGCCCATGCAGGACGCGATCAACTTGGTCTGGGCGCAGCTCTTCACCGCTTCGGATGCCGCGTCGTTCCCGCAGCGCGTCATCATGGGTGCCGAGCGGCCGATGATTCCCAAGCTGAATGCGGCCGGGGAGATCATCGGCAAGCAGCCTGTGGACCTGGACAAGTTCCAGGTGGACCGGGTGGCGTGGATCACCGGCAAGGACGCCCGGATCGCCGAGTGGTCCGCCGCCAACCTGGCCATGTACACCGAGATCATCGAGGTCGCGGTTGGCCACCTCGCCGCGCAGACCCGCACCCCGCAGCACTACTTGATCGGGAAGATGGCCAACCTGGCCGAGGGCGCCCTGCTGGCCGCCGAGACGGGTCTGGTCAAGCGGGTGGACGAGAAGAAGCTGTGGTCCGGGCAGGGGTTGCGGGAGGTTGCACGCCTGATCGCGCTCGCGCGCGACGAGAAGGCCAAGGCCAAGGCGATGCGCGCCGGAGCGGTGCTGTGGGCGGACTCCGAGTCCCGCTCGCACGCGCAGCTGGCGGACTCCCTGGTCAAGCTGAAGGACATCGGGTTCCCCTTCGAGTGGCTGGCCCTGCGCTACGGGCTCACCCCCACCGAGGTCGCCGACGTGGCGGAGATGCGCGAGCGGGAGATGGAGCTCGACCCGGTGGCCGCCGCTTCCCGGCTCCTGGGCCAGGGCGCGCCCCCGGGGGAGGGCGGCGGGCCGGAGCTGGAGGAGGAGCCGGTACCCGATGAGGACGCGGCGTGACGCCGCCTGCGTCCGCGCAGCAGCACCAGGAGCAGCGGGCGGCGCAGGCCGCGGCGACGGCGGCCGCGGTGCGCGCGGTGTGGTCGGGCGTCGACGAGGAGCACCTGGAGGCGTCCTGGCTGGCGCGGGCGCCCCTGGCCGCCGAGCTGATCCGCGCCGGGCAGCTGGCCGCGGCCTCGAGCGCGGAGCCGTGGCTGACGGGCGAGGCCGGCGAGGGCGAGGGCACCGTGGACGCCGGGGCCGCGGTGGCGGCCACCGGCGACCTGCCCCTGCTGTATCCGCTGCTGATCGCTTTCAACCGGCTGCGCCGCGGTTTCTCCACCGCCCTGTCGATCCTGTCGGGGGCCGCGTTCCTGGAGATGGTGACGCGCTCGCTGATCGCGGACGCGGGCCGTATCGCCGACATGGCCGGGATGATCGCCCGCCCGCGCGTCGTGTCCTACGTGCGGGTGGTGGAGATGCCCGCGTGCGCGCGCTGCCTGATCCTGGCCGGACGCGAGTACTCGCTGTCGGAGGGGTTCCTGCGGCATCCGCGGTGCGACTGCACGATGGCCCCCAAGCGGCCCGGTGATCTGTGGGTGCCCGATCTGCCCGAGGACCTGGCCGCGCGCATGGACCCCGAGCAGCTGCGCCGGACGTTCGGCGCGGCCGGCGCGCAGGCCATCGCCGACGGCGCGGACATCGCCCAGCTGGTCAACGCCCGCCGCGGCATGAGTAGCGGCACCTACTACAGGCGCCGCGTGCAGACCACCTCCGAGGGCACCACGCGACGCGGCCTGTACGGGCGCCAGCGCGCGCGGTTCGCCAAGGCCGCCGGGGTCCGCTTCGGCGAAGCCACCAGCGGCCGCACGCGGGCCGTCTCCCCGCGGCTGATGCCCGAGGAGATCTATCGGCTGGCCGACGGCGACCGGGCGCACGCGATCCGGCTGCTGAAGAAGAACGGCTACATCGTCTGACCGCGCGCAACGCGCGGCCCCCACCCCGCAACGGGAGTTCACCATGCCTGCATCCCTGCCCCTTCACCCGCACACCGGCGCCCGCGCGCTGGGCTGGCGCAAGGCCCGCCCCGGCGAGGACGAGGGCGAGCTGTACCCGATCTGGCCGATCCTCGGTGCCGCCGAGGACCCCGAGGGTGAGGGCGACCCCGAAGGGGAGGGCGAGGAGGACCCCGAGGGCGACCCCGAGGGCGGGGGCGAGGAGGACCCCGAGGGCGAGGAGGACCCCGAGGGCGAGGGCGACCCAGAGGGCGCCGACAAGCTCGGCGATCCGGGCAAGCGGGCCCTGGCCTCGATGAAGGGCAAGTGGCGCAGCGAGCGCGACAAGCGCCGCGCGCTGGAACAGCAGCTCGCCGACAAGAGCGGCGGGGACGACGACGCGGTACAGAAGGCGGCCGCGGCCGCGACCGCCGCCGCCAACGCGCGCATCCTCAAGGCCGAGGTTCGCGCCGCGGCCAAGGGCCGCCTGGCCGACCCCAAGGACGCTCTGACCTTCCTGGACCTCTCGGCATTCGAGGTGGACGAGGACGGCCAGGTCGACGAGGACGAGATCACTGAAGCGATCGAGGACCTGATCAAGACCAAGCCCTACCTGGCAGCCGCAACGGCCAAGAGGTTCCAGGGCACTGGCGACGGCGGAGCGGCGCGCAAGGCGTCCAGGCCCAAGCAGCTCACCCAGAGCGACCTCAAGAAGATGACCCCCCAGCAGATCGTCAAGGCGCAGGACGACGGACGCCTGGACGACCTGCTGGGCACTGGCTGACAGGAGCACACCCCATGTCCATCCGCCGTTTCGTGCCGGAAGTCTGGTCGGCACGCCTGCTCGTCGCCTGGCGCACCGAGCTGGTCTATGCCGGGCCCACGGTCGTCAACCGGGACTACGAGGGCGAGATCTCCGACGCGGGCGACACCGTCCGCATCACCTCGATCTCCCGCCCGACCATCGGCACCTACGTGCCGAACAGCACGGTGATCGTGCCCGAGGAGCTCACCGATGCCCAGCGGACCCTGGTCGTGGACCAGTCCAAGTACTGGGCGTTCAAGGTCGACGACGTCGACAAGCGGCAGGCCAAGGGCAGCGTGATGCCGCAGGCCATGAACGAGGCCGCGCACGCGCTCGCCGACGACACCGACCGCTACGTGGCCGGGTTCTACACCGGCGCCGTCCCGGCCAACACCCTCGGCAGCACGGGCGCCCCGATCAACGTGCACACCACGCCCGGCGACTTCTACGCCAAGATCCTGGTGCCGCTGCGCACCAAGCTGAAGCGGGCGAACGCCCCCACCGCGGGCCGGTACTGCATCGTCCCGCCCGAGGGTTACGCCTCCCTGCTCCTGGACGAGCGGTTCACCGACTACGGCAAGTCCGGCCAGACCGAGGCCCTGCGCAACGGCGCCGTGGGCCGTGCGGCCGGGTTCGAGATCTACGAGTCCAACAACGCCCCCGAGCCGACCGCGGGCGTGCACGTCGTGCAGGCCGGGGTGAACGGCGCCATCTCCTTCGCCGAGCAGATCAACAAGACCGAGGCCTACCGGCCCGAGTCCTCCTTCAGCGACGCCGTCAAGGGCCTGGCCCTGTACGGGGCGAAGCTGGTCCGCCCCGACGGCATCGCCGTCGCCTACATCGACGCCACCCCCTGATCGGAGGCTGAACGCCATGGCACGCACCGCTGTTGCGTACTCCAACCTGCTGCCCAACGCCGACATCGCCGACCCCGCCGGGACGGCGACCAACGCCGGTGTCGGCAACGGGCACGTCATCCCGGCGGCCGGCCCCAACGGGCGGGCCGTCCCGGAACTGACCCTGCTGCGGGTGACCGCCGGATCCACCGGCGGCAACGTCACCGTGCTGGCCGGGGACAACCCGCCCGCGATCGCCGCGGGCATGGGCAACCTCGTGGTCGCCGTCGGCAACAACGCCACCCGCTGGATCGGCCCGTTCGAGTCGGGCCGCTTCCTGCAGAACGACGGCACGCTCCTGGTCGACATCGCCGCCGGCTTCGTCGCCGGGACCATCACCGCCTTCCGTATCCCGAGGAACACCTGACATGAGCGAGCACATCCACGTCCGCGGCGAGGGCGGGCAGATCATCAAGATGGACCTGCCGCTGCCCGAGCCGATCGCCGATCGGCTCACCAAGGGACTCCTGCGGCGCGTCAACGCCGACGGCTCCCCCTACACCGGCACCGGCCCCGCCACGCCCGACAGCGGCGGCGACCCCAGCACGCGGGCGGGCAGTGCGCTCACCGAGGGGCGCACGCCGCGCCCGGCGCAGAACGCGCGCAAGGCCGAGTGGGTCGGGTGGGCGGTCGGCGTGCACGGCATGGATCCCGAACAGGCCGACGCGCTGAGCAAGGCCGACCTGATGGACCTGCCCGAGCAGCCCGAGCAGCCGGTGGTGGCCGGCCATCCCGGCGCCCGGACGACCGCCGCGGACGGGCGCCCGAGCGAGGACGCGGACAAGTCCGAGTGGATCTCCTACGTGGTCGCGCAGGGGCACCTGTCCGCCGAGGACGCGGCGAACCTGACCAAGGACGACCTGATCGACCTTGCCGACGCCCGCTGAGGGGAGGCCACCGTGGCACTGGACCCGCTGGCGACGGTGGCCGACCTGGAGGCCCGCGGCCTGGCCATCGCCCCCGAAGAGGTGGCGCTGGTCGGGGTGTTCCTCGAGGAGGCATCGGCCGCGGTCCGCGAAGCGGCCGGCGTCCCGATCAGCCAGACCACCTCCACGCTCGTCCTGGAAGGCGCCGCCGGGCCGTGGCTGACCCTGCCCGGCCCGCCCATCCAGTCCGTGAGCGCGGTCGAAGCCGACGGACAGCCGGTGACCGGCTGGCGGCTGCGCTCGAACCGGCTGTGGCTGGCGGGCGGCTGGTCCACTGGCGGCGAGCCGTCCGAGGTCACCGTCACCCAGACCCACGGCCTGCCCGCCGTCCCCGCCGACCTGGTGGGCCTGGTGTGCCGGATCGCGGCCGCCGTCCTGGTGCACCTTCGGGCGCAGCCCGACGGGGAGGGCCTGGCCGCCAAGGACATCCGCTCCGAGCGCATCGGCGACTACGCAGTGACCTACGGCGACAGCGGCCGCATCACCGAGATCGAGCTCCCGCAGTACCTGCGCGAGCAGCTGGCCGCCCGCTTCGGCGGCGGCACCTCCATGGTGAGGTTCCGGTGAGCCGCGCCGCACACCTGCTGAACACGCGCGTGCAGGTGTGGCGGCACGTCACCGTCGACGACGAGGGCGGCGGGCAGGACACTACGTGGGTGGTGCAGTCCACGCAGCGGGCCCGGCTCTCGCAGCCCTCGGCGCGCGAGCGGCAGACCGCCGACCAGGCCGAGGCCGACCTCACCCACATCGTCTACCTGCTGCCCGGCGCGGACGTGCGCCGCGGCGACGAACTGCGCCGCACGGCCGGGCCCGCCCTGGAGGTGACGGCCGTCTTCGAGCCGTCCGAGCCGGGCACCTACCTGCGGGCCGACTGCGCCGCCCGCCAGCACCAGTAAGGAGTTCTGCTCATGGCCCTTCTGTCCGCGCAGGCCGTCGCCCTCGGCGGCCTGCAGCCCACCTACGCCAACGCCGCGGGCGGCGGCGACCAGGCGCCCACCGGCGAGAAGCTGGTTTTGCACGTCCGCAACGACGACGCCTCGTCCAAGACCGTCACCCTCACCACCCCGGGCACGGTCGGCGGTCTGGCCATCGCCGACGCCGCCCAGACCATCCCCGCGGGCGGGGACGCGTTCGTACCGCTGAAGCCGACCTACCGGGACCCCGCGACGGGCCGCGCTGCGATCACCTACAGCGCCGCCACCTCCGTCACCGTCGCCGTCCTGCAGCTGCCCTGATGGCCCGCCGCGCCCGCCTGGACGGCCTCGGTCGCGCGCTGCGGGCCGTCTCACGCGTGCCCGAGGCGATGCGCGAGGCCCGCACCGAGACCCTCCACGAGTGGGCCGAAAACGTCCAGGACTCCGCCGAGGACCGGGTGCCGCGCGACCAGGGCGACCTGTGGCAGGCCCTGGACCACCGGATCAGCGAGCAGTACGGACGCGCCGAGGTCGGCGTGTGGGAGTCCGACCAGCTCGAGTACGCCCTGTACGTGGAGAAGGGCACCTCGAGCATGGCCGATCAGCCCTACCTGGTGCCCGCGTTCACCGAGCACCGCCGCCAGGTCGTGCGCACCTACCGCGCCGCGGTCCGCCGGCGCCTGGGCGGGGGTGCGTGATGCCGCTGCTCGACGCCTGGCGCCGCCAGCTGGCGCGCGCCCGGGAGAAGAAGGCCGAAGCCGAGCGGGACATCGCCCGCCTGGAACGCAAGATCGCCCGCGCCGAGGCACGGGAAGGGAGGTGAACGTCGTGGCTGACACCCCCCGCGAGATCCGTCTGCCCGTCTACATGCGGCTCGGCGACCAGGGCCGCGAGCAGCTGGTGGGCTACGTGGCCTGGGACCTCGACAACGGCGAGGGGCACTCAGACCTGGCCCGCCTGCAAGCGGTCTACCCGCAGATGATGGACGACAGCCCCGAGCTGCAGGCCCTGGGCATCGTGCGCGCGGACGCCGCCCCGTGACGTCCGCGCTGTGGCCGCTGCAGACGGCCCTGTACGCCAAGCTGACCGGCCACGGCCCGCTCATGGCCCTCGTCTCCGGGGTGTATGACGAGGTACCGGAGCAGGCCGCCCACCCCTACGTGTCGTTCGGGTCGATCACCGAGACCGCCGACGACGCCCACAACCAGCGCGGCCTGGAAGTGGCGGTGGTGCTGCACGTGTGGTCGAAGTACCGGGGCTTTCGTGAGGCCGCCGCGGTCCTGACCGCTCTGGACGTGGCCCTGGACCGCCAGCCGCTGACCGTCACCGGCTACCGGGACGTGTCCATCGCGCACACCCAGCACACCGAAGTACGCGACCCCGACCCCGACATCCGGCACGTCAACGTGTCCTACCGGGTCTGGCTCACCAGGATCTGAAGGAGGAAGCCATGGCTGGACTCGACGCGTTCGGCACGCAGCTGCAGCGCGGTGACGGCGCCACCCCCACCGAGACGTTCTCGCCGATCGCGGCCGTCACCGAGATCACCCCGCCCGGGGTGGAGCGGGAGACCTACGACGTCACCGCCCACGACAGCCCGGAGGGGTGGCGGGAGTTCATCGGCGGCCTGAAGGACGGCGGCGAGGTCGAGATCGAGGTCAACTACGACCCGCGCGAACACGACGCGCTGTTCGCCGACTTCGCCGACGCCCTGCCCCGCTCCTACAAGGTGGTGTGGCCGGGCACGCTCGGCTCCTGGGCGTTCGCGGCGATCCTGACGAACTTCGAGCCCGAGGCGCCGCACGACGACAAGCTGGCCGCGTCTCTCACCTTCAAGGTGTCGGGCAAGCCGACCATCACCACGGGAGCCTGAGCATGGGATACCTGTCCGCAGAGCAGATCCTGACCGCCGACGACCTCAAGTACGAGGACGTGGACGTGCCTGAGTGGGGCGGCACCGTGCGCGTGCGGGAGATGCCGGGCACCGAGCGCGACAAGTTCGAGTCCGCCTTCCTCGGCAAGGACGGCGCCTCCGTGCGCATGGAAGGGCTGGAGGGGTTCAGGGCCCGGCTCGCCGCGGCCACGATCGTCGACGAGCACGGCAAGCCCCTGTTCCGGTCGGTCGCCGAAGCCAAGCGGCTCGGCGAGAAGAGCGCCACAGCCCTTCAGCGGGTGTGCGACGTGGCCACGCGGCTGTCGAGGATGAGCGAGGCCGACGTGAAGGAACTCGCGGGAAACTGAGAGCGCGGCCCGCCCGGCAGTTCTACTTCCGGCTGGCCGCGCACCTCGGCGCCCGCTCCGTGCGGCACCTCCTGGCCGACATGGGCGCGGCCGAGCTGGCCGAGTGGCGCGCCTATGAGCAGATCACCGGTCCCCTCGGCGGGGCCCGCGGCGACTACCAGGCCGCGGTGGTCGCCGCTGCGATCGTCGCGGTGAACCGCGGCAAGAACCAGAAGGCGCCGCCGCTGGGCGACTTCATCCCGCGCTGGGACCGCACCCGCGTGCGCAAGAGCCCGGAAGAGCTGTTCCGGCAGGCCATGGCCGCGAACGTCGCCCTGGGCGGGCAGGTGATCACCAACAACTGAACAACGGGCGAGGGGGTGATGGCCGGTGGCCACCCTCGCCTCGATGACGGTGCGCCTGGGCATCGACACCGACCAGCTGCGCGCCGGCGCCGACCGGGCCAAGGGCATCCTCGGCGGCCTCGGCAAGACCGTCGCAGGGCTGGGCATCGGCGTGCCCGCCGCGGCCGCCGTCGCCGCCGGTGTGGGCGGCATGGCGGCCGCGTTCGCCACCGCGGGCATCGCCGCCAAGGCCTTCCAGATGGCGGTCGGCCCGCAGATGGAATCGGTGGCCGAGGCCGCCACGCTCGCCGAGGAGGCCGAGAAGGCGGCGGCCGCGGGCGCCGAGGACGCGGCGGAGAAGCAGAAGGCCTACACCGACGCCCTGGCCGCGATGCCCCCGCACACGCGGGCGATGGCCAAGGAGTTCATCGGCCTGAAGAAGGACTACTCGGCGTGGTCCGACAGCCTGTCCTCGAGCACCATGCCGGTGTTCACCAAGGGACTGCAGGTCGCCCGGCGTCTGCTGCCGCTGCTCACTCCCTTCGTCAAGGAAGCCTCGAAGGTGTTCGGGGAGTTCGTCGACGAGATCGACCGGGGCACCCGCGGCAAGGGCCTGCAGGCGTTCGCCGAGTCCATGGCCAAGGTCGCCGGCCGCAACCTGAAGTCCTTCCTGTCCGGGCTGAAGAACATCGCGGTCGGTATCGGCGGGATCATCGAGGCGTTCCTGCCGCTGTCGGACGAGATGTCCGGCGGGTTCGAGGAAGCGACCGCCGCGTTCGCCCGCTGGGGGCAGGGCCTGAGCGACTCCCAGGGGTTCGCCGACTTCATCGCCCTGGCCCGCCAGGGCGGGCAGACCCTGGGCACCCTCGCGCAGGCCGCCCTGCGCCTGGTCGTGGCGCTCGCCCCGCTGATCAGCGTCACCGCCACCGTCGCGATGGCCCTGGCGCGGATCATCAACGCGCTTCCGCCCGAGGCCGTGACCGCGCTGGCCACCGCCATCCTCACCGGCGTCATCGCCTTTAAGGCTTTCCGGGCCGCCTCCTCGGCGGTCGACACCGCCAGCGACCTGCTGAATTCCCGCCTGGGCACGCTGGCCCGCAGCTGGGTGCGCACCGCGGCCACCAGCATCGCCGCGCAGACCCGCATCGCCGCCCGCGCCGTCGCCTCCGCCGCCCGGACCGCGGCGGCGTGGGCGATGGCGGCCGCGCGGACCACCGCGACGTGGCTGGCCACGATGATCCGCGTCGCCGCCGTCACCATCGCCCGGTACGTGGCGATGGCCGCGATGGCGATGGTGTCCGCCGCCCGCATCGCCGCTTCCTGGCTCATCGCCATGGGCCCGATCGGCTGGGTCATCGCCGCCGTGATCGCCCTGGTCGCCCTCGTCATCGCCAACTGGGACCGCGTCAAGGCCTGGACCTTGATGGCGTGGACGGCCGTGCGCACGGCCGTGTCCGCCGCGATCCAGGCCGTCCTGGCCGCCGTCGCCTGGCTCGGCCAGGTACCCGGCATGATCGGCGGCTGGTTCACCCGCGCCAAGGACCTCGCCATCGCGACCATGCGCGCCATGGTGTCGTGGCTGGCCGGACTGCCCGGCCGGGTCCGCTCGGCCATCGCCGCCCTCCTCGGCGTCCTGCGCACTACCGCGTTCACCGCGTTCACCGCCTTCCGGTCCGCAGCGTCCGCGCGCGTGTCGTCCTTCCTCGGCTTCATCCGCGCCGTGCCGGGCCGGATCTCCTCGGCGATCGGCTCCCTGAAGAACCTGCTGCTGGGCAAGGGCAAGGACCTGATCAGGGGCCTGATGGCCGGAGTGCGCTCAATGGGCGGCTGGCTGAAGTCGAGCCTCACCAGCTTCGCCAAGTCGATCATTCCGGGGCCGATCGCCAAGGCCCTGCGGATCGGCTCGCCCTCCAAGCTCATGGCCGACCAGATCGGCCGGTGGATTCCGCCCGGCATCGCCCGGGGCGCCGAGGACGCCGCCCCGGCCATGAACCGCTCCCTGGCCGGACTCGTCGACGTGCCCGGCCTGAACGCCGTGTCCCGGCCGTCCGCGGCCGGAGCTGTCCGGCAGGCCGTGGACGTGCGCATCACCGTCGACGGCCCCGAAGCCGTCAAGCGGCTCATCCGCTCCATCGTCGCCAACGACGGCCGCGGCAACGTACAGACCGCCTTCGGCAAGTAAGGAGAACACGGTGGCGTTCCCCAGCACCCCGCTGGACATCCGCACCGACCTGCAGCTGGCAGGCGTGTGGACCACCATCAGCGGTGACGTGTACGTGCGCGACCCCAAGGTGATCGACGTGGGCCGCCGGGACCAGGGCACGCGCACCGACCCCGGCAAGCTGTCCCTGACGATCAACAACGCGGGCGGGAAGTACAGCCCGCGCAACCCGATGTCGCCGCTGTACGGGCTGATCGGCCGCAACACCCGCGTGCGGGTGTCCGTGCCCGGCACCGTCACCTACCTCGAGCTCACCGGCGCCTCCGACTCCTACGCCTCCACCCCCGACACCGCCGCCCTGGACATCACCGGCGACCTCGACCTGCGCATCGAGGCGGAAGCCTCCTGGTACGCCCCCGGCGCCCACACCCTGATCGGCAAGTGGGAGACGTCCGGCGACCAGCGCTCCTACCTGCTGCAGCTCGTCGACGGCCTGCTGTACTTCACGTACTCCACCGGGGGAGGTCTCTCCAGCGACTCCTTCCACTCCCGGGCGCTGCCCGCGCTGCCGCGCCGCGCCGCCCTGCGCGCCACCCTGGACACCGACAACGGCGCCGGCGGCCGTGACGTGCGCTTCTACTGGGCGCCCACGCTCGCCGGACCGTGGACGCAGTTCGGCACCACCTCCACCCTGTCCGGCACCATCACCCTCCACTCCGGGACCGCGCCGCTCACCATGGGCCCCACCGACCTGACCCTGACCGCACCCCGGCGCCCCATCGAGGGCCGCGTGTACGCCGCGGAGGTGCGCTCCGGCATCGACGGCACGGTGGTAGCCAGCCCGGATTTCACCGCGCAGACGGCGGGAGCCACCGGGTTCACGGACGCGGCCGGCCGGACGTGGGCGCTCACCGCGGCGGCGGCGATCAGCGACCGTGAGCCGCGCTTCGTCGGGGAGATCGCCTCCTGGCCCACCGAATGGCAGCCCGACGGATCCGATGTGTGGACCCCGGTGGAAGCCGCGGGCATCCTGCGCCGCTACGGCCAGGGCGCCAAGCCCCTCGACTCCACCCTCCGGCGCCGGATCCCCTCAGGCACCCCGCGCGCGTACTGGCCGATGGAGGAAGACCGCGAGGCCTCCCGCGCCTACTCGCCCATCCCCGGCGTCACCCCCGCCGCCCTGACCGGCGTGGAGTTCGCAGCGGTCGACACGCTGCCCTCTTCGCGCGCCCTGCCCCGGCTCGGCCCGGCCGGGACCCTGGCGGCGGTCGTGCCCGCTCACACCAGCACCGGGCAGTGGCAGATGGAGCTCGTCTACAACGCCGACGACAAGATCCCCAGCGGCACGGGCCCGTGGGCCGAGGTGATCGGGGTGTCGACGACGGGCACCGTGCGCCGATGGGTGATCGCCATGCGCGCCGGCGCCGCCCGCATCTACGGCTACGACGCCACCGGCACGGACATCATCTTCCGCGTCGTCGGCCTCGGCAGCGACATCTTCCACGGCTGGGTGCGCCTGCGCCTGTGGGCGCGCGAGACCGGCAGCAGCACCGACTGGCGAATCGCGGTCCAGGACGTCGGCGGCGACGCCGCCAGCCTCAGCGGCAGCTTCACCGGCACCGCCGGAGCCGTCACCGCCGTCACCGCCACCTGGGGGCCGCTCACCGAAGGGTGGGCGCTCGGGCACCTGTCCGTGCTCCGCACCGCCAACAGCGCCCTGTACACCGGCTCCGACAAGGGCTACGCGGGCGAGACCGCGTGGGCGAGGATGCTGCGCCTGGCCACCGAGGAGAACCTTCCCATCGGCCGCATCGCGGGCCCGCTCACCCCCGAACGCGTGGGCGCCCAGCGCTCCGAGACGCTGCTGTCCCTCCTCGAGGCCGCCGCCGACGTCGACGGCGGCCTGCTGCTGGAGGACCACTCCCGGATCGGCCTGATCTACCGTGACCGCTCCACCCTCTACACCCAGGAACCCGCGCTCACCCTCGACTACACCGCCGCGGGCCTGGCCCACCCGCTCGTTCCCGTCGACGACGACGAAGCCGTGCGCAACGACGTCACGATCTCCCGCGAAGGGGGGTCCTCGGCGCGTGCCGCCCTCGAGGCGGGCCCGCTGTCCGTGCAGGACCCGCCGGACGGCATCGGCCTGTACGACACCGCCGAGACCCTCGCGCTCGACGATGACGTGCAGCCCGAGGCGCACGCGCACTGGCACCTGCACCTGGGCACCTACGACGGAGCCCGCTTCCCCGCGGTGTCCGTCATGCTCCACAAGGCACCCCACCTCATCCCCGCCGTCCTCGCCCTGCGCGAGGGCGACATGATCCGGCTCACCGGCCTCCCGCCGTGGGTGTCCTACAACGACATCGACCTGATCGTGCAGGGCTGGCAGGAGACCCTCGACCTGCAGCGGTGGGACATCACCTTCAACTGCTCGCCCGCAGGCCCGTGGATGACCGCCCAGGCCGACCACACCGTGTACGGCAAGGTCGGCACCGACGGCTCCGCCCTGGCGAGCAGCGTGGACGCGGCCGCCACCACGCTGTCCGTCGCCACCACGCAGGGCCCGGCGTGGACCACGGACCCCGTCGAGATGCCCATCCTCATCGACGTCGGCGGGGAGCGCATCAGCGTGACCGCGATCGGCAGCGCGGTACAGGACACCTACGGCCGCAACGTGGCGAACGGCTGGGGCGTCGCGGACTCCGGGCAGACGTGGACGACGTCCGGCGGCTCCTCCTCCGACTACAGCGTGGAGGGGGCCTGAGATGCCGGACCTGTACGACAACTGGGCGGAACTCAGTGCGGCCGAGACGGCCGGTGTCGACTACCAGATCCGCTCCGCCAGCCCGGCCGGCGCCACGTGGGCGTCCATCGCCATCCACGGCGGCGGCATCGAAATCGGCTCCGGGGAGATGGCCCGCGAGGTTGCCGGGACCCGCATGCGGTACTACGAGCTCGACGGGATGAAGCCGATCGACAACGGGGATTTGCACATCACGTCGACGAACTACGACGAGCCTGGCGCGCTGGCCATGGTCACCGCGTCCCGTCGCTGCCTCTCCTTCCACGGCTACGTGGGCACCGACGGGGAGCCGACGACGGCGCTCGGCGGCCTGGACGCGCAGCTGGTGGCCCGCGTGCACCGCAACCTCACCGCGGCCGGTTTCACGGTGACCAACGCCCCCAGCGAGATCGCGGGCACCAACCCCGCGAACATCTGCAACATCGGCCCTCATGGCGGCGTGCAGCTGGAGATGAGCCGCACCCTGCGCCGCAGCTTCTTCCCCGGTGACGACTGGTCCCGGCCGGTACGCGAGTCCGGCGCCCGCACGGAGACGTTCTACCGGTACGCCACCGCGGTGAAGGCGGCCTACGGCGGGCAGGCCCTCGTCTCCATGGGCACCATCAACGTCTCCCGGTACGCCCTGATCCCGGCGCCGTCCGCCGACATCGACATGAAGATGACCGTCGGCACCGACCGCTACGCCAGCGGGGGCAGCCAGTTCCTGGCCCTGGTCGGCCGCTACGCCGACGCCAGCAACGCCTACCTCGCGCGCTTGGAGTTCAACACCGGCCGGGCCGTGAACCTCACCCTCCGCAAACGGCTCGCGGGGACGGAAACGCTGCTGGGCATCACCTACCCGACCGGGCTCACGCACAGCCCCGGCACCCGCTTCGCGCTCCGCTTCCAGATCGCCGGGAGCACCCTGCGCGCGAAAGCCTGGCTGGCCGAGGGGATCGAGCCGACGGCGTGGCAGCAGGAGGTCACCGACACGTCTCTGACGGCGGCCGGGTCGCTCGGCGCCCGCTCGATTCTGTCGTCGAGCACGACGGGCACCCTGCCCGTCATCGCCTCGTGGGCCGAGCTGAGCACCCCGGGCGGGGGGCAGACCTTCGCCGTGGCCAGGGCCGTCAACGGCGTGACCAAGCCCCACGCCGCGGGGGCGCCGGTGCGGCTGGCGCATCCGGCGATCGCATCACTCTAGGAGGGGCGCGTTGACGACACCTGTGGGGCAGTGGCAGCCGGGCATGGACGTGACCGCCGGGCGCCTCAACTCGATGCAGCAGGCGGCGAGTCTGCTGGTGACGAACTACGGGGCCGACGCCTCGGGGACGGCGGACGCGGCGGCGGGCATCCAGCTCGCCCTCAACGTGGCGCGGGATCTCGGCGGCGCGCAGGTCGTCGTCCCGCCGGGCATCTACCTGATCAACCAGACCCTGCGCATCTACAACAACACCAGGCTGTCCCTCATGGCGGGCGCGGAGTTCCGGCGCAACTACTCCGGCACCATGATCATCAATGGGGATGCCGGGCAGGACTTCGGCGGCTACACCGGGCACTCCCGCATCACGATCGAGGGCGGCCTGTGGAACATGCGCGGGACCACGTCGGGGCTCACCGGCTCGGCGATGTGCATCTCCATCGGGCACGCCACGGACATCGTCATCCAGGACCTGGAGATCCGGGACACCCCCGGCTTCCATGCCATCGAGCTGAACTCGACGTCGCACGGCGTGATCCGGAACTGCAAGTTCAGGGGGTACGTCGACCCCGGCGGCCGGGACTTCTCCGAAGCCATCCAGCTCGACCTCGCCAAGAGCGTAGGTGTCTTCGGTGGCTTCGGCCCCTACGACCACACCCCGTGCGAGGACGTCCTGATCCTGGGCTGCCACTTCGGTGCTTCCGGGACCGCGGGCACCACCGCGTGGCCGCGCGGCATCGGCAGCCACTCCGCGACGATCACGAAGTACCACCGGCGCGTGCGCGTGATCGGCAACAGCTTCGAGGGCCTCCTGCAGTACGCCGTGTCGGCGTACAACTGGGAAGACGCCGTGATCAACTCGAACACCTTCGTGAGCTGCGGCAGCGGTGTCCGCCTGCGCTCCGTGATCGTGGCGGACACCGAGGACACCAAGGACCCCAACGGCAACCAGACCTCCGCGTCGCAGGTGATGCGGAACCTGGCCGTGGTCGGCAACACGATGCGCTCCGGCGGCGGATACGACAACGCCATCATCGCCCTGGGGGAAGCCACGGGGACGATCCTCAACCTGACGATCGTCGGCAACAGCATCGACGGCACGTCCGGCGGGCAGGCCGGTATCCGCCTGGAACGGGTCTCGCGCTGCACGGTGGCGGACAACATCGTCGCCAACGTCGCCGGGACCGGCATCAGCACCGAGAACCAGAACAACACGGTGCTGAACGGCAACGTCGTGTGGACCGCCGGGGCCAACGGGATCACGATGGTCACCAGCGACAACAGCGAGATCCTCGCCAACCACATCAGGGACCCCGCCAACTCCGGGATCCTCGTCCAGGGCGGATCGGACGTGCAGATCCGCAGCAACTTCGTGGACGGCGCCAACAGGGTCGCCAGCTCCTCCTACGGCATCCGCGTGTCCACCAGCCCGACAGCCGTGGCGATCTCCGGCAACAAGTGCCGTCCCGGCTCCTCGACGACCAAGGCCGTCCGCGGCCTGTCCATCAGCTCCGGCACCGGGATCCACCGGTTCGGCAACGACATGCGCGGCACCTGGTCCGGCTCCGGCGGCACCGGCATCGACGACTCCTCGACCACGCCGAACACCACCGCCACCGACATCCAGTAGATCCGCTTCATCCCCGCCTCGCCGCCGCTCTGGCCGCGGGGCTTCGTCATGTCTGGAGGCCCGTATGGCCACACCCCTGTCCGCCGCCCGCTTCCTCGAGGCTCTCCGCGCCGAGGGCCTGACCGTGAAGGAGGTCGGCACCTGGACACGCCACAACCGCAACCACAAGGGTCCCTGGGGGCCCGTGCACGGCGTGATGATCCACCACACGGTGACGTCCGGCACGGACTCGTCGGTGCGCCTGTGCCGCGACGGGCACTCGGCGCTGCCTGGCCCGCTGTGTCACGGGGTCATCGACAAGAAGGGCGTCGTGCACCTCGTCGGGTACGGGCGCGCGAACCACGCGGGCCTCGGCGACGACGACGTCCTGCGCGCGGTCATCGACGAGCGCGCGCTGCCCGCCGACAACGAGGCGTCCACGGACGGCAACCGGCACTTCTACGGCTTCGAGTGCGTGAACTTGGGCGACGGCCGCGACCCGTGGCCCGACGCCCAGCTCGAAGCGATCGAGCGCGTCTCGGCCGCCCTGTGCCGGGCGCACCGGTGGGGCGAGCGGTCCGTGATCGGCCATCTGGAGTGGCAGCCCGGGAAGATCGACCCCAAGGGCTTCGGCATGGACTGGATGCGCGGCCAGGTTCGCGACCGCCTCACGCCGACGAGCACGTACACCGTCCGCAAGGGCGACACCCTCACCTCGATCGCCAAGGCCCAGCTCGGCGACGCCGGGCGCTGGCGGGAGATCGCCGACCTGAACGTCCTCAAGAACCCCGACGCCATCACCCCTGGTCAGAAGCTCAAGCTCCCCAAGAAGTGAGGCAAGCATGGCAGCACCCCGGCTCTTCACCCTCGAACGAGACACCGACATCACCGGCATCTCCGGCACCGGCACCGTCGCCGACGGAGTCGTGTGGCCCGACGGCACCGTATCGATCCGCTGGCGCGGCGAGCGCCCGTCGACCGTGTTCTGGGAGTCCCTGGAGCACGCAGAACACGTCCACGGCCACCAGGGCGCGACGCGCTTCGTGTGGACCGACGCCCCGAAGGAGTCCTGACCATGCGTATCTCCAGCTTCGCCAAGTCCCTCGTCGCCGGTGTGGCCGCGGGCTCCGCCGCCGCCGTCACGGCCGCGCAGGACGGCACCCTCGCCACGGGTGAGGTCGTCACGATCGTCCTCGCCGTCCTCGGCGCGTGGGGCATCACCTACGCCGTGCCCAACAAGCCCAGCACCCCGGGCTTCTGATGTGGGGTGCGGCGGCGCGACGGTGGGAGGTCTCCCGCCGCCGCGCCTTCCTCGTCGTCGTCGGCGCGGGCTGGGCCCTCTACGGAGGACTCGGCATCGTCGGCAACCCCCGCTACGGCACCGCCCGCAGCCTCGACCACATCACCCGGTACGTGCCGCTGGACCTGCTCGGCTGGATGTGGGTGGTGTGCGGCCTCGCCGCCGCCGCGGCCGGCCTGGTTGTCCGCTGCCCGCGCATCCAGTCCGCCGGGTACACGGCGCTCGGCTTCCCCGCGGGCCTGTGGTCAGGGGCGTTCACCGTGGCGGCGGCGAGCACCTATCCCGAAGCGGTGGGCAGCGCGTGCGGGTGGGGGGCGTTCACGATCGGCGTCGTCCTCGTCTCCGGCATGGCCGACCCGCCGCCGGCGCACCCGAGAAAGAGAGGCCGCTGATGGATGTCGGGGCACTCGCAGCGGCCGGAGTCGCCCTGATCGTCGGCCTGCTGACGTGGACGCAGTCCCGCGCCACGAACCGCCGATCGGACTTCCAGACGATCACCGACCGGCTCGACCGGGAAGTCACCGAGGAACGCACACAGCGCAAGCTGTTGACGCGCGCCTACCTGGACCTGCACGGATGGGCCCGCCGCGTCGGCCCCGACACCCCCGCCGGGCCCGCGCCCGAACCACCCGCCGAACTCGACCTCACCCCCTGGCGCTGAACACCACGGCCCCGCCCTCCTCCGGGAGAGCGGGGCCGCTTCGTCATGTCCAGGGTCAGGCGGCGATGACGATCTGTGCGGCGCGGGTGGCGGTGATCCACTCGACGAGCAAGTGCTCGTATCTGGCGCGCTGCTCGTGGGTGAGTCCGATGCGGGGGTCGGTCCAGAGTGCGCGGATGTCCTCGTTCACGGCCGCAGCAGGCCGCACGGGGCCACGGTGCTGGGAGTTGGGGGACATGGGGCAAGCGTAGAGGGCGCCGCCGACAGACGGCCCCGGCCCCGCTCCCCTTCGGCTCGTTGCTCGGCCGCTACCCGCTGTCCGAATGCCGCCCGTACGCTGGCGACGATGGCGGACGCACAGGAGGTCGACATGGCAGGCATGCACCACGTCGGGAAGCGGATCCGCGAGCTGCGGAAGATGCGGCAGCTCACCACGCGGGCCCTGGCCAGCCG
This sequence comes from Streptomyces typhae, assembly GCF_009755605.1. Lineage (GTDB taxonomy): Bacteria > Actinomycetota > Actinomycetes > Streptomycetales > Streptomycetaceae > Streptomyces > Streptomyces typhae. Next base: position 111,043 of record NZ_WPNZ01000014.1, read on the forward strand.
CGTAGCGATCTCACCCAGTCTGCTGGAGAAGGTCGAGGCAGGCAGTCGCACTCCGGCCCCCGGTCTGATCGCGCAGCTTGCCACGGCTCTGAGCGTGGGCCCTGACAGGATCACCGGCCAGCCGTACATGAACGGCGCGGAGACTGAAGATCAAGTGCAAGCGGTCATCCCGGACTTGCGGCGGATACTGCTGACCTACGACAACCCCGATGACCTGACGGTGGCGCCCCGCCCGCTGTCGGACTTGGCAGCGGAGATGGGCCGTGTCAGCCAGATGCGTCAGGCCGGGCAGTACGTCCCGATGGGGCCGCTCCTGCCCGGCCTGCTGTCGGAACTGACGCACCGGGCCCTGATGGCCGAGACCGATCGGGAGCGCCGTGAGGCGTACACGTGGCTTGCGCGCGGGTACCGGGCGACGAACAGCCTCGCGCACAAGATGGGGTACCACGATCTCAGCCTGACGGCCGTCGAGCGGGTGCACTGGGCTGCCGACAGGTCAGGGGACCCCCTTCTTCAGATCACCGCCGCCTACCTCAAGGCCGGTGCGATGCTGCGCATGGGCAGCTTCAACTCCGCCCGGCGCCTGCTTGAGGGGCTCCTGGCTGAAGTCGAGCGCCTGTCTCCGGAGGACTCCATGAGCGAGGCGGGATCCGCTGTCTACGGCGCGCTGCTGCTGAAGATCGCCATGGTGGAGGCCCGGAGCGGCCGCCCGGAAGCGGCATGGGCCCGGCTGGACGAGGCGCGAGCGGCGACGGGAATGCTGGGCGGCCGGGATGTCGGGTACTACGAGATGGCGTTCGGGCCTACCAATGTGCGGATCCACGAGGTCGCCGCGCTGATCGATTCGGGGGACACCGAGCAGGCTCTTGCGCGACTGCGGGGGTGGGGCGAGGAGCAGGACCAGGCCGAGTGGGTGCTGCCTGCTGGCCTTCCGGCGGAGCGTGCGAGTCACCACCACATCGATGTGGCTGCGGCGCGTCTGGCGGAGGGCGATCGGCATGGGGCGTTCAGGGATCTGGCCGAGGCTCGGCGGTTGTCTCCCGTGCACACCCGCTTCCACCCGACGACGCGCCATCTGGCTGCGGCTTTGGTGCGGCAGGACCGTGCTGCCGACGACTCGATCGCTGGTTTCGCCCGTTGGGTAGGCATCTAATCCAGAAGTCAAGCGGATTCGCAAAGAATCATGCTCACAATCTGTGAGTCCTCACAGCTCACAGAGAGAGACGATCCCCTCACGTACTGATCAACGTGAGGGGATCATGATGCCCGGTGCACAGGTCACCGACTGGCTAGCGGCAACGCATCCTGTGCCCCGCCAAGCCCACGCGGAATGGGCGAACCACGGGGTCGCACTCCTGCCCCTCGGCGTCCGCTTCGACGCCATCCGCGTACCCGGCCAGCTCCTCCACGACGCCCTCGGCAGCGCCGACCCGCAAACCGTGGCCGCAGCGCTGGACGGCTGGCTGCACGGACCCGTCATACGCGACAGCCGTACCGGCAGCGGCCAGTACTACGTACTCGTCGCACCGGACGCCGAGTGGCAGGGCGACGCCGTCCGGCTCAGCTCGGGCACCTACCTGGCCGTACCGCGCGTCGGCGAGCAGGTCTCCCCCGTGACGCGATGGACCGTGCCCCCGCAGCGCTACGGGCAACTGTGCGACCCCGCCCACCTCGCAGCGCTCCTCGCGACGGCCGAGCCGCTGAAGGCGATCGAGTCATGAGCGCCACCACCGCAGAGCTGAACGCGACAGCGACGCGGGTCTACGCGACGTACACAGGACACCTGAACTGCTGCCCGCCCTGCCAGCGCACGGACTACTGCCCGAAGGGGACCCGTCTGCGTCTCTCCTGGAAGCGAGCCCAGGGCGCCGCCATCCGAGCTCTCCGGGAGCGCACGGGAGACACGCGGTGATCCGCATCGCCCGCGCGGACCTGGACTGGCTGCTCCCGGCCGGCGCCGACCTCGACGTCGTCACCGCCGCGTGGGACAACGGCACCCTCGCCCCGATCCCCGTGGGCCGCCTCTGGGACGCCATCCAGCTACCCAAGCATCTGGGCTGGCCCACCCTGAACTGCTTACACAGGGCCCGGCACAGCGTCGGCGCCTCACTACAGGGGTCGTCCTACTTCTACGTCCTCGTACCACCCGGCGGCGCCGCGATCTGGAAGGCACCCGCCACGGTGGCACTCAGCTGGGGCGACAACCTGGCCGTGCCGGACCCCGCGCAACAGGTACCGCTCACGCCGTCGTCCCGCACGTGGGTCATCCCGCCCCGCCTGCCCCTCGCCCTCTCCAACCCCACCGCCCTGAGAGCCGCGTACCAGGCTGCCCGGCGCGAGGCGCAGCCAGGCATATAGAGGTCAGCGGACTAGGTCAGCCAGGGGGACGCCGAGGGCGTCGGCGATGCGCACCAAGTTGTCCAGGAGCGGGCTGGCGTGACCCAGCTCGATCCGTCCGATCGCCTGCCGATCCATACCCGCGCGCTCGGCCAGCTTCTCCTGGGAGAGGCCCGCGTGGACGCGGGCGATGCGGATGCGCTCACCGACGGCGCGGCGAGCAGCGAGCACTCGCTCGGACGGTGGGGCTGGCACTCAGCCAACGGTTGCCGGATCATGCAGGAGTGTCTGCATAGTCGACCGTTCATTTTTGGATCATGGAATACGGGCCCTGCCGCTCTGGCATATGCCGCAGGGCTAGATGTACGGTCCAGTAATAGAACATGTGTTCACTCGTACGGGCGATGACCTCGGCAGCCGGTGGCTGTTACACATGAGGTACCGCCCGCACCCCCAGGGCGTGTCGGGCCGCACCGGTTGAGTCCCCCCTCACGGTGATGGCCCGGCACTTGGGACTGCCCCCGCACGCTTCGGCCGCGGGGGCAGTCTGGCGTTTGCGGGCCAGTGACCAGCACGAACGCAATGATCGTTTAGGGGATATTTAGGGGACGGACCCCAGCATCAGGGGTGCAGTCAGAGTGTCGTGAGGGTGTAGCCAGAGTGCACTCACTAGGCAAGGAAGAGGCCCCGGATACCGCTTCACCTGCGGAAACCGGGGCCTATGCCCTGCTCAGAACAGAGCCCCCTGTCGGATTCGAACCGACGACCTTCGCTTTACAAGAGCGGCGCTCTGACCAGCTGAGCTAAGGAGGCACGCACGGTCCCGCCCGGGAGCGTGCCCGTGAAGTGTAACCAACGCGACCGGCCCGGTAGTCGAAAATTTCCTCGAAGCTCATGACCCCTGGGCTACTGACAGACCAACGACCTGCGGGGTAGCGTCACGGGCAGTTCACTCACGTGGACTAGACCCATCCTGCTCGACCACTCTGCTCGACTGCTGCTCGACCACTCTGGTCGACCCATCCTTTACTCGGATCGTCCGGCACGTTCCTGCCGGTGAAGGGGGCCCTCACCATGGCCACTGTTACGTTCGACAAGGCAACCCGTGTCTACCCGGGTTCCGACAAGCCCGCCGTCGACGGTCTCGACATCGAGATCGAGGACGGCGAGTTCCTCGTCCTGGTCGGCCCGTCCGGCTGCGGCAAGTCCACCTCCCTGCGCATGCTCGCGGGCCTGGAGGACGTGAACGGCGGCGCGATCCGCATCGGCGAGCGCGACGTCACGCACCTGCCGCCCAAGGACCGGGACATCGCCATGGTGTTCCAGAACTACGCGCTGTACCCGCACATGACGGTCGCCGCGAACATGGGCTTCGCCCTGAAGATCGCGGGCGTCGACAAGGCCACCATCCGGCAGAAGGTCGAGGAGGCCGCGAAGATCCTCGACCTCACGCAGTACCTGGACCGCAAGCCCAAGGCCCTGTCCGGCGGTCAGCGCCAGCGCGTCGCGATGGGCCGCGCGATCGTCCGTGAGCCGCAGGTCTTCCTCATGGACGAGCCGCTGTCGAACCTCGACGCCAAGCTCCGCGTCTCCACGCGTACGCAGATCGCCTCGCTCCAGCGCCGCCTCGGCATCACCACGGTGTACGTCACCCACGACCAGGTCGAGGCCATGACGATGGGCGACCGCGTCGCCGTCCTGAAGGACGGCCTGCTCCAGCAGGTCGACTCGCCGCGCAACATGTACGACCGCCCGGCGAACCTCTTCGTGGCCGGCTTCATCGGCTCCCCGGCGATGAACCTCGTCGAGGTCCCGATCACCGACGGCGGCGTGAAGTTCGGCAACTCGGTGGTCCCGGTGAACCGCGAGGCCCTCGCCGCCGCGTCCGACAAGGGCGACCGCACCGTCACGGTCGGCGTCCGCCCGGAGCACTTCGACGTGGTCGAGCAGAACGGCGAGACCGCGAAGACGCTGTCGAAGGAGACCGAGGACGCCCCGGCGGGCCTCGCCGTGTCCGTGAACGTGGTCGAGGAGCTCGGCGCCGACGGCTACGTCTACGGCACCGCCGAGGTCGGCGGCGAGCAGAAGGACCTCGTGGTCCGCGTGAACGGCCGCCGGGTGCCGGAGAAGGGCGCGCAGCTGCACGTCGTGCCGCGTCCGGGCGAGATCCACGTGTTCTCGACGTCGACGGGCGAGCGCCTCAGCGACTGACGCGGCAAGCCCGACAGGCGACCGCCTCAGCGACTGACGCGGCAAGCCCGACAGGCGACCGCCTCAGCGACTGACGCGGCAAGCCCGACGAGCGAGCACCGCAGCGACTGACGCGGCACGCGCACGCGTCGCACCACCGCCTCCTCCCAAGGGCCCCGCACCCCGGTGCGGGGCCCTTCGGCCGCCCGGCGCGCGTCCACCCCCGCCCGTCCCCCTCACGGGCGTCACGGGTGCCACGGGCGCCACGGGTGCCACGGGTGCCACGGGCGCCACGGGCGCCACGGGCGCCACGGGTGTCGCCCCCCTTCGAGGGTGTCGACAAATACCCCGGCACAACGGTCATTTCGATCCGCGTACGTCAACACATAACGGCCCGGACACTTTTGCGGGTCGCTCGACCGGGTGACTAAATGTCGCCAAATCATCACGTGGCGCTACTCTCACTCGCGTGACGCACTCCGCCAACCACACCCAGAAGCCGCGCCCAGGCCACCACCGCGGCCCCGGCCGCCGCATCGGGCGCACGCTCGCCCTCGTCCTGCCCGTCGTCCTGGTGCTGTCCGGCACGCTCGCGGTCACCCGGGTCAACTGGTCCGGATCCTCATCGGACTCGGTCCTCACCGCCTCCGCGGGCGACCTGTCCGCACCGGCCAAGTCCCGTGCCCCGCAGGACGTCCTGCGCGACCGGCTGCTCCTGGAGCTCCAGGAGAAGAACCCGGGCGTCGCCCTCACGCAGTTGCAGCAGGAGGTCGACCGGCACCCCTCGCTCGCCAAGCACTGCGTGTCCATCGCCCGCGCGCTGGGCCGCGCGGCCGTCCGGGCGTACGGCCCGAGCCGCGCCCAGTCCTACGCGCGACCGGTCTGCGACACGTCCTTCGCGACGGGCGTGGCAGCCCACCACAACGGCTGACGCGGCAGCGGCGAGGGCAGCACGGCACCCTGCGCGCAGCGCCGCGTAGGGTGCCGTCATGACCTCCGGTGCCCACCACTCCGCACGCCCCACGCAGGCCGTCGTCCTGGCCGGTGGCCAGGGTTCGCGCCTGCGCCCGTACACCGACGACCGGCCCAAGCCCATGGTCGAGATCCCCGGCACGGGGGTGCCGATCATCGGCCACCAGCTGGCGTGGCTCGCCGCCGAGGGCGTCACGGACGCGGTCGTCTCCTGCGGCCACCTCGCCGAGGTGCTCCAGGAGTGGCTGGAGTCCGCGGACCTGCCGCTGAAGGTCAGCACCGTCGTGGAGACGGAGCCGCTCGGCCGCGGCGGCGGACTCAAGTACGCCGCCGCGCACCTGCCGCACGCCGATGAGCCCTGGTACGCGACCAACGGCGACATCTGGACCCGCTTCTCGCTGCGGGACATGGCGGCCTTCCACGCCGAGCGCGACGCCACCGCCACCCTCGCCCTGGCCCGCCCCCGCATCCCCTGGGGCGCCGTGGAGACCGACGCCTTCGGCCACATCACGGACTTCATCGAGGCCCCGCCGTCGCCGTACCTCATCAACGCGGGCGTGTACGTCTTCTCGGCGTCCTTCACGGAACTGCTGCCGGACCGCGGCGACCACGAGCGCACCACGTTCCCGCGCCTCGCCCGTGAGCGGCGCCTCGCTGGATATCCGCTGCCGCAGGGCGCGTACTGGCGCGCGATCGACACCGCCAAGGACCTGACGGAGGCCGCGAAGGAACTGGCGTCCCCGGCGCACTGAAACGGGGCCCCGCACACAGCTCGTGTGCGGGGCCCCGTCTCGTACGGAAGGCCTGAACAGCCCTAAGGGCACGAAAGGTACGGAGAGCGCCTCAGCCGAGGACACCGCCGAGCAGGCCGCGGGGCTTGTCGCCGTTGCCGCCGGTGCCGCTGCCGCCGCTGGTGCCATTGCCGGTGGTGCCGCTGCTGCTGGTGGCGCCGCCGCTCGCGGTGCCGCCCGTACCACCCGTGCCGCCGCCCGTCGTGGCCGCCGGGCCGCTGGTGGCCGCGGGCTGCTGCTGATCGGGGGGCGCCTGCTGCTGCTGTTGCGACGAGGGCGCCTGACCGCCGCCGGTGCCCTGGGTCGCGCTCGGCCGGCCCTCGCTCGCTCCGCCGGTCTCCGGGGCGGCCCCGGGGGTGCCTGCCGCGCCCTGGGTGGGGCTGGCGGAGCTGCCCTGGGTGGGCGCGTCGGCGGCGGGCGCCGTGGGGCTCTGCCGGTCGCGGCGCACCTTGCGCTCGCCGTCCTCGTCCCGCGGCAGCGGCGATCCGGGCAGTTCGTTGCGCGGGGCCTCGCCGGGCCCCGGCACGGTGACGCGGTCCGCGTCCCGCACGGCGCCGCCGAGCACCGAGCCGACGATCAGCGTGAGACCGACGACGACGGCACCGACGAGCGCGCCGCGCCGCAGCACCCGGCGCCGCAGCTCCCACAGCTCGGCGCGCGGCCCGAGCGTGCGCCAGGCCTCGCTCCCGAGCCTGCCGTCGACCGAGTACACCGGCGCACCCGCGATGATCAGCGGGGACCAGGCGGCCAGATAGATGATGTCCGGCGCGTCGTAGGCGGGCACGGTCTTCCAGCTGACCGTCACCAGGAGCGCGGCCGAGAGCAGCACCCCGAGGGACGCCGCGACCCGCTGCCACAGGCCGAGCACCGTGAGCACGCCCACGATGACCTGGGCGAAGGCGATGACGAGCCCCGCACCCACCGGATGCTGGAGCGCCCAGTCCCGCAGCGGCTCGGCGAGCGCCCACGGGTGCAGGGAGTTCAGCCACTTCATCATCGAGCCGCGCTCGCCGCCGTCGAAGTAGACGGGGTCGCACAGCTTGCCCATGCCGGCGTAGATGGAGATGAAGCCGAGGAAGACGCGCAGCGGGAGCAGCACGACGCCCAGGTTCATGCGCCGGCCCGGGAAGTAGGCGTACCGCTGTCCGGCGCCCGTCCCGGCGCCGGTGCGCCGCCCGGTCGCCTCGCCGCGGTCGTCGTACGCGTCGGGACCGGCACCGCGGTCGTCGTGGCCGCCGTGCCGGTCGTCGTAGTCGTCCCCGTCGCCGTCGTCGTCGTACGGGACGGCGGCCGCGGCCGCCGCGCGGTGCTCGTCGTCGGCGCTGCCCGGCAGGCGCATCTGCGGCAGCAGCCGGGTGCCCTCGGCGGGCATCCGGGGCGGGGCGAAGGCGGCCGTCTCCGCGGGGTCGCGGGGCGGGATGAAGGCGGCGGTCTCGGCCGGGTCGCCGTAGGGGTCGTCGAGGTCGACGCGCGGGATGGTCTGGGTGGAGCCGCCGTCGTCGAAGGGGTCGCGGCCGCCGAGCGCCGTGCCGGCGTCACCGTCGCGACCGGCCCCTTCGGCCGAACGGCGCACACCGCTCGCGCGGGCGGCCTGCAACAGCCCGCCCGCGTCGAGGTCGCCCGGCGCGGACTTGCCGCTCCACACGACGGGCGCGCGCCTGCGCGCCGGTGCGGCGCCGACGGCGGGGATGCGCGCGGTCTCGTCCGCGGTGTTCAAGTTGCGTGCGATGCGCGGAGATTGGGTCCGCCCGGCGGTGGGGAGCTGCACGCGGAAGCTCGCGTGATTGACGATGACCTGCGCCGGGTCGCAGGGCACCTTCACCATGCTCAGCGCGGGAGTGTCGTCGAACCCTGACGAGCGTCCCCCCGTGGGTGTGCGGGGTGTTCTGGTGTCCACACTCATCTAACCGAGTGATGTGTGGTTTGGACACTGCCTTGACCCACGCGAAATGTCCGGACCCCGTCAAGCACCTGTTAGCGGGCGGATGACGGGTGCTTGCCGGGGTCCGGCGGACGACTCCGTCAGCGCCTGCGGCGCGCCGCCTCGTACAGCACGACACCCGCGGCGACACCGGCGTTCAGCGACTCGGCGCCACCGGGCATGGGGATGCGCACCCGGAAGTCGCAGGTCTCGCCGACGAGCCGGGACAGGCCCTTGCCCTCGCTGCCCACGACGATGACGACGGGGCCCTCCAGGGCGTCGAGCTCGCCGATCTCGTGCTCGCCGTCGGCGGCGAGGCCGACGATCGCGATGCCCGCCTTCTTGTACGCCTCCAGGGCGCGGGTGAGGTTGGTGGCGCGCGCGACCGGCGTGCGCGCCGCCGTGCCCGCCGACGTCTTCCAGGCGCTGGCCGTCATCCCGGCGGCCCGGCGCTCGGGCACCAGGACGCCGTGGCCCGCGAAGGCGGAGACGGAGCGGACGACGGCGCCGAGGTTGCGCGGGTCGGTCACGCCGTCCAGGGCGACGATGAGCGGGTCCTCGCCCTGGTCGTAGGCGGCCGCGGCGAGGTCCTCGGGGTGCGCGTACTCGTACGGCGGCACCTGGAGCACGAGGCCCTGGTGGTTGAGGCCGTTCGTCATCCGGTCGAGTTCAGGGCGCGGGGCCTCCATCAGGTGGATGTCGCCGCGCTCCCCGGCGAGCTGGAGGGCCTCGCGGACGCGCTCGTCGTTGTCGATGAACTGCTGGACGTACAGCGTCGTCGCGGGTACGCCCTCGCGCAGGGCCTCGTAGACGGGGTTGCGGCCGACGACCATCTCGGACGCCGACTTGCCGCCCCGGCCGCGCGGCGCCTGCCGTCCGGCGGCGCGGCGCGCCTTGGCCTGGGCGGCGCGCTGCTTCTGGTGCCCCTTGCGCATCTCGGCGGGCGGCGTGGGCCCCTTGCCCTCGAGGGCGCGGCGCCGCTTGCCGCCGCTGCCGACCTGCGCGCCCTTCTTGCCGGACATGCGGCGGTTGTTAGCGGCCATGACCTACCTGTCTGTGTGAAGCGGGTGTGCGTCCGCGCGCGGGGCGTGCGGACGCATTTGACTGGCGTACGTATGTGACGTGCGTACGTGTGGGACGTGCGCACGCGTGTGACGTGTGTACGTATATGCAGTGTGCCGCCCGTGTCCGCCGGCGGCACATCAGCATGCGTACGGGGTCAGCGCGGCCCGAGCGTCCAGCGCGGTCCCGAGGGGCTGTCCTCGATGACGAGGCCCGACTGGCCGAGCTGGTCGCGGATGGCGTCGGCGGTGCCCCAGTCCTTGCGGGCGCGGGCGGACTCGCGCTGTTCCAGTACGAGGCGTACGAGGGTGTCGACGACGCCGTGCAGATCCTCGCCGCTGTCGCCCTCGCCGCCCGCCCAGTGCGGGTCGAGCGGGTCGAGGCCGAGGACGCCGAGCATGGCCCGCACCTCGGCGAGGCGCGCCACGGCGGCTTCCTTGTCGTCGGCGGCGAGCGCGGAGTTGCCCTGCCGGACCGTGGTGTGGACGATCGCGAGCGCCTGCGGGACGCCGAGGTCGTCGTCCATGGCGTCGGCGAACGCGGGCGGCACCTCGCCCGCGGGGTCGACGACGCCGCCGGCCTTCTCCACCACGCGCTGCACGAAGCCCTCGATGCGCGCGAACGCGGACTCGGCCTCGCGCAGGGCCTCCTCGCTGTACTCGATCATCGAGCGGTAGTGCGGGGTGCCCAGGTAGTAGCGCAGGACGATCGGGCGCCACTGCTTGACCATCTCGCTCACGAGCACCGAGTTGCCGAGCGACTTCGACATCTTCTCGCCGCTCATGGTGACCCAGCCGTTGTGCACCCAGTACCGCGCGAAGGCGTCGCCGAAGGCCTTGGCCTGGGCGATCTCGTTCTCGTGGTGCGGGAAGATCAGGTCGATGCCGCCGCCGTGGATGTCGAACTCTTCGCCCAGGTACTTGTGGGCCATGGCCGAGCACTCCAGGTGCCAGCCGGGGCGGCCGCGGCCCCAGGGCGTCTCCCAGCTCGGCTCCCCCGGCTTCGCCGCCTTCCACATGGCGAAGTCGCGCGGGTCGCGCTTGCCGGTCTCGCCCTCGCCCTCGGGCTGGAGGAGGTTGTCCAGCTCCTGGTTGGAGAGCTCCAGGTAGCCGGGGAAGGACCGCACGTCGAAGTAGACGTTGCCGTCGGCCTCGTAGGCGTGGCCGCGCTCGATCAGGCCGCGCATCATCTCGATCATCTCGGTGATGTGGCCGGTGGCGCGGGGCTCGTAGGTGGGGGGCAGGCAGCCGAGGACGTCGTAGCCGCTGTTGAAGGCGCGCTCGTTCTCGTACCCGATCGACCACCAGGGGCGGCCCTGCTCCGCGGACTTCTTGATGATCTTGTCGTCGATGTCCGTGACATTGCGGATGAACGTCACGTCATAGCCGCGGTGGGCGAACCAGCGACGCATGATGTCGAAGTTGAGGCCCGACCGGATGTGTCCGATGTGCGGGGCTGCCTGCACCGTGGCGCCGCACAGGTAGATCGAGACACAGCCTTCGACGAGGGGGCTGAAGTCACGGATCTGCCGGGCGCTGGTGTCGTACAGGCGAATCGTCACCACTCCAGGGTAGTGGGCCAAGGGCAGTGCCCCGCGCCCCCTGGGGGACACAGGGCACACAACTGTGACGTGCCGGTGCCGTGCCGGTGGCCCGCGGGTGCCGTCAGAGCCTTCCGGTCACCTTGCGGGGCGTGACGCGGACGACCACGCGCGGGGCGTCCTGGCCGGCCTGCGGATTGAACTCGGCGTACCGCTGGCCGGTGTACTTGAGCGCCAGCTCGTCGATGAGCTCCTGGCCGCCCTCGGAGGAGAGGGTGGCGGTGCCGCGGATCTCCGCGTACGTGTAGGGCGCGTCGAAGGGCTGGAGGAGCACCGTCACGCGCGGGTCGCGGCGCAGGTTCTTCTCCTTCTGGCGGCCCACGGTGGTGGAGAAGATGACGTCGTCGCCGTCCCGCTTCACCCAGACCGGTGACATCTGGGGGCTGCCGTCGGGCTGGAGGGTGCCGACGATGATGAAGACCGGGTTGTCGAGGTGCGCCTTGAGGGCGTCGGAGAGTGTTGCGGTCACGGTGTCTCCTTGCGGGGTGCCCGTCCGGGTGGGTGCGGTCGGATATGTCCTGCTGGGTACCCGATCTTCCAGGAGCACACGTGACTGCTCGGGGATATCCACGCCGCGATGCGCCTGTCGCTGCGGCGCGCTTGTCGCTGCGGCGCGCTGATGCTCGCACGCCGGACGGGCGGGCGGGAATCAGCCCGTCCGGCGTTTGAGGACGAGGCGCGGAGCGCCGACAAGGGGGGAGCCCCCGCTCCCGCTAACCGGCCGCCCGAACAACGAGCGCTGTGGCCACGGCCGCAAGCCCGTCCCCCCGCCCGGGGAAGCCGAGCCCGTCGGTGGTCGCACCGGACACCGAGACGGGGGCGCCCGCCGCCTCGGAGAGAACCTTCTGCGCTTCCGCGCGCCGCTTGCCGATCTTCGGGCGGTCCCCGACGACCTGCACGGCCACATTGCCGATCACGAACCCGGCGTCCCGCACGATCCGCGCCGCCTCGGTGAGCAGCGCGAGCCCGGAGGCGCCGGCCCACTCGGGGCGCCCGGTGCCGAAGTGCGCGCCGAGGTCGCCGAGCCCGGCGGCGGAGAACAGCGCGTTGCACGCCGCGTGCGCGACGACGTCCGCGTCGGAGTGCCCGGCGAGGCCGGGCCCCTCCCCCTCCCACTTGAGACCGGCGCACCACAGCTCGCGGCCCTCTTCGAAGGCGTGGATGTCGGTGCCGATGCCGACCTGCGGCAGCGGAAACGGCGACGTGGGGGTCGCGGAGGTGTGCGCGGTGATGGTGCGCGGTGCGTCAGAAGCCATCGTTGGCCCTCCTGCGGGCGAGTACGGCCTCGGCGAGCACGAGGTCGAGCGGCCGGGTCACCTTGAAGGCCTCTTCGTGGCCGGGTACGAGCACGACGGGCTCGCCGAGCCGTTCCACGAGCCCGGCGTCGTCCGTGGCGCCGTCGCCGACGACGACGGCTTCATGCGCGCGCAGCAGGGTGGCGTGGTCGAATCCCTGCGGCGTCTGCACGGCGCGCAGCCGGGACCGGTCGGGGGTGGCGACGACGGGTTCGGGGGCGACCGGGGCGGCGGATCCCGCGGGGGCGGGTTCCGCGGCGGCGGGGGCGACTTCCTTGACCGTGTCGGTGACCGGCAGCGCGGGGACCACGGCGGGCGCCCCGTCGCGGACGGCCTCGATGACGCCGTCGACGGTGTCGACGGGGACCAGGGGGCGGGCCGCGTCGTGCACGAGCACGATGTCGATGCCGGGCGGCAGCGCGTCCAGACCGAGACGCACGGACTCCTGGCGGGTCGCGCCGCCGGGCACGACGAGGACGTCGGTGCGCTCGGGCAGGGCGTGGTCGGTGAGGAGGGTCTTGACCTCGGCGGCGCCGTCGGGCGGGGCCACGACCACGACGACCGAGACGGCGCGCGAGGCGGCCATGGCGCGCACCGCGTGGACGAGCATGGGCGTGCCGTTCAGCGCGCGCAGCGCCTTGGGGGCTCCCGGGCCGAGCCGTACGCCGCGCCCCGCGGCGGGGATCACTGCCGCGGTGCGGTGCCGGGGGGCCTGGGGCTGCCTTGACTGCTCGGACTGCGCTGGCTGTGCGGGCTGCGCTGGCTGCGCGGACGGGGTGGTCTTGGCGGCGTTTCCGGGGCCGTGCGGGCCCGCCGCGGTAGATGCGTCAGACATCGGTTCCGTTCAGGTTTGTGTGCTCGGGCGACGTGGGTATGGCCTGGGGGTACCCCCTGCTTGAGAGCAGTACGAGGGCTGGGGGAGTGCCGGGCGAGAGCCTTGACCGGACCCTTCCGTGACATCTGGTCGAGCCAGCTGCCCGAGCCCGGCACGCCAAAGTACCGGGGGATGATTGTCCGTATCGGGGGCAGACCACCCGGAGAACCGTCGGCGAACCGGGGGTGGACCTCCCGGAAAGAGCCGGGGGCGGACCCTCCGGAAATGAGCATGCCGCAGTGCCCGGCAACACCTTTCGGAGTCATCGGGCACCGCGGCAATGTGTCCTTCTCGGATCGCACGCCTCGGCTCATACGTCACGCCTGGTCGTGCACTGCTTGATCACGTCGATCAGGCACTGTTCGACCACGTCGGTCACGCAGCTGCGTCGGTCAGGACGCGAGAACCTCGTCGAGCAGGGCCTCGGCCTTGTCCTCGTTGGTGTTCTCCGCGAGGGCGAGTTCGCTCACCAGGATCTGGCGGGCCTTGGCGAGCATGCGCTTCTCACCTGCGGACAGTCCGCGCTCGCGCTCCCGACGCCACAGGTCACGGACCACTTCCGCGACCTTGATGACATCGCCGGAGGCGAGCTTCTCGAGATTTGCCTTGTAACGGCGCGACCAGTTCGTGGGCTCTTCGGCGTACGGCGCGCGCAGTACTTCGAAGACCCGGTCGAGACCGTCCTGCCCGACCACATCACGCACACCGACGAACTCCGCATTGTCCGCTGGCACACGTACCGTCAAGTCGCCCTGGGCGACCTTCAGCACCAAGTAGGTCTTGTCCACGCCTTTGATCTGGCGAGTTTCGATGGCCTCGATCAGCGCGGCCCCGTGATGGGGATAGACCACGGTGTCGCCAACCTTGAACGTCATGTGACAGGTACCCCTTCCGTGGCTATCCAGGGTAACACGGATACGGCGTCTTCTGAATGGCGTTTTCGCAGGTCAGGGCATATCTCGGGGCTTGACAACAGCGACAGGAACGTGCTGCGAGAGGGGTGCGGAAGGGGGTATTCGCAGGTGGGAGCGGCTGCCGGGTGGAGGTGAAACGTCCACGTTACGCACCCCGGGAGGGCGCCCCAAGGGGACGAACGTCCCGGTTTGCCGGGTTCCCGTGGGTGAACTTTCGCTACTCCGTTCGGTGACCGACAACACGTACGAGCCGACTAGGTGAATCCGGAATTGATCAAGAGGCGGCGGGCGCCGGTGCGCCGGAAGCGCGCCCCGATCCACCCCCCGTTAGGCGGTAGTGATCCACCCCCTGTTCCCCCGTCGTTCCCCCCTGATCTCCTGCCCGATCTCGCGCCCGATCTCCCACCCGATCAATTTCCGGAAGGGTGGCGCATTTCTTGCGGAAAAACGTCCGGGCTCCGTTGCCGACGGTTTTCGGAATGAGCGGCGCGGGGTGAACAGGGGGTCGCAGGAGGCCATTGGGGCGGCCGGGGCACAAGGCACCTGGGAGGCTCGCGCGCCGCAGGGGCGGGTCGGGTGCGGTGGCGCGGGAACGGCTCGGTAACCTAAGCCCGCTGACACACCCTTAGGGCGGTCGACCGGCTGCCCGCCATCCGTTACCGCCCTCGTTCTAGGAGTTGCCGCCGCCGTGAGCCGCAGCCTTCGACGCGGCGCCATCGCCGCCACCGCCCTCGCGTTCTCGCTCGCCTCGCTCACCGCCTGCGGTGCCGGAAACAACGCCGAGACGATCGAGATCAAGCCGGACAACGCGGCGACCGCCGTCGGTGACATCAAGATCCAGAACGCCATGATCATCACGCAGCCGGACCGGGAGTCGACGGGCCCGGCCGTGGTCGCAGCGACGGTCTTCAACAACGGCGACACCCCCCAGACCCTCGACGCGATCACCGTCGACGGCGCCGGCAAGAAGGCCGAGCTCACCCCCGCCAAGGGCGAGAAGAAGGGCAAGGGCGGCGGTCTCACCATTCCGGCGGGCGCCTCCGTCACCATCGGCGGCAAGGACAACGCCTCCGCGGTGCTGCCCTCCAGCCGTGAGGCCGTCAAGGACGGCAACGCGCAGCCCGTCACCTTCGCCTTCAGCAAGACCGGCGACGTGAAGCTGAAGACGTTCGTCGTCCCGGCCGAGAGCTACTTCAAGAAGTGGGGCCCGAGCGAGCTTCCCGAGGCCCCGGACGGCAAGCCGTCGAAGGGCGCCTCCGGCAAGCCCTCGGGCAAGCCGTCCGGCTCCCCCACCGGGAACCCGTCGAACACCCCGGACGCGGACACCGAGGGCGGCGACGACGCGCAGCGCGCGAACGGCGACGACCGCACGGACGGCGCGAACGGCGCCGGCGACGGCGCCGAGGGCGCGCAGAGCCCGGGGACCACGCCCGGTGCGGACGGGCACGACGACGGCGGCAGCGGCGCCCAGCACTGAGCCCCGTACTCGAACCACTGAGTGTGTAAGCCGAAGGGCGGGAACCTTCTCAGGTTCCCGCCCTTCGGCTTACACACTCAGTCCGGTTTACGGCTCGAACTTGTAGCCGAGGCCGCGGACCGTCACCAGGTAGCGCGGGGCCCCCGGGTCCGGCTCGATCTTGGCGCGCAGGCGCTTGACGTGCACGTCCAGGGTCTTGGTGTCGCCCACGTAGTCGGCGCCCCAGACGCGGTCGATGAGCTGCATGCGGGTGAGGACGCGGCCCGCGTTGCGCAGCAGCATCTCCAGGAGGTCGAACTCCTTCAGGGGCAGGTCGACCTTGGAGCCGGAGACGGTGACCACGTGGCGGTCGACGTCCATGCGGACCGGGCCGGCCTCCAGGGCCTGCGGGGCGACCTCCTCCGGCTCGCCCCGGCGGCGCAGCACGGCGCGGATGCGGGCGACCAGTTCGCGGGAGGAGAAGGGCTTGGTGACGTAGTCGTCGGCTCCTATTTCCAGACCGACGACCTTGTCGATCTCACTGTCCTTGGCGGTGACCATGATCACCGGCACGTTCGAGCGGCTGCGCAGCTGGCGGCAGACCTCGGTGCCGGGCAGGCCGGGCAGCATCAGGTCGAGCAGGACGAGGTCGGCGCCGTTGCGCTCGAATTCGTCGAGACCGTCCGGGCCGGTGGCCGCGATCGCGACCTCGAAGCCCTCCTTGCGGAGCATGTACGACAGGGCGTCGCTGAAGGACTCCTCGTCCTCGACGACGAGCACTCGGGTCACGGAAGGACCTCCGGGGCGGCAGGAATGGGTTCGTATGCAGTTGTGTCGTCGGGCCTTGCGCCCTGGTGCGCGCCGTCCGCGGTGAGGCCGTTGCCTGCTCCGCGGTCGCGGGTCGCGGCTGCCTCGGGCAGCCGCAGCGTGAAGGTGGAGCCCTGTCCCTCCGAGCTCCACACGGTGACCTCCCCGCCGTGCGAGGCGGCCACGTGCTTGACGATGGCGAGACCGAGGCCGGTCCCGCCGGTGGCGCGCGAGCGGGCCGGGTCGACGCGGTAGAAGCGCTCGAAGATGCGCTCCTTGTCCTTGTCGGAGATTCCGATGCCCTGGTCGGTGACCGCGACCTCGATGAGGTCTCCGCCCGGTACGGTGACCCGGCGTGCGGCTATGCCGACCCTGGTGCGGGCCGGCGAGTAGTTGACGGCGTTCTCGACGAGGTTGCCGAGGGCCGCGGCGAGCTGGCCCCGGTTGCCCCAGACGTGCAGTTCGGCGGTGCCGCCCGCGGCCATCGTGATCTGCTTGGTGCCGGCCTGGTGGCGGCAGCGGTCGATGGCCTCGCCGACGAGCTCGTCGACGCGGACGGGCTCGGCGTCCTCAAGGGGGTCGTCGTTCTGCACCCGGGAGAGGTCGATGAGCTCCTGCACGAGGTTGGTCAGGCGGGTCGCCTCGTTCTGCATCCGGCCGGCGAAGCGTTCGACGGCCTCGGGGTCGTCGGCGGCGTCCATGACGGCTTCGGAGAGCAGGGAGAGGGCGCCCACCGGGGTCTTCAGCTCGTGGCTGACGTTCGCCACGAAGTCGCGGCGCACGGCCTCGATGCGGCGGGCCTCCGTGAGGTCCTCGACGAGGAGCAGCACGAGGCGGGAGCCGAGCGGTGCCACTCTCGCGGAGACCGCGAGGGCGTCGCCGCGGCCGGTGCCCCGGCGCGGCAGGTCGAGCTCGACCTGCCGTATCTCGCCGTCACGCCGGGTGTCCCTGGCCATCTGCAGCATGGGCTCGACGGCGAGCTTGCCGCCGCGCACCAGTCCGAGGGCGTATGCCGCGGAGCTCGCCTTGACCACGCTGTCCGCCTCGTCGAGGACGACGGCGGAGGAGCGCAGCACGGAGAGGACCGTGTCGACGCCGGGGGGAAGGACCGGGTCCGTGTGCAGGGATGTCCTGGTGGGCCTCTTCTGGTCGCGTTCGCTCCAGCGAAACGCCAGCATGGCGATGACGCCGGTGCACACCCCGGCGATCGCTGCCGCTGCGGCGACCGCCGCGTTCACGTCCATGCCTCCAGGTTATGCGTGTTCGGAGCACCTCCCACAGCCATCCGGGTGGCCGCTCGAACACTCGTCGCTCAGAGTTCACCGTGGGGACGGCAGTGGTTCATTTCGTCGGGACTGCCTGGTGGACCGGCTGTTTCCGGTGCGGGGCCCGCCCTCCGGGTGCGGGGCGCTGGTCGCCTCGCGGGGCCCTGTGTGCAGTGTGGCGCATCCGGGGCGGCGCGGGGCACTGTCGCCCACAGTTCACCTTGACGACAGAGCCGATTCATTTGAGATGACTTAAACGGTCGCGTCCGCCCCGCACCGTGGGAGCGTAGGGGTGACCCCCTGTGACGTACGAGAGAGGGACAGCCACATGCGTGACGCGTACCACGAGGAACTTGACTCGATCGGCGAGGGCCTGGTCGAAATGGCCCGTCTTGTCGGGTCGGCGATCGGGCGCGCCACCACGGCCATGCTCGACGCCGATCTGAAGCTGGCCGAGAGCGTGATCGCCGCCGACCAGAAGGTCGACGACCTCCAGCACGAGCTGGAGGCGCGGGCGATAGCCCTGCTGGCGCGGCAGCAGCCGGTCGCGACGGACCTGCGGATCGTCGTGACCTCGCTGCGGATGAGCGCCGACCTGGAGCGGTCCGGGGACCTGGCCCAGCACGTGGCCAAGCTGGCCCGGCTGCGCTTCCCGGACTCGGCGGTGCCGCGCGACCTGCACGCGACCATCCTGGAGATGGGGCAGCTCGCGCAGCGCCTGATGGCCAAGGCGGCGGAGGTCATCATCACCAAGGACGTCGATCTGGCGCTCCAGCTGGAGCAGGACGACGACGAGATGGACCTGCTGCACCGCACGCTGTTCCAGCACCTGATGGACGACCGCTGGAAGCACGGCATCGAGACGGCGGTCGACGTGACGCTCCTCGGCCGGTACTACGAGCGCTTCGCTGACCACGCGGTGTCCGTGGCCAAGCGCGTCGTGTACCTGGTGACGGGCGAGCACGCGGACGAGATCCAGCCGGGTGCGGCGCCGGTGGAGGGCGCGTAACGCCCACTGCCGCGCTGCTGGGCGCGCCGCGGGGCGGGCCGCTCAGGGGCGCCGGACAGAGGCGCCGGGCAGAGGCGCCAGACACGCCGAAGGGTGGGTGCCGTTCCCTGCGGGGCACGGCACCCACCCTTCGGCGTCCGTCAGCGGCTCAGCCGCAACCGCCGCCGCACTGGCACGGGCCACCGGACTGGCAGCCGCAACTGCAACCGGAACCGCACTGACAACCGCTCGCACAGGTATCGGTCTTGGGGGACTCGGCCATGGGTCTCCTCCTCGAAGGCGTACTGCGAAGACGTACTGCCTGCTTGTCCATTGCATGCCCACAGCGGCGGGGCGCGTCAACGGCGCACATGTGCGCGCACGGCGTTCGGTCTGCTGCCCCGCAGTGGCCACGCCCGCCGCCCCCGACCTACCACCCTGTCGCGCTCCCTCGCTCCCCCGCTCCCCGCTCGCCCGATCCCTGGCTCCCCGACCCCTCGCTCCTCGCTCCCCGCTCCCCGCTCCCCCGCTCCCACCGTGGGCGTCCCGCCCCGGCGGACGCTCCCACCGTGGGCGTCCCGCCCCGGCGTTCCACCCGTGCTTCGTTTCACCTGGTCAGCGGCGAAAGTGCGTTCCAGCTTCCCAACCTGCCCGCGTTCTGTGGTGGTGGGGACCGACGGGCTCGCAGACTCAAGGCGTCCACCACACGCAGCCGTTGACAGATCGGCACCAGGGAAGAGACCCCGGTCAGCCGTCGACGGCGCAAGCGCCGACAGCTCAGGGAGTCTCCCCATGACCCGTTCCCCCATCAGCGCGCGCCGCCGCATGGCCGGGGTGGCTACCGCCGCCTTGCTGTCCCTGGGTCTGCTGACCGCGTGCGGCTCCGGCTCCTCGGACACGGACGCGTCCTCCTCGAACGCCGGCGCGTCGAGCGCCGGTCCCTCCCAGAAGGCCGAGTCGCACCCCGACTCGTCCGACGGCGGCGCGAAAGGCCACACGAAGCCGTCCCCCGGGGCCAAGGGCGGGGCCGAAGGCGGGGAGGTGAAGCTCCTGACGGGCGACACCCTTACCCCCCGCACGTTCCAGTGGAACGTCGACGGCGGCACCGAGGCCCTCAGCGAGGTCTCCGACCTGACGATGGACCAGCCCACGCAGCAGGTCCCCTCCAACACGCTCATCCCCGGCCAGCAGCAGTCGGGCACGATGACCGTGACCCGGGGCTCCGAACGGTCCCAGCAGTTCACGAACCTGATCGACGGCGCCACCCAGCCCCAGACGGCGTCCCTCGACGTGCTGGACCACACGGGCAACGCGACACGGCGGTACACCCTGCAAGAGCCCAGGGTCATCAAGGTCGAGAACCCCCCGACCGGCGACGCCCAGAGCGTCACGATCAAGTTCACGAGCCTGACGATCGGCTAGGGCACAACAATCGGCCAGGACACAGCAGGACACAGCAGCAAGGCCCCCACCGACGGAAAAACCGCAGGTGGGGGCCTTGAACGCGCGACGGCCCCGGGATGGCCTCGCACGTGGGGGCCTACTTCTTCTTGCCCTGGTTCTTGACCGCCTCGATCGCCGCCTTCGCCGCGTCCGGGTCGAGATAGGTGCCGCCCGGGTTCACGGGCTTGAAGTCGGCGTCCAGTTCGTAGGACAGGGGGATGCCGGTGGGGATGTTCAGGCCCGCGATGTCGGCGTCGGAGATGTTGTCCAGGTGCTTGACCAGGGCGCGGAGGCTGTTGCCGTGGGCGGCGACGAGGACGGTGCGGCCCGTGAGGAGGTCGGGGACGATGGCGTCGAACCAGTAGGGGAGCATCCGGACGACGACGTCCTTGAGGCACTCCGTCCGCGGGCGCAGCTCCGGCGGGAGCGTGGCGTAGCGGGGGTCGGAGAACTGGGAGTACTCCGCGTCGCGGTCCAGGGGCGGCGGCGGGGTGTCGTACGAGCGGCGCCACAGCATGA
This sequence comes from Streptomyces typhae, assembly GCF_009755605.1. GTDB lineage: Bacteria > Actinomycetota > Actinomycetes > Streptomycetales > Streptomycetaceae > Streptomyces > Streptomyces typhae. Next base: position 131,477 of record NZ_WPNZ01000014.1, read on the forward strand.
ACTGCTCCTCGCCGAACTCGGCGAGGGTCTGGGCCTTGTCCTTGCCCTGGAGCGCGCCGTAGTGGCGCTCGTTCAGGCGCCACGAGCGGTGTACGGGGATCCAGTGGCGGTCGGCCGACTCCAGGGCGAGCTGCGCGGTGCGGATCGCGCGCTTCTGGAGCGAGGTGTGGACCACGTCGGGCAGCAGGCCGGCGTCCTTGAGCAGCTCACCGCCGCGGACCGCCTCCTTCTCGCCCTTCTCGTTCAGGTTGACGTCCACCCAGCCGGTGAACAGGTTCTTCGCGTTCCATTCGCTCTCGCCGTGGCGGAGGAGGATCAGCTTGTACGGTGCGTCGGCCATGCCCCTGAGCGTAATCGAACCCTCCGAGCGGCGGCGCCCGGGAACGATTGACGGTCGGCGTCAATCGGGTGGCGGGACGACGCGACGGAGACGTAACTTGTGCTCGCCGGTTTGGGCACTTACATGTTCGTGTACGGGTGCTCTCCGGACCGGGCTCTCACAGCTACCGTCCGCACCACCTCGGGGGAACCATGTCAGTCACCGCGCTCAGACGTGCCGTCAAGGAGTCCGTCTCGGGCATGCCCCCCGCCTTCTGGTGGCTGTGGACCAGCACCCTGGTCAACCGGCTCGGGGCGTTCGTGGCCACCTTCATGGCGCTGTACCTGACGCTCGACCGGGGCTACTCCGCCACCTACGCCGGGCTCGTCGCCGCCCTGCACGGCCTCGGCGGCGTCATCTCCTCGCTCGGTGCCGGGGTGATGACCGACCGGCTCGGAAGGCGGCCCACGCTACTGATCGCGCAGACCTCGACAGCCGCCTCCGTGGCGCTGCTCGGCTTCATGCAGCACCCGGTCGCGATCGCCGGCGTCGCCTTCCTCGTCGGCATGGCCAGCAACGCCTCGCGGCCCGCCGTGCAGGCGATGATGGCGGACATCGTGCGCCCCGAGGACCGGGTGCGCGCCTTCTCGCTCAACTACTGGGCCATCAACCTGGGCTTCGCCATCTCCTCCGCGGGCGCGGGTTTCATCGCCTCCTACAGCTATCTCGCGGGGTTCCTGATCGAGGCCGCCATGACGTTGGCGTGCGCGATCGTCGTCTACGTGAAGCTGCCGGAGTCGCGGCCGCAGGAGAGTGCGGGCGGCGGCGAGGCGGACGGCGTGGGGCTCGGCACCGTGCTGCGCGACGGGCGGTTCATGGGGGTCGTCGGGCTCTCCTTCCTGGTCGCCCTGATCTTCCAGCAGGGCTCGGTGGGTCTCCCGATCGCGATGGGCGAGGCGGGCTTCTCCCCCAGCGACTACGGCGTGGCCATCGCCGTCAACGGCGTCATGATCGTCGTACTGCAGATCCCGGTGACGCGGTTCATCGAGCACCGGGACCCGCAGAGCCTGCTGGTCCTGTCCTCGCTCCTCGCCGGGATCGGCTTCGGGCTCACCGCGTTCGCCGGTTCGGTCGGGCTCTTCGTGCTGACCGTGATGATCTGGACGCTCGCCGAGATCGTCAACGCGCCCACCCAGACGGGACTGGTCGTGCGGCTCTCGCCGACCCACGGGCGCGGCCGCTACCAGGGCATGTACACGATGTCGTGGGCCGTCGCCGCCCTGGTGGCGCCCCTGATGTCCGGCCTGCTCATCGACCGTCTGGGCGCGCAGTGGCTGTGGGGCGGGTGCGCGGTCGTGGGTACCGTCGCGGCGCTCGGGTACTGGGGGCTGATGCGGGGTCTTTCGGAGGGTACGGGGGCGGTGCCGGAGCCGGAGTCGGGGTTGGGGTCGGAATCGGGGTCGGGGTCGGAATCGGGGTCGGGGTCGGAATCGAGGTCGGAGTCGGGCGTGGAGGTCGCGCCGGTCACCCTGGTTCCCCCGGTCGATCCGGTCTCTCCGGTCGCGCCGGTCACCCCGGCCGCATCGATCGCGTCGGCCACCCCGGCCGCGCCGATCGCACCGGTCACCCCGGCCGCGCCGACCGCCGCCGCTACCGTGAGCCCAGCGCAGGACCCACTGGGACCGCAGGGAGAGTGACCTGACCATGGCCGAACCACTGAAGACCTTCATCGGCGGCGAGGAGGTGGACGTTCCCAACACCATCCCGGACATCCGCGCCGCCCTGCCGGAGGACCGGCGCGCGGAGTTCGACCGGGCCATCAACGAGGCCGGTGTCGACGAGATCCACTCCGTGATGCGGCACTGGATGCTGGAGGCCGTGCCCGATCCCGAGGCCGAGGCCCTGCTCGACCGGCTGGCCGCCGACGAGGCGGAGAGGCGGAGCATCGCGTGAGCCGTCACCGCCGGAGCGGGAGCTATCGCATCACGTACGCGCCGCCCGCCGACGACACCCTCGCCAAGATGGCCGACGCGGACGCCTTCCGGGTCGCCATGGCCCGCACCCTGGGCCGCGACCCCTACGGGCACGGTTCGACCGCCGTGTCCGCGGAACCGGCCGAACCCGACCGCCGTGAGGCGACGGTCGGCGGCGCGATCGTCCTCTACTACGTGTCGGGGTCGGTCCTGACCGTGACGGTGGTCCGGCTGGTCCCGTTCAACTGAACCGGCACCACCGTGGCAACCGGCACCACCGTGGCACTGTACGGAGCGATGCCGTCAAATTTGACCAGTCCGGCCGGGATGTGGGCGGCGGAACACGGGCAGTGGAACGTCTCAGGCTCCAGGCCGGGTCAAGTGGGTGAACGCGTCCAAGTTGCGGGTGGACTCGCCGCGGGACACCCGCCACTCGTACTCCTTGCGGATCGCCGAAGCGAAGCCCAGCTCCAGGAGGGTGTTGAAGGAGCCGTCCGCCGCCTCAAGGACGGAGCCGAGGAGGCGGTCGAGTTCGTCGGGTGTGACGGCGGCGAGCGGCAGCTTGCCGGTGAGGTACACGTCGCCCAGGGAGTCGATGGCGTAACTCACGCCGTACAGGCGCAGATTGCGCTCCAGGAGCCAGCGGTGCACGGCTTCGTGGTTCTCGTCGGGGTGGCGGATCACGAAGGCGTTCAGGGACAGCGAGTGGTTGCCCACGCGCAGCGAGAGGGTCGTGGAGAGCTTGCGCGTACCTGGCAGCTTCACCACGTAGGAGCCGGACTCCGGGGACTCCCACTCGAGATCGGCCTCGTCCAGAGCCCGCTCGATCACCGCACAGGGCGCCCCGCCAGCAACGTCAGCCATGGTGCGAGCGTACGTGACGCCGGTGATCGTGCACGGCGGCGGAGTACACGTCGGCCGTGGCGGACGCGGCGGTCCCCCAGCCGAAGGACTGCGCGTGCCGCGCGGCCGCCGCGCCCATGCGGTCCACAAGCTGTGGACGGTCGGCGAGTTCGCCGAGCATGCGCGCGTAGGGGGCGGGTTCGTGACCGGAGATCAGGAATCCGGTCTCGCCGTCGCGCACGGCCACGGGCAGTCCGCCCACCGCCGCGGCGAGCACGGGCGTCCCCGCGGCCTGCGCCTCGATGGCCACCAGGCCGAAGGACTCGCTGTAGGAGGGCATCACGAGCACGGACGCGGCCCGGAACCAGTCGGCGAGCTGCTCCTGCCCGACGGGCGGCTGGAAGCGGACGACATCCGCGATCCCCAGGCGCGCGGCCAGCTTCTGGAGCCCCTCGGGCTTGGCGAGGCCGCTGCCGCTCGGCCCGCCGACGACCGGCACGACGATCCGCGTACGCAGTTCCGGCCGCTCGTCGAGCAGACAGCCCACGGCGCGCAGCAGCACGTCGGGGGCCTTCAGGGGCTGGATGCGGCCCGCGAAGAGCGGGATCAGGGCGTCCTGGGGCAGGCCGAGGCGGTGGCGGGCGGCAGCGCGGCCGTCGGCCGGGCGGAAGCGGTCCAGGTTCACGCCCGGGTGGACGACTGCGACCTTCCCGGGGTCGGCCTCGTAGTGGCGGACGAGTTCGTCGGCCTCTTCGGCGGTGTTGGCGACGAGCCGGTCGGCGGCGCGCACGATCTGGGTCTCGCCGATGACGCGGGCGGCGGGCTCGGGGGTGTCGCCCGCGGCGAGCGCGGCGTTCTTGACCTTCGCCATGGTGTGCATGGCGTGCACGAGGGGCGTGCCCCAGCGCTCGGCGGCCAGCCAGCCGACGTGGCCGCTGAGCCAGTAGTGGGAGTGGACCAGGTCGTAGTGGCCGGGGCGGTGGCCCGCCCAGGCCTGCATCACGCCGTGCGTGAACGCGCACAGCTGGGCCGGCAGCTCCTCCTTGGCGAGGCCTTCGTAGGGGCCCGCGTCGACGTGGCGCACGAGGACGCCCGGCGCCAGCTCCACGACGGGCGGAAGCGTGCCGGTGGTGGCGCGGGTGAAGATCTCGACCTCGATGTTGAGGGCGGCCAGGCGCCTGGCGAGCTCCACGATGTAGACGTTCATGCCGCCCGCGTCACCGGTGCCGGGCTGGTGCAGCGGCGAGGTGTGCACGCTGAGCATGGCCACCCGGCGGGGGCGCCGCGAGGAGCCGGGCAGCCTGATCCGGGCGGGCGCGGATGGGGAGCGACGCCCGAGCCTGGTCACGTAGTGGCTCACGTGGCGGTCCTCCTTGGCCTTGGCGGCGGGCACGACGAGGGGGAGGCCGGGTGCGCGCCTCCAGAGGGGAGCAACACCGGAAGGGTCGGCTCCATTTCCTCTTTGCCAAAGCATTACCTAGTCATTCTCAACCGATTTCCTTGCTTACGCTTGCCCCATGTCCGCCCGCGCACCCCGTTCACCCCTCCGCCCCGTGGGAACGGTGACGCGCGGCACCACGAATCCCAACCGGCTGCGCCGCATGGACCGGTGGATCGCCGCCGTCCACGGCGCCGCGCTGCGCGGCGCGGAGGCTCCGCTCGCCGTCGACCTCGGCTACGGCGCGGCCCCCTGGACCGCCGTCGAACTGCTCCTGCGGCTGCGTACCGTCGCCCCGCGCGCGTGCGTGACGGGCATCGAGATCGACCCGGAGCGGGTGGCGGCGGCCCGGCCCTACGAGCGCGAGGGCCTCACCTTCCGGCACGGCGGCTTCGAGGTGCCGCTGGCCGCGCGCCCGCTGTTGATCCGTGCGGCGAACGTGCTGCGCCAGTACGACGAGGACCAGGTCGCCGCCGTCTGGGAGCGGCTGTGCGGGCGGCTCGCGCCGGGCGGGCTGCTCGTCGAGGGCACCTGCGACGAGATCGGGCGGCGGCACGTGTGGGTCGCGCTCGGCCCGGAGGGCCCGCGCACGGTGACGTTCGCGGCCCGCCTCGCCTCCCTGGAGCGCCCCTCCGACCTCGCGGAGCGGCTGCCCAAGGCGCTGATCCACCGCAATGTGCCCGGTGAGCCGGTGCACGCGTTCCTGCGGGACTTCGACCGGGCGTGGGCGGCGGCAGCCCCGTACGCGGCGTACGGGGCGCGGCAGCGGTGGGCGCGGGCGGTGCGGGACCTGACGGCGGACTGGCCGGTGGTGGACCGCGGCGCGCGGTGGCGGCAGGGGGAAGTGACGGTGCGGTGGGAGGCGTTGGCGCCGCGCGGGGCCTGACGGCCCGGCTCCGTGTCCCGTAGGGGTGATCTCCGTGCCCCATGGGGGCGATCTCCGGGTCCGCCGATGGAACGATCTCCGCTTTCGGTACGTCACACGAGGCAGACGGGGGATCGGAGTTGCCGCGTGGCTCTGTCGCAATCGGCGGCGACATGGCACCATCCCCGGAAACGCGCGGACAAGTTACTGACGGTAAATCAGCTTTGGGGGTGGCGGGCGTGACCGGCAAGGGGCACTCGACGACGACGGCCGTGGCACTGATCTGCGCGTGCGCTGCCGCGGTGCTGGCCGCGCCGGGCACGGCGTTCGCGCGACCCACGGACCCCACTCCCCCCACGAATAGATCCCTCGAACAGGTCCGCGAGGAGATCGAGCGGCTCTACCGCGAGGCGGGCACGGCCACGGACGCGTACAACGCCGCGGAGGAGAAGGCCGAGAAGCAGTCGCAGGAGATCGTGCGGCTGGCCCGCTCCATCGACAAGGGACAGGCGAGGCTGGAGAGGCTCAGGGCCCGCGCGGCCGCCGCCGCCCGCGCGCAGTACCGCCGCGGCGGAGTGCCCGACGAGGCCAAGCTGCTGCTCAGCGACAACCCGAGCCGGTTCCTCGACGGCGCGGGCCGACTGCGCCGCGGCCAGCACGCGACGAAGTCCATGCTGACCGAAATGGCCCGCACGCAGGAGGACTTGACGACGTACGCCAAGGACGCCTCCGCCCAGTGGAAGCGCCTCGAGGCCAACCGCAAGGCCAAGGCCGAGGCGAAGAAGAAGGTCAAGAAGAAGATCGCCGCCGCCGAGAAGCTGGAGTCGCGCCTGGAGAAGACGGAGCGCGAGCGGCTGCGGAAGCTGGAGGAGGAGGCCGCCCTGAAGCGGCAGTCCGCCTGGGTGGACACCGGCATACTCAAGGACGCGAAGGGCGGCGACGCGACCTCGCCCGGCAAGAAGGCCATCGCCTACGCCACCGCGCAGATCGGCAAGCCGTACGTATGGGGTGCCGAGGGCCCGAAGTCCTTCGACTGCTCGGGGCTGACGTCCCAGGCCTGGGCCGCCGCGGGCAAGGGCATCCCGCGCACCTCGCAGGAGCAGTGGAAGCAGCTCCCCCACGTCGACGTGAAGAACATGCGCCCCGGCGACCTGATCATCTACCACAAGGACGCCAGTCACGTCGGCCTCTATGTGGGCGACGGCGCCATCGTGCACGCTCCCCGCCCCGGGCGGGACGTGACGGTCGCGGGTGCGGGGTCCATGGAGATACTCGGCGTGGTGCGGCCGGACAAGTAAGGGGCCCGGCCCTCTCTCCCCCCGCCAGCCTGCCTGCCGACCTGCCAGCCTGCCAGCCTGCCAGCCTGCCAGCCTGCAAGGACACGGTGGCCTGTGACCCGTGCCGCACGCCCTGGGTCCGGCTCAACCGTCCGGACGTGACGTTCGTCATCACAAGCGGACCGGGTTCGTTCCAAATGCCGTCCAGGATGCGGCATATGCCGTCGGCCGCGTGCCGGACGCCATTCCACACGAGTCCCGGGTACCGCTATGGTCCCCGTCTGGTGGTGCGTGCGACCGTCGCGCCACCATGCCCTCGGGGGGAGGGAAGGAACTCAACGATGCCCGTACCCATACCGCGGCAGAGAGCGATCCCGGCCGCGGAAGGCGGTCAGGCCGGTACCACCCCGGAAGCCGACGGCACCGGCCCCTCGGACCATGACACCGCCGAGGGCGCCAGGTCCGCGGGCCGCGGCCACGCGGACCGCGGCCTCGCGGGCGGTAGCCCCGCTGAGGGCGGTCCCGCCGAGGGCGGCCACGGCGAGGGCGGCCACGGCGACGGCCTCGCGGCCAACGGCACAGACAGCGGCGTACGCGGTGGCGTGGGCAGCGGCAGCGGCGCCAACGGCGGCGCGAGCAGCGGCAGCGGCACAGGCAGCAGCGCGAACGGCGGCACAGGCAGCAGCCCAGGCGGCGACACAGACCACAGCCCAGGCGGCAGCCCAGACGATGCCACAGACCACAGCCCAGGCGGCGGCCCAGACGCCGCCACAGACCACAGCCCACGCAACGGCGCGGGCAGCGGCATCGCCCTCACTCTCCTCGTCATCGAGGACGACCCGACCGGCTCCCTGAGGCTTCCCGAGCTCCTGGACTCCGCGGGCAGGCCGATCCGTATCCGCACCGCCCGCAACCTCACCGAGGCCGAGCGGCTGCTCACGGACGACGTGCACTGCATCCTGCTCGACCTGGCCCTGCCGGGCCGGACCCCCGCGAGCGGCCCCGAGGACACCGACCGCGGCGCCACCGACCCCGACGAGCTCGCCGTGCTCCGGCACGTGCTGCGCCTCGCGCCCCGCCACGCCGTACTCGCGCTCACCGCGTCCGGCGACGCCGAGATCGGCGCCCAGGCCGTGCGGGTCGGCGCCCAGGACTATCTGCTGCGCGAGGAGCTGGACGGCCGCCTGCTGAGCCGCGCCATCCGGTACGCGGTGGAGCGCAAGCGCGCGGACGCCGCGCAGCGCCAGCTCTCGGAGTCCCGTCTGCGCGCCCAGGAGAACGCCCGTCTGGAGCGCGGGCTGCTGCCGACGCCGCTGCTCGACGGCTCCCCGCTGCGCTTCGCCGCCCGCTACCGCCCCGGCCGCTCCCGGGCACTGCTCGGCGGTGACTTCTACGACACGGTGCGCACGCCGGACGGCTCGGTGCACGTGATGATCGGCGACGTGTGCGGGCACGGCCCCGACGAGGCGGCGCTCGGTGTCGAGCTGCGCATCGCCTGGCGCGCGCTGACCTTCGCGGGGCTGTGCGGCGACGAGCTGCTGTCCACCCTCCAGAAGGTCCTGGAGCACGAGCGTGCCGACGAGGAGATCTTCGCGACCCTGTGCACGGTGGACATCGCGCCGGACGGGCGCAGGGCGGGCCTGTGCCTGGCCGGCCACCCGTCACCGCTGATAGCCCGCCCCGGCCGGCCCGCGGAGTTGCTCCCGTACGACGACGGGGGCCCCGCGCTCGGCCTGCTGCCGCGGGCCCGGTGGCCCCGCCGCCAGGTGGAGCTCGGCGGCAGCTGGAGCCTGATGCTGTACACGGACGGCCTGATCGAGGGCCGGATCGGCCAGGGCAACCAGCGGCTCGGGCAGGACGGCATGGTGGAGATGGTCCGCCGCAAGATCGCGGCGGGCCTCGGCGGCGACGAACTCCTGGAGGCCGCGGTGAACGAGGCCCAGGAACTCAACGGCGGCGACCTGACGGACGACGTGGCGGTACTGCTGCTCGACCGGACGCGCTAGCGCCCGCTCCCGGCGTGCCTGCTCAGCGCCCGCCGTTGTACGGCCCGTAGGGGCCGTCGCTGCTGGAGCCGCGGCGGCCGCCGCCCCCGCCGGTGATCTGGCGCAGCGCGGGCCGCACGTCGACCATGTACACGATGGTCGCGATGAGGCCGATGATGGGCAGGAACGACAGGATCGGGAAGAGCAGGTTCACCACGAAGGCGATCCCGAGGATGATCAGCCAGAACGGCTTGGTCTTCTTGTCCGCCGCGCGGTAGGCGTCCTCCCGCCGGATGGCGGCGTCGAGGAGCGCGAAGCCGCTGAACACGATCAGGGCCAGCGACAGCAGCCACATGAGGTTCGCGAACCCCTGCATCAGCACAACGTCCACCACCAGTCTCGGCGTATCCCTACGCGACGTACGAAGCCAACGTCACCGTACCCGCTTACCCGGACAACGGGCCGGGCACTCCGGGAGTGCCCGGCCGGCGCCGCTCCCTCTACTTGGCGGGCGGCGTGGTCTTCTTCGCCCTACTTGGCGGGCGGCGTGGTCTTCTTCGCCGTCGTGGACGTCGACGTGTTCGTCGATGTGGACGCCGTCGACGACGGTGCCGTCTTCTTGGCGGCGGGCTTCTTGGCCGTCGTGGTGCTCTTCTTGGCGGCAGGCTTGTCCGTGGACGTGGACGTGGACGTGGATGTGGACGAGGACGTGGCTGCGGCGGAGGGGCCGCTGTCGGACGCACCCGTGTCCGAGGACGCCGAGTTCGAGCCCGTGCCGGAGGAGGCGGCGCCTTCGCCGTTCGCGGCCTCGTCGGGCTCCACCTGGACAGCGAGGTCGGTCAGGCCCTCGGCGGCCTCGCCGCGCCAGGACCGCACGGTCTGCTCACCGTGCTCGGCGACCTGGTCGTACTTCTCCCGCGCCTGGACCGCGTACTCGACGGCGACGCCGACGCTGCGCAGGGCCAGGTCCTGTGCGCCTTCGCCGAGCTTCTTCAGGTCCGTGTCCAGGGAGCCGAAGAACTCGCCGACCTTGGCCTGGATGACCTCGCGGGCCTCCTTGGCGCGGGCAGCGGCCTTGTCCTGGACGTCCTTGGGGTCGGTGTTGCGGACGGCGTCGATCCGCGCCGGGGCCTCCGCGGCGAGCTGCTCGATGAGGCCGGGCACCTTCTTGGCCTGCTGGTACGCGAGGTCGGCGCCGCCGGCGAAGAAGTAGAGGGGCTTGGGGTCGGTGAGCGTCTTGCGTACGTCGTCGGTGATGGGCATGGCGAATGGTCCTCCCGGATTCGCTTCGGCTTGCGGGCCGCTCGCCCCGGACAGCCCTAGGAGGGCTCGCCCTGGGACTGCTCGCTCTGGGGCGGCTCGCCCGCGGATTGCTTGCGTGTGGGTGGCGCGTCGTCGTCTCCGCCGTCGGCCCGGACGCCGCCGTCCCCCGCCGCGTCCAGGTCGATGTCGTCCGCGTCCGGATCGATGCCGATGCCATGGGCGTCCACACCGACGTCGATGCCGTCGGCACCGTCGATGCCTTCGACGTGCGGGCCGACGCCGTTCGCGTCCAGGCCGACGACGTTCGCGCCCTGGCCTGCGCCGTCGGCGTCCGCCGAGGTCACGAAGCCGTTCTCCTTGCGGAACGACTCGTAGATCTGCAGCAGCACCTGCTTCTGCCGCTCGTTGATGGAGGGGTCGGCGAGGATGACGGCGCGCGTCTCCAGCTCGTCCCGCTCCTTCTCGTCGAGGATCCCCGCCCGGACGTACAACGTCTCGGCCGAGATCCTCAGCGCCTTGGCCACCTGTTGCAGCACCTCGGCGCTCGGCTTGCGCAGCCCGCGCTCGATCTGGCTCAGATACGGATTCGACACCCCGGCGGCATCGGCGAGCTGCCTGAGCGACAGCTGCGCGGTGCGCCGCTGCTCGCGCAGGTACTCCCCGAGATTGCCGACGTTGAGCGATGCCATGAGTCGATGGTGCACCCATCCCGCTAACTATTGCAAGCACGCGCTTGCAAAAGTGCGCCACGCCACGCGCCGCCGCCCTCGACAGGCCGCGGAAGGCCTAACGCTTCACGACCTTGGCGAAGGAAGCCCTCGCCCAGAAGTAGCCGACGGCGGAGAGGCCGAGGAGCCAGGCCAGGGAGGTCCAGGCGTCGTTGCCGATGCCGGTGCCGAGGAGCAGGCCGCGCAGGGTCTCGTTGATCGGGGTGAAGGGCTGGTACTCGGCGAACCAGCGCAGGCCGTCCGGCATCGACTCGGGGGTGACGACCGCGGAGCCGAGGAAGGGCAGGAACGTCAGCGGCATGGGGGCGTTGGAGGCGGTCTCCACGCTCTGCGAGCCGAGGCCCATCGCCGCCGAGACCCAGGCGAGGGCGAAGGCCAGGGCGAGAAGGAGGCCGAACGCGGCCAGCCACTCCACCACGCTCGCGTCCGGCCGGAAGCCCACCGCGACGGCTACGAGGACGACCAGGACCAGGCTGATCATGGTCTGGATGACGTTGCCGACCACATGGCCCACGAGCACCGAGGCCCGGGAGATCGCCATGGTGCGGAAGCGGTTGATGATGCCCTCGGTCATGTCCGAGCAGACCGACACCGCCGTGGAGATGGCGGCCGAGGTCACGGCCATCAGGAGGATGCCGGGCGTGACGTAGTTGGTGTAGTCGCCCCGGTCGCCGCCGCCCGCGGCGCCAGGGATGTCGATGCCGCCGCCGAGCGCGCCGCCGAAGACGTACACGAACAGGAGCAGCATCAGCAGGGGCATGGCGACGACGGAGATCGTCATCGACGGATAGCGCCGGGCGTGCTTGAGGTTGCGGCGCAGCATCGTCATCGAGTCGCGCACGGCGTACGAGTCGGCGCTCATCGCCGGGCCTCCTTGGCTGCGGGGTGCAACGCGTCCGCGCTGTACGCGTCCGCGCTGTACGGGTGCGGGGCGTGGGCCGTCCGGCCCTGGCCGGTCAGGGTCAGGAAGACGTCGTCGAGGTCGGGGGTGTGCACGGTGAGCGTCTCGGCCTGGACGCCCGCGCCCTCCAGGACGTCGAGCACCGCACGCAGGGCGGAGATGCTGCCGTCGCTCGGGACCTGGAGGCTCAGCGTCTCGTCGTCGCGGACGACCGTGGAGAGCGCGAGGCGGTCCACGGCGGCCTCCAGCTGCCCGATGTCGTCGAACCGCAGCCGGATGTGCCCGCCGGGAATGAGGCGCTTGAGCTCGTCCGCCGTGCCCTCGGCGACGATCCTGCCGCCGTCGAGGACCGCTATGCGGTCGGCGAGCTGGTCGGCCTCCTCCAGGTACTGCGTCGTCAGGAAGATGGTGGTGCCGCCCGCGACCAGGTCGCGGATGAGTTCCCACATCGTGCGGCGGCTGCGCGGGTCGAGGCCCGTCGTCGGCTCGTCGAGGAAGATGACGTCGGGCTCGCCGACCAGGGTCATCGCCAGGTCGAGCTTGCGCCGCATGCCCCCGGAGAACGCCGACGCGGTCTTCTTCGCCACGTCGGCGAGGTCGAAGCGGGCCAGGAGCTCGGCGGCGCGGCGCCTGCCCTCGGCCCGGTCGAGGTGGAGCAGGTCCGCGACGAGGAGCATGTTCTCCTCCGCGGTGAGCAGGTCGTCCACCGCGGCGAACTGCCCCGTGACGCCGATGGCGGAGCGCACGGCGTCCGCCTCCCGCTCCAGGGAGCGGCCCGCGACGAGCGCACTGCCCCCGTCGGCGGCGATCAGCGTGGAGAGGATCTGGACGGTGGTGGTCTTGCCGGCTCCGTTGGGGCCGAGGAGGGCGAAGATCGTGCCCGGGGCGACATCCAGGTCGATGCCGTCGAGCACCACCTTCTCGCCGTACGCCTTGCGCAGCCCCTTGGCGGCGATGCCCTGCGGCGGGGCGGTCCCAACGGTGGTGGCAGTCATCGTGCCGCCGCCTCCTCATCCCTTGATGGTCCGGGTGATACGTATGTTCCGCGTTGTCCGTGGGCCCCCTGGCATGCCGGGAGCCTCGCGATGCCGCGTCGTCGTCGGCACTGCCCGGCGGCCGTCAGGCGTTGCGGCGGATCACGATGTCGCCGACGCCCGTGCGGGCGCGGACGGTGACGGACTCGGCGTCCGGGCCGGGGGCCGCGGCGGTGTCGATCGAGTTGTGCACCGTGCCCGCGTGGGACTTGACCTCCAGCTGGGCGACGCTGGTCCTGCGGATGCCGACCTCGACGCCGCCGTCGGACGTCTCCAGGGTGACCATGCCGCGGATCACCTCGTCGACCTTGATCGTGCCGCTGTCCGCCGTGATGTCGACCGCGCCGTGCGCGACGCCCACGGCGACGGCGCCGTACGCGGCGGTGGCGCGCAGTTCGCCGGTGACCTCGCGGATGGTGGTGTCGCCCTTGAAGTTCCTTACGGTGGCGGCGCCCGCGACGTCCCCGAGCTCGACCCGGCCGGCCGCCTCGGCCTCCACGTCGCCGGTGGCCCGGTCCAGGCGGATGTCACCCAAGCTCGTCTTGAGGAAGGCCGCGTCGGCCTCGGCCACCCGGACGTCACCGGACGCGGTCTCCAAGCGGCAGTCGCCGAGGCGTCCTTCGGTGGTGAAGGCGCCCACGGCCGTCAGCGCCCGGACGTCCGATCCCGCGGGCAGCTCGATGGTGACGTCGACCGAACCGGTCTTGCCGCCGAAGAGCGAGCGCTTCTTGGCGCCCTTGATCAGGAGCGTGCCGCCCTTGCAGGAGACCTCGGTCTGCTCGGCCGCCTTCACGTCGGCCTGCTCGGCCCCGTTCGACGGCGTCACCGTGACGACGGTGTCGAGCCGCTTGCTCGCCGAGATGTGCGCGGTGCCCATGTCGAATTCGATGACAGCGGAGATGGGCTCGGGGGTGTCGAAAGAAGGCATGGCCGTCCTGTTCTGACTGTGGTGGCGGAACCCGCTGGAGTCAGCGGGCTCGTCGGTCGTCGTGCGCGTCGTACGTCCCGTCGGCGCGGCCCCCGCGTTCAGCGCGGGCCCCCTCGCCTTCGGTGATGCCAGCATGGCATCACCATGGCACCAATGCAACCCTCGTTGGCACACACATGGTGCCACGGGGGCCATTGAGGAGCGTGCCGTACCGGCACCCACCCACGCGCACACGCCGTGACCTGCGGCTTTCCCAGCATCGGGGAGTTGGCATCGACCATGCCCCCGGGGGCCATTCAGGCGTCAAGAAGGCGTCAAGAAGACGACACGATGCGCCGGGGTGACGCCATGCGGGGTCAGCGCGAGCCGGACGCGAGACCCGCCAGCGCCGCCGCCACCGTCCGGTGCAGCTCGCCCGCCCCGGCCCCCGCCCGTGACCGCACGTTCACCCCGTACGCGAGCAGTACCAGCACCTCCGCACCGTCCCCCGGCACCACGCCCGGCGCGAGCTGCCCCTGGTCGCGCGCGGTCTCCAGGACGGCGCGGAACGCGTCCCGCAGGCTCCGGTGGTGGCCGTCGAGGACGGCGCGGACCTCGGGGTCCGCGGCCTCCTCACCCGCGTACGCGTTGACGAGCATGCAGCCCCACCGGGCGTACTCCCCCTCGCAGCGCGCGTCCACGAGACCGGCGAAGAACTCCCGTACGGCGGGCAGCCCGCGGGGGTCGGCGGCCAGCGCCGCGCAGACGGGCGCGGACCTCAGCCGCACATGGCGGCGCAGCGCGGCGAGGTGCAGTTCCCGCTTGTCCCCGAACGTCGCGTACAGGCTGGAGCGGTTGAGTCCGGTCTCGGCGGTGACGGCCTGGATGGACGTGGTAGCGGCGCCGTGCCGCCAGAAGAGGCGTTCGGCGCGCTCCAGGGCGCGGTCGGGGTCGAAGTGCTTGATGTCGGGCACGGCGCGACTCCTCCTCTGCCCTCGGCCTCAGCCTCGACCTCGACCTCGGCCTCGACCTCTGCCTCTGCCTCTGCCTCTGCCTCTGCCTCTGGCTCTGGCTCTGCCTCTGCCTCTGGCTCTGGCTCTGCCTCGGCCTCGTACGTTCCTGAACTGGGCGTTCCAAGTTACCTCTTGACGCTCCGTCGGTCCCCCCTTCATCCTGAAACGGTCGTTCCAAGTTCCGTACAGACAGACAAGGACGGCTCCACCCATGACGCTTCGCGACGAACTCCGCTTCGTGCACGACAACCGGCACGTCAGGCTCTCCGCCGACCGGATGGAGACGATGGACCGCAACGCCGCCGCCCTGGCGGCGTCCGGCATCGTGGAGCGCGCCGCCCGCGTGGGCGACCGCGCGCCGGACTTCACGCTCGGCTCCGCGACGGGCCGCCCGGTGTCGCTGTCCGCCGTGCTCGCCGACGGCCCTGTCGTCCTCACCTTCTACCGGGGCGCGTGGTGCCCCTTCTGCAACCTCGCCCTGCGCGCCCTCCAGGCCCACCACGAGGCGATCACCGCGCGCGGCGCGCGGCTGCTCGCCGTGTCGCCGCAGATTCCGGACGAGTCGCTGTCCCTGACGCAGAAGGAGGAGCTGGCCTTCGACGTGCTCAGCGACATCGGCTCCGACGTCGCAGAGCGGTACGGCATCGCTTTCGACCTGGGCGAGGAACTGGGTTCTCTGTACGACGAGTTGGGTTTCGAGCTGGAGCGCGTGAACGACGGCCACGCCCGGACGCTGCCGCTGCCCGCGACGTACGTGATCGACCGCGACGGCGTGATCCGCTGGGCGTTCGTGGCGAGCGACTACGCGGTGCGGGCCGAGCCGTCCGACATCCTGGCGGCGCTGGACTCCCTGGACTCCTCGGTCTCTTCGGGCTCCTTGGCCTCCTCGGGCTCTTCGGGCTCCTTGGCCTCTTCGGACTCCTCGGGCTGACCGCGCGGCCTCCCGGGCAGGGTTGCCCCATGACCGACACCACCGCCCCCTCGTCCCCCTGGTACGCGCACCCCGCCGCCCGGCAGTGGAGCTGTCCGCCTCCGCCCGCCGGGGTCCGCGCCTTCCACGAGTCGCTGGCCGAGTACGTGCCCACACCCCTCACGGAGGTCCCGGCCCTCGCCGCGGAACTGGGAGTCGGCCGCGTCTTCGTCAAGGATGAGTCGGTGCGGCTCGGCCTGCCCGCGTTCAAGGCGCTCGGTGCGTTCTGGGCGGTGCACCGGATCCTCGCGCGGCAGCCGCCCGAGGCCCCGCTGGAACTGGTCACCGCGACCGACGGCAACCACGGCCGTGCGGTGGCCCGGATCGCGCGGCGGCTCGGGCAGCGGGCCCATGTGTTCGTGTCGCAGGGGGTGCACCCCGGGGCGGTGTCCGCGATCGAAGGGGAAGGGGCGCGGGTGACCCGGGTCGCGGGGAGCTACGACCTGGCGGTACGGGCGGCGGCGGACGCGGCGCGGGCGCAGGGGTCGGTGCTGGTGCAGGACACGGCCTGGGAGGGGTACGAGGAGGTGCCCGCGTGGATCGTGGAGGGGTACTCCACGCTCTTCGCCGAGGTCGACGCCCAACTCGCCGCAGCGGGCGCGGGAGCGCCGGAACTCGTGGCCGTGCCCGTGGGCGTGGGGTCGCTCGCGCAGGCGGCCGTCACGCACTACCGGAGCCGGGACGGCGGGGGCCGGGACGGCGGGGGCCCGGACGGCGGGGGCCCGAACAGCGGGGGCCCGGACGGCCGCAACCCGAACAGCGGGAGCCAGGACAGCCGCAACCCGAACGGCGGGAGCCAGGACCAGGACGGCCGCAACCCGGAGGACAGGGGCCGGGGAGACCGGGGAGGCCGGGGCCCGGCGCTGCTCTCCGTGGAGCCCACGGCGGCCGCGCCCGCGCTCGCGGGACTCCTGCGCGGCGAGCCGGTGCCCGTGACCACGCGGGAGACGGTGATGGCGGGCCTGAACTGCGGCACCGTGTCCCGGCTCGCCTGGCCGGTCCTCCGGCGGGGCCTGGACGCGGCGGTGTCGGTCACCGACGCGGACGCCCTGGCGGCGGTACGGGACCTGACCGCGCTCGGGGTGTCGTCGGGACCGTGCGGCGCGGCCACCCTGGCCGGTGCGCGGGCCGCGCTCACGGGCGCGGCGGCACCGGCCCGCCGCGCCGACCTCGCCGTCGGCCCGCACTCCACGGTGGTCCTCCTCAACACGGAGGGCAGGGAGGCGAACCCTTACGGGTCCCCGGTTCCGTAGGCCCAGCCGCACAGCAGCCGCACTGTACCCAGCCGCACAGCAGCCGCTCCGTACGGGGGAGCAACACCGCCCTCCAGAGACCGCAGGGACGCCAGAGCCTCCAGGGACTACCGACAGCCCCGGCAGCCCCGACAGGCCCGGCAGCTCCGGCAGCCCCGGAGCCCCCCCGGCAGCCCCGGAGCCCCCGGAGTCCCGGAGCCCCCGGCCCCCAAGGCCCCTACGCCTCCCAAGGAAGCCCCCCCGCCCCCCTCCCGCACACCACATCCAGCCGCGAAACCGCCCGCGTCAGCACCACGTACAACCGATGGGTGCCGCGCGCCTCCGCCGCCACGACGTCGGCGGGTTCGACGGCGATCACGTGGTCGTACTCCAGGCCCTTGGCGACCGTCGCGGGCACGACCGTGACGCGGGCGCCCAGTTCGTCGGGGCCCGCGGCGGCGACGCCCGCGGCCGTCAGGGCCGCGTGCACCCGGTCCGCGGCGGCGTCCGCGACGACGACGCCGACCGAGCCCTCGCGGGTGAGGGCCCGGCGTACCGCGTCGACGGTGCCCGCGTCGACGTCCCGTACCCGGTGCACAGCCACCTCGCCGTCGCCGCGCAGCGACCGGGCGGGCGGCACGTCGACGCCGAGCCCGGCGAGGAGCCGGTTGGCGAGGGCGAGGATCGCCTGCGGGACGCGGAAGCCGGTGGTCAGGGCGGTCACGGCGGTGTCGGGCTTGCCCAGGTGGGCGAGTTGGTCCTGCCAGGTCCTCGCCGCCCACGGCGTGGTGCCCTGGGCGAGGTCGCCGAGGACGGTGAGGGAGCCGAAGCCCGCGCGCCGCGCGATGGCCCGGCACTCCATCGGGGAGAGGTCCTGCGCCTCGTCGACGACGATGTGGCCGTAGCCCGGGGGCCGTTCGACGAGCCCGGCGAGTTCGTCGAGCAGGACGAGGTCGGCGGCGCTCCAGCGCGCGGACTTGTACGAGCGCGGGGGCCGCGCCCACAGCAGGTCCCGCTGTTCCCGCGCGGACAGGATGCCGTCGGCGGCAGCCGCCAGGGCGTCCGCGTCGGCGAGGAGCGCGGCGAGCACGTCCTCGGGGCGGGCCTTCGGCCACACCGCGTCGACGAACGCGGAGACGGGGCGGGCGCGGGAGATCCGCTTCAGCCAGGCGTTGCCGACCGGGCCGGCGCGGCGTTCGGCCTGCTCCTGGATGTGGCGTACGGCCCGGGTGCGCACGCGCTCGCGGCCGGTCTCGTACGGGGGTTCCTCCGCGCGGACGTCCGCGACGATCCGGTCGAGGTCACCGGCGGGCACGCGCCAGCGGTACGAGCCGTCCGGCACCGCGAGGGGCTCGGCGGGGGCCCGCACGCGGGCGTAGAGCGCGCGCCGCAGCACGCGCGCCATCCGGGCGTCGTGCTTGACGGCGGCCGCCGCGTCCGTGTCGAGGGCCCGCACCGGCTGCCGGGCGATCTCGTCGAGGACGGTTGACTGGCGCACCCCGGTCTCGCCGAGGGAGGGCAGCACCTCGGCGATGTAGCGCAGGAAGGTGCGGTTGGGGCCGAGGATCAGGAGGCCCGAGCGCTGGATGCGCTGGGGGTGGGTGTAGAGGAGGTAGGCGGCGCGGTGCAGGCCGACGGCGGTCTTGCCGGTACCGGGGGCGCCCTGTACACAGACGGAGTCGGCGAGTCCGGCCCGTACCAGGTCGTCCTGCTCGGGCTGGATGGTGGCCGCGATGTCCCGCATGGGGCCGACGCGGGGCCGCTCGATCTCACCGGTGAGGATGCGGCTGCGCCCCACAGGGACGGTGTCTCCCTGGTCCGGCTCCGTGAGGTGCTCGTCCTCAAGCCCGGTCAGGTCCGCGGAGTCGCCGCTGCTGCCCGGTGCCCAGCCGAAGCGGCGGCGTACGGCTACGCCCTGCGGGTCGCGGGTGCCCGCCTGGTAGAAGGCGCGGGAGACGGGGGCGCGCCAGTCGACGACGAGGGGCGGGGCGGAGGGGTGCTCGGTGACGCGCAGCCGGCCGACGTGGTAGCGCTGGCCGCGGTGGTCGCCCGCCTCCGGGGCGTGCGCGTCGAAGTCGAGGCGGCCGAAGAACAGCGGCGCGTCGGGGAGTTCGCGCATCTCCTTGGCCCTGCTGCGCAGCTCGTAACCGAGCACTTCGGCGTCCGCCCCGGACGCCGACACCTGCTCGCCGGTGACGACGTGCTCCTGCGCGCCGTCGACCATCGCGGCGAGGGCGGCGCGGCAGGTGTCGTGGTAGCGGCGCTCCTGCCCGAGCGCTTCGTCAAGTGGTGTCATGCCGTCGAGCATACGAGAAAACGTTACCGAGTTACGTTTATAACCGAGACTCGCCATGGGAGTACACTGTCGGGCATGACCGGCAGCAAGGACACGAGGGCGACGCCCGCGCCCGGCGCCCCCACGGGCCTGCGGCAGCTCAAGAAGCAGCGCACCTACGAGGCGGTCTCGGAGGCGGCGATCGCGCTGTTCCTGGAGCGCGGCTTCGACAAGGTGTCGGTGGCGGAGGTCGCCGCGGCGGCGGAGATCTCCAAGCCGACGCTGTTCCGGTACTTCCCGGCCAAGGAGGACCTCGTCCTGCACCGGTTCGCCGACCACGAGGACGAGGCGGCCCGCGTCGTGACCGGCCGCCCCGGGGGCCACTCCCCGCTGGCCGCGCTGCGCGCCCACTTCCTGGCCGGCCTGGACCGCCACGACCCGGTGACGGGCCTCAACGACGCCCCTGGCGTCCTCGCCTTCCACCAGCTCCTCTACACCTCACCGTCGCTGGTCGCCCGCCTCCACACCTACCAGGAGCGATCCGAGCGGGCCCTCGCGGACGCGCTCGGCGAGGGCTCCCTCGACGCCCGCCTCGCCGCCGCGCAGATCCTGGCGGCGCAGCGGGTCCTGGCCCTGGACAACTGGCGCCGCGTCGACGCGGGAGAGCGGGCGCGCGACGTCCACCCGGACGCCGTACGCGCCGCGAACCGGGCTTTCGACCAGTTGGACCGGGGGCTGCCGTCCTTTACAGGGCGCCACTCCTGACGCCGGAGACGAAGGCCGACCAGGCGTCCGCCTCGACGAGCAGGGCGGGGCCGTCGGCCGCCTTGGAGTCACGTACGGGGATGCCTGTGGGGTGACCGTCCAGCACTTCGACGCAACTGCCCTCCGAGGAGCCGCTGTACGACGACTTGCGCCAGCCGCTCAGCGTGGAGGTGTTCGGTATGTGGTGATCAACCATGGTGACCGTAACCCTTCGCCGTCGCCCTCATCAGGGCAAGTGATTCCTTCAGCGGCAGTGCGTCGCCTAGCGCGAGATCGTAGGCGGCTTGGAACCGTTCGACCGAGGCGGGGGAATCGTGCAACTCGCCTGAGTGCATCACTTCCGTATAGGCGACGGGCGGCTGATCCTCGAACCACATCAACGCCGTCATGCCTTCGAGCAACGGATGCGCGCCCAGGCTGAACGGCATCACATGCAAGCGCACGCGCTCGCTCTCAACCAGTCGTACAAGGTGCGTGATCTGCTCCGCCATGGCCTCACGGCCTCCGACCGGGCGGCTGAGCACTGCCTCGTCGAGCAGGGCCCAGACCACGGGCGTCACCGGATCGGTGAGGATCTTCGCGCGCTCAAGCCGGGTGGCAACCGCGTTGCCGCGCTCCTCGCTGCTCAACGGCGGGAAGCCGACCCGCAGTACGGCGTCCGCGTACCTCTTCGTCTGGAGGATTCCCGGCACGTAGGACAGCGCAAACTCACGGATCATCGTGGCCTGTTGCTCCAACACGAGTGCCGACTCGAAGTGCGGGGCCACCGGTCTCCGGTCCTTGCCGGGCCGGAACCGACTCAACACATCCCCCGTGTTCAACGCCCTGTCGAGCCGCAGCGCATCCTCCGCGGACGGCACTCGGCGCCCCGCCTCGATGTGCGCGATATGCGTACGGGACATGATCGCCTCATCGGCGAGCCGCTGCTGCGTGAACCCGGCAGCCTCACGCTGTTCCCTGAGCCAGTCCCCGTAGGTGTCACCCATGGCCAACTCCCTTGGCGTACCGCCGTACCGGGTCATCGAGCGGGGCCAGGCTAGCGGCGGCGCTTCACGCGGAGGGCGGCCTCACCGCTCCGTCACCCTCCCGGGTCATGCCCAGCGCTTGAGGGCGAGTTCGATGTCCGGGCATTCCGGGGGGTCGGGCAGGCCCAGCGCCGGGGCTCCGGCGGTGAGGACCTGGTGGAGCTTGGCCGCCGCGTGGTGGAGGGTGTCGTCGTCACGGTCAGGGGTGGTGCCGAGCACCTCGGCCGTGCGGATGACGTCGGTGAAGACGGATTGCGCCCGCTTGTACGCGAGCAGCAGCTCCAGGTCCTCCTTGCAGCCCGCGGCGCTGCCCGCGCGGACGTCCTCGACCGCCAGGCGCCAGCGGTGTGCCACCTCGTCGGCCTGGTCCTGCGGGTACCGCATCAGGTGCAGATGGGTGGCGAGGTCGTACAGGGGGTCGCCGACCATCGCCAGCTCCCAGTCGATGGTCCACAGCCGGTCGTCCGGGTCGACGATGAAGTTCTCCCGGTGCAGGTCACCGTGCAGCAGGGTGAAGGGGCGGCTCTCCATGCCCTTGACCCGGTCACGCAGGACCTGGAAGGAGTTCCGGTCGATGGCGAACTCCTTGAACAGGCGCCCGAAACGGGGCTCGTTGCGCAGGTAGACGCGCTCCTCGGTGAAGCGGATGAGGCCCTTGAGGAATCCGGCGGTGTCGCCGTCAGGCACCCGGTCCCGCTCCAGGCATCTTCGCTTCACCGTGAGCGTGCCCGGCGCCACGGCCACCAACTGCCGGAAGAGGGTGATGATCTGCTCGACCACGTCGTCCGGCAGAGACGTTCCGGCGGGCGAGGAAGCACCCAGCGTCCGCCCCTCGATGAAGCGCTGGAGCCTGAAGCCGTCCTTCTCCTTGACCTCGGGGATCCACCGGACACGCCCCGCGAGCGCGACGAGAAGCTCCTCCTCGGAGAGGAAGCAGCGCCGGTCGAACCAGAGCAGCGCCGCACGCGGCTCCCTGAACTTCCAGCGCCACGGCTCCGCCTGCTCCGTGCCCTCTGTGCCCTGCCCGTAACCGGCCTCGTCAGGGAGGGGGGCGACGTACGTCTCGTGGTGGTACCCCTGGAGCGGCCCCACGATCGCCGCCACGCCACCGCCCGCCCGCGCGGCGCGATCCCTGGCCGCGGACGTCGTCGACTCGGCTGACATGGCAGTTCTCGGCTCTCACGCGGCGGACCGATTGCACTGATGATGATGGAGCGGGGCAAACGTACTCCTGTGGATTCGGTGAAGCCTGCCCGGCCCCCCTTGAGATCGCCTTGAGGGGTGAACGTGCGCGCATCAGAACGACCGCACATCGCATGTCATGCACGCCTCTGGCACAACAAAGTGCACCCCGGCATCATGGTGCGGCCTACGGGAGGAGTGCTCGTTGACCGCACGCCGCCACGGTTCGGGTCCACGCTTTCCCGCTCTGGCGGCGGCTCGGCGCGACTTCGCGGAGATCCAGCCGCGACTGACCCGGTGGCTCCTCGGCGGTGTGGCGGCGCTCAGTCTGGCGGCGGAGCTGATCGACCCCCTGGGAGACGCCCTCAAGGGCGGTGACTTCCTCAGCACCACGTACTTCTCCGTCATCGCCCTCGTCCTCTTCAACGCCATCAGCGCCTCCGACACCGTTCAGGAGGCGGAGGGCGTGGAGGTCCTCGACACTGTCGACGCCATCGCCGAGCCGATCAAGGAAGCCTTCGAGGCGACGCACGTGCACCTCTACTTCGTCGGGTTCACCACGGAGACGCTGTACGCCGCCGTCAAGGAACCCCTGATACGGCTGCGCGACCGCGGCTCGCAGACCAAGGAGCTGACGCTGCGCATCGTCATCGTCAGCCTGAACTCCCCCATGGGCCTGCCCGGTGCGCTGACGCCGGCACCGGACGACAGCGGCGTCTGCTACTTCTCGGACTCACCCGACAACCGGCGGCGCATGCGCGACGAGTTCGCCAGGAAGTTCTGGCACCAGCTCAAGGTCCTCCTGGACCGTGTGGAACTGGAGAACCCCGACGTGACCATCACCTGCGAGCTGCGCGAGTCCCCGCACACCCCGGTGTCCAAGCTCTACATCCTCAACGAGCAGAAGGTCTACTACGGCACATACGGCATCCGGCGGGACACGGTCCAGGTCGGCAGGCGCGGGCGCACCCTGGACATCCTGGACGCCGAGGGCTTCGGCATCCGGCACGGTCCTGCCCGGCTCATCGGCTGGGACAGGACGGCCCGCACCCGGTCGACGAAGCAGATCGCGGAGTTCCACATGGAGTGGTTCAACAACCTGTGGGTCGTCCTCGGGGGCATACGGCCGCGCAACCCCGTCTTCTCCGACGCGGACCGGGTGTGGCGACCGCCGCCCCTCACCTGAGGCAGTCGCGTCACCGGAGGCAGTCGAGCACCGCCCCCAACGACCGCACCACCACCTCCGCCCCCACCTCTCGCAGCAACTCCTCCTTGTGCTCGTTGCGCGCGTACCCCAAGAACTCCACCCCCGCCGCCCGCGCCGCCTCGTAGTCCGTCGGGCTGTCCCCGATCAGGAGGGCGCTCGACGGGTGCGCCCCCATGGCGGACAGCGCCCGGGTCACGCAGTACGGGTTCGGCTTGAGGAGCTGGAGGTCGTGGGTGCGGCCGTAGATGTGGGGGGCGAAGCAGTCGAGGAGGCCGCGGTCGGAGAGGTAGCTTGCGGCGACGCGCGGGGAGTTGTTGGTGGCGATGGCGAGCCGGACGCCGACGGCCGTCCAGGTCCGGATCAGGGCGTCCGCGTACGGGGTCGGCCACGCCGACACCACCGCCTTCAGCTCCTCACGTGTGAGCCGCTCCTCCAGTTCGACGACGAGGTCGCTGTCGGGGTGGCGATGGTCCACGGCACGCAGGACGCTGTGCGGGTCCGGGTCGTCCCGTACCCCGTCCTCCAGGAGGCCGTGGAGACCCTGTTCCGCCAGCCACTCGACCTGCTGCCGGGCCACCATCGCCGCGGAGTGGCTGGCGAAGAGCCGGCAGACGGGCCCGTCGAAGTCGAAGAGGACGAAGCGGGCGCGGCCGATCAGGTCGCGCAGGCCGTCGGTCGCGTCGGCCCGAGGTTCGGTCGAGGCATCGGTCGAGGCATCGGTCGAGGCATCGGTCGGGAGGTTATTCGCGTCACCGGTCACCTAAGAGAGTGTTAGGTCCGTAGTGATCGTTTCCCAGAGGGCGGCGAACCACTTCTGAGATTCTTCGACGAAGCCGGTGTCGCGCGGGCTGCTGCCGTCGGTGAAGGAGAAGAGCGCCGCGGTGAGCCCGCCCACGTCGTAGGCCTCCACCGGCTCGAGGCGTTCGGCGCCCGCGGCCCGCCCCTCGGTGTCCGCGTCGAACGTCAGCTGCGCCCGCTCAAGGGTGTAGTACGCGAGCAGCGCCTCCGTACCGTTGAGCAGGTACAGCTTCACCGGCGTCGTGAACGGCAGCGCGCGGAACGTGACCCGGACGTCGATGCCGTGCGACTGCCGCAGCGCGCCGAGGTTGTGGCGCAGGACCTGGCCCTGGGCGTTGCGCTGCGCCAGCCAGCGCCGGTGCAGCCGGTCCCGGTCCCGCTCGTCGTCGGACTCCACGGGCACCGGGAAGGCCAGATTGATCTCGCTGCTCGGCAGCAGAATCCTTACGTCGATCGACTCGGGCCGCAGCCGCCCCTCGTGGATCTGCCGGATCGGCTCCATGACGGCGTTCATCAGGGTCTCCGCCGTGTACGAGACCACGTCGACGCGTACGTGCGGCTCGCCGAAGGCCTCGGCGAGGCGCGGGGCGAGCGCCACCATCGACGGCTGCGGCTGGGGCTGGGCGACGGGCGGCACCGGGGCGGCGGAGCCTTCCGCGACCCGCGGCGGGCTGCCCCTGCTGATGTGGTTGAGCAGCCCGTCCCGCTGCAACGAGAGCAGTGCCTGCCGCACCGTGCCGCGTTCCACGCCGAACTCCTCGGCGAGCTTGGCCTGGGTGGGGAGGCGGTCACCCGCCTTGAGGGTGCCGGTACGGATGCGGTCGCGCAGGGCGTCGGCGATGTCCTGGGGGGAGGTCTTTCTGCTGCCGTTCACTGCACCGTTCTCCTTGGTCACGACCAGACGATACAACTCGGAACAACTGGACGCCATCTTGCGGCAGTTGACTCGAAGTTGTTTATGAGCGCTTACCAAGTGGGGACAACTCAAGTGAGTTGGTTGCCAACTCACCATGAGATGGCAGAAGGGGGAACCATCATGCCCGCCATAGCCCTCCTCGCAGCCGTGTTCGCCGTCAGCGTCGAACAGATCGTGCAGTGGAAGTACGGAACCCTCGGCATCATCGGTCTGCTCCTGCTGACCGTGGGCGTCAAGGCGAAGAACCCCACCTGCAGCTCCATCGGGGCGGCCGTACTCGCCCTGATGGTGACGGGCCCCGCCCTGTGACCAGGATCGGGGCCGGGGCCGGGGCCGGGATCACGGCCTCGGGCTGAGCCCCGGTCTACGGGCCGGGGTGCAGCTTCAGGTCCTCGCTGATCGTCTCCCAGAGGGCGTTGAACCACAGATGGGACTGCTCCACGAACGTCGTGTCCCGCAGCCCGTCCCCCTGATGGAACGGGAACAGCATCGACTGCGTTCCCTCCGCGTCCCACATCTCCAGGTACTCCTGGCCGAATTCCTCGTTCCGCTTGGCCAGCGTGTAGTACGCGAACAGCGCCTCCGTGCCGTTGAGCAGGTACAGCTTCACGGGTGGGGTGAAGGGCAGGGCCCGGAACTCCACCCGTACGTCGATGCCGTGCGACTGCCGCAGCGCGGTGAGGTTGTGGCGCAGGACCTGGCCCTGGGCGTTGCGCTGGTCGAGCCAGCGGCGGTGCACATGGCCGCCCTCGTCCTCACCCTCGACCGGTGCCGGGAAGGCCAGATCGATGTCCCGGCTCGGCAGCAGCACCCGCACGTCGACCTTGGCCGGTTTCAGCTGTCCGGCGTGGATCTGCCGCAGCGGTTCGCCGATCGCCATCGTCAGGGAGATCGACGTGAGACAGAGCGCGTCGATCTCCACGTGCGCCGACTCGAAGGCCGCGGCGATGCGCGGGGCGAGCCCGACCATGGTGGGCTCGGGGCGGACCTCGTCGTGGCTCGGCGCCGAGGGGGTCGCGACCGTGGCCGGGCTGCCCTTGGACACGTTGGCGAGCAGTTGCTCGCTCTGGAGGATGCGCAGCGCCTGGCGCACCGTCCCGCGCTCCACGCCGAACTCGACGGCCAACTCCGCCTGCGTGGGCATGCGCTGGCCCGGCCGCAGGCGGCCGGACCTGATCCGGTCGCGCAGCTCGTCTGCCACATCGTGGTGCGAGCGGTGAGGAGGCGCGCTCGGCGCCTTCCGCTCGTTGACGGAGGTGTGGTCCGCACTCACAACCAAACCGTACAACTTCTCGCCATCTTTGGGGAGTTGCTGAGAAGGTGGTTATGAGACGTACCATCGAGGAGATAACTCAGATGGAGTTGGTAGCCAACTTGGGTGACATGGTCGGACTCTTCGGGGGGTTGGCCACCACCCCGGAGTGCCGGGCCGAACCCGGCGCCCGGATCGAACGGTTGGCAGCCGGCTGGGGGTCCGCCGCCCCCGTACCGGAAGGGGGACCGTCATGCCGCTCATCGCCATCGTCGTCGCCGCCCTCGCCCTCGGGTTCGAGCAGCTCGTGCAGTGGAAGTACGGCCCGCTTGGCATCATCGCGTTCGTGCTGATCACCGTGGGGATCAAGGCAAAGAACACCACCTGCGGCGGCATCGGGGCACTGATCCTCGTGCTGCTGCTCACCCAGTCGGGCTGACCCGGCGCGCACCGCGCCGGGCCGTCCCGGCCCGCACACGGGCTGGCCGAGCTCTCATCCGGAGGGGAGCCGGGAGTTCGGTCAGCCGTCCGACCAGGGGCCCGGGCCGCCAACAGGCCCCGCCACGCCGGGCCCGGGCCCCTGAAGAGCCCCTGCAGAGCCCCTGCAGAGCTTTGAAAAGCAGGAAGAGCCGGAAGAGCCAAGGGAAATCGGGCGGGAGCCCCGAGGGGACTGGGCGAGGACCCTCGGGGGACCGGCCGGGAGCCCTGCGGAAAAGGCGGCGGGGTGACCCACACCTGTGGAGCACCCCGCCGCCGACACTCCTGAGGACGGCCCTCCGGCCGCCCACCGTCAGCTCACGGCCCGTATACGGCCCGTATCTCGCCCACCTCGCGCCCCGCCCCCAGGAGCGGCGCGCTGCCGATGCGGTCGAGGACCGGCGCGTCGGTGCCGAGCAGGCGCAGGGCGCGTGCCAGGACGGGGCCGAGCACCCGGGTCGCGCCGTCGTCGATCTTGAAGGCGAGGGCCCGGCCGTCGGGCAGCGCGACTGCCTGCACCGCCTCGGCGCCCATCTTCGACAGCACTCCCGGCACCTCACGCATCAGCCAGGTGTCGGGACGCCGGGTCCCGGCGACGTACTCGGGGTGGGCGCGCATGGCGTCCGCGACCCGGCGCTCGGCGCTTCCGGCGGGGGCCAGGACGAAGTGCCGGTAGGCGCGGGCGAGGCCGGTCAGGGATATGGCCATCAGGGGCGCGCCGCAGCCGTCCGTGCCGACCGCGGCTACGGGCTCGCCCGCGGCCTCCTCGATCACGTCGCGGATCAGGCGCTGGAGCGGGTGCTCGGGGTCGAGGTAGCTCTCCTTGGGCCAGCCGTTGAGGTCGCAGGCCGCGAGCATGGCGGTGTGCTTGCCCGAGCAGTTCATGGTGACCCGGTCACGGACCGCGCCTGCGGCGAGATAGGTCTCGGTCTCGACGGGGTCGAGCGGCAGATCGGGCGGGCACTGCAACTCGGCGGCGGTCAGCCGGTGCTCGGTGAGCATCTTCTGCACGAGATCCCGGTGGAACGTTTCCCCGGAGTGGCTGGCGGCGGCCAGGGCGAGGCGTTCGCCCGAAAGCTCCAGTCCGGCCCGCAGCACCGCCGCGGCCTGCATCGGCTTGTTGGTGGAGCGCGGGAACACGGGCGCCGTGACGTCGCCGAGCGCGAGCTGCACGTCGCCGTCGGCGCCGAGCAGCACCAGGCTGCCCCGGTGGCGGCCCTCGACGAAGCCGGACCTGACGACCTCGGCGAGGACCGGCGGTATGGCGGGGGTGCTGCTGGTGGCGGCTGACGTCGGCGTCATCTTCGGCCTTCCGGGTGCGGGCGGTGCGACGACCGCTCGCGCGGTGGCCCGGCCGGTGCGCGGGCCGCTGCCGGGACCGGGGTCCTGGCCGCCGCCCCTCGCGGGCGCGGCACCGGGACCGTGGTCGCGTCAGCCGCCCGGTGCCGTGGCGCCGGGACCGCGGCCCCTGGGGGGCCGGGTCCGGAGCGGCTCCGCGATCACGGGGTCCGGGATCGTGGTGGCCGCCCGGCGCCGGCGTCCGCCGGGATCGTCGATCGCGGCAGGTGCCGGTCCCCGGACCGGTCCCCGGGAGGTCACCGGGCCCGGCGGGGCGGCGGCGTCCGCCGGGTCGGCGGGGTCACGCGAGCAGGTCGTCTACTTGTGCTTCGCCTTCACGGTACCTGCGTGCGATCTCCGCACTGCAATCGTCCGTGGTGCGCTGCATCTCCTGACGCCGCCGCGACACCTGCTGTTCGTACCGGACCAGGCGCCCCATGGCGGCGTGCAGCTCCTCGTCCGTACGGGCGGCCAGGTCGGAGAGCGCCACCTCGGAGAGCATGTCGGCGGCGAGGCGCCGGTACTCCTCGCTGTGGGGCGTGCCGAGGGTCACGTGCCGGGCCGACGAGCGGTGCCGGGCGGGGCCGTCGGTGAGGATCTCCGGGAGCCGGTCGACGACCAGGGGCGCGTCCGGGGCGCCCGGGGCCGCCGGGGAACCCTGGGCGCGGGCGGCGCCCGCACTCCCCGCCGTGTCCGCGCGCGGGCGGCTGCGGCGCGCGGTCTCGGCCCGCAGGATGTCGATGCGCCCCTGTAGCAGCCTGCGTACGTAACTCAGGTCCGCCTCGTCCTGCTGGGTGGAGCGGCGCAGCTCCCGCAGCGCGGGGAGGCGGAGTGCGGGCAGGTCGTGCGCGGGCGCGTCGGGCAGCAGGGGGCTGCCGGTGCGCTGGGTGGGCGGCCGGGACACCTGCGTCCCTCCTGCTCCGCTCACTCCGGCCGTCCCGCCCGCACCGGCTGCCCCGCCCGTGCCGGCCGTCCCGCTGGTCCCGGCCGCCCGTCTCGCCCCCGGCGACCAGGGCATGTCGGACGCCTTGGGCGTACTGGGCGTACTGGGTGTGCTCATGTGGCTCTACCGTCCCCTCAGCCGGCGCGGTACACCGCGTGGGAGCATCGTGCCACCCCAAGTGGCCGCTCTGTGCGTGATGCCCCCAATCGGCCCCGGATGGGGGGTTCTGGACCGGCGCACTGGCGGCGTGCTCGGGCAGGGCATGATGGTGCGCATGCGTGCGGTGGTGCAGAGGGTGGACGGGGCGAGCGTCGTCGTGGACGGCGAGACGGTCGGCGAGATCGTGGGCGAGGGGCTGTGCGTGCTCGTGGGTGTCACCCACGGCGACACCGCGGAGAAGGCCGGGCAGCTCGCCCGCAAGCTCTGGTCCCTACGGCTGCTCCAGGACGAGAAGTCCTGCTCGGACGTGGGTGCGCCGCTGCTCGTGATCAGTCAGTTCACGCTGTACGGGGACGCGCGCAAGGGGCGGCGGCCCACGTGGAACGCGGCTGCTCCCGGGGAGGTGGCCGAGCCGCTCGTCGAGGAGGTCGTCGCGCGGCTGCGGGCGCTCGGTGCGACCGTGGCGACGGGGCGCTTCGGGGCCCACATGCGCGTGGGCCTGACGAACGACGGCCCGTTCACGGTCCTCCTGGACATGTGACGCCCCCGCCCGCCCTGCCGGGGGCACCCCAACCCCACCCCTTCCCGTAACCAGGGGCGCTGCGCCCCCTGGACCCCAGCCCTGTCGGCGCTCCGCGCCTCGTCCTCAAACGCCGGACGGGCTGAATACTTCGCCGCGCGCGCAAGGACTCTGCCGCACCGGCGACATATCTAGCCCGTCCGGCGATTGAGGACGAGCGCGGAGCGCGATGGAAGGGCGGGTGGGTGGGGGAAAGAGCGGAACAGAGTGCTACGGGGTCACCACGGGCTCCTGGGCGGCTGCGGTCGTGCCGGCAAGGAGTTCCGCGTCGAGGGGCACGTTCCGCTTGATGAGCCCGAGGGCGATGGGCCCCAGCTCGTGGTGGCGCACGGAGGTGGTGATGAAGCCGAGCTTGCGCCCCTCGGGCCCGTCGGCGGCGAGGTGGAGCGGCGTACCGTGCGCCGGCAGGTGCACCTCGCTGCCGTCCAGGTGGAGGAAGACCAGGCGCCGCGGCGGCTTGCCGAGGTTCTGGACGCGGGCGACGGTCTCCTGACCTCGGTAGCAGCCCTTCTGGAGATGGACGGCGCTGCCGATCCAGCCCAGCTCGTGCGGAATGGTGCGGTGGTCGGTCTCGAAGGCGAGCCGGGGCCGGTGCTGCTCGACACGCAGCGCCTCGTGGGCGAGGAGCCCGGCGACGGGCCCGTTCCCCTCGGCGTACGCGGACAGCTCACCGCGCGGCAGGAAGACGTCACGGCCGTGCGGGGTCTCCCGTACGGCGGCCCCCTCGGGCACCGGCGCGATGGACCCGGCGGGCAGGTGCACCACGGCGAACTCGGCGGTGCGGTCGGCGACTTCGACGCGGTAGAAGAACTTCATGCTCTCCAGGTAGGCGACGAGGGCGTCCTGGGTGCCGGGCTCGACGTGGGCCCACATCGTCTCGCCGTCGTCGACGAGGTACAGGGCGTGCTCGATGTGTCCGTTCGCGGACAGGATCAGCGCCTCCGTGGCGCGGCCCGCGGGCAGCTCGCTGACGTGCTGGGTGAGCAGCAGATGCAGCCAGCTCAGCCGGTCGGCGCCGGTGACGGTGACGACACCGCGGTGGGAGAGGTCGACGAGGCCCGCGCCGTCGGCGAGGGCGCGCTGCTCGCGGAACAGATCGCCGTAGTGGGCGGCGACGCCTTCGTCCACGCCCTCCGCGGGGACGGCGCCGGGCAGCGACAGCAAGGGGCTCTTCATGTTCACAAAGGTTACGACCCGTGGGCCCCGCGACTTATTCCGCGTCGGAGACGCGTGCCGCGTCGGGCGCCGCTTCCGCCTCCGCGCCGCCCGCGCACGTCGCGCAGCGGCCGAAGATCGCGAAGTGCTTCAGATCGGTGTCGAACCCGAACTGCTCGCGCAGCTTCGCGGTGAAGTCGGCGGCCACGTCCAGGTCGGCCTCGATCACGCCCGTGCAGTCCCGGCACACCAGGTGGATGTGGTGGTGGCGGTCCGCGAGGTGGTACGTGGGCGCGCCGTGCCCGAGGTGGGCGTGGCTGACCAGGCCCAGCTCCTCAAGGAGCTCCAGGGTCCGGTAGACGGTGGAGATGTTGATCCCCGACGCCGTCCTGCGGACCTCGCAGAGGATGTCGTCGGGGGTCGCGTGCTCCAGGGCGTCCACGGCCTCGAGCACGAGCTGGCGCTGCGGCGTCAGGCGATACCCGCGCTGCCGCAGATCGCTCTTCCAGTCGGAGTCGGCACTCACCACGCCCCCGAGTCTAGGCCTACTTGAAGAACGCGATGCCGTCGTCCGGCAGGTCGCCCAGGTTCCGTGCCATCTCGGCGACGTCCTCGGGTGTGACGACCTTCTTGAGCTGCGCCGACATGTACGGCCGCAGCGGCACATCGGGCGTCTGCTTCTCGCCGACCCACATCAGGTCGCCCTTCACATAGCCGTACAGGCGCTTGCCGCCGGTGTACGGGCCGGAGGCGGCGGTGCGGGCGACGGCGTCGGTGGCCAGGTCGATCTGCGGCTTCTGGTCGGCCAGCTCGCCGTACCAGACCTCGACGACGCCGTCCTGGCGGACCATGACGACCTCGACCTTGCGGTCCGCATCGATGCGCCAGAAGCCCGACTCGGACTCCAGCGGCTCCACCTTGTTGCCCTCGGCGTCGAGCACCCAGGTGTGCGAGTGGAACTCCAGGAAGTCCCGCCCGTCGTGCGTGAAGGAGACCTCCTGGCCGAAATTCGCCTTCGGCGAGCCGGGGAAGTCGGTGACGCCCGCGCCCGCCCAGTTGCCCAGGAGCCAGGCGAGGGGGACGAGGTCACGGTGCAGGTCGGACGGGATCTCGATCATGGGGTGCTCAGGAGTCTCTCGGTGGGGGGTGCGGTCAGCGCTGGCCCTGGTACAGCTTCTTCACGGTCAGACCCGCGAAGGCGAGGACGCCGACGCAGACCAGGACGAGGAGAGCGGAGAAGAAGGCCTCAAGCACGGGGTGCTCCTTGATTCCTTGTGAGGATGCGGGCGGTGGGCACAGAGCCGTACCCCACTGTAGTCGGGCTGTGCGACCGTCTCTCGCCGAGGTGGCCCACCCGCGTCCCGGCCCGTCAGTGCCGTAGTCAGTGCCGTCGTCTTCCGTCCAGCTCGTTCCACCACTCGTCGGACTTGGGGTCTCCCGAGGGATCGTCCCACCAGCGGTCGTCCGGCCCCCGCCGGTTGGCGGTGATGGCGGCGAGCGGCGGTATCACCATGGCGACGACGCACATGCCGACGGCCACGGGCACCGACCAGAGCCGCACGACGCCCCAGGCCAGGACGAACAGGGCCACGCAGGTCCCCATCATGGCGAAGTACACATGGCGCCGTCGCGCGTACATGTCTCCAGCGTAAAACCGAAGGGCCGCACCCCTCCAGCGGCGTCCAACCCCTGGGGTGCGGCCCTGCGGCCCGTGCGCGTGCCGTCGCCGGGCGGCGACGGCACCGGCAGCGAGATCGCTCAGACGGCGATCGCGACCTCCGCGAGGCCGCCGGTCTGCGCGACGACCGTACGGTCCGCCGAGCCGCCCGGGACCAGGGCGCGCACGGTCCACGTGCCCTCGGCCGCGTAGAAGCGGAACTGGCCGGTGGCGGAGGTGGGCACCTCCGCGGTGAACTCGCCGGTCGAGTCCAGGAGGCGCACGTAACCGGTGACGGGCTCGCCGTCGCGGGTCACCTGGCCCTGGATGGTGGTCTCACCGGGCTTGATCGTCGAAGCGTCCGGGCCGCCGGCCTTGGCTCCACACATGTGTACTCCCAGGGGAACTAGGGGGAAGGAAGGTCGGGTGGTCCTACTTGTTGGCGCCGAGCTCGATCGGCACGCCGACGAGGGAGCCGTACTCGGTCCAGGAGCCGTCGTAGTTCTTGACGTTGGTCTGGCCGAGCAGCTCGTGCAGCACGAACCAGGTCAGGGCCGAGCGCTCACCGATGCGGCAGTACGCGATGGTGTCCTTGGCGAGGTCGACCTGCTCGTCCTCGTAGAGGGCCCTGAGCTCGTCGTCCGACTTGAAGGTGCCGTCGTCGTTGGCGTTCTTCGACCACGGGATGTTGCGGGCGCTCGGCACGTGGCCGGGGCGCTGCGACTGCTCCTGCGGGAGGTGGGCCGGGGCGAGCAGCTTGCCGGAGAACTCGTCGGGCGAGCGCACGTCGACCAGGTTCTGCGCGCCGATCGCGGCGACGACGTCGTCGCGGAAGGCACGGATGGAGGTGTCCTGCGGCTTGGCCTTGTAGTCGGTGGCCTCGCGCTGGGGCACCTGCGCGCCGTCGACCAGGTCGCGGGAGTCCAGCTCCCACTTCTTGCGGCCGCCGTCGAGGAGCTTCACGTCCTGGTGGCCGTAGAGCTTGAAGTACCAGAAGGCGTACGAGGCGAACCAGTTGTTGTTGCCGCCGTAGAGGACGACGGTGGAGTCGTTCGCGATGCCCTTGGCGGAGAGGAGCTTCTCGAAGCCCTCCTGGTCGATGAAGTCGCGGCGGACCGGGTCCTGGAGGTCCTTCGTCCAGTCGATGCGGATCGCGTTCTTGATGTGGTTCTTGTCGTACGCCGAGGTGTCCTCGTCCACCTCGACGAGGACGACCTTCGGGTCGTCGATGTGGGCCTCGACCCAGTCGGCGTCTACCAGGACGTCGCTGCGGCTCATGCGTTTCTCCTCCGGAGCAGGTGCGGCGGGGCGGAACGGGGGGTGCGGATACACGGGTGCGGGGAGGCACGGGCGTACAGCACGGGAGGGCCCTGACGGCGGTCAGCGGGCCTGGGGAATACGGGAAAGGGGCATCCCGCTCAGAGAGCGCGACAGAGCATGGCGGCGACGCGGCACAGGTCCACTGCCCGCCGCTTCGTGAGGTCCGCCTGTCGATGCATGCGACCGATCGTAGGGACGCAGGGGCGGCCGTGTCACCGGCGTGTCGAATACTGAGACGTTTTCGTCCAGAATGCGGTCGGCGAGTCGATTCCCGGCCGGTCGCGCGGGTCCGGCGCCCCGTGGACGCGCCGTGGGCGCCCGCCCCCCATCTGAGGAACGGACGCCCACGTCTCGTACTACGGACAACTATTCGTGCTACACGCACCTACCGGATCCCCCGGCACCGCCGCGTGCGCTCAGGACGCTCAGGACATCAGGTCCACGTTCTCGCCCTTCACCGCCACGTCCACGCCGTCCGGCGCCGCCTGCACCGTGTCGAGCTCGATGCCGCCCGGCAGATCGCTGATCTGCTCCTCGAAGTCCGTCACGTCGCGGACCATGCCCTCGGGCAGCGGCAGCGAGACGCCGAGCACTTCGAGCTTGTCGGGGATGGTGTCGGCGTGCACCTTGATGGCGTCGCCCTCGACCCGCAGGCTGCTCAGCACGTGCACGGGCTTGGGGAGCTTGGTGCCGCCCTTGCTCACCTCGACCTCGACCTTGATCTTGCCGTTGCCGCCGTCGGAGAGCCCGACGACCTCACCGGTGGCGCCGAGCGGCAGCTTCACCGGCTCGGACTTGGCGGCCTTCAGGAGCTCGTCGTACGAGATCCGGGCGACGCCCGCGGCCCGGTCGGCGGTGGCGGAGCTGTAGTCGCTGGAGAAGTCGACGCCGTGCATGGTGGCGCTGAGGTCGGCGACGCGGATGGTGTCGCCGCCGGACTTGGCGTCGTAGTCCTTCATGCCGATCTCGACGTCGTCGAGCTTGCCGCCGAGGGCCTGGGTCAGGAACGGGAAGCCCTTGATGGACACGTCCGGGGTGCTGCTGAGCCCCTCCTTCGACTTGATCTTCTCCGCCGCCTCGTTCTCCGCGAAGGACACGGCGAACCGGTCGGCCGCGACGAAGAGACCGCCGAGAACGACCACGACGATCAGGAGTATGCGTATCGCGCGTTTGCTCATGCCTGCTGTTCCCCGTCCCCCGCCTTGGTTGTCCGTACCTGCCGCGAGCCTAAGGGAAGCGTCCCCGGCCTTCGTGCCCGGCCGGGGACTGTAGACCTAATGTGACGTTCGGGCGCCGCCCCGGCGGGCGGCTGACCGTCAGCCGAGTGCGCGCCCCAGCAGGTACACGGCGGGCGCGGCGGCCGCGAGCGGCAGCGCGACCCCGGCCGTGAAGTGCACGAACCGCGAGGGGTAGTCGTACGAGGCGACGCGGTGCCCGATCAGGGCGCACACACCGGCGGCGAGCCCGAGCAGGGCGCCCTTGCTGCCGAAGTCGGTCGCCCCGCCGACCGCGATGCCGGCGCCCGCCGCCGCGAGCAGCGCCACGACCAGCGACGCGGGCGTCGGCAGCGGCAGGGCGCGGGCGATCACGGCCATCGCCACGGCTGCACCGCCGACGGTGGCGGCCTCGTGGGCGGCGGCCAGATGCCCGGCCGCGATGATCGCGAGCGCGCTGGAGGCGACCGTGGCCATCAGCCCGTACATCCGCTCGTCGGCACCGGCGCGGCTGCGCAGCTGGAGGACGAGGACGAGCAGCACCCAGACGCCGAGGGTGCCGAGGATGGCGGCCGGGGCGTCGCCCTCGCCGGTGGCGAGCAGCGCGACGTCGGCGACGACACCGCCGAGGAACGCGAGCGCGATGCCCTGGCGCGCGGGCCACATCCCGTTCAGCCGGAACCATCCGGCGGCGGTCACCGCCTGGAGGGCCACCAGCGGTACGAGCAGCGCGTACTGCCCGACGGCGGCGGCCCCGGCGAGCAGCAGCCCGAGGAGGGCGGTGAGCAGCGCGGGCTGCATCCCCGGCTCTATGACCGGCGACCGCCCTTCGGCCCGTGCCCGCTGGGCGTCGGTGACGCGGGCGTTGCCGGTGACGGTCGGGGGACCGTAGCCGGGCTCCGCCGCCTCCTCGGGGTCCGCCGCGGGCACGGCGCCGCTGCCGGGCTCCTGGTAGTGGGCGCCGGGGTGACCGGCCGCGGCCTGCTGGTACCCGGGCGGGGGCTCGGTATAGGCCTGCGGAGGCAGATACGCCGTCTCGGTCACGTCCACCACGGGCAGCGGCGCCTGCACGGACGTCTCCCAGGTCTGCCCCTCCCACTGCTGGGCGGGCTCCGCCGCGTACTGCTGCTGCGCGTAGGGGTCCTGCTGTCCCCAGGACCCGTCGGCCTGTGGATAACCCTGCGCGGCGTACCCGTCGTAGGACTGCGGGTGCTGCTGCTGGTACTGCTGCGGATCCTGCTGGTATTGCTGCTGGTGGTACTGCTGGTGCTGGTGCTGGTGATATTGCGGCTGCTGCTGGGGCTGCGGCTGCGCGTACTGCTGCTGCTGATAAGGGTCGTACGGTTCGTTGCTGCTCATCGCGTACGGGTCATCCTCCTGCGAACGGCGGGAGCACCTCGACCGTGCCGCCCTCGGCAAGCCGTACCGTCTCATGGGCTCGGGTACCCACGGGGTCGCCGTCGATGAGGAACGAACAGCGCCGCAGCACACGGTCGAGTTCCCCGGGGTGTCGCACCCGGGCCGCGCCGAGGGCCTCGGCCAGCGTGGCTTCGGCGTACGGCTCCTCGGCGACACCCGCGGCGGCCTTGGCCGCGGCCCAGTACCGGATAGTGCCCGTTGCCATTCAGCTCAGCCCTTCCTCTCATCGGCGGCTGCCGACGTCTCATCGGCCGTCGCCGGCGTCTCTCCGGCGGTTGCCGACGTCCATGATGCCGTGAGCCACGCGCCGATCCGCTCCAGGAGGGCGTCGTCCGCGGCGTGCTCCGCGTGGCCCATGCCGGGTTCCAGCCACAGCTCGCCGGATGCGCCCGCCGCGGCGGCCAGCATCCGCGGATGGTCGACCGGAAAGTACGGGTCCCGGTCGCCGTGCACGATCAGGAGCGGCGTCGGGGCGATGAGCGGCACGGCCTCCGTCGGCGACAGGGGCACGGGGTTCCACTCGTGCGGGTGGATCCGGGTGCGCAGACCGAGCCGCCCGACCATCCGCCCCGACCGCCGCGTCACCACCCAGTGCAGCCGCCGCATCGGTGCCGTCCCCCGATAGAACCAGCGGGCCGGTGCGCTCACGGACACGACCGCGTCACTGCGCGCTTCCGTGCGCCCCCCGTGCAGCGGCCCGTGCAGCGCCCCGTGCCGCAGCACCACGGAACCGCCCATCGAGAAGCCGACCGTCGCCACCCGCACATGGCCGAGCGAGCGCGCCCACGCCACCGCGGCGGCGAGGTCGAGCACCTCACGGTCGCCGACCGTTGAGTGCCCGCCGGACCCCCCGTGCCCCCGGAACGAGAAGGTGATCACGGCCGCACGCTGCGCGAACACCGCGGCGGCCCGGCGTACGTGGGGGCGCCCCAGATCTCCTGTGAAGCCGTGCGCGAGCACGACCGCGGGACCCCCGACGGGCCCGGGGCCCGGGTGGTACGCGGCCTCGATCGCCACTCCGTCCGCCGCACACAGCGTCGTACGCAGCGTTACGCTGCGTTGAACGTCAGTGATCGGGCGCACAGAAGATCGCGCCGTTCGACCTGCCGAACCGGAACTCATGTGGGCTATTCTGCTGCGCAGAGGATCCGGGCAGCGAAGCCCCCGGGTCCTTTCGTGCTTTCCGGCGCGAGTTGCATCCCGCAGCATCCGTACGAAGCAGTGCCACATACGTCCTCGTAGGGACCGAGGAGGAACCGACGTAATGGGCGAGCGAAACGTGCACGACAGTCAGAAGGCTCACAAGATCAGGCAGGCACCCCGGGCAGGTGGGCCGCGATGAGTTCTCTGCTGCTCCTCACCAACGCCCTCCAGCCGTCGGCGGAGGTGCTTCCCGCCCTCGGCCTGCTCCTCCACAACGTGCGGGTGGCGCCCGCCGAAGGACCCGCGCTCGTCGACACCCCCGGTGCCGACGTCATCCTGATCGACGGGCGCCGCGACCTGCCCCAGATCCGCAGCCTCTGTCAGCTCCTGCGGTCCACGGGACCCGGGTGTCCGCTGGTGCTCGTGGTCACCGAGGGCGGCCTCGCCGCCGTCACCGCTGACTGGGGCATCGACGACGTCCTCCTGGACACCGCGGGCCCCGCCGAGGTCGAGGCGCGCCTGCGCCTGGCCATGGGCCGCAAGGAGATCACCGCCGACGACTCCCCCATGGAGATCCGCAACGGCGATCTCTCCGTGGACGAGGCGACGTACAGCGCGAAGCTGAAGGGCCGGGTCCTCGACCTGACCTTCAAGGAGTTCGAGCTGATCAAGTACCTCGCACAGCACCCGGGTCGGGTCTTCACGCGCGCCCAGCTCCTCCAGGAGGTCTGGGGCTACGACTACTTCGGCGGTACGCGGACGGTCGACGTGCACGTACGGCGGCTGCGGGCCAAGCTCGGCGTCGAGCACGAGTCGCTGATCGGCACCGTCCGGAACGTGGGTTACCGCTTCGTCGTCCCGGAGAAGGTCGACCGCAGGGCCGACGAGGAGAGCGCCAAGGCGGCGACGCCGCGGCCCGCGGACGAGCGGGCGCCCCGACCGGCCGCGGGACGGACGAAGGAAGCCGTCGCACGCCCTGCTCAGGGGTGACTCCATCCGCGTAGACTGCGCGCGTGGCCAAGGTGACGCGGGACGATGTGGCGCGACTGGCGGGTACTTCGACCGCGGTCGTGAGCTATGTCATCAACAATGGACCCCGGCCGGTCGCCCCGGCCACGCGCGAGCGTGTCCTCGCCGCGATCAAGGAGCTGGGCTACCGCCCGGACCGGGTCGCCCAGGCCATGGCGTCCCGCCGCACGGACCTCATAGGCATGATCGTGCCGGACGCGCGGCAGCCGTTCTTCGCGGAGATGACGCACGCCGTGGAACAGGCGGCGTCCGAGCGCGGAAAGATGGTGCTCGTCGGCAACTCCGACTACGTCGAGGAACGTGAGACGCACTATCTGCGCGCCTTCCTCGGCATGCGGGTCTCCGGCCTGATCCTCGTCAGCCACGGCCTGACCGACCAGGCCGCCGCCGAGATCGACGCCTGGGACGCGCGCGTGGTGCTCCTGCACGAGCGGCCCGAGGCCATCGACGACGTCGCCGTCGTCACCGACGACGTGGGCGGCGCCCAGCTCGCCACCCGGCACCTGCTCGAACACGGCCACGAGTACGTCGCCTGTGTCGGCGGCACCGCCGAGACCCCGACCGTCGGCGACCCCGTCTCCGACCACGTCGAGGGCTGGCGGCGGGCGCTGCGCGAGGCCGGCATCCCGACCGAGGGCCGCCTCTTCGAGGCCCCCTACAACCGCTACGACGCCTACCAGCTCGCCCTGCAGTTCCTGGCCGCCCCCGACCGCCCCACGGCGATCTTCTGCTCCACGGACGACCAGGCCATCGGCGTGCTGCGGGCCGCGCGCGAGTTGCGCATCGACGTGCCCGGGGAGCTGGCCGTGGCCGGTTTCGACGACGTCAAGGAGGCCGGGCTCACCGACCCGCCCCTGACCACCGTCGCCTCCGACCGCTCCGCGATGGCCCGCGCGGCCGTCGACCTCGTCCTCGACGACGGCCTCCGGGTGGCCGGGTCCCGGCGGGAGCGGCTGAAGGTGTTCCCTTCGCGGCTCGTGGTGCGGCAGTCGTGCGGGTGCGGGCCCGCGGCCGCGACTGCTCTCTGAGAGCCCCGGGGCCGGTGGACCCGGTCCCGGCCCCGAACGTCTTTGCCCGGTGGCCCCGCCCCCGAGCGTCTTTATATCGGGCAAACGCGGTTCTGTCGGGGTTCTCAGGGCGTCCTCAGGGGGCTCTCATGTACCGGGCACACGATCGGAGACATGACAGAACCCTTCCGCCAGAGCGATGAGAACCAGCAGCCCGGCTATCCGCCGCGGCCCGCCTTCGACCCCACTCCGGCGGGACCCGCCCCGGCCGGACCCGCCCGCCCCGGACGGCGGCGCGCCCGCGGCCCGGTGGCACTGCTCGCCGCCGTCGCGCTCGCCGCCGCGGCCGTCGGCGGCGGCACCGCGTACGCCGTACAGACGCTGACCGGCGGCCACGACGGCAGCGACGGCGCCAAGAACGTGAACGGGACCAGCGTCTCCACCGGCAGCAAGGGCACCGTCGCCGGTGTGGCCTCCGCGGTCTCCCCGAGCATCGTCGAGATCAAGGCCACCGGCGGCGCGGGGAAGTCCACCGGATCCGGCGTGATCATCACCTCCGACGGTGAGATCGTCACCAACAACCACGTGATCTCGGGCGCCTCCGAGATCACCGTGCAGACCAGCGACGGCAAGACGTACAAGGCCAGGACCGTCGGCACGGACAGCAAGAAGGACCTCGCGCTGATCAAGCTGGAGGGTGCGTCCGGGCTTCGGGCGGCGAGCCTCGGCGACTCCGACGACGTCCGGGTCGGCCAGGAGGTCGTCGCCATCGGCTCCCCCGAAGGCCTCACGGGCACCGTCACCAGCGGCATCATCTCCGCGCTCGACCGGGACGTGACCGTGTCCGCGGATCCCGGGCAGGGGCAGGAGCAGCAGCAACAGCCCGGGGGCGGGTGGCCGTTCGAGTTCGGCGGGGAGCAGTTCAACGGGGACACCGGGTCCTCCAAGACGACGTACAAGGCCCTCCAGACCGACGCCTCGCTCAATCCCGGCAACTCCGGGGGCGCGCTCATCGACATGAACGGGAACATCGTCGGGATCAACTCCGCGATGTACTCGCCGAGTTCCGAGCAGCAGGCCGGGGCCCAGCAGGTCGCCTCCGGGAGCGTGGGGCTCGGCTTCGCCATCCCGGTCAACACGGTCAAGGCGGACCTGGAGGAGCTGCGGGGCGGGGCGACGGGGTGAGCCCGGCTGGGAGCTCCCCGATCCCACCCCTTCCCGAAACCGGGGCTCCGCCCCAGACCCCGTATCGGCGCTCCGCGCCTCGTCCTCAAACGCCGGACGGGCTGAATCTTCGGCGCGCGGGCTGAAACTTCGGCGCGCGGGCTGGAACTCTGCCGCAGCGGCGGGATTCTCAGCCCCTCCGGCGTTCGAGGAGCGGGGTCTGGGGCGGAGCCCCAGGAACGGAGAAGGGGCGGGACTGGGGCGCACCGCGAGGCCCCGCCCCCACCCCCGTGCGACTCTGATAGCCCGCCCGGAAGCCGCAGAAAGAGAACCATGAGCCCCGCCGAAGCCGACCGCGAGTCCCCGAACCAGCCGCAGCGCGTCCTGATCGTGGACGACGAGCCCGCCGTACGCGAGGCCCTGCAGCGCAGCCTCGCCTTCGAGGGCTACGGCACCCAGGTGGCGGTGGACGGCGCCGACGCCCTGGAGAAGGCCGAGTCCTACCGCCCCGACCTGGTCGTACTCGACATCCAGATGCCCCGCATGGACGGCCTGACCGCGGCCAGGAGGCTGCGCGCCACCGGGTCGACCACACCGATCCTGATGCTCACCGCCCGCGACACCGTCGGCGACCGCGTCACCGGCCTGGACGCGGGCGCCGACGACTACCTGGTCAAGCCCTTCGAGCTGGACGAGCTGTTCGCCCGCATCCGCGCCCTGCTGCGCCGCAGCTCCTACGCGGCGGCCGCCGGACAGGCCACCGAGGGCGAGACGCTCGCCTTCGCCGATCTGCACATGGACCTCGCCACCCGCGAGGTGACCCGCGGCACCCGCACGGTCGAGCTGACCCGCACGGAGTTCACGCTCCTGGAGATGTTCCTCGCGCACCCGCGGCAGGTCCTGACCCGGGAGCAGATCCTGAAGTCGGTGTGGGGCTTCGACTTCGAGCCGTCCTCCAACTCGCTGGACGTGTACGTGATGTATCTGCGCCGCAAGACGGAGGCGGGCGGCGAGCCGCGCCTGGTCCACACGGTGCGGGGGGTGGGGTACGTCCTGCGCGCCGACGCCACGGGCTCCGGCGGCGGCGCGTGAAGGGGATCGTCCGCCGCTTCCGCGCGCTGCCCCTGCGTTCCCGGCTCGCGCTCCTGGTGGCGACCGCGGTGGCCGTCGCCGTCGCGGCAGCGGCCGTGGCCTGCTGGTTCGTCGTCCGGAATGTGCTCGTGAGCTCCCTGGACGACGCGCTGAGCGAGGCCAATGTGCCCCTTGAGTTCGTCAACAGCCAGGTCGACAGCAGCGGGCGGTGCCGGCACTCGGTCATCACGGGCAGCGACCGCCCGGACGTGTACAAGCAGACCGTGCAGGTCGTCGACCAGTCCGGCGGCAGCTGCATCATCCTCGGCAAGCAGCGCATCGCGCTCAAGGACTCCGACACGGCCGTGGCGCGGCGCGAGGTGGCGAACTCGTACCACGACGCGACCGCGGCCAACGGCGAGGACTACCGCGTCTACACCTTCCCCCTGCCGAACTCCGACTACGCCGTGTCCGTGGCCCGCCCCCTCAGTGAGCTGCGGGACACCCTCAGCAATCTCGTCCTCGTCCTCTCCGCTGTCGCCGGTGTCGGTGTCCTCGGTGCCGGGGCGGCGGGGCTCTGGGTGGCCCGCGCGGGGCTGCGGCCCGTGGACGAACTCACCGCGGCCGTCGAGCACGTCGCCCGCACCGAGGATCTTGATCTGCGGCTGCCCACCGACGAGGACAGCGACGACGAGATCGACCGGCTCTCGCGGTCCTTCAACGCGATGACCTCCGCGCTCGCCTCGTCCCGCGACCTCCAGCAGCAGCTCATCGCGGACGCGGGGCACGAGCTGCGGACCCCGCTGACCTCGCTGCGGACCAATGTCGAGTTGCTCGCCCGCAGCGAGGAGACCGGCCGGGCGATCCCGCCCGACGACCGCAGGGCGCTGCTCGCCTCCGTCAAGGCGCAGATGACCGAACTCGCGTCCCTCATCGGCGACCTGCAAGAGCTGTCGCGTCCCGACGCGGCGCACGGCGGCGGCAAGGTGCAGGTGGTCGCCCTGCACGACATCGTGGAGGCGGCCCTGGAGCGGGCCAGGCTGCGCGGGCCCGAGCTGACCTTCGAAGCCGGGCTCGAACCGTGGTTCGTACGGGCGGAGCCCCCGGCACTGGAGCGGGCCATCGTCAACGTCCTCGACAACGCGGTGAAGTTCAGCCCGCCGTGCACCACCGTCGAAGTCGGTCTCAAGGGCGGGGAGCTGACGGTGCGGGACCACGGGCCCGGCATCCCCGCGGACGAACTCCCGCACGTCTTCGACCGGTTCTGGCGCTCGCCCACGGCCAGGAGCCTGCCCGGTTCGGGGCTCGGCCTGTCCATCGTGGCGCGGACGGTGCGGCAGGCGGGCGGCGAGGTGACGCTCGCAGCGGCGGACGGTGGGGGCACGGTGGCGACGGTAAGGCTGCCGGGGGCGGGGACGCCGCCGCCGGGTGCGCCGCCGCTCGGTGAGCCGCTGCTGGGTGCACCGCCGGTGGGTGAGCGGCAGCTGCGTGAGCGGCTGCAGAGCGAGTCACCCCTGGGTGAGCCACCGCTGGGTGAGCCACCTCACAGATGAGGCGAGACGCTGCGTCTTGCGAGAGCGGGTGGCGGGGCGTACGCTGGGCGCGTCGACCAGAACGAGACGAGACGTTGCGTCCAGCTAGCTCGCTCCCCGGCCTTGTTTGCCGGTCGGCCTCCGCCCCTGTCGCCCACGAAAGAAGCCCCACTTGTTCCGTGCCCCAGCAGCACCCGCCGCCCCCACCGTCGCCCCGGCCGCTCCCTCTCAGCTCACCCTCACCGACGTCACCAAGCGCTACGCGGACCACACCGTCCTCGACGGGATCCGCCTCACCGTCCGCCCCGGCGAGAAGGCGGGCGTCATCGGTGACAACGGCTCCGGCAAGTCCACCCTGCTGCGGCTCATGGCCGGGCAGGAGCGGCCCGACAACGGCACCGTCACCGTGGTCGCCCCCGGCGGCACCGGCCATCTCGCGCAGACCCTGGACCTGCCGGACACCGCCCGCGTCGGCGACGCCGTCGACCTCGCGCTCGCCGAGCTGCGGTCCCTCGAACGCCGCATCCACACCGCAGGGGCGGCCCTCGACGGCGCGGGTCCGGCCGCGTACGACGCCTACGCAGCCCTCGTCGCGCGGTTCGAGGCCCGCGGCGGCTACGGCGCGGACCGGCGCGTCGACGTCGCCCTGCGCCACCTCGGCGAGCACGCCGGGCTCGACCGCGCGCGGCGGCTCGGCACCCTCTCCGGCGGGCAGCGCTCCCGGCTCGCCCTCGCCGCGACGCTCGCCTCGGCCCCCGAGCTGCTCCTGCTCGACGAGCCCACCAACGACCTGGACGACGACGCCGTGGCCTGGCTGGAGGAGCGGCTGCGCACCCACCGTGGCACCGTCGTCGCCGTCACCCACGACCGGACGTTCCTCGACCGCGTCACCGACACCGTCGTGGAGGTCGACCACGTCACGCGCACCGTGCGCAGGCACGGCGACGGCTACGCGGGCTATCTGACGGCGCGCGCCGCCGAACGCGCCCGCTCGGCTCGGGAGCACGAGGAGTGGCGGGCGGAGGTCGCCCGCCAGTCCGCGCTCGCCGAGTCCGGCGCGGGACGGCTCGACGCGATCCCGCGCAAGATGCCGCGCGGGTTCAGCGGCGCGGGCGCCTTCCGGGCCCGGTCGCGGGCCCACGGCGCGATGTCCCGCATCCGCAACGCCCGCGAGCGGCTGCTGCGCCTGACGGAGAACCCGGCACCCGCGCCACCGGAGCCGCTGCGCTTCACGGCGGACATCAGGACGGCGGAGGGGGCCGGGGAGGGGGCCGCCGCGACCGGTCACGCGGCCACCGGTGGCACCGGTGCCGCCGGTGCTGTCGGTGCCGCCGGTGCTGTCGGTGCCGCCGGTGCCCCCGCGGTCGAGGTCGTCGGGCTGCGTGTTCCCGGGCGGCTCGCGGTGGAGTCCCTGCGTGTCCCGGTCGGCGGGCGGCTGCTCGTCACCGGGCCCAACGGCGCCGGGAAGTCGACGCTGCTGC
Organism: Streptomyces typhae; assembly: GCF_009755605.1. Lineage (GTDB taxonomy): Bacteria > Actinomycetota > Actinomycetes > Streptomycetales > Streptomycetaceae > Streptomyces > Streptomyces typhae. Next base: position 176,334 of record NZ_WPNZ01000014.1, read on the forward strand.
GGGTGCTCGCGGGCGAGCCGGTGGCGGCGGAGGGCCTGGTGCGGCGCCCCGCACGGGTCGGTGTGCTGCGGCAGACCGTCGCGCCCCCGTCCGGCGCGGAGGCGTCCCGCACCCTGCTCGCCGCCTTCGGGGATGACCGCGCCGACGAGTTGCTCGCGCTCGGCCTGTTCCGGGCGGAGGACCTGCGCCGCCCGGTGGGTGCCCTGTCCACCGGGCAGCGCCGCCGTCTGGAACTGGCCCGCCTGGTGACGCGCCCGTACGATCTGCTGCTGCTCGACGAGCCGACGAACCACCTGTCGCCCGGCCTGGTGGAGGACCTGGAGGCGGCGCTCGCGGGCTATCCGGGGACGCTGATCGTCGTGTCGCACGACCGGCGGCTGCGGGCGGGCTTCCGGGGGCCGGTCCTGGAGCTCACGCCGCGACCGGGCAAGGACCCGCGACCGGGCGTGCAGGAAGGGGCGGGCGCCGGCTCGGGGAGGGCGGGCGCCAGCTAAGGGGAGGACGGGCGCCATCTGAAGGGAGGGCGGGCGTCAGCGGCCGAACGCAAGCCCCGACCCTTCCAGCTCGGCCCTGATCCCGTCCTTCCGCACCTTCACGTCGGCGAGCCGCACCGACCCGTCGCCCGGCAGCTCCGGGAGTTCGAAGGCGAGGGTGAGGCGGTCGGCGAGGACGGGCCGGGTGAGTTCGGACAGGCCCCGCAGCAGGGCGGGGTCGAGGCCGAGCCGCTTCAGGAGCGCGGGGTGGCCCATCGCCACGTCGATCAGGTTGAGGCGCATCACGTCGTCGACGAACTGCGGGGACCCGGTGACGTCGTTGAGCCGGGCGTCGCTGCGCAGCGCTTCCCGTACGGCGTCGTCGGGCACGCCGAGCCGCTTCGCGATCGTGGGTACGGCGAGCAGGGCCTTCGCCTTGGCGGACTCGTCCGCCACCCGGCGGGCGCCCTTGCGGCTGAGGTGCAGGCCCTCGGACGCGCGGGGCCCCGGCCGGTAGGTGGCCATGTCGCCGATGCCCAGGCGCATCCGGTCGATGTCCGTGGCGACGCCGCGGTCGCCGTCGCGCTCGATGCGGGCGTCGGCGCGCACCTTCAGGTCGTGCCCGGCGACGGGCAGGGTGCCGCGGGCGTGGACCTGGTCGCGGCCGTGGCCGGTGAAGGTGACCTGGGAGGCGCCGAGCTCCCGGTTGAGGTCGTCGAAGGAGAGCAGCACCTCGCCGCGCATCCGCCCGATGACGGCGCCGTGCAGGGAGGTGAGCCCGTCGCCCTTCATGGTGACGTCCGTGGCGGTCGCGGAGACCTTGGCGAGCGAGACCCGGTCGGCGGCGACGTCGGGGACGGTCACCTTCACCTCGTCGAGGCGCTGGTCGAGGACCTGGGTGAGGAAGGGGAAGCCTTCGATGTCGACCTCGGGGGCCGCGCTCAGGCCGAGCTGCTCCTTGAGCTTGTCGGCGGCCTCGTGCTCGGCGTAGAGGAGGGCCCAGCGGTCGGCGAGGACGAGGAAGGCGGCGCCGACGGCGAGGGCGACGAGCACCTTCGCGGCCAGCGGGAGCCCGGCGAACCGGTTGCGGCGCCTGCGGCTGCCTCGCCGGTGGTTGGGCGGCTGCCAGGGCGCCTCGGCGTCGGCGCCGTCGGCGGGGTCCTCCTGGAGGAACTCCTCCAGCGGGTGGGGCGCGAGGGCCGCGAGTTCCTCGTACGGATTACGAGGAGACGTGACGTCTGCATGACGAGGAGACGTGACGTCCGCATGACGAGGAGACGTGATGTCTGCGTCGGTTTCGGGCGGATTTTCAGGCTGATTGCCAGGCGGACTTTCGGGGGCTATGCGGTGGGGGGAACGCATCAGGTGATCTCACCATACGTTCACACCCCACCCCAAGCTCGTTCGCCGGAGAGCTACTTCACAACGGTAATGCGGTCCGCCTTGGGCGGCGCGATCGGCTTGGCGGCCGAGGAGTTGGCGGTGAAGTAGTCGTTGAGCGCCTTCAGGTCGTCGGCGCCGACCAGCGGCTTCGTGCCCTTGCCGAGCTCGGCGAAGCCGTCGCCGCCGCCCGCGAGGAAGGAGTTCATCGCGACGCGGTAGGTGGCGTCCGGGTCGAGCGGCTCGCCGTTCAGCCGCACCGAGCCGGCGACCACGCGGTCGGCGCCCGACTTGGTCATGTCCAGCGTGTACGTGAAGCCGTCGGAGACCTGGAGGATCTTCGGGGAGGCCTCGTTCGGGCCGCTGACCTGCTGTCGCAGCCCGGTGAGGAGCTGTGCGCCGGTGAGGTCGACCAGGTTCACGGTGTTGCTGAAGGGCTGCACGGTGAACGCCTCGCCGTACGTCACGACCCCGTCGCCCTCGCTGCCGCTCGCCTTGTGGACGAGGTCGGAGCGGATGCCGCCCGGGTTCATCAGGGCCAGGTCGGCCTCGGGGTCGAGGGACTTGGCGTGCGCGAGCTGGGCGTCGGAGATCAGGTCGCCGAGCGGGGACTCGGGCGTGCCCGCGCCGCGGCCGGGGATGTCGCCGGAGATGTAGCCGACGGGCTTGTTCGCGATGGGCGCGGCCAGCTTGTCCCAGCGGCCGATGAGCCGGGTCATGTCGGCGGCCTTGGGCTGCGTACGGCTGACGACGTGGTTCGCCGACCGCACGCTGGTCCGCACGATGTCCTTGGTGCGGCGGTCGTAGGTGAGGGTGGTGTCCGTGTAGAGCTTGCCGTACGAGGACGCCGAGGTGACCATGCGCGGCTTGCCCGAGGGGTCCGGGATGGTGCACACGTACGCCTGGTGGGTGTGGCCGGTGACGATCGCGTCGACCTCGGGTGTGATGCCCTTGGCGATGGCGGTGATGGGTCCTGAGATGCCGTCGCCCGCGCCCGGGGAGTCGCAGTCGTAGTTGTAGGCCTGGCTCGCCGGGGAGCCGCCCTCGTGGATGAGGGTGACGATGGACTTCACACCCTGCTTGTCGAGGATCTTCGCGTACTTGTTGACGGTCTCGACCTCGTCGTGGAACTTCAGGCCCTTGATGCCGTCGGCGGAGACGATGTCGGGGGTGCCTTCGAGCGTCACGCCGATGAAGCCGACCTTCACGCCCTTGTGCTCCCACACCCAGTAGGGATCGAGGAGGGGCTTGCCGGTCTTCTCGTCGGTGACGTTCGCCGTGAGGTACGGGTAGTCGGCGCCCCGGAACTCCTTGTCCTTGCCGTGCTTGTCCTTCTCGTAGCAGCCGTCCTTGGGGTGACAGCCGCCGTTCTGGATCCGCGCCAGTTCCTTGGCGCCCTCGTCGAACTCGTGGTTGCCGACGCTGGAGACGTCCAGGTCGAGCTTGTTCATCGCCTCGACGGTCGGCTCGTCGTGGAAGAGGCCCGACAGGAGCGGGCTGGCGCCGATCAGGTCGCCGGCCGCGGCGGTCACCGAGTACGGGTGGTGCTTGCGGGCGGTGCGCAGCGAGGTCGCGAGGTACTCGACGCCACCGGCGTCGATCTTCTTCTCGGTCCCGTCGGGCTGCTTCTCGACGACCTGCCCGGAGGAGCCCGCGGGTGTCTGGAGGTTGCCGTGGAAGTCGTTGAAGGACAGCAGCTGCACGTCGACCGTGCGCTTCCCGCCCTTGGCGGCCGTGGCGCCCCCGCCGTCCTGCCCTGCGCTCGCGGGCAGCGCGGCAGCGAGCGCACCGACCGTCGCGATCCCCGCCGCGACGGCGAGCACCCGGGTGGTGCGACGCCTTGGCCTTCGATGCTGCGGTATGCCGGACACGTGATCCCCCGGAGTTGATGTGAGACGACTGGGGCCGTCGGGCAGCCTATGGTCAACGCGCGTAGCGCAACAGAGGCTCGCTGGTTACAGCCTGATTGCCATTGAGCGAGCAGGATCTACGAGGCCCGTCCGTCGCTTGAGGACGAGCGCACAGCGCGATGCCCCACCCACCAACCGGCACACCCACAAGCCCGCCCGGCGCTTGAGGACGAGCGCACAGCGCGATACCCCACCCACCAACCGGCACACCCACAAGCCCGTCCGGCGCTTGAGGACGAGCGCGCAGCGCGATACCCCACTCCACCGGCCGCAAGCCGCAAGCCGCAAGCCGCAACAGAGACAACCGCACACCAAGAGCCCGTCCGGCGCTTGAGGACAAGCGCACAGCGCGATAACCCACCCACCGGCCGCCAGCCGCAACAGAGACAACCGCCCACCACAAGCCCGCCCGGCGCTTGAGGACAAGCGCGCAGCGCGATCTACCCGCACCAGGCGCCCCCGCCAGAACTACCCTCGAGCCATGACTGACGACCGCCCCGCCCCGCCCCGCAAGATCGACCCCGTCGACGACCTCACGGCCGAGCAGGCCACCCGCGTCCTCGAACTGCTCGGCGAAGCCGCCCGTACCGACGGCCAGCAGGCCGTCTCCGAACAGGGGCGGCTGCAACTGCGCGGCGGCCCTCGCGAGGGCGTGCGGCACCTGCTGCTGTCCGTCGACGGCGAACTCGTCGGCTACGCGCAGCTGGAGGACACCGACCCCGTCGAGGCCCCGGCCGCCGAGCTGGTGGTGCACCCCGGCCACCGCGGCCGCGGGCACGGCCGGGCGCTCGGCACCGCGCTGCTCGCCGAGTCGGGGCGGCGGCTGCGCGTATGGGCGCACGGCGGGCACTCCGCGGCACGCCACCTCGCGCAGGTCCTCGGCCTGACCCTGTTCCGCGAACTGCGCCAGATGCGGCGGCCGCTGGCCGGTCTCGAACTGCCGGACCCGGTGCTCCCCGAGGGGGTCCGGGTGCGCGCCTTCGTCCCCGGCGATGACGACGCGGCGTGGCTCGCGGTGAACGCGGAGGCCTTCGCCCACCACCCCGAGCAGGGCTCCCTCACCCAGCGGGACCTCGACGACCGCAAGGCGGAGCCGTGGTTCGACCCGGCGGGCTTCTTCCTCGCCGAGCGCGAGGCCGACGGCGAGATCGTCGGCTTCCACTGGACGAAGACGCACGCGGCGGAGCGCCTCGGCGAGGTGTACGTCCTCGGGGTGCGGCCGGGCGCGCAGGGCGGCGGCCTCGGCAAGGCGCTCACCACGGTCGGCCTGCGGCACCTGGCGGCGTCCGGGCTGCCCACGGCGATGCTGTACGTCGACGCGGACAACAAGGCGGCGGTGAGCGTGTACGAGCGGCTCGGGTTCGTGACGCACGAGACGGACCTGATGTACCGCACGGAGTCGTAGCACGGCGCCTGTAGCGAGCCCGAGGGGGCGGCGTCCCTTGACGCCGTCCCCTCTCTTGCACCACCATTTCACTACTCAATTAGTGAAAGGGTGGTGCAAGGCAGTGGTCGAGTACCGCATCGACCGGCGCAGCGGCGTCGCCACCTACCTCCAGATCGTCCAGCAGACCCGGCAGGCCCTGCGCCTCGGCCTGCTCGAACCGGGCGACAAGCTGCCGACGGCACGCGAGGTCGTCGAGGCCACCGCCGTCAACCCGAACACGGTCCTGAAGGCGTACCGCGAGCTGGAGCGCGAGGGCCTGGTCGAGGCCCGCCGCGGTCTCGGCACCTTCGTGCGCAGGTCCCTCGGCGGCGCCCCGGCCGACACCCCGCTGCACGGCGAGCTCCTGGAGTGGGCCACCCGGGCGCGCGCCGCGGGCCTGGACCGGGAGGACACGGCGGCGCTGTTCGCGGCCGTCCTGGAGGAGAAGTTCCCGCAGCCGCACGCCGCGCCGGAGCAGGCGGTCCCGCAGCCGCAGCCCCCGCCGGAGCGGACGCTCCCGCAGCCCCAGTCCGTACCGCACGGCACAACCACCGAAGGGGACCCCGCATGACCGACACCGCCATCGAGGCGGCCGACCTCACCCTGGCCTACGGCCGCCGGCGCGAGCCCGCCCTGCGCGGCTGCTCGTTCCGCCTCGCCACCGGCCGCGTCTGCGCCCTCGTCGGTCCCAACGGCGCGGGCAAGTCGACGCTGCTCGCGCTGGCCGCGGGCCTGCTACGGCCGACGTCCGGCCGGCTCGCCGTCCTCGGCACCACTCCGGCCGCCGCCCGGCCCAGGGTCGCGTACGTGGCTCAGGACAAGCCTCTCCACCCTGGGCTCAGCGTCGCCGAGACGCTCCGGCTCGGCGCCGAGTTGAACGCGGGGTCGTGGGACGCCGCACTCGCCGCCCAGGTGGCGGCCGACGGCGAGCTCGACCCGGGTGCCCGCGTGCGCTCGCTCTCCGGCGGCCAGCGCACCCGCCTAGCGCTCGCCCTCGCGCTCGGCAAGCGAGCCGAACTCCTGCTCCTGGACGAGCCGATGGCGGATCTCGACCCCCTGGCCCGCAACCGCCTGATGGGCACCCTGATGGCCGAGGCCGCCGAGCACGGCACCACGGTCGTGATGTCGTCCCACATCATCGGTGAACTCGCGGACGCCTGCGACCACTTACTGCTCGTATCAGGCGGCCGGGTGCGGCTCGGTGGCGGCATCGACGACCTGGTGCACGCCCATGCCCTGGTCACCGGCACCGGCCGGGTGGCCGACCTGGCTCGGCACACGGTGGTGGAGTCCCGCGCCACCGGCCGCGGCCTGACCGCCCTCATCCGCACCGACGGCCCGGTGGACCCCGCCTGGGACGTCGAAGAGCCCTCCCTGGAGGAACTGTTGCTCGCTCATCTGCGCGCGCCGGACGCTCCCGCGCTGATCACCCCCGGCACCACCCCGACCCGGGCGGTGGCCGCGTGAGCGCACCTCTGCTGAGCGGGACCCGCTGGGCCGTCCTGCGGCTGCACCGCGGGGCGCTGTGGGGAGCGGCGGCCTTCGCCGCGCTGGCCGTCCTCTGCACGGAAGTGCTCCGCCGCAGCGCGGAACACGCGGGAGCGGGCACCTTCCTCGGCTTCTCCGACCCGGGCACGTTCCTCGGGCAGTACCAGGAGAAGACCACCCTGGCGGTCCTGCTGTTTCCGGCCGTCATCGGCGCCTTCGTCGGCGGCCCGGTCCTCGGCCGCGAACTGGAGTCGGGGATCGACAAGTTCACCCTGACCCAGTCGGTCACGCCGAAGCGCTGGCTGACGGCCCGGCTCAACCTGTGCGCGGCCCTCGCGGTGGGCTCCGCGCTCGCCGCCCTCGTGGTGTTCCGGCTCTCCACCTCGGACACCATAGGCACCATGACCGCGCAGAACTGGATGCTGCGCGGCACCTACGAATCAACCGGCCCGGTCCTGGTCGCGTACTGCCTGTTCGCCGTGGGAACCGGCGCGCTGGCCGGGCTGCTGCTGCGCCGCACCCTGCTCGCCGTCGTCGCCGCGGGCGGTCTCACCGGTGCTCTGATGCTCGCGCTCGGCACCCTCCGCTGGGACCTGTATCCGGTTGCCACGGCCACCGGAGCGGCGACGGACGCTGCGAACGTCAGGATCCCAGGGCTGCCCACCGGGTCGTTCCTCGTGGAGAACGGGGTGCTGAACCCCGCGGGTGAACGCTTCGACGACCTCCACTGCCTCCCCGAGGCGGCACCGGGCACCGACTGCCCGGCGGACACCCGCGTCGCGGGCTGGTACGCCGACTACCACCCCCGCTCCCACTTCTGGTACGTACAGCTCATCGAAACCGGCATCGTCCTCGCCCTCGCGGCAGCGGCGACGTACGGGGCATTCTGGATCCTGCGCCGCCGCACCCCCTGAGAGCCCGGCCCGTGGTCGCCTGGGGGTTCCGATGCGACCCCCCAGGCGTCATGTCGGCGTAACCATTGATTCAGACAGCCTTGCGAAGCTCAGGCAATGCAGCCCCCCACCGAGTCCACGCCGGACGGAGCGCGCCCGAACGGTAAGGCCCGTCCCGCGCCCCAGGGCTCCGGCGCGCCCGGAAGGGGTGCGGCGCGGAAGAATAGGTCCATGAGCGAGCCCACCGCGCAGTCCGAAGCCAAGAACACCGCCGCAGCACACACGGACGACGCCGCCGCGAACGGCGTGCGGCACGCGCAGCCGTCCGTCGGCTCCCTCGCCGCGCACCGGCCGCACACCATCGCGGCCACCGTCTCCGACCTCGACCCGGACATCGACGCCGACCTGGACGCGTACGACGAGGAGGCGCAGGCGGGCTACGGCGGCGCGGAGCTGCCGCAGGGCCGCTTCCTGGACCGGGAGCGCAGCTGGCTCGCCTTCAACGAACGCGTCCTGGAGCTCGCCGAGGACCCGAACACGCCCCTCCTGGAGCGGGCCAACTTCCTCGCCATCTTCGCCTCGAACCTGGACGAGTTCTTCATGGTCCGCGTCGCGGGCCTGAAGCGGCGCATCGCGACCGGCGTCGCCACCCGCTCCGCGTCCGGCCTGCAGCCCCGCGAGGTCCTGGAGCTGATCTGGTCCCGCAGCCGCGAGCTCATGGCCCGGCACGCCGCCTGCTACCAGGAGGAGATCGCCCCGGCCCTGGCCGACGAGGGCATCCACGTGGTGCGCTGGCACGAGCTCACGGACAAGGAGCAGTCCCGGCTCTACACCCTCTTCATGCACCGGATCTTCCCGGTCCTCACTCCGCTGGCCGTCGACCCGGCGCACCCCTTCCCGTACATCTCGGGCCTGTCCCTGAACCTCGCCGTGGTGATCGAGAACCCGGTCACGGGCCACGAGCACTTCGCCCGCGTCAAGGTCCCGCCGCTCCTCTCCCGCTTCCTGGAGGCCTCCCCGCAGCGCTACGTCCCCATCGAGGACGTCATCGCCGCGCCCAAGCACCTCCAGGAACTGTTCCCGGGCATGAACATCAAGCAGCACCACATGTTCCGGCTCACCAGGAACGAGGACCTGGAGGTCGAGGAGGACGACGCCGAGAACCTCCTCAAGGCCCTGGAGAAGGAGCTGATGCGGCGCCGCTTCGGACCGCCGGTGCGCCTGGAGGTCGAGGAGTCCATCGACGAGGAGGTCCTCAACCTGCTGATGCGGGAGCTGAAGATCGGCGAGTCGGAGGTGCACCCGCTGCCGGGCCCCCTCGATCTCACGGGCCTCTTCGCCATCGCGGGCCTCGACCGGCCCGAGCTGAAGTACCCGAAGTTCGTGGCGGGCACCCACCGCGACCTCGCCGAGGTCGAGTCGGCGTCCGCGCCCGACATCTTCGCGGCGCTGCGCGGCGACCACGACGTGCTCCTGCACCACCCCTACGACTCGTTCTCGACGTCCGTGCAGGCCTTCCTGGAGCAGGCGGCCGCCGACCCGGACGTGCTCGCCATCAAGCAGACGCTGTACCGCACCTCGGGCGACTCCCCCATAGTCGACGCCCTCATCGACGCCGCCGAGTCCGGCAAGCAGGTCCTCGTCCTGGTGGAGCTGAAGGCCCGCTTCGACGAGCAGGCCAACATCAAGTGGGCCCGCAAGCTGGAGGAGGCCGGCTGTCACGTCGTGTACGGCCTGGTCGGTCTGAAGACGCACTGCAAGCTGTCGCTCGTGGTCCGCCAGGAGGGCGACAACCTCGTCCGCTACTCGCACGTGGGCACCGGCAACTACCACCCCAAGACCGCCCGTCTGTACGAGGACCTGGGCCTGCTCACCGCCAACCAGGAAGTCGGCGCGGACCTCTCCGACCTCTTCAACCGGCTTTCGGGCTACTCCCGCCGCGAGACCTACCGGCGGCTCCTCGTCGCCCCCAAGTCGCTGCGGGACGGCCTGATCACCCGCATCAACCGGGAGATCCAGCACCATCGCGGCGGCCGTCCCGCCTACGTCCGCATCAAGGTCAACTCGATCGTCGACGAGGCGATCATCGACGCGCTGTACCGCGCCTCGCAGGCCGGGGTGACGGTGGACGTGTGGGTGCGGGGGATCTGCGCGGTGCGGCCGGGCGTCGCGGGCCTGTCGGAGAACATACGCGTGCGGTCGGTGCTCGGCCGCTTCCTGGAGCACTCCCGGCTCTTCGCCTTCGGCAACGGCGGTGAGCCCGAGGTGTGGATCGGCAGCGCCGACATGATGCACCGCAACCTCGACCGCCGGATCGAGGCGCTGGTCAGGGTGGCGTCCCCGGCCCACCGGGCCACCCTGAACCGGCTCCTGGAGACCGGCATGTCGGACACCACGGCCTCGTGGCACCTGGGGGCGGACGGCAACTGGACGCGGCACGCCACGGATCCGGACGGCCAGCCCCTGCGGAACGTACAGGAGATGCTCATAGACGCCCGGAGGCGCCGGCGTGGCACAGCAACACCATGAGATGACGGCGGGCGAGGCCCTGTCGGTCTACCTGCAGGACCAGGCGACCGACTTCCTCCGCTCGCTGCGGCTGCACCGCGAGTCCTCGACCGACGCGCAGGGCGCGGAGGAGTCCCTCGCGGCGGCTCGGGCGCTGCGGCGCGCGTCCCGCCGCGTCGGTGCCACGCTGCACACGTTCCGGCCGCTCCTCGACCCGGAGTGGACGGAGTCCCTGCGGCCCGAACTGGCATGGCTCTCCGGCACCCTGGCCCGCGAACACGCGTACGCCGCCCGCCTGGAACGCCTCCTGACAGCCCTCCACCGCCTCTCGACACCACCTCCGCCGACGCCACCGGAACCGGCGCCGGCACCCGTGGCGGTACCGGTACCACTGCCGACAGTCCCCCACCCGGCCCCGGCGGCGGTCGCCGCCACTACGGCGGTCGGCACTTCTGCCGGGGGCGCTTCGGCCGGGGGCACTTCCGCCAGGGGCGCCGCCGCTGGGGGCAGTTCCGCTGTGGGCAATCGTCCCGCAGGGCGGGACGGGTGGGCACAGCTGACACCGCCGGGTACGCGTGACGTAAGGCCGAGCACAGCCGCCGCGGGCCCAGGGGCCAGGCCAAGCCAGAACTCACCGGCAAAGAAACCTTCCGGCCCCCTCGCAGTAGGCGCAGCCAAAGCGGCCGCCCTCCTGGAACGCCAGCTCACCCTGGCCCGCACGAGGGCCCACTCCGCCGCCCTCCAGGCCTTCGGCTCCTCCCGCTTCCACGCGGTGGCGGACAACGTGGCCGTCCTCGCCAGCGAGGTCCCGCTCCGCGCGGCCCCGGACGCGGACCTCAAACCCCTGGCCGCGGCGGCCGAGTACCACCTGGCGGAGGCGGTGGCCTGGCTCCCCCTGGTCCAGGCGGGCCTCCCGTACAACGCGGAGGCCCTGGTCCACGGCCTGGCCGCGGACACCGCGCCGGACGCCCAGGACGCTCCCTGGCTGAAGGTCCGCTCCCTGCTGCGCCTGCACCGCTACGCGCAGGAGGTCGTCGACGGCGACACGGCGCCGGACACCCGCCTCGTCCTCGCGGGCCAGGCCCTGGACCTGCACCGCGAGGCCGCGGAAGCGGCGGAGGCAGCGGCGTCGGCGGCCCGCACGCCCCGCATCGCACCGGCCACGGCGTACGCACTCGGGGTGCTGCACGCCGACCAGCGGCACGAGGTGGAGGCGGCCCGGTTCGCCTTCCAGCGGGCGTGGCTGCGCGAGTCGGTGACCACGCGGTGACCCGGGCACCGGGGCTGGTCCGGGCGGCGGGCTGCGTGCTGTGGCGCCCGGCCACCGCCGCGGGGCACATCGAGGTGGCCCTGGTCTACCGGCCGAAGTGGAACGACTGGTCCTGGCCCAAGGGCAAGCTCGACCCCGGCGAGACGCCGTCGCAGGCGGCGGTGCGCGAGGTCGAGGAGGAGACGGGTATGACGTGCCGTCTGGGGGCCGCGCTGCCCACGGCCCGCTACACCGACGCGAAGGGCCGCCCCAAGGAGGTCCACTACTGGGCGGCCGAGGCGACCGGGGGCGAGTTCACGCCCAACGACGAAGTGAGCCACCTCATGTGGCTGCCCCCCGCCGCGGCCCACGGACAGCTCACCTACTCCCTGGACAAGGCCCTGGTGGAGCCCTTCCTCACCGCGGTGGGCCGCCGCCGGCAGGCGACGTAGGGCGCGAGCCGCGTCGCTGTTCAGCGGTCCTCAGCACGTCCGGCCGGCCGATCGGCCGAAAGCCTGGTCAGGCGAGAAAGCGGTCCGCCCCGGCATGGCGCGGGCGTCGTGCCGGGGCGGCTCGTTCACCCGTCTACGGGCGGATCAGCAAGGTGTGTCCTTGTAGGAGTACTCGCTGTAGTTCCCGCCCCAGTTCACGCAGCTGGATGTGACCTTGACCGGACCCGCGTACTCGGCGTACCGGCCGGAGTCACCGACCAGGCTGCCGCCCTTCGGGTGAACCCAGGCGCCGATCGAGACGGAATTGCCGACGGAGCCGCCCACCTTGAACGTGACCACGCAAGCCCTGTTGCCGTTGCGGAGCAAATAGACCTTCGCGTTGTTGCCCTCGCCAAGCGGCGAGGAGGCACGCACCGTGTAGCCGTCTCCGCACACACCCGACGGCGTGGCCGCGTTCGCAGGTCCCGCCATGGGCAACGTGGCCACAAACGCCAGGGCCGCGCTTGCCACTCCAGTGGCGACGAGTCTGCTCTTCATCATCTCTCCCACTTTCGTCACAGAGGCTCATTACGTTCCGAATGCAATCTGCAAACGGCCACTGCATCCTCAACGCCATGTGGCGGAATACTGAACGCCTGGGGAACGAGCAGTACGCGCGTGGACACGTTTAGTGATCAACGCAAGGCTGAATACCGACGCCACGGCGGGCGACTTCACCCCTTGCGTCCCCCTCGACGTAATCCGACCGTGACCTAACCACAAAGTCCGCGTAGGTTCACCGCCCGTTCACTTACGGCCATCGGCCGCTTCACCTGTTCTGCCTAATTTCGGCCCTACGTGATGGCGGCGCGATCGTACTGATCACACCGGCAGAACGGGCACGGACCCGGCCACCAAGGCCACTCGAAACACTTCGCACGCCGCCACAGTGAGGCGGCTCCCGGAAGGAACTCCCGAAAGTGAAGCTTCAGCGCATGAACCGGCGGGCCCTCACCCTCGGTGCTCTCGCCGTCTCCGGCGCCCTGGCCCTCACGGCGTGCGGCTCCGACGACACGAGTGACAAGGACGGCGGCAAGAAGACGAACGCCGCCAGCAACATCGACTGCGAAGGCGCCAAGGGCAAGCTCCTCGCGTCGGGCTCGTCCGCGCAGAAGAACGCGATCGACGCCTGGGTCGCGAACTACCGCGCGGCCTGCAAGGAAGTGCAGCTGAACTACAAGCCGGACGGCTCCGGCGCCGGCATCACCGCCTTCCTCCAGGGACAGACCGCCTTCGCGGGCTCCGACTCGGCCCTCAAGCCGAAGGAGATCGAGAAGTCGAAGCAGATCTGCAAGACCAGCCAGGCCATCGACCTGCCGATGGTCGGCGGCCCGATCGCCGTCGGTTACAACGTGCCGGGTGTCGACACCCTCGTCCTGGACGCCAAGACGCTGGCCGAGATCTTCAACAACAAGATCAGCAAGTGGAACGACAAGGCGATCCAGAAGCTGAACCCGGACGCCAAGCTCCCCAGCACCAAGATCCAGGCGTTCCACCGCTCCGACGAGTCCGGCACCACCGACAACTTCACCAAGTACCTCAAGGGCGCCGCCCCCGCCGCCTGGCCGCACGAGCCGGGCAAGAGCTGGGAGGCCGAGGGCGGCCAGTCCGCGCAGGGCTCCTCCGGTGTGGCCCAGCAGGTCAAGCAGGTCGAGGGCGCCATCTCGTACATGGAGCTCTCGTACGCCAAGGAAGGCGTCAAGACCGTCGACCTGAAGACGGGCGCCAAGGAGCCCGTCAAGGCCACCGTCGACAACGCCTCCAAGGCGATCGCCGAGGCCAAGACGGTCGGTGAGGGCAAGGACCTCGCCCTGGAGCTGAACTACAAGCCCACCGCCGAAGGCGCGTACCCGATCACCCTGGTGACGTACGAGATCCTCTGCGAGAAGGGCAACAAGAAGGACACCCTGCCCGCCACCAAGTCCTTCCTGAACTACATCGCCAGCGAGGACGGCCAGGCCGTCCTGAAGGACGAGGGCTACGCCCCCATCCCGGCTGAGATCAACACCAAGGTCCGCGAAACCATCAAGGGCCTGAGCTGACCCAGAGCGCGGCCCGTCTCCCCGACGGGCCGCGCCGTCCGGTGCACCGCCGCCAGGAGCCAGCGCCCCACCGGCCACGGCTCCGCAGACCGGAGAACCCCATGGATATACCTACCGACACGCCACCCAAGCAGTCCCCACCGCAGGACAGCACGCCCTCGACCGCCGAGCAGAAGCGCAACGCCCGCGGCGCCACCCGCCCCGGTGACCGGATCTTCCTCGGCCTCTCCCGCGGCTCCGGCATCGCCCTGCTCGTGATCATGGGCGCCGTCGCCGCCTTCCTCGCCTACCGCGCCTCCGTCGCCCTCGCGGACAACACCGGCAACTTCTTCACCACCTTCGAGTGGGACCCCGCCGGCCTGTCGACGGACGGCAAGCCCTACTTCGGCATCGCCGTCCTGGCCTTCGGCACCATCGTGAGCTCGATCATCGCGCTCGTGATCGCCGTGCCCGTGGCCATCGGCATCGCCCTGTTCATCTCGCACTACGCACCGCGCAAGCTGGCCACCCCGATCTCCTTCGTGATCGACCTGCTCGCCGCCGTGCCCTCGATCGTCTACGGCCTGTGGGGCGCCATCGTGGTCGCTCCCAACCTGACCGGCCTCTACAGCTGGCTCGACGACTACTTCGGCTGGACCGGGATCTTCTCGTACGAGGGCGGCGCCCCGCGCTCCCTGATGACGGTCGGCATCCTGCTCGCGATCATGATCCTGCCGATCATCACCAACGTGAGCCGCGAGGTCTTCCTCCAGGTCCCGAAGATGCACGAGGAGGCCGCGCTCGCCCTCGGCGCCACGCGCTGGGAGGTCATCCGCATGTCGGTGCTCCCCTTCGGCCGCTCCGGCATCATCTCCGCCTCGATGCTGGGCCTCGGCCGCGCGCTCGGCGAGACGATCGCCGTGGCCACCGTGCTCTCCCCGACCTTCCTCATCCAGGCGTCCGTGCTCGACTACGGCGGCGGCACCTTCGCGCAGAACATCGCCAGCAAGTTCGGCGAGGCCGACGAGTACGGCCAGGACGCCCTGATCGCCTCCGGCCTGGTCCTTTTCGTCATCACTCTCCTTGTCAACGGCGCGGCCCGCCTGATCATCGCGCGCCGCAAGGAGTACTCGGGGGCCAACGCATGAGCACCACGACCATCAAGCCCTCCGGCAACCCGGGCGGCCCCGGCGACAGGCCCGCCCGCTCGGAGCTCCAGGGCGCCCGGCTGCCCCGCTGGTCGCCCTACGTCATCGCCGTCGGCTCGCTGGCCGTGGCCTGCGGAATCGGACTCGCCGCCGGCCTCGACTCCCGTATCCAGTGGGGCCTGATCGCGGCCGTCCTCTTCGTCGGCGTCTCCTACGCCCTCGCCGCGACCGTCGAGGGCGCCAGGCAGGCCAAGAACCACCTCGCCACCTCGCTGGTGTGGGTGACGTTCCTGCTGGCCGTGGTGCCGCTCGCCTCCCTCATCTACGAGACGGTCAAGCGCGGCTCCGAGGTCTTCGACGGCTACTTCCTGACGCACTCCATGGGCGTCGTCGCCGACGACGAGCCGGGCGGCGGCGTCTACCACGCCATCATCGGCACCCTGCAGCAGGTCGGCCTCGCCTCCCTGATCGCCGTGCCGATCGGCGTGCTCACCGCGATCTACCTGGTCGAGTACGGCCGGGGCAAGCTCGCCAAGGCCGTCACGTTCTTCGTCGACGTGATGACGGGCATCCCGTCGATCGTCGCCGGTCTGTTCGTCCTCAGCTTCTGGATCCTGATCCTGGGCTTCGACTTCTCCGGCTGGGCCGGCGCCATGGCGCTGTCGATCCTGATGATGCCGGTGGTCGTGCGCTCCACCGAAGAAATGCTGAAGCTCGTACCGAACGAGCTGCGCGAAGCCTCGCTCGCGCTCGGCGTACCGAAGTGGCGCACCATCTTGAAGGTGGTCCTGCCCACCGCGATCGGCGGCATCACGACCGGCGTCATGCTGGCCGTCGCCCGTATCGCCGGCGAGACCGCGCCCGTGCTGCTCCTGGTCTTCACGACCCCCCTGATCAACACGAACCCCTTCGACGGTGCCCAGGGCTCGTTGCCGCTGTACATCTACCAGCAGTACGCGTCGGGCAACCAGGCCGGTTACGACCGCGCCTGGGCAGCGGCACTCGCCCTGATCCTCTTCATCATGATCCTCAACCTCGTGGCCCGCGGCATAGCCCGCTGGAAGGCCCCGAAGACCGGTCGCTGAGGCGACACCCCACGGCTCCGCCCCACCGAGCGGGACCACCCGGCGACCGACAGCAGACTTCCCGAAAGCAGTGATCTCCATGGCCAAGCGAATCGACGTATCCGGCCTCAACGCCTACTACGGTTCCCACAAGGCGATCGAAGACATCTCCATGACCGTGGAGCCGCGCTCCGTGACGGCCTTCATCGGCCCGTCCGGCTGCGGCAAGTCCACGTTCCTGCGCACCCTGAACCGCATGCACGAGGTCACCCCCGGTGGCCGCGTGGACGGCAAGGTCCTCCTCGACGGCGACGACCTGTACGGCTCCGGCGTGGACCCGGTGAACGTGCGCCGCACCATCGGCATGGTCTTCCAGCGCCCGAACCCGTTCCCGACCATGTCGATCTACGACAACGTCGCGGCGGGCCTGAAGCTCAACGGCTCGTACAAGAAGAGCGAACTCAACGACGTCGTCGAGAAGTCCCTCAAGGGCGCCAACCTCTGGAACGAGGTCAAGGACCGCCTGAACAAGCCCGGCTCCGGCCTCTCCGGCGGCCAGCAGCAGCGCCTGTGCATCGCGCGGGCCATCGCCGTGGAGCCGCAGGTGCTCCTGATGGACGAGCCCTGCTCGGCGCTCGACCCGATCTCCACCCTCGCCATCGAGGACCTGATCGGCGAGCTGAAGGAGCGCTTCACGATCGTCATCGTGACGCACAACATGCAGCAGGCGGCCCGTGTCTCGGACCGCACCGCCTTCTTCAACCTCGCGGCGGTCGGCCAGCCCGGCAAGCTCATCGAGATCGACGAGACGGAGCGCATCTTCGCCAACCCGTCGGTGCAGGCGACCGAGGACTACATCTCCGGCCGCTTCGGCTAAATCCCTCCGGCCGGACAGAACTCCCCGCGGTGCTGCATGGCGGTGCCACCGCAGGGACGCAAAAGGGCCCGCCCCCTGGCTCCCGGGGGGCGGGCCCGTCCTTTCCGCCGCGCCACCGCGCCGCCAGCATTGCCGCGCTGCCGCCCACTGCCGCGCCGTCGCAGGCCCCAACGCCCTCACTCCCGTGTTATCTGCGTCACACCAACTATCAGGGTCCTTTATCGGTCAACTTCTACATCAGGACCAGTGCCGACGACACGGCCCCGGCCTGACCGAGACCAGGGGGAACCCTCTCTTGCGCAGCACCACCTACCTCACAGCCGCCGCCTGCGCCGCGGTCCTGCTGGGCGTCACCGCCCCCGCCCAGGCCGCCCCGGCGGCGCCCGAGGCCGCAGCCGGGCCCGCCACCGCCAAGCCCGCCGCCGACTTCAACGGCGACGGCTATCCGGACCTGGCCGTCGGCGCGCCCAACGCCAAGATCGACGGCCTGAAGCGGGCCGGGCTCGTCTCCATCGCCTACGGCTCGGCCACCGGGCTCCAGTACGACAAGCAGCAGCACATCAGCCGTGCCACCCCGGGAGTCCCCGGCGAGCCCGCCGCCAACACCGAGTGGGGCATCCAGGCGAGCCACGGCGACCTCGACGGCGACGGCTACGACGACCTCCTGATCAGCGACAGCCGCAGCATGATCGTGCTGTGGGGCGGCAAGGACGGCCTCTCCGGCGGCAGCGAGGTGCCGAGCGGCGAGGGCACCGAGCAGTCCCCCGCCGTCCGCTCGGCCTGGCACCGGATCGGTGACGTCAACGGCGACGGCAAGGCGGACATCGTCGGCGCGGCCCAGGTCGGCCCCTCGGAAAGCCAGTCCCAGTGGGGCGTCGGCATGCTGTACGGCCCCTTCGACCGCTCCTCCGGCAAGCCGGCCGCCATCGCGTTCCGGGACACCGAGGCCGAGGACGGGGTGGCCGTCAGCAACGCGGAACTGGGCGACATGACCGGCGACGGCATCGACGACGTCGTGGCCATGGGCTCCGGCCCCACCCACGCCTTCGAGGCCCGCGTCCTCAAGGGCACCCGCACCGGCCTCATCCCCGGCGGGACGATCGACTCCCGCCACCGGGGCGGCTTCGGCGACCTCAACGGCGACGGCTACCAGGACTTCGTGGGCACCCCCCAGGGGTACGACCCCAAGTACCACGGCGGCATCACCGTCACGTACGGCGGCCCGGACGGCGTGAGCAAGACCCTGCCCGCCCGCGCCTACGACCAGGACAGCCCCGGTGTCCCCGGTGTCAACGAGAAGGGCGACCGCTGGGGCACCGACATAGCCGTCGCCGACCTGGACAAGGACGGCTACGGCGACATCGTCGTCGGCGCGTCCTGGGAGGGCGCCACCGACCCGGCCACGGCCGTGTCCGGCTCGGTCACCCTGCTGCGCGGCAGCAGGAGCGGTGTCACCACCGAGGGCGCCAAGGTCCTCACCCAGAACTCCAAGGGCGTCCCCAGCACCTCGGAGAAGTCGGACCACTTCGGTGAGGCCGTCACCGTCGTCGACGCCGACAAGAACGGCAAGCCGGAGGTGTACGTGGGCGGCAACGGCGAGGACACCTTCGTCGGCCGCGTCTGGCAGCTCCCGACCGGCGCCGACGGCATCACCGGTACCGGCGCCAAGAGCTTCAACCTGGGCGGCGGCTACGGCTCCGCCCACTTCGGCTCGTACTTCGCCAAGTAGCCCGCATTTCGCTGAGCAGCCCGTACAGCCCGTACAGCCCGAGCAGTCGCAGCAGTCGCAGCAGGCCTCCGGGCGAACGAAGGAGCCCCCGGTGCGGATCAGACGATCCGCACCGGGGGCTCCTTCGTTCGCCCGGAGGTCTGCTGGAGGCCGCCTACAGGAACGCCAAGTTCACGATCCAGAAACTCACGGCTGCCACGATCGCCGCCGCAGGCATAGTGATGAACCACCCCAGGATGATGTTCTTGGCAACACCCCAGCGCACCGCGTTCACCCGCTTGGTCGCACCCACGCCCATGATCGCGGACGTGATGACGTGCGTCGTCGAGATCGGCGCGTGGAACATGAACGCGGTGGTGAACATGATCCCCGCGCCCGTGGTCTCCGCGGCGAAGCCCTGCGGCGGGTCCAGCTCGATGATCTTGCGGCCGAGGGTCCGCATGATGCGCCAGCCGCCCGCGTACGTACCGAGGGACAGCATCACCGCGCAAGCGATCTTGACCCAGACCGGGATCGGGTCGCCGGGGTCCTCGACGTCGGCGATGACCAGGGCCATGACCACGATGCCCATGGTCTTCTGCGCGTCCTGGAGGCCGTGACCGAGGGCCATGCCCGCCGCCGAGACGGTCTGGGCGATCCGGAAGCCGCGCTTGGCCTTGTGCGGGTTGGACTTGCGGAACATCCACATGATCGCGCACATCACCAGATAGCCGATCACCAGACCGACGAGGGGTGACAGGAACATCGGGATGACGATCTTCTCGACGACCCCGGACCAGATCACCCCGATGCCGCCCGCGAGCGCCGCGCCCACCAGACCGCCGAAGAGCGCGTGCGACGAGGAGGAGGGCAGGCCGAAGTACCAGGTGACGAGGTTCCAGACGATCGCGCCGACCAGGCCGGCGAAGAGGATCCACATCCCCTTGGTGCCGTGCGGCGTCTCGATCAGCCCCTCGCTGACCGTCTTGGCGATGCCGCTGCCGAGGAAGGCACCGGCGAGGTTCATGACCGCGGCCATGGCGAGCGCCGCGCGTGGCGTCAGCGCACGCGTGGAGACGGAGGTGGCGATGGCGTTCGCGGAATCGTGAAAGCCATTCGTGTACGTGAAACCGAGCGCGACGCCAATGGTCACGATCAACGCGAAGGTGTCCATGGAGGTGCCTCAGGACTCCTTGACCGCGATGGTCTCCACCGTGTTGGCGACGTGCTCGAACGCGTCGGCCGCCTCTTCCAGCACATCGACGATCTGCTTGAGCTTCAGCACCTCGATGGCGTCGTACTTGCCGTTGAAGAGGTGCGCGAGGAGCTTGCGGTGGATCTGGTCGGCCTGGTTCTCCAGACGGTTGACCTCGATCCAGTACTCGGTGAGGTTGTCCATGGTGCGCAGGTGCGGCATGGCCTCCGCCGTCAGCTCGGCGGCGCGGGCGAGCACCTCGATCTGCTGCTCCACTCCCTTGGGAAGCTCCTCGACCTGGTAGAGGACCACCAGGTCGACGGCCTCCTCCATGAAGTCCATGATGTCGTCGAGCGAGGACGCGAGGGAGTAGATGTCCTCGCGGTCGAACGGCGTGATGAACGAGGAGTTCAACTGGTGGAAGATCGCATGCGTCGCGTCGTCCCCCGCGTGTTCCGCGGCCCGCATACGCTCTGCGATCTCGGCCCGAGCCGAAGAATCGGCCCCGAGCAGTTCCATCAGGAGCTTGGAGCCTGTGACGATGTTGTCCGCGGACGCGGCAAACATGTCGTAGAAGCTCGTCTCCCTGGGGGTCAGACGAAATCGCACGTGGGGTCCTCGGGGTGCTCTGGATGCGGTCAGGCTGATGCTAGGCGCATCATCCGGCCACGGCTAACCGGCCAGACCCCAGTGTCGCCCATCAGGCACAGTGATCAGCACACCACCCGAGGAATCGGCTACCCTATACCCACCAGGGGTATGCACAGGAGGACGCGATGACGACCACCGACGCGGCCGGAGCGGCCACGACCACCGAAGCGCCCTCCGGCCCCGACCAGACGGCAGAGCCGGGTCAGGCCCACAAGACGCACGGGTACCACAAACAGAAGGACGAACACCTCAAGCGCCTGCGCCGCATCGAGGGACAGATCCGTGGCCTGCAGCGCATGGTCGAAGAGGATGTCTACTGCATCGACATACTCACCCAGGTCTCGGCCGGAACGAAGGCCCTCCAGTCCTTCGCCCTCCAGCTCCTGGAGGAGCATCTGCGCCACTGCGTCGCCGACGCGGCGGTCAAGGGCGGCGACGAGATCGACGCGAAGGTGGAGGAGGCGACGAAGGCGATCGCCCGGATGCTCCGTACGTGACCTTCCGGTTTCCGGCGGGCCGCCCCCTGGGGCACATTCAGGGCAAAAAGGGTGGGTGGGTGGGAAATCTCCACCGCGAAGCGGCGGGAAAACGGCCGGTAACCGGCGAACCTACGGCCGGGAATCGTCCCGGCCCACCCCGCCCTCGTACCCGTCGGAGACCTGAAGCACCTCGTCGATCCGGTCGGCACTGAGCCGCTCACCGCACGCGGCCGACGCCGCGATGATCAGTTCGCCGCACAGCTCGATCTCGGCGAGGGCAACGTGGTCCTGAACTGCCGTTCCACCCAGCGGAGCCACGTTCACCACCTCTTCCTGACCACGGTCGTGCCGGTACCGGCTTCCTAGAGTAGGGAGCGCCCTACGCACCGCGCATGGCACGGACGGACCATATTGCACCCCTCATTCCCCCCTCCGCCCCACTGATCCGAGGCCTCCGCCGCGCGCGGTCGTTCGTCTGCCGCACCCGGGTCCTCCCTGGTGCAACGGCTCAGCGCTCGGCAATCTTCCCGGCGAAGATGTCCTTGTCCGCGGGGAGCGTCACCTCGACGCGGGCGCCGAACGCGTACAGCGAAGTCGTCGACGCCACCGCCGCGTTGGCCACCTTGAACTGATGGCGGACCTTGCGCAGCCGCCCCTGTTCGTCGAGGTAGGCGTCGAAGGGGACACGCCCCTTGCTGAACCCTTTCGCCAGTGCTGACCGCAGCGCGGGGCCGTGCGCTTTCGAAGCGGACCGCGCGGCGCGGGCGAGGTCGATGACGCCGCGGTAGTGGACCACGTCGACTCCGGCCACCCGGGCGCGCTCGACGAACGTCGCCTCCCGTGCGCCGCGCAGGAGTTCCGCGGCGACGAGCGGGTCGGTGGCGCCGCCGGTGACGAGGTTGCCGTCGGCGAGCGAGGCCGGCTCGACGCGCACCCACTTGTCGGCGGGCACCCCGGCACCGCGGTTCTTCATGTACAGGTCGCCGCCCGCCATCAACTCCGTGACCGGGGGCCTGCGTTTGCCGCGGGTGCCCGCGGGGTCCTCGGGCAGGACCACGTCGAACCGGCCGACGCGGCGCCGGAAGTCGTACCCGCCGCGCCCGGTGACGGTCACCCGGGTGCCGCCGCTCGCCATCTCCATGGCGGTGCGCGCCCGGGAACTGCCCGCGCGCTCCGGCGACTCGGCGGCCTTGCGCACGGCGCCCACGGGGTCGGCCGCCGCCGGGTCGTCGCTGGCCGCCGCGCCGCCGCCGGAGCAGCCCGTGACGAGGGCCATGAGCCCCGCCGCGGCGGCCGTGGCCGCGCAGGCCGCCCTGCCCGTGTGCCTGTGCTGCTGCCCCATCGCGCCGACGACCCCCATCCCTTCGTTGTCGTTTCGACTAACGACTGGTGAGGGCCACCGTCACGCGACGGCAGGGGACGCCCCCGTAAGGGGGCGCGGGGAACTGCGCGCTCAGCCACGGCAGAGCCGCAGACGCGTCTGCGGAGTAACTGAGCAGACGCGTCCGCGGCATTTCTGTGGCTGAGCACGCAGTTCCCCGCGCCCCTCACGGGGCGTTCACCTACCCGGCGTACCGTGAAGGCGTGGCAGAGCAGCAACCTCCCGAACTGCACCGCACCTCCACCGTCGAGAACGGCCCGTTCTGCGCAGCCCGCTGCACCTGCGGCTGGCGCGGACCCGCCCGCAGAGCCCGCAGCAAGGCCCGCGACGACGCCGCCGGCCATGTCGCGCAGCCGCCGATGTAGGCGGGCGGCCACCGTGACCGCGCCGCCGATGTCGCCGCATCGGGGAACCCGTGCCGCGCCCGCGCCGTCTCGTTGTGCGGGAAGCAACGGGAGGGCCTCATGCAACGACGTACGTTCCTCGGGACGGCGACCGCCGCACTCGCGGCGGCCACCACCACCGCCGCCTGCTCCGGCGCAGGCAAGGACACCGCGAACGGAACCGGCGGCACCGGCGGCAGCGGTTCCGTGGGCAGCAGAGGCGGCACCACCACCCCCATCAAGACCGCGGCCGCCTCCGCACCGGCCAACCTGGCAGCCCTCGCCAGAGACCTCGACGGCACCCTGATACGCCCGAACGAGGCCGCCTGGGCCACCGCGCGCCAGCTCTACAACACCCGCTACGACAACCTGAAGCCCACCGCCGTCGCCTATGTGGCGGGCGTGGACGACATCCGCACCACCCTGGCGTACGCCCGCGCCCACGACACCCCCGTGTCGATCCGCAACGGCGGTCACTCCTACGCCGGTTGGTCGTCGGGCACCGGGCGCCTCGTCATCGACGTGTCGAAACTGAACCGCGTACGCAGCAGCGGCACCACCGCCACCATCGGCGGCGGCGCCAAGCTCATCGACGTCTACCGCTCGCTCGCCGCGAAGGGCGTCACGATCCCCGCGGGCTCCTGCCCGACCGTCGGCATCAGCGGCCTGACCCTCGGCGGCGGCCACGGCGTGGTCTCCCGCGCGTACGGCCTCACCTGCGACAGCCTCACCGGGGCGACGCTCGTCACGGCGGACGGCAGGCAGATCAGGGCCGACAGGAGCGAGAACAAGGAGCTGTTCTGGGCGCTGCGCGGCGCGGGCAACGGCCAGTTCGGCATCGTCACCGAGCTGACGTTCCGCACCCACCCGGCCCCGAGGGCTGTCTCCGCCTATCTGACCTGGCCCTGGTCGAAGGCCGCCGCCGTGCTCAAGGCGTGGCAGGCATGGGGCCCCGCCCAGCCGGACGAGATCTGGTCCTCGCTGCACCTGGCCGCCGTGCCGGGCGGCACGCCCACCGTCTCCGTCGCGGCGTTCTCGCTCGGTACGTACGGCTCCCTGCAGAACGCCGTGGACCGGCTCGCGGACAAGGTGGGCTCCCCGGCGCGCAGCGTGTCCCTGAAGCGGCGCTCGTACGAGCAGGCGATGGAGGTGTACGCGGGCTGCTCGTCGTTCGCCGCGGACGCGCAGTGCCATCTGCCCGGGACGACGCCGGGGCGGACGCCGAGCGGCGCGCTCGGCCGGGAGACGTACGCGGCCCGCTCCGACTTCTTCGACCGCTCGCTCTCCGGCGCCGGGATCCGCGCGCTGCTCGCTCAGATCGAGTCCGTACGGGGCGAGCGCGGCACGGCGGGCAGTATCGCCCTGACCGCGCTCGGCGGCGCCATCAACCGCGTCGACCCGACCGCCACGTCGTTCGTGCACCGGCGTTCACGGATGCTCGCGCAGTACATCGTGTCCTGGCGGGCGGGCACCTCCGGCAGCAGCTCCCAGGCCTGGCTGACGTCGGCTCACGGTGCGATGCGGCGGTACGCGTCCGGGGCCGCGTACCAGAACTACACGGACCCGACGCTCACCGACTGGCGCGAGGCCTACTACGGGGCCGCGGCGCCGCGCCTGAAGAAGGTGAAGAAGCAGTACGACCCGACGCGCTTCTTCTCGTTCCCGCAGGCGCTGTAGCCCGCAGGCGCTGTAGCCCGCAGGCGCTGTAGCCCGCAGGCGCTGTAGCCCGCAGGCACTGTAGGCGGCTCGCCTCCGGGCTCGGCGCCGGAGACGGCGGGGGCCCGGGGACGGGGCGCGGGCCCCCCGGGAGGCGCTATGCCGCCAGGTCCCGCTCACCGACCTCCGGCGCCGGTTCCTGCTCGGTCAGCGTGGTGACGCATTCGACGTCGCCCGGTCCGCGCCACACGAGGCGGGAGGCCCGCGCGGAGCGCCCGACCGCCTTGGTGAGGGGCGTCAGGAGGGCCATGGCGAGCGGCGAGAGGAGCAGCGCGACCGCCGTGCCGAGCGCGAAGCCGCCGACGACGTCCGTGGGGTAGTGCACGCCCATGAAGACGCGGCAGAAGCCTTCGGCCGCGGCGAGCGCGATGCCGGCGATGCCGAACTTGCGGTGGGCGACGAACAGGCCGACGCCGATCGCCATCGCGAGCGTCGCGTGGTCGCTCACGAAGGAGAAGTCGTTCTTGCCGCCGACGAGGACTTCCAGGCCCTGGTGGTCCTTGAAGGGGCGTGGCCGCTCCACGAAGCCCCTTATGGGGATGTTGACGAGGACGGCGACACCCGCGGCGAGCGGTGCCCACACGACGGCGGCCACGGAGGTGGCGGCGTCGTCGACCGCGCCTCTTCTCCGGGCGCCCCACCAGCACCACACGACGAGCAGGACGAGGGCGAGCAGGATGCCGTACTCACCGACGAACGCCACCGTCCTGGCCAGCCAGCCAGGGGCGTCGTCCGCCATGCCGTTGATGTCGTAGAGCAGGCTGACATCGGGGTTCGACCCGGAATCATCGAGTCCAGCCATGGTGCCGCGGCCCCTTGTCCTCTTCACTCATGAGCGCGCGCCGTTGCGCGCCCTTCCATCAACCCCCGTGGTCAGTGCAGTCGTGCCCGCATGCGTGCCGTACCAGTCCCGTACCAGTCAAGGGAACGCCCAGTCCCCCTCACTACGTTCCACTCTCCACCGAATGATCACTCAGACGTTATCGAAGAGAGACTCATCGCCGCAGCTCAGAAGGCTGCTCTGACGGAGGGTTCAAGCCAGATCACACGGCGCACGCGCCGGGCGTGCGCCTCCGTTCAGCGCCTCGCCCGGGGGCGGGCGCGGGCCCGTGGGGCGCGCGTCAGATCGCCGTGCCCCCGTCCGCGCTCCCGTCCGCGGGCCGCCCCGAGGGCCGCCCGGCGGGTCCGCCGGTCGGAGTGCCGGAGGGCTCCTCGACGGGTTCACCGGTCGGCTCCCTGCCGGGATCACTCCCGCCGGCCTCCACGGCCTCGTCGCCCTCGGGGCTCTCGTCCGTCCCGGCGCCCGGTTCCTCGCCCGCGCCCTTCTCCGGCTCCACGGGCTTCTCGCGCCCCTCGGGCTTCTCCTCGGCACGCTCGACGCGCTTCTCCACCGGCTCCTCAGGGATCGCTTTTGCGCCATCTTCGGTGACTCGGGTCGCTCCGAAGTAGTCCGGCGTATCGACCGGGTCGAAACGGATCACCGCGCCCGTCCGCGGGGCGTCGATCATGTAGCCGCCGCCCACGTAGATGCCGACGTGCCGGATGGCGCGCGAGTTGGTGAGGTCGTCCGAGAAGAAGACCAGATCACCCGGGAGCAGCTCCTCGCGCTTGGGGTGCGGCCCGGCGTTCCACTGGTCGTTGGCCACTCGCGGCAGGTCGATCCCGACACTGCGGTACGCGGCGAGCGTCAGCCCCGAGCAGTCGAACCTGCCGTTCTGTTCGGGAGTTCCGTTGCCGCCCCACAGATACTCCGTGCCGAGCTTCTTCTGCGCGTAGTAGATCGCCCCGGCCGCCTGCTGCGAGGGGTTCACCCGGCCGACGGGCCTGGCGAAACTCTTCTCGAGGGTCGTGATGATCTTGACGTAGTTCTGTGTCTCGCTGTACGGGGGCACCCCGCCGTACTTGATCACGGCGTAGGCGCCCGCGTTGTACGCGGCGAGCATGTTCCGCGTGGGGTCGCCCGGGGCGTCCTTCACGTACTTGGCGAGCTGGCAGTCGTACGAGGCCGCCGAGGGGATGGCGTCCTTGGGGTCCCACACGTCGCGGTCCCCGTCCCCGTCCCCGTCGATCCCGTGCGTGGCCCACGTCCCCGGGATGAACTGCGCTATGCCCTGCGCCTTGGCCGGGCTCTTCGCGCGCGGGTTGAACCCGCTCTCCTGATAGAGCTGGGCGGCGAGCAGGGCCGGGTTGATGGCCTTGCACAGATTGCCCCACTTCTGCACCAGGGGCTGGTACGAGGCCGGCACCGCGCCCTTGGCCAGGCCGACGTTCCCGCCGCCCCCGGCCCCGCCGGCCATGCTGCCCGCGACGACGAACGTCCCGATGACGAGCAGCCCGATGAACCCCATGGACCCGCTGAACGCGACAGCAGCGAGCAGCCACGCCTTACGCACCGTCAACCACCCCGACACTCCCTGGAGTCCGCCGGACTCAGTGTAGGGGCGCTGATCTCCGCGCAGGCGCGAAACACCGTCCCCGGAGGGCGGGCTTCTCCGGCCCTCCGAGGGCACCGTCCCCCCTCATCCGTGACGGGAAACAGTCCGTCACTGGCGATTGACGGAGCGCCAACTTTGCCAGAATGTAGGGGCATTGAGCGCGGGGGGCGCGGGCGGAGGGGACTGCCTGCGCCCGGTCTGCCGCGCCCCACGGCCAGGGGGAGCCGAAGATGGAGTCCAGGACGCCTGACGACCGCGGCGGGGAGCCGGTGGACCGGAGCCCCGAGCCCCGGGACCTGCCACCCGGCGAGGCCCAGCCCGGCGGGGCCGAGGTTCGTCCCGGCGGGGCCGAGGCTCAACCCGGCGGGGCCGAGGCGCAACCGGGCGGGGTCGAGGACCGCCCGCGCCACCCGCACGGCGCTGAGGCGCACCCGGGCACGGTCGAGGATCGCCGGCACGAGCCCGGGGACCGCCCGATCGGGGCCGAGGGCCGCCTGCCCGAGCCCGCGGACCGTCCAATTCAGGACGAGGTCGTTCGGGGCGGTTCTGTAGGGGATGAGCCCGTACGGGACGGCTCCGTGCGGGATGCGGCCCTGCGGGACAGCTCTGTACGGGACGAGCCCGTACGGGATGCGGCCCTGCGGGACAGCTCTGTACGGGACGAGGCCGTTCGGGGCGGCTCCGTGCGGGGCGAGCTCGTTCAGGGCGGCTCCGTGCGAGGCGAGCCCGTTCAGGGCGGCTCCGTGCGAGGCGAGCCCGTTCAGGGCGGCTCCGTGCGAGGCGAGCCCGTTCAGGGCGGCTCCGTGCGAGGCGAGCCCGTTCAGGGCGGCTCCGTGCAGGACGAGGCCGTACGGGACGGCTCCGCCCCGGCCGGCCCCCCTCAGGGGCACCCCGCGCCCACCCCCTCCGACCATGGCTCCCCCGCGCAGAGCTACCCAGCAGCGCAGAGCCACCCGGCCCCAGGCCAACCGCTCCCAGGGCACCCGGCCGCAGGGCACCAGGCCCCGGGCCAACCGCCCCAGGGCAGCCCCGGCATCGGTACCTTCGGGCCCCCGCCCGCCCAGTCTCCGGGGCCGCCCCCGGGTACGCCACCGGCACCGTCGTACCCGGCAGCCCCCGCAGCCCCGCCCGCACCACCAGCGCCGCCCACGGCCCCACCCACGGCCCCTCCGACCTCGGCCCCAGCAACACCAGCGAGCCCGGCAAGCCAGGGAAGTCAGAGAAGCCAGGCAAGCCCAACCAGCGCGGCAAGCCCTGCAAACCCCGCGCCCCCGCCCCACCCCGCCTACGGCCCACCTCACCCCTACGCCGTCCCGCCCCAGGCCGCCCCCGGCCCCTACGGCACCCCAGAGATCCTGGAACCCGCCACTCCGCCCAGGGCGCCCGCGCCGGAGCCCGCCCCGCGGGAACCCCTGCGGCCGCTCGCCGCCGCGCTGCTCAACCTCACCGGGCTCGGGCTCGGTTATGTGCTGATCCGGGCGTGGCTGCTCGCCGCGCTGTGCTGGGCGGCCACGGCCGCGCTGCTCGTGGTCGCGCTGCCGGCCGACGTGGACGGCGTACCGGGATGGGCGCTGCTCGGCCATCTCGCCGTGCTCGTGCTCGCCGCCGCCGACGGGGCCCGCAGGGCCAGGCGCGCGCCCATCGGCTGGCGCCTGCGCGCCCCCCTCGCCGCGGTGCTCGGGATCGCCCTGCTCGCCGTACCGGCCTCCGGCGCCCTCGCCTACGCCGCCGCCAAGGACGAGGCCGTCGAGGAGATGCTGCTCGACCGCCTCGACAAGGCCGACCGCATCGTCAAGGAACAGGGCGGCCGCCCGTTCACCGCCACCAAGGCCGACTACCGCACCGCCCTCGGCATCTACCGCGGCCTCCTCGACGACCACGCGGGCTCCCGCGCCGCCGACCGCGTCCCCGGCCGCCTGGACGCGTACTACAGGTCCGTCGCGGCCCCGTACACCGAGAAGAAGTACTGCGAAGCCGTGGAGCCACTGAAATACCTGCGCACCCTGCCCGGCACGGTCGGCAGGGAACGCCTCGGCCGGCTCGCGGCCTGGCCCGACCGGCGCCTCGCCGACTCCCTCTACGCCTGCGGGATGACCTCGCTCGGCACGAGCGACGGCGGCGCCGACCTGCGTGAACTCCTGGACACCTTCCCCGGGTCCGCGGCGGCGGACAAGGTCGTGCCCGGCATCCGCGCCGCGATCGACGACCGCACCTCCGAGCTGACGGGCGCCGACCCCTGCACGGCCACCGGCGAGCTGCGCGCCATCCGGGCCACCGCCGCCTCGCTGCCCGACGGCGCGGGGCAGCCGCTCGGCACGAAGGCGGCCGACGCCGTCGAGTCCGGGACCTACGCCTGCGGCCTCGACGAGTTCGAGGACGGCCGCTACACCGAGGCCGCGAAGACCCTCGACGGCTTCGCGGACACCTACCGGGGCAGCGGCAGGAGCGAGCGCGCCCGGACCGTCGCCATCGCCGCCGAGGTCGCCGCGGCCCGGCCGCAGGCGGGCGGCAAGCTGCCCGCACAGCGCGGACCGGGCTCGGGCCAGGACTTCGTCGTGAAGAACGACGGCCCGAGCCCCGTCGAGATCCTCTTCACCGGCCCCGCGACCGGCAGCGTCAAGCTGGGCGCCTGCGCGGGCTGCGGCACGTACAGCACCCGCACCGAGGGCAAGGCCAAGGCCTGCAAGGTGAGCGGGCGGAGCTATCCGCAGCGGACGCTGCGGCTGCCGCCCGGCGAGTACCACTTCCTCTACAAGCGCGACGCGGGCGCCCTCGGCAGCGGCGGCCTGGTCCGCAACCACAGCGACGGCGCCAAGGTCCAGAGCGGCTACCGCTACACGGACTGCGCATACGTCGTCAGCGGCGGCCTCGGCGACTTCGCCCCTCGCTCCTGAACGGCGGCCCTCCGGGGCCTGCCTGAGTTGACGTCAGCGGCCACGCCGGGCATTCATTGCCCGGCGTCACGCCGCGTGATACACAGAGTGACCATACGTTCCTTCGTATACCGTTCTGCGCTCGCCGTCGACAGGCTACGCAGTCCGCGTACGACGAAACGCACGAAGTCGGCCAACAATTGACGTCAAGGCGGCACGCGCCGGGCCGATTGTCAGCGAGAATGAGCTCCGTCCTCTGCACTGGGTAGGCAGAGGTGGGCAAGAGGTGCCGGAACAACCCACTAGGGGCGGTGAGTTACACATGCTTATGGCAGCCGAGAAGGGCGACATCAACACCATCATCGGTGGGATCGCCCCCGACTGGGGCCCCTTCGGGAGTCTGGGCAACGAGGCGCGCGTGATGATCGAGGTCGTGATGGCGATCGCCATCCTGCTGTGCCTCGGTATCGCGATCTGGGGCGCCGCCAAGCAGCGCATCGGCGCGACGGCGCTGCGGGACACCTTCAGCGCGGAGCAGGGCAAAGGTCTGATCATCGCCGGTCTCACCGGTGTCTTCATCATCGGCTCGCTGGGCACGCTGTTCACCATCGTGTACGGCATGGCGGTCTGATCGGTCCGGTATCCCGTTCCTCCCCCGTCCGTCGTGCCCACCGGCTGAGGTTGCAACTCCCTGATGTCGAGTCACCACACCGCGCCCGCGCGGGAACCAGCACGGCTACCGTCGTGTCTCGTGTACCTGACGGACCGCGCGGTCAAGCAAGAGGTTGAGGGGACGTACGCGGCATGAGCGATGACGATGACCTCTTCGGCGGCACGGGCGAGACGCGGACGCGACTCCCCGACGGCGCGGACGGCTACGGCCCTGCGCGCAGATCCGGCCGTTCCGCGGGACGGTCCCCCTCGCGCAGCGTCGTCACCGTCGTCGGCGTCGTCGTCCTCCTCATCGCGGCGATCGCCTTCGCCAACCGGGGTGGGTCGTCGTCGGACGACGAGGGCGGGGGGCGGAGCGGCGGGAAGGCGCCGGAGGCCGCTTCCACTGCTGCTTCCGGGGCGAAGCCGGTGAGCGGCAGTAACGGAGGGATTCCCTCCGGTTTCCCGAAGAGCCAGCAGGGCGTGGAGAGCGCGACGGCGAACTACGCCGTGGCGCTCGGATCCGCCGAAATGTTCAACACGGATCGGCGCCACGCGATCGTCGACACGGTCTACACCCCGAACGCCGCAGCTCAGCGCAAGCCCGCGCTGGACAAGGTGTACTCGGGCGAGTCGTTCCTGTCCCGGATCGGCCTGCAGAAGGACGGCACTCCCCCGAAGGGCACGACGTTCGTGTCCCGCATCATCCCGGTGGGCACCAAGGTCACGAAGTTCGAGGGCGGGTCGGCGACCGTCGAGATCTGGTACTCGTCGCTCTTCGGCCTCGCGGGCGAGAACACCGAGAACCCGGTGACCGAGAGCTGGTTCACGAACACGTACGACATGCGCTGGACCGGCGGTGACTGGAAGGTCGCCGACTTCAAGCAGAAGGACGGTCCCGTACCGGTTGGACGCGACCAGCGGGCCTCCACTGCCGACGACATGGCGAAGGCCGTGGAGGAGTACGGAGGGTTCACCTATGCCCGGTAGCACCCGACGCCGTGTCCTGTCCCTCGCCGCGGTCGTCACGGCGGTACAGAGCGCCGCCGTCCTGCTCGCCACCCGCGCCCTCGCGGCTCCCGAGCCCGAGGACGATCCCTGCGAACTCATCCGCGGCCCGGCGAAGAAGTACTGCGAGAAGGGCGAGGGCGGTGACAGCGGCGCCCGCAAGGCACCGCCCGGCGGCGACGGCATGGGCGGGCTCGACCCCCTCACCTCCCTGGCCAAAGGCTTCGGTGACGCGGCCTCCTGGATCGTCAACAAGCTCACCGAGTACGTCAACGAAACCGCCGCGGTGGACTTCACCAACGAGAAGTTCCTGCAGCAGTACGCCGTGGTGTTCGCCGCGTCGACCGTGCTGACGCTGATCGTGTGGCTGCTCGCCGTCGCCAAGCGTGCCATCCGTGGCGTGCCCATGCTCACCGCGCTGTCCGAGGCCATCGGGTTCCTCTGGCTGACGGTCCTCGCCTCGGCGTTCACCCCGCTGATCCTGGCCACCGTCGTGTCGGCGACCGACGGCATCTCCGAGGTGCTAGCCAGCTCGGTGGGCGGCGAGACCGACGAGTTCTTCGGCACGTTCTCCCAGGCCCTGGACAAGGGCACCGACATCGGCGGCGGCCCGATCATGCTGATCGTCGTCTCCGCCGTGTCCATCGCGGCCGCAGGCATCCTCTGCCTGGAGCTCGTGATCCGCGCCGCCATGCTGTACGTCGGCGCGCTCCTCGGCACGGTCGTCTACTCCGGCCTCGTGGACAAGAACACCTGGGGCCGCATCCGCCGCTGGGCCGGGCTGATGATCGCGATCATCCTGGTGAAGCCGATCATCGTCATCGTCCTCGGCATCGCGGGCGCGCTCCAGGGCGAGGACGGTCCCGACTCCCTGTCCGCCGTCGTCTCCGGGCTCTCCGTCATCCTGCTCGCGATCTTCGCCAGCGCCTCCATCTACCGCTTCGTCCCCGGCTTCGGCGACGACATCATGGCCACCCGCAACAACCGCCTCATGCGCGGCGCCGAGAACCGCGCCGCCACCGCCCTGAACTCGCCCGCGGCCTGGGTGGCCCAGGGCATCCGCACCCACAGCGCCCGCTCCAACGGCAAGGCGGGCGGCGGCCAGGCAGGCGGCGGCGACACCCCGGCGCAGCCCGCCACGGCCAACGCCGTCGGCAGTGGTGTGTCCACCCACGGCCACCGCTCGGCGCCCCCCTCGGGCGGCGGTGGAACTCCCGCCGCGCCCCCGCCCCGTACCAGCCCGTCGAGCACCCCGCACGCGGGCGACCGCACCGGAAGCACCAACAGTTCTGGAGGTGAAGGGCGTTGACGACCCAGTCCCATGTGTCCCCACCGGTCACGCCCCGCCGCACCTATCTGATCGGCCGCGCCCGGCCGAACGCCATCATCGGCCGCAACCGCGAGACCGGCGAGATCGCCCTGATCATCGGCGGCGCGTTCCTGGGCATGATGTGCGGCATCCTCATCCCCTTCCTCGCGCTGCGCCTCGTCCTGCTCATGGGCTTCCCGCTGCTCGCCATCGCCGCGGTCTACCTGCCCTTCAAGCAGCGCACGTTCTACAAGTGGTTCGAGATCAACCGCAGCTTCAAGCGGTCGCTCAAGCGCGGCACCGCCTACCGCTCCGGCGCCGCCGAGGCGGGCGTGCGCCTGGACGGACGCGAGGTCGAGGTCGGCCCGCCGCCCGGCATCGGCCGCATCAGCTGGCTCGCCGCGCCCTTCGGCCCCGACGAGATCGCCGTGCTCCTGCACGCCGACCGGCGCACCGTCACCGCCGCCATCGAGATCGAGGGCCCCGGCGTCGGCCTGCGCGACAGCGAGGACCAGGAGGCCCTCGTCGACCGCTTCGGCACGCTCCTCAAGCACGTCGCCAACGGCGACGGCTTCGTCACCCGCCTGCAGATGCTGGCCCGCACGCTGCCCGCCGACCCGGACGCGCACGCCAAGGACGTCACCGCCCGCGGCGACGACCGCGCCCTGCCCTGGCTCCAGCACAGCTACGACCAGCTCCAGTCGATGGTGTCCACCAGCAGCGAGCAGCACCGCGCCTACCTCGTCGCCTGCATGCACTACTCCCGCGACCTCGCCGCCGAGGCCCAGGCCATGGCGCGCGCGAGCCGGCCCCAGGGCGGCCGGAAGCTGGACAAGGACGCCGGTCTCGCCGTCGTCATGGCCCGTGAGCTCACCGACATCTGCTCCCGCCTCCAGGAGGCGGACATCCGCGTCCGCCAGCCCCTCGGCCAGGGCCGCCTCGCCTCCCTCGTGCACTCCATGTACGACCCGGACCACCCCATCGACCACATCCAGGCAATGACGAAACGTAATGCCTGGCCCGCCGAGCTCGACGCGATGGAGCCCACCTACCTCCAGGCGAAGACCCGCGAGTCCTCCACCCGCGCCCCCTGGTGCCACGCCACGGCCTGGGTGAAGGAGTGGCCGATGACACCCGTCGGCGTCAACTTCCTCGCCCCGCTGCTCGTCCACACCCCGGACGTGATCAGGACCGTGGCCGTCACGATGGACCTGGAACCCACCGAGGTCGCCATCGAACGGATGCTGACCGAGAAGACCAACGACGAGGCCGAGGCCAGCCGCCAGGCCAAGATGAACCGCACCGTCGACCCCCGCGACATCGCCTCGCACTCCCGCCTCGACCAGCGCGGCGAGGACCTCGCGAGCGGCGCCGCCGGCGTCAACCTGGTCGGCTGGATCACCGTGTCGTCCCGCTCGCCGGAGGCCCTCGCCCGCGACAAGCGGACCATAAGGGCATCGGCCGGAAAGTCGTATCTGAAGCTGGAGTGGTGCGATCGTGAGCACCACCGGGCATTTGTGAACACGCTGCCGTTCGCGACCGGCATCCGGCGATGACGGGCCGGCGACGCGGCACCGCCGACGAACAGGCCAACGGTAGGGGTGTGAAGGTGCGATGCGGGACCCGCTGACCGTCCTCACGGACGCTTTCACGTCCTTCCTGTTCGGGAAGGTCGAGACGACACGCCTGCCGGTGCGCACGTCGACGGGGCAGGCCCAGGCGGTCTACCTGCCGACGGCCGCGCCCGGCCTCGGCGACTCCGGCGTGATCATCGGCCGCGAGGTGTACTCCGGCAAGGGCTACATCTACGACCCGTTCCAGCTGTACGGGCAGCAGCTCCCGGCCCCGCACTGGCTGGTGCTCGGCGAGTCCGGCAACGGCAAGTCGGCCCTGGAGAAGACGTACGTCCTGCGCCAGCTCCGGTTCAAGGACCGCCAGGTCGTCGTCCTCGACGCCCAGGGCGAGGACGGCGTCGGCGAGTGGAACCTCATCGCGCAGGAGCTGGGCATAACGCCCGTCCGGCTCGACCCGACGGCCGCCCTCGACATGGGCATCCGCCTCAACCCCCTGGACCCGGCGATCACCACGACCGGCCAGCTCGCGCTGCTCCGCACCATCATCGAGGTGGCCATGGGCCACGGCCTCGACGAGCGCTCCGGCTTCGCCCTGAAGGTCGCGCACGCCTACGTCAACGAGACCATCGTCGACCGCCAGCCCGTCCTCACCGACATCGTCGAGCAGCTGCGCCACCCCGAACCGGAGTCCGCCGAGGCGATGAACGTCGCCATAGACGACGTCCGGGCCTGGGGCCTGGACGTGGCGCTGGTCCTCGACCGGCTCGTGGACGGCGACCTGCGCGGCATGTTCGACGGCCCCACGACCGTCGGCATCGACCTGGACGCACCCCTGACCGTCTTCGACCTCTCCCACATCGACCGCAACTCCATCGCCATGCCGATCCTCATGGCCATCGTCGGCGTATGGCTGGAGCACACCTGGATCCGCCCCGACCGGAAGAAGCGCATCTTCCTCGTCGAGGAGGCCTGGCACATCATCAACTCGCCTTTCGTGGCGCAGCTGTTCCAGCGGCTCCTGAAGTTCGGCCGCCGCCTCGGCCTGTCCTTCGTCGCGGTCGTCCACCACCTCTCCGACGTCGTCGACGGAGCAGCCGCCAAGGAGGCCGCCGCCATCCTGAAGATGGCGTCGACCCGCACCATCTACGCCCAGAAGGCCGACGAGGCCCGCGCCACCGGCCGGGTGCTCGGCCTGCCGCGCTGGGCCGTCGAGATCATCCCCACCCTGACGCCCGGCATCGCCGTCTGGGACGTCAACGGCAACGTCCAGGTGGTGAAGCACCTGATCACCGAGACGGAGCGCCCCCTGGTCTTCACAGACCGCGCCATGACGGAGTCCGCGAGCGACCTGCTCGCCCACGACGCCCTCGCGGCCGCCGAGCGGGAAGCGGAGGAAAGGGCCGCGTACATGGAGAAGCAGCTGGGCGACGGTCCCGCGGGCTCACGGTCCACGGTGGCGTGACATGAGACCGGACGGTCGATACCGGGAGCGTGGACCCGCGCCGGACGAGGGTGCGCACGGATACGGCGGACGCAGCGGGCCCGACGGCCGCGGCGGTCGCGGCGGGCGCGGCGGCGTGCCGGACGGCCTCCTCGTGGGCGTCCTCGCCTTCCTGCTCGGCATGGTCGTACTGGTCTGGTCCGCGACCGGCATCGCCGGATGGTGGGCGCACGGCGCCTGGCCGGACAACGTGTCGTTCGGCAGGACGCCGCCCGCCGTGCGGCACCTCGTCCAGGAGCCGCACGACGTCGCGGGCGCCTGGCCCGGAACCCCTGGCGCCCAGCTCTCCGGCTACGGCCTCTTCTGGGGCTTCCTCATCGGCCAGGTCATGATCCTCATCGTCCTGACCATCTTCACCCTGGGTACGGTGGCTCGCTATCGGGCGGTCCGAAGGGCCCGCAGAGCGGCTCCTGCGGCGCACGCCGCGCCCGTCGCGCCCGCGGCGGACACGACTCCGACTCCGGCTTCGGCTCCGATTATGGCTCCGACTTCGGCTCCCACTGCGGCTCCGACTTCGGCTCCGGCTGTGGAATCCGCGTCCCCTGTGGGCAGCTCGTCCGCCCAGAGGACGAGTGGGGCATCCCCTGCTCAAGCGGAGCCGAGAGCTTGGGGAGAGGTGGGCGCAGCCCACGACGACGGCGAGCCGCCAGCCACCCCCGCCCCGACGCCCCCGACAGCACCCGACGTAGCCCTGGCCAAAACGCCCACGGTCCCCACCCCCCGCACCCCCCTGGTCCTCGGCACAAGGGAGACCCACCGCCCCCTGGCCGCGGAGGCCATCGCAGCCGCGGAGTCGGCGGCGCTGGTGATCACCTCCGACCCCACCCTCTGGCAGGAGACCAAGGACGCCAGGGCCAAGCTCGGCCCCGTCCTCGTCTACGACCCCTCCCACCTCTGCGACACCCCGGCCCGCCTCCACTGGCCCCCCACCAGGGGCTGCGAGGACGGCGCCACGGCCGCGCACCGCGCCAGGTCCCTGCTCGCCCCGATCAGACCGAGCGCCAAACTGGACACCGCGGTCGCCGACACCGCCGACACCCTGCTGCGCAGCTTCCTGCACGCCGCCGCCGTCGACGGCCGCAACATCAAGCACGTACACCGCTGGGCCCAGGGCACCCAGGTCCAGGACGCTGTCCGCATCCTGCGCACCCACCCCAAGGCCGGCTCGGGCGCGGCGGGCGAGCTGGAGTCGGCCCTCACCGCGCACCCCGAGCGCAGGGACATCGCGCAGGAGCTGACGGCCCGCGCCCTCTCGTCCCTGTTCACGGTGAACGTACGGGAATCGTGCACACCGAACCGAACTGACGCGCTCACCCTGGATTCCTTCATCGATGAAGGGGGCACGCTTTTTGTGGTGGGCGAGGCGATCGAGGACCCCAAGACCAACCCCGGCGCGATGCCGCTCCTCACGGCACTCGCCTCCAGCGTGGTCGAGCACGGCCGGCGCATGGCCGAACGGTCATCCTCCGGTCGGCTCGACCCACCAATCGCCCTCGTCCTGGACGACGTCGCCGCCGTCGCGCCGCTCCCGCAACTGCCGGAGCTGCTTGCCACCGGCGCGGAACGGGGGATGCCGACGCTGGCCCTGCTCCGCTCCCGCGAGCAGGGCCGCGCCCGCTGGCCGCACGACGAGCTGATCGGCTGACCGGCTGACCCCACACCCCTACTGGCAGACCCCTACAGGCAGGCGCCGACAGGCAGACCCCCAGACCCCGACAGGCGGACTCCTCCAGCCCCCTCAGACCACCGACTCCTCAAGCACCATCTCCCGCTCCCGCGCCCCCGGATCCCCGGGCACGGGCACGACCGCCCCGCTCGGCACGAAGCCGAACTTCCGGTAGAACGCCTCCGCGCGCGGATTGTCCTCGTGCACGAACAGCCGCACCCGCTCGACCCCGGCCCCTTCGTCCCCGGACGCCCGCGCCCAGTCGACCGCCGCGGCGAACAGCGCCTCGGTGACGCCCGTACCGCGGTACTCGGGCCGTACGAAGACACCCACGAGGTGCGCCTGCCGTACCGGGGAGCGTTCCGTGCCGAGTGCGCCCTGCGTGCCCGGCTCCTCGATCAGCACGGTCACCGAGCCCGCCCAGTCCCCGTCCTGCCCCTCCGCGACGAACTGCCGTGTGGTGCGCGACGGCACCGCGGCGCCCTCCGTGCGCTCCTGCCAGTAGGCATCGGGCTTGGCGGCGGCGTTCTCGTACGTCTCCAGGAAGGCGACCGGCGCCGCCGGATCCCGCAGGGCGAGCAGCCGCAGCTCACGGACCTTCTGCCAGTCCTCGGCACGCACGGACCGTATGAGGTGTTCCATACACCGATCTTGGGTGGCTGACCGACCGCACGCAACGCGATTCGCCTGCTCCGGCCACTTCCGCACCGTGTCACGACCGGCGTCGTACCCGGCCGTCGTACCCCGGTACTACCCGCCCGCCGACGAGGAGACCCCGGTCCGACGCGCCCGCCCCCGCCCCGCCACGAACATCGAGCCATGATTCGGGCACACGGACTCACCAAGCGCTACGGCGGCAAGCGCCCCAAGACCGCCGTCGACGACCTCACCTTCGAGGTCCGCCCCGGCACCGTCACCGGCTTCCTCGGCCCCAACGGCGCCGGCAAGTCGACGACCATGCGGATGCTCCTCGGCCTTGACGCGCCGACGTCGGGGCGCTGCACGATCGGCGGCCGCGCGTACGACCGGCACAGCGCCCCGCTGACGGAGGTCGGCGCGCTCCTGGAGGCCCGCTCCATCCACCCGGGCCGCTCGGCGTTCCACCATCTCCTCGCCCTCGCCCACACCCACGGCATCCCGCGTACACGCGTCCGGCAGGTCCTGGAGACGACGGGCCTCACCGAGGTCGCGGGCCGCCGCGTGAAGGGCTTCTCCCTCGGCATGGGGCAGCGGCTCGGCATCGCGGCCGCCCTCCTGGGCGACCCCGGCACCCTGATCCTGGACGAGCCGGTGAACGGCCTCGACCCGGAGGGCGTCCTGTGGATCCGCAACCTCCTCAAGGCCCAGGCGGCGGAGGGCCGCACCGTACTCGTCTCCTCGCACCTGATGAGCGAGATGGCCCTGACCGCCGACCACCTCATCATCGTCGGCCGCGGCAGGCTCCTCGCCGACACCACCGTCGAGCGCTTCGTACGGGACTCCGGCACCGGGTCCGTCAAGGTCGTGACCCCGGCGGCGGGGCGGCTCGCCGAGCTGCTCGCCGGACCCGCCGTGACCATCACGAGCGACACCCCGGGCACCCTGGTCGTGCAGGGCACCGACGCCGAGCACATCGGCCGCACCGCCGCCGCGCACGCCATCCCCCTGTTCGAGCTCACCCCGCAGGCCGCGTCTTTGGAGCAGGCCTTCATGGACCTCACCCACGACTCCGTCGAGTACGTCACGCCCCTGGAAGGAGCCGCGGCATGACCGGCACCGGCTACCGCGTCACCCCGGCCCGGGTGCTGCGCTCGGAGTGGCACAAGCTGTGGACGCTGCGCACCACCTGGATCACGCTGCTCACCGCGTGCGTCCTCGTCCTCGCGGTCGGCATCGCCATGGGCACCACGTACGACGGCGACGACTCCGACGTCGACACGGTCGTGTTCGTCCTCTTCGGCACTCAGCTCTCCCAGATCTGCTTCGCCGTCCTCGGCATCCTGGTGACCGCGGGCGAGTACGCGACCGGGATGATCCGCGCGTCCCTGACGGCGGTCCCGCGCCGTCTGCCCGTGCTGTGGGCCAAGGCCGCCGTCTTCACGACCGTCGCCTTCACGCTGTGCCTCGTCACGAACGTCATCACGTTCCTCGTCGCCCAGATCTGGCTCTCCGGCTCCGACAAGGAGCTGACGCTCACCGACGACGGCGTCCTCGGCGCGCTCGCGGGCAGCGCCGCGGGCATTACCCTGATGAGCCTGATCGCCCTGGGTCTGGGGGCGCTGCTGCGCTCGGTCCCCGGCGCCATCGGCGCGTTCGTCGGCTCCATCCTCATCCTGCCGGAGGTCCTGACGACGCTCCCCCTCGACGGCATCGACACCGTCATCCGCCACTTCCCCGCCCAGGCCGCCTCGTCCCTCGGCTCGATCGAGCGCGTCGAGGACACGGTGACCCCGGGGACCGGTCTCCTCGCCCTCGCCCTGTGGGCGGCGGCGGTCCTGGCGGCGGCCGCGCTGCGCCTCCGCCGCCAGGACGTATGACGGCAGGCCGTATGACCGCTGGTGCTTCCGTACGTGTACGAGGATGAGCCCGTGACCCAGGACCCGCACCCCCTGACCCGGCACATGCAGCAGCTCACGGATCGGGCGCGCGCCTTCGACAGGCGCCGTCCGCTCGTGTGGGACGCGCTCCTCACGGGGTTCTTCGTGGTGGCCGCGGGCACCGACTACGCCGGGGGCGGCTGGCGCAACGTCGCCCGGAACACCGATCTGCCCGACTGGCTCATCGTCGTCCTGACTTTCGGTATGTCGCTGCCGCTGCTGTGGCGCAGGCGCAGGCCGGTGACGGTCCTCGCCGTCATCGTGGCGTTCAGCGTGGTCAACAGCGGCTCCGGCGCGCTCCTCCAGATCGCCCTGGTCGAGCTGATCGTCCTGTTCAACATCGCTTTGCGGCTGCCTCTGAGGACTCTGGGGTGGGCGGGGCTGATGATGACGGTACCGCTGGTCGTGGGGACCGCCCGGTATCCGAAGGGGAGTTGGGACCAGCAGATCGTCCCGCAGGTGTGGGCGTACGCCATCGTCGCGCTGCTCGGCATCGCGGTCCGCTCCCGTCAGGACTACACACAGGCCCTGGTGGAGCGTGCCCGTCAGCTGGAGGTCGAGCGTGATCAGCAGGCGCGTCTGGCCGCCGCCGGTGAACGCACCCGCATCGCCCGCGAGATGCACGACATCATCGGCCACAATCTGTCCGTCATCACCGGTCTCGCCGACGGCGGCAAGTACGCCGCCGCCAAGTCCCCGGAGCGGGCCGCGCAGGCCCTCGACGCGATCGGTTCGACGAGCCGTCAGGCCCTCGCGGAGCTGCGCCGCCTCCTCGACGTGCTGCGGGACGAGGCCCCGGAGGCCGCCGAACTGGCGCCGCAGCCCGCCCTCGCGGACCTGGACCGCCTCATCGAGGGGGTGCGTGCGGCGGGTCTGCCCGTACGCAGCACCTTCCACGGGCGCGCCGAATCCCTGCCCCAGGGCCAGGAACTGACGGTGTACCGCGTGGTGCAGGAGGCCCTGACGAACACCATGAAGCACGCGGGGGCGGGCGTGACAGCGGCGGTCGACGTCGACTACGCCGACGACGGGGTGCGGGTCACGGTCACCGACTCGGGGGGCGCTTCACGTGGGGTTTCCTCTGGGGAGTCCTCGGGAGACTCCTCGTCGCCGGGTTCGGGCCGCGGCCTCAAGGGCATGCGGGAGCGAACAGCGTTGTACGAGGGCACACTTGAGGCGGGTCCGACAGGCGGCCCGGCCGCGGGCTGGCGCGTCCATCTGCACTTGCCGCGCCCCGCGGCACCGCACCTGAACCAGACGAAGGAATCCGCTCAGTGACCACCGTCCTCATAGTCGACGACCAGTCCTTGCAGCGTTTCGGTTTCCGTATGCTCCTGGAGAGCCAGGACGACATGACGGTGGTCGGGGAGGGCGGCAGCGGCACGGACGCGGTCCGCATGACCGCCGGTCTGCGTCCGGACGTGGTCCTGATGGACATCCGGATGCCGGACATGGACGGCATCGAGGCGACCCGCCGCATCGTCGCGTCGGGGTCCGGCGCCCGGGTCCTGATCCTCACGACGTTCGACCTCGACGAGTACGCGTACGCGGGTCTGCGGGCCGGCGCGTCGGGGTTCCTCATCAAGGATGCGCTGCCGGAGGAGTTGTTGTCGGGTATCCGGGCGGTGGCCACGGGCGACGCCGTGGTGGCGCCCCGGTTGACCCGCCGTCTCCTGGACGCGTTCGCCGATCAGCTCCCTGCCGGTGCGGATGCCGGGGACACTCCGACCGACCCGGCAAAGCATCCGCTCCTGTCCGCTCTCACGGATCGCGAACGGCAGATCCTGACGGTCATCGGTCAGGGTTGGACGAATACGGAGATCGCGGCCCGGCTGCATCTCGCGGAGTCGACGGTGAAGACGCATGTGGGCCGCATTCTGGCGAAGACGGGTGCGCGGGACCGTGTGCAGGCGGTCATTCTGGCGTACGACACGAAGCTGGTGCGGCCTTCGTAGCATCATGGCCCTGCACGCCTCACAGCCGTGAACGCATAGTCGTGAACGCAGAAAACCCCCGCACCGTGAGGTGCGGGGGTTTTCTCTCAAAATGAGTTCGGCGGCGTCCTACTCTCCCACAGGGTCCCCCCTGCAGTACCATCGGCGCTGTGAGGCTTAGCTTCCGGGTTC
>NZ_WPNZ01000015.1 GCF_009755605.1 Streptomyces typhae
GTTTCAACCGCCTCAAGCAGTGGCGCGGCATCGCGACCCGCTACGACAAGACCGCCGAGTCCTACCAGGCAGCCGTCACTCTCGCCTCGCTCCTGATGTGGGCGTGACATTTGAAGACAACTCCTAGCAGCAGGTAGGTGCCGGCGGCAGCCAGCAGCATGAGTGCGGGCAGCAGCCACTCCAGGGTGCTGCCGAGGCCGCCGCCCGCATCGTGCTGGTGCATGTGGTCCATCAGGCGGATCGGCCCTCACGGCTGGTGGGGGCGTTGGGGGCGTTGGGGTCGAAGGGCCGGCCGCTGCGCTGGAGCAGATAGCCGCCGACGACCAGCAGGGCGCCCAGGACGAGGAAGCCGATGTCCCACCAGACCTGGCCGTCGCCGGCGTAGACGTGGTGGATGCCGAGAATGTGGTGGTCCAGGACGCCTTCAACGAGGTTGAACAGGCCCCATCCGAGGAGCGTCCAGCCCCACAGCACCCGGGAGGTCCACACTCGCAGCCGGTTGTGGGTGACCCCGAGTACAGGACGGCCAGGCCGAGGAGGACCGCCAGCCAGCAGACGGTGTGGAAGATCCCGTCCCACAGAGTGTTCATCTCCAGGCCGGAGACGGTGTGGGGGTTGTAGTACTTCACCCCGATGTGGTCCTCGTTGGTGCTGGAGAGCATGTGGTGCCACTGAAGGAGCTGGTGGAGCAGGATGCCGTCGACGAAGCCTCCCATCCCCACACCGAGCACGATCCCCGGCAACTGGATACTGGCCGGCTGTCCGACACCGGCTCGGGCCTCACCCGTCGTGGTCGCCATCGCTGGTCTCCGCTCCTGGTTCCACGACTCCGCTGAAGGAGCCTCAGCCGCAAGTTCCCCTCCGTGCCGCACTTACGCACAGATGCGCCGCCAACCGGCTCAACCGCAGCCGCGCCCTGATCACGCCTTGTCCTCAGCGTCCGGGGCACACAGGGGCCGCAGCCCGTCGCGCCAACCATGGCACCCGCACCGCGTCCAGCTGCGGCGAAGGCAATGCAGCCCGCACTCGGCAGGCTCACGAACGCTTTCTTCGCCTGCTACGTCCCGCGCCGGCCCCGCCCACCACGTCGTACGAGGCCACCTCCTGCATCCGCGAACAGCTCAAGTACCTGCCTCTGCTGTTCTGCAATCTTCGGTTCCGTCATCGTCCGCGGAGCGGCTCGCGGTGGTCGGAGGGCCGTAAGCGGTGCGGTCGTCAAGGGTGATGGTCACCGGTTGGCCGCTGGGGGTGAGGTCGGTCAGGCTCTCGTCGATCCGCTCATACAGCGTTGCGGCGAGTTCCTGGTCGTCGTCGCCGCCGTCGCCGTCGCCGCCGTCGCCGTCGCCATCGCCATCGCCATCGCTGGCGGTGTGTTTGATGGAGTGCAGGCTGATCAGCAGGGCGATCAGGGAACGGCCGGACAGAGCAGCGTGGACCCTCCATCGGTCGCCGACCTCCGAGGCCCAACGCTGACGGTTTGCTGACCCTCCGAGGACCGAGGCGCCTCTGACCTGCGGGAAGCCACCCATTACACTCCGGGTGGTGGTATCGCGTCGGCCGCAGCCACGAGGACATCGCCGAGGCCAGGCAGGCCTGGGAAGCGGCCTCCGACCGCTTCGGCGAGGTCGGGGGCCACCCCGACGCCCGCCTCCCCGCGCCCGCCCTCCCCAACGCCACCATCGCACCGCGCAAGAACCCCGCGC
Organism: Streptomyces typhae; assembly: GCF_009755605.1. Lineage (GTDB taxonomy): Bacteria > Actinomycetota > Actinomycetes > Streptomycetales > Streptomycetaceae > Streptomyces > Streptomyces typhae. The sequence goes on from NZ_WPNZ01000015.1 coordinate 1,704, forward strand.
GTGCCTGACACCTCCCTGAAAGGCAGTACGACGATGACGCAGTCCGCAACGACCCCGACCGTCCGGCGCGTGGACGCCAGGCACCGCTACGAGATCCTCGTCGACGGCGAGAGCGCGGGCTTCACCGCGTACCGCGACCGCGACGACCGGCGTGTGTTCTTCCACACCGAGATCGACGACGCCCACGCCGGGCAGGGTCTGGCCTCGGTCCTCGTACGGGAGGCACTGGAGGACGTGCGGAGCGCGGGCCTGCGCGCCGTGCCCGTCTGCCCTTACGTGGCGAAGTTCCTCAAGAAGCACGAGGAGTTCGCCGACATCACCGAGCCGGTGACGCCCGAGGTCGTGGAGTGGCTGGACGGTGCCCTGAAGCGCTGAGCGCCGACGGCAGGGGCGGAGCGATGAGCGAGGGGCGTACGACCGGGGCCGGTGCCGGACCCGGCGCACCGGAGTTGACCGGGCGCGCGACGCAACGCGCGGTCATCGACGCTGCCCTGGCCGGCATCGCCACCTCCGGGGCGTCCGTCATCCTGCGCGGCGACCCCGGCACGGGGCGGACGGCCCTGCTGGGGGCGGCCGAGGCGACGGCCCGCCGGGCCGGTCTGCGGGTGCTGCGGATGACCGGCGCGGAGGCCGAGTCGGAGCTGCCGTTCGCCGCCCTGCACCAGGTCCTGTGGCCCCTCCTCGACGACTCCGACGGTCTCTCCGCGCCACAGCGGCACGCACTGGAAAGCGCGTTGGGCGTCCGCGAGGGCACCCCGCCCGAAGGGTTCACGGTGGCGGGCGCCGCCCTCACCCTGCTCGCCCACGCCGCCGCACGCCGCCCCCTGGTCGTGCTCCTGGACGATCTGCAGTGGGCCGACCCGTCCAGCGTCGCCGTGTTCGGATACGTACAACGGCACCTGGCCCCGCTGCCCCTGGTCGCGATCGCGGCGACCCGGCGCACCGGGACCGCGACCGGCCGGGACCGTGCGGCCGACGGTGTGGCCGACCGTGCGGAGCACGACACCGCCGCATGCCTGGCGGGGCAGGTGATCGACCTGCTGCCGCTGGACGAGCCGCAGGCCGAGCTGCTGCTGCGCACCCGCCATCCGTCCCTGCCCGCGGGCGCGCGCCGCAGGGTGCTGCGGGCCGCCGCGGGCAACCCGCTCGCCCTGCACGAACTCGCGGAGCAGGTCGGGCGGCTGGCCGCGCACCGTGCCGAGGCCCTCGCGAGCCCCGCGCCGCCGGAGATGCCCGAGCTTTTCGACGCACTGCCGCTGGGGGAACGCCTCGGGCGGCTGTACGAGGACAGGCTGCGCGCCCTGCCCGCCGCCGTCCGCGGCCTCCTGCTCGTCGCGGCCCTCGGCGACGCCGCCACCCGGCACCGCACGGTGCTGCGGAGCCTGGCGGAGCACGCCGCGGGCCCGCCCTGGCACCGGCTCGAAGAGCACATCGAACGCTCAGGGCTCGCACACCTCGACCCGGAGCGGGAAGTCCTGGAGTTCCACCACCCCCTTGTACGGGCCTGTCTGGCACACCTCGCCACCCCGGCCGAACTCCGCGCCGCCCACCACCGGCTCGCCGACGCCCTGCCCGCAGAGGACGCGCGGCGCACCCTGCACCTCGCGGCCGCCGCGCTCGGCCCCGAGGCCGGACTCGCCGCACGGCTGCACGCCGAGGCCGACAGCATGTCCGCCCAGGGAGGAGAAGCCGAGGCGGCGGTAGTGATGGCGCGCGCGGCCGGACTCAGCCCCGACCGGACGAGCAGGACCGCCCGTCTCGTCGCCGCCGCGGCCCTGGCCGTACAGGCCGGACGCCCGCACCTGGCGGCGGAACACCTCGCCGACGCCGAGGCCGCGGCACGCCCCGGCAGGCCCGAACCGACCGCCCCGTACGCCTTCGCCGTCGCCTGCGCCCGGCTCCAGCTCGACGCCGACCCACGCCCCGCCATCGAGCTGCTGCCCGCCGTCCTGGACGCACCGGTCCCGCCGGACGCCGCGGACCAACACGCCGCACTCGTCGGCCCGATCCTCTTCCTCCTCCTCGTCGCGGCGGCCCTCACCGGGGACGAGCGGGCGTGGGCCGCCGTCGACCGGCACGCGGCGCACCCCGACGCTCCCTCCGCGGCGGAGCTCTGCCGACAGGCCTGGTCCGGCCCCCGCCCGGCCGTCCGCGCCGTCCATGAGCTGCCGCGGCGGCTGCGCGAGACGGTCGCTGCCCTGCCCGCGGACCGCGAGACCACCGATGCCTGGCTGCTGCTCTGGACGGCCGCGGCCGTCGACTCCCTCGGTGAGCACTGCGCGCTCTGGAGCGCGTTCGCCCGCCGGCACGCGTACGCCACCCAGACGTTCACGGACAGCCTCCGGGCCCACGACGACTTCCTGCACGGTAACTGGGACAGCGCCCTCGCCGCCGCCCGCGCCGGCGCGCGCACCTCCGCGGAGCACGGATACGCGCTGGCCGAGACGCTGTTCCTGAAGACCGCGGGACAGATCCTCGCCGCCCGCGGGGACCGGGCGGGGCTCGCCGCACTGGCACCGGTGCTCGGCACCCGGGCAGGCGAACGCCGGCTGCGCCTGGTCACCGACCTGCTGAGCGGAATGCTGACGCTGTGCGCGCTCGGCCGCGGTGACGCCGAGGAGGCATGGCTCCACGCCTGTGACCTCACCGCGCCCGGCGGGGTCGCGGACCGCGGCCCGTGGACGCATCTCTCGCTCGTCGACCGGGTGCAGGCCGCTGTCGACAGCGGACGGGCCGAGGAGGCCCGGCGCCATCTGCGGGCGGTCGGCGCGTCCGGCCTCGCCCGTATCTCGGCGCACCACACCTTCCTGGTGACCGTCGCCGAGGCCGTCGCCGCCGCCGACGACGAGGCGGACGAGCGGCACGCGGCCGTGTACGCCCGGCCGGACGCGGAGAACTGGCCCTTCCCGCTCGCCAGGGCCCACTTGGCGCACGCCGTGCGGCTGCGCCGGCAGCACCGGCCCGAGGAGGCGAGCGCGCACTGCCGAGCCGCGCTCACCGTCTTCACCCGCCTCGGCGCCACGCCCTGGGCCGCGCGGGCCTCCCGTGAACTCGCCGCGAACGACGCGGACGTCGCGGCGGCGAGCGGCACAGCCGGGCACCACCCGCTGCTCACGGCGCAGGAGACACGGATAGCCCGGCTCGCGGCCCGTGGCCTCACCAACCGGCAGATCGGCGCGCGGCTCTCGCTCTCCCCGCGAACGATCGGCGCGCACCTCTACCGCATCTTTCCCAAGCTCGGCGTCACCACCAGGGCGGGCATCGCACGCGCCCTGGAGGCCTCGCTCAGGAACGCGGCAGCGCCCCCGCAAGAGCCGCCCGCGACGTGACGCCCAGCTTCGGGAAGATCCGGTAGAGATGAGCCCCGATGGTGCGGGGCGACAGCTGGAGCGCGGCGCCGACCTCCTTGTTCGTGAGCCCGGTGGACACGAGGCGGGCGACGCGCAACTCCTGCGCGGTCAGCTCGCCGGCCGGGACGGCCGTGCCGTGCGCCGGGCGGTCCGCGGCCCGCAGCTCGGCCCGGCACTGCTCCACCCACGGATCCGCGCGCAGCTCCCGGAAGGCACGGACGGCGGCACGCAGCGTCTCGACCGCCTCGGCGCGGCGTCCCCGACGGCGCAGCCCCGCCCCGTGCAGCAGCCGCAGGCGCGCCATGTCGAAGACCCACTGGTCGGCTCCCGGCACCGCGCAGGCCGCCGCGTACGCCGCGTCCGACTCCGGGCCGTCCGCCGTGACCGCCGTCGCGGCGGCCAGCAGGAAGGCGTGGTGCGCGGAGACGGAGTCCATCCGCGCGGCCCGCCCCGCCGCGACGTGGGCCAGCGCCTCCGCCCGGCGGCCGCAGCGCAGGCTCGCCACGACGAAGTCGAAGAACGGGAGGTGGAACCACGCGAGGCCGCGCGGCAGCAGGCCCGGCGGCATGATGCGGCGCAGCAGGAGGTACGCCTCCTCGTGCCGCCCGTGCGCCAGTGCGGCGAGCGCGTCGAGACGGTCCAGGTGGTCCGTGACGAAGCGCATCCGTGCCGACGTCGCCACCGGCCCGATCCGCGCCCGCACCGCGCGCAGCCCCCGCTCGTCGCCCCGGCCCGCCAGGAAGTGCGCGTAGTAGTGCCGGAAGAGCAGGGCGTTGCAGTGGTACCCGAGCTCCTCCGCGGTGTCGGCCTCGCGCAGACACTCCTCGGCGGCGTCCCAGCGGCCCCGCAGGAACGCCTCATGGCACCGTGCCTTCGCGACGGACCCCTGGGTGGCGTACGTGTGCTCGTCGTCGAAGAGCCGTCGCAGCTCCTCGTCGGCCGCGTCCACCGCCGACGCCGCCCAGAGCAGCAGCCAGGCGGCGGCGGTCTCCCGCCGGGCCGCGACACGCGCCACCAGGGACCGCAGTTCCGTCTCCGCGCCGTGCGCCGTGCGTGACGGGTCCGCCCACGCGCGGTGGCACAGGCGTACGGCGGGGGAGAGGTGCCCCCGATGCCGCTCGAGCGCGTCCCAGCCGCGCGGGTCGCCCGTGTAGGCCGACGCGAGCAGCAGCTTGAACGCCATCTGCTCGACGAGATCACCGAAGGCTTCCGCGCCGGGCGCCGTCAGCGCCTCCAGTGCACCGGGCAGCAGCTCGAAGGACGAGGCGAAGTCCACGTGGTGGCTCTGGTCGACGTACACGACCGCGTAGGCGAAGAGCGGGGCGATGTCCTCCGGCACCGGACCGCGCCGGATCTCCCTGAGGAGTTCCGCCGCGTACGCGAGCCGTCCGCCCCGCGCCGACATCACGGCGGCCCACGTCAGACGGCGGGCGCGGTCGCCGGGACCGGTCCCGAGGGCGGCCGCGCGGTCGAGCAGCATGGCCCCCTCCGTGTCACCGCCGCGCAGCGCGATGCGGGTGCCCGCCTCCTGGAGCCGGGCGGCGAGCCGTTCGTCCGGGCCCTCGGCGGCGGACGCCTCGTGCAGGAGCCGACGCGGGTCGTCCTCACGCAGCCGCTCCGCCAACGCCCGGTGCGCGGACCGCCGTTCGGCGTCCGGGGCGGCGGCGATCACCGCGCTCCGCACCAGGGGATGCCGGAAGACCAGCCGTCCCGCGGGGGACCAGCGGGCGAGCCCGCTCGCCTCGATCGCGTCCAGAACCCGTTCCGCGCCGCCCTGTTCTCCCTGTTCTCCCGGGCGTACGGCATCGCCTCCGACGGCCGCCGAGTCGTCCAGCGCGGCGAGCAGCAGGAGGCGCGTAGCGCTTCGGGGCAGCGACCGTACCCGACGCGCGAACACCTCCTCCAGACGGCTGCCCAGCGGCTGCCGGTCCGGGAGCGGTACGACGCCCCCGCGTTGCTCGTCCGCCGTCCGGCGGGGCAACTCGGCCAGGGCGAGGGGATTGCCCGCGGCCTCCGCGAGCACCCGCCGGACGGCACCCGCGGCGAGCCCCGGGTGCCGGCGCCGCAGCAGCGTCCGCGCGTCCTCGCCCGACAGCGCCTCGACGTCCACCGGGTGGGCGGGCCAGCCCTCCAGCGCGGACCCGCCGGACCGGCTCGCGCACACCATGACCACGGGCAGACCGACGATCCGCTGGTGGAGGAAGACGAAGACGGCGGCACTGGAGGGGTCCACCCACTGGAGGTCGTCGACGACGATCAGCACCGGGCCGCGGCGCGCCTGCTCGGCGAGCAGCGCCAGCGCGGCAGCGCCCACCATGAACCCCTTCGGCGGCAGCCCGTCGCGCAGCCCCAGGGCCCGTTCCAGGGCGAGCCGCTGGTGTGCGGGCAGCGCGCGTGTGTTCTCGCGCAGCGGCAGCAGCACACGGTGCAGCGCGCCGAAGGCGATGCCGGACTCCGACTCGCCGCCCACCGCGCGCAGGACGGTGAACCCGGCGCGCCTCGCGCGCGTGGCCGTCCACTCCAGGAGCGCCGTCTTCCCGATGCCCGCTTCGCCGCGCAGCACCGTCGCAGAACCGCACGCCCCGGTGCGCGCCTGGCCGAGGGACCGCTCCAGCAGCGCCTGTTCGCGCCGACGGCCGACGAGTGCCCCGTCACCCTGCCCGCTGCCCATGACTCTCCCCTGGTCGCCTCCGACCACCGTGGCATCGCCGCGATGCCTGTGCGTGCACGGCTCGTGCCCCTGCCCGCAGCGCAGGCCGCACGCTCTCGCAAGCCCGCTCCGACCGCAGCAGGCTGATCGCGTGACGACGACCACGCCCACCCCCACCACGGGGGACACCTCCGCGGACCGCACGCTCGGCTTCCTCCGTATCCGCACGTTCCGGGGAGCGGCGCGCCCGGTCCGGCACGTTCCCGGCGCGGACGCCGCGACCGACCCGTACGTCCTGCTGGGCCTGCACACCGAGGGGCGGGCCACGCTCGGCGGGCCGGACGGCACCGAGGTCTGCCTGCCCGGAGACGTCTTCCTCCGCGACGGGGCGCGTCCCCTCACCCTGGAGGAGACGGAGGAGTTCGAACTGCACCTGGTGCACGTCCCGTACCGGGCTCTGGCCCTCACCGACCGGCAGGCGCGTGACCTGGCCGGACGGGCGCCGTTCGCCGACGGGACCGTGGCACCGCTGCTCGGCCCGCTCCTCAGCGAGATCGCCGGGGCGGAACCCGGGCCCCCGTCACGGGCCGCGCTCCGCTCGGCCGGGGCGGTCGCCGACCTCGTCGCGCTGCTCGCGGTCGAGGACACCGGCCCCGGCTCCCCGCAGGACGGGCAGGACCGCGAGGCCCTCGTCCGCAGACTGCGCGCGTACGTCGACGCGAACCTGCGGGACCGGAACCTGACACCGGCCACCGTCGCCGAGGCGCAGCACATCTCGATCCGCTATCTGCACAAGCTCTTCGAGGGGCGGGGCAGCACGGTAGGCCGGTGGATCCAGCACCGCCGCCTGGAGGAGGCCCGCCGGGAGCTGGCCCGTCCGGCACGCGGCGACATCACGGTGGCTGCGGTCGCCAGACGCTGGGGATTCGCCAGCGCCACCCACTTCAGCCGCAGTTTCCGTACGGCGTACGGCATGTCGCCCAGCGACTGGCGCGACGGCCGGACCAGACCCGCGGAGGGACCGGGAGCCGGCCGCCGCTGACGGCACCTCCCGGACCAGACCCGCGGAAGGACCGGGAGCCGGCCGCCGCTGACGGCACCGGCACCGTCAGACGCGCGCCCCCGGAGCGTCGGCCGTCCCGGACATCACCATCCGCCGCCACTGTTGCGGGGGACGGCCGTAGACGGACTTGAACGCGCGGCTGAAGTGCGCGGGACTGCGAAAGCCCCAGCGGGCGGCGACCACGGCGATGGACGGACTGCTCCGGCCGCGCCGCGCGAGCTCACCGGCGCACCGCTCGACGCGCTGACGCTGGATCAGTCTGCCGACGGTGACGCCCTCGGCCTCGAACAGGCGGTGCAGATAGCGGACCGAGATGAGGTGTGCGGCGGCGACGAGTTCCGCGGACAGCTCCGGGTCGCCGAGGTGACGGTCGATGTACTGGCGGATGGTGACGACCAAGGGGTGCCGGTCGTCCTCGGCCGGCCCTTCCGTGTCCTCGGCGAGGTCCTCGACGAGCCCGGCGACCAGATCCGTGACGAGACCGCCGAGTCGTTCACCCAGCGGGGCGGACACCCGCGGGGCCGAGGTCTCCAAGTGCCCGAGCAGGGCGGGGAGAACGGCCGCGGAGCCCGCGGGCGGCGGGAGCACTCGGGCCGTGAGGGACCGGAGGGGGACCGAGGGAACGTGCAGCGCGTGCAGGGGCAGCCGCAGGAAGAGCGTGCGGGCCGTGCCCTCGTGCGTGCCCTCGTGCTCGACGGTGAAGGCGCGGCGCAGGTCGACGAGCGCCGACTCACCCGGCACCACGGACACGCCGCGCCCGTCCTGGGCCAGCCGCGCCGCCCCCTCGCGCGGGACGAGCAGCGCGACCGCTTCCTCCGTGTCCGGCGCGGCCGGGCGGGGGCCGCCTACCAGCCGCAGCGGCCCTGACGCGCAGGTGAGCATGCGGACATAGCCGAACCGCCGGAGCGACACCGACCCGTCCGCTCGCCTGTCGCTGTCGTCGAGTGCCACGAGGGGGGTGAGCCAGCGCGCGAAGGCGGACTCCACATCGGTCGAGGTCTCGGTGCCCGGCGGCACGGCCGTTCCGGATTCAGCGCTCACGGAGGGCTCCCTTCCACCGTCCCCGGGCAGGTGCCCTGTGCGTGGTGGAGGGGGACGGTCACCCCTGGTCCACGGCTCATGACCGTGAGTCTGGGCCGACAGCAGCAGCGGGCGTTAGGTCATATGACTGCCCTTCGCGTCCGTGCCGGGCGCCGCGTCCGAAGTGTGCACGCAGCGGCATGGATCAGTGGGGCCGCCGGTCCCCTTTCCGGCCGCCGTCGCCCTAGGGTGAGTACCGAGAGCCGGCGGAGCCGCGAACGGTCCCGCGATCCGCCCCCTTGCGCAGGAGTCCCCTTGGAAGCAGACATTCCAGTCGTCGGGGAGAGGCCTGTGCTCGAACGGCGCACGAGGGCCTTCGCGGAGACGTACGCCTGCCCCTCCTGGCCCGAGCACGAGTCCGAGCACGAGTCCGAGCCCGGGTCCGGGTGCGGGTCCGGGGCCGGGGCCGCGCCCAGGGCCGGGGCCGGGTCCGACGACCCCGCCTCGTCCAGGTCCCGCATGGCCGCCCTGTGGGACGGCGGCGGCGCGGACGACCCGGACATAGAGGAGGAGTGGCTGGCGCTGCCGGGGCGCGACGGGAACCGCATCAGGGTACGGATCCTGCGCCCGGCCGGTACCGACGAGCCGCTGCCGGCCGTGCTGTACCTGCATGGCCTCGGCTGGATGCTGACCGACGCGTACGCGCACCGGCGGCTGCTCGCCGACCTCGTGCTCGGCGCCGATGCCGCCGTGATCGTCCCCGAGTACGACACCCCGCGCGACGCCCGCCACCCGCACGCCGTGGAGCGCGCCTACACGGTGGCCCGCTGGGTCGCGGGGCACGGCGCGGTGTGCCGCGTGGACGGGGCCAGGATGGCGGTCGTCGGCGCCAGCGCGGGCGCCCAGCTCGCGGCGGCCCTCACGCTCGTGGCGCGCGAGCGGGGCGGTCCTGACTTCCGGCACCAGGTCCTCGTCTGCCCGGTGACGGACTCGGCGATGGACACCCCGTCCTACCGGCGCTTCGCGGACGGGTACTTCCTCAGCCGCGCCGCCATGCACGGCTACTGGCAGCAGTACGCGCCCGACCGCGAGAGCCGGGCGCACGGGGCCGTCGCGCCGCTGCGCGCGCCGGTGAGCCGGCTGCACGGTCTGCCGGCGGCGCTGGTCCTGACAGCCGAGGCCGATGTGCTCCGCGACGAGGGCGAGGCGTACGCGGCCCGGCTGCGGGCGGCGGACGTGCCCGTCGTGTCGATCCGCTATCAGGGCACGATCCACGGCTTCGTGCTCTTCGACCTGCTCCGCGGTACCGAGGCGTCCCGGGCGGCTCGCATCCAGGTGACGGACACACTGCACGCCGCCCTGCACTCGGCCTGAGCGCCGCTCCGTACCGGCGCCGGTCAACCCCCGTCGGGGCGCGCGGCGTCGGGGCGCCGGCGCCACTCGCTGGGGGACGTGCCGTACGCCGCCTGGAAGCGGCGGCTGAAGTGGCTCGGGCTGGTGAACCCGCAGCGCGCGGCCACCGCCGCGACGGTGAGCCGGTCGTAGCGGGGCGCGGTCAGCATCTCGCGCGCCTTGGCCAGGCGTTCGGTGATGAGCCACTGCTCCAGGCTGATGTCCGCGTCGTTGAGCAGGGCGTAGAGCTTGCGCACCGAGACGGCGTGCTCCCGCGCGATCCGCTCCGGTGTCAGGTCGCGGTCGGCGAGGTGGCGGCGGGCGTACGCCAGGACCCGCGTGAGCAGCGTCTCGTCCATCGCCGAGCGGACGGCGGGGGACTCCTCGGCGTGCGCGGCGGAGACGAGCAGCGCGCGGACGAGCTCGGTGGTGGCCGCGGCGAGGGCTCCGGCGCCGGGGTCGCCCTCAAGACGCCCCGGATCGCGCCAGACACCGCGCAGGTGGTTCAGGACCAGGTCGTGCACGGGGCTGGCGCGCAGCCGCAGCGAGGCCTTCACCACGGCGTCCACCGGTACGTCCAGGCGGTCCACGTCGAACATCATGGCCCGGGACGCGCCGTCGCCCGACCAGCCGTAGACCCGGGGCGACAGCTCGTGGAACACGCAGATGTCGTCCGGTCCGAGTACCTGCTGCCTGCCCGCGATCTCGGCCCGGTGGACGCCTTCGGGCTGGAGCGAGACCGAGATCACGGGGCGGCTGCGGTGATGGCGCACGTGCCGGTCGTTGCGGCGCACCTCGAAGCCCGAATTGCGGGTGGAGAAGAGCCCGAGCCCGCCCACCTGCCGCAGCTCCATCCGCGCGTGGATGCCCGTCTCCGGCTCCTCGTGCACCACTTCGTTGGGCACCAGCGAGTCGGTCAGCGCGTGATGGAACGCGTCCGCCCGCTCGCGTGGCGCCACGGTGGACAGATCGACGAGCAGCACACGACCCCCAAGACGACTACCCCCATGAAGCAGACATTCTGCCTCATGGCGGGGCGGTACTCCGCCGGGCCGCCGAACGGCTCATCCGGATCGGGCGGGCAGCCCCGGACCCTCCGCACGGCCGATGCCCCGCGTCCGCTCGGGATCGGCGAGCAGCGGCAGGCCCAAGGGCTACTGGGTCAGCGTCTACCGCACCATCTCCGACCCCGAGAAGCTGGCTGCCTACAACGAGCTGGCCGGTCCGGCCGTGGCGCCCGCCGGCGGTCGGACCCTCGTCCGCATCGGCTCTGCACCGAAGAGAGCAGCGGATTCCGGGGTGCGCCGGGCCGCTCCCGCCGCCGCCGGAGAAGGCGTCGCTCACCGGCCTATGATGCAGTTCCGGCCCTCCACCTGCTCGGGGAACCTGGAGAAGACGCATGACGGATGCGAGCACCGGCCAAGTGGTCGTGAACAGGGCGATGTCCCTGGACGGATTCATCGCCGGGCCCGGCCACACGATGGACTGGATCTTCGAGCACATGACGTCGGCGACGTTCCCGGAGGTCATGGCGGCCACGGGCGCCATGCTCATCGGCCGGGGCACGTACGAGGTCGGCAAGCGCATGTCCGGCGAGAACCCCGACTACGAGGGCGGGACGCAGTTCGTCCTCACCCATCGCCCGCCCGCCGAGCCGGACCCCGCCGTCACCTTCCTCACCTGCGACATCGAGGAGGCCGTGGCCACGGCGCGCCGTGCCGCGGGCGACAAGAACCTGGAGATCCTCGGCGCCGACGTGGCCGCCCAGTGCCTGCGGCACGGCCTCGTCGACGAGATCCTGGTGTACGTGCTGCCGGTGCTGCTCGGTGACGGCGTGCGCTTCACACCGCCGGGCCTCGACCGGATCGACCTGGAGCCGTTCGCCAACATCCAGTCGGGTGGGGTCACCATGCTGCGCTTCCGCGTGCGTAAGTAGCGATCGCGACCAGCGGTCGCAACCGGGGCCCGGCCGGCGGACCTTGCCGGGCCCGCGTCGTCACGCGGGGGCGCCGAGCGGCGGGTGCTCCAGCACGCGGGGCTTGTACTCGACCAGTTGGATGCGGCCGTCGAAGGTGCGGTGCCCGATCATCTCGAGGGCGACGTCCGGATAGCCGTCGTAGATGCGTTCCTCACCCGTGGCCCCGGTGATCACCGGGAACATCACGACCCGGAAGCGGTCGACGAGCCCCGCCCGCAGCAGGGACCGGCACAGGCTGAGGCTGCCGATCGTGCTGAGGAGCCCCGAGCCGCTCGCCTTCATGGCGCGGACCGCCTCGACGGCGTCGTCGCGGACGAGCGTGGAGTTGGCCCACGTCAGTGGCTCCGTCAGGGAGGAGGAGAACACCACCTTGGACGCTCGCGTGAGCTCGTCGACGGACGCCTCCTCCTCGGGCCTGAACTCGTCCTGGCCGTCCGGGACCTCGCCCGCGGCGAAGCCCGACATCAGGCGGTAGGTGTTCGCTCCCATCAGATGGGTGACCTCGGGCTGCTCGCCGAGCCACGCGAGGTACTCCGGGCCTTCGAGGCCCCAGAACCCGGGCCAGCCCTCTCCCGACGCGTATCCGTCGAGGGAGGTGATGAAGTCGACGAGAAGTTCCGACATGGCGGTGTCCTTTCCTGGGGTGTCACGAGCTTGGACCGGCCGGGAGTCACAAACTCATCGGCCGCGCCGGAGACGCACCGGCTTCCCGAACGGCGGCTCGTCCTGGTGGGGCCGCGCGCCAAAGATGAAGAAGGCGGCGTACTTGACCTGAGAAGGTCTGGTGCCAGGCTCCAGAAGTCCAGTAGGCCCCCGACCGGCGAGGACGACGGCGATCGCGGTGGTAAGCACCGGCAGGGCGCCCGGCATCCGGCGGTGGGGGGCGTCCCACCACCGGTTGCCTGGACGCAGGTGACCACGACACGACCCGACACGGCGTGCGGCCGGGTGGTGGGGTGCACGACGACCAGCGGTGCCGGGGAGACAAGTGGACTGTCCAGTTCGGCCAGTGCGGTGCGCTCGATGTGCCGGGACTGTCGACATCGCGCTCCCTTATTGAGCCACATCCGGACGAAAGCCCTTATGGCCACCTGGTGCAGGCCATACTGGACGGGATATGTCGGCCATCCGCGCTCGTGCCCGCAGCAGGGACGGCACCGCCGCCCGTGCTGTGGGTCATGCCCTCACGGGTACGGCCTTTGCCGCCGGTCTTCATCTGGCGTTGACGGAATCGGCGATCTCCTGGCCGGCGCTCGCCTGCGCGGCAGCGGTTCTCAGCATCACCGCCTATGCCGTACTGCGAGGAGCGAGACCGCGCTGGAGCATCCTCGCCCTCGCGGGAGCGCAGGCACTCCTCCCCGCCTGGCTGGAGTTCACCGACACCGACCTGCCGGCCGCGGCTGCGGAGGGCCACTTCCAGCTGCCGTCCGTCTGGCACCACAACACCGTGGCCATGGGAGCGGTGAACTTCCTTGCCGCCCTCGCCCTGACCGCCCACTTCCACCGTGCCTCGGAGCTGCCCGTGCGGCTGTCCCTGGTACTCGCCGTCACTGCCCGCCGGTGGCGTGGATATCTGCTCGTCGCGCTGAGGTTGGCGCTGCGTGTCCTGGCCGCGTTCGCGCCGCCGGTCACCGGGCCTCCTCCGGCCCGCACGGCACTGCCTCCGACGTGCTCCCTCACCGTCCTGCTGGACCGCGTCCAGCCCTGCGCACCCTGATCCCTGCACACCTTCGCGCCTGTCGCCCGGCACGCACGATGTGCCGTGCCACGCGGGCGCGCCGTCCGGCCCTGCCCGCCCTGGCTCCGGCCCGTGAGGCGCGTCCGCGTCACGCGTGGGACGGAGCAGCACAAGGGCCCGCAGACGCCTGATCCCGTACCGGTCGCCCTCGCGGCCACGCGTTCCGGTCTGCGTGCGAGGGCCCGTGAATCCGATGAATCCGGCGAAATTCGCGATGGAGGCAAGCATGTCCGTACTGAATGCCGCACGCGGCGGAGTCAACCGCGTGCTGCGCCCTTTCGGTGTGCAGATGGTCCGCGGGTACAGCGACGACCCCGCGATCGCGCCGTTCCTGTCCGCCCGCAAGGTGGTGGGCGCGGCTCGGCGGGCGGGGATATCCGTCGAGGACTACATCGACCGCTACAGCGCCGTTCCGGGCGCGACCGCCGACGCCGTCGACGCGCTCCTGGCACTGGCGGACCTCGGCGAACACGTGCAGCGCGTCTGCGAGATCGGCGCGGGGACGGGCCGGTACGCGTCCCGGGTCATCGCCGCGACCCACCCCGCCACGTACGAGGTCTACGAGACCGCGGCGGACTGGCTGCCCCACCTGAGGGCGCTGCCGAACGTGGCCGTGCAACCCGCCGACGGACACACGCTGAGCGCCACCGCCACCGAGTCGGTGGACCTCGTACACTCCCACAAGCTGTTCGTCTACGTCCCGCTCGTCGTGACGATCGGCTATCTCGACGAGATGGCCCGGGTCGCGCGGCCGGGCGGGGTCGTCGCGTTCGACGTGGTGAACGAGAACTGCCTCGACGACGCGATGACGAAGAACTGGGTCGCCGGTCGAGCGACCATCTACGGCATGATCTCGCGCTCCTGGCTCCTCGACCGCCTGGACCGGCGCGGCCTGTCGCTACTGGGGAGCCACTTCGTGCCGCTCAGCGGTGGGCGGGCCGAACTGCTCGTCTTCCGTAAGGCGTGAGAACGGCGCATCCCCGGGGCGGTCGGGACCCACACCGGTGCCGTGACCGACGGCAGCGGTGTGGCGGCCGGTGACGGCCTGCGGGTCGTCCGACGTCACGGTCCCGGACTCCACGGTCCCGCCTTGTCACAGACGGAAGTTCCTGTGGCACCACGTGAACAGATCGCGGGATTCCCGCAGCCACTGGTCAGCCATGGCCCTGAACGAGTTCTGCGGTGCCCAGCAGGCCAGCGGCAGAGTGCGGATACCCATCAGGTAGGGCGACTGCTCGGTGTCGTCCAGGTCGCAGACCGACAGCATGGGCGCGAGCCGCTCGATGTTCCAGGCGTTGGCCGCCGCGGCAGCCAGGGCCAGTTGGTCCTCCTTGAGGTAGCGGTCGTCGGTGGCGAGTACCAGAAGCATGTCGTTGCTCGTGGTCCTGAAGGCGAGCCGGATCTTCCGCTCGGCCTCGGGAAGTTCCAGGTCCAGGGCCACCGAGGACGCGTCGGCCTCGTAGGGGCGGCGCTGCCGGGCCGCCCAGCCGTTGACCAGGCGCCGCCAGTGCGCCCTCAGCTCGAGTGGTTCCTCCGGAGCTGCCTCACCTGGCATCGCGCAACGCCTCCCGCAGCATCCGGCCGCTGAGACCGGCGTCGAGCAGCGCCGTGACCGCAGGTGCCATGCGGTGCGTCCGGGAGGTGCCGGCCGACGGTGGTGCCTCGGCCACGGGGACCGGCGCCCGGTCCCAGGCGTACCAGGCGGCACCGGTGGCCACGGCCAACTCGGGCTCGGACACGGAGAGCACCGTCTGCCCCGAGCGCTCGGCCAGCAGATCGCCGACCATCGGCAGCCGGGAGCTGCCGCCCACGGGCACGATCAGGTCGAGGTCCCCCCACTCCAGGCCGTGCGTCCGCAGCACGCGTTCGCACTCCTCGGCCGTGTCCGACAGCATCGGCCGTACGGCCTCCTTCAAGTCGTGCTGCGTCAAGGTGACCTCGACGGGCGGGTCGAGCATCGTCAAGAGATCGGAGTGCTCGGAGGACACGGACAACTGGTGCTTGTAGGTGGTGCACGCCTCGGCCAGCAGGATCGCGCGGCGCAGCACGCCGGGGTCGTCGGAGCCCGCCGCGGCCCCCCGCAGCGCGGCCACCGCCTCGGGGCAGCGCTTGTGCACCATGGCCAGCACGGCCCGGTCGACGGCGAGCCCGCCCACATCGGCGAGACCGCCGGGCGCGCCGAGTACGGCGAAGCCCTCCGTGCTGCCCCGGGCCACGGCCAGGTCGAAGGTGCCTCCCCCCAGGTCGTAGACGAGGACCGTGCGGTCGCGGTCCATGCCGTGGTCGTGCAGCGCGTACACGGTGGCGGCCACCGGCTCGGTGAGCAACTCGACGGTCTCCGGTGCCAGCCCGGCCGACTCGGCGGCGGCCAGCATCAGCTCGCGCCGGTTGCCCTCCCAGGTAGCCGGTACGGTGATCACCACCCGGGAGGGCGCGGCATCGACGGCGGCCCTGGCCTGCGCCACGAGGAATCCGAGCACTTCCGCCGTCAGTTGCACCGTGGTGAATCGGCGCTCGCCGAGCTGATGCGGGAACGCCTCGCCGAACTCCCTCTTGAACTCCGTCCGGAACCACCCGGGACGCTGCAGACGTGCGTTCACCGCGGCCTGCCCCACCACGGTCGAACCGTCGGGGAGCAGGCACACGGCGCTGCGAACGGACGTAGCACCGTACGGACTCACGGGATCGCGCACCGCCAGCGGCGGATGCCCCCGGCGCAGAACGACCAGGGCGGAGGTCCAGGTGCCGAAATCGATGCCGTAGACAGGACCGTTCCCGGGGTCGCCCACGGCTCCGTCGCTGCTCGTCATGGTGCGTCGAACTGGGTGGGGTCGAACTGCGCGGTGTCGGCCGAAGCGCCCAGCCCGTCGGCCGTCCCGCTCTCGGTCCCGGCCTCGCGGTCCGCGGTCGTGGTCGGCTCGGTGGTGCCGGCGGCCCCCGCAGTGGCGCTCGGATACTGGGCGTCGACGTCCCCGGCCGTGGCACCGCCTGCCGCGGCGTCGCCGGTCGCGGTGCCCTTGGCGATGTCGGCTGCGGGGTGGGTGAGGGCGGCTCCCCGGGCGGCGTCGGCGGCGGCTCCGACAGCCAGATCCGCGGCGACGTCCTTCGCCGCGGCCGCCCCGCGCCTCTCGGGCGGCGGGACCACGGGCCTCCCGGGTGGCGGGGGCTGGGGGCCCGGCCGGGGTGCCGGTACGGCCAGCCGCTCCACGCGGGCACGGAGCCGGTCGAGCTCGCCTTGCAGGCCCCGGTAGCTCTGCTGCCTGGCCCGCAGCTCGCCGCGCCGCCTGGCAAGATCCGCCTTGGTCCGCCCTGTCGCTGTCTGGAGCCTGCGGGCGGATTCCGTCAGCGATTCCTGCTGGGCCGAGATCTGGGCGTTCAGCTCCGCTGTCAGGGACTGGGCGAAGTCCGCGTAGGTCTGGTTGAAGGATTCCGTGGCGTGCCGGCGGCTCGCGGCGATCTCTTGGGCGACCAGCTGAAGCAGCCGCGCCGCGCGTTCCCGTTCCGCGCGCTCACGCAGATCCTGCCGGTGGTTGCGGACCCCGTGCACGAACCCCATCGTCCCCAGGCCAAGAAGCAGCGCGATACCGCTGAAGGGCTCCACGAGCGCGACGACACCGCCCGCGCCGATACCGGCCATCCCGGTGGACCAGCTTGCCCGGAACTGGTCGAAGAACCGGGCCGGACGGACATTGAGCGGAACGGTGGGCACCGCGATGGCAGGGGTGAAGGGCGGCTTCGAGACCTCGGGTGAAGTGAGCTGAAGGCTGGTGCGCTCGGCGAACTCCCGCATGATCTCCACAGCCGTCGCGGCCAGGTGGTCGTGTGCGGCGGCAAGGGCCTTGAGCATGTCGGAAGCCACCTCGCCGACCAGTTCGTCCGCCCCCGGGTCGGCGCCCGCGGTCACCTTCTCCTGATACCGGCGCAGCGCCGCGTCGAACGCACCCTGGAGCGCGGTCCGGGCGGGCCTGGTGTCGAGGTCGAAGCGCCGACGCAGTTCCGTGCGCCACTCGGCGCCGCCCGCGGACAGCTCCCCGAGCCTGGCGGTGGTCTCCGCCACCTCGCGGCGGATACGGTCCAGGGACTCGTCCGACTCCAGCGCCGCC
Source organism: Streptomyces typhae (assembly GCF_009755605.1). GTDB lineage: Bacteria > Actinomycetota > Actinomycetes > Streptomycetales > Streptomycetaceae > Streptomyces > Streptomyces typhae. The sequence continues at coordinate 18,998 of NZ_WPNZ01000015.1, forward strand.
AACTCGTTGACCAGAGGGGAGCCCGCCGTCGCCAAGGCGTCGCACAGACCGTCGAGGGCCCGGCGGAGCTGGACCGCGCCACTGGTGGTGGCAAGGCCTTCCCACAGCGCGTGGTCAAGATCGACGAAGCCGGAGTCGGCGAGGAGCTGGTCGTCGGTGCGGTCCCTGAGCCACTTCAGCTTGCGGAACGCGGAGACGGGGACGATCACCAGACTGTCGGCCGCTCGGCCGGTGCGCCCGGAGATCTTCTCGCGGGCACCGGCGACCACGGGGGCGGCGTCCCTGACCTTGTCGGTCTTGGTGACCGTGGTGATCACCACCTCGCACTTCTCCAGCGCCCGCCCCAGGAAGTCCAGTTCGTAGGTGGCCAGCGGTTCGATGGCGTCGCAGACGAAGACCAGGCCGTCGGCCCGGTCCAGGAAGGAGAGGGTGGCCGCGGTGTGCTCGGGGTTGACGCTGCCGACACCCGGCGTGTCGACCAGCACGAGCCCGGTCTCCAGCTCCGGCACGGGGGCCTGGATCTCCACGAGCTGGACCCGCTTGTGGTTGCGGGGGTTTCCTTGCTCGGTGACGAACTCCGGCAGGCGGTCGAGAGCGATCTCCAGCCGCCGACCGGCGCCCGGTCCGGTGTCTGGTCCGGCGCCCGGTCCTGTGTGCGGTCCGGTGTGCGGTCCTGTGTCCGGGGCACCCAGGTGCACCACGGCTCGCCCATGGGGGCCCCAGGCGAGGGTCGACACCACGCACGTGGCCACGTCCACGTCCACGGGGAACAGCCGGGGCTGTTCCACCAGGGCGTTGAGCAGCGTGGACTTACCACGCTTGTACTCACCGGCCACGACGACATGGCATGTGCCCTGCTCCAGACGGGCCTTGGACTGATCGAGGAGCTCACGCTGCCGGGGCCCCAGCTCGCCGGACAACTCTTCGGTGAGCTTCGGGAACGCTGCCAGAACGTCGGAACGCAGGCGGCTGAAGGCGTTGTCCCGCATGGTCGTTCACCCTTCTTCGGGCAGGTGCCGGTCTTCGGGCAGGTGCCGGCGCAGAAACTTGGGGGCGAGCTGTCGGTAGTAGGGCGTCAGGGACGGCTCCACCAGTTGGCTCAGCAGACCGCTGAACTCTCCGGACCACGTACTGCCGGGCTCCCGGCCGCGTGCGAGGCCGTCGAACAGCTCGTCGTAGAGGTGGAACAGGCGGCTTCGCATGTCCCGGTAGGCCGCGTTCGTCAGTCCCGCGACCGCGGGATGCGGGAAGCGGCCGACAGGGCGCGACCACTCCGTCCGGGACCGGTGCGGCTCCTTGAAGCGCAGGTCGGTGTACTCGACCAGGCGCCGTGTCGACCAATTGAGCGCCGCCGTGGCGAACGGCGGGAAGAGGTCGGCGCCACCGGCCGGGTCGGGACGCAGGGCGAAGAGCGGCAGGCGGACGTAGACCTGGGGCGCGCCGTCCTGGACGACCGGCACCGGGAGCGGCCAGCCGATACCGGCCTCCATGGGGACGAGCTGGCGAAAGGCCCGAGTGCGGCGGAACTCCCGGCACAGCGCCTCGGAGCGCGGGACACCGGGGGTGCCCGGGGCGTCATTCATGGCGTGTGTCACCTTCCTCACTCACCGCACCCGTCGCACAGACCTCGTCCACCTCGTCGACCTCGTCCACCTCGTCGACCTCGTCCACCTCGTCGATGTCGTTCACGTCGTCGATGTCGTTCACGTCATCGACGTCATCCGTCCTGCCCGCCCCGTCCGGCTCCGGCTCGCCGGGCAGGACGTAGGCGACGACCTCCTGCGGGCGCAGCAGCGTCCCACCCCACAGGTAGCCCGGCCGCACCGTCGCCGCGATGGCGTCGCGGAGCTTTCCGCTGGGGGCGGTACGGGTGGCCACCACGCTGTGCCGGGCGGGGTCCACGGTGCCGTGGTCCTCGACCGGAACGACGCCGGACGCCGCGAGGGCGGCGAGCACTTGGCGGCGCACCCAGTCCAGGACCGGGCCGCCGGGAGGGTCGGGTGCCGTGGGCAGTCCGGCGAGCCGGTCCAGGAGCGCGATGAGGGGTGCCGCGGACGCCGGTACGGACGACTGCGCGGCCGGTCGCCGCGTCCCCTCGCCGTCGGCCGCCATCAGCGCACCGCCTGCGACGGGCCCGCGGCGACGAGGAAGTTGCCGGAGTCCTGCCAAGCGCCGAGGAACTCGTCCAGCGGCACCTGCAAACCCTGTCCATCGGGATGGCCGGAGTCGTTGAGGACGACCATCGGACGGGCCGGATCGTTGTTGTCGATGCCGGTGACCCACACGGCGTGGTTGGCGTCCTGCCCGGGGATGCCCGCGGCGTCGCCCACGGGGGTGTCGTCCCCCGGGCCGTGTCCGGCGCTCCAGATCTCGTCCGCGTCCAGGCCGACGATGGCGGCCCCACCCTCGGCGAGCACCCCTTCCAACTGCTCCAGGGACGCGTCCTCCACCTGGCGCACCGGTACGCCGTGCCGCTCCAGCAGATTCCCCAGGTCGTCGGGTGCGGTGCCCGTCCCGTCGAAACCGTCGTTGACAGCGGCCTCCGTGATGAGCTGCTCCTCGCTGATCCGCTGACCCGTCAGGTACTCCAGGACCATGCCCTGGGCGCCGATGGCACAGGCACCCTCGCCTTGGTGCTGCTGCCACACTCCCATCGCCTCGCCGGGGTTGCCGACGACGGCGGCGGGGTCGCCCAGGGCGGGGTCGAAGTTCGGCAGGCCGGGGTCGGCGTCGAGAGAGGGAGTGGCGTCGACGGCTGTCGTGGGGTCGTCGAGGGGGTCCGCCGGATCCGCCGGGCCCGGCGGTTCTTCGCCGGGCGCGGTGTACACCTCCGGTTCGACGCCGGGGTCGGCGCCCGTGTCGTAAGGGTCCCAGCTCATGGATCGCTCCCTCCGCCGTTCTGTCCGGTCCTCGCGCCGTCCCCGTACAGCAGCGCCTGCGCGCGGGCGACCAGGTCCGCCACGCGTTCGTACGAGCGCAGCACCACCCGTGCGACGGTGAGCGTGGGACGGTCGAGCAGTGGATCTCCCGTACGCGCGGCCCAGCGCCCCGCGCGGCGGCGTGCCGTCGCGAGCAGCACGTCCACCGGGGTGCCGGGCGGCAGGCCGAGCCGGTCCGCGCAGCTGGTCCCCCGCTCTCCCGTGATCGCGAGCAACTCGGACACCTCCCGCGCCGTCAGGGTCAGCCCGCCGCGGTAGTACGCGGCCAGCGCGGCGAGTTCGGACGGGCCGGGGTCGGTCACCCGCATGCTCTCCAGCAGATCCGCGACCCGGTCCGCCACGGCGGGCGGCCGCCGGCCCGCCCGCTGAGCCGCGGCCCGCAGCCGGGCCACCTCGTCGGTGATCTCCCGCTGGCCGTGGTCCAGCTTGATCAGTGCCGCCCGGTTGCCGAAGTGCCGCAGGACGAGTTCGCGCAGTTCGGTCACCCCGCTGCGTTCGAGGAGCGACCGGCGCACCGCGTCCTCGCCGAGTCCGTCCCGGAGGAGCCCGCAGGCCAGGAACACCCCCCAGGCCCCCAGGCGGTCCACGAGCGCGGCACGCACCGCCGCGGGCACCGGCAGGTCCGCGTACTCGCGTACACAGAAGAGGTTGACGTCCTCCATCCGGTCCGCGAGCCGCCGCGGAGGCACCTTCGCAAGATCGGCCAGCGGGTCGAAACCGTCCGACGCCATGCACTGCGCTCCGGCCCCGAGCAGGCCCGCGACCGGGACAACGGTGCGGAACACCCGCTGGACGGAAAGCCGTTCCAGATAGGAGTCGGCGATGCGGCGGGCGGCCGCCATCGGGTCGTAGCCGTAGGGGTCGACGGGCATGCCGTCCGGGCCCGTCTCGCCCACCGGGGGCCAGTACTGATCGCTGCGGGAGAGCACCCCGAACGCCTTCAGAGGGCTGACGACCTCCCCGTAGGCGCCGGCGAAGGAGTCCACCGCCTGCTGGTCGGCCCGGCCGAGGCCGCGGCTGAAGACGAAGACGACGGCGTCGGCCCGGTCCATCTCGGAGGCACTGTCGGCGTGCACAGCCCGCACGTCCTGCCCCAGCTCCTTGAGTACCCGTGCCGCCTCGTCACGCTCCACGGGGTCGTCGATGCCGAGAAAGGCAAGGGTGTTGTCGGCATCGGTTCCCTGCACGCTGCCGAGGCCGGGAGTGTCCACGAGCCGGAAGCGGCGCAGCAGGGTACTGGGCGTCCCCACTTCCACCTTCCGCACCGTGCGCAGCAGACGCAGGGCGCCGGGATCGCGCACGGTGAGCTTCGACAGGGCCCCCGGAGCCCATTCCTCCGCCCGGCCGTCCTTGAAGCGGACGAGGAGCCTTCGGCGATCGGCGTGGTGGAACTCGCAGACGTTGAAGGTGAGTTCCAGCTGACCGGTGGCGGAGACCTCCTCACCGAGCAGCGCGTTCACCAGTGTCGACTTGCCGCGCTTGATCTGACCGGCCACCGCCACCCGCATCGGCTGCGCCAGGCGGGCCCGAGCGGCGCGCACCACCGCAGGCAGCTCTCCTGCCTCCGGGTCGGCGGGGCCCACCGCGCGGGCGATCCGGTCGAATGCCTCGCCGTGGGGTGACGCGGGGTCCGGCAGGTCGGACATACCCTCACCACCCCGTGGCCGCGCCATGTGATCCCCCGATGCCGGCTCGGGGTCGAGGCTCGCCCCGGGTCCGGCCAGTCCAGCGTGGCAGTCCCGCGGATCGCGGGGGAGGGGTTGACGGCAACTGTCCTCACCCTGGGGCGCATGGTGGTGGACAAGGGGCGTAGGGCTGGATGGCGCGCGCTCGGGCGGCGCCCTGAGCGTATTCCCCCTCCACCCGGGTCGGTCGTACGGTGGTTGCTCTGGGTGATCGGGGGATACCGGGTGGAGGACCACGACCCGGCAGCGCGCTGCTGGGAACTGTCGATGGAGTACTGGCGGGCAGCGGGCGCCGGGCTGCCGACCGGGCAGCTCTTCGCGCGACTGGTCGAGCACGGACGGCTGGCACTGGTGGCGGCCCGGCGGGGTGCCGGCTCCGCCACTCCCGTCCCCTACACGGAGGCGGACGTCGCCGGTGTGCTGCTCGACGCGTACGGCCGCGAGGTGACCGTGCGGCAAACCGGGGGCTGGACGTATCAGCAGGTCAGGTCCCACTGGGCCGCTGCCGATGAGTTCACCCCCTTCGTGGGGCCGGACAAGTTGCGGCACCATCTGGCGGGCAGGGCGCAGTACGAGCTGGGGGCAGGCAGAGCCGACGAGGCGCTCGCCCTGGTGGACGAGGCCGACCGGCTGCCGTGCGCATCCCCGGCCGGCGCCCTCGCGGACTACGCGCACGGCGATCTGCGCGCGCTGCGGGCCGCGGCCCTGCATCAGCTGTACGACTCGGACACCGCCCTCGACGTCCTGGCCCCGCTGGAAGCCGAGCTCGCTGGCCTGCTCCCCGAGGGGCCGGTGCTCGCCACCGACGACGAGGCGGCACGCCGCCTCCAAGAGGAGTTCGCACGGCGCGGGGGCGGCGCGGCGGCCCTCGCGCACGCTCTGGAAGCCTCTGCCGTCTACCACCAGATCCTGGACACCAAGGCGGGCGCGCTGCGGGACAGCGGCCATCCGGCGGCGGCCGAACAGGCGTACCTGCTGCTGATGCCGCTCCACACGGCGTCCGGGCTGCCGGAGGCCGGCCACGTCCAGCTGGCCCGCGTCGCGCTGGACCAGGGGGAGACGGAGCGCGCGCGACGCTACCTCGACTTTGCCGCGCCGTTGTTCGAGGCCCCCGGCGGGAGCGACCTGACATCGATGCGCGCCCATCTGCGGCTGGCCCGCGGCGCGGTGTACTGCCGTATGAGAGCCGAGGCGGCCCGGCAGTCCAGCCGCCACCGTGAGGCCCTCACCTGGTGCGACCGTGCCGAGACCTTCATGGCGGACCGCCCTGACGCCTCCCACGACGCGATGGTGCAGGCCGAGCGGGGCAGGGCCTATCGCGCTCTGGGGAACCGCAACGGCGCGGCACAGGCGTACCTGCGGGCGGCCCGTGCCCTCGACCGGGTACTGCGGGTGCCCCTGGGCCACCGCTTCGACACGCTCCATCTCCGGTACCGCAGGCCGGTGTTCGAGGAGGCGCTGGCTGTCGCCGAGGAGTCGGGCCGCGCGCGCCTGGCCGCGGTGGTCACCGATCTGCTGAAGGCGCGGGCCTTCTCCGCCCGCCTCTCCCTGGCGCGCTCGGCCGGTCCTGCCGTGCGGGACGAGCGGGGCGGCCCGGACAGGGCACGCTTCGCCGAGCTGACCGGAGCGATCACCCGAGCCGAGGGCCGGGGTTCGATGGCAGAGGCCCACCGGCTGTACGAACAGCGGGCCGCGTTGCTCCTCAAGATCCGCGCGGTGGACTCCCGCTGGCATCTGATCAGGGACGATCCACCCTTCGACCCGGCGACGCTGACGGGCTACCTGGCGGCGTACGGAGGCGGCCCACCGGACGGCAGGGGCCGCTGCGTCGCCCTGAGCCTCTACGAACGTCCCGGCGCCGTCCTCGCGCTCCTGGCCACCCCGGACGGCTGCCTGCGGATGGGGACCCGCCGCCTCGCCAAGGGCACCCGCCGTGCCCTCGACGCGTACCAGCGCATGCTCGACGCACCGGTGCAGCCCCCCGAGGAACTGGATTTCTGGGGCCGCAACGGAATCGGGCTCGCCGATCTCGTCCCGACGGCGCTGGCCGACGAGATCGCGGCCGGCGGCACCTGCCTGCTGTCGCCGCACGGCCGCCTGCACGCTCTTCCCTGGACGGTGGTACGCCACAGGGGCCGCCATCTGGTCCGGGACACCGCGCTCGGCATCGTCCCGAACCTGGCCTGCGTACCGGCACTCGACCACCGGACCGATCTGCCTCTCCAGGTGGCCCTGCTGGGAGTGACCGAGCCTCCCGCGGGCAGCGTGCCGATCCCGCAGGTGGGCCGGCTCGTGCAGGTCCTGGCCCGATTCCTGGGGCCTGAGAGGCTGCTCGGGGATCCGGTCGTCGGCAAGGCCGCCGACACCGCCGCCCTGCGGGCCCTGCTGGACTCCGGTCCGCCGCCTGCCGACCGGACGGCCGTGTTGCAGATCGCCACGCACGGCGTCCGCAACCCGGGGGCGCCCTTGCGCGCGGGCGTGCAGATGACCGACGGCGAGGTCGAGACGGGTGACATCCTCATGGGGCGCATGTGCTTCGAGGAGGTCGTCCTCACCGCGTGCAGCACCAGCTTCCGCGCGGCGGCCGACCTCGGCGGCGGGCACGGGGCGCTCGCCGGGCCGCCCCCGTCGGCGCCACAGCCCCTGGAACTTGCCGGAGACGTCGCCAACGCGCTGGTCCACGCCTTCCACGAGGCGGGCGCCGCGTTCGTGCTCGCAAGCCCGATACCGGTGCGTTCACGACTCGCCAGCCACCACTCCCTGACGTGGTTCGCCCACCGGGCGGCGGGCCGCGCCCCGCTGGAGGCTGCCCGGCGCACCGCCGTGGAACTGCTGGACGCCGACGACGCGCCACGGCAGGTCGGAAACTGGGCCGGGATCACGGCCTATGGAGCTCGATGACCCATGACCCATGACCCATGACCCATGACCCATGACCCATGACTCAAGACCCCTGGGGGACGACGATGACGGAGAGCACACCGACACCGGAAGAAGCGGCGGGGACGCTGCGCGACGAGTTCGACGAGTTCGATGAGGCCGACGGGGGCGGCGGGGTCAGCGAGCAGGCCGAGTCCGCCCCGAGCGCCGCGCGGTCGGAGAAGGACGACCCGGACGCGGCCGACCCACCGCTCGGCGTCTCCAAGGGCAAGTGGACTCCCGCGGACCGCCCGCCTCCGCCGCCGGGCCCGCCCTCCGCCCCGCCGCAGTCCGCCTGACCGGCCCGTGCCCTCGGGGCTGCTCGGGCTCCTGGCGCTGCTGTTCGTGGCAGTGCCCGGCCATCTCTACCTGGTGCGCTACGAGCGCCACAGCCTGCGCGAGCGACCGGGCGCCGCCCGCGAGATCACGGAACTGTTCGCGGTGGGCACCTTCGGGACGCTGGCCGCGGTGGCTGGCGTCCTGGTGCTCGCCGAGGCGGTTCCCGGCCTCGCCACCCTTGAAGGCGCGGCGTCCGGCGGGGCCTACCTCCGCGCGCACCCCTGGCACCTGGCGCGCTCCGGCATCCTGGCCCTCACCGTCAGTACGCTCGCCTGCGCGGCCCTCGGCGAGCTCCGCGGCCGCCGCAACGGCGGCACCTGGTCGAACGCCCCCGGGACCGTGTGGTCGGAACTCCTCAAACCCTCCCGTGGCGAGGCCGACCCCGAGGTGCACATCCTGATGGACGACGGCACCCGGGTCCACGGAAGCGGCCACATGGTCTCCGACGAGCGGGACCCCTTCTTCCGTGACGTGGCCCTCCACCACCCCATCGTGATCCATCCCGCGGACGCGGAACAGCCGCAGCCCTCGGACGCGGATTACGTGATCATCCCTGGCGGGCACATCCGGCTCATTCAGATCACCACGGTACGGACGCACCGGCACTGAACAAGAACGCACGGACACTGAGCGCCGAACCAGTCGGGTCATTACACAGACCCAAAGGATGTTGTCAACCTGGTTCCTTGAAATCCTTTCCGTCGATTTTCCGCTGCTACATTGTCATCTCCGCAGCGGCGCATCGGAAATCGACGACGTAGGTCGCTGTCCTGCCGTACAGATTCTTGCGCAGCTGTCCGAGCTCCATGAAAGGCGACAGTCATGGCACAGCGACTGATTCGTATGGTCGAGCGCACCGCCGGGGTGGTCCGGTTACGCGACAGTATTCCACTGGCGTGCCGGGAGTCGCTGACGGTGGGGCGGTCGGGGGACATCCTGGCAGGAGTGGGACCGGCCGATGCCTGGGTGTCACGACGTGCCTTGGTCATCACTGCCGCGCACCGTGGCTGGCGACTTCGTCCGGAGCATCGCCACGGCGTTGAACTGCACATCTGGGGTATGCCGCCGCGACGCATCCGCCATCTTGAGAGAGTTTTCTTCGAGCCGCGTGTGGCTGTGCGAATAGTCGGTGGTGCGGACACGGAATGCTGGGCTCTCCTGGAAGGGGGCGGAAAGCGCGATGTGGATTTCGTGGGCTGCGTGGATGCGTACACGGAAATCGGCGACCTGCCCCCGCCGCTGACTCCGCGCGAGGAAGCGGCGCTGCGTGAGGTCTTCCGTGAATTTCTGGCCTGGCCGCCGGAACTCCGCCCCGTGCCGGTTCCTCTCAAGCAAGTCGCACGCAGATTCGGCATTTCGACGAGTGCGGTCCGGGTGCGGCTGGACGGAGCCCGCCACAAGGCCGAGATCCTCGGCTTTCCGCAGCCGCCTTCCGTGATCCGCCCCGATGTCCTGCACGGCTTGGTCCAAGCCGGTTATCTCGAATTCTCCGAACAGCACCTCGACCTGTCGCTGCGGCTGAGCGGCTGAGATCCGCCCCGTCGATACCACCGCCGGGCGCCCCGGCCAGCCCTGCGCCGGAGCAGGCTACCGGTGGGCGGGCGCCGCTGGACTACTGGAGTCCGAACGGCGGCCGCAGCGGTCGCCGTCGGCCACACAGGAGGAGCAGCACTGTGCCCATCATGGCCATCGTCCGACGATCCGCAGCCACATCTGTGGCGATCACCACTCTCGCCGGCGGGCTGATGCTCGGCGCGACCACGCCCGCCGCGACGGCGTCAGCGGCACCCGCGGCAGCCGGCAGCCACTACCTGAAGTTCGACAAGAACCAGCGCAATCAGACGAACTCGGCGCTGTACCTGATGAAGCGCGCCTCAGGACCGGACAAGGTGATCAAGAAGTACCGTGCCGGCTCCGGTGTCACCAGGAACTCGTGCACCCGCTTCAAGGGCTGGTTGCCCAACGGCACCTACACGGTCCAGTTCCAAGCGAAACGCTACAACGGCAGCCTCATCAAGGGCTACGTCATCAAGATCTCGGACAAGCGGTGCCCCGGTGGCACCCTGCGCAACGATCTGTTCATCCACAGCGAGATGACCCGCAACGGCGGCCAGGGAGCAACCGAACCCACCCGCTGGGACGGCCCCTCGGACTACAAGTCCAACGGCTGCATCAAGCTCCGTCCTTCCGACATCAAGAACCTCTTCGCCACCGCCGACCGCAGGGGATGGCCGACGAAGCTCACGGTCGTCAACTAGACCGGCCGGATCCGAACACGCAGGAGCGCCGCCGGGCCGTCCCGGCGGCGCGCCCCCGCTCATCGGCAGCCGCCCGCGCGGAGTGTGGCCCCACCGCTCACTTCGGGCAAAGCCCCGGCGCCTCACCGCAGTTGTCGTCGTACCAGTTCGTGCAGGTGTCCACCCGTGTCAGCCAACAGCTGCGCGGGTGGGCCCTGTTGCACGATGCGGCCCTGCGTCATGACGACGACGCGGTCCGCGTCCATGACGGTGGAGAGGCGGTGGGCTATGACGACGCGGGTGGCGTCGAGGGCGCGGGTGTTGTCCATGACCGTGCGCTGTGTCTCGTTGTCCAGGGCGCTGGTCGCCTCGTCGAAGAAGAGGACGCGGGGGCGGCGGATCAGGGCCTGGGCGATCATCAGGCGCTGGCGCTGGCCGCCGGAGACCGCCCCGCCGCCGGAGATCATCGTGTGCAGGCCCATCGGCATGCGCTCGATGTCCTCGGCGAGGCCCGCCATCGCGGCGGCCTCCCACACCTCCTCCTGTGTGAACGACTCCGCGCCGCAGACGCACTCGAGGATCGAGCCGGTGAGCGGCTGCGCGTTCTGCAGGACCACGCCGCACTGGCGGCGCACCGCCGACTGGTCCAGGGCCGACAGGTCCTGGCCGTCGTAGAGCACGCTGCCCGCGACGGGCTCGTCGAAGCCGATGAGGAGGCGGAGCAGCGTCGACTTGCCGCAACCGCTCGGTCCGACGACGGCGACGAACTCGCCGGGGCGGATCGTGAGGGACACGTCGTCGAGGACCAGGGGGCCGTCGTCGCTGTAGCGGAACGACACGGAGCGCGCCTCGACGGCGCCCTGGAGCTCGCCCGGCTGCGCGCTCCCGGTGCGCACCTCCGGTACCGCGTCGAGCACCGGCTTGATCTGCTCGAACATCGGCAGCACCGCGGCCGCCGAGAGCAGCGCGCCGGTGAGTTGCGTGACGGAGGTGAGGAGCATCGTCACGGCGGTGCTGAAGGTGAGGAACTCACCCGCGGTCAGGCTGCCGCGGGCCGGTCCCGCGAGCAGCACGAACATGACGAGCGTACAGAGCGGCAGGTACACCGCGTTCAGGACGGTGGTGACGTTCTTGATGCGCCCCGCGCGCCGCTGGAGCCCCCGGCTGCGCGCGAACTCCCCGGCCCACGCGGCGTACGCGTAGCTCTCCGCCCCGGCGACACGGAGCTTGGGCAGGCCGCGCAGGGTCTGGAAGGCCTGGTTGTTGAGCTTGTTGCCCAGTTCCACCAGGCGGCGCTGCCAGCGCAGTTCACGCAGGCCGAGGGCGAGGAGGACGGCGGCGACGACGGCGAGCATCGCGAGCGCGGCCAGGGCGAGCGGAACGCTGTACACGAGCAGCAGGACCACGTTCATGGCGCCGATCGAACCGGCCTGCAGGGCGACGGGACCGATCCCCGACAGGACCCGGCGGATCGCGCTGACGCCCATCGCGGCGCTCGCCAGTTCCCCCGTCGAGCGGGACGCGAAGAAGCGCGTGGGCAGCCTCAGGAGCCGGTCCCAGACGGCGGGCTGGAGCGTGCTCTCCATGCGTCCCTCCATCCGCAGGACGGTGAGGTTCTGGAGCAGCGTGAACGCCGCGGAGACGATGCCGGAGACCATGACGGCCAGGGACACCTGGACGATGAGGTCCCGCTCCGCGTTCGGCACGAGGACTCCGAGCACCTGCCCGGTCGCGATCGGCACCAGCGCGCCGATCGCGACCGTCAGCAGCGAGGCAAGGGCGAGCCGGCGCACGTCGCCGCCGCTGCCGCGCAGGCCGAAGCGCGCGAGCCGCCAGAGCGTCGACGCCCCGTCCGGCAGGGGGCGGTAGAACATGACGGCCCGCGGTGCAAACCCGCCTGCGTTGTCCGCGCCGACGCGGACGCGCCGCCCGGACGTGGGGTGCACCGACTCGTAGCCACCGCGACGCCACAGCAGGGCCACCGGCGCACCGCTCGCGGCCCGGTGCCCCACCAGCGGACCCGCGTTCTCGCGCCACCAGCGGCCGTCGAGCCGCACCGCGCGGGTACGGACCCGGGCGGCCACCGCGATCCGCTCCACCGGGTCGGTCCGGTCGCCCGCCCCGCCGCCCGCCGCGCTCTCCGGGGAGGCGGCGAGCGTGATGCCCGCCGCCTCCGCGACCAGACGGCAGGCCGCGTACGTGGCGTCGTGCCCTCCACGGCACTCCGCGGCCCGCGCACCGCGCGCCCCCGAGCGGCCCATGGAGGCGATCAGTGTCCTGTCGGCCTGCTCACGGACGTTCTTGCCCGCCTTGATACCGGCCGCCGTACGGTCCTCGTGGGCCCGCTCCAGACGTTCGATCCAGCGGTCGAGGGCGGCGAGGAGCCGGTACTGCTGGTTGACCATGCGCTGCCACAGCGCCGCGTCCACGAGCAGATCGCCCGCGGCCTGCGCGCTGTAGGCGGCGCCGTACCGCACGCTGCCCGGGGCGACCGGCATCCACAGGACGTCGTCGGTGGCGGCGCCGTCAGGGGCGTCGTCGGGGACGCCGGGCACGGCGCCCGTGCCGCGCCCGTCGAGCGGCGCCTCGAACAGGACCTGGTGGCCGCGTCCGATGCCGAGCGCGAAGGCGTGCTCCAGGAGGCTCAACGCCGCGTCCTCGGTGTCGTACCGGCTCGGGTACCGCTCCTCGTACGGCCAACTCCCGCCCTGATCGGGGCGGTACAGCTCGCGCAGCGGGATCCGGCGCAGCACGCAGCCGTGCAGGGGGCGGCCGACGAGGGTGTGCTGGGGGCCCTCGACGGGGCCGAGGAGCAGGGTGCCCGGTTCGGCGCGGCCGAGGTAGTGCCAGTGTCCCTGCTGCGCGGCGTCGACGGCGAACAGGTCGAGCGCGCCCGCCGCCACGAGCCACAGCACCTGCGGACCCTCCAGGTGCACGCTGCGCAGCTCCGCGCAGTCCACCGGCGTGCCGAGGGCGCCGAAGGCGGCGGCGACCGTGTCGTCCGCGGAGGCGGAGTACCCGTGCTGCTGGGGTGCGGTGGCCACCTCAGTGCTCCTTGACGAGGTGGGCGTAGGGGCCGCCCGCGGCGACGAGGTGTTCGTGCCGGCCGCGCTCCACGATCCGGCCGTGGTCCAGGACGACGATCTCGTCGCTGTCGCGCACGGTGCTCAGGCGGTGCGCGATGACGACGCAGGCACAGCCGCGGCGGCGCAGATTGTCGATGACGACCTGTTCGGTCCCGGCGTCGAGGGCGCTGGTCACCTCGTCGAGCACGAGGACGCTCGGGCGGCGCACCAGGGCCCGCGCGATCTCCAGGCGCTGGCGCTGCCCGCCGGAGAAGTTCCGCCCGTCCTGCTCGACCCGGCCGTGGATGCCGCCGGGCCTGCGGGCCACGACCTCGTACAGGCAGGCGTCCTTCAGGGCGGCGACGACGGCGTCGTCGGGAATCGACGGGTCCCAGAGGGCGACGTTGTCGCGGACCGTGCCCTCGAAGAGGAAGACGTCCTGGTCGACGAAGGAGACGGAGGCACGGAGCGCGCCGCGCGGAATGTCCTCCAGCCGCTGCCCGTCGATGCGGATGGTGCCTTCCCACGGGCTGTGGAGCCCGGACAGCAGCCGCGACACGGTCGACTTGCCGCTGCCGGAGCCGCCGACGAGCGCGACCTGCTGCCCGGGGCCGACCGACAGGGAGAAACCCGTCAGGAGCGGCTTGTCGAGGGGGCTGTAGCCGAAGGTGACGTCGTCGAGGGTGACGTGGCCCTTGAGGCGCCGCGTGCTCGTCGCCGTCGCGGTACGGGAGTAGAGCGGGTCGACGGGGAAGTTCTCGACGTCCTTGAGGCGGGCGACGTCGGCGGCGAAGTCCTGGACGCGTCCTGCGACGCCGTTCAGGCGGGTCAGGGGCGCGGTGAAGCGGGTCACCAGCGCCTGGAAGGCGACGAGCAGCCCGACCGACAACTGCCCCTCGACGGCCCGCAGACCGCCGATCCACAGGATCAGCGCGCTGTTCAGCGTCGCGAGGGTCGGCGCGACCACACCGAGCCAGGCGCTCGGCACCCCGAGGCGTCGCTGCTCGTCCAGCGTGGTGGCGTGCTGGCCCGCCCAGCGCCGGAACCAGCCGTCCTCGCCTCCGGTCGCCTTCATGGTCTCGATGAGGTGCAGCCCGGTGTACGAGGTGGTGGTGAGCTTGGCGCTGTCGGCGCGCAGCTTCTGGGTGCCGGTGGCGCGCAGCCGTACGACGACGCGCATCGCCACGACGTTCAGCAGGGCGACGCCGACGCCGACAAGGGTGAGCTGCGGATCATAGGTCCACAGCAGCGCCGCGTAGAGGAGGACGACGACGCCGTCGACCCCGGCGGCGGTGAGGTCGCGGGCGAGGGTCTCGGCGACCGCGTCGTTGGACGCCAGGCGCTGTACGAGGTCGGCGGGGCTGCGCTGGGCGTAGAACGTGACGGGCAGGCGCAGCAGATGGCGCAGGAAGCGGGCGCTGCCGAGGGTGGAGGAGATGATGCGGCCGCGCAGCAGATTCGCCTGTTGCAGCCAGGTGAGGACGACGGTGAGCGCGACCGCCGCGCCCATCGCCGCGAACAGGGCGCCCAGCAGCGAGGTCTGCCGCCCGATAAGGAACAGGTCGATGTACGTCCGGCTGAGCGCGGGCAGGGCCGCGCCGACCGCGACGAGCAGCAGGCTGGCGAGGAGCGCGGCGAGTATCGTGCCCGTGGTGCCGCGCAGCCGCGCGGGCAGTGCCTTGAGGACGCCGGGCCTGCGGCCTCCGGGACGGAAGTCCGCGCCCGGTTCGAGGACCAGGACGACACCGGTGAAGCTGGTGTCGAAGTCGTCGGCGGGCACGAAGCGGCGGCCCTTGTCCGGGTCGTTGATGTACACGCCCCGGCGGCCGAGGCGGCGCCCCGTGCCGTCGTAGACGACGTAGTGGTTGAACTCCCAGAAGAGGATCGCGGGCGCCTCGACCTCGGTGAGCGCGGCGGGTTCCATCTGCATGCCCTTGGCCGTGAGGCCGTAGCCGCGCGCCGCCTTGAGGACGTTGCTCGCCCGGGAGCCGTCGCGGGACACTCCGCACGCGATGCGCAGCTCCTCCAGGGGGACGTGCCGTCCGTGGTGGGCGAGGACCATGGCGAGGGCGGCGGCCCCGCACTCCACGGCCTCCATCTGTAGGACGGTGGGTGTACGGACGGTGCGCGGCCGCCTCCGCCTCGGCGTGGGACGCGGCGCCCGGCGGCGGCCGCGCCGCGGGGGTTCCGGGCGGTGGCGGCGTCGGCCCCCGGGCGGCGGCTGTCGGCGCGAGGGGCCCGCGGGAGAGGGGGACGAGGAGGAAGAGGGGGACGAGGAGGGAGAGGGAGATGAGGGGAGGGGTGCGGTCACGGAAGCAGCCAATCGATCGGGCGCTGCTCGGCGAGGTGGAAGGCGCCGGTGGCCGGGGTCAGTGAGGTGAGCGCGAAGGGCGGCCCGCCGGAGGTCGACCAGGCATAACCGGACCTGGTGCGCGAGGACTTGTCGAGCCGTACGAGAACGGCGACGGGCGCCCCGTCCCTCGTGAACCGTCCTGCCAGTTCCTTGTCACCGAGGAAGCCGGTGATCCGCTGCCTGCTCTGCGCCGTCCGCCCGATGGCCTGTACCCGGCCGCGCAGCGTCCCGTACCGCTCCGCGGGCACGGTCTGGACGGTGAGATCCACCGATGCGCCGACGGGGACGCCTGCCGCGCTGTCGACGGGCACGTAGAACATGGCGTGGAGCGGGTCGTCGGTGTCGGTCACGCGTTCCAGGGTCGCGACGTCGGCGCCGGTGGTGACCACCGTGCCGATCCTCGCCACGAGCGTGGACAGGCGGCCCGCCGCGAGCACGCGGACGACCTTGTCGCCCCGGTCCGTACGGACTTCGAGGACCGGGGCGCCCGCGGTGAGGTGTTCGCCCTCGTCGGCGCGTACGCGGGTGACCTGTCCGGTGACGGGGCTCTGCAGGACGTAGCTGCCCTTGCCGTACGTGAGGACTCCGGGCGCCCGGAGCGTCGAGGAGACCGATCCGGTCACGGCCCAGACGCCCGCGGCGGCCATGACGAGGACGGTGACGACGAGCACGAGCAGGCCCTGCGGGCGGGCGTGGCGCACCGGCACGTCGAGTTCCTCGGGCGACCGCAGCTTGGACAGGGCCTGTTGGCGGAACTGCACGGAACGCTTCCCTCGCTGTGCCTGGCCGGTGGTGCCGGTGCCGGCCGTGCGCCCCGGAACCTGGGGCTCCGGGGCGCACGGATCCGGTGTGCCGGTGAGCGGAGGCTCAGAGACCGGCGGTCAGGCCGGAGGCCAGGCCCGTGACGGCACCGGTGTTCACGCCGGTGACACCCTCGACCGTGCCGACGACGCCGCCGACGACGCCCGAGACCGGGGCGATGGAGTCGACGGTGCCGGTGACGTTGCCCGCGACACCGGAGACGAGGCCGCCGGCGACGTTGTCGAGGTCGGCGTCGGAAATCTCGAGGGTCTCGACCTGGGGGGTGTGGTTCATGGTGTGAGCTGCCCTTCTCATGAATGGTGCAAAGGTCTTTCCGGTCCTTCAAGACCGCGGAACCCGCGCTGCGGATTCCGCGGCGGCCAGGATCAAAGCATGTTCGCAGCTCGTACATCCACCTGGGTGAGCGAAGCCCCGCCGTGGCCTTGCCAGTGCATAACCGCTGCGTGCAGGCGGGTTCACCGCGCGGTGGCAGCTCCTTCACAAGATTCACAGGAGGAAATGGAATCCCCGGAACGACAGCTTCCACCAAAACGGACGCTCTCCCTCCAAAGGGCGTGGCGCGTGGTCGATGCAGGGAATTGCGCGAGGTGTGAGGATGGAATGACGTGACGGGGGTGCACATTCGATGTGCAGGTTCACTGAAGCGCGCGCAATCGGGGTCGAAGGGGACGCCGGACGCCGCAGCGGACAGCGGACGCCGCAGCGGACAGCGGACGCCGGAGCGGACGACGGGGTGGTGTCGGGGCGGACGGCGGGGCGTCGGAGGGGGCGCCCGCGACGCCCACGACGCCGCCGCCGACGACAAGGACGCCAAGGACGACAAGGAGGAACGGTGAGCGGGTACCAAGTGCGAGCGGCGGTCGCGGAGATGCGGGAGGCGGTGCGCGCGCTGCTTTCGCTGCTCGAACCGGAGCAGGTGCGCGAGCTGCGCGCGGGACCGTCCCGGTTGGACGCGCCCGAACTGCGGGAGTGGACGTACCTGCCGGGGGCGCGCCCCGGCCTCTGCACCGAGGGCCTCGGCGGCGACCAGCGCGAGGCTGTCGACGTGCTGCTCGCCACGGCGCACAGCGCGCCCGGAGCGGACCTTGCGCGCGGCGCGATCGAGGTCGAGCGGTACCGCCGCACCGCGGTCGGCGCCGCGGGTCCCGACCGCTACTGGGTGCGGCTGCTCGGCGATCCGGACGGCGAAGGGCCCTGGGCCTGGCGCCTGAACGGCCATCACCTCGCCGTGCACGTACTCGTCACGGCGGCCGGGATACGGGTGACGCCGCACTTCGTCGGCTCGGAACCGGCGCGCGTCCCGGACGGCCCGCAGGCCGGACGGCGACTGCTCGGCCCGGAGGAGGACCTGGCCAGGGAACTCGTCACGGACCTGGGCGCGGGCCGCAGGGCGAAAGCCGTGTTCGCCGCCACGCCCCCGGACGACATCCTGACCCGCGCCGATCCGTTCGCCGACCCCGCCCTGCTGCCCGGCGGTCTGCCGTACGCAGACATGACGACTCCTCAGCAGCAGCTTCTGGAGCGCCTGGTGCGCCGCTATCTCGACCGCGCGCCCGCCGTGTACGCGCGGGAGTGCTGGAACGATGCCGTGCGGCGCGGCCTCGACACGCTCTCCTTCGCCTGGGCGGGCGGCCTCGTGCCCGGTGACCGGCACTACTACTGCGTCCGGGCGCCCGACTTCCTCATCGAGTACGACAACACCCAGGACGACGGCGACCACGCCCACTCCGTCTGGCGCCACCTCCGCCACGACTGGGGCACCGATTTGCTCCGCGCGCACTACGCGGAGCAGCATCACTAGGCGCCGGAATGCCGGGCGGGGCATGGTACTCCGCTGCTCAGTGGCCGAATTCGCCCCCTGCGGGGTGAGCGCCCCCGAGCGGCATGTTTGCATGTGTCCATGATCATTAACACGCAAGGCGCAGAACCGGGGACAGCACCGGGGGAGGGATCGGAAGCAGCCCGGGGGACCTTCCGGCCACGGACGTACGTGGACCACGTCCTGGAGCACTGGAACCGGGACGAGGACACCGAGGCGCTCGTCCAGGGGGCGGAGCGGCTGACCCGCGGGCAGGCCCGGCGGCGGCTGTTCGGCCTGGGGCACGCGCTGCGGCGGCAGGGCCTCGGGCCGGGCGACGGCGTGGGCCTGTTCCTCGCGAACCGCGTGGACTCCGTCCTGGTGCAGCTCGCCGTCCACCTCATCGGCTGCCGCGTCGTGTTCCTGCCGCCCGAGCCGGGCCCCGGCGAGCTCGCCGCGCTGGTCGAGCAGTCCGGGGCACGCGCCGTGGTCACCGACCCGCTCTTCGCCGAGCGGGCCGCTGACGCGGCGGTCCGCAGCGTCCACGCACCCGCGCTGCTCAGCCTCGGCCCCTGCGCACGGCAGTGCCCGGACCTCCTCGCGCTGGCGGCCGAGTGCCCCGACGAGCGCCCCGATGCCGTGCCCGCCCCGGGAGCCGACGAGGCCGTAACCGTCCTCTACACCGGCGGCACCCTGGGCCGCCCCAAGCTCGCCGCGCACAGCCACCGGCTGTACGACACGCTGGTGGACCTGGCACAGGAAGACCAGCAGGACTCCGGCCCCGGGTTCTTCCCGCCCATGACGCCCGGCACGGACCGGGTCCTCGCCGCCACGCTGCTCACGCACGGCAGCGGCCACCTCACGTCGATCCAGGCCCTGGTGACGGGCGCAGCCCTGGTCGTGCTGCCCGAGTTCGAGCCGGGCGCGGCCCTGTCGGTGCTGCGCGAGGAGCGCGTCACGGCCACCATGTTCGTACCGCCCATGCTGTACGGGCTGCTCGACCACCCCGAGTGCGTACCGGGCGCGCTCCCCGCGCTGCGGCGGATCGTCGTCGGCGGCGCGGCCTGCTCGCCCCGCAGGCTCCAGCAGGCGGTCGACGTCTTCGGGCCCGTGCTCAGCCAGGGCTACGGGCAGTCGGAGGCGCTCGGCATCACCGCGTTCGGCGCGGCCGACCTCGCCTCCGGGGCCGCCCGGCGGCCCGAGCTCTGGAGCAGCTGCGGGCGCGCGATATCCGGCGTCGAGATCGAGATCCGTGCCGAGGGCGGCACGGCGGCACTGCCCGCCGGACAGGTCGGCGAGGTGTGCGTCAAGGGCGAGACGGTGATGCTCGGCTACCACCGGGACCCGGAGCGCACCGCGGCCGCCCTACACGACGGCTGGCTGCGCACCGGGGACGTGGGCCGCCTCGACGCCGAGGGCCACCTCTATCTCGTCGACCGCGCCAAGGACATCATCGTCACCGGCAGCACCAGCGACAACGTGTACTCCCGGGTCCTGGAGGACTTCCTGCTCACCCTGCCCGGCGTGCGCGACGCGGCGGCTCTGGGCGTGCCCGACGAGGAGTACGGCGAGGCCGTCCACGTCTTCCTCGCCACCGCGGGGAACACCGACGTCGACCCGGCCGAGGTCGGCGCGGCGGTGACCGCCGAGCTGGGGGACCTGTACACGCCGCGCGGGACGACCCTGCTCGACCGCCTGCCGACGACCAAGGTCGGCAAGGTGGACAAGAAGGCGCTGCGGGCGGCGTGGAGTGCCCCGGCGGGCTGAAGCGGCCCCCCGGGCGCGGCTGCCACGGACAGACGGGTGGGGGACCGGGCGCGCGCCTGGTCCGAAGCGCGCGCCCGGCCGCCCGGTCCCGGGTGCCTGACCGGGCTGCCCGATCCCGGGAGCCTGGTCCCGGAAGCCCGGCTGGGGCCGGCACCCGGAATCCGGGTCAGTCGCCCGCGCACGGCCCCCCGTCACCGTGCCCGGACGTCCCGGGGCGACGGGCCCGCGCGAGCTCGGCTCGCGGCGTGCCCGGCCCGGGAACTCGTGGTGCGGCCCCGCGCTCCGTGGCGCCGCGAGGGGGCGAGGGACACCTGCGGGGGAGAGGAGGGCCCTCCGCGCCGCAGCCGGCGGTCGCTCTCGCCGTGCAGGCCGGCGCCCGGCCCCGAGACGCCGAGGCGCCGTGTCGTCGAGGACGACCCAGCGCCACCCTGAGCCGGCCGGATCGGCGGCTTGCCCTGCCTCGTACCGGGCGGAGGCCTTGGCCGGGGTTTGCGTGGTCGTTTGTGGCGGGGTCTGTGCCGGGGTCTACGTGGACGTCTGCGCCGGGGTCTGTGCCGGGGTTTGCGTGGTCATCTGTGGCGGGGTCTGCGTGGTCGTCTGTGCCGAGGTCTGCCCCGGGGTCTGCGCTGGGGTCTGCGTGGTCGTCTGCGCCGGGGTCTGTGCCGGGGTCTGCCCCGGGGTCTGCGTGGTCGTCTGCGCCGGGGCCTGCACCGAAGTCTGCCCCGGGGTCTACGTGGACGTCTGCGCCGGGGCCTGCACCGAAGTCTGCCCCGGGGTCCGCGTGGACGTCTGCGCCGGGGTCCGCGTGGACGTCCGCGCCGCATTCTGCGCCGACTTCGGAGCCGAGGCCCGCGGCGAGGCCGCTCGCGTTCACTGCCGTCACGGTCCGTCCTCCCCCCTCTTCGCCCTTGAGCCCCGGCTGCCCCAGCAGCCCTTACGCTTCGGGCGCCGATGAGCCGGACGAGTAAGAGTGAACACCGGCCCGCTCACCAGGACGCCTCCGCGCGCTGTCCGTCCGATGAACGCGCCCGCGAGACGGCTCCGCCGTCGAAACGGCGTGGTGGGCCCCGCCCCGGGACCGGGCTCGCAGCCGCCGCATCGGACTTTCGGCCGGACTTTTCGTCCGGTACGACATCTGTGACCCCACAGCGACGCCCGCTAGGTTGAGCCGCCTGTCGGAAAGAGGCCGGAACAGGCCCGAGAACAGCCCGGAGGCGGACATGGCGACACGGGAGTCGGTCTTCGCCCGGCTGTGCGCCCGGCACCGGTGGCAGCAGCCAGCGGTGTTCATGGCCGTGTACGAGGCCACGGCACGGCGCCTCGGCGAACCGCATCTGATCACCGCACGGCAGCTGCACCGCTGGCGGCAGCCCGATCCGCCCTGCCCGCGCCCCGCGAGCCAGCGCGTGCTTGAGGAGATGTTCGGCATGCCGCTGGAACAACTCGGCTTCGCCCTTCCCGCGCACCGCCAGGCACCCCCCGCCCCCGACGGGACCTCCGCACGGGGCACCGCCCCGGCCCGCGACACCCGGCGCCCCGTCCCCCCGCTGCGCTTCCAGGTGCTCGGACCCGTACGGGTATGGTGCGGCGACGAGGCACTGCCCGAGGGCCGCCCCCAGGAACGGGCCCTGCTGACCGCGCTGCTGCTGCGCGCCGGACGCACCGCGACGGCGAGCGAACTGATCGACGCCATCTGGGGCCAGGCGCCCCCCGCCCAGGCCCTCCCCGCCCTGCGCACCTACGCCTCCCGATTACGCAAGGCCCTCGGCCGCCGCACCCTAGTCTCCGAGGCCGGGGGCTACGCCATCGACCTGCCCGACGGGTCCCTCGACCTGGCCGAGTGCGAGCGGCACGAGGCGCAGGCCGCCGAGGCCCGCGCCGCCCACGACCCGCACCGCGCACGGCAGGCACTGCGCGCCGCCCTCGCCCTGTGGAACGGCGAGCCCCTCGGCGGCGTCCCCGGGCCCTTCGCCGACGCCCAGCGCTCCCGCCTCACCGAATGGCGCCTCGCCCTCCTCGAACACCGCCTCGCCCTCGACCTCGAACTCGGCGGACACCTCGACGCCGTCTCCGAACTGACCTCGCTCACCGCCGAACACCCGCTGCGCGAGGGCCTGCGCGCCCTGCTGATGCTGGCGCTCTACCGCGGCGGACGGCAGAGCGAGGCCCTCGGCGTGTACGCCGACACCCGCCGCATGCTCGACGAGGAACTCGGCGTCGGCCCGGGACCCGAACTGACGGCCCTGCACCAGCGCGTCCTGCACGCGGACCCCGGCCTCGCCCCGCCCCCCGGCAGCCGCGGCGAGGACGACCAGCCAGTCCAGCCGACACATCTGGCGCAACTCCCCGCGGACCTCGCCGACTTTACCGGCCGGACTGCCGCGGCCGCCCAACTGCGCCGCGAACTCCTGCGCGACCCGGGCCGGGTGATGGCCATCGCCTCGGTGCGCGGACTCGGCGGCGTCGGCAAGACCACCCTCGCGGTACGGGTCGCCCACGCCGTCCGCGGCCACTTCCCCGGCGGCCAGCTCTACGCCGACCTCCTCGGTCAGAGCGCCCGTCCCGCAAGGCCCCACGACGTCCTCGGCGCCTTCCTGCGCGCCCTCGGCGTCCCCGACTCCGCCCTGCCCGACGACCACGGGGAACGCGCGGCGCTGTACCGGTCGGTGCTGGCCGGACGCCGCGTCCTCGTCCTGCTCGACAACGCGCACGGCGAGGCCCAGGTGCGCACGCTCCTCCCCGGCGCCCCCGGCTGCGCCGTGCTGATCACAAGCCGGGCCCGGCTCGTCGCGGTCCCCGGCGCCCAGGTGCTCGACCTCGACGTCATGACCGAGCGGGAGGCACTCGCCCTGTTCGCGCGCATCGTCGGTGCCCCGCGCGCCGAGGCCGAGCCCGCCGCCTGCCGCGAGACCGTCGCCGCCTGCGGCTACCTGCCCCTCGCGATCCGCATCGCCGCGGCGCGCCTGGTCGCACGCCCCGCCTGGGCGGTGTCCACCCTGGCCGGGCGGCTCGCCGACGAACGCCGCCGCCTCGACCAGCTGCGCCTCGGCGACCTCGCCGTCGACGCCACCTTCGAGCTGGGACACGGCCAGTTGGAGCCCGCGCAGGCCCGCGCCTTCCGGCGCCTCGCGCTGCCGGACGGCCTCGACATCTCGCTGGCCGCTGCCGCCGCCGTACTGGACGAGACCGAGGACACCAGCGAGCGGCTCCTGGAGTCCCTGGTCGACACCGGTCTGCTGGAGTCCGCAGCCCCGGGCCGCTACCACTACCACGACCTGCTGCGCCTCTTCGCCCGCGACCGCGCCCTGCGTGCGGACCCGGCCGGGGACCGCGGGGCCGCGCTGTCCCGCCTGCTCGGCTTCTACCTCGCCACGGCCTGCCACGCGTACGTCCTGGAGAACCCCGGCGACCGCCTGGTCGCACACCTGGCGCCCACCGCTCGCCGCGCCCTGCCCTTCACCGGCCGCCAACAGGCCCTGGACTGGCTGTTCTCCGAGGGGCCCGCGCTGCTCGCCGCCGTACGCCAGTGCGCCGCGGAAGCGGAACTCGCGCCCATGGCCGCCGACGTCCTGCTCGTGGCGCAGGACCTGATGGAGTCCGGCGCCCACCGGCAGACGTACGCGTCGGCGGCGTCAGCTGTGGCCGAGGAGGCCCGGCGCGGCGGCGACGCGCGCACCGAGGGCCGCGCCAGGGTGGTTCTCGGCCAAGTGCACCATCTGGCGGGCCGTGTGGAGCGGGCCCGTGAGGAGGCCGAGCGCGCCCACACCCTCGGTGCCGCCGCCGACGACGCGCTCACGCTCGGCTACGCGCAGAACCTCCTCGGCCTGCTCGCCATCTTCCACGGCCGCCACCAGGCAGCCGCCGCCTGCTTCACCCGGGCCCTGAGCGCCTTCAGGGCCGACGGCAACCGCTACGGCGAGACGGCCATGCTCATGAACCTGGGGCGGGCCCAACTCGGCCTCGGGCAGATCGAGGCGGCGATCGCCGCGTCCGAGCAGTCCGTGGAACTGTGGCGCGGGCTCGGCGCCACCCTGCGGCTCGCCAACGGCTACTACGCCCTCGGTCTCGCCCTGCACGAGGCGGGCCGCTACGACGAAGCCCTGAAACGCTTCCGCCAGGGCCTGGTCATCTTCCAGGAGAGCCGCCAGCCGTACTGGATCGGCATGACCCACTTCCGCATGGCGACCGCCCACCTGGCCGCCTCGCGCGCACACGTGGCCGCCGCGCACGCCGACCGGGCCCTCGTCCTGCTGCGCGACATCGGCGGCGACCGGCGGCTCGCCGCTGTGCTCTCCCTGCTCGCCCGGACGCTGCTGCTGCTCGGCCAGCAGGAGCGTGCGCACACCTGCTGGCAGGAGGCGCTCTCCCTCTTCGAACGCATCGGAAGCCCCGAGGCCGCACACGTACGCGCCCTGCTCGCCCCCGCCGGCAACCCGGCACGCTGATGCCGCCCGCCCACAAGGGGCGGACGGCACCGGCTCGGGCTCACCCGCGCTGACTCGTCATCACCGGCGCGGCGGCGGCCAGTTGTCGTCGTGGGCGGTGGTGAGGGGCGGCGGCCAGTTGCCGTCCTCCGCGGTGGTGAACGGCGGTGGCCAGTTGCCGTCCTCCGCGGTGGCGAACGGCGGCGGCCAGTTGCCGTCCTCGGTGGTGGTCGTGCGGGGCGGCGGCCAGTTGCCCGCGTCGGTCGCTGTGGTCTCGGTCGCTGTGGTCGCCGCGGCTTCCGTGGTGGCCGCGGCCGCTGTGGTGGCCGCCGTGGTGAGGACGACCGCTGCCGCGGTCGCGCCGACCGCGGCGCCGACGGCTTGCTTGATGCGCATGAGTATCTCCCCCGACTGAGCCCCGCAGGGCCCGTTCGATCGCTGTGACGGAACGGCCTCCGGGACGGCCGAGGCACCTGGGCGAGAACCCCCGTGGCGCCGGCCGACCCCTGGCCGACACCTCGATTGCAGCCGCCGCCGCATTGTCAGGCAGCCCCCCACGATCACTCCGAACAATGCGAACTCCGCCGGTCGCGGCGGGTGGCCGAAGAAAGTCCCCGCCGTTCGCGGTGCGTTGCCGTGCGGGACGGCCCCGCGTACCTTGACGCGGTCTGCCACGTGCCGGGGGAGGAAGTCGTGGGGCGACGCGAGAGTCCGCTGGACCCGGACGCGGGACCCGTGCAGCGCTTCGCGGACGAGCTGCGGGCGCTCCGCCGCGCCGCGGGCGGGCCCACGTACCGGACGATGGCCGCCCGCGGCGAGTACTCCGTCACGACCCTGGCGCAGGCGGCCGCGGGCGAGCGGCTGCCGTCGCTGCCGGTCCTGCGGGCCTATGTGGCGGCCTGCGGCGGTGACGAGGGAGAGTGGGAGCGCCGCTGGCGCGAGGCGGGCGCGGAGGCGGCCGCCGTGCCGTCGGCAGCCGACGACGAACCCGCGCCCTACCTCGGCCTCGCCCGGTTCGAGCCCGACGACCGGGAGCGGTTCTTCGGCCGCGAGCAGCTGACCGGCGACCTCCTCGCCGTCGTGGCGGAGAACCGGTTCGCCGCGCTCGTCGGAGCCTCCGGCAGCGGCAAGTCGTCCCTGCTGCGCGCGGGACTGATCCCCGCCCTTCAGCACGCCGAGGAGCCGCACCGGCGCCCCGCAGCCATCCGCATCCTCACCCCCGGCGCGCACCCCCTCGCCGCGCACGCGGCGGCGCTCTCCCCGGCGGACGGCGACCGCGACACGGTCGTCGTGATCGACCAGTTCGAGGAGACCTTCACCCTGTGCCGGAGCCCGGCGGAGCGTGCGGAGTTCATCGACCGGCTGCTCGCCGCCCGCCGGCCGGACAGCAGGCTGCGCGTCGTCATCGCCGTACGCGCCGACTTCTACGGCCGCTGCGCCGAGCACCGGGCGCTCGCCGCCGCCCTGCGGGGAACCAGCCTGCTGGTGGGGCCCATGAGCCAGGAGGAGCTGCGCCAGGCCATCGTCGGCCCCGCGGCCACCCGGGGAGCCCTCGTCGAACGGTCCCTGACCGCACGCCTCGTCACCGAGGTCACCGACGAACCCGGCGGCCTGCCCCTGCTGTCGCACGCGCTGCTGGAAACCTGGCGGCGGCGCAAGGGCCGGGCGCTGACCGAGTCGTCGTACGAGGCGGCGGGCGGTCTGCGGGGCGCCATCGCCCACACGGGCGAAGAGGTGTACGCGCGGCTCACGCCCGGCGAGGCCGCCGTCGCCCGGCACCTCCTGCTGCGTCTGATCACGCCCGGCGAGGGCGCGCCGGACACCAGGCGCCCGGCCGAGCGCGCCGAACTCCTCGCGGTGGGCCCCGGTGCCGCCCCGGTCCTGGAACGTCTGGCCCGCGCCCGCCTGATCACCCTGGAGGAGTCCTCGGCGGACCTGGCCCACGAGGCGCTGATCACGGCCTGGCCCCGGCTGAGCGGCTGGGTGGAGGAGGACAGGGAGCGGTTGCGGCTGCACCGCAGGCTGACGGACGCGGCGAACGCCTGGGAGGAGAGCGGGCGCGACCCCGGGGCCCTGTACCGGGGCAGCCGGCTGGCCGCCGCGGAGGAGGCGTTCGCCGGGCGGGACGGCGCGGACGGCGGGAAGGACGGCGGGAAGGACGGCCGGAAGGACCGTGGGTACGAGGGGAAGGGCGGGGAGGTGGCCCTGACCGGGCACGAGCGCGCCTTCCTGGCAGCCGCCGTCACCGCCCGCACCAGGGAGCGCCGCCGCAACCGGTCCTTGCTGGGCACGCTGTCCGTCCTGCTCGTCCTGGCCCTGGTGGCCGGTGTGATCGCCTGGCAGCAGAACCGCACGAGCGACAAGCGCAGGACCGAGGCCGTCGGCCGCAGGATCAGCTCCCTGGCGAACGGCATGCGCTTCTCCGACCCGGTGGCGGCCATGCGGCTGAGCGTCGCCGCCTGGCGGGTGGCCGACACGCCCGAGACCCGCGCGGGACTCATGGGCGCCCGCACCCAGCCGGAGGAGGACGTGTTCACGGCGCCCGAGAGCCTCGACTCCCAGGAGTTCCTGAGCCGGGACGGGCGCACCCTGGTGGTCGCCGACCGTGGCCGCGTCACGAAGTGGGACGTGCGGACCAAGCGCAGGACGGGCACGTACCCGGGCCTCGGCCGCCGTGTGGGCACGGCCGTGCACCTCAGCCCCGACGCGCGGGGCCTGCTCCTGGAGACGGACGACGGGGTCCTCGTGTGGGACATCGGCGCGGGCCGGACGGCCGGAGGCCGCGTCGGCCCGCCGACCGCCGTGGGCCTGGGCTTCGGCCCCAGCGTGCGCACCGTCGCCCTGGGGGGCGGCGCCGGTGGGCGGGCCAGCGTCTGGGACACGGAGCGGCGGCGTGCGCTCTTCACCGCTCCCGCGGACCAGGTGGAGGCGGCCGTCGTCAGTCCGGACGAGCGCCTGGTGGCGCTCTGCCCGGCGGAGGGCGGGCTCCAGGTGTGGGACATGGCCGCGCGGCGGCGGCTGCCCGTGCCCCGCTCCCTGCCGCGCGGGGGGAGCGACACGTGCGCGGAGGTCCGCTTCGCCCCCGACAGCCGCACGGTCGCGGCCGTCACGCCCGACGCCGTGCGGGTGTGGCGGGCGCGGACCGGCAAGACGCTGCCGGGCATCGACCAAGTGGGCCTGCGGAGCGTGGAGTTCGGCGCCGACGGAAAGTTCGTCGTCACGGCGGACGCCGAGGAGATCAGCCTCTGGCGGCTCTCCGACGCCGAGAACCCCGTGCTGCGGTACCCGGTCACCACCCAGTCCGTCGGACAGCTCAGTCTCGACCTCGACGACGGCCGCATCCGCTATCTGTCGCAGCGCCGGATGCGCGGTGGCGTCGTCCGCTCGCTCGCCCTCGGCGGTGCCGCCGCCAGGTCCTGGCTGGAACCCGGCGTGTCCGGCGCCGCGTTCGGCGCGAACGGGCGCCTGCTCCTCAGGTCGCGTCAGGAGGCCGACGGAACGGCCCGCTTCGAGCTGTACGACGTGTCCAGCGGGCGCCGCACGCGCGAGCTGCCCCGGCTGCGGTGCACCGAGGAGTCCGTGGGCGACTGCATGCAGACCATGGCGTTCAGCGGCGACGGACGCACCGTCGCCTACCGGACGGGGCCCGTGGACTTCTCGGCGGCGGGGGAGCGTATCGCCGTCCGGGACGTCGCCGCGGGTGGCGACAGGACGCCGAGGACGCTCCGGGTCCCCGGCGGGGAGGGGCCGGGCGTCCTCAGGATGGCGCTGAGCCCGGAGGGGCGGTCCCTGTTCCTCTCCCGCGGGGACGAGGGGCCCACCGAGGTCTACGACGTACGCACGGGAAAGCGCGTCAGAGTGCTGCGCGGCATGGGCGGTGACCTGGCCGTCAGGCCCGACGGCAAGCTCCTCGTGTCCGCGTCCGGACGGGTGGCGGACCTGAGGAGCGGCCGGGTGACGCGGGTGGGCCTGGGGCAGGACACGGTGGGCGCGGTCGCGTTCAGCCCCGACGGCCGGCTGTTCGCCGCGGGCGACACGTCGGGGCGTGTCACCCTGTGGGACGACGAACTGCGGCGCAGACTGGGGGAGTTCGACGGTACGTTCACCAGCGACCGGCAGGACCTCGCCGAGCCGGCGGACACCCTCGCCTTCTCCCCGGACGGCCGGACCCTCGCCGTGGGCGGTGGCCCCGCGGGCACGCTCCGGCTGTGGGACACCACCGCCAACCAGGCCCTGGGGACCGCCCTCCCCACCCCGGGGGACTGGCAGATCTCCCTCTCGTTCTCCCCGGACAGCGCCGTCCTGTACGCGGCCGGCGAGCACGTGCCCCTCCAGCGCTACCGGGTGCACCCCCGGCAGGTCGCCGCCGAAGTCTGCGACCGCGCGGGCACCGGCCTCTCCCGGCGCGACTGGAGGACGTACATCTCCGACGTCCCGTACCGGCCCACCTGCTGAGCACGGGGGAGAGGAGCGAGGGGGAGGGGGTCAGCGTACGTGGCGGTCGCGGCCCGCGCCGTACCCGGCGCCCACCATCGCGACGCTGAGGACGAGAAGGACCACGAGCGGAAGCGTCCAACTGCTCGTCGAGCTGTGCAGGATGCCGAGGAGGAGCGGGCCTGCCGCCGCCACGAGATAGCCGACGGACTGCGCCATGCCCGCGAGGGCGGCGGCCTCACCTGCGCTGCCCGCGCGTTCGCTCTGGAAGGTCAGCGCGAGGACCAGGCACACGCCGCCGCCGACGCCGAGCAGGGTGCACGCGAGCACGGACAGCGCGGGCGCCGCCACGAGGACGGCGAAGCCGCAGGCCACGACGGCCGAGGCCCCGGCCGCGGTCCACCGCTGGTCCAGGCGGCCCCGGGTGAACAGGGGCAGGAGTCCGCTCGCCGCGAGGGCGACGAGCTGGTAGTAGAAGAGCGTCCATCCGGCCGCGGTGCTGCTCGTGCCGCGGTCGATCAGGATGCTGGGCAGCCAGGCGACCGCGGTGTAGAAGGCCAGGGACTGAAGGCCCATGAAGACGCTGACCTGCCAGGCGAGGCGTGACCGCCAGGGGACCGCGCTGCGGGTCGCGCCGGTGGCGGCCCGGGGCTTGTCGCCCCGCACGCGGGGCAACCAGGCGAGGAACGCCGCGACGGTGAAGGCGAGCCCCCAGGCGAGCGCCGTGTGCCAGGAGCCCGGCAGGGTGTGGGAGAGCGGCGCGGAGACGCCGGAGGAGACCGCGGCGGTGACGCCCATGACCGTGACGTAGAGGGCGCTGATGCCGTGGACGCGGTGCGCGGGCACGTTCCGTCTGATCAGGGCGGGCAGCAGGACGTTGCCGAACGCGATGGCGGCGGAGAGGATCACGGTCCCGGTGAAGAGGCAGATCACCGAGGGAAGCGACCGGACCACCGTGCCGACGGCCAGCGCGCCGAGGGCCACCACGAGCAGGCGCGCGGTGCCGAAGCGGTGGGAGGCGCGGGCCACCAGGGGTGACGTCGCGGCGAACGTCAGCAGGGGGAGGGTGCTCAGGAGCCCGCCCCAGCTCGACGCCAGGCCGCTGCCCCGCTCGATCTCCGGCAGCAGCGTGCCGACGCCGGTGAGGCTGGTGCGCAGATTCGCCGCCACGAGACAGATCGCGACGACGAGCCCGACGGACACGGCGGGCCCGACGGACACACCGGGCTCGGCGGATGCACCGGGTCCGGCGGATGCACCGGGTCCGGCGGACGCGGCGGACGCGGCGGATGCACCGGGCTCGGCGGATGCACCGGGTCCGGCGGACGCGGCGGACGCGGCGGGCCCGGTGTGGTCGTCGGCCGGTGCCGACGGGACCGTTGTGGCGGCCTCGCGGGCCGTCGGCGACGACTCCGCGCTCACTGCTCCTCCGCGGGGCGGGGCGCCTTGGCCTCGTGGTCGCGGGTGAGCTGCACGATCGCCGCCGCCGTGGCGCGGGCGCCGCTCTCGTCCCGCGCCTCGATCGCGTCGACGAGCCTGTGGTGCAGACCGGAGTGCTCCTCGGCGCCGACGGCGTCCCAGGGCAGACCGCCGAGGGCGGCGCTGAGGGCCGTGCCCAGGTAGTCGTACACCTCGATCAGGAGGTCGTTACCGCTCGCCCGCACGACGGCCCGGTGGAACAGCGCGTCGACACTGCCGGCCGCGGCCATGTCCGCACCGGCGCAGGCCGCGTCGGCGTCGGCCACCAGCTCCCTGAGCTGCTGCAACTGCTCCTCGCTGCGGCGCAGGGCGGCGGCCCCCGAGGCGTACTCCTCCAGGACGGTGCGGAGTTCGAGTACGTTGTCCCGCTGCGCGGCACTGGCCCGCCGGACCATGACCGACTGGAGCTCGCTCGACGAGCGGACGTAGGTGCCGTCCCCGACGCGGGCTTCGAGCAGTCCCAGATGCACGAGCGCGCCGAGCGCCTCCCGCAGCGTGCTGCGTCCGACGCCCAGCTCCTCGATGAGGGACTGCTCCGGCGGGATGCGTGTTCCCACCGGCCAGCCCCCGGACTCGATGTGCGAGCGGAGACTCTCCACGAGCTGCGCGGACAGGCTGGCGGTCCGGCGCGGTGTACTGATCCGTTTCATGGGCGCAGCCTACACAGATGTCAGACATTTGAACATCAGGCAGTGCGGGGGTCGCTCGGCTGGCCGGGGCGGCTCAGTGCGGGACAGGGCTAGGCGCCGGCCCGCGCGCGGGCCGGCGGAGGGGAACGGGTGCCGGACGGACGGCCGAGCCGCCGTGGACGGCGTCGTGTGCGCGGCGGCGCGGCCCGGTTCCCCCTCGTCGGCGCATGACTGCGGATGTCGGCGAGTTCCGACAGGCTTCTCCTCCACCCCACACCTTCGGCGCTCAGGAACGGAAGCGGCAGGGGCCGGTCGGCCCTCTCGGAGGGCCGGTCTGCCTCTGCCCTATGTGGACGGTGCATGTCAGCTTCATGGAGGGGGCCGCCTGACGACCTCCGGAGGCCGGGGGCCACCGGCGTCCGGGAGCAGGCGCGGAACGTACACCACGCCGAGGGGGCCGCACCGTGGACGCGACATTGATCGTCGGAGTGGACGGCTCGGAGCCCGGCATGCGGGCCCTCGACTGGGCCGCCGACGAGGCCGCGCGGGCCGCGCTGCCGCTGCGGATCGTGCACGCGTCGGGCTGGGAGTGGTACGAGGGGCACGAGCCGTCGTTCGGCATCAACCGCGAGGCCGTCCGGGCGCAGGCCGACCGCGTCCTGGCCGCCGCCGTCGACCGGGCGCGCGGCCGGGCCGCCGGGGTCACCGGCCAGGTCGTCGACGAGGACCCCGCCGCCGCCCTCGTCCGGGAGAGCGACGGTGCCGCCGGAGTCGTCGTCGGCAGCAGGGGGCGCGGCCCCCTCGCCGGGCTGCTGCTCGGCACGGTGAGCCGGTCCGTGGCGGCCCGTGCCGCGTCCCCGGTCACCGTCGTGCGCGGCGGCGAACGCAGCCTGCGGTCCGGATTCCGGCGGGTGGTCGTAGGCGTCGACGAGACCGCGGCGGCGGCCGTGGAGTTCGCCGTCCGCGCCGCCCGGCTGCGCGGGGCCGAGCTGCGCGCGGTGCGTGCCTGGCACCGGCCCCCGCCCGGGAGCGGCGCGCCGCCGACCGCACCCGGCGCGGACGACCCGCGGCGGCGCCGCGCCGCGGACGAACTGGAAGCGGCCCTGCGTACGGCGGTACGCGATCACGGCGCCGTCATCGTGTGCGGCGAACCCGTCGAGGGCCAGGCGCGCGCCGCCCTCCTGGAGGCGTCCGCCACCGCCGACCTGCTCGTGGTCGGCGCCCGCCGCAGGCCGGGGCGTGCCGGGCCCCGGCTCGGACCGGTCGGCCACGCCGTCCTGCACCACTCCGCGTGCCCGGTCACGGTGGTGCCGCATGCCTGACGGGAGAACACCGGGTGCCGGGTGCCACCCGGGGCACCCGGCACATCGGAGACACTCGACTCCCCGGGGGCACCCAGCACCCCCCAAGTCTCCAGCACCCCACGCGCGACACCGGGAATAGTGCGATAGAAGGGAAAATAGCGGGGTCGGTCCGGCGCTCCGCGCCCCCAGTCCGCCCTCCCTGTCCCGCCATGCGCCCGTCTGAACCGCGCCGCACGTGGAACCCGGCCCGCACCGCACCGATCGGACAGAAGCACCGGACAGAAGCACCGGAGCACCGGATAGACGTAACAGAGCACCGGACAGAAGCACCGAGCACCGGACACACGCACCGAGCACCGGACACAAGCACCGGACAGAAACGAGGTCCCTCGTCCATGGCCAAGGATCCCCTCCCCCCTCTGGACGCCCACTGGCGCGCCGCGAACTACCTGGCGGCAGGCCAGATCTATCTGCTGTCCAACCCGCTCCTGACGGAGCCGCTGCGGCCCGAGCACATCAAGCCGCGCCTCCTCGGCCACTGGGGCACCTCACCGGGCCTCAACCTCGTCCACACCCACCTCAACCGCATCGTCAAGGAGCGCGACCAGGACACCCTGTGCGTCTGGGGCCCCGGCCACGGCGGCCCGGCCGTTCTCGCCAACTCCTGGCTCGAAGGCAGCTACACGGAGATCTACCCCGACGTGACCCGGGACGCGGAAGGCATGAAGCGCCTGTTCCGGCAGTTCTCCTTCCCGGGCGGCGTACCGAGCCACGTCGCCCCCGAGACCCCCGGATCCATCCACGAGGGCGGTGAGCTCGGCTACTCCCTGGCACATGCCTACGGAGCCGCCTTCGACAACCCGGACCTGCTCGTGGCCTGCGTGGTCGGCGACGGCGAGGCGGAGACCGGGCCCCTCGCCACCAGCTGGCACTCGGGAAAGTTCCTCGACCCCGTGCACGACGGCGCCGTCCTGCCCGTCCTGCACCTCAACGGCTACAAGATCGCCAACCCGACGCTCCTGTCCCGTATCCCCGAGGCCGAACTGGACGCGCTCCTGCGCGGCTACGGGCACGAGCCCCTGCACGTGTCCGGGGACGACCCCGCGACCGTCCACCGCGAGCTCGCCGCCGCCTTCGACCGTGCCGTCGACCGGATCACGGAGATCCAGCACGAGGCACGCGCACGCTCCGCGGGCGCCCGCGGACAGCGGCCGGCCTGGCCGATGGTCGTTTTGCGCACCCCCAAGGGCTGGACCGGGCCGAAGAACGTGGACGGCGACCCCGTCGAGGGCACCTGGCGCTCGCACCAGGTGCCGCTGCCGGGCGTGCGGGAGAACCCCGAGCACCTGCGGCAGCTGGAGGAATGGCTGCGCTCCTACCGCCCGGAGGAACTGTTCGACGCCGACGGCCGCCCCACCGACGAGGTCCTTTCGTGCGTGCCCGCGGGCGACCGCCGCCTCGGCGCCACCCCGCACGCCAACGGCGGCCTGCTCACCCGCGCTCTGCCGCTGCGCCCCCTGGAGGACTTCGCCGTCACCGTCGACAAGCCCGGCACGGCCCAGCACGAGCCCACCAAGGTCCTCGGCACGATGCTCGCCAAGGTCATGGCCGACACCGCGGAGCGCCGCGACTTCCGGGTGATGGGCGCCGACGAGACGGAGTCCAACCGGCTCGGCGCGCTCTACTCCGCGACCGGCAAGGCCTGGCAGGCGCGGACGCTGCCCACCGACGAGCACCTCGCCACCGACGGCCGCGTCATGGAAGTCCTGTCCGAACACCTCTGCCAGGGGTGGCTGGAGGGCTATCTCCTCACCGGCCGCCACGGCCTGTTCTCCTCCTACGAAGCGTTCGTGCACATCGTCGACTCCATGGTCAACCAGCACATCAAATGGCTGAAGACGTCCCGCGCGCTGCCGTGGCGCGCCCCCGTCCCCTCACTGAACTACCTGCTGACCTCGCACGTCTGGCGCCAGGACCACAACGGCTTCTCGCACCAGGACCCCGGATTCGTCGACCACGTCCTGAACAAGAGCCCCGAGGCCGTCCGCGTCTATCTGCCGCCGGACGCCAACACCCTGCTGTCCGTCGCCGAACACGCCCTGCTCAGCAGGGACTACGTGAACGTCATCGTGGCCGGCAAGCAGCCCTGCTTCGACTGGCTGAACCTGGACGCGGCCCGTGCCCACTGCGCGCGCGGCGCCGGCGTGTGGGACTGGGCCGGCACCGACGACGGCCTGCGCGACCCCGACGTCGTCCTCGCCGGGGCGGGCGACGTGCCCACCCAGGAAGTCCTCGCCGCCGGGGCGCTGCTGCGCGAGCACCTGCCCGAACTCGCCGTGCGCGTCGTCAACGTCGTCGACATCGCCCGGCTCATGCCGCGCGAGGAACACCCGCACGGCATGGCCGACTTCGAGTACGACGCCCTGTTCACCACCGACAAGCCGGTGATCTTCGCCTACCACGGCTACCCGTGGCTGATCCACCGCCTCGCCTACCGCCGCACCGGCCACGACCACCTGCATGTGCGCGGCTACAAGGAGGCGGGCACGACCACCACCCCCTTCGACATGGTCGTACGCAACGACCTCGACCGGTACCGCCTGGTCATGGACGTCATCGACCGCGTCCCCGGCCTCTCCGTCCGCGCCACGGCCCTGCGGCAGGAGATGGCCGACCGGCGCACCCGCCACCACGCCTGGATCCGCGAGCACGGCATCGACCTGCCCGAGGTCGCGGACTGGTCCTGGCCCTACTGAGCAGCGCCACGGCAGGGCCCGCATCCCGAGGCACCCGCCGGACCCCGCACCCGACCGACCACCCACCGCTGGGGCACGCCATGAACCACCACCGCACGACCACCGGGCCGCACCACCACGCACGCACCCGGTTACCCGGAACCGCCGGGGCCCGCGTGGTCACCGCCGGCATCGACGGCTCCATGGCGAGCATGGACGCCGCGGACTGGGCGGCCAGGGAGGCCCTGCTGCACGGGGTGCCGCTGCGCCTGCTGCACGCGGGCACCCCCACGTCCGCGCCGCCCGCCCGGGTGCGCGCGCTGCCCGGCGCCGAACGCGGCCGGGGCGTCCTCGACCGGGCCGCCATCACCCTCTCGTACGTGCACCCCGCCCTGGAGATCCACGCCCAGCACCCGAGCGGGCCCACTGTCGCGGCGCTGCTCGCCGCCTCCGCGGCGGCCGGCACCCTCGTCCTCGGCTCCCGCGGGCGCGCCGGGGCCCCCGGCCTCGCCGTCGGTTCGGTCGCCGCCGCCGTCAGCGCCCGCGCGAGCGCTCCGGTGGTCCTCGTGCGCGCCGGTGAACGCCCGGAGGACGCGCGCACCCCCGCCGCCGACGGCACCCCCTCGCAGACGATGCCGCACCGGCCCGTCGTCCTCGGCCTCGACCCGTGGCGCTCCGGTGACGCGCCGATCGCGTACGCCTTCGACGCGGCGGCCGCGCGCGGCGCGCCGCTGCACGTGGTGCACGCCTGGACGATGGCGGCGCTCGACGCGTGCGCGCCCGACCGCGTGCTCCCCTCCGACCTCACCGGCCTCGAACGGCGTAGCCGGGAGGCGCTCGGCGCCGCCCTCGCGCCGTGGCGGCGCACCCATCCCCGTGTCACCGTCGTCGAACGGGTCGGCTTCGGGCGCGCAGGGCACCGGCTCCTGATGGCGGCCACCGGCGCGTCGCTCCTGGTCATCGGACGCCGTGGTGGGCCCGGGGCCCATCTCGGCCGGACCGCGCACTCGGCACTGGACCACGTGACGTGCCCGGTCGCGGTGGTGCCGCACGACTGACGGAAATTCACCTCCGGATGTCTATCAAAATCATGAAAAAGGGCTCACTCTGAGGGCCTGGTTGCCGAAGGGGGAGGCACCCGATGGGGGATGCGTTTCTGGTCCGGAAACTGACGAAGCTGGCGACGAGCCTGGATGGGCTGCGGGTGCCGGGCGAATCGGCCGTACTGGTCGACCGGATCGACCAACTGGGGGACGTACTGGAACGGCTGCGGCGCACGAGCGAGGGCGAGGTCAGGATCGTCGCGCTCGGCGCCAACTCCTCGTTGAAGTCCACGGCCCTGCGTCTGCTGCTCGGCCGCACCGACATCCTCGAAGTGGGCCCGGGAGACATCAGCGCGGTCACCACGGAGCTGCGGCTCGTCCAGGGCGAAGGCCCCTCGGGCCCGCCCGCGTACGAGATCCTGACCCTCACCGAGGAGGGCGCCCGCCGCCGGGCGCGCCGACTGCTCGACATCGAGGACGACGACGATCCGCGGACCCTGGAGGAGCTGAGCCGGACACCGCACCAGAACGCTCCCCTGGTACAGGAGATGGTGGAGGCGGCGAGGCAACTCGGTTACGGGGAACGGCTCTCGAAGCAGAAGCTGTTGGACCGTGGGGGCTCCCTCAACTTCCGCGACGGGCGTGGCAGCGCCATCATCGCCCGTGCGCGGGCCGATGTGAGCATCCCGGCCGGGGTATGGCCACTGCACTGGGCCGCGGGCCGGTCCGTGGTGATCGTCGACACTCCCGGCACGCACCCCGGCGGCGTCCTGGAGGACGTCATCGCCGCCGAGATGCAGAGCCGCGCGCACCTCGCGCTGCTCACCGTGGCCTGCGGCGGCGGCACCGCCTTCGCGACGCCACGGGTGGCGCCCGATCCGCACTGCGTGTTCGTCGCCACCCGCCTCGACGATGTCGACAACCCACGGGATCCGCACTCCCTGGGGGCCCTGGAGACGGCGATCGCCGCGATGGTGCGCGACCTCGGCGCCCAGGGACGCCCGGGGCGCGAGACCCGGGTCGGGGCCGTCAGCGGGCCCTGGGCCTTCGCCGACGAGGCCGCCTGGCTCGCCTTCGACCCCAAGAACCCGCAGGTGTGGAAGGGGGCGCAGCCCGCGAAGGAGGTGTGGGCCGCAGCGGCCTGGGATCCGTCGGGCGCCACCGGCGGGCAGCTGCGCGCCGCGGTCACGGGCGCGCTCGACGACGGCGGCTACCGGCATCTGCGCGACCTGATCGAGGACTTGGCGAACAAGGACACCGCGCATGTCGACACGCAGGAGTTCGAGCGGCTCATCGAGGACGGTATCCGGCTGATCGAGGAGGCCGGGGCGCACTTCCCCACCGAGGCGGCGCTCGAACTCCAGGAGGAGGCGGCACGGCAGGACGCCCGCCCGATCGAGGACCTGCGGCGCATCAGCAGGGAAGAGGCGGACGGCGCCGTGTACGCGGCCGACGCCTGGACCAAGGCGCGACTCGTCCTGGAACGCGTCGCCACCGGGGACCGGACCGTCACCGACGCCCTGGAACCCTTGCAGGGCCTCGATGTCGAGGCGCTCTGCCTGCGGGCGCTCGACAAGACCAGGGACGAGCTGACCGCCGCCCTCGCGCACTGGTGGGCCTCGCACACCAGCGCGGAGTTCGCCGTCCCCGCGCCGGGCTCCGCCCCGCCGGGACCCCTCACCCCGGAAGCCGATGAGCTCCGGCGCGAGCTGCGGGCGCGCGCGGACGGAGAGACAGCCGCACAACTCGCCGGGATGGCGAAACGCCTCCTGCACCAACTGGCGGGCCGTCCCCGTGGCGACTCCGACCCCGTGCGTCGCCCCGCACCACGCGTGTACTTCCGGCAGGTCGCCCGGGCCCGTGAGGAACTGGCCCGGCTCCTGGAACGGATACTCGTCGACACCTTCGAACCCGATGTCGTACGGACCCAGAAGGCGCTGAGCGAACTGCTCGTGGAGCAGCGGATGGAGCTGGTGAACGAGGAGGGCGGGCCCGTCGCGGTGCTTCATCAGATCGGCGCGGAACTGCACCGCCTTTCGACTGCGAGGGCGGGCAGTGCCTCATGACCGGCCGCCGCTGGAGCTCCATGGCACGCCGGACGGTGCCGCCCTGGCACTGCGCCGCGGCACGGTTCCAGGGCGCATAGAGCGCGTCGACGTGCTGGACGGCCCCGCGGTCGTCAGCACCACGACCTTCACCCCACCCGTCGACGGCGCGGCGGCCGACGCCGACCTGCGCCTCACCCCGTGGCGGCGCAGGCCCGCCGCGCCGACGGTGGTCGTTCACTACCGCCGCCATCAACCGGAGTCCCGCGTCCCCGCGCCGTCGGCGCGCAGCAGCTTCCGGCTCGACCCGGACCAGATCGGAGACCGTCCCATGACCCAGGCCACGCCCGACGGCACCGCTGCGGACACTCAGGGCCCCGACCTCATCAGCGCGTTCTTCGACTTCGGTACCAGCCGCGCGGTCTGCGGCGTGTTCGACCTCCGTAGGGTGACCAGCAGCGAAGCGGCGCTGCCCGCCACCGGCGTGGAACGGGCCAAGGGCCTACTCCCGGTCCAGCTCTTCGGCGCCGGCAACTCCACCGATCCCGTAAGGGAGATCGAGAGCCGCACTGTAGGCATCCCCCGGGTCAGGGGCGCGGCCTGGCGCGAGATCTTCGCCACGGCGCCGCTCGACGTGCACCACCTCAGCCACACCGAGCCTCGCTCCAGCGACCTCGTCGTGACCGGCGACAGCGTCGACTTCGCGGGTGATGCCACGGGGGCGCGCGTACGTGGGGTCAAGCGCCATCTGGCCGACCTGGACACGGTCGTGCCGGGTACGGTGTTCCAGGGCCGGGAGCTCTTCCCCCGGATCTACCGGCGGTTCGCTGAGGTCGTGGCCGCCGAGCTGGAACTGCCTCGCGCCATCGGCTCGTTGAGCGTGACCTTCCCCACCAAGCTGCCGCCGGACAAGCGCGAGGACCTGCTCAAGATCCTGCGCCCGCTCGCGGATAAGGTCGAGATGCACATCGACGAGGCGGTCGCCGCCGCCGGTTTCTCCATGATGAAGCGGTTCGGCGCGGACTTCCTGCTCGGCGTGGAGGCGTTCACACTGCACTCCCGGTGCCCCGAGGGCCCCCGCGCCTGGGAGTCCCCGGAGGACTGGGCCGAAGCCCGCGCTTGGCACGAGAACCTGCTGGTCCTCGACCTGGGCGGCGGCACTTTCGACTGCGCCCTGATCAAGGTGGTCGTGGTCGACGCGACCCCGGCAGCGGCGGGCCGGAGCTCCGGCCGGTTCTACAAACTGCAGCCCCAGGTCCTCGCGTCCGGCGGGCGCCTCAACGTCGGCGGTGACCGTCTCACGGCCGAGCTCTTCACCCTGCTGCGCGGCAAGTTCGACATCCTGCCGGGCGACACTCGGTTCCGGGGCGTGGAGCAGGCCGCACCTCGCAGGGAGCTCTTCCACGCGCTGTGGGAGGCGGCCGAGGCGGTGAAGCGGCAAGGCCTCGGGTCGTCAGCGCCCAAGGCGGTCCGCGTCACCGTCCCCACTCCCGACGGCAGCGCTCCCCTCCCCGGTGACGTCACCTTCGTCTGGCCGGCGGACACGGACGGTCTGACGCCCGTGCGTCCGACGACCACGGAGGTGACGGTCACCGCCGACGAACTCGCCGACCGGGTACGCGACCTCGTCGCGGAAGTCGTCTGGCTGGCCGGGGGCATCGCGCGCGGTGGCCTCGAAGTGACGCAGGGCACGGGCGAGAGCGTCGACAGGGTGCTTCTGTCCGGCGGCTCGATGCACTCCGCGGTACTGCGCCGGGGCATCGAGGACGCCCTGCGGCGCCGCTTCGAGAGCGACCTGCTCGCCCCGACCTTCGAGGTCGAGTTCGACGCGGAGTTCGCCAAGACGGGCACCGCCGTCGGGGGCGTGTACCTCGAAGCGGTCGCCGATCTCAGCCCGGACGCCGACGACGCCGAGATCGTGCCCGAGCTGCTTCGCGGCATCTCCTACCTGGACGTGGACGCCAGTCGGCTGCACGTGAACCTGGCGGCCGATTTCCATCTGCGACTGACTCCGCGGGAGGTGGACCCCGTCCCCTTGTTCCGGCGCGGGCAGCCTCTGGAACCGGAGCCCGGCGGTCACGCCCGTGCCGAGGGCCTGGCCACCTACTCCATGCGCGCGGTGTTCGCCGTGTACCGCTTGGACGTCGCCATGGCGGAGCTCAGCCCGTCCGACGACGCGCTGTGGGCGACCACCCTGATGCACCGGGAGGAAGCGGACCAACTCGCCGCGGTCGGCGTGCACGCCCGTTTCGAGATCAATGAAGAGGAACGCCTCACGTTGCTGCTGTGCAAAGGCGACCCGGGCTGGCAGCTCGAAGGCCCTCTGGTCGAGGCCGTGGACGAGCACGACGGGCTCGTCATGCCGCCGGAGCGGGACGGCGAGCCTGCCAGGTTGCGCTACACCCTTCGCCGTGACGTGTATCAGGTCGGTGTCGGCTTCCGGGAACGCGAGCCGCTCGCCTTCGCGGGCGATCCGGTCCCGCCGGGCGGGCTGCTCCTGCACGTGCCTTCGCGCCGCATCACGCTGTACTGGGAAGTGCCCGACGCCGAGGTACCGGATCCTGAGTACGCCGAGCCCGTCGAGCAGGACGCGCGCCGCACCTACGGCACGCTCGCCCACGTGCCGCAGGGACAGGTGTGGGTGTCCCTCGATGAGACGGGCGGTCTGCGCTTCCACAGAAAACGCCCCGAGCGCCGCAAGAAGACCCGGTTCATGGACCTGATCGACGCCGACCCCGGCTGGGTCTTCGAGGAGGAGATGAAGTCGGGCCTGACGTACGACGAGAGCAAGGACCCCTTCAGTGGAACCTTCTGAAGCCACCGAAGCGTCCGGAGGCCTGGGAGCACCCGAAGCACCAGGTCACGCGGCCCTGGCCCGCACCCTCTGCGCGGACCTCGCCACCGTGCTCGCCGCCCCCGTCGCTCCCGAAGACCTGAAACCGCGTCACGACGGCGCCGCAGCCCCGCTGTTCGGTCTGATCGCGACGGCCGCAGCGGGCCCGCGCCAGATCGTCTGCCGTCTGCTCGCCGAGTGGGTGCGGGCGGGCACGGCGGAGCGCGGCGAACAGCGGGACCTGTGGGGGACGACGGCGGTGGACATCACCGCCCTGCGCTGCGCGGACGTCACCCTGCTGCCCGGCCTGACCCTCTCCCCGCTGCCGTCCGACCTGCCCCCGCGCGAAGCGGTGGAACGCCTGCTGCCGACCGTCGCCGAACTCCTCGGCGCCCTGCGCAGGGTGGCCCTGGTCGAACACGCGCAGGTCACCTACGTACCCGGCTGGACGGCACGGCTGCGCCTGCTCGCCGAGTACGACGCGCTCGGCCCCGCCGCCGCGGCCGCCAAGGACCCGGGCGGCTGGGTCGTCACCGCCCACCACCTGGCCGCGTCGGCGTATGTCTCCGAGGCGGCCGAGGGCAGTGTCTGGGGGCAGCTCATGGCCGTGGTCCGCACCCACGCCCTGCGCGCCCTCGCCGAACTGGGGGAGGCCAAGGAGGGCGAGGGCGAGCTGGAGCGGCGCGGCTCCGCCGACTTCACCGCCCTCGTCGACATGGAGCGCAGCGTGACCCTCGACGACCATCCGGCGCGCTCCGGCAACGTCCTGCAAGTGGTGAGGCTGCCGAGGCAGCGGGCAGGCCGGACGGAGAAGGCCCTGGTGCTGCTCGCGCCGAGGAGCGGCGCATGAACGTCCTGCCCCTCTACGTACTCGCCGACAGGTCGGGGTCCATGGTGGAGCCCGCCGGTCCCGTCACCGCGATCGAAGTGGTCAACACCGTGCTGCGCGAACTCCTCGCCCGCCTCGCCAAGGACCCCACGATCCGGCGGGCGGTACGCCTCTCGGTGCTCTCCTTCGCCGAGGACGCCCGCGTGGACCTGCCCCTCACCCGGCTGACGTCGACGACGGCCGTGCCGGAGCTGTACGCCTCGGGGCCGACGTCGTTCGCGGAGATCTTCGAGGCCACCGCGCGCACCGTCGCCCACGACCTGGCCGGACTGGAATCGGCCCGCCCGCCGCTGGTCTTCATGCTCACCGACGGCCGCCCCAACGCCCGCCGGGACCGCGCGGGCGGCTGGCGGGCTGAGCACCAGGCGCTCCTCGCCAGCGGGGGGCCCGGCCGCAGGGTCCTGCTCGTCCCCTACGGGTACGGCCGCGTGGACCCCGCCGTCCTCGCGTCGATCGCCGCCGACCCGAGCGCCGCCTACCTGGCCCGCCGCAGCGACTCGCCCGCCCAGGCCATCGAGCGGTTCGCCGAACTCGTCTTCGGCTCGGTGGCCCGCAGCGTGGCGGCGGACTCCGAGCAGGTCGTCCCGCCCGAAGGCACGGTACGGCCCTACGAAGACGACTA
Source organism: Streptomyces typhae (assembly GCF_009755605.1). Lineage (GTDB taxonomy): Bacteria > Actinomycetota > Actinomycetes > Streptomycetales > Streptomycetaceae > Streptomyces > Streptomyces typhae. The sequence continues at coordinate 61,359 of NZ_WPNZ01000015.1, forward strand.
CTGACGCCTACTGACGACTGGGTGATGACTACTGGCAACTGTTGACGACTGCCGACGACTAGTGACGACTGATGAGGACCAGGCAGGACTATTGAGGAGAGCGGCTGCGCATGTCCGACTTCCCGGCCGTGGACGCCATGGAGACACCCTGGTACGAGCCACCGCTGTTCGCCGGTGACGCGGAGGCCGCCCTGCCGCTGCTCGCGTACGACGGCGGGCAGACGGGCGCGGTCACGGTGCGCGCGGGCGCGGTGGCCGCGGAGACCTGCCGTCCCCGCGACAACTGCAACGACGCCTTCGCCCTGTGGTCGGACGCCGTGACCGGCATCTGCTTCCTGGCCGTCGCGGACGGTGTGGGCCGGTCCGAGGACGCGGGGCGTGCCGCCCGCGCGGCCGCCCGGGTGGCGGTGACGGCGTTCAGGGCCGAGTGGCGCCCGGCGCCGGACCCGGACCCGTCCGAGGTCCGGCTGGCGGAGCGCGTGCGCGGGGCGGTCGCCGACGTGGCGGCCACGCTCGACGCGCAGTTCCGACGGCGTGCGAAGGACGGCCGGCGCGAACGGCGGGACGGGTACGGCGACTTCCGCACCACGCTCGTGGTGGCCGCACTCGCGACCCGGGTGCCGCCCGGCGGGAGCGTCCCCGCCGTGGTGGCGCGCGTCGGCGACTCCACCGCGTGGCGGCTGCGCGCGGGCACCCTCGCCCCGGTCTTCCCCGGCCACGCCGACGAACTGGCCCCCACCGCCGCCCTCCCCGGCAACTACGCGGCCCTCGAACTCCAGGCGCTGAGTGTCGGCGACGGCGAGGTGCTCGCCCTGACCACCGACGGACTGGCACGGGACGGCCGCGACGAGCACGTACGGGCCTTCCTCGGGCGGTTCTGGGCGGCTCCGCCGACCCCGCTGGAGTTCCTCGGCTCGCTGGCGGTGCGGCGCAACGACCGGAACGACGACCGCGCCGCGGCGGTCGTCTGGTTCGGCCACCACGAGTCGTGGCCCGGCGCGTCGTCCGGCTCCGGCACCGGGTGAGGGCACCGACGTGACGTCCGTGACGCCCGGCTGGTGGCTGGTGGCCGCCGTCGTCGCCGCCCAGCTCCTCGCCGAGGCGCCGCGCCACGCCATGGACACGGCCGCCACCGACGTCCGCCGGTACACGGCCGCGGCGGGGGAACTGCGGCGGCGGCGCACGCGGGCGGGCGGCGAATCCGCCCGCGGGGTGTACCTCGCCGCGCGCGTCCGCGAACTGCGCGGGCTGCGGGCGCGGGCGCGGCGGCGCCACGCCACCTTGTGGCTGCTGCTCGCCGTGGTCTGGGCGGGCAGCCAGGCGGCCTGCTGGGGGTGGGACGTCAACGCCCGCTGGGACGTGCCGCGGCAGGTGGACGAGAGCGTCGTCGGGGGCCTCGTTCTCGGGGTCCCCGTGCTCGTGGTCCTCGCGCTGTGGCTGGGCGGCCGGGCGGCGGGGGCGCCCGCGGCCCTGGACCGGGCGGTGGCGCAGCTCGTGTACCCGGCGGCGGGCGCGCTGCTCGTGGCGAGTGCCGCGGAGGCCGACGGCCCCGAGGGGACGACGGCGAGCGTGGTCGTCATCGCCGTCTCGCCGTTGGTACGACGTGTCCTCGTGACGCCGTGGCGACGGGCGGAGCGGACACCGCTGAGCGAGTCGGCGGCTGCCCTGGTGCGGTCGGTCGACCCGCACGCCGGGGCCACTCCGTACCCTCCTGCCGCACCGGTTCCCCCTCCGGGGCCGGCGCCTCGGGGGCCCGCGCGGGAGCAACCGCAGCCGACCCAGCCGACCCAGTCGATACAGCCCACCCAGTCGATACAGCCCACGCAGCCGGTACAGCCCACACAGCAACCGCCGTGGCAGCCACCGTCGACGCAGACGGTACAGCCGACACAGCAGCCACAACCGCAGCCGACGCCGACGCCGACGGTACAACCGCAGCCGACGCAGCGGCTGTACCGAGCGCAGCGGCCGACGCGGTACGCGCGGCGCCGCCCGGAGCCGAGTTCCCCCACCCACCCCCTGATCGACCTCGTGCCGCGGGCCGACCTCGTGGACGACGACCACCCGCTGCCCGGCACGCCGCGGCACATCCGCCCGGTCCGCCACCACCTCTCCAAAGAGGGGTACCTGGCCAAGCTGTTCGAAACCGGCCCGACCCCCGGCGCCCACGGCGCGAGCGGTGCCTCGTCACCGCAGGAGCGCCCGCGCAACCCCGTGCGCCCCCTCGCCCCGTACCGCGAACTCCTCTCCCGCGTCGCCGCGTTGCCCAGCCCGGCCCGCCGCACGGCCGACCGCGTCCTGCTGTGGCCCCGGGCCGTCGTGGGCGAGGGCGAGGAAGCCGTGGGGGTCCTGTACACGCGGCTCGCCGCACCCTTCCTGTTGCGCGACGGCGGAGCGCAGACCGGCGACCACCTCCTCGCCGAGGAACCGGACTACGCGGGCTGCCAGGTCCCCTCGTCCCGGCAGCGGGCCGAACTGCTCCACGACGTGGTGTCCGGCCACGCCCTGCTGCACGAGATGGGCCTCGCGCACGGCGACACCAACTGGAAGAACTTCGTGTACGGCGTCGCGGCGGGCCGGGGGCACGGACGCCTGATCGACATCGACGGCGTCACGTCGGTCGACGACCCGCGGCCCCTGCTGCTGCACCAGCCGGGCTGGGGCGACGATCCCCGCATGCCGCCCCTGGTCCGTGACGTGTACCGGGTGGCCCTGCTGGTGGCACGGCTCGCCGGACCCGAGCCGGACTGGGACGGCGTCGAGCCGCCCGCGCGCCCGGAGTCGTGGTTCACGCCGTGGCTGCGCACCCTCACACAGAACGCCCTCGCCGCCCCCGATGACACCACGACCGCGGAGTTCGAAGCGGCCCTGACCGAGGCCCTGCGCACCTAGCAGACCCGAGGCCTGCGCGCCCGGCGGCTCTCACCGAGGACTCCCTCAACGCTCCGGCGATGAGTTCTGCCCCGGGTGACGGTCATGACAGAACAGGGGAGCCACCCCGGCAAGCGGCACGGACGCGAGGCGTTCCGTGGCGAGGAACAGGAGAGAGCCATGCCCAGGATCACGCCCAACCTCTGGTTCGACACCCAGGCCGAGGAGGCCGCCGCGTTCTACGTCTCCGTGTTCCCGAACTCGGAGATCACGCGGGTGTCGTACCACGGCGAGGCCGGACCGCGCCCGGCGGGCACGGTCCTGACCGTCGAGTTCTCGCTGGACGGTCAGCCCTGTACGGCGATCAACGGCGGCCCCGAGTTCACCTTCGACGAGGCCGTCTCCTTCGCGATCGACTGCGCGGACCAGCAAGAGGTCGATTACTACTGGGAGCGGCTCACCGCCGACGGCGGCCAGGAGAGCCAGTGCGGCTGGCTCAAGGACAGGTTCGGTCTGTCCTGGCAGGTCGTTCCCGCCGAGCTCGGCCGTCTGATGGCCGACCCCGACCCGGCGCGGGCACAGCGGGCCATGGCGGCGATGCTCAAGATGCAGAAGATCGACGTGGCCGCGCTGCGGGAGGCGGCGGACGACGACAGGCTCTAGGGCCGCGCGTGCCGCTGGTCGGCCTCCGGGCCGAGCAGCAGGTCGAGGCCGTGCGCGAAGCGGCCGTCGAAGGACGTGTCGCGCAGGTGCGGGGCGAGGCGGCGGAGTGACGGATAGTCGCCCGCCGCCACGGCACGGTCGAGACGGGTGTCGTCCGCGGCGGGCACGGACTGCTCCTCCTGGGTCAGACCGAGGACGAAGTACAGCAGGTCCCAGGCCGTCCAGGCCGCCTCGCGCTCGCCCCGGGGCCCCTGAAGGAGCGCGGCCGTGAGCGCCTCGGCGAAGCGCAGCGTGGCGGGCTCGGCCGCGTACGTACCGGCCACGATGCGCGCGCCGTCGCGGTGCGCGAGGAGCACCGCGCGGTAGCGGCTCAGCAGCTCGCGCACGCGTGCCCGCGGGTCCGCGGGCAGGCCGTCGAGGGGGATCTCCGCCACGATCGCGTCGGCCATCAGCTCCAGGAGCCGCGTCTTGGTCTTGGCGTGCCACAGCACCGTGTTCATGCGCACGCCGAGACGCTCCGCCGTGCCCCGCACCGACACGCCGTCGGCGCCCTTGTCGGCGAGCAGGCCGAGCGCCGCGCGCGCCACTGCCCCCGGCGTCAGGCCCGCGCGGTGGCCGCTCTCGGCCCGTGCGGCCGTCCCTTGCTTTTTGGTCACTGACCTAGTCTACTGACGATCAGAGTTCTTGGTCAGTGACCAAGAACGTCAGTGACCAAGAATGCAGAGTCGTTCTCGAAGGAAGGCCCGCGCCCATGGACCAGCCGCACTCGCACCCCTATGTGCACCCGCAGCCGCAGGACCGCCACGTCGTCATCGTGGGAGCGGGCCCCGTCGGCCTGTGGCTCGCCGCCGAACTGCGCCTCGGGGGCGTCCGGGTGACCGTCCTGGAGCAGCGCGCCACCCCCTCGCCCCACTCCAGGGCGCTCACCCTGCACCCCCGCACCCTGGAGGTCCTCGCCTGCCGCGGCGTCGTCGAGCCGTTCCTCGCCGAGGGGTTGCGCCTGCCGGACGGGCACTTCGCGTCGCTCGACAACCGGCTCGACTTCGCCGTCCTCGACACCCCGTACCCGTTCACCCTGGCGATCCCGCAGGCCCGTACCGAAGAACTACTGGCGGAACACGCGCACGCCGCCGGAGCCGACATCCGGCGCGGCCACCGCGTGACGGCCCTCACCGAGCACGCGTCCGGCGTGCGCGTGTCGGTGACGGGGCCGCAGGGCCCGTACGAGACGGAAGCGGCGTACGTCGTCGGCTGCGACGGCACCCGCAGCACCGTGCGCGACGCCGCGGGCATCGGCTTCCCCGGCAGCGACGCCACCGTGTGGGGGTGGCTCGGCGACGTCGTCCTGGCCGCGCCGCCCGCCCGGCCCGTGGTCAGCGTGGCCACGCCCCGCGGCGGCCTGATGTGCGTACCGCTGCCCGGCGGCGTCCACCGCTTCGTCGGCCACACCCCGCAGGACGTGCGGCAGGACTGGCCGGGGGAGCTGACCTTCGAGGAACTGCGGGCGAAGGTCGTCCGCATCGTCGGCGAGGACTTCGGCATGCGCGATCCGCGGTGGCTCTCGCGGTACGGCAACGCGGCGCGGCAGGCGGAGACGTACCGCAGGGGCCGGGTGCTGCTCGCGGGCGACGCCGCGCACATGCACTTCCCCGCGGGCGGGGTCGGCCTCAACGTCGGCGTGCAGGACGCCGCCAACCTCGGCTGGAAGCTGGCCGCCACCGTCCGCGGCGACGCGCCGGAGGGCCTGCTCGACACCTATCACCTCGAACGGCACCCGGTGGGCGCCGAGTTGCTCAGGGCCACCCGTGCCCAGACCGCCCTCATGACGGCCTACTCCGGCGACGGGGTCGCCCTGCGGAGCCTGCTCAGCGACACGATCGCCACCGTGCCGGAGTTCTCCCGGCGGCTCGCCGAAGGGCTCTCCGGCCTGGGAGTGGCGTACCCGGCCGACGGTGACGCGCACCCGCTCACCGGCCGCCGCGCCCCGAACCTGCGGCTCGCGAGCGGCGCGGAGCTGTTCGGATTGCTGCGTGCGGGGCGGCACGTCCTGCTCGACCTCGCGGGCGGCGCGCAGGCCGACGGCCCCTCGGACGTGATCGTCCATGAGGGGCCGCCGACCGAGGTGCCCGCCGGCTGGGCCGGGGTGGACTCGGTGCTGATCCGGCCGGACGGGCATGTGGCTCGGGTCCGGACGCGGGAGGCGGTCTAGGGCCTGTCGGCAAACTCCCTTCGTCGCCCGGAGGGCGGCCACGTGGCGTCAGGTGCGTGCTCTCGGCGTGCCGGGCACAGGCCCTCGTACTGGACGTACTTGGGTCTGGGCCCGTGCGGCGAGAGGGGGCACCTCCCTGCTCGAGCGCAGCCGAGAGCTTGGGGGAGCGTGCATGGCGTCACGTGGCAGGAGGGAGTTTGACGACAGGCCCTAGGGTCCGGCCACCGCCTGTCTCCGCGCCGCTGGCCGGTCAGCCGAACTCGACGGAGGTGGTCTTGTTGTCGAACCCGATGGTGCGCAGGCCGGCCACGTCACCGGCGATCTTCTTCGACTCGCCCTTGCAGTTGGCCTTCGACCAGAGCTTCAGCGAGCCGGAGGCGGACACGGAGGACGCGACCCTCGGGCGCATGACGTTCTGGCAGCCCTTGCCCGCGACACCCTGGGCGACGCCGTCACCCGGGAAGCCCGGGTCGTCGAAGAGGTTGGCGCTGGTGGCCGGGGGCGACGGGGCCTGCCTGGCCCGCACCGTCGGCGGGCTGCCCCGACTTCGCCCCGTCCGGGGTCACGCCGAACCAGGTGCCGCCCACGCCCTGGTCGTTGGTGTCACCGGGCCTGGTGTCCTTCGCCGCTGCAGGTGGACCGGGAGGGCTGCGCCGTATCCTCGTCGAAGCGGTAGAGGGTGAAGCCCGCACCGTTCACCACGACCGGGTCCAGAGCCCCCGCCCGCCCCGCCGACAACTGGACCCACTTGCGCTGCACGGGCTCGGCGGCCGGCTTCCCCGGCTGGGTGGCCCAGTCGCCGGTGCCCGGCCGGGCGTTGTTCTGCCGGGCGGTGCCCGCGGGGAGGGAGAGGTTCATCGCGCCGCTGCCGTCACCGGCCCCGCCGTCACGGGACCCGCTGCCGCCGGACCCGCCGTCGGCCGCCGGGGCCCGGTCCGCCGCCGCCCTGTCCTCGCTGCCACCGCTCCCGGTACACGCACGCCGCAAGGGCCACCGCAACCGTGCTCACCAGCAGCGGCCACCCCATTCCGTGCCGGAGGATCAGCCACGCACCCGCCAGGGCTCCCGCGGCCATCGCGAGCGTCGCAGCGGTCCGCCGGGCCGCGAGCGGATCCCGGCCGCCCGCGAGCCGGGACTCGGCGGCGAGCCCGGTCAGCGTCCGCGTCAGCACCGTCGTGGTCAGCGCCGGTACGTCCAGCTTCAGTACGGTGCCGTTGCGCAGGCCCATGGCCAGGGCGAGCAGCCCGATGAGGACGTAGGCCGTGCCCGTCAGGTCGGTGACGTCCGCTCCGTGCGTGGTGCCCGTCGCCTCCTGCGCGCTCACGAACGCCAGGATCGTCGCCGCGCCCTGGAGCACGGCTTCGGCGCCGAGCGCGGTCCGTACCCAGGCCACCCGGCTCCGCCCCGCGAACGCCCGCGCGAGCCGCCCCGCCGCGCCCGCTCCCACCAGGAACGCGCCGAGCGAGACCAGGGAGCCGACGACCGAGAACCCGGGCGCCCCCGCCGCCGCGAATCCGATCACCACGACATTGCCGGTCATGTTCGCCGCGAACACCCGGCCGAGCCCCAGGAAGGTGACGGCGTCCACGATGCCGCTCACCGCGGTGAGCGCGAACAGGACCAGGGCAAGGGGGTGGCGGTCGCCGACGCGCCGCCCGGGGGTCTCGGCGCCCGCCGCGGCGCCCGGCTGATCTTTCGTCATGCCTCAGCGTCCCAGGGGGCGCACGGGATTCCGTCGTGACGGCGCCGAGGCCCCCGGCGAGGCCCCCCGCAGCCGAGGTCCGAGCAGTCCCGGGCCGGTCCCGGCGTCATCGCCCTTCCGCCTTACTGGAACACGTTCTACGGTGTCCGCCGTCAAGCCGCAGCGCCACGACAAGGGCGGGCGCAGGGACGACAGGAGGGGCCGTGCACCTCGCATACACGCCTGAGCAGCAGCGGTTGCGCGCCGAACTGCGCACGTACTTCGCCGGACTCGTGCCCGACCACGCGTACACCCGCCACGCCGAGCCCGCCGACAGGAAGCGGTTCTACCGCGAGACCGTCCGCCGCCTCGGGGCCGACGGCTGGCTCGGTGTCGGCTGGCCCGAGGAGTACGGCGGCCGCGGGCTCACGCCCATGGAGCAGTTCGTCTTCTTCGACGAGGCGGCCCAGGCCGGTGTGCCGCTGCCCCTGATGGCCCTCAACACCGTCGGCCCGACGCTCATGCGGTACGGGTCCGACGAGCAGAAGGCCTACTTCCTGCCCCGGATCCTCTCCGGCGAGATCGACTTCGCGATCGGCTACAGCGAGCCCGACGCGGGCACCGACCTCGCCTCGCTCAAGACCCGCGCGGTGCGCGAGGGCGACGTGGACACCGGCCACTACACCGTCGACGGCCAGAAGATCTGGACCACCAACGGCGACACCGCGGACTGGGTGTGGCTCGCCGTCCGCACCGACCCCGAGGCCCCGCCGCACCAGGGCATCACCATGCTGCTCGTGCCGACGTCGGACCCCGGCTACTCCTGCACCCTCATCGACACCCTCGCCTCGCACGACACCACGGCCAGCTACTACGAGAACATCCGCGTGCCCGCCGACCGCCGCGTCGGCGAGGAGAACAAGGGCTGGCGCCTGATCACCAATCAGCTCAACCACGAACGCGTCACCCTCGCCGCTCACGGCACCACGGCCGTCCGCGCCCTGCACGACGTCCAGCGGTGGGCCACCGGGACCAAGCTCGCCGTCGGCCGCCGCGTCATCGACCTGCCCTGGGTGCGCCGCGGCCTCGCCCGCACCCACACCAGGCTGGACGCCATGAAGCTCCTCAACTGGCAGTTGGTCGACGCCGTCCAGGACGGCACCCTCACCCCGCAGGACGCGTCCGCCGTCAAGGTGTACGGCTCCGAGGCCCGCCGCGACGCCTACGCCTGGCTGATGGAGATCGTCGGCTCGGCGGGCGCCCTCAAGGAGAACTCGGCGGGCGCCGTCCTGCACGGCGAACTGGAACGCGGGTACCGGTCCGCCGTCATCTTCACCTTCGGCGGCGGCAACAACGAGATCCAGCGGGAGATCATCTCGTGGATCGGGCTCGGGATGCCCCGGGTCCGGCGTTGAACCGCCGGACCCTCTCAGGACGGGGCGTCGTACAACGATGGCGCGTCGCACACCGACGGGCCGTCGTACACCAAGGAGTACCGCCAGAAGAGGCGCCTGCGCACCCGCGCCCCCGGAAGTTCCCGTGCCGCGGCGGTGCGGATCTCCCGGAGCGTCTCCTTCGGCGCGGTGGTGGGCGCCGTCATGTGCCGGGGCGGTGCCGCCGCGCGGGACGGGTGCTTGAGGAGTCCGATGACCGGGTTCGCCAGGGCCGCCGGGAGCGTGGCGATGTGGTCGGCCGGGCCCGCCTCGCGGTAGCAGCCCACGATCACCAGGCGTCCGCCCGGCGTCAGGCTGGTGCGCAGGTCCCTGAGCGTGGGCGCCAGGGGGAGGTGGTGCAGGACCGCCACGAGGGTGATGGCGTCCCAGCGGCGCCGTCGGTCCCGGCCCGCGAAGTCGCCGTGGACGATGGTCACCGCGGCGTCCCCGGCGAACCGCTCCGCCGCGGCGCGGGCGGTCGCCGGGTCCGGTTCGAGTCCGGTCACGGCGCCGACCCCGCCCCCGGCGCGAAGCAGCGCCACGAGGTTCCCGGTTCCGCATCCGACGTCGAGCACCTCGCGCGCCCCCGCCTCCGTCACACGGTCCTCGACCCACGGGCCGTAGTGATCGTTGTGGCTCCAGGGGTGCTGCTCGTTGAAACGGTGCAGCGGAGACAGGGGGGACGGTCGGGACATGGTGCCACCGTAACCGGGTGTCCCTTCCCGACGGGGCGCCGACTAACCTGCCCCGGGAGGAGGCAGCGGTATGGGGGGACAGCAAGAGGGCGAAGCGGCAATGGGGGAAGCGGCAAGGGGGGAAGCGGCAATGGGCGAAGCAGCGATGGGGGAAGCAGCGAAGGACGCGGACGTCGGGCTCTTCGGGCCCTCGTCCGTCACCTGGCAGTTGCACAGTGATCCCATGATGTGGGTGGCAGGCGTGCGGGCGCTCTACTTCCAGGCGCTGCACCCGCGCGCCGTCCGCGGCGTGATGGAGAACTCCGACTTCCGCAAGGACGCCTGGGGGCGGCTGCGGCGCACCGCCGACTTCGTGGGCACGACCACGTACGGCACCACGGCCGCAGCCGAGAAGGCCGGTGCCCGGGTCCGGAAGATCCACACGATGCTGTCCGCCACCGACCCCGACACGGGCGAGAGGTACGGCGTCGACGAGCCCGAGCTCCTGCTGTGGGTGCACTGCGCGGAAATAGACTCCTATGTGCACGTCGTGCGTCGCTCCGGCATCCGCCTCAGTGCCGCCGACGTCGACCGCTACGTCGCCGAACACCGGCAGAGCGCCCGCCTCGTCGGTCTCGACCCGGACTCCGTGCCGGCCTCGGCCGCCGAACTCGCCCGCTACTTCGCGTCCGTACGGGACCGGCTCGCGGTCGGCGCCGACGCCCGCGCCGTCGACGACTTCCTGCGGTGCCCGCCCACCCCCGCCCTCCTCGTTCCCGCGCGCGCCCTGCTGTGGCGGCGCGTCGCCGGGCTCGCGTACGCGTCGCTGCCCTCCTACGCCCACGCCCTCTACGGCAGGCCCGCACCGCCGCCGCCCGCCGTCACCCGCCGCCTGGTCACCACCGGCACCCTGTTGCGCCGCATACCCACCCGTGTGCGCTGGCAACTCCCCCCGAAGCACATCCTGCGCGCCATGGCCAGGCTCGGCCCCGGCAGCCGCCCCGACCCGCGCCGAGTCCCGTACGAAGTCGACACGCGGGACGCCATACTGGACGGGCCGGGGAGGGCGCAGCGAAACAACGGGGGCGACGGCACGCGATGGCGGACACCAGGCTGATCCAGAGCCGGTACCGGCTGCTCGACCTGATCGGGCGGGGCGGCATGGGCGAGGTGTGGCGGGCGCACGACGAGTCGCTCGGCCGCAAGGTCGCCGTCAAGTGCCTCAAGCCCCTCGGGCCCCAGCACGACCAGTCCTTCACCCGCGTCCTGCGCGAGCGGTTCCGCCGCGAGGCCCGGGTCGCCGCCGCCCTCCAGCACCGCGGGGTCACCGTCGTGCACGACTTCGGCGAGCACGACGGGGTGCTGTTCCTGGTGATGGAGTTCCTCGAAGGGCGGAACCTGAGCGAGCTCCTGGAGGACAACAAGCAGCACCCCCTGCCCGTCGCCGACGTCGTCGACATCGCCGACCAGGTCGCCTCCGCCCTCGCCTACACCCATGAACAAGGCATCGTCCACCGCGACCTGAAGCCCGCCAACATCATGCGGCTCAGCGACGGCACCGTGAAGATCTGCGACTTCGGCATCGCGCGGCTCGGCCACGACATCGGCTTCACCTCCCGCCTCACCGGCACCGGTATCGCCATGGGCACCCCGCACTACATGTCGCCCGAGCAGATCAGCGGCGCCGAGGTCGACCGGCGCAGCGACCTGTACTCCTTCGGCTGCGTCCTGTACGAACTCGCCACCGGCGCGCCCCCGTTCGACATGGACGACGCCTGGGCCGTCCTCGTCGGCCACCGCGACACCGTGCCCGAGTCGCCGCGCCGCCGCCGCGGCGAGCTTCCCGGGTACTTCGACCGCATCGTCCTCGACCTGCTCGCCAAGAGCCCCGACGACCGGCCCCGCGACGCCCGCGAGCTCGCCCGGCGCATCACCGCCGGGCGCAGCGGGCCCGGCGCGTACGTGCCCACCGTCGTCTCGCCCCAGGTGCGGCGCGGTGCCGCCGCCTCCCGCGGGCGGGGCGGCACCGCCCCCTCCGGTTCCGCCCTGCCCTCGTGGACCCGCGGCATGACCACCGGGCACAAGGCCACCGGCGCCACCCTGCGCAGCGCGCCCCCGGACGCCTCCGCCGGTCTGACCGGCGCATGGATTCCCCGGCCCGCCGGCCGCCACACCGCCGTGCCCCGGCCCGCGCCCGAGCCAGCACCCCGGCGGCCCGAGCCCGCGCCGTCCGCCGTCGCCGCCCTTGTCTCCCGGCACAATGACGGTCTCAGCCTCGGGCGGGCCGGGCGCTGGGCCGAGGCGGGCGAGGTGCACCGCGCCGTCGCCGCCGAGCGTGAGCACCTCCTCGGGCCCGACCACCCCGACACCCTCGCCAGCCGGTACGAGGTCGGCTTCACGCTCAGCCGCACCGGGCGCCCCGCGGACGCCCTGCGCGAGTACGGGCGCGTCGCCGAGGGCCGCGAACGCGCCCTCGGCGCCGGGCATCCGGACACGCTCGCCGCCCGCCAGGAGATGGCCTACGTCCTCGGCCGGCTCGGGCGGCACTTCGAGGCCCACCAGCTGTACACCCAGGTGCTCGCCGTACGGGAGCGGGCCGCCGGGCCCGACCACCCGGACACCCTGCGCTGCCGGCACAACCTGGCCTTCAACCTCAGCCGCCTCGGGCGCCTGGAGGACTCCTACCGCCTCGCCCGGGAAGTGGCCGCGGCACGCGCCCGCGTCCTCGGGCCCACCCATCCCGACACGCTCGTCACCCGGTACGAGGTCGCTTACGCGCTCGGCCAGTTGGGGCGGTGGCCCGAGGCCCTGCAGACCTACCGGGAGGTCGCCGACGCGCGGACGCGGGCGCTCGGAAGCGACCACCCCGACACCTTCGCGGCGCGCTACGAGGTCGGCATCAGCCTGGGGCGGCTCGGGCGCAGCGCGGAAGCCCTCGAGCTGTACCGCGCCCTCATCGACGACCGCACCCGGGTGCACGGGCCCGCCGACCCCGAGACCCTGCGCGCCCGGCACGGCCTCGGGGTGAACCTCGGGCGTCTCGGGCGGTGGGAGGAGGCGCTGGCGGAGGCGCGCGACGTGTGCGCGATCCGGGAGCGGGTCCTCGGCGCCGACCACCCCGACACGCTGGTCAGCCGGCGTGAGGTCGCCGTCGGCCTCGGCTGGCTCGGCCGGTGGGCGGACGCCCTCACGGAGTACCGGAGGGTGGCCGCCGCCCGCGAGCAGGTCCTCGGCGCCGACCACCCGGACAGCCTCGCCAGCCGCAACGACGAAGCCCACTGCCTGGAGCAACTGGGCCGCGGAACCGAGGCCGTGGAGCTGTACCGAAGAGCGGCCGCACTGCGCCAGCAGCGGGCGTCCGGCGCGCAGTGACCACAGGGCGACGCGGACGGCGCTCGCAGGGCGGAAACGTGTTACCAAGGATCATGCGATCCAGCTACGACGCAGTGGTGGTCGGCGGCGGCCACAACGCCCTGGTGGCCTCCGCCTACCTGGCAAGGGCAGGCCGGTCCGTCCTGCTACTGGAGCGCCTCCCGGCCCCGGGCGGGGCCACGGTCTCGACCCGCCCCTTCCCCGGCGTGGACGCCCGTCTCTCCCGCTACTCCTACCTCGTGAGCCTCCTGCCGAGGAAGATCGTCCGAGATCTGGACCTGGACTTCCGCGTCCGCACCCGTACCGTCTCCTCGTACACCCCGACAGTCCGCGACGGCCACCCCACCGGCCTCCTCGTGGGCGGGGGAGAAGCCCGCACCCGCGCGTCCTTCGCCCGCCTCACCGGCGACGACCGCGAGTACACCGCCTGGCGGGACTTCTACGCGCTCACCGCCCACGTGGCGAGCCGCGTCTTCCCCACCCTCACCGAACCCCTGCCCACGAAGGCCGAGCTGCGCCATCGCGTCGACGACGAGACCGCTTGGCGCACCCTCTTCGAGGAGCCGCTCGGCAGGGCGATCGAGGCGCGGTTCGCGGACGATCTCGTACGCGGTGTGGTCCTGACGGACGCCCTCATCGGCACCTTCGCCGACGCCCACGACCCCTCCCTGCGCCAGAACCGCTGCTTCCTGTACCACGTGATCGGCGGCGGCACCGGTGACTGGAACGTCCCCGTCGGCGGCATGGGCGCCCTCACCCGCGCCCTCGTCGACACCGCCCGCGCGGCCGGCGCCGACCTGCGCACGGGACACGAGGTCACGCGCGTCGAGACCGACGGCCGCCGTGCCGAAGTCACCTACCGCACCGAGGACGGCGAGGGCACCGTCGGCGCCCGGCACGTCCTCGTCGGCGCCTCGCCGCAGGAACTCGCCCAGCTCACCGGCGCCGCACCGCCGCCCCCCGCCGAAGGCGCCCAGCTCAAGGTGAACATGCTGCTCGAACGGCTGCCCCGGCTGCGCGACCCCGACGTCGACCCCCGCGAGGCCTTCGCCGGGACCTTCCACATCGGGGAGGGGTACGAGGCCCTGGCCCTCGCCCACGGGGAGGCCGCGGCGGGCGGGCCGCCCTCAGCGCCGCCCTCGGAGATCTACTGCCACTCGCTCACGGACCCGACCATCCTGGGCCAGGACCTCGTCGACCGCGGCTGCCACACCCTGACCCTCTTCGGCCTGCACACCCCCGCCCGGCTCTTCACCGACGCCACCAACGACGCCCTGCGCGCCGCCCTCCTCGCCGGCTCCCTCGCGCAGCTCGACCAGCACCTCGCCGAGCCGATCGCCGACTGCCTCGCCACCGACGCCGACGGCAATCCGTGCGTCGAGGCCAAGACCCCCCTCGACCTGCAACGCGACCTGCGGCTGCCCGGCGGCAACATCTTCCACGGCGATCTCGCCTTCCCCTACGACAACCAGCGGGAACCTGGCCCGGCCGGGCGCTGGGGCGTCGAGACCCCGCACCCCAACGTCCATCTGTGCGGGGCCGGTGCCCTCCGCGGCGGCGGCGTCAGCGGCATCCCCGGGCACAACGCCGCCATGGCCGTCCTGGGAGGATGAGCCCCGGAACCCGCGTCCACGCCGACACCGTGCCTGTCGGCACCGTGCTTGCCGATACCGTCCTTGCCGATACCGTGCTCAAGGAGCGTCATATGACGGCCAGCCAGGAGCTCGACCGTGCCGTCCGCGGCGAACTCGACAGCCTCGTCGACCTCTATCAGGACCTGCACGCCCACCCCGAGCTGTCCTTCGCCGAGCACCGCACCGCCGCCACGGTCGCCCGGCACGCCGCCTCCTACGGATACGACGTCACCTCCGGCGTCGGCCGCACCGGCGTCGTCGCCGTCCTCGACCACGGCGAAGGCCCCACCGTGCTCCTGCGCGCCGACTTCGACGCCCTCCCCGTCACCGAACGCACCGGCCTGCCCTACGCCTCCCGCACCGAGGGCGTCATGCACGCCTGCGGCCACGACCTGCACGTGACCTGTCTGCTGGGCGCGCTGAAGCTCCTCGCGGACGCGCGCGAGCGCTGGCGCGGGCGGATCGTCGCCGTCTTCCAGCCCGCCGAGGAGGTCGGCGAGGGCGCGCGGGCGATGATCGACGACGGTCTCTTCGACCGGTTCGGCACCCCCGACGTCGTGCTCGGGCAGCACGTCGCCCCGCTGCCCACGGGCATGGTCGCCTGCCACGCGGGACCCGCCTTCGCCGCCACCGACTCGCTCAAGGTCGTCATGTACGGCAAGGGCGCGCACGGATCCCGGCCGGAGACCTCCGTCGATCCCGTGGTGATGGCCGCCGCCACCGTCATGCGGCTCCAGACCGTCGTCTCCCGGGAGGTGCCCGCGGGGGAGACCGCCGTGCTCACGGTGGGGTCGCTGCGGGCGGGGACCGTCGACAACATCATTCCCGACGAGGCCGAACTGCGGCTCAGCATCCGTACGTACGACGAGGACATCCGCGCCCGGATGCGCGCCGCGGTCGAGCGGATCGTCCGCGGCGAGGCGCTGGTCGCGGGCGCCGAACGCGAGCCGGAGTTCACCGCCCTCGACGCGTTTCCCGTGCTCGTCAACGACGAAGCCGCGGTGGCCCGCACCATGGGAGCCGTCGCCGGGGTGCTGGGGGACGGGCAGGTGATCGATCCCGGTCCTGTCACCGGAAGCGAGGACGTCGGGCTCTTCGGCACCGCCGCCAAGGCACCCGTCTGCTACTGGCTGTTCGGCGGCTGTGACGCGGAGGTGTATGCGGCTGCCGCCGCCGGCGGCACCCTCGACCGCGATGTCCCTTCCAACCATTCGCCCCTCTTCGCGCCCCTCGCCGCGCCCGCCGTCACCACGGGGGTCACGGCCATGACCGCCGCCGCCCTGGAGTGGCTGGGGCGTCCCGGCGGTACCGCCGAAAGTATCTGACGCATCGTCAGTAAAGGTCTTCCCTCGTTCGGATGGCTGCGGCATCCTGCGCCCATGCAGACGGAGCTGAGCAAGCAACTCGGGATCGAGCACGCCGTCTTCGGCTTCACGCCGTTCCCCGCCGTGGCCGCCGCGATCAGCAGGGCGGGCGGGTTCGGTGTGCTCGGCGCGGTCCGCTACACCGCCCCCGACGACCTCGCCCGCGACCTCGACTGGGTGCGGGAGCACGTGGGCGGGCGGCCCTTCGGCCTCGATGTCGTCATGCCCGCAGCGAAGGCCGAAGGCCCCGACGGGCGCGCGCTGAGCGAGGCCGACGTCGAGGCGATGATTCCCGAAGGGCACCGGCGGTTCGTCGAGGAGACGCTGGGCGCGTACGGCGTGCCCTCGCTCGCCGACGGCGAGGCGTCCGGCTGGCGCGTCACCGGGTGGCTGGAGCAGGTGGCGCGCGGTCAGCTCGACGTCGCCTTCGACCACCCCGTCAAGCTGCTCGCCAACGCCCTCGGCCCGCCGCCCGCCGACGTCGTCACCCGCGCCCACGAGAACGGCGTGC
The DNA here is from genome assembly GCF_009755605.1 of Streptomyces typhae. Classification (GTDB taxonomy): domain Bacteria; phylum Actinomycetota; class Actinomycetes; order Streptomycetales; family Streptomycetaceae; genus Streptomyces; species Streptomyces typhae. The sequence continues at coordinate 77,771 of NZ_WPNZ01000015.1, forward strand.
TCGTCGCCGCCCTCGCGGGCAGCGCCCGGCACGCCCGCAAGCACGCCGACGCGGGCATCGACATCGTCGTCGCACAGGGCTACGAGGCCGGAGGGCACACCGGGGAGATCGCCTCCATGGTGCTCACCCCCGAGGTCGCCGAGGCCGTCGCGCCGTTGCCCGTCCTCGCCGCGGGCGGCATCGGCAGCGGCGAGCAGGCCGCGGCCGCCTTCGCGCTCGGCGCGCAGGGCGTGTGGCTGGGCTCGGTCTGGCTCACCACGACGGAGGCAGACCTGCACTCGCCCGCGCTGACGCGCAAGCTGCTCGCGGCGGAGTCCGGTGACACGGTCCGCTCCCGCGCCCTGACGGGCAAACCGGCCCGGCAGTTGCGCACCGAGTGGACCGACGCGTGGGACGACCCGGCGGGGCCGGGCGCGCTGCCCATGCCGCTGCAGGGGCTGCTCGTCGCCGAGGCCGTGTCCCGTATCCAGAAGTACGAGGTCGAGCCGCTGCTCGGCACCCCCGTCGGCCAGATCGTGGGCCGGATGAACAGCGAACGCAGCGTACGGGCCGTGTTCGACGACCTGACCCGCGGCTTCGAGCGCGCCGTCGACCGGATGAACCGCGTCGCAGGGCGAGACCGGTGAACCGCGTCACAGAGCGAGACCGGTGAACCGCATCGCAGAGCGAGTCTGAGGAGATCGGAGACCACCGATGAGTACCCCGGAGCACGCCGACCCGGCGGGGGCGGGCGCGCGGGCGCCCGTCGGGTTCTGGCGGCAGGCCGCCGCCGACCCCGGCCGCGTCGTCCTCGTCGCCCCCGACGGCGAGGAGTGGACGGCCGGACGGCTGCACGCCGCCGCCAACCGGCTCGTGCACGGGCTGCGCGCGGCGGGCCTCGAGCGCGGCGACGCGTTCGCCGTCGTGCTGCCGAACGGGGCGGAGTTCTTCGCCGCCTACCTCGCCGCCACGCAGGCCGGTCTCTATCTCGTACCCGTCAACCACCATCTGGTCGGGCCGGAGATCGCGTGGATCGTGGCCGACTCGGGCGCGAAGGTCCTCGTCGCGCACGAGCGGTTCGGGGCCGCCGCGGCCGCCGCGGCCGACGAGGCCGGGCTGCCGCACACGGGCCGGTACGCGGTGGGCGGCGACATACCGGGGTTCCGGTCCTACGGCCGGCTCGTGGACGGGCAGCCGGACGCGGCGCCCCCCGAGCGCACCCTCGGCTGGGTCATGAACTACACGTCGGGCACCACCGGGCGGCCCCGCGGCATCCGGCGCCCGCTGCCCGGCAGGCCGCCGGAGGCGTCCCCCCTCGGTGGCTTCCTCGGCGTCTTCGGCATCAAGCCCTTCGACGGCAACGTCCACCTGGTGTGCTCACCGCTCTACCACACCGCCGTCCTCCAGTTCGCGGGCGCGTCCCTGCACATGGGCCACCGGCTCGTCCTCATGGACAGGTGGACGCCCGAGGAGATGCTCCGGCTCATCGACCGGCACTCCTGCACCCACACCCACATGGTCCCCACCCAGTTCCACCGGCTCCTCGCCCTGCCCGCGGACGTCAGGGACGCCCATGACGTGTCGTCCATGCGGCACGCCCTGCACGGGGCCGCGCCCTGCCCCGACCATGTGAAGCGGGCGATGATCGAGTGGTGGGGCGAGTGCGTCGAGGAGTACTACGCGGCCAGCGAGGGCGGCGGGGCGTTCGCCACGGCGCGGGAGTGGCTGAAGAAGCCCGGCACGGTCGGCAGGGCCTGGCCGATCAGCGAGTTGGCCGTCTTCGACGACGACGGCAACCGACTGCCGCCCGGCGAACTCGGCACCGTCTACATGAAGATGCGCACCGGCGGCTTCTCGTACCACAAGGACGCAGCGAAGACGCGGAAGAACCGCATCGGGGACTTCTTCACCGTGGGCGACCTGGGGTGCCTCGACGAGGACGGCTATCTCTTCCTGCGCGACCGCAAGATCGACATGATCATCTCAGGGGGCGTCAACATCTATCCGGCCGAGATCGAAGCGGTGCTGCTCAGCCATCCCGCGGTCGCCGACGCCGCCGTGTTCGGCGTGCCGCACGACGACCGGGGCGAGGAGGTCAAGGCCGTCGTGGAGGCCGCCGACGGGCACACCGCGGACGACGCGCTCGCCGCCGAGGTCCTGCGCCACTGCGCACGGCTGCTCGCCGGGTACAAACGGCCGAGGAGCGTCGACTTCATCGCGTCGATGCCGCGCGACCCCAACGGCAAGCTGTACAAGCGGCGGCTGCGGGAGCCGTACTGGGAGGGGCGGGAGCGGGCCGTGTGAACAACGCGCCGCCCGCCCCCCGCTCGGCTCGCTCAGCGCCGGCGGACCCGCACCCCGGGCCCGCGACCGTGTGGCTCCAGGCGACGTGGCCGTTGAAGCCGGTGTTGACCACCGGGGTGCCGAGCAGGGAGGCGCCGGAGACGTTATGTGAACGCCTGGAGAGCCGGTCGAGGCGGCGGCGTTCCTCCGTACAGAGCCTTGACCGGCACGCGGGGCCGCCCGCAGGATCACGCCCATGAAGGGTGCGCGGGACATGCGGGACGGCCGGACCGAGCGGCCGGACGGGACGGACCAGACAGACGCAGCCGGTGGAGCGGGTGCCTCCGGAGCGCGGGCGAGCACGGTCGACGGAGTCCTCGGGCGCAGCGCCCGCCGGACACCGGGCCGTACTGCCCTGCGCTACGCCGACCGCTCCTGGACGTACGCCGAACTCGACGACGCCGTCTCGCGGGCCGCCCGGGTCCTCGTCGCGGAGGGCCTCGGCCGCGGCGACCGCGTCGCCGCCTACGCCCACAACTCCGACGCCTACCTCATCGGCTTCCTGGCCTGCGCCCGCGCGGGCCTGGTGCACGTGCCGGTGAACCAGAACCTGACCGGCGACGACCTCGCGTACATCGTCCGGCAGTCCGGCAGCTCCCTCGTCCTCGCCGACCCCGGCATCGCCGGGCACCTCCCCGCGGGGCTGCCCGTCCTCGCGCTCAGGGACACCGACGACTCCCTGCTCGCCCGCCTCGCCGCCTGCGCACCCCACGACGGCCCAGGACCGGACGCGGAGGACCTCGTCCAGCTCCTGTACACCTCCGGCACCACGGCCCTGCCCAAGGGCGCGATGATGACCCACCGCGCCCTGGTCCACGAGTACGTGAGCGCCGTGCACGCGCTCGACCTCAAGGAGACCGACCGGCCGCTGCACTCCCTGCCGCTCTACCACTCGGCCCAGATGCACGTGTTCCTGCTGCCGTACCTGGCGGTGGGCGCCGAGAACACGATCCTCGACGCGCCCGCGGCCGGGCCTGTCCTCGACCTGGTGGCGTCCGGTCGCGCCGACAGCCTGTTCGCGCCGCCCACCGTGTGGATCGCCCTGTCGCAGCACCCCGACTTCGCCACCCGCGACCTGAGCGCCCTGCGCAAGGCGTACTACGGCGCGTCGATCATGCCGGTGCCCGTCCTGGAGCGGCTGCGCGCGCGGCTGCCCGGCCTCGCGTTCTACAACTGCTTCGGGCAGAGCGAGATCGGCCCGCTCGCCACCGTGCTCGGCCCCGGGGAGCACGAGGGCCGCATGGACTCGTGCGGGCGGCCCGTCCTGTTCGTGGAGGCGAAGGTCGTCGACGAGGACGGCAAGGAGGTGCCGGACGGCACCCGGGGCGAAGTGGTCTACCGCTCGCCGCAGCTCTGCCAGGGGTACTGGGACAAGCCGGAGGAGACCGCGGAGGCCTTCCGCGACGGCTGGTTCCACTCCGGCGACCTCGCCGTGCGCGACGCGGAGGGCTACTTCACCGTCGTCGACCGCGTGAAGGACGTCATCAACTCCGGGGGCGTGCTCGTCGCGTCCCGCCAGGTCGAGGACGCCCTCTACACCCATCCCGCCGTCGCCGAGACCGCCGTGGTCGGGCTGCCCGACGAGCGCTGGATCGAGGCCGTCACCGCCGTCGTGGTCCGCGGGGCGGACGTCACCGAGGCCGAACTCGTCGCCCACGCACGCGAACGGCTCGCCCACTTCAAGGCACCCAAGCGCGTGGTGTTCGTGGACGCCCTGCCGCGCAACGCCAGCGGGAAGATCCTCAAGCGGGAGCTGCGCAGGCGCCTCGCGGACGGCTGACCCCACCCCGCGCACCGCCCTGTGCTGTCGGCCCGCTGTCGGGTGCCGACACGGCGTGTCGGTCCGCTGTCCGCGAGGGCGGTGATCGTGGTGCGGACAGGGCCGGTGCCCCGGCCCCCCGCCTGCGCAAGGAGCCGCCATGTCTGCCCCCGCCCCCTCTCCCGTACCCGCTTCCGCTTCCGGCCGGGCCTGGGACGTGCACCGGCTGCCGTCCGCCGAGGGCAGGACCTTCCTGGTGACGGGCGGCAACGCGGGCATCGGCTACTTCGTCGCCGAGCAGCTCGCCGCCACCGGGGCGGACGTGGTCGTCGCCGGCAGGACCGCGGCGCGGGCCGAGGCCGCCATGGCGGCGATCCGCATCCGGTACCCCGCCGCGCGCCTGCGCCACTGCCTCCTTGACCTCGCCGACCTGGCCACCCTGGAGCGGTCCGTGCGGGAGCTGGGGCCCGTCCGGCTCGACGCGGTGGTCCTCAACGCCGGTGTGGCGCTCGACGACCCGCCGCGCAGGGAGACCGCCGACGGCCACGAGGCGATGTTCGGCACCAACCACCTCGGCCACTTCGCGCTCACGCACCGGCTCGCGCCCCTCCTGGCGCCCGCCGCCCGCGTCGTCACCGTCGGCAGCTTCGCCGCCCGCTCCGAGCGCCTGGACCTGGACGACCTCCAGTCCCTGCGGGACTACCGCCCCAAGCGCGCCTACGGCCGCTCCAAGCTGGCACAGACCCTCTTCGCCCTCGAACTCGACCGCCGGCTCCGGGCGGCGGGCAGCGGCGTGCGCAGCGTCGTGGCCCATCCCGGCGGCGCCCTCGACTCCCTGACGCCCGCACGTCCCGGTGTCCATGGCGGTGCCGCGGGGCGACGGCTGCTGGGCGCGCCCGCCGGGCTCGTCCTTCAGGGCAAGGAGGCGGGGGCGTGGCCCATGGTGCGGGCCGTGCTCGACCCGGCGGTGCGGGGCGGGCAGGTCTGGGGCCCCCGGGTGTTCGGCCTGCGGGGCGAGCCGAAGCTCGAACGGCCGCAGGCGCACTACACGGACCGTGCGACCGCCGCGCGGCTGTGGGCGGCGAGCGCGCGACTGACCGGAGTGGACGCCTAGCCCCCGTGCGTACGGGGACTCACTTCTCCCGCAGGTCCACGATCCGCCGGATTTTGCCCACCGAACGCTCGATGCTCTCCGGGTCCACGACCTCCACGGCCACCGAGACGCCGATGCCGTCCTTGACCGCCGACTCGATCTCCCGCGCGGCTGTCTCGCGCCGCCCGCGCGGGGTGTCGGGACGGGCCTCCACCCGGACGGTGAGGGCGTCGAGACGGCCCTCCCGCGTCAGCCGCAGCTGGAAGTGCGGGGCGAGCCCGGGGGTGCCGAGGACGATCTCCTCGATCTGGGTGGGGAAGAGGTTCACCCCGCGCAGGATCACCATGTCGTCGCTGCGCCCGGTGATCTTCTCCATGCGCCGGAACGCCCGTGCCGTGCCGGGCAGGAGCCGCGTCAGATCGCGGGTGCGGTAGCGGATGACCGGCAGTGCCTCCTTGGTGAGGGAGGTGAAGACCAGCTCGCCGTGCTCGCCGTCGGGCAGCACCCGGCCCGTGATCGGGTCCACGACCTCGGGGTAGAAGTGGTCCTCCCAGATGTGCAGGCCGTCCTTGGTCTCCACGCACTCCTGGGCGACACCGGGGCCGATGACCTCCGAGAGCCCGTAGATGTCCACGGCGTCGATCGCGAACCGCTCCTCGATCTCGGTCCGCATCGCCTCCGTCCACGGCTCCGCGCCGAAGATGCCCACCTGGAGCGAGGTCGTGCGCGGATCGATGCCCTGCCGCTCGAACTCCTCCAGGAGGGTCAGCATGTACGACGGCGTCACCATGATGATCTCCGGGCGGAAGTCCAGGATGAGCTGCACCTGGCGGGCGGTCATGCCGCCGGACGCGGGGATCACCGTGCAGCCGAGCCGCTCGGCGCCGTAGTGCGCGCCGAGGCCGCCGGTGAAGAGCCCGTATCCGTAGGCCACGTGCACCTTGTGGCCCGGCCGCCCGCCCGCCGCGCGGATGGAGCGCGCCACGACGTCGGCCCACATGTTCAGGTCCTGCTCGGTGTAGCCCACGACGGTGGGGCGCCCGGTGGTGCCGCTCGACGCGTGCAGCCGCCGCAGCTCGGACTGCTCCACGGCGAACATCCCGAAGGGGTAGTTCGCCCGCAGGTCCGCCTTCGTGGTGAACGGGAAACGGCCTAGGTCGGCGAGGGTGTGGCAGTCGTCGGGCCCGAGCCCCGCCGCGTCGAACGCCGCCCGGTAGAAGGGCACGTTCTCGTAGGCGTGCAGCAAGGTGTCCTGAAGCCGTTCGAGTTGCAGTGCCTCCAGCTCCGCGCGGCCGAGCCGCTCCGCCGCGTCGAGGAGTGCCGGTGTGCGCGCCATCTGGAGATACCCCCGTCCCTGCCGGGCGACCGTGGAGTCGGCCGATCTTGTGTCGGGGTCAGTTATTCAAGGTTCACCGCTTCTGGCAAGGGTTTCGTACGAGGTGGCGCGGGTGACGGCACGACGCGGTGGGGGCGGTGGTGGTGCCGGGGACCGCGGTGCCGGACGGTGCCGCGCCCGGCGGCGCCCGGCCGGGCCCGGGAAGCGGTCCCCGGCCCCGCTCGGAAGTCGTCCACCGTACGCGTCCGCTCCCTGATCCGGACACCGGGGGTCCAGACACCGGCTGGCTCCAAGGGTGCGATGTTCAGCGTACTGAACGCCGGCGAGCGGTCTTCGCGGCCACCGCCCGTGCCCAGCGATAGTCCGCCTTGCCGCTCGGTGAGCGCTGGATGCGGTCCGTGAAGACCACCACGCGGGGGATCTTGTACCCGGCGAGGCGGCTGCGGCAGTGGCTCTGGAGCGCGGGCAGGTCCACGGCTCCCGCGTCCGCGCGCAGTTGCACCACGGCCGCGACCCGGTTGCCCCAGCGCTCGTCGGGCACCCCCGCGACCAGCACGTCGTAGACGCCCGGATGGGACTTGAGCGCCTGCTCGACCTCCTCCGGATACACCTTCTCGCCACCGGTGTTGATGCACTGCGAGCCCCGGCCGAGCACCGTGACGACGCCCTCGTCGTCGACCGTCGCCATGTCGCCGAGCAGCACCCAGCGTTCGTCACCGCGCCGGAAGAAGGTCTCGTCCGTCTTCTTCGGGTCGTTGTAGTAGCCGAGCGGCACGTGGCCGCGCTGTGCGATGCGGCCCACCACGCCCGGCGGTACCGGTTCGCGGGTCGCCGGATCCACCACCTGCGTACGGGTGTTGACCCGCAGACGGAAGCCCTTGTCGGGGCCCGAGTCGTCCGTCGCGGTCCCGTTGAACCCGGACTCGGACGAGCCGAAGTTGTTGAGCAGCAGCACATGCGGTGCGAGCGCCGCGAACTCGGCGCGGACCGTCTCCGACATGATCGCGCCCGACGACGACACGCTGAAGAGGGACGACAGGTCGGTGCCGCGCAGCGGACCGTTCAGGGCGTCGATGAGGGGCCGCAGCATCGCGTCGCCCACCAGGGACACACTGGTGACCTTCTCCTTCGCTATGGTGCGCAGCACTTCATCGGGTACGAACCTGCGGTGGACGACGAGCCTTTGGCCGAAGTGGAAGCAGATGAAGGCGGTCAGCGTCGAGGTGCCGTGCATCAGGGGCGGCGTCGGGAAGAACGTCATGCCGGCGCCGCCCGCCGCCACCCGCTCGGCGACCTCCTGCGGGCGCGTCACCGGCTCCCCGGTCGGGGCGCCGCCGCCGAGCCCGGAGAAGAACAGGTCCTCCTGGCGCCACATCACTCCCTTGGGCATCCCTGTCGTGCCCCCGGTGCAGATGATGAAGAGGTCGTCCGCCGAACGCCCGGGGAAGCCGCGGCCCGGCGACCCGGACGCCTCGGCCGCGGCGAAGGGCACCGCGTCGGGGCCCCCGGCCCCGGAGTGCGCCGCCCCGTCCACCCGGATCAGATGGCGCAGCTTCTCCGTGCGCGGCAGGGCCGCGGCGACCCGCTCCTCGAACTCCGCGTCGTACACCAGCGCCGCGAGGTCCGCGTCCCGGTAGAGATGGACCAACTCCTCCTCGACATAGCGGTAGTTGACGTTCACCGGTACGACGCGGGCCTTGAGGCAGGCCAAGACCGTCTGGAGGTACTCGACGCCGTTGTACAGATGCAGGCCGAGGTGTTCGCCCGGCTTGAGCCCGCAATCGATCAGATGGTGTGCCAGACGGTTCGCCGCGGTGTCGAGCTCCGCGTACGTGAGCGCGCGCTCCGCACCCGTGCCGGGGTGGTCGACGTACAGGAGAGCGGCACGGTCGGGCACCACGTCCACGACTGACTCGAACAGGTCGGCAAGGTTGTACTCCACCGCTCCTCCTGACCCCGGCGTCGTCGCGCGTGGCGGTCGCACGCCATCGCGTGTGGCGGTCACTAGAGCAGAGCCGCCCACAAGTGGGAAGGGCCGCCGCGAAGTAAACTGACTAGGTGTCAGAAAACTATTGAAGTGCCGCGTCGCCTCCTGCAACCTGTTCCGGGTCCGACGACGTCGGGACAGCTCCGCACGCGAGGGCGGCCGCGGACGTCGGGACGGCTGCGAACGGGAGGACGGCCATGAGTGGTACGGAACATCTCTCCGTGCGGCGCGAAGGCGCCACGCTGATACTCACGCTCGACCGGCCGGAGGCCAGGAACGCGCTTTCGCTGCCCATGCTCGTCGGCCTGTACGACGGCTGGGTGGCCGCCGACGCCGACGACGCGGTGCGCTCCGTCGTCCTCACCGGGGCGGGCGGCGCCTTCTGCGCGGGCATGGACCTCAAGGCCCTCGCCGGAAAGGGCATGGACGGCGAGCAGTACAGGGACCGGCTCAAGGCCGACCCCGACCTGCACTGGAAGGCCATGCTGCGCCACCACCGGCCGCGCAAGCCGGTCATCGCCGCCGTCGAGGGCGCCTGCGTGGCCGGCGGCACCGAGATGTTGCAGGGAACCGACATCCGGGTGGCGGGGGAGTCCGCGACCTTCGGGCTCTTCGAGGTCAGGCGGGGGCTGTTCCCCATCGGCGGATCGACCGTACGGCTGCCGCGGCAGATCCCCCGCACGCACGCCCTGGAGATGCTGCTCACCGGCCGTGCCTACTCCGCGGCCGAGGCCGCGGCGATCGGCCTCGTCGGGCGGGTCGTGCCCGACGGCACCGCGCTCGGCGCGGCGCTCGCCGTGGCCGAGCGGATCAACGCGTGCGGGCCGCTGGCCGTGGAGGCCGTCAAGGCCGCCGTGTACGAGGCCCTGGAGATGAGCGAGGCGGACGGCCTTGCGGCCGAGCTCACGAGGGGGTGGCCTGTTTTTGACACGGCTGACGCCGAGGAAGGGGCCCGTGCCTTCGCCGAGAAGAGGGTGCCCGTCTTCCGGCGGGCCTAGGTCGGTTCTCCTGCGGGGTGCGTCCGTCGTTCTCGGCTGCGGGAGCGTTGTGGCCGGTCGCGCAGCTCCCCGCGCCCCTTATGGGGTGCCCCCTGTCGCACGGTCCCCGCGCGTCTTACAGGGCGTCACCTGTCGCACGGTCCCCGCGCGCCTTACGGGGCGCCACCTGTCGCACGGCCCCCAGGCCCCTTACGGGGCGCCCCCACGGAAACGGAGTCCGAAGTGCTGCGTGCGCCGCTTGTCGTCGAGTTTCCCTTCACGCGCTCCCTCGGGCCCGTGCAGAGCGCCTTCCTCACCGGACTGCGCGAACGCACCGTGCTCGGGGTGCGCACCACGGACGGCAAGGTGCTCGTGCCGCCCGTCGAGTACGACCCCGCGACCGCCGACGAACTGCGCGACCTCGTCGAAGTCGCCCCCACCGGCACGGTCACCACCTGGGCCTGGAACCCCGGGCCCCGTCGCGGCCAGCCCCTCACCAAGCCCTTCGCCTGGGTCCTCGTACGCCTCGACGGCGCCGACACCGCTCTGCTGCACGCCCTCGACGTGCCCGGCCCCGACGCCGTCCGCACCGGGACGCGGGTGCGGATCCGCTGGGCCGCGACGCGCACCGGCGCCATCACCGACATCGCCTGCTTCGAGCGGGACCAGAGCAGCAGTGGTGTGACGGGACGTCATGCGCGGCCGCACAGCGGGCGGTTCGCGGCACAGGAGGGTCCCGTGACCGGCATCGTCGCGCAGGCCAGGCTCGACTACACCTACAGCCCCGGCCGCGCCCAGTCCCAGTACATCCGGGCCCTGGCCGGGCACAGGACCGTCGGCGAGCGCTGCCCGGACTGCCGCAAGGTGTATGTGCCGCCGCGCGGCGCCTGCCCCACCTGCGGCGTCGCCACCACCGAGCAGGTCGAGGTAGGGCCGCGGGGCACGGTCACGACCTTCTGCATCGTCAACATCAAGGCGAGGAACGCCGGGAACGCCGCCATCGACGTGCCCTACGTCTACGCGCACATCGCCCTCGACAGCGCCGACCTCGCCCTGCACGCGCGGATCGCGGGCATCCCCTACGACCAGGTGCGCATGGGCCTGCGGGTCGAACCCGTGTGGAGCGACGACGCCCGCTTCCCCGACCACTACCGCCCCACCGGTGAGCCCGACGCCGACTACGACACGTACAAGGAGCTGTTGTGAACCGGGATGTCGCGATCGTCGCCTTCGGGCAGACCGACCATCTGCGCCGCTCCGACGAGCTGTCGGAAGTCGAGATGCTCATGCCCGTCCTGCACGAGGTCCTCGCCGCCACCGGCCTCAGGACCGGCGACATCGGCTTCACCTGCTCCGGCTCGTCGGACTACCTCGCCGGGCGTGCCTTCTCCTTCACGATGGCCCTGGACGGCGTCGGCGCCTGGCCGCCGATCTCCGAGTCGCACGTGGAGACGGACGGCGCCTGGGCGCTGTACGAGGCATGGGTGAAGCTGCAGACCGGCGACGCCGACACCGCACTCGTCTACGCCTACGGCAAGTCCTCGCCGGGCTCGGTCCGCGACGTCCTCACCCGGCAGCTCGACCCGTACTACCTGGCGCCGCTGTGGCCGGACTCCGTCGCCCTCGCGGCGCTCCAGGCGCAGGCGCTGATCGACGCGGGCGCGACGGATGAGCAGGACCTCGCCGCCGTCGCCGCCCGCAGCAGGGACGCGGCCGCCGGCAACCCCCACGCGCAACTGCGCGGGCCGGTGCCGCACGGCGACTACCTGGTGCGGCCGCTGCGCACGGGCGACTGCCCGCCCATCGGGGACGGGGCCGCCGCCGTGGTGCTCGCGGCGGGGGAGCGGGCCGGGGAGCTGTGCGGGCGCCCCGCGTGGATCCGCGGTATCGACCACCGCATCGAGGCGCACGGCCTGGGGGTGCGCGACCTGACCGACTCGCCCTCGACGCGGCTCGCGGCCGAACGCGCCGGGGCCTTCGCGCGGCCGGTCGACACCGCCGAACTGCACGCGCCGTTCACCGCGCAGGAAGTCGTCCTGCGCGGGGCGCTGCGGCTCGGCGACGACGTGACGGTGAACCCCTCCGGCGGGGCGCTCGCCGCCAACCCCGTCATGGCGGCCGGTCTGATCCGGCTCGGCGAGGCCGCGGCCCGCATCCACCGGGGCGCGTCGGACCGGGCCCTCGCCCACGCCACCTCGGGCCCCTGCCTTCAGCAGAACCTGGTCGCCGTCCTGGAAGGGGACCCGCGATGAGCGACGCACCCGGCAAGGAACCCGTCGCCGTCGTCGGGATCGGCCAGACCAAGCACGTCGCCGCGCGGCGCGACGTGTCGATCGCGGGCCTGGTCCGCGAGGCGGCGCTGGGGGCCCTCGCCGACGCCGAGCTGACCTGGGCCGGCGTCGACGCCGTCGTCATCGGCAAGGCGCCCGACTTCTTCGAGGGCGTGATGATGCCCGAGCTGTACCTCGCCGACGCGCTCGGCGCCGTCGGCAAGCCCATGCTCCGCGTGCACACCGCGGGCTCGGTCGGCGGCTCCACCGCGCTCGTCGCGGCGAGCCTCGTCGCGGGCCGCGTCCACGGCACCGTCCTGACCCTCGCCTTCGAGAAGCAGTCCGAGTCCAACGCGATGTGGGGGCTCTCGCTGCCCGTGCCGTTCCAGCAGCCGCTGCTCGCGGGGGCGGGCGGGTTCTTCGCGCCGCACGTGCGCGCGTACATGCGGCGCTCCGGCGCCCCCGAGGCGATCGGCTCGCTCGTCGCGTACAAGGACCGGCGCAACGCCCTCAAGAACCCCTGCGCGCATCTGCACGAGCACGACATCACGCTGGAGAAGGTGCAGGCGTCACCGATGCTGTGGGACCCCATCCGCTACTCCGAGACGTGCCCGTCATCCGACGGGGCGTGCGCGATGGTCCTCACCGACCGCGCGGGGGCGGCCCGCGCGCCGCGCCCGCCCGCCTGGCTGCACGGCGGGGCGATGCGCAGCGAACCCACCATGTTCGCGGGCAAGGACTTCGTGTCGCCGCGGGCCGGTAAGGACTGCGCGGCCGACGTGTACCGGCAGGCGGGCATCGCCGACCCGCGCCGGGAGATCGACGCCGTCGAGATGTACGTGCCGTTCTCCTGGTACGAGCCGATGTGGCTGGAGAACCTGGGCTTCGCGGCCGAGGGCGAGGGCTGGCAGCTCACCGAGTCCGGGGTGACCGAACTGGACGGTGACCTTCCGGTGAACATGTCGGGCGGCGTCCTGTCGACCAACCCCATCGGCGCGTCCGGGATGATCCGGTTCGCCGAGGCGGCCCTGCAAGTGCGGGGACAGGCCGGTGCACACCAAGTACCCGGTGCCCGCAAGGCACTTGGGCACGCCTACGGCGGCGGCTCGCAGTTCTTCGCCATGTGGCTGGTCGGCGCGGAGCCGCCCACGGGCTGACACGTGACGGGTGCCGGACGGACCGCCGGCGTGCCGGACGGGGCTGCGTCCTGTCACCGCGGCCTGTGCTGCGCCCGGGGCGAAAGCTAGGCTGGCGGCGGACGACGCATCGGGAGGAGCACGGACGTGGTTGAGAGCACCACCACCCAGCAGCATCCGCTCGCGGGCTGGGACAAGCCGGACCTCGACCTCAGCACCGCCGAGTGGCGGTCGAGCAGTGAGGGGCGCGGAGACGTGGAGATCGCCTTCGTCGAGGGGTTCATCGCGATGCGCAACGGCGGGCGCCCCGAGAGCCCGTCGTTGATCTTCACGCCCGCCGAGTGGGGGGCGTTCGTGCACGGCGCCCGCGCGGGCAGGTTCGACCTCACTTAGCCCGTCAGCACCTTCCCGTCAGGACCTGGCCCGTCAGGACCTGGTCCGTCCGGCGACCGCACCCGGCTCACCCGGCTCATCCGGCTGACCTGGCGGACCGGTCCGGCCTCACCCCGAGGCAGGGCCGGGGGCGGCGTCGAGGCCGTCGTCGCCCTCGACGAAGGTGCCGACCACCTCGATGTCCCCGATCCGCCCGGGGTCGACCCGCGTCGGGTCGTCGCCGAGGACGACGAGGTCGGCGCGCTTGCCGGGGGTGAGGCTGCCCGCGCTGTCCTCCCAGTGGCAGGCGTACGCGGCGTCCACGGTGTAGGCGCGCAGCGCGGCCTGTACGTCGACACCCTCGTCGGGGCCGATCCTCGCGCCCGACGCGGAGGCCCGCTCGACCATGAACTGGATGGCCCGCAGCGGTGCCCCGTCGGCCACCGGCCGGTCCGAACTGCCCACCAGGCGCACCCCGTGGTCGAGGAAGCCGCGCCCCCGGTACAGCCACGGCGCCCGCTCCGCACCCATGATCGCGGCGTAGTCGTCGCCGAAGTGCCGTAGGAAGTTCGGCTGGACGACGGCGGTGACGCCGAGGTCGGCGAACCGGCGGAGCTGGTCGGGGCGCACGAGGCCCGCGTGTTCCACGCGGTGCCGGGCGGCGGGGCGCGGGTGTGCGCGCTGGGCCGCCTCGATGCCGTCGAGGGCGACGTCGACGGCGAGGTCGCCGATGGCGTGCACGGCGAGCTGCCAGCCCGCGCGGTGCCCGGCCACGATGGTGTCCATGAGCGTGCCGGCGTCCGTCTGGAGCCTGCCGTTCGAGTCGCTGCCGACGTAGGGCTCGGTGAGGGCGGCCGTGCGGGCCATCATGCCGCCGTCGGTGAAGATCTTCAAAGCGCCGAGGGAGAGCGGGCCGTCGCCGAAGCCCGAGCGCAGGCCGAGCCCGAAGGCCCGCTCGGTGGTGTCCGCGGTCGCGGCCTCGACCGGGCGCAGGGCGTCCGCGGCCACCATCAGCTGCACGCGCACGGCCAGCCTGCCCTTCTCGTGGGCGAGTTGATAGGCCGCCGCCTCGATCGGGCTGTGCGCGAACAGTTCGCTGCCGACGCCCGCCTCGGCGACCGCCGTCACTCCCTCGGACCGGCAGACGCGCGCCGTGTGCTCGATGGCGTCGACGAGTTCTCCCAGGGCGTGCGGCGGCCGCAGCCGCAGCACCTCGCCCATGTCCTCCTCCGCGAGGAACCCGTCCGAGTGCGCGAGGCGCCCCGGAAGCAGCTTGAGCACCGCGGTGTTCACCAGGCACGCGTGCCCGGAGATGTGCCCCAGGTGGACCTTGCGGCCGTCGCTGACGGTGTCCAACTCCGCGGCGGTCAGGGGCCGGTCGAGTTCGCGCTGGTCGTAGCCCGCCAGGGTCACCCAGCCGTCCCGCGGCCGGGACACCACGGCGTCGGCCACGACCCGCAGGATGTCGTCGACGCGCCTGCTGGGTGCGACGCTCGGCACCTGTGCCTTCAACCCCGCCCAGACCATGTGCACATGGCCGTCGATGAAGCCGGGCAGCACGGTCGCGCCGCCGAGGTCCAGGACCCGGCGTGCCGGGAGCCCGGCGATGTCGGCGTCGAGCCCCACGATCCGGCCCTGCCAGATGCCGAGTTCACGGGCGGTGGGGCGGTCCGGGTCCATCGTGACGATATGGGCGTTGGTGATCCTGGTGCAGAGCACGGACAGATCCCTTCGAAGCGGCGGGAGCGGTGGGAGCGGAGGGCACGGATGGGGCGGCGGGGGCAGCGGGAGAGGCGGGAGAGGCGGGAGCGGCAGGGCGAGCGGCGGGCCGGCGGGCCGATGCTCGTCCTCAACGACCTTGTGTTCTATTGTTAGGTGAGGCTAGCCTAAGTTTCTGGGGTGGTGGGTGGGTGAACGAGGAACGGGTGGAGCTGCGGGCGGCCGCGGTGAACCGCCTGGAGGTCTGGGCCGATGGTGTGGTCGCGGACCTCGACGCGCAAGAAGACGTCGATCGCTCTTTACTGCGTGCGCTGCAAGTGGATCCGAGCCTGCGCGAGGAGACCGCCGTGCGCCGCGCCGACGCGCTGCGCGCTGCGGCCCTCGGTCTGGGTCCCGCGGGCTGTGCCGCGGCGGCCGGGGTGTCGGAGCGCATCCTGCTCAACTGGCAGGCGCAGGAACCGTCGTTCGCTACGGCGATGGCGGCGGCGTACCGGCTCGCGGAGCGCGAGGGCGAGCGGGCCCGCCTGGTGGCCGCGCCGACGGGGCCCGGCGCGGCCGCGCTGCGGGTCGTCCTGCGGGCGGTGCGCGACGGCACCGCGCAGCCGTCGGCCGCCCTGCTGGGCGGCTGGTCGGAGCGGTCCTTCCTGCGGTTGCGGCGGCGCAGCCCGGAGGTGGCGGCCCTGCTCGCCGCCGCTCGCAGGGCCAGGGTGCGGGCCAGGAAGGCGGAGCGGCGCGGGGGTTCGCGGGGCGGGCGCGGGTACCGCCTCGTGCGAGTGGACGACGGTCCGCTGGCGTCCGCGCGGCCGCCGGGCGAGCCCTGAGGGGGTGCGGCGGCGCGCTGCGGAGGGCGTGTACATTTCAGCGTGCCGTGCCGAGAAAGATCGAATGACTCCCGTGCGCGCACGGCCGCCGAACGCGGTGACCCGCACGGCAATCCCCTTCCAGACATTGCAAGGTAAGGCTTACCTTATCTAACATGTGCCTGCTTAGGGAGGCGATGACGCGGGTGAACACCTTGCACAGCGGGCCGGATTCGACGTACGGCGACACCGAGCACACACACGAGGGGCGCCACGAGGGACGCGAAGTGACGTACGACGTCTTGGGAATAGGCTTCGGCCCCTCGAACCTCGCCCTCGCGATCGCGGTCGAGGAGCACAACGCACAGGCCGCCGACGGAGAGCGGATACGCGCGGGATTCCTGGAGAAGCAGCCGCGGTTCGGCTGGCACCGGGGCATGCTCATCGACGACGCGACGATGCAGGTGTCCTTCCTGAAGGACCTCGTCACGATGCGCGACCCCAAGAGCGGCTACAGCTTCCTGTGCTACCTCCAGGAGCGGGACCGTCTGGTGGACTTCCTCAACCAGAAGACGCTCTTCCCGCTGCGCATCGAGTTCCACGACTACCTGGAGTGGGCCGCCGCCCGCGTCGCCGGCCTCGTCGAGTACTCCAGTGAGGTCGTCGCCGTGAAGCCGGTGACCGAGGACGGCGAGGTCGTCGCCTTCGACGTCGTCAGCCGCGACCCGGGCAACCCGGACGCGACCGTCGTGCGCCGGGCCCGCAGCCTCTGCGTCGCCACCGGCATGGAGCCGCACCTGCCGCCCGGCGCCACACGCTCGGAACGCGTCTTCCACAACAGCGAGTTGATCCCGCGCGTCGGCGCGCTCCTCGAACGGGGCACCCCGGTGCGCCGCGCCGTCGTCCTCGGCGCCGGACAGAGCGGGGCCGAGACCGTGGACTACCTCCACCGGCACTTCCCCGAGGCCGAGATCTGCTCGGTGTTCGCGAAGTACGGCTACACGCCCGCGGACGACAGCCCCTTCGCCAACCGGATCTTCGACCCGGAGGCCGTGGACATCTTCTACAACGCGCCGCCGGAGGTGAAGCAGTCCCTGTTCGACTACCACCGCGGCACCAACTACTCGGTGGTCGACATGGACCTCATCGAGTCCCTCTCGCGGACCATGTACCAGGAGAAGGTCCAGGGCCGCCAGCGCATGCGGATGCTGAACGTCTCCCGTATCCGCGAGATCGACGCGCAGGACGACGGCCTGCGGATCGGCATCGAGTTCCTGCCCACCGCCGAACGCGACGTCCTGGACGCCGACCTCCTGGTGTGCGCGACCGGCTACCAGCCGCGCGGCATCGACGAGCGCCTCGGCGAACTCGGCAAGCTGTGCCGCCGTGATGACGAGGACGCCCTCGTCGTGGGCCGCGACCACCGGGTCGCCACGCACCAGAACGTCACCGCCGCCATCTACCTCCAGGGCGGCACGGAGCACACCCACGGCCTCACCTCGACCCTGCTGTCCAACACGGCCGTACGGGCGGGCGAGATCCGCTCCTCGCTGATCGAGCGCCGCCGCGAGAGCGGAGCCCCGGACGCCAGGCCCTAGCGGAGCACCACGCACCCCCGCGCGCGCAGTGCCGCCAGGGTGTCCTCGCCGCCGCGGACGTCGTTCCAGCGCAGATCCAGCTTCTCCAGGGACGGCAGAGCGGTCAGCCAGGGCGGCACCGCGCGCAGCCGGTTGGCCCGCAGGTCGAGCCGGCGCAGCAGCGGCAGCCCGCGCACCGCCTCGGGGACGGTCTCGAACGCGTTCTCGCGCAGCTCGAGTTCACGGAGCTCCCCGAGGTGGCGCAGCGTGTCGGGGAGCGCGGACAGCCGGTTGCCGCGCAGCAGCAGCTCGCGCAGACCGCGCAGGCCGCCGAGCGTCGCGGGCAGGGCGGTGATGCGGTTGTGCCGCGCGCGCAGCTCGACGAGGGACGCCATGCGGCCTAGCCCGGCCGGAAGGGCGCCGAGCTGGTTCTCGCCGACGTTGAGATACGTGAGCCGGTCCAGGCCGCCCAGCTCCTCGGGCAGGGCGGTCAGCCGGTTGTCGTGCAAATACAGGAAGTCCGTCAGCGCGGGCAGGGCTCCGAGCTCCGGAGGGACCCCGGTGAGCCGGTTGTGGCCGAGGTCGAGCGTGCGCAGGTCCGTGAGCGCGGCCACCCGGGCGGGCAGGTGCGTCAGCGCGTTGTCGGCGAGCAGCAGGACCCGGAGTCCCGGGTGGTCCCACACCCGTTCCGGTACGGAGTCGAGCCCCGCCCGCCAGTAGTCCAGCACGGCCCCGTCGGTCACCGCTAGCCTCCCCCGCCCCTGGTCGCCACCTACTGCGCCCGATGGTCGCGGCGGAACCTATCATCAGCGTCATGCCCGCCCCGTCCGTACCGCCCGCACCGACCGGGCCGAGCGGCTTTCCAACCACTGACCTGGCCCTCGCGCTCGTGGCGACCGTCCGCCATGACGGACACGGCGGCGTCGCGGACGACCTGGAAACGCCGGACGGCCTCACGGCCTGGGTGCGTGCTCACGCGGACGCGTTCCCCGGCACCCTCGGGGCCCGGCGGTACCGGGCCGACGGGAGCGCACTGGAGGCAGTACGCGGGGTGCGCGCCGCGGTCCGCGCGCTCTTCGCTCGCGCGGTGCGTCCGGCGGCGCCGAGCCCCGCCGACGCGGGCCGTCTGCTGCCCGTCGGCGAGGCCGTCACCAGGCTCAACGAGGCCGCCGCCCGCGTACCCACGGTGCCCGTCCTGAGCTGGCCGGACGACGCCGGGCCCCGCGTACGGGACGAGCCCGCCCCGGTGGTCACGGGCCCGGGACACGACGGCGGTGCGGGTGCAGCCGAGGCTGCGGGGCTGGGCTCGGGCCGTGGTGGTGCGGTCGAGGCTGCGGGGCGGGGATCCGGTGGTGCCGGTGCAGACGACGCTGCGGGCCAGGGACCAGGCCGTGGTGGTGCAGCCGAGGCCGTGGGGCGGGAGTCCGGCCATGGTGGTGCGGCCGAGGCCGAGGCTGCGGGGCGGGGCTCGGGCCGTGGTGGTGCGGCCGAGACCGTGGGGCGGGAGTCCGGCCGTGCGGGTGCGGCCCAGGCCACGGGCCGGGGATCCGGCCGTGGCACTGCGCCCACGCCCCCGGCTCCGTCGCCGACACCCGCGTCCGCCCCTGCGTCCGCCTCCGCCTCTGCCCCCGCGTCCGCGCCCCCGAGCGAGGACCTCCTGACCGCGGCCCTCGCCCGCGCCGCGCTCGCCTTCCTCACCGGCCCCGACCGGCAGCGCCTGCGCGCCTGCCACGCACCACGCTGCGTGCGGTACTTCCTGAAGGACCACCCGCGCCAGGAGTGGTGCAAGCCCTCCTGCGGCAACCGTGCCCGCGTGGCACGCCACCACGAGCGCGGCAGGGCCACACCCTGAATCCACCGGCCCGCCGCGGCCCGAACCGGCTGTCCCGCGACCCTTTCCCGGCGCCGCCCCCGCGCCGGATCCACCCCGTCGGACACGTACCATGGCGGCATGTCCTTCCTCCGCCGCCGCAGCTCCGCCACACCCGCGGGCCCGGACTTCGACGTCCTGGCCATGGACCCGGGTGACTGGCCCGGCAACCTCGGGGCCGGCCTGCTGCCTGCGCCCGACGGCAGCTGCCAGGGCATCTTCCTGCGCTACGACCTGTTCGGCGGCCGCGGTCCCGCGATGATCATCGGCAATCTGCCGGAGGGCTCCCCGGCCCGGGAGCTCACCGAAGGCGAGGCGCCCTTCGAGGTCGTCCAGCTGCTGCTCGCGCTGGAGAACGACGAGGAGGTCACCGTCGTCTCCAGCGAGGACGTGCCGGTGATGCAGGGCGACAACCTCCTGATCGTGCGCAGGCTGCGGCTCTCCGAAAGCCGCATCTCCTGTGTGCAGTTCGACCGCAGCGACAACGTCCTGGTGACCATCGCCGCCTGGGACCGCCCCATCACCGACGATCTGTACGCACTCCTGAAGCCGCTGCCCGCCGAGCTGTTCCAGCAGGGCTGAGCCACCGACGCCGGGCCCGGCCCCCGCCCCCACGCGGGTCCGGACCCGGCGATCCCCGGCGGCCCCTTGAAGGGGCGGCGGGCGCCGCGGGCCGCCGTCCGGCCCACGGAGCCCGCACACTCACCGCCCGGACGGCACCACCTCGACGTCGGCGGCGCGCACGAACGCCACCCGGTGGCCGAACTGGATCTCGTAGTACACGTCCTTGCCGCGCACGACGCGGTGCGGCGCGAGGTCGAACGTCGGCGAGTAGAAGTACTCGCCGGGGAGCTTGTCGCCGACCGCGTACTTCTGGCCCGCGAGGAGCTTGTACGGCAGCGGCGAGATCGCCTGGACGGGGACGCCCGCCGGGTAGGCCTCCTTCTCCGGGTAGGCGCGGCCGTACACCGGCACGTCGGTGGCGCCGTCCTTGGGGGTCACGACGAGCCCGCGGGCGTCGACGGCCGTGGGCTGCTTCTTCGGGTTCTTGAACCAGGCCTTCTGCCCGAGGTACCAGACCGCCGTCCAGTCGCCCTTGCGCTCGGCGACGGCGTACTGCTGGCCCGTCGAGAGGCGCGAGCCCATGTCGTTCACGTCGATCGTCGAGGGCTCGCCGCCCGGCCGCAGCCCGATGTCCTTGATCAGCGGGGCGTCCTCGCGGGGCTCGGTGTACACACGCACGGCGCTGGAACCGTGCGGCACGCACGTCTCACCCGGCTTGGCGCAGCCCGTGAACACCGGCTTGTTCGCGCTGAACCGCGGGGCGACCGTCACCAGGCCGCCCGCGGGGCCCGCCGTGCGGTGGAAGGGCTTGCCGAGCAGCGTGAAGTAGTGCTGCCAGTCCCAGTAGGGGCCGGGGTCGGTGTGCATCCCGCGGATGGTGGCCGCCGTGGTGCCCGGGACGGTGTCATGGCCGAGGATGTGCTGCCGGTCGAGCGGGATGTCGTACCGCTTCGCGAGATACTTCACCAGGCGGGCCGACGAGCGGTACATCGCCTCCGTGTACCAGGTGTCGGGCGCCGTCAGGAAGCCCTCGTGCTCCAGGCCGATCGACTTGGCGTTGACGTACCAGTTCCCCGCGTGCCAGGCGACGTCCTTGGTCCGTACGTGCTGGGCGACGTGGCCGTCTGAGGAGCGCAGCGTGTAGTGCCAGGACACGTACGTCGGGTCCTGGACGAGTTTGAGCACGCCCTCCCAGGAGCCCTCCGTGTCGTGCACGACGATGTACTCGATGCCCTGGCTCCCCGGCCGGTCGGCCTTGTCGTGGTTGCCGTAGTCCTTGTCGCCGAACTCCTCGTAGGGCGCGGGGATCCACTCGCACGCGAGCGTCCGCGGGCAGTCCGTGTCGGCCGCCGCCGCCCTGCGCAGGCCCATGTGGCGCAACTGCGCCGGATCCGGGGCGAGTCCGGGCCGCGCGGCCAGGGCGACGCGCTGTCCGGCGTCCGTCGTGCGGCGCTGACCGTCGCGGATCACGGCGAACACGTCGTTGGCGTACGAGGCCGCCGTCGCGCGGTCGTCGGCTCCCGAGAAGCGCGCGATCGCGCCGTACCAGTCGGCCGGGTCGTCGCTGAGCGGCTTGCCCGACTGCTTCTGGGCGGCGGCGAGCAGGGCCGCGCCGCCGCGGACGTTGGCCGCGGCGTCCTCGCGAAGCCGGTGCGCGGGCTGCCCGCTGAGCCGCGCGGCACGCTTGAGGGTCTTGAGCCGGTCGGGGAGCCGCGCCTCCGTCGGCGTTTCCTTCTTGGGCAGCAGCGGGGGGCGTGAGCTGTCTCCGCGCGGGTCCTCCTTGCCGTGGCTGTGGTGCGGCGCGGTGGCGAGGGCGGTGCGGGCGTCGGTGAGGTGCATGGGGCCGTAGCCGCCGGTGACGCTCGGGGCGCCGCCGTGCGCGTCCCAGCGCGACTGGAGGTAGGAGACGCCGAGCAGGACGCTCTGCGGCACCTCGTACTCGGCGGCGGCCGCGGCGAAGGCGCGCTGAAGGGCGCCGGACGCGGAGCCCGCGGTGCCGCCGGTCGTGGCCGCCGACGGTGCCGAAGGGGCCGACGGGGCCGCCCCGAGCAGCGGCACGAGGAGCGCCGCTGACGCGAGCGCGCCCGCGGTCCTGACGGAGCGTCTGCGTGTGGACGGGGCGGTGGCGGTGACGGATCCTCGCAAGACAGCCTCCTGGGACTTCTGGGCCGGTGAAGCGTGACGGGGCGTGCGGGGCCGGGCGTGCGTCAGTGGTACCGGCTGGCCGACGATCCGTCAATCATGCCCAGAAGAAGGGATTTCCCATGTCAGCGCGGGTCTGGCGTGTTTTCGCCACGGACGGCGGCATCGCCTGCGGCGCGTCAGTGGCATGGACCAATGGCCGGCGTCAGCTCTCCCGTACGGCTTCGAGGAACTCCAGGCGGTTGCCCAGCTTGTCGTAGGCGTAGAAGCGTGTGAACCCGGGGAAGCAGTCGTCCCACGCGACGACGACCCCCTGCTCCTCGAAGCGCGCGGCGAGCGCCCGCAGGCCGGACACGAGAATGCCCGGATGTGCTGTGGCGCTGGGGCGGAAGTCCTCCTCGACCCCCAGATGGACCTCGAGGTCACCGCCCCGGAACCAGCAGCCGCCGCGCGCGGCGAGCACCGGCGGCTTCTCGATCTCCGTCATGCCGAGGAGGCCGCCCCAGAATTCGCGGCAGAGCTGTTCGGCTCCCGGCGGGATCGCCAACTGCACGTGGTGCAGTCCGCTCAGACCGTAGGAGAGGGGGCCATCATGGAGGGTTTCGTGAGACACGACTGCTTGCTCCTGCCTTTGAGTATCTTGACGTCAAGATACTCAAAGGCAAGCACGGCAGGCGATGTTGATCCCCCGGCCGAGCGCGGCGGGAGGGGCCTGCCTAGACTCGGGCGCATGGTGCGACTCGGGATTCCCGTCATCGGTGTCACGGACATCGACCGGGCGGTGGCCTTCTGGACCGGGGCCCTGGAGCTGGTGGCCGCGGAGGAGTGGCGGAGCGAGACGTGGTGCACGCTGGAGCATGCCGACGGCTCCGGCCGGGCGCTCGGGCTCATGCGCAGCGAGTCGCCACCCGAGCCGCGCCCCCGGCTCCATCTGGACCTCTTCGTGGATACGACGGAGGAGCAGCGGTCGGAGGTCGAGCGCCTCATCAGACTCGGCGCGCGGGCCGTCGACTGGGACCTCTATCCGCCCGACCCCGACTTCGTGGTCCTCGCCGACCCGGACGGCAACATCTTCTGTGTCGTCGACCTGAGCCGCGCCCCGAGCGGCAGCGGCTGAACGGCGCCCGCGCCGCGCCTGCCGACGCCGCGCGCGCCGCGTGAGCGACCCCGCCCCTCGTACCGGACGGGCCCGAGGGGCGGGGAAGCGGGCTCACTGCCGAACCCGTCACGAACCGTAGTGGGCGGTGAACCGGCCCACCAACGTCCGTGTGCAACTGTGACTGTTTGGATACCGGGCGAACGGGTCGAAGCGGCGCGGGGCGCGACGGTCGTCGGCGGCTGCTCGGCGGGCATCGGACCGACCGGAAGTTACCTTTTGGTATGGCGTGACTTCCCATGGTGCCCGCAGTAGAACTCGTTTCGATTCAGCCATGAGTGAGGTAGGCCACATGAACGCAACAGGCATGGACAACAGCGCATCTGAGGGGATATCGCGCCGCAGATTCTTAGCTGGAACGAGTTCCATTCTGGGCGCGGTCGCGCTGAGCGCGCAGGCATTCCCGGCCCGCGCTGTCGACGGCACGCGCGTCCCCGCCCTGGTGATCGGCACCGGGTACGGCGGCTCCGTGGCCGCCCTGCGGCTCGCCGAGGCGGGTGTCGACGTACACATGCTCGAAATGGGCATGGCCTGGGACACCCCGGGCCCCGACGGCAAGATCTTCGCCAACACCACGAGCCCGGACCTCCGGTCGTACTGGCTCCGCACGAAGACCAAGCAGCCGCTGAGCAACTTCCTCGGCTTCCCTCTCGACAAGGCCGTCCCGCGCCACACCGGCATCCTCGACGCCGAGGAGTTCGGCGGCATCACCGTCTACCAGGGCCGCGGAGTGGGCGGCGGCTCGCTGGTCAACGGCGGCATGGCGGTGACGCCGAAGCGCGAGAACTTCGGCGCCGTGCTGCCCTCGGTCGACGCCGACGAGATGTACGGGACGTACTACCCGCGCGCCAACGCGGGCCTCGGCGTGAACACCATCGACCCGGCCTGGTTCGAGACCGCCGAGTGCTACCAGTACGCCCGTGTCGGCCGCAAACACGCTGAGCGCTCCGGCTTCCCGTTCGTCTTCGTGCCCGACGTCTACGACTGGGACTACATGAAGCGCGAGGCCGCGGGCACCGCCACGAAGTCGGCGCTCGCGGGCGAGATCCTCTACGGCAACAACCACGGCAAGAAGTCCCTGCAACAGACCTATCTCGCGCGCGCCAGGGCCACCGGCCGCGTCACCGTCTCGCCCCTGCACAAGGTCACCTCGGTCACCCCGGCCGCCGGCGGCGGCTACACGGTCACGGTCGACCAGATCGACACCGGCGGCGAGACCGTCGCCACCAAGAGCATGACGGCCGACCGGGTGTTCTTCGCCGCCGGCAGCGTCGGGACCAGCAAGCTGCTGGTGAAACTGCGGGCCACCGGCGCCCTGCCGCATCTCAACGGCGAGGTCGGCAAGGGCTGGGGCGACAACGGCAATGTGATGTGCGGGCGCGCCAACCACATGTGGGACGCCACCGGCAGCCTCCAGTCGTCCATCCCCACGGCGGGCATCGACAACTGGGCCGCGGGCGGCGCCTTCGCGGAGGTGGCGCCGCTGCCCACCGGGATCGAGACGTACGCCTCGTTCTATCTGTCGATCACCAAGAACCCCCACCGCGCCGAGTTCACCTGGAACGCGGCGGCGGGACGGGCGGAGCTGAACTGGCAGACCGCCTGGAAGCAGCCGTCCATCGACGCCGCGAAGACGATCTTCGACAAGATCAACGCCAAGGAGGGGACGATCTACCGCACCGACCTCTTCGGCGTGTACAAGATCTGGGGCGACCACCTCACCTACCACCCGCTCGGCGGCGCCGTCCTCGGCAGGGCCACCGACAACTACGGCCGCCTGCACGGCCATCCGGGCCTCTACGTCATCGACGGCGCCCTGATCCCCGGGAACACGAGCGTCAACCCGTTCGTCACCATCACGGCACTCGCCGAGCGCAACATCGAGAAGATCATCGCCGCTGATCTGTGAGGGCGGGGCCCTCGGAAGACCCCTGCGTCGGTTCTTCCGCGGATCCTTCCCCGGCTCGCTCCGCGGGCCCTCCGGGGCGCGTGGAGCGAGCGGTCACGAGGAGCAGCGGCAGCACGGCCAGTGCGAGGACGCCGCCGCCGAACGCCAGGACGGGAAATCCCCCGGACGCGGTGACGACGCCCGACGCCAGGCCGCCGGATGCGCCCGCGACAGCGATCCCCACGTCGACGAGGCCCTGCGTGGCGGCCCGGGTGGACGGCGGCGTCGCCGCGGTCACCATGGCCGTGCCGCTGAGGAGGCCGAGGTTCCAGCCGAGCCCGAGCAGGACGAGCGCCGCGGCGAGGGCCGCCGCCGAGTGCGGCGGCGCCAGGGCGGCCGTGCAGCCCGCGGCGAGCAGCGTGACCCCGGCGGCCGCGGCGACCGGCGGGGGCCCGAGCCGGTCCACGAGCCGCCCCGAAAGGGGTGAGGGCAGGAACATCGCGCCCACGTGCAGGGCGATGACGAACCCGGTCATCTGGGTGCCGTGCCCGTGGGCCCGCATGTGCACCGGCGTCATCGTCATGACGGCGATCATCACCAGCTGGGTGAGCACCATGACGGTGGTGCCGGTGACGAGGGCGCGGACGTCACCGGGTGCGGGGGCTCCGCCGTCCGTTCCCTCGCGTCCCTCGCGTCCCTCGCGGCCGTCCGCGTCCTGCTCGCCGCCCGCTTCCGACGCCCGTGAGCGGGCGAGGAGCAGCGGGTCCGGGCGCAGGAAGCAGCCGATGACCGCGGCGGCCGCGGTGAACGCCGCCACCGCGAGCAGGAAGGGACCGGCGAGCCGGGGCAGGTCCCAGGCGTGCGCGACCGATCCGGACCAGGTCACCAGGTTGGGGCCCGCCACGGCGCCGAGCGTGGTCGCGAGCAGGACCGTGCTGATGGCGCGTCCGCGGCGTTCGGGCCGCGCCAGGTCCGCACCCGCGTACCGGGCGAGCAGATTGGTCGACGTACCGGCGCCGTACACCACGAGGGAGACGAACAGCAGCGGTGCGCTGTCCGCGGCGGCCGCGCCGACCACGCCCAGGCTGCCGAGCGCCCCCACCGCGTACCCGGACGCGAGACCGGGACGGCGGCCCCAGCGCTGGCAGACGCGCCCCACGCCCACCGCGCCGAGCGCGGCACCGCCGGTGAACAGGGCGGCGGGCAGCCCGGCGAGGGAGGTCGAGCCGAGCATCTCCTCGGCGAGCAGCGCGCCCACGGTGATCCCGGCGGCGAGTCCGGCTCCGCTGAGGATCTGCGACAGGACCAGGACGACGAGGACACGGCGCTGCTCGGGCGGGTCGTCGCCCGCCGTCGGCCGGGGGCCCGCGGAAGGGCCGGTGGCGGAGCGGGTGCGGGACCTCAACTGCCGCCCGCCCCTTGGGGCACGGTCATCGGGGCGAGTTCGCTGATCTCACGCAGCGACATGTCGAGCTGCTCGTGCAGGAAGCGCACGATCGTCCAGTGCGGCAGCGCCCCGTCGTCGAAGGGCCCGAACTCCCGCACGTACAGCGGGATCCAGCGCAGTGCCTCCTCCACGGCCTGCTCGCGGCCCGGGTCGCGCTGGTAGTCCTCGTACGCGATGCTGCGGTGCTCGACGAAGAAACCGCCCGGCAGCCGCTGTTCGCACAGCCGGCGGTACTCGCGGGTCTGGAGGATGAGGTAGTGCCAGATCTCGTCGATCTCCTGCTCCACGGGGAGGAAGAGGCCGCTGAGCCGGTCGGGGTGGCGGGAGACGAGGTAGAGGTAGCGCAGACACTCGGTGACCTGACGCTCGACGTACTCCCGCGGCGCTTCGGTGGCCGTGGTGAAGTGGGCCACCACCTCGGCGTGCAGGGCCTCGCCGAGCAGGGCCCTGAGGTCGTCGGCGGACACGGTCGGCTGGGTGGTCATGATGCTCCCGGAAGGCGTGGGGCGGGGCGTGGCGGGGGGGAGGGGAGGAGTGAGGGGGCCGAAAGGGCGGTGAGGGCGGCGCTCAGGCGTCCTGGACGAGCCAGGCGTACTTGCCGGACGCGCCGATGGGGAGGTGCTCGCGGTGCTCCACGTCGGCGTCCCGCGCGGCGAGTTCGGCGACGCCGTGGCGCAGCGCGTCCGCTTCGACGGGGGCGAGCGGGGAGCCGTCGAAGGTCGTGTACTGGAGCAGGGCGCGGCCCGGTGCGCGGGTGTCGAGCCGGTGGACGAAGACGCGGGGCGACGCCGCGGTGACCACGTCGTCGAGGTCGCCCTGGGCGACCGGACCGCGCGCCGTCCTGAGCAGTTCCTTCTCGCGTCCGCAGAACCGGGAGATGCGGGCCGGGTCCGCGGAGCCGTCGTCGGTGCGGACGCAGTCGCCCGAGCGGTAGCGGACCAGAGGCATGTGGGGGTTGCGGACGCTGGTGACGATGAGGCTGTGGATGCGGCTGTTGCCCGGCTCGACGGGGATCAGTTCGACGCTCATCCGATCCAGGTACGGGTGGTAGCGGCCGCTGCGGTCGCTGTAGAAGAGATAGCCCAGCTCGGTGCTGCCGAACAGGTCGACGACCGGGCAGGAGAAGTGGTGCCGGAGGTAGCGGCGCACGTTGAGCGGTGTGTACTCGTACGCGTGCACGATGCTGGCCGGCTGCGGGAACGCGGGCCACAGGCCCCAGGCGACGGCCTTGCGGACCAGGTGCGCGAGGTGGGGGCCCGAGCAGTCCAGGTGGTACCGGCCCTCGGGGTGGGCCGCCTGCGCCGTGCGGATCTCGTCGAACATGCGCTCCACGTCCGCGCGGTCCCACAGGGCCGGGTCGCGGCGCAGGTTCACATAGAACGTGCGCTCGTCGAGGCGTCGTTGCTCCAGGTCCGGCACCGGATCGGGCTCGGCCTGCGGGCCGCCGTGCTTGCGGGCGTTGACGCGGGCGACGTGCTCGGTGGCGAGGACGGTGGTGAGGGAGACGCGACGGCAGCCCTCGTGCCAGGTGTCGGCGATGTCCGGGTGCTCGCTCCAGAGCTGGTAGTAGGAGTTGAGCAGGAAGTACGGGGGCCGGATGATCTGCATCCGGGCGTGGTTGGTGCCCGTGGAGAGCACGAACTCCGCCTCGCCCGCGTCGAGCGCGGCCGCGAGGGCGGGCGTCATCCAGTTGTCGGGGAAGCCGCGGGCGATCTCCGGCTTCTCCAGGACGGGGAAGTGGCCACGCTCGACGGACGGCCGGTAGATCGGGATGTCCTTGATCTGGGCGAGGACGTCGGCGCTGGGCTGACCGTTCATGACCACCCTTCGGGGTGTCGGTGCGCGGGAGCTTGGCGGGGCGGCGGTCCGGCGCGCCCCGGGGCGCGCCGGACCGCTCATGTCAAGGGCGACCGGTGGCTGCCCCGACGGGTGATCAGGAAATGCAGCCGGACTTCGCGGAGGCGCTGATGCATCCCGACTTGTCGGCGCTGATACAGCCGTCCTTGCCGGACGTCTTCGGAGAGTTCAGGGCCGTCCACTGCTTCCAGACGTCGTCCCGGGTCATCTTCGCGACCAGCTTTTCCATGTCGTACCTCCAGGGAAGGGTGCGAGTACGCGACGGCGGATCAGTGCGTTCGCCGCCGTGATCGAAAGTAAAAGACAGTCCAAACGAAAGTCAAAGGAGGGTAATGTCGAGCTGGCTCAAATGCCCGCTCGACCGGGTGACTTTGGCTTGATCCACTGGGGCACGCGGCGTCGCCCGCCGCTCAGCGCCTGGCTCAGGGCCCGTCGGGGGCGCGCTGAGGCTCCGCCCCGTCGTCCGGGGCGCATCGCTGAGCGAGCAGGAGTCGGACGGTGTCCGGGTCCAGCGGCTCCAGGGTCGCCGTCGCGTACACCTCGCCCGGTCCCGGTGGGCGTGTCCAGGAGCGCGTGGTGAAGGTGTGCAGGCGGCCCCGGGTGAGGGCGAGCCGGGGGAGCGTGGTGCCGAAGGCCGTCGCGACCGCCGTCAGGGCCGCTGCCTCGCCGTGCCGTTCCTTGTACCGGCCGCCCTCACCGACCTCGGGGAAGAGGAGTTCCGGCAGCAGCGCCAACGGTATCTCCCCGGAGCGCTCGCACCGCGCGCCGAAGACCGTGAACGCGTACTTCTCCGTGCCGTCGGCGTCGAGTCCTCGTCGAGATACTCCCCGAAGATCTCGGCGAGGCCCGCGTCGTCCTCGTACCAGTCGGCCTGCTCCGTGCCCGCGAGGCGATACACGAAGTGGCCCGCGTGCCGCCAGCCGTCGGTGATCGCGAGGAACGTCCGGTACGACGGCGGGAGCCGCTTCCCGAGGCGCTCCTCCAGGGCGGCGACGCGCTCGGGCGCCGCGGGTGCGAAGCCCAGCCAGCGGGCCTCGCACGCCTCCGCGTCACCCCGTGCGTCCCGGCTCTCCTCCGGGTCGTACGCGTCCGCCCACTCCCCGCTCCAGCGGGTGAGGAATCCCTGCCAGTCGTAGCGCGTTCCGGCTGTCTCGGTCATGAGTGCGATCGTCGCACCCGGCACTGACAGTGGATCAAGAAGCCGCTTCGGCGCCCCGGTCGGCCGTTCCACGGCCGGCGTCCCGGGCGCCGTCCCGAACGCCGTCCCGTACGGCGGCGCGGACGATTCGGGCGATCTCCGGGGCATGCGTGAAGGGCAGGCCGTGGTCGGCGTCGAGCCAGGTCGTGGCGGTACCGGGGCGGGCGCGGACGAGCCGCTCGACGCCGGAGCGCCAGAGCTGGTTGAACCGCTCGGTGTGCGCCTCGCCGTCGGTGCCCGCCATGGAGGTCGACACGACCAGGCTGACGGGGCAGTCGATCCGCGCGTACCGGTCGAGGGTCCGCTCGGTCCGGATCACGTCGAGTTCGAGGTTCAGGTCGAGGATGTCCCGGGCACCGAGCAGGACCCGGTGCGCGCCGCCCCCGCCGTCCCCGGCCCGCCGCTCCGCTTCCTGCCGTGCCGCCTGCTCCTCCCACATGGCGCGGAACTCCGGCAGGTCGCTCTCGGTGAGGAACGGTTCGGGCACCGGATTGGCCCCGTCGACGAGGACGAGCCCGGCGACGGCGCCGGGATGCTCGGACGCGTGGTGCACGGCCAGGTCCGCGCCCAGCGAGTAGCCCACGAGGACGGGTGCCGACGACAGGCCGAGACGTTCCGGTTCCGCCAGGACGGCGGTGAGGTCGCTTCGGAACGCGTCGAACGAGTACCGGCCCGCGGGCGACGCGAGGCCGTGGCCCCGGAGGTCGAAGCTCACCACGTCGTGGTCGCGGCGCAGCAGCCCGATCAGCTCGTGCAGGTCGGCCTGGGTGGAGCAGAGACCCGGGCACAGGACGAGGGGCTGCCCCCGGCCACCCCGGGTGACCGGGATCGTGACGCCGTCGTGGTGGACCGTGAAGTGCCGCATCGTGCTGCTCCGTTCGTGGGTCGCTGAAGGCTCGAGGATCGCTGAAGGCCCGTGGATCGCTGAAGGCCCGTAGATCACTGAGGGTTGGTGGATCACCGGCATCGTCGGGGTCGGTGGCGCGGCCGGAGGGCCGGGCCCTGCTCGAAGGGGCTCCTTCCCCGTCCCCCCGGGCAGCCCCGGGTGTGGCCATGGCTGCCCTTCCGGCCCTCCCGCCGCGATGCGCCCCCCTGTTACACCTGGAAGGACGGGGACGAGGCGGAACCGAGCGGAGAGGAAGCACCGTCGTGTACGCAAGTGAGCGGGATGAACGGGCCAACATACCTGCCCGCCTGCCGACACCCCGGCCGGCCGAGGACGCGAGGGCCACCACGCCGTCCGCGCACGAGGCCGCGGCGGCGGCCCACGGCGGCCTGATCGGCGCCGCCGACATGAGGGCCATCCAGGGTTCCGCGGGAAACGCCGCCGCGAACGGGGCGCTGGTGGCACAGCGTCAGGCCCGCGGCGCACACCGGGCAGGAGGCGCACAGCAGGCCCACCGGACGCCACCCGTGCAGCGGACCGGCCGCGGCGGGTCCTCCAACGTCCTGTCCAACGACGCCCGGCACTTCGGTCCGGGCGGGCTGCGGCCGCCCCACCAGGAGGACCAGGAGAACCTGAACCGGGTCTTCCCCAAGAACAGGGACGGAAGCTTCCAGCAGTTCCCCGACCCCACCGCGACGGGCTACGCCATCGTGGGCCAGCTCACCCAGCGGCTCAACAAGATCGACCCCAAGGGCGCGATGGCCAGTTCGGGACGGGCCGCGGACTGGGTGAAGGGGATCAACCCGCGGCGGGACGAGGCGGGGGGCGCGTACCGCCGCAACTGCGGTGACGCCGCCCGCAGCTTCATCGCCTCCTGGTCCGGCAATCCCACCGTGGCCGCCGGAGTGCACAACTCGGGCCCCAGGGATGTCGAGGAGGGCGGCAACGACCGGACGGCGGCCATGCTGCGGACCACGTGGAGGTCCTCGATCAGAGAGGCGACCGAGGGCGAGAGGGTCGAGAGCGTCTGGCAGGTCGTGGCGAGCCGGCTGACGGGCGCGGGGCACGGAGCGTGCAGCGTCGTCGTCTTCCAGCGCGAGGAGACGGGGCTCGTCCACGCCGTCTGCGGCGTCAACCACGGCGGCAAGGTCGTGTGGGTCGACCCGCAACTGGGGCGGGTCAGCTCGATACCCATGTACAAGGGCGCGCACTACATGTCGATCACCCTCGACCCTCAGTTCGCACCCGTCGACGCGCCCGCGCCCGATCCCACGGCGCTCTCTCTGACCTGATCCCCCTGGGCCGGTCCCCGCCCGGCAATCCGGTTGAGGCGCGGCCCGAGGATGGGGAAGAGTCTGCGGCCATGGAGTACTTCTGTTACCACCGTGACCGGGCCGGGTCCCTGGCGCTGCGCGAGAAGCTGGTGGAGGAGCACTGGTCCTACATGGACCGGTACGCGGAACAGCTGATCGCCCGCGGCCCGACCTTCGCCGCGGACGGGGAGACGCCCAGCGGCAGTGTGCACGCCGTCGACCTGCCGGACGCGGCCGCCGCCCGCGCGTTCGCCTTCGACGAGCCCACCTACCAGGCAGGCGTGTACCGCGACGTGCTGCTGCGCCGGTGGCGCAACCTGCTGGGACGCACCATGTGGGAGTTCCCCGACCGGGGCACCGACGCCGACCAGTACCTGGTCCTGGGCCTGGGCCCGGAGCACCCCGACCGGGTCGCCGACCTCACCCTGCCGTCCGACCGCGACGGACTCATCGCCTTCGGCCCGCTCCTGTCCGACGACGACACCATCTGGGTGGGGACGGCGGCACTGGTGCGCGCCGCCGACGCGGACGGCGCGCGGGCCGTCCTGGCTCCGCACGCGTACGCGGAGACGGAGGTGCACGCCTGGGAGTTCGGCGGGCGGCGATGAGTGCGGTGCCCGACGGCCGGGACGACGCGGAGCTGCTGGAGCTGGAGGTCGATGTGATCCACGGGCTGACAGCCCGGGACGGCCAGGGACCACCCACTCTCCGCGACGGGAAACTCACCGCCGTCTTCGCCTGGACCCCACGGGCCCGCATCCTGGCGCTCGCAAGCGGAGTACCGCACCCGTCCGCGCCCGTGCCCGCGCAGGGCATGGCGCACCCGTCCGCGCCCGCGCGGGGCACGGCGCACCCGACCGGCCCAGCGCAGGGCACGGCGCCCCCGACCGGCCCCGCGCGGAACACGGCGCATGCGACCGGCCCCGCGCAGAACACGGCACCCCCGACCGCCCGCACGCAGGACCCGGCGGAGCAGCCGTACACCCCCGCCACACCCCCGAACGTCCTCCTCCAGCTCTGCGAGCACCTCGGCAAGGGTCCGGAAGCCGTCGAAGGCGGCCCCTGCTTCGTCTTTCCGCCGAGCCCGGCGGACGCGCCCGCGGCAACCGTCCCCGAGGCCGCCGGCGTAGGCGTCATCGTCTCCGACCCGCCGGGCCGCGCAGCCGCCCGCCGCCTGGCGCGCCCGGGGAACTGGGAGCCCGGCGAGTGGGACGAGCTGACGCGGGGCGTGCTCGGGGAGTGGGCCATGGCGGTGCACGGCGGCGGGCCGGTGTCGATCTGCTTCTCCCCGGCCTGCAACGACAGGGCAGCCGAGGCGGGCATCTGGACCCGGCCCGACTTCCGCGGCCGCCGCATCGCCCCGGCCGTCGTCGCCGCCTGGGCGGAGCGCGAACGCCGCACCAAGCAGGTCCTCTTCTACAGCACCACCACGGACAACCTGGCCTCGCGGTCCGTGGCCAGGACCCTCGGGCTCACACCGCTCGGCTGGATCTGGACACTGCGGTGAGGGGAACCGCGCGGGCCGGAGGCGGAAGAGCCGTGAGGGGAGCCGCGCGGGCCGCGGGCGGAAAAGCCCGTGAGGGCACCGCACCGCTCCTGCTACGGTGCCGGGCATGCAGCGCGCCGCAGTGATGACGACGACGCCGGACCACGTCCCGGCGCGCTGACCTGTGATCTGAAGCGAAGCCCCGGGGCAGGTGCCCCGGGGCTTCGCCGTGTCTCCCGGGCACCCGCTCCGCCCCCCCGTGAGGAGACCGCGATGTCCACCGCGTACGACCACCGCAGGCTCGGCCGTGAGCTCGGCCTGTTCGACACCGACCCGCTGATCGGCGCGGGACTGCCGTACTGGCTGCCCGACGGCGCGACCGTACGGCACGCCCTGGAGGAGTACGTCCGCGCCGCCGAGCGAGCAGCGGGGTACCGGCACGTGTACTCGCCGGTGCTCGGCAAGCGGGAGCTGTACGAGATCTCCGGGCACTGGTCGCACTACAGCGACGACATGTTCCCGCCGATGGACATGGGCGGCGAGCAGCTGGTCCTGCGGCCGAGCCTGTGCCCGCACCACGCCCTCATCTACCGCTCCCGCTCGCACAGTCACCGCGAGCTGCCCCTGCGCATGGCCGAGTTGGGCGGCATGTACCGCTCGGAACTGTCGGGAGTCCTGGGCGGGCTGTCCCGGGTGCGGGCCGTCCAGCTCAACGACGCGCACATCTTCTGCACCCTCGACCAGGTCGAGGAGGAGGCGCACGGCGCGCTGGAGATGATCCGCCGCGCGTACCGGGCCCTCGGTATCGCTCCGGCCCGCTACCGCCTCTCCCTCCCGGGCGCGGGCGGGAAGTACATCGCCGCGCCCGAGCTGTGGCGCCGGGCCACCGCCCTCCTGACCGGCGTCCTGGAACGGTCCGGACTGCCCTACGAGGCGGTCGAGGGCGAGGCCGCCTTCTACGGGCCGAAGGTCGACGTCCAGGTCGTCGACGGCGCGGGGCGGGAGTCCACCCTGTCCACCGTCCAGGTCGACTTCCACCAGCCCGAGCGGTTCGCGCTGCACTACGTCGGCGCGGACGGCGCCAAGCACCGCCCCGTCATGGTCCACCGCAGCGTCATCGGCAGTGTGGAACGGGCCGTCGCCCATCTCGTGGAACAGCACGGCGGTGCCTTCCCGGCCTGGCTCGCGCCCACCCAGCTGGTGCTCCTGCCGGTCTCCGCCGGTGAGATGGCGAACGCAGGGGAGCTCGCCGCACGGTGCGCCGAACTCGGTCTGCGCGCCGAGGTCGCCGGGCCGGAGCGGGGCAGCCTGGGCGCCCGGATCCGGGAGGCCCGGCTCGTCCCCTACCAGGCCGTGATCGGCGCCAGGGAGGCCGCCGCCGACCATGTCGCCCTGCGCCTGCGCGACGGACGCCGCCTGGAACCGCGGTCCGCGGTGGACGTCGTCGCCCGTATTCGCGCACGCGTCGACGACCACAGCGTCGACTTGTGGGAGAGCGCCGTCCCGGCGGGGGAGCTGTAGCGCGAAATTACCGCAATTGGGCGGTTTCCTGTCCGTGGTCCCGGTCGTTGACCGATTGCTGATCTTGTTCAGTGATCGAGAACGCGAGAAACCGAGAAACCGAGAAGCACGAGAAGAGGAGAAAGCTGTGCGTCGGATGAGTATGGCCCTGGTCCTGGCAGTCGCCGCCGGCGGGCTCGGCGTGTCGGCGGTGACCGCCCAGGCCGCCACCGCCACCGCCTCCGTCGACGGGCCCCCGTACGCGTACGCGGACTGCCTCAAGGCCACCGCGGCCAAGGGGGAGACCCCGTCGCAGGGGAAGTCGCACTGCGACCAGCTGGTGCGGAAGGGCTGGGTCAGCCCGCCGAAGCGGTGATCTGACCTGGACTTTCCGGGGGCCGACCGGCGACGGCGGCCCCCGGTTCCGTATCGGCCCCCAACGCCCCTCCCGGGACCGGCAGTTGTTAGCGTGGGGCCGTGCAGAACCGCCCCGACGATTTCGACGAAGCCCGCCTCTGGGACGCCGCCAGAGAGTTCGGTGTGTCCCCCGCAGGCGTCTCCTACGCCCCGGTCGGCTTCGGGGACCATCACTGGCAGATCGTCGACGAGGACCACAGACCGTGGTTCGCCACCGTGTCCGACCTCGACCACAAGGAGTACTGCGGACAGGGGGCCGCCGCGGCCCTCGACGGTCTGCGGCGGGCCATGGAGACCGCGCGGACCCTGCGCGAACGCGACGGACTGCGGTTCGTCGTCGCGCCCCTGCCCACGAAGGACGGCGGGGCGCTCGTCGCCCTGGACGCGCGGTACGCCCTCACCCTGTTCCCCCATGTCCCCGGCCGTCCCGGCCGGTTCGGGCAGCGCCTTGCGGCCGCCGAACGCGACCAGGTCCTCGAACTCCTGGCGAAGCTGCACGGCCGCACACCGCCCGGGAGCACCCCGGCGACGACCCTGGAACCCGCCGGTCTGGACGGCATCCACGAGGCGCTCGGCGATCTCGGCGGCCCCTGGTCGGGCGGTCCGTTCGCCGAGCCCGCCAGGGAACTCCTCACCGAGCACGCCACGACGCTGCGCGCCCGCTGCGCGGAGTTCGACGCGCTGACCGAGCAGGTGCGGGGCCGCGGGGCGCCCCTCGTCGTCACGCACGGCGAGCCGCACCCCGGCAACCTCATCCTCGACGAGGACGGATACCGCCTCGTCGACTGGGACACGGTGGGGCTCGCCCTGCCCGAGCGCGACCTCTCCCTGCTCTCCGCCGACCCCGCGGAACTCGCGCGCTACACCGAACTCACCGGGCGGGCACCGGACCCGGCCGCGCTCGCGCTGTACCGGCTGCGGTGGAGCCTCCTCGACATCGCCGAGTTCGTGGCGTGGTTCCGCGGCGAGCACGACCGCTCCGAGGACACCGTGACCGCGTGGGCGGGGTTCACCGAGGCGCTCGACCTGCTCACGCGGCCCGTGTGACCGGGCGGGCCGTCCCCGCGGGGCAGGGTGTGGGACCTCAGCCGTCGGTGTAGAGGTAGCGCTGCCCCAGCGGCCAGCCCGCGCTGCGCCCCGCGTCCGTCACCAGCAGATGCTGGTACTGCGGTGCGCCGACCAGGTTCTGCGTCAGCGACGGGCACAGCGCGGCGCAACCGGCGGCGGTCTGGGTGCCCAGACGTCTGCCGTCCCCGTCGAAGAAGACGTACTCCACATCGGCCGGTGCCCGCGTGGTGTCGACGCTCACCGACGCGGGCATCGGCGCGGGCAGCCGGAACAGCACACCGCCCACCCCGGCCGCACGCAGCTGCCGGGCGCCGATGCCCCGAGTGCTCCACCGCGGCTGCGGCGAGTCCACGTCGAGCAGCGCGATGCGCAGGGAGCCGACCACGGGGCCCTGCAACACCATGCGTTGCGCCCGCTCCAGGGACGCCGCCGCTCCGGAGCCGTCCGGTGCCTCGCTCCCGTCGTCGCCACCTTCCCCTTCGCCGTCCCCGTCGCCCCCGTCGCCCTCGTCGTCCTCCGAGGGCGTCGGGGACGGCGTACGCGCCGGACTCGGGGACGCGTCGTCCGGTGTCGGCGAGGCGGACGCCGACGGGCTGTCCGACGGTGTCGGCGAGGGCTGCGGCGACACGATCAGGGTGCCGTTGACGCAGTTGATGTGGTGCCCCTGGCAGGCGAGATTGTCGCCGTTCTCGTTGCGCTGCCCCTGCGAGGCCTTCTGGTCACCGCCACACCCTGCCAGCGGCAGCAGCAGGAAGAGCACCAGGAACGCGGGGGCGGTACGACGCGCGGCGCCCCTCATCCGCGTGCACTTCCGTGCGGCGTGGTTCGGTATGAGCCTTCGTGCGGCGCGGGTTGGTATGAGCTTCCGTGCGGCGCGGTTCGGTACGAGTTTCCGTGCGGCACGGACCCGTGCGCGCTTCCGTGCCGCGCGGGCCCGTACGAGCCTGCTCGCGGCACGAGCCGGTACGCACCCCCCTGCGGCGACGTCCCCTGGGGCGTCGCCCCCTCCGGCGACGGCGGCTTCGACGTCCCTCGCGGCCCGCACACCATGTCCTCGCCGACACACAGCACGTTGTCGCCGCGCTCGTTGCTCTGCTGGATCGACCCCGGCCTCTCCCGATGGTCGCCGTCGTCCCCCCACACCGTGATCAACGCCGCCACGACCACTCCGACCGCACCGATCACCGCCGCGGCGATCGCACCCGCCGCCGCGCCCCTGACCCCCATTGCTCCCCCTTGCCCGGCGTGCCCCGTACGGGTGCCCGTGCGCCGGGCGGCCAGCGTAGACGCGGCGCCGCCGCGGCCACAGTGCCTGGCGGCCCGGCTACGCCGGACGGTGGGCACGCCACCCCCGCGTACGCGGGAAGCGGTCTACGCGTCCCGCCCGCGCGCCCGCCGCACCACCACCCCCGCAGGGTGAGGACGCCCCCGCGGGGCGGGTGGACCCTGCCGGGGGCCCGGATGCCGGGACCCCGGCGCGCACCGCGCCGCGGGCCCCGGCAGGGAGGAGATCCATGGCGGCGTTCGAGCGCGGCGTGAAATTCGCGTCCCTGGTGCGGGCGGTCCCTGCCGTCCGTGTGGTCACGACGTACCGGCGCGAGTGGCTCGTCAAGGACCTCACCGCCGGGCTCGTCCTCACCACGCTGCTCGTGCCGCAGGGCATGGCGTACGCCGAACTCGCCGGGCTGCCCGCGATCACCGGCCTGTACACGTCCGTCCTCTGTCTGCTCGGCTATGCCGTGTGCGGGCCCTCCCGGATCCTCGTCCTCGGCCCGGACTCCTCGCTCGGCCCGATGATCGCCGCCACCACCGTGCCCCTGCTGGCCGCCGACGGCGACCCGGACCGGGCGGTCGCCCTGGCGTCCATGCTGGCGATCATGGTCGCGGGCATCATGATCCTCGCCTCGGCCGCCCGGCTCGGCTTCGTCGCCGACCTGATCTCCAAGCCCACGATGATCGGCTACATGAACGGCCTCGCGCTGACCATCCTCATCGGCCAGCTCCCCAAGCTGTTCGGCTTCGACGTGGACGCGGACGGCCTGATCGAGGAGTCCGCCGCCGTCGTCGAGGCCCTCGCCGACGGGGAGACCGTCGCCGCGTCGGCTGCGGTGGGCATCGGCGGGATCGTGCTGATCCTGGTGCTCCAGCGGTGGTTGCCGAAGGTGCCCGCGGTGCTCGTCGCCGTGGTCGCGGCGATGGCCGCCGCTGCAGCCCTCGACCTGGCGGAGCACGGGGTGTCCCTGGTGGGCGAGTTGCCGGAGGGGCTGCCCCCGCTGACGGTCCCCGACGTGCGCCTCGACGACCTCGCCCCGCTGTGCGCCGGAGCGCTCGGCATCGCCCTGGTGTCCCTCGCGGACACCGTCTCCAACGCCTCCGCCTTCGCCGCGCGCACCGGCCAGGAGGTGCGCGGCAACCAGGAGATGGCCGGGGTCGGCGCGGCGAACCTGGCCGCCGGGCTCTTCCAGGGCTTCCCGGTCAGCACGAGCGGGTCGCGCACGGCCGTGGCCGAGCGGGCGGGAGCGAGGACACAGCTCACCGGGGTCGTCGGCGCGACCCTGATCGTCCTCATGCTCGTCCTCGTGCCCGGCCTGTTCCGCCACCTGCCCCAGCCGCTGCTCGCGGCGGTCGTCATCACCGCCTCGCTCTCCCTGGCCGACGTCCCCGGGTCCGTGCGGCTGTGGCGGCAGCGCAAGGCGGAGTTCCTGCTGTCGGTCGCGGCGTTCCTCGGCGTCGCCCTCCTCGGCGTGCTGCCCGGGATCGCCCTGGCCGTCGGGCTGTCCGTCCTGAACGTCTTCCGGCGCGCGTGGTGGCCCCACGACGCGGTCCTCGGCCGGGCCGAGGGCGTCGAGGGCTTCCACGACATCCGCTCCTACCCCGGCGCCGAGCAGGTGCCGGGCCTCGTCGTCTACCGCTTCGACGCGCCGCTGTTCTTCGCCAACGCCAAGACGTTCCGCGACGAGGTGCTGCGCCTCGCCCGCTCGGACCCGCGGCCGCGGTGGATCGTCCTCGCCGCCGAACCGATGACCGACGTGGACACCACGGCGGCCGACGTGCTCGAAGAGCTGGACGCCACCCTCAACGCCGGTGGCGTCCACCTCGTCTTCGCCGAACTCAAGGACCCCGTACGGCACAAGATCGAGCGGTACGAGCTCACCCGAACCATCGACCCGCACCACTTCTTCCCCACCATCGAGTCCGCCGTGACCGCGTTCCGGGCTCAGTAGGCGAGGAACCTGTGTTTGGCATGTTCGAACTCGGCCTGGGAGAGCGCCCCCGCCCGGTGCAGTTCCGCGAGCCGTTCGAGGTCCCGCACGTCACCGCCGGACGACGACGTGGCCACCGGGTACGGGCCGAGGTCGGACGCGCCCTGGTAGCCGCGGCGGCCGGTGCGGCGGCTGATCCCCTTGCCCTGCACGATGAGATAGATGGCCACGCCGAGCAGCGGCACCACGAGTACGAACAGCAGCCAGCCCGCCTTGGCCAGGCCGCTGAGGTCCTCGTTGCGGAAGATGTCCACGATGATGTGGAACACGATGAGGAACCACATGATCCACAGGAAGAACATCAGCATGGTCCAGAAGACGTCGAGCAGCGGGTAGTCCTCCACGGCACACCTCCAGTCGGTCCGATGGCGCCACCCTCGGGCACGGCCCGGTACGCCGTATCACCCCTGGAAGGTGATCCTCGGCCGGGTCCGGGCGGTGGTGGACGATGAGCCGGTTCCCGCTGCCGGGGCGCCCCGGCGCCGACTGCGCCGGGGCCGTGTACGGCTCTCTGCTCGCCGCCTCGGTGGTCGTCACCGCGGGCAGCGTCGGCGGCTACCCTCACCTGCGCCTCGTGCTCCTGCTCGCCGTCACCGGCCTGGTGTTCTGGGCCGCGCACGTCTACGCCCGCCTCGTCGGCGAACGGGCCGCCGGACGGGACGCGGGACGGCGCGCCCTGCGCACCGCGGCCGCGCACGAGTGGCCGATCGTCCAGGCCGCCGCGCTGCCCGCGGCCGCCGTCGCCGTCGGCGCACTCCTCGGCCTCGACACCCGTGCCACGGGCTGGCTCGCCCTCGGCACGGCCGTGGCCCAGCAGGTGGGCTGGGCCACCGTCGGCGCGGCCAGGACCGGCGCCACCCGCCCGCGGATGCTCGCCGAGGCCCTCGTCCACCTGGCGCTCGGCCTCGTCCTCGTCTCCGTCAAAGCCGTGGTGACGCACTGAACCCCGGACGCCGTACCCGGCACCGGGCACCGGACACGTCACCCGCGGCAGGCGACGCGCGGACCGGGATCGGGTACGAGGGTGCGCGGGCAAGGCACCCACGTGAGGGGGCACCGTCATGGCGACCGTCCGCCCCGCCCGGTCGCTGGCGAGCCGCGTCGTCAAGGAACTCGTACGCGTCAACATCCTGGACACCGCGACCCGTCTCGCGGCACAGGCGTTCCTGGCCGCGCTCCCGATGCTGATCGCGGTCGCCTCCCTCTGCCCGCGCCCCGTACGGCGGGAACTCCTGCGCTCACTGCGCTCCACGTTCGCCGCCGGCGGCCCCCTGCGCGCGCCGGTCGACGAGATGTACGCGGGCACACAGCGCACCCCCTACAGCTGGGGAGCGGCCAGTGTGCTCGTCGCGCTGCTGTCCGCCACGGCCTTCACGCGCGCCCTGCAACGGCTGTGCGAGCGCTCCTGGCAACTGCCGCGCGCGGACGTGCGGGCCATGGTGTGGCGCTGGGCGTGCTGGCTCGTGGTCTGGGTCGCCGTGCTCGTCCTGCGCGGGGCGCTGCACACGGCGTTCGGAGCGGGCCCCGCCGTCGGCGTCGCCCTGGAAGTGACCGCCGCCGTCCTGCTGTGGTGGTGGAGCCAGCATCTGCTGCTCGCCGGGCGCGTGCCCTGGCTGCCGCTGCTTCCGGGGGCGCTGCTCACGGGCGCGGGTGTGGCCGTGTACTCCGGGGTGTCCGCGGTGTGGCTGCCGCGCGCGCTGGAGCACGGCGTCGAGCGGTACGGGCCGCTGGGTGCCGTCTTCGCCCTGCTGTCCTGGCTGATCGTGTTCTTCGTCGTCGTGGTGCTCGGCACGGTCGTCGGCTCCGTGCTCGCCCACGAGGAGTCCGTGCGGCGGCGGTGGGGACCGCCGGGCCCTCCCTCACGCTGACACCGCGGTGACCCGCCCCTCGCGCACCGCCTCGGCGAGCGCGCGGTGGTCGCGCTCGTTCTGGTCGGCGTAGGACTCGGCGAACCGTACGACCGCCCGGTCGAAGGTGTCGGCCCGCCCGAGGTAGGCGGCGACGGCGATGCGGTCACCGGAGCGGGCGTGGGCGCGCGCCAGGGTCGTCCCGCACAGCTTCCCGAAGTGCCGCATGATGTCCGGCGTCATGGTGTCCGCCTTGGGGATCGCCTTCCAGTCGTGCAACTGCCGCAGATAGAAGTCGCGTTGCCGGCCGTCCAGGCCCCGCACCCGCTCCCAGCCCAGGAACATGTCGCTCGTGGCCTGCATGAGCCGCTGCCCGGCGACGACCCGCTCGCCCTGGTGCGCGTACCCGCTCGGCTCGGTGAAGTCCGCGAGCGCCGAGTCCTGCGCCTCCTTGGCCTGGAGGAAGAGGGGGTCCCGGTCGTCCCGGCCGAGCAGCAGGACGATCCAGCAGCGCGTGCCGACGCTGCCGACGCCCACCACCTTGCGGGCCATGTCGACCACGCGGTACTGGCCGAGCAGCGCCCTGCGGTCCGTCGGGAGGCTGCGCCCGTAGTCCTCGACGAGCTCCCGCAACTGCTCCTCCAGGCGCGCTCGTTCGACGTCGGGCAGCAGTTCGCCGAGCGGCGTCACCAGCGGCGGGTCCGGCGCGATCCGCACCTCGCCGTCCTCCACGCGGGCGAGCTTGTCGAGCGCCTGGAGGTGGTCGCGGGCGCGCGCCTTGGCCAGCGTGCGGGTCAGCCTGCGCGCCGTCCGCGGCTGCAGCGTCTCCACGAGCCTCTCGTACAGTTCGTCCGCGTCGACGCGGCTGTACCACACCTCCACGTTGCGCATCCCGGCGAAGTCACCCATCGCCTCGCGGTAGGCGCGCACGGCCCCGCGGACCACACCCGCCCGCTCCCGCCCGCTGAAACCGTTGCCGCGCCCGGCGATCACCAGACTCGTGCACAGCCGCTTGACGTCCCACTCCCACGGCCCCGGGTGGGTCTCGTCGAAGTCGTTGACGTCGAACATCAGATGCCGCTCCGGTGAGGCGAGCAACCGGAAGTTCAGCATGTGCGCGTCCCCGCACAGCTGGGCCCTGATGCCACTCGTCGGCGTGCCCGCCAGATCCTGCGCCATGATCGCGGCCGCCCCGCGGAAGAACCGGAAGGGCGACTCGATCATGCGCCCGTACCGGATCGGCACCAGCTCCGGGACCCGGCTCGCCGACTGCCGCTCAAGGACGTCGACGGGGTCGGGCCGGTCCGCCCGCGGTGCGAACTCCGCGTGGCCGGACCTCGGCACGAGGGCGCGTGCGGCCCTTCCGCGCACCGCCCGCTCTTCCGGGGTGGCGTGCGCGTCCTTGCATTTGGGTGCTTCAGATGATTCGGGCATGAGGGCCTCCCTCCCGCAGGGCCACAATGAGGCCGCGAACGACCGGTGGAGTCACCCCCGCGGTGTGAGAGCGGGCCCACGGGAACACCACCCGGCCCCGGCACGGGATCACCTGCCGGGGGTGATGCGGGGCCGCACCCGCAACTGCACGGTGACGTCATGAAACCGACGATGCGGGGGCGGCGGTGGCTGGCGCGCGTGGCGCTGGCCGCGGCCGCCGGAGTGGTGCTCGTTCCCGCCGTGTTCGCGGGGACGCGGACCTTCGCGCTGCTGGCCGTCGGAATCGCGGGCCTGGCGCTCACGGCCGTCGCGATCTGGTGGGGGCTCAGCAGGCGGGGCCTGTCGCGGCTCCTGGCCGCGCTGCTCGTCCTGGTCGTCCCGCTGTGGATCCTGGTGGAGTACGCCGCGGCCGACCTGCTGTGGGTCGTCGCCCTCGCGTGCGGGCTCTGGCTGCTCGCGCTCGGCGCCGGACGGGCCGCCGTCACCCGGTACGACGAGCCGGACCCCATGCCCGAACACCCGGCCCCCGCCTTCCGGCACCCCGTGCTGATCATGAATCCGCGCTCCGGCGGCGGCAAGGTGCGCCGGTTCGCCCTGCGCGAGAAGGCCGAGTCGCTGGGGGCCGAGGTACTGCTCCTGGTGTGGCGGGGCGAGACCGACGTGGCGGAGATGGCGCGCAAGGCCGCCGCCGAGGGCGCCGATCTGCTCGGCGTCGCGGGTGGCGACGGCACCCAGGCGCTGGTCGCCGAAGTCGCCGCCGACCTGCGGCTCCCGTTCCTGGTGATCCCCGCGGGTACGCGCAACCACTTCGCGCTCGACCTGGGCCTGGACCGCGACGACCCGGCGACGGCCCTCGACGCCCTGCGCGACGGCGTGGAACTCCACGTCGACCTGGGCAGGGCCAACGGTCGCCCCTTCGTCAACAACGTGTCGTTCGGCGCCTACGCGGAGGTCGTACAGAGCCCCTCGTACCGCGACGGCAAGACCCGCACCACCCTCGAACTCCTCCCCGACCTGCTCCTCGGCCACAAGGGCGCGCGCCTGACCGCCCGCGCCGGCGGGACCACCTTCTCCGGGCCGCAGGCCCTGCTGGTGAGCAACAACGCCTACGGCACCGGTGACATCGCGGGCCTCGGGCGCCGCGCCCGCATGGACGGCGGTGAACTCGGGTGCGTCGGGGTCCGTGTCACCGGCGCGGCACACGCGGCCGGGCTGCTGCGGGGGCGGCGGGCCGTCGGCCTGACACGGGCGACGGCGGCGACGGTGGTGGTCGAGGCCGACGAGGAGTGGATCCCCGCCGGGATCGACGGTGAGGCGCTGCGGCTGCGCACCCCCGTCCACTGCGAGCTGCGGCCGCGGGCACTGCGGGTGCTCGTACCGCGGCAGCGGCCGGGCCTGCGCAAGGCCCGGCCGCCGGTGGACTGGCG
The DNA here is from genome assembly GCF_009755605.1 of Streptomyces typhae. Taxonomy (GTDB): domain Bacteria; phylum Actinomycetota; class Actinomycetes; order Streptomycetales; family Streptomycetaceae; genus Streptomyces; species Streptomyces typhae. The sequence goes on from NZ_WPNZ01000015.1 coordinate 121,882, forward strand.
GCTCGTCACCGCTCTGGCCCTCGCGACGGCGCACACCCCGCGCCGGGATCCGCCGCACTGAGCCGGACCGGGGCGCCGCACCGCCGCGCGCGGTGACTCACATCGGCGCGCCGTACACCTTGTGCGCCACCGGCCGCCCGTACATGGCCAGGGACCAGATCACGAGGATGTCGAGCGCGATGATGATCGCCGACCACACCGGGGCGTACGGAGTGAAGAAGAAGTTCTCCAGCGCGCTGAGACCCGCGACCGTCATACCGACGGCACGCGCCCACACACGGCCGCTGAACAGCGTGAACGCGGCCGCGAGTATCACGATGCCGGAGAGCAGGTGGAACCAGCCCCAGGCCGTGATGTCGAACTCGTAGATGTAGTTGTTCAGGGTCACGTAGTAGTCGTCGTCGATGATCGCCGCGAGTCCCACGATCGCGTGGTAGGAGCCGATGATCGCCAGTACGCAGACGGCGAACACGACGCCGCCGAGAGCGAGTGGCCGCACACGGGGGGACTCCGCCTCCGGTGCGCTGTGCCGGGTCTGACCCGGCGAAGTCTGCTCGGCCATGTCTGGGCCTCCTCTTCGGTCAGCCGGAGCATGTCCCCTCGCCGCCGGTTCCGGTTCACCCGTAGCGGATGAGTCTCAGCGGCGGGACCGGGCGCCGCCGGCCGACGGCTGCCGCTGTCACCCTGACGGGGTGATGCGATCCGCGCGCACCCCGGAAGAATGGCCGTGTCAGCGACGCCGCTGCGGAGGTGACGCCATGGACGGGGCGCGATCGGGCCCGGCAGGCGACCGTCCCGTGGTGCCGTCCGGCAGCGGCGACTTCGAGATCCGCGTCCGGGGCCGGGTCGGGGAACGCTTCCGGTCCGCTTTCGGCGAGCTGACGGTGCGGCTGCGGCCCGCCGAGACCGTCCTGTACGGGGTCGGCCTCGACCAGCCCGCCCTGTACGGCATCCTCGACCGCATCCAGGCGCTGGGGCTCGAACTGCTCGAAGTGCGCAGGCTGCCCTGAGGGGTCTTGAGGGAACGGTGGCACGAGCGGGTCGGAAAGGGGCCCATCGGTGAGGTAAATGGACCGTAAACCCCCTTCCTGGACCGGCCCGGAGTGCGCACTTTGGGTGTGTACCGCCTGCCGAGGAGGTGGGAAGCATGCCTGTCACGGTCCGTTCTCCGGGGGGCTGCCGACGCCCCGTTTCCCGCCCGGCCGACCCGGTCCGGGTGTCCACGCTGCGCGGGCAGCTGCGCGACCTCGGGCGTGACCCGGGGGGAGAGGAGACGGCGGTCGCCGCGTGCCTGCTGTGGCTCGCCGGTGCCCTGGTGCGCATCGCGGGGGACCTGGACGACCCGGGCAGCGCGGGCGTCCTGATCGACGAGGCGTCGCACGTGCTGGCCTCGGTGCCCGGCGAGGGCAGGGCGGGGCCGGGCCCGGGGTCCGCGCCGCCCGCCGTGCCCGTCGCGCCCGTCGAGGCGCTGACGGAGCGGGAACTGATCGTGCTCCGGCGTCTTCAGGACGACATCTCGCTGCGGCGGATCGCCGACGGCTTGTTCATCTCCCACAACACCGTCAAGAGCCACGCCCGCACCCTGTACCGCAAGCTCGGGGCGCACTCACGGCCCGAGGCGCTGCGTCACGGACGGGCGGCGGGGCTCATCTAGGGGTGCCCGCGCCCACCTTGGGCGGTCCGAACGGGCTCGGGCTCAGCAACCCCAGCTCGACCGCGCGCCGGATCGCAGCCGACCGGCGGGTCACGGCCAGCTTGCGGTAGACGCTCTTCAGATGCGTCTTCACGGTGTTGACGGAGAGGTAGATGTCCTCCGCGATCTCCTCGGTGGTCATCATCCGCGCGAGCCGCTCCAGGACGTCGCGCTCCCGGGGGCTGAGCGGCTCGACCGGCGGCGCGGGGGCGGCCTCCTGCCCCGGGGCGGGACGCCGCGCCCGCCCGCAGGGCGCCCCGAGGCAGACCGTGCAGGCACGCTCCACCGACTGCCGGAGCCCGGGGGGCAGCCAGGACGCGGTGGCGGCGACGACGGACTCGGGGACCCGGGCCGCCCCGCGCTCGGCGGCGGTGAGGAGCCCGCCGACCAGGTCGGCCACGCCCGAGGTGAAGGTGTCGGAACCGCCCCGGAGCGCCGCCCGCGCCTGGGCCAACTGGCGGCGTGCGGCACCGGGTTCGCCGCGCGCCAGGTCCACCCAGGCGCGCACGACGAGCAGCGTGCTCCTGGACGGGGCCGACGGCGTCCAGGCGGGCAGCGGTGGCCGGCCCGCCTGCGCGGCGAACTCCCCGGCGGCGCGGAACCGCCCGCGCAACGCCTCCAGCAGCGCGAGCTCGACCAGGCTGTCGCGGCGCAGGACGCCGTTCCCGGCCGCTCCCGCCGCTTTCAGGCACCCGGTGAGGGAGGTCTCCGCGGCCTTCGGCGAGCCGCTGCGCAGGGAGGCACGGCCCCGGACGATCAGGGTGAGGGCCTTGATCTCCGGGCGGTCGGCCAGCGCCTCCTGCGGCAGCTGGGCGATGAGGTCGTCCGCCTCGCCCGCCGCGGCCCGTGCCACCCGGACGTCGCGCCCGTGCTCCAGGGCCATGCGCACCACGGCGTGGCACAGACGGCACCGCGCGGCGCGGTCGCCGGTGTCCTCCGGCAGCCGGGACATCGCGTCCGCGGCCTGCTCCAGTGCCGTCGCGCAGGCGGCGGCGTCGGGCCGGGCCGCGGCCGCGGCGGCGGCGACCAGAGCCGGCTCGGGTGCCGCGGGCGGCGGTCCCGCGGGCACGCGCGCGCACAGGGCGTCCGGCAGCCGTGCGCTGGTGAGCCCGAGTACCTGGCCGATCGCGAGCCGGTGCACGATCAGGCGGGCGGCGTAGTCCCAGTCGTCCGCGGCGAGCGCGTGGTCCACCGCCTGGGCGAGCAGGCCGTGTTCGGCCAGCCAGGCCGCGGCCCTGCGGTGCAGGTCGTCCACGAGCCCGGGGCTCTCGTGGCGCAGGCTCACCCGCAGCACGGCGGCGAACATCTGGTGGCAGCGGAACCAGCCCTGCCCGACGGACTGGAGGAAGGAGTTCTGGCGCACGAGCGCGGTGAAGTGCCGCCCCGCCTCGGGGCCCGCGAGCACGGCGGCGAGGTCCGCGTTCAGGGGGTCCACGATGCTCGTCGTCAGCAGGAGGTGGCGCATGTCCGGGGGCTGGACGTCGAGCACCTCCTCGACGAGGTAGGTCACGACGGACTCGTCGTCACCGGCGAAGCGGGCCACGAACTGCGCGGGTTGGGGGTGGTGCTCCATCGACATGGCGGCGAGCCGCAGCCCGGCGGCCCAGCCGTCCGTGCGCTGTCTGAGGGTGCTCAGCACGGACTTGGGCACCTCGACGCCGTGCTGGGCGAGTAGCGCGCCCGTCTCGCCGTCGTCGAACGCGAGGTCGGCGGTGCGCAGTTCCGTGAGGTCGCCGACGAGCCGGTGGCGGTGCAGGTGCAGTGGCGGATCCCGGCGGGCGAGGACCAGGAGCCGCAGCGCCTCCGGTGTGTGCCGCAACAGCCCGGCCACGCCCTCGGCGATGGGGGAGTCGGGCTCCGCCTTGAAGTCGTCGAGGACCAGCACGACCGGTTCCCGGCGCGCGGTCAGCAGGGCCGCGAGATCGGCCACCAGGAGCGGCCCCGCGGCCACGGTGTCCGGCCACGGCAGGTCCACGCCCGACTCGCGCAGCGCGCCGAGCACCCGCGGCCAGAAGACCGCGGGCTCCTCCTCGCGTCCGTCGCACGTCACCCAGGCCACCGGGCCCGGGGCACGGCCGGTGTGCGCCCACTCCACCGCGAGTGCCGACTTCCCCGCGCCCACCGGTCCCACGACGACGGTCAGGGGTTTGAGGACGCCCCGCGAGAGCCGTTCGGTGAGCCGGGGCCGCGGGACGAGCCACTTCGGCAGCGGGGGCATGGTCACCCGCGATGCCGGGACGGAGCCGGCGTGCCGACCGCACGCACACCCGGCCATGACGCCACCTCGCTCTCGAAGGAGGACTCGTGGAAGAGGACTCGTGACGGAGTGCTCTCGAAGGAGGGCGGTTGAGGCACAGCCAAGTGTGGTGCAGACGGGCAGGACGGCATCCACCGTGGATGCCGTCTCACCCGGGTGAAGTTCCGGACCCGGGGAAACGTGCACGCGCCAACGTCCGCCGGGCCCGGGTCCGGCACCGGCGGCTCCTACCGGAGGGCCGCCACGAGCTCCTCCTCCCGGTCCCTGGTCAGCGAGGTGCGCAGGACGGCGGGGCCGAAGGGGCGCAGGGCCTCGCGTACACGGTCGGGCGTAGAGCGGCGTACGAGGGCGAACACCGCCGCGCGGCCGGGTTCGAGGGTGCCCGCCACCTCTTTGATGAAGGCGTCGTTCATGCCGATGTCGGTGAGCTTGCCCGCGACCGCGCCGGTGGCGGCACCGACCGCCGCACCGAAGACGGGCATCAGGAACAGCAGACCGAACAGCGTGCCCCACAGCGCGCCGCCTGCCGCTCCCGCTCCGGTGGTGCTGTAGCTCTGCCGCACATGGATCTTGCCGTCCAGGGTGCGCCAGGCGAGCGCCGCGTCCTCCAGGTCGAGCAGTTCCTGGCGCGACAGTTCCTTGCCGAGCCGCAGCACGGCCTCGGCCTTCTCCTTGTCCGTGAATCCGAGCACGACGAGTTCGGCCATCATGACCTCCTGGAGTCGCGGGCCTTCCGGTTCGGTGCGGTGGGCGGCGCGGGGGGTTCGCCGAGCCGCAGGGCCGCGGCGGCGAGTTCCACGGCGACCGGTTCGAGAGCCTCCTCGGTGAGGAACCCCTCGGCGACGGGCACCCCGCCCGCCTCGCGAATGGCGGCCCTCAAATAGGTCGCCCATACGTGTTCGAGCAGGATGTACGCCGCCGACGTGCCCGGCTCCTGCCGCTCGGCGATCTCCCTGATCTCACCGAGGGTGAGGCCGAAGGCGTTCTCCCCGGCGAGCGAGGGGGAGATGCTCTCCGCTCCCGAAAGCAGCTCGCGGGGGATGCCGAGCAGCGCCGCCACGGTGTCGCCCATGTCCTCGGCCTGGTAGTCGAGGGTGAACAGGTTCCCGTCGGACTCCTTCGTCACGAAGAGCATGTCGAGGACACGGATCTGCCCGTTCCCCTCCAGGATCTCCAGTTCCTCGACGATGCGCCCCTCGAACTTCGAGTCGGGGCCGAACTCGACGGCCAGCAGCTGGACAGGTCCGATGCTGCCCATGGTGTCTCCCTTCGTCGGAACAGCTCCATTTCCCCGCGGCACGGGCCGCCCGGCGTCACCCGCCGCAGGTGAGGGACGCCGGGCGGAACCTCCCGCACGGTGGCCGCGGAGGTGTGACGCCCATGGCCCACGAGGAAACGCCGGGCGACGGCCCGCACGGACCGGACACCGCGGACCGGGCGGAGTTGGCGCGACTGCGGGCGGAGGTCGCACGGCTGCGGGAGCGCGCCGGCACCGCACGGCAGCGCAAGGCCCGGACCCACGCGCTGCGCCGCGCCCTCGCCGCCCTGCTGATCGCCCTGGTGGCCCTGTGCGCGGTCACCTCGGTCGTCGGCGTGTGGGGGGCGCGGACCACGCTCGACACGGACCGGTGGGTCGCCACGGTGGGGCCCCTGCCCGCGGACCAGGACGTGAACGCGGCCCTCGCCGCCTATGTGACCCGGGAGGTCTTCGACCGGGTCGACGTCGAGCAGCGCGTCCGCGAGGCGCTGCCCGAACGGGCTTCGTTCCTCGCGGCCCCGGTGTCCAAGGCCGCCCGCGACCACCTGCGGGACATGATCTCCGCGCTGCTCGGCTCCGACCGGTTCGAGGACCTGTGGCGGGCCACGAACCGGCTCGCCCACGAACGTGCCGTCGCGCTCCTGGAGAACCGCAGGCAGGACGTGCGGGTCAAGGGCGACACCGTCACCCTCGACCTCCTGCCCTTGATCAACAACACCCTCACCGCCCTGGAGCAGCGCCTCCCCACGCTGTTCGACAAGAAGCTCGACCTGCCCACGCTGTCCTCCGGCGAGATACCGCCCGGCCTGCACGACCGGATCGAGCAGGCACTCGGCGTGTCCCTGCCGGACGACTTCGGGCAGATCAGGCTCTACAACCGGCACGAGCTCGGGCAGTTGCAGGAGATGGTGCTCCTGTTCAAGCGAGCGGTGGTGGGCCTGGTCATCGGCGTGCCGCTGCTCCTCGGGGTCGCGCTGTGGATCTCGCCGAACCGCCGCCGCACCCTGCTCCAGCTCGGCCTCTGGCTGGTCGTCACCGTCACGGTCCTCACCAGTGTGCTGCGGGGGGTGCGCGAGCAGATCCTCGGCCAGGTGATGCCGGGGGTCTACCGCGAGGGCGTGCGGGCCGCGCTGTGGACGGTCTTCACGACCCTGCGCGAGCGGGGCGACCAACTCCTCTGGCTCGGCGCCGCAGTCGCGGCCGTGGCCTACCTCGTCGGCCCCGGCCGGCTCCCCGTGGCCGTGCGGGCCCACACGGTCCGAGGGGCCCGTGCCGCCGGCGGTCTCGCGAGCCGCGCGGGCCGGCGCCTCTCCACCGGCGCCGGGCCCCTGCCCTGGGTCCGCGCCCACGCCGACACGCTCCGCACGGCGGGCGTCGTCGTCGCGGCCCTGGTCGCGCTGCTGCTCTCCTCGTGGGCCGGGTTCCTCGCTGTGGCCGTGGTCCTCACCGCGTACGAGGTCGCCGTCACGCTCCTCGCCCGCGGCGGCTCACCCCCGGCAGGTGAGGCACGGCCCGGGGACGGCTCCGAGACTGGCGCTCCTCCGGTGGGCCCGCAGCACGGAGGCACGGCATGAGCAGGCCATGAGGTCGTGAGCAGGGCATGAGCAGGCCATGAGGCCATGAGCAGGCCGTGAGGTCATGAGCAAGTCATGAGCAGGCAGGGAGACACCGCATGAGCAGCACTCGGGCGAGCACCCGCCGGATCGGCCCCCAGGGCGACGACGAGGGCCGGTGGCGGCTGTGGGGCCCCTACCTGAGCGAACGCCAGTGGGGCACCGTACGCGAGGACTACAGCGTGAACGGCGACGCGTGGGCGTACTTCCCGCACGACCACGCCCGCTCGCGCGCCTACCGCTGGGGCGAGGACGGGCTCGGCGGCATCTGCGACGAGAAGCAGCGTCTGTGCTTCGCCCTCGCGCTGTGGAACGGCCGCGACCCGATCCTCAAGGAGCGCGCGTTCGGACTCACCAACGGCGAGGGCAACCACGGCGAGGACGTCAAGGAGTACTACTTCTACCTCGACGGAACGCCCAGCCACTCCTATCTGAAGTACCTGTACAAGTACCCCCTGGCCCCGTTCCCGTACCACGACCTCGTCGCCGTCAACCAGTCCCGCGGGCGCCACGAGTTCGAGTACGAGCTGCTCGACACCGGCGTCTTCGACGAGGACCGGTACGTCGACGTGACCGTGGAGTACGCCAAGGCCGCGCACGACGACGTCCTGATCCGTGTCACCGTCGACAACCGGGGCCCCGACGAGGCCACCGTGCACGTGCTGCCGACCCTGTGGTTCCGCAACACCTGGTCGTGGGCGGAAGGGTCGGCCAAGCCGCGCCTGAGCGCGGCCGACGGGCCGCACGGCACCGTGACCGTCCGCGCCCAGCACCCCGAACTCGGTGACTACGACCTGCGCGTGCACGCCCCGGTGCCGCTGCTGTTCACGGAGAACGAGACGAACAACGAGCGGCTCTTCGGCTCGCCCAACGCCTCGCCGTACGTCAAGGACGGCATCGGCCGCGCCGTCGTCGACGGGGACGAGACCGCCGTCAACCCGGCGCGGGAGGGCACCAAGGCCGCCGCGCACCACACGCTGACCCTGCCCGCGGGCGGCACCGGAACCCTCCGGCTCAGGCTCGCGCCCGCGGGGGCGCCGACGGCCGCGTCCGCCGAAGAGTTCGACACCGTCTTCCGGGACCGGATCGCCGAGGCCGACGCCTTCTACCGGGACCTCACCCCCCGGGGCGCGGGCGAGGACGAGGCCCGCGTGCTGCGGCAGGCGCTCGCCGGGATGCTGTGGACCAAGCAGTACTACCACTTCGACCTGGAGGCCTGGCTGGCCGAACACGGCCTCGGGCCCTGGAGCCCGCCGTCGTCGTCCGACCTGCGCAACCGCGAGTGGTTCCACATGGTCAGCGACGACATCATCTCGATGCCCGACAAGTGGGAGTACCCCTGGTTCGCCGCCTGGGACCTGGCCTTCCACTCCGTGGCCCTGTCGGTGGTGGACGTCCGGTTCGCCAAGGAGCAGCTCGAACTGCTGCTGCGCGGCACCCATCTGCACCCCAACGGCCAGATCCCCGCCTACGAATGGAACTTCGGGGACGTCAACCCGCCCGTGCACGCCTGGGCCGCCTACTTCGTCCACACGATGGACAAGCTCCGCACCGGCCACTCCGACCTCGACTTCCTGGAACGCGTCTTCCAGAAGCTCCTGACGAACTTCACCTGGTGGGTCAACCGCAAGGACCCCGGCGGCCGCAACGTCTTCCAGGGCGGCTTCCTCGGCCTCGACAACATCGGCGTCTTCGACCGCAGCGCCCCGCTGCCGACCGGCGGCCAGCTCGAACAGGCCGACGGCACCGCCTGGATGGCCCTTTACTGCCAGTCGATGCTCCAGATCGCGCTGGAACTCGTCGAGCGCAACTCCGCGTACGAGGAGCTGATCCTGAAGTTCGTCGAGCACTACCTGTGGATCGCCGCCGCCATGGACCGCGTCGGCGACCTGGACGACGGGCTGTGGGACGAGGAGGACGGGTTCTACTACGACGTGCTGCGCCTGCCCGACGGCCAGGCGGTGCGGCTGAAGGTGCGGTCGATGGTGGGCCTGCTGCCGCTGTGCGCGTCCACCGTCTTCGAGCCGCGGCAGCTCGCGCGGGTCTCGGGCCTCGGTGAGCGGCTGCGCCGCTTCGCCGACCGCCACCCCTCGCTGTCGGTGACGCTGGCCTCGGCGGGCGCGGGCGTGGAGGGCGGCCCGCGGCTGCTGTCCGTGGTGGACGAGAAGAAGCTGGTGCGGGTCCTGTCGCGGCTCCTGTCCGAGGACGAGTTCCTCGGCCCCTACGGAATCCGGGCGCTCTCCCGCCACCACGCCGAGAACCCGTACCGCTTCTGGGTGCACGGCGAGGAGTACCAGGTCGGCTATCTTCCCGCCGAGTCGGACTCGGGGATGTTCGGCGGCAACTCCAACTGGCGCGGGCCCGTGTGGTTCCCGGTGAACGCCCTCCTGATCCGGGGCCTGCTCAACCTGTACGGCTTCTACGGCGACGACCTCACCGTCGAGTGCCCGGAGGGGTCGGGGGTCCGCCTGAACCTCTTCGAGGTCGCCAAGGAGATCGCGGACCGGCTCACCCGCACCTTCCTGCGGGACGGGGACGGACGGCGGCCCGTGTACGGCGGCCAGGAGAAGTTCCAGAGCGACCCGCACTGGCGCGACCTGATCACGTTCTCCGAGTACTTCCACGGCGACGACGGCGCGGGCCTCGGCGCCTCCCACCAGACGGGCTGGACCGGCCTCGTCGCCGCGCTGATGACGCTCTTCGCGACCGCGGAGCCCGGCGACTTCCTCAGCCGTTTCACCAAGGATTCCTGAACCGCCCGACGAGCCGTCCCACGAGCCGCCCGACGAACCGCCACACGAGCCGCCCGACGAGCCGTCCACGAGCAAGGAGAGGCCATGACCGCACTGCCCGCACAGCCGGTCGTCCTCGAGGTGAACACCCGCGTGTGGCTCCGCGAGGTGCGGCGCCGCACCGGCCGCCCCGTGGTCCTCGGCGACGTGCCCAAGGACGCCTGGGACGAGATCACCCCGCACGGCGTCGACGCCGTCTGGCTCATGGGCGTCTGGGAGCGCAGCCCGGAGGGACGGGACATCGCCCTGCGCGACCCGTCGCTGCGCGCCGCCTTCACCCGGGCCGTGCCGGACATCACCGACGAGGACATCGCGGGCTCGCCGTACTGCGTCCGCCGCTACGAGGCCGACGCGAGCCTCGGCGGGCAGGAGGGACTGGCCGCGGCCCGCGCCGAACTCGACCGCCGGGGCATCGGGCTGCTCCTCGACTACGTCCCGAACCACGTGGCGCCCGACAGCCCCTGGGTGTCCGAGCACCCCGAGTACTTCGTACGGGGCACCGCCGACGACGTCCGCCGCGAGCCGGCGGCGTTCCTCGACACGGGGGCCGCCGTCCTCGCCCGGGGCCGTGACCCGTTCTTCCCGCCGTGGCCCGACGTGGTGCAGCTCAACGCCTTCGAGCCGGAGCTGCGGGCGGCGACCGCGGACCTGCTCACCCGCATCGGCCGGGTCTGCGACGGCGTGCGCTGCGACATGGCGATGCTGCTCATGAACGACGTCTTCGCCCGGACCTGGGGACGGTACGCGGGCCCGGCACCGGCGGACGACTTCTGGCCCGGCGTCGTCTCCGCCGTCCGGGACCGCCACCCCGGCATGCTCTTCGTCGCCGAGGCGTACTGGGACCTCGAATGGGCCCTTCAGCAGCAGGGGTTCGACTTCTGCTACGACAAGCGTCTGTACGACCGGCTCCTGCACGAGAGCCCCGAGTCCGTCCGCCTGCACCTGGCGGCGGACGAGGCGTACCAGCGCGGCCTCGTACGCTTCCTGGAGAACCACGACGAACCCCGGGCGGCGCGCACGCTCCACCCGGCCAAGGAGCGCGCGGCGGCGATCGTGATCGCCACCCTGCCGGGCGCGACGCTGTGGCACGAGGGCCAGTTCACGGCGCTCCGCACGCATCTGCCCGTCTTCCTGGACCGGCGCCCCGACGAGGAGCCGGACACCGGCCTGCGCGCCTTCCACGAAAAGCTCCTGTCACAGGTCCACAAGAGCGGCATGCGCGGCGGACGGTGGCGCCTGCTGCACCCCGAGGGCTGGCCGGACAACCCCAGCCACCGCGACCTCCTGGCCTGGTCCTGGTCCGGCCCCGGCGGGCGGTTCCTGGTCGTCGTCAACCTCTCCGGGCACCCCGCGCAGGCCAGGATCCCGCTGCCGGAGGACGAACCGGCCACCGTCGAGGTCCGGTTGACGGACATCCTGGACGGCACCGAGTTCCGGCGCCCCGGGAGCGAGCTCACCGGTCCCGGACTCTTCGTGGACCTGGCCGCCTGGGCGGCGCACGTCCTGGCCCTGGAGCCCGCCCGTGACTGAGCACGCGGAGGGGGGTCCGGAACGGGCGCGCGGCCCAGGAAGGGCGCGGGGCCCGGGAAAGGCGGGGGCTCCGGGCGGGACGGAGGAGGCCCCGGGAAGGGGCGGTACGCGGCTCCTGGCACCGCTCGCCCTCGCGCAGTTCATCTGCAGCTTCGCCGGGTCCAACATGAACGTGATGATCAATGACATCAGCCACGACCTGGACACCACCGTGCAGGGCGTGCAGATCACGATCACCGTATTCCTGCTGGTCATGGCCGCACTCATGATTCCCGGCGGCAAGCTCACCGACCGCTACGGCCGTAAACGCTGCTTCCTCGTGGGCCTCGCGGTGTACGGCACCGGCGCGCTCCTGAGCGCGGCGGCGCCCGGACTCGGCGTGCTGATCCTCGGCAACTCCGTCCTCGAAGGCATCGGAACAGCCCTGCTGATACCCCCGGTCTACATCCTCACCACGCTCCTCTTCACCGACCTGACCTCCCGCGCCCGCGCGTTCGGCGTCATCATGGCCGCCGGCGGCATCGGCGCGGCGGCGGGGCCGCTGATCGGCGGACTGATCACCACGGCGATCAGCTGGCGTGCCGCGTTCGTCTTCCAGGCACTGGTGATCGCGCTGATCATCGTGCTGAGCCGCACCATCGCCGACCCGGTGCCGCCCGAGCCCACCCGCCCCTTCGACATCCGCGGCGCCGTCCTGTCCGCGGGCGGCCTCGTCCTGATCGTCATGGGCATCCTCGCCGCCGACGACAACATATGGCTGACGCTCGCCCTGCTGGGCGCGGGCTGCCTCGTCCTTGTCTGGTTCACGCATGTGATCCGCAGTGAGGAGCGCGCCGGCGGGGAGCCCCTGCTGTCCACGAGCCTCTTCCACAACCGCGCCTCCAACCTCGGCCTCATCACCCAGAACATCCAATGGCTGCTGCTCATGGGCACCTCGTTCACGGTCGCCACCTACCTTCAGGTCGTACGCGACCGCGACGCCATCGAGACGGGCGTCATCTTCACCGCCGCGACGCTCGGGCTGCTCGCCGCCTCGCTCACCGCGGAACGGCTCGCCGCGCGCCGCGCGCAACGGACCCTGATCATCGCCGGGTTCGCGCTCACCGGCGCCGGCATCGGCGTCCTGATCGCCATGGTCGGCGGCTCGTCCAGCAACTGGGCGTTCGCCCCCGGCCTGCTGCTCATCGGCCTCGGCCTCGGCGTGATGCTCACCCCGTCGGTCAACGTGGTCCAGTCCGCCTTCCCCGAGAGCCGGCAGGGTGAGATCTCCGGCCTGTCCCGGAGCGTCTCCAACCTCGGCTCCTCCTTCGGCACCGCCATCGCCGGCACGATCCTCGTCGCCGGCCTCAGCGACCACGCCTATCTCGTCGCCATGGGCACCCTCGCGTTCGCCGCCCTCGCCGGCCTCGGCACGGCCCTGCGCATGCCCCGCACCGCCGCCACCCCGGCCGCGAGCGGTCCTTCCGCCACCGGACTCCGGCCGGGGACCTGATCAGGGCCTGCCCCGGCGGGCCGCGTCGTGGACCACCACGCTGGCGACCACGAGATCCTGAGCCGACGCCCGCCGTCGGCTCCAGGGAACCCACAGCAGCCCCAGCGGAAACATCAGACACAGCACCGCGCGCAGCAGGGCGCGGCCGGGTCCCAGCGGCCGCCCGGACCGGCCAGTGACGCGGAGCCCGAGCACCTGGTCCCCGACCGTCCGCCCCACCAGGCCCCAGCCTGCGGTGAGATACAGGACGGCGATCAGCGACCCGGCCACGGCGGTGAGCCAGCCGGGCGGGTCGGGGATCTCGAAGGGCGGACCGGCCACCAGCAGGCGGGCCGCCCCGCCGCCGAGTTCGGCGGCGAGCCCGATCCCGGCCACGACGAGGGCGTCGACGAGGCGGGCGAACGCCCGCGACACCAGCCCGGCGGGGCCGCCCCGCGCGGGCGGCGGCCCGGGTACGTGCCCCGCCGTCACGGCGGGTTCCCGGGCAGGGGCCCGGCGCCGTCCTCCCCGTCGGCGCGCACCGTGCCGCTCCTGCGGAGCAGCCGGTCGGCGACGTGGTTCACCATCCGGTCGGCCCGCATGCTCCGTTCACGGAAGGCGTCGAGGGTCTCCTTCGTCATGCTGCCGCCGGTGTCCCGGACGATCCGGCCGAGGTCGATCCGGGTCAGGACCTCCAGGGTCAGCGGGACGAGATCGACGCGGGCGACCACGGCGTGCACGTCGACGCGGTCGGCCACCCGGTCGACGTCGACGCGGTCGGCCACCCGGTCCACGTCCACGCGCTCGGCGACGCGGTCGACGTCGACACGGTCCGCGACGCGGTCGACGTCGACACGGTCGGCCACCCGGTCCACGTCCACGCGGTCCGCGATGCCGTCGATGTCGACGCGGTCCACGATGCGGTTGACGTCGACGCGGTCGGCGACGCGGTCGATGTCCACGCGCAGCACCACGGCGTCGAGGTCGATGCGGTCCACCACGGCGGAGATCAGCTCGCGGAGCAGCGCGTCGGCGCCCGTGCGCAGGACCCGCAGCGTGAGACGCGGCAGGAACAGCGCCACGGCGACGGGACGCGGATTCCGGTAGGCGGCCACCCGGACATCGCAGCGCGCCGAAGGGGCCTTGGCCTCACCCACCGGAGGTGAGGCCAAGGCCCCTTCGGCGTGACCCGCCCGGTCAGCGGGTGCCGACCGCCGCCCGTACGGCCCGGCGGGCCATCTGGCAGTCGTCGTGCAGCCGCCGCAGCAGCAGCCGCTGCTCCTCGCCGGACGGGCCGGACGGCGCGGCACCGGCGAGGGCCGCGCCCGGCGCCGACTCGTGCAGCGAGCGCTGCACGGCCATCTCGCACAGCCTGATCTCGTGCGTGAGCACCAGCATCAGGTTGACCAGGAAGGCGTCGCGCGCCGCCGGACCCGGCGCCTGCGCGAGCTGACTGATGTCGCGCCGCGCGATGGGGGCGTCACCGAGCACGGACCACAGCGTCGCGAGGTCGTAGCCCGGCAGATACCAGCCCGCGTGCTCCCAGTCGACGAGAACGGGCCCCGCCGGTGACAGGAGCACGTTCGACAGCAGCGCGTCACCGTGCGAGAACTGCCAGGTCAGCTGCGGACCTGACGGGTGGGCATGCGCTATGCCGTGCAGCAGCTTCTGCAGATCGCCCATGTCCCGGTCCGTGAGCAGCCCCAGCTCGTGGAACCGGGAGATCCGCCGGCCGTAGTCCAGCGGCCTGCCGAACATCTCCTGCGGCGGCCGCCAGGCGTTGAGCCGCCGCACGGCCTCCACCGCGGCCCGGATGTCCGCCCGGGGCGGGGTCTCGACGGGATGCCGTTGCAGCGCGGCCACCCGGCCCGGAACCCGCTCGATCACCAGCGTGCAGTCGTCCGGGTCGGCCGCGATGAGACGCGGCGCGCGCACGGGCGGACGGTGCCGGACGAACGAACGGTATGCAGCTATTTCGTGCCTGATCCGCTCGGCCCACACGGGCGAGTGGTCGAGCAGGCACTTGGCCACGGCGGTGGCCCGGCCCGCCGTCCCCACCATGAGGACGGTGCGCCCGCTGCGCCGCAGCACCTGCACCGGCTGGAACTCCGGACAGATGCGGTGGACGGAGGCGATCGCGGTGCGCAGTTGGGCACCCTGTGGCCCTGACAAGTCGAGTCTCCCGCTGAGCGGCCCGGACGCCGGCACCAGACGCGTCCGGCCGGCACCGAGCGGAGCGGCCGCGGGACGCGCCGGAGCCAGATAGGGGCCGCCTCCGGAGAGCGGAACCTCCGCGGTGCGGGCGGAGCCGCGGGCCGGAGGGTGCGGACGCAGCGGCCGGGGCGGGGCGGACACGGAGGACGATGCTGCGTACATGGGCGATACAGATCCCTTCGTGTGCCAGCGAGTTGCGGCGTCCACCCGCCCCGGCCGCTCTGGGTGCACCCTGGGGAATGCCTTGCGGCGACCGGGTCGGGGTGGCGCATTCCTACCTGACACCCGTCAGCCCCTGGCACACCATGTGGCGCACCCTGGCGAACCCTGGCGAATAGTCGCTCAGCAACTGACAGCGGG
Organism: Streptomyces typhae; assembly: GCF_009755605.1. Taxonomy (GTDB): domain Bacteria; phylum Actinomycetota; class Actinomycetes; order Streptomycetales; family Streptomycetaceae; genus Streptomyces; species Streptomyces typhae. The sequence goes on from NZ_WPNZ01000015.1 coordinate 137,070, forward strand.
CTACTGTCAATTCAGCCGAGAACCTGGGGGCTTGACGTGAACGGACAACCCAACACCCGCCTGTCGGACCTCTTCGGCCTGGCGGGCTGGTCCAAGGGCGAACTCGCCAGACTGGTGAATCGGCAGGCGGCAGCGATGGGTCATCCGCAGCTGGCCACCGACACCTCGCGGGTGCGGCGCTGGATCGACATGGGAGAGATCCCGCGCGACCCGGTGCCCAGAGTCCTTGCTGTTCTGTTCACCGAGCGTCTCGGCCGTGTCGTGACCATCGAGGACCTCGGTCTGGTCCGGCACGGGCGCGTAGGCAAACAGCGCGGCGACGGGGGCGTGGAGCACCCGGACGGCGTGCCGTGGGCGCCCGAGCGAACCGCCGCGGTCCTCACCGAATTCACGGGAATGGACCTCATGCTCAACCGACGCGGCTTGGTGGGCGCGGGTGCCGCGCTCGCCGCCGGTTCCGCACTCAGCAGCGCCATGCACGACTGGCTGCACACCGATCCGACCCTGAACGCCGACGCCCCCCGCGTCCACGATCCCCTGCACGCCGACCCCGCCGGATTCGACCGCTACGAGGCCGCCCCGATCGGGTCCCAGGAGATCGAGGAGCTGGAGCGCTCCGTCGAGGTGTTCCGCGCCTGGGACGCGTCCCGCGGCGGCGGCCTGCAACGCAAGGCGGTCGTGGGCCAGCTGAACGAGGTGGGGGGCATGCTCTCCTACCGCCACCCCGACCATCTGCAGCGGCGCCTGTGGGGCGTCGCCGCCAACCTCGCCGTGCTCGCGGGCTGGATGTCCCACGACGTCGGCCTTGAGCCCACCGCTCAGAAGTACTTCGTCATCGCCGCGCACGCGGCCCGCGAGGGCGGCGACCGGCCCCGCGCCGGTGAGGCACTGTCCCGGGCCGCGCGCCAGATGGTGCACCTCGGCAAGCCGGACGACGCCCTGGACCTGATGAAGCTGGCCAAGTCCGGCGGCGGCGAGGAGGCCCTGCCGCGCACCCAGGCCATGCTCTACACCATCGAGGCCTGGGCCCAGGCGTCCATGGGGCGCGGCCAGGCCATGCGGCGCACGCTCGGCATCGCCGAGGACCTCTTCGTGTCGGACAAGGGCGACGTCCCGCCGCCGAGCTGGATGCAGATGTTCGACGAGGCGGACCTGCACGGCATGCAGGCCCTGGCCTACCGCACCCTCGCCGAGCACGAGGCGCCCGCGGCCCAGCTGGCGCAGCGTCACGCCAAGGAGGCCATCGAGCTGCGCGCCAAGGGGCGCGACCGTTCGACGATCTTCGACTACATCTCGCTGGCGTCGGCCTGCTTCATCGCCGACGAGCCCGAGCAGGCGGACCGCTATGCGCGTCTCGCACTGGTGTCCATGGGCTCCAACTCCTCCCACCGCACCTGGGACCGGCTGCGCGAGATGTACCGGCTCACCACTCAGTACGCGGGCTATCCGAAGATCGAGGACCTGCGCGAGGAGATCAAGCACGCCCTGCCCAAGACGGGCAGGCCGGGGGGAGGCAAGTGGGTCCAGGCGTAGCCCCGAGGGGCGAGTCCTAGGCGTCGACCCTGGCCACCAGGAGGCAGGCGTCGTCCTCGCGCAGGGCCACGCCGAATTCCTCCACGGCGACGCGCACGCACTCCTGTGCCGTCCGCGCCTCGGTGAACCGCGGGGCGAGGGCGAGCAGCCGCTCGGTCGCGGCCTCTCGGGAACGCCGCGGCACCAGACCATCGGTGTGCAGCAACAGCAGGTCACCGGGGTGCAGCTGCTCCTCCGCCTGCCCGTAGTCGGCACCGGACGTCGCACCGAGGAGCACGCCGTCGGGCGGCGTGAGCGCGTGCCCTGTACCGCCGCGGAACAGCAGTGGGGCGGGGTGTCCGGCCTGCGCCCAGGTCAGGGTGCGGTCGGTGGCGTCGTACAGACAGCACACGGCGCTGCCGAGTGCGGGCTGGGCGGAGGCGTCGAGCAACTGGTTCAGACAGCCCATGAGCCGGCCGGGGCTCGTGCCGGTGACGGCCATGCCGCGCAGGGCGCCGAGCAGCATGGCCATGCCGGAGGTGACGGTGACGCCGTGGCCGGTGAGGTCGCCGACGCTCAGCAGCGTACGGCCGTCCGTCAGTTCGAGGGCGTCGTACCAGTCGCCGCCGATCAGCGCGGGGGAGGAGGAGGGGAGGTAGTGGGCGGCCAGGTCCAGGCTCGCGGAGCCGCCGTGCGGGAACCGCAGGGAGCCGCGCCACGGCGGCAGCACGGCTTCCTGCAGTTCGACCGCGAGCCGGTGCTCGGTCTGCGCGATGTGCCGCTGGTGCCGCAGCGAGTCACGGGTCTCGCGCACCACTCGCTGGCTCCGGCGCAGTTCGCTGACGTCCCGGAGCACCGCCCACATCGAGGCGGTGGAGCCGTCGGCGGCGAGCACGGGTTCGCCCATCATGTGCACCTGGCGTACGCCGCCGTCGCCGCGGACGATGCGGAACTCGCCGTCGATCGGCTTGCCGTCGACCAGGCAGTCCGTGACCATCGCCGTCAGCATCGGCTGGTCGTCGGGGTGCACCAGGGAGGGGAGTTCGTCGAGGGAGAGCGGCGGTGCCGCCGGGTCCCTGCCGAGGATCTGGTAGAGCTCGCCGGACCAGTTGGCCTCGTCGTTGAGGAGGTTCCACTCGGCGCTGCCGACCCTGCTGAGCAGGGAGCCGGGGGACGGGTCGGGGCGGGCGGGCGGGTCGGTGGGCGGAGCGGGGCGCGGCGGGCCCTCCCGCAGTTGGGCCAGGTGGCCGTGCAGATCGTTGAGGTGGTGCACGGCGAGGTCGCAGAGCGCCCGCTGCCAGCGGCCCGCGGGGTCGGTGTGGTCGGCCGCGGTCTCACGGCGCACGGCGTCGACCTCGCCGCGCAACCGGCGCGTCTGCGAGATCAGCGCGTCGACCGCGCCGTGCTCGTGCGGCCGGTCGGGGCGGTCCGCGAAGACATGGGACGGCATGGGGTGCTCCGTTGACGATGCGGTGCGACCGGACTGGCTGGGGGGAACGCCGGTCATGGCTCCTCGACCGGTAGCGGTGGGGCGGATGCCGGCCTGCGCGCACCACCTGTGGGACTGCCGTGGGTGACATACGGGCCGGCCGCGGTACTGACTTACGTAACAACTCTTCGACCGGTAACGACTCTGGCACAGCACGCCCATGGCCGTAAGGGATTTGGCAACACCCGATGCGGTGGTGCTTCTGGCATGTGCCACAGTCCTTGCGGGGCGGAGCGTCCGGTCGGTCGCCGTCCGCCCCCACCGGCGGATACGACGGCGTGGCCTCAGGTCCGCAGGTAGCGCAGGACCGCGAGGACCCGTCTGTTCGCGTCCTGCGACGGCGGCAGACCCAGCTTGTCGAATACCGCGGCCACATGCTTTTCGACCGTGCCCGCAGAGACCACGAGCGTCTGTGCGATCGCGGCGTTCGAACGGCCCTCCGCCATCAGGGAGAGCACCTGCCGCTCGCGGGCGGTCAGCGGCGCGAGTTCGGCGGTGCGGCGGCTCGCCCCGGCGAGCTGCGTGACGACCTCGGGGTCGAGGGCGGTGCCGCCGCCGGCGACCCGGGCGAGGGCGTCGGTGAACTCCGCGACGTTCGCGACCCTGTCCTTGAGCAGATAGCCCACGCCCGCCGAGCCGTCGGCGAGCAGCCGCGTGGCGTACTTCGTCTCGACGTACTGGGAGAACAGGAGCACCCCGGTGCCGGGGTGCTCGCGGCGGATGTCGATGGCGGCGCGCAGCCCCTCGTCGGTGTGCGACGGGGGCATGCGGATGTCGACGACCGTGACGTCCGGGCGATGCTCGGCGACCGCGGTGCGCAGGGCGTCCGCGTCGCCCACGCCGGCGCACACCTCGTGGCCCCGCTCCACCAGCATCCGGCCGAGGAGTTCCCGCAGGACGGCGGCGTCCTCGGCGATCACGACACGCATGGCGCCCATACTTTCACGCGTGCAGCGGCAGCTCGACGACGACCGTCGTGGGGCCGCCCTCGGGACTGTCCACGAGCAGCCGCCCGTCGACGGTGCGCACCCGCTGGACCAGGCCGGTGAGGCCGCTGCCCGCGCCCACCCGGGCGCCGCCGCGCCCGTCGTCCCCGACCCGCAGCCGCAGCACGCCGTCGTCCTCCTCCGCCACACTGATCGCCGCCGCGCCCGCACCGCTGTGCTTGATGACGTTCGTGAGCAGTTCGGCCGCGCAGAAGTAGGCGATGGTCTCGATGGCGGGGGTCGGACGGCGCGGGATGTCGGTGCTCAGCCCGACGGGCAGCGCGCTGCGGGCGGCGAGGGTGGCGAGCGCGTCGGGCAGCCCCTCGTCGAGGGCGGGCGGATGGATGCCCCTGGCCAGGTCGCGCAGTTCGGTGAGGGCTCGGGTGGCGTTGTGGTGGGCGGTGTCGACGAGGTCGCGGAGGCGGACGAGGTCGAGGGGCGGGGGTGAGGGTGTGCCGGGCTCCTGTCCCGGGGGTGAGGGTGTGCCGGGCTCCTGTCCCGGGGGTGAGGGAGTGCCGGGCTCCTGTCCTGGGGGTGGCGGGTTCTCGGGCTCCTGTCCCGGGGGCGGCGGGTTCTCGGGCTCCCGCTCCGAGGGCGGCGGATCCTCGGGCCCTCGCGGTCGCGGGGTCGCCGCGTCGAGGCGTTCTCTGATCATGTCCAGGCACATGGCGACCGCGACGAGCCGCACCTGCGCGCCGTCGTGCAGGTCGCGCTCCACGCGCCGCAGCAGAGCGACCGAGTCGTCGACGGCGAGCGCGCGCGTCGCCTCCAGGTCCCGTACCCGCTCCGCGAGGCGTCCGGGTCCGAGCAGGGCGCGCAGGAGCCACCGGTCGGCCTCCACGACCAGCCGGGTCGGCCAGGGCGCGAGCAGCAGCAGCGCGAGACCGAGGGCGAGCGCGCCGAACGTACCGGTGAAGCCGTGCACCGCGAGGCCGCCGGCCGGAAGGGGCGTGAGGACGGGCATGCCGTCCCCGTCGCCCGAGGTGTTCTGGCCGAAGACCCCCCACCGCAGCGGAGCCGTGAGGTTGATCAGCCCGGTGACCCACCACAGCACCGCGTACATGCCCAGCGCGCTCACCGGAAGTTTCACCAGGACGTACGCGACGGCCCGCCACCCCGCGCCGTCCCGCAGCCGGGCGTCGATGCGCCCGACCGCACCGGAGCCCGGCCGCGGCGGCGCAGGCCGCGGCAGGCGTTCGCCGAGCAGCCCCGACGCCAGCGCCCGGTGCACCGCGCCGAGCCCGCGCGCGAGCCCCAGGCATCCCGTCAGGACGAGCACACCGACCACGGCACCCACGAGCGAGACCGTCAGGCCCGCGCCGAGCGCGAGCAGCACGGTCAGCAGGACACCGCCCACCAGTCCGGGCGGGAACGCGAGCAGGCAGTACGCCGTCTCCGTCCAGGCGCGCCGGGACAGCGGTGCGCGCAGGAACGCGGTGGTGCGGGCCCGGGGTGTCGCAGGGGGGCCGTCCTGAGGGACGGCGCGGGGGATGTCGTGCATGACGATCACGCTAGCGCCGGGCCAGGTGCCGTCGTAACGCGGCTGTCCTCCGACTGAGCTGGGGGTTTACCCCCAGCAGTGCCGAGGCCGCGCTCAGCCGGGGTGGCGCGCGTGCGTGCGCTCGGACCAGTTCACGACGAGCGGGACGAACTGGCCGACGACGAGGAGGAGGGCCCCCACGACGAGCCAGCCCGGCTCGCCCCAACCGATGCAGAGCACGCCGAGCAGCGGCGGGCCGATCGCGTTGGACAGGCCCTGGCCGATGGCGAACAGTCCCGAGTACTGGCCCTGTGCGTGCTCCGGGGCGAGGCCGAAGGACAGCTCGAACGCGGAGGCGGCGTGCCACAGTTCGCCCACGGTGTGGACGACCACGCCCAGCACGACGACGGCCACGGCGACCCGTCCGGGAGCGTCGCCGGCTGCCGCGATGAGGCCGGTGGCGAGGAGGAACGCCACCCCCGCGCGGCGTGCCGCCCGCCCGGCCGCCTTGTTGTCGTCGACGCCGCGGCTGACCCGTACCTGGAGGCAGACCACGAGGGCGGTGTTGACCGCCACGCTCGCGCCGACGAACCACCGCGGGGCGTCGGTGTGTCCGATGATCCACAGCGGCAGGGCGAAGATCAGTACCTGGTTCTGGATGGTCATGATGCCGTCCAGAGCGGTGAGCGCCACGTACGGCTTGTCCTTGAGGGCGGGCCAGCGGCTGCCCTCAGCCGGGGCGCTCACCGGGGACACGGACGGAACGCGTGAGGTGAGGGCGGCGGAGACCAGGAACGTGACGGCGGTGCCGAGGACGAGGCCCACGTACGCGGCCCTGGTGTCCAACTGGACGGCGACGCCCGCCGCGAGGGCTCCGCAGCCGACAGCGATGTTGTTGAGGGCGCGCAGGTAGGAGCGGTAGCGGGTGGGGTTCGGGGCGCCCAGGGTGCGGGTCAGCGGGCCGCGGGCGGCGGTGCCCGCCGAGGTGGCGAGCTCGACCACGCACACGACCGCGATCAGCGCGGGCAGGGAGTGCACGAACACCAGTCCCGCCACGGCGAGTGCCTGCACGACGACCGCGATCCTGAAGACCTCGCGTGGGCCGCGGCGGTCGGCCAGGCGGCCCACGGGGACGCCGGCGACGAGTCCGATGAGGGCGGCGGCGCCCAGGGCGAAGCCGACCTGGGAGACCGGGATGCCCACGGAACGGGTGAAGAACAGCGCGGCCCCGGCGATGAAGAGGCCCTTGCCGATCTGGTTGACGAAGGTCGCGGCGGCGAAGACGCGCTTCGAGCGCGTCTCGGGTATGAGGCCGCGCGCCACCAGCCAGAGCGACAACCGTCCCTCGGCACCCTGCCCGGCACCCTCCCCGGCCACCGGCCCGGTCCCTCCGTCGCTGTGGTGGTGCTTGCCGTGCTGATCGGCCTGCTGATCGCTGTGCTGAGCGCCGTACTGATCGCTGTGCTGAGGCTGCCCGCTGGTGTCCAACTGGCTGTCCCTCCAGGGGTGTACACGCCGACACCGCTGGGCCGCCCGCGCCCAGCCGCTCAGGAAGCCAGGTCGACGTACTGGGCGTAGAGGGCGGCTTGGGTGCGGTCGGTGGCGCCGATCTTCAGATAGATGCTGCTGAGGTGGTTCTTCACGGTCTTCTCGGAGATGCCGAGTTCCCGGGCGATGAGCCGGTTGCTCAACCCCAGCGCCAGCAGGCGCAGTACGCCCCGCTCGCGTGCGGTGAGGGCGGGGCCCCCGGGCATCGCATTTCCTGCAGAGACGGAAGGGGGCGCCGGAACGGGCGGAATCGCTTTCCCGGGGCAGATCAGGCCGATGTGCCGGGCGTAGAGGGCGGCTTGGGTGCGGTCGGTGGCGCCGATCTTCAGATAGATGCTGCTGAGGTGGTTCTTCGCGGTTTTCTCGGAGATGCCGAGTTTTCTGGCGATGAGCCGGTTGCTCAACCCCAGGGCCAGCAGGCGGAGCACTTCCGACTCCCGGCAGGTGAGTTTCACGGCCGGTGGTTCTTCCACGTCTTGCCTCTTCCTTGCTTCTTCCCACGGGCAGGGGAAGGAACGTCCGAGGACGTCAACCACGCGGTGTCCCCGGTGTCGGGGGACAGGAGAAAAGGGCTGGTGGGAGGGGCTCTGCGAGAATTTCGGCGCCCGGCTGGCCGATGGAACGCACCATAGGGAACGGCATGATGGAAATCTCCCCCGTGTGAGCATGCCAGAACGTTCATGAGTGAAATGGGGATGCTGCAAGGAATTGGAGGTACGACTGGAAAGCGGCACGCATCCGGCCGACGATGGCGTCCCTCTCGACCTTCTCGACGCTTGAGATCGAGACTGAATCTGCTCAAGCGTGGCTCAAAAGCTACACGCTTGTGCGGGCGAATGGCTAGGGTTTCTCGGTTGAATCTTGCATTGTTGTCCTCCCGGCGTCGTTCGACGGAATTCCGGAATCCGTCGACTTGGCGGCGGAGTCAGCCGACGGCCTCGGTGGACGCGTTCTCCTCCTCGACGACAGTGGCCCGCACCCCTGCCCCGGCGAACTCCTCCAGGAACGTGGGAAAGGACAGCCGCACGTCCTCGGAGCCCGAGAACCGGTTGGCGGACCGCATCCGCAGGCCCGCCACGAACAGCGACATGAAGATGCGGTGGTCGCCCCAGCTGGACAGCGTCACGCCGCCGGGGTACGTCCCCGCGCCGCGGACCTCGAAGCCGTCGGGTACCCCGTCGTCGTACAGGACCTCGATGTCCACGCCCGCGCGCGTCAGTTCGGCGGCCATGGCCTCGATGCGCGGCGCCTTGTGGAAACGGGTGAGGCGGCCGCCGGTCACCCGCAGGCTGCCCCGCACGTACGCCCCGAGGGCGGCGAGCGTCGGCACGATGTTGGGGCAGTCCCTGGCGTCCACCTCGAAGGCGCCGCGCAGGCTGCCCGGCGGGTTGTCGACGGTCAGCGACGAGCTGGCCCGGTCGAAGGCGAGGCTCACCCCGAGCCGTCGCAGGATCGGGACGATCGCGGACTCGCCCTGCATGCTGTCGCCGTACACACGGCGCAGAACGGTCCGCCCCGGGAAGAGCGCGGCGGCGGCCAGCAGATAGGAGGCCGAGGTGTAGTCCTCGCGCGTCGTGACGTCCTGGGCCTGGTAGGAGGAGGGCTCCACCTGGTAGTGACGCAGGTCCTCCGAAGCGGAGACCTTGATGCCCGCGGCGGTCAGGCTCGCCAGCGTCTGCCGGACGTACGAAGGGGAGTAGACCTCGCCCGTCACCTCGATCTCCACCGGCCCCTCGGCCAGCGGCGCCGCGAACAGGATGGCGGTGATGAACTGCGAACTGATGTCGCCCGGCAGCCGGCAAGTGCCGCCCCTCAGGCCGCGCCCCCAGTTGACGACCGGGGCCTTGTTCGCACCGACGATCGACTCGATGTCCGCGCCGAGTGCGCGCAGTGCCTGGAGGAGGGGCTCCATCACACGGTTGCGCAGGGTCGCGTCGCCCGTCACCACGACCGGCGTCCGCTGTACGGAAGCCAGTGCCGTCACCACGCGGAACACCAGGCCCGAGCCGCGGGACTGAATGACGCGCCGGATGTGCGACTGCGACCTTCCGACTCCCTGGATCTCCAGGAATCCGTCGCGCTCGGCTATTTTGGCGCCGAAGGCACGGCAGGCGTTCTTCATGGTCTCCGTCTCGTCGCAACGGAGGTCGTTGTAAATGCGCGACGTGCCCTCGGCCAGTGTGCCGGTCAGAATGGCCCGTTGAGTCTCCGGTTTCGAAGAAGGAACGCGAAACGTTCCGGAAAAGGAATCGATCGGATCGACCTGTAGCAGCATCCTCGTATCTCCCGCTTTCCATTTCGTGTGCGTTCGTAGCCGTGCGTGCTCAGGCCAGGTACCGGAAGGCCCTCTCGTAATAGACCATGGGGCTCCCCGCGCCCTCGCTCAGGCGTGTGCCCGACACCCGGCCGATCAGGATCACGTGGTCCCCGGCCGGGTGCCGGGCGTGCACCTCGCAGTCCAGTTCGGCGAGCGCGCCCGCTACGGCCGGCAGTCCGCCGGGCGTGCGGGACAGGCCGTCCGACGCGAACTTGTCGGCGCCCTTGGTCGCGAACCGCTCGGCCAGCGGCCTGTGTTCGGGGCTCAGCACACTCACGGCGAAGCGCCCGCAGGAGGCGAACGCCGCGAAGGAGTCGGCCGAGTCGGCCAGACAGACCAGGACCAGCGGCGGGTTCAGCGACACCGAACAGAACGAACTCGCGGTGAAGCCGCGCGGCACCCCTTCGTCGCCCACAGTCGTCACCACCACGACCCCGGCCGCGAACCGGGCCATGGCGTCCCGGAAGTCGCCGGAACCCACCCGCCGTACCGTTTCCGTCCGCTGCGTCACAGCATCACCACCATCCGTCCCACGGAATTCAGTCCGTTCTTGCGGCCCAGCCGCTGGGCCCGTGCACCCACCGCGCGCGGCACCGGCGATATCCATGGAGCGAGGAAATGCCGTGCCACGACGGGGCGATAAGGATTTTGTTCTCCCGCGCGCCCCGCAGGCAATAGGCCCATTTGCCCATGGCGCCTCCGGTGCACGGAGGTTCGGACGTTCTTTGCCGCCGACCGTGCCGTGGGGACCGGCAGCGGAAGTCCGTGTGATCGCGCACCCGCAGCCGGTGCGCCGGGACTTAGGTCCTATTCTGGCCGCGCCGGTCCCGTGTCAGGCTGAAGCAGCGCGAACAACGCTTCGGGGGCCGTTCCCGGGATTCAGGCCCGGGTTTCATTCCTCGGTTCCCAAAGGCCCGCCGCCGCCGTCGATCGGCCGCCCCGGCCGGGCACCTTCAGACATTCTGTAAACCGTGAGGACACATTCATGTCCGGCGCAATCCTGTTCTTGAACCGCTGGCCCTTGTACGAGGACGAGCGGCGCTGGGAGAACCGGCTCGCCGCTCCCGAGATCGTCTTCCACCCGGAGACCGACCGTGTCACGTACGTCTGCGACGAGGGCGGCCGCAGCGGAGTGCCCGCCGACGCCGAACGGGTCCACGTGGTACCGGACTTCGGCGACCTGGACGGAGTCCTCGCGGTGGTCGACGCCGTCGTACGTGACGAAGGCCCGTTCGAGCACGTCATCGGCTTCTCCGAGATGCTCCTCGACCTCGCGGCGACCCTGCGCGCGCGGTACCGCGTCCCGGGTTCGAGCCCGGAGGAGACCTCCCGGTTCCGCGACAAGACCGTCATGAAGGAGACGGTGTCGCGGGCCGGGCTCCGCGTGCCGCGCTGGGCGTCCTGCGGTTCCGAGGAGCAGACCCTCGCGGCCGCCGCGGAGTTCGGCTACCCCGTGATCGTCAAACCGGTGCGCGGGGCGTCCAGCCAGGGGGTGCGCGAGATCGCCTCGGCCGCGGAGCTGCGGGCGCTGTGCGCCGGACGGAGCCTGCACGACCTCGAGGTCGAGGAGTTCGTGCACGGTGAGATCCTGCACGTCGACGGCGTCCTGGACGCCGAGGGCGAACCGCTGTTCCTGTGCACCTCGCGTTACCTCTCCACCTGCCTGGACTTCGAGCTGGTGGGCGAACCGCTCGGCTCCGTCCTCCAGACGGACCCCGCGGTGCGGGGCCGCTGCGAGGACTTCGCCGTGCGGTGCCTGACCGCGCTCGGCCTGCGGAGCTCCGCCTTCCACCTCGAACTCTTCGACACCGGCGACGAGCTGGTGTTCCTTGAGGTCGGAGCCCGGGTGCCGGGCGCCGACGTGCCGTACGTCATCCACGACGTCCACGGCGTGAACCTCTTCCGGCTCTGGGTCGACGTGCTGCTCGGCCGTCCGGTCCACCCGCCGGTCCCCGACCCGGAGCTGAGCGGCGGCTGGCTGATCGTCCCGGGCCCCGAGCCGCTGCCGCAGCAGGTCACCGCCGCCACGTCGCTCCTGGGCAGGGTGCCGTACCTGTACCGGGAGCTGGTGCCGAGGCCGGGTGAGGTGCTGGTCTCCCGGCCGGGCTCGTACGCGACGCTCCAAGGCGGCCGCTTCCTCTTCCGGGGCGGCACCCAGGAGCGGATCGAGCAGGCCGTGCGCCAGGCACGCGCTCGCTACCGACTGACGACCGAGCCCGTCCTGTAGCGCGACCGAGCCGGTCCAGCCGGTCCTGTAGCGCGGCCGGGCCGTCACGTACCACCGCAATCGAACCGTCCCGTACCACCGCAATCGAACCGTCGAACCCATGGAGGAAGACGTGGATCAGTTGAACCACGCGGAGCTGGTCGACAAGGACTTCGTGCTGTTCGCCGAGGGGTGCTTCGGACTCTTCACGAGCAAGATCGCCGCCTCGCTGATCCGCTACCGCGGGGACCGCTGCGTCGCCGTGATCGACAGCCGCAAGGCCGGCCGGACCGTTCAGGACGTCCTCGGCTACGGCGGCGCGATCCCGATCGTCGGCCGCGTCGAGCACGCTCTGCCCCTGCGCCCGGAGGTCCTGGTCGTCGGCAAGGGACTGCACTCCGCCGAACTGCCCTCCGGCTGGAAGCCGCACCTCCTCACGGCCGTCCGGAGCGGCCTCCACCTGATCAACTCGATCCACTACCGCCTCACCGACGACCCGGACATCGCCCGTGCCGTCCGCGAGCAGGGCGTCACCGTCTGGGAGACCAAGGACGCCCCGGTCGTGCCGCTCAACAAGGCCCGCGTCCTCGACCTGGACACCTGGGTCGTCCACACGTGCGGCAGCGACTCCAACATCGGGAAGAAGACCGCCGCCCTGCAGATCTGGCACGAGGCCAACCGCAGCGGCATCCCCACCGGCTTCGCCGCCACCGGCCAGAGCGGCATGCTGATCTCCGGACACGGCATCGCGGTCGACGGCGTACCCGGCGACTTCATGGCAGGCGCGGTCGAGCACGTCGTGACGGAGGCCGCCGCCGGCAACGAATGGGTCGTCGTCGAGGGACAGGGGTCCCTCAACCACATCGGGTTCAGCGGCGTCGCCCTCGCCATCCTCCACGGGGCCCTGCCGCACGCCCTGGTCTTCTGCCACCGCCTCGGCGCCGAGCGGACCAAGGTCTGGGAGACGCCCATCATCCCCCTCCCCGAGCTCATCCGCATGAACGAGGAGCTCACCGTCTTCGAGCGGCCCGCGGAGACCGTCGCCGTCAGCGTCAACAGCGTCGGCTTCACCGAGGAGGACTACCGCAAGGAGGCCGAGAAGCTGGAGGCCGACACCGGACTGCCCGTCGTCGACCCGGTCCGTGCGGGCGGCGCCGCCCGGCTCGTGGACATCCTGCGCGCCCACCGGCGCGAGACCGCGGACCGGCAGTGGGCCCGCCGGTGAGGACTGCGGGCGCAGTCAGGACTGAGGGCCCAGTCAGGACTGAGGGCCCAGTCAGGACTGCGGCACCGGCGACGAAAGCGGCCCCCGGACTGCGAGGAGACGCACAGATGAACAAGGCGATCCTGCTCCTGATGCACCAGGGCACGTCGTACACCGAGGAGATCGCCGCGGCCACCGCCCGGCTCGGACTGACCCTGGTCGCCCTCAGCTCCCGGCCGGAAAAGCCGGCGGCCCTGGACACCAGCCGCCGCCACGTGGCGGACTGCCTGGTCACCGAGGAACCCGAACTGCACTCCGGAGACGTCGAGAAGGCCGTACGCGAACTCGCCGACCGGGGCCACCGGGTCGAGGCCGCCCTCGCCACCTTCGAGGGCTACCGGCTCCTGATGGCCGAGCTCAACGAGCGGCTCGGCGCACGCGACAGCGCCGAGCCCGCGCTGCGCCTCTGCCTGGACAAGTACGAGCTGCGCCGCCGTCTGCTCGCCGAGGGACTGAGCGAGGTCCGGGTCCACCGGATCGCCCCGGGCGCGCCCCCCGGTCTCGACCCCATGGCCCGCTGGTTCGTCAAACCGGTGCGCGGTGCCTCGTCCTTCGCGACCTTCGTCCTGGACGACGTCGACGACCTGGCCGACCTGCCCGCGATCCAGGCGCAGATGCGCGCCGACCGGCGCATGCGGGCGATCTTCATGGACCGGTACGACTTCCTGGTCGAGGAGTACGTCGAGGGCCCGGAGTTCAGCTTCGAGACGTTCCTCCTCGACGGCCGGATCCACCACCTGTGCGTCCACGAGAAGGCCCGCGTGGAACGCCTTGAGCGGACCGTCCTGGAGGGCATGTCGGTCAGCCCGCCCATGAGCCTCGACCGCGCGCTCGTCCTGGAGGGAGCCGACCACGTCACCCGCTGCCTCGCCGCGCTCGCGGGGCACGGTCTCACCGACGGCGCCCTCCACGTCGAGGTCAAGTACTGGGAGCCCAGGAAGCGCTGGGAGATCATCGAGATCAACCCCCGGATGGGCGGCAGCCTCATCGACGCGAGCGTCCAGGCCGTCACCGGGCACTCCCTCCTCGACCTGTGGACCGAGTCCCTGCTGCTTCCCGGCGCCGAGCGGGACGCCTTCCACGACCGACTCACCCGCGCCTCCCAGCTGGAGGCCCTGCGCACCGGAGCGCCCACCCGGGCGACCGTGTTCCTCAGCAAGTACGGGGAGAAGGGGCGGACCGTCGACACGATCCGCTTCGAGCCGCCCGTCCGCCCGCCCCGCATCCTGCGTGTCCACGTGGCGGAGGGAACCGAACTGGAGGCGTCCGACCGGGGGATCTGCCTGATGGACGCCCTGTGGGACGTGGCGCCCGACTGTCTGGTCGCCGAGACGGACTTCCTCGACCGGCACGCCACGGAGCACTTCCAGGTCCGCTACCGCTGACCACCGACCACCGACCACTCTTGAAGGAGAACGCGATGAACCGTGTGCAGAGCACCGGGATCACCCACCCGAAGCCGTTCTACACCGAGGAGCAGAGCCGTCTGAAGAAGGCCGAACTCGACCGCTACCTGGACAAGAAGATGGCGGAGTGGAAGGCCACCGTGCCCTTCGCCGCACACCTGACCGAGCCGGAACTCCACCAGGCGTACTACCGCCGCACCCTCATCGAGCACGTGTGGCGGATCCGCCTCTCCCGGGTCAGCCAGTCCAAGGCCATCTACAAGATCGCCCAGGTCGCGCCGCGGGCCGCCCGCGACTACGCGCAGTACCAAGCCGACGAGATGCTCCACGACAAGCTGTACATCAGCGACGCCGCGGCCGCCGGAGTCACCGAGGAGGAGATCCTCGCGACCGAGCCCTACCTCTCCACCCGCCTCTTCGAGGGCTTCTTCTACTACGCCCTGGAGCACGAGTCGGCCCTCGCCCCGGTCGTCTCCAACTACCTGGTGGAGTACACCCAGGTCAAACTCCAGCCGGCCATCGTCGCGAACCTCCAGAAGCGGCTCGGCAAGGAGAACGTCAAGGGCCAGGCCGCCCACCTCCACGTCGACACCACCGAGGACCACTCCCAGGAGATGTGGGACATCCTCCACCAGCTGATCTTCAGCGAGGAGGACTACCAGCAGGTCTTCAAGTACATCGACGACGTCCAGGAGATCCTCGCGATGTTCTTCCGGGAGATCTACGCGGACACCGTGGCCCGGCACGCCGAGACCACCCAGGCCGCCCCGACCGTCGAGACCGCCGTGTGACCCGCTCGTACCGGCCCACGCCGCCCGGCAGAGAGAGCAGGCAGAGAGCCGGCAGACCAGCAGACCAAGAGACCGGCAGACCAAGAGACCGGCAGACCAAGAGACCGGCAGACCAAGAGACCGGCAGCCCAAGAGACCAGCAGAGAGGAAAGCCCGGACATGTCCGCAACCCACACGGCCGCACTGGTCAAGGAGTACCGCGAGAACGGCTTCGCCGTCGTCGAGCGTCTCTTCGATCGCAGTGAGGTGGCCGAGCTCGACACCGCCATCACGGAGATCCTCGACGTCCCCGACATCGGCACCGTCGCCGAGGTGGAACCGGGCGACAACGCCATGGCCCGCCGCATCTGGTCGCCCACCGCGCAGCACGCCGCGTTCGAGCGGGCCGCCGCCCACCCCGCACTGCTCGACCACGTCGAGGCGCTCATCGGCCCCGACATCCTGTTCCACTACAGCAAGCTCCATCTCAAGGCCCCGCACGTGGGCAGTGTCGTGGACTGGCACCAGGACTTCGCCTACTACCCCCACACCAACACCGACCTGGTGACGGCCCTCGTCTACCTCGACGACACCACCACCGAGAACTCCGCCCTCCAGGCCGTACCCGGCTCGCACCGGCGCGGCCTCGCCGACCACTACGCCGGCGGCTACTTCCGCGGCAAGGTGGCGGGCGCCGACGCCCCCGAGCCGGAGCTCGCCGTGCCCATCGAGGCGCCCGCGGGCAGCGTCGTGTTCATCCACTGCCTGCTCCTGCACTACTCGTCGCCGAACCGCTCCGACCGGTACCGCCGCGCCTACCTGCCGGCCTACCGGGCGGCCGACGCCTACCCGATCCACTTCGGTGCGCACGCCGGTCACAACGAGCCCGGAGTGAAACTGCTGCGCGGCAGCGTCTCGGACACGGCACGGGTGGAGGCCGGGGCGTGGCGCCTCCCGCTAGCGGAGCGCCCCTTCGGCTCGCTCTTCCAGCTCCAGGAGGGCGCCGACAAGGCCGCGGCCGCGGCGAACACCGGGTACGCGACGCAGGAAGAGGCGAAGTGACAGCGGACCGGCACGAACGCGAGCTGAGAGTGCACTGGAACTCGCCGCTCAGCGGGCAGCAGAAGGCGTCGGGGAAGTACCGGACCGGCGAGCTCGACTTCGACGGGATCGTCGACTTCGCACGGGAAGCGGACCGCCTGGGCGTCGACTCGCTCCTCATGGGGATCGGCTTCCACATGCCCGATCCGCTCCCGATGCTCGGCGCCCTGGTCCGCGAGACCCGTCGCGTCAAGTTCCTCCTCGCCTACCGTCCCGGGCTGCTCCCGCCGACGCTCTTCGCCCAGGTGGTCAACACGGTCTCGTGGATGTCGGACGGGCGGATATCCCTCAACCTGGTCGCGGGCACCTCCCCGGCTGAGCAGGCGTACTACGGGGACTTCCTCGCCCACGACGAGCGCTACGCACGCTCCGGCGAGTTCCTGGACATCCTCCACCGGCTCTGGCGCGGCGAGACCCCGCTGTCCTACGAGGGCGACCACTACCGCATCGAGGACGCGCGGCTCGGCCTGGGCTACAAGGGCGGGGGCCGGCCCGAGATATACATCAGCGGGGCGTCCGAGGTGGCCCGGCGGACCGCCGTGGACCACGGCGACTGCTGGCTGCGGTACGGCGACACCCCCGAGGGCCTCGCCGCGGCGGCGGAGCCCGTCCTGGCGCGGGGCGGCCGGGTGGGAACGCGCATGCATGTGCTGGCGAGGGAGAGCCGGGCGCGAGCGCTGGCGGATCTCACCGCGATGATGCGCGATCCCGACGAGGAGCACCGCGAGCGGATCGCCGCTGCCGTGGCCTCCTCCGACTCCGTCGCCGTGCACACGTCCTTCCGGCTGGCCGAGTCGGCGGACGCCGACTGGCTCTCTCCCATGCTGTTCTCCGGTGCCGTGGCCTATCGCGGCGGTCCGGCCCTCTGCGTCGTGGGCAGTTACGAGGAAGTCGCGGCGTACCTCTACCGGTACAAGGAGGCAGGGATCAGCGAGTTCATCTTCTCCGGCTGGCCGACGAGGGAGGAGATGCGGATCTTCTACACCCGTGTACTGCCGCTGCTGCGCCGCCTGGAACGCGCCGGGCGCCGCGCCGACCGTACGAGGGTGGACACACCGGTGTCCGCTCGTGCCCGGTGAGCGAGCGAGCCAGTGGGCTCAGTGCGCGATGGAGTCGATCAACTCCCGCGCGCCCTGCCGCAGCAGGGTCACGGCGACGGACGTGCCGAGGGTCGCAGGGTCGAGGGGGCCGGCCCATTCGTGGGCGTTGAGCACCCTCTTGCCGTCGGGCGTGAACACCTTCGCGCGCAAGGACAGGTCACCGCTCGGCTCGCAGCGGGCGTAGCCCGCGATCGGCGAGTTGCAGTGTCCCTGGAGCACGTGCAGGAACATCCGCTCGGCGGTGGCCTCCCGCCAGGCGTTCCGGTCGCCGAGGCCGCTCACGGCGTCGATGGTCGTGGCGTCGTCCTCGCGGCACTGGAGGGCGAGGATCCCGGCACCGATGGGCGGGCACATCGTCTCGACGGAGAGGATCTCGGAGATGTGCTCCGTCGCGCCGATGCGCTCGAGACCGGACACGGCGAGCAGCAGCGCGTCCGCCTCGCCGCCCGCCAGCTTCGCCAGCCTGCGGCCCGCGTTGCCGCGCATCGGTACGCAGGTCAGATGCGGGTGGGACGCGGCGAGCTGGGCGATGCGGCGCACCGACGAGGTGCCGATGCGGCTGCCCGCGGGCAGGTCGTCGAGGGTCCGGCCCGCGGGGTCGATCAGCGCGTCGCGGATGTCGTCGCGCTGGAGGAACGCGGCGAACGTCGTGCCCGCGGGCAGCGGCCGGTCCGCCGGTACGTCCTTGACGCAGTGCACCGCGAGATCGGCCTCCCCGGCGAGCAGCGCCGCGTCCACCTCCTTGGTGAACGCGCCCTTGCCGCCGAGCGCGGACAGGTCGCCCATCCAGCGGTCCCCGGACGTGGTCACGGGCAGCACCTCGGTGCGGATGCCGGGGTGGCGGGCGGCGAGTTCGGCGCGTACGCGCTCCACCTGCGCGAGGGCCATGGGGGAGGAGCGGGAGACGATGCGGATCAGCTCGGGAGCGGACATGCCGTACACCATAGGGCCTGCCGCTCGAGCTTCCGCAGTGGAGGCTGCGCCAACTGGGTTGTCGGCGTCGGTGGTTGGGCCGACGGGGGTGCGTCTGGGACAATGCGCCGTCCGCCGCGTCAGCGCTCGCGGCCGCACTCCCCCGGCTCCAGGGGCGGGGACGTCACCGCCATGTTGGCCGTGCAGTGCGGGGTGTTGCCCTCCTCGCCGTGCCAGTCCTCGGGGCGCGGCCGGACGAAGGCGAGGGCCGCGAAGGACGCCAGGGCGAACAGGCCCGCGCAGCCCCAGGCCGCTTTGCCGAACGCGCTGTCGAGGGCGTCCGGGTCGGCGTACGCGGTGCCGGTGAGGCCCACCGCGAGCGGCAGCGCGGCGACGACGAGGAGCTGCGCGATGCGGGCCGCCGTGTTGTTGACGCCGCTGGCGAGACCGGCGCGGCCCGCGTCCACCGACGCGAGCACGGTCGCCGTGAGCGGGGCCACGAACAGGCTCATGCCGAGTCCGAGGACGACGACGGCGGGCAGCACGTCGACGGCGTACGAGGCTCCGGGGCCGATCCGCAGCATCAGCAGGACACCCGCGGCGGCGATCAACGGGCCCGCGGACAGCGGCAGGCGGGGGCCGACCCGCCGCGCCAGGTCGCCCGCGGGCGCGGAGAGCAGCAGCATCAGGACGGTGATGGGCAGGGTGGCCGTACCGGCCTGGAGCGCGTCGTAGCCGACCGTCGTCTGCAACTGCACGGGCAGCATGAACAGGATCCCGCCGATGGCCGCGTACAGACACAGCGTCATGGCGTTCGCGGCGGAGAACAGGCCGGAGCGGAACAGTTCGAGGGGCAGCATCGGGTCGCGGCGGCGGTGCTCGACGAGCAGGAACACCGCGCCCGCGGCGAGCCCGACGAGCCCCGGCACCACGGTAGTGAGGACCGACGCGTCACCGGAGGCGCCGATCAGCGCGAAGCTCACGCCCGCGAGGAACAGCGCGGCGAGCACCGCGCCCAGCACGTCGAACCGCTGCCCGGCGGCGTGCTCGTCGTGGCTCTCCGGCACGTGCCGCGCCGCCACCAGGACGAGCGCCGCCAGCGGCACGTTGATGAGGAAGATCCAGCGCCAGCCCGGCCCGTCGATCAGCCAGCCGCCGAGGAACGGGCCGACGGCGCCCGCGACGCCGCCGAGACCCGACCACGCGCCGACCGCCCGCGCCTGGTCCCGCGGCCGGAACGACGCGCGCACCAGGGCGAGGGAGCCGGGCGTGAGCAGGGCGCCGCCCACACCCTGGAGGGCCCGCGCCGCGATCAGGGTGCCCACGTCCTGAGCGAGGCCGCACAGCGCGGAGGCGAGCGCGAACCACACGACGCCGATGACGAGCGTGCGGCGGCGCCCGATGCGGTCGCCGAGCGCTCCGCCGAGGAGGAGCAGCGCGGACAGCGTCAGCATGTAGGCGTTGACCACCCACTGCAATGAGGAGATGGACGCGTCCAGGTCGCGGCCGAGGGTGGGCAGGGCGACGTTGACGACCGTGCCGTCGAGCATGGCCATGCCGGACGCAAGGACGGCGCTCGCGAGGACCCAGCGGCCCCGCGCGGAGGCCAGGGCCACGCCATCGGCGCCACCGGGCGACGCCGTCACCGGACCACCACCCTTCTGCCCTGCCGGCCTGCTGACCTGATCGTGTGGGGGCGTCTGCGTCCCGGTCGTGCGGAACGCCTGCGCGCCCGCCTACATGTGGACGGCGCCGTCGTTCATATGGCTGTTGGCGGGACGCCCCCTGCGATAGAGCACGACCGTAACGGCGAAGCCGACGGCGAAGAAGAGCGCCGACCACCAGTACGCCGTCTCATAGCTCCGCATCTGTGCCTCGGCCTGCGCCTGCGGGGTCGGTCTGCGGCCGGAGAGGTAGTTCGAGGCGGCGGTCGTGGCGAGGGTGTTGAGCAGCGCGGTGCCGATCGAGCCGCCCACCTGCTGGCTGGTGTTGACCATCGCGGAGGCCACGCCCGCGTCGTGCGCGGCGACGCCCGCCGTCGCCATGCTCATCGCCGGGGCGAAGATCAGACCGAGGCCGAGACCGGCGACGAGCAGCGGCGGCAGCACGTGCAGTCCGTATCCGCTGGTGGTCTCAAGGGCCGTCAGCCAGGCCATGCCCACCGCCGAGAGCGCCATGCCGAGCGGCACGATCGGCTTCGCGCCGAACCGCGGCACGAGCACGTTCGTGGTCAGCACGGACACCACGACCATCACCGCGACCATCGGCAGGAACGCGAGGCCGGTCTTGATGGGTGTGTAGCCGAGGATCTGCTGCATGTAGTACGTCAGGAACAGGAACACGCCGAACATGCCGGCGCCCGAGATGAACATCGCCAGGAACGACGCGCCCCGGTCCCGGTCGAGCACCACCCGCAGCGGGAGCAGCGGATGCGCGGCACGCGTCTGCCACCAGGCGAAGGCCGTCAGGAGTACGGCCCCGATGACGAGGAAGCCCCAGGTCAGCGGGTCGCCCCAGGCGTGGGTCTCGGCGTTGGAGAAGCCGTAGACGATGCAGAACAGGCCCGCGGACACCAGGACGGTGCCGGGCACGTCGAGCCTCGGCCGGTCGTCCGGGGCGCCGGGGTGCAGCAGCCGCGCACCGCCGATCATCGCGATCGCGGCGAAGGCGAGGTTCACGTACAGGCACCAGCGCCAGTCCAGGTACTCCGTCAGGACGCCGCCGAGCAGCAGCCCGACCGCCGCGCCGGAGCCCGCGACGGCGCCGTAGATGCCGAACGCCTTCGCGCGCTCGCGCGGATCGGTGAACGTCGTCGTGAGCAGCGAGAGCGCGGCGGGCGCGAGGAGCGCGCCGAACACGCCCTGTAGGGCGCGGGCCGCCACCAGCATGCCGAAGCTGGTGGCCGCGCCGCCCACCGCGGAGGCCACCGCGAACCCGGCGAGGCCCGCGAGGAACACGCCCTTGCGGCCGACCAGGTCGGCGATGCGCCCGCCGAGCAGCAGCAGACTGCCGAACGCGAGGGCGTAGGCGGTGACGATCCACTGCCGGTTGCCGTCGGTGAAGCCCAGGTCGCGCTGCGCGGACGGCAGCGCGATGTTCACGATCGTCGCGTCCAGGACCACCATGAGCTGGGCGATGGCGATGACGGCGAGGATCAGCCAGCGGTGCTCGTGCTTGCCGCCGGTGTGCTGCGGCGCCGCGGTGGCCGACGGGGCGGCGGTGGCGGGTGGGGCCGGTTGCGACGCGGGTTGCGGTATGCCCTCCGGTATGGCGTCCGGGCCGGGGGTGGCGGGGCCTTGGGGGCCACCGGGGCGTCCAGGGCCTTCAGGGGTTCCAGGGGTGCCAGGGGTTCCGGGACCTCCTGAGCCGGAGGCCCCGGAACTTGCGCCTGGGCCTGAGTCGGGGCCGGGGCCGGGCGAGCGGTCCATGGTGACCTCCAGACCCCCCTGCCTCGAGTGCCTCCAGCAACGCCCCCGTCACACGCTAAGCGCCCCGCCTCGGCCCCGCGACCCGGCCGATCACCGGGGTGCTCACGGGCCGAGGCCCTACCGAGGCCCGCGCCCGCCCGGCTCGTCGGTCGGCACGGAGTGCGCCGCGGGAGCGGCGGGCTCGTCCGTGGGCACGGGGTTCGCGGCAGGTGCGGCGGGCTCGTCCGTCGGCACGGCGTGCGTGGCGGGAGCGGCGGGCACCCCGGCACCGGTGCGCCCCGTCACCTTCCCGACCAGCGCCGCGACCGGCTCCGCGTAGCGCGCGGTGAGGGGGCCGATGACGACCAGGATGAGGACGTACGCCGTGGCCATCGGGCCGAGGGACGGCTCGACGCCCGCCGTGACCGCGAGGCCCGCGATCACGATGGAGAACTCGCCGCGGGCGACCAGGGCGCCACCGGCACGCCAGCGGCCCTTGACGGAGATCCCGGCCCGCCGCGCGGCCCAGTAACCGGTGGCGATCTTCGTGCACGCGGTGAGGGCGGCGAGGGCGAGCGCCGGGAGCAGCACCGGAGGAATGCTCGCCGGGTCGGTGTGCAGGCCGAAGAAGACGAAGAACACGGCGGCGAACAGATCCCGCAGGGGAGCGAGCAGGCTGTGCGCGCCCTCGGCGACCTCTCCGGACAGCGCGATGCCGACGAGGAACGCGCCCACGGCGGCGGACACCTGGAGCTGCTGCGCGATGCCCGCGACGAGGATCGTGAGGCCGAGGACCACCAGGAGCAGTTTCTCCGGGTCGTCGCTCGACACGAACCGCGAGATGACGCGGCCGTAGCGCACCGCGACGAACAGCACGAGCCCGGCGGCGCCGAGCGCGATCGCCAGGGTGAGACTGCCCGCGGCCAGGCCCACGCCCGCGAGGAGCGCGGTGATGATGGGCAGGTAGACGGCCATGGCGAGGTCCTCGAGGACGAGGATGCTCAGGATGACGGGCGTCTCGCGGTTGCCGAGCCGCCCCAGGTCGCCGAGGACCTTCGCGATGACGCCCGAGGACGAGATCCAGGTGACACCGGCGAGGACGACGGCGGCGACGGGCCCCCAGCCCATCAGCAGGGCGGCGGCCGCGCCGGGCAGCGCGTTGAGCGTGCAGTCGACGATCCCGGCCGGGTACTGGGTCTTGAGGTTGCTGACGAGATCGCTGGCCGTGTATTCGAGGCCGAGCATCAGGAGCAGCAGGATGACGCCGATCTCGGCGCCTATGGCGACGAACTCCTCGCTGGTGCCGAGCGGCAGGATGCCGCCCGTACCGAAGGCCAGCCCGGCGAGGAGGTACAGCGGGATCGGGGAGAACTGGAAACGGCCGGCGAACCGGCCGAGGAGCCCGAGCGCGAGAATGATCGCGCCGAACTCGATGAGCAGAACGGCAGAGTGCATGCGCTCACTCCCGGCCGAGTATCTCGGCGGCGCCCTCGACGCCTTCCCGGGTGCCGATCACGATGAGGGTGTCCCCGCCCGCGAGCCGGAAGTCGGGCGTGGGCGAGGGGATGGCCTCGGCCCGTCGCAGCACCGCGACGACCGACGCGCCGGTCTCGGTGCGCAGCTGCGTGTCGCCGAGGACCCGGCCGTTCCAGTGCGAGGTCGCCGCGACCTCGATCCGCTCGGCGACCAGGCCCAGATCGGTGGTGTGCAGCAGATTGGGGCTGTGGTGCGTCGGCAGCAGCGCGTCCACCAGCGCGGCGGCCTCCCCGGAGCCGAGCCGTACGGAGAGCGCGCAGGCGTCCGGGTCGTCGGAGCGGTAGGCGCTGAGCGTCCGGCTGCCGTCCCGGTGTGCCACGACGGACAGCCGCTGCTGTTCGCGTGTGGTCAGGTCGTAGCGCATGCCGATGCCTGGCAGCGGCGTTCGGCTCATACGTGATGCGGACACAGCTCTCCCTGGTGGGGGTGGGTTATTTCGTGCTCATGCCACCTTATCGGTCATGATTTTGCCGATACTTGATGGTCTGCGGCGGGACAGTGACGCCGGGCAGGGCCGCTCCGCCGCGCCACGGATACTAGATGCTTCAACATTCCACGATCATGTCGGCATTCCCACCGACGTTTCCACCGGCGTTCCCACCGACGCTCCCGCCGGCGGCCTCGACGCCGCCGAGGCCGCGCGGGCGGTGACGCTCATGAGGCCGGAGAGCCGCTAGCTCAGCCCCGCGATGTCCGCGGCCTTGCCGGCCATGGTCGTCGTTCCGGTGACGTTGGTCGTGGTGAAGCGGTCGGTCTCCAGACGGTCGACGGTGTCGGCGAGCGCCCCGACGGTCTCGGCGAGGTGGAAGTCCTTGACCGGGTTCTTCAGAGCCTCGGTGCTGAGGTTCTTGTCGAGGAGCTGAGGGCTCCCGCCGGGCGACTCGTGGCTGGCGACGGCGGGGGACGCGGCCCCCAGCGCCATCGCGATTCCGACGACTCCGGCAGCGGCCTTGGCGATGTTCACGTGCGGTATCCCTTCATCGGGCGCGCGCCCGGGGGAGCGCGACGACTTCGCCGTCGCTGCGCCGCATCGCGGGGCGCTGGGCGCGCTGCCGGAACAGGTAACGCCGTCCGGCCCGCGGAGGTGACGCCGGATCACTCGTCCGCCGCGCCCCCGGCACCGCGCAAGATCGGCCGACTGTGGCGCAGCCCGGACACCGGCGTCACACCCCCGGCACGGCCGCCGGGCACGCTGACGGCATGACCCACATGACCACGCGGGCTCCGCGCCCCAGGGTGAGCCGGGGCGTCAAGCGTTTCTGGCTCGGCGCGCTGCTCGTCGTCGCAGGCTCGGTCGTCGTCACCCTGTTCGGATACGTGGGGCACTCGCGGGTGCTCAGGCTCCA
Organism: Streptomyces typhae; assembly: GCF_009755605.1. Taxonomy (GTDB): domain Bacteria; phylum Actinomycetota; class Actinomycetes; order Streptomycetales; family Streptomycetaceae; genus Streptomyces; species Streptomyces typhae. The sequence goes on from NZ_WPNZ01000015.1 coordinate 161,450, forward strand.
GGAGCACGGTGTCTTCGTCCGGGGCACGGTCGTGGCCGTCACCACCGACGGCGACGGCCGGACGAGGAGCCTCACCGTGCGGTTCCGGCCCTCGGCCGGAGGCGGCCCCGTCACCGCCGAACTGCCGACGTCGCCGCCGCTGCCGAAGGCGGAGGAGGGCCGCCCCATCGACGTCGTGTATCACACCGACGACACCTCCGACGTGCTGACGAAGGCGCAGGTGCGCAACGAGGAGCCGGACCTGAACCCGCTGTCGGTCTCGGGTCTCCTCGTCATCGGCGGCGGCCTGTTCGTGGTGGCGTCGGCGGCGTGGCGGCCCCGCCGCCGCTGACGGGACCGGTACCGGCACCGGTGGCCCCGCCGCCGTACCCGGCGCACGCACACACCCACGCCCACACGCACGCGCTCGGGCTACGGCTCGTCGTACCGGGCGAGCACCGTCTCCACCGTGTCCGCCTCCTCGGGAGGCTTGTCCTCCCGGTACCGCACCACCCGCGCGAACCGCAGCGTCACCCCCGCCGGATAGCGCGTGGAGCGCTGCAGCCCGTCGTAGGCGATCTCCACGACCAGCTCGGGACGGACCCGCACCACGTACCCCTCCTCCTCGACGGCCAGCGCCCGCAGCCGCTCGGTCTGCCAGGTGAGCATCGCGTCGGTCATGCCCTTGAAGGTCTTGCCGAGCATGGCGTACGTCCCGTCGCCGCGCCGCGCCCCCAGATGCAGGTTGGACAGCTTCCCCGTGCGCCTGCCGTGCCCCCACTCGGCCGCAAGGACCACGAGGTCCAGCGTGTGCACGGGCTTGACCTTGAGCCAGGAGGCGCCCCGGCGGCCCGCGCTGTAGGCCGCGTCGAGCCCCTTCAGGACCGCGCCCTCGTGGCCGCGTGCGAGGGTCTCGGCGAAGAACGCGTCGGCGGCCCGGCGGGCCTCGTCGTCGGCGGGGTCGGGCACCAGGGTGCGGCGGACCCGCATGGGCTCCGGCACCAGGCGCGCGAGGCGGGCGTGCCGTTCGTGCAGCGGCAGGTCGAGGAGGTCCTCGCCGTCCGCGGACAGGGCGTCGAAGAAGACGGGGGACAGCGGCAGCTCGGCGGCTGCCGCGGCCACGTCGAGCCGCGACCCCACCCGCCCGGCGATGTCCTGGAAGGACCGCGGCCGCCCGTCGGGCCCGAGCGCGATGACCTCGCCGTCCAGGATGAACCGCGCACCCGCCAGCTCCTGGACCACGGAGGTCACTTCCGGCAGCCGGGCGGTGATGTCGTCGAGCCTACGGGTGTAGACGCGTACGTCGGTGCCGTCCCGGTGCACCTGGACGCGGATGCCGTCCAGCTTCTCCTCGACGACGCACGGCCCCAGCTTGTCGATGCCCTCGCCCACGGACGGCGCGCTGTGCGCCAGCATCGGCTGCACGGGCCGCCCCACCGTCAGCCGGAACTCGTCGAGCGCCTCCGGGCCGCGCGCGAGCACGGCCCGCGCGACCGGGGCGAGCGCCCCCGCCAGCATCACCGCCCGCCGCACCGGCGCCGCCTGCGCCCCGGTCGCACGGGCGAGCCCCTCGGCGGCCACGGCGTCCAGGGCACCCTGACGCACCTCACCAGTCAGCAGACCCAGCAGGAAACGCTGCTCGTCCGCCGTCGCCCGGCCCAGCAACTCCTGCGCGAGCCGCCTCCGCTCGGCCTGCGCGCCCGCCCCCGCGACCCCGGCGAGCGCGGTGAGGGCCGCGTCCACGTCGCCCACGGTGAGCGTGGCCTCCGCCGCCGGTCCGACCGGGTCCTTCAGGGCGTTCCACCCCACGCCGATGCGGCCCTGCGGCAGCCGTCCGGCGAGATAGGGGATGACGAGCGGTACGTCGTCGGGCTCCGCCGCCCGGAACAGCTCGGCCAAAAGTTCGATCTTGCGCGACCGCGCGGACGTCGCGGCCACACCTTTGGACACCTCCGCCACCCGGACAAACAACATGCGGCCATCCTGCAACGCGGCACCCGATCCCGCACGGCACGCGCAGCGGCCCCCGCGCGCGACGGGGTACCGAGCCTGCCCGCCCCGGCACGCCCACGCCCGGGACTCAGCCCGCCGCTCCGCCCACGACCCCGCGTACGACACCGAGCTCGACCAGGTCCTGTGGCCGCAGCCGGAGCCGTCCTGCCAGGTCCGGGACGTCCGCGTGCGGCAGTTTCAGGATGGCGGCCGCGGCTTCGGGACCGATGACGGAGAAGTAGCTGTCCGGCGTGGCCCAGGTGGCGGCGGGCGCCGCGAGGGCGAGGGCGCCGCCAGAGCCGCCCTCGCCGATCACCAGGGACGTGACGGGGACGCGCGCCGCGGCCACCGCCGCGAAGACGTCGGCGATGGCCGCGCCCGCGCCCGCCCGCTCCGCCGCCGCGTCGTTGGCGGCGCCGGGGGTGTCGACGAGGGTGAGGACGGGCACCGAGAGGCGGTCGGCGAGGCGGATCAGGCGGGCCGCCGTGCGGTAGCCCGCGGGCCGGGTGGGTGTGCCCGTCTGGGCCGCGTACGCGATCGACCGGCCTGCGCGCAGTCCGAAGCCGCACAGCACCGTGTCGTCCGCGCCACCGCAGCGGTCGCCGCTCAGCGGCTCGCGGACGTCGAACCAGGAGTCCAGATAGGCCTCGGCACGCGGACGTCCGGCGGCGCGGGCCCGGTGCACCGCGTCCCACCCGGTGGCGGGCAGGGACGCGGCGCCGAGGGCACGCGGCGGCTCGGGCGCGCCGGTCGCGGGCGTGGTGAGCAGCCGCAACCAGCGCCCGAGGCGGGCGGGCAGCAGGTCCGGTGCGACGACGGCGTCGACCGCGCCCGCGGCGAGCTGGCCCTCCGCCGTGTACGCGGCCGGGTCCGCGTCCGGCGGTCTGACGCGCGACCCGGCGAAGCCCACCTGTGCGCCCGGCAGCGCGAGGACCACGTCGGCGCCCGCGCCCAGCGTGGCCCAGCCGCCGCCCGTCGTCGGGTCGGTGACCACCGCGATCTGCGGCAGCCCGGCCGCGCGGTTCAGGACCGACTGGGCGGCCACGCGCTGGAGCTGATGCAGGGCGCGCATGCCTTCCTGCATGCGGCTGCCGCCGGTCGCGATGAGGGAGACGAGCGGGAGGCCCCGTTCGCGAGCGGCCGTGTAGGCCGCCTCAAGCCGGTCTCCGGTGCGTTCGCCGAGCGAGCCGCCCAGGTACCGGAAGTCGAAGGACAGCAGGACGGCCGTCTCGCCCGCGACCGTCGCGGTCCCGGCGATCACGGACTCCGTCTCGCCGGTACGCCCCCGCGCGAGGGCCCGCGCGTCGTCGTACCCCGCCCACGCGAGCGGCCCGTCCTGCCGCTCCGTCCGCGGCGGGTACGGGAGCTCGGCGAAGTCCGACGCCAGCGCGGCGACGGCCGCCCGCGCGGGCACGCGGCCCGGTGCGGGAGGCGCCCCGGAGGGCGACGGCGGGGAGGGGCGGCCGGACGGCGGGGGCGCGGGCGCGGAAAGAGGGGGCACGCCTCGTACTCCTACCCCCTGCGGTCAGGAATGTCCGACTTATCGGAGGGGAGTGGTGCAGGTCACATAGATATCTCTGTGCACTTCCGTAATACGGGCACCCGCAACGGGGTCGAAAGGGCAAGGAAGCAGGAGAAGTGGAGAACGACCATGGCCGTCACGCTCGAACAGTCCGCCCGTGCCCGTCTGATCACCCCCGAGGGGCGTGAACGGCCCATCCCCGTGACGCTGCGCTACACCGAGGCCGACCCGCTCGCCGTGCAGATCTCCTTCCCGCCCGAGGTGTCCCTGGACGGCGCCGAGGTCACCTGGGTCTTCGGCCGCGGCCTCCTGGAGGCCGGCCTCAGCGCTCCCGCGGGCACCGGGGACGTGCACATATGGCCGTGCGGCAGGGCGCGCACGGTCCTGGAGTTCCACGCGGTCCACGGACTCGCCCTCGTCCAGTTCGACCGTGCCGCCCTGCGCCGGTTCCTGATGCGGTCGTACGCGGTGGTGGACGCGGGCGACGAGGAGGCGGAGGCGGACAGCGACCTCGACCGGAGTCTGCACCAGCTCCTCGGCGGAGTGTGAACGGCCGGGACGGGACCGCGGTGCCGTCCCGGCCCTATGGTCCATCGACCGGGCCAGGACCCGATCAGGTCAGGAGCGGATGCGAGGCCAGCCGGTCGAGGATCGTCCTGAGTTCCCTCGTCGGCTCGTCGGGGAGCGGCAGCAGAGGTGGCCGCGGCGCGCCGGCACCGCGTTTCTGCAGTTCGAGTCCCGCCTTGACGGCTCGGGGGAGTCCATGGCCGACGATGAACCGGAGGAAGGGCAGCAGCTCCGCCAGGAGGGCGTCGGCCCGTCCGTCCTCGCCGCCGGTCGCCGCGGCGTGGAGCGCCAGGGTCCACTGCGGGACCAGGCAGGGCGCCGCGGTGCACCACCCGGCGGCGCCGGAGTGGAAGGCTTCGAGCGCGACGGGGTTGCTGCCGTTGTAGACCGACAGCGCTCCGTCGGACAGGTCCTGGAGGGACCGGAACCGGGGCACGATCCCGGAACTCTCCTTGACCATGGTCAGGTTGGGGATCGTGCGGGCGAGCGCGACCACCTTCTCCGGTTGCAGGTCCACGCCGCTGGTGCCCGGGTTGTTGTAGAGCATCATGGGCAGGTCGGTCGCCGCGGCCACCGTGCCGTAGTGCCGGGCGAGTTCGGCGTCGGTCAGCTTCCAGTACACCTGTGGCAGCACCATGATCGCCGTGGCGCCGTTGCGGGCGGCCACGCGGGCCCGGCGCACCGTGCCCTCCGTGCTCCAGTGCGAGACGCCGACCAGGGTGGGGACGCGGCCCGCGACCGTCTGGAGCGTGGTCTCGCAGACGGCGTCCCACTCCGTCTCGCGCAGATAGGCGCTCTCTCCCGTGCTGCCCAGCGGGGCGATGCCGTGGCTGCCCGCGTCCACCAGGTCGTCGGTGAGCCGGCGCAGCGCGTCCAGGTCGACGTCGCCCGTGGCGGAGTCGAAGGGGGTGACGGGGTAGGAGATGATGCCCTTCAGCGGCGGGTTCGCCATCAGAGTTCCACCTGCCCCGAGACGCAGTCGGGATGGTTGCGCAGCGCCTTGCGGGCGTAGTAGGCGAAGTTGGCCTTGCTGCGGCGGTCGGTGCCGGTCCAGTCGTGGGCCTCGCGGGCCAGTACCGGGTCGAGGGGCTCGATGGTCCCGGCGGCCATGGCGAGCAGTTGCAGGCGCGCGGCGCGTTCGATGAGCACCGCCAGGTTGCAGGCCTCCTCGACGGTCGCTCCGGTGACCAGCTGGCCGTGGTGGGCCAGGAGGATGGCGCGCTTGTCACCGAGGGCCGCGGAGATGATCTCCCCCTCCTCGTTGCCGACGGGCACGCCGGGCCACTCCTTGAGGAAGGCGCAGTCCTCGTACAGCGGTGTGGTGTCCATGTGGGAGATCACGAGGGGGACTTCCAGCATGGCCAGTGCGGCGGTGTGCAGGGAGTGTGTGTGGACGATGCAGTTCACGTCCGCGCGGCTGCGGTAGATCCAGGAGTGGAACCGGTTGGCGGGGTTGGGCATGCCGTCCCCCTCCAGTACGTGCAGGTCCTCGTCGACCAGAAGGAGGTTGTCCTCGGTGATCTCGTCGAAGCCGAGGCCGAGGCGCTGGGTGTAGTAGGTGCCGGTCTGCTGTCCGCGGGCGCTTATCTGGCCCGCGAGTCCGGAGTCGTGTCCGCCGTCGAAGGCGATGCGGCAGGTCAGGGCCAGCTTCTGTCGCGTGGTCAGCTTCGAGTCGCCGAAGTGGTCGTCCATCAGCCGCTGCGCGCGGTCGACGAGTGTGCCCTTCGTGTCTCGGAGGGTCTGTGCCATCGTCCTGCTCCAGTCCCCGGGGCCGTCTGCCGACGCACCCCGCGTCCGATTCGTGCCGCCGGAAGGCGACACCGGGAGGAAACAGGATTTACGATAGGACACCTTGTGTCATGCCGCAATGGGGGCGGGCGGGGCGGGGCTGGGGACGGGTGCGGCTGCGGTGGTACGGCGTCGACGATGCTCAGGGAAGCCGCAGACCCGGCGCGGCCGCTGCGTCCGCGTGGACGTGGGCGTGGGCGTCCGAGACGAGGAGGAGGACCGCGGCGCGTTCGGTGCCGAGGGAGCGGAGCTTGTGCGGCTGGGTGGCCTTGAAGTAGGCGCAGTCGCCCGGTCCGAGGGTGATGGTGCGGGAGGGGAGGATGAGTTCGGCACGCCCGTGGTGGACGAAGAGGAACTCCTCGCCCGGGTGGTCGCGGAAGGGTACGGGTCCGGCGTCGAGCGGAGGGTGGAGCATGAAGGGGGTCATGCTCTTGGTGCCGGCCTCCAGGGCCATGCCCTCGTAGCGGGTCCCCGCCTCGTCCTCGGAGGTGAGCGGCCGGCGTTCGCCGGCCCGGGTGACCGTGACGTCCGTGAGCTCCTCGGCGTCGGCGAAGAGGTTGTCGAGGGGTACGTCGAGAGCTTTCGCGAGCGAGGCGCTGATGGCGATCGACGGGACGCTCTGGCCGCGCTCGATCTTGGACAGATAGCTCTTGGTGACACCTGCGCGGTCGGCCAGCGTCTCCAGGGTCATGAGGCGTTCCTTGCGTAGCTGTCGCACCCGGTTGATCACTGCCGTGTTCCCTTCACTGCCATGTTCCCTTCGCCTGGCCCGCGGCGCGCGATGCCCGGGGCGGCACCCAGTATGGCCTGCCGGTTCCTGGCCACCGGCGCGCCGAAGTGCAGGGCCGACCTCGTCGCTCCGGGCGCCTGGCGGCGGGCGGCGGAGACGGGGGTGCGTACGGCCTCAGTAGTGTGACCTCGCATGACCGACACCGACACCGACATCGACATCGACGGCGGCACCGACACCGACACCGGCACCGGGACCGACATCGACACCGGGACCGGGACCGACATCGACACCGGCGCTGCGACGGGCACCGGGGCCGGCGCGGACGCTGATACCCGCGTCGAGATCGAGATCACCGCCGACCTGGTCCGCGACCTGCTGCGGGAGCAGCATCCGGACCTCGCGGGGCTTGCCGTCCGCGAGGTGGCGGGTGGCTGGGGCAACCAGATGTGGCGCCTCGGGGACGAGCTGGCCGTGCGCATGCAGCGCATGGACCCCACTCCGGAACTCCAGCTCAAGGAGCGGCGGTGGCTCCCCGTGCTGGCCCCGCGCCTGCCGCTGCCGGTGCCGACCCCGGTGAGGTCCGGCGAGCCGTCCGCGCGCTTCCCCAAGCACTGGACCGTGATGACGTGGGTTCCCGGTGAGCCGCTGGACCATGCCACGATCACCCGCGGCGCCCACGCGGCCGACGCGCTGGCGGGCTTCCTGCGGGCACTCCACGTGGAGGCGCCTGCCGAGGCTCCCGTCTCCACGGACCGCGGCGCCCACCCGAGGGACTGCGCGAAAGGGTTCGAGTACTTCTTCCAGTCCGTCGCCCTCGACGCCGCCGGTGTCGCCGACGCCGACGCTACCGATGTCGCCACCGGCGTCCGGGCCGTCTGGGAGGACGCCGTCGCGGCCCCCGCGTGGGAGGGCCCGCCGGTGTGGACGCACGGCGACCTCCACCCCGCGAACGTCGTCGTGACGGACGGCACGCTCTCGGGCGTCGTCGACTTCGGCGACATCTGCGCCGGTGATCCGGCGTGGGACCTGGCCGCCGCATGGGTGCTGCTGCCCGCGGGGGCGGCCGCGCGGTTCTTCGACACCTATGCGCGTGCGGACGAGGCGGCGATCCGGCGCGCCCGCGGGCTGGCCGCCATGAAGAGCCTCTTCCTGATGCTCATGGGGCAGAACGGGGACCGAGGTCTTCCCGGAGGCAAGCCGCACTGGGGACCTGTGGGCCGGGCGGCTCTCGACCGTGTCCTGAAAGGCGTGTGACGGGCGTTCGGCGATCGGGCAGGACCCCCTTCGAGAGTAGGTTAGGCTAACCTAACTCGATCAAGTGTGGTCGGGTGTTCCGAGGGAGGGGGGCCACAGTGGGCCACGGCTGGGAAGGCGTCGTCCTCAAGCTGCTGCGCGGCAAGGACTTCACGTTCACGGTGACCGGCGCGGACGACGTGACCGGGCACTACCGCCGCATCCACGTCACCGACGGCGGGATGCTGGCGCAGACCGGGGTGCACCCCACGATGTGGGTGCGGCTGTGGTTCGACGACGCGGGCAAACCCCATCAGCGCGCCTACACCCTCGTGGATCCCGACCCGGCGGCGGGCACGTTCACTCTGGAGTTCGCCCTGCACGACGGCTGCGCGAGCGAGTGGGCGCGCAAGGCCGCGCCGGGCGACACCATCGACGCCACCGTGCAGGGCACCGGCTTCGACGTGCCGGAGCCCGCCCCGTCACGGCTCCTGGTGGTCGGTGACGCCGCCTCGCTCCCGGCCGTGAACTCCCTGCTGGCCTCGCTGCCGGGGACCCCGGCCACGATCTGGTTCGAGACCCAGCACGCCGACGACCGGGACCTGGACCTGCGGACCGACCCCGCCCTGCACGAGGTGCACTGGGTGGAGCGCACCCGGGGAGTGGCCCGGGAGGCCAGGGACGGACTCGCCGAAGCCGTCGACGCCGAGCCCGACCCGTACGTGTGGATCACCTGCGACACCACGACGACCCGCGCCCTGAACGCGTACGTCCGCAAGGACCTCGCTGTGCCGCGGCACCGGATCCACGCGCTGGGCTACTGGCGCCCCGGCAGGCACTGACGCCCCGCGGGAAAGCGCGTGAGCCGATCGCTCAGCGGTACAGGCCGGGCCGCTCCGCGAGGTGGACCTCGACCCGGCCGCCGTTGGCCAGGGCCCGCACCCCCGCCTCGGCGACGGCCGCCGCCGCGTACCCGTCCCACGCGCTCGGTCCCCCGACCCGCCCCTCGCGCGCGTCCGCCACCCACGCGCGCACCTCGCGGTCGTACGCGTCGGCGAACCGCACCACGTAGTCCCGCGGGATCTCCCGCTGGGCGCGGCCCGCCGACCGCACCACCATCGCGGGCTCTTCGCCGATGCGGGCGCTGCCGCTCTCGCCGACCGCCTCGCAGGTGACCTCGTAGCCGAAGCCGCAGTTGACGAAGACCTCCACGTCCACGACGGCACCGGCGTCCGTCTCGAAGAGAACCAGCTGCGGGTCCTGCAGACCGGCGGGCGCGCTCGCCGACGCGCGCGGCCTGACCACGGTCACGGCGGTCACCTCCTGGCCGAGGAGCCAGCGGGCGGCGTCGATCTCGTGCGACACCGAACTGCTGATCAGCGTCGCGGACGTGAAGTGCGGGGGCGAGGCCACATTGCGGTGGCGGCAGTGCAGCAGCAGTGGCCTGCCGATGCCGCCCGCGTCGAGCAGCGCCTTCAGCCGCCGGTACTCGGTGTCGTAGCGGCGCATGAACCCCACCTGGATCAGCCGCCGCCCGCCCCGGGCCTCGGCCCGCACCACGCGCAGCGCGGCTGCCGCGTCGTGCGCGAGCGGCTTCTCGCACAGCACGGGCAGCCCGCGGTCGAGCGCCGCGAGCAGCGCCTCCTCGTGCGCGTGGTCGGGCGAGGCCACGAGCACCGCGCCGACGCCGGGCTCCGCGAGCGCGGCGAGCGGATCGGCGTGCACGCGCACATCGCCGAGTCCGGCCACGGCGGCGCCGCCCCGCGCCCGGTCGGGATCCGCGACGGTCACGACGTGCGCCCCGACGACGGAGCGCGCGAGGCGCCGTACGTGGTCGGCGCCCATGTGGCCCGCACCGAGCACGGCCACCCCCAACGACTCGCTCACCGAAAGAACTCCCCTCCCGAGGCCCTGCGTCGGGCCACCGTAGCCGCCCGCCGCCGACGCACGATCACCAGGCACCCGGCGAGCACGGCGGCCGAGCCCACGCCGACGAGCACCAGGGCGGGCCAGTCCGAGCCGTCGTCGGACGCGGCGGAGGACACGATCGCCGCCGCAGCGGTCCGCTGGTCCCGGTCCGGGGCCTTGCGCGGCTTGGCGGGCAGCAGCGACCCCACCGGCTGGACGCGGCCGACCGCGGCGAAGCCCCAGTCGAGCAGCGACCTGGCCTCCTCGTACACGGCGAAGCCGCCCCTGCTCGGGTTCATCACCGTCACGAGCACGGTGCGGGTGCCGCGGTGGGCCGCGGCGATGAGCGTGTGCCCGGCGCCGCTGGTGTAGCCGTTCTTGACGCCGATCAGGCCGGGGTAGCGCTCCACGCCGTCCGCGCCCGTCAGGAGCCGGTTCGTGTTCTGGATGGGGTACGACCAGTTGCCCTGGGGGAAGCGTGCCCTGGCCGTCGAGCAGTAGCGGGCGAACTGGGGATCGGCGAGTCCGGCCCGGCCGAAGACCGCCAGGTCGAACGCGGACGAGACCTGGCCCGGGGCGTCGTACCCGTCGGGCGAGACCACATGGGTGTCCCGGGCGCCGAGTTCGCGGGCCTTGGCCCGCATCTGCCGCACGGTGTGCCGCCAGCCGCCGTTCATCTCGGCGAGGACGTGCACGGCGTCGTTGCCGGAGCTGAGGAACACCCCGCGCCACAGGTCCGCCACCCGGTAGCTGCGGCCCGCGTCGACGCCCACCAGGCTGCTGCCGCCGCCGACCTTGCGGAGCTCGCCGTGGGTCACCGTGTGCGGGGTCTCCGGGTGCAGCCGGTCCAGTGCCGCCAGGGCGAACAGGGACTTGAGGGTGGACGCGGGCGGCAGCCTGCGGTGCGCGTTGTGGGCGGCGAGCACCTCGCCCGTGCGGGCGTCGGACACCAGCCAGGAGCGGGCGGTCAGGTCACGAGGGGCGGGCGGGGCACCGGCTGCCGGGCGCACTTGGGTACCGGGCCGGTCGAGCAGGGACGAGGAGTACGAGGAGTACGGGGAGGACGAGGGGTACCGGGAGGACGAGGAGTACGAGGAATACGGGGAGGAAGAGGAGTACGAGGAGTACGCAGACAGCGGCTTCGGGGGTGCGGGTTCGGCACCGGCGGCCGGCCCCGACAGACCGGCGGCCGGTGCCGCGAGGCAGACCGAGGCGCCGGTGGCGAGGGCCGCGGCGCGCAGGGCGGTGGCGCGCAGGGCGGTGGCACGCCCGAGCGGACGCGAAAGGTACCTGATGACCATTCAGCCACCGTAGAAGCGGGCTCCCAACTGCGCAGTTCTGCTTGGCCCGGGTGGCTGTACCGGGCTCGGCGGCTGCTCCGGCCGGGCGGTTCGCGCGCTCGGTACGCATACCCGAGGGCGACCGTGTCCGTGGGAGGGCGGCTACCGCTGCCGCTCCTGGTCCCGGACCCGGGCGAGGTCCCCGGCCACGGCACGGAACGTGACCGTGTCCCCGTCCGCGCCGACGCGCCGCAGTCCGGCCTTCTCCAGGACGCGGACGGACGCCGGGTTGGCCGACTCCGCCGTCGCGTGCACGGTGTCCACGCCGGGTGCGGTCAGGGCGTACGCGACCAGCGCACGGGTGGCTTCGGAGGCGTAGCCCCGGCCGCGGCGCGAGGCGACGATGCCGTACCCGATCTCGATCGCGCCGTCCGTCGGCGGCCAGAACAGGCCGATCGAGCCGACCACCAGGCCGCCGTCGCGCTCGGTCACCAGGCGGTGGCCGTAGCCGGTGAGGCCCTCGGGGTGCTCGGTGAGGAAACCGGCGACGACGCGGTCGCCCTCGGCGGGGAAGTCCGGCGCCCACCCGGCCGGGCGGGAGCCGTCGAGGACGGCGGCGAGTTCGGCGGGCGTCCACGGCCGCAGCACGAGCCGTGCCGTGGTCAGGCCGGTGCCCGTCACCCGGTAGCCGGGGGAGGGCGGTGCGGACTGCGGGGAGGGCGGTGCGGACTGCAAGGAGGGCAGTGCGGACTGCGGGGAGGGCAGTGCGGACTGTTCGGACTGTTCAGAGGGAAATGCGGAAGACATGCGGTACTCCTGGTCGTTCGGGACGACCGGGCCGCGGGTCAGCTCCGCGCGGCCCGGACGAGGGCATGCTGATGAGGGGCCCGGCAGGCCATATTCATCAACCTCCCTCACTGGAGCGGCAGTCGTCGGCGGGCGCGGAGCGCACACGCGTCGGCGGATCATAACAAGGGGCCGGTGCGGGGGCTGCTTCCGGCATCGCGGGCTCGTGCAGGGACCGCAGCAGCAGCCAGCCGGCGGCGGGCAGCACGATCAGGGGCGCGAGGGCCGTCTGGAGGGACGTCGCGTCGGCGAGCGCGCCGATGGCGGGGCTCGCCACGCCGCCGACGCTGACGGTCAGACCGAGCGTCACACCGCCCGCGGTGCCGACGCGCCGCGGCAGATAGTCCTGCCCCAGCGTCACATGCAGGGAGAAGGGCACGTACAGCCCCGCGGAGGTGAGCGCGACGAACAGGTACAGGAGGGGTCCGGGCACGAGGACGACCCCGGCGACGGCGAGCACGCTCAGGGCGTACGACCACTTCACCACCGTGACGCGGCTGTGCCGGGTGGCGAGGCGGCCCCCGACGACCGTGCCCACGGCCCCGCCGAGATAGAGCACGAACAGGGCGGCCGTACCGGCGAACTCACCGCCGGAGGTGCGCTCCCGTACGTACAGCGCGATGAAGGCGCTCAGGCCGACGAAGACGATCGACCGGCACACCACGGCACCGGAGAGCCGCAGGAAGGAGGGCCAGTCGTCGTGGCCGCCGGCGTCGCCGCCGCGCGCGGCCGCGGTGGCCGTGCCCGGTGCCCGCAGCGCGCGCAGCGCCACCGCGCACAGGGCGGCGCCCGCGACGGCGGGCACGACGAGCAGCGGGGACGCGCCGAGCCCCCCGGTCGCGATCACGGTGGCGACCAGCAGCGGCGCTGTTGCGAAGCCGATGTTGCCGCCGAGCGAGAACCAGCCCATCGCGGTGTGGCTGCCCCGGCTGGCGACGCGCGCCATGCGGGCGGCCTCGGGGTGGTACGCCGCGACGCCGATCCCGGAGACGGCGACGACCGCGAGGGTGAGGGCGTAGGAGCCGCCGACGCCGCTGAGCGCCACGCCCGCGCCGCCCACCAGCGAGCTCACCGGCAGCAGCCACGGCATCGCCCACTTGTCGGTGAGCGCCCCGAACAGGGGCTGCACCACGGACGAGAGGAGCGAGGCGGCGAGGACGATGCCGGACGCGGCGGCATAGGAGTAGGCGCGCTCGGACACGAAGAACGGTACGAGCGCGGCGACCGAGCCCTGGTACACGTCCACGCAGGCGTGGCTGAGGGACAGCAGGGTGAGGGGTTTGTTTGTGGACACCGGACGATCGTCGCGAGCGCGGCGGCTGTCGGGCTTCCGATAAAGTGCCAGTCTGTAGCGATTACCCGCCAGGCGAGGCGTACGCTGACGAGTGCGAGCACGCGTAGGAGTACGCGTAGAAGTACAGGTACGAGCATGCGTACGCATACGCGTACGCGTGGCCGGGGACGAGGTGACACCGACCGTGCCGGAGGCCGTCCGCCACACCCCCAAGGCGCCGACCCACGTCCGGCACCTGGCCGCCGGGGAGCGCATCGACGCACACCGGCACGACGACCACCAGATCGTGCTGCCGGGTTCGGGGGTCGTCGCCGTCACCACGGAGGCGGGTACGTGGTTCGCGCCGGGGAACCGCGCCATCTGGGTGCCCGCGGGCACCGTTCACGCCCACCGCGCGCACGGCCGTCTGAACGCGCACTTCGTGGGCCTGCCCGCCGACGAGAACCCGTTGCACCTGGACGCCCCCACGGTCCTGACCGTGAGTCCGCTCCTGCGGGAGCTGATCGTCGAGTACACGCGCATGCCCGCCGCCACCGGCCCCGAACGCGGGCGGCTGCGCGCCGTCCTGCTCGACCAGCTGCGGGCATCGCCGCAGCAGCCGATGCAGTTGCCCACGCCCACCGACCCCCGTCTGGTGGCCGTCTGCGCCCTGGTCCACGACCACCCCGCCGACCCGCGCACGCTCGCCGCCCTCGGGGCCGCGACCGGAGCCGGTGAACGCACGCTCAGCCGCCTCTTCCGCGCCGAACTGGGCATGACGTTCCCACAGTGGCGCACCCAGTCCCGCCTCTACCACGCCCTGCGGATGCTCGCGGACGACACTCCCGTCACGACCGTCGCCCACCGCTGCGGCTGGTCGTCGACGAGCGCGTTCATCGATGTCTTCCGCCGGTCGTTCGGGTACACGCCGGGCACGCACAACCGCCGGCCCTGAGCACGGCCCGTCGCGCGGTCGCCGCGCGACGGGCCGCGACGAGGTGGCGCCGTCAGGCGGGAAGGTTCGCCTCGACGGCTGAGACGACCTCGGGGGCGTCGGGCTCGGTCTGCGGGGAGAAGCGGGCGACCACCTCGCCGTCGGTGGAGATCAGGAACTTCTCGAAGTTCCAGCGGACGTCCCCGGTGTGACCCTCCGCGTCGGCCTTCGGTACGAGCCGCTCGTACAGGGCGTGCCGGCCGTCGCCGTTGACCTCGACCTTCTCCGTCATGGGGAAGGTGACCCCGTACGTGGCGGAGCAGAATTCGGCGATCTCCGCGGAGGTGCCGGGCTCCTGGCCCATGAACTGGTTGCAGGGGACTCCGAGGACGGTGAAGCCGCGGTCGGCGTACGTCTCGTGCAGGCGCTCCAGAGCCGCGTACTGCGGGGTGAGTCCGCACTTGGAGGCCACGTTGACGATCAGGACGGCTTTGCCCTGGTACTGGGAGAGGTCGGCGGGGCCGCCCTGGAGGCGGGCGATGTCGATCGCTTCGTAAACAGACATGCTGGGGAGCTTACGGCCCCGGCGTGCGATGGAGCTTGCCGTGCGCGACGAGTTCCACGGTCACCGCGACGGCCACCGCCTGCACCGCCATCAGGGCGAACAGGACGAAGAGCTGGACGGCGCCCGCCTGCACGGGCGACGCCCCGCCGAGCAGCATGCCGACGAACGCGCCGGGCAGGGTGACGAGGCCGACCGTGCGGGTCTGGTCGAGGCCGGGGAGGAGCGCGTCGGAGGCGGCGGGGCGGATCACCTCCAGGCGGGCGTCGCGCTCCGGCAGGCCGATCGCGAGGCCCGCCTCGAACTCGCCCAGACGGGTCGCCAATTCGTCCAGGGAGCGACGGCCGCCCAGGACCGTCGCGGTGAGCGCCCCGCCGATGAGGATGCCCGTCACCGGGATCAGCGCGATGCCGTCGACGGGAACCAGACCGGTGAGGGTCAGGGCCGCGACCACCGGCACCACCGGGACCGCGAGGGGCACGGCGGCCCACCACCAGGTGGCGTTCGGGGTGACGCGGCGCCCGGCGGTGCGTGTGGCGACGGCGAACATCAGGAGCAGGAAGGCGAACAGCGCCGCCCGGTGGTGCACCACCCAGCCGATGAGCAAGGACACCGCGCCCAGCTGGGCGCAGGCCCGTACCCCGGCCACGACGACCTCCCGGGAGCGGCTCCGCGACGCGTCGGGCGAGAGCCGGAACACCGCCGCCGCGGTCGCCGCGACGAGCAGCAGCACCACCAGCGCGACACCGAGCGCGGCGTTCACGGGCAGCAGCGTCTGAGCAGCGAATACGCGCACGTCCACACCCTAGACGCGGGGACCCGTAGGCTCCTCCTACCGGCGCGTTCCACCCCCGCGGGGGAGACCCGCGCCGACGGAACTACGCAGGCGAGAGAAGGGCGAGAGTCATGGCGCAGCAAGTGCGGGGCGTGGTCGCACGCGCGAAGGGCGAGCCGGTACGGATCGAGACGATCACCGTGCCCGACCCGGGGCCGGGCGAAGCCGTGGTGAAGGTCCAGGCGTGCGGTGTCTGTCACACCGACCTGCACTACCGCGAGGGCGGCATCAACGACGACTTCCCGTTCCTGCTCGGGCACGAGGCGGCGGGCGTGGTGGAGTCGGTGGGGGACGGTGTCACCGAGGTCGCGCCCGGCGACTTCGTCATCCTCAACTGGCGCGCGGTGTGCGGGCAGTGCCGTGCCTGTCTGCGCGGGCGCCCGCAGTACTGCTTCGACACCCACAACGCGAAGCAGAAGATGACCCTGGCCGACGGCACCGAGCTGGCCCCCGCGCTCGGCATCGGGGCGTTCGCCGAGAAGACGCTCGTCGCGGCCGGGCAGTGCACGAAGGTGGACCCGGCGGCCTCCGCGGCGGCGGCCGGTCTGCTCGGCTGCGGGGTGATGGCGGGGATCGGCGCCGCCATCAACACCGGCGGCGTGGGCCGCGGCGACTCCGTCGCCGTCATCGGCTGCGGCGGCGTCGGCAACGCCTCCGTCGTCGGCGCCCGGCTCGCCGGCGCGGCGAAGGTCATCGCCGTCGACGTCGACGACCGCAAGCTGGAGACCGCACGCGGCCTCGGCGCCACCCACACCGTCAACTCCCGCTCCGCCGATCCCGTCGAGGCGATCCGCGGGCTGACCGGCGGCTTCGGCGCCGACGTCGTCATCGAGGCGGTGGGCCGCCCGGAGACGTACGAGCAGGCCTTCTACGCCCGCGACCTGGCGGGCACGGTCGTCCTCGTCGGCGTGCCGACCCCGGACATGCGCATCGACCTGCCGCTGCTCGACGTCTTCGGCCGCGGCGGCGCGCTGAAGTCCAGCTGGTACGGGGACTGCCTGCCCTCGCGTGACTTCCCGATGCTCATCGACCTCTACCGCCAGGGGCGGCTCGACCTCGACGCGTTCGTGACCGAGACGATCGCGCTCGACGAGGTCGAGAAGGCCTTCGAGCGGATGCACCAGGGCGACGTGCTGCGTTCGGTGGTGGTGTTCTGATGGCCGCCGCGACCTCTCCCGCCGAGGGCGGCGCCGCGCGCGTCGACCATCTCGTCACCTCCGGTACGTTCTCGCTCGACGGTGGGACCTGGGACGTCGACAACAACGTCTGGATCGTCGGTGACGACCAGGAGGCCGTCGTCATCGACGCGGCGCACGACGCCGACGCCATCGCGGCGGCCCTCGGCGACCGCCGCCTCGTCGCCATCGTGTGCACGCACGCCCACGACGACCACGTCGACGCCGCGCCGGCCCTCGCCGCCCGCACCGGCGCCCCGGTCCTGCTGCACCCCGACGACCTGGAACTGTGGAAGCTCACCCACCCGGACCGCGCGCCCGACGGTGAACTGGCCGACGGGCAGGAGCTGAGGGTGGCCGGGACGGTGCTGCGGGTGCTGCACACCCCCGGCCACTGCCGCGGCGCGGTCAGCCTGTACGCGCCGTCGCTCGGCACCGTCTTCACCGGGGACACGCTCTTCGCGGGGGGACCCGGTGCCACCGGCCGCTCCTTCAGCGACTTCCCGACCATCGTGGAGTCCATCCGCGAGCGGCTCCTGACGCTGCCGCCGGAGACGGTGGTGCGCACCGGTCACGGTGACAGCACGACGATCGGCACGGAGGCGCCGCAGCTGGAGGAGTGGATCGCCCGCGGCCACTAGACCGCCGGACGGCGTCCGCCCGTGCTGACCGCCGGACCGCGTCCGCTAGTGCGGCGGTCAGCTCCCACTGGGGTCCGCCCCTGCGGCGGCCGCCTTTGCTGCGAGCCGCCTCCCCCTTTGCTGCAACGGTGCTTGGGCCGCCCTCGAGTCTCGCTCGGGGGCGGCCTTCGTCGTGCACACCACACCTCACGCGTGCTGGCAGCGCGACACGATCTCCGATAAGTTAGGCAAGGCTTACCTAATGGAGGTTGAGGATGGGTGTCCGACACGTCAGCACGACCATGCCCACCGCGGCGGCGCGCGCCCGCTCCGTGCTCGCCACCGCCTGGTCCTGTGCGGTGACCACGGAGATCGGCAGGGACGATCTCGTCGGTGCCCACACCGTGAGCGAGCGGGGCACGGTGCTCCTGCACCCGCCCGAGGACAGCGCGCTCGCCGCCGCACTGATCTGCGCGCCGCGCGGCGAGCCGTCCACGCTCCTGGAGTTCGCGGACGTGGCGCCGGTACCGATCAGGGACCGGGTCCGCTCCCGGCTCTGGCTCTCCGGCACACTCACGGCGACGCGCGACCACCTCGTGTTCGAGCCGGCCTGCGCGGTGCTGCACGACGCCGGCGGCCGTACGGGCATCGACCTGGAGGAGTTCGCGCTCACCGACCCCGACCCGCTCGCGCAGGCCGAGTCCCGGCTGCTCACGCATCTCGCCGACGCCCACCCGGAGGCCGTGGAGCAGCTCACGCGGCTGATCTCCGCGGACAGCCTCACCGGTGTCGTCGCCGTCAAACCGCTCGCCATCGACCGGCACGGCCTGACGTTGCGTCTGGAACGCATCAGCAGCCAGGCCGACGTACGCCTGCAGTTCCACGAACCCGTCGACGACCTCGGTCAGGTCACCGAACGGATGCACGCCCTGCTCACCAAGGCGCGTCTGCTGCGCCGCCCGGTCCTGCGCCCGTCCGCCCCTCCGGAGTCCTGAGCACGGCCCCGCCTGCCTCACCGGTCGGCGCGGCGGACCGGAGCGAGCGCAGCGCCAGGACGAGCACCCCTATGTCGTCGAGCAGGACGGGATCGGGCAGCAGATCCGCAGGCAGCACGAGATAGCCGATCGCTCCCCAGAACACCCATGCGCGCCCCGTCGGCAGACCGGCCCGCCGCAGTGCGCGGCGGGTGCGGACGAGACGGACCAACAGCACGACGGTCACCACCAGCGTCGCGACCACGAACACCGCGGCCACGGCAAGCAGCACCACGACTCCCGTGTTCACCGCACCAGCACTCCGCTCACCCGTGTTCCGTGCCTCACCGGCATTCCGGGCACGAACGTTCCGTGCCCCACCGGTACTCCGACCATCCGCGTTCCGTCGCCCACCGGTACTCCGACCACCCGCATTCCCTCGCCCACCGGTACTCCGCTCACCACCAGCACTCCGATCGAATTGAGAGGCGCCGCCGACGCGGGCGCGGGCATGATGGCGCCCATGAACACCGACAGCCGTCCCGGGCCCGTCGCGGCCACGCCCGCCGGGTCCCTGGACTCCCCGGCTTCAAACACCGGTTCGCCCGCCCGCACCGTCGACCCGGTGCACGCACTGATCGTGGTGGACATGCAGTCTGCCTTCGTCACCGGTGCCGACACCGTGCCCCACGCCGCCACGGTCCTCGCCCGCACCGAACAGCTCATCGCCAAGGCCCGCGCGGCCGACGCCCTCGTCGTGCAGTTGCAGAACGACGGTCCCGAGGGCGCCTCGGACGAGGTGGGCACGCCCGGCTGGGAAGTGCATGTGCCCGTCGACACCGAGCGCGGCGAGATACTGCTGCGCAAGACCGTGGACGACGGCTTCGAGGAGACCGACCTGGAGGAGCTGCTGCGGAGCAGGGGCGTGACCGCGCTCGCCGTCTGCGGCGTCATGTCGGAGATGTGCGTCAGCGCCACCGCCCGCACGGCCCGCGACCTCGAATTCCGCGTGGTCCTGCCGCACGACGCCCACGGCACGCACGACATCCCGGCGGCCCCCGGCATCAGCGACGCCGTCCCCGCGGCGACGGTGTCGCGCGTCGCCGAATGGGCCCTCGGCGACGAGGTCGAGATCGTGCCGAGCGCCGACGACGTGAGCTTCGTGGCGCCGTAGCGGCAGACGTGCCCGTCATCGGTCACGGCGTGAGCCCCGGCCACCCCGTGAGGAGGGGGGCCGGGGCTCACGCCGTGACCGGGCTGCTCACAGCGGCAGCGCGCACACCGCCACCGGTGCCTTGAACGGCCTGCCCGCCGGGCTGAGCGCGCCGCTGCTCGCGTCCACGCGGAACACGCTCACCGAGCCCGAGCGCTGGTTCGCGGCGAACAGCAGCCGACCCGACGGGGACAGGGCGAGGTGGCGCGGGAAGTCGCCGTCCACCGGCACCGTGTCGAGCAGCCGCAGACGCGCGCCGCCCTGCTCGACCGCGTACCGGGTCAGGGTGTTGTCACCGCGGTTGGCGAGGTAGGCGTAGGCGCCGTCGCCGGTCACGACGAGTTGCGCGGGATAGCTCGTGATCCCGGGGCGGGTGCCCGTGGGCTGCGGCTCGCCCGGTGTGACCCGTCCGCTCGCCGGGTCGTAGGCGCAGACGACCACGGTGTTGTCCACCTCGTCGGCGAGGTACGCGAACCGCCCCGAGGGATGGAAGGTGAGGGCACGCGGCCCGGCCCCCGGCCGCACCGTCGCGTACGAGACGCGGCTCAGCTTTCCGGCGGCCGTGTCGAGCCGGTACGTGTAGACCGTGTCAGTGCCGAGGTCGACGGCTAGGACGTGGCGGCCGTCCGGCGCGGTGATGATCTGGTGGGCGTGCGGCCCCTGCTGGCCGGGTCCGGGCGGTGGCGTGGAGTGCGTGACGAGGTCGGTGCGCTCGCCCAGGGCCCCCGACGCCCCGATGGGGTGCACGGCCACGCTGCCGGAGGTGTAGTGGGCGCTCAGCAGCCAGCGCCCACTGGGGTGCACGGACAGATGGCAGGGCCCGGCCCCGCCGCTGGCGCGGGTGCCGAGGACCCGCGGGGTCCCACCGGGCGGCAGGTCCACCGCCGTCACCCCGCCCTGCTGCCGCTCGTTGACGGCGTACAGCGTCCGCCCCGAGGGGTGCACCGCGAGGAACGAGGGGTCCGCCACGCCACCGATGGTGCCCGCGCCGGTCACCGTGCCCGTCGCCTCGTCGTACGTGGCGAGCCCGATGCCCGTTCCGCCGCCCGCCTGCGAGGTGTACGTGCCCAGGAACAGGCGTCTCTGGCCGCGCGAGCCGACACCGGCCGGGGCCGCGCCGGCCGAGGCCGCGTTTGCCGGAGCAGCGCCTGCCGGAGCAGCGCCGGTCACGGCCGCCGTGGTCACGGCTGCCGCGCTCACGGCGAGGGACGTACCGATGAACCGCCTTCTGTTCATGACTGCACCTCATGAGACGTGAGTGACGGATGTGACTGCAGTACGCAGCCACAGTGACCCCAGAATTCCCAACAGACAAGACCCGCAACATGAGTTGCATCCTCTGCAACGCGAGCTTCCGCCGTACGGAGGAGGTGGGCGCGCGACGCGTTCCGGTCGAATCGACGGCGAAGACGGGCCTCCCGCAGGCGGGGCCGACATCTGGTGGCCAACGTCCCGCTAGCGTTTGCGCGTTGCTTTCGATGATCGCGCACACACGCGCGCGCAGACGTCAAGGAGTCGCCGGGTGGACCGAAGCCGTGTGTTCCGCATACGTACGACGCTGGCAGCCATGGGCGTCGCCGCCGCCGTCGTGACAACCGTCGCAACGGCACCCGCGGCGAGCGCGGCACCCGCGGCGCCGCCCGCGAACAGGGCCGCGAAGCCCGCCCCCTGCACCGGCACCTACGCCGACGACGCCCGGCTCGGCCCCAAGTGGCTGCCCGGGAAGTGGCAGCGTCCTGTCGGCCCGCTCCTGAAGAACTGGAAGCGCACGGGCAAGCTGTCGCCCGCGGCGTTCCTGAAGAAGTACTGGGAGGGCCCGGCGGACACCGGCAGCTGGAAGTACCCGCCGAACGACGGCTTCGGGACGGTCAACGGCCGGGTCGACAAGCACCCGGAGACACTGCGGCGGGGCGAGGTACTCGACCGCTTCGGCTCCGAGTACGGCGCGTACCTCGCACCTGCCGGAGACTCCTACGCCGAGCGTTCGCTCCCGCCGCAGAACCTCAACACCCGTGAGGCGGCGTACGCCTGCGACTACCGCGTCTACAAGGTCACCAAGCCGTTCGTCGTCTGGGAGGGCGGCGTCGCCCCCTGGTTCGAGCAGCCCGGCGGCGGCGAGCAGATCAAGCTCGACCCCGCCTTCCTCGACCCGGGCGAGGGGCAGCGCCTGAACGTGAAGTGGCTCCTCGATCACGACTACCTGGAGCCGGCCGCGCGATGAGGCCGCGCCCGGTGCCCCTCGCCGGGCGCCGCGCGGTCACGGACGGCCCGCCGCCGCGACCTCCTCTGCCTCCGGCACCGGCCCGGGAGCCGTCCCCGCGCCGAACGGGCTGCCGCCGAGTTCCTCCCGGTGGTGCGGTGTCAGCCAGCCGGACAGGTCGGGGCCGAGGGGGACGACGGCGGTGGGGTTGATGCCCGTGTGCACTTGGTAGTAATGCCGCTTGATGTGGTCGAAGTCGACCGTGTCGCCGAAGCCCGGGGTCTGGTAGAGATCGCGGGCGTAGGCCCACAGGACGGGGTCCTCGGTCAGCTTCCTGCGGTTGCACTTGAAGTGGCCGTGGTACACCGCGTCGAAGCGCACGAGCGTCGTGAACAGCCGGATGTCGGCCTCCGTGATGCTGTCGCCCACCAGATAGCGGCGGTCGGCGAGCCGCGCGGAGGTCTCCTCCAGACGCCGGAACACGTCCTTGTACGCCGACTCGTAGTCGCTCTGGGTGGAGGCGAAGCCCGCGCGGTACACGCCGTTGTTGACGTCGTGGTAGATGCCCTCCATCACCTCGTCGATCTCCGCCCGCAAAGGCTCGGGGTACAGGTCGGGGGCGCCGGGGCGGTGCAGGGCCGTCCACTCCGTGGCGAGGTCCAGGGTGAGCTGTTGGTAGTCGTTCGTGACGAGCTTGCCGCTCGGGACGTCCACGAGCGCCGGGACGCTGACGCCGCCCGGGTAGCCCGTCTCGCGTGCGTCGTAGGCCTCGCTCAGATAGCGGATGCCGAGGACGGGGTCGCGGCCGTCCGGGTCGAGGGTGAAGCGCCAGCTCCGGTCGTCCTGGATCGGGTCGGTGACCGCCAGCGAGAGCGCGTCCTCCAGGCCGAGCAGCCTGCGCGAGACCAGGGCGCGGCTCGCCCATGGGCAGGCCCTGCTCACCACCAGGCGGTACCGCCCCGCTTCCACGGGCCAGCCGTCCCCGCCGTCCGCCGTCACGCGGTCGGCGAAGTGGCTCCGCGAGCGCTTGAACGGCTTCTTGCCGTACGAGGCGTTGCCGGACGCCTGCTGCTCCCCGCCGGACGCCGTCCCGCCCGCGGGCTTCCGCTCGCCGCCGCTCATCGCAGGCTCCCCTCGCGGCGCTGGGCCGGAGCGGTCACCGGGGCCGACGCCGCGTCCGGCCCGGTAGGTCGGGAGCCGTCCGGTGACGGTTCGTCGGCGGGGCCGCCGTCCGTCTCCGCGGGGCCGGGTGTCGGGGCGTGCGGCGCGAGGTCGTAGATCCTGTCCAGGAGCCAGGCCTCGTTGCCCGCGAGGCCCGCGCGGCGCAGCGCCTCGTCGGCGTCCGCGATCGGGACGGCGAGCAGTGCGGCGGTCCCCGCCGTCGCCGGTGCGGACAGGGCGGCGCGTGCGGTGTGCAGCAGCCGCAAGCATGCCTGCGCCGCGGCCAGTTCGGGATACGTCGTGCCGGTCATGTCGATTGGCTCCTTAGCGCGCGGTTCCCATGGTCGAAGGTGCAACCCCCACTCTTGCGCACGGGTCTGACAATTGCCCTGCAACCGCCACGCGAGCCGCCGCCCGGCCTCGTGTCACGCGGTCGGCGGTGCCGGGTCACCCGGACCGGTGTACGTATCCGGCCCCCTCACCCGGCCCGGCGGACCAGGCGCAGCCGCAGCCCCTGCGGCATCAGCGTCAGCCGCTCCACGACCCGCAGCCGGTAGCCCGGGTCCGGCACCAGGTCGTAGCGGCGCAGCAGCAGCCCGAGGACCAGCGTCGCCTCGTGCAGCGCGAACTGACGGCCGATGCAGGCCCGCGCGCCGGTGCCGAACGGCTTGAAGACGTGCGCGGGCCGCGACCGCACCGCGGCGGGCGCGAACCGGTCCGGGTCGAACTCCTCCGGCCGCGGACCCCACGCCTCCGGATCCCGGTGGAGCAGCATCGTGAGCACCAGCGCCCACGCGCCCCGCCGCATCGGGTGCGTCCCGCCGAGCACGGTGTCCGCCAGGGCCTCCCGGGCGAACGCCGGCGCGGTCGGCCACAGGCGCAGCGCCTCGTCGAGGGCACGGCGTACGTAGCGGAGCTTGGCCACCTGTTCGTACGCGGGTGTCTCCGTGGCCCCCCACACCCGGTCGACCTCGTCCCGCGCGCGGGCGAGCACGTCGGGGTGGGCGGCGAGATAGTGCAGGGCGAACGACAGGGCGCCCGACGTCGTCTCGTGCCCGGCCACCAGGAAGGTGATGACCTGTCGGCGGATGTTCTCCGGAGAGAGGCGTTCACCGGTGCCGGGGTGGGCGACCTCCAGCATCCGGTCGAGGAGGTCGCCGCGGGCGCCCGAGGCGTCGGCGGCGCGCCGGGCGGCGACCACGCCGTCGACCGTGCTGTTCAGATACGCCATGTCGGCGGCGTTGCGCCGCTCGGCGCGGCGCAGCAGCACCGGCGCGAGCGCGGGCGGCAGGACGTTGCGCCGCTGCGCGTGCGAGAGCGTGCCGACCATGGCGGTCACGAAGGGGTGCGGCCGGGCCCGCTCGAAGGAGCCGAAGTCGTGTCCGAACCCGGTGCGGGAGATCGTCTCCAGGGTCAGTTTCGTCATGTCGCCCGGCACGTCCACGGCCCGGCCCGCGGCCGCCGCGGCGTCCCAGCGCGCGGTGAGCTGCCCGGCCACGTCCAGCATCAGCGGGTGGTAGCCCGCCATCGCCTCCCGGCTGAAACCGGGCGCCAGTATGTCGTGGGCGAGCTGCCAGTTGGGTTCGTGGTTGTACGCCGTGAACAGGCCGTCTCCCGCCACGGGCCGCAGGTTGGCCACCCCGAGCCCGACATGCTTGGCGAACCGCGCCTCGTCGGCCAGCTCGGCCGCGAGCCGCGCGCCCCAGACGAAGACGATCTCCTTGCCGAAGGCCTTGCGGCGGAAGACGGGACCGAGGCGGCGCCCGATGTCCATCGAGTCCTGCACGGGCGTGCGGGCGTTCGCGCCGAGCACGTCGCCGATCAGCGGTATGCGGCGCGGCGGGTGCGGTATCCGGTCGAGCCGTGGCCATCCGGCCTCCGCACTGCGGAACCCCTTCGGCAGGCCCCCGGGCAGCGGCCCGGCGCTTCCCGTCGGCTGCGTGGTCTGCGCCATGACCGCCATCTCCCTTGTGCACGCGGCTCCTTGGAACGACCGGAGCCTGTTGTACGTGGATTCAATAGGGGATCCCAGTCTCGTCCCGTTGTTGAACCGGCGTCAAGTAAGGTCCTTGCATGGCCGCGAACCCGCAGCACAGCCCCCGGCGCAGGCTGAGTACCCAGGAGCGCAAGGAGCAACTGCTCACGGTAGGGGCGCGACTGTTCGCGCAGAACCCGTACGACGACGTCTGGATCGAGCAGGTCGCCGAGATCGCGGGCGTCTCGCGCGGGCTCCTGTACCACTACTTCCCGACGAAACGGGACTTCTTCGCCGCGGTCGTCCAGCGCGAGAGCGACCGGATGCTGCGCCTGACGACCGCCGACCCGGGACTGCCCGTTCGGGAGCAGCTCGGCGCGGGCCTGGACGCCTTCCTCGGCTACGTCGAGGGCCACGCCCAGGGCTTCCGGGCCTTCCACCGCGCCAGGGAGGCGGGCGACCCGACGGTGCGTGCGGTCTACCGCGAAGGGCTCGCCGCGCAGGAGCGGCAGATACTGGCGGCCCTCCTCGCGGACCCCGGGACCGCCCCGCTCACCGCCGAGCTGCCCGCCCTGAGGCTGGCCGTGCGCGGCTGGCTGGCCTTCATGGTGGCGGTCTGCCTGGAGTGGCTGGAGGAGCCCGGACTGCCGCGCGCGCAGGTGCGGGACCTGTGCGCGCGAGCCCTCCTCGGGGCGATCCTGCCCTGGCCGGACGGCGCGGGGCCCCCGAGCGCGGACCTGGCCGTGCCGGACGTGCTCAGGCGGGCAGGAAGCCCGCGCCGAAGTGCTCCGTGAGGGTGTGCCGGGAGGTTCCGCCGTCGTCCCCGAGGCGTTCGGCGGCCCACAGGAAGAAGTCGTCCGCGACGGTGTCGATCCAGCCGTGCGCCGGGTCGGAAGGTCCGGGGTCCGGCGCGGGGTAGCGGAGTTCCAGCTCCGGTCCGCCCGTCGCGAACACGGTGAAGAGCCGGTGCCCGTCCTCCTCGGACGCCTGCCGCACCGCCACCCGGGAGCAGTCCCACCGCCTCGGCCCGTACTGGAGCCAGAGCGTGCCCGATCCTGTCCCGTCGGCGTACAGGGCGGCGGCGACGGCCAGGTCGCCCCGCTGTGAGGCGTCCGTGAGGTGCACGAATCCATGACAGCGCCCGGAGCCCGGGGTGAGCACGCCCGTCGTGACGTCGAGGGACCAGATCTGCCCGTGCCGGTCGTAGTCCTGCAGCACGACCTCGTACGGCGGGGCGGCGGGCTTGTCCGTGTCAGGCATCAAGTTCACTTTCGGCGGTGCGGTGGGCCAAGTGCTCGGAACTAGCCGGACGTTACGGCTGCGCGGGCGCGGGAGGGACCTGTGGCGTCGGCGCGTCAGGGTGACGTACGGGGCAGCTGTGAGCTACAGGTTCCCTCAGAGGTGTGCGGCACACCCCGTCCGCCCTGTGGCCCGCGCCTCCCTCGGGACAGCGCCATGAAGCCCAGGGCCGCGAGGGCTTCGAAGCCGGCGGCCACGAGGAGCGCGCCGGGGAGCGACCAGGTGGCCAGCGGGCCGCCGAGCCCGGCGCCGATCGCGTAACCGGTGATCTTCAGGCTGGCGCCGGTGGTGAAGATCTGCCCGCGCAGCGGCGCCGGTGCCTCCCGGTGCCGCACCGCGAACAGGGCCGTGAGCTGCGGGCCCGCCCCGGCCCCCGCGACCACCATGGCCGCGAACAGCGCGAGGGGCGTGAGGGTCGCGGCCAGGAGCAGCGCCCCGGCGAGGGCGAGCGTGCTGGCGAGGATCGTCGCGTCGGGACGCAGCACGCCGGGGCGCCGGGCCAGCAGGGCGTTGGCGGCCAGGGATGCGGCGGAGAGGGTGGCGAGGAGAAAGGTGCCGGAGTCGGTGGTGCCGAGGGCGTGTTCGCCGAGCAGGGGAGTGCAGGCCACCAGCATGCCGACACCCACGTAGGAGATGACGGACGTCAGCGTGGCGCGGGCGAGCGGACGGACGCGGCCGATGGCGGCGAAGCCGGACCGCAGATCGGCGAGGACGGCCCCGGGCGAGAACGCGGTCGCGGTCGGGGCCGGGGGCGCGGCCGTGGTCGGGGACGCGGGAGTGGAGGTGTGACTGGAGTTGGGGGAGGGTGCGGGTGACGTGGCTGGGGGCGGGGTTGAGGATGTGGGGGCGCGCTGCGGCAGCGTCCACGCCGCGGGCAGCGCCAGGACGATCAGGGCGAGGGACACCACGACGCTCACCGGGGCCCCGGCCGTCATGGCGACCGCGCCGGCGAGCGCCGGTCCGGCGAGGGCCGCGAAGTTGTACGTCAGCGCGTCGAGGGCGGTGGCGCGCGGCAGGTGCTCAGGGCCGCTCACCCCCGGGAGCTGCGAGGTCCAGCCACCCGCCAGCGCGGGCCCGAGGAGGCCGCCGCACAGGGCGGTGGCGAGGACCGCGGGCAGCGGCAGGCGGCCGAGGCCCAGCAGGATGACGAGCAGCGCGAGGGAGTACGCCGCCAGCGCGGCGGCCAGGAGCCGCCCCGGCCGCGCGGCCCGGTCGAGCAGGGCCCCGAAGACGGGCCCGCCCACGGCCGCCGAGAGCGTGATCCCCGACAGGAGCGCCGAAGCCGTCGACGCCGATCCCGTCACCGAGAGTCCCACCAGGAGCAGCGCGGGCCCTGACATCTCGTCGCCGGTGCGCGCGGCGGTGGCGCCTGTGAGATACCGCCCGACGCGGTAACGCTTTGGCATGGATGGGACGTTACAAGGTAACGGGCAGGCTGGCTACGGGCGTTACCCTGACTCTCGTGAAGAAGTCGAGGGGCGAGGGCGCGGAGGCGGCCGACGACGAGTGGTCGACCCGCCATTCCGTCCTGCGCTCGGCGCAGCGTGCCGCAGCGTTGGTCAACGTCCTGAGCGCAGCCGACGCAGATGGCGCAGCCGAGGCAGCCGACGCGGACGGCGCGGACGACGTGGGCACCGCGGACGGCGCGCGGAGTGCGGAGAGCGCGGAGAGTGTGAAGGGCGCGGTGAGTGCGGCGAGTGCGGGCGGGCCCCGCGCGCCCGGCGCCAACGCGGTCACCGCCGTGCTGCGCGAGTACGGGGAGCGGGGCCCGCTGGACGTGACCGCCCAGGACGTGGCGGACATGCGCGCGGTGGCCGCCCGGCTCCGCGAGGTCTTCGCCGCGCCCGACGCCGACACCGCGGCGGCCCGCCTGAACCGGCTGCTCGCCGAGGGCTGCGGACCGGTCCGGCTCACCGCGCACGGCGGCGGCACGCCCTGGCACATCCACCTGGACGGCGACGACTCCGCGCCGTGGGCGGAGTGGTTCCTCGCCTCGTCCTGCATGGCCCTCGCCGTGCTGCTCTGGGACCGGCAGCGGCCCCCGGGCGGGCTGTGCGCGTCACCGCGCTGCGACACGGTGTACGTCACCGGGGGCAGCGGCGCGGCACGCCGCTACTGCTCGCCGCGGTGCGCCACGCGCGAACGGGTGGCGAGCCACCGGCGGGCCAAGGGGGCCCGGGCCACGGCCGGTTGAGGGCCCTTGTGCGGGGAGTTGAGGGTCCATGTGCGGGGATTCGCCGGGGCACGGGAGACGTACACCCGAGCGAACCCTTCCTATGCTGGCTTCATGAGGCGGACTTCCTTTGCGAACTGGCCCTGTTCCATCGCGCGCACCATGGATCTGCTCGGCGACTGGTGGACGCCGCTCGTGCTGCGCGAGTCCTTCTACGGGGTCACGCGGTTCGACGTGTTCCAGCAGCAGCTCGGCATCGCGCGCAACACCCTCGCCGACCGGCTGCGCCGCCTCGTCGACGAAGGCATCCTGGAGAAGCGCCCTTACCAGAGCGAGCCGGTGCGGCACGAATACGTGCTCACGGAGAAGGGCCGTGACTTCTTCGGTGTGCTGGCCGCCATGAACAGCTGGGGCAACCGCTGGCTCAGCGGCGACGACGGCGCCCCGGTCGTCTTCCGGCACGAGCCGTGCGGGCACGACAGCACCGCCGAAGTGGTGTGCGCGCACTGCAAAGCGCCGATGACGTCGGCGGACACCCGGCCACGCATGGGCCCCGGCTTCCCCGCGGGGCTGGCCGACCGGGCCGAGGTGCGCAGGAGGTTCGCCCACGACGCGGTGGACGGGCCCGCCCTGGAGAACTTCTGACGGCGCCCCATCGGCAGCGCCCCGGCCGAGGTCCCCAGGTTCACCGACCGGCCCTAGGTCATCAACGACCTGACCAGGTCCGCCGCGAGGCGCCCTGCCCGGTCCGCATCGCCCTGCACCAGACGGGTCCGGGTGAGGGCGAAGGACAGGCCGCGCGCGCGGTCCGCGAAGGCGATGCTGCCCCCGCTGCCGTGATGTCCGAACGACGTCTCCTCACCGGCCGTCTCCGGCAGGCCGAGGAAGTAGCCGAGCCCCTTGGCGTATCGCCCGAGCAGCATCAGGTCCTTGCCCCGCACGGCGACCGAGGAGACGTGCGCAAGGCGCTCCGGCGAGATCAGGCGTACGCCGTCGACCTCCCCGAGGAGTGCCGCGTACATACGGGCGGCGGCGCGGGCCGTGGTGGTGCCGCCCGCGGGCACGTCCGCGAGCAGGAAGTCCCGGCGGTTGGCCAGCTCGGCGGTGGTCCACACGTCCCGGTTCGGCACGACGAGACGCCGGAACGGCACGGACGGCGGCAGGCCGGCGAGCCAGGCCGCCCAGTTGCCCTCCTGGAGCGGCGCCACCCGCGCGAGATCCGGGGCGGGCACCCCGAAGAACAGCTCGTCCGCCACGCCGAGCGGCTCCGTCACGTACGTACGCAGCGCTCGGGCGGGTGTGAGGCCGGTGACGCGGCGGACCGTCTCGCCGAGGATCCAGCCGAAGGTCCAGCCGTGGTACCCGCTGTCCGTACCCGGTTCCCACAGCGGCTCCAGGTCCGCGACCAGGGCGCACATGCCGTCCCAGTCGCACATCTCGGCCGGGGTGATGGCCGCGGGGAGCTGCGGGATGCCGACGGTGTGGGTCAGGGCGTCCCGTACGGTGGCCCGCTCCTTGCCGTGCGCGCCGAACTCGGGCCAGTAGTGGGAGATCGGCGTGGCGTAGTCGAGCAGACCGCGCTCCGCGAGCACGTGCACCAGCGTCGACATGAACCCCTTGCCGGTGGAGAAGCTGTGGATCGGCGTGTCCGGACGGAGCAAGCGGCCGTCCCCGTCCGGCGCATCGGTATCGAGCGCGTGGCTGTCGGTGTGCGGCGCGTCGGTATCGAGCGCGTGGCTGTCGCTGTGCGGCGTGTCCGTGCGGAGCGCGTGGCTGTCGCTGTGCGGCGTGTCCGTACCGAGCACGCCCTTGTACGGCGTTTCCGTACCGGCCCCGCGGCCGTCCTTGTACGGCGTCTCCGTACCGGACCCGCGGCCGTCCCCGTACGGCCCGTCGCGTACGCCCGTGCCCGCGCACGCGTCGACGACCGGCTTCCCGTCCACGTACACGGCCACTTGCAGACCGCTCTCCGCACCCGAATCCACCAGCTCGCGGAGCAGCGACCCGATCCGCTCGCGCATCTCCGCACCCGCCTCGTCGCTCACAGACGCATGATGGCACCGGGACGGCCCCCGCTCGACGGGACGGCGCGGCCCGTCGAGCGGGAGCCACGACCGGCGGCCCGCGCCTCACCCCCGCCGGGGGGCAGCGCGCCTCACCCCCGCCGGGGCCAGCGCGCCTCACCCCGCCGAGGGCAGCGGCTCGTCGACGCGCGGGAACAGCGGCCGGGCCGCCGGGAGCCGGCCGTCGGCGGCCGGAGTGCACTGCGCGGCCACCCGCGCCGCCGCCACCGGCACGAACGGGCCGAGCTGGTCAGCGAGCGTGCGGCACGCGGTGACGAGGGCGGTGAGCACCTCGTCGAGCCGCTTGCCCGCCGCAGGGTCGCCCGCGCGCTCGGCCTTGGCCAGCTCCCAGGGCCGGGTGCCGTCGACGCACCGGTCGGCCTCCGTCACCACCCGCCACACGGCGTCCACCGCCCGCCGGAAGTCGAAGTCCGCGAGCGCGTCGTCGACCTGCGCCGGGACCTCCCGGCAGGCGGCCACGAGGCGCTCCGTGCCCTCGGCGGGCGTGCGGGACACCGGCGACACCGGCGACACCCGTGACGCCCGTGAGACCGGCACCCGGCCGTCGCGGAAGCGGTGCGCCATCGTCACGACCCGGTTGACGAGATTCCCCAGGCCGCCCGCGAAGTCGGCGTTCGCCCGGGTCACCAGCCGCTCCCGGGTGAAGTCGGCGTCGCCCACGCGCGGTACGTCCCGCAGCAGCCACCAGCGCACCGCGTCCGTCCCGAACCCCGCGACGAGCTCCGCCGGGTCGACGGTGGTACCGGCCGACTTGCTGATCTTGCGGCCGTCCACGGTGAGGTAGTCGTGCACGAGGACGTCCGTGGGCAGCGGCAGCCCGGCCGACAGGAGCATGGCCGGCCAGTACACGGCGTGGAAGCGCACGACGCCCTTGCCGACGAGGTGGGTGCGGCGGGTCGCGCCGCTCCACCACTGGTCGTACGCGGGCCCGCCGGTGCCGTAACCGAGGCTGGTGACGTAGTTGCCGAGGGCGTCCCACCAGACGTAGACGACCTGGTCGGGGTCGCCGGGCACGGGAATGCCCCAGCCCCGGGCCCGGGTGTGCGAGCGCGACACGGAGAAGTCGTGCAGCCCGCTCTCGATCAGGGCGAGCACCTCGTTGCGGCGCACGGCGGGCTCGACGCGCAGGCGCCCGGAGGAGATCAGGTCGTGCAGGCGGTCCGCGTACCTGGAGAGCCGGAAGAACCAGTTCTCCTCGGCGACGGGCCGGGGTTTTGTGCCGTGCTCGGCGCAGCGCCCCTCGACAAGTTCTGCCGGGGTGTAGAACTGCTCGCAGCCGACGCAGTACAGGCCCTCGTAGTGCCTGCGGTACAGGTCGCCGGAGTCCGCGCACCGCCGCCACAGGCGTTCCACGCCCACCCGGTGGCGCGGGTCGCGGCTGGTGCGGATGAAGTCGTCGAAGGACAGGGCCAGGGGGCCGCGCAGCGCGGCGAACGCCTCCGCGTTGCGGTCCACCAGGTCCTGCACGGGAACGCCCGCCGCCTCGGCGGCGAGGACGTTCTTCAGCGAGTTGTCGTCCGTGCCGGTGAGGAAGCGGACCCGGTCGCCGCGGTGCCTGCGGTGCCGGGCGAGGACGTCCGCCTGGACGAGTTCGAGGGCGAAGCCCAGGTGCGGGCGGGCGTTGACGTACGGAATGGTCGTGGTCACGTACGTGGTGCGCGGGGTGGGCGGCGCGGTGCCCGGTGGGCCGGACAGTTGGTGCAGTTGGTGCTGCTGGTCGGACAGGGGGTCGGTCATGGGAGCCTCCAGGATCTCCGGGGGAGAGGCGGGGCTCCGGCACAGGAACGGATCGAGGCCCCGTCTCGGGGCCTCGAAGCACGCGTGCGTCCGAAGTCAGCGGCCCCGTCGGCGGGGCATCATGGCGATGCGGACATCAGGCGTGTTCGTGATCATGCGGGGATGCTAGCAGCGTGGCCGCCGACGGGGCCCGGGGTTTTCTCCCGCGACGACTACGGCGTCGCTTACCTGCCAGACCGCGGGCCACGCCTCTTGGTGGACTGAGCCGTGCCCAGAACCAGACCCGCGTCCCAGCCCAGTACCACCACACCGACCCCCGACTCCCGCCCGCCGGCGAAGTCACCATCACAGTCACCATCACAGTCACAGTCACAGTCACAATCACAGTCACAGTCACAGCTGTCGTCGTCACAGCCGCCGTCACCGTCACCGTCACGGTCACAGCCTCCGTCGCCGTCCCCGTCGCCCTTACGAGGATGGCTCGCCGTCGGCTCGGTGACGGCTGGCCTCTTCGCCATCGTCACCGTGGAGATCCTGCCCATCGGCCTGCTCCCGTCGATCGGGCGGAGCTTCGACGTCACGGACGGCACGGCCGGTCTGACGATGACCATGCCGGGCTTCCTCGCGGCCCTGTCCGCGCCCCTGGTGACCACGGCCACCGGCCGGGTGGACCGGCGCATCATGCTGTGCGCCTTCATGGCCCTGCTGGCGGTGGCGAACGTCCTCGCCGCGACCGCGCCCGCCTACTGGCTCGTCCTCGTGTCCCGGGTCCTGGTGGGCGTCACCATCGGCGGGTTCTGGTCGATCGGGGCCGGGCTCGCGGTGCGCCTGGTGCCGCCGGATTCGGCAGCGCGGGCGACGGCGGTGATCTTCTCGGCGGTGCCCCTCGGGTCGGTGCTCGGGGTGCCCGCGGGCACGTTCCTCGGGGAGGCGGCGGGATGGCGGACGGCCTTCGCGGCCATGGGAGTCCTGTCGCTGTGCGTCTGGGGCGCCATGCTCGCGGTGGTTCCGCCGCTGCCCCCGGAACAGGCGCTGCGCGCGGCCGTGCTGCGACAGGCGCTGCGCGGTCCGGGCATCCGCGGGGCGCTCGGGATGACCTTTCTCGTCGTATGCGCGCACTTCGGGGCGTACACGTACGTGACGCCCTTCCTGGAGCAGGTGACGGAGGTGGGCCCGAACCTGGTCACCGTGTTCCTGCTGGCGTACGGGACGGCCGGGATCGCCGGGAACTTCGTCGGTGGCGCGGCGGTGGCGCGCAGGCCGCGGGCCGCGTTCGCGACGGCCGCGGGACTGATCGCCTGTGCCACGCTGCTGCTCCCCGTCCTCGGTGACCGGCCGGGCGGCGCGGTCGTGCTGCTCATGGTCTGGGGGATCGCCTACGGGGCGGTGCCGGTGTGCTCGCAGGCCTGGTTCGCGGCGGCGGTGCCGCGCGTTCCGGAGGCGGCTTCGGTGCTCTTCACCGCCTCGTTCCAGGCGACGTTCGCGCTCGGGGCGCTGGCGGGCGGCGCCGTGCTCGACCGGACCACCGCCTCGACGGTGATGGTGCTCGGCGGACTCACGGCGGCGCTCGCGGCCGTGGTGGGGGCGCGCCGCGGACCGGGCTGACCGCGCAGGCGCGCCGGTGCCCACCGTCGTGCGGTGGGCACCGGCGCCTTCGCTGTGCGGTCCCGGACCCGGTTCAGACGGCGTCGGCGAGCGCCTCGAACTGGGCGTCGTCCAGGGCGATGCCCGCGGCGGCCACGTTCTGCTCCAGGTGCGCGACCTTGGAGGTGCCGGGGATGGGCAGCATCACCGGTGAGCGGCGCAGCAGCCAGGCGAGGGCGAGCTGGGACGCGCTCGCGCCGTGGTCCTTGGCGGCGGCGTCGAGCGGGCCGCCGGGGCGGGCCAGCTCACCGGTGGCCATCGGGAACCACGGGATGAACGCGATGTTCTCCTGCTCGGCGTACGCGAGCACGTCCTCGGAGCCGCGGTTCACCAGGTTGTACTGGTTCTGCACGGAGACGATCTCGGCGTGCTCGCGGGCCTCCTTGAGCTGCTCCACCGTCACCTCGGAGACACCGATGTGCCGGATCTTGCCCTCCTTCTGGAGCAGCACGAGCTCGCCCAGCTGGTCGGCGAGCGGGACCTGCTCGTCGATGCGGTGCAGCTGGTACAGGTCGATGCGCTCCACGCCCAGGTGACGCAGGCTCAGCTCGGTCTGCTGGCGCAGGTACTCGGGGCGGCCCACCGCGCGCCAGTCGTCGGGGCCGGAGCGGGTCAGGCCGCCCTTGGTGGCGATGACCAGGTCGTCGGCGTAGGGCTTGAGGGCCTCCTGGATGAGGACCTCGTTGACGATCGGGCCGTAGGAGTCGGCGGTGTCGATGAAGTTCACGCCGAGCTCCACGGCACGGCGCAGCACCCGAACGGCCTCGTCCCGGTCCTTGGGTTCGCCCCACACACCCGGACCGGTGAGCTGCATGGCGCCGTAACCGAGACGCTTGACGGGCAGATCGCCGCCGAGGGCGAAGGTGCCCGAGGCGTCGGCGGGGCGCGAGGTGTTCGAGGTGCTCATGGGAGCGGTCCTTTCACGGCGTGCGTACAACAAGATGTGTGACGACTACGAACCTATGCGCAAGAACGCCCGAACGGCGGCTGTGGGCGCCCAGCGGCAGCCGTCGTGGCACGCGGGTCACGCCTGTTCACGCCCGTTCACGCCTATTCACGCCTATTCACGCCTGTTCACGCCTGTTCACGTCGGTTCTTCGCGTCACGTCGGACGGGACAGGAGCTCGGTCGCCGACGGCCGCCGCAGCCATCGGAATCCAATAGCAATCGAGTGACAGCCATGGAATATCCAATGGGTCGAAAGGGAATACCCGACTGCCGGAAATTCCCCGGAGCAGGCGGAAATAGGCCTGCCGGACGCGGGGTTGGAGGCACACATGCGGCAGCGGCACCAGGTCGCGGCGGCACCCCACCGGAGGACTCCATGAAGATCGGCATCATCGGCGCGGGCAACATCGGCGGCAACCTCACCCGGCGCCTGACGACACTCGGACACGACGTGTCCGTGGCCAACTCCAGAGGTCCGCACACGCTCACCGCCCTCGCCGAGGAGACCGGTGCCACGCCCGTGACCGTCGAGGAGGCCGCGCACGGCGCCGAGATCGTCGTGGTGACCATCCCGCTGAAGAACATCCCCGATCTGCCGTCCGGCCTGTTCGACGGGGCCGCCGAGGGCTTCGCGGTGATCGACACCGGCAACTACTACCCCAAGGAGCGCGACGGCAGGATCGACGCCATCGAGGCCGGTCTGCCGGAGAGCCGCTGGACGGAGCAGCACATCGACCACGCCGTCATCAAGGCGTTCAACGGCACGTACGCGCAGGACATCCTCGACAAGCCGCTGCCCAAGGGCGCCCCCGGGCGGATCGCGCTGCCCGTGGCCGGTGACGACGAGGCCGCCAAGAAGGTGGTCCGCGAGCTGATCGACGAGCTGGGCTTCGACACCGTCGACGCGGGAGGCATCGACGAGTCGTGGCGGCAGCAGCCCGACACCCCCGTGTACGGGCTGCGCGGCGGCGTCGCGGAGGTCACCCGGGCCCTCGCCGACGCGAGCCCGGAGCGCCCGGCGACGTTCCGTGCCTGAACGCCGACTCCGGGGGGAGGGGCAGACGGCCCGAAGGCCGATGTCCGTCCACGCGGCCCCGGCGGCGGCGGTCAGGAACCGAGGCCGCCCCGTCCCAGGTGGAGCCGGGTGCCGCAGTCGTCGCTCAGCCAGATGCGGGCGCCGTCGGTGTGCATGCCCTCCAGCCTCGGGTTGGAGAACTGATGCCGCACGGCTCCCCGCGGGTTGACCGCTACGCACACCTGCTCCAGGCACCAGCCCGGGTCACCGCCCTCGTCGCGCAGGCGGATGTAGGCGGGGTAGCGGTCGAGGTCGGCGGTGTCGAGCTGGGGCCTGCGCGGGTCGTTGTGGTCCGCGTTGGCGACGTTGCCGCCCTCGCCGAGGACGAACTGGTTGTCACCGTTGCGGGCGATCCTGTCGGTGTTCGCCAGCAGGAACTCGCGTCCGGCGAGGCCCAGGTAGATCCGCCCCTGCGTGGCTGCCCCGGCCACGTCGGCGGTGACGAGGGCGATGGTGATCTGGGTGATGTCGGTCATGGTGCGCTTTCTCCCTGAGACGAATCGTCGGGACGGTCGGACGCCTTGCGGCGGGGATGCGGAGGACGCGTCGGGCTACGCGCGTAACTTCCGACAGGACCGTCATCCCCGACGCCGTACGGGATAACCGAGCGGAGATCACAAGCTCAGGGGCGCTCTGGGTAACTCGCGGAGCCTAAGCAGGTAATAGGACTGCGCGGGTGCGGCTCGTGCGCGCTCGGGTGGAACGCGCCGTGCAGGGCCCGTGCACGGGCCCTGCACCGGCCCTGCACGGACGCACTCAGGCGGAGCGCGCCCTGACGCGTCCTGTCGTGTGTGACCCACTCAGAACCCGTGTTCGACGAGCATCCGCAGACGGAGAAGGACCCCGAGAAGGACCCGGAGAAGGACCTGGAGGGGTCTCCCGAGAGGGACCCCGAGGAGGACCTGGAGGAGGACCCCGAGAGGGACCCCGAGAAGGACCTCGCGGCGGCCGGGCCGCCGCTCTCCGCCCGGGAGACCTGGGCCGTCCTGTACCGCCACTTCCGGCCGCACCGCGGCGTGGTGGCTCTCGGCGCCCTGTTCACCCTGATCGGCGCGGCCACCGGTCTCGCCCAGCCGGTCGCCGTCGAGGCGCTGGTGAACCGGCTCTCCGACGACGAGTCGGTCACCTCGATCCTCGTCTTCCTGACCTGCCTGCTGGTGATCGGCACGGCGGTCGAGTCCGTCGGCAGCTACATCCTCGAACGCACCGCGCAGTCCGTCGTGCTCGACTCGCGGCGCTCCCTCATCGGGCGCCTGCTGCGGCTGAAGGTCACCGAGATCGAGCGCGTACAGCCGGGCGACCTGATGTCCCGCGTCACCTCCGACACGACCCTGCTCCAGGCCGTCACCACACAGGCCGTGGTGTCCGCGTTCTCCGGCGGCCTCACCGTCGTCGCCACCATCGTGATGATGGCCTTCATGGACCCGGTACTGCTCGGCGTCACCCTGGGGGTGATCGTGCTCATCGGTGCCGCCACCGCACTCGTCATGCCGAAGATCTCCAAGGCCACCCGGCAGGCGCAGGAGGCCGTCGGCTCGATCTCGACGGCCCTTGAGCGGGCCTTCGGCGCGTTCCGCACCCTGAAGGCGTCCGGTGCCGAGGAGCGCGAGGTGGTGAAGGTCGAGGAAGCGGCCAGGGAGGCGTGGCGGCACGGCGTGCGGTCCGCCAAGTGGCAGGCCGTGGCGTGGAGTTCGATGGGCTTCGCCATCCAGGTGTCGTTCCTCGCGGTGCTCGGCGTGGGCGGGGCGCGGGTCGCCTCCGAGGCGATCTCGGTCGCGACGCTCGTGGCGTTCCTGATGCTGCTCTTCTATCTGATCGACCCGGTGACCCGTCTCGTCGACGCCGTCACGCAGTACCAGGTCGGCTCGGCCGCGGTGGCGCGCATCGTGCAGGCGGAGCGCATGGAGACGGAGGAACTCGCCCCGTCGGCGGAACGGGTCCCGTCGTCCCGGCGGCCCGCGCCCGGCGGCACCCGACCCGCCTCCGTCACCTTCGAGGACGTCACCTTCCGCTACCGTGCCGACCTCCCGTACGTCCACCACGGCGTGAGCTTCACCGTCCCCGGCCCCGGCATGACCGCCTTCGTCGGCCCCTCGGGCGCGGGCAAGACCACGGTCTTCGGGCTCGTGGAACGCTTCTACGAAGCCACGGGCGGGCGCGTCCTCGTGGACGGCGAGGACGTCCTTGCCTGGCCGCTCGCCGACCTGCGCGCCGCCATCGGGTACGTCGAGCAGGACGCCCCCGTCCTCGCGGGCACCCTGCGCGAGAACCTGCTGTTCGCCGCGCCCGACGCCACCGGCGCCGATATCCGCGACGTCCTCGCGCGCGCCCGGCTCGACACGCTCGTGGACAAGCTGCCCGACGGCCTGGACACCGTGGTGGGCCACCGCGGCTCCAAGCTCTCCGGCGGTGAGCGCCAGCGCGTGGCGATCGCCCGCGCGCTGCTGCGCAGGCCCCGGCTGCTGCTGCTCGACGAGGCGACGTCCCAGCTGGACGCCGTCAACGAGCTCGCGCTGCGCGACGTCGTCGCCGAGGTGGCCCAGCAGGTGACGGTCCTCGTCGTCGCGCACCGCCTGTCGACGGTCACGCTCGCCGACCGGATCGTCGTCATGGACGCGGGCCGGGTCCGCGCGGTGGGTACGCACGATGAGCTGGTGGTGGCGGATCCGCTGTACGGGGAGCTGGCCGCGACGCAGTTCCTGGCGTCGTCGTGAGCCGTGCGCGGCGCCCGGACGAGGCCCGCCGCGCCGGTTGGGTGCGGCGCACCGGTTGGGTGCGGCGCGCCGGGTGGCGGGAAGAACTCCATCGAGGCGGCAGCGGGGCGTCCCCTAGGGTGACGCCATGACCTTCATGCCCCTGGATCGGTACGCCGCCCAAATCATCGCCCAGACAGGCAAGTTGACGGATCAGATCAGGGGCGCCGACCTCGCCGTGCCGGTGCCGACCTGCCCCGGCTGGAGCCTCGGTGACCTGTTGCGGCACGTGGGCGGGGCGCACCGCTGGGCCGAGGAGGTCGTGCGCACCAGGGCGACGGGACCGGTGTCGGACGACCAGGTGAACGACGTGTCGGGCGACGACCGCGCGGACACCGCCGCCCTCGCGGACTGGCTCGGCGAGGGCGCGGCCCTGCTCGCGGGCTCCCTCCTGGAGGCGGGCCCCGGCGCCCGGGTCTGGACGGTGGCACCCGACGGCACCCCCGTCTTCTGGGCGCGCCGCATGATGCACGAGTCCGCCCTGCACCGCGCCGACGCGGCCGTGGCCGTCGGCGGCACGTACACCCTGGAGCGGGAGGTGGCCGTCGACGGCCTGCACGAGTGGCGGGGCTTCACCGCACTGCCGCAGGCCTACCCGTCGCCGGAGGCGGTGCGGGCGCTCCTGGGCCCCGGCCGCACGATCCGCGTGGAGGTGAGCGACGGGGGCCCCGACGCGGGCGCCTCGTGGCTGGTCGACCTCACCGGCGACGCCCCCGTCGCCCGGGACGCCGACGGCCCGGACCGGGCGGCGGAGCCCGCCGCCGTGACCGTACGCGGCTCGGCCGCCGCGCTGCTGCTGCTCATGTACGAGCGACAGGACGTCCTCGACGGTCACGGGGCCGTGGAGTACACCGGGGACCGCGAGCTGTTCGCCCAGTGGCGGCAGGCGGTGACGCACTGGCTCCGCAAGTCCTGAGGCGCCGGACGACGCTCGCCGGGCGCGGCGGCTTCGGCTTCTCCCGGGCCTGGGGGCCTTGGTCTTCGCTGGGCCTGGCGGCTTCGGTTTTCGCCGGCGCGGCGGCTTTGGCTCTCGCCGGGGCTCGCGGGTTCACCTCTCGCCGGACCCGGCGGGTTTGGCTTCCCCCGGGCCCGGGGGCCCTGGTCTTCGCCGGCCCCGAGGGCTCTGGTCTTCGCCGGGCCTGGCCGCTTCAACCCTCGCCGGGCCCCGCGCCCTGAGCCCTCAGCCCCCGCCGAGCCCGGCCCCCTCGGCCCCGCTCCTCCCCGCCGCCCGGTACGTCCTGCCGCCGCGGCGCGGCAGCGCGGCCGGGACGTCGTCGGGGGTGGCGATCGTCTCGACGGCCAGGTGCAGTTCCGCCCTGGTCGTCGCCGACGACAGCTCCAGGTCGAGGGCCTTGCCGCACTCGGTGAGCCAGGCGGTGAGGGTGCTGCGGTGCAGGCCGAGTTCGGCGGCGGCGGGGGCGGTCCTGCCGCGCCGGCGCAGCCAGCAGCGCAGCGCGATCCGCAGCCGGGTGTCCAGCGGCGCGAGGAGCGTGGCCGCCCAGCGCCGCGCGTCCTCGGCGTGGATCAGCTCGGCGGGCAGCGGGAGTTCGGGGCGGAGCCGGGCCGTCGCCGCCGCGGGCCGGGGAGCGGCGGGCGCGCGCAGGGCGAGCAGGAGCTGCGCCTGGACCGTGGGATGGTCGAGGTCGGCCGCCAGGAGGGCGGCGGTACCGCGCAGCCGGGCCCGGACCGTGCCCTCGGACACGTCGAGGGCGGGCGCCGCGGTCTGCACCGACCCCGACCGCAGCCAGGCCTCCAGGGTCCGGCGTCGGTCCCGGTCCAGGGGCCGCAGCACCGTCGCCGCCCAGGCGCGCAGCCGCTCCGCGGGCACGACACGGAGCAGCCCGTGGGCGCCGAGCCCGCCCGCGGCGGACAGACAGCCGACGGTGGCGCCGGTGCCCGCGGCCCCCGCCTCCGCCCACGCGGTGGCGAACATGTCGAGGGGCGCGGGATCGGCCGCACCCCCGGAGAGCTGATGCCGGTCGGCGATGCGGGCGACGAGGGAGCGCACCGCGGTCTGGTCGCCATGGGCGGCGCCGTGCAGCGCGACGACCACCAGTTCCGTGCCGTCCAGGCAGACCAGCATGCGGGTGCCACCGAGCGTGGTGCCCGGCTGCGCCGCCCGCCAGAGGGTCTGGTGGGCGGCGTGCACGGCCCGCCCGGTGAGCCGGTGGACCGTGGCGTGCGTGGCGGCGGCGCCCAGGACGTCGGCGGCCAGCTCGGGCCTGCCCTCCTTGAGCAGCCGCAGGACGGCGGTGTGCAGCCGTTGCTCGGCGCCGCGCACGTCGTCCGCGCGCCGGGCCCGTACCCGCAGCAGATCCGCGGTGGCCTGGGCGATCAGGGCGGCCGGTGCGACGGGCGCCCGGCCGGGACCGATGACGAGGACGGTGCCGTCGCTGTCGGCCACCTGATGGACGGTGAGGTGCGCGGCGGCCCCGGGGTGCGCCGCGGCACGCTCGGCCTCGCCGCCGGCGCTGCGCGGAGTGCTGTGGACCGCGCCGGCCACCGGGTCCACGAGGGCCGCCCAGCCGTCGGCGAGAGTGGCCGCCTCGGCGACGAGGGAGGCACCGGAGTGGGCCGCGGACCGCGTCAGGCGCCGCACCCACGGGCACGTCACCTCCTGCGCGGCGGCGCCCGGCACGGGCGCGGGCCCCGTCGCCCGGACGGGAACCGGCGTCTCCCAGGGCGCGGCCGTCCCCCAGGGCTCCGCCGGGCGGCCCGTGCCGCCGCCCGCCGCGCCGCCGCCTGTCACACCGCCTCCCGTCACGTCACTGCCCGCCGCGCCGTCACGAGATCCGCGCGACGCCGCCCCATCCCGCCCGCTCCGTGACCCGGCCGGTGGTCGCGTCGGGCCGCCAGTCGGGCCAGCACACATATCCGGGGTCGACGAGTTCCAGGCCGTCGAAGAACGCGACGGTCTGCTCGGGCTCACGGAAGATGTAGGGAATGGCGCCGGAGCTGTTGTACTCCTCCTGGACCTCGCGGTGCTTGTCGTCGGCCGCGGTGGAGTGGCTCAGGGACAGATAGCTGCCGGCGGGCAGCCGGTCCACGATCCGGCGGACCAGGGACAGGGCCTCGTCCCAGTCCACGATGTGGCCGAGGACGTCATTGATCACCAGCGCGACGGGCCGGCTCATGTCCAGGGTCTTGGCGGCGCCCGCCAGGACGGCCTCCGTGTCCCGCATGTCCGCGAGCACGTAGTCCATCGCGCCCTCGGGCGTGCTCTTGCGCATCGCGTGCACGTGCAGCAGGACGAGCGGGTCGTGGTCGACGTACACCACCCTGCACTCGGGGGCGATGCGCTGGGCCACCTCGTGGGTGTTGTTGGCCGTGGGGAGCCCGGCGCCCACGTCGAGGAACTGACGTATCCCGGCCTCCCGCGCCAGCCAGGTGACGCTGCGCACCAGGAAGCCCCGTGACTCCTGGGCCATCGGCTCGATCAGCGGATACTTGTCGCGGTAGGCGTCACCCGCTGCCTGGTCCGCGGGGAACCAGTCCTTGCCGCCCAGCCAGTAGTTCCACACCCGTGCGCTGTGGGCGACGGAGGTGTCTATCTGCTGGGGGTCCGTCGGCTCGGTCATGCCAAGACCTCTCTCGACTTGTCGGGATGGGAAGCGGTGGCGCAGGAGTAGTCAAGGAGGAGTCGGTAGTCGGTCACGGTCGCGCACGCGTCCCACACGTCGGCGGCCCCCGCGGGGCCGCACTCGCGGACCACGCGGTCGGGTATCTCCGGTGCCTCGACCCGGTACACGGTGAGCGCGGGGGTGCCGGTCAGGGCGTGCGGCGGTCCGTCGAGAGGATGGATCTGCAGGGTCACGTCGGGGCCGTCGACGGCCGCGCGCAACGCCGCCACCTGCTCCGCCATGACCTCCGCAGCTCCCACGCGGGTGTGCAGGGCCACGGCCGACATCACCGCCCAGATCCTGGTCTGCTGCGTGCGCAA
Source organism: Streptomyces typhae (assembly GCF_009755605.1). GTDB lineage: Bacteria > Actinomycetota > Actinomycetes > Streptomycetales > Streptomycetaceae > Streptomyces > Streptomyces typhae. The sequence continues at coordinate 203,873 of NZ_WPNZ01000015.1, forward strand.
CCGCTCTTGACGAGCCATCAGGAAATCCGTACGGGCGTCCTTGACGGCGGCGGGCAGGTCCGGCCGCAGGACGTCGTCGACGGCGCGCGCGTAGGCCCGGGTGCGCAACAGGGCCGGGACCAGGGCCGGTTCCCAGGAGCGGATCATGCTGGCGGCCGATTCCACACTCATCAGGTCGAGCTGCCAGGGGTCCATGACGGAGCGCCAGGGGTGCCACCAGCCGGGCAGGTTGGCGGTCGCCAGCTTGCCGAGGAACTCCTCCGTCTCGGCGGCCGGCGACCCGTACGCCCGCAGCAGCACCCGGACCTGGCCCTCGTCCAGGGAGGTCTGGGCCTGCTCGATCCGGCGCACGGTGACGGGGTGGGCGCCGAGGCCGTCCGCGGCCTGTTTGCGGGACAGCCCCGCCGCCTCGCGCAGGATTCTGAGCCGGGTGGCCAGAACGAGATGCGCGAGCGTCGGGCCTGACCGTTCGCGGGCCACGCGCCCTCCTTCCGGCACTCACCTCAACTTGCGGATAGTGCATACCTTGTCGCTTGCATTCTCTGTACGCAACCCGTTGAGTATGTCCATGGCGGCGATCGACGGGAAACCGGACCAACGCCGCGGCCTTAAGGGGGAGATGACGTGCTGACGCTGGGCACGCTGGTCGGCCGGGCCGAGTTGGAGCTGGCCTTCGCCGGAGGTGTCGACGCTGCCCGGTACGAGGCGGTGGGGGTGGCCGCCCTGACGACCCTGACCCTGCATCAGCTCCTGGAGGGCGAGCCGCAGCGGCGCCTGGAGTCCGGCTCGCTGGTCCTGGTCACCGGCATGGAGTCACGGCTCCGCGGGCGGGCGGAAGTCGCCCTGGAGACGCTCATGGAGCAGCTCGCCCTGGACCGATGTGCGGGTCTCGTCGTGCACGCGACGCCGGACGCGCCGCGGTCGTTGTCCCCGGCCCGTGCCGCCCACGACCTGTCCCGCGCCGTCGTCGACCTGTCCCACACGCTCGCTGTTCCGCTCCTGACCACCTCCGCGCCGCCGCCGCTGTGGGCCAGGACGCGGCACCTCCTCAAGGACAGCCGGCTCGCCGGTGCCGAGCGCCACGTCACACACCTGACCACGCTGGTCCAGCAGGTGCCGACCGAGCTCGCCGACCCGCAGGCGATGCAGCGCATCGCGGACTGGCTGGCCAGGACCCTGCACGTACAGGTCCTCGTCAGCGATCCGCAGCGCGTCCTCGCGGCCTCGCCGGCCACCGCGGCCGAGACCCTCGCGCCGGCGATCATCCACCGGTCGATGACCGAGTCCGCGTCCCATCCGAGCCCGCAGGGCCCGGATTCCGCCACGGGCACGGCGGCGGACTGGGCGAACCCTGAGCACCGGGGGAGCCACGGGCACCCGGCGAACCCAGCGCACCCGGCAGGCCCCGAGGACCTCGCGAATCCCGCGTACCCGACAGACCCCGAGCACCTCGCGAACCCCGCGCACCCAACAGACCCCGAGTATCCGGCGAACCCTGCGCACCCGGTCCCTGCGCACCCGGTGAATCCCGCGTACCGCACGAACCCCGAGCACCGCACGAACCCCGCGTACCGAACGAGCCCCGAGCCCCGGACGCATCTCGCGACTCCGCACCGCCCGGCCACCGACTCCCTCGCCCCGGCGCACGCCCACCGGTCCGCCTACGCACCGCCGCACTACGGCGCCGCGCCCCCGCGGCCCTCCGGCCCGCACACCCGGCTCATCACCCTCACCCCGGCCCGCGGCGCCGACACGGTCCTGGCCGTCGCGCGCAGCTCCGCCCCCTTCGACGACACCGAGCTGCGCCTCCTCGGCCATGCCGCGAGGCTCCTCGGGCTGCTCGACCAGGCGCGGCGCGAGTACCGCGCGGCGGCCGACGCCTCCCGTGCCGCCCGCAGGGCCGCGATGGAACTCCTCCTGGACGGCGAGGTGGACAAGGCGCGCCGCGTCATGGCGCCGCAGGCCCCCGGCCTTCTGGAGGCTGACACGGCCCGGGTCTTCGTGGTCGACGTGCCGCGCACCCACCGGGACACCGCGGTGCGCCGCTGCGAGGCCGTCACCGCGGGCCGGGCCCTGGTGATCGCGGACCCGCGCACGGACCGCCGGATCGTGGTGGTCCAGCCGGTCCGCCCCGGCAGGGCCGCGGACGGCGTGGGCGCCGAGCTGACCCGCCTGATCGCGGCCCTGGGCATAGGCTCCGTGGGCGGCAGCGGCGTCTACTCGATGTCCTTGCTCGCCGAGGCGCTGCGGGAGGCGACCGCCGCCCAGGGTTTCGCGTTGCAGCAGCCCGGTTCCGTCGCCCTCTCGGCCCACCACACCGACCTCATCAGCCTGCTCCCGGCGCGCGAAGCGCAGCTCTGGGCGCGGCAGTTGCTGGCCCCGCTGATGCGCAACGACGCCCAGTGGGAGCAGATGCGCGACACGCTGCTCACGGCCCTCGCCCACCCCTACACCGTCGCGGCACGGCGGCTGAGCCTGCACCGCAACACCGTCACGCGCCGCGTGGCCCGCGCGGCGGACGCCCTGTGCGTGGACTTCACGTCCGTCTCCGACCGCATCGCCGTCGGCCTGGCCCTCGAACTGGTCACGCACCGGGAGCAGCCCGGCGGCTCCGCGGCCCCCGGTGAAGCACCGCCGAGTCTCCGCTCGCTGCTGTTCTCGCCCCAGGTGACGGCGTGGGCGGACACGCTGCTGCTCTCCGCGCGCGGCGACCGCAGGGACCTGCTCACCACCGCCACGGTCTGGCTCACCCACGACGCGCACATCGAACCGACCGCGCGGACCCTCGGCCTGTCCGAAGCCACCGTGCGGTCCCATCTGCGCGCCCTCGAACAGCATCTCGCCCGGGACCTCGGCTCCCTCGGCGGCCTGCGCGACCTTCAGTTCTCCCTGCACGTGGTGACCGGGCAGGTCGAGGTGGGGGAGCACTGCGGCGCGCTGTGCCCGGCGGCGAACTGAGCCCGCGAGCGGCCCACCGGACGACGGCCCGGCGCACGGGAATCCGCCACACCCCGCACTGAGTACGCTGTACGCTGTGCTCTTACTGGGTACGCCGTACGCGGATCACTCCGCGGGCCGGCGCGCCGTACGCAGGGCCATGCGAGCGAGCCATCCGAGGAGCACCCGTGAACGTCACCCCCGCCGACAGCCACACCGTGATCCAGGTCCGTGGAGCGCGGGCGAACAACCTCAAGAACGTCTCGCTCGACCTCCCCAAGCGGCGGTTGACCGTGTTCACCGGCGTCTCCGGCTCCGGCAAGTCCTCGCTGGTGTTCGCCACCATCGCCGCGGAGTCGCAGCGCCTGATCAACGAGACGTACACCGCCTTCGTCCAGTCGTATCTGCCGAGCGTCGGCCGGCCCGACGTCGACGAGCTGCGCAACCTCAGTGCCGCGATCGTCGTCGACCAGGAGCGGATGGGCGCCAACTCCCGCTCCACAGTGGGCACGGCCACCGACGCGTACACGATGCTGCGCATCATCTTCAGCCGCCTCGGCGAGCCGCACATCGGCACGTCGGGCGCCTTCAGCTTCAACGTGCCGGAGGGCATGTGCCCGCAGTGCGAGGGCACCGGCGAGATCTCCACCGTCGACGTCGACCAGCTCCTGGACCGGGAGCGGTCCCTCAACGAAGGCGCCCTCACCCTGCCCTACCACGCGGTGGACTCCTGGGGCTGGCAGGTCGTCGCCCACTCCGGTTTCCTCGACGCCGACAAGAAGCTGACGGACTACACCGCACAGGAGTGGGCGGACCTGCTGCACAAGGACCCCGTCAAGGTGAAGGTCGGCTCCAACGGCTTCACGTACGAGGGCCTGATCAGCAAGATGCAGCGCACCTGGCTCGCCAAGGACCGCGACGCGCTGCAGCCGCACATCAGGGCCTTCGTCGAGCGGGCCGTGGTCTTCGCCCGGTGTCCGCTGTGCGAGGGCACCCGGCTCAACCGGGCCGCCCTCTCCTCGAAGATCGACGGCGTGACCATAGCCGAGTGCTCCGCCATGCAGATCGACGACCTCGCCGACTTCGTCCGCTCCATCGAGGACACCGGCACGGCCCCGCTGCTCGCCAACCTCCTGGACCTGCTCGACTCGCTGACCGAGATCGGCCTCGGCTACCTCAGCCTCGACCGGCCCTCCGGCATGCTGTCCGGCGGCGAGGCGCAGCGCGTGAAGATGGTGCGCCACCTCGGCTCCAGCATCACCGACGTCACGTACGTCTTCGACGAGCCCACGGTCGGACTGCACCCCCACGACATCCAGCGCATGAACGACCTGCTGCTGCGCCTGCGCGACAAGGGCAACACGGTGCTCGTCGTCGAGCACAAGCCGGAGGTCGTCGCGATCGCCGACCACGTGGTGGACATCGGCCCCGGCGCGGGCGCCGCGGGCGGCGAGGTCTGCTACACCGGCGACGTGCCGGGGCTGCGCGCCTCCGGCACCCTCACCGGCCGCCACCTGGGCCACCGTGCCCGGCTCCGCGAGCGGCCGCGCACCCCGAAGGGGCAGGTGGCCATCAAGGGCGCGGGACTGCACAACCTGAAGGACGTCTCCGTGGACGTGCCGCTCGGCGTCCTCACGGTCGTCACCGGCGTCGCGGGGTCCGGCAAGAGCTCACTGATCCACGGCCATCTGGCCGGGCGGGACGGCGTCGTCGTCGCCGACCAGTCCCCGATCCGCGGTTCACGCCGCTCGAACCCGGCGACGTACACGGGCCTGCTCGGTCCGGTCCGTGACGCCTTCGCCAAGGCCAACGGCGTCAAGGCGGCCCTGTTCAGCGCCAACTCGGAGGGTGCCTGCCAGAAGTGCAACGGCCTCGGCCTGATCTACACGGACCTCGCGATGATGCAGGGCGTCGCCACCGTGTGCGAGCGGTGCGACGGCAGGCGCTTCACGCCGGAGGTCCTCACCTACCGGCTGCGCGGCAAGGACATCAGCGAGGTCCTCGCCATGTCGATCGCCGAGGCGTACGCGTTCTTCCCCACGGGACGGCCGCACGCCGTCCTCGGCCGTCTCCACGACGTCGGCCTCGGCTATCTGCGCCTCGGCCAGCCCCTGAACACCCTCTCCGGCGGTGAGCGCCAGCGCCTCAAGCTCGCCATCCACATGGCCGAGAAGTCCTCCACGTACGTCCTCGACGAGCCGACCACCGGCCTGCACCTCGCCGACGTCGACAAACTCCTCGCGCTCCTCGACCGCCTCGTCGACGACGGCAACTCCGTCGTCGTCATCGAGCACCACCAGGCCGTCATGGCCCACGCCGACTGGATCATCGACCTGGGCCCCGGCGGCGGCCACGACGGCGGCGAGGTCGTCTTCACGGGGACGCCGAAGGAGCTGATCGAGAGCGCCGACACGCTGACGGCACGCCATCTGCGCCAGTACGTCGGCTCCTGACGGAAGTGTGTCCCAGGTCACGCATACGCCTTCCTTGTCCCTCGCTCACTTTTCGGCGGTCGGCTGGTCATACCTGCACAACGGCCGGGCCGGCCGTCGAGGTGAGGAGACGGGGACATGGGCGTGGACGTGGACAAGGAAAAGGTCCTCGGGTGGGTGCGGGAGGAGCGGCTGAGCGTCGCCGCTCTGCTGGAGCGGCTCGACGACGCCGACTGGGAGGCGCCGTCGCTGTGCCGAGGGTGGACGGTGCGGGACGTCGCCGCCCATCTGACGCTGTCGACGCGGACGACGTGGCCGACGATGCTCAAGGGGGTGATCCGGGCCCGCGGCGACTGGGAGCGCATGGAGGCCGAGGCGGCCGTGCGGCGCGCCGCCGCCTTCTCGCCCGCGGAGCTGATCGCACAGATCCGGGAGACGGCGGGGTCGCCCAAGCGGGCACCCATGGCGTCGCCCCTGGACCCGCTGGTGGACTTCCTGGTCCACGGACAGGACATCGCCCGCCCGCTCGGACTGACCCGCGGCATGCCCCCGGAGCAGACCGCGGCGGCCCTCGGGCGCGTGGTGTCCAGCCCCTTCTACGGCGCCCGCAAGCGCCTGCGCGGCGTTCGCCTCGTCGCCACCGACCTGGACTGGTCCACGGGGGACGGCCCGCAGGAGGCCCAGGGCCCGGCGGCCGACCTCCTGCTGCTCGCCACCGGACGCCCGGCGGGCCTGACGGGAGTGACGGGCCCGGGAGCCGAACGCATCGCGGCAGCGCTCTAGCCCCTGCGTACAACCAACCCTTGTGCGGAGACCGCTGAAGTTTGTTTGATCCGGGCGATTGCGCCCGGCTTTGATGGCGACTCTGACAACGGGCCGTTGTGATCAGCCGGGAGTAATGGTGAGCCGTCCTTTCACGCATCTGCACGTCCACACCCAGTACTCGCTCCTGGACGGTGCCGCGCGGCTGAAGGACATGTTCAAGGCGTGCAATGAGATGGGCATGACGCATATCGCGATGTCCGATCACGGCAATCTGCACGGGGCGT
>NZ_WPNZ01000016.1:0-63692 GCF_009755605.1 Streptomyces typhae
TAGTGTTTCGGTGGTCATAGCGTGAGGGAAACGCCCGGTTACATTCCGAACCCGGAAGCTAAGCCTCACAGCGCCGATGGTACTGCAGGGGGGACCCTGTGGGAGAGTAGGACGCCGCCGAACTCATCTTGATAAATAGCCGTGCCCCCGATTTTCGACTCGTGGGCACGGCTATTTTGCGTTCCACCCAGCTGGTGCCGCTGACGCAAGCCACGACGTGGTGCACGGCAAGACGCGCCACCCCTCCGCATGGCTGCCCGACAACTGACGGTAAGGTCAGGGGGCATCATCGGCTCATTTCCCCACAGGAGGCCCCCGGGTGGAGGTCCAGGAGACTCGCGTCCAGACGGACCGGGTCCTCACCATCCCGAACATCCTCAGCATGGCGCGCCTGGTAGGCGTACCCCTCTTCCTGTGGCTGATCCTCAGGCCCGAGTTCGGCGGGCCCAAGAGTGACGGCTGGGCGCTGCTCGTCCTCGCGCTCAGCGGCGTCAGCGACTACCTCGACGGCAAGCTCGCACGACGCTGGAACCAGATCAGCAGCCTCGGCCGGCTCCTCGACCCCGCCGCCGACCGGCTGTACATCCTCTCCACCCTCGTCGGCCTCACCTGGCGGGAGATCCTCCCGCTCTGGCTCACGGCAGCACTACTTCTGCGTGAGCTGGTTCTCCTGGTCATGGTCTGGGTACTCCGACGTCACGGCTATCCGCCGCCCCAGGTGAACTTCCTCGGCAAGGCAGCCACCTTCAACCTGATGTACGCCTTTCCGCTACTTCTGCTCAGTGACGGAAGTGGCTGGATCCACTCACTCGCTGCTATTTTCGGATGGGCGTTCGCCGGATGGGGTACAACTCTGTATTGGTGGGCAGGGATCCTCTATGTGGTTCAAGTCCGCCGACTTGTCAAGGCGGATGCCATGGCCGATTGAGTCCCCCGATATGGCGGCCACAGCGGTTCGAAGCCCCGTGACTCATCGAAACGGGCCGATCCTGGTGGGCTGAGTCGGCTGGATCGTCGTCGTCTATCAAGGAGGACGTTACCGACATGAAGGCCGTCGTGATGGCCGGGGGCGAAGGCACCCGCCTGCGCCCCATGACCTCAAGCATGCCCAAGCCGCTCCTGCCGGTGGTCAACCGGCCGATCATGGAGCATGTGCTGCGCCTGCTGAAAAGGCATGGGCTCACCGAGACCGTTGTGACCGTTCAGTTCCTGGCGTCACTCGTCAAGAACTACTTCGGCGACGGTGAAGAGCTCGGTATGGAGCTCACGTATGCCAATGAGGAGAAGCCACTCGGCACCGCCGGCAGCGTGAAGAATGCCGAGGAAGCGCTGAAGGACGACGCCTTTCTCGTCATCTCCGGTGACGCTCTGACCGACTTCGACCTCACCGACCTGATCCGATTCCACAAGGAAAAGGGCGCGCTGGTCACCGTCTGCCTGACCCGAGTTCCCAATCCACTGGAATTCGGCATCACCATCGTCGACGAAGAAGGCAAGGTCGAGCGCTTCCTGGAGAAGCCGACCTGGGGGCAGGTCTTCTCCGACACGGTGAACACGGGCATCTACGTCATGGAGCCCGAAGTCTTCGACTACGTCGAGGCCGACGTGCCGGTGGACTGGTCCGGTGATGTCTTCCCCCAGCTCATGAAGGAAGGCAAGCCCATCTACGGGTACGTCGCCGAGGGCTACTGGGAGGACGTCGGCACCCACGAAAGCTATGTGAAAGCCCAGGCAGACGTCCTCGAAGGTCAGGTCGACGTCGAACTCGACGGCTTCGAGATCTCCCCCGGTGTCTGGGTCGCCGAAGGTGCCGAAGTGCACCCGGACGCTGTTCTCCGCGGGCCCCTGTTCGTCGGTGACTACGCCAAGGTCGAGGCCGACGTCGAAATCCGCGAGCACACCGTGATCGGCTCGAACGTGGTCGTGAAGAGCGGCGCCTTCCTGCACAAGGCCGTCGTCCACGACAACGTCTACATCGGGCAGCACAGCAACCTCCGCGGCTGCGTCGTCGGCAAGAACACCGACATCATGCGAGCGGCCCGCATCGAGGACGGCGCCGTCATCGGCGATGAATGCCTCGTCGGCGAAGAATCGATTGTCCAGGGCAATGTGCGGGTCTATCCGTTCAAGACGATCGAGGCGGGCGCGTTCGTCAACACCTCGGTCATCTGGGAGTCCCGGGGGCAGGCGCACCTCTTCGGTGCCCGCGGTGTCTCCGGTATCCTGAACGTGGAGATCACTCCGGAACTCGCGGTCCGTCTCGCCGGTGCGTACGCGACGACGCTGAAGAAGGGCTCCACGGTCACCACGGCGCGCGACCACTCCCGGGGCGCCCGCGCGCTGAAGCGGGCGGTGATCTCCGCGCTGCAGGCCAGCGCCATCGACGTACGCGACCTGGAGAACGTGCCGCTGCCCGTCGCGCGGCAGCAGACGGCGCGGGGCAGCGCCGGCGGCATCATGATCCGTACGACGACGGGGGTGCCGGACTCCGTCGACATCATGTTCTTCGACGGGAACGGGGCGGACCTCTCCCAGGGCAGCCAGCGGAAGCTCGACCGGGTGTACGCACGCCAGGAGTACCGTCGCGCGTTCCCCGGTGAGATCGGTGACCTGCACTTCCCCTCCAGCGTCTACGACTCGTACACGGGCTCGCTGCTGCGCAACGTCGACACGACGGGGATCGCCGAGTCGGAGCTCAAGGTCGTCGTGGACGCCTCCAACGGCAGCGCCGGGCTCGTCCTGCCGAGCCTCCTGGGGAAGCTCGGCGTCGACGCGCTGACGATCAACCCGGGGCTCGACGAGTCGCGCCCCACCGAGTCGGCGGACGCCCGCAGGTCCGGTCTTGTGCGGCTCGGTGAGATCGTGGCCTCCGCGCGGGCGGCGTTCGGGGTGCGCTTCGACCCTGTGGGCGAGCGGCTTTCGCTCGTCGACGAGAAGGGCCGGATCGTCGAGGACGACCGGGCGCTGCTCGTGATGCTGGACCTGGTGGCCGCCGAGCGGCGCAGCGGTCGGGTGGCGCTGCCCGTGACGACGACGCGCATCGCCGAGCAGGTGGCCGCGTACCACGGCACGCAGGTGGACTGGACGACGACGTCGCCGGACGATCTGACGCGGGCCGGGCGCGGTGACTCGACGATCTTCGGCGGTGACGGGCGCGGCGGCTTCATCGTGCCCGAGTTCAGCAGCGTCTTCGACGGCACGGCGGCGTTCGTACGGTTGATCGGCCTGGTGGCGCGGACCCAGCTCACGCTGAGCCAGATCGACGCGCGGATCCCGCGTGCACACGTGCAGCGGCGTGACCTGGCCACTCCGTGGGCCGTCAAGGGGCTCGTGATGCGGCGCGTGGTGGAGGCCGCGGGCGAGCGTTCCGTGGACACGACCGACGGCGTCCGGGTCGTCGAGGCGGACGGCAGGTGGGTGCTGGTGCTCCCCGACCCCGCCGAGGCCGTCACCCATCTGTGGGCGGAGGGGCCCGACGAGGCCTCCGCCCAGGCCCTGCTCGACGAGTGGGCCGCCGTGGTGGACAGCGCCGGGGACTGATGGCGCATATGTGCCGGACAGCACCCGTAAGTGGCGCTGTCCGGCACGCCGGTGGGGCCATTCGGAGGTAGCGCCCGCGACGTGCGACGATGTGCGGCATGCCGCAGCAGCCCCCCACTCGGAGTGCCGTCTCGCGCCCCAGGCGCCCGGACGCCTCCATGTCGCTGCTCACCACCGTCATGGACCACAGCCTCGACGAGGGGTACGCGGAAGCAGCCGCCCGCAAGAAGGATTCCGGCACGACTGGCGTGCCCAAGCCGCTGCGGGCCAAGCTCGGACTAGCGGCGGGCCTGGTGCTCGCCGCGCTCGTGGTGACCGTGGGTGCCGCGCAGGCGCGAGTCGAGGCCCCGGTGCTCGCCAAGGAGCGCTCGGAGCTGATCGACCGGGTCGAGTCGGCCACCGCGGACGCGGACGACCTGGAGGACGAGGTCGACGACCTGCGCGGGGACGTGAGCGCACGGCAGCGGGCGGCCCTCGAGAAACACGGGGGCAGCCGGGCCGAGTTGGTCTCGTTGCTCTCCGGCGCGACGGCAGTGCGCGGCCCCGGCGTGAAGCTCGTGGTCGACGACAAGAAGGAAGCCGACCAGGGCGGCGGCGGCCCCCGCGAGAGCGCGGGCTTCTCCGACACCGGCCGGGTGCGCGACCGCGACATGCAGCGGGTCGTCAACGGTCTGTGGGAGTCGGGCGCCGAGGCGATCGCCATCAACGACCAGCGGCTGACCGCCCTGTCGGCGATCAGGGCGGCCGGTGACGCGATACTGGTCGACAACAGGCCGCTGGTGCCGCCGTATACGGTGCTCGCGGTGGGTGACGGGCAGAAGTTGAGCACCAGGTTCCAGAACAGCCGCGACGGTCAGTATCTGCACTCCCTGCAGGAGAACTTCGGCATCCGGACCAGCATCTCAGCGGTCGACGACGCCCGGCTTCCAGCTGCGCCGAGTGTGACCGTACGTACAGCAGAGCCGAAGGCAGGAAAGGGCACATCGTGATCGCCGTACTGGGCCTCGTCGTGGGAGTCGTGGCCGGATTGCTGGTTCGGCCCGAGGTACCGGCGGTGGTCGAGCCGTATCTTCCGATCGCCGTGGTGGCCGCGCTCGACGCGGTGTTCGGCGGCCTGCGCGCGATGCTCGACGGCATCTTCGACGACAAGGTCTTCGTGGTGTCGTTCCTGTCGAACGTGGTGGTGGCGGCCCTGATCGTGTTCCTCGGCGACAAGCTGGGCGTGGGTGCCCAGCTGTCCACGGGTGTCGTCGTCGTCCTCGGCATCCGGATCTTCTCCAACGCCGCGGCGATCCGCCGGCACATCTTCCGGGCGTGACGCCGATGAGCTCCATGAATCCCGAGGACCCCATGCACAACAGGGACGACGGGGGCGGCACTTCCGGGGACGGCCGCCGCAGGGAACTGCCCGCCGAGGTACCGGTGGTGCCGCGGACGCCCGGTGGCGCTCCGGCCGGGCAGGGGGGTGCGGGTGCCCCGTCCTCCGGGGGTTCCTCCTTGAGCGGTCGGCAGCGCCTGGTCAAGGGGTTGTGGCCGCCGCGGCTGACCCGTGCCCAATTCATCGTGGCCCTGCTGCTGTTCGTGCTGGGCCTGGGTCTCGCCATCCAGGTGCGGTCCACGAACGACAGCAGCGCGCTGCGCGGAGCACGTCAGGAAGATCTTGTTCGCATTCTCGATGAACTGGATGACCGAACTCAGCGTCTGGAAGATGAGAAGCGCAGACTGGAGGATCAGCGCACCGGTCTGGAGAACAGTTCGGACCAGGCCGAGGAGGCCCGCAAGCAGACGGTCGAGAGGGAACGGCAACTCGGCATTCTGGCGGGCACCGTGGCCGCGCAGGGTCCGGGCATCACGCTGACGATCAACGACAAGAAGGGGACGGTGGAGGCTGACATGCTGCTCGACGCCATCCAGGAGCTCCGTGCCGCCGGTGCGGAGGCCATCCAGGTCAATGACGTCAGGGTGGTGGCCAGTACCCACCTGTCGGATGCGACAGGTGGCGGAGTGCGCGTGGACGGCCGGAAGGTCGCCGCGCCCTACCGTTTCAAGGTCATCGGCAAGCCGCAGGACCTGGAGCCGGCACTGAACATCCCCGGCGGTGTGGTGCAGACTCTGGAGAAGGAGCAGGCCACGGTCACCGTCGCACGTACGGAGAAGATCGTCGTGGACGCCTTGCGACCGGCGAAGCGGCCTGACTACGCTCGGTCGTCCTCCCAGTGAGGGGCGGGCGCATGGGGGCCGCTGGTCCAGGGCATGAGGTTGCGGGGGGTCGGCGCACGATAGACGCGGTGCGTGGTGGAAACTGTTTGGCGGCTGCGGACGTTGTGAGGATGTCCGTGGTGCCGCGGTACGACGGTGTGTGCAATCAGGGTTCGTCCTGCCCCACGGGCGGGTCTGTTTCGGTCAAGGGGAATCGCCCGTGAAGTTGTTTGCGAAGTTGTTCGGCAAGAGCGCACGTGAGGACGCCCGTCACCGTGCGCCGCGCGCTGGAGACGTGCCGGAGACCCAGGTGGGCGAGCGCCCCCTGTTCCGGGACCAGGTCGGCGGAGACATTTCGGGCGGACAGGGCGCGTCATCTGTTGACCCTGCCAGTTCCGGACGCATAGGTTTCGGGGAACCGTCGCCCTCAGGTGCGGGTGCCGGGTTCACGCCCGACCCGTACGCGTCCCATGCCCCCGGGGGGCAGCCGCGGCAGGAGGATCCGTCCATGTCGGCCCTGGTGTGTACGAGGTGCGGGAACCGCAACGCGCAGGCGAGCCGTTTCTGCTCCAACTGCGGTGCGCCGCTGCGGGCCGGAGCGGTCCCCGAGCGTCCGTCCGAGACCACGTCCACGATCTCCATCTCCGGCCTTGAGGCGTACGACGCCGAGGTCACGGGCCAGACGCCGTCTCCGGCGCTCTCGCCCGAGGCGCAGGCGGCCGTCGACGCGCTGCCGCTCGGCTCGGCGCTGCTCGTGGTGCGCCGCGGTCCGAACTCGGGCAGCCGCTTCCTGCTCGACGGTGAACTGACGACGGCGGGGCGGCATCCGCAGAGCGACATCTTCCTGGACGACGTGACCGTGTCGCGGCGCCATGTGGAGTTCCGTCGCCTCGCGGACGGCTCCTTCACCGTCGCCGACGTGGGCAGCCTCAACGGCACGTATGTGAACCGGGAGCGGATCGACTCCGTCGCGCTGTCCAACGGCGACGAGGTGCAGATCGGCAAGTACCGGCTGGTCTTCTACGCGAGCCAGCGGGGCATCTGACCCACCCCCCGGACCTCGTCCGGGGGTACCCCCAGGAAGGCCCATGCTGGAGACACCGAGGGGCGGTGCCGGGAACGGCACCGCCGCTGCGGACCATCGGCTGATGAGCATCGGCACCGTGCTGAACACGCTGCGCGACGAGTTTCCCGAGGTCACGATCTCCAAGATCAGGTTCTTGGAGTCCGAGGGGCTCATCGAGCCGCAGCGCACACCGTCCGGATACCGCAAGTTCAGCCCGGAGGACGTGGAGCGGCTCGGGTACGTGCTGCGCATGCAGCGGGACCACTACCTGCCGCTCAAGGTCATCCGCGACCAGCTGGACGCCTCCGAGCGCGGTGAAGGCTCCGTGCTGCCCGCACAGGGGTCCTCCGCCGAGCCGGGCGACGGTGACGTCGTGGCCGCCGACGAGGAGCGCACGGTGGCGCGTCTGGGGCGGGAGGCCCTCCTTGCGGCTGCCGAGGCCGACGAGGAGCAGCTCGCCGAGTGGGAGACGTACGGACTTGTCGCACCGCTGCCGGACGGCAGCTACGACGCGGATGCCGTAACGGTCGCCGCTCTCGTGGTGGAACTCGGCCGATTCGGTATCGAACCCCGCCATCTGCGGGCCATGAAGGGCGCGGCCGACCGGGAGGCGGGGCTCGTCGACCAGGTCGTCGCGCCGCTGCGCCGGCACCGCAATCCGCAGACCAGAGCCCATGCGGAAGCCCGTACGAGGGAGCTCGCGGGGCTCATCGGAAGGCTGCATGCGGCACTCGTGCACAGTGCGCTCGGCGTCCGGGTGCGCTGACTCGACGGGTGCCCGACTACCCAAACCTGCCGGGCACGTCCTAGGGTTGCTGTGTGAACGAGCTCGACGTCGTAGGTGTCCGGGTGGAAATGCCCTCCAACCAACCGATCGTGCTCCTGCGTGAAGTGGGAGGCGACCGGTACCTCCCCATCTGGATCGGACCAGGGGAGGCGACCGCGATCGCCTTCGCACAGCAGGGCATGGCGCCCGCACGGCCGCTGACCCACGACCTGTTCAAGGACGTGCTGGAGGCTGTCGGCCAGGAGCTCACCGAAGTGCGCATCACCGATCTGCGGGAAGGCGTGTTCTACGCCGAGCTGGTCTTCGCGAGCGGTGTCGAGGTCAGCGCGCGCCCCTCGGACGCCATAGCGCTGGCGCTGCGCACGGGGACGCCCATCTTCGGGAGCGACGGTGTCCTCGACGACGCGGGCATCGCCATTCCGGACGAGCAGGAGGACGAGGTGGAGAAGTTCCGCGAGTTCCTCGACCAGATCTCGCCCGAGGACTTCGGTACCAACAGTCAGTGAGCCGTGTCCGGACGTCGGTTCGGGCCCGTGTGCCGCCGCCGTCCGTCGCCCGGTGAGCCCCTCTCAGGAGGCCGCCGCCGGAGCATTCGGCTAGCCTTTCCCCGCGGCGAGGGACGGGAAACCACTCGCAGGGTGATTATCACTCGGCGTGCCGAGTGTGGCGTTCGTTGACGAGCCCCTGGTGACTGCCTACCTTCGAGGAGGCAGGTCAAGGACGGAGGTCGGCGTGAGTAGCAGCGGCGACGGCACGGCGGTGGGTGGTCCGTATCCGCTGCACAGCGGCTCGGCCGAGCACTCTCCGAAACGCCCGGTGGCAGTGCCTGAGGGCGGCTCCGGAACGGAAAGTCAGGCTGTGGACCCGGAGCGGGAGCAGGTCGGTTATCGAGGTCCCACGGCGTGTGCCGCCGCGGGCATCACATACCGCCAGTTGGACTACTGGGCACGGACCGGGCTCGTCGAGCCCAGCGTGCGGGCGGCGGGCGGGTCGGGGACGCAGCGGCTCTACAGCTTCCGCGACGTGGTCGTACTGAAGATCGTGAAACGGTTCCTCGACACCGGGGTCTCGTTGCAGAACATCCGCACCACGGTCCAGCACCTGCGGGACAGCGGTTTCCGGGATCTGGAGCGCACCACGCTGATGAGCGACGGCGCGACCGTGTACGAGTGCACCTCGCCGAACGAGGTCCACGACCTCCTCCAGGGCGGACAGGGTGTCTTCGGGATCGCCGTGGGCGTGGTGTGGCGCGACGTGGAGGCCGCGCTGTCGCAGCTGCACGGGGAGCGGGTCGACACGGGGGAGACCCTGGTGGGGAACCATCCCGCGGACGAACTCGCCAGGCGGCGCAACCGGGCCGTCTGACCGGCGAGCTCTCCTCAGGGGGATTGTCAGTGGCGTAGGGCAGCATCGGAGATGTGAGAACCGCGCCGACGATTCTGCATCTCGACATGGATGCCTTTTACGCGTCCGCCGAGCAGGCGGCCAAGCCGAGCCTGCGCGGCAAGGCCGTCGTCGTCGGCGGGCTCGGTCCGCGCGGAGTCGTGGCGACGGCCTCCTACGAGGCGCGCCGGTTCGGGGTGCACTCGGCGATGCCCATGGGGCAGGCGCGCCGACTCGTTCCGAACGCCGCGTATCTCGTGCCGCGGTTCTCGTTCTACCGGGACATCAGCGAGCAGGTCATGCGGCTGCTGCGGGAGCTGTCGCCGCTCGTGGAGCCGCTGAGCCTGGACGAGGCCTTCGTGGACCTGGAGGCGGGCGGTGTGGCCTCGGACGAGGCGTCGGCTCGGGTCGTGGGGGAGCGGCTGCGGGCGGACATCCTGCGGGTGACGCGGCTGACGGGGTCGGTGGGGCTCGCCGCGTCCAAGATGCTGGCGAAGATCGCCTCCGAGGAGGCCAAGCCGGACGGGCTCGCGCTGATAGCCCCCGGCACGGAGCGGGAGCTGCTGGCGCCCATGACGGTGCGGACGCTGCCGGGTGTGGGGCCGGCGACGGGGGACCATCTGCGAAGAGCCGGCATCACCACCGTCGGGGAGATCGCCGAGGCGGGCGAGGACGAACTGGTGCGGCTCCTCGGCAAGGCGCACGGGGGCGCGCTGTACGCGATGGCGTTGGCGCACGACGAGCGGCCCGTGGTGGCCGAGCGGGACACCAAGTCGGTCAGCGTCGAGGACACGTACGACGTGGACATCCACGACCGGGTGCGGGTGCGGATGGAGGTCGCCCGCCTCGCCGACCGGTGTGTGCAGCGGTTGCGGGCCGCGGGGCACTCCGGGCGGACCATCGTGCTGAAGGTGCGGCGGTTCGACTTCTCGACGCTGACGCGGTCCGAGACGCTGCGGGGGCCCACGGACGACCCCGGTGTGGTGCGTGAGGCCGCCGCGCGGCTCCTGGAGTCCGTGGACACCACGGGGGGTGTGCGGCTGCTCGGCGTCGGCGTGAGCGGGCTCGCCGACTACACGCAGGAGGACCTGTTCGCGCAGGCCCAGGCGAAGGCGGAGGCGGAGGCGGCGGAGGCCGCCGGGATGGATGTTCCGCATGGGGCCGCCCAGGGGGACGGTGGCGCGCTGCTTCCCGAGGGGGCGGGGGACGAGGGCACCGCCGGGGGCGAGCCGGGCCGGGCCGAGCCCGGTGGGGCTGGTACCGGCGGGGCCGATTCCGGTGGGGCCGAGCCCGTGCCGCCCGCGGAGCGCCGGTGGCCCTCGGGGCACGACGTGCGGCATGCCGTGCACGGGGCCGGGTGGGTCCAGGGGAGCGGCCTGGGGCGGGTCACGGTGCGGTTCGAGACACCGCAGTCGGTGCCCGGTCGGGTACGCACATTCCGTACCGACGATCCGGAACTGGAGCCATCGGATCCGCTCCCGCTCGTGGAGCCTTCCGGTCCGGGGGAGGGGGTCTCGGCGGCCGGCCCGGAAGCGGGGCTGCCGGTGTCGGGCTCGGGGCGGACTGCGGCTCCTGCGCCTTGACGGGGGTGTCCCTTGCAGGGGGAGGTTGGGACGGACGGCTGCGGCGGGCGCTGACGGGCGCTGCGGCACCGTCGCTGCGCTGTTACGTCGCGCCGTCGCCGTACCGCTGTGCTGCCGCGCCGTCGCGCCGCTGTGCCGCCGTGCCGCGAGGCCGCCGTGCTGCGAGGCCGCCGTGCCGCTGTGGCTCGGCGCTGTGTCCCGCAGGGGGCCGCGGGCGTGGAGCCGGGCGGCCGCGAGCTCCGGGACGCTGGAAGGGGCGGGGCGGCCAGCGGGGGAGAGCACGGGGGCGGGGGAGGTCCTGTCCGGCGGGACGAGGCTGCCGTGGGTGTGAGCGGGGCTGTGCTGCACCGGGAGGGTGCTCAGGCGGGCGACGAAGGCTTTGGGTCGGGGACCGCCAGCTTCGGCCCGCAGCGCTGGCCTCTGGTCTGCCTCTGCTCTGCACCGCCGCCCCCTGATCCGCGCCGCCAGCGGCAGGCCCGCACCGCAGGCCCCCTGGTCCCGGCGCAGGCCTCGGGCCCGCAGCGCAATGCTGGCTCCAGGCCCACAGCGCAGGCCTTGGGCCCGCAACGCTGGCCCCAAGCCACGCCACGCGGGCCTCAGGCCCGCAGCTAGGCCCCGCGCAGGCCCCACCCCCCGGCAGCCAGGCGAGAGGGCGCCCCCGAAACGGCGCGGAGCCGCCCGGTAGGGCGCGTTCAGGCTTCGGTGGTCCTGGGCGTGTGGCCGAAGTCCATGTCCGGTGGGGGCGGTGGCGGGGCCAGGTCTAGGCCGTAGTGGCGGTAGAGCTGGAGCTCCTGTTCGGGGGAGAGGTGGCGGCCGACGCCGAAGTCGGGGGCGTCCTTGATGAGGGCCCGCTCGAAGGGGATGCGCAGGGTGCCGTCCTGCACCAGCTCACTGGGTTCCAGGGGCACGAAGGCGTCCCTGCTGAACAGGCCCGTGCGTATCGCCGCCCACTCCGGGGCACCGGTGGCGTCGTCGAGGTAGACCTCGTCGATCGTGCCGATCTTGGCTCCGTCGCGGTCGAACGCCTTGCGGCCGATCAGGTTGCGCGGATCGATGTCGGTCTGCACGGGCCCTCCAACGGTTCGCAATTCGCTCATGCTTGTCTGTACTGGTTTAAATGCCGTCCGTACCAGTTCTAACCTCGTTTGGGTTTCAGTCGGATTTTGTTCGTAATCACTACGAAAGAGCACATCTAGGCAGGCGGCCACTCGAGGGACCGGCCACGGACCTCGCTGGTAGGCTGGCAGGCGGCTGTTGACCCCGTGCGGGAGAGCTCTTCGGTGGCAGCACCGGAGGCGCCGAAGGAGCAACTCCTCCCCGGAATCTCTCAGGCCCCTGTACCGCACGGACGAGGTCACTCTGGAAAGCAGGGCGGGCGCCGGGCGGGCACGTTCGAAACCCTTCCTCACCGACGGTGAAAGCAGTGCCTCCGCACGGCGGCGCTGTGAAGCTCTCAGGTTGAGATGACAGAGGGGGAGGCCGTCCGGGTACCCGCGCCGTGGTGCCCCTCGCAGGTCGTGTCAGACCAGGAGGCCTCCGCAATGACCGCCACCCCTCGTACGCCGCTCTCGCAGCTCGAGCAGGGAATCCCCTTCGAGCACCGGCACATCGGACCCGACGCCGAAGCCCGCGCCAAGATGCTCGCCCAGGTCGGCTACGGCTCGCTGGACGAGCTCACGGCCGCCGCGGTACCGGACGTGATCAAGAACGCCGAGGCCCTGGAGCTGCCCGGCGCGCGTACCGAGGCCGAGGTGCTCGCCGAGCTGCGCTCCCTCGCGGACCGCAACCAGGTCCTCGACTCGATGATCGGCCTCGGCTACTACGGCACGTTCACGCCGCCCGTGATCCTGCGGAACGTGATGGAGAACCCCGCCTGGTACACGGCCTACACGCCGTACCAGCCGGAGATCTCGCAGGGCCGCCTGGAGGCGCTGCTCAACTTCCAGACCGTCGTCGCCGAACTGACCGGACTGCCCACCTCCGGCGCCTCGCTGCTCGACGAGGGCACCGCGGCGGCCGAGGCCATGGCGCTCTCCCGGCGCCTCGGCAAGGTCAAGAACGGTGTCTTCCTCGTCGACGCCGACGTACTGCCCCAGACCGTCGCCGTGATCCGGACCCGGGCCGAACCGACCGGCGTCGAGGTCGTCGTCGCGGACCTGACCGACGGCATCCCGGCCGAGGTCGCCGAGCGCGGTGTGGTCGGCGTGCTCCTCCAGTACCCCGGCGCCTCCGGAGCCGTACGGGACATCAAGCCGCTCATCGACCGGGCCCACGAGCTGGGAGCGATAGTCTCCGTGGCCGCCGACCTGCTGGCGCTCACGCTGCTCACCTCGCCCGGCGAGCTCGGCGCGGACATCGCCGTCGGCACCACGCAGCGCTTCGGCGTCCCGATGGGCTTCGGCGGACCGCACGCCGGGTACATGGCGGTGCGCGAGAAGTTCGCCCGCAGCCTGCCGGGGCGGCTCGTGGGCGTGTCCGTCGACGCCGACGGCAACAAGGCCTACCGGCTCGCGCTGCAGACCCGCGAGCAGCACATCCGCCGCGAGAAGGCGACCAGCAACATCTGTACCGCACAGGTGCTGCTCGCCGTCATGGCCGGCATGTACGCCGTCTACCACGGCCCCGAGGGCCTGCGGACGATCGCCCGGCGCACCCACCGGTACGCGACGCTCCTCGCCGAGGGCCTGAAGGCCGGCGGCGTCGAGGTCGTGCACCAGGCGTACTTCGACACGCTGACGGTCCGGGTCCCGGGCCGGGCCGCCGACGTCGTGGGCGCGGCCCGCGAGGGCGGCGTCAACCTCCACCTCGTGGACGCCGACACGGTGTCGTTCGCGTGCGACGAGACCACCACGCGCGCGCAGCTGTCCGCGGTCTGGACGGCGTTCGGCGTCGAGGCCGACGTGGAGACGCTCGACGCCGCCACCGCGGACTCGCTGCCGGACGGTCTGCTGCGCACCGACGCGTACCTCACCCACCCCGTGTTCCACCAGTACCGCTCCGAGACCGCGATGCTGCGCTACCTGCGCAGGCTCGCCGACCGCGACTACGCGCTCGACCGCGGCATGATCCCGCTGGGCTCCTGCACGATGAAGCTCAACGCGACCACGGAGATGGAGCCGGTCACTTGGCCGGAGTTCGGCCAGCTGCACCCCTTCGCGCCCGCCGAGCAGGCGCAGGGCTATCTGACGCTGATCCGTGAGCTGGAGGAGCGGCTCGCCGAGGTCACCGGGTACGACAAGGTGTCGCTGCAGCCCAACGCGGGTTCGCAGGGCGAGCTCGCCGGACTGCTCGCGGTGCGCGGCTACCACCGCGCCAACGGCGACGACCAGCGGACCGTGTGCCTGATCCCGTCCTCCGCACACGGCACGAACGCCGCCAGCGCCGTGATGGCGGGCATGAAGGTCGTCGTGGTGAAGACCGCGGACGACGGCGAGATCGACGTCGACGACCTGCGCGCCAAGATCGAGCAGTACCGCGACCAGCTCGCCGTCCTCATGATCACCTACCCGTCCACGCACGGCGTCTTCGAGGAGCACGTCGCCGACATCTGCGCGGCCGTGCACGACGCGGGCGGCCAGGTGTACGTCGACGGCGCCAACCTCAACGCGCTGGTGGGCCTCGCCAAGCCCGGCCACTTCGGCGGCGACGTCTCGCATCTGAACCTGCACAAGACGTTCTGCATCCCGCACGGCGGCGGCGGCCCCGGCGTCGGCCCGGTGGCCGTGCGCGGGCACCTCGCCCCGTATCTGCCCAATCACCCGCTGCAGCCCGCCGCGGGTCCCGAGACGGGCATCGGCCCGATCTCCGCGGCCCCGTGGGGCTCGGCCGGCATCCTGCCGATCTCCTGGGCGTACGTACGCCTCATGGGCGGCGAGGGCCTCAAGCGCGCCACGCAGGTCGCCGTGCTCTCGGCGAACTACATCGCCAAGCGCCTCGAGCCGCACTACCCGGTGCTCTACACCGGTCCCGGCGGCCTCGTCGCGCACGAGTGCATCATCGATCTGCGTCCGCTCAGCAAGGCCACGGGCGTCAGCGTCGACGACATCGCCAAGCGCCTGATCGACTACGGCTTCCACGCGCCGACGATGTCCTTCCCGGTCGCGGGCACGCTGATGATCGAGCCGACGGAGAGCGAGGACCTGGACGAGCTCGACCGGTTCTGCGAGGCGATGATCGCCATCCGCGGCGAGATCGAGAAGGTCGCGAGCGGCGCCTGGCCCGCGGACGACAACCCGCTGTCCAACGCCCCGCACACCGCGGCCGCGCTCGGCGGCGACTGGGAGCACGGCTACACCCGCGAGGAGGCCGTCTTCCCCGCCGGAGTGGTGGTGGCGGACAAGTACTGGCCGCCGGTGCGCCGCATCGACCAGGCGTACGGCGACCGGAACCTGGTCTGCTCGTGCCCGCCCCTGGATGCGTACGAGGACTGATGGATGCGTACGAGGACTGAGGCGACGGCAGCAGTGATGACGTCGGCACCGGTCGTGCGGTGCCGGCGGACCTGAGGCGGACATGAGTGAGGGCCGGTTCGGACGGAAGTCCGGGCCGGCCCTTCGTGTGCGTGGTGCGGACGGCTCAGGCGGCCGTCATCACCTGGTTGGTGCCCAGCGGTCGGTGCGGGGCGATGATCTCGCCGTTCGGCAGCAGCTCACCGGTGTCCTCGAAGAGCAGGACGCCGTTGCACAGCAGACTCCAGCCCTGCTCGGGATGGTGCGCCGTGAGCAACGCGGCTTCCCGGTCGGCGGATTCGGCTGTCGGGCAGGGTGGCTGGTGCTGGCACATGGAAGGGTTCTTTCGCTGGGTCGTGATGGCTGAGACGTCTGTTGCACGGCTCGCTGAGGTGTTCATGGCCGTTCCCCCGTTTTCGTCGGTCCGATCCAGTGTTGCCCTACGAGCGTGATTCCGCAGGGATTTTGCTGCAGCGGGTTCCTACTGCTTAATGACGTATCACCCGCCCGGACGGTTCAGCCCAACTTCCCTGTCTCTTCGGGTGGTTCGACATAGCCGAAGTGGGCTAGTCCGGTCGGGCAACCGGGTGCGACAGGGTGCCGGGCAGCACAGTGCAGCACTCGGCAGGCCTCGGCAAGGCATGAGACTCGAGCCTGGCTCGCCGAGACCTGGAGCGCGTGGTGGAGGTGGCGTGGCCGGGGGCGGCCGGGACGTCAGGCGGGCGAACCCAGGAGCGGTGCCGGAGTGAGCCGGTGGGTGAGCACGGGCAGCAGGTCGGCGGCGCGGTGCGGGCGGTGGGCCGCGATGCCCGGGGGCGCGGGGGCGAGCGGCACGAGCAGGTCGGTGGGGGCGAGGGAACCGGCGGCGCCGTCGTCCGTGCAGTCGGCGTGCAGCCACAGCGTGAGCATGTAGAGCTCGGGTACGGAGAGCAGCCGGGGCTGGTAGGCCGTGGGCATGGCCTCGGCGTGGCGCAGGGCCCGCTCGGCGGAGGCGATGTAGGGGCCTTCGCAGAAGTGCGAGAACGCCCAGCCGTCCGGTGTGAGCATGGTGTCCGCAGCGGCCACCGTACGTTCGCCGCTGCGGATCAGAAAGCGCCAGCCGGTGAGCTTCGTCGGGGATGTGCCGGCTGCCGTGACGCGGTCCAACTCATGTACGGGCAGGGGCAGTTCCGCGCTCGTGGGGCCCTTGGCCGCACACAGGGACGGGGTGCGGGCCGCGCGGACGGCGGTCGGGGAGCCGAGGGCGGTGAGGACGCTGCGCAGGGCGGGCGCGGGAGCCGGGGGGACGTACAGGGGCATGGTGGGTCGCCTCTCTCATTCGACAGGCACGGTGGCGCGGGGGCAGGTGCGGACGACGCTGTCAGCTCTGGGCCAGAGGGGCGGGGCGGGGGCAGGGGGACCGCTGGCGCCAAACTCTCTGCCTCAACCGCGGAGTTTATACGACATATGTTCAGGCATTGTTTCAACTAGCCGCTCCGGATAGCGTCGGCAAGTCGCTATCCAGTCGCTATCCAGTCGCGCCTCTGCGGCTTTTCTCCCGATTCCGGATCCCCGTTCCCAGTCATGGCCTCGATATTTCCCGTGGGCGCGGTCGGCTGATTCTCATCGGTTTTTTTCACCACAACCGGAGGATCGAAAACCGCCCGTCACTTCATGCCCCGTGAATGTGCCGCACGGAAACTCACTCCACCATAGGGGCCCGGGGGCCCGCGAGGGGCGTTATAGATCACATCGGCTGGGCATCATCCCTCGTACACGGCAGCCTCGTACACAGCAGCCTCGTTCACAGCAGCCTCGTTCACAGCAGCGGCCGGGTCGCCGGCGGCCCATCCGAGGAGGGACGCTTCGATGGGGGAGAAGGTCGCGGCAGAAACGTTCGACCTGTCCGATCGCCATCAGTACCGGATCAAGCTGCAGGAGTGCTTGGCCGGACTGGGCCGACTCCTGGAGGAGCGGCGGTTCGACCGGCCCAAGAATCTGATGGGCCTGGAGATAGAGCTGAATCTGGCGGGTCCCGACGGGATGCCGAGAATGATGAATGCTGAAGTTCTCGAGCGTATCGCGAGCCGCGATTTCCAGACCGAGCTCGGAATGTTCAATCTGGAAGTGAACATTGCCCCGCACCGGTTGGGCGGACGTGTTCTTGACCGCCTCGCCGAAGAGCTGCGCACGGGCCTCGGCTATGCCCATCGAAAAGCGATCGAGGTGGACGCGGGGATCGTGATGATCGGCATTCTGCCGACGCTCTCGCGGCAGGACCTGGTATCCGCGAATCTCTCCGACGCCGACCGCTACACCCTGCTCAACGATCAGATCGTGGCGGCACGCGGAGAGAGCTTCTCGCTGGACATCGAGGGCGTGGAACGGCTGACGTGCACGTTCGCGTCGATCGCACCCGAGGCGGCCTGTACGTCCGTGCAACTGCACCTCCAGGTGACGCCGGGGAAGTTCGCTTCCGTGTGGAACGCCGCGCAGGCCGTGGCCGCGGCGCAGGTCGCCGTCGGAGCCAACGCGCCGTTCCTGTTCGGACGCGAGCTGTGGCGCGAGTCGCGGCCCCCGCTGTTCCTGCAGTCCACGGACACCCGGCCGCCCGAGCTCCAGGCGCAGGGGGTGCGGCCCCGCTCCTGGTTCGGCGAGCGCTGGATCAGCAGTGCCTACGAGCTCTTCGAGGAGAACCTGCGGTACTTCCCGGCGCTGATCCCGCTGCGCGAGGACGAGGACCCGCTGGCCGTCCTGGACGCGGGCGGCGTGCCCCAACTGGGCGAGCTCACCCTGCACAACGGCACGGTGTACCGCTGGAACCGGCCCGTGTACGGCATCGCGGACGGCGTGCCGCACCTGCGGGTGGAGAACCGGGTCCTGCCCGCGGGGCCCACCGTCACCGATGTGATCGCTAACGCGGCCTTCTACTACGGCGTGGTCAGGGCGCTCGCCGAGGAGGCGCGGCCGGTGTGGTCACGGCTGCCGTTCGAGGCCGCGGCCCGCAACTTCGACACCGCCTGCCGTCACGGCATCGAGGCGCGTCTGGAGTGGCCGCGGCGCGGGCGCTACGGCGGTACGGCGCAGGTGGCCGCCGTCGATCTCGTACGGGACGAACTGCTGCCGCTGGCCGCTGCGGGCCTGGACGCATGGGGCGTGGAGCCCGCCGACCGCGACCTGTATCTCGGCGTGATCGAGGAGCGGTGCCGCAGGCGGGTCAACGGCGCCTCCTGGCAGACGGCGACCTACCACCGGGCCCTGGAGCGCGGCCTTGAGCGGGACGCGGCACTCGCGGCGACGACGCGGCGCTACTCCGAGCTGATGCACGCGGGTGAGCCCGTGCACACCTGGCCGGTGGGGCTGCCGGAACCTGCGTTGCCGCGGCGCTGAGGCGTTTGGGGCGGGGTGGTGCACGGGGACCGAGGGCTTGGGGGGGCGGGGCCGAGGGTTCGTGGGCGGGGCCGAGGGTTTGTGGGCCAGGGGACTCCGCATGCGCGTTGCCTGTTGCCTGTTGCCTGTTGCCTGTTGCCTGTTGCCTGTTGCCTGTTGCCTGTTGCCTGTTGCCCGTCGCCCGTCGCCCGTCGCCCGTCGCCCGTGGGTCTGGGGCGCTGCGCGTCGTCTCACTGCGGTGTGCCCGCTTGCGTGATCGCCTTGAGGATCACGGAGTGGATCTGTGCCGGGTCGTCTACCTCGTGGCCGGAGCCGCCGGTCGCGCGGGCGATCTGGTCGGCCTCGCGTTCGTCGGCGTCGGGGCCGACCGCGATCGCGATGACGGGCAGGGGCTTCCGCGGGTCGGCGAGCGCGCGCAGCCGGGAGACGAGTTCCCCGCGCGAGATGCTGTCGGGGTCCTGGTTCACGCCGTCGGTGAGCAGCACGAGCGTGTTGAACCTGCCGGCCGCGTAGCCCTCGCGGGCCTTCTCGTACGCGGCCAGGGTCGTGTCGTACAGACCCGTCGCCCCGCCGGGGACGGGCTGGAGCCCGCGGAAGGCCTCGACGAGCCGGTCGCGGTGGGTGCCCCCGCCCTCGCTCCGGTCCGCGCGGTCGCCGAGCCGGCCGGTGGGCACCAGCTCGCGGTGGTCGCGGTCGCCGTCCAGGCGCGTCGCGAACTCCCACAGACCGATCTCGTCGTCGTCCGTGAACCCCGTGAGCGCCTGGAGCAGCGCGGACTTCGTGATGTCCATGCGGGACTCGCCGCGTCCCGGCACGAGCTGCCGCATGGAGTCCGAGGCGTCGACCACTGTGATGAAGCGCGCGCTCCGGACCGTGATGGTCCACATGCCGAGGGTCTCCTGCACCTCCTTGTCGGAGGGCGGGTCGGCCGCGTCGCGCCGGTACGGCTGTGGGCTGCGGCCGCCCGCCGCCGTCACGAGCGCGGCCGACGGCTGCGTCCCCTCGGTGCGGAACCCGTACCGGTGCAGGATGCACCGGCCCACGTCGTCGCTGAACAGCGTCATGAACCGCAGCGCGGCACGGCTCTCGTCGGTGGACAGGTCCCGTTCGCGGATGAGCGTGTACGGGAAGTCGAGGGCCGGCGAGCCGTCCTTCGGGTAGAAGAGGTCGAGGGAGCGTTCCCCGTCGCCGGACGCGTTGTGCGTGAACGAGGCCTGCTCGGACAGGATCAGGGCCTGGTTGCGGCGCGGGTTGCCGCGTTCGGCGCCGGAGGAGTCGTGGGGGAGGGTGTCCAGGAGCCTGCTGTCGCTGTCGGCGGTGCGATGCGCCAGGGTCTTGGCGGTGGCGGCGGCACGGATGCCGGCGTCGTGGGAGCCGGGGTCCGGTGTGTTCGGCTCTTGGGCGTCGGTTCCGGTCCTTTCTGATCCGCGGGCGTCGGATCCGGAGGAGTCGGAGTCGGAGCCGGGGGCGTCCGGTCCGCCGGAGCCGGAGCCGGAGTCGGAGGAGCCGGGGCGGGAGGAGCCCGGTTCGGAGGAGCCGGGATCCGGGGAGTTCGATGCGTCGGGATCGGTGGGTGACGTGCCGAGTCTGGTCAGGGCGAGGAGCCCGCTCGCGCTGCGTGCCGGGTCGGCCGCGCCCAGGCGCAGCTCGTCACCGCCCGTCGCCGCGCCCGCCAACTGCGCCCAGGTGTAGGTCTTCCGGGGCCAGCCGAGGGCGTCGGCGGCGGACTTCACCATGCCCACGCCGATCGGCGAGGAGGCGACGGTGCCCGCGGGCGACACCTGCGTACTGCCGTCGCCGGGGTCGGCGCGCTGGATCCAGAGCGCCGAGTCGGGCACCCACACGTCGTACGCGGGCTCGGACTCCTCGCGGCGGAGCTCGTCGGCGACCTTGTACGGTTCCCGCGCGGCGACCCGGATGTCCATGCAGTGGCCGTCCGAGGTGACGTCCCGCTCACGTACGTGACCGGCGGCGGCGCGCAGGGCCGGGGCCACGGCGGGCGCGGCGACGACGTCCAGACGTACTGCGTCGTCGCTGCACGAGCCGCCGAAGGGCCCGAACCCGGCACGGACCGCGACCGCCGTACCCGCGGCGAGGCTCAGGACGAGGGCCGTGGTGAGAGCCACCGTGCGCCTGCGGCCCGCGGCCACGGTGCGCACGCCGCCCCGTGGAGGTGGGTCGGCTGCTCCCGTCCTGCGCCCATCGGGCAAGCTGTGACGTCCCATGGCGTGCTGTCCTCCCCGATGGCGGGGGCCGACACGGCACGGTCGGCGTTCGTCCCCTCGGCCTGTCGCACACGTGGTTCGTAAGTTTTTTCGAGAACCTGGTCCTTCGAGACCCTAGTGGCACGGGGGCGGGGATGCGGCGGGATTACTCAACTGGAGGCAGGGGTGCAAGCGGAGCCGGGGCCTATGGCCGGTTCTTTTTCCGAGGCGGGGCTCTCGCGGCGGTTCCTCAGGGACGAGACGCTGCTCGTCCTGGCGCTCTCGCTGGGCGCGAGCGGAGTGTCCGCGCTGATCAGCTTTGTCGGCTCGGTCACACGGCCCGGAGGTCTCAAGGACCAGGCGGCGACCCTCAACTCGTCGGCCGCTCCCGGGCGTCCCTGGCTCGATCTCGCCTGGCAGCTGTTCGGCATCACCACGGCGCTCGTGCCCGTGGCGCTGGTCGCTCACTTCCTGCTGCGTGAGGGCTCGGGGCTGCGGGCCATCGGCTTCGACCGGAGCAGGCCCTGGCCCGACCTCGGCCGGGGGACCGTGGTGGCGGCGGTCATCGGCTCCACCGGCATCGCCTTCTATCTGGCGGCCCGCGGTCTCGGCTTCAACCTCACGGTGGTGCCGGAGGACCTGCCGGACGTCTGGTGGAAGTACCCCGTGCTCGTGCTCTCCGCGCTCCAGAACTCCGTCCTGGAGGAGGTGATCGTCGTCGGCTATCTGCTGCGCCGCCTCGACCAGTTGGGCTGGACGCCGACGGCGGCACTGGCCGGGAGTTCGGTGCTGCGCGGCTCGTACCACCTGTACCAGGGCATCGGCGGATTCGTCGGCAACATGGCGATGGGTGTGGTCTTCGTACTCCTGTACCGGCGGTGGGGCCGGGTCGGGCCGCTCGTGGTGGCTCACTCCCTGCTCGACATCGGGGCGTTCGTGGGCTACGCGCTGCTCGCGGGCAAGGTGGGGTGGCTGCCGACGGCCTGACGGTGCGGACCCCCGGGCCGGGCCGCCGTCGGTGCCCGGCCCGGGGCGTGTGGTGGTACGGCACGGTGCGGTGACGTGCGATGCGGTGCGGTGCGATGCGATGCGGGTACCGGTGGCGGCCGGGCCTCGTCCGGCCTTCAGGCCGTACGCGCCCGTGATGGCATGCCTGCCGACCGTCCGCGCCCGTGATGTCACGCCAGCAGATCGCCCTCGATGACCGTCACCGCGTTGCCGGTCAGGAGGGTGCGGTCGCCGCGTACGGCGGTACGGACGAGGCCGGAGCGCGCCGACGCCTGTAGGCCCGTCAGGTCGTCGCGGCCGAGGCGGGCGCTCCAGAACGGGGCGAGCGCGGTGTGCGCGCTGCCCGTCACGGGGTCCTCGTCGATGCCGACGCCCGGGAAGAAGCCGCGTGAGACGAAGTCGTACCCCCGGGACGGGTCCTCGGCGGCCGCCGTCGCGATGACGCCGCGCCGGGAGTGCCGGGCGAGGGCCCGGTGGTCCGGCGCGAGCGCGCGGACCGTCTTCTCGTCGGCCAGTTCCACCAGCAGGTCGCCCAGGTGGGGCCCGGTGTCGTGGACGGAGAGGGGCTCGGCTCCCAGGGCATCGACCGCCTGGTCCGGGAGCGCGGCCGGGATCAGGGGCGCGGTCGGGAAGTCGAGCGTGATCGAGCCGTCGGCGTGGGCGGTGGCGAGCAGCACGCCGGCCCGGGTGGCGAAGCGCACGGTGCCGGTGGCGGTGCCCGTGGTGTGCAGGACGTGCGCGGTGGCCAGCGTGGCGTGGCCGCACAGGTCCACCTCGGTGGCGGGCGTGAACCACCGCAGCGCCCAGTCGGCCGTGCCGCCCGCGGGCAGCCGGTGTGCGAACGCGGTCTCGGCGTGGTTGACCTCCGCGGCCACCTGCTGGAGCCAGGTGTCGCCGGGAAAGGCGTCCAGGAGCACGACACCGGCGGGATTGCCGGTGAAGGGCCGCTCGGCGAAGGCGTCCACGACGCGGATACGGGTCCGTGCGGCGGTGTGGTCGCGGCGGTCACGGGGCGGCGAGGTACGGGGGGCGGCGTCAGCAGTCATGAGGCGACGCTAGGGGGCCGATCGGGTCTTCGGCCAAGGCCAATTCCGTCGTACTGGCATGAGTTGCGAGTGTCGGCGTCATTTTGGCCATGCGTACGTGCGTACGTGCGTACGAGGGACAGTCGGCGTTGATGTTCGGCGCGGGGTTGCCAGGCGAACAGTCTCGATATATCGTTGAGGCATCGCGACTGATCAAAGATGTCGCGGTTTCTCCAGTACGGAGCAACGAAACGTCCAGTACGGAGCAGCAAGACGAACGAAGAAGCACGAAAGGGATGATTGATATGCGTTCCCACGGTTTTGAACACGAGCACCGGCATGGACACGGGCACGGGCGCGGCCCGTACGGGCCCGGTCGCGAGGGCCGCGAAGGCTTCGAGGGGCGGCGCGCGGCGTTCGGCCCGTTCGGACCCGGCTTCGGCGGCGGTGGCCCCTGGGGCGGCGGTCGCGGTGGACGGGGCGGGCCCCGGGGCAGGGCGCGCCGCGGCGACGTGCGCGCCTCGATCCTGGCCCTCCTGAAGGACCGGTCGATGCACGGCTACGAGATGATCCAGGAGATCGCCGAGCGCAGCGGCGGGGCGTGGAAGCCCAGCCCCGGTTCCGTCTACCCGACCCTTCAGCTCCTGGAGGACGAGGGCCTGATCATCAGCGAGAGCGAGGGCGGCAAGAAGCTCTTCTCGCTCACCGACGCCGGTCGCGAGGCGGCCGCCGAAGGTCCGGACGCGCCCTGGGAAGAGGCCGGGCGCGGAGTCGACTGGGAGGCCCTGACCGAGATCCGGCAGGCCGGCTTCGGTCTGATGGAGGCCTTCGGTCAGGTCTGGAAGACCGGCTCCAAGGAGCAGCGCGAGAAGGCGCTCGCCGTCATCAACGACGCCCGCAAGAAGCTGTATCTGATCCTTGCCGATGAGGACTGAGGCGGCTCGGCCCGGCCGGACCGCTGGGTCACCTGGCCGCGCGGCCAGGTCACCTGGCTGGGGCGGTCGAGCCACCTGGCCTTGCCGGTCGGGCCACCTGGCCGCGTCGGTCGGGGTGCCCGGCCGTCCCGGTCGGGTCGGGTCACCAGGCCGCTCAGCTTCCGCGGCGACTCGTTCAGCGCGGCGGGGAAGCTGGTGTGGGCGGTGTTCCACTGCCCGTACGAGGAGAAGTCGGTGCGCTGCGCCCAGATCTTCTCCACTCTTCTCTTCTCCACCAGTGCCTCGATACGTGCTCCGCGCCGACTTCGGCCGAGGCGGCCTCGTCGGCTCTGTCTGCTCGGCGCTCTCGGTAGGGTGGGCTTCTTTGCCCGGAGCGTGGAAAGGCCCCTGATGCCCCTGACGGTCCACTCCGCCGTCGTCGAGCGCCTGCGCGTGGCCGGCTGCGTGTTCGCCGAGGACGAGGCGGACGTGCTGCTCGCGGCGGCGTCGGACGCCGACGACCTCGACGCCATGGTGGCGCGCAGGGTGAGCGGGCTTCCGCTGGAGCACGTCGTGGGGTGGGCCGAGTTCGCCGGGCTGCGGATCGCCGTCGACCCCGGCGTGTTCGTGCCGCGTCGCCGCACGGAATTCCTCGTCCGTGAGGCGGCGTCGCTCGCCGGGCCCGGTGCCGTCGTGGTCGACCTGTGCTGCGGTTCGGGTGCGCTGGGCGCGGCGCTCGCCGCCGCGCTCGGGCGGGTCGAACTGCACGCGGCGGATGTCGATCCGGCCGCGGTCGCTTGCGCCCGCCGCAACGTCGGAGCCGCGGCGGGCCACGTCCACGAGGGCGACCTCTACGCGGCGCTGCCCGAGCGGCTCGCGGGCCGCGTCGACGTACTGCTCGCGAACGTCCCCTACGTACCGTCGGACGAGGTGGCGCTGCTTCCGGTGGAGGCCCGCGAGCACGAGGCGCGGGTGGCCCTCGACGGGGGCGCAGACGGGCTCGACGTGCTGCGCCGGGTGACCGCGGACGCGCCGCGATGGCTTGCGCCGGGCGGACGGCTGCTGTTCGAGACGAGCGAGCGCCAGGTGCCGGCGGCGCTCGCGGCCGTGCGGGGAGCGGGTCTCGGGGCGTGGGTCGTGACGGATGAGGAGCTGTACGCGACGGTGGTCGTGGGGGCGGCCGGGGCGTAGGCGGTCCTCGGGGGGCGGTCACGGTAGTGGTCACGACCGCGACCGTTGTCCCTTGCTGGGGCGCCCGGTTGGCTGACCTGTGCGTTCTATCCGGCCTGTCGGGTCTGCGGGGCCTGTCGGGTCTGCGGGGCCTGTCGGGTCTGCCGGTCCTGAGGGGCCTGCCGGGTCTGCCTGTCGGGTCTGCGGGGCCCGCCAGCCCTCCGTCCGTCCTGTCCGTCCTATCCGACGTGCTGTATCACTGCCGCGTCGAAGAGGTCCAAGGCCCGAGGGAAGGGCCCCTCGTCGTGGCAGTGCCAGGCCTCCCAGAACAGGTCGGCGAGCAACGCGTCCGCGGGGGCGTACACCCGGTACACGTACTGCCTGCCGTCGATGGCAGGCAGGGTGACCAGCCAACACCCGCTCTCCATGCCTGTGACGACGAGCGCCGGTGCACGGTGGTTGCGTACCCGGCGCGAAGCAAGGCGGCGCGCGCCCCACCTGGGGGAACGGTGCGATGTCATCCGTAAGGAGGACAACCCGGTCGTTCATGCCCACCCTGTGTCGGACGGCGAAATGCTTCCCACCGCCGATGTCCGGGTCGCCGGAGGGCTGATGGGGTGGGGGTGTGCAAAGCCGTACTCCCCAGGGCGCCGAACCCGGTCCGACCCCCGCAGACACAGAATCCGGCCTGAACGCGGCGCTGGCCCCGGTGACGGCCGGCGCGCGCCGGCGTGCGCTGCGCGACGGGGACCGGCAGATCGACACGGCCCACCTGCTGCACTCGCTGCTCGAACACGAACCACGGGTACGGGCCGTCTTCGACGGCGGGCCACAGGTCGCACGCCTCCTCGGCTACCTCGTCCAGCGCAGCATCGGGTACGGGCTTCAGTGGCAGGGCACCGTGGAGGACTCGGGTGCCGTTCCCCTGGTG
Source organism: Streptomyces typhae (assembly GCF_009755605.1). Taxonomy (GTDB): domain Bacteria; phylum Actinomycetota; class Actinomycetes; order Streptomycetales; family Streptomycetaceae; genus Streptomyces; species Streptomyces typhae. Next base: position 25,628 of record NZ_WPNZ01000016.1, read on the forward strand.
GCCGCGGCCAAAGAAACGGTTCTGTCGCCCGCTGCCGCGGGGGCGATGGAGGCCGCTCTGGAGCGGGCCGTGCTGCGCGGCGAGGCGCAGGCCGACGGCGTCGACCTGCTGGTGGCCCTGGCCACTGACGCGGAGTGCCGCGCGGTCGAGGTGCTGCGCCGCGCGGGGGTCGACGTGGCGGAGCTGCTGCGACGGATCGACGCGGAGGGCGAGTTCGGGTACGGGTCGGGGGCGGGTTTGGGGGGCTGAGTTCCGGCCCGGCCGGGGGTGGCCGAGGGGCTGCCGTGGGGGCAGTCGTGGATCGGTCACAGGGCGGCTATGGATCGGTCATAGGGCGGCTACGGGGAGGCCGTGGGGCCGTCGTGGGGCGGGACCGCGGGGTTGGCTCGGGCGGTTCGGTGTGCTTTGGATGTCCGGCTGTGTCTGCCCAGTCGTGTTCATCCGGCCGTGTCCGTCCGTTGAGACAGGGGTCATCAAAGATGACGGTCATGACGTCGGCTGTCATCATGTGCCGGTGTTCGGGACTCGAAAGAAGTCGCAGGGCGGTGCGGCAGGGCAGCCGGAGCGTGGCAGGGGGCTCGGCCTCGGCCTCGCCCTGCTGTCGGCGTTCGCGTTCGGCGGCTCGGGTGTCGCCGCGAAGCCCCTGATCGGGGAAGGCCTCGACTCGCTGCACGTGGTGTGGCTGCGGGTGGCGGGCGCCGCCCTGGTGATGCTGCCGGTGGCCTGGCGCCACCGCGCGCTCGTCAGACAGCGGCCCGTGCTGCTCGCGGGCTTCGGCCTGCTCGCCGTCGCCGGTGTGCAGGCCTGCTACTTCGCCGCGATCTCCCGCATCCCCGTCGGCGTCGCCCTGCTCGTCGAGTACCTCGCTCCCGCCCTGGTTCTCGGCTGGGTGCGGTTCGTCCAGCGCAGGCCCGTCACCAGGGCCGCCGCCCTCGGCGTGGTGCTCGCCGTGGGCGGTCTCGCCTGTGTCGTCGAGGTGTGGGCGGGCCTGAGCTTCGACGCCGTCGGCCTGCTGCTCGCGCTCGGGGCCGCCTGCTGTCAGGTCGGCTACTTCGTCCTCTCCGACCAGGGCAGTGACGCGGGCGACCAGGCGCCGGACCCGCTCGGCGTGATCGCGTACGGGCTGCTCGTCGGCACCGTCGTCCTCACGGTCGTCGCCCGCCCCTGGGGCATGGACTGGTCGGTGCTCGGCGGCAGCGCGGCCATGGACGGCGCGATGGTTCCCGCCTGGCTCCTCCTCTGCTGGATCGTGCTCCTCACGACTGTCGTCGCCTACGTCACCGGGGTGGTGTCCGTACGCAGGCTGTCGCCCGCCGTGGCAGGTGTCGTGGCGTGCCTCGAAGCGGTCGTGGCGACCGTCCTGGCGTGGGTGCTGCTCGGCGAACGCCTGTCCGCGCCCCAACTCGTCGGCGGTGCCATCGTTCTCGCGGGCGCGTTCATCGCCCAGTCGTCGACACCGGCGAAGCCGCAGCCGGCCGGGGACGCCGTCATCCCGGAGCCCGGAGAAGAGTTGTCCCGCAGCGGCCGTGCCACCTAGGCCGGCGATCATGCACGCACGCGCACGCGCACTCGCCCTTCTGCCCCCGGCCGCCTGGCGCGGGCCTTCCATGGATCACGTCCGGCCACCGGCCGGGCGGAACTCGCCGGGCTCGGGGTGCTGTTCCTGGGCGGCGGGGACGCGACGCCCTGGAAGCGGACGAGCCGCACCGCTCAGAGCCGCCTGAGAGCTGGGGCAGAGCCGGGTCAGAGCCGCGTCAGATAGTCGGGGACCTCGATGCCCGGGGCGAGGTCGGCCGACGGGATCACGGGGTCGTAGCCCTTGCGCAGGGGAACGACGCCGGACCAGTACGGCAGGTCCATGTCCTCCGGGTCGTCGTTCGGGCCGCCCGTGCGCATCTTCGCCGACACCTCTTCGAGGTCGAGGCTGAGCACGGCCGTGGCGGCGAGCTCCTTGGCGTCGGCGCGGCGGGAGTCGGCGGACCTGCCCGGCACGACGTGGTCGACGAAGGCGTCCAGGGCGGTGCTCTTCTCATCGGGGTCCGTGACCTGCCGGGCGATGCCGTGCACCATCACGGAGCGGTAGTTGATGGAGTGGTGGAAGGCCGAGCGCGCCAGGACCAGACCGTCGACGTGGGTGACGGTCAGGCACACGGGCAGGCCCGGGTCGTCCTCCGGTGCGGCACCCGCCATCCGCAGCGGTCGCGAACCCGTCGACCCGTGCACGTACAGCCGCTCGCCGACCCTGGCGTACAGCGTCGGCAGCACGACGGGCGCGCCGTCGCGCACGAAGCCGAGGTGGCAGACGTACGTCGCGTCGAGTATCGCGTGCACCTCCGCGCGGTCGTACGTGGCGCGGTCGCGGGAGCGGGTGGGGACGGTGCGGTCGGTCGGTGCGTACGGGGTGTTCTCCGGCGTGGCCGGCTGCGTCGTCGTCTCCATGTCCTTCTCCATCACTTCGCGGGGCGCTCGCCGCACGGGGTGCCCCGGTTGGCGCCAGTATTGCACTAGTGCATAATGTGCTTTGTGCTAGGAGAGTATCCGATCGAAGGCCGTCGCGCAGCCGAGATCTCGGCGAGCGTCGAGCGCGCGGTGGGCCGCGGCGAGCTGGAGCCGGGGCGACTGCTGCCTCCCATGCGGGAGTTGGCGGCCCATCTCGGCGTCAATCCGAATACGGTCGCGGCGGCGTATCGCACCCTGCGGGAGCGCGGGGTGATCGAGACGGCCGGGCGGCGCGGCAGTCGCGTACGCAGCAAACCGGCCACGACGGCCCGGGAGTACAGCCGCCTCGACGTGCCGCCCGGGGTGCGGGACGTCGCCAGCGGCAACCCGGACGTGACCCTGCTGCCGCCGCTGACCGAGGTGTTCACGGCGGCCGCGGCGCAGGCGGACCGGGCCCCGACGCTGTACGGGGAGGCGCCGGTGGTCCCGGAGCTCGGACGGTACGCGCGCGCCGCCCTCGACCGGGACGGCGTGCCGGACGGGCCGGTCGCGGTCACCTCCGGGGCGCTCGACGCCATCGAGCGTGTGCTCGCCGTGCGCCTCAAGGTGGGGGACGCCGTGGCCGTCGAGGACCCCGGCTGGGGCAGCCTGCTCGACCTCGTGTCGGGGCTCGGCCTGCGGGCGGTACCGGTCCGCGTGGACGACGAGGGGCCGCTGCCCGACGACGTGGAGCGGGCCCTGACGTCCGGCGCGCGCGCCCTCGTCGTCACCAGTCGCGCGCAGAACCCGACCGGTGCCGCCGTCGGTGCCGCACGCGCGCGTGCCGTGCGCGAGGTGCTCGCCGCCCACAAGGAGACGCTGGTCGTCGAGGACGACCACGGCCACGGCATCGTCGACCTGCCGCTGCACACGCTGTCGGGCGTCACGCACGCGTGGGCCTTCGTCCGCTCCACCGCGAAGGCGTACGGGCCCGACCTGCGGCTCGCCGTCCTCACCGGGGACCCGGAGACCGTCGACCACGTCCAGGGCCGGATCCGGTTCGGCCCCGGGTGGGTCAGCAAGGTGCTCCAGCGGGCCGTCCTGAGCCTGTGGGAGAGCGGGGCCGTGGACGCGCGGGAGGTCGCGGCGGCGTACGGGCGCAGGCGGGACGCGCTCATCGCGGCGCTGGCCCGGCACGGGGTCGCCTCGTACGGCCGCAGCGGCATGAACGTGTGGGTGCCGGTGCCGGACGAGACCGGCGCCGTCGCCCGGCTGCTGCACGCGGGCTGGGCGGTGGCCCCGGGGGCGAGGTACCGGCTGGGTGCGCCGCCGGGCATCCGCGTCACCGTGTCCGCGCTGTCCGGCGGCGACATCGAGGAGGTGGCCGCGGCGGTCGCCGCGGCGGTGGGCCCCGCGCCGGCGCGGCGCTACGGCTGAGAGGTCGGCCGCCGGGGCGCCCCGGGTCTGCGGAGTGCGTGCGGCCGCGGCGTGGACTGGGTGAGCGCGGCTCCCGCGAGGACCACGGCCGCGCCGACCGGTGTGGTCCAGGTCAGCGATTCGCCGAGCACCGCGACGCCCGCCGCCGTCGCGATGACGGGGATGAAGTACGTGACCATCTGTGCCGTGGTGGGGCCGACCTCGTCGACGATGCCGTACTGGGTCAGGAGTGCGATGCCCGTGCCGAGCGCGCCCAGGGCCACGACAGCGAACAGCGGGCCCATCGGGAAGTGCGTCGGCATCGACGTGAACAGCGGGGTCACCACGGCCAGTTCGACCGTCGCCACGAGCAGCTGCGCGCCCGAGAGGGAGAGGTTCGAGTGCCCCGAGCCCGCCAGCGTACGACGGACGTAGATCCAGCCGATCGGATAGCTCAGCGAGGCGAGCAGAGCCATGGCCGTGCCCCGGGGCTCCAGGTCGCTGAAGCCCTGCCAGGCGCCGAGCACCGTCAGGACGCCGACGAAGCCGAGCGCGAGCCCCGCGACCCGGCGGCGCGTCGGCCGGTCCTCGGAGAGCGCGACCAGGGCGAGGAGCATGCCCCACAGCGGTGACGTCGCGTTGCATATCCCTGCCAGGGTCGACGGGATCGTCAGCTCCGCGTAGGCGAAGAGCGAGAACGGCAGCGCGTTGAGCAGCAGGGCGGCCACCGCGAGATGCGCCCACACGCGCGGGGAGCGCGGCAGCCGCTCGCTCTTGGCGACCAGGAACGCCGCGACCACCGCCGTACCGAAGAACAGTCGGCCCAGCGTCACTTGGAACGGTGCGTACCCCTGCGTCCCGACCTTGATCAGGAGGAAGCTGAACCCCCATATCAGGGACAGCGCGGCGAAGCGGATCCGCCAGTCGAGGGCCCGCCGCCGCGCGGTGGCCGGGGGCGGCGGGATCGCTTCGGCGGTCGCCGCGCCGGGAGTGGCCGGGGCGGGGTTGGGTGCGGTGGCCGGTGCGGAAGGGGCCGCGGGGGTGCTCATGTACGCCACGATGAGGCATCCCACTTCTTAGTACAAGCGAAATTTATTGCCGAGTATCGCGTAGCATCACTTACATGTTGAACTTGGAGCGCCTGCGGACCCTGGACGCCCTCGCCCGGCACGGATCGGTGAGCGGCGCTGCGGCGGGACTGCATGTGACGACGTCCGCCGTGTCCCAGCAGATGACCAAGCTGGAGCGCGAGGTCGGGCAGCAGCTGCTCGCGAAGAACGGCCGGGGCGTGCGCCTCACCGATGCGGGGCGGCTGCTCGCCGACCACGCCGCGCGCATCCTCTCCCAGGTCGAGCTGGCCCAGTCGGACCTGGAGCAGCAGCGCGGCAAGGCGGTGGGCGAGCTGCGGATGGCCGCGTTCCCGACCGCCATGCGCGGTCTGCTGCCCGCGGCCCTCTCGTCCCTGCGCGCCGGGCACCCGGGCCTGCGCGTCAGCGCCCAGGAGCTGGAGCCGCAGCAGGCTGTCAGCGGCGTGGTGCGCGGCGACCTGGACGTGGCGGTGGTCCTCGACTGGTACAACAAGCCGCTGCCCGTGCCCGACGGCCTCATGAAGGCACCGCTCCTCGACGACCCCGCGGATGTCGCGATGCCGGCGGCCCACCCGATGGCCGACCGTCCCGAAGTCGGCCTCGAGGACTTCGCCGAGGACGAGTGGATCACGTGGGCCGAGGGCGAGTTCTGCCACGAGTGGCTGATGTTCACGCTCCGCGCCAAGGGCTTCGAGCCGCGCATCGCCCACCGCGCGGAGGAGCATCACACGCAGCTCGCGCTGGTCGCCGCGGGGCTCGGGGTGTGCGTGGCGCCCCGGCTCGGGCGCGACCCGATGCCGATGGGCGTGCGGACGGTGCCGGTGCGGCACCGCGTGCGGCGGCATGTGTACGTGGTGTGGCGCGCGGACGCCGACCGCCGCCCGTCGATCCGGGCGGCGGTGGAGGCGCTGCGGGTGGCGGGGGCCGGGCTGGGGTGAGGCACCGCGGGGCGACCGGGGCGGTCGCGGGCCGGGGCCGTGGTCCTGCGTCTCCGCCGGCCTGCGGTCCTGCGGTCCTGCGGTCCTGCGGTCCTGCGGTCCTGCGGTCCTGCGGCCCCGGCCTCCTGTGGCCCCGCCGTCCTGCGGCCTCGCCGTCCTGTAGCCCTGCGGCTCGGCCCCGGCCTCCTTCGGCTCCGGCCTCCTGCGGGGTCCTGTGGCCCCGCCGTCCTGCGACCCCGCCGCCCTGCGGTCCTGTTGTCCTGCCCGCGGCCCCGCGGCCCCGCGGCCCTGCGCCCCTGCGGTGCTGCGCCCCTGCGGTGCTGCGGCCCTGCGGTGCTGCGGCCCTGCGGCCCTGCGGTGCTGCGGCCCTGCGGCCCTGCGCCCCCGCAGCCCCCAACATGAGCGCCCCCCACCACGGGCTACCGCTGCCCCAGCTTCCGGAAGTCCCAGGAGACGACCGACTCCGGCGTGAGTCGCAGCCACGCGTGTCGGCCGTCGTGGACCGCCTCGTCCAGGCCGAAGTTCTTGCGGAAGAAGAGCCGTTCCGGTTCGTCCAGTTCGGGGCAGGGCGCGCCGGTGCGCGGCACCTCGCCGACGAACTCCGCGGTGCCGGTCAGCTCCACGCCGCGCAGTTCCCCGTAGTCCTCGCCCGCGTCGACGACCACGGCGAGCCGCGGGTCCCGGCGCAGCTCGGCCCACCGTCTGCTCCGCGTGAGCGAGTACAGCCACATCGACGTGCCGTCCCACACGAACCACAACGCGCTCACGTGCGGGGCGCCGTCGGAGGACACCGTCGCGACCCGGCAGGTGCGCTCACCGGTGAGAAAGGCGTCCACCTCGCCTGGCGTCATCATGATCCGGCGACCGCGCCGCTGTGCCTCGGCCATGCGTCGTCCTCCCCTGGCTGACTGAGCGTCAGGAAAGCATGAGGTGTCTTCCGCCGTGAAGCAATGCCGGTTAGCCTCCCGCGCACCGCGACCCAGGGGGGAGCCATGCCGTCCGTCGAACAGCTCAGGGAGATCCTCGACCCCGCCACGAGCGTGCTGCTGACCGTCGAGTGCCAGCAGGGCGTGGTCGGCCCCGAGAGCGCGCTCCCCGAACTCGCCGAGGAGGCACGCGCGTCCGGTGCGCTCGCCAACGTCGCCCGGCTCGTGGCCGCCGCGCACCTCGCCGGTGTCCAGGTCCTGCACGCCGTGGCCGAGCGGCGCCCCGACGGCCGCGGCGCCAACCGCAACGCCCGGCTCTTCCGCGCCGCCGAGCGGCTGCCCGTGCAGCAGCTCTCCGGGACCACGGCCGTGCGCGTGGCGGCCCCCATCGAGGTCGCCGACGAGGACTTCGTCGTACGGCGGCTGCACGGCCTCTCGCCGCTCGCGGGCACCGACGTCGACCCGCTGCTGCGCAATCTGGGCTGCCGCACGGTGATCGTGACCGGGGTCTCCGCCAATGTGGCGATCCCGAATGCCGTCTTCGACGCGGTGAACCTCGGCTACACCGCCGTCGTGCCCGCCGACGCCATCGCCGGGGTTCCGGCCGACTACACCCCCGCCCTGGTGCGCCACACCCTCGCCCTGGTCGCCACGGTCGCCTCGACGAAGGACGTCCTCGGGGCGTGGAAGCGGCCGCGCCGCACCGGGTGAGCCTCCCGGTGCGGCACGGCCCTCGGCCCGACGCGCGCTGAGCGCACGCGGGGAGGCGCGGTGCGTCAGGCCAGCTTGATGGAGTCCCCCTCCACAGTGATCTTCTTGGCGGGCAGCGGTCGCGGTGCCGGATCCTGCTTCACGCTGCCGTCGCCGATGTCGAACCTGCTCCCGTGGCACGGGCAGTTGATGGTGCCGCCCTCGACGCTCGTCACCGGGCACTGCTTGTGCGTACAGAGGTGGGAGAACGCCTTGAAGCTGCCCTTCGTCGGCTGGGTGACCACCACGCCCTCGTCCTTGAAGATCTTGCCGCCGCCCACGGGAATGTCCGCCGTCGTGGCGAGCACGGCACCCGCGCCCCCGCCTGCCTCCTTCTCCGAGGCATCCCCGGCAGGTTCCGACGAGTCGTCATCCGATCCGCAGGCCGCGAGCGCGGCGGCCAGACCGGCGGCGCCCACCGCCGTGACGACCGTGCGGCGCGTGGGGACGGCGCGGGATCCCTCGGGCGTCGCGGAGCCGGTCGGTCCGGCGGGGGCGATGCGGGCGGTGGACTCGGCCGCGGGGAGCGTGAAGGGGCAGTCGGCCGTGCGCAGGAGCGATGCGTCCTGCTCTTCCCTGGAAGCAGTCATGCCGGATGGTACGGACGGAGCCGCCCGGTTGTTCAGCCGTTCAAGGATTTTCTCGTGAAGTCGGCCGCCGGGTTCAGCGGATCGGCCGTACCGCCCTGCCCCGCCGTACCCGCCGGTGACCCCGGCTAACCTGGGGCGATGCTCACCGAAGTCACCGCCGTCCGCTATGTGACGCCCCTGCGCGAGGGCGGATCACTGCCCGGACTCGTCGAGACCGACGACGGCCACGGGTCGTACGCGACGTACGTCATGAAGTTCGCGGGCGCGGGCCAGGGCCGCAAGACGCTCGTCGCCGAGGTGGTCTGCGGACAGCTCGCGCGCCGCCTCGGCCTGCGGGTGCCGCAGCTCACGGGCGTCCGGCTCGACCCGGTCCTCGGCCTCGGGGAACCCGACCAGGAGGTGCAGCAGCTCCTGAAGTCCAGCGGCGGCCTCAACCTGGGCATGGCGTATCTGTCGGGTGCTCTCGGCTACGACCCGCTGGCCCTCGCGGTGGACCCGGTCGAGGCGGGGCGCGTCGTCTGGTTCGACGCGCTGATCAACAACGTGGACCGCTCCTGGCGCAACCCCAACCTCCTGGTGTGGCACGGCGACGTCTGGCTCATCGACCACGGCGCGAGCATGATCTGGCACCACAACTGGCCCACGGCACCGGCCGCCGCGGCACGCCCGTACCGCGCGGACGACCACGCCCTCGCCCCCTTCCGGCCGGACGTCGCCGCGGCCGCAGCGGAACTCGCCCCGCAGGTCACCGAGAAGCTGCTCGCCGAGGTCACGGCCGACGTGCCCGACGCCTGGCTGGCCGGCGAGCCCGGATTCGACGACGCCGACGCGGTGCGGCGGGCGTACGCGGACGTGCTGCTGCCGCGCGCGCGGAGCATCCACGAACGGATCACCCTGGAAGGCGCCGGAAGGTGAACGACATGACCGAGGCCGTCGAGGCCACCGCCCGGCACGTCTTCGAGTACGCGCTGCTGCGCGTGGTCCCGCGGATCGAGCGCGGCGAACAGATCAACGCGGGCGTCCTGCTCTACTGCCGCGCCCGGTCCTTCGTGGCGGCCCGTACCCACCTCGACGAGGCCCGGCTCCTGGCCCTGGACCCGCATGCCGACGTGGCGGGGGTGCACGCGGCGCTGCGGGCCGTCGAAGGGGTCTGCGCGGGGGGCGCCGCCGCCGGGCAGGCGGCGGCGGACGACGCGGGGCGCCGCTTCCGCTGGCTGATCGCGCCGCGTTCCACCGTCGTGCAGCCGGGCCCCGTGCACACCGGCCTCACCGCGGACCCCGCGGCGGAGGTGGAGCGGCTGCTCGGGCTCCTGGTGCGCTGAGCGGGCCCGCGGGCGCCTCTGATGCGCTGACCGGTCCGGCGGACGCTCCCGGTGCGCTGACCGGTCCAGCGGACGCTCCCGGTGCGCTGAGCGGTCCAGCGGACGCTCCCGGTGCGCTGAGCGGGCAGGCGGAGGCCAGGCGGACACCAAGGTGCTGCCGGGGTGGGCGGGACGCGCGGGACGGCCGGGTTCAGGGCGTCCTGACGACGTAATGAGTCACAGTGCGTCGGTGGGCCGTTGACACCGGGTGCCAGGGCTTCTAGCGTCTCGTCTGCTGAAGGTACTAAGCGGTCGCTCACTGGATGGCGGACCGCATCGCACCAGAGCCGCATCCCGAGGGCGAGGAGAGCCAGCATGTCCACCACAGAGCAGCGTGTCGCGGTCGTGACCGGAGGAGCGCGAGGCATCGGCGCGGCGACCGCCGTCCGGCTCGCCGCCGAGGGCCGTGCCGTCGCCGTGCTCGACCTCGACGAGGCCGCCTGCAAGGACACCGTCGAGCAGATCACCGCCGCCGGCGGCAAGGCCGTCGCCATCGGCTGCGACGTGTCCGACGAGGCCCAGGTCGAGACCGCTGTCGCGCGGATCGCCGCGGAACTCGGCGCGCCCACGATCCTGGTGAACAACGCGGGCGTGCTGCGCGACAACCTGCTGTTCAAGATGAGCGCGAACGACTGGGACACGGTCATGAACGTGCATCTGCGCGGCGCCTTCCTGATGTCCCGCGCCTGTCAGAAGCACATGGTGGACGCGGGCTTCGGCCGCATCGTCAACCTCTCCAGCTCCTCCGCCCTCGGCAACCGCGGCCAGGTGAACTACGCGGCGGCCAAGGCCGGCATGCAGGGCTTCACCAAGACCCTCGCCAAGGAGCTGGGCAAGTTCGGCATCACCGCCAACTCCGTGGCGCCCGGCTTCATCGCGACCGAGATGACCAAGGCCACGGCGGAGCGCGTCGGCATGGGCTTCGAGGACTTCCAGGCCGCCGCCGCCACGCAGATCCCGGTGCAGCGCGTGGGCAACCCGGAGGACATCGCCAACGCCATCGCCTTCTTCGCCGGTGAGGCGGCGGGCTTCGTCTCCGGCCAGGTCCTGTACGTGGCCGGCGGCCCGCTCGACTAGGGCTCCGCCCGCCTCACCAAGGACCAGCTCCAGCGCAAAGGACGGCACGAATGGCAGTGCAGGACAGCGGCAAGGCGGCCCTCGTCACCGGCGCGAGCCGCGGCATCGGCTACGGCATCGCGGAGGCCCTCGTCGCACGCGGCGACCGCGTGTGCATCACCGGGCGCAACGAGGACGCCCTCAAGGAGGCCGTGGAGCGGCTCGGTGCCGACCGCGTCATCGGCGTCCCGGGCAAGGCCCACGACGAGGCGCACCAGGCGGTCGCCGTGGAGCGCGCCATGGCGGCGTTCGGCCGCGTCGACTTCCTGATCAACAACGCCGGTACGAACCCGGTGTTCGGCCCGATGGCCGACCTGGACCTGAACGTGGCCCGCAAGGTCTTCGAGACGAACGTGATCTCCGCGCTCGGCTTCGCCCAGCTGACGTGGAAGGCCTGGCAGGGCGAGCACGGCGGCGCGATCGTGAACATCGCCTCCATCGCCGGGGTCGCGCCGTCGCCCTTCATCGGGGCGTACGGCATGAGCAAGGCCGCCATGGTCAATCTGACCCTCCAGCTCGCGCACGAGTTCGCGCCGAGGGTGCGGGTCAACGCGATCGCGCCGGCCGTGGTCAAGACCAAGTTCGCGCAGGCGCTCTACGAGGGCCGCGAGGAGGAGGCCGCGGCCGCCTACCCCCTCGGACGCCTCGGTGTGCCCTCCGACATCGGGGGTGCGGCGGCCTTCCTGACCTCGGCGCAGTCCGACTGGATCACCGGCCAGACGCTCCAGGTGGACGGGGGCATGTTCCTCAACGCGGGCGTCGGCTGACGGATCGGGACGAAGCGCGGCAAAGGCCGGACTGTCGTCTGTAAGTGATGTTTCCGCGCATGAAGTGCCCCGTCGGGCAACGTGGTTGGTACGGCGGGGCACTGCGGTATGGTCTGCCGATCCATGGCACGGCAGACCGAGGAGCGTGCGCGTGTTCAGAAGAGTTCACCTGCGGTGTCTGCGGCCGTTCGCGCTGCTGGCGTCCGTGTCCCTGGTCGCGGGATGCGGACTGCTGTCCTCCGAGGGATCGGACGAGGACGACGTCATCAACGTCGGCACCACGAGCGCGCCGAGCACCCTCGATCCCGCCGTCGCCTACGACGGCTCCTGGGAGCTGTACCGGAACATCTTCCAGACGCTCCTGAGCTTCCCCGAGGGCGCCTCCGAGCCCCAGCCGGACGCCGCCGAGCGATGTCGGTTCACGGACGGCTCCAGCATGGTCTACACGTGTACGTTGCGTGCGGGCCTCAAGTTCTCCGACGGTCACGCGCTGGACGCGAAGGCCGTGAAGTTCTCCTTCGACCGGATGCGCCGGATAGCCGTGAAGGGCGGCCCGGCCGGGCTGCTCGGCTCGCTGCGCACCGTCGAGACGAAGGGCGAGCGGACGGTGGTCTTCCGCCTCCGCAAGCCCGACGCCACCTTCCCCTTCGTGCTCACCACGCCCGCCATGTCGATCGTGGACCCCGGTGAGTACCCGGCGGGCAAGCCGCGCGAGGGCACCGAGGTGAGCGGCTCGGGGCCGTACGTGCTCAAGAGCTACCGCGTCGGCGACCACGCCGAGCTCGTCAGGAACGACCACTACGCGGGCGCGGCCGACCGCAAGAACGACGCCGTGACCATCCGCTACTTCCGCGACTCCGACGCCATGGTCGACGCCCTGCGCGCCAAGGAGATCGACGTGACCTTCCGCGGTCTCGCCGCGCGGGACGTGGTGGCCCAGCAGGGCGCGGGCAAGGAGAGCGACATCCGGCTCGTCGAGGGCGCGGGCACCGAGATCCGCTACCTGGTGTTCAACCCCGACGACCCCTGGACGCGCAAGCCCGCGGTGCGCGAGGCCTTCGCCCAGGTGATCGACCGCGGCGCCATCGCCCACAAGATCTACAAGGACACCGTGGAGCCGCTGTACTCGATGGTCCCGCGCGGCGTCACCGGTCACGCCACGGGCTTCTTCGACCGCTACGGCGACCCGAGCGCGGCCAAGGCCCGGCAGATCCTCCGGGCGGCGGGCATCACCGAACGCGTCCCGCTGACGCTCTGGTACACCACCGACCGCTACGGCTCCGCCACCGGCCCGGAGTTCGCCGAGATCAAGCGGCAGCTGGAGGACTCGGGCCTGTTCCGGGTCACGATCAAGGGCCGGCCCTGGCAGCAGTTCGACAAGGGCTACAAGAACGGCGAGTACCCCGTCTTCGGACGCGGCTGGTTCCCGGACTTCCCCGACGCGGACAACTTCATCGCCCCCTTCGTGGGCAAGGACAACAGCCTCAACATCCCCTACGAGGTGCCGCGGATCACGGACGGGGCGCTGCCGCGCTCGCGCCGCGAGGCCGATCGCAGCAACGTCGTGGACCAGTTCGAGGAGGCGCAGCGCATCCTGGTCGACGACGTCCGGCTGCTGCCGCTGTGGCAGGGCAAGCAGTACGTCATGGCGAGCGAGGAGATCTCCGGCGCGGAGCGCGCCCTGGACCCGTCGGCGATCATGATGATGTGGCAGCTCGGGCGCAAGACGAGCTGGTAGGGGTCGCGGGGCGGCGGTGCCGGTCCGATTGTCAGTGGGCGCCGGTAGGTTTCGTGGTGCAGAACTGAACGCACCCCGGAGGTTGTTGACGTGACCGACATCGCCATGCTGCCCGCGTCCTGGCGCGGAGTCCTCGGCGAGGAGCTGCAGAAGCCCTACTTCAAGGAGCTCACCGAGTTCGTCGAGGAGGAGCGGGCGAACGGGCCGGTCTTCCCGCCCCGCGAGGAGGTCTTCGCCGCCCTGGACGCGACGCCGTACGACCGGGTGAAGGTCCTCGTCCTCGGCCAGGACCCCTATCACGGTCCGGGCCAGGGCCACGGCCTGTGCTTCTCGGTCCGACCCGGAGTGAAGACCCCGCCCTCGCTCAGAAACATCTACAAGGAGATGAAGGAGGAGCTCGGCCACCCGGTGCCGGACAACGGCTATCTGATGCCGTGGGCCCAGCAGGGCGTCCTGCTCCTGAACGCCGTCCTGACGGTCCGCTCCGGCGAGGCCAACTCCCACAAGGGCAAGGGCTGGGAGAAGTTCACGGACGCGGTGATCCGCGCCGTGGCGGACCGCCCCGACCCGGCGGTCTTCGTCCTGTGGGGCAACTACGCGCAGAAGAAGCTGCCCCTCATCGACACCGAACGGCACATCGTGGTGAAGGGCGCGCACCCCTCGCCGCTGTCCGCGAAGAAGTTCTTCGGCTCCCGCCCCTTCACGCAGATCGACGCGGCGGTGGCGGCCCAGGGGCACGAGCCCATCGACTGGCGCATCCCCGACCTGGGCTGAGCGGGCCGACCGGGCCGTGCGCCCGGGCCCGGCCGGGCGCCGCGTCCCCGACCTGGGCTGAGCAGGCGGGAGGGCCCCGCCCCGCCCCGCGCCTGACCGGGATTGTCAGTGGTGGCCGCTAGCGTCGGAAGCGTCCGTGGAACTGTCGCCGGGCCTCGGCCGGGCACCGCGGACGACGGACGACCGGCGGCTGGCGACCGGCAGCTGCCGACGGACTGACGAGGGACGTTCCGCGGGCCGCCCACGGCCCGCGGAACGTCCGGCGGACGCGGAGGGCGGCGCGGTGACGGAGCGGCAGGAACAGACGGCGGCGGACGGCGAGGGCGCCGTGATGACCCGGATCGGGCAGGCGGTCATGCTGCAGCACGCGGGCGACCGCGAGGAGGCGAGGACCCGGTTCCTCGCCCTCTGGGCGGAGATCGGCGAGGGCGGCGACCCCCTGCACCGCTGCACTCTCGCGCACTACATGGCCGACACCCAGGACGACCCGGCGGACGAACTGGCCTGGGACCTCAGGGCGTTGTCGGCCGCGCACGAACTGACCGACGAGCGTGTCAGCGCCCACGACAAGTCCCTGGCGGTGCGCGGCTTCTACCCCTCGCTGCATCTGAACCTGGCCGCCGACTACGTGAAGCTCTCCCGCCCCGCGGCGGCCCGCAGCCATCTGCGGCTCGCGCGCGGCGCGGTGGGCGCCCTCGGCGACGACAGCTACGGAGACGGCATCAGGGCGGCTCTGGACCGCCTGGAGACAGAGGTGGGGGAGGGGGCCGTCGGGGAGTAGGCGACCCCGCCCCGCCCTCGACCTCCGCGCTCCTCGACCTCCCGCGTTCTCAACGCCCGTACGCCTCACGGCAGATGACCGCCTCCGGGCTGTCGGGCCGCCAGCCCGCGTGGACCTTGCCGAGCGCGCAGATGTCGACCTCGGGGCGGGCGGGCGCGGGGCGCGGGGGCGTCACCGGCGTGGGCCGTGGGGGAGGGCCGTGGTGGCCCTGGTCCTGGCCGTGGCTCTGGCCGTGTCCGGCCGGCCCGGGACGTTCGCGGTGCGGGGGACGGTCGTGGCCGGAGGGGGCCGCGGGCCGGGCGGGGGCGGCAGGTGTTCCGGGTGGCGGCGTCGTCTGCGGACGGCGGGCAGCCGGGGTGCCTGGGGTGTGCGGGGGTGTGCTGCGGGGCGCCGCCGCCGGGCCCATGCGTTGCAGCGTGTCGTGGGCCGGAGCCTGCGCCGGGGCCGGAGCCCGTACCGCGCGGGGCGGGCGGCTCGGCGGGGCGTCGGCGGTCGCGGTCGCTCCGGCCGGTGTGGCGCTCCGCCCCGCGGTCCGCTCCACCCCCGTACAGCCGGACAGCGCAAGCGCGGCCGTGGGCACCAGAACCACCGCGGTGATCGTCGATCGCTGCACCCGCGTCACTCTGCTGCCCCCGGCCCCGCCCCGGGCGGCGAACGCCGACGCATGCCCCGCACGGGTGACACCGCGCGGTGCGACGACGCCGCCCTCACCCCTGCTGGAGCCCTCGCGCCTCACCCCTCCTGTGCGGCCCTCGGCCCCGCTCCCCGCCCTACGAACTGCCCGTCGCGGCGCCCCCGTCGAGCATCCCGTGCAGCAACTCCCTGAAGCCGATGCGCAGTTCCTCCCACGTCGGTGTCGTCGCGTGGTACGAACCCGCGGCGCACGAGAACATCAGACCCTCGCTCCACGCCACCAGGGACAGGGTGTGCCGGGCCGGGTCGGGGGAGCCCGCCGCCGCCATCATCCGGATCAGCGGCTCGCGGAACTGGGCGCCCGCCGCGTCGTAGTGCGCCCGGAGCTCGGGGCGCCGGGTCGCCTCCAGCGCCAGCTCGTAGCGGGACACGAGGAGGTCGCGGTAGTCGTCGCCGCTGAGGTAGCGGTGCAGGGTCAGGGCGAGGCCGTCGGCGAGCGTGTCGCGGCTGCCGGCCGCGTCGGGAAGCTCGGCCGGGGTGAGGACCTCGCTCTCGCGCTCGGCCTGCCGGCGCACGGCGGCTTCGAGGAGGGCGAGCCGGGTGCGCGCGTGGTTGGACGTCGACCCCTGGGGGAGCCCCGCAGCCTCGTCGACCGCCCGGTGCGTGAGGCCACGCATTCCGCGCTCGGCGAGCAGGGCCAGAGCGGTGTCGGCGATCAGTTCGGTGCGGGCTGAGCCCGTGACACGTGCAGGCATGGGCTCACCCTACCGCTGGTACTACGTATGTAGTATCTTCGTGTCCCATCGGAACTACATATGTAGTCCACGGGTGAGCGAAGGAGAGATCATGGCGGGAGCAGCGAGGCGGCAGGCACCGCGCGCCGTGGTGGTGGGCGGCGGCATCGGCGGCCTGACCGCGGCCATCGCCCTGCACCGGTCCGGCTGGCGCGTCACCGTCCTGGAGCGCGCCACATCACTGGAACCGGTGGGCGCGGGCATCGGACTCGCGCCCAACTCCCAGCGCGCCCTGGACGTCCTCGGCCTCGGGGACCGGGTGCGCGCGCTCTCCGCCTGGCAGGGCGCGGGCGGCGTACGCGCCCAGAACGGCCGCTGGCTCGTGCGCACCACTTCGGCGGCGACCGAGCGCGAGTTCGGCGGCGGCCTCGTCAGCCTGCACCGCGCCACCCTCGTCGACCTGCTGGTCGGCGCCCTGCCCGCCGAGTGTCTGCGCCTCGGGGCCGAAGCCCGGCTCGCCGACCCCGGCGGCCCCGGCCACCAGGCCGTCGTCGCGACCGGTGCCGGCGACATCGACGCCGACCTGGTCGTGGGCGCCGACGGCATCGACTCCCGTGTCCGCGCGGCCCTGTTCCCCGCCCATCCCGGCCCGCGGTACGCCGGCTTCACCGCCTGGCGGCTCGTCGTGCCCGCGCCGCGGAAGCCCTTCGAGCCGCACGAGACCTGGGGCCGCGGCGGCGTCTGGGGCACGCATCCGCTCAAGGACGGCCGCGTGTACGCGTACGCCACCGCACGCGTCCCGCAGGGCAGCCGTGCCCCAGACAGCGAGAAGGCCGAACTGGAACGCCGGTTCGCGCGCTGGCACGACCCGATCCCCGAGATCATCGCGGGGGCGGCGCCCGCGGACATCCTGCGCAACGACGTACGGCACCTGATCGAGCCGCTGCCCGCCCACCACCGCGGCCGCACCGCGCTCCTCGGCGACGCCGCGCACGCCATGGCGCCCACGCTCGGCCAGGGCGGCAACCAGGCCATCGAGGACGCCGTCGTCCTCGCCCACCACCTGGCGCCCGACAGCGACCCCTTCGCCGGACTCGCCGCCTACAGCGCCGCCCGCGTGCCCCGGACCACGGCGATCGTGCGGCAGTCCGCCCGTACCGCACGCCTGAACCACCTCACCGGCGGCGCGCTCCTGACCGTGCGCGACGCCCTGCTGCGGACGGCCTGCCGGATCGGCCCCGACCTGATCACGCGGGGCTTCGCCACCATCGCCGACTGGCGGCCACCGCAGCCCCCGTATGCTGCGGGAACGGACGCGGGGGCGCAGGAGCGTGCATCCGCACAACGGTGAGGAGACAGTGGTGAAGGTCGGCTGCATCGGACTCGGTGATATCGCGCAGAAGGCGTACCTGCCCGTGTTCACCACGCAGCCGGGTGTCGAGCTGCACCTCCACACGCGTACGCCCGCGACCCTGGAAGGCGTCGCGGCCGCCCACGCGATCCCCGCGGCGCGCTGCCACACCGACCTGGACGCGCTGCTCGCCCAGGGCCTGGACGCGGCGTTCGTGCACGCGCCCACCGCCGCCCACCCGGAGATCGTCTCGCGCCTTCTCGATGCGGGCGTGGCGACGTACGTGGACAAGCCGATCGCGTACGGACTCGCCGACTCCGAACGCCTCGTGCGCCTCGCGGAGGAACGCGGCGTCAGCCTCACGGTGGGCTTCAACCGCCGCTTCGCCCCCGGCTACGCGCAGTGCGCCGAGCACCCGCGCGAGCTGATCCTGATGCAGAAGAACCGTGTGGGCCTTCCGGAGGACCCGCGCACGATGATCCTCGACGACTTCATCCACGTCGTGGACACGCTGCGGTTCCTGGTGCCAGGACCCGTCGACCACGTCAGTGTGCGCGGCCGGACGGACGGCGGGCTCCTGGAGCACGTGGTGCTCCAGCTCGCGGGTGACGGGTTCACGGCGATCGGTGTGATGAACCGGCTGAGCGGGTCCACGGAGGAGATCCTGGAGGTGTCGGGCCAGGACACCAAGCGGCAGGTCCTCAATCTCGCGGAGGTCGTGGACCACAAGGGCCAGCCGACCGTGCGGCGGCGCGGCGACTGGGTGCCGGTGGCGCGGCAGCGCGGGATCGAGCAGGTCGTGCTCGCCTTCCTGGACGCCGTGCGCGCCGGAAAGGTGGTCAGCGCCCGGGACGCGCTGGCGACCCATGAGCTGTGCGAGCGGGTGGTCCTTGCCGTTCAGGAGCAGGCTTCCTGAACGCCCGCGCGGCCCCGGCCGCGCCGAACAGGGCGAGGACGCCGAGCGCCGTGTACACCGGCCAGTCGCCCAACCGCGCATAGGGGGTCGTGCCCGTGGCCAGCGGAATCTCGTACTCCGCGGTGGCCGACGCGGATGTGCCGAGCCAGGGGCCGAGGCGCTCGCCGCTCGGGCCGTAGGCCGCCGAGACGCCGGTGAGCGTGGCGTGCACCATGGGGCGGCCGGTCTCGGCGGCCCGCACCGCGGCCAGCGAGGCGTGCTGTTCAGGCGCCCAGCTGTGTTGGAAGGTCGAGGTGGAGGACTGGGCGAGCAGCAGCTGTGCGCCCTCGCGCGTCAGGTGGCGGCTCATGTCGGGGAACGCCGACTCGAAGCACACCAGCGGCCCCACCCGCAGCCCGTGCCCGACGTCCATGACGACGGGCCGCTCGCCCCGCCTGCGGTCCTCACCCGCGGCCTTGCCGACGGAGGTCGCCCAGCCGAGCAGGGAGCGGGCGGGCACGTACTCGCCGAAGGGGACCAGTCGCATCTTGTCGTAGCGGTCCCCGGTCGGTCCCTCGGGGCCCACGAGCACGGAGCTCTTGAAGATGCCGGGGCGGTCCGAGCGGCGGGCGTCGACGTTCACGAGGATGTCGGCGCCGACCTGCCGGGACAGCGCGGTGAGCCGGGCGGCGAGGTCGGGGCGGTCCGCCAGGTCGTGCCCGACGCTGCTCTCGCCCCACACCACGAGGTCCAGGTCGCGTCCCGCGAGCGCGCGGGTCAGCTCCTCCTCGCGGGCGAAGCGCTTGTCGACACCGCCGAGGCCGTTCATGACGCCCGGCTGGACGACGGCGACACGGATGCTGCCCGCGGCTTCCGGGCGCGGGGACCAGACCCAGACCGCGGACGAGGCGGCGGCCACGGCGACCAGGCCCGCCAGCGCGGGCACACGGGCGGCACGGTGGGCGGCGAGCACGGCGACGCTCGTGTTCACGGCGACCACCAGGGCGCTGACCAGCCACACACCGCCGACCGACGCGAGCCGCAGAGCCGGCTCCACCTGCCACTGGCTGGAACCGAGCAGCCCCCAGGGCCCGCCGAGCCCCTCCCAGGACCGCACCAGTTCCACCATGAGCCAGCCCGACGGCAGCACGAGCAGCGCGGCGGCGGCGCGGCCCGCAGAGGGCGCGCCGCCCAGGAGATGGCGTACGAGCCAGCCCCACGGCGCCCACAGGAGCCCGAGGAGCGCGGCGAGTATCAGCGTGAACACATGCAGGCTCGGCAGCAGCCAGTGGTGCACCGCGATCATGAAGCCGAGACCGCCGAGCCAGCCGTCGACGGCCGCGCGCCGTCCGGTCGGGGCCGAGCGGGCGAGCAGCAGCCACGGCACGAGCGCGACGTAGGCGAACCACCACCACGACGGAGCGGGGAACGCCAGGGCGGGCAGCGCGCCGCACAGCACGGCCAGGGCGCCGCGCCATCGCGGCGACGCGAGGAGCGCACGCCCGCGCGCGGGATCGAGCACGGGTCCGGTCCGCCGCCACCAGGGCGCCGTCTCCGTTGCCGCCGCTGTTCCAGCCGCTGTTCCGGCCGGTGTTCCGGCCGCTGTCCCCGCGGCTGATCCCGTGGCTGTTCCCGTCTGCGGTCCCGTCCCTGGTCCCGACGCCACCCCCCGGTGCCGCCGGATGCCGCCGAGTACGTCCATGCAGCGTGCCTCCCTGCCCCAGCTCCGGTTCTCGCCGTGCCTTCCAGTGTGCGCGCCCGCGACGATCTAGGACAGGGGGCGGCCGACGCGCCGTACAGCACGCGGTCAGTCATGGCTGCCGCGGTCCTGTTGTCTGCGCCACTTCTCCTGTACGACGACCTGGCGCAGCCGCCAGCCGTTGTGGGTGCGCACGGCGGTGAACTCGTAGCGGCCGCCGCACTCGAAGTCCGGTGCGGTGCGTGTGGAGTCCGGTGCGTTGTATGTGGAGTCTGGTGCGGTGTACGTGGAGTCCGGTGCGGCGCCGGGTGCGGTGGCGAACCGCATGGGGTTGGTGTAGTCGGCCTGTATCCGCGCGGTGTCGCCGACGTCCTGCTCGCGGAGGCCGAAGCCGATCCTGCGGTTGACGATGAGGTGCTGACGCACCGCGAAGATCCGCAGCGTCTGCGCCAGCCAGTCGGAGATCTCGGCGACGGACCCCTCGATGCCGCCGGCCGATCGGTAGTCGGCCCGTCCGCCCGGTGCGAAGAGGCGGCGGTAGCCGTCCCAGTCGCCGTCGTCGACGGTGACGGCGTAGTCGGTGATGAGGTCGTCGATGGCCAACCGGTCAAGGACTGCGGCGAGTTCCACGCGCTGCGTCATCGACTCAGTCTTGGGTAACCGGAGGACGGAGCCAAGAGGCGGGGCGCAAGGCGTTGACCGGGGTGCCGACCGGTACGCCGGAGGGGGTGCGGACGCGGACCGGGCGCGGGGGCGCCGGGCGCACGCATCCTCGGCCCGGTCGTCCGGGGCGCCTACGCGGCCTGGACGATCTCGGTGCGCACGGCCTCGGCCCACTCGGTCACCAACTGCTCGTACTCCCGTCGCTGCTCGACGGAGAGACGGCCGCCGGCGCGCAGCCACAGGCCTCGGATCCGCTCGTTCAGCTCGGCCGACGACCGCACGGAACCATGGGCTTGGGGGGTTAAGGGCATGGCGTCAAGCCTAGGGGATGGCTCCGACAATCGGAACTGTCAGCTACCGCACACCTGCGGCACGTGATCGGGGCGCAGGCGCCACAAGGAGTGAACGCCCGGCGTGAGTTGTCCTTCGCGCGCTGGTCAACGAGGTGTGGGGCGGCCCGAGTGACGGAACGGGGTGATGTCCGGTGGCCGGTGTCAGTGACGGACAGCACGATCCGGAACGCCGTCCGGATTCTGAGGGCGCCCGCGTCCGGTGAACGGCAGATGAAGGAAGAGGAGGACGATGCCGGAGAAGGTGAACACCCGGGTGGCGGCGTCGAGTCCGTTCCAGCTCTTGGACTGCCACATGGCGAACCACTCGCCGCCCACGCCGATGAAGCCCCCGCCGAACAGGAGCATCAGCATCAGCAGGCCCACCGTGCTCAGGCGCCGGGCGCGGCCCTCGGAGCCGTCGCCGCGGCGCACCGCGAGAGCCCACCGGACCGTCGCGGTGATGAGGACGAGGGCGGCGAGCGTCTCCCAGGCGATGATGGCGACGTACGCGGTGTCCTGAAGCGCACGCGACTCGACGGCCCGCCACATCAGGTCGTCGTCCTTGAAGGTGGTGTCCATGGCCAGGACGTGCCGTACGAACTGCTGGTTGGTGCCGAAGTCGGTGATGTTGCCGAACGCGACGAGCGCGATGTAGAGGGCGACGACACCGGTCAGCACGGTGGCGGCCACGGCCGGTGCCCCCAGGGCGGTGCCCCGGTCGTCGGGCTGCTTGCGGTTGGCTGGCGTGAGGCGCATGCCGTGCTCCCTGTGTGCGCGCGAATGACGGCCCATGATCTCAGGGGGCGCACGGGGCGCGCAGGGGAGTGCGGCTGTTGCGTGCAGCCGCACTCCTGCGCGTGACTCCTGCGCGTGACCCTCGCGTGTGACTCCCGCGTGTGAGTCCCGCGTGTGAGTCCCGCGCGTGCGTCAGCCGGCGGCGGGCCTGATGCGACGGGCCGTCAGGGCACCGGCGGCGGCCAGGGCCGCGGTGAGAGCGAAGGTCGCCGTCAGGGCCGTGGACACCGAGCCGCCGTGCGCGGCGGAGAGGGAGACGGCCGCGCCGCCGAGTCCGCTGACGACCGCGACGGCGAGGGTCTGCGCCAGTTGCATCGCGCCGCTCGCCTCGCCCTGCCGGTCCGCCGGTGCCTGCTCCATGGCGTCGGTGGTCGCGGCGTTGAAGGCGACGCCCATGCCCGCGCCCGCGACGGCCCAGCCCACCACGGCCGTCCACGCGGGCACCGCGTCCACGAGGACACCCAGGGCCATCACGACGACACCGGTGAGCAGCACCGCGAACCCGGCCGCGATCGGCACGGCACGCGAGCGTCCGCTCCAGCGGCTGTCCGCCCGGCCCTGCCACGCGGCCCCGAGCACCCAGGTGATGGCGCCCGCGGACAGCCCGAGACCGGCCTCGGAAGCACTCAGCCCGCGCAGCCGGACCAGGCCGAGGGGCAGGAACGCCTCGCTGCCGAAGTAGGCACCGCACAGCAGGAAGCGCAGGGCGACGCCCGCGGGTACGCCGGGGCGTGCCGCGAGGGTGCCCGCGGGGGTGACCCTGCGGAGGGCGACGACGGCCGTGGCGCCGCCCACGGCCACGAGCGTCACGAGGAGGGCGGCTTGGCGCAGTTGGAGGCCCGCGAGGAGGATGCCGGTGCCCGCGGCGAGCAGGATGCTGCGGGCGACGGGGGTGGACCACCACCGGTCGACTTCGGTGCCGGTGCCGGTGCCGGTGTCCGTGCCGGTGCCCGCGCCGGTGGCTGCGCGGGCGCGGTTGGCGGCGCTGGCACGGGTGCGATTGCTGGTGGCGGTGGCGGTGGCGGCGGTGCTGGTGCCGGTGGCGTCCCCGTCCCGATCGTCGCCCGTACCCTCGGCCGCCTTGAGCCGCCGCAACTGCGGCAGCGCGAGCACGGCGGCCACCGCGATCAGCGGGAGCAGCAGCACGAACACGCCCCGCCAGGAGATCCGGTCGGAGACCACGGCCGCGATCGTCGGGCCGACCAGGGACGGAACGGTCCAGGCGCCGGACACGAGCGCGAACATCCGCGCGCGCAGGCGCCGGGGATAGGCCAGCGCGATGGCGGTGTAGGCCAGCGCCATCACCGCACCGACCCCGAGCCCCTGGAGGAACCGCCCCGCCAGGAACACGGGCCAGCCCAGCGCGGCTCCGGCGACCGCGCAGCCGACGGCGAAGACCGCGAGGCCGAGAGCGAGCGGGCGGGCGGGCCCGTGGCGGTCGGCGGCGCTGCCCGCGGCGACGGTGCCGATCAGGTTGGCCAGCATCAGCGCGGACAGGCCCCAGCCGTAGGCGTTGAGGCCGCCGAGGCGCCCGGCGATCTCCGGCAGCACGGTCGCCACACCCATCGACTCGAAGGCGACGAGCCCGACCGACAGCACGATTCCCCAGGTCAGGGCGGTAGGTGGAGCGGGCGGCTCGATGGTCCCTGCGGGCTCTGCGGCCGGTGCCGCGGCAGCCGGGGCCCGCGTGGTGGATTCCTGCTCGTACGGCAAGACAGCCCCTTCAATATGTTTCGATCCGGAACGGAACGAAACGACATGCTACCTATACTCATCGGCATGGCAACCCCGGACCCCGCAGACCGCGCGACCGAGCGTGGAGCGGAACACGCCGCCGACCGCGGAGCGGACCGCGCCGCTCACTCCGCCCGCGAGCCGGGACGTACGGGCCGCCCCCGCGACACGCGCCTGGACGAGGCCATCCTGGAGGCGACGCTCGCGCTGTTGGAGGAGTCCGGTTACCCGCACCTGACCATGGAGGGCGTGGCGCGCCGGGCCGGGACGACTAAGCCGGCCATCCGTCGCCGCTGGCCGTCCCGCCAGCACCTCGTCATCTCCGCGCTCGCGGAGACCATGGGCACCGCACCCACCCCCGACACCGGATGCACGCACTGCGACCTGATCCTCGGCATCGAGACCCTGAGCCAGGCCTTCGGCGGCACCCTCGGCCGCCGTACGCTGCCCGCCCTGGTCGCCGAACTGGCCGACGACCCCGACCTCGACCGGGTCTTCACGGAGACGCTCTTCCGCCCGCGCCGGGCCACGACCGAGGCGGCGCTGCGCCGGGGCATCGCGCGTGGGGACATCCGCGCCGACGCCGACATCGATCTGCTCCTGGACATGCTGGGCGCCACCACGTACCACCGGGTGCTGTTCGGGCATCTGCCCGTCACGGACACCCTGGCGCACGACGTCGTGATGGCCGTGATGGAGGGCGCCGCCACCCCGAGCTGGCGCGGGCACTACCAGCAGCAGCACGCGGACGGACGACCGGGCGGGCACGCGGTGCGCACGCGCTGAAACGCGGGCCCGCACCCGTCGGCCACGCACCGGCCGACCCTGCACCGGCCGACCCCGCACCCGTCGGCCCCGCACCCGTCGGCCCCGCACTCGTCGCCCCCCAGCGGCTGGTCCCGCGTCCGCGAGCCCCCGCACCCGCCAACCCCCCAGCCCTCAGCCGCCCGATGTCCCGTGCAAGGCCCGGAGCAACTGCCGCAGCGGCGGCGTCGGCGGTCCCGGCGGCACGGCGAGCGACGTGGTGAGGGTCGGGGCGGCAAGGCGCCGCACCACCACGCCCGGGACCGGCGGCAACCCCGTCACCTCGTAGAACACCGTCCAGGAAGGCGCGTCGGCACGCTCGTCGGCCAGGGCCGTGAGGGTCTCCTGGAGCGTGGTGAACGGCGGGCCGGGCACCTGCTCGACGCCTGCCGCCCGCAGGGCCCCGGTGACCAGGTCGTGGAAGGGCGGGTTGTGCTCGCGCGCGGCGAGGCGCAGCGGCAGGCCCGACAGTTCCTCCAGGCGCAGCGGCGCGGCGGCCGGCCCGGCGCCTCCGGACGGGCCCGCGGCCGGGTGCTCGGCGGGCAGGGCCGCGTACAGCGGGTCGTCCCACACCGGAAGGAGTTCGAGGCCCCGCGCCCTCGTCGCGGCCCGCACCAGCGCCGCGTCCAACTCGCCGGAGCGCACCGCGGCGAGGCGCTCGGTCAGGGGCAGCCGCCGCAGCCGCACCCGCAGGCGCGGTGCCGTTCGCCGCAGCTCCTCCAGGAGGCGGTACGTACGCTCGCCCGGTCCCTGGACGGTGCCGAGACGCAGCACTCCCTCGGCACCCGTGGCGAGGTCCGCCGCGAGCTGCCGGGTGCGGCGCGCCGCCGTGAGCACGGCCCGCGCCTCGGGGAGCAGCCGCTCGCCCGCGCCGGAGAGCCGGACATGGCGGGTCGACCGGTCGAAGAGGGTGACGCCGAGTTCGCGCTCCAGACGGCGGATCTGCTGGCTGACGGCCGACTGCACGATGCCGAGGCGTCCGGCGGCACGGCCGAACCCGCCTTCGTCGGCCACGGCGGCGAAGTACTCGAGCTGGCGCAGTTCCACGGGTACCTCCGAAGCGCGGCCATGCGGCACGGCCATGCGGCACAGCCATGCAGCACCGTCGTGCCGTACCGATTCATCACGGCCGGTGATCTCTGTAGACGACAACTGCCGGTGGTACGCGCCTTCTTCCCCGGGTCGAATGGGAGCCGTGGCCGAAGAGGGCGCAAGCCGCCCACCACGAGCACCGAGAGAGAGCCGAGAGGAATGACGACGCGAGACGTACAGGACGCCACCGGCGCGACCGCCCACATCGTGCCGCCCGGCACGGCCGAACACGTACCCCTGCCGCACGGCGGCGCCTTCGAGCTGCTGGCCGACGCGGGGGACACCGGCGGCGCCCTCGGCGTCAACAGGCTGACGCTCGGGGAGGGCGCCGACGGCGCGAGACCCCACCACCACGCCCGGTCGACGGAGCTGTTCTACGTACTCGACGGGGTGGTGGAGTTCCTCGTGGGAGGCGGCGGGACGACGACGGTCGCACGGGGCGGACTCGTCGTCGTCCCGCCGGGGACGCCGCACGCGTTCGGCGCGGCGGCCGGTGCCACCGCCGATCTGCTGGCGGTCCTGACACCGGGTGTCGACCGGTTCGGCTACTTCCGTGCCCTGGGCCGCATCCAGCACGGCCTGGACACGTTCGAGAGCCTCCTGCCCGAACAGGACCGGTACGACGTGCACTTCCTCGGGGGCACGGTCGCCGCGGACTGGGAGTCCGCGCGCGCCCGCGCTAGGACGGGTCGCGCACCGTCCCGGTGACGGTCGGGCCGCGGTGCACGTTCCACGACTGGTCGTAGGTGAACAGCCGGAGCCGCAGGGTCTCCTTCGGCTCCCGCACCCGGTCCTTGACAGTGGGCACGCTCACCACGACGCTGCGCTCGCCCGCCTTGACGGACGTCTGGATGTACGGGGCGTCCGACACCTTGGACAGCGGGACCTGCGGGTTCGGGGAGCGCCCGAAGACCTCCTTCAGCCAGCGCTTGTCGACGTCCTTGGTGGACAGCTCCTTGGCACCACCGCTGACGGGCCGGATGTCGAACCCGGTCTCGATGGGGGTGTCGGCCACCGCTGACAGCGAGATGCGCCACTTCAGGGGCTTGCCCTCGGTGACGCGGTCCGCGACGGGCGTCACGGTGACCTTCGGCATCGGGTCGTCGTTCCGCACGGTCACGCCGCCGCCGTAGGAACCGACCACCGCGCCGCTGACGGCCTTGGCCAGCACCTCGTGGGACACGTCCGAGTCGTAGCGCTTGTTGCCGCGCACCGTCACCGGCACGTCGACGTGCTCACCGCCCGCGCGCACCGTGACCACGCGCGCCGTGGCCTTCTGCGTGACCGGGTCGACCATGAACAGCCGGACCTTGCCGGTGCCGTGCCCGGAGACCCGTACGGGCACCTGGTACGTGCGGACCCCGGAGTCGCCCTCCTTCACCTTGAGCCGGCCGATGTCGACCCGCGCGAGATCGGCGGTCCCGGCGTCCGGGGTGCCGGGGCGCCAGCCCCACCCGTCCACGAGCCAGGCACGCCCGGACCGGGTGCGCGGGGTCAGCTCCAGGGAGGTCACCTGCGTGAGGTCGAGTCCGGCGCGGGTGGCAGCGGTCAGCGGCACCCGGACCTCGCGTCCCCAGTACGAGGACGTCCGCTCGGTGCCGGGCAGACCGTCGGCCTTGACCTCGCCGAGCTTCGCCCGGTGCCCGGAGGCGTCGGTGACCGCGACGTCGAGCCGGGTGCCCTTGGAGTTGGGCGGCACGATCACGCGCAGCGCGAGGGACTTGGAGCCCGCGAGGGACACGGGCTTCCTGGGCCGCACCTTCGTCGCGGCGCCGGACTGCGACCAGCGCATCGCCACCGACTGACGGCCGGCCTCCGGCGAGGTCGACCAGACGGCGAAGTGCGGCGACGAGCCCTTCGTACTCATCGGGAGGCAGGCACGGGAGGCCCGGTCGTCCACCTGCGCGCACAGCCTGCCGCTGCCGGACACGTCCAGTGCGGAGCCCGGCACGAACGCCGGGGTGCGGTTGCCGCCGACGGCGTGCGTGAGCACCCGCGCCGGGTTCGCCGAGGGGGCGCGGCGGCCGGAGCCGTCGAGCAGCGGACGCACCCGGTCGTCACCGCCGACGAAGAGCCTGGCCGCGGCGGCGATGTACGTGGAGCCGGCCTTCTGCTGCTGCTTGGCCTTCAGACGCGTCGGCTTGCCCGGCGCGCACACCGGGTCCTGATTGCCGCTGCCCTCGGAGTAGAAGTCGTCGGACGCGGGTGCCTTCGCCTGCCCGGGGGTCCACTCGGTGTTGAAGTAGTTGTGGTTGGCGCCGACCATGTAGACCGCGCTGTGCAGGGCCTTGCCGCGGCTGACGCCACGGGTGCCGTCGGCGAACAACTGCCCCTGGAGGTCCGAGACGTCGCCGTCGCAGCCCGGCAGGATCGTCATCGACGGGACGTCGGGCGTGGGGTTCTGGCCGAAGATGGTGGGGCCGATGAGCACGGTGCCACGGATGTTCCACCGGGCCGGGCCCGGCGCGCCGTCCTGGTCGGCCGGTGGCGGCGACAGGCTGTCGAGCGCGGCACGGTCGACGCCCTCACCGCCGCGGGAGTGGCCGACGAGCAGGACGCGGGAGGTGTCCACGGGCGCGGTGGCGCGCACGGCCGCGGGCGGGGCGCCCTGGCCCGCGGCCCAGTCCGCCCAGCGGCCGAGGTGCTGGCGCACCAGCGACGAACGGGCCTGGGCGCCGCCGTCGGGGATGTCGTCCTGGCCGTTGATGCCGTTGGCGGAGATCGACACCGTCACATAGCCCTGCGAGGCGAGGAGCTTCTGGTCGTGCAGGTAGCCCCGGTAGCTGGGGACCGGCTTCTGACCGTTCTTGCAGGGCCAGCTGCCGGTCGCCGAGTCGCCCTTGTAGCAGGTCTCGTGGCGGCCGTGCAGGAAGAGCGCGAGGGGCCGCTTGCCGGTGGCACCGGTCGGGCCGACCACCGTCGCGCGCATCTCGACCGGCTCGCGGAAGCCTGGAATACGCACGGACGGCAGGGTGTACTCGCCGCTCACCGTGCGGAAGTCGCCCGGGACGCCGGGGTCGACCCGGTTCTCCGGCAGGGGCGCCGAGGACGCGGCGGGCGGCGCGATCCGCGGGGGCGGTCCCGCGGGCTCGGCGCCCGCGTCCAGGCGGCGGCCTGCCGCCTGCGCCTGGAGCTCGGACGGCGAGCCGATCCCGGCCCCGTTCAGGGGCAGCCGGAACGTCCGCTGGTCGGCGGCAGCATCGGGGACGCCGATGAGCCGGTCGCCCGCGTAGAACTCGACGCGGGCGTTCCCCATGGGCAGCCGCTTCGGCGCGCGCCAGACCAAGTGCCGTTCGGCGCCGGACCCGTCGAGCCGCCACCCCTCGGGCAGACGGTCCCCGGTGTCTCCTGACAGCGCCGATCCCCCTGGGGCCGCGGGGCTCTGCGCCGGTGCGGCAGGTCTCGGGGACGCGGGCGGTATTCGGTCGCCGGGCTGCGCGTGCGCGAGCCCGGGAACGCCCACCGCCAGCGCGAGGACCGCCGCAGCGGCGGTCACCGAGCGCGGGACATGGATCAAGACAGTCCTCCAGTTCGAGCTGTTCCGCGGCCGTCCGACCGACGGCCGCCCCCGGCTCCGCCCAGAAGGGTCACCGGGTCCCTCACCTGGAGATGCCAACGGATGGGCGCGGGTTGCCTCGTGGGGCGCGCGCTCTTGTCCGGTACGACCGGTGCCGCGCATCATGCGGCCATGGATGATCACCTTCCCGAGCCCGCTCCCACGTCACCGACCGCGGTCCGGCTCACCTCGTACGGCCGGGACGACCAGAACGAGATACTCGGTGACGGCGCCGACCCCTTCGGCGTCGCGGACACGGGCCTGACGTGGCTGCCCAAGCAGGAGCACTTCGGCGTCAGGGCGGACGGCCGACTCGTGGCGCACGCGGGTCTGTTGCGGGTGCCCGTCTCGATCGGCGGCGTCGAGACCGAAGTGATCGGCGTGGGCGGTGTGGCCGTCGCCCCCGACCAGCGGGGCCGCGGGCTCGCCCGCACGGTCCTTGCGGCGGCGCTCGCCCACGCCCGCACGATGGGCCCCCGCCACGCCCTGCTCTTCTGCCGCCCGCCCCTCGTCGCCCTGTACGAGCGGCTCGGCTGGCGGACGCTGGATCAGGAGGTGTACGTACAGCAGCCCGCGGGCCCGGTGCTGATGCCGCTGCGGACGATGTGGAAGCCCCTGGCGCCCGACCCGGAGGGGGCCGAGGACGCGGAAGCGGCGGTAGAGCCGACAGAGCCGGTGGAGTGGGCGGGGCCGGTGGGGCCGGCGGGTGAGGTGCGGCTCCTGTCACTCCCCATGTGAGGGATATGAGGGGTGTGAGGGATGCGGCGAATGTGAGAGGCGGCCCCCGCCACGTGACAGGACGGGACGGAGGCACGGCGTGCCGCGCAAGGGCGCACGGACGTAGCCGCACGGCGCATGCCGGGAGCAGGAGCGGGGCGCGCCTGCGCCCTGGCAGTGCGCCCTGGCCGGGCCTACAGTGTGGGACCCATGGCCCTGCGTGACGGAACGCACCCCGGCCCGCCACCGCCGGGACGACCGACGGGTGCGGCCGGCACGGCGGCGTACGGGGTGCGGTGACGCCCGGCCGCGAGGCCGACAACCATCGCGTGATCTCCACCCGTCCCCTGCCACGGCGTGCGCGGGCCGGGTGTGCGCCGAGAGCCGCTGGAGGCAGCCGTGTCCGGACCGAGCGTCGCCTTGATCGCCGACCCCACGTCCCCCGAGGGCTGCCGGGAGTATCTGGCCGAGGCCGTCGAAGTGCTCACGGGGGCGCCGCCGTGCCGTATCGACTCCCGGCACTTCGCCGCCTGCGGCACCGGCCGCGTCCGCGAGCGCGACGGCACCCGCTTACGCCTGCACGTCCCCGAGCAGGGGGTCGAGGTGGTGCCCGACGTCGTGGTCCTGTACGAGATCCCACCGCACCGCCGCCGCTCCCTCGCCGCCTTCCAGCGGCTCCTCGCCCACCACCGGACGGTGACCCTGGGCGCGGGCGTGGCGGCGTGGCGGGCGGCCACGGAGAAGGACCGGACGCTCGCGTACTTCCGGCGGGACGGCGTCGCGCACATGGACACCGTGGTCCTGTCCCGTCCCGGGGCCCGCGAGGCGGATGCCGCGTTCGAGCGGCTCGGCGGCGACGTCTGGGCCCGGCCGGTCGTCGGCACCGGCGGCAGCGACACCTTCCACGTCACCACCGGGACCCAACTGGCCGATGCCACCGCGTACTACGCACGTCGGCACAGCGCCTGGCTGCTCTCGCGCGACGCGGGGAACACCGTCGCCGACGGCCGCAGGCACCAGTTCCGCGTGTTCGTCCTCGGCGGGCGCGTCATCCACGCCCGCGAGCACCTCCAAGCCGCGACGGACGCGCCCTGCAACACCTGCCAGGGCGCGACGGCCGTGCCCATCGCACCGGCCGACCTGCCACGCGCCTCGCCGACCTGGCCGTCGCGGCCACCGCGTCGGTGGGCCTGCCCTTCGCCGGAGTGGACCTGGCGATCGAGAACGGCGGGGTCGTCTTCGAGGTCAACGTCCAGCCGGCCTTCATCGACGGCGAGTTGGAGACGGTGGCCGTGCCGTACGTCCAGGCCCACCTGGACGCCCTCGACCGCACCGCGGAGAGCCGCGGGGGCGGCCACCGCCGCCCGGCACACGGCCTGCGCCACGGCAGCCGGGTCCACGGGCCCTCACCCCAAGTGGCCTAGGGCCCCTCGGCCGGGCCGGGTAGGTCCGGAGGAGTAGGCCGGTTCGGGCCGGAGCCGCATGCACGGCAGGCGGAGTGCGCCGTAGCGTCCGCACTCATGCAGCACACGGACAGCACCTGGCGCGACGCCCGCACCCGTACCCGCGACACCCTGGACCGGCTCGCCCGCGAGCGGGACATCTGGGTGTCGACGGCACACCCCGAGCACGGCCCGCACCAAGTACCCCTGTGGTTCTGGTGGGACGGCGAAGCGGTGTGGATGTGCACCGCCGAGCGGACCGTGACGGCGCGCAACGCACGGGCGGAGCCCCGGGTGCGCCTCGCGCTGCCGGACACGGCCGACGTGGTGCTCCTGCACGGGGACGCGGAGTGCCACGGCGCGCACCACGTGCCGCGGCAGGCGGGCGACGGGTTCGCCGCCAAGTTCGGCTGGGACCCGCGCCGGGAGGAGTCGCCGCACGTGTATCTGCGCGTGCGGCCGACGAAGGTGCTCGCGTGGCGCGGCGAACCGGAACACCGGGGGCGCGTCGTGCTGCGTGCTGGGGAGTGGCTGGGCCTCTGACCGAGGGAGTGGTCGGCCTCGGACCCGGGGGGGAGTGGCTGGGCCTCTGACCGGGGGAGTGGCCAGGCCCCCGGCCCGAGGACAGCGCCGGGCCCCCGACCCGAAGGGCGGGCCACCCGACCTGGCAGAAAGGGTTCTTCCCGCAGGTTCGCACCCCTTCGGGTGAACCCCGGAATGTGTCACTCCGCGCACGGGCAGCCTGGCGAACGGTCCATCCGGACCCCGACCAGAAAGGCCACGTCCCGACATGACGACGCACCACATTTCCGCCGTGCCCGGAACCGCCACCACCCCCGGCCGGGAGGCCGCGTCCGTACCGAGGAGGCGGCACCTCCGCCGGGCGCTGCTCGGCATGGCGGCGGCCCTGCTCGTGACGGGCAGCCTCGCCGTGGCCGCGCCCGCCGGGGCGGCCGACTGTCCCAGCGGCGAGTTCTGTACCTGGGAGCACTCCGACTACAAGGGCCAGCGCGCCAACTGGTCCGGCGACGACGGCTGGTGGGAGAGCTGGATCGCCGACGAGGACTCCTCGTGGGCCAACCACGGCATCTCGGGTCCGGGCATCAAGGACCACGTCAAGGTGTACTCGCGCGCCCACCAGGGCGGCCACATGACCATCTGCCTCGCGCCGGGCCAGGAGGTCGCCCACAACGGTGCCGCCAACGACAACGGCGACTCGCACACGTGGGCCATGAGCTGCTGACCGATTCGTCCCGCCCCGGACGCCCGATTCGTCCGGGGTCGGACGGGTGCCGCACGCCTGTCGGACATAGGCCGGTCCTGTAGGGCATAAGCGGCGCGGGACCGCGTATAAGAGAAGTGAGGACGTCGCGGCCTTGCGGCCGACCGACGGCGCACCAACGCCCCGGACCCCGGCGTGCGCCCCCTTCCCGGGGGCGCGAGTCCCGCCCACCCGAGCCCGACCCGGGCCGGCGGCATGAGGAGGTCGCTCGTGGGGAGCTTGCGCCGGATGACGGAGGCGGAGTGCCGTGAGGTGCTGGCCCGAGCCTGGGCGGGACGGCTCGCGGTGGCCCGCCGCGGGCGTCCCTACATGGAGTTGGTCGGCCTCGTGGTGCGGGACGGGGAGCCGGTGGCACTGGTGTCGGACTCCGGTCCCGTGGCCCGCGCGCTGCCGCCCGTGGTCGCCCCCCCGCCAACTGGTGATCCTGGAGACCGACGACGCCGTCACCGCGGACGTCGTGGGCTGCGCGCAGCGGGCGGTCCGGGCGGTCACGGCGCTCGGCCGTCCCCGCTGGGTGGTGGCGACCGACGAGGTGGGCGAGTGCCTCCGTGCGGCCACCGCCCGCGGGTTGGACGTCACGCCCGGCACCTCCTTCCTGACCCTGACGGGTCCCGTCCTCAGTGGCGAGCACCATGTGCTGCGCTGCGGCCGCAAAGTGCGGAGCGGGGACACCGAACCGGCGGGGAGCGTGGCGGGGAGGGCGTTGGACAGGGCAGAGGACAGGGGGGCAGACGGGACGGAGGACAGGGTGGCGGACAGGGCGGCCACCCGGCAGGAGACCGCCTCGCGTTGAGGCGCGGGCGCCGCAGCGAGAAGGCGGCGCAGAACAGGGCGGCCGGGATCGCGCTTCAGGGCAGCGAGGCCGCGGTCCCGGCTCTTCCTCTCCTCGGGGGCGGCTCCCGCCCACCCCCGAGGAGAGGGCAGCGGTGCGAGGACGCCCGGCGGAGGGGGAGCCGCCACGTCCTCGCACCTGCGGCCGCCGCCCCCGCCGACGAACGGCGGCGGCCGCCCGGGGGGTACGCCCGTCCCACCAATGTGCACCCGATGAACGGAAAAAGCTCCACCCTTGCCTACACAACGTGCCGAGAAAGCCAAAGTAGGTAAGACAGGGGCGCATGGGGTACCTGTGACTACGTACAGTCACCAAGAAGGCTGCTGGCGCCGATGGTCATACGGCGGACGGCCCGCCGGAGCCCTCCGCCACGACGCGTACGGTTCCCAGCGAGCCGTCCGCCGCGTCCGGCAGGTTCATCCCGGCGGCCACGCCCGAGCGCAGGTAGTCCAGGACCGGTGCGGTGAGCCGCTCGCCGGGCAGGACGGCGGGGATGCCGGGCGGGTACGGGGTGATCATCTCGGCGGCGACGCGCCCGGCGGCCTCGGCGCGGGGAACGTCCTCGACGGCGCCGAAGTAGGCGTCGCGGGGTGAAAGTACCTGTTCCAGGCGGAGTTCGGCGGGCTCGGGCACCTCCACGCGGGTGGGCTCGGGCAGTCCGGAAGCGCCACGGGCGAGGGCTGTGAGGGCCTTGAGCAGGGGGCCGGTGGTTTCCTCGCTGTCCGCGTGCGTGAGTTGGGTGCTGATGCGCCGGTGGTCGGCGAGATGGGCGTCCACGGCGTGGTGCTCGCGCAGCCAGTCCGCCGCCTGGTAGCCCGTGATGCCGAGGTCCGTGACGTCGATGACCACCGGAAGCGGATCGAAGTCGTCGGCGAGGGAGGGGCCGCAGAAGTCGTCCCGGTCGTTGACGTGCAGCCCGTCGATGGCCTCGATCGCCTCCCGTACGCCGCGGGCGTGGTCGAGGGCGCGGCCGAGGAGCTGTTCGCCGTGCAGCGCCATCTGGCGGCGCCAGCCGTCGAGTCCGGCGTAGAGGAGGACCGAGGGGCTGGTGGTGCCGAGCAGGTCCGCCCGGCTCTCCAGGACGTGCGGTTCGATCAGGTCGCCCTGGAGGTGGAAGACGGAGCCCTGCTCCAGGCCGCTGCCCATCTTGTGGATGCTGGTCACGCAGACGTCCGCGCCCGCGTCCATGGCCCACTTGGGCAGATCGGGGTGGAAGGGCAGATGCGCGCCCCACGCCTCGTCCACGACGAGAGGCAGGGAGCGGCTGTGGCAGACCCGTGCGACGCCCTCCAGGTCGGCGCAACTGCCGTACGGGGTGGGGCTGGTGATCAAGGCGCCCTTGGCGTCCGGGTGGGCACGGAACGCCGCCTCGAAGTCCTCGGCCGCGGGCGGGTGCGCGAGATGGCGCTCCGCGTCCCAGCGGGGCTCCACCCACACGGGGTGGATGCCGGACAGGACGAGACCGGAGACGACGGCCTTGTGGGCGTCCCGGCCCACCAGGAGCTTGGTGTGCGGGCCCGCGACCGACAGCATCGCCGCCTTGACCGAGAGGGAGCTGCCGCAGGTCGAGAAGAACGTGTGGGACGCGTGCACGGCGTCGGCCATCAGACTTTCGGCGCGCTTCAGCACGGCGCCGCTGGTCAGCCGGTCGTCCAGGCCTCCGGACGCGAGCAGATCACCGTGGAAGACCGCGTCCCCGAGAACTTCGCGGACCCGGGGATCGGCGCCGCGGGCCTGCTTGTGACCCGGGGGCGTGAAGGCGAGCTGGCCCTGTTCGCGGTACGCGGCCAGGGCTTCCAGGACAGGTGCCTGCGTGTGATCGACTGACATGCGGTACGGGTTCCCGGGCCGCCCGGGGGCAACCGGTGCGACCTTCGGCTGTCCCCGGGCGGCCGTACCCGGCCCTGCCGGGCCGGGGGGGCAGGCGCGTCGCCGTTCCCCCGGCCGGCCCGGCGGGCCTGCGCACCGCGCCCGGCATCAGGCCTTCGAACCCCGCCGGGCCAGCCACACCACGGCGATGCCCGCGGCGGCGGCGAGCAGCAGGGTGCGGTGGTCGCGCGCGGCGCGGGCTCCCTGGGCCGCCTTCTCGCGCACCGGCTCGGGTGCCTTCTCCTGCACCTGGTGCACCGCGTCGGCGGCCTTGGTCCGGGCCTGCGCGGCCTTGTCGCGCACGGGTTCCGGCACCCGGTCCTGCACCTGGTGTACCGCTTCGGCCGCCTTGGCCTTGAACTGGTCGGCCTTCGCGGCGGCCTGTTCCTTCACTTCCGTGGCCTTGGCGGCGGCCTGTTCCTTCACCTCGGTGGCCTTGGCGGCAGCCTGTTCCTTCACCTCGGTCGCCTTGGCCCCGGCCTGTTCCTTCACCTCGGCGGCCTTCTCGCCGGCGCGGGCCTTCACGTCCGCCTTCGCGGCCAGGGCTTCGACCGTGTGGCCCAGCTCCGTGCGGGTGTGCTCGACCTGCTCGCGCAGCTCTTCAGGGGTGGCGGGGGCCTTCTCCGGGGGCGGCTTGCTCATCGGTGTGCACTCTCCTTGATCTCGGCCACGTCGGCCTTCACGTTCTGGATCGTCTGCTCGGGCGCGGGCGGCGCGGCCTCGCTGATCTCCTTCTTGCCGGTGAGGGCGAGGACGCCGGCGAGCGCGCCCAGCACGCCGCCGACGATCAGCGCGGCGGCCCAGACGGGCAGCGGCACGGCGAGCCCGGCGATGGCCGCGGCCACCAGGGCCTGCAGGGTGAGGAAACCGACGAGCCCGGCACCGCCGAAGAGCCCGCCGCCCTTGCCGTAGTGCCGCCCCTTCTCCTTCATCTCCGCCTGCGCCAGGCGGAGTTCGCCGCGCACCAGTTCCGTCAGCTGCTGCGAAGCGCGCTGCACCAGCTCGCCCACCGGTTCGCCGCCGGACTGCGGCACCGGGCCGCTCCCCGGCGTTGCCGCCGGCTCGCCCAGCGCCGATGAGCCGGTGTCGTGCGTGGCGCGCTCCGTCTTCGCGGGCGAAGTCCGCGTGTCCCTGACCGTCATGGCGATCACCTCCCGTCTCGTCGCCCGGCTCAGGCGCGGGCGCACCTGACTGCGGGCAGGTCCCGGGTACCCCGGAAGTGCCTCTTCAGGCGCCGTGACACGAGAACCGGAATGCGTCACGAGACCTTCACAGAGTCGGCATGGTGCCGAACGCGGTGGTGGGCACACGGGACACGTGTCTGCCGGGAGGGAGCCCGGAACCGTGATAGTTGTCGCGTGCCTGCTGCTGCCGTTGGTCGGGCTGCTGCTGTACGGCATGGACCGGATCGAGGACCGACTCATGGGCGGCTCGTCGCCGGAGGCGACCGCGCCCCGGCATGCGCGCCGCCGCCATCTGCGGCTTGTGCGCGGAGGCCACCGGCACGCCGCCGACGCATCCTCCGACGCATCCGTCCAGGGGTCCACCGATGCAACCGTCCACGCGACCAGCGGCGCGTCCGTCGACGTGTCCGCCGAGGCAGGCGGCGACGTGACGCCGACGGACCACCGCCGTGCCCACGCCCGCGCCCAGGGGCAGGGTCAGGGACAGGGCGGCCGGGGGCAGGGCCAGGACCACGCGCACGCCCGTCACCGTGACCGCCGTGACCGGCGTGAAGGACGGCGCCTGAACACCGCAGCGTGAGACCCCGGCCGGGCCGCGTCACCCGAATGGCCCAATCGTGGGTGTGCCGTCTGTGACCCGTGGGAGGGCAACCGGGCAGCGCAACCGGTACGACCCACTGCCACACCGCGACTCTCCGTGACATCCGGCGTTGCGACGTACCGGACCGCGGTGCGTGATGGAGGGGAGGCGCGCGGTGTCCGCGGCGAAGTCTTCGCCCGCCGCTTGCCCAAGGGAGTGATCACCCATGGCGAAGGGCGACGTCTTCGACACACCCGAGGCCCTGACCGGACTCACGGCTTACGACCGGGCCGGCGACAAGATCGGCAGCGTCCAGCAGGTCTACCTCGACGACCAGACGGGTCGGCCCGAGTGGGTGACTGTCAAAACCGGCCTGTTCGGGATGAAGGAGAGCTTCGTCCCGCTCGCCGGCGCCCGTCGCGAGGGCGACGACCTCAAGGTGGCCACCACGAAGGACGTGGTCAAGGAGGCGCCGCGCGTCGACGCCGACCAGCACCTCGATCCCTCCCAGGAGAGCGAGCTGTACGCCCACTACGGCCTCGCGCCCACGCAGGGCACGCCCGGCATGGGCACCGCCGGACAGCGGCCCACCGGCCGGGGCCAGGCCGCCGCCGGTACCGGCATGGCCGCGGGCGCCCAGGGCCTCGGCGACGCGGGCCGCACCACCGGGGCGCGCGAGTACGCCATGCGCAGCGGCGACCGCGGCGACGACAAGGCGCACGAGATGATGCTCTCCGAGGAGCAGCTCCACGTCGGCACGCAGGAGGAGGAGGTCGGCCGGGCCCGCCTGCGCAAGGTGGTCGTGACCGAGGACGTGACCACCTCCGTCCCCGTGTCCCACGAGGAGGTCCGCGTCGTGCGCGAGCCCGTGCGCGAGGGCGAGCGGACCCGCGCCGCCAAGATCGGCGAGGAGGAGACGGAAGTCACCCTGCACGCCGAGAAGCCGGTGGTGCGCAAGGAGACCAGGCCGGTCGAGCGGGTGCGTCTGGAGACCGAGAAGGTCACGGAGACGCAGGAGATCTCGGACAAGGTCCGCAAGGAGCGGGTCGAGTACGACGACCCGAAGGGCGGCACCCGGGGCCGGGGCCGCGACCCGAAGGGCCCGCGCCACTGACCCGTGACCGGGAACCCCGCCGGTGTGCGTGAGTCGGGGCCCACCCCCCCAAAGGGGGGGGCCCACACACCCAAGCCCCCCCCCCGGGAAACCC
>NZ_WPNZ01000016.1:63702-208707 GCF_009755605.1 Streptomyces typhae
CCCCCCTCCCCGGTGCCCGGCACCCCCGCGGGTGTGCGTGTGTGGGCTCCCTCCGCCCGTGCGGAGGGAGCCGACTCACGCTGCCCGCCCTCGGGTCACTCCGCGGACTCACCCGCGTGCGGGCTCAGGGCAACGTGCGAGTGGAGGCTTTCCCTGCCGACGACCTCGTGGCCCATGCGGGTCTCCACGACGATGCGACTGTGCCGATCTTCGTCCAGCCAGGGCGCTGGCCGCGTCTCTGCGTCCGCCCGCCGGGTGATCTCCGCACCGGGTCACCGCTGCTCTGGCACTCGTGTCTGTACGGGGCGGTGTAGCCGGTGGTCGGTTGCACGGTCGCCTCAGGCTGTCGGTGCCGTCGGCTAGCGTGCGCGGTATGCGCTACTTCAATACGGCCGGGCCGTGCGTCCCCACGCGTCACTACATGGTGCCGGCCCAGGAGCGGCTGCCCAGGGCCCGCGGGTACATCGAGCAGGGCCAGTACTTCGTGGTGCACGCGCCACGGCAGACCGGGAAGACGACGGTGCTGGCGGCGATGGCCCGGGAACAGACGGCCTCGGGCCGGTACGCGGCGCTGCACTTCTCGTGCGAGAGCGCGGAGGTGGCCGGGGAGGACTACGGCCAGGCCGAGCTGCTGGTGCTGGAGGCGATTCGACGGTCCGCGGAGTCCGCTGGACTTCCTGATGAGACCGCGCCCCCCGCCTCCTGGCCCGACGCGGTGCCCGGGTCCCGGCTCACGCGGGGGCTGACTGAGTGGGTGCGGAGCTGTCCGCGTCCGCTGGTGCTGTTCTTCGACGAGATCGACGCGCTGCGGGGGGAGAGCCTGCGCAGTGTGCTGCGCCAGTTGCGCGATGGCTTCACGGTCAGCCGTGGCGGCTTCCCGCATGCGGTGGTGCTGTGCGGGCTGCGGGACGTGCGTGACTACAAGGCGGCCTCGGGCGGGGATCCGGGGCGCCTTGGTACGTCCAGTCCGTTCAACATCAAGGTGGCGTCGCTGCGGTTGGGCGACTTCACCGAGGCCGAGGTCGCCGAGCTGTACGGGCAGCACACCACGCAGACGGGCCAGGATTTCACGGTGGATGCGCTGGAGCGTGCCTTCAGCTTTACCCAGGGACAGCCGTGGCTGGTCAACGCGCTGGCTCGGGAGGTCGTCGAGGAGATGGGGGTGCCGTCGGACACGCCGATCACGGCCGAGCACATGGAGGAGGCGAAGGAGCGGCTGATCCTGGCGCGTGCGACGCATCTGGACTCGCTGGCCGCCAGGTTGGGCGAGGACCGGGTACGGCGGGTGATCCAGCCGGTGATCGCGGGCGAGCTGCTCCTGCCGACGGACACGTACGACGACGATCTGGCGTACGTGCGCGACCTGGGGCTGGTCGCTCCGGACGCGCCGGTGCGGGTGGCCAATCCGATCTACCAGGAGGTCATTGTCCGGGTCCTGGGAAACAACACGGAGGGCCAGGTCGTCGCCGCCCCGAGCAGCTTCCGGCTGCCGGACGGCCGGATCGACATGGACAAGCTGCTGTGCTCCTTCGCCGAGTTCTGGCGGGAGAACGGCGAGATCCTGGCCACCGCCTCGACCTACCCGGAGGCCGCAGCACAGCTGGTGATGATGGCCTACCTGCACCGGATCGTGAACGGGGCGGGTTTCATCGACCGGGAGTACGGGGTCGGCCGGCGACGCGTGGACCTGCTGATTCGCCAGCCGTACACCGCTGCCGACGGTTCGCGGGCGGTGCAGCGCGAGGCGCTGGAGCTGAAGGTGTGGCGCCATGGCCGCGCCGACCCCCTCGCCGAGGGGCTGGCACAGCTGGACGACTACCTGGACCGCATGGAGCTGCCCACGGGCACCCTCGTCGTCTTCGACACCCGCCCGCAGGCAGCCCCGGTCCACGAGCGCACCGCCTTCTCGCAGCAGACCACGCCCTCCGGGCGCACCGTCACCCTGCTACGCGCCTGACGGCCGGGAGACCGCAGCGAGAATCGCCCCCAGGTTCTTTGGCCGTGTTCCCGGAGCAGCACGGGTTCGGTGCGGGAGTCCGAGGGGCTCGGCAGCCAGGAATCACGGCAGTTCGGGGCCGACACGTCAGCTCCGTGCCAGCACATGAAACCCTGGGGGCGGGCCGCAGCACGTTCTTCGACAACTTGCGCCGACGGCACCTTCGGTCCCGTGGAGGGCGTCAAGATCGATGAGCCACGGCAGCCGGGGTCGCGTCTCTCGACCAGCTGTGAGGCGGCAGAGCGCCCGTTACCTCGTCCCCGGAACCACGGCCAGGCGTACGCCGACCCTCGTCAAGTTTCCGCACCGTCGTGCGGGTTCAGGTCGAGATAGACCATCAGCGGAAGGGGTGTTGCCATGCCCGCGATGCTCGGTCGCCCAATCGCCTGATGCGTCGGACTTTCCCCGTTGCGCGAAGCCCGTCTCGCAACGAACGGAAGAGCCCGCACGACTTGCCGTGCGGGCCCTTACGTGTCATCCCTGCTCTGCGGACGCACGCGCCCTAGGGGGGCGTACCCCGCCTCCCCGGTGGGAGATGAGTGGGAGACAAGTGGGAGATGATCATGGCGTGGTGCTGCAATCAGGCGCTAGGAAACGCTGGATAGCGCTACCTGAGTGGCCTTGCTTCAGTCGCCGGACTCACCCGCGTGCGGGCTCAGTTCCCCCACACCCACGAGCACGAACAGCACGATGCCGAGCAGGATGCGGTAGTAGACGAACGGCATGAAGCTCTTGGTCGTGATGAACTTCATGAACCACGCGATCACGGCGTAGCCGACGACGAACGCCACGATCGTGGCGAAGATCGTGGGGCCCCACGAGACGTGCCCCTCGCCCGCGTCCTTGAGCTCGAAGACGCCGGAGGCCAGCACGGCCGGGATGGCGAGGAGGAAGGAGTAGCGGGCCGCGGCCTCCCGGGTGTAGCCCATGAGCAGGCCGCCGCTGATGGTCGCGCCGGAGCGCGAGACACCGGGTACGAGGGCCATGGCCTGGCAGATGCCGTAGATCAGGCCGTCCCTGACGCCCAGTTCCTTGAGGTCCTTGCGGTGGCGCACGGCACGGTGCTTGCCGCCGGTCTCGTCGCGGGCGGCCAGGCGGTCGGCGACGCCGAGGACGATGCCCATGACGATCAGCGTGGTGGCGATGAGCCGCAGATCACGGAACGGGCCCTCGATCTGGTCCTTGAACGTGACGCCGAGGACACCGATCGGGATCGAGCCGACGATGACGAGCCAGCCCATCTGCGCGTCGTGGTCGGACCGCGGCACCTTGCCGACGAGCGACCCGGTCCACGCCGAGATGATCCTGCCGATGTCCTTGCGGAAGTAGATGAGGACGGCTGCCTCGGTACCGATCTGAGTGATCGCGGTGAACGCCGCACCCGGATCGTGCCACCCGGCGAACGCCGCGGTCAGCCGCAGATGCGCGCTGGAGGAGATCGGGAGGAACTCGGTCAAGCCTTGGACGAGTCCGAGGATGAACGATTCGAGCCAAGACATGAAAACCGCGCCGTCCAGTAACTGATCGAGGACCCAAGAGGGCGGCGGGACGATCAGGTGCGTCCCGCCGGGGGGCAGCGTAGCGGCACAAGGTGAAGTTTCCGGCGCGAGGGCTGCCCCAGAGGTGCGCGGGGAACTGCGCGCTCAGCGCACGATAAGCCGCAGACGCGTCTGCCGGGGCACTGAGCAGACGCGTCTGCGGCTTTTCACGGGTTGCTCGCGCGGTTCCCCGCGCCCCCTACGGGGCGCTGTCAGCGCAGGCGGTGGCGTTTGCGCCAGGCCACCGCGGCGCCCGCGAGGCCGGTCGCCGCGATGAACCCCATCGCGACGAGGAAGGCGGGCGACGTGGGCGTCGAGGCCCGCGCCCCGGCTATGACGTACGCCGCCGTGTTCGGGATCGAGCCGATGCCCGTGGCGAGCAGAAAGGGCAGCCAGCCCATGCGGGACACCGCGGCGCAGTAGTTGGCCGCCGCGAACGGCACCCCGGGGAAGAGCCGGACCGCGAGCATCGAGCGGAACCCGTGCCTGCTCAGCTGCCCGTCCGCCGCCTTCAGCCAGCGCCCGCGCAGCAGCGGGCGCAGCGCGTCCTGCCCGAGCACCCGGCCGAGGCCGAACGACACCCCGGCCCCGAGGACCGTCCCGGCGATCGCCGCGGGCAGCCCCGCCTGCGAACCGAACAGCGCGCCCGCCGCGAGGTTGAGCAGCGGCCGCGGTACGAACGCGACCGTGCACATGCCGTAGGCGAGGGCGAAGACGCACACCGCCGCCGCACCGCCCCACTGCGGTGGCCAGCCGTCCGCGAGGAGTCGCTGCGGCTCGAAGAGCAGCACGCCCGCGCCGGCCGCGGCCAGCACGAGCACGAGCAGGGAGAGGCGCGACCACGGTGAGAGCAGCACCCGGGTGCAGCGCACGGCGAGGCCCGGCGTCGGGGCGGCAGCGGTGTGGAGCATCCGGGGAGACTAACCGACCTGTGTGACTGATCGCCGTATGGTGCGTCTCATGCGCGTCACAGTCCCGCGGAGCCCCCTGGCCGACACCCTCCTGGAACGCCTCACCGCGCGCTTCGCGGAAGCCGCGCGAGCGGCGCAAGCCGCGGATCCGGTGCGGGCCGCGGACATGCGCGCGTACATGAAGGACGTCGCGCCGTTCCTCGGCATCACCTCGCCCGCGCGGCGCGAGGTGTCACGGGTCGTGCTCGCCGGGTCGCCGCGCCCCGACGAGGCGGACTGCGCCGCCCTCGCGCTGCGCTGCTGGCGGCTGCCCGAGCGCGAGTACCAGTACTTCGCCGTGGACTATCTGCGCCGGTACGTCGGCCGCTGCTCGTCCGGATTCCTGCCGGTGGCGCGGCACCTGGTGACGACCCGGCCCTGGTGGGACACCGTCGACGCCCTCGCGGCGCACGTCGTCGGCTCCCTCGTCGCCGCGGACCCCGCGCTCACGGCGGAGATGGACGCCTGGATCGAGGACGACGACCTGTGGGCGGTACGGACGGCACTGCTCCACCAGCTCCGGTACAAGGACGCCACGGACACCGGCCGCCTCTTCGCGTACTGCGCCCGGCAGGCGGCGCACCCGGACTTCTTCGTGCGCAAGGCGATCGGATGGTGTCTGCGCGAGTACGCGAAGACGGATCCGGACGCGGTACGGGACTTCGTCGCCCGGCACCGGGACGTGCTCGCCCCGCTGTCGGTGCGGGAGGCCCTGAAGAACATCAAGGCCTGAATCCGTGTCTGATCCTGGCCCGACGCGGGCCTGATGCGTCTCCGGTGGCCCGTGGTGCCCAACGTCCCTCTGTGACCTCGGTGACCGCTGTGGCCGCTGGGCCGGGGAAAATGATTCGACGCGCGGCACCGCGTCGGCAATGATCGTCGACATGTTCCGGTACGCCTCCCTCACCCCGCCGTCCGCAGTCGCGGACGCGGTCGAGGCTGCCGTCACAACGCCGCCCGGCGCACTGGCCACGGCCACGACCGCCGCGATCGCACCCGCCGTCCTTCCTGCCGACGGCACCCGAAGCTGACCCTCTCCGGACATTCCGGCGGACCCCGCAGGGGGAGGGTCGGCCAGGCCCCAGGGGTCCCCGTCCGCCGCCGTCCGTGCCGCGGGCCACACCTTTCGAGTTCCGAGGCAGGAACCGCCATGTCCAAGACCGCTTACGTACGCACCAAGCCGCACCTGAACATCGGCACCATGGGCCATGTCGACCACGGCAAGACCACCTTGACCGCCGCCATCACCAAGGTCCTCAGCGAGCGCGGCACCGGCACCTTCGTGCCCTTCGACCGCATCGACCGCGCCCCGGAGGAGGCCCAGCGGGGCATCACCATCAACATCGCCCACGTCGAGTACGAGACCGACACCCGCCACTACGCCCACGTCGACATGCCGGGCCACGCCGACTACGTGAAGAACATGGTCACCGGCGCGGCGCAGCTCGACGGTGCGATCCTCGTGGTGTCCGCGGTGGACGGCATCATGCCGCAGACCGCCGAGCACGTCCTGCTGGCCCGGCAGGTCGGCGTC
Organism: Streptomyces typhae; assembly: GCF_009755605.1. Taxonomy (GTDB): domain Bacteria; phylum Actinomycetota; class Actinomycetes; order Streptomycetales; family Streptomycetaceae; genus Streptomyces; species Streptomyces typhae. The sequence continues at coordinate 69,721 of NZ_WPNZ01000016.1, forward strand.
GATCACATCGTCGTCGCCCTGAACAAGGCCGACGCGGGCGACCCGGAGCTGACCGACCTCGTGGAGCTCGAGGTCCGGGAGTTGCTCTCCGCCCACGGGTACGGCGGGGAGACCGTGCCCGTCGTCCGGGTCTCCGGGCTCAAGGCCCTCGCGGGCGAGCCACGCTGGACGACGGCGATCGAGGCGCTGCTCGACGCCGTCGACACCTATGTGCCGATGCCGGAGCGCTATGTGGACGCGCCCTTCCTCCTTCCCGTGGAGAACGTCCTGACCATCACGGGCCGGGGCACGGTCGTCACCGGCGCCGTCGAGCGAGGCACCGTCCGCGTCGGCGACCGGGTGCAACTCCTCGGCGGCGCCGACGGCGACACTGAGACGGTCGTCACCGGCCTGGAGACCTTCGGCAAGCCGATGGACTCCGCGCAGGCGGGCGACAACGTCGCGCTGCTGCTGCGCGGGGTGGCGCGCGACGCGGTGCGCCGCGGCCATGTGGTCGCGGCGCCCGGCAGCGTCCGTCCGAGTCGCCGCTTCACTGCCCAGGTGTACGTCCTCTCGGCCCGCGAGGGCGGCCGCAGCACCCCGGTGTCGACCGGCTACCGGCCCCAGTTCTACATCCGCACGGCGGACGTGGTCGGCGACATCGACCTGGGCGAGGCCGCCGTCGCCCGTCCCGGCGACACGGTCTCCGTGACCGTCGAACTCGGGCGTGACATCCCGCTGGAGCCGGGGCTCGGCTTCGCGATCCGGGAGGGCGGCAGGACGGTGGGGGCGGGGACCGTGACGGAAGTCGGCTGACGCCGAACGCCGTCGCCGCTCAGGACCCGGCCGGGGGACCGGTCCCGACCACGTCGGGGCCGGTCCCCCGCTCCGCTGCCCGGTCCACCTTTCCGTCGCTCTGCCCGGCCCCGTCCGACCGGCTCCGACCGGCTCCGACCGGCTCCGACCGTCTCCGAACGGCCCCGTCCGACCGGTCCTGATCGACCGGTCCTGATCGACCGGCCCCGTCCGACCGGCCGGATGCGGACAACGTGAAGGGAAGGGGGGCGCGCGCCGTTCAGGCGGTGCGCCGCTGCGGGCACAATGGGGCCGTGAACGAGCCCGCCGATACGACCGGACCCGAGCCGGTACCCGAATCGGAGCCGATGCCCGAGTCGGAGCCGATCCCCGGGGCGGCGTCGATACCCGAATCGGAGCCGATACCCGAGTCGGAGCCGACACCCGATGCGGAGCCGATCCCCGTCACCCGCGTCGTCGACCACGGCACCGCCAAGCTGCTGCCCGACGTGGACCGGGACCGGGCCTGGCTCCTCACCGTGGACGGCTCCCCCCAGTCGTACGTCGACCTGGACGAGCCCACGTACCTGGAGTTCGAGTACGCCCGCAGGCTCGCGCACGCCCTGGACACCGCCGCCGCCCCCGGGCGGCCGCTCGACGTCGTCCACCTCGGCGGCGGCGCGCTCACGCTGCCCCGCTACGTGGCGGCGACCAGGCCCGGGTCCCGGCAGGACGTGGTCGAGGCGGACCGCGGACTGCTGCGGTTCGTCGTCGAGAAGCTGCCGCTGCCCGCGGACTCCGGGATCACGGTGCACGGGACCGACGCCCGTGCCTGGGTCGAGGCGGCCCCCGAGAGCAGCGCGGACGTCGTCGTGGGGGACGTCTTCGGCGGCTGCCGGGTGCCCGCGCACCTCACGTCGGACGCCTACGCTGCCGCCGTGCGGCGGGTGCTGCGGGCGGACGGCTGCTACATCGCGAACCTGGCCGACGGCAGCCCCTTCGCCTTCCTCCGCTCCCAACTGGCGACGTTCGCGGGCGCCTTCGAGGAGCTGGCCCTCATCGCCGAGCCCGGCCTGCTGCGCGGCCGCCGCTTCGGCAACGCGGTGCTGCTCGCCGGGCACGCGCCCTTCGACCTGGGGTCCCTGGTCCGGCGCACCGCCGCGGACGTGTTCCCCGCGCGGGTGGTGCACGGCGACGCCCTCCGGAAGTTCATCGGTGACGCACGTGCCGTACGGGACGCGGAGGCCGTCCCGTCCCCGGAGCCACCGGACGGCGCTTTCAGCGTCGGCTGACCTGCGCGGGTCACCGCGCGCGCCCCCGGGGGGCTCCGCTCAGCCGGTGTCCGGGGAGTCGGTCAGCCGATCAGCCGGTCAGCCGGTGGGCGGCTTGGCCAGCGGCCCCGTCCCGGAGACCTCCGCCCCCGTGCCCGCCTGCGCGCCCATACCGGCCTGGGCCCCCGCGCCCGTCTGCGTGTTCGCGGCCACCACGTCCTGGGTCCGGCGCCTGAGGTTCCGTACGTCGGGCACGCACAGCACCGCCGCCGTCACCACGACCACGAGCACGGCGCAGCCCCAGAGCGAGGCCGACCGCCCGAAGGCATGCTCGGCCGGGCCCGCGAGGGCCGTGGCGAGGGGCACCATCGCGATCGAGCCGAACCAGTCGTACGCCGCGACACGCGACAGTTTCTCCTCGGGGATCTCCTGGTGCATGGCCGTCATCCAGGAGACGCCGAAAACCTCGATCGCGACGCCGCTCACGAACATCACCGCGGCGAGCCCCGCCACCGGCAGCGGCACCGCGAGCGCCGCGGACGGCGCGGCCAGCGGAAAGACGCACAGCGTACCGGCGAGGAGGAGCCGCCGCGGCTTCCAGCGCATCATCAGGATCGCGCCGCCCACGGTGCCCGCGCCGAACGCCCCGAGCGCGAGACCCCAGGGCCCCGCGCCGCCCAGTTCGTCCTCGGCGACCAGCGGTCCGAACACCGACTCGGCGGCGCCGACGACCGCCACCACGACCGAGAACTGCGCCACGATCGACCACAGCCAGGTACGTCCGGTGAACTCCCGCCAGCCGTCGCGCAGATCGGCGAGCAGCCCGCCGCCGGGCTCGCGCGGCGGTATGTGACCGACGTCGAGGAACGCCCGCAGCGCGCCCGCGAGCGCGAACGCCACCGCGTCCACGGCGAGCACCCAGCCGGGCCCGATGACCGCCACGAGCAAGCCGCCGAGCGCGGCGCCCCCGAGGCCCGCGCCCTGCATCGCCATCCGGTAGAGGGCGAACGCGCGGCTCGCCTGCTCACCGCTGACCGAGGACAGCAGCATGCCCTCGGAGGCGGGGCCGAAGAACGCCTGCCCGGTGCCGCCGAGGGCGGTGAGCAGCATCATCTGCCACAGCCGCGGGTCACCGGCGAGCACGACGACCGCGAAGGCGGCCTGCGAGACGCAGTTCAGAGCGTTGGCGGCGACCATGACGCGGTGCCGCGGCAGCCGGTCGGCCACCGCGCCGCCGATGAGCAGGAACAGCACGAGGGGCAGCGTGCGGGCCGCCGCCACCAGGCCCACGTCGCCGCTGTCCCCGCCCGCGTCGAGCACCGCGAACGCCGCCGCGATCAGCGCGCCGTGGCCACCCAGATTCGTGATGATCGCGGCGGCGGTGAGCAGGGTGTAGTTGCGGCCGGCCCAGGAGGGGCGGCGGGCGGCGGGAGAGGTCACCACGGGACTATCCCCGCAGGGGCACCTCCTTGCCAAACCGATTCCCCGGCCGCCCGTCGGCCGGGGAACGGATCAGGACTCCTCGGGCTGCCCGTGCAGCCGCACCGTCGCGAGGATCTTCTTCACCTGGGCGTCGGGGACCTCTTCCTTCACGCCCTTGGCGCCGTACAGCGTCCAGGCCACGTAGTCGCCCGAGCCGTTCTTGAACGCGAACGTCGTGGCCTTGCCGTCGGAGTCGCACTTGTCCGTCTTCGGGACACCGGACGTCGTGGACGTCGTGACGCTGCCCTCGATGCCGGACTCGGTGGTGTACGGCTCCGTCTTGCCGATCTTGATCTTCTTCTTGTCGGCCTTCTTCTGGCCGGTGTAGCCGCCGAAGACCCACCACGCCGAGTCGTTGCGCGCGACGTCCTTGGTGTTCTTCGCGCCGTTCTGCCCCTTGGTGCCGACCGCGGCGAGGGAGGTGTCGCTGTTCTTGCCGTCCTTGTTGCCGTCGGACGAGCACCACTTCTCTTTGTAGATGGCGGGCGCGGACATGATGATCAGTGGCTTGGTGCCGTCGCCCTTCTTCTCCTCGAAGCCGATGAAGGTGTCGGGGGACTTGACCGTCCAGTCCGGCGGCACGTCGAAGGCGGTGCCCCACTTGGGGTTCACCACGACCTGCCAGCCCGGAATCGTCGGCTTGGGGTCGCCGCCGGTACCGCGCGGGTTGTCGTCGTCCGACGACGGCTCGCTGGTCGGCTTCTTCGAGACCGACTTGGAGGGCTTGCTGTCGGCCTTGTCGGACTTGCCGTCCTTGTCGTCGCCGTCGCCGAGGACCAGGAAGCCGGTGACGCCCGCGGCCACGACCACGGCCGCCGCCGCGACGATGGCCGTGATCTTCGTCTTCCTGCCGTCACCGTTGCCGCCGCCACCGCTCCCGTCGGGGCCGCCGGCCTGCGGCGCGCCCATCGGGAAGGTCGGCGCCCCCCACTGCGGCTGGGCGGCGGCCGGCTGTCCGGGCGGGGCCGCCGGGGGCTGCGCGGCGGGAGGCTGCTGGTACGGGTTGGGCTGCGCGGCGGGCTGCTGCTGCGGATAGCCCGGCTGCTGCTGATAGCCGGGCTGCTGGTACGGATTCGGCTGCTGGTACCCGGGCTGCTGGTACGGGTTCGCACCCGGGTCCTGCGGGTTCTGCTCGCCCCCGGGCGGCTGCTGTTCTGGCCACATGGCCAGTAACCATAGATGGGCGGACCCCCGGGTGCCACGCCCGGCCGCCTGCCGGACGGCCACCGGAGCAGGGGGCGGACGAGGCGGTGACGAAGTGGTGAAGAAGCGGTGCGTGAGAAGGGGGTGACGGCCCCCTTCGTGTCACGCCGTCGGCTCGCCGTACAGCCGGACCGTGTCGAGGATCTTCATGACCGTCGTGTCCGGGATCTCTTCCTTCACGTCCTTGGCGCCGTACAGGTTCCAGGACACGAACTCGCCCGCGGAGTTCTTGAAGCCGAAGCTGATCGCCTTGCCGTCGGAGGCGCACTTGCCCCGCTGCGGCGTGTTCTGCGAACGGCCCCACGCGATGCTGCCCTCGATGCCGGACTTCGTGGTGTACGGCTTCGCCTTCTCGTCGTACGTCATGCTCTTCTTGTCCGGCTGGGTGTAGGCGCCGTAGATCCACCAGCCGACGGTGTTCACCGCGACCTGCTCGGTGCTCTTGCCGCCGCGCCCGCCCTTGGTGCCCGCGACGACCAGGGGAGTGTCCTCGAAGCGGCCGTTCTTGTCGTCGTCCGTGGTGCACCACTTGGGCTTGAGGGTCGCGGGCGAGCCCATCGTCGTGAGCGGCTCGCCCGTCTTGTTGTCCTCGATGTTCACGGCCCGGCGCGGCCCCGCGACCCGCCAGTCGGCCGGGACGTCGAAGGCGACGCCCCACTTGGGGTTCACCACCACCTGCCAGCCCGGGACGGTCGCCTTGGGGTCGCCGCCCGTACCGCGCTCGTCACCGTCACCGTCACCGTCGCCGCCCGCCGACTCGCCGGACGCGGGCGCGGAGGCACCGCCCTTGCCCGCCTTGTCGGCCTTGTCGCCGGTGTTCTTGCTGTCGTTGCCGAGTATGAGGAAGCCGGTGACGCCCGCGGCCACGACCACGGCGGCGGCAGCGGCGATGGCGATGACCTTGGTGCGGTTCCCGCCCCCGCCGCCCTGCCCGGCGGGCTGCTGGTGCGGGGGTCCGGGCTGCGGGGGACCGGGCTGTGCGTAGCCGGGCTGCGAGTAGCCGCCGGGTTGCTGGTGTCCGGGTTGCTGCTGATAGCCGGGCTGCTGGTACGGATTCGGCTGCTGGTACCCGGGCTGCTGGTACGGGTTGGCGCCGGGGTCCTGCGGGTTCTGCCCGCCACCGGGCGGCTGCTGTCCTGACCACATGGCGGGTAACCATACGGGTGCCGTGTGTGCGCGATCGCAACCCCCCTCGGGGAAGCGTCGGTTCCCGTCCGGCCTGGCCGCAGACGCGGGGGCGGGCCTGGTCAAGAGAGGCTACTCGTGGGTAACGTTCGGGCATGAGCGCAGACCAGATGTCGATCGGCGAGATGCTCGCCGCCACCGTGCCGATGGCCAGGACCCTCAACCTCCAGTTCACCGAGACCACTCCGGAGCGGGCCGTGGTCGTCCTGCCCGACCAGGGCGAGTTCCACAACCACGTGGGCGGGCCGCACGCCGGCGCCATGTTCACGCTGGGGGAGTCCGCGAGCGGCGCCATCGTGCTCGCCGCCTTCGGGGCGCAGCTCTCCCGCGCCGTGCCGCTCGCGGTGCGCGCCGACATCGCGTACAAGAAGCTCGCGAAGGGAACGGTCGAGGCCACCGCCACGCTCGGCCGTCCCGCCGCCGATGTCGTCGCCGAACTCGACGCGGGGCAGCGCCCGGAGTTCCCGGTCGCCATCGCCATCACGCGCGAGGACGGCGCCGTCACCGGTGAGATGACCGTCGTGTGGACCCTCAGGCCGAACGACTCCCAGGACAAGTAGGGCTGTTCGCCGCCGCCGCGGCGGCCCGGTGCCGGTGGCCGAGCAGGTAGGCTTCCCCGGCGCGCGTGATCGAAAGAGGCACGCGCGCGTCGGGGGAGTCACCTGCACTGAGTCGTCTGCACAGAGTCACCTGCACAGCGGAAGGAACCGGGGTTGCACGTCCAGGAGTGGCTGGAGAACGTACCCGCCGTCAGCGTCTACGCCCTCGTCGGACTGGTCATCGGCCTGGAGTCGCTGGGCATCCCGCTGCCCGGCGAGATCGTCCTGGTCTCCGCCGCGCTGCTGTCGTCGCAGCACGGCGACGTGAACCCGGTGGTCCTCGGCGCCTGCGCCACCGCGGGCGCGGTGATCGGTGACTCCATCGGCTATGCGATCGGACGCAGGGGCGGACGGCCGCTGCTCGACTGGCTGGGGCGGAAGTTCCCCAAGCACTTCAGTGAGGCGAACGTCGGCAGCGCCGAGCGGTCCTTCCAGAAGTGGGGCATGTGGGCCGTCTTCTTCGGCCGCTTCGTGGCGCTCCTGCGCATCTTCGCCGGGCCGCTCGCGGGCGTCCTGCGGATGCCTTACTGGAAGTTCGCCATCGCCAACGTCTTCGGCGGCATCGTCTGGGCGGGCGGCACCACCGCGGTCATCTACTACATCGGCGTGGTCGCCGAGGACTGGCTCAAGCGCTTCTCGTACGTGGGCCTCGGCATCGCCGTCCTCATCGGCATCGGCTCGATGCTGCTGGTCAAGCGGCGCGCGAAGATGGCGGCGGGGTCTGGCGGGGGCGCCTTGGAGAGTGTGCCCGGGGCCGGGGCCGAGCCGGTCGAGAGGGCCGAGCAGGTCGAGGGGGACCTCGCCGGTACGCGTACTCCGGCCGCCGGCTGAGCTTTCGCGCCGCGCTCACCGCTGGTCTCCCTGCGCGCCTCTCACGTTCCCGCACGTGTCACGCGTTCCCGCACGTGTCACGCGTTCCCGCACGTGTCACGCGTTCCCGCACGTGTCACGCGTTCCCGCACGTGTCACGCGTTCCCGCACGTGTCACGCGTTCCCGCACGTGACACGCGTTCCCGCACGTAGCACGCGCCCCCGAACGCAGCACGCAGCTCGTGCTGTGCCCCGGGTCCGAGGAGGGGCCCGTTCCCCCACCCGTGCTGGGGTTTGCCACCCGTGGAGTCTGGAGCCTGCCCCCGTACGCAACCGGGGGCAGGCTCCAGTGAGTTCGGGGGCGCACGTGCCTAGCGTCGGAGGGCATGAGCTGTGTACGGCACGCCGGACAGGGACTCGCGTCGGCTGGGCGCCGGGGCCCGCTCTCGCGCAGCTACTTCCTGGACGACGGCGCGCTCGTGTCCACGCCCGCCGACGGCAACCGGTTCTTCGGCGCGCTCCTGGGCGGCAGGCTGCTGCCCGGACGCAGGATCGCCGAGATGCGGCGTACCGTCCCGGCCGCCCCGGACCGGGTGCGGCCGGGCGCCCGCTACGGACTCGGCCTGGTCTCCACCCCGCTGCCGTGCGGCGGTACGTCGTGGGGCCCCGGCGGCACCGTGCCCGGCGGGCACCGGGCGCTCGGCGCGGTGGGCTCCCGCGCCCGCGCCGTCGCCCTGACCCAGGTGCCCGGCGTCGAGCGGGCCGAGCGGGACGTCCGCGCCGTCGTGAACACAGCGTTCTGCGCGCCCACCCGCACCGACCACCTCAAGGAGACCCCGTGACCCCGCCTCGCGCCGCCGAGCACCGCGACAGCCACGCCAGTCGCGGCACCGAGCACCACCCCAGCCGCGCCGCCCGCCCCCCAGCCAGGATGATCGCCGGGACAGCCGTCACCGCCTGCCTCGCCGCCGCCCTGCCCGCCGCGGCCCTGGCGAGCCCCGCCCCGGCCGACGGCAACGCCCGCGACCGAGCGGCGGGGACCGGGCTCGGCCGCTACTACGACCAGCGCCTCGACTGGCGCAGCTGCGTCCGGGGTCCCGGCGACGAGACGGGCGAGGACCTGGAGAAGGCAGAGGCGCGCTGCGCGGACGTGACCGTGCCGCTCGACTACGCCGACCCGGGCGGCAGGACCATCACGGTCGCGATCTCCCGGCTGAAGGCGACCGACACCCGGCACCGCGTCGGCCCGCTGCTCCTGAACGGCGGCGGCCCCGGCGGACCCTCCCTCGGCGACGGGCCGAACATCCGCAGGACGATGAAGGACGTCGCCGCGCGCTACGACCTCATCGGAGTCGACCCCCGCTTCGTCGGCCGCAGCACGCCCCTGGACTGCGGATGGCCCGTCGGCACCGCGATCCTTTCGGCCGGGCTCGGGCGCGCGGGCTTCGACCGGCAGGTCGCCCTGCACAAGGACCTGGCCGCCAAGTGCCGCGCCACCGAAGGGCCGGTCCTGCCGCACGCCACCACGCGCAACACCGCCCGCGACATGGACGTCATCAGGGGCGCGCTCGGCGACCGCAAGATCTCCTACATCGGCTACTCGTACGGCTCCTATCTGGGGACCGTCTACGCGCAGATGTTCCCCGGCCGCCACGACCGCATGGTCTTCGACGGTGTCATCGACCCCCGCCGCTACACCCCCCGGCTCACCCTGGGCGTCGAGGAGGAGAACGAGCGGGCGCTGTCCGCCTGGGCCGCCTGGGCCGCGCGCCGGCACGCCGCCTACGACCTGGGGCGCACCCGCGCCGAGGTGCTCGCCACGGTCGACCGGATCGTGCGGGCGTCCGTGCGCGGGCTGACCCTCGGCACCGGGCCCGAGACCTTCCGGCTCGACGACACCCAGGTGCCCACGCTGCTCCTGGACGGCCTGGCCGACGACACCGACGAGGCGAGGGCGGATCTCGGGGAGCAGGTGTCGGCCCTCGCCCGCGCCGCGCGAGGACGGCCCGTGCCCCTGTCGCCCGGCTTGGCCGAGACCCTGCGCTTCCTGCTGACCGGCGCCGATTCGCACTACGGGAGCGTGCAGTCCGCGATCCTGTGCGGCGACGTGGCCGCCCCGCGCGATCCCGAGCGGTACTGGCGCGACATCGAGCGCAGCCGCGCCGCCCACCCGCTCATCGGGCCGCTGACCAACAACATCGGCCCCTGCGCGTTCTGGGACCGCCCGCGCGAGCGCCCCACCGAGGTGCGGCACGACGTCCCCGCCCTGCTCGTGAGCGCGACCGGCGACCCGCGCACCGACCACGAGGGGGCCCTCGCCCTGCACCGCACGCTGCCCAGCTCGAAGATGATCACCTTGAGGGGCGCCGACCGGCACGGCGTGTACGCCGAGTACAGCAACGCCTGCGTGGACGGGGCGGTCAACTCCTACCTGGCCACCGGGAAGTTGCCCGCCCGGGACCTGACCTGCGTCAAGCGGGACGGCTGAGGGCCTCGCGGTGGGCCTGCGCAAGATCCACGTACGCGGTGGCGTTGAGGGTGAGCTCCTCGCGCTCCTCCTCGGCGAGCTCCCGCACGACCTTCGCGGGCACACCGGCGACCAGCGAACCGGCGGGCACCCGCATCCGCTGCGGCACGAGGGCTCCCGCGGCGACGAGGGAACCCGCGCCGATCCGGGCGCCGTTGAGCACGGTGGCGCCCATACCGATGAGGGAGTCGTCCCCGACGGTGCAGCCGTGCAGGACCGCGTTGTGGCCGACCGAGACGCGCTCACCGACGGAGAGGGGGAAGTCCGGGTCGACGTGCAGGCTGCAGTTGTCCTGGATGTTGCTGTCGGCGCCGATCTCGATGGGCCCGAAGTCGGCGCGCAGGACGGCGCCGTACCAGGCGCTCGCCCGCGGGCCGAGGGTCACCTCGCCGATCACTGCGGCCGTCGGCGCGATGAAGGCGTCCTGGTCGACTTTCGGCTCCTTGCCGCCGAAGCCCATGACGAGTGCCTGCTGGCTCATCGGCTTCCTCTTTCTCTCCGTGCCGTCGGGTGTCCGTCGCGTCGTCGTGCCTGAGCGAACGGTACGGGACGGCCGTCCGGCCGCCGCCGCATGGGGCGAAGATCACAGGCGGTGGCGGTGCCCGGCGCGGACCCCGCGAGTAACGTGAGCGGGTGCCCGGAAACAAGAACGTGTTCTCATCACTGGCCGCCTGGCGGCGCGGCGTGGCGCAGCGCGCCGTCCACGCCGGATGGGACTGGGTGCGGCGCACGGGCGCGGTGACGGCGGACCGCCCCGGGCGGCTCCGGTTCGGCGCGATCGGCGAGGGCACGAAGCTGGCGTTCCCGCAGGGCACCGTCTTCGGCGCGCCCTGGATCCGGCTCGGCGCGCACTGCATCGTGGGCGAACAGGTCACCCTCACCGCCGGTCTGATGCCGGACCTCGACCTCGGCCCGGACCCGATCCTGCGCGTCGGGGACGGCGTGGTCCTCGGCCGCGGCAGCCACATCATCGCGGACACCACGGTGACCGTGGGCGACGACTGCTACTTCGGGCCGTATGTGTACGTGACGTCGACGAACCACTCGTACGACGACCCGCACACGCCCATCGGCAAGCAGTGGCCGCGGATGGAGCCGGTCGAGATCGGATCCGGCTGCTGGATCGGCACGGGTGCCGTGATCCTGCCGGGCGCCCGCATCGGCCGCAACGTGGTCGTGGCCGCGGGGGCCGTGGTGCGCGGCGCGGTGCCCGACCACGCGGTGGTGGCGGGGGCGCCCGCGCGGGTGGTGCGGACGTGGTGCGCGGAGCGCGGCTGGGAGCCGCCGCTGCGCACACCGGCTCCGGTGCCGATACCGGAGGGCATCACCCCCGAGCAACTGCTCGCGCTCGCGGAGCTGACAGAGCTCGACGGTCCGTGAACCCGCGGCGGGGGCGGGTCAGCCCGTCGCCAGCAGGACCGTGCCGATGAGGGCGAGCCCGGCGCCCGCCGCCTGCACCCCGCGCAGCCGCTCCTTGAGCACGCCGCGGGCCGCGAGGGCCGTGACCACCGGATAGAGCGAGGCGAGCACGGCGGCGACGGTGACGGGTCCGCTCCTGGCCGCCATCGCGTAGGTGCCGTTGGCGGCGACGTCCGCGAGGCCCACGAAGGCGAGCGCGGGCAGCGCGGAGCGGAGCGCGCGCATGCCGGTGTCCTCGGGGAGCGCGACCGCCCCGCGCCGCACGGAGACGTACAGCGCCGCACCGCCCGCGAGGACGTTCGTGACGCGCTGGACGAACAGGGCGAGGAACAGCCCCGTGACGGTGCTCGACGCCTCCGCGATCAGCGCCATGACGGCGCCGAAGCCGAACGCCGCGAGGAGCGTCAGCAGGACCGCCTGCCGTCGCACCGGGGCGCCCCGCAGCTCCGGGCCGCCCGCGAGCACGATGCCCGCGACGGCCACGGCGATGCCCGCGAACTGCGCGAACCCCGGCCGCTCGCCGAGGAAGAGGCCCACGCCCACCGGCACGGCGACCCCCAGCGAACCGAGCGGCGAGACCACGCCCATCGGGCCGAGCGCCAGGGCCTTGTAGAAGGCGAGCATCGCGACGGGCCCCACGAGTCCCGCGCCGACCGCGAACCACAGCCGCGGCCCCCACTCGCCCCAGGCGCCCGTGGCGAGCACGACGGCACCGAGGACGACCACGGCGATGCACTGCGAGACGACGACCACGGTGAGAGCGGGGATGCGCCGGGTCAGCAGTCCGCCGCCGAAGTCGGCGAGCCCCCACATGAGGCTTGTGGCCAGGGCGAACAGCGCTGTCAGGCCGGACACGAAAACCTCGCAGTACAGTGTGGTGGACCTTCGGGAACCCTCGTTTGCACCACACCGTAGTTCAGTACAGTGAACTCTGTCATCCAAAATATTGGACGGAATGTGTCGGACCTCGACCAGCTGACTCAGTCCCTCGCGCGCAACCTCAAGCGCTGGCGGACCGAACGGAACTTCACGCTCGACGCGCTCGCGGCCCGCGCGGGCGTCAGCCGGGGCATGATCATCCAGATCGAGCAGGCGCGCACGAACCCCAGCGTGGGCATCACGGTCAAGCTCGCGGACGCGCTCGGCGTCAGCATCACCACGCTGCTCGACCACGAACAGGGCCCGCAGGTCCGGCTCGTGCCGCCCGAGCGCGCGGTGCGGATGTGGTCCACGGACGCGGGCAGCAGCACGACCTTGCTCGTCGGTACGGAGTCCCGGGGCCCGTTCGAGCTGTGGACCTGGCATCTGATGCCGGGCGAGGGCAGCGACTCCGACGGCCACCCGCCGGGCACGCTGGAGCTGCTGCACGTCAGGACGGGGGAGTTGACGCTGGTCGTGGACGGCGACGAGCACCTCGTCGCGGCCGGTTGCGCGGCGTCGTTCGAGGCGAACGCGGCGCACGGCTACCACAACAAGGGCGCCGAGCCGGTCGAGATGACCATGGCGGTGTCGGTCCCGCCCGCCCACGCGGGAACGTACTGAGGCCCGGGACTCGGTTCACCACGCGCCCGCCCACTGGGCTACCGTGCCGCCATGCGTGCTCCCTTCGGTGATTTCGACGTCGTCCGGCCCGCCCCGGAAGCCCTCGACCTGCTCGTCGCCCCCGTGGCCGACGCCGTGCGCGGCTGGAACGGGCCGGTGCCCGCCGACGAGCTGATCCACGTCGACACCGACCCGGCCTGGGCGGACACGGCCACGTTCGTGGAGCACTACGGCCCCGAACTGCTCGCCAGGTCCGCGAACTGCGTGGTCGTCGCCGGCAAGCGGGCGGGCGAGACGACCCTCGCGGCCTGTCTGGTGCCGTCCGCGGCGCGCGTCGACGTCAACGGAGTCGTACGGCGCAGGCTCGGCGTCCGCAAGGCGTCGTTCGCGCCCATGGACACCGCCGTCGGCGAGACCGGCATGGAGTACGGCGGCATCACGCCCATCGGTCTGCCCGCCGCCTGGCCGCTCCTGGTGGACGCCGCGGTGGCCGATCTGCCGCACGTCCTCGTCGGCAGCGGCAGCCGCAGGGGCAAGCTGATCGTGCCGGGCAAGGTGTTCGCGGGCCTGCCGAACGCGACGGTGGTCGAGGGGCTCGGGCAGGCGGCCTGACCAGGTTCGGGCGCTTGGCCTGACCGGGTTCGCGCGGGCGACCGCCCCGGCCGGAGCAGGGACGGGGGCAGGTGGCCGGGCGAGGGCCCGGTGGTCCGGCTAACGTCCCTGCTGCCGCGGAGCTGTGACGCCCTCGGCCCGCAGCCGCTCGATGTCGGCCGCCTCCCGGCCGAGTTCGGCCAGGATCTTCTCCGTGTGCTCGCCCACGCCCGGCACGGGGTCCATGCGCGGGCTCACGCCGGAGAGCGCGACGGGCGGCAGGAGCGCCCGGATGCCGGGCGCCGCCCCCGGCAGCCCCACGTCGCGCCAGCGGTCCCGGGCGGCGAGCACGGGATGGTCCAGGAAGTCGGAGACCGTGTTGACGCCCGCGTTGGCGATGCGCGCCGTGTCGAGCAGCGCCACCGCCTCGTCCCCGGGCAGCTCCGCGAACCGCGCGGCGATCGCCGCGTCCAGCTCGTCGCGGTGCGCGACCCGCGCGGAACCGGTGGCGAAGCGCGGGTCGGCCACCATGTCCGGCCGCTCCAGGAACCGCTCGCACAGGGCTGCCCACTCGGGCTCGTTCTGCACCGAGATCAGCACCTCCTTGCCGTCGGCGGCCACGAACACGCCGTAGGGCGCGACCGTCGCGTGCCGGGCGCCGACGCGTGGCGGCTGCGCACCGCCGTGGCGGGTGTAGTACGCGGGCTGGCTCATCCACTCGGCGAGCGCGTCGAAGAGGGAGATCTCCACGGCGGGCGCCCGACCGGTCGTCGCGCGCGTGAACAGCGCCGACAGGACGCCGCTGTAGGCGTACATCCCCGCCGCTATGTCGGCGACCGAGATCCCGACGCGCACGGCCTCGTCGGGGGTGCCGGTGAGGGAGAGCAGGCCCGTCTGGCACTGCACGAGCATGTCGTACGCCTTGCGGTCCGCCCAGGGCCCGTCGGTGCCGTAGCCGCTGACCGTGCAGGTGATCAGGGAAGGATGGCGGGCCCGCAGAACGGGCGGGGAGAGACCGAGCCGCTCGGCCGCGCCCGGGGCGAGGTTCTGCACGAACACGTCCGCCCCGGCGACGAGTTCCCGCAGGATCTCCAGGCCCGCGGGGGACTTCACGTCCAGGACGATCGACTCCTTGGAGCGGTTCAGCCAGACGAAATAGCTGGCCTCGCCGTGCACGGTGGTGTCGTAGCGGCGCGCGAAGTCACCCCCGCCGGGGCGCTCCACCTTGATGACCCTCGCACCCAGGTCCGCGAGCTGCCGGGTGGCGAACGGGGCGGCGACGGCCTGCTCCAGGCTGACCACGGTGATCCCGGCCAGTGGCAGCGCGTGCGGTGCGGTGCTCTCGTGCGGCATCGTCAGGGCCGCCCGCTCCGGTACGCCTCGTGGAACTGCTCGCTGCCCCTCATCCGGTGTGCTCCCCTCCCGTGGCGCCGGCCGCCGGGCCGCGGCCGGTGTGGACCGACGGTACCGGGGCGCACCCGGGGGCGCGCGTCCGGTGCCGGCCCCCGCCGTTCACCTGATGCTCACGAGGGTCGGCACGATCGGTCTCGCGCACCTTGAGCGCAGTTCAGCCGAGGGGGTCACCGTGCTGAACAGGCGCCTTTTCCGCTTTCCCGCAGTCAGCAGGCCGCACGCCTCCCGCTTCCGCGACTCTCCCCGCTCCCGCGACTTCTCCCGCTTCCGCGACTTCTCCCGCACCAGCGACTCCTCCCGCTTCCGCACCTTCGTACGGCGCTGCTCCCGCACGCCCTCCAGTACGGCGCTTTCAGCGGACTCCCCGTCCGTCCCATCGAACGGAGAAAATGTCATGCCCGCGACACCCGTCACTCCCGTCCCGGAAGCCGCCGCGGCCACCTCCGCCGCCCCGGCGTACGTCCCGTCCATCGCCCACTCCGAGGAGCAGATCCGCGCCGCCCAGCGGCTGCGCTTCCAGGTCTTCGGCGAGGAGATGGGCGCAGCGCTCGACACGCCGCTGGCCGGGCACGACATCGACGCCTTCGACGACCTCGCGGACCACCTGATCATCACCGACACCACCAGCGGCGACGTCGTCGGCACCTACCGCCTGATCCCGCCCGGCCGCTCGGAACGCTCCTACTCCGACGGGGAGTTCGACCTCAGCGCCCTGCGTCCGCTGCGTCCCGCCACCGTCGAGGCCGGGCGCTCCTGCGTGCACCCCGACCACCGCTCCGGCGCCGTGATCAACCTGATGTGGTCGGCCCTCGCCCGCTACGTCCTGCTCTCCGGCCACCGCTATCTGGCGGGCTGCGCCTCCGTGCCGCTGTCCGACGGCGGTACGGGCGCCGCCGGCGCCTGGCTGCTCGGCACCGCCAAGCACGCGTCGCCGCCCGAACTCCGCGTGCACCCGCACCGCCCGTGGACGCCCGGCGACCTCGCCGAGCACCGCCCGAGCTACGCGGACCTGCCGCCCCTGCTGCGCGGCTATCTGCGCCTGGGCGCCTGGATGTGCGGGGCACCCGCGCACGACCCCGATTTCGACTCCGCCGACTTCTACGTGCTCCTCGACACCGAGCGGCTGAGCGAACGGCACCGCAGGTTCTTCCTCGGTGACGCCGGGCGCGGTGACAGCGCGGGCGGTGCCGCGGCGCGCACCGGTGCCGTGTCCGGGACGAGCGCGTGAACCCCTGGGCCGTCGACGCGGGCTGTCCGCGGACCTGCGCGGTGCGTCCGGCCGCCCGGGTCGGGCCCCTCGGCGCCCTGCCGCGGTACGCGGCCCTCGCCCGTGAGCTCACCCGGTGCCTGGTCCTCGGTGAGCGTCTCGCCGGGGACGCGGCGCCCCGGACCCAGGCGCGCCGGGTCCTGGACGCGCTCGGCGTACGCCTCGAAACGCCCTCGGCGCGGCCGGGTCCCTTGAGCGTGCCGGGCTCCGACCGCGGCACGCTGATCGTCGCCAACCACATCTCGTGGCTGGACGTCGTGGCGCTGCTCGCCGTCGAGCCGGTGTCGTTCGTCGCCAAGAAGGAAGTGGGGCGGTGGCCGGTCGTCGGCACGCTCGCCCGGCGCATGGGCACGCAGTTCATCGACCGCGAGGGCGGGCGGCACGCGCTGCCCCTGATGGTGGGCGAGCTGGCCAAGACGCTGGCGTCCGGGCGGTCCGTCCTGGTCTTCCCGCAGGCCACCACCTGGTGCTCGGTCTCGGCGGGGCGGTTCCGCCGGGCCGCGTTCCAGGCGGCGGTGGACGCGGGCGCGGCGGTGCGGCCGGTGACCGTGGCGTACCGCGTCGGCGGGAGGACCAGCACCTCGGCGGCGTTCCTCGGGGACGAGGGCTTCGGGGGGTCGCTGCGGCGGGTGGTCGCCACCCGCGGCCTGACCGTGCGGGTCACCGCGCACGCGCCGCTGTACGGGGAGGACCGCAGGACGCTGGCGGCGGGGGCGTGGGCGGCGGTGAGCGCGGGGGAGGCCGACGTACATGGCTGAGATGGGAGCGCCGGGGGAGGTCGACGTGCAGGGCTGAGACGGGAGCGGGTTCGCCACCGTGTGTGACTGCACACGTTCAACTCGTGTTCACGGCGTGCTCGCGCACCGCTGACACGCTCCTCCCCGTTCCCCCGCGTCCCCTGTCCCCCGACCGGACGCGTCTCCCCACCTCCCTACGGAAGAGGAACCCGGTGCCCGTCACCCGAAAGCTCCGTACCTCCCTGCTGTCCGCGAGCGCCCTCGCCGGCGCCGCCGCGCTCGTGCTCCAGACCGCGCTGCCCGCGCACGCCGCCGTGGACTTCGACGTGACCGCGACGGTGGAGACCGTCCCGGTGTCGCACAGCGGGGACGCCGCGGACGACCCGGCGATCTGGGTGCACCCGAGCGACCCGGCCCGGTCCGCCGTGGTGGCCACGGACAAGAAGGGCGCCCTGGAGGTGTACGACCTCAAGGGCGCGCGGATCCAGCGGATCGACGGGGACCACGGCAACAACGTCGACGTACGCGGTGACGTCGTCGTGTCCGCGGACGACGAGGCGGCGGGCGGCGACGGCGCCCTGCACATCTACCGCATCGACCCGGCGACACGGCGCCTCAAGCACCTCAAGGACGTGCCGACCGAGGTCACCGCGCACGGCGTCTGCCTCTACACATCGCCGGCGTCCGGGAAGCTCTACGCCTACCCCAACTCCACCTCGGGCCGCGTCGAGCAGTGGGAACTCGCCGTCAACGGCGACGCGGTGACCGCGAGGTCGGTGCGGCTCTTCGACGCGGGCTCCGCCGTCGAGGGCTGCTACGCCGACGAGAGCACCGGGAAGCTGTACCTCGGCGAGGAGGACGTCGGCGTCTGGGTCTACGGCGCCGAACCGAACGCGGGGACCGCCCGCACCAAGCTCGACTCCACCGGCTCCGGCGGCCACCTCACCGCCGACACCGAGGGCATAGCGGCCGCGGGCAACCGCCTCTTCGTCTCCTCGCAGGGCAGCGACGACTTCACCGTGTACGACCGGCGCAGCGGCGCCTACCTCGGCCGCTTCGGGGTGGCCTCCGGCAGCGCGGCCGACGACTGCGAGGACACCGACGGCATCGACGCGACCGCCGCGGGACTCGGCGCCGCCTTCCCCAAGGGCGTCTTCGTCTGCCAGGACGGCTCCAACGGCGCCCCCGGCAGCAGCGGCAACCAGAACTTCAAGTACGTGCCCCTGGAGCGGATCACCGACCGCGTGTGACCCCCGGCGGCTCGCCGTCGCCCGGACCGTACAGCGTGGTCGTGCGCACCCCCGCCTGGAAGCGGGTCCGCACCCCGAGCACCGCCATGATGCGGCTCATCCGGCGCTCGACCGTGCGCTGGGCCACGCCGAGGCGGCGGGCGATGGCGCTGTCGGTGAGCCCGGCGCGCAGATGGCCGAGCAGCAACTCGTCCTCGGGCGAGAGCAGTTCATGGGCGCCGGGGGCGGCGGGCCACAGGGGCGTGGCGCGCTGCCAGAGGAGTTCGAAGAGGGCGATCAGGCCGTCCAGGAGCGCGGACTGCTGGACGACGAGGATCTCCTCCTGACTGGCGACGACGAAGGGTACGAGCGCGACCCTGTGGTCGGCGATCACCAGTTTCAGCGGCACGTCGGCGAGGACCCGGCTCTCCTCGCCGCGTGCCGCGAGGTCGCGGGTGGCCTCCGCGCGCCCGGGGCCGTCGAGGCCCGCCTGGTCGTAGACCGCGCGGTAGCGCACGCCCTTGTCGAGGCGTTCGAGCTGCACGGTGTCCTGGCGCCGCAGCGGTTCCACGACGTAGGGCGGCTTGTCTAGGATCAGGATCTCGTTCTTGGCGGTCTGCTGCGTCTGGAAGAACTGCTGGGCGATCGCCTCCCGGCCGCGAAGGACTTGGACCGGGGAGCCGCCGCCGCGCAACCGCCCGGCCCGGAACTCCTCGGCGAGCCCGGCCGCGGCGAGCCGGGCGTGCGCGATCTCCTCCTGGCGGCGCAGCGCGAGGACTTCCAGGGCGACGTCGGGCGGTGCCGGGGTGTACCGCTCAGGGCCGTCCGCGGCTTCGGTGAGCAGCCCGAGCCGGGCGAGGGAGCGCACGTGTCTGCGCACGCGCTGCTCGGTGAGGCCGGTCGCCGTGGCGAGCTGCTCGGGCGTCGAGCCGGGTGCCGCGAGGAACGCGCGGTACACCCGCTCGTCGGCGGGGCTGATGCCGAGCCCGGTGAGCACGGGAGGCCGCGGCGGGGTGGGGCCGGAGGGGGGCGTGGGGTCCATGCCACCGCTTTCCCTTCGTGGGCGTCGGAAAGCCGACAGTGGCGGAACTCCGACGTCCCCATCTGCCCGGACCCCGGTACGGTCGTGCATGTCGCGGACGCTCGTTGTCATGAACGCTGAAGTCGCTTGCCGGAAGCGGCAGTCTGCCGGACAACGCCGACCGCGTCCACGGTGCTCGCACCGCCGGTGGTTCGCGGTCCTTACCGGGCCCGCGGACGGAGCGCGACCCCCAGACCGGCACGGGATGCCCCGGTTCTCGCCTCCATGCCAGGGGCGCTGACCCCCCACCCGGGGCATCCCGCGCCACCCTCACTCCCCGCCGGGCCGGTATGTCCGCGCACCGTGCTTGCCGCCGGGCCGGCATGTCCGCGCACCGTGACGGTGCGGCATCAAGAAACCGTGAAGATTGCCGGAAAAAGGCAGTGCGCCGTGCGGGCGGGCCACGTCAGTATGGGGAGGCAGAGACGGGGGGCGAGGGCCCGGGTGCCGGATCACGGAAACGAGAGCCGGCGCCCGGGTGGGCACGGCCCCCGGGCTCGACCGGTCAAGGGGGCGGGGGACATGGGGGAGTTGGTCGACGCGGCGGTGGGATGGCCAGGGGTGGCCTTCAGCTCCGCGATGGCTGTGGTGGTGTGCTTCTGGCTGCTCGTGGCGCTGGGCGCCGGGCGGGCCGGCAGTTTCGACGAGGACGCCGATCTGGGAGCCGTGGGCCTCGGGGGAGTGCCGGTGGCCGTGGCGGCGTCGCTCATGACGGTCATCGGCTGGACCGTGAGCCTCGCGGGCACCGTCGCCGTTACCCGCGCCCACTGGGCGGGCCTCGCCCACGCGGCGGCGGACGTGGCCCTGCTCGCCACCTCCGGGGCGGTCGCCTGGGGGGCGACCTACGCCCTCGTACGCCTGCACGCCCACGCGCGCACGACGCGCACCGCTCACGCCCGTACCGCCCACGCCCGCACGACCCGCACCGCCCGCTCCCGCGGATCCGCCCCGTCGCCGCGCGACCTCGTCGGTTCCGTGTGCACGATCCGCTCGGAGCGGGTGGACACGGTGTCGGGGCGGGCGGACGTGGCGACACCGGCGGGGGCCGTGGTGTCGGTCGAGATCCGCCGGGGTGGGGCGGGCTCGGTGGGCGTGGCAGGTCCTGTGGGTCCGGACGGCTCGGTGGTGGGGTCGGTGCGCCCGGTGTCAGGGGCGGGAGGCGTGGGAGGGGCGCAAGAGGTGGAATCGGCGGGTTCCGGCAGGCCCGCCGGCCCGATGACCGCGGGCGCCACCGCCCTTCTGTACGCCTACGAGGACAGCGGTGCCTTCTTCTGGGCCGCGCCCTGCTCCGTGGCGCTCGCGCCCGGTCGGCGCCGGGATCGCTGCGGCGGGGCCCGGCATCGGCGTCCCGGCGGGCCGTCCGCGGGACCCGCGGGCGGGACCTGGCCCCAGGCCGACTGCGCGTGACCGCCCCGCTCGCCCTGACACCGTGACCGCCGCGAGCACCGGCCCGCGTCCCGTGGGCGGCCTCGGGCGTACCGCCGTCCCGCCCCCACCGCCCACCTCCCCGGCTCGTACGCTGAGTGGACGCACGGGGTCGAGCAGGTATTCGGGGGCATACGTGGCGGGTCGTGACATACCGGCTGACTATCTGGACGGCTACACCGGCATACTCGCCGACGCCTCCGCCACCGGCCGCGGCCTGACGCGTGCCGAGCTGGAGTCGCGGCGCGCGCTCGGCGAACGCGCGGCGGACGCCGGGTTCGGGCTGCGCGCCCTGGTGGGCGTGCATCTGGAGGCGGCCCGCGCGTACGGCGCGGATCCCGTCGCCGTGCAGGTGTCCGCCGCGGCTCTGCTCGCCGCCGTCGAGCAGGCCGTCGACGCCTTCGCCGAAGGGTACGAACGCGCCCAGCTCCTCGCGGTCCGTCAGGAGGAGGCGGCACGGCGGGAGTTCATCGACGACCTGCTGCACGGCCGCAGTGACCTCGGCCTGCTCGCCGAGCGCGCCGAACGCTTCGGTCTGCGCCTGTCCTCCTCGCACGCCGTCGCCGTCGCCCAGGGAGAGAGCGCCTACGAAGAGGGCGACAAGGCGCCGCGCGCCGTGGAACAGGCCCTCACCAGCCGCTTCGCCGACCGCGGCGTCCTGGTCACCACGAAGGACGGCCGCCTGGTGTGCGTGGCACCCGGCGACCAGGACGACGTCCTCGACTTCTTCGCCGGGCAGGCCCACACCGCCACCGACGGCGGCCGCGTCGCCATCGGCCGCCCCCGGCCCGGCGCGGGCGGCGTCGTCCAGTCGTACGAGGAAGCGCTGAACGCCCTCGACATCGCCGAGCGCCTGGAGCTGACCCCGGCGGTGCTGCGCGCCGCCGACCTGCTCGTCTATCCCGTCCTCGGCCGCGACCGGCAGGCGATGGCCGATCTCGTCGTGAACACCCTCGGCCCGCTGCGGCAGGCAAGGGGCGGCGCCGAACCCCTCATCGAGACCCTGTCGGCCTACTTCGACACGGGCTGCGTGGCGGCTCAGGCGGCCCGCCGTCTGAACCTGAGCGTGCGCGCCCTCACCTACCGCCTGGACCGCATCCACCGGCTCACCGGCACCAACCCCGCGCTGCCGATGCACCGCTACACCTTGCAGACGGCGGTGATCGGCGCACGCCTCCTCGACTGGCCCGAACGCCCCTTCTGAGGGGCCCGGTCGTCTTCCGGCGCCCCGCCGTCGTCTTTCGACGTGCCGCTGTCGTCTTTCGGCGCGCCGCCGTCGTCCGGGCCGGGGCCGCCGTTACGCGGGGCCGAGCCGGGGGATCTCGATGGCGGGGCAGCGGTCCATGACCATCTCCAGGCCGGCGGCCCGGGTGCGTTCGTACGCCGCCTCGTCGACGACGCCGAGCTGGAACCACACGGCCTCGGCGCCGACGGCCACCGCCTCGTCCGCGACGGCGCCCGCGAGGTCGCTGTTCACGAAGACGTCGACGACGTCGATGTCGAAGGGGATCTCCGCCAGCGAGGCGTACCCCTTCTCGCCGTGCACCGTCTCCGCCTTCGGATGCACCGGCACGATGCGCTTGCCGTACCGCTGCAACACCTCGGCGACGCCGTACGCGGCCCGCCGTTCGTTGCCGGAGAGGCCGACGACGGCCCACGTGTCACCGAGTCCGGTGAGAATCCTGCGAACGGTGGCGGGGTCGCCGTACATGTCGGGCCTCCAGGCGTATCGGTCGTTCCGAAAGTGCCAACGGCGGCACCGGCCGGGGGATTCCCGGCCGGTGCCGCCGCCGTGCCCGTGCGGTGCGCGGGCGGTGTCAGACGTTGACGCCGAAGTCCGAGGCGATGCCGCGCAGGCCGCTGGCGTAGCCCTGGCCGACGGCGCGGAACTTCCACTCGGCGCCGTGCCGGTAGAGCTCGCCGAAGACCATCGCGGTCTCGGTGGAGGCGTCCTCGGAGAGGTCGTAGCGGGCGATCTCCTGGTTGTCGGCCTGGTTGACCACGCGGATGAACGCGTTGCGGACCTGGCCGAAGCTCTGCCCGCGGTTCTCCGCGTCGTGGATGGAGACCGGAAAGACGATCTTGGTGATGTCGGCGGGCACGCCGGCGAGGTTGACCTTGACGGCTTCGTCGTCGCCCTCGCCCTCACCGGTGAGGTTGTCACCGGTGTGCTCGACGGAGCCGTCGGGGCTCGTGAGGTTGTTGTAGAAGACGAAGTGCTGGTCGGAGACGACCTTGCCGGAGTCGTCGCAGAGCAGCGCGCTGGCGTCGAGGTCGTAGTCCGTCCCGGTCGTCGTCCGGACGTCCCAGCCCAGTCCGACCAGTACGGCCGTCAGACCCGGCGCCTCCTTGCTCAGCGAAACGTTGCCGCCCTTGGCCAGGGAAACTCCCACGGTGTCCTCCTGCTGTGGTCTGTACGGAAAATCTATGTACCGAGAGCCCTGTACCGAGAGCCCTGTGTGGAGCGCCTCTGCACGGAGAGCCTCCGCACGGGGAGTCTCTGTTTCAAGAGTCTCGGTAGGGAAATCGTCCCGGCCCCGGTTGCGGGCCGGAGCTTAGAATCTACATGAATGTAGAAATATGCGGAGCCGGGTTCGACCGGGTTCGAAGACCTGCCCGTTACGATGTGGCACTCCCCGCGCGCGACGTGCGCGACGCGGTGGCAGACGAGGCACGGGATGGCGCAGGACATGACGCACGGCGAAGGCGGACCGCGGGAGCCGCGGCTGCGCAGGCGCGGCCAGGGCGAGCTGGAGGCCCAGGTCCTCGCGGCCCTGCACGACGCGCGCGGCCCGGTCGGCGCGGCCTGGGTGCAGGAGCGCGTCGGCGGCGACCTCGCGTACACCACGGTCATGACGATTCTCACCCGGCTGCTCGCCAAGGACGTCGTCACCCGGGAACGCGCGGGGCGCTCCTTCGTGTGGCGGCCCACGACCGGCGAGGCCGGGCTCGCCGCGCTGCGCATGCGCAAGGTCCTCGACGGCGAGAGCGACCGCGAGGCGGTGCTCACGAGTTTCGTCACCACCCTGTCCGCCGACGACGAGCGGCTGCTGCGCGACCTGCTCGGTGCGGCGGGCGGCGACGGCGGGCAGGGCTGAGCGCGGGCATGGGGTTCTTCGTCCATCTGCCGCTCGTCCTGCCGCTGAGCGCCTGGCCGGTCGCCCGGCTCGCCGCGCAGCATCTGCATCCGCGCATCGCGACGCGCCTGCTGACCGCGCTCGCCGCCGTGATGGCGCTGTGCAGCACGCTCTGCCTGGCCCTGCTCATGGTCGTCGGCACCGCCCGGCTCCCGGGCAACCCCCTGCCCGACGCCTGGTCCGACCCGGAGGTCCGTGCCGCCCTGCCGTACGACGAGATCACCGGCGTGGTGGCGATTCCGGCGCTGGCCGTGGTGTGCGCGGCCCTGACCCGCACCCTGTGGCGGCACGCGACGGTACGCCGCCGGGGCCGCCGGGCGCTCGCAGGGCTGCCCGGCACGACGGTGGTCGTACTGCCGGACACCGAGCAGGCGTATGCGTACGCGCTGCCCGGGAGGGTGCGGGGGGCGGCGCCGGTCCGGGTCCGTGGACGGGCGCCGAGGGAGCCGTCGCGGGTGGGGCTCGGGCATGTGTCGCGCCGGGGTGGTGGGGCGTGGTCTGCCCGTGTGACGCGATGGGGCGGTCGGGCGTGGTTCGCGTGCGTGTCGCGCCGGGGTGGTGGGGCGTGGTCTGCCCGTGTGACGCGATGGGGCGGTCGGGCGTGGGTCGCGTACGTGTCGCGCCGGGACGATGGGGCATGGTCCGCCCCCGTGCCGCCACGGGACGGCGGGGCGTCGTCCGGCCGCGTGCCGCCACGGGACGGCGGGGCGTCGTCCGGCCGCGTGCCGCGACGGCACGAGCCGCCGCGTGGTCGCGTCGTCGTCAGCCGTGCTCTCGTCGACCGGCTCGAACCCGGCGAGCGGCGGGCCCTGTTCGCCCATGAGCGTGCTCATCTCGCGGCGCGCCACCACCGCTTCCTGCTGGTGACGCAGTTGGCGGCGCGCGCCAACCCTTTCCTGCTGCCGCTGCGCACGGCCACCGCGTACACCGCCGAGCGGTGGGCCGACGAGGCGGCCGCCGGAGTGGTGCGGGACCGGCGTGCGGTCGCGCGAGCCATCGGCAAGGCCGCGCTCGCGCCGGGGGGCGCGCCGATGACGGCGCGCACGGGGCTCGCGGGGCTCGCGGGGCTCGCCGCGGCGGGCCCGGTGCCGCGGCGCGTCGCCGCACTCCTCGCCCCGGCCCCCGCCGCCCGCACCCGGCCCCCCTTGTTCACGGCGGTGGGCCTGGCGCTCTGGGGCGCCGCGTGCGGCACCGCCGTGTCCGCGATGTCCTCGGCGAACGCGGCGGTGACGACGGTCCTCGTCCTGCGCGCGGCCACACCGCTGTGAGGGCCGCGAGGGCCGAGAGGGCCGCGGAGCCGCAGGCGTGATCAGAGGTCGAACTCGTGCGGGGGCAGATCCAGGGCGTAGCACGCCTCGCGCACCACGGCCTGCTCGTCCTTGTCGAAGTCGCCGTCGGCGCCGCCGATGACGATGCCGATCTGGATCACCGCACGTGCCTCGGCCGGCTTCTTCTTGGCCTTCGCGACCTCCTGCAACACGCTCACCTTGCCGAACGAGAAGTCGGCCGTCAGCTTGTCCACGTTCTCGTCGAAGCGGCGGCGCAGGTCGTCGGCGGCGAAGTTCTGCAGCACCTCGTTCGTCGCGATGAGCTGCGCCACGCGCTGGCGCTCCGCCGCGTCCACGGTGCCGTCGGCGGCCGCGACCAGCGCGCACATGGCCATGCTGGAGTCGCGGAAGGCCCCGCTCGTGAGGTCGTTCTTCTTCGCCGTCAGCTGCGCCTGCATCGTCGACGCGGTGTCCTTCAAGCGGTCCCACAGGGCCATGGGAAAACTCCATCTGTTGTCGCTCACTACGAGCGGTACGAGCACTAAGGGCAGTACGGGCAGTACGGGCAGTACGGGCAGTACAAGGCAGCACGGACATGGCGAACTGCGTTCTACAGCATTGTAGAAGTTAACATCCGAAGCTTCCCGGACCGAACGGAAACGGAAAGGGCACCCCATGACTTCGACGTCCCACGAACTCCTGGCGGGCGCGACCGCGGAACTCGTCCCCGAGCCGCACGCCAACCCACTGGTCCCCCTGGTCGCGGAGGGCCGCGCCGACCGGGCCGCGCTTGCCGCGCTCGCCCTGGAGCAGTGCCGGATCATCCCCGCCGACCGCCGCTCCTTCCTGCACCTCGCGGCCCGCGCGGCCGACGCGGAGCTGCCCGCCTGCGCGGACTTCTTCGGCGTGCTCGCCGAGGGCGAGTCGGTGGCGCTCGACCGGCTCGGGCCGCTGCTCGCCGCGTGTGGGGCGGACGAGGACGCGGTGGCCGCGTATGTGCCGACGGCGGGCTGCCAGGCGTATCCCGCGTACGTGGCATGGCTCGCCCTGAACGCCGAACCGGCCGACGCGGTCCTCGCCCTGACCGCCAACTTCGCGGCGTGGGGCGGCTACTGCGCGGACCTCGCGACCGCGCTGCGCGGGCGGTACGGCTTCTCCGACGAGGCCTGCGGGTTCTTCGACTTCTTCGCGGGCCCCGCGCCGGACCTCGACCGTGCGGTGCTCGCCGCCCTCCAGGAGGGCCTGGACCTGGAGCGCCTCACCCCCGCCGCGGCGCTGCGGCAGGGGCGGCTGCTCCAGGACTACGAGGCGATGTTCTGGACGAGCCTGGCGGCGCGGGCCTGAACCCCCGGCGACGGGCCGCCGTCAGGCCCGCATCACGATCGCCGTCACCACGATCCCGTCGCGCACCAGCCACGTGCCGGAGAACCGGGAGAGCGCGACTCCCGCGACCACGGGGGCGTCCACCAGGACCTCGGCGCTGAACGTGCCGTCCGCCCGGATGTCCAGGCGCGCCTCCTCGAAGCCGAGCCAGCGCTTGGTCAGCGGGAACCACGTCTTGTAGACGGTCTCCTTCGCGCTGAACAGCAGCCGGTCCCAGGGCACGGAGGTGTCGGCGGCGGCGAGCCGGGACAGCATCGCGCGCTCCACCTCGTCGCTCACCAGCTCGAGGACGCCCGCGTCCTTCAGGACCTCGGCGGGCTCGGCGTCGACACCGAGCGAGAGGACCTCGCCGGAGCGCGCGACGACCGCGGCGCGATAGCCCAGGCAGTGCGTCATGCTGCCGACGACGCCCGCCGGCCACACCGGCTCGCCGTTGTCGCCGCGCAGGATGGGCGCGGGCGGCAGCCCGATCCGGCCAAGCGCCGTGCGGGCGCAGTGCCGGGCGGTGGCGAACTCGTTCTTCCGCTTCGGCACCGCCTTGGCGACGTACGCGGCCTCTTCGGGGAACAGAACGGCCTCGGCCGGATCCTCGTCGGTCTCGACGACGAACACCGGCTCCGCCGCGAGCAGGAAGCTCAATATGCCTGTTCCGTCGGATACTTCGCCCGTGGACTTCGATGGTGACGTCACAGTCGATCACTCTACCGTCGGCCCGCGCCTGACGGACCCGGATCCGAGAGGCGCCCCGAGCGGACGGCCCGCGAGGTCCCCAGAGTGACCGGAGAGGTTCCCAGAGTGACCGGAGAGGTCCCCAGAGTGACCGGAGAGGTCCCCCGAGGGAACCGGAGAGGTGCCGCGGGCGGCCGGAGCATAGGGTGGCCCGATGCAGGACGAGTACCGCACTGTCGCCCGCGAGGGCGTGCACGAGACCGAGGTCAACCGCTCGCGCTTCCTGTGCGCGCTCGCCCCGGCCGCCACCGAGCAGGAGGCCCAGGACTTCGTCGCGCGCGTCCGCAAGGAGCACCCGACGGCTTCGCACAACTGCTTCGCGTACGTCATCGGGGCCGACGCCTCCGTACAGAAGGCGAGCGACGACGGCGAGCCGGGCGGCACCGCGGGCGTCCCCATGCTCCAGATGCTGCTCCGGCGCGACATGCGGTACGCCGTCGCCGTCGTGACCCGCTACTACGGAGGCGTCAAGCTCGGCGCCGGCGGACTCATCCGCGCCTACGGCGGAGCCGTCGGCGAGGCCCTCGACGCCCTCGGCACCCGTACCCGCCGCCGCTTCAGGATCGCCACCGTCACCGTCGACCACCAGCGCGCCGGAAAGATCCAGAACGATCTGCGGTCCGCCGGGCGCACCGTGCGAGACGTGTCCTACGGCACCGAGGTCACCATCGAGATCGGCCTGCCCGACGCCGACGTCGAACAGTTCGCGTCCTGGCTGGCCGACGCCACGGCGGGCACCGCCCGGTTCGCACTCGGGGGAGAGGCGTACGGGGAGGTGTGACCGGACGCCCCCCGCGCGTGTGCCGTGGTCGATGGTGGGCCAGGGGCCCCGACGCGTTAGCGTGGTGCGTGCCAACGACGGGCCGGTGCGGGCCCGTGCCGGGCTCTGAGGCGTAAGGGGCGGAAGACGTGCAGGTCGGAGCGGGTCCTTGAGAGTGCTGCACACATCCGACTGGCATCTCGGCCGGTCGCTGCACCGCGTGAGCATGCTCGACGCGCAGGCCGCGTTCGTCGCTCGTCTCGTGGCCGTCGTCCGCGAGCGCGCCGTGGACGCCGTCGTCGTGTCGGGGGACGTGTACGACCGGGCGGTCCCGCCGCTGGCCGCGGTCGAGCTCTTCGACGACGCCCTGCACCGTCTCGCGGACCTCGGCGTACCGACGGTGATGATCTCCGGGAACCACGACTCGGCGCGCCGTCTCGGCGTCGGCGCGGGCCTCATCGACCGCGCGGGCATCCACCTGCGGACCGACCCGGCCGGCTGCTCCACGCCCGTACTGCTCCCCGACGCGCACGGCGACGTCGCCTTCTACGGCCTGCCCTACCTCGAACCCGCCCTGGTCAGGGACGAGTTCGAGGTCGAGCGCGGCGGGCACGAGGACGTGCTCGGCGCCGCCATGGACCGGGTCAGGGCCGACCTCGCCGGGCGCCCCGACGGCACCCGCTCCGTCGTCCTCGCGCACGCCTTCGTGACCGGCGGCGCGGTGAGCGACAGCGAGCGCGACATCACGGTCGGCGGGGTGGCCTCGGTGCCCGCGGGCGTCTTCGACGGGGTGGACTATGTGGCGCTCGGCCATCTGCACGGCAGCCAGGTCATCTCCGAGCGGGTGCGCTACAGCGGCTCCCCGCTCGCGTACTCGTTCTCGGAGGCCGACCACCGCAAGAGCATGTGGCTGATCGAACTCGGCCCGGCCGGTGAGCTGACGACGGCCGAGCGGATCGACTGCCCGGTGCCCCGGCCCCTCGCCCGCGTCAGGGGGACGCTCGACGAACTCCTCGACGCCCCGGAACTCGCCCGGCACGAACAGTCGTGGATCGAGGCGACCCTCACCGACGCGCTCCGCCCGGACGAGCCGATGGGCCGCCTCACCGAGCGCTTCCCGCACACCCTCAGCCTCGTCTTCGACCCCGACCGCGCCCCCGAGGACCCGGACGTGTCGTACGCCCGGCGCCTCGCGGGCCGCGACGACCAGCAGATCGCGGAGGACTTCGTGACCCATGTGCGCGGCGTGGGCCCGGACGCCGGCGAACGGGAGGTGCTGCGGGACGCGTTCGACGCCGTACGCACCGCCGGCGCCGCCGAGGGCATGGCGCGCGAGGTGGCCCGGTGAGGCTGCACCGCCTGCGGATCACCGCGTTCGGCCCCTTCGGCACCAGCCAGGACATCGACTTCGACGAGCTGTCCGCGGCCGGGCTCTTCCTCCTGCACGGCCCCACCGGCGCGGGCAAGACCTCCGTCCTGGACGCCGTGTGCTACGCGCTCTACGGCTCTGTGCCGGGGCCGCGCCAGGGCAGCGGCCAGGGCCTGACACTGCGCAGCGACCACGCCCCGCCGGACACGCGCACGGAGGTCCGCCTCGAACTGACCGTCGCCGGACGCCGCCTGGAGATCACGCGGCAGCCGCCCTGGGAGCGCCCGAAGAAGCGCGGCACGGGCTTGACGACGGACAAGGCGCAGAGCTGGCTGCGCGAGCAGGTCGGCACGGGCGGGCGTACCTCCGGGGCCGGCCCCGACGCCACCGGTGCCAGTGCCGGAGCGGGTGCCAGTGCCGATGCCAGTGCCGGTGCCGGAGCGGGCGGCTGGAAGGACCTCAGCCGCTCCCATCAGGAGATCGGTGAGGAGATCAGCCAGCTCCTCGGCATGAGCAAGGAGCAGTTCTGCCAGGTCGTGCTGTTGCCGCAGGGCGACTTCGCGCGTTTCCTGCGGGCCGACGCCGAGGCCCGCGGCAAGCTCCTCGGCAGGCTCTTCGACACCGGCCGGTTCGCCGCCGTCGAGCAGCGCCTCGCCGATCAGCGCCGCACCGCGGAGGCCCGGGTGCGCGAGGGCGACGCGGAGCTGCTCGCGGACGCGCACCGCATGCAGCAGGCGGCGGACGCCGGGAACGGGGGCGCCGAGCTGCCGCTGCCCGACGCGGCCCCCGGCGACCCGGGCCTCGCCGAGTCCGTGCTGGCCTGGGCGGCCGTGGCCCGCTCGGGCGCCCGTGAGCGCCTCACCGTCGCCCGCGGCGCCCTCGACCAGGCCGAGTCCGCCCACGCGGCAGCCGCCGCCGAGCTGGACGACGTACGCGAACTGGCCCGCCTCCAGCGGCGCTACGCCGACGCCCGGCAGCGCGCCGACGCCCTGGAGGAGCGCGCCGGCGACCACCGGCGGCTCGCCGCCCGCATGGAGCAGGCCCGCAAGGCGGAGGCCGTCGCCCCGGCGCTCGCGCTGCGCGCCGACACCGAGGAGGAGCACCACCGCGCCACCGCCGCGGAGGCGCGTGCGCGTGCCGAGCTGCCCGCCTCGTACGCCGACGAGGGCGCCGCCGGGCTCGCGGGCGCCGCACGCCGGGCCAGCGAGGAACTGGGCGGCCTCGCGGCGGCCCGGCGCGCCGAACAGCGCCTGACCGAACTGCGCACCCAGCGCGCCGACCTGGACCGGCGGGACCGCGCCGACGACGAGATCCTCGCCGAGGCCACGGACTGGCTCGCCGACTGGGACGCCACCCGCACGCGACTGCGCGACGGCATCGAGGCCGCGCAGGAAGCGGCCACCCGCACCGAGCACCTCGCGGGCCGCCTCCTGCCCGCCCAGGAGAGACTGGACGCCGCCCGCCGCCGCGACCGTCTCACCCAGGAGGCCGGGCGCGCCCAGGATGCGGCCCTCGCCGCCCGCGAGCACGCCACCGCGGCCCGGGAGCGCTGGCTCGGCCTCAAGGAGCAGCGGCTCGCGGACATCGCCGCCGAACTCGCCGCGCACCTCGACGACGGCACCCCCTGCGCGGTCTGCGGCGCCACCGAACACCCCGCCCCGGCCCGCAAGTCCGCGACCCACGTCGACCGCGCCGCCGAGGAGGCCGCCCTCGCCGACCACCGGAAGGCGGACGAGGCGCGCGCCACGGCCGAGCACGACCTCGCCGCCGTACGGGAGTCGCTCGCCGCCGCCACCGCCGCCGCGTCGGACACGCCCGCCGACGAACTCGCCGCGGCCGTGGCGGAGTTGCGGCACGACCACGCCGAGGCGCGGGACCTGGCCGCCGGACTGCACGCCGCGCGGGAGGCACTGGCCCACGCCGAGCGCGAGCAGCAGCGCCGTGTCGCCGCCCAGCAGGAAGCCGCCCGCCGCGTGGAGTCCCGCGCCGCCCTGCGGGACGCCCTCGTACGCGAACAGCAGGGCCTGGAAGAGGAGTTGACGCGGGCGCGCGGCACATCCGAGAGCGTCGCCCGCCGCGCCGCGCAACTGGAGCGGCAGGCCGCGCTCCTCAGTGCGGCCGCCGACGCCGCGCGGGCCGCCGACGAGGCCGCCCAGCGCCTGAAGGACGCCGACGCCCGCCTCGCCGACGCCGCCTTCCGCGCCGGCTTCGACACCCCGGCCGCCGCGTCCGCCGCGGTCCTCGACGACGCGAGCCACCGCGAACTCCAGCACCGCATCGACACCTGGCGGAACGAGCAGGCCGCCGTGCACGCCCTGCTCGCCGAGCCCGACGCGGCCGCCGCCGACCGGCGACCGCCCGCGCCGCTGGCCGCCGCCGAAAACGCCGCGGAGGCCGCGGGCAGGCGAGTGCGTGCCGCCGCGTCCGCGTGCGACGCCGCCGCGGGGCGCTGCGCCGAACTCGACCGGCTCTCGGCCCGCTCGGCCGCCGCCGCCCGCAGGCTCGCCCCGCTGCGCGACGCCCACGACCGCGTGGCCCGCCTCGCCGGGCTCGCCGCGGGGACGTCCGCCGACAACGAACGCAGGATGCGCCTGGAGTCGTACGTCCTCGCGGCCCGCCTGGAACAGGTCGCCGCCGCCGCGACGACGCGGCTGCGCCGGATGTCGTCGGGGCGCTACACCCTCGTCCACTCCGACGACCGGTCGGGACGCGGCCGGTCCGGCCTCGGTCTGCACGTGGTCGACGCCTGGACGGGACGTGAGCGCGACACGGCGACCCTCTCCGGCGGGGAGACGTTCTTCGCCTCGCTGGCGCTCGCGCTCGGCCTCGCGGACGTCGTCACGGACGAGGCGGGCGGCGTGCGCCTCGACACCCTCTTCATCGACGAGGGCTTCGGCAGCCTCGACGACCAGACCCTCGACGAGGTCCTCGACGTCCTGGACTCGCTGCGCGAGCGGGACCGCAGCGTCGGCATCGTCAGCCACGTCGCCGACCTGCGCCGCCGGGTGCACGCGCGGCTGGAGGTCGTGAAGGGCAGGGCGGGGTCGGTGGTGCGGCAGCGGGGCGGGGCCTGAGGGGCGCTCGCCGTACTGGCGGCTGCGCGGCCCCTCACGGCCGCGGCCGTCGCCCGGCCCCCCTCACAGCCGCGGCCGTCGCCCGGCCGTTCACCGACGCGGCCGTCGCCCGTCGCTCACCGCCCCAGCGGTCGGCCTGTGAGAGGAGAGGAGTAGACGACGCTCGTCGTCACCGAGCCGAGCGCGCCTATCTTGCCGGACACCTCTTCCAGGTGCCGCATGGACCGCGCGGCGACCTTGATGACGAAACAGTCGTCCCCGGTGACGTGGTGCGCCTCCAGGATCTCCGGCGTCGCCTCGACCAGATCGTGGAACGGCTTGTAGTTGCCGTTCGGATAGCGGAGCCGCACGAACGCGAGAACCGGCAGACCGAGCCGTTCCGGGTCCACCACCGCCGCGTACCCCTGGATGACACCGGCCTCTTCCAGACGCCGAACCCGCTCCGTGACGGCGCTCGCGGACATGGAGACGGCGCGTGCGAGCTCGGCGTAGCTGGCGCGGCCCTGCCGCTGGAGGACGTCGAGGATGCGCCAGTCGGTGGCGTCCGTGGAATAACCGGTCATGCCCGAGAGGAAACAGGGAAAACCCCGGCCGATCAAGAGGTGGACCGGGAATCGTCCCTTCAGGACCGCGGGCCGCGCTCATAGATTTTCAGCCATGACCTACATGACCCATACGACCCACATGGCTCAAATGGCTTCCGAGACCGGTACGAACACGGCGAACACCATGGGCACGGCTGTCAGTACGAACATCGCGAACGACGTGAACCGTGCCAACGTCGCGAACGACGCGAACAGTGCCAACGCTGTGGTCAGCGCCAACGCCGCCAATCCCGTCCTCCGTGTCCCGCCGGCCGACCCCGCCGCTGCCGCAGCCCACTTCGCCGCGAGCCTCGCCTTTCACGCCGACGTGTCCGACGTCGCCGCCGCCCTCGCCGCCGACGGCGACCCCGGCTTCGTCGTCCTCGACTCCCGCTCCACCGAGTCCTGGGACCAGGGCCACGTCCCCGGCGCCCTGCACCTGCCCACGGCTCTGATCCCCCAACAGGCCGACCGGCTCCTCGACCGGACCGTCCCGGTCGTCACCTACTGCTGGGGCCCCGGCTGCAACGGCGCGACCCGCGCGGCCCTCGCCCTCGCCCGGTCGGGTTTCCAGGTCAAGGAGATGCTCGGGGGGTTCGAGTACTGGGTCCGCGAGGGCTTCGCGTACGAGACCTGGGAGGGCGAGGAGCGGCGCGCGGCGGACCCGCTCACGGCGCCCGCCGAGGGTGCCGACTGCGGCTGCTGAAGTGAGCCACAGGGTGCGGCCGGGGCCGCGGTGTGCCGTGCGGTGCCACCGGGGCGCCGCACGGCACACCGCCCGCGTCACCGTGCGGACGACCGGTCCGCCCGCGTCACGGCGCGGACGACCGGTCCGACGACGTCATCGCGCGGACGATCGTTCCCATGACGTCACAGCGCCGACAACTCGTCCACCAGGTCGTCGAGTCCGAGGGACCCCTGGGACAGTGCCGCCATGTGCCACGCCTTGGCGTCGAACGCGTCGCCGTGGCGGCGGCGGGCGTTCTCGCGGCCGAGGAGCCAGGCGCGCTCGCCGAGCTTGTAGCCGATGGCCTGGCCGGGAATCGTCAGATAGCGGGTCATCTCGCTCTCGACGAAGTCGGCGGGACGGCTGCAGTGCGCCCCGTAGAACTCCTGGGCCAGGTCCGGCGTCCAGCGCTCGCCCGGGTGGAACGGGGAGTCCGCGGGGATCTCGAGACCGAGGTGCATGCCGATGTCGACGATGACCCGCAGCGCGCGCATCATCTGGGCGTCGAGGTAGCCGAGCCGCCGCTCCGGGTCGGTGAGGAAGCCCAGCTCGTCCATGAGGCGCTCCGCGTACAGCGCCCAGCCCTCGGCGTTGGCGCTGACGATGCCCACGGTCGCCTGGTAGCGCGACAGGTTCTCCGCGACGTGCGCCCACTGCGCGAGCTGGAGGTGGTGGCCCGGCACGCCCTCGTGGTACCAGGTGGAGACGAGGTCGTAGACGGGAAAGCGGGTCTGGCCCATGGTCGGCAGCCAGGTCCTGCCGGGCCGCGAGAAGTCCTCGGACGGGCCGGTGTAGTACGGGGCCGCCGCGCCGCCGGGCGGAGCGATCCGCGACTCCACCTTGCGCACCCGCTCGGCCAGCTCGAAGTGCGTGCCGTCGAGCGCCTCGATGGCCTCGTCCATGAGGTCCTGCAACCAATGCCTGACCTCGTCGACGCCCTCGATGTGCGTGCCGTGGCCGTCGAGGTGGGCGAGCGCCTCCCACGGCGTCGCCGCGCCCGGCAGGATCTTCTCGGCCTCGGTCCGCATCTCGCCGAGCAGCCGGTGGTACTCGGCCCAGCCGTAGGCGTACGCCTCGTCCAGATCCAGGTCCGTGCCGTTGAAGTGGCGCGAGAGCCGGGCGTAGCGTTCACGGCCGACCACCTCGGGGGCGCCCTCGACGGCCGGCGCGTACACGTCCCGCATCCAGTCGCGCAGCGCCACCACCGCGTTGGTCGCCGCCTTCGCCGCCGCGTCCAGCTCGATCCGCAGTGCCCGCGGTCCGTCCGCCGCGAACTCCTCGAACCAGCCGGGCCCGCCCTCGGGGCCCGCCCACTGCGTCAACTGCTCGACGAACGTGGCCGTCGGCCGCGGCGCGCCGAGCAGCTTGCGTTCCAGGCCCAGTTCCAGCGAGGCGCGGTAGCCGTCGTACGCGGCGGGCACCGCGCGCAGGCGCTCGGCGATCGTCGCCCAGTCCTCGTCCGTGTCCGCGGGCGTCACCGTGAAGATCTCGCGGACCGCGTGCGGCGGCGTGTGCAGATTGCCGACGGCACGCAGCCCCTCGTCGGCCTCGTGCACGGCCAGCTCCGCGAGCAGCCGCTCCCGCAGCAGCCGGGCGCAGCGCCGCTCCACCTCCGCGTCGGCGCCCGGCCGCCCCTCCGCCTTGTCGAGCCGCGCGAGCGTCGTCCGCGCGAGGTCCGCCAGGGCGTCCAGGCCCGCGGGGGACAGGTCGGGCAGCTTGGCGTGGCTCTCCTTGACGCCGAGGTAGGTGCCGGTGACGGGGTCCAGGGCGATGAGCTCGTCGACGTAGGTGTCGGCGACCTCGCGGGGCAGCGGGCCGCCGGGGGCGGTGGGAGTGATCTTCGTGTCTGACATGCGGGACATCCTGGTACGAGACAGGGGCGCGCGTCACTGCCGCGTCACCGCCGCACGGCGCGCCGCGGCTGTCACCGACTCCTTAATTGACTGATCGTTCCATTTGGGGCTAGCGTCCGTGTCGTGGCCAGGACCAAGGAATTCGACCCGGACGCCGCGCTCGTGGCCGCCCTCGACCTCTTCTGGAGCCGTGGGTACGAGGCGACGTCCATGGCGGACCTCGTGGAGCACCTGGGCATCGGCCGCGCCAGCATCTATGCGACCTTCGGCAACAAGCGCGAGCTGTACCTCAAGGCGATGGACCGCTATACGGAACTGACCGAGCCACCGCTCGTCGACGAGCTGTCCAGGCCGGGGCCCGCCCTGCCCGGAATCCGCGCGCTGCTGGTGCGGTTCGCCGCCGAGTCGACGGCGCCGGACTCGCGGCTCGCCGGCTGCTTCGTGACCAACACGGCCGCGGAGCTCGCCCCGCACGACCCCGCGGCCGACCGCACGGTCGAGCGGAACTGGGAGCGGATCGAGACCCTGCTGCACGCCGCGCTGACCCGGGCGCGGGCCCAGGGGGAGATCCCCGGGGACCGCGATCCGCGTGCCCTCGCCCGGATGCTGCTCGTCCTGCTTCAGGGCATGCGGGTGGTCGGGAAGGTCTCCGGCGGCGGGACGCGCGTCCGTGACGCGGCGGACCAGGCGCTGGCGCTGCTCGCCTGACCGCTCCGCCGGACCGTGCGGCGCCGCCGCCCTCTTGATCTCCGTACCCATGCCTCAATAACAGAACGAACAGTCAATAATGACAGGCTTGTCAAGGAGAACGCACATGGCGGAGAAGAAGGTCGCCGTCCTCGGGTTCTCGGCACCGGCGTCATCGGCGTTCCCGTGGCACGCCACCTGCGGGCGCACTTCGCGGTCCGCGTGTGGAACCGGACC
This sequence comes from Streptomyces typhae, assembly GCF_009755605.1. Classification (GTDB taxonomy): domain Bacteria; phylum Actinomycetota; class Actinomycetes; order Streptomycetales; family Streptomycetaceae; genus Streptomyces; species Streptomyces typhae. Next base: position 106,084 of record NZ_WPNZ01000016.1, read on the forward strand.
CGCGCCAGGGTCGACGCGCTCGCCGCGTTCGAGGGCGTCGACGTGTGCGCCACGCCACCCCGGCCGAGGCCGTCACCGGCGCCGACGTCGTGGCCACCGTCCTCAAGGACGGGCCCGCCGTGCGGTCTCGGCGCGGTCGGACTGCGCAGGTTCCGCCGGGCGGCCGAGGCGGGGCACGGCGGCAAGGGCGTGGCCGCGTCGTACCTCGTGGGTCGCGGAGGTGCCGGGGGCGGCGCTTGAGCGGTCCCTGCGGCGGGCGCCCGTGCTCACTGCCCACAGGGAGCGGTGGGTACGGGCGTCACAGCGGTGCCTCCGCGCAGCCGGGCCTCCGCGCGGCGGAGCCCCGGTGCCTCGGTGCCGCGGTGCCTGGGCGCGGCGGAGCCCCGGTGCCCCGGTGCTCCGGCGCGGCGGTGCCTCAGTGGCGGCTGTCGTACGGCAGTTGGGAGCTGACCGGTGTGGCGTCGAGGCGGGCGGTGATGACCAGCGTGCCCTCCTCGATCTGGAAGTCCAGCGGCAGGCCGAGGCCGCGCATCGCGGCGACCATGCCGGTGTTGGACGACTGTGTGACCGCGTAGGCGCTGTCGCAGCCCGCCTCGATCGCCATCGTGACGAGGCGGCCGAGCAGCTCGCCGCCGATGCCGCGGCGCTGCCACTCGTCCTCGACGAGCAGCGCGATCTCCGTCTCGTCGCCGTCCCACAGCAGATGGCCGAGGCCGACGATGCGCCCGGAGGCCGTGCGGGCCGCGAGGGTGCGGCCGAACCGCGGGCTCAGGAGGTGGTTCAGATAGCGGTCGGCGTCGTTCACCGGGCCGTGGTACCGCATGCCGAGGGTGCGCTTCGAGCAGCGTTCGTGCATGTCCTTGGCCGCCTGGAGGTCACCCGCGTCGGCGCGGCTCACCGTGATGTCGGGGCCCTCGGGGAGCGTGAGCACGTCCTGTCCGCGCGGGACGCGCGGACCGAGGCGGGTGTCGAGCTCCACCAGCGCCCGCGCGCGGGCGAACTCGGTGGGGGTGAACGGGAGATAGGGGCGTTCGACCGTGATCACTCCGCCTTCGGGGGCCCGCAGCCGCAGCACGGTCCCTTCCAGAACGCCCTCGACGGGCGCCGGCTCCTCGCCGGTGCGCTCGCCCACCGAGGCGGCGGGCAGTGAGCGGATGGTGCAGCGGCCGAGGAGCTGGCGCAGGGCGAGCGGCAGTTCCGCCGCGTCCAGGGCCGTGCGCGTGGCCAGGCCCAGGATGCGCGTGGGCGCGTCCACCAGATCGTGGGCGTCGGCCCGCTCGACCCAGGTGCCGGAGCCGCCCGCCCGCACGACCGTGCGGGTGAGGTCGGACGCGGCGAGCGCCGTGGGCGCCCGCAGCAGGAACTCGTCGACCGTGCCCTCGGCCAGCGGGTGCGTCTGCAGGCTGAGGATGTCCACCCGGTCGTGCGCCAGTGCCGTGCACAGCGCCGCGAGCGAGCCGGGGGCGTCGCGCACGGTCGTGCGGAGCCGCCACAGCGTCGTGGACTCGGCCCGCTCCTCCGGGCCGTCGCCGGACGCCGTCGGCTCGGGCGCCGACGACGTCCCGGGCCCCGCTCCGGAGCGGGGCCCGTCCGCCGCTGCGCCGGGCCCGGCCGCGCCCCCCTCGGCGGGGGCGGGCCGGGTGCCGATATCGGCGTCGTCCGTGCCCGGTGGGGCATGCGTGTGGCGCCTGGCCCACCAGGTGTGGAACCCGGCCGTCGCCAGCAGGATCACCGCCGACACCAGGAGCAGCTCGGGTCCCTCCGGGCCGTGCCCCACGAGATTGGCCACCGCGTCCGCCACGGCCACGGCCGTGAAGAGGGCGGCCAGTTCGACGACGTCCCTGCGCCAGTGGTGCACAGGCCGGCCGTCTTTCCTCCTGCGTGTCACATCAGACATGTCTGCACTCATGCAGCCACTCTGACCGAAGGCTGTTTCGTGATCACGAACGCTTTGTGACTGATGGGTTAAGAGCGGTTCTGTCCGTTTCATTACTCTTTGATCACCCTGGTTGTCCATCGCTGTCCCCCGTATGCGCGCATCGGTCCACGCGAGTGCCGAGCGGTCCGGTGGTGCGGGAGCCCCGGGCGGTGGCACGGCCTCGCGACCGATCCACCCGCCGCGCACCCGCGCCGTTCCTTCACTGGCCCACGAGCCGTTCCTTCACTGGCCCACGAGCCGTTCCGTCACTGGCCCACGCGTCCCGGCTGCAGCACCTTGGCGAAGAGCACGCCTCCGCCCTGCTGCCGCAGCCGTACCGTCAACTCGCCGCTGTCGCCGTCGATGTCCACCTCTCCGTAGTAGGGCGGTGTCTCCGCCGGCGATGTGTTGGCGCGGTCCGGCGCCTTGACGAACGTCTGGTCCGGGCCGAAGGTTCCGTCGAGTTTCACGGCCGGGAAACCGCCGGCCGCCAGCGGCCCGGACACGAACTCCCAGAAGGGCGCGAAGTCCTTGAAGGCGGCGCGCGCCGGGTCGTAGTGCTGCGCCGAGGTGTAGTGGACGTCGGCGGTCAGCCAGACCGTGCCGGTGATCCGGTGGTGCTTGATGTGCCGCAGGAGTTCCGCGATCTGCAGTTCGCGGCCGAGCGGCGCGCCCGGGTCGCCTTGCGCGACGGCCTCGAAGTTCTGGCTGCCGTCCGCCACCACCAGGCCGAGCGGCATGTCGGAGGCGATCACCTTCCACACCGCGCGGGACCGCGACAGCTCGCGCTTGAGCCAGGCGAGCTGCTCGGCGCCCAGGATGCCGGTGGCGTCGTCGGGCTGCCGGTTGGGCGAGTTGGCGTTGCGGTAGGTCCGCATGTCGAGCACGAAGACGTCCAGGAGCGGCCCCTGCCGCAGCACCCGGTACACCCGGCCGTCCCGGCCGCCGGGACGCTGCGTGGAGATCGGGTAGTACTCGCTGAACGCCCGCAGCGAGCGTTCCGCGAGGACGTCGACGTCCTTCTCCGTGTAGCGCGCGTCGTCCAGGATCTGCCCCGGGTACCAGTTGTTGCGCACCTCGTGGTCGTCCCACTGCACGATCGACGGCACCTGGGCGTTGAAGCGGCGTACGTTCTCGTCGAGCAGGTTGTAGCGGAAGTTGCCGCGGAACTCCCCGAGCGTCTCGGCGACCTTCGACTTCTCCGGAGTGGTGAGGTTCTTCCACACCCGGCCGTCGGGCAGCGTGACGCTCGGCTGGATGACGCCGTCGGCGTAGATGTTGTCGCCGCTGCACAGGAAGAAGTCGGGGTTGCGGCCGCGCATCTCCTCGTACACCCGCCAGCCGCCGAGTTCGGGGTTGATGCCCCAGCCCTGGCCCGCGATGTCCCCCGACCACAGGAAGCGCACCCCGTCACGGCGCTTCGCTGACGTCGTACGGAACGTGCCCGTGACGGGCCGGCCCGTGCGGCGCGGGTCGTCGGGGTCGGCCAGCAGGACCCGGTAGTGGATCTGCTCGCCACTCGGAAGGCCGCGCAGCCGGGTCGTGCCGGTGAAGTCGGTGCCGGGGCCGAGGAGCGGGCCGTGCCGGCGGGTCGCTCTGCGGAACGACTCCGTGGCGGAGGTCTCCACGATCATGCGGGCGGGCCGGTCGGCCCTGACCCACACGAGCCCCGAGTGCGCGCCCACGTCACCGGCCTGCACGCCCCAGTCGGCGCTCGGACGCCCCCGCAGGGCGAGCGCCGGAGCCGCACCGGAGAGCGCCGGAACGGCCAGGGCCGCGGGCGCGACAAGCGAACCGCGGAGCAGACTGCGGCGGCGGGGGGAGGGGCTCGGCGAACGGTCTGACATGAAGACGCCTCCAGGAACGGCGAGTCGATCGAATGTGCAGTGCCACGTGTACTGCGGCGTCGCGGCGCCCACAAGAACCACAAGTGAACAACTGACCCCGGACACGCGGAAACCAGCCGCAAGGGGGCGGAGCCCCGCCGGGCGCGGCCGGTGGACCCGGTCGGCAGACCTAGGGCCTGCCGTGATGTGGCAGGAGGGCGTTCGACGACCGCCCTAGGGCCGGGGATGCAGGCCTAGGGCCGGGGACGCAGGCCGGGGCTCGCGCGAACCGCGACCCGGGGCCGATGGCGGCAAGATCGCCCGGCCGTAGGCTGACCGGCGCGGCCCACGGGGGTGCGGCCGCGGACAAGGAGAAACCCGTGCCCGTCGACGGCCGCAGTCACATCCGTATCGCCCGTCCCTCCCGGGACCTCGCAGCCGCCGAGCGGTTCTGGGTCGGCGGACTGGGGCTCGACGTCCTGTACCGCCACGACGAGAGCGGCGTACCCGGCGAGCACGCGCTCCTCATGGTCGGCTGGCCGGACGCGTCCTGGCACCTGGAACTCGTCCACGAGGCGGCAGCCCCCGTGGAGCCCCGCCCCACCGAGGAGGACCTCCTCGTGGTCTATGTGGCGAGCGAGATCCCCGACACCCTCGTCGCGCGCCTGGAGGAGCACGGGGGCACCCGCGTGCAGTCGCCCAACCCGTACTGGAACGAGTGGGGCGTCACCGTACGGGACCCCGACGGCTACCGTCTGGTGCTCAGCACGCGCGCGTGGTCCAACTCCTGAGCGACGACGGCGACGGTGACGGCCGCGGTGACTGCGACGGCCGCGGCAGGGTCAGCTGCTGGTGTCCAGGACGACGCGCGCCACGAGCGCCGGGTCGTCGTGCATGGGCACGTGCCCGCAGCCCGGCAGCCGCACGAGGCGGGCCCCGGGGATCGCGTGCCTGGCGCGGATGCCCTGGCGACGCAGGAGCAGCCGGTCGCGGCTGCCCCAGGCGACGGTGACAGGCACTTGCGGCACGTCGTCGCGGAACCGCACCTCCCGCCCGGCGGCCAGCGTCTCGTCGAAGCCGGTGGCGCCGCGCAGGGTGAGCGTCTCCGCGACCACCGCCTCCGGCGCACGGTGGCCGGGCCGGGCGTAGATGGTGCTGGTGAGCGCGGTCCTGCCGACCGCGCTCCGCGCGAGCCGCTCGACCATCGGCAGGGGCATCGCCCGCGCGATCCCGCGCATCGCGCGCAGCGTCGTGAACGCGTACTGCCGCTCCGCCTCGGACCAGAATCCGGCGGGCGACAGGGCGGTGACGGACCGTACGAGGCCCTCACGGGCCATCTCCAGGGCCAGCAGGCCGCCCAGCGAGTTGCCCGCCACATGCGGCCGTTCGAGGCCGAGAGCGTCGCACAGGCCCCGCAGCGCGGGCACCACGGTCTCCAGGTCGTACGCGAGTCCGTCCGGCAGTGCCGGGGACGCGCCGAAACCCGGCAGGTCCACGGCGATCACGTCGCGCTCGGCGGCGAGGATGCCGACGACCGGGTCCCAGGCCTGGCGGTGGTGGCCTATGCCGTGCAGCAGGAGCAGCGGCTCCCCGGAGCCCGTGCGCTGGTAGGAGACCGTCACCGTGCGCGGGCCGTGGGGCGACTCGACGCTGTACGACACCTCTGCGACCTCTGCCACCCGTGCGGCCATGACTGCTCCTGACTTAGACATCGTGTCAGGAAGGATTACCGCCCGGTAGCGGCGAGTTCAAGGGTGCGTCGCGGACGAGTTCGGCCGGGGCGCCGCGGGTGCGCGCGACCGCTGCTCCCGAAGGCGGGGCTCGCGCCGCGCCGCGCACTGTGATCCTTGTCCGGCCGCTCCGGTGCGGGTGGACACCGGCGGATCCGTGAGCTGGGATGGAGACGTGACTGCCGACACCGTGACCGACGTCTTCGAAGAACACCGGTCCGTCCTGATGGGCGTCGCCTACCGCATGCTCGGACGGGTGGCCGACGCGGAGGACGTCGTCCAGGACGCCTGGCTGCGCTGGTCGGCGGGCGAACGCGGGCAAGTGCGCGAACCACGTGCCTACTTGGTGCGCGTCACCACCCGGCTCGCCATCGACCGGCTGCGCCAGGCCCAGGTGCGGCGCGAGTCGTACGTGGGCCCCTGGCTGCCCGAGCCGGTGGTCACCGACTTCGGGCCGACCGTGCCCGACACCGCCGAACGGGCCGTGCTCGCCGACTCCGTGTCCCTCGCCGTGCTCGTCGTCCTCGAATCCCTGTCGCCGCTGGAACGCGCGGTGTTCGTGCTGCGGGAGGCCTTCGGTTACCCGTACGCGGAGATCGCGGTCACGCTCGACCGCAGCGAGGCCGCCGTCCGCCAGCTCGCCGGGCGGGCCCGCAAGCACGTGGAGGACGGCAGGCCGCGCTACGAGGTCGACCCCGCCCAGCGCCGCGACCTCACCGAGCGCTTCCTCGCCGCCGCCACCGAAGGCGACCTGACGGGCCTGATGTCCCTGCTCGCCCCGGACGTCCACCTCGTCGGCGACAGCGGCGGCAAGGCGAAGGCGCCGCTGCGCGTCCTGCGGTCCGCGGACAAGGTGGGCCGCTTCCTCATCGGCGCCGCGCGGCAGGGGGTGGCGGGCGTCGAGTCGTACGAGTTCCGCGCCGTGGAGGTCAACGGCGCCGCGTCCGTCCTCGTCGTGGCCGACGGCAAGCCCGACAGCGTCCTCCAGCTCGACGTCGCCGACGGACGGATCCAGCGCGTCTACATCATGCGGAATCCGGACAAGCTCGCCGGTGTGACGTACTAGGCCGCCGACCCCGGCGACAGTGGCCCCGCCCGGTAACCGGGCGGGGCCACTGTCGTGCGCGCTCCATGTCCGACGTATCGGATTGCGTCACATCGGCCCAACAGGTGTCGACCAGGCGCGAACAGCGCGTGAATGCTCTGTGGCATCACTTCACTGCGGGCTGTAACGGACTCAGGATTGGTCTTGACCAAGGGTGGGCGCGGCTCTATCGTCGCTGAGATAGTGCAGGAACCTTTAATAAACAAGGCGCTGAAAAGCCGCCTGCGCACGGCGATTGCGGAGGACAGGGTGGGGACCACGCAGCTGGAATCGGTGCCGGAGCCGAAGTACTGGCACCTCAAGACCGTGCTCAGCGAAGCACTGGACTCCGAGTTCGCCGTGGGCGAGATCCTGCCCAACGAACGCGACCTCGCCGCCCGGTTCGGCGTCGCCCGCGCGACGCTGCGCCAGGCACTGGAACAGCTCGAACTGGAAGGGCGGCTGCAGCGCCGCCGGGGCGTCGGCACGACCGTGGCGCCGCCCCGCATGGGCGTGGCCGTCGGCTCCGCCCAGGGGAGCTGGCCCGGCGCGGTCGGCGACGCCTGGCAGCCCGCCGACAGCGAGTTCGCCGCTCCGCCCGCCGACGTGGCCCGTGCCCTCGGCATCGAGCCCGACGAGCCGGTGCACGTGGTGCGGCGCACCCGTGTGTCGCACGGCCAGCCCGTCGCCGCCGAACTGCTGTACGTCCCCGCGGTTTCGGTCCCCGACCTCTCGGCGATCGACGCCCCGGCGGGACCCGCACGCGCGCGTGCGGTGCTGCGGGAGCTCGGCCGGCTCGTCCTGGAGGGCCAGGACCGTGCCGTGGAGCTCGGCTCCGCCCGCGCGGACGACGCCAAGGCCCTCGACCGGCTGCCCGGCGCGCCCGTCCTGCTCGTCACCACCCGTTTCCTCGCCGACGGCGGCACGGCAGCGCTCTCCGTGGCGACGTACCGCGCGGACACCTGCCGCCTCACCTTCGGTGACCAGGGGGGCGTCGAGATCCACCACGGGCCGGAGCAGCGCGCTTCCTGACCGGAGCCCGCACGCACACGCACGAGCACCGGACAGCGGCCCGGCCGGGCCAGGGGCGGGTCGCTCCCTGGCCTACTGGTGGCGCTGCGTCACCGTGCCCTCGACGGCGAACAGTTCCTCGTCCACGTGGTCGAGCGCGAGCCGCAGCGCCCCCGTGGCCACGGCCGCCTCGCCGAGCAGCGACAGCGTCACTCGCGGCGGGCGGAGGCAGTAGCGGGTCAGCTCGCGGTGCAGCGGCTCCAGGACGTCGTCGAGGCCCGCGGCCCAGCCGCCCACCACGACGAGTTCCGGATCGAGCGCGAGCACCAGGGCGCCCACGTCGTGCACCAGGCGCCGTATGAACCGGTCGACCGCCGCGCGGGCCCGCTCGTCGCCCTCGCGCGCGTGCGCGAAGACCTTGGCCACCGCCTGCTCGTCCAGCGGGTGCAGCGGTTCGTCCGTCGTCGACAGGAGCGTCTCCGGCGTCACCTCGCGGCCCAGCAGGTGCAGGGCGCCGATCTCGCCCGCAGCCCCGCCGTAGCCGCGGTGCAGCCGCCCGCCGATCAGCGATCCGGCGCCGGGGCTCAGGCCCGCCAGGACGAACACCACGTCGTCGGACTCGGTGGCCGCGCCCTTCCAGTGCTCGGCGACCGCCGCCGCGTTGGCGTCGTTCTCCACCAGGACCGGGCACTTGAAGGAACGGCGCAGACGCTCGCCCAGGGGCAGCCCCGTCCAGCCGGGCAGCGCCGTGCTCAACCGCACCGAACCGTCCGCCTCCACGATCCCGGGACTGCCCACGCCGACCGCGCGCAGCGAGCCGCGGGACACCTCGGCGCGGCGCAGCAGATCGGCCACGGCGCCGCGCAGCCGCTCCAGGCGCTCGTCCGCGGGCGCCGTCTCCGACACGTCCTTCGCGGCGGTGCCGAGGATCTTGCCGTCGAGATCGGACAGGACCGCGGCGACCCGGTGCGCGCCGATCTCCAGGCCGAGCAGATGGCCAGCCTCCGCACGGAAGCGGAACTTCCGCGCAGGCCGTCCCTGGCGCCGCGCGCCGCCCTCGTCCGCGTCCGTCTCCACGACGAGCCCGGCCTCGCTCAGCCCTTCGACCACGCCCTCGACGGTGGGCCGCGAGAGCCCCGTCACCCGGGTGATCTCCGTGAGAGTCGCGAAGTCCGCGGCGCGCAGTGCGTGCAGCACCACCGCGGAGTTGATCCGCCGTAGCAGAGAAGGATCCCCGCCGGTCAGCCGCCCCAACGTCCGTCCTTCCGTTCCATGCGCATGATGGGCGAAGGGTACTCGGAACGCGCCGACCGGTGCGAGTGCCGATCAGGCCGCGGGGCCGTCCGGACTCGGCCGGAACAGACGAAAGCGGATCAGCCGGGCGGGCACGGCGCCGTCAGCCGGGCGGGCACGGCGCCGCCCGCAGGTGCGGACCAGCCCGGCTCGGGCCCTGGTGCGCCGCTCGCCGCGGCCCGATGGACGGGGCCGGTGGCCCCGGGCCCGTGGGGGGAGCGGCGCGTGCGAGGGCGGCCGGATCAGCCCGGTGCGACGAAACCGGACTCGTACGCCGTGATCACGGCCTGAGTGCGGTCGCGCGCGCCGAGCTTGGCGAGGAGCGAGCTCACGTGCGACTTCACGGTCTCGGTGCCGACGACGAGACGGGCCGCGATCTCCGCGTTGGACAGGCCGCGCGCCATCAGGCGCAGCACCTCCTCCTCACGACCGGTCAGCGCCGCCCGCTCGAGCGCCGCCACCGCGGCCGGATTGCCGCGCCGGGCGCCGTGAGCGCTCGCGAGCTCCCGCACGGCCGCGGGGAACAGCAGCGACTCGCCCTCGGCCACGAGGCGTACCGCGTGCACGATCTCGGCCGGCCTGGCCCGCTTCAGGAGGAACCCGTCGGCGCCCGCGCGCAGCGCCTCGTACACGTAGTCGTCGTTCTCGAAGGTCGTGATCACGACGATCTTGGGCGGGGCGTCGAACATGCGCAGCACGGCCCGGGTGGCCTCGATGCCGTCGAGGAGCGGCATCCGGACGTCCATGGCGACGACGTCGGGGCGCAGCTCCCGCACCAGCGGGATCACGGCGGCACCGTCCGCCGCCTCGCCCACGACCTCGATGTCGGGCTGTGCTTCGAGTACGGCGCGCAGGCCCGCGCGGACGAGGGGCTCGTCGTCGACGAGCAGGACGGTGACCGGCATCGGGTCAGCGTAGATCACGCACTCGGGCGCGAGGGGCCGCCCCGCGCAGGCTCGGTGCGTGCACCCGGGGGCGCCTTGCGCGGGCCCGGTACGCGCACTCAGGGCTCGATCGGGCCCGGTGCGCGCGGGCAGGGGGCGCGCAGGCCCGATAGGCACAGCCAGGGCTCGTCCGCGTCCGGTGCGTCCACCCGGGCTCGCCCGCGTCCGGTACGCCTACCCGGGCTCGCCCGCACCCGGTGCGCCCACCCGGGCTAGCCCGCGCCCGGTGCGCGCGGGCAGGGATCGCGCACGTCCGGTACGCGCACGTCCGGTACGCGGACTCGGGTCCGCGCCGCGCTCACGCCAGCGGCAGCTCCACGCGGACCCGCCAGTCGCCCTCGTGCGGCCCCGTGTCGGCGCGTCCGCCGAGGAGCACGGCCCGCTCCCGTATCCCGCGCAGCCCGCTGCCGCCGCGGCCCGTCACCGCCGCGGGGGCGGGCAGGGCGTTGCGCACGTCGAGCGTCAGGAGGTCCGCATGCGCGGCGACTTGGACGCGCACCGGTACGGGCCCCGCGTGCCGCAGGACGTTCGTCAGGGCCTCCTGGAGCATGCGGTAGCCCTCCCGCGACACCGGGCCCGGCAGCCGGTCCACGGGCCCGCTCAGGTCGGCGTCGACCTTCGCACCCGCCGTGCGGGCGGAGGCCAGCAGCCGGGCGGCTTCAGCGAGCGTGGGCCGCTCCCGGGCGGGCGTGCCGTCCTCGCGGAGCACCCGCAGCACCCGTTCCAGGTCCTCCAGGGCGTGCCGGCCCGTGTCCTCGATGGCCTCCAGGGCGCGTGCGGTGAACGCCGGGTCGGTGGTGGCCCGCGCGGCGCCCGCCTGTACGACCGCGACGGTCAGCGCGTGCCCGATGGAGTCGTGCAGCTCGCGAGCGATGCGATTGCGCTCCAGGAGCTGTTCGGTGCGCTCCTCCAGGGCGCTGAGACGCTGCGCGGGGGAGGGCCCGAGGAAGCGGCGTGCGGCCGCGGCCATCAGCAGTCCGGCAAGGACCACGGTGGCGTACAGCGCGAGAAGCGTCACGGGGACGAGCAGCGCCGCGAGCCACCGCGGGCCGTTCAGGGCGAAGACCGGGCTGTCCGCGTCCGGGGCCCCCGCCGCCGTGCCGATCAGGGCCAGCGTCTGGCCGATGAGGTGGACGGTCGCGAAAGCGATCGCGCCGCCCACCTCCAGGCGCAGCACCAGCCACAGCGCCGTGCGCACACGGTCGTCCCAGGACGCCGACGGCGACACGGAGACACCGCTTCCGGCATCGTCCTCGTGCTGACCGTCGTGCACGCGCGCGTGAGCACCCGGAAACAGCATCACGCGTGCCTGGAGCCCCTCCGCCCGGCGCATCGCCGGAACCAGAGCCGCAGCGACCACCAGCGGCACCGGGAAGACGAAGAACATCAGAGACCAGTTGGCGACCGACGCGTCGTCGATGCCCAAGATGGACGCGAACGTCAGCCCGAGCACACCGCTCACGACCAGGTGCAGCCAGCGGGTGTAGGTGACGGCCCGCGTGAGCGGGCCGCACCACCGCTCGCGCCACCGGGAGAAGGGCAGGGACATGCCCTCATCGTGCCAGGGAGCCCGCGCCGCACGGCTCCCCCGCACGGGGGAGAGGACCTCCCCGGGCGGGGGAGGCGCGCACACCGGCCCGGCCGGGACGCTGAAGCCATGACCAGCATCGACGTCCAGCAGCTCACCAAGGAGTACGGCACCACCCGCGCGGTGCACGACCTCACCTTCGGTGTCCGCCCCGGCCAGGTCACCGGCTTCCTCGGACCCAACGGTGCCGGGAAGTCCACCACCCTGCGCCTCGTCCTCGGCCTGGACCGGCCCACCTCCGGCACCGCCACCGTCGGCGGGCGGCCCTACGCCGCGTACGAGGAGCCGCTGCGGCAGGTCGGCGCCCTCCTCGACGCGCAGGCCGCCCACGGCTCGCGCACCGCCCGCAACCACCTGCTCGCGCTCGCCGTCAGCAATCGCATCAGCCCCGCGCGCGTGGACGAGGTTTTGGAGGAGACTGGCCTCGCGGCGGTCGCCGGGCGGCGCGTCAAGACGTACTCGCTGGGCATGCGGCAGCGCCTCGGCATCGCGGCGGCGCTGCTCGGCGACCCTGCCGTGGTGATCCTGGACGAGCCGTCCAACGGGCTCGACCCCGAAGGCATCATCTGGATCCGCGAGTTGCTGCGCCGCCTCGCCCGCGAGGGGCGCACCGTCCTGGTGTCGAGCCACCTCATGAACGAGACCGCGACGTTCGCCGACCACCTGGTGGTCCTCGGCCGCGGCAGGCTGCTCGCGGACACCCCGATGCGGGAGTTCATCGCGTCCCACAGCGAGCCGCGCGTCCGCGCCCGCACCACGGACCCGGCCCGGCTGCGCGCCGTGCTCGCCCGCGCCGGGTACGAGCTGACGGCGGTCGACGGCGACGAAGGCCGGTGGGCGGTCGACGGCGCCAGGGCCGAGGAGATCGGCGGTCTCGCAGCGCGCGAGGGCGTGCCGATCCTTGAACTCGCCGACGAGGAGGCCTCGCTGGAGGACGCGTATCTGGCCCTCACGGCTGCCAGTGCCGAGTATTCGGCGGTTCCTGCGGTTCCTGCGGTTCCTGCGGTTTCTACGGCTCCTGCGGCTCCTGCGGCCCCTGCGAATCCTGAGGCTGGGTCAGCTGGGTCAGCTGGGTCAGCTGGGTCAGCTGGGTCAGCTGAGGCGGCAGGGGCAGCTGAGGCGGCCCCGACGGTCCCGCAGCCCCCGACCACTCCCACGAAGAACCCCGCCACCCCGGAGACACCCGCGCCCCGTACATCCCGCACATCCCGCACATCCCGCACACCCCGCACACCCCGCCAGGAGGCCTGACCATGTCCCCCACCGCCGTGCTCCACTCCGAGTGGATCAAGATCAAGTCGCTGCGGGGTACCGTCGGCTCGCTCACCGCCGTGTTCCTGACCACCGTCGCCATCACGGTCCTCGTCTTCGCCACCGTCGGCCGCGCGGAGTCCGACAACGCCGACGCCGAACCTCTCTTCGGTGCCTTCTACGCGCTCAACTTCGGCCAGCTCGCCGCCATCGCCTTCGGTGCCACCGCCGTCAGCTCCGAGTACGTGAACGGCGCCCTGCGGATCTCCTTGTCGGCGGTGCCCCGCCGGGCCTTGTTCTACCGCTCGAAGATCGCCGTCGTGGGCGCGGCGGCGCTCGGGGTCGGTCTGCTCACGAGCTTCACCGCGTTCCTCGGCGGCCAGGCCTTCCTGGGCGAGGACGGCATCGGTCTCGGCCACACCGGTGCCGTGGGCGCGTGCGTGGGCGCCGGGATCTATCTCGCGCTGATGGCACTGCTCGCGGCGGGCCTCACCGCCCTGCTGCGCAGCGGGGTCGCCGTGCTCAGCGTGCTCGTCCCGTTCACGCTGATCGTCCCGTTCGTGATCGGGGACGTGGCGGGCGGCGCGGCCCAGTTCCTGCCCGACCGGGCCGGGCAGCAGATCCTGCACGAGGACCCGAACGGAGTGCTCGGCGGCTGGACGGGCCTCGGCGTGATGGCGCTGTGGGCCGCGGCGGCGGTCGCCGCCGGGTGGTGGGCGGTGCGGCGGCGGGACGCGTGAGGGGCCGGAGGCCTGCCTGTCCGGGCGGGACGCCGGAGGGCCCCGAGGCCCGCCCGCGCGGAAGGCGCCAGAGGGCCGGGCCCCGCCTGACGGGAAGCCAATTGTCAGTGGGGGCCGCTTTACTGGACACATGAGCAGCGCAGACCACATCGCCGCCATCGACCTGCTGCGTGCCCGCGGCTTCCCCGAGGAGCCCGGCAGGTCGGAGCTCGGCTACGGCGGGCCGGGCTTCCACGTGGCGGAGTTATCGACGCAGGACCAGCTGTGGGACGACGACGGCACGGCCCACGAGGAGACGGAGGAGCAGTACGAGGCCGAGCGCGACGCCCTGACCGTGCTCCTGGCCGAGCGCTGGGGCGAGCCGCAGCACTTCAGCCTCGCCGGCGTCCAGCTCCGTGCCATGGCTCGGGAAGCGGCGGGGCCCGAGGCCCGGGACGCGGCGAGTTCCGAGGCCCGGGAAGCGGCGGGGGCCGATCCGCAGGAGGCCGCGGTGCCCGACCCATGGGCGACGCTCAGCGAATCCGTCCCCGATCTGCACCTGTGGCGGGCCGACGAGCACTGGATAGCCCTGGGAGTGGCCCGCTGGGGCGAGCGGCGGGCGCTCCAGCTCGTCGCCGTCGTCACGGAAGTCGACCCTCCGTAGGCCCGGCGCCGAGCCCCAACTCCCCGTACGCACACGGTGCGAAGAAGCGCTCCACATCGGCCTCCGTGACCGACGCGAGGTCGGCCGGGGACCACCGGGGCGTCCGGTCCTTGTCGACGACCTGGGCCCGCACCCCCTCGGGGAAGTCCGGCGCCGTCAGGCACGCGCACGACACGCGGTACTCCTGGTCGAGCGCCTCCTCCAAAGTGGGCAGGCGGCGCGCCCTGCGGAGGGCGGCGAGCGTGACCTTCAGCGCGGTGGGGGAGCGCGACAGCAGGACGTCGGCCGCCTCCTTGGCCGCCCGCTCGCCGCAGGACTGGAGACGGTCGACGATCTCCTCCACCGAGTCGGCGGCGTAGCAGGAGTCGATCCAGGCACGGTGCGCGGCGAGTTCCCCCTCGGGCGCCGTCCCGGCATACCGCGGGACGACGTCGGCCGGGTCCGCGTCGGCGAGGTCCGCGGTGAACTCCGCGAGGCGCGCCGACGGCACATAGTGGTCGGCGAGGCCGCACAGCACCGCGTCGGCCGCTGACGCCGTCGTGCCGGTCAGCGCCAGATGCGTGCCCAGCTCGCCCGGCGCCCGCGTCAGGAGGAACGAGGCGCCCACGTCCAGGACGAAGCCGATGATCGTCTCGGGCATGGCCACCCGGGACCGCTCCGTGACGACCCGTACGTCGCCATGGGCCGCGATGCCGACACCGCCACCCATCACATAGCCGTCCATCAGCGCGACGTACGGCTTCGGGTAGTGGGCGATCCGCGCGTCGAGGAGATACTCGTCGCGCCAGTACGCCGCCGACGCCGCGCCGCCACCCGCGACGATGTCGTCCCGTACGGCCCGGATGTCGCCGCCCGCACACAGGCCGCGCTCACCCGCCCCGCTGACGACGACCGTACGGACTGTTTCGTCGTGCTCCCACGCGGTGAGCGCCTCGTCGACGAGCCGGACCATCGGATGGTTGAGCGCGTTGAGGGCGCGCGGACGGTTCAGGACGATGTGGCCGACGCGGCCCTCGACCCGCGTGAGGACCGGTGGTTCGTCGTGACTCAATGAACTGTTCCCTCTCGCCTTCGGGACGCCGCGAGCGTCCGGACCACTGTCGTGACGCGGCTGCGCGTCCCTTTCTCCGCCGTGACGCGGTGTGCGCGTCCGCTTCTCTGTCGTGTGACGCGGTGTGCGCGTCCGCCTCTCTGTCGTGCGACGCGGCGACGCGGATGCGCGTCCGTTTCTCTGTCGTGTGACGCCGTCCGTTTCGCCGTTCCGTGACGCGGCTGTGCGTCCGTCTCGTGACGCGGCTGTGCGTCCGTCTCGTGGCGGGACGCGACTAGGCGTCCGGGGGGTCGCCGTCGGGACGCCGGAACGCGTCCAGGATCTGCTCCGCCGCCACGGTCGCCGTCAGAGTCCCCTCGCGCACCCGCTGCTCCAGCTCGGGCGCGAGCCGCCGCACGTCGGGGTGGGCGTGCAGGCGGCCGAGGAGTTCGTCCCTGACCATCGTCCACGTCCAGTCGACCTGCTGGTCGCGCCGCTTGGCGGCGAGGCGGCCAGTGGAGTCGAGCAGCTCGCGGTGCTGTTCGAGCCGCTCCCAGAGAGTGTCGAGGCCCTTCGACTCGCGGGCGCTGCAACTCAGGACGGGCGGTGTCCACGCCGCGTCGGAAGGGTGCATGAGCCGCAGGGCCCCCGCCAGCTCCCGCGCCGCCGCGCGCGCGTCCCGCTCGTGCGGGCCGTCCGCCTTGTTGACCGCGATCACGTCCGCCAGCTCCAGGACGCCCTTCTTGATGCCCTGGAGCTGATCGCCGGTGCGGGCCAGGGTGAGCAGCAGGAACGTGTCGACCATGTTGGCCACGGCCGTCTCGGACTGGCCGACACCGACGGTCTCCACGAGCACCACGTCGTACCCTGCCGCCTCCATCACCACGATGGACTCGCGGGTCGCCTTCGCCACCCCGCCGAGGGTGCCCGCGGTGGGCGATGGCCGCACGAACGCCGCCGGATCCACCGACAGGCGCTCCATGCGGGTCTTGTCGCCCAGGATGGAGCCGCCCGTCCGCGACGACGACGGGTCGACGGCGAGCACGGCCACGCGGTGGCCGAGCGACGTCAGCATCGTGCCGAGCGCGTCGATGAACGTGGACTTCCCCACGCCCGGCACCCCGCTGATGCCGATCCGCCGTGCCCGTCCCGAGCGCGGCAGCAACTCCGTCAGCAACTGCTGCGCGAGCACGCGGTGCTGGGGCCGGGTGGACTCCACGAGCGTGATCGCGCGCGCGATGTGCGCACGCTTGCCGTCGAGCACACCCTTCACATACGTGTCGAGATCGATCCTCGGTGCCATGGGCTCACCGGCTCACAGCCCGGCACTGCCGGAGTCGGGGCCGGAGTCAGGATCGGACTCGGGGTCGGACTCGGACTCCGGGTCGGAGCCGGGACCGGAGCCAGGCCCGGAACCGGTGTCCGGGGAGCCCGCCACGTCGTCGTGGCCGAGCCCGGCGGCAAGCCGCCGCACCAGGTCGTACGCAGCGTCCGGAATGACCGTGCCGGGCGGGAACACCGCCGCCGCACCCGCCTCGTGCAGGGCGTCCACGTCCTGCGGCGGGATCACACCCCCCACGACGATCATGATGTCCTCGCGGCCCTCGGCGGCCAGCTCCGCGCGCAGGGCCGGGACCAGCGTGAGGTGTCCGGCCGCCAGCGAGGAGACGCCGACGATGTGCACGTCCGCCTCGACGGCCTGCCGCGCCACCTCCGCGGGCGTCTGGAACAGCGGGCCGACGTCGACGTCGAAACCCAGGTCGGCGAAGGCGGTCGCGATCACTTTCTGGCCGCGGTCGTGGCCGTCCTGACCCATCTTGGCGACCAGGATCCGAGGACGCCGACCCTCGGCCTCCTCGAAGGACGCGACCAGCGCACGGGTGCGCTCCACGGACGGCGAGGGGCCTGCTTCGGTGCGGTACACACCGGAGATCGTACGGATCTGGCCCGCGTGCCGCCCGTACGCCTTCTCCAGCGCGTCCGAGATCTCACCGACCGTCGCCATCGCACGGGCCGCGTCCACCGCGAGGGCCAGGAGGTTGCCTTGGAGCCCCGGGCCCGAGCCGCTCCCGGCCGCGGCCGTCAGCTGCCGCAGCGCGTCCTGGCACACCGCGTCGTCGCGCTCCTCGCGCAGCCGCCGCAGCTTGTCGATCTGCTGGGTGCGCACCGAGGAGTTGTCGACCTTCAGGACCTCGATCTTCTCGTCGCTGTCCACCCGGTACTTGTTCACGCCGATCACCGGCTGCCGCCCGGAGTCGATGCGCGCCTGCGTCCGGGCCGCCGCCTCCTCCACGCGCAGCTTCGGGATGCCCGCGTCGATGGCCTGCGCCATGCCGCCCGCCGCCTCGACCTCCTGGATGTGCTGCCAGGCGCGGCGCGCCAGGTCGTACGTCAGCTTCTCCACGTACGCGCTGCCGCCCCACGGGTCGATGACCCGGCACGTGCCCGACTCCTGCTGGAGCAGGAGCTGGGTGTTGCGGGCGATGCGCGCCGAGAAGTCCGTGGGCAGCGCGAGGGCCTCGTCGAGGGCGTTCGTGTGCAGCGACTGCGTGTGCCCCTGGGTCGCGGCCATCGCCTCCACGCACGTACGCGTCACGTTGTTGAACACGTCCTGCGCCGTCAGCGACCAGCCTGACGTCTGCGAATGCGTGCGCAGGGAGAGCGACTTGGCGTTCTTCGGCTCGAACTGCTTGACCAGCTTCGCCCACAGCAGGCGGGCCGCGCGCAGCTTGGCGACCTCCATGAAGAAGTTCATGCCGATCGCCCAGAAGAACGACAGCCGCGGCGCGAACGCGTCCACGTCCAGGCCCGCCGCACGGCCCGCCCGCAGATACTCGACGCCGTCGGCGAGCGTGTACGCGAGCTCCAGATCGGCCGTCGCCCCGGCCTCCTGGATGTGGTACCCGGAGATCGAGATGGAGTTGTAGCGCGGCATCTTCTGCGACGTGAACGAGAAGATGTCGGAGATGATCCGCATCGAGGGCTTCGGCGGATAGATGTAGGTGTTGCGGACCATGAACTCCTTGAGGATGTCGTTCTGAATGGTCCCCGCCAGCTTCGAAGGCGGCACGCCCTGTTCCTCGGCGGCGACGATGTACAGCGCGAGGACGGGCAGCACCGCGCCGTTCATCGTCATCGACACCGTCATCTTGTCCAGCGGAATCCCGTCGAACAGCTGACGCATGTCGTAGATCGAGTCGATCGCCACACCCGCCATGCCGACGTCGCCCGTCACCCGCGGGTGGTCACTGTCGTAACCGCGGTGCGTGGGCAGGTCGAACGCGACGGACAGGCCCTTCTGGCCTGCCGCGAGGTTGCGGCGGTAGAAGGCGTTGGACTCCTGCGCGGTGGAGAATCCCGCGTACTGCCGGATCGTCCAGGGCTGGTTGACGTACATCGTCGGATAGGGGCCGCGCAGATACGGCGCGACGCCCGGGTAGGTGCCGAGGAAGTCCAGGCCCTCCAGGTCGGCGCCCGTGTACAGCGGCTTGACCGCGATGCCCTCCGGGGTCTCCCACAGCAGGTCGTCGGCGTCCTTGCCGGTGGCGCTCTCCACCGCGGCGCGCCACTGCTCCGCGGAACCCCGCGGGGGCGCGCCGGTCTCCAGGCCGATGCCGGAGAAGTCGGGGATCGTCATGGCGCCACTTCCATGAGGTCGAGGGTGGAGGAGAGTACGGCCACGGCGTCGCAGCCGGCGAAGACGTGGGTGACGGCCGCGTCGAGGTCGGCGTCGGTGCCGGGCCGCCCCGCGAGGAACACGTGCTCGGCGCCGGCCGACGCCAGCGCCGCGGCGACCGCGGCCCCCTCGGCCGTGTACAGCGCGTCGCTGGAGCACACGCAGGCCACGCGCGCCCCGCTGGCCTTCAAGGCGCCGGCGGCACCCGCCGCGTCCACCGTCACCGGGTCGTGCACGGCCTCGATCCCGCCCGCCTGGAAGAGGTTCGAGGCGAACGAGACCCGCGCGGTGTGCGCGGCGGCCGGGCCGAGCGCGGCCAGGAACACCTTCGGACGGGCGCCGGTCCGCTCCAGATGCGCGTCGGAGCGGGCACGCAGGGATTCGTACGCCTCGTCGCGGCGCACCTGCGGCAGGCCGCGCCCCGGAGCCGCGGGGGTCGCGCCCCTTACGGGCTGCTCACCCTGTACGGGCTTCTCGTTCTGTACGGGCTGCTGGCCATGTACGGACTTCTCGCCCCGTACGGGCTGCTCCCGCTGTACGGGTTTCTCGGCGAGGTTCGGGAACTCGCTGACGCCGGTGATCGGTTCGCGGCGCTTGGCGAGCTTCTTCGAACGCTCCGCCCACGTCGCCGCGAGGCGGTCGCCGAGCATGCCGGAGCGCAGGGCCGCCGCCTGGCCGCCCGCGCCCTCGATCTGCTGGAAGAACTCCCAGGCCTTGTGCGCGAGTTCGTCGGTGAGCCGCTCCACGTACCAGGAGCCGCCCGCCGGGTCGATGACCCGCGCCAGGTGCGACTCCTCCAGGAGGATCGTCGAGGTGTTGCGGGCGATGCGCCGGGCGAAGGCGTCCGGCAGTCCCAAGGAGTGGTCGAAGGGCAGCACCGTGACCGCGTCCGCGCCGGCCACACCGGCACCCAGGCACGCCACGGTCGTGCGGAGCATGTTCACCCACGGATCGCGGCGCGCCATCATCACCGGTGACGTCACCACGTGCTGGCGCTGCGCGCCCGCGTCGGCGTCACCGCTCGCCTCCGCGACCCGTGCCCAGAGGCGCCGTGCCGCACGGAGTTTGGCGATGGTCAGGAACTGGTCGGCCGTGGCCGCGTACCGGAACTCCAACTGCGCGCAGGCCTCCTGGAGCGTGAGCCCCGCGCCCGTCAGCAGCCGCAGGTAGGCGACGCCGGTGGCGAGGGACGCGCCGAGTTCTTGTGCCGCCGAGCCGCCCGCCTCGTGATAGGGCAGCGCGTCCACCGTGAGCGCGCGCAGGCCGCCGTACTCCCGGCCGCACAGCCGCGCGAGCTCCACGGCTGCCTCGGTCCCGGTCTCCGTGCCCGTGCGCGCCTCGTACGCCAGTGGGTCCGCGCCGAGGGTGCCGCGCGCCGCGTCCTTCGCGACCCCCGCGGCCTCGATCAGGCGCAGCAACTCCCGTGCGGCGGGCTCCACATCGGCGCCGGCGTCGAGGACGACGGGAGCCAGGTCCAGATACACGCCGTCGAGCGCCCGCTCAAGACCGGAGACCGGCAGGGCGTCAGGCCCCAGGGTCAGCCACAGCGACGTCACGCCGTTCTCGAGGTCGGCGAGCACGGACTCGTTCGTGCGGACGGGATCGCCCGTGGCGTGCCGCTGCCGTACGTCCCAGCCCGCGGCCGCGCTGCCCGCGGCTCGGCCGCCCCGTACGAACGGGGCGAAACCCGGCTGGCCCACATCGGCCAGCGATCCTGCGTCGTCGTCGTGTGCGGTGTACAGGGGACGGGTGCTGAGCCCGTCCTCGAGCGCGGTGGACAGTGCTTCCTCGGCCGCGGGCCCCGATACGTCCTTACCCGACTTGCGCAGTACGCCTTCCACCAGGCGCTGCCACTGCTCATGGGTCGCATCAGGGAACTCGGCGGCCAGCGAAAGCCCGTCATCAGGCAGGACCGTCATATTCCGATGCTAGGGCGGAAACCCTTCCCCGTGCTGGGGCGACGCTGTGACCTTGCACTCTCCGGATCGGTCTTGAACTCGGACGGGCGGCCCGGTATTACCCGTGAGTAATAAGGGGGGGAGTGTGGGGTGGTGTGGGCCGATGTGGGCACGTTTCCTTGGCGGGCCCCTCGCGGCCATCTCGCGGACCCCTCACAGACCTCTCGCGGACCCCTCGCACGCTCCCACCGCGTCCCTCCCACGCCCGCGTCAAGGAGACGTCAAGAAGATCGGCTCAGGCGTCAGGAAGGTGTCAAGAAAACCGGGACGACCTGCGACGGGACCAAGACTGATCATCACGGGGGAACGGATGAACGAACCCGTGACGGAGGGCTGTTGCCCGGGGGGCGCGTGCCGCACGCCGACGGCGGCGCGCGCAGTTCCGCTGGGGGGCGGGGCTGTGGCCATCCCGACCGGTGTGTCCGGTGCGTCCGGCGCGACTGGTGTGTCCGGCGCGATCGGCGTGTCTGGTGCGTCCGGCGTGTCTGGTGCGACTGCCATGTACGGGTTCGATCGTCCGTCCGTAGGGGTCCCTGCCCGCCGCCATGAGGTGCTGCGGGCAGGGACATCCGCGGCAGGTACGGGCGGGTGCCGTGGGGTGCTCCGTCGGAGTGTCGTGGGGGTACCCCGTCAGGGGGCGTGGGACGTCCCGTCAGGGCAGGGTGGCAGATGCGCCGTCAGGGTGTCGTCAAGTCCGTCCCGGCTGCCGTATGAGAGGCGTCAGGAGCGACGGCGAATCCGCTGGTGGGCGCTTTGCTTCACGGGACGGAACATTCTCGTGGGCCCGCGACCGCACTGCGCGCGCAGGCCCGCACGTACACCCAGGAGGCGGCAACCGATGACCCGGGTGCTGGTGGTCGAGGACGACCCGCAGCTCGTACGGGCTCTGGAGATCAACCTCAAGGCACGCAAGTACGAGGTGGACGCGGCGGTCGACGGGGGCACGGCCCGGCGTCTTGCGTCGGCGCGACCGCCGGACGTGGTCCTTCTTGATCTCGGGCTGCCCGACATGGACGGCATCGACGTGATCCGGTGGCTGCGCGGCTTCAGCCGCGCGCCCATCCTCGTCGTGTCCGCCCGCCAGGCCTCCGACGAGAAGGTCGCGGCGCTCGACGCGGGTGCCGACGACTACATCACCAAGCCGTTCAGCATGGACGAACTCCTCGCCCGGCTGCGGGCCGCGGCCCGCAGGCCCCGCCCCGCGGGGCGCGACGAGGCCGTCGTCGCCACCGTCGTCGAGACCGACGGGTTCACCCTCGATCTGGCCGCCAAGAAGGCGTTACGGGACGGCCGGGCGATACGGCTCACACCGACGGAGTGGCACCTCCTGGAGGTCCTGGCCCGCCACCGCGGCCGCCTGGTGGGGCGGCAACAGCTCCTCGCGGAGGTGTGGGGGCCGACCCACGGCGCGCGGACCAACTACCTGCGGGTGTACATGGCCCAGCTGCGCCGCAAACTGGAGCCCGATCCGGCCCATCCGCGGCATTTGATCACGGCGCCGGGGATGGGGTATCGGTTCGAGGCGTAGCCCCGGGCGTGTGAGGTGTGGCCCCGGGGGTGTGTAGGTGCGGCCCCGGGTTGCGGGGCGTGACTCCGGGCGTGTGTAGGTGCGGCCCCGGGTTGCGAGGTGTGACCCCGGGCGTGTGTAGGTGCGGCCCCGGGTTGCGGGGCGCGACCCCGGGCATGCGAGGTGTGGCCCCTGGTAGCGAGGCGTGTCCCCGGGTTGCGAGGCGTGGCCCTGGGCGCAGGGGCAGGCCTGGGCCGGTCAGGGGGCCGGAGTCAGCCGGAGGGCTGCGCGGCGTCCAGCAGGTCCGCGACCACCGCGGCGTGGTCGGAGGGCCAGATTCCGCCGACCGGCCCGTCACCCGCGCGCCTTACCCCGCGCACCGCGCCGAGACCGCCGGGTCCCGGCGCGCCGACGTGGATGTAGTCGATCCGGGCGCTCGGCTCGAACGTCGCCGCCACGTACGGATTCGCGACGTCCCAGGTGGCGGACGCCGCGCCCGGCCCGGCGTACTCCCAGGCGTCCAGGAGCACCTGCCCCGGCACGGCGGGCGCCGTCCGGTACCCGCCGTGCAGCCGCATCTCCTCCGAGTCCGGCCAGGCGTTGAAGTCCCCCGTGACCACGGGCGGGAAGTCCGTGCCGCCCCGGTGTTTCGCGACGAACTCCGCGAGCGCGGCGACCTGGGCGCACCGGACCGCCGACGCGTGCGGCGGGGACGACAGATGGGTGGTGAAGAAAGGCACGTCCTGCCCGGGGGCGGCGATGCGCGCGTGGAGCGCGAGGCGACCGTCGTCCGCCTCGTCGAGCGGCGGCAGCTGGGACACGGCGCGCTCGGCGATGGGCCAGCGGCTGAGGACCGCGTTGCCGAAGGCCACCGTCGGATCGCCGATGCGCCGCTGCCACCGCTCGGGCGTCCGCGACGGCTCCCACGTCCAGTACAGGCCGAGATCCTTCGCCAGCCACTCCGCGAGGTTCTCGCCGTCCCGTTCCCACACCTCCTGCAAGCCCACGACGTCCGGTCGCAGTTGGCGCAGGACCGTGCGGATCGCTTTCCTGCGCTGCTCCCACGGTCCGAAACGCCACCACACGTTCCACGTCAGTATCCGCACGCGAGTCCTCACTCGTTCGGGCCCGTGAGCCGGGCCGCGCGTCAGCAGAATGTCAGCGTGTGCCCTTTTGCCGTCAACGGCGCGTCATGAACGGTCGGATGACACCCCGTGCCGGGCATACCGTCACTGTGTGCCCGGCACTGGCCGCTCGACACCCGGTGATCCATCCGGTTGCCGCCCGGGTCGGTGCCTGGGCATTCGCCCGGGTCGTCGCCCGGGTCGTCGCCCGGGTTGTCGGCCGGGGCAGTGCCTGGGCCGCCACCCGAGTTGTCGGCCGGGGCAGTGCCTGGGCCGCCACCCGAGTTGTCGCCGGTCGACGAAGGCCTGCCCCGAGGTCACCGACTCCTCCGCAAAACGCTTCAAATCCCCGCCGCTTTTCCCAAAGGGAGGAATTCCATGACGCAGCAACTGGTGTACGGAGACGACCCCGAGCCCTCCGAACGCCGCCCGGCCGGGCCGCTGTTCGTACCCGTCCGGCCGGGACCCGCGGGCTGTGTCGCCCGCCTGTTCCGCACTCCCGTCGGCGGCCGCACCGCCGTCGCCTTCACCACCGCTCAACGTCTCACCGACGCGCTCGGTGCCCGGCAGCCCTGGATCCGGCTCTCCGAGCCCGCCCTGCGCGCCCTCACCGAACCCCTGGGCTTCGCCGCGGTCACCGTCGACCCCCTTCTCGCCCCCGCCCCGCGCCTGCCCGTCGCCGCCTCCGTGGCCCCGCCCCGGCGCACTCCGCGGCGCGCCGCGCGGCAGCGCGAGGGGGACCCCCGGCTCGCCGGAGCCCTGCGTACCGCGGGCGTAGCGGCTTTGGCCGGCGCCCTGACCGTGTGGCTCGGCTGAGCCGGCCGTGGGCGAGGGCGCCAGCGCGGGTGCCGCTGCCCGGAACTCCGAGTGGTGGACGCGACGTGCGTACGGCGACCGGTCATAGGGCCGCGCAGACAACTGTGAAGACGACGACGAGGCGAAACGAGAAGCCAGCCATGACGCTTGCGGACATCCCCGCGACACCGACGATTCCGGCAACCTCGGTGACCCCCATGCCCCCGGTGCCCCCTACGCCCCTCGTACCACCTGTGGCCCCGGCGTCCCCGGTGCCCCAGGTGACTGGCGACCGTGTCGCGGCCCCGGACACCGCCGCACCTGCTGCTCCCCCCGGGGACGCCCCCGGCACCGGCGCCGGGACCGGGGCCGGTGCCGGTGCCGCCAACTGCACCGGCCCGGCCGACGACGACCTGTCCGTCTGGCCGCACTCCACCACCCGCCTCTCGGACGGTGACCTCGCCGTCGGCGGCGTCCCGCTCACCGAGATCGCCGACCGCTTCGGCACCCCGGCCTACCTCCTCGACGAGGCCGAGGTCCGCGGCCGCTGCCGCACCTACGTGCAGGCCTTCCCCGACACCGACGTCCTCTACGCCGCCAAGGCGTTCCTCTGCCGTGCCATGGCCCACTGGGTCGGCGAAGAAGGCCTCGGCCTCGACGTCTGCTCCGCCGGTGAACTCGAACTGGCCGTCACCACCGGCTTCCCCGCCTCCCGCATCGTCCTGCACGGCAACGCCAAGAGCCCCGAGGACCTGCGCGCCGCGCTACGCCTCGGCGTCGGACGCATCGTCATCGACAGCGCCTCCGAGATCGCACGCCTGGCCGCGGCAGTGCCGCCCGGCAGCCGCCAGAAGGTCCTCGTCAGAGTTGTCCCCGGCATCGCCGCCGGCGGCCACAGCAAGATCCAGACGGGCACCGAGGACCAGAAGTTCGGCCTGTGCATCACGGACGGCTCCGCCCAGCACGCCATCGCCCGCATTCTCGACCAACCCGGCCTGGAACTGGTGGGCCTGCACTGCCACTTGGGCTCACAGATCACCGCCGAGAAGCCGTTCCTGTGTGCCGTGCGCCGACTGGTCGGCCTGATGGCACGCATCAAGGACCACCACGGCATCACCCTCCCCGAACTGGACCTCGGCGGCGGCCACGGCATCGCCTACCACCCGGACGAGCACTCCCTCGACATCCCCTCCCTCGCCCGCAAGGTACGCGCCGAACTCACCGAGAGCTGCGCCGCCGCCGGACTCGCCGTACCCCACCTCGTCGTCGAACCCGGGCGCGCCATCGCCGGGCCCGCGGGCGTCGCCCTCTACCACGTACTCTCCGTCAAACGCACCGGCGACCGCACCTTCGTCGCCGTCGACGGCGGCATGAGCGACAACCCGCGGCCCGCCCTCTATGGCGTGCGCTACCTGCCGCGCCTCATCGGCCGCCGCTCCACTGCGGCGCCCGCACCCATGACCGTCGTCGGCCGCCACTGCGAGGCGGGCGACGTGCTCGCCGCCGACACCGCGCTGCCGTCCGACATCCGCCCCGGCGACCTGCTCGCCGTCCCCGTCGCCGGCGCCTACCACCTGTCGATGGCCTCCGGCTACAACCTCGTCGGCCGCCCTCCCGTCGTCGCCGTCGCCGGCGGCCACGCCCGCCTCCTCGTGCGGCGCGAGTCCCTGGAGGACTTCCGCAACCGGGACGTCGGCCTCTGACCACCCCGGCGGCCGACGCCGCCGCACTGGCTCACGCTGCCCCCGGGCACACCCCCACACGACGCGCTGCCCCGACGGCCCCTCACGAACCGAGGAAGCGCAGGATCGCCAGCACCCGACGGCTGTAGCCCGTGGAGCCGGACAACTCCAGCTTGTCGAAGATCGCGTTCACATACTTCTCCACGGCGCTCTGCGAGACATGCAGTTGCTCCGCGATGGCAGCGTTCGTATGCCCCTGCGCCATCTTGGCGAGCACCTCCCCCTCCCTTTCCGTCAGCCGCTGCAAGGGGTCCACATGGCTGCTGAACGTCAGCAACTGGCGTACGACCTCCGGGTCGAACGCGGTCCGCCCCGCACCGACACGGTCGAGCGCGTCCAGGAACTCGTCGATCTGGACGACCCGGTCCTTGAGCAGATACCCCACTCCTTCCGTGGCCGTGGTCAACAGGTCGGTGGCATAACGCCGTTCGACATACTGCGACAGCACGAGCACGCCCGTGTCCGGCCAGGTCCGCCGGATCTCCAGGGCGGCCCGCAGCCCCTCGTCGGTGTGCGTCGGCGGCATGCGCACATCCACCACGGCGGCGTCCGGCGGATCGGCGGCGATCGCGTCGAGCAGGGCCCCCGCGTCCCCGACGGACGCCGTCACCTCGTGCCCCTCGTCGGCGAGCAGTCGGGCCAGGCCCTCGCGCAGCAGCGTCGAGTCGTCGGCGAGCATTACACGCATGGCAACTCCGCGGTGATGACGGTGGGACCTCCGGCCGGACTGGCCACCGTCAACGTACCGTCGAGCGCCGCGACCCTGCGGGCCAGGCCCAGCAGCCCGCTCCCGGACGGGTCGGCGCCACCGCGACCGTCGTCCTCCACGCACAGCCGGAGCAGCGCGCCCGTGCGGTCGGCCCGCACCGCCACCATGGCGGCGCCGGAGTGCTTGACGGCGTTCGTCACCGCTTCGGCCGCGACGAAGTACGCCACTGCCTGCGCCGTCGGCGGCGGTATGTCCCGCAGATCGCAGGAGAGCCGGACGGGTATCGCGGCCCGCTCGGCGACCGACTCCAGGGCGGCGGCGAGTCCTCCCTCGTCGAGCGCCGCCGGATACACGCGCCAGGCCACGTCTCTCAGTTCCACCAGTGCTTGTTGCGACTCCTCGTGGGCCTGCCGGAGCAACTCGGCGGACTTGCCCGGGTCCGGCGCGCGGCGGGCCCTGCCGAGCAGCATGCCGAGGGCCACCAGCCGCTGCTGGACGCCGTCGTGCAGATCCCGCTCGATGCGGCGCCGCTCGTCGTGGACGGCCTGCACCACTCCGGCCCGGCTCTCCGCCAGCTCCCCGATGCGGCGCTGCATGCTCATGCGGTCGCTGGGGCTGAGGAAGTGGCGGGCCAGTTGCTCGTCCATCAACGCCACGGCATGCACGCCCTGCATGCTCAGAAAGAGGAGGAACAGCCCACCGAACGCGGAAATGACCATGGTCACCGGCCATCGGTCGAGGTCGACCCAGAACCAGCCCCACACCAGCAGCGACGCATAAGCGGCGCCGGAGAGCGCGGCCAGGAGCACCACGCCGCCCAGAACACCAACGGTCCAGCGCGTGGACACATAGGCCAGGGCGGGCATGCCGGTCAGCGGCGCGGCGACGCCCGCCGGATCCTGGCCGTACCAGAGGGTCATCCGGCGCCGCTGCAGTCCTGCCCACCAGCGGGCGCCCGCGAGTATGGGAGTCTCGCCGCGGCGCTCGTCGGCGGAGCGCCCGAGTGTGGCGAGCAGCCACAGCCCGGACGCCAGCGTCAGGACCAGCTCGACGGCGGCGCTGAGGAATCCGAGGAGGACTCCGGCGGCGACGCGCAGTCGGCGGACGAGGAAGTTTCGCATGATCAATCACGCTAGCCGAGCGGTGCGCGGAGCGGACTGCGGAAAACCGCAAAGCTGTCTGCGGTAGCCCGCAGGGGATGCCTAAGGCGTTCCGCAGCGGTTCCTATGGCGCGCCACAGCAGTGCCTGCGGCGTTCCACAGCAGCGCTTGCGGCGTCCAGCAGCTCAACTGTGCGGCAGCCCTCATACCGCGGTGGCCTGCGATTTCGTACCGTCGAAGACATGATCCTCACCGCTCAGCACACGCTCGCTGCCGCAGCCGAGTCCGCAGCGGCGACGGCCTCGCCCGTCGCCGGTTCCGCCCGGCACGCGGTGTACGCGGCCGCTTCCACCGACGCCCCCGCGGGCGGTATAGCGGGGTGGGCGGCCGACCTCATGGACTCGCTCGGCGCGGTCGGCGCCGGCGCGGCGATCGCGCTGGAGAATCTGTTCCCGCCCCTGCCCAGCGAGGTGATCCTGCCCCTGGCCGGGTTCGCCGCCAGCCATGGCAAGTTCAGCCTGCTGTCCGCCCTGCTGTGGACGACGGCCGGTTCGGTCGTCGGAGCCCTCGCGCTGTACTGGGTCGGCGCACTGCTCGGCCGTGACCGCACGGTCGCCGTCGCCGCACGCCTGCCGCTGGTCAAGACGTCCGACATAGAGAAGACGGAGACGTGGTTCTCGCGGCACGGAACCAAGGCCGTGTTCTTCGGCAGAATGATCCCGATCTTCCGCAGCATGATCTCAATACCGGCCGGGATCGAGCGGATGCCGCTGCCGGTGTTCCTGGGTCTCACGACACTCGGCAGCCTGCTGTGGAACAGCGTGTTCGTGCTGCTCGGCTACGGCCTCGGCAGCCGCTGGCACGAGGTCACCGACGTAGTCGGCCTGTACTCGAAGGCCGTGCTCGGCGTCGTCGCCCTGGTGGTCCTGGCGTTCGTGGTCATCCGCCTACGCAAGGCGGGCCGCGCAAGCAAGGCGGGCCGTACACGCAAGGAGGGCCGCACGCACAAGGCGGGCCGCGGCTCGCACCGGGCGAGGGACTGACCCCACCTCGATGCGCGAGCCGCGACCCGCCCGCGAGAAGAACGAAGGACCCGACCGACGCCTGTACCGGACACAGAGACCAGACGTCGAGACCGAACGCCGAAATCGATCAGAGGACCGTCATGACCGGACTGCCGACCGGGTCGCCGCATGGACCACCACATGGACCACCACATGGACCGCCGTGTGGACCGTCGCACGGACTGCCGAGCAGACTGCCGAACTCAGAGGATCGCGCCCGGCTTGTAGGCCGCCGCCTCCGGGTGCTCCTTGAGGACGGCCTCGACCTGGGCGACGACCGTGGCGACCTGGTCGCTCGCGGCACCGGTGAACGACAGCTTGTCGGCCATCAGCTCGTCGAGCTGGACGCGGTCCAGCGGAATGCGGGAGTCGGCGGCCAGCTTGTCCAGGAGTTCGTTGCGCTCGGCGCCCTGCTCGCGCATGGCGAGGGCGGCGGCGACAGCGTTCTCCTTGATGGCCTCGTGGGCCTCCTCGCGTCCCACACCGGCCCGCACGGACGCCATGAGCACCTTCGTGGTGGCGAGGAACGGAAGATAGCGGTCCAGCTCACGGGCGACGACCGCGGGGAACGCGCCGAACTCGTCCAGGACCGTCAGGAACGTCTCCAGCAGGCCGTCCAGCGCGAAGAACGCGTCGGGCAGGGCCACGCGGCGCACGACCGAACAGGAGACGTCGCCTTCGTTCCACTGGTCGCCGGCCAGCTCGGCGGTCATCGACGCGTAGCCGCGGAGGATGACGGTCAGGCCGTTGACGCGCTCGCAGGAGCGGGTGTTCATCTTGTGCGGCATGGCGGACGAGCCGACCTGGCCGGGCTTGAAGCCCTCGGTGACCAGCTCGTGCCCGGCCATCAGGCGGATCGTCTTGGCCAGCGACGAGGGGGCGGCGGCGAGCTGCACGAGCGCCGTCACCACCTCGTAGTCGAGGGAGCGGGGGTAGACCTGGCCGACGGACGTGAAGGCGCGCTCGAAGCCGAGGTGGGAGGCGATGCGGTCCTCGAGCTCGGTGAGCTTGCCGGCGTCGCCGCCCAGCAGGTCGAGCATGTCCTGGGCGGTGCCGACGGGGCCCTTGATGCCGCGCAGCGGGTAGCGGCCGAGGAGGTCCTCCAGGCGGCGGTGGGCCACGAGCAGTTCGTCGGCGGCCGTGGCGAAGCGCTTGCCGAGGGTGGTGGCCTGGGCGGCGACATTGTGGGAGCGGCCGGCCATGACCAGCTCGGCGTACTCGCCGGAGAGCCTGCCCAGGCGAGCGAGGACGGCGACGGTACGGGACCGGACCAGTTCGAGGGAGAGCCGGATCTGCAGCTGCTCCACGTTCTCGGTGAGGTCGCGGGAGGTCATGCCCTTGTGGACGTGCTCATGACCAGCGAGGGCGTTGAACTCCTCGATGCGGGCCTTCACGTCATGCCGGGTGACCTTCTCGCGCTCGGCGATGGCGGCCAGGTCGACCTGGTCGAGCACGCGCTCGTAGTCGGTGATCGCCGCGTCCGGCACGTCGATGCCGAGGTCCTTCTGGGCGCGCAGAACGGCGAGCCAGAGGCGGCGCTCCAGCTTCACCTTCTCCTCGGGCGACCAGAGCGTCGCGAGCTCGGTGGAGGCGTAACGCCCGGCGAGGACGTTCGGGATACGGGGCTTTGCAGGCGCAGCAGTCACAGTGGGCCATTCTACTGTCGGTTTCTGCAGGCCAGCGCCATGGGTCGGATCGTCGGAAGCTACAAGAGCCGGACCGGCGCCGACGCCCGCACCGACGCCCGCACCGGCGCCGACTCCCGGACCGCAGCCGACTTCCGGACCGCAGGCGGCTCCCGGACCGCATCCGGCTCCCGGACCGCACCCAATTCCCGGATCGCTTGCAGTTCTCGGACCACATACAGTTCCCGGACCGCATCGCATCCGGCTCCCGGGCGGCGCTCCGTTCTCAGGCTGGGCCCGGTGCTCAGGCTGTGCCGGGTAAGCGGACTCCGCCAGCTCTCAGGCCGTCTCAGGCTCCACGCGGTGCCAGGTCTGGACGGGGCCGGGGGCCGTCGGGTCGTCCGGCGTGACCCAGAACGCGCGGCCGGTCTCCGGGTCGACATGGGCGCCCACGCGGCCGTCGCCGGAGGAGCGGCCGGTGAGGCGGCGGCCGATCCAGGGGCCCAGATGCCGCCGCGCGAAGCGCAGGTCGCTCGCGCGGCGGGCGGCCCAGGCGGCGCGGACCGCGGGCGGCAGCGGTGTGCCCCAGTCCTCCACCGGTTCGTGGCCGAGCGTCTGCCACACCGCTTCGGCGACCCGGCGGTGGCCCTCAGCCGTCAGATGCAGCCGGTCCACGTCCCACATCCGCTGGTCGCCGAGCGCCGCGGACCCGTACAGATCGACGACGA
Source organism: Streptomyces typhae (assembly GCF_009755605.1). Classification (GTDB taxonomy): domain Bacteria; phylum Actinomycetota; class Actinomycetes; order Streptomycetales; family Streptomycetaceae; genus Streptomyces; species Streptomyces typhae. The sequence continues at coordinate 137,170 of NZ_WPNZ01000016.1, forward strand.
CGGCTCCGTGCCGGGCCGCGAGCTGGTCGACGTGGTGGAAGAGCTCCTCCATGCGCGGGCGGAACCGTTCGAGGACCGGGCCCTGGCGGCCGGGGCTGCGCATCAGGACCAGTTGCTTGCAGGCCGGGGCGAGGGTCTCCACCGCGTGTTCCAGCAGGCCGCGCACCCGGCCCATGTCGCACTTGGGCCGCAGGGTGTCGTTGAGACCGCCGACAAGGGTGATCACGTCGGCGCCCAGCGCGGCGGCCATCGGGGCCTGCTCCTCGGCGATCTGTCCGATGAGCTTGCCGCGTACGGCGAGATTGGCGTACCGGAAGCCGGGGGTGCGGGTCGCGAGGCGCTCGGCGAGCACATCGGCCCAGCCGCGGTAGGTGCCGTCCGGCAGCAGGTCGGACATGCCCTCGGTGAAGGAGTCGCCGATCGCGACAAGGCTGGTGTGGCGGGGATCGATCTGCATGGCGATGTGATGGTATCCCGCCCTTGCCGGAGCTGCCGGAGCTGCCGGAGCTGCCGGAGCTGCCGGAGCTGCCGGAGCTGCCGGAGCTGCCGGAGCTGCCGGAGCTGCCGGAGCTGCCGGGGTGGGCCGGTGGGATCAAGGGTGGGTGAAGCGGGCTGCGTGTGCGCCATGCAGGCGGCAGGGTGGCAGTTTCCGGCCGAACGCCACGAGCAGCAGGTCCTGCGCGGACCCGGTCAGGGAAGAGCCCGAACCGAAGGACCAGGAGATGCCAGGGGAGGAGGCGGCAGGGGCCGGGGCGTCGGCGGCGGCGATGCCGGGGGTGGTGCGCAGTTCGACGCCGTCCAGGTCGGCGCCGAAGAACTTCGCCGACTTCGGTGTCACATGGTCGAGGAGGATACGAAGGCGGGGATCCGGCACATGGCGGGGGAGGCCGAGGGCGACGGTGATGTCGAGGCCGTGGACGACGTCGTGACCGAGGGCACCGATGTAGCCGCCCACCGGCGGGGTCCAGGGGTGGTCGGCGTGGTCCCGCAGGAAGCGTGCGAGGTCGCCCGCTGGGAAGGCCGCCGCGTCGGCGCGGGCGGTGCGGTCCGTCATGCGGTGCAGGCTCCCGCCCGCCTTCGCCAGCTCCCACAGGACCCGGGGGAGGGAGCGGCGGAAGCCCAGAGACATATGGGCGGCGACCTCGCGGACGCGCCAGCCCGAGCACAGGGAGGGTGCCTCCCACTGTTCGGGTGCGAGGTGCTCCAGCAGGTCGGCGAGGGCGCGGCGTTCGGCGGCGATCTCGGAGCGGAGGTGCTGGGTCGTGAGGTCCGTCGCAGTCGGTGTGTTCCCCATGGTTCAAAGATCGTCGCGGAGCTGTCAGAAGTCCAAGAGCCAGTACGTCTCGTGGCTAGCATCCTCAGTTATGGAACTTCGCCAGCTCCGTTACTTCCTCACCGTCGTCGAGGAGGCCAACTTCACGCGGGCGGCGGTCGTCCTGCATGTGGCGCAGCCCGGTGTGAGCGCACAGGTCCGCCGGTTGGAACGGGAGTTGGGGCAGCGGCTCCTCGACCGTTCGGGGCGGTCGGTGACCGTGACGGAAGCGGGTGCGGCGGTGCTGCCGTATGCGCGGGCCGCCCTGGCGGCCGTCGACGGCATGCGGCAGACCGCCGACGAGTTCACGGGGTTGTTGCGGGGGCGCGTCACGATCGGCCTGGTGTCGGGTGCGGCGACGCACGAGTACGACATGGCGTCGGTGCTCGCCGACTTCCACGACGCCCATCCGCACGTCGAGATCGCGCTGACCGAGGACGCGTCGGACCGGATGCTCGCGTCCGTCCGCGAGGGGCGGCTCGACATCGCTCTGGCCGGTCTCACCGACGGCGCCCCGCCGCAGGGTGTCACCTGGCAGCTCGTGATCGACGAGCCGCTGGCGGCGCTGGTGGCAGTGGACGACCCGCTGGCGCGGCACGCCGAGCCCGGCCGGACCGTACCCCTGGCTGCCCTCGCCGATCGCCCTCTCATCAGCCTTCCGCGCGGGACGGGGCTGCGGGCGGTGCTCGAACGGGCTTGTGCGCGAGCAGGGTTCGCGCCGCGGGTGGCCTTCGAGGCCGCGGCGCCCGACCTGCTGGTGCAGCTGGCCGTACGTGGCCTCGGCGTGGCCGTCTTCCCCGCGCCGGGGGCGGAGGCCGCCGCCGCGCGCGGATTGCGGGTGGTCCGGTTCGAGGAGCCGTGCCCTCGCGGCCGGATCGGTCTCGTGTGGCGGTCGGACGGTCCCGCGAGCCCGGCCGCCCGTGCGTTCCTCGCTCGGCTGCGTGTCGCGTTGCCCCCATGCGAGGACACCGCGGCCACAGGGGACATCGCAGCTGTCGCAGGAATCGGGGACGGCGAAGAAGGGCCCGCGAGAGTCTCGACGCCGCTTCGCAACCAGCGCGAACATAACGGTAGTTGAGGGCTCATCGACGAGCTCCGCGTCACCGGAGAGGGGTCCGCCATGTGGACCGCTGCCTTCTGGAAAGCGACGGCCGAACGCGCGATCCGCACATTCGCGCAGGCACTCGCCGCCGTGCTGGTCGCCGGGGCGACGAACCTCCTCGACGTGGAGTGGCTCGCCGCCATCGGCACGGCCGGCATGGCCGCGCTTCTCGCCGTCCTGACGGCGCTGGGCTCCGCGAAGGTGGGCCCTCCTGGACCGGGCCTCACCGAGATCCCGGGCGGCCGGGGACACGGCCCTGCGCTGTGACAGGCTCCGCCCCGCCCGGGTGACACTCCGCCCCGCCCGGGAGGCACTCCGCCCACCCGGGTGCACTCCGTCCCACCCGGGCGGCGGTCTCGGCTCCGCCCTACCCCGGTAAAACTCCGCCCCGTCCGGATGACAGGCTCCGCCCCGCCTAAGCGGCAGACCCGCCCCACCCCGGTGGGGCGGCCCCGTCCCACTCCCGGCGGGCACCTCACACAGGCTGGCCGAACAGCTCCCGCAGCACGTCCTCCATGGTGACCATCCCGGCCAGCCTGCCGTCCTCGCCGAGTACGGCGGCCACATGGGTGCGGCTGCCCCGCATGGCGGTCAGGACGTCGTCCAGCGGGGTGGTCTCCCGTACCCGGGCGATGGACCGCATGTCCGCCACCCGGAACGGCAGGTCGCGGGGGCTGACATCGAGGGCGTCCTTGACGTGGAGGTAGCCGACGATGCGGCGCCCCTCGTCGACGACGGGGAAGCGCGAGAAGCCGGTCTCGGCCGACAGCGCCTCCAACTGCTCGGGGGTGACGCCCACGCGCGCGTACTTCACGCGTTCCAGCGGCAGGACCACGTCACGGACGGGGCGGCGGCCCAGCTCAAGGGCCTCGTGCAGCCGCTCCTGGGCCCGGTCGTCGATCAGGCCCGCGTCGCTGGAGTCCTGCACAAGACGGGCCAGCTCGGCGTCCGAGAAGGTGGCCGCGACCTCGTCCTTGGTCTCGACGCGCAGCAGCTTCAGGATCGCGTTGGCGAACGCGTTGATCGCGAAGACCAGGGGGCGCAGCGCCCGCGCGCAGGTCACCAGGGGCGGCCCGAGCAGCAGCGCGCTGCGCACCGGCTCGGCCAGGGCGATGTTCTTCGGGATCATCTCGCCGAGCAGCATGTGCAGATACGTCGCCACGGCCAGCGCGATGACGAACGAGATCGGGTGGACCAGGCCGTGCGGCACGCCCACACCGTCGAACACCGGCTCCAGGAGGTGGGCGATGGCGGGCTCGGCGACGACACCGAGGACCAGGGTGCACAGCGTGATGCCGAGCTGCGCGGCGGCCATCAGCACGGACACGTGCCGCAGACCCCACAGGACGCTCTTGGCGCGCCGGTCGCCGTCCTCGGCGTACGGCTCGATCTGACTGCGCCGTACGGAGATCAGGGCGAACTCCGCGCCCACGAAGAAGGCGTTGACGACGAGCGTCGCCAGGCCGATCAGGAGCTGTATGACGGTCATCGGTCGTCCTCCTCCGGCTCGTCACCGGCGGCTTCGGCGGGGGCGTGCAGCAGCACGCGGGCGGCGCGGCGGCCCGTGGCGTCCACGACGTCGAGGCGCCAGTCGGCCACCTCGACCGTGTCGCCGACGGCGGGAATGCGGCCGAGTTCGGTGGCGACCAGGCCCGCGAGGGTCTCGTAGGGGCCGTCGGGCGCCCGCAGGCCCACGCGTGCGAGCTGGTCGGTGCGGGCCGCGCCGTCCGCCGAGTACAGCGCGCGGCCGTCCTCGTCGGTGCCGGCCGGAGCAAGGTCGGGCGTCTCGTGCGGATCGTGCTCGTCGTGCACCTCGCCGACGACTTCCTCGACGATGTCCTCCAGGGTCGCGACGCCCGCCGTACCGCCGTACTCGTCGATGACGACGGCCATCGTGCGCTTGCCCGAGAGCCGGTCCAGGAGGCGTTCGACGGTCAGCGACTCCGGTACGAGCAGCGGCTCGCGCATCAGCTCGTGCACGGACTGGCGCGGCCTGCGCTCGGCGGGCACGGCCAGGATGTCCTTGATGTGGACGACCCCGACGACCGAGTCGAGGCTGCCGCGGTAGATCGGGAACCGGGACAGGCCGGTCGCCCGGGTGGCGTTGGCGACGTCCTCGCAGGTGGCCTGCACGTCCAGGGCGACGACCTGCACGCGCGGCGTCATGACGTTCTCGGCGGTGAGGTCGGCCAGGTTCAGCGTGCGCATGAACCGCTCGGCGGTGTCCGGCTCCAGGGCGCCCTCCTTGGCGGAGTGCCGGGCCAGGGCGACCAGCTCCTTGGGGCCGCGCGCGGAGGCGAGCTCCTCGGTGGGCTCCATGCCGATGCGGCGCACGGCGCGGTTCGCCGTGTTGTTCAGATGCCTGATGAAGGGGCGGAACGCGGCGCTGAAGAAGCGCTGCGGCGTCGCCACGCGCTTGGCGATGGCCAGCGGTGAGGAGATCGCCCAGTTCTTGGGCACAAGCTCGCCGACGACCATCAGGAAGACGGTCGACAGGGCGGTACCGATCATGAGGGCGACGGTCGAGGACGCCGAGTCGGGCACGCCCGCGGCGTTCAGCGGGCCCTCGATGAGGTCGCCGATCGCCGGTTTCGCGAGCATGCCGACGACCAGGCCGGTCACGGTGATGCCGAGCTGCGCGCCGGAGAGCTGGAAGGTGAGGTTCTTGACGGCCTTGAGGGCGCTGGCGGCGCCCCGCTCGCCGCGTTCGACGGCACGCTCCAGGTCGCTGCGTTCCACGGTGGTGAGCGAGAACTCCGCCGCGACGAAGACGCCGCACGCGAGCGAGAGCAGCACCGCCACGAGGAGCAGGAGCACTTCGGTCATCGGGTCACCTCCGTCCCATGATCGGCCACGGGCGGGGCGAATGCGCGATGTCGGGTACTGGGAGGCTCGCCCATGGGCGGACGCTCACACCTTTCCGTAAGGTTCGAATTCGAATGATCCGACCATGTTAAAGGACCGGCAAAACACTGGACCCCATGTGACTCTGCGTGACATGATGTGATCCTCGCTATGCCGCTTACCCCTGCTGCCTCCGGCTATCCCCAGCCGTCCCGGCTGCTCCCGGGCACACCGCCTCAGTCGGTGAGCGGTTTCACCCAGCGGCTCCACTCGGGCTGCGGTGCGTAGCCCGCGGCGTGCCAGGCCAGGTGGGCGAGTTCGTTGCGGTTCAGGACCATGGCGTCGGCGCGGCGCCCACCGAGTGCGGCGAAGCGCTCCTCGGCCGCACGCAGCAGGGCCGTGGCCACCCCGGTGCGCCGTGCGTCGGGGTGCACCGCGAGGCGGTACAGCGACGCCCGCCAGCCGTCGAAACCGGCGATCACCGTGCCGACGAGCTCACCGTCACGCTCCGCGACGAGCAGGGCCTCGGGGTCCCGGGCGACCAGGCGCTCCACGCCACTGCGGTCGTCACTGATGCTGGTGCCCTCCGCGGCCGTCTTCCAGAAGGCCAGCACGGCGTCGAGGTCGTCGGGGCCCGCGGCCCTTGTGCGTAGATCGCTCATGGCGGCATCCCATCACCGCGCCGGGCCCGCATGCGGGGATTTCCGGGATGTGGACCAGGCCCACAGGGAGTGCCGCCGGAACGGCTCCTCAGCTCCCGGCCAGCTCCTCGATGACCGGACCGAACGCCTCCATGGCCGGCTCCAGGACGGTGATGTACGAGAACCCGTACCGCTCCCGTTGGGCGCGCAACTGCTCGGCCAGCTGCCGGACCGTACCGATCAGCAGGATCGGCAGGTCCAGGGCCTCGTCCTCGGTGAGGTGCGGGACGAGCGCCAGCGAGGGCCGGATCGCGGCTCGCCGGTCCGGGGTCACCTCGACCAGCTGGACCAGGACGTTCAGCTCCGCGGGCGCGGGGCGGGCCGCGGCGAGACGCCGGTAGGTGGCGACGCGGTCGTCGAGGGCCTCCGCGGTGAGGACGGTCAGCGCGCCGTTCGGATCGCCGGGCTCGGCGCGTGCGCCGGTGAACGCGGCGATGTCCGCGTGCTCGGCGACCACCTTCAGGACGCGGTCGCCGTTGCCACCGATCAGCAGGGGTGGCCGGGGCCGCTGAAGAGGCCCAGGCGCCTGCTCCGGCGAAGCGGGGAGCTGCGGTGCCTGCTCCGGTGAAGCAGGGGGTCCCGGTGTCTGCCCCGGCGGAGCACTGAGCCCGTCCACCGCCTCGACGGCTGCGACCAGGGCGGACACGCGCTCACCCGGCGTGCCCCAGGGCACCCCGGCCGCGTCGAACTCCGCCTGCACATAGCCGGTGCCGAGACCCACCTCGAGCCTGCCGCCGGTGAGGGCGTCCGTGGTGGCCACCTCGCGGGCGAGCAGCGTCGGATTCCAGAAGGCGGCGTTCAGAACGAACGTGCCGACCCGCGGCCGCTCGGTCGCCTCCGCCGCCGCGACGACGGCCGGGAACGGCGCGGGCATCCCCAGATGGTCGGGGACCAGGATCACGTCGTAGCCGAGCGCCTCCGCCCGGCGGCACTTCGCACGCCACTCCTTCCCCGCCGCGGGGGTCATCATGTTGACGCCGAACCGGAACGGCCTGCTCATGAACTCTCCTCGTCCGACGTGCTCACGGGTACGCGTGCATGCTCACGGGTACGTCTACGTGCTCACGCGTGCACATGCGTACTCGCTCCAGCTCGCACGTGCTCGCTCCAGTTCATGCGCTCCGGCTCACGCGCTTCAGCTCAGGCGCTTCAGCTCATCATGCTCACTCGTGGGCGATCGCCTCCAGGACGTTCATGCGCGACGCCCGTAGCGCGGGAAGCAGCGCCGCCACGATCCCGACCACCACCGAACCGACGACGACCGCCACGACGGTCGACCACGGCACCGCGAACGCGGCCAGCCCCTGCAACTCCAGGACCTGGTGCATCGACACGCCCCACACCAGACCGAGGACGAGGCCGAGCACCGCACCGAACACCGCGATCACCACCGACTCCAGGCGGATCATGCGGCGGAGCTGCCGTCGCGCGAGGCCGATCGCGCGCAGCAGCCCGATCTCCCGGGTGCGCTCGACGACCGACAGGGCGAGGGTGTTGACCACGCCGAGCACCGCGATGACGATCGCGAGGCCGAGGAGCGCGTACACGAGGTACAGCATCACGGCGATCTGATTGCGGATCAGCTTCTTGTAGTCGGCCTGGTCGCGCACCTGGACCTGGGGGTACGGGTCGAGCGCCGCGTCCAGGCGGTCGCGCAGGGTGTCGGCGTCCGTGCCCGGCGCGGCGTTCACGTACACGGCGGAGTCCTGCCCGCCGGGCACGTACTTCTCCAGCGTGCCGAGGCCCATGAACACCCCGCCCCGCATGCCGGGGCCCTCGGGCCCCTCCAGGTCGGTGAGCGCGCCCACGGTCAGCCGCGCCCTGCGCTTGTCGGGGAACTCCACCGGCAACACCGAACCGACGCGGACACCGTGGTCCTCGGCGTACTCCCGGTCCATCGCGACGCGCCCGGGAGCGAGGGCCCGTGCCGAACTGCCTTGCGCGTACGTCATCTTCACGACGTCGTCGAGCTGCGGCCCGTACCCGGCGGCTGTCGTCTTCGTCGTCCCGCCGTCGGGCATGTGCAGCTTCAGGGGCGTGAAGCGGTTGCGTACGACGTCGGAGGTGCCCTCGGTCGCCCGGACCTTCTCGGTGACCTCCAGGGGGAACGGCAGGAACGCGTTGTTCTGCACGACGAAGTCCGCGCCGAGGGTCCTGTCGATCTGCTCGTCGAACGACTTGGTCATGGAGGCGCTGGCCACCGAGAGGCCGCCGACCAGGGCGAGGCCCACCATCAGGGCGGCCGCCGTGGCGCCGGTGCGGCGCGGGTTGCGCAGCGCGTTGCGCTGGCTCATCCGGCCCACCGAGCCGAACAGGGCGGGGAAGGCGCCACCGAGCACCCGGATCACCGGCCGTACCAGGAGCGGGCCCGCCACGACGGTGGCGACCAGGCTGAGGACGACACCGAGGCCGAGCAGCGACGCCGACGTCGAGGTGTCGGACGACACCGCGCACCCCGCGAACGCGGCGGCCCCGGCCGCCGCCACGACCCCGCCGACGACGGCCCGCGTCCGCAACGGCCGCCCCACACCCGCGATCTCGGCGTCCGCGAGGGCCGCCATGGGCGACACCTGCGCGGCCCGGCGCGCCGGCAGATACGCGGCGACGAAGGTGACGCCCACCCCGACCACGTACGACACCACCGGCGTCGGCCAGGCGATCACCATCTCCGTGGACTTGAGGTTCATCCCGAGCAGACCCATCAGTTCGATGAGTCCGGCGGCGAGCCCGATCCCGGCGGCCAGGCCGAGGGTGGAGCCGACCGCGCCGAGGAGCACGGCCTCGATCAGTACCGACCGGCGCACCTGCCTGCGGTCGGCGCCGAGCGCGCGCAGCAGCCCCAGCTCGCGCGTGCGCTGCGCGATGAGCATCGAGAAGGTGTTGACGATGAGGAAGATGCCGACGAGGACCGCGACGCCGGCGAAGCCGAGCATCACGTACTTGATCACGTCGAGGAACCCGCCGAGTTCGGACGCGGCCGACTCGGCCTGCTCGTCCGCCGTCTTCAGGTCGTAGGAGGAGCCCAGTTCGGTGGCGATCCGCCGCTTCAGCTCGGCGTCCGTGACGCCGGGCGCGGCGTCGACCGTGATGCCGGTCGCCGCGCCCTTGTCGCCGAGCAGCCTGGCCTGCGCGGTCGGGGTGTCCAGGAAGACCAGGGCCGCGCCGGGGTTGGTGGTCGTGAACGTGACGATGCCGACGACCCGGACCTTGAACGAGCCGGGCGCGGCGAGGACCGAGAGCGTGTCCCCGATCACCACGTCCTTCTTGTCGGCGGTGTCCGCGTCGACCAGCGCCTCACCGGCGCCGCGCGGGGCCCGGCCCGAGGTGAGCTCGACCGGGCTGCGGTCGGTCTCGTACCAGTTGGAGGCGATGGTGGGCGCGCCACTGGTGGGGCCGACGGTGTCGTTGTGGCTGTCGACGACCGTGATGTTCTCGACCTCCGCGTCCACATGCGTGGCGGCCACGCCGTCGACCTTCGCGACCTGCCGTGCCACCGCGGCGGGCAGCGTCGGTGTCCGGCCCGTCGGCATGCTCTCGTCGAGGTCGTCGTCCGGGGGCGCGACCGTCACGTCCGCGGACGTGGACGCGAAGAGCCGGTCGAAGGTGCGGGCGACGGTGTCGGAGAAGATCAGACTGCCCGCGACGAACGCCACCGAGAGGATCACGGCGAGCGCCGACAGGGCCAGCCTGCCCTTGTGCGCGAGGAAGCTCCGGAGCGTGGCCTTCAGCACGGGTAACCGCCTCAGTCCTGGGTGGCCGGGTCGCCGGACGCCTCGCCCGACGGGGGGCGCGCGGGGGGAACGGTGCCTTCGGGTGCGGGCTGTGCGGGCGCGACGGCCCTTTCGGGTCCGGGGGTGGGCTGTCCCTGTGGGGCGGCGTTGTCGGGTGCGGGCTGTCCCGGCAGGGCGGTGCTCCCGGGTGCGCGTCCCGCGGGCGGGACGGCGCCTTCGGGATCGGGCCGTGTCCCCTGGAGCGCGTCGAACCGTTTCATCCGCTCCAGGACCCCCTCCGCCGTGGGCCGCGGCATCTCGTCCACGATCCGGCCGTCCGCAAGGAAGAGCACCAGGTCGGAGTGGCCCGCGGCGCTCGGGTCGTGGGTCACCATCACCACCGTCTGCCCCAGGGAGTCCACGGCTTCGCGCAGGAACCCGAGCACCTCCAACCCGGCCCGCGAGTCGAGGTTGCCGGTCGGCTCGTCGGCGAAGATCAGTTCGGGGCGCGACGCGAGGGCGCGCGCACACGCGACGCGCTGCTGCTGCCCGCCCGAGAGCTGCGCGGGCCGGTGCCGCAGCCGGTCGCGGAGACCGAGCGTGTCGATGACGTGCTCCAGCCACTCGGCGTCGGGCCGCTTGCCCGCGATGTCCATCGGCAACGTGATGTTCTCGCGCGCGTTCAGCGTCGGGATGAGGTTGAACGACTGGAACATGAACCCCACCCGGTCCCGCCTGAGCTGCGTCAGCTCACGCTCCTTCAGCCCGGTGATCTCGGTCTCGCCGAGCCACACCTGGCCCGCGGAGACCGAGTCGAGCCCGGCCAGGGTGTGCATCAGCGTGGACTTTCCCGAACCGGAGGGCCCCATCACGGCCGTGAACCGCTGCCGCGCGATGTCCACGTCCACCGCGTCCAGAGCGATCACCGCCGTCTCGCCGGACCCGTACGCCTTCGTCAGGCCGCGGGCACGGGCGGCGACGCCGACGGGCTCGGTGCGCTCGGTGTGCGGTGCCGAAGCTGATGTGGACAAGGCCGCCTCCCAAGTCGTGGGCGCCCCGACTCGCGTATGCCAGCGGAGAGTCCAGCAGAGAGTAGACGCTCGCACCGGGGGGCTGGTATCCCTCGCAAGTCGGTCGATCGGGCGCGTGTAAGGGGCACTTGACGCGTCCCGTGTGAGCCCCTTGCCGGTGCTAGCGCATCGGCGCTAGCTTGTGGGCATGGCGAAGACTCAGCTGAACGTGCGGGTGGACGTGGACACCGCTCGGGCCGCGCGCGAACGCGCCACGGCCCGCGGTATGAGCGTCAATCGCTACATCGAAGAGCTCGTCAAGCAGGACGCGGGCGAGCTCGGCCACACCTTCGTGGAGGCGGCGGCCGACTTCATGAAGCAGTACGAGTCCGTCTTCGCCGAGGAGTTCGGCGCGGAGCGCGAGGGTCGTCGCTGACCGTTGAATCTCAGCATCGACCTCGCCTGGCTCCTCATGGTGGCCGAGCACAAGACGCCAGGCGACCCGCAGGTCACCGACTGGGGAGCCCTGGTCGCCGCCGTCGCACGGCACGAGGCGGAGATCTTCGGCGTACCCGTCTACGAGGGACCGCACGACCGTGCCGCCGCGCTGCTCCAGCTCCTGCTGCACCTGCCCGCCCTCGAACGCTCCAACGCGCTCTTCGCCTCCTCGGTCGCGTACGCCTATCTCGTCGCCAGCGGTGTGAAGGTGGTGACATCGCCCGAGCAGGTACGGGACCTGGCCCGGCTGATCAAGGAGGACGGGGCGGGCGTCGACGCCATAGCGCGTGAGCTGCGGCAGTGGAGCCTCTGACGGGGCTTTGCACGGGGCCGTGGCCTCCCTCGGTGGACGGGCACCGATGAGTTGTGGCCCGCGTACCGGTCAACACAGGGCAAGCAGTCAGCACGCGCCCTCACGACCCCCGGGAGTACGGCCATGCCCGCCACCATCCAGCCCATGCTCATCACCCCCGACCTGGACCGCCTGGTCGCCTTCTACACGGAGCTGCTCGCCGCGGAGGAGACCGACCGGGTGCCGGACGAAGGTCCCGTCTTCTTCCTGAACCTGCGGGTCAAGGACTCGGACCTCGGCATCGTCGCCGACAGGAACGTCGAACCGGGCACGCCGCAGCGCTCGCTCCTGAGCGTGACGGTCGCATCCGTGGACGATCTCCTCGCACGCGTCGAAGCGCTCGGCGGCACGGTGCTCGGCCCGGCCAACGACATGCCGTGGGGCCAGCGGGTCGCGCACATCAAGGACCCGGACGGCAACGCGGTGAACCTCGCCCAGCCGATCTGACGGCGCCGCTCAGACGCCTTGCCCGGCGAGGTCGGCGGGACCGGCCTCAGGAGGGCGGCGCGCCGAGCCCAGTACGCAGTACGACGTGGGCAGCCGCGGCCCGTGCGCGGGCACCATGACCTGCCGGTACGGCCTCAGCTCGAATCCGGCGGCACGCAGCGCGCCCACCGTGTCGCGGCCCACGTGGCAGCCGCCGAACAGCAGCGGCCACACCGTACGGTCCAGGGCGCGCTGGGCGGTCGCCATCGCCGTGCCCGGGGCCCTGCCGTGCTCGAAGAACCGCAGCTCGCCGCCGGGACGGAGGACCCGGCGCAGCTCGGCGAGCGCTCGCGGCACGTCCCGTACGCTGCACAGCACGAGCGAGGTGACGGCGTAGTCGAACGCCTCGCTCTTGACGGGCAGGGCCTCCGCGGCGCCCGGCACCACGTCGACGGGAACCTCCGCGCGCAGCGCCGCCGACACGGCGAGGCCGCGCAGGAGGCGCTCCGGTTCGATCGCCACCACCTCGGCGACCGTGGCCGGATAGTGTGCGAAGTTCAGGCCGTTGCCCGCGCCGACCTCGATCACACGGCCGCCGACGCCGTGCAGGAGTTCGGTGCGGTGCGGGGCGACGACGCGTTCGGCCGCCACGCTCTGGCGGGCGTAGAAGCGGGCGAACACCGGGTGGTGGACCGCGTCGCGCGGGGCGGGTCTGGCGGAGGGCGGGGGCATGGTGCCTCCAGGGGTCTGGCTGGTACTTCCCCCGTCCCCGCCCACGCCGAAACCGTTCAGACCCGCCCCAAAACCTTCCCGTCCCGCTCCGAAACCCTCCCGTCCCGCTCCGAAACCGTCCCGGCTCACGCCGTCACCGTCCCGGCCCTGGAGGTCGGTGGGCCTACCCCCTCAGGTCCCGCACATCCCACCGACCCCCGAGGCCCGGCCCCAGCCACCCCGCCACGCGGTCGCGGAACACGGACGCGTCCAGTGCCCCCGCGCCCTCGGGCACCGCCCCCAGCAGGGGAGCCCCCGCGGCGTCGGCCAGTTCGGCGAGGTTGCAGCGGGAGGCCAGGTCCGGGACGGCGGGCCAGCTGCCGATGACGACGCCCTCGGTGGCCAGGCCCCGGGCGCGCAGGGCCTCGCCGGTCAGCGTCGTCATGTTGAGGGTGCCGAGCCCGGCCGTGGCCACGACGAGGACGGGCGCGTCGAGCAGCCGGGCCGCGTCCGCGAGCGTCGCCCCGGCCCCGTCGAAGCGGACGAGGAGACCGCCGGCCCCCTCCACCAGGACCAGATCGTGCGAGGCCGCCAGCTTCGCGGCGGCCTCGGCGACCTCGGCGGGCGTGACCGGCGCGAGCCCGGCCCGCGCGGCCGCCGTCGCCGGTGCCAGCGGCTCGGGATAGCGGGCGAGTTCGACCCCGGTCACCCGGTCGCCCGCGAGCCGCCGCACCTCGGCGACATCGCCGGGATCGCCGGGCCCGACCCCCGTCTGGGCGGGCTTCAGGACGGCGACGCTGCGCCCGGCGGCGACGGCGAGCGCGGCCACCGCCGCGGTCGTCACCGTCTTGCCGATCTCCGTGCCCGTACCCGACACCACGAGCACGCTCACGCGCGCACCTCCTCGCGGTTCGCGGCCGTGCTCGCGGCCGCCGCCGCGCACACCGCGCGGCCGATCCGGGCGATGTCGTCGTCGCCGGTGACGAAGGGCGGCATCGTGTAGATCAGATCGCGGAACGGCCGCACCCACACGCCCGCCCGTACGGCGGCGCGCGTCGCCGCTTCCATGTCGACCTGGTGGTCGAGTTGTACGACACCGAGTGCGCCGAGTATCCGTACGTCCTGGACGCCGGGCAGCTCGGCCGCCGGAGCGAGTGCCGCCCGCAGACCCGTCTCGACGCGCTTGACCTCGGTCGCCCAGTCCTGCCCGAGCAGCAGGTCGATGGAGGCGTTCGCGACCGCCGCCGCCAGCGGATTGCCCATGAACGTCGGCCCGTGCGCGAGCACCGGCACCTCGCCGCGCGCGATGCCGTCCGCGACCCGCGCGGTGCACAGCGTCGCCGCCATCGTGAGATAGCCGCCGGTCAGGGACTTGCCCAGACACATCACATCGGGTGTGACACCCGCGTGGTCCGCCGCGAACAGGGCGCCCGTGCGCCCGAAGCCCGTCGCGATCTCGTCGAACACGAGCAGCACGCCGTGTGTGTCGCAGGCCTCCCGCAGGGCCCGCAGATACCGCGGGGAGTGGAACCGCATGCCGCCCGCGCCCTGCACCACCGGCTCCACGATCACGCCCGCGAGTTCATCGGCGTGCCGTTGGATCAGGTCGTGCAGATGCCGCGCGTACGCCTCGTCGTAGGCGTCGAACCCGGCGGGCGGCAGGTCGGCGAAGACCTGCTCGGGAAGTACGCCCTGCCACAGGCTGTGCATGCCGCCCTGCGGGTCGCACACGGCCATCGGCTGCCAGGTGTCGCCGTGGTAACCGCCGCGCCAGGTGAGCATGCGCCGCTTCTCGGGCCTGCCGAGTGAACGCCAGTGCTGGAGGCACATCTTGACCGCGACCTCCACGGACACCGATCCGGAGTCGGCCAGGAAGACATGCTCCAGGCCGTCCGGAGTGATGTCGACAAGTCGCTTCGCCAGGCTCACGGCGGGTTCGTGGGTGAGCCCGCCGAACATGACATGGCTCATGCGGTCCAGCTGGTCGCGTACCGCCTCGTTGAGGACGGGGTGGTTGTAGCCGTGGATGGCCGACCACCACGACGACATGCCGTCGATCAGCTCGCCCACCCCGGCGACGCTCAGCCGCACCCCGGTGGCCGACTCCACGACCAGCGGTTCCTGACGCCCCGGCATCGGGCCGTAGGGGTGCCAGACGTGGGCGCGGTCGAGGTCCAGGATCTCCCGCAGGCCCAGGCTGGGGGCCGTCGCGGCGTCGCGCGTACCGGTGGCCGCGGCGCCGTCACGCATACCGGCGGCCGTCCCGCCGTCACGCATTGGGAGCCAGGTCCGTGCCGGCGCCGCGGCGGCGTACCGCGACCAGGTCAGTGCGCGCACCGGCCTCGTCCGCGGAGGCCCCAGCACCCCCCGCACCGGGCGCCGACCCCTCGGACCCGCACACCGACCCGCAGCCACCGCCCCTGCGGTGCTCCGGCAGCGTCACCTGGTCCGTGGTCTCCACCTCGAAACCGGCGTCCGCGATCATCTCCAGGTCGGCCTTGCCGGCCTGGCCCTCACTCGTCAGGTAGTCGCCGAGGAAGATCGAGTTGGCGAGGTGCAGGGCGAGCGGCTGCATGGTGCGCAGGTGCAGTTCGCGTCCGCCCGCGATGCGGACCTCGACGTCCGGGCAGACGAACCGGACCATGGCGAGGATGCGCAGACAGCGCTGCGGGGAGAGGTTCCACTCCTTGGCGAGGGGGGTGCCCTCGAAGGGGATGAGGAAGTTCACCGGCACCGAGTCGGTGTCGAGCTCGCGCAGCGCGAAGACCACGTCGACCAGGTCCTCGTCCGTCTCGCCCATGCCCGCGATCAGGCCCGAGCAGGCGGAGAGCCCGGCCGCGTGTGCCTTCTGCACGGTGTCGACGCGGTCGGCGTACGTATGCGTCTTGGTGATGTCGCCGTACGTCGCCTCGGACGTGTTCAGGTTGTGGTTGTAGGCGTCGGCACCGGCGCCGCGCAGCCGCTCCGCCTGGCCGTCGGAGAGCAGACCGAGGCAGGCGCAGACCTCGACGCCCTCGTTCTGTTCCTTGATCGTCCTGATGGTGTCCGAGACACGGGCGACGTCCCGGTCGGTCGGGCCCCGGCCGCTCGCCACCAGGCACACCCGCTTGGCGCCGCCGGCGAGCCCGGCGGCCGCGGCCTCGGACGCCTCCTGCGGCTTCAGCCAGGTGTACTTGAGGATCCCGGTGTCCGCGCCGAGCCGCTGCGAGCAGTACGAGCAGTCCTCGGGGCACAGACCGGACTTGAGGTTGACCAGATAGTTGAGTTTCACCCGCCGCCCGAACCACTGACGCCGTACCTTTCCGGCCGCCGCCACCACGTCGAGCAGCTGCTCGTCGGAGGTCGCGAGCACGGCGAGTGCCTCTTCACGGCTCGGCAGCTCGCGCCGAAGCCCCTTGTCCAGCAGCGTGTTCAGCAGATCCATGGCGCTGATCCTGACGTACCCCGGTCGCTATGACCATGGAGATTCTGAACAACAGAAGCGATGAGAGGTGTGGGTATTGCCACACCATGGCCGGGTGGCGTGGCCGCTAGGGTCTGTGCACTGTCTACAAACACCCGGTCCGTACGAGCCGTGCCCGCGGCCTTCGTGCGCCGACCCACGAGGCCCCGGAGGTCCCATGGCGAGCTCGCCGTTCGACTGGATCGACGAGCAGGCGCGGCAGCGCGAGCGGGCGGGCCTGGTGCGTACGCTGCGCCCGCGTCCGGCCGAATCGGGACTGCTCGACCTCGCGGGCAACGACTATCTGGGGCTCACCCGGCACCCGGAGGTGACCGCGGGCGCGGCCGACGCGGCCCGGCGCTGGGGCGGCGGCGCGACCGGTTCCCGGCTGGTGACGGGCTCCACCGAACTGCACGCCGAACTGGAGCACGAACTGGCCGCGTTCTGCGGTTTCGAGGCGGCCCTCGTGCTGTCGTCGGGGTACGCGGCGAATCTCGCGGCGGTCACGGCGCTCGCCCCGCACGGCTCGCTGATCGTCTCCGACGCGGGCAACCACGCCTCGTTGATCGACGGCTGCCGTCTCGCCCGCGGAACGACGCAGGTCGTGCCGCACCGCGATCCGGACGCGGTGCGCAAGGCGCTCGCCGCTCATGAGGGCCCGGCCGTGGTGGTGACGGACTCGGTGTTCTCCGTCGACGGGGACGCCGCACCGCTGCGCGGCCTGGCCGCGGTGTGCCGGCAGGCGGGGGCGGGGCTCGTCGTCGACGACGCGCACGGCCTCGGTGTGCTCGGCGCGGGCGGGCGCGGTGCCGCGCGGGCCGCCGGTCTCGCGGGCAGCGCCGACACCGTCGTCACGGTGACGCTGTCGAAGTCGCTCGGCAGCCAGGGCGGTGCCGTGCTCGGCCCGGCCAGGGTCGTCGACCACCTGGTCAACGCCGCCCGGACGCTGATCTTCGACACGGGACTCGCCCCGGCCGCGGCAGGCGCCGCGCTCGCGGCCCTGCGGGTGCTGCGCAGGGAGCCGGAACGGTCCGCGCGCGTGCGTGCGGTGGCCTCCGAGCTGCATGAACTCCTCACCGATGAGGGACATTCGGCGGTGCGTCCCGACGCAGCCGTCGTCTCGGTGCGCGCGCCGTCGCCGGAAGCGGCGGTGCGCTGGGCGGCCGACTGCCGGGCCGCGGGCCTCGCCGTCGGCTGTTTCCGTCCGCCGTCGGTTCCCGACGGCGTCTCACGGTTGCGGCTGACCGCACGAGCCGACCTGACCGGCGCACAGATCGCCGATGCCGTCCATGTGATCAGCCGCACCGCACCCTGACTCCTGAGATCTGGCACCTGAGACCTGGGTCCAGGGTCCGGCGCAGTCACTCGGACCTCACCGAAGGGCGCCGGTGAAGTCCTCCCAGGCGGCGGGGGAGAAGAGCACGGCCGGTCCGGCCGTGTCCTTCGAGTCGCGCACGGCCAGCAGACCGGCGAGCGGTCCCGATCCGAGCGTCGCCGTTTCCACGCAGTTGTTCATTCCGTTGCTGCGGCTGCTGCGCCGCCACCGCGCGTCCCTGAGGGACGTGCTGGAGGGAACGGACCGAGGCAGTGCAGTCATAGTGCCTCCTTACGCGCCGTCACCTAACTCGGCGATGTAATCCATTGAATCGTGAACGGAAAGCGCCTGTCCCTGAAGAGAGTTGAAGGCGTCGGTGTACGCCTTGAGGTCTTCTTTCCGTTCGAGGTAGAGGCTACTCGTCAAGTGGTCGAGAACAACCACATCCAGATCAGAAATGTTCGGAAAGGAGAGAATAACGAAAGATCCGATCAGCCCGATGTGCTCGCCTGCGGCGAACGGCAGCACCTGGATGCGGACTTGGGGAAGCCGTGACGCCTCCCGCAGCCGCCGCAATTGCCCGGCGAGAACCTCGGGTCCGCCGACCTGGCGCCGCAGCACCGCCTCGTCGAGGATCACGCTCAGTCGCAACGGCGACTCGCTGCGCAGCACGTCCTGCCTGGCGAGCCGTACCTGCACCAGGGCTTCCACCTGTTCCGGGGGCAGCTTGCCGAGCGCGGCACGTGTCACCGCGCGGGCGTAGTCCGGTGTCTGCAGAAGGCCCGGCACGACCGTGGTCTCCAGGGTGCGCACCCGGCAGGCCTGCGACTCCAGACTGATGAAGTCGCGGTAGGCGGGCGGCAGCAGACCCCGGTAGGCGTGCCACCAGTGGTGCCGCCCGTTCTCCTCGTCGCCGCCCGCGAGCACGACCAGGAGCTCCCGCAACTGCGGGTCCCCGACCTCGTACGCGTCGAGGAGCAGCTGTACGTCCGAGGCGCGCACGCCGGAGCGCCCGGTCTCGATCCGGCTCACCTTCGACTGGTGCCAGCCCACGCGCGCGGCCGCCTCGCCACTGGTGAGCCCGGCCTGTCCGCGCAGCGCCCGCAACTCAGCGCCGAGTTTGCGGCGGCGCACCGCCGGGCCGTACTGCATGTCCGTCTCCTTCCGGACGTCCGCGCCAACCGTACGGGACAGAGGGAGACAGTAGAGGAAGTGCCGGGGTTACGCCCAAATACGGTCTGCCGTCGGAGAGTTCACCGCTTCGAGCGACAGATATATGCACATCTTGGTGGATCGCCGCGCGTCATTGGCCCCGGAGTGGCAGTCTGGCGCAAAGCACCAGTTCCGGGACCGTTCTCGAGTTCTTCCGCCGCGCGTCGGAGCCCGGTCCCGTTGGGAAAGGGACGGCCACGTCATGGCAGATCACCAGGAAGCGTCAGTCACTCTGCCGAGCGATCCCGTCTCGGTAGCTGCGGCCCGCAGGTATGTGGGAAATGTCCTGTCGGAGTGGGGCCTGCCACCCGAAGCGGACGTCGCCGACACGGTGCGCCTCATCGTTTCCGAACTCGCCACGAACGCGGTTCAGCACACCCTCGGCCAGTCGCCCACCTTCACCGTCGACGTGCAGCTCGACCGGGACGAACGGCTGCGCATCGGTGTCACCGACAGCCACCCCCGCTACCCCAAGCGCCTGCCCGCCGCCGTCCAGCAGGACAACGGCCGCGGCATGGTCATCATCCGCTGGCTGACCGCCGAGTGCGGCGGCCGGCTCTCGGTCAGCCCCACGCGGGAGGGGGGCAAGACGGTATGGATCACCCTGCCGTGGTCGGTGCCTGTGCAGGGTTGACGCCGGGGCGTCGTCCGCGTCCGCGTCGTCCGCCTCCGCGTTACTACTGTCCCCTATTACTGTCCCTGTCCCTGTCCCTGTCCCTGACACCGTTCCCGTTCCCGTTTGCGTCCTTGTTCCCGTTCCCGTTCCCGTTCCCGTTCCCGTTTCCGTTCCCGAGGGGCGAGGGCAGCGTGCCGGACCGCATCCCCGCTCGGGCGACGGCCCACGGGAGCACCCACCACAGCCCGCCGCACGCCAGCAGCGTGCACCCGGCGGAGATCAGCGCGCCGGTGCGGCTCGCCGCCACGTCCACCACCAGCAGGACCGAACCGGTGAGCGCCAGGACCAGGACGCCGAGCCCGGCCGCGGCCAGACGTGACGACACCCGGACGATCAATGGCTTCGCCCCCCGCTGGAAGAGCCCCCGGTGCAGGGCCGCGGGAGCGGTGAACAGGGCGGCGGCCAGGACGGCGAGCAGCAGCGTGGTCACGTACGTAGCCCGCTGAACGGTGTCGAGCGACGGGAAGCGGGGCGTGAAGGCGAGGGTGAGCAGAAAGGCGAAGAGGATCTGCACCCCGGTCTGAGTGACCCTCAGCTCTTGGAGGAGCTCACCGAAGTTGCGGTCGGCGCGCTCCAGCGAAGTCTCGTTGCGGCCGTCGTGGAGGGGGACGCCCGCTGCGGGTGGACCGTTTTCGGACATGCACTACGGGGTTCCCGCGCCGGCGCGTTCCACTCCCCGCGCCGCGCGCGCTGCGCCCGGACGGCGGTGCGCGCCGCCGCGCGCGCCGCCGTCCCACGGGTCAGCGGACCCGGCCGTACCAGACGCTCCTGGTCCAGATCTTCTCGAGCCGCACCACGGTGTTCCGCTTCGGCGCGTGCCAGATCTTGTTCTTACCGGCGTAGATGCCGACGTGGTACACGTTCCGGCCCGAGTGGAAGAACACCAGGTCGCCGCGGGTGCGGTTGGCGGCGGAGACATGGCGGGTCTTGTTGTACTGCTGTGCGGCGGTCCGCGGCAGCTTCTTGCCCACACGCTTGAACGAGTAGAGCGTGAGACCCGAGCAGTCGAACCGGTGCGGCCCAGAGGCTCCGTAGCGGTACGGTGAGCCCTTCTTGGAAGCCGCGATGTTGAGCGCCTTCGTTCCGTGTGTCGCGGCCTCTGCCTCCGACGCGAGCCCGGGGGCCACGAGGGTGCCGCCGACGGCGGCGAGAGTGAGAGCCGATGCGGTACCGGCCCTCGTGAGGAGTGACGGAACGCGCGACGGAGCACGATGCAGCGCAGTCATGCGCAACCCTTCGTCAGCCGCCTGTGAAGGATGACCTGTCGGGTTCGGGCAGGCGAAGATGCCCGGTCGTGTCACGACGTCGCTCCGTCGCGCCACGGCTTCACCCCAAGGACCGCCGGTCTCCCGGACGGCCCGCCTTGCTGGGTCCTCCACTCCTGCCGAATGCACACATGTCGACCGGTCATCCGGGTGGCGGCAGGACTCGGCGTCCGCCCGGACCGCCCCGCCGCTTGTGGCGGGGGCTTGTCGTCGGAAGGGATCTTCACCCGGAAGTGGCCGAAAAGCCGAGCCGAAACGGCCTTATGTGAGGCTCCTCACGACTGATCCATTCGGGTGGACAGAGCCCGAATGGGGCTCAGGTCACAGTCGGGGACGATTGCCCGAACAGCACTGGAACGTCCTGTTCCGCGTGGCGCGTAAGGGAGTTGCGCAACTCGAGAGGATCGAGCGTACGAGCGATTCGTACGCTGAAAGAGCTACCACGTCTGGTCGTGTGAGGTGTTGCGCCGGATCCGGACGCTCCTGCGCCGGAACCCGTCCGACCGCTCAACGGACGGGCGGCGCGGGCGCGCTGCGGCCGTGGCGCTTCCGTGGGGGGTCGGTGCGACGGCGTACTCTCGGCGCGAATGCGCGGTATGCGCTCACTGCCCGTCTGTACTGTCTGCGCTGCTTGCACTGCCTGCGCCGAATATAACGCTCGCCCCGTCTGTCTCGCGTCTTCCGCCTGCCCCGGCCGCTTCGTTCCGGTCACCTCGTCCACGGCCGACCTGTTCCCGGTCACCCCGTTCCAGGTTCCCGGTCACCCTGTCGTCGGTGGGGCGTCCTCGCCCACCGTGGTGGACGGCAGGGTCACGCGAGCGGCGCGGCGCTCCCCGTCCAGGGTCCGCAGTGCCCTGGTCAATGTTGCCGCTTGCAGCTCCCTTTCGCCTCGCGTATGCATCAGGGCCAGCGCGTCGCGCAGCTCGGCCGCCCGGCTGACGAGGGCTTGGGCCGCGCGCAGGCCCCCGTACGTGAGCTCCGCGCGCGCCGGGTTGATCCGGCCGAGGAGGTCCACCACCGCCAGATAGGCGTCGACGACGTCGCCCTCGGCGCGCGTCAGGGCGGGGAGCGGCGGCAGGTCCGGCAGCATCGCGGCCTCACCCGGCGGCGGTGCGCGAGGCCTTGCGGCTCGGCACCACGCGGTCGGCCAGGCCGTACGCGACCGCGCCCGCGGCGTCGAGCACCGTGTCGCGCTCGATGTCCGCCGCGATCTGCTCGGCGTCGCGACCGGTGTGCCGTACGAGCATCTCCTCCAGGAGCGCGCGGGAGCGGCGCAGTTCCTCCGCCTGGATGGCGAGGTCGGCCGGGCGGCCCCGCAGCTCCTCCGTCAGTGTCGGCTGCTGGAGCAGGACCCGGGCGCCGGGAAGGACGGAGCGTTTGCCCGGGGTGCCGGCGGCGAGCAGCACCGCCGCGGCGGAGGCGACCTGGCCGAGGCAGACGGTCTCCACGTCGCAGGTCGTGAACCGCAGCGTGTCGTAGATCGCCGTGGTCGCGCTGAACGAGCCCCCGGGGGAGTTGATGTAGAGGGAGATGTCCCGGTCGGGCGCGAGATGTTCCAGGTGCAGGAACTGGGCGATCACGTCGTTCGCGGAGACGTCGTCGACCGGTGTGCCGAGGAAGACGATTCGCTCCTCCAGGAGCTTGGAGTAGGGGTCGAGGGTGCGCGGTCCTGAGCTGGTGCGCTCGGTGAACTCCGGCAGGACGTGGCGGGCGTGCGGCGGCCCCGGCTGCGGGGTGTGCTTTTCGGTGTGCGTGTCCTGCCCCATGGCATGGCTCGTGTCCTGTCCCGTGGCATGCCTTGTGCCCTGCCTCGTGAAGTGCTCCGTGAACTGCTTCGTGTCCTGCCTCATGACGCGCCTCCCCTTTGAGTACGGCATGCGTGCGGGCGTACGCACGGGCATGCGAGGGGCGCCGCTGTGGGCGGCGACCTCTGTAAAAAATGTACAGGATGTACGTGACGTTATGATGGACGTATGGCCTACGAGATTCCGGTGACGCAAGCCCGCGCAGAGCTCGCGGATCTGATCAACCGCGTTGTCTACGGCAGCGAGCGCGTGGTCGTCACCCGTCACGGCAAGCCGCTCGTGGCCCTCGTGTCCGCCGACGACCTGCGCCGACTCGACGAACTCGACCGCGCGGAAGCCGCCGGTGGCGCCGGTGCGTCCGGTGCGTCCGGTGGGGGCGCCGACACGGCGGAGGAGCAGGTCATCAGTTCCGTCTCGTCGCTCGGTTCCGGCTCATCGGTGCCGGGGAGCGGTGGGCGTCAGCGGTTCGGCATCGCGGCGGAGCACCGCGGCACCGACATGAGGTAGGTGCGTGGCGCGCCGCATATCGCGCCATGAGGCGGGCGCGCCGCGCCGTCCGTTCCGCGAGGGCTTCGGAGCCCAGCTGTGTATGGGGCAGCCCCAGGAACGGTCATGACGCGGTCAAAGGCTGGTTAACCTCGCTGAAACTCCGTCCAACTAGCCTGCTCGGCCACGCCACCTGGGGATTCCGTAAGCCAAGGTGTACCTCGGCGCGCACATTCCTGCGCGTTACATCTACGCCCGTCGTGGTGGCCGCGGCAGCCGGACCCCGCACGGTCCGGAGTGAGGACTGTGAGGTGGGACGTGCAACTGACCCCGCACGAGCAGGAGAGACTGCTCATTCATGTGGCCGCCGACGTGGCCGGGAAGCGCCGGGCGCGCGGGCTGCGGCTCAACCACCCCGAGGCGATCGCGCTCATCACGTCCCACATCCTCGAAGGCGCCCGTGACGGCCGCAGCGTCGCGGACCTGATGGCGTCGGGCCGCAGGGTGCTCACGCGGGACGACGTCATGGAGGGCATCCCCGAGATGATCCACGACGTCCAGGTCGAGGCGACCTTCCCGGACGGGACCAAGCTCGTCACCGTTCACGAGCCGATCGTCTGACGGGGAGTGAGTCGAATGTCCTCCGTGGACAACGGGTCCGGTGCCATCGGCGGCCGGAACGCCCGCAGCGCCCTCGATGCCCTCGACACCCTCGGTGACGGCCCCGACCTGGTGCCGGGTGAGATCTTCTTCGCCGACGAACCCGTCTCCTACAACGAAGGCCGCGTCACCACCCGGCTGACGGTCCTGAACGCCGCCGACCGCCCCGTCCAGGTCGGCTCCCACTACCACTTCGCCGAGGCCAACCCCGGCCTTGACTTCGACCGGGCCGCCGCCCACGGCCTGCGGCTCAACATCGCCGCGGGCACGGCCGTGCGCTTCGAGCCCGGCATCCCGGTGGATGTCGAGCTGGTGCCGCTTGCCGGGGCACGGGTGGTGCCCGGACTGCGCGGTGAGACCGGGGGAGCGCTGGACCCCGGCGGGCCGGGCACCGGCACTCCCACGACCGGAACCGCGGCCCCCGATCCCTCCGACGAATCCCGGGGTGCCCTCGATGCCTGACCTCTCCCGCGCCGCGTACGCGGACCTCTTCGGCCCCACCACCGGGGACCGTATCCGGCTCGCCGACACCGCCCTGCTCGTCGAGATCGAGGAGGACCGCTCCGGCGGCCCCGGACGCTCCGGCGACGAGGCCGTGTTCGGCGGCGGCAAGGTCATCCGCGAGTCGATGGGGCAGTCCCGTACGACACGGGCCGAAGGCGCGCCCGACACCGTGATCACCGGCGCCGTGATCATCGACCACTGGGGTGTGGTCAAGGCGGACGTCGGCATCCGCGACGGCAGGATCACCGGCATCGGCAAGGCCGGCAACCCGGACACGATGGACGGCGTCCACCCCGACCTGGTCATCGGCCCGGAGACCGAGATTCTCGCGGGCAACGGCAAGATCCTCACGGCCGGCGGCATCGACACGCACATCCACTTCATCTCGCCGACGATCGTCGACGAGGCACTCGCCTCCGGTGTCACCACCCTCATCGGCGGCGGCACCGGACCGGCCGAGGGCAGCAAGGCCACCACCATCACGCCCGGCGCCTGGCACCTGGCCCGGATGTTCGCGGCGATGGAGAACGCCCCGGTCAACATCGGGTTCCTCGGCAAGGGCAACACCACGTCCGCCGAGTCGATGCACGCCCAGCTGCGCGCGGGCGCCGTCAGCTTCAAGATCCACGAGGACTGGGGCGCGACACCGGCGGTGCTCGACGCCTGTCTGAACGTGTGCGAGGACACCGGCGCGCAGCTCGCGGTGCACACCGACACCCTGAACGAGGCGGGCTTCGTCGACGCCACCTTCAAGGCCGTCGCGGGACGCACCATGCACGCCTTCCACGTGGAGGGCGCCGGCGGCGGCCACGCCCCCGACATGATCACGGCCGTCTCGCTGCCGAACATGCTCCCCAGCTCGACCAACCCGACGCGCCCGCACACCGTCAACACCGTCGAGGAGCACCTCGACATGCTGATGGTCTGTCACCACCTCAACCCGGCGGTACCGGAGGACCTGGCCTTCGCCGAGTCCCGCATCCGGCCGACCACGATCGGCGCGGAGGACATCCTGCACGATCTGGGCGCCATCTCGATCATGTCGTCCGACTCGCAGGCCATGGGGCGCATCGGCGAGGTCGTCCTGCGTACGTGGCAGACGGCGCACGTGATGAAGCGACGGCGCGGCGCGCTCCCCGGGGACGGCAGGGCGGACAACCACCGGGCACGGCGGTACGTCGCCAAGTACACGATCAACGCGGCGATCGCCCAGGGCGTCGAGCGGGAGATCGGCTCCGTGGAGAGCGGCAAACTCGCCGACCTGGTGCTGTGGGACCCCGCGTTCTTCGGCGTCAAGCCGCAGGTGGTGCTAAAGGGCGGGCAGATCGCGTACGCGCAGATGGGCGACGCCAACGCCTCGATCCCCACACCGCAGCCGGTGCTGCCGCGCCGGATGTTCGGCGCCCACGGCCAAGCGCCCGCCCGCAACTCCCTCAACTTCGTGACGCGGTCCGCGCTGGATGACGGGCTGCCCGAACGCCTCGCACTGGAGCGGCCGTTCGTGGCGATCGAATCCACTCGGGGGCGCACGAAGGCCGACATGCGCGAGAACGACGCGCTGCCGCGGGTCGAGGTCGCCCCCGACAGCTTCGCCGTCCGGATCGACGGCGAACTCGTCGAACCGTCACCAGCAGCCGAACTTCCGCTCGCCCAGCGGTACTTCCTGTTCTGAGGCGGTGAGCGAACATGTCACGGGCCGCGTTGCTGGTCCTCGCCGACGGGCGCTTCCCCGCGGGCGGACACGCGCACTCCGGGGGCGCGGAGGCGGCCGTCAAGGCGGGCCGGATCACCGGGGCGCGGTCCCTGGAGGAGTTCTGCCGGGGACGGCTGCACACGACGGGCGCGGTGTCCGCGGCGCTCGCGGGTGCGGCCGCGCTCGGCGTCGACCCGGTGGCCCTGGACGAGGCGGCGGACGCGCGCACGCCGTCCGTCGCGCTGCGCACGGCGGCCCGTAAGCTCGGGCGGCAGTTGCTGCGGGCCGCGCGGGTGGCCTGGCCTTCGCCCGAACTGGACGCCCTGGCGGCGCGGTTCCCCAAGGGCGCGCACCAGCCGGTCGTCCTCGGCACGGCGGCGCGGGCGGCCGGCCTCGGCGCGGAGGACGCCGCCCACTGCGCGGCGTACGAGAACGTCAGCGGCCCCGCCACCGCGGTGGTCCGCCTCCTGAGCCTCGACCCCTTCGAAGCCACGGCCGTGCTGGCCCGGCTCGCCCCCGACATGGACAAGGTGGCCCGCAAGGCGGCGGAGGCGGCACGTCGGGCTCGGGACGAGGGCCCCGAGACACTGCCCGCGGCGTCGGCGCCACTCCTCGAGGTGGGGGCGGAGGGGCACGCCGGGTGGGACGTGCGGTTGTTCGCGTCATAGCCGAGCCACCCCACGAACCCCAAAGACCACAAAGAACCCCACAACCCCCACAACCTCTGTAATCGGCACAAGCCCCGTAATCGTCACAACCTCCACAATCCACCAAAAATCGCAAAACTCATCACACGAACACAAGGGGAGAGTCATGCACCTAGACCACACCCACGACGAGTCGGCCGCCGTCAGCGCGGACGCACACCGCGCCGACGGCACCCGCAGGGCCCTGCGCATCGGTCTGGGCGGCCCGGTGGGATCGGGGAAGACGGCCACGGTGGCCGCGCTCTGCCGCCTCCTGCGCGACGAACTGTCACTGGCTGTCGTGACGAACGACATCTACACCCGTGAGGACGCGGAGTTCCTGCTCCGTGAGGCCGTACTCCCGCCGGAGCGCATCACCGCGGTGGAGACGGGCGCGTGCCCGCACACCGCGATCCGGGACGACATCTCGGCGAACCTGGAGGCGGTGGAGGACCTGGAGGACGAGGTGGGCCCGCTCGACCTGGTCCTGGTGGAGTCGGGCGGCGACAACCTCACGGCGACGTTCTCCCGGGGCCTGGTGGACGCGCAGATCTTCGTCATCGACGTAGCTGGAGGCGACGACATCCCGCGGAAGGGTGGCCCCGGTGTCACGACGGCGGACCTGCTGGTGGTGAACAAGACCGACCTTGCCCCGTACGTGGGCTCGGACCTGGCCCGGATGGCCGCCGACGCGAAGGCGCAGCGCGCGGAACTCCCGGTGGTGTTCCAGTCGCTGCGGTCCGACGAGCATGTGTCCGCGGTCGCGGAGTGGGTGCGCGAGCAGCTCGCGGCGTGGGCGGGAGCACCGGCGAAGTGAACCCGGCGAGTCCGGCGGGGGTGCGGGCCCGTGCCCGCATCGGTGCCCGCTCAGACCGCTACGGGCGTACGGTTCTGCCGGTCCTGGAGGGAGAGGCACCCCTCGCCCTGCGCCGCACGCGGGCGACGGGTCGCGCGGCGCAGGTGACGCTGGTGGGGGCGATGAGCGGCCCGCTCGGCGGGGACCGTCTCACCGTCGAAGCGGACGTCGGCGCGGGCGCGAGCCTGGGCGTGGGCTCGGCGGCGGCCACGATCGCGCTGCCGGGCCAGGACGGGGCGCCGGCCGCGTACGACGTGCGCCTGACCGTGGCCGCGGGGGCGGAGCTGCGCTGGCTACCGGAACAGCTGATCTCGGTACAGGGCAGCGAGCTGCGCGTCACGACGGTGGCGGACGTCGAGGCCGGCGGACGCCTCGTCCTGCGTGAGGAGCAGGTCCTCGGCCGGGCCGACGAGGACCCCGGCCTGCTCCGCAGCCGCCTCACGGTACGCGTTGGGGGCCGCCCCCTCCTGGACCAGGAGCTGACGTGCGGCCCAGGCGCTCCTGGCGGCTGGGACGGCCCGGCGGTCCTGGGCGGCCACAGAGCCCTCGGCCAACTGATCCTGATCGACCCCGGTTTCACCGAAAAGCCCCCCACGCCCACGATGCTCACCCCTCACGCGTCCCTGACCCCCCTCCCCGGCCCCGGCGCCCTGATCACCGCCCTCTCCCCGAACGCCCTCCACCTCCGCCACACCCTCGACGAGGCCCTCCACCACCTGCCCTGACCGCCCCACGCCCCCGGGCCAACCCCTACCGCCTCGCTCCGCGCCGCTCACCGGTACTGGCCGATCCGTTTATCGGATTGGCAAAAAACAGCCGACCCCCCTGTTGTCAGGGACCACGCAGACGCAAGTATCCCCGTACCGAGCGAACGACCGAATCGATGTGCGGGAGGCCCCACTTGAGTCGTACCCCGATGACCACGCGGACCAGACGGACGGTGACGTTCGGATCCGCGGGCACACTCGTCGTGGCGACGCTGATAGCGGGGGCGCTCGCCGCGCCGGCCGCGAGCGCCGATGCCAGTGCTGAGCAGGGGCGCGGCCATGCCGCGTCCGCCAAGGACCGGGAGCAGGCCGGTGCCGCCGTCGCCGCTCTGCGGGCCGCCAAGAAGGGCATCGACTGGGCGGACTGTCCGGAGGACTGGGGGCTCGCCAAGCCCATCCAGTGCGGCTGGGTCACCGTGCCGCTCGACTACGCCAAGCCGTACGGCAAGCAGATCAAGCTCGCCGTCGACCGCATCGGCAACACGGGGAGCAAGGACGAGCGCCAGGGCGCGCTCCTCTACAACCCCGGCGGCCCCGGCGCCTCCGGCCTGCGCTTCCCCACCCGCGTCACCGCGAAGAACAAGCTGTGGGAGAAGGCCGCCAAGGCCTACGACTTCGTCGGATTCGAGCCGCGCGGCGTCGGCCACTCCGCGCCCATCTCCTGCGTCGACCCGCAGGAGTTCGTGAAGGCGCCCAAGCTGGACCCGGTCCCCGACTCCGCGGCCGACAAGCGCGCCCAGCGCAAGCTCGCCGCCGAGTACGCGGAGGGCTGCAAGGAGCGCAGCGGCGCCATGCTGCCGCACATGACGACGCCCAACACCGCCCGTGACCTGGATGTCATCCGCGCCGCGCTCGGTGAGAAGAAGCTCAACTACGTGGGTGTCTCGTACGGGACCTACCTCGGTGCCGTCTACGCCACCCTCTTCCCCTCACACGTGCGCCGCATGGTCTTCGACTCGGTCGTGAACCCGTCCACGGAGAAGATCTGGTACGAGGCCAACCTCGACCAGGACGTCGCCTTCGAGACGCGGCTGAAGGACTGGATGACCTGGGTCGCCAAGTACGACGCGACCTTCCACCTCGGCGACACCTACGACAAGGTGCGCGGACAGTGGGAGAAGCTGCGCGCGACGGCGAAGCGGAACCCGCTGAACGGCGTCGTCGGCCCGGCCGAGCTCGTCGCCTACTTCCAGAACGCGCCCTACTACGACTCCACCTGGGTCTCCATCGCGACCAACTGGAGCAAGTACGTCGCCGGTGACACCAAGCCGCTGATCGAGGCCGCGAGCCCCGACCTGTCCGACATCGCGGGCAACAAGGCGTCGGAGAACAGCAACGCCGTGTACACCGCCGTCGAGTGCGCCGACGCCAAGTGGCCCACGAGCTGGAAGAAGTGGGACCGGGACAACACCCGCATCCACAAGGACCACCCGTTCATGACCTGGGCCAACGCCTGGATGAACCTGCCGTGCGCGACCTGGAAGAGCAAGCAGCACAAGCCCGTCGAGGTCAGGACCGGCAAGGGCCTGCCGCCCGTCCTCATCGCCCAGGCCACCCGTGACGCCGCCACGCCGTACCCGGGCGGGGTCGAGCTGCACAAGCGCCTCAAGGGCTCGCGTCTGATCACGGAGAAGGACGCGGGGTCGCACGGCATCACCAACCTGGTGAACCCCTGCCTCAACGAGCGCGTGGACTCCTACCTGCTCGACGGCAAGCTGGACAGCCGCGACGTGACGTGCGCCCCGCACGCCACCCCCAAGCCGTAACAGGCGACTGACAACCCTCGCTGCTGGGGGATCGCACCAGGCCCGGTCTGGTGCGATCCCCCAGCAGCAGGAGTACGGGGGCTCAGCTGAGCGGCATCCTCGGGAACTTCCGGTCCTGTACGCGGCGTCCGCCGTCCGCCGCCCGCTCCGCTTCCTCCTCCGCCTTCACCACGGCGGCGTACTTGTCCACGTACTCCTGTCCGGACAGGCCGAGGATCGCGTACATCAGCTCGTCCGTGACCGCGCGCAGGACCGCCTTCTCGCCGTCCATCCCGGCATAGCGGGAGAACTCCAGCGGCTCGCCGAAGCGGATCGTCACACGCCGGAAGCGCGGTACGACCTTCCCCGGCGGCTGCGCCTCGAACGTGCCGATCATGGCGCACGGGATCACCGGCACCTGCGCCCGCAGCGCCATCGCGGCGACCCCGACCTTGCCCTTGTACAGGCGCCCGTCGTGCGAGCGGGTGCCCTCGGGGTAGATGCCGAGCAGCTCGCCCTTGCGCAGCACACCGAGGCCCTCGCGGATCGCGGCCTGGCCCGCCTCCTTGCCGGAGCGGTCGACCGGGATCTGCCCGGCACTGCGGAAGAACGCGGCGGTGAGCCGGCCCTTGATGCCGGGGCCCGTGAAGTACTCGGCCTTCGCCAGGAACGTGATGCGCCGCTTGATGATGGCGGGCATCAGGAAGTGGTCGGAGAACGACAGATGGTTGCCGGCCACGATGGCCGCGCCGTGCTCCGGGATGTGCTCCAGGCCCTCGATCCTGGGCCGGAACATCAACCGGAGCAGTGGCCCGAGGATCACATACTTGAGCAGTAGGTAGAACATGCGGGCGCCGCCTTCCCCCGGGGGTGGTGCCCACGCACAGTAGTCAATCGGCGGCGCGGACGCGAGAGCCCGTTCGGGTCCTTGTCGATCGTGCGTGCATGTGATCCCCGGCGGGCCGATGGCCCGTACGGGTGCGGCGTATACGGGTGAGGTGTACGGACGCTTGTGGGCCTCGTGCGCCCATGTGGGGGAACCGGCGGCGTGGCGGCTTGCCCGAGCCGGGGCCGTGCGGGTGCTCTGGCCCGTGCCCGCTGTCAATCGCCCGACGTCACCGCCGACGCTCCCTACACCACCGTCCGTGACCGGCGGCCGTCGCTGCCCCCGGAGGTCCCATGCGCCCGATCACTGTCACCGCGGCCACCCTGCTCGCGCTCGCCGCGGCCGTCGCGCCGGCCGCGGCGGCTCCCGGCACCGGGGCCCCGGAGCGGCGGGGCGGCCTCCTCCTCACCGTCTCCGGCGACGCGAACACCTGGATCCGAGGCCTCGTGCTGCGGTGCGCGCCCGAGCCGTCGGGGCATCACCCGCACGCGGCGCGCGCCTGCGCCGAGCTGGACGCGGCAGGCGGTGACTTCGACTCCCTGCCGGTCGCACGGGACCAGCTCTGCACCAAGGAGTACGCGCCCGTCACCGTCACCGCCGAAGGGGAGCACCGCGGCAGGCCCGTGGGGTGGCGCAAGACCTACGGCAACGCGTGCGAGCTGGGCGCGAGCACGGGGCACGTCTTCCGCTTCTGAGCCCGTTCGCGGTTGCGGCTGGGGCTGCCGCTGCCACTGTCCCCGCCGCTCAACCACGCCCCTCCGGCGCGCGCCCCCTCCGGACGCCCGCGCGCGCCCGCTTCCGGACTCCCGCGCGCGCCCACCTCAGGACGCCCGCGCGAACACCATCGCCACCGTGAGCAGCCCGAGCACCACCCAGCCGAACCACAGCCAGCCGTTGCTCCCGAGCACCACCGTGTAGGCGGTCACCATCACCAGACCCCCGATGGTGAACGCGCCCATCGTCTTCGTAGAACCAGGCATCGCCCTGCCTCCTCAAACGCAGGTCGGGCGTCCGGTTCCCGGAGCGCCGTGACCGTGGCCTGAGGCCATCCTCACCCGCGATGCGGCTCTGCCGCTAGCGTCCGCGTGCCGCCAGTGAGGCCAGATAGGCGTTGTACTCCTCCAGCTCCTTGTCTCCGTCCCGGTCCGCCGCACGGTCCTTGCGACGGCCTTCGCGCTGGTCGGAGCGGTACCACTGGAAGAGCAGAGCGAGCAGGACGAGCACCGAGGGGATCTCGCTGAACGCCCAGGCGATGCCGCCCGCGGCGTTCTGGTCCGCCAGCGCCTCGACACCGAGGGACGCCGGGGGATTCTTGTACGTTCCCACCATCGGCTCGGACGCCATCATCAGGGCGATGCCGAAGAACGCGTGGAACGGCATGCCCGCGAACAGCTCCAGCATCCGCATCAGATAGCCGGGGCGGTGCGGCCCCGGGTCCACACCCATGATCGGCCAGAAGAAGACCAGGCCGACGGCGAGGAAGTGGACCATCATGCCGATGTGGCCGACCTTGGAGCCCATCAGGGTGTCGAACAGCGGGGTGAAGTAGAGCGCGTAGAGGCTCGCGATGAACAGCGGAATGGTGAACGCCGGATGCGTGATGATCCGTACGTACCGGCTGTGCAGCAGGGCGAGGAGCAGCTCGCGCGGGCCCTTGCGGCCGCGGCCCGCCACCGGCAGCGCCCTGAGCGCGAGCGTGATCGGCGCGCCCATGAGCAGCAGGATCGGCGACAGCATGCTGATCACCATGTGCTGCACCATGTGCACGCTGAACAGGACCATGCCGTAATCGTTGAGCTTGGTGCACATCACGAGCAGCACGGTCAGGACGCCGATGACGAAGGACACCGTGCGGCCCACCGGCCACTTGTCGCCGCGCCGCACCAGGCGCACGACCCCCCACCCGTACAGGGCGAGGGCCACCAGGCAGCCGATGAGGAAGAAGGGGTCGGCCGAGGGTTCGAGCCCGCGCCCCAGCGTGAACGGCGGCAGATCCATGTTCATGCCATGCATGCCGTGCCCGCTGTGATCCATCCGCTGGCTCCTGTTTCGTGCCGATTGTGCGCTGTGTGTCGGCACCAGCGTAGAACCGCCCCCGGCCGCGTCGGCGACCGGGGGCGGTTCCAGGGCTTCGGTGGGGCGGGCGTCAGAGCACGCACTCCGCTTCCGCGTACCGCTCGTCGGGCACCGTCTTCAGCGTCTCGACGGCCTCGGCGAGCGGCACCATCGCGATGTCCGTGCCGCGCAGCGCGGTCATGTTGCCGAACTCGCCGCGGTGCACGGCCTCCACGGCGTGCCAGCCGAAGCGGGTGGCGAGCACCCGGTCGTACGCCGTCGGCGTGCCCCCGCGCTGGACGTGGCCGAGGATCACCGGGCGGGCCTCCTTGCCGAGGCGCTGCTCCAGTTCGAGGGAGAGCTGGCGGGCGATGCCCGCGAACCGCTCGTGGCCGTAGACGTCCTTGGCGCCCTCGTCGAACTTCATGGTGCCCTCGCGCGGCTTGGCGCCCTCGGCGGCCACGACGATCGCGAACTTCTTGCCCGCCTCGAAGCGCTCGCCGACCTTCGCCGCCAACTCCTCGATGTCGAAGGGCCGCTCCGGTACGACGATGGCGTGGGCGCCTGCCGCCATGCCGGAGTGCAGCGCGATCCAGCCGGTGTGCCGGCCCATGACCTCGACGATCAGGACGCGCTGGTGGGACTCGGCGGTGGTCTTGAGGCGGTCGAGGGCCTCGGTGGCGACACCGACCGCCGTGTCGAAGCCGAACGTCACATCGGTGACGGCGATGTCGTTGTCGATGGTCTTCGGCACGCCGACGATGGGCAGGCCCGCGTCCGAGAGGAGCCGGGCGGCCTTGAGCGTGCCCTCGCCGCCGATCGGGATGATCGCGTCGAGGCCGAGGTCGACGACATGGCCCTTGGCGCGCTCGACGCCGTCACGAAGGTGGGCGGGCTGCACCCGCGAGGAGCCGAGGATCGTGCCGCCGCGCGCCAGAATGCCGCCGACCGCGTCCAGGTCCAGCTTGCGGTAGTCGCACTCCAGCAGGCCCTTCCAGCCGTCGTGGAAGCCGATGACCTCGTCGCCGTGGTCGACGACGGCGCGGTGGACGACCGAGCGGATGACGGCATTCAGGCCGGGGCAGTCGCCGCCGGAGGTCAGGACACCAATGCGCATAGCGCGGAATACCTTTGCTACGTGGGCCGGTGACCGGACCACGTCGTCCGGCTGGATCTCGCCCACCCTACCGGCGGGAGCCCCACAGCCACAGGCCCGCCCGCCAGGTGGACAGAGCATCGCTGGAGCCGACCGCCGGACGGCGTGCACTCCCTTCGGTCCCGCAGCCACCCGCCGGACGGTGCACGAGCTTCCAGCCCGTCCGGCGGACGGTGCACGAGCATTCCAGCCGGTCCGGCGTTCGGACGGGGGATCCCAGCCGGTCCGGCGTTCGGACGGGAGATTCCAGCCCGTCCGGCGTTTGAGGACGAGCGCGCAGCGCGACAAACGGCAAGCCGCCCGCCCCGCACAACCAAGGGACCGCCCACCCCGCCGGAGGCGCTACGCGGGCTGCTGCTGGGCGGCGGAGATCCGCTCCCCGCGCAGAGCCTCGTACCAGCGGTCGTCCGTGGGCGGCAGCGCGTTCACGTCGAGGGCCAGCTTCAGGAGCAGGTCCGCGACGAGCGGGTTGCGGGCGAGCACGGGACCGTGCATGTACGTCCCGAAGACCGTGCCGTTGTACGCGCCTTCCGTGCCGTCGCCGGTGCCGTTGCCCTTGCCGAGACGGACCCGGGCGAAGGGGCGCGAGCCGGGGCCGACATGCGTGATGCCCTGGTGGTTCTCGAAGCCGGTGAGCTCGGGCAGGCCGAGCTGCGGGTCGATGTCCCCGAGGACGTCGCCCACGCAGCGCTCGCCCTCGCCGCGCGTGGACACCACGTCGAGCAGGCCGAGGCCGGGCTCGCGCTGGCCGAGGTCGTTGATGAACTCGTTGCCGAGGATCTGGTAGCCCGCGCACACCGAGAAGACGATGGCGCCGTTGCCCACGGCCCGCTGGAGGCCGCCGTCGCGGCGCAGCCGCTCGGAGGCCAGACGCTGCGGACGGTCCTCGCCGCCGCCGATGAGATAGATGTCACCGGAGGTCGGCACGGGCTGGTCGCTGCGGACGTCGTACCGCTCGACCTGCAAACCGCGCTGGCGGGCGCGCCGCTCCACCACGAGGGCGTTGCCCTGGTCGCCGTACGTGCTCAGCAGGTCGGGGTAGACCCACACCAGCCGCAGGCTGTTGTCGCTCATGCTCATTGGTCCCTACGAAGGTCTCGAAGTGCCGGACGAAGGTCTCGGAGTGGCGGACGAAGATCTCGGAGTGCCGGATGACGTGCTCGGAGTACCGGGAGGTCCGCGGTGCTCCGCGGTGGCATTCCGCGGTGCTCCGTGGTGCTCCGAGGTGTTCCGTGGCGTCAGTTGCCGACGCGGCGGCGCAGGTCCTGGAACGCGGTGTAGTTCGCGATCGCCTCGATGCGGCCGGGCGGAGCGAGCTGCACGGCCTCGTCGAGGGTCTCGCACACCCGGAAGTCGAGGCCCGCGACCTCCAGGCGGACCGCGAGGTCCAGCTTGCGGTCGCCGAGGACGAAGATCGGGTGCCCGGCGAGCCGGGTGTAGTCCACGTCCCACAGCCAGGAGGTGTCCGTGCCGTCCGCGCCGCGGGCGTTCACCGACAGGAGCACCGGGGCCGGCGGCGGGTCGATCAGCGAAAACGTTTCGAGCCAGCCCGCCGGGTTCTTCGCGAGGAGCAGCCGCAGATCGCGGCCCTGGAACTGCACGACGTCGTAGCGGCCCGCGACCGCCTGCACCTGGTACATCCGCTCCAGGGCGACCTGCGGGGGCACCCCGAAGACGGCGGCGACGGCGGCGGACGAGGCGGCGTTCGCCTTGTTCGCGCGGCCGGGGAGCTGGAGGTGGATCGGCCAGGCCGAGCCGTGCGGATCGAGTACGTAGTCCCCGGAGAGTGCCCAGCTCGGCTGGGGGCGGCGGAAGCCGCACTCGCCGCAGTACCAGTCGTCGCCGGGGCGCTGCATGACGCCGCCGCAGGCCGGGCAGGACCAGGCGTCGTCCTTCCACGCCTGGCCCGCGGCGACCCACACCACGTTCGGCGAGGAGGAGGCGGCCCAGACGACCAGCGGGTCGTCGGCGTTCGCGATGATGACAGCCTTGGAACCGGCGAGGCCCTCACGCCACTTCTCGGCGAGCATGCGGGTCTCACCGGCGCGGTCGAGCTGGTCGCGGGAGAGGTTCAGGAGCGCGATCGCCTTCGGCGAGACGTCACGGGCGACACCCGCGAGGTACTTCTCGTCGACCTCGATCACGCCGAACCGGGCGTCGGAGCCGCCGGCGAGCGCGGAGGTGATCCCGGCGGGCATGTTCGCGCCGAGGGCGTTGGAGACGACCGGGCCGCTGGCCCGCAGCGCCTCGGCGATCAACCGCGTCGTGGTCGTCTTGCCGTTCGTGGCCGAGACGAGCACCACGTCCAGGTGCGTGGCCAGGCGTCCCAGGAGCTCCGGGTCGAGCCTGAGGGCCACCTTGCCGCCGATCACCGAACCGCTGCCGCGGCCTGCCACGCGCGACACCGCCGCGGCCGCCTTGCCCGCCGTCACGGCCAGCTTGGCCCGAGGCGACAGCGGGTCTCCACTGCCAGGGTGTCCTGCCATCGTTCTGGATCCTCCTTGCGTACGGCACCGCGCCTGCCCGGCATCGTGTCGGGCCAGCCTATCGAGATCGACTGACAAGCCCGAATCACACCTCCTGTGCACGGGCGCGAATGCCCCCTGGTGTCCTCTGGACCGTACTCTTGCCGCCATGCGACACGGCTCGATCCCGGGCGCCTCAGGGCGCGTACGACCCCTGACCCTGCTCGGCGACCCCGGGTTGCACTCCGCCTGCGACGAGGTGACCGACTTCGGTCCGGGCCTCGCCGCGCTCGTGGAGGACATGTTCGCCACGATGTACGCGGCGAACGGCGTCGGCCTTGCGGCCAACCAGATCGGCGAGGGCCTCAGGGTGTTCGTGTACGACTGCCCGGACGACGAGGACGTGCGCCACCTCGGGCACCTCGTGAACCCGCGCCTCGTCGACGTGGACGGCGTGAGCGTCCGCGGTCCCGAGGGGTGTCTCTCGCTGCCCGGTCTGGAGGCGGCGACCCCGCGCTTCGACCACGCGGTCCTCGAAGGAGTCACACTGCGCGGGGAGGCCGTGCGGGTGCACGGCACCGGGTTCTTCGCGCGCTGCCTCCAGCACGAGTACGACCACCTGGAGGGCGGCGTGTACACCGACCACGTCACCGGGTGGCGCCGGCGCAGGGTGCTGCGGCAGGCGGCGCGGGCGCCCTGGGCGGCGACCGCCTGAGCTTCGCGCGGCTGCCACGGCGTCGGGCGGCGCCGGTGCCGGTTCAGAAGCCGGGCCCGCCCACGCGGTTGCCCGCCGCCGCGAGCCTCCCCCAGAGCAGGTCGGCGAGGCTCTGCACCAATTCGGCGCGGGAGCAGGGCCGTTCGCCGAGCCACCAGTCCCCGGCCGCGTGCATCATGCCGACGATGCCGTGCCCCCACACGCGCGCGAGCTGGGTGCTCTGCGGGCCGAGGTCGACCCGCTCCTCGATCACCTCGGCCAGCTCCTCGCCGAGCCTGCGCAGGAGCGGCGCGGAGTGCAGGCCGACGTCGAAGCCGCTCTCGCCGCTCTGCTCGCCGGGCTGGGCGGCCTCCGAAGGATGCATCAGGAAGCGGTAGACCTGCGGACGGGCCTCGATGGCCGCGAGGTAGGTGTCGAGCGTCGCCTCCACCCGCTCCCTGCGCTCCGCGGGGGCGTCCAGGGCGTCCCGCAGCGAGGCGAGCAGCGCGTCGGTGTGCCGCTTGGCCAGGGCCGCGTACAGGCCGCCCTTGTCGCCGAAGTGCCGGTACAGAATGGGCTTGGTGATGCCCGCCTCGGCGGCGATGGCGTTCATCGAGGCTCCGGGTCCCTCACGGAGGACGACGCGGTCGGCCGCCTCGAGAAGTTCGCGCCGCCGTTGCTCGGCGGACCGTTGCTGATCGGTCCGCTGCGTGGTCTCCATGAGGTGCTCTCTCCGCCCGTCCAGTTGCCTGACGCACGCGCAACGTAACACTCGCGCGCGGGTGCGCATCGAACGGGCTGCCGGGAGTTGACATCGGCTACCGGCCAGTAACAGACTCCGGTTACCGCAAGTAACGTAGCAGGGTTCCGCAGTCCTGGAGGAGTCATGGCCGAGTTCACCATGGAGCTCAACGACGAGCAGAAGGAGGTCCGGGACTGGCTCCACGGGTTCGCGGCCGACGTGATCCGCCCCGCGGCCGCCGAGTGGGACGAGCGCGAGGAGACGCCCTGGCCCGTCATCCAGGAGGCGGCGAAGGTGGGGATCTACTCCCTGGACTTCTACGCCCAGCAGTTCTTCGACCCGACCGGGCTCGGCATACCGATGGCCATGGAGGAGCTCTTCTGGGGCGACGCGGGCATCGCCCTGTCCATCGTCGGCACCGGCCTCGCGGCGGTCGGCGTCCTCGCCAACGGCACCGAGGAGCAGATCGGCACCTGGATCCCGCAGATGTACGGCGACGTGAACGACGTGAAGGTCGCCGCCTTCTGCTCCTCCGAGCCGGACGCGGGCTCCGACGTGGCGTCCATGCGCACCCGCGCCGTGTACGACGAGGCCAAGGACGAGTGGGTCCTGAACGGCACCAAGACCTGGGCGACCAACGGCGGCATCGCGGCGGTCCACGTCGTCGTCGCGGTCGTCGACCCCGAACTCGGCTCCAAGGGCCACGCGTCCTTCATCGTGCCGCCGGGCACCCCGGGCCTGTCCCAGGGGCAGAAGTTCAAGAAGCACGGCATCCGCGCCTCGCACACCGCCGAGGTCGTCCTGGAGGACGTGCGCGTTCCCGGCTCCTGCCTCCTCGGCGGCAAGGACAAGCTGGACGAGCGTCTGGCACGCGCGCGTGAGCGTGCGAAGAGCGGGGGCGAGCGCCTGAAGAACGCCGCCATGGCGACCTTCGAGGCCTCCCGTCCCGCGGTCGGCGCGATGGCGGTGGGTACGGCACGCGCGGCGTACGAAGAGGCCCTCGAATACGCCAGGACGCGTAC
This sequence comes from Streptomyces typhae, assembly GCF_009755605.1. GTDB lineage: Bacteria > Actinomycetota > Actinomycetes > Streptomycetales > Streptomycetaceae > Streptomyces > Streptomyces typhae. Next base: position 175,968 of record NZ_WPNZ01000016.1, read on the forward strand.
GCAGTTCGGCCGACCGATCATCGACAACCAGGGTGTCGCCTTCCAGCTGGCCGACATGCGGACGCAGATCGACGCGGCCCGGCTGCTCGTGTGGCGTGCCTCCTGGATGGCTACCACGGGCAAGAAGTTCGAGTCGGCCGAGGGCTCGATGTCCAAGCTGTTCGCCAGCGAGACCGCCAAGAAGGTCACCGCCCAGGCGATCCAGATCCTCGGCGGCAACGGCTACATCCGTGAGTACCCGGTGGAACGCATGCACCGGGATGCCGCGATTTATACGATCTTCGAGGGTACGAGCGAGATCCAGCGCCTGGTCATCGCCCGCACGCTCTCGGGGCTGCCGATCCGCTGAGGCGTGGGGTGCGGAGAGGTCGTGGGCCGCAGGGTGCGGAGGGACCGCCGGCCAAGGGGTGCGCGAGGTGCGGCCGGGGCGCGGGAGGCGCTCTGGTAGGCGCCATGGTCATGCCATTACCGTGGACGCCCGCGTTCCCTCTGCCGAGGAGTGCCGATGCGCAGACGCCCCCTGACCTGGCTGATCCCCGCCCTCGCCACCGCGGCGGCGGTCACTGTGACGGTGCTCGCCGTTCCCCTTGACGGGGGCGCCGGGGGCGGCGCACCGGACGACCGCCCGGCCCCCGCGGCACACGGCGAGCGGCCCACCGGCAAGGCCGAGCCGGACGCGCAAGACGTGGTCCTCGCCGTGCACGGCGGGGCCGGGACGGCGCTCGACCGGGACAAGACCTCTCCGGAGCGGGAGAAGGCGTACCGGGACGGGCTCGCCGCGGCTCTGCGCGCAGGCAACAAGGTCCTGGGCAAGGGCGGCTCCAGCACCGACGCCGTGCAGGCGGCGGTGGAGAAGCTGGAGGACAACCCGCTGTTCAACGCGGGCAAGGGCGCCGTGTTCACCGCGGACGCGGGGCACGAACTGGACGCGTCGATCATGCGGGGCACGGACCTGAGGGCGGGCGCGGTGGCGGGGGTCAAGAGCCTGCGCAATCCGATCGCCGGTGCCCGCGCGGTGATGGACAAGTCCCCGCACGTCCTGCTCGCGGGCGAGGGCGCCGACGACTTCGGGGCCCGCCACGGCCTGAGGACCGTCACGCAGGACTACTACTGGACGCAGGCCCGCTGGGACGCCCTGATGGCCGCCAAGGAGCAGGAGAAGGACGATCGGGCACGTGGAGGCGGGAACGGCGGCTCGGACGGTCGGAGGACCGAGGGCGGGCGGACGGCCGAGGGCGGGCCGACGGCCGACGACTCTCCCGCCGCGCTCGCCGACGCCCAGTCCAAGGGCACGGTCGGGGCGGTCGCCGTCGACAGGAAACGCGACCTGGCGGCGGCCACCTCAACGGGCGGCATGACCAACAAGCTGCCCGGCCGTGTGGGCGACTCACCCCTGATCGGCTCGGGGACGTACGCCAAGAACGGCACCGTCGCCGCGAGCGCCACGGGCGCCGGCGAGGTGTTCATCCGGGGCGCCGCCACGTCGACGATCTCGAACCTCATGGAGTTCAAGGGCGCCGGTGTCGCGTCGGCCGCCTACGAAGTGATCGTCAAGCGGCTGCCGGGGCTCGGTGGCGACGGCGGCGTGATCGCCCTCGCGCCCGACGGCGAGTTCGACGCGCCGCACAGCAGCCCCGGCATGCTGCACGGCTATGTGACGAAGGACGGGAAGATCGTCACGAAGATCTTCCCGGACGAGACGCCGCCCAACACCTGACACCGGTCACGGTCGGCTCGTCCGGAGACGCGCCGTCACGCTGCCTGAGCGGGCGGCGCCTCGTACACGTACGGCGTCGTCGTGGCCAGTTCCGTGAAGCCGAGCCGGAGCAGGATCGGGCGGCTGTCGTCGGACGCGTCGACCTGGAGGTGACGCACTCCGCGCTCCGCGGCGATGCGGGCGCGGTGGGCGATCAGGGAGCGGTAGATGCCGCGGCCACGCCACTCGGCCACGGTGCCGCCGCCCCACAGTCCGGCGAAGTCCGTACCGGGGCGGAACTCGATGCGCGCCGAACTGACCGGCACGTCACCGGCCATGGCCACGACCGCGGCGACCGAATCCGGCGCCGTGGTGAGCTGGTCGAGCAGTTGCCGGCCGAGGTCGGTGCCGTCCGTGCCGAAGGCCTGCTCGTGCACCTCGGTCATGCGGCGCACGCCGTCCGCGTCCGTGACCGGGAGCAGCCGGATCCCCTCGGGCGGAGCGGTGTCCAGGGGCAGCTCCTCGACGTCGGCGACCATGAGGGCCTCGGAGGGCTCGGCGGTGAATCCCGCGGCGAGCAGCCGTTCGGGCAGGTCGGCGGGGAGGTCGTGCGTGTACGTCTTCCACTCGAAGGACAGGCCGAGGGAGGTGAAGTGACGCACCTGCGCGGCGATCGACTCGTCCGCGGTGGACTCTTCGAGGTCCGACCAGAGGACACCGTTCCAGTCGTGCGCCGCGGCCACGCGCCGGACGACGCCGTCCACCCGCTCGATCAGCACCCCGGGTCCGTCCGGTTCCAGGTTCTGCCGTATCTGCCTGTCGTACGCGGCGAGTACCGCTGAGTGATCCATGCGCACACTTCAGCAAGGAGGGCCGCCCGCGGCAACGGGATTTCCGGTGCGGGGCGTTGCGGTGCGGGGCGGGTGGGTCAGACGTCCGCGTCCGTGCGCGCCGGGTCCGAGTGCGGGGGGTGCGTGCGCGGGGGGTGCGAAGGGGCGGCATCCGGCTTGCCCGTCGCCCGGGACAGCGGCGGCAGATGCAGCGACTTCGTGATCGCCGCCAGCCTGAGGGCCAGCACGAGCCCGGCGGACGTCACCGTGGTCGCGGTCGGGGAGGCACCCGCGTGGTGCAGGCCCAGATAGCACAGGGCGCCCGCGAGGGCCGCCGTCGCGTACACCTCTTCGCGCAGCAGCAGCGGTGGGAACTGCCCGCACAGCACATCGCGTGCGACTTCGCCCGTCACGCCCGTGAGGACGGCCAGGATGATCACGGCCAGGGGGGTGACACGGGCGTCGAGGGCGGCCTGGGCGCCCATGACCGTGACGACGGAGAGGCCGACCGCGTCCACCACCATCAGCGTGCGCTGCGGGAGCTCGCGGTGGCGCAGATACAGCATCGTGGCCACGCCCGTGCAGCCGACGATCGTGAGCAGGACCCAGTCGTGCGTCCAGTACAGGGGGTGGCGGTCGAGGATGAGATCGCGCAGCGTGCCCCCGGAAATGGAGGCTACGAAGGCGAGCACGAGCCCGCCGAACGGATCCATCCGCGCCCGGTGCGCGGCGAGGACTCCACTGGCGGCGAAGGCGGCGATCCCTGTCAGGTACAGCGTGTGCAGCATCAGCTGTCCGTCCTCCTTCCGGGTGCGCGGCGGCGCAGCAGCAGGAGGACGGCCGTGGAGACGGCGACCGCGACGGTGAGGGCGACGGCGTCGAGCCACGGGTCCGCGCCGGCGTCCGGCGCGGCGGCGGCGCGGGGCTCGTCGTGCTCGGCGGGCGCGTGGTACCTCGGCGCGCCCGCGACAAGGGCCGCCGTCAGCGCGCACACGCCTGCGGCCCCCGCCGCCCTGAGCCACCACCTGGGATTCCGCGCCGTGAACATCCCTCCAGCCTGTCCGGCGCAGCCGGGGAGCGCCATCGGCCACGTGGACGGATCGGAATAGCCGAAAGGACGACCCCGCGAAGCCCCGGCCGGGCGGAGGATCGAAGCATGGCAGGGACGAGGCGCATCCCGGAACGCCGGAACGGAGGCGCATCCCGGAACAGGGGACAGGGCGAGGGCCGGAACAAACGGCAGGGCGGGGGCCAGAGCGAGGGGCAGGCCAGCGGGCGGAACGCAAGTGGCACCAGGGCGTGCCGAGTCCACCGCCGTTGGACACGGCGTACAAGTCCACGGACGCGGCGTACAAAGTCATGGTAAAGAGCGCCGGTACCACCCGGTATGTGGGGCAGAGTGCGTCACAGGCGGTGTTCGAGAGACCTCGGACCGGCAGCGACGCCCGGACGGACAGGTGAGCAGACCGAAGACCGACACGTGAGCACACCGACAACCGATAGGCGAGCAGACCGAAGACCGACAGGCGAGCAGACCGAACACCGACAGGCGAGCAGACCGAACACCGACAGGTGAGCGCACCGACAAAAGACAGGCGAGCGCACCGGCGGATGAGAGGAGGCGGCGCGAGGGACGACAGCGGCGGCGAGGAGCCGCGGAGGGCGGACCGGTCAGGACAGCCAGCGGCAGCGCAGTGCCGCGGTGGCGAAACCAGGACCGAAGGCGACGGTGTAACCCCGTGCACCGCCCGCAGGCGGCTCGGCATGCGTGCGTTCGAGCACGCGCAACACACTGACACCACCGATGTTGCCTTCATGCGCGAGCGTCTCGCTGGAGTGCCGCGCATCGTGATCACTGAGGCCGAGGGCTGCCGCAGTGTCCGTGATGATCCGTGGGCTTCCGGGGTGGATGACGGCGAACTCGGGATGATCGGTGCCGATCCAGGCCTTGAGCTGGGGCAGCACGTCATTGGCCGCGGACAGCGCCTGCTTCGTGGACACGAAATGGATGCCGCCGCGGTCGACCAGGCCCGCCTGGCGCTCGACGCTGTTCGGCAGGACGTACTCGAAGGTGTCCTCGATCATGAGGCCGGGGCCGAGCTGCTCCCCGGTGACGACCGTCGCCGCCGCGGCGTCCCCGAAGAGCGCCTTGTAGATCATCGACTCGATGCTGGTGTCGGAGTGGTGATAGATGCCGGACAGGGCCTCGCCGGCGATCACCAGGACCTTGCTCCGGGGCCGCGCGGCCACCAGGTCGGCGGCGCGGATGAGCGCCTGGGCACCACCAGGGCACGCCACCGTGGTGAGAGCGACGCGGCGCACGGTGGGGCGCAGGCCGAGGCGCTCGATCAGGTTGATGTCGAGATTCGGGACGGTCCAGCTCGTGGTGTGCGTGGTCACGATGGCGTCGATGTCCCCCGCCTCGAGGCCGGCCGCGTCGAGTGCCGCGAACGCCGCCCGCTCCGCCATCGCGAGCACGTCGGCGAACACCACGCGCGTGCGCTCGTCGATCCCGGCGGCACCGGCGACGGTCGGGGAGTCCAGCGGGCGCGTGAAGTAACGCGTACGGACCCCGCAGTTCTCGATCACCCGCAGGCACGCACGCAGCCGTGGATGGTCGGGGTGGTGCAGGCGTACGTCCTCGGCGATCTCCGAGGTGGTGACCTTGTGGTCACCCAGGACGGTCTGGGGTCTCAGTACATGAGCAGGCATGGCGGTGGCTCCCACGGGGCGCAGTTGGATGTGGGGATCCGTGCCCAAAGTACTGCACCACATCGAACATGCGTCCTGCCCTGCTCACCCGTTCGTGGAGGCCCGGTCGATCACGCGGTGCGATCAGCTGGACCTGAGCATGGGGGAGCGCGGGTGGGACCGCTGTGCACCCGGGTGGAACACCAAGATCATCAGTCGTGCTCCGGGGGCTGTCAAGGGCTGGGCGGCGCACATCGTGACCCAGCCGGGGCCCAGCTCGGCGTGCATGAGGGGGCGCTCGTCGCCGTCGGGGTGGGGATGCGGGCGCCCCGCGCCGTAGTGGACGGCGACGTCGGGGTCGGCGAGGACCTCCTTCTCGATCTGGCGGAGCGTCTCGTCCTCCGGGCGCGAGGCGAGCGCGCCGTGCAGCTGGGGGAGGACCATCGGGGCCCAGGAGGACTGCCAGTCGAGGAGGTGGGCGCGGCCCACCGGGTCGAGGACCATCCACCGCATGATGTTCGACGGCACCTGCCCGTCGGGGAACATCCGGGTGAAGGCCTCGTTGTGGGCGAGCATGTCCCAGGAGGCGTCGGTGACGTAGGCCATGTGCCGCACACCCTCCACGGCCTCCTGCCAGACGCCCGGGACCTCTTTGCCCGCCGACAGATGGAGGGGCCCCGGGGGGTCCTGAAGCAGGGCATATCTGCACAAAGAGACCCATTCCTGCTCGTTGAGGCCGAACAGGCGGGCCACATCGCGCAGGAGGGCGGTCGGCGGGTTGGGGTAGTTGCCGGACTCCAGGCGGTGATAGGTGCCCAGGGTGCGGTGGAGGAGCTGGTCCACCTGATGCTGGGAGAGGCCGGGCGCACGGCGTCCCTGGCCCGTGGAGCGGACGAACCCGTGCGATTCGGGGGCGATGAGGGCGCGTCGTTCACGGAGCAGAGCGCGCAGCGCCGTCTTGTTCATGGTGGGTAATCCCTCTTCGTACACGCCGAGTTGAGCGTAAGCAGTCTAAATACTCGCATCTTCTTTGGTCATAAACATTGCCTGAAGAAAACGATCAGCAGATGCGGCATCATGGAGTACGCGAGAGCACCGACCTGCAGGTTTGATCGTCGGTGGGCTCGTGGGCACAACTCAGGGGCGTCTTGTTCGAGCAGCGTGAAATTGGCTGAAATTCCTCGGCGCTGGGCACCCCCAAGGCCTACGGGGTCGATGTCGGGTGGTGCGCGGGACCGGTTGTTCGTATTCCGATCCGTGTGGTCGGAAACTGAGCAGTGTGTACCTGCGTGCCAGTTACCGCCCGGTTCGGTTCCTGGGTTCACTGGCTGCGGCCGGTGCCGTCACTCGCCATTACGTAGCGGCCACGGTACCGGCCGCCCGTGCTGTCACGGGCGGCGCAAGGGTCCGAAGCGGGCTCAAGGGGCCTGAGCCGACGACCGGGCCGGAAGTTCCGAGGCCCGCCGGGCGGCCACTTGCCGTTCCGCTTCCGTGAGGACGTCCGTCACCCGCAAGCCGAAATGGACGTCGCAGGGGTGCTGCTTTCCGCCGCCCGCTGCTTGCGCCAGCGCGGCGACCGCTGACCGAAATGCATCGGTGGAGTCGCCCCAGCCGCTCTCGCCCCACCCCGGCGGCGTCGCCGTCCCCTGCTCGCCGCGGAACTCCAGGACCAGGCCCTCGGCGGCGGCGGGGGCCCGCAGGGTGAGCGTCGCGGTGCTCGACGCGCCGCTCTCGTGCCGCAGGACCAGATGGACGGCGTCCTCGGGTCCCGGCGCCGCCGTCACCGCTGTGACCTCGCCGAGTACGGCCGTGAGCACGGACAGTGCGTGCGGGCCGACGTCCCACAGGCCGCCCTTGTCGGCCCGCCACGGGGAGTCGAACGCGCCGGTCCCGTCCGCCGCGAAGAACGAGCTGTACCAGTCGGCGCGGGCGGTGAACCACGGCCCTTCCTGGGAGCGGTCCGCCAGCCAGCCGGCCATGGGCGGCGCGAAGCGGAGCGTGAAGAAGACGACGGACGCCACCCCGGCCTTCGCCACGGCCGCGGCGAGGGTGCGCGCCGCCTCCGGTGAGGTGGCGATCGGCTTGTCCAGAAGCAGGTGGCGGCCGGCCGCCGCGGCTCGTTCCGCCAGCGGCGCCTGCACGTCCGGCGGCACGGCGAAGGCGATCGCGTCGCTGGCCGCGAACAGCTCGTCCAGGTCCTCGTACGCCGTGGTGGCGTGCGCGTTCGCGAGGTCGGCCGCCGCCTGCGGGCGGCGGCCCCAGATGCCCGACAGTGTGGCGTCGGGGTGCGCGGCGAGCACCGGTGCGTGCGTCTGGGTGGCCCAGGGGCCCGTACCGATCAAGCCCACTCGAAGTCTGGTCATGCGCGCAGTATGGCTGAGCGGGCTGTGGCGGCAGCACGGGCGTGGCGGGGCCGGGACCCGGCGTCGGGGCGCGGGGGCCGGCTCGATACGGGGGAGTGCTTCTGGTGCGTGTGAAGAGAGGGGAGAGAAGAGAGGGGAGGAGGGGAGAGGAGGGGGAGAAGGGGGGAGAGGGGGAGCGAACCTTCGAGTGCCGAAGGTCTGGACCTATTCGGGTGCGGCTTCTCCTGCGCATCGGAGGGGCGTTCGGTGAAGTACGGGCGGCGCGGTTCGTGCCGTTCGTCGAGTGGGCGGGTGACTTTCTCGACGTTCCGTCAACTCATGCCCTGTGAATGGTAATTCATGGCCAAAGATGTCGGGGGTGAATTCGCATTCACTCAGCGTTGATGGATGGCCGATAGATGGTGTCCGAAACGAGTGTGTCGCGGGTTCGGGACGTGTCCTGACTGTCCGGGAGTTTCCGACATCCGGTCTTTCGGGGAAAGATGGTGGCGACACCGGACCGCCGACGGCCGTGATCGGCGTCTCGTCGCCGGTCGGGCCGAACCGCGGGCCGCGCGCGGCTGTGCGCCCTACGCTCGGACGGGGCGCCCAAGTGGGCGTCCGCAGAAGGAAAGTGACGCCATGACCAGCTCGACCTCGCCTGCGGCGGCGTGCGCGCCGGGCCCCGGGCGGCGTGACGCGGAGACGACGAAGGCCGCGATCATGCGTGCCGCGCGGCATCTGCTCGCACGGCACGCGCACACGGACATCACGCTGAAGGCCGTGGCCGAGCGCGCCGGGGTGAGCGCGCCACTGGTTCTCAAGTACTTCGGCAGCAAGGACGCGCTGTTCGCCCGGATCATGTCCTTCGAGGAGGACGCGGAGGCGGTCCTGGACGCCCCCCTCGACGGCCTCGGCCGGCACATGGTCCGGTACCTGCTCACCAGCCAGGCCGAACGCGGCGCCGACCCCATCCTGCGCATCGTCCACGCCCCGCTGCACCGCGAGCACGGCTATGTGCTGCGCGCGAACTTCCGTACGCAGGTGGTCCGCAGGCTCGGTGACCGGCTGTCCGGGCCCGACGCGGGGCTGCGGGCCGAGCTGGCCGTCGGGATGCTGCTCGGACTCGGGGTGATGTACGGCATCGCGCGCGGCCCGCATCTGCGGGCGGCGGCGATAGAGGAGATCACCGACCGCTACGCACCGGCCGTGCAGGCCTGTCTGACGCCTCCGCAGGACCCGGCGCCGACGTGACGACGGCCCCCGCGCGGCCCCGCCCCGAGCCCCGGTGCACCACCGCCACCGCCGTGAGGGCGATGGCGAGACCGAGCGCCGTCTGCGCGCCGAACGGCTCCCCGAGCATCGCCGCGCCCCACAGGGACGTCACGGGCGCCATCAGGAACATCAGGGTGTTCACGCGGGTGACACCGCTGCGGCGCAGGATCAGCCAGTACAGGCCGTAGCCGCCGAAGGTGGACAGCGCCACGAGCCAGCCGATCGCCGTCCAGAAGGACACCTCGGCGACCGGTGCCGCCCGGTGTGTGGCGAGCGCGAGCCCCGTGAAGACGACCGCGCTCGTGACGCAGTGCACCGTCAGCGCGGCGGACGGCGCGACCGCGGTGCGGGTGCGGCGGTCCAGGAAGGTCGTGGCGACCAGCGACAGCATGCCGGCGAACGGCACGGCGTAGGCCCACCGGGGCACGCCGGAACCGGCGGCGGCGTCGCCCGCCGTCACGATCGCCACGCCGGTGAGCCCGAGCGCGAGCCCGAGCCACTGGGTGCGGGACACGTACTGGCCGAGCAGCGGGCCGGCGAGCGCGCCCGCGACCAGGGGCTGGGCCCCGTCGATCAGCGCCGCCGTGCCGCTGGAGACGCCGAGCTGGATCGCGTAGTACACGGTCAGGATGTAGCCGCTCTGCGACAGGGCGCCGACGAGCGCCCGGCGGGCGAGGTCGCGGGCCGTCAGGCCGCGCCAGGACGGCCTGGTGCGGTCCCACGCGCCCCGCCGGGCGGTGTCGCTCGGCAGGTCGCTGATGCTGCTGCACGAGGGCGGTCTGGTGGCGTACGGCATGGGGGTGGTTCCGACGCCATCGACCACGCCCGTCAGGACGCCGAGCATCTGCTCCGGGGTGCGGCGCAAGGTTGAGCGACTCTTTACCCGTGGCCGGAATGTGTGGTTCCGGGCGCCTGTGGCCCTGGAGGCGGACGCGGTCCGTCGCGGTGCGGGGCCAGGGGGCGTCCTGACGGTCCCTTGACCTTCGCCCCGGGGTGTCCGGAATGCTGCGGTGGTGCGGATCCGGTGCGTCGTGGGCGCGTTGACCGCGTGTCGTCCGAGGCGGAGCCTGGAGAGATAGCTGCCTACTACATCTAATTCGGCGTGCGGCCGTTCGCGGCGTGCGACCGGAGGTGGGCAGCCGGACGGCAGGAGGAGACCCCCATGTGTGGCATCACCGGCTGGGTGTCGTTCGACCGCGATCTGCGGGCGCACGGGCAGACCCTGGACGCGATGACGGAGACGATGTCGTGTCGCGGCCCGGACGACCGCGGCACCTGGACCGAAGGGCCCGCGGCGCTCGGGCACCGGCGCCTCGCCGTCATCGACCTGCCCGGCGGACGCCAGCCGATGACCGCGGCGACCCCGGAGGGCACGGTCGCCCTGGTCTACTCCGGCGAGACGTACAACTTCACCGAACTGCGCGCGGAACTGGCCGGGCACGGGCACGCGTTCACGACCGGCTCCGACACCGAGGTGGTGCTGCGCGGCTACCTCCAGTGGGGCGAGGGCGTCGCCGAGCGGCTCAACGGGATGTACGCGTTCGCCGTGTGGGACGGGCGCAGGCAGCGCCTGGTCATGGTCCGTGACCGCATGGGCATCAAGCCCTTCTACTTCCACCCGACCCCGGACGGCGTCCTGTTCGGCTCCGAGCCCAAGGCGATCCTGGCCAACCCGCTCGTGCGCCCCCGCGTCACCGTCGACGGACTCCGCGAGGTGTTCGCCTTCGTCAAGACGCCGGGGCACGCCGTGTGGGACGGCATGCACGAGGTCGAGCCCGGCACCGTCGTGACCGTCGACCGCGACGGGCTGCGCAGCCGTACCTACTGGCGTCTGGAGACCCGCCCGCATCCGCACGACCGCGACGAGACCGTGGCCACCGTGCGCGAGCTGCTCGACGACATCGTGCGCCGCCAGCTGGTGGCCGACGTGCCGCGCTGCGTGCTGCTCTCCGGCGGCCTCGACTCGTCCGCGATGGCGGCGCTGGCCGCGGGGCGGCTCGCCGGTACGGGGGAGACACTGCGGAGCTTCGCTGTCGACTTCGCGGGCCTGAGCGAGCACTTCGTCGCCGACGAGATGCGGGGCACACCGGACGCGCCCTACGCCCACGACGTGGCGCGCCTCGCCGGTACCGACCACCGCGACATCGTCCTGGACACCGAGGCGCTCGCCGACCCCGACGTGCGGGCGAAGATGCTGACGGCGCGCGATCTTCCCGTCGGCTTCGGGGACATGGACGCCTCGCTGTATCTGCTCTTCCGGGCCATCCGCGAGCACTCCACCGTCGCCCTGTCCGGTGAGTCGGCGGACGAGGTGTTCGGCGGCTACCGGCAGTTCTTCGACGAGCGGGCCCGGCAGGGCGGCACCTTCCCGTGGCTGGTGCGGCACGCGGAGACGCTGGGCGACGAGACGGGCGTCCTGCGGCGCGACGTCCTCGCCGCCCTCGACGTGCCCACGTACGTCGCGGACAGCTACGCCACGGCCGCCGCCGGGGTCGAACGCCTCGACGGGGAGAGCGACTTCGAGTACCGCATGCGGACCGTCAGCCATCTCTACCTGACGCGCTTCGTGCGCTCGCTCCTCGACCGCAAGGACCGCGCGAGCATGGCCGTGGGGCTCGAGGTGCGGGTGCCTTTCTGCGACCACCGCCTCGTCGCGTACGTCTACAACGCGCCCTGGGCGCTGAAGTCCTTCGACGGCAGGGAGAAGTCGCTGCTGCGCGAGGCAGCCAGGGACAGTCTGCCGCGCTCCGTCTACGACCGGGTCAAGAGCCCGTACCCCTCCACGCAGGACCCGAAGTACGCCTTCGCGCTCCAGGAGCACGCCAAGGACCTCCTGACGCGTCCCGGGCACCCGGTCTTCGGCCTCGTCGACCGCGACATCCTGCACCGGCTCGCGCACCGGGACACCCCGCAGATCATGCAGGCGTCACGGCGCGGCCTGGAGCGTGCGCTCGATCTGGCCTTGTGGTTCGACCTGTACGGGCCGGAGGTCGTGCTGCCCTGAGCGTGTGGGCGCGGGCGCCGGTCAGGGGCCCGAGCAGTTGCGGACCGCCGGCTGCTGGGGCGGGACCCGGGCCGGGTCGGTGGCCGCGAGGGTGTCCAGGAACCGTTGCAGGGCCGGGGTGCTCCGGGTGTCGGTGGAGCGCCGGACCGGGGGCACCACCGCGCCGCGCCGGGTGCTGCCGCCGTCGCAGGTGTCCGGTTCCCGTCCGGCGTGGACGGCGGCGGCGCGGCGTATGAACTCCGCGGGTGTGATGCCGAGGCGGTCGGCCTGCCGGGACACGGCGGCGTACTCGTCGGGTGAGAACAAGACCTGCACAGGCTTGGCACCGTCCATGGACGCATGATGCCGCCCGGATCGGTGTCGCGCGGTGCGGTTGGCATATTCGTGCACGAAGGGGTGGCAGTGTCCCGAAGTGGTGGCGAACTTCAGGTGACATCCAGTGGGGCGGCAGGGGGGCGGCAGGGGGCTGGGGTGCCTCGGCGGGTGCCGCACGGAGGAGAGCCCCGGCCGGACGGGGGAATCGCGGTCGGGGCTCTCATCTTGTTCAACGATGAAATAGGCCGTCGCGTTCCCTCGCCACCGATTCCGTTTGCTGTGATCTGCGTTACATGATCGGGTTCGTCGGTCTCGTTCACGGCGTCAGACGTGCCGCCCGCATCTGGAGGTAGCGGGACTCCGGTCGGCTGAGCGTGCGCTGGGACGCCACCTGGTAGGCGGCGCGTGCCCCTTCCGGGTCGCCGGCGCGTTCGAGGAGATGTCCGCGTACCGATTCGAGCCGGTGGTGGCCGGCCAACCGCTCTTCGAGAGCGGCCAGTTCGCTGAGCCCTGCCGACGGGCCGTGCACCATGGCCACCGCCACGGCCCGCCCCAGCGCGGCCATGGGCTCCGGGGTGCGGCGCACCAGGATGTCGTACAGGGCGAGGATCTGCGGCCAGTCGGTGTCCTCCGCGCGGGCCGCCTCGTCGTGCAGCGCGGCGATCGCGGCCTGCACCTGATAGACGCCCGCCGGGCCCTGGCGCAGGGACTCCTCCACCAGCGCGACGCCCTCGCCGATCGCCGCGGCGTCCCAGAGGGAGCGGTCCTGCTCGTCCAGCGGGACCAGCTCGCCGTGCGGTCCGGTGCGGGCGGCGCTGCGCGCGTCGGTGAGCAGCATCAGCGCGAGCAGGCCGGTCACCGCGCCCTCGCGGGGCAGCAGCAGCCGCACAGCGCGGGTCAGCCGGACGGCCTCGCGGGCGAGGTCGGCGCGGTGCAGGGCGGGGCCCGACGTCGCCGTGTAGCCCTCGTTGAAGATCAGATAGAGGACTTGCAGGACGGCGGCGAGGCGCGCGTCGCGGTCGGCGGGCCCCGGCTGCCGGAAGGGAGCCCCCCGCACCTTCTGCTTGGCGCGGCTGATGCGCTGCGCCATCGTCGCCTCCGGGACCAGGTGCGCGCGGGCGATCTCGGCGGTCGTGAGGCCGCCGACGGCCCTGAGCGTCAGCGCGATCTGGGCGGCCGGGGCGAGCGACGGGTCGCAGCACAGGAACAGCAGCGTGAGGGTGTCGTCCTGGGACGGGGCGCGGGCCTCGCCGGGCGGCGGCGCGGTGAACGCGTCGCGGGGCGTCAGGAGGGCGGCGTTCTCCTCGCGCCGCCGCCGGGCCGAGTCGCTGCGCAACTGGTCCGTGAGGCGTCGCGACGCCACCTTGATCAGCCAGCCGCGCGGGTTGTCCGGCACCCCGCGTCCCGGCCACTCGCGGGCGGCCGCGAGCAGGGCCTCCTGTACGGCGTCCTCGGCCTCCCCGAAGTGGCCGTAGCGCCGCACGAGCGCGCCGAGGACCTGCGGCGCGTGCAGGCGCAGCAGGTCCTCGACGGTGTGGTCCGGCCGTTCTGGCGGGGCAGGGGTCGCCGGGGCGGTGTGGTGCGGCCGTTCTGGCGGGGCAGGGGTCGCCGGGGCGGTGTGGTCCGGCCGTCCTGCTGGGGCAGGGGTCATCGGGGCGGTGTGGTCCGGCCGTCCTGGCGGGGCGGGAGGCACCGGCGGGCCGCACCGCCGGGGGCGGGGACCGCCGCCGCGCGCCGGTCCCGCGCCCCGCTGCCGGGTGGACGCCTCAGCATCCCGGCTCGCCGTCGCCACCGGCCCCCTGGATCGGCCGGATCACCACCGGCGGCGTCGGGGCGCCCGCGGGCGCGGGACACTCGTTGATCCGCTGGGCGATCTCCGTGACCCGCTCCAAGCTCTCGCAGTCCAGGACCCAGTAACCGGCGAGGACTTCCTTCGTCTCGCCGTAGGGCCCGTCCGTGATCACGGGGCGGCCGTTGTCGTCGACGCCGACAAGACGGGTCTGCGCGGGCTCGGTCAGACCCTGGCCGTCGACGAGCTCGCCGGACTCCGCCAGGTCGTCGTTCAGCTTGTTCATGAACGCGAACATGTCCTGGAGCTCCTTCTCGCTCCACGCCGGGCTCTGCGGGGAGGCCTTGCCGCCCATGGCCTCGTAATCGGCCTGGGAACCCTGCACCATCACCAGATACTTCATGACCGCACTCCTTGGCTGCGTCGTCGCCCCTCGTGGGCAACTTTCACAGGGGACGTCGGAGCGGGCGACCCGGTCTCTACAACTTTTCCGAAGAATTTTTCGAAGATCTTTCTTCGGTGACCGGGTGGGGCCGGGGCGGTGCCGGGGCGGGGATGGCGCGGGTATGCCGCGGGGCCTGCGCGGGGGCGTTGCGGGTCCCCATGGAGGGCGGGACGCGGGCCGGGCACTCCGCCCCGGGTCACCCGACCGGCGGACCCCGCGGGGCGGTCCGTCACGGTCGCCGCGAGAGTGGGCCCATGCGTGCCTTGCGTGCCACGGGGGCTTTGCGTGCCGTGCGGGAGAAGGCGGTGGGGCGGCTGCCGCGTGCCGGGCGCGCGGTCCTCGTGTGCGTGCCCGGCCTCGCCGCCGTGGCCGCCCTCGTGCTGTGCGTCCTGGGTGTGGAGCGGGCGGTCGAGTCCGGCGGGCGCGGGACCGAGGCCCGGTCCGCGGGGCACCGCGCCGCCAGGCCGGCCATCGTGCCGCGCGAGCGGTGGCTCGGCGACACCGGGAGGGCCAGGGCGCCCGCCCGCTACGGGGCGCCGGTGGTCGCGGTCTTCGTCCACCACACCGACTCGCCGAACCGGTACGACTGCGCCGACGTGCCGCGCATCATCCGGGCCCTCGCCGAGGGCCAGACCCGGGCCCGGCTGTTCGACGACATCGGCTACAACTTCCTCGTCGACCGCTGCGGCACGATCTACGAGGGGCGCGGGGGCGGTGTCGACCGGCCCGTCGTCGGCGCGCACACGCAGGGGTTCAACCAGCGCACGGCCGGTGTCGCCGCGATCGGCACGTTCACCGCGGGGGTGCCGGTGCCCGCCCCGATGGCGGAGGCCATCGCCGCCCTCGCCGCGTGGAAGCTCGGCCTCGCCGACGCCGACCCGCGGCGCACCGCACGCCTGGTGTCCAGCAACAGCCTCAGCAGGTTCCCCGCGGGCGCCCACGCCGACTTCCACGCGGTGTCCGGTCACGCCGACGGCTACTCCACGCACTGCCCCGGCGCCGCGCTGCGGGCCGAGCTGCCCGCCATCCGGGAGCGGGCGGCGGCCCTCCAGGGCCGGACGTCGGCGCGGGCGGCGGCCGCGCGGCACGGTTGAACCGGCGCGCACGCCGGTACGGGTCAGCGCGCGGTGGCGTACACGATCAGGTTGTCCACCGGGTGGCCCTGGGCGTCGAAGGCGCCGTCGCAGGTGATCAGGCGCAGGGCCCGCGAGCGGGTGCTGCCGTAGACCTTCTTCGTCGGGAAGGCCTTCTTGTCGACCGTCTCGGTGCCGGTGACCGTGAAGTGCACCGTCTTCCCGCGCGAGTCGCGTACGGCGATGTCCGCGCCCGTGCGCACCTTCTTCAGGTCGTGGAAGACGGCCCGCCCGAAACGGGTGTCGTTGTGACCGATGATCACGGCCGCGCCCGGCTCCCCGGGGACGGCGCCGCCGGTGTACCACCCCGCGGTCATCCCCTTGTCCGGGGGCGGCACCTCGACCGTACGGTCCGCGTTCAGACCGAGCCGCATCAGGGAGCTGTCGACGCCGATGGACGGCACCGACACACGCACTGGCGAGGCGGGCGCGACGCGGCCCGCGGAGCGGCCGGAACCGGGCGGGGACGCGGAGTCGCGGGGCTCCTCGACCTTCTCGACCGCGTACGTGGAGGGCGACTCGGCGCGCGCGCCGCCCGCCGAGGAACAGCCGCTCACGGCGGCACAGACGAGAGCGAGCCCGGCCGCCGCGAGGGCGGCGGCGCGGGGGGCCCGCCGAGAGGGTGCAGAGGTCATGGGCGCTCCGGGAGCGGGCACCGGCACCGGCGGGGGCCGGTGGCGGTGCTGGACGAGGTATTCGAGGCTGGGGGGAGGCGGGCCCCGGCGCGGGACGGGGGAGGGCCGGGCGCGGCTGCGACAGGGGACGTACGCGGCGGGGCCGCCGCGGGAGAAGGGTGGGGCCGAGCGGGGGGGCGGGATGGCGTGTGCGGTGGGTGCCGTCGGGCGCGGTGGCACTGTGCGGTGTCCTGCGGTGTCCTGCGGTGTCCTGCGGGGCCACCGCGCGTGGCTGGCTCCGGTGGTGTGGCTGGCGTGCCTCCTCCGGTTTGCCCTGTGGGGCCACCGGCGCCTTCGGCGGCGCAGCCCGCGCGCTCCCTGCGTTGCTTCGGGCGCCCACCTTGCGTTGCTTCGGGCGACGAGCCGCGCATTGCCTCGGGTGACCACCTTGCGTCGCCTCGGGTGACCACCCCGGCGGTGCCGGGCGGCACCCCCCTCCGGTGCCGCACGGCGCCCCCGCCGCCCGGCGCCCCCGCCGGAACCGACCGTGCGCGGCACGCCCGGCGGCGAACGGAGGACGTAGTGGCGGGGGCGACGGGATCGAGGGGTGTCAGCCCTGCCGGCGCAGGGTCGCGCGGCGGCGCAGGACGATAGTGCCGGCGCCCGCGAGGAGCGTCATGCCCGCGGCCGAGCCGATCAGGGCGTTCGTGCTGTCACTGCCGGACGCGGGGCGCTCGCCCGCGGCGACGGCGCCCTTGGGCTCCTGTGCCACCGCGGCGGCCTTCTTCCGGGCGTCCGACGGCGCGGGCTTGGGGGTGGGCTTGGCGTCGGCCTTCTTGCGGAGTTCCGACGGCACGGCCGCGGCGGCCTTCCTGGCGGCCTTCTTGCGGGCGTCCGACGGCACGGGCTCGGCAGCGGCCTCCTGGCGTTCGACGGGGCGGTCGCCCGCGGCGACACCACCGCGCGGCGGGGCCGCCGCGGGCTTGCCCTCCTTGAGGGCCTGCTCGGCCGCGGCCCGCTTCTTCGCCACGTCCTCGGGGGACGGCGCGGACGTCGGGGCCTTGGACGGCTTGGGCGACGCGTCGTCCGCGAAGGCCGAGGCGGCCGGAGCGGCGAGCACCCCGCCGGCCACGGCGGTGGCCACGGCTACGGCGCGCAGAGGCGAGCGGCGCTGGGGACGACGGGCATGGCGGGACATAAGGGCTCCATTCCAGCTCTGACTCGGAAGGACCCGGCGCCGTGGTCGGGGGCGCCGGGCCTGCCGCACAGGCTGGCGTGAAGTTATGAGGAAGCTGTCAGGTTCCTGTTGGCGTCCGATCAGCGTGCGGGCACACACCGACTCCAGCGTGCGGGCACACACCGACTTCAGAGTGCGGGAACGCACGAATTCAGCGTGCGTGCACAGCAACTCCTCGACCACGGCACCGACTCGGTGCCGACGTGGCCCGTGCGATGTCAGAGGCTTCTGGCACAGTGCGTTCATGGACACGAACGACGCTGACACGAGGGGTACGAGCACTGCGAGCCACGGAAGCGGGACGCCCATCGCAGCCGGTACGCCCACCGCAGCCGGGACGCCCGCAGAGACCGGGACCCCCGACCGGTACGCCGCCTTCCGCGACCTGCACCGCCCCGGTGACCCCCTGCTCCTGCCCAACGCCTGGGACCACGCGTCCGCCGCCGCCCTCGCCCGTGCGGGCTTCCCCGCGATCGGCACGACCAGCCTCGGCGTCGCGGCCGCCGCGGGCAAGGCGGACGCCGCAGGCACCGCGCGGGCGGAGACGCTGCTCCTCGCGCGCGGCATCGCGCGTCTGCCAGTGCTCGTCACCGTCGACATCGAGGGCGGTTTCGGCGAGCGGCCGGAGGACGTCGCGGGGCTCGTCCGTGAGCTGGCCGCGGCGGGCGTGGCCGGCGTGAACCTGGAAGACGGCAGGCCCGACGGCACGTTGAGTGCCGTGGGCCCGCAGTGCGACCTGATCCGCGCCGTGAAGGACGCCGTGCCCGAGCTGTTCCTGAACGCGCGCACGGACACGTACTGGCTGAAGGCCGGGGGAGAGAAGGAGACCCACGAGCGCGCCGCGGCCTACCACGCGGCGGGCGCGGACGGCGTGTTCGTACCCGGCGTCCAGGACGAGTCCGTCATCGGCGGACTCACCGAAGCCCTCGACGTCCCCCTGAACATCTTGTACGCCCCCGGGGGCCTGTCGCCCCGGCGCCTCGCCGAGCTCGGGGTGCGGCGCGTCAGCAGCGGATCGCTCCTGTTCCGTGCGGCGGTGCGGCAAGCGGTGGACGTGGCAAGGGAGTTCACCCGGGGCACCGTGGGCACGGAGGGTTTGCCGACGTACGCTGAGGCACAGGCGCTCGCGACGGACTTCGCCGACCACGAAGGCACCGTCGACGGTGACGGTGACGGTGACGGGGACGCGGACGGCCGAGCGGACGACTGAGCAAGCCGCCGAGCGGACGGCCGGACGCGCCCGCCGAGCCGACCGCTCAGTGGCCCGCTGAGTCGGCGGCCGTGGCGGGCGCGCGGGGTGCCGGCGGGGCGCAGGGTGCCCGCGGAGCGCGAGGTGTCCGCAGCGCGCGAGGTGCGCGAGGTGCGCGGGAAAGGGAGCGGCGGGCCCGCCGCCGAGTGGGGGGGGAGACTGATGGCGCGGCGTGACACGTCCCGACGCACGAAACTGACCGCGGGCCCCGGCGCCGCGCAGCCGTCGCCGCTGTCCGACCCCAACTACCGTCTCTTCCTGGGCCTGCAGGGGCTCTCGGCGCTCGGCGACTCCTTCTCGCACGTGGCGATCCCGCTGCTCGTCCTGCACCAGACCGGGTCCGTGGCGCAGATGGGCCTCGTCACCGGCCTCACCGGTCTCGCCTCGATCGTCACGGGACTCTTCGCGGGGATCGTCGCCGACCGCGTGAACCGGCGCCGCCTGCTCGTTGTCACCGACATCGCGCGCTGTGTGCTCTTCGGCATGATCCCGCTGGTGTGGCTGTTCGCGACGCCGATCTGGCTGGTGTACGCGGTCGTTCCCGTGGCCGGGGTGTTCGCGATGCTCTTCCAGGTGACGTATGTGACGGTGGTGCCCGGCATCGTCGCGCCCGGACAGATCCTGAAGGCCAACAGCCATCTGTACGGCACGTACGCCGTGGCGAGCGCGGGCGGGCCGATGCTCGCGGGCCTGGTCGCCGCCGCCTTCGGACCGGCCGCCGCCATCGGCATAGACGCCGGGACCTTCGCGGTGTCGGCGGTCGGCATCCTCTTCGTACGCATCCGCGCCGTACGCCCGCCCGAAGCGGAGGGCGCGGCAGGCGGGGCGGGCACGGCTGGCGCGGCGGGCACGGTCGCCGGGCGGAGTCCCGCGGATGCCGGACTCCGCGGCGTACGGAAGGAGTTCCTCACCGGCGCCCGGTTCCTGTGGCGGCACCCGGTCCTGCGGCCCCTGACCCTGCTGCTGGGTCTGCTCACCTTCCTCACCTACGGCATCACCGACGTCCTCATCTACCGCGTCCGGCACGACCTCGGCCACGGCGAGGGGGTCGTGGGGTACGTACTGACCGCCGGGACGCTCGGCACGCTCGCGGCGACCCTTGTGGTCGCCCGGCTGCGCGGGCGGCTCGGCTTCGGCCCGAGCTGGATCGGCGCGCACACGCTGTCGGGGGTCGCCCTGGCCGGGCTCGGCCTGACCGGCAGCCTGCCGTTCCTCGCCGCGCTCGCCGCCTGCATGCTGTTCTGCACCGGCCTCGGCGGCATCAACTCCATGTCGCTGCGCCAGGAGGTGACACCCGCCCATCTCCTCGGCCGTGTCACCTCGTCGTTCTGGACGATCCACAACGCGCTGGGCCCGGTCGGCGCGGCAGCCGTCACCGCCGCCGTCGCCGCCTGGGGCGTACGGAGCGTGTGCCTCGTCGTCGGCGTCTGCGTGGTGGCGGTGACCTTGAGCGGCACCCTCACCGGCGTGGGCCGCGCGCGGACGGGCCGAACAGGGGAGGCGCAGGCGCCCTAGGGCCGGGGCGGCCGGGCGGCAGGGTCGTCGGTGGTGGAGGGGCCCGCGGGACCGGTGGGGCCGGTGCCGCGACGGGGCTTCTCGTCCCCGTGGCCCGGCCACCACGCGGCATGCCCGATGAGCGCCGTCAGGGCCGGAGTGAACAGCATCGCCATGACGAAAGCGGCGATCACGATGCCGAAGGAGAGCGAGAAGCCCATCTGGGAGAGGGTGGAGTTGCCTGCGAGCATCAGGGTGGCGAACGTGCCTGCGAGGATCACGCCGGCCGAGCCGATCGTCGGGCCCGAGTGGCGCACCGCGGTGCCCGCGGCGTCGTGCGGGTTCCGGCCCTCCCTGGCCTCCTCGCGCAGCCGGGAGACCATCAGGATGTTGTAGTCCGTGCCGAGCGCGACCACGAACAAGTACATGATCACGGGCAGCATGAACATCAGGCCCGGCTGGCTGCCGATCCGCTGGAACAGGATCGACGTGGCGCCGAGCGTCGCGCCGAAGCCGAGCGCCACCGAAAGCATCAGGTACCAGGGAGCCACGAGACTGCGCAGGAGCAGGCCGAGGATCACCATGATGGCGAGGGCCGCCACGGGGAAGACCACCGAGTAGTCGCGGTCCACGGCCTTGTTGATGTCGACGTACACGGCGGTCGTGCCGCCCACGTAGGACTCCGTGCCCGTCGGCGCCCCGGTGTGGGCGGCGGGCCTGAGCCGGTCCTCGACCGTCGCGAGGGCCTTGTCGGACGCGGGCGGGTCGGCGAGCACCACGGAGTACGAGGCGGTGGTGCCGTCCTTGCTGACCCGCGGTGGCGCCACCTCCCCGACGCCCTCGACGGACTGCAACCGCTCCCGGAAGGCGGCCGGTTGCCCGGCGGCGAGCGGGCCCTCGCCGGTCGACGTCAGATACACGAAGGTCGGGTCCGTCGAGCCCGCGGGGAAGCCCTTCTCCAGGTTGTCCTGCCAGACGATGGACTCCTTGTCCTTGGGCAGTGAGGACCCGGCGAGGTCGAAGTTGGCCTTGTAGCCGAGCGCGCCGAGCGCGAGGGCGCCCATGAACAGCGCCGAGACCACCGTCCACACGGCGGGCTTGCGGGCGATCGACGCACCCAGCTTGGCGAAGCCCGTGCCCTGCGGCTCCCGCTGCCACGACTTGGACGGCCAGAAGACCTTCGTACCGAGCAGCGACACCACGGCGGGCACCAGGGTCAGGCCCGCGAGCAGGGTGAGGAACACCGCGATGGCCAGGGCGGGGCCCATCGAGCGCAGCATGCCGAGCGAGGACAGCGTCAGGGCGGCGAAGGCGACGATGACCGCGCCCGCCGCCGACGTGATGGCCTCGCCGACGCGCTCGACCGCGTGCACCATGGCGCCCTTGGCGTCCTCGCCCGCGCGCAGCGCCTCCCGGTAGCGGAAGAGGAGGAACAGGATGTAGTCCGTGCCGACGCCGAACAGGACGACGGTGAGCAGTTCCTGGATGGAGGAGTCGGCCTTCATGTCGAAGGCCTTGTTCGCGGAGGCGATCAGGCCCGTGGCCATGGGCGAGATCAGCCCGATCAGGACCACGGGGAGCAGGGCGATGATGGGGCTGCGGAAGATCACGAAGAGCAGCACGACAATGATCACGATCGTGCCGACGCCGACGAGGATCCCGGCCCGCTCGGAGGCGTCGCTCTCGTCCAGGGCCTGCGCCGCGGAGCCCGTGATGCCGGCCTTGAGATCGGTGTCCTCCAGCTGCGGCTCCAGATCCTCGCGGAGCTGTTCGACCGCGTCCTGCTGCGTGGTGTCCTCGGGGTCGGTGACCTTCGGCATGGCCACGACGGCCGTCTGCACGAGCTTGTTCGGTGAGACCTGGCCGGGCTCGACGGCCTGGACGTCCTCGATGTCCCGCCCGGCGAGATCCTTGGAGACGCGGGTGACGTCGGCGGAGTCGGCGGCGGTGATCTTCCCGCCGTCGGAGCGCTGGAAGACGATGATCGCGCCGATGTTCCGCTGCTGGGGGAAGTCCCGCTCCTGAAGGTCCGACGCGCGGATGGATTCGTAGTGGCCGGGCAGGAAGCTCGCCTCGTCCGAACTGGAGGTGAGTTTCGGTGCCAGCGAGATCACGGCTCCCGCGGCGATCACCCACGCGACGATGATCCACCACGGGCGGCGGACCACGAACCGTCCCAGGCCTGCGAACATCGGCAGCTGCCTCTCCTCGGCCCCCGAGGCATATCGCATCCTGCCCAGGATCCGCCGGAGTACGCGTGTGCGCCACTTGGGGGACCGCGGCACGGGAGGGGCGACGGAGGCCCCGCCTCCCCGGGGGAGGCGGGGCCACCAGCCGCCAGATGGTGATCCAGCGGGTGATCCGGAAAGCGGTCCCGAGAGCGGTCCCGAGAGCGGTCCCGAGAGCGGTCCCGAAAGCGGTCCCGAAAGCGGTCCGGAAAGTGATTCAGAAGGCGATCCGGAAAGTGATCCTGCACGTGCTTCAGAAGTTGATCATGTGTCCGGCCAGGCCGTGCACGGCCTCCTTGACGGCCTCGCCCAGGGTCGGGTGGGCGTGGACGTTGCGGGCCACCTCGTGCACCGTGAGGTCCCACTGCTGGGCGAGCGTGAGCTCGGGCAGCAACTCGGTGACGTCCGGGCCGATCAGATGGGCGCCGATGATCTCGCCGTGGGTCCCATCACTGATGATCTTGACGAAGCCGACGGTGTCGCCGAGGCCGTGCGCCTTGCCGTTCGCCTGGAACGGGAACTTGGCGACCTGGACGTCGAAGCCCTTCTCCCTGGCCTGCGCCTCCGTCCAGCCGAAGCTCGCGATCTGCGGCTGCGAGTAGGTGGCGCGCGGGATCATCGGGTAGTCGAGCTCCATCGTCTCGGCGTCCCCGATCGTCTCGGCGGCCACGACGCCCATGGACTCGGCGGTGTGCGCGAGCATCAGCTTCGCCGTGACGTCACCGATGGCGTAGATGTGCGGCACGTTCGTACGGCAGCGGCCGTCGATGTCGATCGCGCCGCGCTCGGTGAGGGCCACGCCGGTCGCCTCCAGGCCGTAGCCGGTGACGTTCGGCGCGAAACCGATGGCCTGGAGGACCTTGTCGGCCTCCAGGACCTGCTGCTTGCCGTCCTTGGCGGTGACGGTGACGCGGACCTGCTCGCCGGACTCGTCGATGGACTCCACCCGGGTCGAGGTGAGCACGTCGATGCCGAGCTTGCGGTACTGCTTGGCGAGCTCCTTGGAGACGTCCGCGTCCTCAAGTGGAGCGACACGGTCCAGGAACTCGACGATGGTGACCTTCACGCCGTAGTTGTGCAGGACGTACGCGAACTCGATGCCGATGGCGCCCGCGCCCGCGATCACGACCGAGCGCGGCAGCTCGTCCGCGAGGATCTGCTCCTCGTACGTCACCACGCGGTCGCTGCGACGGGTGCCCGGAAGCAGCTTGGGCGTGGCGCCCGTGGCGATGACGCAGTGGTCGAAGCCGATCGTGGTGGTCGTGCCGTCCGACTTCGCCACCTGGAGGGTGTTCGCGTCCAGGAAGGTGCCGCGGCCGTCGAACTCCGTGATCTTGTTCTTCTTCATCAGGAAGTGGACGCCCTTGACGCGACCGTCCGCGACGGTGCGGCTGCGCCGGAACGCCTCGCCGTAGTCGAAGGACACCTCACCGTCGACCTTGATGCCGTACGTCTTCGCCTCGTGCGTGAACAGATGCGCCAGCTCGGCGTTGCGCAGCAGCGCCTTCGTCGGGATACAGCCGACGTTGAGGCAGACCCCGCCCCAGTACTTCTCCTCGACGACCGCCACCCGCTTGCACAGCTGGGCGGCGCGGATCGCGGCGACATAACCGCCGGGGCCTGCTCCGAGCACGACGACGTCGAAGCGCTCATCCATGGGGTTGGTCCTCTCTGCATGGCACTGCCTGGTACGGATGCCTCGATCATCCGTCATCCGGAGGGTGCGGCGTCGGGCGACCCCGGACAAGACCTGTTGACCTCCGGGGATCCCGCGCCCACAATGGCCGACATGATCCAGCACCTGAGCGCCGCCGTCGGACGTGTCAACGTCCCGTGGCGCCGCGGGTGCGAGCGGTCGGGCTGTTGACGCGGCACCGCATCCCCGTGCCCGCACGAGCCTTCCGAGCAAGGGTCCGCAGCGCTTCCGCGCGCTGACGGGACACGCCTCGGGGCGCTCGCTCGTGAACCGTACGCCCGACTCCGAAGGACGATCCCCATGACCGCGGTACCCGTTTCCCACGCCCCGACGGCCCTGCGCGAGGCCACGGTGCCCGCCGACGGCATGTACGAGGGCCGCCGCACCCTGCGCAGGCTCCCCGAGGGCACCCCCGAGCGCCGCTACGAGCACATCGACGTGGTGCCCCAGGGGCGGATCATCGGCGCCGAGATCCGCGGCGCCGACCTGTCGCGGCCGCTCGCCCCCGCGCTGCGCGAGGAACTGCACCGCGCCCTCCTGGAGTGGAAGGTGCTGTTCTTCCGCAGCGCCCACCTCACCTCCGACGAGCAGCGCGCCTTCGCCCGCGCCTGGGGCGAGTTGGAGACCAATCCGCTGCTCGCGCGCGGCGCCGCCGAGGACGTCGCCCGCTTCGAGAAGGGCGGCACCGCGGCGCCCACCTTCGAGAACGTGTGGCACGCCGACGTCACCTTCCGCGAACGGCCCGCGCTCGGCGCCGTGCTCCAGCTCCGCGAGGTCCCGCCCGTCGGCGGCGACACGATGTGGGCGGACATGGCCGCCGCGTACGACAACCTCCCGGACGGCGTCAAGGCGCGCGTCGACGGTGCGAGCGCCGTGCACGACTTCATCCCCGGCTTCGCCCGCTTCTACGGCCCCGAGCAACTCGTCCCGCTCCAGGACGCGTTCCCGCCCGTGGAGCACCCGGTCGTGCGCACGCACCCGGAGACCGGGCGCCGGACGCTGTTCGTGAACACGTCCTTCACCACGCACATCGTCGGCATGGACCGAGCCGAGAGCGACCGGCTGCTCGGGTACCTGGTGCGCCAGGCCCATGTGCCCGAGTACCAGGTGCGGTGGCGCTGGGAGGCCGGTGACATCGCGTTCTGGGACAACCGGGCCACGCAGCACTACGCCGTCGACGACTACGCGCCGCACCGGAGGGTGGCGGAGCGGGTGGCCATCGCGGGGGACCGGCCCTTCTAGCCCTCCAGCTCTTCCCGGCTGCTCAGGTATCAGATGCTCCCGCTGCTCAGGTACTCAGATGCTCCCGATGCTCAGCTGCTCAGTGCGAGTCGCCATCTGACCTCACCCTCGTGCCGCTCGTCCGTGGGCGCGAGCCCGGCGGCGCGGGCCACGGCGGCGGACGCGGCGTGGTCGGGACGGATGTGCGCCAGAAGATGGGTCACCTCCGGGCGCCCGCGCAGCCACTCCACGAGGCCCCGGGCCGCCTCGGTCGCGAGGCCCTGGCCCTGCCACGGCGTGCCCACCATCCAGGCGATCTCGGCTCCGTCCCCGCGCGTACCGGGGCCACCGGGCCGCACGGTCGCCTGCACGGTGCCCGCGAGACGGCCGTCGGCGGACCTGCGCAGGACCCAGTTGCACCAGGAGACCCCGGGGTCGGGCGCCCCCGCGACCATGCGCGTGTAGCGGGCCCGCAGGGCGGTCACGTCGTCAGGGGCGCCCCCGATGAACGTGTGCAGGGCCGGGTCGCCGAGCACCACCGCCATCTCCTCGGCGTGCGCCACGCGCAGCGGCTCCAGTGTCAGGCGGGCGGTGGTGATCGGTTCGGCCACGACGGGGTGGCGTGTGCTGCTCATGCCACCATCATCGTGCAGGCGTAGAGGTCGCTCCGCGCCCGGCGGCCACCGCGCATTGTGCGGCCCCCGATGCTCGGGACATCGGGGGCCGCGTGCCTCGGCGCCCTCCCCCCACGAAAGGGTGGCCGAGGTGTCCATGGGCAGAACGGCGGATCCTTCGGAATCGTGCCCCTACCGGATGTACCGCCAGGAGCCGTCCGGTGACGGATGGACCGTCAGAAGCCGTCCGGCGACGGAAGCTCCGTCAGAAGTTCAACAGGGCGGTGTTCGCGAGACCCGCCCTCATCTCGCACGGGTTGCCGAAGGTCGTGGTCCAGGCGACGTGCTTGCCCTTCCAGACGCCGGCGGCGGAGACCACCACCGGATTCCACTCCTTGGTGCACATGACCGTCGACGACGCGTCGACGAGCTTGTCGAACCGAGCCTCCACGGAGTTGAGTTCGGCGCACGCGGCGCTCGGCGCCGGGTGGGTGCCGGAGGCCTTGAGCGCGCAGCTGAGGGTGACCGCGCGCTGCACCGTGGCCGTGGCGGCGTCCTCGCCCTGGCCGACGGTGAGCACCAGGTCCGACGGCGCGTACAGGCTCGCCGGTCCCGGGGTCGCCGCACCGGCCGCGCCCGTCGAGACCGCCGAGGCGGCCAGGACACCGGCGGCCACGGCGGCGGCCGTGCTCACGGTCTTCAGGAGGTGACGCACTTTGACGCTCCTTCGTTGCGGGTGGTTGCGGAACCTTGGTGCTTCTTGTGTTTCTTTTGGCTATGCCGGGAGTTTCCTGAGGGTTGCGTGCCCCAGCTGTGGTTGCGGTGGGGAGTCTTGCAAGTGCGCTGAGTGAGCGGCAAGCGAATGGTCGATTTCCGGATGGACGCGTCCGCTGAGGGCGCGTCGAAAGGTCGTTCGGGCAGCTCAGAGCGGTCGGGGGTGGCTCACGAGGGGCGTCCAGAATGTGGACAGGCGGCGGTGGTATAACGCCGAACAACTATCTGACCTGCGAAAATGAGCGGTTGGTAATTCTGATCGGCGTGGCGTTCGACCGGAAACCGGTGGTTGACCCCGTGTGAGAGGGCGGGATATGCGGCGGGTGAGACAGCTGTGGCTGTTGGGGGCTGGGCGGGGTCACCCGAGGTCAGGCGGGGTCGAGCCGCCTATGGCGGGGGTGGCCAGGTGGGTCCGGGTGCGGCCGAGGTCGGGCGCGGTCGAGCGGCGTCAGGCGGGGGTGGCCGAGGTCGGGTGGGGCCGGGTGGGCCGGTTCACGGGGCGGCGGCCGGGGCGGGAGAGGGTCGGGGCGCGAGGTGCCGGGCGGCCTCCGGCCGCAGCCGGCCGCCCTCCTCGAACGCGATCGTGTACGTACGGTCGCCGAGGCGGGCGCGTGCGGACGCCGACACGCGGTCGACGTCGTGCCGTTCGCCCGCGGGGAGCGGCGCGCCCACGGAGGCGCGGGCCGCGGCGGCCGCGCCGAGCAGGGCGGCGGCCGCGCGGTGCTCCCCGGCGGCGGCCTCCGCCCCCGCGAGCCCCTCCAGGGCCAGGGCCTGCGCCCGTGCGTCGCCCAGGCCGGCGGCGACGTCGAAGCCCTCCGCGTGCAGCGCGCGGGCCGTCGCCGCGTCGCCGCGCGCCTCCGCGACGAAGCCCAGCTCGGCGAGGGTGAGCGTGATCCCGGGGCCGTAGTCGGCCCGGCGGAACCGGGTCAGCAGCGCACGCATGTGGTTCTCGGCGCCCGCGAGGTCGCCCTCGCGGCGGGCGCCGAGGCCGAGGCCGATCAGCGCGTCCAGCTCACCGGAGCGGAAGCCGTGGTCGCGCGCCAGCCGCAGCGCCCGCCCGTGCGCGCTGCGGGCCTCCTCGAAGCCCCCGGTGAGCAGCGCGATCCGGCCAAGTCCCGACAGTCGCTTGGAGGCCTCCGTCCACAGGCCGAGGCGCTCCGCGATGGCCAGTCCCGCACGGTGCAGGCGCTCGGCGTCGGCGTAGTCGCCCGCGATCTCGCTGAGCGTGGCCAGCGGGAAGACGGTCTGCAACTGCCCCCACTCGTCGCCGAGTTCAGCGAAGATCCGCGCGCTGCGCTCGCTGTCGCGGCGGGCCGCGTCCAGGTCGCCGTGCGCGAGGGCGTGCCGCGCCCGCACACTGAGGGCGGCGGCGGTGCCCCAGGCGTCGCCGAGCACCTCGAACCCGCCGAGCGCCGCGTCCACCAGACGCTCTCCCGCGCGTACGGCGCCCGCGCCCATCTGCGCCGAGCCGAGGATCCACAGGGCGGTGGCGCGGGCCGCGGGGTCGTCGAGCTCGCGGTGGGCGGCGAGCGCGGCCCGCATGAGGCGGGCGGCCTCGTCGCCGCCGTGCCCCACCTCGCCGCCCAGCAGGGTCCCGTCGCTTCCG
The DNA here is from genome assembly GCF_009755605.1 of Streptomyces typhae. GTDB lineage: Bacteria > Actinomycetota > Actinomycetes > Streptomycetales > Streptomycetaceae > Streptomyces > Streptomyces typhae. The sequence continues at coordinate 204,221 of NZ_WPNZ01000016.1, forward strand.
CCGCTGCCGCCCACGTGGCCCACGCCGTGGCCGTCGCCCGGCGGGCTGCTGCCTGCCGCGTTGCCGTGGTCTGCGGGGTTGCTGCTCGCCGCGTTGCCGTGGTCTGCGGGGTTGCTGCTCGCCGCGTTGCCGTGGTCTGCGGGGTTGCTGCTCGCCGCGTTGCCGTGGTCTGCGGGGTTGCTGCTCGCCGCGTTGCCGTGGTCCGCGGGGCCGCTGCCCAGCGCGTCGCCGTTGCTCGCGGACCCACGGCCCGCCCCACCGCCGTCGTCCGCCGAACCACCACCCACCCCGGCGTCGTCCCCGCCGGGGCCCACGCCCGCCCCCGTACCGACGCAAGGGTCGGCGTACGCGTCCACCCCCGCGTCGGTGGTCTCGCTGCCCTCGCGCAGGGCGATGCCGGTTCGCCAGGCGAGGGCGAGGGCCCGTGCAGTGGCGGTCTCCCGGGAGGAAGTAGCGTCCGCGGGCGCGTGCAGGGCCGCGTCCAGGGAGCGGCGTGCCTCCGCCGTGCGTCCCCGCAGGACCCAGTACCAGGAGAGCGCGTTGACCATGGTCAGGGCGCGGCCGGTGGCACCGTGGGTGAGCGCGGTGTGCAGGGCGCGGCGCAGATTGGCGGATTCCTCGTCGAGGCGATCCAGCCACGCGCGCTGCCCGGGGCCGTGCAGCGACCGGCCCGCCCGCGCGGCCAGTTCGGCGTAGTGGACGCTGTGCCGCTCCCGTACGTCCGCGAACTCGCCCGCCGCGCGGAGCTGTTCGGCGCCGTACTCCCTGACCGACTCCAGGACCCGGTACCGCGGCCCCTCCGGCCGGTCGGAGGCCACCACCAGGGAGCGGTCCACCAAGCGGGAGAGGAGGTCGAGCACTTCGGTGTCGCGTACGTCGCCGCCCGCGCCGACGGCCCGCGCGGCGTCGAGCGTCCAGCCGTCCGGCACAGCGAGCCTGCGCAGCAGGGCGCGTTCGGGCGCCGTGAGCAGCGACCAGCTCCAGTCGATGACCGCGCGCAGTGTGCGCTGCCGTGCCGGTGCCCCGCGGAACCCGCGGGCGAGCAGCGCGAACCGGTCGTCCAGGCGGGCCAGGAGCCCGTGCACGCCCAGCGTGCGCACCCGTGCCGCCGCGAGTTCCAGCGCCAGCGGCAGCCCGTCGAGCCGTACGCACAGCTCGGCGACCGCCTCCGCGTCGTCCGCGCCGAGGGCGGCGCCGGAGCCGAGCCCGGCCCGCTGCCGGAACAGCTCCATGGCGCTCGCCAGTTCCAGCGGCGGCACCGCCCACACCCGCTCACCGCTCACGTCGAGCGGTTCCTGGCTGGTGGCGAGGACCGTGAGGCCCGGCACCCCGCCCAGCAGCACGTCCACCGCCGCGGCCACCGCGTCGACCACGTGCTCGCAGTTGTCGAGCACGAGCAGCAGCCGCCGCCCGCGCAGCGCCTGCGTGAGGAGCCCGACGGCCGCCACCGGGGCGCCGGGCTCCTCGTGCAGGCCGAGCACCCGCGCCACCGCCTCCGCCACCGTGTCCGGTCCCTGGCCGGACGCCGCGTCCAGCGTGGCGAGTTCGACGAGCCAGACCCCGTCGGGGAACGCGTCGGCGACCTCGCGCGCCGCCGCGGCCGCCAGCCGCGTCTTGCCCACGCCGCCGGGCCCGGTGAGCGTCACCAGACGGGTGGCGCCCAGGAGCCCGCGCACCCCCGGCACCGCGTCGTCCCGGCCGAGGAGCGGGGCGACGGGGGCGGGGAGGTTGGTGGTGCGGGGTGCCGCCGTGGGCGTGCGGGGCTCCGAGGTGCGGGACTCGGGGGTTCGGGCTTCCAGCGTGCGGGCCTCGGGTGCGGGGGCCCCGGGTATGCGGGCCTCGGGCGTGCGGGCGTCCGGCGTCTGGGCTCCGGGCGTGCGGGGCTCCGGCGTCTGGGCCCCGGGCGTGTGGTCCCCGGGTACGCGGTCCCCGAGCGCATGCGCCCCGGGCACCGGCCGCGCAGGCACCTGCGGCGCGGGCGGTGGGGTCAGCTCTGGGTCCTGGCGCAGGATCGCGCCGTGCAGCGCCAGGAGTTCGGGGCCGGGTACGAGCCCCAGGTCGTCGGCCAGCCGGCGGCGCAGGTCCTCGTACGCGGCGAGGGCCTCCGTCTGCCGGCCCGAGCGGTACAGGGCCCGCAGCTGTGCGGCACGCAGCCGCTCCCGCAGGGGGTGGCGCGCGACCAGGTCCGCGAGGTCCGCGGCGAGCGGACCGTGCTCGCCGGACTCCAGGCGGGCCTCGGCCTGTTCCTCCCGGGCGGTTAGCCGCTCCTCCTCCAGGCGGTCGATCGCGCCGCGTGCGAAGGCGTCGCCGGCGAAGTCCGCGAACGCGTCGCCGCGCCACAGGGCGAGCGCCTCACCGAGGAGCCGCCCCCGCGCGACCGCCGCCTCCGTGTCCCGCGGCCCGCGGGCGGCCCGCGTCCCGTCCAGGGTCCGCGTCCTGTCCAGGGCCCGCGCCCGCCCAAGCAGCAGCGCGAACCGCCCGGTGTCGACAGCGTCCGCCGTGACGCGCAGCGCGTACCCGGCGGGCCCCGACCCGACCAGGGACCGCCCGCCCGGCTCGGCCCGCTCCAGCACCCGGCGCAGCTGTGACACCTTGCCTTGCAGCGCGTTCGCGGGATGCTCGGGCAGCCGCTCGCCCCACAGGCCGTCGATCAGGCGGTCCGCCGACACCGGACGGCCCGGGTGCACCAGCAAGTGGGCGAGGAGGGCACGGACCTTGGCACCGGGGACGGCGACCTCCGTACCGTCCGACGTCCACACAGCCAGCGGACCGAGCACCCCGAATCGCATGCCGGTGACGATATCCCGCCAGGTGAGCGCCCCGCCCGGCAGCGGCCCGGCAGCCGCCTGCCCGCCCGGCAGCCGACCGGCAGTCGATCGACAGGGAACCGGCAGCCCCCGCCCGCACGGTGGGGACCACACGCCGGGCACACCGCCCGGCACCACTCCACCGGAGGCCGTTCCCATGAGCGTCACCACGCCCGAATCCACCCCCGGACCCACTCCCGAATCCACTCCCGGTTCCGTCCCCGAGTCCACCTCCGGGCCCACCGCCGTCACCGTCATCGGGCTCGGCAACCTCGGCCAGGTCCTGGCCCGTACCTTCCTCGACCAGGGACACGCGGTCACCGTCTGGAACCGCTCGCAGGACAAGGCGGACGACCTGGTCGCGCGGGGTGCCACACGCGCGGCCACCCCGGCCGACGCCATCCGGGCGAGCGACCTCGTCGTCATCTGCGTACTCGACTACACCACCGTCCGCGATCTGCTCACGCCCGCCGCCGGTGACCTCGCGGGCCGCGTCGTCGTGAACGTCACCTCCGGCATCCCGGACCCCGCCCGCGAGCTCGGCGCCTGGATCACCGACAGCGGTGCCGCGTACGTGGACGGCGCGGTGTACGCCATCCCGCAGACGATCGGCACACCGGAGGCCTTCGTCCTCTACAGCGGCGACGAGAAGGCGTTCGGCCGCCACCGGGCGCTCCTGGAGCCCCTCGGCACGGCGGAGTTCGTCGGCACCGACGCGGGGCTCGCGGCCGTCCACGACGTGGCGCTGCTCAGCGGCATGTACGGGATGTTCGCGGGCTTCTTCCAGACGGTGGCCGTCAGCGGGTCCGCGGGAATCGGGGCGGCGCGGGTCACCGAGCTCCTGGTGCGCTGGCTGCAGGAGGCGATCGCCGCGCTGCCCGCCTTCGCCGCCGAGATCGACGCCGGGGACTACCGCACGCAGACGTCCAACCTGGACATCAACGCGGTGGGCCTCGCCAACATCCTCGCCGCCACCCGGGCGCAGGGCGTCGGTGTGGAACTGCTCACCCCGCTGCACGCCCTGTTCGAGCAGCAGGTGTCCGCGGGCCACGGCGCCGAGAGCCTGGCCCGCACGATCGAGTCCCTGCGGTAGCCGGTAGCCGGTAGCCGCGAGGCGGTGGACGGCAGACGGCGGACGGGAGACGCATGGTGGTCGGCCCCGGGCACCGCCGACCCCCGGCCCACTGGTGTCTGGCATTCTGAGCCCCTTTGATTGGTGGAGGCATCCATCGGTCCCGAGCGCAGAGACGAGACACATGGCACGCGGCAGGCTTCGGATCTATCTGGGGGCGGCACCGGGCGTCGGCAAGACGTACGCGATGCTGTCCGAGGCGCACCGCCGTACCGAGCGCGGTACCGACTGCGTCGTGGCCTTCGTGGAGCACCACGACCGCCCCCGTACGGAAGTGCTGCTGCACGGCGTCGAACCGGTGCCGCGCAGGGAGCTGACGTACCGGGGCGCGGTCTTCACGGAGATGGACGTGGACGCCGTGCTGCAACGCGCCCCGGCCGTCGCCGTGGTGGACGAGCTGGCGCACACGAACGTGCCGGGCTCGCGCAACGCCAAGCGCTGGCAGGACGTCGAGGAGCTGCTCGAAGCGGGTGTCGATGTCATATCGACGGTGAACATCCAGCATCTGGAGTCGCTGGGGGACGTGGTCGAGTCGATCACGGGGGTGC
>NZ_WPNZ01000017.1 GCF_009755605.1 Streptomyces typhae
CCCGCATGGTCAAGGAGTACAAGTCCGAGCTGATGCACCCCTACTACGCCGCCGAACGCGGCCTGGTCGACGACGTCATCGACCCCGCCGCCACCCGCGAAGTCCTCGTGAACTCGCTGGCCATGCTCCGCAGCAAGCACGCCGACCTGCCCGCACGCAAACACGGCAACCCCCCGCAGTAACCCCGCCCCGTCCCCGGACCCGCCGGCCCGCACCGGACCGCGCCGGGTCTGCGGCCCCTGCCGGCCCCGGCAGGGGCCGCAGCCGCAGCCGCAACCACGGCAGACGCCACCGCCGCATCCGCCCCGCCAGACATCACACGCCCCAACAGCAGTCAGAATCAACGCAGTTCGAGGACCGCCCCCCATCCCGGGCACCCCTTCGGACCCGACCCCGCCCAGCCGAAGACCCGCACCACCGCAGTCCCGCACCACCGCAGTCCCGCAGTCCCGCAGTCGTGCAGAGCAGTTGTGCGGTTGCGCAGTTGTGAACAGTTCAAGAGCCGCAGTGTCCACGGGGGAGTGGAGCAGTTCAGGGCATCCAGGCGGTGGCGTGCACGCCACCGCGGTGCACCCCCCCCACGATCGGGAGAACCACCATGGTGCAGCAAGCGCGAGCCGCGCGCACACGACAGTTGCTGATGCGGGCGGCGGCCCAGACGTTCGCCGAAGAAGGCTTCGTCGCGGCCTCGCTCAGCACCATCAGCAGCCGGGCCGGGGTGAGCAGCGGCGCGCTGCACTTCCACTTCGAGAGCAAACAGGTCCTGGCCCGCGCGGTGGAGGAGACCGCCGCCGGGGCCATCAGCCGCATCACCCGCCAGGCCGAGGCCAGCGACGTCAGCCTGCTGCAGCGCCTGGTGGACGCCACCCACGCGCTGATGCACAGCCTGGAGGCCGACGTCGTGGTACGGGCCGGCTTCGAACTGGCCGGCACCACCCCGCGCCGCAGCGAGGCCCTGGACCTGCGCGGCCAGTGGCAGCACTGGGTCGAACAGCTCCTGCACGCCGCCGCCGCCAAGGGCGAACTCGCCGACGGCGTCCGCCCCGAGGAAGCCTGCTCCGCCGTCCTGGCCGCCACCGTCGGCTTCGAGGTCCTGGGCAGCACCAACCCCCAGTGGGTCGCCCGCTCCACCCTGCGCCACTACTGGGAACTCATGCTCCCGCGCCTGGCCCCCCAGGACACCCTGCCCGCCCTCGTCCCCTACGGCACCACCCCCGCCCCCAACACCCCCGCACCGCCCGCCGAAACCAGCACCAGCACCCCGGCCCCCGCCTCCAGCACCGCCCCCGGCCCCACCGCAAGCCCAGGCCCCACCGCAAGCCCAGGCCCCGCCGGGAGCACGGGCCCGGCCGGGAGGAGCACGGGCCCGGCCCTGAGCGCGGCAGAGCCCGCAGCCGTGTCCCTGTGCCCGCACCCCCATAAAACCGACTGACCGGACTGTTACGAAGCCCTGCGGGCGCCGTCACGCGGCGCCCGCACACCCGTGCGCACCCGCCTCCCCGCCCCGCCCGCCCCCCGAGCATCCCGCCGCGCCCCGCCCCGGCCGCGCCCCCCCGCACCCGGGACGCCCGATGCACACGCCCGTGACCTGCGCATACGCCCCGCACGGGCCGGGCGTCGGCACGCGGCGGGCGGGGCGGCGGAGGGACCGTTCCGGCCCCCACACAGAAACCATCCATGCGGTTTCATATTGACAAACCGCATGGACTGTTTTTGAATCGTTGGGTAGGGGGACCACCCCCCGGGCAGGGGGACGGCCCCCACGCGGCAGCATCCACGGGACAGGGGAAACGCTGTGGACATCAACGTACTGGGCGCACTGGCGATACAGGAGCGCGGCGTCTCCATCACGCCCAGCGCCCCCAAGCCCCGTCAGGTGCTGGCGCTGCTGGCGCTGCATGCCGACCGTGTGGTTCCCGTCTCCGCGCTGATGGAGGAGCTGTGGGGCACCACCCCGCCGCGCAGCGCCCGCACCACGCTGCAGACCTATGTGCTGCAGCTGCGCGAGCTCATCGCCGCCGCCCTGCGCACCCCCGACGGCCCCGCCGCCGGCACCGGCCCCGGCGGCGGTCCGGGTGCCGGTGCGGGTGTCCCGGACGGCGGCGGGCAGGGGCGGCAGTCGGCGAAGGACGTGCTGGTGACGACGCCGGGCGGCTATCTCCTGGCCGGGGGCCAGGGGGCCAACGACGCCCGGGAGTTCGAGCGGCTCGCGGGCATGGGCTACCGGGCGATGGACGGCTCGGACTACGCGGGCGCCGCCCGGCAGCTGCGGCAGGCGCTGGCGCTGTGGAGCGGGGACGCGCTGGCCGACGTGCCGGCCGGGTCCCAGCTGAAGGTGGAGATCCGGCGGCTGCACGAGAGCCGCCTGTGCGCCCTGGACCAGCGGATCGAGGCCGACCTGCGCCTGGGGCGGCACCGGGAACTGCTGGCCGAGCTCACCGTCCTGGTCAACCGCCACCGCACACACGAGAACCTGCACGCCCAGTTCATGCTGGCGCTGCACCGCTCGGGGCGCCGCGGCGAGGCCCTGGACGTCTACCAGCGGCTGCGCGCCACCCTGGTGCGCGAGCTGGGCCTGGAACCGTCGGTGGCACTGCGCCGCCTGCAGCGCTCGATCCTGCTGGCCGGACCCGAGACCGCCACCGCCACCGCGGCCGAAACCGCCCGCCCCCGCCTCACCCCCGTCAGCTGACAGCCGCAGCCCACCAGACCCCCACCGCCCCACCGGCGCCACGCCCCACCGCACGGCACCGCACGGCACGGCAGCGCGCCACGGGCCCACGGCCCCGCGGGCCGCCCCGCAACACCGCAGTACAGCCCCACAGCCCCACAGCCCCACAGCTCCACAGCCCAACACAGCCCCATAGCCCCACAGCTGCCGCGGTCACGCGGCCGCGCCGCTGCACGGTCGCCGACACCGCCGCAGCGCCCCGGCCCGGCGCCCGCGCGGCAGCGGCCCGGAACACCTTTTCGGCGGCAGCTCCTCTGGCCACCCCAGAGCGCCCCCGGACCGGACCTCCTGGAACCCGCACCCGGTCCCGCACCCGGGGCCCGGCAGGCGGGCCCGGTACGCGGGCTCCGTACGGCGCGGCGTGCCGGACCCGGCAAGACGCCCCGCACGACACGCGCCCCGCACGACACGCACAACACGCCATGCGCGAGACGCCCCCTGCACAGGAGGCAGGACGTAGGACGCAGGACGCGGGAGGCGGGAGGCGGGAGGCAGGGCGCGGCCGTGCAGGGCGTGGGTGAACGACGCAGCCTCCGTACCCGCAAAGGGGGGGGGGTGTGTCCCGCGGCAGGCCCGCCCGCCACCGGGTTGCCACCCACCGGGGCGGGCGCCGGCAGGGGCGGCCGGTGATCGGTGTCACCCGCCGCCCCCTCAACTTCTTTGCAGAATAGAACATTTGGGGAAACAGGTGTTTCTCATCCTGTCTCAAGGACGGCTTGAGAAGCGTAAAGGGCTGTGACGGCTCCGGCTAATGTGCTCGCGGTGATGGCATCAGCCACTGAGAGGAACTCGACGAAGTACGAAAGGACAATCCCGTGAAGATTCAGGTCCTGGGTCCGCTGAGTGCCAGTGTCAACGGGGGATCGATCGTCCCGACGGCGGCGAAACCGCGGCAGATCCTGTCCCTGCTCGCCCTTTCCCCGGGGCGGCTGGTGCCCGTCCCGATCCTGATGGAGGAGATCTGGGGCATGGAGCCGCCGCAGAGCGCGCTGACCACCCTGCAGACCTACATCCTGCAGCTGCGCCGCCGCCTGGGCACCGCGATGGGCCCCGACGCCCCCGGCACCGCCAAGGACGTCCTCGCCACCCGGCACGGCGGCTACCTGATGCAGATCGCCCCCGACAGCGTGGACGTGCACCAGTACGAGCATCTGGTCACCCGCGGCCGCGGCGCGTTCGAGGCCGGTGACGACGGCGCCTCGGCCGAGCACTTCCGCCAGGCCCTTGCGCTGTGGCGCGGGCCCACCCTGGTGGACGTGCGCACCGGCCCGATCCTGGAGATCGAGGTGATGCGCCTGGAGGAGAGCCGTCTGGGCACCCTGGAGCGCCGCATCGACGCCGACCTGCGCCTTGGCCGGCACTCCGAACTCATCGCCGAGCTCACCGAGCTGACCGCCCGCTACCCCCAGCACGAGGGCCTGCACTCCCAGGCCATGGTGGCGCTGTACCGCTCGGGCCGGCAGGCCTCGGCCCTGGACATCTACCGCCGCCTGCGCGCCCGCCTCATCGACGAGCTGGGCGTGGAGCCCTCCCCGCAGATGCAGCGCCTGCACCAGGCCATGCTGGCCGTCGACCCGCAGCTGGACGTCGTCGCCGGCCCCCGCCGCGGCTCCACCTTCGACCTCTACGCCGCCTGAAAGGACCCCCCCGCAACCCTGCCCTGCCCCTTCTCCGCTTCTGCCCCTTCTGCGCTTCCTGCTGCTTCTGCGCTCCCTGCGTTTCTTGTGCTGCTGCTGCTTCTCCGCTTCGGCGCTTCTCTGCTTCGGCGCTTCTGTGCTTCTGCGCTTCTCTGCTTCTCTCTTTTTCCGGTTCTGTCCCGTGCCGCCGCTGCCCCCGCCCGTGGGCGGGGTGCGGGCGGGCTCGAGCCGGACTCCGGCGCGGCTCGAGCCCCTCGAGGGACAGTTGACCAACTGCTGAGTGAATGACCAAGGGCTGCCGATGACCGCTGCCGTCCCCGGGTGGCCTGCCGGCCGTGGGCCCGCACCACCGCAGTCGCCGCGGCGCCCTCCCTTTTTCCGAGAGAAGGTGGTGCCGGTGTCGGGCGAGCGTGTTCACCGGGTGTCGCACGCGGTCGAGGTGGCCGCTCCCGCGGGAGTCGTCTACGGGCTGATCGCGGACGCCGTGCAGTGGCCGCTGTACTTTCCCGCGAACGTCCATGTGGAACGCCTGGACTACGACGGAGTACGAGAACGCCTGCGGATGTGGGTGGTCGCCGACGGACAGGTCAAGTCCTGGACCTCCAGCCGGGTGCAGGACCCCGCCCGGCGCACCGTCACCTACCGGCAGGAACAGCTGATGGAACCGGCCGCCTCCATGGGCGGCACCTGGTCGGTGACCGAACTGGGCGCCGAACGCTGCCGGCTGGCCATCGACCACGCCTTCAGCGCCGCCGGCGACCGGCCCGAGGACCTGGCCTGGCTGGAGCGCGCCACCCGCGCCAACGCCCGCGCCGACCTGAGCAGCCTGCAGGACATCGCCCGCCGCTGGTCCCGCCTGGACCAGCTGGTGCTCTCCTTCGAGGAGAGGCTGCGCGTGCACGGGCCCGCCGAACTCCTCTACGGCTTCCTGTACGAGGCGGCCGACTGGAGCCAGCAGGTCCCCTACGTCACCGGCGTGGACCTGGACGAGACCCAGGCCGGCATCCAGAAGATCACCATGGGGGTGCGGGGCGAGGACGGCGGCGAGGAGCAGGTGACGTCGGTGCGGGTGTGCTTCCCGCACGCGGGCCGCATCGTGTTCAAGGAACCCGACCCGCGCGGCCCGGTGGCCGCGCACTGCGGCGAATGGCTCATCGACCCCGACGAGAGCGGGGTCACCGTCATCGCCCAGCACCACGTCGTGCTGTGCGAGGACACCCTGGCCCGCACGGCGCCCGGCACGGACGCGGCCACGGCCCTGAACCGGGCCCGCCGCCAGGTGCGCGCCCGCCTGGCCCGGGAGAGCGGCACCCTGATGGAACTGGCCCGCGAACACGCCGAGACCGCGGTGCGCCACCTTACCCCCGCCCGCTGACCCCCGCCCGCACCCGCCCGACCCGTACCCGTACGCACCCGCGCCTGCACACGTACGGAACGCATGCGCACGCACGCGCACCGTCAACTGGCCGGGCGGGCAAGGGTGTTGGAGAGCTGAATATGTTCCGTGGGCTTGCGGGCGGGCAGGCGGGGGGTGTCGGGTGGGCGGTCGGGGGTGGGCCGCTTGTGCCGCTGACGCTCATGTCAGCGGCACGTCAGTGTGGTGTGGGGCGGGGGACCCATACTCGATCTCTGCGCTCGCAGGAGAGGAGGACGGGGCCGGTGCCGTCGCGCAGCCGCGGCACCCGTGGTGACACGCCGGCCCCGCTGAGCCGATGACCGACGGACGCACCGCGGCGCACGCGCCGCTGACCGCCGTGCTCGATGCCGGCGCCATTCTGCTCGACACCCCCTCCACGCTGGAGCTGCGCGGCCCGCTGGATCCCGCGCTGCTGGAGGCGGCGCTGGCGCATGTCGCCGCGGAGCAGCCGGCGTTGCGGGAGGAGCGGCCGCACATCCTGCGGCACGGCCCGGCCCACCACACCCTGGAGCTGACCGGCCTGTACCCGCTGGGGATCCTCGCCGACCTGCTGACCGCCGCCCCCCACACCACCGACCCCCACCCCGCACCCGCCCCCGCCCCCGCACCGGGCCCCGAACCCCAGCTCAGCTCCGACCCCGACCTCGGCCCCGACCCCAACGCCGACCCCGGCTCCGGCCCCGGCCTTGAGCCCGACCCCGATTTCGGCCCCGGCCTTGAGCCCGGCTTCGGCCCCGGCCCTGAGCCCGACCCCGACCCCGGCCTCGGCTTCGGCCTCGGCTTTGAGCCCACCGCCCCCGACAGCACCGGCACCGCCGGACACAGCGGCCCTCACGACCGCGCCAACGACAGCCGCCGCGACAGCCGCGGCGGCAGCGGCGGCAGCGGTGGCGGTGGCAGTGGTAGCGGCGGTGGCAGCGGCGGCGGTGGGGGAGCGGGGCGGGCATGGCCGCGGCTGCCGCAGCTGATGGAGGCCACCGGGCTGCAGCAGGAACTGCTCGCCGACATCGCCGCCCACCCCGACCACCAGGTGGCACAGCTGTGCTGGCGCTGGCACGGGCCGCTGGACACCGCCCGGTTCAAGGCCGCCTGGCAGTCGGTCACCGACCGCGAGACGGTGCTGCGGGCCGCGTTCGTCTTCGACCCCGCACCCCGGGTGGCCCTGCACGCCCACGCCCGCATCACCGTGACCCGCCACCCGCACGGCCGCCTGACCCGCCACGCCCTGATGGAACAGGAACGCCGCCGCGGCTTCGACCCGGCCCGGCCCGCCATGCTGCGCGCGGCCCTGCTGGACGGCGCCCCGCCCGACACGGCCCCGGCCCCCGGCCGGTTGCCGCAGGACCAGGCCCCCACCTTCGTGCTGCTCACCTACCACCGCGCCCTGCTGGACAACTGGAGCGTGCGGGTGCTGGTGCAGGAGTTCTACCGCGCCTACCTGGCCACCGGCACCCTGCCGGGCGCCGAGCGCCGCCCGGACCTGCGCGACTACCGGCGCTGGCTGAACCAGCAGGACGCCCGCGCGGCCCGCGACCTGTGGACCCGTCAGGAACCGGTTGCCTGCCTGCTGCCCCGGGCCCGGCCGGGCGCGGTGACCGGGCACAGCGGCACCGGCCGCACCCGGGCCCGCCTCACCCGCGCCGAGGCCGCCCGCCTGACCACCTGGGCGGCCCGCTTCGGCACATCCGAGAGCAACGCGCTGCAGGCGGTGTGGGCGATGCTGCTGCACCTGGCCGCCGCCCCCGGGGCAGCGGCCCCGGTCCGCTTCCACGTCACCGTCTCCGGACGCGGCATCCCCATGGAGGGCATCACCCGCCTGCCGGGCCCCCTGCAGGGCCCGCTGCCGATGACCCTGCACGTCGACCCCGCCGCCCCCGTGGCCGGCCTGCTGCAGCAGGCCCGCGACCAGGTCCTGGACCTGAGCGCCTACGAGTGGGTCACCACCGGCGACATCCGGGAGTGGACCGGCGCCCCGCCCCCGCAGACCCTGCTGTCCTTCGCCCACACCCACCGCCCGGCGGAAGAGGTCACCCTGGCCCTGGCCGCCCGCCGCATCCACGTCGAGGAGCCCGAACCGGCCGGCGAGCACAGCGCCCACCCCATCGGGATCCTCGCCCACCGCGACAGCACCGGCTGCCTGGTGCTGACCGCCGTCCACGACCGCAGCCGGCTGCCCGACGACACCGCCGCCGCCCTGCTGGCCCGCAGCGCCCGCCTGCTGCGCCAGCTGCCCCTGATCGCCGGCGAACACACCACCGTCGCCCAGGCCCTGGCCGGCCTGGGCACCACCGCGCACACCGACGCGCCGCTGCTGTACGACCCGCCGCCGGCCGCGGCCCCCGGCCTGGCCCGCCTGCGCCCACCGCGCCAGGACGGCGCCGGCACCCTGTGCCTGGTCTCCTCACCCGGCACCCCCGCCTCCTGCCAGGACGCCCTGGCCCGCCACTACCCCGGCCCCGAGGCCCTGATGGCCCTGCACCCCGACGCGGCCCGCGTACCGCACTGCCTGCCCCTGCTCACCCCCCACCTGGAGGCCGGCACCCCCCTGATCCTGGGCGCCTTCTCCGGCGCCGGCGCCCTGGCCTGGGAACTGGCCCGCTACCTGGCCGCCCACAGCGGCCGCGCCCCCCTGGTCGTCCTGGGCTCCGGCGGCGACGACGGCGACGGCGACGACCCCGACGGGGCCTGCGAGGCCGCCGTCCGCGACCTCGCCCACGCCGTCGCCGCCGCCAAGGCCCGCCGCACCCCCTGACCAGCCGCCGCCCATCCGCCCGGGAACGGGCGGGCGGGCTCCGGCGATCCTCCAGCGCCGCTCCGGCGGCGGCCGCCAGGGTGGAGAGGCCGGGCCGGCAGGCCTCCCCCGTGCCTGCCCACCGCCGGACCGCCCCAGGTCCGCCGGACCCCGGACCGCGGCGGTCTTCCCGGGTCGTACCCCGTCCCCGGCAAGACCGCCGCACCCGCCCTTGTGCTTCCCGCCCCCGTGCTTCCTGCACCCGGCTTCCCGCCCCGTGCTTCCCGCCCCGTGCCTTCCGTACCCGGCTTCCCGCCTGCGGCGGGTCGGCGGGGCGGGCGGTCACGGGCAGGCGGCCCCTTTCAGCGGCGCGCACAGCGCGTCCGCTTCCTGTCCCGGCCGCCAGGACCACCGCCACGGCCGCACGGCAGCCCGCCGCCACGGCCGCCCGCAGGTCCAGCGCCCGGCCGGGCCACCGGCCGCCCCTTGAGCGGCCTAGGACGCGGGAGCAGGAGCGGGAGCGGGGACGGGGGCGGGGTGGCCGGTGGCGGCCGTCAGGGCCTCGAAACGGCGCAGCAGTTGGCGCTGCTGGACCCGCAGGCTCTCGATGCGGTGGTGCAGCCGGGCGATCTCACTGCCCAGGCTCAGCACCGTCTCACCCGCACCCGCACCCATACCCGCACCCGTGCCGGTGCCGGTGCCGGTGCCGGTGACCGTGTTCAGGCTCAGGCTCAGGCCGTCCCCGCCGGCCACCGCGCCGCGCGCGCAGAGCGGGGACGGGGCGGGAGCGAGAGCGCGGGCCTGGAGGACGGCGCCGGAGACGACGGCGGCGGCAGAGGGGGCGGAGGGGGCGGCGGTCAGGGCGGCGGTCGGGGAGGCGGTGAGGGCGGGGGCGGTCAGGGCGGCGTCGTGGCGCAGGATGGCTTCCATGCGCTCGCGCAGTACCGGTCCTGGCTCCACGCCCAGTTCGTTGACCAGGCGTTTGCGGGCCCGGTCGTAGACGCGCAGGGCCTCCGCCTGGCGTCCGCACCGGTACAGGGCGAGCATCAGCTGGTCGTAGAAGCGTTCCCGCATGGGGTGATCGCCGGTGAGTTCCTCGAGTTCGCCGATGATCTCGCCGTGGCGTCCGGCGCGCAGACAGGCGTCGTGCAGCAGTTCCAGGGCGGCCAGGCGGTGTTCTTCCAGGCGGGTGGCCTCGGCGGCGCAGATGTCGCCGCCGATGCTGCCCTCCAGGGCGGGGCCGCGCCACAGGCTCAGGGCCCGGCGCAGGAGTTCGGCGGCGCGGGCGGGTTCGTGCGCGGCGATCCGGCGGCCCTGGGCGGTGAGCTGGTGGAAGTGGGCGGCGTCGGTGTCGGCCGTGCCCAGGCGCAGGACGTAGCCGGGCGGGCAGGTCCAGATGCCCGCACCCGCCCCGTGCCCGGCCCCTTGCCCGGCCCCTTGCCCGGCCTCCGCCCCGCTGCCCTCTGCCGCCGCGCCTGCCGCCCCCGCACCGGCCGCCGCCCCGGCCCCGGCCGCTGTGCGGGCTGCCGCCGCGGCTGGTGTGCGGGCTGCGGTCCCGGTGTGCGCTGCGGCGGCCCGCCCCCGCCCGCGCCCCCGCCCGTGTGCTGCCACAGGAGCCGTCGCGGCAGCGGACGCGGGGACGCCGGGGACGGTGCCGGGGGCGGGCAGCAGGCGGCGCAGGCGGGCGACGTGGGCCTGCAGGGCGTTGGCGGCGCCGGCCGGGGGGTGTTCGCCCCACAGTTCGTCGATGAGGCGGGCGACCGACACGTGGTGGCCGGCCATGGCCACCAGGGCGCCGAGCAGGGCCCGCTGTTTGGCACCGGCGGGCAGGATCCGCCGGCCGGTACGGCCGTCGTGGATCTCCACCGGGCCCAGAATGCGGAACTGCATCTGTTCTTCCCCCTCACACCGGCCGCGGGCCGGTCAGTTGGGTGCCGCCGCCGTGCGGGTGGCGGCCAGGGCCGCGCTCAGGTCCCCGGTGATCTGCGCGAGCAGCGGGGCGGGGTCGTCAAGGAAGTAGAAGTGGCCGCCGTCGAACAGGCGCACGCCCCCGAAGCGGTGGGTGAGGTCCTGCCAGGCGGCCAGCCGTTCACGGGGCACGGTTCCATCGGCGCGGCCGCCGTAGACGCAGCAGGCGACCGGCAGCCGGGGCGTGCCGGGGGTGAGGGTGTAGGAGTCGACCAGGCGCAGGTCGGTGCGGATCAGCGGGGCGAAGCGGGCCCACATCGCGGGGGAGTCCAAGACCTCCGCCGGGGTGCCGCCCAGACGCCTGAGGTGTGCTTGCAGTGCGGCGTCGTCCAGCGTGTGCCGGGCGCGCGGGCCGCGGCCGGCCCCGGGCGGCGCGCCGCGCGCGGACAGCCCCAGCCACACCGGCAGCGCCCGGCCGCGTACGGCCAGGCGGCGGGTCATCTCGTAGGCGAGCACCGCGCCCATGCTGTGGCCGAAGAACGCGAAGGGCGCCGGGTCGTGGAGTTCGGGCTCCAGGCGCTCCAGCAGGAAGTCGGCCAGGCGGCCGGCGTCGGCGGCCGGCTCCATGTCCAGCAGCCGCCCGTGGCCGGGCGCGTCCAGCAGGCGCACCTGCCAGGTGCCGGGCAGCAGCCGCGGCCAGTGCCGGAACGTCAGGTGCGAGCCGCCCGCGTGGTGCAGCACGAACAGGCGCACCGCGAGGGGGGTGGGACTCGTGCTGCTCGGCATCGCTCTCCTCGGCCCGGCCGGCGGCGCCCGGCTGCTCAACAACCCGTGCCGCACACACACTTGTCACTTTCGGACGATAGACGAAACACCCTCACCGCAAAGCGCCCCGCCCTCGCGGCTCCGCCTGCCGTGTGGCCGTCCTCGAGCCCCTTTCCGGCCCCGCCCCCGGCCCGCCGGAAAAAACACCCGGACCCCCCGCCCGCAAAAACCCCCGGAGCCGCTGCCGGAAAACCCCCGGAGCCGCTGCCGGGAAAACCTCCGGGCCCGGTGCGGCGATGCGGCGGAATACCCCGCCGCCGCGGCGGAAACGCGGCGGAAAAGGGGAAACACCCACCCCCGTGATGTCGCTGCTGCAAACGCAAAGGGGGGCGGGGTGCGAAGGGGTGCCGGCCTGCGGGGCGCGGGGCGGTGGCGGGGCGGGGAGCTGGGGGCTGTGGCCGGGCCCCGGTGAGGGTCGAGCGGTTCTCCAGCCCTCTTGGTGAGGCTCGGAGCAAAAGGGGGGCCCGTGCCGGACGGCCCGGCCCGGCGGAAGGTGGCGCAGCGATGGCATCGGGGACGACGTTCGCCCTGCAAGCCGTACCAGCACACACAGACGGTCCGGCGTCCGCCGCCCAGGTGGCGCTGCTGGCCTCGGAAGCCGCGGTGCAGAAACGTACCGCCGATCTGGAGGCGCGCTTCGGCGACCCGTGGGACACGGCCAACCCGCTGGGACACGGGCCCATCCTGGCCGCCGACGCTAAGGGCCGCCTCCAGGCCGCGGCCGAGGACCTGCTGGACGACTTCCGGCTGAACGCCGAGTTCGTGCCCGCCGCACTGGGCGGGCGCCTGGTGCGCGCCGACACCCTGGCCCGCATCCTGCGGCCGGTCTTCCGCCGCGACCAGTCCCTGGGCGTGGGCTACGGCGTCTTCTCCCTCCTGGCCGGCGCCTCGGTATGGGCCGGCGGCAGCGCCGAGCAGCAGCGCTGGGCGGCCGACCTGCTCCTGGGCGGGGGCCGGCTGGCCGTCTCCTACCGGGAACTCGCCCACGGCAACGCCTTCCTGCGCGACGAGTTCCGCCTCACCCAGGGCGGCAAGGGCCTGGTCCTCAACGGCACCAAACGCGTGATCATCAACGCCGACCGGGCCCAGGGCCTGGTCGTGGTCTGCCGCAGCTCCGACGAACCGGGCAGCCAGGCCCACTCCACCCTGCTCCTGGACCGCGGCCGGCTGCCCGCCGGCCGCGTCAAGGACCTCGCCCCCTACCCCATGGTGGGCATGCGCGGCTGCCGCATGACCGGCCTGGCCTTCGACGACTGCCCCGTGCCCGCCGACGGCCTGCTCGGCGCGGTGGGCGGCGGCGTCGAACTGGCCCTGAAGTCCTTCGCCTTCACCCGCTCCGTCCTGCCCGCCATGGTGCTGGCCGGCGGCGACACCGCGCTGCGCACCGCCCTGCGCTTCGCCGAGCAGCGCGGCGTGGGCGGCCGGCCCCTGCCGCGCAACCCGCAGGCCCGCCGCACCCTGGCCGGAGCCTTCACCGACCTGCTGATCTGCGACAGCCTCAGCCTGGCCGCCATGCGCGCCGCCGGCCACCACCGGGGCATCACCGGCGTGTACGCGGCCGCCACCAAGTACCTGCTGCCGATCCTCCTCAACGACGCCGTGCACGAACTGTCGGTGCTGCTGGGCTCCAGCATCTACGTGCGCGACGGCGAGTTCGGCATCTTCCAAAAACACGTCCGCGACCTGCCGGTCACCAGCCTGGGCCACGCCGGGGCGGCCGCCGCGCTGTCCACCATCAGCCCCCAGCTGCCCGCCCTGGCCCGCCGCTGCTGGCAGCCGGCCGGCGCCGGCGACACCGGCGACCCCTCGCTGTTCGCCCTGCGCCAGGACCAGCCCGCCCTGGCCTTCTCCCGCCTGGAGACCTCGCCCGACAGCGACGTGCTGTGCGCCGAACTCCTGGCCGCGGCCGGCTTCCTGGAGGAGCACCCGGACCTGGAGTTCACAGCCGTCCTGCAGCCCCTGGTACGGCTGCTGACCGCCGAACTGCGCCGCCTGCGCGCCGCCTGCACCACCCTGGCCCCCTTGAGCCGGCACTGCCTGGCCAACCCCCAGACCTACGCCCTGGCCGACCGCTACACCCTGCTCCTGGCCGCCGCCGCCTGCCTGGGCGTGTGGCGCCACCAGCAGGGCGGCCCCGACGTCTTCCTGGCCCGCTCGGGCTGGCTGGTCAGCGCCCTGCTGCGGATCTGCACCCGGCTCGGCATCGGCCCCCTGCCCGCCGGAGCACCCGCCCCCGAGGCCCAGGTCTTCGCCGAGCTCCTGCGCCGCCACCACCAGCCCTCCAGCTTCGACCTGTACGACAGCCCGCTGGCCGCCGCCGGCTGACCCCCCCCGCGCCCCGGCACACCCCCGTGCGCCGCCGCGCCGCGCCGCCCCGCACCATCCTGTTGGACCGAGGAGGACCACGTGAGTGAACTACTGCTGGACCGGGTCGCCGACGACGTCGTCACCGCCCTGGAGACCGGCCGCGCCCCCGTGAACGAACGCAGCCGCCTGTACGAGGACCTGGGCCTGGACTCGCTGATGCTGATGCAGCTCATGCACCTGCTGCAGGAGCGCCGCCCCCAGCTCGGCGACCTGCTGCTGCCCGACATCGTCAGCCACATGGCCGACGTGGGCACCCTCACCGACCTGCTGCGCGCCGCCACCGGGGAAGACGACCTCGACGACACCGGGGCCGCGGGCGGGCCGTGGTGTGCCGCAGGCGGCATCGGCCAGAAGGCCGCGGCGTGAGCACGGCCGTGGCCGCCGCGGCGGTGCTGCCCGCGCCCTCCGCGCTCGCCGTCCTGTCCGAGCCCGTCCTGGTCACCCCGGCCGGGCCCTGGGACACCGTACGGCGGGAACTGGCCGAGCACGCCAGCGTGGTGCTGTACGCGCGCCTGGGGGACTGGCTGCCCGAGAGCCGGCCGCAGGAGCAGGACAGCGCCGCGGACGCCGAGGCCGACTCCGCGCTCGCCCCGCTTCTGGGGCGGGACTTCGAACGCTACCGGGGCATGACCAACCAGGACGTGCGCGCCCGGTTCCTGGCCTCGCGGCTGCTGCTGAAGTACGCCGCGGGCGCGGTCCTGGAGGCCCGCCCGGCCGACATCGACCTGGCCTACAAGCCCGGCGGGCGCCCCTATCTGCGCGGCTGCGACCAGGTCGACATCAGCCTCAGCCACACCGCCGACCTGCTGGTCGTCGGGGTCACCCGGCGCGGCTGGATCGGCGTGGACGCCGAGCTGGAGAGCCGCCGCCTGGAGGGCTCGGCCGTGGAGCGGCAGATCTGCACCCCGCACGAGACCGAGCTGATCTCCCGCATCGAGCAGCGGCGCCGCAACTCCACCCTGGTGCGGCTGTGGACCCTCAAAGAGGCCTACAGCAAGGCGATCGGGCAGGGGCTGCGGTTCCGCTTCACCGAGTTCGGGTTCGCCCCGGGCGCCCGGCGCATGCAGGTGCTGCGGCCCGACGGCACCCCGGGCGCCGGCGACGAGTGGAGTTTCCGTACCTGGACGGTGGCCGGCGACTACACCGTCAGCGTCGCCCTGTTCGACTTCGGGTTCGGGGACACCGCCGACATCGCCGCGCAGACGATGCTCGACGAGGGCATGGTCGACGCCCTGCTGCGCGAGGCCCGCCGGGCCGAGAACCACCGCCGCACCACCGGATGACCCCCCTTGCGCCGCGCCCCCGGGCCGGTGCGCTTTCGGCCCGGGGCGCCGCGCACGAAGGCCGGCCCGCGTCCACCGCGGGCCGGCCCTCCTGCCTGTGCCGCCCCCGGCACGGCAGCAGCGCGGCGGTGCCGGGGGCGCGGTCAGTGGCCGCGCAGGACGGCCTGGGTCTGGGTGGTCTGCCCCACCCGCCGCCGCACCCCGGTGCCGGTCTCGTTGAACAGGTCCGTCTGGATCACGGCGAAGGAGCCGCCCAGATGCAGCGGACGGGCCACGGCCACCACGTCCCCGCCGCGCACCGCGGCGAAGTAGTGCGTCTTCAGCTCGATCGTGGACGTGGTGGCCCCGGCGGGCAGATTCAGGTAGGCGCAGATGCCCGCCGCGCAGTCGGCGAGCGTGACCAGGGCGCCGCCGTGCAGCACCCCGGCGGCCGTGCACCGCTCCTTCGCCCACGGCAGCCGCGTGACGACCTCCTGCCTGCCGGCCCGCTCGGCCCGGATGCCCACCAGCGCCGCGAACGGCATCAGCGCCAGCAACTCCTGCGGCGCGGCCTCCTGGTGCCCCTGCATGCCCATCAGCCCTCTCTCCCGTCTGTGGATCCCGCCGACCCCTGCCGGTCCTGCTGGCCCCTGCTGGTTCCGCGGCCTGCCTCGTCGAGCCCGCCCCCGAAGAGGCGCGCGTACGGCACCCCGGGGGGCGGGCTCGAGGCGGTCCACGGGCCCGCACGGCGTCTTTCTCAGTGCACCAGCAGTTCCTGGAAGCGGTGCAGATGGCGGGCGAAGTCCGTGGTCACGGCCAGGGCGTGGTTGTCGATGTAGAAGTGGCCGCCGGGGAACTCGCTGTGGCCCAGGTAGCGCGGGCTGCGCCGCGCCCAGTGCGACATCGCGTCCGGGGCCTGCTGCAGCGGGTCGGTGCTGCCGCCGTAGGAGGCCAGCGGGCAGGACACCCCGGCGCCGTCGTCCACGTACTGCGCCGAGACCCGCAGGTCGGCGCGGAGCGCGGGAATGACCAGGGCCAGCATCTCGGGGTTGTCGTAGACCTCGGCGGGGAAGGAGCCCAGGCGTTTGATCCACTCCAGCATCTGGGCGTCCGGCAGGCGGCTCTCCTCCTCGGTGGGCTGGTAGAACCCGATCGGGGACCAGCCCGAGGTGCCCAGGACCAGCGGGCCGCGCTCGCCCTCGCGTTCCAGGCGCACGGTCAGCCGGTAGGCCAGCTGGGCGCCCAGGCAGTGCCCGAAGAACGCGAACGGCCGGTCGTCGATCTCGTCCAGGACCGCCTCGTACAGGCCGTCCAGGAGCGGCTCGAAGTCCTCGTAGGTCTCCTCCTCGTGCCGGTTGTGCCGGCCGGGCAGGGTCACCGCCTGCGCGGCCACGTCGGAGGGCAGCAGCCGGCCCCAGTCGCGGTAGATGATGGCGCCGCTGCCCGCGTGCGGCAGCAGGAACAGCCGGATCCCGGCGTCGGGGTCGGATTCCACCGGGTGGAACCAGTGCCCGGCGGTGGACATGTCGGTGAAGTCGCTCACTTCGCGCTCTCCTTGAGTCGGGGCAGCAGCACGTCGGCGATCTGCTTCAGCTGCGGCTGGGGGTCCAGCGACCCGATACGGATCACCAGATGGCGGGCGCCGGAGCGCACATAGGCCTCCAGCGCCGCCGCGCAGTCCTCGGCGCTGCCCCAGGCGTAGGCCTGGAACCGGGCCATCTGCTCCAGCGAGGCCCCGTAGTAGTGGCTGATGTAGTGCTCCAGCTCCGCCCGGGCCGCCGCCGCGTCGTCGTCGACGGTGATCGTCGCGTACAGGGCCGGGGTGACGGCGCCGGCCGGGCGGCCGGCCCCGGCGGACAGCTCGCTGATGCGCTGCCAGGCGCGCCCGTAGGCGTCGGGGTCGGGCAGGAACGGCAGCCAGCCGTCGTAGTGGCGGGCCACCCGCTCCAGGACGCGGGGGGTGTCGCTGCCCGCCAGCCACAGCGGCGGCCCGCCGGTGCGGTGCGGGCGCGGCAGCCGGTCGAGGTCCTTGGCCTGCCAGTAGCGGCCCTCGTACGTGCTGTCCGCGCCGGGCGCGGAGGCACTCCAGGCGCGGCGCCACAGGGCGACGATGTCGTCCAGGCGCCCCGCGCGGCCGGCGAAGGAGGCGCCGACGGCGGCGAACTCCTCCTCGGTCTCCGGCATCGGGAACCCCGAACCCAGGCCCAGGGTGAGCCGGGAGGCGCACACATGGTCCAGGCTGGAGATCATGTTCGCGCCGATCAGGGGGTGGCGCAGGGCCGGGGTCAGGGCCGCGGTGCCCAGGGTGACCCGGCTGGTGACCGCGCCCGCGGCCGACAGTACGATCAGCGGGTCCAGGCGCGGGCGGGCGGTCAGGGAGTCGCCCGCCCACAGCGAGTCGAAGCCGAGGTCCTCGGCCTGCCGGGCGAAGTCGAGCAGCGGCGCGGCCGCGAAGGTGTCGTTGATGGCCTGTTCCCGGGTCGGCAGCAGGACGCCGATGCGCAGCGGGCCGGCGGAGGTGCCCATGTCGGACTCCGATCGAAAGCGAAAAGACAGCGAAAGCGAAAAGACACAGGATCAAGAGAGGCGCGTACGGAAAGGACGCAGGCAGGAAGTCGCACAGCCGGCCGGGGCGGGGCCGGCGGACCGGGTCAGGACCGGCCCGCCGACGCCGGCGCCGACGCGGCTGCGGCTGCGGCTGTGGCTGTGGTGGCGGGGGTGTGCGCGGCCCCGGCGGGTGCGGAGCCGCGCTCGCGCAGCTGCTCGCGCACCGCCCGGCGCAGGATCTTGCCCGACGGGTTGCGGGGCAGGGCCTCCAGCAGGTGGTAGGCGACGGGGATCTTGTAGTCGGCGATCCGGCCGCGCAGGAACAGCAGCAGCTGGCGGGGGCTGGCCCGGCTGCCCGGCCGCAGCACCACGGCGGCGTGCACCGCCTCGCCCCAGCGCGCGTCGGGCACCCCGACCACGGCGGCATCGGCCACCGCGGGGTGCTCGCTGAGCTGCTTTTCCACCTCGGCCGGATAGATGTTCTGCCCGGCCACGATGATCGTGTCGTTGATGCGGTCGCACAGGAACAGATAGCCGTCCTCGTCGAGATAGCCGGCGTCGCCCATGTGCAGCCAGCCCTCCACCAGCGTCTCGGCGGTGGCCTGGGGCCGGTTGTGGTAGCCGAGCATGTGCGCGGGCGTGCGGATGCACACCTGGCCGATCTCGCCCGGCGCCAGGATCTGCCCGTCCCGGTCGATCACCTTGATCTCGTTGCCGGGGCAGGCCCGGCCCGCGGCCCGCAGCAGGACGCTGCCCACCCGGTGCGCGGAGGGCGGCAGGCACACCGCGACACTGCCCGCCTCGGTGCTGGCGTAGATCTGCGCCAGCTGGCAGCCGAAGATCTGCAGGCTGCGGTGCAGCAGCCCCTCCGAGATCGGCGCCGCCCCGTAGGCGATCTTCCGCATGGAGGCGAACGTCCGCGCCGACACCCCGCGTTCGTCCAGCATCATCTGCAGCATGGCCGGGGCCACGAAGGTGATGGTCACCTTCTCCCGCTCGATCAGACGCACCGCTTCCTGCGCCGAGTACATCGGCATCACCACATTGGTGGCGCCCGCGCAGAAGCCGTGCAGGAACCAGCCGATGCCCGCGATCCCGAAGCCCGGCAGCGAGATCAGACTGACGTCGTCCTGCCGCCAGTCGATGCCCTCGTCCGGGTCGGCGCCGGTGTCCAGGGTCGCCTGCGGCAGCGTGAAGAACGTGCGGTGGGCCAGCACCACGCCCTTGGGCAGGCCGGTGGTGCCGCTGGTGTAGATCTGCAGCACCGCGTCGTCGGGGCCGGTGGGCGGCGCCAGATCGGTGTCGGGTGCCTGCGCGCACCAGGCCCGCAGGCCCGCGCCCCGGTCCGGGCGCCCGTCGGCGCCGGTGCCGTCCAGGCGCACCACCGCCCGCAGGCTCCGCAGGCCCTCGCCGCCCAGGACTTCGTCGGCGGTGGCACGGAACTCCTCGTCGACGAAGAGGAGTTCGGCGCCCGCGTCCGTCAGGATGTGCTCCACCTCGGCCGGGGTGAGCCGCCAGTTGACCGGCACGATCACCGCGCCCGCCTTGGCGCAGGCCAGGATCGTCAGGTAGTAGTGCTCGCACTCGCGGCCCAGATAGGCCACCCGGCTGCCCACGCCGACGCCGGCCGCGCGCAGCGCGTGCGCCACCTGGTTGCCGGCACGGTGCAGCTCGGCGTAGGTGGTGCGCCGCTCCTCGCAGATCACGGCCGGACGGCCGGGCCGGGTCCGGGCGTGCCGCGCGGACACATGGGACAGGGTCCAGTGCGCGGGATGGTTCATGTCTGCCCCCTGGTGGTGATGTGAACGGGCGCCGCGAAGGCCGCGAAGACCGCGGAAGCCGGGGTGGCCGGGAAGGCCGGGGTGGCCGCGGAAACCCGGGCGGCCCCTGTGGCCCCTGTGGCCGGGCAGGGGGTCATCCGGTGGCTCCTGACAGCTGGGACTGGAGAAACTCGGCGATCTTGCGTACGGAGGGGTAGTCGAAGGTCAGCGCGGCCGGCAGGCCCACCCCGAAGTGGCTCTGCAGGCTGCCCTTGACCTCCATGCCCATCACCGAGTCCAGGCCCAGGCCGACGAAGTCCGCGCCCGGCTCCACCTCGTCGGCGGACTCGAAGTGCAGGACGGCCGCGACCTTCTCGGCCACCACCCGGCTGATCAGCTTCAGCTGCTCGGGCGCGGGCCGGGCAAGCAGATCGGCCAGGTCACCGCCGCCGCCGTCCTGCGCGGTGTGCGGCAGGACCCGCGCGTACAGGGCGTTGGCGGCCGGCAGCCGGCTGGCGAACTGCGGCCAGTCGTACACGTTCACGATCCGCTGCGCCGCGCCCTGGCGCCACAGCCGGTGCAGGGCGCGCAGGCCCCAGGCGGGCGAGAACAGCCGCACACCGCTGCGTTCGATCTCGGCGATGTGGGCGGCCTCCATCCGGGCCGACATGCCAACCCGCCCCCACGAGCCCCAGTTCACCGACACCGCGGGCAGCCCCTGGCGCGAGCGCCAGTGCGCCAGGGAGTCCAGGAAGGCGAACGCGGCCGCGTAATGGGCCTGCCCCGCACCGCCGCGCACCGCGGTGACCGAGGCCACCGAGGAGTACAGGGTGAAGAAGTCCAGCTCCGGGAAGGAGGCGGCGGCCTCGTGCAGCAGCCAGCCGCCGTACACCTTGGGCGCCAGCTGCTCCTCGATGATCTCCCAGGTCAGGGCGGATATCAGGGAGTTGCCCATGGCGCCGGCCGCGTGCACGATCCCGGCCACCGGCTGCTGCTGCGCCCGCAGCCGCTCCACCAGGGCGGCCACGTCCTCCTGCCGGCCCAGGTCGGCGCGCACCAGCTGCACGTCCGCGCCGAGCGCGGTCAGCTCGGTGAGCAGCTGTGCGGCCTCCTGGGCGGGCC
This sequence comes from Streptomyces typhae, assembly GCF_009755605.1. Lineage (GTDB taxonomy): Bacteria > Actinomycetota > Actinomycetes > Streptomycetales > Streptomycetaceae > Streptomyces > Streptomyces typhae. The sequence continues at coordinate 20,308 of NZ_WPNZ01000017.1, forward strand.
GGCCGCTGCGGCTGACCAGGACCAGGTGCCGGGCGCCCAGGTCGGCCAGCTTGCGGGCGGTGGCAAGACCCAGACCGCCGAGCCCGCCGGTGACCACGTACGTGCGGTCCTTCCGCACGGTGAACCCGCCCGGCGCCCGCGCCCCGAGGTCCTCGGCCGGCTGCGGCGGGAAGGCCACGACCACCGGAGCACCGCCCGGCGCGGGGGCGCCCGACAGCACCCGCAGCGCCTCGCCGACCTCGTCCAGCCCGTACACCGCTGCCTGGGGAACCCCGGCGGCGACAGGGGAGGCGTCACGGGAGGCGTCGTCCAGGGTGCGGGCGGCGTGGGCGGCGGCCTGTGCCGGGCTGAGGCCTTCGGGGGCCGGGGCCAGGGCGGTGTGCGGCACGGTCACCGTGGAGGCCAGCGGCCCGGGATGACGTACCGTCACCCTGGTGCCGACGGGCCAGTTCCCGGCCTCGGCGGTGGCGGTGACGGTGCCCGCGTACGCGCTGGCGGTGACCGCCGGTTCCTGCCCGGCGGGCCCCTCGGGGGAGGGGGCGGGCACGGCGGCCACGGCGGGCACGTCCTTCGCGGTCAGGGCGGCGGCGTCCACCCGGACGCGCACCTCGCCGCCGGCGGGAGCGGACGCCGCGGGGACGGCCGCTGCCAGGGCGGTGTGTTCCAGGTCGCCGAAGGCGGGCGCCACGACCGTCACCGGGCCCGGGGCGGCGGGGGTGGTGTCGCCGGGCAGGACCCGGCGCACATGGCGCTGCCCGCCGCGGTAGGCGACCTGGTGCTCGCCGGGCTGCGGGCTGCGCCACTCGGCGAGCAGCGCGGCGGCGTCCCCGCCGGCGGGCAGGTCGATCAGGGTGGTCCTCAGCTGCGGGTACTCGCCCAGCAGGACGCTGCCGAAGCCCCACACGGTGGCGGCGGCGAGCTGTTCGCCGCCGTCCGCCAGGTCGGCGGGCAGCCACTGGGCGCGCTCGGTGATCAGCCACAGCCTGGGCGGCTGCTGCCCGCCCGCCGCGCCGAGGGCGGCCACCAGCTCCAGCAGCTCGCTGAGGTTGCGGGCGCACTCGGCGCGCAGCCGCGCCAGCGACATGCCCTCCTGCCCCTGTTCCTGCTGGGGCTGCCAGAACCACGCCACGTCGTGGACGGCCGCCTCGGCGCCGCTGTGTTCCAGGGCGCTGCGCACGTCGGCCGGTGTGGCGGCGGGTGTGAGCCGCAGGCCGGTCTCCTCCTGGCCGGCGGCCAGGTGGGCGGCCAGGGTGTCGCGGGCCGCGGCGGTGGTGGCGCACACCAGCACATGCCGCGCGGCGGTGGCGTCGCCCGCGGCGGGGGCGGGCGCAAGGCTGTGGCGCAGCCACTGGACGCGGTGGGTGAAGTGCGGCCCCTCCTGCGCGGCGGCGGGCCGGGCCAGGCGGGCGCCGCGCACGTCGGCGACCGCCTCGCCGTCCTCGAACAGCGTGACGTCCGCCCGCAGTTCGTCCTCGGCGGGGTGCAGGGCGGCGGTGAAGTGCAGGGTGCGGCCGCGGGGCTTCTTGAACAGCCGGATGCTCCGCGCGCCGTGCAGGGCGGGCAGCGGGCCCGCGTCCTGGAAGGCGACCAGCGCCTGCAGGACGGCCTCCAGGAGCTCACCGGGCAGCTGCTCCACCGCCCCGGCGCTGCGCCCGCGCACCTCGCCGGTGACCAGGTCGCCCTCGTGGCGGGTGGCGTGCAGCACGCGGGCGGCGCCGGCGCTGTCGGTGCGGCCCACCGCCCGCAGGTCGGCGGCCAGGTCCGCGCCCTCCACCCGCTCCACGACCCGCCCCGCGGCGGCGGGAGCCTGCGGAACGGGTTCGTGCAGGGCGGGCTCGATGCGGGCGCGGGCCAGCAGCTGGTCCTGGCCCTCGGCGCCGGCCCGCACCTCGGCCAGGAGGCGGCCGGGGCCGGTGCGCCGCAGGCGGGTGGTCAGCCGCACCACGCCGTCCTCGCGCAGGGCCAGGGCCTGGGGCAGTTCCAGGCCGGTGAGGGCGCCGCGGGTGTGTCCGGCGACCGCGTCCTGGGCGGCGAAGAGCAGGTCCACCAGGGCGGCCCCGGGCAGCACCGGCTCGCCCTGGCGATGGTGCGCGGCGAGTTCACCGAGCTCGGCGGGGACGAACTCGGCCCGGAACTCGGCGACCTGCCCGCCGGCCTGCGCGTCCGCCTGCGCGTCGGCCTGCGTCTGCCCGCCGGCCTGAGTCTGGGCGTCGGGCTGCGCCTGGGCGTCGGGCTGCGGCTGGGCGGCGGGTTCGCCGAGCAGGGGGTGGGTGAGGGGGCCGCCGCCGGTGCGGCTGCCCCGGGTGGTGGGGGTGGGCAGCCAGTACCGCTTGCGCTGGAAGGCGTAGGTGGGCAGGTCCTGGGCGGGCAGGGTGCGCCCGTCGTGGTAGCCGTGCCAGTCCACGCTCAGCCCGGCCCCGTACAGGTCGGCCAGGGCGCGCAGGGTGGTGCCGGTGCCTTCGCCGGTGTCGCGGCGGCGCAGGCTGGTCAGCCACAGGTGGTCCTCGGCCTTGACGCAGGGCTTGGCCAGGGCGGTCAGCATCGCCGAGGGGCCGATCTCGATGAGGGCGTGCTTGCCGCGGCGGGCCAGGGCCCGCATGCCGGCCATGAAGTGCACCGGCTCGCCGATGTGGCGCACCCAGTACTCGGCCGAGCGCAGCTCGCGGGAGCGGGCCACCTTGCCCGTCACGTTGGAGATCAGGGAGATCGTCGGCTCGCCGAAGGTGATCGAGGCGAGCGCGGTGCGGAACTCCTCGAAGACCTCGGCCATCAGCGGGGAGTGGAAGGCGTGGCTGACGGTGAGGTCGTTGACCCGTACACCCTGCTCGGCCAGCAGGGCGCTGACCTCGGCGAGTTCGGCGTCGGCGCCGGAGATCACGCACTGCTCGGGGCCGTTGACGGCGGCCAGGGCCAGCAGCGGCCGCCCCTCCAGCAGCGGCTGGATCTGCTCGGCGGGGGCGCTGACGGCGGCCATGCCGCCGGACGTGCGCACCGACTGCATCAGGCGGGAGCGGGCGGCGACCAGGGTCACCGCGTCGGGCAGCGTGAACAGGCCGGCCACGGTGGCGGCCACGACCTCGCCGATGCTGTGCCCGATCAGCACGGTGGGCTTGACGCCCCAGGACAGCCACAGCCGGGCCAGGGCGTACTCCAGGGTGAACAGCGCGGGCTGGGTGTAGCGGGTCTGCTCGATGTCCTCCAGCCGTTCGCCCCTTCCCAGGAGCAGGTCGCGCACCGAGCGCTGCAGGTGGGGGGCGAACAGGGCGTCGCACTCGTCCACGACCCGCCGGAACAGGGGGAACTGGCGGTAGGCGGTGGCGCCCATGCCCGGGTACTGCGAGCCCTGGCCGGTGAACATGAACGCGATCTTGCGGATGCCGGAGGGCTCCACCGCGTGGTCGGGGTGGCTCACCCGCTCCAGGACCTTCAGCAGGCTCTCGCGGTCGGTGACGGGGGCGGCGACGCGGTGGGTGAAGTGGGCGCGGCCGGTGTTGGCGGTGTAGCACAGCCGGGCGATGTCGGCGCCGGGCCGCTCGGTGAGGAACTCGCGGTAGCGGGCGGCCTGTTCGCGCAGGGCGGCACTGCTCTTGGCGGACAGCGTGAACATCGCCGCCGCCGGCTGCGCCCGCTCACCCCCGTCCTGCGGCTGGGTGTCCTGCGGCTGCGTGCTCGCCGCCCGCGCCCCCGCCCCCGTACCCGTACCGGTGGGGTCGGGGTCGGGGGCCTGTTCCAGGACGACCGCGCCGATGGTGCCGGCGAAGCCGAAGCTGTTGACCGCGGCCCGGCGCACCGGGGCCCGCCAGGGCTCCACGGCGGTGGGCACCCGGACCGGATACACCTCCCAGGGGATGCGCCCCGAGGGGGTGGTGAAGTTCAGGTGCGGGTAGATCGTCGCCGAGCGCAGCTGGGCCAGGACCTTGATGACGCCGGCCAGTCCGGAGGCGGGTTCCATGTGGCCCAGGTTGGTCTTGACCGAGCCGACCAGGAGCGGGTCGTCGTGGCTGTGGCCCTCGGTGAACACGTTGCTGATGGCGCCCAGTTCGATGGGGTCGCCCAGCGGGGTGCCGGTGCCGTGCGCCTCGACGTAGCTGATGTCGCCGGGCTCGAGGCCGGCGTCGGCCAGGGCCAGGCGCAGGACGCGTTCCTGGGCGGGCCCGTTGGGCACGGTCAGGCCGGCGCTGTCGCCGTCCTGGCCGACCGCGGTGCCGCGGATGAGGGCAAGGACGCGGTCGCCGTCGCGGCGCGCGTCGGACAGCCGTTTGAGGACGACGACGCTGCAGCCCTCGGCGCGCGCGTAGCCGTCGGCGCTCTCGTCGAAGGTCTTGCACTGCCCGTCGGGGGCGAGCATCTGGGCGTTGGAGAACATCACCGGGATGCGCGGGTGGTGCAGGGCGTTGACGCCGCCGCCCAGGGCGATGTCGCTCTCGCCGCGGCGCAGCGCGGTCACGGCCATGTGCAGGGCGGCCAGGGAGGACGAGCAGGCGGTGTCGACGCTGATGGAGGGGCCGCGCCAGCCCAGGAAGTACGACAGGCGCCCGGCCAGCGGGAAGAGGGTGATGCCGGAGGCCAGGTGCCCGTCGAGGTCCTCGTAGGGCAGCTGGTCCAGTTCCAGGGCGTAGTCCACGGAGCTGGCGCCGACATAGACCGAGCCGCTGGAGCGGCGCAGCGGGGTGGGGTCGATGTTGGCGTGTTCCAGCGCCTGCCAGGCGGTCTCCAGGATCATCCGCTGCTGGGGGTCGATGTACTGGGCCTCTTTGGGCGAGATGTTGAAGAAGCCGGCGTCGAACAGGTCGATGCGGTCCAGATAGCCGCCGCCCGAGGCCTTGATCTTGCCCTTGTCGTCGGGGCCGCTGGGGGTGAAGGCGTCGACGTCGAAGCGGTCGCCGGGCAGCGGGGAGATGCCGGAGGCGCCGGCACGCAAGAACGCCTCGAACTCGTCCAGGCTGGTGCTGCCGCCGGGGAAGCGCAGGCCCACACCGATGATCGCGATGGGCTCACCAGCGGGCACGGGTTCGGCGGTGGCGGGGCGGTGGTCGAAAGACATGTCCGCTAGGGCTCCTTCTAACCGGTGGCGGCTACGGTGCGGGCTGGAAAGTGGCGGGGGAGCCGGCCATCAGGTCGGTGAGGTAGTACACGAGCTGCTCGACGGTGGGCTCGTTGAACAGCACGTTGGTGTTGATGGTCAGCTCCAGGAGCTCTTCCAGGCTCTGCTTGAGCGCGGTCAGGCGCAGCGAGGTCAGGCCGAGGTCGAAGTAGCTGACGGCCAGCGGGAGGTCCTCGTCGTCCTCCATCAGCAGAGCGTCCTTGAACAGCTCCACCACGAGGATCTCGATCTCTTCCTTGAGTTCGTGGGCGGGCAGCTCACGCAGCTGCTCCAGGGATATGTGGGTGTCAGACATGGCGGTGGCCGATCCGTGAAAGGTCCGGGCGCGCACGGGCCGCGCCGGTGAATTGAGCGCCAAGCCAACCACCGGCGCCTGACACGCCACTGACCGGGCGCTCGCCCGGCAATGGCGCCGCATCTGCCCCCCCGCCCCCCGGCCGGTGCGGGGGCGGGACGGCAAAAGGCCGAGCCGCGGGGTGCGTCGGCTCGGCCTGGCGGTGCGCGCAGCGCATCGGGTGCCGGGCGGGGGCCCGGCACCCGGCGGTCACTGCGGTGCGGGGGTCTTCGCGGCGCGGGCCGCCCTGCGTTCGGCGCGCGGCCGCATGAACCGCACCATCACCGAGGAGGCCAGGCAGAACGCCACCAGCGGGATCAGACCGACGTCGAAGGCGTGCGGGTAGTCGCCGGGCACCGGGGCGTCCCCGAGCGCGGGGAAGAAGACCGCGCCGACCACGGCCACACCGATGGCGACGCCGCCCTCCTGCACGGTGTTGGCGGTGCCCGAGGCGGCCGCGGCGTGCTCGGGGTCGGTGCCCGCCAGCAGGGAACCGGTCAGCGGCCCGGTGGTCATGCCCATCCCGATGCCCGACAGGATCAGCGGCGCGATGATCCAGCCGATGGACTTGTCGGTGTCGATCCAGGAGGCGGTCAGCCCGGTCAGCACATAGCCCACGGCCAGTGTCAGCGGACCGGCGGTGATCAGGCCGTCGCCCAGGCGGGCCGCCAGCCGGGTGGAGAGCATCGAGGAGCCCAGATAGCCCGCGCCCAGGGTCAGAAAGACCAGACCCGACTCGGCGGGCGACAGGCCCCGGCCCTGCTGCAGATACAGCGCGAGCAGGAAGAAGAACGAGCCCATCGCCAGGAAGTACAGCAGCATCGCGACGAGCCCGACGGGGAAGGTGCGGCCCTTGAACAGGGCGAAGTCCACCAGCGGGCTGCGGTGCTGGCGGGCGCGCTGGTGCAGCACGAACGCCGCACTGAGCGGCACCGCCGCCACCAGCAGCAGCCACGTCCACAGCGGCCAGTCCCGCTCCTGGCCCTCGACCAGGGACAGCACGATCGCCGCCAGCGCGGCCGCCGAGAGCAGGGCCCCCACCAGGTCCAGGCGCCCGCCCCGGGCGGCACGGGACTCCGGGATCAGACGCGGGGTGAGCACCAGCGCGACGACACCGACGGGCAGGTTGATCAGGAAGATCGCCCGCCAGGTCAGCCCGGCCACGTCCGCCGAGATCAGCGCCCCGCCGATGACCTGCCCGAACACCCCGGCCAGGCCGATCACCAGACCGTAGACGACGAACGCCCGCGCCCGCGCGGCCCCGGTGTAGACCACACCGAGGATGCCCAGGACCTGCGGCACCATGAGCGCGGCCGCGGCACCCTGAAGCACCCGGAAGGCCACCAGCGCGTCCGGGCCCTGCGCCACCGCGCACAGCGCGGAGGCGACGGTGAAGCCGAGCATGCCCAGACTGAACATGCGCCGCCGGCCGTAGAGATCACCGAGCCGCCCGCCGGTGATCATGCCGGCGGTGAAGGCGACCCCGTACCCGATGATCACCAGCTGGGACTGGGCCGAGGACGCGGTCAGATCCGACTGGATCGCGGGCACGGCGACATTGATGATGAAATAGTCGAGGACGGTGATGAAGGTGCCCACCATCACGATGGCCAGGGCACCCCAGCCGGGTGCGGCCGCGACCGTGGCGGGCGCGGCAGCCGGTAACGTCACCGCCTCTTCGGTTCCGGCGGCGCGCGCCCCTGTGTCCGTACTCATCGTGGTGCTCCTTGAAGTCAGCTGATGTGCTGCGGGGACGGGAGCGGGCGGCAGCCCCGCACCTGGATGCGGAGGTGCCGCCCGGCACACGGTCCGAAAAAGACGGGCAGAAGAGCGTCAGGCGCCGGCGGGGACCTTGTCGAGGAAGCCGGAGACGGTCTTGAGCTTTCCGGCGCCGTCGGTGGCGATGACGTCGAAGCCGATGACGATGTTCTCGCCGCCGGCGGCGGGGACGAGTTCCCACTGGAAGCGGGCGATGTGGTGGTTGGCGTCGACGTCGCCGAGGATCTTGAATTCGAAGCCGGTGAACTGCTGGCGGGCGCCGGTGATGACGGCGGCGATGCCGTCGTGGCCGCTCACGTCGGCGAGCGGGTCGGTGTAGGTGGCGTCGGTGGTGTACAGGTCGGCGATCGCCGCGGCTCGCTTGGCCTCGTCCGGCTCGTTCCAGATGGAGATGTACCGGCCGGCCAGTTCGGTCAGGTCACTCACGCGTACTCCTTGATCGCTTCAATCGCTTCAACAGGTTTGCCTGGGAACGGGGCCGCGGACGCGCACGCGCCCCCGGGGCGGCTCCCAAGTCCACAGTGACAGAGGCGACTTGACGTTCACTTGAGGCCCGCTCAAGGCCCCCGGGCCCCGCCGCGCCCGCCCCGCGGGGCCCGGCGGGGCGGCGGATACCGGCCGGGTCCGGGCGCTCGGCCGGTTTCGAGCCGGGCTCAAGGTCCTGGTGCAACGTTCAACACGCACACCACACTCCGTACCGCCCCGCCGGCCACCTGCGGCCAGCACCCCCGAGGGGCGTTTGGCAGGGAGGAGAGGGCAGTGAAGTTCAAGGTGCTCGGCTCGGTCGGAGTCGAGGTCGGCGGGCAGTTCCACAGTGTGCGCGGCGCCCAGCAGCGGGCCCTGCTGGCGGTGCTGCTGGTCAACGGCGGCCGCATGGTGCCCGCCGAGGACCTCTACACCGAACTGTGGGGGGACGACCCGCCACTGACGGTGGAGAACGCGCTGCAGGCCCATGTCTCCCGGCTGCGCCGCACCCTGCACGAGTGGGGTCCCGGCCAGGTGGCGCTGCTCGCCCGCTCCACCGGCTACGCGCTGGAGTTCCCCGGCGAGGACCTCGACATGAACGTCTTCAGGCGCCGCGCCGCCCAGGCCCGCGCGGTGATGGAGCAGGACGCCGGGCGGGCGGCGGCCCTGCTGGGACAGTGCCTGCAGCTGTGGCGGGGCGCCCCGCTGCAGGACGCGGCCAAGGGGCCGCTGTGCCAGTCGGTGGCGGTGCAGCTGGGCGAGGAGCACCTGATGGCCACCGAGGACAAGCTGTGGCTGGACTTCGAGTGCGAAGTGCCCTCGGCGATAGGGGAGTTGAAGCGGCTGAGCGTGGTGCATCCCTGGCGTGAGCGGATCACCGAGATCCTGATGCTGGCCCTGTACCGGTGCGGGCGGCAGGCCGAGGCGATCGAGACCTACCACGCCGCGCGCGGCCGGATGGTCGCCGAGCTGGGCATGGAGCCCTCGCCGCAGCTGCGGGAACGTTTCCTCGACATCCTCAACCAGGCGCCGGTGCTGCCGGTGCAGCCCCCGGCTCCGGCTCCGGCGCCGGAGCTGGTGCGCGCCCCCTGACCGGCGCCGCCCGTACCGCCCGTGCCGCCCCCTGCCCGCGCCCCGGGCAGGGGGCACCGGCGTGCGGGCAGGGGGGCGGGGCACGGGGTCAGCTGGTGGTGCCGCCGGGGTGGATGCGGGCGAAGCCGGTGTAGGGGTGCAGGGCCTTGGGCAGCAGGACGGAGCCGTCGCTGCGGCGGCCCTGTTCCAACAGGGCGGCCAGGGTGCGTCCGATGGGCAGGGCGGAGCCGTTGAGGGTGGCCGCGAAGGCTTTGCCGCCCTCAGGGGTGCGGACCTTGATGCCCGCGCGGCGGGCCTGGAAGGTGCCGCAGTCGGAGACGGAGGAGATCTCCCGCCAGGCGCCGCTGCCCGGCAGCCACACCTCGATGTCGTAGGTCATGCGGGCACTGAAGCCCAGGTCGCCGGCGGGCAGCAGCACGGTGCGGTGGGCCAGCTCCAGGCGGGTGAGGCACTCCTCGGCGTGGGCGACCATCAGCTCCAGCTGCTTGGGGGCGTCCTCGGCCGCGCAGACGCGCACGAGTTCCACCTTCTCGAACTGGTGCAGGCGCAGGATGCCGCGGGTGTCGCGACCGTAGGAGCCGGCCTCGGCGCGGAAGCAGGGGGTGCGGGCGGTCATCGCCAGCGGCAGGTCACCGGCGCTCAGCACCTCGCCGGCCACCAGGTTGGTCAGGGGCACCTCGGCGGTGGGCACCAGGAACAGCTCGCGCTCCCCGACGCGGGTGGCGAACAGGTCGTCCTCGAACTTGGGCAGCTGGCCGGTGCCGGTCATGGTCTGCCGGTTGACGAGGTAGGGCACCGAGTGCTCGGTGTAGCCGTGTTCGCCGGTGTGCAGGTCCAGGAAGAACGCGGCCAGGGCGCGTTCCAGGCGGGCGCCGGCGCCGCGGGCGGCGGTGAAGCGGGCGCCGGACAGGCGGGCGGCGCGGGCGGTGTCCAGGACGGCCAGCTGCTCGCCGACGTCGGCGTGGTGGGCGGCCTCGTCGGCGGGGCCCGGGGGCGGGCCGCCGCGGCGGATCTCGACGGCCTCGGCGTCGCTGTGCCCGTCGGGCACCTCGGGCAGGGGAAGGTTGGGGATGGCCAGGAGCAGTTCGCTCAGCTCGGCCTCGGCGTCGCGGGCGCTGTTCTGGGCCTGCTGCACGCGTTCGCGCAGCTGCCGGGTGGCCTCGCGGGCCTGCGGGGTGGGGGGCCCGCCGCGGGCGGCCTTCTTCAGCTCGGCGCGCAGGTCGGCCACGGCACCCAGGGCCGCGGCCCGGCGCTTGTGGGCGGCGGCCAGGGCGGTGGTGTCCAGGGCGAAGCGCCGCCGTGCCAGGTGCCGCACGGCCACCTCGCCCGCCTCGATCAGCTCCCGTGCGTCGTGCATGAACTCTCCTTGGACGCGTGCCGGTTGATGGACTGCCTGGGTCGGTGCGGGTCGGTGCGGGTCGCTCGCGGGCGGCGGTGCCTGCCGTGCGCGCGCCGCCCGGCCATGGGGGGCGGCCGGGCGGCTGCGCAGGGCAGCATGAGGCACACGCCGTGCGGGTGGCGCTGTACGGATGGGGCTGTACGGGTGGGGCTGTACGGATGGGGCTGTACGGGGTGCGGCGGGCGGTGCCGTACGCGGATGGCGCTGTACGGGTGAGGGGGGCGGTGCCGCACGGGGGTGGTGCCGCAGAGGTGGTGCGGTTGGTGCCCTTGGGGTGGTGCGCTTGGGGTGGTGCGCTTGGGGTGGTGCGGGGGTCAGACGGTGGCGCGGCGTTCGGTCATCATGCGGGCCATCTCGCCGATGTTCTCGGCTTCCATGAGTTCGTCGTCGCTGATGACGACGCCGTACTCCTTGTCCAGGAGCATGGACAGCTCCACGACGGCCAGGGAGTCGAGTTCGGCTTCCTCGCGGGTGGCGTCGGGGGTGATGCGGGAGGGGTCGACCTTGAGTTTGTCGACGAGGATTTCCTTGAGGGTCTCGAACATGAGGGGTCAAGTCCTTTCTAGTCCACGAGGACGTCGGTGTCGGGCCAGGTGAGGGTGGCCGCGCCCCAGGACAGTCCGCCGCCGAAGGCGGTCAGGAGCACCCGGTGGCCGGTCTTGAGGGTGCCGTCGGCGGCGGCCATGGCCAAAAGGGTGGGCAGGGAGGCGGCGGCGGTGTTGCCGACGTCGGCGACGTTGGACAGCTGCCGGGCGGGCTCGAAGCCGAGTTCGTCGGCGACGGCCGTGAGGATGCGGGCGTTGGCCTGGTGGGCGCAGAGCCGGTCCACCTCGGCCAGCTCCCAGCCGGCGGCGGTGACGGCGGCGCGCGAGGACTGGCTCATGCGGGTGACCGCGTGCCGGAACGTCTCGCGGCCGTTCATCTGGAAGTACAGGTCCTTGGGGTCGGCCAGGTCGGTGAGGGGCCCGTTCACACGGGTGCGGGAGCCGCCCGCGGGAACCTGGATGAGGTCGGCGAGGCTGCCGTCGCTGCCCAGGACGGGGGTGCCCACGGCGCCGGGTTCGCCGTCCTGGCCCGCGCGCAGCAGCAGGGCGCCCGCGGCGTCCCCGAACAGGACGGCGGTGGCGCGGTCGTCGGGGTCGACCATGGTGGTGAAGGCGTCCGCGCCGATGAGCAGGACGCTGCGGGCGGCGCCGGTGGCGATCAGCCCGGAGGCCGTGGACAGGCCGTACAGGAACCCGGCGCAGGCGGCGGACAGGTCGAAGGCGGGGACGGTGCCAAGGCCCAGGCGGGTGGCGATCTCCGGGGCGGTGGGCGGGACCTGCCGGTCGGGGGTGGTGGTGGCCAGGATGACGATGTCGGCGTCGCGGCCGGCGGCGTCCAGGGCGCGCCGGCCCGCTTCGACGGCCAGGTCGCAGGTGGCGGTGCCGGGTTCGACGACGTGGCGCACCGACATGCCGGTGCGGGTGCGGATCCATTCGTCGCTGGTGTCCAGGCGCGCGGTGAGGTCGGCGTTGGTCACCAGTTTCGGCGGGAGCCAGGCGCCCGCGCCGGCGATGACGGCGCGCTTCACGCCGGTGCCTTGGCGGTGGTGGAGACCATCACCTCGGTGGGCAGGCCCATGTCGGCCAGGCGGGCCGCGGCCATCTTGTCGGTCCACTGCTCGGCCATGGCGTAGCGCTGGTCGGCGGTGGTGTCCAAAAGGCGGGTGCCGGGCCAGATCTCGTAGTCGGCGATGAGGCCGGCGTGTTCGTGCATGCCCTTTTGGAACAGTTCCTCGCGGTGCATGACGAACTTGCGGTCGTCGATGCTGTCCCACAGGTCGACGCCGGAGCGCAGGATCTCAAGGAGGCGCGGCCGGTAGGCGGGGTTGTCGCGGACGTAGTCGCGCAGGATGGTGTTGGCGACGGTCAGGTGGCGCATCTCGTCGATGGAGGTGCCCCGGCTGATCTCCCCGGTGGCGGGGGACAGCGGGGTCCACTTGCGTTCGCTGAGTTCGGCGGCCGGGGCCAGGACGCCCTCGATGACGATGGCGAACACCGCGACGCCGCCGTAGAAGTCGCGCTGCTTCTGCACGATGTCCAGGGTGAAGTCGATGACGGGCTGGAGGACTTCGCGGCGGAACTCCACCGCCATCTCCTCGATGTCCTGCATCAGCGTCGCCTCCGGCATGCCCAGCTCCACCAGGTGGTTGCGGAACACGCGGGCGTGGCGGGCCTCGTCCAGGAGCTGGGTGGAGTAGAACTCCATCTCCAGGATGGACGGGGCGATCTCGACGTAGGGCGCCAGCAGGCGGGTGGCGATCTCCTCCGACAGGGCCCGCAGCCCGAACTCCAGGACCAGGGCCTCGCGCAGCGGGCCCGGCGCCTTGAGGAAGTCGGGCACCAGGGCGTTCTCGTGGTGCCCGGTGACGCCCCGCTCGCGCAGGGTGCCCTGGGCGACCTGGGTGATCCAGTAGGCGAGGTCGCACTCCTTGGGGCCGATCGTCAGTTCCATGGCGCCCTCGAGCATGCCCGGAGCGGCGTCGAAGTCGGCCTCCACAGCCACGGGCTGCGGCTGCTGCGGTGTACCGGTCATGGCGGGTGGTGCTCCTTTCTGGCCCCGGGCCCCCGCACGCCCGCAGGGGCGGGCGGGAGGTCCCGGGGGTGGCTTCACGAGGGAATGCGCGGGGCAGGAGGGGGTCAGCGGGCCGCGGTGGACACCGGCCGCTCCCCGCCCGCCGCGGCGGCGGCCGGGACGGCGGCGGGGCGGGCCGGGTTCTGGGCGGGCACGGCCGGCAGGTGGCCGACCGGCTCGGGGTCCATGACGTGCCCGACCGGCTTGGGGTGGGCCAGGCGCAGATCGTCCAGCAGGCGCAGGTAGCCCTTCTGGCGCACCGGCTCGTACGGCAGGGCGAAGGACTTCATGAAGTTGCCGAACAGGCCCCGGTCCCCGCTCAGATGCCAGGGGATGGCCAGCAGCGCCCACTCCGGGCCGAACGCCCAGCACCACGCTCCCACGACCGCGGCCTGGGTGATCAGGCTGTGCATCACGTTGTACAGGACGTAGTAGGCCTTGGGGATGGGGCGGCCGCCGCTGCGTTTGAAGGCGATGGCGCCCGGGATGTAGCCGATCAGGTCGATGTAGAGGAACAGACCGATCCACACCCACCAGTTGATCTCCCCGAAGTGGGCGATGATCAAAACGGTGGACACCGCGAAGCCGACCAGGTACTCGGCGCGGTGCACGGCGAAGGTCTTGGGGGTCTCGAAGGGGTTTGCCTGGTCCATGACGCTCGCTCGCTCTCTTGCCTCACACGCCGACGGCGTCGGCGGGGGTGCCCAGCTGGACCTCGGTGCGCAGTTCGGTGCGCTCGAACAGGCCGGTGACGGCCCAGGCCACGGTCTCCTTGATGACGCGCTCGGCGATCGGGTCGAGGATGCCCTCCAGGCTGGGGATGCCGAAGTCGAAGTCGGCCTCGAAGTGCACGGCGACGTTCTCGCCGTCCTGGGTGAAGGACCAGGTGCCGGCGAAGGAGTCGAAGTCGCCGTCCTCCTGCTCGATGCCGATGGTCAGCGCGGTGGTGTCGAAGAGGTCGGTCTCCGTCCAGCGCAGCAGGCCGGAGCGGAAGTGCAGCTCCCAGCTGGAGCTGCCCCGGGTCTCGGGCAGCGCGGCGTGCACGGTGGTGGCCTGCACGTGCGGGGCCAGTTCGGGGAAGCGGTCGAAGCGGGCGAGGGCGGTGAAGACCGTCTTCGCGCTCTCGCCGGGCACTACGGCGTCCAGTTCCACGTGGCGCATCAGTTGCTACCGCCTTCCGGCATCCGGGCCGAGCCTGCGACCAGGTCGAGGGTTGCTTTGTCAAAGGAGTCGAGGAGGAACTGCTCGTCGAGTTCGGTGAGGGTGGCGGGCGGGGTGAAGCGCACCACCGAGTTGCCGTTCATCGAGTGGTTGGCGACGACGCCGTGGTTGAACAGTTCGATGAGGAGCTCCCCGGCCAGGCCTGCCTCGGTCAGCTCCACGCCGATGAGCAGGCCGCGGCCGCGGACGTCGACGACCAGGTCGCCGATGTTGCGCCGGGCGATCTCGGCGATCTTCGGCAGGAGGCGGGCGCCCAGGTCCATGGCGCGGGTGACCAGGCGCTCTTCCTGGATGGCCTGCACCGCGCCCTGGACGGCGGCCATCAGCAGGGGCTGGCCGGAGAACGTCGCGGTGTGGACGTAGGGGTCCTTGTCGAAGGGGCGGAAGGCCTTGCGGGTGGCCACGGCCGCGGAGACCGGCAGCACCCCGCCGCCCAGCGCCTTGCCGGCGAGCAGGACGTCGGGGACGACGTTCTCGATGTCGGCGCCCCACCACTCGCCCAGGCGGCCCATGCCGGACTGCACCTCGTCCAGGATGAGGAAGCCCTCGTAGGCGCGCACCAGTTCCTCGACGCGCTTGAGGTAGCCCCTGGGCGGGATGATCACGCCGCCCTCGCCCTGGACCGGCTCCAGGATGACGCAGACCTCGCCGGGGTGGGCGCGCAGCTCCTCCTCCAGGGCGTCGGCGTCCCCGAAGGGCAGGTGCGTCACGTCGGGGATCAGCGGCCGGAACGGCTTTTGGTAGACGTCCTTGGCGGTGGCCGACAGGGCGCCCAGCGTCTTGCCGTGGTAGCCGCCGCGCATCGACACGGTGCGCTTGAAGCCGTTCGCGCGGGCCAGCTTCAGGCCGGTCTCCACCGCCTCGGCGCCCGAGAGGGCGAAGTGCACGCGGTCCAGGCCCGGCGGCATCACCGACACCAGCGCCTCGGCGGCGCGGGCCACGGTCGGCTCGAGCAGGATGCGGGTGGCCGCGGGGTGGGTGCGCAGCTGCCGCTCCACGTGTTCCATCACGATGGGGTGGCGGGCGCCCATGATGAACACGCCGTAGCCGCCGGCGTTCAGGAAGCGTTCGCCGTCGCTGGTGGTCACCCAGTTCCCGGCGGAGGACACCTCCATGTGGCTGCCGAACAGCTCGGCGAGAGTGGCGCGGCCCTTGCTGAGGTGGGCCCGGTAGAGGCCGAGGATGTCTTCCTCGGTGTCGACCCTGATGTCCTGGGTCACGGTCACGGATAACTCCCTGAAAAAAGGACGGGGGCTGAAGCACGGACACACGGCGCGGGGGGCCCGGGCCCGGCCCGGGGGTGTGGCCCCGGGCGGGGGAGGGGCGGGCCGGGGCCCCAGGCGCCTCACAGGGCCAGGGGGCCGCCGGCGAAGTAGCCGACCAGGGCCTCGGCGGTGGAGACACGGCCGGGCGGGTGGAAGACCAGGGGGCGGACCGAGGCGGCCAGCATCGAGTGCTCGCGGTGGCGGATGAAGTCCACCCCGCCGAGCAGTTCCAGGCTCAGTTCGCTGGCCCGCGCCAGGGCGTCCTGGGCGGCGTAGCGGGCCACCAGGACCTGCGCCATGGCCTGTTCGCTGTCCAGGTCGCCGTCGCGCACCGCGCGGGCGCAGCCCTCCAGGAGGGCGAAGGCGCTCTCGGCGGCGACGACGACGGCGGCGCGCTCGGCGGCGCCGCCGCGTTCGCGCCCGAGGACCACTTCGGCCAGGGCGGCCGCGGCCCCGGTGTAGCCGGCGGAGATGAGCATCTCGAACCAGATGACGCCGGCGGCCTGCAGGTCGTCCACGCGGTGCGGGTCGTCGTCGGTGGTGCGGATGACCATGTCGTCGGGGACGAACACGTCGCTCAGGCGCACTTCCTCGCTCTCGGAGGCGGCCAGGACATCGGTGCCCCAGAAGGGGTGCACGCTCAGGCCCGGCGCGTCGGCCGGCACCAGGGCCAGGGCGAGCTCGGGGCTGCCGCCGGGGCCGGGCACCGCGATGCTGGCGGTGAGCAGCTGCATGGAGCGGGCCAGGCTGCACGGCTTCTTCGCCCCGTTGAGGCGGTAGCCGCCCGCGACCGGCTCGGCCGCCACCGAGGGGGTGAAGATGTTCTGCTGGCTCCTGCCCTCCGCCCAGCCCGAGGCCATCAGGATCTGGTCGGGCACCGCCCGGTGCAGCAGCTGCAGCTGGGCGGGGGCGAGCCGGCCGGGCCCCTGGGCGAGGGCGTAGAGCATGGAGACGGTGAAGTGGTGCATCGTCACGCCCGCCGCCACCGACGGCGACGCGGCGCCCAGCGCGCGCTGGACCCTGACCGCCTCCACCGGGTCGGCGCCGAAGCCGCCGAACTCGGCGGGCACCAGCAGCCCCACCCCGCCGTGGCTGCGGAACAGGCCGAGCGCGGGGCTGTCCAGGGCCTCCCGCTCGGTGAAGGGGATGGCGTCGAGCGCCTTGAGCAGCCCCGGGTGGTAGCGGTCGCAGACCGCGCGGGCCGAATCCAGGGAACGCACGGGAACACCTCCGTTGTGGGTTCTTCCAAGCCGGTGCCCCGCGCCAGATGTGTGGGGGGGCCGCGCCCCGGCCGGCGGCCGGGGGCGCGGAGTGCCCGCGCCCGCGCAAGGAGCCGGGCGTGGCACGGGTGCCCGTCTCAGGGGCCGAAGACGGCCTCGTGCGGGCTGATGTCGTGGGCGATGGACACGCCCTGGATGTGCGAGGTCTTCAGGATCGGATAGTTGGCCTCGCCGTAGACGCCGCCGGTCAGGCCGGTGCCGCCGTGGCTGGGCAGATAGGGCAGGAACCCGATGTGCGAGTCGTTGATCTTCAGCAGGCCGCCGTTGACGACGCGCTGCACGAAGGCGTTGATGACCCGGGCGGACTTCACCCACAAAGAGTTGCGCAGCCCGTACTCGTTGGAGTTGACGAAGTCGATGAAGCAGTTCAGCAGGGCGTCGTCGTCCGCGCCGCGCTCGGGCACCACGATCGGCAGCAGCGGGAAGAACGTTTCGCTGCGCACGATGTCGTGGGTGCGCGCCCCGGGCAGGCCGTTGACGCGGACCACGGTGGGCTGCAGGAACACCCCGGTCTCCGAGACCGTGCCGTCCACCTCGGTGCGGTTGCCGCCGCAGATCAGCTCGCCGCCGCGGTCCAGGGACTGCTGGAGCAGCGCGAAGAACTTCTCGCTGCGCCGCACCGGGGACAGCAGGACGTCCTCGTCCTCGGGATAGCCCGGCCGCACCAGCTTGATGCGCTCCTTGACCGCCTCGATGAGCTCGTCGGCGATGTCGGGGTGCACCAGGACGCAGTTGGGCACCATGCAGATCTGCCCGGAGCCGTAGAAGGACTCGCAGATCGCCTCCGCCGCCCGGGTCAGGTCCGCGCCCTTCCAGATGACGATGGTGTCGTTGCCCGCCAGCTCCAGGATCGGCTTCTTGCCGTTGGCCACGCACTTCTCCTGGAAGCGCAGGCCCTCCTCGCTGCCGCCGATGTAGAAGATGTCGTTGACCAGCGGCGAGGCCACCCACCGGTCCAGGGTCTGCTTGGGGTTGGAGCACACCGCGTTCAGCACCCCGGGAGGCGCGCCGATCTCGTCGAGCAGCGGGCCCACCACATCGCGCATCAGCCACATCGTGGACAGCGCGATGGAGCGCGGGGCGCGCATGACGACCGCGTTGCCGGCCATCAGGGCCAGCACGGACAGGGCCGCGCTGGGGGCGGGGGCGTTCTGCGGCGGGTTGAAGGCCACCACGCCGTCGGGCTGGCGGCGCACGATCAGACGCCGGCCCTCGTGCTCGAACTCGGTGTGCATCCGCTGCCGGTACCAGTACAGGCTTTCCTCGCTGTAGATCTGCTTCATGCAGCTCAGTTCCCAGCGGGCCAGGCGCAGCGGGTGCGCCTCGGAGGTGAGGATGTCCAGGAACTCCTCCTCCCGGCGGATCAACTCCTCCCGGAACATGGTGCCCAGGCGCATCCTGCGCTCGAGCGGCACCTCGGCCCAGGCGGACGCGGCAGCCGCCGCGGCCTCCGTGGCCAGATCGATCGAAGCGTCGCTGGCGATCGCGCACCGGCCCACCACATAGGGGTGGTCGGCGGCGTCGGAGTCGGGGTTCTGCTCGAGTTCCCGCTTGAGGCTGATGCTGGTGAATACGTCCTCGAGCAGCGACCGGGCGCTGACGGTGTACACCCAGCCGTCGCCTTCGACGTCCTTGCCCGCGATATAGAGCTTGTAGCTGCGGAGTTCCTTTTCAGGCATCAAAGGACCTTTCCCACGTCTGAATTCTGGCCGCGCTCAATGGCCCACCGGCACTCGATGCTGGCAGCGCCGCCTGACGGTGCGCTGATACCTGCCTCGCGGATTACCGCAGCGCCGCCCTGATCCACTCCTGGAGGTCGTCGGCGTCCATCGAGTCCAGCTTGACCGCCGCGTCCGCGACGTCCTCACCGCCGCCGAACTCCAGGAACTTCTCCCGCATCAGCTCGGCGTGGTGGGCGCGGGTGTGCGGCCCGGCGGCGGCCAGCGGGATCATCCGCTTGCGGGTGGCGGTGCGCCCGTCGGCCAGGGTGACGGTGACCCGGGCGCCGGTGGCCTTGGCGGCCGCCGCGAAGGACGGCCTGACCGGCTGCGCGGCCGCCTCCCGGGCCAGCTCGGCGACCTCCTCGCCGCCGAAGGCCCGCAGCCAGGGCCCCGCGGCCTTCCCGGCCTGGCGCACCGCCTCCCCGAACGGGGCGTCGGAGGCGAACAGCGCCTTGGTCAGCTCCGGGTCATGCACCAGACGCACCCGCTCGGCGACACTCCAGCGGGCACGGTCGTTGAGCAGCGGGGCGGCGAAGTCGTTGACCGTGAGCCCGCCGGTCAGCAGGGCGGTGGCCACCGGATAAGGGGTGTGCAGGACCAGCGCGCCCAGCGGCGAGCCGGGCCCCACCACGTAGGAGGCCGCCTTCTTGCCCGCGAACAGCGTGTACAGCGACGCCTCCACGACGATGTCCTCGACGTCCTCGGGCCCGAACGCGCCCAGCTCGCGGTGCAGGGCCGCCGCGCAGTCCACGGCCGCGTCCACGCCCGGACCGCCGGGGTGCATCTTGAACGACAGCGTCTCGGTGTGCCAGCGCTCCCCCAGGGAGGCGTTGATCGCGTCGGGCAGCGGCACACTGGCGAACCGGTCCAGGAACCCGTCGGGATGCTCCAGGATGTCGGGGGCCCCGTGCAGGCCCGCACGCGCCGCGTCACAGGAGTCCATCGCGGTGCGCACCGGCGTGAAGGTGTTGAACAACCGCGCGTCACTGGCCAGGAAGGCCCGCATCAACGGCCAGTTGGGCATGGCGAAGGCCAGCCCCACCGCGCTGCGCCACACCGCGTCGTCGGCGCCCTCGCAGTGCAGGCGACCGCTGACCGCCCCGGCCAGATGGGTGTGCACCGCGCTGTGGCCGCGCAGCGGCCCCAGCGTCGCGGCGGCCGTGATCCGGGCCGCGCACTCGTTGGCGGCGATCACGGCCGTCAGCAGCGCGGGACCGTCCAGGCGCCGCGCGTAGGCGTAGGCCAGCGGCACCGACACGGTGGAGTTCGACAGATGCCCCGCATAGGCGGTGTCGTCCAGGTTCAGCCAGGACCCCAGACCCGACAGCACACACGCCGAGGTCCGCGGGTCGGCCTGCAGCGGCGGCCCGAACCCCTCGATCAGGCGCCGGCCCAGCGGATGCGCCATCCCCGCCCTGATCGAGGCGAGCTGCGACAGCAGCTGGCTGCTCGCCAGCGCCCGCACCGGCCCGGGAATGTCCTCAGGACGCAGCCAGGCCGCCCAGCGGCACAGCTCCTTGAGTATGGACACGCGTCACTTCCTTCGTCGCTGCGCCCCACACCGGAAGAACGCCGGGCAGCACCTGCACCGTCATGCTGGTGAAGGACAGCCGCTGCAGTTCACCGTCGTGCTCGAAGCGGAGCGGGCGCCCGTCCAGGCGCTCCACGACGATGCGCCTGCCGCGGCCGTGCACCACGCCCGGCCGCTCGTGCAGCAGGCCCGCACGCGCCAGGTGCGGCACGTCGGCCGCGGCCACCTCGGCGCCCACGACGCACACGTCCAGCAGACCGTCGTCCAGCTCGGAGTGGGGCAGGATCAGATACTGGCCGCCGCGGTAGCGCCCGCCGCCCACGTTGGCAAGGACGGTGGCGCCCTCGTGCAGCACGCTGCCGTCCACCGTGACCCGCCCCGGATAGGGCGTGAACGCGGCGGCCGCCTCCGGCAGCGCGCGGGCATAGCGCTCGCGGCCGGGCACCGTGATGGCCCGGGCGGTGATCAGGCCCTCGGCGATCAGCCCGGAACAGGCGCCGAGCAGCACCAGTTCACCGGTCTCCGCCAGCAGGCCCACATCGATGCGGCGCCGCCGCGCCCGGCTGCCGTCGCCGGTCAGGACCGCCTCCAGGGAGGCGGCCCAGGGGGCGTCGGCCCACAGCATGCGGTAGTCGGAGTTGCCGGTGCCCGCGGGCACCACGGCCAGCGCCCCCGGCCCCGGCACGGAGGCGCCGCCCGGTCCGGAGGCGCCGCCCGGGGCGTCGGCGGGGGCGGGGGAGTGCCGGCGGTGCACGGCCAGCAGGCCCTGCACCACCTCGCGTACGGTGCCGTCCCCGCCGACGGCGACGACCAGATCGGGTGCCGGGCCGCCGCCGGGGGTGTGAGCGGCCCGGACGGCTTCGGTGGCCGAGCCCCGGTGCGTCGTGCGGTGCACCGTCACCGAGTCCAGACGGGCGCGGCAGCGCTCGACGACCTCGGCGAGCAGCTGCGGGCGGGCGGTGCCGGCCGTGGGGTTGACCACGACCAGGGCCCGCCGGGGGGCCGGGGACGCCGCGAGGGGCATGAGGCATTCTCCAGACTGACTTACCTGGCCGGGACCACGAGCGGAGAGGGCAGGATTCGAACCTGCGTGGGCTTGCGCCCGATGGAACCCGACCGCAACGGGCTCCGGTCCCCGATAAGCCACTCCGGGCACCTCTCCTGGCACCGGGGACAAGGAAAAGGCGCCGCCGTTTCCGTCCCGGTTTTCGACAACCAGTCTGCGTCCGCTCCTGATATGCCGCTGACGGCCCACTGAAATCCCCCTCGGCCCGCACCTGCGGCCCTTCCAGCGGCCATATCGGCAGTGCTCTACTGCAAAGGATCCCTACCCGAGTTGAACACTCCCGGCTCTTTCCGCCCGGCGCCGCGCCACGACGCGGCGCACCGGCCCGCGCGGCACCCGCGGCAGGACGCACCACGCCACACCGCACCACAGCGCACGACGCCACACCGCACGGTGCCGCACCAGACCGCACCGCACCGTGCCGCGCCGTGGCGCACCGCGCCGCGCGCCGCCGCCCCGGGCGGACGAGCCGCTCCCCAAAGGAAGAGGGCCCCATGCCCCCGACAGCCACCCCGATCACCCCGACCACCACATCCCCGGCACCCGCACCCGCATCCGCACCCGGCCCCGCGGCCGGCCCGAACCCCGCGGCCGCCCCGAACCCGGCGGCCGGCCCGAACCCGGCGGCCGGCCCGGACACCGTCCTGCACGCCATCCGCACCCACACCCGGTCCGAGAACCCCAGCGCCTTCCTCGCCATGAGCCGCGGCACCCTGGCCTTCACCGCGCCGGGCCTGGACGGCGTCATCGCCTACCGCCAGGCCGGGCAGTACCTGGTCCAGCTCGGCGGCCCCTTCGCCGCCCAGGGCGACTACCTCCCGCTCCTGGAGCGCTTCCTGGACCACGCCCGCTCCCGGGGCCTTGGCGTGGTGGGCGCCCAGCTGCAGCGCGCGGACGCCGAGATCTACGCCCGGCAGGGCTTCACCGTCAACCAGTTCGGCGCCTCCTGGGTCGTGCACCTGCCCGGCTTCACCCTGCAGGGCGGCCGGTTCATGCGCATGCGCAACAAGATCTCCCGCGCCTTCCGCAACGGCCTCGAGGTCAGCGAGGTACCGGCCCAGGACCACGCCGAGGCGATCAGGGAGATCGACGCGAACTGGCTGCGCTCCAAGGGCGAGGCGGCCCGCCCGCTGGAGTTCCTCGTCGGCGAGATCGGCGGCCCCGGCCAGGCGCACCGGCGCCTGTTCGTGGGCACCATCGGCTCCCGCCCGGTGGGCTACATCTCCTACTCCCCGGTGTACGGGGAGCGGGCGGGCTGGATGCACGACCTCAGCCGCCGCATCCCCGAGTCCTCGCCGGGACTGATGGAGGCCATCAACTCCCACGTCATCGAGGTCCTGCGCGCCGAGGGCTGCCCCTGGCTGCACTTCGGCTTCACCCCCTTCACCGGCCTGGACCAGGAAAACGAACTGCCCGGCCACAGCCCGGCCTTCCAGTGGCTGATGCACTTCCTGTGGGACCAGGGCGAGGCCCTGTACCCCGCCCAGACCCAGCTGGCCTACAAGGACAAGTGGGCGCCCCAGGCCCCGATCCCCGAGTACGTCGCCTTCCAGGGGGACACCGCGTCCCTTGCGGCCTTCGCGCACATCTTCCGCGCCTGCAACGCCTTCTGACGCCCCCTCAAGGAGCAGCAACCACCATGACCGACCACACCACGCCCGCCCCCGAGACCGTCCCCGAGGCCGCCCCAGAGTCCGGGCCGCAGGCGGCGCCCGCACCCGATTCCACGGAGTCACTGCAACAGCAGCTGGTGCAGTCCCTGATGGGCATCATCGGCGCCCCCGACGACGCCGAGACCGCCCGCGCCGCCGACACGGTGCTGCGCGCCCTGGACGCCCGCCTGGCGGGCCGGGCCGCCGCCGCGTGAGCCCGAGTGCGGGGGGAGGCCCGCTCGAGGCGCGGCACACGCGCACCGCAGCCGCCCCCCGCCCGGCCCCGGCCCGCCCCCGCGGCGGGCCGGGGCCCGCGACCCCCGCGCACCGGCCCGAACCCCCTTGCGCACACCGGTGCCCGCCCCCGCAGCGCCCCCGCGCCGCGCCGGCGCCCCGGCGGCCGCACCAGGGGGACCCCACGCGGACTCCAGCGCCGGTCCACGTCCCCATCAGTGCCGCATCAGGCGCCTGACCGACGCTGACGTGTGCTCTCATCCGGTGCCTTAAGCCGCGATACGCCTGCTCAAGGAGATCCCTCAATGCAGTCTGCGAACATCCAAGAGACCAAACCAGGCTCGGTACGCACGCTCGATCCCGGACTCGCGGTCGCAACGGGAGAGGTGAGCAGCAAGGGCGCCTCCGCCACCTTCGCCGAGCTCCTCAAGCGCGTGAAGGCCGAAGGTCTCCTTGACCTCGACACCCGCTACGACTACCGCCGCCTGGCCCTGAACCTGGCCCTCATCGGCGCAGGACTGACCGCGTTCTTCCTCATCGGCGCCTCCTGGTGGCAGATGCCGGTGGCGGTGTGGCTGGGCATGTGCGGCGTGCAGAGCGCCTACATGTGGCACGAGGTCGGCCACAAGGCGATGTTCCGCGACAAGCGGGTGGGCACCTTCGTGGCCTACTTCCACGCCAACTTCTTCAGCGGCGTCAGCTACGCCTGGTGGGTCAACCACCACAACCGCCACCACTCCCACCCCAACCACATCAGTCTCGACCCCGACATCGGCCGCCGTACCGCGATCTTCGACATCAAGCAGTACGCCGCCCGCACCCGGGTCCAGCGCTTCATCGTCCGCCACCAGCGGGTGCTGTTCTTCGTCCTGCTGGTCCTTGAGGGCTACAAGATGGAGAAGACCACCGTCAAGGAGCTCGCCAAGCCCGGCGCCAAGCACCGGCTGATGGAGATCGGCCTGGTCGTGCTGCGCGCCGCGATCTACCTCGGGGCCGTCTTCTACTTCCTCACCCCGCTCCAGGCGATCGCGTTCATCCTGGTGCAGCACGCCGCCCTGGGCGTCTACTTCGGCCTGATGTTCGCCCCCAACCACAAGGGCATGGAGGTCCGCGACGGGGAGAAGGAGTCCCTGGACTGGCTGGAGCGGCAGGTCCTGACCTCCCGCAACATCCGCCCCAACTGGTGGATCGACTTCCTCTACGGCGGCCTGAACTACCAGATCGAGCACCACCTGTTCCCCGCGATGCCCAAGCGCAACCTGGGCCGGGCCCGCGAGCTGACCCGCGACTACTGCGCCGAGCGGAACATCCCCTACCTCGAGGTCGGCTTCTGGGAGTCCTACCGCCAGGTCGCCACGTTCCTGCACGACGTCAGCGAGCCCACCCGTACCGGCAAGGGACTCGACACCGCGGCCTGAAACCCGCCCCCGCCGCCACGACCGCCCGCCCCCCTGCCCTTCTGTGCGGAAGGAAAAAAAGAGGGGGAGCCGGCGCCCCAGGCCTCCGCCCCGGCACCCCCCTTGCCGGGGCGGAGGCGCACGCAGAGCCCCCTTCCCGTTCATCCAACCCCCCGCTCTCCGCCACCCCCCACCGCCCCTCGCCCCGCCGTCCCCGCCCACAAGGAGAGTCCAGCACCATGGCCGTTCAGACGGCGCCGCAGGCCACAGCCGCGGCGGCGCCCTCCATCGGTGACCGCCTCGACCGGATGCCGGTCACCTCCACGCACCGCCGGCTCACCGCCGTCGTCGGCGTGGGCCTGCTCTTCGACACCTTCGAGAACAACCTCTCCGGCACCATCTCCACGGTGCTGCAGGAGGACTTCGCCTTCAACGGCACCACCCTCAAACTCGTCCTGGCCTCCGCCTTCATCGGCCAGTTCTTCGGCTCCCTGCTCCTTGGCCGGGTCGCCGACCGCTACGGCAGGCGCCGCGCCTTCCTCATCAACCTGGCCCTGTACTCGGGCTTCTCCCTGCTCGGCGCGTTCTCCCCGAACGCCGTGTTCCTGATCGTCACCCGCTTCTTCGCCGGCGTGGGGATCGGCGCCGAACAGTCCCTGTCGGACTGCTACCTCGCCGACGTGCTGCCCGCCAAACAGCGCGGCCGCTACACCGCCTGGGCCTACACCCTGGCCTTCTGCGGGGTGCCGGCGGTCGGGTTCGCCGCCCTGTGGCTGGTGCCGCTGTCCCCGCTGGGCATCGACGGCTGGCGCTGGCTGTTCGTGCTGGGCGCGCTCGGCTCGGCGGTGGTGTGGGTGCTGCGCCGCAACCTCATCGAGTCCCCGCGCTGGCTGGCCGCCCGCGGCCGCCACCAGGAGGCGGAGGAGATCGTGGCCCGCATGGAGGCCCCCCTGCCCGCGGCCGGCCGCCCCCGGCCGGACACCGTCGCCGCCCACCCGGCCCCGGCCCGCGAGGCCGCCCCGCCAGCCCGCCCCGCCGGCATCGGCGTCGTCTTCCAGGCCCGCTTCCGCCGCCGCACCGCCATGCTGTGGATGTTCACCACCCTGTCGGTGGTGGGCTACTACGGCTTCGGCGCCCTGGCCCCGCAGATCCTGGCCGCCAAGGGCTACGACGTGGTCACCGGCCTGGGCTTCACCGCCGTGTCCTTCCTGGGCTACCCGCTGGGCTCCCTGCTGTCGGTGCCGGTGATGGACCGCATGGAACGCAAACAGCTCGTCGCCCTGTCGGCCGCCGTCATGGCCCTCTCCGGCCTCGGCTTCGCCTACGCCGGATCGGCCGCGCTCATCGTGTTCTTCGGCATCGTCTACACCCTGGTCAGCAACGTCTTCTCCACCGTCAGCCACGTCTACCTGGCCGAGCAGTACCCCACCGAGATCCGCGCCGCGGCCACCGGACTTGCCTACTCCCTGTCCAAACTCTCCGCCGCGGCCCTGCCGTTCGTGCTCCTGCCCGTCCTCGAGGACCACGGCCCCGGCACCATGTTCAGTGTCATCGCCGCCGCCATGGCCGCCCTGGTGGCCGCCGTCCTCATCCTGGGCGGCCGCACCACCGGCGTCTCCGTGGACCGCGACTGACACCCCCGCGCGGGCACACGGACGGCGGGCGGGGCCGGACTGAACAGTCCGGCCCCGCCCGCCGCCTGTGACACGCTCAGCCGTGGACAGCCTCGGGCTGCTCCACGGCCACGTACGCGGCCATCTGCGTCAGCGTCTCGTGCTCCAGGGCCACGATCGGGTCCAGGACGAGCCCGAACTTCTCCTCGATGTCGCCGAACAGGCCCAGGGCCGCGACGGAGTCAAGACCGTACTCGGCGTACGGGACGTCGGGACTGATCTGCGCTACCGGCACGGACACGTGGGTGCCCAGCCTTTCCGCGAGCCAGCCGAGGATCTCGCCCTCGGACATGACCGGCTCCTTGACCGCCATGTGCAGCTCCTTACGTGTTCCGGTCGGCACTGTGCCTACACCGTCCATCCTGACGCCCGCGACTCGACACCCACTCGACCCGCCGCCCCGTGCAGGGCCTGCTCTCGGCGTTCTCGAGCACCTCTTGAGCCGCCCTTGCCATCGTCTCCAGTGCCCGCCCTTGCCGAGCCCGCCGGTCCCTCACGACGAAGGAGCACCGCAGAAAATGAGCCCTGTTCAGGAGCAGACACCCGCCGTGGCCGACGCCCAGGCGTTCAAGGACGCGATGGCGCTGCTTGCCGCCCCCGTCTCCGTGGTCACCACCGTCGACGACACCGGCCGGCGCTGGGGCTTCACCGCCAGCTCGGTCTCCTCGGTCTCCCTCTCACCGCCCCTGGTCATGGTCGGCATCGCCCTGACCTCCAGCTGCCACACCCCGATGTCCCAGGCCCGCGAGTTCGTCATCAACGTCCTGGACGCCCGCCACCGCAACCTCGCCCAGCGCTTCGCCGCCCGCGGCGTGGACCGCTTCGCCGACGGCGACTTCGCCGCCTGGCAGGACGGCACCGGACCGCAGGGGCCCGGACAGGCGGGCCTGCCGTATCTGCCCGGCGCCAAGGTGCTGCTGCGCTGCCGCGCCGTGGACACGATCCGCGCGGGCGACCACGACCTGCTGCTCGGCACCCCGCTGGAGATCCGCACCAACAGCGCCACCGCCCCGCCGCTGCTGTGGTACCAGCGCGGCTTCCACACCCCGGTCCCCTCCGACCACACCGGCTGAGCCCGCACGGGCCCGCGCACGGCCCGCACTCCAGCCGCAGTCCATCAAGACTCCGGTCGCCGCCAGCACAGTAGGAATCACCCACCGTGCACGGGACAGAGACAGGCGGGAACACCACGCGACGGGACGGAAGCCGGAAACACCGGTGATCCGACCCCCGTCACGCGCAGGCCGCCCGTCTCGGAATGGCTTCCCCGCGCCCCACCGCGATCCGGTCGGCGCGGGGAGCCCCTCCCGGTCCCCTTGGCACCACCCCTCCAGCACATCCTCGCTACGGCAGGCATCCGCCTTCATCGGGCCCGGCCGCTCCTGGCACCACAGGGGCGGCCCGCCCGCACGCCCGCCCTCCCCCTTCTACCACTGGGGGAGGGCGGTGTGCGTGCCGCCCAGTCTTCCCCACCGCACGCCCCGCCACCGGCCACCCGGGCGGTTTCCCCAGCCGTCCTCAAGGCGGTCTCGACCGGATCTGGAGCCCGCTCGGGCACGGTGGTCCGATCGAACCCCTTGGGCCCGCTCCCGGCGGACCTCGGTGACGGGAGGACCCGGTGCACGACGACACGCAGGAGTACAGCAGGGTGTTCCACCACATCCCGCCCACGGCCCCGCCGCTGCGGCTCGCCGGAGCCGACGACGAGGCAGCCGTGGCGGCCGAGCCGCACATCGTCCGCGGCATCGACTGACCCCGCCGTGCAGCCACCGCCGCCGCAGGCCCCGCCCGGACACGACGCCGCGCCCGCACCCCCCGAGCAACGGGAGTGCGGGCGCGGCGTCGTACCGGTGCGGCAGGTGCGCTGCGGGGGCTCAGCGGCCGCGGGCGAACTGAAGGAGCCGGGCGTTGAGCCGCTCCCGGTGGGTGGCGAACAGGCCGTGCGCGGCCCCCTCGTACACCTCCAGGCTGCTGTGCGGGATCAGGTCCGCGGTGCGGCGGGCGCACAACTCCAGGGGCGCGCTGAGGTCGTTGTCGCCGTGGACGATCAGCGTCGGCACGTCCACGCCGCGCACATCGGCGCGCAGATCCTCGGTGAACAGGGTGCGGGTGATCTCCATCGAGGCGCGCGGGGAGCCGTCCAGGGCCAGCTGGATGAGCCAGTTCACCAGCTCCGGCGAGAGCTCGAGGGAGTCCACGGTGGCGTCGGGGCCGCCGAAGAAGGGCCCGGCGATCTGCGCCGCGCACCCGGCGCGGTCGGTGCTCATCGCACCGAGCACCTGCTCGAGGACGGACTCGTCAAGGCCCTCGGGGTTGTCGGGGCCGCGCAGCAGGAAGGGCGTGGTGGCGCACACCAGGGCCAGGCGGGCCACGCGCGCCGAGCCGTGCCGGGCCAGATAGCGCACCGCCTCGCCGCCGCCGATCGCATAGCCGACCAGGGTGGCCTCCGTCAGCTCCAACTGCTCCAGGAGGGCGGCCAGGTCGTCGGCCAGGGTGTCGTAGTCGTAGCCGTTCCAGGGCCGCTCCGAGCGGCCGAAGCCGCGCCGGTCGGGCAGGACGCAGCGCAGCCCCCGCCCGGCCAGATAGGGGGCCTGGAACTCCCACATGCGCGCGTTCATGGTGGCCGAACAGAGCAGGACCACGGGCCTGCCCTCACCCCAGTCCTCGTAGTGGAGCCGGGTGCCGTCCTTGGCCGTGACAAAGGGCATGGTGACCTACCAGAGGTGGATGAGGAGCGGGCAGGAGGGAGCGGGCCGGCGCGCCGGGGGAGCGGCGCGCCGGCCGCGGCGGTGTGCCGGGGCACCGGCGGGCGGCAGCCCGCACGGCGCCGGGTACACCAGCGGGCAGACCCCCAGGTGCGGGGATCCGCCCGGTGGAGCCCGCCCGCCGGGTGTGGCACCCGCGGGCGGAGAGGAGCGTCAGGCGCCGGCGGGGACCTTGTCGAGGAAGCCGGAGACGGTCTTGAGCTTTCCGGCGCCGTCGGTGGCGATGACGTCGAAGCCGATGACGATGTTCTCGCCGCCGGCGGCGGGGACGAGTTCCCACTGGAAGCGGGCGATGTGGTGGTTGGCGTCGACGTCGCCGAGGATCTTGAATTCGAAGCCGGTGAACTGCTGGCGGGCGCCGGTGATGACGGCGGCGATGCCGTCGTGGCCGCTCACGTCGGCGAGCGGGTCGGTGTAGGTGGCGTCGGTGGTGTACAGGTCGGCGATCGCCGCGGCTCGCTCGGTCTCGTCCGGCTCGTTCCAGATGGAGATGTACCGGCCGGCCAGTTCGGTCAGGTCACTCACGCGTACTCCTTGGTCGCTTCGATGGTTCCGGCCGCCGCGCTCGGGTCACTGCGTCCGGGCCGGTGCCGATGACGGAAAGAGGGATGCCGGAAAGGGGCTGACGGGAAGAGGGGCTGACGCGAAGGGACGAGGGGCTGACGGAAAGAGGGGCTGACGGAAAGGGGGGAGCCGTCCGCGTCCGCACTCGCCTCGCACCAGCCGGGCCCCGGACGGCACACCACGACTCAATGTGACAGAGGTGACTCAAGAGGCACTCGACGGCACATCAAGCTCCCCTCCCGGGCCGCCGCATCACGCTCCCCGAACCCGCCGGGCCCCCGGTCCGGGGCGGGGGGCGCGGGCGCCCATGCCATCCCTGAGTCACAAGTCAGCCGTGCGTCAGAGGCGCTTCGTAGGGTCGGCTCACCCCAGGACCTGCTACGTATCGAGGACGTGTGATCATGGCGAACCCCGCCTATCCGATGGCCCGCCAGTGCCCCATGGCCCCGCCCGCCCAGTACGCCGAGCTGCGCGAGCAGGGCCCGGTCAAGGTGGACATGCCCGACGGCGGCTGGGCCTGGCTGCTCACCAGCTACGCCGACGTCCGCCAGGCCATGAACGACCCGCGGTTCAGCTCCGACGACGACAAGATGAACCGCAAGCGCACCGAACTGCCGCCCGGCCACGACCTGAACTCCTTCTGGCGCAAGGACGAGCCCGAGCACGGCCGGCTGCGGCACATGATGATGACGGAGTTCACCGCCAAGCGCATCAAGGAGTGGCGGCCGCGGATCGAGGCCCTGGTCGAGCAGCTCCTGGACCGCCTGGAGACGCTGCCGCGCCCCCTGGACCTGTACTCCGAGTTCTGCCTCGCCCTGCCCACCCAGGTGATCGCCCAGCTGCTCGGGGTGCCGCCGCAGGACTATCGTCTCTTCGCCCAGCAGAGCCGCGACTGCCTGAGCCTGGACGACCCCAGCAAGTCCTGGGCCGCCTTCAACGACATGAACGACTACCTCAACAAGCTCATCGAGGAGAAGGAGCACGACCCCAAGGACGACCTGATCAGCCGTCTGCTCCACGAGCGGGTGCTCACCGGCGAGCTGGACCGCAAGGACCTCCTGCCGATGGTCCGCTTCATCCTCGTCTCCGGCTTCGAGACCACCACCAGCCAGATCACACTCAGCTCCCTCACCCTGATGACCAACCCCGACGTCCGGCTGAAGCTGGCCGCGGAGCCCGAGCGCATCACCGCCTTCGTCGAGGAGTCGCTGCGCTTCTGGTCGGTCTCCCAGGACAACATCCTGCGCGTGGTGGACCAGGACATGGAGTTCTCCGGCACCAGGATGTCCGTCGGCGACCTGGCGGTCCTCGCCATCCCCTCCGCCAACCACGACGGCAACGCCTTCCCCGACCCCGAGCGCTTCGACCTGGACCGCGGCGAGAACCGGCACGTCGCCTTCGGCTTCGGCACCCACCTGTGCGCCGGCGCCTCCCTGGCCCGCCGCGAGGTCGAGATCGCCATCCCCGCCCTCTTCGACCGCTACCCGAACCTGCGCCTCGCGGGCGACTTCGACGACCTGAACTTCCGTCAGGAGAGCCTGGTGTACGGCGTCGAGAAGCTTCTGGTCACCTGGTAGCCGCAGCAGCCGCAGCCGGCGGACGCCCGCGCGCCCGGTCAGGGGGCGCGCGGGCGCCCGCCGCCCGGCCCCGGGGCCGCGCGTGGCGCGGCACCGATACCCTCCGCCGTGTGCGGCGGCGGACTCATCGGTGCCGCGCCACACGCATGCCCGCAGCGCGGTGCGGCCGGGCCCGCCGGATCACCGCGCACCGCGCACCGCGCACCGCGCAGGGCCAAGAACCGCGGACCCTCGCGTACCGCCGGGAGCCGAGAGCCGCGCACGCCGAGAGCCGCGCACCGCCGAGTGCCGTGCGCCGTAAAGCGCCGAGAGCCGAGCACCGTCAAGCGCCGAGCACCGTGAAGCGCCGAGAGAGGCAGCCCCACCGACACACCCCACCCGGCCGGGTACGAGTGGTACGAGGCCGGTCCGCACCCAGGCGAAAGGGACCCCACACGCATGTGCGCCGGCGGCACCACCATCGACCTGTTGGAGCTCAGCCCCGACTTCGTCCGCGACCCCCATCCCGTCTACGCCGCCCTGCGCGCCAAGGGCCCCGTCCACCGCGTGCGCACCCCCGACGGGCCCGAGGTCTACCTCGTCCTGGGCCTTCAGGCCTGCCGCGCCGCCTACACCGACGCCCGGCTCAGCCGGGACTGGCGCGGCCAGGGCCGCCTGGGCCAGATCATCAACGCCGCCCCGGACGATCCGAGCCTGGCCCACATGTCGATGGCCGACCCGCCCGACCACACCCGCCTGCGCCGCCTGGTGTCGCGGGAGTTCACCCCGCGCCGCATCCAGGCCCTGGCCCCGCGCGTGCAGCAGATCGCCGACACCCTCCTGGACGAGATGACCGCGAACGGTGCCCGCAGCGCCGAGTTCCTGTCCGCCTTCGCCTTCCCGCTGGCCATCACCGTCATCTGCGAACTGCTCGGCGTACCCGAGCTGGACCGCGCCGCCTTCCGCCGCTGGTCCAACGAGATCCTCGCCCCCGCCGGCCCCGCGGCCCAGAGCGCCGCCTACGCCGAACAGGCCGCCTACCTGCCCCGCCTGGTCGGGGACAAGCGCGCCGCCCCCGGCCAGGACCTGCTCAGCGCCCTGATCCACGCCGTCGACGAGGACGGCGACCGCCTGGCGCCGGACGAGCTGATCGGCATGTGCAGCCTGCTGCTCATCGCCGGCCACGAGACGGTGGTCAACCAGATCGGCAACGGCCTGCGCGCCCTGTTCGCCCACCCCGGTCAACTGGACCTGCTGCGCGCCGACCTGAGCCTGGCGGAGGGGGCGGTGGAGGAGATGCTGCGCTACGAGGGCCCGGTGGAGAGCACCCTCGAACGCCTGGCCCTGACCGACATCGAGATGGGCGGCGTGCTGATCCCGGCCGGGGCCACGGTGCGCATCGTGGTGAGCGACGCGGGCCGCGACGGGGCGCACTTCGCCTTCCCGGACCGGTTCGACATCCGCCGCGACACCCGCGGCCACATCGCCTTCGGCCACGGCCTGCACTACTGCCTGGGCGCCCCGCTGGCCCGCCTGGAGGGCCGCATCGCCCTGCGCTCCCTGCTCACCCGCTGCCCCGGCATCACCGCCGACGCGGACCTGGCCGACCTGGAGTGGCTGCCCGGCATGCTCATCAGAGGCGTACGCAGCCTGCCCGTACGCTGGTGAGCCGCCGCCGGGCCCCCGCCAGGGGGCCCGGCCCCTCAGGCCGGCGGCAGCTCCGGGCAGGACGGGTCGTCCTCGGGCGCGAAGACGGTGAGTGCCGGCGTACGGGTGCGCTGTCCCTGCCGGCTGGCGGGTGCATGCGTGTGGCCCGCTCCACCGGGGCGTGGCGGGGCGGGCCGGGCGGCGGAGAGGGCAGGATTCGAACCTGCGTGGGCTTGCACCCGACTGAAGCGAACCTCGGTCCCCGATAAGCCACTCCGGGCACCTCTCCTTGTTCCCGGAAGAGTTGGTGTCTCCCGGTCACAGGTATGAGTCTGCACCGGGCCCCTGACCCGGCGCTGACGCCGCCCTGACATCCCCCGACCTGCCCCGGCGGTGCAGCCCCGCCCCGTGCACGGGGCGGGGCGGACGGCGGTGCGGCTCGCGTTAGCATGCCGCCATGCCGGACGCACAGCCTCACCTGGAGCCGTTCGCCCCGCGGGCCACGCCCGCGGAGCTGGAGGACCTGCGCGCGCGGCTGCGCGCGACCCGCTGGCCGGACGTGCCCGAGGACGCGGGCTGGACGATGGGCACCGACACCGCCTACCTCAAGGAACTGCTCGCCTACTGGGCGGACGGCTTCGACTGGCGCGCCCAGGAGGCGGCCCTGGCCCGCCTGCCCCGCTTCCGCACGCACCTGGGCGGCCTGGGCATCCACTTCGTGCACGCCCGCGCCGCCGCCCCCGCCGGGCCCGTGCTGCCGCTGGTCCTCAGCCACGGCTGGCCCGACTCCTTCTGGCGCTACTCCAAGGCCGTCCCCCTGCTCACCGACCCCGGCGCGCACGGCGCGGACCCCGCCGACGCCTTCGACGTGGTCGTGCCCGACGCGCCGGGCTACGGCTACTCCGACCGCCCCGCGGGCCCGGCCCCCGACTCCATCGCCGTCGCCGGCCTGTGGGCCCGGCTCATGACCGCCCTGGGCTATGACACGTTCGGCGCGGCCGGCGGGGACATCGGCAGCCACGTCAGCCGCTACCTCGCCCTCGACCACCCCGAGCGGGTGGTGGCCGTCCACCGCACCGACGGCGGCCTGCCCCACTTCGCCGGCGACCGCGCCGAACTGTCGCCCGCCGAACGCGCCTGGTTCGAGGAGGTCACCGCCTGGAGCGCGCAGGAGGGCGCCTACGCCGCCGTGCACCGCACCAAGCCGCAGACCGCCGCCGCAGGCCTGACCGACTCGCCCGCGGGCCTGGCGGCATGGATCGTGGAGAAGATGCGGTCCTGGAGCGACTGCGGCGGCGACATCGAACGCAGCTACACCAAGGACGAGATCCTCACCAACGTGATGATCTACTGGCTCACCGGGACCATCGGCTCCTCGATGCGCATGTACCGCGCGAACGCCGCCATCGCCCCCGAGCAGCTCACCCGCCGCGTCGAGGTCCCCTCCGGATTCGCCCTCTTCCGCGGCGACGTCGTCCGCCCGCCCCGGGCCTGGCTGGAGCGCACGACCAACCTCGTCCACCTGAGCGAACCCGAACACGGCGGCCACTTCGCCGCCTTCGAGGAACCCGAACTGTACGCGCGTGAACTGCGCGCCTTCTTCCGCCCCTACCGCACGGCGGCGGCCGGCTGAGGGCGCCCCGCCCGGGGGCCGCCCCGGCAGCGCGAGCACGGCACCGGCCCATGCGGCGGGATGACGCGCCGCAGATGGAGTGACGGTCGCGCCCGGCCGCGGCGCCCTGCCGTATCAGTGGACGCCCCCACCCGTCACGAACTGGGAGGCATTCCATGCCCGTACGCCCCGTCCTCGGTGCCGTGCTCTGCACGGCGGCCGTGCTGTGTGCCGCGGCCGGCCCGGCCGCCGCCGGTGCCGGCGAGAGGGTCACCGTCGACCCCGCCGGCACGGTCTCCAAGGACCACACCGTCACCCTGTCCGGCACCTACCGGTGCGCCGACGCCGTGGGCCCGGTGTTCGTCACCGCCGCGGTCAGCCAGCGCGACCCCCGCGTCAAGCGGTCCCTGAACGGCGGCCGCGCGGTGTGCGACGGCGCCGAGCACCGCTGGCAGAGCTCCGGCACGCTCACGCCGGGCGCCGTCACCCCCGGCGCGGCGGGCGTGGAGGTCACCCTCATGGAACTGCGCTCCACCGGCGGCCTGCCGCTGCCCCACTTCCACGCCGTCCAGCGCCAGAACGTCACCCTCACCGGCAAGGGCTGAACGGCCGCCCACCGCACCGGGAGTCCGGCCGCCTGCCCCGGCCCCCCGGCGTCCCCACCGTCGCCCAGGGCCTCCGCGGACCTCCGCGGGCTTCCGCGGGTCTCCGCGGGCTTCCGGGGGGCTCCGGGGTCTCCGGGCGCCGGTCAGGGAAGGATCGCGTCCACATACCCCCCGTCCACCCGCAACGCGCCCCCCGTCGTGGCCGACGCCAGGTCGGAGCTGAGGTAGACCACCATGTTGGCGATCTCCTCCGGCTCGATGAGGCGCTGCAGCAGGGACTGGGGCCGGTGCTCCTTCATGAAGAGCCGCTGTGCCTGGTCCCAGGGCAGGTCCCGGTCGACGAGCTCGTAGACGAAGTCCTCCACGCCCCCGGTGTGGGTGGGACCGGCGATGACGGAGTTCACGGTGACCCCGGTGCCCGCCGCCTGTTTGGCGAAGCCGCGGCCGACGGCCAGCAGCGCCGTCTTGGACACGCCGTAGTGGATCATCTCGGCGGGCACCACGACGGCCGAGTCGCTGGCGATGTACTGGATGCGGCCCCAGCCCCGCTCGGCCATCCGCGGCAGGTAGGTGCGGGTGAGCCGGACCGCGGCCAGGACGTTCACCTCGAAGTAGCGCCGCCACTCCGCGTCGGTGATCTCCAGCGGGTCCTTCGCGCCGAAGATGCCGAGGTTGTTGATGAGGATGTCCGCCTCCGGCAGCGCCTGCCGGACCAGGTCGGGGCCGTCGTCGGCGGCGACGTCGGCGGCCACGGGCACGAAGTCACCGCCGGGCACCTCGCCGCGCAGCCGCTGGACGGCCTCGTCGACCCGCTGCCGGTCACGCCCGTTGACGGCGACCCGGGCACCGGACCGGGCGAGCCCCGCCGCGATCGCGGCCCCGATGCCCTGCGTGGAGCCGGTGACCAGAGCGGTCCGGCCTGTGAGGTCGATGTGCATGCCTTCGCCTCTTCTCGGGACGAGGAGTGAGGGATGAGGAGTGAGGGATGAGGGATGAGGAGTGGTGCGCGGTATGTGTACGCACCCATCATCACCGGCCCGCAGGACGCCCCGGGACGCGGCACGCGGACTGCCCGCCGCCGCGCCCGTGCCGTCCGCGCCGCCCTTCTGTCCATGCGCCGCGCCGATATCTCCCTTAACGTGCCCATATGATCACTAAAAGGAATGGTTTCGCTCCCGGGCCCTCGCGGCTGCCCGCCGCGCGGGGCGCCGGTGCGGTGTGTGCCGCCGCCGTCGCGGCGGCGGCCCTGCTCACGGGCTGCGGCAGCGACGACGGCGACGACGGTGCGAAGACCGGCGCGGCCGGCACCTCCAAGGCTCCGGCCTCGGCCTCGGCGACGGCGAGCGGCGGCACCCTCACCGAGGACCAGGCCGAGCGCAAGGACCTCGTACCCAAGGCCAAGGTCGGCTACGACAAGGCCCTGGACGCCGCGGTGGCGACGGTGGCCAAGTCCGAGCCGGTCTCGGCCGAGCTCAAGGGCACACCGGACAAGCCCGTGTGGGAGACCGAGGTGGCCACGGCCGACGGCGCCGCCCACACCGTCAGGGTCGACGCGGTCTCCGGCAAGGCGGACCGGGCGCGCGCCAAGTCCGACGAGGA
Source organism: Streptomyces typhae (assembly GCF_009755605.1). Classification (GTDB taxonomy): domain Bacteria; phylum Actinomycetota; class Actinomycetes; order Streptomycetales; family Streptomycetaceae; genus Streptomyces; species Streptomyces typhae. Next base: position 56,485 of record NZ_WPNZ01000017.1, read on the forward strand.
CGCCGACGACAAGCGCGAGCTCGCCGGCTGGCTCGGCAAGGCCGAGGTGAGCGCCCAGCAGGCCGCGCAGACCGCCACCGGCAAGACCAAGGGCACCGTCACGTCCGTGGAACTCGACGACTCCGACAAGGCGGGCGCGCTGGTGTGGTCCGTCGACGTCGTGACGGCCAAGGACTGGAACAAGACGACCTACGACGTGGACGCCGCCAGCCGCAAGATCGTCAGGGAGCACGTCGACCGCGACTGAACGGCCCCCGGCATCCGGGGCGAGCGGCGTGCACGACGGCCAAAGCGGCGGCAGGCGCGCGCCGCCGGGCGGTGCCGCGCCGCCGTGGTGCCGTGGTGCCGTGGCAGGACTGTGACGGCCCGGCGGCAGGCGTGTGATCTCTCCCGAACATCCTCGACAAAAGGATTCCGGCAGGACGGTCCGGCGCGCGCGGCAAGCGGCGGCGCAGGGGGAGCGACCCAAGCGTGGGCATCCCCGCCGGGCCCCGCAGGCCGTGGGCGCCCCGCGGGCACCGGCCGCCTGCCCTGCCCCCTGACCTGAAAGCGAACCACGACGACATGAGCACCGACGAGACCATCACCGTGATCGCCGACGACGTCGAGTACCAGGCGGCGGCAGACCTGACCCCGCCCGAGGGCGACCGGGCGTGGAACGCCACCCTCACCGCCCGGGACGACGCGACCGCGTACGCGATCTTCCTGGCGGGGGAGGGGACACTGCGCCTCGGCGACGGCCGCGAGGGGGACTTCTGGACGCTGGTCCACCTCATCGACACCGACGGCGAGGAGGAGACGTACCAGGTCAGGATCGAAGGCAAACAAGGCGCCCCCTTCGGCAACTGACGCCCCGGGACACACGCCCGGGACACGCGCCCAGGGCACGCACCCAGGACCCCAAGCCCTCCAAGTAGGCCTTATAGGCGTGGCAGTTGAGCGGCGCCTGGCTTATGGTGACGTCTCGGCGGCGGGGATGCGCGCGGTGAGTGTGCGCGGTGTGTGCGCGATGCCCCGTCGCCGACCAGGTCGCGGCGGCCACCTCCGTGCCCCTGCTCCAGCTCGCGGACGCCACCGCCGCCTGAGGACGGCGCGCCTCCGCGCCCGGCGGCCGGGGAGCCCGGCCCGGGGCCGCGCCTTACCTCGCGGGTAATCGCCCCGCCCCGCCGCGCCGGGCAGGATCGGCGTTCTTCCCGCGTCGAGGGGACGCGGGTCCACCGAGGGGGAGATGGGCAGATGTCCGCCGAGCCGGAAACCGCGGCCGCCCGCACACGCACCGTGGTCGAGGAACTGCTGCGCAGGATCAGCGCGGGCGACCCCGAGCACATCAGCGAGCTGTACGCGCAGGGCGACTGGAAACTGGACTGGCCGCAGTCCGAGCACCACTCCGCGGCCACCCCCTGGATCCGGCACCGCTCCACCCGCGAGGACGCGGCCGCCCACTACCGCGAACTGGCCGAGCACCACATCCCCCAGCAGGCGGCGACCGAGGTCGAGCGCATCCTCATCGACGGCAACGACGCGGTCGTGCTCGGCGAGATCCGCCAGACGGCCCGGCCGACCGGGCGCGCCTACTGCGCCCGCTTCGCCCTGCACCTGACCGTCGAGGACGGCCTGATCACCCGTCACCACGTGTACGAGGACAGCCTCGCCGTCGCCCGCGCCTTCGCCCCGCAAACCCGCTGACGCAGCCCCGCCACGGCCCGGTCCCGGCGACCGCCCCGGCCGGGGTGCCCGGTGGCCGGTATGCCGGGTGAAAGTCGCCGCCCGTATCCGGTCACACCTGCGCGGCGGGGCCCGTCATAGCGGTGACGGGCCCGACGGCCCGGCCGGCGCGGGGCTTTCCGCGCCGGTGTCCGTATCGCTGAGGAGCCCTGTGATGTCCACCGCTCACCTCGTCGTCACCCTTGTCGCCGCCGCCATGACGGGCTTCTCCGCCGTCTCGGTGTTCCTGCGCGCCGCCTGGGTGGTGCGGCCCATGTCCGACTACGGCATCCCGACGACGTGGCTGCCCTGGCTGGGCGCGGCCAAGGCGGCGGGCGCGCTCGGCCTGGTGGCCGGGCTGTTCGTGCCGGTGGTGGGTGTGGCGGCCGCGATCGGCCTGGTGCTGTACTTCGCCGGGGCCGTGGTCGCCGTGGTCCGGGCGCGCTGGTACGCCCATGTCCCCTTCCCCCTGGTGTACGCGGCGCCGGTGGCCGGGGCGCTGGTGCTGGGGCTCGCCGCCTGAGCGCCCCGGCACGCAACGCCGGGGCGGGCAGCGGGCGTTCGGCGCGGCCGCGGGTCAGTTCAGCGGGGCCTTGGGCGGAGTCCCGTAGAAGATGATGCGCGGCCAACCGCAGCAGCGACCGCCTGGAGACGTTGGACATGTTCCCTCCCTGGTGGGACGGGCCCCTCCCCTGGAGACCCGCGGTGACCGCAAGGGCCACCGCGGGCCCGTGGAGCGGAACTTGATCACCTACTTCGCACACCGCACACCGCACACCGCCCACCGCCCGCCCGGCGGCGGAGCCCCGAGTCCCCGGAGCCCCGAAAACCCGGGCTCCGGGGACTCGGAGGTCCGGGAGAATGCCCTCATGACCGTCTTTCGCTGTGCCAACTGCCGGCAGCCGGTGACCGGCGACGTGGTGCCGGGGGAACCAGCGCGTTCCGAGGGGCCGCCGGGCTACGGAGGCGCTCCGCCTTTGATGGCTCGGGGAACCTTCAAGGCCCACCTCGACGGCAGCCTGCTGATCCTGCACCCGGACGACGTTCCCGGGACGGCGCGGCACCCCGACCCGCTGCGTGTCAGCGGTTGCTGCGGGCTCGACGGCCGCGACGGCCCCAACCTCGTCTGCGCCGGATGCGGTGCCGAGGTGGCGACGGAGGAGTCCGACTGCTGGACCGACAACTTCGTCGCGGTGACGGCCGCCGCGGTCACTGAAGAGCGCGAGGCGGGCGCCGGCGGCGGATGACCTGAGCCATGGCCGCTCCCGGCAGCAGCCGCCGGGACAGCGGTGACGGGGGGGCGGCCCGCTCAGCGGAAAGCGGCGAGGTTGCGGTCCACCCAGTCTCCGAACGAGCGCGGGGCGCGGCCCAGGACACGTGCGACGTCCGGGCTGATCCGCAGTTCGGCCGGGGTGGGGGCGGAGATGATGTCCAGGGTGTCGTCGGCGAGTTCGGCCGGTACGAAGCGGGTCATCGTGGCCTTGGCCTCGGCGCGGGTGAGTTCGTCGAACCGCACGGGCGTGCCGAGCGCGGCGGCGATCGTCTGCGCCTGCCCGCGCGGGGTGATCGCCTGCGGCCCGGTCAGCTCGTACACCCCGCCGCTGTGCCGGTCCCGCAGCAGGCAGGCCGCCGCGACCTCGGCGATGTCGGCCGGGTCGACGACCGGCACCCCGACATCCCCGAACGGCGCGGCGACCGCCCCCCGGGTGCGCACGGACTCCGCCCAGCCCAGGGCGTTGGAGGCGAAGCCGCCCGGCCGCAGCACCGCCCAGTCCAGGCCGGAGGCGCGCAACGCGTCCTCCAGCGCGCGCATCGCCACCCGCGTCGGCCCCAGCGGCCTGGTCGACACCCCCTGCGACGACAGCAGCACGACCCGCCGGACCCCGCACGCCACGGCCAGGTCGACGAGGCCGGCCGGCCGGGCGCCGGGCGCGTGCAGGTCGCCCGAAAGCAGCAGGAACAGCGCCTTCGCCCCCTCCAACACGGGCGCCAGGCTGTCCGGTTCGGCCAGGTCGGCCGCCTTGTGCCGCACCCCGTCCGGCACCGCCGCCGCATGCCGCGACACCGCCGTCACCTGCTCGCCCGCCCCGGCCAGGGCCTGTGTCAAAGGCCGGCCCACATTCCCGGTGGCCCCGGTCACCACGATCATGTTCAGCTCCTCATCCGGTGTGCACCGCTGGTCCGTCGTGCACGTCCGATCGGTTGTGCACGTCTGGTCCGTTGTGCACTGCGGGAGATGACGCTAGGAGCCGGGCTTACTTTCCGTAAGAACATACCCAGAGGTAAGCTCCCGACATGGAGGAAGGCACGCAGCTGACACCGGCCGCACCGGGCCCGCGGTATGAGGTGTTTCACACCGACTGCCCCGCGCGGGACATGGTCGACCACGTCACCAGCAGGTGGGGCATCTGGGTGCTGATCTCCCTGCGGAGCAACGACCTGCGCTTCTACGAACTGCGCGACAGCATCCAGGGCATCAGCGAGAAGATGCTCGCCCAGACGCTGCGCGCCCTGGTCCAGGACGGCCTGGTCTGGCGCGAGGTCGAGCCGACGACCCCGCCCCAGGTCACCTACGGGCTCACCGAGTTCGGCCAGGACGTCGGTGAGCCGCTGACGGACCTGTTCGACCGGATCACGCGGCGGCTGCCGCCCCGCACCCCGCGATAGCGCCCCGCGGCAGCCGCCCCGGCAGGCGGGCCCAGCGCGGCCCGTTGCTCCCACCGGGCCGGTGACGCACCTGACAGACCGGTGGCCCGCCAGGCAGGCATGCGGGCCGGGGCCCGGGGCACACGGGTGGTGCACACCCCTGCGAGGAGCGGATACGAGGGAGAACCGGCGATGCTCAGGGCACACCAGGCCGTGCTGAAGGACTTGGTCGAGCGGTACGAGACACTGCGCGCACTGCACGCCGACAAAGCCACCGAAGCGGCGCGGCGGCGGATGAACGACGCCGCCTACCGGCTGTGCGAGGCCACCGGCACCCGGGAGGTCGACACCGCCCTGCTCGTCGCCCGCCACCAGCTGTCCCGGACCCGCACCGCGCACGGCTCCCTCCTGTCCAGGTGATTGCGGCGTACCGGGCCGAGCCCGTGCTGGTCGTGGTCGGCGGGCTTCCGGCCACGGGGAAGTCGACCGCGGCGCGAACCGTCGCACGGCGACTCGGCGCGAGCTACCTGCGGATCGACACGATCGAGCAGTCCCTCTCCCGCTTCTCCGCGTACGGCGCGGACACGGCCGCGCTGCGCCACGCCGTCGACTGGGGACTGGGCTACGAGGTCGCCTACGCCACGGCCGGGGATCTGCTCGGGCAGGGGCTGTGCGTCTTCGCCGAGTGCGTGAACCCGATGAAGGTGACCCGGGACGCCTGGGAGGCGGTGGCGAAGCGGGCCGGGGCGCGGTTCGTCGAGGTCGAACTCATCTGCTCGGACCCGGTGGAGCACGAGCGCAGGGCGACGTCACGCACCGTGGACGTTCCCGGTCTGACCCTGCCGACCTGGCAGGACATCGTCGAACGCGACTACGAGCCGTGGGACCGCGACCACATCGTCGTGGACACCGCGGGCAAGTCCGCCAGGGACACCGTCGCGGAACTCACCGACGCCCTGGACATCGACGGCTGACCTCCCCCTGCCCGCCCCCCCCTGCCCACGCGCCCGCCCCCGCCGAGCCCGCCGCCCGCACACTGCCCGCACTCCGCTCCTGGACCGTGCCCAAGTCCTGGACCGTGCCCAAGGGGCCGCCGTCCCCGCGGGGTTGCGTAGCCTGCGCCCGTGGACATCGAACCGAACGCCGCCGGCACCTGGCTGGAAGACACCCGCACCTCCTACGACACCGTCGCCGCCGCCTACGCCGACCAGCTGCGGCACCTCCTGGACGAGACACCCCGGGAGCGCGCGGCCCTCGAAGGGTTCGCCGACCGGGTGCGCGCCCGCGGCGGGGGACCGGTCGCGGACGTGGGATGCGGGCCGGGGCGGATCACGGCGTACCTGCACGGCCTCGGCGTGGACGTCCTCGGCATCGACCTGTCGCCGGGAATGATCGAAGTGGCCCGCCGCGACCATCCGGACCTGCGCTTCGACCTCGGCACCATGACCGACCTCGGCCTCGCCGACACCTCGATGGCCGGTCTCCTCGCCTGGTACTCGCTCATCCACGTACCCGACGAGGAGATCGGCACGGTCCTCTCCCACTTCCACCGCGTGCTGCGGCCCGGCGCCCCGCTGCTGCTCGCCTTCCACGTCGGCAACGCCTGCCGGCTCAGGACCTGGGGATATGGCCACCCGATGCGCGTCCACGTCCACCGCCGCCCGCCCAGCCGCATGACCGCCTGGCTCGACGAGGCCGGCTTCACCACCGAGACGGCCCAGACCCTCACCTCCCCCGAAAGCAGTCTCGGCGGCATCCTCCTGGCCCGCCGCCGCCCCGCATGACCGGCCGCCCCGCACGACCGCCGCCCCGGCGGGACGTGGACGGCGGCAGCCTCAGCCGGACACCCGCAGCCGCATCGGCAGTGCCCCGGCGGACAGCTGCGCGGCCAGTTCCTCGGCCGCCGCGCGGGTGAAGTCGCCCGAGATCTGGACCCGGCCGTCGGTGAGTTTCTGGCTGACGGAAGGGGCGGAGATCACCGTGCCGTCCAGGACCATGGCCAGCTGGTTGGCGGGCGGTGCCTGGGTGACGAGTTCGGCGGTCAGGTCGGCGAAGCGGCGGGTGCCGGCGGCGGTGAAGGTGATGTCCACGACCCAGCCCGTGCCGTACTTGGACAGGTGCGACCGTGCCGTGGACACATCGGTGCCCGGTACGGCGACCGGGCCCAGGGTGTAGCGGACATCGGCGCCGTTCGTGGCGCACGCGGTCAGCGGTTTCGCCGAGGGGCCCTCGGCCGCGGAGCACTGGGCCTTGGCGGTGGCCGGGGCCTGGGTGCGCACCGGGCGGAAGTCGAGCCGGGCCTGTTCGCCCAGGCCCGTGAGCTTCTCCCTGGACGCCCCCGGCGCGCTCACCGTGATGGCGCCGCCCGCGACGTCGACGCGGGCATCGCGCAGGCCCATCGCGGTGGCCCGGTGCCGCATCAGGTCCGCGGTGCTCTTCAGGCCCGCCGCGCTCTGCCCGGCGGCGGGCCTGAACGTCAGGCTGGTGCGGTCCGCGGAGGACCCCGCCGTGGCGCCGCCCGCGGCCTTCGAGGCGCTGCCGCCGCTCCCGTCGCCGCTCCTGCCGTCGTTGCCGGAGGAGCCGCCGCACGCCGTCAGCGCGAGCAGCGCGGTGCCCGCCGCCACGGCACCCCGCACCCGACGGGCCCGCCCCGCTCCTGCCGCCCTGCCGGTCCCGAGCCTGAAGATCACTGTGATGTCCGTTCCTGGTCCTGAGGGGCCGCGGGGGCCTGAAGTGTCTGCGGGGACTGAACGATACGGCGGCCCGGTGCCCGCCCGCAGGAAGAAGCGGCAGCCCGTCCCCCCTCGCCATGAGCTGAGCGCCCGTCAAGAACACGGCCCGCGGCGGGAGTCCGGCCGCGCGCGCGGGCACCGTCCGCCCGTGGCCGACGCCGTGCCGGCCCCGCGGTCAAGGCCACGTAAAGCGCCGATTTGCCCCGCCCTGGGGCCCGTGTGCCACAGTGGCCGTCCCGGTCGGGCGGGCGCGTGTGCGCGGACCCCGCCGGGGCCCCCGACCTCGACGTCACGGCTTCGGCCGTGGTCTCGGGCATGCCCTGGTCGGGCCGCTCGCCCGAGCACCCCCGACGTCCCCCGTACCTCCTTCCTTTGCTGAGAGCGATGCAGGCAACGACTCTTGTCCCCCGGACCGCCGACCTGTTCGACCAGGGCCTGGAACACCGGTCCGGCGCGGCCCTGCTGCGTTTCGGCGCCGCCCGGCGCCGCCAGGACGACCCCGCCGGCAGTCCCGCCGGAGCGCCCGGCAGTCCCGCCGGAGTGTCCGGTAGTCCCGCCGGAGTGTCCGGCAGTCCCGCCGGAGTGTCCGGCAGTCCCGGCTGGTCCGGTGACGGTGCCGTGGCCTGGCTGGACGCCGGGCGCGGGCACCTGTGGAGCGTCGGCGACGCGGCCGCCGCCGCGGCCCTGGTGCTGCGCGCCGAGGAGGAACTGCGCGGCACCGTACGGGAGTTCACCGGCCCCCGGGGCGTCGAGGCGCACGTGGGGGAGCACCTCGGGCTCACCGACGTGGTGGAGTGGGTCTTCCGCTGGACACTGGAGGAGCCGCCCGCCATGCCCGGCGAGCAACGGGTGGCCCCGCTGGGCGCCGAGCACCACGAGGAACTCCTCGCCTTCCTCGGCGCCCACAGCCCGGCCCACTCCACGGGCCCCGGCTGCGCCGACGTCAGCCTCTGGGCGGGGATACGCGACACGCGCGGGCACCTGGTGGCCTGCGGCGCGCTGAGCCGCCTGCGCGACAGCGGCGCACCGCTGATGGCGTCCGTCGCCACCGACACCTCCCAGCGCGGGCAGGGCCTGGGCGCGGCCCTCACCGCCTGGCTGACCAGGTACGCGGTACGCGAACACGGCCTGTGCACACTGTGGCAGCTCGCCGGCAACGCGCCCGCGCAGCGGCTCTACGACCGGCTCGGCTACCGCGACGAGGACCTGTGCACCTCGGCCCGCATCACCGGACGGTGACCCCGCGGCCCCGCCCCGCCGGAGGCCGACGCCGCTCGCCCCGTCCCGCCGGAGGCCGACGCGGCTCACCCGCATGCGGCGCGGCAGGGCACATCCCGCAGACACAGACACAGACACGCCCGCCGCGGGACCGGGGGCGCGACGAAGTCCCAGACGGACCGTCTGGGACTTCGCGGACTGCCGCGGACCGGGCCCCGCCGGGGTGCGCGGCGCCCCCTCGCGGAGGCGGTACTTCCCGTTCCGTGCGGCAGCAACCCCATCAAGGTGAGTCGGACATGACCTGCGGTGAGCTGAGAGCTGCCACGCTCGCCAGCCGTGCCGCGGCCAGGCCCCACACGGGAGAAGTGCCGTCATGTCCATGCCATTGAATGCGGATGGCCGTCGCCGCCTCTCCCCGATGTGCCGACCTGCCGCCAAGCCTGGTCGACAGTTGTTCCCCTCAGCCGGTCGAGTCAGCAGTCTCAGGGGACCCCGCACGGATCCGGATGGTCCCGTGCGGCGATGAGGTAAGTCTCAGAGGCGGACGGCCCGATTGCCAGAGCCGGAACCGGGACACAAGTCGGACCCACCCGTGTACGCAGAACCGCCGCCCCGCCGCGCATGCCCCCCGATCGCCGCAAGCCGGTCATGTCCGGCACGCCGGGTCCGGGGCGGCGCCCCGCACCGCGACAAGCACGGGCGGGACCCGGCCCGCAACCGCACCAGGGCCGCCTGGACGAAAGCCGAACCAACTACCTCCTGCGGTTCGCGCAGCCCTGAAGGGCTGCGACCCTTGACCACCACGGACAGCGCCGCGCCCGAGGTGACCGCCAAACACCGTGCGGAAGCTGCCCGTTCGGACCACGGGCCGCGCCCGAGGTGCGCCAACACCTCGCAGCCCACCGGTTCGGTGAGTCAGCAGCAGCCCGGCGGCGGCCGAGCAGGCCGCCGCCCGGCCACTTCCGGGGGTGTTCTCCATGCACGACATGCACGACACCGGCGAAGTACCTGTCCACGCCACCGCACGGGCGGCCCGCTTCGGCATGCCGCAGGCCCTGGTCCTTGTGGCCTTCCTCGCCGCGGCCGTCACGCTGAGCCTGTTCGCCGGCATGTCCGCGCGCGACGTCACGTTCCTGCTGAGCGCCGCGGGCGGTGTCGGCGTCGCCGTCGTCCTGACCGCCGGCGCGCACACGTACACGCATACCGAAGGAGGCCGACGCGGCGGCGCCGGACGGCTGGTGAGGCGGCTGCTGAACGCCGCCCTCAACAACGGAGCCGGGAGCTGAGGCGGCCGTGGCCCGCCCCGAGACACCGGTCGACCGCACCGTGCCGGAAGTCGGCGACCTGGCCCGCTACCTGCGCGGCCTGCGCGCCGCGGCCGGTCTGACCTACGACGAACTCGCCAAGGAGGCCTGGTTCTCCCCGGCCTCCCTCAAGCGGGCCGCCCGCGGCGGGGCCAGGGTCCCGCGGTGGGAGACGGTGCGCGCCTACGCGCACGCCTGCCACGGCTCACCGGAGGAAGCCCGCGCCCGCTACGAGCGGGCCGAGGCCGCGGCCGCGGCCGCCGCCCGCGACGCACGGCGCTCCACCCTGGTCCCCAAGCCCCAGTTCGTCCGTGACCTCGCCGACCTCTCCGGCGCGCTGCGCGACGCCTACCGGCGGGCCGGGCGCCCGCCGGTACGGCAGATGGCCCGGCAGGCCGGCCCCGACCTGCCGGGCAGCACGGCACACGCCATCATCACCGCCCACGCGCTGCCCAGGGACGTGCGCACCTACATCGCGTTCCTGGAGGCGTGCGAGATCACCGGCCCCGCGCTGGTCCCCTGGTTCGAGGCCTGGGTCAAGGTGCGCGGCGTGGGGGCGGGGGTGCGCCCTGCGCGGGCGGCCGCCGGTGCGGACGGGGCCGCGGGTGCGGACAGGGCCGCCAGTGCAGCCAGGGCCGCGGAGGCGCCGTCCCCGTCCCCGTCCCGGTTCCCGTCCCAGTTCCCGTTTCCGTCCGGGGCCGGGGCCGGGCCCGATCTCCGGTCCGGCGTGCGGTTGTTCTCCCAGTGGCTTCTCGCCGGGCGGCACGCGCCCGGGAAGTCCGCGGCCCCCGCGGCACCCCGGGCGGCGCCCGAGGTGTCCCGGGCGTCCCGGGCGGCCGGGGAACGTGACGTGATCGGCGGGCGGCGCCGGATCGGTCCGCTGGGTCCGGCGGCGGGAGGTGGTGCCGGGATCGCGGCCTGAGCCCGGGGCGGCACAGGTGTGTCCGGGCGGGAGGGGGGCGCCCGCCCGGACGCACGCATGCCGCCGCCCCGCTCACCGGCTGCGCCGGTCTACTTGACGTGCATGATCTGGATCAGGTTGCCGCAGGTGTCGTCGAGCACCGCGGTGGTGGCCGAGTCCATCTCCAGCGGCTCCTGGGTGAAGACCACGCCCAGGCCGCGCAGCCGCTCGAACTCCGCCCGCACGTCGTCCACGGCGAAGGAGGCGGCCGGGATGCCGTCGGCGACCAGCGCCGTCTTGTAGGGCTGTACCGCGGGGTGGCCGGAGGGCTCCAGGAGCAGTTCGGTGCCCTCGGGGTCCTCCGGGGAGACCACGGTCAGCCACTGGTCCTCGCCGAAGAAGACCTGGTGCTTCTTCACGAAGCCCAGCTTGTCGGTGTAGAAGGCGAGGGCCTTGTTCTGGTCGTCGACGAAGACGCTGGTGAGGTGGATTCTCATGGGGTGCTCTCCGGTGTGTCGGGCCTGAGCCACCGCGTCACGATGTGCTCCAGGGGTGCGGTGTCCAGGTCGTGGAACTTGTAGCGGCCCTGGCGCCGCGAGCGGACCAGGCCCGCGGTCTCCAGGACGGCCAGGTGCTGGCCGATGGCCTGACGGGTCAGGCCCAGGCGGTGCTTGGTCACCAGCCGTGCGCAGATCTCGAACAGGGTCTGCCCGTCCCGCTCCACCAGCTCGTCGAGTATGCGGCGGCGGGTGGGGTCGGCCAGCGCCTTGAAGAGGTCCTCTTCCATACCGCCACCATAGGTAAGTCACGGCTTTCCTATCAAGCAAGGTACAGGATCCGGCCGCGGGGCGGGCTTCCCCGCCGCGACGCCGTAAAGCCGTGGTCCCGCGAAGCGGTGGTCCCGTAAAGCCGTGATGCCGCAAGGCGCTCTTGACGGGTCCCCGTCAATCGGTATGGTCTAGGCCAATGGGTCGGCCTGGGCGCCGAGCCGTCCCGTCGCTCGTCCCCCCACCTCTCAGGGAGCAGTGATGAACACCAAGCGGAAGCTGGCCGCAGGCTTGGGAGCGGCGTGTGCCCCTCTCCTCGTACTCGCCTCCGTCGCCCCGGCCGGTGCGCACGGCTATGTGAACGCCCCGCCGAGCCGTCAGGCACAGTGCGCGGCGGGCACGGTCGCCTGCGGCGAGATCAAGTGGGAGCCGCAGAGCGTCGAGGGCCCCAAGGGCCTTCGGAGCTGCAGCGGCGGCAACGCCCGCTTCGCCGACCTGGACAACGACAGCAAGGGCTGGAAGGTCGCCGACGTCGGCTCCTCCCAGCAGTTCACCTGGCGCCTGACGGCGCGTCACCGCACCAGCACCTGGCAGTACTTCGTCGACGGCGCCAAGATCAAGGAGATCAACGACAACGGTGCCACGCCGGGCGCATCCGTGAGTCACAACGTCGACTTCAAGGGCATCACCGGCCGCCACAAGGTGCTCGCGGTGTGGAACGTCTACGACACCTCCAACGCGTTCTACGCCTGCATCGACGTCAACATCAGGGGCTGAGGCGGGCGGCGACCGCCGCTGCCTCCGCCGCTGCCTCGGCAACCGGGCCCTGCGCGCACGGCCCGCTGACGGCGGCCCGGCCGGACCTCCGCCTCCCGCGGGGGACCGGCCGTCCTGTTCGCCCCGCGTACGGGCTCTTCACGCGGTCGGTACGCAATGGTCGCGGGGCATCCACTTACGGGCATGCGCATCGTGGCACGCTCCATGGCTCGACCATGTCGCGAACTGACCGCACCGGGACGCGCCTTGACCGGTTTCGTGGCCGGTTGCGGGCAGCGTCCCCTTCCCGGAGAGGACACCCCCCCCACGTCATGTCCGCTCATCGTCTCCGCCGCCGCTGGCGGCGCCCGGCCCTGGCCGTGATCGCGGCCACCGCGGTCGCCGTACCGGCGGCGGCCTTCGCCACCGGCTCCTCCCCGGACACCCCGCACGAGTCCGCGTCCGGTACCGGCGCACTGGATGACGCCTACTACGAGGGCGCGCTGGGCAAGACCGGGCCGGAGCTGAAGTCGGCCCTGCACACGATCGTCAGCAAGCAGACGAAGCTGTCCTACGACGAGGTGTGGGACGCGCTGCAGACCACCGACGAGGACCCCGGCAACCCCGGCAACGTACTGCTGGTCTACTCCGGCCGCTCGCAGGCCAAGAGCGCGCACGGCGGCGGCGCGGACGACTGGAACCGGGAGCACGTCTGGGCGAAGTCGCACGGCGGCTTCGGGACGGCGACCGGGCCCGGCACCGACATCCACCACCTGCGGCCCGAGGACGCCTCGGTCAACTCCGCCCGCGGCAACCTCGACTTCGACAACGGCGGCGAGCCCGTCGACCAGGCTCCGGGCAGCCGGGCGGACGGCGACTCCTTCGAGCCGCGGGACGCCGTCAAGGGCGATGTCGCCCGGATGATCCTCTACATGGCTCTCCGCTACGACGGCACCGACGGCTTCCCCGACCTGGAGCCCAACGACAAGGCCGGCAACGGCTCCGCACCGGCGATGGGCCGCCTGTCCGTCCTCAAGCAGTGGAACGACGCCGACCCGCCCGACATCCTGGAGAAGACCCGCAACGACCGCGTCCACGCCATACAGAAGAACCGCAACCCCTTCATAGACCACCCCGAATGGGCCGGTGAGATCTGGAAGTGAGACCGGTCCGCCCTCGGTGAGCCCCACGCCCCGGACTCCCGGCCGCACGCCCCGAACCCTCCGGCCCCGGGCACGGAATGATGCGCCGGCGAGGTGGTGTGCGGCAGCGCCGCCGACGCGGCGGAGGTGCGCGGGGCCGGGCCCGCGCAGGCGCAGGCACCGGCGGCGGAGCGGCAACCGGAACCGCGCATGATCCTGTGAGCGTCTCGGCCCTGGAGCACACAGCCGGCAGGTGCCGGTGGAGACCGGAAGGGGGAAGCCCGCCGCTTCCCGCACCCCGCAACCGACCCCGCACCCGCACCCCGAGCTCAACTCCCGGCCCCGGTCCCAAAACCGATCCAGGCCTGAACCGGAGGCCGAACCGGAGCCCGCCCCCGGACCCAGGGCCGGGCCCGAGTCCAACTCCGAGTCCAACTCCGAGTCCGACTCCGAGTCCGGGCCGCAGCGCGCGCCACGCGAGCCGCACGAACCGAAGCCTCGACCTCACCCTAAACCTGAGGTTGAGACACGGCGGACGGGCCTGGGACCGCCGGCCGCCTCGCCGCCCCCGTCCTTGCCCCGCCGACGGCGGGCCCGCGCCCTGGCGGCCACCGTCGCCGGCACCGCCGTCCTGGTCATCGGCTCCATCGGGCTCGCCATGAACAGCAACGGCGGTGACGGCGACGGCAGCGAGAGAGACGGCGGCGAGCAGCGCCGGAGCGCCGCCTCGCCGGGCACCGGCAGGGACACCGTCGTCCTGCAAGGCATGAACGTCCGCGTACAGAGCACCGGCGCGCCGCTGGCCTGGAACAACTTCCGGATGGGCAGCGGCTGCGGCGGCAACGGGAACACCAAGTCCTTCGCCGTCGACCTCGACGAGTCCGCGCCGCGCACCCGGCCCGAGTCGGGCCGGGGCGACTTCCCGTACAAGGTCGACGAGAGCGACCCCGAGGTCTTCCGCGTCCGCGCCAGCACGCGGTCGCACGACGTGCGCTGGTACCTGGAACTGAAGTGGTCCAGCGGCGCCCGGCACGGCGTGCTGCGCATCGACGACCAGGGCAAGCCGTTCCGCACCAGCGGCGGCACGGACCGGCCCGTCTACCGCTGGGCCAGTCCTTCGAAGTGGGTGCGGGAGCAGCGGGAGCAGCGGCAGTACTGAGGGCGAGCTGCCGTGCCGGGCTAGGCTGACGAGGTCGACGAGCGGGACGCCCCCCTGCGGCCCCCCGCAGGAGAAGGGAACCGGAGCCGATGAGCCTGCGCCAGTTCGAGTACGCCCTGGCCGTCGCCGAGGAGGGCTCGGTGACCGCGGCGGCGGAGCGGCTGCGCGTCGCCCAGCCCTCGGTGTCCCAGCAGATCCGCGGCCTGGAACGCGAACTGGGCGTGAGCCTGTTCACCCGCACGCCCACCGGCCTGGTGCCCACCACGGTCGGCCGCGCGTTCCTGCGCGAGGCGCAGGCCGCGGTCAGCGCCGCCCGCCGGGCCAGGGCGACGGCACGGGCAGGCGCCGAGGACCTGGTGGGCGAGATCGCGGTCGCCGTCCAGATGGGCTTCGGCACCCGGCAGCTGCCGGAGGCCCTGGCGACGCTGCGCCGCCGCTACCCGCGCCTGGAGGTCACCGTCTTCGAGGAGCCGAGCTCCGCCGAGCTGGAGCGGCTGTGCCGCCGCGGCGAGGTGGGCCTGGCCCTGATGGCGGCGTGCGAGCGCACCCCCGCCGACGCCCACCGCCTGGGCGAGGAGGAGTTCGTCGTCGTCCTCGCCCCCGGCCACCCCCAGCTCGCCGCCGACCGGGTCGAGCTGAGCGCGCTGGCGGGCGAGCCCTGGGTGCGCTTCGACCGCGACAGCGCCCTGGACGGCGTCCTGCTGGAGGCGCTCGGCGACAGCGACCCGGCCCCGGCCACGGCCGCCCGCGTGTCCCAGACGGCGACGGCTGTGCGCTGGGCCGCCCACGGCCTGGGGGCGACCCTTGTGACGTCCTCCGCGGTGCCCGCGGGCCACGAGCACCTCGTCCGCCCCGTGTTCCCCGCCGTCTCCCAGCCCGTCATCGCCGTGCTCCGGCCCGACACCGGCCCCGCGGAAGCGGCCCTGCTCCACCTCCTGGGCCGGCAGACCTGGTCCGAGGCCGCCCCCGCCGCCACCTCCGCTCCCGCCACCTCCGCTCCCGCCCTCTCCGTGGCGTCCTGAGGGGCTCCGCTATCGGCCGGCGCCGCCGGAGAGGACGGCACCCCCGGCATCGACGTGGAGTGTGGTGCCGGTGACGTAACTGGCACGCGGCGAGGCGAGGAAGCAGATCGCCTCGGCGATCTCCTGCGCCCGCGCCGTCCGCTGCAGCCCCAGCCCCCTGGCCACGCCCTCGTTGCCGTCCTCCCCCCACGCGGCCAGCACACCTTCGGTGCGGGTCGGGCCGGGAGCGACGCTGTTGACCCGCACGCCCCCCTCGGCGAACTCCGCCGCCCAGGTCTGGGTCAGGGAGGTCAGCGCGGCCTTGGAGGCGCTGTAGGCCGAGGCGCCGGGAAAGCCCCGGAACGCCGACAGCGAGGTGACGTTGACGATGCTGCCGCCGCCCTTCTCCAGCATGTGCGGTACGAGGGCGGCGACCAGGAAGTAGGCGCCGCGCACGTTGGTGTCGAAGACCCGCTGGAAGCCGGTCACGCTCTGCTCGACGGTGAGGGAGGTGGGGAAGGCGCCCGCGTTGTTGACCAGGATGTCCACCGGGCCGCTCCGCGCGCCCAGTTCGGCGACCGAGTCCAGGTCGGCCAGGTCGGCCGCGAGGAACCGGACCGCACCGCCGCCCTCCCGCAGAGCCCGCACGGTCCGCACCGCGCTCTCGCCGCGCCCGGTGTCGCGCCCGGTGATGACGACATCGGCGCCCGCACGGGCCAGCAGCCGGGCGGCCGCCAGACCGATACCGGACGTGCCGCCGGTGACCAGCGCGGCCTTTCCCCGCAATTCCGTTCCCGGATGACCGGCGTGACTCGGGTGATCCACCGAGTTCCCCGTCGAGTGGCCCGCCGCGTGACCCGCCGAGCGATTCACCGCGTGACCCATCGAGTGACTTGCCGAGTGACTCGCCGAGTGACCCGTCGAGTGATTCGCCGAGTGGTTCATCGGATGGTTCTTCGGGTCGTTCTCCGGCCGGTTCATCGGGGGAATTCACCGCCGTCCACGACGAGGCTGCTGCCGGTCAGCCAGCTCGCCCGCCCGGAAATGAGGAACAGCACCGCGTCGGCGATGTCCTCGGGCCGCCCGTCGCGCCCCAGCGGGGGAGCGGTGGTGTCCTGGCCGGGCCCGGAGTCCAGACGCGCCCACTGCTCACGCGTGGCCTCGCCGCCGGGGGTCGCGGTCCTGCCGGGGGACACGGTGTTGACCCGGATCCCGTACGGGGCCAGCTCCGCGGCAAGGCCCCGGCTGTAGTTCTCCAGCGCCGCCTTCGCCGTGGTGTAGTGCAGGAACGGCGGCGCCACGGTGGGCACCGCGGCCGAGGAGACGTGCACGATCGCCCCCGCGCGCCGCTCCCGCATCCCCGGCACCAGCAGCGCGTCCAGGCGCACCGACGCCAGGAAGTTCAGGTCCAGGGCGCTCTGCCACTCCTCGTCGGGGATGGCCAGCGCACCCTGGTGCGGCTGCGCCCCGCCCGCGTTGTGGACCAGGACGTCCACCCCGCCGAGGACCTGTTGCGCGGCCTCGGCCAGCGCCTGCGCTCCGGCCCGGGTCCGCACGTCGGCCTGCACGAAGGCGGCACCCTCGGGCACCGGCACCGCGGTTGCCGCCGACCTGGCGGTGGTGAGCACCTTCGCGCCCGCGTCCAGGAGCTGCCGCACGACGGCCGCCCCGATCCCGCGAGTACCCCCCGTGACCAGGGCCCGCTTCCCCGCGAGTTCCCCTGCTCCCGTGCCTTTTCCCGCTCCCGCTCCCGTTTCTGTTCCCCTTCCCGTTTCTGTTCCTGTTTCCGTTTCCGTTGCATTCCGGCTCGTAGTCATGACACTGGTCCTCTCGATCTCATCAGGGGGCGTTCGCTCTGCGGAAATCCCTTGCGTACGAGGGGATTTGCATTTCGCCGAGCGGTGGTTTCACCGTAGATCCGCAAAGGAACGAGAGGCAAAGACGAAAATTCAGCACCTGCCATAGGGGATTCCTATGGCCCTCTCCGGGGCCGATACTGAGGCCCACACATCGAGCGGGGGTCCGGTGGACTGGTCAACGGGGCTGCTGGGCTTCGCCGCGGGCGTGCTGATCGCGGCCGTCACCGCACCGGTGGGGGTGTCGGGCGCGGTGTTCCTGCTGCCCGTGCAGCTGAGCGTCCTGGGTGTTCCCAGCCCGGCCGTCACGCCGACGAATCTGCTGTTCAACGTCGTGGCGGGGCCCGGGGCCCTGCTGCGCTACCGCCGGCACGGCGTCCTCCACGGCCCGCTGACCCGGCTGCTGATCGCGGGCACCCTGCCGGGGGTCGTCCTCGGCGCGGCCGTCCGGGTCTTCGCCGTGCCGGGGCCCGCCGTCTTCCGGCTCCTGGTGGCCGTACTGCTGCTGCCGCTGGGCAGTTGGCTGTGTGTCCGCACTCTTCGCCCCGCGGGCACGACCCCACCGAAGGGCACGACCCCACCGAAGCCGCCGCCCGCGCCGTCGCCGAGGACCATCACCGCGCTGGCCCTGGCCGTGGGGACCGTCGGCGGTGTCTACGGCATCGGGGGCGGCTCCATCCTGGGCCCGCTCCTGGTCGGGCGCGGCATGCCCGTCGCCCAGGTCGCCCCGGCCGCCCTCGCCTCGACCTTCCTCACCTCGGTGGCGGGCGCCGGCACCTACGGGCTGCTGGCCCTCACCGGCGGCGAGTACATCGCACCGCACTGGCTGCTCGGCCTGGCCTGCGGCCTGGGCGGCCTGCTCGGCGGCAACCTCGGCGCCCGCCTTCAGCCCCGTCTGCCGGAGACGTTCGCGCGCCTCCTGCTCGGCGCCCTGGCCACCGGCGTCGGAGCGCTCTACGCCGCGCAGGCGCTCACCTGAACCGGGACCTGCCCGCACCGGGCTCCGAGTGCCCCGGGCACCCGGGCGCGGCGATCGCCCCGGCTCCTCTCACCTGCCGCGCCCGGCCTCCGAGGGGATGCCCGGCTGGGCGTCGATGCGGTAGCCGACGCCCGGCACGGTGGCGATGATCCACGGTTCGCCGAGGCGTTTGCGCAGCGCGGAGACCGTGATGCGGACGGCGTTGGTGAACGGGTCGGCGTTCTGGTCCCAGGCCCGCTCCAGGAGTTCCTCGGCGCTGACGACACCGCCTTCGGCGGCGACGAGGACATCGAGCACCGCGAACTGTTTCCTGGTCAGCGCGACATAGCGGCCGTCGCGGTAGACCTCGCGCCGGAACGGGTCGATCCGCAGCCCGGCGATCTCCCTGACGGGAGGCCGGGAGTGCGCCCGCCGGCGGTCCAGCGCCCTGAGCCGCAGCACGAGTTCCTGCATCTCGAAGGGCTTGGTGAGGTAGTCGTCGGCGCCGAGCCCGAACCCGGAGGCCTTGTCGTCGAGCCGGTCGGCGGCGGTGAGCATCAGGATCGGCATGCCGCTGCCGGAGGCGACGATGCGGGTGGCGACCTCGTCGCCGGAGGGGCCGGGGATGTCGCGGTCCAGGACGGCGATGTCGTAGGCGTTCACCGCCAGCAGCTCCAGCGCGGCGTCGCCGTCCCCGGCGATGTCGGCTGCGATCGCTTCCAGGCGCAGACCATCACGGATGGCTTCTGCCATATAGGGCTCGTCCTCGACGACCAAGACACGCATGCGCCAAGGCTAGGCACCCGGCCATGTCGTCGGCGTATGGAAAACCGCATACGGGCCGGCAACGCCGCACCGCTTTGACTGAGGAGCATGTCCAGAACCCCGCCTCCAGCAGGCGACACGGCCCGCCGGGTCCGCCGGCTGATGGCCGGCGGCCTGGCAGCACTGGCCGTGGCGGTGACCGCCGCACTCCTCGGCCACCGGCCGACGGCCTCCTCCACCGCGTCCTCCGCCTCGCCCCCGACCGCCTCGGCCTTTCTGGCCGCGCCGACCGCCACACCCCCGGACCCTTTTGGGGAGGAACACCGGGGCGCGGCGGCCGGCGAGGCCGACGGCGCCATCCCGCACGACGTGACGGTCTTCGACGACACGGTCCCGGCCGTGGCCCGCCTCGAACCGGCCCTGCTCAAGGCCCTGCGCCGGGCGGCGCGGGCCGCCGCGGACGACGGCGTCACGTTCTACGTCAACAGCGGCTGGCGTTCCCCCCGGTACCAGGACCAGCTGCTGCGCGAGGCGGTCTCCGCGTACGGCTCCCCGGAGGAGGCCGCCCGCTGGGTGGCCACCGCGACCACGTCCCCGCACGTGTCGGGAGAGGCCGTCGACATCGGCCGCTCGACCGCGACGGCCTGGCTGTCCGGACACGGCACCGCGTACGGGCTGTGCCAGATCTACCGCAACGAACCCTGGCACTACGAACTGCGCGCCGACGCGGCCGCCCGGGGCTGCCCGCGGATGTACGCCGACCCCACTGAGGACCCGCGGATGCGGCAGCAGCGAACAGCAGCGAGCGAGGACGCACGATGACACAGACGGATACACAGACGGCTACGGCCACGGCTACGGGTGCGGGTGCGGGTACGGCGTACGTGGAGACCGGCGGCACCGGCGGTACCGGCGAGACCGGCCCGGCCGTGGACACCCGTACACCAGAAACCGAAGGGACAGGGACAGGTGCAGGGGCAGGAAAGGCCTTCTTCGGCTTTTGTCCGGGCCCGGCCTGGAAGCGCGGCCCGCTCCTCACGGCAGCCGCCCTGCTGCTCGGCCTGCTCCTGCTCCTGCACGCGCGGGTCCCCAACAGCGTCGGGGACATCGGCAGCCTGCTGGAGACCTTCCTGCCATGGCTCGGCCTGCTCGTTCCGGTCCTGCTGGCAGGGGCGTTGTGGCGCCGCTCGGCTGCCGCGGCTGTCGCGCTGGTGCTGCCGGCCACGGTGTGGCTCAGCCTCTTCGGCGGGCTGCTCGTCGACAAGTCCCGCTCGGGCAGCGACATCACGGTGGTGAGCCACAACGTCGGCGCCGACAACCCCGACCCGGCCGGAACCGCACGCGCCCTGGCCGCCTCCGGCGCGGACGTGCTGGCACTGGAGGAGATCACTCCGCAGGCCCGGGGAGCGTACGAGAAGGCGCTGGCGAAGGCGTACCCGCACCACACGGTGCAGGGCACGGTCGGGCTGTGGAGCAAGCTGCCGCTGTCGGGCACCCGCCCGGTCGACACCAAGATGGACTACGGCCCGCTGGCGGACAGCAAACCGGCCGGGACCACGAGCACCTACGTTCGGGCCCTGCGCACCACGGTGGCCACCGGCCACGGCCCGCTGGCGGTGTACGTGGCCCACCTGGGATCCGTACGGGTCAACCCTCGCTCGGGTTTCGAAACGGGCTCCCGCAACCGCAACGCGCAGGCACTCGCCGAGGCCGTCGCCGCCGAACCCAGCGAGCGGATGGTGCTGCTCGGCGACCTGAACGGCACCACGAACGACCGCGCGCTCACCGGCCTCACCTCCCGGCTGCGCTCGGCCCACGACGCGGCCGGCAACGGCTTCGGCTTCACCTGGCCGGCGAGGTTCCCGGTGGCACGGATCGACCAGATCCTGGTCCGCGGGGTGGAGCCGCGCAGCGCGTGGTCGCTGCCGGCCACCGGCAGCGACCACTTGCCGGTGGCGGCGGGCATCAGCTGGTGAACCCCGGGCACGGCCGGGATGACGTGCTCACCCCTGTGTCCCTGTCCGGCGGAGGCGGTCGGTGGTGTGCGTCATGGCTTCGACGCGGGCCGCGAGGTCGGGGTGGTGGTCCGTGAGGTGGGTGCGGGCGTCGGCCAGAGGGGTGAGCAGGCCGGCGGCGCTGTCGTCGGCGAGGGCCTGGGCGAGCCGCCTCTGCGGGGCGCGGGCCCGGGCGGGGAGGTCGGTGAGGGCCGTGATCTGGCCGGCGAGTTGCCGCAGGTCGGCGGCGTTGGCCTGGGCCCAGGCGGTGAGAGTGCGGTCGTCGGCGCGGCGGTCGCGGGTGTCCTGGACGCGTTGTTCCCCCGTGGTGCCGGGGGCTCCGGGGCGTACGCGCAGATAGCGCCGCTCGGCGGCCTGCCGGCTGGCGACCCCGAGAGGGCGGGCGAGGTCGGCCCAGCTGGAGCCCGCCGCGCGCGCCGTCTCGATCAGCCCGGGCTCCCACCCGGCGAGTTGCTCGCGCAGTTCGCGCAGCATCAGCAGCGCGGCCAGGGCGTCCTCGGAACTGGCCTGCTCGCCCCCGGCGGGGGCCGGGGCCTGGGCGTTCTGCGCGGTGCGGACGGCTTCGCCGATCGTGTGCAGCGCCGCGGCGGCGGCCAGGAACGAGGCCGGGCCGGGGGAGGGGAGGGGAGTGCCGGACGGAGGCGCGGGCGGGGGCGGGGGTGCGGGCATGAGGACCCCTCTCTCACAGGTATCAGGTGTCATCGTCAGGACGACATTCCAGTTGTCATCGTTTGGATGACATGCTACAACGGTGGCAGACGAAGCGCATTGGCAGTTCCTGCCAGACCTGTGGAGGTGTTTTCGCGATGTTGATGCGCACCGACCCGTTCCGCGAACTCGACCGGCTCGCCCAGCAGCTGACCGGGGTCGCCGGTACCTGGTCCCGGCCCTCGGCCATGCCGATGGACGCCTACCGGGAGGGCGAGGAGTACGTGATCGCCCTCGACCTGCCCGGTGTCGCCAGGGACGCCATCGACATCGATGTCGAGCGGAACATGCTCACCGTCAGGGCCGAGCGCCGCCCGGTGGTGAAGTCCGAGGACGTGCAGATGGAGCTCTCCGAACGGCCCCTGGGCGTCTTCTCCCGCCAGCTGGTGCTGGCCGACACCCTGGACACCGAGCGCATCACGGCCGCCTATGAAGCGGGGGTGCTGACGCTGCGCATCCCGATCGCCGAGCGCGCCAAGCCCCGCAAGATCGCCATCGGTGCGGAACGCGACCCCAAGCAGATCGGCTGACCATCCCGGACCCCGGCGGCGGGCCGGCCCACCTGTCCGGCCGGCCCGCTGCCGCCGATACCGCCCCCGCAGGCGAGAAAGGCACCACGTTTCCCATGCTTCCGCTGCGTGAACCGGCTTCCGACCCCACCGGCACGACGTTTCACCAGATGCTGGAGAAGATCCGGTACGAAGGCGCGTACCCCACCCGCGAACGGGCCGAGGACGTCACCCGCGCGGTGCTGGAGGCGCTGGGCCGCCAGCTCACCGGCGACGAGCGCGTCGACCTCGCCGCCCGCCTCCCCGCCGAGGCCGCCCGCCTGTTCACCGGCCAGATCCCCGACACCCGCCAACTCACCGGCTGGGGCTTCGTCAAGGACCTGGCCGCCCGCACCGGCGGCACCCCCGCCACCGCCCGCTGGGACACCGGAGCCGTCCTGTGCGTCGTCGGCCGCCTGGCCGGCCCCCGGCTGCTGGACCGGATCCTTTCCGCACTGCCCGGCGGGTACGCGCTGCTGTTCGGCCGCGCGGAACTCCTTCAGGCCGCATAGCGGCCCCACGGTCGGTCATTCCTCGTCGGCGGCCTCGGCCTCGGCCAGCGTGATCGCTGCGGTGATCTTCTTGCCCACCGGTTCGCGGCGCACCACGAAGCTTTGGGACACAGCCATCACGATCTCCAGGCCGTGCCGCCCGATCCGGTGCGGGTCCGGGGGCACGGTCACGGGCAGGGCGGTGCTGCTGTCCCACACGCTCACCTCGATGGCGCCGTCCTGGACCTCCAAGGTCAGCAGGCAGGGCCCGGGGGCGTACTTGCGGACGTTGGTCACCAGTTCGCTGACCACCAGCTGTACGGTGTCCATCACCTGGCCGGACACGGGCATCCCGTGCACGGACCGCAGGTCCGCCACGAACTCCCGGCCCAGGTCCCGGGCCGCCCCGATGCCCTCGTTGCCCTCGAACGCCGCGGACACCGAGATGAACTCGCCGGCCACCGGCTTCCCCTCGTCAACCGCCACTGCCGGCCGCATACCGTCCGCCCTATGTTTCCAGCAGCCCTGTCCCACGGGCTTCTCAGCCCGGGGATGAAGCCTACCCGTGCCCCGCCCCCGGGACCGCCCGGACGGCGGAACTGCCGACAGCCGGGTTCAGCCGGCCGCGGCGTGGGAGCACGGCGGCACGGTGCCGGCGCGCGGCAGGCGCATGCGGTGGGCCAGGCTGCGGGACATGCGCTGGGTCAGGCAGCTGTGCCAGGTGATGCCGGGGTAGCAGGCGCGCAGATGGGAGACGGCGCGGGTGCCGAGGCCGCTGTCCTTCAGCGGTGCGGTGACGTCGACCTCGGTGATGACACCGCTCGCGCACTGCTCGCACACGTCGTAGGTGAGCCGGCCCACCACACGGCGGGAGTACACCAGCAGCAGACTCCGTCCCCGGGCGGCGGGCGCGAGGGAGTGGACGATCCGTACATCGCGGTAGGCGAGGACCCGGCGGTGCAGCCGTCCCCTACGGCGGTTCGACCGGGCGTGCCGGGGCTTCGTACGCCGCTGGACCACACGTGCGAATGAGTCCGGTACCCATGCGGGTGTCTCAACCATGGGTGGCGGTTACCCCCGCCGCCCGGAGGCAACCGCACCGCATCGGCCGCACGGACGGCCCCGTGCCCCCGCGGGCCGCCGCTCCCTTCAGGTGCGCCGGTAGAGCAGTCGTTCCAGCAGGAGCAGGCGGGTCGCCACGAAGAGCACCAGCAGGACGGCGGTGGCGGGGACCGGGTGCCAGCCGGTGCCCGCGATCAGCAGCGCGGTCAGCGGCAGCCGTGCCGCCAGGTCCGCGTTGCTCAAAGCGGCGAAGACCGCCAATCTCCCGGAGCGGCGGCGCCGTGACGGCTCCGGCGGGGGCAGCAGGGTCTCGGCGAGCAGGAAGTTCCACAGGACCGCGGCCTGGGTCGCCAGGGTTTCGGCGGCCAGGTGGTGCAGCGGCGTCACCGCGGTGAGCAGGGCGAGCAGAGCCAGGTTGGGCAGGAACCCGGACAGGCCGATCAGCCCCAGGGCGGTCACCCTGGCCGGGAGCCCGGCGGCGCGCAGCGCCCGCGGGCGCCCTGCGAAACGCAGGAACGGCAGGAACGGCAGGCGCGGCAGGCGCGGCGGGCGCGGGATGCTGGTGGTGCGCAGCACGAGCAGGTGGCGCAGGAACCGTGTCCCTTCGCGCAGGCTGGACTTGGAGCGGCCCGCGTGGCGTTCGGCGAAGGTGTAGGGCAGTTCGGCGACGGTGCGCGGCGGCCTGCGCACGGCCAGTTCCAGCAGGATCTTGTAGCCGAGGGGGCGCAGGACCGCCCCGGAGCCGGGGCGGCGGGTCAGCATGTCGCGGCGCACCGCGAAGAAGCCGCTCATGGGATCGGAGATGCCGCGCAGGGCGCGCGGGAAGAGGGCCTTGGTCAGCGCGGTGGAGGAGCGCGAGACGGCGGCGCGGTAGCCGCCGGCCAGGCCGGCCCGGCTGCCTCCGCGGGCGTAGCGGCTGGCGACGACGAGGTCGGCGCCGCTTTCCTGGCCGTGCAGGGCCAGACGGTGGGCGAGTTCGGGCGGGTGCTGAAGGTCGGCGTCCATGACGACGATCCACGGCGCCGCGGTGCGGCGGATGCCCTCGTGGACGGCTCCGCCCAGACCGCCCTCCGGCCGCGGCCGGTGGTGCACGGTGACCCGCAGGCGGCAGCGCGCGGTCATCTCCTCGATCACCTCGGGGGTGTTGTCGCAGGAGTCGTCGACGAACAGCACCTCGGCGGCGAGGCCCGGCGGGACGGCGGCGTCGAGACGGTCCAGGAGCGGGGCGATGTTGTGGGCCTCGTTGCGGGTGGGGACGATCACCGTGAGGGCCGCGGGCCGGGCCCGGGGCGGCGCGGCGGAGACGGTCACGACTGCTCCTCCGTGCCGCGTGAGCGCTCCTGCGGGCGGGGCGCGGGCAGGTGGGCGCCGGTGTGGGCGGTCAGTTCCCAGTCGGTGTGCCGGCGGTACTCGCGCCAGCCCGCCCGGACGGCGGCGCCCGAAAGGACCAGGGAGTACAGCGGCAGGCTCCACCACAGCCGCAGATGGTGCGCGGGCCCCACCGCGAGGCCGTACGCGCGCCCGAAGTCGTGCAGGGCCGCCGACTCGAACAGGGCGGTGGCCACGAGCAGGAACAGCGGTGCCCAGGCCGCCAGCGCCGCGCCCAGGTGGACGCCGTCCAGCAGGGCGATGGCGAACACCACCGGCATGCACAGGCCGGTGGCGGCCTGGAGGAAGGGGGTGGCCAGCAGGTAGCGGGCCAGCAGGCGGCGGCGGGCGGTGGGCAGGCGGCGCCACTCGCCCTTGCGCAGGACCTGCAGGAAGCCCTGGTTCCACCGGGTGCGCTGGCGCAGCAGGGCCCGCAGGGTTCCCGGTGTCTCCTCCCGGGTGACCAGCACCGGGTGGTAGCCGACGACGACCTTCGCGTCCCGGCTCGCCAGGCGCACGCCCAGTTCGCAGTCCTCGGCCAGGCAGTCGCCGTCCCAGCCGCCCGCCTCGCGCAGCAGCGCCGCGCGGACGAAGACGGTGTTGCCGCCCAGGGGCACGAAGCCCTGGCGGGCGTGGACGTGCAGGCGGCTGCGGAACCAGAAGAAGTACTCCAGGCAGTTGCGCAGCGCGTACCAGCTGTCGGCGTGGTTCATCAGCTGCACCCCGCCCTGGACGACGTCGGCGCCCTGGAGGCGGAAGGCGGAGTCGACGTGCCGCAGCAGCTGCGGGTGGACGAGGTCCTCGGCGTCGAACACGCCGATGATCTCGCCCCGGCACACGGGCAGGGCGGTGTTCAGCGCCCGCGGCTTGTTCTTGCGGGCGCTGTCGTCGGTGACCTGCCGTACCCGGTCGGGGCGTTCGGCCGCCAGGCGGCGGGCCAGGGCCGTGGTGCCGGGATCGTCGTCACCGGTGATCACGACGATCTCGAAGTCGGGGTGGTCGGCGGCGAGCAGGCTCTGCACCGTGTGCCGCAGGACCTGTTCCTCGTGCCGTGCGGGCAGCAGCAGGGAGAAGGCCAGTGCCGGCTCGCCGTCCGGGGCGGGGAAGGAGGCGGCCTCGGGGCGGTGCGGGGTGGCCCAGGCGTGGAGCATCCAGCGCAGGGTGAGGGTGGCGTTGACGGTGTGCAGCACGGTGACGGCCAGCAGGCAGGTGATCACCACGGGGGCAGCCTCGTCGGCGCGGGCCGCGCCGCCCGGTCCGGTACCGGCCGGGGGGCTGTTTCCGTCTCTGCGGGTACGAGGGTTCGCATGTGTCCTGCCCTGTCCTTTCGGTGCGGCGGTGCGGCGGTGCGGCGGTTGAGCCGTCGTGTGAGTCGTCGTGGCGGCATCAGCGGCTTCGGGGGCATCGGGGGCATCGAGGCTGCGGCAGCCCTGTCACAGGCCGCTGTCCGCGGGCGGCGGCGCGTGCTTTCCGCCGGGGCCGTCGTAGGGCCAGATGTCGGTGGAGTGCTCCAGGCAGCGGGCCACGTCGGGCAGCAGCGGCGGGTCGGGGATGGTGCGGTCGCGCCGTACCGCGTCGGTGATCCGCAGCAGTTTGATCTCGTTGAAGTACGCGACGGGCTCGGCGTGCTTCAAGAGCCTGCGCAGTCCCCGCATCTCCTTCTCCGTCGCGGAGGCGCGGACCTGGATGGTGGACAGGACGTAGTCGACGTCGCGCCAGCCGCGGGGCAGGGAGGAGGCGACGGAGGCGTCCTTGTCGAGCTTGTACGACCAGATCGCCCCGGCCCCGGGCGTGAAGCCGCTGCCGACCGCCTCCAGCCACAGGATCTCGTCGGTGAGCAGCCGCAGCCGGTGCCGGTCCTTCAGCTGTGCCGTCTTCAGCCAGCGGGCCGCCTGTTCGTAGCTGCGGGTGTAGTCGGCGCCCTGCACCTCCCGTTGCAGGGTGTACCAGCGCGGGGCGCACAGGGCGCTCAGGGCGGCCAGCAGCAGGACGGCCGCCACCGGCCGCACGGCGCGCGGCAGGAGGGTGTGCCCGCGGCGGCCGGGACGCAGCACACGGGCGCACAGGGCGGCCAGCGCCAGGGCGTGGAAGGGCAGCAGCTGGGTGACGTACATCCAGGGCAGGTAGCCGCCGGGGCGCAGGGCGAAGGCCGTCAGAACCGCGACGGCGAGCCCCAGGGGGCGCAGTCTGCGGTCGGCCAGGGCCGCGAGGGCGCCGAGAGTGCCGCCGGCCAGCAGCGGGCCGTCGCGGTGCACCCACCGGTCGGCCAGGGCGTGCGCGGCGGTGCCGGGCGCGAAGGCCGACCCGGAGGTGGGGCGGTCGTGCAGCTGCCACAGCAGGGTGTCGACCAGGGAGACATGGCAGGTGCCGGGCAGCAGTTCGCTGTTGAGGACGGCGTACAGGGGCCACAGCAGGACCAGCAGGAACCCGGAGACGAAGGCGGCCAGGGCGAAGGGCCTGCTGCCGCGCCGGCTGTGCGTCCACAGCGCCCACAGCACGGCGGGCAGCACCGGCAGGCTGGTCTCCTTGGAGAGCACCGCCAGGGCGAAGCAGCAGCCCGCCAGCGCGTACAGGGCCAGGTGCCGGCGCGGGGACAGGACCAGAACCAGGGCCAGCAGGGTCCACGCGGTGGCGAACGGGTCCAGGAAGACCTGCCGCTCCAGCTCGATGGCCAGCGGCGAGAGGGCGTGCAGCACCATGGCGGCCACCGCGGTGGCCCGGGACAGGCCAAGGCGCCGCGCCAGCGGGTACAGCAGGGCGTTGGTGGCGGCCGCGACCGGCAGCATCAGCCACCGCGCCTGCTGCAGATACAGCTCCCCGGGAACGGCGTCGGAGGGCAACAGCTGTTGCAGGGCGGCCAGTTGCATCCAGCCGAAGGGGGCGTGGTCGTACCAGTAGGTGTAGTGCGACAGGCCCCGGCCGGTGCGCACCGCCCACGCCTGGGCGATGTAGGTGCCCTCGTCCCCGTTGGGGTAGGGGAAGCCGTCGAGGTTCCAGGCCCGCAGCACGACCGCCGTGCCCGTGGCCAGGAACGGCAGCAGCGCGTACCGGACGCGCCAGTGCGCGACACGCGCTCGCAGCGACGGCCGGACCGGAGCAGAAGACACGGAAAAGCCCCTCTACGTGGTGGTGCGGGGATACGTGCTTGTGCGGAGATGCGTGGCGGTACGGGGGCACGCGGGCCGGGAGCCGCGCGGCTCCCGGCCCACGCGGCGGCTCACGTCACGGTGACGGTCACGTCCGCCGCACCGAGGCCCTGGAAGTCCCAGTGCACCGTGTACGGGCCCTTGGTGGCGCCGGCGTCCACGGCGACCTGTGTCCACAGGGGGGCGCCCGCGCCGCCGCCGGGGAGGTCGAGGTCGACCTCGGCGGTCAGGACGCGGTGGTTCTCCGACACCGTGCCGGGGAACTTGACCTCCTTGTTCAGCTTGTTGTCGTACACGGACACGGCGCTCTGGTCCTCGAACCGCAGCGGGCCGTCCTGCGGCAGGCGCACGGTGACCCTGTATGTGCCCAGCGGCTCGTCACCGAGGTTCTGCAGGTGCACATGGGGGTGTGCCTGGCCGGGGGACTTGGCCTGGGTCGGCTCGGGCGTGAACCGGTGTCCGTAGGGGAAGCGGGAGACCTCCTTGCCGTCCTGATTCTTGAGCGTGGCGAGGTCACCGCTGTCGTGCCAGACCGGCCGGCCGCTGCCGAAGGAGAAGCCGCCGGAGTCCGGGTGCCGCTCGTCGGTGTAGACCCGGTACCGCTCGCCCGGCTTGAGCACCGTGCCCTCGGGAAAGGTGAAGTCCTTGCGCGTGCTCTCGGCGTGCAGCACCCAGCCCGACAGGTCGGCGGCTTCGGTGCCCCGGTTGAGGATCTCCACGTACTCGTCGGACTGGCTGCCGGACACCTTGCCCTTGGCCTCCACGTGCGTGATCGCCACGTCCGGCTTGCCGGGCTTGGTGAACAGGGCGACGACGGCGGCGCTGTTGGAGCTGGATTCCTTGCTGTCGAACTGCCTGACGACGCGCCCGCCCTGCTTGAAGCCGCTGAGGACGACCTTGTACTTCTCACCGTTGACGGTCACCGTCTGCGGCGAGATGAACTCCGGCAGGGACACGATGTCGTTGGGGTGCGGACCGCTGTTGTCCGTCTCGTTGTGGTGGAACGTGAAGCTGAGGTCGCTCTTGACACCGCCCTCGAAGACGACCTGCACCTTGAGGCCGACGTCGAACTCCCGGGTGTCGCCCGAGTCGATGGGGAAGTTGTCGTGGGTGAAGGTGCCCAGGACGAACTCGGTGCCGTCCAGCTTCGCCTCGGTGCTGCCCCCCTCGAACCTGTAGCCGCTCTTCTTCTCGCCCTTTCCCCACTGGACGTGGCTGGTGTCCAGGCCGGTGACACCGGCGGGAGCGGGGTGGACCGCCGTCCAGGTTCCCGACGTCTGAATCGTGCTCATGGTGAACCGCCTCCGTGATGCGCTGCCCGGCGCGAACCGGGTCTGCCCGATGCCGGGCATTTCTGCGTACGACAACCGCTGGCTTTCCGGAGCCGCCGCTGCGCAAAAGGAATCGGGGCGGTGTTTGTGCGGCGTGGCGGAGGTGCTTGTACACCGTGCTGAAATGGCAGGAGGCCAGGCGTTGCAGTGCACATGAGGGGGCGTTCGGCCGGCACGCGGGGAAACAGGGAAACGCGCAGGAAAACGTAGGGAAATATGACCGGAAGGCCGCGCGGGCCCGAAAGTCAGTAATCCTGCCCCGAGGGGCGGGAGCCACTCGCCCGCCGACGGCCCGGCATACTCACGTGGCCTATTTTTGAACACCCTGCACAAATACGGGCGCACAGCACCGGGAACTTTGTGCACTTGGTCGGTTGCTTCGCACCGCCAAGCGATTTCATGCTGGCGAAGATCGGCAATTGCCCGCGCGAGCAGATCCCCCCACTAGGAGTGACCGTGCACCGTCCTGCCGACGCAAACCCCCTCTCTCACAACCGGCCCGCCGCGCCCGTCCCGGTGCTGTCCCAGACCGCCAGGGACCTGCGCCGGCACCACGCCGAAAGACTCGTCCAGCAGGCCCGGGAGGAGATGGCCCGCCACACCACCGGCGAGGTGACCGTGACGACCGTCGCGGACGATGTGGCGCTGTGGCTGGCCGTGTTCGCCCGGGAGGTGCCCGCGCCCCTGCTGAGCGCGGCGTTCCGGGCACGGGCGGCCGTGCACGCCGTGGCCGGGCTTTCCATGGAGGACAGCCTCACCCTGCACCACGTGTGCGTCGATGTGCTCAACCGCGCCGTGGCGGGCTGCTGGTCGCAGACCCGGGACCGGACCGCGCCCGACACGGGCCTGACCGCCACCACCCTGGACGCGCTGCGCGCGGCCAGCACGGCGGTCGTGCACGAACTGGGCCGGCAGGAGACCGGACCCCGGCCGCAGCGCACACCACCCGCCCCCGCCCTGCTCTTTCCCGCCGCGGCCGCGCCGGCGCCCCGCTGGTGCCTGGCCGCCATCCGCCCCGGCAGCAGCGTCAAGGAGGCCCAGCGGCGCTTCCGGGCCGACAACCCGCACGCCTCCATCGTCACGGCGGGCACCCACCTGACCGCCTTCACCCACCACCCGCCGGCCGCCCCCGAAGTCCTCGCCCCCTACGCCCTGGTGCCCGTCGAGAACGGCAACACCGCGGGCGCCGCCCGCCGCGCCGCGCTCGCCGCGGTGATCGCCCGCCACTACCGGCGCTCCCTGACCGCCGAACACGTACTGCCCCTCATCGCCGCACTGGACCTGACGGCCAAGGACCGCGACGCCTTCGCCACCGCGTGCCTGGGGCCGCTGCACACCAGCGACCGCCACCGCTACCTCCTGGACACCCTGGCCGCCTACCTCGCGCACAACCTGTGCGTCACCGCGGCCGCCCGCAGCCTGTTCATCCACCGGCACACTCTCACCTACCGGCTGCGCTCCATCCAGCTCCTCACCAGCCTGGACCTGGACCGCCCTCTGGACCGCCTGCAGGCCGAACTCGCCCTACTCCTGTGCCGTGCCGACGCCGTACGGGCCCTCCCGCGCCGCCACACCGCCTGACGGGCCGGCGGGCTCGGCCAGCTCCCGGGCGAGCAGGGAGAGTTCGGCGCGCAGCCGGTGGAAGGGATGGGCGAGGTCCAGGCCGGTGAGGTCCTCGATCTGACGCAGCCGGTAGGTGAAGGTGTGCCGGTGGATGAACAGGCTGCGGGCGGCGGAGGCGGCACTCAGGTTGTGCACCAGGTACGCGCGCAGGGTCTCCAGCAGATGCCCGTAGCGGCGGGTGTCGCGCAGCGGCTCCAGGCAGTCCGCCGCAGCCGTGCGGCTCCGCGCCGCAGGACCGCCGTCGGCCGCCGCCCGCTCGTCGGCCGCGGCGTGACCTGCGGCCGCGAGCGCCGCTGCCGCCGCCGTGCGGCCTTCGGCCGTGCCGGCCGCCGCAGTGGGAGCGCCCCCGGCCCCGGTGCCCGACAGGACCGGGGGCAGGTGCCGGGCGTCGAGATGCTCCAGGCCGTAGAAGCGCGCCAACCGGGCGGCGGCCGCCGCCCGGTGGACGGCCGGAGCGATGTCCCGCCCGGCCACCGGCGCGAGACCGTACGGCTGCGCCCCCGCCGGTACGACGGGACGCTCGACGCTCATCACCGTGAGCCGCGCTTCACCGACGAGGATCCGGGCGCCGCGGTTGGCGCAGCGGAAGCGCTCGGCCAGCACCGCGCCGCCGCCCGGAGGCGAGAGGGCGACCAGACACCAGCGCGGCGGTGCCACGGGGGCCCGCACCGCCTCCGGCCGGTCCTGCGGGCGCGCGCACCCCTCGGTGACACAGAGGACGGCCGTGTGCAGCGGCAGCGCCAGCGCCGTGCTGACCGCGTTCTGCCGGGCCTGGACGCTCGCGCACGGCACCATCACCGCGAGCCGCTCGCTCAGGCACCGGCCGAGGAAACCGGCGCAGTCGTGGTGTAAGACGAGGAAGTCCGCCGAGGACAGCGCGTGTTCGGCATACACGCGGTGCCGCGCGCGGAAACCGGCCCGAAGGCCCCGGAGGTCCTGGAGGCCCTGAAGATCCCGGGGGTCCAGAAGATCCTGGGGGTCCTGGGGGTCCCGGGGCGCCGCCGGGCAGCTCAGTGCGCCGAGCCACAGGGCGAGATCCTCGCCGAGCAGGTGGGCGTCCAGACGCACCCGCCCCGACCGCGCGCGCTCGGCGAGCAGTTGCCGCGCCAGGGGCAGGACCCGCTCGCGCAGACCGGCCGCCGCACACGCCACGGGTACCTGCCGGCAGGCCGGTGAAGGGGTGTGGGAGCAGGCGGAGAAAGACATGGGCACTCCCGGACGTCTCGGTGAACGATGCGGAGCATGAAGAGAGCCTGCGCGCAATGCCGCCGGGCCCGACCGGTACCCGAAGCACCCCGCTTGATCTTCTACGTACCGATCATGAGGTTCACCGGCCGCGCCGGGCAATCGGCCATGTGCGTTGTGTTCGCTCCTATTTGCGGACGAACGGCGGTGGGTGTGCGGACGGACGGCGTGCGTGTGCGGACGGACGGCGGTGGGTGAGTGACGGCGCCCGCGGTGGCCGCCGCGTCTCGTGGCAATCACTCAAAGGTGTGAGAGTGGCGCATAAGTGCGTCATGGCACTGGTAGCGGGCATGCCGCTTATAAGCGGTAATTCCCATAACAAGCGGCACAGTTGCCTACTGTCCGGCGGACATGCGCCCATCGGGCGTCCGGGGGCAGAAGGAGCCGCGCACTCGCCTGCATCAGGCGCACACACTTCCCTGTCGTGGTCCCGTCCTCGGTGGTCCACCTGTGTGTGCCGCGGCGGCGCCGCGCGGTACGACCGCCGCACGACCAGAGAGGACTTCTCACATGGCAGACGTCGTACACGGATACGTCACGGCCGAGGGCAGCGAGGAGGAGGGCAGCAAGGGGTTCAGGGCGGTGAAGTCCGGGACCGGGACCTACACGCTGCTGTTCGACAACGCCTTCGCCGGCAAGCCGACCGTGGTCGTCACCATCACCGGCGACCACAACCGGGTCGACAACGCTCACGTGCGCAGCGCCACTCCGGGGCGGGCCGTCGTCGAGACCGGCGACTACTACGGAGAGCTCTCCGACCGCCCGTTCTCCTTCATCGCCATCAGCGGTAGGCCCGTCAGCAGCTGACGCCGCGCGAGGGGGCGCGGTGGGGCGCGGGTCCGAAGGCGCCCCACCGCCTCGCGGACCGGCCGCCGTCCTGCTGTGCGCGCCCTGACGGCTCCCGCGCCGGGGGGTGGGGCGCGGGAGCCCGCCGGACGCCAAGGGGGGCGAGGCGGCCGACCACCTCAGGCTAAGTCCTTGCAGGCCTCATCGACCCCTCCTGGACCGCACCAATCTGACAAGTCCCGCAACTCCCCCAAAGGGGAAGGTTCGTGTCCAGATCGACGGTCCCCGGGCGGTCGGTGGCCGGGCGGTCGGCCGGGCGGTCAGGCTGCCAGGAGGGAGTCGTCCTCGGGGCGGGCGCCCGGGAGCCGGTGGCGGGCGGCGATCAGGGCGGCGTCGATGTCGCGGGTGCCGGTGGACACGCACAGGGTGTAGGCGACGTCGTCCATGCGCTGGCGGGCTCGGGCGGTGCCGTGCTCGGCGTGCAGGGTGCGCAGCGTCTCGTACTGCTCGACGAGGTTCTTCAGCACGGCCGGGTGTGCCATCAGCATCGGGGAGTCTCCCTTGTCACCGTTGTTCGCAGGGGTGGTGCCACGGCCCTTGTGCCCCGGGCCGGGCCGGGCATGCCCGGCTTCTTCGCCCCGGCCGCCGGCGGCCGGGGCCCTGTTGTGCGCCTGTCTGCTGCCGCAGTGCGTGCCGTGTCCCGTGCTCAGGGCGGCACGGCGCCGTCCCTCGCTGCCCGCCGCGTCGCCGCGGCGGCCCCCGGCCGCCGGCGGTGGCTGCGGCCGGCGCCGGCGGTGGCTGCGGCCAGCGCGGCCCGCAGATGGGAGGCCGCCGGCTCCTCGACGTCCGCGCCGTGGGTGCTCGCCACGACCATCTCCGCGACACGGCGCAGTTTGACGTTGGCGTGCTGCGAAGTGCTGAGCAGGATCTGCCAGGCCTCCTCGGTCCCGCAGCCGGCCACCGCCATCAGGACGCCGCGGGCCTGGTCCACCACCGCCCACCCGGCCTTCGCCTCCTTCAGGTGGGCGTTCTCCCGCAGCAGTGCGGCCATCGGGGCCGTCCCGTCGGCCGGCGTGCCCGGCTGAGGTGCGGGCGCCGGCGGTGTCGGCGCCGTCGGCCGCTGCCGCCCGGAACGGCGCAGCGCGGCCCGCCGGCGGCTGAGGCCCCGGCTCTCCTGCACCAGCCGCCGGCTCTCCACGGTCACCGTGTGGGCGGCTTCGAGCAGTTGGCGGGCCCGCTCGTGCGTGACGTGCATCTGCACCATCAGACCGTTCCACTGCGCCTGAGTCGCCATGGACCATGTCTGCCCGCAACCGCGACCGCCATCCGGGAAGCGGACACGCGCACCTGCGGGGCAGGACTGCCGGGCGGGGCGCGGGCGCTCGGAGAAGGGTGGGCGCCCCGATCCCGGACTGCGCTCCCCGCACGGGCACTCCGGAGCGGCACGGCACACACGGCACGGCATACGCGGTGCGGTACACGCGGCACGGCACACACGGTGCGGCACACGGGGCGAGCGCGGTGCCGGGCGCGGGCGGAAACAGGGCGTAGCTTTCACGTAGAAGATGCCTGTATGTCCGGTTCCCAGACCCCGACCCGGAGTGATCGTTTGTGCGCGCCGCCAGCCCCGTGCCCGCAAGAGCCCGCCGCAGAGCCGCAGCGGGAAGCCGCCCGCCTGGAGGCGGAGATCGCCCGTCTGCGGCGGGCCTTGGAGACCAACGCGATCCTGGACCAGGCCGTCGGTGTCCTGGTGGCGGCGGGCCGCCTCACGCCGGAGCAGGGCTGGGAGGAGCTGAGGGAGACATCCCGGCGCCTGGGCATCGAACTCCGCGACCTCGCGGAACGGGTCGTGGCCTGGGGCGGCAACGGGCAGCTGCCCACCGGCCTCCGGGCCCGGCCCGGAGCAGACACCCAAGGGCACGCCCCCGACCCCGCGTGCGGGGGCGGGGCGGCGCGATGACCGCTCGGTCCCGGCCCGCATGCAGCGCATGCGCGACGTCGCGGCCCGCCTGGGGGGAGGGTGAAGCCGTCCACGGCCAGGCCCCCCCGGAGGACACCGGGGCCCGCCGCGGCGGCGGGGGCCGCGCGCCGCGTCACACCCCCGGATCGGCCTCGACGGGCCCGGGTGCCAGTGCTCGGGCCGCCTCCAGCTGGGCCGCGAAGGCCAGGCCCAGGAACAGGGCGATCGAGGTCAGATAGGCCCACAGCAGCAAGGACATGAAGGCGCTGAGGGGGCCGTAGACGGTGTCGAAGGAGCCGCTGAGGGAGAGATACAGACTCAGCAGGCCGGTCAGGGCGGTCCACAGCAGGAGGTAGACCGCGGCGCCGAACGCCAGCCACGTGTAGCCGGGCTGGCGCCGCCGCGGGGAGCGCCGGAAGACGACGCTCGCCGAGACGAGCGCCAGCACGAACCCCAGCGGCCAGCGCACCACGGCGAACACGGTGCTCACGCCGTGCCCGACACCGAAGACCGTCACCGCCGCGGCCGCCAGGTCGCCGCCCGCCACCATCACCACGACGCCCAGGCCCAGCGGCAGCCCCGCCGTGGCCGCCATGACCAGGCCGCGCAGGTACTTGCGGTGGAAGGGCCGGTCGCGTTCGTTGCCGTAGATCCGGTTGGCGCCGCGCTCGATCTGGCACATCGCCGTGGTGATGTTGACCAGGGAGAACACGAGCGCGAACCAGAGCGCGACCTGGGTGCCACCGCCCGCGTCGCGACGGCTGCGCGTCAGCGCCTCGTCGACGACGTCGGCGCTAGGGCCTGTCGTCAAACTCCCTCCTGCCACGTGACGCCATGCACGCTCCCCCAAGCTCTCGGCTGCGCTCGAGCAGGGAGGTGCCCCCTCTCGCCGCACCGGCCCAGACCCAAGTACGTCCAGTACGAGGGTCTGGGCCCGGCACGCCGAGAGCACGCACCTGACGCCACGTGGCCGCCCTCCGGGCGACGAAGGGAGTTTGACGACAGGCCCCAAGGCCCTGTGCCATGCGGTGGACCACGACCTCGGCGAACCTGCCGACGTCCTGGGTGTGCAGCACGCTCGACAGGCCCACGAACACGATCACCAGCGGCACGACCGCCAGGACCGTCTGCAGCGCGAGCGCCCGGGAGTGGCTGAACCCGTCGGCGTAGCGGAACCGCACGAAGGCGTCGCGCAGCAGCCTCCAGCCGCCGTAGTGCCGCAGCGCCACGAACGCCTCGTCGCCGGAGAGTTCCTCGCCCTGCATGTCCCGCGTCTCGGGAACCGCCGTCGCCGTGCCCATCCCGTGCTCCCGATGCGTCCGTGGTGTCCCGGCAGGGAAGTCGCTGCGTACCAGTGCCCCGGCGGTGCCGCCGCAATCCGGTGCCGCCGCGACCGGCGGGCACGGGTGCCCCCGTTTCGGCCTGGGGGCAGGGGCGGTGGCCTCAGCGCAGGGTGCGGACGAAGACGTCCCCGGTCAGGTTGGTGTCGTCGGGGACCAGTTGGGGGTGGTAGGAGTCGAAGACGGCCGCCGACTCGTCGGTGCTCAGCGCCGCCCGGCCCACGGTGACGGGCCGGCCGTCCTGTCCCGGTGAGAGCAGTTCCTCGTGGCCGGTGCGCGGATCGCGCAGGACCAGGCCCAGTGTCCTGCCGTTCGTGTCGGCGGTGTTGAGGAGCAGCTTCGAGCCGTCCGCCGACAGGTCCGACACCACAGTGAGGTCGGTGGGGGAGCGGCCGTCGTACCGTTGCAGGGCGCCGGTGCGCAGGTCGCGGACGAAGGCGTTCCAGGACGTGCTGGTGCTGCCGTTCGGGTCGGTGCCCGGGACCAGGTTCGTGGCCACCGAGTCGAAGCCGACCCGGGAGCCGTCGGCGCTGAGCACCGGAGCGATCGCCGAGTGGTCGGCGGGCGCCCCGTCGTGGGTGGCATCGGCCTGCGTCCTCTGCCCGGTCACCCGGTCGTACACCCAGATGTCGGCCTGGTCGTCGTCGGACGGCCCGGTGTAGCCGACCCGGTAGGCCACCTTGCGGCCGTCGGCGCTGAGGGAGATGTCCTGGCATTCGCGGTCCGTGGACGGGCCCGCCCGCCACAGCTGCTGCTTCCGGCGGTCCAGGAGGACGATCCGGCAGCGCGACGCCCCGTCCGTGCCGGGAGCGGTCCTGGCCACGAAGGCGAGGTGGCGTCCGTCCGCGCTGAGCGGGGCGGCGCCGTAGTCCGCGCGGTAGCCGTCCCCCAACGCGGGCGCCACGGGGTCGACGCGTCCGGTACGCAGGTCCATCACGTGGACGGAGTACTTCTGGGTCGCTGCCGAGTACGAGGTGAACGTCAGGTGGCTGCCCGAGTCCGACACCCTGGGCACCATGGTCGACTCACCCGGCACCACCACGCGCTTGAGGGCCGCCCCCGGCGCCGTACGGTAGAAGACGCTGGTGGGCACGTCCGTGCCGGGCACCAGATTGGTCGCCGACGACATGAAGGCGACGACGCGTCCGTCCGCGCTGACGGTCGGATCCACCGAGTGGCGGTTGCCGCCGGTGCCGTCGGGCGCCACGCTGATCCGCTCGGTGTGCGGGGCGGCCCGGTTCTCACCGATCCGCTCGGTGCGCGGGGCGGCGGCCCGGTTCTCACTGGCCCGCTCGGTGCGCGGGAGTGCACCGCCCTCGCTCACCGCCGCGCCCGCGGGATGGGCCAGACAGGTCAGGGCGGCCGCCAGGGCGGCCCCAATGGCCCTGCGTAACGAAGGTCTCATCGGATCCTCTTCCCCTCCGGCCGAGGACGGCCACCGTCACCCCTGCCGCCCCCGTGCCCAGTTGTGCCCCGGCACTGCCTGCGCGCGGGGCTCACGCGATGAAAGCGCGGAGCCCCAAGGGGGTCAATGCGCGCGCAGACGGCTTTCGGCGCGGTCCGGTCCTGCGCGCGCCGCACCGGTCCTCGCGCCAGGCCTCACGAGCGCGGCGGGGCCGGATTCCGGGGCCGTCACCGTCGCTCACGCAGCCGCAGAAGGTACACCGCAGTCACCGCCACGGCCCGGTCCTGGTCCCGCGACAACTCCACCAGCGCGCGGGACGCCCTCGCCCCCGGGACGGCCGCCAGCGCCTGGGTCAGGCGGCCGCGCGCGGGCGCCCCGGTGCCCGCGTCGGCGAGGCGGTCGCCGATCCCGGCCGCGATCCGGTCGGCCGCCGCACCGTCGCCGGCGGCCAGCACGCTCAGGGCGTCGGCCGCGTCGGTGTCGTTCCTCCCCTCCACGATCATGTCGATGAGCGTGGGCACCACTTCGGCCACTCCATGGGCGGCCAGAGCCAGCGCCGCGTACCCGCGCACCACGGGGTCGGGGCCGGTGAGCGCCTCCCGCAACTGCGCCACCGCCGTGGTGCCGGGCAGCTCGGCCAGGGACCGCACGGCCCGCTTGCGCACCGCGGCCACCGGTGAGCCCAACCCCTCGGCCAGCAGGGCCGCGACGTCCCCGTCGCCCGAGCGCGCCAGCGCCCAGTGCAGGGCACCGGCGACGACCGGGTCCCTCTCGCTCAGCACCGCCTCCACCAGGGCCTCCACCGGCACCCCGGACACGGCCGCGTCCCCGGCCGAGGAGAGCGCCGCGCGCTGGCGGGCGTCGGCGCTCTTGGAGCCGAGCGCCCGCAGGAGCGCGACGACCCTGAGGACGTCCTCCCAGCCGGCGGGCCCCGCGGCATCGATCCGGCGCAGCCGCGTGAGCAGTTCGGTCTCGGCCGCGACGCGCTCCCGCGTCCGGCGGACGAGGTCCTCGACGAGCGCCGCGGGCACGAAGCCGGGATCGTCGAGCGCGCGCCCGATCTCCCGCAGCGAAAGCCCCAGCGACCGCAGGCTCTCGATGTGGAAGACGCGCCGGATGTCCTTGCCGGAGTACTCCCGGTACCCCGAGCCGGTACGGCCCGAAGGCCGCACCAGGCCCAGCGACTCGTAGTGCCGCAGCATGCGGGCACTGACCCCGGACCGTCGCGCCACCTCACCGATCAACACGCCTCAGTGTCCCTCCCGGCCGGGTCCCTGCGGGCCGGACCCCCCGAGAGCCACGACGCGTTTGGCCTCCTCGATCGCGGACTCGAACCCGGCGTCCGGGTCGCGCAGCAGCCGCAGGGTGGCCATCGCGTGCGCGCCCACGCGCGGCTCGGCGTCCGTGGCCGCCGACGCCAGCGCGGGCACCCCTGCCTCGCCCAGCGCCACCAGCGCCCGGCTGAGACTCAGCTGCGTCTGCTGCCCGCCGCGCCCGAGCCGCGTCGCCAGCCGTGCGGCCAACCCGTCCTTCTCCTCCTCGGGTACGAGCACGACCGCGGCCCGCCAGGCGCTGCGCGCCACCTCCTCGTCGGCGTCGGACAACAGCGCCGGGGTGATCGCCGGCCACGCCTGCCGGTCCCCGATCTTGGACAGCGTGTGCAGGGCCTGGCTCCGTGCCTGCGCCCGCTCGGCACGCAGTTCACCCAGCAGCCGGGGCACGGTCACGGACACCGGGTGGCGGGTGAGCGCCCAGGTCAGCATGTCGCGGACGAGGAACGCGGGCTCGACCGCGCAGCGCTCGACGAGCTTGTCGACACAGCGCGGGTCCGGCGTCGTGCCGATCGCCAGCGCGGCCCGCAGACGCACCGACGCACTGTCGTCCTCCAGCGCCCCCAGCGCCCTTGTCACCTCGGTGACCTGCTGCTTCGCCATGGCCATCAAGACCACCTCCTCGGCGAGCAGTGAAGAGGCTGTCACTGTGTCAAGGTCAAGCGGACCCCTCCCGGTCCGACTCCTCCCGGTCCGACTCCTCCCGGTCCGACTCCTCCCGGTCCTGCCGGGGAGCGCGGAAGGCACCCGCGGCAGCCGCCAGGACCGCCGCCCGCGCGGCCCGGCGGGGCAGGCGCGGGTCCGGTCCGGCGCGCAGCAGCACCAGTTGGTGGTAGATCGGCGCCGTGGCGGCGACGAGCAGGCTACGGGCGTCCGGGTGCGGTGCGGGGAGCTCACCGCGCTCGACGGCGCGCTCGACGAGGACCTCGCACTGGGCGTACCGGTCCGTCCACAGCCGCGTCTGGGCCCGCGCGGCCTGTTCGGAGTGGAACGAGGCGGCCATCAGGGCGAGGGCGAACGACGGCTGTACGACCAGGGATTGCTGGATCTCCTCGTTGAGAGCCGTCAGATCGCCGGGGAGCGAGCCGGTGTCCGGCGGCTGCCAGTCGATCTCGCCGGCGGCGGTGATGACGTCGACGAGCAGGCCGCCGACGTCGCGCCAGCGCCGGTAGACCGTGGCGCGGTGCACCCCGGCCCGCGTCGCGACCCCCTCCATCGTGAGTCCTTCGTGCCCGCGTTCGGCGAGTTCGGCGCGCACCGCGTCGAGGACCTGGGCGCGGACGCGGGCGGTGCGGCCACCCGGGCGGCGGTCCGGTGGCGAGGCCAGTGGGTCTGTCATCGGCAGTCAGTATCCGGTTGATCAAGGCGGCAGGGCTGTGCCAGCATCCTAACGCGACGGTCGTCGCTCTTGGCTGGCATCCACCGCTCACCCGCACATCCGACCGCCCCCCTCACCGCCGACCCCTCACCGCCGACCGCTCACCGCCGACCGCTCACCGTCCACCGCCGACCGCTCACCGGAGAGGAACCGCCTCCGTATGCCGCCCGTTCCCGCTGATCCCACCGTTCTCCACCCGATGCCGGAGCACCCGCGCGTGGTCCTGCTCAAGCCGCTGGTGCAGTCGCCGCTGATCGAGGCCGGTGACTTCAGTTACTACGACGACCCGGACGACGCGACCGCGTTCGAGACGCGCAACGTCCTCTACCACTACGGCCCCGAGCGGCTCGTCATCGGCAAGTACTGCGCGCTGGCGACGGGCACCCGGTTCATCATGAACGGCGCCAACCACCGCTTGGACGGCCCTTCCACCTTCCCGTTCCCCACCATGGGCGGCTCCTGGGCGGAGCACTTCGACCTGATCACCGGCCTGCCCGGCCGGGGTGACACGGTCGTCGGCAACGACGTGTGGTTCTGCCACGGTGCCACGGTCATGCCCGGTGTCCGCATCGGCCACGGCGCGATCGTCGCCGCCGGCGCCGTGGTCACCGCCGACGTCCCCGACTACGGCGTCGTCGGCGGCAACCCCGCCCGGCTCATCCGCACCCGCTACGACGCCGCGGACATCGCCCGGCTCCTGGCCGTGGCGTGGTGGGACTGGCCCGTGCGGCATGTCACCGGGCACGTACGGACGATCATGTCGGGCTCGGTCGCCGAGCTGGAGGAGGCCGCCGCGCAGCTCGACGGCAACACCTGAGACGCACCGCGTCCGCGCGGCAGGACACCCGCGCCGCACCGCCGGGCGCCGCCTCGCGCCTCGACGGCGGCGCCGCTGCCCGGTCAGTCGAGGCTGCCGTGCGCGCACACCTTCCGGGCCACCTCGCGGAGTTCGACGTTGTTCTCCTGGGAGTAGCGGCGCAGCACGTCGAAGGCCTGCTCCTCGGTGAGGTGGCGGCTGCCCATGAGGATGCCCATGGCCTCGCCGATGGTGTGGCGGGTGGCGACGGCCTGTTCCATCTGGGCGTGGGTGCGGGCGCTGGAGAAGGCGACGGCCGCGTGCGAGGCGAGCAGGAACCCGGCCAGCTCCCCGGCCGGGGTGAAGGCGCCGGGCTCGCGGGAGTAGAGACTGAGCGCGCCGAGGTTCTCGTCCTCGGTGAACAGCAGGAACCCCATCATGCTGCCGATCCCCAGGGTGCGGGCCCGGGGGGGCGAAAGGGCCGGCGCTGCCGGGTGCCGGTGAGGCCGGCGATGCGGTAGACGCGCTCGCCGCGCAGACTGTGCGCGGCGTCGAAACAGGGCCCTTCCCCCGCCCGCTCCCGCAACTGGTCGCTGTCGAGGACCAGCTGGTGGGTGGGGGCCAGGGACTGTACCCGGTCCCCGGGCCGGATGAGGATGCCGGCCGCCTCGCAGCCCTCGACCAGCTCCGTGGCCGAGGCGGTGATCCGCTCCAGGGTGCCCGCCACCGAATCACGCCCCAGAAGATCCCGCGCCATCGCGGCCATCTGCTGCGCGAACCGCTCCCAGTCCACATTGCCCTCCGCCCTGCTCACGCGCGAGGCAGGCCCCGCCGAAAGCCGGGCGGGGGCTGCGGGATCAGCTGAAGGCCAGCAGACCCACCGCCACACCCGCGGCCACGACCCCCCAGGCCTGCAGCGTCGTGAGCCGTTCGCGCAGGACGGCGATGCCGAGCACGACGGGGATCGCGGGATAGAAGGAGGACAGGACCACGGTCACGGTGACCATCTGCTGCCGCAGGGCCAGCATGTAGAACAGCAGCGCGAGTGCGGCGGTCATGCCGGTGAGGGCGGCGCCCGCGGCGTTGCGGGGCGAGGCGGCGAAACCGGCCGAGGACAGCAGCAGGACCGGGACCAGGACCACGATGGCCGCGACGCGGCCCGCGGCCACCGGCCAGACGCTCGCGGTGGCGCCGGCCTGGGCGAGCGCGAGGTACTGCAGGGCGATCCCGCCGCCCGCCAGCAGGGCGTCGGCGGACGCCGGTGCCAGAAAGGCACGGCGGCCGGGCCGCTCCTGCGCGCTGGAGTCACCGCGTGCGACGAGCCACAGCGCGGGCAGGGAGACGGCGATCCCGAGCCAGGCGAGCGGCGAGGGCCGGTCTCCCAGCAGGAGCACTCCGGCGATGACGGGAAGCGCGATCCCGGTGAGCGCGCTGACCGGCATGACCACGCTCATCGCGCCGCGGCTCATGCCCCGGAAGAGGAACAGCATGCCCATTCCGGTGCCGACGCCGGACAGGGCACCCCAGGCCGCGTCGGTGGCGTTCAGCGGGGCGGAGGACATGAAGAACACGGCGGCAACGGCGAGCAGCAGGCCTCCGACCTGGCCGATGAAGGCGATGACGAGGAAGTTCCCCCGCCGCGACAGCAGGCCGCCGACGAAATCCGAGATTCCGTAGCAGAGTGCGGACACCAGCGCGAATAAGACGCCCATCGTCACCCATCTGTCCTGTCACACCGTCACACGGTCGCGCTGTCACACGGTCGCGCTGTCGCGCTGTCCGTCGCTCAGCGGAACCCAATGATCGTCTGTGTTCCCGCCGTGCCCGCGGGTATTACCGCTGCCGCGTGTCGGGCTCGCCTCGCTTCAGGCGGCCGGACGGCGCCCCATGATGAAGGCGCGTCGTTCGACGAAGGTGAATATCTTCTCGGGGTGGAGGTGCTCCAGTTCCTCCATTCCCTTCCGGAACTGCTCCTCGTCGAGCGTGGACAGGACCGAGAGCCAGCGCTGCTCCATGATGTGCAGGTAGTGCTCGCGGGTGCAGGTGACGGGGAACTGGTCGTAGGTGAGCTCGGCCTCGAGCCCGGCGGCCGCCATGTATCGGCAGATGTCGGCGGGCTGCGGCCAGTTGCGGGCGAACAGGTCGAAGGCGGCCTGGAAGACGGGGTAGTCCAGCAGCGGCGGGAGGGTGACGACGAGGAAGCGGCCACCCGGGGCAAGGAGCCCCGCCAGGTACCGCACCGCCTGCCGCAGGTCCTGTGCGTGGTGGATGGCCTCCTTGCTCAGCAGGACGTCCACCTGCGGGTAGGGGAGCACGGCCCGGCCGCTCATCAGGTCTTCGACGCTGCCCTGGACCGTCTTCAGGCGCGCGTCGTCGGGGAGGCGGGCGAGCATGTCCGGTGAGGGGTCCAGGCAGGCCAGCGGCTGGTCGGGGGACAGGTGCTGCATCAGGTCCTTGATGAAGATCCCCGTGCCTGCTCCGATGTCGGCCGCCCGTTCACCGGGCCGCAGGCCGATCCGCTCGGCGATCTGGCGGTTCATCCACGGCACGTACTGCGACCAGGGGTACTCCGACCAG
This sequence comes from Streptomyces typhae, assembly GCF_009755605.1. GTDB lineage: Bacteria > Actinomycetota > Actinomycetes > Streptomycetales > Streptomycetaceae > Streptomyces > Streptomyces typhae. Next base: position 100,504 of record NZ_WPNZ01000017.1, read on the forward strand.
ATGTAGTCGTAGGAATCCGCGAGATGGACGTAGTGGCCCTCGGTGCGGTTCATCGATCTCCTCGGACAGCGGTCGGTGACAGGGGGGCATCGGGGTCACGTCCCCAGGAAGGACATGACGTGCTTGATCCGGGTGTAGTCCTCCAGGCTGTAGGCGGACAGGTCCTTGCCGTAGCCGGAGTGCTTGAACCCGCCGTGGGGCATCTCGGCGGCGACGGGGATGTGGCAGTTGATCCAGACGCAGCCGGCGTCGATGCCGCGGGCCATGGTCATGGCCCGCCGGTGGTCGCGGGTCCAGACCGAGGACGCCAGGCCGTAGCGGACGTCGTTGGCCAGGCGCACCGACTCCTCGTCGCCGCCGGAGGCCTGGACGGTGATGACCGGGCCGAAGATCTCCTCCTGGACGGCCCGGTCCTGTTGCCGCAGGCCCGTCACCACGGTGGGCTGGTGGAAGTAGCCGGCACCGGGCAGGGCCCGGCCGCCGGTGGTGACGCGGGCGTGGGCGGGCAGGTCGCGCAGATGGTCCTGGACGCGCCGCAGTTGGGCGGCGCTGTTGAGCGGGCCGTAGAAGACCGTCGGGTCCCCGGGCGGGCCGGTGGTGGTGTTGCCCACCTCCGCGGTGAGGGCGGTGACGAAGTCGTCGTGCACGGCCCGGTCCACGATGACGCGGCAGGCCGAGGCGCAGTCCTGCCCGGCGTTGAACAGTCCGGCCTGCGCGATGCCCCGCGCCGCCAGGGGGATGTCGGCGTCGGCGGCCACCACGACGGGGGCCTTGCCGCCCAGTTCCAGGTGCACCCGTTTCACGTCGCCGGCGGCGTCGCCCGCCACCTGGGTCCCGGCGCGGACGCTGCCGGTGACGGACACCATCGCCGGCACCGGATGACGTACCAGGCGCCGTCCGGTCCCGCGGGAGCCGCAGACGACGTTGAGGACCCCCTCGGGCAGGAACTCGGCGGCGAGTTCGGCCAGCATCAGGCTGGTCAGCGGGGTGGTGTCGGACGGTTTCAGCACGACGGTGTTGCCCGCGGCCACGGCCGGGGCGAACTTCCACACCGCCATCATCAGCGGGTAGTTCCACGGGGTCACCTGGGCGCACACCCCCAGCGGTTCGCGGCGCACGAACGAGGTGTGCCCGGCGAAGTACTCTGTCGCCGCCTTGCCCTCAAGCAACCGCGCGGCGCCCGCGAAGAAGCGGATCTGGTCGATCATCGGGCCCATCTCCTCCGCCGCTGTGACGTGCGGAGGTTTGCCGGTGTGCACCGCCTCGGCGTGGACGAACTCCTGCGCTCGCTCCTCCAGGGCACCGGCGATCCGCAGCAGCGCCAGCTGCCGCTGCGCCGGCGCGACCGTGCGCCAGGACTCGAACGCGCGCTGGGCACTGCGGAGGGCCAGGTCGACGTCGGCGTCCCCGGACACCGGGGCCCGCCCGGCGCCGCGGCCGGTCGCGGGATCGGTCAGGTCGAGCGTCTCTCCCGACTGGGCGTGGCGGTACTGCCCGCCGATGAAGTTCCGCAGCGGCTCCTCCGGCTCCTCCGATCCTTCCGGTACCTCCGGCTCTTCCGGGGCCGCCGTGTCCCTCGCCGTCACCGCTCCGCGTCCCTTGCCACGGGGGTGAAGTCGCGGCTTGCGATGTGCGCGGGGCGGGGCGCGGGCGCGCCGAAGGGAGCCGTGAGGGTGTTGTCGACGCTGTTGAAGACGAGGAAGACGTTGGAGCGCGGGTAGGGGGTGATGTTGCCGTTCGAGCCGTGCATGCAGTTGGAGTCGAAGAACGTGGCCGACCCGGGCCCGCCGGTGAACTGCTCGATGCCGCCCGCCTGTTCCGCCAGCGCGGTGACCGCCTCCTGCTCCGGCATGCCCACGGCCACCGAGTGCGTGCGCAGCGAGTTGAGGTGGTGGTCGGGCGGGGTCCGCCCGACGCAGGGCACGAAGGAGCGGTGCGAGCCGGGAATGATCATCAGGCTGCCGTTGAAGGGGTGGTTCTCGGTCAGGGCCAGGGACACGCTCACGGCGCGCGGTGCCGGCATGCCGTCCTCGGCGTGCCAGGTCTCGAAGTCGGAGTGCCAGTAGAACGGCCCGCCGCCGAAGCCCGGCTTGTAGTTGACGCGGCTCTGGTGCACATACACCTCGCTGCCCAGGAGCTGGCGGGCCCGGCCCGCCAGCCGCGGGTCGGCGGCCAGGCGCGCGAAGGCCGGGCTGAGGCGGTGCACCTCGAAGACCGAACGGACCTCCTGCGACTTCTCCTCCACGACGGTGCGCTCGTCGCCCCGCAACGCCGGGTCGGCCGTCAGGCGCCGGGCCTCCGCCTGCAGGGCGCGGACCTCCTCGGGGCCGAGCAGGGCCTGCTCCGCGTGGTAGCCGGAGCCGTCGAAGGCGGCCAGCTCCGCCGCCGTCAGCGGGCCGTCGTCCGCTCCGCCCCACACCGTGGGATGGGTACGGGGCACGACCGGGCCGGGGGCGAGCAGGCGGGTGGGGTAGTGGTCGGTCAGGGTGGCGTTCATGTGACGTGACCTTTCGCGGAAGCTGTGGTCAGTGGCAGTGCGGGCCGTGGCAGGCGTCCGTGCCGGTGCCGGTGCCGGTGCCGGTCTCGGTGTCGCGGCCTGCGGCGGTGCCGGTGCCGGGGCCCGCGGCGGTACCGGTGCAGGCGTGCGGCGCGGGCAGGTCGAGGGCGGGGTTGCCGTCGAAGAACCCGTTGGGGCGCAGCGAGAAGCCGGTGCTCACCACCGGCATGGCGGGCCAGTCCTCGGGGCGTACGACGTGGTGCTCGCCGAAGGTGTGCCACAGGACCACGTCGGCGTTCTCCAGCGGCCGGTCGCCCTGCACGAAGGCGGGCAGCCCCGCGCCGCCGCGGCTCTGGTTGGGATAGTCCCCGGCCGCGTACATCTGTGTGCGGTCGTAGGCGGTGACCCACAGATGCCCGTAGCAGAAGCGTGCCCGCTTCCAGGCCTGGCTGCCTTCGGGCTGCATCGGCAGCAGCCCCGAACGGGGGACCAGCTGGTAGCCCACGGGCTGCCCCAGGCCGTTGCGCCGTTCAGGGTTGACGATGTTCCAGAAGCGGCCGGTGGCGGCGTGGGCGGTGCGCTGCTGCGCCTGGCGCTCACAGCGCAGCAGCCGGTGCCGGGTCTGCCAGGCGTTGGCGTGCGGGTTGTCCTCGTTCACCGGCAGGGCCACGGAGTCCACTTCGTAGACGGAGTTGTGCGGGCCGTCCAGCGCCATGTCCAGGCGCATGGAGAAGAAGTGCTGGTGGTGGGGGCCGTACAGGCCCGGGGCGACGGCGGTTCCGTAGGGCGGGCAGGTGCCGGAGAAGGCGCCGGTGGAGATCATGCCGGTCAGCTTGACCTCGAACTCGATCGTGCCGTCCAGGTACAGGTACCAGAAGTAGCCGTACTGGTAGTTGCCCAGGACGGCGAAGGAGGAGACGACCAGCCGGCGCCGGCGGCGGGTGACGACCTTGCCGGTGCGGAAGTCGGTGTGCTTCCAGGCGATGTTCATGTCTTCTTCGTGCATGCACACGGCGTGGGGCAGCGTGACGGGTGCGCCGTCCTGGTCGTGGACGACGGCGTCGAAGTAGTGGATCTCGCCCAGGCAGTCGCAGCCGAGCTCCAGGGCGTTGACCATGAACCCGGCCCCGTACTCGCCCTCGTCGAAGGCGTTCTTGCGGTAGTGGGTGAAGCCCGGGTCGCCGTAGGGGGTGTACATCTCCGCCAGGGAGGCGCGGTGCAGGATCGGCCGGAGCCGCCCCTGGTCGCGGTAGCCGATCTGGTGCAGGACCAGGCCCTCGCGGACGGTGAAGCCGATGCGGAACTCCCACTTCTGCCACCGCACCGCGTAGCCGTCCACCGTGAAGCTCGGGCCCTCGGGCTGGGTGATGTCGATGGGCCGCAGGTCGCGGCGTTCCTCCACGACGGCGGGCCAGTTGCCGTCCGGGCTGCGTACGTCCGGGTCGTAGTTGCCCGCCAGCGGAGGCAGCGGCACCGTGCCCCGGTCGGTCACCTCGAGGACCTCCATGGAGTCCAGGTCCACCAGGGCCACGAGGTTCTCCACCGGGCGGGCGTAGCCGTTGTCGCCGGGGTGGGCGCGCACGAAGGTCAGCGGGCAGGCCAGACGCCGGCCGCAGGCGTCGTCGAGTTCCCCGGTGTGGCCCGGCGGCCAGGCGTCCACCATGGCCAGGGAGAAGTCCTCGACACCGCGGCGCCGCATCGCCTGCTGCCAGCGCGGATCGGCGCGCACGGCGGCCTCGCACTGGGCGAACTCCTCCTCGGTGATGGCCGTCTGCACCCCGGGCAGGTGCCGCCAGTCGGTGACCTGCCCGGTGTCCAGGGACACGACGGCTTCGTAGGTGCGGCGCCGCCCACGGTCGCGCAGCACCATGGCCACGTCGCGGGGGAGCGGCTCGGTGCCGTCGTAGGACAGCAGGCGCTGTTTGTCCGGTTCCCGCAGGGAGATCATCACGAACCGGGTGTCGGGGGTGAGGCCCTGCTGGTCCCTGACCACCCGCACCGCTTCCCGGATCTCCTCGGGAGCCAGCGGGGCCAGGGGGTGGGGAACGGTGGCGGCGGGGCGGGTCGTCACGGTCATGAGAACTCCTTGGGCCCGGCGGGGTGCGGTACGGGGCGCGGGGCGGTGCCACCGGCTCTGACCGGTTCCGCGGCCGCCCCCAGGTCCTGCCGCAGGGCGCGGACCAGGTCGGGGCGGGCGCCGTCGAGGTAGAAGTGGCCGCCGGGGAACGTGCGGTGGACGACCGGGCGCACCTCGGTGACCTCCTGCCACTGCGCCAGGTGCGCTTCGCGCACGCCGGTGTCGTCCCGGCCCGCGTACACGGCCACGGGGCAGGACAGCGGCGGGCCGGGCGCGGGGGCGTAGGTCTCGGCGAGGGTGAAGTCCGCCCGCAGCACCGGCAGCAGCAGCCGTACGAGTTCCGCCTCACCGAGGACGCCGGGCGAAAGGCCGCCCAGACGGTCCACCTCGGCCAGGAACTCCTCGTCGGGCAGGGTGTGACAGCCGCGGCTCGAGGCGGCCGCGCGGGCGGGAGGCGCACTGGCCGACACCACCAGCAGCTGCGGGCCGGGTCCCGGCCGGCCGAGGGCGCGGGCCGTCTCGTATGCCACGACGGCGCCCAGGCTGTGCCCGAAGAACGCGTACGGCACCTGCCGCTCCTCGGCACGGAAGAAGGCCGCGAGCCCTTCGGCGGCGGCGCGGGCCAGGCCGCTCATGCCGGTGTGCGCGGGTTCCCGCCAGCGGCTGTCGCGGCCCGGCAGCACCAGGGGCAGGACCTCCACCTCCGGGGCCAGCGCCGTGATCCAGGGCCGGTAGACGGATGCGCCCGCACCGGCGTGCGGGAAGCACACCAGGCGGATACGGCAGCTGTCGCGGGCCGCGCCCGAGCGCACCACCCAGGGGTTCGGGCCGTCGCGGCCGGTGCCGGCGCTCACGCGCTCTCCTCCCCGCGCCCGGCCCGGGGGGATGCGGCCCGCGCGAGTTCCCTGACGGTGGGCGCGGCCAGGAACTGCTCCAGGCGTACGTCCAGACCCCGCTCGCTGCGCACGCGGGACACGAAGCGGGCCGCGTGCAGGGAACTTCCTCCGGCGGCGAAGAAGTCGTCGCCCGGCCCCAGCGTGTCCAGGCCCAGGACGCGCGCGGCGAGGGCCGCAAGGGCCTGCTCCTCCGCGTTCCCCGCACCGGCGGCGTCCGCGTCTCCTGCCGGGGCGGGGCGCGGTGTCCGTAGCGGCGGCAGCGCACGGTGGTCGATCTTCCCGTTGCGGGTCACCGGCAGCGTGGCGACGGTGGCGAGAGCGGCGGGGACCATGTAGGCGGGCAGGGAGAGCCTGGCGTGGTCCACCAGTTCCTCGATGCCGGGCGCGGCCTCCGGGGGCCCGACGGGGACGACGTGTGCCTCGATCCGCTCCTGGCGGACCTGGACCACCGCCGTGCGCACCCCGGGGTGCCGTTCCAGGGTGCACCTGATCTCGTCCAGCTCGATGCGGTGGCCGCTGACCTTGACCTGGCCGTCGGAGCGGCCCAGGAAGTGCACCACCCCGTCCCGGCCCATCCGGACCAGGTCGCCCGTGCGGTACAGGCGCGCGTCCGGCCGGCCGGAGAAGGGGTCCGCGACGAAGCGTTCGGCCGTGAGGCCGGGCCGGTTGCGGTAGCCCCGGGCCACCCCGGCGCCGCCCACGTACAGTTCGCCGGGGTAGCCGGGCGGGACGAGGGCGCCCGTCTCGTCGAAGACGTGGACGGTGACGTTGTCCAGCGGGCGGCCGATCGGGACGGGAGCGTCGTCCTGCTGCGGCCGGCAGTGCCAGGACGTCACGTCGATGGTGCACTCGCTGGGGCCGTAGAAGTTGTGCAACTGCGCGGACAGGCCAAGGGCGTGGAAGCGGCGGCACAGCTCGGGGGAGAGGGTCTCCCCGCCGCAGAAGACGTACCGCAGGCCGCCGACGTCGGCCAGGCCCGGCTCCCGCTCCGCCACCAGCAGGTCGAGCAGAGACGGCACGCAGGCCAGGACGCTGACCTGGTCGCGGCGCATGTCCCGCAGCAGCCGCCGCGGGTCGCCGGAGGCGCCGGGAGCCGCCACGACGAGGGTGGCTCCCGACATCAGGGGCGCGAAGACCTCCCACACCGAGATGTCGAAACTGAGGGAGGTGTGCTGCAGCACCGCGTCCCCCGGCCCCAGCGGGAAGGCGGCGGCGTCCCAGCGCAGCCGGTTGGCGAGCCCGCGGTGTTCCACTTCGACGCCCTTGGGGGTGCCGGTGGAGCCCGAGGTGTAGATCAGATAGGCCAGCGAGTCCGGGCGGGCCCCCGGCACCCTGGCGGGCAGGGGGCGCTCGGCGGCGCGGGAGAGCAGTTCCGCCGCCGTCCAGACCGGTACGGTACCGGCCGGGGCCGCGCCCGCCTGTCCGCTGCCGGTGCGGTCCGCGGCGCCCTGTCCGCTGCCGGTGAGGACCGAAGCGGCCTGCCTGTCGTCGGTGAGGACCGCGGCGGCCCTGCTGTCCTGGATCACGAAGGCGAGGCGCTCGGCCGGATATCCGGGATCCAGGGGCAGGTAGGCGGCTCCGGCCTTCAGCACGCCGAGGATCGCGGTGACGGTGTCGGCACCGTGCCCCATGTGCAGGCCCACCACGTCGTCGCGGCCGATGCCGCGCCCGCCCAGGGCGTCGGCGAGCCGGTCGGCGTCGGCGTTCAGCTGCCGGTAGGTGAGCTCCTGGGTCGCGGTGCGCACCGCGACCGCCTCGGGGTGGCGCGCCGCCGCCCGCGCGAACATCTCGTGCGCACACGGGCCGGTCGGGGCGTCGGTACGGGCCTCGCGTACGAGGGCGGGCTCGCGCCGCTGTGCCAGGTGGCGGGGGGAGGGGGTGCGCAGGCGGCCGATGCCCCGCAGCAGGGCGGGTTCCTTGGCCGTCGGGGCGCCGGTGTTCCAGGCGGGCTGCCGGGCGTCGGGGCCAAGGCGGGCGGTCTCGGTGAGGACGAGACGGTGCGCGAGGGCGACCGGCTGCCCGTCCTGCAGCCCCGATGCCCCGTGGACGTGCACGGCGTGGCGGACGCACTCCCGCAGCAGGGACCACAGCACACCACCGACCGTGGCCGCGTCGGCCTCGACGTCGGCGTAGTGCCTGGCCCGGCCCAAGGTGGGCTGGCCGGCGCATTCGTCGAGCTTGAGCAGCTGGGCGTCGTTCTCCAGACGCAGGGCCTCCAGGCGGGCCCGGTGCGCGGCCAGGGGGTGGACCAGCGCCTGCTGCGCCGCCAGGGGCCGGCCGAACTGGCGGCGGGAGCGCAAGCGGTCGACGGCCGTCTCCACCGCGGCCAGGCACACCCCGGCCAGATGGGCGTTGCGCAGCAGGGCGGTGGCGGCCCACAGCGCGCCGGCCGGGGTGCGGAAGACCTCCGGGCTGCGGCGTCCGGGCCGGCCGGCGCGCATCTGCCACAGCTCGTCCCCGGGGGTGGCGACCCGCACGCCGTCGCCCGCGGCCACCTCCACGCAGGCGACCTCCGCGGGGGCGTCGGGGGCCGGGAGCAGGACGAGGCCGGGCGGCCCCGCGGTGAAGCGGTAGGCCGCCGCCTCGCCGGAGGGGACCCGCGAGGCCCGCAGTTGCGCCGGGGTGACCAGCCCCGGGGTGCGGGTGCCCGCGAGGACGGCGGCGGCCGCACGGGGCGCGGCCGCCGTCAGGGCGGGCAGGGCGAGGAGCGTGTCCAGGGCCTGGGTGGGGGCCAGGACGCGGCCCGCCCGCTCGGCGAGCATCGCGGCCTCGTACCAGGTCAGGCCGAGCCCGCCGGCGTCCGCGGGCAGGCAGGCGGCGTGCCATCCGCCGCGGGTCAGTGCGTCGTGGGCGCCGGCGGGGGAGGGGGCGAGACCCGCGGCGGCCATGCTGTGGGTGAAGTCGCGGACGAGGTGGCGCTGCCATCCGGTTGCGTGCGGCATGTCAGGTCGGTTCCTCCCACGGGTCGCCACCGTCCAGCAGGTCGGTGGCCAGGGTGGTCAGCTGGATCTCCGAGGTCCCGGCGGCCAGGGTCAGCCCGGGTGCCTCCCGGGCCGCCAGGACGAGATCGGGAAAGTGCCGGTCGCTGTGGACCGCGGGCCCGAGCAGGTCGAAGGCGAGCCAGGCCACGCGCTGGGCCAGCTCACTGGTCCACCACTTGGCCGCCGCTGCCGCCGCGCCGTTCAGACGCCCCTCGGCCAGCCCCTGCACGGCCCGCCAGGCAAGGAGCCGGCAGGAGCGGATCTCGGCGTCCAACGCCCCCAGACGGTGGACGCGTTCGGCCTCCTCCAGCTGTCCGCGCGCGTGCAGGGCCGCGACCAGCTGGTCGAACCAGCGCCTGGCCCGGCCCGCGAAACACACACCGGTCCGCTCCATCCCCAGCGCCTCGGACAGCAGCGACCAGCCCTGGCCGGGCGCGCCCACCAGCGCGTCGGCGGGCAGCACGACGTCATCGAGGCGGACGGTGAAGAACCGCTCGGGGTTGACCGTGGCGATCGGCTCCACCCGTACCCCCGGGTGGTCCAGAGGAACGACGAACAGGCCGGTGGCGGCATAGGCGTTGTCGCCGTGGCCGCGCACCCGGGCCGCGCAGACACCGAAGTGGGCCTGGGCGGTGCGGGCGTTCCACGTCTTGGTGCCCGCAAGGCGCCAGCCGTCGCCGGCCGGCTCGGCCGTCGTCGCCATGCTGCCCAGATCGCTGCCCGCGTGCGGCTCGGTGTACAGCACGGAGAACACGATCTCGCCCGCGGCCATGCCCGGACAGAACCGCTGCCGCTGCTCCTCGCTGCCGGCCGCCAGGAGCGTGGCGCCGGCGTTGTCGATCGTGTTCACGCGCACACTGTCCGGAACGCCGTGCAGCGCGAGTTCCTCGGCCGTCACCGCGGTGGCATAGGCGCTCGCCGCGAGCCCTCCGTACCGGCGCGGCCAGTGCGGGGCGAGCCAGCCGCGCTCCCCGAGTTCTCTGTAAACGCGCTCGGGATGCGGGCAGTCCGCATCGGGCGGCGTCGCCCAGACCCGTTCGAGTTCTGCCCGCAATTCCGGCTTCCGGAGCAGGTTCCTTATTCCGCTGCGTAATTCGGGATCATCGATGGCTGAGGCGGCAAGCACAGAAACTCCGTCATTGTTCGGAAAAGCTCGTCGGATGGTTCCGGGAAACTCGTCGGGTGCTGCCGAAAGTTCGTCGGGCGGTGCCGGGCGTCCGGCGGGTCCGGCGGCCACGGGCCGCGGCTCGTCGACCGGGCGGCTCATACGCGTGCCGTCCCGCGTACTGCTCCACGCGTGCGGTCGGGCGCACTCATCGGCCGGCGCGAGGGGCACGGGACGACGGCTGTTCCCAGTGTGGGGGGGTGCCGCACGCGAATGTCAAGTCCCGTACTACCAGGCCAAGTTGCATTTACTGATGCCCCGTCAGACGTACTTCCCCGTATGCCGATTTGAAACGAGTCAATTTTCGCCCACCTGCCCGCCGGAGGACGGGGAACGGCTTCGACTTCTCTGCCCCATTCACAAGGCAGCAGGTCACCGCACATATGGAGCCGCCTATCCGGGGCCCGGCACGCCAGTTGACCCTTGACAGCTACATATACCGCTTCCTACGTTGGTTCTCGACTGAACGGCCGGCCGACCGGCAGCCGAAACGGCTGTACGTGCCCGCCCTGCCGTTCTTTTCTTCTGCCTGCCCTGCCCGGTGTGCGACCGGCGTCGGTTTCTCCCCTTCGACGCCGTCCCCGGCATGGTGCGAATCCGTCACCGCATTCCCCGGAAGCGGTGATACGCGGGAACGGCGCGACGTCCCCCCACCGGCACCCCCGACGCTGAAGGCGGCCATGAAGCGCTCGACGACACCCAGCCTCTCCCCGCCCGCTCTCCCGGCGCTCCCGGGCGAAGAGGCACCCGCGGACACCGGCCTGCCACGCCCGGCCGCCGGCCGCCACGCGTTCCACGGCACCCGGGTCGACAGCGAGGTGGGCACGCTGCGCAGAGTGCTCGTCCACCGCCCGGGAGGCGAACTGCGGCGCCTGCTGCCCGGCACCCACACCGACTACCTCTTCGACGAGATCCCCTGGCCGGAGCTGGCCCAGTACGAACACGACCGCTTCACCGCCCTGCTGCGGGCCAACGGCGTCGACGTGGTGGAACTGTCGTCCGTGCTGACCGCGGCCCTGGAACCGGAGGCCGCCTGCCGGCGGGTCCTGCGGGGCGCGGCCCCGGCACAGCGCCTGGGCCACGCCGTCGCCGCGCTCACCCGGGCCCTCCTCCTCGACGCGGCCCCCGCACAGCGGGCCGAGCTCCTCCTGGCCGGACTCACCCTGCGCGAACTGTCCGCCCACCGGCCCGGCGGCACCGATGACGCCCTCGGCGCCCTGGCCCGCCCGCCCGACTGGTTCGTGCTGCCCCCGCTGGTGAACTCCATGTTCGTACGCGACAGCAGCAGCTGGATACGCGACCGGTACAGCGCCCACCCCATGGCGACCGGGGTCCGCCGCACCGAGGGCCGCCTCCTGGCCGCCGCGGCGCAGGCCGCGGGGGCACGCGCCCTCCAGGAGCCCGACGCACCGGAAGGTCTGGAAGGACTGGAGGGTCTGGAAGGCCTTGAAGGTCTGGAAGGAGGGGACATCCTCCTTCCGGGCGCGGGGTGCGTGGTGATCGGCGTCGGGGAACGCACCACTCCCGCAGCCGCCGAGCACATGGCCCGCGTCCTGCTGGCCGGCGGCACGGCCGACCACGTCTTCGCCGTCCTGCTGCCGCGGGCGCGCTCCTGCATGCACCTCGACACCGTCATGACCATGGTCGACCACGAGAGCTTCCTCATCAGCAGCGTCCACCGCGACCAGTGCCGGTGGTTCTCGATGCGGCTGGATACGAGGAACACCGTGCGCGCCTCGGCCCTGGACAAGCCCTTCGCCGCCCTGGCCGCCGCCCTGCGGGTGAGCGGCATCCGGCTGATCGACACCGGTGACGACGCGTTCACCACCCGCCGCGAACAGTGGAGCGACGCCGCCAACGTCCTGACCCTGCGCCCGGGAACGGTCATCGCCTACGACCGCAACACCCTGGCCAACGACCGGCTGAGCAAGGCCGGCATCGACGTGCTCACCATCCCCAGCGCCGAGCTGGTACGCGGCAGAGGGGGCCCGCACTGTCTGTCCTGCCCCCTGGTCCGCGACCCCTGAGCGCCACGGGTTCGCCCCGCAACTCCGTCCGTTCGTAGACCGCAGAGAGAAAAGGAAGCAACGTGACGACTTTCCAGCAGCCCACGAACGTCTCGAACGGGTACCCGCGCCCCGACGAGCAGAAGGACACCGTCAAGTCGGTCTACCGGCAGGTCGCCGAGGAGTACGACGAGCGGATCCCCGGCGCAGGCCCCAGCGACGACCTCTTCACCCGGTCCGAACGCGACTTCCTGATCGACAGCATCAGCTCCGGTGAGAAGGTCCTCGACATCGGCTGCGGCACCGGCCGGTTCACCGTCCCCATGGCCGACAAGGGCGCGCAGGTCAGCGGACTGGACATCTCACGGTCCATGCTGGAGGTCGCCGAACGCAAGCTGCACGAGCGGGGCCTGAGCGCGGACCTGCGCGAGGGCGACATGGCCCATCTGCCCTTCCCCGACGCGTCCTTCGACACCGTCACCAGCATGCTGGCCCTGATGCACATCCCGCTGGCGGACCGGCCGGCGGTCTTCGCCGAGGTCCAGCGGGTCCTGCGGCCGGGCGGCAGGATGCTGCTGGGCGTGAAGAACTCCGTCTTCGAGGAGATGTTCACCGGCGACCGCTTCGCCTCGGTCGACGTCACCGACGTGGAGAGCAAGCAGCTGCTGTTCACCAACACCCGCAGCGGCGAGGAGTACGTGGCGCCCTGGTACAGCTTCAGCCCGCGCGACCTCACCACGCTCTTCGCCACCGTCGGCATGACCGTCACCCGCCTGCGCGGCAACTCACCCATCGCCGTGTGGCTGGCCGACGAGGTCCTGCGCGACGAAGGCGTCCGCCGCTTCGTCGGCACGGCGGAACGCTTCCTCGCCGAAGTCCCGCCCTTCAACCACTTCGGCTACCACCTGTTGGTGGAGGCGGTGAAGCCCGCCGTGTAGCCGCCGCCGGGCCCGGACGCGCGCACCGCGTGTCCGGGCCGGTCCGCGCGGGCCCCGCACCGGTGACCGGGCGGACGGCCGCGCCGCGGCGCGCAGCGGTCGGCCGCCGGGCCGTTCACCGCAGGGTGAGCGGGGTCTCCGACGTGATACGGGACAGCTTCTCGGGGTTGCGGACGACGTAGAGGCCGGTGATGCGGCCGTCCTGCACCTGGGCCGCGACGATGCTGTCCAGCTCGCCGTCCAGGTGGACCGACAGCGCCGGGCCGCCGTTGACGACGGTGGGGCCGAAAGCGATCGGGACGGTGTTCCTGGCCAGGCCCCTGGTCAGCAGGCGGGCCACCTTGCCGGCGCCCAGGACCGGGCGCAGCGCGGCGTGCTTCACGCCGCCGCCGTCGCCCATGTAGACGACGTCGGGCGCGAGGACGTCGAGCAGGCCTTGCAGGTCCCCGCTCTCCAGGGCCCGCATGAACGATTCCACGACCGCCCGGCTCCGGCGCTGGGAGACCACGGTGCGCGGACGCCGGGCGGCCACGTGGTGGCGGGCCCGGTGCGCGATCTGACGGACCGCCGCCGGGGACTTGCCGACCGCCGCCGCGATCTCGTCGTAGCCGATGTCGAAGACCTCGCGCAGCACGAAAACGGCCCGCTCGGTCGGTGACAGCGTCTCCAGGACCAGCATCACCGCCATCGACACGCTCTCGGCGAGTTCGACGTCCTGGGCCACGTCCGGCGTGGTCAGCAGCGGCTCCGGCAGCCACGGGCCCACATAGGACTCCTTGCGCCGGGACATCGCGCGCAGCCGGTTGAGGGCCTGCCGGGTCGTGATCCGCACCAGGTACGCGCGCTGGTCGCGCACCTGCCCGAGGTCGACATCGGCCCACCGCAGCCAGGTCTCCTGCAGGACGTCCTCGGCATCGGCCGCCGAGCCGAGCATCTCGTACGCGACGGTGAACAGCAGATTGCGGTGGGCGACGAAGGCCCCGGTCGCCCGGTCGACGGCGTGATCAGCACTCATGCCTTGATCGTCTCTTCCGCGGCCGGCCCCGGGCGAGCCTGCGAGACCCGCTCGTCGGCCGCCGCTGCCCCGGCGCCCGCGCCGGCCAGTGCCGCCCGGCGCCCGGCGACGCCCTTCAGGCGGTGCAGGCGGTAACCGCCGGGCTTGCGCGCCTCATCGGCCAGGTGCCGCACGACGCCCTTGCACACGGCCTCCTTCATCCTCGCGCCGAGACGGCCGCCGATGTGGAACCACACCGCCACATCGGACCTGTTGCCGAACTGGAAGACACCGGTGCCCCGGCCCAGGCTGACGCACTGCGCCCCGGGCAACCGGCGCAGCGGCTCGGGCTGTTGCCCCGCGAGGCGGCTGAGGATCGTGTCGGCGGCCCGCGCGCCCAGCGGCATCGCCGTCTGGCAGCTCATCCGCAGCGCCAGGCCCGACGGCGCCGCCGAGTCCCCGGCGGCCACGATGCGGTCGTCGTCCACGCTCGTCAGCGTCTCGTCGGTGAGCAGGCGGCCCAGGGCGTCGGTGCCGAGGCCGCTGCGGCGGGCCAGGTCCGGCACGCCGAAGCCCGCGGTCCAGATGGTCAGCGCGCTCGGCAGCTCCCGGCCGTCAGCGAGCCGCACCGCCTCCCGCGTCACCGCCACCACCTCCGCGGCGGGACCTTGCACGACCTTCACCCCGAGCGCCGCAAGCCGCCCCGCCACCGACCGCCGCCCCCGCCGGTGCAGGTACGGGCCGAGCACCCCGCCGCACACCAGCGTGACACCACGGCCCCGCTCCGCCAGCTCGGCGGCGGTCTCGATGCCCGTCGGGCCGGCTCCGACGACCGTCACCGCGGCCGGCACGGGCGCGGCGTCGAGGACCGGCAGCAGCCGCTGCACCTCCTCCAGGGCGGCGATCGGGTAGGCGAACTCGGCCGCCCCGGGCACCTGCGGGCCGGCGCTGCCACTGCCCACCGCGTAGAGCAGGTAGTCGTAGCCGACCGCGGCACCGCTCGCCAGCTGCGCACTCCGCCCGGCCGCGTCGATCCGCGTCACGCTGTCGACCACCAGCCGCACGTCCCGCGCCAGGACCTCCCGGTAGTCGACGACAGCGGTGCCGGTCCCGCCCACCACCTGGTGCAGACGGATCCGGTGCACGAAGGCGGGGCGCGGATTGACCAGCGTCACGCTCACGTCGTCGCGCCGCGTCAGGCGATTGGCCGCCATCACGCCGGCGTACCCGCCGCCCACCACAACCACATCGGTCTTCCCCGCCATGATGCTGTCTCCCTCGGCTCGAACGCTTCGAGCCCAAGACACCACCCGCACGCACCCCGTGACAGCATGTGACCCACATCACCCCGCATGTGCGGGGGTGCCGCCCGGGGCGAGCGGCGGCACCCCCGCGCGGCGTGTACTACCGGGACCAGATCTGCGTGCTGGCGCCCGTGCACACGCTCTGGCGGACCTCGCGGCGGCTGCCGGACGGCGCGGCACCGTCGTCCAGGCACAGGCCGGTGGCCACGTTCTTGATGGTGACCGAGTTGCCGCCCAGCTCGACGAACTCCCAGCGCTGCGCCGAGACGTTGTCACAGGGCCGCTGGTAGACGGCCGTGCCCGGCGTACTGCTGAACGCCTGGATGCACTTGTTGGAGTGCAGGGCCCGCAGCAGCGACGTCGGGTCGTCGACCTGGAAGGCCAGGGAGAATCTCTGGTGGGACTTGCCGTTGCAGCTGAACTGCTGCAGGACGGTCTGGTCGGCCGACGAACCGCCCTGCACGTCCAGGCACTTGCCGGTGGCCGCGTTGCGGAACGAGTACTGGCCCGAGACCCCGGCGTGCGCGGGGCCCGCGAGGACGGCGGTCGTCGCCAGGGCGGCGCCGAAGGCGATCCCGGCGCGGACGGTGAGCGAGCTGCGAAGCTTCATGGAGCGGTCATCTCCCTGATCCGGTACGGATGCGGACGCATGCTGACCGGGGCAGCCGGCCCCGCGAGAGCGGCGCCGGCTGTCTCCCCCCGTTCGCCGGCAAGTCTCGCGGGCACCCCACCCGCACCTCAAAGCCCTTCGAGGCTCATCGAATCCAGACATTTCACGGCCTAGTACGGGGATTCCGGCCAGATCATCCGCGGAGCCCCACCGTCCGCCACCGCGCGCGTCTAGCGTGATCGCGGCCCGCACCGGCCGCCGCCGACCGGCCGGTGCGGGCTCCGCCTGCTCGACCCCGAAGCCGAGTGCCTGGAGAAACGACGGTGTTACGCATCCACTTCACCGCCGAGGACCTGATCCGCGTCCGCGTCGCCCGAGCCCCCGACCCGCTCGCCGAAGCCATCCTGAGCCTGCCGCTGCTCCAGGCCGCCGAGCACCCCCACCGGCCCGGCGGCGCCGCCCTGTCGGGATGGCGCGAACGCACGCGCCGCGGGCTGCGGCCCGAGATGCGGCTGCTGCTCGACCTGGCGCCCGCGGGGGTCGGCGAGTACACCCCCGAAGTGTTCACCCACGCCGCCACCCCCAGCCTGGCGGACAGCCTGGACCACACCTGGTCGCTGCCCAGACGGCAGTGGCGGGCGGACTGGCGCGCCACCCGCCTCCTGCGCCCGCGCGTCCCGCGCTGGGTGCACGCCCTGCACCAGGGCGACCGCACCTGGGCACAGCTCGTACGGCGCCAACTGCGCTCCTACCACGCCCTGGCCATCGCCCCCTACTGGGCGCAGCTCCTCGCGGCCGCACAGACCGAACGCGCCCAACGGGCCCTGACGAGCGTCGACGCGGGCGTCGACGGCCTCCTCGCCACCCTGCACCCCGACATCTCCTGGACGCCCGACGTGCTGTCCGTGCCCTGCGACATGGACCTGGACATGAACCTGGACGGCCGCGGACTGCTGCTCGTGCCCACCTTCTTCTGCTCGCAGCCGCTCGTCCTGATGGACAACGCCGAGCCGGAACGCCCCCTGGTCCTGCGCTATCCGCTCGCCCGCTCCCTCGCCGAGAGCGCGGCGATCGTGGCCTGCGGAACGCAGTCCACCGGCGAGGGCCTCACCGCCCTGCTCGGCGGCACCCGCGCCCGCGTGCTCCAGGCGGTACAGGGCCCGGCGGGCACCGCCGAACTGGCCCGCCGCACCGGCACCTCCGCGGCGACCGCCAGCCACCACGCCTCGATCCTGCGCGCCGCCGGCCTCCTCACCACCCGGCGCGACGGGCCCCGGGTGCGGCACGCCCTCACGCCGCTGGGGCGGGCCCTGCTCGACGGGGGCCCCGGCAGCCCCGCCCCGGACGCCCCGTTGCACGTTCGCCGGCCCCCGGCCCCCTAGGGAGCAGATACCGAACGGGCCATGCAGGGCTTCGGGCGCACGAATCCTTTGGCGAGAGCGCGTGCACCGAGGTCTCCTCCAACCGCTGGTGTCGTCGGAGAACCCGCACTGCTCCGGCGGCACCAGCGGGTCGGACCGGCCCCGACCTCGAAGGGGTGTTGTCCATGAGTCGCACCGAGCCAGAAGGAGCGGTCCGCGGTCCTTTGCGTGGCGCGGCCCGCGGTGCCGCGCGTGCCGCGGCCGCGGCACGCGGCATCGCAGGCCGCACCGTCAAGAGCACCGACATCTGGATGCAGGACCACTACCGGGCCCTCGTGCTCGGCACGCTGCTGGCTCTCGGCGCCGGGACCGGGCTGCTGCTGTGGTGGCGATGGGCCCTGGTCATCGGCCTGGCGAAGCAGATCGCTCCGGTCCTGACGATTGTTTCGATCATCGCGAGCGCGCTGTGGAGCGCACTCGCGTGGTTCAGCGAGCGCCGTCGGAAGCGGCTGGACGCACAGCGGCACGCGACGCTCGCCCAGCACGGCGACAGCCACGAAGGATCATGACGAGAGCACACGACACCGAGAGCCTGCCGCCCGCCGCCCCGGGCGGGCAGCAGGCCTTCGGCCTGCCCCGCACGGCCGTGCGGGCCCCGGCGGGAGCCGGGCGCGACGTCGAACACCGCCGCGAGGACGCGGACTCCGGGCAGCCGCGGCCCGCCGACGCTCTTGAACGGTCACTGCCCGCGCACCGCACCCCGCGGCAAAAGCCGCCCCCGGCACCGTCCTTCGAGGACTTATACCAGCGTCTGCAGCCACGCCTGCGCAGGTACGTCATACGGGTGCTGGGCGCCGAACACGGCCATGAGGCGGACGACGTCCTGCAGACGGCCTGGATCGCCGTGCTGCCCCACTGGAACCGCGTGAGCCGGATGGACCATGCGGAAGCCTACGTCTACAAGGTCACCCGCAACGAGACGCTGGGCGCCCTGCGGGCCGCGGGGCGCCGCAACCGCTTGGCCCCGCTCGCCGACGACACGCAACTGCTCGTGCTCGCCGAACGGCACGGGCCGCCCCGGACGAGCGCGGCCGACCGCGTGGTGGACGCCGAAGGAGTGAAGCAGTACATCCAAAAGCAGCTCGCGCCGCTGCTGTCGTGGCAGCAACTCGCGGTGCTGGCACTGGACCTGGACGGCTACAGCACCGACATGGCCGCCGATGCGCTGCACGTGGAGCCCAGCACGGTCCGGGCGCAGCGGCATCGCCTGCGCAGGAAGCTCAAGACGGCACCGCGGCCCGACCTTTGACCTGGAGACCGCACCACGGCCGCACCTCTGCGGGCACAGCGCCCGCGGCGGGCCGCCCGGTGTCCCGCCGGCGCACCACAGCGGTGCCCCGCCGGCACGCAGAACCAGAAGTCTCCGGCAGCCGAGCGGCTGCCGGAGACCCCCGAACGCAGGAGCCCGGCGTCCCTGGTCCTTTGGCGAGAGCGGGGAGCACCGGGCCCTCCTCCAACGCATGGCTGGAGTCCGAGAGGACAGCCCGGGGCGGCCCTCTCACTCACTACAAGGGAGGCGCGGGCCCCAAGCGTTTACACCACGGGCAACGCATCCGAGCAGGACGTGCGCCGCCGCAGCCCGCCCTAGGCGAACACACGGTCGTACTCGTGCCGCGACCACTTCGTCACCTGGGCCACACGCCGGCTGCCTCGCGTCCGGTCCGGCGGCGGCAGCACGACCGGCACCGGGACACTCTCGTCCTCGGGCTTGCGCGGTGCGCGGCCGGCCGCTTGCGGTTCCGGCGCCTTCGCCGACGCCATCATGCTCTCGATGAGCAACGGAAGCATGAGCAGACCGAGGGCTCGGGCCATGACACGGAACTGCGCGCGTACGGGCAGGGTGAAATAGGTCCGGTCGTACGACGACTGCAGCGGCACCACCCTCTTGAGATAGGCCTCCGCGTCGAATTTGTGCACGATCATCCAGGCGCGCAGCTCGGGGCTCAGCGGCCCGGTCAGACCAGGACGGTACTCGAACACCCAGCGGCACGCCTGCGGGTAACGGATCGCCAGCGCGGGATTCTCGGGCTTCGGCCCCACGAGGGTGAGATCCCCGGCGAGGAGGTTCCAAAGGCGCGGCAGCTGCTCGATCCCGGACCGCATCAGGAACAGATCGGAGTGCGTCGCCGGATCCCCTTCCTCGGTCACCCGCACATTGAACTTGTACCGTACGAAGACGATCCCGCCCTGCCCCACGCGCGGCTGCCGGTCCAGCACTCTGCGCCCCTTGAGTTTCAGCAGGACGTACCCGACGGCCAGCGGCAGGAGCGTGCTGACCAGCGCGGCCACGGCGAAAGCCACATCGACCATCCGCATCACCGGGGACGGTTTGCGGCTCCTCAGCCCAAGGGCCAGAGTGTGCATGCGTTCGTGCCACCACGGGAGATCGGCCCCCGCGGACGCCGCCGTGCTCCGTCCGCCGCGCCGCTTCACCAGGCGGTGGGTCCGGGAGGCCACGGCGCTGCACACCAGCGCCGAGCCCGCGAGGATCCACACCTTCGCGACGTCGCCGGCGGCGTCCAAGTGAGGTGAGAGGACGACGAACGTCGCCGTGAGGACGAGCCAGAAAGAAATGATGTCTCCCAGGACGGAGACCGTTTTCGCCGTGGCTACGGCATGAAAGGGGCGGCGGCCTGCGCGCTCCCGCGCTGCCGGGGCAGCCGCGCGGGAGCGCCCCCGATGCGAGGCGATGGTGTTGCGCTGCGCCACTTCGATCTTTGCCTGCAGCAGGAGTGCGTCCACTTCGCTCGTGGACGCAAGGCGGCTCGTTGCCTCTTGCAGCCGCGCCTCGTAGGCGTGGACGCGGTCCTTCTCCTCATCAGTAAGATCGGCCTCGTCCTGCCGGGCCGAACGCACCGCATCGCCTCCGAACTCCCTCATCCGGTTCTTCATTTCCGCTTCCCCTCAGCATCCCCCATTGATTTAGCCAGCTCCGGGTGGTCCGTCACGAGAACGGAAGCCAGCTTCTTCCTTGCGTGACGCAGATTCGAACGAACGGTCGCCGGTGTCATGCGTAGCTGTACCGCAATCTCCTGGGGTTCGAATCCATCGATGTGCCAGGCGATGACCTGGCGCTGAACTCCGGTCAGATGGGTCTCCACGAACGTGATGACGAACTCCCAGTCCTCCAGGGGGCTCGACAGGGAGTACGCCTCCGCCTCGTCCGACGTGAGGGACCGGCGGGCCGACGCGAGACTCCTGTTGATCCTGATGTCGTTGCGCATGAAGTGGTGCGCTGCCGCCTTGCGGCACCATGCGCGCGGTGAGCGCACGGTGCGCCAGTTCATCAGCAGATCCACCAGGGAGGACTGAGCGGCGTCCTTCGCCTCTTCGACAGTGGCGCCCAGGAAAATCACATGCCTGGTCAGCGACGTGAACTCAGAACGATAGAATTGATCGTACCTTTCCTGCTCCATCGCGGTGAGCGGCTGCACAGGTGTGTGCGACGGCCGACGTTTCTGCCGCGGGAACTCGAGCGCCTCGCCGGGCGTCGCTTCCTGACCGTGCAGCTCGGCGCCCTCGTCCTCCGAGCGGCGCGCCTCCTTACGCCCCCACATGAGACATCCCTGTCCCGGTCCGCGTCACGTTCATGCCTCGTAGGGGCCCCGGCACGGCCGGGCGTGCAATCGCGCGCCGAGATTCTTCCGGCGGCCCTCGTGCGGACACCCCGGACCGGGCCGGGCGCGCCGTGTCCCGCAGGCGCGTGCGGAGTACGCCCGTATCCCGGAAGTACGTGATGTGCCGCCCGGCCCCCGCGAGCAAGGGTGAAGCCCTGCGCGGTGAGGTGGCTCGCCGCCGACCGGGGGAGGGCACAGGGGGCGGCGCGGTTCCGGGCCCCCTCTCCTCCCGTCCACGAGCAGGAGTAGGCATGGCAAACGAACTGAACGTGCCCTTCGGGCGCGGGCTGCGGCTGCGGCGGCTGTACGGGGGTGACTCCGGGCGGCTGCTGATCGTGCCCCTGGACCACTCGGTGACGGACGGGCCTCTCACCGCGGGCCGCACGCTCGGCGACCTCGTCGGCAGCCTGGCCGCGAGCCGGGTGGACGCGGTGGTCCTGCACAAGGGCAGCCTGCGCGCGGTGCGTCCCGGGCTCTTCCGCGACACCTCGCTGATCGTGCACCTCAGCGCCAGCACGGTGCACGCCGCGGACCCCAACGCCAAGTACCTGGTGGCCACGGTCGAGGAGGCCCTGCGCCTGGGCGCGGACGCGGTCAGTGTCCATGTGAACCTCGGCTCCCTGGAGGAGCGCCGCCAGATCGCCGACATGGCGGCCGTCGCCGAGGCCTGCGACCGCTGGAACCTGCCGCTGCTCGCGATGATGTACCCGCGCGGCCCCAAGATCGACAACCCGCGCGACCCGGAGCTCGTGGCGCACGCCGTCACCCTCGCGGCCGACCTCGGCGCCGACCTGGTCAAGACCGTGTACGTCGGCGACGAGAGCGAGATGCGGGATCTGACCCGCGCCGCGCCGCTGCCGGTGGTCGCGGTCGGGGGACCGCGCGCGGGCGACGACCGGCAGGTCGTGGCCTATGTGGAGGAGGTGCTCAGGGGCGGGGCCGCGGGCGTCGCCATGGGCCGCAACATCTTCCAGGCCCCGGACCCCGGCGCCCTCGCCGCCCGCCTCGCCGCCGTCATCCACGCCGAGGGCTCTTTTGTGCCCGCACCCATCCCCGCCCCCGAAGGAGTTCTGTCATGAAGCTGAGCTGGCTGGACATACGCGGCCTCGGCGAGCTCAAGGAAGCCGTCCTGCAAGAAGCCCTGCACCACCGGGTGGAGGGCGTCCTCGCCGACAGCCTGGACGACCTGGCGGACCTGCCGCCCACCCTCGGCAAGGTCTTCTTCCCGCGCGAGGAGGAACTGCCCGCCGACTTCGGCGAGGCCACCGTCGTCATCGTCGACCCCGCCCGGCACCGGGCCACCCCGGCCGAACTCGCCCTGCGCCACCCCGGGGTGGAGTTCGGCCGGTTCGTCGAGATCGTCGACGCGCCGACGCTGGAGGACGCCTGCGAGTCGGCCAGGACCGAGCGCTGGAGCCTGCTGCTCTTCCGCGACCCGACGAAGATCCCCCTGGAGATCGTCATCGCGGCGGGGGCCCGCGCCACCGGCCGCCTGGTGACCGTGGCCCAGGACGTGGAGGAGGCCGCGATCATCTTCGGAGTCCTCGAACACGGCTCGGACGGCGTGATGATGGCCCCGCGCGCCGTCGGTGACGCCGCCAAGCTGAAGGCCGCCGCCCGGGCCGAGGTGCCCGACCTGGACCTGACCGAGCTGGAGGTCGTGCGCACCGAGCACATCGGCATGGGCGAGCGGGCCTGCGTGGACACCTGCACCCACTTCCGCGAGGACGAGGGCATCCTGGTCGGCTCGCACTCCAAAGGCATGATCCTGTGCGTCAGCGAGACCCACCCGCTGCCGTACATGCCCACCCGCCCCTTCCGCGTCAACGCGGGCGCCATCCACTCCTACACCCTCTCCAAGGACGAGCGCACCCACTACCTGAGCGAACTCCAGGCCGGCAGCAAGGTCATGGCCGTCGATGTCAAGGGCGGCACCCGCATGGTCACGGTCGGCCGCGTCAAGATCGAGACCCGGCCGCTGATCTCCGTGGACGCGGTGGCCCCCGGCGGCCGGCGCGTCAACCTGATCCTCCAGGACGACTGGCACGTCCGTGTCCTCGGCCCCGGCGGCACCGTCCTCAACAGCACCGAACTCAAGCCGGGCGACCGGGTCCTCGGCTACCTTCCCGGCGAGGACCGTCACGTGGGCTACCCCATCGACGAGTTCTGCATCGAGAAGTGACCCGGTGACCGGCCGCGCCGGTGCACCCGCCCGGCTCGCGGGCGGGTGCACCGGCGTCACGGCCGCACCCGGCCGCCGGCAGGGCGCAGGCCCGGCCTCACTGGTAGATCAGGGCCTTGTCCCAGTCCTCGTGCGCGCCGAAGAGGCTGCGGGGCTTGACCACGTCCGGCATCGACAGCAACTGGTCCGCGGGCAGCAGCCCGCCCGGGGGCAGGGCCGTCACCGTGGCCGGCACACCCAGTTCCGTGCGGATCGACTGAGTGAGGCGGGCGGCGGCGGCTTCGGCCAGGTGCGGGGCGGTCTCGATCTCGACCCGGAGGCGGTCGGGTTCCGCGCGGGCCCGCCAGAACAGCACCTCGTCCTCGTCCGGAAGGCTGAACACCAGCTCCTCCAGGCGGTGCTGGGTCACCGCCCGGCCGGCCACCGGATGCCCGAAGGCGGTGCGCCCGAGGACCCGGACGGTGGGCAGGTGCCAGCCGCAGGCGCAGGGGGCGTACGACACCTCGACGGTGTCCTCCAGGTTGTAGCGCACCAGCGGCATGGCCTCACGGAACAGCGTGGTCACCACCAGCTGCCCCGCACCCTGCGGCGCGCAGCGCCCGCTGTGCGGGTCGTACACCTCGAACCGCGCCCGGTCCGCCCACAGATGCAGCCGCCCCAGGGGGCACTCCCCGGCGAGGGTGCCGGTCTCGGTGGAGCCGTACTCCTCGACGACCGGCACGTCCCACAGCCGGCTGATCCGGGCCCGGCGCGCCGGGCTGAGCGGCTCACCGCCGACGAACAGGGCACGCAGGGCCGGGAAGTCCTTGCCCGGCTCGTGACCGGCGGCCCGCGCCCCGGCCGCCCACAGCAGGCACTCGGTCGGCATCGACCAGGTGAGGGTGACCCGCAGATCGTGCAGGGCGCGCACGATCCGCGAACAGGGCGTGGCGAGCGAGCGGTTGTCCCCGGGCACCACCGTGGCACCGCGCAGCCGCCCGGCCGCGTGCGCGAGATGACCGGTGAGCAGCAGGGCGTACGGGGTGCGCACCAGCAGGGTGTCGGCGGGCGTGATGCCCACGTGCTTGCGGGCGAACCGCTCGGCCAGGTCCTGCCAGTCCTCGGGCGTGTAGTACGAGGGTGTGGGCCGGCCCGAGGTGCCGCTCGACTCGTGGTAGGTGGCGAGCCGCTCCTGCGGAACCGCGAGCAGCCCGAAGGGGTAGTTGTCGCGCAGGTCCTGCTTGGTCGTCAGTTCGAGACCGGCCAGGTCGGTGTCCGTGGGGGCGGGGCCGGGGCCGAAGCGGCGGGCGTAGAAGGGGGAGCGGGCCGCCCAGGACAGGCTGCGGGTGAGCTGCTCGCCCTGCCCGGCGAGGAGCTCCTCGGCGCTTCGCCAGTCGCCCAGCTGTGGCAGTGGTGCGTTCATGGAATGTCCTCCCCGAGGATGCGGTGGGCGTTCTCCCAGGTGATGCGGGCCCAGGTGGTGGGATCCAGGCCGAGCGCGGCGAGTTTGGCGAGCTCGGCGCCGGGGCTCTGCAGGGGGTGCTCCGAGCCGAACAGGATCCGGCCGGCGCCCAGATGCGCCAGGGCGGCCCGGAGGGTGACGGTGTATCCGCCGGTCGTCTCGATCCAGATGTTGGGGCTCTCGCGGACCAGGCGGATGCCGTACACGTCGATGTTGCCGATCCCGCAGTGGCCCATCACGAAGGGCACGGACGGGAAACCGGCCGCCAGGCGCACCAGGTCGGCGACGCCGGAGCCGGGCAGCGGCTGGCAGACGGTGTAGACGCTGTGCCCGACCGCGGCGGCCGTCGCCACCAGGGCGGCGGTGCGCGGATCGGCGAGCGGGACGCCGTGCACGGCGGGGGAGATCTCCACGGCGGCGTAGTCCCGCGCCTGTTCGGCGTAGGCCCGCGGGTGGTGCGGGTTGGCGAAGTAGCAGGGCACCAGGGCTCCGCCCAGGCCGGCGCAGGCCTTGAGCACCGCCTGGTTGTCGGCGTCCTCGCGGATGCCGCCGCCCCGCAGGAACTGGCGCGAGATCTGCTCCAGGGGCGCGGTGCCGCCCGGGGTGACCACGGCCCGCCGGATGCCGTACGCGGCCAGGCCGGCCGCGAGGTCCTCGGCGGACGCGGGCGCGGGCCGCAGCCGCACCCGGAAGTCGAACAGCGGCCCCGGCAAGGGGAGGCGGCCGCGAGCGCCGGCGGCCGGGGTCACGGCGTGCCCCGCCCGGTCCGGCCGGTGTGCGCGCCGGTGCCGAAGGGTCTGGCACCGTGGCCGCTGACCTGGTCGAGGACCTCGTACCAGCTCTCGGGCGGCGCCGTGCCGCGCCAGGCGACGTGCTGGTCCGGGCGGATCAGGACCAGGTCCCGCTGCCATGTGCGGCGGGCGTGGGCGTCGTCCACGGGCAGGACGTGCAGCGGGATGCCGCGCTTGTGAGCCGCCGTCGCCGCCTCTCGGCCCAGCTCCCGGCCGGAGAAGTCGACGAGGGTGAAGCCGTCGTGGAACAGGTCGAACAGGGGCGTGCCGTCCTGGAGGCGCACGCTGGGCGGCCGGCCGCCGGGCCAGGTGGTGGGCGTGATGCCGGTCCAGCTCCAGTCCGGGGCCGACTCGCCGGACGCTGCGCCCCCTTCGGCGTCCGGCTCCGGGCCCGTGCCGGGGATCAGGGGGGAGTGGTAGCGGTAGCCGAAGTGGATGCCGGTGTTCTCGATCTGGTAGCGCTCCTGGGCCAGGAAGCCCGTCAGATGGCTGGGCGGCACACCGGCGTTCGCGAGCTGGGGGAAGCGCTGCCACACGTCCAGGAGGTTGAAGCACATCTCGCGGTTGAACACCGCCACCGGCCGCCGCTCGCTCTCGTAGGCGTCGAGCAGTCCGGGCCCGCCCCAGCCGTTGAGGACCGCGG
Organism: Streptomyces typhae; assembly: GCF_009755605.1. Lineage (GTDB taxonomy): Bacteria > Actinomycetota > Actinomycetes > Streptomycetales > Streptomycetaceae > Streptomyces > Streptomyces typhae. The sequence continues at coordinate 126,067 of NZ_WPNZ01000017.1, forward strand.
CCAGCTTCCAGCCCAGGTCCACGGCGTCGCCCAGACCGGTGTTCGCGCCGTGCCCGCCCATCGGGTAGAACTCGTGCGCGGCGTCCCCGGCGAGGAAGACGCGCCCCTCGCGGTAGCGGTCGGCCACGCCCATCCGGCCCCGCCAGCGGGTGACCTGCAAGACCTCCTCGACGGTGATGTCGGTGCCCAGGCGGCGGCTGAGGACGCCGATGGGGTCGCGCTCGAAGCCGGTGTCGTCCAGGACCGGCAGGAAGGCGGTCCAGGTGTCCGCCTCGTCCCGGGAGACCAGCGTCGCACCGCCCGCGGAGATCCCCAGGAAGTACCGGCCGTGCGGGCGCAGCCGCGGGTCGCTGCTGCGGAAGTAGACGTCGCCGTGGTCGGTCTCGGGCCCGACGGTGGTCACGCCGATACCGGTGCCGCGCCGCACGGTGCTGTGCGCACCGTCACAGGCGACGACATAGCGGGCCCGCACCGGGTACTCCTCCCCGGTCTCCATGTCGGTGAGCGTCGCGGTGACGGTGTCGTCCGGGTGCTGGACCAGCCGCCGGAAGGAGGTCCGGGTGCGCAGTTCCACCAGCGGGTGCCCGCCCGCCCGGCGGCGCAGCACGTCCTCCAGGACGTTGCCGGGCACGCGCTGGTAGGACTCCAGGGGCGCGGTGCCGTCGTTGGTCCGGGCGATCCGTGCGCGCACGTCGCGCACGGACGGGTGGGTCCACTCGTCCAGGGGCGGCTCGGCGAAGCCGCGGAACCACTGGAAGTTGAACGAGTGCTGTGCCGGGATGCCCCGGGCACGGATCTCCTCGGCCAGGCCCAGGCGCCTGAACAGCTCCATGCTCCGGCCGTTGACGAAGTCCATCTTCGGATGCAGCGACGGAGCGTGATGCCGTTCCACGAGCAGGCTTGTCACCCCGTGGTGCGCCAGCTCCAGTGCGAGTGTCGAACCGACCGGTCCGGCTCCGACGATCAGGACCGGGGCGGGCTGTTCGGCTGTAGCGTGCCGTTTTCCCATGCCTGCACTCTGTCGGGCGCCCCGGTGGGGCACATGGCGCGATCGCGTCACGGGATCGCGCCATGCCCGGGTGCTCTCGCAGCGCTGTACGCAGGCAGTCCGCGGGCAGCGCCCCGGGCCCCGGCGGCCAGAGCGGCGGCACGCGAGCGGCGGGTACTCGCCCCCCGGCCGCCGGGGCCGGGACCGGTTCACTCCTCGCGCTGCCGCAGCCGTTCGGTGAGCAGGGGCAGCGAGTCGCTGAAGGAACGCAGATAGTCGAGCACGGTCTCCAGCTCCTCGGGCGTGTGGGAGGCGCACCAGTCGTCCAGGGCGTCCAGGAGGGGGGCGTAGAGCGCGCCGGTCCGCTCCCGCTGGGCGCTCTCGGGGTGAATGATCACCTTGCGGCGGTCCTCCGGGGCCTTCACCCGGTGGGCGAAGCCCGCCTGTTCGAGCCGGTCGGCGATGCCGGTGACCGCGCCGGTGGTCAGCCCGGTGAGCTCGGCGAGCCGGCCCGCCGTGACCGGCCCCGCGTGATCGAGCACGCCCAGGCAGAGCAGATCGGTGCCGTTGATGCCGAGCTTGGCGGCCACGGCCTGGTCGGCAAGGGCCTGACGGGTCGCGACGGTGCGCGCCTCCTGGTAGATGGCCCGCGTCAGCTCCTGGCGGCGCGGGCTCCCCGCGTGCCGGTGTTCGTCGCCCAAAGCGGTTGCACATCCCTCACGTCGTAAATATATTACGAGCTAAGATAACATGGCGGGCCCGTCCGGAGGCCCCCCTGCGCACACTCGTGTGCCGCGCACGCACCCCACCGACGGTCCCCGCCCCCGACCGTCCGGCGCACCCGGCCGTCCGCGCACCTCACCGCCCCGGACCCCACCGTCCGGGCACCGCACCGTTGCCGTACCGCACCGTCTTCGCCCCCGAACGTCCTTGCACCCGACCGTCCTCGGAGGGACCACCGGCCATGAGCAGCGAGACATCCGAAGCCACCGCGGCCACCGGGCCGCCGAACCCCGTCCGGGCCGGCAGCGGCCCGAGCTCCCGCGGCGTCCTGACGGTCGTCCTGATCGCCGTCTTCGTGGACGTCCTGGACGCCAACATCGTCAACGTCGCCATCCCCGCCATCCAGCGGGACCTGGAAGCCTCCAACTCCGCGATCCAGTGGTCCCTGATCGGCTACACCCTGCCCTTCGCCCTCATGCTCATCACCGGCGGCCGGCTCGGTGACATCTTCGGCCGCAAGCGGCTCTTCCTCGTCGGCATGGCCGGCTTCACCCTGGCCTCCGCCCTGTGCGGGATGGCCGTCTCACCGGAAATGCTGATCGGCGGGCGGGTCGCCCAGGGCGCGATGGCCGCCATGATGGTGCCGCAGGTGCTGTCGATCATCGCGGCCACCATCCCGCCCGCCCGGCGCGGCGGCGCCTTCGTCCTCTACGGCATGATCGCGGGCACCGCCAACGTCAGCGGACCCATCCTGGGCGGACTCCTGCTGAAGGCCGACCTGTTCGGCCTCGACTGGCGCCCCATCTTCCTGGTCAACCTCCCCGTAGGCATCTGCGCCTTCGTCATGGCCGCGCGCCTGCTGCCGGAGACCAGGAGCGAGAAGCCGCTGCGCCTGGACCCGCTGGGCGTCGTCCTGGTCACCGGCGCGCTGCTCGCCGTCCTCTACCCGCTGCTGCAGGGCCGTGAACTGGGCTGGCCCGGCTGGGGCTGGGCGCTGATGGCCGCCTCCCTGCCCGTGATCGCGCTCTTCGTGCTGTGGCAGCGGCGCAAGCAGGCGACGGACGGCTCACCCCTGGTGCCGCCGTCCCTGTTCCGGCTGCGCGGCTTCAACGGCGGCCTCGTGGTGATGCTCACCTTCCTCACCGCCATCATCGGCTTCTTCCTCGTCCTGACCCTCTATCTGCAGCAGGGTCTTGGGTACTCGCCGCTCGCCGCGGGCACCGCGAGCCTGCCCTGGCCGATCGGCGTCACCCTCGCCGCGATCTTCATCAGCAACGCCGGTGCCGCGCCCAAACGGATCGTCATCACCCTGGGCGCCGTGGGAATGGCCCTGGGCCTGCTGCTGCTGATCGCCACCATCGAGTGGGCGGGCACCGGCCTCAGCGGCTGGCACCTGACCCCGGCGCTCCTCATCGGCGGCCTGGGCATGGGCCTGGTGATGGCGCAGGCGACCCATGTGAGCCTGCTCCAGGTGCCCGGCTCCGACGCGGGCGCGGCCTCCGGTGTCTTCAACGCCGTGATGCAGGCGGGCGGCGTCGTCGGCGTCGCCCTGATCGGGGTGCTGTTCTTCGGCGCCGTCGGCTCCCAGGCGGGATCGGGCTCCGGCGCGGTCACCGCCGAACTGCGCTCCGACCTGGCCGCGGTCGACGTCACCGGCGCCGACCAGGACCGCGTGGTCACCGCCTTCGAGGCCTGCCACCGCAGCCGGATGGACGACCAGGAGGGCGCGGCCGCCCCCCGCGGCTGCCCCGAGGCCCTGGCCGCAGCCCCGGCCGCCTCCCGCGACGCACTCGCCCCGGCCCTGACCGACGCCGCCACCGAGGCACGCGCCGAGACCTACACCGAGGCGATGCAGCGCACCCTGTGGTGGAACGTCGGCCTCCTGGTCCTCGTCACGGCACTGACCTCGCTGCTGCCCAGGGGCGGCGAGCCGCAGACCGGCACCGGGCCGCAGACCGGCGGCGAGCCGCAGGGGGACGCCGAGCCGCAGGGGGACGCCGAGCCGCGGAAGGACGGGGAAGCGGTGCACGCGGAACCCGGCACCGGCACCGGGTCCGGCGTTCCGCTGCCGGATCCGGCTGCCCGGCCCGCCAACTGACCCGCACGCACCCGCACACAAAGGGAGGTGCGCCCGCGGTCGACCGCGGGCCCACCTCCCCTCGCGTGCGGTCGCACGCCCAGGAAGCTAGCCCTGCTCCGCCTGCTCCGCCTGTCCCGTCTGCTCGGCCTGCTCGGCCTGTTCCCCGACGTCCAGGGCGAACGCCGTGTGCAGCACCCGCACCGCCTCCTCCAGGCGCTTCTGCGGGATCAGGGCCGAGGCGCGGATCTGGGAGGTGAGGATCCAGGTCGTGGCGATACCGGCCCGGGCGAGGGCGCTGAGCATGCGGGCCGTGGACTCGGGGCGGTTGGCGAGGCCGGTGCCCACCACCGTCACCTTCGCGACCTGTTCGTCCACGCGCAGCTCACCGCCGTGGGCCAGGGCGAGGGAGGCCAGCGCGGGGCGGGCGGCGGCGAAGTCGCCGCGGCGGGTGGCGAAGCCCATCCGGAACTCCTCCTCCGCGGGCCCGGACCGGGCCACCAGGTCGACGGGCAGCGCGTACCGGGCCAGGATGCCCAGGACGTCCGGGGCCAGGTCCCGGCCGGTGTCCGCGCAGCGCAGCAGCACCCGCACCACGTCCGCGTCATGGGTGATGGCGGTGACGGCCGGAGCGGTCTCCAGGGCCGGTCCGCAGATGCCGGTGATCACTGTTCCCGGTCCTTCCGTGGCGGAGCTCAGTACGAGGGTGGGCACATGGTGCAGGGCCGCCAGTTCCACGGCGCGCGAGTGCAGCACCCGCGCGCCGGTGAACGCCATCTCGGCCATGACGTCGACGGGGACGCGGGGCAGCAGCCGGGGCGCGGCGACCACGCGGGGGTCGGCGCTGAAGACACCGGGCACGTCGGTGTGGATCAGGCAGCGCTCCGCGTTCAGCCCCGCGGCCAGGGCGACCGCGGTCGTGTCCGAGCCGCCCCGGCCGAGGGTGACCGTCTCGCCCCGGGCGTCGACGCCCTGGAACCCGGCGACGACCGGGACGGTGCCCGCGTCGAGGAGGTCCAGGATCCGCCCGGGGTCGAGCCGGTCGACCAGGCCCGCGCCGTGCCGCCCCCGCACCCGCAGGCCCGCCTGGCCGCCGGTGAGGGACACGGCGGGGGTGCCGTGACCGTGCAGCGCCATCGCCGTCAGGGCCGCCGAGGCGATCTCCCCGGTGGCCAGGAGCTGGTCGCTCTCGCGCAGTGCGCTGCCGGGCGGCGCGGCGCCGGTGAACGCGGCGGCGCGGGCCAGGAGATGGTCGGTGGTGTCGCCCTGGGCGGAGACCACCACGACCACGCGCTCGCCCCGGGCCCGCGCCGCGCTGATCCGCGCGGCGGCCCGGCGCACCTGCTGCGGCGTGGCGAGCGAACTGCCCCCGTACTTGTGGACGACCAGGCCCCGGCGGCGCCCTTGCCCCGCCCCGGTCGCCGTACCGCAGCCCGGGGCGGGGCCGGTGAGGGGCAGCCCGGCGACCTCCCCGGCGGCCTCCCCGGAGACCTGTCCGGAAATCCGCCCGGAGGCGTGCCCGGGAGCCTGTCCGGAGGCGTGCCCGGAGGCCTGTCCGGAGGTCATCGCGGCACCGGCCGTCCCCGTACGACCCTGAAGTCCGTCGCCTCGATGGTCGCCGAGACCGACTCCAGCGCGAATCCGGCCCGGGTGAAGATGTCACGCAGCTGCCGCTCGGTGCGCTCGAAGCCGCCCGCGGTGAGGACCAGCATGTTGAGGTCGCTGAAGGCGCTCTCCACGCACACCGACGCCCGGGCGGTGTCCGGCAGGACGGGTTCGACCACCAGGAGCGTGCCGGTCTCCTCCATCGCCTCCCGGCACCGGCGCAGGATGCCGACGCACCGCTCGTCGTCCCAGTTGTGCAGCACGCTCTTGAGGAGATAGCCCTCCCCGCCGGCGGGCACCTGGTCGAAGAAGTCGCCCGGCACGACCTCGGCGCGGGCGGCGAGACCGGCGGCGGCGAGCTTCTCGCGGGCCTGGACGGCCATCGCGGGCGTCTCCAGGACGACGCCGCGCCCTTCGGGGTGCGCGGACAGGATCGCGGCGAGCAGCGTTCCGTCACCGCCGCCCACGTCCACCAGCGTGCGGTACGGGGAGAAGTCGAACCCGGCGACGACGAACGGTGCCTCGAAGGCGGCGTTGGCGGCCATCGCGTCGCCGAAGAGCTGCGCGAACTCGGGGTGGCGGGCGACGTGGTCGTAGAAGTCGGTCCCGTACACGGTGTCGAAGGCGGCCTCGCCGGTGGTGATGCTGTGGGTGAGGCGGCTCCAGGAGCTCCAGAACTCCTGCCCGCAGAACAGGCGGGTGATGTCGGCGAGATGGCCGGGCGCCGAGGGGGCCAGGAGCGCCCCGGTGGGCGCGTTGGCGAAACGGCCGGGCGTCGTCTCCCGCAGCACCCCGAACGCGGTGAGCGCGCGCAGCAGACGGTGCAGGGACGGCGCGTGCGTGCCGGTCAGCAGGGCCAGTTCGACGCTGTCGCGCTCGCCGTCGCCCAGCAGCTCGGGGACGCGCAGCCGCACCGCCGTGTGGATCGCCTGCGAGGTCATGTAGCCGTAGGCCATGCGCACGAGCAGCGCCCGCGTCGCGGCGTCGTCCGCCCTGGTCTCGACGGTCCGCGCAGGGGCGGGCCTGAGGGATGTCATCGTTTCTCCCGCTGCCTGAAGAGGCCCGAGGGGGCCTGAAGGGATGGTCCGCCCGGCCGGGCGGGGGCGGCCCGCCGCTCACGCGCCGGCCGGAACACTGCTCAGCACCGCCGTGACGACGGCGTCGAAGGAGTCGACGACGGTGTCCGCGCCGGCCGCCAGGAGATCCGTCGCCCCGGCGACGCCGTAGCTGACGCCGATGGTGGCCATGCCGGCGGCGACGCCCATCTCGATGTCGCCGATCCCGTCGCCCACGACGACACACTCCCGCGGGGCCAGGCCGAGGTCCTTGGCCACCTTCCACGCCATGTCCGGGTGCGGCTTGCCGCGGGGCACGCTGTCGTGCCCCGCGATCGCGTCGAACTGGTCGCGGATCTCGGTGAGTTCGACGGTCCTGACGGCCGCCGCGTGCACCTTGGAGGTGGCGATGCCCAGCTTCCGCCCGCCCTCGCGCAGCTGAAGGAGCCCGGAGACGACACCGGGGAAGAGCAGCCCGCGCCCGCGGGAGCGCACATGGGCCCCGAACAGCCGGCGGTAGTGGTCCATCGCGGCCGTGACGTCCTGATGGCCGGGGGGCACACCAAGGAGTTCGGCGAAGTTCTGGTCCAGGGGCCTGCCGACCCGGGCGCGGATCTCCGACTCCACGGGGGAGCGCCCCATCCCGGTGAGGATCTCGGCGGTGACAGCGGTGATGGCGGGCGCGGTGTCGGCGACGGTGCCGTCCAGGTCGAAGATCACGCCCCGGCGCACGGGACCGGGTACCGCGGTGGTGCCGGCCATGTCAGTGCTCCTCCCGCACGGCCGACAGCGCGACCGCGAACTCGCCCGCCAGGCGGGCGTTGCTGATCAGGACGGAGCGTGTCGCGGCGCCCGCGCGGCCCGCGGTGGCCCTGCCGACGCTGCGCATCAGGAACGGGCTGATCGCGTTGCCGGCCACGCCCGCCGCGTCCGCCTCGGCCAGGGCCCGGGTGATGACCCGCTCGACCTCCTCGCCGTCCAGCGCGTCCCGCTCCTCGATCGGCGAGGTCAAAAGGACCGAACCGACCTGGTTGACCTTCCAGTGCAGCAGCACCGACCGCGCCGCCTCGGCCAGGTCGTCGACCCGCGGCACCGGCACGTCCGACTCGCGTACGTAGAAGGCGGGCAGCGTGTCGGTGCGGTAGCCGAGCACCGGCACCCCGGCGCTCTCCAGCACCTCGGCGGTCAGCTTCAGGTCCAGGATCGACTTGGACCCCGCGCACACCACCGCCATCCGGCTGCGCGTGAACTGCTGAAGATCGGCGGAGATGTCGAAGGTCTCCTGGGCGCGGCGGTGCACCCCGCCGATGCCCGCGGTGGAGAACACCGGGATCCCGGCGCGCTCGGCGATCACGATGCTGGAGGCCACGGTGGTCGCGCCGAGCCCGCCGCCGACCAGCACCCGGCCGATGTCGCGGGCGCTGACCTTGGGGACGTCCTTGGCCCGCCCGAACCGGTCGATGGTCGTCTCGTCCATGCCGACCACGAAGCGGCCCCCGGCGATCCCCAGGGTCGCCGGCACCGCGCCCGCGTCCCGCACCGCCTTCTCCAGGGCCAGGGCGATCTCCACGCTCTGCGGGTAGCCGGGCCCGTGGGCGATGAGCGAGGACTCCAGGGCGACCACGGGCCGCCCCTCGGCGACCGCCGCGCGGACCTCCTTGCCGATGTCCGTCAGGGTGTCCATGGGTGTTTCCTCTCCGTGTCCATGGGGGTGTCTCCTTCCGTCCGGCGCCTCGCCGGGTCAGGGCCGCGGCGGGGCGGAGGGCCCGCGGCGCTCCCAGGCCGGGGCGACGCGGCGGCCGACGCCCTGCCTGCGCCGCAGCGCCGGATCGGCGAGCGCCTCCGGCGTGTAGTGGGAGTCGGCGGGGTTGAGCACCGTGCCGGGCGGCACGAGGGCGTCGATCCGGTCGAGCAGGCCGGCGTCCAGGACGGTGTCGGCGGCCGCGAGCAGGCCCTCCAGCTGCTCCCGGGTGCGCGGGCCGATCAGGACCGAGGTCACCGCCGGGTGGTTGCGGACGAAACCGAGGGCCAGCTGCATCAGCGTCAGCCCGGCCTCCGCGGCCAGCCCGGCCAGTTCGGTCACGGTCTGCTGCTTGCGCCGGTTGCCGGCCAGGCGCACGTCGAAGGTGGCGCGGTGGGCGGCCTGGCGGCCCCGGCTCAGGTCGATCTCGCCCTGGTGCTTGCCGGTCAGCCAGCCCTCGCTCAGCGGGCTCCAGGTCGTCACGCCCAGCTGGTGGCGCTGGCAGGTGGGGAACACCGCCGCCTCCGCCGCGCGGTTGAGCAGCGAGTACGGTGCCTGCTCGGTCTGCGGCCGCACCAGGTGGCGGCGCCGGGCGGCCCACTGGGCCTCCACGAGCTGCTCGGCGGGGAAGGTGGTGGTGCCGACCGCGACCACCTTGCCCGCGGTGACCAGGCCGTCGAGCGCGGCCAGGGTCTCCTCCAACTCCGTCTCGGGATCGGGCCGGTGCACCTGGTACAGGTCGATCCGGTCGGTGCCCAGGCGGCGCAGGCTGTCCTCCACGGCGCGGGTGAGCCAGCGCCGCGAGTTGCCGGAGCGGTGCGGGCCCTGGCCCATCGGGAAGTGGAACTTGGTGGCGAGCACCACCTCGTCCCTGCGCGGCGCCACCGCCTTGCCGACGATCTCCTCCGAGCCGCCCCAGGAGTAGACATCGGCGGTGTCCACGAAATTGATCCCGGCGTCCAGGGCCGCCTCGATCACGCCGACCGCGTCACCGGCGTCCGCGTTGCCCCAGACACCGAACATCATCGTGCCCAGACACAGCGGGCTGACCTGCATTCCGGTGCGGCCCAGCGTCCTCAGTTCCACTGCGTTTCCTCCTCTTCGGGGGTGCGCTCCGGCTCGGTGCGTGCCTCGGGAGCGTCGGCCGGCCGGGTCAGCCGGAGGACCGCGCCCACTGGTCCCAGGGCTGTGCGGCGATCCACTGGGCGAGCGGTGTGAGCTGCACGCCCAAATGCTTCTCGACGGCCGCGGCGTCGGCGGTGAAGGTGTCGTCGGTGGCCGAGGCGTGGGCCCAGTGGTAGCCGCCGGCGATGCCCGCGCCGAGCTCGGGGCCGAGGACCGCGCCGACGGCGGCCTCGAAGTCGGCCGGGTCCATGGCGTGGAAGGCGACGTCCCGGCCGAGGACGTCCGCGAAGAGGGCCGCGAGGCGCGGCCCGGTCACGGGCTGCGGGCCCCCGACCTTCAGCGCCGAGCCGACCAGTTCGTCGCCGCCCTCCAGCGCGGCGACCGTGACCGCGGCCATGTCGTGCAGGGACATCCAGCTCACCGGCAGGGCGGCGGGCAGCGGGAAGGCGAGCACCCCGTCGTCGACCAGGGCCGGGGCGTGCCCGGGGCCGAACAGGTTGTCCAGATACAGCGGCGGCCGCAGCACCGTCACCGGCAGGCCGCTGACCCGCAGCGCCTCCTCGGCGATCCGCCGGGTCTCGAACGCCGGATAGCCGGTCGGCTCGGGCGGCACCGGCAGATTCGTGTTGAACACCAGCCTGCGCACGCCCGCCACCTTGGCGGCGTACACCAGGTTGTCGGCGTAGGAGGCCGCGAGATCGGCGTCGTAGACCAGCGGGAGGCTCGCCGCCACCCGGGAGACGCCCTCGAAGGAGCGGCGCAGCGCCGTGCGATCGCCCAGGTCCACGGGGCGCGGGTGGACTCCGGGCGGCAGCGCGCCCGGCCGGTCCGCGCCGCGCGCGATCCCCACGACGCTGTGGCCCCGCTCGGACAGCTGCCGCAGCACCGCGCCGCCCTGGGCGCCGGTCGCACCCATCACCAGGTAGCGCTCGTGTCGTGCGTCGGACATGGTGGTCCTCTCGTCGGGATGGCCCCGGCCGCCGGCCGGGGGACAGGGGCCCCGGAGGTGCCCGGGGGCGATGGCGGGACGCGGGCCGGGGCCGCGCTCAGGTGCGGGGCAGCCAGTCCGCCCGGTCCCAGAAGTGCAGTTGGCGCAGCTTGGGCGTGGTGGCGACGTGCGCCACCCGGTCCCCGCCGAGCACCAGGGAACGGGGCTCGGCGGGGGTGAACCGGGGCCAGGCGGGTGCGGTGGGGCTCTGCGGGCGCCCGGTGTGCGCGAAGGACGCCACCAGGTCGATGAAGGCGGCCGCCACCTCGCGCTCCAGCGGGCCGTCCCCGAACACCGGCGCGTTCTGCGCGCTGCCGTGGGTGGCGAAGAGGAACGGCGACGTCGCCTCGTGCGGGGTGCCGTGGCCCGGCGGACGTACGGGGTGGGCGAAGTCCATGTGGTACAGCGGGTGTCCGCTCTCGCGGGCGCGGCGGGCGGCGAGCCGCAGGATCTGGCCGCGGAACAGGCCGTCGCCGTACAGCTCGGTGTAGAGCGTGAAAGGGTCGTGCGGCAGGCCGTCGGCGAGCGCGGCGTCGCGGTAGGCCGCCAGCGCGCCCTCCAGCAGCGCGACGGGCACCTCCTCCGTGCCCAGCAGCAGGAACTGGCGTGCCATGGAACGGAGTTGGCCGGGGGTGGCCGGGGCGGGCGCCGTGCGGTCGGTGAAGAAGGAGCCCTCGGTCCTGGTGTTGATCACCAGCATGGGCAGGTCGGGCGTCGGCAGCCGGTGGTCGTATCCGCGCATCCACCGCCCGTCCGGCACGGGCCCTCGGAAGAACCGCCCGCTGGCCACCGGCCGCTGTCCGGGCGCGCCCGCGAACCGCTCCTCCCAGGCGTCCAGGACCTCCAGGGCGCCCCGTTCGCGCAGGCCGCCCACCGTGGTGCCCAGACGCCGCGCCACCCCCTCGTAGGTGGTGCGCGAGTCGGCGGGGGTCAAGCCGGCCAGCGGGGTCCACACATGGGCGGTGCTGATGGGCACGAGGCGGCTGATCAGGGGGCGGGTGCGCGGGTGCAGGGCGAGCTGCCAGGCGCTGGAGCCGCCCGCCGAGGTGCCGCACACCACGATCCGGTCCGGGTCGCCGCCGAAGGCGGGGGCGTTGTCGTGCACCCAGCGCAGCAGCGCGGCCTGGTCCTGCAGCCCCCAGTTGGCCGCCGCGTCGCCCGCGCCGAACCCCTCGTGCAGGCCCCAGCCGAAGCAGCCGAGCCGGTAGTTGAAGGTGACCACGACAAGATCGCCGCGGTGTGCCAGGCGAGCGCCGTCATAGGTGGGACGGGTGGCGGAGTTGTGCCGCCAGGCGCCGCCGTGCACATAGACCAGCACGGGGCTGCGCCCGGCGGTGTCCGGGCTCCACACGTTGGCGTAGAGGGCGTCCTCACTGCCGTCGCGGGCGCTGGGGGACACGAACGGCGGCGCGAACGCGACCGCCTCGCGCACCCCCGGCCACGGCTGCGGCGGCAGGGGCGGCGCGAAGCGCAGCGGACCCACCGGCGGCCGGGCATAGGGCACCCCCCGGAACACCGCGACGCCGTCCTCCCGCACCCCCCGCACCGCTCCCGCCGTGGTCACCACGACGGGGGCGGAGCCCGCCCCCGCGGCCGGGCCGGGCGGCACCGCCGCGGCGGACCCCGCCCACGCGGGGACGGAGCCCGACACGGCGAGCCCCGCCGCGGTGCCGAGCAGACAACGACGGCGCACCGGCTGCCTCCTGGAGGAAAGGAAGAAGGGGAGCCGGTGCCGCTCGCACCGGCGTCGACAGGACGTGGCCGGGCCGGCCACGTCGGCGGGACGCGGCCGGGTCGGCCACCGTCAGCCTGGTACGGCAGGGTCCGCGGCCACCTCACGCGAACACGGGATATCCCCGCTGTGCCCGCACCGCGACGCCGCGGGTCCCCCGCGGGGTTTGGAAAGCTGTCTTCCGCGCGCGAAGTGATGTATCCATGGATTTCTGGGCGATGCGAACAACCGCAGCCACGACGCGTACGCATCGATCCCCAGCAGGGAATCCGCAGAGGACGAGCGGATGCGGAACGTCCACGGGGGGTGGATCAGCAGCGGACGCGCCGTGCTGTCGGTGGCCGACAGCGACACAGGAATCAGCGACTGATTCAACCCACGACTGTGCCGACTCGCAGCACATCAGGAGACCCCGGTCCTGCTGTGTGGTCACACGACCCGTGACCTGCTCCCATCCACGCATCCGCCGCCCGCCGGAACACGCCGCCCTACGCTGTGCGGCACGGGCCGCTCCCGCGGCCGTACGCCGGTATGCGTCGGGGCCGGCACCGTCATTGATCCGAGGGAGATCGGGACGTGTTCTCAACTGGACTGACAGTGCCCGGCAAGACGGCCGTCCCGGGACGGCACGCCGAAGCAGCCCATGTGTGCCGCCTCTTGGAGCAGTTACGCGACGGTACCGGCGGCTGCCTCATGACGGAAGGCCCCGAGGGCATCGGAAAGAGCCACCTGCTCGCCTTCGCCCGCAGCGAGGCCGCGCGGCTCGGGCTGCGCACCGCCCCGGGCGAGGCCCTCGTCGCCGCCGACAACGCGCGCGCACGCATCCACGAACTCAACAGCCGCGTCCGCCCGGTCCTGATCCCGGTCGACACCGCCGAACGCCTGTCGGCGACCACCGCCCGGCTCCTGCTCGAGCTGATCCGCGACACCGCCCACCTGCCCGTCCTGTGGCTCGTCGCCCGCCGCACCGGCCGCGAGGTCAGCGCCGCGAGCGCCGCCCTGGAGGAGATCGCCTCCCGGCACGCCACCCGGCTGCGCCTGCGGCCCGTGGACGCCGCGGCCGTGGAGGGCATGGGCGCCGGCGCCTTCGGCGCCGCCATGGAACCCCGCCTCCTGCAACTCCTGAACCGCTGCGGCGGCGCCCCCGGCCTGGTGTGGCTGCTGCTCGACGCGCTCGCGGACGAGGACCTGGTGCGCGTCCGCGCCGGACGCGCCGGACTGCGCAGCGACGAACTGCCCCGGCGGGTCCGCGACGCGGTGGCCCTGCGCATCGACGACCTGTCCGGAGAGGCCCGTTGGCTGGTGCCCGCCCTGGCCGTCTTCGACCGCCCGTGCAGCCTGCACGAAGCCAAGGCCCTGCTGGGCTGGCGCACCATGCAGGTCGCCGCCGCCGTGGACGAGGCCCTGGCCAAAGGCGTCCTGGTGGAACGGAAACAGGGCATCGACTTCTGCTACCCGCTGATCCGCGACGCCGTGTACGAGAACCTGCCCGAAGCCACCCGCACCGCCCTGCACCGCGAGGCCGCCGCCCTGCTGCAGTGCGACGAGGGCCCCGCCGACGAGATCGCCCGCCACATCACCCTCGGCAGCCGCCCCGGCGAGGACACCGCAGGCCGCCTCTTCGCCTTCATCGAGCGCACCAGCCACTCCACCAAGGCCGTCACCGGCTCCGTACGCCTCCTTGCCACCGTCGGCCACCACGAGGAGGCCCGCGCCCTGGTCGCCAGCGTCCTGCACGGCCGCGACCACGCGACCACCGACCGGCCCGCCCAGGTACGCACCCTGCTCGCCGTCGCCTCCGCCTGGCTCTACACCGGACGCAACGACGGACTGACCGGACAGGCCATCGGCTTCCTCGACGAGGAGACCCTCACCCCCCTGCACCGCGCCCGCCTGCTCACCGCCCGCAGCGTGGCCCACCTGTGCGACCACGAACCCGAGGCCGCCCTGCGCACCGCCCGCACCGCGCTGCACACCGGCGAACAGAGCGGCGACCTGCTCACCCGGCTGCTCGCCGACATGATCCTCAGCCGCTGCGCCCTGGACGCGGGCGACCTGGACGAAGCGGTCTCCCGCGCCTGCCAGGCCATGCAGCTCGCCCACCTCGGCGGCCGCGACACCGCCCACCACTACCCGCACCTGATGATGGCCCCCGCACTCGTCGCCCAGGACGAACTCACCGAGGCCGAGATCATGCTGCGGCTCGGCGAACAGCAGGCCGACCGCCAGGGCGACACCTGGCTGCGCCCGATGTGGCACCACCAGCGCGCCCTCCTGCAACTCGCCGCCGCCCGCCTGGAGGAGGCGGCTCAGTCCGCCGAGACCGCCGCCGCCTGCGCCGAACCGCACAGCCCCGTCGGCTCCGCCGCCCTCGCCCTGCTCGGCCACCTCGCGCTGCTGCGCGGCGACGTGACCACCGCCCGCTACCACCTGCGGTGTGCCGCGCTCGGCCCCTTCGACACCCTGGACTGCGGCCTGGAGGACCTGCTGTGGCGGCGCGGCGTGCTCCAGGACGCCGAGGGCGACCCCGAAGGCGCCTTCCGCACCCTGCGGCCGCTGTACGGGTCCCTGCCCACCCGCCCCAAACTCCTGGTCCGCGAGCCGGGAGCCGCCGCGCTCCTGGTACGGCTCGCCCGCTGCTCGGGATCCCGCGCCCAGGCGGCCACCGTCGTGGCCGTGATGCAGGACCTGGCGGCCCGCCACCCCGCCGTCCGCTCGCTGCACGGCGCCGCCCTGCACGCCGAAGCGGTGCTGCACGACGACGTGCGCGTCGCCGAACTCGCCCACCGGGAACAGCGCCTCGCGGCCCGCCCGCTGGCCCTGGCCGCCGCCCTGGAGAGCGCCGGAGTGCTGCTGCGCGCCGACCACCAGGAGGAGCGCGCCACGAACCGGCTGCACCAGGCCCGGTCCCTGTACGAGAAGGCCGGCGCCGAACTGCACGCCCGCCGCGTCCGCCGCCTGGAAAAGGAGCAACTGCCGCGGCCCGCGAGCACCAAGGACCAGACGCCGGTACCCGGCTGGGGCTCCTTGACCGAGTCCGAGCGCCGCGTGGGCATGCTCGTCGCCCAGGGGCTCACCAACCGCGAGGTCGCCAAGCGGCTCTTCCTGTCCCCGCACACCGTCGACAGCCACCTGCGCCAGTGCTTCGCGAAGTTCTCCGTCAACAACCGGGTGGAACTCACCCGGGCGGTCCTGGAACACCACACCCCCGCCGATCCCGAGAACACGTGATGTGCCCCCGCCGGGCCCCGGGAGAGGCTGACCGCACCGCGGCGCCCCTGACAGCGCGCCGCGCGTGGTCCTTTGACCGCGGCCGGCCCGGCCGCACGACGGACAGGGGGCCTCCTCACGCTGGAGGGAAGAACGTGGGAGAACCATCCGCCACCACCGGCTCCGCACCCGCCGACCGTGCCACCACGGCGGCGATCGAACGCCTCATCGGGCCGCACCCCGGCCCCTTCGCCCTGCTGTGGCGGCCCGCCGCACACGGCAGGCACACCATGGAGCTGCTGCGCGGGCCCGTACACGAACTCCGGGAACTGGGGGAGTTGAGGGGACCGACCGGCCACCGCACCCCGGCCGCAGCCCCGGTCCCGGCCGCAGCCCCGGCTCCGGCCGCAGCCTCGGCTCCGGCCGCCGCCCCGGCCGCGCGGGCCGTCCTGGCCCTGCTGCCCTTCCGCCAGATCGCCGAGCGCGGCTTCGCCTGCCACGACGGCGAGGAACCCGTCCTGGCCCTGCACGCCGAAGAACGCGTCCGGGTCCGCGCCCCGGACGTCCTCGCGGTCCTGGACACCCTGCCCCCGGGCCGGGCCGAGGCCGCCTTCGACCTCGACGACACCGCGTACACCGACGTCGTGCGCCGTGTCGTCGACGAGGAGATCACCACCGGCGCCGGCGCCAACTTCGTCATCCGCCGCACCCTGAGCGCCCAGCTCCCCGGCGCGCCCCACCGCACGGCCCTGGCCATGTTCGCCCGCCTGGCACGCCAGCCCGGCGCCTACTGGACGTTCGTGGTGCACACCGGGGACCGCACCTTCGTCGGCGCCAGCCCCGAGCGGCACGTCAGCCTGGACGGCGGCCGCGCGGTGATGAACCCCATCAGCGGCACCTACCGGCACCCGCCCGCGGGGGCCGACGAGGACGGCCTGGTCGCCTTCCTCGCCGACCCCAAGGAGACCGACGAACTGTCCATGGTCGTCGACGAGGAACTCAAGATGATGGCCGGAGTGTGCGAGCACGGTGCCCGGCTGCGCGGCCCCTACCTGAAGACGATGGCCCACCTGACCCACACCGAGTACCTCCTGGAGGGCGACAGCGACCGGGACCCGGTGGACATCCTGCGGGCCACGATGTTCGCGCCCACCGTGACCGGCAGCCCCCTGGAGAACGCCTGCCGCGTCATCACCCGGCACGAGAAGGACAGCCGCGGCTACTACAGCGGGGTGGCCGCCCTCATCGACACCGACCGCCACGGCCGCCCCGCCCTGGACTCCGCCATCCTCATCCGCACCGCCGCACTCGATGCCACCGGCGCCCTGACCCTGAGCGTCGGCGCCACCCTGGTACGCCACTCCGACCCGGCCTCGGAGGCCGCGGAGACACGCGCCAAGGCCGCGGGACTGCTCCAGGCGGCAGGGCTGCGCCTGGCCGGGGAACAGCCGCCGCCGCACCCCGCGGCACCGCCGCACCCCGCACCGGGCCCCGGCGCCTCCGCGCTGTCCGCCGCCCCCCGGGTGCGCGAGGCACTGAAGCGGCGCAACAGGCCGCTGGCCGGCTTCTGGCTGGCGGAGCGGACCGCGGCCACCGGCACCGGCCCGCCGCCCGCCCTCCCGCTGCTCGGCGTGGACACCCTGGTCGTGGACGCCGAGGACACCTTCACCGGCATGCTCGCCGTCCAACTGCGCGCACTCGGCGCCCGCACCACCGTCCTCGCACACCACCGGGCCGCCACCCGCCTCACCCGGGCCGCCCCCGACCTCGTCGTCCTCGGACCCGGACCCGGCGACCCCCGCAACGACGCCGACCCGCGCATCCGCACCCTGCGCCTGGTGACCGAGAAACTCCTGAACGGGCCGACCGCCTTCGTCGCCGTCTGCCTGGGACACCAGATCCTCGCCCGCACGCTGGGCCTGCGCCTGCGGGCACGGCCCGTGCCCCACCAGGGACTGCAACGCGAGATCGACTTCTTCGGACGCAGGGAACACGTCGGCTTCTACAACTCCTTCGCCGCCTACGCCGACACCGGCCGCGTCCCCGGCCCCCGCGCGAGCGAGGTCCTCGTCTCCCGCGACCCGCGGACCGGCGACGTCCACGGCCTGCACGGCCCCGGCTACACCTCGGCCCAGTTCCACCCCGAGTCGGTGCTCACCAGGAACGGCATCGACCTGATCGCCCACCTCACCCGCAGCGCCCTGACCGGGCGCCCCGCACCCGCCACCCACCCCGCACGGAGGAGCGCATGAGCGGCACCGCGGGCCACCCGGCAGCACCGGCGGCCCTCCTGACCACCACCCCGGCACCGCACGGCGGCGCCGAAGGACCCGGCCAGGAACCCCACTGGAGCCACCACCCGGCCCTGCCGGGCGTCATCGCCCGCCTGGCCGCGGCACCCCCGCTGGTCGACGCCACCGAAACCCGGCGGCTGCGCGCCGCGCTCGCCTCCGTCGCCCGCGGCGAGCGCCTGGTGCTGCAGGCCGGGGACTGCGCGGAGAGCCTGGCCGAGTGCGACCCGGACCGGGCCGCCCACCGCGTCGCCGTCCTGGTCGCGCTGGGCGACCACCTCCAGCGCGGCTCCGGTCGCGAAGTGGTGCGCATCGGCCGGATGGCAGGACAGTTCGCCAAACCGCGCTCCCGGCCCACCGAACGCGTCGGCGGCCGTGAACTGCCCGCCTTCCGCGGCCACATGGTCAACTCCGAGGAGGCGACCCCCACAGCCCGCCGCCCCGACCCGCGGCGCATGCTGCGGGCCTACGACGCCAGCGCACACGTCTTCCACGCCCTGCGCGAGCAGCGCCAACCGCACACCGGCGTGGACGGCCCCTGGGCCAGCCACGAAGCCCTGATACGGGACTACGAGGCCGCACTCGTCCGCAGCACCCCCGGCACCGGCCCGCCCCTGCTCACCTCCACCCACCTGCCCTGGGTGGGCGAACGCACCCGCGGCCCCGGCTCCCCGCACGTGGCGCTCCTGGCCTCCGTCGCCAACCCCGTGGCCTGCAAGATCGGCCCCACCGCCACCCCCGACGACGTGCTGCTGCTGTGCCGGGTCCTGGACCCCGACCGCACCCCGGGACGGCTCACCCTCATCGTGCGGATGGGCCGCGCCCGCATCGCCCGGACGCTGCCGCCCCTCGTGGCGGCCGTGCGGCGGGCGGGGCATCCGGTGGTGTGGCTGTGCGACCCGATGCACGGCAACACCGTACGGGCCGCCGGCGGCCGCAAGACCCGCTACCTGCCCGACCTGATCGCCGAGGCCGCGGCCTTCCGCACCGTCCTGGACCGGCAGGGCCAGCACGCGGGCGGCGTCCACCTGGAGGTGGCGGCCGACGAGGTGACCGAGTGCGTGGGCGGCCCCGTGCACCGCGAGGACCAGCTCGGCGAGCGCTACACGACGCTGTGCGACCCGCGGCTCAACCCGGAACAGGCACGCCGCTTGTTGAACACCTGGGCCTGAACACCGGCCGCAGGCCGGCCCACACACGGGGGAGGACCCGATGACAGGCAAGGACACCCGGCACGCCCCGGACACCCGGCACACCCCAGACCCCACGGCCCAGCCCGCCGCACCCCCCGCGCGGCAAGCGCGGCAAGAGCCGGGCGCACAGAGCGGGCAGGCCGGGCAGGGGGCCGTCGCGCTCGTCACCGGCGCGGCCGGCGGCATCGGCGCCGCCGTCGTACGCACACTCGCCGCCCACGGGCTGCGCGTGGCCGCGGCCGACGCCGCCACCGGACCCCTCACCGCCCTGGTCGAGGACGTCCGCGAAGCGGGCGGCCGCGCCCACGCCCACCCGCTCGACGTCACAAGCAGCACCGCCGTCGACGCCGCCGTCGCCCGGATCGAGGACGAGCTCGGCCCCATCGAGGTGCTCGCCAACGTGGCCGGAGTGATGCGGGCCGCCCCCGCCCTCAGCCTCAGCGACGAGGACTGGACGGAGACGTTCGCGGTGAACACGGCCGGCGTGTTCCACATGTCCCGGGCGGTCGGGCGCCGCATGGCGCGGCGGCGCGGCGGCGCCATCGTCACCGTCACCTCCAACGCCGCCTCCGTACCGCGCTCGCAGATGGCCGCCTACGGCGCGTCGAAGGCCGCGGCGACCTCGTTCACCAAGACCCTCGGCCTCGAACTGGCCGCGTACGGAGTGCGCTGCAACATCGTCGCGCCCGGCTCCACGCACACCCCCATGCTGCACGACTTGTGGCACGACCCGCAGGGCGAGAGCGCCACCCTCCACGGGGACCCGGGCGCCTACCGCGTGGGCATCCCGCTGGGCCGGATCGCCGCGCCGCAGAACATCGCCGACGCCGTGCTGTTCCTGGTCTCCTCCGCGGCGTCCCACATCACCATGCACGACCTGTACGTGGACGGCGGCGCCGCGCTCGGCCGCTGAACCCGGCCCGGCCCTCGCCCCCCTTTTTCCTATGCCTGAGGAGGACTCGCGGTGCGGATACCCGCCGACGTGACCTACCCGATGCCCGCCGCAGCGCACCCCTCCCGGCGGACCCCGAAAGACCCGGCCGACCTGAACGAGATGTGGCGGCCCGCCCCGGACCGCGCGGCGCTGCTCGTCCACGACATGCAACGCTACTTCCTCGGCTTCTTCGCCCCCGGCGTCGCCCCCCTGCACCAACTCCTGGACCACACCGCGCAGATCGTCGACGCCGCCCGTGAGGCGGGCGTCCCCGTCCTCTACACCGCCCAGCCCGGCGACATGACCCGTGCGCAGCGCGGACTCCTGCACGACATCTGGGGCCCCGGTATGACCGGCGACCCCGCCCACCGGGAGATCCCGCCCGAGGTGGCGCCCCGCGAGGGCGAAGCCGTCCTGACCAAGTGGCGCTACAGCGCCTTCGCCCGCACCGACCTGAAGGAACGCCTCGTCCGCCTGGGGCGCGACCAGCTGGTCATCTGCGGTGTGTACGCGCACATCGGCTGTCTGATGACCGCGGTCGACGCGTTCACCTGCGACGTCCAGCCCTTCCTGGTCGCCGACGCCGTCGCCGACTTCACGCCCGCCTTCCACGCCCTGGCCCTGGAGTACGCCCGCGAACGCTGCGCGGCCACCCCCTTCACCGCCGACGTGGTGCAGGCCCTGCGCACCGCCCCCGGACCCGCCTGCGGAGCGGGAGCGGTGAGAGGGGCCGGACATGGCTGCTGACCCGTGCGCCGAGGCCGCCCGGGGGTCCGGGCGGCGCCGCCGGATCGTCGTCGGCATCACCGGGGCCACCGGCGCCCTCTACGGCATCCGGCTCCTGCAAGCCCTCGCCGCGCACCCCGGCGTCGAGACCCATGTCGTGATGAGCCGCTGGGCCCGCACCACCATCAGCCTGGAGACGCCGTGGACGGCGGCCGAGGCCGCCGCGCTCGCCGACGTGAGCCACGCCGCCGACGACCTGGGCGCCACCCTGGCCAGCGGCTCGTTCCGCACCGACGGCATGGCGATCACCCCGTGCAGCATGAAGACCCTCGCCGCGATCAGGACCGGCTACAGCGAAGGCCTGATCGCCCGCGCCGCCGACGTCACCCTCAAGGAACGCCGCCGCCTGGTCCTCGTACCGCGCGAGACCCCCCTGAACCAGATCCACCTGGAGAACCTCCTGACCCTGACCCGGATGGGCGCCGTCGTGATGCCTCCCGTGCCCGCCTTCTACCACCGGCCGCACACCATCGACGACCTGGTGGACCATCTGGTCGCGCGGATCCTGGACCAGTTCGGCCTGGACACCCCCGCGCCCCGCTGGGAGGGCATGCGCGCGGCCCGGCTGCGCGCCACCTCCTGACCCCGCCCGCAGCAGAAGCACCCCCGTACACCCGCGGAAGCACCCCACCCGACGAAAGGCGACCAGTGCCGTACGACGACCTGCGCGGCTACCTCGAAGCCCTGGACGAACACGGCCAGTTGCTGCGGATCACGGAGCCGGCCGCCCCCGAACCGGACCTGGCCGCCGCCGCCACCGCCGCGGCCCGGATGGGCCCGCGGGCCCCCGCCCTGTGCTTCGAGAGCGTCACCGGCTACGCCGCGGGCCGCGTCGCGCTCAACGTGCACGGCTCCTGGGCCAACCACGCCCTGGCCCTGGACCTGCCGCCCACGACCGGGGTACGCGAGCAGGTCGCCGAGTTCAGCCGCCGCTGGGACTCCTTCCCGCTCCCGGCCGAACACCGCCCCGGCCCGCCCTTCCTCGCCCACACGCTGCTCGGCGAGGACATCGACCTCTACCGGGTCCTGCCGCTGTTCCGCCTCAACGCGCACGACGGCGGCTTCTACGTCGACAAGGCCGCCGTCGTCACCCGCGACCCCGAGGACCCCGACCACTTCGGCAAGCAGAACGTCGGCATCTACCGCCTGCAGTGCAAGGGCCGGCGCCGGCTGGGCATCCAGCCGGGCTCCATCCACGACATCGCCCGCCACCTGCGCGCCGCCGAGGAACGCGGCCAGGACCTGCCCGTCGCCGTCGCCCTGGGCAACGACCCGGTGATCTCCCTGGTCGCCGCCACCCCCATGGCCTACGAGGAGTCGGAGTACGAACTGGCCGGGGCACTGCGCGGCACCCCCGCACCGCTCGCCCGCGCCCCGCTGACGGGCCTGGACGTGCCCTGGGGCTGCGAGGTCCTGATGGAAGGCGTCATCGAGTCCCGGGTACGCGAGATCGAGGGCCCCTTCGGGGAGTTCACCGGCCACTACTCCGGGGGCCGCAGGATGCCCGTCATCCGGATCGACCGGATCTCCCACCGCACCGACCCGATCTTCGAACACCTCTACCTCGGCCTGCCGTGGACCGAGATCGACTACCTGATGGGCCCGGCCACCTGTGTGCCGCTGCTGCGGCAGCTGCGCGCGGAGTTCCCCGAGGTCGTCGCCGTCAACGCGATGTACACCCACGGCCTGGTCGCCATCGTCTCGACCCGCTCCCGCGTCGGCGGCTTCGCCCGCGCGGTCGGCCTGCGGCTGACCACCACCCCGCACGGCCTGGGCTACTGCAAGGTGGTCGTCGTGGTCGACGAGAACGTGGACCCCTTCGACCTGCCGCAGGTGATGTGGGCGCTGTCCACCAAGTTCAACCCGTCCCAGGACGTGATCCACCTGCCCGGCATGCCCGTCCTGCCCCTGGACCCGTCCTCGTCGCCCACCGGCATCAGCGGCAAGATCGTCCTGGACGCGACCACGCCCGTGCCGCCGGACCACCGCGGCCGGCACACCACGGCGGTGACCGACGCGCCCCGGACCCAGGAATGGCTGACGCGGCTGACGTCCTGGGCCCAGGGACCCCGACCATCCACAGGAGCCGCACCATGACGTGCCCACGCTGCCTGTACGACCACGCCGAGACCGTCACCGCCGCACCCGAGGGCGGCGCCGCCGTGTGGGAGGTACGGCAGTGCCCGCGCTGCTGGTACGCCTGGCGCAGCACCGAAGCCCCGGCACGGACCAGCGCGGAACACTTCCCCGCGGAGCACCGCCTGACCCCCGAGGCCATCGACGCCGCGCCCGAACTCCCCGCCGTGCCCCCGCTGCTGCCCGGTGTCCCCGAGCCTGCGGCGGCACCCGGCGAGGACCGGGGAGCCACCGCGTGACCGCCCGCCGGCACCGGCTCAGCCGCCGCGCAGTCCTCGGCTCGCTCGCCGCCGCCCTGCTCGCGGCCCGCGGCACGGCGCCCGCCCGCGCGAGGGGCCCCGGCGCACCGGTGGGGCCGCACTTCACCCCCGCCCACCGCTACCGCCCCCTGGACCTGCTGCCCACGGCGTTCGTGCAGCACGACACCGGTGCGCGCACCACCGCGCCCGCGCACCAGCTCGCCCCGGCGGGCCCGGCCGCGCCTTTCGCCACCGTCGTGGTGGACATCGCCGCCCTGGCGCCCGGCGCCACCGTGACCTGCGGCCTGCAGAACACGGCCGGAGACCGGGCACTGCGGGTGCGCCACCACGCGCACACCCCCGCCGGCGGCACCCTCAGCATCGAGGTCACCACCCCCGCCGCCACCACCACGACCGCCCGCGCGACGGTCCGCCTTCAAGCCCCCTGCCGGCTCGCCTTCACCGTGACCGGCCGCACCGTCACCGCCTTCGCCGCCCCCGGCACCCCCGGCATGCCCTGGCGCCCCCTGCTCACCGACCAGGGCGCGGCCGCCGCACTGCTCGACCCGCGCCGCCCCGACCTCCTGAACACACTCCGGTACGCCCACCGCGGCACCGGAGCCACGATCCGGCGGGTGCGCGCCGGGCACTTCGGCCAGCTCGGCCTGCGCGACCTGCATCTGGTCCGCACCGCCGAGGGAGAGCCCTACACGCGCGAGGGCCGGGTGTTCCTCACCGCGGGCTGCGCGGGCGCCGGCTTCTCCCAGCAGGCACACACCGGCGTCTTCGCGATGGACCCGGCACACCCGGACCGCCTGGAGGCGGTCGCCAAGCTCTTCTTCACCCGCGAGGGACTGCTCTTCGGCGACCACGGCGGCCAGATCGTGTACGACGGCGCGCGCGAGCGCTTCATCGTGGTCACCGTCGGCGGCGACCTGCCCGCGCCCGGAGTACGGCCCTACCACCTGAGCACCCGGGCGGACCTCCTGCGCGGCGTCCACGTCCTGCGGGACCGCCCGCTCGATGTGCCCTTCACCCGCAGCGCCTGGGACCCGGCGCTGATCCGCGACCGGGGGCGGTGGCTGTGGGCGTACGTGGACGTCACCGACCACGAGAAGCTGACCTTCGGCCCGGTCCTGGCCGCCGCGGCACCCGGGGGCGACTACGCGGACGCCCTCACCCGCCTGCCCGCGCAGGCCGGGCCCCCGCAGACGGAGGGCTGCCGCTGGCAGCACCTCGACGGCCGCCCCCACCTGCTGGTCAGCGACCGGGCACGGGCCGCCTACCCCCTCCTGGACCGGCATCTGCGCCCCCGCGGCACCCTCGACGCCCCCTACCCGTCGGGCACCCCCTTCCCGCAGGTCTTCCCGGTCCCGGGCACCGCGCACGACTGGCTGCTCGTCACCTTCGACGAGTCGCCGTACGAACAGCGGGTGCTGCCGTACGGCACCCACGGCGAGGTCGTCACGATGCGGGCGAGGGGCGGCTTCCGCCCCTGAGGTCCCCTCCCGCGGGCGCCGCGTGCCCCCCTCCGGCACACGGCGCCCGCGGGAGGGGGTGCTCAGCGGCCGATCGCGTGCGGGTGGTCGAAGAACCGCCCGGGGTCGTAGCGGTGCTTGGCCCGCACGAGCCGCCCGTAGTTGCTGCCGTAGTAGGCGGACCGCCACCCCTTCAGCTCCGGGTCGGTGTAGTTCTGGTACGCCTGGCGGGACGCCCAGGGCAGCATCGCGGAGTGCAGGCCCCGGGCCCACCGCGTGACGCCCTCCTTGTGCGCGGCGGGGGAGTCCACCGGCACCTGCGCGAGGTACTGCAGCAGGAACCGCTGCCGGCGGTGCACGAACGCCGTCGTCCCCGGGTGCGGCCGGTTGTAGGCGCCGCCGAAGGCGTGGAACTCCAGACCGCGCAGCTGGGCGCCGGGCCCGGCGGCGGTGAACCGGTCCATCAGTGTCCGTACCGCGTCCCGGCTCATCACCCGGGTGAAGAAGCTGGACTTGGTCAGCGCGTACTCGAAGCGGTGCAGCTTGCCGTCGGGGGTCTGGCCCTCGCCGTGGCACTGCGAGACGGAGAAGTCGGAGCAGCCCGCCCAGTGCATCACGCTGTCCAGGTACGGCACGGTCTTCTTGACCACCCTGACCGGCTCGCGCCCCACCAGCGCGGTGAAGCGGTCGAGTTGGCGCTCGAGCCCGGCGGCCGGGCCCGACCACTGGCCGAAGGCGTAGAGCTGCGGTTCGACGGCAGGGTCCGGTGTGCGCACGAACATGCCCGCGCTCAGGTCCTCGGGCGCCTCGGGCGCCCACCGCTGCCAGGCGGGCAGCACGTCGACGGCTTGGGCCCACGGGAAGTGCAGCTCGAACACGGTGGGCCGGCCGGCCGGGAACGTCTCGAACTCGAAGTCGCTGACGAAGCCGAAGCTGCCCGCGCCGCCGCCGCGCAGCGCCCAGAACAGCTCCGGGTGGTGGTGGCGGTCGCACAGCAGGATCCTGCCGTCGGCGAGGACCACCCGTATCGCGGTGAGCCGGTCCGAGGTCAGTCCGTGCTTGCGGCCCGCCATGCCGAAGCCGCCGCCGAGCGTGAGCCCGGCGATGCCCACGGTCGGGCACATGCCGCCGCTGATGGTCACTCCCCGGGACAGCAACGCGTCCTGCATGTCGACGAGTCTGGCGCCCGAGGCCACCCGCGCCCGCCCGCCGGCGAGGGTGGTGGCGCTCATCGCGGACAGGTCCACGACGATGCCCTTGCCGGTGGAGAAGCCGCCGAAGCTGTGCCCGCCGGAGCGTGCCACCGGCCGCACCCCGAAGCGGCGGGCGAACCGCACCGTCTCGGCGATGTCCTCGGCGTGCCGCGGCCGGACGACGGCCGCGGGCCGGATCCCGTCGTACCGCTTGATGTAGGTGCCGTGCGCGGCCTCGTAGCCCTCGTCCCCGGGCAGCAGCACGGCGCCGTCCACGGAGCGCCGCAGCGCCTCCCAGTGGGGGCGGCCGCGGGCCGGGCCGGGGGCCCTGGCGGCCGTCGCCGAGGCCACCAGCGGGGCAGAGCCCAGGGCGCCCACCGCGGTGAGCCCGCCCAGCGCCAGGAATCTCCTGCGGTCCATCATCTGCTTCCTCCGTGGGGGTAGCGCCCGGTGCGGCGCTGCGAACGTAGCCGCCGCGGGCGCGCCGGCGAATCACGGAAACACGTGATGTCCCGCCCCGTCCTGGCTGCCGGGGCGCTGCCCCGAACGAGTGGAGATCATCCGCGCTGATGGATTGTCAGGCCCTGTACTGAAAAGGTGGCGAAAGGTGACAAAAGAGTGGATGCGGGCATGGTCCATGCTGCGGACGTGGCCGTGTTGCGGCAGCCGCACGCAGCCGCAGCCGTCCGTGGAGCGGCTCCTGGAGCGGCGGTGCGGCCGCTGCCGCGCGCGCCCGTGACCTCTCCGGGCGGATCGACGCGCGCGGCACCGCCACCCCTCGTACCGCCAGGATTCAGGAGACGAAGACATGCACGAAGGCATGACACGGGTCGACGAGGCGCCGGCGCCGGGCCCGCGGGACCCGCAGCGCCCGGAACTGTCCGAGGAACTGGTGGCCCTGCTGACCGGCCGCCTCAACGTGCGGTCCGGCTCCGGCGAACTGTCCCCGGCGACGACGTTCGAGAGCCTCGGCCTGGACTCGCTGTCGCTGATGGAGCTGGTGCTCGCGGCGGAGGAGGAGTTCGGGATGGTCCTGCCCGAGACCGCCCTGGACCTCAGCCCGGCCTCCACCCTGGGTGAGGCGGCCGAGGCCTTCGAGCATGCCCGCTGACGTCGCCGTCACCGGCCTCGGCCTGGTGACTCCGGCCGGACACACCGCGCGGGCGAACTGGGAGGCGCTGTGCCGGGGCCGCTCGCTGGCCGCCGCGGACCCCGAACTGCAGGGGCTGCCCGTCGACTTCTCCTGCCGGGTGGCGGACTTCGACGCCGCGGCGGAGCTCGGCCGCGCAGCGGCGCGGCGCACGGACCGCTTCGTCCAGTTCGCCCTCGTCGCCGCCCGGCGGGCCGTCGCCGACGCGGGCCTGGACCGCAGGGCGTGGGACCCGCAGCGGGTGGGTGTCGTGCTGGGGGTGGGGGCGAACAGCCTGAGCACCTACGTGGGCGAGTTCACCCATCTCGGTGCCGGGCGGGCCGAGCGCGTCTCCCCGCTCGCGCTGCCGCGCAGCGTGCCGAGCATGGCCGCCGGTGAGGTCGCGATCGACCTGGGCGCGCACGGACCCAACTTCACCACCGCCAGCGCCTGCGCCTCGGGGGCCACCGCGATCGGCGTCGCCCGGGACCTGCTGCGGTCGGGCACCTGCGACATCGTGCTGGCCGGCGGCAGCGAGTCGGCGCGCTCGCGCATGACGGTCACCTGCTTCACCCGGATGCGGGCGCTGTCGCGGCGCCGGGCGGAACCGGCCCTGGCCAGCAGGCCGTTCGACGCGCGCCGCGACGGCCTGGTCCTCGGCGAGGGCGCCGGCGTGCTCGTCCTGGAACGCGCCTCCCGCGCCCGTGCCCGCGGGGCCCCCGTCCAGGCGCTGCTGCGCGGATACGGCGCCGGAGCCGACGCGCACCATCCCATCGCCCCGCATCCGCGGGGAGACGGCGCGGTCCGTGCCGTCCGCGCGGCGCTGGCGGACGCGGGCTGCGGCCCCGACGACATCGCCCACGTCCACGCCCACGGCACCTCGACCACGCTGAGCGACGCCGCCGAGGCCGCGGCCTACACCCGCGTCTTCGGCGGCGGCGGGCCGCCCGTCACCGCCTCCAAAGGCGTCATCGGCCACGCCCTGGGCGCGGCCGGGGCCATCCAGGCCGCGTACACGGTCCTCGCCCTGCGGCACGGGCTGATCCCCCCGGTGGCGAACTTCCAGGGCCAGGACGGCGATCACCAGCTCGACATCGTCGCCGGCCGGCCGCGGCCCGCGCGCGGCGGTGCGGCCATCAGCTGCTCCTTCGGGTTCGGCGGCCAGAACGCGGTCCTGCTGTTCACGGCCGCCCCCTGATGCGCGCCGCCCACCCGTCCGCAGGCCACGGCCCGCGAACGGCCCGCGAGCGGACAGCGGTGCGGCGGGCCTGGCTGGTGCTGGCGTGCGCCCTCCTGGCGGCGGTGTGCGCGGGGGTCCTGGGCCCGGCCGCCTTCTCGGCGCTGGGCACGGGCGGCGCCCTCGCCACCGGCACCGAGGCCGAACGCGCCGCCCGGCAGGCCGAACGCCTCGGCGTGCCCGCACCCGATCTCGTCCTGGCCCTCTCCGAGCACCCCGGCACCGGCCGTGCGGGCGCCGCCCGGGACGCCGCCGCGGTGGTGCGGACCCTGTCCGGGCAGGGCGACGTCAAGGCCGCCTGGTCCGCGCAGACCACGGGAAACCCCTGGCTGCGCTCGAAGGACGGGCGGACGCTGCTGGTCCTGGTACGCCTGGAGGGGACGGACAAGGAACGCAAACAGGCGGCGCCGCGTGTGGTGGCCGCGGCCCGCGCGGCCGCCCCGCACACCGGGGTGGAGCCCAGCGGCGGCACGTGGGCCAACCGGGAGATCGACGAGAGCGTCGAACACGACCTGCGGCGGGCCGAACTCGTGGCCGCGCCGGTGCTGTTCGCCGTGCTCGTCCTCGCCTACGGATCCGTGGTCTCCGCGCTCCTGCCCGTGGTCGTGGCCGCCCTCACCATCGGCTGCGCCGTCCCGGTCCTCGGCCTGCTCGCGCAGGTCGCCGACATCTCACGGGTCGCGGTCAGCGCCGCCTCCGCGATCGGCTTCGGCCTGGCCGTCGACTACAGCCTCTTCCTGCTCGCCCGGGTACGGGAGGAGAGCGCGCGGGGCGCGGACCTCCCCACGGCACTGGCGGCCGCCCGGCGCTCCAGCGGCCGTTCGGTGGCGTTCTCGGCCGCCGCCGTCACCGTCTGCCTGGCCGCCGCCCTGGCCGTGCCGGTGCCGATGCTGCGCGCCCTGGCCCTGGCCGGCATGACCGTCGCCGTGCTCGCGGCCCTGGTCGCCCTGACGGTGCTGCCCGCCTGCCTGTGCGTGCTCGGCCCCCGGGCGCAGGCCTTCGATCCGCTGGCCCGCCTGCGCCGTACCCGGGTCGGCGACGGCAGCCGCTTCTGGCGCCGCACGGCCACCGCCGTCACCGCCCGCCCCCTGCTCGCGGGAGGCCTTGCGCTGCTGCTCCTGGCCCTGCTCGCCGTGCCGTTCACCCACGCCCGCCTGGGCATCGTGGACGAACGCACCCTGCCCGCGTCCGCCCCCGCCGCCGCGGCCGCGCAGCGGGTGCGCGCCGAGTTCACCGCGCCCCCCGAGCGGATCCTCACCGTGGTGGTGAACGGCCCCCGGGCGGCCGGGGGCGCCCCCGCCTACGGCAAGCGGCTCGCCCGCCTGCCGGGCATCATCGCCGTCCGCGTGGCGCCCACCGCACCGGCCGCCGGGGGCGCGGTGCTCCTGGCGGCCATCTCCGCCGCCCCCGACACCCGCGCGGCACGGACCGCGGTGCGACAGGTACGGCAGACCTCCGCGCCGGGAAGCGTCACGGTGGGCGGCCGTGCCGCGGACGTCACCGACACCGCGCACAGCGTCCTGCGCGCCCTTCCCGCCTGTCTGCTTCTGCCGGCAGCGGGGCTGATGCTCCTGCTGAGCGCCTTCACCCGCACGTTCGTCGCCCCGCTCAAAGCGCTGGCCGTCGCCGCGGTGAGCCTCGGCGCGATCCTGGGGGCCCTGGTCGTCCTCTTCCAGGAGGGCCGGGGCGGCGCCCTGTTCGGATCCTTCACGGCCACGGGCACGCTGGACGCCTCCATACTCCTGTTCGTCCTGTTCATCGCCCTGGCCCTGTCGGTCGACTACGAGGTCTTCCTCCTCGGCCGCATCCGCGAGGAGTTCGACCGCCGCGGCGACAACCGCACGTCGATCGTCGAAGGCATCGCCCGCACCGGCCGCCTGCTGACGTCCGCCGCGGCGGCCGTGGCGATCTCGACCGCCGCGATGGCCACCTCGCAGGTCGCCCTGCTCAAGTTCATCGGCATCGGCGTCGCACTCGGCGCGCTCGTCGACGCCCTCCTGGTACGCGGAGTGCTGGTGCCCGCCGTGATGGCGGCCCTGGGCCCCCTCAACTGGTGGTCCCCTGCCCGTACCGGGTCCCGGCCCGGGACCGTCACAGCCGAAGCCGACAAGAAAGGCGGGGCTGAACCAGATGCGTCACGCTCCACATGACCCCACTCGACAGGCCCCCACCCCACCTCATCACCCCGCCCCCCAGGGCCCCGCCCGGACGCCGGCGGCCACCGCCCCCCGGGTGACCGCGATCCACACCGTCTTCCCGCCCTACACCTACCCCCAGCGGGAAATCCTCGCCACCCTGGCCCGCACCACCGCGCTGGAGTCCGAAGCGGGCACCCTCGTCCTCCGCAAGATCATCAACAGCTCGGGCGTCGACACCCGCTCCCTGGCGCTGCCGCTGGAGAAACTGGCCGACCTCGCCCGCCAGGACGACTTCACCGAGAAGAACCGCATCTGGCTCGACACCGCCCTGGACCTGGGGGAGCAGGCGATCACCGGCGCCCTGCGCGCCGCCGGCGTCCGCCCGCGGGACGTCGACGCGGTGATCAGCACCACCGTCACCGGCCTGGCCGTGCCCTCACTGGAGGCCCGCCTCGCCCACCGGGTGGGACTGCGGCCCGACATCCAGCGCATCCCGCTGTTCGGCAGCGGCTGCGCGGGCGGCGCCGCGGGCCTGGCCCGGCTCCATGACTACCTGCTGGCCCACCCCGACCGGGTCGCCGTCCTCCTCGCCGTGGAACTGTGCAGCCTGGCCCACCAGTTCAAGGACGACTCCGTCGCCAACATCGTCGCCGGCAGCCTCTTCGGCGACGGCGCCGCGGCCGTCGTGGCCACCGGAGCCCACCGCGACAGAGCCCCCGCCGCCCCCACGGGCTCCGCCGCCCCCACCGGGCCCGCTCTGGTGGACACCCACAGCCTGCTGCTCCCCGGCACCGAGGACGTCCTCGGCTGGGACATCGGCTCCCACGGCCTGCGGATCCTGCTGGCACCCGAGGTCCCCGCCCTGACCGGGGAGCACCTGCCCGCGGCCATCCACAGCCTCCTCGACCGGCATGCGCTGACACCGGACCAGATCACCGGCTGGATCGTCCACGGCGGCGGCCCCAAGGTCTTCACCGCCGTGGAACAGGCCCTCGGCCTGCCGCCGCGCGCCCTGGAACGCACCCGGCGCTCCGTGGCCGAGCACGGCAACCTCTCGTCCGTGTCCGTACTGGACATCCTGCACACCGCCATGAAGACACCCCCACCACCGGACACTCCCGGCCTGGTCGCCGCCATGGGCCCGGGGTTCGCCATCGAACTGGTTCTCCTCAACTGGTGAAAACCGCGGGCGGCAAGGGGCCACCCCGCCCTGCGCCCCCGGACCCTCGCGGAGGCCGCCCTCGCCGGCCGCACCTTCGCTTCCCCTGCTCGGCCGACCCGGCCTGACCGCGCTCGCCCTGGCGCAGGCAGGGCCGGGCGCCGGTTCGCCGGGGGCCGGTGGTGGCCTCCGCGAGGTGTCGCCGACCGAGCCCACCGGACGAGGCGATCAAGGACTGCCGGCGCGGTCGGTGGCGGCCGCACGCCGTGGACAGCGCGGGCGCCGTCCCAGCGCGGGGGCGCACTCGGGGATCGCGCCGACGCAAGTCACGCCCGGCACGTGCCCTATGGCATATGCGCCATCGTGAACCGTGCCAGTGGTGACTGCGCTGCGCGTGCTGCCGCTGGTCCCGCTCAGACGAGTGACAGCCGCGTACACCGCGTGGATCAGCGGAACGAACCTAACTACAGGCAGACAAGCGCGACATCACCGTCAGTCGCGTTCTCCTTCCTCTGAAAGGCCAAGCACATGAACCGTGTCACACGCACCGCCGCAGTACTCACCATGGCCCTCGTCACGGCCCTGCCGCTCACCCAGGCGCACGCCGACGGCGCCGCCGAGCGGGTGGAGGTGCCCGTAGGCGAAAACCTGATCAAGAACGGCACCTTCAGTGCCGAGACCGTCGCCCCGCATCGCTACAAGCCCTACACCACGGGCTCCGACGCGAGGATCAGCCCCTGGCATGTCATGACCGAGGGGGAACTGCACGTGTTCTCCAAGAAGGAAGCCGGGCACCCGAATCAGTACCAGGCAGCCAATATCACCGGCAACGTGCCGGTGACCATCGAGCAGGACGCCGGCACGATCAGCGACACGCGGTACCGGCTGACCTGGCAGGAGCGCACCGAGACCTGGGAGGGCTGTGACAGGAAGCCCGCCTCCGACCAGCAGTACAAGGTCGCCGTGACCGGAGTACGCGCCAAGACCTACACGCCCACCGACGAGTGGCTGGAGGCCGAAGGCGGGCCGATCGACTTCACGGCCAGGGGGGACACCAAGGTGCAGTTCATCTCCCAGTCCCGCAACAACAGCGACCCCGGACACTGCGGCGCTCTGATCACCAACGTCGTCCTGCGCAAACTGCAGTCCAACGAGAGCTGACGCCCCCGACGCACCCCCCCGACGCACTGCCCACGGGGCGCGCCCGGCGGCGCGCCCCGGCCCGCCAGCACATCAGGAGCTTCCGTGAAACGCACGTTCGGCGCCGCCCTGCTCGCCACGACGACCCTGCTCATGACGCCGGCGGCCGCCGCTGGACCCCTGGTGGTGAACGGCGACTTCACCAGTCCGCCCGTCTCCGCCGGCCAGTACCAGCGCCTGACCACCGACAGCGACCTGCCCGGCTGGACCGTGGCCTCCGGCGACGTCGACCTCTACAGCGCGGATCTGGCCCGCCTCGACGGTGCCCAGTCCCTGAACCTCACGGGTTCGCACAACGGCGCCATCAGCCAGTCCCTGTCCCTCCTCGCCGGCCGGTCCTACGAACTCACCTGGCACGACGCGCCGGACACCTGGCCCGGCTCCCCGCAGGACCCGGGCGCGAGCGACCCGGAGAAGGAAAGCTGCTTGACCAAGCCCAACGACGACCAGGCCTACAACGTCGCGGTGCCCGGACGGCGTCCCGTCACCTTCACGCCGGCCGGGTCCGGCGGCCAGTCCCCCGACTGGCAGCCGAAAAGCCTGCGGTTCACCGCCGGGGAGGACGACTCCGTCATCCGGTTCGTCTCCCAGGCCGCCACCCAGTCCCTGCCGCACTGCGGACCTCAGATCACTCGCGTGAACGTCAGGCCCGCCCCCGGCCCGACGGCCTGAATGCCTGCCAGGGGTCCTCATCCCGGGTCCCACCTGGAGTTCATGCCGGTGCGGGTGACGAAGGCGTCGGCGTGGGCGAGCACGGCGGTCTGGGGGACGGACCGGTGGGCCTCGATGTGCGGTCTCGGAAGCCGCAGGCCCCTGGAAGCCGACTTCTCCCGCGCCGCGAGCATGTCACTTCGAGCCACGCCGAAATGTTTCCGTGCCCTCCGTCACGGTGCGAACCTGGTGACAGTCAGTAGTAGATGAATGGACAAGTAAACAAGCGGACATGCGGGCACGGGGGGATGCTGTGCAAGTGCTGAAGGAGCCGGCGAAGTGTCAAAGGCCGGCGAAGCGCCAGAAGCCGGCGACGTGGTGTCAGAGGTCGGCGACGTGGTGTCAGGCGTCGGCGGCAGGCCGGAAACCGGCGACGGGTGAACCGAGGAGAGCAGGAACAGCGGGCCCAGCACGGAGGCGGCCGTGACGGCGCGGGTGTTCGTCGTCGACGGTCACCCGCTCTTCCGGGCCGGAGTGCGGCAGGTCGTGGAGGACGCGGCGGACCTGGAGATGGCAGGGGAGGCAACCACGGGGGAGGAGGCGGTCGCGGCCCTGCGGGACGGACACGTGGTCGCCGATGTCGTCCTCATGGACCTGCTCCTGCCCGGCTGCTCCGGTATCGAGGCGACCCGCGCCATCGTCGCGGCGGCCCCCGCCGAACCCGGCGCGCCGCGGGTGCTGTTCGTCTCCGGGTCCGCCGAGGACGACGCGGTCGTGGCCGCCCTGCGGGCGGGTGCGCGGGGCTACCTCGTCAAAGGAGTGGTGGGCGAGGAACTGGTGCGCGGCCTGCGCACGGTGGCCCAGGGCGGAGCGGTGTTCAGCGCGGCCGTCGCCGACCGCCTCGGCTGCTACTTCTCCGCCGTCCACGAACTGCCCGTGCGGGCCGCCTTCCCCGATCTCACCGAACGCGAGCGCGAAGTGCTCGACCTGGTCGCCCGGGGCCTGAGCAACCGGCGTATCGCCCGCGAGCTGGCGCTGTCGGAGAAGACCGTGCGCAATCACGTCTCCCGGGTGTTCGCCAAGCTCCGTGTGGCGGACCGGGTGGAGGCGGCGGTGCGGGCCCGCGACGCGGGGCTCGGTACCTGAACGGGCTGACGGCTGCCGGGCTGTCGGCCTGACGGCCTGACGGGCCTGTGGGTCTTGCCCCTACAGGCCGACAGGCTGACAGGCCGACAGGCCGGCAGGCCTCACAGGGCTGCTGCGAGTGTGCACGCGGGACGACTCCGGGACGAGTCCGGGACCAGGCACCCAGGCACCCGGGACCCGGGGCCCTCTAGCGTGAAGATGCTCGGGAGAGGCGGGGCGAGCGAGGCACCCGTGCCCTCGTTCCGTCTCTCCTTCGTGATCGCGCCAAAGGGAACAGGTGAGACGAGCATGGAGATGAACGACGTCTACGAGCCGCCCGTGCTGGAAGAGATCGGCGGCTTCGCGGAACTGACGATGGCCTTCGGGCCGTGCGTCGAGAACGACTGGGTGTGGGGCACCGCCTGGATCTGCTGATCCGGCGGACTCACCTGCGGGACGGGCCGCCGTGCCCGCCACGGCACGGTGGTGGAGGCCGTACTTCCTCCACCACCGTGCCGTTTCCGCTCCCGTACCGGGACGACGTGGCGTGCCCCGGCGCCCCGGCGGCGGCGACCTGCCCCGGCCACCGCCGCCCGGCAGCCGCCACCCGGCAACCTCCCGCACGAACCCGCGTCCACGCGTCCCCGCGCTCCGCGCCTCGTGCCTCGCGCCCCGAGCCGACGCACCTGACGGCCGGCAGCCGCACCGCGCCTGACGGGCCGACAGCCCGCACCGCTCCTGACGGGCCAGCAGCCCGAACCGTACGAAGGGACCTGCCCCGACATGGACTTCGTCGTGTTGCCCGACAGCCCGGCCGCCCCGGCCGTGGCCGAGCCACTGACCCGTGACCCCGCTGTCCGGGTCGTCCGCCACTCCTCGGGGCGCCCCTGGCTCGTGGGCCGCTGGGCGGACGAGGAACTGACCTTGGTGAGCTCCGGAACCCGGCGCCTGGCCGTCCTGGGCCGCTCGACCGCGGACGGCCGGCGGCTGGAGCACATGCTGGCCAGGGCGCGCACACCGGACCAACTCGACGACGTGGCACGCTCGTTGCCCGGCTGCTTCCACCTCGTGGCCTCCTTCGGCGGCTGGACGCGGGCCCAGGGGAGCCTGTCCACCGCACGGCAGATCTTCTTCGCCGACGTCGCGGGCACCACCGTGGCCGCCGACGGCCCGCGCCGACTCGCGCAGTGGACGCACCCGGGCCGCGACGACGCCCCGGCCGTCGACCGGGACCTGCTCGCCCTGCGCCTGCTGACCCCGGTACCGCCCTGGCCGCTCTCCCTGCGCCCGGTGTGGTCGGGGGTGTCGGCGCTCGGAGTCGGCTGCCGGCTGGACCTGAGCCCCGCCGGCACCGCCCGCCAAGTCCGCTGGTGGCGGCCGCCGGAGCCCGACACGCCGCCCGGACAGGCGGCCGAACACCTGCGCCGGGCCCTGCTCGCCTGTGTCGCGGCGCGCACCCGCGCCCCCCTCAGCGCCGACCTGTCCGGCGGCCTGGACTCCACCACCCTGTGCTTCCTGGCCGACGCCGCGGGCGCCGACCTCCTCACCCACCACTGGACACCGGCGGACCGCGCGAACGACGACACCCGGTGGGCCGAATACGCCGCCCGCCGTCTGCCCGCCGCCCGGCACCACGTCACCGCCGGCCAGGACGGCCCCACCTGGTACGAGACGACGGCCACCGCCGACGGCGGCCACGAGGAGGGACCGCTGCCCTGGGCCCGCAACCGCGCCCACATGCGGCGCCTGCTCTCCCTCGTGGCCCACCACGGATCGCGCTGCCACCTGCTGGGCGTCGGGGGCGACGAACTGTTCGGCGTCCTGCCCACCGCCCTGTGGTCACTGATCCGCAGCCACCCGCTGAGCAGCCTCCCCAGGATCCACCGCTTCCGGGCCCTCAACCGCTGGACCCTGACCTCGACCGTACGCGGACTCGCCGACGGCGCCTCCTTCGCCGCCTGGCTGCGGTCCACCGCCGACCGGCTCACCGCACCCGCGCCCGGCCCGGGGGACGCGCTGCTCGGCTGGGGCTGGGAGCCCCGGCTGCCGCCCTGGGCGACCGCCGACGCCATCGACGCCGTACGCCGGCTGCTGCGGGACACCGCCGAACAGGAGCGCCCCCACCCCCACCACCGGGACCGGGCCCAGCACCAGACCCTCGACATCGTCGTCCAGTCCGGCAGCGCGCTGCGCCAGCTCAACGCCGCACTCGACGACGCCGGAGTCACCTGCGAGGCGCCCTTCCTCGACGACCGGGTCGTCGAGGCCGCCCTGACCGTGCGCATCGAGGACCGGCTGGTGAGCGGGGACTTCAAACCCATGCTGCGGCGGGCCGTGCGCGGCATCGTGCCCCAGGAGATCCTGGCCCGCCGCAGCAAGGGCGAGTTCAGCGCCGAGGCCTTCCAGGGCATGCGCCGCAACCGCGGGGACCTGCTCGACCTCTGCGACGACCTCCACCTGTCCCGACTCGGCCTCGTCGACCCCGACGCCCTGCGCACCGCCCTGCTCGGCCCCAAGACCCAATCCCGGCAGCTCGTCCCGTACGAGAACACGCTGGCCTGCGAGAGCTGGCTGCGGTCCGTGGCGGCACCCGCACCCGGGACCGCGTCCCTGGCTGGAGAGACCCCATGACCCTCGCCCTGAAACCCGACGTCACCACCACCGACACCGAGGACGGACTGGTCCTGCTCGACCAGCGCAGCGGCCGGTACTGGCAGCTCAACCGCTCCGGCGCGACCACCCTGCGGCTGCTCCTCGACGGGCACACCCCCGAGGAGACCGCCGCCCGGCTCACCCGGCACCACCCCGAAGCCGCCGGACGCGCCCTGACCGACGTGACAGCACTGCTCGCCGCCCTGGACCGGGCCCGGCTGGTGGTGACGGCATGAGCATGCAGGTCGTCGGAGAGAGCGGGGGACCGCTGCCCTGGCACCGGCAGCTGAGCGCACGGACCGCCGTCGGCGCGGCCCGGCTGCTGGTGCTGCTGCCCCCGCGCCGACTGCGCCAGGCACTGACGGCGGCCAGCCGCGGATCCCGCGCCGCCACCCACGCACAGGCCCTCGACGCCCGCCGGGCCGTGGTGACGGTGAGCGCCCGCTGCGCCGGCCGGGGCTGTCTGCAACGCTCGGTCGCCACCGTACTGCTGTGCCGCCTGCACGGACGGTGGCCCGACTGGTGCACCGGACTGCGCACCCAGCCGTTCCGCGCCCACGCATGGGTCGAGGTCGGCGCGCAGGCCGTCGGAGAGCCGGGCGACGTGGCGCTCTTCCACACCGTCATGAGCGTCCGGCACCGCGACGGAGGACGCCGGTGAACACGCTCCCCGCCCCCGCGGCCGGCCACCGCGCCACCCGCGCCGCGAACGGCGCCGCCGTCCTGGCCGAGGACCTGACCAGGACCTACGGCACCCGGCAGGCGGTGACCGGCCTGGACCTGACCGTCCCGACCGGCCGGACCTTCGGCTTCCTCGGCCCCAACGGCGCGGGCAAGAGCACCACCATCGGCATGCTGTGCACCCTGCTGCGCCCCACCTCGGGACGGGCGCTGGTGGCCGGGTACGACGTGACGCGCGAACCCCACGAAGTACGCCGCCGTATCGGCCTGGTCTTCCAGGAGTCCACCCTCGACGTCGATCTGACCGCCATGGAGACCCTGCGCTTCCACGCCGACCTGTTCGGCATCCCCCGGCGCCGTCGGCTCGACGCCATCATGGACATGCTGGAACTGGTGGAACTGGCCGAGCGCCGCCACGCCCCCGTCCGCACCTTCTCCGGCGGTATGCGACGGCGCCTGGAGATCGCCCGCGGTCTGCTGCACACGCCCCGGGTGCTCTTCCTCGACGAACCCACGACCGGCCTCGACCCGCAGACCCGCGCCGCCATCTGGGACCATCTGCGCCGGCTGCGCGAGGAGCGGGACGTCACCGTCTTCCTCACCACGCACCAGCTGGAGGAGGCCGAACACTGCGACCGGATCGCCATCATGGACGAGGGCGAACTCGTCGCGGACGGAACTCCCGCCGCCCTCAAGGCCGTTGTCGGCTCCGACCTCATCACCGTACGCACCGCCGACGACCCGGCCGCGGCCCTCGCCGTACGCGAACACCTCGGTCTGGAGGCGGAGACGGACACCGACGGCCTGCGCATCCGGGTGGCCGACGGAGCCGCCTGGGTGCCCAGGATCTGCGGCGCCCTGCCCCTGACCGTGCATTCGCTGACCGTGACGCCGCCGACTCTCGACGACGCCTTCCTGCACTACACCGGCCGCACCATCCGCGAAGCCGACAGCAAGCCGGCCGGCCCTGCGATACCCGCTCCGAGGAGGTGACCGTGAAGACGGCAGACACCGCATACATCGCCGAGACGGCAGGCACCGCGGACACGGCGGCTCCGCCCCGCGCCGCCGCTGATGCCGCAGGCCGACGCGGGCACCTCGCGGCGGACCTGCGCGCCGTCCGCGTGCTGTGGCAGCGGGAGGTGATCCGCTTCGGACGCAACCGCCTGCGGATCGCCATGAGCGTCATCATGCCGATGATGTTCCTGCTCGTCTTCGGCACCGGCCTCAACGCGGCCGTGCCCGCCGAGCAGGACGCCACCAGTGACTTCCGTGCCTTCTTCTTCCCCGGCGTTCTCCTCATGGCGGTGCAGGCACCGGCCATGGCGGCGGGCGCGTCCATCGTCTGGGACCGGCAAGCCGGCTTCCTGCGCCAGCTGCTCGTGGCGCCCGTCCGCCGCCCCCCGCTGCTGACCGGAACCTGTCTGGGGGGCGCGACCGCCGGCCTCGGCTACGCGCTGCCCGTGCTGTGTCTCGCCGGCCTCGTCGGCATCCCCTACCGGCCCGAGCTCCTCCTCGTCCTCGCCGAACTGGCGCTCATCGCCTTCGCGTTCACCTCGCTGGGTGTCCTGGTGGCCGTGTGCGCCAAGCACCCCGAGACCTTTCAGATCGTGATCGGGCTGTGCATGATGCCGCTGCTGTTCCTGTCCGGGGCGGTCTTCCCGGCCAGCGGACTGCCCGGCTGGCTGGGCACCGTCGTAAGCCTCAACCCCCTCACCTACGCGGTCGACGCGCTGCGGCGCACCCTCCCCGGGGAGGGCGTCTCGGGGCTCGGCGACCGGGCGGCCGGGCCGCAGTGGGGGGACTGGACCCCTTCGGTGCCCGCGGAGCTGGGCTGTGTGGCCGTCCTGGCGGCGCTGGCGCTGACCGTCGCCACGTACCGCTTCGCACGTAGTGAGTGAGTCCGACACGGTGGGCCGCGGGCGGGAACGCGATCGGCCGATCAGCCGATCCCCCGCGGATACGGGAAGGACTGGAAGTCGGCGTCGAGCCTGCGCGGCCCGCGCGGCAGCCAGGTCGCGGCGAACCGTACGACCGTCTCCCGGGGCAGCGGCGGACTCGGCGTCTGCGTCGAGGGCTTGGCCACCGACTGCAACGCCCACGCGTACGCGTTGAGCGGGGCGAACGCCGCCCACCGCGGCCGGTCGATGCCCAGCAGCATCATCGCCCGCATATAGGCGTGCCAGGTGTGGTAGCCGACCGGGGCGCGGCCGGGCGGTGTGTCCATGGTGTGCACGGGCGAGCGGACGTTCTCGCGGCGCGGGTCGTAGAGCACGCCCTGGCCGAAGTAGGCGAAGGCGGCGACCAGCCGGGGATCGTAGGGACGGTACAGGCTGTCGAAGACGTCCAGCTGGATACGTGAGACCACCCGCAGGGGGCCCTCGATCGGCGCCATGAAGGTGCGGAAGTTGCCCGGGTACTCGGGTGACTTGCTCATCTCCTGCCACACCGTGCGGAAGCCGCTCTCGATGCTGCCGCCGACATGCAGGCCGATGTCCCGGTAGGCGGCGAGCAGTTCGGGCGACGCCCGGTACAGGGCGACCTCGTCGAGCTGGTACCAGACCTCGTTGGCCCGGCGGTCGCCCAGCATGCCGGGCACGGGCGGCAGGTCCGGCGTCCTTTGCGCGGCGGTGCCGGTGGCGGCACGCGCCGGGGCGACACCTGTGGCCGCGAGACCGGCCAGGGCCGCGGCACCGGCGGAGGCGCGCAGCAGCTGTCTGCGGCCGAGGGGTCGGCCGGGTGACGGGGTGGGCGGTCGGCCGGGTGACGGGGCGGGCGGCCGGCCGAGTGGATGCGACATGGAAGGTTCCCCCGCTTCTGTTCGTGTGCGCCCGTGTGGGCCGGACGGGTCGCCGCCCACGGCCCGCCACCGTAGGGCGCCGCGCGTCCTGGGCACCTGTGCCAGATGTCCCGGCCGTGTCCCGCCCGCAGGCAGGCTCCGCGTCCCGCGGTGCTGCGTCCCGCGGTGCTGCGTCCCGCGGTAACTGCGTCTCGCGGTAACTGCGTCCCGCGGTAGCTACGTCTTGTGGCTCGCGGTGCCGCGCCCCGCGGTGTCATGGGCGCGGAGACCGCGGTCGCGCTCCGGGGCGGCGGCCGTCTCGCGCGTGCGGGCGGCCGTCTCCCGCGTGCCGGCGTGCAGGATCCGCAGCCCCAGGGACGTCGCCGAGTGCAGGACGTACTTGCCGTCGCGGCGGCTGGTCACCAGGCCGCCGTCCCGCAGGATGTCGAGCTGGTGGCTGGCGCTCGACAGCGCGAGGCCCACCGCGGTGGCGATCTCGGAGGTGGTCCGGCCACCGCCGCGCCCGACCACCTCCGCCAGCACCGCCGCCCGGGACCGGCCCAGCAACCGGGCGGTGCCGCCCTCGCTCGCGTGCGCGAGGATCAGCGGGCTTCTGGTCGCGGGGAAGACCAGCACCGGCGGCTGCTCCGCGTCGGCCGGCGCGGTCGGGCGGCGCCAGCAGAAGTACGAGGGGACCAGGAGCAGACCGCGCCCCTGGAGGTGCAGGTCGCGGTCGACGGGATAGTCGACTTCGAGGAGGGGGCTGTTCCAGTGGGCGAACGGGCGCAGTCCCTCCAGGAGGGCACGGGTGCCGCCGTCCAGCAGAGCACGGGTTCTGCGGCCGATGTCGTCCCGGACGACCGCGCGGACCTCGGTCCAGTGTGGTTCCAGCAGGGTCCTGAAGTAGTCGGCGAACGCGTCGGTCAGCAGGGTGAGTTCGGCCCCGCCGCCCGGCCCGCCCAGGGCCGCGGTCCAGCCGGGGAGCGCGCGGGACTCGGCCAGCCGGTCCAGGTCGCGGGTCAGATGCGGGCGCGGGGTGGCGCGCAGGAGGTCGAGTTCCTCGGGCAGGGCGGCCCCGGTCACCGGCGGGGTGAGGAAGTCCGGGATGTAGCCGAAGCTCGGGACCAGCGTTCCCAGGCGCCGAAGGGAGTCGCGCAGCGGCGCGTCGCGCCGGACTCTGTGCCGGGCCGAGCGCCGCCAGTGGCCGAATTCGAGCGGCCCCTGCCCGGTCTGCAGGCGACACAGGCTGCAGACGATTTCCCACAGCGGATCGGGCTCCCGCGCCAGCCGGATGTTCTGCAGGTCGTCGGCGGTGAAGTGAATGCGAAGCATGCCCCCTCCTTCGAAACCGCGCGAGCTGGGCGTCTGCCGGAAAGGACGAACCCCGGCCATGAGCGGTTGATTCCGCGGCCGGGCGCCCCCGGGCTGCCGCCGCCCGGCCGACGCCGGAAGGAGGACGGACCTCCGAAACCCGCTCCCGCTCCCGCACTCCCCGGACCCGTCACCGTCCCCTCACCAGTCTGCGGGCGTGGGGCAGCGCAAGCGCGCCGCTCGACCAGCGTGTGCGGCCGCAGGGTGTGATCCTGCGGATGAACACTGCCGGATAGGGTCGGGCCATGGCATCTCGCAGCACTCAGATCCTCGAAGCGGCAGCCCGGGTGATCGCCCGGCGCGGGGTTCGTGGTCTGCGCGTGGAGGAACTGGCCGAAGAGGCAGGTGTCTCCACCGCACTGATCTACTACCACTTCAAGGACCGCACCGGAGTCCTGCGCAAGACGCTGGAGTTCATCAGTGACCGCGCCGAGCGCTACACGGCTCAGGCCGGCCGGAGTGCCGAACCGCTCGGCCCGCGGGAGGAACTGGAGCGGACGCTGCTGCTGGAGCTCCAGGACACGACCGAGGTCCGGGAGAACAGCAGCGCCTGGGGCGAGCTCCGGGCCAGCGCCGTCTTCGACGAGGTCCTGCGCGAGGACCTGGCGAAGGCCACCCTCGCGTGGGTCCAGGACGTGGCGGCCCTGCTGGGGCAGGTCCGGCCCATGGCCTCGGCGGCGGCTCTCGCGGCGTCCGCGGAGCGGCTCACCGCTCTCGTGGAGGGGCTGAGCATGCGCTGGCTCAGCGGCATGCTCCCGATCACCCACGCGCGGACCCTGATGAGCGAGGCCGTCGCGGCCGAGGTCGACCGGCTGGGCGGCTGACCGCACGCACCGTCGCGAAGGACGAACCGGCAGCGGGCGAGGTCCCCCTCTAACACCGCGGCGCCGTCGGCCGGGCCGGGTCAGTCGGCGGGCTTGCCGGGCTCGTCGTGCGTGGAGCAGTGGATGCCGCCGCCACCGGAGGCGACGGTGTCGATCCGGACCGGCACGATGTCACGCTTGGGGAAGTGCTCCCGCAGGATGCTCCGGGCGCGCTTGTCGGCCTTGCGGTCGCCGAACTCGGGCATGAACACGGAGTCGTTGGCGACGTAGAAGTTGGCGTAGGCCGACACGAAGTCGTCGCCCTCGCCGGTGATCTCGTACAGGTCGGGCTGAGGCAGATCGACGATCTCCAACGGCCGGCCCTTGGCGTCGGTCGCCTCGCTGAGCACGGCCTTGGCCTGGTCGGCCGCGCGCGACCAGGAGTCGGCGGCCGTGTCGGGGTGGGCCCGGTCCAGGAGTACCACGCCGGGCGCGGTGAACCGCACGAGGCTGTCCACGTGCGCGTCGGTGATGTCCTGCCCGCGCACGCCCTTCAGCCAGATCACCTTCTGGACGCCGAGGGTCTGCTCGAGCTCGTCCTCGATCTGCTGCCGGCTCCTGCCGGGGTTGCGGTTGTCGTTGACGATCGAGCTCTCGGTGACGAGGAGGGTGCCCTCGCCGTCGGTCTCGAAGGAGCCGCCCTCGGCGACCAGCGGCGCCTTGCGGCGGGGCAGGTCGTACGCGGCGAGGAGGGCGGCACCCACCTTGGCGTCGTTGGCGTGGGCCTGCTTGTCGCCCCACCCGTTGAAGTTGAAGTCGACGCCGGTGACTTTCCCGTCCTGCTCCACGAACACCGGCACGGTGTCGCGGGCCCACAGGTCGTCGACGGCCAGCGGGATGACCTCGACCCCGCGCCCGCACGCCTTCTGGGCGGCCTTCAGATGCTCGGGCCTCGCCATCATCACGACGTACTCGTACTCGCCGATGGCGCGGGCGATACGGGCGATGTCCTCGCGTACGTGGGGGAGGTCCTCCGCCCACACCGATTCCAGGGCGGGCCACGACATGAAGGTACGCGAGTGGCTCTCCCACTCGGCCCCCATGCGCAGCCCCTTCGCTGCCGTGTCCGGCCCGTCCGGTTCGCTCGCGGACTTCACCGCTTCGTCGGCGGGCCCGCAGGCCGAGGCGCCGAGGAGGACGGCACCGAGCCTGGCACCGAGTCCGGTGAGCGTGCGCAGG
This sequence comes from Streptomyces typhae, assembly GCF_009755605.1. Classification (GTDB taxonomy): domain Bacteria; phylum Actinomycetota; class Actinomycetes; order Streptomycetales; family Streptomycetaceae; genus Streptomyces; species Streptomyces typhae. The sequence continues at coordinate 169,725 of NZ_WPNZ01000017.1, forward strand.
GCCATGCGGCGGGCGGGGGGAAGGGGGAGAGGAGGCACGGTGAGCTCCGTTGATCGTGGTGGGGGCAAGTTATCCGTCGGCAGGGCGGGCTGCACGGCGAGCGTGAGGGCGCGGCGCGGGCGGATCCGGCATCTGCGGTTCGGACCTGCACATGTACGAGGGCCGCACATCGTTCGAGTCCGGCCGCACGCTGGGACACGAGAATATGGGCCAGGTCGTGGAGGTCGGCCCGGCCGTGAGCAAGGTGCAGGTCGGCGAGTACGTGGTTCTGCCCTTCGACACTCGCCTGCGGTTTCTGCGAGCAGTGCGAGCGCGGGCCGACCAACTACTGCCCGACCACGCAGCCCGAGGCGGCCCTCGCGGGAGCCGCTCACGGATTCGCGGACATGAGCCCGGCCAGGCGCCGGTGAAGAGGTACAACCGGGCGCTGCGGGACCTGATCGCCGCTGGGAAGGCGAAGCCGGGCTTCATCGTCCCCCACGAGCTCAGCCTGGACGAGGCCTCCAACGCCTACGAGCACTTCGACGCCCGTGACGAGGGCCAGCCATTGGGCAGTGGGAGGTGTTCGTGCAGCGTGCCGCCGTACGTCGCCGTCGACGCTGCGCCCCGTCACCGCCCAGGCGGCGCTGGCCGGCAGGCAGTCGGTGAGGCCGCCGGCGGTGTTGAAGCGCCTGGATGCACGCATCATCGCCCCATCGGGATCCGCTTGCTGGCGGAGGCGCAGCCGTTGCGGGGCCTCTCGGTGCCCAGCCGTGCGGACTCCGCGACGATCCCGGTGCGCTTCGTTCAGCACGAGGACTGTCGCAGAGCCAGGAGGACGGGAGTTGGCCGGTCGGCGGACCGCGGGCCCCGCCCGGCCGGAGGCTGCTCCAGTGGCTTCCGGCCAAATTACTTTGGTCCAGACCATTGCTCTCGGATCCGGCTGTGCAGGAAGCTGCTCCCCACGCACCGGATCATCACGACCGGAGCGCTCGCCACCGAAGAGGGAAGGCAGCGATACACCCATGCGCAAAACGATTTCAGCCCTGAGCCTGTCCGGCCTGCTGGCCGCAGCCGCCCTGCTGCTTGCCCCGTCCGCCCAGGCCGCCGGTTATACCTATGTCGGTATGTACCCGAGCGCCGCCGCCTGCGACACAGCAGGCAAGGCTTATGTGGCCAACGGCCAGGCGGTCAGCTACTTCTGTGACGTCACGCCCACCACCGCCCGCCTGTCCATCTGGACCTGACCGGCCGCACCACCGCAGCACCGACACACCCGGCGCTGAACCGGCCCGGCGGCAGCCCGGCCTCTGTGGGTACGCGGATACCTGGATCATCGCAGCCCCGCAGCGGCAGGCCGGCTCGAGGTATTCCACCGCACCGAGGGGCAGGCCGCCCCGGGCCGCCCCGGGCGCACCGTGCACTCGGGGCGGCCTGCGCGATTCACCGGGCAGAGCCGGTCAGAGCCGATCAGGGCTGATTAGATCGGCTCTGGGCGGCCCCCGCCGAAGACGACGCGGCACAGGAAGGTGATGTCGAGGTACTGGGCCTGATCGCCGTTGTCGCACACCATCGGCGGGAGGGTGTGCACGCTGGTGATCCGCTCGGGGGTGACCACGACACCGGCCTCCTCGTACACCTCGCGGGCGACGGCGGTGGCCGGCTGACACCGTGCTCGACTCGCCCGAACAGGTGCTGGACCTGTTGCCGGGCGCTCGACCGCGGTGATCGTGTGCGGCCGGCGGCCCCGGCCTGCCTGGCCCTGGCGGCGCAGAGAGGCCGGGTGCATGGTTCCAGCGGGCGGTTTGAGGTGTGAGCTGGGGTTGTGTCGTGTGTGCTGAGTGGGGGGCGGGCTCGTTGGAAGGGTCGGCGGGTGCCGTGGCGGGCGGGAGGGGCCGCAGCCGACGAGTGTGGCGCGTCCGGCGAGTTGAGCGCCCCGTGTCCCGCTGAAAAGGGGGGTATCGGTGACGTTGACGCCGACGTGGACGAAGGTGGCGCCCAGGCGTTCGGTGAGGTCTTTGAGCAGGTCGGCAGCTTGGGTGTCGGTGGTGGTGGTGCGGGGGCCATGGGACCGAACGCACCTGGGCGGGCTGCGGCAACTGCCCGCGGGCGAGGCCCGGACCGAAGAGATCCGCGAGAGATCCGCAAGAACACCGCTGCTGCGAAGCCTGCATGGCCGACGCCTGCCCAGCCCGCATGGCCGACGCCTCGCCGCCAGCAGGAACGCACGGAAGATCGGTGATCGTGCAAGCTCGTCGGCCCGCAGGGACAACGTCGACGCTCAGGGCCGGCCCTTGCCGCCCGCAGCTCAGACGTCCCGACGCCTGAAGCAGGCGTCGGGACGTCTGAGCTGCGGCCTGGTCAGTCCAGGACCATGTCGCCGAATGCCGCGACGTTGGTCTCGTGGTGGATGACGTTGGTGTCGTCCCCGTCATCGGCGGGCTGTGCGGAGGCGGCGGCAGCTCCTCCGAGAAGAGCGAGTGAGGCGATCAGAACGGTCGCAGCGACGCGAGGCAGTACGGACATGAGTGTTGTGCCTTTCCTGGCGGGAGATTTCTCACCACCGTGTGCGTCCACCGTCGGTGCGGCCACTTCACGAGGGCCGATAGAGGGGCGCGATCCCCGACGAGAACGTCGAGGACGGCACACCGCGAGCTGTCCACAACCGGGTCTGGCTCTGTCGCCGAGGTGGGGCTCTGGTCCACTTCGTGTGGTGCGATTACTGCTCGCTATCGAGCGGTCCCAGGGCCTCCGTGATCTGTTGGACTTCGTGGCGCCACTGAGCGGCGTCGGTACTGTCCACCCAGCCGGTCAGCATTCCCGATCCGTCTTGGAGTACACGCTGCAGAGCGAGCGCGGCTGACGTGTGGAGAGCCAACGGGAGTTGAGGCAGCGGCTCTCTGGGTCCGTCATCAGGGTCGATAACAATCGCGCTGCCCGGGATTGTGCTGGCTACGAGGGCCGCGGCGGCCACCGCTTCGGCGCCGTCGCCGCCATCCACGCGTGCTCCGGAATCTGTGATTCGCTGGAATGCTCGCTCGAGCACTTCGGTGGCCTGCTGAGGAGTCAGTCCCTCGAGTTCATCGACGAAGTCGGCAGCAAGATCGCTGTCGAATGGGCCTGTTCCCCACGTTCCCATGCACGGCTCCTGGTATCGCTCTCGCGGACGAAGCCAGCATTCCAGCAGCCACTGACAAACGTTCACGTGGCCAGGAGGACTCGTTTGCGAAGCAAGGTGAATCCTGCGCGGCCGAACATCTGGCGCTTGAGCATTTTGATTCGGTTGACATGGCCCTCCACGACGCCGGAGTTCCAAGGGTCAGGCCGGCGGTGACGGCGTCGAGGTCGCGTAGGAGGCGCTGAGCGAAGCGGCGGAGGCTGGGCAGTTCGGTGGCAGCGCTGACTGCTTCGATCCATTCGGGGAGTCGGTCGCCTTGCAGGTCGGTGAGCATGTGGGCGAAGGAGCGCACGTACGCAGCGAGTGCTGTCCATTCGGGGCAGTGGACCAAGACGGCTTTGAGCTGGACCTGGTCGCGTTCGGGTAGAGCGTCGGGGTGCGTGAGGATCCAGCGCGTTACGGCGCGGGCCGACGGCGGGCGGGGCCCGACCGGTTGGGGCTTGCCGCGAAGCGTCCTGCTGACGTAGTTGCGGACGCTGGCGTATCCGCGTGGATAGCCCTGTTCCTTGATCTCCTCCCACAGTTTCCAGTCGTTGGTGCAGTCTTCTTGCCAGCGCTGGTCGAGGTAGGACTTGTAGTCGTCGAGCCTGGGCACACGGTTTTGCCACTGGCCGGTGAACATCTCCTCTGGGGTGGTGGCACCGGAGAAGAGCAAGATCGTGTTGTGGGTCATGCCGAACTGCCGGGCAACGGACCGCTTGCTGTGACCGGCGGCGAGGAGAGCGTGGATGGTGGCGTGCATGGCGCGGGTGCGTTCGGCGAACCGGTGCCCTGTCGGCCAGGGCGACGACGCAGTCGGCTCCGCCGCTTCCTGCCGTTCCTCGGACCGCTTCGGCATGGGACGCAAGGATCCGCGGTGCCGGTAGACGCATTTCTCGGCGGCTTCTCCCAGGTTGTGCCAAAGGTGCCACCGGTCGGCGACTTGGAGAGCCTGCGGGGCCCCGCGGGTGGCGCCGTCGGCGAAGAAGGGGGCGCGGTCGCGGCAGACGACCTCGATGCCAGGTCGCTCGGCGAGCCAGGCCGCGAGCGTGTCCGCCTCCCGGTCGGGCGGGAGGTCGATAGGGCGACGCGTTTCGATGTCGACGAGCACAGTTCCGTAGATCCGTCCTTTGCGCTGGGCGTATTCGTCGACCCCGACCACGCGGGGCGTGGCAGTGGGCGGATCCGGGAGCGAAGCGGCCATCCTCAGCAGGGTGTTCTGGCTGACCGGAGCCCCGAAGAGGTCCGCCATGCGAGCCCCGGCCCGGCCCGCGAGCGCGAGGCCGATCGAAACGAGCGTCGATCGCAGCCCTTCCGTCCGCGGGCCGAATTGGCGGGTGAGCCCTGGCACCTGCTCGGTGAAGGTCCTGCGCGGACAGGGGCCTGCCGTGCAGACGAACCGGCGCACCCTCAAGGTCAACACGACGGCCTTGCCAGCTGTCGGCAGATCGGGGGGAAACCGCAGATAGGAGCCGTGTAGTCGCTCCGACAAGTACCCGCAGCCCGGGTAGATCGCCTGCCGGACGGTGCTCAGGGCCTCGATCCGGACGACCATGTCGGTCGCCTCGACCGACTCCACCATCACGTTCTCCGACAAGGAGAACAGCAACTCATTGAGCTTCGGACGTGCTTCGTTCACGGCGCAGCACTGTCGGCCACACCGCACACCGGCCGGGCGATTTTCGGGCTATCTCATCCAGCCTCACGAGAAGATCGGCGGTTACGCTGCGTACGCGACCACACGAAGTGGACCAGGGCCCGAGGTGGGGAGTCGTTTCGACGTGACTGGACTGGGGGAGTCACCTCCAGACCGGGTTCGCCGCGGCCATCGCCACAACGGGCCAGGGCATGTCCGGATCAACGATCAGGCGGTCGCAAGAAGTCGCAAGAAGCAGGTCAGGCGGCGATGTCGGCTGCGAGCCGGTCGGCGGCGCTGCGGGGCTCCCGGCCGAGGAGTCGGGCCAGCAGAGGGTCGGCCTCTGCGAAGTAGCCTGCGCGGCCGGCCTGGTACCAGGTGAGCATGAACCTGGCCGCTTGCTCCGGGACACCGGTCGCGATGTGGTCGGCAACCCACTGTTCGTCGTCCAGGACGACGCGCTTGATCGTGCGGCCGGTGAGACCGGAGGCGACCTCGGCGAGGTCGCCGAGGGTGACAGCGGTGGGCGCGGTGAGCGCGACGGGACCGTCGAAGGCCCGGTCACCGGCGAGGATGACCGCAGTGGCCTCGGCCACCTCGGCACGGTCGGTGTACGGGACCGGACCGTCTGCGGGCTGGGCGATCTCACCGGTCCGTCGCCACGGGCCGAGGATCTGGTCGAGTGGGCCGTAGGCGGCGTTGCGCAGCGCGGTCCAGGCGACTCCCGAGTCGCGGAGGGCGGCCTCGGTGGCGAGGTGGATGTCCGAAGGCGGGTACGGGTTGCCGGGGACGGCGCCCTGCTGGCTCGTGTACAGAATCCGCCGGGCACCGGCCGCGACGGCGGCTTCGACGGCACTGCGGTGCAGGCCGGTCATGTCGGCGGCCGGATCGTTGCCGGACACCACAAGCACCTGCTCGGCACCGGCGAAGGAGTCGCGCAGCGCGCCGGGTCCTCGTAGGAGCCCTGCCGCACGCGCACGCCGCGGTCGGCGAAGTGCTGTGCCCTGGCCACGTCGCGGACGCTGACGCCGATCCGCTCGGCGGGCACGCGCTGGAGGAGATGCTCGACGGTGGCGCCGCCCAGCCCGCCGGTGGCACCGGTGACAACGATCATGTTCCTGGTCTCTTCCTGTCCTGTATGGCTGCGGCGTCCGGCTCGGTGACCGGCGAACCTTAAGTTGACCATGGTGGTCAGTTTCTCTCCGCCGTCGACCGTAAGTAAACTGACCACATGGGTCAAATTAGGGTGGCGGGAGTCGGTGGGAACCTTGGCCGGTGCGGTGCCTTCTGAATCCCGGCTGCGCGCCGACGCCAGGCGCAACTCCGAGCAGATCCGCGCCGCCGCGATCGGCGCCTTCCAGGGGCGGGGTCTGACGGTGCCGCTGGAGGAGGTCGCCAAAGCGGCAGGGGTCAGCAAGGCCACGATCTTCAACCGGTTCGGCGGGCGGATCGGCCTGATCGAGGCCGTCATCGAGGAGGTCGTCGCCGCGGAGCTGTTCGCCGCCATCGACCGCACGCGGACCATCGCCGACGCCGGCGAGCGGATCGCGTACTACCTCACCGCGATCCGCGATCTCCAGTACCGCCAGCCCGCCGTCAACGACGTCCTGCTGCAGACGTATCCGAACTCGCAGCAGCTCATGGAGATCTGCCGGGCGGGAAGCGAGGTCAACGACGAACTCGTCGCGGCCGCAAGGGCGTCCGGGGTGCTGCGTCCGGAGTTCACGGCGGGCGACCTCCACGCGCTCTTCGTCGACACCGCCCTCGCCCTCAAGCACGGAAAGCGCCCTCCCCGGGACGCGTTCGACCGCCGCACCACCTACCTCCTGGACGGAATCCGCGGGCCCCGGTCAACTTCTGGCGGACGGATGGACAAGCCCTGACCCGAGTTCTGGGACACACGAGACACCGGATCCCGCGGATCTCCTGCTGAAACCTCCGTGCCGCCAGCATCGAGCCGCGCGTGACGGGCCTGCGTCGTCCGTCAGCCAGGCGCGGCGGGCCGCCGCGGCATTCGCCTCTCCCACGCCCGGCTCGGCGACTTCCGGGCGCTTGAGCGACCACGCCATCCGCGGGCCGCAGACACACACCGCACCAACGCGTCGGACTCGACTCATGCAGAGTGGCAAAGCCACCGGGTCCTGGCCTGGCTGCTCCTGCACGCCGGCCAGGCCATCGACCGGACCGCCCTGCGCCCCCCGGCTGGGCCGGCGCACCGTCCACGGCTGCAAGCCGGTCACCAGCGCCGTACTCGGCGTCGTCCGCTGCCCTGACCAGGCAGTGACGCACTTACCCGCGGACCGCGATCGTGCGGGGCCGCCTGCGCTGCACCGGCACTCCGATCACCCGCGGCACGCGAACGAGGGGCAGCCTGCAAGCGTCGTGAGGCGCGGTCCAGTTCGCGACTGTCCCGTACAGCCAGCCTTGTCGGCGCAGCTGCACGGCGCGCCTGCCAGGCCCAGGGCAGGGACACAGCCGCGAGCGCCCACAAGGCCCGCTGCTCGGCGACCTGCTGGAACCGGACCCGGAGACCAAGGACACCGTCAAGCGCGCGGAAGATGCTCTTTCTGCCGCGACCGAGGCGGCGCAGGCAGCTGCGCAGGAAGTGCTCCGGGCGATGGAATCGGGAGATGCCGAACGGATCAAGACCACTACCGCAAAAGCCCGGGAGGCGGGCGATGCCGGAGCGGGAAGGCATGCGCGTGCGGCCCCGGCCCCGCGGGCCGCCGTCCTGCCGGGGGAGGTCAGGGGCAGCCGCGGATCCAGGAGCCGATGTGGGCGCCCATGACGGATCCTCCGACGGTGCCGTTGAACCAGTGGGCCGAGCGCAGACCGTTCTTGTACGCGGCTACGGGCACGTCAGGCTGCTCACTCATGGGTTCTCCCTCGGGTTCCGCGCCTCGGTCGGGGCGCTCTCACCGGCGGGCATCGGGGAACCGGGCCCACCGGCGATGTCCGGGCCTTGCGCACGGCCGGCCCTCCCCTCGGGGCGCGGGCCGGCGGCGGCGTGGTGCCGGTGCGTCCCGACTCTTCCTGCGCCGGGCGCTTTCTGCGCGACGATGGCGCTGGGTGGCGGAGCGCACGCCGTGGCGGGTTCGGGGCGTACGTGGAGCGCGCTCCTGGCCATACCCCCTGGTCCTGTCTCCGGCGGGCCGACGGCGGTCGGGTCACGCGCGTCGCCTGCTGGAGGATGGCACCGGACGAGCTGACGCGCATAGCGATGCAGGCGGGCGTCGGCGGCGCACTCGTCGGGCTCGGGTACGTCATCAACCACGGCCGCTGAACCTCGTCGGGGACGGCGCGCTGCCACAACTGCCCTGCCGCTGCCGCGCACGAGGCCCGCGAGCGGGAGCACAAGGAGCAGATGCGTCGTGCCGCCGAGGAGAGGAGGGCTGAGCGGGAGGTCCGTTGTCCGGTGTGAGCCGGCCGCGGCACTCGGTTCACCGACGTGCGGCGCCTCTTGAGAGCCTGAGGGAGGGAGATTGCAATGCCTGTGACACGGGGGGTATCGAGATGGGTCCGGCTCATCATGGGCTGAATCCCACCGTCCAGCCCGGCCCACAGGGCGCAGTAGGTTGGCGGGATGAGCGATCAACGGAGTGTGGCGTCGGCTTGGCGCCGCCTCACGGACTGGCTGAGGGCGAACGCCCCGGTCTCGTATGCCTCCCTCCTGCCGCCGGTCCCGGAGCACTCCATTCAAGCTGTCGACGCTCAGTTGAGGCAGCACCTCGGCTTCGGTCTCCCCGCCGAGCTGGGCGATCTCTGGCGGTTGTGCAGCGGTGTGGAACACCAGTACATCGCGGCCAACGAGGAAGAGGGCGAGGTCGGCTCGGGAGCGTTCCTGCCCGGGGGGATGCTGCTCGGCCCGGCGGACGTGCTCAGGGCACGGCTGCCCGAGGCCGGCCGGCGCGACTGGTGGGGCGCCGCGGTGGTTCCGTGGCTGAGCGGCGACATGGCGGGTCCCGAGTACGGGCACTACGTGGGCGCGGACGGCGTCGGCAGCTGGTCGCTGCCGGACGATCTGTCCTGCGACAAGCCGAGCCATCCGTCGATCGCCGCCTACCTCGACGCCGTGCACTGCACACTCACCGAAGGGCCGGCCGATGCCATGGGCCCGGATGTGCCCGGCCTGGTGTGGGGCTGCCTGGTCTGGGACGATCCGGAGGCGCCGCTGCTGGACGATGCGCTGGAACACTGGCACCGCCTCCACTGCCCAGCGCACTGACCCGCCCACTGATCCATCCCCTGGGCCGGCCCGGCGCCCCGGGCGACCGTGGAGAACCCCGGAGCGAGAGGTGCCGACGCACATCGCCGAACACCACGGCTTACTGACGATTGACGGACCTGTCACGTCCGTTCTCGGCCGGGCGTCTTGTCGGACACTGCGGCAACCCCGCCTGTTCTGAGTGTGTGCAACACCGATTCGGAGTTCCCATGCGTCGCCGTAGCCCGCGTTATCACACCGAATTACCGAAGCACCACAAGCCCCATCTCCCTTGATCAGGAGGTGTCTGAAAACAGGACGTCACCTTATGTGGCAACTTACGCCTCGCGGCACCCGCCGTTACTCCGCGCGCATGGGAATGCGAGGGGCGCCCCCGCGCTCCGTAGCAGTCGGCACCGCACGGCAGATATGGCGAATTATCGGCGAGACCCCCCTTGGGCGCCGGCAGTTCCGCACTGCGGACGCAACAAGCTCACGCACGAGCGGATCCGCCTCGAAGGCCTGTTCGCCATCCAAGGCTTTGGCCAAGGTTCGCGCCCCCGAGCCGATACCTCCGAAATCGCGCGCCCCGCGGTTCGCGCCCCGCGTGTAAGGACGTGAGCCGCAGGAGGATCGGGCGCGCGTCCGCGCTGACTGTCACGACCGCGGCTTCTTCGTGACCCGCACGCCGAGGAGGCCGCCGTCACGGGAACGTGTGCGTGGTCCGGCTCAACCAGGCCCTGACCGCCTGACCGCCTGACCGGCGCAGCGCTTCACTCGATACGGCAAGGCGATGAGAATGGTCGACTGGCCAGTAGTTGCTGACGGGCGGCTCGAATCCCCCGGTCCGGTCCGGCTCCGAGATTATTCGCGGCGGACGCGCGGAACGGCGCGAGTGCCAACGGAAGGGGCGTGAGGCGACCGCCTTTTCGGCTTGCGGAGGCCCGACGGGAATCACGAGGGCTTGAATGTGCGCCGACGTGAGCGCTTTCGTGGCCATGGCGGGGTGGACGCGCTTCGAAAGGGTCGGGAAAGGGGCGCGAAAGGGCTCCGCTGTCCTGTTGCCAAGACGTCTGAAGACGGCAAAGCGCCCTGGGTCAAAAGGGGGCGTGGACATGCTGGGCGCGGCATAACGGCAGGTCAAAAGCTTTTATGTGTGCCATGGGCACGCATGGAAACAGTGTCGTTGGGCGCGGGGAGTCTGCGGTGCCTGGTTGTGGTGGCACCGGTGCGTTACGTTCGGTGGGCCGGACATCGCGAAGGCGCATCGCGATCAGGGGGAGCAGTCAGCGAGTGGGCATCGGTGGGGGAGTGCAGCAATGGCATAAGGAGCAAGGGTCGGAGACGGTCCGCCGCGTGCCGTACGGCACGCGCAGACCTCCTGCCGCGACAGAACACGCCGTCGACTGAACAGGCCGTCGACAGAACACACGCCAAGTCCCGCGCGCCTGTGGGGCGGCCCTGCCGTGCAGGCGGCAGTGGACGGCACGGTGCTGACTGACGGACGGACGGATTGGCTGACGGGCTGACTGGCTGACGCACTGACTGACTGACCTGCCCGTGCTCGCTCTTGCGCGTTCCTGACCGGTTCCGCCGTCTTCCCGGTCTTCCCGGTTTTTGCGGCTGCCGGGCCGCCGGGCTGCCGGGCTGCCGGTCTTCCCTTCCCCTCGCCCGACCCCGGGGCCACTCCGGAGTCGGCCCCCGCCCTGCCGCCGACACGCGCCGGGCCGCGCCGGTGTGCCGCCACGGCGGCGCACGTGCGGGCCCGCACGTGCGCGGCGCGCGAACGCGCCCGTACGCACCCGTACGCCTTCACCTTCATGCGCACGCGTACGTCTCCCTCGTACACCCATGAACTTCCTGGAGTCCTCACATGACCGACCTGCGCGAGTCGTCGACGGCCGCTCAGCCGATCCCTCACGAGACCCTTCCGGCCCTCTTCGAGCGACAGGCGGCCGCGACGCCGGACGCGGTGGCCGTCCTGTCCTGTGAGGGGGAGGAGCTGACGTACCGGCAGCTGGACGAGCGAACCTCCCGGCTCGCCCGGCTGCTCGTCGCGCACGGCCCGGTCCGGGAGTCGATCGTCGCGGTGGCGCTGCGGAGGTCGCCGGAGTACGTCGTCGCCGTCCTGGCGATCCTGAAGGCAGGCGGCGTCTACCTGCCGATCGATCCCGAGTACCCCGTGGAACGCCTGGAGTTCATGCTGCGCGACGCCGCCCCCGCCGTCGTGGTGACCGACACCGGGTCCGGTGGCCGTCTGCCCCGGACCGGCGTACCGCGGATCGTCCTGGACGAGCAGGACACGGTCGACGCGCTGGCGGCGGTCCCGGACGAGGACCTGGCCACCGCGCCCGGCGGCACCGGCGATCCGGACCAACTCGCCCACGTGATCTACACCTCCGGCTCCACGGGCACCCCCAAGGGCGTGGGCGTCACTCACCGCGGCGTGGCCTCGCTGACCGTGGACCACCGCTTACGCGGCGACGCGTACGCCCGCGTGCTGCAACACGCCCCGCTCGCCTTCGACGCCTCCACCTTCGAACTGTGGGTGCCGCTGCTCTGCGGCGGCGCCGTGGTCGTGGCACGGCCGGGCCTGCTGGACGCGCCGGCCCTCGCCGCCGTGGTCACCGAGCACCGGGTCACCGCGGCATTCGTGTCCGCGGGTCTGTTCAAGGCGGTGGCCGAGGAGCAGCCGGAGTGCTTCCGCGGCGTCCGCACCCTGTGGACCGGCGGCGACGTGGTGTCCCCGGCAGCGGTGCGCCGGGTCCTGGACGCCTGCCCCGGGGTGACGGTCCACAACGTGTACGGGCCCACCGAGACCAGCGTGTTCGCCACCTGCCGCCCCGTGACCGACCCGCGCGAGGTGCCAGCACCGCTTCCGATCGGGCGCATGATGGACCACAGAAGCGGCCATGTCCTCGACGAGCGGCTGCGCCCGGTGGCACCCGGCGAGTCCGGTGAGCTGTATCTGACCGGCGCCGGGCTTGCCCGCGGCTACCTCGGCCGACGCGGGCTGACCGCGGAGCGCTTCGTGGCCGACCCGTTCGGTGCGCCCGGTGAGCGCATGTACCGCACCGGCGACGTCGTGGCGTGGACGCCGGACGGCGAGCTGGACTTCCGGGGGCGGGCCGACGGCCAAGTCAAGATCCGCGGTTTCCGCGTCGAGCCCGGTGAGATCGAGGCCGTCCTGGAGAAGCACCCCTCGGTGGCGCACGCGCTGGTGGTCCCGTACGAGGGGCAGACGGGCCGACACCGGCAACTGGTCGCGTACGTCGTACCGGCATCCACCGCCGCACGCCCGGCCCCGGCCGGGCAGGAGGACGGACGGACCGGACAGGGCACCACGGCCGGGCAGGAGGACGGAGCCACCTGCCAGGGCACCAAGGCCGGACGGGACCAGGGCAACGGGCCCGCGGGGACCGGCCACTTCGCTCTCGCCACCGGCTTCGCGGCGGTGGAGCTGCGGGCCTTCGCCGCGCGGGCGCTGCCGGAGTACCTGCTGCCCGCGGCGTTCACCGTCATCGACGAGCTGCCGCTGACTCCCAACGGAAAACTGGACCGGGCCGGCCTGCCGGAGCCGGACTTCCGCGGCGCGGCCTACCGCGCCCCCCGAACGGAGCGCGAGGAACAACTGGCCGGGCTGTTCGCCGAGGTCCTCGGCGTGGAGCGGGTCGGCGCCGACGACGACTTCTTCACCGTCGGCGGGGACAGCATCCAGTCCATCCAGCTGGCCACCCGCGCCCGCGCCCGCGGCCTGGTCCTCGGCGCGCAGCAGATCTTCGAGCACCGCACGGTGACCCGTCTCGCCGAGACCCTCACCGGCTCCCCGGCACGGCCGGCACCGGTCCTGGAGGAACTCCCGGGCGGCGGCGTGGGTTTCCTGCCGCACTTGCCGGTGACGCGCTGGGTGCGGGACTGGGGCCCCGGCTTCGCACGATTCCTGCAGGCCATGGTGCTCGACCTGCCCGCGGGCATCGACCAGGAGCAGCTCACGGCGACGCTCGGCGCGGTCGTCGACCGGCACGATCTGCTCCGGGCCCGCCTGGTGGAGGACGACGGTGGCGGTCTGCACGTGCCCCCTGCGGGCACGACCGACGTGGGCGGGCTCATCCGGCGCGTGGAGTGCGCGGGGGACTGGGAGTCGCAGAGCTGGCGCGCCGCACTCATGGGTGAAGTGGACGCCGCCGCGGGCCGACTGGACCCGGCCGCCGGTGTCGTGGCGCAGTTCGTGTGGTTCGACACCGGGCCCGAGCGGGGCGGACGGCTCTTGGTGGCACTGCACCACCTGGTCGTGGACGGTGTGTCCTGGCGCATCCTGATGCCGGACCTGGCCACCGCCTGGCGGCAGGTGCGTGCGGGACGGACCCCGCGGCTGCCGCCCGTGGGCACCTCGGTGCGGCGCTGGGCGCACGCCCTCGTGGAAGAGGCGGCACGCCCGCAGCGGGTGGCGGAGCTGGAGCTGTGGCGCTCCCTCGTCGACGGGCCCGACCCCGTGCTCGGCGCCCGGCGGCTGGATGCGCGGGCGGACACCGTCTCCACCCTCACCAAGACCCGCGTGACACTGCCGGTGGAGGTCACCGAGACACTGCTCACCACGCTGCCCGCCGCCTTCCGCGGCGGCGTGAACGACGGCCTGCTGGCCGCGCTCGCCGTGGCCGTCGCCCGCTGGCGGCGCGCCCGGGGAGTCGAGGAGGACTCCACCCTCATCCGCCTCGAAGGGCACGGACGTGAGGAGGCGGCGGCACCGGGCGCCGACCTGTCCCGCACGGTCGGCTGGTTCACCAGTGTCTTCCCGGTCCGGCTCGACGTGTCCGGAGCGGACCTGGAGGACGTGCTCACGGGCGGCGCTGCCGCGGGCAGGGTCGTCAAGGCCGTCAAGGAACAACTGCTCCGCGTCCCGGACAAGGGCATCGGCTACGGCCTCCTGCGCCACCTCAACCCCGAGACGTCGGACGCCCTCGCCGGGTACGGGACCGGGCAGGTCTCCTTCAACTACCTGGGGCGCTTCTCCGCCGCCTCCGACATGCCCGAGGAACTGCGCGGGCTCGGCTTCACCCAGGCCCCCGGCCTCGCCGACCTGGCCGAACTCGACGCGGGCCAGCACCCGGACATGGCCGCCCCCGCCGAGCTCGACATCAACGCGCACGTCACCGACACACCCGAAGGACCACGCCTGGGCGGTTCGTTCACCGCCCCGCGAGGGGTGCTGGACCCGGACGAGGTGCGGGAACTGGCCGAACTGTGGTGCCAGGCCCTGAAGGGCCTGGCCCGCCACGCCACCGGTCCGGACGCGGGCGGACTCACCCCCTCCGACGTGGCACTGCCCGCGGTGACCCAGGGCCACATCGAGGACTGGGAGCGGCGCCACCCCGGCCTGTCCGACGTGTGGCCCGCCTCCCCGCTCCAGTCCGGCCTGCTGTTCCACTCGAAGGTGGAGGCCGAGGCGGGCGGGACGTTCGACTCCTACCACGAGCAGTACGTGCTGCACCTGTCCGGCACGGTGGACCCCGCCCGGCTGCGCGTGGCGGCGCAGGCACTCCTGGACCGCCACCCCGTCCTGCGCACCGCGTTCGTACCAGGCCCCGACGGCGGCCTGGTCCAACTGGTCGTCGACGGCGTGCGGCTGCCCTGGACGCACCTCGACCTGAGCGGTCTGGACGACGGCGAACGCGAGCGCGCCCACGAGAGGTTCCTGACCGACGACCTCGCCGCGCACTTCGACCCGGCCACCCCGCCGATGCTGCGCCTCGCCCAGCTCACGACGGCGGCCGGGCACCACGAACTGGTCCTGACCGTGCACCACGTGCTGCTGGACGGCTGGTCGCTGCCCCTGCTCATCCAGGACCTGTTGTTCCTGTACGCCGCCGACGGCGACGCCTCCGGCCTGCCGCGGGCCCGCAGCTACCGGGAGTACCTGACCTGGCTGGGGAAGCAGGACACACGGGACTCCGTGCGCGCCTGGGCCCGGGAGCTGGACGGCGTCACCGAACCGACGCTCCTCGCCCCGCAGGCTCTCGACATCCCCGCCTCCGGCATCGGCCAGGCGGACGTGCCCCTGACGCCCGCCCGGGCCCGGGACCTCGCGCGGCGCGCGGGCGATGTGGGGGTCACCCTGAACACCCTGATCCAGGGCGCCTGGGGCGTCCTGCTCGGCGGCATGACCGGCCGGCAGGACGTGGTGTTCTCCGCGACCGTGTCGGGGCGTCCGCCCGCCCTGCCCGGCGTGGACGAGACGGTGGGCATGTTCCTCAACACCGTGCCCGTACGGGTCCGGTGCGCCCCGGGCCGGCCCTTCGCGCACCTCCTGACCGACCTCCAGCAGGCGCAGGCCGCCCTGATGGACCACCACCACGTCGGCCTCACCGAGATCCAGCGCGCCACGGGCCTGGCACCGCTGTTCGACACCATGATCGCCTTCGAGTCCTTCCCGCTCGACCGGGCGGGCATCGGGGAGGCGAGCGCGGCGGCCGGGTTCTCCGTCGCCGGCATGCGCACGTTCACCGCCAGCCACTATCCGGTGACCCTCTTCGTCTATCCCGACGGCCCGCACCCGCGCCTGACCCTGCAGTACCAGCGGCACGCCTTCGCGCCGCAGGAGGCCACGGCGCTCGCCGCCCGCTTCGGCCGCGTCCTGACCGGGCTGACCGCGGACGTGGACCAACCGGTGGGAGGCGTCGACCTGCTCCTGCCGGGCGAACACGCCGCGCCGTCCTGCGAGGCGCACGACACCGTCACCCCGGAGCCCGGGACGACGCTGGTGGAGACATGGAGGCGGCAGGTGGCCCGCACACCGCAGGCCACGGCAGTCGTCTGCGGCGACCAGGCCCTGACCTATGGGGAACTGGACGCCAGGGTGCGGGCACTCGCCGCGGAGCTGACCGCGCGCGGGGCCCGCCCGGAAAGCGTGGTGGGCCTCGCCCTGCCCCGCTCGGCGGACCTCGTCACCGGGATGCTGGCCATCCTCACCGCCGGCGCCGCATACCTGCCCATCGACCCGGCCTACCCGGGCAAACGCCTCGACCTCATCCTCGGCCAGGCACGTCCGGTGCTGATCGTCACCGACACCGCGACGTCCGGGGCCCTGCCGCAGCCGGACATCCCCCGCCTGTGCGTCGACGACCCCGGCCCGGCGACCGCGGCGGACAGGACCCCGCCAAAGGAGACCGCGCGCGCCGCGACACCCCTCCCGGAGCACCTCGCGTACGTGATGTACACCTCCGGGTCCACCGGCACCCCCAAGGGCGTCATGATCACGCACGCCGGAGTGGTCAACGGCATCACCCAGCTCGCCCGCCGCGTGGGCATCGACGCGCACACCCACGTGCTGGCGGGCACGTCGGTCAACTTCGACGTGTCGGTCTTCGAGATCCTCACCACCCTCTCCCAGGGCGGCCGCGTGGAGGTGGTGCGCGACGCCCTGGTCCTCGCCGAGCGGGAGACCCTGGCCGCCGACGTCATCAGCACGGTCCCCTCCGTCTTCGCCGAACTCGGCGACCGGATGGGCGCCATCACCGGACTCAAGACCGCGGTGTTCGCGGGCGAGGCGTTGCCCGCCGCCCTCGTGGACCGGATCCGTCAGACGCTGCCCTGGGTCCGCGTGATCAACGCCTACGGCCAGAGCGAGTCCTTCTACGCCACCACCTTCACCGCCGACGAGGGCTGGCGGACCGCGGACGGCGCCAGCGCCCCGATCGGCACCCCGATAGGGAACATGCGCGCCCACGTCCTCGGCCCCGGCCTCACCCCGCTGCCCCCGGGAACGGTCGGTGAGCTGTACGTCGCCGGAATCGTCGGACGCGGCTACCACCGGCGTCCCGCACTGACCGCCGACCGCTTCGTCGCCGACCCGTACGGCCCGCCGGGCAGCCGCATGTACCGCACCGGCGACCTGGCCCGCTGGAACGCCGAGGGACAGCTCGAGTACGCCGGCCGCGCCGACGACCAGGTCAAGATCCGTGGGGTGCGGGTCGAACCCGCCGAGGTCGAAGCGGTCCTCGCCGGCCACCCGGAGGTGGCCCAGGCCGTGGTCGTCGCCCGCGACAGCACCGTGGGCCCCGGCAAGCGACTGATCGGCTACGTGGTGCCCCGGGCCGCTGCCGCGGACGGCGGCGACCGGTCCGCAGCCGCACGGACCGCCGCCCTCGCCGACGAGATACGCGACCACCTCCACGAGCGGCTGCCCGCCCACATGGTGCCCGCCGCCGTCGTGCCCCTCACCGCCCTCCCCCTGACCCCCAACGGCAAGCTGGACAGGAAGGCCCTGCCGGCCCCCGGCGTCACCGCAAGCGCCGCCCACCGGGCGCCGCGCACCCCGCAGGAAGCACGCCTGTGCGACCTGTTCGCCGACGTCCTCGGCATGGCGCGCGTCGGCGTCGACGACAACTTCTTCGAGCTGGGCGGCCACTCACTGCTCGCCGTCAACCTGGTCGGCCGGATCCGCGACGCGTTCGGCGTCGACGTGCCCATCAGCGCGGTGCTCGGCGCCCGCGACGTGGCGGACCTCGCCCGCACCCTGAAGAACGCCTCAGCCACCAAGCGGCCCGCACTGCGCCGGATGAACAGGAGCGCCAAGTAAATGATCCCTCTGTCCTACGCGCAGCGCCGCCTGTGGTTCATCGACCGCTTCGAGGGGCCGTCGGCGACGTACAACCTGCCCTTCGTCATCCAGCTCACCGGCGCACTGGACACCCGGGCACTGGCCTCGGCCGTGCGGGACGTGGTCGCACGCCACGAGAGCCTGCGCACCCTGATCGTGGAGAGCCCCGACGGCGTACCCGAACAGCGCATCGTCCCGAAGGAGGAGATGTGCCTGGAGGTCCCGCTCGTCGAGGTGGCCCCCGACGACGCCGCCGCGGCCGTGTCCACCGCCGCCGGCCACGTGTTCACCCTCGCCGAGGACATCCCCGTACGGGCCACCCTGTTCCGCACCGGGCCCCGTGAGCACCGGCTGCTGTTCCTGGCCCACCACATCGCCACCGACGGCGAGTCCATGGGCCCGCTCGTCCGCGACCTCACCGCCGCCTACACCGCCCGCGTCACGGGCGGCCGGCCCGACTGGCCCGAACTGCCCGTCCAGTACGCGGACTACACGATGTGGCAGCGGGAGCTCCTGGGCGAGGAGGACGACCCCGACAGCGTCCTGGCCACCCAACTGTCCCACTGGCGCGACGAACTGGCCGGCGCCCCGCAGCCGTTGCGCCTGCCCACCGACCGCCCCCGGCCGCCGGTGGCAGGACACCACGGGGACACCGTCGAGTTCACCGTCGACGCGGAGCTGTTCGCCGAGGCCGAACAGCTCGCCCGGCACACGAGGGCGACCCTGCCGATGGTCTTCCAGACGGCCCTCGCGGCGCTCCTGCAGCAGTTGGGCGCGGGCGAGGACATCTCGATCGGCTCCACCGTCGCCGGACGCATGGACAACCAGCTCAACGACCTCGTGGGCTTCTTCGTCAACACCTGGGTGCTGCGCACCGACCTGTCCGGCACCCCCACCTTCACGGACCTCATCGCCCAGGTCAGCCAGAAGGCCATGGCCGCCTACGACCAGCAGGACGCCCCCTTCGAGCGCCTGGTGGAGGCACTCAACCCCGAGCGGTCCACGGCGTACCACTCGCTGTTCCAGACGATGTTCACCTGGGAGAACCACCGCTCGGTCGCCGTGCGGCTGCCGGGCGGCGTCACGGGCACCTGCACGGGCCTGCCCACGGCGACGGCCAAGTTCGACCTGGAGTTCAGCTTCTTCGCGGACCCCGCGGAGCCGGGCCTGACCATCACGCTGGAGTACGCCACGGACCTGTTCGACCGGTCCACCGCCGAGAACATCGCCGCGCGCTACGAGCGGCTCGTGCGCCAACTGGTGCGGGACCCGTCGCTGCCGGTGGCGCTGGCCGACGTCCTCGCGCCCGCGGAGCGCGAGCTGATGCTGCACGGCCGCAACGACACGCGGGAGCCGGCCCCCGACCTCACCGTGGCCCGGCTCGTCGAGCGCCAGGCCGCGTCGACGCCCGACGCGGTCGCGGTCGTCCACGACGACACCGAGCTGACGTACGCGGAGCTGGACGCGCGGGCCGACCGTATCGCCCGGCGACTCGCCGGGCGCGGTGCGGGCCCGGGAACCGTCGTCGGCCTGGCCCTGCCGCGGACCGAGGACCTCGTGGCCGGCATGCTCGGCATCCTCAAGGCCGGGGCGGCCTACCTGCCGATCGACCCCAAGTACCCCGGCACACGCCTCGACCACATCCTCCGCGACGCGCGCCCGGCACTGGTCCTGACGGACGCGGAGACGGCGCCGGTGCTGCCCGCGACGGACGTGCCCACGCTGTTCGTGGGCGACGCAGCCCAGAACGACACGGACACCGCGGACACCGAGCCGGCCCCGGCACGACCCGCCGACGCCGCGTACGTGATGTACACCTCCGGGTCCACCGGCACCCCCAAGGGCGTGACCATCACCCACCGCGACGTGGTCAACGGCGTGCTCCGGCTCGCCGACGTCGTCGGCATCGGCGCGGGGACGCGGACCCTGGCCGGCACCTCGGTCAACTTCGACGTGTCGGTCTTCGAGACGATCACCACACTCGCCGCCGGCGGCACCCTCGAAGTGGTCCGCGACGTCCTGGTCATCGGTGAGCGCGGCGGCTGGACCGGCGGCGTCCTCAGCACGGTCCCCTCGGTCTTCGCCGAACTCCTCGACCAGGCGGGCGGGAAGATCGACGCGGACGCGGTGGTGTTCGCCGGAGAGGCCCTGCCCGCCTCCCTCGTGCGACGGGTCCGCGAACTCATGCCCGGCACCCGGATCGTCAACTGCTACGGCCAGACCGAGTCGTTCTACGCCACCGCCTTCGCGGCCACCGAGTGGACCGGCACGGCCGGCGCCCCCATCGGCAGGCCCCTGGGCAACATGCGCACCTACGTCCTCGGCCCGGGCCTGCGGCCGGTGGCGCCCGGCGTGGTGGGAGAGCTGTACGTCGCCGGAAACGTGGCGCGCGGCTACCACGGGCGCCCCGCGCTGACCGCGGAACGCTTCGTCGCCGAACCCTTCGGACCCGCGGGCTCCCGGATGTACCGCACCGGCGACCTCGCCCGCTGGACCCCCGACGGCCAACTGGAGTACGTGGGCCGTGACGACGCGCAGGTCAAGGTGCGCGGATTCCGCATCGAGCCCGGCGAGGTGGAGGCGGCGCTGACCGCCCACCCGGGCGTGGCGCAGGCCGCCGTGGTGGTGCGCACGGACCGCGGCAGCACCCGCCTGGTCGGCTACGTGGTGCCGCAGGGCGGTACCGGGGGCCTGGGCGACGTGGACAACCTGGGCGATCTGGACCTGGACCTGACGGCCCTGCTCTCGGTGCGGGACCTGCGCCGCTTCGTCTCCGGCAGACTGCCGGAGTTCATGGTGCCCTCGGTGTTCGTGATGCTGGACCGGCTGCCGCTGGCGCCGAACGGCAAGCTGGACCACAAGGCGCTGCCCGAACCGGAGTTCACCGGCGGCACCTACCGCGCCCCGGGCACCCCGCAGCAAGAGGTGCTCGCCGCCGTGTACGCCGAGGTCCTGGGCCTGGACCGGGTCGGCGTCGACGACGACTTCTTCGCCATCGGCGGCGACAGCATCCGCTCCATCCAGGTCGTCTCGCGGGCCCGCGCCCAGGGCGTCGAGGTCACCCCGCGGCAGATCTTCGAGTGCCGCACGGTGGCGGAGCTGGCCGAGGCCGCCGCGAGCGGCCCGACGGGACCGGTCCTCGAGGAGTGGGAGGGCGGCGGCGCCGGCTTCGTACCGCTCCTGCCCAACGGGCACTACCTGCGCGACCTCGGCCCCGCGAGCCGCCGGTTCACCATGTCGATGGTCGTGGACCTGCCCGCCGGTATCGACGAGGACGGCCTCGTGGCCGTGCTCGGCGCGGTCTTCGACCGCCACGACGCCCTGCGCTCACGTCTCGTCGTCGGGGAGCGGACCGGTCTCGAAGTGGCGGAGCCGGGCGCGGTGGACGTCGTCACGCTGCTGCGCCGCGTCGTCGCCACCGACGGCGTCCGGGGGCAGGCGTGGCGGGCCCGGGCCGCCGCCGAACTCGACGCCGCCGCGGGCGAACTCGACCCCGAGCGCGGGGTGATGGCCCGGTTCGTGTGGTTCGACGCGGGCGCGGAAACGGCCGGACGCCTGATCATCCTCCTGCACCACTGGGTGGTCGACGGCGTGTCCTGGCGCATCCTGCTGCCCGACCTCGCCGAGGCGTGGCAGCACGTGCGCGAGGGCCGCACGCCGCGGCTCGCACCGGTCGCCACCTCGCTGCGGCGCTGGGCGCACGCCCTGGAACAGGAGGCGACCCACGCGCGGCGCACGGCCGAACTCGCCCTGTGGGAGGACATCGTCGCCGGGCCCGACCCCGCACTCGGCGCGCGCCCCTTCGACCCGGCCGTCGACGTGCAGGCCACGGTCGAACACGTCTCCCTCGACCTGCCGGCGTCCGTCACCCGGCCGCTCCTGACGACCCTCCCGGCCGCCTACCGGGGCGGAGTCAACGACGGTCTGCTCACCGCGCTCGCCCTGGCCATGGCGCGGTGGCGCGCGGCACGCGGTGAGGCGGAACCCTCGCTGCTGCTGCGCCTGGAGGGCCACGGCCGCGAGGAGGACGTGGTGCCGGGCGCGGACCTGTCCCGTACGGTCGGCTGGTTCACCAGCATGTACCCCGTCCGCCTCGACGTGTCCGGGGTGGACCTCGACGAGGCGCTCGCCGGCGGCCCCGCCGCGTCGGACGCGGTCAAGGCCGTCAAGGAACAGCTCCTCGCCGTCCCGGACAAGGGCCTCGGCTACGGCATGCTGCGCCACCTCGACCCCGGGACGGCCGAAATCCTGGCGCGGTACGGCGACGGGCAGGTCGCCTTCAACTACCTGGGCCACTACGCGGGCGCCACGGCCGTGCCCGAGCACCTGCGCGGCGCGGGCTTCACCCAGGCGGACGGCACCACGGAACTGCTCGCCGGCCTGGACGCGGACATGCCCGCCCTCGCGTCGGTGAGCGTGACCGCCTACGTCACCGACACCCCCGACGGGCCCCGGCTGGCCGGCCGCCTGGACTACCCCACCGGACTGCTGTCCCGCGCGGACGTGGAGGAGCTGGCCGCCCTGTGGCGCACGGCGCTCAAGGGCCTGGCCCGGCACGCCGTCTCGGCGGACGCGGGCGGTCTGACGCCGTCCGACGTGCCCCTGGTGCCCGTCGGCCAGGCCGAGCTCGACACCTGGCAGGAGCGCTGCCCCGGCCTGGTGGACGTATGGCCGCCGACCGCCATGCAGGAAGGTCTGCTCTTCCACGCCGAGATGGCCGGAGCGTCCTTCGACGTCTACCAGATGCAGCTCACCCTCCACCTGTCCGGACACCTCGACCCGGCCCGGCTGCGCGCGGCCGGCCAGGCCCTCCTGGACCGGCACGCCGGCCTGCGCACCGCCTTCGTCAGAGGTGACGACGGCCGGTACGTCCGGCTCGTCCAGGAGAACGTCGCCCTGCCCTGGACCGGCCACGACCTCAGTGGCCTCGGCGAGACCGACCGCGAGCGCGAACGCGCCGCGCTCCTGGCAAAGGACCACCTCACCCACTTCGACCCGGCCCGGGCGCCGCTGCTGCGCATGTCCCTGATCGAGCTGGGCGACCACCGCTTCGACCTGGTGGTCACCGCCCACCACGTCCTCTTCGACGGCTGGTCCCTGCCCCTGCTCATCCAGGACCTGCTGCACCTGTACGCCACGGCCGGCGACGCGACGGCCCTCGGCCGGGCGCGCGACCACCGTGACTTCCTCACCTGGCTCTCCCGCGTCGACCAGGACGCGGCGTCCGCCGCCTGGTCCCGGGAACTGGCCGGGATCGACCAGCCGACACTCCTGGTGCCGGACCCGGCCGGCGCCGAGGCCGAGACCGCGGACGTCGCGCTGGCCGACGTGCCGCTCTCCGCGGCGGCCCGCTCGCTCGCCCGGCGTGCCGCGGAGCTGGGCGTGACACTGAACACCCTGGTGCAGGGCGCCTGGTCCGTCGTCCTCGCCGGGCTGACCGGGCGTCAGGACGTCGTGTTCGGCACCACCGTCTCCGGGCGCCCGCCCCAGGTGGACGGCGCCGACGAGATGGTGGGCCTGTTCATCAACACCCTTCCCGTACGGGTGACCTGCGCCCCGGCCGCCACCCTGCGCGAACTCGTCACCGGGCTCCAGGAGCGCCAGAACGCCCTGCTCGACCACCATCACCACGGTCTGGCCGACATCCAGCAGGCCGTCGGCCTGCCGGCCCTGTTCGACACCCTCGTCGTCCACGAGTCCTTCCCCGTCGACGGGGCGGGCCTCAGCGGCGCCGCCGCCACCGCCGGGATCGAGCTGACCGGGATCAGCCCGCAGAACGGCGCCCACTACCCACTGGTGGTGACGGCGCTCGCGGAACCGCATCTGAAGGTGGGCCTGGAGTACCGGCCGCACGTGTTCGAGCGCACCCAGGTGACCAGGATCGCGGCCCGGTTCGCGCACGTCCTCGACCTCCTGGCGAGCGCCCCGGACACACCGGTGGCCGCCGTGGACCTGCTCGCGGACGACGAGCGTGAACAGATCCTGGGCACGTGGAACGACACGGCCGTCGCGGCGGACCGGCCTACCGTTTTCGAGGTGTTCGCGCAGCAGGCGGCCAGGACACCGCACGCCGTGGCGGTGGTGGACGGCGAACGGCAGATGACCTACGCCGAGCTGCACGAGCGCGCGGCCCGGCTGGCGCACCTGCTCACCGCGCGGGGCGTGGGCCGCGAGTCGATGGTGGCTCTCGCGCTGCCGCGCTCGCCGCAGCAGGTCACCGCCGTCCTCGCCATCCTCGCGGCGGGCGGCGTCCACCTGCCGCTCGACGCGTCCTACCCGCCCGAGCGGCTGGCCTTCATGCTCCGGGACAGCGCGCCGGTCCTGCTCGTGACCGACTCCGACACCGCCGCCCGGCTGCCGCAGAGCCCCTGCCCCCGCCTGGTCCTCGACGCCCCGGACACGGCCGCGGACCTCGCCACCGCCACCCCGGCGCCCCGCACGCCCGCCACCCACCGCGACGCGCTCGCCTACGTGATGTACACCTCCGGATCCACCGGCACTCCCAAGGGTGTCGGCGTCACCCACCGCGGCGTGGTGGGCCTGGCCCTGGACCGCCGCTTCGCGGGCGACGCCCACGAGCGCGTCCTGCTGCACTCCAACCAGGCCTTCGACGCCTCCACCTACGAGTTGTGGATCCCGCTGCTCAGGGGCGGGACCGTCGTCGTCGCCCCGCCCGGCCGCCTGGACGCCACCGGTCTCGCCCGGATCGTCGCCGAGCGGAAGGTGACCGCGCTCCTCGTCGCCGCCGGACTGTTCAAGGTGATCGCCGAGGAGACACCCGAGGCGTTCACCGGCGTGCGCGAGGTGTGGTCCGGCGGCGACGTGATGGCCCCGACGGCGGTCGAACGCGTCCTCTCCGCCTGCCCCGGCACCGCGGTGGTCAACGCCTACGGGCCCACCGAAGCCACCATGGCCGCCACCACCCACCGGCTGACCGGGCCCGGCGAGACCGGCGCCGTCGTGCCCGTCGGACAGCCGATGGACAACACCCGCGCCTACGTCCTGGACGGGGCGCTGCGGCCGGTGCCGGCGGGTGCGCCGGGCGAGCTGTATCTGGCGGGGGAGGGGCTGGCCCGCGGTTACGTGGGCCGGGCTGCTCTGACCGCCGAGCGTTTTGTGGCCTGTCCGTACGGGGCGCCGGGTGAGCGCATGTACCGTACCGGGGACGTCGTCGCCTGGAGCGGGGAGGGGCGTCTCGTCTTCCGCGGGCGGGCCGACACCCAGGTCAAGATCCGCGGGTTCCGTATCGAGCCCGCCGAGGTCGAGGCCGCGCTCGCCGAACACCCCGACGTCGCCCAGGCCGTGATCACCGTCGCCGAGGACACCGCGGGCGAGCGCCGCCTCTTCGGCTACGTCGTCCCCCTCCCGTCGGCCCTCACGGACGACGGCCTGGCCCTCAGCGTACGGAGCCGGCTGCGGGACCGGCTGCCCGCGCACCTGGTGCCCGCCTCCGTCACCGTCATCCCCAAGATCCCGCTCACCGCCAACGGCAAACTGGACCACAAGGCGCTGCCCGCACCCGACTTCGCCGCCCGAACCACGAGCCGCGCCCCGCGCACACCGCGCGAGCGACTGCTGTGCGCGCTGTTCGCCGAGGTCCTCGGCCTGGAACGGGTGGGCGTCGACGACAACTTCTTCGACCTGGGCGGCCACTCCCTGCTGGCCACCAGGCTCATCAGCCGCATCCGCACCGCCCTCGACACCGAAGTCGAGCTGCGCGCCCTCTTCGACCACCCGACCGTCGCCGGCCTCGCCCCCCGCCTCGACGGCACGACACCCACCCGCACGCCCGTCGTGCGCCTCACAGACACAGAGCGGCCCGAGCGGCTCCCGCTCTCCTACGCCCAGCAGCGCCTGTGGTTCCTGGACCGCCTGGACGGCCCCTCGGCCACCTACAACATGCCGCTCGTCCTGCACCTGACGGGCGACCTGGACGCCGCCGCCCTCCACAAGGCCCTGCACGACCTGCTCGTCCGCCACGAACCACTGCGCACCGTCTTCCCGGAGGGCCCCGGAGGCACCCCGTACCAGCACGTCCTGGACCCCGCGCGGGCACAGGTCACCCTCACCGAGCAGCGGGCCGACGGCGCCGACGCACTGGCCCGTGCCGTCGCGGAGACCGTCCGCCACACCTTCGACCTGTCCACCGACATCCCCCTCCGCGCCCGGCTGCTGCGCGCGGGCCCCACCGACGCGGTCCTCGTCCTGCTGCTCCACCACATCGCCGCGGACGGGTTCTCCCTGGCCCCGCTCACCCGGGACCTGGGAGCCGCCTACGCGGCCCGCGCCGAAGGCTCCGCCCCCGCCTGGCAGCCCCTGCCGGTGAGCTACGCCGACTACACCCTGTGGCACCACCGGCTCCTCGGGGACGCCGACGACACCGGCAGCCTCTTCAGCCGTCAGTACGACTACTGGCGCGACCAGCTCGCGCACCTCCCGCAGAGCGTCACCCTGCCCGCCGACCGCCCCCGCCCGGCCGTGCTCGACCACAGCGGCGACCTCCTCACGTTCACCCTGGACGCCGAACTGCACCGCGGGATCCTTCAGCTGGCACGGTCCGCGGGCGCCACACCCTTCATGGTGCTGCACGCCGCCATGGCCGCCCTGCTGACCCGGCTCGGCGCGGGCGAGGACATCCCCCTCGGCAGCGGCATCGCGGGCCGCCCCGACGACAGCCTCCAAGACCTCGTCGGCATGTTCGTCAACCTCCAGGTGATCCGCACGGACACCTCCGGCGACCCGACCTTCGCGGAACTGCTCGGCCGGGTACGCGAGACCAGCCTGTCGGCCCTCGCCCACCAGGACATCCCCTTCGACGCCCTGGTGGAGAAGCTCAACCCGGAGCGCTCCAGCTCCCACCACCCGCTGTTCCAGATCAGCCTGGTCCTCCAGAACGACGGGCGCGCCGACTTCGACCTGCCCGGCCTGCGGGTCCGCGTCGAAGGCGCGCCCACCGGCACCGCGCGCTGCGACCTCGTACTGAGCTTCGACGAGTCGTACGAGAACGGCATGACACCCGCGGGCATCGAGGTCTCCGCCGAGTACTCCACCGAACTGTTCGACGCCGCAACCGTCGAGACCGCCCTCGGGCGCCTGCGGCAGCTCCTCACCGCGGCGGTCGCCGACCCCGGCCGGCGCATCAGCAGGACCGGCCTCCTCACCGCCGCCGAACACGAGCGGCTGCTCACCGCACACGCACACGACGAACCGACCGTCGACGCGACGACGTTCCCCGCGCTGTTCCAGGCGCGGGTACGGGCGACGCCGCAGTCCCCGGCCGTGGAGACGGCCCACCACGCATGGACGTACGCGCAGCTGAACGCGCGGGCCAACCGCGTCGCCCACTGGCTGGGCGCCCGGGGCATCGGCCCGGAACAGCCGGTGGCCGTGGCCCTGCCGCGCGGCACTGACCAGGTCGCCGTCGCCCTGGGCGTGCTGAAGGCCGGCGCGGCCTACCTGCCGGTCGACCTCGACTACCCCGCCGACCGCGTCACGTACATGATCACCGACGCCGCCCCCGCGGTGCTCCTGACCACCCGGGCGGCGGCCGGCGACCTGCCCGCGGACCTGCCCGCCGACATCGTCGCCATCGACGCGCCGGAGGTCGCCGAGGCCTGGCACGAGGCCCCCGACACCGACCCCGCCGTGCCGCTGCGCCCGGCCCACCCGGCCTACGTCATCTACACGTCGGGCTCCACCGGCCGCCCCAAGGGGGTCGCCGTCACGCACACCGGGCTGGCCGCGCTGAGCGCGACCCATGTGACGCGCCTCGCCGTCACCGAGGACTCCCGGGTCCTGCAGAGCGCGTCCCCGAGCTTCGACGCCGCCTTCTGGGAACTGGTGATGGCCCTGACCACCGGCGCCACCCTGGTCGTGCCGTCGCAGGCGCGCCCGGTGGCCGGCGAGCTGGCCCGGGCACTGGCCGAGCACCGTGTCACGCACGCCACCATCCCGCCCAGCGTCCTCGGCACGCTGCCCGACGACGCGCCGCCCACCCTGCCCGGGCTGCGCGTCCTCGCCGTCGCGGGCGAGGCCTGCCCGCCGGCGCTGGCCGCGCGCTGGGCGCCGGGGCGCACCCTCGTCAACGCCTACGGCCCCACCGAGACCACGGTCTGCGCGTCCGCGAGTGCCCCGCTCACCGGGGACCGGGTCCCCATCGGCACGGCCGTCACCGACACCCGGCTGCTGGTCCTGGACAACCGCCTGGCCCCGGTGCCGCCGGGAGCCCCCGGCGAACTGTACGTCGCGGGCCCCGGACTGGCGCGCGGCTACCTGGGCCGCACCGACCTGACCGCGGCCCGCTTCACCGCCGACCCCTACGGCCCGCCCGGCACCCGCATGTACCGCACCGGAGACGTGGTGCGCGAGGGCGCCGACGGCCAGTTGGAGTACCTGGGCCGCAGCGACGACCAGGTCAAGGTGCGCGGCCTGCGCATCGAACCGGGCGAGATCGAGGCCGTGCTCGGCGAGCACCACGGGGTGGCCCGGGCCGCCGTGACCGTCCGCGACAACAGGGGAGCGGCCCAACTGGTCGGCTACGTCGTCCCCACCGGCACCGGCACGGACGCCGACATCGACCTGGCGGCCGGAGTCTCGGCCAAGGACCTGCGCGCGTTCGCCGCCCGCCGCCTGCCCGACTTCATGGTGCCGTCGGCCTTCGTCCTCCTCCAGGCCCTGCCGCTCACCCCCAACGGCAAGCTGGACAAGACCGCGCTGCCCGAGCCGGAGACCTCCGCTGACGCCTACCGCGCCCCGCAGACCGAGGCCGAGCAGGCCCTTGCTGCCGCGTACGCGGAGGTCCTCGGTGTGGAACAGGTCGGCGTCGACGACGACTTCTTCGCCGTCGGCGGCGACTCCATCCGCTCCATCCAGGTCGTCTCACAGGCCCGCACGCGGGGCGTCGAGGTCACCCCCCGGCAGATCTTCGAGTGCCGCACGGTGGCCCGCCTCGCCGAAGCCGTCACGAGCGGCACACCGGCGGAGCCGGTCCTCGCGGAGCCGGCGGGCGGCGGTGTGGGCTTCGCGCCCCTGCTGCCCGTCGCCCGCCACATCACCGCGCTGGGCGGCGGCCACGACCGGTTCGCCATGACCATGATGGTCGACCTGCCCGTCGGCATCGACGAGCAGGGGCTGGCGGCGACCCTGGCGGCGGTCGTGGACCACCACGACGTCCTGCGCTCGCGCCTGGTGCCCGGCGAGCAGCCGGGCCTGGAGGTGGCCGCGCCGGCCACGGTCGACGTGGCGGCCCTCATCCGCCGCGTGCCCTGCGCGGGCACCTGGCAGGAGGACACCTGGCGGCGCAGCGCCACCGCCGCGCTCGACGCGGCCACCGGCGAACTGGACCCCGCAGCCGGGGACATGGCCCGCTTCGTGTGGTACGACGCCGGACCGAAGACCGCCGGACGCCTCGTCATCGTCCTGCACCACCTGGTCGTGGACGGTGTGTCCTGGCGCATCCTGCTGCCCGACCTCGCCCGCGCCTGGGCACACCTCCGCCAGGGCCGGGCCCCCGAACTCGCCCCCGTCGGCACCTCCGCACGCCAATGGGCCCACGCCCTGACCGAGGAGGCGGCACGCCCGGAACGGATCGCGGAACTGGAACTGTGGCGCGCGGTGGTCGAAGGACCGGACCCGCTGCTCGGCTCCCGCCCCCTCGACCCGGCCGTGGACGTGCGCGCGACCATGGACACGGTCGAGCTGCGGCTGCCCGCGGACGTGACCGGGACACTCCTGACAGCGGTCCCCGCCGCCTTCCACGGCGGCGTCGACGACGGACTGCTCACCGCGCTGGCGCTGGCCGTGACGCGATGGCGCACGACACGCGGCGTGACGCAGGCCTCCCTGCTGTTGCGCCTGGAGGGCCACGGCCGTGAGGAGGGCGTGGTCCCGGGCGCGGACCTGTCCCGTACGGTCGGCTGGTTCACCAGCATGTACCCCGTCCGCCTCGACGTCACCGGCTGCGACCTGGACGAGGCCCTCGCCGGCGGCGCAGCGGCGGGCGACGCCGTCAAGGCCGTCAAGGAACAACTGCTCGCCCTACCGGACAAGGGCATCGGCTACGGCCTGCTGCGCCACCTCAACCCCCAGACCGCGCCGGTCCTCGGTGCGCACGAGGCCGGGCAGGTCACCTTCAACTACCTGGGCCGGTTCACCGCGCAGGACGAGCCGGACCAGCCGGGCGCCGGTTTCACGCCCGTCACCGGCGGCGAGGACCTCACCGCCGGCCTCGACGCCGACATGCCGGCCCTCGGCACGCTGGAGGTCAACTCCTACGTCGTGGACGGCCCGCACGGCCCGCGGCTGACGGCCGAGTTCGGCTTCCCCGCCGGGCTGCTCACGCGCGAGGAGGTCACGGAACTGGTCACACTGTGGCGGACCGCCCTGGAGGGCCTGGTCCGGCACGTGGCCGAGCCCGGCGCGGGCGGCCTCACACCGTCGGACGTCCCTCTGGCCGACGTCACCCAGAGCGACCTCAAGAACTGGGAGGAGCGCCACCCGGGCCTCGCGGACGTGTGGCCGCTCACCCCGGCACAGTCCGGGATCCTCTTCCACAGCATGCTGGCGGACACCTCCTTCGACGCCTACCACATGCAGTTCGTGCTCCACCTGTCCGGTGCCGTGGAGCCGGAGCGCATGCGCAGCGCCGCCCAGGGCCTCCTCGACCGCTACGCCAACCTGCGCACCGCCTTCGTCACCTCCTCCGCGGGTGAGCAGGTGCAACTGGTGCTCGACCACGTCGACCTGCCGTGGCGCCTCGTGGACCTGCGCTCCGTGCCCGACGCGGACCGGGACGAGCAGGTCGGGCGACTCGCCGCCGATGACGCCTCGCGCCACTTCGATCCGGCCCTCGCGCCGCTGTTGCGGATGACGCTGGTCCTGACGGGCGAGAAGCGCGCGGAGCTGATCCTCGCCGCCCACCATGCCCTGATGGACGGCTGGTCGCTGCCGCTGCTCCTGCGCGACCTGATGCGGGGCTACGCCGCGGGCGGCGACCTGTCCGCGCTGCCGCGGATCCGGCCGTACCGCGACTTCCTTTCCTGGCGCGCGCGGCAGGACCCCGGGGCCTCGGCCCGCGCCTGGGCGAAGGAGCTCGACGGCCTGACGGAGCCCACGCTCCTGGCCCCCGCCGCCACCGAACAGAGCGCGCCGGGGGAGGTCGAGGTCCCGCTCGACACCACGACCGCACAGGACCTCGCCCGCCGGGCAGGCGAGCTGGGGGTCACCGTCAACACCCTGCTCCAGGGCGCCTGGGGTGTCCTGCTCGGCCGGCTGACCGGACGTCAGGACGTGGTGTTCGGCGCCGTCGTCTCCGGGCGGCCCCCGCACGTGACGGGCGCCGACGAGATGGTGGGCCTGTTCATCAACACCCTGCCGGTACGGATGCGCCTGAGCGCGCGGGGCACGCTCGCGGACGTCCTGGGCGCGCTCCAGGAACGCCAGGCCGCGCTCCTGGACCACCACCAGCACAGCCTCAGCGAGATCCAGGAGGCCACCGGCCTGGGCAACCTCTTCGACACGGTCGTCGCCTTCGAGTCGTACCCGATCGACCGCGACGGCATGGCGGAGGCCCACGCACAGGCGGGCGTCACCATCACGGGCCTGCGCCCGCAGAGCGGCACCCACTACCCGGTCACCGTGTTCGGCGTGGCCGAGCCGCGGCTGCGCGTGGCCCTGCAATACCAGGGCGACCTGTTCACCGTCGAGGAGGCCGAACGCCTCGCCGCCCGCCTGGCGCGCGTCCTCACCCACCTGGCCGCCGACCCGCACGCCCCGCTGTCCGCACTCGACCTCCTGGACGAGGGCGAACACAGCCTGCTGCGGCGGCACTTCCACGCCACCGCCGCCGAGGTGCCCCGCCAGAGTCTCGTCAGCCTCTTCGAGGCACAGGCCGCCCGCACCCCCAAGGCCACCGCCGTCGTCCACGAGGGCGAGCGGCTGACGTACGGCGAACTGAACGAGCGCGCCAACCGCCTCGCCCGCCACCTCGTCGCAAGGGGCATCGGCCCCGACACCCTGGTCGCCGTCGTCCTGCCCCGCACACCCCGCCTGGTGGCCGCGACACTGGCGGTCCTCAAGACCGGCGCCGCCTACGTTCCCCTCGACCCGGGCCACCCCTCGGCCCGCCGGCGGCACGTCCTGGCCACCGCGGACCCGCACCTGATCCTCACGGACGGCGCGACCGCCGCGGCGCTGCCGCCGGACACCACCGGCACGTGCCTGCTGCTCGACAGCACGGACGTGTCGGTCCACGCCGCCGGCGACCTCGACGACAGCGAACGCACCCGCCCGCTGTTCCCCGACGACCTGGCCTACCAGATCTTCACCTCCGGCTCCACGGGCGTGCCCAAGGGCGTGGGCATCACCCACGCCACCGTCGTCAACGACCTGCACAGCCTCGTGCGCCGGGTCGAGATCGAGCCCGGCCGACGCGTCCTTGCCGGCACCTCGGTCGGGTTCGACGTGGCGGTCTTCGAGTGGTTCGGCGCCCTGACCACCGGCGCCGCCATCGAGATCGTGCGGGACGTGCTCGCCCTCGCCGACCGCGACGACTGGGACCTCGACGTGATCAGCACGGTGCCCTCCGCGTTCGCCGAACTCCTCGACCACCTCCGTGCCGTCACCAGCCTGAAGACCGTCGTCTTCGCCGGAGAGGCACTGCCCGCGGCCCTCGTCCACCGCATCCGCGAGACACTGCCGGACGTACGGATCGTCAACGCCTACGGCCAGAGCGAGTCCTTCTACGCCACCACCTGCACCGCCGGCCAGGGCAGGCAGGACACCGCGAGCACCCCCATCGGCACCCCCCTCGGCAACGTGCGCACCCACGTCCTGGACCCCGGGCTGCACCCCGTACCCCCCGGCGTGGTGGGGGAGCTGTACGTCGCGGGCCACATCGGACGCGGCTACCACCGGCGCCCGGACCTGACCGCCGAACGCTTCGTCGCCGACCCCTGGGGACCGCCCGGCGCGCGCATGTACCGCACCGGGGACCTGGCGCGCTGGAGCGAGGACGGCCAACTGGAGTA
Source organism: Streptomyces typhae (assembly GCF_009755605.1). Classification (GTDB taxonomy): domain Bacteria; phylum Actinomycetota; class Actinomycetes; order Streptomycetales; family Streptomycetaceae; genus Streptomyces; species Streptomyces typhae. The sequence continues at coordinate 202,323 of NZ_WPNZ01000017.1, forward strand.
CGCGGGCCGCACCGACACCCAGATCAAGATCCGCGGTGTCCGCGTCGAGCCCGCCGAGGTCGAGTCCGCCCTCGTCGCACATCCACAAGTGTCCCAGGCCGCCGTGGTCGCCCGCGGCAGCGCGGGCAGCGCCCACCTGCTGGTCGCCTACGTCGTCCCCGCCGCCGGCGGCGACACACCGACCGCCGCCGACCTGCGGACCCACGCGGCCGGACACCTGCCCGCCGCCATGGTGCCCACGGCGTTCGTCACGCTCGACCGGCTCCCGCTCTCGCCGAACGGCAAGCTGGACCACCGGGCACTCCCGGAGCCGGACCTGGCGGCGGGCGTCGGCCACCGGGCGCCGCGCACCCCCCGACAGGAGGCTCTGGCGGTCCTGTTCGCCGAGGTGCTCGGCGTAGAGAGGGTCGGTGTCGACGACAACTTCTTCGACCTGGGCGGGCACTCCCTCCTGGCCACCCGCCTGGTCGGACGCGTCCGCTCGGCCCTGGGCGCCGAACTGCCCATCCGGGCCGTCTTCGCCGCCCCCACGGTCGCAGGCCTTGCGGCCCGGCTCGACGGCGGCACGCGGGTCAGGCCGCCGCTGGAGCGGGCGGCACCGCGACCGGAGCGGGTACCCCTGTCCTTCGCCCAGCAGCGCCTGTGGTTCCTCCACAAGTACGAGGGGCCCTCCGCCACGTACAACCTGCCGCTCCCGCTGCGGCTGCGGGGCGAGCTGGACACCGGCACGCTCACCGCGGCCGTGCGCGACGTGGTCGCCCGCCACGAGAGCCTGCGCACGGTCTTCGCCGAGGACGACAGCGGCACACCCTGCCAGCAGACGGTGCCCGCCGCTCAGGTGCGGCTGGACGTGCCGGTCGTGGACGTGGCGGACGAGGAAGTGGGGGACTCGGTCGCCGAGTTCGCCGGGTACCGCTTCGACCTGGGCAACGAGATACCCGTCAGGGCCAAGATCCTGCGGATCGCCGAGCAGGACCACGTCCTGGTGCTGATGCCGCACCACATCGCCTGCGACGGCGCGTCCATGGCCCCGCTGGTCCGGGACCTGAGCACGGCCTACGCCGCCCGCGTCACGGGCACCGCACCCGCCTGGCCCCCGCTGCCCGCCCAGTACGCCGACTACACCCTGTGGCAGCGCCACCTTCTGGGCGCCGAGGACGACCCGGACAGCCTGCTCGCGGCCCAGTGCGGCTACTGGCGCGCGGAACTCGACGGCGTACCGCAGCCCCTGCCCCTGCCCACCGACCGGGCACGTCCGCAGGTGACGGGCCATCACGGCGACGCGGTGGAACTGCCTGCGCTGCCGCCCGCCGTGTGGACACGGGTCGAACGGCTGGCCCGGGAGCGCGGCGCGACCGCCTCGATCGTCCTTCAGGCCGCCCTCGCGGTCCTCCTGCACGGCCTGAGCGGCGAGGACGACCTCACCATCGGTTCCCCCATCGCCAACCGCACCGACGACAACCTCACCGACATGGTCGGCTTCTTCGTCAACACCTGGGTGCTGCGCGCCCGCCTCGGCGGTGACCTCACCTTCGCCGGACTGGTCGACCAGGTCCGTACGAAGTCCCTCGCGGCGTACGACCATCAGGACGTGCCCTTCGAGCGCCTGGTGGAGATCCTCAGGCCGCAGCGGTCGACGGCGTACTCGCCGCTGTTCCAAGTGGCGTTCGCCTGGCAGAACTACGCCCCCTCGGACCTCGGCCTGCCCGGCCTGCGGGCCGAGGTGGTGGAGACCCACAACCGCACCACCAAGTTCACGCTCTCCTTCAACCTGGCCGAACTGCCCGGGCGGGGTGTGGCCGGCGCGCTGGAGTACGCCACCGACCTGTTCGACCGGTCCACGGCCCACGCGATCGCCGACCGCTACGTGCGCCTGATCGAACACCTGGCCGCCGAGCCGCACACCCACCTGGGCCGCTTCGACCTGCTGGAGCCGGGTGAGCGCGAGCGGATCCTCGAGGAGTGGAACGACACGGCCCTACCGAGGGCCGCCCGGAGCGTCCCCGAACTGTTCGCGGAGCAGGCGGCCCGGACACCGGACGCCCTCGCGGTGGTGGACGGCACACGCCGGCTCACCTACCGAGAGCTGGCCGAGCGGGCCGATCGTCTGGCGCGGGTCCTCACCGGACACGGCGTGGGCCGGGAGTCGGTCGTCGGCTACGCCCTGCCCCGCTCCCTGGAGCAGGTCACCGCCGTCCTGGCCGTCCTGAAGGCGGGCGGCACCTATCTGCCCCTCGACCCGGACCACCCGGCCGAGCGGCTCGCCTTCATGCTCCAGGACAGCGCGCCCACGCTGGTGCTGACCGACTCCGCCACCGCCGACCGGCTCCCGCCGGGCGACGTTCCCCACCTCGTCCTGGACGCCGCCGAGACGCTCGCGGAGACCGCCGGCGGCACCCGGGCGCCTGCGGGCGACGCGGATCAGCGCATGGCGTCCGCGGGCCACGCGGATCGGCACACCGCGTCCGCGGGCCACGCGGATCACCTCGCGTACATCATGTACACCTCGGGCTCCACCGGTACGCCCAAGGGTGTCGGGGTCACGCACCGGGCCGTGGCGGGCCTGGCCCTGGACCGCCGCTTCGCGGGCGACGCCCACGAGCGCGTGCTGCTGCACTCCAACCAGGCCTTCGACGCCTCCACCTACGAGCTGTGGACCCCGCTGCTCAGGGGCGGCACCGTCGTGCTGGCACCCCCCGGGCTGCTGGACGCCGAGGCGCTGTCCCGGCTGATCGCGGCGGAGCGGGTGAGCGCGGCCTTTGTGACGATCGGCCTGTTCAAGGTCATCGCCGAGACGCGGCCGGAGTGCTTCGCGGGCCTGCGCCAGGTGTGGACGGGCGGCGACGTGGTGCCGCCCGCCGTCGTCCGGCGGGTCCTGAACGCCTGCCCGGATCTCCAGGTCGTCGACGTCTACGGGCCCACCGAGACCACGACCTTCGCCACCAGCCACCCCGTCCCCCGCGACGGGGACCTGCCCGAACGGCTCCCGATCGGACAGCCGATGGACAACACGCGCGCCTACGTCCTGGACGGGGCGCTGCGGCCGGTGCCGGCGGCTGTGCCCGGTGAGCTGTATCTGGCGGGGGAGGGGCTGGCCCGCGGTTACGTGGGCCGGGCTGCTCTGACCGCCGAGCGTTTTGTGGCCTGTCCGTACGGGGCGCCGGGTGAGCGCATGTACCGTACCGGGGACGTCGTCGCCTGGAGCGGGGAGGGGCGTCTCGTCTTCCGCGGGCGGGCCGACACCCAGGTCAAGATCCGCGGGTTCCGTATCGAGCCCGCCGAGGTCGAGGCCGCGCTCGCCGAACACCCCGACGTCGCCCAGGCCGTGATCACCGTCGCAGGCGACGCCACGGACATCGCAGGCAGGCACCTGGTGGCCTACGTCGTGCCGGTGGACGCCACCGCTGCCGCACCAGCAGCGGAGCCGGTGGAGCCAGCGGGAACGACGGGAACGACGGGAACGGCCGAACTGGACGCCGCGCTGCGCGACTTCGCCGCGGGGCGCCTGCCCGCGTACATGGTGCCCTCCGTGTTCGTCCCCATCGAGCGGCTGCCGCTCACCCCCAACGGGAAGGTCGACCACAGGGCGCTGCCGCGGCCCGAACACCCCGCCGGCGCGGACGCCCACCAGGCGCCGCGCACCGTGCAGGAAGAAGTCCTGGCACGCCTGTTCGCCCAGATCCTGGGCGTCGAGCGGGTGGGCGTCGACGACAACTTCTTCGACCTGGGCGGCCACTCCCTCGGAGCCACCCGCCTGGTCGGGCACCTCCGCAGAATGCTCCACGTGGACGTACCGGTGCGCATGGTCTTCGAGACCCCGACCGTCGCGGCGCTGGCGGCCCGGTTGGGCGCCGGTGCCGATCCGGCCGGTCCCACCGACCCGTTCGGTGTGGTCATGCCCCTGAAGGGGGGAGGTGCCAAGCCGCCGGTGTGGTTCCTGCCTCCCGGCAGCGGCCTGGCGTGGTCCTACCTGGGCATGGCCAGGCACTTGGGCGACCGGCCGGTGTACGGGATCCAGGCGCGCGGCTTCGACGGCTCCCCGGTGCCGGAGAGCTTCGAGGCCATGGTTGTCGACTACGCGGAACAGATCCTCGCCGTCCAGCCGGAGGGGCCCTTCCAGATGATCGGGCACTCGCTGGGCGGCCCCCTCGCCCACGCGGTGGCCGCCGAACTCCAGGCGCGCGGGCACGAGGTGCCGGTGGTCGTGATCCTCGACGCGGTCCCGAGCGACTGGTTCGCGCAACACCGGGAAGCGGTGCGGCTCGACCGCTCCCAGGCACGCGAGTTCCTCGACAGCCATCTCCCGGGCGCCGAGGACAGCGAGGACCGCCGGTCCATCATCGAGAACGGCTCGGCCCTGATGGTCCGGCACGTGCAGATGGTGGGGGAGTTCAGCCAGCCCACGTACCGCGGCACCGTACTGTTCTTCAGGGCCACGCGAAGCACCGGCCCGCAGGCCGGGCTGTGGGCCCCCCACGTCCAGGGCGATGTGCACGCGTACGACATCGACGCGACGCACTACGGTCTCACCGAGCCGGAACCCGCGGCGGAGATCTGCGCCGTCGTGAACCGCCACCTGTGCGACTGAAACACCGCGCATGACAGCAGGGACGACGGCCCCCCGGCACGCCGGGGTGGCCGTCGTCCCTGCCCCGGGACCGGGACCGAACTGGGCACCACCTACACCGGCACCCTTAGCACGATCATCTCCCGAGCCCCCGCCACCCCACGGCAGACCAGCTGAAACCACAAGCCCAAGGCACTGGCATCCGAACCGGCCAGCGGAGGACTTCCGTGAAACGCGGGCGCGCCACCACGCTCCTGAGAGGTCGTTTTCTCCTGTTGTTTCATCCTGGGATTAGGGGTTGATCCTGATTTATGGGGTCGCGCCAGGAGATGGTGGCTTCGCCGGTGAGGCGGCAGGCCATGAGGTCGGTCATGGCGAGGTGGA
>NZ_WPNZ01000018.1 GCF_009755605.1 Streptomyces typhae
CCGGCCCCTCCTCAGCCCCGCCGACACGAGGACCCGATACCCCGCCTGCCGAAGCGGCACCACGACCAGACGCCCCATCGCTCCCGGCGGCACGACGAACCGGCGCCCCGTCGGCGCGAGCGCCCGACACGCCGTCAGCCTCAACGGCACGGCGGCCCAGGCCCGCGTCGATCACGTCGGCGCGTCCGCCGGAGGCCCCGTCGGCCCCGGCGCCGCGACGCCCCGTCGCCGTCTCAGCCCCGGTGACGGGAAGCCCCGGCACCGCGCCGGTGTCGTCAAGGGCGTCGCCGCGGGCGTCCGCGCCCTCCGTGATGCGTCTGTTCATGCCGTACACCTGCCCCGGGTCGCCCCGTTCACGACGTCCGATGCGGGTCGCGGGGCGCGGTGACGGCCATGACGGCGATGTCGTCGTGGTGTCCGTCGCCGATCCACTGGGAGGTGACCATCTGGACGCGCTCGACGACGGCCTCGGCCGGCATGCCCGCGCATTCGGCCGCGGCGCGCTTGAGGCGCCGCTCGCCGAACATGGTGTCGCCGAGCGGGCCGCCCTTGGCCTCCGTGACGCCGTCGGTGAACAGCAGACACGTTTCCCCTGGCGCGAGCCGTACCTCCGTGGTCCGGGAGGCGACGGCGGGCAGGACGCCGAGCAGGGAGCCGTGGGTGTCGGCCTCCTCGACGGTGCCGTCCCGGCGCACGATGAGCGGGGCGGGGTGCCCTGCGCACGTCAGCCGTACCACCACGGTGCGCTCCACGCGGCGGACGGAGGCCAGCACGAGCGTCGCGAAGCGCGTGTGGTGGCTGCCGCGCATGGCGTTGTTCAGCAGGCGCAGCATTTTGGCGTGGTCGTCGGCCATCGGCAGCAGTGCGTGCAGGGTGTTGCGGATCTTGCCGGTGAGCACCGCGGCTTCCAGACCCTTGCCCGCCACGTCCCCGAGGACGGCGAGCGTCTCGGGGTGGTCCTCACCGGGCGGGTGGACGTCGTAGAAGTCGCCGCCGACGCGTTCGGTGTCCGCGCTGGCGCGGTACCCGCCCGCGAACTCCACCCCTTCCACCTGCCGCAGGGTGGGCGGAAGGAGTTCACGCATGAGGGTGTCGGAGATGGTGTTCTGCTCCGCGTACAGCCGGGCCGCCGACATGGCCGCGCCGGCCCGCGCGGCGAAGAGGCCGGCCAGTGACTCCTCGGCCTCGGTGAAGGCGGCGTGCTGGGCCCGGCGCAGCAGGATCAGGGCCCCGGCGGGTACGCCGTGTCCCGGGAGCGGTGTGATCGCCAGCGATCCGACCTCGCCGAACCCCGAGGGCAGCAGCCAGTCCGGGGCCGTGGCGGGGTCTATCCACCGGGAGGGCACCGGCGGGAAGCCCCGCAGTGCTTCGGCCAGTCCCGGTACGGTGTCGGGTTCCTCGAAGGCCTCGCGGCGCGTGACGTCGCCCTGCTGGTCGCAGACCACCATCGGCAGCCTCCTCGCCGCGGTGGGCGCGATGACGAGGGCCGCGTCGGCCAGGTGCTCGGTGGCCAGGCGCGCGGTGACCTCCATGCACCGGTCCAGGTTGAGCGAGGCCAGCAGGGCGCTGGAGGCCTCGGTGAGGAACCGGGTGCGTCCGCGCTCGGCCTCGAGTTCGTCCATCACCGCGTGGTAGGCGGTCTCCTCCACCAGCCACCACGCCGTGCGGCCGTCCGCAAGAGCCGACGGGTGCGCCGAGAACACCCGGTCCCCCACCGCGCCGCTCACCGTTGCCGGGCGTGTGCGGGCGGCGTCCGCGAGCCAGGCGGGGGCCGCCGCCCGTCCGGTCCGGGCAGCGGGCAGGAGGGCGGCGGCCGCGTCGTTGAGTTCCACGACACGGCCGTCCGTCTCCGTGACCACCACCGGGTACGGGGCGGACGCGGCGCTCACCGCGCTCACGGCTCCGGTACGGGGCCTGGCCGGGGAAGAAGTCATGTAACGGGCCCCTACGCGTGGACCCACACCTCACTCAGCGAAGACAGCAGAGAACCGATCTTCGGACACGGTCCCGCAAGCTGTGCGCGTCGTGCAACCACCGAACCCGCCGAACCCTCGGGCAGAACGGATGTGGCGCGCGTTTTCTCCCGAACCCTAGAGACATGCCCTCTTCCCCTGCCACAAAACCGAGGGAAGTCTCACACCCCGTTCACACGTCACCCGGCGTGACGGCATTCGACTTCGCACTCTTCCACGGCCCTCGATTTCGCACTTTTCCACGGCCTTCGATTTCGCACTCTTCCGTGGCTGCGTGACGACTGAGCAGTCAGTGCGGGCGACACTCTCCAGCGGGTGCGTGGCGCAGCGTCCTGCGGACGGCGTCGCGGAGCCAGTGGTGGGCTCCGTCCGCCGCGTGGCGGGGGTGCCAGGCCATGCCGAGGGTCAGGGGCGGCAGGGACAAGGGCATGTCGAGGACGTGCAGGCCGAGGGTGGTGGCGGCTTCGGTGAGGGGCGAGGGGGAGGCTCCGGGAGGCGAGACGGGGACCAGGCAGACGGCGTCGGTGCGGGCGGCCAGCGTCATCGCCGCCAGGTGGCTGGGCAGGACGACGGTGACGCGGCGGTCGAGCCCCAGCTCGGCCAGGGCCGCGTCCAGAGGTCCGGCGAACCGTCCGCGGCGGCTGACCGCGACGTGTTCGGCGGCGGCGAGCCGTTCCGGGGTCAGGGTCCCCTCGGTGAGGGGGTGGCCGGGGCGGACGGCCGCCGTCATGGAGAGGGTGGCCAGTGCCTCGACCCGGGTCTCGGGGTCGGCGTGGTCGATCGCACCGACTTCCAGGTCGATGCGGCCGTCGCGCAGGGCCGGTCCGGCCTCCAGGTCCTCGGCCCTGAACCGCAGCGAGACCCCGGGCGCCTCCCGCCGGGCCAGGCGGAGCAGTCCGGGCGCCAGGGCCGCACCGACGACGTCGGCGGCCTGGAGGGTGAAGGTGCTGCGCAGCGTGGCGGGGTCGATGTCGGTGCCGGGGGCGAGCAGCGCTCCGAGGCGGCGCACCACGGTGGCGGCCTCCTCGCGCAGGGCCTGGGCGCGCGGTGTGGGCACCATGGCCTGCCCGGCACGGACGAGAAGGGGGTCCTGGAGGAGGCGGCGGAGCCTGGCGAGGGTGCGGCTCATGGCGGCCGGTGAGGTGTGCAGGCGGGCGGCGGCGCGGGTGACGCTCTGCTCGGCCAGCAGGGCGTCGAGGGCGACGGCGAGGTTGGCATCGATGGCCGGAGCCTCGACGGGCTGGGGGTTGTTCACGCTGTTCGGGCTGCTCACCGTGGTTATTCCATTTCAGGCAATGATTGCGTGCTCAAGTTCCCATTGTGGCAACACCTCGGGTCTCCGCAGGATGAGGGCGTACCGAAACGGCACGACCTACGAGGTTTTCATGATCGTCATTACTGCTCCCACCGGAAACATCGGCAGGCGGCTGCTGCCCCTGCTCCTGGAGTCCGCCCCCGCCCGCGGCGAGGACCTGCGGGTGGTCGTGCGGGACCCCGCCCGGCTCCCCGACTCCGTACGCGACCGCGTCGAGGTGGTCGTCGGATCGCACGGCGACACGGAGGTCGTCGACCGTGCCTTCGAGGGCGCGGACGCCGTGTTCTGGCTCGTCCCGCCGGACTCCGCCAAGACCCCGGCGGACGCCTACTCCACCTTCACCCGCCCCGCCGCGAAGGCGCTCGCCGCCCACGGTGTCGGCCATGTCGTCGGGGTCTCCGCCCTCGGCCGCGGAACGCCGCTCGCCCGCAGCGCCGGGCTCGTCACCGCCTCGCTGGCCATGGACGACGTCATCGCGGACACCGGTGTCGCCTACCGGGCCCTGGCCAACCCCTCCTTCTACGAGAACCTCCTGGAGGAGGCCGGATCGATCCGCGAGAAGGGTGTCTTCGTCGACGTCGTGGAGGCCGACCGCAAGGCACCCTTCGTCTCCGTCGCCGACATCGCCGCGGTGGCCGCCGGTCTGCTCCTCGACCGCTCCTGGAGCGGCAACGGCAGCGTCCCCGTCCTCGGTCCGCAGGACCTGTCCCCCGACGACATGGCCCGCGTCATGTCCGAGCAGCTCGGCCGCCCCGTGCGCTACGAACGCCGGCCCTTCGCCGAGCTGCGCGCCACCCTCGTCGGCCACGGCCTGAACGAGGAGTTCGTCGACGGCATCGTCGAGATGAAGCAGGCCAAGGACCGGGGCCTGGACGCGGGGGTCGCCCGCACCCCGGACACCGCCACCCCCACCACCTTCGAGCAGTGGTGCGCCGAGGTCCTCAAGCCCGCCGTACTCGGCTGAGGCGGCCCTGCGAGCCGCCGTCCGCACCACCCTTCACCGCACCGACAGGGGAAGACCATGCCCATGCAGGAAACCGCTCCGGCCGACGCTCAGGAAGCCGCGCCGCCGGTCACCGCCTTCATGCTCGTCAAGACCACGCCCGAGTGGCTCGCCATGACTCCCGAGGAGCGGGTGCGCGCCTTCTCCACCGAGGTCGTCCCGGCCGTCGAGGCCAGGACCACCGGGGTCCGGTCGCGCTTCTACGACACGGAGTTCTACTCGACGCGCGTCACCGACGTCTGGGTGTGGGAGGCCGACGACCACCACGTCTACCAGCTCCTCGTCGACGCGCTGCGCGAAACCCCGTTCTGGGACCGCTACTTCACGGTCGTCGACCTTCTCGTCGGCACCGAGAACGGCTACGCCCGCACCTACGGCACCGAGGCCGTCGCCACCCTCACCACCTGACCGGGGTGTCGAGGAACTCCGGCACCCCGAACGCGCCCACGTTCGATGACGGTGACTCAGGCAGCGCCCCCGCCGCACCGGTGGGGCGGCCGCCCCACCGTCGGAGCAGCGGTCGCACCGTCGGAGTAGCCGTGGATGCGGAGTGCCCGAAGCCGGGGTGGAATCGGTGGAGAACAGCTGCACTCACTCCACCTGGGAGAAATTTCATGCGTATTCGCACGCTGACCGCGGCCGCGGCCCTCGCCTGTGTCGCCATCCTCGGCGGCGCCACCGCCGCCTCCGCCGCCACCCCGATGTCCGCCCCCGTGGACCTGGACGACCCGGCCCACTCGCACTACGGCCAGCTCGGCAGCAACGGGTCCGGCCAGGGCGCGTCCATCGTGGCGAACGACTACCACCTCTGACGGCTCCTGTCGGAGCGAGGGCTCCCGTGCACTGACGGGCCCTCAGGGAAACGGCCCCTCCCCCGAGGGGCCGTTTCCCTTTCCTCCCGTACGGGCGGGCGGCCCGGTCCCGGGCGGCATCCGCCCATCGAGCTGTCGTCTGCGTCTGTTCGAGTGGAGAGCGCGCGCTGTCCCGTTACGCGGCCGGGCCGTCGCGGCAGGTGATAGAGCGACAGTAGCTGCATATTCCAGGAGGAATATCCTCATGCGTGTTCGTTCCACCATCCTCGCCGCCGCTCTCACCGTGTCTGTCCTGGGTATCGGGGCCGGCGCGGCCGTCGCCGACGACCACGACCGCCACAACCCGCCCGTCGAGGGCTACGACCACGAGGGCATCAAGCGCACCTACGACAGCGTCGGCGGCCAGCTCGGCATCGTCTGGTCGACGCTCGACGCCCACGACAACGAGGGCACCGGCCGCTACGCCGACAAGCGCTGACGACCGCGTTCGGCGGAGCAGTCAACACCCCACGCCCGAGGCGGGCGTGGACACGAAGTCCCCTCCCGGGGCAGGGCCGGCGCAAGGGTCCCTGCCCCGGGAGGTGCCGTTCGGGGGCGACCTCGGCACGGACACGTACGAGAGCGAGGGAGCGCGCGATGCCGGAACTGTTCGTCGACGGCGAGTGGACCGGGGCCGTCCACGGTGCGCGGCGGGATGTGGTCAACCCGTTCGACGCGTCCGTGGTCCAGCAGGTCGACGACGCCGACGAGGCGGACGTGGACCTCGCCGTACGGGCCGCCCGGCGCGCCTTCGACCGCGGTGACTGGTCGGACGCGCCCACCCGGGAACGGGCGGACGTGCTGCTCGATGTGAGCCGGTTCCTGCTGCGGGACCAGGAGGAGATCGCCCACGTCGAGACGCTCGACACGGGCAAGACGCTCGCCGAGGCCCGGATCGACGTCGAGGACGTGTCGAACGCGTTCCGCTACTTCGGTGAGATCGCCGACAAGGACGGCGGCCGGGTCGTGGACGTCGGGCCCGACGTGCTGAGCCGGGTCACTCATCACCCCGTCGGTGTGTGTGCGCTGATCGCGCCGTGGAACTACCCGCTGCTCCAGGCCTCCTGGAAGGTCGCACCGGCGCTCGCGGCGGGCAACACCTTCGTGCTCAAGCCGAGCGAGACCACGCCGCTCTCGACGATCCACATGATCCGGCTGATCGCGGAGGCGGGTGCTCCGGCGGGGGTCGCGAACCTGGTGCTCGGCCCCGGGTCCACCGTGGGCGCGGCCACGTCCGCGCACGCCGAGGTGGACCTGGTCTCCTTCACCGGCGGTCTCGCCACCGGCCGCAGGATCATGGAGGCGTGCGCCCCGGGGGTGAAGAACCTCGCCCTCGAACTCGGCGGCAAGAACCCCAACGTGGTGTTCGCCGACTGCGACTTCGAGACCGCCGTGGACCACGCCCTGGAGGCGTCGTTCCTGCACTCGGGGCAGGTCTGCTCGGCCGGTTCCCGGCTCCTCGTGGAGGACTCGCTGCACGACCGGTTCGTGGAGCGGCTCGCCGCCCGCGCGGGCACGATCCGGCTCGGCAGCGGACTCGACCCGCGAACCGAGAGCGGCCCGCTCAGTTCGGCGGAGCACCGGGAGAAGGTCGAGGGCTATCTGGAGATCGCCCGCGAGGAGGGCGCCCGCCTCGTGTGCGGAGGGCGGCGCCCGGACGATCCCGAGCTGTCGCGCGGCTTCTTCCTGCTGCCCACCGTCTACGCCGACTGCGACCGCTCCATGCGGATCGTGCAGGAGGAGGTGTTCGGCCCCGTGGTCACGGTGGAACGCTTCCGCTCCGAGGACGAGGCCGTGGAACTCGCCAACGACACCCGGTACGGCCTCGCGGGCGGGCTGTGGACGAGCGACGCGAGCCGCGCCCAGCGGGTCGCCGCGCGGCTGCGGCACGGCACCGTCTGGATCAACGACTTCCACCCCTATGTGCCGCAGGCGGAGTGGGGCGGCTTCGGGCGCTCCGGCTTCGGCCGGGAGCTCGGGCCCACCGGTCTGCGCGAGTACCAGGAGGCCAAGCACATCTACCAGAACCTGCGGCCGGCCCCCGGCGGCTGGTTCAAGGGCTGACAGGACGAGGGCCGACACGGCGAGGGCCGACAGGACCGGGTGCGAGGCGAGGGCGACAGCATGGACGACGAGACGACGACCTACGACTACCTGATCATCGGCGGCGGTACGGCGGGGTCCGTACTGGCCGCGCGGCTCAGCGAGGACCCCGCGTGCCGGGTGTGCGTGGTGGAGGGCGGGCCGAGCGATGTCGGTGACGAGCGCATCCTGAAACTCCGCAACTGGATCAATCTGCTCGGCTCCGAGTTCGACTACGGATACACCACCGAGGAGCAGGCGCGCGGCAACTCCCACATCCTGCACTCCCGCGCGCGGGTGCTCGGCGGCTGCTCCTCGCACAACACCCTGATCAGCTTCCTGCCGTTCCCGCAGGACCTGGAGGAGTGGGTGCGCGGCGGCTGCGACGGCTGGGGGCCGGAGACGATCCTGCCGTACCGGTCGCGCCTGCGGAACACGATCGTGCCCGTCGGCGCGGCCGACCGCAACGCCGTCGCGCAGGACTTCGTCACGGCGGCGAGCACCGGGCTCGGCGTCCCGGTCGTCGAGGACTTCAACGCGCGTCCGTTCACCGACGGCGCCGGGTTCTTCTCCCTCGCCTACGACCCGGCCACCAACAACCGTTCCTCCGCCTCGGTCGCGTATCTGCACCCCGTCATGGACCGGCCGAACCTGACGCTGCGTCTGGAGACCTGGGCGTACCGGCTGTTGCGTGACGCCGAGGGCCGCTTCACACGTGTGCAGGTGCGCAACCCCGACGGCTCGGTGTCGACGCTGGAGGCCGAGGCGGAGGTGCTGCTGTGCGCCGGGGCCATCGACACGCCGCGGCTGCTCCTGCTCTCCGGCATCGGGCCCGCGGACCAGCTGCGCGACCTGGGCATCGAGGTCGGCGCGGACATGCCGGGGGTCGGGGAGAACCTCCTCGACCACCCCGAGTCGGTGATGGTGTGGGAGACCCGCGGACCGCTGCCGCCCAACTCGGCGATGGACTCCGACGCCGGTCTCTTCCTGCGCCGCGACGCGGCGGGCGGCCCGCGCCCGGACCTGATGTTCCACTTCTACCAGGTGCCGTTCACGACCAACACCGAACGCCTCGGCTATCCCGTTCCCGAGCACGGCGTCTGTATGACCCCCAATGTGCCGCGCGCCCGCTCGGTGGGCCGCATGTGGCTGCGCAGCGCGGACCCGGCCGTCAAACCCGCCCTGGACTTCCGCTACTTCACCGACCCCGAGGGCTACGACGAACGTACGATCGTCGACGGTCTGCGGATCGCCCGCGAGGTGGCGGCCACCGCGCCGCTCAGCGACTGGCTGCTGCGCGAGGTGGCGCCGGGCCCGGACGTCCGGTCCGACGCCGATCTCTCGGAGTACGGGCGCCGGGCCGCGCACACCGTCTACCACCCGGCTGGGACCTGCCGGATGGGTGCCGAGGACGACCCTCTCGCGGTGGTCGATCCGCAGTTGCGGCTGCGCGGGCACGACGGTCTTCGCATCGTGGACGCGTCCGTGTTCCCCACCATGCCGACCATCAACCCGATGGTCACCGTGCTGCTCGCCGCAGAACGCGCGGCGGACCTCATCACCGCACGGCCCGCGCCCGCACCGCTCGGCACGGAAGCGGCCGACCGGTGACCGCCCCCGGCGGGGGCGCCGGCGCCGGCGAGAAGAAGTCGGAGTTCCGCAAGGACATGGGCCCCTGGGCGAACTTCGCCCTCGGGTTCACCTACCTCTCCCCGGTGGTGAGCACCTACACCCTCTTCGGCACGGCGCTCGCCGACGGCGGCCCGCCGATGATCTGGGCGTTCGTCATGGCGGGCTGCGGGCAGTTCCTCGTCGCCCTCGTCTTCGGCGAGGTCGTCGCGCAGTACCCGGTAGCGGGCGGCGTCTATCCCTGGGCGCGGCGGCTGTGGGGCAAGCGCTGGGCGTGGATGACCGGATGGGTCTACATGTGGGCGCTGCTCGTCACCATCACCAGCGTCGCGTACGGCGCGGGCCCCTACATCGCGATCCTGCTCGGCTTCCGCCCCACCGTGCACACCACCGTCCTGTGCACGGTCGCGCTCATCGTCATCGCGGTGCTCATCAACTACGCGGGCACGAAGGCCTTGTCGACAGCGGCGCTGATCGGCTTCAGCGCGGAGCTGCTCGGCGCGCTCGTCGTGGGTGTCATCCTGCTGACCACGCACCGCTTCCACGGCCTCGGCGTCCTCTTCGACGACTTCGGCGCGGCGGGTGACGGGTCCTATCTGCCGGTCTTCCTCGGCGCGGCCATCATCGGCTTCTACCAGTACTACGGCTTCGAGGCCTGCGGGGACGTCGCCGAGGAGGTCAAGCATCCCGGCAAGGTCATCCCCAAGGCGATGCGGCGCACCATCTACGTCGGCGGGGCGGCGGCGACGTTCACGTGTCTGACGCTGCTCCTCGCCGTCGTCGACTACCGGGCGGTGATCTCGGGGGAGGACTCCGACCCGGTGGTCCGGGTCCTTTTCGACGCCCTCGGCGAGGCGGGCGCGCGGACCGTGATGGCCGTGGTCCTCATCTCCTTCCTGTCCTGCACCATCAGCCTCCAAGCGGCGGCCGGGCGGTTGATCTACTCCTACGCCCGCGACGAGATGATCATCGGGCACCGGCTGCTGCGGACGTTCTCGGCGGCGCGCGCGGTGCCTCCGTACGCCCTGCTCGTCGCGGCGGTCGTGCCCGCGCTGATCGCGGTCGGTTCACTGATCTCCACGGACGCCCTCACCAAGATCGTGTCCTTTGCGATCCTCGGCATCTACGGCGCCTTCCAGATGGTCGTCCTCGCGGCGCTGCGGGCCCGCCTCAAGGGCTGGAAGCCGAGCGGCGAGTACCGGCTCGGCCGCTGGGGCCTCCTGGTCAACGTCGGGGCGCTCGCCTACGGGATCTTCGCCGTCGTCAACATCGCCTGGCCCCGCACGCCTGAGGCCGCCTGGTACGACAACTGGATCGTGCTGCTCAGCGGTGGCGTCGTGGTGGTCGCGGGCCTGGTGTACATGTTCACCACCCACCACTACGGACGCGGTGACGCCCCCTCGGGGAGCGCCGTACCCGACTAGGCTCTTTTGCGGTACCGCAAGAAAATTCGCGAGTTCGTCATGGCCAGTGCCACCGTCGGGCCATGACACAGACACACGGCCCCGGGGGCAGGGTCCCGTCCCGCCTGATCGGAACCGGCGTGCTCGTCCTGGCGCTCTGCGCGGGCGGTGCGATCGAGTGGGGCGCGCCGGACGCCGCGGCCACACCCCCGGCCACGGCCTCCGCCACCGCCGCCTCCTCCTCGGCCGCCCACGATGCCGCCACCCGGCACGACACGGAGTTCAACAAGACGTTCACGCACAAGTTCGCCGAGGTCCGCGGCGTGCGCATGCACTATGTCACCGGTGGGCGCGGGCCCGCCCTGGTGCTGCTGCACGGCTGGCCGCAGTCCTGGTACGAGTGGCGCGAACTCATGCCGTCCCTCGCCGAGCACTACACCGTCTACGCGCTCGACCTCCCGGGCCTCGGCGACAGCCAGGGCAGCCCCAGGAGCTTCGACAAGAAGACGCTCGCGCGCTACGTCGACGGTCTGCGCGACCGCATCGGGCTCGACTCGTTCGACCTGGTCGCACACGATCTGGGCGCCGGAGTCGGGTTCCAGTACGCCTCGCAGTTCCCCGACCGGGTCAAGTCCTATGTCCACATGGACTACCCGCTCCCGGGACGCGGGCTCCCCGCCGCGCGGTACCGCTCCTTCTCCTGGCACATGGCGTTCAACAGCCAGAAGAGGATCCCCGAGCAACTCGTCGACAGCCCCGGCGACGTACGGGAGTACCTGACCGGGTTCTACCCCCAAGTCGCCTTCGGGGGTGCGGCGTTCGGAGGCACAAGGACCTCCTCGCCCTTCACCCGCGAGGAGACCGACGAATACGTCCGCACGTACAGCGACCCGCGCGTGCTGCACAACGGGTTCGAGCTCTACCGGAGCCTGGACCAGGACGAGCGCGACAACGCCGCCGCCCGCCCGGTGCGGGCCCGCACGCTCCTGCTCACGGCGACCGGCTCGCTCGCCGCCACCCTGCCCACCCTGCGACCCGGGTTCACCGACCTCACCCGCTCCGCCGAGATCCCGAAGTCGGGGCACTGGCTGGCCGAGGAGAACACCCGGGCCGTACGGGACGAGATCCTCGGCTTCCTCCGCGGGTGAGCCCGGTCCGCCGAAGGCCGGTGTGGGCCGTCGCGGACGCACCGTAGCCAACCCCCTTGCGGTGTGGGATGGTCTAGACCTGACCGAAAACGAGGGAGGGCTCGACGTCATGCACTTGCGCAAGATGTTCGCCGGCGCGGCTGTGGCCGCCACCGTTGCCGGTGTCGGTCTGATGGCCGCTCCGGCGGCCCAGGCGGCCGGTACCGCACAGACCGGCGCCGCCGGAGCCACGGCATGGATCCCCTGGGGTACGTACGCGGACCTGTCCAACTGTCACCATGCGGGGCAGTGGGCCGTGCAGAACGCCGGCGCGTCCAACTACACCTGCTCGCTGAACGCGTCCCAGCAGTACGACTTGTACATCTACCGCGTCTGACGTCCCCCGCGGACGTCGGCGCGAGGCGCCCGCCGCCGGACCTCCGGCCGCGGGCGCAGTCGTCGGCGCCGTGTCAGGTTCCGGGCAGTTCCACGTGGTCGCCGTACCAGGAACCCGGCGGCCGCTCCCAGGACCTCATCGGGTTGCCGAGGCCGCCCTCGGCCTTGCCGTGGAGCGTGAGCAGGGCCGCGACGCCGTTGTTCTCGCCCTTGAAGAGACCGATGTCCTGGCGTCCGTCGGCGTCGTAGTCGCCGGAGGTGATGTGGCTGTGCCGGAAGGTCCAGGTGCCCGGAGGGGCCCTCCAGACCACGGCCGGGACCTCGAAACCGCCCTGGGCGTCCGCCGCGAAGCGCCACAGGGACACCGAGCCGTCGCCGTAGCCGTAGAACGCGACCACCTCGTCGCGCCCGTCGCCGTCGTAGTCACCGGCCGTCAGCCGCGCCTCGTGGCCCCACCAGTTGCCCGGCGGCCGTGACCAGGAGGTGTGCGGGGCCGAGAAGCCGCTGCCGTCCGTGCCCAGCAGGGTGGAGAAGGTCACCGAGCCGTCCCGGGTGCCCTTGAAGAGCGGGATGTCCTGGCGTCCGTCGGCGTTGTAGTCGCCCGAGACGAAGTGGCTCTCGTCGAAGTGCCAGGTGCCCTTCGGGGCGCTCCACTGGACGGTCGGGGTCAGGAAGCCGCCCTGCGCGGTGGTCTCGAAGCGCCACAGGGACACCGAGCCGTCGGTGTAGCCGTAGAACGCGGCCAGTTCGTCGCGGCCGTCGCCGTCGTAGTCACCGGCCGTCAGCTTCGTCTGGCTGCCCCACCAGTTGCCCGGCGGGCGCTCCCACGTCTTCACGGGCGCCGCGTATCCGCCGCCCTTCGTGCCGAGGAGGGTGAGCAGCGCGGCCGAACCGTCCGCGGCGCCCTTGAACAGGGCCGCGTCGCGGAGGCCGTCGCCGTTGAAGTCACCGGTGGTGAGGCCGCTCTCCCGGAAGTTCCAGGTACCGGTGGGCGAGACGTACGGGGTGCCGGGCACCTCGAAGCCGCCGGACGGGTTCGCCGGGAACCTGAAGAGCGTCACGGCTCCGTCGTCGTACCCGTACAGCGCGCTCAGGTCGTCCTGCCGGATCTCGTTGCCGGTACGGTCCGGGCGTTGCCGGAAGGCGATGCCCTTCTGCTCCTCGCAGGGGGCCAGGACGATCGGGGCGCCGCTGCGGGTGGTGGCGTTCTCGACCTCCAGGCAGGGTGCCGTCAGCGACGACAGCGTGGTCCGGATCCACGCGTGCTCCTCCCGGCTGTCCAGAAGGAAGTTCACCCCGGGATGGTCCGCGCAGCCCCACTGCTCGACACGTGGGCCCGCGGGCCTGCCGGGCGCCGTCCGCGTCTCCACCGCCAGGCACTTGCCGCTGTGCGCGTTGACGAGCAGGACCGCGCCGCCGCCCGCCGACGAGGACCGGACCAGCCAGCGCGCGCCGGGCTGCCCCGCGCAGTCGCCCTGCTGGACGGGCGCGCCGTCGGCCGAGGAGGAGTCGGCGACCTCCACGCACTTGCCGCTGCCGGCGTTGAGGATGTTGACCGGTGTGTCCGCGCCGCGCGGGCCGGGTGCCGGGACGCCGCGCGCGGCCGGGGCGGCCGGTGCGGGTACCGCGGCCGGCGCGGGCGGCGTCAGGACCGCGGCGAGCACCGGCAGCACCCCGAGGACCAGAGCGGCGCACCAGCGCCACGGCGTTCCGCGCCCGGACGAGCGCCCGGCCCCCGCCGCCCGTGCTCTTCGACGACCGACACTCATGACGACCCGCCCCCTGTTCCCCGCTCCGGCTGCACAGCGACGGCCGACCCTGGCACCCGTCGCTGACGCGCGGCTGACGCGTCAGTCCGGGAGCAGGCGGGACACGAGGGAGCCGGTCCACTCGGGAGTGAGGGGGAAGTCGGTGAAGACGGCGCGGTAGTAGAGGGGGGCGAGCACGGCGTCCGTGGTGTGTTCGAGGGACGGCGCCTGTTCGCCCCGGGCCCGCGCCCGTTCGAGGATGGCTTCGAGCTGTCGCCGGCGCTCGCCGCGGCAGGCGGCGGCGCCCTGTTCCCCGCCCGTACCGATGGTGGCGCGCACCAGGGCGAGGGTGTCCGGGTCGCCGAGGTCCTTGGCGAGGTCGGACGCGTAGCGCTCCAGGTCCCCGCGCACGCTGCCGGTGTCCGGTACCACGATCTCGCCGGTGAAGCGGCTGGTCGTGACGTCGGCAAGGAGTTCGCCGACGGAGCCCCAGCGGCGGTAGACCGTGGTGGCGTGCACGCCCGCGCGGGCCGCCACGGCCGGGATCGTCATCGGTTCCCCGGCCTCGTCGGCGACCAGTTCCCGAACGGCCCGGTGGACGGCGGCACGGACTCGGGCGGACCGCCCGCCGGGCCGGCTGCCGGTCTGGGGCGGAGGAGTTGTCGGAGCAGGCATGCGCCCATTATTGCACTGATCACTGCTTTTTTACCGCAGCGATCGCTGCGTTTATGTTACCTTCGGACCGCTAACGCAACGATCACTGCGAGGCTTGTATGCCTGTTGACTCCTCCCCCGTCGCACCGCCCTCCGGTGCCGGCGCTCCGCACGGCGCGCCGCGGAAGGGCGCCTTTCCCTCCGTGGCCGCGATCCTCGTCCTCTTCCTCGCCGCTTCCAGCGCCCCGTCCCCGCTCTACGTGATCTACCAGCAGCAGTGGCGGTTCACCGCGTGGGTGCTCACCGTCGTCTTCGCCCTCTACGTCCTCGGCCTGCTGGGCTCCCTCCTCGTCGTCGGAGCCCTCTCGGACCATCTCGGCCGACGGCCGGTGCTCGCCGCGGCGATCGCCCTGGAGGTGGTCGCGCTCGCCCTGTTCCTCTGCGCAGGGAACGTGTACGTCCTGTCCGCCGCCCGGGTGCTGCAGGGCATCGCGACCGGCGCGGCCACGACCGCCCTGAGCGCGACGCTCGTCGACCTCGAACCGTCGCGCGGACGGGCGGGAGTGGTCACCTCGGTGGCGCCTCTGACCGGACTCGCGCTCGGCGCGCTCGGCAGCGGCGTCCTGGTCGAGTTCGGGCCCGCCCCGACCCGGCTCGTCTACGCGCTGCTGCTCGGCGCCATGGCGCCCGCGGCCCTGGCCGTCGCCCTCCTGCCGGAGACCTCGCTCCGCCGGCCGGGAGCGGTCGCCTCGCTGCGCCCGCGGGTCGCGATGCCCGCGCACCTGCGCGCCGACATCCTCCCGGTGGTACCGGCGATGATCGCCACCTGGGCGCTCGCCGGGATGTATCTCTCCCTCGGCCCGTCCGTCGCCGCCGGGCTGCTTGGCCTGCACAACCACCTGGTCGGCGGCGTCGTCGTGACGCTCCTCGCGGGCACCGGAGCGCTCGCGGTCCTGCTGCTCCGCTCCCGTCCCGCGACCCGGCTGCTCGCCCCCTCGTCCGCGCTGCTCGGGCTCGGCACCCTGATGTCGCTCACCGGCGTGCGCGAGGACCTCGTCCGGCTCGCCGCGGCCGGCACCGTGGTCGCCGGCCTCGGCTTCGGCGCATCCGTCCTCGCGACGTTCGGCACCTTCGCCAGGGTCGCCGAGCCGCACGAGCGCAGCGCGGTCTTCGCCCTGGCGAACGTCATCAACTACCTCGGCAACAGCGTTCCCGCCGTGCTCGGCGGAATCGCCGTCACCGCCCTGGGGCTGCGGACCGCCACCGAGATCTACGCGCTCGCGATCGTGGTGATCACCTTCTCCGCCCTCGCCCTGCGCCTGAACCAGCTACGGACCGAGCGCCGCGCCGCCCTGACCCCGTGCCGCTGAGACCCGTCCCCTCCTCCGACGAAACCAAGGAGACATCGTGACCACCACGCGCACTACGAACGCCGCGAGCAGCGCGAGCAGTTCCGGCAGCAAGGGCAGGATCAGGACGCACCGTGAAGTGCGGCGACAGGACCACACCACCATCCGGTACACGGCCGGCGGCCCCGCCGACGGCCCCGCCCTCGCGCTCGTCCACGGCTGGGGGTGCGACCGCGGCGACTTCGACGCGGTGACCGACCATCTGCCGGACACCCACCGCGTCCTCGCGATCGACCTCGCCGAACACGGCGAGTCGCGGTCGACCCGGGACGTGTGGACCATGGAGGAGTTCGCCCGCGACGTGGCCGCCGTCCTGGAAGCCGAGTCGGTGGACACGGCCGTGGTGGCCGGACACTCCCTCGGCGGGGCGGTCGCGGTGGAGGTCGGCCGGCTGCTCCCCGACACCGTCTCGCACGTGGTCGCGCTCGACGCCCTGCACTATCTGTCCCTGTTCCCCGCGATGAGCGACGAGCAGGCCGAGGCGTTCCTCCGCGCGTTCCGTGAGGACTTCGCCGCGGGTGTGCGGGGCCTGGTGGAAGGAGGGTCGCCGAAAGGCACGGACCCGGCCCTGAAGGACGCTTACTTCACGAAGATGGTCGCGGTACGGCAGCCCGCCGGTCTGCGCGCCATGGAGGGGCTCGTGCGCTGGGACATGGACACGGCGCTGCGCGAGACGAAGCAGCCGGTCACCGTGTTCGCGGTAGGTGACCTTCTGACGCAGGAAGCGATCGACCGCTACCGGGACCGCTTCGACCTCGTACGCGTCGACCTGGGCACCCATCACTTCCCGGTGGAGGCCCCGGAGGGCACGGCGAAGCTCCTGACGAGTGTCCTGGAGAGCGTGAACAGCTGAATGCCGGGCGAAGGCGCGAGCCGCGGGATGCCCCGCGGCCCGCGCCTTCGCCGCGTCTCCCCCACCGTCGCGGGACCCGGCCTCCGGTAATACTCGAGCGCCGCGCCCGGAACGGATTCGCCGGAATGCGGTATCCCGTGTTCGCGGGCCGAGCGGTGCACGTACGGCACGGACAGGGACGCGTACAGAACGGGCGGGGGCGGAGAGCAAACGGAACGGGCGAGTCGGATTCGCTTGCGCCTCCCGCAATTACCGTAGGGGATCGCGGAACCCGATTGCGGACGCACAGAGAACGCCCGGCACCGCGAAGTCCGCACGGCCGATCCGGGCCGGCCATTCGCTGCCCGTTCGTTGCCCGTACGTCGCCTCTCCGCTGCCCATTCGGTGCCCGTTCTCCAGCCTTCCTCAGCCCGTTCTCCGTCCGTTCGCTCCAGGCCGAGGACACCGTCGCCGCTATTAACCGGCACCGGTCCCGACAAACAGGCGCGGCGACACCGGTTCGCCGAGTGCGGAGCGACACTTTCCGTTTCCAGCCGCCACAGCGGCTTTCCGGGCGCCTCACGGGAGCCCTTCCCGCACCGGTCCGACCGGGAAAACGAAGACCCTCTTCCCATACACCGAATCGCGGTCTTGTATTACACTCCGCATATCTTGCCACCGGTGGGACAACAGGAAAAGGACAAGAATATATCTATGCCCGATAATACAAATGCCATTGCTGTCGTCGGAATGTCGGGGCGATTTGCCGGTGCGCCCGACGCCGAGAGTCTATGGACGCTCATGATGGAACGCGGGGAGTCCGTCCGGCCTGTGCCCGCAGACCGCTGGGACACCGGACGCGTGCTGGACCCCGGCAAGGACGTGCAGGCCGTCGGCGGTTTCCTCGACGGCGTCGACCAGTTCGACGCGGGCTTCTTCGGGATCTCCCCGAGGGAGGCGGCCGACATGGACCCCCAGCAGCGATTACTGCTGGAAACGGCCTGGCGTGCCGTGGAGGACGCCGGACAGCGCCCCGCCGACCTCGCGGGCTCCCGTACCGGTGTCTACGTCGGGGCGTCGTGGCACGACTACGAACTCCTGCGCAAGGAACGCGGAACCGCGCCCAGCCAGCACGGCATCGTCGGTGGCGCCCTCGACGTGCTCGCCTCCCGGATCAGCTACTTCCTGCGGCTGCGCGGCCCGAGTCTCACGGTCGAATCCGGCTGCTCCTCCTCCCTCGTCGCCCTGCACCTGGCCGTGCAGGCGCTGCGCCAGGGCGAGATCGGCGCCGCGGTCGTCGGCGCGGCCAACCTGATACTCACGCCCGACACGTCCGTCGGGCTCACCCACTTCGGCGCCCTGTCGCCCGACGGCCGCTGTTCCGCGTTCGCCGCCTCCGCCAACGGCTTCGTCCGTGCCGAGGGCGTGGCCGCCGTCTGCCTCAAGACCCTGGACCGCGCCCTCGCGGACGGCGACCGCATCCACGGAGTCGTCCTGCGCACGGCGGTGAACAACGACGGCGGGGGCGACAGCCTCGTCACACCCGACACCCACGCCCAGGAGGAACTCCTGCGCGACGTCTACGGCGACGGCCCCGGCGCCGTCCCCGCGGACTCCGTCTCCTACATAGAGGCCCATGGAACGGGCACCGGACGCGGCGACCCCGCCGAGGCCACCGCGATCGGCCGGGCCGTGGGCAGGCACCGCACGAGCGGCCCCCTGCCGATCGGTTCGGTCAAGACCAACGTCGGGCATCTGGAGGCCGCCGCGGGCATGGGCGGCCTCTTCAAGGTGCTCCTCGCCCTGCGGCACCGGGTCGTGCCACCGAGCCTGCACGCCGAGACGCTGAACCCCGGCATCCCCTTCGACGACCTGAACGTACGGGTGCTGCGCGAGCCGCTCGAGCTGCCCCGGACCGGGCCCGTCCGGCTCGGCGTCAGCTCCTTCGGCTGGGGCGGCACCAACGCCCACGCCGTCGTGGCCGCTCCCCCGGAGCCGGCCCGCCCCGCCGGCACCGAGGTCGCCGCGCCGACCGCCGCCCCGCCCGCGGGGGACGGCCACCGCCCGCCCACCGGCCTGCCCGTCCTCGTCCCGCTGTCCGCGCAGTCGCCCTCGGTACTCGCCGAGCGCGCCGCCCAACTGCGGGAGCACGCACCGCGGACCGAGAAGGACGTCGAGGAGCTGGCAGGGACCCTGGCCTGGCGCCGCGGCCACCTCCCGGTGCGAGCTGCGCTGCTCGCGACCACCCCCGACGCGCTGTCCCGGGCTCTCACCGAGGTGTCCGAGCGCCCCGAGGACGCCGGGGACGCCGGGGACAGGAACGTGGTGACGGGAACGGCCGTCGCCCGGGGACGCACCGCGTTCGTCTTCCCCGGGCAGGGCTCCCAGTGGAGCGGCATGGGCCAGGACCTGTACCGGGACAGCCCGTTGTTCGCCGATGTCGTCGACCGCTGCGTCGAGGCGCTGCGCCCGCATCTGGCCTGGGACCCGCTGGACGTCTTCACGGGCAAGTCCGGCGACGCGTGGCTGGAGCGGGTCGACGCCGTCCAGCCCGTCCTGTGGGCGATGTCCCTGGGGCTCGCGGAGCTGTGGCGGGCCTCCGGTGTCACCCCCGACGTGGTCGTCGGCCACAGCCAGGGCGAGATCGCCGCCGCCACGCTCGCCGGGATCCTGTCGTACGAGGACGGCGCGCTCGTCGTGGCACGGCGCAGCGCGATCGTCCGCCGGACCTGCGGACGCGGCCGGATGCTGGCCGTGGACCTCGACCGCGACGCCGCCCTGGCCGCGGTCGCGCCCCTCGGGGGCAGGGTCGCGCTCGCGGCGCACAACGGGCCGACGTCCTGTGTCCTGTCCGGGGACACCGACGCCGTTCTCGCGCTCAAGGACACCATGGAGGCGGACGGGACGTACTGCAGGCTCGTCCAGGTCGACTACGCCTCGCACAGCCCGCAGATGGCCGATCTGCGCGAGGACCTCATGACCGCGCTCGCGCCCGCCGCTCCCGGCCCCGGCACGCTCGAACTGTTCTCGACCGTGCGCGGGGAACTCCTCGACGGCGGCGCCATGGACGCCGCCTACTGGGTGGAGAACCTGTGCGGCTCCGTGCTGTTCGCGGACTCCGTCACCCGGTGCCTCGGCAACGATGTCAGCCACCTCGTGGAGATCAGCCCCCATCCGGTCCTGACCCCGGCCGTCGAGCAACTCGTCGCGGAACACGGCAGGCCCGCGGCGGCCCTCGCCACGCTGCGCCGGGGCGAGGGCGGCCCCGACGCGTTCGCCCGCGCGCTGGCACGCGGCTACGCGGCGGGCCTCGAACCCTTCGGCGGCCTGCCCCGGTGCTCCCCCGTACCGCTGCCCGCCCATCCGCTGCGGCCGGAGCGCCACTGGCTGCCCGACGGCACGGCGCCGTCCCGGTCCGGCGCGGTCCAGGGGCTCGACGTCGCCCTCGCCCCCTCCCCCGGCGAGCGGGACGTGTGGCACGGCACCACGGACATCGCGGTGGGCGACCTGCCGTGGCTCGCCGACCACCGCGTGCACGGCACCGCCGTGCTGCCGGGCACCGCCACCCTGGCGCTCGCCCTGAACACCGCGCGGGCCAGGACCGGTTCCCTGCCGCGCGCGCTGCACGACATCACGCTCAGCGCGGCGGTCGCGTTCGGCGAGGGCCCCGAGCAGCTCGCTGTCGAGTGGCGCGACGACATCGGCGAGGGCGGCAGCTTCCGCCTCCTGTCGCTGCCGGAGGGCGGCGACGCCTGGACCGAGCACGCCACGGCACGCGCCGACTACCGGGGCGTCGCCGAGGACGTGCCCGGCTTTCCCGCGTGGCTCGACGCGGCGCGGGCCGAGGAGCCCGGACCGTTCTACGAGGCGTGCGCGCGCCGGGGGCTCGGCTACGGTCCCGCGTTCCGCTGCCTGCGGTCCCTGTACCAGGGGCCCGACCACGGTTCCGCGTACGAGTCCGCGCACGAGTCCGACCGGGGTCCCGGGCGGCGTGAGGCGGTGGGCGAGGCGGTGCTCGACGGCGCGCTGCTGCCCGGGGCGCGACGGCATCTGCTGCATCCGGCACTGTGGGACGGGGCCCTCCAGGTCTCGCTCGCGGTGTTCGGGCAGGGCGGCTCCGGAGACGCGGGAGACGCAGTGGGCACCGCGGGCACTTCCGGTGCCTCGGACACCGCGGCCGTGGCGGACACCGCCCTCGTGCCCGTCGCCGTACGCCGGATCCGGGTGCCCGAGCGGCCCGACGCGGCGCCGGTCGACCGGGTGTGGTCCCATGCCGTGCGGCATCCGGACGACACCGTGGACGTACGTGTCTTCGACGGCGAGCGCCGCCTGGTCCTCGCCGTGGAGGGGCTGCGCCTCGCGCCGCTTGCCGGGAACGCCGGGGACGGAGCGGTGGACGCGGCGCGGCTGCACCAGATGCGGTGGACGGACGTGACCGGGGCGGACCGCGCCCCCGACGCGCCCGCCGGTCGCGGCCGGTGGGCCGTCTGCGGCGACCCGGGCGGCCTCGCGGAGTCCCTCGCCGACGCCCTCGCGGCCTCGGGCGCCGAGGTGACCCGCGTCCCCGCGCCGAAGCCGAAGCAGACCGGCGCACCCGCACCCGCATCAGCAACCCCGCCCTCGCCCTCGCCCTCGACGGCGTCAGCATCAGCACCGGCACCGGCACCGGCACCAAGTGGTCTGACCGGAGCCGCAGGCGTCGTCTTCGTCGCGCCCCCGGCCGCCGCGGGCCTGACGGCGCAGCGGCAGGGACTCGACGCGCTCACCGGCCTCGTCCGCGCCTGCGCGGACGAGGCCGACGCGCCGCGCCTCGCCGTGGTCACACCCCTGGCCCAGGCGGCCGCCACCGGTGACCGGCCCGACCCCGGGGCGGCCCTCTACTGGGGCTACGCCCGGGTCCTGCGGCGCGAGCACGGCGAGTTGGAGCCGCGCGTCGTCGACGTGGACCCCGCCGACGAGGGCTGGGCCGCGGCCTGCGCCGCGGAGGTCCTCGGCGCGGACCGCGAGGACCAGGTCGCCCTGCGCGGGGGCAAGCGCCTGGCCGCACGGCTCACCCACGTCGGCGCCCTCGGTGACGCCGCCTCCGGGGACGCCGCCGGCTTCGGGGACGGGGAGTCGCGGAGCACCCGCCGCCCGCCGCTGCGCCCGGCGCGGCTGCCGTTCCGGATCGCCTCCACGCGGCCGGGCCTGTGGGAAGGAGTGACGTCGTTGCCGTCGGCAGGCGTCCCGCCCGGCCCCGGGGAGATCGAGGTCGAGGTCAGCGCGGCCGCGCTGAACTTCATCGACGTGATGAAGGCGCTCGGCACCTACCCGGACCCGGCGGGCGGCGCCCGGCTGCTCGGCGGGGAGTGCGCGGGCCGGGTCGTCACCGTCGGTCCCGGCGTGACAGGACACCGGTTGGGGGACCGGGTGGTGGCGTGTGCGTTCGGCTCCCTCGCCAGCCATGTGACGGTACGCGCCGAGCACGCCCTGCCGGTTCCGGCGGGGCTCGGGGACGCGGACGCCGCCGCCCTGCCGCTGGCCATGGCCACCGCGTGGTACGGGCTCGCCGAACTCGCCCGCCTGGAACGGGACGAGACGGTGCTGATCCACTCGGCCGCCGGGGGCGTCGGGCTCGCCGCCGTCCAGGTCGCGCGGCTCCTCGGCGCCCGGGTCGTCGCCACCGCCGGGAGCGAGGCCAAGCGCCGCCGTCTCCGGAGCCTCGGCGTCATCGACGTGTTCGACTCGCGGGACCTCGGCTGGGTGGCCGCGGTACGCGCCGCCACCGGCGGCCGTGGCGTGGACGTCGTCCTCAACTCCCTGACCGGGGCGGCCATCGAGGCCGGTCTGGACGTGCTCGCCGAGGACGGGCGCTTCGTCGAACTGGGCAAGAAGGACATCCACGGCGGTCGCCGCCTGTCCCTCGACGCCTTCCGCAAGGGCGTCAGCTTCGCCGCCGTCGACCTGGCGGGGCTGATGGAGCGCAGGCCGCGCCGGTTCGCGCGGATGTTCGCCGACGTCTGGGAGCACGTGACCGCGGGCAGGCTGACGCCGCTGCCCGTGCGCACCCACCCGTTCACGGAGGCCGCGACGGCGCTGCGCGAGATGTCCCGCGGCGAGCACATCGGCAAGTTCGCCCTCGTCGACCCGGGGAGCGTCGCGGCGGTGGCACCCGTACCGCTGCCGGACGGCCGGCTGCGGGCCGACGGCACGTATCTGGTCACCGGAGGCCTCGGAGCGCTCGGTCTCTCGCTGGCCCGGTTCCTGGCCGGCCGGGGCGCCGGCGCGCTCGCGCTCCTGGGCCGGTCCGCCGCCGCCCCGGAGGCCGAGCGGCAGCTGGCGGAGCTGCGGTCGGCCGGGACACGGGTCGAGGTGCTGCGGTGCGACGTCGGCGACGAGCGGGCCCTGGGCGCGGCGCTGGAGCGCGTACGGCGGGAGATGCCGCCGCTGCGGGGTGTCTTCCACGCGGCGGGTGTCCTCGCCGACGCCACGATCGACACCCTGACGCCGTCCGGGACCGCCGGTGTCGTGGCGCCCAAGGCGGTGGGCGCCCGCAACCTGGACGCGCTGACCGCGGACGACCCGCTCGACCTGTTCGTGCTGTTCTCCTCCGCCGCCGCCCTCGTCGGCAACGTGGGACAGGCCGCGTACGCCGCCGCCAACGCCTACCTCGACGCCCTGGCCGAGTCCCGCCGCGCCCGGGGTCTTCCCGCCCTGAGCGTGCAGTGGGGGCCGTTCAGCGACATCGGGCTCGCGGCGGCGGACGAGCGGCGCGGTGCCCGCCTCACGGAGCGCGGCATGGGCGGCTTCCCCGCCCACGAGGCCTGGTCCGCGCTCGCCCGGATGCTCGAACACGACGAACCGGTCGTCGGATATCTGCCGCTCGACCTGGAGCGGTGGTTCGACGCCTACCCCGACACCGCCGCGCTGCCGAGCTGGCAGTCGCTGCGCGCGGCGGTCGGCGGCGGTGCCGCGGCGGCGCCCGGCAGCGGTCTGCGCGCACGCCTGCTCGCCGCGGACCCGGACGCCAGAGCAGGCGTCGGCGAGGCGGCGGTGCGCGAGCTCGCCGGGCGCGTGCTGCGGCTCCCGCCGGAACGCGTCGGTATGGAAACGCCGTTCAAGGCGCTCGGCCTCGACTCACTGATGAGCCTGGAGCTGCGCAACCGTCTGGAGGCCGCGTTCGGCACCGCGATCTCCCCGACCCTGCTGTGGACCCACGGCACCGTACGGGCCCTGTCCGGGGCCCTCGTCGGCGAGCTGACGGCGGCACCGGCGCCCGCGAGCTGACCCTCGGCCCGCCCCGGTCCTGCGGCGGCACGTCCGCGCGCGGCCCGGGGCGGGTGTCCGCCACCGCCGCTGCGGCGTCACCGACACCACGGCTGCCACCACGGCCACCAGGCCCCTCCAGGAGAAGACATGTCCCATCCCACACGCCTGCCCCTGACCGCCTATCAGCGCGACATCTGGGCCGCGAGCGCCCTCGACGAGAGCCATCCGCAGTTCAACTGCGTGGTGCACGAACGCCTCACCGGAAGGATCGACGTCCCCGCCCTGCGGGCGTCCCTGGCCCGCGCGGTACGGCGCCACGACGCGTTCTCGCTGTCCTTCGACGCCGACGACGACGTCCCGTACCAGTGGCAGGATCCCGAAGTCGGCGCCGCCCCCGACAACGCGCTGGTCACCCTCGCGGATCTCAGCGACGAGGCCGACCCGCGCGCCGCCTGCGCGCAGTGGGTCGAGCGGGCGCTGGCCCGGCCGTTCCCGCTGCGCCGCAGCCGGATGTTCGACATCAGGCTGCTCAGGGAGGGGCCCGGCGCCGTCCATCTGGTCGTGCGCGCCCACCACATCGTCACCGACGGCTACGGCATCTTCCACTTCACCGAGCAGGTCTTCGAGGACTACGCACGGGTCAAGGCGGGCGCCGAACCCCTCGCCGGGACCGCGCCCTCGTACGCGGACTTCGTCGCCGAGGAGGCCCGGTACACCGCGTCGCCCCAGTTCCGGCAGGACCAGGACTTCCACCGCCGGGCGCTCGGCGACGTCGAACCCGCCCTCTTCACGCGGGCCACCGGCCCCGCGGCCGACGGCCCCGCGACGGGGCGGTACTCGTTCACCGTCGACAGCTCCCTCGTCCGGCGCCTGCGCGAGCAGGAACGGCTGGTGTTCCCCGTCGTCGCCGCCGCGTTCGCCACGTACCTCGGGCGCGTCCACCGGGCCCGCGAGGTGGTGATCGGCATCCCCATGCTCAACCGCAGGTCCGGCGAGGAGCTCGCGACCGTCGGCCACTTCGCCAACATCCTTCCCCTGCGGCTGCCGACCGACGGGTCGGTGACGATGCGCCGGCTCGGTGCGGCCGTCGAGAGCGGCAGCGAGGATCTGCGGCGCCACGAACGCCTGGCGCTCGGCGACGTGCTCCGGGCGCTGCCGCGCGACAGCGGCGGCGCGCCCCGGCTCTTCGACGTGACGCTGTCCTATCTGCCGATGCCGCCCGGTCCCACCGTCGCCGGACTCACCCGCGAGACCAGGGGCGCGGCCCCCGCCCACGCGCAGGACGCCGTCGCCGTCCACGTCCTGCACACCCGGGGCACCGACGACGTACGGATCACCCTCGTCCACGCGCGTGACGTCTGCGACGAGGACTTCCCCGTCCGGGCGCTCGCCGACCACGTCACGGCCCTGATCCGGGGCGCGGTCGAGGAGCCCGACCGGCCGATCGGGTCCCTGCCCATGCTGGGCGCCGCCGAGCGCCGCAAGCTGGAGGCCGCCGCGCGCGGCCCCCGGGTGTCCCACCCGGAACTGCGCACCCTGCACAGCCTGTTCGAGGAGCAGGCCGCGCGCACTCCGGACCGCCGGGCGGTGCTCGCGGGCACCACGTCCGGCGGGCCCGGTGGCGGTGCGTCCGGCGTCGGCTCGCTGACCTTCGGCGCGCTGGACGCCGCGGCCGACCGGGTCGCCCACGCCCTGCGGGCCGCCGGCGTCGGCGCGGACGACCGGGTCGCGGTCCTCCTGGAGCGCGGCCCGCTGACGCCGGTGGCCGTCCTGGGGGTGCTCAAGGCCGGTGCCGCCTATGTGCCGGTCGACCCGGGCCACCCGCC
Organism: Streptomyces typhae; assembly: GCF_009755605.1. Taxonomy (GTDB): domain Bacteria; phylum Actinomycetota; class Actinomycetes; order Streptomycetales; family Streptomycetaceae; genus Streptomyces; species Streptomyces typhae. The sequence continues at coordinate 25,497 of NZ_WPNZ01000018.1, forward strand.
CGCCCGGATCGCTTTCGTGCTCCGGGACAGCCGTGCCGAGGCCGTCCTGGTGGGGCCCGGCTCACCGGTCGTGGACGGCATGGGCCCCGCCGAGGTGCTGCGCGTCGACGAGTTGCTGCGCTCCGAGGAGGCGCCGCACGCCCCGGCCGCCGTCCCACCGGAATCCTGCGCCACCTCCCGCGACCTCGCCTACGTCATCTACACCTCCGGCTCGACGGGCACGCCCAAGGGCGTCATGGTCGAGCACCGGTCCGTGGTCAACCGCCTGGCGTGGATGCAGCGCGCCTACCCCATCGGCGCGGACGACGTGATCCTGCACAAGACGCCGATCGCGTTCGACGTGTCGGTGTGGGAGCTGTTCTGGTGGGCCGTCGAGGGCGCCGCGGTCGCGCCCGCGCCGGTCGGCGCGGAGAAGGACCCTGCGGCACTGGCCCGCACCGTCGCCGGACACGGGGTGACCGTCGCGCACTTCGTCCCCTCGATGCTCGGCCCGTTCCTCGATCTCCTGGAGGAATCCCCGCAGGCACGCGCCGAGGTCCGTTCGCTGCGGTACGTCTTCTGCAGCGGCGAGGCCCTGCCCCCGGCGCACGTCGACCGGTTCAACCGGATCTTCGGTGCCGACGGCGCCGAGCGGCCCGCGCCGAAGCTGGTGAACCTCTACGGTCCGACCGAGGCCACCGTCGACGTCTCCTGGTACGACTGCCCCGCCGACCCCGGTCGGCCCGTACGGAGGGTGCCCATCGGCCGGCCGATCGACAACACCGACCTGTACGTACTCGGTGCGCACGAGGACGAGCCGCAGCCGTTCGGAGTGCCCGGCGAGCTGTGTGTCGCGGGCGTCGGAGTGGCCCGCGGCTATCTGAACCGCCCCGAGCTGACGCGGGAGAAGTTCACCGCGCGTCCGTCGGTCCCCGGCGGGCGTCTCTACCGCACCGGCGACCTCGCCCGCGTGCTCGCCGACGGCACGATCGAGTACCTCGGCCGGATCGACGGACAGGTCAAGATCCGGGGCAACCGCATCGAGCTCGGCGAGGTGGAGCACCACCTGTCCACCGCCCCCGGTGTGCGCGGCGCCGTCGTCGACAGTACGACGTCGGCGCTCGGCACCCGGCTGGTCGGCTACTACCTCGCCGACGAGCCCGTCGACGACGCCGCGCTGCGCGCCCATCTCGCCCGCGGTCTGCCGGACTTCATGATCCCGGCGTACCTGGTGCGCGTCGACCACATCCCGCTCACCCCCAACGGCAAGACCGACCGGCGTGCCCTGCCCGCCCCCGACATCGCGCACGGCGCCTCCGGGGGGCCGTCCGCCCCGCCCCGCGACGCCACCGAGGCGACGCTCGTCTCCGTGTGGTCCGAGGTCCTCGGGCAGCGCGAGGTCGGGATCCACGACGACTACTACGCGCTCGGCGGCGACTCGCTCCTGACCATCCGGATCCAGGCCAGGGCCGCGCGGCTCGGCGTCCACTTCGCCCCGAACGACCTCGTCCAGCACCCGACCGTGGCCGCCCTGGCCGTCCACTGCACCGGCGGGCCGCGCGAACCGGCCCCCGACCTGGCGCCGTTCGCCCTGGTGCCGGAGGAGATACGGGACTCGCTGCTGCGGTCGGGGAACGTCGAGGACGCGTTCCCCCTGACCCGCCTCCAGCTCGGGCTGATCTACCACAGCGACGCCCAGGAAGGGTCCGCCGTCTACCACGACGTCTTCCACTACTCCTTCCGGCTGCCCTGGGCCGAGGACTCCTTCAGGTCGGCGTTCGACCAGCTCGTCGCCCGCCACCCCGCGCTGCGTTCCTCCCTCGACCTCGGCGGGCACGCCGAACCCCTCCAGGTCGTCCACCGGCAGGTGACCGGCGGCCTCACCGTCGTCGACCAGCGCGGCATGCCGCGGGCGGACGCGGACGCCGCCGTCGACGCGTACATCGAGCAACAGCGCCACCTCTGCTACGACTTGTCGGCGGCTCCGCTGTGCCACTTCCGCGTCCACGTCCGTGCGGACACCGTGGAGCTGGTCCTCGGCTTCCACCACGCCCTCCTCGACGGCGGCAGCGTCGCGAGCCTGCTGCGCGAACTCCTCGACGGACATCTGCGCGGCCTGGGCGAGAACACGGACCCCGCGCCCACCGACGTACCGCCCTCACCCGCCCACCACGTCCGCGCCGAACGCGCCGCGCTGGAGTCGCCGGACGACCGGCGTCACTGGAAGGAACGCCTCGACGGCGCGCGCGGGGCGCAGCTCGACGGCTTCCGGTCCGCCGCGCCGGTGACGGGTCCCGCGGGCTTCGTCACCCACAGGGCCGCCCTGCCGGACGGAGTCGAACACCGCCTCCGCGCGTTCTCGCGCGCCCACGCCGTCCCGGTGAAGTCCGTGCTGTTCGCCGCGCACTGCCTGACACTGCGGCTGTTCTCCGGACAGCACGACCTGACCACGGGCCTGCTCACCCACGGCCGCCCCGAGCGCGCCGACGGCGACCGCACCGCCGGGCTCTTCGTCAACACCATCCCCGTCCGGATGAACGACACCGCAGGCACCTGGCTCGCCGTGGTCCGCGAGGCCCACCGCGAGGAGCGGCGCAGCCATCCGCACCGGCGCTATCCGCTCAGCGCCATCCAGGAGGACTCCCCGCGGGGTCCCGTCGTGCGGACCGCGTTCAACTACGTCAACTTCCACATCCTCGCCCCTGTCCTCGACCACCCGTCCGTCGCCCTGCTGTCGCTGCGCACCTTCGAGGAGACCGACTTCCAGCTCCTCGTCAACGCCGTCACCGACCCGGGCGACGGTGGTCTGTGGCTGCGGATCGACGGTGACGGCCGCACCTTCACCGCCGAGCAGGCCGAACTGGTGGGCCGCGCCTACACCGCGATCCTCACCCGCCTCCTCGACCGCCCGGAGGAGCCCGCCGACCTCGGCTTCCTCGCCACCACGGGTCCGCTCGCCGCGCCGCCCGCGGTACGCGTCGCCGCCGCGCCGGAGGCGCCCGCGGACGTCGTACGGCTCTTCGCGCGGCAGGCCGCCCGCACACCGGACGCGGTCGCCCTCGTGCAGGGGACCCGGCGGTGGACCTACCGGGAGCTCGACCGGGCGGCGGAGCGGATCGCCGGGCGGCTGCTCGGCCTCGGCGCCGGTCCGGGGGCCCGTGTCGGCATCGCCATGGACCGGGCCCCGGAGACGGTGGCGGTGATCCTCGCGGTCGCCAGGGCGGGCGCCGCCTGTGTGCCGCTGGACACCGGCTATCCGGCGGAGCGGATCGCCTCGATGCTGGATCAGGCGCGGCCGGTCCTCGTGGTGGCCCACCGCGACCACGCCCCGCTGGTCGGCGGCCCGGCGGAAGTCGCGCTCGCGGAGGACCTGTTGGCGCAGGACGACCGCGAGACCGCCGGAGCGGAGACAGCGGAGCGAGCGGAGGCCCCCGGCCCGGACCCGGACAGCACCGCCTACATCCTGTTCACCTCCGGCTCCACCGGCCGCCCCAAGGGCGTGGTGATGCCCCACCGCTCCCTCGCCGCGCTGGTGGCCTGGCAGAACCGCAGGCCCAGCGGGGCCGTCGGCGGCACCACGGTGAGCTACGCGCCGCTCAGCTTCGACGTCTCGTTCCAGGAGACCTTCTCCACGCTCTGCTCCGGCGGCACCCTCGTCCTCGCCACCGAGGCCGAACGCCGCGACATGCCCGCCCTGCTGCGCCTGATCGACCGGCACGGCGTCGAGCGGATCTTCCTGCCCTACGTCGCCCTCCAGCAGTTCGCCGAGGCCGCGTGCGCGCTGGGTCCGGTGCCCCGGCGGCTGCGGACCCTGGTCTCCTCGGGCGAGCAGCTGCGGGTGAGTGAGGAGATCCGGCGGCTGTGCGCCCTGCTGCCGGGCGTGGTCCTGGAGAACCAGTACGGCCCGACCGAGACGCACGTCGTCACCAGCTTCACCATGAGCGGCGACCCGGCGGCCTTCCCACCGCTGCCGCCGGTCGGCACCCCCGTCGACGGTGCGGAGGTCCACGTGCTCGACGCGGGGATGCGGCCGGTGCCGGACGGCGTCAAGGGGGAGATCCACCTCGGAGGGAGCTGCCTGGCCGACGGCTACACGGGAGCGCCCGAACTGACCGCGGAGCGGTTCGTCCCCCATCCGGCGGGCGGCGGGCGGCGCCTGTACCGCACCGGTGACCTCGGCTACCGCCTGCCGGGCGGTGACATCGTGTACGCGGGGCGCGCCGACAGCCAGGTCAAGATACGGGGCTTCCGTGTCGAGCCCGCCGAGGTGGAACTGGCCGTCGCCCGCCTCGCGGCCCCCTCCACCGGCGTCCGCGAGGTCGCGGTGGTGGACCGGCGGCGCGGCACCGACTCCTTCCTCGCCGCGTTCCTCGTGGGCGACGGCACCCCGGCCGACCTCGGGGCGCTGAGGGACCGGCTGCGGGCGGCCCTGCCGGAGCACCTGGTGCCCTCCCACATCCAGTGGCTGCCCGGGATGCCGCTGACGCCCAGCGGCAAGCGCGACGACGCCGCGCTGCGCCGGACGGAACTGACGACGGCGTCCCCCCGCACGGGCGTCGCGGCCCGGGACCCGTACGAGCGGACACTGGTGGAAGTGTTCGCGGAACTCCTCGGCGTCCCCGCACCGGGCGTGCACGACAACCTCTTCGAACTCGGCGGCACCTCGATCACCGCGATGCACCTGGTCATGCTTGTCGAGCAGCGCCTCGGCGTCCGCCTGCCGCTGTCCGCCCTCGTCGCGGCCCCCACCCCCGCCGCCATCGCGGAGCGCCTGCGCCCGGCGGCCGCCGCGCCCGACTCCCGCGACGTCCTCGTGCCCTTCCGCAGGGACGGCGGACGGCCGCCGGTCTTCTTCGTCCACCCGCTGGGCGGCAATGTCCTCTGCTATCTGACGCTGGCCCGTCACCTCCCCGCCGACCAGCCGTTCTACGGGATCCAGGCGGCGGGGTTCGATCCGGACACCGAGCCGCACCGTTCGATCCCGGAGATGGCCGCCGCGTACGTCGAGGCCGTCCGGCGGGTGCGGCCCGACGGTCCGTACGTCATCGGCGGCTGGTCGTTCGGCGGCTTCGTCGCCTTCGAGATGACGCGGCTGCTGCGCCGGGCGGGGCAGGAGGTGCTGCCCCCGATCCTCCTCGACACGGTGGCGCTCAGCCCGGACGCGCCCCGGAACGTCACCGACACCTCCCTGTTCCACTTCTTCTTCTGGGAGCTGCTGTGGGCCGACGGGGGCAGCGAGATCCGCGTCGAGGAACTCTCCCGCGAGATCGGCTCCGAGGAGGAGGTGTTCCGGCGCGCGGCCGAGATCGCCGAGCGCAACGGGATCCTGCCGCCCGGCGACTCCCACGACGCGGTGCGCCGTCTCTACGACGTGTTCCGCGCCAACTACGAGGCGCTGATGAACGAGAGCGGCGAGGTCGACGACCAGGACCTCGTCCTGCTGCACGCCCAGGGCGCCCTGCCCGACGTGCTCAAGCCCCTGCACGAGGGAGCGGGCTCGCTGCACGGCGACCCCACCAACGGCTGGCGCACCAGGACGACCGGGGCCATCGAGGTCGTCGACGTCCCCGGTGACCATCTCCAGGTCGTGGAGGAGCCGTACGTGAAGTACGTGGCGGAACAGATCACCCGACTGGTGCCGGCGACCCCGCCGAACACCGGACACGGACCCCGAGGAGAGCGGTGACCACGAACATGAGCGGCGCGGACGAAGCGAACGGCACCCCGGGTGGCGCGCGCGGCAGGACGGCGATCGTCGCAGGTGCGGGGATCGGCGGTCTCGCGGCCGCGGTCACGCTGCGCCGCGTCGGGGTCGAGGTGACGGTCCACGAGCGGGCTGCCGCGCTGCGCCCGGCGGGCACGGCCCTGTCCGTCATGAGCAACTCCCTCACGGCCCTCGCCACCCTCGGCATCGACCTGGGTCTGGCGGAGCGCGGCCGCGTCATCGAGACCGCGGAGCTGATGACCAGCACGGGCGGCCTCATCAGGAAGATGCCCTACCGGGACCTCTCCGCGCGCCTCGGCGCCCCGAGCGTGTGCGTCTCCCGCAGCGCACTCCAGTCGGCCCTCCTCGACGCGGCCGGTGACTGCCCGATCCACCTGGGCTCGGCCGTCACGGGCTACGAGCTCGAACCGGACGGCGTACGCGTCCGCTTCGAGGACGGCGAGGAGGCCCGCGCCGACCTGCTCGTCGGCGCCGACGGCATCCACTCGGCCGTGCGCGCGCAACTGGCGGGCCCGGAACAGCTCCGGGAGGCGGGCTACTTGTGCTGGCTCGCCGTCACCCCCTTCCGGCACCCGCGCCTCACGCCGGGCTTCAACGGCCACTACTGGGGCCGCGGGCAGCGCTTCGGACTCCACGACATCGGCCAGGGGCACGCCTACTGGTGGGGCACGCGCAACATGTCCCCCGAGTCGGCCCGTACCTGGAAGGGCGGCAGACAGGACGTGGCCCGTGCCTTCGACGGCTGGGCGGAGGTGATCGGCGAGGTGATCAGGGCCACCCCCGAGGAGGCCGTCCACGCCGTCCCCGCACAGGACCGGCCGTTCCTGGAACGCTGGGGCGAGGGCCGGGTGACCCTCCTCGGGGACGCCGCCCACCCCATGCTGACCGCCCTCGCCCAGGGCGGCAGCACGGCCATCGAGGACGCCGTGGTCCTGGCCCACAGCTGCGCCGCGGCCTTTGACCCGGCAGCGGGCCTGCGCGCCTACGAACAGGCCCGCCGCGCCCGCACCAAGTGGCTGGTCGACAACTCGTACTCCCTGAGCAGGAGCGAACAGGAGGACCGCCCCCTTATGACGGCCCTGCGCAACACCTTGATGCGCTACGCGCCGACGCCCTTGCTGATGCGCCCCTTCGAGAAGGCGATGACGTACACGTCGCCCGACTTCGCCGCCCGGAGCGCGGAGCCTCCCGCGCGACTGTGAGCGACTTCGCGGTGCGGGGTTCCGAGGGCAGTTGTTCCGGGACCCCGCACCGCGGGTCTTCCCGGAGCAGTGTCGGAACCACTGCGCGGACCTGGGACGGCGACCGTCTCGACGGCTTCATCGGCTCGCTCGCCGAGGACTTCCGCGGCTGGGAGGGGCAACGTACCTGGCACTCGCTGTCGTACGACCTGACGCTCGCGGCCGAGCACCGTGCGGGTGGTCATGTACATCTCACCTAGGGGCGCGCTACGGCTCGGCGCGTCACGCGGGCCGAGCGGGGGCTTTCGGCGTGCCGGAGGGGGACTTGAGGCCGTGCGGAGGCGGGGCGCCGGCCATGGGCACGGGTGCTTCAATTCCCCCGGCCCGGCCCAGCGGGGGCGGGGCCGGTACGGGTGGGCCTCGGAGGTGCTTCATGGTGGTGTGCGGGCCGTTACGGCGGTACGGGAGAGCGTGGGCGGTGCTGGCCGCGTCGGTGGTGGGTCTGGCCGGGGTGGCGGCTGTGCCGGCGGGGCGGGCGGTGGCTGCCGCGCCCTCCGGCATCAACGTCATCGCGGTGCACAGCGGCAAGTGCGTGGCGGTCGAGGGCTCGTCGCAGCTTCCTGGCGCCCCGGTCGTCCAGGCCGAGTGCGCCGGGCAGGGAGGCGCCACGTGGACGCTGCGGCCCGCCTCGTCGGGTGGCGGGGCGGTGAACCTGGTGAACGCGCTCAGCGGCCTGTGCCTGGAGCTCGGGAGTGTCTCCGGGACCGTGCGGGCGCGGCAGGCCGAGTGCGGCGGACAGGAGGCAGCGGACTTCCGCTTCGAGGACCGGGGCACGTTCGCGTGGATCCAGCCGTCGGCCGGCACACCGGCCCAGTGCGTCGAGGTCGTGGGGGCTTCGCACATCCATGGCGCTCCGCTCGGGCTCACCGACTGCCACGGCCGGACGGGCACGGCCTTCCGTCAGCGTCAGCCCCAGACCGGCAACGATCCGGTGGAGAGCCCGCAGGGTCCGGTGGTGTCGGTCGCCGACGTCGATGGTGACCGCAAGGGCGACCTGGTCGTCCTGGGGACCGAGGGCGTCGTGTCCGTCCGGCGGAACCTGGGCGGTCGTTTCGACAGCGGTGCGGCGTGGAGCAAGGGCTGGTCCAACTACCTCGGCAGGCCGGGCCAGGGGCGGCTGTACTTCGCCGACGTGACCGGCGACGGCAAGGCCGACATGGTCGTCCACGGCACCGACGGCGAAGTCAGCGTCCGCACCAACCTGGGCAACCACTTCGACGGCGGCACCGTGTGGAGCAGGAGCTGGTCCAACTACCTCGGCAGGCCGGGCCAGGGGCGGCTGTACTTCGCCGACGTGACCGGCGACGGCAAGGCCGACATGGTCGTCCACGGCACCGACGGCGAAGTGAGCATCCGCACCAACAAGGGCAACCACTTCGACGGCGGCACTCCCTGGAGCAACAACTGGTCCAACTTCCTCGGCCACCCCGGACAAGGACGGCTCTACTTCGCCGACATGACCGGCGACGCCAGAGCCGACATGGTCGTGCACGGCACCAACGGCGAAGTCAGCGTCCGCACCAACAAGGGCAACCACTTCGACGGCGGCACCGTGTGGAGCAGCAACTGGTCCAACTTCCTGGGCATGCCGGGGCAGGGGCGGCTGCACTTCGCCGATGTGCTGGGTGATGTGAAGGCCGATCTCGTGGTCCAGAGCGTCGAGGGCGCGGTCGGCGGCCGTACGAACCTGGGCGGGCGTTTCGACGGCGGGACACCGATGGGTGACATCTGAGGGTGGCTTCTCGTCCGGGGCCGCGGCGCTCGGCTCGCCGTGCGAGGGCCTCGTCGCCGGCCCCCGCGCGATCCGCGATGAGTTTCGCGGCCGTGATCGGTCTCATGCCCACGGACTCCGGAAGACCCACGGACACCGGAAGACCCACGGACTCCGGAAGTTCCACGGACACCGGCAGGAAGACCCACGGACACCGGCAGAAGGAAGAGACCGATCATGCCCAACGGCCAGACCCCGCACAGCGGCACCACCTCCGCGGACCCCCACGCGGCCGCCCCTGCGGCCGTCCCTCCGGCCGTCCCCGGCTCGTCCCCGTCGGACACGGAACGGCAGACCGCCTCAGGAAAGGTGCTCTGGCACTTCACGATGTCGCTCGACGGCTTCGTGGCGGGCCCCGACCACTCGATGGACTGGCTGTCGGGGTTCTCGTTCCGGCCCGGACTCGTCGAGGAGTACACCGGATCGACCGGCGCCGTGCTGGGCGGCCGGGACGGCTGGGACGCCTTCCCCGACCCCGGCAACCTCTACGGAGGCGACTGGCAGGGCCCGGTGTTCGTCCTGACCAGCCACCCGGAGGACGCGGAGGCCGTCGGCGACGTGACCTTCCTGAACTGCGACGTGGCCGAGGCGGCCCGGATCGCGCTGCGGGCGGCCGGCGGCAAGAACCTGGAGGTCCTGTCTCCCACCATCGGACGGCAGCTCCTCGAACGGGGGCTGATCGACGAGATCGACCTGCACATCGCGCCGGTGCTGCTGGGCGACGGGATCCGCCTGTTCGACAACCCGGGCGGGGCCCCCGTCCGCCTCGGCCTCCGCGGCGGGGCGGACCCCGCGGCCGTGGTGAACGTGCGCTACCGGCCGATCCGGGCGGCCGGGGAAGCGGAGTCAGGCACCGACCGGTCCTGACGGCCGCGCGTCCCGGCGCAGCGTCGAGGCGGCGACGTCCAGGAAGTCCCGTACGGGGCCCGCGCAGGCGTTCTCCGGCACCGCCAGGCAGGTCTCGACGGGCAGGGCGTCGGTGACGGGAAGATGGACGAGGTCGGAGCGGGAGTAGGAGCCCGCGACGCTGAGAGGGACGAGTGCCAGGCCCTGCCCGGCGGCGATGAGCTCGAACTTCTCGTCGAGCGACGACGTCCGCCGCGTCCTGACGTCGAGGATCTCCTCACCGTCGAGATCGGCCGACGTGAGGGCGTGCCGGCCCGCGAGCGGATGCGACACGGGCAGGCACGCCACCTTCGTCTCGTGGCCGACGGGAACGGTACGCAGCCCCGAGTCCTCGAAGGGACGCCGCAGGAAGCCGACGTGCGCGCGGCCGTCGCGCAGCGGCGCGTCCTGCTCCCACCAGCGCAGCGGGAAGACATCGATCTCGACCTCCGGGTGCTCCGCCGCGTACACCCGGATCGCTTCCGACACGTGCAGGCCCGGCGAGAAGGCGACGACGAGGCGCTGCTCGCCGCGCTCCGCCTCGTGCACGCGCCGCAGGGCCGCGGTCACCACCGTGGTGATGCTCCGCGCCTCCTCGTACAACCGCTGCCCCGCCGGGGTCAGTTCGACGCTGCGCGTGGTCCGCTCGAACAGCCGGCACCCCAGCTCCTGCTCGAACGCGCGGATCTGCCGGCTGAGGACCGGCTGCGCGATGAACAGCGTCTGTGCCGCCCGGCCGAAGTGCCGGTGCTCGGCCACCGCGACGAAGTAGCGGAGCTTCCGCAGATCCAGGTCCAGATCCATGCCTCGACGGTATCAATGTGATCGGAAGAGTATTGGACGCCCGGTCGGGGGCGCCCGGAGACTTGGCTGTCGATCGAGAGCACCCGACTCGAACACTCGGTCAAGGGTGCTCGTCCCATGAATCGACCAGGGTGCTCGACCCACGAGAGGAACGACATGACCGACCACCACGGGACCGCCCTCGTCGTCGGCGCCTCCAGGACCATCGGCCTCGGCCTCGCCGGCGAGTTCCTGCGCCGCGGCTGGGACGTGATCGGCACGGTGCGCGGCAGCCGGCGCACCGGCCTGCACGACCTGGCCGACGCCTCGGCGGGCCGGCTGACCGTCGAGTCGCTGGAGATGACCGAGCCCGAGCAGATCTCGGCCCTGCGCGACCGGTTGGCGTCGCGCACCCTCGACCTGCTCTTCGTCAACGCCGCCATCACCCGCGGGGACGTCCCGATCGGCGAGGTCCCGACGGTCATGTTCACCGACGTCATGGTGACCAACGCCCTCAGCCCGATGCGTGTCGTCCACACCCTCCTGCCGCTGGTCGACCCGGCGGGGACCGTCGGTGTCATGTCCTCGGACCAGGGCAGCATCTCGTTGAACACCGAGGGCGGCCAGGACCTCTACCGGGCGAGCAAGTCCGCCCTCAACCAGCTGATGCGCTGCTACGCCGCCGCCCGCGCCGAGGACACCCGGACCTATCTGCTCCTGGACCCGGGCTGGGTGCGCACGGAACTCGGCGGCTTCGAGGCCGACCTCGCGGTGGAGGAGAGCGTCCCCGGTGTCGCGGAGACCATCGAGCGCCACCGGGGGAAGCGCGGTCTGCACTTCGTGGACCACGAGGGACAGGTCGTGGCCTGGTAGGCACCGGCCCCCAGGAGGGACCGGCGGCCGCCGCTCAGCCGAACCTGCCCGCCGAGGCCCGGTGGAACGTCTTGGGCCGCCGGGACCCGCGCCGGCGGTCGGTCAGCGCCGCAAGCAGCTCGGCGGGGTCGGGCCGCCGGTCCTCGCTGAGGTAGCGGATGCCGTCGCCCGTCGGCGGGGCGCCGGTCCCCGTGCCGATCGGATCCCGCCGGCAGACGGCCGTCCGCCATCCGTAGCGCTCGTCCCAGACCAGGGCGGGCGTGCCGGACCCGTTCAGGAGGACCGCCGCGGCGAGCGCGTCGCCGTCCAGGTGCTGTACGTGGATGTCCTGCTCGTCGGCGAGACCGGCGTCGACCAGGATGTCGGCGACGCGCCGCAGATAGGGCCTGATCCGTCGGGTGCGCATCTCGACCGCGGCGCAGACCAGGGCCGTGCGCCGCGCCGCCACCGGGTAGCCGAGACGCGTGGCCGCCTCGTGGGGGCTCAGGGTCGGTTCCCTCTGCAGCAGGTCGGCGATGCGCTCGCCGCGCAGCCGCGTCAGGGCTCGGGCGGCCGCGTCGTGGGAGAGGCCGACGAGCTCCTGCACCGTCGCGAGTGTCACCTCCGGATCCTCGTCGAGCAGCTCGGCCACTCCTGGGGCAGCACCGTCCCGGGTCCTGTCGGCACGGCAGGGGCCGGTGCCCGCGCCCGTGGCGGAGGCCGGCTCGTCGATGTTCCTGGTGCGCTTGCGGCGTTCGGCGCAGATCATCATCTGTTGCTCCTGGTCGGTGTGGGGGACGCGGCGCGTGGGCCGCGCCGGGCGCCGCCGGTCCTCCGGCGGCGCCCGGTCGTCATCAGGAGCAGGGCTTGTAGAAGTGCTTCCACCCGCTGGTGGGCATCGACGGCGGCTCGGCGGGGGTGCCGCTCGCGCCGTACCTCTGCTGCTGCTCGTAGCTGTACTCGCCGGGTCCGCTGCCCGGCTTCGTCAGGCGCACGGACCGCTCCCAGACGCCGTCACCGTCGTTGTTGAGGATCGCGAGGTCCGGGTACGCGTCGTTGCCGTAGTTGGCGACACGGAGCTGCTTGGCCTCGCCGTGGTCGCCGATGTCGGAGTGGCGGGCGTGGGCGGAGCTCAGGTTCGAGCGCTTCAGGGGGCCGGGGCGGTACTGCGCGACGCGGGCCTTGTTGGGGTCGTCCCCGCCGGACGGCTCGACGATGTTGACGACGATGTCGAGGGTGCCGTCCTTCTGGAAGTCGGCGACCGCGGCGGTCGCGACCTCACCGGTCCTCTTGCCGATCAGCTTGCTGACGGAAGTCTTGGCGCCGAACGAGCCGCTCGCGGTCCCCCACTGGACGGTCGTACTGAGCCCGGTGTGCCCGGGGTTCGAGATCTTGTCCGGGCGGCCGTCGCCGTCGAGGTCGCCGATCAGCGTGGTGGCGCCGGCCAGACACGGGGCGGCCGCGGCGGCCTTGCCGGACCGGTGCCCGCCGGTCGCGTCCGACGAGCCGGACGCGTTGGCCTGGTATCCGGCGACGGTCAGGGTCAGGGCGACGGCCGCGACCGGCGCGGCCATCAGACGTGAACGCTTGCGAAGCATCTGCGAACTCCTCGTTTCTTTGCTGCCCGGTCGTGCTCCAGGTCCGGCCCTCTCGCCGCGCCGCACGAAGTGACGTTCTCGGTGCGGGGCGTGGGGATCTTTCGGACGAGCACGACTCCACCCTGCGGCGGGACCCGTCCCAGCCGCCACGAAAGCCGGACAGTTCGGGACGCTGGAACGCGAGAACGCTCCTTGACCTGCGGGAACATAAGAAGCCTGGAACGGCCGGGTGGAACGCGCCCGAGCCGCGAAAGCGCCCGTGAGGCGCCCCGGGAGGCACGCGACACCCGCGAGCGGACTGTCGGGCACCGGTCGAGACAGCCGCGCCGACCGGCCGGGACTTGTCGATTATCGATACGTTGCCCTACGCTCCAGCATATCGAAAAACGATAGGAAGGCACGCGGTGAACACACGACTCACGAAGGTCCTCGCCTCGATCACCTTTGCACTGGCGATGGTCTGCGGGCTTGCGTTCGTCGGCAAGGGGGTCATACGCATGCTCGACGACGGGGCGATCTGCGCGCAGACGGGCTTCTGGGCGAACGCCTCTCTGGCCCCCGACAGCCTGCCGGTCGCCGAGGGCGTTAAGGCGTCGAGCAGCGCCGCGCGGCTGTGCCAGGACGCTCCCTCGGTGGGGCAGCGGGCGGCCGACCTCGGGGGCGAACTGCCCTGGCTGCTCTTCGCGTGCCTCGCCCTGCTGCTGTTCTCCCGGCTGCTCGACACCGTCCTGCTGAAGGGCCCGTTCACCGACGCGGTCTCCCAGCGGCTCACGGTGCTCGGCTGGTTCGTCACCGCGGGCACCCCGCTGGCCGGTCTCGTCGTGGGCTGGTCGCACTCCTGGCTCGTCGACAGCATGGCGCCCGTGGTGGGCTCCGGGCCGACGGTCACCGGACCGCAGGTGCTCATCCTGGCCGGTCTCGCCGCGGTGATCATGGGGAAGATCATGCGCGAGGGCGTGCGCATGCGAGAGGACCTCGAAGGGACCATCTGATGCCGGAGGAGGAGCCACACTCGATCCGGATCCACCTCGACCGGGTCCTCGCGGAGCGCGGTATGACGCTCACCGAGCTGTCCGAGCAGGTGGGCATCACCGTGGTCAACCTGTCCGTGCTCAAGAACGGGCGGGCCAGGGCCATCCGGTTCTCCACGCTGTCGAGGATCTGCGACGTCCTGCGGTGCCAGCCGGGAGACCTGATCACCCACGAGCCCACCGACCCCACCGAGCCGGCCTGACAGGCCGGTCCGGCGGGGCGGTGAGCGGTATCAGCCGACGGGCGTCACGCCGGATCGATGCGGTAGACGCTGCCGCCGATGTCGAGGACGTACAGCTCGTTCCTGGATCCCTGGATGAACGAGATGACCTCGCCGCCGCTGACCTGGAGGTCGCTGACGCCCGTCACCTTGCCGTTCTTCAGCTTCAGCGCCCGGACGGTGCCGTCGCAGTAGTCGCTGTACACGTACTGGCCCCTGAGGGCCGGGATGGCCTTGCCGCGGTAGACGTATCCACCGGTCACCGAGCAGCCCAGGCCGTTGCGGTCGTACTCGAACACCGGCGGCACATGGTTCTCGGGCTCGGTGGCGTCCCGGAAGGGATGGTTGCCCTCCATCCGGGACCAGCCGTAGTTCTCGCCGCCCTTGCTCTTGGCCGACGCCCAGTCGATCTCCTCCCAGGCACTCTGGCCGACGTCACCGATCAACAGGTCACCGGTGCCCGCGTCGAAGGAGAACCGCCAGGGATTGCGCAGCCCGTACGACCAGATCTCGCCCTTCGCCTTCGCGTCGCCGACGAACGGGTTGTCCTTCGGGATCGCGTACGGCTTGCCGCCCCGCGGGTCGATCCGGACCAGCTTGCCGAGCAGCGTGTCGAGGTTCTGCCCGTTGCCGTGCGGGTCGCCGCCCGCGCCGCCGTCGCCGAACGCGATGTAGAGGTAGCCGTCGGGGCCGAACTTGATGTCGCCGCCGTTGTGGTTCGAGTACGGCTGCGTCTGCGTGAGCACCGTACGGCGGGTCTCCGTCCGGATCTTTCCGTGCCGCACGGCGAACTCGTCGATGGTGCTGGTGCCTTCGAGGTTCGTGAACGAGATGTACAGGTGCGCGAACTTCTTGTCGAACGCGATGCCCAGCAGGCCGCGCTCGCCGTCGGTGGTGGTCTCGGCGGAGATGTCGAGGACCGGCTCACTGAGTCCGCGCGCGCTCAACACCCTGACGGTGCCCGCGCGTTCGGCGACCCACACGGTGCCGCCGGGACCGGCGGCGCCCGCGATCGGGTTCTTGGCCGTGGCCACCTTCTTGAGCTGGACCTTGGGGGTGTCTCGCGGGGCGGGGGACTCGTCGGCCGATGCCGTGGTCAGGGCGAGGGAGGCAGTCAGGCAGAGCGCGCCTACGATCGCCGAGCTTCTGGTGCGAACGTTCACCGTGATCCTCCTGGAGGCGGCGAAGGGAAAGGTCACCCGGCTGCTCGGGACAGAGGTGGAGGGGGTGTCGTCCGCGCCGGCACGCAACCTGGGTGGGGGGGATGGTGTGCTACTGGCTGCGGATGAGAATACTGGGACATGCGTGCCTGGTATAGACCATGACTTCAACCAACTGCCGGGCACGAACGGCGCACACCGACACTTTCGGCCGCCGACCGTCATTTGCTGCCCGCATGTCCCGGCCACACTGTCGTGGCGTGACGGTGACGGATAGACTGAACGCGCACGGTCAGGCAGGCGGCCGCAGTGACCATCGAGTCCGAGGGGTTCCATGAGTGAACCGCTGAATGTCGCCTGGCCCGCCGACCCGCCCACCGCGCGGGTGTTACCGGCGACGCGCCCCGAGTCCCCACCCAGAGCCACCGGATCGGGCGCCGCCGAGGAGTACGGTCTGCTGCTCGTCGACGACCACGAGGACAACCTCTTCGCCCTGGAACAGGCCCTGGCGCCGCTGGGACGGCGGATGTTCCGGGCCGGCAGCGGCGAACAGGCGCTGCGCTGCGTATTGCGCGAGAAGATCGCGGTGGTGGTGATGGACCTGCTGCTGCCCGGCATGGACGGCTTGGAGACCGTGACGTATCTGCGCCGCCTGGAGCACACCCGGCTGCTGCCCGTGGTCCTGGTCACCGGTGTCGGGCGTGACGACGCCGTGGCCGAGCGGGCCTACCGGCTCGGCGTGGGCGGATTTCTGCTCAAGCCCATCGACCCGTGGTCGCTGCGCACCCATGTCCGCACGCTCGCCGAGCTCTATGTCCACGCCCGCCACCCCGGCACCGCCGGCACCGGCCCGCAGCCGGGTGGTTGAGTCGGTTCGACGGGCAGGTTCGATGTGAAGGTCTTCCGTGCGGGCGGAACGCTTTCTGTGAAGGTCTTTTATGACGTCTCTGTGAGATCGAGGCGGGTTCGCAGTGCGTTCGTGGCGCGTTCGCCGTGGGACATACTCACTCCCCGTCTCACTCCTTCGGCCTTTCACCTATGGCTGCACCCGAAGGGAAGAGAGCGGAAGTTCACTCTCGTGAGTGCTCCTCGGATCCAATCGACCGTTCCTTCCCGCCGGGTTCCACGCCGCCTCTTCCCACTTCGCGCAGGGGGTCCAAGTGCCTTGTTCCGATACCGATATGACGCCGTGCGGTGCAGTGAGCCGGTGCCTGTGAATGACGAAGTGCGGTGGCATCACCTGTGGGTACGTGCGGCGAACGCCCGTGTCACGGCCGGTGAGAGGCTCCGGACCAGTCTTGCGCTGGTCGAGGAGAACCATCGGCTCCTCGACGAGCACTATCGGCTCCGACGGCAGAGCCGCAGCGTGCTGCGGGGCACCGCGTCGAGCTGACAGGTGACGCGGAGAGACATCTCCACGGTCAATCCACGGCCGGAAATTGTGTGCTCGGCGGTCTCCGCCGACTCCCCCACATCACTCACCTGTGCCAAGGTAGGTACTTCAATGGGTGCAGCCGCAGTTGCTCACCGCCTGGCCGGGGCCACCTCATACGGGCAATCGGTACGCCAGGTTGTTGAGCAAGGGCTATTCTCAGCCACACGTACCAGCTGATCGAAACACGCATGTGGTGCGTCGCGGGCGTTCCCACTGTCCGCTGCCAAGGCCGAAGAACCGAGAAAGGGCCGACCTTATGACTGATTCCACGACCACCGCCACGGCACTGGCATCGCAGTACGCCGCGCAGGTCACCAGCGACCTCGAACGCAACGTCAAGGAGCAGGAACGTATCCGTGCGGAGATCGACACTCTTCAGGAGCAGCTGACCGCTCTGCTGCACGACCACACGGTGCTCACCAACATCGGTCAGGCGCTGGACACCCCGTCCGCGCCCGCCGAGTCGGGCCAGGCGACGAAGGACGCGGTGGTTCCCGCTCCCCGCAGCAAGGGCTCCGCCTCGTCCGGCAAGGCCAAGCAGCAGTCCGCGGCCAAGAAGACCGGCTCGACGCGGCGCCCGGCGGCCAAGAAGCAGGCGGGCAGGACCGCTCCCGCCAAGACCGCGACCACCAAGTCGGCGCCTGCCAAGTCGGCATCCACGAAGGCCACGACCGCCAAGGCGACCGCCACCAAGGCCACCGCGGCCAAGTCCGCCCCGGCCAAGTCCGCCCCGGCCAAGGCCACCGCCGCCAAGCCCACCGCCGCCAAGCCCGCCGAGACCACTCTCGTGGACCTCGTGCGCGGCCACCTCGCCGCGCAGTCCGAGCCGCGCTCCGCTGCCGAAGTCGCCACCGACCTCGGCAAGGCGCACCCCGAGCGCGGCATCAAGACCACCGTCGTGCGCACCACGCTCGAGAACCTGGTCGCCAAGAACCGCGCCCAGCGCAGCAAGCAGGGCACGTCGGTCTTCTACACGGCGCCCGACGACGCCCCCGCCGCCCAGGACAAGACTGACAAGGCCGACAAGCCCAAGGCCCAGGCCCAGACCAAGGCCGAGCCGAGCCAGTGATGTCCTCCCGAGGGTGACACGTACGGAATAGGGGGCGTCCATCGAGCATTGGCTTCAGACATGACTGACACACCCTTCGACCCACGCGCCCTGCTCGCCGAGAGCCGGCTCGGTGTGCTCGCGACGATCAAGGCGGACGGGCGCCCCCAGCTCTCCCCCGTCACCCCCTTCTACGACCGGGGAGCCGATGTCATCCAGGTGTCGATGACCGAAGGGCGGGCCAAGACGGTGAATCTCCGTCGTGACCCGCGGGCCACCCTCGAAGTCACCAGGTCCGACGGCTGGGCCTGGGCCACGGCCGAGGGCACGGCGACACTCACCGGCCCCGGCAGCGACCCGCACGGCCCCGAGGTCGAGGCCCTGGTGCGCTATTACCGTGCCGCCGCCGGGGAGCACCCCGACTGGGACGAGTACCGCGCGGTGATGGTCTCCGACCGCAGGGTCCTCATGACGATGGCGGTCACCCACGTGTACGGCGGCAAGGTCCGCTGACTCACCACGGTGGTGCGGGGGTTCAGTTCCCGGACCGCCACCCGATCGTGATCTCGGGGTAAGCGGCGTCCGCGGTGTCGAGCGACGGTGACGCCGTGGTGCGGCCACGCAGCCGGCTGTCGAAGAAGGCGCGCACGTAGTCACCGGTGACCGCGTGCGCGCGCCGTCCCTCGGCCGTGCCGAAGAACCTGGCGAAGCGCTCCGCGGTCCACACTTCGTCGAGCTTCAGCTCGACGCCGAGGGTGGCCAGGTCGTTGAAGCTGTAGTGCCGCGCGCCTGCCAGGACCATGCGGCGTCCCCACGCCGTGTGGTGGGCCATGAAGTCGGTCCACGTCGGCAGTTCCATGGGCTCGGTGAACAGCAGGAAGGGCTGCCCGAGGCCGCTCTGGACGGCGTCCGTCTGCAGGGCGCCGTCCAGGCACGCGCCCGCGGTGAACCGGGAGTCGGTGCGCAGCGCTTCGGCGGCGGCGGAACCGCCGAGGGAGTGACCGAACACTCCGGCGCCGCCGCGCCGTACCGACCGCACGACGTCGGCGGGCAGCCGCGCCGCCCGCTTGCCCGTGAGGACGTCGAGCACGAAGCTCAGGTCCGCGGCGCGCACGTCGGAGTACTTGCGCAGCACCGCCTGGTCACCGGTGGCCGGGTTCTGCGGGATGACGCGTCCGTCGGGGAGCTCGGCCGGGCCGTCGTAGGTGTGGTTCACCGCGATGACGACGTAGCCGTGGCTCGCGAGGTCCTGGGCGAAGGTCGTACCGGTGGCGGCGGGGTCCTGCCGGCCGGGGCCGAAGAACACGACGGGCGCGTCCCGCAGCCGCGGGTGCACGGGGGCGTTCCACCAGGCGCCGGTGCGCACCCGTGCCAGTGAGCCCGGGGGCAGTTCGAAGCGCTGCTCGACGACCGGTTCGAGGCCGGGCGTGAGGTAGCGGGCGCGCTCACCGCGGGGCGCCGCGGTGGCGTACCAGACCTGGACCATCAGTTCGCGCGGTGTCGTGGTGGGCGCGAACGGGTCGTCGCGGCGGTCGTCGACGAGGTGACAGGTCCGGGTGCCGACCGCGTACGGTCCTGTGGGCGCGGGCAGTGCCACGGGGTCTTCGGCGGGTGTGGCGGGGGCACCCGCGGGGGAAGCAGCGGCCCGGGTGGCTCCGAGCCCCGCGGTGGCACCGGCGGCCACAGCGGTCGCCCCCCACACCGACGCGCGAAGTATGGACCGGCGCGGAAGCTTTCCCGACGGCTCGTCAGTCATGTGCTGTCTTCTCCTCGATGGCTCGGATGTGCGTGCGGTGCCTGCCGCATGACCCTATGCCGGTCGGGCAGACCGCCGCGCCGGGGGCCGCCGCGCCGTGCTCCCGGGCCGCTGTGCCGGTCCGTCAGGTCGCCGCGTGGGCCGGGCCGCTCCGACGGATCTCCCGTCCGCCCGGGTGGCGGTGGCGCCACATCCAGAACACCGTGCTTGCGACGAGGGCCCAGCCCGCGAGCACGAGGTACGGGAAGAGGTGCTGGTGGCCGTTGAAGTACACGGCCGTGTGCTGGGCGTTGACCGAGGCTCCCGGGGGCAGCCAGCGGCCGATGTGTCCGAGCGCGGAGGGCAGCAGCGGCCAGGACACGGCGCCGCCCGACGACGGGTTGCCGAGGAGCACCATCAGGCCCCAGGTCGGGATCATCGACCACCTCCCGACCAGGGTGTTGAACATGGTGAAGACCATGCCGGAGGTGAACATGGTCAGCGCGAGGACGAGCCAGGACTGGACGAACGGCAGATCCAGGGCGCCGAGCCACCAGTCGACCACGGCGGCGATGGCGAAGGCGCCGAGCAGCGCGTAGGCAAGGGTGAATCCGATGCGCTCGGCGGGATTGAGTCCGCGGGCGTGCACGCTGAGCTGGATGGCGCCGACGAAGCCGATGATGACCGCGGCCAGGGAGATGTAGAAGATGGCCAGGCCGCGCGGGTCTCCCGGTTGCAGGGGGTTGAGGTCGGTGACGGTCACCGGGACCTTCATGGTCTGCCCCACCTTCGCCGCGGTCTTGGCGAGCAGTTCGGCCACCGATGCCCCGGAGGCGGCGGAGACGTCGAAGTGGACGCGCCCGCCCTGGCGGGCGTCGAGGATCGCGAAGACCTTCTGCTGCTCCACCGCCTCGCGGGCGGCGTCCACCGTGTCGTAGCGGTGGACCTCCACCGAGGCGTCGAGTGCCTTCTCCATGCCGCTCAGGAAGGCCTCGCCCCGGGTGCCCTGCTCCGCTCCGACGACCGCTGTCGGCACCTGGCGCGGGGTGGGGTTGGCCATCGCGTACGTGTAGGAGCCCGCGAAGAGCCCGGCGGCCGCGGCCAGGATGAACAGCAGCACGGTGGCAGGCAGGAACGGGGAGTCCTTGAAGGCCTCCCACCGCTGCGGCCAGCCGGGCTTCCGGGCGTGTTCTCCGTGCGGAGGCCGCTCGCCGTGCGAGGGCCGTTCTTCGTACGGAGGCTGCTTCCCGTGCGGAGGCTGCTGTCCTTGCGAGGGCTGTTCTTCGTACGGAGGCTGCTCTCCTCGCGGAGGCTGCGGGTGGGCCCCGTCCGACGAGCGGGAACTTTCGGGAATGTCAGACATGACGCAACGCTAGATCATCCGGCTGCGGGAACCGGCGGGGCAGGCGCCCGTGACCAGGTGATTCTTGCGTCGGGGCGGTGGATCCCCGCATGTGGCTGCGGGGCGCGGGCACGGTCCCCGAGGATGGACGGCGTCGGTAAGTCGTCGTTCGGGCGTGCGGCCCTGGGTGGGGGGATGAGTCGTGCCACAGCAGTTGACCATGAGGCTCGGTGACGGCACGGAGGAGGCCGCCGTGTTCGAGGTCGACGTCGATGTCGACCCTAGCGCCGGTGACCTCGATCTGGCGGCCGGGGGCGGAGTGGCAGCGCGGGCACGGGTGTCGCTCGACGAGGCACTCGACCAGGTGCGACCGACGCTGTCCAGGGTGGCCGAGACCCTGCGCGAGCTGGGGCCCGACACCGCGGAGCTGGAGTTCGGCCTGAAGATGGGCGGCGAGACGGGTGTGATCATCGCCAAGGGGACGGCCGAAGTGAACTTCTCCGTCCGACTGACGTGGAACCGCCCCTGACCCGATGGGAGCGCAGCGCGAGGGTTTCGTCGTCAAGGTCCGCGACACGGCGACGGGGGCGCCGGTCGGCGTCGGCTTCGTCGTCGGCGACAAGGAGATCGTGACCTGCGCCCATGTGGTCAATGTGGCCCTCGGGCGGCAGAAGGGCTGTGCGGAGCAGCCGCCGGGCGACGCCCGGGTGCAGGTCGAGTTCGTGCTGCTCGGCGACGCGGAGGGGGCACCGCTGCGGCACTGCCGCATCGGTTCGTGGGACCCGCCGCCGGCGGACGGCGCACCGGGCAGGGACGTGGCGGGACTCGTACTCGTCGGTGGTGACACGCTGCCCGTCAGCGCGGGGGCGGCCCGGCTCATCGACGCCCGTACGGGCCTGGCCGGCGACACACGGGTGAAGGCGTTCGGCTATCCCGGCAATCCGCCGCGGAAGGCGAGCGGCGCCTGGAGCACCTGTGTGCTGCGGGGCGCGGTCGGCGGCGGGCTCGTGCAGTTGGACGCGGAGAGCGAGTCCGCGCTGCGGGCCCAGCCCGGGTACAGCGGATCGCCGGTCATCATCACGGACCGGTGGGGTGACGCCGTCGTCGGGATGCTCGCCCTCGCGAGCCGGGAGGGCGCCGCCCACGACGCGTACGCCGTGCCGCTGTCGGAGGTCTCCGCCGCCTGGCCCGAGGCCCTGGGGCGGGGTGTGCTGCCGCCGTGCCCCTACCGGGGACTGCAGGCGTTCAGCGCCGAGGACGCCCTGGCGGGTGTGTTCGTCGGGCGGGAGCGCGAGGTGGAACGGCTGCGGACGATGGTGCGGACGCAGCCGCTCGTGATGGTGACGGGGCCCTCGGGAGTGGGCAAGTCCTCGCTCGTGGCCGCGGGCCTGCAACCCGAACTCGCGACGGAGGGGTGGGCGGTCGCCTCGTTCCGGCCGGGGATGTCGCCCTTCGACGCCGTGGCCCGCGCCCTGCTCGAACTGGAGCACCCGCGGCGGACGCCCAGCCTTGAGGAGCTGGAGCACCGGGCGCGCGCCCTGCGGGAGGAGGGGTTCTGGACGGTCGCCTCGCGGCTGCGGCTGCTCACGGGACGCCGGATCGCACTGATCGCCGACCAGTTCGAGGAGGTCCTGAGCGGCAGCGCCGACCGGGCGCAGCAGCTGGAGTTCCTGGAGCGGCTGCTCCCGCCCGCGGACGCCGCACAGGACCCCGGGGTCCGGCTGGTGGCGACCCTGCGGGCCGACTTCCTGCCCGACCTGCTCGAACTGCCGGACATCGGGCCCCGTCTCCAGGACCGGCAGCTGAACGTGTCCCCGCTGGACGAGGCGGCCCTCATCCGGGTGATCGTCGAACCGGCGTCGGTCGCCGGGGTCACCTTCACGCCCGGCCTGGCCGAGGCCATCGCCGCCGAGGCGAGCAGGGCCGCGGGCAGCCTGCCCCTCCTGGAGTTCACCCTGACGGAGCTGTGGGCGCTCCAGCACGACCGGCGCCTCAGCTTCGACAGCTATCAGAGCCTCGGCGGTGTCTCGGGGGCGCTGAACCAGCACGCGGAGAAGGCCTACCGCCTGCTGGCGCAGCACCTGGACGAGCCGCGGATCCGCCGGGTCCTGCTGTCCATGGTCCGCGCCCGCGGCGGCGCCACGAGCGCCGTCCGCGTCACCGTGCACCGCGCGCACCTCGGCAAGGACTGGTACATCGCGCAGCTCCTCGCCGATCCCGAGCAGCGCCTCGTGGTCCTCGGCAGCGGCGGGCCCGACACCGCGGAGATCGCCCACGAGGCGCTGATCCGGGAGTGGGCGCGGCTCGCCGCCTGGGTGGAGGAGGACGCCGACTTCCAGCAGTGGCTCGCCGTGGTCGAGGAGCGGGCGACGGAGGCGGACCTGCTGTCCGCGACGCGTCTCGCGGAGGCCGACCGCTGGCTGGGCGAGCGCGCGGCCGACATCCCCGGAGCCGTCGCCGACCTCATCGAGTTCAGCCGCGACGAGATCACCGCGCAGCAGCGCACGGAGCAGATGCTCAGCGCGTCCCAGGAGCTGACCGCGCAGCTCCAGCAGCGTTCGGCCGAGCTGGAGGCCTCGCAGCGGGCGTTGCAGGCGTCCAACACCGAGCTGGAGCACAAGGCGGAGCTGCTCGCGCGGCAGAACCGCGACATCGAGATCAAGAACAGCGAGATCGAGGAGGCCCGGCAGGTCCTGGAGGAGCGCGCCGAGCAGCTCGCGATGTCGATGCGCTACAAGTCCGAGTTCCTCGGGAACATGTCGTACGAGCTGCGTTCGCCCCTCAACTCGCTGCTGATCCTCGCCAAGCTCCTCGCCGACAACGGCGAGGGCAACCTCACGCCCCGGCAGGTGGAGTTCGCCGAGACGATCCACGGAGCGGGCTCGGACCTGCTCCAGCTCATCAGCGACATCCTCGATCTGTCGCGGGTCGAGGCGGGCAAGATGGACGTCAGCGCGACCCGGATCGCCCTCGTCCAGCTCGTGGACTACGTGGAGGCCACGTTCCGGCCGCTGACCGAGGAGAAGGGGCTCGACTTCTCCGTGCGCCTGTCGCCGGAGCTGCCCGCCACGCTGTACACCGACGAGAGCCGTGTGCTGCAGGTGCTGCGCAACCTCCTGTCCAACGCGGTGAAGTTCACCGACGCGGGGATGGTGCGGCTCTCCGTGGAGCCCGGCGGCGCCGAGGTGCCCGACGCGATCCGGGAGCAGCTCTGGGAGGCGGGTTCGCTGCACTCACCGCAGGACGGTCTGATCGCGTTCTCGGTGTCGGACAGCGGCATCGGCATCCCTGCCGGGAAGATGCGGGTGATCTTCGAGGCGTTCCAGCAGCTGGACGGCACGACCAGCCGCAAGTACGGCGGTACGGGGCTCGGGCTCGCGATCAGCCGGGAGGTCGCGCGGGTGCTCGGGGGCGAGATCCACGCGGTGAGCGAGCCGACACGCGGCTCCACGTTCACGCTGTACCTGCCGGTGCACTCGCTCGAGCTGCCGTCGCACGCGTCGGCGCCACCGTTCGACGGGGCGCCGGACCTCGCTCCCGTGCTCGCCGCGGGGACCACGGCGGAGCGGCCCGCGCCGGCCCGCTTCGCCGGGGAGAAGGTGCTGATCGTCGACGACGACGTGCGCACCGTCTTCGCCCTGACGATGAGCCTGGAGCGGCACGGCCTCGGGGTGCTGTACGCGGAGAACGGCCAGGACTGCGTCGAGCTCCTCGGCAGGCACAGGAACGTCGCGATCGTCCTCATGGAGATCATGATTCCGGAGATGGACGGCTACGCGACCATGTCGGCGATCCGCAGGCTGCCGCAGTACGCGCACCTGCCGATCATCGCCCTCACCGCGAAGGCGCTGAAGGGCGACCGGGAGAAGGCGATGTCCGCCGGAGCCTCGGAGTACGTCACGAAACCGGTCGATCCGGACCACCTGCTGGCGCGCGTCATGCACTGGACCGGGATGCCGAAGGACGCCTGACGCGGTCACCACCCTAAAATCCGCGTAAAAACATACCGTTATGCTGGGGTTTCTTGTACGTGAGCAAGGGGGCCGAGCAGGTGCAGCGATCAGCCGTGCGGGTGATGGTGGTGGACGACGAGAACCTGGTCCGGGAGGGACTGCGGCGCATTCTGGGGACCTTCGAGGGGGTCGATCCCGTCGCGGGCTGTTCGGGGGCGGCGGCCGCGGACCAGGCGCTGCTGCACCGCCCCGACGTGGTCCTGCTCGACCTGCGGATGCCGGACCGGGACGGCCTGACGGTCCTCGCCGATCTGCGGGGGCTGCCCGCGCCGCCCGCCGTCGCCCTCCTCACCACCTTCGACGCCGAGGAACACCTGTCCGCGGCCCTGCGCGGCGGCGCCGCGGGCTTCCTGCTCAAGGACACACCGCCGGCGCAGCTCGAATACGCGATCAAGGAGTTGGCCCGGGGCAACAGCGTGCTCGCTCCGCGTCTCGCGCGCACGGTCGTGCGTCACTACGCGGGCGCCGGTGCCCGGGGCCCGGGAGCGGTCCCGCCCCTGCCGGACTCCCCCGCCCCCGAGCTGACCGCCCGCGAGCGGGACGTGCTGGCCCTGCTCGCCGACGGCCACTCCAACGCGGCGATCGGCCGGCGCCTGTTCATCGGCACCACCACCGTCAAGGACCACGTGAGTGCCCTCCTGGTGAAGCTCGGCGTCAGCAACCGTGTGCAGGCCGCCGTGCACGCCCACCGCCTCGGCCTGGTCCCCGCGGACCCGCTCGCCGGGGACAGCGCGGGCCGATGAGGTTCGACCGCCGCACCGCCGAACGCGGGGTGGCGCTGCTCGCCTGCGCCGAGCTGCTGACCGTCGCCAGGTCCTTCGACCCCCTCGGTCTCGCCGTCTGCTCGGTCGCGCTGCTCGCCCTCCCCCTGCGCCGCCGCTTCCCGCTGGCCACGGTCGCGGCGACGCTGCCCGCCACCGTCACCGAATTCCTGTGGCTGCCCGCCATGCTCGCCATGTTCGTGGTGGCCTGCCGTGCGTCGCACCGGGCTATCGCGGGCTGCGGGGCGCTGCTGTTCGCCGCCGCCCTCGTCCCCTGGCCCCCGGCCGCGCTCCTCGACCACTCCCGGCCCGAGGTCCTCACCATGATCGAGGGCGCGGGGCTCCTGAGTCTCGGCCCGATCGTGCTCGGCCGGCTCCTCGCCACCCGCGACGAACTCGGGGACCGGCTCGCGGACCTGGCCGCCTCCCAGGAGCGGGAGCGGCGGTCCGAGGCCCAGCGGGCGGTGGCCCGTGAGCGTGCCCGCCTGGCCCGCGACATGCACGACACCGTCTCGCACCACGTCGGCATCATCGCCGTGCAGTCCGGGGTGCTCAGCGCCACCGAGCCCGACGGCGGGCGGCGGGCGGACATCGAGGTGGTGCGCGAGCACAGTGTGCGGGCCCTGGAGGAGCTGCGTGACATGGTCGGCGTCCTGCGCGGCGCGGACGCCGCGGCGGCGGCCGCCGTCGGCCGGACCCGCCTCGCCGACCTGCACGGGCTGACCGCCGAGAGCCTGCTCGACGTCAGCGTGCACATCGCCGTGGCACCGGGACCCGACTGGGACCCCGCCCTGGAGGCGTGCGCGTTCCGCGTCGTCCAGGAGTCCCTCAACAACGTGCGCAAGCACGCCCCGGGGGCGCCGGTGCGGGTCTCCGTCCTGGCGCCGGAGGGGCAGCGCTCCCTCGTCGTCGAGGTCAGCAACGGGCCGCCGCGCGCCGACCGGCCCGCGCCCGGCCTGCCGGCCGGGGGGCACGGCCTGGCCGGACTGCACGAGCGCGTGGCCCTGGTGGGCGGCAGCGTCGCCACGCGGCCGACGCCGGAGGGCGGCTTCGCGGTGCGCGCTGTGCTGCCGCGGTGAGCCCCGGACCGCGTCGGGGGTGCCCGGGACCCTCCACCCGGAGGGGGCCGGATGACGGTTACGGCGAGAGGGGTGGCGCGGCCAGCATGGTTCCCGGCCGCGACGCCCACGACCAGGCGTCGCCCGCCGACGGCGGAGCACATCCCGCCCGCCGTGACGACCGTGACGACGCCGCCCGTACCGACGGTGCGGCAGGGGGAGACCCAAGTGAAGACGACACAGCAGCGCCACCCCGCTTTCCGCCGTGCCTCCCTGGTGGGCGTGGCCGCGCTCACCGCCAGTGCCCTGTTCGCGGGCGCCGCCCCGGCCCTGGCCGCCCACGCCGCCGAGTCCCGCGCCGCGAAGTCGGTGGCGTCGGCCGCCGAGGAGATGCCGGAGCTGACCGCGGAGCAGCGGCGCTTCATCGAGGACGGCATGGGCCCCGAGGCGATGGCGGAGCTGACCCGCGCCATGAACGAGGCCGGTGCCGACGGCGAGATCCGCCCGCGGGCCTTCCCGATCGCCGCCGTGGCCATCGGCGCCGCGGCCTGGTGCGCCAAGGGCGCCGTCGCCAGCATCCCCACCTCGGTGCTCAGCGACGTCGCCGACGGCAAGTTCTCCGGCAAGGGCACCTACGTCAAGAACGCCATCATCGGCTGCCTGGGCGGCGAGATCGGCGGCGTGGTCTGGAAGTTCCTGCCGAACTGGGTCAAGAACAAGGCCGTCGCCATGGTGGCGGCCTTCATCATCAAGTACATCCGCTAGCGCACGACAACAGGTATCCGGGGTCCCGCACACACATGGCTTACGTCTTCATCGGCTGCTGCTTCGTCCTCCTCGCGGTGGTCACCCTGCTGGCCGCCCGCGTCGGCCACCGCGGCAAGGTCTGCGACCGGAGCATCGGCTACGACGTGCCGGACGAGGTCAAGCGGGACCCCGCGCTGCGGGCGAGGGCCAATGACCTCGTCGCGCACTGGTGCACCGGGGCGGCGATCCTCAGCCTCGCGCCGCTGGTGCCGATCGGCAGCGTCCTGATCGCCGACGGCGACCGGTCCATCGGCACCGCCGGGCTGCTCGTCGTGGCGGCGTACGGACTGCTCGTGGTGGCCGTGGCCGGCTACCCGTTCGAGAAGATCAAGCACCTGGCGCGCTGAGCCGTCCGGCCGACCGGATTCGTCCGGTCGGCCGGACAGCGTCGGTTCCCCGGTACCTACGGGCGGTGCCTACGGGGTGATGACCGACGCCGGCGTACCGGATCGCATGACGTGGTCGACGTGGATCTGGCGGGCGATGAACCGCCCGTTCTCGACACTGGCCGCGATGGCGGAGGGGGCGAGCGACTCACCGTCCGGGAGCCCCGCGTAGTACAGGCCGGGAAGCACGCCGAGGATGCCTAGCTCCTGCAGGGGTGCGCCGGTGTTGTCCAGGACCCGGTCCGGCAGGATGCGGTAGTCCGGGCCGAACCCGGTGCACCAGACGACCGTCGTGATGCCGTGGCGCGCCAGGTCCAGGCGGTCCCCGAACGCCGTCACGCGGTCCATGGGGACGTCAGGGACGGGCCGCTCCTCCGGCGCCACGAAGCCCCGCCGCCGGATGCCGTCGTCGATCTTGTCGATGACGTGGCGGAACGACCGGGAGGCCGCCTTCGCGACGCTCACGACATTGTCCTCCAGTACGAGGACGTGCTGTCGTGCCGCGCGCACGGAACCGACGAGGACCACGCCCTTCCCGGCGAGCGTGCCGAGGTTCAGGTCGTCGCTCTTGTCCTGCACGGCGGTCACCGGCAGCCCTGGCAGGGTCGTCGCGCCGGAGCCGCCCCCGGGGTTGCCCGTCACGAAGTCCTCGTACAGCGACAACGCGAACATCCATTCGTGCAGGCTCCGGCCGCGATAGCGACGCGGCCAGGCGCGGTGCCTGCCGACCGACAGATACACCTGCCGCCCGGCGTCGACGAGTTCGTCGGCGATCTGCTGACCGCTGATGCCCGCGCCCACCACCAGGACAGCCCCGTCCGGCAGGGAGCCGGGATTGCGGTAGTCGCGTGAATGCCTCTGATGGACGGTCGGGGCGATGTCCGCGGCCAGGGCCGGTGTCCGCGGCGCCGCGTAACCGCCCACCGCAGCCACGAGGTTGCGGGACCCGATGACCTCCCCCGTGGACAGATGCGTCCTGAACCGCACATCGTCGCGGTCATCCGCGTCCTCGGGGCACTCGACCTCACGGACGACGGTGTGCTCTCGCACCGGCAGGGCCCTGTCCTTGGCATAGCGGCGCAGACGGTGCGCGAGCTCCAGGCCCGACATGCAGCCGTCGGGGTCGTCGCCGTCGTAGTCCCAGCCCGGGAAGCGGACCGACCGGTTGCCGCTCCCCACCAGGAGGCTGTCCCACCGCTCGTTCGCCCAGGACTGCCCGATCTCCCCCCGCTCCAGGACGACGCACCGCCGGCCTAGTTCTTGCAGGGCCGCGGCCACGCCGCACCCCTGCTGTCCTGCTCCGATCACGACCGTCTCGGTGTACTCGACGGCTGCGGCTGCTGCCATGACCCACCCTCTCTGCCGGGCGGCACCGGGCCGTGTTTCAGCACGAACAACAGCCATCGGAGCCAGTTAGTAAGGTTTGCCTTACTGAGACCTTGCACGGTGAAGTCGTCTTGATGTCAACTGACGTCGTGACGCGACGTTCGGTACTCATCGGCGACGCCGCGGCCCTGTTCGGCCTCGCGCCGTCCACGGTCCGGTGGTGGGAGAGTCGGGGTGTGCTCGTGCCGCCCGCCCGCGACGGCGGGAAGCGGCTGTACGGCGACGCGGACCTGCGCCGCATCGGCGCCGCCTACCTGTGTTGTGTAGTGGGCAGGATGCCGCTCGACCGGGCGGCCGCCGTCACCTCGGGGACGGCCGAGCACAGTGCCTGGCAACGCGTCGTCTGCGACCATCTGACGCTCCTCGAACGGCAGATCGGGCAGTTGGAGGCGGCCCGCGAGTATCTGCGCCATCTGCTGCTGTGCGAGGACGACGACATCGCCGAGTGCCGGCTCCTGGAGGGCGAGTTGTCCGCGCACACTCCCCGCGGACGCGTGCACGACCCCGATCTCGTCACCGCCGCCCGCGCGGCCCGGGGCGACGGACGACGGCGGGAGGGGCGCGCGCCGGACCACGACGAGATCCGGGGCGGGCGTTCCGCGCGTGACGAGGACCCACGCGGGAGCCACGCGCGTGACGAAAACCTGGGCGAGGGTTCCGTGCGTGACGAAAACCCGCACGGGAGCCTCGTGCGTGACGAAAACCTGGGCGAGGGTTCCGTGCGTGACGAAAACCCGCACGGGAGCCTCGTGCGTGACGAAAACCTCGACGAGCGTCCCGCGCGTGACGAAAACCCGCGCGGGGGTCCCCATCCCTCGCGTGACGGAACCCAGGCGCCCTGTCCCGATTGCCGCGGCCCGGTGCCGCAGGCCCCGCGCGGACGCCCCCGCACCTACTGCTCACGCGCCTGCCGGCAGCGCGCGTACCGCCGCCGCCACCGCGCCGGCCGGGCCTGACCGCGCCCCGCCCCGCCCCGGTACGGCACAGCACGGCACGGACGCCGGGTTCTTGTGGGTCTCCCACCCCCGTCGCCCGACCGGCTCATCTAGAGTTTCTCCCAACAGTGGCCGCCCTTGGTGATCTGAGAAGGATTCACGGACTATGTCGACTGAGACGACCGAGACGTTCGAGTTTCAGGTGGAAGCCCGCCAGCTTCTGCACTTGATGATCCACTCGATCTACTCGAACAAGGACGTCTTCCTCCGCGAGCTCATCTCCAATGCCTCCGACGCACTGGACAAGATCAGGCTCGCCGCCCTCCGCGACAGCTCGCTCGACGCGGACATCTCCGACCTGCACATCGACATCGAGGCCGACAAGTCGGCCCGTACGCTGACCGTGCGCGACAACGGCATCGGCATGTCGCGCGACGAGGTGGTCGCCCTCATCGGGACGATCGCCAACTCCGGTACCGCGCAGTTCCTGAAGGAACTCAAGGAGGCCGAGGACGCGTCCGCCGCCGAGGGGCTCATCGGCCAGTTCGGCGTCGGCTTCTACGCCAGTTTCATGGTCGCCGACGAGGTCACGCTGGTGACCCGGCGTGCGGGCGAGAGCCAGGGCACCCGCTGGGCCTCCACCGGCGAGGGCACGTACACCGTCGACACGGTCGACGACGCGCCGCAGGGCACCGCGGTCACCCTGCACCTCAAGCCGGAGGACACCGAGGACCGGCTCTACGACTACGCCGAGCCCTGGAAGATCAGGGAGATCGTCAAGCGGTACTCGGACTTCATCACCTGGCCCGTGCGCATGGCCCCCGAGCCCCGTACCGACGCGGGTGCCGACGGCAGCGGCGGTGAGGGCACCGAGGGCGCCGAGAACACCGACGCCGCTCCCCCGGCCCCCGAAACCCTCAACTCGATGAAGGCCCTGTGGGCGCGCTCGCGCGACGAGGTCACCGACGAGGAATACCACGAGCTGTACAAGCACATCAGCCACGACTGGCAGGACCCGCTGGAGACCATCAGGCTCCAGGCCGAGGGCACCTTCGAGTACCAGGCGCTGCTGTTCCTGCCCTCCCACGCACCGCACGACCTGTTCAACCAGGGCTACAAGCGCGGCGTGCAGCTGTATGTGAAGCGGGTCTTCATCATGGAGGACTGCGACGCGCTGATGCCGTCGTACCTCCGTTTCGTCAAGGGTGTCGTGGACGCCCAGGACCTCTCCCTCAACGTGTCCCGCGAGATGCTCCAGCAGGACCGGCAGATCCAGCTGATGAACCGGCGCCTGGCCAAGAAGGTGCTCGCCACCGTCAAGGACCTGCGCACCAAGGCCCCGGAGCGGTACGCCACCTTCTGGCGGGAGTTCGGCGCCGTCGTCAAGGAAGGGCTCATCGGCGACTACGAGAACCGCGACGCCCTCCTGGAGGTGTCGTCCTTCGCCACCACGCACGACGAGGAGGCGCCCACCACGCTGCGCCAGTACGTGGAGCGCATGCCTGAGGGGCAGGAGCACATCTTCTACCTCACCGGCGAGTCACGTCAGGCCCTGGAGAACTCCCCGCACATGGAGACGTTCCGGGCCAAGGGCATCGAGGTGCTGCTGCTCACCGACCCCGTCGACGAGGTGTGGGTGGACTCCGTGCCCGCGTACGACGGCAAGCAGCTGCGCTCCGTCGCCAAGGGCGAGGTCGACCTCGGTACGGAGGAGGAGAAGCAGGAGGCGGAGAAGGAGCGCAAGCAGCACCAGGAGCAGTTCGCGGGCCTGTTGACCTGGATGAGCGAGCACCTGAAGGAGAACGTCAAGGAGGTGCGCCTGTCCTCGCGCCTCACGGTGTCCCCCGCCTGCCTGGTCTCGGACACCCATGATGTGACACCGGCCCTGGAGAGCATGTACCGCGCCATGGGCCAGTCCCTGCCGCACACCAAGCGCATCCTCGAACTCAACCCGTCCCACGCCCTGGTCGGCGGGCTCAACCAGGCACACGGCGAGCGTCCTGGGGACGATGTCCTCACGGAGACCGCCGAACTCCTCTACGACATGGCTCTGCTGGCCGAGGGCGGCGCTCCGAACGACCCGGCGCGCTTCGTCAAGCTGATGGCCGACCGCATCGAACGTACGTTGTGACCGAGTGACCCGGTGGGGCCGGGCCGCGTAGTCACTCCGCTCGGCGCAGGCGGTACGCGGACCGGTCCTGCCACCGCGTACCGTCCCAGCCGATGAGGTGGACGGCGTCCACGGGGCAGGTCAGCGGCAGCATCGGGGCGAGCTCGGCCTCCAACGCGTCGTACGCGGCGTCCTGGGTGGCGGGTCCCTCACTGTTCGCGACCGTCACATGGGGGGCGAGTCCGGCGCCGAAGATCCCCCGGTAGGGCAGCGCGTCGGGCCAGCGCAGCGCGAGGTCCTTCTGCAGGGCCTCGACCGGGTCGTGCGGCCACGGGTCCAGGTACAGCACGCCGGGATAGCGGCCGAACGCGGCGAGCGTGAGGGTGAAGGCGTCGTGGCCGCCGAACAGGGCCGTGAGCTCCCGCCGGACCGCGTCGTCGATCCGGCTCTCGTGCAGGAAGGGGTAGAGCACGGTCACATGGGCGGGGAACCCGGCCCGGACCAGGGGGTCGGCCGCAGGGAGCTTGATGGTGAGCGCCGTGTCCCCGGAGGTGTCCGGCCATCCGCCCTCGTCCGGAGCCGGGGCCGCCTCGACTGCCGCGCGCAGGCTTCGTATCAGGGGTGTGTCGTCGGACATGCGGCGACTCTACGTAACCCCTTCCCCAGTGTTCGCGCGGGCTAGGGCGTGGAATCTCTGGACAGGCGCCGCAAGCACCTGGCCAGAACAGGCGAAAAACTACGCGGAAGCCGCCGCACTTCCTCGCACGAAGACGACCGAAGACGAACGAAAGCGGACTGCGGCGGAACCGACTGATCCGTGCACGCATCAGTACGGTGAAGGAGAACTTGTGCGAAGGACGAGTGCTGCCGTGGTCCTGGCGTTCACCGCCTCATTGGCGGCCCCTGCCGCGACGGCGTCGACGGCCGCGGCCTCACGGTGCGACACCGAGCCCATCCACAGAGCGATGAAGGCGCTGGAAGGCGTCGGCGCATCGGGCATCAGCGTGACGGTGAAGAGCCCGCGCTGCGGCGTCCGGAACGGCGGTGTGGGTCTCGCCGACATCAAGACGGGCCGCAAGGCCGCCGGCAACACCGCGTCAGCCGCGTTCCACACCAGGTCGCAGGGCGTGCCCTCGATTTCCCGCTGAGGGCGTGCCCCGGTTCTCGCTGAGGGCGTGCCCCGGATACCCGGGGCGGCCGGATGCACTCACCCGCCACCACCTGGTCGTCCTCGCACACTCACCTGCCAGAACACGTGTTTCTCACGTCTCACCGGGCACCCGTGCCCCGTGCCCGCAGATCGGGAATTTGAGGAGGAATCGTGCAGCTGACATTTCTGGAACCCCTTGTCCACCGTCCCGGCCCCTGGGCCACCGTCTATGTCGAGCCGTCGCAGAACGACGAGGCCGGCGCCAAACGGCGCGAACTGGCCGTGGCGGAAGCCTGCCGCGCGCTGGAGGAGCAGGGCGCCGACGCGGCGACCGTGGCGGCGGTGCGCGACGCCCTGAGCGGGATCAGGCCCGCCGAGGACCCCGCGGGCCGGGTGGTCTTCGCCTCCCAGGGGGAAGTGGTGCTCAGCCACCGCCTGTCCCGGCCTCCGCAGCGGCAGATCGTCTCCTGGGCCCCGCTGCCGCGTCTGGCTCCGCTGGTGGAGCTGTGCGGCCAGGACCCGGCCTGTCTGGTGGCCTACATCGACCGGACCGGTGCCGACTTCGAGCTCCGCGGGGCGGCGGGGCCGCAGGACGCCGGGCAGGTCGAGGGCAGGCAGTGGCCCGTGCACCGGACGGCGTCGGCCGACTGGTCGGAGCGGCGCTTCCAGCTCAAGGTCGAGAACACGTGGGAGCACAACGCGGGCGAGATCGCCGACGCGTTGAGTTCGGCGTACGAGGAGTCGGGGGCGGACCTGGTCGTCCTGGTCGGTGACCCGCGCGAGCGGCCCGCCGTCCATCAGAAGCTCCCCGACCCCGTGCGGAAGGTGACGGTGGAGACCGAGCACGGCGGGCGCGCCGCCGGGTCGGCGTCCCCCGCCCTGGAGGAGGCCATCGCGGAGGCCTGCCGGCGGTTCACACGTGACCACGTCGACGAGGCCCTCGACCGGTTCCGTGCCGTACGCGTGGGCACCGGAAAGCCGGCCGAGGCGGTGGAGGGCGTCCCCGCCCTGGTGGAGGCCGCGCGGGAGCACCGCATCGAAACGCTCCTCATCCGGCCGGACGGTGCGGAACTCGGCCGTGAGACGTGGGTGAGCGACGAGCCCGACCAGGTGGCCGCGCGCCGGACGGACGCCCAGGCCCTGGGCGCGGCCGAACCCCTCTCCGTACGGGCCGACGACGCCCTGCTGCGGGCGGCCGCCGCCACGGCGGCCGACGTGCTGTTCGTGCCGCCGACGGACGAGCAGGACTCGTCGGACGACGTGCCGGTGGGCGGCCTCGGCGCGCTGCTGCGCTGGACCAACGAACCCGTCGCCGCGTGAGGGTGCACGCCGCCGGGGGCCCATGCCCCCGGCATTGACCTCCGGCGGGGCGGATAGTGTGGCCGTGCGTGACACGTGAGACTTCGTGGAGGGATGCGCGCATGGCGTACGAGAACACGGTCGCCCCCGGGGGCCCCGGGGTGGAGGCTCCGCTGCCCGCGCCCTGGCGGCACCTCCGGCTCCGGCGCCCCGGCCCCGCCGACCACCTGCCGGTGCTCGCGGTCGTCGACTCCTGGTGGGGCGGCCTCGGCGGCGCGGAGGGGGCCAGGCAGCGGGCGCTCCTGCTGCCGCGCCTGATGTTCCAGCACTTCGGCGCCAGCAGCTTCCTCGTGACGTCCGACGCGCCGCCTGCCGACGGCCACACGGGGCGGGCCGAGCGGATCGTCGCCTTCCTGATCGGGTTCCTGTCCCCGTCGAAGCCGGACGAGAGCTACATCCACTTCGTCGGCATCGACCCCGCCGAGCGCGGCCGGGGGCTCGGCGCGGCGCTGTACGAGCGCTTCTTCGCCTACAGCAGGGCGCACGGACGCTCGGTGGTGCGGGCGATCACCTCCCCGCAGAACACCGGCTCGTACGCGTTTCACACCCGGATGGGGTTCGTCACCGAGCCGGGTCCGAAGGAGTTCGACGGCAAGCCGGTCCAGCCCGACTACGACGGGCCGGGCCTGGACCGGCTGAGCTTCCGCAAGGACCTCTGAGCCGACGGCGCCCCGTGGGCGGGGCGCCACGGGCCTCGGCGGAGCCTCAGACGGACGACGGCGCCGGCATCCTCGGGGCGGACGACTGCGCCGGCAGCTTCAGGGTGCCGGACCGCGCCACCGACAAGATGGTCTCCCGCAGCTGTTCGACGTACAGCCGCATGTTCTTGTACGCGACGTCGGTGTCCGGGTAGCGGCTCCCGAGTTGCAGGCCCGAGTGCAGCCTGTTGACCCATACGCACACCTGGTCGCCGTACGACACCCTGATCAAGCCGTACGCCTTCAGATCGGCCCAGCGCTCGGATCCCACGATGCCGCGGGCGTCGACGTAGGAGACGATCGAGTACAGGTCCGGCGAGGTCGGGTGGAAGTCCGAGCCGAGCAGACGCAGGACGCGGGCGATGGGCATGCGCGCCAGTGGCCTGTTGGCCCGCAGCGCGGCGCGCACCATCTCCATGACGCTCGGGAAGTCGGGCGACTGCGCCGTGGGGATCTCGATGGGCGCGCCGCCGACGTACCAGCCCACGGAGTCCTGCCACTGCGACTTCGCCCGGGTGTGGAAGGGCACGACCGTGCGGTAGACGGGCTGCCCGCCGATCTCGTGGACGATGAGGCTCGTGGCGGCGAGGATGCCGGTCATGCTGCCGCCGTAGGGGCGGCAGTAGGCCTCGAACGCGGCGGCGGCGTCGGCGTCCACGAGCTTCTCCTGCATGAGCTTCTGCGGAGGAAGCTTTCCGCCGGGCTCCAGGCCGAGGTCCACGGGGAACGGCGGCAGCCTGCCGTCGCACCGCTGGATGAACTCCCGCCAGCGGGAGATGGTGGCGTGCGTGTCGTCGATCTGGTCGGCGCTCTCCCGCTCGATCTCGCAGAAGTCGATGTAGCTGCTGACCGGGGCCCGCTCGACGCCACGGCCCTCCATGCCCGCCGCGTACAGCTCGTGGATCTCGGCGGGGATGCGCTGGATCGAGTACGAGTCGACGTTGCTGTGGTCGAAGGCCATGTACACGCTGGTGCAGTCGTCCCGCACGACCGCGGCGTAGATGAAGTTCGGCCAGGTCAGCGCGTCCGCCGCGACGTCGAAGCGGTCCTGGAGGTACTGGACGAGCGCGGCCGCGTCGGTGAAGTCGCCGATCACCTCGCGCTGAAGGGACACCGCCTCGGCCCCGAGCGTGAACCGGCGGATGTCCTCGTCGGCCCAGCGGAAGCCGCTGCGGAGCGTCTCGTGGCGCAGCGTCCAGCCGCGCAGGGCCTGTTGCAGCACGTCGAGGTCGACGGCGCCGGGGACGTCGAACGCGGTTCCCAGCCACGTGGGCACGAACTGGCCGTCCTCGCGCACCGATCGAGCGGTCCTGATGTGCGACTCCTGCAGATACGCGGGTGGTCGGGAGTCGTCGGGCAGGTCGGCCGCGGCCGCCACGGTCGCCGGGTGGAGTGTCCACTCGACGAGCAGGCCGGGCCGCACCTCGCAACGCTGGATGTCGGTCATGTGCACAGCGACGTCTCCGTTCGTCTTCCGGGGGTTCCCCTGATCAGCTGAACGAGCCGAACAGGGGCGAGCAACGCCACATGTGAACGGCAGGCACCTACTGGTGAGTTACTGCTCCCCCGCAGCCGCGTAAGATGCATGACGCAGACATGTCAAGATGGATTGCGGCCATCGCTTCGCATCGGGCTGCGCACACCGTAGCGACTGCGGTCCGGACCTGCCACGAAACCGCCGCTTTCTCGCCAGCCCCGCTGCTCCCGCCGCCCCCGAACGCGGCATTCGCACACCGGAACGCTCCCGCGGCGTTCCGTCCCGGCCATTCGGGCCGCCCCTCCGGGCCGGGCGGGCGGCACCGACGCGCGCCGCCCCGGGTGCTTC
Source organism: Streptomyces typhae (assembly GCF_009755605.1). Taxonomy (GTDB): domain Bacteria; phylum Actinomycetota; class Actinomycetes; order Streptomycetales; family Streptomycetaceae; genus Streptomyces; species Streptomyces typhae. The sequence goes on from NZ_WPNZ01000018.1 coordinate 62,791, forward strand.
CATTGGCGTAGGCCGCGGCGCAGGGGACGGCGTAGAACACCTCAGCGAGGTTGCCCTCGTCCGGGCGAATCGGCGGACATGGAGAAGCGCCCCGGCATCGCTCGACGCCGTGACGGCGGAGCGACGCGGGGCGCGTCGTCGTGCGGGGCGGTCAGGCGGTGGGGAGGTGGTCGCGCACCGAAGCGGCCGTCGTGCGGACCGCGGTGGCGGACTCGTGGGCCCGGTGGCGGGTGGCGCGGCTCGCGTCGCGGGCGGCGTGGCGGGTGCGGTAGGCCAGGGACGGCTTGCCGTGGGTGTCGGCCGCCGCGATGAGCAGGCCGCCGAAGAGGGAGAGGTTCTTCATGAAGTGGATGCGCTGCGCGGCCCGCTTCTCCTCGTCCTTCTCCTGCCACCACGCGTGCCCGGCCAGCGTCGTCGGCACCAGCGACCCCGCGAGGGCCAGCGCCGACAGGCGCGGGAAGCGGCCGATGGACAGCAGCAGCCCGGCTCCCACCTGCACCACCGCGTTGATCCGCACCAGCTCCGCGGGATCCTCGGGCAGCCCGGGCACCCGTTTGGCCAGCGGCACCGCGACGGACTCGGCGACGGGCGCGACGTGCTCCGGTGCCCGCAGATGATTGACGCCGCTGGTGACGAACACGGATGCCAGCATCGGCCGGGCGAATTTCCTGAGAATCGGCATACGGCCCGTGTTCCCCCTGCTCCGCGCCGAAACACGGCACCGTAGGCCACCCGGACGCCTCGACGGGAGCGGGCCACCCCACCGGCTCAGCACCGCTCGCGGGACGGCTCGCGATCACGTCACGGAATTCCGTATGTGAACTGAATCACAGCGTGGGTCCGTCGCGGTTTTCCGGCTCACGGCGTCTCGATGGGCGGCCGCGGGGCCGGAGGACCGAGGAGAGCAGCCCGAGAGATGTCGGGATGGCGACGGGTGCGCGTCGCGGCGGGAGCGGACGGGCGCGCGGGTGCCTGACCGCACGTCGCGCGGACGGGCGCGCGGGTGCCTGACCGCACGTCGCGGTCAGGCACCGTCGCTCAGTGGTAGCTCGGCCGGTCAGCGCGCGTCGACCAGCATGCGGCCGGCGGCGGGCGTGCGCGATACGACGCCGTTCGCGTAGGCGCGCTCGACGCGGGCCTGCTCGGCCGCGTTCGGCACCGCGTTCTTGCAGCTGGTGCCGGCGCTCGAACCCGACATCAGCTGGGAGCACGGACCCGGCTTGGTGTCGGGCAGGCCCAGGTTGTGACCGATCTCGTGGGCGGCGATGCGGGTCTTGTCGTGCCCCTGGGTGACCGCCTGGCTGCCGAGTTCGACACGGCCCTGGCCGCCCGGACGGACCGGGCCGAGGGTGGCCTGCGGCCAGCCGCTGGTCGCCACGATCTGGATCTCGGCGCGGGTGCCGGGTGCGGCCTCGACGAGTTTGACGTTGTCGACGTTGTTGTTCCACGACGCGACACCGGCCGCGATCGCGGACTCCCAGCCGGCCGCCCGGCTGTCGTCGTAGCGGAGTGTCACGACCGCGGAGGCCTTCTTCTCCACGGCCTGCTGCGGCGATGACACGGCGTTCGCCGCGGGTGCCGCGGTCAGGGCGACCGCTACGGCGGTGCTGGCTATTCCCAGCCGTATGTAGTGCACCATTGCTGTCCCTTCACTTGTGGGGGGTCTCGGCTCCGAACGGGGCCGAGAGTGCGGGGAGGGATCGATCCTTCGGGGCGGGCTGCGGTGTCAGGGCTTGCGCGCCACCGCCCCGTACATGGCGATGTCCCGGTCGGCCACCCGGCGCTGGGCCGCGCCGGGCCGCCATCTGTGGACCTGGGTGACGCCGGGCTCGACGATCTCCAGTCCGTCGAAGAAGGAAGTCGTGGACGGCAGGTCGCGCAGCGCCATCGGCATGTTCTGCCGCGCGTACTCCTGCGCGACCCGTCCGACTTCCTCGGGGGCGAAGTCCGCGGTGCCGATCGTCATCGCGAGATGGCTGCCCGCGGGCAGGGGGTCGAGGAGGCGCCGGACGAGACGCCGGTCGTCGGGCGGCAGGATGAAGTGCAGGACACCGATGATCATCAGGCCCACCGGCTCGCCCACGTCGAGGAGCGCCTCGAACTCGGGGCTGTTCAGGATGGCTTCGGGGTCGTGCATGTCGGCGTCCACATAGGCGGTCGCGCCCTGGGGTGTGCCCTGCAGGAGGGCGCGGGCGTGGGTGAGGACGATGGGGTCGTTGTCCACGTACACCACGCGTGACTCCGGTGCCACCTCCTGCACCACCTCGTGCAGATTGGGGGCGGTGGGCAGGCCGGTGCCGATGTCGAGGAACTGCCGGATGCCCTTCTCCCGGGCGAGGAAGCGCCCTGCGCGGTGCATGAACCGCCGGTTCTCCAGCATGTGCACGGGGAGCGAGGGCCAGTGCCTGCACATGGCGTCGCCCGCCTCGACGTCGACCGGGTAGTGGTCCTTGCCGCCCAGGATGTAGTCGTACACCCTCGCGGAGTGCGCCTTCGACGTGTCGACCCGGTCCAGGGGGCTGGTCACGGCGTCGCTCCATTCCTCGCCACCGACGGTTCACCGACCATGTGTCCGTCATGCGGACGTGCCGGGCGGTGCGGTCGTGCCAGACGGTACAGCGATGGACCAGTGCTCGAACAGCTGCCCCACGGCCATGAGTTGTCAGGGATGCGTCGGTTGCCGCGGGTGCGCGGACGTGAACGCGGGTGCGGATGCGGGTGCGGTGGACCGGGCGTCGGGGCGGGGGACGACGGTCGGCCGGGCCCGGGGGTCTTCCCCGGGCCCGGCCGCCCCCGTCATCTCCTGGTCAGCTCATGCGGGACGTCAGCAGCTCAGCCTGTCGCCCGGAGTGGTGCCGAGGACCTTCACGAACTGCTGGAAGCGGTCGATGCGGCTCTGCACCTGCGCCGGGTTGCCGCCGTTGCACTCCAGGGTGCCGTTGATGCTGCGGATCGACTCGCCGAAACCGTGGCCGTCGACGATCGCCTGGTGGCCCGTCACCGTGCCCGGGCCCTTCTGGGTGTTCCAGTACCAGAGGCCGGTCTGCCAGGCCACGGACGGATCGCGCTCCACCAGCCAGGGGTTGTTCAGGAGGTCGATGCCGAGCGCCTCGCCGGCGGCCTTGTAGTTGAAGTTCCAGCTGAGCTGGATCGGACCGCGGCCGTAGTACGCGGCGTTACCGGCAGGACAGCCGTACGGCTGGTTCTTGTCGCAGTAGTGCGGGTAGTTGGCCTGGTTCTGCTCCACGACGTGGACGAGTCCGCCCGTCTCGTGGCTGACGTTGGCCAGGAAAGCTGCGGCCTCGCGCTTGCGCACCTCGTCGGTGCCGGTCTTGGTGAAGCCCGGGTAGGCCTTCAGCGCGTCGACCAGGCCCTCATAGGTGTAGAAGGGCTGCCTGTTCGGGAACATCTGCTCGAACTGGGCCTTGCTCACCACGAAGCCCGAGGGGTCGGGGTTGCCTCCCCCGGTGCCGCACTCGCCCTTGTCGGCCCAGACGCCCCACTGGCCGGTGGAGCCGGGAGTCTCACCCTTGGTCCACCACTTGGCCTGCCAGTTGTGGTTGCCGTGGGACACGGTGGCGTCCTTGGTGTAGACGGAGCCGGAGTTCCAGGCCGTCGCGCAGGCCGGTGCCGCGGCCTTGTCAGTGCCGGCGGTCGCGGCACCGGCGGGCGCCGCGGGGACGGCGGCGAAGAGCAGCGCCGCGACCCCGGCGAGGGCGGCTGAGGAGAACAAGGGCCGCAGGCGTGCGACGCCTCGGCGAATTCGCTGTGCTGCGGGGCGCGTCGTCCCCTCTGCGGGACGCGTCGTCTCCGCGGCGGATGACGCGGACGCGCGGTGGACGTCGTGGCGTGGGGAGTACATCGGACGGGCGTGCTTGCGCTCGTTCAATCTCTTCACTCCTCGGTGCGGCGGCGAGCCACGTGGGGCGAGTTGGATTGCGCGCAGTCAACCCTCTTGGTCTATACCAGTCAAGGGTATAGACCAGTTTGCTGATTCCGGGTTCAACTGCGGTGCCGTGCACGCACACTGGGAGGTCGCCCCGAGCCGGGCCGCAGCGGGCGCGACCCCGGCCACCGGCTGTCGCACTCGGCCGCGTACTGTCGGGGCAATGTCCCGCACAGCCAGTTCGTCCAAGCGCATGGCCGACCTCTCCGAGCGCCACGTGGTGAAGCTGGCGTGGCTCGTCGTGCTCGCCGGAATCGCCTCCGCCTACGCGGGCGACCCGTTGTGGCGCTGGGCGGCCGGGCTCGGACCGGGGGCGGGCTACGCGTTCGGGGCCCTCTGCGGCAGCGGCGTCCTCTGCGGCTGGGCGCTGGCCGCGTCCGCGCTGAGGCATCGGCAGCCGGTGCGCCTGGTCGTCTCGTCCGCCCTCGGCTGCGTCTCCTTCCTCGCCCTCGCCTGTCTGGTTCCCGGGCGCAACGGCCGGCTCTTCGGCTCCATCGGCATCCCGCGCGGCCACCGCATGTGGGTCGAGGAGAACCCCGCCGTGTGGGCGGCCATCGGCGGCGGCCTGCTCGTCGGCGCGCTCGCCCTCTGGCGCGCCGCGCCCCGCCGCGCCACGGGTCGACGGCGCGGCGGTTCCGCGAGCGCGGAGGGTTAGCGGCGGCACTGGGGACACCGGGGCGCCCCCTCGGGCTCCCCGCATGCCGCCGGGACGACCGCCCCGGGCTCTCCCCATGCCGCCGGAGCGACCGCCTCCGGCAGCCTGGCATGATCGAGGACATGACGAAGCAGTTGATCGCCGCATGTGACGGAGCCTCCAAGGGCAACCCGGGCCCGGCGGCCTGGGCCTGGGTCCTTGCCGACACCGACGGCGTTCCCGTGCGCTGGGAAGCCGGCCCTCTCGGAGTGGCCACGAACAACGTGGCCGAGCTCACCGCGCTCCACGAACTCCTCGACGCCGTCGAGCCGGGTGTGCCGGTCCAGGTGCGCATGGACTCGCAGTACGCGATGAAGGCGGTCACCGAGTGGCTGCCCGGGTGGAAGCGGAAGGGGTGGAAGACGGCCTCCGGCAAGCCCGTGGCCAACCGGGAGCTCGTCGAGGCGATCGACGAACGGCTCCAGGGCCGCACCGTCGAATTCGTCTACGTCCCTGCCCACCAGGTCGACGGCGACCCCCTGAACGCGATCGCCGACCACGCCGCGAGCCAGGCGGCACAGTCCCAGGAGCCGGACGGCACGGCCCACGGCGCGAGCGGCGTGCCCGACGTCCCCGCCCAGACGGCGACACGCTCCGGCGCCGCGCGGCAGAGCCGCCCCGCCGCACGCTCCGGCTCGGGCCGCGCCCGGTCCGGCTCCCGGACGATCTCCGCGAAGTTCAGAGGCACGTGCGGCGGCTGCGGGCGCACCTATGCCGCCGGTGACAAGATCGCGAAGAACGCCCAGGGCTGGGGCCATCCGGAGTGCGCGAGCGCGTAAGTGGACGGCGGCGCCGGTGCTGTGTCTGTGGCCTCAGCAGCCAAACGTCCCGGCGGCCGGGAGCCCCCGCCGCCGGGAGCCGGAAGCCCCGGCGCCCCGACGCCCCCGCGGCCGAGCGCCCCGCACTCCCATGACCGCCCCCGCCCGCTAAGCTGGCCTTGATCGTTTCTGTGAGAAAGGCCGCAGCGCACCCCGTGACCGAGTCCCGCCCCCACGCCTTGTTCTCCTTCGGCACGCTCCTGGACGCCCCGGTCCAGCACGCGCTCTTCGGCGGAGCCGTACCCAGCGCCACGGCATCCCTCACCGGATACACGACCAGGCCCTTGCCGATCACCGACCCCTCCGTGATCGCCACCAGCGGCCTCGACGTCCATCTCACCCTGGAGCGCAGGATCGGCGCCGAAGTGGCGGGCTCCGTGCTGCGCCTGACCGACCGGGATCTCGCGGCGGCCGACGCCTACGAGGTCGACGACTACGTCCGGCGCCGCGTGCTCCTGTCGTCCGGGGAGAGCGCCTGGGCCTACCTGGACGCCAGGCCGCTGCGCTCGGCGGCGCGCATCGTGGTCGCGGGCGACAGCATCGCCTACGGGCGGTGCGATCCGCAGGGCGGCTGGGCGGGGCATCTGGCCGCCGCCCACATCGCCGCCGACGAGCCCGGACACCGGGTCTTCAACCTGGCCGTCCCCGGGAGCACCTTGCGCGACGTCGCCGAGCAGCTGCCCCCGCTCCTCGGCCCGCGGCTGCCGGACACCGTCCTGGTCGCCGCCGGAATCAACGACTCCGCGCTGCCCGTCACCGCCGGGGCCACCACCCCCGCGACGGGTGCCGCAGATGTCACGGACAGCCTCGACCGTCTCGCCGCCGCGGCCCGGCACCACAACGCACGGCTCGTCGTCGTGGGCCCGGCGTGGATCGACGAAACCCGAACCGGCGACTACGAAGGCCTGCGCTTCACCCGGGACCGGGCCCTCGCGCTGCGCGAGCGCGTGCGGACGTGGTGCGCCGACCGCTTCGTCGACCACGTCGACCTGTGGGAGCCGCTGCGCGACCGCCCCGACCTGCTCGTCGACGGACTGCACCCCTCCCCCGAAGGACACAAGGCCCTGTCGGTGCACATCGACGCCCTCATCGGCTGAGCCCGGCGTCCCGGCGCGGTCAGGCGTCCCGGTCCCGGGCGGGCCGGAAGGCCGCACGGTACTCGCGCGGCCGCCGGCCCGTGTGTCTGGCGAAGATGCCGCTGAACGTCCCGGCGTCGCGGTACCCGACGTCCGCGGCGATGCTCGCGACGGTCCGGTCGGTCGTCTCGAGGAGCAGCCTGGCCCGCCGCACCCGCGCGCCCTGCAGATAGGCGAGCGGCGTCTCACCCGTCTCGTCCCCGAAGCGCCGCAGCAGGGTTCTCGTGCTCACCCGGAACGTCCGGGCGAGGCCGGGCAGGTCGTAGCGCGCCTGGAGGTGCTGGTCGAGCCACCGCTGCACGCCGTGGGAGAACCCCCTGCCCACCGTGGGCAGCAGCCGCATGTCGACGTAGGGCGCCTGGGTGGAGCGCGCGTCGTCCACGAGCGCGACGCGCGCGGTGCTGCGGGCGACGCCGGGGCCGTCGTGCTCGCGGATGAGGCGCAGGGCGAAGTCGTACATCGCGCTGAACGCCGCCGTGGTCGTCACGCCGCCGTCGGTCACGACCAGGCTCTCGCTGCGCACCCGCACGTCGGCGTACCGGCGGGCGAGCCGGTCCGCGAACAGCCAGGACGTCGTGGCCCTGCGCCCGGCGAGCAGCCCGGCCTCCGCCACGAGGAACGCGCCGACACAGATCGACACGACGGCGGCCCCCGCGGCGGCCTGCGCGCGGATCACGGCGCGCTCCGGCGCCAGCGCGGCGAGCTCCACGTCCAGGTCGCACGCCGGGGAGAGTGCGAAGCCCGGCACGATCAGCACATCGGCGGGACGGACCGCGCGGACGTCGACGCGCGAGCCGCCGGACGCGACCACCCGTCGGCGGGGCGAGACGACCGACACCTCGTACGAGGACTGCGGCAAGCCCCGCGCCGCGGTCACGTGCGTGGCCATGGTGAGCAGGTCGGGCACGCCGAACACCTCCGACGCGAAGCACCCGGGATAGGCAAGGACACTGACGCGCAGCGGACTCATACGGCTCCCCGCCCGGAGAAGGGTGGCGACAAGGGTGACGGCAGGAGTGGCGATATTACCGCCTTGCATGGCGATGCCGCCCCTCAACGAGGGCACCGCCGGGCCGACATCCTCTCGCCCATGACCACCACGAGAGATCTGCGGGACGACCCCTTGGACGACTTCGTCCGCAGGGTCGTCGACATCGACGGCGTCGCCAAGACCGTGTACGTCACCGGGACGGGCCCCGCCGTCGTCCTCATGCCCGAGATGCCGGGGATCAGCCCCGACGTCGCCCGGTTCGGGCGGTGGCTGCGCGACGCGGGGCTCACCGTCTATCTGCCGTCCCTGTTCGGCGTCGACGGCGCGTATCCGAGCGCCGACGCGGGCGAGCGGGTCCTCCGGCGCGCCTGTGTCAGCGCCGAGTTCCGCGCGTTCGCCGGGGGCGGCACGAGCCCCGTCGCTTCCTGGCTGCGCGGCCTCGCCCGCCTGGCGCACACCGAGTGCGGCGGCCCCGGCGTCGGCGCGGTCGGGCTCTGCTTCACCGGCAACTTCGCCCTGACCATGACGCTGGAGCCCGCCGTCGTCGCCCCCGTGGTCAACCATCCGTCCCTGCCCCTCGACGACCCCGCCGGTCTGGAGATCGGCGCCGAGGACGCCGCGGCCGTGGCCGCGCGTGTCGCGCGCGACGGGCTGAAGGTGCTCGCCTACCGCTTCGACGACGACACCTGGTGCACGGGACAGCGGTTCGCGGCCTACCGGGCGCTGCTCGGCGACGCGTTCGACGGCCGCGTCCTGTCGGCCGGGACGGCGCGCACCGACCCGCCGCCCTTCTTCCGCGACGTCGTCGGCTGCGCCCACAGCGTCGTCACGGCGCATCTCGTCGAACAGGACGGCCATCCCACCGCGCGGGCCCGCGACGAGATCGTCGCCTTCCTGACCGAGACCCTTGCGTGATTGTCGCGGGCATGCCACTTTCCTTGCTCGGTACGTCCCCCGCGTACCGCGGTACGTCCCACATCACGTCACCGTCGAAGGAGCCCCCCACATGAGACGCACCTTCTGTGCGCGTCCGGCCCTTTCCGCCCTCCTCGTCACCGGAACTCTCGTTCTCGGTGCGCTCGGCGCCGTCCCCGCCGCCGCGCAGGGCGAGCCCGCTCCCGCCCCCACGGCCGCCGACTCCCCCAACGCCCTCAACGCGCGGGTCGAGCGGCAGTTGGGCGACGACAGCGCCGGTACCTACCTCGACCGCAGGTCCGGCGAGCTGGTCGTCACCGTCACCAGCGCGTCCGCCGCCGAGCGCGTCCGCGCCGCCGGTGCGACGCCCCGGCGGGTTACCCGCGGCGCCGCCCAGCTCGCCGCAGCCATGGACACCCTCGAGTCCCGCGCGAAGATCACCGGCACGTCCTGGGGCGTCGACCCGCGCACCAACCAGATAGCCGTGCAGGCCGACCGGTCGGTGTCGGCCCGCGACCTCGCCCGGCTGCGCCGCGTCGCCGACTCGCTCGACGGCGCGGTACGCGTCAGCCGCGTGCCCGGCGTCTTCGAGCGTGAGGTGGCGGGCGGTGACGCCATCTACGGCGGTGGGTCGCGCTGCTCGGCCGCCTTCAACGTCGCCAAGGGCTCCACCAAGTACTTCGTGACGGCCGGGCACTGCACCAACCTCGGCGCCAACTGGTCCGCCACGTCCGGTGGTGCGGCCGTCGGCGTGCGCGAGGGGACCAGCTTCCCCACCAACGACTACGGCCTCGTCCGCTACACCAACGGTTCGTCGCCCGCGGGCAACGTCAACCTGTACAACGGCGGCCACCAGGAGATCTCCTCCGCCGCCGACGCCGTCGTGGGCCAGGCGATCAAGAAGAGCGGCTCCACCACCAAGGTGACGAGCGGCTCCGTGACCGCCGTCAACGTCACCGTCAACTACGGTGACGGACCCGTGTACGGCATGGTCCGCACCACCGCCTGCTCCGCGGGCGGCGACAGCGGCGGCGCCCACTTCGCGGGCACGGTCGCGCTCGGCATCCACTCCGGCAGCTCCGGCTGCACGGGCACCAACGGCTCCGCGATCCACCAGCCGGTGCGCGAGGCCCTGTCCGCGTACGGCGTGAGCGTGTACTGACCCCGCAGGCCGGCCGGTCGGCGCACCGCCGGGGTGCGGCGACCGGCCGGCCTGCGCGAGGACGCGCGTCAGGGAGCCATCTCGTACGACCCGGCCAGCGCCTCCACGCGCTCCCAGACGCGGGCCGAGCGGGCCTCGTCGACGACCGGGCGCCGGACCGCGCCGAGGGCCCAGCTCTGCTGGTCCGCGGTGGCGGAGTCCTTGCCGTGCAGCTCGACGGCGTGTGCGGAGAAGTCCCGTACGAGGACGGCGAACAGCTCGTCGAGCACGTCCTCGTCGAGGTCCGTCAGGCGGGCCTGCTCCAGGATCAGCTGGCCGTGCACGACCAGGGCGAAGAGCTGCCCGACGGCCAGGAGCAGGTCCAGGTCGCGGCTCTGCTTCTCGTCCGGGGCGGCCGTGGTGACGAACGCGCACAGGGCGTCGGCCTGCTCGCGCAGACGCGCGACGTTGGCGACCCCGGCGTACGCGTCGAAGGCGGCACGCCAGTCGTGGAAGCGGACGGAGCCGAGCCCGCGGGCGGGTCCCTGCCGGAAGAGGAAGGCGTCGTCGGCCGCGTCGAGGCGGGTGGGCACGGGCGCGTACCCGGCCGGGTTCAGGAGGTGGTTGCCCATGAACTTGAGGATCAAAGCGAGGTTGACGTGGACCGTGCCCTCCAGCTTGGGCAGGCCGCGGATCTCGGTGGCGGCCTGGGCGAAGTAGGTGTCCTTCTCGAAGCCCTTGGCCGCGATGACGTCCCACAGCAGGTCGATGACCTTCTCGCCCTCCGTGGTCACCTTCATCTTCGTCATCGGGTTGAAGAGGAGGTAGCGGCGGTCGTCGGGGCCCGCCGAGCGGAAGTAGTCCACGGCGCGGTCGCTGAACAGCTTCATCCCGACGAGCCGCACATAGGCGTCGGTCAGCTCCCGGCGCACGTGCGGGAACGCGGTGACGGGGCGGCCGTAGAGGACGCGGTGGTGGGCGTGGGTGACGGCCTCGTACATCGCGTGCTCGCAGATGCCGATCGAGGCGGTGCAGAGGTTGAACTTGCCGACGTTGACGGTGTTGAGGGCGGCGTCGAAGGCGGCGCGGCCGGTGTGCAGGACGTCGTCGGCGCGCACGGGACAGTTCTCCAGGCGGAACTCACTGACGTACTTCGACGAGTCGACGACGTTCTTGACCAGGCGGTACGCCTCGTGGCCGCTGTCGGCGGCGAAGAAGACATAGCCGTCGGTGCCCTCGACGTCGGTGCGGCGGCCGAAGACGGAGACGAGCCCGGCGGCGTTGCCGTTGCCGATGTAGTACTTGGAGCCGGTGGCCCGGAAGCCGCCGGCGCCGTCGCTGTCCGGCTCCAGGAGCATGTCGGTGGAGTAGATGTCGGCGCCGTGGGTCTTCTCGGAGAGACCGAAGGCGAACACCTCGCCCTGGGCGAGGAGCTCGGCGGCGCGGGCGCGGGCGGCGGCGTTGTCGCTCTGCCAGACCGGGCCGAGTCCGAGGATCGTGACCTGCCAGGCGTACCAGTAGTCGAGTCCGTAGAAGCCGAGGATCTCGTTGAGGGCGGCGATGCGGGCGGTGTCCCAGCGCTTGTCCGCGCCCCCTTCGGCGCCGGCCTCGGCCGCCGGGGTGAGGAAGGTCGCGAACAGGCCCTGCTCGGCGGAGAACGCGAGGAAGTCCGCGAGCCAGGCCCGCGAGCGGTAGTCCTCGATCAGCTTGCGCTTGCCGCGCGCCTCGAACCAGTCCACGGTCGCGCGCAGCAGCCTGCGGGTCTCGGGGTCGAAGTGCGCCGGGTCGTAGGTGGTGGGGTGGAACAGCAGCGGGTCGGCCATGGCGGGTCGCCTTTCCGGCTCGGAGGGGGGCGGGGGTGAGGGAGGCGGGGGGTGTGGGGCGTCAGCGTTCGGGGCCGAGCCGCCGGAGCGTGGCGATCACGTCGTCGAGCCAGGCGAGCGTCATGCGTTCGTACGCGATGCCGCCGCGCAGCACGACGTGCTGGAGCTCCTGTCCGGCGTCGAGCGGCGCGGGTGCCTCGGGTCCGGTGAAGTCGCGCAGCTCACCGGCCAGGTAGTGCGCGAGCCGGTCGGCGTGGGCCCGGCGGTGCCGCTGCACCTCCTGGACGAGTGCGGCCGGATCGTCGAAGGCCGCGCCGCGGATCTTCACGGCGAGCTCGTGCCGGACGCTCTCGGGCTCGATGGGCTCGTGCAGCCAAGCGGACAGCGCGGCCCGGCCGAGAGGTCCGACGGAGTACTCCTTCTTGTCCGGCCGGTCCTGCTGCGCCACGGCGCGGGAACCGATCAGGCCGTCGCTCTCCATGCGCTTGAGAACGCGGTAGATCTGCTGGTGGGTGGCGGCCCAGAAGTAGCCGATGGACCGGTCGAACCGCCGGGCCAGCTCATAGCCGGAACCCGGCTGCTCAAGGAGGGAGACGAGGATCGCGTGCTCGAGCGCCATGCCCGAATCCTTCTATGCAACGAGTTGCATAGACAAGCGGCGCCGTGCAGGTGAGACGCGGCTCACCCGGGAGAGCCCCGCGTGGATTCCCCTCCGCCGATGTCACACGCGCGGCGTGGGCGGTGTCTTCATGGTGAACGGACGGGACACCCGGCCGAACCTACGTACCTGGAGAAATCATGACGCTGCGCATTCCGAAGGCCGAGCTTCCCGCGGAGCTCCGCGACAACATGTTGGAGCAGTTCGGTTCGGTGCCCGAGCCCGTCGAGGTGCTGTGGCACCACCCGGGGCTCGCGCGCGCCAATCAGGAGTTCGCGGCCGAGCTGGGCTCGTGGGACGCGGCGCCCGCGGACTTGAAGACGTTCGCACACATGGCGGTCGCCGCCTACGTCGGCTGCGGTTGGTGCCTCGACATCAACTACTTCCAGGCACTGAACCAGCACCTCGACCCGGCCAAGGCCAGCCAGGTGCCGCGCTGGCGGCAGTCGGACGTGTTCACGGAGCTGGAGCGTGACGTGCTCGCGTACGCCGAGGCCATGACGGACACCCCGACGACGGTCACCGACGAGCTGCATGCCGGGCTGCTCGACCGGCTCGGCCCGGCGGCGATGGTCGAACTCACCGTGTACATCGGCTTCGCCAACTTCGCAGCACGGTGCAACTCGGCACAGGGAATCGCCTCGCAGGGGTACTCCGACGCGTGCGAGATCCCCCTCGCGGCCCGCCCCGCCGACACCGCCGCGGCGTCGACGGCATGACCGGCGGCGACCCCTTCGTCGCCCACCGCAGCCTGCTGTTCACGGTCGCCTACGAGATGCTCGGCTCGGCGGCCGACGCGGAGGACGTGCTCCAGGAGTCCTGGCTGCGGTGGGCCGCCGCCGACCGTGCCGAGGTGCGGGACCCGCGGGCCTATCTGGTCCGCACCGTCACGCGGCAGTCGCTCAACCGGCTGCGGTCGCTGTCGCGCAGCCGCGAGGACTACGTCGGCGAGTGGCTCCCCGAGCCGCTCCTGACGGCCCCGGACGTCGCCGATGACGTCGAGCTCGCGGAGAGCGTCTCGATCGCGATGCTGACCGTCCTGGAGACGCTGGGGCCGACGGAACGCGCGGTGTTCGTGCTCCGTGAGGTGTTCGAGCTGCCGTACGGCGAGATCGCCGAGGCGGTCGGCAAGTCGGCCTCGGCGGTGCGGCAGATCGGGCGGCGGGCCCGCGCCCACGTGGCGGCACGGCGGCCTCGGGTGCGGGTGAGCCGGTCGGAGCAACAGGCCGTGGTGGAGCGGTTCCTCGCCGCGCTGCACACCGGGGAGTTGCAGGCGCTCCTCGACGTCATGGCGCCGGACGTCGTCATGATCGCCGACGGCGGCGGGATCGCGGCCGCCGCGGCGGCACCGGTCCGCGGCGCGGCGAGCGTGGCACGGCTGCTCGCCCGTCCGGGCCGGGCGGTCTCGGTGGTGTGGCTCAACGGCGCGCCCGCGGGCCGCGTCGAAGTCGACGGCCGGGTGGCCACGGTGAGCCTCGTGGTGGAGAGCGGGAAGGTCACCCGGATCCACGCGGTGGCGAACCCGCACAAGCTGACGCGCCTCGCCGAACCGGCCGAACTGGTCCGGTAGGCCGACAGCACGCCGTTCGGTGCGGCGGCGGGTGTTCCGGGCGGGCGGTCGCGATCGCCCGCCCGGAAGCGTGCCGTACCGGCGGTCTCCTACAGGGAGCCGTATCCGGTCAGTCGTTGACGCAGGTGTTGCCGAAGGCCGGGTTGAGCAGGCCGATGATGTCGATGCTGTTGCCGCACACGTTGACCGGGACGTGGACCGGGACCTGGATGACGTTGCCCGAGATCACGCCGGGAGAGTTCTGGGCGGCGCCGGAGGCACCGGCGTCGGCGGTCGCGAGGCCCGCCGCGCCCAGGACGAGGGCACCGGTGCCCAGTGCCACAGCGGCCATCTTCTTCATTGCGGACATGCCTTGTTCTCCTTGCGTGATGTGCACTGGTTGCACCAGTCGCACTAGCTGTACGAGTTTCGAGTGGAGGGCGCCCGGCGAGCCGCACACGGCATCGCCCACCCGGAGCGACCGAGCCGGGCACCTGGGCTGATCAACGCTCTGACCAGCACTTGGACACGCTTTCTCGCCCGGTTGCCGTCAGTGGTTCTTGCACTTGTTGCCGGCAGCGGGATTGAGCACAGCGAGCACGTCGACGCTGTTTCCGCAGAGGTTGACGCCGAGGTCGATGGGGACCTGGATCGCGTTGCCGCTCAGGACTCCTGGGGAGTTCGACACCTTGGCGGCCGCTGTGGCGCCGTCCGGGCCGGGGCTCGCCACGGCCGCGCCGGCGCCGCCGACGACGGTGACGGCCGCGAGGGCGGCGGCGGCGAGGATCGTGTGCTTACGCATGGGCTTGCCTCCAGATCGGGAAAAGGCGTACGCCCGAGGCTCACCGCGAGACCGCACCGGGGAAACGGAACATGATCTGTTTGGCCTACCGCTCCCCCTCGTACAGGTGGCCCCAGGGGCTCAAAGAGCCTTGGAGGAAACCTCGCTGACGGCGTCTCAGGCGCCGCCGCGGCGCGGTCGGCCGCCGGGTGCCCGGGCGGTTCGGTCCCCGACTGCCGGGACGGTCAGCCGCTGGGCGCCGGGGCGATCCTCGCGAGGCGGCGCCGCACGTCCTCCCGGGCCCCGTTCTTGCCGGTGACCTGCGACCGCAGGGCCGCGAGTTCCGCGCCCAGGTCGTGCACCGTACGCGGGTCGGTGACGTGGTGCCAGCAGTGGTGCGCCCGGTCGACCGCGGCCGTCACGTCGGGGTGTTCGGGGCTCTGGCCGGATGTCAGGCGCAGCACGGCGGAGCGCATCCACAGCTGGCTGGCGCGCGCCGGGTCCTCGGCCTGGCGGGCCAGTTCGGCCTGCACCTCGATCCAGTGGACGGCCTGCGGCGACGCCGGGCCATGAGCGCGCAGCGCTTCCTGTTCGTGGGCCGCGGCCAGACCGGCCGCCTCGGTGTGCCGTCCCGCGCTCGCCGCGGCGAACACCTCGGCGTGCGGATCGCGTCCGGGCGGCGCCTGCGCCGGGACGACGGGGCCCGGAACGGCGGGGCCCGGTACGGCTGTGTCGGGGGCAGCCCGGCCGGGAACGACGGTGTCGGGGACGGCGGCGCGGGTCGCGGCGCCCACCGCGGGGGCCGCGGGGTGCGGTGCGTACCCGGCGGTGTCGAGCGCACGCGCGGGGCCGATGACCAGGGCGCCGCTGGTGTCGACCTGCTGCAACGCCTCCTGGTGGAGCCGCTCGGGGGCGAGGCGCAGACCGCTGCGCAGGATCTGCGCCAGCGCGAGGGTGTAGGCCGGCTGCACGGTCTGGCGCGGTTTCGGCGGGGCGGCGATCAGGCCGTACGTGTGCGTGCCCCGGCCCAGTTCCAGGGGCGCGGTGTGCAGGTGCTGCCAGGTCTCGGCGTCGGCCACCAGGTCCGCGTACACGGTGGTCGTGCCCGGACGGCGCTGCTGGAGTTCGTGGACGAACCAGGCCCAGGGCAGGGCGGTGTAGCGGACGGTCGCCGGGGTGGTTCTCGCGAGGGCGAGGTGGACGTGGTGCTGGCGGCGGTCTCTCTGGAGCTGCCCGGAGAGCACGACGGTGAGCGGGCCCGGCGTGGCCGCCGCGGCTCTGACGCGGGTCAGTACCGTCTGCGGGTCTATGGGGTCGGCGAGTTCGACCAGGCTCGCCGCCGCGGTGCCCGTCCAGGCGCCGGGCGCGACGGCCGCCAGCACGTTGGTCACGTTGCCCGTGTCCACCAGGCAGCTCCTGCCCGCGGGCGCGGCTGTCACCAGCAGCACGGTTCCCGGTGCCGTGTCCTCCCCTGTGATCTCCACACCAGCACCGTATCCGCTGATCTCGGCATTGCGGGAGTCAGGTGTCTCCGCCCCCGTCACGAACGCACGTCATGGGCGCTTGGGGGACACGTTTTCGAGGTCCTTCGGGGGCGTTTCCGCTTCCGCCGCCGGAGCACGCGGGGCCGTCCGCGCCCCCGCGTTCAGCGGCGGACCGTGAGGCGGAAGACACAGCCGTCACCCGTGGGACCGGGCGAGGTGAGGGTGAGGGTGCCGCCGTGGGCCGCGGCGACCTGGCGGGCGATGGCCAGGCCGAGGCCGGTGCCGGGGGCCTCGGTCCGTCCGCGCCAGAAGCGCTGGAAGACGCGGGCCTGGTCCCCGGCGGGGATGCCGGGGCCGTGGTCGGTGACGGCGACCGCCGCTTCGGCACCGGTGACCTCCACGGAGACATGCACCGCGGTGCCGCCTGGTGCGTACCGGACGGCGTTGTCCACGAGGTTGCCGATCGCCCGCCGCACCGTGGGCTCGTCGACCGGGCAGACGGCGGCCGGTGGCCCGGACAGCGAGAGGCGGGTGTTCTTGGCCGCCGCCTGCACGCCGGCGTCCTCGACGACGGCGCCGGCGACGGCCATCAGGTCGACGGGGCGCCGATCGAGGGTACGGGCCCGGCCGCGGGCGTCGACCAGGAGTTCGTCGAGGACCGCTCGCAGCCGTACGGCCGCCGACCGGGAGCGTTCCAGGCCCTGGCGGTAGACGGTGAGGGTGGGTTCGGGGTGCGCGAGGAGCACCTCGGCGTTGGTGACCAGGACCGCCAAGGGGATGCGCAGTTCGTGGCTGGTCTCCTCGACGAGGCGCCGCTGGGTCTCGGCGGCCTGTTGCAGGCGGTCGAGCATCCCGTCGAAGCTCGCCGCGAGGGTGACCACCTCGGTCGGGCCGTGCCGCAGGGCGATGCGGCGGCCGAGGTCGGCGCCCTGGATGTCGTCGGCGACCGCGCGCACCCGGTCGATGGGGCGCACCGCGCGGCCCGCCCACCACCAGGCGGTCCCGCCCGCGAGCGGGCCGAGTGCGAGGACGGTCCAGAGCGCGGCGGCGGACCGGTGCGTGGTGGTGTCGGTGACGGTCTCCTCCGTGGGCTTCTCCGGGGGCTTCTTCGTTGGCTTCTCAGTGGCCTTCTCCGTTGGCTGCTCCGCTGGCTGCTCCTTGGCCTTCTCCGGGGGCTCATCCACGGTGGCCGGAGCACCCGCCGATCCGTCCCTCGTCGTCTCGGTGTCGGTGGCGAGCACCACCCCGAACAGCAGCAGCGCCGGGACGTAGATGGCGAGGAACCCGAGCAGGGCGAGCCGCACGCGCAGCGAGCCCCACAGGCGTCTCATGGCCGCCCCTTGAGCTGGTAGCCGACGTTGGTGATCGTCACGATGAGGGGCGGCTCGCCGAGTTTCCTGCGGAGCCGGCTGAGGATGACCCGTACCGACGTGGTGAAGGGGTTGGCGTGCGCGTCCCAGACGTGTTCGAGCAGGTCCTCGGCGGACAGGACCTCGCCCGGGTGGTGCATGAAGTACCGGAGGAGCGAGAATTCCCTTGCGGTCAGGACGAGTTCGGTGTCGGCGCGCCGGGCCGTGTGTGCCGCGAGGTCGAGGGTGAGTTCGCCGACGTGCAGGGTCGAGCCGTGGCTCTCGCCGCGTCGGCCGAGGGCGCGCACCCGGGCCACGAGTTCGGCGAAGTGGAACGGCTTGACCAGGTAGTCGTCGGCCCCGGCGTCGAGGCCCGCGACCCGGTCCGCCACGGCGTCGCGCGCGGTGAGGACCAGTGAGCGGCGTGGCCGGCGCAGCTCCGGATCCCGCGCGAGACGGCGGACGAGTTCCAGGCCGTCGCCGTCGGGCAGTCCCAGGTCGAAGCAGGCGACGTCGTACGTGGTGAGCCGCAGGAGTTCCTCGGCGTGGGCACAGGTGGTGGCGAGGTCGACCGCGTAGGACTCGTTGCGCAGGCCGAGCGCGAGGACGTCGGCGAGGTCGGGGTCGTCCTCGATCAGCAGGATCCGCATGGTGTCAGTCAACCGTCCGTCGGCGCGGACCGCGACGGTCGTTCCGCGCGGACCGCGACCGCCGTCGTGCCCGCTCCCGTTCCGCCCGGTCCCGTTCCACCCGGACCCGTGACGCTCATGTGTCCCGCGCGGAAGGTGACGGTCACTTCGGGACCGGTGTCCGCGGGATCGTCCGGGCGGTACCGGTCCCGGCCTGCGGGGACGAGGGCCAGCGTGGGCGGCCCGGTGGGGACTTCGGCCGCGGAGACGCCGCCCAGCGCGTCGAGCGAGTACCAGCCGGTGGTGCGCGCCCCGTTCCTGGCCGTGAGGGTGACGTAGGTGCGTATGTCTCCCCCGTGGAACAGGGTGGCGCCCACGTCGATCCCGCGCAGGGGGCCGAAGTCCTCTTCGAGGGCCGCGCGTTCCTTGCGGCCCTCCCGGCTCCTGCCGTCGAGCAGGTCCCGGACGCGCCGCTCGTTCGCGCGGAGGTCGGCGGCCGTGGCACCGGCGGCGCCGCCCCGCTTCGGCGGGAAGAGCGCGCCGACGGCGTCCGCGCCCGTGGCGGAGACCTTGAGCCCGCCCCCGGCGGCCCGCACGTCGAACGTACCGCCGGAGCGCAGCGTGTACTTCCCGACGGCGGCGGCAGCCCCCGGGCCGGGGGCCGTCGCCGGTGCCCTGGGGACGGGGAGCGGTTTGCCCGCGATCAGCGCGGGACCCACCTTCTTCAGGAGGTCCTCGGCGGTCGTCCTCGGCTTGTTGGAGATGATCGCGACCGCCCGCTGGTCCTGCGGAATCCACAGGACGACGGCGTCGTGCCCCACCTGGCCGCCGCCACCGGAGGACGCGAGGAACGGCTTGCCGTACACGGACGCGTCGAAGGCCACCCAGCCGGGAGTCTCCGCCCGGCCCTCCCCCAGGTCGTGACCCGGCGTGCCGATGGCCTTCGCCGACTCGGCCGAGACCAGGCGGGCGGTGAACAGCGCCCGGGTCCAGGCCGCCAGGTCGCCGGCGGTCATCGCCACGCTGCCGTTGCCGTCCAACGCCCAGTGCGGGCCCGCGAAGCCGCCCCGTTCGCCGGTCCGCCCGCTCTCCAGGTACCCGGTGGCGCGGGGCCCGGACGGAGCCGGCTCCCCGTCCCAGAATCCGCCCGCGACCCGTCCGCCGGGCAGCCGCAGCGTCTTCGCCGCCGTGTACGCGCGGTACGTCGTGCCGGACACCTTCTCGATGATCAGCGCGAGCAGGGTGTAGCCGGCGTTGGAGTACGCGTATCCGCTGCCCGGCCGGAACGCCACCTCCAGACGGCTGATCGCCCGCAGGGCCGCCGTGCGGCCGAGCGGCTCGTGGTCCTCGCCGTGCGACCCCTTCAGGCCGCCGGTGTGCAGCAGCAGTTGCCGCACCGTGACCCGGGCGACGGGCCCCTTCAGACCCGGCAGCAGCTCGCCCGCGCGGTCGTCGAGCCGCAGCCTGCCGTCCTCGGCGAGGCGGAAGACCGTCGCGGCCGTGACGGCCTTCGTGATCGAACCGATGCTGAACACGGTGTCCGTCGTGTTCGGTGTCCCGGTGGCGTCGTTCGCCGAGCCGTACGCCGCCACACAGTCGGACCTGCCCCGGGTCGTCACCGCGATGGAGCCGCTGAAACCGGCCCGCTCCCACCGCTCGAACGCCGCGTCGAGACGCGGATCGCACATGGGCCGTGCGCGTCCCGCGCCCGCGTCCGATGCCGCCGCGCGTGCCGACGTGTGCGCGGCTTTGGGTTCCGGTCCCGCTCCGGTGCAGGCCGCGAGCATGCCCGCCGCGGTCACCGCGGCTGCCGCCACCAGGTACTTGTTGGTCATGTGCGGCACCGTACGGAGAGCGGTGCGAACCAGGTGTGAACGAAACGAGCCGCGAGGGCGGGAGGAGGTCAGGGATCTCGTTGGGAGTCCGGGAGTCACTGCCCGGCGGAACGGGACGGGGTCGTCCGCCTGCCGTCGGCGTACGGGAACCGGGACGTACGCCCTCGGGTACGGCGGCTTCCTCCTCCTGGGCGGCCGGGCCGCCGATCTGTTCGGGCGGCGGCGCGCCTTCCTCACCGCGGTCGCGGTCTTCGGTGCGGTGAGCGTCCGGGGAGCACTGGCTCCGGCCGGTGGCCCGCTGGTCGCGGCGCGGCGCGGCTGGTGCAGGGCATCGCCGCGGGCTTCCTGGCCCCCGTACGTGGTCCGAAGGGGCAGCGGGCGACCAGCAGCGGCGCGCTCACAGAGGCGTCGCGGCGTGCAGGATGAGCACCAGCGTCACCGTCGAGTTCGCCGACGACATGGCCGACGCGAGCGTGCCGGCCGCGGCGGTCCACGCGGCGAGTCCCACCGACGTGAACAGCGAGGGCCAGCTCCGCGGGCCGGGGGCGGGAGCGAGGAGTGCCGCCACGCGGCGGGGAACCGGGCCCGGGGCGGCGAGGCCCGCGAGGGTCGGGGCCGGGGCGCCCTGCGAGACCAGGGCGGCCTTGCCGATCGCGAGCGCCACCGCCCGGCGGTCGCCGACCGCGTGGGCGGCCTCCTCGTCGGCCCACCGCTCGGCGGTGTACGCGACCGCCGTGCGCAGCGGGCGCAGGAACGGGTTGGCGCGGGCCGCCAACTGCACGGCGAGCAGGTGCCGGTGGTGCCGCGCCACGAGGTGCGCCCGCTCGTGGGCGAACAGCGCGCGGCGCTCGGGGGCGTCGAGGCAGGACAGCAGGCCCGCGGTCACGACGATGCGGTCCTTGGGAGCGACGCGGTTCTCGGCGGCGGCGGCGTCGGCGATGCGGTTCTTGGCGCTGCCGCGCCTGGCGGTACGGTTCTTGGCGCTGCCGCCCGCGGCAGTACGGTTCTTGGCCCCGCCGCCCGCGGCAGTACGGTTCTTGACGCTGCCACCCGCGGCAGTACGGCTCTTGGCCCCGCCGTACTTGGCGACATGGTGCTTGGCGACACGGTGCCTGGCGATACGGTGCCTGGCCAGACGCTGCTCGGCGCGGTCGCCGGGCAGCGCGCCGCTCCCCCGTCCGCCGGGCAGCGCGTACGCGTACGGGACCGTGTCCTCCAGGACCACGACCCCCGTACCGGGCAACCCCTCCAGCGCCCGGTGGGCCTGCCTGCGGACACGGCGGTGGCGGGCCAGGGTGCGCCAACATCCGGCGGCCACCACGAGCAGTACGGGTATGGCCGCCTTGCCCGCGATCTCCTCGTACGGCACGGCCTCGCGCACCTGCGGGTCGGACCAGCCGTCCGGCAGCGGGTTGCCGGGGAGCTGGGCCGTGCCCACGACCATGAGGAGGGCGAGGCAGAGCGTGCTGCACGCCGCCATCACCACGGCCACGCCGGTCAGCAGGCGGGTGGCGACGTTCGGATGCAGACGCTGCTCGGCGAGGCGCGCGACCGGCCACGCCGTCAGCGGCAGGACGAGCGGCAGGAAGATGAAGAACCCCATGGCGGCGTCAGTCTCTCCGGTCCGCCTCGGCGTCCCGCAGCAACTCCCGCAGCACCTGCTCGTCGTCGCGCGACAGAGCGGTGACGAAGCGGGCGAGGACCGCTTCCCTGTCGCTCTCGCCGTCGAGCACCTTGCGCATCCTGTGGGCCGCGAGGCCCGCCTCGTCGGAGGCCGCCGTCCACACGAAGGACCGGCCCTCCCGCTCCCGGGTCACCGCGCCCTTGGCGAGCAGCCGGGTGAGGATCGTGATGACGGTCGTGTACGCGAGGTCGCCGCCGAGGCGGTCCTTCACCCAGGCCGCGCTCACGGCCTCGTCGGCCTCGCGCAGGGACGCCAGGACCAGCGCCTCCAACTGGCCCTGCCCGCGGCGCCGGTGCCGCGCCCCGGGCGGGCCGTCTCCGCCGTCCACCATGCAGCTCAGCTCCCTTCGACCGTGCCGTGCGCGACATCGTACTGATCCACTGTCAGGGAGAACGCGGGCCGTCGCGGCCGAGTTCCGCCACGGGCGGGCGGGTTCCGCTACAGGCGGGCGGGTTCCGCTACGGACGGGCGGGTTCCGCCGTCTGCGACCGAGTCCTGCCGTGCGCGGGCGAGTTCGGTGCCGGGTGCCGCGCGCGCCGCCTTCCGATCGTTCTACATTGCTGTAGATTCTAGTGCCCGAAGCCGCGGCTGCCCGAAGCCGCGACGGCACGACTGCGACCGACGGAGACCTAGGTGACCACGCGACTGCGTCCGGAGGACCGGGCCGACTTCGAGTGGGTGCTGACGCTGGCCCTGGACGTCACGGACATCCGCACCGCCCTGGACCGCGGCCCGGTCACCCCCGGCGTGGCCGCCCTGCGCGCTCGGGCGCTGGCCGACGCCGACGCGATAGCCGCCTCGGCGGCGGACGAGTACCGGGCCTATCTGCGGGCCCGCGCCGCCGTGATGCCCGCGTCCGGCACCCCGGCACCGTCCCGCGGGGCGGCCAGGAACGGCCCGGTGGCGGAGTCCCTCCTCCCCGCCCTCGGGGTGCTCGCGCCACTCGTCTCGGCCGTCGCGGCCACGGTCTTCCTGCTGTTCGGGTACGGGATCCGGCTCGCCACACCGGCGAGCAGCGTGGCGTCGACCCTCGTCACCGCAGGGTGGACCAGCGCCCTGGTGACGGCGGCCAGCACCATCGTCGGCCTCGGCGCGCTCCTGGTCACGGCGGTGCGCTCGCGCACGTCGCACCGCGGCGACCCCCGCCTCGCCGTGGGCAACCCGGAAGCCGAACACGCCCGCGCCGCCTGGCACCAGGCGCTCCTGGAGCGCGGCCTGCTGCCCTATCTGCGCGGACACCTCACCGTCGGCCCGCCCTCCGCCGACTGAACCCCCGGCTGCCGCGACCGGCCGACCGCACTCACCGAGCGCACTGGCCGACCGCCCGGCCGGTCTTGCCGACCGGCTCCGCCAGGCATCCCTCCGCTAGGCATCCCTCTTGCCCAGCACGACCGCGGCCGTCAGCAGCAGCGCCGCCGAGTACGCGGTGACCAGCAGCAGCGACGGCCACGCGGGCAGGCTCCCCACGGTGTCCGCCGGTGTCCGCGCTCGCGTTCGACGTCTGGGTCAGCCCCTCAGGGCCGCCGTCGGCGAGACACCAGACACCCGCGACCCAGCGCTGCGCGTCGCCGAGGAGCGGGCCGACGAGGGACGGCAGCAGCAGGACGCCGACGACGGTGGTGACGGCGCCCGCGGAGTGAAGCCCGCGGCGCCGTACCGCAGCGCCTTGAAGACGTACTCGTCGATCCGGTACGTGGTGAGCATGTTGACGCGTACGAGGTCCAGGACGCGGTCGGCCGCGATCCGACGGGTCGCCTCGATGCCGTCGACGCCGGGCATGCGGATGTCCATGAGGTCGACGTCGGGGCGGGTGGTGCGCACCGCCTCCACCGCCCGCAGCCCGTCCGCCGCCTCGGCGACCACCAAGAGGTAGTCGGTGAGGTCGAGCAGGGCGCGGAAGCCCGCGCGGACGACGGTCTGGTCATCGACCAGGACCACACGCACCGTCATGTCCGGCCTCCGCTCTCGTGGTCGTTCCCGAAGGTGCCGTCTCCGGATCCGTCTCCGGATCCGTCTCCGGTGCCGCCTCGCGGCTGTTCCCGTCCGAGTGTCGCGCTGGCGGGCCGTCGCTGTCCGGATGCCGCGTGGGAAACCTGGCCCGGACGTGGAAGCCGCCCTCCGGAAACGGTCCGTACGTGATGCTGTCGTCGGCCGCGGTGTTCCGTCGTCCCTGACCCCAACGGTCGGCAGCCCGGCGCCGAGATGCGTGGACACCGTCGCGTGCCTGGCGCCGGAGTGCTTGACGACATTGGTCAGCGTCTCCTGGACGATGCGGTGGACCGCGAGCCCGACCCCCGCCGAGGGCGGCCGGGCCACCGTGTCGTCCTGCCGCAGCGTCACGGCGACGCCGCCCCCACTCGTTCCTCCCGTACGCGCCGGGCCGCCTCCCGCTCCCGGTCGGCCCAGGCCCGCGCCGCCCGGTCCGCGTACTCGCGCAGCGGCTGACGCCGCGTCCGCACCACCTCGCCGAGCAGCAGCGGCAGCGCCACCTGGACCGTCGCTGAGAGAAGGTCCTCACCCCCTCACGGCAGGAGGGGGCTCGGTGTGCCGCATACACCACCGGGAGTAGTGATCCGCGGTGCTCCGCACGGACGGCGTCAACGCCGTACCACCAGGACGTCCACCTCGTACGCCTCCTCCACCGTCCCCTCGGGGAACAACTCGCTCAGCAGCGCCCGCTCCTCGGCCAGGAACTCCGCCGTCCGCGCCGCGTCCAGGACGAGGAAGGGCGAGTGGCTGGTGACGTTGGCGAGGTGGGTGTCGAGCGGGACGGTGCGGTTCCACGACAGTTTGCGCCGTGTGAAGGGGAGCTCGCCCAGGCCCGCGAGGCGCCCGGCGTCCTCGTCGTCGAGATGGCGGCGCGCCGCGGGCCGCACCCCGCACGCCCGCGCGATCCGCTCCCGCTGGGCGACGGCCCACGGCGCGTCGGCAGCGTCCGTGTTCCACCACAGCGCGAGGGCCCCGCCAGGACGCAGCACCCGCATCGCCTCGGGCACGGAGCGGTCGGTGTCGGTCCAGTGCCAGGACTGGGCGTACGTCAGCAGGTCGAGCGAGTCCGTGGCGAGCGGCAGCGCGTTGCCGTCGCCCCGCACCACGGGCACGCCGGGCAGCGCGCGGCGCAGCTCGGCGCTCATGGCGTCCCCGGGCTCCACGGCGAGCACCCGTGCGCCGCGCTCCCGCAGCAGGGCCGTGGCGATGCCGGTGCCCGCGCCGACGTCCGCGGCGCGGGCCCCTGCGAGCGGCCTGCCGCCGATCTCCTCCACGGCGTCCAGCAGGGCGGGCGGATAGGAGGGCCGGTTCGCGGCGTACTGGGCGGCGGCCGAGTTGAAGGAGTGGGCGCGCGAGGGGGAGGTCATGCTCCCATCCTCGCGCGGCGTGCGTCAGTGCGAGGCGGACGGGGGCTGTGCCGGTGTCACAGTCGGGTGTCCCGGTGGACGGGTTCGCCGTCGACGACGGTGAGCAGGACCGGGAGGTCCGGCAGTTCCGTGGCCTCGGTGGTCAGCGGGTTGCCGCCGAACGCCGTCAGGTCGGCGCGGTGGCCGACCGCGATACGGCCCGCCTCGTGCTCCTCGCCCGCCGCGTACGCGGCGTTGACGGTCATGCCCTGGAGGGCCTCCAGGGCCGTGAGCGCCTGCTGCGGGCCGTGCGGCGGGAGGGTGAGGTCCCGGCTGGGGCGGCGGTGGCGGGCTCCCGCCATGACGCCGAGCGGCGGGGACGGGGCGATCGGCCAGTCGGAGCCGAGGACGACGACGGCACCGGAGTCGTGCAGGTCG
The DNA here is from genome assembly GCF_009755605.1 of Streptomyces typhae. Taxonomy (GTDB): domain Bacteria; phylum Actinomycetota; class Actinomycetes; order Streptomycetales; family Streptomycetaceae; genus Streptomyces; species Streptomyces typhae. Next base: position 87,997 of record NZ_WPNZ01000018.1, read on the forward strand.
CGGCAGCGCCAGGCCCGGGAGGCCCGCTCCTCGCCGAGGCGGCGCGACCAGTTGTCGGTGTGGTCGGCACGGGTGAAGTCGCAGCAGTGGGTCGGCTGCATGGAGGCGACGACGCCCAGTTCGGCGAACCGGCGCAGGGTGTCGTCCGGGACGGTCTCGATGTGCTCGACGCGGTGCCGCACCGGCCTGCTGTCCTCGGCCTGGGCCTTCTGGACGGCGTCGAGTACGTGGCGTACGGCGGCGTCACCGATGGCGTGCGTCGCGGTGGGCACCCCGGCGCGGTGGAGTTCGCCGACGACACGGGTGTACTCCTCGGGGTCGGGCCAGAACGCATGCCGGGACTCGCCGTGGCAGTCGGGGTGTTCGAGCCACGCGGTGCCGTTGTCGATGGTGCCGTCCATGAAGATCTTCACGCCGCGGGTCTGCCACAGCCTGCCGCCCGTGCCCTGCTGCTCGATGAGCGCGCGCACGCCGTCGGCACCGGTGCCGGGCTGGCACCAGGGGGCCACTCGCAGCCGCAGCGGCAGCCTTCCGGCCGCGTCGAGTTCGCCGTAGAAGGCGAGGCTGTCGCCGTTCGCGTCCATGGCGTGGCCGCCGGTGAGGCCCGCGGCTGCCATGGTGTGCAGGGCGGCGGCGAGCCGTTCGAGCCGTTCCTCGCGGGTGGGCTGCGGGGCGGCGCCCTCCACGAGCGCGCAGGCGGCCTCTTCGAGGAGCAGTCCTGTGGGGCGGCCCGCGGCGTCGCACACGACCTCCGCGGTGGCCTGGTCGAAGGTGCGCGGACCAGTGACCCCGGCCAGTTCGAGGGCGCGCCTGCTGGCCAGCATGGAGTGCGCGTCGAAGAGCAGCAGCAGGGCGGGCACGCCGTCGAGGACGGCGTCGAAAGGGGCGATCCCGACGGGGCCCCCGGCGAAGACGTTGGGGTCGAGGCCCCAGCCCTGGAGCCAGGCGCCGGGGGCGAGGTCGCGCACCGCGCGGGCGAGTGCCGCCCGCACCTGCTCCACGTCGGCGCAGCCCGACAGGTCGAGGCCGTGCGTCAGGTCGGCGCCGGTGGCGGGGTGGATGTGGCCGTCGACCAGGCCGGGGGTCACCACCGCGCCGCCCAGGTCGAGGACCGTGGTCGAGGTGTCGGCGAGCGAGCGGATCTCCGCGTCGTCGCCGAGGGCGGTGATGCGCCCGGCGGCCGCGGCGAGCGCGGTCTGCGGCAGCAGCTCACCGGTGACCGGGTCGAGCAGCCGGGCCGAAAGCAGGACGAGGGAGGTGCTCATAGGGGCTCCTTGGCTCTGGTGGGCTCAGTGCGGGGGGTGCGGGGGGGCGGGGGGCGATTGGGACCGCCGAGTGGGTTCCCGACGGACCGGTGGGCCGCCGCCGGGCCCGGGTCTAGGTCCGGGGGTTGATCCGTGGACGTGGGTGGTCGGTTGCGGCCGGGCGGCGGCTGCCGAGGACTGTGGATGTGGGCGGTCGGTTACGTCCGGGCGGCAGTCGCCAAGGACAGTGGACGTAGGCGGTCGGAGACGTCCGCGCGGCAGCCCCCGCGGACAGTGGACGTGGGCCATCGCTTACATCCGCGCGGCAGCAGCCCCCAAGGACAGTGGACGCGGACGGCATGCGGCCGTCGGCGCGTCGCCGATCGGCAGGGGCGGCGTCCGGCACTGCCGGGACGGCGGAAGCGCAGGGCCGACGGGCGCGTCGGCGTCAGCGCGCGGCCCCCCGGGGTCCGCCCACCCCACCGGAGTCGGCCGTCGGAGCCGAGTCGTCCGGCATCGCCCCCAACGTACCCGGGGCGAGGCCGAGTTCACGCTCCGCCGTCGTGACCGGGAGCCGCCGCACCGCCGGCGGGTCCTCGCTCGTGGCGGCGCTGTTGACGAGCATGCCGAGGCCGTCGAGGACCACCAGGATCTGAATGGCCGTCACCAGCGGGTCGGCGGTGCGGAATTCGCCCTGTGCGACGCCGTCCCGGATGAGCGCTTCCATGCGGTCGCGCCAGGCGGCCTCCTGGACGCCGACGCGTGCGCGCAGGGCGGGGCGGTACCGGCTGAGGTGGCGGGCGTTGAGCCAGAGGCGGCTGATGTCGTCGTAGGCCTCCCCCGTCGTCCGGGCGAGGAGCCGCGCCAGATGCCGGGTGGGCGTGGCGCCCGACCGGTCGGCCGGGAGGAGTTCCTCCAGTTCGGAGGCGGCGGCGGTGCCGTAGGCCTCGGCCACGAGGTCGTCCGCCACCGGGAAGTAGTGGCTGATCAGACCCGGCCGGACGTCGAGCTCCTCGGCGACGCGCCGCAGGGTGATGCACTCCAGTCCCTCGGTCAGCGCGACCGAAGCGGCTGCGGCAACGATTTCCGCACGTCTGGCCGCTGGAGATTTGCGGATTCGTTTGTTCGGAACGCTTGACGGCATGGAATCAATGCTATTGAGTGTGCGACCAATAAGCAAGCAGGTGCCATATCAGCATCCGGAGGGCCGCATGGCATCCACGATTCCCGACCCGCACGAGAGCACCTGCGCGGACCGCCCGGAGGCGCCGCCCGCCGCGGACCGGGCGGGGCGCGTCGAGGCCCACGGCATCGACCACATCCCGGAGCGGGAACGCCACGGCCACCCGCGGCAGTTGTTCTCCGTCTGGGCGGCGGCGAACGTCAACTACCTGAGCCTCGTGATCGGCGGCACCCTCGTCCTCATGGGCCTGACCCTGGCGCAGGCCTTCGCGGTGATCGTGGTGGGCAGCCTGTTCTGGCTCCTGACGGGCCTGCTCGCCGTATCCGGCCCGGCGGCGGGCGCGCCCAGCGAAGTGATCACGCGCGCGATCTACGGAATCCGCGGCAACCGCGTCAACAACGCGGTCGTCGGCTGGATGATCTCCGTCTGCTACTTCGCGCTGAACCTGGCCGCCGCCGCGACCGCCGCCTTCTCCCTCGTCGAGAAGGCCGGTGTCACGGCGAGCACCGGTGTCAAGGTGGTCGTGGTCCTGGTCGTCGCCGCGCTCACGCTCACCATCGGCGTCTACGGCCACGGCATGATCATGAAGTTGTATCTGCCGATCACGCTGGCCCTCGCCGCCGTGTTCGCCGTCGTCGCCGTCGGCGTGTTCCGGCACACCGACTTCTCGTACGCGCCGTCCACCGCGCCGAGCGGCACCGAGTTGTGGACGATGCTGCTGGCCGGGGTCACCCTCATCGGTGCCGGGCCGCTCTCATACACCACCAGCGCGGACTTCGCACGCTATCTGCCGCGCACGGCGTCGCGGCGGGCGGTCATGGGCTGGACGGCGCTCGGCGGGTTCGTGCCGAGCGTCGTCGTCTGTTCGCTGGGGGCCTGCGCCGCGACCGCGGTCGACATGACGGATCCGCAGTCGGGGCTCCAGCAGCTCCTGCCGGGCTGGTTCGACCCGGTCTTCCTTCTCGCCCTGGTCCTCGGCACGATCGCCATCAACGCCCTGACCGCCTACAGCGCGGGGCTCGCCCTCCAGGCCGTCGGCATCCGCATCCGCCGCTCCCTGAGCGTGCTCGCCGACGGGACCGCCGCCGTCTCCCTCACCCTCTACGGGCTCCTCGTCTCCGACTTCCTCGACACCGTCAGCAACGTCCTTCAGCTCACCGTCGTCCTGCTCGGACCCGCCATGGCCGTCTACGCCACGGACATCGTGCTGCGCCGCAACCGCTACGACGGGCCCGCCCTGATGGACGAGACGCCCACCGGCCCCTTCTGGTACACGGCCGGGGTCAACATGGCGGGGGCGCTCGCCCTCACGGGGGGTGTCGCCGTGTCCGCCCTGTGCGTCAACACCCTGTACACCGGGCCGATCGCCCACGCCCTGGGCGGCATGGACCTGGCCCTGCCCGCGGGCATCGTCGTGGCCTCGGGCCTGTACGTCCTCCTCGCACGCACCGCGCTCAGGGGAGCCTGACGCTCACGGGGAGCGGACCAGCACCGACCCCTCGTCGAGGCGGACCACGCGCGGCAGCCGCGCGATGGTGGACTCCCGGTGGGCTATGACGATGAGGGTGCGGTCCGCGCGCAGGGTGTCGATGGCCGCCTCCAGACGGTGCGCCGTCTCCGGGTCGATGTCGGCCGTCGCCTCGTCGAGGACCAGGACGGCCGGGTCGACGAGGGCGGCCCGCACCAGACCGACGAGTTGCAGCTCGCCCGCGGAGAGCATGCCCTCGCCCCCGCCGAGCCGGGTGTGCAGGCCCTCGTCGAGACCGGCCACCCAGTCCGTGAGGCCGAGGTGCGCGACGGCGGTCCTGACGCGGTCCTCGTCCGGGTTCCCGGGCACGAGGCCCAGGTTCTCAAGGACGGTTCCGTCGATCATGTGGACGCGCTGGGGGACCAGGACGACACGGGTGCGCAGCTCCCGCGGTGTGAGGTCGCGCAGGTCGACGCCGTCGTAGCTGACGCTGCCGGAGTCGGGGGTGTAGAGGCCGGTGACGAGTTTGGCCAGCGTGGTCTTGCCCGCTCCGGTGGGGCCGACCAGGCCGATGCGCTCACCCGGTGCGATACGCAGGGACAGTCCGTGCAGGACCTCGGTCGCGGTCACGTACGAGTAGTGCACGTCGTGGACTTCCAGGGGGCCGCGTGCGGCGGTGACGAACTCCTTGTGCGTGCTCGCGTCGTCGGCCTCGCCGACCTCGTCGGCCTCGTAGGCCTTGTCGGCCTCGTCGGTGTTCGCGGGATCGCCGTCGTCCGCCCCGGGGCGTCCGGACGTCACGTCGAGCAGGTCGAGGAGCCGGGCGAGCCCGACCAGTGTCAGCTGGAGCTGGCCGACCAGGTTCGAGGCCTGCGTCGCGGAGTCGAAGAGCTGGCGGGTCGCGAGGACGAAGACCACGACGGCGCCGACGCTGATCGTGCCCTCGTCGGCCAGCCACCCGCCGACGAGCAGCAGGACGGCGGTGGTGACGCCCTGCACGACGCGGGAGAGGCTGATGACGAACAGCGAGCGCTGGCTGCGCCGTGCGCTGCGGTAGCGGTGCTCGCTGTCCTTGAGGAAGCGCTGCCGCCAGAATCCGACGCCGCCGCTGGTCTGGAGCATCTCCCGGGACTGCACCAGTTCGCGGTAGGTGGTGGCCACGGTGCCCGCGGCGGCCGCCTCGGCGGCGAAGGCCGGGTTCGCGACCCGCTTGAACAGGCGCAGCACACAGACGATCGCGGGCACGAACACCACGAGCAGGACCAGCGTCAGGAGGGGCGAGTAGGTGAGCAGGAGCACCGTGGTGAAGAGCAGATAGCCGGCCACCGTGAGGACGTCGGGCAGCTGTCCGCGGACGAAGTTGGCGAGGTCCGCGATCTCGGTCGTCGTACGCCGCAGCAGGTCCCCGGAGGGGTGCGCCTCCAGGAAGCGCAGGGGGGCGCGGGACAGCCGTTTCACCGCGAGGTCGCGCAGCCGCCGTACGACGCGTTCGCCGACCGTCGTCAGGAGCAGCTCCGCCTGCCGGAAGAGGACGAGGCGGGCCACCGCGAGCGCGGCGAGGACGGCCACGGCGGTCATCAGCCCGGCGCGGTCGCGCTCCAGGAGCTGGTCGACGCCCGCGCCGATCACCGCCGGTACGGCGACCGCCGTGAGGGTGGCGGCGGCGCTGCAGCCCAGGGCGGTGACGATGCCCCGCTTGTGGTCGCGCATATGGGGCCAGGCACGGCGCAGTACGGCGCGCTGGTCGGGGGTAGCGGTCAGCCGCTGCTGTTCAGCCACCGTGGGCCACCTGCTCTTCCGTCTCTTGCGTCGTGGGGGCGGCCGCGGCCGGGGGCTCCTTGAGGGTGACGACGGTGTCGGCCGCCTCCAGGAGGGCTTCTCGGTGGGTGGCGCACACCACGGCCGTTCCCTCGGACCAGGCGCGCAGCCGCTCCAGGACGGTCCGTTCCGTGGCGGCGTCGACGGCGGAGGTGATGTCGTCGAGGAGGAGGACCGCGGGGCGGCGCAGCACCGCGCGGGCCAGGGCGAGGCGTTGGAGCTGGCCGCCGGACAGCGTGCTGCCGCGTTCGCCCACCTCGGTCTCCAGGCCGTCGGGCAGACCCGCGAGGAAGCCGTCGAGGGCGGCCACCGCGCAGGCTTCGCGAAGGTCGTCGTCGGTGAGGTCGGCGCCGAGACGGAGGTTGTCGGCGATGGTGCCGCTGACGGTGACGGGGCGCTGGGGCACGAACGCGATGCGCGCGTGCAGCCGGTCGGGGGCGACGTCGTCGAGGGAGGTGCCGGCGAAGTGGACCGTGCCGCCCGCGGGGGTGGCGAGGCCGGCCAGGATCCGCAGGAGCGTGGTCTTGCCCGAGGCCATGGGGCCGGTGACGGCGACGAGTTCACCGGGGCGGGCGGTCAGGGAGACGGGGGCGAGGACCATCCTGCCGCCGGCCTCGGCACTCACCCGCACGGCGGTCAGCGTGCCCTGGCGCGGCATCAGCCGGCCGCCGTCGGCGGCCCCGGCGGGCGGGATCGTCAGGACCTCCTGGAGCCGGCGGGCGGCCGTCACGGCCTGACTGAGCTGGCTGAGCCGCAGGGTGAGGACGCCGACCCACATGACCAGCATGCTCATCCACCCGGCGAACGCGACGATGCCGCCCACCGTCATGCTGTCGCGCAGCACGGCGAGGCCGCCGAGGCCGAGGCCCGCGGCGAGGGCGGCGGCGGGCACGAACGGGGAGAGCGCGGCCCAGTTCGCCGAGATCCGGGCGGTGCGCAGCGTGTGCTCGCTGACCGCGGCGCTGCGGGTGGCGTGCCGTCGTACCAGTTCGGGTTCGCCGCCGATGCCGCGGACGGCGGCGCTGGCGGAGAGCAGTTCCTCGACGGCGTCGGCGCGGCTGCCGTGGGCGGCGGAGAGGGCCGTGTTGGCCTTCCCGAAGCGCTTGGGGAACCAGTAGGTGTTGATCCACACCAGGGGCGGCACACAGACGAGGCAGACCACGGCGAGCAGCGGGTCGAGGCGCACGATGGCCACGATCATCACCACGAAGCCGATCAGGCCGGTCACGAAGGACCCGAAGCCCATCAGCCAGATCCGTACGAGGTCGACGTCGCGGGTGCCGCGCATGCCGAGGTCGCCCTCGCCGAAGCGGCCGAGGGCGCGGGTGTCGAGCGCGGAGATCCGGTCGGCGAGGGCGAGGTAGAGGCGGTTGCCCTGGAGCGTCCCGGACACAGTGGCGAACCAGCCGAGGACCATCTCGGCGCCGGCCGCGGCCACGCCCGCGAGGACGATCGCGAGCGACCAGCGCAGCAGCGCCCCGTCGTCGTGTCCGACGATGCCCCGGTCCACGGCACGTTCGATGAGCCAGGGCATGGAGATGAGGGCCAGTTGGTAGACGAGGCCACCGAGCACCGACAGGGTGACGAGGACGGCGCTGCCGCGCAGACATCCGGCGAGGAGGCGCAGCGGTTCGGCGCGGGCAGGTGCCGCGGCGGGCGGGGCGGTGGAGGTCGTGGCGGGCGCGGCGGTGGGGGTCGTCGTCATGCCGCACGCCCCGTGCAGAGAACCAGCATGGCTCCGTCGACCTCCGTCGGTGGTTGCGGGTGTCGGTGGCGGCCCTCGCCACCGGGACGGCCTGCGCGGCCGCGGCCGTGGTGTGCGTGCTGCATCGCGCGCTCAGACCTCGCTGTCCTGGGTCTCGCCCCGGGTCCAGTAGGCCGTGAGGTGGGTGTCGGCGCGTGCGACGCCGCGGTCGTGCACGAAGTGGCGGCGCAGGCCGCGTGCGGTGTCCCGTTCGGCGGCGCCCCAGATGCGGCCGCGTCCGGTCGGCAGGTCCAGGTCGAGGGCGTGCTCGCGCAGCAGGTCCCCGGCGGGTCTGCCGTCGCGGTGCAGCCAGCGCACGCGGGCGTCGGCGCGGGTGGGGAGGTCCTGTTCCTCGTCGCGGTCGGCCACCTCGACGAGGACGTCCGTGCGGTGGCCCGGGGGCAGTTCCTCCAGCAGGACGCCGATCGCGGGGAGCGCGGTCTCGTCGCCGAGCAGCACGGTCCACCCGGGTCCCGGCGCCAGCGGGTAGGCGGGGCTCGGGCCGAACCAGATGGCCTCGTCGCCCGGTTGCACGCGCTGCGCCCAGCCGGAGGCGAGCTGGTCGGCGCCGTGCAGGACGAAGTCCATGTCCACCTCGCCGCGTTCGGGGCGGTGCCGGCGGATGGTGTAGCGGCGCAGCCGCGGACGGGCCGTGGACAGCAGCCGTTTGGCGCTCTCGGTGGTGAAAGGACGGGGCAGCTCGACGTCCGGGTCGTAGAAGTACATCGCCACGTGCTGATCGGTGCCGTTGCTCAGGAACCCGGTCAACTCCTCGTCGCCGAAGGTGATTCGAGCCATACGAGGTGTGACACGACACACCTCGCGCACCCGTGTCACATGAAGACTGCCTGGTCGGCGGCTTGCGTTGTGCTGCTCTTCGCCCGACACGCCACTCATTCCTCGAAAACCCCTCACAGCGAACTTCCCGACCGATGCCCTAGATCTTGCTCGGAAGGAGTAACTTAGGCAAGCCTTACCTTTCCCGGCCTGGTCACAGGCGTGGGACGAGCAAACCGCAAGCACGACGGAGGAGTTCGAGAAATGCCCCGTTCACGCATCATGTCCACATCCCTGGACCGGAGACGGATCCTGGGAGGACTCACTGGCACAGCGGCGCTCCTGGGGCTGTCCGCATGCGGCGTGAGCGAGTCGTCGGACAGCAACAAGGGCGACAAGAGTGACAAGAAGGGTGAGGGAGCGGGCGACGGCGGCGCGCGCAGCGTCAAGACCGACGACGGCACCGTCGAGGTGCCCCGGAAGGCCGAGCGCGTCGTCGTCACGGACAACTACGCGGCGCTGATGCTCCTGGAGCTCGGCCTCGTGCCCGTGGGTGTGCCCGACGGCACCGCCGTGCAGACGCTGATGCCCGAGAAGGACTACGCGCGCCTGAAGGACGTCAAGACCGTCGGGGCCGCCGGTACGCCCAACTCCCAGGCGATAGCCACCCTCAAGCCGGACCTGATCATCGATCAGTTCTACCGGGCCAAGACCAAGCCGCTGGGCGACATCGCGCCCGTCGCCTTCTTCGACTGGGGGACCAGCGGCGCGCTCTGGCACGAGCAGGTCGCGAAGGTCGCCCGTGCCGTCGGCCGCGAGGACGAACTCACCGGGCTCAAGAAGAGGTACGAGACCCGTCTCAAGGAGGTCAGGACCAAGTACCGCAAGCAGATCGCGACGTCCACCTGGGCACCCCTCAGCGGCGGCCCGAGCGGCAAGTTCTTCCTCGGCACCCCGCTGGTGACGGTGATGCGCGAGGTAGGCCTGAAGATCGGCGCGGGCCTCCCCGATGACGAGGCCGGGTTCGTGACCCGCAGCTACGAGGAGATCGACGTCCTGGACGACTGCACCGCGCTCATCTACCCCGTGCAGTTCGACGGGAAGCCCACGCCCACCACCAAGCAGCTGCTCGACCAGAAGCTGTGGAAGAAGGTCCCCGCGGTGAAGGCGGGCCGGGCGTTCACCTCCAAGCACTTCCTGATGCCCAACTACACCTTCGCCCTCGGTGCCGTGGACGAGATCGAAGGCATGCTCCAGAAGCTGTGACAGCGCCGGTGGGCGCACGCCGTGTGCGCCCGCCGTCCGCCGTCCGGGCGGCCGTACGGGGACTTCCGTACGGCCGCCCTTCGCCGTGCCGCTCAGCTTCCGGCCGCCGCGGTCCGCGCGCCCGGTGCGGGCTCGTCCCCGGCGTGCCCGATCTCGCGGGCGAGCGCCGCCGGCGTCCGCAGCAGGAAGACCTGCCGCGGGGAGAGCCGCCAGCCGTCGGCGCGCAGCGCGGCCACCAGTTGGACCGAGACGATGCTGTCCCCGCCGAGGGCGAAGAAGTCGTCGTCGGCCCCGACCGCGGGCAGGCCGAGGGCCCGCGCCATCGCGGCGCACAGCAGCTCCTCCCGCTCGTCCTCCGGCTCGCGGCCGAGCACCGCACCGCCGAAGTCCGGCGCCGGGAGCCGGTCGCGGTCCAGCTTGGCGTTGGCGGTCACCGGCAGCGCGTCGAGGACCACGAAGGCCGCGGGCACCAGATGGTCCGGCAGCTCACGGGCCACGCCCGCGCGCAGCTCCCGGGCGTCGAGGTCCGCTCCGGGGCGCGGCACCGCGTACCCGACGAGGCGGCGCACTCCCCCGTCCTCGCGGGCGACCACCACGGCCTGGGCGACGTCCGGACGGCGGGACACCACCGACTCGATCTCGCCCAGCTCCACCCGGAAACCGCGGATCTTGACCTGGTCGTCGGCGCGGCCCAGGTACTCCACCGCCCCGCCGGGCGTCCAGCGGGCGAGGTCGCCGGTGCGGTAGAGCCTGCCCCCGGAGCCGAACGGGTCGGCGACGAAGCGCTCCGCGGTCAGTCCGGGCCGCCCGAGGTAGCCGCGGGCGAGTCCCGCTCCCGCCACGTACAGCTCCCCCGGCACGCCCGGCGGCACCAGCCTGAGGCCCGCGTCCAGGAGGTGCACCCGGGCGCCGTCGACGGGGTGTCCGACGACCTGCTTCTCGCTGTCCCGCACCCGGGCGACCATGGCGTCGACGGTGCACTCGGTGGGGCCGTACAGGTTGACCGCCTCGGTGCCGGCCAGGCGCTTGAGCCGTGCCCACTGGGCGTCCGGGACGGCCTCGCCGCCGACGCCGAGCAGGGGCAGGGGGCAGCGGTCCCCGTCCATGAGCCCGGCCTGCTCCAGGAGCGCGAGCGTCGAGGGGGCGACCTCGACGAAGTCCACGGCGTGCGAGCGGAGGTAGTCGTGCAGGGCCACGGGGTCGCGCAGGGCGTCCTCGTCGAGCACGTGCACGCAGTGGCCGTGGTACAGCCACAACTGCGGCTGCCAGGAGGCGTCGAAGGAGAACGACCAGGCGTGCGCCACGTGCAGCCGCCGCCGTCCGGTCCGTTCCACCACCGGCTCGTACAGGGCCCCGCGGTGGCTGTGGAACAGGTTGACGAGACCGCGGTGGGCGACGACCACGCCCTTGGGTGTGCCCGTGGAACCGGAGGTGTAGATGACGTACGCCGGGTGGTCGGGCCGCAGCGGGCGTACACGGTCGGTGTCGTCCGGCAGGACGGGCGGGCGGGCGGCGAGCGCGTCGGCCACCGCCGGGTCGTCCAGGGCCACGCACTCCACCGCCGTCCTCTGCTGCTCCTCCTGCGGTGCGCTGCGCTTGCGCAGGTCCTCCGTGGTGAGCAGCAGCCGTGGCGCCGTGTCACCGAGCATGAAGGCGATGCGCTCCGCCGGATAGTCGGGGTCGAGCGGCAGATAGGCCGCGCCCGCGAGGTGCACGGCGTGCAGGGCGACCAGCATCTCCTCGGTGCGCGGCAGCAGCAGCGCCACCACGTCCTCGGGGCCGATGCCGCGCGCGATGAGTTCGTGGGCCAGGCGGGCCGACCGCTCGCCGAGCTCCGCGAAGGTCAGCTGTGTGGCGCCGTGGACGACGGCGGGGGCGTGCGGGTCGGCGGCGATCCGGGCGGCGAGGAGGCCGGGCAGGGTCTCCCCCGCCGAACCCGCTGAACCCGCCGAACCCGCCGAACCCGCCGGAACGGCCGAAGCCGCCGGAACGGCCGCAACCACGTCCTCGCGCCCGCGCCCACCGGCCCCGCGCCTTCCGGCTTCGCGCCCGCTCCAGTGGCCGAGGACCCGCTCCCGCTCGCCCGCGTCGAGGGCGTCGATGCGGTGCACCGGGCCGTCGGGGCGCGCGCCGAGTTCCCGCAGCAGATGCAGGTAGCGCCGCATGAGGGCCTCGGCTTCGGCCTCCGTGAAGAGGTCGGGGCGGTATTCGAGGGTGAGACCCCGGCCGGGCACCACGGCGAGGGTCAGCGGATAGTGCGTGGCGTCGGCGCTGCGCCCGCCGGTGACGGTGAGTCCGCCGGAGCGCTCCGCGCGGCGCAGTCCGTCGGCGTCGACGGGATAGTTCTCGAACACCAGGAGCGTGTCGAAGAGCGCGCCGACCCCGGCGATGCGCTGGACCTCGGCGAGGGCGAGGTGCTGGTGCGCGGTGAGGCGCGACTGGTTCTCCTGGAGCCGGGCGAGGGCGGCGCGCACGCTGCCCGGCGCGCGCAGGTCGACGCGGACCGGGAGCGTGTTGATGAACAGGCCGGTCATGGCCTCCACGCCCTCCAGTTCGGAGGGGCGTCCGGAGACGGTGGCGCCGAACAGGACGTCGTCGCGGCCGGTGTGCCGGGCGAGCAGCAGCCCCCAGGCGAACTGCACCACCGTGTTCACGGTGACGTCGGCGTCCCGGGCCAGGGCGGTGAGCAGGTCGTGCAGGGCGCCGTCCGCCTCGTGCCGGACGTGGCGGGTGAGGACGGGGGTGCGGGTCGGGTCGGCCGGGGTCAGGAGGGTCGGGGTGTCCACGCCGTCGAGGGCGGACCGCCACGCGTCGACGGCCGCCGCGGAGTCCTGTTCGCCGAGCCACCGCAGGTGGTCGCGGAACGGCCGCCGGGTGGGCGGTGGTGTCCCGGTGCCGGCGCGGGCCCCGTACAGCTGGAAGAACTCCTGCATGAGCACCGGCACCGACCAGCCGTCGAGGACCGCGTGGTGGTTGGTGACGACCAGCGCGTACTCCTCGTCGGCGAGGCGCACCAGGCGCATCCGCAGCAGCGGGGGCGCGGTCAGGTCGAAGGGCCGGGCCCGGTCGTCGTCGGCCAGGTCCCGCAGGGCGGCCTGCCGCTCCGCGCGCGGCAGGGCGCGCAGGTCGCTCTCCTGCCACCGCGGCGCCACCTCGGCGAGGACGGCCTGCACGGCCGTCCGGTCGGCGGTGGTGAGGAACGCGGTGCGCAGGTTGGCGTTGCGGGCGAGGAGGTCGGCGCCCGCGTCCCGCATCGCCGCCGCGTCGACGGCGCCCGTGAGATCCAGGGTGAGCTGCATGGTGTAGACGTCGAGCTCGTCGTCGGCGAGCTGGGTGAGGAAGTGGAAGCCCTCCTGGAGCGGGGCGAGCGGCCAGACGTCGGTGAGGTCGGGCAGCCTGCGCTGCATGTCGTCCACCGCGTCCTGGCCGAGGCGGACCAGCGGGAAGTCGGACGGTGTGCGGGTGGGCGGGGTGCGGTCGGCGGCCAGTTCCGCGAGGGCGGCGCACCACAGGTCGAGCAGCCGGTGCGCGTCGTGCTCCGCGAGCACCCCGGTGGCGTACGACCAGCGGGTCGCGAGCGCCGGTCCCTCGGGCCCGTCCACGGTGGAGGCGATGATCTCCAGGGGGAAGAGCACGGGCAGCGGATTGCGGGCCGGGCGCAGCGGCGGCAGCGTCTCGGGGGCCGGAGTCCACGCGCCGTCGCCCTCCTGCGTACCGCTCGCACCGGTGAAACGGCCGAGGTAGTTGAAGACCGCTTCGGGGGTACGGGCCGGGCCCGCGAGGTCGGTGAACCGGTGCAGCAGGCCGTGTCCGATGCCGTTGTCCGGGCCCTGGCGCAGGTGTTCCTTGACGGCGATGAGCGCCGCGCGGGCCGCGCTGCCCCCGGCGGGCGGTGTGCCGGGGTCGAGGACCACCGGGTACCAGCTCGTGAACCAGCCGACGGTGGTGGACAGTTCGGCGCCGGGGACCACGCTCTCCTCCCGTCCGTGGCCCTCGGCGGCGATGACGTCGGGGCCGAAGGCGTGCTCCCCGCGCTCCGCGCGCCAGCGGCCGAAGGCCAGGGCGGCGGCGGCGAGGAGCACGTCGTGCACCGTGCCGTGCACGGCCGCGGGCACGTCGGTGAGCAGGGCGTGGGTGGTGTCGGATGGGAGCGTGCGCTCCAGGTGCGCGACCGTCTCCTGGGTGTCGAGGGCCGGGTCGAGGGGCCTGCGGCCGAGGGCGGGCGCCGGGGCCTCGTCGCGGGCCCGCCACACGGCCGCCTCGGCCTGGCGGCCGGGCTCCCGGGCGGCGTCGGCGAGGCCGAGCGCCCACTGCCGGAACGAGGTCGAGGGGTGCGCCGCGGGTGGGTCGGTGCCGTCGAGCACGGCCCGGTGGGCGGCGGTCAGGTCGGCGGTGAGGATGCGCCAGGAGACGCCGTCGACGACGAGGTGATGGATGATCAGGAGGAGGCGTCCGGGCTCGTCGGGGCCGAGGTCGCACCACACGGCCCGCACCATCCGGCCCCGCTCCGGGTCGAGTTCGTCGACGGCGCGGCTCGCGTGGCCCGCGATCGCCGTGGCCCGGTCGGCCGGGTCGACCCCCGTGAGGTCGGCGTGCAGCAGGGCGTCGGCGCCGTGTCCGGCGGTGTACGGGGGCACGTCGAGGGCCTGCTGTCCGTCGCCGGTGTCCACGAGCCGGGCCCGCAGCATCGGGTGGCGGTCGAAGAGGAGGTCCAGGGCGGCGGTGAGGTTCTCGCCGTCCGCCTCGGCGGGGGCGATCACGTGCAGGTACTGGTGCAGGCCCGTGAGGGGGCCGCGGTCCAGGGCCCAGCGCATGATGGGCGTCAGCGGCACCCGGCCGGTCGCGGGGACGGCGGGCAGCGCCGTGGCCTGCCCGGTGGCGCGGGCCGCGCGGGCCAGGGCGGCGGGGGTCTTGTGCTCGAAGACGTCCCGCGGGGTGAGCAGCAGGCCTGCCTTGCGGGCGCGGGCCACGAGCTGGATGGAGAGGATGCTGTCGCCGCCGAGGGCGAAGAAGCTGTCCTCGGGTCCCGCCTCGGGGACGGCGAGGAGGTCGGCGAACAGCTCGGTCAGGCGTGCCTCGCGGATGCCTTGCGGGGCGCCGCCACTGGCGCGGGCGGCCAGGTCGGGGGCGGGCAGCGCGGCCCGGTCGAGCTTGCCGCCGGGCGTGAGCGGCAGCTGGTCGATGAGGAGCAGCGCGCCGGGGACCATGTGGTCGGGCAGCCGCCGTGCGAGGCGCGCCGTCAGCTCGTCGGGGTCGGGCGCGGCGCCCGCGGCGGGTACCGCGTAGCCGGTCAGGAGCGGGCTGCCGCCGCGGTCGTCGCGCAGCAGCACGGCGCAGGCGGCGACCTCGGGCTGCTCGCCGAGCAGGGCCTCGATCTCGCCGAGCTCCACGCGCAGACCGCGGAGTTTGACCTGCCCGTCGGCGCGCCCGACGAAGACGAGGGCGTGGTCGCGGCGGCGCCGCACCAGGTCGCCGGTGCGGTACAGGCGCTTCCCGGGGGCGCCGAACGGGTCCGCGACGAAGCGCTCGGCGGTCAGGGCGGGCCGGTCGAGGTAGCCGCGTGCGAGCTGGTCGCCGCTGAGGTAGAGCTCGCCGGTCACACCGTCGGGCACGGGCCGCAGCCAGGCGTCGAGCACGTGCGCGCCGGTGTTCCACACGGGCCTGCCGATGGGCACGCCGGTGCTGGTGCCGGTGGGCGCGGCGGGCCAGGCCGTGACGTCGACGGTGGCCTCGGTGGGTCCGTAGAGGTTGTGCAGCGCGACACCGGGCAGGGCGCGCAGCACGGCGCCCGCGACGGCGGCCGGCAGGGCCTCGCCGCTGGCGAAGAGCAGCCGCAGGCCCGTGCAGTGGGCGGCGGCCGGTTCGGCCGCGAACGCCGCCAGCATGGACGGCACGAAGTGCGCGACGGTGACGCCGTGCCGCGTGATCGTCGCGGCGACCCGGACGGGGTCGCGGTGCGCCCCGTCGGGCAGCACGACGAGCGGGGCGCCGGTCAGCATCGGCAGGAAGAACTCCCACACCGACACGTCGAACGCGGCCGGGGTCTTCTGCAAAATCCGGTCGGAGGCGTCGAGCGGGTAGGTGTCCGCCATCCACCGCAACCGGTTGACGAGCGCGCGGTGGCTGATGACCGCGCCCTTGGGCCGCCCGGTGGAGCCCGAGGTGTAGATGACGTACGCGGCGTGCTCACCGCGCAGGTCCGGGTGGACGGCGGCGGTGCGGGCGGCGGCCAGTTCGGCGCGCGTGGCGGGGTCGTCGAGGAGCAGCGGCTCCACGGTGTCCGGTACGTCGAGGGCGGCGGCGATCGCGCGGGTGGTCACGAGCACGCGGGGCGCGCTGTCGGACAGCATGTGCGCGGTGCGTTCGGCCGGGTAGCCGGGGTCCACCGGGACGTAGGCGCCGCCCGCGCGCTGCACGGCGTGCAGGGCCACGACCAGGTCGGCCGAGCGCGGCAGCGCCACGGCGACGCGGACCTCGGGCGCGACGCCGCGCTCCCGGAGCACGGCGGCCAGCACGCCGACCCGACGGTCGAACGCGGCGTTGTCGAGCTCCAACGGGTCCGCGCCGGGGGTATGCCCCTGCCCTTCATCCCCTGCATCCCCTGCATCCTCCTCGTCAGCCACGAGGGCGAGCCCGTCCGGTGTGCGGGTGTACCGCTCGGCGAGCAGGGCGGGCAGCGTGGTGGGCGGCAGGGCGTGCTCGGCCCCGGTGCCCGCGGCGAGGACACGGGCGCGTTCGTCGGCGGTCAGGGCCTGCACGCGGTGCACGGGCACATCGGGTTCGGCCACCAGGGCGGCCAGCAGGGTGACGTAGCGGTCGGCGAGTGCCTGCGCCGTCTCGCGGTCGAACAGGCTCGTCTGGTAGATGAGCATGCCGTTGATGCCGGCGCCACCGGGGCGTTCGGCCAGGGTGAAGGCGAGGTCGAGCTTGGCGACGCCGGGGTCGGCGCTCACCGGGGTGACGTCGAGCCCCGGCAGGGTCAGTTCGTCGTCGGAGACGTTCTGGAAGACCAGCATCACCTGGAACAGCGGGTTGCGGGCCAGGGTCCGCTCGGGGGCGATGAGTTCCACGAGCTGCTCGAAGGGCAGGTCGGCGTGGTCGAACGCGGCGAGGTCGATCTCCCGCACGCGGGCGAGCAGTTCCCGGAACGTGGGGCGCCCGCTCAGGTCGGTGCGCAGGACCAGGGTGTTCACGAAGAAGCCGACCAGGTCGTCGAGGGCGGCGTCGGTGCGGCCCGCGACGGGCGTGCCGATCGGCAGGTCGGTGCCCGCGCCGTGCGCGGCGAGCAGCGCCGCGAGGGAGGCCTGCGCGGCCATGAAGACACTGGTGCCGGTGGTGGCCGTCAGGGCGCGCAGCGCGCGGTGCGTGCGCGGGTCGACGGCGAAGGTGACGGTGGCGCCGTCGTGGTGCTCCTCGGCGGGCCGGGCCCGGTCGTAGGGCAGGGCGAGCTCCTCGGGGGACCCGGCGAGGGCGGTGCGCCAGTACGCGGCCTGCCGTGCCGCCGGGCTCCCGGGGTCGTCGGCGTCGCCGAGGAACTCGCGCTGCCACACGGCGTAGTCGGCGTAACTGACCTCCAGCGGCGGCCAGTCGGGCTCCGTGCCGGTGGTACGGGCGAGGTAGGCGGCGCGCAGGTCCTCGGTCAGCGGCCTCATCGTCCATTCGTCGCCCGCGATGTGATGCAGCATCACGGCGAGGACGTGGTCGTGCTCGGTGCGCAGGATCCGCACCCGCAGCGGGATCTCCTCGATGATGTCGACGGCGGCGGTGACCTGCGCGTGCAGGGCCCGTTCGAGGTCGGCGTCGGCCACCGGGACGGGCTCGCCCGGGTCGGCGGCGGCACGGCCCGCGGCCTCGTCGAGGACGAGCTGGTGGGGCAGGCCGTCGGTGTCCGGGTAGACGGTGCGCAGGATGGCGTGCCGGGCCACGAGGTCGCCCACGGCCAGGCGCAGGGCCCGCACGTCGAGCGCGCCACCGAGCCGCAGCACGAAGAACAGGTTGTACGTGGCGCTCGGGCCGTCGAGCCGGTGCAGGAACCAGAGCCTGGACTGCGCGAAGGACAGCGGCAGGAGTTCGCCGGGGGCGTGCTCCCGCGGCAGCAGCGGCGCCCTGCGCTCCCCGCGCGGCAGCACGGCGGCGGCCAGCGCGGCGGGCGTGGGGTGGTCGAACACGTCGCGCAGCGCCACGTCGGTCCCGAGGGCCGAGCGGAGCCGGTTGGCGAGGCGCATGGCGAGCAGCGAGTGGCCGCCGAGCGCGAAGAAGTCGTCGTCGGCCCCGACCCGGGCCAGGCCGAGGACGTCGGCGAAGAGTTCGGCGAGCACCGCTTCGCGCGGGTCGCGCGGGGTGCGGCCGCCGCCGGCCGCGGCCGTCTGCGGTGCGGGCAGCGCTGCCCGGTCGACCTTCCCGTTGGGGGTCAGCGGCAGGGCGGGCAGGACCATCAGGACGGACGGCACCAGGTAGTCGGGGAGCCGTTCGGCCACGAAGGCGCGCAGCGCGGAGGGTTCGGGGGCCGCGGCGCCCTCGCCGGTCACGTACCCCACCAGGCGGGTGCTGCCGGTGGGGTCGGGCAGTCCGACGACGACGGCGTCACCCACCTCGGGGCAGGTGCGCAGCACGGCTTCGATCTCGCCGGGCTCCACGCGGTGGCCGCGCACCTTCAGCTGGTGGTCGACGCGGCCCCGTACCCGCAGGGTGCCGTCGGCCCGCCAGTGGACCACGTCGCCGGTGCGGTAGATCCGCTCCCCGGGGCGGCCGTAGGGGTCGGCGACGAAGCGGCTCGCGGTGAGGGCGCTCCTGCCCAGGTAGCCGCGGGCGACGCCGGTGCCGCCGATGTACAGCTCCCCTGGGGCGCCTGCGGGCACCGGGCGCAGCCACGGGTCGAGGACCCGCACGGTGGTGTTGTGCACGGCGCGCCCCACGTGGGGCGCGCCGCCCTCGGCGTGGAGTTCGCCGGCCGTGGACCAGACGGTGGTCTCCGTCGGGCCGTAGAGGTTGAAGAGTCGGGCGCCGTCCGTGGCGAGCCGCTCGGCGAGGTCGGCGGCGAGCGGTTCGCCGCCGCTGAGCACGGTGAGGCCGTCAAGGAGGCCTGGCGCGGCCTCCACCAGGCCCCGCCACAGCGACGGGGTGGCCTGGAGGTGGGTGGCGCCGGTGTCCTCGGCGAGGGCGGCGAGCAGCTGTGGGTCGAGGACCTGCGCGCGGTCGGCGAGGATCACGGTGCCGCCGGTGACCAGGGGGACGAACAGCTCCAGGGCGGCGATGTCGAAGCTGACGGTGGTGACCGCGAGCAGCCGGTCCCCGGGGCCGCTGCCGAGCGTGTCGGCCATCGTGTCGAGCAGGTTGGCGAGGTTGCGGTGGCTGATGACGACGCCCTTGGGGGTGCCGGTCGATCCGGAGGTGTGGATGACGTAGGCGGCGTCGTCGGGTCGCGGGCGGCGGCCCGGCGGGTCGGGGTAGGGCTCGTGGCCGGGCGCGAGGACCGGGGAGTCCTCGTCGACCGACAGCAGGGGCCGGGCGTCGCCGAGGACGTGGGCGATGCGCTCGGCCGGGTGCTCGGGGTCCACGGGCACGTACGCGGCACCCGTCGCGGCGACCGCGAGGAGGGTGGCGACGAGGTCGGCGCGGCGCGGCAGGGCGACGGCGACGAGGGTGCCGGGGCCCGCTCCGCGTACGGCGAGCCGGGCCGCGAGGGTGGTGACGCGTGCGGCGAGGCGGGCGTAGCTCCACGCGGCGCCGTCGGCGACGAGGGCGGTCGCGTCCGGGGTGGCCGCGGCCCGGTCGAGGAAGCGGCCCGCGAGCCCGTGCGCCGTGGTCTGCCGGGTGGGTCCGTCCAGGCGGCGCGGGTCGCCGGTGGCGGGGTGCAGGGCGCGCGTGGTCCGGTGCGGCGCGGTGACGAGCTGGGCGAGGACGTCCCGCAGATGGCCGCCGATGGTCTCGGCCCGCTCGGTGGGGAGCAGTTCGGGGCGGTGGTCGAGGGCGAGCGCGAGCCGGTCACCGGAGCCGGGCAGGGCGACGAGCACCAGCGGGTAGTGGGTGGCGTCGTGGCCCTCGGCGCCGGTGACGACGAGTCCGGCCCGCTCCTCGCTGCGGCGCAGCTGAGCCGCGTCGACGGGGAAGTTCTCGAACAGCACGAGGGTGTCGAAGAGTTCACGGTGTCCGGCGAGGCGCTGTAGTTCGGCGAGGGGCTCGTACTGGTGGTCCAGGAGGCGGGTCTGCTGTGCCGCCAGGTCCTGTACGAGGTCGGCGAGCGGCTGGTCGGGGCGCATCCGGACCCGGGTCGGCACGGTGTTGATGAACAGGCCGATCATGCGCTGGGCGCCGTCGAGGTCGGCGGGCCTGCCGGACACGGTGATGCCGAAGACGACGTCGTCGCGCCCGGTGAGCCAGCCGAGCAGCAGCCCCCAGGCCGCCTGGAGGACGGTGTTGACCGTGACGTCCCGGCCGCGCGCGAAGGCGTACAGCTGGGCCACGAGGTCGTCGTCGAGGGGCAGTTCGACGCGCTCCGGCACGCCCGCGGGCATCCCGGCGGCGTGCGGCACCAGCAGGGTGGGGCCTTCGAGACCGGCCAGGTTCTCGCGCCACAGCTCCTGGGTGCGGGCCCGGTCGCGGCCCGCGAGCCACAGCAGGTGGTCGCGGTAGGGCCGGGGCGCGGGGCCCGGGTCGCCGCGGTAGAGGGCGAGCAGGTCCTGGACGAGCAGCGGGCCCGACCAGCCGTCGAGCAGGATGTGGTGCGAGGTGAGGGCGAACAGCTGCCGGTCCTCGCCGAGGCGTACGAGGGTGAACCTGATCAGCGGCGGGTCCGCGAGGTCGAAGCCGCGGCCGCGCTCCTCGGCGAGGAGCTGCCGGGCGCGGTCCCGCTCCGGGAGGCCGGGCGTCGTCCCCGCCGCCTCCGGGTCCCCGGCGCGCAGGTCGAACTCCGCGAACGGGATGTCCACCGCGGCCGGTACCGCTTGCAGGGGGGCCGCGTCGGGCCGGTCGTGGAAGCCCGCCCGCAGGTTGGGGTGCCGGTCGAGGAGCCGCCGCCCGGCCCGGCGCAGTCGTTCCGCGTCGAGGCGGCCCTCGATCTCCAGGACGGTCTGGGTGGTGTAGACGTCGGGCCCCTCGCCTTCCGCTCCGATTCCGGACAGGAAGTACAGGCCTTCCTGGAGCGGGGAGAGCGGCAGCAGGTCGGACAGCGGGTGCCGGGCCTCCAGGGCCTCGATCTCCTGCTGGTCGACGCGTACCAGCGGGAAGTCGGAGGGGGTGTGGCCGCCGCCGGTGGTGGCGCAGTCCGCGGTGAGGGTGCGCAGCGCCGCGAGCCACAGGTCGGCGAGGGTGCGCACCGCGCTCTCGTCGAGCAGCCGCTCGGGGAAGCTGAACGAGGCCTGGAGGACGGGCCCTTCGGGTCCGTCCACCGTGGAGGCGTTGAGCATCAGGGTGTGCGAGGCGGGCAGCGCGGGGTCGGCGCCGCCGCCGAGCGAGCCCGCGAGGGCGGGGCTCCAGGGGGCGGGCCCGTCCCCGGCGGAGGCGCCGGTACCCGCGGCGGCGAAGCGGCCCAGGTAGTTGTAGCCGATCTCCGCTCCGGCGCCCGCGGCCCCGGCGAGCCGGGGGGCCGTTTCCGGGTTGAGGTGGCGGAGCATGCCGTAGCCGATGCCGTCCTGGCCCGCCGCGCGGAGCTGCTCCTTGATCCGCTTGAGGGCGGTACCGGTGCGTCCCGTGCCGGGGGCGTCCTGTCCGGTGAGGTCGAGTCGTACGGGGTGGACGCTGGTGAACCAGCCGACCGTGCGGGAGAGTTCGGCGCCCGGTACGGCGTCCTCCACGCGCCCGTGGCCCTCGACGTCGACGAGGACGGGGCCGGAGCGTCCGCGCCAGGTCGTGAGGGCGCTCGCGAGGGCGGTCAGGAGGACCTCGTCGGGTCCCGCGTGGTAGCGCTCGGGCACCTCGGTGAGCAGGGGCCCGGTGATGTCGGGGTCGAGGCGCACGGCCACGGTGCGCACGGTGCCGAGGGTGTCGAGGGCCGGGTCGAGCGGCGCGGCCAGGGACGTCCTCGGGGCGTCGAGCAGCGCCTGCCAGTCCTCGGCCCCGGCCGTGCGCTCCGCTGTGCCCGCCGCGTCGCGCAGACCGGCCGCCCAGGCCGCCCAGGGCGTGCCCACGGCGGGCAGTTCGGCGCGTCCGCCCCGCACGGCGGCGTCGCAGGCGGCCGCCAGGTCCTCGGTGAGGATGCGCCAGGAGACACCGTCGACGACGGCGTGGTGGATGAGCAGTGCGAGCAGTCCGCCCCGGTCGGCCCCGGGGTCCAGCCAGACCGCCCGCACCATGACGCCCGCGAAGGCGTCGAGTTCCTGCGCGACCCGCTCGGCGAGGGGCCGCAGGACTCCGGTGAGGTCGCCGTCGGTGACGCCCGCGGCCTCGACCCGGGTGATGAGCGCGGCCGGGTCCGTGCCGCCGGCGTCGGGTATCTCCAGGGTGTCGCCGGTGAGCCGGGCGCGCAGCACGTCGTGGTGGTCGAGGAGTTGCCCGAGGCCGGCGACCAGGTGTGCGAGGCGGGTGCCCGGCGGGGTGTGGAGCACGGTCGACTGGTGGTAGTCGGCAAGGGGGCCGCCGCGCTCCACCAGCCAGCGCAGGATCGGGGTGAGCGGAGCGCTGCCGGTGGCGGTGGCGGTGGCACGCACGGCGTCGGACGCCCGCTGGTCGGCGGTGCGGACGCGCACGGCGAGGGCTTCGACGGTGCGTGCCTCGAAGACGTCCCGGGGCCTGAGGAGCATCCCGCGCCGCTTGGCTGCGCCGACGAGCTGGATGGAGGAGATGCTGTCGCCGCCGAGCGCGAAGAAGCTGTCGTGCGCGCCCGCGTCGGGCACGCCGAGGATCTCGGTGAAGAGGGCCGCGAGTTCCTTCTCCGTCTCGTCGCGCGGCGCGACGCGGTCGGCGGCGGGGGCGAGGTCGGGGGCGGGCAGGGCGGTCCGGTCGATCTTGTTGGCGCGGGTCAGCGGCAGCGCGTCCAGGGTGATCAGGGCGGTGGGCACCATGTGGTCGGGCAGGGTGCGGCCCGTCCACTCCCGCAGGGCGTCGTGACCGGGGCCGGTGTCGCCGGGCACGGGCACGACGTGGGCGACGAGGCGGCGTACGCCCCGTTCGTCGGCGAGGTCGGTGACCACGGCCTGCGCGATGCGCGGGTGGGCCGTGAGGCGTGCCTCGACCTCGCCGGGCTCCACCCGGAAGCCGCGGATCTTCAGCTGGTGGTCGGTGCGGCCCGCGTACTCCAGTTCGCCCGTCTCGTTCCAGCGCGCCAGGTCCCCGGTGCGGTACATACGGGTGCCCGCGGGCCCGAACGGGTCGGCGACGAACCGGTCGGCGGTGATCCCGGGGCGGCCGAGGTAGCCGCGGGCGAGGCCGGTGCCCGCGATGTACAGCTCGCCGAGGGTGCCGGGCGCCACCGGGCGCAGGGCCTCGTCCAGGACGTAGGCGCGCTTGTTGACGTCCGGCGGTCCGATCGGGACCGGTCCGCCGGTCCAGTCGTGCGGGACCCGCCAGGTCGCGGAGTTCACGACGGCCTCGGTGGGTCCGTAGGCGTTGAAGAGGCGGTGGCGTGCGGCCCAGGTGCGGATCACCTCGCCGGGCAGGGCCTCGGTGCCGACGATCAGCGTCAGGTCGGCGGGCAGTTCGGCGGCGCGCGGCAGCGAGGCGACGACGGACGGCGGGATGACCGCCAGGGTGAGGGCGGCCTCGGCGAGGAACTCCGCGAGCGGCTCCCCCGCCCTGCGCTCCTCGTCCACCACGACGAGGGTGGCCCCGGAGAACAGCGAGTTGGCCAGTTCGCAGAAGGTCACGTCGAAGCTCGGCGAGGCGAACTGGGTGACGCGGTCGCCGGGCCCGGTGCCGAAGCAGGCGTGCGCCCAGGCGATGAGGTCGGCCAGGGGCCGGTGCGCCACCAGGACGCCCTTGGGGGTACCGGTGGAGCCCGAGGTGTAGATGAGGTGGGCGCCGTGGTCCAGGCGCAGGGGTGCCCTGCGGTCGGTGTCGGTGGGGTTGTGCCGGGGCCCCACGGCGGGCGGCGCGTCGACGTGCAGCACGGTCGCGGTGCCCGCCCAGGGGGCCGTGTCGACGCCGGAGCGGGTCAGCACGGTACGGATACCGGCGTCCGCGACCAGGGCGGTCAGGCGGTCGGCGGGGTAGGCGGGGTCGAGGGGCGCGAAGACGCCGCCCGCCTTGCCGACGGCGAGCTGGGCCACGTACACGTCGGCGCCGCGCGGCAGGGCGACGCCGACGACGTCCTCGGGGCCGACGCCGTGGGCGATGAGGTGGTGGGCGACGGCGTTGGCCCGTTCGTTCAGCTCCGCGTACGTGAGGGTGCGGGCGCCGTCGGCCACGGCGGTCAGGTCCGCGTGGGCGGCGGCGCGCTCCTCGAACAGCTCGGGCAGGGTCCGCGCGGTGACGTCGGTGACGTCGGAGTTGAAGGTCTCAAGGACCCGTTCGCGCTCCGGGGCGGTCAGCAGGTCGATTCCGGCGAGCGGGCGGTGCGGGTCGGCGGTGAACTCCTCGACGGCCCGCACGAGGCGGTCCGCGAGCCGCCGCACACGGGCCGTGTCGAAGGCGTCGGGGTGGTGGCGGAGCCGCAGGGCGAGACCGCCGTCCGCGGCGGGCGCGGCCACCAGGGTCAGCGGGTAGTGCGTGGCGTCCTTGCCCTGTACGGCGGTGACTCTGAGCCCGGCGAACTCCGCGGGGCCGTCCTGGGCGCCGTCCGCCTGTGCCGCCCCCGTCTCGACGAGGTAGTTCTCGAAGACGCACAGGGTGTCGAAGAGCGGGCCGCCGAGGTCCGCGAGCTGCTGGACGCGGGCGAGTCCCAGGTGGTGGTGGGCGAGCAGCGCCGACTGCTCGCGGCTCACCCGGGCCAGGAGCGCGGCCAGGGTCTCGTCGGGCCGCAGGGCGACCCGTACGGGCAGGGTGTTGATGAACAGGCCGACCATCGACTCGACGCCGCCGAGTTCGGCGGGCCGCCCCGACACGGTGGTGCCCGACACGATGTCCTGCCGCCCCGTCAGCTCGGCGAGCACCAGGGACCACAGGGTCTGCACGGCGGTCGGGACGGTGACGTCGAGGCGGCGTGCGGTGGCGGTGAGGGCGGCCCCGAGGTCCGCGGGCAGGGGCACGTCGAAGGTGGCGGGTTCCTTCGCGGTCAGCCCGGCGGGCGCCACCACGGTGGGCCCTTCGAGTCCGGCCAGGGCCCGCTGCCAGGCGCGCTCGTCGGCGGCGGTGTCGCGGGCGGCGGCCCAGGCGAGGTAGTCGCGGTACGGGCGGACCTGCGGCAGGTCGTGCGGGCCGCCGTCCGCCGCGTACAGGGTGAACAGCTCCTGGATGACGCGCGCGGTCGACCAGCCGTCGAGCAGCAGGTGGTGGTGCGTGAACAGGAGCCGGTGGCGGTGCTCGGCGAGGCGGATCGCGGTGAACCGGATCAGCGGCGGCGTCGCCAGGTCGAAGCGCTCGGCGCGGTCGTCGTCGGCGATCCGGAGCGCCCGCCGCTCCCCCTCAGCGGTGGGCAGCGCGCTCACGTCGCTGTCGCGCCAGGGCAGTTCCACGTCGTGCGGGATCAGTGTGACGGGGTCGCCGTTCTTGCGCTGCCGGAAGGCGGCCATCAGGTTGGGGTGGCGCCGCAGGAGCGCGCGGGCCGCGCGGCGCAGCCGGGGCGCGTCCAGGGGCCCTTCCAGGTCGAAGGCGATCTGCACGGTGTACACGTCCAGCGCGCTCTCGTCGTACGACGACAGGAAGTACAGCCCTTGCTGGAGCGGGGACAGCGGGAGAATGTCCTGCAGTCCTGAGGGTGCGCCGGTCACGAAGTCCTCCACTCGTTTTCGAACTCATCGATTTCGTCCTGGCTCAGGGACAGCAGGCCGAGGTCGGACGGGGTGTGCCCGGCGGCGTCCGAGCGGGCGGCGGCCACCAGGGTGTGCAGGGCGGTGTGCCACCACCGGTCGAGGTCGGCGACCTCGTCGGCGCCCAGGTGCGCCGTGGCGTGCTGCCAGATCACCGAGAGCTCCGTTCCCGAGGGGCGGCGCAGCGCGGTGACGGTCAGGTCGAGGGGGCACTGGGCGCCGACGGCCGCCGGTTCGCGCCAGACGGCGGCGGACTCCGGCGCGGGCGTCCACGGCTCGGGTTCCGGTGTGTCGTCGACGTCGAAGCGGCCCAGGTAGTTGAAGCCGACGCGGGGTGCGGGCAGCGCCGCGAGTTCCGCGCCGGACACCGGGTCCAGATAGCGGAGTTGTCCGTAGCCGATGCCCTGGTCCGGTACGGACCGCAGGCGTTCCTTGACGGCCTTGAGCACCCGGCCCGCCTGCTGCGGGTCCTCGGCCGCGGTCCGCGGGTCGGCGCCGTCGAGGTCCGTCCTGACCGGGTGGAGGCTGGTGAACCAGCCGACGGTGCGGGACAGGTCGCCGTGCTCCAGTACGTCGTCGGCGCGGCCGTGGCCCTCCAGGAGCACGACCGCCGACGTGCGGTCGGGCCGCTGCCGGGTCACGGCGAGAGTCAGGGCGGCGAGCAGGACGTCCTGCTCCGTGCAGTGGAAGGCGGCGGGCACCTCGGTCAGGACGGCCTCCGTGAGGGCGGCGGGCACCGTGGAGGCGATGTCGCGGACGGGACCGCCCGGGACGCCTGACGTCTTCGGGGTCCCCTTCTCGGCGGCTCGCGGCTGCGCGGCTCGCGGCTCCGCGGCTCGCGGCTCCGCGGCTCGTGTCTCCGGCGTGGGCGTCTTCGGGGCGGGCGAGGTGTCCGCTTCCGCTGCGGAGCCGAGGATCTCGCGCCAGTACGGCAGTTCGTGCCGCCGGTCCCCGGCCGCGGCGCTCAGCGCCCGCGCCCAGGTACGGAACGACACCTCCACCGGCGGCAGGACGCCGTCGGGGTCGGCACACAGCGCGGCCAGGTCGGGCAGCAGGATCCGCCAGGACACGGCGTCGACGACGAGGTGGTGGGCGACGATCAGCAGCCTGCCGGGCCTGCCGGGGCCGCGGTCGAACCAGACCACGCGCAGCACGGCGCCCCGCCAGGGGTCCAGCTCGACGACCGCGGCCTCCGACGCCGCGCGGACGGCGCGTTCCAGGTCGGTGGTGCCGCCGCCGGACACCGGCATCCTGCGGACCACGTCGGCCGGGCGCTCCGCCGGCGTCCGAGGCACCCGCACCGTCCACGCGCCGTCCGTGCGGTGCGTGCGGTCCATGCGGTCCATGCGGTCCGTGCCGGTGACGCCGTCCGTGCCGATGACGCCGTCCGTGCCGGACTCCAGGCGGGCGGCGAGCACGGCGTGCCGGGCGACCAGCAGGCCCACGGCGGTCCGCAGCCGCTCCAGGGTGAGGTCCGGTGCGACGGCCACCAGGATCGACTGGTGGAAGGCGCGCGGATCGCCGCCGCGTTCGCGCAGGGCGCGCATCACGGGCGTCGGCGGCAGTTCGCCGTGGCCCGCGTCGTGGACGGCCGGTACCGCTTCCTCCCTGCGGGCCACCGCGGCGAGCGCCGCCGGGGTGCGCTGCTCGAAGATCTCGCGGGGCGTGATCACCAGGCCGTGCCGCCGGACCGATCCGACGAGCTGGATCGACGTGATGCTGTCCCCGCCCAAGGCGAAGAAGCTGTCGTGCGGGCCGACGGCGGGCACCCGCAGCAGCTCGGCCATCCGGTCGGCGACGATCCGCTCGGTCGCGTCCCTGGGCGCGTGCTCCGCGCCTTGGGTGCCGTCCGCGCCCGCGGGGTCCCCCGCGGGCCGGGGCGCGGGCAGCGCGGAGCGGTCCAGCTTGCCGCCGACCGTCAGCGGGAACGCGTCGAGGACGACCACGGCGGCCGGTACGAGTGCGGCGGGCAGCAGCCCGGCGGCGTACCGGACCACGTCCTCCGGGTCGAGGGCCGGGTCGAGTTCCGCCCGCGCGCTCGTGACGTAGCCGACGAGGCGTCCCCCGTCGGCCCCGGGCAGGTCGTCCCGGACCAGGACGGCGGCGTCCCGCACCTCCGGGTGGTGGGCGAGCGCCGCCCGCACCTCCTCGGGCTCGACGCGTACGCCGCCGAGCTTCACCTGGTCGTCGGCGCGGCCCACGAACTCCAGCTCGCCGGAGCGGTTCCAGCGGGCCAGGTCGCCGGTGCGGTAGAGGCGGGCGCCCGCGGGGCCCCAGGGGTCGGCGACGAAGCGCTCGGCGGTGCGGGCGCTCTGCCCGAGGTAGCCGAGGGCGAGTTGGGCGCCGCCGAGGTAGAGCTCCCCGGTCACTCCCGGGGGTACGGGCCGCAGCAGGTCGTCGAGGACGTACGCGCGGGTGCCCGCGCCCGGGGCGCCCAGCGGCACGAGCGGCTGCTCTCCGGGCACGGCTTGCCGGGCGGTGACGTCCACGGCCGCTTCGGTGGGCCCGTACTGGTTGACGACGGCCGCGGGCAGCACCCGGGCGCACTCCGTCACCAGGGCGTCCGTCAGCGCCTCGCCACCGCTGAACACCCAGCGCAGACCGGTGCAGCGGGCCGCTTCCGGTTCGGCCGCGAACAGGGCGAGCATCGACGGCACGAAGTGCACGGCGTCGACCCGGTGGGCGCGGATCAGCCGCGCGACGCGGGCGGGGTCGCGATGGCCGTCGGCTCCGACGACGACCACGGCGGCGCCGGTCAGGAGCGGCCCGAAGATCTCCCACACCGACACGTCGAAGCCGGGCGACGCCTTCATCAGCATGCGCCGGCCGGGCCCGAGCGGGAAGCGGCGCGCGGTCCAGGCGAGCCGGTTGGCGAGCGCGCCGTGCGGGACGACGACGGGCTTGGGGGTGCCGGTGGAGCCGGAGGTGTGCAGGACGTAGGCGGGGCGGTCGGGGGCGGGTACGGGACCGGGTGCGGGTACGAGACCGGGTGCGGGTACGAGACCGGTTGCGGGTACGGGATCGGGTGCGGGCGTGTCCGGGTGGGCGGCGCGGTCGTGAGGTTCCGCCCGGCCCGCGTCGGGGGCGGCGTCGGCGTCGAGCAGCAGGACGGGCCAGGGTGCCGCGTCCGGCAGGAGCCGTCCCGTGGCGGTGCAGGCGAGGACCGCGCGGGGCGGGTTGCGGTCGAGGGCGGCGGTCAGCCAGGGCGCGGGGTGGTCCGGGTCCAGGGGCAGGTAGACCGCGTCGGCGCGGTGCACGGCGTGCGCGGCGACGACCAGGTCCACCGAGCGCGGCAGGAGCACCGCGACGAGGTCGCCGCCGCGCACTCCCCGCCGCCGCAGCAGGGTGGCCAGGGCGTCGGCCCGCGCGAGGAGTTCGCCGTAGCTGAGGGTCCGGTCCTCGCCGATGACGGCGGGGGCGTCCGGGGTGCGGGCGGCCTGCGCGGCGAACGCGGCGGGCAGGTCCGGGGCCTCGACGGGCTCCTCGGCCGCGTTCCACTGGGTGAGGACGCGGTGCCGTTCGGCGGGGTCCAGGAGGTCCTGGCTGCTCAGGGGCGCGTCCGGCGCGGTGGCGAACGTGGCGAGCACCCGCAGGAAGCGGTCGGCGAGGTCCCGTACCGTCGCGGCGTCGAACAGGCCGGTGCGGTAGGTGATGCCGCCGCTCAGGGCGCCGTCCGGGCCGGGGTCCTGGACCAGCGTGAAGGTCAGGTCGAACTTGGCGGTGCGCGTGTGCACGGGCACGGGTGCGGTGGCGAGCCCACCGAGGCGCGGGCCCTCCGGGGTGCGGGTCTGGTGGTTGAGCATCACCTGGAACAGCGGGTGCCGGGCGAGCGACCTCGGCACCTCCAGGACGTCCACGAGCCGCTCGAAGGGCACGTCGGCGTGGTCGAACGCGGCCAGGTCCACGGCCTTGGCGCGCGCGACGAGTTCGGCGGGCGTCGGGTCGCCGCCGGCGTCGGTGCGCAGCACTAGCGTGTTCACGAAGAAGCCCACCAGGTCGTGCAGGGCGGCTTCGTCCCGGCCCGCGACGAGCGTGCCCACGGGCAGGTCGGTGCCGCAGCCGATGCGCCGCAGGAGCGCGGCGAGCGCGGCGTGGGCGACCATGAAGGGCGTGGCACCGGCGCGCCGGGCGAGCCGCGCGATGCCCTCGCGGACCGCGTCGGGCACGGCGAACTCGACGACGTCGCCGTCCGTGCCTGTGTCGGCGGTACGGGGGCGGTCCAGCGGCAGCGGCAGCTCCGCGGGGATCCCGGCCAACTGCCGCTGCCAGTAGGCGATCTGACTCCCGGCCGCCCCCGGCTCCCCGGACTCACCGGGCTCCCCGGCCGCCCCGGGCCCGCCTTCCGGCTCCCCGGGCCCGGCGCCCAACACCTCGGGCCCGCCTTCCGGCACCTCGGTCCCGGATCCCGACGCCTGGGCCCCGTCTCCCCTCTTTCCGGTCTCCCCGGTCTCCCCGGTCTCCCCGGCCGGGCCCTCCGGTCCCGCCTCTCCCCCGCCGAGCGTCTCCCGCTGCCACAGCGTGTAGTCGGCGTAGGTGACCGGCAGGGCGTCCCAGCGCGGGGCGGTGCCCTCGCGGCGGGCGGCGTAGGCGGTGGCTAGGTCCGTCAGCAGGGGCCGCACCGACCATTCGTCGGCGGCGATGTGGTGCAGGAGCAGCAGGAGGACGTCGTGGCCCTCGCGCTCGCGCAGCAGCGTCGCCCGCAGCGGGATCTCCCGGTCGAGGGCGAAGGGCCGCCGGGCCGCCCGGCCCAGCTCCTCGTCCGCGCCCGCCGCGCAGCCGTCGAGGACGCGCAGGTCGACGGCCACCTCGGCGGGGGCGAGTACCTGCTGCACGGCACGTCCCTCGCGGTCGGGGAAGACCGTGCGCAGCGCGGACTGGCGGGCGACGAGGTCGCCGAGCGCGGCGCGCAGCGCGTCCGCGTCGAGACGGCCCGCGACCCGCAGGGCGATGGGCACGTTGTAGGCGGCGGTGGGCTCGTCGGCCAGCCGGTCGAGGAACCACAGCCGCTGCTGGGCCGGGGACAGGGGCAGTTCGGCGTCCGTGGAGCGCAGGACCGGGCGCAGCGCGGGCCGGTGCGCGGGGCGCAGCAGCGCCGCGGTGGCCGCGGGGGTGCGGGCGGTGAACAGATCCCGTACGGACAGTTCGGCGTCGAGCGCGGCGCGGGCCGCGCCGACCAGGCGCATGGCGGAGAGCGAGTGCCCGCCGAGGTCGAAGAAGTCGTCGTGCGGCCCGCACCGGGTGACGCCGAGGGCGTCGGCGAACAGGCGGCACAGCAACTCCTCGCGCTGGCCCGACGGTGCCGCGGACGCTTCCTCCGCGGGCACGGCGGGGGCGGCGGGGGCGGGGAGCGCCGCGCGGTCGACCTTGCCGTGGGCGGTGAGGGGGATCTCGTCCACGGTGAGGACCGCGGACGGCACCTGGTAGGCGGGCAGGGTACGGAGCAACTCCTTCCGGATGGCATCCGGCTGGAGCAGGGCCCCGGTCCCGGGGACCACGTGGGCGAGCAGGCCGGGGCCGCCGGGCAGATCGGCGCGCGCCTGGACGGCTGCGTGCGCGATGCCGGGCAGGGCCCGCAGGGCGGCCTCGGTCTCGCCGGGCTCGACGCGGTGGCCGCGCAGCTTGATCTGGTCGTCCGCGCGGCCCAGGAAGTCGAGGGAGCCGTCGGGGCGGAGCCGCACCAGGTCGCCGGTGCGGTACATGCGTGCTCCGGGGCCGCCCCACGGGTCGGCGACGAATCGTTCCGCCGTCAGTCCGGGGCGGCCCAGGTAGCCGCGGGCCGGTGCGCCGCCGCCGAGGTACAGCTCCCCCGCGGTGCCGCGTGGCACCGGCCGCAGCGCGCCGTCGAGGACCCGCGCGCCGACGCCGTCCAGGGGTGTGCCGATGGGCAGGGGGGTGCCGTCGGACGCCGCTCGCGGGTCGACGGGGCCCGCCGTGGCGAAGGTGGTGGTCTCGGTGGGGCCGTAGCCGTTGACGACGCGCAGGCCGGGTGCGGCGGCGAGGGCCGCGCGGACGGCGGCGGGCGGCACGACGTCGCCGCCCGTCCACACCTCGCGCAGCCCCGCGAAGGCCTCCGGCGCCTGCTCTGCGAGGAGCGCGAAGAGACCCGCGGTGAACCAGGCCGCGCCGGCCTCCGCGCCGTCGAGGAGTTCGCGCCAGCGCGCGGGGTCGAGGGCCTCGTCGGGCGCGAGCACGATCTCCCCGCCGCGCAGCAGGGTCACCCACAGCTCGTAGGTGGTGGCGTCGAAGGAGTGCGGCGAGTGCATCAGGACCGAGCGGTGCGCCGCGCCGTCGTAGCGGCGGTCGGCGGCGAGCGCGAGGACGTCGGCCTGGGTCACGGCGACGCCCTTGGGGACGCCGGTCGAGCCCGAGGTGTACATGACGTAGGCGAGGTGGTCGGGCCCGACGGCGGCGGGCGGGGCCACGGACTCCGGGGCGGGGGTTCCGAGGGGCCCGGGGTCGGGCCGGGCCGCGCCGCGGTCGACAGGGGCAAGCGGGGCTGCGGAGTCGACGGGGAGGGCTGGGGCCACGGAGGCCACGGGGCGGACGGGGGCCACGGGAACGACAGGGACGACGGGGGCGACAGGGACGACAGGGACGACGGGGACGACGGGCAGGCCGTCCAGTGGGGAGCGGGTGTCCGCGTCCCCGACGAGGGCCACCGCTCCGGCGTCCGCGAGCACGGTCCTGCTGCGGGCGGCGGGCCAGTCCGGGTGCAGCGGCAGGAACGCGGCGCCCGCCCACAGGGTGCCCAGGAGGGCGGTCACCAGGTCGGTGGAGCGGGGCAGCAGGACGCCGACGACCCGCTCGGGTCCGGCCCCCGCGGCGCGCAGACGGGCGGCCAGGCCGGCTGCGCGTGCGGTGAGTTCGGCGTACGTGACGGGCGGGCCGCCCGCCAGGGGGCGCAGGGCGACGGCGTCCGGCCGGGCCGCGGCGGTCGCGGCGACGGTGGCGGCGATGCCCGGTCCTTCGGGGGGCTCGTGGGGCCCGGCGTGGAGCAGGGACGGGTCGCCGACGGTCAGGTCGAGGGCGCCTGCGGGGGTGTCGGGGCGGTGGGCGAGGGCTTCGAGTGCTCCGGCCAGGAGGTGCAGGACGTGGTCGGCGTCCGCGGTGGGCCAGACGTCGGGGCGGTGCTTGAGCACGAGCCGCAGGCGGCCCTCGCGCAGGGTCACGGCGAGGGTGAGCGGGTAGTGGCTGGCGTCACGGCCGCCGACGCCGCGGACCTGGAGCCCGGCGGAGCGTTCGCTGTCGGAGAGGGTCTCCTCGTCGAAGGGGTAGTTCTCGAACACCGTCATCGTGTCGAAGAGCGCGGGCAGCCCTACGGCGCGCTGGATGTCGGCGAGGCCCACGTACTGGTGGTCCAGGAGGGTCAGTTGGCGTGCGTGCAGGTCGGCGGCGATCGCGCCGATCGAGGTGCCGGGCGCGCAGCGCACCCGGGTGGGCAGGGTGTTGACGAACAGGCCGATCATGGCCTCGACGCCGTCGAGTTCGGCGGGGCGGCCGGAGACCGCGCTGCCGAAGACCACGTCGTCGCGGCCCGTGAGGCGGCCGAGCACGAGCCCCCAGCCGGTCTGCACGAGCGTGTTGAGGGTGGTGCCCGCGGTGCGGGCGGCCTCTTCGAGGGCCGCCGTGCGCCCCTGGTCGACGACGAGTTCGGCCTCGGCGGGCAGGCCCGGCGGGGTGTCCCGCGCGTCCGGCGCGACCAGGGTCGGTTCGCGCACCCCGTCGAGCGCCCGGCGCCAGGCGTCGCGGGCCGCGTCCTGGTCGCGCTCGGCCAGCCAGCCGAGGTAGTCGGCGAAGGGGCGCCGGTGCACCGGTGTTCCGCCCGCGTACGCGGTGAACAGGTCGGTGAGCAGCAGGGGCGCCGACCAGCCGTCGAGCAGCAGGTGGTGGCTGGTGAGGAGCAGGCGGTGGCGGTCGTCGGCGAGGCGGGCGAGGGTGAGGCGCAGAAGCGGCGGCCTGGTCAGGTCGAAGCGCCGGGTACGGTCCTGTTCGGCGATGCGCGCCAGGGCCTCGCCGGCGGCGTCCGGGCCACTGCGGGCCGGGGCTTCGCCAACGGCGTCCGGGCCGCAGTGCGCCGGGGCTTCGCCTACGGCGTCCGGGCCGCTGCGCGCTGGGGCCTCACCGGCGGCGTCCGGGCCACTGCGGGCCGGGGCCTCACCGGCGGCGTCCGGGCCACTGCGCGCTGGGGCCTCGCCTACGGCATCCGGGCCACTGCGGGCCGGGGCCTCACCGGCGGCGTCCGGGCCGCTGTGCGCCGGGGCTTCGCCTACGGCGTCCGGCCCGCTGTGCGCCAGGGCGTCAGCAGCCACGTCCAAGCCGCCGCGAGCCACGGCCAAGGCCGCACCGGACACGTCCGACCTGCTGCTTGCCAAGGCCTCGCCGGCCGTGTCCGATCCGCTGCGAGCAGGGGCGTCAGCAGCCGCGTCCAAGCCGCCGCGTATCGAGGCCTGGCCGACCGCGTCCGAGCCGCTACGCACCAAGGCGTCACCAGCCACGTCCGCCCCACTACGCACCAAGGCGTCACCAGCCACCTCCGCCCCATTGCGCGCCAGGGTCAAGGCCTCGCCCGCCGCGCCCGCCCCCTCATATCCCGTTCGGAGATCGTGCTCCCGCCACTCCGGTGCCGTTCCGTCCGCGGTGACGACCTGCGCCAGGGTTCCGTCCGGGAGTTGGCGGAACGCGGCGCCGAGTGCGGGCCGCAGGGCGACGACGGTCCGTGCCGCGTCCCGCAGGCGCGCCGGGTCCAGGGCACCGGTGATCTCCAGTTCCAGCTGCACCACGTACACGTCGGGCGCGTCGGGCTCGGCGAGGGCGTGGAAGGCGAGGCCCTGCTGGAGCGGGGACAGCGGCAGGGCGTCGGTGAGGCCGGGGTGCAGCCGCTCCAGTGCGGCGAGGTCGTCCGGGGCGGGGGCGAGCAGCGGGAAGTCGCTCGGGGTGTGGCCGGCGAAGCCGGGTTCGGCGTGCCGGGCGGCGAGTTCGGTCAGGGCGCCGGTGAAGCGTTCCGCGAGGTCCGCGATCCGCTCGTGGCCGACGCGGTCGCGGGCGTACGTCCAGCGGATCGTCATCTCCGGGCCGTGCGCGCCGTCGAGGGTGGAGGCGTTGATGTCCAGGACGTGGCCGTCGAGGAGGACGGGCAGGTCGCCGGGGTGCACGGCGTCGGACTCCGGGGCGGGGCTCCAGTGGCCGTCGGGGGTGTCCGCGCCGAACCGGCCCAGGTAGTTGAAGGCGATCCGGGCGCCGCTGGCCGCCTGGTCGTGCAGGAGCCCGTATCCGGTGCCGTGGCGGGGCACGGCCCGCAGCCGCTCCTTGACCCGCTTGACGCAGGTGCCGAGGTCACCGGGCCCGGCCCCGATCCGCACCGGGTACTGGGTGGTGAACCAGCCGACGGTGCGCGACAGTTCGGCCCCGTCGACGAGTTCCTCGTGCCGCCCGTGCGACTCCACGTCGACGAGCAGGCCGTCCTCGCCGCCGCCGACCGCGCGGGCCAGCGCGGCGAGCAGGATCTCCTCGTGCCGGGCGTGGAAGGCGGTGGCGACGTCGGTGAGGAGGGTGGCGGTGAGGTCGGCGGGGAGACGGGTCAGGAACTCGCCCGCGCCGCCGTCCACCGTCGTCGCCGCGCCGTCGGAGACTGCCAGGGGATCGGGCGCGGCGGCGAGCACCGTCCGCCAGTACGGCCGCTCCTCCTCGTACGCGTCGGCGGTGGCCGCCAGTCGGCGGGACCAGTGGGCGAAGGAGGTCGTGGGGCGGGCCGGGGCGCGGCCCGTGGTGACGGCTTCGGCGAGGTCGGACAGCAGGACGCGCCAGGACACGCCGTCCACGGCGAGGTGGTGGACGGTGAGCAGCAGCCGTCCGTCGCCGCTGCCGCGCCGGAACCAGACGGCCCGCAGCATGCGCCCCGCGTCCGGGTCCAGAGCGGCGGCCGCGCGCTCCGACTCCCTGGCGATCAGCTCCCGCAGCCTCGCCGCGCCGGCGTCGGTGGCGTCAAGGACGGTGAGGGCGGTCAGGGCAGTCGGGGCGGAAGGGGCGGTCGGGGCAGTCGGGGCGGAAGGGGCGGTCGGGGCAGTCGGGGCGGAAGGGGCCAGGGCAGCGCCCGCGCCGTCCCGTAGGGCGTCGTCGTCCCGTAGGGCGTCGTCCCGTACAGCGGCGCCGTCCCGCACAACGGCGCCGTCCCGCACAACGGCGCCGTCCCGCACAACGGCGCCGTCCCGCACCGCGGCGCCGTCCCGCACCCCGGCATCGAGCGTCACCGTCCCGTCCGGGGCGGTGACCGCGCGCGCACGCAGCATCGCGTGCGCGGCGAGCAGCCCGTCGAGGGCGGCGCGCAACCGCTCCTCTTCGAGGTCCGCCGGTACGGAGACCAGGACCGACTGGTGGAATCCGCGCCAGTGGCCGGGGTGCCGGGCCAGCCACCGCATGAGGGGGGTCAGCGGGGCGGGACCGGACTGTGTGCCGTCGTCGGCGTCCCGCGGGGCGTCGGCCGGGGTGACGACGGCGGCGAGGGCGGCGGGGGTGCGGTGCTCGAAGACGAGCCGGGCGGTGAGGGCGAGCCCGGCCTGCCGGGCGCGGGCGACGAGCTGGATGGAGGAGATGCTGTCGCCGCCGAGGGCGAAGAAGGAGTCGTGTCCGCCGACGGAGCCGATCCGCAGCACCTGCGCGAACAGCTCCGCGATCCGCCCGGCCGTCCCGGTCGGCGGGGCGTCGTCGGCCGTGCCGGACAGCGGCACGGGAAGTGCGGCGCGGTCCACCTTGCCGTGCGGGCTCAGCGGCAGCGCGGGCAGCTCCACCAGGACGGCGGGCACGAGGTAGTCGGGCAGTTCGCGGGCGAGGTCGGCGCGGAGGGCGTCCGGGTCGATGGCGGCGCC
This sequence comes from Streptomyces typhae, assembly GCF_009755605.1. GTDB lineage: Bacteria > Actinomycetota > Actinomycetes > Streptomycetales > Streptomycetaceae > Streptomyces > Streptomyces typhae. Next base: position 124,198 of record NZ_WPNZ01000018.1, read on the forward strand.
CGGGGCGGGCACCACGTACCCGGTCAGGAGCTGCTGCCCCGGCCGGTCCGTGCGGACGACCACGACGGCCTGCGCGACGCCCGCACGGGCGGTGAGCGCCGCCTCGATCTCCCCCGGTTCGACGCGGAAGCCGCGCACCTTGACCTGGCCGTCGGCCCGGCCGAGGTATTCGAGGTCGCCGTCCGGGTTCCGGCGGGCGAGGTCGCCGGTGCGGTACATGCGGGTGCCCGCGGGACCGTAGGGGTCGGCGAGGAAGCGCTCGGAGGTCAGCCCCGGGCGGCGGTGGTAGCCGCGGGCGAGCCCGGAGCCCGTGACGTACAGCTCTCCCGGTGTGCCGGGCGGCACCGGCTGGAGAGCCGCGTCCAGGAGGTGGACGCCGGTCTCGGCGACGGGGCGGCCCACGGGTACGGGGCCTTCGCGCAGCGCGTCGGGGTCGCAGGTCCACAGGGTGGCGTCGACGGTGGTCTCGGTGGGGCCGTAGGAGTTGAACATGCGGGTGCCGTGCGCCCGTTCGCGGACCAGCTCGGGGGTGCAGGCCTCGCCGGCGACGATCAGCGTGGCGCCCGCGGGCACGGCGTCGCCGGGCAGCGCGGCGAGGACGGCGGGCGGCACGGTCAGGTGCGTGACGCGGCGTTCGGCGAGGAACGCGGCGAGCGGCGCGCCGAGGCGGCGTTCGGCGGGCACGATCTCCAGGGCGGCGCCGGAGAGCAGCGCCATGACGATCTCCCACACCGAGGTGTCGAAGCTGAGCGAGGCGAACTGCAGGACCCGGGAGCCGGGTCCGGTGCCGAACGCGTCGGTCACCGTGCGCGCGAGGGCGGGCAGACCGCCGTGGGTGACGACGACGCCCTTGGGGCGACCCGTGGAACCCGAGGTGTAGATGACGTACGCGGCGGCGTCGGGCCGCAGCTCGCGCCAGACCCCGGGGTCCTTGCCGGGTTCCGCGGCCGTGGCGGCGTCCGGGGTCAGGAGCGGCAGGCCCTTCAGGCCGGGGTGGTCGGTCCCGGGCGCGACGACGGCGAGCACGGGTGCCGCGTCGTCGAGCATGTACGCGATGCGCTCGGCCGGGTAGGCGGGGTCGACGGGCAGGTAGACCGCGCCCGCCTTGGTGACCGCGAGCAGCGCGACGATCGCTTCGACGGTGCGGGGCAGCACGACGGCGACGCGGTCCTCGGGGCGCACGCCGTGCGCGACGAGCCGTTCGGCGAGGCGGTCGGCCGCGGAGTCGAGCCGGGCGTAGGTCAGTTCGGTGCCGCCGGTGCCGAGGGCGGACTCGCCGGCCAGGGCGGGGGCGTCCGGGTGCGCCGCGGCCTGGGCCGCGAAGAGTCCGGGCAGGGTGGCGGCGCCCGCGGGCGCGGCGGGCGCCGGGGCCGGGGCGGGGGCGAGGAGGGCCGCGCGTTCGGCGGGGTCGAGGACGTCGAGGCGGTGCAGCGGCGCGTCCGGGTCCGCGCACGCGGCTTCGACGAGGCGGACGAAGCGGCGGGCGAGCGCCTCGGCGGTGGCGGCGTCGAAGAGGTCCCGCGCGTATTCGACGACGCCGTCGATGCCGTCGGCGCCGTCCCGCTCAGCGAGGGTGAACGTCAGGTCGAACTTGGCGGCGCCGCCGGTCGCGGGGACCGTCGTGGTGGTGACGCCGGGCAGCCCGATCTCCTCGCCCGCGTGGTTCTCGTGCGCGAGCATCACCTGGAACAGCGGATGCCGGGCCAGGGAGCGCTCCTCGCCGACCACGTCCACCAGGTGCTCGAAGGGCACGTCGGCGTGGGCGTACGCGGCCAGGTCGGTCTCCCGCACCCGGCCGAGCAGTTCCTGGAAGGTGGGGTCGCCGCTGACGTCGGTGCGCAGCACGAGGTTGTTGACGAAGAAGCCGACGAGGTCGTCGAGCGCGGTGTCGGCGCGGCCCGCGACGGGCGTGCCGATCACCACGTCGTGTCCGGCGCCGACCTTGCTGAGCAGGGCGGCGAGCGCGGTGTGCGCGACCATGAACAGCGAGCTCGCCCGGGACCTGGCGAGTTCCCGCATCCGGCGGTGCGCGGCGGCGGGCACGGTGAAGCGGGCGAAGCCGCCGCGGTGGCTCGGCACGGCGGGACGGCCGCGGTCGGCGGGCAGCGTCAGCTCCTGCGGAAGGCCCGCGAGCTGCCGCCGCCAGTAGGCAACCTGCTCCTCGGGGCCCTGTTCGCCCAGGGTCTCGCGCTGCCACAGGGCGTAGTCGGCGTACTGCACGGGAAGCGGCGGCAGATGGGGCGGCCGGCCCGCGCAGCGCGCCTCGTACGCGGTCGCGAGGTCGGTGAGGAGGGGCCGCGCCGACCACTGGTCGGCGGCGATGTGGTGGACGACGAGGACGACGACGTGCTGCTCGGGCGCGAGCCGAAGGAGTGTCGCGCGCAGCGGGATGTCTTGTTCGATGTCGAAGACCGTGCGTGTCAGTTCCTCGACCCGCGCGGCGAGTTCGCCGTCCGCGGTGTCCACCACGGGCAGCTGCGGGGGCACTTCGTCCGGCGTGCGGACGTGCTGGTACGGCTGGCCGTCGGTGGCGGGGAAGACGGTGCGCAGGCTCTCGTGGCGGGTCAGGACGTCGACGACGGCGGCGCGCAGCGCGGTGACGTCCAGCGGTCCGGTGAGCCGGGCCACGAAGGGGATGGTGTAGGTGGCGTCGGCGCCGTGCAGGTGGTGCAGGAACCACAGCCGTCGCTGTGCCGCCGAGAGGGGCAGTTCCGGCGGGCGGGTGCGGGCGGCCCGCAGCGGGGTGCCGGCCGCGGTGGCCGTGCGGAGGCGGGCGGCGAGCGCGGCGACGCTCGGCGCCTCGAAGACGTCCCGCACCGAGATCTCGACGTCGAGGGCGCCGCGGACGCGGGAGGCGAGGCGGGTGGCGAGGAGCGAGTGCCCGCCGAGGGTGAAGAAGTCGGCGTCCGCGCTGACGTCGGGCCGCCCGAGCACGTCGGCGAAGAGCCCGGCGATGATCTCCTCCTGCGGTGTCGCGGGGGCCCTGCCGCCGTCCTCGGTCCGCTCCTCGGGTGCGGGCAGCGCGGCGCGGTCGAGCTTGCCGTTGCCGGTCAGGGGCCAGTGGTCCACCGGGATCACGGCGGCGGGTACGAGGTAGTCGGGCAGGCGCGTACCGAGCGCGGCGCGCAGCGCGGCCGGGTCGAGGGGTTCGGGTCCGGCGGCGGTGACGTAGCCGATGAGGCGGGTGCCGCCGTCGGGGGCGGGGCGGGCGACGACGACGGCGTCGGCGACCCCGTCGAGTGCGGCCAGGGCGGCGCGGGCCTCGCCGGGCTCCACCCGGAACCCGCGGATCTGCACCTGCTCGTCGGCGCGCCCCAGATGGTCGAGTTCGCCGTCGGCCGTCCACCGGGCCAGGTCGCCGGTGCGGTACATGCGGTCACCGGGCGGGCCGAAGGGGTGGGCGACGAACCGGGTGGCGGTGAGCGCGGTCGCGCCGAGGTAGCCGCGGGCCAGGCCCGGCCCGGCGACGTACAGTTCGCCGATCGCGCCGGGGGCGACGGGCCGCAGCGCGGAGTCGAGCAGCCGTACGGAGAGGTCGTCCAGGGGCCGGCCGACGGGGCTGAGAGGCGCCTCGCTCCCCCTGTCGGCCTGAGGCGTGCCGTCCTGAGGCGTGCCGTCCTCCGCCGCGTCGTCGAGCAGGTGGTGGGTGACGTGCACGGTCGTCTCGGTGATGCCGTACATGTTGACGAGGTCGGGGCCGTCGGCGCCGTGCCGCGCGCGCCAGGCGTCGAGCCGTGCCGGGTCCAGTGCCTCGCCGCCGAACACGACGGTCCGCAGGTCGGGCAGCCCCTCGGTGGCGCCGAGCACGGCTTCGGCGAGCTGGTGGAAGGCCGAGGGCGTCTGGTTCAGGACGGTCACGCGTTCCCGGCGGAGCAGGGCGGCGAACTCCTCGGGCGCCCGGGTCACCGCGCGGGGCACGACGACGAGCCTGCCGCCGTACAGGAGCGCGCCGAAGATCTCCCAGACGGAGAAGTCGAAGGCGTACGAGTGGAACAGCGTCCAGACGTCGGTGTGGTCGAAGCCGAACTCCTCGTCGGTGACGTCCAGGAGCCGCAGGACGTTGCGGTGCTCGACGACCACGCCCTTGGGGCGGCCGGTGGAGCCCGAGGTGTGGATGACGTATGCGACGGCCCGCGGGTCGCCGGTGACGTCCGGCGCGGTGGCGGCTTGCGCGGCGAGGTCGCGGGCGGTGTCCGGGGCGTCGAGGGCGATCCAGTCGGTGCCGGGCGGACGCGTGCCGTCGCCGAGGGTGAGGCCGAGCAGCGGGCGCGCGGTGTCCAGTTGACCGGCGACGCGGTCGGCGGGCGCGTCCGGGGCGAGCGGGAGGTATCCGGCGCCGGACTTGAGGACGCCGAGGATCGCGCAGAGCTGCGTGGCGGACGGCGGCAGGGACAGGGCGATCAGGGTGCCGGGGCCCGCGCCGCGCTGCCGCAGCAGGTGCGCGACGCGGTTGGACCGCTCGTCGAGTTCGGCGTACGTGAGGTGGGTGGCTCCGTCGGTGACGGCGACGCGCCCGGCGTGCCGGGCGGACACGGCAGCGAACCGCTCGGTGATGCTGCCGCCGGTGACCCCGCGCCCGTCGTCCGCGGCGTCCGGGAACGGTTCCTCCAGGAGGGCGTCGCCGTCCTCCAGGACCCTGCGGCGCTCGGGTGCCGAGAGGAGTTCGACCGCTCCGAGGGCCTGTTCGGGGTCGGCGGCCAGGGCGTCAAGGACGCGGACGAAGGCGGCGCCCAGGGCCGCCGCGCGGTCCGCGGTGATCAGGTCGGGCCGGTGGCGCAGGACGATCCGGGGGCGGGGGCCGGGGTGGACCACCAGCGTCACCGCGTAGTGGGTGGCGTCCTCGCCGGTCACGGAATCGACGGTGAGACCGGCGGCGGCCTGCACCCGGGCGAGTCCCTCGGAGTCGACGCCGAAGTTCTCGACGACCAGGAGTGTGTCGAACAGCTCTCCCAGGCCCGCCAGTTGCTGGATGCGGGCGAGGCCGAGGTGCTGGTGGTCGAGGAGCGCGGCCTGCTGCCCCTGGAGGGCGCGCGCGGTCGCGCCGAGTCCGCGCCACGGCGGGGCGTGCACGGCGACGGGCAGGGTGTTGATGAACAGGCCGATCATCGCCTCGGCGCCGTCCAGGTCCGCGGGGCGGCCCGAGACGGTGGTGCCGAAAACGACGTCGGAGCGCCCGGTGACGCGGGCGAGCGCGGCGCCCCACGCGGTCTGGTGGACGCTTGCCGGGGTGAGCCCGTGCCGGGCGCCGAGGGTCGCGAGGCGTTCGGCGGTCCCCGGGGCGAGCCGCAGTTCGCGTTCCCGCGGGGGCGCGGGGACGACCGCGCCGGTGGGGGCGGGCGCGAGGAGAGTGGGTTCGGCGAGCCCCGCGAGTGCCTCGCGCCAGGCGTGCTCGGCCGCGGCCCGGTCCTGGCGTGCGAGCCAGGCGAGGAAGTCCCGGTAGGGGCGGGGCGTGGGCAGGCCGGGCGCGGCGGGGTCGCGCCGGCGCGCGTACGCCTCGAACAGTTCCTTGCCGAACAGCGGCATCGACCAGCCGTCGAGCACGATGTGATGTGCGGTCAGCACCAGCGTGTACGCGGCGTCGCCGGTCCTGAGCAGCGTCACCCGCAGCAGCGGCGGGCGGGTCAGGTCGAAGCGGTGGGCGCGCTCCTCCTCCAGCACCCGCTCCTCCTCGGCCGTCCGGTCGTGCGCGGACGCGTCCCGCAGGTCGCGCTCCCGCCACGGCACCGTCCAGTCGGCGGGGACGGCCTGCACCGGGCGCTCCAGGCCGTCCTGGAGGAACGCGGCGCGCAGGTTGGGGTGGCGGCGCAGCACGGTGTCGACGGCGGCCCGCAGCGCGCCGGTGTCGAGATCGCCGCGGAGCCGGAACACCAGGCGCAGCGTGTAGACGTCCAGGGACCCGGTGGCGAGGTCCGCGTGGAACAGCAGGCCTTCCTGGAGGGGCGAGAGCGGCAGGACGTCCTCCAGCCCGCCGCCGCTGCCTCGGCCCGTTTCCGTGGCCGGGTCCCTGTCCGCGTCCGCGTCCGTGCCATGGATGCCGTACTCCGCACTCACCGGTTCCTCCAACGGGCGTCGAGCTGTGCTGTCTCTTCAGGGCTGAGCGGGGAGAGCGACTGCGCTCGCGCGCCGGGGGCACCGGACGCTCCGGGGGCCGCGAGGGTCTCCAGGGCCGTCATCCAGTGCCGGGCGAGTCCGGCGGCGTCCGCGTCGGCGAGCGCACCCGGCGCCCAGGTGAACCGGGTGTGCAGTGCGGGGCCCGCGGGGGTGTCCCGCGTGACGGCGTTGACCTCCACCGCGTGCGCCATCGGCAGCGCGTCGTCCACGGCACCGCCGAGGACGCCCGCTTCCGGCGCCGTGGTCCAGGCCCGCTCGGCGGCCGCGGTGCCCGCGCCGAACCGGCCGAGGTAGTTGAAGGCGAGCGACGGCGTGGGCAGCGCGGCGAGTCCGGCGGTGTGCTCCGGTGCCAGGTGGCGCAGCAGGCCGTGGCCGATGCCGCTGTCGGGCAGGCGCCCCAGCAGGTCTCTGGTGCGCGCGACCGTCCGCCCCGGCGGCTCGTCGGCGGCGGCCTCCAGGCGCACCGGGTAGAGGCTGGTGAACCAGCCGACCGTACGGGACAGGTCGAGGCCGTCCTCGATGTGCTCCTCGCGGCCGTGCCCCTCGACATGGGCGAGGAAGCGCACCGTGTCCTCGCCGCTCCAGGCGCGCACGGCGGTGGCGAGCGCGGCGAGCAGGACGTCCTGGACGCGGGCGCCGTACGCCTCCGCGGCCCGGGTCAGCAGCGGCCGGGTGTGCTCGGGGGCGAGGGTGACGGTGGTGTGCCGGGCGTCGCCCACCGTGCCGAGCGGGCCCGCGGCGACGCCCGGGAGCGAGCCGGGGGCGTCCAGGACGTCGCGCCACAGGGCGAGTTCGCCGCCGCGCAGGGCCGCCTGCCGGCGCAGGGCGTGGCTCCACATGCGGAAGGACGTCGGTACGGGGGCGGGTTCGGGGAGCCGTCCCGCGTCCATGTCCGCCCAGGCCTGGGCGAGGTCCTCCTGGAGGATGCGCCAGGAGACACCGTCCACGACGAGGTGATGGACGACGAGGAGCAGCCTGCCGCGACCGGCGTGTCCGGGGCGGCCGTCGCCCTCCGCGGGGAGGTAGGCCCGAGCCCGCACCATCCGCCCGGCCTCCGGGTCTAGGCCGTCGGCCAGTTCGGACACCTCCGCGTCCAGCTGCTCCGGACTCAGCCGGCAGTCGCACGTGCGCAGTTCGAGGACCGCCGTCCCCGTGTCGCGCTCCGCCGCAACGTGCTCGCCGTCGCCCACCGGCGGCACCTCGAACGTCCCGGCGGTCAGGTCCACCCTGGCCCGCAGCACCTCGTGCCGTCGCAGGACCGCCGCGAGGAGCTCACCGAGACGGTCCCGCGTGATCCCCGCGGGGAGCGTCAGGAGCATCGACTGGCTGAACCTGCCGACGGGGCCCCCGCGTCCGGCGAGCCAGTGCATGATCGGCGTCAGCGGGACGGCGCCGGTCCCGGGCATGTCCGGTACGGCGGGGCCGGTCCGCGTCGGCGCGAGGGCGGCTCCACGGGCCGTCAGGAGCGCGGCGAGGCGGCGCACGGTGGGATGCTCGAAGATCTCCCGCGGGGTGACGCGCAGCCCTGCCGCGCGGGCGCGGGCGACGAGCTGGAGGGAGAGGATGCTGTCCCCGCCGAGGGCGAAGAAGTCGTCCTCGGCGCCGACGGACGGCAGCCCGAGCACCTCGGCGAAGGCGGCCGCGAGGGCCTCCTCCTCGGGCCCCTCGCACACGGCACCACCGACCGCCGACGCGAAGTCCGGCGCGGGCAGCGCGGCCCGGTCCAGCTTGCCGTTCGGGGTGACGGGGAGCGCGGGCACGGTGACGAAGGCGCTCGGCACCATGTGGTCGGGCAGGGTCCGGGCGAGGGCGGCACGCAGGACGTCGGCACCGAAGCCCCCGTCGGTACCGGCACCGAAGTCCTCGCCGGTACCGAGGGCGGCTCCCCCGTCTCCCGGTACCTCGTCGGTACCGAGGGCGGCTCCCCCGTCCCCCGGTCCCGCAGAGTTCCGCCCCGCTGCGGACTCCCCCGGTGAAGGCTCCCCCGCCGGAACCAAGTAGCCGACGAGCCTGCGCGGCCCGCCCGCCGCGTCCTGGTGCACCGTCACCGCCGCCGCGCGCAGCGGAACGGCGGCGTGCAGCGCGGCCACGATCTCCCCGGGCTCGACCCGGAAGCCGCGGATCTTGATCTGGTCGTCGGCGCGGCCGTGGTGGTGCAGGACGCCGTGCCCGTCGCGGGAGACCAGGTCGCCGGTGCGGTACATGCGGCTGCCCGGCGCGCCGCCCGGCTCGGCGACGAAGCGCTCGGCGGTGAGTGCGGGGCGGCCCAGGTAGCCCTCGGCCACACCGGGCCCAGCCGCGTACAACTCGCCCACCACGTGCGGCGGAACCGGCCGCAGCATGCCGTCGAGCACGTGCAGGCGCACCCCGGTCATGGGGGTGCCGATGGGCGGCGGGGCCGCGGGGTCGAGCGGGGCGCTCATGGAGACGCAGGCGGTGGCCTCGGTCGGGCCGTAGGCGTTGACCATGCGGCGGCCCGGCGCCCAGCGGGCGGCGAGGGACGGGGCGCAGGCCTCGCCGCCGACCACCAGGGTGCGCAGCGAGTCGAGGCCGTCCGGGGCGAGCCCGGTGAGCGCGGTCGGCGGGATCAGTGCGTGGCTGACGCGCCGCGCCGCCAGTGTCTCGCCGAGGGGTTCGCCCGCGAGCGGACCGGGTTCGGGGACGACCAGGGTGGCGCCCGTGGCCAGCGCCATGAGGGTTTCCATCACCGAGGCGTCGAACGACGGCGAGGCGAGTTGCAGCACCCGGCTCGTGGGGTCGAGAGCCAGCCGCTCGGCCTGCGCGGCGGCCAGCGACGCGAGCCCGCGGTGCGTGGTGACCACGCCCTTGGGCCGGCCGGTGGAGCCCGAGGTGTAGATGACGTACGCGGCATGCCCGGCGGTGACCGGCACGTCCCGGAAGGAGCCCGCAGGATGGTCCTCGGCCGTGTCGCCGTCGTCGTCCACGAACAGCCCGTCCGTGAAGCGCGCGCCGAGCTCGCGGTGGGTGAGGACCAGGCGGGGTGCCGCGTCGGTCAGCATGTGGCGGATCCGCTCGTCGGGGTAGTCCGGGTCGACGGGCAGGTGGGCGGCGCCCGCTTGTTGCACGGCGAGCTGCGCCACGACGAGTTCGGTGGAGCGCGGCAGCACGACGGCGACGACGTCGCCGGGGCGGACGCCCGCGTTGGCGAGCCGTGCCGCCAGCTGCCGGGCGCGCGCGTCGAGCCGCGCGTAGCTCAGCTCCCCGTCGGGGGCGTCCACGGCCGTCGCGCCGGGGCGCGCCGCCACCTGTTCGGCGACGAGCCGCGCCCAGGTGCGCACGGGTGCGGCGGGCGGCCCCGCCAGGGCTGCCGCGAGTGCCGTGCGCTCGTCGTCCAGGAGCAGGTCGAGGGTGTGGACCCGGGTCCCTGGCGCCGTCACCAGGGTGTGCAGGACCTGCCGTACGCGCCCGGCGAGGGCGACGACCCGCTCCCGGGGCACGGCGCCGGTCCTGTGCGAGAAGCGCAGGGTGAGTTCGCGGCCGGGGACGGCGACGAAGGTCAGCGGATAGTGGGTGGCGTCGTGGCCGCGTACGTCGTCGACTCCGAGCCCCGCGGCGGCGCCCAGGGCGGACAGTTCGTCGGCGGGGTAGTTCTCCAGGGCGGTGAGCGTGTCGAAGAGCGTGCCGTGCCCGGTGGTGCGCTGGATGTCGGCAAGACCCAGGTGGTGGTGCGGCAGCAGGGCCGTGAACTCGTCCCGCACCCGGGCGAGCAGCGCCTCCACGGTCTCCTCGGGGCGCGTACGGACGCGTACGGGAACGGTGTTGACGAACAGACCGATCATCTCGGTCGCCCCGGGCACCTCCGGCGGGCGCCCGGCGACCACCGTCCCGAACACCACGTCGCGGCGGCCGGTGTGGGCGCCGAGGACCAGTCCCCAGGCGGTCTGGAGCAGGGTGCTGAGGGTGAGGTCCCGGGACCTCACGAACGCGCCGAGGCGGCCGGTGAGTTCGGCGTCGAGGCGCAGGGTGTGCTCCTCGGGCAGGTCGCCGCCGGAGTGTCCGGGTGCCAGGAGGGTCGGCCCGGTGATCCCGTCGAGCGCGTCCCGCCAGGCCTCGCGGGCACCCGCGCGGTCCTGGGCGGCGAGCCAGCGGAGGTGGTCGGGGTAGTGCGGGGCGTCGGCGAGGGCGGTGCCGCCGTAGCCGTGCAGGACCTCGCGCACCAGGAGCGGCACGGACCAGCCGTCGACGACGAGGTGGTGCGCGGTGAGCACGAGATCGCTGGTGGTGTCGTCGTGGCGGATCAGGACGCAGCGCAGCAGGGGCGCGGCGGCGAGGTCGAAGCGGCGGATCCGCTCGTCCTCGACGCGCCGCCGGGCGCGCCGGTCGCGTTCCTTGGGGCGGCGGCGCCGCAGGTCGAGTTCGGTCAGATCGGCCTGGACACTGCTCTCGGCGCGCTGCGTCCAGGTGCCGTCGACGCCGGTGAAGGCCGTGCGCAGCGGGACGTGCCGCTCCGTCACCATGTCGAGGGCGGCGCGCAGCCGCGCCAGGTCGACGGCTCCGGTCAGCCTGATCACGACCTGTACGTGGTACGGGTCGAGGGTGTCGGAGGCGGCGTCGCCCCGCGAGCCGGACCGCGTAGCGGACTGCGGGGCGGAGTGCGTAGCGGACTGCGCGTCGTGCGTCGGGCCGGACTGCGCGTCGTACTGCGACAGGAAGAGCAGTCCCTCCTGGAGCGGCGTCACCGGCCAGTCGGCGCCGGGGACCAGCGCCACCGAGCCCGAGGCCGGGTCCGGGGCCGAGGTGTCCAGCGCGTCCGCGCCCGCCGCGTCCTGCCCCGCGACGGACAGCAGTCCGCGCACCGTCCGCTGCCGGAAGACGTCCTGGGGAGTGAGGCGGAGCCCTTCCTTGCGGGCCGCGCCGACGAGCTGGATGGACAGGATGCTGTCGCCGCCCAGGGCGAAGAAGCTGTCGTCGAGGCCGACGCGCTCGACGTGCAGCAGGTCGGCGAAGACACCGGCGAGGGTCCGTTCGGCCGCGGTCCGCGGCTCCGCCCAGGTCTCGCCGGACGTGAACTCCGGTTCGGGCAGCGCCTCGCGGTCCAGTTTGCCGTTGGGCGTGACCGGCAGGGCATCGAGCTCGACGAGGGCGGTGGGGACGAGGTGCGCGGGCAGGCGGGCGGTGAGATGTGCCCTGAGTGCGGCGAGCAGGTCCTCGGGGGCGTCCGCCGGGCGCGGGACCACGTACCCGATGAGGTGCGTCGTGCCGGTCCGGGTGTCGGTGCGGGCGGCGACCGCGGCGTGGGCGACCCGCGGATGGGTCTCCAGGGCCGTCTGGATCTCGCCGGGTTCGACGCGCTGGCCGCGCAGCTTCAGCTGGTCGTCGGTGCGGCCCAGGTGTTCGAGTTCGCCGTCGTGGCGGCGGCGGGCCAGGTCGCCGGTGCGGTAGAGCCGGGCGCCGGGCGGGCCGTAGGGGTGGGCGACGAACCGTTCGGCGGTGAGGGCCGCGCGGCCCCGGTAGCCGTGGGCGAGCTGGGCGCCGGCGAGGTAGAGCTCACCGGTGGCTCCGGGCGGCAGGTGGCGCAGGCGGTCGTCGAGGACGAGAGCCTCGGTGTTCCACACGGGGCGGCCGATGGGGATGCGGCCCGAGGTGACGTCGTGCGGGGTGACGTGCCGGGCGGTGACGTCGACGGCCGCTTCGGTGGGTCCGTACAGGTTGTGCACGGCGGTGTGCGGAGCGAGCCGCAGCGTGTCGGCGACGACCGCGGCGGTCAGGGCCTCGCCGCTGGCGAGGACGCGGCGCAGCGCGGCGCAGTCGCCGGGTTCGGCGGCGGCGGTGAAGGCGGCCAGCATGGACGGCACGAAGTGCACCGTGGTGATGGCGTGCTCGCGCAGCAGCCGGGCGACGCGGGCCGGGTCGCGGTGGTCGTCGGGCCCCGCGACCACCAGGCCGGCTCCGGCGAGCAGCGGCCAGAACAGCTCCCACACGGACACGTCGAAGGTGGCCGGTGTCTTCAGGAGCACCCGGTCGTCGGCGGTGAGGCGGTAGGTGTCCTGGGCCCACAGGAGCCGGTTGACGACGGCCGACTGCGGGACGACGACGCCCTTGGGGCGGCCCGTCGAGCCGGAGGTGAAGATCAGGTACGCGGGGTCGCCGGGCTCCGCGGCCCGTGGCTTCGCGCTGCGGCCGGGCACGGCCTGCGCGGTGAGGTCGAGCAGTGGCGGCAGCCCGTCGCGCGGGGCGAGGGGCGGGAGTTCCCCGTCCGTGCCGGGTTCGGGCACGGGCGCGCAGCCGAGGCCGGGGGCCGTCGACGCGGCGACCAGGAGCACGGCCCCGGCGTCGGTGAGCAGCGACCTGACGCGGGCGGCGGGCCAGTCGGGGTCGACCGGCAGGTAGGCGGCGCCGGCCCGCTGCACGGCGTGCAGGGCGAGCACGAGTTCGGCGGAGCGCGGCAGCGCGACGGCCACCACGTCGCCGCGGCCCACGCCGCGCTCGGCGAGCAGCCCGGCCATCCGGTCGGCCTCGGTGTCGAACTCGGCGTACGTCCAGCGGCGGGCGCCGTCGCGCAGTGCCTCCGCCGCCGGGGTGCGGGCGCACTGGCGGCGCACGAGTGCGGGCAGCGTCGTGGCGGGTACGTCGTGCCGTGCCTCGGCGGTCCGGCGGGCGAGGGCCCGGCGCTCCTCCGCGTCGGTGACGGGGGCCTCGCCGATCGGCCGGTCGGGGTGGCGGCACAGCCAGTCGAGGAGTGCGGTGAACCGGCGGCCGAGGGCGGCGGCCGTCCGCCGGTCGAACAGCGCGGTGCGGTAGTTGAACGCGGCCCGCAGGCCGTCCCTGCCGTGCCGCTCGACCACGGCGAGCGTCAGGTCGAACTTGGCGCCGCGGGTCTCCACGAGCTGCACCTCGGTGGGCACGGCGGCGAAGTCCACGGTGTGCGCGGGCGCGTTCTGGTGGATGACGGCGACCTGGAAGAGCGGGTGCCGGGAGAGGGACCGTTCGGGGGCGAGCTCGTCCACCAGTCGTTCGAAGGGCAGCTCGCCGTGTTCGAACGCGGTCAGGTCGGTGTCCCGTACGCGGGCGAGCAGGTCGCGGAACGAGGGGTCGCCGGAGGTGTCGGTGCGCAGCACCACGGTGTTGGCGACCAGGCCCGGCAGGTCCTGGAGGCGTTCGTCGTCGCGGCCGCTGAGGACGGTGCCGAGGGGCAGGTCGGTGCCCGCGCCGTGCGCGGTGAGCAGCGCGGCGAGCGTCGCCTGGAGGGTCATGAAGAGGGTGGTCCCGCTGTCGGCGGCGAGCTGTGCCGCGGCGCGGTGGACGGCTGCGGGGACGGTGAACTCGGCGGAGTCGCCGCGCTGGTCGACCTCGGCGGCGCGCGGCCGGTCGAGGGGCAGCCGGATCTCGGCGGGTGCGTCCGCGAGGGCCGTGCGCCAGTGGGCGAGCAGCCGCTCCTCGCGCGCGGCGAGGGCGTCCACCTGCGCGAGTGTGTAGTCGGCGTACTGCATGCGCGGTGCGGGCGGCTCGGGTGTGCCGTGCAGCGCGCTCGCGTACAGCGCGGCGAGGTCGCGGGTGAGGGGTGCGGTGGACCGCTCGTCGAAGGCGATGTGGTGCAGGACGAGCAGCAGGGCCCGGGTGCCGTCCGGGGCGGTGAGCAGGTGGGCGCGGAGCGGCGGCTCCTGCTCCAGGTCGAACTCGACGGCGGCCAGGCGCCGCGCGGTGTCCTCGACGGTGTCGTCGGGGGCGACGGCGGCGGGCGCGAGCGCCGGGGCGGCGGTGGGCAGGACCTGCTGCACGGGGCGGCCCTCGTGCTCGGGGTAGACGGTGCGCAGGATCTCGTGACGGCGGGTCAGCGCCGTGAGGGCGCGGGTCAGGGCGTCGGTGTCGAGGGCGCCGCGCGGGCGCAGGAGCAGCGGCACGGTGTACGTGGTGGCCGACCCGGCGAGCCGGTGCAGGAACCACAGGCGGGCCTGGGCCGGGGAGAGCGGGAGGTGCTCGGGGCGTGCCGCCCTCGGCCTCGGCGCGGGTGCGTGGCCCGGACCGGTCGGCGCCGATGCCGTCGCGTGCCCCGGGCCGGTCGCCGCGGGTGTCGGATCCGGGGTGTCCGCGAGGTCGGGGTGTGCGGCGAGTTCGGCGACGGTCCGGCGTTCGAAGAGGGTGCGGACGGGCAGGGTGACGCCCAGCGCGTCGCGGATGCGGCCCGCGAGCCGGGTCACGAGCAGCGAGTGGCCGCCGAGCACGAAGAAGTCGTCGTCCAGGCCGACGGGGCCGCAGCCAAGGACGGCCCGGAACTGGTCGGCGAGCAGCCGTTCCCGCTCGGTGCGCGGGGCCCTGCCGCCCTCGGCGCGGGGCTGCTCGGGCAGCGGCAGGGCGGCCGTGTCCAGTTTGCCGTTGGCGGTCAGCGGCAGTGCGCCGACGGCGACGAAGGCGGTGGGGGCCATGTACTCGGGGAGTGTCTCCGCGCACGCCGCCCGCAGGGTCCGTGGGTCGATGCCGCCGGTGGTGTAGGCGACGAGGCCGGGCCCTGTGGGCAGGTCGGTGCGCAGGACGACGGCGGCCGAGGGGGCGCCGCCGCGGCCGCACAGGACAGCTTCGATCTCCGCGGTCTCCACCCGGAAGCCGCGCAGGGCGATCTGCCGGTCGGCCCTGCCGAGGTAGTGCAGCTCTCCGTCGGCGGTCCTGCGGGCCAGGTCGCCGCTGCGGTACATGCGGGTGCCGGGCGCGCCGTAGGGGTCGGCGACGAAGCGGTCCGCGGTGAGTGCGGACCGGCCGCGGTAGCCGCGGGCCAGGCCGCCGCCCGCGACGTACAGTTCACCGGTGACGCCCGGCGGCACCGGGCGCAGCGCCCCGTCGAGGACGTACAGGCGCAGGTCGTCGATGGCGCGGCCGACGGGGCTCGCGCCGCGCGCGGCGGCGTCGCGGATCCGCTGCCCGGTCAGTTCGTACTGGGTGACGTGCACGGTGGTCTCGGTGATCCCGTACATGTTGAGGAGCCGGGGCGCGTCGGGCAGCGCCGTCCAGAGGGCCACGCGCCCCGGGTCGAGGGCCTCGCCGCCGAACACGATCCAGCGCAGGGCGGCGGGGCGCGGGCCTTCGCCGGCGGTCAGGGCCTCCGTGAGCTGGTAGCAGGCGGACGGGGTCTGGTTGAGGACGGTGACGCCCTCGTCGTGCAGCAGCCGCAGGAAGTCGGGGGCGGACCGGGTGACGTCCGCGGGCACGACGACGAGGCGTCCGCCGTGCAGGAGCGCGCCCCACATCTCCCAGACGGAGAAGTCGAAGGCGTAGGAGTGGAACAGCGTCCACACGTCGGCGGGCCCGAACGCGAAGCGGTCCCGGGTGGCGTCGAAGAGCCGGGCGAGGTTGCGGCGGGTGACCACGACGCCCTTGGGGCGGCCGGTGGAGCCGGAGGTGTAGATCAGGTACGCGGCGTGTTCGGGGTCGAGCGGCGCGGGGCGCTCGCCGTCGTGGACGGGACCGTCGGGCAGGGCGTCCCGGGCCGCGGTGGTCGCCGGGTCGTCCAGGTCGAGGGCGTCCCAGGCGTGCGGGCCCGCGGGGAGCAGGTGCGTGGTGGTGGCGTCGGTGAGGACGAGGGCGGGGGCGGCGTCGGTGAGCGTCCAGGTGCGGCGGTCGGCGGGGTGGCCGGGGTCGAGCGGGACGTAGGCGGCGCCGGTCTTGGCGACGGCGACGACGGCCTCGACCAGGGTGAGGGAGCGCGGCAGGAGCAGCGCCACACGCTGCTCCGGTCCGGCGCCGCGGGCCATCAGGAGCCGGGCGGTGGCGTTGGTGCGCCGGTCGAGTTCCCGGTACGTGAGGGAGTGCCCCTGGTGGCGTACGGCCACGGCGTCCGGGTGGGCTGCCGCGGCGGCGGCGAAGCGCGCGGCCACGTCCGGTGCGCCGTCGTGGACCGGACCGTCGAGGACCGCGCCGGGGTTCCCCGCGTCCAGGAGGGCGGCGTGCTCGTCGGGGGTGAGGACGGGCAGGCGGTCCAGGGGTTCGTCGGGGGTGGCGGTGGCGGCACCGAGCAGGGTGACCAGGCAGCGGGCGAGGCGTTCGACGGTGGCGGGGTCGAAGAGGTCGGCGCTGTAGTTGACGGCGCCTTCGAGCCGCCCGGAGTCCAGGTGGTCGGTGAAGCCGAAGGTCAGGTCGAACTTGGCGGTGGGTGTCTCGCGCAGCCGGAACGCGGCGTCGACGCCGGGTGCCGTGAACGGGGGCGCGGTGCGGCTCTGGTAGGTCAGCATCACCTGGAACAGCGGGTTGGCGGCCGAGCGCTGCGGGTTGAGGTCCTCCACCACCCGCTCGAACGGCACGTCCGCGTGGTCGAAGGCGTCCAGGGTCGTGGCCCGCACACGGTCGAGCAGGGCCCGGAACGTGGGGCGTCCCGACAGGTCGGTGCGCAGCACCAGCGTGTTGACGAAGAAGCCGACGAGGGCCTCGGTGGCGCGCTCGCCGCGGCCCGCCGTGGGCACGCCGAGGGGGATGTCGTCACCCGCGCCCACCGCGCGCAGGAGCGCCGCCACCGCGGCCTGGACCACCATGAACGGGGTGACTCCGGCTTCCCGCGCCAGCCGCCGTACCGCCGCCGCCACCTCGTCGGGAACGTCGACGGGAACGAAGCCGCCGCGGCCGCTGGGCCGGGCGGGGCGCTGCCGGTCGGTGGGCAGTTCCAGGACGCGCGGGGCACCGGCAAGGGCGCCGCGCCAGAAGCCCAGGTGCTCCCGGTGGTGCGGGCCCGCGAGGAGGTCCCGCTGCCACAGCGCGTAGTCGGCGTAACCGATCTCAAGGGCGGGCCAGTCGGGCTGCTTCCCCGCGCACCGTGCGGCGTAGGCGGTGGACAGGTCGGTGAGGAGCGGCTCCACCGACCCTTCGTCGCCCGCGATGTGGTGCAGGAGCAGCAGCACCGTCGTACGGGTGGGTTCGCGCAGCACGGTGACGCGCAGCGGCGGCCGGGTGGCGAGGTCGAACGGGCGCAGGCAGAGGTCGTCGAGGGCGGCCTCGCGCGCGTCGGCGTCGGCGACGGTGCGCTCTTCGAACGGCACGGTGGGGTCGAGGAGTTGCTGGTGGGGGGTGCCGTCGGCGGCGGGGAAGACGGTGCGCAGCACCTCGTGGCGCTCGACCAGGTCGAGGATCGCGGTGCGCAGCGCGGTGTGGTCGACGTCCCCTTCGAGGGTGAGCAGGAACGGCAGGTGGTAGGCGGTGTCCTGGCCTTCGAGCCCGCTGAGGAACCAGAGCCTGGCCTGGGCGGGCGACAACGGCGGACGTTCAGGTCGCTGTCGCACCCGGGCGAGGACGGGCCGCGGCACGCCACCGGACACGGGGCCCGCGCCCGCGACGCCCGCTCGCGCACCCGCGCCCGCCTCCGCGCCTGCTCCGGCGTCCGCGATGTCCGCCCCGGCGCCCGCGGCGGAAGCGGCCCGCGCCCTCTCGGCGAGCCCCGCGACGGTGGGCGTCTCGAAGACGTGCCGGACGGTCGGCCCGGAGGGGCCGAGCGCGGCGGCGGCCCGGCCCGCGAGCCGGGCGGCGAGCAGCGAGTGGCCGCCGAGCTGGAAGAAGTCGTCGTCGGCTCCGACGTGCGGCACGCCGAGCACCTCGGCGAACAGTCCGGCGAGCAGTTCCTCGCGCTGTCCGCGCGGCGCCCGCCCGGCACCGGCGCGCAGCCGCGGCTCGGGCAGCGCGGCACGGTCGAGCTTGCCGTTCGGTGTCAGCGGCAGGGCGTCCACCGGGACGCACACGGCGGGCACCAGGTAGTCCGGCAGACGGTCCTTCAGGGCCTCGCGGACCTGCTGTGCCTGCGCCTCGTCGCGGGGACCCACCACGTAGGCGACGAGCACCGGAGCCGGGTGCCGCGGTCCGGTGTGCGCGACGACGGCGGCGTCCTTGACGCGCGGATCGGTGCGCAGTGCCGCCGCGACCTCGCCGGGCTCCACGCGGTGGCCCCGGATCTTCACCTGGTGGTCGGCCCTGCCGACGACGGTGAGGGTGCCGTCGGGGCGGCGCCGGGCGAGGTCGCCGGTGCGGTACATCCTGCTTCCGGGCGGCCCGTAGGGGTCGGCGGTGAAGCGTTCGGCGGTCGCGCCGGGCCGGCCCAGGTATCCCTGGGCGAGTCCGTCACCGGCCAGGTAGAGCTCTCCCGTGATCCCGTCGGGCACCGGCCTGAGGCCGCGCCCGAGGACGTGGGCGCGGGTGTTCCACAGCGGGTTGCCGACGTGCGGCTCGTCGGCCGCGTCCGCGGACAGGGCGGCGAGAGTGGACCAGACGGTGGTCTCGGTGGGGCCGTACAGGTTCACCACCTCGGCGCCGTACGAGGTGAGTCCGCGGGCGAGTTCGGCGGTGAGGGCCTCGCCGCCGGTCAGGACGCGCCGCCCCCGCACGGCCTGCGGCTCGGCGTCGAGGAGCGCACGCCACAGGGAGGGCGTCGCCTGCATGACGGTGGCGTCGCGGTCCCCGAGGAGTGCGGCGAGCAGGGCGGGATCGCGGACCTGGTCGCGGTCGGCGAGGATCACGGTGCCGCCGGTGACCAGGGGCAGGAACAGTTCGAGCACGGCGATGTCGAAGCCGACGGTGGTCACCGCGAGGAGCCGCTCGGTGCCGTCGAAATCCAGCGTCTCGGCCAGGCAGAGCAGCAGGTTGGTGACGGCCCGCTCGGTGACGACGACGCCCTTGGGGTGGCCGGTGGAGCCCGAGGTGTGGATGACGTAGGCGGGCTGGTCGCCGTGGAGGGGGGTGGCGGGCGGCAGCGGTTCGCACCGGGTGAGCTCGTCGCGCACCCGCTCGTCGTCGAGGAGCAGGAGGTCCCGCTCCGGGGCTGTGTCACCGGTGCGGGGCGCGGGGTGGAGGGCCGCCGCGGTGGCGCCGTCGGTGACGAGGAGCGCGGGGGCGGCGTCGGCGAGCAGCCGTCGGACGCGCTCCGCGGGGAAGTCGGGGTCGACGGGCAGATAGGCGGCTCCGGTCCGGGCCACGGCGAGGAGGGTGACCAGGAGGCCGGTGCCGCGGGGCAGGCTGACGCCGACGAGGGTGCCGGGTGCGGCGCCGTGGCGGGTGAGGAGGCTGGCGAGGCGCGCCGAGCGGTCGTCTAGGTCCCGGTACGAGAGCTGTTCCGCGCCGCTGACGAGGGCGGTCCTGTCGGGGGTGCGCGCGGCCTGTTCGGCGCAGAGCCTGCCGAGGCCGACGGCGGGCACGGCCCGTTCGGTGGTGTCCGCGGCCGCCAGGAGCCCGGCGCGTTCGGCGGCGGGCAGGACGTCGACCGTGGGCAGCGGGCGGTCGGGGGCGGCGGTCACCTGGTCGAGGAGGTGGACGAACGCGTCGGCGACGCGGACGGCCGCGGGGGCGTCGAGGAGGTCGCGGCGGTACTCGAGCTGTCCGCGGGCGGTGCCGCGCGCGGTGTCCTCGCTGACGGTGAACTGGAGGTCGAACTTGGCGAGGCCGGTGTCGACGAGGCGCGGACGGCCGCTCTGGCCGGGGAACACGGGCTCCGCGGAGAACTCCTCGCGGACCGCGAACAGTGTCTGGAAGAGCGGGCTCAGGCCGGGCTCGCGCGGCGGGTTGACGGCCTCGACGACGCGCTCGAACGGCAGCGTCCGGTGGTCGATGGCGGCCAGGTCGGTCTCCCTGACCCGCTCCAGGAGCTGCCTGAAGTCCGGTGCCCCGGTGAGGTCCGCGCGGAGCACGACGGTGTTGATGAACAGGCCCACCGCGTCGCGCAGCGCCTCGTCGTCCCTGCCCGCGACCGGGGTGCCGAGCACGATGTCCTCGCCGCAGCCCAGCTGGGACAGGGTGGCGGCGAAGGCGGCGTGCAGCACCATGAAGGTGCTGGTACGGGAGGTCAGGGCCAGGTCGCGTACCCGCGCGAGGAGTCCTGCGTCGAGGGTGAAGTCGTGGGTCGCGGCGGGTCCTCCGGCCCGGGTGGGGCGGGGCCTCGCCCACGGGAGGGTCAGCTGGGCGGGTGCGGCGTTCAGTTGGTCACGCCAATGGTCGGCGTGTCGGGTGTCGTCCCTGGCGACGACGCGCCGCTGCCAGAGGGTGTAGTCGGCGTAGTCGACCGCGGGGGGTGTCAGGGCCGGGGCGCGGCCCTCGCTGCGGGCCGCGTGGGCCAGGGCCAGGTCCTTCAGGAGCGGGGCGAGGGACGCCTCGTCGCCCGCGATGTGGTGCAGCACCAGGAGCAGGGTGTGCTCTTCGCCTCCGGTGCTGTCTCCGGTGCCGTCGGCGACGCCGCCTCCGGTGCCGCCTTCGGTGCTGAACAGCACGATGCGCAGGGGCACTTCACGGTCGATGGCGAAGGGCCGCGCGGCCTCCGCGGTGAGCCGCCGCTCCAGTTCCTCCTCGGTCACCCGGTGGGCGGTGACTTCGGGGTCCGCGTCGGGCCCGTGCAGGACCTGCTGGTACGGCTCGCCCGCGGTGGCGGGGTACACGGTGCGCAGCACGTCGTGCCGGCGCGCCAGGTCACCCGCGGCCTGCCGCAGCGCGCCGAGGTCGGGGCGGCCGGTGAGCCGTACGGCGAGGGGGATGTTGTACGCGGCGTCCGGGCCCTCGGCCGCGTACAGGAACCAGAGCCGCCGCTGGCCGAAGGAGAGCGGGAGGCGCCCGGGTCTGGGCTGCGGCCGCAGCGGTTCCGTGGACGCGGCGGCCTTATCCATGAGGGCGCTCAGCGCGGCGGGGGTCGGGTGGTCGAACAGGGCCCGGACGGGCAGTTCCACGCCCGCCTCCGCCCGTACCGCGGTGACGAGGCGGGCGCCGGAAAGCGAGTGCCCGCCGAGGGCGAAGAAGTCGTCGTCGACGCCGGCTTCGGGGAGTCCGAGCACACGGGCGAACAGCGCGCACAGCAGCGCCTCGGCACCCGCGCGCGGCGCCCGGCCCGCCGCGCCCGGCCCCGCGGCGGGCGCGGGGAGCGCCCCGCGGTCGGTCTTGCCGTTGGGCGTGCGGGGCAGCGCGGGCAGGGCGACGAAGAGGCCGGGCACCATGTGCTCGGGCAGGCCCCGCGCGAGCCAGGCGCGGAGCCCCGCCGCGTCGGCGTACGCATCGGCGGACGGGGCGGCCGACCCGCCCGCCTCCTCCGTCCCGAGGGCACCCGCCGCGTCGGCGGACGGGTCCGCGCCCTCCGCCCCTGGGGCGCCCGCGGCACCTGCTTCCACGTAGTAGGCGACCAGCGCCGTCCCGCCCTCCGGCACCGGGCGTGCGACCACCGCGGCCTCCCGGACGCCGGGGTGGGCGAGGAGGGCGGCCTCGATCTCGCCCGGCTCCACCCGGTGGCCGCGGATCTTGAGCTGTTCGTCGGCGCGGCCCGCGAGGACGAGGACGCCGTCGTGGCGCCAGCGGGCGAGGTCGCCGGTGCGGTACATGCGGGTACCCGGCGGCCCGTAGGGGTCGGCGGGGAAACGTTCGGCGGTCAGGGCGGTCCGGTGCAGATAGCCGTCGGCGACGCCGTACCCGGCCAGGTACAGCTCTCCCGTGCGGCCCACGGGGGCCGGGTTCAGGGTGGCGTCGAGGACGTAGGCGCGGGTCCGGCGCACCGGGGACCCGACGTGCGGGGCATCGCCCGCGGCCGGGGCGCCGGCCGTGGACCAGATCGTCGTCTCGGTCGGCCCGTACAGATTGGTCAGGCCCGCCCCCAGCTCCCGCAGCCTCGCGGCGAGGTCGGGCGGCAGGGGCTCGCCGCCGCTGAGCGTGCGCACGCCGGTGAGGGACTGCGGGGCGGCCTCGCTGAGCACCCGCCACAGGGAGGGGGTGGCCTGCATGACCGTCGGGGCCGAGACCTCGATCAGGTCGCGCAGCGCGAAGGGGTCGCGTACGTCGCCGGTCCCGGCGAGCACGACGCGGGCACCGCTGAGCAGCGGCACGAAGAGTTCCAGGGCCGCGATGTCGAAGGACACCGTCGTGACGGCGAGCAGCCGGTCGCGCGGGGTGAGCCGGACCCGGTCGGCCATGGCCGCGAGGAAGTTGGCGAGGGCACCGCGCGGGACGACGACGCCCTTGGGGCGCCCGGTGGACCCGGAGGTGTAGATGACGTACGCGGTGTCGGCGGGGTGCGGCGCCGGGGCCGCTTCCCGCGCGTCGGCGGGCTCCTGGTGGGCGGGGGGCTCGGTCGCCGTCCCTGCGGGGTCCGCCACCCCGGTCGGGTCCGCCACCTCGGCCGGGTCCGCCACCTCGGCCGGGTCCGCCACCTCGGCCGGGTCCGCCACCCCGGCCGGGTCCGCCACCCCGGTGGCGTCCACCGTCACCGTGGCCACGTCCGTGCGCCAGGGCTCGGCGCGGTCCGCCCGGTCGGAGACGAGGAGCACCGGCGCGCTGTCGTCCAGCATGTGCCGGATACGGTCGGCGGGATAGTCGGGGTCGAGCGGCACATAGCCCGCGCCGGTCCTGGCGACGGCGAGCAGGGTGACCGGGAGGGCTTCCGTGCGGGGCAGGGCGACGGCCACGAGGGTGCCGCGGCGGGCCCCCCGGGCGCGCAGCACCGCGCTCAACGCGTCGACGCGCGTGCGGAGTTCGCCGTACGTCAGCAGGCGGTCGCCGCTCTGCACCGCCACGGCCCCCGGGGTCAGGGCGGCCTGTGCGTCGAACGCGGCGGAGAGGTCGGGGGCGTGGTCCGTCCCGGCGTCGGCCGCCGCGTTGAAGTCGTCGAGGACCCGCTGTTCCTCGGCGGGTTCCAGGACGCGGACCCGGCCGGTGGGGAGGCCGGTGCCCAAGGACGGGAGCCGTTCCAGGAGCGAGGTGAAGCGCCGCGCGTGGGCGGCGACGTCGGCGGCGTCGTACAGGTCGGGGTGGGCGTCGAAGGTGATGTCGAGGCCGCGGGCCCCGGTCTGGCCGCTGACGGTGACGGTGAGGTCGTCGACGGCTCCGGCTGCCAGGTAGTGGGTGGTGCCCGCGCAGGCACCGAAGGACAGTTCGGCAGGGAAGGGCTTGAGGTTGAGCTGGGGTCCGACCAGGCGGCGGCCCTGCCCGAACAGGCCGAGGTCGCGGCGGAGTTGTTCACCGCGGTAGCGCTGGTGGCGGCGCTGTCGGCGCAGCCCCCGGACGACGGACCTGACCAGCGTGCCGAAGGGGTCGCGCGCGGGGACCGGGACGCGCAGCGGCACGACGTTGACGACGGTGGTGGGGACCTGGGACAGGACGCTGCCCATGCGGTTCATCACGGGCAGCCCGACGACGGCTTCGGCGCTGCCCGTCAGCCGGGTCAGATACAGCGACCAGGCGGCGATGACGACTTCGGGCCAGGTCGCCCTGGACTGCTCGGCGAACGCGTTCAGGGCCGCCGCTTCCCCGGCGGGCAGGGTCAGCCGGTGCCGGGTGAAGTGATGGGCCGCGCCGGGGGGTTCGGCGGCGGCGAGGGTGGCGGGGCGGGGCAGGTCCGCGAGGTGCTGGTGCCAGAACTCCGCGTCGGCGGCCTCCGCCTGCGACCCCGTGTACTCCTGGTCGAAGGCGACGGCTTCCCCGAGGGGGCGGAAGCCGCACGGGGGCGGCTCCTCCTTCGCCGCGCGCGCCCGGTAGATCTCGGCGACGCGTTCGGCGAACCGCAGGAAGCCGTAGGCGTCGAGGAGGATGTGGTGGCAGCGGTGGTACCAGAGCCAGGTCCGCTCGCCGACGCGCAGCAGGGCGTGCCGGTAGAGTTCGCCGCCCTCCAGGGCCACCGGCACCGACCGGTCCCGGTCCATCCAGGCGAGGGCCTCGGCGCGGGCGTCCGCCGCGCCCCGCAGGTCGAGCAGGACGGGCGCGGCCGGGGGCACGGCGCCCGGGGTCTGCCACACCCGGTCCCCGTCGGCGGCGAAGGCGACGCCGAGGGCCTCCGTCTCCCCCACCGCCTGCCGCAGCGCCCCGGCGAAGAGGGCCTCGTCCAGGGGCCCGGTCAGTTCCACGTACTCGGCGGCGAGGTGGACCGGGTTGGCCGGGTCGAGGCGTTGCGCGGACCACAGTCCCAGCTGTGCTGCGGTGAGCGGCAGTCGGTCGGGGCTGGTGGCCATGCGAATCTCCTCGGCGTGGTGGCACGGCGGCAGGCGGGCGCGCGACAGAGCGACCGGCCCGCTGTGCCGGTCGCGGTGGCGCCCGCGACCGGGGCCGCAGGGGGGTGGGAGTTGGGGAGGTGGCGCGGTGCGCTAGTGCGCTCCGTGGCCGCCGTTCGGGCCGTGCGGAGCGAGGTCCATGACGGCCTTCGGCTGAACGACGAAGGGCCGCATCATCATCATGTCTTCGTGCTCGTAGATGTGGCAGTGGTGCATGAAGCGCCCCGCGGGTCCTTCGAACCGGGCGGCGACGGTGACGAGTTCGGCGGGTGCCAGGCTGATGACGTCCTTGCGGCCGCGTTCCGCCGCGGTGAGCTCGCCCGCCTTGATCCGCTTGAGCGGTTTGCCGGTGCCCGCGCCGTAGCCGCCGCCGTCCTTCTCGAAGAACGTGAAGCCGCTGACGTCGTACAGGTCGCGGCTGAGCCCCTGGAAGGCGACCGCGTGCAGGTGCATGGGATGCGGGTAGGCGCCCGCGGACTTCTCCAGGCTGAGGAAGCTCCAGCGTTCGGTGGCGCCCGCGGCGACGGTGAACCGCACCGGGTCCTCGAAGGTGGCCGCGACGCGCTTGAACGTACGGACGGTGCCGCCCGCGTCCTCGATCTGGACGATGCCGTCGATGGGCATCTCGCCCTCGGGCGCGGCGACCTCCTCCATCTCCCAGAGTTCGGGGTCCTTGGGGTAGACGGGCGTGACGACCACCAGGCGTTCGGGGGCGCCTGCGGGCAGGGGGACGGGGGTGAAGGACGGCGAGGGCCGCTCGGGCGGTACGAAGCCGCCGTGGTCGGCCCTGGACGCGACCCGGAACTGCATCAGGTCGGCGCGGGCGCCCGGTTCGGGGTGGGCGTTGACGAGCCGGAGCCTCTGCCCGCGCACGCGGGAGAAGTCGACGAGCAGGTCGGCGCGTTCGCCCGGGGTGAGCGGCACGCCCGCCGTGACCGGATCCGGCTTCGGCAGCAGCCCCGAGTCGGTGCCGATGACCACGAACGCCTCGGGCGGCAGTTCCCTGCCGTCCTCGTCGAGGATCTTCAGGAGGTAGGGCCGGTTGTTGGCGGCGTTCAGGGCGCGGAAGCGGTACCAGCCCGCGGCGACGTCCAGGTACGGCCAGATCACACCGTTGACCATGCTGAACGGGCCGGTGAAGGGCCGTACCAGCTCATAGGGGTCGTCGGCGACGACGATGCCCTTGTACAGCAGGTCGCCGGTGAACTCGCCGCGGCTGTCGACGTCGAGGTTGCGGTCGAAGACGACCAGCGGGACCTCCCGCTCGCCGGCGGGCAGCCGCAGCCGCTCCTCCTCGTCGTCCCTGATGAGGTACGCGCCAGAGCCGAGGCCCGCCATCACGTTCAGGTGCGTGATGTGCATGGCGTGGTCGTGGTACCAGAGTCCGGCCGCGGACTGCCGGTTGGGGTATTCGGAGAGCTGTGCGGCGCCGGGCAGCAGCGCGTTCTCCGCCCAGCCGTCGTTGCCGCCGCCGGTCACCGCGCCGTGCAGGTGGACCACCGTCCACGGCGGGAGCGCGGCGACGTCCTCGCGGGCCTTCGCGCCCTCGCGCCCTGGCCGGTCCCACATCAGGGGCAGGTCCGGGTCGTAGGCGAAGGGCACCCGGACCGCGGGGACCGGGAAGTCGCCCTTGAGGTCGTTCTCCCAGGCGATGCGGAGCCGACGGCCGCGGCGGGCCTCGACGGTGGGGCCCACGTGGCTGCCCTCGTAGGTCCACAGGCGGGTGGGCGGAAGCTGCGCGTGCAGCTTGAGCCGTGCCTCCCGCATCGAGACCGTCAGGGCTCCCCCGCGCCCGCGCAGGACGCGGGGGACCGGGAGCGGGTCCCGGAACGGCTTCAGCTCCTTCGCCGCCCGCGTCGCGCGGGCGGCGGCGGGATCCGCGCGGTCGCCGCGTGCTCGGGCCTGCCGCACGGCTTCGGGCAGTTCCTCCAGCGGTGTGCCGAGGGCCGCGGTCATCAGGTCGGGACGCGGGGGCACGGCCGCTCGGGCCGTGCCCCCGCCGGTGAGGACGGCTCCGGCGCCGAGGGCGGCTCCGGTGGTGGCGACGCCCGCCCCCACGAGGAACCCGCGGCGCGCGAGCCGGTCGCCCAGTCGGTTCACAGGTCTCATGACGGGTCGGTCGCCATGCTTTCCACGAGGCTCTTGGGGCGCAGGTCTGTCCAGTTCCGCTCCACGTACTCCAGGCACGCCTGCCGGGTGTCCTCCGGGTGGACGGTGGTCCAGCCGGCGGGAACCGCGGCGAAGGAGGGCCACAGCGAGTGCTGGCCCTCGTCGTTGACCAGCACCAGGAAGGTGCCGTCCTCGTCATCGAACGGATTGCTCACAAGATCCTCCTCGTTGTTAGGTAAGGCTAACCTTAGTGATCTGTGGGGAACAACCCCCAGCGGAAATCTCTTCAACTAAAGCCGCATCAACTGCGCCCGCGTCGCGACGACTTCACGCCAAGTCAGGCGCGTCCGGTCCCACGCCGTTTGAAGAGCACCCACGCCAGATACACGCCTCCGAGAACCGCCGTGGTGACACCCACGGGGAGCTGGTTGTTGCGCTGCGACTCGTCCACCAGGGTCAGCCAGCCGACCCGGTCGCCCACCCATGCGAGTGCGGTGAAGAACTGACCGGACACCAGATGCGCCGCTCCGAGCAGCGCGGCACCGACGGCACCGGCGGACAGCACGCTGACGCCCGGCGCACGGGTCAGCATGGCGGCGATCTGCGGCGCGGCAAGGGCCACGAACGGGATGGGTCCCGCGCTGGCCACCGCGACCCCGCACAGACCGACGCCGAGCACGATCAGGGCGATCCTGGCGCGGTCCACCGGGACGCCGAGCCCGCTCGCCAGCTCGTCCCCCAGTTCGAGCATCCGCAGGAGCCGGCCGAGCAGCAGGGCGGCGGGCAGCAGCACGAGCAGCGCGAGCGCCATCATCCGTACCGAGCTCCAGCCGCGGCCGTTGAGGGTGCCGACGAGCCAGACGTGAGCGCTCTGGGCGTTGTTGAGGTGGGAGCGGGTGAGCAGATAGGAGTTCACCGAGCCGAGCATCGCGGTCACCCCGAGACCGACGAGCACGAGGCGCACGCCGTGCACACCGCCCCTGCTGGCGAGCAGGAACACCACGAACGCCGCCCCGAGCCCGCCGCACACCGCCCCGGTCGCCACGGCCCCCGCTCCGCTGCCCAGCGTCACGATGACCAGGATGGCGCCGGTCGCGGCGCCGCTGTTGAAGCCGATGACGTCCGGACTGGCCAGCGGATTGCGGGAGATGCTCTGGAAGACCGCGCCGCTGACGCCGAGCGCACCGCCCGCCAGGATCGCGAGCAGTGCCTGCGGGAGCCGCTCCTGGTTCACGAAGTGCACGGCGAGCCGGTCGCCCGTGCCGTAGAACAGCGCGCGGGCCACCTCCCCCGGCGCGATCGGATAGGCCCCGACACAGAGACTGACGAGGAGGGTCAGCGCCGCGCACAGCAGGGCGAGGGCGCACACCACGGTCGTCCGCCGGTGCAGCCGGAGGCTGAGCCGCCCGGACCACAGGCGCACCCGCCATCCGGCGGCGCCCACGGGGAGTTCCCGGGGCGGGGCCGTGGCGGCGGGGCCGGTGCGGGTGTCGGTGCCGGTCACAGCGAGACCTCCCGGCGGCGGCGCACCATCGCGATGAACACGGGACCGCCGACGAGCGCGGTCACGGCCCCCACCTCCAACTCCCCGTCGGGCAGGACCACACGGCCGATGATGTCCGAGAGGAGCAGCAGGATCGGCGCCATGAGCATGGAGTACGGCAGCACCCACCGCAGGTCGGGCCCGGTGAACCAGCGTGCCACCAGCGGGACGACGAGCCCGACGAACCCGATGGGCCCGGCGGCCGCGGTCGCGGCGCCGCACAGCAGGGTCACCGCGACGACCGCGGCGAGCCGGGTCCTGGCGACCCGGGTCCCGAGGGCCTTGCCCAGTTCGTCGCCGAGGGCCAGGGCGTTGAGGGGCCGGGCGATGAGCAGGGCCACGGCGAGGCCCGCCGCCACGAACGGCAGCAGGTCCCACACCAGGCCGGAGCTGCGGCCCGCGAGGGAGCCGACCATCCAGAAGCGCATGTAGTCGTAGCTGGCCGCGTTGAAGACCGTGAGGCCGCCGATGAGGCCGCCGAGGCTCGCGCTCACCGCCGCGCCCGCCAGGGCGAGACGGACCGGGGTCGGCCCGGCGCGGCCCGAGGCGCCGAGCACATAGACGAGCACCGTGGCCACCGCGGCCCCCAGGAAGGCGAACCACACCAGGGAGGTGAAGCCGGAGAGGCCGACGACGCCGATGCCGAAGACGACCGCTGCGGACGCGCCCGCGTTCACCCCGAGCAGTCCGGGGTCGGCGAGCGGATTGCGGGTCGTCGCCTGCATGACCGCGCCCGCGACCCCGAGTCCCGCACCGACCATCAGGCCCACCAGGGTGCGGGGCAGGCGCAGTTCGCGTACGACGTCGGTGGTGTAGGAGCCGTCGTCGTGCCACAGCGCGGACCACACCTCGGCGAGGCTGGTGTCCTTGGCGCCGATCCACGTACTGAGGACGACGAGCAGCAGCAGGACGCCGGCGAGGACGAGCAGTCCTGAGCCCCGCAGGACCTTGCGGGCGGTGCCGGCCTCCTCCTCCGTCCGGCCGGGCTTCGGGGCGGGGGCGAGCGCCGCGGTCCTGGTCACCGGGCTGTCACCCCTTGCGTGCGCTGCCCCCACGCCAGGTCACCGAACACGACCACCCGCATCTTGCGACTCTCCCCAATCAGCCGTGTGCCGAGGGTGGGCGCACGCACCCAACCCACGGCTACCGAAGGGCAGTTGGCAGCACGGCACCCCCGCCCCCACATCGCAAGGTAAGCCTAACCTTATCTGCATCGAAGTGGATCAGGGGTGTGGTCGCGGCAAAAAAGTGGAGGGCGGGCCGTCCCAGGCCCGCCCTCCACGTATCAGGGGCGGCACATGTGCCGCTTCCTCGGGCTGCCGCCCGGCCGCCGGCTCAGGCCGGCGGCGCGAACCGCTCCCACACCCGGTGCTCCCCCAGCAACCCGGTGACCTGGTCCAGGGTGTCGGAGGCGGCGCCGGTGACCACCACGCCCGGGTCGTCCGCGGGCACACCGGCGGCCGTGAGCGCGTCACCGGCGTCGGCCCAGCCGCCGATCGCCTTGCCGTGCCGGTAGGCCTCAGCGATCATCAGGAGCACCCGCGGGTCCACCACGCCCGTGGCGCCCGGCTCGCCCGCCTTGGCGTCCCTGGCCCCGTACGCGTCGTTGCCAGGACCCGGCGCGCCCGCGAGGAGGACGGCGTCGAACTCGACCGAGCGGGCGGTGGCGTAGGTCCGCTGGACGGTGATCGGGTCGCCGCCCTCATCGAGCTTGCCACCCGTGGGCGCCACCACGAGCGGCACCAGACCCGCCGCCGACAGGGCGTCACGGGCGGCCCGTACGCCGTCCAGGTCGCCCTGTCCGCCGGTGACGACGGCGACCACGCGGCCGTCCGTCGGCCAGGTCCGGCCCAGCTGGGACAGCGCGGGGCTGGCCTCGGCGGACTCGATCGCCACCGTGGGTCCCGGCGCGGGCAGGCCGAGCCCCTCCGCGACGGGGCCGCACAGGTCCGGGTCGATGTTGGCCAGGACCTGAAGCCCCCGTTCCTTGATGGCCTGTTCGTAGCACTTGCCCAACTCGAAGGTGTAGGCGGCGACGATGTGCTCACGCTCCACCGCGCTCATGCTCCGCCAGAAGATCCGGGGCTGGCTGAAGTGGTCGTCGTACGACGCGGCGGCCTCGCGCACCTTCTGCGACTCCGGCACCGTCACCGGCGTCTCGATGTAGGCGCCCGTGTCCGCGCCCGCGAGGAACGGGCAGCCCCCGTCGAGGGAGTTGGGGTGGTAGGGCGCGACGCCCGTGTGCACGGCCGTCTGGTGCATGCCGTCACGCAGCATGTCGTTGACGGGGGCGTGCGGGCGGTTGATCGGGATCTGGGCGAAGTTGGGGCCGCCGAGCCGGCTGATCTGGGTGTCCAGGTACGAGAAGAGCCTGCCCGCGAGGAGCGGGTCGTCGGTGACGTCGATGCCGGGGACGAGGTGGCCCGGGTGGAACGCGACCTGCTCGGTCTCGGCGAAGTAGTTGGTGGGATTGGCGTTCAGCGTCATCAGACCGATGGGCTGCACCGGCGCCAGCTCCTCCGGGACGATGTTCGTCGGGTCGAGCAGGTCGATGCCCTCGAAGGTCTGCTCGGGGGTGTCGGGGAACGTCTGGATGCCCAGCTCCCACTGCGGGTGGGCCCCCGCCTCGATGGCGTCCGCCAGGTCGCGCCGGTGGAAGTCGGGGTCGATGCCGTTGACGAGCTGCGCCTCCTCCCACACCAGCGAGTGGACGCCCAGCTTCGGCTTCCAGTGGAACTTCACCAGGGTGGTGGCGCCCTCGGCGTTCACCAGCCGGAAGGTGTGGACGCCGAAGCCCTCCATCATGCGGTACGAGCGGGGGATTCCCCGGTCGGACATGTTCCACAGGGTGTGGTGGGTGGCCTCGGTGTGCAGCGTGACGAAGTCCCAGAACGAGTCGTGGGCGCTCTGGGCCTGCGGGATCTCCCGGTCCGGGTGCGGCTTGCCCGCGTGGATGATGTCCGGGAACTTGATCGCGTCCTGGATGAAGAAGACCGGGATGTTGTTGCCGACCAGGTCGAAGGTGCCCTCGCCGGTGTAGAACTTCGTCGCGAAGCCGCGGGTGTCGCGCACCGTGTCGGACGATCCGCGCGAACCGAGGACGGTGGAGAACCGTACGAAGACCGGCGTCTCCACGTCCTTGCCGAGGAAGGCCGCCTTCGTCACGGAGGCCGCGGTGCCGTAGCCCTGGAACACTCCGTGCGCGGCGGCGCCCCGGGCGTGCACCACCCGCTCCGGGATCCGCTCGTGGTCGAAGTGGGTGATCTTCTCCCGCAGGTGGTGGTCCTGGAGCAGGACGGGTCCCCGCGGCCCGGCCTTCAGGGAGTGGTCCGTCTCGTACAGCCGGTTGCCCTGGGCGGTCGTCAGGCGTTCCCCGCTCTGTGCCCGGACGCCTTCGCCGGCTCCGGTGGGACGGCCCGTCGGGCTCACCGGCGCGGGGGCCCGCTGGTCGGGTTTGGGCGGCAGGGGCTGCCTGGGCTCCGTCGGTTCGTCGAAGGAGGGCGGCTCCGCTCCGGGCCGTCCGGGGATGTCGTGCGCCGGATTCCCTCCGGTCACGGCATCCGCGGCCTTCCGCGCCGCCTTCTCGATCGGGTTCTTCTCAGTCATCACTTTCCCAACGCTCAGTGTGGCGTGAGCCGCGGCCCACGCCGGCCTCCGGACTCCGGTGTCACGTCCCCTGCCGGCCGGCCGCGACGGCTGCCCGCTCGGCCTGCGTCGCATGGGTACCCGAACATCTGTCGGTAAACCTGGGGGCCACCTGGTGGGAGTAGTCCCCGGCCCGCCCCCGCCGTCCCGCACCGGGTCGTGGTGCGGGACCGCCCGTTTACCCGGACAGTGGAAGGGCACGCGTCCGGGGCCGCACCGCGGTCCGGTCGCCCTTGGTGAGCAGGAGGTCTCCACCGAATCTCGGGAAACCGGCCTTCACCACGCGGGTCGGGGTACCCGCGGCAAGGAATTCTCGCTGCTGGAATTTTCCATTCCCGCTGCTGGAACTTTCAATGAGAACTGGATGGATGGGACCGGGAGGCGTAGATGACGGGCTATCTTTCGATCGGGGGCGGGTACAACCGCCACATGAAGACCATGGAACTCGCTGTTTCGGCCGGCGCGGAACTGCTTATGTGGATTGCCGGTCTCGTCGTGGTCGCGGTTCTTCTCGGCGCCTTTTTCTGGGGCCGCCGCGTGCAGTCACGGGAATCCCGGAAGCCGCTTCCGGAGGAGCAGCCGCACCTGCCCGAGGGCGGCCCTGTCAGAGAGGTACGGGAGTACCGCGACCCGGACGAAGTGCCGCAGGACGGAAATCGGCTCCTGCCCCATGAGCTGAAAGAGGGATACGGCAGTTCGAGTACGCACCCCAGCGCCTCGCAGGACCCGAACGACCACAAGAAGGGCCGCGGCAGCAGCTTCGGCGGCGGCGGTCTGGGATAGCGACCCGCGCCCCCGCAGGACGCTCGGACAGCGACCCGAGCCGCAGCAGGACGCCCACCCGGCAAAGGACGGTACTCCGATGACCGAGTACGAACGCACGCGCACCATGCCCGCACAGCCCGAGCACGTCTTCGACCAGGCGGCCAACGTCGACCAGCTCGACACCTGGCTGCCGGAGGCCCTGCACGTGCGGCCTGAGGACCCGCCCGCCGTCACCGTGCACGAGGACCGCACCGACGAGGACACCGACGCCGTGCTGCGCGCCCGGCGCGAGCAGATGCGGCTCGAATGGGGCACCCGCGACCGGGGCAGCTACACCGGCTGGCTCCAGGTCGCGGGCATGGACGGCGGCGTCAGCGAGGTGACCGTGCACCTGTCGTTCTTCGACGCGGGCCACGACCCGGGCGAGAAGGCCGTGCACGACGCCCTGGACACCAGCCTGGAGCGGCTGGAGGAGCAGGTGCGGCTGCGGGTCGACAACGCGGCTGGTTGAGCGTCGGCGGGTGCGCCGGGCGCCCTGTGTCGAGCGAAGGAGATCCGGTTGCGCCTCTGTCACAGCCGGCCCACCGAGCCGGGATATCTGCGCAAGCGGCACGGGCGCGGCTTCCGCTACCTCGATCAGCGCGGCCGTCCCCTGCGTGACCCCGGCGAGCTGGACCGCGTCAAGGCCCTGGTGATCCCGCCCGCCTGGCGGGAGGTCTGGATCTGCCGCAAGGCCAACGGCCATCTGCAGGCGGTGGGCACCGACGACGCGGGACGCCGCCAGTACCTCTACCACCCGCAGTTCCGCGCCGAGCAGGAGCAGGCCAAGCACGAGCACGTCCTGGACGTGGCGGAGCGCCTGCCCGAGGTGCGCACGGCGGTGGAGGCGCACCTCGGTGACCGCGGACTCACCCGGCAGCGGGTGCTCGCGACCGCCGTCCGCCTCCTCGACCTCGGCTTCTTCCGCGTCGGCAGCGACCGCTACGCCGACCGCAACAACACCTACGGTCTGACCACCCTGCTGCGTGAGCACACCACCTGCCGGGGCGGCGAAGTGCTGTTCTCCTACCCCGCCAAGGGCGGCATCGAGCGGGTCCAGGCGACCGTCGACCCCCCGGCGTGCCGGGCCGTCACCGCGCTGCTGCGCCGCCGCGCCGAGGGCGACCGGCTCTTCGCCTACTGGGAGGGGCGGCAGTGGCACGAACTGGGCGGCGGGGACGTCAACGCGTACCTGCAAGAGCTCGCCGGACTCCCGGTCACCGCCAAGGACTTCCGGACCTGGCACGCCACGGTCATGGCCGCCGTGGCGCTCGCCGTGTCCCGCGGCGCCGCGCACAGCGAGACCTCCCGGCGCCGCGCCGTCGGCCGGGCGGTCCGCGAGGTCGCCTCCTACCTCGGCAACACCGCCCCCGTCTGCCGCGCCTCGTACATCAATCCGAAGGTCATCGAGCTGTACGAGGAGGACGTCACCGTGGCCGCGGTCCTGCCGCGCCTCGGTGCCGAGGGCACGTACGGCACCCCGGCGACCCAGGGCCCCGCCGAGGAGGCCGTCCTGCACATGCTCCGCACGGGCCGCGCGCCGACCGCGAGGTGAACCGCCGCGGGCGGCCGAGTCCCGACCGGGGGCAGGTGCCGCCCCCGGACCGGGGGCAGGTGCCGCCCCGACCGGGAGTGGTCCGATCCGGCGGGCACCCGCCTCCGGCATGCCCGACCGGCATGGTCGAAGTCGTCGCGCACACGCCCGCCCGTCGATACGCTGCCCGGGAGACAGTGCGCCGTCAACGCCCGCCGCACACGGCGGACTTGTGCTGCGCAGGGAACGTGTGGCGCGTCGTGGGGCGCACACAGGGGCGCGGGGGAAGCGGGAAGAACCATGGCCCAGATCAGAGTCGAGACCGTCGCCCTCGACGCCGTCGGCACCCGGCAGATCGCCTCCAGGACCCGCGCGACGACCCTGCTCGACGACCGCTCCGCCGAGCTGGAGGAGGCCATCGTGCAGGCGTCGGCCATCGCCCAGGACTCCCTCGCGCAGGTGCCCGCGCGGGGCGGGTGGCAGGTGTCCGGCATGCAGGTCACCTTCGGCCTGACCCTCGCCGCCGAGGCCGGAGTCATCCTCTCCAAAGCCTCCGCGGAGGCGTCCTTCGAGGTCACCCTCACCGTGGAGCGGACGTCGGACGCCCCGTGACCGGCTGCGGACCGTACTGGGTGGATCTGCACCGGGCCGGACAGCGGCTCGGCGGCGGCTTCCTGCTGACCAACTGGCTCGTGCTCACGGCGCTGCACTGTCTGCGCGGCCAGGTACAGGTCGACGACCGTCTCGACGTCGTCCTCGCCGACGGCGCCCTGCTCGCCGCCCGCGTCAGCCGGCTCGAACCGGCGGCGGACCTGGCGCTGATCGGCATCACGCCCCCGCAGCGCGCCATTCCCCGGATACCCAACTCGGGGCCCGCCCGCATCGGGGGCCGCTGGCGCGGCCCGTACCGCCCAGCCGCCGACGAAGTGGAACTCAGCGGCCGCATCGACACCCGGGCGGCCTCCTACCTGTGCGAGGGCGGCGGCACCATCGAGGCGCTGCAACTCTCCGCCGACCAGTTCCTCGGCGACTACTCCGGCTACTCGGGCGGTCCCGTGGAGGACACCACGTCCTGCGACGGCCACGCCCCCGAGCGCACCGCGGACGGGCAGCACCCCATGGTGGTCGGCATCCTCCTGGAGCAGGCGCCGGACCGGGTCGCCGCCGACCGCGCCGCCAACGTCCTGTTCGCGGCCACCATCGCGGAGGCGATGCGCCGGTTCGACTCCCTGGGCGTGGCCCACCTCGTCGACGTGCTCCGCCCGCCCCCGGACGCCCACGCCGCCTCCGAGGGCGCCGAGCCACCACCGGTCCCGCGGGCCGCCACCGCCGTGGTGACCGACGCGCCGCCCAACCCGCTGATCGCGACGGCCGACGCCTATCTGAAGGAGATCGACGCGGCCGCCGCCGAGGGAGTCATGGACGCGGCCCAGATCGCGGAGCTGCGCTTCCAGGTCTGGCAGCACAAGATCCGTGCCACGTTCGGCGAGGACGGTACGCCGTGACCAGCCGGCGCCGGGCAGCCCGGCCGAGCCCGGCCCTTCACCGCAGGGCCGAGCGGATCTGGCGCACCGCCCTGTCCCTGGCGCGGGCGGCGGTGGCCGGCGACCCCGAGGCCCGAGCCGGGCTCCCCGCCGTCCTGTCCGTGCTGCGCCACTCCCCCGCCGTCCTCGGCCCGGCGGGCGCCGCCCGCGACCTCGCCGCCCTGACCGCGCACCTGGACGCGCTCGGCCTGCACGCGATGGCCCAGGCGCTCCTCGACGACCTGGCCGCGGGTGTGCTCGGCGGCACCTTGGAGGTGAGCGGCGACAACGCGTCCCGCAACCAGCTCGCCGTGACCTTCGCCGGGCGCGGCCGGCTGACGGCGGCGGCACACCTCCTCGACCGGGCCGCGTACCCGCCCGGCGGCACCGAGGACTCCGCGCTGCGGGCCCGCGCCCTGGCCAACACGGCCGCCGTCGCCCTGCGGCTCGGTGACTTCGCGGAGGCGGCGCTGCACGCGGGCGAGGCTCTCCGAGCGCTCCCCGCGGTCACCGTCCCCGAGAGCCGTGTCGACGTGACGCTGCTCGCCCTGGCCGTCCGCACGGCCGCGGCCCGCGCGGTGGGCGACGACGCCACGGCCGACGCCCTGCTGCCCGGCCTCGACGCCGCCGTGCGGGACGTGGTGCGCGAGCGCGGCAGCGACCACCCCTCGTCCCTCTCGGCCCTCGTCACCCTGGCCTCGGCGGAGTCCGCGGCGGCCGGTGCGGCGGGCGACCGCGAGCGCCAGGAGCGGGCCGCGGACGTCCTCGCCATCGCGGCGCAGAAGGCCTCGGCCCTGATGGGCCCCGAGCACCCGCAGGCGGTCTCCGCGACGCTTGCCCACGCGACCGCCGAGTACGAGGCCGCCGTCGGCTCGGGGTCCCTCCGACGCCTGGACAACGCCGAGGCGTTGATGGAGGCCGCCGCCGAGCGGGCGGGATCGCTGCTGCGCGAGACCGCCGGGTCCGTGCCGCCCCCGGCGCACGCGGGCGAACCCACCGAGGCCGAGGCCACCGGAGCCGGACGCGCCGGAACCGAGGCCACCGGAGCCGGACGCGCCGGAACCGAGGCCACCGGAGCCGGACGCGCCGGAACCGAGGCCACCGGAGCCGGACGCGCCGGAGCCGAGAGTGCCGGAGCCGAACCCGTCCCGCCCCGCAGTGAGGCGCGCGAGGAAGCACCTCTGCGCCTGGGCCGTCTCGGGGAACTGAGACTCCACTCCTACGTCCACGGCGAGGGAGCGCCCGGGGACCTCCGCCAGGCCCTCACCGCGTTCCGCGAGGCCTTCCGGGGTCGCACGAATGTTCCCGGCGGCGCCCCCCGGGACGCCCCTTCCTGGCACCGCTGGCGCATCCTCCACGGTTACGCGCTCGTGCTGCGGTACGAGACGCGGAGCAGGACCGGCGTCACCCCCGCCCTCGACTTCCTCGACGCCCTCGACTCGCTCGACTCGCTCGACGAAGCCGTGCAGTTGCTCACCACCGGCCTCACGAAGCTGCCTGCGGGCGACGACGACCTGCGCACGCTCGCCCTGCTGCTCCTCGCCCACTGCGCGCTGCGGCGCTACGAGGCACACCTCGCACGCTCGGACCGGCGTCCCACGCACCTTCCGGGACTGCTCGACGAGGCCCTGGCCCGCCACGTCACGGCGACGGACGCCGTGCGGCCGCGCACCCCGGAGGCCGCCGCCCTCATCGAGACGCTCGCGCGGCTGCATCTGGAACGCCATCTGCTGCTCGGCGGGACGACGAGCCCGGTGCCGGGCCCCGCGCGCTCCGGCGGCGGCTCGTCGGGAACCACCTGGGAGACCCTGGCGGCCACCGCGTACGGGCAGGCGCTGATCTGGCGCGAGACACGGGACGAGATCCCCGCCGCCGAGGTCGAGGCCTTGATCGGCACGCTTCTGCGAGCTCCCGACGCCGTGCGCCGACTTCCGCGGGGCGCTTTGGAGACCTTCGAACGGCTTCTGCACCACCGCGGCGCGCGGGGCTGGAGCGTCCCGGCGCTCAGCCTGGCGATCACCCTCCTGGGGCACCCCGAGCACGCCGCGGCGGACGCGCCTGCGGGCGCCGCACGCCGCTCGTGGCTCGACGGCCTGTCCAGGCTGACCTCCGGGCGGCCCCCTCTCGGCCATCTGTCCGCCCACCGGCGGCGCGTGTCTGTCGAGCGCGACCGCGACGACGTGGGGAGCCTCAGCAGGAATCCCCTCTGGCGGCCGGACGACGCGCGCGCGTGGATCCCCGTCATGACGGCGTGGATTCCCGGCCACAAGGGCGACCTCGCCGGCGACGGCCGCCGGCAGACAGCCGGCCGCGCCCAACTCGCCGCGGCCCACGAAGCCGTGCGGGAAGCATGGTCGTGCATGGGCCGGGGCGACCTGGCGACGACGGACCACTACCTCGCCGAAGCCGCCGGAATCCACGCCACGCTCGACTCCGACCATCCGGCGCGCCTGGAGACATGGATGCTCCTGAGCCGCACACACCTCCTGCGTGACTCCCTCGCCCGCCGTACGGGCCACTCCCCCACGCCCCGCCCGGTACCACCGCCGACCCCGGCCCAGATCCGGCACGGAGTCGCCCGTCTCTCCGGTGACGAGCGCACCCGGCTGCTCGGCGAGGCCGGGGTCAGCCTCCTGCTCAGCGGCGGCGAGAACCGACGCTCCGAGGCGAGGAGCCTGCTGCGGGAGGCGTACGAGGTCCTCGACGACGACCACCAGGGCTTCTTGCGCTACGCCTACTACCTGGGGTCCGCCGAGTGCTTCCACATCACGCCGGGCTCGGGCAGGCAGACACGGGAGGCGCAACTGGCGGGCGGCATCGAGATCCTGGAGCGCGCAGCCGTCATCGCCGAGGACACGGACCGGCACGACTGGGGAGACATCGCCTTCGCGCTGGCGCGCGCGTACCGCGCCCGTGACGCGGGGTACCGCAGGGACCGCACGTCGAGCCTGCGCACGGGACTCAGGGCGGCCGGTGCCATGGTGGTCGCCACCCCGACGCCCGGCCCGGGTCCGAGCCGTGTGACGGAGGACCAGCTGGACGCCGCCCGCCCGGCGTCCGCCGCCCGCGAGGTCGCCGCCTGGTGCTACGAGGACGGCGCGCTCGTCGAACTAGTCCACGCGCTGGAGCTGTGGCGCGCAGCCTCGCTGCCGGGCACGCCGCCGGGCACGCCACCGGAACCGGCGGAGATCGGCCGGGCCCTGACCGTGTCCGGCCGGGACGCGCTGGTGTATCTGGTACCGGCGTCGGACTCCGCCGCCGGACTCGCCCTCGTCGTCACCGCCGCAGGGGGGACGTACGCGATTCCGCTGCCCGACCTCATCGACGACACCGGGCCGCTCCCCGCCTACCTCCGCGACCGGTCGTCGCTGTCCGACCTGTGCGGATGGGCGGCGCGGGCCGCCATGAGCCCGGTCCTCTCCGCGCTGGCGGACGCACGCCCCAGCGGTCTGCCGCGGCTCGTCCTCGTCCCGCTCGGCCGTCTCGGCGCCGTGCCCTGGCACGCCGCGTCCCGGCACGACACGAGCGGCGGCGAACGGCGCCAGTACGCCCTCGAGTACGCCGAGTTCACCTACGCGGTGTCCGCGCGGGCGCTGTGCGACGAGGTGCGCGGCGACCGCGCCCCGGGCGGCCGGGACCCGCTGGACGCGGCTCCGGTGGTGGCGTACGAACCGCAGGACGCGCTGCGCCATCTGCGTGCCGTGCGACCGGCCGCCGGTGGTGTCCTGACGCTGGCCGGGCCCGCGCACTACCGCGACGGCAGCCTCGGCCCCGAACTGACGCTGCCCGGGGGCCCGCTCCGCCTCACGTCCGTCGCCGAGGCCCTGCACCGGCGCCGCGGCGGCGAGCCCGCCACCGTCCTGGTCACCGACTGCCGCGGCGACGGCCTGGTCCGCGACGACGAGGCCGCGCTGCGCCTGTCGGCCGCGCTCCAGTGGGCGGGGGCGCGTACGGTGGTCGCCCCCCTGTGGCCCGTGCGCGACAGCGCGACCTCCGCGCTCCTCGCCCTGACCCATCACTTCCTGCGCACCCGGGGCACCTCACCCGCGACCGCGCTGCGCACGGCCCAGATGTGGATGCTGGACTCGCACCGCGGCCTGCCGTCGGACCTGCGCGCGGGGGCGGCGGACGCGGTGCGGCACCTGCCGCCCGGCCGTCCCGTCGACCCGGCGGACTGGGCCGCGTACGTCTGCTTCGGGGGCTGACCGGGGCGGGCCCCGGCGACGGGTCCCAGGCGTGCGCCGTGGGACGTACCCCGATGTCGCCCACGTCGGCCGTGACGGGCTGTGCGGCGGCGGAGGCGAAGGCGCCAGGTGCGGTCGCGGGGGTGCGGTCAGGCGGTGGCGGCCCTGCTGCCGGTCGTGCGGCGCCGCAGCGCGGGGGTGGTGAGTGCCGGCGGGGACCACACGCCGTCCGGCGGATAGACGTCGGTGCCGGGCGGCACGATCGCGTCGATCCGGTCGAGGGCCGCGTCGTCGAGGACCACCGAGGCGCCCTTGAGCGTGTCCCGCAGCTGCTCCATCGTGCGCGGGCCGATGATCACCGAGGTGACGGCGGGGTGGGCGAGCGGGAAGGCGATCGCCAGTTCCGGCAGTGAGCAGCCCACTTCCCCGGCCAGGGTGACGAACTGCTCGACGGCGTCGAGCTTCGCGGTGGTGAGCGGGGCCGCCGGGTCGAAGCGGGCCGGGTTCAGGGTGGGGCGTCCGCTGCTCAGATCGAGGGTGCGGCCCTTGCGGTAGCGGCCGGTCAGGAATCCCGAGGCCAGCGGCGACCAGGTGAGGACACCCATGCCGAGGCGCTGCGCCACCGGCAGGACATGCCGCTCGACGCCGCGGGCGAGCAGCGAGTAGGGCGGCTGCTCGGTGCGGAACCGCTGGAGCCCGCGGCGGTCGGCGACGTGGTGGGCCTCGACGATCTGGTCCGCGGGGAACGTGGAGCAGCCGAACGCCCTGATCTTGCCCTGCCGCACGAGGTCGGTCAGGG
Source organism: Streptomyces typhae (assembly GCF_009755605.1). Classification (GTDB taxonomy): domain Bacteria; phylum Actinomycetota; class Actinomycetes; order Streptomycetales; family Streptomycetaceae; genus Streptomyces; species Streptomyces typhae. The sequence goes on from NZ_WPNZ01000018.1 coordinate 164,380, forward strand.
CGGACAGCGTCTCCTCGACGTCGGTCGTGTGGTCGGGGCGGTGCACCTGATAGAGGTCGATCCAGTCGGTGTCGAGGCGCCGCAGGCTGTCCTCGACCGCGCGGACGATCCAGCGCCGCGAGTTGCCGCCGCGGCCCGGACCCTCGCCCATCGGGAAGTGCACCTTGGTCGCGAGCACCACGTCGTCGCGGCGGCCCTTGAGGGCCTTGCCGACGATCGTCTCCGACTCCCCGGCGGAGTACATGTCGGCGGTGTCGACGAAGTTGATCCCCTCGTCGAGCGCGGCGTGGACGATCCGTACGCAGTCGTCGTGATCGGTGTTGCCGACGGCCCCGAACATCATCGTGCCGAGGCAGTAGGGGCTGACCTCGATGCCGGTGCCGCCCAGAACACGGTGGCGCATGCAACTCTCCTTGGACGCCGTCCTCTTGGATGCGGCGACTGTACGAGCTGGAGTCCACTTCAACGCAAGGGCGACCGCGTGCGGTTCCGATAGCGCCCCGCGAGCGCGGGGCCGCCCCTGACGGTGCGTCCCGCGGTCTACTCGCCGATCGGGGAGATCGCGATGCAGCCCGCGACGACGTGCTCGCCGGAGGCCTCCTTGATGACCTTGCCCTTGTAGATCACCTTGCAGGTGAGGTCGGCGCCGGTCGGGTCCGTCGACACGGGGACGACGGTGGGCGGCATGATGCCGCGCAGTGTCACCGTCTTCTTCCACGGCAGCTCCGGCGAAGTCTCCTTCTCCAGCTTCGGATTGGCCGCGGAGCCCTCGCCGGCGGAGAACTCGATCTCGTCGACGTTCTTGCCGGAGACCTCGTAGGTCACCTCGTACTTCTCGTTGACGGCTTTGTCGACCGCGTCGACAGCCTTCTCCTCGGCCTCGGAGCAGGCGCCGAGGGTCAGCGCGAGTCCGGCGGCGGCGAGGGTGCACACAGCAGTGCGAATGGGTCTGTTCATGGCGGCAGACAACAGTAAAGGACACGTAAAGTCAATCTGGCCGTGTGCCGTCGCCGCAGTTCAGGGGCGCACAAGCACAGGCGCCCGCCGGGTCGTCACACACCGTCAGGCCTCGTGACGCGTCCTGCTGAATTCTCGGGCACCGTGCGCCGCTCCTTGCCATACTCCTTTCATGGCGTTCGGGGTGGAGCGGGCCGTCGGCGGGATCGCGGCAGCGGCGGGCGAGGCCGCCGACGTGCACGAGTTGGGGCACGGGCTCTCCCGCGCGCTGGGCCGCCTGATTCCGCACGACGGTTTCATGCTCTCCGGACTCGACCCGCTCTCCCAGGTCAGCTGCTTTCTCAGCGGCGAACACACCTACAGCTACCCGTCGTTGCGGCACGTCCTGCTCGGCGAGTTCACGGCGAGCGACCGCCATCCGTTCAAGGAGCTGTGGTACGGCGCCGCACAGGTGGGCGTGCTCGGCTCCGGCGTACGGGAGGAGCGGCGCAGCCTGCGTCTCCACGAGGTCATGGTGCCGCAGGGGTTCGGCAGCGAGATGCGTCTCGCGCTGGTCGGCGGCGGGCCGCTGTGGGGGACGCTGGCGCTGGTGCGCGAGCGGGGCCGGGCCTGCTTCACCGCCGCGGAGGCCGTGCACGCGCAGTGCCTGGTGACGCCGCTCGCGCGGGCGCTGCGGCGGTTCGTGGCCCGGGGGACCCCCCGTCCGCTGCGCTCCGTCCGGCCGCCCGCGGTCATCGTCGTCGACGGCGCCGACCGCATCCGGGCCGCGACCCCGGACAGCCCCTACTGGCTCCGGGCCTGCCTGCCCGGCTTCCTGGGATCGGATGACGTCCTGCCCGTCGCGTACTGGCACAGCACGTTCATGGCCCGCAGCCGCAGAGGTCCCGTGGTCAACCGCGTGCCGCACCCCGACGGCTGGATCGAGACCCGGGCGCAGCTCCTCGCGGGAACGGGCACGGGCGAGGTGGCCCTCACCATCCAGCCCGCCACCACCCGCACCCTGCTGCCCGCGCTCACCGCCTGGTACGGCGTCACCCCCCGCGAGGCCGCAGTCCTGCATCAGGCCGTCGAAGGCCTCCCCGCCAAACAGATCGCCCGCCGCCTCGACGTCTCCCCGCACACGGTCAACGACCATCTCAAGGCCCTCTACCGCAAGTTCGGCGTCTCGGCCCGCGAGGAACTCCTGGCGACCCTCGCGCACTGACGGATTCGGGCCCCGCGGGCGGCGCCTGCTCGGGCCGGGTCCGTGCGACGGACGGCACGGGCCCGGCCGTACCGGACCGACGGCTCCCGGGACCGGCTCATGGCCGTCTTCCCAACGGCGGGCCGGCACGGAAGGATGGCCACGGCGCACAGGACGGCGCGAGCCTTCCGGCGTCGGGCAGCACCCCCTATCGAAGGTGGCCCGATCATGGGCACGACTCGTGAGGAGCGGTTGGTCGCCGCGTTCGTCGACCTTGCCGACATCCTGACCGAAGACTTCGACATCATGGAGTTCCTGCACCGCCTCGCCGATCACGCGGTCGCACTCCTCGACCTCGCCGACTGCGGCGCCATGCTCATCGGCGCGCAGGGCCACGTCGTGCAGGCCACCGCGTCCGGCGAGTCCGCGCGGCGCCTGGAACTCTCCCAGATCGAACTGGAGCAGGGCCCGTGCTGGGACTGCGTCCAGTCCGGCGCCCCCGTCCTCGACACCTTCCTGGACAGCGACGCGACGCGTCGGCGGTGGCCGGACTTCACCCCGCTCGCGCTCGCCCAGGGGTTCAGCGGGATCGTCGCGCTGCCGATGCGGCTGCGCGGCCAGACCGTCGGTGCCCTCAACCTCTTCCACCGGCACAGCCGGGCCATGCCCTTCGTCGATCTGCGCCTCGCGCAGGCGCTCGCGGACGCGGCGGCCATCGCCATCCTCACCCAGCGCACCCTGCACGACCAGCGCCTCGTGACCGAGCAGTTGCAGACCGCCCTCGACAGCCGGATCGTCATCGAACAGGCCAAGGGCGCCCTCGCCGCCCGCACGGGGCTCAGTATGGACGAGGCCTTCGACCGGCTGCGGCGGCACGCCCGGCACCGGCGGCAGCGCCTGACCGCGCTGGCTCTCGAAGTGATCCAGAACCCCGCCGAGCAACTCGCGGGCCCCTCGCCGTGAGCCGTCGCGTCCCGGCGCGTGCTCGTCCTCGGTGAAGCCGAGGGATGCGGCCGCCGCCGTGAGAACCCGAGAACCGGCGACGGCCGCCGGTGCCGGAGCAGGACCTCCCCTTTCACCGCCCCGGCGTGGTCCGCCCTTCCTGGGAGGCCGGGAACAGCGGGAGTGTCCCCTGGCGCGTCGGACCGGGAAGGGCGGGGCCGGAGCCGCGTGTGTCCGCTGCGGCGCGGGTCTCCGACCAGTCTGGTGTGCGTGCTGTGACGCTCGGAGATCTCGAGGTCCGGGAGATCCGGCCAAGGCAGTGACGCCTGGTCTGTCACGGAGCGTAGACCGGTTCGTCACGCGGCGACAAGCCTTGGGTCAAGCCAACCGGCGCGCGCCTGCCCCGCACCCGCTGCCCGGGAGCGCGGTTCAGGCGCGCTGGACGAGACGGTCGATGACCCGCCCGATGGCTTCGAGATGCAGGACGAGGTCCACCTGCCCCGTCTCGATGGCGGATTTGGGCATGCCCTTGAACTCGGCCGTCTCGGGATCCTGAACGATCACCGTGCCCCCGCGGGCCTTGACGGCCCGCACGCCCCGGGAACCGTCCCCGTCGGTGCCGGTGAGAACGCAGGCGACGATCCGGGATCCGTACGTCTGCGCTGCCGACTCGAAGAGGGGGTCAGCGGCCGGGCGGGCGAAGTTGACCCGGTCCTCCTGGGTGAGGGACAACATGCCGAACGCTCGCACACACAGGTGCCAGTCGGGCGGGGCGATGTGGACGGTCCCCGGCTGTGCCTGCTCTCCGTCCTCCGCGAGCTTGACCTTCAAGGGGGTATGGGGCGAGAGCACGCGCACGATGAGTGTCTCGCGGTTGCGATTGAGGTGCTGGACCACGAGCACCGGCACGGGCAGGGCGGCGTCCAGGCCGCCGAGCAGCTTCCTGAGGCCTTCATGGCCTCCGGCGGAGGCGGCCACCAGCACGGCAGCACATCCTCCGGGGGAATCGCCCTCGCTGTTCGTCCGCACCTCTCCACCGTAACGTGGCACGTCGGGCGGGGCCTGACTGCCCCGGCCGAGGTCGCTCGGGCGGGTCGGTGGCAGCGCCCTCGCCTCCCGGCTCTCAGCCGGTCTGTTCCTGCGGCCAGGTGCGGGTGTCGCGCGGCTCCACGTAGGGCTCCTCCCCCTCGGGTTGGCCGCCCTCGATGGACCGTTCACGGGCCAGTTCGGCGTCGAACTCCAGGCCGAGCAGGATCGCCAGGTTCGACACCCACAGCCAGACCAGGAAGACGATGGCGCCCGCAAGGGCTCCGTATGTCTTGTTGTACGAGCCGAAGTTCGCCACGTACAGAGCGAACCCGGCCGAGGCGGCCAGCCACAGCAGCACCGCGAGGACACTTCCGGGACTCACCCAACGAAACCCCCTGCCGCGGACGTTCGGTGCGGCCCAGAAGAGCAGGGCGATCATCAGGACCACCAGGAGCACCAGCACCGGCCACTTGGCGACGGCCCACACGGTCAGGGCCACGTCCCCCACGCCCAGCACATCGCCCGCACGCTTCGCCACGGGCCCGGTGAACACCACGATCACCGCGCTGGCAGCCACCAGCAGCATCAGTACGACGGTGAGCCCGAGCCGCAGCGGCGTCAGCTTCCACACCGGCCGGCCCTCGCGGAGGTCGTACACGGCGTTGGCGCTGCGGATGAACGCGGCGACGTACCCCGAGGCGGACCACAGCGCCCCGACCAGGCCGACGATGGCGAGCACACCGCCGGTGGCGCTGCTGCGCTGGAGCTGCCGCACCGCGTCCTTGATGATGTCGCGGACGGCTCCGGGGGCCAGCTGCTGGAGGTTGTCCACGATGTTGCGGGTCGCCTCCTGCCCGGCCACGCCGAGGAGGGCGACAAGGACGAGCAGGGCGGGGAAGAGGGACAGCACCCCGTAGTACGTCAACGCCGCCGCTCGGTCGGGCAGTTCGTCCTCCATGAACTCCTTGCCCGTGCGCCGCAGCACCTGCCCCCAGGCACGGGCAGGCACCTGCGTGGGCCCCTCCGGCGCGTTCCGTTCCACCTCGGGCCCCGGCCCGGCGCCCGCCCCCGGCTCTCCGCGTACCGTCTCCGGCTCTGTGAAGCCGCGTTCCTGCTTGTCTGTGCCTGCCATGCCTTGCGGGTTGCCCGCGGTGGCGTGCCCAACCCCTCGGCTTTCCACCCCCCACGTTCGCTCCGTCATGCGTGTTCACGGTTGGCACCACATACTCGGGGGAGACGGGAGGGACCAAGGAGGCGCCGTCAGGCCAGGAGCGGCACCTGTAGCCACTTGCAGCGATACAGGAGCACCATGGCCATGGATGACCCGGCTGCCCTTTCCGCGCCCCGCCCCCGGGCCGCGCCCCCGTCCGCCGACCCGGTGCGGATCGCGTCGGTGCCCGCCGGGCACGTCTACGTACGGCACTGCGCCGACGAGCGGAACGCGGACGGCGTCGTACGGCTCAGGGACCCCCGCCCCAACGGGGCACCGAGCACCTCTCAGCGATGGTGGCCGCCGGTCATGCTCGACCCGGACTGGGTGCGCGCACACCACACGGACTTCGACGTGTTCCATCTGCACTTCGGATTCGACGCCCAGACCCCCGCGGAGCTGTCGTCGCTGGTGGCCGCCCTGCGGCGGCACGGCAAGCCGCTCGTCTACACCGTGCACGACCTGCGCAACCCCCATCAGCCCGACGCCCGGCTCCACGACGCGGCCCTGGATGTGCTGATACCGGCGGCCGACCACCTCATCACGCTCACTCCCGGAGCGGCCCGCGAGATCCGGCGGCGCTGGGACCGCGGGGCCAGGGTCCTGCCCCACCCCCATGTCGTGGGCCTCTCCCGCCTCGCCCGACCCCGCCCGGAGCGCACCGTCTTCCGTATCGGTGTGCACGCCAAGAGCCTGCGGCCCAACATGTCCCTGCTGCCGGTGGTGCGGGCCCTCGCCGGGGCCGCCGCGGATCTCCCCGACGCGGAGCTGCACGTGAACATCCACCGTGAGGTGGGCGACCCGGGCGCGCCTGCCCACGCTCCTGATGTGCTCGCCGGACTGCGGGCCCTCGCCGGCAGCGGCGTACTGCGGCTGCACGTGCACGACTACTTCGACGACGACCAGCTGTGGGACTACCTCACCGGCCTCGACCTGTCCGTCCTGCCGTACACCTTCGGCACGCACTCCGGCTGGCTGGAGGCCTGCCACGACCTGGGCACCGCTGTCGCGGCGCCGTCCTGCGGCTACTACGCCGAGCAGCGCCCGTGTCTGTCCTACGGCCACACCGAGGAGGACGGCCTGGACGAGGTCTCCCTGGCCGCGGCGGTCCGTGAGGCGTACCGCACCCGACCGCGCTGGCGCGCGTCCGCGGCCGTGCGCACCGCCGAACGCGCGCGGGTGGCCGCGGCGCACCGGGCGGCCTACCGTGAGCTCCTCGCATGAGCGCACCCCTGCGCATCGCCCTCATCGCCTCGGCCCGCTTCCCCGTCAGGGAGCCGTTCACGGGCGGGCTCGAAGCGCACACCTGGTCGCTCGCCCGTGCGCTGCGCGCGCGGGGCCACCAGGTGGAGCTCTTCGCCGCCCCGGGTTCCGACCCGGCTCTGGACGTCGTGGAACTGCCGGTGCACCGCACGTCGCTGAGCCGCGCCGCCCGGTCGGACGTCAGCATGCCGGACGCCACCTGGATGCAGGAGCACCACGCGTACCTGCGGCTGATGCTGGACCTGGCCGGCGGCGCGGGCGACCGCTACGACGTGGTCCACAACAACAGCCTGCACTACCTGCCGATCGCCATGGCCTCGGCCGTCCGCGCCCCGGTCGTCACGACGCTGCACACACCGCCCACGCCCTGGCTGGAGTCGGCCATCCAGGCGGGCGAGCGCTGCCCGGTGACGTTCACCGCCGTCAGTGAGCACACCGCGTCCGCCTGGCGTCCCCTCGTCCCCGCCGCCCGCGTGATCCATAACGGGGTCGACACCGAGCGGTGGCCCGCGGGGCCCGGCGGGCGGCACCTGGTCTGGTTCGGGCGGATCGTGGCGGAGAAGGGGCCGCATCTGGCGATCGCGGCGGCCCGCGAGGCCGGATGGCCGCTGCGCCTGGCAGGACCCGTCGGCGACGAGCGCTACTTCGCGGAGCGTGTGGCACCGCTGCTCGGCGGGGACATCGTCTACGTCGGCCACCTCGGCTGCCGCGACCTCGCCGCTCTCGTCGGCGGTGCCGCCGCCGCCCTGGTCACCCCCTGCTGGGACGAGCCGTACGGCCTGGTGGTCGCGGAGGCGCTGGCCTGCGGCACCCCGGTGTGCGGCCTGGACCGCGGTGCCCTCGGCGAGATACTCACCCCGGAGTGCGGTGCCCTGGCTCCGCGGGACGACGTCGGCGCACTCGCCGACCTCATCGGCCCGGTCACGCGCCTCGACCGCCGCGCGGCCCGGGAGCGCGCCGAACGCTTCTGCTCCCTGGACGCCATGGCCGACAGCTACGCCTCCCTGCACCGGGAGGTGGCCGCGTGATCGGCTACTACGTGCACCACCAGGGGCGTGGACATCTCCACCGGGCCGTGTGCGTGGCCCGCAGGCTCCGCGTTCCCGTCGTGGGCCTCTCCTCCCTGCCCCGGCCCGCGGGCTGGAGGGGCGAGTGGATTCCGCTGCCGCTCGACACGGACCAGGCCCCGGACGCCCCCCGGGACGGGAATGCTCCGTCCGCGGGCCGCTCCGAGGACGGGGACGACCCGACCGCGGGCGGCAGACTGCACTGGGCTCCCCGCCACCACCCGGGCCTGTGCGGCCGCATGGAGGCCATCACCAGCTGGATCGACCGGGCCCGGCCCCGCCTGTTCGTCAGCGACGTCTCCGTGGAAGTGGCGCTCCTCGCCCGCCTCACGGGCACCCCCGTGGTCGTCGCCGCGATGCGCGGCGACCGCTTCGACCGTGCCCACCGGCTGGGGTACGACATCGCCGACGCGCTGCTGGCTCCCTGGCCGGAGGCCGTCCCCGAGCCGGACTGGCCCCAGCGCTGGCGGGCCAAGACGGTGTACACCGGCGCCTTCTCGCGCTACGACGGCCGGCCACGTCCCGGCGCGGGCGACCGCGTCCCCGGCCGCCGGGAAGTCGTCGTCCTGCTCGGCGGAGGCGGCGCGGACGTCGACGCCGCCGCACTCCGTGAGGCCGCGGCGAGCACCACCGGGTGGGCCTGGACGTTCCTGGGCGGCCCGCACGGGCGGTGGGTCGACGATCCGTGGCCGCTGCTCTGCGGGGCCGACGCCGTCATCACCCACGCCGGGCAGAACGCCGTCGCCGAGTGCGCCGCGGCCCGCACACCCGCCCTCGTCATCCCGCAGGACCGTCCGCACGGCGAGCAGCGGGCCACCGCGCGGGCCCTGGCCACCGCCGGTCTCGCGACGGTACGGATGTCCTGGCCCGCGCCGCGGGAGTGGCAGGACCTGCTCGACCGGACGGCGCGCCGCCCCGGCGGTCGCTGGGCCGCGTGGGCGCCGGGTGACGGGGCACAGCGAGCCGCCCGCCTGCTGGAGCGGTTGTCCGGGACGGCCCCGTGCGCGCCCCCTCGTGACCTGCCACGAGCGGTCCCGGGGGCAGTCCCGCAGGCAGGGGAGGGCCCGTGCGGATCGCTGTGATCACCCTCGTCGCGGGCCGTCACCGCCATCTGCGGCTTCAGCAGGACGGCCTGGCGGGCAATGTGCTGCCCCCGGACCACTATGTGGTGGTGACCATGGCCGATCCGGACGCGGCGACGGTGCTCACGGGCAGACGGCCCGCCGCCGACACCGTGCCTCTCCCGGTCGGCACCACTGGCTCTCTCCCCCTGTCCGCGGCCCGCAACGCGGGAGCGGCCAGGGCGCTGGCCGCCGGGGCCGACCTGCTGGTGTTCCTCGACGTCGACTGCGTCCCCGGCCCCGGCCTGCTGGCACGCTACGCCCGGACAGCGGCCGACGGCGTCCTGCTGTGCGGCACGGTGGCGTACCTGCCGCCCCCGCCCCGGGGCGGCTACCGGCTGTGCGACCTCCCGGCCCTGGCCCCGCCCCACCCCGGGCGGCCCGTCCCCGGCGCCCATGAGGTCGTGCGGGACGGCGACCACGATCTCTTCTGGTCGCTCTCCTTCGCCCTGACCGCCGCCACCTGGCGCACCGTCGGCGGCTTCTGCGAGGACTACACCGGGTACGGCGGCGAGGACACCGACTTCGCCCGCACGGCTGCCGACCGCGGCGTCGGACTGTGGTGGGTCGGCGGCGCTCCCGCCTATCACCAGCACCACCCGGTGAGCCGGCCCCCGGTCGAGCACCTCGACGACATCCTGCGCAACGGTGCGACGTTCCGGAGCCGCTGGGGCAGCTGGCCGATGCAGGGATGGCTTGCCGACTTCGCCCGGCTCGGCCTGATCGTGCACGACCCCCGTACCGACACGTGGCGAAGGAGCCGGGACGGCACAGGGACGGCACCTAAGGGGGAAGGACCCGGCCGGACGGGGGTTGGTCCGGTGCCCTAGGGGCACTCGGCACGAGGTCCGAAAGCGGAGGGAACGACGAAACAGCAGGAGGCCGATGTGGCTGTCCGCCACCGACTGGTCAAACGGCGGCCCGAGGACGTCTGGGCCGTGCTCGCCGACGGCAATCAGTACGCCGAGTGGGTCGTGGGTACCTCCGAGTCCCACCCGGTGGAGGGCCACTGGCCCCAGCGGGACGCGGTCATCGCCTACGAGATCCGCCTCGGGCCGCTGCGGCTGGCCAACCGGACGGTCGTGCGCCGCTGCGAGGAGGGCTCCGCCCTGGAGCTGGAGGCGCACGCCGGTCCGCTGGGCACCGCACGCATCTCCGTGGAGCTGCGTCCCTGGGGTGAGCACTGCCTGGTGATCCTGGACGAGCACCCGCTGCAAGGCGCCGGCGGGCGGCTGCACAACATGGGGTTCGAGGCGCTGATCCAGTTGCGGCACCGCGCCATGCTCGGCCGCCTCGCGCGGCTCTGCGAACACGGCGGCAGGGGCCGCGTCCATGCCTGACGCCGTGGTGATCGGGGCCGGACCCAACGGGCTCGTGGCCGCCAACCTGCTGGCCGACGCCGGATGGAGCGTGCGGGTCCTGGAGGCGCAGGCCGAGCCCGGGGGCGCGGTGCGCCACGACCACGACGTCGACCCGGACTTCGTGACCGACCTCTTCAGCTCCTTCTATCCGCTGGCTGCCGCCTCACCGGTCCTCGCCGGGCTGCGCCTCGAGGACCACGGCCTGCGCTGGGCCCACGCCCCCGCCGTCCTCGCCCACCCGCGCACCGACGGGACGTGCGCCGTACTCGACCGGCAAGTCGACGCGACCGCCGCGTCCCTGGACGCCTTCGCGGCGGGCGACGGCGACGCGTGGGTCCGGCTGCACGGTGTGTGGGAGGAGCTGCGTCCCGCCCTCATCGACGCCCTTTTCACCCCTTTCCCTCCGGTACGGGCCGGGGCGCGGCTCGCCTTGCGGCTGCGGGCGGGCGGCGGGCTCCGCCTGGCGCGGTCCCTGCTCCTTCCCGTACGCCGCCTGGGCGAGGAGGAGTTCCAGGGGGAGGGCGGACGGCTGCTCCTCGCGGGCAACGCGCTGCACGCCGACCTCGCGCCGGAGGCGGCGGGCAGCGGCGGCTTCGGCTGGCTGATGTCGATGCTCGGACAGACCTACGGCTTTCCGGTGCCGGTCGGCGGCTCCGGTGCCCTGACCCGCGCGCTGGTGGGGCGGCTGCACGCCCGCGGCGGAAGCGTGCACTGCGGGCAGCGGGTGGAGCGGATCTTCGTACGGGACGGGCGGGCCGTCGGTGTGCGCACGGCCGCGGGAGACACGGTCGGCGCGCGCCGGGCCGTGCTCGCCGACGTCTCCGTACCCGCCCTGTACGGCGACCTCGTCGAAGCGGAACATCTGCCCGGCCGCCTCCTGGACGATCTGCGCCGCTTCCAGTGGGACTTCGCGACGTTCAAGGTGGACTGGGCCCTCGACGGTCCCGTGCCCTGGGAGGCGGAGCAGGCCGCTCGCGCCGGGACCGTCCATCTGGCCGACGGCATGGACGAGCTGACCCGCTTCGCCGCGCAGATCGCCGCTGGCCTGGTCCCCGACCGCCCCTTCCTGCTGTTCGGCCAGATGAGCACCGCCGACCCGACCCGCTCCCCCTTGGGCACCGAGTCCGCCTGGGCCTACACCCACGTACCGCAGGACGTCCGCGCGGACGCCGCGGACGAGGGTCTCAGCGGCCGGTGGGACGCCAAGGAGGCGGAGTCGATGGCCGACCGGGTGGAGCGTCAGGTCGAGCGTTTCGCGCCGGGGTTCCGTTCCCTGGTCCGCGCGCGGCGCGTCCTCGCGCCGCCCACCTTGCAGTCCATGGACGCCAATCTCGTCGGCGGGGCCATCAACGGCGGTACGACCGCCCTGCACCAGCAGCTCTTCTTCCGGCCCGTGCCGGGCACCGGGCGGCCCGAAACACCCGTGGCGGGCCTGTACCTGGCCTCCTCGGGGGCCCACCCCGGCGGCGGGGTGCACGGTGCGCCCGGCGCCAACGCCGCACGGGCGGCACTCCGCCGCCACCGGCTCCCCGGCCTGCCCCGTGCGCAGCGCCTCCTCGCCCGCCGCGACCGTACGGGGCGCAAACGCTGAGGGAAACCGAGAGATGCCGAGGAACGCCGAAAAACACTGAGGTGAGGCCGCTGAAGAGGGTGTCGCGCGCCGCTGTGGAGGGAGAACCACTCATGCGCACCGGACCGCTCTGCGACCGGACGGTCGTGGTGACCGGGGCGGCGCGTGGGATCGGCGCGGCCCTCGCGCACGAGCTGGCTCGGCGGGGCGCCAGGATCGCGCTGCTCGGCCACGAGAAGGAAGCCCTCGCTGCCACCGCCGCGGCGCTGCCCACCGCGACGCTGGTCCGGGAGGTCGACGTCACCGACCTCGCCGCGCTCGACGCCGCGGCCCACGAGGTCCGCACCCGTCTGACGCCCCCGTCCGTGGTGATCGCCAACGCCGGGGTCGCGGAGGGCGGGCCCTTCCTCGCGTCGGACCCGGACGACTGGCGCCGCGTGATCGACGTGAACGTCGTCGGCAGCGCCCACACGGCCCGCGTCTTCCTGCCGGACCTGCTAGCCACCTCGGGCTACTTCCTTCAGATCGCCTCCCTCGCGGCGATCGGGGCGGCGCCGCTGCTCAGCGCCTACTGCGTCTCCAAGGCCGGGGTGGAGGCCCTGGCGCACACGCTCCAGGCCGAGACGGCACACCGGGGCGTCGCCGTGGGCGTCGCCTACCTCAACTGGGTGGACACCGGCATGGTGCGCGACCTCGACCGGCACCGTCTCCTGCGGGGCCTGCGCACGAGCATGCCGCCGCCCGCTCGCGGCACCTCGGACCCGGCGGCGGTGGCCGCACGCCTCGTGCGGGCCGTGGAACACCGCTGCACGGCCGTGTACGTGCCCTCCTGGCTCCGCCTCGTACAGCCGTTGCGTGCCGCCCTGCCCCCGGTGGTGCTGCGGGTGGCCCGCCGTCGGCTCCCCCGTCTCGACGCGGGCGTGACCGACCCCGGCAGCGGTCCGCTCGGGGCCGGGGGCCGTGCCGACCGGAGAGCTGACGGGCGCTAGAGGTCGTGCGGCGTCCGGCGCGGGGAGCGGCCGCGGCGGCGCCGGCGCGCCCGGGGTGGGCGAAGCCCCGGCGCGCCATGCGCCCGTTTCCGGCGTCGCCCCGGTCAGGCGCTGCGTCGCTGCCCGCCGGACGCCGCCTTCTTCGCCGGGCTCTTCTTGGCGGAACTCGTCCTGGCGGAAGTCGTCCTGGCGGAACTCTTCGTGGCCGCGCTCTTCTTGGCCGTGGTCGACTTCGCCGCCGCGGACTTCTTGGTGGCGGACTTCTCGGAGGCGGACTTCTTCGCCGTGGGCTTGGCCGTGGACTTGCTCTGCGAGGACTTGCTCGCCGCGGACTCGGCCGTGGACTTGCTCTGCGAGGACTTGCTCTGCGAGGACTTGCTCGCCGCCGTCCGCTTCCGGGCAGCCCCGGACCTCTTCGGCTTCAGCTCGTGCACGTCCGCGTCGCCGCCGGACTCGCCCTCGGTCTCGCCGCGGGTCCTGCGCGCCCGCCGCACGGACTGTTCGAGCGCGGCCATGAGGTCGACGACCTCGCCGGAGGACGCCTCCTCCGTCTCCGCACGGGGCGGCTTCCTGCCCTCCGCCTTGGCGTGGATGACATCCTCCAGGGCCTCCGTGTACCGGTCGGCGGCCCACTCCGCGCCCTCGATCCCTTCCTCGCGCGTCATGGAGTCGATGAGCTGGACGGCCTGGTCGATCTCGCCGTCGTCGATGTCGACGTCCTTCGGGGCGAGGCTCTCCGGGGAGCGGATCTCGTCGGGCCAGCGCATCGCGTGCAGGACGATGGCGTTGTCGCGGACGCGGAGGAGACCGAGCCGCTCGCGGCCGTGCCAGGCGAATTTGGCGACGGCCGCCTTCGCGTTCCGCTCCAGGGCCTTCCGCAGCAGCGTGTACGGCTTAGCCGCGACGCCGCCGTCGGGCTCCAGGTAGTAGCCCTCCCGGATGCGTATCGGGTCGATGCTCTCGTACGGGACGAACGCGGCGATCTCGATCGCTTTGGCGGTCGGCAGCGGGATCTCGCGGAGTTCCTCGTCCGAGACGGCGACAAGGGTGTCCTTGGACACCTCGTACCCCTTGCCGATCTCGTCCTGGCCGACCTCCCGGTCCTCGATCTCGCACACCTTGCGGGTGCGGATCCGCCCCATGTCCTCCAGGTGGTACTGGTGGAAGCGGATGGAGTGGTCCTCCGTGGCGGCGACCACCTTGATCGGGATGGTGACGAGACCGAAACTGATGGCGCCGGACCATACGGGGCGGGGCATGACGAACCTCCGGACTGCCCCGAGGTCTCCGAGTACGAGCGAGCGCGAGGGCAAGCGCAAGAGCAGAGGCCCTCACAAGAGCAGAGGCCCTTGAGGGGCGCACACAGGTCATGTGCGCCCCTCCCTGCTTCCCTTCACCGTAGGGCGCGCCCCGGCGCCGCACCACTCAGACGAGTTCGGGCTGCGGTTCCGGTTTCGGCACCGGCGCGATCTTCGGCTCCCACTGCCTGGTGGTCCGTATGTAGCCGTGTATCACGGAGGCCATCGCCAGAATGAGCAGGGGCCCGAACACCCACGGATACCTGGCCATTTCCGTCGGCAGATAGCGGTACGACACCAGCAGGGCGGCGAAAACCACCGTGCCGTGCACGACCAGCTGAATTCCCGAGCGGTCCCAGCCGCGGTCCAGCGAGCGCATGGCCACCTCGATCGTGACCGCGAACACCACTCCGGCGATGATGTCGACGCCGTAGTGGTAGCCGAATCCCAGCGTCGCGCCGAGCGTGGCGAGGAGCCAGAAGGCACCCGCGTACCGCAGGACCCGTGGCCCCTTGCGGGAATGAATGAAGATGACGGTGGCCCATGCCGTGTGCAGGCTGGGCATGCAGTTGCGCGGGGTGATCTCGTCGAACGGCATCGAAGCGGGCACGTGCGCCGGCAGCGTGTCCGGCCACAGGTCGGCGATCGCCCACTGCCCGCCGTCGGGGCCGAAGGCGAAGACCGGTCCGACCACGGGGAAGATCATGTAGATGCCCGGCCCGAGAAGGCCGATCACCAGGAAGGTGCGCACCAGATGGTGGCCGGGGAAGCGGCGCTCGACCGCCACGTTGCGCAGCTGGTACAGGGCGACCAGGACCGCCGCCACCGCCAGCTGTACATAGACGAAGTCGAGGAAGTGCGAGCCCACGGGCCCGGTGGCCCTGACCATCCGCCCCACCACCCACGACGGGTTGCCCAGCGCGTGGTCCGCGGTCGCCAGATACTGGTCGAGCACCGTCGGACGGGTCTTCGACGTGATCAGGAGCCAGGCGTCACCGGTCTTGCGGCCCGCCACGAGGAGCAGGCCGAGGCCGACACCCTTCAAAAGCAGGACGCGTTCCGCGCCGGTGCGGCGCGTGACGGCGATGACCGCACAGCCCAGAATCACCCACAGCGCGCCATTGCCGAACATCATCTTGGCGTCGAAAGGCAGCCGCACCAGAGCGAAGACGACATCGATTCCGACGGCGACACCGAAGGCGATATACCGCTGCCGCCACGTGAGCACCACCATCATCAATGCCATACCGGCATACAGGAGCGGCCCGGACGCGGGAGCGAAAATCACCTCGCGCGCCTGATTGGCGATCGGGCCGGGCAGTCCGTAATGGCGGGCGGCGATCTCGAGGGCGATGAGAAAACCGACGGCCACCGCGGTCGCCGCTGTCCACAACATCGCCCGCGGCTGACGCCACGCGGCGAACACCCTCGCACAATTCTCTTTTGAAAACATTCGCGATGCTATAGATATCAATGGTTTGGCCGTTTTGTTAGATATTGGCTATATATCTCACTTTGCGCTAGATAGCGGGGCTTCCTGCGGAGGACCAGCGATCAGGGCGATCGTTAGTGAGGCGGGATCATGTTAGCCGGGAGCTGTTCGTGTGACTAACGGTCGCGGCGTGCGCGAGGTCGTCGTAGACCTGAGTCATGAGCGATGAACAGACCCTTTGGCACCCCGGCGAGATCGTCCCCTCCAGCGGGATCTACGAATGCGACTGCGGCGGCGAGCACCACTGGAGCACCGATGTGCGCGGGCACCGGTTCCCGCCGCTGCCGGAGATCTGCCTGGGCGAGTACTGGCGGCTGAAGACGCAGGCGCACCCCGAGGACTCACCCGGCTGACCCACCGGGGCCCGGGGAATTTCAGCCCCCGGGGCTCGGGACTTCAGCTCCGGGGGCCCGGGGCGGTTCAGCCCCGCCCGGCCGTCGCGGGGGCCGACGCCGACAGCGGCGTCGCGATGTCCTCAAGCGAGCGCCGCTCGGCGGGGACCGCGAGCACGGCGGCCACCAGGCCCGCGAGCGTCATCAGGCCCGCGCCGATCTGGAAGGCGAGCACCGTGTCGGAGACGACACCCGTCTCCGTGAGCTTCGAGAAGAGCAGCGGGCCGCTGATGCCTCCGGCCGCCGTGCCGATGGCATAGAAGAAGGCGATGGCCATCGCCCTGGTCTCCATCGGGAAGATCTCACTGACGGTCAGATACGCGGAGCTCGCACCCGCGGACGCGAAGAAGAGCACCACGCACCAGCAGGCCGTCATGGTGTCGGCGTTCAGGTGCCCGCCGTCGAAGAGCCAGGCGGTGCCGAACAGGAGCAGGCCGGACAGGACGTACGTACCGGAGATCATGATCCGGCGGCCGGCGGTGTCGAAGAGGCGGCCGAGCAGCAGCGGTCCCAGGAAGTTGCCGACGGCCATCACCGCGAAGTAGTAGCCCGTGGATCCGCTCGGGACGTCGAAGAACGTGGTGAGGATGGCGCCGAAGCCGAAGGTGATCGCGTTGTAGAGGAACGACTGCCCGATGAAGAGCGAGAACGCGAGCACCGAGCGCTTGCGGTAGGTCGAGAGGACGGTCCTGGCCACCGTGCCGAAGCCGATGCTCTTGCGGGCGTGGACGGTGATCTCGCCCGCCGGTTCGGGCAGTGGATCGCCCTTCTCCTCGGTGATCTTCTCCTCCACCCCCCGCACCAGTTCCTCGGCCTCGTCGCCGCGCCCGTGGATGAACAGCCAGCGCGGGCTCTCCGGGACGTTGCGGCGTACGAGCAGGATGACCAGGCCGAGTACGACGCCGAGGGCGAACGTCAGCCGCCAGCCCACGTCGGGCGCGAAGATGTCCGTGTTCAGCGCGAGCACGGAGAGCAGGGCACCGCCGACCGCGCCGAGCCAGAAGCTGCCGTTGATGATGAGGTCGACGCGCCCCCGGTACCGGGACGGGATCAGCTCGTCGACGGCCGAGTTGATGGCCGCGTACTCACCGCCGATGCCGAAGCCCGTCAGGAAGCGGAACGCGAGGAACCACCAGCTGGAGAAGGACACCGCGGTGAGCGCCGTGGCCGCGAGATAGACGGCCAGCGTGATCAGGAAGAGCTTCTTGCGGCCGAAGCGGTCGGTGAGCCAGCCGAAGAACAGGGCTCCCGAGCACGCTCCCGCCACGTAGAGCGCGGCGGCCACACCGGTCACCTGCGACGCGTTGATGGGCAGTCCGCTGCCCTCCTCGGACAGCCGGCTGGCGATGCTGCCGACGACGGTGACCTCGAGGCCGTCCAGGATCCAGACGGTGCCGAGCCCGATGACGACCGTCCAGTGCCAGCGCGACCACGGCAGCCGGTCGAGCCGTGCCGGTACGGAGGTCGTGAGCGTGCCGGTCCCGGCCCCTGCGCTCCCGTGGCTCGCACCCACTGCCATCCCAGCCTCCTTCGCCCGCCCTGCGAGGGCCCACGCCGTCCGGCCGGTGGATCCAGGGCCGTGCCGAGGCACCGTGTTCCCGCGGCTCCCCGGCGCACACGCCGTTCACGCAAGGATCATCGCCCGCGGTCCGTCCCGCAGCCCGTCGGCGTCCGGGCGGGCTACCGTGCCGCCGGTGCGACGTCATGGTCACCGAGCGGCGCGGGAGAGCTTTCTCGGGCAGCGACCTCGAACTGGGGCTGCGGTCCCCCGACATCGACGCAGCCCGGGTACAGGCACTCAGACGCCCATGGAGGCCAGCTCCATCGCGGTGCGGTGGTTCCGCGCGGCGTTCACGACGCAGACGCGGTACGTCCGGTTCTCCTTGACGACGAGGAAGTAGTCGCGGAGCTGCTTCCAGTAGGCGCGCAGATAGCCGAGGCCGGGCAGGAACCCCGGCGGCCTCGGTACGAGCGCGAACGCCTCGGAGCAGCGCAGGATCTCGCCGGTGGCCCGGGAGAGCACGTCGGCGACGTCCGTGTTCATGTCCCAGCCCGCGGCCTGGTCCGGCCAGATGGCGGCGGCGATCTGACGGAGCTGCTCCTGCTCCTCCGGCGGCAGCGTCCCGAAGGCGACAGCCGGTGCCGCGTTCTCGACCTGCGCGACGGTGGCGGCGTGCGCGGTGGTCGCGGTGGTCGCGGTGTGCGCGGTGGTCCCGGTGCGATCAGTGGTCGCGGCATGAGCGGTCCCGGCCGTGCCCGCTGCGAACAGGCCGCCGGCGGTCAGAACCGCCACGGCCGGTATCAGCCTGGTCCGGTGGGCGCGCTGCCGCCGCTGTCCGGCCCCCGTGTCCGCTGCCGTGGTCGTCGTCATGATGGTCCTCTCGTGAGGTTCGGCCGTATGCGCCAGCCGACCGTCACACGGAAGCCGGGGCGGGGCAACGGCGGCACTCGGCCATGTCCGGGAAGCGTCGTCCGGTCGTCGTGGACCGCTGGCGGAGCCGTGACCCGGCATGTCGGGTCCTGGGCCGAGCCGGCATGTCCGGTCAGGGTCTGCGCCGCCTTACCGCCCGCCCGGCGGGAAGGCATACTGGGGCCGTGAGCACGGAACCGTCTCCCGATCCCGACCGGGCCGAGACCGCCTCCGACGACGAGCGCCGACAACTCATGAGCGAGCGCGACTCCGCCGCCGACGACCGCGAACGGCTCGCCGACGAGCGGGAGCAGCGTGCCGACGAGCGGGAGCAGCGTGCCGACGATCGGGAGACTGCCGCGGACGACCGCGAACGGCTCGCCGACGATCGGGAGCAGCGTGCCGACGATCGGGAGACTGCCGCGGACGACCGCGAACGCGACCTCGACGACCGCGAGAAACGGGCGGACCACCGCGACCGCGCCTCCGGGGAAAAGGTGCCCAGCTACCGGAGGCGGTCGTACGAGGCCATCGAGCGGGCCCGCGCCATGGTGGCCGAGAGCGAGCAGAAGCTGCTGCGCAGCAAGGCGTCGCTGCGCCGTGCCGACGCCCGCGACGTCCGCGAGCAACGGGCTGTCGACCTGGAGTCGGCGGCCTCGGCACGGCATCGGGCGGACGACTGCGAGCCGTCGTCCGAGCAGCTCCACGGCAGGGTGGCGCATCTCAGCGAGCAGCTCGTCGAGGTGGCGCGCGCGCTGGCCGACGCCCAGGAGGCCCTGGCCGAGCACCACGAGAGACTCGCCGAGCAGCAGCCTCAGAACGCCGCACTGCACCGGCCCCAGGCCGAACGGGCCCGCCACGCCGCCCAGTACCTGCGGGAGCTGCCGCAGTCGGGCGCGGTGCGGCTCCGCCAGTGAAAGGGCACGTCAGGGAACGGGCCGGGGCTGAAGTCGCGGAGAGGGCAGGATTCGAACCTGCGTGGGCTTGCACCCGACTGAAGCGAACTCCGGTCCCCGATAAACCACTCCGGGCACCTCTCCCTGTCTCGGGGGCGGCCCGGGTGTGCTCCGGGCTGTTCCCCTTGACGCACATCAGATTGCCCTGCCCCCCTGACGCGCCGCTGACATGCCGCTCGACCTGCCGGTCGCTCCCGTGATCCGCGCAGATGGCCAGGATTCGTGAGCGGCGTCACACCTAATCAAGTTTGACCAGATGCTTCACGTGGGCATACAGTTCACAGCGTAATCAACTTTGACTACCACTCTCGCCCTGCTCTCTACCCTCTCCGCCCCTCTCCTCTCCCCTCTTTTTCCGACTTTCCCTTCTTCGACAGGAGCCCGCGTGACCTTCCTCCCCGAGACCGGATACGTGCCGACCGCCGAGGACCGTGCGAGCCTGGACGCCTGGTTCGCCGCCTACGACGCACACAGCGCCAAGCGCGACATCCAGGCCATGGCCGACCTCGCCGTCTTCCCGCTCAACCTGGTCAGCGACGACTCCGCGGGCAACGGCCGGTCGGCGCAGTGGGACCGTGAGCAGTACGTCGGCACCATGACCCACGTGATGGGCGAAGGCCCCCAGGACATCACCTTCGACTCCACCCGCACGCCGGTGTTCCTCTCGCCCGCGATGGCGGTCGTCTTCACCGACTCCACGATGACGGCGAACGGCGAGAGCACCCAGCTCCGCTACGCCGACATCCTCGTCAAGCGCGACGGGAAGTGGGCCTTCCAGACCATGATCCAGGGCGGTTGGGGCGACAACCTGTGAGCAGGTGCCCCCACCTCGGTGGGGGCACCTCCGCTCCCCCACCCGACGCTGATGTTTTGAACGCATTCGTCCGGGCACTGCGACATGTCATGAGCGACCAGAACATGGCGGACGACGCCTACCAGCCCACCGGCGACAACGAGGAGCAGGAGGACGCCGCGCCGCTGGACCTCCAGGACGCGCTGGAGGAGCGCACGTACGACGACATGCTCGACGAGGGGTACTCACCCCCGGAGAAGCCCCTCGGCGTCACCAAGACGGGCACCACGGCCGCGGAGCAGCACGAGGGCGAGAGCCTCGACGAACGGCTCCGCCAGGAGACACCCGAGACGGAGCCGCCCCCGGGGGACGGCATCGGCGACCTCCCCGGCGGCGCGGGCGAGCCGCTCCACCCGGAGACCGGGACGGGGCGCTCCGGCCGCCTGGTGGCTCCCGACGAAGGCGCGCACCCGGACACCACCAAGGAACTCGTCGCCGACGACGCGGGCATCGACGGCGGTGCCGCCGGTGCCGAGGAGGCCGCGATGCACGAGGTGTCCGAGGAGGAGCTGCCGGACGGGCCCGAGCGCGGGAACTGACGCGCGGGGCCACCCGCCCCGCCCAGCGGGCCCGGCCCGGGGTCCGCGGCCGTGCGGCGGGCCGGTGCGGGTGTGAGCGGGTGTGATTGGGATGCCCCGCAGGGGAAACCCGGTACACCATCTCCGTCCCGGAATCCCGGAAAGGGGCCCGATGAGTACACCGCCGAACGACCCGACGCCGCCGCGGCCCACCCCGGCGCCGGGGCCCACGGACCCGCAGCCCGGCCCGGCCCCGGGCCCCGTGCCCGCCCCCGGGCCCGACCCGGTGCCCCCGACGCCGCCCCGCCCCGGACCCGACCCGGTGCCGCCCATCCCCCGTCCGGACCCCGGTCCGGCACCTGGGCCCGCCCCGTCACCGGCGACCGGCTCCGTCCCCGCGCGGACGGAGCAGCCGTGACCCACGAGGCGGGCGATGTCGCGAGCGACGAGCCGGGCCACCCCGACCTGCGAGCGGTCACGGGCCGCACCCCGCACGAACGGCGGCACGACATGAGCACCCAGCCGCTGCCGCCCGACCGCAACCAGGCCATCCTGGAGGCGGCCAAACAGGTCGGGGCCCTCCTCAAGAAGCACGGCCACGACTTCGCGCTCGCCGGCAGCGTGGCCGTGTACGCCCACGGCGGCACGGGCAACTTCCAGCACGACGCCGACTTCTGCGTCCGGCCCGAGGACGCCGACGCCGTCGCGCTCACGCTCGGGGAAGCGGGCCTGAAGGTGTACACGCCGCCGGAGGACTGGCTCCTGAAGGCCAAGTGCCTCGGGCAGGACATCGACCTGATCTTCCGCCTCGGCGGCGAACCCGTCACCTCCGAACTCCTGGACAGATCGACGGAGTTGCCCGTCGACTCGGTGTTCATGCCCGTCCTGGCACCGACCGATCTGCTGCGCAGCCTCATCGGCGCCTTCTCCGAGCACCACTGCGACTTCGGTGCCGTCCTGCCGATCGCCCGGCTGCTGCGCGAGAAGGTCGACTGGCAGGAGATCCGGCGCGAGCGGGGCGGGCAGCCCATGCCGGACGCCTTCCTCCACCTCCTCGAGCGTCTCGACGTCATCACGCCCCCCGAAGGCCCCGCACCGCAGGGAGGACACTCATGACCGCTCCGAACACCGACTACCTCATCGCGCACCTCCAGGAGCGCCTCGCGGCGGAGGAACTCGGCGAACTGGGCGTGCGCATAGAGGCGCGCGGCCCGGGGGTGGTGGTCACCGGCACCGTCCCGACCGCCCGGTGCCGCGAGGAACTCGTGCGCACCGTCGACGAGGAACTCGCCGGGCTGACCGTCCGGTACGACATCGTCGTGGCCGGGACGGCGGCCCCGGACCTCCCGGAGGAAGTGACATGATCCGCGTCGCGGCTGTGGGAGACATCCACCTCGGGCTCGACAGCGAGGGCCTGCTCAGGCCGGCCCTCGAAACCCTGCCCGACTGTGCCGACCTGCTGCTCCTGGCCGGTGACCTGACCCGGCACGGCACCCCGGAGGAAGCGCGGGTGGTCGCCCGCGAGATGGCGGGGCTCGGTGTCCCCGTGATCGCCGTCCTCGGCAACCACGACCACCACGACGAACAGCCGGAGCGCGTCACCGCCGTGCTCCGCGAGGCCGGAGTGCAGGTCCTGGAGGGGCAGGGGACGGTCGTCGACGTCGACGGCACGCGAGTCGGCGTCGCCGGCACCAAGGGTTTCGGCGGCGGCTTCGTCGGGCGCTGCGGCAGCGAGTTCGGCGAACCGATGATGAAGGAGTTCATCCGCTACAGCCGCCGCTGCGCCGACGGGCTGCGGACCGCTCTGGAGGACCTGGCGGGCAAGGGCTGCGGAACACGGGTCGCGCTCACCCACTTCTCCCCCGTGCCCGACACGCTGGCCGGTGAGCCGCTGGAGATCTACCCCTTCCTCGGCAGCTATCTGCTGGCCGAGGCCATGGACACCGCGGGCGCCGACCTCGCCCTGCACGGCCACGCGCACCTGGGCACGGAACACGGCATGACCAGCGGCGGCGTACCGGTGCGCAACGTGGCACAGCCCGTCATCCGGCGGGCTTTCCACGTGTACCACCTGAGCGGCCGGGCCGGCGGCTCACAGCTGGCGACCCCGGCCGACGTCGCCGGCTGACCTCCGGCGCGCAGGCGGGGGATTCGCTCCATGGCACCCGGGTACCCAGCCACCTCGATCAGCCATCCCCCTCCACCGTCGAGCAGTTGGGATCCCCCGTGAGCGAGAACGTCTTTGTCTGCGGCCTGGACGAGGCCAATCTGCCGACCCTCTCGGCCGTGCCGGACGCGCACCGCTACCGCTTCCACCAACTGCTGACCATCGAGGAGTTGCAGCACGGCGAGGTCTCGGTGCCGGACCTGATCGCCGAGGCCCGGAAGATCCTGGACGGCTTCGACGGCACGATCGACGCGATCGTCGGCTACTGGGACTTCCCCGTCAGCACCCTCGTCCCGATCCTCGGCGAGCTGTACGGCACCCGCACCACCAGCCTGGAGTCCGTCGTCAAGTGCGAGCACAAGTACTGGAGCCGCCTCGAACAGCAGCAGGTCACCGACGCCCACCCCCGCTTCGGCCGGGTGGACCTGGAGGCGGCCGAACCCCGGCCCCCGAAGGGCGTGCGCTACCCGATGTGGCTCAAACCCGCCCTCGCGTACTCGTCCGAACTCGCCTACGGGGTGCGGGACCAGAGCGAGTTCGCCGACGCCGTCGCCCGCATACGCGCGGGCATCGACCGCGTCGGCAAGCCCTTCGAGTACATCCTCGACCGACTCGAACTGCCCCCCGGGATGGCCGGCGTCGGCGGCGCCGTGTGCCTGGCCGAGGAGGCCATCGCCGGGGTGCAGGCGGCGGTGGAGGGATACGTCCACGACGGCCGCGTGACGGTGTACGGCATCCTCGACTCCCTCACCTACCCCGACTCCCCCTGCTTCCTGCGCCACCAGTACCCCTCGTCGCTGCCGGAGCCGGTGCAGCACCGGCTCCGGGACGTCTCCGAGCGGGTGATCCGCCGGATCGGCATGGACTCCGCGACCTTCAGCATCGAGTTCTTCTACGACCCCGGCACCGACGCCGTGAACATCCTCGAGATCAACCCCCGCCACTCCCAGTCCCACGCGGAACTGTTCGCGTACGTCGACGGGGTGCCCAACCACCACTGCATGCTGCGCCTCGCCCGCGGCGAGGACCCGGGGCTCCCCCACCGCCGGGGCCCCTACCGCACGGCGGCCAAGTGGTACTACCGCTGGTTCGCCGACGCCACCGTGCACGACGTCCCCACCCGCGAGGAACTCGACCGCATCGAGGAGCACCTGCCCGGCGTCCGTGTCGACGTCACGCCCCACGAGGGCCGGCGCCTGTCGGAGCTGCCCCAGCAGGACAGCTACAGCTACGAACTGGCCCACATCTTCACCGGCGGCGACAGCGACGACGACCTGAGGGAGAAGTACGACAAGTGCGTGGCCGCTCTCGGCCTGACCTTCGACGGAACCCGGCCCGGCGGCCGTGACGCGAAGAACCCGTGAGCCCACCCGCACACCGCGCCCCGCCGCCCAATCACCGGGGCAGGAACCGCCAGTAAGGAGCGACAACGGCTGATGCGTTACGTGAGCAACCTCCCGTACGACACGAAGACCGACGACCACGTCACCATCCCCACCTCCGACGGCACCCTGCTGTCGGCCCGCGTCTGGCGGCCCACCTCCTCCGACAGCGATCCCGTACCGGCGATCCTGGAGTACATCCCGTACCGCAAACGCGATCTGACAGCGGAGCGCGACGCGATCCACCACCCCTACATGGCCGGGCACGGCTACGCCTGCGTCCGCGTCGACCTGCGCGGCACGGGCGACTCCGAGGGCGTCCTGCGCGACGAGTACCTGGAGCAGGAGCAGACGGACGCCGAGGACGTGCTCGCCTGGCTCGCCGACCAGCCCTGGTGCGACGGCACCACCGGCATGATGGGACTCTCCTGGGGCGCGTTCGCGGCCCTCCAGGTCGCCGCGCGCCGGCCGCCGAGCCTCGGCGCCATCGTCATCTCGTCCTTCACCGACGACCGGTACTCCGACGACATGCACTACATGGGCGGGACCCTCCTCTCCGACAACCTCGCGGAGGCGGGCACCATGTTCGCCTACGGCACCTGCCCGCCCGACCCGGCGGTCGTGGGCCCGCGGTGGCGCGAGATGTGGCACGAACGCCTCGAAGGGAGCCGGCCCTGGGTCCTCGAATGGCTGCGCCACCAGCGCCGCGACGACTACTGGCGGCACGCCTCGGTCTGCGAGGACTACCGGGCGGTGGGCTGTCCCGTGCTGGCGTCCAGCGGCTGGGCGGACGGCTACTCCAACGCCGTGACCCGGCTCCTCGGCCGTCTCGACGTGCCCCGCAAGGGCCTCGTCGGTCCCTGGTCGCACAAGTTCCCGCACCTCGGCGAGCCCGGCCCGGCCATCGGCTACCTCCAGGAGGTCGTCCGCTGGTGGGACCACTGGCTCAAGGGAGTCGACAACGGCGTGATGGACGGGCCCATGCTGTGGGCGTGGATGCAGGAGAGCGTGCCGCCCTCCACCTCGTACGAGGAGCGCCCCGGCCGGTGGGTCGCCGAAACCGCCTGGCCGTCGCCGCGGATCACACCGGTGGGCTACCGGCTGTCCGGCGGCGGCCTGCGCGCGGTGAGCCCCGGGGGCGGCGACGAGGACGGCGGGAGCGAGCACGGCGAGGGTATGGCTGTGCAGTCGCCGTTGTCCGTGGGGCAGTTCGCCGGCAAATGGGCCTCCTACAACGCCCCGCCGGACCTGCCCTACGACCAGCGCGAGGAGGACGGCGGCTCGCTGGTCTTCGAGACCGAACCGCTCACCGAGCGCGTGGAGATCCTCGGCTCGCCGACCGTCGAACTCGACGTGTCCGCGAGCGGGCCCGTCGCCATGGTCGCGGCCCGTCTGTCCGACGTCGCACCGCGCGGCTCCGCGACGCGGGTCACGTACGGCCTCCTCAACCTCACCCGGCGGGACGGCGGCGAGGACGCGCCGCGGCCCCTCGAACCGGGGCGCCGCTACCGGGTGACCGTCCCGCTCAACGGCGTCGCGCAGTCCTTCCCCGCGGGCCACCGCATCCGGCTGTCCCTGTCCACGTCCTACTGGCCGCTGGCCTGGCCGCCGCCCGAGCCGGTGCTCCTGACCGTGCACGACGCCGCCGGCGTCCTGACGCTGCCGGTGCGGCCCCCGGGCGACGGCGGCGAGCCGCCGCAGGAACCGTTCGGCGAGCCGGAGGGCACCGAGCCCCCGTCGAGCACCCAGGTCACCGTCCCCGAGCAGCGCTGGCGGGTCACCCGCGACCTCGTGGACTACGCGGCCGAGCTGGAGATCGTGAAGGACCGCGGTGTCGTCCGCGTCGACGAGATCGGCCTCGACGTCGGCCGCCGCGCCTACGAGCGCTACACCTCCGTGGCCGACGACTTCACCTCCGCGAGCGGCGAATCCGCCTGGACGATGAGCTTCCACCGCGAGGAGTGGGACGTCCGCGTGGAGACCCGCACCGTGCTCACCTGCGACGAGAGCGACTTCCGTGTCGACGCCACGCTGGACGGCTACGAGGACGGCAAACGGGTGTTCTCGCGGACCTGGAACGAGACCGTGCCGCGGGACCTGCTGTAGCGGCCGGGGGGGCGGGTCCGGGTCCCAGCGGGTGACCCGGCGCCCCGCCCCTTGTTGATCAGCGCACGACGGGGAAGGTGCCTTTCATGACGAAACGCGCTCCTCACACCACGAAGCTCGGCCTCCCCGACACCGTCCGCGCCTGCCTCTTCGACCTGGACGGGGTGATCACCAAAACGGCCGTCGTGCACGCGGCTGCCTGGAAGGAGGCCTTCGACGCGTTCCTGCGCGAGCGGGAGGGAGACGGCTTCCAGCCGTTCGACAAGGGCGCCGAGTACGACGAGTACGTGGACGGCAAGCCACGCGCGGACGGGGTGCGCTCCTTCCTGGCCGCACGCGGCATCGAGTTGCCCGAGGGGGACCCGGACGACCCGCCGGACCGGCCGACGGTGCGGGGCCTCGGCAACCGCAAGAACGAACTCCTCCTGGAGAAGATCCGCTCCGGCGGCGTGGAGGCGTACGACGGGACCCTGCGCTACGTCCGGGCGGTGCGGGCCGAGGGGCTGCGCACAGCCGTGGTCTCCTCCAGCGCCAACTGCCGCGACGTGCTGCGGGCGATCGACGCCGAACCCCTCTTCGACGTACGGATCGACGGGGTCGTCGCCGCCGAGCGGAAGCTGCCCGGCAAGCCGCTGCCCGACACGTTCCTCGCCGCGGCCGCCGATCTCGGTGTCGAGGCGGCGCAGGCCGCGGTCTTCGAGGACGCGCTCGCCGGTATGGACGCGGGCCGCTCGGGCCACTTCGGCTATGTCGTCGGCGTGGACCGCGTCGGGCAGGCGGACGCGCTGCGCGCCCACGGCGCGGACCGGGTCGTACAGGACCTCGCGGAGCTCGGAGGCCAGGCATGATCACGCACGCGTCGTACGGGGTCGAGCCCTGGTGCCTGCGCGAGAACGTCCTGAACCTGGACGTGCTGCCGCAGAGCGAGTCCGTGTTCGCCCTGGCCAACGGGCACGTCGGCTGGCGCGGCAACCTGGACGAGGGCGAACCGCACGGTCTGCCCGGCTCCTACCTCAACGGTGTCCACGAGGTGCACCCGCTGCCCTACGCCGAGGCGGGCTACGGCTATCCGGAGTCCGGCCAGACCGTCATCAACGTGACCAACGGCAAGGTCATCCGGCTCCTCGTGGACGACGAGCCCTTCGACCTGCGCTACGGCCGTCTGATCTCCCACGAGCGGGTCCTGGACCTGCGCGCGGGCGTGCTGCGGCGGACCTGCGAGTGGACCTCGCCGGCCGGCCGCACCGTGCGGGTGCGCTCCACCCGCCTGGTGTCCTTCACGCACCGGTCGGTGGCCGCCGTCGCCTACGAGGTCGAGGCCGTCGACAGCGAGGTCCGTGTCGTCGTCCAGTCGGAGCTCGTGACCAACGAACAACTGCCGAAGTCGCCGCGGGATCCGCGCGCCGCTGCCGTGCTCGACTCCCCCCTGGCCCCGGAGGAGCACCTCGCGCGCGACGGACGGCTGCGCCTCGTGCACCGCACCCGGCGCAGCGGCCTGCGGGTCGCCGCGGCGGCCGACCACACCGTCGACGGACCCGACAGGACGCGGACGAGCGGTGAGTCCGGGGACGACGTCGCCCGGCTCACCGTCACCTCCGTCCTGGCCCCCGGACAGCGGCTGCGCCTGGAGAAGCTCGTGGCCTACGGCTGGTCGAGCACACGGTCCCTGCCCGCCGTGAGCGACCAGGTCGACGCGGCCCTCGCGGCGGCCACCGACACCGGCTGGACGGGGCTCCTGCGCGACCAGCGCGCCTACCTGGAGGAGTTCTGGGGGCACGCGGACGTCGAGGTCGACGGTGACGAGGAGATCCAGCAGGCCGTCCGCTTCGCGCTGTTCCACGTCCTCCAGGCGGGCGCGCGGGCCGAGCGGCGGGCGATCCCGGCGAAGGGCCTCACCGGCTCCGGCTACGACGGGCACGCCTTCTGGGACACCGAGACCTTCGTCCTGCCGCTGCTCACCTACACCGCCCCGGACGCGGTCGCCGAAGCGCTGCGCTGGCGCCACTCGACGCTGCCCGCGGCGCGCGAGCGGGCTCAGCAGCTCGGTCTGCGGGGAGCGGCGTTCCCCTGGCGCACCATCGAGGGCTCGGAGGGGTCCGCGTACTGGCCTGCCGGTACCGCCGCCTTCCACGTCAACGCCGACATCGCGGACGCCGTGGTGCGCTACGTGTGCGCCACCGGCGACGAGCAGTTCGCCCGGGACGCCGGTGTCGAGCTCCTGGTGGAGACGGCCCGGCTGTGGCGCTCGCTCGGCCATCACGACGCCCACGGCACGTTCCACATCGACGGCGTCACCGGACCCGACGAGTACAGCGCGATCGCCGACGACAACACGTACACCAACCTGATGGCCCGCACCAATCTGCTCGCGGCGGCCGACTTCGCCGAGCGCCACCCGGAGCAGGCCGTCGCGCTCGGCGTCGACGACGAGGAGAGCGCGGCCTGGCGGGACGCCGCGGAGTCCGTGCACATCCCGTACAACAGCGAACTCCAGGTGCACGAGCAGCACGCCGGTTTCACCCGCCACCAGCACTGGGACTTCGCGGCGACACGGCCCGACCAGTATCCGCTGATGCTGCACTTCCCCTACTTCGACCTGTACCGCAAGCAGGTCGTCAAGCAGGCCGATCTGGTGCTCGCCATGTACACCTGCTCCGAGTTCTTCGACGAGGAGCACCAGGCGCGCAACTTCGCCTACTACGAGCCGCTGACCGTCCGCGACTCGTCCCTGTCCGCGTGCAGCCAGGCCGTGATCGCGGCCCGCACCGGCCATCTGGGGCTCGCCTACGACTACTTGGTCGAGGCGGCCCTGATGGATCTGAACGACCTGGAGAACAACACCCGGGACGGGCTGCACATCGCCTCGCTCGCCGGGACGTGGACGGCCCTGGTCGCCGGTTTCGGCGGGATGCGGCGGCGCGGGGAGACCCTTCGCTTCACGCCCCGGCTGCCGGAGCGGCTGAGCCGCATCGCCTTCAAACTGGAGGTCCTCGGGCGGTGTCTGCGCGTGGAGGTCCGTGCGACGGCGGTCACGTACACGCTGCTCGACGGTCCCGAGCTGACGATCGACCACTACGGCGAGGCGCTCACCCTCGGCTCCGGGGAGTCGCGCAGCCGGGAGGTCCCCGAGCTCAAGCCGCGCCCCGCCCTCGACCAGCCGCCGCACCGGCGTCCGAACGCCCACCGCGGGACGTGAGCCGGGCTCTCACACGGTGTCGGCGGCGGGGCGGATGGTGAAGATCCGGTCGAGGCCGACGATGGTCAGCACGCGCATCGTCTTGGCGGGGACGGCGGCCAGGGCGATGTCGGCGCCCGCGGTGTGCGCGTGCTGGCGGGCCGCGAGGAGGGCGGTGATCCCGCTGGAGTCGCAGAATTCGAGGCCGGACAGGTCGATGACGAGCCATTGGTCCGGCTTCAGGACGAGCTGGTCGACCTGCTGGCGCAGGGTGGCCGCGTGCGCGTAGTCGAGTTCGCCCGCCACGTGCAGGACGGGGCCTGCGGCGGTGTCTCTGAGGGTGATGTTCAACGGGTTCATGAGGGTCGGTCCGTTGCCGGGCGGCGGGCGGGTGGAGGGAGGGCGGGGACGCCGAGGGCGAGCAGGGCGGTGTCGTCGTCCAGACCGTCACCGAAGCCTCGCAGCAGCGTCGTCAGCGCGGCGACCGTCTCCTGGGGCGAGGCAGGGGCCTGGGCACCGCCGAAGGCGAGCAGGGCGTCGTCGCCGAACAACTGGTCACGGGCGGGGCCGGTGCGGGCCTCGGTGAGGCCGTCGGTGTAGAGCAGCAGCGTCTCGCCGGGGGCGAGGGTGGTCTCGACGGTTCCCACGGGGGCGGTGGGGAGGATCCCGACGAGCAGCCCGCCCGGCGTCGGCAGGTAGTCGGCGCGGCCGTCGGCGCGCAGCACGAGGGCGGGGGGATGCCCGCCGGAGGCGAGGCGCACGGTGGCGCTGCCGTCGCCGCCGGGTTCGACGACGCCGAAGACGACGGTGCAGTAGCGGGGGTCGCCGCCGCCCGCGTACCGCTCGTGCAGGACGGCGTTGAGGGTGGTGAGCGCCGCCGTGGGATCGGGGTCGTGCAGGGCGGCGGCCCGCAGGGTGTAACGGGTCAGCGAGGTCAGGGACGCGGCCTCGGGGCCCTTGCCGCACACGTCGCCGAGGAAGAAGGCCCAGCGGGTGCCGTCGAGGGGGAACAGGTCGTAGAAGTCGCCGCCGAGCCGGTCGGCGGAGGCCGTGTGGTAGTAGACGGCCGTCTCCAGACCCGGCACCTCGGGCAGCGAGGCGGGCACGAGGGACTGCTGCAGCACGGCGAGGGCGTCGGCGAGGCGGGACCGGTCGGCCTCCGCCTGCGACCGGGCCTCCTCGGCTTCGGCGCGGGCCTGCTCGGCCTCGGCGCGGGCCCGCTCGGCCTCGGCGCGGGCCCGCTCGGCCTCGGCGTGCGCCTGTTCGGCGTCCCGGCGGCGGCGCAGCAGTTCCTCTTCGTAGGAGCGGCGGTCGGAGGCGTCGAAGACGGTGGTGCGGATCAGCAGCGGCTCGCCCTCGGTGCCGTACTTGACGACGGAGGAGACGAGGACCGGCAGCCTGCCGCCGTCGGCGCCGCGCATCTCCAGGGCGACGCCCCCCACTTCGCCCCGCATCCGCAGCAGCGGCGCGAAGTGCGTCTCGTGGTAGAGCTTGCCGCCGACGGTGAGCAGGTCGGCGAAGCGCTTGCGCCCCACGACGTCCGCGCGGTCCAGGCCGAGCCAGCCGAGCAGGGTGGCGTTGATCCTGGCGATCGTGCCGTCCATCATCGTGGAGAGGTATCCGCAGGGAGCCGACTCGTACAGCTCCTCGGCACTGTCCTCGAGGAGGGCGGTGAACCTGGCGTCCACGCCCGCGTCGTCCCCGGTGCCGGACGGGTCCGCGCCGTGGCGGTTGCGTCCCATCACCGCGGCGTGCGCAGAAAGTCGAGTATCGCTTCCGCGGTGGCTTCGGGGGCGCTGAGCTGCGGGCAGTGTCCGGTGGCGGGCAGCGTGACGAGGCGGGAGCCGGGGACGGCCGCCTGGACGTAGGCGCCGACCTCGCGCGGCGCGATGACGTCCTCGGCGCAGTCGAGCACCAGCGTCGGCACGGACACGCTCCTCAGGTCCTCGCGGCTGTCGGACAGGAACGTCGTGCGCGCGAAGACGCGGGCGATGTCGGGGTCGGTCGCGCAGAAGCTGTTGGTCAGCTCCTGGCCGAGTTCGGGCCGCTCCGGGTTGCCCATGATCACCGGGGCCATGGCCGATGACCAGCCGAGGTAGTTCGCCTCCAGGGATTCGAGGAGCTCCTCGATGTCCTCGGCGCCGAAGCCGCCGCGGTAGCCGTCGTCGTCGATGTAGCGGGGCGAGGGGGCCACCATCACCAGGGCGCCGATCCGCTCCGGCGCGCTCGCGGCGGCGAGCACACCGACCATGGCGCTGACGGAGTGCCCCACGAACACCGCCCGCCGGAGGTCGAGTTCCGCGCAGACCTCCACGACGTCGCGGGCGTACCCGTCGAGTGACGCGTACCGCTCGGGGTCCCAGGCGGACAGGTCGGAGCCGCCGGACCCGACGTAGTCGAACAACACCACCCGGTACTGCTCGGCCAGTGCCGGGACGATCAGGCGCCACATGTTCTGGTCACAGCCGAAGCCGTGCGCGAGCACCACCACCGGCCCGTCGTCGCGGCCGGTGACCGTCACGTTGTTCCTGTGGTGCATGTTCATGACCACCATCTTTCCATGTGGTCAGGTTCATCCTCGCACGTGGTCGATCGTGCGTCCGAAGGGGCCGTCGTCGGCGAAGGCGCGGGCGGCGAAGCGCTTGCCCATCCGCCGGTACGCGGTGGCGTTCGGATGCAGGCCGTCGGTCAGGTCGTCCGCCTCGTCCGGGCCGAGCAGCTCGCGCCCGTCGAGGTGGTGCAGATGCGGGTCCCGCGCCCCGCGGGCCACGGCGATCCGCTCCAGCTCCTCCCGCACCACCGCAAGCGTCAGCGCGCCGCCGGCCACGTCGTCCGGGTCCCCCAGCGCCACGATCCTGCCGTCGGGGCCCGGTCCGGCCGGTCCCGGGCTCTCCTCCAGGGCGGGGCAGCTCACCGGGGACATCAGCAGGAGCGGGGTGTCGGGGTGCCCTTCCCTGATCGTGTCCAGGAAGCCGTGCACGGCGGGCCCGAACGTCCGCAGCCGGAACGCGGCGAGACCCACGATGTTGATGCCCACCTTGAGGCTGATCAGGTCGGCGGGCAGATCGCGGATCGTGCGGGCCACGTACGGGTCGAGGAGGGCGTTGCCCGCCAGGCTGAGGTTGATCACCTCCACTCCCCCGAGCGCGGCCGCCACGGCCGGCCAGGTGCCGGTCGGTCCGTCGGCCTCCACGCAGTGGCTGATGGAGCTGCCGTGATGCACCCAGCGGCGGCGGCCGTCCGGCAGCGGCGCCCGCACCTCGCCGTCGGCGCGCAGCGCCACCAGTTCCGTGGGGGTCTGCTGCGGGAGCCACAGCTCGACGTCCTTCATGCCGGGCCGCAGTCCCGTGAACCGTACGACGCCCGGTTCGCCCGGGATAAGGCGCTGCTCGGCGCCAGGCCCGGCCATCCGCAGCACGTTGCCCACCGGCGCCTGCACTCGCCCGGCGAGGACGCCGTCCACACGGAGTTCGACGAGCCCGGTGGGGCGCGGTTCCTCGTCGCTGTCGAGCTGCCCGGTGGAGGTGAGGACCTCGAGCTCCAGCGCGCACGCGTCGGTGCGGAACACGAGGCGTACGCCCGAGGGCATCATCGTCACCCCGTGGACGGCCGGGTCCTGGTACTGCTCCGTGGTCCACGCGGGCAGCCGGCGCGGCATCACTCCGGCCGGTGTGCGCTCCAGATCCAGCGCACCGCGCAGCTCCACCGGCCCGTCGACCAGCGAAATGGTCCGCATTGTCACCGTCAGCGCTCCCGTCCCTGACCCGCGCGTGCGGGTCCGATGTCGCCTCGAACATGTCACACGTGGCCGTGGACCGGAGGGCCGGGGCGGGCCGATTCCACGGAGAGCGGAGGTTCGGCGGAGGTTCCTGGGCGATGCCGTTTCGACGCACGCGGGCCCGTCGTGGAGAATCGGGGCCATGAGTGAGAACGTCTACTTCAATGTGTCCGCCAACGGCGAGAGCCTCGGCCGTATCGTCTTCCGCCTTTTCGACGACGTCGTCCCCCAGACGGCCCGCAACTTCCGTGAGCTGGCCACCGGCCAGAACGGCTACGGCTACAAGGGTTCCCCCTTCCACCGCGTCATCCCCGAGTTCATGCTCCAGGGCGGCGACTTCACCAACGGCAACGGCACCGGCGGCAAGAGCATCTACGGCGAGAAGTTCGCCGACGAGAACTTCAAGCTCAAGCACGACCGGCCGTTCCTGCTGAGCATGGCCAACGCGGGCCCCGGCACCAACGGTTCGCAGTTCTTCGTCACCACCGTCGTCACGCCGTGGCTGGACAACAAGCACGTCGTCTTCGGCGAGGTCGTCGAGGGTGAGGACGTCGTCAAGGCCATCGAGGCCCTCGGCAGCCGCTCCGGCTCCACCGCCAAGAAGATCGTCATCGACGACAGCGGCATCGTTGCCTGACCGGTCCGTCGACCGGCCCGTGCGCCAACGATGATCCGATGACGGCGTCCGCCCTCCCCCTTCGCGTTCGTGTACGTGTACGTGCGTACCGGTACGCGCCCGCCCGCCGGGCGCGGGGGAAGGGCGGGCGCCGAGCACGTCGCCTCTGGACGGCGTCAGCGGCCGAGGGAGCCGACGGGTGTACGCGGGCCCGTCCGGACACCCGTTTCTGCCTGGTGCGGCACCAGCCCCCGGCACCGATGCGCCCGCTCTTGCTGCGGTGCGACGGTCCGCGCGCCGTGGCAGTGCCCTGCCGGGCCCGGCTACTGTCCGGACCTGAGGCGAGCACCCCGGGCTGAGACCCCGCCCGGTGCCGCGACCTCCGGCTCCCAGACCTCGGGCCGCTGACAGGACAGGACGGCCGAAGACAGCCGGAGCCCTCGGATCCACCGCAGCGGACACAAGGGCCCCGGCTTCCCGCCCTCCCAGCCGTTCCTGGGGCGACTCCCGCGCGCCCCAGCAGGGAGGACGAGCCGGCGTGGGAACGACCATGGAGGGGAGCCATGCGTTCCCGCGCCGCGCGGCCGCCGCCCAGGGCCCGCGCCGCGCCCGCCCCTGTTCCCGGCCCTGTCCCAGATCGACGCGCCAGATGGCTCTGCGGGGCGCGCGGCACGACAGGAGGGGATGATGGTGCCGAGGGGCCACGAGCCCACGGTGCCGGCCCCGGACGTTCCGGCCCGCACCACCGGCGTGGTGACTGCGTGGTGTCTCCGGAAGCGGCGTCGCGCGGGTTCGCGACCTCGCCCGGCCGCCAGACATCGACCGCAGAACGGGTACGGCGCATGAACAGTCACGGAACAACCGCAAGCGAGGTCGTCGCCAGCCACTCGGTGTTCGGCGCACCCTGCTGGGTCACTCTGACCACGCGCGACCTGGCGGCAGCCGAGGCGTTCTACCACGCCGTGCTCGGCTGGGAGTGGCGCACCGGCAGGCTCGGCGAGCAGTACCGGTTCGCGAGCGTGAACGGAGTGCCGGTGGCCGGGGTCGCGGCCGTGGACAGCGTCGGGCGGATGGCCGTGGCCTGGACCCCGTACTTCGCCGTGTGCAGCGCGGACGACACCGTGGCCCGCAGCCAGGAGCGCGGCGGGACGACCGCCGTGGGGCCGCTGTCCTTCCCCCCGGGGCGGGCGGCCCTCCTCGCCGACCGGGACGGCGCCGTCTTCGGCATCTGGGAGGGCGAGCTGGTGTCGGGCTGGGAGGACTGGCGCAGGGCGGCACCGGTCTTCGTCAAACTGCACACCCGGGACGCCTTCGACGCGGCCATCTTCTACGCGGAGGTCCTCGGCTGGGAGTCCGCTGAGACCGGCTGCTGCGAAGTGCGTTACGAGGACAACGAGGTCGTGCTGCGCAGCCAGGGCGACGTCGTGGCCCGTATCCACTCGGGCGCCGTGGAGGCCGCGCCCGACCCCACGGTCCGGCCGCGCTGGGAGATCCACTTCGCCGTCGCCGACGTGGCGGCCTGCGTCCGGGCCGCCCAGGCCCACGGCGGCAGCGCGGTGTACGAGGGCTCCGGCATGGAGGAGGCGATCCTGCGCGACCCGGACGGGGCCCGCTTCATCGTGAGCTCCCGGCCGAGGCGGTGAGGGCCCCCGGCCCCTGGGGGGCGGCTCGCACGGCCGTGCGAACGACGGCCGCCGCCCCCGCACCACACCCCCGGGAGCACCCGGGACCGCAGCAGCGGAAGCGGCGGAAGCAGCGGCCGTGAACGGCGCGCAGGCTCGCGTCAGCCCTTGTCGCGCCCCAAGGACGGATCAGCCTTCCGGGCGCGCTCCCGCGCGTCGTGCATCGCCTTCTTGGCGTCCCCGCGGGCCTGGTCGACCTTGCCCTGGACCTGCCGTTCGCGGTTCCCGGTGACCTTTCCCGCCATCTCCTTGGCCTTGCCTTTTGCCTTGTCCATGCCGCCGTTGCCCGCCATGGGCTCCTCCTCGCCGGGGGGGTGACCTTCCGGCCTCAACGTAAGCCGGGGAGGGCGAGCGCGCACTCCGGGACGGCCTACCCGCCCGCCCGTTCCAGACACTGCTCCACCAGCTTCCGGTCGAGGGCGGCCCGCACCAGCGCCGCGGCCACCACCCCCGGCCGCGCCCCGCCCCTCAGCCGCATCAGACCGGCCGCGTCCTGCGGCAGCCCGAGGCGTTCCGCGCCGTGGAGTGCCTTGCCGTCGACGTACGGCGCGTACTCCGGCCAGACGTCCTGCACTTCGCGCAGGAAGATGTCCGCGCCGGTGGGGCCGAGGCCCGGCACCCGTTGCAGGAGCCGCCGCGCGGCGGCCACGTCGCCGTCGGCCTCCGCGCGGACGCGGCGCAGGTCGCCGCGCCAGGTGTCGAGCACGAGGGCGGCCGCGTCGCCGAGCCGGGTCGCTGTCTGTTCGTCGTAACGCCGGTAGCCGCCGTCCCCGAGGGCGTCGACCCGCTGCTGCCAGGTGGCGTCGGCCATGTCCCGGGGGCCGCGCAGGCCCGCCGCGTACAGCGCGCGCGAGGTCGCCACCGCGATGGACGCGCGGATGCGGGCGCTCAGCAGGCTCGCGAGGACGAGCGTGCGGTAGAGCGGCTGCGGGGTGTCGGCCGCCTTGATGCCCGCCTCCGCGGCGTACGTCCGGCCCGCGCGCTTGAGCAGTTCGCGCAGCACGGCTTCGTGGTCGGTCATCGTGCCACCTCCGAGGGGCGGGACAGCAGGAGCAGGCTGCGCGGTCCGACGGGGATCTCGCCGTCGGCCTTGTGTTCCGTCTCGTCCGAGAGGCCCCGCGGGTCCGAGGTGTCGAGCCGGGTCTCCCAGCGTTCACCGTACGCGGCGTCGGGCAGCCGGAAGACGACCTGGTCGCCGCAGCTGTTGAGCAGGAGCAGGAAGGAGTCGTCGACCACGGCCCGGCCCTGGAAGTCGGGTTCGGCGATGGCGTCGCCGTTGAGGAAGACCCCGACGGCGTGGGCGTCGGGCCGCAGCCAGTCCTCGTCGGTCATCTCGCGGGCGTCGGGCCGCAGCCACACCAGGTCGGGCAGCGGACCGCGGGCGCGTGCCGCGGCCTCGCCGCGGAAGAAGCGGCGTCGGCGCAGCACCGGGTGCGTGGCGCGCAGGGCGATGGCGCGCCGGGTGAAGGCGACCAGCTGGTGCTGCTCGTCGTCGAGGTCCCAGTCGACCCAGGAGGTCTCGTCGTCCTGGCAGTAGGCGTTGTTGTTGCCGTGCTGGGTGCGGCCCAGCTCGTCGCCGTGGGCGAGCATCGGGATGCCCTGCGAGAGCATGAGGGTGGCGAGGAGGTTCCGCTGCTGCCGGGCGCGCAGCTCCAGGACCCACTGGTCGTGGGTGGGGCCCTCCACCCCGCAGTTCCAGGAGCGGTTGTCGCTCTCGCCGTCCTGGTTGTCCTCGCCGTTGGCCTCGTTGTGCTTCTCGTCGTACGAGACGAGGTCGCGCAGCGTGAAGCCGTCGTGGGCGGTGACGAAGTTGACGCTGGCGCGCGGCCTGCGCCGGTCGTGCTGGTACAGGTCGGAGGAGCCCGTCAGACGGGAGGCGAACTCGGCGAGCGTGTGGTCCTTGCTGCGCCAGAAGTCCCGTACGGCGTCCCGGTACTTGCCGTTCCACTCCGACCACAGGGGCGGGAAGTTGCCGACCTGGTAGCCGCCGTCGCCGACGTCCCACGGCTCGGCGATGAGCTTGACGCGGCCGACCACGGGGTCCTGCTGGACCAGGTCGAAGAACGCCGAGAGCCGGTCCACGTCGTGGAACTGCCGTGCCAGTGTGGCCGCGAGGTCGAAACGGAACCCGTCGACGTGCATCTCGGTGACCCAGTACCGCAGTGAGTCCATGACCAGTTGCAGGACGTTGGGATGCCGCATGAGCAGGCTGTTGCCCGTGCCCGTGGTGTCGAAGTAGTGGGCCGGGTCGTCTTCCGCGAGCCGGTAGTAGGAGGCGTTGTCGATGCCGCGGAACGCGAGGGTGGGGCCGTTCTCGTTGCCTTCGGCGGTGTGGTTGTAGACCACGTCGAGGATGACTTCGAGCCCCGCCGCGTGCAGCCGCTTGACCATCGACTTGAACTCGGTGACCTGTTCGCCGCGGCTGCCGTGCGCGGCGTAGCCGTTGTGCGGGGCGAAGAAGCCGATGGACGCGTAGCCCCAGTAGTTGGACAGGCCCCGGTCGCGCAGGAACCCGTCCTGCACGTACTGGTGCACGGGCATCAGTTCGACGGCCGTCACCCCGAGGGAGGTGAGATGGCCGACGACCGCGTCGGTCGCGAGGCCCGCGTAGGTGCCGCGCAGTTCCGGCGGGACTTCGGGATGTCTGCGGGTGAGGCCGCGGACATGGGTTTCGTAGACGACGGTCTCGGCGTACGGCCGCCGCGGCGGCTGGTCGTCCTCCCAGCGGAAGGAGGGGTCGGTGACCACCGAGAGCGGGGTGTGCCCTGCGCTGTCGCCGGGGTCCGGCCCGTGCGCCGCCCGCTCGTACAGGGAGGCGTCGTTGTCGGTCTGTCCCTCGATCGCGGTGGCGTAGGGGTCGAGGAGCAGCTTGGCGGGGTTGCACCGGTGGCCCGCGGCGGGGTCCCAGGGGCCGTGCACGCGGTAGGCGTAGCGCTGTCCGGGTCCGACGCCGGGCAGATAGCCGTGCCACACGAAGCCGTCGACCTCGGAGAGGGTGATGTCGTCATGGGTGCCGTCGTCGTGGAAGAGGACCAGGACGACGCGCTCGGCGACCTCGCTGAACAGGGCGAAGTTGGTGCCTTCACCGTCGTGCGTGGCGCCGAGCGGGGACGGGGATCCGGTCCAGGTGCGCAAGCGTCTGCCTTCCTCATGGAGGGGCGGGGCGGCCGGTGGTCTCGGCGTGCGGCCGCCGGGCCGCCCCGGCCGGACGTCACGCCCGCGTCGACCCCGCGAGCACGGTCACGCTCTCCGCACGCGGCACGTGCAGCGCCGTCGGCTCGCCGGGGGTCGGGGAGAGGGAGGCGAGCGGGATGTGCTCGGGTGTCCGGGCCCGGCACGAGAACCAGATGATCTTGCCGTCGGTCGCCGGGCAGCTTCCCCAGCCGTCGCTCAGGGCGGCGATCTGCGCCAGGCATCCCTGCGGTCCGTAGTGGGGACCCGGCAGGTCGCGGTCGTTGTCGGACACGCCCGTGATGAGGTGCTGTCCGTTCCACCACATCTCGATGGCCGTCTTCTTGTCCGTGCCGTGCTCCTCGATGGCCCGGAGCAGGACACGGGTGCAGTGGCTGACGGGCTCGACGAGAATCTCCAGACCCCAGTGCCGGAGGTGGGCGGCGAGAATGCGCCCGACCTGGTCGATCTTCTCCGGGCAGATCTCCACGTCCACGTGGTAGTAGCGGGGAATTGCCGACTTCATTGCGCT
Source organism: Streptomyces typhae (assembly GCF_009755605.1). GTDB lineage: Bacteria > Actinomycetota > Actinomycetes > Streptomycetales > Streptomycetaceae > Streptomyces > Streptomyces typhae. The sequence goes on from NZ_WPNZ01000018.1 coordinate 203,600, forward strand.
TGGCTCCTCTCGGCGAGGCTCCCGCCTCCTCCCGGCCGGTACGGGCCGGGCCCCGAACACGAAGCGTGAGCGTTGATCGCTCCTGAGTCAGTACCAGCGTGGGAGCACTACTCCATTCGCGCAACACGAGCGCACGGGAGTGCCCACCCACCACCCGGCAGTGGTCGTTGAATGCCTAACAAGACGCTGCGTGGCCGACCGTGCACCATGAGTCAGAAGCCCGACGGCGCGAGCCGACGGTCCCTCGAGGTGCGGAACCGGTTTCGCCAGGCCAGTCGCCCCGGCCGCGCCCTCGGAACACAAGAAGGTGACCAGTGTGGTGCTGCTGCCTGCAAAAGCCGAGGTCGCGCGGCATCTCAAGCTCTACCGGTCATGGGAGAGGCTGCTGATCGCCCACCCCTGCGACCGCGCCGTACAGAGGCAGTTCGAGAACACCGCGTACACGCTGTGCGTGCTGATGGGCGAGTGCACGGCCCGCGTCGCCGCCGACGCCGCCGAGGAGTATCTGCGTCCGCGCGCATCGCGCCGGCCACGGCCGGCCCCCGAACTCCGGGGGTGATCGTCCCGTCCCGGGTTCCGAGGGTTGTGGAGGAGGGTCCGATGACTTCAGCACCGGAGACACGTCCCGGCACGCCCTTCCCGGGGTCGGGTTGCGGCACTCCCCTGCCGGGGGCGGCGCGCCCGGCCACCGCGCTGCCCGTTCCCCTCATGGACGTCCACCCGGCCGTCGACGGCGGCCGCCGCCCCGCGAAGGCGGTGCCCGGCGAGACCTTCGAGGTCACAGCGACCCTCTTCGGCGAGGGCCACAAAGCGGTCGGCGCCAACGTCGTACTGCTCGGCCCCGGCGAGCGGTGCGGCCCCTGGACGCCCATGCGGGAGGTCTCCCCGGGCAGTGACCGCTGGGGCGCCGAGGTCACCCCGGACGCGGAGGGACTCTGGACGTACGCCGTGGAGGCCTGGGCGGACCCGGTGACGGGATGGCGCCGCGCGGCGGAGGTGAAGGTTCCGGCCGGCGTCGACGTCGGCCTGATGCTGGAAGAGGGCGCGCTGCTGTACGAGCGGGCCGCCCAAGGGGTGCCCGGGGACGCGGAGCGCCGGGTCCTGCTGTCCGCCGCAGACGCGCTGCAGGACGACCTGCGGTCCCCGGCCGCACGCCTCAAGGCCGCGCTGGCGCCGCAGGTGACCGCGGTGCTCGCCCGTTTCCCGCTGCGGGAGCGGGTCACCCGTTCGGCCGCCTTTCCGCTGCGCGTGGAGCGTACGCGGGCGTTGTTCGGTTCCTGGTACGAGTTCTTCCCCCGCTCGGAGGGCGCGGTGGTGCGGGAGGGGGCGGCGCCGGTGTCGGGAACGTTCCGCACGGCGGCGCGGCGGCTTCCGGCGATCG
>NZ_WPNZ01000019.1 GCF_009755605.1 Streptomyces typhae
GGGCCCGAACGGGGGCACCGGGGCGGCCCCGCCGCCGGGCCGCGCGGCGGCACCGGTCGGCGGGGCCGCGGCCGTGGGGCGCGCGGCGTCGTGCTGCGTGGTCATGACGGGTCCTCAGCTGCTCGCCGCGGCGTGGACGAGGTCGCGCAGGCCGTCGTAGCCGGCGACCGGGTGCAGCTGGTGGCTCTCCGGCGGCCGGTAGTGGTCGGCGTGGTAGGAGCCGGAGCCGTGCACGAGTACCTCCGGCAGGTCCAGCAGGTCGCGGTCGACGGCGTTGAGGACACCGGTCAAGGCCATCACCAGGGACCATTCGCGCAGCTGCCGCGGGTCGGCGGGCAGGTCGACGCCCGCGGGCTCCAGGAGCCGCCGGATGTGCGGGTACCGGTCGAGGCACTCGGCGAGGGACACGACGATGCCGCCGCCGCCCTGCTTGCGGATGATCTCGTTCATGCGCGGGGACGTCGCGGGGGTGCGGGTGTAGAAGGTGGGGTCGAGCCGCTCGTCGGGGGCGTAGGTCCGCTGCGGGAAGTGCGGGTCCGCGTGCTGGGTGTAGACCCCGTCGCCGTGCTGCCACGCGGGCCGGTGGTCGAATGCGCCGTGGTAGTAACTGGCCACCATGTCGGCCGTGTCCAGGTGCTGGACGAGGAAGTACTGGGCGCCGGTGTCGGGCCATGCGCGCCCGGTGTGCTGCTGCTGGCCGTAGAAGTGGCCGAGGAGGCCGAACGCGCTGGACACGGCGTGGGCGTGGACTCGCGGCACCGCGGGCAGGCGGTCGCGTTCGAACAGGGCCCTCGCGGTGTCCGCGACGACGTAGTTGTCGAGGTCCAGGGTGTGCCACAGACGTAACCCGTGCCGGGCGAACACCGCGTCGGCCTCCTGGTCGGCGACCGCGCGGGCGAGCTCCTTCACCTCGTGGGAGCCCGCGCTGTCGCGCACGGCGAGCGGGTTCCTGGCGCTGAGGGCCGGGTCGTCGGTCAGGGACGAGCGCCACACCTTGTGGCTGGAGGAGGTGGGCAGGACGCACACGATGCGCAGCTCTTCGGAGTCGGCGAGGCCGCTCTCGTGGGCCCGGCGCACCGCGTCGCGCAGCGCGGTGGCCTTGTTGGCGCTCGACGGGGTGATGATCATGACGGATTCGCCGGTGCGCCGGATGTGGGCGGCCGCTCGGGCCACGATCATGAGGGAGGCCAGTGTCTTGGTGGTCCGGGTCGCAGGGTTGTGCATCAGGTTCAGCAGAGTCAGCCGGGTGTCGCGGTGTGTTCCGAGGGCCTGGGCGCTGATCGTGCCCGGGGCGAAGAAGTCCTCCAACGCGGGGGTCAGGGGCGGCAGTTGCCAGCCGGGACTGAAGGCGTCGGTCCGGCTGCGCCGGCCGGTGGCGTCGAGGGTGCGGGAGAGCTCGTCGTAGTAGTGGACGAGGACGCGGAGCGGGTCGGCGTCGCCCGCCCGGGGTGCGGCGGCAGGCCGGGAGTAGGTGGTCGTCATCAGACGGCCTCCTGGGCGAGGGTGTCGCCGCGCAGGAGCGGGGACGCGGCCGGAGTGTCGGGCACATGGGCCGGGTCGGCGCCGATGTCCAGCGGGCGGTTGTTCTCGTCGACGAAGACGATGTGCGGCTGGAGCCGCTGGGCCGTCTCCTCGGGGACGGTCTTGTAGGCGATGAGGATGACCAGGTCTCCGGGCGATATGAGCCGGGCCGCCGCGCCATTGATGCCGACGACACCGCTGCCGCGCTCGCCCTCGATGACGTAGGTGCTCAGCCGGTTGCCGTTGTTGATGTCGACGACGTCCAGTTTCTCGCCCGGCAGCAGGTCGGCGGCGTCCATGAGGTCGCGGTCGAGCGTCAGGGAACCGACGTAGTGCAGGTCCGCCTGGGTCACGGTGGCCCGGTGGATCTTGCTGTGCAGCATGGTGCGGTACACGGATTCTCCTTGGGGAGGGAGACGGCTGGGGGGGAAGGCAGGCCCCCGGGGAGGGGCAGCCGGAGTAGGGGACAAGCCCCGGGAGAGGGCTGCGGGAGGAGGACGTGCGAGGGAGGGCAGCCGGTGGGGCCGCGGCTCAGGCGGCGATCTGGATGCGGCGCAGATGGCGGCTGCGGTCGCTGAAGGCGTTGCGCGCGTGCAGCAGACGCCAGTTGTCCCACACGAGCATGTCCCGCTCGGTGTAGTCGATGGCCACGTGCTCGCGGTCGAAGGCCGCGTGCCACCGCTTTTGCAGTTCCACGGCCGGGTCGTCGTCGTCGCGGATCAGGTTGTTGCAGCTGAAGCGCACGATCAGCCCGCCCTCGTGCTCCTCCAGGAGGGGGTGGCGGGTCTTGAGGTCGAGGCCGAGCCGCTGCACGCCCTCGGTGGTCTTCCAGTCGTAGGCGTCCGTCGTCATGCGCTCGCGCTCGGCGGGGGCCAGGGACTGGACCCAGGGCCTGGTGTCGGCGAGCGTCGTCTCGCCGCCGGGGCCCTCGGCGGGGGTGACACACCACAGGGCGATGTAGCGCGGCGGGACGACGGCGAAGTCGTACCCTTCCGAATGCGGGGTCAGCGGTCGGGTGTTGCCCGCGTGGTAGACGTCGTCCATGCCGGGTTCGGGGCGCACGTCGCCGACGACGGCGCCGGTGTAGTTGGGCACGAACCTGCCGAGCCGGCGGCAGAAGCGCACCGGGTCGAACTCCTCGGGGACGTTGCACATCAGGACGTAGCCGTGCTCGTCCATGAGCTGGTGGAACGTCTTCATGAGCAACTCGTCGGTGAGCGGCTCACCGTTGAAATCGACCTGGGAGAGAATGCTGATCGGAGAGTGTGCCATTTCTGCTCCGGTGAAAAGGCAGGGCTGCGCGCGGCTCGGCGCGCAACCGGGGGTGGGGGGATTGTCAGGCGGGCCGACCGACTGTCGAGTGCCTGATCATTTCGTGGCAATTCTGTGCTGCGTCGCCACGATAGCGGGCTTTAACGCGCTCCTGTCAAGCTGTCCCGAATTTTCACCCGGCGTATGCGGGCGGTGATTTCGGAATCCGTAATTCCGTAGAATCTGCTGGTCAGAGTGTTACCGACTGGTAGCTTTAGATCGTCCAAGGGGTACGGAAAGTAATCCCGTTTACCGCTGGAGGCCAGGGGTACTCGCGCTCCGTTCTTTGTGGCCCGCACGCGATGGCGACTTCCCGCGGCCGAAACAATGCGGCCGGGAAGGCGCGAAAATGGCCTCGTTCCCCTCGGGGCATGACGTACATCGCGGTGTCGGCCGTATCGCCGTGCGCGCACGCGGAAACATGAGGAAGAAAGGGCGCCTGCATTGAGCCGAGAACCCGCTCGCGAGGACACGGGCGAGCACGCCGGTGGTGACACGGGCGAGCACGCCGGTGGTGACACCGGTGACCGTCCGACCGTCCGCCGTCTCCTGCTCAGCGAAGGGGTGACCGCGTTCGGGGACGGCCTCTGGTTCAGCATGTGGGCGGTCTATCTGACGGTGATTCAGGGAGTACCAGCGGCCTCCATGGGGCTCGCCATGGGCATCGGCGGCGGCATCGGCCTGCTGGTCGCGCTGCCCATCGGCACCCTCACCGACCGCCTCGGCGCCCGCGAGGTGCTGCTCGCCGTCACGGTCCTGCGCGCGGTCTTCTCCCTCACCTTCCTGGTGCTGCACAGCTTCTGGCCGCTGCTCGTGGCGGCGGCCCTGTTCACCTCGATGGAGACCGCGGCCAAGGGCACCAAGGTCGCGTTCGTGTACCTGCTGATGCCGGCGGGCGCGTGCATGCCCGTCCTCGCCCGCGCCCGTGTGGTGCAGCATCTGCTGTACGCGGCCGGCGCGGGGGCGGCGGCCTGGGTGCTCTCCCGCTCGGACGCCGCCCCTTACCACGGTGCCGTCGTCGTCAACAGCCTGACGTTCGTGGCGGCGGCGGCCGTCCTCATGCGGCTGCCGCACGTCCCGCCCGTGCCCGCCGCGCGCCGCCCCGCCGGGACGGTGGCGCTCCGCAATCTGCCGTTCGTCGCCATCATGAGCAGCACCGCCCTGCTCGCCCTGTGCTGGGCGCTGCTCTCCAGCGGGCTGCCGCTGTGGCTGAAGGACGACACCGCCGCCCCCGTGTGGATCGCACCCCTCGCGGTGCTCGTCAGCTCCCTGCTGATCGCCCTGTTCCAGATCCGGGTCACCCGCAGCGGGCAGCGCCTCGTGGGCGCGGTGCGCTCGTCGCGGCGGGCGGGCCTCGCCCTCGCGGGCTGCTGCCTGGTCTTCGCCGCGGCGGCTTGGCCCGCGAGCCCGCTGGTGGCCTGCCTGCTCGTCCTGGGCGGCCTGGGCCTGCACGTGGTGGGCGAGCTGTACTACGTCGCCGCCCGCTGGGGCCTGTCCCTCACCCTCATGGCGCCCGGGGCCCAGGGTCAGTACCAGGCCGTCGCCGCCAGCACGGAAGGAGCGGTCGTCGCCGTCGGCCCCGCGTTCATCACCACCCTGGTCACCGGCGCGGGCGGCACGGGCTGGAGCGTCCTCGCCCTGGTCTTCCTCGTCTGCTCGCTCCCGGTGGCACGGCTGTGCCGTCCGGCGCTGCGCCGGGCGGCCGATCCGGCGGGCGCGCGGGAGCGATCCGCCGCGTGAGCACTGTGTGGCCCGAGCAAATGTCAGTCCATGAACCAAAATCAGGTGGTTCCTGACGGGGGCAGATGAGGTCGTACGGGTCTACGGTGAGGGCGGCCAATCGCCGCCCCTCCCCGCGATTGGTGGGCCGCCCGGCGCTCGCCCCCCGACGCCGGGCGGTCATGATCCGCCCGGGGCCGCCCCGTACGCGGCGACGGCGATCTCGACGAACGAGCGGATCAGGGGATCGCCGTCGCCCGCGTGCCACGCCACCACCACCCGGCTCGGCGGCATGTCGGTCAGCGGCACCACGGCGAGCCCGGGGACGGGTGCGTGGTCCAGGGTCGTCACGCCGACCGTGCCGTTCCACAGGACCGCCTGCCGGCACTCCACGACGGCGCGCACCACGGGCCCCGAACGGGGCTCCCCGCCGTGCCAGTACGACTGCCAGGCGGAGTCGGTGCCCTCGGGGAAGCGGAACCAGCGGCGTGCCGCCAGCTCGTCCTTGCGCAGGCTGTCGCGGGCGGCCAGGGGATCGTCGGCGCGCAGCAGCGCTCCCACCGGGTCGGCGCGCAGCGTGCGGACGGTCAGGCCGGTCGTGTCGAAAGGACCGCGCGTCAGGGCGATGTCGACCGCACCGGCGTGCAGCCCGCAGGTGGGATCGCTCAGGTCGGTCTCACGGACGCGGACCTCGACGTGCGGGTGCCGCCGGCGGTAGGCGTCGGCCAGCCGGATCGCGGCCGGGTCGGTGGCGTCCCCGAGGAACCCGACGGTGACGGTCGAGGCGCCTGCCGCGCCGGCCACGCGCTCCCGCGCGCGCTCGGCCCGGTCGAGCAGGGCCCGCGCCTCGTCGAGCAGCACCGTGCCCGCCGCGGTGAGCGCGACACCGGCCGAGGTCCGGTCGAGGAGGACGGCGCCGAGCTCCGTCTCCAGCTGCTTGACGGCCCGGCTCAGCGGCGGCTGGCTCATGTGCAGCCGGGACGCGGCCCGGCCGAAGTGAAGTTCCTCGGCGACCGCCACGAAATACCGCAGCGTGCGCAGCTCCATGCCGCGACGATACTCGTACACATGTGCTGAGCGCATACCCCCCAAGGAACGGGCATTACCCGGATCGCGCCGACCGCTCATACAGTTAAAGCGGCCCAAGACGCAATGCATGTCCGTGCAAACCTGTAGCAAGTTTTCAGCGAGCCTCCGGCCGGTCCCCCCTGTGCATTCCCGCGGGAGGCGTGCGCGAGAACCCTACGAGAGGAGCAAGGCGGCAATGCCCGTTTCTGTCCCGGGCGACCAGCAGGAAATACAGAAGCTGGTCGTCGACTGGTTGTGCGAGTACCTAGAGATCCCGGAAGTCTCCTTGACCGACAACTTTCTCGACCTGGGCGGTCACTCCCTTCTCGCCATGAACATCAACGCGCGTGTTCAGCAGCAGTACGGTCAAGAGCTCGACGTCAAGACCCTGTTCGAGCAGTCGATCGGCGAGGCCGTCGCCGAACTCCACACGCGGTTGACCGCCGCGAAGACCGCCGCGTGAACCGTTCGTCAAGACGATTCCGACCAGCAGCTGGAGTAGCCGTGGGTGACCAGACGTCCGACTTCCGACTGACCCCCGACGAACTCGCCAGGTTCGAGGAGCAGGGATTCATAGGGCCGGTCAAGATCTATGAACCGGAGGAAATGGAGAAGCGCTGGAACGAGATACGCCGGGCCATTCCCGACCGGTCCCGGGCCATCTATCCGGAGGACTCGCTCGGCGCGGTCACCAATCTCTCCAACTACGACCGGCACCTCGACATCGATCTGCTCAGCGAGCACATCATGCAACGGGCCATCGTCGAACGGGTCTCGTCCATCCTCGGCCCGGACCTGCTCTGCTGGCGCACCGAGTTCTTCCCGAAGTACCAGGGCGACGAGGGCACGGACTGGCACCAGGCGGCGACGTTCGCCCACTCCAGCGGCAGCCCCCAGATCCAGTGGCCGTCGGAGAACGACGCCCCGGCCTTCGGCGGCACGATCACCGCCTGGACCGCGTTCACCCACTCCACCAAGGAGAACGGCTGCCTCCAGCTCATGCCGGGCACGCACCGGGTGATGAACTACGACGAGTCCCTCGGCATGGACTACAACCCCGAGACGATCAACCAGCGGGAGAAGGGCAGCGTCAAGCGCGGGTTCTTCGGCTACGACTACCGCGAGCTGCAGAAGGACCCCGACTGGCGCCCCGACGAGTCGAAGGCGTTCTCCCTGGTCATGCAGCCCGGCGAGTGCGTCATCTTCTGGTCGACCCTGATGCACGGCTCGCTGCCGCACACGGGCAGCAAGAGGGACTACCGCATGGGGTTCGCCACGCGGTACGTGCCGACCCAGGTCAAGGTCTACCCGGGCAGCCAGGACGTGTCCGAGTACGGCGGCACCATCCCGCTCGACAACTACGGCGCGGTGCTCGTCTCGGGCCGCGACGAGTACGGCCACAACCGGCTGACCGACCAGAACCGGCGCGGCCACCAGTTCACCCCGTGGAACTTCGCGCAGCCTGTCGCCGGCTGACGTCCCGCGACCTTCCGTCGCGGCGCACTCGTCCACGCACGTCCGCGTGCACACGTACACGTACGCCCACAAGCACACGTACACGTACACGTACGGCTGTACGCACACGTACACGTACGGCTGTACGCACACGTACACGTACGCCTGCACGCACCCGCACGAGCGCACGCACGAGCCCCGCCCCGGAGCCGTGCGACCGGCCGCGTCCCTCCCGGCGCCGGTCGCACCGCTCCGGGGCCCCTCCCCGCATCCCGGAAGGCCCCCCCGATGGCCGTGCTCGCCCTGTTCCACCACGCCGGCGGTTCGGCGGCCGTGTTCCGCCGGCTGATCCGGCTCCTGCCCGACCACATCAGGCCGGTGGCGGCCGAACTCCCCGGCCGCGGCCGCCGCTGGCGCGAACCCACCCTGCACACCGCCGACGACGCGGTGCGCGACCTCACGGATCTGGTGGTCCGCGAGGTCGGCCCCGACGAGGACCTGGCCCTCTTCGGCCACAGCATGGGCGCCTACCTCGGCCTCGGCGTGGCGGCGGCGCTCGAACGGCGCGGCGGACCGCGCTGCCAGGTGCTCTTCGCCTCGGCCAACCTCGCGCCCCAGCTCGCCTCGCCGCTGTTCGCCGACGACACCGCTCCCCCGTCCGACGAGGAAGTGCTCGACCGCGCCGCGCGGTTCGGCGCCCTCGACGCCGGACTGCTGCGCGACCCGCACATCGCCGCGCGCGCCGCCGACCTGCTGCGGGCCGACTTCGACATCTGCGACTCCTTCGTCCGCACCATGTCCTGGACGGTGACCGAGAGCCCCGTCGTCGTCTGCCGCGGCCAGGACGACGCGTTCGGCGACGAGCACACCGACCTGTGGCAGTGGAGCAGCGTCCAGCCGCTCACCACCTGCACCTTCCCCGGCGGCCACCTCTACCTGGAGTCGGCGGGAGCCGAACCGCTCGCGGCGAAGATCGAGTCCGTCGTCACCGAACCGGCGCAGTCCCGCACCTGATCCCCGGCCTGGGAGCTCCCGATGACCGACCTGACGACATCCGACGCGAGTCCCCCGCTCGCCCACGAACTCTTCGAGGCCCGGCGCGCACTCCACCCCGACCTGCCCGCCGTGATCTGGGGCGACAAGGACCTGACCTACGACGATCTGGGGCGCGACTCGGACAGGCTGGCCCGCGCGCTGCGTGCGGCGGGCGTCGCGGACGAACCGGTCGGGGTGTTCTTCGACCGCGGGTTCGCCGTCGCCGTCGCCGTCCTCGGCGTGCTCAAGGCGGGCTGCGCCTACGTACCCCTCGACCCCGCCTACCCGGACGAACGGCTCGCCGCCATGCTGCTCGACAGCGGCGCCCGGATCCTGCTGACCGACAAGGCCGTCCTCGACCGGATCCCGGTACCGGACGGCACCCGCGCCACCGTCCTCGAGGACGCCCTCGCGGCCGTCGGGGACGCGCTGCCGGGCGTCGCGGACGCGCCCCGCACAGCGGCGCCCGCCGTCGGGCGGGACTCGCTCGCGTACGTCATCTACACCTCCGGGTCCACCGGAGTGCCGAAGGGCGTGGCCATGCCCCACGGCCCGCTGGCCAACCTCGTCGACTGGCAGTGCGGCCACTCGTCGTGCGGCACCGGCGACCGCACCCTTCAGTTCTCCGCGCTCAGCTTCGACGTGTCCTTCCAGGAGATGTTCAGCACCTGGGCGTCCGGCGGCACCCTGGTGGTGGCCGACGAGGCGACCCGCCGCAGCTGCCAGGCACTGATCGAACTCATCGACCGCGCCTCGGTACGGCGGATGTTCCTGCCGTTCGTCGCGTTGCAGGCCCTGTCGGAGCACGCCCGCGCGGCCGGGGTCTGGCCGACGTCCCTGCGCGAGGTCGTCACGGCCGGCGAACAGCTCCAGGTGTCCCCGGCGGTGCGCGCCCTGTTCCAGCACCTGGACGGCGCCGTCCTGGTCAACCAGTACGGCCCGTCGGAGACCCACGTGGTGACGTCGCTCGAACTCGGCGGCGACCCCCGGACCTGGCCGGACCGGCCCAGCATCGGCCACCCCGTCACGCACGCCGAGGCCTACGTCCTCGACGAGGACCTGCGACCGCAACGGCCGGGCCTGACAGGGGAGCTGTGGATCGGCGGCCCCGTGCTCGCACAGGGCTACCTCGGCATGCCCGAGGCGACCGCCGAACGGTTCCGGACGGTGCCGGGCGTGGCCCGCGGCGGCCGGATCTACCGCACCGGCGACCTGGTCGCAGTGCAGCCGGACGGTGCCATCCAGTTCCTCGGCCGGGCCGACGGCCAGGTGAAGATCCGGGGCCATCGTGTGGAGATCGGCGAGGTCGAGGCGAGCCTGCGGGCACTGCCGGAGATCGCCGACGCGGCCGTGGTCGTACGGGAAGGGCCGGGCGGCGGCAAGCAGTTGGTGGCGTTCTGCGTACCGGCGCACGGCGCCGAGGTGGGGGCCGCCGCGGTGCGCCGCGGCCTGTCGGCGCGGCTTCCGGGCCACATGATCCCGTCCTCGTTCCGCGCCCTGCCGTCGGGCCTCCCGCTCACCCCGAGCGGCAAGGCCGACCGGAGGGCACTGGCCCGGCAGCTGTGACCGCCGGTTCACGGCCCGTTGGCCCTCACCTCGCACGCGTGTCCTGACGGCTGCGGCCGTCCCCGTCCCGAAGAGGCAGGAGGAGAAGAGTGTCGACGCACGGCTCGGCCATCGGCGCGGGGGAGAGCGGCAGCGTATCCGGAGTGGTCCTGGTGGACCTGGCTCTGGTCCTGCTCACCGCCCTCCTCTTCGTCAGCTTGGCCAAGCGGGTCAGACAACCCGCCGTGATGGGCGAGATCGTCGCCGGGGTGGCACTCGGGCCGAGCCTGCTCGGACTGCTGCCCGGCGACCCGCACGAGGTCCTCTTCCCCCCGGAGGCCCGCCCCTACCTGGAAGTCCTCGCCCAACTGGGCCTGGTCCTCTTCATGTTCGGCGTCGGCTACCAGCTGAGCCTTGCGCACGTGCGCGGCGTCGGCAGGCACATCGGCCTGGTGTCGCTGAGTTCGGTGGCGCTGCCGTTCGCCCTCGGGGCCGGTCTCGCGCTGCTCCTGTACCCCTGGCTCGACCAGTCCCAGCTGACGACGGACGGGACGCTCGGCCCGGCGCTGTTCCTCGGCGCGGCGATGTCCATCACCGCCTTCCCGGTCCTCGCCCGGATCATCACCGAACGGGGCCTGCAGAAGCACCGGGTGGGCACGGTGGCCCTGGTCAGCGCCGCCATCCAGGACGTCATCGCCTGGAGCGTGCTCGCCGCGGTCGTCACGATGGTGTCCGCGGCAGGACCCTGGTCGTTCGCGCGCACCGCCGGTGGCGCGGTGCTCTTCGTCCTCGTGCTGCTCCTGGTGGTGCGGCCGGCCCTCGCCTGGCTGCTCGCCCCGGAACGCCGGTGGGCGGGCAACGGCATGACCGTCCACGTCGTGCTCTGCTCCGGTCTCCTCGCCGCGGCGTGGGTCACCGACGAGATCGGGCTGCACGCGGTGTTCGGCGCGTTCCTGTTCGGCGCCGTCGTGCCCCGCCACCACATCGACGTGACCGCGCCCGAGGTGCCCGAACGCATCGACCAGACCAGTCTGCTGCTCCTGCCGGTGTTCTTCACCGTGACCGGGCTCTCGGTGGACCTCACCGCGCTCGGCGCGCAGGGGCTCGTCATGGTGCTCGCGATCGTCACGGTGGCCTGCGCGGGCAAGTTCCTCGGCGCGGTGGGCGCGGCACGGCTCACCGGGACGGGCGGCCGGGAGGCCACGGTCCTCGGCATCCTGCTCAACACGCGCGGTCTCACCGAACTGGTCGTCCTCAATGTGGGCCTGAGCATGGGCGCACTGGACACCCGCCTGTTCACCGCCATGGTCGTGATGGCCCTCGTCACCACGCTGATGACCGGACCGCTCCTGAGCCGGTTCCCACCCGGCGCCGAGCGGCCCGTGAAGGCCGTGCGGCAGCCGGTGGAACACGCGGGGGAGGGCGCGGTCCGATGACGGCGATCACCATGAGCGACATCACGACGGCACCCCCCTCGCCCGTACCGGCACCCCCTTCATCCGTGCAGGCACCGTCCTCCTCCGCGTCTCCACCGTCCGCCCCCGCCCCCGGCCCGCCCGCGGACGCCCCACCGCCCCCGCTCCGGCTGCCGCTGCGCGGCCGTGCGGACGAGATGGCGCGGGCGCTCGCGGCCCTGGAGTTCGGCGCCCGCGGCGGCTGCGCCCTGGTCGCGGTCGAGGGCCCTCCGGGGTCCGGGAAGAGCAGATTCCTCGACGAGTGCGTGAGCGCGGCGGAGCGGCTCGGCTTCGTCACGGGGCACCGGTGCCCGGTCTTCGGCCCGGCCGCCCCCGCGGTCGCCGACGCGACCGACCGGCCCCGCCTGATCGTGCTCGACGACGCCGACTTCCTCGGGGAGGAGGCGAGCGACACGCTGCTCGCCCGGCGGCACGCCCAGTACGGGAGCAGGGCCGTGGTCTGGCTGGTCGCCCGCCGGTGCGGGACGGGGGCGCGGAGCCTCGACGCGCTGGTCGCGGGGTCGAGCGGGCACACCGAACGGATCACGCTCGACGTGCTCCGCCCCGCCGCCGCGCACCAGGTGGCCGCGGACGTCCTCGGCGTCCCCCCGTCCGCTCCGCTCGCCCGGGTCCTGAACGGCGCGGGCGGCCACCCGAAGCTCCTGGTGGAACTCCTGTGGGGCATGCGCGAGGAACACACCGTCCAAGTCGGCGCCCACGAGGCGCACCTGGTCGAGGAGCGCATTCCGCAGCGGCTGCGGACGCTGCTGCGGGACATGCTCCAGGACTATCCGGACCAGTGCCGCCACCTGCTGCGGGTGGCGGCAGTGCTGGGCCGGGAGAGCACGGTCGACGACCTCCTGCCGATCCTGCACATGCCGCCGTCCGCGCTGCTCCTCGTCCTGGACCGGGCGTCCACCACCGGAGCGCTCGCCGTCGGCAGCACCCGGATCAGCTTCCCCAACGAACTCCTGTGGCGGCTCATCGCCGACTCGGTGCCGGTGACGCTGCGGCAGGCACTGCGCCGCCAGGTGGCCGCGGCCCGGCCGCCGTGCCCGCCCGAGGCCCGGCCCGCCCCTCCCGCGCCGGAGCCGGCCGGGCCGCCGGACCTCAACGGCCAGGAGCACGAACTCGTCCGCCTCGTCGCCGAAGGGCTGACCAACAAGCAGATCGCCCGGCGCCTCGCCATCTCCCCGCACACCGTCAACTACCACCTGAAGAAGCTGTTCCGGAAGGCCGGGGTGAACTCCCGCATCGCCTTGCTGCGCGAGATCGCGGAAGGGCACCCCGGACTCCCCGGTCACCCCGGTGACACACCCGGGACACCGCGGTGACTCACCCGGCCCGCCCCGGTGCCGCACCAAGGCGGGGCCGTGCCGCCGCCCACGGCCGGGCCCGTTCGAAGGCGGCGGCGAGGCGGAGCAGCCGGTCCTCGGCCCCGGGAGCGCCCACCAGTTGGACGCCGACGGGCAGATTCCCCGCGGCCCACCCGGCGGGCAGCGACACCGCGGGCTGCCCGGTGATGTTGAACGGGTACGTGAACGCCAGCCAGTCCGCGTACTCGCGCCACCGCTCCTCGAACCCCGAGCCCGCCGGGGCCTTCCCGAGCGGCGGGGGGAGCACGGTGAGCGTGGGGGTGAGCAGCACGTCGTACCGCGACCAGAAGCGCACCACCTCCGCCGCGCGGCCCTGCGCGGCGGCGAGGGCCGCGCAGTAGTCGGCGGCCCCCAGCCGCTCCCCGTACAGGGCGATGTCGAGGGTCGTCGACTCCAGGTCGGACAGGTGCTGCGGCGGCACGCCCCGGACCATGGCGGCCACGTTCGCCGCGATGACCGTCAGGAGGGGGTCCAGGAGCCCGCCGAGGTCGGGCGCGGCCTCGGTCACCTCGGCCCCCATGGCCTCGAAGACTGCCACCGCCTGCTCGAACAGCTCCCGCACCGCCGGATCGACGGTGCCGTGCGGCGGCGCGGCGGTGAACGCCACCCGCAGGCGCTCCGGCGGCCGGTCGCAGACGGCCAGGAACGAACCCGGGGGCTCCGGCAGGCCGTAGGGCTCGCCGGCGACCGGGCCCGCGAGCACGTCCAGCATCAGGGCGGCGTCGTCGACGGTGCGGGCCATGGGGCCGTTGATGACGTACCCCGCCCACTGCTCCTGGGACGCCGGTGCCCACGGGGTGCGCCCGCGGGTGGGCTTGAGCCCCACGACCCCGCAGGCGGACGCGGGCGCGCGGCCCGAGCCCATCCCGTCGGCGGCCAGGGCGAGCGGCCCGATGCCCGCGGCCACGGCGGCGGCCGCGCCGCCACTGGAGCCGGCCGGGCCGTGCGCGGTGTTCCACGGGTTGCGGGTGGCGGGGAAGGCCCGGTTGTCCGTCGTGATCCGCACTCCGAACTCCGGCATGTTGGTGCTGCCGATGAGGATGCCGCCCGCCCGCCTCAGCCGGGCCACGACCTCGCTGTCGAAGCCCGGCCGGTATCCGGTGAAGGGGAGCGAGCCGTAGGCGACCGGCAGGTCCGCCGACTCGTTGACGTCCTTGATGGTGAACGGCACCCCGTGCAGCGGACCGTGTTCGTCCGGCGGTGTCGCGTCCGCGGCGCGCGCGTCCGCGAGCGCGGCCTCCGCGCGCACGGCGACCACCGCGTTCAGGAGCGGGTTCACCGCTTCCAGGTGCGCGAGGACCGACTCGGTGACCTCGACGGCGGACAGTTCCTTGGTCCGTACGAGATCACGCAGCTCGCACGCGGAGGTGAAGACCGGCGCCGTCATCGACTGCTCACCTGCTCTTCCACGGGGTCGGGTGCCAGGAGGGCGAGGACGGTCTCCACGCACAGGTCGGCGAGGCGCGCCGCGCGCTCGTCGGAGACGATCCCCTCGGCGTACGTGAAGTTCCAGACGAGCTGGTGGTGGCTGGAGTTGACGGTGGCGACGAACGCGCCCACCACCGACAGCGAGGCGACGAACTGCGCGCCCGTGAGCCGCCACGGCCCGATCGTGTCCGGGAACGGGAACCGGCCGATGTTGGAGACGCAGAAGTTGATCGGCCCCTTCTCGTCCAGGTGCCGCACGAAGGGCATGCTGTCGGCCAGGGCCACGGGCCCGGCGGCGCCGAGCAGACGGATCATGGAGAACTGCTCGCCCCGGTCCTTGCGCTCCCTGAGGTCGGCGCTGATCTCCCGGGCCGTCGACCACAGCGGCCGGGCGGCCTCGTGCTCCACGAGGGAGGGCAGGGTCGCCACATAGCTGCCCACGTCGTCCGGTGCCACCGGCGGGTCGAGGTCGTCGCGGAAGTCGACGGGGGAGCCGATCGAGAACCACGTCGCGTCGGGGGCCCCGGCGTCCGTGGCGACCGCGCGCACCATCGCGGCGGCGAGCACACCGTGGATCGTGACCCCGTGCGCCCGGCAGGCCCTGGCGAGACGGTCGAGCGCGGGGGCGTCCAGGGACCGGTGCAGGAACCGGGTGCGGCGCTGCTCGAAGGGCACGGCCAGGTCGGCCTCGACACGGTGCGGCCGCAGCCGCAGCAGGTCGCTCTCGTCCCGTTCGGCCTTCGCCTTCGCCGGTACGTCGCCCGCCGCACCGGCGTGCCCCGCCGGGAAGAGTTCCTCGGCCGCGGGCAGCACGGCACGCGCCGCGACCGCCTCGCCCGCGGCGAGTTCGACCCACTGCCGGAGCAGCGAGACCAGTGTGGTCCCGTCCGCGACGACGTGCAGCAGGCTCAGGATCAGGTCGTGCACGTCGCCGTCGGGCCCCGGGCCCGAGAGCACGGTGGCCGTGGCGAGCGGCCCGGCGCGCCAGTCGATCGGGCCGTTCACCAGCTCCGCGTCGATGACGTGCGCCCAGTCGTGCTCCGCGTCCGCCGCCGCACGGCGGACGCGGTGGTCGAGCGGCACGGGCCGGTCGGGTACCGGCACGAACCGCGGATCCCGCCCGGCCGCGTCGTCCTCGATCGCCACCCGCAGCAGCGGGTGGCGGCCCTGGAGTTCGGTCAGCGCCGCGCGCAGCGCCGTCGCGGAGAGCGGGCCGTGCACGCGGACCCGCCCGATGACGTTCAACGGTGAGATCTGGTCGGCTATCCAGTACCAGCGCTCCAGCGGGCTCAGGGCCCGCCGCACCACTCGTCCGGACGGGGGTGTCGAGGTCATGGGTGCTCCCACGGGTCAGTCGACGGGCGATCCGGGCAGCGGCCGGAACATGGCCGCGCTCGCCCGGGTCGCCTCGGTGGTCTGCCAGGGCGGGTTGGTGCCGAAGGCGAGCAGGACCTGTTCGCCGTCGGCCCGGAACGCGACCGGGTCGCCCTCCTCCACCCACACCAGCTCGTGCGGGCCCGCGGTCACCGAACCGCCCTCGAAGTCCACGGCGAACCTGCCGGACAGGACGACGATGAACTCGTCGTAGCTGGGCACCCACTCCATGACGTCGCCGGGGTGCAGCACGGCGAATCCGGCGCCCATCGACTTCGGGACCCCGTCGTCGGCGAGGTCACCGATGTAGATCTTCGTGTCGGCGAACTGCTGCCAGTTCGCCCGCTGGGTGTCGTACGTGTACGCGGCCATGACCGTCTCCCGTCTGTGGACCGAGCGTCCTACCGGTGGCGAGCTCCTGAAGTGCTCCGCTGCGCAGTTCCGCTCCCGGGCGTCACACCAGCGGAGAGATCTGCTCCTCGACGCCGAGCAGCGCCTTGCCGTACAGCTCTTTGATCACCGCGGGCTGGAGGATGGCGTGCCGGGCGGCGATGCCCGCGTCCCGCCAGATCCGCTGCAACGGGGCGGAGTCGGCGAAGCTGCCCGCGCCGTGCGCGGTGAGCAGGAGGTCGATCGCCTCGGTGACCTGCCCGGCCGCGTGGCTGAGGCCCGCGCGCGCCCGGGTCCTGCCGAGGGCGTCCAGGGCGGTGCCGCGGGCCGCCGTGTCGATGGCGTCGACGGCGTGGTGGACGTGCAGCCGCGCCGTGTCGATCTTGAGCGTGGCCTCGGCGATCTGGAGCTGGAAGGCCGTCGAGTCGCGCTGCTTCTCGAAGAAGGTGAAGGTGACGGCCTTGTCGGCGGCCTTGCTCCTGACCAGTTCGAGGGCCGCGCGCCCGAGGCCGAGTTGCGGGGCCACCAGCGGAGCGCCGGTGAGGAACTGCGTGAAGGCCGCGCGGGCGAGGGGCGTGCCGGACCGCTGGACCGGGTAGTCGCCGGCCAGCGCCTTCGGCACCGACAGGAGGCGGTGCTCCGGTACGAAGACGTCCTCGGCCACGACGGTGTTGCTGCCGGTGGCGCGCAGGCCCGCCACGAACCAGCTCTCCTCCACCGTGTAGTCGGCGGCGGGGATCAGCGCGATGCCCTGGTCGACGATCTCCCCGGTGGCGTCGGGGACCGGGAAGCCGATCACGGCCCAGTCGGCGTGCCAGGCACCCGACGCGTAGTGCCACCGGCCCGAGACCCGGAAGCCGCCCTCGACCCGCCGGGCGGTGGCGCTCGGCGTGAGCACCCCGGACACCTTCGCCTCCGGGTCGGCCCCGAACACCTCGTCCTGCGCCTGTTCCGGGAACAGACTGACGATCCAGGCCACCGAGTTGCTCACCGCGACCACCCACGAACTGCTGCCGTCGCCCTCGGCGAGGACGTCGGCGACATCGACGAGGGTGCGCAGGGGCGCCTCGTGACCGCCGTACCGCTGGGGCACGGCGAGCTTGAACAGGCCCGCGTCCGCGAGGGCCTTGACGGATTCCTCGGGCAGCCTGCGGTCGCGCTCGCCCTGTTCGGCGCCCCGCGCGAGCAGCGGCACCAGGTCGCGGGCGGCGGACAGCACGTCGGACGAGGTGGGGGACGCGGGGTCGGACGGCTCGGGGGACGTCGGTACGGGGCCGGCCTGGGTGACGGTCATGGGGCTTCCTCTCAGCGGGCGAACGCCGCGATCTGATCGGTGATGGACAGGGGCTTCTTCGCGGTGAAGGCGGAGTGCGTGCCGAACGTCCGGTGGCCGTGGACGAGCGGTGCGGCGGTCCCGGGGCCGGAGACGTGCCCCACCAGGCTGAGGATCAGCAGGTGGTCCCCGCCCGCGACGAACCGCTGGGGGTGGCACACGAGCCAGCCCGGCGCGGCCCGCAGGCGCGGCAGGCCGGTGTCCGCGTACCAGTCGACCTCGCCGAACCGGTCGGCGGCCGGAGAGGCGAAGACGGCGGCCACGCCCGCCTGTCCGGCCCCGAGGAGGTTCACCCCGAACCGCCCGGTGCGCCGGATCCGGGGCAGCAGCTTCGATCCGCGGTCGAGGGCGATGGTCACCATGGGCGGGCGCAGCGACAGCGAGGTGAGCGAGCCGACCGTGGTGCCGTGGGGCACGCCGCGCTCCATCGTCGTGACGACGGCGACCGGGGTGCAGACACCGGCCATGAAGTCCTTGAACTCCCGCTCCGAGACCATCACTCACCCCCGGCGGGGGACGCACCGGTGGCGGGCACGGCGGCGCCCGCCGCACCGGAGCCCGCCGCTCCCACGGAAGCGGTGATCCCGCCGAAGCGCCGGTCGAGGAGCGCGTCGGGGAGCAGCCGCGCGAGGCGGCCCATCCGCCGTGCGTCCGCGCCGACCCAGTACCGGGCGCGGGGCCGGGTGTCGGTCAGGGCGCGGGCGACCGCGCGGGCGAAGTCCTCGGGCGACGTCCTGCTCGCGAGGGCCTGCTGCCCATTGCCCTCCATGAACGCGAGGAAGGAGGCCCGGTAGCGCTCGGCCACCCCGGCGGGCGCGTCCCGCAGCACCTGCTCGCCCGCCGCGGACACCTTGGACCAGATCGGCGTGAGGATGGCGCCCGGCGCCACGACCGACACGCGCACGCCGCTCGGCCCCAGTTCGCGGCGGAGCGCGTCGCTCAGCGCCTCCTTGGCGAACTGCGCCGTGGAGTAGGCCCCGAGGTAGGGGACCGCCGCCTTGCCGAGGCCGGAGGTGACGTTGACGATCCGCCCCCGCGACCGGCGGAGCAGCGGCAGATGCGCGCGGACCACCCCGAGGTGGCCGACCACGTTGACGTCGAGCTGGCGGCGGAACTGCTCGCTGTCCACGCACTCCAGCGGTCCCGGGACACAGATCCCGGCGTTGTTGACCAGGCCGCGGAGGGCGCCGTACGCGCGCTCCGCGAACTCCGCCGCGGCCCGCACCGACGCGTCGTCGGTGATGTCGACGACCGTGTAGTGCAGCCTGCCGTGCAGCGACTCGGCGAGGAGCTTCTCGCCGTCCTCGTCCCGTCGCACCCCCGCGAGGACCTGGAAGCCGCGGTTCTCCAGGTCCAGGGCGCACTCCCGGCCGAGGCCGGAGGAGGCGCCGGTGACGAGCACCGCTCCGCCCGCAGGGAGCCGCCCGCGCACGGTACGCCCGCTCATCGGCCCGCCCTTCCGCCCGCGCCGGGGAGAGGACCGGCCCCCGGTGAGCCTGCGCCGGGAACAGCGCCCGCGCCGGGAACAGCGCCCGCGCCGGGAACAGCGCCCGCGCCGGGAAACGTCAGCGCCGGTTCGAGCTTGCCCACCAGCGTCCGGTGCGGCATCAGCCGGAAGTACGCGTCGCGGAACCTGCGGCGCAGCGGACCCTGCGACTGCTCGAACTCGCTGATCGACCGGGTGGCTTCGACGATCATCCGCGTACGGTCGTACCGCGCCGCCTCGTAGGAGCGCAGACCACCGGCCACGTCCGGGGCGTGCTGCACGTGCCGGGCGAGGACGGCGGCGTCCTCCATCGCCATGGCGGAGCCCTGGCCGAGGCTGGTGAGCATCGGGTGGGCGGCGTCCCCGAGCAGGGTGACGGGGCCGGTGCCCCAGGGCCGCAGGAACGGGCGGTCCCGGGTGTTGAGCGTCAGCAGATCGGCGGGCGGCGTCACCCGGATCGCCTCGCGCACCTCGTCCGGCCAGCCGGAGTAGGCGTCGAGCACCCCGGCCTTGCCACCGCTCCAGGTGCTCGACTCCGCGTACGGCATGTTCTTGGTGCCCCACCAGTACAGGCGCCCCCGGCCGATGTCGACCAGGCCGAACCGCATCCCGTCGCCCCACAGGTGCACCACCGAGCCGGGGGCGAACCGCGGATGGCTGTACTCGGTGATGCCGAGCCACGCGATGTACCCGCTGTCGCGGACGGTCTCGCCGGGCCCGGTGAGCTGGCGCCGGATCGCCGAGTTGAAGCCGTCGGCGCCGACCAGGAGATCGGCCTCGGCCCGCCGGCCGTCCGTGAAGTGGACGCGCGCCCGGTCGCCGACGACCTCGAACCGCTCCGCGGCCGCGTTCAGGGTGACGGGGATGTCCGCCGCCGCGTCGAGGAGCGCGGCCAGCAGGTCGGCGCGGCTGATGCACACGCACGGCACCCCGATGCGCCGGGTGATCTCGGGGAACGGGAACTCCCGGATCAGCCTGCCCTTGTGGTCCTTGACGTGGTACGTCTCCATCACCCGGCCGCGCTTCTCCAGGCCGAGGTCGATGTCGACGGTGGCGAGCGCGGCCGTCGCGTTGCTCATCACGGACAGGCCGAACCCGGCCGCCCGGAGCTCCGGGGCCCGCTCGAACACCTCCACGTCGAAGCCCACCTGCCGCAGCGCGACGGCCGCGGTGAGACCGCCGATCCCCGCGCCGACGACGACGGCTGTCCGCCCTCCCGGCCGCTTCGCTCCCGTGCTGCCCATGTCAGTCCCTCCCGCTGTCGTCGGCCTGGAGTCCGATGGCCCTGAGCACCTCGCCGACGATGTCGGCCACGCGCGGTTCCTCCATGATCGTGAGATGGTCGCCCTCGACCTCGATCACCGACAGGCGCCCCGCGGTGCGTTCCTGCCAGCCGTTGGTGGGGTCGGCGTGCATGCTGTCGATGGCGGTGTGCATGTCCAGGAGCACGCCGGGCAGCGGATCCCTGGCCCGCACGAGGACCACGTCGTGGTCCACGACCTCGGGGCGGTAGTCGAAGGCGGAGCGCCAGTTCGCCTCGTACAGGCGGAAGAGGCGGCGTACGACGGCGTCGCCGCTGCCCGCGGGCAGCACGCCCTCGGCGACGGCGAGGCCGGTCATGAACGCGAACTTCTCGTCCAGGGTGGTCAGGTCCGGTGGCAGCAGGTCCCCGGCCGTGGCGCTGCCGTGCTGGAGCCAGAGCAGCTCCCAGAAGAACCAGCCGAGCAGCGCCTCGTCGTCGGTCCAGGGCCGCCGCCCCGGGTTGAGCGCCGTCGTGTCGAGCAGGACGAGCCCGCCGACGCGCTCCCCGGCGGCGTGCAGCTGGCGGGCCATCTCGAAGGCGACGAACCCG
This sequence comes from Streptomyces typhae, assembly GCF_009755605.1. Classification (GTDB taxonomy): domain Bacteria; phylum Actinomycetota; class Actinomycetes; order Streptomycetales; family Streptomycetaceae; genus Streptomyces; species Streptomyces typhae. The sequence goes on from NZ_WPNZ01000019.1 coordinate 20,348, forward strand.
CCGAACGACCAGCCGCCGATGTGGTAGGGCCCGTGCGGCTGCACCCGGCGCATCGCCGCGATGTAGTCGGCCGCGAGGCGCTCGATGCCGCGCACCGGCTCCGTGCCGACGTCCGAACCGGCCGCCTGGAGCGCGTAGAAAGGCTGGTCCTCCGGCAGGTGCTTGGCGAAAGGGACGTAGCAGAGCACGTTGCCGCCCATGGGGTGCGCGAAGAACAGCGGCGGCCTGGTGCCCTCGGGCCGGATCGCCACCAGCGGGTCGAACGCGGCCGGCACGGTGCCCGTCGCGCGGAGCCGCTCGGCCAGTTCGGCCACGGTGGGCGCCACGATGAAGTCCGACAGGGGGATCGCGGTGCCGAACCGCTCCTCCGTGAGGACCACGAGACGCATCGCCGTGATCGAGGAGGCCCCGAGGTCGAAGAGGTTGTCGTGCACGCCGACCTCGGGCACCTGGAGCAGATCGGCCAGCATCTCCGCGAGAGCCCGTTCGTGGACGTCGCGCGGGGCGACGCGGTCGCCGCGCTCCTCGCGGGCCAGCGGCAGGTCGCGCAGCGCGGCCTCGTCGCGCTTGCCGTTCGGCGTGAGCGGGACGGCGGGCAGCCAGGCGAAGTGCGCGGGCACCATGTACTCCGGCAGCTTCGCGCGCAGGTGCCGCCGCACCGCGTCCAGGTCCGTCCGGGCGGGGTCGCCGACCAGGAACGCCGCGAGGAAGACGTCGCCCGCCGTGTTCCGCCGGGGCACCACGGCGACGTCGGTCAGGGCGTCGGGATCGCCCGCCGCGGCCTCGGTGACGACCAGTTCGACCTCCGCGGGCTCGACCCGGTAGCCGCGGACCTTGACCTGCCGGTCGGCGCGGCCGAGGCACACCACGTTCCCGTCGGGCAGCACCATGCCGACGTCACCGGTGCGGTAGAGGCGCTCGCCGCCGTCCGGGGCGGTGACGAAACGCTCCTCCGTCAGGTCGGGGCGCCCCGCGTACCCGGTGGCGAGGCCGGCGCCGCCGACGTAGATCTCGCCCCGGCACCCGACGGGCACCGGGCGCATCCGGGCGTCGAGGACCAGGAGCCGGGCCCCGTGGATGGGCCGCCCGACCGGGGGCAGCGCGGGGAAGGACCGCGGGTCGCCGGTCATCTCGTAGAAGGCCGCAGCGTGGGTCTCGGTGGGGCCGTAGTGGTTGTCGAGGACCACCTCGCCGAGGGACGCGCAGAAGCGGCGGATCTCGTCCGTCATCCGGAACTGCTCGCCCGAGGAGCACAGGACGCGCAGGTCCCGGGGCACCAGGCCGAGGGTGTCGGACGCCTCCGCCATCTGCTGCAGCGCCACATAGGGCAGGTGGACCCGGTCCACGCGCTCCTTGTCGATCAGGCGGAGCAGCCCCGGCATGTCCCGGCGCAGTTCCTCTCCGACCAGGACGAGGGCGCCCCCACCGCACAGGGTGGCGTACAGCTCCTGGAACGAGACGTCGAAGCTCAGCGGGGCGTACTGGAGGGTCCTGCTGTCCTCGGCGGTGCTCGGTATCGCGTTCTGCCAGGCCACCAGGTTGGCCAGCGAGCGGTGCGGTGCCGCGACGCCCTTCGGCCGTCCCGTCGAGCCGGAGGTGAACAGCAGGTACACCTCGTCGTCGCCGCCGATCTCCGGCAGCGCGGACCCGGCACCGGGGTCGGTGTCCGCCGCGGCCAGGGACTCGTACGATACGAGGCGGGCCGTGGTGTCGAGGGCGTCGCGGTGCGCCTCGTCGACGACGACGCACGCGGGCCCGCTCTGCTCGATCATGTCCCGCAGCCGGGCCGCCGGATACGCGGTGTCGAGCGGCACCGTCGAGCAGCCGGCCTTCGCGGTGGCGAGGGTCGCGGCGACCGTCTCCGGCGTCCGTCCCATCGCGACGCCGACGCGCTCGCCGGGGCGCACGCCCGCGGCGAGGAGGCCCCGGGCGATCCGCGTGGCGGTCCGGTCCAGTTCCGCGTAGCTCCACGTACGGCCGTCGGAGACCACCGCCTGCGCCTGCGGTGACCGGCGTGCCCGGTCCTCGAAGGCGCGCACCACATCGGTCAGGGGCTCCGTGGCCCGCGCGGCGGGCGCGGCGGGCGCGAGCGGGCTCAACTCGACCGCGCTGTCCGGCTGTTCCACGATCCAGCGCAGGATGCGCAGGTACGTGTCGGTGTACAGCTGCCCCTGCGTGGCGGTGAACGACCGGCCGGAGAAGTCGAGGCGGAGCCGGATGGAGCCGTCCACCGGGTCGACCATGGCGTTGACGACCAGGGAGAAGTTGGTCTCCTCCCAGACGCCGAAGCCGCGGCTGCTGATGCCCGGTGTGCGGAAGACCGCGCCGAGCTGCTGGAAGTGGATGTAGTTGAACAGCGTGTCGACGAGCCCGGGGCGGCCGAGGTCCTCCTGGATGACGGCGAGCGGCACCCGCCGGTGCGGGTGGCTCTCCCGCTCCCTTTCCACCACGTGCCGTACGACGTCGAACCAGGTGGCCCCCTCCGCGTCGACGCGCACGGGCAGGGTGTTGAGGAAGAGGCCGCAGGTGCGTTCGGCGCCGTCGACGTCCGGCCTGCCGTGGGTGACGAGCCCGGTGGTGACGTCCGACCGGCCGGAGAAGGCACGGAGGAGCAGGACGTGCGCGGCGAACAGGACCGCCTTCACCGGGACGCGCCGGTCGCGCGCGGTGGTGCGCACGGTGTCGACGAGCTCGGCGGGCAGCGTCAGGTCGTACTCGATCCGTTCGTCGGAGGCGGGGGCCTCGTACGGGCGGAAGCTCTCCAGGTGGGGCTGCGCGGCCCCGGTGAGTTCCTTGCGCCAGTAGGCCCTGCCCGACTCCGACTCGACGGCGGCACGCTCCGCGGCGACGTGCAGCGCGGCCGAGGGCGGCAGGGTGTCCGGCACCGGTTCGAGGTCCATCCCGAGGAGGTGGCCGTAGTCCCGCAGGAGCTCCGACACGAGGTTGGCGACGCTGCCGCCGTCGAGGATGGCGTGGTGGAAGCTGAGGACGAGCTCGACCGTGTCGGGCAGGACGAACGCCCGGAAGTGGTACAGCGGCGCCTCGTCGAAGCGGTAGTCGTGGCGCCGCCGCCGCGCGACGTGCTCGTGGATGGGCGCCTCGGCGCCGTCCGGCGTCGAACCGCGCAGGTCGGCGACGCTCAGCCCGCCCTCGACGGTGGCGTGGACGATCTGGAGCGGCTCGGAGTGCCCCGCGAGCGCGAACGACGAGCGGAGCACGGGATGACGTCGGACGAGGCGGGCGAAGGCCTCCCGGAAGGGGGCCTCCTGCCACGGCATGGCGAGGCTGTAGCGGAAGACGTCCTTGTACGTCGCGGAGTCCTGCCGCTCCCGGCTGTGGAACAGCAGGCCGAGCTGGAGCCGGGTCAGCGGATAGGCGTCCTCGTACGTCTCCAGGCGGGCGCGGTCCACGGGGGAGACCAGGGCGAACGGCTCCGGCGCGGCGGCGACCGCGTCCGGGTGGCCCGCGCCCGGCGCCGGTGCCGCGGAGATCTCGGCGGCCGCGGCTAGGGCCGCCACGGTCGGGTTCTGGACGAAGTCGTCCATCGTGAACCGGATGCCCGCCTTCGCCGCGAGGGCCCGTACCCGCAGCACACTGATCGAGTCGCCGCCGATGACGAAGTAGTCCGCGTGCACACCGACCCGGTCGGTGCCGAGCACCCGCGCCCAGATGTCGGCGAGCACGGCCTCGTGCGGAGTGCGCGGCGCGTCGTCCTCGCCCGCGTACGCGCCGACGGCCGGAGCGGGCAGCGCCTTGCGGTCGGCCTTGCCGTTCGGGGTGAGGGGGAGGGCGGCGAGCCGTTCGAAGTGCGCCGGGATCATGAAGCCGGGGAGCACCTCGCCGAGGGCCGAGCGCAGCGCGCCGGTGTCGAGGTCGTCGTCGGCCGTGCAGTAGGCGACGAGGACCGGGCCCCGGCCGCCGCCGGGCCGGTGGTCGACGACCACGGCGTCGCGGATCGCGGGCAGGGAGACCAGGGCGTTCTGCACCTCGCCCAGCTCCACCCGGTTGCCGCGGATCTTCACCTGGTCGTCGGTCCTGCCGAGGTACTCGACGGTGCCGTCGGCGAGCAGGCGGGCAAGGTCCCCGGTGCGGTAGAGGCGCCCGCCGGGGCTGAAGGGGTCCTCCACGAAGCGCTCGGCGGTCAGTTCGGGGCGGCCCAGGTAGCCGCGGGCGACCTGGACGCCGCCGACGCACAGCTCGCCGGGGACGCCGACGGGCTGCGGCCGGTCGTGCCGGTCGAGTACGTACAGCGTGGTGTTCTCCACCGGGCGGCCGATGGGCACCCGGGTGACGGGCCCGTGCGCGGCGGGCGGGCAGTCGAAGTACGTGACGTCGACGGCGGCTTCGGTGGGCCCGTACAGGTTGACCAGGCGCGGCGCGTCCTCGTCGCCGAAGACCCGCTGGAACTGCGTGACCCGCTCCGGCGGCAGTGCTTCGCCGCTGCAGAACACCGAAGCCAGCGAGGCGGCTTCGCGGGACCGGTCCGGGCTCTCCTCCAGGAGGTCGAGGAACGGGCCGAGCATCGACGGCACGAAGTGCAGGACGCTCACGCGGTGTACGCGCACGACCCGGGCGATCTCCGCCGGGTCCTTCTCGCCGCCCGGCGGCAGCAGCACCACTCGGGCGCCCTGGACGGCCCACCACAGCAGCTCCCACACCGAGACGTCGAAGGAGATGGGCGTCTTCTGCAACAGCGTGTCGCCCGGACCGACCGGGTAGCGGCGCTGCATCCACGTCAGCCGGTTGACCACCGCGTGGTGTTCGACCATGACGCCCTTGGGGCGGCCGGTGGAACCGGAGGTGTAGATGACGTAGGCGAGGTCGTCGGAGCTTGAGGTCGGGCCGAGCGGCTCGGCGGAACCGCGGTACAGCTCGGAGATCCGGAGCACCGGGGCGTCCGTGTCCGGGGCCGCGGTCCCGGCGGCGGCGCCGTCGCCGCGCAGCACCAGCTTCGCCCGGCAGTCCGCCAGGAGCAGCTTGATCCGCGCGGGCGGGTAACCGGGGTCGACGGGCACGTAGGCGGCGCCCGACTTCAGGATGCCGAGCAGTCCTGGCAGCAGCTCCGGGCCGCGCTCGGCGAGGATCGCGACCCTCTCGCCGGGGCCCGCCCCGTGCGCGCGCAGCGCCCGCGCCACCTGGTTGGAGAGGCGGTCGAGCGCGGCGAAGGTCAGGGTGGTGCCGGAGACGTCGTCGACCACGGCCGTCAGGTCCGGGGTGCGCGCCGCCTGCTCGGCGAAGAGCTGGTGCAGCGTCTTCTCCCGCGGATAGGGCGCCGTCGGGCCCTGGCGGCGGCGCACGACGTCCTCGTACTCGGCGGCGGTCAGCATGGGGAGCGCCGACAGCGGCCGGTCCAGGGGTTCCAGGCCGTGCCGGAGGATCTCGTCGACGTGTCCGGCCAGCGCCTCCGCCGTGAGGTCCCCGTCGAACACGTCGTCGGCGTAGTCCAGGTCGACGCGCAGACCGGGCTCGTCGTCGAAGGCCTGCACCATGACCGACAGCGCGTCGGCCGCGTGGACGGGGGCCATGACGGTGGTCGTGCGGGCCACCCCCGGTATCTCCCGCGGCCGGGGGAAGCGCAGATAGGACACGGTCACGTCGAACAGCCTGCGTCCGTCGGCGCCCTGCGTGGGCGCCTGCCGGAGGATGTCGCCGAACGGCAGCCGCTCGTGCTCCTTGAGCGTGTCGACGCGTGCGCGGACGCGCTCGGCGAGGGCTAGGAGGGGCTCGTCGTCCGCCACCGCGATCCGCACCGGCAGGTTGTTGGCGAACTCCCCGACGGTCGCGCGCTCCTCGTCGGTCCTGCGGTTGGAGAACGGCACACCGAGCACGACCTCGTGCTCCCGGTGGTAGCGCGAGAGGCACACCGCGATCGCCGAGAGCAGATACGGGAAGGGCGACGCCCCCGCGTCGACGACGCGCCCGACGACTTCCTCCCCGACGGTGAAGGAGTGCCTGCCGCGGCCGGGTTGCCGCGCGGTCCGGGAACGCGGGAACAGTGCGGGCGCCACCCCCGCCAAATAGTCGCGGTAGAACGCGCGGTCGCGCTCGCGGTCCGCTTCCGCCGCCGTGTCGGACGGCGCGGCCAATTCTGCAATGGATTCCCAGTACGAGGATTCCTGGTACGAGGGTTCCGGGGTCGGCGATTCCTGGGCCGACGATTCCTGGGCCGGTGATTCCTGGCTCGAAGAATCCGGGTGCGCGGGCGATTCGGTCTGCCGCGCCGCGCGCTCACGGTAGTCGGAAAGTATCTGCGAGGTCACCGCGTTCAGTGCCCAGGCATCGGCCACGATGTGGTGCGCGGTGAGGACGAGATGGACGGCGTCCGGCCCCTCGCTGAGGAGCGCGGCCCGGAACAGCGGGCCGCCGCCCCGGACGTCGAGCGGCCGGCCGAGCTCGTGCTCGCACCAGGTCAGGGCGGCGCGGCGGGGGTCCGGCCCGCCCGAGAGGTCGACACGCTCGAACGACGGCGCCCAAGCCGCGGGTCCTGCGGGGATCCGCCGGACCCGGGGCACCCCCTCGTCGTCCTCGCCGAACCGCAGCCGGAAGGCGTCGTGCCCGCCCAGCGCACGGACCAGGCAGGCGCCGAGCAGGTCCCGGTCCACCTCGCCCGTCAGCCGCTCGTGAATCGTCACATTGAATTGGCAGTTCCCCGGTGTACGCGCTTCCGCCGCCCAGATGTCCCGCTGCTGGCCGGTCAATTCGAGAGTTCTGGATTCCGCTGCGATCCCCACGAACGCCACTCCTTCGCCTGCCATTCGTGCGCGAATAGACAACGCCTGCGGACAGGCTAGGCGAGACATACTTTTAGCGGCTACTGCGTGATCGAGTAGGGCGTCCGAACAAACGGGTAGTCGCCGAATGGCGGGCGGCCACCGGTGCCGCGCGCGTACTCGCGGGGGCTCGCGGGGACCCCGCGGGCCTGCGGGGCGGGCTCGGGCACGCAGGGGTCTCGCGCAGCGGGTTCAGGCCCGCGGGGATCCTGCGGGGCGGGCTCAGGCCCGCGGCACAAGACGCAGTTCCGCGAGCGCGGCCGCGGCACCGGCCGCGTGGCCCGACGAACAGCCCTTGGCGAGCGCCCGGTTCAGATGCCGCTTGGCGGCCTCCCGGTCGCCGCGCAGACGCGCGGCGAGCCCCAGGCCGGTCTCGGCGCGGATCTCGCCCCGGCTGTAGGCCCGTTCGGCCGAGACGGCGAGCGCGCGCTCGTACAACTCCGACGCCCGCTCGGCGTGCCCTGCGGCGAGGGCGGTCTCGCCGAGCCACGACAACGCCTCGACGACCTCGGTCCACAGCCCGAGCTCCTCGGCGACGAGGAGCCCTTCCCGGTGCAGGCGCTCCGTCCGGGCGTGGTCGCCGTCGCGCTCGGCGGCCAGCGCCAGGGACCGGGTGGCCCGCAACTGCCCCCAGCGGTCGCCGACTTCGTGGAAGAGGGCGGCCCCCAGCTCGGCGTGCGACTCGGCGCGGTCACGCACGTGGCCGGCCAGCTCGACCAGCGCCGCGGCCTCGCCCCAGCGGTCGTCGGCGGCACGCGCGCCGGCCAGGCTCGCCTCCACCAGGACGCGCCCCTCGCGAGTGCGGCCGAGGCCGGTCAGGCCGGTACCGACGAACCACTGCAGCCGGGCCCGCAGCACCGGATCGCCGAGACCGGCCGTCGGGTCCGCACCGGGCTGCACCGGCGCGGTGCCGGCCGACGACGTGCGCAGCTCGATGCCGGCCAGCCAGGACCGAGCGGTCAGACGCGCGAGGGGGGCAACGTCGCCGGGGGCGGCGAGGGCCGACTGGAGCGACCTGCGGGCCTCGGTGAGCCGTCCCCGCAGGAACCAGTACCACGTCAGGGCGTTCACCAGGCGCAGCGCGTACCCGGTGGCGTTCTCGGCGGCCGCGAGGTCCAGGGCGCGGCGCAGGTTGACCGTCTCCGCGTCCAGGCGCTCCAGGCAGTGCCGCTGCTCCGGGCCGCGCAGGAGCTCGGCCTCCCGTTCGGCGAGTTCCGCGTAGCACCGCAGGAACCGCGCGCGGACGGCGCCGGCCTCACCGGCCTCCGCGAGGCGCTCGGCGCTGTAGGCGGCCACCGATTCGAGCAGCCGGAACCGGTCCGACTCCCGTACCACCAGGGAGCGGTCCACCAGGCGCGACAGCAGGTCGGGCACCCGCTCGGCGGGCAGGTCCGGTCCGGCGCAGACGGCCTCGGCGGACCTCAGGGTGCAGCCGTCGGCGTGCACGGACAGGCGCCGCAGCACGGTCTGCTCGTCCGGGGTGAGGAGCTGCCAGCTCCAGTCGAGCATGCCCCGCAGGGTCTGCTGCCGGGCGGGCAGGCCGCGCGCCCGGACCTCGGGCCGGGTGAACCGGGCGTCCAGGCAGGCGGCGAGCTCCTGCGGGCTGAGCGTGCGCAGCCGCGACGCCACGAGTTCCAGGGCCAGCGGAATGCCGTCGAGGCGGCGGCAGATGGTGGCGACGGCCGGTGCGTTGTCCGTGTCGAGGGCGAAGCCGGGCGCCGCCGCCGCGGCCCGCTCCAGGAACAGCTCGACGGCGCTGGACCGGGCGACCGCCGCCGGATCGCCGGTCTCCGGCAACGCGAGCGGCGGCACCGGATGCACCACCTCGCCGGGGATGTCGAGGGCTTCCTGGCTGGTGACGAGGAGATGCCCGCCGGGCACCGTCGACAGGACGGCACCGGCGAACACGGCGACCGGCTCGACGAGATGCTCGCAGTTGTCGAGGAGGATCAGCAGGCGCTTCCCGGCCACCGCCTGGCACAGCCAGCCCACCAGGTCGTCCAGGTTCGGCTCCGTCGCCGCGGTGTCGCACAGACCCAGCGTCGTGATGACCCGCTCGGCGATGTCGTCGGGAGCCGACGTCCCGCCCAGACCGGCCAGTTCGACCAGCCACACCCCGTCGGTGAACCGCTCCGTCATGCCGCGCGCCGCCGCGATGGCGAGCCGCGTCTTCCCGACCCCGCCGAGCCCCGTGAGCGTGACGAGACGGGTGTGCGCGTCCGCGCCGAGGCGTGCCCGGACCTGCCCGACCGCCTCCCGCCTGCCGATCAACGAGGTCAGCGTCGTGGGCAGATTCGTACGGCACGACGACGACTCGACGGACGGCGACGCCAGGTGCGGCTCCTGGCGCAGGATCGCCTCGTGCAGCGCGGCGACCGCGGGACCGGGCGACGCCCCCAGCTCCTCCACCAGATGGCGCCGCAGCTCCTGGAAGCTCTGCAACGCGTCGCTCTGCCGTCCCGACCGGTACAGCGCGCGCATGTGGGCCATCCGCAGGCGTTCCCGCAGCGGATGCCGCGCCACCAGGTCGCCGAGCTCCGCGGCGAGCGCCGTGTGGTCGCCGAGGGTAAGCCGCACCTCGGCCTGGTCCTCCACCACGGTCAGCCGCAGCTCCTCCAGACGGGCGATCTCACTGCGGGCGAAGAGGGACTCGGCGACGTCGGCGTAGGCCGGGCCCCGCCACAGCGCGAGCGCGTCGGCGAACAGGTTCCCCTTCACCGCCGGTTCCTCGTGGGCGCGGGCACGCTCCGCCAGTTCCTGGAACCGCACGGCGTCGACCACGCCGGAGGGCCCGCCCGACCCGTCCGTGCCGTCGGCGCCCCGGGTGCTGCCGGCGAGGAGCAGCCGGTAGCCCGCGGGCTCGCGCACGACCTGCTCCCGGCCGAGCACCCGGCGCAGCTGGGAGACCTTGGTCTGCAGCGTGTTGACCGACCCGTCCGGCGGATTGCCCGCCCACAGGTCGTCGATGAGCCGGTCCGCGGGGACGGGACCGCCCTCGTGGATCAGCAGGTTCGCCAGCAGGGCGCGCACTTTCACTTCGGGGACTTTGACCGGCCGCCCTTCGGCGTCCCAGACGGCCAGCGGGCCGAGCACCCCGTAACGCATGGGCGCAGTGTATCGGCCGGGGACCGTCAGGAAATCGTGCGCGCCGCTCGGCACAGTGCCTCCGCAGGTTGTAGACATCGCCACGCTTGGGAGTGCCATGAGCCCATCGACCGCAATCAAGGCCGGCCCGCGGGAGTGGGGAGGCCTTGCCGTCCTCTCGCTGCCCACGGTGCTGCTCGGTCTCGACGTCACCGTGCTGTACCTCGCGCTTCCCTCGCTGGCCCAGGACTTGCGCCCGAACGGCACCGAAGAGCTGTGGATCATGGACGCGTACGGCTTCCTGATCGCCGGTTTCCTGATCACCATGGGCACCCTCGGTGACCGGATCGGCCGCCGCAAACTGCTGATGATCGGGGCCGCCGCGTTCGGGGCCGTGTCGGTGGTGGCCGCCTACTCGGGCAGCGCCGAGATGCTGATCGCCGCGCGCGCGGCCCTCGGGATCGCCGGTGCCACACTGATGCCGTCCACCCTGGCCCTGATCAGCAACATGTTCACGGATCTGCGGCAGCGCTCGCTGGCCATCGGGGTGTGGGCGACGAGCTTCGCGCTCGGCATGGCCCTCGGCCCCGTGGTCGGCGGCGCGATGCTCGACCACTTCTGGTGGGGCTCGGCGTTCCTGCTCGCCGTGCCGGTCGCGGTCGTCCTCCTGGTGGCGGCGCCGGTCCTGATCCCCGAGTACCGGGCGCCGCAGAACGGCCGGTTCGACCTGCTCAGCGTCGGCCTCTCGCTGCTCGCGATCCTGCCGGTGATCTACGCCGTGAAGCGGTTCGCCAAGGACGGCATCGGTGTTCCCACGCTCACCGCCACGGTGCTCGGCCTGGTGTTCGCGGTGCTGTTCGTCCGGCGCCAGGGCAAGCTGGAGAGCCCGCTCCTCGACGTGCGGCTCTTCACCAACCGTACGTTCAGCGCGGCGCTGAGCGTGCTGCTCGTGGGCCTGGTGGGCGTCGGCGGCTCGATGCTGCTGATCACGCAGCAGCTCCAGCTCGTGGAGGACCTGGCGCCGGTCGAAGCGGGGCTGTGGATGGGGCCGCCCGCGCTGATGATGTTCGTGGCCGCGATCGGGGCGCCGCTGGTCGCGCGCCGGGTGCCGCCGGGGATCGTCGTCGCCGTCACCTTGGTGCTGTCCACGGTCGGATACGTGCTGCTCACCCAGGTGGACTCCTCGGGCGGCATCGCCCTGATGGTGATCGGTTTCGGCCTCGTCTACCTCGGGCTCGGCGCGATCGCGGCCCTCGGTACGGACCTGGTCGTGGGAGCCGCGCCACCGGAGAAGGCCGGTTCGGCCTCCGCGATGTCGGAGACCGTGCAGGAACTCGGCCTCGCCCTGGGCGTGGCCGTCCTGGGCAGCCTGGCCACCGCGGTCTACCGCGGCCGCATCGACGACAAGATCCCCGCCGGTACGCCCTCCGACGTGGCCGACACGGCGGGCGACAGCCTCGCGGGCGCGTCCTCGGCGGCGGACCGGATGCCCGCGGGCTGGTTCGACCAGGCGAAGGAGGCGGCCACCTCGGGGCTGAACGTCGCGATGCTGGTCGCCGCGGTCTGCACCCTGGTGCTCGCGTTCCTGTCCGCCGTGGTGCTGCGGCATGTCGGCCTCATCGGTGACGAGGAGTCGGGAGACGTGGCGGGGGACGGGTCGGACGGACCGGGTGACCGGCCGGACGGGTCGGGCGACGAGCGCGGGACCGGCTCCGGCTCCGGCATCGGCTCCGGGTCGGGCACCGAGTCCGTGTCCGGGGCCTCGCCCGGTGACGGGTACGGGACCGGGCGGCGTGCCGACGAAGGCGGCGCCGCGGTGGGCGGGCCTGCCGCCAGGTCGGAGGTCTGACTCAGCCGGACCCGCACCCATGACCACGCCGCGCCTCCTCCCCTTCCCGTTCCTCTCCCGCCCTCGGCTACTCGGCGACTTCCGCCACCACGTTCCGCGCCAGCTGGATGAAGGAGTGCAGAGCCGGATGCCGGTTGTTGGACGCCCAGACCAGATAGACCGGCACCGGCGGCGCGTCGGGAACGGGGAGGTAGCTGATCTCGGCGTGCGGGTGCATCCAGGCGGTGGAGGCCGGTGTCACCCCGATACCGACACCGGCGGCGATGTAGCTCTGCCAGTCGTCGATGGTGTCGACCTCCACCGCCACCACGGGCTGTCTGCCCTCCTGCCACAGTTCGAGGTTGGTGGTGCCGGAGAAGGAGTTGATCACCAGCGGGTAGTCGGCGAGGTCCGGCAGGCATATCTTGCCCCGCCCGGCCAGGGCACTGCCCGCGGGCACGGCGACCACCCGCGGCTCCATCACCAGGAGCTCCTCGCGCAGGTTCCGGCGCTGGGCGTGGGTGCGCATGATGGCCACGTCCGAGAGGCCGCTGGTGAGTCCGCCCGCGGGGTCGTCGACCCGCTTCAGGCGCACCATCACGTCCGGGTTGACCTCCTGCCACCGGCGCAGGATCTCGCTGGTGTACACACCGGCGGCCGACCAGGCGTAGCCGACGCGCAGGGCGCGCACGCGGTGCATGTCGGTGCGCATGGCGTCGTCGAACGCGGTGACGGCGGCGTCGGCCTTGGCGCAGAACATCTTGCCGGCCACCGTGGGCTGCACGCCTTCCGCGGAACGCTCCAACAGGGGTTGTCTCACATGCCGTTCCAACTCCGCGAGCCTGCGGGAAACCGCCGACTGGGCCATGTGGAGCCTCGTGGCCGCCTTCGAGATGCTGCCTTCGTCGACCGCCATGAGGAACGTCCTGAGGTGGTGAATTCCAACGGCCATGAAGCCGGTTTCCTTTCGCGGAGGAAGTCGTGGGGGCGCGCGGAAGCCGTTCTGCGCATGTCCGCGCTCGGCGTCGTTTCCTCGGTGCGGATTCGCCGGGCCGGGCGGCCGGGGGAAGGGCTCGGTGGCGGCGGCGGACAGGTGGGAGCTCGACAGGACCTTCCCGGCCCCGGGCGGCGGCGGGCGCACGGCGCTCGACGCACCCCGCGCAGGGCCCAGGGGCCCGGGGTCCAGTGCTCCCGACTCCGGGCTCAGGCGGTTCTTCGGGTTCTCCCGGGCGTTCCCCGGACTGCCGGTGGCCGCGGTGGGAACCCCGCGGTCACGGCGCGGAACGCTGTCCGCGGTCCCCGCCCGGCTCGGCGAGGAGTGCTGTCGGGCCGCAACATGGAATCCCTGGGAACGGGCCGTACCCATGCCCCACGAAGGACCGGGCGACGCCCCCGGCACGTGCCTCGGCGTCCGCGCACTGGACTCCGGTCATGTGCCTGCTCTCCTCTCGGTACCACCGCTACCCACGTCAGCTGTCACTCGCGCGCCACAAGGCGCGGAGGAGGCCGTCGGTACCGTCCTCCGACCGGAGAGTCGTCCACATGTGACACCCCGCCATGGGCACAGAGAAATGACGATTACCGGGCCGTGGCGGACGAGAGAGCCGTCGTGCCCCAGCCTGTGCCAATGGCGGCCACGAACATCAGTGTGGCCTGTGAATTTTGCGGGTTCAACAGCGCTTCATGGAAGGGCTGATACGCACCTAGGTGAAGCGCTGATGAAGGGCTGCGCGGAAGTGACGAGCGAGCTGCCCGACGCAGGTGAGGTGCGGAGCGCTGTGGGGAAACGGAATGGATCTACGGCGCCGCGAGAGCCGTTCCGGGTGGCGAGATGCGCATGGTTTCGCGCGCGGGATTCCTGTGCGAAGCCCGCACTCGGATCCTGTTCACGCACCCGCTCATATGCGCGCCAGAACCTCAACGGCAGCCGTGAGATTACCAGTTTCCCAGCGGCACGAGCCCCGCTCGGCCATTGTCGGCCGAACGATGCGGTCGAGGGCCGCAGCCGACTCCCGCCCCCGGCCCGATCGCCGCCGCCACCCACCGGCAGGCCCCCATGGGCACGGCGGGCGGCAGTCGTGCTCGTCCGTGCGGCGACCGCGCCGAAGGCGCCGCGGGCAGCGGTTTTCGGCCGAGTCGGGTGAATGTCGCCCCACGCCCCAGGCCCCGCGCCAAGGTGGTGGTCCGGGGCCCTGCGGACCACTGTCGACGACTGTCGAGGCAGCGGGTCGTCGAAGGGAGCGCCGGGGCGGAGGGTTCGATGCCGTGGCCGTGCGGTTCACGTTGCTCGGAGACATCGAGGTGCTGCTCGACGGCCGTCCGCTCGCGGTCGGGCATCTGAGGAAGCGCGGTGTCCTCGCGGCACTTGTGGTGGACGCCCCGCGCGTCGTGCCGGTGGACCGGCTGGCCGACCGCGTCTGGGCGGACCGGCCACCGCAGCGGTTCCGCTCGACGCTCTACAGCTACCTCTCACGCCTGCGGCAGGCCCTCGCAGCGGTCGAGGAGCACGGCGTGCACATCGGCAGGGAGCCCGGCGGGTACCGTCTCACCGTCGACCGGTCGACGGTCGACCTGCACCGGTTCCGGGACCTGGCGGCACAGGCTCGGGCCGCGCGGGACGCCCAGGACGGCGAACGCGCCGCGGGACTGTTCCAGCGGGCGCTCGGGCGTGGCAGGCGGAGGCCTTCGCCGGTAGGGACACGCCCTGGTTCAACGAACTGCGCGACACCCTCGCCCGCGAACGCCTCGCCGCGGAACTCGACGGCAAGGACATCGCGCTGCGGCAGGGACGCCACAGCGAACTCCTGGCCCCGCTCACGGCGCGCGCCGCCACGTACCCGTTGGACGAGCGGCTCGCGGGCCAGCTCATGCTCGCCCTGTACCGCGCGGGACGGGCGGCCGACGCCCTGGCGCACTACCGGAACCTCAGGGAACACCTCGCCGAGGAACTCGGCGTGGACCCGTCCGGCTCCTTGCGGGACCTGCACCAGCAGCTGCTCACCGGAGATCCCGGCGCCGCCGCGCCGGGATGGCGTACCTGGCCGTCTGGCGCACCGCCCTGACCGCCGCCGAACGCCACGGCGACGCCCCTTCCCCCCAGGGCGCTCGCCCACTGGCGCTACTGCCACGCCCGCGCACTGACCGGCGACCACAGCGAGGCCCTCGACCACCTGGGCCGGGCCCTCGCGGTCGCCGGGAGCACCGACGACCTCGCCGGGCAGGCCCACATCCGCCGCACCCTCGGCCGGGTCTGGGAGCAGCACGGCGACAACGAACGAGCCCTGGAGCACGCACAGCACGCCCTCGCCCTCTACCAGCGCCTGGACCACCCGGTCTGCCAAGGCCAACCAGCTCAACGCCGTCGGCTGGATGCACGCCCGACTCGGCGGCTACGCCGAGGCCGAGGCCCACTGCGAGGAGGCCCTGCGCCTCTTCCACGTCCACGGCCGCCCCACCGACACCGCATCCACCCTCGACAGCCTCGGCTACATCGCCCACCGCACCGGCAGACACACCGAGGCCCTGGACCACTACCGGCGTGCCCTCGCCCTCTTCCGCGCGTACGCGGACGCGACGAACGAGGCCGACACCCTCGCCAACCTGGCGGAGACCCACCACGCCATGGGCGAGCCCGCCCCCGCCCGCGAGGCCTGGCAGCAGGCCCTCGCCCTGTACGAGGCGCAGAACCGCGGCACCCAGGCCGAGCGCGTCCGCGCCCGACTCCGGTGACCGGCAACGGAGTCGGCCGGTGTGCCCCGGCGGCCCGCTGCCGCGTCCGGACGTTGGTTAGGGTGGGCGAGTGGTCAACGACCGGCACATGACCGAACGGCCAGAGCCCGCGGTGCTGCCCTCATCGGTGCTGCCCCCGTCGCTGCGCGCGAGCCTCGCGGCGCTCGCCGCCCTCGCCGCGCTGGTGGTCGTCGTGATCGGGGTCCTGTACGCGGGGCACAGCGAGCCCGGCAGGGTGGACAGGTGGTTCGTCGACCCGACCGCGGACAGCGTGCGACCGCCGTGGCGGAACGTGGCTCTGGCCGTCGACTTCTGGGGGGAGCCCGCCGGAGCGGCGCTCCTGGTCGTGGCCGCCGTCGCGGGCTGTCTGCTGCTCAGGCACCGTCGAGGAGCGGTGCTCGTCGTCGCCGGCGCCGTCCTGGCCGTGGGCGCGACGACACTGGTCAAGTCCCTGGTGGGGCGCACCATTCACGGACCCGACAACCTGTCCTACCCGAGCGGGCACACCGCCTTCGCCACCGCGCTCGCCGTCGCCGTGGCGCTGCTCGCGACCGGCCGCCTCGGTCTCGGCACGGCGGCGGGCACCGCACTCGTGCTCGCCGCCGCGCTGGCCGCCGGAGCCGCCATGGGCTGGGCCCAGGTGTCCCTGAGCGCGCACTACCCGACCGACGTCCTCGGCGGCTGGTGCACCGCTCTCGCCGTGGTCCCGGCGACCGCGTGGCTGGTCGACCGGGTCGCCGGCACCGGCCGGCGCGAGCGGCCCTGACGTCACGCCAGGCGGCGGAACACGGGCTTCACGGGGCGCCCGCCCAGCCAGGGAGCGGGGCCGCCCGCGTCCAGCGCCTTCCGGTACACCGCGCAGGCCTGCGCCACCACATCCACGGTGTGCTCGATGTCGGTGTCGTCGAGCGCGTCGCTCACCACGAACGACGGGGCGAGGACCCCGCCCGCCAGGAGCTGCCGCAGGAACAGGGTGCGGTACTCCTGCGACGGCCTGCCGTGCTCGTCGAGGGTCGCGAACACCAGGTTGCTGGCCCGGCCGCGGACGACGACGTGGTCACCGACGCCCATGCCGGCGGTGGCCTCGCGGACCCCGGCGGCCAGCCGCTCGCCGAGGGCGTGCAGCCGCGCGGTGACGCCCTCCTCGACATAGGTGGTGAGCACGGCCGCCGCGGCGGCCAGGGAGTGTGTCTCCGCGCCGTGCGTGGTGGACAGCAGGAACACCCGCTCGCCCGCGTGGCGCAGACCCCCGCGCTCCATCAGCTCGCGGCGCCCGGCGAGCGCGGAGACCGCGAACCCGTTGCCCAGCGCCTTGCCGAACGTGGAGAGGTCGGGGACGACGCCGTACAGGCCCTGCGCGCCCGCCTCTGACCAGCGCAGACCGGTGATCATCTCGTCGAAGACCAGGACGCAGCCGTGCCGGTCGGCCAGCTCCCGCAGGCCCGCGAGGTAGCCGGGCGGCGGTTCGGTGTGGGTGGCGGGTTCGAGGATCAGACAGGCCACCTCGCCCCGGTACCGGGTGAGCAGCTCCTCCGTGGCGGCCAGGTCCCCGTAAGGGAACGTCACCGTGAGGTCGTTGGTCGCGTCGGGGATGCCCGCGGACATCGGTGTGGAGCCGATGAACCAGTCGTCGACGGAGAAGAACGGGTGGTCCCCGCAGAGCGCCACTCGCGGGCGCCCGGTGGCGGCGCGGGCGAGGCGCACCGCGGCGGTGGTGGCGTCGGAGCCGTTCTTCGCGAACTTCACCATCTCGGCGGTCGGCACCGTGGCCAGGAAGCGCTCCGCGACCTCGACCTCGACGACGGAGGGCCGGACGAAGTTGCTGCCGCGGTCCAGTTCACGGCGCACCGCCTCGGTCACACGCGGGTGGACGTGCCCGAGGCTGACCGACCGCAGCCCCGAGCCGTACTCGATGTAGCGGTTGCCGTCGACGTCCCACACATGGGCACCGCGGCCGTGGCTGATGACCGGAGCCAGGCCCTCGGGGTACTGGTCGTCGCCCTTGGCGTAGGTGTGCGCGCCCCCGGGGACCAGGGCGTGCAGCCGCTCGTTGGCCCGCCGCGACCTGGGCAGGCTGAACTCCGCGGTGCTGCCGTCGCCTTCGGCGGCTTCGTTGCGTTCGGTGTCCACGGCGGGCCTCAGTTCTCTCGGTGCTTCAGGACCTCGGCGAGGCTCGGTGCCTCCCGGTCCCGTTGCGACATCAGGGTGACCGGCAGCGGCCACGGCACGGCGAGCTCCGGATCGTCGAAGGCGATCGTCACGTCCTCGGCCGGATCGTGCGGGCGGTCGATCCGGTACGAGGTGTCGGCGGTCCCGGTCAGCGCCTGGAAACCGTGCGCGCACCCCGCCGGGATGTACAGGGTCACCTGCGTCTCGCCGGACAGCTCGAAGGTCGCCACGCTGCGGTACGTCGGCGAGTCCGGCCGCAGATCCACGACCACGTCGAAGATCTTCCCGTACGAGCACCGCACCAGCTTGGCCTCCCCGGCGCCGGAGCGCAGATGCAGGCCGCGCAGCACGCCCCGGACCGAGCGGGACACGCTGTCCTGGAGGAAGGCGTGCGGGTCGAGCCCCACCGAACGGACCACGTCGGCGTCGAAGGTGCGGCAGAAGAAGCCGCGTTCGTCCGCGTACGGCGTCGGCTCGAACAGGTACGCGCCGGCGATCGTCGGGACTTCGGTCGCTCTCATCGGTTCTCCCGCTGGTTCATCGCTTCTCCCGCTGGTTCATCGGTTCTCCCGCCGGGCGGTCGACGGACGCGTCGACGGGGACGACGGGAACAGGGTCGTGGTCAAGTCGGCGAACTGGCGGTCGAGTTGCCGTGCCGCCTCTTCGTTGCGGTGGGCGAGGGCACGTCGGGTCTCCGCCGCATGCTTCTCCAGGGACCGGAACTGGTCGAGGAGCCGGTCGGCGTCGACGTCGCGGGCCGGGTGGCAGTACGCGCCGAGGCCCATCCGCTCCATGAGCGCGTCGCTCTTCGCCGCGTAGCTGAGGGCGAGCGTCGGCGTGCCCGCCTTCAGGGCGCAGACCAGGTTGTGGTAGCGGGTAGCCACCACGGTGTCGGCGGCCGCCGTCTCCTTCATCAGGTCGGCCAGAGAAGCCGCTTCGGAGGCGGTGACCAGCGGCGAGTCCACCGCGTCCAGGATCGCTTCGACCACCGACGCGTCGCAGGCGTCGCCGGTGAGCAGCCGCACAGTCCGGCCGTCCTCGACCAGCGCGCGGACGAAGGCGGTCGTCCCGTCCAGGTAGCGCCGGTGGATCTCCTCGGCGCGGGCCCGGTCGTCGTTGCCGCCGTGGAAGTCCATGACGCCGACGCAGACCGTGCCGGGGGACGGGGCCGCCGAGGGGGTCGGCAGGGCGAACGCGAGATCCGGGTAGACCTCGTCGCGCGCGGTGTCCACGCCCGTCGCCCGCATCGCGTCGCGGGACAGCGTGTCGCGGTACGAGCGGTACGCGGCGAGCCGCGCCGAGAGGCGCACCAGGGCCCGGGTCGGCCGGTCGCGGATCGGGGCGGCGCCGACGCCGACCAGCGCCACCCGGGTGCCGAGCAGACGGCCGCTCGCGCAGAGCAGGAACAGCGAGTACGGGAAGCCCCAGGGCCGCAGCGGCAGCGTGGCCTCCAGGACGCCCATCCCCGGCACGATCACCACGTCGTGGCGGCGCACCCAGGCGGCGGTGCGGAACACGTCGACGAGCTTGCCGAGCCCCTTGCCCGCGATCGCGCCGAGGCGTGACGCGGTCCGGTACTCGCCGCGGTACCAGTGCAGCCGCGTCGCGGGAATCCCGTACCGGGACGCGACGACCTCCGGCCCGCCGCACAGCGCGTCGACGGCCGCCCGCGGATGCTCGGCGCGGAGATAACCGAGCACGGCCTCCAGGGACCCGTCGTTGCCGAGGTTGCCGGAGCCGAGCAGGCCGAACACCCCCACCCGCGTACGGGGCGTCACGGCTGCCGCCCCTCGCGGCCCGCGACGAGGTCGTCCACGGACACGGCGAGCGCCGCCGGGTCGACCGGGGCGCGGTCCTCGACCCGCTCGCCCGCGCCGGGCCGGGCCCTGCTGGTCATCCACGCGGCCAGGTGGCGGTAGCAGGCCTGCCGGTCGGCCGCGGACAGCGGCGCCCGCCGGATCGCCGCGACGAAGCCCCACACGTACTCGGCGAGGAGCCGGGGCGTCGGGTGCAGCAGCCCTGCCCTGCGCGGGTCCAGGTTGACGCACCGGGAGCGCTTGCCCGGGTTCGCCCGCTCGGCGCGCGTGGGGTGGTCGCGGCGGAAGTAGAGCAGCTCCGGCACCTGGTGGAAGGGCCCGTGCAGGCCGATCTCCGCGACGAACGTGCGGTCCGCGTGGTGGTAGCTGTCGTGCGGCTTCACCCGGCGCAGCACGTCGGCGCGTACGACCCCGTAGAAGTCGTCGCCGCCGGGCTCGAACAGCATGCTGCGGAAGCGCTCCGGGGCGCGCGGCGAGGCGGTGGCGAGCGTGTACTCGTAGGGCACCTTCACCTTGCCCTCGCCGTCGATGACCGCCTGGTCGGCGTGCGCGAGAATCACCTCGGGACGCTCGTCCAGGGCCTCGACGCAGCGCCGCAGCAGGTCGCGGGCGTACAGGTCGTCGTGCGATGCCCACTTGAACAGCTCGCCGCGGCACTGGGTGAACACATAGTTGTGGTTGGGCGCCGCGCCGACGTTGCGGGGGAGCCGCAGATAGCGGATCCGCGCGTCCTGCGCTGCGTACTTGCGGCAGATGTCCTGCGTCCCGTCGGTCGAGGCGTTGTCGGTGATGACCAGCTCGAAGTCCTCGTAGGTCTGGCCGAGCAGCGCGTCGAGCGACTCGGCGAGGTACTCCTCGCCGTTGTACACGGGCAGGCCGATGCTCAACCGGGGGTGGGCGTTCATGGGGTCCTCACTTCGGGGATGGAAAGGCGGTGGTGCTCGCGCAGGGCGGACCGCAGCTGAAGCCACCACACGGCCGAGCCGCAGGCCGTCGCGGCGGCGACGCCCCAGGCCGAGCCGATCGTGCCGGCCGCGGCCGCACCGCCGAGCCCGCCGCCGACGTAGCAGGCGGAGGCGAACAGTTGGCAGCGCAGGCTGCGCCGGGCCGCGGCGAGCGCACGCAGGCCCGCCGCCGCGCCGCTGCCGAGCCCCGCGCCCGCGACGGCGAGCGTGGCCGGCACGATGAGCTCCGACGCGGAGGGCCAGACGTCGCCGAGCACGAACTCCCCGGCCCGGTCCGGGAGCAGCAGCAGCGCGCCGCCCCACAGCAGCGCGGCGACGGCCTGCCCGCCGCCGAGGAGGAGACAGAACGTGCCGAGGCGGTCCGGTGCCCGCCGCAGCACCCGTGCCGCCTCGGCGACGGTGACCAGCGAGAGCCCCATCAGCAGGGCGAGGAACGGGCCGAGCAGCAGCTCCGCGCCCCGGACCGCGCCGACCGCGCCGACACCGACGATCGCGCCGAGGCCGTACGCCCGCAGCTGGCCCGCGCCGCTGAGGCTGACGTTCTCGACCAGGTACCGGTAGCCGAGGTCGCGCTGCTCGCGCAGCCACTCGCGCGCCTGCGTCACCCGCGGCCGGATGCCGGACTGGAAGCAGCCGAACACCGCGGCCACGGCGGCGGCCGCGCCCCAGGCGAGCACGAAGGCGGCCACGCTGTCCACGCCGCCGTCGACGCGCGCCGCCAGCACCATGGCGGGGACGAGCGCGACGCCCCACACCACGTCGTTGACGAACGCCTTGCGTCCCTGCCCGGCGGCGAAGAACGCGAACCGCCAGGCGTCCTGGAGGAGCAGCGCGGGCAGGACGACGCCGAGACAGACGAACGCGGGCCCCACCCGGCCGCCGACACCGAGCCCGACCAGCAGGCACACCGCGCCGACGGCGGTGCCGACGCCGAGCGCGGCACCCGAGGAGCGGGCCGCCGCCGCCCGCCAGGACGCCTCCGGCACACCGCTGAAGCGCACCACGAGCGGGTCGGTGGCAAGGCCGCGGGCGACGTTGAGCACCACGCCGTAGGTCAGCCAGGCCAGGCTGAACACGCCGAACGCGGAAAGCCCCAGCGAACGGGCCACGTAGATGCCCACCGCGAAGTTGGTCATGCTGGAGGCCGCCTGGTCGGCGAGGCCCCAGGACAGCCGGCCGACCATGGCCCGCTTGCCGGTCCGCGGGGTCGTGCCGTCCCCGTCCGCCGGCGTCGTCGGCTTCTCCCCCTCGGTGGGCATCGTGGTCATTCCTTGATCAGCCCGGCGTCGTGCAGGGCGTCCGCCGCGGCGGCGACGGTCGCGAACGGCAGCCCGGACCGCTCGGCGACGTCGAGCAGACCGTGCTCGCCGTCGGAGAGGCTGAGCACCCACAGCATCGCCATCTGGGCCTGCTTCGCGTCGCTGCGGCCACCGAGCGAGTCGTACAGCCCCCTGCGCCCCAACTGCGGCTCGCCGTAGGGGCTGAGGTTCACGTACCGCCGGTTGCGGTCGAGCACGCCGAACGCCTCGCGGCAGACGGCGAGCGTATCCGTCATCGCCTCCGGGGAGACGAAGTCCGGGTTGTCCGCCGACGTGTGGTACTCGGGGTACCCGGCGTAGGGGGTCCGGCTGAGCGAGCCCACTCCGAGGTCGAAACCCGGCGAGCAGTACTGCCGCTCGTCGTATCCGTACGGGGTGAACTCGGTGACCCGGTGCGGGCGTTCGGAGGCGGCGAGGACGTGCCGCAGGACCCGGTCGATCTCCGCGTCGCCGCGCCTGCTCTGCTTGTACGTCAGCTGCCCCGAGTCCCCGGCGCAGGCGAGCACGAGCCCGTGCTTGACCCGCTCGATCCGCTCCGCGTTGCGGGCCAGCCACGTGATCGCCCCGATGGTGCCGGGCGCGTAGACGAACCGGTAGGTGTAGTACGGGGATTCCTCGGCGAGCGCCCGCGCCAGGTACGTCGCCACCGCGATCCCGGCGAGGTTGTCGTTGGCCAGCGACGGGTGGCAGACGTGGCAGGAGACGATCACCTCGTCGGGCACCCGCCCCGGGACGACGTGCTCGGCGTAGGTGAGGTGCCCGTCCTTGAGGGTGGAGTCGATCCGCACCTCGTAGTCGCCTTCGGGCAGCGCGTCCAGGGTGTCCTGCGCCAGGCAGAACCCCCACTCCGGCTTGTAGTAGCTGGTGCGGTACGGCACCCAGGACGGACGATCCGGCAGGGTGTGCAGATGGGCGCGCAGCTCCGCCAGCGGCATGGTCCGCGCCACCGGCACGCTGTAGCCGAGGACGTGCAGGCTGGACGCGGCGAAGTCGACGACGCGGTTGCCCGCGCCGTCGGCGACGTAGGCGTCCCGGATGTTCCACTCCTGCGGGACCGTCCAGTCGAGGACCTGCGTCCCGGTCGGCACCTCGTGCACCTGGAGCGGAACGTACTCGCCGACGATGTCCAGGGTGGCGCGCACCCCGTCGCCCGTGATGCTCCGGCAGAGCGGGTACAACCGCTCCACCAGGGCGTGCATCTCCTCGCCCGCCGAGGTCATCGGCGCCACCGCAGGGTGTCGTCGACGGCCCCGGCCTCGGACGCCGCGCGCAGCACGGCGAGGCGGGTGAAGCGGTCCTCGAAGTCCTCCCGGGTCAACCCGTGCTCGCGGTAGGCGTCGGCGAGTTCGACCGCCCCCCGCGCGACCGTCCACTCGCAGTCGAAGCCGGGGATCGCCGCGCGGAACCGGGAGAAGTCCACCCGGTAGGACCGCGGGTCGGCCCCCGTCTCGCCGGTGATGACCACCTTGGCGCCCGCCACCGCGTCGGCTACCTGCTCGGCGATCTCGGCGACGGTGACGTTGTTGGCCTCGCTGCCGATGTTGAACGCCCGGTCGTGCACCGCCTCACGGGGCGCGGTCAGCGCGGCCGTGAAGGCCCGCGCGATGTCGGCGGCGTGCACCAGCGGGCGCCAGGGCGTGCCGTCGGAGAGCACGAGGACCTCGCCGGAGAGCAGCGCGTGGCCCACCAGGTTGTTGAGGACGATGTCGGCGCGCAGCCGCGGCGAGTAGCCGAAGGCGGTCGCGTTGCGCATGAACACCGGGGTGAAGTCGTCGTCGGCCAGGTCGTGCAGGTCGTCCTCGACCCGCACCTTGGACTCCGCGTACGGGGTCACGGGACGCAGCGGGGCGTCCTCGCCCACCAGCTCCTCGCCGCCCGCGGCCCCGTACACCGAGCACGTCGACGCGTACAGGAAGCGCCGCACCCCGGCCTCCCTGGCGAGCCGGGCGAGCGTGACCGACGCGTGGTGGTTGATGTCGTAGGTGAGGTCCGGCGCGAGGGCGCCCAGCGGGTCGTTGGACAGCGCGGCCAGGTGGATCACGGCGTCCACCCCGGCCACGTGCTCGGCGGTGACGTCCCGCAGGTCCACCCGGTGCCCCGGCGGGTCCGCGGGCGCGGGGCCGAGGACGCAGTCGGCGAACAGGCCGGAGTCGAGACCGACGACCTCGTGCCCGGCGGCGGCGAGGACCGGGGCCATCACGGTGCCCAGGTAGCCCTGGTGGCCGGTCAGCAGTACGCGCATGGTTCAGTTCCCCAGGTTCAGAGTGAGTTTGGTGACGGCGAACGCCTCGGCGTAGCGCGCCTGGCATTCGATTCCGCGGATCCGGGCGAGGCCGAGGAAGGCCTCCCGGTCGTACCAGGGCCGGTGCCGCTGTGAGGGGTAGTGCTCCTGGAGCAGCCGCACCTTCTCTTCGGCGGTCTCCGGCGACAGCGGCTGGTACGCCACCGGGCGGCCGAGGTCGCCGTCCCACTTGACGATCTCGTAGCCGAGTACGAGGTGGTCGCGGAACGCGGTGGTCATCAGCTGCGCCAGGCCGCGGTGGTCCTGGTGCGCGTCGTCGGTGCGCGGGGCGAGGATCAGGTCGGGGTCGGTCCGCTCGCGCAGCTCCTCGACCGCGGCCTTGGCCTCCTCCCAGTGCGCCGGCATCCGGCCGTCCGGCAGCTTGAGGACGGTCAGGCGCAGGTCGGCGCCGGGGCAGAAGGCGGCGAGCGCGGCCTGCTCCTCCTGCTCGCGCTCGCTGCCGCCGCCGGAGAGCACCAGCGCGTCGACGCGCAGGCCCGGCCGGGCCGTGCACAGCGCGAGGAGGGTGCCGCCCGCGCCGATGGCGATGTCGTCGCAGTGCGCGCCCACCGCGGCGATCCGGTCCAGGCGCGCGGCCCCGAGCCCGATCACGCGCGCGCTCCCGCGGTGTCCCCGCGGCCGGCCGCGCCCGCCCCGGCGGCGTCCCGTTCCCACACGGCCCACGGGCGGTCGCCCACCGCGTACGCGGCGTCCAGCGCGGCGCGCTCCTTCACGGTGTCGGTAGGCTTCCAGAAGCCGCGGTGCTGGTGCGCCACGAGCCGTCCGCGCTTGGCCAGTTGGGCGCAGCCGTCGGCGACCAGGTCCCCGTTCTCGGGGATGTGGTCGAAGACCTCCTGGCGGAGCACGAAGTAGCCGCCGTTCTCCCACAGCGGCAGCTCGCTCACCGCGGTGATGCCGCCCACCAGGCCGTCCTCGCCCAGCTCCACGCAGTGGAACGAGGACTGCGGCGGCACCACCATCATCGACGCGCCCGCGTCACGCCGGGAGAAGGAGTCGATCATCTCCGGCAGCGGGGCGTCGGTGAGCACGTCCGCGTAGTTGGCGAGGAACATCTCGTCGCCGTCCAAGTGGTGCCGCACCCGGCGCAGGCGCTCCCCGATCGGCGACTCGATGCCGGTCTGGGCGAACGTGATCGTCCAGTCGGCGATGTCGGTGGAGAGCAGCTCGGTCTGCCCGCCGCGCAGCACGAAGTCGTTGGACGTGGTCTCCTCGTAGTGCAGGAAGAAGTCCTTGATGTGGTGGGCGCCGTAGCCGAGGCACAGGATGAACTCCTTGTGCCCGAAGTGCGCGTAGTAGCGCATGACGTGCCAGATCAGCGGGCGCGGGCCGACCATCGCCATCGGCTTGGGCACGTCGTCGGACGCGCCGCTGCGCATCCGCATCCCGTAACCGCCGCAGAACAGGACGACCTTCATGCTGTGACCTCTCTCACGCCATCGGTCTCGACGATGCTCAGTTCCGGGATGGGGAAGACCAGGCGGCCGCCCCACTCGTGCACGAAGGACAGCTGCTCGACCAGCTCGGTCCGCAGGTTCCACGGCAGGACGAGCACATAGTCCGGCTTGTCGGCGGCTATCTGCTCGGGCGGCAGGATCGGGACGCGGGTGCCCGGCGTGAACCTGCCGTGCTTGTAGGGGTTGCGGTCGACCGTGTACGCGAGCAGGTCGGGGCGGATGCCGCAGTGGTTGAGCAGGGTGTTGCCCTTGCCGGGGGCGCCGTAGCCGACGACGGTCTCGCCGCGTTCGGCCGCCCCGACGAGGAACTTGAGGAGGTCCCGGCGCACCTTGGCCACGCGGGCGGAGAACTCCGTGTACCCGGACAGCTCCTGGAGCCCGGCGGCCTTCTCCCGCGCCAGTACGTCGGTGACCTGCCGGGACGGCTCGCCCGCCACCTCGGCGGGGCGGGCCCACAGCCGGATGGAGCCGCCGTGCGTGGGCAGCAACTCGACGTCCACGAGCGTGAGTCCGCCGCTCGCGAGGGCCCGGATCGCGGACGCCACCGTGTAGTACTGGAAGTGCTCGTGGTAGATCGTGTCGTACTGGTTCTCCTCGATCAGGGTCAGCAGGTGCTGCACCTCGATGGAGACCCAGCCGTCGTCGGCGACCAGGGCGCGCAGCCCCTTGGTGAAGCCGACCACGTCGGGGATGTGCGCGTACACGTTGTTCGCCACGACCAGGTTCGCGGGGCCGTGTTCGGCGCGGACGGCCGCGCCGGTGTCCGGGTCGAGGAACTTCGTGAGCGTGGGGACGCCCGCCTTGCGTGCCGCGGCGCCGACGTTCACCGACGGCTCGATGCCGAGGCAGCGGATCCTGCGCTCCACGACGTGCCGCAGCAGGTAGCCGTCGTTGCTGGCGACCTCCACCACGAAGGCGGCGGAGCCGTCGGCGCCGAGCCCGACCCGCTCGACGGCGTCGGCGACGAACGTGCGCGCGTGCTCCACCCAGGAGGTGGAGAAGGAGGAGAAGTACGCGTACTCGCTGAACGTCTCCTCCGGCGTGATCAGCGGCGGGATCTGCGCGAGCCAGCAGTCCGTGCAGACCCGCAGGTGCAGCGGGTACGTCGGCTCCGCCCTGTCCAGTTGGTCCGCGGCGAGAAAGCTCTCGCACGGCGGGGTCGCCCCCAGGTCGACGACGCTCGCCAGCGCCGTCGAGTCGCAGAGTCGGCATCGTGTCATCTACGTCCCCCATTTCTGCTCGCGCGGTGCCCCCACCGCGAGCCTGTGCTTCCATCCCCTGCCGGCGGCGGGACGTCCCCGCCGCCGGACCGACCCGCGATCGCGGTGCGGTACCCGTCCGTCAGGCGCTCAAGGCCGACAGCCGGGCTGAAACCCTTCTCGTAACGGAGCCGGGCCGCCTGGCCGAGCTCCCGGTTGCGTACCGGATCGGCCACGATCCGGCGCAGACAGGACGCGAGCGACGCCGCGTCCTCCGGCCGGTGGAGCAGGCCGGTCACCCCGTCGTCGACGAGTTCGACGAAGGCGCCGTGGGCGGCGGCGACGGCCGGTACCGCGGCCGCCATGGCCTCCGCGACCACCAGGCCGAACGTCTCCTTGGCCATCGAGGGAGCCACCACGGCGACCGATCGCGCTACGGCGTCCCGGCTCTGGACCGGGTCGTACAGGCCGACGAACCGCACGTCGTCGCGGCCCGCGGCCCAGGCCCGCACCTGAGCCTCCAGCGGCCCCGCCCCGGCGAGCACGAGCGGCACGCCGATCCCGCCGTCCGCCGCGATCAGATCCCACGCGGCCATGAGCAGCGGTATGCCCTTGGTCTCCGCGAGCCGGCCGAGGAACAGCAGGTGTTCGCCGTCGCCCACGCGGCGGGCGCCCGGGTCCGGCACGAAGTTGTGCTTCACCGCGAGGCGCTCGGCCGGCATGCCGGACCGCACCAGGATGTCGCGCTGCGCCCCCGAGATGCAGAAGAACCGCTCCACGCCGGACCACCACCGGCGCCGGTTGACCGCCATGCTGAGGGCGAGCGGCACCGTCGCGAGACGGGAGTTGCGGTAGCAGCCGTGCCGGACGGCGGGCAGCGCCGTCCTCGACCCGACGCACTCGGTGCACTGCCGGCCGTCGCGGTGCAGCGTGCCCGGCGGGCACACCTGCGTGTAGTTGTGCAGCGTGGCGACGGCGGGCACACCGGCGTCGGCGCAGGCGGCGACCACCGCGGGCGACAGGAGCGGGAAGACGTTGTGGATGTGCACCACGTCCGGCCGCTCGGCGCGCAGATGGGCGGCGAGCTCCGTGCGGACCTTCGGGTTCCACGGCACGAGCAGCGGCACCGCGGCCTTGCCGGGCAGGGACCGCGCGGCGATGTCGTCGCTGCGCCGCTCGAACACGTCGACGCGGTGACCGGCCGCGCGCAGCAGCGCCACCTCCTCGTCGACGACTCTGTTCTCGCCGCTCGGCTGCGTCGAGGAGTAGCGGTTGTGCACCACGAGTACGTGCAGATCGCGCGTGCTGTGCGCGTCGCGTGTGCGGTGCGAGTCGCGTGTGCCGTGCGAGTCGTGCGTGCTGTGCGAGTCGTGCGTGCCGTGCATGCTTGAGGTCACCTCCGGGCCCATCTCGGGATACGTCGTCCAGGGACTGCGGCCGCCGAGAGGGACGGGGCCCCGGCAGGGGCCGCCGCGGATGGCTCGGTGGGCACCGCGAGGAGCGCGGCGGCCAGGGCCAGGTGCAGCAGATACGGCGAGGCGTCGCCGAGGCCCGCCTCGGTGTACGAGGAGATCGCGCAGTAGCTGATCAGGAAGATCGCGCAGGCCCGCGGCAGCGACGGCGGCCGCAGCAGCGCGACACCGCCGAGAGCGACGATCATCAGCGCCACGAGGGTGACACCGATCAGGCCCTGCTCGTGGTAGACGGCCAGCCAGCTGTTGTCGATGGGCAGGCCGCCGAAGGACTTGTCGCTCAGGCCCACGCCGAACACCTTCTCGCCGGTCGACCGGGGCGCCGCGAGGAGGGCGTCCCAGACCTTGGCCCGGCCGGTGAGGTTGGAGAGGCTCTCCTGGTCCTGTCCGCGCAGGAACCACGCCTGCACCGCGGAGGCGAACACCACAGCGGCGACCGTGGCGCACAGCACCGTCCAGGCGAAGAACCGGCGGGCGGCGGCACTGGTCAGGACGAGCGAGCCGATGGCCAGCGTCAGGCCGACGAGCAGACCGACCGTGGCCGTACGGGTGTGGGTCAGCGCGAGCAGGACGAGCGAGACCACGATGACCAGGGCGGCGCTGCGCCCGGTGGTCCTGCGGCCGAGCAGGAGCAGCACGGTGAGCCCGATGATCACCGCCGAGTACTGTCCGATCTGCGGCGGGGTGAGCGGCCACAGCGCGCCCACGAGGCGCCCGCCGTAGTACTCGGGCATCGCCGTGCCCGGCGCGACGATCAGTCCCGCGGCCACCAGGACGAGCACCGCGAAGTACATCCGGATGTGGTACCGGACGAACGTCAGACCGCCGTCCCACCAGCGGCTGAGCAGCCACAGCGTGCCGACGAAGAGGGCGAGGCGGAAGCAGCGGAACAGCGCGCCGTACCCGACCTCCAGATTCGCGCTGGCGATCACGCTCGGCACGAGCAGCAGGGTGAGCAGGAACACGAAGGCGCTCGGCCTGATCCGCAGCCGCAGGTTGAGCACGAGCGCCAGCGCGAACGCGGACACCAGGGCGCCCATGGTGGCCATCTGGATGAGGGAGCGGGGCAGCGGGACGACGGTCTTCGCTCCGGCGGAGCCCAGCGTGTTGAGGCCGAGCAGCGCCCAGGCGATCCCCACGGCCTTGGGCGTGCCGCCGGGGTGTGCCGCGGCGGCGGGCCGGGCGCCCGCCACGTCCGGACTGCCCGGCGGCGGCCCGGCGTAGCGCAGGTCTCCGCTCATCTCACTCACCGGCCTGTGCGTCGAAGGTGCTGCCCTCGTCCTGGTGGTAGGGCGTGCTCTGCCACCGCCCGGCGTCGAGCTTGCGGCTGGTGTCCCCGGCGACGAAGTTCCACGGTCCGCGGTAGACGTTGCCGTGCCAGCGGTTGCGCTGCTCGTGCGTGATCGCCTCGGCCACCCGCTTGCCCTTGTACGGCGACCAGTCCGGATAGGTGCCGTAGTTGGCGAGGACCGCCATGCGGCCGCACTCGTCCGTGCACTTGACGACCCTCGGGTCCAGGACGAAGCGGTTGTCGTGGATGTCCACCCGCTGGGTCTTCCACCGGCAGTCGGAGTAGAGCGGAGCGGAGGCGATCGCGGGACGCTTGCAGCGGGCGGTGTCCCGCACCAGCAACGTGCAGTAGCCGGTGGAGGTGTTGGCCGGGCTGTTGCAGAACCGGTCGGCGTTCTCCCACAGGGTGATCCCGTTCCAGTTGTTCTCGAAGACGTTCCGGTAGATCTCGACCTTGTCCGTGCGGGCCCGGATCCGTGGCTCGCCGCCCGCCTCGGACACATAGACGGTCGCGTACGGGAAGTCGTCGCCCCGGTCGGCGTTCCTGCGGCCCTCGACCCAGTTGTTGCGCCGGATCGTGTTGTTCCGGACGATCGCGTTGTAACTGGTCTCGTACATCAGCGCGGCACCGTCGTTGGCTTCGATGACGTTCTTCTCGATGCGGAAGTCGTTGTTGTTGTTGTCCGCCCACAGCCCGGCCCCGCGGTTGTCGTGCACCCAGTTGCCGCGGACCTCGGCTCCGTTCACGGCCCAGAACTTGACGCCTCCGGTGCAGCCGCAGCCCGGCCGCCGCCGCTCCCAGCCGTCGGTGTTGTTGCCCACGATCTCGTTGCGCTCGACGACCAGGTCCTTGATGGAGTCCCCGGTCTTGTACGCGTTCATCCCGTACTGCCCGTTGTCGCGCAGGCAGTTGGAGCGGACCCGCTGCCGGGCACCGGCCATCAGACCGGCACCGGAGTTGTACTGGATCTTCGAGTGCTCGATCACCCATCCGTCGGCCATGTCGTGGTTGACCACGCCCTCGTTGTGCGGCGCGACGAATCGCTGCACGGTCAGATGGCGGATGGTGACGTCACGGGCGGTGCCGCTGAACGCGTACTGGTTGACCTTCCGGCCGTCGAGCACGGCGCCGGGCGCGCCGAGGTAGCGGTTCCCCTTCTTCGGCTCGACCTGGGCGTAGCGGTCGGGGTCGAGCCTGTGCTTGCCGGGGCGGAGCCAGAACGTGGTGTGCGGAGGGTTCTTCCTGGTCTTCGCGGCCAGGTCGCCGACCACCGCGGGGTCGACCGGCACCGCGCCCGCCGGTGCCTTCGCGGGCCCGGCGGCGGGCGCGGCGCACATCCGGGCCACGGAGGCGGCGGGCGCCCCGGACGAGGGCGTACCCGTCGACCCCGCCGGGGAGTCCGACGTGCCCGTACAGCCGGTCGCCGCCAGCAGGACCGCCGCCAGCGGTGCCGCCGGCAGGCCCCACCGCCGCCACTTGAATCCCACGGGTTCTCCCCCCCTCTCCCTCTGGTGCTCTCTAGCCGCGGAACCCGAGTACGGTGGTGAACCCCTGTGCGCCGCCGGTGAATCCGGTGCCGACCAGCGTCGTGGTGGGTTCCTTGCGCCCGAAGCCGGGGGAGTACCAGCCGAGCGGCGGCCCCGTCTCGCCCCGGTGCGCCCGCCAGCTCAGCTCCCCGGGCAGGTCGAGCACCGCGGCGCGGTCCTCGCCGTCCCTGGCCCAGGTCAGCGCCGCCCGGTTCCCCGCCAGGTCCGCGGTGACGGTCGGCCCGAGGTGGAACGCCAGGCGCACGGCCCGGCGCGGGCCGCGCACCTCGTCGAGGACGCGCACCTCCCGGCTCGCGGCGACCAGCTCCACCTGGCGGCGGTGCACGGCGTCCTGATAGCCGTCGTGCTCGGCACGCCAGCAGGACGTCCCGCCGTCCGCCGCGCCGGTGGTGTCCGCGACCAGGACGCGGCTGCGGGCGTGCCGCGTCCACAGGAACGGCCCGCCGGAGACGGACTGGTCGGTGCCGTCGAGCTCCAGGGTGTTGTGGCCGAGGGTCGACCGGAAGTACTGCCGCCACTCGGGCTCCCCGTGGTAGCAGAACGTCCCGGGGTCGGCGAGCACGTCGACCCCGTCGTGCCGCACCTCCACGGACAACGCGTCCGCGTGGGCGTGCGCGGCGATCGACAGGAAGCCGTGCGGGCCGCCGTCGCAGCGGCACCAGATCTCCCCGGGCCCGCGCAGGATGGTCATGCCCGCGTCGCCGAAGTGGGCGGGCCTGCTCGCCGGGCGGGACACCGCGGGCGCGGTGCCGTTCCTCCCGTACGGCCGGATCAGCGCGGCGAGCAGCGGGGTGCGCACATCGGTGCCGGTCGCCCGCGGCCACCAGGCGAGCCGCCCGAACACGGCGTCACCGGTGGCGAGGAGCGAGCCCCAGCGGTCGGTGCCCGCGCCGTCCACGACCAGACCGTGCCCGTCGTCCGCGTCCCCCTGGCGCGGCGGCCGCAGCCGGTTGTCGACCACGGCCGCGAGCGCGTCGCACATGCGCAGCAGCACGAGCCGGACGGACGCGGGGACCGGGACCCGCGCGGCATCCGCCTCGGCCAGCGCGGCCAGACCGAGTTCGAGGACCAGTCCGTGGTACTCGGTGGCCAGCTCGCGGTTGAGGCCCGAACGGAAGGTGTTGTTCCGTAACTGCCGTTCCAGGGACCGCAGCGCGTCGGCCCGCCAGCGCCCCGAAGCGGGGAACCACCCGAACGCGCAGGCCGCGGCGAACTGCCCGGCGGCCTCGGCGACGACGTGGTTGTTCGCCGATGACCCCCGGCTGGGGAACGCGGCGAGCCAGCGCTGGTGGTGCCAGATCTGCGTCCGCGCCACCGGGTTGTCCTCGAAGAGCGAGGCCGCGCCCGGCCAGCCGTCGAGCAGACGGCGGATCCACACCCACGAAAGGAGACGGATGCCCAGCTCGATGCCGCTGATCCAGTGCACGCCGCGCAGCGGCGGATTGGCCGCCCACCACGACCGCAGGTGCGCGGCCACACGCTCGGCGTACCGCTCGTCCCCGGTGACCGCGTAGGCGGCGGCCAGCACGGTGAGGTACTGGTGCCGGGACGGCTCCCAGATCTGCTTGATGTCACCGACCGCACCCTCGTCGCGGTACGGCACGTCGAAGGCGTAGCCCGACGGGGCCCGGCGGCCGGTCTTCGGGTCGTACCACCAGTCCGGGTCCGCCAGGTCGTCGCGGTCGACGCCGAAGAACTCGGCGTGCCCCGCGAGGAGCCGGTCCGCCTGTGCGACGAGGCGCTTCGCGGCGTCCGGCGGCACCGCGGCGATCGTCCCGGCGGGCAGGACCGCGGTGAACCGGGTACCGGTCACGGCAGGGACGGCCGGTTGCGCCGTCCGCCACCGGCGCCTGCGCACCGTGTCGCCCACCCGGCCGCCGACCTCCCGCGGCCGCATCCTGGAGAGCCGCCGCAGGTACCAGCCCGCGCTCCCCGATCGCACGGTCATCGGGCCTCCGCCAGCGTCACCGGTACGCCCGAGGACAGGCCCGCCCGCACGGCGAGCGTGGCCGCCGTGGTGGCGGCGAGCGACCGCAGCGGCACCGGCATCGGACCGCCGGTCCGCACGGCCTTGACGAACGAGGCGAGCTCGGCGTTCTGCCCCTTGTCGCGGGCCTTGGGCAGCCGCGAGCTGACCCACCGCCTGCGGCCGACCCCGCCGTCCGCGAACACCGAGGCACGCACGAAGTCGTCGAGCCGCAGCACCTTGCCGTCCGCGACGAGGTCCAGGGTCTCCTTGGGGTAGGAGGCCGCGCCGGTGGTGACGTAGCTGATGGCCGCGGTGGACCCGTCCGGGTAGCGCAGCACGACCTGGAGGTCCTCGTTGCCGGCCGGGGCGGTCGCGTACACCGACACCGGGTCGGCGCCGAGTAGCCAGCTCGCCGTGTCGATGAAGTGCCCGCCCTCGCCCGCGAACCGCGAGCCCTCGGTGCCCTGCTGGAGATACCAGCTGCCGTGCTGCAAGCGGCCCGCGTTGATCAGGTAGCGCAGGCTCGCCGGGCCCGTCCTGGCCCCGAACCGCTCCTTCGCCTCCTGGAGCAGCGGCGCGAACCGGCGGTTGAAGCCCACCTGAAGCCGGTCGTTGCCGGTCTCCGCCACCGTCGCGAGCACCCCCGCGAGCTCCTCCTCGGTGAGGGCCAGGGGCTTCTCCACGAACACGGCCTTGCCCGCTTCCAGCGCCTTGCGGGTCAGCTCGGCGTGCGAGCTGTGCCGGGTCACCACGAACACCGCGTCGACGGACTTGTCACCGAGGACGGCGTCGAGGTCGGTGGTGGCCTCCGCGAAACCGAACTTCCGCTTCGCGTTCGCCGCGGAGAGCGCCGTCGTCGTGACGACCGTCGACAGCTCCACGCCCTCGCGCCCGGCCAGGTGCGGAAGGAGCATCGACGTCGCGTAGTTCCCCGCGCCGACGAACGCGACGCGCACCGCGCCGGTGCGCCGGGCCGGTGCGGACGAGGTGCCGCCGCTCCGCACGGCGGGCACCGTCACCACCGGGGCCGCAGTCTCCGTGGCCTCCGCGGTCTCCTCGGTGTGCCCGGGGTACCGGAACAGCACCGCCACGGCCTTCAGGTCGCCGTCCTTCAGCCGCTGGTACGTCCCGACGGCGTCGTCGAAATCGGCGACGTGGGAGATCAGCGGCTCCACGTCGACCCGGCCGCGGGCGGCGAGGTCGAGGAAGCACGCCAGGTTGCGGCGCTCGGTCCAGCGCACATAGCCGATGGGGTAGTCGCGGCCCTGCAACTCGTACTCCGGGTCGTAGCGCCCGGGACCGTACGACCGCGAGAACCGGACGTCGAGCTCCTTCTCGTAGTACGCGTTCCACGGCAGGTCCAGGCGGCACTTGCCGATGTCGACGACCCGGCCGCGGTCCCGGCAGAGCCGGGCGGCCAGCTCGACGGGCTGATTGCTGCCGCCGCCCGCCGCCAGGTACACCTGGTCCACGCCGTGGCCGTCGGTGAGTGCGGCGACGGCGGTCTCCACGGCCGTGGATGAGGGATCACCGCAGGCCGCGGCGCCGAGCCGCTCCGCGAGCTCACAGCGCTTCGGGTCGGGGTCGGCGCCGACGACGCGGACGCCCGACGCGGCCAGGAGCTGCACCACCAGCTGCCCGATCAGGCCGAGGCCGATGACGAGGGCCACCTCGCCGAGCTGCGGCTCGCCCTGGCGGACGCCCTGCATCGCGATCGACCCGACGGTGCCGAAGGCCGCGTGCTGCGGCGCGAGGCCGTCCGGGACCGGGGCGTAGAGGTTCTTCGGCACCCAGTTCAGCTCGGCGTGCAGCGCGTGCTCGTTGCCCGCGCAGGCCACGAGGTCCCCGGCCTTCACGTCGTCGATCCCGGCGCCGACCTGCTCGACCACCCCGCACAGCGAGTAGCCGAGCGGCGTGTAGGAGTCCAGCTTGCCCATCACCTTGCGGTACGTCGCCGGAAGCCCGTTCGTGGCCACGCTCTGCGCGACCTTGGCCACCTGGTCGGGACGCGAACGGGCCTTGCCCACCATCGACATGCCGGCCTCGGAGACCTTCATCATCTCGGTCCCGGTGGATATCAGCGAGTAGGCGCTGCGCACCAGCACACCGCCGGGCTTGCAGCCCGGCACCGGCACGTCGAGCAGCGCCAGTTCGCCGCTCTTGTAGTTCTGTACGACCTGCTTCACCCGAACTCCTCTGAATTTCCTAAGCCGTCAACCGAGTGCTCTGGCCGGACCCAGAGGTCGCGCCGCGATACCAGTACTCGAGAGTCAGTACGTGCCACAGATGCTTGGAGAAGTCCCGCTGCCCGGCGGCGTCCTCGGCGACCATGCGCGCGAGCGCGTCCCGGCGCAGCAGCCCGGAGCCGACGAGCACCCCGTCGTGCACCACCTCGCGCACCAGCGGCGCCAGATCCCGGCTCATCCAGGCCCGCAGCGGGGCGCTGAACAGGCCCTTGGGCCGGTACACGATCTCCCGGGGCAGGACCGAGACGGCCGCCTCCTTCAGGACGGCCTTCCCCTGCCGTCCGACGATCTTGCGGTCGCCGGGCACGGCGAACGCCGCCTCGACCACGTCGACGTCCACGTACGGCACCCGGACCTCGGTCGACGCGGCCATGCTCGACCGGTCGGTGTACGCGAGGTTCAGGCCCGGCAGGAACATCCGGGCGTCGCCCAGGCACATGCGGTTGACGAAGTCGTCGAGGTCGTTGTCCTCGTAGACGTCCGCGTGCTCGGTCAGCACGTCCTCGACCGCCCCCGCCAGGTCCGGATCGACCAGGGCGAGCAGCTCGTCCTGGTCGTACATGGTGTAGCTGCGCCGGAACGCGGTCTCCTCCGGCAGCTCGGCGAAGGACAGGAACCGCTTCGCGAACCGCACCGACCGGTAGCCGCGGCGGGCCGTGGCGACCGGCAGCCGGTCCACGGCGCTCGACAGACCGCGCCGCAGGGGCCGCGGTACGCGCTGGTAGCGCAGCGCGAGCAGGTTCGCCAGATGCTTGCGGTACCCGGCGAACAGCTCGTCGGCCCCCATCCCCGACAGCATCACCTTCACCCCGGCCTCCCGGGCGGCCGAGCAGATCAGGAACGTGTTGATCGCCGCGGGGTCGCCGATCGGCTCGTCCAGGTGGTACGTCATCTCCGGGAGCAGGTCGAGCACGTTCGGGGCGATCTCGATCTCGTGCAGATCGACGCCGAACCGCCCCGCGACCTGCCGGGCGTAGCGCAGGTCGTCGGGCATCGCCTCGAACTTGGCGTCCTCGGCGCGGAACCCGATCGTGTACGCGGAGATCCCGGGCTGATGGCGGGCGGCGAGCGCGGTCAGATAGCTGGAGTCGAGACCGCCGGAGAGGAAGGTCGCCACGGGGACGTCGGACAGCATGTGCTGGCGCGTCGACTCCTCGACGACGGCGGCCAGGTCCGGCAGCGCACCGCTGCGGGCCCGCTCCCGGCCCGCGGCGGCGACGTCCTTCAGCCGCCAGTAACTGCCGCGCTCCTCCCGGCCGTCGGGCCGCAGCCGCAGCCAGCTCCCCGGCGGCAGCTTCTCCGCCTCGCGGAACGCGCAGCGCGAGTCCGGCACCCAGTAGTAGAGGAGCGAGGCCACGAGCGCCGCGTGGTCCACCTCCAGGGACCCGCCGGTCACCGCCGCGAGCGCCTTCAGCTCGGAGGCGAACACCAGGCCCGCGCCGCGCCGGAGCAGGAACAGCGGCTTGATGCCGAGCTGGTCGCGGGCGAGCACCAGCTCACCCGTGCGCTCGTCGAAGACCGCGAACGCGAACATGCCGCGCAGCCGGGGCAGACAGTCCGTGCCCCAGCGCCGCCAGGCCTCCAGGAGCACCTCGGTGTCGGAGGTGCCGCGGAACCGCACCCCCGCCGCGACCAGCTCGGCACGCAGCGCGGGCGCGTTGTACAGCTCACCGTTGTACGTGAGGGCGAGGCCGTCCGAGACCATCGGCTGGGCGCCCGTCTCGGACAGGTCGATGATGGCGAGACGGCGGTGCCCGAGGTGCACCTCGCCGTCACCGGCGGGGTGACTGTACCGGCCCGTCCCGTCCGGGCCCCGGTGGGCGAGGACGTCGGTGAGCCGGTCGGTCACCGCCTTTCCGTCCGGCCACCGGTAAGTGCCTGCGATGCCACACATGATCTACCGCGCCTCCTGGTCGCTGTTCGGGACCCGTGCGGCAGGCACCGACGGTCGTTCCGTACGCGGCTGCCCCGTCCCGTTCTGCCGGGCCGGCCGCTTGAAGGGGCCGCGCAGCGCGGTGTGCAGACCGTCCCAGAGGGTGCCGTCGGTCCTGTCCCGCGGATCGGGATCGACAAGCACCACACCGATCACGGGAATGCCGAGGTCCGCGAGCTGCCGCGCCACCGTGTGCAGCCATGCGGTGCTGCCGTGCCCGGCCTGGACGACGAGCACGGTCTGGGTGCCGAGGAACCGCAGGTCCGTCCACGCCGTGCCGGGCGCCACCGAGCCGACGCCGAGGCGCCGCCCCTGTCGCGGCACGGACTCGGCCTGCTCACCGCTGACCACGTCCGGGTCTCCCGGCTCCTTGCGGAGGTTCGTGAGCTGCGGCCCCGGCAGCCCGTCGACGATCTCCACCGCGCCGTCCGCCGCCAGGGCCCTCGCGACGTCCAGGGCGATCGCACCCGCGCTGTGCGCACAGCCCAGTTCGAGGAGCGACACCGGTTCCGACGAGCCGCGCACGGCGCGGGCCAGTGTCGCCGTGACCCTGGTCCGTTCCGCCCGGACCCGCCGGCGCCGCCACGGCACGACCGGGCGGCGGGACACCCGGCCGAGCTCCCCGATGACCGAGGCCCCCAGATTCCCCGCGATCTCCCGGCGCAGCACGGGACGGTCCGCCACCACCGTGCCGACGGCGGCGAGCGCGAGCCCGAGGACGAGCCCGAGGACGAGCCCGATCACCGCGCCGGTGGCGGCGGCCCTGGGCAGGGAGTGCTGCACCGCGCGCGCCGCGTCCACGATCTGCGTCCCGGCGACGAGCTGGGGCGTGCCGACGCGCGCCTCCTCGGCCCGCTGGTCGAAGTCGGCGATCCGCGAGGTGAGTTCGGCCCGGCGGGAGAACAGCGACTCGATGCTCGCCGAGGACTTCGGGTCGCTGTCCGGCGACCGGTTCCCGATCGACTTGTTGACCCGGACGAGTTCGTCCCGCATCCGGTCGCGCTGGTCGAGCAGGGCCTCGGCCTCGGCCTTCGCGGAGTCCCGCATCCGCCGCACATGGTCGGCGACGAACGCCTCGGCCAGCGCCCTGGCCCGCGCCACCGCTTGCGCGTCGGTGTCGGCCGTCACCTGGATCTGCAGCAGGTTGTTGGTCACACCGGTGCCCTGGTAGGTCCCCATGAAGTCCTCGGGCTTCTCGGAGGACTTCAGGGCTTCGAGGGCCTTGCCCGCGATCCGGGTGGTGCTGAGCAGCTCCACGTCGGTGCGGATGAGCGTGCCGGTGTCGTTCGGCTGGTCCGCCTTGTGCGCGACGAGGACCTTGGTCACCGCGGTCGGCGGGGGCGGCCGCAGGACCGCGAGGGCCGCGCCGACGAGGAACCCGACGAGCGCCAGGGACGTCCAGAGACGGCGGCGTCTGCGCACCGCCACAAGGAGTGCCCGCAGGTCCACCAGCGGAGCGCCCGCCGACGATTCCGTAGTCGTGCTCATGACTCGGAACCTCCCGTCGAGGGACCGCGCACCGCGAGCGCCAGCTTGGCGTTCTCCGGCGGCCGGGCGTCGGACCGCGCCGGACGGGCCCGGACCGTGTCGGCGACGACGATGCCGACGACCTCGTGTCTGCCGTCCGCGCACGCCCCGGCGACGGCGGCGAGCTCCGCGGCGGTCCAGTTGCCCGCGCTGATCACGACCAGGGCACCGGACTCGGCCTCGCGGTCCGGGACCATCGGCTGGGACACCGACACTTCCACCACCCGCAGTTGGGGGTCGCTCTTGGCCTCGGCGGCGAGCTGCCCGGCGGCCCGGAGCGCGACCTCGTCGCCCTCGGGTACGACGACGAGCAGGCGCCGCGGGGCCGGGAGCCGGTCCCGCAGGCGGGCGCACACCCGCCGGTAGCGGGTCCGTCTGCTCGTCTCGTCGCCGGAGCTCCGCGGCGCGGGCAGGTCCCACCGGGTGTCGAGGCCGAGGAACCGGCGGACCCCGGCCCGCGGACCACTGCCCCGCGGCCGGTCCGCTCCCCGTTCACCGGGCACGTCGACGGTGCCGATGAGCGCCGCGCCGAGAGCCGCCGCGATCTCCGGTTCGGTACGCGGCCGACGGTTGACCCGGGCGGCGCCCAGGTGCCCGATGACCGTGAGCACGAAGGACAACAGCGCCCCGCCGGCGACGAGTTGCGTCCGTGTCGGCGGCGCCTCGCCGGTCGGCCGGGGCGCGGGCCCCATGACGACCAGGCCCGCCCTCTCGGCCGCCGGGTCGGCCTCTTCCAGCTTCTTCATGGCCTCCGCCAGCTCGATGCGCAGCTTCTCGAGCGCGGTACGGGCCTGCACGCTCTCCACGGTCCGTCCCGGGTCGGCCGACTCGGCCAGGTCGGTGATGCGGCGGTTGGTCTCCTCCACCTTCCGCCGCAGGGCCTCTGGGCCCGTGGCGCCGCCGGAGTCGCTGCCGTCACCCGCGATCCGCGCGGTGAAGCCCACGAACTCCTTGGCGAGCCGGTCGGCGAGCTGCTGTGCGCGCTCCGGGGTCCCGGCCGTACCCGAGATCTTGAGGATGTTGCCTTCGGAGGCTGTGGCGCTCACCTTGCCCCGCAGCTCGCTGCCGCTGCCCGCCCAGCCGAGCGTGGCGGCGGCACGGTCGACCACCGACGAACTGGTGGCGATCTCGGCCTGCGTCAGCAGTTCCCGTTCCTCCCACTGTCCCGGCAGCAGCACCGACGCCGACGCCGTGTAACGCGGCGGGAACAGCACCGAGGCACCGAACCCGACGAGTGCGCCAAGGACGGCGATGGCGGCGAGCAGCCGCCAGCGCCGACGGAGGATCCGCCCGATCGTGACCAGGCGAATCGTGTCCTCGCTCAACCGCGCGGCCTCCAGCCTGTGCGGACCTGGCGGCCCGCCGCCACCGGAGTGCGGCCACGGCAGGCGGCGTCGTAGGCGGCGAGCAGCGCGGCTTGCGAGTTCCGCCAGGACAGCGGACCGCTGACCCGCTCCTGGCCGATCTTGCCCATCCGGGCCCGCTGCTCCGGGTCGTCGAGCAGCAGCGTGATGAGCCGGGCGAACTCGGCCTCGTCGTTGGCGGGCGCGTACACGGCGGCGTCACCGGCGGAGACGCGCGCCTCCCTGAGGTCGAACGAGACGATCGGGCGGCCCATCGCCATGTACTCGAGGACCTTGTTCATGGTGGACACGTCGTTGAGCGGATTGCGCGGGTCGGGGGAGAGGCACACATCCGCGGTGGACAGATAGCGGACCAGGTCCGCGTCCGGTATGCGCCCGGTGAACTCCACCTGCTCGGTGAGACCGAGCTGCCGGGACAGGTCCCTCATCGCGTCGAAGGCGTCGCCCGCGCCGACGAACACCGCGTGCCAGTCGCTCCGCCCGAGCTCGTCACGCAGCTTCGCCAGGGCCCGCAGGGCGTAGTCGACCCCGTCCTGCGGCCCCATGACACCCAGGTAGCAGAGCAGATGGGGCTTGCCGCGCTTCAAGTCCGGCTCGGGCGGCACGGGTTGGAACCGGTCGACCGCGGGCGCGCTGCGCACCACGAAGACATCGCCGGGCCGCTTGCCGCCACGGCTCACCGCGACGTCCCGGTAGCTCTCATTCGTGGCGATCACGATGTCGGCGGCCCGGTACGTCAGCCGTTCCAGGGCGCACACGGCGCGGTAGAGCAGGTCCTTGCCGCGGTCGAAGCGGGACAGGTACAGCTCGGGCACCAGGTCGTGCTGGTCGAAGACGAACCGTGCGCCGCGCCGTGTCAGCCACCGTGCCGGCAGGAACAGCAGATCCGGTGGATTGCAGGCGTGCACCACATGGACCGGGCCGACCCTGCGGGCGAGCCGGGCCGTGTGCCACAGCGCCGCTCCGTACTCCCGCAGATAGCCGGCCGGACCGCCGGTGGCCGCGCGCAACGGGTAGCGGTGGATCCGCACCCCGTCGATCACCGCCTCCGGCTCCGTGTCCCGCTTCGTACCGCGCGGGCAGATGACGTCCACCGTCCAGCCCGCGTCGCGCAGTGTCGTGCACTCCTGCCACACCCGCCGGTCGAAGGGCACCGACAGGTTCTCCACCAGGATCAGCGCGCGCCGGTTCGGCTTGTCGCTGTCTTCTGCATTACCAAGCAAGGCCCATGTACCCCGGTTCGGTCCGGCGCTTCTCGGCGTCGGGTAGGCGGATGAGATCGACAATCACTGGTCCGTCGCCGTGCGGCAGCGCCGCGAGGACGGCCGGATCCCTGGTCCCGACCAGGCACACCTCGGCGTGGTCGAGCACGTCGTCGACGGAGTCCGCGAGCAGCTGCGCGAGGTGCGGAAGGCGGGTCTCGATGTACTCGCGGTTCGCACCGATCAGGCGGGACAGGCTCACGTTGGCGTCGTGGATCTTCAGGTCGTAGCCCTTGCCGAAGAGCCGCTCCGCCAGTTCGACCAGCGGGCTCTCGCGGAGGTCGTCGGTGCCGGGCTTGAAGGAGAGACCGAACAGGCCCACCCGGCGCTTCCCGGTGCGCTCGACCAGCTCCACCGCGCGCTGCAGATGGTCGGCGTTGGAGGGCAGCACATGGGAGAGGATCGGCACCGAGATGTCGGCCCGCCGCGCCGCGTGGACCAGGCTGCGCAGGTCCTTGGGCAGGCAGGAGCCGCCGAAGGCGAAGCCGGGGCGCAGATAGGCGGGGCTGATGTTCAGCTTGCGGTCGGCCAGGAACACGTCCATCACCTGGTGCGAGTCGACGCCGAGCGCCTGGCACACCGCACCCAGCTCGTTCGCGAAGCCGATCTTGAGGCCGTGGAACGCGTTGTCCGCGTACTTGATGGCCTCGGCCGTCGGGACCGGCACCCGGAACACCTCGCCGGGCAGCCCCTCGTACAGCGCGAGGACCGCGTCGCCGCTCGCCGGGTCGAGTTCGCCGACGACGGTCTTGGGCGGGTCGAAG
Source organism: Streptomyces typhae (assembly GCF_009755605.1). Taxonomy (GTDB): domain Bacteria; phylum Actinomycetota; class Actinomycetes; order Streptomycetales; family Streptomycetaceae; genus Streptomyces; species Streptomyces typhae. The sequence goes on from NZ_WPNZ01000019.1 coordinate 62,359, forward strand.
AAGTCCCGCACGCTGGTGCCCTCGCGCAGGAACTCCGGGTTGACCGCGACGCCGAAGTCCACCCCCGCGGTGCCGCCGACGTTCTTCTCCAGGATGGGCACCAGCAGATTCAGGCAGGTGCCGGGAAGCATGGTGCTGCGGAACACGACGGTCTGCCGCCCGCCCCGCTCGGCCAGGGCCTTGCCGATCTGCTCGGTGACCCGCTCCAGATACGTGGTGCACAGGGCGCCGTTGGGCTCCGACGGCGTGCCCACGCAGATGAGCGACACCTCACTGCCCATGATCGCCTCGCGGACGTCGGTGGTGGCGCGTAACGCCCCGGTCCGTACGACCTCGGCGGTGAGCTCGCCGATCCGCTCCTCGACCACCGGGGCCTTGCCGTCGTTGACCAGGTCGACCTTCACCTGGTTGACGTCCACCCCGATGACTTCGTGCCCCATGCTGGCCAGGCACGCGGCCGACACGCAGCCCACGTAGCCGAGCCCGAACACGCTGACTCTCATGACTCGTCCCTCCCCCCAGGCAGGCCCTTCGGGCCTGCGGTCCGTGTGCCGCCCGGTCGACGGATCGCGCACATCAGTAGGCCCCCTGACCGTGGATCACCGCACGCAGCGTCTTCCACAAGATCACTGTGTCCAGGGCGAGCGACCAGTCCTCGACGTACCGCAGGTCGAGGCGGACCGCCTCCTCCCACGGCAGGTCGCTGCGGCCGCTGATCTGCCACAGGCCGGTGAGCCCCGGCTTGACGAGCAGCCGCCGCCGGATGTCCGGACCGTACGCGGCGGACTCCTCCGGCAGCGGCGGCCGCGGGCCGACGAGCGACATCGATCCGGTGAGCACGTTGAAAAGCTGCGGGAGCTCGTCGAGCGAGTACCGGCGCAGGACCGCCCCCACCCGGGTCACCCGCGGATCACTGCGGAGCTTGAACAGCAGCCCCGCGCCCTCGTTGCGGTCGGCGAGCTCGGCACGTACCGCGTGCGCGTTGCTGACCATGGTGCGGAACTTGAAGATGGTGAACTCGCGGCCGTCCTTGCCGACCCTGCGCTGACGGTAGAGCGCCCCGCCGCGGCTGTCCACGAGCACCATCAGGCCCACCAGCACCATCAGCGGCGCAAAAAGAACCAGCAGGATCGCCGCGCCCAGCCGGTCGACGACGCCCTTGACGGCCCGGCGGCCCCCGGTGAAGGTCGGCATGCTGACCCGGAGCAGCGGGATCCCGAGTACCGCGTCGACGTGCAGCCGCGGCCCCGCCACCTCCATCAGCACGGGCGCCACGACCATCTCGGTGTCGCAGCCCTCCAGGTTCCAGGCGAGACGCTGCAGCCGGTCCGGCGACCAGTGCGGGTCCGGGGTGACCGCGAGGACCCGGTAGCCGTCGCGCTGCACATGGGTGGCGACGTCCGTCAGCCGCCCGACGACGGGAACACCGTCCAGCTGGTCACCGTCGACCCCGAGGCCGTCCGTCGTGCACACCGCGTCCACGCGCCAGCCGAGGTGCGGGAACTTGCGGGCACGGGCGATCAGGTCGCGCACGGTCTCCGGGCTCCCGGCGGCGAGCACCGGTCTCAGGCACCGCCCCTGGTTGCGGTGTCTGTGCAGGCGCAGGCGCAGCAGATACCGCGCCGTCATGGTGACGAGCGCGATCGCGGGGATCGCGACGAAGATCCAGAGCTTGATGTTGCGCGAGGTGAGGGCGATCCCACCCAGCGCCAGGACGACGGCCGCCATGAACAGGGACCGGCCGAGCCTGCGGAACTCCTCGGCGCCCTGGCCGAGCACGGCCGGGGCCCACGAACGGCTCACCGCGAGCGCCCCCAGGACGAGGATCTCGGTGCCGCACGCGAGGATCGTCCACTTCTCGTGCCAGTTGGCGGCGTCCCGGGCGCCGAAGAAGGAGCCGATCGACGCGACCACGAAGGCGGTGGCCACGGTGTCGCTGGTGATGACAGTACGGCGGTATCGCTGCTCCCAGTCGCTAGCGGGCCGGCTGACTCCTCCGTTCGTCAGACGCCCGCGCGCCGACGGAAACGGGCTGGCTAATTCCCCCTGCTGCACAGAACCCCCCCAGGTCGCCAGAGGTTGGCCGTGTTCGCCCAACCCTGTCCATCAGGGAGCCCCTCGCCCCCCGTGTCGCCCTGTTCCTCCCCCTCGGGAAGCCCCCGCCCCCCGCGCCGCGCCGCTCCTCCCCTCGGCAGGCCCGCGCCCTCCGCGCAGGCCTCCGGGATGATTGAGCGCACAGTGCAACTCGCCCTGACGGCACCCGACTTCGCGAGCACAGCCAAGATCGTGAGCTGCGTGGAAACCCCTCGAAACCTGGGTGTCCCCGCACCCGGTTCCCCCCTCCAGGGCCCCTGGAATCGACCACCCCCACGGTCGGCGCCCAAGACGTGACTCCTGGCTTTTCTCAGGCTCCGAACCAATAGATCATTATTTGTCGCTTCGTGTCCGCATAGCTGAAGCACGGTCAATTTAGACCATCGAGGCGGGTGTGTAGAGGGGGTGTGTGTAATTTGTGGTCAAGCTTTGAGACCCGGTACATCCAGCGGTTTCCGAGCGCGGCAGCTCCGCTGATGTGCATATGCCGCGTGACCTGGGGTTACGGGAGTTCCACGGGCAGTTGCGGCGGGCGTGCCCGGGGCGGCCAGAAGCTGGCAACTGGTTCCCGAGTCGCCCCTGTTGGGGGGAGCTGCTGGGGTGTGCGATGCGTAAGTTGCGGCTGTGCGGCCCTAGTTGAGGCTATTTGCGTCAACCTTGAGCCGTGCGGCCGCCAGCGGTGTTGACGGGAGAGTGGCGACGCCGCTCGCGGGCGCCCGCCTCCCGTCAATCGGGGTTGACGCGCTCGCTCATGTCAACGTACGTTGACGCCATGACCGAGGCAACGGATCTCGCAGAGCGGGCCGGGGATCACGATCCACGCATCGGGCTGCGGGCGGTCGCCGCGCTGCGGCGGCTGCTCGAACAGCTCGAGACCGTCCAGGTGCGCAGCGCCCGCAACCAGGGCTGGTCGTGGCAGGAGATCGCCGCCGAGCTCGGCGTCAGCAAGCAGGCCGTGCACAAGAAGTACGGGAGGCGATGATGTTCGAACGGTTCACACAGGGCGCCAGGGACGTGGTGGTCGGAGCGGTCGCGCACGCCGAGCGCGCCGGTGCCGCCACCGTCACCGACGAGCACCTGCTGCTCGCCCTCCTCGATGCCGAGGGCACCAAGGCGGCCTTCGCCCTCACCGCTCTCGGTGCCCCCGACCGCCGCGACGCGATCACGGCGGCACTCGCCGACGCCCGCCGTCGCGGGGGCGTCTCGCGGGCCGACGAGGAAGCCCTGGCCGGGCTCGGCATCGACGTGGACGCGATCGTCTCCAGCGTCGAACAGGCCCACGGCGAAGGCGCGTTGGCCCACACGGGCGTCCCCGGCCGCGCCCCCCCGCCGCGGCCGCCGCCTCCTCGGCCGCACCGGCCACCGCCCGTTCGCCCCCGAGTCCAAACGCGTCCTTGAACAGGCACTGCGGGTCGCACTCGGCCGGGGCGACCGCAGCATCGGCGACGAACATCTGCTTCTGGCGCTGACTGCGCGGCCGGGGGTTGTGCGGGATGTTCTGCGGGGGCGGGGGGTTTCTTATGAGGGGGTGGTTCGGGTGCTTGGGGGGTGAGCTTTTCCCTGCCGCCGGGTGTCTTTCCGCACCGCCGCGTACGCGGCATCGACACTCGGCGTGAGGGGCACCGGCCATGTGCGAGGAAGTTCCCTGCGCCACGTGAGCCGCAACATCTGCACCGGCACGCCTACCCCCGACGCTCCTCGCCTCGCACCGCGGACGAAGCTCGCCGACTCCGCTGTCGTCGTCGAAAGCTCCTGAAGCCCCACCCGTCATACAAGTGGGGCTTCAGGTTTTCTGAAGCAATGGCTCCGAGATGCGGTCAGGGCTGATCAACCCTGTTCTGGGTGCCCTGCGGGTGTCGGATCACCTACCCGCCAGCGGCCCGAGCTTGATCCCGCAGTTCTGGCGACAGCACCTGCGAGGCAGCCATTTCGAGAAGAAGCTTGCGAGTGATCTCTTATTTGAACTCCTCTCGCCGAACCATCTCGGTAGCCCAAACTGTAGCCAGCTCCATCCAGTACGACCGACCGGATTTCCACGCCGTCTCCACTGTCCGTTCGATGAGATTTTCAGGGGTCGGAACGCCGCCTTGGCCGAGGTGCTCCCACGAGCGGCAAAAAGCGGCCAAGCATGAGGGGAGGTCACGCTCCAGGTATGGCCACATGGGAACGAATCCCGATCCCTCGAGAGAGGACCGGCCTTCTGACTCCACGCCTACGCCGATACGACCATCGGGCATGATCCCAATCCAGGCCCCGTCCCCCCGATACACCACTGGATTCCAGTTCCCCATCTCAACCCCACGGCCTGTAGTCGAAGTCGATCCCTTGATCGCTCATGAACTGCTAAAAGTGCTGGAACTGCTGGAATTGCTGGAATTGCTGGCGTGTAGAGTCCGTCCACCTGTGGCCGTAGCGACCGCTGTTCTCCGTGAACACCAGGCAGCCGTTGTTGGGAAAGAGCGTGCCACCCAGCACTGTTCCTCTGTCCATACAGTGCGACGCCACCGACGCCCTCGGTGCCGTGCTCGTCGGCCGGGAGGCCACCAAGACGGCACGCTCCGACGCCGACGAACCGCCACCCTGCGCCTCAGTCGTCTGCTGACGTTGCCGTCAACCACTGCTGTCAGACCGCGCAGAAGCCCCGTCAGGACGCATCTGACGGGGCTCCGCTTTACTTGCGCGAACCTGCAACAGCTATTCGAATAGCTCCGCCTCAATGCGATATTCGCGTCTCAAGTCCTCCACCAGCCGCCTACGCGCAAATTTCACCACGCCGCGCGCCCACCAGTATTCCGCGGGGATCCTTGGAAACGCATCCGGAATGAGGAGTACACGGAATCTTGAGTCTACCGCTTCCACTTCTACGCGAAGTAGCACAAGCTCGGGAAAGCTTTGCAGTTCCGCAGAACCCAAGGCCCTTGCCAGAGAATCCCTTGACGTCAGATCATTGAAGTAGTCTTCGGCGTCACCCCGATATCCCTGTTCGCACTCTTCGACGAACGTCCTCCAGCGGGACAGGAGCGCCTCCGGTTCGACGTCACGCCACCGACCTGACTCTCTGACAAAGCTGGAGAACGCGTCGCGGAAGTTCTCGGTGTCATGCGTCACCGGGCCGCCTCCCGCTGGAAGTATGCGAGCGGATCATCTGGCCGGAAATAGGTGGTGATGGTATTTCCGTTCCTCATTCCTATTCTTCCCTGGGAATCCATTCGAATGATGACGCCGTCACTTCTGACAGCTTCACGAGCGGCGGCAGGGCAGCTACCGGGACACATCAACGCCTGCGCGTCCGCGACGTACCTTTCAAACCCATCATCCGTGTCATATTCCGGCATATCAGGCCTACGGGTGGGGTTTCCGGAATCATCGAGACCCAGGACATGTTTGTCGTACTTCTCGTCCGCAACACCAATCTTGAAGTCGCAGTTGCTGTTGTGAACCAATACTGGAGTCCTGCCCGCCAGTACATAATACGTGTGCAACCCCTGAACAGTGAGGTTGTACGTCCGCTGGCGGTCCAGGTACTGGCGTGCAGCCGTCACGGTGACGGTATCGCCGTCGTCCGTGCGGAGGGTCATGCCGGGCCTCAGATCTCCGGCTTCGACCCAGTCCTGCTCGGAGACCGACCAGAACGGATGCTCGTAGGTGGCGGTCAGTTTCTCTGGGCCGTCGGGGGTGGCGATGGTGAGTTCGGTGAATCGCTTGTCGTCGTCGGTGACGATCGTCGCGGTGACCTCGCGCTCACTGGTCTCCCCGGTTTCCGGGTCGGTCGCCCGGACCTTGTCGCCGAGTTCGATGTCCTCGATCTTCTTGGTGGAGCCGTCGGCCATGACGACGCCGGTGCCGGCGAGGAAGCACTTGCAGCCGGACGGGAGGCTCCTGCCTGCCCTGCCTGCCGCTTCCTCCCCCTTCGCTGCCTTCTTCAGCCCCTTGATCGCGCCCTTGAGCGGTTTGAGGACCTTCCCCCACGGGAGGAGATCCATGGCGGTCTCGCCGCACTCCATGGTGACGCCGGGGTGCGTACCGCAGGTCTTCCACGAGTTGAGGTCGGGAAGCATCATCTTCGGCACGTCTTTTGCACCACCGGCGCCGAAGAATCCCCTGAGGTGGGAGAAGATTCCCTTGTCGAGCGGAGCGAAAGGATTGATCATCCCTGCCGGAGCCATGCGGCTGCTGCGGCCACCGGTGTACAGGGCATTGGTTGTGTAACCGCCTCCACCGCCGTAACCGCCGCCGCTGTACCCGCCGCCCCCGCCGTATCCGCCGCCCCCGCCGAAGCTGCCGCTGGACTGGCTGTCTGCCCGATTCCGGGCGATAACTCGGTCGTATATTTTCTTGCCCGTCTTGTACAGGCCGATGATGTCGAAGATCGAGAACTTGCCCGACGGGTCGGAATACACCAGCGGGCTGTTGTTGCCGTAGGCGTACCCGTTCATCTGCTGCGAGTCCGACAAGTCCATGACCGGGTCGACGGAGATGAACCGGCCGATGGCGGGGTCGTACTCGCGGGCGCCTAGGTGGGTCAGGCCGGTGGAGGGGGTGTCGTCGGTGCCGCCGACGAAGCTCTTGGTCCCCGGCCAGGACGTGGGGCTCTCGCCGCGCTGCCCACCGAAGGGCAGGGTGCGGCGCTGGGCGAGCTTCAGATCGGCCGCAGCGACCGAGAGCTGGCCGGTGCCCTGGTGGTCGGCGGTGATGAAGGAGACGGAACCGTCGTCCTGCGTGACGGCCTCGTGGCCGCCTCCGAGAGGTGTGTAGCGCGTGGCTCTGGTCTTGGCCGCCCCCTTGGGGAGCGTGACCTCCGAGTGGCCGAGATAGAGCGTGGTCTCCGAGGGTGTGCGCGCGATGAGGCGGTTGCCCTCGGTGTCGTACAGGTACTCGGTGACCTTGGTCTTCTTGGTGCTCTTCCTGTTCTTCGTCTCCTCGGCGGGCTCGGTGACCTTGGTCAGGTGGCCTTCGGCGTCCCACTGGAGTGACTGGGTGGTGCCGCGCAGGGTGCGGCTTACGGTGTTGCCGGTCTCGTCGTAGGTGTAGGAGTCCTTGGTGGCGGTTCCGCCGGGCAGCTGCGAGGTGACGGAGGTCAGCGTGTGCGGCTGCGGGGTGCCCGGCTTGGGGTACTCGTAGCTGCGCTTGGTGTCCTTCGCCCGGTCACCGACGGCGCCACTGGTGTCGTGCAGGGTTTCGCCGAGGCGATTTCCCGACTTGTCGTAGGTGTAGGAGTGCCAGTACGGGGCCGGGCCGCCGATCTTGTCACCGGCCGGGGCGTCGGCGCAGTTCTTGTCGCCCTGCGTCCAGGCCTCGGTGAGACGGCGGAGGTAGTCGTAGCCGAAGCACTGGGTGTCGGTTCCCGTGCGGGACACGTCCGAGACGGACAGGACGTTGCCGGCCTGGTCGTAGCGGTAGGTGTCGTGCTGGTCGACGCCGGGCTGATCCTCGCGGTCGACGCGGGAGGTGGCCAGGCGCTGGGTGCCCCACTCGTAGGTGTTGGTGACCCAGGTCTTCTTGCTCGCGCCATTGGCTCCCAGGGCGTACTGGAGCGGCTTGCCGGTCAGCGAGTAACTGGTGTCGGCCTGGAACCCGCTCGCCAGGATGGACGTCGGACGAAGGGTCTCCTTGTCGTAGGAGGTCGAGTACCCACCGCCCGGCAGGTTACCGGCCGCCGAGTAGCTCACACCGCCTACCAGGCCGGAGGGCAGATAGCGGGTGCCGCTCTGGTACGTTCCGGCCAGTGCGCCTTCCTTCTCCGGGATCTCCAGTTCGGTCTTCATGGGCCGGTAGAGCCGGTCGAACATGGTGACCTTGCTGGTGTAGGCCGCGCCGTCCACATAGCGGGTGGACTCGGCCAGTTGCCCCTTGGCCTCCTCGACGGTGTCGTAGACCCACTTCGCCCGCAGGGCTCCCGTGGAGCTCTTGTCACGGAGCTCGGTCTTGCGGCCCAGGTTGTCGTAGACGCTGGCCAGAACCGTGCCGCGGGCGTCCTCGGTGGTCGTCAGCTGCCCGCGGTCGTCGTACGCGCTGCGGGTCGTTCCCTTGTCGGGGTCACTGGCCTTGGTCTGGCGGCCCAACTGGTCGTACTCGTACCCCCAGGTGTTGTCGGCCGGGTCGGTGACCCGGGACAGCTCACCGCGTGGGCTGTACTGGTACTTCGTGGTGTCGTACGGCGCGTTTGCGCTGCGGCTGTGATGCTGACGCAGTTCGGTGGTGCGCCCACGGGCGTCGACGAGGCTGGTCGTGGCGTTCTCGCCCACGGGCGGGACGACCGTGGTGCGGTCGCCGCCGTAGGTCGTCCGGGTAGTGGCAAGGACCTTGCCGCCGTCGCCGTTGCCGGCGAGCCGCTTCTCCTCGACCGGGCGGCCGAGGCCGTCGAACTCGGTACGGGTCTGGGACTCCACGCTCAGGGCGTTGTCCGGTGTGAACAGAGTCCGCTGGGGCGGCCCTTCGGTGTAGTAGGGCGCGAAGGCCTTGGCCGCGAGCCCCCGTTCGTCGTAGAAGACGTCCGTGAGCAGTCGGCCGCCGTCGGGGCCGACCGCCTGGGTCTGGCGTTCGCGCAGGAAGCCGTCGTACAGCGTGTACGACGGGATCTGCCCCCCGTTGTTGTTCAGTGTCTGGGTACGGACCGCGACCGGCTTGCCCTCGTCCACGAAGTACGTGAATTCGTAGCTGGGCACCTGGCTGGTCCTGCGGTCCGCCAGCCACACCTTGTGCGAGCGGCCGAGTGCGTCGTACGTGAGATCGGTCCGCTTGTCATTGGCGTCGATTTTCGCCTGCGGCTGGCCGCGCAGCGGCTCCAGTTCCGTGACGGTGGTCAGCGCCGATCCGGGCTCCGCCGCCTTCGTCGGTGGCGATGTCTCCGTCACCTTGGTGGGAAAGCCGGTGGCCGGTGTGTAGGACGTGGTGGTGGTGCGGCCGTTCTTGCGCGGAGTGCGCACCGGATCGCCGTCGCCGGTGACGGTGACGTCGGCGGTGAGGTCGGTGGTCGTGAGCTGTCGCCCGTAGTCGTCGAAGGTGGTGCCGGCCTCCAGGTAGGTGGCCTTGGTGCCGTCGTGCTTCTTGAGCGTGGCCGTCGCGGTCGCGTCACCCCTGGCGGGCGCTGCGCCGTAGGCGCCGCCGTCATAGGCGGTGCGCACATCCGTGACCACGTCCTTGGCGCGGTCGGGCGTGTCCGCGCATGCCCCGGTCACCGTTTCCTCGCGTGCGGGCAGCGTCAGGATGTTCTTGTCGGTGTTGGTGGCGTACGTGGTACGGGTGCACTGGTTGTCGGAGGCCGTGTTGCTGTCCCCGCGGTCGTCGACCTGGACCGGGCGTCCTGCGACCGTGTCGTATTCCGTCGCGACGGAGGTGGTGCGCCAGTCCTTGCCCGCGCCGTCGTCGAGTGAGGTCCAGGTCTTGGAGTGGGAGGTTCCGGTGAAGTTGGACGTCACCGTCCCCCAGTCGCGGACCTTCTTCGCCGTCTGGTGGTGCCAGGGGCGCTCCACGGTCTTGGACAGGACCTTGCCGCCCGGTCCGGAGTAGGCGACGGTCTTGTAGGGGAAGCCGGCCGCGGACTCGTGGTCGGTGATGGCGTCGCCCTCGCCGTCGTCGAGGGCGACGCTGACGGCCTTGGTGCCGCCGGAGGGTTCCTTGCGGTCACCGTCCATACCGCGCAGAAAGTAGGTGTCGGCCTGCGTCTTGAGGGCCGCGTCACCGCCCTGGCCGCCTGTCTTGACCCGCACGTGACCGTAGCCGCGCCACTGGGACCAGGTCTTGAACTTCTTCTTCGTCAGGCCGTCGTCATCGTCGAAGTGCCAGGCGGCGTCGCCCAGGTACTCGTACCGGGTGACCGCGTCGGGTGCACCGCCGGTGCGGTCCGTGGTGGTCGTGGAGGTGACGACGTACTTGTTGAACCACTGCTTCTCGGGGTCGTCCTCGGAGTCACCGCCGATGAACTGGGGGAAGCAGCGGGTGGGGTTCGACTGCGGGCTGGGTAGATCGCCCCACTTGCACGCCGGAGCCGAATAGTTGACGTCGACCTGGCCGCCGGACTCGTCGGCGATCGTGGACAGGCGAGCCTTGATGAAGGGGGCGTAGCCGTCGCCGGTCTTGTCCAGACGATTTTCCAACTGCGTGTAGTCGAAGGTCGTCCTCGGCAGGGTCACGGCCGGTTCGGCGGTGTGGCCGGTGCGCTCCACGGAGTCGAGCAGGAGCTGGTAGTCGACGTCCGCCTTGCCCCAGCGGTGGGAGAGCTTGAAGGAGTCGACCTGGTGGTAGGCGTCGCCGTCGAGGACCTGGGTGGTGACGCCGGTCAGGCGTTTGCGGGTCCAGAAAGAGGGAGCGAGGCGTCCCTTGTCACACTTGCTGCCCGCCTTGCAGTTCAGGTCCCACGGCGTGTCGTACCAGTAGAAGGAGTCCTTGTCGATGTCCTTGCAGTCCGTCTTGTTGTCCACGATGCAGCGCTCAGCGGTGGTGAAGTCGACCTTCGCCAGCGGCTTGCCGCCGTACATGGACGAGGACTTCAGGCCGTACTCGATACGGTCGAGGGAGCCGCCGCGCGTGTAGGGAGTGTCGTCCTCGGCCTTGAGGTTGCGGCCGTAGGAGTTCCTCTCCTGGTCGTAGTAGTACGCCATCGCGTTGCCGCGCGGGTCCACGACGTAGTCGAGGTTCCAGCGCCACGCCTGCTGGCACCAGGAATCGGCGAAGGAGTCCTTGTGGCACGGTTCGCCGCTGTTGTTGCCGAAGACCGGCAGCGTCCAGGTCGAGTCGGTCGTCGGTTTCCCGTCCTTCCAGCCGGGCAGGCGGTGGTAGCCGAAGTAGTAGCGCACACCCTCGGGGTCGGTCAGGCGCCAGTACTCGCCGTCGTCGTCACCGTTGCCACGGTTGGCGGAAGCCAGTCGCGTGATCAGGGTGCCGTCGTCCTGCTTGAGCTTGAACTCGTCCTTCTTGCCGGTCGGAACCAGTTCACCGCCCTTGCCGTTGAGGGTGAGGAAGGCGTTGTCGTAGTCCCAGCACTGATCGCCGGGCTTGACGCCGTCGGAGTGCTTCTCACCGTCGTCGGCGCACGGCTTGTAACGGCGCTCGATGAAGCCGGACCACAGGTCGAAACCGTCACCGACCCAGGACGACTGGTTGTTCGTGTTGCCGGTCCGGCCGTCGACGTTGCCGGAGGAGTACGACAGGCCCACCTGGGGCTGCAGCCCGCCCGGTACGTCGGGCACCGGCATGTCGTAGGACCAGTCGAAGTCGCCCGTGTTGAGATTGGTGTCCCACGTGGCCGACGCGGACAGCGAGGTCGCCTTGTAGTCGCTGTTCTCGCTCTTGTCCGCGGTCACTGCGGCAAGGACCGTGGGAGCCGCAGCGCGCACAGGGACCGCGGCCGCCGTCAGGGTCTGCTTCTCGGTGTCGTTGACCGTCTGGACGGGCCGCGCCGTGCGGCACCGCTCCTCGGCCGGAGTGCGCAGAGCGCACGCCGGGAGTTCGACGAGGGTGAGCCGCGAGGCGTAACCGCCGCCGAAGGTCCCGGCAAAGCTGGAGTAGTCGAGTTCCGCCCGGACCGTGCCCGGCTTGTCGCGCTGCCTCTCTCCCGATGCGAGGGTGAACACAGGGCCGTTGACGCCTGCCTGCTCGGCCGCCTGCCGGCTCAGCACCCGCGCCTTCACCGTGCCCGTCGCCGCCGGAGCCGATGGCGGTGACGCCTTCGCCGCGCGGGCCTTGCCTCGCGGTGCAGCCGCCTCCGGTGCGGCCAGCGAGAGCGGCAGCCCTTTCGCCCGGACGGGACGGGTGTCGGCCCGACGCTCGGAACCGGGGATGCTCACCACGGTTGAGCCGGCCTTGGGCCAGTGTGCTCTGGGTCGCTGAGCAGGAGTCCTGGGGCCCTTGGCCACCTTGCGCGGCCGGAGTTTCGCTCCGTCGCGGCCCTCGACCGGCTGCTCCGCCGACGGGAGTCCGGGTCGGCCCCGCCCGTCGGCGTTCGCCTCCGGTGCCAGCACCGCCTGGAGCAGCGTGCCCACCATCACGGTGGACACGGCCAGGGCGATCCTCCGCCGCAGCGCGAGGCCGCGGGGTGGTCCAGCTATGCCATTCATGTGTGTCAGATCTCTGATAGGCCGCCGTGGGGCGGCATGACGGATTGCGCCGCGCAGCATGAACCGCTGCGTGGCCTGCTGAGATGAAGTGAGATGTGCGGCCCGGGCGGGCCCTGTGCACCAGGACCCGCCCGGGTGGGGAATCAGGCCGCGGGGATGTCGCTCGGTACGTCGGACCACTGTCCGGCGAGCCACTCGACCTGGGCGTCGGTCAGGGCACCCTGGAAGGTCCACACGTCGTCGACCGAGCCGGGGAAGTACGCGCCCCACGTACCGTCGTTCCTCGCGCGCCCGACCTGGAACGACTTGGTCGCCTTGAAGGCGAGAGTGTCCTCCGACCAGGAGATGAGGTCCTCGCAGCCGGTCTCGTCGGACTCGCCGTCGCCGTCGTCATCGCCGCAGGCGACCTCCTGCAGTTGCCCGTTCACGTACAGGCGGGCCTCCTTGGCGAACCCGTCGTAGACGACCGCCAGGTGATTCCAGTCGTTCACATCGAAGAACTCGCTGTGGGCGACGGTTTTGACGGACGCGTCGGTGTCGTCCTTGTCCGGCACCGCCAGCTCCCAGCGACCGAGGCTCTCTGGCTCCCTCCTGTCGGGCTTCTCGGGAACGAAGCGCACGGTGAACGCGCTCTGCCGCGAGCCCTCCGCGCTGACGAGTGCGGCCGTACGCTTGGGCAGCGCGGCCGCCTTGGCCCACGCGGTCACGGTATAGCTGGCATCGGTGTTCATCGGCACACTGCTGGTGGACGCGTACCCGCTGGTGCCGTTCAGCTCCAGACCGCCGTCATCGACCATGCCCTTACCGGCCTCGGCCCCGCCGTGAAGGATCATCGACCGCTCCTCGTCGGACGAGTCCGGAGTGGTGACCGGGTTCGTGCCGGTGACGGTCTCGAAGTTCCAGCGGCCCTTGACCAGCGGCCGCTGCTTGAACATCTGGCGGACTTCGCCCGCCGAGACCGGACGGTCGAGGAGGCGCACGTCGTCGATGGTGCCGGGGAAGTGGTTCGCGACCTTGCCGTCGTAGGAACCGGCGCCGATGTACATGGACTGGTCGGCGTAGAAGGCTCCGGCCAGCTCGGTCTCGCCGGCTTCCGTTCCGTTCACGTACAGGGTCAGGGAGTCGGCGACCGTGTCGTGCACGCCCACCAGATGCACCCACTCACCGACGTGTGCCCTGTCCCCTTCGGGCTGCATGGCGCGGATGGGTTTGGCGTCGGTCGCGTCGGCGGAGTACTGGTTGACCGCCCACCGGTCGTAGGCGGCGGAGTAGTACAGCTCGAACCCGGGAGCCTTCTGGCCCGCCTGGGCGGTGATGATCGCCGCGCCGTCCGGCCTCTTGCCGAGCTTGGCCCAGGCGGAGACGGTGAAGCTGCGCGAGGTGCTCACGTGCGGGCCGCTGCTGCGACCGATCCTGGCGTAGTCGTCGCTGCCGTCGAACCGGGCCGCCTTGCCCGCGATGCCGCGTACGCCGGTGGTGACGCCGCCGTGGTACTTCGCGGGCAGCACGCCGCCGTGTCCGGCGATCTCCGTCGCGTCGGCCGGCTCGTCCAGGCCGAAGACGGCGAGGGCGGGACGGCCGGGGTCGCCGACGCTGTCGTGGGAACGGAGCTTGTCGACGTCGTCCTGGCCCAGCGGCTTGTCGAAGAGCTGCACCTCGTCGATCGCGCCCGGGAAGAAGTTCGCGGGCGCGCCGCTGTAGGAGCCTGCTCCCAGCTGGAATCCGCGCCGGGCCTCCCACGGATCGGCGTACGGGGTCTCGCCCACGAGCTTTCCGTTGACGAACAGCTCCAGGACGTCGCGCACCGAGTCGTAGGAGCCCACCAGATGCGTCCACTTGCCAATGCTCACACCGCCCGGCTTGTCCGCCATGACCCGGGCGATACCAGGGTCCTTGCTGTCGGCCTTGTACTGGTTGAACGCCCACCGGTCATAGGTCTTGGTGTAGTACAGCTCGAAGCCCGGGGCGTGGTTGCCCGGCTGGGTCGCGATCACCGCCGCCCCGTCGGGCATCTTCGACAGCTTCGCCCATGCCGAGACCGCGAATCCGCGGCCGGTGTCCACGACCGGGATGTCGGTGGCCGCGTAACCGTCCGTACCGTTGAACGACAGCGCCGAGCCGTGCGCACCCGTGACACCGGACGTGGCTCCGCCGTGCAGCCGCGCGGTGCGCGAAGGCGTCGACCCCTCGGCTTCGTCCGCCCCCTTGGCCTCGTCCAGCTGCCAGGTGGCGCGCTCGGGCCGGCCGGCCTTGACCCGGTACTCGTAGGTCCGGATCTCGCTGCCGTTGCCCGCGGCGTCGAAGGCCTGGGCGGTGACGAAGTTCAGCCCCGGCGCACCGGGCAGCACGTTCACGCTCTTCGCACCGCCGTCGGACGTGGCCACCTTGTGCTTGGAGCTGGGGTCGCCGTTGACGCCGTACCGGTAGGACACCACGTCCTTGTCGGCGCCCTTCAGCTCGAACGAGCCGTACTTGCCCACCCCGTCGAACCAGGGGTCCTCAGGATCCTCGGAATCGGACGCCGGATACTCGCCCGAAGAGATCGCCGGAGCCCTGGGGACCTTGGTGTCGTACACGAAGTAACACCCCGTCGGGTCCCCGGCGTACGACCACGACGAGTGCTGTGCGCCGTCGTAGGAGCGCACGTACCAGTGCACTTCCTTGTTCGTCGGAATCGACTTGGGAAGACCGATGACGAAGTCCGAGCCGGACTTCTTCGCCGATGTGCGCTCGGGCTTCCAGCGGGCGATGGTCCCCTTGCCGTCACCGGCATCCCACTTGGCCTGGAACTCCACCGACACCTTGTCCTTGTCGGGGTCGGTCACGTTGTTCGCCCGTATCCTGCCCAGCGTGCGCACCCGTGCCGCGGATCCGGGCTTCTTGCAGACGCCGCCATACTCCATCGTCAGCTGCGACATCTTCACCTGCGGCGGCGGACGGTTGTACTTCACCCGTAGGAACGCCTTGTCCGAGAAGCGCTTCCAGCCGTAGGCGTCCGACTCGCTCCCGGCCCGCAGACCGAACGTCATGCTGTTGTCCCTGCCGTCGGCGGCGTCCTGCACGGCCGACTTCACCGAGAACTCGGCGTCCTTGGCCGCACAGCCGTCGAATCCGTACGCGAAGGACTTCGAGGACAGCTCCTTCTTCCAGAACCCGGAGTCGTTCTGTGAGTTCCACGTGGTGGACGAGGAGATGTCCTTGGTCTGCCACAGTTCGACCGAGCGGTCCGAGCAGGACGCCGACCACGTGTTCTTCACCACGAACTCGGCCGAAAGGATCGACTTGCCCGCGAATTTCGACACCGGGATGCGGTAGAAGAGCCGCTTGGTGTCGAACGGCTTGCAGTAGTACCAGTTGCAGTAGCCCATACCTGCGGTGCTCTCACCGTTGAACTTCCACTGCGGCGAGTCGGCCCAGTACTTCGACGCCATCGTCCACGCCGTCGCCCGCGGCGAATACCACTGCGGGTCGATGAACACCGGATACTGCGTGTCCCTGCCCTTCAGCACGTCCTCGTCCGGGGTGAGCACCAGCTCCTGTCCGCTCTCGGGGACCTCCACGTCCACGGGCGCGAGCTTGCCGGACTCCGCGGCCTCGGGCTCCGAGTGCTTCTGCGAGGCGACGCCGCGCAGCGCCTCGGCCCGGGAGCCGGTGGCCTTCCGCTGCCCCGGGTCATCACCCAGGCTGGAGTCCCACATCATCGGACGCGGGGCCTCGAAGACCGCTCCCTGTGCGCCCTTGTCCGTCGCCTCGAGTCCGCCCTCGACGGTCTCCTTCACGTCCATGCCGTCCGCCGCGAGCTTCAGACGCACCGTGGCGAGTTCCGAACCGGCCGCCGCCTCGGCGGACTTGACGACGAGGAGTTGGGTGAAGCCATCCTCCTGCGCACCCATTCGCAGGTCCACATCCGGCAGTACGTCCTTGTACGTGGCGGTGTCGCCGTCGAGCGTGGGCTCCGGCAGCTTCCCGGGCCAGGAGAGGGCGAGCTCGCGGCCCACCTTCGTCATCCGCACCAGCGGCCCGTCGCCGCCACCGGAGAACGCAAGACCCACGGTGGTGACCTTCGGAGTCACCGTCCCGTCCGCGGCCTTTACCAGATCGGTGTCGACGGGCTTCCAGCCGTCGCCAGTCCGGGCTCTCACGGGACGCACGTACTCCCGCGCTTCCAAGTTCCCGTCAGCCGTGGCGTAGACGTCGCTCGCCTCGCCGCGCAGCGAGGTCACCTCGACCGGCTCGCCCGTGCGCCTGGCCCGGTCCTGCGCGGCTTCCGCGGTCGCCGCTCCCTCGGATGCCCCTGTCCTCGTGGCTTTCGTCGCCGTCTCTCCTGCCGCAACCGGATCCGCTTGCGCGACCGGTGCGACACCCGTCAGCAAGGCTCCGGTCAAGAGCCCCGCCAACGTCCCTGCAACTCCGCGCGAGCGCGCGCGTCTCCACATACTGAACCCGTTTCGGACACAAAGATGAAGATTCCCTGAATGGGTAATCGGGCGACGACTCTATGCAGTCGACGCGGGAAGATCGGCGGGGACTGTTGGGGTGTAACGGGGATAACGGGCTTCCTGGATGTGTCATTGATCATGGTTGCCCATGGTGCGGGATCAGCTTCATAACAGTTGCCATATGCAAGGGAGTTGCGGAATGGGTACCTCCACGGGCGTAGCCCGGCCGATACCCATACGGCATCGACCCCACCGAACAGGTCTTGGACAGCCCCACCACCCCTGCCGTGAAATCGAGGCATGACCGACACGACGCAGACCAGCGCGCAGACGAGTGCGCACGCCAGTGCGCAGACCAGCGCGGCCACCAGTGAGTCGACCGTCCTCCCAGCCGACCCGGCCGTGTCCGTGGTCCGCCCGGGGGAGGGGGAGACGATTCTTCTGGGCAGCACCCGTATGCGGGTGCTCGAGGACGGGAGCAACACCGGGCACCGCATCGGCATCGCCGAGTCCGTTCTCGCCCCGTACACCCCCGGGCCGCCGCAACACCGGCACGCGCGGCACGACGAGGGTTTCTACGTCGTCTCCGGGACGGTGCGGTTCACGGTGGGGGAGGAGGACCACGACGCCGCCGCGGGCACCCTCGTGATGGTGCCGCGCGGAGCCCCGCACACGTTCGCCAACGTGACCGGCGAGCAGGCCGTCATGATCAGTACGTTCACCCCGGATCTGTACGTGCAGTACTTCCGGGACCTGCGGGACATGGCCGACGGCGAGCGGGAACTCACCCCCCGGACGAACGTCGACGCCATGCGTCGGTATGCCACCGAGCCCGCCGTCGAGCTCGTCCCGCAACCCGGCCCCGGGCCCGCCCCCCGACCCGCCGCCGATGCCCTGTGAACGTGGACGTCGTCCATGGGGACGTCGTCCACGGGGCCGTCGCCGGGCTGCTCGCCCTCTTCTATCTCTACGGAGGCGGGCTCAAGCTGGCGCGGAGCCAGGAGGAGCTGCGGCCGATGATGGCGTGGGTGGACAGCACGCCGATGCCGGCCGTACGGGCCATCGGGGCGGTCGAGGTGCTCGGCGCGGCCGGGCTGCTCCTGCCGCCGCTCACCGGCATCGCGCCCGTCCTCGCCCTCGCTGCCGCCATCGGGTTCGTGGTTCTGCAGATCGGTGCCATCAGCGTGCATGTGCGGCAGGGTGACCGGCAGGTCGCCATGAACGTCGTCCTGCTGCTCGCGGCGGCCGTCACCGCCCTGCCGGCGGTCGTCCGGCTCTGACGGCACGCCGTTCCGGCCGCTCCGGGGACGTAGGGTGGCGGTGTGTTCGACTCGCCCGACTTCGACCTGGCCCCGTACGCGGGCGTCGTCACGGAGAAGTCCGTACGGCGCACCTACTGCAGCTGGCACGACGCGGGCTGGCGGTCGCTGCTCGTGCAGTGCTTCACGCACGCCCAGGAGGCGGCCGAACTGCCGCTGCCCGGGGTGGCCGACCTGCATCTCGTGCTCTGCACGGGCGGCGACGCGGACATGCGGACCCGCAGCGGGGGCCGGGCGAACCGGCGGCGGTGGGTCCCCGGCCGCCTGGAGCTCATGATCCCCGGCCACGCGACCGTGCGCAGTTACCGCGCGGCCTCGGCACTGCGCACCGTGCAAGTGCACATCCCGCGGGCCACGGTCGAGCGGACCGCGGCCGAACTGGGCGGGCACGAAACGGACTTCGAGGCGCTCTTCGCCGTCCTGGGCGCGGGCGACCCTCTCGTCGAGCACCTCGTGCGCGCCCTGCCCGCCGCCGGGGCCGACGCGGACGACCTGTACGCGGAGGCCGCCGGGGCCTTCCTCGTGACGCATCTGCTGACCCGGGGACGGGAGCACCGGGACCACCGCTCCTCGCGGGCCCCAGGCCACGAACACGCCGCCGTCCGCCAAGCCGTCGCCGTCATGCGGGAACGCCTCGCGGAACCGCTGACCCTCGCCGAGGTCGCCGCCGAAGTGCGGCTCAGCGTCTACCACTTCATCCGCGTCTTCCGCGAGGCCACCGGCGAGACACCGCACCGGTTCCTGACCCGGCTGCGGATCGAGGAGGCACGGCGACTGCTCAGCCGCACCGGCCTCACCGTCGGCGAGATCGCCGAGCGCTGCGGCTTCGCCGGGCCGGGGAGCCTGTCCACCGCCTTCCTCGCACACGTCGGCGTCCGGCCGTCCGCGTACCGGAAGTCGTGACCGCGCCTGCGACGGCGGGTCCCGACCGCAAGATATGACCGCCAGGACGGCAATCCGGCGCATTCCCACCCCGGCGGCAGCTTCATAGCGTGGCGCAATGCCGTACAACTACGCCGTCACCGCACACTCCCCGGCACGTCCCACCACTGTTTTCGACGTGCTCCTGCGACCGGGGACCTGGCCGTCCTGGTCGCCGATCGAAGTCGCCGAGGTCGAGGGCGACGGCGACCCGGACCGCCGCCAGCAGATCGGTGACACACGCATCTTCAGCATCGGGCGGAACGCGGCGCGAGAGCGCATCACCGGACTGGTGCCCGACCGCACGTTCAGCTACGAGAACCCCGGCGCCCCCTTCCGCACCTACCACGGCACCGTCGCACTGGCCGAGGCACCAGGCGGCGGCACCGACATCACCTGGAGCGCGGTCTTCGAGCCGAGACTGCGGTTGGCGGGCCCCTTCTGGCGGTGGTACCTGAAACGCTTCATGCAGGGGATGGCCGACGGCCTCGCCGCGTACGCGGGAAAGGCGGCGGACCAGGACACCGCTCCCTGAGCGCACCCGGACCCTCGGCCACGGGGCCGCGCGCGGAACGCCGCACAATGGGTGCCGGTTGCCCGCTCCCGGTAAGGAACCCCGTGAACAGACCCCGCACGTTGATCGTCGGTGCCGGAATCTCCGGTCTCGCGCTGGCGAAGGCCCTCACGGACCGAGGAGCGGAGGTGGAGGTCGTCGAACGCCGCGCCGACGGCGGCGGGGCCATCGGCGCCGGTCTCTACCTCCCGGCCAACGCCGTCCGGGCGCTCCAACGGCTCGGCGTGGGGGACGAGGTGGCCGCGCGGGCGGCGCCCGTGACGCGGCAGCGGATCCACGACCACCACGGGCGCCCGCTCACCGAGTTCGAGGTCGGCCGGATATGGGGCGAGGTCGGTCCCTGCCGGGCGATCACCCGGGGCGACCTGCACGAGGTGCTGCGCACGGCCGTCGACGAGGGCCGTGGCGCCCCCGTCCGCCCCGGCACCGATGTGACCGGGGTGACCGACGAGGGGGCGGTGACCTTCGCCGACGGCACCACCGACACGTACGACCTGGTGGTGGGCGCCGACGGCATCAACTCCACGGTCCGGCGCACCCTGTTCGGCGGCCCAGGACCACGCTTCCTCGGCCAGCTGTGCTGGCGGTTCATCGCCGACGACACCACGGTGCCCGGCATCACCGACTGGACCGCACGCGTGGGGGACCGGGGCCGCACGTTCCTGACCGTGCAGCTCGGCGGCGGCCGCGTCTACTGCTACGCCGACATCAACAGCCAGATGTCCACTCCTCCGGCCGGCGACTGGCGCGCCCTCTTCGCGGACTTCGGCGCGCCGGTGCCCCAACTCCTCGCACAGGGGGAGGGCGCCTACTTCGCCGCCCTGCACGAGAGCGAGAGCACCGTGTGGACCCGTTCGCGCACCGTCCTCGTCGGTGACGCCGCCCACGCGTTCTCGCCCAGCATGGCCCAGGGCGGTGCGATGGCCCTGGAGGACGCCCTGGTGCTCGCCGACACCCTCCGCGCGGAGCCCGACGTCCCCTCCGCACTCGCCGCCTACCAGGCCCGGCGCGCCGGCCGGGTCGCCTGGGTGGTCGCGCAGAACCACCGCAGGGACAAGGCCCGCAACCTGCCCACACCGCTGCGCAACCTCACCTTCCGGCGCGCCGGTGAACGCCTCTTCCGGTCCAATCACGCGCCCCTGCACGCCCTTCCGTAGAGTGGCCGGATGCCGCTCGTCGAAGTCACCCACGCTGCCGATGTCGCCGACTCCACGCTCCGCGAGCTGGGGTCCGTGCTGCCCCACTTGGTCTCCGTGGCCGTGGAGTGCCCCGAGGAGCCGTACGACCACGATCTGCAGCCGGGCGACATCGAGATCCGCTTCCGGAAACTGGGTCCGCTGGACCGCAGCGGCCTCGACGTCGTGATCGAGGTGCGGTCCAAGTACTTCGAGAGCCGGGCCGAGAACCGGCAGGAACGCGTGGACGAACTGCACGAGGCCGTCACGGCCGCGACCGGACTCCGGGACTTCGGCATCTACTTGTCGCTGCCGGTCGCCGCGTGGTCCCAGGGGGACTGAGCGGGACGCAGCGGGGTTGAGCCGGACCGAGGCGCGGCTGGGCGGTATCGAGGATCGGTATCGGGGGGCGGTATCGGAGGCCGGTATTGAGGATCGGGACTGGATCGAGACGACCTGCACTCCGGATCGAGGCGACCTGTACTCCGGATCGAGGCGACCGACACCCCGGATCGAGCCGACCGGCGTGGCGGGACGGGCTGTCCCGCCGTACCCGGGCGGCCTGATCCGGCTCTTGACGGAACTCCGACCCGCGGCCGATCCTCCGTTCGATCGAGAGTCGATCGAGAGTCGATCGACTGCGATCGACTTCGCACAGCGAACGGGAGATCCGCAGCATGTCCGCTCCGCACGCCGATCGGTACCCCGACCAGCCCTCCACCTCATCGATGTCCCGGCGCGACGCAGGCCGCCTCTTAGGAGCCGCGGCAGCCGGTTCGCTGTTCGCCGGTGCGACGTCGACAGCAGCATCCGCGTCCACGGCGGGCAAGGCCGACCTGGTCCTGCGCAACGGCGACGTCCTCACCATGGACCCGAAGCACCCGAGAGCGTCGGCTGTGGCCGTACGGGCGGGCAGGATCGTGTACGTCGGGGACGACGCCGGGGTCCGGGCGTTCGCCGGGTCCCGCACCGACGTCGTGGACCTGCGGGGCCGCAGCCTGCTCCCCGGCATCAACGACACCCATCTGCACGCCGCCGTGTACCGGCTCAACCTGCCCCCGTACGCCCTGGACTGCGGACCGGCCGCGGTGAAGTCCGTCGCCGACATCGTCGCCGCGGTGGCCGCGGAGGCGGGCCGCACCCCGGCCGGGGAGTGGATCCGCGGCGCCGGGTGGAACCCCGGCCGGCTCGCCGAGGGACGCGAGCCCACCCGGGACGACCTCGACGCGGTCTCGCCCGACCATCCGGTCTTCCTCCAGGACAGCGGCTACCACGTCAGCGCCGTGAACTCCCGCGCCCTCGCGCTCGCCGGCATCACCGACGTCGGGCCCGGCGATCCGCGCAAGCCCGGCGTCGACTACGACCAGAACGGCCGCCCCACCGGAATCCTGCGGTACGGAGGGCAGGCCCTGGTGCAGCTGCTGCTCCCGTCCCGGCCGGGGAAGCAGTTGCGGGACGCGGTCCAGGACGTGGTCGCCCGGCTGCACGCGCAGGGCATCACCAGTTTCACCGACCCGGGCCTCGGCCCCGGCGGCGAGGGGCTCGGCGGCGGCACGCAGGGCACGGCGACCCTGGACGCGTACGCGGACCTGGCGAGGGCCGGAGGCCTGCATGCGCGGGTGAGCGCGCTGTTCCTGCCCTGCTCCCAGTCCGGCGGCTCCGCGGCCGCGGTCGACGCGGCGCTGCGCGCGTTCACACCCCCGGCCGGCGTCGACCCCCGGCGGCTCGCGGTGCGCGGGGTCAAGCTGTTCTCCGACAGCGGCGGTGAGCTGCTGGTCGCCGGGGACACCCACGAGGAGCGGGTCGCCGAGCTCACCGAGATGATCCGTGTGGCGCACGCCGCCGGATACCAGGTGGGTGTGCACTGCTACCGGTGGGTGCCCACCGTCGTCGACGCGATCGTCGCTGCGGGGCGGCGCCATCCGCGGGCCGGTGCGCGGCACGTCGTGATGCACGGCCCGTTCGTCCCCGTGAGCCTCCTGCCCACCATGGCGGAGCACGGGATCGGCCTCGGCCCGCAGGCGCAGAGCTGGGCGAACGTGGTCCACCGGGCCGCACAGGGGCCCGAGGGCGACGCGTTCCTGCCGTGGCGCTCGGTCGTCGACGCCGGGGTGCCCCTCACCGGCAGCTCGGACACCCCGGTGAACGATCCGGACTGGCGCGCCGGTGTGCGGGCCCTGATGACCCGGCGCGGCGCCTGCGGCGAGGTGCACGGACCGGAGCAGCGGCTGAACCTGGACCAGGCCCTCGCCGCCTACACGACCGCGGGTGCCTGGCAGGACGCCGCCGAGTCCTGGAAGGGCTCGGTGACCGTCGGCAAGGTCGCCGACCTGTGTGTGCTCGGCGGCAACCTGCGGACCACACCCGCCGAGGAGATCACCTCGGTGCCCGTGGAGACGACCGTCTTCGACGGCAGGATCGTCCACTCGTCCTGACCGGGCGGACGCCTCGTACCGCCATCTGCTTGCTGCGCGCAGGCAGTTGTGTGACACCGCGTCCGGGGGGAATGTGCTGCTCGAACCGGCACCTCGTACATTTCTCCCCAGAGGTCGTTGTTTCCGGATCCCAGACCCTGAACCGGAGAGGACAGTGTGTGACTCGCAAGACACTCGAGCCGAGGAGCCCGCGCAGGTGCCGCGGGAGCAGCTTGTCCGACTCGAAGAGGAGGTCGATCACCTCAAGCAGGCCGTGACGTCGCACGCCACGGTCGACCAGGCGATCGGAGTGATCCTCGCCGTGGGGCAGCTGACGCCCGCGCACGGGTGGGACGTGTTGAAGGAGGTATCCCAGAACACGAACATCAAGCTCCGGCACATCGCGGAGCTGATCGTGACGTGGGGGCGCACCGGCGAGCTGCCCTCGGAGGTGAGGTCCCAGCTCGAGTCGAGCATCGATCGGCGTTCCGGTCCCTCGGCCGAGGACGGCGCGGCTTCCTGAGCGGACCCCCTTCTGCCTCCGGGCGGGAGGGGGCTCCGTCGTCCCGGTAGTGGTCGTCCCTGGCCGTGGCGCCCCTCGGTGTTGGCCGTCCCCGGTCGTGGGGGCCGGGTCAGGCCGGTCAGCGGGGCTCGGGCGGCGGGGGACCGGCGTGGCGCATGCTGTCCGCGGCCTCGTCGGTGAGGGCGATGTGGGCGGTGACGCGCTTGCCGTCCGGCACGGGGGAGACCTGGAAGTGCCGGGCCACGGCCGTGACGATCTCCAGGCCGTGCTGCCCGACCCTGCGCGGGTCGACGGAACGGGCGGACGGACCGGCGCGGACGCTGTCCTGCACGGTCACCTGGACGGTGCCGCCCCGGATGCACAGCTCCATGAGCAAGGGCCCGGGGGCGTACTTGCACGCGTTGGTGACCAGCTCGCTGACCACCAGCTGCGTCAGATCCATGGCACGCGCGGAGACGGCCACGTCCTGGTCGGCGCGGGCACAGCTCAGGAAGTCGGCCGCGAGGTGCCGCGCGGTGGCGATGCAGGCGTCGTCGCCGCTCAGCGCCACCGCGGTGGCAGCGACAGCGGTGCCGCCCGGCACCGCTGTGTCGTCCCTCCCGGCTGACTCCACGCGTTGATCACCCTCGTTCCCGTTGTCCGCCAGCTACCCCGCCCGGCCCGTAACATGCTGTTCTTTTTTCCCGCCGTCCACCATCGCTTCGCGCGGCTCCCCGCGGGGTGTCCGGTCAACGGGAACGGGGCCCTGTTCACGCCCTGCGCAGATGGCCGATTTGCGGCGGTATCCGGTGAGACAGGCGGCACTGACCGACCGGACTTGATGCGGTCATGGACGTGGTACTGATTCCATTGACAGGTCCACGGACCATACTGGTCGCGTCCCGATCACCCACAGAACGACTCCATGGCCAAGAACAGCACCTCACCGAACGCCGCCCCCGACACCGCGTGGCTGGGGCGCGGGCGCCACCTCGGGCCCGAGCCCGAGCAGGACGTCCGGCGCAACCTGATCGCCCTCAAGGCGGCCGGGGTGCTCGACGACTTCCTGGACCTCGACCCCGTCGAGGCGGCGCGCCCCACCGTCCTGCACCCGCGGGACGAGTCCGCCGACCCCGGTCCGGCGGCCCGCCGCCTCTTCGAGGCCCGCTGGCGTGCGGCCGACGACGTCACGGTCCGCGCGCAGCTGACCACGTATGACCCGGAGGCCCGCCGCAAGGAGGGCGAGGGCGTCACCTGGGTCGTCGCCGCCGAGGCGGACCGGGCCTGGGAGGCGCACTGGCCCTCGCCCGCCACCATGTTCTGGCCCGACAGCGACCGCGTCCCCTGGGACAACGACACGGTGCCCGGTGTGCGGCTGCGGACGGCGAACCATCTGCCGAAGGACGACGACGAGCTGCGCCGCCTGCTGCGGGACTGCACCCGGCAGAGCTGGTACGTGCACGTCGTGGTGCACGAGGCGATGACACCGGACGCGGCGGGGCAGCAGCCGGTCTCCGCGTTCCTGCCGCCGAGCCTGCGGCACCGGGTGATCGAGCACCGCGGAACGCCGGAGCAGGCCCAGATCGCCGACTTCGCGATGAAGCGCGAGCTGAGCGTACGGATGCCGCGCGGCGGCGCCGTCGTCCTGCCCAGGGCGCCCCATGACCCCGACTACGACGCGGAGCGCTTCACCGTGCGCAGCGTCTTCCTGGACGGCTCGGAACCGACCGAACTCCTGGACCGCGTCGAGGAGTTCGCGGCCCTGCCGCGACCGCTGCCCGAGGAGGCCGAGCGGGCCCTCACCCGGCTGCGCCAGGGCTGGCACCTGCTCACCCCGGACGAGGAGCTGGTGCACGCCCAGGACATGGTCGCGAAGTACGCGGAGGCGCTCGACAAGATGACGACGTCCCGCGACCTGTACCGGGAGGCCGCCGAGGCGGCCCAGGCCGCGCTCGCCGAGGTGGGCCACGGCTCGCCCGGCTCCGCGGCGCCGGGGGCGGCCAGGGCGGAGGGCTCGCCGCTGAAGGCGTTCACGAAGGCGTTCGGGCGGTTCCGGGACTCCGGCAAGTAGGGCGGTTCCGGGCTCCGGCAAGTAGGGCGGTTCCGGGCTCCGGCCTGCCGGGGCGGAACCCCGGCAGGTGGCGCGCGGCGCCCGGAGCCCGTCATCGGAGGTCAGGACGCCCTTGAGGACGCGTACGTGGCCGTGCGGGTCCTTCAGGACGCGTACGTGGCCGCACGGCAGGTCCGCGTGGAACACGCCCTGCTCCCCGCCGACGTCACAGGTCGCGGCCGAACTCCAGCCGATCGGCGAAGTTGTCGTAGCCGGCCCGGGTGAACGCCTTCACCATGGCGATGTTCGCGGCGTCGCAGTCCCCGCGGATCTCGGTGGCGCCGTTCGCCGCGAGGACGCGCGTGCCGCGGATCGCGACGGAGGTCGCGTATCCCTTGCCGCGGTGGGCCGGTGCGACGCCGACGAAGCCGAGCACCGGCATGGACGGGTTCTCCGCGGGAAGGCTGATCACTGCCGGTGAGCCGTCGGCGTCGTAGCCGATCTCCCACCACCGCGGGTCGTACCGGAACTGCCCCATGTGCTCGAAGAGCTGCTCGGCCGCCCCCCGCGCCCCGAACCGCTCGACGTCGGCGCTCAGCCGGGCGTCCGCGGTCCGGGTGAGCAGGCTCTCCAGGAGGTCGATGAACGGGCAAGGGCCGAGGTCGGCGAGGCTGCGGAAGGTCAGCCTGGGGTCGTCGGCGGGCAGCTCGGCGGGCACCCGCAGACGGAATCTGCGTCCGTCCCGCAGGACCCGGAAGCCCGCCTGCCGCAGCAGCTCGCCCCGCCGCCGCGGGTCACGCTGGAACTGGGGCGGCTGCGCCGGTGAGTCGACGACGTGCCCCAGCTCCGTCGCCCCGAGGGCACGCGCCTGCGCCATCGCCGCGTCCAGGAGGGCGGGTGCCACTTCGGCCGGGTCCGCGGGCGCCTCGAACAGGACGACGGAGTCGGGTACGTCCTGCCCCGGCAGGGACCACAGGACCACGCTGCCCACGAGACGCCCCCCGCCGTCCTCGGCGACCAGGCACCACTCGGGCCTCGTGCACTTCGTGTCGAGCAGCTGGACGAGGTACGCGCTGGTCGCCGCGTTGCGCTCGGCGTCTCCGGGGTGTTCGACGAGGGCGGGGATCTCATGGGGGCGGGCGGGACGTATCAAGGTCATGGCAGCCTTTGCAGCATAGGGGCAGGGGGTGTGGGGCCGGAGCGCGTCAGACGGCGGTGAGCAGATCGTCGAGCGGTGCGGGGACGCGGTCCGGGTCGAGGGCTTCCACGAGGACACGGCCGTAGTTGATCTTACGTCCCTTCTTGGTGCCGAGGAAGCGCCGGAGCTGCTGGTGCGGGGTGCGGTCCTGCTGGGCGGGCTGGCGCTGGAAGGTCGCGAGGGCGCGCAGGTCGCCCTCCGCCGCGACCAGCTCCCGCACGCGGGCCACGCCGAGCGCGCGGATGAGCTCGTCCTCCAGGTCCGCCGCGCAGACGAAGAACTCGGGCTCCGCCGCGCCGGCCCCCTCAAGACCGCGGGCGTAGTAGCGCCGCTCCGCCTCGTCGCACAGTCCGGTGAGGCGCAGGCCGAGGCCCGGCGGGCCGAGGAGCCTCGCGAAGCGGGCGACGCTCATGGCGCCGCCCATCGACAGGACGCACACTCCTTCGGCCGCCAGGTCCCGGCCGCGCCCGGCGGCGAGCGCGTCGACCGCCGCGACGTCGCTCGGCCCTTCGAGCAGGACGACCGTCCGCACACGCAGCCGGTCGGCGGACTCGCGCGCGGGGGCGTCCGGGCCACCGGCCGCCCACGCGGTGACCGCGTCGCAGAACGATCTCATGTCAGCCATGAGAGGAGTCTCCGCCCTTTGCGGCCACCGCGGTAGGGAATTTCCTCCGGGCGGGCCGGCGCTCCGCGTGTCTCAGTGGCTCCGCGTGGCTCGGCGGCACAGAGCCCCGTCCACGAGCCCGTCCACGCGCTCCATGACCCTCTTGTCGCTGGGCTGCGTGGTCACCGCGATATTTGCGGCGGCCCGCAGGTCGCCCCTGACACCGCCCCGCGTCTCGTATCCGGTGGTGCTGCCGCCGTGGCCCCAGTAGCGGCCGCCGCACGACAGCGGCCTGCTCACGATGCCGAGGCCGTAGCGGGCCCCCGGCCCGAAGTACTCGGCGGGGACGGTGGTGCGCATCTGACGGAGCTGGGCCTTCGGGAGGAGATCACCGGACAGCAGCGCCGTGTAGAACCGGTTGAGGTCGGAGTTGGTGGAGATCATCTGACCTGCCGCCCAGGCCCAGGAGGGGTCGAGCTCCGTGCCGTCGCGCAGCGGCGCGCCCGGGGACTCCTGGTAGTAGCCCTTGGGGTGGGCTTCCCGGATCTTCACGTCGCCGGGTGCGGGGAAGTAGGTGTGGCGCAGCCCGGCGCGCTCGATGACGCGGCGGTGCAACTCCTCGCCGAGGGGGCGCCGGGTGACCTTCTCGATGATCATTCCCGCCAGTACGTAGTTGGTGTTGCTGTACTGCCAGTCCTCGCCCGGTGCGAAGACGGCCTCGTGCCGCAGGGCGATGTCGACGAGGTCGCCGGGAGTGTAGGGGCGGACGTCGTCGTCGAGGTACGGGACGTAGTCGGGGAGTCCGCTGGTGTGCTGGAGGAGCCTGCGGACGGTGATGCGGTTCCCGTCGATCCCCTTCCCGTGCACGAGGCCCGGCAGATAGGTCTCGACCGAGGTGTCGAGGCCGACCTTCCCCTCCCCGACCAGTTGCAGGACGGCCACCGCGGTGAACGCCTTGGTGTTGCTGCCGACCCGGACCTGGCCGTCCCTCGGCACCGCCGAGCCCGTGGCGAGGTCGCCGACGCCCGCCGTGTAGGTACGCGTGTGACCAGCGCGTTCCCTGACTCCTGCCAGAGCGGCGGGCACCCCGTCGGTACGCACCAGCGCGTTCAGGCCCTCCTGCACGGCGTCCGCCCTCGCGGAGCCCGTCCTGGCCTGGTGGGGCCCGGTGGTGGCCGACGCGGCGGGCACCACCAGGGCGCCCGCCGCCATGACGCCCGCGGCCACCGCGGCCGCGGCCGCCACGACACCACGCTTCTGCCTTGCCTGTTCACGCACGTGCTGACTCCTACGGAAAGAGGGACCGGTGACATGTGCTGCCGGGCTCCACGTTTCCGGACGTGATCACTCGGTGCGATCCTGCTGACCGCCCGTTCCGGGTGGGGCTAGCCCCCGGTGCCCGGTCGGCCCGACGGCGGCGTGATGGTGGCGCCGTACGCGGTCAGCGCCTCGGTGACCGGCTGGAAGTAGATGGGGCCCTTCCTGCCGCCCCCGCAGCCGACCGTGCCGCCGGAGGCCAGGCCGAGCGCGGTGTCACCAGCGAACATCGAGCCGCCGCTGTCGCCCCTGTCCGCGCAGGTGTCCGTCTTGATCAGGCCGGTGACCTTCCGTCCGCCCTGGTAGGTGACGGTGGCGTTCAGCGCCGTCACCTTGCCGCCGCGCAACTGCGTGGTGCTGCCGCTGCGCTGGATCCGGAGGCCGACCGTCGCCTCCCCGGCCCTGGTGATCCGCTGGGTCGTGCCGTTGTAGAGGTTGACCTCGCTGGGGTGCGGGACGTCCTGGGTGTAGCGCACCAGGGCGAAGTCGTCGCCGGGGAACCGCGAGTCCTCGGTCACGGCGACCGCGGAGTCGCGGGTGGGACCCCACTTGGTGCCTGCCTTGCCGCAGTGCCCGGCGAGGAGGAAGTGCGGCTTGCCGTCCTTGACGACGTTGAAGCCGAGGGAACAGCGGCCGCCGCTGCTGTACACGGCGTCGCCGCCCGACATCAGCGGGGTCAGCTCGCCGGATATGCGGGTGAGAGTCGCGCGGTCCCCGAGCCCGGCGACGAGGTGCCGCAGCCTTGCCGAAGTGCTGCCGGTGACGGTGCGGTCGGCCTCGACGGCGATCCGGTTGGTCCTCGGGTCCATGGCCCAGGAGGTGCCGGGAACGACGGGCGCGTCGTCCAACACCCGCTGCGCGGAGTCCAGTTCGGCGAGGGAGTTGTCGACGAACCGGGCCCGCGCGCCCGCGTCCTCGGCCCGTGCGGCGGCGGCCCGGTCCAGGACGTTGACGACGAGGGTCCTCCGTTCGGCGTCGTAGTACGAGCCCGCGTCGCGCGCGCCGAGGGCGTCGTCGAGCCGGTCGGCGAGGCGGGCGGCGGCCGCCGCCGACAGGGCGTCGGGGCCGTCCGCGGCGGGCGCGGAGAGCGCGGCCGAGGCGCTCGCGTCGGGCACCGCCGACACGCCACCCAGCAGGGCGAGAGAGGCGATGCCGGTCAGCGTCGCGCGCCGCACGGAGCGTGGGTTCCGGTGCAGGTCGGACATGGTGGTGACCTCCGAGGAGAGGGAGACGGAAAGAGACGTGCGGGAGTGCGGGAGTGGCCTGGGACCCGTGGGACCGCGCGCTGAGGCGCGGTGAAGTGAGGTGAAGTGCCGTGAGGGTGAGGGCAGGCGCCGGGGCGGCTCGTCGCGACGGGCGGGGCTCAGCCCGTGGTGACCGTGGGGGACACTCCCCGGAACATCCGCCGGGGACTGCCGGACCCGTCGGCCGGTACGGCGAAGACCGTGGGCGCGCCGTCCGCGCGCTTCGCGTACGCCACCGTGCGGTCGTCGAGCCAGGACGGCTGGTCGTCGACGGTGGCGGATTCGGCGAGCGCGGTGTCCGTGCCGCGGCGCAGATCGAGCACATGCAGGCGCCAACGCCCCTCGCCCAGACGCTTCTTGTAGGCGACGCGGTGGCCGTCGGGGGCCAGTGAGGGGCACTCGACGCCCTCGCGCACGGCGGTCAGCGTCCGCTCGCGCAGATCACCGCGCATGAGCCAGGTGCGGCCGCGAGATCCCATCGTGGCGTAGAAGGTGCGGTCGTCCCGGGCGAAGGTGACGCCCCAGTGGTTGACGTCCTCGGCCGTGTAGGGCTTGCCGTCGACGAACGGCCGGAAGTCCTCCAGGGAGCCGTGGTGGGTCCCGTCGCGCAGGTCGTAGATCCCGGCCGTGGTGGAGAACGTGCCGGTCTTGGCGTACGAGTCGCCGGAGCGGAAGACCGTCCACGCGACCAGGTTCCCCGACGGCGACACGCGCGCCCGGCTCGGGTCGCCCCACACGGAGAGCGTGACCTCGGGCTCGTCCTTCCGCCCGGTGTGGACGCGGACTTGTGAGGTCATCGGGCCGGACAGGGCCCGGACGCAGATCAGCGTCGAGGCGGCGACCGCCGCCCGGTGGCAGGCGGGCCCGGCGCCCACCTCCCGTCCCGTACGCGTCACTTGACGCACCCGGCCGTCGTCCCGGTCGACGTACACGACGGTGCCGGCGCGCCCGAAGCGCAGGTGCTGTGCGTCCTGCCCGTGGGCGACCGCGCCGCGCCGCCACAGTACGCAGCCCACGGCCGTGGCGACGAGGGCGACGATGAGCAGGGTCCCGAGGAGGGTGCGTGCGCGGGTCATCGGTTCCTCCAGGGTGATTGCAGTGCGCTCGCCGTGAGGAGGGCGAGCAGCAGGGCGAGCGCGAAACCGCCGAACGCCGTGCCGAGGCCGCCCAGCGCGGCCGCCGCCCCGAAGGCGACGGCGCCACCGGACCGCGCGAGGGCCTGGGCGGTCTGCACGACGGCGAGCCCCGTGGTGCGCACCCGGGCGGGAATGGCGGGGCCGATATGGGCCATCAGGACGCCGTCGCTGGCGGCGTAGAACAGCCCGTGCAGGGTCAGTACAACGGCGGCGGTGGCGGCACCGGGCCAGGACCGCGGGGCACCGGCGACCAGCAGGTAGCCGCACAGGAGCAGGAGGTGGCCGAGGAGGAAGAGGCGCCAGCGGCCGACGCGGTCGGCGACGCGCCCGAGGGGCACGGCGGCGCTCATGAAGACCAGCGCGGTACCGACCGGCAGCAGCGGCAGGAGTCGCGACGACAGGTCCATGCGCTGCTGGAGCGCGACGTAGAAGAACATGTCGCCGACGGTGGTCAGGCCGAGGAGCGCCGCCGCGAGCACGGTGCGGCGGTTGCCGGGGATCCACAGCGGGGCCAGGCACGCGCGCAGCCCGCGGACCCGGGCACGAGCCATCGCCGCACCCCGGCTGCGGGCTGCCGCACTCCCGCCCGCAGTCGGCGCACCCCCGCGCCCGCCCCCGTGCGGTCCGCACAGGTCGTAGGGGCACTCCGGCCGGTCGGCCCGTACGAAGAACGCCAGCAGGACCATCCCGGCCGCGGCGAGGCAGAAGCTCACCAGGAACACGGCGTCGTAGTCGCCGGGCAGGGCGAGCAGGACGGCGAAGGCAAGGAGCGGACCCAGCATCGCCCCGAGGGTGTCCAGCGCCCGGTGGACTCCGAAGGCGCGCCCCAGGTGCGCCTCCGGCGCCGCCAGGGTGATCAGGGTGTCCCGGGGCGCGGTGCGGATGCCCTTGCCCGTGCGGTCGGCCGCGAGGAGCAGGCCGACGCTGCCCGCGGAGGCGCCGATCAGCGGGAGACCGAGCTTGGTCGCGGCCGAGATCCCGTAGCCGCAGGTGGCTACGGCCTTCGGGCGGCCGAGGCGGTCCGCGGCGTAGCCGCCTGCGAGGCGGAAGAGCACGGTGGCGCCGGTGTAGAGGCCGTCGAGCGCGCCGAGTTGGAGGTAGCCGATCCCGAGGCCGTACATGAGGTACACCGGCAGGATCGCGGTGACCATCTCGGCGGATGCGTCGGTGACCAGGCTGACGAGGCCGAGCGTCACGACGGTGGCGGGTACGCGGGCCCCGGCCCGCCCTCCGGCCCCGGCACGGGGCCCGGGGGAGTTCCCGAGGCGGTGGACGGCGTCGGCCGTCCGTGTGTGCGAGAGATACATCGATCATGCTCCGATGCGCGGTGGGGGAGGGCGGGGCACGGCGCCCGCGGGCACCGCGCCCCGCCGGTGAGGCGGGCTCGGAGTGGGAGGCGGAGCCTGCCCCTGTCGGGGGAGCCGGGCCCTGTGGATGAGCCGGGCCCGGTACGGGAGCAGGCCCTAGGGTCGGGGCTTGGCGTGGCAGGTGCCCTGGGCGGAGTCGGTGAAGGTGCGGCCGTCGACCGGCCGGAAGGTGAACTTGTAGCCCGTGGCGGACAGGTCGAACTGGCCGACGCCGAACGTCTTGTTGTTGAAGACCTCGGACGGTCCCTTCGACTTGTGGGTGCTGCTGTAGAGGCCGCGTCCGCCGGTGCCGATGACGAACTGGCGCAGGCCGTTCGCCTCGTCCTTCTTCCCGTCGACCGTCGCGGGCGCGAAGCGCTCGTAGTGGTGGTCGTGCCCGTTCACGACCACGTCGGCCTTGTGGTCCGTCAGGATCTTGTAGAGGTCGGCGGAACCGCTCTGGTCGCCGTGGTCGCCGGAGGAGAAGCGCGGGTGGTGCCAGTACGCCATGGTGCAGGGCTTGGTGCTGGCGGCCAGGTCCCGCTTGAGCCAGGTGCCCTGGGCGCTGGACGCCGAGCGGGAGATGTTGGAGTTGAGCGCCACCAGGTGCCAGTCGCCGACGTCGAAGCTGTAATAGCCCTTGCCCCGGCCGCCGGTGGGGGCGCCGGCCGCCTCGTAGTAGCCGAAGTAGCCGGACGCGCCGCTGGTCCTGTACTCGTGGTTGCCCGGCGTCGGGCGCACGATCTTGTTGAACCTGCCCCAGTGCGGGTCGTAGTTCTGCCGGTACTCGGAGGACGAGCCCTTGTCGTACGCGTTGTCGCCCGCCGTGATCAGCGCGGCCGGGTTCATCCTGGTGACCACGTCGTCGGTCTGGTTGCAGGCGGACCCGCAGATGTCCCCGACGGCGGCCAGCACGACGTCCGCGCGGGCGAGGGGCTGCGCACCGGCCTGGTAGGACGCGATCGAGTAGCGGCTGCCGGTGTCGTCGACGCGGGGCGTCAGGGTCACGCAGCCGCCTTCGAGGGCCTTCGTGTAGAAGGCCTTGCCCTGGGCGTTCCGGCTCGTCAGGACGGTGCTGCCGGAGCCGGAGCCCTTGAGGGTGAGCGTGTCGTCCCCGCGCAGGGCGAGGTCGTCGAAGCCGATGCGCAGCCACTTCGCGCCCTCGTGGCAGACGCGCCGCGCACCGGCCGCGGGGCCGTCGGCGGCGACACGGGTACGGACCGTCCGTACCCCCGGCTCGGCGGTCTGCCGCACGTACCGGGACGTGGCGACGGTCCTGCCCACGTTCTCGTCGGGTGCAGCGGTGGCCGCGCCCCGGTCGGTCCCGGCCGACGGCAGGGTCACGGCCAGGCCGCCTCCCACCACCGCGATTGCCGTGGTCATGACAAGTAGATGGCGCGTGCGTGTGTGCGGGGTCATCGATCGCACCTCCGTCAGGGCCCTGAATGGCTGCTGCGAGGTAGGCAACTACCGACTGCGCGGTAGGTAAAGAAATTCTCCGCCGGAGGCTGGATAACTCTGGACGGGTTCCGCTTGGATACGGCGCCATGGAATTCCACGGGGCTCTCCGGCTGGCGCTGACGACCAGCGGGCAAAGTCTGGACCAATTGGCATGCCGACTGCGGGAACGGGGGACACCCGTGAGCGCGAGTACGCTCAGCGCTTGGCAGACCGGCCTGAGCCGACCGGAAAGGGCGAGTTCTCTCGCGGTGGTCTCCGTCCTGGAGGAAATCCTGGAACTCCCTCCGGGACGCCTGCTCGGCACGCTGCCCCCGCGGCGCCCGCGCGGACGCCGGGCCACCGCGTTCGAGGCGGGCACGGTCCGCGACCGGCAGTGGGGGAACCGCGCGGATTCCATCGGCGCCGCCCTCGCGCGGCTCGGCGCCGACTGGGGCGACCTCGCGAGTCCGCCGGTGCTGTCCTACCGCGTACGGATGCAGGTGGGCCCCGACGGCGGTGAACTGGCCCTCCACGTCACGCGGATCCTCCACGGCGGCTCCCGCGGCGGCGCGCGCATGGTCTACGTCACCCGGTACGCCTCGATGCCGCACGCGCCGCTCCTGACCATGACGCACGGCTGCCGGCTCGCCCGGTTCCGGGGCGACCCGGCAGCGGGAGTCGCCGCCTACGAATTCCTGCTCGATGATCCGTTGTCGCCGGGGGAGTTGGCGCTCACGGAGTTCCGTATCCAATACCCCCCGAGGCAGACGGAGAAGTACACCGATATCCGCGTCTATCCGGGGACACGGGAGGTCGTCCTGGAAACCGTCTTCGACGCGGCGTACGCGCCCGCCGCGTGCCAGGCGTTCCACAGGGCGTCCCCCGCGGCACCGGTCCGGATTCTCAAGGAGCGCTCCGGTTCCGAAGCGCGCGGCGGCTTCCAGTACATCCAATTCAACCCGGCACCGGGCATTTACGGGATCCGCTGGGAGTGACCGGACGCCCCTTCCCCGGGGGTCGAGTAGCCTCGGGGCCCATGAGCACCGAGACACTGCAGATCCCCACCCCCCACGGCCCGGCCGACGCGTTCGCCGCGTTCCCCGACGGCGGCGGGCGGCACCCGGGTGTGCTGCTCTATCCGGACGCGTTCGGCGTGCGGCCCGTCATCGAGGACCGGGCCCGCGAACTGGCCGGGCACGGGTACTACGTCCTCGTACCGAACTTCCTCCACCGGCACGGCCCCGCACCGGTCGTCGACGTCCCCGAGCACATCGACGCGGCGGCCCGCCCCGGCCTCTTCGCGCGGCTGATGCCCATGATCGAGGAGCTCACCCCCGCACGCGTCCGCGCCGACGCCGACGCCTACCTGCGGTTCCTCACCGCCCGGCCCGGGGTCGGCGCGGGCCCGGTCGCCACGGTCGGCTACTGCGTCGGTGCCGTCCTCGCGCTGCGCACCGCGACGGCCCACCCCGACCGGGTGGCCGCCGTCGCCGGATTCCACCCGGGGCAACTGGTCTCCGAGGCGCCAGACAGCCCGCACCGCGGCGTCCCCGAACTCACTGCGGAGGTCCATCTCGGCCTCGCCGAGGGCGACATGACGGACGAGGCGCTCACCGAGTTCACCAAGGCGCTGGACGCCGCGGGCGTCGACTACACCACCGAGCTGTACCCCGACACCGTCCACGGCTTCACCATGCCCGACACCGACGCCTTCAGCCCGACCGCGCTCCAGCGCCACTGGGACCGGCTGCTCCCCCTCCTGCACCGCACCCTCTCCGACGACTGAGACCCCTCCGGCCGCCCGCGGGTCAGACGGTGGTGACGTGCACCGGAAGGTGCTTGATGCCGTTGACGAAGTTGGAGCGGACCCGGCGGACGGGACCGCTGAGGCGGATGTCGGCGATGCGCGGGACGAGTTCCTCGAACATGATGCGGATCTCGGTGCGCGCGAGCAGGTTGCCCAGGCACAGATGCGGGCTCGACTTGCCGAAGGTGAGGTGGTCGTTGGGGGTGCGGGTGACGTCGAAGGCGTACGGGTCGGGGAAGACGGTCTCGTCCCGGTTGCCGGAGGCGAACCACATGACGACCTTGTCGCCCTCCTTGATCTGCTTGCCGCCGAGTTCGGTGTCGCGGGTCGCGGTGCGGCGGAAGTGGTAGACGGGCGAGGCCCAGCGCAGGAACTCCTCGACGGCGGCGGGGATCAGGGCGGGGTCCGCACGGAGCCGGTCGAGCTGGTCGGGGTGCTCGATGAGGGCGAGCGCGGCGTGGGAGATGGCGTGCCGCGTGGTCTCGTTGCCCGCGACGACGAGGAGCAGGAAGTAGTTGTCGAAGTCCTGCGGGGAGAGCGGCACGCCGTCGCGGGGACGTTCGTTGACGAGACGGGAGACGAGGTCGGTGCCGGTGCCCCCGCGGCGCTGGCGGGCCAGCTCGCGGCCGTAGGCGAAGACCTCGGTGGCCGCGGGGGAGCGGAAGGGGAGGTGCCGGTAGCGCTCGCTGTCCGCGCTGTCGAGCAGGACGTCGGCGTAGTCCGGGTCCGTGTTGCCGATGAGGCGGTTGCCCCAGGCGATCAGGCGCTTGTTGTCCTCGGGAGGCACGTCGAGGAGGCGGGCCAGGACGTTGATGGGGAAGTCGGCCGAGACGTGCGTGACGAAGTCGAACGTGCCGCGGGGCAGGGCGGCGTCCAGCGTGCGGGCGGTCAGGCCGCGCAGGAAGTCCGTGTAGCCGCTGATGACGCTGTGCCCGAACTGCTTCTGGAGCAGGGCGCGCAGGGCCCGGTGGCGGGTCCCGTCCAGTTCCAGGATCGAGGCGCGCAGGGCGATCTGGTCGTCGTCGACCTCTTCGAGGTTGACGAACCTGGTCGAGGTGAACGTGCCGGGGTCGCGGTCGACGCGGGTGATGTCCTGATGACGGGTGAGGGCCCAGAAGCCGGAGTTGGGCGCGGCCTCGGGCTGCCAGTGGACGGGGTCCCGCAGGCGCAGGGTGTGGAACATGCGCCAGGGGCTGAGGCCATCGGTGAAGCGGTCGAGGTCGGTGAGGTCGACGTCGCCGAGGGGCAGGGGCTCCACGGCCGGGGGCGGTGCCATCGAGGGCTCCTTCTGGGCGTGCGCGGTCCCGCCGCGTCGGGCGGGGCGCGGGTGCTGACGGTTACCGGTGACTGGTCACAGGTGGTAGGCGTATTCGATGAACTCCCAGTCCGTCACGTACTGCTGGAACCGTTCCACCTCGTTGCGCTTGTAGGTCAGGTAGGCGGCCACGAAGTCCTCGCCCAGGAGGCGGGACAGAGCGGTGTCGGCCTCCAGGGCGTCGAGCGCGGCGGGCAGGCTCGTGGGCAGCAGGGCGGCTCTGGCCGTGTCGTAGCCGTAGCCCCGCAGCGGCTCGGGCGGCTCCCGGGCGGCTTCGACCCCGAGCAGAACGGCGGCAAGCGCGCCCGCGACCAGGATGTAGGGGTTGGCGGCGGCATCGCCGAGGCGCAGTTCGACGCGGGTGCCCTCGCCCCGTTCGGGCGGGATGCGGATCATGGCGCTGCGGTTGTCGAGGCCCCAGTCGATCAGCCAGGGCGCCAGGGTGTCGGGGCCGAAGCGCTTGTAGGAGTTGATGGTCGGATTGAGGAGTGCGGCGAGGGCCGCGGCGTGGTCGAGCAGCCCCGCGACGGCGTGCCGGGCGAGGCTGGAGAGGCCGTGCGGGGCAGTGGGGTCGTCGAAGGTGTTGCGCCCGCCCGCGTCCCCCGCGTCCTTGCGGGTGCGCCCGCCTGCCGTCCCGTCTCCGTCCGCGGGGGTGCACGACTCTCCGTCCGCGGGAGTGCACGACAGGTGGAGATGGAAACCGGAGCCGCCCGCGTCGTTGAAGGGCCTGGCCATGAACGTGGCGAGGCGGCGCTCCTTGCGCGCGAGTTCCTTGACGGCGCACTTCAAACGGAAGGCGCGGTCGGCGGCGGCCAGGGCCTCGGAGTGCCGGATGTTGATCTCGAACTGCGCGCCGTCGAACTCGTGGTTGCCGGCCGTGACGCCGATGTCCAGGTCGCGCAACAGCCGCAGGAGGCGGAGCAGGTGGTTGTCGGGGTCGGCGCGCAGCCCCGCCGTGTAGACGGCGCCCTTGGCCGCGGAGTAGCGGCGCCAGCCGCCGGGGGCCGCGGGATCGGCCTCGCAGAGGAAGTACTCCAGTTCGGGTCCCACGAGGGGGCGCAGACCGTGCTCGGCGCAGCGGGCGAGCACCGCGCGCAGCAGGTCGCGGGGTGATTCGGGGGCGGGCCCGCCGCTCTCGGGGTCGGTGACGTCGCCCAGGCAGGTGGCCACGCCCGGTTCCCAGGGCAGCGCCTGCAGGGTCGTCAGATCCGGTCGCACGAGCACATCGGGCAGGCCCGCGTCGAGACCGCCGGCGACCGGGACGACATCGCCCTGCGGGGTGGTGTGGAAGACGGCACGGCAGAAGGCGAGGCCGTGCGCGCAGGCCGTCGGCAGGTGTTCCAGCAGCACGTCACGGGCCCGGTCGGAGCCGAGGAGATCGGGATAGACCACGCGGACCACGTCGATGCCCTCGTTGGTGAGCCGGTCGATGTGTCCGCGGATCACGGAGGGGTCGTCAGCGCTCACCGCTGCCTCCTCGACGCCATTTGTTTGAGGTCAAACGATGTCCTGACGGTAGAGGCGGCGATGGTGTCCCGCAAGGCCGCGTGCATCAACTCGGCTTGCGGAACGGGGCATTGACCACCGTGTGGCCGCTCTCTATGTTGTTTGGTACCAAACGACATACCTCAGAAGGGCCCGTGAGCATGCGGCGAGCCCGGAAGGACGGTCCATGAGGGTCGTAGTCGACAAGAACAGCTGCCAGGACCACGGGCAGTGCGTGTTCGCGGCGCCCGGCGTCTTCCGCCTCGACGACCAGGGCCACCTCGAGCACCTCACCGACGCCGACGAGGCGGTGCGCGAGGAGGTCGAGGACGCCGCGGACGTCTGCCCGATGCAGGCCATCCGGATCGAGGACTGAGCAGATGGCCGGGCCCGTCCTGGTGGTCGGTGCTTCCCTCGGCGGCCTGCGTGCGGCCGAGCAACTGCGCGCCGCGGGCTGGCGCGGACCCGTCAGCGTGGTCGGCGATGAGCCACACATGCCGTACAACCGCCCACCGCTGTCGAAGGAAGCCCTCGTCGGCGCCGCCCCGTTCGCCTCCCTGGCCTTCACGCCGCGTTCGCACGCCGCCGACGTGCGGTGGCTGCTCGGACACCGGGTGGCCGCGGTCCGGCTGCGCGACGGTGTCGCGGTCCTTGACGACGGTGCGGAGCTCGGCTTCGCGGCCCTGGTCGCCGCGACCGGACTGCGGCCCCGGCGGCTGCGCTGCCCCGGCCCGGCCGGCCCCGCGAGCGGCCGCCATGTGCTGCGCACCCTCACCGACGCCCGGGCGCTGCGCGCCGAACTGCTGCGGCCCGGGATCCGGCTGGTGGTCGTGGGGGCCGGTTTCATCGGATGCGAGGTCGCGTCGGCCGCCGTGCGGTCGGGGGTGCGCGAGGTCGTGGTGGTCGACCCCGAGCCGCTGCCGATGCTGCGGCCGCTGGGCGAACTCCTCGCCCGCGCGCTGCTGCGCCTGCACCGCGCACACGGCGTCCGTTTCCGGCTCGGCGAGGGCGTGGCGGCGTTCGAGGGGGACGGCCGGGTGACCGGCGTGGTCCTGGACGGCGGACAGGTCCTCGCGGCGGACGTGGTGGTGGAGTGCGTCGGCGCGGTTCCCAACACCGAATGGCTCGCCCACAACGGCCTCGACCTCAGCGACGGGGTGCTCACGGACGGGCAACTGCGTATGGGAGGCCTGCCGGACGCGTACGCGGTCGGCGACGTGGCCCGCTTCCCCGACCTCCGCCACGGCGGACTGCCGCGGCGGGTGGAGCACTGGTCCATGCCCGGTGACAGCGCCCGGCACGCCGGGCGGGCCCTCGCCGCCCGGCTCGCGGGGACCGATGCGGGCCTGGCGCCGTTCGCGCCGCTGCCCAGCTTCTGGAGCGACCAGCACGGCATCCGGATCCAGGCCTTCGGCGCCCCCGAACTCGGCACCGGCGACGTCCGCGTCCTGGACGGCGACATCGACGGCGATGTCGTGGCGGGCTACCACGCGGGCGGCAGGCTCGTCGGCGTGGTGGCGCTCGGCGGACCCGGCACCGCCGCCGCGGCGGCCCGGCACCGCGCCCGGCTCCTGCGGCTGCCCCTCTCCCCGTCACCTGAGGAGCATCGCCCATGACCCGTGCCCGCGGCTGCCCCCACCCCGAGACGGCGACCGATGCCGCTTCGGTCGTCCGGGCGCCTCCCTGGCGCTGCTCGGGCGACCTGCCGACCGCCGAGCCGGACCGGCAGCACCGGCCGTGACCCGAAACACCCTCCGCGCCTGCTGCCCGGCCCCGCCGGGGAGGCAGACATGACGCGGCACACAGCGCTCGTCGCGGGTACCGCCGTCGCCACCCGGCACTGGATGACCGACCGCCGCGTGGACTCCGCCGCCACCTTCGTGGACACCGCCGCCACCTTTCCCGACCGCTCGCCCGGCGACGGCGGCCTCCTCGCCGCAGTCGTACGCGGCACCGCGGCCGAGACCGACGCGGCCGGTGAGGCCTCCCCCGAGTGGGCGGCGACGCCCCGCGAGGAACGGGCCCACGCCCTGCACGCCGGCGCCGCCGGAGCGACGGAGCGCCTGGCCGAGCCGGCCCGGGGCGAGACCGCCGACAACGGCTCCCTGCCGCACGCGCACCTGCGCTCCGTCATGCCGCGCGTGGCGCACCACTTCCGGTTCTTCGGCGGCTGGTCGGCGACCCTCGACCGGCCGGACGCCACGACGAGCACGCGTGGTTCCGCCGCGCCCCGGCACCGCAACCACGCCTCCTGGAATCCGGCAGGGCCCCGCGCGCCGATCACCCCGGTCGGCGACCCGTACCTGCCCGTCCACTACGCCACGCCGCATCTCTCGAAGTTCCTCGGCGACGGTCCGCCCGGCAAGCGGTGGGTGCCCATCGGCGTGTGCCGGACGGCCGACGCGGAGGACCACCTGCGCCCGGGCCGGGCGCAGGCCGACGGCGTCGCCGCCACCCCCGGCCGCCCCACCACCCACATCGTGAACGGGCCGACCCCCCTCCGGCGCGACGCCGGAGTGGAGCCCACCGCATCGCGGGAGGTCCACGCGACGTCGCTCGGCGGCGGTTGGCGGGACCGGGGTGTCCGGCCGGCACGCTGCTGACCCTGCGGACGGGCGGCCGTACCGGGCCTGCCACGGGGAAGCCCGGCACGGCCGCGCCCCGTCCGCGCCGACCACACCCCCCCACATTCGAGGCCCACGCCCGACACCCCCGCCCCCCGACTCCGACGTCCCCCCACCCCTGAGGAACCCGCCGTGAACCGCCCCGCACGTCCCCTGATCGCGATTCCCGCCCGCTTCTCCGCATCCTGCTCCGCCCTGCGCTACGGAGCCGAGGTCAACGCCCGAGCGCTGATCGAGGCCGTCTGGCGGGGCGGTGGCGAGCCCGCGACCATCCACCCCCACGCGCCCGGCGGCAGCGCCGACCCGGGCCTCGTGGCCGACCGTCTGTCGCGGTTCGACGGCATCCTGCTGCCCGGCGGCGGCGATCTCTCCCCCAGCCGTTACGGAGTCGACCCTGTGCACGGCAGTGTTCACGACATCGATGCCGAACAGGACGGCTTCGACCTGGCGGTCGCCCGGCAGGCCCTGCACGCCGGGCTGCCCCTCCTCGCGATCTGCCGGGGGGTGCAGGTCGTCAATGTCGCCCTGGGCGGCACCTTGGCGGAGCACCAGGCGGGCTGGCGGCGCGAACACCGCAACCTCGTCCATCAGGTCGACATCCAGGCGGGCAGCGCGCTGCACGGCATCACGGGCTCCGCTGTGGTGACCGCGTCGTGCTACCACCACCAGCGGGTGGACCGCATGGGCGCGGGTCTCACGGTCACCGCCAAGGCCGCCGACGGCACCAGCGAGGCCTTCGAACTACTGGGCAGACACGCGTGGTTCATCGGAGTCCAGTGGCATCCGGAGGACACGGCGCTTCCGGACCCCGTGCAACAGGCTCTGTTCAACGCCCTGGTGCAGGCCGCTCGGCAACGCTGGTGAGGTGCGCGGTGCTCGCACGCGGTTCCCGCTCAGCCCTCGGCGCGGGGCCGCCGGCCGCTGCGCCGGGGCGCGGGCTCGGCACCGTCGAGGAGCGCGCGGCGCCGTTCCTCGCCGTGCTCCTCGACCTGGAGGACGACCTGCCGGAGCCCGGCGGCGACGCGACGGCACTCGGTGTCCCCGAGCCGTCCGGCGACGAAGGCCTCCTCCGCGTTGAAGCGGGGGAACAGGTCCTGCATCAGCTCCGTCCCGGACTCGGTGAGCCGGAGCAGCACGAGCCGGCCGTCGTCCGGATGCCCGCCACGCCTGACCAGGCCCCTCGCTTCCAGGGTGCGGACGACTCCGGTCAGGGTGCCCTTGGAGATACCGGCCTCCTCCGCCACGTGCCGTGTCTCCGACTCGCCCCATATCCACACCACCCACAGCACGACGAACCCGGTCCAGGACAGGTCGCAGCCGCGCAGCACGGAGTTCTCCAGGTGCTGTCGGACGGCGGAGGCGGCCCGGTAGATGTTGGCGACCATGGCCATCTGGTCGTGCTGGATCGGCGCACCGCCGAGCTTGTCCCACGCCAGCTTCTCGGCTTCGGTGATGGACCGCTGACCGGGCACGGGCACCCTCTCCTTCGCTGCCGCGGGGACGCACGCCCCAAGTGTATCGTTCGGGATCAAACCACATGGGGTGCGAGATCTGCGCGTACGCGGCGCACGTACCGAACAAGAAGCGGCACTGCGGGAGTTGAGCGCCACTCGCTCGGCCCGCTCGGTCAGTACGGCCGGCACGGCCCGCACGGCGCGCTGGCCGAATCGTACGCAGTGGCCGGTCGGTCCGCGGTCGGGCGCCCGTACCCGGTGCTAGCGTCGAACGACGCGCCATTTCGTCCGCCTTCGGCCCCGGCGCGGCCTGTGTCGCCCGGGAGCCGGCGGCGAGGTGCGCGATCACCCACCATCCACTCAGGCAGAGGGGAAGAACCGTCATGAAGCGCGCCCTCGTGGTCATCGACGTCCAGAACGAGTACGTCACCGGCGGGCTGCAGATCGGCTACCCGGATCCGGCGCTCAGTCTGGCCAACATCGGCGCCGCCATGGACGCCGCCACCCGGGAGGGCATACCGGTGGTGGTCGTCCAGCACGTCGCGCCCGCCGGTGCGCCCCTCTTCGGCCGGGACGGCCACGGCTTCGCGCTGCACGAGGTGGTCGCCTCCCGCCCGCGCGACCATCTGGTGGAGAAGACCCTGCCTTCCTCCTTCGCCGGCACCGACTTCGGTGACTGGCTGGAGCGGCAGGGCATCGACACCCTGACCATCGTCGGCTACATGACCCAGACCTGTGACGAGTCCACGGCCCGTGCCGCCGTCCACCGCGGCTACTCGGTGGAGATGCTCTCCGACGCGACCGGGACGATCCCGATGTCCAACCGGGTCGGGACGCTGTCCGCCGCCGAGGTGCACCACGCGATCCTCGTGGTGATGCAGTCGTTCTTCGCCGCGGTGTCCACCACAGCCGAGTGGATTGAGGCGGCCCGCACCAAGTCCTCCCTGGGCCGCCCCGACTTCGCGGCCGCCACCGACGCCGGTCAGCTCTGACAGGTCACCCGATCCGGACTCCACGTCCGGTGCCACGGCACGGTCCTCGCGCACCGTCCGCCCGCTCCGGAGGCTTCGGCCTCCGGAGCGGTTCGTATGTGAGCGCCCGAAGTTCATGGCCGGAACGGCGTATCGAACTGATGGCCGCCGGAGAAGGCGTGGGGCGGGCGCAGTTCTGCCGGTACCGCTTTCATGCCGATGGCGGGAAACGGGTCACGGGTATTTCTGGATTCCGGGCCCATGTGTGGTGGCTGCCTGGGATTTTTGTGGGGCGCCAGAGGCAAACCTGCCCGGCGGGATTGGCCCGAACTCGGCCCGTGGTGCTCCGTCACTTCAGATGCGAGTGCAGTCGAGTGTGACGGAGGGTTCTCCGAGGTTACCAGATAGTTCGTACCCACTTTCGGACAGGCCGTCAGGAACCCTCCACCGGAGGGACGCGAAGTCCTACGGTGGTTCCCACGCCAGACCACTCCCCGCGTTTGCATTCCTTGGCATGCCTGAATTCAACATTGGGTTGAACGGAACATCTCGAAGGAGACCTCCGTGACGGAATTGCTCCAGAGCGGTCTATTGCTCGAGGCGTTCGAGGCGCAGCGGTTCCGCGAGAACGCCGAAACCGTGCTCTCCAGGCTGGAGAAACACCTGTCCGATCTCTCCATCCGTGGTCTGGAGCTCGCCGACCCGGCGCGGTTGACCGAGGCGGCACGGGCACTCATGACCACGGAACGCGAACAGTCCACCGCGTTCGACGAGGAGCGGCTCGCGGCGATCGTCGACCTCTACGTCAGGACCGGCATCCAGGTCCATTCGCCCGGCTACATGGGGCGGCAGTTCTCGGGGGTCGTGCCGCTCTCGGGAGTCATCGACTTCGTCAGCTCGGTCGTC
The DNA here is from genome assembly GCF_009755605.1 of Streptomyces typhae. Lineage (GTDB taxonomy): Bacteria > Actinomycetota > Actinomycetes > Streptomycetales > Streptomycetaceae > Streptomyces > Streptomyces typhae. Next base: position 106,749 of record NZ_WPNZ01000019.1, read on the forward strand.
AACCAGCCGTCGTCGTTCTACGAGGCGGGACAGTTGCCCATCGTCGCCGAACGGATCATGGCCGACGAGCTCAATCAGTTCATCGGCTGGGATCCGGGCCGCTTCGCCATGCTGACGACGTCCGGTGGCTCCCTCGCCAACCTGACCGCGCTGCTCGCGGCCCGCAACCGGGCCTTCCCGGGCATTCTGTCCCGGGGCAACTCGGCCCTTCAGGCCCAGGTCAGGCCCGCCGTCGCGGTGGGTGCCGACGTGCACTACAGCGTCGCGCGGGCGGCCGGTGTCATGGGCATCGGGGAGGACCGCATCGTGCGACTGCCGCTGGACCGCCGTCGGCGGATCGACGCGGACCGGGTGCGTCCGGCCCTGGACGAGGCCGAGGAGGCGGGCCTCACCGTCTTCTGTCTGGTGGCTTCCGCCGGTACCACGTCGGTGGGCGCCTTCGACCCCCTCGACCGGCTCGCCGCCGTCGCTCAGGAACGCGACCTCTGGTTCCACGTGGACGGCGCGCACGGCGCGAGTCTGCTGGTGTCGGACAAGCTGCGGCACCGGCTCCGTGGGATCGACCGGGCGGACTCGCTCACCTGGGACGCGCACAAGATGATGTTCGTGCCCGCACCGTGCACCCTGCTCTTCTACCGCGACCGCGAGCGCAGCCGCGGGGCGTTCCGGCAGACCGCCAGCTATGTCCTCGACGAGCGGCAGGACATCAACAGCGCACTCGACAACGGCGACAAGAACTTCGAGTGCACCAAGCGGCCCATGATTATGCCGCTGTGGGCGCTGTGGGCCATCTACGGGAAGTCCCTGTTCGCCGACAAAATCGAATATCTGTGCCGGTTGACCCAGGAAGCGCACGCGATTCTGGAGAGTCTGCCCGACTTCGAGACGATCCATCGCCCGGAGGCCAACATACTGTGCTTCCGGTACCGTCCGGAGAGAATCGGCGACGACCGTGTCCATGAATTCCAGGTGGACGTCAGAAACCGGGTGAAGGAGCAGGGGAACTTCTTCATATCCAAGGTCGACGTCGACGGAGTCGCGGCACTTCGCGTGGTCATGATGAACCATCACATCACTTCCGGACACTTTCATATGCTTCTCGACGAGATACGAAAGGCAGGCCAGCCGCAGTGATGACCTCGCAGACCGCAGCGGCACCACCGGGCGGCACCCAGGAACTGGTGAACTGGCTCATTCCCGAATGGGAACTCGTGCCGAAGTCCATCGACGACGTCGTCCGGCTTCCGTCGTTCGCGAGCAAGCTGTACGAGTGCGAGCGGGTCTGCCGGACGCCGTACGCCGAACTGCCGCACGAGACCCAGGACGCGCTGGTGCTGCGCCGGCTCCAGCAGATGTTCCACACGGTGATGCTCAACCCGCTGTGGCGGGAACGCCTGGAGGCCGCCGGAGTGGTCCGCGCTCCCGAGAGCTACGCGGCCTGGCAGCGCATCCCGCTCTCCGACAAGGAGACCCAGCGGGACTTCTTCATGGACACCCGCCCCGGCGTGGTGGTGCCGCACAGCCAGGGCGGGTTCGAGGTCGTGGCCAGCGGCGGCACCAGCAGCGGAAGCCCCCTCGAAGTCATCTACTCCCTGCGGGAGCTGCGCGACACCTATGCGGTGGCGGGCCGCTTCATGGGGGACTACCAGCTCAGCCGGTACCTCACGGGGACGGATCCCAAGTGGCTGCTCACCACCCTCGCCGACTACCAGATGTGGAGCAGCGGCACCATGGTGGGCGGGGTGCTGCAGAGCGTGCCGGGCGTCAACTTCATCGGCGCGGGGCCCGTCACCGCGCCCGTCCTCGAGCACGTCTTCTCCTACCGGGGCCCGAAGGCGCTGATGGGCATCTCGGCGGGCATCGCGATCCTCGCCGAACTCGGTGCGCACATGAACCATCGGGCGCGGGAGAGCTTCCGGGTCGCTCTGTACGGCAGCGGGGTACTGCCCCAGCGCAAGCGGTCGGAGCTGAAGGCGCTCTACCCGAACCTCACGATCCTCAGCTACTTCGCCGCCACCCAGGCGGAGACCATCGGGTTGCAGCTGTCGGAGGAGACACCCGAACTCGCCGCGGTACCCGGTCTGCACCTCGTCGAGATCGTCGACGAGAACGGGCGCTGGGTCGCCGAGGGGGAGGAGGGCGAACTGGTCGTCACCCGGCTGCACGCGCACGAGGCGCCGCTGCTGCGGCTCAAGCTGGGGGACCGGATGGTCCGCAGGCCCCGCCTCGACGGTCCGGGGCTCAAGACCCAGCGGTTCGAGTTCGCCGGACGCACGGGCGACGTCCTGCACCTCAACGACAGCCAGTACTCCGCCGTGCGCGCCTACGGCGCCCTGCGCGACGAGCTGCGGACGGCCGGAGTCGTGGACCTGGACGCGGTGGCGCACGAGATCCAGTTCGTCAACCACCGCGAGGAGAAGACCATCACGCTCTACGCCGCCGTCGACGACGTACAGGGACTGAACTACCGCACGGACACGATGCTCGGCCCGTACGGACTGCAGCGGCTGTTCGTCACCGCGCTGCCGCGCTCCCTGTCGCTGTTCAACAACGGGGAGGCCAACGCGGCATCGATCGAGAAGACCGGTTACGGCCTGCGGGTCAAGTTCGTCCCCCGGCACTCGCCGGACATCGAGCGCACCCACGTCGGCAAGGTGCCGCTGGTCCGGGACCGGGGCTAACCCCCCGTCAGGTGTCACGCCCGACACCGAAGGAGACGACGCAGGAGGAATCAGTGGCACAGAAACCGCAGATCAACATCATCGCCGTGGTCGACGTCATCGGCGCCCTCTCGGGCCGCACCCTGCAGAACGGGAACCTCTGCCTGGTGGACAACGGCGACCACTCCAGCACCGGACAGGGCACCACGGACCTGTGCACCTTCGTCAGGCCGGGACAGGTGGTCCAGTGGTCGGCTCTCGCGGTCGATCTGCAGACGCCCGTCGACATCAAGTCCATCACCTTCCTGGGCCCGGACGGCACGCCCTCGCCGCTCGGTCGGCGGGACGCGAACGGCGAGAGCGAGAAGCTCGACCTGGAGCACTGGGCAGGCATGGTGCCGCCGTTCCTGCCCCCCGGCGTACCTCACAGGTACCGGCTCGAACTGCAGATGTACGAGGGCGAACACAGCGTGCTGCACGTCGACACGCCGGCGCTGCTGCGCGTATGAGCGGGCAGGCGCGACCGAGCCGACAGGCGACGACTTAGGGACGACGAGGTGGAGTCATGGCCCAACAGCTGGCGATCATCGTGCTGGTGGACATCGGAAACGCACTGGAGACCAACACACTGGAGGGCAACACCTACCTGTTCGACAACATGAAGCTGCACGGCTCCGAGGGGCAGGGCACCGGTGATCTGGTGACCGCCATCCACGGCGCCTACTGGCGCGACGGCTCGCAGGCCACCGAGCAGGTCCTCAACTGGCTGCCGTACAGCCTCGGTTCCATCCCGCCGACGGTCCCGCGCAGCTACCAGAGCGACCGGGCCCGGCAGAGCGACGAACAGGCCCTGGCCGAACTGGAGGCGGTCACCGCGAAAGCCGGAGCCCCGGGCGCCGACCCCACGCCCGAGCTCGACCACATCCGCCAGGTGGCGGGCCGCCGCGTGAAGACCACCCGGCGCACCCGCGGCCGGCTCTCCGGCCAGAAGGTCCTGGACGTCACGGGGCAGGTCGTCACCGAGGCCACGGCGGCCTACAGCTACCCGGGCCCGGTGATCACCGACATCTACGGCCAGGCGGTCGACGAGAAGATCATGTATCCGGCGGAGTACGGGTCCCCGGACCTGGTCACCGACGGCTGGTACTGGTCAGCCACCGTCGACAGCTCCCGGCCCGGCACCTACGCGTACACGATGCGCATCCAGCTGCACAAGCTGGTGCAGCGGGGCGGTGAGACGCTCTGGGAGCCGGTCAACCTGACCTGTGAGTCCAAGCTCCTGATCACCTCGGAGCCCAAGCGCAACGGCTTCACGGGCGCCGGCCTCGGCTGGCTGCCGATCGCCCCGCAGGCCGCGCAGCCCCAGACCGCGCAGCCCCAGACCGCGCAGCCCCAGACCGCGCAGCCCCAGACCCCGCAGCCCCAGACCCCGCAGTCCGCGGCACCTCAGCCCGGAGCACCCCAGTTCCCGCAGTCCGCCGGGCAGCCGCAGGCCCCGGCGACGCCCCACTCGTAGACGAGGAGCGGCAGATGCCCCCCAAGCCGAAGCGGGACAACGGCCCCGCCAAGCGGCCGATCTCGATCACTGCCGTGGTGGACTGCGTCGGCGCCCTGGCGACCGGCAGCGTGCACGGCAACCTGTATCTGTACGACACCAACAAGGCCGGGGGATCCACCGGCCTCGGCACCGAGGAACTGCGCACCCGGGTGCGCCGCGGCGACCAGATCCTGTGGTCCGTCCTGGCCCTGGAGTGCGAGGCCTACACGGCGATCGACGGGATACTGATCGACCCCGAGGTGTGCGAGCCGGTGCGCAAGGTGTACCCCGGCACCGACGTCGCGTACTGGATCGGAACCATCAAGACGGACGCCGTCCAGCACGTCCCCTACCAGATCAAGTTCAGGCTCGGTTCGCGGGACGAGCCGATCGTCAGCACGCTGTCCCCGAGCCTCGTCGGCTGAAGCAGGAGGAGCGATGACCCTCAGCACGTCCGCCGCGCCCACCGGTGCTTCCGCCGACTCGCTGGAGCACAAGCAGAACCCCGGTCAGCTCAACTCCGTACAGCTCAACATCGTCACGTTGATCAATATGGAGCGGGCGACCGAGACGCAGTCACTGAACGACGCGATGTACATGATGGACAACAGCATCGGGGGACCGGGCCAGGGCACCAACCAGTTGGAGACCGTCTGCAAGCAGGGTCAGGTCCTGAACTGGATCGTCCGGCCGATCGACATGGACAAGCGGCTCGACGGCACCTGGCCGCCCATGCCGAAGATCAACAGCATCGTCTTCCTCGACACCGAGCACGGCGACGAGGAAGACGTGGCCGAGCGGAAGATCTTCACCGAGCTGAAGATCTACGGCGCCCCGGACCGCATGCGCGACAAGTTCACACCGGTCTACTACTACTGGGCCGGAACGGTGCTGAGCACGGCGAAGCCCGGACTCTACCGCTATCGGCTCGTCCTGGAGCTGGAACAGGAACGCTCCAAGGAGAAGCTGTACCTGAACACGGTGCAGCACCCCGCCATCAGGGTGCTCGGCGTGTGACGGTGCCACCACGAGCGGGACGGCGTCCGGCGGGCACGCGTCCGGCCGGGCGCCCTTCCCGACGGTGGCGGGCGCCCTCCCGACGGCAGGAGACGGCAGGCCCTCGGCGCAGAAGGCCACGCGTACCCGAGTGACACCCGGTGTTCGGGGGTAGAGCGCGGTGGACGGTGCGCGTGAGGGAAGGGCGACGACGAATGAACAGATCCGCCTCCAAGGGCTCGACGTGGACGGGCCTCGCCCTTGCCGCGGTCCTGACGTCGACCGCGCTTTGCGCCCCGGCGAGCGCGACGGTGCCCGCCGGTACGGGCGGAGCCGCGGGCCCCGGACGGGCGGGCGGCACCACGGCGACGACGGCCAGCGCGCACGAACGGGCCTGCCCCGTCGCGTACTTCGACCTGGGCGAGACCCTGGTGCACACCGCGGAGGACGGCAGCACGGGCTTCCAGCCAGGCGCGGCCGCCTACCTCCGCGCCCTGCGCGAGCGCCACATCCCGGTCGGCCTGATCACCAATGTGCCGCCCTCCTGGGGCGCGACCGACGCCGAGCGGGCCGCCAGGCTGCGCCAGGAGGTCGACGCGGCCTGGCGGGGGCCCGGCCCCTTCCCCTGGGAGGACTTCGGCGACCGCGTCCTGACCCCGCGCACCGAGGCGGAACGCAAACCTGCCCCCGTCCTCTGGCAGCGGGCCAAGGCGGATTCGGGCGGCTGCCGGGTCGTCTACCAGGCGGAGACGGCCGAGGAGGTGCGGGCCGCGACCGCGCTCGGCTTCATCGCGTACCGGACCGGTCGGCCGCACCGGCCCGCGTTCCTGCCGGTGCGTCTCGTCGATCTCCTGGACCGGCGGTCTCCCGCCTGACCACCCCGCTGCGCAGGAGCAGTTGGAAGACGCCGAGCAGCAGCGCGGTGGCCAGCGCGCTGTGCCACAGCAGCGCGTCCAGGCGCCCCGCGGCGAGATAGGCGCCCGCGGCGATCGCGGCGAGGGCGCACACCGCGCGGTCCACGATGCTCTCGACGGACAGCAGCGTGGCGCGCGGGGCGTGCGCGGGCACCGCGTCGTTCACCAGCTTGCGCTGGACCGGGTACGCGAAGCCGGTCGCGGCGGCGAACAGGCACAGCAGCGCGACGACGCCCCACGGCCCGCCGAGCGTCATCGCCGCCAGACTGCCCGCGAGGGCGAGGCTGAGGAGCGACACCCAGGCGACCGGCGGCAGGCGGCGGCTCAGCCACTGGGGGCGGGCCGACGCCACCGCCTCCGCCACCGTCATCGCCGCCATCACACCGCCGTGCGAGGCCTCCGCGATGCCGTGGTCGATGAGGATCGGCTGGAAGAGGTTGACCTGGCAGATCCGGGAGAGCGTGAAGATCGCCACGCCCTGCACCATCACCAGGGCCAGCCACCGCGAGGAGGCGACACAGCGCAACGCGACGCCCGCGTCCCGCAGGAACGCGCCGCCGCCGCGCCCGCCGCCCGCCTTGCCCGCGCCTTCGTCCGCCGTCCCCGGCCCGCTGTCCGCCGTCCCCGGCCCTCCGTCCGCCGTCCCCGGCCCTCCGTCCGCCGTCCCCGGCCCTCCGTCCGCCCCCGCGAGGCGGGGCAGCGCGACGGCGCAGAGGAGTGAGCCCGCCGCGCTCGCGGCACTGAGCACATACGGTGTCGGGTGCGCCACCGCCATCAGCGGGCCGACCAGCGGCCAGCACACGACCTTCGCCACGAGCCCGAGGGCCCGTGCGGTGCCCTCCGCCCGCAGATAGTGCTCGTCGCACTTCTCCGCGCGCAGACCGTCGTACAGATAGGCGCTGGCCGCCCCCGAGGTGAGGGAACGGCCCGCCGCGATGGCGAGGAAGTGGACGAGGAAGCCCGTGTAGGAGGCGCTGACCACCGGAGCCAGGTTCGCCGCCGTCATCACGACCGCGCCTGCCCGCAGGCAGTTGCGGGTACCGATCCGGTCGGCGATCAGACCGGTCGGGATCTCGAACAGGCAGAAGGCGACGTAGTAGATGCTCTGGATGCCGAAGATCTGCCCGTCCGAGAGCCCGGCCGCCTTCTGGTAGGCGTAGAACACCGGCATCCACCACAGCAGGTTGAACAGGAGCTGGAAGCCGTAGTTGAGGTGGATGATCCGCCGGGCGGTGTCCGTCGGACCGCTGTCCTCGCGGAGGCCGGGGCCGCCGCCGGGTCGTGGGCGTCCCGTGCGCGCCCTCACAGCGCGTACGGGCGGATCTGGACGAGGCGGAAGCCACCCCGGTCGGTGAGCAGCCACTCGATGTCCAGCGGCCGGTCCACGCCGTCGGGGTCATCGGAGCCGGCGGGCTTGCCGGGGCCGGCGACGGGTCCGCTGAAGTGGGACTGCAGCAGCCGCCCCGTCAGGGACAGGTCGGCGAGCCGGGCCCGGGTCGCCGCGTCGAGCCCGCCGCCCCAGGAACCCAGGGCGACCGTGCGTCCGCCGCCCTCGACGGTGTTGTACAGGTACTGCTGCGGCAGGACCGAGCCGTCGACCACCTGCTCCGGGGAGCCGGGGGAACAGTTCAGATACACGTTGCGGAAGTCCTCGCGGCGGGTCGGGTCGCAGGTCACGAGGACACCGCCGAGGGATGCGGGCACGTACTCCTGGATGATGACGCCCATGTAGGTGTCGTCCAGGGAGATGCCGACCTGGTGGCGCAGGCGCACGCTGCGCGGCGAGAGCAGCGAGGCCCACACCTGGCGTACGGCGTCCAGGAGTTCACCGGTGCCTCGGACGGTGGTGACGGAGTCGTACACGCCCGCAGCGGAGAACCCCGGCAGGTCCTCGGCGTTGGACGAGGAGCGCACCACCAGGCGGCCGTCCGGGTCCGCGGGAGCGGTCAGGGCCTGACCGATCTGCCGGGTGACCGACTCGGGGACGGGAGTGTGGCGGACCAGGTGCTGGAGCTGGAGGCACAGCGAGTCCAGGACGTCGAAGGCGTCGAGTTCCAGCGCCATCTTCAGCTTGCCGATGCCCTGCTGAAGGGCGGGGGACGAGGCCAGGAAGTGCTGCTGGAGCGCGAAGGGCAGCGCCACGCCGTCCGGGGCGTCGACGGTCCGGGCCACGAAGCCGGCCGCCGCGGCACGGAGTTCGGCGACCGTGGGCGGCGCGTCGAGGCCGAGGCGCGCCGCGAGGTGCCCGTACAGGTCCTCGCGTGGCGGCCGGGGCCGTCCGTAGAAGGCGGTCAGGTCCGCGGTGCGGCTGTCGAGCACGTGGTGCAGCTCGCCGAGGTTCGCGGCCTTGGTGCCGTAGCGGTCGCGGTCCGCGGCGCGCAGCCGGTGCAGGGCGAGCACCGGGGTGTCCTCGAGCAGTGGCGGTTCGAGACGGATGCGCTGCTGGTGCCAGGCCGGGGCGCGCAGAGCGGGTTCGTGGTCGAGCCGCTCCAGGGAGATCTCGTCCTCGCTGACCCGGTAGCGGATCCACGCGCCGTCCAGGCCGTCCCGCTCGACGAGCTGATCCAGGTCCCGCACGATCGCGTTGGGTATGCCCCAGCCGGAGGCGAGGACGTTGGTGTGGGAGAGCGGGGTGATCGGCGCGGTGTTGAGGAACCCGGCCACCCGGGGGACGTCGTCCGGCAGGCACGGCATGGCCACGATGTCCGCCCAGCCGAGCCCGGGGTCCGCCGCCGCGGTGTAGGCCGTGTAGGCGTCGTGCGTACGGAAGTACCGCAGCCGCCCGGTGGCCTCGCCGGGGTTCAGCGGCGTGCGGGTCCTGGTGCCGAAGAGCTCGTGGCTCAGGATGCGTGGCACCCGCAGTTCGCTGATCGCCGTCAGCTCCTCCTCCTGCCCGTGGTTGGCGGGCTTGAGGAGCAGCGGCAGCCTGGCGTCGAGCCGGGTGCGCACGAACTCGTAGAACAGCTCAAGGAGTTCCCCGTGCATCGTGTCGGCCTCGGTCGTCTCCAGGACGAGGAAGGAGCGTTCACGGCCGTCCGCCTCCTCGTCGGCGTGCAGGGAGAGCACACCGAGCAGGAAGCGGCGCCCTGGATCCAGGTAGACGGACGCGTTGAACGCGTCCAGGTCCGCGTCGAGCGCCGTGAGGTCCATGCCGAGGACGCGCGTCGCGATGTAGTCGACGTGGAAGGGGTGCGCGCCGGTGTCGAGCAGGTGCCAGGTGTTCTCGGCGCGGTCGACGACGACCTTCAGGTACGGGTGCCCGGCGAGGACCCCGGAGAGGGTACGGAAGAGCGGCAGGGAGAGGTTCTCGCCGACGACCGTGCGGTCCGCGGCCGGTTCGGCGGGAGGGGTGAGCAGTGGTGCGCTCATGCCGGGACCTCCTCCGGCCGGGCGGCGGGCAGTACCCGGGGCAACTCGTCGACCAGGGTCTCGAAGTCGCCGAGCACCGTCCGCGCGTCGGTGGCGGAGAGCAGGCACAGGGCGGCCATGGTGTTGGCGCCGGCCGCCGGGTCGTACACCGGGACGACCTGCCCGTCGGCGAGCGAGCTCTCCGCGACCACCGAGAGACGGCTGCCCCGGCTGAGGGGGATGTCCGCCGAGGCGGCGGGGAAGTCCCAGACCTTGCGGTCCCGCCAGGCCCGGCCGCGGCCGTCGACGGCGAGGACGACGAGGGAGCCCGCCGCGCCGTGTGCCCGCGCCGGGGTGAGGGCCCGCGCGGGCCACGCGACGGGACGGCGCAGGAGCTGGTCGACGAGCATGCCGACCAGGTCGAGCCCGAAGACCTCCTCGATCTGCGGCACGGTCATCGCGCCGCCGAACCGGGCCGCCGTCTCGATCAGCCACATGCTGCCGTCGGCGCCGAGCTTGATCTCGGTGTGGGTCCCGCAGTCGCGCAGACCGAGGGCGTCGACCGCGCGCCGGGCCAGGTCCACGATCCGCTCCTGGGCGTCCCCGGCCAGCAGGGCGGGGGTGATGCTGGCGCGCTCGGTGAACGGCTCGACCGTGGGCATCCGGCCGCTGAGGCAGACCGGGCGGAAGGTGCCGTCGGCGACGACGCCCTCGACGCTGACGTAGTCGCCCCAGCCGGGCTCGTCGAACCAGCCCGCCGCGCTGCCGGTCACGATCTGCTCGACCACGAAGTCCGCGTCGGCCTCCGCCACATGCAGTTCCGCGTAGCCGAGCTGCGCCGATTCGGCCATCACGGCACGGGAGCGGGCCCAGGCCCCTGCCACCTCGTGCGGGGAGCGGATGATCTGGTGCGCGGTGGACCCGGCGCTCCAGGCCGCCTTGAGCAGCAGCGGCCCCGGCAGGTCCCGGGCCGCCGCGTGCAGGTCCGTCTCGGTGGCGACGGGGCGGAACTCCGGCTGCGGCAGCCCGTGCCGCCGCCAGGTGTGCCGCATCAGGCGCTTGTCGCGGGCGAGAGCGGCGGCGTCGCCCGCCCCCGCGAGGCCGAGCGCCTCGCAGGCCTCGGCGACGGCCACGACCGCGTACTCGGAGAAGGTGAGCACCGCGTCCGCGCCGACGTCCCGGGCCCGCGCCACGATCAGGGACACCAGGTCCTCGCGGTGCGCGTCGGCGTCCTTGCGGAGCGCGTCGGCGGGCGTCACCACCGAGGCGCACAGTCTGCCGGCGGGGCCCGCCACGGCGGGAGGAAGCGCGCTGAGCGCCAGCAGGTGCACTTCCGCCCTCGCGGCCGCCCGGGACAGGACGTGACCGAGCGGCGGACCACCCTTGGCATGCACTAGCAGCACCTTGCTCACTGAAGTTCGTCTCCGTTCGTCCGATGGGCGCGGCTCACCGAAGCGTGGGCCGTACGCGTGCCGGGTCCGGGGAAGCCTCCGGCCCCCATGGCGGGGCGTGTTCACCCGCTCACTCAAGGGGACCAGGCCGCGACGGCCCGCGACGCCTCCACGGACGCCCGCGACTCAGGCAAACGCCAGAGTCGCGGTCCGGAATCGGATGTTTACCGCCGCTTCGGGCGGCCCGGCACTTCGGCCGACAACCGGGCATGCGCGGGCGGGGCGCTGGACATCCCACCGAAGGTGACTGAGCGTCAGTCAGTCGTATACGGACGGAGACCACTGTGGACGATTCCCGCCTCAAGGCCGATGTGAGCTGTCCCCCCGACGGGAGCCCCGAACCCCCGCGCCGGTACGCGGCCTTCGCCGACCTGGTGGGCCTCGCCCCGGCCGCCGCCTTCATACGGGACGGCGACGGACGCTACCTGTGGGCCAACCACGCCTACGCGCACCTCTACGGCACGGTCCCCGAGGACGTCGTCGGCAAGTACATCGAGGACCTCGACGCGCCTGCCGAGGCCCACCGGTTCCGCGCCCTCGACCAGGAGATCCTCAGCCGGGGCACACCGGTGCGCCACACCCTCGGCTACCGGCGCCAGGACGGCGGCGCCGGCCGGGCCGTGGGCCACCGCTTCCCCGTACGGGAGAACGGGCAGACCTGCGTCGCCGGGATCTACGTGGACGTCACCGACCATCTGCGCGCCACGGCGCAGCGGCAGCAGGCCGAGGAGAACCTCCAGGCCCTGCGTGACCACAGCGGCCTGCCCTGCGCGCTGCTCTCGGCGAACGGCCGCGTGCTCGAAGCGAGCGCGGCGGCCGCGGGCCTCTTCCAGCTCGGCGTGCACGACCTCGTCGGCCGCCGCGCGCACACCCTGCTCGCCCCTGAACCCGACCTCGGCCCGCTGCACCGCCGCTGGAACGGCCTGATAGCCCGCCGCACCAGGCGAGTGGAGATCTCCGCGGTCCTCGTCGACGCCCACGGCCTCCAGCGCCGCGCACAGCTCCACCTCACGACGATCGGCCACTCGGCGGGCCGGGCCCGGCACGTCTGGGCCGTCGTCACCCACCAGAGCCTCGCCCACGAGGCCCATCCGTCGCTGACCGCCGCACAGATCCGCATCCTCTCCCTGCTCGCGGAGGGCAGCAGCAACGGCGACATCGCCACCTCCCTGAAGCTGTCCCGGCAGACGGTCGACTACCACCTGAGCCGGCTGCGGCACCTCCTGGGCGCGGCGACCCGCCCCGCCCTCGTCGCCCGCGCCTATGTCCTCGGCATCCTGGCCCCCCGCGCCTGGCCGCCGCGCTCCGCGACGGCCGCCCATCCGTTCAGCGCGGTCTGACAGGGCCGGGGCCGGGCCGCGGTTCGTGCTGGCCGACGTGCGTCGTATACCAACTGCTCTGAGTAGAACGTTCGTTTCAATGACTCGTTGCGGCGCCCGGCAGCCGTGAGTCTGCCGGGCGCCCTCGACGGCGTCTCAGAGTTTCAGGCGGTCGGCCGCCGTAGACGGACCGGCAAGGACTGGTGGCCATTGCTGATGAGGGAACCCAGCGGCTGCAACTCCGCGACCGGCACGGCGAGTTCGAGGTCGGGAAAGCGCGCGAAGAGCAGCCGCAGGGCCGTGGCGATCTCCATACGGGCCAGCGGGGCGCCGAGGCAGAAGTGGACCCCGTGGCCGAAGGCCAGGTGCTCCTTGACCGGGCGGCCGATGTCGAAGGAGTCCGCGCTGTCGCCGTGCAGGGCGGGGTGGCGATTGGCCGCCGCGTAGGAGGCGAGGATCGCCTCGCCCCGGGCGATGGTCTGCCCGTCGGGCAGCTCGATGTCGGTCACCGCGTACCGCAGGGGCAGATGACGGATGGCCGGTTCGAAGCGGAGCGTCTCCTCGACGGCGTCCTCCCAGCCGACCTTGCCCGTCCGCAGCAGGTCGAGCTGGTCGGGGTGGGTGAGCAGTTGCGTGATCGCCTGGTCGATGACGTTCACCGTGGTCTCGTACCCGGCGCTGACCATGAGGAGCAGGGTGTCGCGCAGCTCGTCCTCCGAGAGACCGCCCTCCTCGTCCGTGTCGCGGGACGTGATCAGGAGGGACGTCATGTCGTCGCCCGGCTCCGCGCGCTTGGAGTCAATGAGCTGTTGCAGCGCCCCGTACAGCGCCGAGGTGTTGGCCTCGGACTGCTCGGCGGTGAGAGTGGTGTCGAAGACGCCGTCGACGACCCGGCGGAAGGCGTCGCGCTGCCCGGCGGGCACGCCCATGAGGTCACCGATGACCGCGATCGGCAGCGGGTAGGCGAGGCGCTCGCGCAGGTCCACCGTCGCACCTGCGGGAAGGGCGGCGAGGTCGTCGAGGATGCCGGTGACGACGGTGTCGATGTTCTGCTGGAGTGCGGCGATGCGGCGGTGGCTGAAGGCGGGGGCGACCATGCGGCGCAGCCGCCGGTGGTCGCCCCCGTAGGCGGTGAACATGTTCTCCACCGCGATCCACAGGGCGAGCGGCCAGCTCCGCACCGTCTCCTGGAACCGCGGCCAGTGGGCGCGCGCGTCCTTCGAGACGTCCGTGCTGGTCAGCAACTCCTTGAGGACCGCGGGATCGGAGACGGACCAGGCGGTCACGCCGAGCAGGTCGACGGGGACCGCGCTGCCGTGCCTGCGCAGTTCCCGGTGCTCGTCGTGGGCGCGGAACCCGGTCGGGTCGAGCGTGATCGGGCGCGTGGGCGGGGCCATGGCGGAATTCCCTTCAGGCTGTTGCGGCGGCGGGGGAGACGGCGGGGAACACCACGGGGAGCGCGGCCAGAGCCCGGTGGAACGGGCCGGGGCGCCAGGTCAGTTCACCCGGCGCGGTGGCGAGATCCATCTCCGGCAGTGCGTCCAGGAGGTGGGTGATGGCCGTCTCGGCGATGAGATAGGCGTGCGGGCGAGCCGGGCAGGCGTGCGGCCCCGTGCTCCAGGACAGATGCGCGCGATTGCTGGCGACGCGCTGCTCCCCGAGTGCGGGATCGTTGTTGCAGGCGGCCATCGAGACGACGACGGGCTGGTGCGCGGGCAGCAGGAAGCCGTCGACGTCGACGGGGTGGGGCGGGTAGCTGATGCAGTAGTTCGCCAGGGGCGGGTCGGTGTAGAGGACGGTGTCGAGTGCCTCGCGCACCGAGGAGCCGCCTGCGTGCAGGTCCCCGGAGAACTGGTCGTCGATGAGGATCTTGAGGACGGTGTTGGAGATCAGGTTGGTCAGCGGCTCGATCCCGGCGCCGTAGAGCGTGACGAGCTGATGCGCCATCTCGACGTCGTCGAGGTCCGCGGCGTGCGCGAGGAGCCGGGAGGTGATGTCGTCGCCGGGCCGCCTGCGGCGCAGCGCCACCAGGTCGGCGACGGCCCCCGACAGGATCTCGTTGCCGGTGGCCGCGTCCACGCCTTCGAAGATCTTGGCCATGCCGTCGGCGATCCTGCGGCCGATCTCGTCGGGGCAGCCGAGCAGGGCGCTCAGGACCCGGAAGGCGATGGGCCAGGCGTACTGGACGAGCAGGTCGGCGCCCTGCGCCGCGCGGAACTCGGCGATGGTGGCGTCGGCGACCTCCTCGACGAGGGAGCGCAGCCGGTGCTGGTCGACGGCGTCGATCGCGGCGGTGTTCGCCGACCGGTAGCGGGTGTGCGCCACACCGGTGGACCGCAGCGCGTTGGGGCGGCTCTCCATCATGGGCCGGACCGGGCAGCTCTGCGGTACGGACTGCTCCCACACCCGCGGGTCGGCGGGGAAGCGCAGCGGGTCGTTGAGGATCCGCCGGGCCTGGGAGTAGCCGATGACGAGGGTCGCGGGGACCCCGGGGACGAGGTCCACCGGCACGAACGGTCCGAACTCGGCCCGCATCCGCTCGTACGCGGCGTGCGGATCGGCCGCGAACCCGGCGTCGTACAGGGCGGCCCGGTGCGCCGGGGCCTCGGGGGTGGTGGTCGGGCTTGTCACGGGCGCGGCTCCAAAACGGATGCGTGAGCGGGTGCGTGAGCGGGTGCGTGCTGGTGGGACAGGTACTCGCAGAGCGTGATCAGGGCCAGGACACCGGAGCCGCCTTCGCGCGCGTCGCACGTCGTCAGCGGGGTCTCCGGATCCAGGTCCAGGGCCTGGCGGATCTCGTCGAGCTGGTAGTACGGGGCGCCGTCGAACAGATTGACCGCCACGGCGTAGGGCGTGCCCTGCGCCTCGTGCAGGGCGAGGATCTCGAAGGAGGCCTCCAGATTGCGGGTGTCGACGAGCACAAGCGCCCCGAGGGCTCCCTCGGTGAGCCCCGCCCACAGCGGCCGGAAGCGGTCCTGGCCGGGGGTGCCGAACAGATACAGGACCAGGGCGTCGCTCAGGTGCAGCCGCCCGAAGTCGAGACCGACCGTCGTGGTCGTCTTCCGCGGTGCCCGCGCCAGGTCGTCGACACCGGCGCTGGCCTGGGTGATCCGCTCCTCCATGCGCAGCGGCGGGATCTGGGAGACGCTGCCGACGAAGGTGGTCTTGCCGACGCCGAAACTTCCCGAGATCACGATCTTCGCGGAGCGGGTCACGCCGGGGGGCACATAGATGAGGCCGTCAGACGAGGGCGCGGAGACCACGCAGTACCTCCTGGAGCAGATCGGTTTCGGGTTGGCCGGCACCGGCGGGGACCGGCCGGGTCAGCAGGCCCTCGTCGATGAGCGAGGACACGATGATGCGGACGGCGGACGGAGGGAACTCCAGGGCGGCCGCGATGTCCGCCACCGCGAGTCCGCCGCCCCCGGCCCGGTCGAACAGGCCCATGACCGCCCGCGCGTCCGCGCCGAGGCCCGCACTCGGGCCGCTCGCGGCGAGCACCACGGTCTCGAGGCGCACATCCGGGTGGGCACGCACCCGCCCGTCGGTACGGACGTAGGGCCTGACCAGGTCCGGGTCCCGGCGCGGCCCGCTCACGTCGTCGGGAGGCCTTCGGCGGAAGGCCCCCGCGCTGCGACCTTCATCTCGTGGCCGACGCGCTGGGCCAGCTCCAGCATGTGATGGGTGATCAGGCCGATGTCGGCGTCGGGGCCCGTGGTCTGCACCGACAGCATGGTGTTGCCGCCGGCCTGGGTGATGAGGCCCACGTGGTTGGTCAGCTCGATCAGGGCCTGCCGGGTGCCACCGCCGCCGGTCTCCTCGTCGTACGCGAGGGCGGCCGCCCGCACCGCGGCGGTGATCGCGGCGAACTTCTCCGCGGCGTCCTGCCCGATGCCCGACGTGCGCGAGTGCAGCAGACCGTCGGAGCTCATCAGGACGGCGTGCCTGACGCCCTCCAGCGTGCCGAGCGAACGGTCGAGCAGCCAGCCGAGTTCATTGCCGGTGGTCACGGTCGGGCTCCTTCGTGCGGGGTGGTGGACGGGTCCGACGGGTCCTGGGTACGGGCGCTGCGCGTCCCCGCGGCCCAGGCGGCGGCGACGGCGGGGCGGCCCGGGGCCGGGTCCTGGCGGTCCGCGGGGTTCCGGGAGGGGGCGGGGCGTCCGGCCGCGGGGGCGCTGGTGTTCCGCGCCCGCGACCTGACGGCCAGTCCGCTGGCGGTGGTGCGGGGCGCGGCGGCGGGTGCCGGCCGGGGCCTGGGCGGGGCCGCGGCGGTCAGCAGGCTCTTGGGGAGGAACAGATAGACGCGGGTCCCGCCGAACGGGTTCGGGGCCTCCACGTCGATCCGGAAGCCGTAGTCACCGGCGAGGGCAGCGGCGGCCCGCAGACCGGTCTGCGGGTGCGCGCCGAGCTGGTTGATGTCGTCGCGCTGAGCGCCCGTCAGAATGGCTCTGGCCCAGAGGAGTTGCTCGTCGTTCATGCGCAGACCGGCGTCGTCCACGATGACCGAGACCCCGTGGTGCCCTTCCTGGAAGGCGACGTGCACACGGGAGGTGGAGGGGGAGTAGCGGACGGCGTTGTCCAGGAGCACCGCGAGGGCGTGGACGACGGGTCCGACGGCCCGGCTGGTCACCGCGATGTCGAGATCCTGGTGCTCGACCCGCTCGAACTCCTCGATGCTGCCCATCGCGGCCCGCACCACATCGGTCATCGGGGTGGCCGGCCACCGGCGCGACAGCTTGCCTCCAGACAGGACCACGTAGTTCTGGGCGACGAGCAGCATCTGCTGCGTGGGGTGGTCGATGCCGACGAGCGTCTCGTACGCCTCGTCGCCCTCGTGCCGCCGCACGCCCTGGCTGACGCGCTGGCTCAGCTTCGACGCCATGCCCACCATGGCGGAGGAGACGGCGCGCACGGCGGCCCTGCTGGACTCCTGCGCGGCCTGCTGTGCGCCGGTGATCTGGGTGTTCGTGCTGGTCTGTGCGTCGTACTGCACCTTGCGCACCGTGTGCGCGGCGGAGTTGGCCAGCTCCGTGAGCCGCTGTGCGAGCAGGGTGTTCACGAGCGGCTCGGGCAGTGCGAAGTCGACGCCGCGACCGGTGCCGACACGCTCGGCCTCGGCGCCGAGCCCGGGTATCACACCGTTGGTGAGCTGTGCCAGCACGTCCTCGGTGGCGCGCTGGCGGCCGGCGAACTCCGCCGCCTGCTCACGGAGGCGGTCGCCGGTGCGGCGCTCGCGCCGGTACTGGCCCCAGAACCGCCAGGCCGTGCCGCCGGCGGCCAGGGCCAGAACTGAGGGGACCACCGACGTGGCCTGTATCAGGTCTGTCATCTATGTCCTCTTACGGGTGTCGAGGGGGAGCGGGGCAGCCGGGTGCCACCGGCCCGTCCGGCGGCCGGTGGGCACACGAGGCCCGTCGAGCGGGAGGGACCGTCGAGAGGGGAGGGGCCTCGGCTACGAGGACCACGGCACGGGGTGACGTGCGGTCCCGGGGGCCGGCCCGAGGGGAGAAGCCGTCGGCGAGTGGAGCCGGTGGGCGCATCGAGGCCCTCTGGGGGGCCCGAACTGTCTCACCGCGCTCCTCAGCACTTCCGGGCTTCCTCTCGATCGCAGTGAACTTCCGGCGAATCCGGCGGCATGCATTTTCAGCCAACACGCCATAAGAACAAGCCGGTTGGTCGCCGTCCGCAAACGATATCCTGTCCTACCTGCCAACTGTTTGGCCAGGTGGCCGGTGAACTCCGTGAACAGCGCTTTAGCGTCTGAACGGGGTATAGGGCCCGTTCCTGGCCCCGCCGGGACGGCGGACTTTCCCGGTTACCCGCGCGAGCCCGCGAATGCACTGCGAAGATGAACAAATGCTTTCGAATCAGCCAGAAATTGATCGAGTGTGGCTGTTATTAGTCGAGGATGACCGAGAAACTGCGGACATGTTGGCTGATCTGTTCACGGGTGAGGGCTACCACGTCGAGGTGGCGCTCGACGGTCAGCGCGGACTGCATCTGGGCCTCGCCCGGCGGCACCAGGTGATGGTGATCGACCGCAGACTCCCCGGCATCGACGGCCTGGAACTGGTGAAGCGGATGCGGCGGGTCGGGGTGCGGGCCCGCGTCCTGCTGCTCACCGCCCTCGGCGAGCTGGACGAGCGCGTCGCCGGGCTCGACTCCGGCGCCGACGACTACCTGGTCAAACCCTTCGAAGTGGACGAACTCCTCGCCAGAGTGCGGGCACTGCACCGGCGCGAGCTGTCCGGGGCCGAACTCCTGCCTCTGGGCGCGGGGCAGCTCGACCTGAGCCTGCGTGAGGTGCGCCTCGCCGACGGGCGGCAGGTCGAACTGTCCCTGCGCGAATTCGACCTGCTCCACACGCTCGCCGGGGAACCGGGGCGGGTGCACGAGCGCGCGCGGCTGCGCAGCCGCGTGTTCCCCGACACCTCCGCCGACTCCATCGTCGACACCTATGTCTACTACCTGCGGCGCAAACTGGGCCGCGAGGTCATCCGCACCGTGCGCGGGCGCGGCTACCAGGCGGGGTCGCTGTGAGAGCGCCCGTGCGGCTCCCCGTGGGACTCGCGGAGCGGCTCTCCGCGCGGCTCCCGGCGCGGCTTCCCGGACGGGTTCCGGTGCGGCTGCCCGCACGGTTCTCCGTGCGCCTCGCCGGGCGCGAGCGGATGCCCGACGCCGAGCGGCGCAGGCTCTCGCGCGCCCAGTGGATGATCACTCTGCGGATCTCCCTGGTGATGTCCGTGATCACGCTCCTCGTCGGCGCCATCGTCTACGGCGTCGTCCTCGTCGCCCAGCGCGCCGACGCGGAGCGCGAGACGCAGTGGGGCATCGACCACAACACCATCGACTCCCCGCCCGTCTGCGTGTTCATGAGCATCGAGAGCGGCGGCGTCCTCTCCCACACCCCGGGCATGCCCCCCGGCCTTCCCCTGCGCTCCAGCATGGCCGCGGTCCGCGACGGCGCCCCGCCGAAGCTCGAACGCGTGGTGCTGCACGGCCGGCACTACACGGTGCGGACCGCGTGGCGCGGCTCGTCGGTGGTGCAGGCCGCGTACGGCGAGCGGTTCCAGCGCGCCGACCGCAGGCATCTGCTCATCGCCTTCGGGGCGGCGGAGTCGATCGGTCTCCTGCTCGTCGCCGTCGCCAGCGGCAAGCTCGCGCGGCGGGCGATGACCCCGCTGTCGGAGGCCCTGGACCGGCAGCGGCGGTTCGTCGCGGACGCCAGCCACGAACTGCGCACGCCGCTGACCCAACTCCACACCCGTGCCCAGCTCCTCGCCCGGCGCTCCGGCACCTCCGACCCCGAGGACCTGGCCGCCGACCTGGAGCGCCTGGTGACCGGGACGCGGCAGCTCGGCGACGTCATCGAGGACCTCCTCCTCTCGGCGCGGCTGCGCCAGTCGCCGGGCGCCCGCGACCCGGTCGACCTGGCGGTGCTCGCCGAGGAGGCGGTGGCCGCCGAGGACGCCAGGGCCCAGGTGCGGGGGGTGACCGTACGGCTGCGGCGCGGGCCGGGGCCCCATGTGGTGCCGGGCACCGCGTCGGCGCTGCGCCGGGTGATCGCCTGCCTCCTCGACAACGCCCTCGGGCACACCCCGGCCGGCGGCGAGATCACGGTGGCCGTGGACACCCCGGCCCCCGGCACCGTGTCGCTGTCCGTGCGCGACACCGGCGTGGGCTTCGACCGCGACGAGGCGGACCGTGTCTTCGAACGGTTCGCCCGCGGGAACACCGGCCAGGGCAGGCGCTTCGGCCTCGGCCTCGCACTGGCCCGCGAGGTCGTCGAGGCCCACCGTGGCCGCATCACCGCCGACGGGGAGCCGGGACGCGGCGCGGTGTTCACGGTGGACCTCCCGGCGGCACGGGCGGGCACGGACACCGTGCCCCGGCAGCGCACGGGCCCGGCGGGCGTGGCAGCGGGGGAACGGCGGCCGGGGGCGTTGCCGCGGTGAAAGGGAGGTGGGCGGGGATGCTGCCGTGGTGGGCGGGAGGTGGGCAGGGGCGCTGCCGCGGGGAGCGGGAGGAGGGCAGGGGCAGTGTCGGTGCGGGTGCTTCAGGGGAGATCCGGGAGAGCCCCCAGGTGCCCCCGCACCGAACGACGGGCAGGTGCGTCGCCCCGCCCGGCCTCACACCGCCAGCACCGGCCTCACACCGCCAGCAGACGCGGCCCCAGCAACTCCGGGTCCAGGGACTCCGCGAGCCCCGCCAGCGGCGACTCGGTCTTCCAGACCAGCCAGGTGCGGCGCCAGAGCGGCCCCTGGCGCACCCGGATGAGCGTGACGCCGGGCAGCCGGGCGTCCGGCGGGGCGAAGGCGCCCACCGCACCGCCCGCGCCCACGATGGCCGCCGCCGTGGTCCGGTCGGCGCCGAAGTACCGGAAGCGGGGGGTGAACCCGGCCCGCTCGCAGGCGACCCTGAGGCTCAGGCCGAGCCCGTCGGAGCGCTCGCCGGGCGCCACCCACGTCTCACCGGCGAGTTCGTCGAGGGCGACCGTCCGCCGCCGGGCCAGGCGGTGCCCGGCGGGGAGACCGATCAGGACCGGCTCCGTGCCGAGGTCGCGCGCCGCGAACTCGCGCAGGCGCGGCGGCGCGACGTCGGGGAACTCGTGCACGAGGGCGAGCGCGACCTTCCCTGCGCGCAGCAGGTCCAGTACGTCCCGGGAGGAGGGCTCCAGATAGGTGAGCTGCTCGTGGTCCGGCAGCCGGTCCCGTACGACCGCGGCGACCGCGGGCACCCAGGGGCTGTCCACCCCGCCGAGAGCGATCGCCCCGGGCGGCTCGGCGGTACGGGCCAGGGCCCTGGCCGTGGTCAGCAGATCGCCGAAGCCGTCGAGGAGTTCGCCCGCCCTGCCGAGGACGTGCAGGCCCAGTTCCGTGGGGACGACGCCGTCCGGACGCCGCCGGAACAGCGGCCCGCCGAACTCCCGCTCGATGCGCCGCAACTGGGCGGTCAGACCGGATTGGGCGATCTTCAGGGTGGCGGCGGCGCGGCTGATGCTCCCCGACTCAGCGACGACGAGCACGACCCGCAGGTGGCGCAGTCCCATGTCCATGGTGTGCCTCGTACCTCGATTCCCGCGGCCGGAGGTGGGCGACGACGAGCACGGCGCCGCCGAGAGTGAGCAGCGCCGTCCAGAAGGCGGTGACGTGCATGGCGTGCAGATAGGCGCGGTCCGCGGCGGCCAGGAGGTCCGCACCGCCCGGCGTCCCGGCCAGGGACCGGGCGGCCTCGGCGGAGTCCAGGGCGCGCTCCCGGGCCGTACCCGGCAGCCCGTCGAGGGCGGGCCGTACCGCACGGCGGTAGGAGGCGGCGAGCACCGAGCCGAGCACCGCGACCCCGAGCGCGCTGCCGACCGGCCGGGCCGCCGCGGCCACGGCCGCCCCGGCGCCGGTCTGGTGGGGCGGGATCGCGGCCATCATCTCCGTGGTCATCGGCGCGACCACGAGACCGACCCCGGCACCCTGCGCGAAGAGGAGCAGCACCAGCCACACCGGCGGGCTGTCCCCGTCGAGGAACACATAGCCGCCGAAGGTGAGGCCCGCGAGGACCGTCCCGGCGGCGGTGACCCAGCGCACCGTCAGGGTCCGGGTGAGCGCGGGGGACACCTGGTTGCCGAGCACGATGCCGCCCGCGGCGGACATCATCACCGCCCCCGCCCCCTGCGCCGAGAGGCCGCGCACGCCCTGGAGGTAGAAGGCGCAGTAGAAGAGCTGGCCCGCGAGGCCGAAGAAGAGGAGCAGCAGCACCAGGCCGCCGCACGCGAACCGGGGCTCGGCGAAGAGGCGTACGTCCAGGCCTGGTTCGGCCCGTGCGCGCTCCACCACCGTGAAGAGCGCGAGGAGGACGAGCCCGGCCGCCAGCGCCACCAGCGTGCCCGGGTCCGACCAGCCCGCCCGGCCACCGCCCCGCACGGCGCCGTACACCAGCAGCCCGAGCCCGGCCACGGACAGCGCGAGGCCCGGCAGGTCGAGTCCCCTGCGCTCGACCTGCCGGGTCCTCGGCACCAGGAGCCCCGCCCCGGCCAGGCACACCGCCACCACCGGCAGGTTGAGCAGGAACACCGAGCCCCACCAGAAGTGTTCGAGGAGCGCGCCGCCCACCAGCGGCCCGAGCGCGACGGCCACCGCCCCGGAGGAGGCCCACACCGCGAGAGCCCTGGGCCGTGCCGAGGCCGTGGTGTGCCGGGTGACGAGCGCCAGCGTCGCCGGGGTGATCAGCGCCCCGCCGGCGCCCATGCACCCCCGCGCGGCGATCAGCGCGGCCGCGTTCGGCGAGAAGGCCGCCGCGAGCGCGGCGGCGCCGAGCACCAGCAGCCCGGCGACCAGCACCCTGCGGGCTCCGAACCGGTCGGCGAGCGCGCCGCCGGGGAAGCCGCACGCGGCGAAGACCAGTGAGTACGAGGCGACCGCCCACGCCAGCTCCGCGGGGCTCGCGCCGAGCCCGGCCCCCGGCTCCGCGAGGGTTTCGAGGGCGATGTTGAGGATCGTGTGGTCGAGCAGGACCAGCGTCTGCGCGAGCACCGCCACGGACACGGTCCACCACTGCCGGGGCGCACCGGTGCGATCCCGGCCGCTGTCGGCGGCGGAGCCCGGGGGAACCGGCGGCGACGGCGCGGTCACTGCCGCAGGGCCCGCCCGCCCGCGACGCTGACATGGGCGCGTTCGGCGACCCGGCGCCCGAGGTGCTCCGCGGTGGCGAGATCCGCTTTGTGCACCGTTCCCGACCGGTCGTCCACATTCGACTGCGCCCCGGCGCCCAAGGAGAAACCGAGGCGATTCAGGTCCCATTCGCTGCCGTTCGCGGAATTCCATCCCGGCGGCAGACCGAGATTCACCCACAGCATGCCGTGCTGCGCGGCGAGGGTGGCGAAGTAGCCCAGGGTGCCGGACTTGTCGCCCGCCATGGAGCCGGAGTTGGTGAAGCCGGCCGCCAGCTTGTCCTGCCACGCGCGGAGGAACCAGCGCCTGCTGCTGGCCTCGGCGAAGGTGTGGAAGGCCGCCGAAGCCGTGCCCATGTAGGTCGGGGCGCCGAAGACGATCGCGTCGGCGGCGTCGAGCGTCTGCCACCCCGGAGTGTCGATCCCGTCCACCGGGACGTCGCTGACCTCGGTGTCCGGCACCCCTTCCGCCCCGGCCCTGACGGCCTCGGCGAGGGCGGCGGTGTGGCCGCGCCCGCCGTGGAAGGCGAGGGCGATACGTACCCGGTCGGTCGCGGATGTCACGTCGGCCTCCTGAGGGGCGCCGCGCGGGGCAGCCGCGCGGAACGGAGCGGTCCGGCACAGCCTGGCAGAGAATTCTCAGACGGTTCTCAGAGCCGCATAACCGCGGAGTTATGGAATACCGATATCCGTTCGCCACTTCCGGACTGTGTCATTCTCGGTGTCATTCTTGATCCCGCTCGATCCGTCTCGATCCGTCCGGACCCGGCCCGATCCGGCTCAATCCGGATTGTTCCGGCTCGATCCTTCGGTACCGAACGTGATCCGTCCGTTGTGGCGTTTTGGGGAGGTGTATCCGGTACATGGCCGACTCCGGCAAATCATTCCGCATGCGCAGGCTTTCAGCGGCGGGCGACGGAAGATACCTTTTCGTGCCGCTCGATCACAGTGTCTCGGACGGCCCCGTGGTGCCGCAGGCCCGCTGGGACGGTCTCATCCGGTCCCTGGTGGACGGCGGCGCCGACGCGATCGTCGTCCACAAGGGCCGGGCCCGCACCATCTCCGCCTCCATCCTGCGCCACTGCGGCCTCGTCATGCATCTGAGCGCCGGGACCGCGCACGCGGCCGACACCGACGCCAAGGTGCTCGTCGGGGACGTCGAGGAGGCCGTGCGCCTCGGCGCGGACGCGGTGAGCGTGCACGTCAACCTGGGCTCGGCCACCGAGCACCGGCAACTCGCCGACCTCGGCACCGTGGCCGCCTCCTGCGACGCGTGGAACATGCCGCTGCTCGCGATGATCTACCCGCGCGGCCCCCGCGTCACCGACCCGCACGACCCGGCGCTGCTCGCGCACGCCGTCAACGTCGCCGTGGACCTGGGCGCCGACCTCGTCAAGACCTCGGTGACGCTGCCGCTCGGGCGGATGTCCGAGGTGGTGGACAGCTGCCCCGTCCCCGTGCTCGCCGCGGGCGGACCGCTCGACGGCTCGGACCTGATCGGCTACGGGACCTCCCTGATGCGCTCCGGCTGCCGAGGGCTCGCGGTCGGCCGCCGGATCTTCTCCGCGCCGTCACCGGCCTCGCTGACGGCCCGGCTCGCCGCGGTCGTGCACGCCGTGGAGCCCCGCACGGCGGGAGCGAACGGCACGGCGGGAGCGAACGGAGCAACCTCCCCTCACCCTTCGACGATTGCGACAGGTGCCGCATGAAGTTCGCCTGGATCGACCTCCGGACCGTGCCGAGCGAACGGCTCGAGTCCGTCCTGGACGCCGCCCTGCACTCCCGGGTGCACGGCGTGCTCTGCGACGACGAGAAGCTCCTGAAGGATCTCCCGCCGACCGTCATGGGCGTGAACCCCACCGTGGTGACCGACGAGGCCCAGCTGGGCGACCTCGGCCCCGAGGCCGTCGGCTGGGTCGACGTGCACGACGACCGGACGCTGCGGCTCGCCTGCGCCGCCGCCGTCGTGCTGCCCCACACCGTGGTCCGCTTCGCCGATCCGACCAAGATCCCCCTGGAGATCGTGCTGGCCGCCGCCGACCGCGCCGACGGCCGGCTGGTCACCGCCTGCGCCGACCTGGAGGAGGCGGGCATCGTCCTCGACGTCCTCGAACGCGGCTCGGACGGCGTCCTGCTGGCCCCCGCGAGCGCAGACGAGGTCTTCGCCCTGACCCGGCTGCTCAGGGCCGACTCGCCACCCCTCGAACTGACCACGCTG
Source organism: Streptomyces typhae (assembly GCF_009755605.1). Classification (GTDB taxonomy): domain Bacteria; phylum Actinomycetota; class Actinomycetes; order Streptomycetales; family Streptomycetaceae; genus Streptomyces; species Streptomyces typhae. Next base: position 131,852 of record NZ_WPNZ01000019.1, read on the forward strand.
ACCGTCGACCGGGTGGAGCACCACGGGCTCGGCGACCGGGTGTGCGTGGACACCTGCTCGCACTTCGCCGAGGACGAGGGCATCCTGGTCGGCTCGTACTCCACCGGCTTCATCCTGTGCTGCAGCGAGACCCATCCGCTGCCGTACATGCCGACGCGTCCTTTCCGGGTCAACGCCGGGGCCCTGCACTCCTACGTACTCGGCCCGGGGAACCGCACCAACTACCTCAGCGAACTCCGCTCGGGCAGTACGACGCTCGCTGTCGACGCCGAGGGCCGCACCCGGCGCGTCCTCGTCGGGCGGGCCAAGCTGGAGTCCCGGCCCCTGCTGACCGTCACCGCCCACGCAGCCGACGGGACGGAGGTGAGCCTGACCGTGCAGGACGACTGGCACGTGCGGGTGCTCGGCCCCGGCGGCAAGGTCCTCAACGTCACCGAGCTGCGGCACGGCGACGAACTGCTCGGGTATCTGGCCACCGACCAGCGCCATGTGGGCCTGCCCATAGGCGAGTTCTGCAAGGAGAGCTGATGACCGGGCAGAGAGAGCGGATGGCCGGGCAGAGAGAGCCGGTGGGCGGCGGCCTGCCGGGCCCCGTCGACCCCGCCGATCTCGTCGGCCGGCTCCTCGGCGCGCACCCGGGACACCTGCCCTGCCTGGTCCACGGTGACCACGTCCTCACCCGCGCGGAGAACGCCGACGCCGTGGCCTTCGAGGCGTCGGTCTTCGCCGCGCACGGCATCGGCGCGGGCGACACGGTGCTGGTCCAGGTGCCGCCCAGCTACACCCAGATACAGGTCGTCCTCGCCCTGTGGCGCCTCGGCGCGCAGGTCCTCCTGGTCGACCACCGCCTCAAACCCCCCGAGGTGGCGGCCCTGCGCTCGCTGTGCCGCCCCCGGTTCGTGGTCGACAGCGGAGTGACGGGTGTCTCGCCCCTCGGCTTCCAGGCCCGCTACGAGCTGGTGACCACCCGCTGCCCGGACGGTCGCCTGCGGGCGTCCGGGCACGGGCTCGTGCAGTTCAGCTCGGGCTCGACCGGCCTGCCCAAGGCCATCGGGCGGACCGCGGCCTCCCTGGCGGCGGAGGTCGACCGGTTCACGCGTGTCGAGGGCATGCCGGTACGGGGTGAGAGCGTGCTGCTGCTCAGCTCGACCGCCCACAGCTTCGGCCTCGTCGCCGGGCTCCTGCACTCGCTGGCCGCGGGCGTCACAGTGGTGTTCGCGCGGCGCGTGGCGGCCCGGGACATCCTCGCCGCCGCCGAACAGCACCGCGTCCAGGCGGTGTTCGGCACGCCGTTCCACTACGAACTCCTCGGCACCGCCCGCGAACTGCCCGTCCTGCCCGCGCTGCGCGCTGCTGTCTCCGGCGGCGAGATCATGCCTCCGGAGACCGCCGAGCGGTTCGCCGACCGGTTCGGCGTCCGCGTCGGCGAGTCGTACGGCACCACCGAGACGGGCGTCGTCACGATGGACGTCGGCGGCACCACCCGGCCCTCGGTCGGCCGCGCGGCCCCCGGCGTACGGCTGCGGGTCCGCGCGGGCGAGGCGGAGGTGTGGCTGCCGGACGGCTCGCCGTACCTGTTCACCTCCGACGACGGCACGCACGGCGACCGGTACGAGGACCACTGGCTGCGCACCCGCGACCGGGCGGAACTCGCCCCCGACGGCACCCTGCGGCTCCTCGGCCGGGGCGACTCCGTCGTGATCGTCGGCGGCCTCAACGTCGACCTCGGCGAGGTGGAGACCGCCCTGCGCGGCCACCCCGGCGTCACCGGGGCCGTGGTGGTGCACTCCGGCGCGATCGAGGCGTACGTGACCACGCTTGCCAGGGGCGGCCCGGCCGCGGCGGAGCTCCTGCGCTGGTGCCGGGAGCGGCTCGCCGACTACAAGACGCCCCGGGTCGTCCGCGTCCTGCCGGACCTGCCCCGCACCTCCAACGGCAAGCTCGTCCGCCGCCACGACGTGCTGCTCGCCGCCTCTGCCTCCGCTCCCGCCGACAACTGACCGGCGCCCTCGGCCCCGTACCGGAAGGACTCCCCCCATGCAGACCACCTTGCAGGAAGAGATCCGTACGTTCGTCCTCACCACGATCACCGACGACATGAACCACCCCCTCGACACGGACGAGGTCACCGACGACACCACGCTGGGCTCCAGTGGCATCGACCTCGACTCGCTGAGCCTCATCGAGCTGACCATGCGTCTGGAGCGCCGCTTCGGCGTCAAGTTCCAGGACGCCGACATCGAACCCGTGGGCGCGATGAAACTGGGCGACCTGGTCTTTGACGTCATCGGCCGCGGCGCCACGGCATGACCGGCCCCGGCCGCCCGATCGGCCCCGACGCGGTACGGGAACTGCTCTCCGACCCCAAGATCTACTCCGGTCTCCCGTCCGAACTGGACGACGACACCGAGATCGCCCTGGACTCCCTCGGCCTGGTGTGGTTCCTGCACCAACTGGAGCTGCGCCACGGCCTGGTGGTCGAACCGGCCGAGGCGCACCTCACCGGCTTCACCTCGGTACGCAGCATCACCCGTTACCTCACGGGGCACGCGGCGGGGACCCAAGAGGCGGGTGCCCGTGAGACGTGAGGTGCTGCTGACCGGGTACGGGGTGCGGACCGCCTTCGGCACCGGGGCCGAGGCGCTGCGCGACGGCGTCTTCGACGGGCGGCCCGCGTTCGCCCCCGTCACCCGCTTCGACACCGGCCCGTACCGCACGGACGCGGCCGCCACCCACGGCCCGGCCGTCCCGCTGCGGGAGGTGCTCGCCGAGACCGCCGCCGCCGCGGTCCGCATGGCGGGGCTGCCGGCGGGCGCGCGGGCGGACGTACTGGTGGGCACCGCGGGCGACTTCACCGCCCTGACCCGGTTCTGGCGGACGCGGGGGCGGGACGCGGACGCGGGCGGGGCCGCCGGGAGCGACGGGGCCGGCGGCGCGGGTGTCGTGGAGACCGTGCCCGCGTGGCAGGCCGCCGCCCTGGCGGACGCGCTCGGGGTGCGCGGCACCCGGCTCGCGTTCACGAGCGCCTGTGTCGCCTCGGCCATGGCGGTCGTGCACGGCTGTCTGCTGATCTCCTCCGGCCGGGCCGACACCGTGCTCTGCGCGGGCGCCTACCTGGTGGAGGAGGAGAACCTGGCCAAGTTCGGCTCCGGGTTCGCGCTCTCCCGCGACGGCGCGGTGCGGCCGTTCTGCGCGGACCGCAGCGGGCTGCTGCTCGGGGACGGGGCCGCCGCCGTGGTGCTCGAATCGGCGGACGGCGCGCGACGCCGGGGCGCGCGCCCCCTCGCCGCCCTGACCGGCTGGGGCGTCGCGGGGGACGCCCACCACGTGGCGCGCCCGCACCCCGAGGGCGCCGGGCTCGCCGCCGCCGCGGGTCGCGCGCTGCGCGGCGCCGGGCTGCCGCGCGTCGGTTACGTCAACGCGCACGGCACCGCCACCCGGCACAACGACCCGGCCGAGACGCGGGGGCTGCGCGCGGTGTTCGGCCCGTACGCGGACTCCGTACCGGTCAGCTCCACCAAGAGCACGACCGGGCACCTCCTGGAGGCCGCCGGAGTGGTGGAGCTGGTGATCACCCTGCTCGCGCTGCGCGACGGCGTCCTGCCGCCCACCGCGGGCTTCACCGAGCCCGACCCGCTGTGCGACCTGGACTTCGTACCCAACCGGCCGCACAAGGCGGACCTCCGTGCGGCGATGACCGTCAACGCGGCGTTCGGCGGCGTCAACACGGCACTCGTCCTGGAGCGCACATGATCACCGCGATGTCCGACGCGTCGGCGCCACCCGTGCCGGGGTTCGTGGAGTCCACGTTCAGCCCGCTGGTGCACGCGGCCGTCCACCGGTGCCTGGGCGTCGCGCCCCCCGGCGACGGCGCCCGGACCGCGATCGTGCTCGCCAGCACGGTGGGGGACGCCACCACCCTGGACACCGGCAGCCGGTCGCTCGTCGCCGGGCAGGCGCATCAGCCGCTGCTGTTCATGCAGAGCACCGCGAACGCGATCCTCGGGCGGCTCGCCGTGGACCTCGCCGTCACGGGCCCGCTCCTGTCGCTGTCCACCGCCGTACCGGACGACGTCGCCGGTGAACTCCTCACGACCGGCGCCCTCCTCCTTGAGACCGGAGAAGCGGACCGGGTGGTGCTGGTCGGCGTCGAACTGGCCGCGGGCGACCGCGCCGCGGCGGCCCACCGGGCGCTCGGCACCGTGCCGCCCGCGGAGGACCTGGCCGTGGCGCTCCTCCTCGACCGCGACGACCCCGTACCGCACCTGCCCGAGCTCCCCGCGCATCCGCCCCCGGCGGCCCCGCCGGACGGATACGGCACCCTCCGCGGCCTCGTCGCACTGGCCGCCCGAAACCAAGGGACCCCACCATGATCACCAAGGAAGAACGCGCGCGGATCGCCGCCGACGCCGCCTTGGGCGCCGGGAACGTCATCCACCGCCTCACGGCGTACGGCAGGCCGTCCGACGAGCCGGTGCTGTGGACCGACGGCACCTGGCAGGCCCCGGAGGGCAGCCGCCCCGACATGCTGACCCTCGGCGAACTGCACGACGCCGTCGAGGTCTACGCGGCCTGGTACCACGCGCAGGGCGTCCGGCCGCGTGACCCGGTGGCGATCCAGACGTACTCCAGCACCGAGTTCGCGGTGAACTTCCTCGCGCTCACCTCGCTGGGCGCCATCCCGTCCTTCGTCAACGGCAACCTCCGCCCGGAGACCGCACGCGAGTACGTGCGCCGCCAGGGGGCGGTGGGCGCGCTCACCGACGAGGCGCACAGCGCCGTGCTCGCCCCTGACCGGGCGGAGCCGGGCCTCGGCTTCCACGTCACGGCGGCCGACATCCGCGCGGACGACCGCGCGCCGCTGCCCCCGGGCTACCCGTACGCCCACCACGACACCGATCCCGTCATCATCTCCCACTCCTCCGGCACCACCGGCATGCCCAAGGCCGTCCCGCACACCCACGCGACGCTGCTGTACGCGCAACTGCACCGGCTGCGTCTGTCCGTCGGCTCGTCCATGGGCAGGCTGCTCGTCGCCCTGCCCGGCTCCCACAACGCCGCCATGTCGGTCATGATGTTCGGCTTCCTGCTGCGCTCACCGGTGCTGCTCCTCTCCAGCCAGCGGGGCGCGGACGTCATCGACGCCCTGGAGTCCTTCCGCCCCACGACGGTGTTCGCCTTCGCCGGTACGTACGGGGAGATGGCCGCGCACGACCTGGCCGCCCGCGACCTGTCGAGCGTCGAGGCCTGGTACAACACCGGGGACGCGGCGCACCAGGCGCACATCCGGGCGCTGATCGAGCAGGGCAGCCACGAGACGGTCGGCCAGGACCTGAAGCGGCAGCGGGTGCGGGGCTCCGTCTTCACCGACGGGCTCGGCTCCTCCGAGACGGGCTACTCCCTGTTCCACAACGGCCACCGGCTCGGCAAGCCGTCCCCGGCGCGCTGCGTCGGCAAGCCGATGAGCTTCGCCGAGGCGGCCGTGCTCGCCGATGACGGCACCCCGCTGCCGCCCGGCGAGGTGGGCCGCCTCGGCGTGCGCTCGCCCACGCTCTCGCCCGGCTACTGGAACGACTCGCTCACCTTCCACCGGCTGCGGCTCGGCGGCTACTGGCTGACCGGCGACCTCGCGTACCGGGACGAGGACGGCAACTTCTACCACCTGGACCGGGCACCGGACGCCGTCCGCACCGCCTCCGGGGTCGTCTTCAGCGTCCGCACGGAGGAACTGCTGCTGCGCGAGCTGCCGGTGCTCGACGACTGCACGGTGGTGGCGGTGGCACCGGAAGGAGTGCGCGCCGACTGGGACGGCGACGGGACGGCCGAGGCCTGGGCGCTGCTCCAGTTCGGCCCGGACGCGCCGGAGCACGACGACGCCCACTGGACGGCCGAGGCCAACCGGGCCCTGGCGGACGCCGGACTGCCGCCGCTGACCGGGGTGCTGCGGATGGACGCGGACGACGTCGTCAAGGGAGCCACCGGCAAGGTGCTCAAGCGCGAACTGCGCGAACGCTTCCGCGCCCGCGCCCTCGCCGGGGGACCCGGCGGTGCGCGCCGGTGACCGGGACCGGCGAGCGCACGGTCCCGAAGCCGCGCACCCTGGACGTGTACCGGCAGTGGTGGACGCACGACGCGCGCTGGTACCAGGGCGTGGCCGCGAGGTTCGGCCACGAGGTGGCCAACGAGATCAACGCCGAGGCCCTGCGGTACGTGGCCGTCCAGGTGGGCCGGCGCATCGTCCGCCAGTGCGGCGGTCGGCCCGCCGGGGACCGCGAGGAGCTGCGCCGCCGCTACGACCTGTGCTCCGAGTGGATGTTCCCGAGCGAGCTGCGCGACGGCGGGACCGCGGTGCTCGCCAACGGGGACATCGAGCTGACCATGCGTCAGAACTTCGCGGTCACCATGGTGCGCATGGCCGGGTCCCTGGACGGCTACCGCTGCCCGTGCACCGACGTCCACGCGGGCTGGTCCGAGGGCCTCGGGGTGACCCTCACCCGCAACTGCGCGACCACCTGCCTGCGTTCGGGCGATCCCGCCTGCCGCCTCCTAATGCGGGTGGCGGACCAGGAGGCGGGGTCACCGCCGGGCGGATGAGGTCCCGGCGGCGGGGCCACTGGCACAGGGCGGTGTCCAGGGGCCGCTCCGTGTGGTGCGATCCCTACTCCGGGGGCGCGGCGGCGGTCCACCCCTGCCGGTGGGCGATGGCGGCGGCCCGGGTGCGGGTGGAGGCGCCGAGTTTGGCCAGGATGTGGGAGACGTGCACTCCCGCGGTGCTGGGGGAGATGTGCAGGCGGCCCGCGATCTGCCGGTTGCTCAGGCCCTCGGCGATGAGCAGCAGCACTTCGTGTTCGCGTGCGGTGAGACGCGCGGTGCCGTGCGCTGTGCCGGGTGCGTCGGCGCCTTCGGCGGGGCGTGCGGGGGGAGCGCCGTGCGACGCGGGGGCCTGGCCCGCCGCCAGGGCGATCCGGCGGCTGAGCGGTGCCGCGCCCAGGGAGTCGGCCAGCTCCGCCGCCTCCTCGAGCTGGGCCGACCCGCCGGTGAGGTCACCCGCGGCGAGCGCTGACCTCCCCGCGCGCAGCAGACACTGGGCCAGGTGGTAGGGCTGCCCCAGCTCCCTCCACGCGCTCACCGCCTGCTGCCATCCGCCGCCGCGGAGGAGGGCGTGGAGGTGGCTGCGCCGCGCCCGGTCGAGGCGACCGTACTCGGGCAACCCCGCGTCGAGCAGGGTGAGTTCGGTGCGACGGTCCTCGGCCTGTTGCGCCGTCGGGCCGTTGCAGTCGGCGTCGAGCCGTGCCTCCTGGACCAACGCTCCGGTGACCAGGACGGAGCGGGCCTCACTGCTCGGCACCCGCGTGAACCACGGGTCGGCGAGGGTGCGGCCCAGGACGCGGTCGGCTTCCTCCGGGTCGCCCTGGGCGACGGCGAGCAGGCACACCAGTTGGTAGTGCTGGAGCAAGCCGGTGCTGCGCAGCGCGTCCGCGGGCCCGGAGGCCGCCGCCGCGGCTGCCGCCACGTCGCCGCGGCACAGCGCGAGCCGCCCGACGAGACGGCGCAGATGCTGCCGGGCCGCCGGCGGCGGGTCTTCGGCGAGCGCCTCGTCGAGCAGCGCGCTCGCGTGGTCCCACCGCCCCGTCAGGATCAGGCCGTGCGCGGCGTAGCAGGCGAGATCGGCGCCCCGGCTGAGGCCGAGCCCGGAACGGCGGGCGCGGCGGAAGCCGTCCAGGGCCGCGTCGACGCCGCGCCGGTGCTCGCCGGTCCGGGTGTGCACCATCGCCTCGTACATCGGCACGGTCAGGAGCAGATCGTGGCTGTCGAGCCGCTCGGCGAGGCCCCGGGCCTCCGCCAGCGCGCCGAGGTCGCCGTCGCGGGCGCCGGTGCCGAGCAGGCCCCGGACGGTGACGGTCGCGTCGCCGGTGTGCCGGCCGATGCGCAGGGCCTCGTCGAACGCCCACCGCGCCGCGTCGGCGTCCGGCAGCAGCCCCATGGCCATGACCCCGAGCACCCGGCCCCGCAGCACGTTCCCGACGTCGTCGGGCAGCAGCCTGAGCGCGTGGTCGAAGTCGGCGTTGCCGGTGCCGCCGAGGCGGTGCCGGAGCCTGCCGCGATGTTCGAGCAGCAGGGCGGCGCGCTCGGGCGCACGGCGCTCGTCGACGGCGGCGAGACCGGCCGTGGCGTGGTCGATGCCGCGCCGGTAGTCCCCGCTGAACATGCAGGCCTCGGCGGCCTCGGTCAGGACGCCGACCAGGTCGGCGCCGCGCGGGCCGGAGTCGAGGGGGCCGATGTCGAGGGGGCCCGTGCCGCTCGGGCCGGTGCCGAGCGCGGCAGACGGGTCCCGTACACGGTCCCAGAGGTCGAGGACCCGCTCCAGCATGCGGCGCTGCTCGTCGTAGGCGTAGGAGCGGCGGGCCCGGTGCGCGGCCCGGTACGCGAAGGCCAGAGCCCGCTCGTGGTCCCCCGCGGCGTAGGTGTGCGCGGCCAGCTCCGCGTAGGCGTCGCTGTCGCGCAGGGCCTCCGCGTAACGGGTGTGCAGCCGTATCCGCTCGCCGGGCAGCAGGTCCTCGTACACGGCCTGGCGGATGAGCGCGTGCCGGAAGGCGTATCCGTCGTCGGCCGTCACGAGCAGACCCTGGTCGACCAGGGGGCGCAGCAGGGCGTCCAGCTCCGGACCGCTCTCGTCGGCCACGCTCTCCAGGAGGCGGTGCGTGACGAAGTCGCCGCCCGCCGACACCAGGCTCAGCAGCAGCCGGGCGGGGGAGGGCAGCGCGCGCGGGGCCCGCAGGAGCAGTTCGCGCAGGCTGTCCGGTGTGTGGGAGTCCCCGTGGGCGAGTGCCTCGACGAAGAGCGGGTTGCCGTCGCTGCGCCGGTGGACGCGGTGCACGGTGGCGGCGTCGGGCGCGGTGCCGAGGATCGCCGCCAGTTGCAGGCCGACATGGCCCTCGGTGAGCCGGGGCAGCCGCAGAGTGGTGGTGCGGGGGCCGCGCGCGAGCTCGGACAGCAACGGCCCGAGCTGTCCCGCGCCCGCCCCACCGAGCCGGTACGTGGCGAGCAGCAGCACGCCGGGCTGCGTCAGATTGCGGGCCAGGAACGCGAACAGCTCCCGGGAGGCGGCGTCCGCCCAGTGCAGATCCTCGACGGCGACGACGACGGGCCGGGCGGCGGCCACCTCCTCGACCAGCGCGAGGACCTCCTCGTACAGCCGGTGCTTCCCGGAGAGCGGCCGCTGCTCCCCGGGCTGCGCCTCGGGCACCTCGCCGAGCTCGGGGAACCAGCGCGCCAGCTCCCGGTACCGTCCGGCCGCAGCCGCCCCCTCCCGGACGAGACGCCGAAGGACCGCCACGAAAGGCGCGTACGCGAGCCCCTCGCCCCCGAACTCCGCGCAGGCTCCCCGCACCATCCGGACCGGGAGGTCCAGCGCGTGCTCGAACTCCGTGACGAGCCGCGACTTCCCGATCCCGGCCTCACCGGCGACGAGCGCCACCGCGGGCGCCCCCACCGCCGTCTGCCACGCCCCCGCAAGCGCCGCCAGCGCGTCGTCCCGGCCGACGAACACCGGACTGACCACGCGATCCGACACCATGGCGCCAGCATATAAATACCGAACTCGCACGATGCGGCACGGGTGTTTACCCCGCCACGCTCGACCCATGAACGCCCCGCACACGAACGCCCCGCACACGGATATCCCGCACACCATCGCCTCGCACACGAACGCCCCGCACCCCCTGCGCACCATCGAGGCCCACGAGTTCGACGCCTGGGCCCGCATGGTCACCACCACCTACGGCCAGGACTGGCGCGAGGGCGCCCTCAGAAGCGCCCGCTCGGTGATCGAACCGGCGCGCACACTGGCCGCGTACGACGGCCGGGACATCGTCGGCGGCGCGTCCGTCTACGGCCGCGTCCTCACGGTCCCCGGCGCCCGCACCCCGGTCGCGGGCGTCACACTCGTCGCGGTCCTGCCCACCCACCGCCGGCGCGGCATCCTCACCACGATGATGCGGCAGCAGCTCACCGAACTGCACGAGTCGGGCGGCGAGGCGATCGCCGCGCTCAACGCCGCCGAGGCCACCATCTACGGCCGCTTCGGCTACGCCGCCGCCTCCCACCTGGCCCGCATCCGGGGCGACAAGAGGGACATGGCTCTGCGCGCGGACGCAGACCCGGGGCCCGGCACCCTCCGCCTGCTCGACGCCGACCGCGCCCGCCCGCTCCTGGAGAAGATCCACGACACCGTCCGCCTGCGGACCGTCGGCTGGGTCGACCGGGCGGAGAAGTACTGGGACGCCCGCCTCCACGACCCCGAGCACGCCCGCCACGGGGCGACGGCCCTGCGCTTCGCGGTCCACTCGGAACCCGGAGGGGAAGCCACCGGCTACGCCCTCTACCGGTCCGGGGGACGCACCGTGCAGATCGTCGAACTCGTCGCCACCACGCGGCAGTCCTACGCGAGCCTGTGGCGCTACTTCATCGACCTCGACGCCCACGACCACCTCACCTACGAAGGGGCCGTCGACGAGCCCCTGCCCCACCTTCTGCGGAATCCGCGGGCCGTACGCACCACCGTGGTCGACAATCTGTGGGTCCGCCTCGTGGACGTCGGCCGGGCGCTCACCGCACGCCGCTACCCCGCCGGGCTGGACGTGGTCCTGGAGGTCGAAGACACCTTCTGCCCCTGGAACACCGGCCGCCACCACCTGCGCGCCGAAGGGGAGACCGTCACCTGCGAACGCACCCGGGCCCGAGCCGACCTGCGCCTGTCCGTGGCCGAACTGGGGGCGGCCTATCTGGGCGGGCCCACCCTGGCGGCCCTCGCGGCCGCAGGCCGTGTCCAGGAGCTGCGGCCCGGCGCGCTGGCCGCCGCGTCGCGCGCCTTCCGCGGGGAACGGGAGCCCTTCCACGTGTCCGGTGGTGCCTTTCCGGCCTTCTGAGTGTCCGGTGGCGCCTCCCGGCCCGCTGAAGCCGACCCTCTGCAGCCGGCCCTCTGAGGTCGGCCTTCCTCAACACCGGGCCCACAGTGCCGCACGCAGCACAGAACGGAGCAGACCCATGGAGAAACAGATGATGAGAAGCAACCGGCTCGGGAACACCGCGGTGCGCGTCACCGAACTCGGCTTCGGCGGCGGACCGCTCGGCGGGCTCTACACCCCGTTGGACGACGAGACCGCCGCGGGCGCCCTGGAAGCCGCGTGGGAGGGCGGGATCCGCTATTTCGACACCTCTCCCCACTACGGCATCGGGCACTCCGAACGCCGCACCGGCGTACTGCTCCGCGACAAGCCGCGCGAGCAGGTCACGCTCTCGACGAAGGTCGGGCGGCTGCTGGTGCCGCAGGATCCCGGGGGCCGGACGGACGAGGGCTTCGCCGTGCCCGCCACCCACCGCCGGGTGTGGGACTTCACGCGCGACGGGGTGCTGCGCAGCGTGGAGGACTCGCTCGGCCGCATGGGCGTCGACCGGATCGACCTGCTCATGCTCCACGACGCGGAACAGCACTTCGAGGACGCGCTGCGTGACGGCTACCGGGCCCTCGCCGAACTGCGCGACCAGCACGTGGTGGGCGCCATAGGCGCGGGCATGTACCACCCCGCCATGCTGACCAGACTCGTGAAGGAGACGGACGTCGACGTGGTCATGCTGTCCGGCCGCTACACGCTGCTCGACCACAGCGCCCTCGACGAACTGCTGCCCGCGTGCACGGCCCGGGGCGTCTCGGTCCTCGCGGCGTCCGTCTTCAACTCCGGCCTGCTCGCCACGGACCGGCCCCTGAAGGAGTCCACCTTCGACTACGCGCCCACCACGTCGGACATGCTGGAGCGCGCCCACCGCCTGGCCGACGTCGCCGAGGCGCACGGGGTCACGCTCCCGCAGCTGGCGATGGCCTTTCCGCTGCGGCACCCCGCCGTCGCGGGCATCGTCGTCGGCATGCGCTCCGCGGCCGAGGTACGGAAGAACCTGGCGGCGTTCCGCACGCCGGTCCCGGAGCAGGTGTGGGACGACCTGCGCGCCGCGGGCCTCCTCGACGAACGGACGGCCGCCGCGGGCCCGGCGCCCGCCTGAACGTCGAACGTCCCGTACGGCCACCCCGAGGCAGCGCTCTCCTCGCGGGTGGCCGTACGGGCGCGGGCGGGCCCGCCCGCGGTCAGTTCACGGTGATCATTCGTGCCTTGCTCGGTGTCCCGGCCGCGTCGAGTGCGAACAGCAGATAGCTGCCGGGCAGTGCCACCCCCGGGTCGGAGGGGATGGTGAGGGTGTACGACGTCGCACTGTCACGGGTGAAGGTGAGCGGCACGCGCCGCTGGTCGTTGTCCGTGGAGTGGGTCGCCGCGCCCGCCCGCACCAGGGCGAACCTGGTGACCGCCGAGTCCGTGGTCACGGGTACGGTCGCCCCGTGGCGCACGCGGGAGGGCACGGTGCCCGTGACGACCGGGCGCTTGCGTTCGGTGCCGTCGGCGTTGAGCAGATAGGGCGGGGTGAAGATCGCCCCGTCGGCGTGGTTGGTGGCGCAGTCGCCGCACAGGCCGCCGCCCCCGGAGAAGATGCGCCCGTCGGGCAGCAGATTGGCCACGCTGTGGTAGTTGCGCGGCACGGGCATGCTCGCCATCCGCGTGAACCGCCCCGTCGCCGGGTCCCATATCTCCGGTGTGAGCGCGGACGTCGCGTCGCTGAACGGCACCGGATAGGACTGCCCGCCGAACACGGCGACCTTGCCGTCCGGCATGACCACGCTGTTGCTGAAGGAACGGGCGTAGTCCATGTCGCCGGTACGCGTGGCGCGCGGCTGGCCGCCCGCACTGAGGTCGACCGTGTACGCGCGCCGGGTGGCCGTCGTGTCCTCGTAGGCGGTCGCGCCGCCGAGCGTGAGGAGCTTGCCGATGTCGTACGCGACGGCGTTGCCGTTCATGGCGTCCGGGCTGTCGGCGCGGTTGCCGGCGGCGGCGATGGAACCGTTGCCCTGGGTGGAGATCCAGTTCATCTGCTTGCTCGGCCCGAGGTGCAGGACCCGGCCGTTGGACGTCGCGTGCAGCCACTGGTGGTTGTCGGCCCGGTAGGGTCCGCGCGGGTCGCCCGTCATGGTGGTGGTCGCCGGTACACCGGACAGCTTGCGCCAGCCGCCGGTGGTCGGCGACCAGACCTCGCCGTCCTTGCCCGCGCTCGGGTTGCCGCTCCAGGAGCCGCCGAGGACGAAGGCGTCGCCGTTGGAGAGCAGGGTCATGGCCTGGTAGCCGCGGGCGATGTTCATGTCGGTCGTGGACGACCAGCTGTCGGTGGCCGGATCGTAGATGCTGGCCCGTTCGGCGTTGCTGCCGCCGGTGACGAGGACCCGGCCGTCCTTGAGGACCGCGATGCCGGGGCAGAACATGTCGTGCTTGGTGTTGTCGACGCGGCGCTGGGTGACGGCTCCCGTGCCGAGGTCCATGATCGCGGTCTGGGTGAAGCCGTTGCTCCCGCCGAAGCGGTCGATGCCGTACGCGGACCAGGCGAGCAGCTTGTTGTTGGGCAGCAGGGCGGTGGCCACGGGCACCAGCGGGAAACCGGTGACCCGGCCCCAGGAACCGGAGGTCGCCGGATTCGCCGGGCCGCTCAGCCGGATCTCCGCCGCCGAGGACCACGGCCCGCGCCCGCCCGCCTCGGTGGTCGCCGTCAGGCGTACGTACCGCGCGCTGACGGTGCGGGAGAAGGTCGCGCCCTTGACGGTGTCGTCGTCCTTCCAGGTGCCGCTCGCGACGGGCGCCCCGAACGTGGTGCCGTCCGTGCTGGTCGTGACGGTGTAGGCGCCGACGCGGCCGTTGGCGCCGGACTTGCGCGGCTGGTAGGAGAGGGCCGAGACGTCGCGGGCGCTCTTCATGTCGATGGTGATGCTGTGCGGCAGGGGCTGCGGGGTGCCGGAGTAGCGGCTGTGCCAGATGGTGTCCGCGTCACCGTCGAGGACGTTCGCGGCCCTGTCCGTCGCGCTGCTCGTCTCCTCGTCGCTTGCCGACGCGGTCCAGCCCGTCCGGGCCAGGTCGACCACGGAGGCGGGCGAGCCGGGGTCGCCGAGCAGGTTGATCTCGGCCGCCGACGACCACGGGCCGCGGTTTCCCGCCTCGCTGGTCGCGGTGAGCCGCACATGGCGGGCGCCCTGCGCGGCGAAGCTCAGGGTCTTGGCGGCCGCGTCGTCGCCGAGGGTGCCGGAGGCGACGGCCGCGCCCCAACTCGTACCGTTGGCACTCAGCTGGATGGTGTACGAACCCACCCTGCCGTTGGCGTTGTCGGTGCGCGGCTGGTAGACGAGCGCGGATACGACAGCGGTACGGTGCATGTCGATGGTGATGCTGTGCGGAAGGGGAGTGGCGGTGCCGCTCCACTTGCTGTGCCAGATGGTGGAGTTGCTGCCGTCGAGGACGTTCGCGGCGCGGCCGTTCTCGGACGCCGTCTCCTCGTCGCTCGCGGACACGGTCCAGCCGGTCCTCGGGAGCACGGGAGCGGTCGGTTCCATGGCGTCGGCAGGTACCACCGGCTCGTGCGGTGCCGCCATCGGATGCCGCGGGTCGGGCGCCGCGGCGGGTCCCGCGTCGTTGGCGGCGGTGGCCGGGCCGACTCCGGCGAGCGGAAGCAGCGCGGCGACGATCGCGGCCAGCGCCAGGGCTATGAGGCCGGTGGATCTCAGCTTGTCGGGTGGAAAGGGCTTGAGCAGACGGGTCAACATGATGTCCCCCCATAGGTGCGCGAAGGCGCGCAGATGAGGGCATGACCATGGCAACAGGGCCGAGGCGTGTAAAGAGTGTTCTCACGCCAATCGCCTCGTGTCTAGGCAGACCCGTCGGTCTCGTACGACCCGCGCGCGAGCACGGAATGGAAGGCGCTGCGGTAGTAGAGCAAGGGCTGCGCCCCCGGGCGCCGGGCGGTGTGTTCGACGCGGCCGAGGAAGAGGAGATGGTCGCCGCCGTCGTGGCTTGCCCAGGGCGTGCAGAAGAAGGTGGCCAGCGAGCCGCCGAGGGCGGGGGCCGTGTGCGGGGCCAAGCGCTCGGGCGGCGCCTGCCACGGTGGAACGTCGGGGGCGGTCTCCGCCCTGCCGGCGAAACGCAGCGCCAGGTCGTGCTGTTCCGCCGCCAGGACGTTGACGGTGAAGGGACGGCCCGGCAGCAGCCGGGCCGCCTTCGACGTGCGGTTCAGTGAGATCAGGACGAGCGGCGGGTTCAGTGAGACGGTCGTGAACGCGTTCACTGTGGCGCCGTGGAGGGCCTCGCCCACCGCCAGGCTGACGACGGTGACACCGGTGGCGAAGTAGCCCGCGCAGGTGCGGAGTTGCTCGGGGTCGACGGTCACCGGATCTCCTCGGTCGACGGGTGGACACGGCACAGCGGATCGGTGCGGGAGGCGTGGACAGATGTGGACGCGGGGCAGCGGACGGTGCGGTCAGGCCGTCCAGCCCGCGGCGGGTCGGTCGAACCAGAGGTGCGCCTGTCCGGTGCCGATGGCGTTCTCGTACGCGCTGTAGCGGCGGGCGGGGGCGGTGCACCGCGAGCCGCCGAGGGCACCGGCGAGCGTCAGATAGTGGCCGAAGCGGCCCTCGGGGGCGTAGCGGTGGTACTGCGGCATGGTGGCGACGACCCTGTCGTGACGGCCGGACTCCAGCCAGGCGATGCGCTGTTCGTCGGCGGCCCGCGCTTGCGGGGAGACGACGTTGGCCGGGTCCCCGGCCATCCGGTCACGCAGCTCGGACAGGGGCCAGAAGCGGTGCGAGAAGCCGCCGGACGCGATGACCAGCACACGTCGGGACAGCCGGGAGACGGCCTCTGCGAGGACCGCTCCGGTGCGCAGGAAGTCCTCGGCGGTCGCGGTCTGGCAGACCGACATCGACAGCCAGGGCACGCCGGGGCGGCCCAGGTGGGTCCAGAGGTTGAGCGTGGCGTAGTGGAGGGGGAGGTGGGGGTCGTCGTTCGCGGTCAGCCACAGCGCGTCCCGCTCGGCCACCGCGGCCACGGCGTGGGCCAGTCCGGGGTCGCCGGGTATGGCGTAGGGGATGCGGCTGAGTTCGCTCGGCATCTCGTCGGCGGTGAAGCACCCGGAGCGTTCCGCGTGGGCGGTGACGACGGTCTCGGTGGTGGTGGCCCAGTGGGTGTCGAGGACGAGCACGGCGTCGTGGCCGAGGGTGTCGATCACCTCGCCGCGCAGCCGGGCGAGGCCGGTGGCGAGGGTGAAGTCGCGGCCGCCGTTGGCCTCGACGCGCAGGGGTTCGGGAAACATGATGACGGGGGCGTGGGAGAGAAGTCCCGCGCCGACGATGGCGCCCATGTGCGGGTCTCCGTCCTGTCGTGACCGACGGTGGGTCTTGGGGGGGAGTCAACGGTGGGTCTTTTCTGGGCGGGAGCCGGGGTACCGGGGTGCCCCCGGGGCGGAGGGGGGCAGTCAGGGCACGAGGAGCAGCTTGCCGGTGGTGCGGCGCGCTGCCAGGTCGGTGTGCGCGTCCCGGGCCCGGTCGAGGGGATAGGTGGCTCCGACGGTGATGCGCAGCGTGCCGTCGGCGATCCGCGCGAAGACCTCGCCGGCGCGCCGCGTGAACTCCTCGACGGTGGACCTGAAGTGCTCCAGGTAGGGCCGGGTGAGGGTCAGCGAGCCGCCCCGGAGCAACCGCATCACGTCCACGGGCGGCACGGGCCCGCTCGCGCCGCCGAAGAGGACCATGGTGCCCCGGCGGCGCAGGCTGTCCAGACCGGCGTCGAAGGTGGCGGCACCGACACCGTCGTACACGGCGTGCACGCCGTCACCGCCGGTCAGGTCCCGTACCGTGGCGGCGAGGTCGCGGCAGCGGTCGTAGCGGATGACGTCGTCGACACCGTTGGCCCGCGCCATCCGCTCCTTGGTGCCGCTGGAGACCGTACCGAGCACCCGCACCCCCCGCTGCTTGAGGAACTGGGTGAGGAGCAGGCCGACGCCGCCCGCGGCGGCGTGCACCAGCACCGTCTGGCCCGCCTCGGCCGGGAAGGAGTCGTTCACCAGGTAGTGGGCCGTCATGCCCTGCACGAGCGCGGCGGCGGCGGTCAGCAGGTCCATGCCGTCGGGGACGACGACGGCCTTGTCCTCGGGGACGAGGACCTGCCCCGCGTAGCTGCCGAGGACGGTGGTCCAGGCGACGCGGTCACCGGCGGCGAACCGGGTGACTCCGGGACCCGCGGCCAGTACCGTGCCGGAACCCTCCTCGCCGGGCACCGAGGGCAGGGGCAGCGGATAGCGGCCCTCGCGGCGGTAGATGTCGATGAAGTTGACGCCCGCGGCGGCCAGTTCGACCAGGATCTCGCCCGCGCCGGGTTCGCCGGGAGCGGGCTTGTGGACGGGCAGGAGGACGTCGGGGCCGCCGGTCTCCCGGATCTCGATCGCCGGGATCACCGTGCTCGGTGTCTTGGACATCGCTTCGCTCCTTGCGGGGTGAGGGTGCATCAGCTCGCTCCTTGCAGGCCTTGTGGAGGACGGCGGTGCGGACCGAGGTCGACATCCACCCGGTAGGTGCGCAGCCAGTCGCCGAGACGGACGGTGGACTCCAGGAGGATGCGTTCGAACTCGGAGAGGGTGCCGTCGGTGGTCCTGTCGGAGAGCCGGCGTACGGCTGCCGGGTCCACGTAGCCGGCGAGCGGCGCGTCGTCGCCGGCGGTCGAGGCCCTGAGACCGGCGAGGAGGCCGCGGTCGTAGGCGGGGTCCTGGATGGAGGGGTACGCGGCCTTGGTGCGGCGCAGGACGGACTGCGGCAGGAGGTCGGCGGCGGCCTCGCGGAGCAGGCCCTTCTCCTGGCCGGTGCATGTCTTCATCGCCCAGGGGACGTTGAAGAGGTACTCGACGAGCCGGTGGTCGCAGAACGGCACCCGCCCCTCCAGGCCGCTGGCCATGCCCATCCGGTCCTTCTTGTCGAGCAGGATGGGCAGCCACCTGGTGAGCGTGAGGTGGGAGAGTTCACGGGTGCGCCGGTCCTCGGGGCTCTCGCCGTCCAGCCGGGGGACCTCGGCGAGCGCGCTGTGATAGAGGTCGGCCCGGTAAGCGGCGAGGTCGATGCCCTCCACGAACCAGGGCCGGAAGAGCGCGCCGGGGTCGAGGCCGCGGTGCGCGCCGAGCGCGAGCCACGGGAACGTCCCGGCGGCGCGGGCGGCGGGGTCGGAGAACCAGAGGTAACCGCCGAACACCTCGTCGGCCCCCTCACCGGACAGCGCCACCGGGGCGTGCTCACGGACGGCCGCGAAGAGCTGGTGCAGGGAGACGTCCAGGTCGGCGAAGTTGAACGGCAGGTCCCAGGCCGCGAGGACGCTCCCGCGCACCGCCGGGTCGAGGAGCGCGGCCCGGTCCAGGGTGATCGTGCGGTGCGCGCTGCCCACGTGCTCGGCGACCGCGCGGGCGTAGGGGCCGTCGGGCGTGGGCCTGATCAGGTCGCCGCGGAAGTGCTCCGCGTGGCCCGTGAAGTCCACGGCGAAGGTGGCGATCCGCTCGCCCTCGGCGGCACGGACACGCTGGGCCAGAGCGGTCACGGTGCTGGAGTCCAGGCCGCCGGAGAGCAGCGCCACCAGGGGCACGTCCGCGATCATCTGGCGCGGCACGATGTCGTCCAGGAGCTCGCGGACGGTGGCGACGGTGGTGGGCAGGTCGTCGGTGTGCGGACGGGCCTCCAGGGCCCAGTACCGCTCCTCGCGCAGGCCCCCGCGCCCGACCCGCAGCAGATGGCCGGGGACCAGCTCCCGCATGCCGGTGAACGGCACCCGGCCGGGCGTGCGTAGGAAGAGCAGCGCGTCGCAGAGCTCCTCGGCGGACGCGCCCGCCCGCACCAGCGGGTTGGCCAGCAGCGCCTTGGGCTCCGAGCCGAAGAGCACGCCCAGCGGGAGCGGATGGTAGTAGAGGGGCTTGACCCCGAGACGGTCACGGACCAGGAGGAGTTCCTCGCGCGCCGTGTCCCACAGGGCGAGGGAGTACATGCCGTTGAGGCGGTGCACGAAGTCCGTGCCCCACTGGAGGTAGGCGCGCAGCGCCACCTCGGTGTCGCTGGACGTGGCGAACCGGTGGCCGTGCAGGGCGAGTTCGCCCCGCAGTTCGCGGTGGTTGTAGATCTCGCCGCCGTAGGAGATGACGGCGCGCGGCAGTTCGCCGCGCGGGCCGCGTTCCGGGGTGGCCATGGGCTGGACGCCGCGCTCCGGGTCGACGACGGCCAGACGCCGGTGGCCGAGCGCGGCGTGGGTGTCGAACCAGGTCCCGCCGTCGTCCGGGCCGCGGTGGACCAGGGTCCGCACCATCGCGTCGAGCGTGGCGGACTCGGTGGTGAGGTCGCGGGAGAAGTCGACCCAGCCGGTGATGCCGCACATGGTCGTTTCCTTTCTCGGCGCAGTCCGGGTCTCAGGGCTGCTCGGGCCCGAGCCAGGGGCCCCGGCGCCAGCCGTCGGTGTCGTAGTCGTCGAGGCACTCCTGGACGAGTTCCTCGCAGCGGGCGAGGCCGCCGCGCCGCGTGGCCCAGCGCAGCGCGTCGAGGCGGATCTGCTCGCCGTTGCCGGAGTAGTGGCGCTCGTACAGCTCGTGGCGGGCCCCGAACTCGGTGCCGATGGTGTCCCAGACCAGCTTGAAGAGCTTGATCCGCTCCAGTGCGGAGGAGTCGGCGCCCCGGTAGTAGCGGTCGATGAGCGGCCGCAGCCCGGGGTCGGCGAGGTCGCGGACGCTGGCGGGGACGACCAGGGGCGCGCCGCCGAGCAGGGTCTCGAAGAGCTCGTGCACCCGGTTCCAGATGTGGGCGCTCACCATCCGCATCGCCGACGCGTGTTCCAGACGCGGTACGACCGTGCCGCCGGGGCCCGGCTCCGTGTCGTGCGTCATGGCGGTGGTGAGCGCCCCCACCAGGTCCCGCAGCGTGAGGAGTTCGCCGAGCCCGGCCCGTACTCCGCGGAAGACGTCCGTCCCGTTGGCCCGCGCGGCCCGGGACAGCAGCCCGGCCATCAGCTCCAGCTTGACGCCGAGGCGGATCGAGGACTGGAAGTTGTAGAGGTTGGGGAAGCCGGAGACGGCGTAGAAGCCGGTGGCGCGCTCGATGTCCCGGTGGACGAGCACGTCCTCCCAGGGGATCAAGGCCTCGTCCATGACGAGGACGCTGTCGTTCTCGTCGAACCGGCTGCTGAGCGGATGGTCGAAGGGGCTCTGCGCGCGCCGCTCGTACGGGGTGCGGCAGATGAGTCGTACGCCGGGGTTGTCCATCCGTACGAAGAAGACCAGGGCGAACCGCTCCGCCGCGCCCTTCTCCAGGTGGGCGGAGCCGACCGGCGCGACGAAACCGGCGTTGGTCAGCGCCGAGCCGGTGCCGAGCATCTTCGCGCCGCTGACGACCACTCCGGCGTCGGTCTCGCGCACCGCGTGCACGAAGACGTCGCCCATGTCGTGGACGGCGCGCTTGCGGTCGACCGGCGGATTGATGATGACGTGGTTGAGGTGGAGCGCCTTGGCGGCGAACCGCCGGTACCAGGCGGTGGCGTTGGCGGCGAACGGGCCGTAGTAGTCGGCGCCGGCACCCAGTCCGGCCATGAAGGCCGCCTTGTACTCGGGGGTGCGGCCGAGGAAGCCGTAGCTCGTCCTGGCCCAGAGGGCGATCGCCTCGCGGGCCCGGACGAGGTCGGCGGTACTCCGGCTGGGCTTGAAGAAGTGGTGCGTGCGGATGCCGGTGCCGGGGTCCACGCCGGTGAGCGCGCCGGAGGTGGCGGGGTCGTGCAGGGCGTCGTAGAGACGGGCGAGGGAGCGGGCCGCGTTGCGGAAGGCGGGGTGCCGGGTCACGTCCTCGACCCGCTCGCCGTCCACGTGGACGGCGCGGCCGTCGCGCAGGCTCTCCAGGTACTCGTCGCCCGTCATCAGGGTGTCGGCCCCGGCCGTCGGAGCGCCGGCCCCGGCCGTCGGAGCGCCGGCCCCGGTCGTCGGGGCGCTGGTTCCGGTCGTCGGGACGCCGACTCCGGTGGTCGCGGTGTCGTCGGCCGTTCGCGGCTCGGCGGTCATCGGACGAGACCCGGGTTGGACAGCGGCGGCGTGCCGAGGATCTGGACGCGGCGCAGATGCCGGGGCGCCCCGCTGGTGAAGGCGTTCCTGCCGTGCAGGAGGGTGTAGTTGTCCGTCACCAGCACGTCGCCGGTCCGCCAGCGGTGTGCGTAGAGGTGGGCAGGGTCGTACAGGGCGGCCCGCAGGCTCCGGTGCAGCTCGGCCAGCTCCGCCTCGTCGGTCGGGCCGGAGAACTCCAGGTCGGGATGGTTGACGAAGGCGTCTCCGGCCGCCGCGGTCGGCTCGTGGTAGCGGATGACCGGGGTGCCGTGCACCGGGTGGGCCGTGACCACCGGGGAGCGGGTGGTGCTGTCGTAGTACTCCATCTCCCGGTGGTAGGTGCCGGTGGCCCGGGACCACAGGGCGCGGCTGTCCGGGTCGGCGTCGGCGAGCACGGCGACGGTGTCGGAGAAGATGGTCTCGCCGCCCTCGTCCGAACCCGGCGCGTGGACGCACTGGAAGATCTGGAACTCGGGGATGTGTTCCCGGTACATGCCGTCCCAGTGCATCGGCATGTGGCTGTGGCCGAAGATGTGATCGGCGGGGTCCCGCTGCTGTACGAGGTCGAGGACGGTCCCGAACGGCCAGAGCGCGGGCTCGCCCCAGCGCTCGGCGTACGCGGCGAGTCCGCCCGCATCGGCGAAGCCCGCGAAGCCGCGCAGCAGGAGCAGCCGGTGCTCGTGGACGAGGGCGCGCAGCGGCGCCACGGGAAGGTCGGTCAGCGGGCGGTCGGCGTCCTTGGCGTGCAGGGCGAGCCCGAAGGGCGACAGCGCGTCGCTCCGCAGCCGGTGCGCGCCGAGCAGGTCGTGGTCAACGGGCATGGCTGGTCTCCTGCTGCGGTGTGGGTGTGGGTTCGGGTGTGAGGGCGGGGTGGGTTCGGGCGTGGGCGTGGCTGCGGTGCCGGTGGCGGTGGCGGCGGCTTCGGGCGGGGGCAGGACGAAGTGGCTGGGCCGCCCGTGGGCGGTCACCAGGCGCGCCCCTGCCGCCTCCGCCTCCGCACGCTTCATCAGGGTGAAGTGCCCGCCGCCGGTGTCCACGGCGACGCTGTGCCAGGGGGTGAGCCAGACGTCGGGGGTGTCCGCGAGCAGGACCCCGATCTTCCGTGTGCTGCACGGCTGCGGGTGGATGGACAGGCGCAGGGCGTCCGGGAAGAGCTCGCCCAGCAGCTCGTCCCAGGCCCGGCTGCGTGCGATGACGCTGTAGGCGAGCGCGCGGCTGCGGCTCTGCAGTGCGGCGCGGCTGCCGGTGTACTGGGGGGTGGACAGGTCCTCCAGGAGGAACCTGGTGATGCCCCGGTACATGGGGACGAGGTCGCCGCCCCGGCGGACCTCGGCGCGGAGCTCGTCCTCGTGTGGTCCGCGGTCCGTCGTCAGTGCGGCGCGCATCCGAGCGGGGTCGGCGCCCCGGTAGACGTCGTCCAGGGTGAACTGATCGAGGTGGTCGGCGCCGATCCGGTCGATCATGCGGTTCAGTGCGCGGGCGTAGCCGGTGACGTCGTCGTCGCTCACCCCGATGAGGTCGTTGAAGACCCGCCCGTCGGAGCAGATGCGGATGCGGGCGCCGGGCGGGTAGACCTCGGTGACGCGCGCGCAGAGCGAGTCGAGGAACTTCAGGGCGCGTTCCTCGGCGAGGTCGGGCAGCGGGCCGAGGACCTTGGCCGGGTTGGGGGACTTGGTGGGAAAGGCCGGGAGCAGGAAGTCGATCGTCCGGCCGTGCGCCATGGCCGTCTCGACCGCGCCCCGGTGGTGCCGGACGCAGCGCAGACAGACCCTGCCGGCGCAACCGCCGCCACGGAGCCTGCGCTGGCGGACGAGCACCTCGCGGACCACTTCGATGGCGGCCAGTTCGGTATCGAGCGTGGCAAGTTCGTTCACCGTGCCTCCCGTCGTGGACTTCCTTCACCTTGGCCAGCGGGGGCACACGAAACGCACAAAGCACGGCGGGGGCGGTGGGCACGACAGTCCCTGTTCGCTCGACGGTCTCGGTGTGCTCGGTGTGCTCTGCGAGCGCGGCGGGCGAGGCGGGCGAGGCGCCCTCAGCAGTCGAGGTCATCGAGGTCATCGCGGTCGTGGTGGTCGTCGTGGTCGTCGAGATCGGCCAGGTCGCCGAGATCGTCGCGGTCGTCGAGCCCGGCCAGCCGGCGTCGGGCGCGCTTCTCCCACGCGGGCATGCGCAGGACCTGGAAGGAGGCGAGCGCCGCGTCGAAGTGGCCGCGCGCGCGTCCCCGGTCGCCGAGAGCGGCGTACGCGCGGCCCTGCATGTAGGCGGTGAGCGCTGTCCCGCGGACCTCGCCGAGCTCGGCGAACACCGCGGCGGACGCGGCCAGCGGGCGGAGCGTCTCAGCGGCCCGCCGCGGGTCCCCCGGCTCCTGCGTGAGCCGCAACCGGGCGAGAGTGATGACCGCGTACGCCTCGCCGGGGCGGTGCTGCACCTCGCGGTAGTGGGGCAGTGCCCGGTCCAGATGGCGGGCCGCGGAGTCGTAGCGCCCCAGCACGATCTCCACGACGGCCAGCGTCTGCAGGACGTCGGCGAGCGCCAGCGGCTGCCCCAGCCGCTCGGCCGCTTCGAGCGCGCGCCGCAGCACCCGCTCCGCCTCGGCCTCCCGGCGCCCGGACAGGAGCGCCGAGCCCAGGCTGCGCTGCGCGAGCACGGTGCCGCGCAGGTCCCCGAGGGCGCGCAGCGCCGTTAAGGCCGCGGCGGCGTCGGCGCGGGCCTGCTCGGCCATGCCCCGGTCCCCGATCGCGAAGCTGCAGTACACGCGCAGGTAGGCGGCGAGACGCCGTTCACCGAGGGCGTCCGACCGCTCGATGGCGGAGGCGAACCAGCGCGCCGCCTCCGCCGCCCGGCCGCGTCCGGCGCCCGCGCGGGCCAGCGAACCCTCGGCCATCGCGACCCGCCGGAGGTCGCCGTCGGCCGCGGCGCGGTCGAGCGCCGCCTGCGCCATCCGCTCCCAGTCGTCCCACCAGTTGCGCAGATGGCAGATGTCGTCCAGGGCGCGGACCAGTTCGCTGGCCCGCTCGCCGTGCCCGCCGCGGGCGGCGGACTCCACGGTGGCCACGAGGCCGCAGCGCTCGTACTCCAGCCAGTCGAGCTGCGCGTCCGCCCCCGCGTGGGCCAGCGCCGCCGCCGCGTGCAGGACCCGGCGCAGCCAGCCGTCCAGGACACGGTCGACCATGTCCCGCCGCTGCGCCGGGGGTTCCTCCTCGGCGGCGCGTTCCGCGGCGTAGGCACGCAGCAGGTCGTGCAGGCGGTACCGCGGCCGGCTCTGCGTGTCGATGCGGTCGGCACGGATGAGGTTGGCGTCGACGAGCGTGTCCAGGACGTCGTCCAGGCGGTCGTCCGGTTCTCCGTCCCCGGTGTCGCCGGACATCAGGGCCGCCGGGACCCAGTACGGGACCTCGCCGGTCGGCAGCAGGCCGAGGGCGCGGAACATACGGGCGGCGTCGGGGGCGAGCCCGCGGTACGCGGTGCCGACGCAGGCCCGTACGGCCAGGTCGCCCGCGCGCAGTTCGCTCAGGCGGCGCCGCTCGTCGGCCAGCCGGTCGGCCAGCCAGCGCACCGGGCGATGCGGATGCCCCGCGAGGCGGGCACCGGCCACCCTGAGGGCCAGCGGAAGCCCCGCGCAGCCGGTGAGGAGCCCCTCGGTCGCCTCGGGCTCGCCGGCGAGGCGCCGTGCTCCGGCAATGAGGGTCAGCAGCGCATGCCCGTCCGCGGCGTCCAACGGTTCCACGTCGAGCAGGTGCGCGCCGGGAAGGGCGGCGAGCCGCGCCCGGCTGGTGACCAGGACCGCGCAGCCGTCGCCCCCGGGCAGCAGGGGACGGACCTGCGACACCTCCCGCACGTTGTCCAGGACGACCAGCACCCGGCGGCCTGCCAGCTTCGACCGGAAGAGCGCGGCCCGCTGGGATTGGGCCCGGGGAATCGCCGATCCGGGCACGCCGATGCTGAGCAGCAGGTCCGCCAGGACAGCGGCGGACGTACGGCGCGCCCTGCGGCCGTCGTCGTGGTGGACGTAGAGCTGGCCGTCGGGGAAGGTGCCCCGGAGCCGGTGGGCGAGGTGCGTGGCGGCAGCGGTCTTGCCCACCCCCGGCAGCCCGGTGAGGATGACGGTCGGCACCGCCGTCGGCGTGCTCGCGGAGTACGACACGACGTCGGTGTGCGCCGGGGTCAGCAGCGCGGCCGCACGCGCCAGCAAGGGGGCGCGTCCGACGAAGTCGGGTATCGCGGTGGGCAACTGGCAGATGGGCCAGACACCGGAGGCCGCTCGACTCGCACCGGCACGCGGAGGACGGGCACGCTCACGGGGATCCGCACCCGCACCCACTCTCGTACGCGCACTCGCAAGAACCAATGGTGATGCAGGTGACACAGGTGACGCAGAGGATGTAGGTGATGCGAGTGATATGGCTGATGTGGTCGATGTGACGGATGATGGGAGATCACGGGCTAGGACGGCCTGATGCGCCTGCCGCAGCTCTTCCCCGGGGTCGATGCCGAGTTCGTCGCGCAGCGCGCGGCGGGCCAGGGAGTAGGAGCGCAGGGCGTCTCCCGGCCGCCCGCAACGATACTGAGCGGTCATCAGCAGAACCCACAGCCGCTCGCGCAGGGGATGCGTCCGCGCCTGCGCCTGGAGGGTGGGGACCAGTTCCTCGTACGCGCCGAGCGCCAGACGGATCGCGGCGTAGTCCTCAAGGGCGGACATCCTCGCTTCCTCCAGCCTCGACGCCTCCATGTGCACCGCCTGGTGCTGCGCGAGGCTGCCGAAGGCGGTGCCGCGCCACAGGTCGAGGGCGGCCCGCAGGAACTCCGCGGCCGACCGGTGGTCACCGTCGGCGGCGGCCGTCCGGCCGCGCGCGACCAACTCGTCGAACAGCCGCAGATCCAGCTCACCGGGGAGCACCCGCAGGACGTAGCCCTGATGACCGGGGGTGAGCCGGTCACCCTCCGAGGCGTCATTGAGCACCCGCCGCAGCCCCGCCGCGTAGCTGCGCACGTTGGCCCGAGCGGACGCGGGCGGCCTCCCGGTCCACAGCACCTCGCAGAGACGGTCCACGGTGACCGGCGTGTTCGCACTCAGCAGGAAGACCACCAGAATGGTCCGCGGCTTGGGCCCACCGAGCGGAACCACCCCGCCCGCACCGACGACTTCCACGTGCCCCAGGGTCCTGAACTCCATATGACGCAAGTGCACGGCGGCAGCCCTCTCTGGTCCGGTTGAGGGGGAGCATTACCCGGCACGGGTCACATCTCCGCGGCCTCCGCGCATGCCTGGAGGTGTCCCGCCCACCAGACACCGGACCAACCGCACGCCGCAGGGGAGACCTTGACGTGAACGTCGGCGCACCTTCGACGATCACCTCTCATACTCCCGGGTACATCGACCGGGACCTGGAACTCGTCGTGGGCTTGCAGACTGATGCGCCGGGCCTTGGCGGAGGCCCGCCCCGTCCACCGAGGACGTCATTCGTGACCGGCAGGAACTGGCCGAGCAGATCAGGGCACTGGAGGAACTGGCCCGCATGGCGGCCGAGCCGTGCGGTCGGAGCACTAGCAGATCTGTCGGTACGACACTTCCGGAATATGCGTGGCCCAGTCCCGCCGCGAGATCGAGCCGCCGATGCGTCGGCAGATGTCGGTCGCTGTCTTCTCCGGAGCAACCGTGTACGTGTGCAGACGCACGTGCGCACTCGACACCCGCAGGGTGCTGCTGTCCGGGCTGAAGGAGAGGGCTCGGACCCCGCCGCCGGGGGTCGGGATCCGCGATCCCAATTGCTTGCGGGAGGCCAGGTCCCACACCTGCACCGCTCCAGTGGTGTCCGCGGTGGCCAGCAGCCGCTCGTCGGGGGAGAAGGCCAGGGTCTCCATGTAGATGTTCTTCGGGAGCTCGGTGCTGGTCAGCGCGCCCAGGCGCTGTCGCACGTGACCGTCCCACAAGGTTACGGCGTTCGAGGTGTCTGCGGCTGCCAAGTACCGGCCGCGGCGACTGAAGGCCACGGCTGTGGTGGGGTTCTCGCTCAACGTTCGACGGGTCACTTTCCCGGAGCCCACGTGGAACACCTGGTCGAGTGTGGTGACCAGGACGCGGCCGTCGGGCCTCAGCGCCATGTCTCCCTCGTCCGCGATCATTAAGGGCAGTCGGCCCGGCATGGTCCTTGCCAGACGTCGACTGCGCAGGTCCCAGGCCTCGATCCGCTGGCCGTTCAGCCGGGACACCCAGACGGTCCGCGCCTGCGGGCCGACGGCGAGTGCCGACACGTCCGTAGCGTGAGAGGCAGGCGCCGGCTTCGCTGTCATCGAGCCCCGTTCGCGGCGCCGCCCGGTGTCCCACCACGTGAAGGCCGGACCGTAGGAGTCGTTGTCCTTGGCGGCCGCGTAGCCGAAGAAGGCGCTGTCGGGGCTGAAGGCCATCACCTGGCTGATCGAGACGGCCGGGTCGAACGGGGGAGCGCCGCTCCTCGCCTGCGGGTCGGCGGGCCTGAGCCCTGCGAACGCCGTGCCGGCCCTGCCGGGACCGACGTCCCCGAGCTCGACCGTGTCCCGACCCGCGGCCCGGTGCACGGTGGCGAGCGTGCCGCCGTCCGGACTGAACAGCGCCGCGTGCACGGGTTCGTCCTGCCATGCCGCGTCGACGATGTCCCCCAAGTCGAGGGAACGCACCACTGAGACGCCCCACAGGAAGCGAAGCGTGCGGCCATCAGGATCCCATCTCAGGCTGGAGGCGGTGTTGTCTCCCCGCATCGCATGGCGCAGCACCGGGGACTTCGGATGCGTGGTCCGCCACACGAGAAGCTCGTCCTCATCCGTCGCCGCAAGGAACCGCCCATCGCGGGTGACAGTCATTTCCCGGAGACCGGGGTGGCGAACGGTCCACTCCTCCGTGCCCGAAGAGAGATCCCATGCACGGATGCCGGCACTGGTCATCAGGGCGACCTCGCGGCCGTCGGCACCGAACTGCAGCCCGTCGCACTCCGTGCCTGGAGCCGTCAAGGGGCGTGGGGTTTCGGCTTTACGGCGCTTGGCGATGTCCCACAGCTTCACGGATCGACCGTCGTCGCACAGGGCCATCCACCGGTCGTCCGGACTGACCGCCACCGGAGCGAACGGGCCCATGCCCCTCTCGTCGTCGACCGTGCTCCGGTGCTCGATCGACAACTGGCCGCCTTTGACATCCCACAGCCGAAAGACTCTGTGGGCGCCGACGCTGCTGGCGACAGCGAGACTACGCCCGCTCGGGCTGAAGTTGCCCGAACGGTACGAGGAGAGGGCGGCAGGCCGCAGATCGCCGGTGCGCCGACCGGACTTCAGGTCCCAGATCTGCATGCCGTCGTCGGTCCCCAGGGCAAGGGCGCTCGCGTCGTCGGAGATCAGCGCGGGCGGACGCCTGTCAGGCGTGCCGGTCACCTCAGTCGAAGGCGTGTCCAGCCCGAAGGAGGAGCTCAGCTGCCGATGGGCCCGCACATCCCAGCGCCGTACGCGCTCCTGGCCCACACGCACCCATGTCCGGCCGTCACCGCTCAGGAATCCTCTTGCCACGGGATCAGCATCGGGTTCGTGGAAGACGTCCTTCTCTCTTTGGGAAGCGGCTTCCACCAGGGCCGAGCGCGACTCGGGAACATCCGCCATCCGGTAGGCCGCGACGCTCAGCCGCTGCGCTGTCCTCGGGTCGCTGACGCGCAGGCTGCGCGCCACTTCGGCCACCCGACGCGCAACTGCTCGCAGTTGCTCCTGCTCACGTGAGTGTTTCTGCTGCCAGGCCAGCACCCCCGCCACCGAGGCGAGGACGAGCAGCAGCGAGAGCGCACCCGTACGGATGCGTCGGGTCCTCAAGCTCCGCTTCCGGCCCGCGACGCTGGCGTCGATGAAGTCCCGCTCCAGGGGTGTCAGGTCGTCCTGGCGTCCGACCGCACGGAAGGTCTCTTCAGTCTGGACGAGCTGCGTTCCCCGCAGCAGCCCTCCTCTGTCGCGCTGTTGGTCCTGCCAGTTCCGTGCCGAAGCCGTCAGGCGCCGGTGGCGGCGCAGGCGTTCCCGGTCCTCCTCGATCCAGGTGTGCAGGCGGGGCCAGCCGGTGATGAGGGCCTCGTGGGCGAGGTCCACCGTGTCGTCGTCGAGCGTGATCAAGCGGGCACGGGCCAGCAGGTCCAGGACGAGCGCGACGTCATCGTGGGAGGCGGTGCCGACATCCACTTCGCTGCGGTCGACCGGGCGGCGGGTGTCCGGGGAGCCCTCGCCGGGGGTGATCAGCCGCAGCAGGATCAGCCGGGCCAGCACGGCGTGAGCGGGGGAAAGGCGGCTGTAGACCGCTTCGGCGGTCTGCGCGATCGCGCCGTGCATGCCGCCTGCCGCCTCGTACGCCTCCATGGTCAGCGCGCGGCCGTGGCGCCGGCGCCAGGTCTCGCGCAAGGCGTGCGAGAGCAGCGGCAGGCCGCCCGGCTCGCCGTCGGCCTCGTCCACCAGGCGGGCGGTCAGCTCACGTTCGACGATCAGTCCGCCGGCCTGGGCAGGTTTGACGACGGCCTCGCGCAGCTCGGCCGGCTTCATCGGCCCCACCAGCAGGTTGGCCTGTCGCAGGGCGTCGGCGAGCTCGCGGTGCTCGGCGCAGCGGCTGTAGAAGTCGGCGCGTACACCGAGGACGACGCGCAGTCGGCTCGCGGGCTCGGCGGCGGTGAGCAGGAGGTCGAGGAAGCCGACTCGCTCCGCGGTGTCGTGACAGAGAGTGAAGATTTCCTCGAACTGGTCCACGATCAACCAGGTGTCGCCCTCGCCCGGGGCGGGCGTGAACACGGTGCCGTGGGTGCGCAGCGGATGCTCGCCCGGGGTGAGGATCCGCACCGCCGCCGGTCGATGCGGTCCCTGAAGCCCGCGCAGGCGGGGGATCAGCCCTGCCCGCAGCAGGGACGACTTGCCGCTGCCGGAGCGCCCGAAGACCGCGAACACCCGGTGCTGAGTCACCGCGTGGACCAGTGCGTCGGTCAGCTCGTCCCGGCCGAAGAAGAGCTCTGCATCGCCCGCCTCGAACCGGGCCAGGCCACGGTAGGGCGAGGGAACGCTCTCGTCCGTATCGAGGTCGGCCACCCGTGCCTGCTCCGCGACCGCCTCGCGCCAGCGCTCCTCCCATGCATGCTCATCGCCGCCGCACGCCCGCACGTAGGCCAAGGTCACCGACAGGGTGGGTAATTGCTTTCCGCCGGCCGCTCTGGACAGGGTGGTGACGGAGACTTCCGCCTGCCGGGCCATCCGCCGGTAGGTGATGCCGCCCGCTTCCTGACGCAGCTTGCGCAACTCCAACGCGAACCGCTGGACCGGCCCAAGCCCCGGATCGATCTGCCTCTCCGGACGCCCCATGCCGCTTCCTTCCCCCGTGCCGCACCGGGACCTACAGAGGCGTCTTGTCCCACCACGTGCCCCGCCACGGCGAAAGACACCATAACGCCAACCTGAGCCTGTGACCTGCCTCTTTCATAAACAGGCCAGTTGAAAGGCCCCCGCTCGGCTCCGGTCGGGGGGGAGGAGCGCACCTGGGCCGGCACGCGGATCGCTCCCCTTGTCGGGAGTCATCGACACACCGCACTCCCACGCAGGGGCCGGCCCGAGTGGGCGGCGTCGTGCCGGGCGGCGCAAGTGACCCCAGGGTGTACACCCACGGGACGGTGCTCGCGCGAGACGTCAACCGGTGGGCCGATGCTGTGCGGGAGGGGCAGGTGACAGCGTTCTCTTGTGCTCGCGGCCCGACGGTTGCGGCACGGTTGACGTTCCGCCACCACGGGAGGGCTCGTGACCACCACGACATTCATCAGCCATAAGGGCATGACGCGCCGCAGCGCGCTCGGAGCCGCGCTGGCCGCAGGGGCCGCCCTGCCGCTTGCAGGTGGTGCGGGCCGGGCCGCCGCCCGGCCCGCGACGGCGCGGCTCATGCTGCCCGCGCCGACCGGACCGTACCCGGTGGGTACGGTCCAACTGCACCTTGTCGACCGGTCACGTCCGGACGACATCGCGGGTACGGGGCACTTCCGCGAGCTGATGGCCACCGTCTGGTACCCCGCCCGGGACGTCCGGCGGTACCCGGTGGCGCCCTGGATGCCGGCCGGTGCGCTACAGGCGTTCCTCGCCGATGCCGGGTTCGGGGATCTGGCCCCTCTGGGGCCGCTCTCCTCCGGCCACGTGGGCGCTCCGGTGCGGCGATCGGGCCGACGGCTGCCCGTGGTTGTCTTCTCGCACGGCGCGCACAGCCACCAGGGCGACCACACCGTCACGGTCCAGGAACTCGCCAGCCGCGGCTACGCAGTCGTGACGGTGGCTCACCAGTACGACACCTACACCGAGTTCCCCGACGGCCGGATCGCCGTCCCCGTCGACGACGAGCGGGCGCCGACACTGCCCGGCGACTTCGCCGCCGATCTGCGCTTCGTCCTGGACTGCGTCGAGCAACTCGCCGCCGGGAGCAATCCCGACGTCGACCGCAGAGAACTGCCCGCCGGGCTGCTCGGCTCCCTCGATCCTCGGCGCGTGGGCGCGTTCGGCTGGTCGAAGGGCGGGACAGCCACCGCCTGCGCCATGCTCGCGGACGAGCGCATCCGTGCCGGGCTGGGTCTCGACGCCCCGATGCAGATGAACCCGCCCCTGACCGGCGACTTGGTACGGCCGTTCATGATGATGTCCGCCGAGTTCACCCGGGCCACGAACCCCGAGGTCGCCGCGTTCTGGTCGCACCTGCGGGGCTGGCGGCTGAACCTCCGGGCCCGGGGCGCCGTCCACATCTCGTACGGTGACAATGAGGCGCTGTTCCCACAGGTGGCGAAAGTGCGCGGGTGGAGCGCGCGGCAGCTCCAGGACGTGATCGGCACGCTCGATCCCGTCCAGGCGGTGAGGATCCAGCAGGCGTACCCGGCGGCGTTCTTCGACAAGCACCTGCGCCACCGCCAGGGACACCTGCTCGACGGGCCCTCTCCGGCCTTCCCGGCAGTGACGTTCGTACGCGGCACCGGATGACGGCTGGTGCGGCACCCCGCCGGGCTGCGGTCCAAGGCCGCCGGTGGCACGGTGCACTGCGCACCCCAGCCACCGGAGGCGCGGTGCCCGGCGGTGCCCCCCGGAGGGAGCGGGGACCGTCAGCTGTCCGGCCGGGCGTCCCCCTCCGCGGCCCGGTCGAACGACTGGTTCCTGTCTGTCCCGGCAGCCACCGTTCACCGACACTGCTACCGACCGGCCCTCTCACCCACACCGTCTCGGGAGCACACATGGAGGAACGTGCACGCCGTGCCCTGGGCGCCACGGCAGCGATCATCGCCGTGGCGGGTACCCTCACTCTCGCCTCACCCGCTCCCGCGAGCGCCGAGACCACCACTCACTGCACGTCCGCCATCGGCTTCCGGGACACCCTCACGCACCGCGGCACCCTGCACGCCAAGTTGGAATCCTGTCCCGGCTTCACGGACTCCGGCGCGCCCTACATCTTCACCGTCGACGCGTACTACTCCACGGAGGTGTACGGGCTGCCTCCCGTCGTCGGCCTCGTCCGCCGCGACAACCAACTGGCCGACTGCACCGCCGTCACGGTGGACGAAACACATCTGAAGGCCACCGGCTGCCACATCGTCAATCAACCGCGACCCGAAGCCGACCGGTCTTCGCGCTGAACGTACTCCTGCCCCTGCCCCGTGCCCCCTGACCCTGTCCCTGACCTCGGATCTATGATCCTTGCCCGGTCGCCTACGATCCCGTGTCATGGCGATGTTCGTGCACTTGACCTCGGCGGCGAACGCGCCGCGCATCCGGCGGTCCGGGATCCGGGCGGTCAGCCCTGATGGTCGGACGCTACAGCGACCGGGCACGGGACGCCCAAGCCACGGTTTCCGCGGCGCGAGCGGCGAGCGTCCGGGAAGCAGTGGAAGCCGGCCGCCACCCGCAATGACCACTGACCCCTGACAGGCACAGGTCACGACTGATCAGGCGCCGCGGCGGCCGGACCGCTCAGCAGCGGATGGACGACGCGGTGTCGTTCTCGTTGCCCGGGAGGTTGACGCGGAAGCCGTTCCTCATGTCGTGCGAGGCCCCCCGGAAGTGCTCGTGCTCGAACCAGTAGCACGTGACACCGGAGTCGTTGGACCACGAGGACATCTGGTCGTTCATCCGGACGTTGTGCAGCGACCAGCGGTCGTCCCCGCGCTCGAAGGCGACGCCGCCGCCCCTGAAGTTGCCGTCCTTGTAGATGCAGAGGCTGTTGGAGGGGCAGTTGGAGCCGGAGAAGTGGCGAACGGTGGTCGGGCCCGAGGAGGGTTCGGCCGCCGCGGGGCCGGCGCTGAGGCCGACAGTCATGAGCGTGGCGGCCAATAAGGCGGTGCGGAACATGGGGTCTCCCGTTCGTGGTGTAGGTGTAGGTGTAGGTGTAGGTGTAGGTGTAGGTGTAGGTGTAGGTGGAGACCGGCGCCGGCCTCGTGAAGCGGGTGCGGCCGGCGCCGGAAGGTGCGGCCAGGGGCCTACAGGAAGGCGACGGAGGAGGCTCGGTCGTTCATCGCGTCCCCGACGTAGGAGGTCGCCTGCCGGTACTCCTGGTGGGTGCCGCCCGTGCCGGGGGCGTCCCACAGTTCGAGCCAGCAGGTCACTGTGGTCAGCGAACTGACCGCGTTGTCCATGCCGCCGGTGAGGTCGGCCTGGTGGTCCCTGCCGTTGCCGCTCTGGCATCCGCTGCCTGCGCTGTAGATGACGGACGTGCCGCCGTAGTTCGAGTGCTGGTAGACGATGCCGAGCTGGACGTCCTGTGTTCCCCGGGCACCGGAGGGGGCCCTCAGCCGCTCGACCAGTCTCTGGTCGATGTCCTCACCGGATAACGGCGCGTCAGTGATGCGTCCGTCGGTGGTCGACGCGATGGCCTGGCGGAAGGTGCTGAAGCACTGCGACGTGCCGGTCTCGACATCGACGACGCAGTTGTCTGCGGGCTGCGGCTGAGGCTGAGCGGCCTCGGCCGTCGTGGTTCCTACGGCGGCGGCCAGCAGGGCGGTCGAACAGGCGAGGGCTATGCGTGATGTGTGTGACAACACGGATCACTCCGATGGGTGTGAGGTGTGAGGTGTGAGGTGTGAGGTGTGAGGTGTGAGGTGTGAGGTGCGAGGTGTCAGGTGCGAGGTGTCAGGTGCGAGATGTGGAACGTGATGTGCGATGCGCGAGGTGCTTGATGGTTGCTGTACTCGACGATCGAGGTACTCGCGTTCCACTCCGGCGCGTGTACAGCCGGGGGCGTTCACCGTTCGTCAGCAGCCGGTGCGGGCTCACTCGCCGACTCGCGGCGACTGTTGCGTCCACCGACTCGGGCTGCTCGTACCGTTCTACAACCGCCCCGCGCGGCGTGTCGCGCCCGTACCGTCATGGGAACTGACCGAGCATGACCGGCTCCGCTCCTGCTGGTTCGGCGCCCGACATGTCCGAACGGTGGCTGCGATCACGGCGCCGGCGCCCGCGCGTCGCACCGGGCTGTCCGTTCCCTGTCCGTTCCTGTCCGTGTCTTGTCCATCTTTCGCCCGTTCTCTGCCCGGACGGTGCGGGAGCTTCGGCTCCCGGGGCCTCCTCCCGATGGGGTCAGTCCAGCCTCCCGATGGGGTCAGTCCAGCCTCCCGAAGGGGTCAGTCCAGCCTCCGGAAGGAGTCAGTCCAGGAGCGCCGTCGCCTCGACCTCGACGAGGACGTCCGGCTCGAAGAGGTACTCGACGCCGATGAGGGAGGCCGGAGGAGTGGGGAGCGGAAGGCCGATCTCCTCGGCGACGGCCTCCACGCCGGCCATGAAGTCGCCGATCTTCTCCGGGCTCCACCGGGTCACGTAGAAGGTCAGGCGCAGCACGTCCGCGAACGACGCGCCCGCGCCCTCCAGTCCGACGGCGGTGTTGCGCAGCGCCTGGGCGACCTGCCCGGCCAGATCGCCGGGCGCCACCGGGGTGCCGTCGGCCTGGCGCGCGACCTGGCCGCTGACGTGGACGTGCTTGGTTCCGGTGCCCACGGCGACGTGGTGGTAGGGGACCGGCTGCAGCATGCCGTCCGGGGTGAAGCGCTGAACAGTCATGGTTCTGTCTCCTCGCAGTAGGTATATGTAAGCTACTTAGTAGGAGAAAGATACTTCAACGAGACCAGGTTTCACCATGGATACCGTCGGCGAGCTCCGCATCGAAGCCCCCCACCGTGAACTGCTCGACCAGATCCTCGACAAGTGGTCGCTCAGCGTCCTCAACGAGCTCTGCGAACGCCCGTGCCGCTTCAACGAGTTGCGCCGGGCCGTCCCCCAGGTCACACAGAAGTCGCTGACGGCGACGCTGCGACGCCTCGAACGCAATGGCGTGATCGAGCGCGAGGTCGTCTCCACCCGCCCCGTGGCGGTCCGCTACCAGATCACCCCTCTCGGGAAGACCCTGCGGCACCCCGTCGACGTGCTGCTGGCATGGACCTCACAGAACATGCCCGCCATCGAACGCGCACGCGCGGGATTCGACGCGCGGGAAGCGGGGGAGACCGGCGTCTGACTCCTCGGGCACGCTGCTCGGCGGCCAGGAAGCGAGTGACGCCGTACTCGGCCGCCGTGTCCAGCGGCCCCTCCTTGTCGCCGAACAGGCGGTAGAGGGCGGGCGGCTGCCAGGTTGTGGCCGCCGTGTGTCATCGGGGCGCTCGCTGGCCGTCAACGACGTCCGTGGTGGCATCCAGCCAGCAGCCGGCAAGCAGCCGGGCCACCATGGCGTGCGCGTCCTCCCGCTCGTAACCGGGGCCCAGGATGCAGAGGTTGCCGATGGCCCGCGTCAGTACGTACGCGTTCACGCCGGGGTCCAACCGCCCGCGAGCCACGGCGTCGTCGACGAGCAGCTCACACGCCGGTACGAGCTTCTCGAGCATCAGGGAGTGCAGCGTGTGGAGGCTGGCGTCGTCCGACTGCAGGGCCGCGCCGAGCCCGTGCTTGGTGGCCAGGAACTCGACGAACGCTTCGGCCCACCGGGACAGGGCGCTCCTCGGATCGGCCGAGCCGGCCAGTTCGGTCGCGAGGGCGGCGCACTCGTCGATCTGATGCCGGTAGACCGCGACGACCAGCTCGGCCCGATGGGGGAAGTGCCGGTACACGGTGCCCAGGCCCACCTGGGCGCGGCCGGCGATGGCGCGAATGGGAGCGTTCACGCCCTGCTCGACGAACACCTGGGCCGCTGCCGACAAGAGCGCCTGACGCGTGCGCTGCGCTCCGGCCTCCCGGGCGCCACCTTCTCTGGGCACGGCTTCTCCTTGCTTCGCGGAACACTGTTCCGCTAATGTGCGGAACATCGTTCCGCCAAGTATGCGGTACGCGTACGCGCCCTTCCGAAGCGGCGCGCCTTTCCGCGAGAGAACTTCCAGGGAGACCCAGCGCACATGTCTGTTCCCGCACAGCGTCAGACGATCGCGATCAAGCCGATCACCGTTCCCGCCGAGGGCCGGGACTTCGAGCTGCAAGTGAAGGTGACCGCCCCCGCACGGGGCGCCGACCTGCCCGTCATCGTGTTCTCCCACGGCAACGCGTGGTCGATGGACGGCTATGGGCCGCTGGTCGACCGCTGGGCCGACGCCGGGTTCGCCGTCGTGCAGCCCACGCATCTCGATTCCCGCCGGTACGGCATCGGGTTCGACGATCCACGCTTCGGCACCCTATGGCGCGTGCGCGTCGCCGACCTCCACGGTGTGCTCGACCATCTCGGTCACGTCATGGAGCAGGCGGGGCTCACCGGCAGGGTCGACCACTCACGAGTCGCGCTGGTGGGGCACTCCTGGGGTGCCCAGACCGTGGGCGCGCTCCTCGGCGCCCGCGTCCTCGACGACGCCGGCGAGCCTGGGGAGGACTTCTCCCGCGACGGCGTCAAGGCCGGTGTGCTGATCGCCGCGACCGGAACGGGGGACTCCCTGACGCCGTTCGCTGCCGAGCACCTGCCCTTCATGAGGCCGGACTACAGCACCATGAGTACGCCCGCGCTCGTCATCGCCGGCGAGAAGGACCAGTCGGAGATGTCGACGCGAGGCCCGGACTGGTTCCTCGACGCCTATCACCTGAGCCCCGCGCCGAAGCGCTTGCTGACCGTACCGAACGGTGAACACACCCTGGGCGGCGTCGCGGGGGAGGCGGTGGCCGAGACCACGGACACCGACCCCGCCCGCGTGGCCCTCGTGGCCGACGCCGTCAGCGCCTACCTGTCCGACGCCCTCGACGTCCGCACCGACTCCTGGTCCCGGTTCCGCGCCGCAGCGGAGGCCGAGCGGAAGGCGTCCGCGCAACGCAAGGACTGACGCTCCGTCGCCTTTCTTGTGGTCCGCCGCGACTGTCCGCCCCCGGCCCGCAGCCTGGGCGTGCGCGGACGGGGTGTCACGTGTCCTGGACCACCTGGGGGTTCTGGTCGCCAGGGGCGCCCAGTACACGGCCGAGGAAGCCGCGCAGGTATCCCGCGACGACGTCGAGGTGACTCTCCAGCAGGAAGTGGCCGCCGTCGATCAGGTGCACCTCCGCGTCCTTCGCGTCACGGGCGAAGGCCCGCGCGCCGGCCGGACCGAAGATCTCGTCGTTGCGGCCCCACACGGCGAGCACCGGAACGCCGCTGGTGCGCAGGAACTCGTGCAGCAGCGGGTAGAGCGGACGGTTGCTGCGGTAGTCGCGGAACAGTGCCAGCTGGACCTCGTCGTTGCCCTCGCGCGACACGAGAGCGAAGTCGTGTTCCCAGGTGTCCGGGCTGACCAGGCTCGGGTCCGGAACGCCGTGCACGTACTGCCGGCGGATGGCGTCGATGCTCAGCGCGGCACGGACGGCAGGTTCGGTTTCGGGGCCGGGATTGTCCCCGTAGGCCCAGACGTCGGCCCAGAACGGCTCGACGAAACCGTCCTCGTAGCCGTTGCCGTTCTGGGTGACGACGGCGGTGATCCGTTCGGGGTGCTGGAGCGCGAGGCGCCATCCGATGGGGGCGCCGTAGTCCTGGACGTACAAGGCGTAGTGGTCCAGGCCGAGTTGTTCGAGCAGTCCGGAGGTGAGGGCGGCGAGAGCGTCGAAGGTGTAGGTGAACTCCCCTGCGGGGGGAGCGTCGGAGTGGCCGAAGCCGAGGTGGTCCGGTGCGATGACGTGGTAGTCGCCGGCCAGCAGCGGGATGAGTGTGCGGAACATGAACGAACTGGTCGGATAGCCGTGCAGCAGAACGATCGCGGGCGCGTCGGCAGGGCCGGCCTCGCGGTAGAAGATCTCATGGCCGTCGACGATGGCGGTCCGATGGTGCACCGAGCTCATGTCTAACCCCTTCTGGCTACCTAGATGGTTAGTTCGTCATCATGCAAGCATGGAGGGAGCTAACCTGTCAAAGGTGAGTGAGGGGTTAGGTGAGGGTGTCTGTTCCACAGCAGGCCTGTGCGCCGCGAGGCGGCTACCGCCGCTGCCCGGGGCCCCGATGGGCTATGTCGTGGCCGTCAGCGACGACATAGCCCATCGCCCAGGGCACGACCTGCCGTCCACCCTTGCGATGCGGCCCTGGACACGTCCAGGACCACGGAGCGCGCCAACTGATCCACGGCGTAGCGTGTGAGGGGCGGTTGTGCGTGGGGACGCAGCCTTGCCGCCCTCTGGGCGGCGCTCGCGACGGCGCGAGCGACGGGCAGCGGGATGTGGGCGATACGGGCCCGTACGGCGTGGGCGCGCAGGACCGTGTGGATCGCCTGGTCCCGGTCGTAGGGCGTGGGGTCGGCGATGTTGTACGCGCCGGGCGGCCAGTCGGCGGCCAGCAGGCAGGCGTCGGTGAGGTTCTCGACGGCGGTCAGGCTGAGCGGAACGCTGGGCCCGGGAAGTACCAGCAGGCCGTGGCGGACGCGGGACAGCAGCCGGGGCACCAGGTGCGGGTCGCCGGGCCCGTAGACCGCCCGCGGGCGCAGCACCACGGCGCCCGCGGCGAGCGCCAGTGCTTCACCGGCGGCCTTGGTCCGGCCGTAGGCGTTCAGGTGTCCGCGTACCGGATGGTCCTCGGTGAGGGGGGAGCGGCCGGGGCCGGGTGCGTAGACACTGGCACTGCTGACCCACACCACGGGCCGGCCGGCGGCCGCCTTGAGCAGCCGTGCGGCGCCGTCGATGTTGACGGCGCGCATGGTGGCCTCGGCC
This sequence comes from Streptomyces typhae, assembly GCF_009755605.1. GTDB lineage: Bacteria > Actinomycetota > Actinomycetes > Streptomycetales > Streptomycetaceae > Streptomyces > Streptomyces typhae. The sequence goes on from NZ_WPNZ01000019.1 coordinate 170,984, forward strand.
GGGGAGCCGGGCACCGGGTCGCCGACGGCCGCCGCGCAGTGCACGACGAGGTCCGCGCCGGACAGGTCGGGCACCTCGTGTCCGGCGTCCCAGGGGATGTGCCGGCCGACCGGGCCCGGACGCCGGCCGACGCACAGGACATCGGCGCCGCGGGCTGCGGCCGTGGTGGCGACGTGCGAGCCGCAGAAGCCGCTCGCCCCCGTGACGGCGATCGTGGTCATGGGTTCTCCGGGGATCGGTCACCGGCGGCGCGAACGGTCAGGGAGCGCCAGCCGGGCAGGGCCGCGGCCCGGTCGACGCGGGCGTGGACGACGGCGGGGCGACGGAGGGCGAGCGCGGCGAGGGTGTCATCGAGCTGGGTGCGGGCAAGCCGCGCCCCGGGGCACGCGTGGGCGCCCGCGCCGAACACGAGCTGAGCCATGGCGGACGGCGCCGGGTGACGGGGATCGGGTAGTCGGTCGTGGGCCCGCACGGCGTGCCGGGCCACCAGGAGCAGGCGGTCCCCGGCCCGCACCGGGCAGCCGTCCAGCTCCCCGTCGGCCGCGGCCTCGCGGGGCAGCAAGGGGGAGGGAGCGGTCACCCGCAGCAGTTCGTCCACCAGGGCGGGGCGCAGCCGGTGGTCGGCGGCCTCGTCCCAGAGTCCTGCGTCGGCGCACCAGGCGGCGGCGCGCGGGAGCGCCGCGACGGTGGTGTTGACGGCGGCGACCGCCAGGACGGCTCGCAGGCCCGGCTCGGCCGTTCCCTCGGCCGCCGGAGCGAGCAACGTCTCCAGTCGGGCGGTCGCCGCGGCTGCGGTACGAGCGGTGCCCGGAGGCCGGGGGCCGGGCAGGTGGTCGCGTACGGCGGCGGCTGCCGCCGCGAGGGCCGCCGAGGCGATGGCCTGCGGGTCCCCGGTTGTGCCCAGCAGGGCGCGGACGGTGGCCCCGGCCAGTTCACGGGCCAGCGGTACGAGGTCGACGGCCTGGCCCGTGCCGAGCGGGGAGAGCCGGTGCTCCAGGACGGCCAGCCATGCCGGGCGCAGTCGCTCCACGCCTGCCGTGCCGAGATCGGCGGCGACGGCGCGGCGGGTGGTGCGGTGGCCGGTGCCCTCCTGGTCGAACAGAGCGCCGCCGGAGGACAGTTCCCGGGCGGCGCCGCCGGTGGTGCCGGTGGCGGTGCGGTCGAGCGGGATGCGGGTGAGGGCCTGCCGGTAGGGCTCGGTGCCGTGTACCAGCACCGTGCCGCCGACACGGGTGACCGGGCGTCGGCGGGTGGCGGCGAGGAGGGCGGACAGGAGGGGGTGGGAGCGGGTGTAGACCCGCTGGTCGCGGCGCCGGGCGGCACGGAGGGCGGACGAGGTGGCGGTGGGAAGGGTGGTCATCTGATGTGTACCTGCTTCGGGTCGGCGGGGCGGTAGCGGCGGTCCCAGCACCACAGCAGGGTCCGGCGGGCGCCCCAGGCCCGCAGGCGGCGCAGGCTGGTGTGCACCACCATCCGCTCGGCCCGAGCGACGCGGTCGCTGTGCAGGCGTGCCCGGTTGAGCAGGACGACGTCTTCGGCCGGTCCTTCCAGCGGGATGCGGGGCGTGCCCCCGCAGCGCAGGTAGAGCGCGGCCGTGATGGCGAGGTTGTGGCCGTGGCACAGCACGTAGGGAGCGCGGTAGCGCGGGTGCCGGTGCCGGGTGCGGCAGCGCCCGTACAGCGCGGCGGCCCGGACGACCGCGGGCAGCACGTACCGCTCGGCGGGAGAGGGCCGCTCGTCCCCGCGCGGAAGGCTGCGGCCGCAGGCCATCTCCGTGCCGCTCGCGAACTCCCGGCGCGCGGCGTCGACCCAGTCGGCGGCGGGCAGGCAGTCGGCGTCCGTACGTACGAGGAGTGCGGCGCCGTGCGCGACGGCGTACCGGCATCCGGTGTCGACGGCGGCACCGGTGCCCCGCTCCTCCTCGTGGACCAGGTGCACGGGAAAAGGTGCTACGGCGGCGAAGCGGCGTACCACGGCGGCGGTCGAGTCGGTGGAGGCGTTGTCCACGACGACGAGGGCGAAATCGGTGTCGGTCTGGGAGGCGAGAGCGGCGAGCGTGGCCCCGATACCGGCTTCCTCGTTGTAGGCGGGCACCACAACCCACATCGGGGCAGCCGCGGGAGGTGCGGTCATCCCTGTCTCCGCGCGGCGAGGCAGCGCGCGGCCAGGCGCGCGGTGGCGGCGCGGTCGGGCTTCAGGGAGCGGCCGGACAGCGGGATGTCGGCGAGCAGCACCGCGTCCGGCCGTGCGGTGCCCATGCGCTGAAGCGGTCCGCTCAAGGCTGCCCGCAGCGTCGCACGGTCGGCCTCGGGGGCAGGCTGGACGACGGCGACGAGGCGCTCGTCGCCGTCCTGGGCGGGTACGCCCACGAGCAGGGCCAGTTCGACGCCCGGCACGTGCAGTCCCGGCTCGTACAGACCGGGGTAGATGTTCTCCGCGTGCCGCAGGACCATGTCCTTGCGGCGGCCCTCGAGGACGATTCTGCCGCGGTCGAGACGTGCCTGGTCGCCGGTGGCGACCCACGGGTCCGGGTCCTGGCCCAGGTAGCGGTCGCGGGCGGCGGGGCCGGAGAGCAGCAGCTCGCCGGAGGCGTCGGTCTTGGCCGCCACCGCGGGAAGGGGCGCGCCGACCAGGTCGCCCTCGCCGGTGAAGGCGGCTTTGTCGGCCTGCTCCACGGCCGCGGCGGGGAACAGCTCGGTCAGCGCGTACACGCCCCAGGCCTCGTGTGCGCCCGCGCGTTTGACGCGGGTGAGCAGGTCGGCGCTCGCCGGGGCCGATCCGGTCCAGACCCGGCCGGTGAACCGGCCGCCGGCCGCCAGCAGCCGCCTGATCAGCGGCGGCGTCAGATAGGTGGCCTGCGGGGCGAGCCGGTGCAGCTGGCGGCGCAGGACGGGCGCGGAGCGGGCGGGGAGCGCGACCGGTGCTCCGCTCGCGAGGGAGGGAAGCAGGACGAAGAAGGTGCCGCCGAGTACGGGCTCCCCGGCCCGGGGCCGTACCAGCTCGGCCACCGTGGCCATCCCGGCGGCGAGCGAGGAGCGGGTGTGGACCACCGCGCGGGGTTGTGCGGTGGTTCCCGAAGTGAAGACGATGACGGCGTCCCCGTCCTCGTCCACCGGGGGCTGCAGCGGCGCCCTGCGCACACCGGTGTCCAGGGCGGGGGCGCAGCCCGGCAGCCGCGGCCCGATCGTGGCCACCGGACCCAGCGCTGCGAGGTCCGGGAGGGCCAGTCGGGCCCGGCGGGCGAGCGGGCGGGCCCAGCCGGCGGCGGCCTGGGCGGTGGCGTCGGCCAGGACGAGGTCGGGGCGGGCCAGTGCGAGCCGGGCGCGCAGCACATCGGGCCCGGCACCGGGATCGAGCACCGCCGCCCGGGCACCGAGCCGGTGCAGCGCGAGCAGCACGGCCAGCGCCCGGGGCCCGGGACGCACGGCGACGCCGACGGTGCTGCCGCCCGCGACGCCTCGCGCGTGCAGGGCGGTGGCGCAGGACTCGGCGAGGTCGGCGAGGTCCCCGAAGGTGGCTGTGGTGCGTACGGCGCCGGTCCGGGTGGTGCCGAGGACGGCGGGCCGATCGGGACGGCGGCGCAGGGTGTGCGCGAGGACGTCGAGCATCAGCGCGGATCCTCCCCGTGCCGGCCGGGACCCTTGTCGAGGTACCAGCGGGCGGTGCCGACAAGGCCGTAGGCGCGCAGCCGGCGGGTGGAGTTCTCCACGACCATGCTCCGGGCGTGGACGATGGCGCGGGTGTGGCGGCGTACCCGGTTGAGGAAGAGCCGGTCGGTGGGCGAAGGGCGGCGCGGCATGCCGCCGACGGCTTCGTACAGGGCGGCGGTGACGGCCATGTTGTTGCCGGCGTGCATCCGGTAGGGGGCGAGGTAGCCGTGGCGACGGTGATGGGCGGGGCGTACGCGGCCGAAGCAAGCGGCGATACGGACCAGTGCGCGGAAGGCGGCCCGCCCCAGGGGCCCGTGTTCGTCGCGGCGGGCGTCGACGCGCCCGCACACCAGATCGGCGCCGCGCGCCAGGGCCGCACGGGCACCTGCGGTCCAGCCGGGGTGCGGCAGGCAGTCGGCGTCGGTGCGGGCCAGCAGTGCCGCGCCGCGCTCGATCGCGTAGCGGAAGCCGGTGTCGACGGCGCAGCCGACGCCCTTCTCCGGTTCGCGCAGGACGTGGACGGGGAAGGGGGCCCAGCGGGCGAACTCGTAGGCGACCGCGGCGGTGTTGTCGGTCGAGGCGTTGTCCACGACGACGAGGGCGAAGTCGCGGTCGAGTTGGTTCGCGAGCGCGTCCAGCGTGCCGCCGATGCGTGCGGCCTCCTGGTGCGCGGGCACGACCACCCACAGCGTGCTCATGCCTTCTCCCAGACCATCGTCATGATGCTCACGCCGCCGCCCAGACCGACGAACAGGACCCTCTCACCCGGGCGCAGACCCTGGTGGACACGGTCGAGCTGCACGCCGAGCGTGGCGCTCGCCATGTTGCCCAGCTCGGGGACCGTGACGACGAGGCGCTCCCGGGGGACTCCGGTCAGTTCCACGAACCGCTCCAGATACGGCACGGTGACCTGGTGCACCAGGACATGGCGGAAGTCCTCCCACGCGAAACCCGTACGGTGCCGCATCCGGTCGAGCACCGAGGTGCCGACCTTCTCGAACACCTCGCGCAGTTCGCTGCCGTCGCCGCGGAAGTACGTGTGCTCGTCGCCGCGGGGGTGACGCGAGCCGCCCCCGAAGATGCCACCGACCGACCAGTGCTCGGAGTGCGTCTCGGTGTCCACATCGAGGATGCCGCCCCGATCCACTGCCTCCAGGACCACCGCGGCCCCGGCGTCCCCGAAGGTGTAGCCCGCGAACGCGTCGCGCAGGTGCCCGGGGCCGGGCGGGTCGTGGCGGACCGCGCGGCTCGGCGTCTCGCCCGTGACGACCAGGGCGCGGTGTGCGCGGCCGGCGAGGATCATCGCCCGTGCCGTGTCGATGCCGTTGACGAAGCTGTTGCACGCGTTGGTCACGTCCAACGCGTGTGCCCGGCAGCCGAGTTCATGCTGCACGATGTGCGCGGTCGCCGGTTCGGCGACGTCCCGCGTGGCCGAGGCGAACACCAGCAGATCCACGTCGTAGGGGGCGAGCCCGGCCCGCTCCAGAGCCACGCGCCCCGCCCGCGCCGCGAGCGTCGAGGCGTACTCCCCGTCTGCGGCCACCCGGCGCGAGGCGATACCGGTGACCCGCTCGAGCATGCGCGCGGGCAAGGGCAGCCCGGAGGCCGCGGATATCCGCTCCTGCAACTGCCGCGAGGTCACTTCGCGTGCCGGCAGGCAGGAGGCCACCGCGGTGATGCCCACCCGGCGGCACACCGGTTCGGAAACAGCATGGTCTCTATGCATGGGCCGGACGCTACGAGGGATTCGGGACAGCCTGCCTGAGCACAGATACTCAACTGCTCTAGGTGTCACGCGTCCGGTATGCTCGATATGTCCGGTGTCTGGTGTCCTACAGGACGCATAGTGGACGGCGCGCGGTCCGGCCGAACTGGACCATCTCCTGACAGAGTTCGCGCCGCGTCTGCTTGAATGCGGGCCATCCTCAAGTCCGTTACCGGGAGACCCGTATGCGTCGAACGCTCGCCGTGACCGCCCTCGCTGTGGGACTGCTGCTCGTCGGGTGTTCGGAGGACTCCTCGGAGCCGATCACCGGTGAGTGGTCCGCGGACGGCCCGCAGCCTTCGGGGTACTCCGACTTCGCCGACGGGGCGATGATCCGCGTCGACAAGAACGGCACGGCCGTCCTGGGCACCTCACCGGCGAGGCTGTGCGGAGACGCGAAGGTGACGACCACGGAGGAGGGCGAAAGACCCGAGTACCGCATCGCTTTCGACTCCGCGTGCTTCTCGGTGAGCGTTCCCACGAGCCTGGAGGCCGTGGTCGACGGCGACACCTTGGAAGCCACACCCACGGGCGCACAGGGGGCCGAGCCTTTCCGCTTCCGGCGAGTCGGGGAGGGTGAGGGGTAGCGATCACTGTGGTGGGGCGGAAAGGGCCTCCCGGACGAGGCCCGCTGCCGCCAACTCCGGGATCCGCTGGTTCGCGAGGGTGCCGCGCAGCAGCCGACCGGCGCAGGGGCTGTGTCTGGGCGCGGCCACCAGGGGCCGCGCCCAGCAGGGTCGTCGGCAGGCGCAGGATCAACGGCGCTTCCACAGGTAGACGTCGGCTGTGCCGTTCGTGTCACCGGGGACGACGTCCGCGTCCGGGCTGTCGAACACGATGCGGCCCCGGTCGGCGACGGCGCCGGGGACGGCGCGGGCGTGGCGCTGGACGACGGTCTCCTTGCCGCTCGGCAGATGGCGCAGGCGCAGCTCGCAGTGGGGCTCGGCATCGCCGCTCCGGTACAGCAGATGACGGCCGTCAGGGCTGAGGGCGTCGGCCCGCGCGCCCGCGAACCGGGTGGTCACGCCGGTCCGTATGTCGCGGACGTAGGCGCCGTCCACGGTGTTGACGGCGATGACGCGGCCGTTGCCGCTGAGTTCGACGAGCCGGCTCGACCCGCCGTTGTCGATCTGTGTGCGGGTGTCCTTCGCGCGGTCCGCGAGCCAGATCGCCTGGGTGCGGGCGTTGCGGTAGGCGACGTAGCGGCCGTCGGCACTGAGGGACGGTTGGTTGAGGTCGGGGCCGGCGTCGGGCCCCGGGCTCTCGGCGATGACCTCGTAGGTGTCGGTGACGCGGTCGTACACCTCGACGCGGTCCGGGATGGAGGGGTGCGAGCCGTGCTGGGTGAAGGCGACGTAACGGCCGTCGGCGCTCAGCGACGAGTCGCCGGACGCGGCCTTGAACGGGGAGTCGGTGATGAGCTTCGTCCGGCCCGTCTCCCGGTCGAGGAGCTTGACGTTGGGCAGGCGGGGGCCGAAGGCCTGATGGGTGACGTAGCGGCCGTCGTCGCTGACGGACGGGTCGCTCAGGGCGCCGTGGATCCGCTCGACCTCGCCCGTCGCGTTGTCGCGCAGGTAGACGGTGCCGGGCGGGTGCGGGGGCGGGTCCTGGGTGAGGTTGAGGGCGAGGCTGTAGAACGCGGTGTAGGCGCCGTTGCGGGAGAGGACCGCCCGTTCGGACCTGTCGTTCGCCTGGGTGCCGTCGGTGGCCACGGAGACGCGGTCCACCTGGTGCGCGGCGGGCGCCGTGCCCGCGTGGGCGGCGGTCGGGCCGCCCGCGGTGACCACGGCGGTGAGCGCCGCCGTGAGGGCGGCCCTGGAGATCCTCGACCGGGGTCCGGTGCCGGTCGTCCGCTGCTGTCTGCTGTCGGCCATGGGGTGCCCCCTACCGAACCGTGTGTACGAGGACGTCCCGCTGATGGTTCGCGTCGTCCGGGACGAAGGAGTCGTCGCCGACGAAGACGACCTTCTGCGCGCGGGCGTCCATCCGTGCCTGTGCGGCTGAGGCGGGCTTCCCGTCCTTGTCGGGCGAGACCAGGACGTCCACGCCGGACCGCACGTCACGAAGGTACAGGGCGTACACGTCGCGGTGGGCGTAAGTCTGGACCAGCAGCTTCGAGCCGTCGCCGGAGAGGGCGCGTGCGTAGAGGATGTGATCGGGTCCGGGTGGGATCTCGTCGATGCGGGTGAGCTTCCCGGTGCGCAGGTCGCGTACGAACGGGTCGGCGGTGTCCTCCGGGTCCTCGCCGGGCACCATGTTGGAGGCCTGGGAGTCGAAGGCGATGGTGGAGCCGTCCGTGCTGAGCAGCGCGTTGAAGGCGGGGCGGTTCGCGGGCCTGCCGTCGTGGGTGGTGTCGGCCTGCGTCGTGCGGCCGGTGACGCGGTCATGGACGTACACGTCGCTGAAATCGTCCTTGTCGTGCGTGGGATCGAAGCTGTCGAGCTCGTAGGCGACCTTCGTGCCATCGGCGCTCAGCGACGGCTGTGCGAGCCTTGGGAGGGTGACGCCGGGAGCGTGGGGGAAGCTGACGCGTTCGGTGCGCCGGGCCCGCAGGTCACGCACGTAGGCGGAGACTTGGACGTTGGACTCCTTGTCGTTGGCGAGGAAGGCGACGGTGCGGCCGTCCGCGGAGAGTACGGGCGTCTCGGCGTTCATGTCCTGCGCGTCGAGCCCCACGTCGGCACGTTCGGTACGGCCGGTCCTCAGGTCCCGGACGATCACTTGGCTGTTCTTCCTGCCGCGGTACTGCGAGTAGGCGAGATAGCGGCCGTCCGCGCTGAGCGCCCAGTCGGATATCGCGTACTCCGGCGCCGGCACGATGCGCTGGGTCGTGCGGTGCCGCAGGTCCCGTACGAAGAGGTCGTGCTTGTCGTTGGTGTCGCCTGGGACGAGGTTGGTGGCGTCCGACCTGAAGGCGACGACCTCGCCATCGGCACTGACGACGGGAAAGTACGACCTGCCGTTGGCCGGGCTGCCGTCGGCGGCGACACTGACTACTTCAGTGGACCCGAGGGCCGGGCCCCGGGACCCGTCCGCGGGCGTGGCGACGGCCGCGGGCAGGGCCGCGGCCGTGAGTAAGACGGCGAGGGCACCCCCGCCCACCGTCCGGGTGGCTCTGCCCCGTCTCTTCTTCCGCTTGGCTCCAGCCATGCTCTCTCCTCGGAGGGCGTGCGCCCCGGCCCGGTGCCGGGGCGCACGCGGGATGCAAGCGCACCCCGATGCCCGGGTCAATCAGACGGAACGCGTACAACCTGGACGCCGTGCCAAGCGTCCGCAGGTCTTGCGTCCGCAGACCTTTCGTCCGCAGGCCTTGCGGCTCGCCCACCGCGAGTCCCACGCATACCGTCCGCACCTGGAGATTCCTGCTGTTATCGGATTCCCCGGCGGACACTCCCGGCACGGCGTACCGTGGTGGCGCCCCCACGAGCAAGGACAGAGCGCCCCACAAGGGGCCTGACCTGGTGATACGAGGAGCTTGGCCATGGTGCCATCAGCACTGACCTCGGCCGTGGCGGCGGTTGTCCTCAGCGTGACCGGAATCAGCGCCGGAAGCGCGGGACACACCGCCGGAAGCACTTCCCCCCACGGTTCGGGTAACGGCAAGACCGACAACGTCCAGGTGCGTGCGGAGGGACGGTTCGTGCCGCCCGGCGCGCCCACGCCGTCGTCCGCGATCACGTACGTGCAGGAGCTCGTGCCCGCCGGCTCCTGGGTCCAGGTGTCGCAGCACAGCGATCAGCGCGGCACCCGCGTCGACCTGCGCGTGAAGGGACTCAAACCGGGCTACAAGTACGGCGTGCACGTGCACCAGAAGCCCTGTGGTCAGAAGCCGACCGACGCGGGCGGGCACTACCAGAACAAGCCGTCCACCGACCCCCACGACACCAACCCGGACAACGAGGTGTGGCTCGATTTCGCCGCACGGAAGGATGGTTCGGGCAAGGCATCCGCCTACCACACCTGGGGATTCCGGCGTGGTGAGGCGGCGGCGATCGTGATCCACCGCGAACAGGGCGGCGCCGGGGAGCGGCTCGCGTGCTTCAGCGTGCCGTTCGCCCCGCCCCCGGGGTCGTAGACGGCCGCTCACGAGGACGGCGGCGGCACGCGGACGGCGGCCGCCGCTCAGCGGACGGCGCCCCGTCCGGTGTCCGCCGCGCCTCGGCCGCCGTGGGCTGCTCCGCCTGAGCCTGCTTCAGGCAGGCGTGCGCCTCGTTCGGTGCGAGGCGGAGCAGCTCACACTTCATCCTGCACGGTGGTGATCTTCTCGGCCTCCTGCGCTCTCGTGTACGGGCGCGTATCCGAACCTGCCCCCGGGTGCCCGGCTCCTCATTGCACAGAGGTCATGACCTCATAGCCGCATTGGTCTTGGACGGCCCAACTCGCCGTTTATAGCGTCGAGTTGTTCGCATATGCAGATCCTTAGTGAGGAGCTTCCGCCATGGAGAACAGCAGCCGACGACCCCTGCTCAGGAAGTGCGCCGCCCTGTCGCTGGTCGCCGCCGTGGTCGGCGTCCTCGCCGTGGGCAGTGCGGCCGCCGACACCTCGGACACCTCGGGCACCTCGGACACCTCGGACAAGGACCGGACCGAGGTCATCGAACTCCAGATGCGCGACCTTGAGCAGAAGACACTCGACCTCGGTCCGAAAGGGCCGAGCCTGGGCGACATGAGCATCTTCTGCGCCACCGTCGTGGAGAACGGCCGCACGGTCGGACGCGGTGCAGGGACCGCCCAGGTCGTCTACCTCGATGGCGGGAGACGCACGTCGCAGGCGGTGATCACGATAGAACTCGAGCGTGGCTCCCTGACGATGCAAGCGCTGCAACCGAGCGACGCACGTTCGCTCGACATGGCCATCACCGGCGGCACCGGCGCCTTCAGGGATGCCCGGGGCACTGCGCACTACTGGGACATCGCCACGCCCAAGGAGAGGATGCGCGCCGAGATCCTGCACTGACGGAGAGACCCGGCGGCGGCGCACGGCTCGGCATCGATGTCCGCCCCGTCCAACGCCTGCCGGGCGTAAGCGGGTTATCGATGTCCGCCCCTTCCAACTCCCTATCACCGTACGAGAGTTCACGATCGCTCCGCGCCGCGCCGGGCCCGCGCGATGCCCCATCCCACGAGTGCCGCAGCCAGAGCCGTGAGGGTGAGGCTGGCCGCGGTGACCGCCTCGCGGAACTCTGCGGTCTGATCGGTGCTCCAGCTCGACGTGGCGATGCTGCCGGGGAAGAGCGCCGCGAGGATGGTCCCGCAGACGGCGATGCCGACCCCCGTGGCGACTTCGCCGGCGGTGTCGACCATCGCGGCTCCGCTGGTGGTGCGGTCGGCCGGCAGGCCACGCATCACGTTGGTTCCCGCAACGACACCCACAACCCGCATTCCGGCGGCGACGAGCACGAGCGCGAGGGTGATCCACACGTACCCGAAGCGCCCCAGCGACGCATGGACGGCGAGCCCGCACACGACGGTCACGGCGCCGAGCCAGGCGGCCTTGTCGATGCCGACCCGCGTGATCAGCGGACGGATCAGCGCACCGCCGGCGATGAGCACCACCACCTGCGGCAGCATCCCCGCAGCCGCGGCAGCGGGCTTCCAGCCCCGGTCGAGCTGAAGCTGAAGGGTGACGAGGTAGCCCAGGCCCGAGACCGCGAGGTTCGACGCGCCCTTGAACGCCAGGCCGCTCGACACCAACGGGCGAGCCACGAGTTCCAGGTTCAGCAGCGGATGGTGGGCATACCGGCTGCGGACGACGAACAGCGAGGCCGTCACGATTGCCGCCGCGATGGCCGGCCAAGGGAGCAGCGACGCCGCGCCCGCGTTGACGAACAGCGTCGGTGCGACCAGTGCGAGGACGATCGTGGCAGTGCCGAGGAGCGCACCCACGCCGTCGACCGGATCGTGGTGCAGTTCGTCCTCCCGGTCAGCGGGAATGCCATGCCGGACACCGAGGAACGCGAGCGCGGCGATCGGCACGTTCACCAGCAGCAACGCCTGCCAGGGAGCGAAAGCGAGGACGAAGCCGCTCACCACGGGCCCGATCGCGAGCCCCACCAGGCCCACAGTGGAGATCAGCGTCGTGGCACGGACGCGGAGCCCCTCTTCGTCGAACAGGCGAAATGCCAGGGCGAGGGAGCCGGGGGTCGTCATCGCGGCGGCGACGCCCATCGCCGCGCGGACCGCGATGAGCTGCCCGGCCGTGGTGACGAACCCCGTTGCCAGACTTGCCGCACCCAGCAGCACCAGCCCGACCAGCATGACCTTGCGGCGGCCGACCCGATCGGCCACTGCGCCGAAGGCCAACTCCACCCTCGTCGGCAGCCTCGACGACGGAGATTCCCGATTCGGCGACAACTCCTCACAACGCCCGTAGGATTTCCGGGTGTCCCAGCCGATCCGGATGAGCCCTCGCATGTGGGCGGCGGCGTGGGTGGTGCTGTGCGGAGCCGGCGTCGCCGCCACCGCCGCATTGAACGCTTCTTCGGCGTCGCCACCGGAACCCGAGAAACCCGTCAGCTCAGAGTGCGCCGAGTACATCGAGGACGTCGAGAGGCAGCTGGCCAAGGCCCGACAGAGAGACGAAGGTGATGGAGTGCTCGCCTTCACGCGAGTCCAGGTCGAGGCCGGAGACGAATGCAGGGACGCACTCCGCGACCACCTGCGTGGCAAAAGGTGAGCCTTCGCGTCGTCGGCGCGGCGGCAGAGCAGCTCTGAACGCGAGAGTGATCACTGGCAGCGACCATGACCGGACAGCGGCATGTGCCGGGACCACCGCCGCACAGGTCACTCGCCCTTGCCCTGGCCCGACAGCCTCAACGCCGAGACACCGCGCCGTGCCTCCGGTCCGGCGCCGACAGGGAACTGCGGAGCAGAGCCGGGCCATCACTCGAATGGGCGTACGTTACGGGCTTCGGCCCCGGTAGAACAGGTGGGAAGAGGCGGCCGGGCAGACCATGGTGGCGAGGGGGTCCAGCAGGCTTGCGAGGTGGTCACTGTGCAGATCAGAGCGCTGGTATCGGAGTTCATCGGGACGTTGCTCCTTGTCTTCTTCGCCGTGGGCTCGGCGGTGCTCGGCGCGGAGTTCATCGGCACGCTCGGCATCGCGCTGGCGTTCGGCTTCACGCTGCTGGCCCTCGCGTACACCCTCGGCCCGATCTCCGGCTGCCACGTCAATCCGGCAGTGACGCTCGGCATGCTCGTCGCGCGTCGCATCGACGGCCGCACCGCCGTCACCTACTGGATCGCGCAATTCCTCGGCGGTATGGCAGGCGCGGCCCTGCTCTTCCTGCTCGCCAAGCAGGTGCCGGGCCTGAAGACGAGCGAGGCATTCGGCAGCAACGGCTACGACGACCGCTCCGAGGTCGGCATCAACCTGGGCGGCGCCTTCCTCGCGGAATTGGTCCTGACCTTCCTCCTCGTCTTCGTCGTCCTCGGTGTGACGCACCGGGTGGCGGTGACCGGCTTCGACGGGCTGCCGATCGGTATCGCGCTGGCCGTCATCCACCTGGTCGGCATCCCGCTGACCGGCACTTCGGTCAACCCCGCCCGGAGCCTGGGCCCCGCCCTGTTCGCCGGGGGATCCGCGCTGTCCCAACTGTGGCTGTTCATCGTGGCCCCCCTGGCGGGAGGCGTCATCGCGGCGCTCGTGCACCACGTGACCCACCCCGCAGGTGAGGAGCGCGTCATCGCCGACAAGGCGTCCGCCACATGACCCGGAGCCGCCCGCCCCGCTGAGAGTGTCCGTGCCGACGAGGCCGCACCGGAAGCCTTCGCGGAACCTTGTCATAGCCGGTCGGTCTCGGTGTGACGAGGTCAGATGTTGGCGCCGGCCCGGGTGTCGCGGCCCTCCGGGCGCGGGCCGTGCCAGTCCAGGCAGATGACGGTGGCGTCGTCGGTCATGTCGCCGTTGCAGGCCTCGATGACGGCGCCGGTCAGAGCCCGTACGACTTCTCGCGGATGCTCACCGGCGGTGGCACGGATGAGGGCGGGCAGGTCGACGGCTCGGGCCTGGCGTTCCTGCATGCCGTCGGTGTACAGGACCAGACGGTCGTCGGGACGCAGGTCGAGGTCCTCCACACTGTAGGGAGTGGGAGAGGGGACACCGAACGGCAGATTGGGGTCCAGGCGCACCTCGCTCACGGCGTCGGCGCGCAGGCGCAGCGGCCGAGGGTGGCCCGCGTTGACGAGTTGGGTGCTGCTCCCGTCGAGAGCGATGCGCAGCAGTTGGCCGGTGGCGAGGGTTCTGCGGCTGTGGTCCAGCAGGGCCTGGTGGGCCTGGCGGGCTTGTTCGCCCAGGCTGTGTCCGGTGCGGCGGGCGCCGCGGGAGGCGTTGACCAGGAGGGTGGCCATGAGGGCGGCGTCGACGTCGTGCCCCATGGCGTCGGTGATGGACAGGTGCAGGGTGTCGTGGTCCAGGGCGTAGTCATAGGTGTCTCCCGCGATGTGGTTGGCGGGCAGCAGCGCGGCGGCCAGGGTGAACTCGGCGGCCTCGCAGGAAGGGGCCGAGGGCAGGAGCTGGCGCTGGATCTCCGCGGCCAGACTCACCGGGATCGTGCGCTGCCCCCAGAAGTAGCGGTCGGTGAAGCGGCGGTCGGTCACGATGATGTAGGCCAGAGCGTGCGCGGTCTCCTCCACCTGCTCCAGCACGTCCTCCGTGACGTGGGGCAGGAAGAGTTCCAGGACGCCGATGGTGTCGCCCCGGTTGGTGACCGGTGCGATCACCTGGTGGCCCTGCGCGCCGCGGGGGACCAGAACCGGCTTCTGGCCGCGCAGGACGTCGTCGTAGTCGCTGCCCACGAGGGGAACGCGCTCGGCGTGTGCGCCCTGGCGGACCTCGCCCTCCGTACCGACCCGCACCATCTGCCGCCCGACGATGTCGACGAACAGAAATGACACGTACCGCGCGTTGAACCGGTGGCGCAGGTCACGCGCCACTACGTCCAAGGACGCACCCGGTGCGGCGTTCTCCGCCGCTGTGAGGATCTCGGCGAGCTCGGACCGGTTCTTTGCCATGTGCGGTCTCCTTACCTTTCGTGATCTCCTTCCCGCAGTTGTCGCGGTCTCACAGGCCAGGCGGGGGACACAGCGACTGCGCGGGCCGCCGCGCCCGGGTCGGGCACCCGACACGCTGCCCGGATGAGCGGTGCGGACGAGGGCGGTGCGGACGAGGCCGGGCCGGACGACGTACGAGGTCTTCCCGGCTGACGGGTGCTTGTCGTCGGGGGTGCCCCGGGGATGGGCAGGACCGCCGTCAGCGGGGAGGGGACCCGACGGCTCAGCGTCACGCGTCCTCCTCCGTCCGCTGGGCTGCACCGGGGGGCCCGCTCCGCCGTCCGGGGCCCCCGGTGCGGTGGTGCCGGGCCGCCACGCCCGCCAACAGCGTGCCCACCCCCAGGACGATCAGCCCGCGCAGCCACACCTCCCGCTCGACCTGTGTCGCAAGGACCACACACGAAAGGGCGCCCAGGGTGGGCACGAGCGCCGGGGCCCGGAAGTGGTCCCGCTCGGCCGGGCGGCGGCGCAGGACCAGGACAGCGGTGTTGACGAGGAAGAAGACCACCAGGAGCAGGAGCACCAGGGTGGCGGCCAGCGTGGCCACGTTGCCGGTCAGGGCCAGGAGCAGGGAGAGCGCGGTGGTGGCGGTGATCGCGGCCCAGGGCGTGCGGCGCCGGGGCAGGACACGGGTCAGGACGTTCGGCAGCAGACCGTCACGGGCCATCCCGAAAGCGAGACGGGAGCTCATGATGCCGGTGAGCAGGGCCCCGTTGGCGACCGCGACCAGGGCGATGGCGCTGAAGAGGCGGGGCGGCACCCCGCCGGCGGCGTTGACGACTTCGAGGAGGGGGCCGCTGCTGTCCACCAGTGTGTGGGTGGGTACGGCCGCCGCGGTGACGCAGCCCACCAGCACGTACACCGCCCCGGCGGTGAGCAGCGCGCCGAACAGGGCACGGGGGTAGGAGCGCCGCGGGTCGCGGGTCTCCTCGGCGACGTTGACGGAGGTCTCGAAGCCGACGAAGGAGTAGTAGGCCAGGACGGCGCCGCTGAGCACCGCCGCCGCGGGCCCGCTGTCGGGGGTGCCGACCTCGGTCAGCCGCCCCAGGTCGGCGTCGCCGCGCGCTACGATCCAGACGCCGAGCCCGACGACCAGCAGCAGCCCGCCCACCTCGACGAGCGTGGCGACGGTGTTGGCGCGGGTGGATGCGCTGATGCCGCGCAGGTTGAGCAGGGCGAGCCCGCCCAGGAAGACCAGGGCGACCGGCACCAGGGGCAAGGAGACGAACGCGGTCAGATAGTCCCCGGCGAAGCCACGTGCCAGCGCCGCCACCGACACCACCCCCGCCGCCAGCATGCAGAAACCGGCCAGGAAACCGACGAAGGGGCCGTAGGCCAGGGTCGCGTAGTGGGAGGCGCCGCCCGCCCGGGGGAAGCGGGTGGCCAGCTCCGCGTAGGAGGCCGCGGTCAGCAGGGCCAGGCCCAGGGCCACGATCAGCGGCAGCCACACGGCGGGCCCCGACTCGGCGGCCAACTGACCGACCAGGACGTACACCCCCGCGCCCAGGACGTCCCCGAGGATGAAGAAGTACAGCAGGACGGTGGTGAGGGCGGGGCGCAGCGGGGAGCCGTCCTGGTCGGTCGCGGGGCCGGGCCGGGGAGAAGGGCGGAAGTCGGTCATGGGCCACATGTTCCCGCTCCCGACGAACCCGCCCGCCATGAGCGTGACCGCGCCCGTACAGCCGCACGTTCAGCCCGGCCGAGTCGCAGTACGACACCGTGGACGCCTCCAGCACGATCAGGCGGCCCTCCCAAGTGATCAGCTTCGCGAGGCAGGCTCGCAAGAAGCGCTCGACCTCATCCGGACCAGCCGCAGCAGTGCCTGTTCTGCGGCGCTGGACATCTCACTCGGGACACCCAGGGAGTCCAGATGGCCGACCGTCGCTCGCATCTCGGCCGACCGGCGCTCAGCGTGCTGCCAGGTGCCTGTGAGGAACCGGTCGATCATGACCGGTCCGTCGGCGCCCAGCTGGTCCGTGATCTGCTCGCGCATCCACTCTTCGCAGCCCGCCGCGCGAGCGGCCTCGACTGCCTCACATATCACCAAGGCGAGCGGCTTCATCAGCACGCTGCGCAGCAGTTTGCGGACGGCGGCAGCACCAGGGGGAGACGTCAGCAGCTCGACGGGTGCGCCAAGTCCCTGTAGCACCCCGGCGACGGCGGGGCCTCCGGGCCCGCTGGCGACCACAGCCGTACGTGCGCCCGTGAGCGGTACCGTGCCGAGGATCGCGACATCGGCGAAGGGCACCGGCGCGTCGGCGAAGACCTCGGCGGCTTCGGCCATCGTTGCCGGGGAAGCCGCGGTCAGGTCGGCCCAGCAGGTTCCCGGGGCGAGAGCGGGGCGGGCCTGCGCCGCCAGGCGGACACTCATCGACGCCGAGGTGAGCAGCAGCACCAGTTCGGCGTCGCGTACGGCGGCGGCCAGGTCCGCCGCGCGGTGGACACCGTCAGGGGTGGCGACGGAGCCGGGGTCGAATCCGGTCGTCTCATGCCCGGCGGCGGCCAGGGCCGTTGCGTAACGGGAGCCGGCCTCGCCGAGGCCGACCACAGCGATATGCATCATCGTCTCCTCCAACGGTGGTGAAGCGGCGCTCCCCGGCTGTCGACTTCAGGAGCCGTGATACCGGGCATCGACTCGTTCACGCTCCTGCTGGCTCACCGCACGCTCCGGTCGTTCCGGCACGGGCTCCGGCCGTTCCGGCACGGGCTCCGGCCGTTCCGGCACGGGCTCCGGCCGTTCCGGCACGGGCTCCGGCCGCCCTGTCGCACTCAGGATCACACCCGCCAACGCCATTGCTCCTCCCATCAGTTGGGACCAGACCAGCGGCGACCCGGTCAGCACCGCGAACAGATAGCCGACGGCTGGGATGCCGCCTGTGAACGTGCCTGCGACGGATGCCTGCACCTTGCGCAGCGCGAAGGTCCACAGCAGCAGGGTGAGGCCGGACGCCATGACACCGAGGTAGGTGATCGCGAGCCAGCCGGCGGTGGACGGCGGCCGGAACCCCTTCTCAGCGATCTCCCACCCCAACCACGGTGTCAGGAACACCAGGCCCCACACACTGGATGCCGAGGCCAGAACGACCGGCTCGATACAGGTGCAGAAGCGCCGTACATAGGCGGTGTAGTACGCATACGCGGCGACACCACCGAGCACGATCACATTGCCGAGCACGTCGAACCGGGGCCCGCCCTGCCGGACCACGAGCAGCACGCCGAGCACCGCGAGCACCAGTCCCGCTGCCCGACTGGCGGGGAGCCGCTCGCCCAGCCACAGCAGACCCAGCATCGCGGTGAGTACCGGCAGTGCCGCCTGAAGGAGCGCGGCACTGTCGGGTGAGGTGAACAGCAGTCCCACGTTCTGCAGGCCGTAGTACAGGGCGACGCCGGTGAGCCCGCACACCACGTACGCGGACCGAAACAGGCCACGCATCCGCAGCCCACCGGCGATGCCGAACGGGAGGAGCACCAGGGCCCCGATGGCGAACCGAAGGAACGTGAGCTGGGCCGGCCCGGTCTCGGCCAGCACGCGGTCGCTCACGATGAAGGTCGAGGCCCAGATCAGCACGGTGGTCGACAGGGCGAGCAGCGCGGAGCCCCGCCCCTTCACTCCTCCTCCGGCACCAGTTGCAGCTCCCGGCGCACTCTCCTCACCGAGTCCCGCAGCTCGACGAGGGAGGTGCCCTGCAGATGGAGCTGCGCGAGCCAGTACGGCTGCTCGTGCACCCGGTCCTCGACGACCCAGCCGCGCTCCCGCTCGGCATAGCCCGCGATCCGCACCGTCCGGTCCAGAAGCTCGGCCGGGTGTACAGCGAAGCCGCCGAACCGGACGGGGGTCCGATGGGGGCCCAGACACTCGCTGCCATAGAGATGGACGGTGGCCGCGGCCCGCGATGGCTCCGATCCGGGATCGAAGCGCCGAGCGGAGCACGTGCCGTGCAGCAGCGCGTCCGCGAGCGCGCCGACCAGGTCGCAGCCGTGGGCGAAGTCCGTCTCCGGGATGATCGTGCGGCCCGCGTAGCGCGCCGCGATCTCCACCACGGCACAGCTGCCGTCGGGCATGAGCTTGAGCTCGACATGTGTGCCGCACGTGTCGAGGCCCAGTGCGGCGACGGCCCGTCCGGCCGTGTCGATCACTCGGCGGCGGGCGTCCACGTCCATGGACGTCGGTGAGATGTGACCGCTCTGTGTGAGCGGAGGCACTTTCGGGGTCACGTCGGTGATGGCGACCGGTACGTACTCGCCGGCCACCACCAGGCCTTCGACACAGACCTGGTCGCTGAAGCCCGGTACCGGGTACCACAGGTCCGGGTCGCCGCGGAGCAGTTCCTCCACCAGGAAGGCCCCTTCGGTGTCGGCCGGAACGTCGAAACCGGCCAGCGACTCCCGTGCCGAGGCGAACACCTGCCGCGCCTGGTCGGCGCGATCGACGCGCTGGATGCCGGCGGCGGACATACCGCGCCGTGGCTTGATCAGCACGGGACCGCCCACTTCGGACATCAGGGCGACGATGTCCTCCTCCGACCGCAGCGGACGGTAGCGCACATTCGTCAGCCCACCGGCCGTGAGAGCGTCCCGCATCAGGAGTTTGTCCCTGGCGCGTGCGGCACCGGCGGTGCCGGGACCGCGCAGCCCCAGCTTCTCTGCCGCGCCGGCCGTCTGAGTGGCGTAGAGCTCGCTGAAGCACACCAGAGCGTCGGCCTGCCAGTCCTGCGCTGCCGCGACGACGCGTCGCTCGGTCTCCCGCTCGTCCCGCCGGTCCCATAGGTCGTCGTCCAGGAGAACGCGTTCCGCTCCGGTAGAGAGCAGAGCATGCTCCACCGGGTCGAGGCGTTCGGGGCGCGGCACATAGACCGAGATGCGGGCCCGCGCACGCAGTACGGGAAGGAAGTACGACAGCGGCGGGCCGCCGTAGTCGTAGACGACAAGCACCCTCATGACGCGACCCCCGTGTAGTAGTAAAAGGCTCGTTCTTGCGGCACGTGCGGGAACAGCGCCGCCCGCATCACGTCGTAGGTTGCCCAGTCCGCCCAGTGCACCAGCGCCGACTCCTTGCTGCGCTTGGTGTGCTCCCCTTCGACGGAGTGGGTCGCGATGATGTGCACCACCTCGGTCGGCAGACCCATCTCCTCGGCCAGTCGCGCGCCTGTGTAGGGGTGGCGCAGCAGCAGCGGCTGACGCAGCACCGGCACCGCCGGTTCGGTAGGGCTCTTCGGTCCGAAGAGCTCGAACAGGCCGACGTCGTGCAGCAGCCCGCCGACCAGGACGTGGTCCACCACGGTGCGGGAACCCACGACCCGGTTGCACTGCTCCGCCATGTCGGCCGCGGCAGCCGCCACCAGCCGGAGATGATCGACCAGCTTCACCTCCGTGCGGACGGCCGGTGGCGCTCCGGACGCGGTCTCCTCGACGTACCACATGATGCTCGGGTCGGCCCAGCCACCGCGCCGCGCGGCCTCGGTCAGCACGTCGACCGTCCTGTCCCGCAGGCCGTCGTCACCGATCCTGGCGAGCTCGGGCAGCCACTCCGCCCACTTCACGAGGGATCCCTGGGGGCGGACGTGGTGACCCGCGACCGGGTCGCGACCATCTCGTCATCCATGACGGACAGCTGATTGCAGACCTCGGGCAGGAGATAGCCGGGTCCCCTGCCGGTGGCCGCCGCCAGCTCACCGGCGATGCCGTAGGCGCAGACCCCGGTGACCGTCGCGGTGAACATGTCCGCACCTGCGACGGCCGCGAAGGCGCCGAGCACCGCGGACCGTGCGCTGCCGGTGCCGACCACCTGTCCCATGACCGGATGTCCGTTGGTGATCGCGGCCAGCTGCCGTCCGTCGCCCACGTAGTCGGTGCGGCCGGAGACGGCGGCGATGACCTGGGCGGACTCCGCCAGCTTCATGCACACCTCGTCCGCTGGTGCGGTGGCGCTGACGGCGTCGGCGCCACGTATCACCGACGGGACACCACACAGGTCCGCCAGCTCGGCGACATTGCCGGACACCATGCGGACGGCTCCGGTGTCGAGCAGCGCCCTGGCGAGGCGCGAGCGGAACCGGCTGGCCCCGGATCCCAACGGGTCGAGGACGACGGGGATCGACCGTGCCGCACAGGCCTCGGCGACCTGTACCGCGGTCCGGTCCATCCCCGGCACGGAGGTCCCGACGTTGAGTACCACGGCGTCCGCCGTCCCGGCGATCTCCGCCGCCTCCTCGGCCGCGTGCGCGAAAATGGTCGCGGCGCCCAGCGACTTCACGGTCTGCGCACAGGCAGCCATCGACACCAGATTGGTGATCATGTGTACGAGCGGGCGGCGCTCGCGGATCGTGGCGATCAGCCCGTCACCTGCCGGCCCGCTCATGGCGCCGTCCGCAACTGACCGGCACCCGTCACGACGAATTTCCTCGACGTGAGATCGGTGACACCGATCGGCCCCCGCGCGTGCAGCTTCTGCGTGGAGATACCCAGCATCGGGCCGAGGCCGAACTCGTAGCCGTAGGTGAACCGGGTCGACGCGTTGACGAAGACGGCGGCCGCGTCCACCGTGTACTGGAACGCGCGGGCGTTCTCCAAGTCGGCCGTGACGATCGCCTCCGAGTGCCCGGTGCCGTACGTGTTGATGTGGTCGACGGCGGTCGCCAGGTCCGGCACCACGCGCATGGCCACGGTCGGGCCGAGGTACTCCGTGCACCAGTCCTCGTCGTCGGCCCTGGTGGCCTCGGGGGCAGCCGCGCACACCTGGAGGCAGCCATGCACAGCCACCTCGGCGTGGCGCAGTTCGGTGACCAGCCTGCTGACGTAGCCCGGCGCGTGCGCGGCGTGCACCAGCACGGTCTCCACCGCGTTGCACATGGTCGGCGCGGAGAGTTTCGCATTGAGCACGATCCGGGTCGCCGAGTCGAGGTCTGCCGACTCGTCGACGTAGACGTGGCAGTTGCCGCCGCCGGACGCGAGAACCGGCCAGGGAGAGCGCCGCCGCACCTCAGCGATGAAGGCGTCGCTGCCCCTGGCCACGACCAGGTCGATCCGGCTGTCGCCGCCGAGCAGGTCCCACAGCGCCTCCCGTGACGGATCGTCGACGTACCGGGTGATGCCCGGTGGGACACCGACGTCCTTCAGGCAGTCCTGGATGATCCGCACCAGTAGCTGGTTCGTCCGCGTCGATTCCCTGCCCCCTCGGAGAACGATGGCGTTGCCGCTCTTCAGCGCGATCGCCGAGGCCTCAAGGGTCACCTCAGGGCGGCTCTCGTACACGGCGGCGACGACTCCGAGCGGAACGCGCATCCGGCCGACCAGGAGGCCGTTCGGCTGCGGGCGGAGTTCAGAGATCTCTCCCACCGGATCCGGGCTCTCGGCGAGCCACCGGACACCGTCGATGATCCGGTTGAATCGGGGGCGCTCCAGCAGCATCCGCCGCACCGCCTTGCCCGTGACGGAGCCCGCCCGCTCCGCGCGTGCGCACTCCTCCTTGTTGGTCGCCGCGATCTCGCCGAACCGCTCCGCCATCGCCTCCGCCACCGCGTGCAGGGCGGCGCGCTTCTCGTCCCCTGTCAGCCGTGCCGCTGCCGCCGCGGCCGACCTGTCGAGCAGTTCCGTGGTCACCGGCGCACCACCTCGTCGAACACGGCGAGCGTGGTGCTCTCCAGGAGCTTCAGGTCCTCGGCGGTGATGTTGAGCGGCGGGGTGAGACGGACGACCGAGCGGTGCTGGCCGCCGATGCCCACGAGGACGCCGCGCGCCATCATCTGGCGCCGGAACGCCATCGCCTGAGCGGGTGACTGCCACTCCAGGCCGATGAGCAGTCCCTGCCCGCGCACCTCGACGTCAGGCGGCGCCGCGGAACGCAGGGCGTCCATCAGCTGGTTGCCCGCTCGTTCCGACGCGTCTGCCAGGCCGCCCGCGGTCAGCTCACCCAGCACCGCCTTGCCCACCGCACCCACCAGGGCGCCGTTCCCGCCGAAGGTGGTCGAGTGGTCGACGGGTGCCCAGCATGAGCCGAGGTCGTCCGGGGTCAGGACGGCGCCGACCGGTAAGCCGGCGCCGAGCGGCTTGCCGACCACCAGGATGTCCGGCCGCACCCCGGAGCGCTCGAAGGCGAACGTCGTGCCTGTCCTGCCGAGTCCGGTGAAGATCTCGTCGAAGATCAGCAGCGCATTCCGTGCATCGCACAGTTCGCGCAGCGCACGGAGGAAGCCATCCGGCGGTACGATCACCCCGCCCACCCCCAGCACCGGTTCTGCGACGACGGCGAGCAGGTCGTCCTGGGACCGCGCGTCCAGTTGGCGTCCCAGCTCGTCGAGGTCCACAACGCCGGTTCGGGGCACCGGCAGGTGCACAATGCCCGGATAGAGACTGAAACCGGGCAGACCAGTCTTGTATACGTTCATTCCGGTGAGCGCGAGCGCTATACCGGACCGCCCGTGATAACCGTTCTCCAGCGCGGCGATGGAATGGCCGAACCTGCCACGAGCAGCCTGGAACTTCTTCGCCAGCTTGACCGCGGTCTCGATCGCTTCGGAGCCGCTGTTGGCGAAGAAGACCCGTTGGAACGAGCCACCAGCCAGTTTGGTGAGTTCCTGCGCCAATTCGATGACAGGTTCATTGAGTTGGAAACTCGAATGAACGAGTTCACTTGCTTGCCGCTCGATCGCCGAGATCACCGCCGGATGGCCGTGACCCAGTACGTGCACACCAGGCCCCGCGACACAGTCCAGGTAGCGGTTTCCCTCGATGTCGACGAGCCAGGAGCCGCTGCCCCTGCGCATGACCGGACCATCGAGCAGGGTGGCCACCAGCGCGGGATGCGTCATCGTAAGCTCCCGGCCGTCTCCTCGCCCGCGACCCGGGTGGAAACCGCGTTCACCGGTGCTGGTGCCCCTGCGGGACTCTGCGTGAATTCGGAGGCGAACCGCTGCACCATCTCCAGCGTGATGGAGGCCTGATCCGCCATTCTCTCGCCGTCCTCGGCTCCGGTGAACTGGCCGTGCGCACCGACCACTGAATTTCCCGTCTTCAGGTATACCGGCCGTGCGACGCGTACGATGTCGGGCGCCTCGAATGTTCGGATGAACCCGCCGGATGACGGTGGGTTGTCGGTATGCACATCGAGCGGCACGGCAATGCGCTGCCGGACAGCCGCGATGGCGGGCAGCGGGAGATCCCTGACCGGGTTGATGCTGTCGGCGCCGAGTTCCTCCAGCATGGAGATGCTGATCGGATTGGCGTAGCCGAGGTGCGCGGAGGCCTTGAACGTGGTGTCTGCCGGCAGCAGACCCCCCTTCCTGGCCTGCCCGAGCGTCTTCAGTAACCCCTCGTCGTACACGACGAACGACCGGCAGCCCAATTCGAGGCCGCGCAGCACGTCGTCGAGCGCGCGCCGGATCTGGTCGACCCCGCGCAGCCGGTAGCCGAGGAAACTGCCGTGCGGAGTCAGCCGGGTGGGGCTCGTGTCGTACGTGGCGCGCGGGCCCACCGAGAAAGCCGTGGTGATGCCTTCGTCCGCGGCCAGCCTGAGATAGTCGGCCAGTTCTTCCCTGGTGTGCCGGAAGAGGCCGACCGTCTCCGTCACTCTGTTCACGGTCATGCCCCTGTGCCGGGCCTGTTTCATCAGTGCTCGGAAGGTGTTGAAACTGTTGACAACCGGTACTTCAACCCGGAAGTCGGCACCATCCGGGAAAGAATGAGGTGAAAAACTGAGGCTGTAGTCGTCCTGCTCCGGCAGTCCCAGCTTGCGTAAGATTTCTATGCCGAACAATGAGTGCTCCCTTCGCGAGCCCGAAAGGGGGTTGGGCGGATGACGGGTGGACGCTGATGGCTGCGTCGGCCGGGACCCGGATTCCACTTTCTCGCCTTCCTCGGTATCCCCAACCACTGCTATGGAGCCAAAATATTTGAGGAATGCCACCCTCAGAGCCTCTTTTTGAGCCATCACGAGAGGCGGCGGGACATTGAGCTTTCTCGCCCTGGCGGGGGGGCGACGGCTTGCGGAAATGAAGAGCAGGCGTAGCCCGTCCGGTACCACTGCATGATGTGGCCGTGTCAGCGTTCGCGTCAGTCACCAGAACGGAATCGGCGGAACGCGCTCCTTCAGAATGAAAGACCTTTTACTGCTCGGCTTCCGCGTCCGGCCCGTGCCGGTCGTTTCCGGCCGCGCGCGGTGGGCGCGAGCGCCCCGGTTACTGTTCGACCTGGACCGGCAGGCGCTCCCCGCTCGTGCCGTCGTACCTCCCGAGCGGCGCCGTGGTGTCCAGGCCGTCGCGGTCGGTGACCCGGACGGCGATCGTGTGGGTTCCGGAGCCGGTGGAGCGGACGTCGAAGGAAGTGCCGGTCGCCGCCGCCCGGCCGTCGACGACCCATGCCACGTCGGCGCCGGTGATCGGGCCGTGCTGCGGCGAACTGCCCTGGGCGTTCAACAGCGGGCCGTCGACGGCGCCGAGCAGCACCTCGGGGGGTTGCGCAGGGAGGGCGAACGGCGGGGTCTGCACGTACGACGTGTGGTAGCCGTTGGTCGCGATAACCTGGGCCACGCACCTCTCGTGCCCAGGCATCGCGCGCAGGTCCAGGTCGAACGACGTGCCGCTGAGGTTGACCCCCGGGCGGGGCGCGAAGGTCCCGTCGGCGTTGGTGAACCGTACGAAGTACGTGTAGGCGGAGCGCGGTTCGGGCTCGCCGACGTCCAGTCGCTGCCAGCGCAGGTGCAGGACACCCTCGGTGTCGATCTCCGGTGCGGACAGCGGCGTGTTGAGAACGAACTGCGGCGGGCCGGGCGGTACGAGAAGCGCGCCCAGCTCGGTCCCGTCGCGACGCAGGACGACCCGGTGGGCCCGCGCGGTGTAGGGCAGTCGGGCGCTGAACGCTGCTTCCTGTTGCTCGCGGCGGTCGAAGACCACGACGGTCGGCGCGTCGGCCAGGACCTGCCCGGACGCGTCCTCGACGGACACGGTGTGGACGGGGCCTGCGGCCGTCCGCGGTGGCGACGGTTTACGGAACGTCCGCAGGCAGGGCTGCCAGCGCACGGCTCCGGTGCGGGTGACTCGGCCGCGCACCCGCACGTACTGGCCCGGGAACGGCCGGCTGGTGGTGGTCAGCGCGGCGGGCACCGTGCCGTGGGCGGGGCGCTCGGGCGGTGCCGCGTCGGCCTGTTCGCCGCGCACGGACAGGGTGTTGAGCAGCCGCAGCCAGTGGTATCCGCTCATCCAGCGGTCGTCGCCTCCGCAGTAGCTCATCAGGTCACCGGCGTCGGCCGGGTGGATGATGCCGGTCAGCGGTTCCACGCCGACCTCGCCGGTGCGGCCGTCGGGCGGGGTGAAGTCCTCGTCGGTGTGCTCCGGGCCGCCGCAGGGAGCGTGCAGGAGCCCCAGCAGATGGCCCACCTCGTGGGCGAAAGTGGACTCGGAGTCGCGCCCGAACGCCACGTGGTCGACGTACCGTGCCAAACCCCCGATGTTCATGGGCGCGGCCTGGTCGAGCATCGCGTACAGCAACTGGTCGTCGTTGCCGTGGTCCTCCTGGATGTCTTCCAGGTCGTCGAGGAAGTCCTCCTGCCCGTCCTCGTCGGTGAGGTTGCGGGTGGTGTGGATCTCGGTGAGGCCAGGAACCGTGTAGTAGACGATCCCGCCCGTGTCGGCGATGGGGTAGCGCCGGGGGAGGGCGTCGGAGACGGTGCGGTAGCGCGCCGCGCCGATCGCGGGGACGGTGGGGGTCGACACCCGCACCATCCAGATGGTCACCGGTCGAGTCGCCCGGAAGTCGGCTGTGATCTCCATGGGGTTGCTGAGGGTGCCCGCGACCTCCGCCTGCACCTGGATCTTGGCCGTGCCGGCCGTCACCCGGTCCGCGGGGATGAGGAAGTTCAGGGTGTGCGCGAGCTGTTCCCGGTCGACCTGCGCGATGGGCCGGGCCGTGATCGGATTCAGGGAACGGACGGTGAAGGAGCCGCCGTTGAGGGTCAGCGTCCCGACCACCCCGGCCACGGTGCCGCCCTCGCGCGGATCGATACCGGAGTCCAGATAGACGCGGACCAGCGTGGCCTTGCCCGCCGCGAGGGCGTGCTGGGGGCCGCCCGCGGGCGGGGTGAAGTGCTGGGTGGCCTGGGTGACCTCGACGCCGGTGATCTCCAGGTTCGGGGCGGCGTCGGGAGGAAGGAGCTCGCTGCTCATCGTGAGCAGGAAGCCGTTGTGGGTCTGGTCGGTCTGGGTGGGGCCGAGGGCGTGGCGCCCGAGGGTGTCGGGCTCGTTCGGGTCGATGGTGATCATCGCGCGGCCGAGGAAGTTCTCGTAGACGCCGCCGCTCGGCCAGGACTCGTCGTCATGGGTGTACGCCTCGACCCAGATCCGGGTCGGCCCGCCCACGGCCAGTGTGGTGACGGGGGAGGGAAGGCCGCCGGCGAGCGGGAAGAGCGCCTCGTCGAAGACGCGGTCGCCGCTGTTGTTCCAGCGCAGGAGTTCCTGGTCGATGGCCTCGGCGTCACCCTGTGCCGGGGCGAAGGCACGGACGTACAGGCCCATGTGCGTGAAGTCGCTGTTCTCGTCGTCGAAGACCACCACGTCCTTGAAGACGAGTCGTACGTGCCGGAATCCGCGTGGCGGTACGGTTTCGAGGAGGCCGGTGACAACATAGCCGCTGTTGCCGTTGTCGGTGATGGTGGGGCCGAGCAGGACCTGGCCGAGCTGGCTCGGCTCGCGGGTGTCGAAGACGACATCCGCCTCGCCGAGGAAGTTCTCGTGATGGCCCTCGTCGGGCCAGCGCTCGTCGTTGTCCGTGTACGCCTTGACGTGCAGGCGGCCGATGCCGCCCGGTTCGCCGCCGATGTCGAACACCAGGACGCTCGGGTATTCCTGGTCACCGTCCAGCGGGTACTGGAAGTTGTCCTCTACCTCGCCGTTGCGTCTGTTCCAGCGGAACTCCGCCACCTGGTTGCCGGCGTTGTCGAGTACGCGGACGTACAGGCCCATGCGGGTCGAACCCGACTCCTCATCCTCGAAGAGGTAGACGGTGTTGAGCGTGAGACGCATGAGGGTCATGAGCGTCACCTCTGATCGAGGGTTGATGAGCTGTGCCAACGCGCTCGTGCGGCAGGGGCGCGGAAGGGCGACTATGTCAAGGTGCGCGGGTGAGGGCCAGCGTCCGTTCCGCTCAATGGAACAGCGGCCGTGCCGTACGGCGAAACCACCCGATCGTGTGACCTCTGGGGCGGATCAGAGGCACGGTGGTCGCGCGCGGCGCGCTGGCTTCCCGGCGGGCGCGCCCTCGGGGACGGCTTCCAGCTCCTGGTACCCGTCACCGAGCACGGCAGCATGGTGCCCACTGGGCGGTGCTCGTGGTGCCTGGCAGCACCATCGCGTACAGCCCGCCGGAGTGGCGGCGTACGACCGGTCCGCCTCAAGGAAGGCACCGGCCGTACACCGTAGCCGTTCCCTGTACCTCAGCTACTCACCCCGGGGTACGTTCACGCCGGCCGGGCTGCGGTGAGCGCGTCCTCATTCGGGGCTGCGGCCCGTTTCGTGCCGGACTCGGTGTCGAGCACCGCTTTCAGCGGAAGCGCCAGTCGGGCACTGTCTGTCAAACCCTGCGGAACCGGCGGGAGCCATGACCGACCTGCTGGCGCAGGAACCGGTGCGGAACAGGTCGCGGACCCTGCAAGTCGGCAAAGGCTCAGTTGGCAGAAGTCGGCCAGATGTGAGCCCCGATCGTGACTACGGTCAGCGCCACCAGTACGACGGCCGTGATGCGCAATCTCCGTTCCAGGATCCTGGCGCGCCGCTGGTGAAGATCAAGTCTCGGTGCGGGGTCCCACCGCTGTTTCTCCGCCTCCCACCTGTTCACGCGAGCATGCCGGTGATCGTCTGGGCGGCTACCCCCGCCGCGGTCTGCCCGCCCACGGACCCGGCAGCCTGGGCCGCGAGTGTAGCGAGCCTTCGCAGCCGTCCCTGCTCCACCCTGTTGGTGGCTTGGATCTCCTCTTCGGCCAGGGCAGCTTCCGTGCGCAGTTCACCTGGCTCACCGCGCAAGAGCAGGAGTGCCTGCATCAGTTCCGGCGTGGCCTCGAAGAACTGTTCCGAGCGGTGGGTGGCCCGGGCGTCGGGGCCTGAAGCTGCCGCGCCCCCGGTCATCCGTCCGATGGAGATGCCTCCTGGGAGCGGTGCGACGACAGGCGCGGACGGCGCACCAGTGTCAGCCGGCCGACCGATCTGTCTGCCCGATTCCTCGGCCTGCGCCCGCGGTCCTGCGGCAACGGCTCCTCCGCTGAGCTCACCGATCACGAGGCCGCCCGGCGGCTGGGCACCCGATGGGCCCTCGTCGGCCTCCGCACCGCGGCCGGCACCCGCCACACCGTCCGTATGTCCACTCACGCTGCCTCCCTGTTCAGTGTTTCTGCCGCATGCCTTGTCGCCTCTTCACACCCGTTGCCGTCTACGGACGCCGGCCCTCCTCTGCCGTATGCCACCGACGGTTCGTGCCCGTGCGCCCTGCCCCTCCGCCACCGCGCCCCCGTTCATCGTCCCGATGAAGATCCCCTGGTTGTTCACCTGAGCGACTTGTTGCTCCAACTGCGTGGTGTCGTAGCCCTTTTCCCTCATCGCTCGGACTGCCCCGGTGCCGATGCGCTCCACGAGTGCCTGGAGATAGCGGTTGACATCTGTGTCCAGGATCGGAGACTTCTCCCACACGGCCGCGAGTTCACGCACTGAGCTTGAGGCCCCCTCGGACGGGGTGTCCCAGCCGTTCCGGCGCTCGAACCGTCGCTTCACGGAGAGCGTCGCGTCTCCCGCCGAACCCACGAGGGACAAAACGGCGGTGACTCCGGCGGCCGGAGCGGCGAGGAGGGCTCGTGCCATCGAGGACGCCGGCAGATCAGGGCTCCGTTCGGCGATGGCGTCCACGAGCTTGAACTCCGGCTGCAACGGGTCCATGACGTAGAGACAGAGCTCCAGCGTCAGTGACTTGCCCTGGGTGTAGACCCGTACCAAGGCAGTGACCACCACCTGCTGTTCCCACGCACCGATCCGGGCCCGCAAGTAGTGTCGCCGGGCCTCCCCGCCTTCTTCGACCGCCTCGCGGAGGTGCCCTTCGACAGCCGCCTGCCCATGGTCGACCG
Organism: Streptomyces typhae; assembly: GCF_009755605.1. Taxonomy (GTDB): domain Bacteria; phylum Actinomycetota; class Actinomycetes; order Streptomycetales; family Streptomycetaceae; genus Streptomyces; species Streptomyces typhae. Next base: position 200,544 of record NZ_WPNZ01000019.1, read on the forward strand.
AGTCCCTCGGCAGCTCCGCCGGCAGGTAGACCAATTCGTCGACCCGTATCTCCTTGAGACGGTCCACCTTTGACCGGGGACCGGCCCCCTCACGGAATTCCCCCAACTCGTCCCGAAGACAGCCCAGTACGTCGGCGGTGGTGAGGGCCTCGGAACCGGCGTCCGGCTTGCGCTTCAGGTCCATCACGAGAGGCGTGGGATCCAGCACCACCCGGCCCAGTCCCGCGAACCCCCGGCCCACGTCGTACAGGACGATCTTCGAGTCCTGTTCCTTCTTGATGACCTCTCCGACGGCGCGGAGCCACGCGGGACCCGTCAGCCTCTCCGGGGGTCGTTGTCCCAAGACACCTGAACGGAACTGATCACGCATCGTCCGCTCTACGGTGCGGCGATGTACCCACACAGGGGCGGCCAGCAGAAGCGGGAATACCACCGCCACCCAGTGGACCGGGTTTCTCAACACGGCGACGAACGCCGTGGCCCAATAGGAGACCAGCACGCCAGAGGCGACCACGGCAGGCAAGAACCCACCCCGCTGTGCAGACGCCAGGCCACTCGGCTTGTACGCGCTCTTGCTGCGGCGCGAGATGCTCCCGGCCAACCACAACAGGAGGCACACGAGAGTGTAGTTGATCACCCAGAAACCGTTATCCATCCCACATTTGGGCGAATCCCCCACTATATCGATGAGGTCGTAGGGGACCCCAAAGACGGATGCGACGACACTCGGGAAGTCCCAGCTCGAATCCCCGCCTTCCCTGCCTGCTCCATTCTTCGCGTGGCAGATGAAAGGCGCGTGCGGGGGAAGGAGATCCGCCAGTGCGAAGAGCGCCCACAGCACGGCGACCCAGACACCCGTTGTCCGCTCAAGCCTGTCGGCTCGTCTCGCGTTGGCCAGCACCGCGAGTACATCGACACCGGCCGCCGGCGCAAGCGTCCTTTCGTCGTGCCTGACGAGCAGTTGCACGACACGACGCCGAAAGCGAGTGGAGAGATAGGTCCCCGCGCAAAGGAGACGGGTGGTCTCGTCATCGGAGCATGAGCACGGACGTCGCGGCGGCCCGTCAGGAGAGGGCGGGTCGGGGTGTAATCGAGCAGGAACTGTCAAAGTGCCGTGACCTCCATGTACTGCCGAAACCGCCATCCACGTTCTCGCCCGGAGCCCTCGTCGGTGTGTGCCAAAACCGCCATCCACGTTCTCGCCCGGAGCCCTCGTCGGTGTGTGCTGACTGGCCGGACGGCTCGTCGCCCACACCAGGCAGGACAGCTGTCCGGCGTCCGCAACCCTGCCGAACACCTCCCATGTGGCGCCCCGGGCGCCGCGTCGCCTGCTGGCGCTCTCCGCGCACCATCCGTAAACCGATCAAACGTACCGGCTGGCTTGTACACGAAGCTGGGCATTGATCAGAAGTGGCCGGATCCACGCTGCGCCGGCGCCGCACGCGGGATGCCTGACTGATCTCATCCTGACTGGTCTCGTCCTGACTGATCTCGTCGCTCGGTTGCAGCGCGCCGCAAATGAGAAGAGCAGAGCAGAGAAGAGCAGAGTAGAGTCGCGGCCGCGGCCGAGTCGTGGCCGAGTCGCCCTCTCGCCCTCACCGCGGTGGCGGAGATCGGAGGCGAGGGGCCGGGTGAGGCGGAGCTGGGTATGGGCAGCGACGACGATCCAAGTCCACCGGTCCGCCGCCTCGGGGGTGCGGAGTTGCGGAGTTGGGGACGCGTCGGAAATGGATGCGGTTCCAGGCCATCGCCTGCGCGGTGCCGTACCGGTCGGTGACCTGCACGGTTCCGCATCGGGTTCGCCCGAGGTGGCGGGCTTGGCGAAGTGGAACTCCTGGCCGTGCCGCGGGGGCCCCAGCCCTGCGGGTAAGCCAGGGCGTACTCCCTGAGCGAGGGCGCTGGACGGCGCATCACCTGATCCGGACGCAGCCGCCCCATCACGTCCACGGGCAGGCCGGTAAGCAAATAGGCCATGCGCGGGGCGTCTTAGACGATGTCCTACGTGGTGAGACGGACGTAGAATCCGGTATGGGGCGGGGTACTTGGAGTTGGATCGTTCCGGATGGGCTGTGGGAGATCGCGGAGCCGCTGATCCCACCATCAAAGGTGCGCCCGCAGGGCGGCGAAACGCGGGACACGCCTGATGAGACGCTGTTCGCCGCGATCATTTACGTGCTGGTCAGCGGCTGCGCTTGGCGAGCCTTGCCGCCGTGCTTCGGCATCTCGAAGTCAACCGCGCATCGACGGTTCGTGATGTGGTCCAGAGCCGGTGTCTGGGGTCGGCTGCACTAGGCCGTGCTGCACCGGCTCGACGACGCCGGCCTCATCGATGTCACCCGCGTCGTGCTGGACACCGCCCACGTTCGCGCTAAAAAAGGGGCGAACACACAGGTCCGAGCCCCGTGGACCGGCGCAAGCCGGGTTCCAAGATGCACATCCTGTCGGACGCGAACGGACTGCCCCTCCTCGTCGGCATCTCGGCCGGCAACGTCCACGACAGCCAGGGCCTGAAGCCCATGGTCGAGGGCCACCAAACGCAACACGACCCTTACCGAGGCCGGTACTTCAAGCCGCAGCGGCTGCACGCCGACAAGGCGTACGACGTTCCCCACCTGCGGCGATGGCTTTGGGGGAAGCACATCGGCGTGCGCATCGCACGCAAAGGCATCGAGTCCAGCGAAAGACTAGGGCGCCGCCGCTGGGTGATCGAGCGCACCCTGTCCTGGCTGTCCGGCTACCACCGCCTCAGCCCCCGCTACGAGCGCAACCCCCGCAACTACCTGGCGTTCCTCGGACTCGCCGCCGCCCTGTGCTGTTACAAACGCCTCGTCCGCCTCACCACGTAGGACACCGTCTTAGAGGTCGTTTTCTCCTGTTGTTTCATCCTGGGATTAGGGGTTGATCCTGATTTATGGGGTCGCGCCAGGAGATGGTGGCTTCGCCGGTGAGGCGGCAGGCCATGAGGTCGGTCATGGCGAGGTGGATCATGGCTTCGGAGCGGGCCGGGAGGACCTCGTAGTCGCGGGCCGGGCGGCGGTTCAGCATCAGCCATCCGTACGTTCGCTCTACCGCCCAGCGTTTTGATATTGGGGTGAATCCCCTGGTCCCGGGGGTGCGGGCGGTGATCTCCATGTCGATGCCGAGGGTCGCGGCGTGTTCGACGAAGCGCTTGCGGTAGCCGCCGTCCACCCAGGTCTTGCGGATCGTGGGGTGGTCGGCGGCGACCTGGTCGAGCAGGTGGATGCCGGCTATGGAGTCCTGCACGCTGGCCGCGGTCACCAGGACCGTCAGCAGCAGGCCGAGGGTGTCGGTCACGATGCTGCGCTTGCGGCCCACGATCTTCTTGGCGTTGTCCGTGCCCTGACCCGTGGCGGGGACACTGGTGGAGGTCTTCACGCTCTGCGCGTCGAGCACGCAGGCCTAGG
>NZ_WPNZ01000002.1:0-48173 GCF_009755605.1 Streptomyces typhae
GACGGTGCGGCAAGGCAGACAGCAACGGGCGGGCGGGTGGGAAACCTCCGCGCAGCGGCGAAGGCCGTTGCCGGACGGTACGGCACGGCAGACAGCAACGGGCGGGCGGGTGGGAAACCTCCGCGCAGCGGCGAAGGCCGTTGCCGGACGGTACGGCACGGCAGACAGCAACGGGCGGGCGGGTGGGAAACCTCCGCGCAGCGGCGGAGGGCGTTGTCGGACGGTGCGGGAAGGCAGGCAGCAACGGGCGGGCGGGTGGGAAACCGCCCTGCGGCGGCGAGGTGGGCGCAGGCGTGTGCGGGCGCCCCGCCCGCCCCCGGGAAGGGGCAGGTGGGGCGCGCGCGGCCGCGAGGGCGGGTCAGACGTGCTGCCAGGTGGGCGAGGCGGGCCGCGCCGCGGGGGCGGGCTCGTCGTGGGAGACCTGGGGCAGCCACCGCAGGTACCGCGGGGTGTGCCAGTTCCGCTCACCGAGGAGACTCATGAGGGAGGGCAGCAGCACCATGCGGACAACGGTCGCGTCGAGGAGGACGGCCACCCCGAGCCCGACCCCCATCTGCTGCATGTCCTGCATGGACAGCATTCCGAAGACGGCGAACACCGCCACCATGATGACCGCGGCCCCGGTCACCGCTCCGGCGGTCCGCGTGATCCCCTCCCGGATGGCGTCCGCGTTGCCGAGCCCCCGGTCCCTGGCCTCACGGATCCGGGACACCACGAACACGTGGTAGTCCATGGACAGGCCGAAGAGGACCACGAGCACGAACAGCGGCATCCAGTTCTCGATGGCGCCGACCTTCTCCGAGCCGATCAGCGACGCGCCCCAGCCGTGCTGGAAGACGGCCGTCATCACCCCGTACGCGGCCCCTACGGACAGCAGGTTGAGGGCGATGGAGGTCACGGCGACGACGACGGAGCGGAAGCTGACGAGCATGAGCAGGAAGGTGACGGCGGCGATGAAGAGGAAGACCGGCACGATGCCCTCGCCGAGCTGATCGGTGAAGTCCTCGGACTCGGCCAGGTCCCCGCCGACGTACGCGGTGAGGGCGGGCCCGTGGGCAGACCCCGTACCGGCGCGCACGTCCCGTACGTCGGCGCGCAGTTCGGCGAGTGCCTTCTTGGCCTCGGCGCCGGTGCCGCTGCCGGGCAGCGGGACCGCGATCTCGGCGACGTTCTGCCGTGCGTGGACGGTGAGTTCGGCGCCCTTGCCGGCCCTGCGTGTCAGCTCCCGCAGCGCGTCCCGCGCCGGTGCGGACCGGATGTCGTCCGCCTTGGCCACGACAAGGGCGGGCTCGGGGCCGCCCGGGAACTCCGCGGTGATCTCGCGGAAGGACACCGAGAGCGGCGCGTCGGAGCCGAACTGCTTCTCCAGGCCGAGCTGTTCGGTCTTCATGCCGAGCGCGGGCGCGGCCAGGGCGAGCAGCAGCGCGGTCGCGGCGACCGCGAAGAACGCGGGCTTGGCGAGGACCGGCTTGAGCAGCGATCCCGCGACGGAGCCGCTGGCGTGGACGCCCTTCCTGGAGCGGCGGTTGAGGAAGGGGATGCGGCCGGCGTCGATGCGGTCGCCGAGCCAGGCGAGCAGCGCGGGCAGCACCGTCACGGAGCCGAGCATGGCCACGCAGACGACGAGGATGGTGGCGATCGCGAAGCCCTTGAACAGGAGCAGCCCGGAGAGGAACATGCCGGCCATGGCGACCATGACCGTCAGGCCCGACACCAGGACCGCGCGTCCGCTGGTGGCCGCGGCGATCCGCAGGGCCGTCTCCGCGTCGTGGCCCGCGGCCCGCTCGTCGCGCTCGCGGCGCAGGTAGAACAGGCAGTAGTCGACGCCGACTGCGAGGCCCATCAGGAACATCACGGAGAACGTGGTCTCGAACAGGTGCAGTCGGTGGCTGGCGAGGGAGAGCAGTCCGAAGGCGGCCACGCACGCGGTCAGGGCGAGCCCGACGGGCAGCAGCGCGGCCACGACGGCGCCGAAGGCGACGAGCAGGATGCCGAGCGCCAGCGGTACGGCCGTGAACTCGGCCTTCTTCAAGTCGTCGGCGAGCAGGTCGTTGAGGTGCTTCTCGGAGCTAGCGTCGCCGAACTGGTGGACGGTGACGCCGTGTTCCGCGCCCGCGTCCTTCGCCCTGTCGACGGCGTCGAGCACCGGCTGCACCTGGTCGGCGGCGTCGTCGGACTTGCCCTTGATCTGGAAGCGCAGGAGCGCCTCCTTGCCGTCCTTGGAGGGCAGCGGCTCCTTGAGCGCGGTGACCCTGCCGGTCCTGTCGAGGGCGCGGGACAGATCGGCCGCGGCATCGCGCCAGCCGTCGGGCGACTTGGCGCCGACCATGACGAGTTCGCTCGCGGGCTCGTCGATGCCGGCGTCGTCGAGGATCTTCGTGGCCCTGGCCGAGTCGCCGGTGCCCATCTCGTCGTCGGAGGCCGTGACCGTGCCGGTCGCGCCCCCGACGACCGTGGCGAGCACGACGAACACCAGCCAGCCGAGGATCGCTGTCCTGCGGTGGTGTGCGCTCCACACCCCCAGTCGTGCCGCGAGGTTCTGCCTCTTGGCGCCCATGTCCCTGCCCCCAGTCGAGTAAGCGTGAAATAAGCCGAGCTGACGTGGATCACGCTAGAAAGCAGCGCGGCGCCGCCCCAGCCGCCGAGGCCCCCTGTCGGTGAAGCAGAGGGCGAGGTCCGGGGGTGGTGCTGGCACCACCTGGGGCCGGGTGCCGGGCCCCATGACCCCGGCCGCGGTGACCAGGGAGAATGTTCGAGTGCCGGTACACAGGACGGGTACGGGCCGCTCGGAGGAGAGGGACAGCATGAAGACGTCGAGGGTGCGCGAGGCACTGTTGTCGGGGGCGCGGGGTCTGTATCTGGCCGTCGCCACGCTGGCCGGGTCGATCACGCTCTTCGTGCTCTCGGTCGTGTCGATCGTGCTCATCCCGCTCGGGATCGGTGTCTTCACGACCCCGGTGGTCCTCCAGATGGTCCGCAGTTACGCGAACGCGCGCCGTTCCCAGGCCGAGGCGTGGACGGGCATCCGGATCCCGAGCCCCTACGGGAGGCGTCCCGGTGGCGGGCAGGGCGGTGTCGTCGGCCAGGTCGCGCGCTGCACGCGCCTGCTCAAGGACGCGGCGACCTGGCGGGACCTCCAGTGGCTCCTCGTCGACATGACGGCCGGATTCATCGTCGTGATCTTCGCCCCGGCCCTGGTGCTCTACCCGGTGTACGGCTGGGTGCTCGCCCTCGGTGTCTGGGAGCCGATCTACCACGCGGGCGGCGGCGAGTGGTACGGCTTCATCCACGTCGACTCGCAGACGGCGGCGAACGGTGCCGCCGTCCTCGGCACCGCGCTCGGCGTCCTCGCCCTCTTCCTCAACCCGTCCTTCGTCCGCGGCCACTTCCTCCTGGCCCGCACGCTGCTCGCGCCCACCGCCGCCATGCGCGAACGCCAACTGGCGCAGCGCGTGGACCGCCTTGAGGAGACCCGGCACGACGCGGTGGACAGCTCCGCCGCCGAGCTGCGCCGCATCGAGCGGGATCTGCACGACGGCGCGCAGGCCCGGCTCGTCGCCATGGGCATGGACCTCGGCACCATCGAGGCCCTGGTCGAGAAGGACCCGGCGAAGGCCAAGCAGATGATCGCCAAGGCCCGGCAGAACTCCGGCGAGGCCCTGACCGAGCTGCGCGACCTGGTCCGCGGCATCCACCCGCCGGTGCTCGCCGAGCGCGGCCTCGGCGACGCGGTGAAGGCCCTCGCGCTGCGCCTGCCGGTGCCGACGGACGTGGACGTGGAGCTGGCGGGCCGGGCCGGTGAGCCGGTGGAGGCGGCGGCGTACTTCGCGGTGAGCGAGACCCTGACGAACGCGGTGAAGTACGCGAACGCGGAACGCATCTGGGTGGACGTGCACCACGCGGAGGGCATGCTCCGCATCGCGGTGACCGACAACGGCAGGGGCGGCGCCGTCATCGGCGCCGGATCGGGGCTGAGCGGGATCGAACGGCGACTCGGTACATTCGACGGCGTACTGGCCGTCAGCAGTCCCGTTGGCGGTCCGACCATGGTGACCATGGAGATCCCTTGCGAGTTGTCCTAGCCGAAGACCTCTTTCTGCTGCGCGACGGCCTCGTGCGGATGCTGGAGGCATTCGACTTCGAGATCGCGGCGGCGGTGGAGACCGGGCCCGAGCTGTCCAAGGCCCTGGCCGAATTGGATCCTGACGTCGCCGTCGTCGACGTCCGGCTTCCGCCGTCGCACACGGACGAGGGACTCCAGTGCGCCCTCGCCGCGCGCCGGGCCCGCCCCGGTCTGCCGGTGCTCGTGCTCTCGCAGCACGTGGAGCAGTTGTACGCGCGTGAGCTGCTCGCGGACGGCAACGGCGGGGTCGGCTATCTCCTGAAGGACCGGGTCTTCGACGCGGAGCAGTTCATCGACGCGGTGCGCCGGGTGGCCGCGGGCGGTACCGCGATGGACCCGACGGTCATCCAGCAGCTCCTCTCCCGGCGCGCCGCCGACCAGCCCCTCGGCGCGCTCACCCCGCGCGAGCGCGAGGTCCTGGAGCTGATGGCGCAGGGGCGGTCCAATGCCGCCATCGCCTCCCAGCTCGTCGTCACGGAGCGGGCCATCGCGAAACACACCTCCAACATCTTCGCGAAACTCGGCCTGCCGGTCTCCGACGACGACAACCGCCGTGTCCTCGCGGTTCTCGCCTATCTCGACCAAGGGCGCTGACGCGCGAGAGCGTTGTCGGCGAGTTTTTCCGGGCGCCGTTGAACGACGTGGACTGCTGATGCGTACGTAGTCCCATGGGACGCACCTCACGACGCACCTCACAGCGCACCTCACGAAAACGGTCGAAGCTGGCCGGCCGGGCGATCGCCGCGTCGGCGGCGCTCGTCCTCGGCGGCGTCGGACTCGTCGCGGTGAATGTCTACGCGAACGCCGACGAGACCGACGGGCGCCCGCCGGATGTCCGTACGCAGGAACGGAATCGGGGCGACGGGCAGCAGGCGAGCACGATCAGCTGCCCGGACGTCGGCAATCAGCTGCCGGACGTACCGCCGGACGCCCGCGCCGAAGTCGACCGTGAACTCGCCGCACTCGACAGCCAGATCACCGACGCCTACGCGAAGTTCGCCGCGGCGGACGACAAGGATTCCGTGCTCGGCCCGCTGGCGGAGCAGCGGCGGCCGACCATCGAGAACATCGGCGCCGCCATCGACCGGGAAGGGCGCCCCCCGGAGAACCTCGACGGCATGGCCGCCTGCACCCTGCGGACCGAAGGACAGGGCCAGGACGGTCAGGAACAGAGCGGTCAGGACCAGGGCGGTCAGGGGCAGGCGGGAAACGGGCCCGAGGCCGGGGACTTCGTCGACATCACCTCCGTGCGGCCCAATGTCCGGGCGCCCCGCGATCAGCGCGGCGCGTCCCGCGGCACCTTCACCACGAAATGCGGAACGAACGAGAACGGAAAGTTCAATCCCGACAACGTCATCGTCGCGCCCGGTGTGAGCAATGGCGCCCACCACATGCACGACTACGTCGGAAATCAGGCGACGGATGCCTTCTCCGGCGACGACGACCTCGCGAACGGTGACACGAGCTGCCGGAACCAGGGCGACAAATCGACGTACTACTGGCCCGTCCTGAGGCTTCAGAACGGAAACGACGAGGACGACGCGGACGCGGACGGCGGCGGCCGGGACAAGAACGTCGGTGAGATCCGGACGCCGGACCAGGTCACGCTGAAATTCACCGGAAGTCCCGTCGGCAAGGTCACGGCGATGCCGCGTTTCCTGCGCATCATCACCGGCGACGCCAAGGCGTTCACCAACGGCAACGCCAATGCCAACGCGTCCTGGAGCTGCACCGGATTCGAGAACCGGCAGCTCAAGGACAAGTATCCGATCTGCCCGGACGGCAGCAAGGTCGTCCGTACCTTCAACTTCCAGAGCTGCTGGGACGGCCGGAACACCGACAGCGCCAACCACCGCACGCATGTGGCGTTCGCCGACCCGCGCAGCGGCCGCTGCCCGGGGGGCTTCCGCGCGATCCCGCGGCTGGTGCAGCGCATCGTGTACGACGTGCCGCCGGGGCCCGGCTTCGCCGTCGACTCCTTCCCCGAGCAGCTGCACAAGCCCGTCACCGACCACGGTGACTTCATCAACGTGTTCGACCAGAGGCTGATGCAGCGCGTCGCCAAGTGCATCAACGACGGCCGCCGCTGCGCCTGACCCCTCCCTCCCGTCCCCTTGACGGTTCCCCTCCGGGGGTCCCCCTTACTGCTGCGCGGTCGGCCCGCGCGGTGCCGGTGGAAGTGCCCCCTGTGCCCAGGGCCCGGTCCTCGCTCCCCCCACCACGCCACTCGTCAGGAGTGGTGCGAGGACCGTTCCACCGTCCCGCCGAGCCGGCCGCGCAGCGCTCCCACCACGGCGGGCTCGCCGACCGCGACCCACTTGCGGCCGACCAGATAGGTGCCGCCGTAGTCCTTGGCCGCGTTCAGCCACTCGCGTTCGCCGCGGTCGGTGGCGAAGGTGGCGAGGACGAAACGGCCGTCCTCGTTGCGGCAGTCGGCCTGGCGCAGCTCGTCGGCGTCCGTCTGGATGTCGGGCGCGCACTCGGCCCGCGCGGCGAGCTGCTCCAGGGTGCCGGTGGCCGTCCTCGGAGCCGCGGCCGGGCCCCGGGAGGCCCCGTCCCTGTCGGTGCCGGTGCCGGTGGCGAGGCCCGCCGCGATCACCAGGCCGCATGTGGTGGCCGAAAGCGCCCCCGCGGCCCACATCATCTTCCTCATCGCTCTCTCCCGTCGCGTCCGGCGATGTGAACTCGCCTTGTCCGTACGCACCGTTGAGCACTGGAGGCCGCGCGGATACCGTGCGCCGCAGCCATCGACGCAGGGGGTACACATGTCCGGACCGTCGCGACGTTCCGTGCTCGGCACCGCCGGTGCCATCGGCCTGGCCGGCGCCGGGGGTCTGGGTGCCGCCGTCGGCATCCACACCCCGGCCCGCGCGGCCGAGGGACCCGCCAGGGGCCCCGCCCTCGATACGGATTCCGCGCGCTCCGTGCTCATTCGACAGCTCCCGCACCACGCGGACCAGTTCCGGCTGAGACTCGTCCCGGCGGACGGCGGCCGGGACCACTTCCGTGTGAGCGGCGCCAAGGGCCGCATCGAGGTGTCGGGCACCACTCCCGCCGTGCTCCTCACGGGGGTCCACTGGTACCTGAAGTACGTGTGCGGCGCGCACATAGCCTGGAACGGCAGCCAGCTCGACCTGCCCGCGCACCTGCCCGCGCCCGCGCGCCCCCTGCGCCGCTCGACCGCGCTCCCCCACCGCTTCGCCCTGAACGACACCAACGACGGCTACACCGCCCCGTACGCGGACTGGCCGTACTGGGAGCGCATGATCGACGTCCTCGCGCTGCACGGCTGCAACGAGGTGTTCGTCATCGCGGGCATGGAGGGCGTCTACCACCGGGTCCTGAAGGACTTCCACTACACCGACGCGGAGTCCCGCGCCTGGCTGCCCGCGCCCTCGCACCAGCCGTGGTGGCTGCTCCAGAACCTGTCCGGGTACGGCGGGCCGCTCTCACCCGAGATCATCGACCGGCGCGTCGACCTCGGCCGGAAGATCGTGACCCGGCTGCGGGAACTCGGCATGGCCCCGGTGCTCCCCGGCTACTACGGCCACGTACCGGACGGCTTCGTGGCCCGCAACGGCGGTGACGCGCGCGTCGTGCCGCAGGGCACCTGGCACGGCTTCCGGCGGCCCGACTGGCTGGATCCGCGCACGGACGCGTTCGCGCAGGTCGCCGCGGCGTTCTACCGGCACCAGGGCGATGTCTTCGGTACGGCACACCACTTCAAGATGGACCTCCTGCACGAGGGCGGCACCGCGGGCGACGTCCCCGTACCGGCCGCGGCGAAGGGCGTGGAGGCGGCCCTTCAGAAGGCGCACCCGGGCGCGACCTGGGTGATCCTCGGCTGGCAGGAGAACCCGCTGCCCGAACTCCTCGACGCCATCGACCGGCGGAAGATGCTGATCGTCGACGGTGTCTCCGACCGCTACCGGAGCGTCACCGACCGCGAGAAGGACTGGGGCGGCACGCCCTACGCCTTCGGCACGATCCCGAACTTCGGGGGCCGCACCACCATCGGCGCCCGCACCCATCTGTGGCAGGAGAAGTTCTTCGCCTGGCGCGACAAGGAGAACAGCGCGCTCGCCGGCACCGCGTATCTGCCCGAGGCCACGGACCGCGACCCGGCGGCCTTCGAGCTGTTCTCCGAGCTGGCCTGGCGGGACGACGAGGTGGACCGCGCCGCGTGGTTCGCCGGGTACGCCGACTTCCGCTACGGGCGCCGCGACCGGCACGCCCGCGCCGCCTGGAGCGCCCTGCACGACACCGCGTACCAGCACCGGGCCGTCGAGCGCAGCGACCCGCACGACTCGCTGTTCGCCGCGCGCCCCGACCTGGCAGCGAACCGCGCCGCCGAGTACGCGCCGCGCGCCCTCACCTACGACCCAGGCCGTTTCGACGCGGCCTTCGCGGGCCTGCTCGGCGTCGCGGACGGCCTGAGACGCAGCGCCGCGTACCGGTACGACCTCGTCGACGTGGCCCGCCAGGCCCTCGCCCACCGCAGCCGCCAGCTCCTGCCCCAGCTCAAGACGGCGTACGACCGCAAGGACCAGGCCGCCTTCCGGGCCCTCTCCACGCTCTGGCTGCGCCTGCTGCGCCTCTGCGACGACGTCACGGGCACGCATCCGGCGTTCCTGCTCGGCCCCTGGATCGAGGACGCGCGGCGCCTGGCCACCAGCGACACCGAACGCGTCGAGTTCGAGCGCACCGCGAAGGTCCTCATCACGGTGTGGGGCGACCGGCCCACCTCGGACCCCGGCAATCTGCACGACTACGGCAACCGCGAGTGGCACGGCCTGACCGCGGACTTCTACTTCGTGCGCTGGCAGAAGTGGCTCGACGAACTGGCGGACGCGCTGGCCGCCGGGCGCACGCCGGTGCCGGTGGACTGGTTCGGGGCGGTGGAGGAACCCTGGACCCGGGAACGCAAGGACTATCCCCTCCGCCCCGTCGCGGACGCGTACCGCACCGCGTCCCGCGTCCACGACGTCCTCGCCCGCGCCCCCTACCAGGGGTCCCTGGAGGTCACCGCGGAGCCGCCGTCCTTCCCGCCCGGCGGGCACGCGCGCGTGGCGGCGCTGTTCCGCAACGTCAACGGGCTGCGCGCCACGGGGCGTGTCGACTTCACCCTGACCGGACTCGACGCGGAGCCCGAGGGGCCGACGTCGCTCCCCCGTGTACCCGCCGGGGGCACCGGCTCGGCCGCCTGGCGCGTGGACGCCCCCGCCACTCCCCTCGACCGGCCGCTGCGTCCGCTCCCCTTCACGCTCACCGCGCGGTACGGCCCGCAGGGGGAGCCACGGGTGGACGCCGTGCACGAGGGCACCCTCTTCGTGGCGGGCCCCCTGTCGGCGGGCTGGCTGACGTACACCGACAACGACGCCGTCTTCGGGGAGCTGGACGGGCGGTACGCCATCGACGGGAGCGGGGCCGATCTGTGGCGGGGCACCACGGAGTTCGGTTCGCTCTACCGTCCCGGCGCCCTGCGGGACGGGGTGTCCGTCACCGTCCGCGTCGACTCCCAGGCCACGACCGGCCCCTGGGCCCGCGCCGGCATCATCGCCCGCAACTCCCTCGCCGCTCCCGGCTCCCCCGGCTTCCTCAACCTCGCCGTCACCCCCGCCAACGGGGTCGTCCTCTCCTACGACACGACCGGGGACGGCACCCTGGACACCTACCGCCGCGTCACCGGGGTGAAGGCACCCGTGCTGCTGCGGCTGTCCCGGGGCGGGGGCGTGTTCACCGGCGAGTTGTCCGCCGACGGGGGCACGACGTGGCGGGCGGTCGCCACCGTGCCCGTCGCGGGGGTCGCGGCTTCCCAGGACGTGGGGATGTTCATGACCGCCACGCATGGTGGGGCCGGGGGGCGGGGGACCGTGGAGTTCAGTGGGTGGGGGGTGGTGGGGAGCTGAGGCCGGGTGGCCTCAGCGGGGTGCGCTCAACGCAGCGTTCGCACCTTGTCGCCGTTCTTCAGGCGGCCCGTCACCTCGGGGCGGGTGTCCTTGGTGGTGCGGGCGGCGAGGGTGTTGCCGGTGGAGCGGTCGCCGTCGGTGACGGAGACGGAGGTGACGTCCTTGCTGCCCGCGGCGAGGACGTACCAGGTGCCCGCGGTGGACTTCCACAGGACTCCGGCGAGTACGGACGGCTGCCGCACCCCGCAGGCGGGCCCGCCCTCCGACTTGGCGGCCACGGCCGCCGTCCGCGCCCCGGGCGCGAGGAACTGGGCGAGGGCCCGCCCGCCGCCACCGCGCCAGGTCTCCGCCCGCGTGCACAGCCACTCCGCCTCGCCGTTGCCCTCGGGCAGTGCCTGGTGGGAGTAGGACCAGGCGTTCACGGCCCGCACCCCGTGCGAGCGGGCGGCGGCGAGGGAGCAGGCGGTGCGGGACCAGTCGGCGGGCGTCGCCTCGCGGGGCGCGTCCGGGCGGCCCGCGGTGAGGTGCGCGGGGGTGAGCTCGCCGAGGTCGGTGGCGAGCCGCGCGGCTCCCTCCTGGTCACGCAGCCGCAGCGTGTTCCAGGAGTCGCACGCGCGGGCGAGGGCGGGGCTGGTGAAGGGGTCGGTGACTCCGTCGGCGGTGCGCCGCAGGGCCGCCGGGGCCGCGGTGGGCTTCAGCAGGTCCTGCACGGCCGTGTCCCGCACCCAGGGAGCCGTCAGATAGCGCACGTTGCCGTCGGCACGGCCGACCACGACGGCCCCGGCGTCGGCGGCTCCCGCGCCGTCGACGCGGGCGAAGTCGAGCGCGGCGCCGCTGGTGCCGTCGAGCGGCTCGGCGTACCGCACGACCCGCAGCCCGTCGTACAGGAGCACGACGCGCGCCGCGTCGACGGGACCGGCGAACAGGAGCTGCGCGGGTCCGGGCGGCGCTCCCGACACGGTGCCCGGCGTCGCGGAGACCCGCACGGTCTTGCCGGGCCGCGCCCACACCGCGAGGGCGCGCTGCAGCAGGCCCTCGTCGTCGACGAGTGCACCGCGCGCGGGCCACACGGCGAAGTCGGTGCGCGCGGACTTCTTCCAGGCGGCGGGGGCGGCCCGGGTCAGCCTGCCGGGGTCGAGCGCGGCCTCGGCCGCGGGGTTCTTCGCGTACGGGGGCGCGGCGGCGCCGTCCGGGCCCCAGCCGTCGCCGGGCATGCCGAGCAGCGCCCCGCACACGAGCGCGGCGACGGCGGCGATGCCGAGGGCCTTCAGGTGCTGGCGCCGCCGCATCAGGTCGGTGGGCCTGGCCTGGAGGGAGCAGGGGTCGAACTCCGGCGATTCGAGGAGCGCGGCCGGGTTCCTGCCGCCGGGCGGCGCCTCGGCACCGGCGTCGGCGAGCGCGGCGTCGATCTCCTCGGCGTGCTCGCCGTCGGTGTCGACACCGACGGCCGCCAGGATCCGCCGCGCCTCGTCGTCGGTGAGGCGTTCCAGGCCGCGCAGTACGCAGGCGGCGCGCGCGGGCCCGGAGAGGGCGGAGAGCCTTTGATCGAGGGCGAGTTCGTCGGCGCCGCCGGAGTGCGGGAACAGCCGCAGCCCCCACACCTGCGGCAGCAGCGGCGGCAGCTGGGCCCGCCGCGGCCGGGCCCGGCGCAGCAGCGGCAGGCCCGCGTCGAGGGCGGCGCGCAGCACCTGGCTGCGTACGTAGGCGTAGCCGGGGTCGGCGCCGCGGCCCGCGGGCCTGCGCTGGTCCGGCACGGTCGGGGCGGTGGTGCGGCTGCGCGGAAGCGCGCGCTGGACCAGGGCGTGCGCGGTCAGGACGCGGCGGTTGCGGCCGAGGCCCGGGGGCAGCACCAGATAGGCCAGGCGGACCAGGCGCGGGTAGTGCTCGACGAGGGCGGCCTCGACCTGCTCCACGTCGACGACGGTGGCGGACCCGGTCGGCGCGGAGCCGTTCGAGGCGGCGGCTTTCGTGGACTGCGATGACGACACGTGCAGCAGAACGAGCGAATCGGCCCCGGGTCACCTGGCGCCGGTGGGGCGCGAGGGGACCGCCGGGGGCACCGGGGTCACTCCGGCTCGACGAGGAGGCGCGCGTAGTTCGCCATCGAGCGCTGGTAGCGCGGCAGATGAGGGGCGAGGGCGCCGACGGCCAAGGACACGGCCTCACGGCCGCGGCCCGCGTCGACCAGGCACAGCGCGAGGACGGCACGCACCGCATCGTCCAACTCGTCGTGCTCGGCCTCCAGTTCCGGGGTGAGCAGGGCGATGGCCTCGTCCAGGCGGCCGGTGTTCCGCAGGGAGCTGGCGAGTTGGATGGCGGTGCGGCGGCGCCGGTAGCCTTCGAGTCCGGCCGCCAGGGCCTCCTTGTACAGCGGGACCGCCTTGTCGGAGCGGCCTGTGGAGTCGTAGGCGCAGGCCCGTTCGAACGGGGCGACGGCGCTGCCCGGCGGCAGTTCGTCCGCCAGCTTCCCTATGCGCTCCCGGAACTCCTCGGCCCGTTCGTCCCCGTACGCGTCGATGTCCGCCCAGGCAGCGGCCACGCGCCGCTCCCACTCTTCGGTTGTCCTGTTCTGTTCGCTCATCCGCACACTCTGGCACGGGGCCCCGGCGGTCGGCCCGGGAATTCCGCCGGTACGGGAGGCGGGCGGGGCGTGGGAGCAAAAAGCTGCCGCACACACCTGTACCCACGCCTTACCCATCAGTACATTGACGCCATGTCTAATACGAAGGCCCGGCTCCCGCAGCCCGCAGCCTCCGAGCACGTCGCGCTCAAGGCACGCAACGTCTCCTTCTCCTGGGAGAGCACCCCGCTCCACTGGCTTCCGGGGGACCCCTTCGCGACGCACACCATCAACGTGCTGCACCTGCTGCTGCCCGCGGGCGAGCGCTGGTTCGTGCACGTGTACAAGCAGGTGCTGCCGCTCATCCGGGACGAGCGGCTGCGCGAGGACGTCATCGGGTTCATCGGCCAGGAGGCCATGCACTCCCAGGCCCACGACGAGGTCCTGCCGCACCTGCGCGAACAGGGCCTCGACCCCACCCCGTACACCGCCCAGGTCGACTGGCTCTTCGAGAAGCTGCTCGGGGACCGCACACTGCCGCCGGGCCGCCCCCGGCAGTGGTGGCTGATGGAGCGGGTCGCGCTGATCGCGGCGATCGAGCACTACACGGCGTTCCTCGGCGACTGGGTGCTCAACGCCGAGGAACTGGACCGGCGGGGCGCCGACCCGACGATGCTGGACCTGCTGCGCTGGCACGGCGCCGAGGAGGTCGAGCACCGCTCCGTCGCCTTCGACCTGTTCCTGCACGTCGACGGCGGGTACCGGCGGCGCGTGCGCACCTGGGCCATCGCCTTCACCGCGCTGGTGTTCCTGTGGCAGCGCGGCGCCCGCTTCTTCATGGAGAACGACCCGACGCTGACCGACGGCAGGGCGCGCCTCAGGGACTTCCACCGCGCCGGGCGCGCGGGCACCCTGCCCACCACCGGCGCCATGCTCCGCTCCATACCGCGCTATCTCTCCCGCGACTACCACCCCTCGCGGGAGTGCAGCACCGAGCAGGCGGTGGCCTACCTCGCCTCCTCCCCCGCCGCCACCGCCGCCGAGACCCGCGCGAACGGAGCGCTCTGACATGCCGCTGCCCCGCCCGCTCGGCTCCCGTGCCGCACGCGCCGCCCTGGTGGTCGCCGGTACCGCCCTGCTCACCCGCCGCGCCCTGCGCCGCCGCATCGGGGCGTCCCCGCTGTGGCCGCTGCCCGCCCTGGAGGAACCCGTCTCCGGGCAGCCGCGCACCCGGGCCCTCCGGCTGCTCGTGACCCGGCACGAACGCGTCGCCGACGGCGTCGTCCAACTGCGCCTGGAGGGGGACCCCTCGGTGCCGCTTCCGGCCTGGGAGCCGGGCGCGCACCTCGACCTCGTGCTGCCCTCCGGGCTCGTACGGCAGTACTCGCTCTGCGGCGACCCCGGGGACTCGTCCTCGTACACCGTCGCGACCCGGCTCGTCGGCCCCGGGGAAGGCGGCCGCGGCGGCTCCCGCGAGGTGCACGAGGCGCTGGCCGAGGGCGTGGAGATCGAGGTGCGCGGACCCCGCAACCGGTTCCCGCTGATCGGCGGCGCGGCCTCGTACACCTTCGTCGCGGGCGGCATCGGGATCACTCCCGTCCTCGCCATGGTGCGGGCCGTGGACGCGGCGGGCGCGGACTGGCGGCTGCTGTACTGCGGGCGGTCCCGGGCCGCCATGCCCTTCCTGGAGGACGTGGAGAAGCTCGGCGGGGCTGCGGGGCGGGTGCGGGTCGTCGCCGAGGACGAGAGCGGGCGGCCCGACGTCGCCGCCTTCCTCGGCGCGGGCGAGGAAGCGGGCGAGGAAGCGGCGGCGCCCGCGGGTGCCGTGTACGTGTGCGGGCCCGAAGGCCTCATGGACGCCGTCGCGGGCGCCCTGCCCGCGGGCTGCTCCCTGCACCTGGAGCGGTTCGCGCCCGCCGCGTCCGCGGGCGGGGACAGCGCCTTCGAGGTCGAACTGCGGCGCTCCGGACGCACGGTGGCCGTCGACGCGGGCACCACGGTGCTCGCAGCCGTCCGCGCCGAACTGCCCGGCCTCGCGTACTCCTGCGAGCAGGGGTTCTGCGGAACCTGCCAACACCGCGTCCTGGAGGGTGAGATCGATCACCGCGACGAGTTGCTGACCGACGGCGAGCGGGCGGACTCCATGCTGATCTGCGTGTCCCGGTCCCTGGGACCCCGCCTGGTGCTCGACCTGTAGCGGCGCACGGCCCCGAACGCGTACGCGAACGGGCGGAGCGGGGGCGTCCGTTCGCGGCCTGATCGGATCGGTAGAGTGTTCGCATGACTACCGGGGTGCGCCGCAGGATGGGTGTCGAGGAGCGGCGGCAGCAGCTGATCGGGGTCGCGCTCGAGCTGTTCAGCAACCGCTCGCCCGACGACGTCTCCATCGACGAGATAGCGGCCGCCGCGGGCATATCGCGCCCGCTGGTGTACCACTACTTCCCCGGCAAACTCAGCCTGTACGAAGCCGCGCTCCAGCGCGCCGCCGACGATCTCGCCGAGCGTTTCATGGAGCCGCACGAGGGCCCGCTCGGCGCCCGGCTGCTGCGCGTCACCGGCCGTTTCCTCGGCTTCGTCGACGAGCACGGGCCCGGATTCTCGGCGCTGATGCGGGGCGGCCCCGCGGTGGGCCCCTCCTCGTCGCCGACCACGAACGCCCTCATCGACTCCGTCCGGCAGGCCGCGTACGAGCAGATCCTCGCGCACCTGGGCGTCACGGACCCGCCGGCCCGGCTCGACCTGGTCGTCCGCTCGTGGGTCTCGCTCGCCGAGTCGACGGCGCTGATCTGGCTGGACGGCCGCCGCATCCCGCGCGCCGAGCTGGAACGGCAACTCGTCCACGACTTCGCCGCGCTGGCCGCGGTGAGCGCGGCGTACGACGACGAGATGGCCGGGCTGCTCGGCACCGTCCTCGCGGACGAGCCCGCCGACGGCCCGTTCGCGGACCTCCTGGCCCGCCTCGCCGCCCTCGCGCCCCGGGCCGCGCTGCCTTCCTAGATCCTGTCGATGCCGCTCGTCAGCCGCCCGTCTGCCACCCGTCTGCCGCCCGTCAGCCGTCCGCGGGCCGCTCCGCCAAGCGCAGCGCCAGTAAGGCGATGTCGTCGTCCCGTTCGCGGCCGAAGCACTCCAGGAGGGTGTCGCACAGGGCGCTCACCCCGGGTGGTGTCGCGGCTGCCGCGAGACGCAGTTGTTCCATCGACACGGCGAGGTCGACGCCGCGCGTCTCGATCAGCCCGTCGGTGACCATCAGGAGGCGGTCCCCGGCGGTGAGGCGGGTCTCGACGGGCGGCGGCCGGTCGAGGCCGAGGCCGAGCAGCGGGCCGCTCGCCCTGACGTAGGCGGCCGTGCCCCGGTCGCCGACGACCAGCGGCGGGATGTGGCCCGCGTTGGCGATGCGGACCCGGGCCGAGGGCAGTTCGACGTGGGCCAGGCACAGGGTGGCCGTGACGTCGGGGTGGTAGCGCTGGAGCATGCGGTCGAGGCGGGTGGCGAGACGGCCGGGATCGGCGTCCTCCACGCAGTACGCCCGCAGGGCGTGCCGCAGCTCCACCATCACCGTGGCCGCGTCCAGCGAGTGGCCCGCGACGTCCCCGATGCCGGTGAGCACGCCGGTGGGCGTGGGCAGCGCGGCGTAGAAGTCACCGCCGATCTTCGCCTGCCGGGACGCCGGTTCGTAGCGCACGACGACCTCCGTGCCCGGCAGGTCCGGCAGTTCGCTCGGCAGGAAGCTGTGCTGGAGGGTCAGCGCGACATGGCGCTCCTTCTCGTACATGAGGAGCCGCTCCGCGACCCGGGCGGTGGCGTGCGCCAGGCGGCCGAGGTCGGCGGCGCGGTCCTCCGCGTGCCCGGCGGTGGCCAGGCAGACCGGCGCGTGGTCCTCGCGGGTGCGGGCGAGCGCGAGCAGCACCCCGTCGCCGGGTCCCGGCAGGTCCAGGACGCCGTCCGACGCGTCGTCCACCGCTCCGTCCGGCGCGCCGTTCACCGGGTCCGGCCAGGCGGCCGCCGGTTCGGCGCCGCCGAGCACTCCGTACGCGTCGGCCCCGCGCGTCGGCGTGCCCAGGAAGCCCGCGGGCCACAGCGACCACGGCACCGTCGTGGTGTGCACTCCGATCCGCCCGGCCATCAGGCGCCCGATCAGCCCCGCCGCGCTCTCGCGGGCGTCGGGCCCCGGGTGCGCGGCGGGGGCCCGGCGGTGGGAGCGGCCCCAGTGGATGTCACCGTCCTCACCGAGGACGAACGCCACGGCGGGGGCGCCGCCGAGGGCCGCCGCGTCGGCGGCGGCGACGTCGACGAGCTCGCGCACACACCCCGCGGACTGGACGTCGAGGACGGCCTCCGCGAGTCGGCTCAGGCGCCCGGCCCGGGTCTGCACGTCGCTGCGGTGCCGGGCGCCGCGCGCGGCGGCCCTGACCACGGCCGCGATCTCCTCCGGCTCCGCGGGCACCGTCAGATACGCCTCACCGCCCGCGTCGAGCCCGCGGCAGCGGTCCACGGAGTCGTGCGCGGCGGCGGAGAAGTGCACGACGGGCAGGGCCGCGGTCGACGGGGTCTGCTTGAGGCGGCGGCACAGGTCGTAGCCGCTCATGTCGGGCAGGCCGACGTCGACGAGGGCGACGTCGGGGAGCCGGCCCTCGCGCAGCCGTGCCTCGATCTCGCCCAGTGCCTCGCCCGCGCTGGCGGCGAGCACCACGCGGTGGCCGGCGCGGCGCAGCACCGCACCCAGCGCGTACCTGCTCGCGGGCACGTCGTCGACGACCAGGACCGTGGTGACACCGGGCCCGGCCGTGACGGCACCGCCCTCGGCCTCTTTGCTCTTGGCGCTCACGCGGACATCCCCCAGGAGCTGCGGAACGAACGGGCCCCCACGGGCCCGCACGTCCACGCTAGCGCCCTAACACAGCCCCGGGGAGCCGACCGCACCCCGACGACCTGGAACGGTGGAGATCACCCGACCTCCGACGGACGCGTGCCCCCTGCCGCTAAGATCCCCCTCCCCCGGCGCACGGGGCCGCCCGGTCCGTGACCTTCGTGTCGCGCGGGGCGTTCACTCCAGTGCCCGGCTCCCCGGCGCGACACCATGGGGAACGGCAGCGGATCCCCGTACCGGCAAGGGACTTCATGACTCAGCACATCACAGGACCCGCCTCCGGGTCCGTACGCTCCGCAGACACCGGCCGCACGGCTGCCGAGGAGCGCACCGACTGGTGGCGGGACGCGGTCATCTACCAGGTGTATCCGCGCAGCTTCGCCGACTCCGACGGCGACGGCATGGGCGATCTGCCGGGGATCACGGCCCGGCTGCCCCATCTGCGGCGGCTCGGCGTGGACGCCGTGTGGCTCTCGCCGTTCTACTCCTCGCCGCAGGCCGACGCCGGGTACGACGTCGCCGACTACCGCGTGGTCGACCCCGTGTTCGGCACTCTCGCCGACGCGGACGAGCTGGTGCGGCGGGCGCACGCGCTCGGCCTGCGCGTCATCGTCGACATCGTGCCGAACCACTGCTCGGACCGGCACGAGTGGTTCCGGGAGGCCCTCGCGCAGGGCCCCGCATCCGCCCTGAGGGACCGCTTCCACTTCCGTCCCGGGCGCGGCCCGCAGGGCGAACTGCCGCCCAACGACTGGGAGTCCGTCTTCGGCGGGCCCGCCTGGACCCGCACCACCGACCCCGAAGGCACGCCCGGCGACTGGTATCTGCATCTCTTCGCGCCCGAGCAGCCCGACTTCGACTGGGAACACCCGGCCGTGCGCGCGGAGTTCCGCTCCGTCCTGCGGTTCTGGCTCGACCTCGGTGTCGACGGCTTCCGCGTGGACGTGGCGCACGGTCTGATCAAGGCGGCGGGCCTGCCGGACGTCGGCCACGCCGAGCAGGTCAAGCTGCTCGGGGCCGCGCCCGTGCCGTACTTCGACCAGGACGGCGTGCACGAGATCTACCGGGACTGGCGCGTGCTCCTCGACGGCTACCCGGGCGAGCGCGTCGCCGTCGCCGAGGCCTGGACCCCGACGGTGGAGCGCAGCGCCCTGTACCTGCGCCCGGACGAGCTGCACCAGGCCTTCAACTTCGCCTATCTGACGACGGGCTGGGACGCCGCGGCGCTGCGAGCCGTCATCGACCGCTCCCTGGACGCCATGAACACCGTCTCCGCGCCCGCCACCTGGGTCCTGTCCAACCACGACGTCGTCCGGCACACCACGCGCCTCGCCGACGGCGACCCCGCGCGCGGTCTGCGCCGCGCCCGCGCGGCGACGCTCCTGATGCTGGCGCTGCCCGGCTCGGCCTATCTCTACCAGGGCGAGGAGCTGGGCCTGCCCGAGGTGACGGACCTGCCGGACGAGGTGCGCCAGGACCCGGCGTTCTTCCGGGGTTCGGGGCAGGAGGGCACGCGGGACGGGTGCCGGGTGCCGCTGCCGTGGTCGGGGACGCGGCCGCCGTTCGGGTTCGGGCCCGCCGAGGACGGGCCGAGCTGGCTGCCGCAGCCCGCCGACTGGGGGCGGCTCACCGTCGAGGCGCAGGAGGGCGACCCGGCCTCGACCCTTGAGCTGTACCGGGCCGCCCTCGCGCTGCGCCGGGACCACCCCGCGCTCGGCGCCGGCCGCTCGGTGCAGTGGCTGGCGGCGCCGGAGGGCGTGCTGGCGTTCCGCAGGACGGCGGCGGACGCGGGCCGGGCCGCGGACGGTGCCGGCACGGACCGGGCCGGAGGCGGCGCGCAGGGGATCGTCGTCACCGTGAACCTCACCGACGGCCCCGTCACCGTGCCGTGCCCCGGCACCGCCGTCCTGAGCAGCCTGAAGTCACGCGTGCCCGCCGCCGACTTGGCGGGGTCGGGATCCGACGTCGTACTGCCACCGGATTCAACCGTCTGGTGGGCAGCGTGAGGGACGACCGGTACAGTCCAATCCTGTGACCGCGCGACTGGCCGACATCGCAGCACAGGCGGGGGTCAGCGAGGCGACCGTGAGCCGGGTCCTGAACGGCAAGCCGGGCGTCGCTGCGGCCACCCGCCAGTCCGTGCTCGCCGCACTCGACGTCCTCGGCTACGAACGGCCCGTCCGCCTGCGCCGGCGCAGCGCGGGCCTGGTCGGCCTGATCACCCCCGAGCTGGAGAACCCGATCTTCCCCGCGCTCGCCCAGGTGATCGGGCAAGCCCTCACCCGGCAGGGGTACACACCGGTCCTCGCCACCCAGACGCCCGGCGGCTCCACCGAGGACGAGCTGACCGAGATGCTGGTGGACCGCGGGGTCGCGGGCATCATCTTCGTCTCGGGCCTGCACGCGGACACCACCGCCGACATGGGGCGCTACGAACAGCTGCGGGCGCAGGGCGTGCCGTTCGTGCTCGTGGACGGCTTCTCGCCGAAGGTGCGGGCGCCCTTCATCTCGCCGGACGACCGGGCGGCGATGCGGCTCGCGGTGACCCATCTGTCCTCGCTCGGGCACACCCGCATCGGGCTCGCGCTCGGCCCGCGGCGGTTCGTGCCCGTACAGCGGAAGATCGAGGGTTTCACGCTCTCGATGCGCGAGCGGTTCCGGCTGTCGCCCGAGGAGATCGAGACGCGGTTCGTCCAGCACTCCCTGTACACGCTGGAGGGCGGGCAGGCCGCGGCGGCGGCGCTCCTGGACCGCGGCTGCACGGCCGTGGTGTGCGCCAGCGACATGATGGCGCTCGGTGCGATCCGGGCCGCGCGGGAGCGGGACCTTCAGGTGCCGGACGACGTCTCCGTGGTCGGCTTCGACGACTCGGTGCTCATCGCCTTCACGGATCCGCCGCTGACCACGATCCGCAAGCCGGTGCCCGCGATGGGCCAGGCCGCGGTGCGCACCCTCCTGGAGGAGATCGGGGGGACCCCGGCACCGCACAGCGAGTTCGTCTTCATGCCGGAGCTGGTGGTCCGGGGCTCGACCGCGTCCTGCCGCCCCTCCGGGGCCTGAGGAGCCCGGCCCGGTGGGGCCCCGGAGGCCCCTGGGGCGGCCCTGAAGGGTTGGCGGGGACCGGCTCGTCCTCGGGGCGTAGGTGATGCGGTCGGAACCCGACCGGGGGATGATCTGGAGAGAGGTGGGCATCTGGCAGACTCTGTCCCTATGGGTGAGATGACTGTGACGACACTGGAAGGCCGCCAAGGGCCCACCACCACCTCACCCGTCGCGGGCGGCACCGATGCCCGAAAGGGGCGGAATCTCCTGCGCCGCTTGCGCACTCCGCGCCGCCCTCGGCTGTGGTTCGAGATCCTGCTGATCGCGGTGAGTTACTGGACGTACTCACTGATCCGCAACGCCGTGCCGGAGCAGAAGGCGGCGGCCCTGCGCAACGCGGACTGGATCTGGGGCGTGGAGCACGACCTCGGTCTGGCCTTCGAGCACAGCGTCAACCACGCCGTCGATTCGGTGACATGGCTCATCGTCGGCATGAACTACTACTACGCGACGCTGCACTTCGTCGTCACGCTCGGCGTCCTCGTGTGGCTCTACCGGTGGCATCCCGGCCGGTACGCGGCCACGCGCCTGGTGCTGTTCGCGACGACGGCGGTCGCCCTCGTCGGTTACTACCTGTATCCGCTGGCGCCGCCCCGGCTGATGCCCGGCGGCGACTTCATCGACACGGTCGTGGTGCACAACACCTGGGGCTCGATGGCCTCCGGCGACCTGAAGAACATGTCGAACCAGTACGCGGCCATGCCGTCCATGCACATCGGCTGGTCCCTGTGGTGCGGCCTGACGATCTTCGCGCTCGCGTCGGTGCCGTGGGTGAAGGTCCTCGGCCTGCTGTATCCCACGGTCACCCTGGTCGTGATCGTGGCCACCGCCAACCACTTCTGGCTGGACGCGGTGGGCGGCATGATCTGCCTGGCGTTCGGCTTCGCGGTGGCGCGGTTCTGGTACGGGGGCCTGCCGCATCGGCTGCCGCAGCTGGTTGCCGACGAGCCGCCCCGCCGCAAGCGGTTCGCCCGCTAGCCGTCACGGGAGCCTGAGGGGCCCTGGGGGGCCTGGAGGCCTTGCGGGCCTGGGGGGCCTTGAGGAGGCTGTGAGGAGGCTTTGAAGGGGCTCTACGCCCCGTAGAACCGCTCCTCCACCACGGCCCGCGCCCGTCGCGTGATCCGCCGGTAGTCGTCCAGCATCACGCCGACCGTGCCCGCGTCGTACCCCAGGTAACGCCCGACGGCGGCGAGCTCCCTGCCGTCCGAGGGGAAGGTGTCCCCGGCCCGGCCGCGCACCAGCATCACCGCGTTGCGCACGCGGGTGGCGAGCACCCAGGCCTCGTCCAGGGTCGCCGCGTCCTCGGTCTCCAGGAGGCCCGCCGCGCAGGCCGCGTGCAGGGCCTCGCGGGTGCGGGTGGTGCGCAGCCCCGGCTCGGCCCAGCCGTGCTGGAGCTGGAGGAGCTGGACCGTCCACTCGACGTCGGAGAGGCCGCCGCGGCCCAGCTTGGTGTGCAGGGTGGGGTCGGCGCCGCGCGGCAGCCGCTCGGACTCCATCCGCGCCTTCAGCCTGCGGATCTCGCGTACGGCGTCGTCGCCGAGGCCCTCCGCGGGGTAGCGCAGCGGGTCCACCAGGTCGATGAAGGCCCGGCCGAGGTCGTCGTCGCCCGCGACCGGCTCGGCGCGCAGCAGGGCCTGTGCCTCCCAGACGAGGGACCAGCGGCGGTAGTAGGCCGCGTACGACTTCAGGGTGCGGGCCAGCGGTCCCGACTTGCCCTCCGGGCGCAGATCGGCGTCGATGAGGAGCGGCGGGTCCGCGCTCGGCAGTTGCAGGAGGCGCCGCATCTCGGTGACGACGGTGGCCGCGGCCTTCGCGGCCACCTGGTCGTCGACGCCCTCGCGCGGCTCGTGCACGAACAGGACGTCGGCGTCCGAGCCGTAGCCGAGCTCCCGGCCGCCGAAGCGGCCCATGCCGATGACCGTGAACCGGGTCGGCAGGTCGTCGCCCCAGCCCTCGCGGACCACGGCGCGCAGCGTGCCCGCGATGGTGGCGGCGGTCAGGTCGGACACGGCGGTGCCCACCCGGTCCACGAGGGCGCCCGCGTCGGCCTCGACGGGGCTCTCCTCGGTGCCGTACGAGGAGATGATGTCGGCGGCCGTGGTGCGGAACAGCTCGCGGCGGCGGACGCCGCGGGCCGCCGCGACGGCCTGTTCGGCGCCGTCCGCGCGCCGTACGGCGGCGAGGATCTCCTGTTCCAGATTGTCCCGCCCGCGGGGTTCGAGGCCGCGCCCGTCGCCGAGCAGGGCGACCGCCTCCGGGGCGCGCAGGAGCAGGTCGGGGGCGAGCCGTCCGGCCGACAGGACGCGGGCGAGGTTCTCCGCTGCGGCGCCCTCGTCGCGCAGGAGCCGCAGGTACCAGGGGGTCTTGCCGAGCGCGTCCGACACCTTGCGGAAGCCGAGGAGCCCCGCGTCCGGGTCGGCGGAGTCCGCGAACCAGCCGAGCAGGACGGGCAGCAGCGTGCGCTGGATGGCGGCCTTGCGGGTCACGCCGGAGGCCAGCGCCTCCAGGTGGCGCAGGGCGGCGACGGGGTCGGCGTACCCGAGGGCGACCAGGCGTTCGCGGGCCGCTTCGGTGCTGAGCCTGCTCTCGCCGGGGGCCAGCTGGGCGACGGCGTCGAGCAGCGGGCGGTAGAACAGCTTCTCGTGCAGGCGCCGCACCACCGACGTGTGCCGCTTCCAGGCGCGGGCGAGGTCGGTGAGGGGTTCGGTGCGCATGCCGAGGGAGCGGCCGATGCGGCGCAGGTCGGCGTCGGCGTCGGGCAGCAGGTGGGTGCGGCGCAGCCGGTGCAGCTGGATGCGGTGTTCCAGGGAGCGCAGGAAGCGGTAGGCGTCGTCGAGCTGGGTGGCGTCGACACGGCCCACGTAGCCGCCGGCGGCGAGCGCGGCGAGCGCGTCGAGGGTGGTGCCGCTGCGCAGCGAGGCGTCGGCACGGCCGTGCACCAACTGCAGCATCTGCACGGCGAACTCGACGTCGCGCAGGCCGCCGGGGCCGAGCTTGAGCTCGCGGTCGACCTCGCCCGCGGGGATGTTCTCGACGACGCGGCGGCGCATCCTCTGCACGTCGGGGACGAAGTTCTCGCGGTCGGCGGCCCCCCACACCAGGGGGGCGACGGCGGCGGCGTACTCCTTGCCGAGGTCGGTGTCGCCCGCGACGGGCCTGGCCTTGAGCAGTGCCTGGAACTCCCAGGTCTTCGCCCACCGCTGGTAGTACGCGAGGTGGCTGGACAGGGTGCGCACCAGGGGGCCGTTCCTGCCCTCGGGGCGCAGGTTGGCGTCGACGGGCCAGATGGTGCCCTCGACGGTGGTCTCGGAGCAGATCCGCATCAGGTGGGCGGCGAGGCGGGTGGCGGCCCGGATCGCCTCGCCCTCGTCGACGCCGTCGACGGCCTCGCCCACGAAGATGACGTCGACGTCGGAGACGTAGTTCAGCTCGTGGCCGCCGCACTTGCCCATCGCGATCACCGCGAGGCGGCACCGCTCGGCGTCGTCGGGCGCGGCCCGCTGGGCCATGGCGAGCGCGGCGCGCAGGGTGGCCGTGGCCAGGTCTGCGAGTTCGGCGGCGGCCTCGGCGACGTCGGTGGTGCCGCAGACGTCGCGGGCGGCGATGGACAGGAGGCAGCGGCGGTAGGCCACGCGCAGCGACACCGGGTCGGTGGCCCCGGCGAGGCCCCGTTCGAACTCCTCGACGCCGGGATGCAGGTCGGCGGCCTCGTACGTGACCAGGGCCCGCCAGTCCCCGGGGTGCCGGGCGAGGTGGTCGGCGAGGGCCTCGGAGGCGCCGAGGACGCCGAGGAGGCGGTCGCGCAGCGGCTTGGCGCTGAGCAGGGTGTCGAGCAGTTCGCGGCGGGCGGTGGCGTCGGGCTGCGCCTCGGCGAGCCGGACGAGGCCGAGCAGCGCCAGGTCCGGGTCGGCGGTGGCGCCGAGGGCGTCCAGGAGGACGGGGTCGGTGCGGACGGCGGCGAGCTCGTCGGCGCCGAGGAGGCGCTCGGCGGTGGACGGGTCGGTGAACCCGTGCCGCAGCAACCGCGTGAACGTGCTGCTCCTGCGTCCCTGCGGCACCGTCATCCCCGCGCCTTTCGCTCGCCCGTTCCTGGCCCGAGCCTACTAAGGGCAGGCCGATGAGTTCCGCGCGCGTGCGGGGTCTGTCCCGGGACAGACCCATGACCCCATGGGCCCATGCCCCCATGACCCCGTGGACCCATGACCCCGTGGACCCATGGGCCCATGGACTCATCGAGCCATCGCGCCATCGAGCCATCGACACCGGACACCAGGAGGCCGCACGATGCCGAGCGAGGACCCCCGCACCGAGATCGACGCCCGCTACAGCACCGAAGGGGCCGCCGCGATCCCCTGGGACCGGGTGGTGGACGTCCTCGCCGCCGCCGAGTTGTTCTGGATCTCGACGGTGCGCCCCGACGCGCGGCCGCACGTGACGCCGCTGCCCGCGGTGTGGCGGGACGGCGCCCTGCACTTCGCCACCGGCCCGGACGAACGCAAGGCCCGCAATCTGCGCGCCAACCCCGAGGTGGTCCTGACGACCGGCACCAACCTGTGGGACAAGGGCTTCGACCTGGTCGTCGAGGGCACCGCCGTCCGGGTCACGGACGAGGACCGGCTGCGGGCGCTCGCCACCGCGTGGGAGGACAAGTACGGCAGCTTCTGGCACTACGACGTGCGGGACGGCTGCTTCCACCACGGGGCGGGGCACGCCCATGTCTTCGCGGTGGCGCCCCGCACGGCGTTCGGCTTCGGCAAGGGGGAGCCGTTCAGCCAGACGCGTTACCGCTTCGGCTGAGCGGAACGGTGCCGCGCGGGTACCCTGCGGGCCCCTTCCGGGGACAGGGCAGCCGATCGCTGCTGTACTCGTCGCATGGAGTACACACTCGAAGTGATCGGCGTGCCTGTCAGCGACATCGACCGCGCCAAGGAGTTCTACGAGACCAAGTGCGGCTTCCACGTCGACATCGACGAGGAGGTCATACCGGGGGCGCGGGTGGTGCAGCTGACCCCGCCCGGGTCCGGCTGTTCCCTGATGCTCGGCGACGCCATCTGGGACACCTTCCCGGGCCCGACCCCCGAGCCGGGCACCTACCACGGCCTGACCCTGTGCGTCCCGGACATCAAGCAGGCCCACGCCGAGCTGACGTCCCGCGGCGTGGACGTCACCGAGCCGGTCCAGTACGCCGAGCGGGACGGGGCCACGTTCATGTACTTCACGGACCCCGACGGCAATGGTTGGTCCGTACAGGAGTACAGAGTCCGTGCGGGGACACCGCTGCGGGAGGCGATACGCCCCTGAGGGGGCCCTCTACAGCACCGGCAGGTTCTTGCGGAGCTCGAAGGCGGTCACCTCGGAGCGGTACTCCTCCCACTCCTGCTTCTTGTTGCGCAGGAAGAAGTCGTACACGTGCTCGCCGAGTGTCTCCGCGACCAGCTCGGAGCGCTCCATGAGGGCGATCGCCTCCCCCAGGTTCTGGGGCAGCGGCTCGATGCCCATCGCGCGCCGCTCCGCGTCGGAGAGGGCCCACACGTCGTCGTCCGCGCCCGGCGGGAGTTCGTAGCCCTCCTCGATGCCCTTGAGGCCGGCGGCGAGCAGGA
Source organism: Streptomyces typhae (assembly GCF_009755605.1). GTDB lineage: Bacteria > Actinomycetota > Actinomycetes > Streptomycetales > Streptomycetaceae > Streptomyces > Streptomyces typhae. The sequence continues at coordinate 26,162 of NZ_WPNZ01000002.1, forward strand.
CCGCGTACGTCAGATAGGGGTTGGCGCCGGAGTCGATGGAGCGGACCTCGACGCGGGCGGAGCCGGTCTTGCCGGGCTTGTACATGGGCACCCGGATGAGGGCCGAGCGGTTGTTGTGGCCCCAGCAGATGTACGAGGGGGCCTCACCCCCGGCGCCCGCGGTGCGCTCCGAGCCGCCCCAGATGCGCTTGTAGGAGTTCACCCACTGGTTGGTGACGGCGGAGATCTCGGCGGCGTGCTTGAGCAGACCCGCGATGAAGGAGCGGCCGACCTTGGAGAGCTGGTACTCGGCGCCGGACTCGTAGAAGGCGTTGCGGTCGCCCTCGAAGAGGGACAGGTGGGTGTGCATGCCCGAGCCGGGGTGCTCCGAGAACGGCTTCGGCATGAACGTGGCCTGCACGCCCTGCTCCAGGGCCACCTGCTTCATCACCAGGCGGAAGGTCATGATGTTGTCGGCCGTGGAGAGCGCGTCCGCGTACCGCAGGTCGATCTCCTGCTGGCCGGGGGCGCCCTCGTGGTGGCTGAACTCGACCGAGATGCCCATGGATTCCAGCATCGTGATGGCCTGGCGGCGGAAGTCCATGCCGACGTTCTGCGGGGTGTGGTCGAAGTAGCCGGAGTTGTCGGCGGGGACGGGCCGGGAGCCGTCCAGGGGCTTGTCCTTGAGCAGGAAGAACTCGATCTCGGGGTGGGTGTAGAAGGTGAACCCGAGGTCGGAGGTCTTGGCGAGGGCGCGCTTGAGGACGTAGCGCGGGTCGGCGAAGGACGGTGAGCCGTCCGGCATGAGGATGTCGCAGAACATCCGGGCCGTGCCCGGGGCCTCCGCGCGCCACGGAAGGACCTGGAACGTGCCCGGGTCCGGCTTGGCGATCATGTCGGACTCGTAGACACGGGCGAAGCCCTCGATGGCCGAGCCGTCGAAGCCGATGCCCTCGTCGAAGGCCTGCTCCAGCTCGGCGGGGGCGACCGCGACCGACTTCAGGAAGCCGAGTACGTCCGTGAACCACAGGCGTACGAACCGGATGTCGCGCTCCTCCAGAGTGCGGAGCACGAACTCCTGCTGCTTGTCCATCTCGACTTCCACCCATCCTTGCTGGTCGGAACCGGCTGCTCCCGAGCCGCGGGAGGTCGCCCCGGCACACGAGCATCCCACCACACGGTTTCACGCACGTTGCGGCCGCTCCTTGCCCATACTGCACGGTCCTCCGGATGCGGTGACAGCGGCGTATGCCCACACCTTTAAAGTGGTATCTCATATGCAAGTTATAGGGGGCCGGCCCCGGCCCCGGAGAGGAGGCACCATGCTGTCCGAGCAGTCCGCCGCCACCGTCCGCGCGACCCTGCCCGTCGTCGGCGCGGCCATCGAGGACATCACCGCACGCTTCTACGACCGTCTCTTCGCGGCCCACCCCGAACTCCTGCGCGATCTCTTCAACCGCGGCAACCAGGCCGCGGGCACCCAGCGGCAGGCCCTCGCCGGGTCCATCGCCGCCTTCGCCCGGCACCTCGTGGACCGCCCCGACGAGCGGCCGGACACGATGCTGGCGCGCATCGCCCACAAGCACGCCTCGCTCGGGGTCGCGCCCGCGCAGTACGAGACGGTGCGCGAGCACCTCTTCGCCGCCATCGGCGAGGTCCTCGGCGACGCGATCACGCCCGCGGTCGCCGCGGCCTGGGACGAGGTGTACTGGCTGATGGCGAACGCGCTCATCGCGATCGAGGCGCGCCTTTACGCCGAGCGGGGCATCGGGGCGGGCCCGGACACCCTGCGGGAGTGGGAGGTGGTGGAGCGCGTCGAGGAGACACCGGACGTCGCCTCGTTCCGCCTGCGCCCCGCCGACGGCACCCCGGCACCGGCGTTCCGGCCGGGGCAGTACGTCTCCGTCCAGGTGCGGCTGCCGGACGGGGCCCGGCAGATACGGCAGTACAGCCTGTCGGGGGCGCCGGGGGCGGGGGTGTGGCAGATCAGTGTGAAGCGGGTGCGGGGGTCTCGGGCCGAGGGGCCGGGAGCAGGGGTCGAGGGCTCACGGGCCGGGGCTGCCTGGACTGCCAGGGCCGGGGCCGACCGGACTGCCGGGGCGGGGGCCGGGGCTGCCTGGACTGCCGGGGCCGGGGGTGGCGTGTACGCCCCCGAGGGCGAGGTCTCCACCCATCTGCACACCCACGTCCGCGCGGGCAGCCGCCTGCGCCTCTCCGGGGCCTACGGGGACCTGGTCCTGGACGACGGCCGACGGACGACAGGGGTGACAGGGGTGACAGGTGCGGCAGGCTCGGACGGAAGGGACGGCAAGGGCGACTCGGGCGGAAAGGGCGGCTCGGGCGGCGCGCCGCTGCTCCTCGCCTCCGCCGGGATCGGCGTCACCCCGATGATCGCGATGCTGCGCCACCTGGCGGCGACGGGACACCGCGCCCCGGTGACGGTCGTCCACGGCGACCGCTCCCCCGCCGACCACGCCCTGCGCGCCGACCACCTCGCGTGCGCGGGCGAACTCCCGGGCGCCGAGAAGCACTTCTGGTACGAGCACCCGGAGCCCGGCCATCCGGCGGACCGGACGGGGCGGGTCGACCTGGCGGCGGTCGCGGTGGCGCCGGGGACACGGACGTACCTGTGCGGTCCGGTGCCGTTCATGCGGGCGGTGCGCGCTCAGCTCATCGCCAAGGGGGTCGCGCCCGCCGACATCCACTACGAGGTGTTCGGGCCCGACCTGTGGCTCGCGAGTCCCAGCAGCAGCGGACCCGTGGGCGAGGCGACGATGTCCTCGACGGTCACGGGGTCCAGGGCGGCGTAGAAGGCCTCCTGGGCCCGGCGCAGGGCGCCGCGCAGGCGGCAGCCGGAGTTCAGCGGGCACGGGGTCGCGCCCTCGCACTCCACCACGTCGCCGTCGCCCTCGAAGTGCCGTACGACGGCGCCGACGGAGGCCCGGCGCCCCGCCCCCGTCATGGAGAGCCCGCCGCCCCTGCCGCGGCGGGCCTCCACGAGGCCGAGACGGCGCAGGGTGGCGACGACCTTGGCCGCGTGGGTGTAGGGGACCGCCATGTCGGCGGCGACCTCACGGGTCGTCGGCGCGGTGCCGGTACCGGGGGCGGTACCCGTACCGGGGGCGGTACCCGTACCGGCAGCCCTGTCCGCGACGGCGAGCCTCATCAGGACGCGCAGCGCGAGGTCGGTGGAGTGCAGGAGCCGCATGCCAGCGAGCGTAGGTAATCGGCATGCGCGGTTCAAATAAAGATCGCCGCGGCCGGGGGCCGGGACCGGAGACGGGGCCCGCACGTCCGGCATCACGAGGCCCCCACGACCGGCATCACGAGTCCCGCACGTCCGGCATCACGAGTCCCGCACGTCCGGTATTTGCGGGAGCGGCCCTTCCCTCCACCGGCCTGAAGGCTACGATCAACGCACTCGCACCGCCCCGCACCGCCTCCGCACCACCACCCCGTACAACCCATCCCGATTCCGTCCCTTTCCGCAGAAGGACACACCATGGGTTCCGCCAAGAAGTCGAGCAGCGCCGAGCGCAAGGCCCGGATAGAGGAGATGCGGCGCGCCGAACGCGCCCGCGAGCGCCGCAACCGCGCCCTCACCATCACTCTGAGCGCCGTCATCGTCGCCGCGGTCGGCATCGGCGGTTTCTTCCTCATCTCCAGTGCCGATGACGACTCGGACGGTGACAGCGGGAAGGCGGGGGACGCGAAGGCCGTGGCCAAGTTCACCACCACCGGAGACGGCGAGCGGGTCTGGGACGCCAAGAAGCTGGGCCGCACCCATGTCAACGGGAAGGTGAACTACCCGGTGACACCGCCGGTGGGCGGGAACCACAATCAGGTGTGGATGAACTGCAACGGCGACGTCTACACCAAGGAACTCCCGAACGAGAACGCCGTGCACTCCCTGGAGCACGGCGCGGTGTGGGTGACGTACAACGACCAGGCGAAGCCCGCGGACCTGAAGAAGCTGGAAGCGAAGGTCAAGAAGACCCCGTACTCGCTGATGAGCCCCGTGAAGAAGCAGAAGGACCCGATCCTCCTGTCGGCGTGGGGCCACCAGCGCGTGGTCGAGGGCGCGGACGACAAGAAGGTGGACGCCTTCTTCTCCACCTACGTCCAGGGCAAGCAGACCCCCGAGCCCGGTGCGGCCTGCACCAACGGTCTGGGCCAGTGAGGAAGCGCACGGACTGGGTGATCGGCGCCGTCGCGGGCGCGGTGCTCGCGGCGGCCGGCATCACGGCGGCCGTGGCGTCCGACTCCTCGGGGCCCTCGGGCTCATCGGGGTCCGACGGCTCCGCCGAGTCGACCCGTACGCCGTCGAACACCTCCGCCGACGCCGGGTTCGCCCGCGACATGTCGGTGCACCACCAGCAGGCCGTCGAGATGTCGTACGTCGTCCGCGACCGCACCGAGAACGAGGAGATCCGCCGCCTCGCCTACGACATCGCCCAGACCCAGGCCAACCAGCGCGGCATGATGCTCGGCTGGCTGGACCTGTGGGAACTCCCCAAGGTGTCGCCCGGCGACCCCATGGAGTGGATGGACATGGCGGGCGCCCCCTCCCCCGGCGACGGCTCCCTGATGCCGGGCATGGCCACGAACGCCGAGATGAGACGACTCGGCGAACTGAACGGCAAGCAGGCCGAGATCTTCTACCTGAAGCTGATGACCGCCCACCACAAGGGGGGCATCCACATGGCCGAGGGCTGCGTCGAGCGCTGCGCGGTGCCGGTGGAGAAGCGGCTGGCGCAGGGGATGGTGGAGTCGCAGGAGTCGGAGGTCGAGCTGATGGCGGATCTGCTGCGGGCGCGGGGCGCGAAGCCGTAGGAACCGGCGTTACCGGGCGGCTCGCGTTACCGGGCGGCGGCCCGCTCGATGGCCTCGAAGATGTCCGCGTCGGTCAGTTGCTGCCATGCGGGCAGGTCGGCCCAGTCGGCGACGTAGCTCGGCTTGGGGTCCTCGAAGTGCTTGTGGATCTGCACGATCCAGCAGAGGGCGACGAACCGCCCCTTCTGCTCGCGCGACAGCTTCGCGGTGCTGCCGCCGCCGACGCGGACGAAGTCCTCGACCTGAGCGCACACCGCGGCGGCCGCGTCCCGTTCCCAGTCGGGCGTCTCCTCCCACGGCGCGACGTACCCGGGCTTGGGTTCTCCGGGGTAGTGCCTGCGCACACCGGCAATCCAGGCCTCGCGGAAGATGCGCCCGTTCTCGGTCTGCACGACAACTCCCCTGGTGGGCTACTGCGTTTCCGGCCTCAGTGTCCCGCAGACCTCACGCATGTCCGGCCGATCGCGAGGCTCGGGGCGCAGCATGTCGTCGACGAGCCGTCCCAAGGGGCCCGCGATGTTCACGGGGCGGTGTGACTTGCCGACGACGGCCCGGCGCTGTTCGGTCCGGGGCGCGTCATCGGGGTACGCCACGTGGCGCCATCCCGTTGCCGCCATGAACAGCGCCGCGCCGAGCCCGTACACGTCCGCTTCCCGCGTCGGCGCCGCCTCACCGCTCTCCAACACGCGGCGTGCGATCTCCGGGGCTTCGTAGTGCACGAGGCAGCCCCGGTACGGGAAGTCGAACCGGGCCGGGACCTTCGCGCCACGGACCAGTGCCAGGTCGATGAGCGCTGCCCGCCCTGGTCCGTCGCCGAGGATGAAGTGGGCCGGCTGCACGTCGCCGTGTACGTACCCCTTGTCGTGCAGTTGGGCGAGAGCATCGGCGCACGCTAGGGCGTCAGACAGCGGCGGTCGGCTCAGCGCGTGCCGGGTACGGTGCGGCGTCCACCGGCTCTGCAGATCGGTACCCGAGTGCCAGGGCTGCACATTCCATGTGCCCTGCGCCCACACTCCGTACGTGGCCGTGGCGCTGCCGAGTTCCTGCAGCACCACACCTTCCCGAGCGGGCGCGAGGGCGGTCCAGTCGGCGGCGCCCCAGTGCTCCGTGGCCGCGACGGGGTACCCGAGTTTCACGGCGTACTGCGCTTGCCCGCACCGCACATGCCAGACGGTGGATCCACGCCGGTCGAGCACGAGGCGAGAGTCCGTGGGGTTGAGGATCGCGAGGATCGCAGCCGGGATGGACGGGGCTTCGGGGGCGGGCACAGGTGTCCTTTCGACGGGGCGGAGCCGACCCGTACAACCTCCGGATCGGCTCTGCCGTGAAGTGACCGGACGCTACTCCGGGCGGTGCGTCACTGCTGGCCGTACGGGCGTCCGCAGTCCGAGTCGCACTGCGCCGTGTTCTCACCGTTCACGGTCCACACGTCGTCCAGGACCAGGAAACCCGCGCCTTTGACGGCGAGCGCGGATGCCGTGACTGCCTTGGCCGTTCGGCCGCCCGTGCCGGGCTCGGGGTTGTGGTGCAGGAAGCGTCCCGCGAACTTCTGGCAGAACGTGTCGTACGCCCGCGTGTGCAGGATGAAGGCGTGCAAGCCGTCGTCCACGTCATCGCTGGGCATCATGCTGACGCCCGCCTGCGCAGCGGTGGCCACGAATGCCAGCGCTTGATCGGTGATGGCCTCAGCGCGATCCTGCGGGTGCTTGGACTGATGGCGCACGAGGTGCGCGATGCTGCCGAACAGCTCTTCGCTGACGAGCGCGCGGCCCGTCTTCAACTCGTTCGTCACTACGGTCATGGCGTGTTCCCTCCTACTTGTTGTTCGGTTGACGGCTCGCCGACTCACGACGACGACTCACGCGATGCGAGCAGATGCGGTCAGGCCACCGTGCGGACGAGCCTCAAGAGCTACGTCCGGCACAGGCGGCCGTCGGTATTCGTGGCTCGTCGCCCAACTGGCCCGCGAGCACGTCCACGGGCACGTCCACGGGGACAACCCACACGCAGTAGGTCCCTGAGTGGTCGGCGGCCGCGAGCGTGAACGGCCATCCGGCACGCAGTCGGTCACGCGCGGCTTGCCGGCTTCCTCCGTCCGCGCACCATGTCCGCAACTCGGTCGGCACGTCGGGGGCCCACGCAGGCAGGTGGAGCATCACCAGGGCATCCGGCGCGTCCGCGAGCCACGGCGCACACGGCTCCGGGTCCAGCGCGTCCGCGATGCGGTGGGCCTGCGTGCCCACCCAACGCATCATGATCCCGAGGTACGGGGTTTCGAGCGTGCCGAGCACGACCCGGACCTGCTGCCCGTCGACGGGGCCCGTGCCGACCGCTTCGGCGTGGTACTCCCGCCGGATCGACGGTGTCGACTCCTGCCCGGCCACATGCACGGCTCAGCTCCGATCGCCGACGATCTCTACTGCCTCTACGTAATCGCGTAGCCACACAGAGCGGTACCGTTACGGCGTCGCAGGAGTATGAAAGCCATGAAAGCGGGCCGTACGCGGGGAGCCGGACATGGCCGGGCGCGAGCCGAACGAGAAGCTGAAACGGCTGCTGCACGAGTCGAGTTGGAGCGAGTCGCGGCTGGCCCGTGAAGTGAACCGTGTAGGCGCTGAAGCCGGAACGCCTTTGCGCTACGGCCAATCCGCGGTGGCGCACTGGCTCAGTGGCACGATGCCCCAACGCAAGGTCCGCCGCTACGTCCTGGAAGCGCTGGCCCGCAAGTTGCAGCGCCCCGTCACACACGCGGAAGCAGGCTTCCCTGTCACAGCCCTACCGCCAACCACCCAGCCGGATACCGTAGAAGAGCTGATCGAGCTGGGGAGGTACGACATGGACCCGTCCCGCCGTGGCGTACTCGGAGCCACGCTGTTCTCCGTCGCCCTCACGATCCCGGACTGGCCCGACGTGGTGGGGCGCCTCGAAGCCGTTCGGACGGGCAGGAGCAGGCGGATCGGGTTCCGTGAGGTCGACGCCGTTGCCGCCGTGACCGAGAAGGTGTCGGAGCTGGACGACCAGTTCGGGGGACGGCACGCGCGCCCGATGGCCGCGGCGTTCCTTGTCAACACCGTGGCACCGCACCTCACGGCGGACGCCTCGGACGACGTGCGCAAAGCGCTGCTGTCCGCCACCTCGGATCTGCTCTACCTCACCGGGTTCATGGCGGTCGACGAGGGCGTCCACGGTGTGGCTCAGCGGTACTACATCAAGGCACTGGACTTCGCCGGAGCAGCAGACGACCACCTCACGTACTGCACCACGCTGCGGGGCATGAGCCTCCAGGCCATCGACCTCGGGCACGCCTCCCGCGCGGTACGCCTCGCGGACTCCGCCACCGCGGCCTCTCCGGCAGCAGGGCCACGCATGCGGGCCTTCCTTGCCGGGCAGCAGGCCCACGCGTACGCCGCCGACGGCGACCGGAGCAAAGCGCTCGCCTGCATCAAAGAGGCGGAAGCGGCGATGAACAAGGCAGAGTCCCGCGCCAAGGCATTCGGCAGCTACGCCCCTTCGTCACTGGCTTACCACGTGTCCCAGGTCCGTTACGCGCTCGGCGACAGAACAGAAGCGGTGGAGGCCCTGAAGGAGTCCGACCGCCTCAGGGACAGCCACTACCGGCGCAGCAGCGTCCGGTACAACGCGTTGCTGGCCGAACGCCAGCTGGAGATCGGCCTGTTGGAGGAGGCCTGCGTCACCTGGCACCGCGTCCTGGACGACTACCCTCTCGTACAGTCCGGCAGCGCGGACGAAAAGGTCCGGCACATGAAGTCGCTGCTCCGTCCCCATCTGCGGAATCAGGCGGCTCGGGGGCTGTACGAGCGCGGGCGAGCCGCCACCGCTTCCGTTTGAGCTGCTGAGCAGAGCAGCTTGAGCTTCTGAGCAGAGCAGCGCAGTGGAGAGCAGTGAAGGTGGGGAGGGGTCTGGGCTGGACGGGCTGGCGGGATGTCACCCGGCCTCCCACACCACCCCCGGCGGCCGAACCCCCGCACACACCGGCATCCCCTCTCCATCCGTGAGCCCCACCGTCCCCACGACCCGCCCCGCGGCGACCCCCGCAGGGGGCAGATCCGCGAACCAGAGCTTCGCGCGGCGGAACATCGCGAACTCGCCGCCGGGAGGGAGTTCGCCCCAGGTGAGGTAGAAGAAGCGTTCACCCCGTCTGCCCTGGACGTGGGGGCCCTTGAAGTCAGGGGTGCCGTCCGGGGCCGGGGTCACGGAGACCTCGAACGCGAACACCGCCTCGGTGGCGTCCGCGCGCACGGCAGCCTCGGGTGCGGGCCCGCACTGCACCGCCACGTGCACGTCCCGGTACTCCCCGCACTCCGCCCCGGGCAGATCGCGGCCAATCAGGCGCACGGTCAGCTTCTGCGTCATGCCCCCAGTGCACCACGCGGGTCCGACACCCGCCCGCCCCGGACCGGGGATACCGGATCACGCCAGGCGCTCCGGTTCCTCCCGCCGCAGCCGCCTCAGGAGCCGTTCGCCTGGGACGTACCGTCCCACCCGTGAAGCACGGGCGGCGGTGCGGTCAATGCGTCGTCGTCAGGATCGCTTCCGTCACCTCGTGGGGGCGGTCCCGCATCAGGAGGTGGCCTGCGGGGGCCAGCACGTGGAAGTCCGCACCGAGGATGGTGGCGAGGTGCTGTTGGCGGCGTATCCATGGGTCGTGGGCGGGAGTCGGCCGGGGCGTCGCCGCCAGGACCGCTACCGGTGTCGCGCCGGGCAGGGGGGCTCCCTCGCGCCTCATCAGGTCCAGCTCATGGGCCACGTCCCCGTACGTCGCGTACTCCGTGAGCGCCGCCCGCCACACCCTCCGGGAGCCGTACAGCGCCCACTGCTCCCGCGTCGGAGGCGTGGCCGAGCGGGCCCCGGCCACGCGCCGGGCCAGGGGGCCCACCGCCCGCGGCACCCCGAGCGCGCCCAGGGCGCCCGCCGCCCCCCGCGCGAGCGCGAGCCGGGCCTCCCGGAAGGGGACCGCCCGGGCCCCCTCCTCCACGCTGGAGTCGACCAGGACGAGGCCCGCCGTCCGACCGGGACACAGCCGCGCGAACGCCTCCGCGTGCAGGCCCGCGAGCGAATGCCCCACCACGGTCACCGCCTCCCCGCCGAAGCCGAGCGCGTCGAGCACCCGCCCGATCCGCTCGGCCTCCCCGACCAGCGTGGGCGCCCGACGCGCGGGCCCGCTGCGCCCGAGTCCGGGCCGGTCGAAGCGGACGACGGTACGGGACCGGGCCAACAGGGCGACCACCGGATCCCACTCGCGGCAGGCGAGCCCGAGCCCCGCGCTGAGCACGCACACCGGCCCGCCGCCCGACACCCGCACATGGTGCGGCACCCCGCCGATGTCGACACGCCTCACGTACGCCGCCGCCCCGCCCTCACCAGCCACGCCACCACCACCAACCACACCGCGATCGTCAGCAACTGCACCCGCTGGGCCACGCCCAGCCCCCACGTACCGTGTCCGGCGTCGAACGCCGCGACCGCAGCCAGCGTCCATACGGTGGCGATCAGTTCGAGTCCCACGAGGACGAGCAGGAACCGGCCCGTCCTGGCCTCCGTCCTTGCCTCCGTACTGGCCTCCTCCGGGGCTCCGCAGCTGCGCACAAGGACCGCCAGGAGCACCATCCCCACCAACGCCCCCGCCACCGCCACACTGCTGCTGACCGCGTGCGCGGCGTGCGTCAGGGGCACCGCGCCCGCCCGCTCCCGTGCCGCGCAGGCCGCGTCCGCCGTGGGCGCGCAGGACAGCGGGAGCCGAGAGTCGGCCGCCGTCGCGGCGCCGAAGACGGCGACACCTCCCCACCCGCCCGCGGCGAGCAGCCCACGGCCGCGCGACACGGCACGCGGGCGCAGCCACAGCAGCCCGCCGACCGCCCCCGCGCACACCAGGACCCCCGCCGCGAGATCGAGCGTGCGGAAGAACGTGCCGTACGGCTGGTCCTTCGCGGCGAGTTCGCTCACGTACGTACGCAGCGGCGAGAGCCCCGTCGGCAGAAACGCCTCCAAGGTCCAGGTGGTGTAGGCGAGGGCCCCGAGCGTGAGGAGGACCGCGACGGCCGTACGGGGGGCGGCGCGGGCCGATCCGGTGGCCGGGGGCCCTGGCTGCTCGGGTGACATACGAGGACAAAGGCTAGTTCGGGGGGTGTGCGCTCTTCTGGTCAGGGTGAATCCACTCCGGCATGCCCTGTTTCGTCCGATGTCGTCATGGGCTCATGATTGTCGGAAGGGGCCGGGCCCGCATGTCACCCGATACCCAGGAGGGGTAGGCTCCGGGCCGTGATCCCGAAGAGCCCGACACACGCGGCAACGCGTGCGACACCGCGTGCGAGCCGCCTCGCGCTGCTCGTCGTGCTGCTCTTCGGCATCGTGGCCATGCATTCGCTCGGCCATCCCCGGGAGCACGGGGCGGGCGCCGAACGGGGTACGGGCGGGCATGTGGCGGGTGCTCCGGGTGGCGGGCACGTGACGGGCGCTCGCGTAGACGGGTACGCCGTCACGGCCCCCGTGTACGCCGGGGCGGGCGGCACACAGCCGCACTCCGGAGCGGTGGCCGCGCCCCGGTCTCCCGCTCCGCACGACCCCGGCACGGACCCCCTCTCCGTCTGTCTGGCGGTCCTCGGCGCCGCCCTCACCCTCGCCCTGCTGCACGCCGCGGTCCGCCACCGGCCCGGGGGCGCCCTCGTCCCCGGGCACCGGCTCGCCCGGCTGCTCGACGCGCTGCGGCCGAATCCGCCGCCGCCCCGCGATCTCCTCACCCGTCTGTCCGTGCTGCGCGTATAGGCCGCCGCACCGGCTGCTTCGCGCTGCCCGCACGTCCGGGGGTCCGGGTCCCTGGACCGAGGCCTCCGGGCGTCCAGCGGTGCACCAGAAGCAGCAGACGCGCCCTCTGCACGCATCACGCGGCCACGCATCACGCGCCACGCGCCGCGCACCACACAGACGAGGTGTTCATCAGTCATGCGCAAACCGATCACGCGCATCTCCGGTCCGACGTCCACGGACCTCCCGTCCGACCTTTCCAGCCCGACGCGGCGCGCCCTGCTCGGCGCGGCAGCCGGCGCCGCGGGCGCGGCACTCGTGACGGCCTGCTCCGGGAACGGGAGCGGGAAGGGGAGCGGGGGCGGCGGCTCCCACTCCGGTCACTCCGGCGGCGACGCCGGTCACTCCGCGGCGCCGACGGGCTTCGTGTCGCCCACCGGCAAGGAGGTCGCCGCCGCCGAGCGCGCCCGCCGCGGGAGCGGCCGGGTCCGCGAGGTCCGGCTGACGGCCGCCAAGGCCACGCTCGACCTGGGCGGCCCCACGGTACCGACGTGGGCGTACGGAGAGGACCTGCCCGGCAAGGAGGTCCGCGTCACCGCGGGCGACACCCTCGCCCTCACGCTCGCCAACCACCTCCCCGAGGCCACGTCCCTGCACTGGCACGGCCTCGCCCTGCGCAACGACATGGACGGCGTCCCCGGCCTCACCCAGCGCGCCGTCGCCCCCGGCGCCGACTTCACGTACCGCTTCAAGATCCCGCACCCGGGGACGTACTGGTTCCACCCGCACTCCGGCACCCAGCAGGACCGCGGCCTGTACGCGCCCCTGATCGTCGACGACCCGCGGGAGCCGCTGCGGTACGACGAGGAGTGGGTGGTCGTCCTCGACGACTGGGTCGACGGGGTGGACGGCTCGACGCCGGACGCGGTCCTGAGCGAACTGCGGGCCGGGATGGACGGCGGCATGGACCATGGAAGCGGAAGTGGGGGCGGAGGCGGGGGGCACGAAGGCCACGGCACGGCGACCGGGCCCACCGGTCCCTCCCGCATGATGATGGGCGCGCGCAGCGCCATCCTCGGCCCGGACGCGGGCGACGTGGCGTACCCGCACTACCTGATCAACGGCCGGACGCCCCGCTCCCCCGCCGTCTTCCGCGCCCGCCCCGGCGACCGCGTCCGGCTGCGCCTGATCAACGCGGGCGGGGACACGGCGTTCCGTGTGGCCCTCGGCGGCCACGAGCTGACGGTGACGCACACGGACGGCTTCCCGGTGCGGCACCGGAAGGCCGACGCGCTCCTGATCGGCATGGGCGAGCGGTACGACGTCCTCGTCACCGCCGGGGACGGTGTCTTCCCGCTGACGGCCGTGGCCGAGGGCAAGAAGGCCGCGGCGCAGGCGGTGCTGCGTACGGGAGGCGGCAGGCCACCGGCGGCGTCCGTGCGGCCGAGGGAGCTGAAGGGCCGCGTCCTGCTCGCCGACCGGCTCACGGCCGACGACTCGGTGGCACTGCCCGACCGGGCACCGGACCGCACGATCAGGATTCGGCTGACCGGCGGCATGCGGAGGTACGACTGGGCGTTCGACGGCAAGCCCTACACACCCGGGCAGCGGCATCCCGTGCGCGCCGGTGAACGGGTGCGCCTGGTGTTCAGCAACGGCACGACGATGTGGCATCCGCTGCATCTGCACGGCCACACCTTCGCCCTCGCGGGCGCCCCGGGCCGCCCCCGCAAGGACACGGCGGTGGTCCTGCCGAACGGCACCCTGACGGTGGACTTCGACGCCGACAATCCGGGCCTGTGGATGATCCACTGCCACAACGTCTACCACGCGGAGGCGGGCATGATGACGGTTCTCGGCTACCGCACTCGGTAGCGGCACCCGGCGGACGCGCCTCGCGGGGCGCGTCCGCAACGTCGTGAGCCGAGTCGCCGGGACGGTTCACCAGGACATCGCGTCGCTTTGACGATTAGACTGGCCGCGTGCCTCAACTACGCCTCGCACTGAATCAGATCGACTCGACCGTCGGCGATCTCGCGCGGAACGCCGAGGCGATCGTGCACTGGACCCGGCACTCCGCCGAGCAGGGGGCGCATCTGGTCGCCTTCCCCGAGATGGCACTGACCGGCTATCCCGTGGAGGACCTCGCGCTGCGCTCCTCCTTCGTCGACGCCTCGCGCCGGGCGCTGCGCGCGCTCGCGGCGCGCCTCGCCGACGAGGGTCTCGGCGAACTGCCCGTGGTGGTCGGCTATCTGGACCGCACGGAGGAGGCGAAGCCGCGCTACGGCCAGCCCGCGGGCGCGCCCCGCAACGCGGGCGCGGTGCTGCACCGCGGCGGCGTCGCCCTCACCTTCTCCAAGCACCACCTGCCCAACTACGGCGTCTTCGACGAGTTCCGGTACTTCGTGCCGGGCGAGACGCTGCCCGTGGTCCGGGTGCACGGGATCGACGTGGCGCTCGCGATCTGCGAGGACCTGTGGCAGGACGGCGGCCGGGTGCCCGCCGCGCGCACCGCGGGCGCGGGCCTCCTGCTGTCCGTCAACGCCTCGCCGTACGAGCAGAACAAGGACGACCAGCGCCTGGACCTGGTGCGCAAGCGCGCCCAGGAGGCGGGGTGCACGACGGCGTACCTGGCGACGACCGGCGGCCAGGACGAGCTGGTCTTCGACGGCGACTCGATCGTGGTGGACAAGGACGGCGAAGTGATCGCGCGGGCACCGCAGTTCGCGGAGGGCTGCGTGGTCCTCGACCTGGAGCTGCCCGCGGCGGGGCCGGTGCCGCAGGGCGTCGTCGGCGGCGACGGGCTGCGCGTCGAGCACGTCACGCTGTCCGGGGAGCCGCTGCCCGCGTACGAGGCGGAGTTCGGCGGCGGGTACGCGGACCGGCTCGACGACGCCGAGGAGGTGTACTCGGCGCTGGTGGTGGGGTTGCGCGCGTACGTCACCAAGAACGGTTTCCGCTCCGTGCTCATCGGGCTCTCCGGGGGCATCGACTCGGCGCTGACCGCGGCGATCGCCTGCGACGCGGTGGGCGCTGCGAACGTGTACGGGGTCGCGATGCCGTCGCGGTACTCCTCCGAGCACTCCCTGACCGACGCGGAGGAGTTGGCGCGGCGCACGGGGCTCACCCTCCGTACGGTGCCGATCGCGCCGATGTTCGACGCGTACATGGAGTCCCTGGAGCTGTCCGGGCTCGCCGAGGAGAACCTTCAGTCCCGGCTGCGCGGGACCATGCTGATGGCCCTCTCCAACCAGGAGGGGCACCTCGTCCTCGCGCCGGGCAACAAGTCGGAGCTGGCGGTCGGCTATTCGACGCTGTACGGGGACTCGGTCGGCGGCTACGGTCCCATCAAGGACGTCTACAAGTCCTCGGTGTTCCGGCTCGCCCGCTGGCGCAACCAGGCCGCCGCGGAGCGCGGGGAGACGCCGCCGGTGCCGGACAACTCGATCACCAAGCCGCCGAGCGCGGAGTTGCGGCCGGGGCAGGTGGACACGGACTCCCTGCCCGACTATCCGGTCCTCGACGGGATTCTGGAGCTGTACGTGGACCGGGACCAAGGGGCCGACGCCATTGTCGCCGCCGGGTACGACGCGGAGCTCGTCACGCGGACGCTGCGCATGGTCGACACCGCCGAGTACAAGCGGCGGCAGTATCCGCCGGGTACGAAGATCTCCCCGAAGGGGTTCGGGAAGGACCGGCGGCTGCCCATCACCAACCACTGGCGCGAGGACGGCTGACCGCCTGGGCTCGCCGGGGGGTTGTTCCTCGCCTGCGGCCCGGTGGGGGTTGCTCCTCCCCTCCGCTACCGCGGCGGAAAGCCTTCCCACCCACCCGTTTCCAGCCAGCCGACAGGCGCGGGCACAGCCCCCGTGCCGGGTGCCCGGCCCTGGGCGTCAGGGAAGGTCAGGCCTCCACCCGCTCCCCGGCGCCGGGCACATGCTCGGCGACCAGGCGCTCCGGCCCCAAGGCGGCGGGGCGCGCGCGGTCCACCGCGTAGGCCACGGTGGCGACGCCCACGCCGAGTACGGCGAGCCCCGCGCCTGCCACGGCGGGCGAGGTCGTGCCGAAGCCGGCGGCGAGGGCGAGCCCCCCGATCCAGGCCCCGCCCGCGTTGGCGAGGTTGAACGCGGCCTGGTTCGCCGACGAGGCGAGCGAGGGCGCGGCGGCGGCCTTCTCCATGACCATGAGCTGCAGCGGCGACCCGGTCGTGAACGCGGCCATGCCGAGCAGCGTCACCCCCACCGTCGCACTCCACTCGGCCCGCATCAGGAGCGGGAAGAACGCGAGCACGACGACCAGCGACCCGAGCCCGCCGAACAGCGTCCCGCGCAGCGAGTGGTCGGCGAGCCGCCCGCCGAGCAGGTTCCCTGCCGTGGCCCCCACGCCGAAGAGCGCGAGCAGCAGGGTGACGCTCGCCTCGGCGAACCCGGCGGAGTCCGTCAGCATCGGCGTGACGTAGCTGTAGGCGGCGAACAGCGCGCCGAAGCCCGCGACGGTCGTCCCGAGGGCGAGCCAGACGGGCAGCGACCGCAGCGCCCGCAGCTCCCCGCGCAGGCCCGCGCCCTCGCCGTGCCCGTGGTCGGCGGGCACGAGCAGCGCGAGCGCGGCGATCGCGGCGAGCCCGATGGCGCTGACGGCGAGGAACGTGGCCCGCCAGCCGAGCTGCTGCCCCATGAGGGTGGCCACGGGCACACCGACGACGTTGGCGACGGTGAGCCCGAGGAACATCAGGGACACCGACCTGGCCTTGCGCTCGGGCCCGACGAGCCCGGTGGCGACGACGGCGCCGACGCCGAAGAACGCGCCGTGCGGCAGTCCGCTGACGAAGCGGGCGGCGGTCAGGAGGTGGTAGTCGGGCGCGGCGGCGGACAGCGCGTTGCCGACGACGAACAGGCCCATGAGGCCGATGAGGACCCGGCGCCGGGGCATCCTCGCGGTGACGGCGGCGAGCAGTGGCGCGCCGATGACGACGCCGAGCGCGTACGCGGAGACCAGGTGTCCCGCGGTCGGGATGGATATGTGCAGGTCGTCCGCGACGTTGGGCAGCAGGCCCATCATCACGAACTCGGTGGTGCCGATGCCGAAGGCGCCCACGGCGAGGGCGAGCAGGGCCAGGGGCATGAGGACGTACCTTCCGAACGGAACGGGCTGGGCGGGGCCGCACGGGCCAAAGGGTGCGGGAGGCGCGCGGGGGCAGCGGGGGACGGCGCGCGACTCATAAGTTTACGTACGGAACAAAGAGGCCCGGCCCGAGTATTCCGCGAGGCCGCCAGGCCGAGGACGCGGGGTTACGGGAGGCTGAAGACGGAAGCCCGAGGGCCGGGGAACGGTGTCGTCAGAGGTCCACGCTCGCGGCGACCGGCAGGTGGTCGCTGCTCGTCTCCGGCAGCGTCCAGGACGCCACCGGCTCGACCCCCTTGACCATGATCTGGTCGATGCGGGCCATCGGGAACGAGGCGGGCCAGCTGAAGCCGAACCCGTCGCCCGCGGCGCCCTGCGTGGAGCGCATCTGCGAGGTGACGGCGTTCAGGGCGCGGTCGTTCATCGTGCCGTTCAGGTCGCCGAGCAGCACGACCCTGCTGATGCTCTCGTGCCGGATGGCCCGGCCGAGGGCGTCGGCGCTGTCGTCGCGCTGCCCCGCGGTGAAGCCCGCGTCGAGCTTGACGCGCACCGACGGCAGGTGCGCCACGTACACGGCGACCTCCCCCTTGGGGGTGTCGACGGTGGTCCGCAGCGCCCGGGTCCAGCCCAGCTTGATGTCGACGGGCTTGGTGCCGCTCAGCGGGTACTTGCTCCACACGCCGACGGTGCCCTGCACCGAGTGGTACTTGTACGTGCTCGCGAGGGCCTTCTCGTACGTCGGAACGGCGGCGGAGGTGAGCTCCTCCAGGGCGATGACGTCGGCCCCGGACGCCGCGACGTCGCGGGCGGTGCCGGACGGGTCGGAGTTGTCGGCGTTGACGTTGTGCGTGGCGACGGTCAGGTCGCCGCCGCTGCCGGACTTGTCGGTCATGAGGCCGCCGAAGGCGCTGAACCAGGCGCACACCGGCAGGAGCAGGGCGATCAGGGCGGTGGCGGACTTGCGGACGACGGCGACGACGAGCAGGACCGGGACGAACACGCCGAGCCAGGGCAGAAACGTCTCGGTGAGGCTGCCGAGGTTGCCCACGCCGTTGGGGATCTGGGCGTGCAGCAGCATCACGAGCCCGACGAGGACCGCGCATCCCGCCGTGACGAGCCCGCGCCGCCAGATGCCGGGGTCGCCCCGCCATCCGCCGGCCAGGCGTCGCAGTCGGGAACCCGGACGCTCGGGCTCCGAGCCGCCGCTGTCCGTCTCCGCCTTGTACGCCTGCGCCATAACTCTCGTCGCCTCACTGACTGCCGTGCACACCGTCTCCCCGCTCTCAGAGCACCCTAGGCGATGATCCGGTGTCGTCCCCGCCGTCCGGGGACGGCCGTACGGGGACGAGGACGAACGGGAGCGCTCACGGGGTTCCGGACGTCTGTACGTGGGGTGACCTCTGTGACAAAACGCGCACATCGACCGGGTGCCCGGCGTGGTGAACGCCACGCCGGGCGGCGCCGGTTCACTTCCGCGGACGCATCCCCTCGAGGACGGTGTCGACGATGCGCGCGGCCAGGTCGTCGTCCAGCGGGTCGTTCGGGCGCAGCACGGCGCGTACCAGCATGGGGCCGACGAACAGCTCGTTGGCGAGCACGAGGTCGACGTCGGCACGCAGCTCGCCGTTCTCGACGCCCCGGCGCAGGACGTCCCGGACGACGCGGCGCTGCGGTTCGATGACCGTCTCGTGGTACACGTCCCACAGCTTCGGCAGACTCTTCATCTGTGCGAAGACGTTGTGCAGAAGTGCCGACGAACGCATGTTCAGGCCGCGGCGGCGGATGCGTTCGACGAGGACGACGAGGTCGTCGCGCATGGAGGTGCCGGGCAGGGTGGCGGGGGGCTCCTCCAGGCCGCGCAGGACGTCGACGAAGATCTCCTCCTTGCCGCTCCAGCGGCGGTAGATCGTGGCCTTGCCGACGCCCGCGGTGCGGGCGATGCGTTCCACGGAGATGTCCGCGAGGGGGACGCCGTCCTCGAACAGCTTGACCACGCCTTCGAGGATGGCCCTCTCCACGGCCTCACTGCGGGGCCGGCCTCGCGTGCCCTTGGCGTTCCGCCCCTGCTCCACTGTCACGATTCCTCCGCGGTGTACGTCCCCCCGCATTCTCCCTGGCCCGCTGTGACGTGACCGTCGGCCGGGGCTGTGCCCACCCGTGCCGTCCCTGGCGGCCCCGCTGCCCACAGCGCTGGAGCGGCGGGGCGGTGCTGTCCCCGCTGTGGGCAATCGTTCCGCAGGGCGGAACGGGTGGGCACAGCCCCCGGTTCCGGGCGACCGTCCCGCGGGGGCCCGCCCCGTCCCCGTACGGCACGGTCAGCGCCGTCCCCCTACGGCACGGTCAGCGCCGTCCCCTTTACGGCACGGTCAGCGCTCGGCGCCCACCCGGTCCCCCTCCGGGGCCGAAGCGGCGGGCTCGGACAACTCCTTCGGCGCCCTGCCGGGCAGGTAGAGGGACACGACGAGCACGCCCACGAGGGCGACCCCCGCCCCGCACAGCGCGGTGATGTGCATGGCGTGCAGGAACGAGTCGTTGGCGGAGGCGACGAGCGCCTCCCCCCGCCCGCCGAGCCGCCCGGCGGCCCCGAGCGTCGCCTCGATCGACTCCCCGGCGGTGTGCCGTGCCCCCTCGGGCAGCACCTTCAGCTCGTCCTCCACTCCCCCGCGGTAGGCGGTGGACAGCACCGACCCGAGCACGGCGATGCCGAGCGCCCCGCCGACCTGCCGGAAGGTGTTGCTGAGCGCCGACGCGGAGCCGGCCTTCTCGCGCGGCAGGGCCTGCATGATGACGACGCTGGTGGGCGTCATGATGTGCGCCATGCCCGCGCCCATCAGGAAGAAGATGACCTCCATGACCCAGATGGGCGTGTCGGCGTCGAGCAGGGTGAAGCCGACGAGCGTGAGGGCGACGAGCCCGAGCCCGCCCGCGCACACCGCGCGGACGCCGAAGCGGTCGACGACGAGCCGGGCGCGCGGCGCGAAGATCAGCTGGGCGACGGCGAGCGGCAGCATGAGCAGACCGGTCTTCAGGGGCGAGTACCCGCGCACGCTCTGGGTGTAGAAGACGGCGAAGAACGTCACGCCCATCAGCGCGAAGAAGACCAGCGCGATCGCGGTGATGGCGGCGGAGAAGACCCGGTTCTTGAAGTACGAGATGTCGATCGACGGGTGGTCGCTGCGCTTCTCGTACCAGACGAAACCGACGAGTACGGCGACGCCCGCGAGGATCGTGGCGAGGGCGGCGGGATCGGTGAAGTCGGCGAGCTGGCCGCCCTTGATGATGCCGTAGACGAGCAGCACGAGGCCGATGACGGACAGGACGACGCCGACCAGGTCGACGCGGCCCGGCTTCGGGTCCTTGGAGTCCGGGACGAGCGCGATCATCAGGCCGACGGCGACGATCACGATCGGCACGTTGATGAGGAAGACCGAGCCCCACCAGAAGTGGTCGAGGAGCAGTCCGCCGGTGATCGGTCCGATCGCGACGGCGAGGCCGACGCCGCCCGCCCAGATGCCGATGGCCTTGGGCTGCTCCTCGCGCTCGAAGACGTGCATGAGGACGGCGAGGGTGGCGGGCATCACGAAGGCGGCGCCGAGGCCCATCACCCCGCGGAACGCGATGAGTTCGGCGGGCGATCCGGACTGGGCGGCGAGCGCCGAGCCGATGCCGAACACGGCGAGCCCGGCGATGAGGACCTTCTTGCGGCCCACGCGGTCGCCGAGCAGGCCCGCGGTGAACAGGAGTCCGGCGAAGACGAGCGTGTAGGAGTTGATGGCCCACTCCAGCTCGCCCTGGGTGGCGCCGAGGCCGGTGGGTTCCGGGGTGGAGATGGTCTTGATGGCGACGTTCAGGATCGAGTTGTCCAGGACGACGATCAGCAGGCTGAGCATCAGGACGCCGAGGATCGCCCAGCGGCGCCGGTGGACCGCCTCCGGTATGCGGGGCGTGTCGGGGACGGCAGATGTGGTCATGCCGTTCAGCGTAGGCCTATTTCGATACGAGACCGTCTCGTATTGGAAAGGCTTTACTGCGGCTTTCCCAGACCGTCACCCTGGCCGCCGGGCGGACCGTCACCCTGGCCGCCGGGCGGACCGGCACCCTGGCCGCCGGGCGGACCGGCACCTTGGCCCGCCGGGCGTATGCCAGGCGGATGCCGCTCGTCCATCATGCGGAACATCTCCGTCCACTCTGCGGAACCCGCCCCTCCGGAGACCAGAACCCGCCAGGTCCCCCGCCGGGTCGGAAATGGCCGAAAAAACATCCCCTAGCCCGGAGGCGGCACGCGATGCCACCATGGATGTGATCCGGGGACGCCGTCAGGGCGCCTCGAGACGACAGAAGGAGCCGTTGCGATGACGCAGCTTTCGGCTGCCCAGAGCCCCGCTTCCACGGAGCGGAGGACCGACAGCAGCAAGGCGCTGTACGGCGGCAAGGGCACACGCCGCATCACGGTCCGCGACATCACCGCCGCCAAGGAGCGCGGTGAGAAGTGGCCCATGCTCACCGCGTACGACGCGATGACCGCGTCGGTCTTCGACGAGGCCGGGATCCCGGTCATGCTCGTCGGCGACTCGGCGGGCAACTGCCACCTGGGGTACGAGACCACCGTGCCCGTGACCCTCGACGAGATGACGATGATGGCCTCGGCCGTCGTCCGGGGCACGAGCCGCGCCCTGATCGTCGGAGACCTGCCCTTCGGCTCGTACCAGGAGAGCCCCGTCCAGGCGCTCAGGTCCGCGACGCGCCTGGTCAAGGAGGCCGGCGTCGGCGCGGTGAAGCTGGAGGGCGGCGAGCGCTCGCTGGCCCAGACCGAGCTCGTCGTGCGGTCCGGCATCCCCGTCATGTCCCATCTCGGGCTGACCCCGCAGTCGGTGAACACCATGGGGTACCGCGTCCAGGGCCGCGGCGAGGAGGCCGCCCACCAGCTGCTCAGGGACGCCAAGTCGGCCGAGGCCGCGGGCGCCTTCGCGGTGGTCCTGGAGCTGGTGCCCGCCGAGCTCGCGGCCGAGGTCACGCGGTCCCTGAACATCCCGACGGTCGGCATCGGCGCGGGCGTCGACTGCGACGCGCAGGTCCTGGTGTGGACCGACATGATGGGCCTGACCGGCGGGAGGATGCCGCGCTTCGTGAAGCAGTACGCGGACCTGCGCGGGGTCATGGGCGACGCCGCGAAGGCGTTCGCCGAGGACGTGGTGGGCGCCGCGTTCCCCGCCCCGGAGCACTCCGTCCACTGAGACACCCGCGCCGTGGGGGCCCCGCCCCCCCGGGCGGGGCCGCACGGCGCGGCCCGGGCCCAGCGGGGACCCAGCGGGGCCCG
>NZ_WPNZ01000002.1:48183-554434 GCF_009755605.1 Streptomyces typhae
CCCCCCCCCCCCCGCGGCGGGGGGCCCCCCCGCCCCGGGGTGGGGTGCCCCCCCGCCGCGGCCCGGACCATCGCGGCACCAAGGGCAGCCCGCCGACCGTCCCCCGTCGGCGGGCTGCCCTCCTCCTCTCCCGACGCCTCCCGGAACCCGTTCCTCCTGGGTGACTTTCCGCCATCCCGGTCCCGGGGCGCCTTGTGCCGCTTCATGGCGTTCTCCACCGACCTGTCACCGTGCTTGTCGGCCTGTTGTCGCCTCTCGCTCCCGCCGCTGTCGGTCGGCTGTCGGCGGATTGTCGGTGGCGACTGCTCTCATGTACGGCATGACAGAAATCGACAACAAGCCCCAACGGGGAACCGGCGGAACGGCGACCGCCGTCTCGGTACGGGGGCTGGTCAAGCACTACGGCGAGACCAAGGCGCTGGACGGCGTCGACGTGGACGTCCGCGAGGGCACGGTCCTCGGCGTCCTCGGGCCCAACGGCGCCGGCAAGACCACGCTCGTGCGCTGCCTCTCCACCCTGATCACCCCCGACTCCGGCTCGGCCTTCGTCGCCGGGTACGACGTGCTGCGCCAGCCCCGCCAGCTGCGCCGCGTCATAGGCCTCACCGGTCAGTACGCCTCGGTGGACGAGAAGCTGACCGGCTGGGACAACCTCTACATGATCGGGCGCCTGCTCGACCTGCCCCGCAAGGAGGCCCGCTCCCGGGCCGACGGCCTGCTCGAGCGGTTCTCGCTCACCGAGGCCGCCAGGCGCCCCGCGCGCACCTACTCGGGAGGCATGCGCCGCCGCCTCGACCTGGCGGCGTCCATGATCGGCCGCCCGGCCGTGCTGTTCCTCGACGAGCCGACGACCGGCCTCGACCCGCGGACGCGCAACGAGGTCTGGGACGAGGTCAAGCGCATGGTCGGTGACGGCGTCACCGTCCTGCTGACCACGCAGTACATGGAAGAGGCCGAGCAGCTCGCGAGCGAGCTCACGGTCGTCGACCGCGGCAAGGTCATCGCGGGCGGCCGCATCGAGGAGCTGAAGGCGAAGGTCGGCGGCCGCACCCTGCGCATCCGCCCGGCCGACCCGGCGCAGCTGCGCCCCACCGCCACGGCCCTCGACGAGTCCGGCCTGACCGGCCTCGCCACCACCACCGTCGACGCCGAGACCGGCGTGGTCCTGGTGCCGATCCTCAGCGACGAGCAGCTCACGGCCGTCGTGTCCACCCTCACCGCGCGCGGCATCACGCTCGCCGACATCGCCACCGAACTGCCCAGCCTGGACGAGGTCTTCCTGTCCCTCACCGGCCACAAGGCCGGCGAGACGCAGGACGCCGCGTCCACGAAGGCCACCGACTTCGAGGAGGTCGCCGCATGAGCGCCACCACGGCCCCGGCGCCCCCCGCGGCGCCCGTCACGCACCCCGTCGGCAAGCCGGGCGCCGACACCCGCATCGGCCTGCGCGGCCATGTGCGGCACACCGGCGCCCTGGTCCGCCGCAATCTGCTGTGGATCAAGGCGGACATGGAGTCGATGATCGACGCCGTGCTCATGCCGATCGTCTTCACCCTGCTGTTCGTGTACGTCTTCGGCGGCTCGGTCGGCCAGTCCCTCGGCGGCGGCCGCGAGGAGTACGTGCAGTACGTGATCCCCGGCCTGATGGCCATGATGGGGATGAATATGGCCATGGGTGTGGGCACGGGCTTCAACCAGGACTTCCAGACCGGGGTGATGGACCGGTTCCGGTCGCTGCCGATCGCGCGGTCCTCGGTGATGGTCGCGAAGATCGTCGTCGAGCTCCTCCGGATGCTCGTCGCCACCGGCATCCTGATGATCGTCGCGCTGATCATCGGCTTCTCCGTGGAGAGCGTCCCGGGCCTGATCGCGGCCGTCGGTCTCGCCATGGCCTTCGGCGTCGGCCTGATGTGGATCTTCCTCACCATGGGTGTCGTGATGAAGAGCGCCCAGGCCATCCAGGGCGTGGGCTTCCTGGTCCTGATGCCGCTGCAGTTCGGCTCGTCGATCTTCGCGCCGACGCAGTCCATGCCGGGCTGGCTCCAGGCGTTCACGGACTACAACCCGCTGTCGTCGCTCGCCGACGCGGCCCGCGGCCTGATGAACGGCGGCGCGCCGATCGCGCACGACGTGTGGGTGACGCTGATCTGGTCGGTCGCCCTGACGGCGGTCATGGCGCCGATCGCGATCCACAAGTTCCGCACCAAGACGTGACCCAGGGCGTGACCCCCCGGTCCCTACAGGTTCTCTCAGGCCTCTGAAGCCTCTCGGGCCTCTCGGGCCGCTGGGGCCTCTCGGGTCACAGCTCCGTCGAGGCGACGGCCCACTCCCAGGTGAGGCCGTCGCCCTCGGTGTAGGCGGCGGCGTACCCCGCGTCGCCGAGCACCGCGCGGACGGCGCGCTCGGCACTGCCCCGGATCTCGCGCTCCAGGGCCACGGGGACATGACCGGGCGGCAGTTGGGCGTCGGCCAGGGCGAGCAGCCGGGCCGCGTCCGCGGCGCGGTCGGCGTCGTGGCAGGCGAGCGCCCTGGCCAGGGTCGCGAGGTGCACGGCGAGCAGCTGCGGCGCGACGAGCTGCGCCAAGGGGTCGGCGGCCTTCCCGACGGCCTCGCGGGCGAAGCCGACCGCCCGCTCGTGATGGCCGTCGACGGTGTCGAGCCAGGCGTGCGAGCCGAGCACGAAGCCCTCGAAGAGCGCGAAGCCGAAGGCCGTGAACTCCTTCTTCAGGAGCGCCAGTTGCTCCCGGGCCTCGGCGGTGCGGCCGGTGCGGCCGAGCAGCCCGACGAGGAAGAGCCTGGCCGCGGGCAGCGCCCCGTTCAGCCGGTTCCCGGCGTCGCCCACCACCTGCCGCAGCAGCGCCTCACCGCGCTCGGCTTCGCCCGCCTCGACCAGGACCGTGCCGAGCCGCGCGGTCAGCAGGGACACCTGCGCCCACGCGCCGAGCGCCGTCGCGTGCTCGATCGCCGCGCGGAAGTCGGCGGCCGCCTTCCGGTACTCCCCGCGCCGCTCGTGCGCCTCGCCGCGTGAGGACAGGGCCTCGGCCGTGCCCCAGGCGTCGCCGAGCCGGGTGTAGATCTCCAGGGCCTCGTCCGCGTCGCTGCGGGCGTCTCCGGCCCAGTCGGTGCGGTTGGCGAGGATGTTGGCGCGCTGCTGGAGCGCACCCGCGAGCTCCCAGGTGAAACCGTACGTACGGCAGGCGGTCACGGTCTCGTCGATGAGACGGCGCAGCCGTTCCACGTCCCCCGTCATCAGGATGGCGAAGAACCACAGGCTGCCCGGACTCCGGCAGGTCTGCGGCAGGCCCGGCCGGTAGGTATCCCTGATGGCGCTCAGCTTCCGCGCGGCCTGCGGGGTGCGCCAGTCGGTGGGGTCCATGTCCATGCAGGAGAGCTGGATGAGGTGGACGCCGCGCCGGGCCTCCAGGAGGACCTCGCCGGACAGCGGGGGCGGGTTGTCCGTGCAGCGCGTGTACAGCGGGGCGGCGGGGGTGACGGGCGGGGCGAACGGGTCGGGGCCGAGCGCCATCACGTCCCGGGACCAGTTCCGTGCCTCCTGGCGCAGGTCGCGGATCAGCCAGAACCACGCCAGGGAGTGCACCAGGCACAGCGCCTCCTGCTCGTCGCGGGCGGCGACGGCGCGGCGCAGGGCGGTGCGCAGGTTCTCGTACTCCGCCTCGAACGCGGCGACGGCCGCGAGCTGCCCGTGCCCGCGCAGCTCCGGGTCGGTGGTGCGCGCGAACTCCCGGAAGTAGGTGAGATGCGCCCGCTCGGCGGCGCCGCGCTCCCCCGCTTCGTCCAGGCGCTCGGCGGCGTACTCGGAGACGGTCTCCAGGAGCCGGTAGCGCATCACGTCGCCGTGCGCGGCGGGCGCGGCCACGACCAGGGACTTGTCGACGAGGGAGCCGAGGACGCGGGCGATGTCGCGGGGGTCGACGTGGCTGCCCGCGCAGACGGCCTCGGCCGCCGCGAGGTCGCAGCCGCCCGCGACGACCGAGAGGCGGCGCAGGACCGCGCGTTCGGCGGTGTCGAGGAGGTCCCAGGACCAGTCGACGACGGCGCGCAGCGTCTGCTGGCGCGGCAGCACCGTGCGGGCCCCGTTGGTCAGGAGCCGGAAGCGGTCGTCGAGGCGGTCGGCGATCTGGCGCGGGGTGAGCATCCGCAGCCGGGCCGCGGCCAGTTCGATGGCGAGCGGCAGACCGTCCAGGCGGCGGCAGATCTCGGCGGCCGCGCGGGCGTCGTCGTCGACCCGGAAACCGGGCCGCGCGGACGCCCCCCGGTCGGCGAGCAGCCGCAGCGCGAACGGTTCCGGCAGCGGTTCGACCGGGTGCAGCAACTCGCCCGGCACGCCGAGGGGTTCGCGGCTGGTGGCGAGCACGGTGACCCCGGGGCACTCGGCGAGGAGCCGCTCCACGAGGGCGGCGGTGGCGTCGACGAGGTGCTCGCAGTTGTCGAGGACGAGCAGCATGCGGCGCGTGCCGCAGTGCTCGGTGAGCCGGTACAGCGGGTCGGCGGCCTTGCGTTCCGCCGCCGCCCGCAGCTCCTCGGCGCCCGCGCCGCGCAGCACCGTCTCGCGGGCGCCGAGCGCGGTCAGGACGGCCTCCGGTACGTCGTCCGGGTCGTCCACGGGCGCGAGTTCGGCCAGCCACACCCCGTCGGGCACGGTGTCGGCCGCCGCCTCGGCGGCTTCCTGGGACAGCCGCGTCTTGCCCGCCCCGCCGGGCCCTGTCAGGGTCACGAGCCGCGCCCGCCCCAGGTCGGCCCGGATCGCGTCGATGTCCCCGGCCCGCCCCACGAAGGAGGTGAGCCGGGCGCGGAGGTTGCCCTGGCCGGGGGTTCTGGCGGGGGCCGGGGGTGCCGCGCCGGTGTGGGGGGCGGTGGCCTCCTGCGCGGCGGCGGCAGCGTCCGGAGGGACGGCGTCCGCGGCCTCCCGGTCCCGGCCCCCGCTACGGCTCCGGTCCCCGCTCCGGTCCCGACCCCCGCTACGGCTCCGGTCCCGACCCCGGTCCTGGTCCTGGTCCTGGTCCTGGTCGGCGTCGCCTTCCGGGCGCAGCAGCTCCGCGTGCAGGGCGCGCAGTTCCGGCCCCGGGTCGGTGCCGAGGCGGTCGGCGAGGGTGCGGCGCACGTCGTCGTACGCGGCCAGCGCCTCCGCCGCGCGGCCGACGTCGCGCAGGGCCCGCAGGCGCAGACTCTGCAGGGCCTCGTCCAGGGGGTGCGAGTCGCACAGGGCGGTCAGTTCGGGAAGGGCCTCGTCCGCCTGGCCGAGGGCCAGGTCGGTGGCGCACCGCGCGCGCCGGGCGTCCAGGCGGCGCGCGGACCAGCGAGCGGCCTCGGCGGTGTGGTCCGGCAGGTCGGCGAAGGCCTCGCCGTGCCAGAGGGCGAGGGCGTCGTCGAGGAGGGTGGCCGCCTTGGCGGGGTCGCCGTCGGCGAGGGCGCGGGTGCCTTCGCCGACCAGGCGCTCGAAGCGGTGGGCGTCGACGTCGTCGGGGGCCGCGCGCAGGTGGTAGCCGCCTTCGGCGGAGGTGACGGCGTCGGCGCCGAGGGCTCTTCGCAACCTGCCCACCAGGGCCTGGAGCGCGCCGGTGGCGTCCGCGGGAGGTGTGTCGCCCCACACCTGGTCGACGAGGAGGGTGACCGGGACGGTGCGGCCGGGGCGGAGGGCCAGTGCGGCGAGCAGGGCGCGCAGGCGGGCGCCGCCGACCGGCACGGTGGTGCCGTCGGGGCGCAGGGCCCGGGTCACGCCTAGAACGCGGTATCGCACGCCCCCATTGTCGCCGTTCCCTCGGCTCGGGGTCCGCGCAGCCCCCACCCGTCGGCCAACGGGGTTCGCGCTCCGCGCGGGGGCGGCGGGTTGGGGTGCCCTCTGCATCAACCGCACCGTAGGCCGGGGCTGTGCCCACCCGTGCCGCCCCTGGCGGCCCAGTTGCCCACAGCAGGGGCGGGAGGGGAGCGCGGGCCAGTGGCCCGCAGCAGGGGCGGGAGGGAGGCGCGGACCGGCTGCCCACCGCAAGGGCGGGAGGGAAGCGCGGACCGGCCGCCCACCGCAAGGGCGGGAGGGAAGCGCGGACCGGCCGCCCACCGCAAGGGCGGGAGCAGGGGCGGGGGACGGCCGCCCACCGCAAGGGCGGGAGCAGGGGCGGGGGACGGCGGGAGGGAAGCATGGACCGGCTGCCCACCGCAGGGACGGGGCGGGAGCGGAGCGCGGACCGGCTGTTCGCCGCAGGGCGGGCGGTAGCCTCGCCGGAGGAGTTCGTCCCGGGCCCGTACGAAGGAGCCGCATGACCACCGCCCCCACCCGGAGCGACCGCCGGGTCAGCCCCGTCTTCCTCGGGATCGCCGCGGTCACCGCGGCCTCGGGCTGGGCGGCCTGGACCGGCTTCGCCGACAACCCGGGCTTCGCCGTCTTCCTCTTCGTCACGGCGGCCTGGATCGTCTCGCTGTGCCTGCACGAGTACGCGCACGCCCGTACCGCCCTGCACAGCGGTGACATCTCCATCGGCGCGAAGGGCTATCTGACCCTCAACCCGCTGAAGTACACGCACGCGCTGCTCAGCATCGTGCTCCCGGTGCTCTTCGTGATCATGGGCGGGATCGGTCTGCCCGGCGGCGCGGTGTTCATCGAGCGCGGCCGCATCCGGGGCCGCTGGCGGCACAGCCTCATCTCGGCGGCGGGCCCGCTGACGAATGTGCTGTTCGCGGTGGTGTGCACGGCGCCGTTCTGGCTGGACGCCCTCGACGGCGTGCCCGACACGTTCCGGTACGCGCTCGCGTTCCTGGCGCTGCTCCAGGTGACGGCGGCGATCCTGAACTTCCTGCCCGTCCCGGGCCTGGACGGCTACGGCGTGATCGAGCCGTGGCTGTCGCTGAGCATCCGCCGCCAGGTGGAGCCGTTCGCGCCGTTCGGTCTGCTCGCGGTGTTCGGCATCCTGTGGATCCCCGAGGTCAACGAAGCGTTCTTCGACGCGGTGGACGCGATCCTGCGCGGCCTCGGCGTGACCGACTGGGACACGTACTGGGGACAGCGCCTCTACCGCTTCTGGCAGGGCACCCCGGACATCCCCTCGATCAGCGGCTAGAGGCCGCGGCCGCGGCCTCGTCGCGCTGCCGCAGGGCCTTCGCGCGGCGGGAGTAGTACAAGGTCATGTTGGACGAGAGCCCCGCGAGCAGCACCCACACGATGCCGAGCCACATGCCCTGGGCGAAGGAGACCACGGCGGCGGCGACGGACAGGACGCAGACGACGAGGGCGTACAGGGCGAGGCGGGGCATGGGGGGCGCTCCTGGGTGCGGCATTCCGGACGGACGTACCGCACCAGTGTCCCCCATGCCCCGCACGGGGCCGTACGCGGCGGGCGGCCAGTGGGGGCCGCGGGCTAGATGTCGGTGACGCGCAGGCCCGCGTGCGCCTTGTAGCGGCGGTTCACCGAGATGAGGTTGGCGACGAGGGACTCCACCTGGTGGGCGTTGCGCAGACGGCCCGCGAAGACGCCGCGCATGCCGGGGATGCGGGCCGCGAGGGCCTGGACCACGTCGGTGTCGGCGCGGCTCTCGCCGAGCACCATCACATCCGTGTCGATCTCCTCGATCGACGCGTCCTGGAGCAGCACCGCCGACAGGTGGTGGAACGCGGCGGTCACCCGGGAGTCGGGCAGGAGCGCGGCGGCCTGCTCGGCGGCGCTGCCCTCCTCGGGCTTCAGGGCGTAGGCGCCCTTCTTGTCGAAGCCGAGCGGGTTGACGCAGTCGACGACGAGCTTGCCGGCGAGGTCCGCGCGCAGCCCTTCGAGGGTCTTCGCGTGGCCGTCCCACGGCACGGCGACGATCACGATGTCGCTGCGCCGCGCGCACTCACTGTTGTCCGCGCCCTCGACGCCGTGGCCGATCTCTGCGGCGGCGGCACCGGCCCGTTCGGCCGCGCGGGAGCCGATGATCACCTTCTGGCCCGCGCGGGCGAGCCGGTAGGCGAGGCCGCGGCCCTGGTCGCCGGTGCCGCCGAGCACGCCCACGACGAGCCCGGACACGTCGGGCAGGTCCCAGGGGTCCTTGGCCGGAGCCTTCTGCGCACTTTCCGTGGAAGTCATGGTCAGACCCTACGTCCGCGCGCTTGCGCCCGGCCGGACCGGCGGTTCAGTTGAGCAGGTGCAGCGGGACGCGCCGGAAGGTGATCGTCTCGTAGGCGCTGAAGTCCCCGGTCTCGTAGAGCAGCCCGAGGGCGCCCGCGTCCAGGCGGGCGAGGTCGGAGTACGCGGCGGGCAGCCCGTCGACCGTGTGGACGACGTGCCAGGTGGTGCCGGAGTCGAAGCTGGCCCGGATGCTCATCAGGGCGCGGAAGCCGGGGTCGGCGGGGCCGGAGTAGAGGAGCACGTCGGGGTCGCGCAGCTGGAGTACCGCGGCCTCGACGACGGGTCCGGTGAGGCCGGCCTGCGGCCGGAAGGGCTTGGCGAGGCTCTCGCCGCCGTCGTGGGAGTGCGCGTCCGCGCGGGTGCCGGGGGCCGGCGAGTCGTTGCGGGTGTTGAAGTAGACACGGCCGTCGGGGAGCTCGGCGGCGGTGGTCTCGTTGACGTTGACGTAGCCGTCGGGGTTGTCGTCGACGTACCCGATGCGCCAGGTCTGCCCGAGGTCGTCGCTCAGCAGGCAGTGCCCGCCGTTGTAGCGGCCCTCGGTGCCGACGTCGCTGCCCGTGGGGGGCAGCGAGTGGTTGGCGGGGACGACGACCCTGCCGCCGGTGAGCTGGATGGCGTGGCCGGGCGTGGTCGCGTACCAGCGCCAGTGGGGCTTCTTCGTCTGCGGGGTGATCTCGCGGGGCGTCGACCAGGTGAGGCCGTCGTCGTCGCTGTGCTGCACCCATACGCGGCGGCCGTCGGCCGCGGCGACCTCGCCGCGCCGGATGGCGGCCTCGGTGGCCTCGGCGGCGTTCCTGACCTGGACGAGCAGGATGCGCCCGGTGTCGAGGACGACGGGTGCGGGGTTCCCCGCGAGGTCGGTGCCGTTGGCGCCGACGACCTGGAGCGGGCCCCAGGTGCGGCCGCCGTCGACGGACCGTTTCAGGACCACGTCGATGTTCCCGAAGTCCTCCTGCGAGCCGACCCGGCCCTCGCAGAAGGCGAGGACGGTGCCGGTGTGCGTGACGACCACGGCGGGGATCCGGAAACTCGCGTACCCCTCGTTCCTCGCGCGGAACGGAACGGACGTCTCGACTGTCACAGCCTGCTCGGTTTGCTCAGCCTGCTCGGTTTGCTCAGATTTACCCATTGGCATTCGTGCCTCTTCCCCATCATGGGGGAATTCGCGGTGAACTCCCGCTGTCGAATCTTCCGTTGAGGCAGTATGCGCCGCATGGACGCCGTACGCGTCGCGCTGTTGCGCGAAGTTCTCGCCGGAACCGAATGGCCGGGTGCCACCAGGCGTTTCGCGGGGGCCCTGCGCTCCAGCGTGGTCCCGCACGGCGGCGGTCTGCTGCTCGTGGGCACCCGGGAGTACGAGCCGTGGCACCTGGCCGCGCATCTGGTGGACGAGGCCGCCTGGTCCGGCACCCCTGAGCTGGCCCCCACCCTCGTACGACACCGGCCGCGCCCGGACGCGCCCGCGCAGCTGGCGGTGGGCCTCGGCCGCATCGAGGCGGCGCGGCGCGGCGAGACGCTGCTCGTGGTGGCGCCCACCGCACCCCCGGAGGACCTCCTCGCCCGGGTGCACGACGCGCGGCGGGCGGGCGCGACGGTGTTCGCGCTCGACGAGCACGAGGGCGACCTGGGAACCCTCGCCCACGAGGCGCTCACGGTGCCGGACGACGCAGGCCTCGACCTGGACACCGTCCAGCACCTGGTGAGCGCGGCGGCGGGCGAGAACGCCGCACCCCCGGCGCGCGGGCGGCGGCGGTTCCGTGACCGGCTCTCCCGCCTCGCGGACCAGCTCACGGCGCCGCCGCCGTCGCGGTGGTGATCCGCGCTCCGCGCCGGGAGGGGCTGTGCGCTGCCCGCGCGGCGGACCCGTGCCCCCGCAAAATCGTTTGCGTGGAGGGCCGTCCGCCGCTGACCATGACCCCTTGTGAAACGCCTCGCCTCCCTGCTGCCCGACCTCTCCCCCTGGCACTCCACCCGCGACTTCCGTCTCCTGTGGGTGCAGGGCCTGGTCACCTACTTCGGCAGCTTCATGGCGATGATCGCCCTGCCGCTCCAGATCAAGCACCTCACCGACTCGCCGCTCGCGGTCGGCGCCATGGGCGCCGTCGAGCTGGTGCCGCTGATCGTCTGCGGTCTGTACGGCGGGGCGCTCGCGGACGCGGTGGACCGCCGCAAGGTGATCCTCCTGACCGAGGCGGCGCTCGGGCTGCTGGCCCTCGTGCTGTTCGTGAACGCGCTCCTGCCGCAGCCGATGCTGTGGCCGCTGTACGTGGTGGCGGCCGGCGTCTCCGGTCTCGCCGGGCTCCAGCGGCCCGCCCTGGACTCGCTGATGGCCCGCATCGTGCCGCACGACCAGCTCACGGCCGCCGCCGCGCTGAACTCGCTGCGCTGGAACGTGGGCGCGATCGCCGGTCCCGCGCTCGCGGGTGTCGTCGTCGCCTACGCGGGTCACGCCAGCGCGTACGCGGTGACCGTGATCGCCTTCGCCGTGTCGGTGGCGCTGTGCACCCGGCTCTCCCCCGCGCCCGCCGCGCACAACGCCGAGAAGCCCTCGCTGCGGGGGCTCGCGGAGGGGGCGCGGTACGCGTGGTCGCGGCCGGTGCTGCTCGGGACGTACGCGATCGACGGGGTGGCGATGCTGTTCGCGTTCCCGAACACGATCTTCCCGTTCCTCGCGGACGACCTGGACGCCGAGTGGTCGCTGGGCCTGATGTACGCGGCCGGGGCCGTCGGCTCGCTGCTCCTCAGCCTCACCAGCGGCTGGACCTCGCGGGTGCGGCGGCACGGGGTGCTCGTGGTGTGCGGGGCGGCGGGGTGGGGCGCCGCCATCACGCTGGCGGGCCTGCTCTCCGACGTCTGGCTGGTGCTGTGCTGTCTGGCGCTCGCCGGTGCGGGCGACATGCTCAGCGGGCTCGGGCGGTCGACGATCTGGAACCAGACCATTCCCGACGGACTTCGGGGGCGGCTCGCGGGGATCGAGGTCCTCTCCTACAGCGTCGGGCCGCAGCTCGGGCAGGTGCGGGCGGGGGCCGCGGCGGGGTGGAGCGGGACGCGGCCCGCGATCTGGTCCGGGGGCCTCGTCTGTGTGGGGGCGGTGGCCGCGCTGACCGCGGCGATGCCCGCGC
The DNA here is from genome assembly GCF_009755605.1 of Streptomyces typhae. Taxonomy (GTDB): domain Bacteria; phylum Actinomycetota; class Actinomycetes; order Streptomycetales; family Streptomycetaceae; genus Streptomyces; species Streptomyces typhae. The sequence continues at coordinate 59,423 of NZ_WPNZ01000002.1, forward strand.
TGCTGCGGTACGACGCCGCCACGGATGCCGATGCCCGGCTGCGGCGGGACGCGGCTGCCGCCGCGTAGGTCCCGCGGCTCAGCCCCACGCGCCGCGGGCCCGACGCCCGGACCAGGCCCCTTTACGCCGGGTTACGTCGGGTTACGTCGGGCCCTACGTGTCAGCCGCCCGGCGTCGGGGCCGTGCCCACAGGGGGGCCGGCAGGGCGGCCGGCCACCCGGGGGCGGGTGCCAGCCGGGGAGGCCCGCGTCGGGGGTGGGTGTCAGCGGGGGCCCGGGTCGGGGGTCTCGCCCGTGTCGCTGTCGTGCCAGCGCGGGTCCGTGTCCCATTCCAGGTTGCGCTCCCGCGCGCTCTCCATCGCGTGGGTGGCCTCCTCGCGGGAGGCGTAAGGGCCGAACCGGTCCTTGCCGGGGCACTCCGGCCCCTCCTCGACCTTCTTGTGGTCCAGGCAGTAGTACCACTCGCCCGGCTTGCCCACGGTCCGCTTCTTGAACAGCGCCATGTCCTGCTCCTCTCTCTCCCGCCATGCTGCCCCACGTGTGCTCGTTAGACTCGCTGGCATGTCTGGCCAGTCACTGCTCGTACCAGGGGAGCTCTCTCCCACCCGTTCCGTGCCCGGGAACATCCGGCGCCCGGAGTACGTCGGCAAGCCCGCGCCGACGCCGTACAACGGTCCGGAGGTGCAGACCCCGGAGACCGTCGAGCTGATGCGGACCGCGGGCCGCATCGCCGCGCGCGCGATGGCGGAGGCCGCCAAGGCGATCGCGCCCGGCGTGACCACCGACGAGCTCGACCGCATCGCCCACGCGTACATGTGCGACCACGGCGCCTACCCCTCGACGCTCGGCTACCGCGGCTTCCCGAAGTCGCTGTGCTCCTCGGTCAACGAGGTCATCTGCCACGGCATCCCCGACTCCACCGTCCTCAAGGACGGCGACATCATCAACCTGGACGTCACGGCGTACATCGGCGGCGTGCACGGCGACAACAACGCCACGTACCTGGTGGGCGACGTCGACGAGGAGTCGAGGCTGCTCGTCGAGCGCACCCGCGAGTCCCTGAACCGCGCCATCAAGGCGGTCAGGCCCGGCCGCCAGATCAACATCATCGGCCGCGTCATCGAGTCCTACGCCAAGCGCTTCGGCTACGGCGTCGTACGCGACTTCACCGGCCACGGCATCAACTCGTCGTTCCACTCCGGCCTGATCGTCCCGCACTACGACAGCCCGCACGCGACGACGGTCATCCAGCCGGGCATGACCTTCACCATCGAGCCGATGCTGACCCTCGGCACGTACGAGTACGACATGTGGGACGACGGCTGGACCGTCGTGACGAAGGACCGCAAGCGCACCGCGCAGTTCGAGCACACGCTGGTCGTGACGGACACCGGGGCGGAGATCCTCACGCTGCCGTGACCGGTCCCGGACGACGGGACGAAAGAGCCGGGCCCTGTCGGGTCCGGCTTTTTTGATCCATACGCATCCCCCACCACCGACGGGGTATGTTTTTTGCCGACAGGACGTCGGGAACCAGTTGACTTAGGTAAGCCTAACCTTAGATGATCGGTCCTGGCCATCTTGGTTCCCGCCCGTCTATCGGCTCCGGAGGTCCCCCATGGACTCGGCGATCACTCAGCGCCCCTCGTTCTCGACGCTCATCCGCACGGCGTCCCACGAACAGCACACGGAGGCGGAGTCGTCCTCGTTCATGAGCGACCTCCTCGGCGGCCGCCTCGACGTGAGCGCGTACGCGAGGTACACGGAACAGCTCTGGTTCGTCTACCGCGCCCTGGAGGACGCCGCGCAGACCCTGCGCGAGGACCCCGTGGCGGGGCCCTTCATACAGCCCGAGCTGGCGCGCGTCGCCGAGCTCGAGCGGGACCTCGCGCATCTGCGCGGCCCCGACTGGCGCGCGGGCCTCAGCGCCCTGCCCGCCACGGCCGCGTACGCGGCCCGCGTCGAGGAGTGCGCCCGCACGTGGCCCGGCGGCTATGTCGCCCACCACTACACCCGCTATCTCGGGGACCTGTCCGGCGGACAGATCATCCGCGGCAAGGCGGAGCAGACGTGGGGCTTCGCCCGCAAGGGCGACGGAGTGCGGTTCTACGTCTTCGAGGGGATCTCCAACCCCGCCGCGTTCAAGCGGGGTTACCGAGAGCTGCTCGACGGGCTCGACGCCGTCGTCCCGGACGAGCTGGAGAAGCAGCGCATCGTCGACGAGTGCAAGTTCGCGTTCGTCCTGAACACCGCTGTCTTTCGGGAGCTGGGGGGCGAGTTCCCGCTGTCCGCGTAGGAGTTGCTGCCCTGCCGGGCGGGCGTCGATCGCGCTGCGCGCTCGTCCTCAAACGCCGGACGGGCTCAAACGAAACCCCCTACGCCCTGCCGCGCGCTCGTCCTCAAACGCCGGACGGGCTCAATCGAGCCGGGAACGCCACCCTGCCGCCCAGCTCGATGAAGTCGTCGGGGGCCGGCGCCGTCAGGAGTTGGGAGCCGCGGCCCTGGGTGATGTTGAGGGCCCGGCCCAGTTCCTGGGTGAGCTGGAGTGCTGCCGCGCCGGTGGCCTCGTCCTCGACGATGCCGTCCCCGCGGCCGGGGAACCCCCGTGCGCGCACGCGCCCCGCGGCCTCGTCCTCCCACGCCCACGCGTAGACCCACTCCCCGGTGGGCGGCACGGCGAGCGCCTCCACCTCGGCCGCCGTCGCGTACCGGCGCAGCGTCCGCGGCGGCGCCCAGTCGGCCCGCGCCACGATCCAGCTGAACTCCCCGTCCTGCCGCGCCTCGACGACCCCCGCCGCCGTCACCAGCTCCGGCACGTCGAGCAGCCAGGCCGCGCCGACGCACGGGTAGCCCGCGAAGGGCAGCCGACCCGTGGGCGTGTAGATGTCGATCGCGCCGCGCTCCGGGTCGTCCACGAACACGGTCTCGCTGAAGCCGAGTTTGGCGGCCAGCGCCTGCCGGTCCGCCCGCGCGGCCACCCGTGAGCCGTTCCGCACGACCCCGAGTTCGTTGCCGTGCCGTCCGTCCGGCGCGCAGAAGACCCGTACGACGTCGATGCCCTGGTGCACGTCCGGGACACCGGACGTGCCCCGCGCGCCGAGTTCGCTCTCTCCGTTCACTCCGGCATTGAAGCATCACCGGTGGCGCTCGCGCCCCCGTGCCGAAGGCCGACGGCGGGTGGCCCGCGCACCGCGCGCCCGCCACCCGCCGTCGGCCCGGAGTCCTCGCTCCGGCGCACTCCGCCCTTCGCGCCTACGCGTGCCCGTGCGGGCGCAGCGGCCTGCGGCGCGCCGCGTACACCGCTCCGGCCCCGGCCACGACCACCGCGCCCGCGACGCCGAGCAGCGCCCCGGAGGGCGTGTCGGAGCCCGTCGCGGCCAGCGATCCGGCGCCGCCGACGGAACCGCCGCCGCCACCCACGCTGCCGCCGCCGACCGAACCGCCGCCCGCGGCCGCGGCCGCGTCACCGCCGCCCCCGCCGGCCTCGCCGGAGGTACCGGCTCCGCCGTCGGAGGAGGGAGCCGGCGGAAGCGCGGCGTCCGCGGACAGGGCGAGCGCCAGCGTCAGGGGGTCGAGCTTCTCGCCCTTCTTGTACGGCGACCCGTTCTCCTCGCTCTCGAACTGCTTGGCGCCCGCCGCCGTGAGCCGCGTCGGGACCTTGCGGAGCTGGACGACGTCGCCCTGCGCCGCGTACGAGACACCGGACAGGTCGAGCGTCGCGAACTGCACGTCGTCGTTGGTGCCCGCCGGGGTCTTCACGTCCACCGACAGCGTGCCCTTGGTGCCGTTCGCGCGGACCTTGAAGTCGCTGAACCTCATGTCGATGCCGTGGTCCTGGTAGCGGAACCGCACGCTGCCCCCGAAGGACGCGTCGATCTTCCTGGCGTCGGCGTCCCAGGTCGCCTTGGCGTACGGGAAGTCGTATCCGGCGGAGGTCTTCTTGGCGCCCCCGGCGGTCGTCACCCCGCCGCCCGAGGAGATGTAGCGCCGGAAGGACTCCTTCAGGCCCCAGGACAGTTTACCGCCGGCGACCTGGCCGGACGGTGCCCGCCCGCCGGAGCCGCCCGCGCCGGACGTCGGCTTCGGCGCCGGCTTCGTGGGCTTCGGCGCGGGCTTGTCCGAGGGCTTCGGCGACGGCTTGCCGGGCTTGCCCGGCTCACCGGGCTCGCTGGGCTTGCCGGGTGTGCCGGGTGTGGTCCCCGGTGACGGCGCGGGGCCCGCGTTCTTCACGGTCAGCGTGGCCGGGTCGAGCACCTGGCCCTTCCGGTAGATGCCGTCGAACGCCTTCGCGCCCTTCGCGGTGAGCTTCGTCGGGATGTCCTTGAACGTCATCGTGGAGCCGGGGCCGTGCCCCGCCGTGACGCCGGACAGGTCGAGCACGGCCAGGTCGATGTCGTTCTGCTTGGCACCGTTGAGGGAGACGTCGGCCTGGATGGCACCGGTCTTGCCCTTGGTGTGCACCCTGACGTCGGCGATCCTGATGTCGAACTTGTGCACCGTCGAGACGAAGCGGACTTCGCCCTTGAAGGCCGCCTTCATGACGTGGCCCGTCATCTTGTACGTGCCCTTGCCGCCGGTGAAGGTGAACACCCCGTTCCGCGGCGCCTGCTTGGCCCCGCCGGTGACCTTGATCTTCCCGCGCGCCATGCCTGTGACGTAGTCGCGGAAGGACTTCTTGAGACCCCAGTCCAGGGTGCCGTTCTTGAGCGCGAACGCCTGGGGCGCCCGGGGTGCCTCGGCCGCGACCCCCTCGGCGGGAGTGTCCGCCGGGGTGTCGGCGACGGCGGGCAGGGTGAGTGCGGCGGCGCCGAGTACAGCGGCGGTCGCGACGGCCGCTGCGCGGGCTATGGGGCGGCGGGTTGCTGCCATGGTCAGTGTGCTCCTCGAAGGGGGGAAAGGAGGGAGGGGAGGGGGTGCGCGCCTGTCGGTGCGCTTCAGCGGGGTGGTCCCTGGGCTCGGGCTCAGGGATTTTCGGCGGCGCCGGAGGCCTCGGTGGAAGCCTCTGTGGCGTTCTCGGTGGCGGGCTCGGGCCGCCCCTGCCGCCGCTTGCGTACGAGCAGGAAGGCGACGGCGGCGGCGACCAGCAGCGCGGCGGCCGACCCGAGGACGATCGGCAGGGCCTTCGACGAGTCGGAGCCGGAGTCGGAGGAGGAGTCGGAGTCCGCCGAACCGTCGGAGCCCGCCGTGGAACCGGACTTGGCCCCGGCGGGGGACTCCTTCGCGCCGGGCGCGGCCGCGGAGCCGAGGTCGGGCAGGGCAGGCAGTTGGGCGTCGCCGTCGACGGCGACGGCCAGGGACACCGGGTCCATCGCGGTGCCCGGCGGGTAGAGCGAGCCGAACGCCTTGGAGCCGTCGGCGGTGAGCTTCGCGGGGGCCTCGGTGACGGCGATCAGGCCGTCCTTCGGCTTGAGGCCCGTCAGTTCCTTGTCGGTGAAGGTGACGAGCGGGGCCTTCTTCTTCGTGAAGCCCTTGCCCGCGACGTCGGCGTAGAGCGTGCCTTCGCCGTCCCGTACGGCGACGGCGACGCGGCTCAGTCCGATGTCCAGGCCGTGGCCGCCGGTGAAGCGGACGGCTCCGGCGAAGTCGGCGGAGAGCGTGTGCTTCTTCTCGTCGTACGTGCCCTCGCCCTTCGGGAAGCGGAACAGCGCGCCGCCGTCCTGGGCGCCGGACGTGAGCGTCCACTTGCCCTTGGCGATGGACCCGGAGACGTACTCGCGGAACGTGCGGCGCACGCCCCAGTCGACGGCGGCGTCCTCGATGCGCCCCGCGGTCTTCTCCTTGGGCGCGTTCCTGTCCTCGGCCGCGTCCTTGCCCCCGGCCCTGCCCTTGGGGCCGTCCTCGGCCTTGTCCTTCTTGCCGCCCGCGGACCCCGTCACCAGATCGGTCGACAGGCTCACCGGATCGAGCTGGGTGCCCGCCGTGTAGTACCCGGCGAAGGCCTTGGCGCCCTGTGCGGTGAGTGTCGTGGGGAGGGTGGTGAGGGCGATCGGCCCCGTGCCGCCCTTCATGTTGATGCCGGAGACGTTCAGCGTCGCGAGGGGCACCTGGGCGGTCGAGGTGACCTTTCCGGTGCCCTTGTCCTTGCTGATCATGTCGGCGAAGAGGGTGCCGGAGCCGCCCGCGACCTCGACGGTGGGGCGGCTGATCGTCAGGTCGAGGGCGTAGGCGCCGCCCTTCTTGTGCCCGGTGAAGTGCACGCCGCCGCTGAAGGCCGCGGTGAAGGCGCCGGTGTCCGGGTCGTAGGAACCCTTGGCGGAGTGGAAGCGGAACTGGCTGCCGCCGACCGTGGCCGCGCCGCCCTGGAGGTTCCAACTGCCTTTGGCGATGGGCCCGGTGACATAGCTCTGGAAGGACGACTTGATGCCCCAGTCGAGCCTGCCGCCGCTCACCGCCCGCTCCTGCGCGTAAGCCGCGGACGCCGGCAGCAGGGCTCCGGCGAGTCCGGCGACGACGACGGCCGCTCCGGTGCGGACGCGGGCACGGCGGCGCGCTGCCGGCCGACGCGACGAGGGCGGCGAGGACGGCGAAAGCGGCGAGGACGGCGAGGACACAGCACCCCTCCAGGTCTAGATCGCTAAGGTAAGGCTAACCTAATCTAAGACCATTCCTACCGGGAACCCCACGACAGGACGGTGGACTCAGGTGCGCAAGCCGCGCTCACTCCGGACAGTCGGCGCTCTGGCGGCCGTACTCGCGCTCACCCTCGCCGGATGCGGAACGTCCGACGACGACGGTCCGGCGCGCGGCGGCCCCCGGGCGGAGGCGGCCGCCGACCGGGTGGAGCCCCTTCAGGCCGTGCCCGCGCCGAAGTTGCCCGTGACCGTGCGGTCCGCCGACGGCAAGCGGGTCACCGTCGCCGACACCAGCAGGATCGTGCCGCTGACCGGCAGCCTGAACGAGATCGTCTTCACCCTCGGGCTCGGCGGGCGCGTCGTCGCGCGCGACATCACCGCGACCTTCCAGCAGGCCGCGAAACTGCCGGTGGTGACGCGCGCCCACGACGTCTCCGCGGAGAGCGTGCTGTCCCTGAAGCCGACGGTCGTGCTCGCGGACACCACGACGGGCCCCGCCGAGGCGATCGACCAGATCCGCGCGGCGGGCATCCCCCTCGTCGTCCTCGAACCGGCCAAGAGCCTCGCCGACGTGAGCCCCCGCATCGAGGCGGTGGCCGCCGCGCTCGGCGTCCCGAAGGCGGGCGCCGAGCTCACCTCCCGTACGCAGCAGCGGATTTCGAAGGTGCGCAAGTCCGTGCCCGCGGAGGCGAGGAAGCCGCGGGTGGCGTTCCTGTATCTGCGCGGGTCGGCCTCCGTGTATCTCCTCGGCGGGCGCGAGTCGGGTGCGGGTTCCCTGCTCGAAGCGGCGGGGGCGATCGACGCCGGCAAGGCGTCCGGCCTGAAGAAGGACTTCACGGCCATCACGAGCGAGGCCCTGGCCAAGGCGGCGCCGGACGCGATCCTGGTGATGTCGAAGGGCCTCGACTCCGTGGGCGGTACGGACGGCCTTGTGAAGATCCCCGGCGTGGCCGAGACCCCCGCGGGCCTCGACCGCCGCGTCGTGTCCATCGAGGACGGCGTCCTGCTCAACTACGGCCCTCGCACCGACCGGGTGCTCAAGTCCCTGGTGGACCAGCTCTACGAGGACGCGAAGTGACCCTCGTCAGCAGACCGGTGACCAAGGCCCGGGAGACTGACGAGGCCGGGCAGGCACGCGGGACCCGCCGGGGTGCGCCGTACCTCCTCACCGTCGCCCTCGCCGCCGCCCTCGTCCTCCTCGCGCTGCTGTCCGCAGGGATCGGCGCGTACGACATCCCCCTCGGTGACGTGCTCGCCTCCGTGCGGCACCGCGTCGGGCTCGGCGGTCACGCGCTCGACCGGGTCGGCGAGAGCGTGCTGTGGAACGTGCGGCTGCCGCGCGTGACGCTCGCCCTGCTCGTGGGCGCGTCCCTCGGCTGCGCGGGCGCGCTGATGCAGGGCGTGTTCGGCAATCCGCTGGCCGAGCCCGGCGTCATCGGGATCTCCTCGGGCGCGGCGGTCGGCGCGGTCGCCTCGATCGCCCTCGGCCTCACCTTCTTCGGCAACTGGACGGTGACGGTCTGCGCGTTCGTGGCGGGCCTCGCGACGGTCCTGCTCGTGTACGTCCTGTCCCGCGAGGGCGGCCGTACGGAGGTCGTGACGCTGATCCTCACGGGCATCGCGGTGAACGCCTTCGCGGGTGCCCTCATCGGCCTGTTCCTGTTCTTCGCGGACAACGCGCAGGTCACCCAGATCACGTTCTGGCAGCTCGGTTCGCTCGCGCAGGCGACCTGGCCGAAGGTGCTCGCGGTCCTGCCGTGCGCGACGGCCGGGCTGCTCGTCGCGCCGCTGTACGCGCGCAAGCTGGACCTCCTCGCCCTCGGGGAGCGGCCCGCACGCCATCTGGGCGTGGACGTGGAGCGGCTGCGGACGGTGCTCGTCCTCGTGGTGGCGCTCCTGACGGCGGCGGCCGTGGCCGTGGCCGGCATCATCACGTTCGTGGGTCTTCTCGTGCCGCACCTGCTGCGGATGGCCGCCGGTCCGGGCCACCGGTTCCTGGTGCCGGGCAGCGCGCTCGGCGGGGCCGTCGTCCTCGTCGGCGCCGACCTGGCGGCGCGCACCGTCGCGGCGCCCGCGGAGCTGCCGCTCGGCGTGCTCACCGCGCTCTTCGGCAGCCCGTTCTTCTTCTGGCTGCTGCGCAGGACCCGCCGCAGGCAGGGAGGTTGGGCATGATCGCGGCTCTGAGCCGGAGGATCCTCACGGGCCGCGACCGGGCGCTGCCCTCTCCCGCCGCGCCCGGCGATGTGCTCGCGGAGACGGCGGACCTGCGGGTGCTGCTCGGCGGCCGGGAGGTCCTGAAGGGCGTGACGGTGCGGGCCCGCGCGGGCGATGTGCTCGCCCTGGTGGGTCCCAACGGGGCCGGGAAGTCGACCCTGTTGGCCGCCCTGGCCGCCGACCTGCCCGCCGCGTCCGGCACGGTGCGCGTCTGCGGCAGGACCGCCGCGGACTGGGCGGCGCGCGATCTCGCCCTGCGCCGTGCGGTGCTGCCGCAGTCGGCCGTGCTGTCGTTCCCGTTCCCGGTCGAGGACGTCGTGCGGATGGGGCGTGCGCCGTGGGCCGGTACCCGCCGTGCCGACGACGACGACCGGATCGTACGGGCCGCCATGGCGGCCACCGAGGTGGAGGCGTTCGCCGCGCGGCCCTTCTCGGCGCTCAGCGGCGGCGAGCGGGCCCGCGTCGCCCTGGCCCGGGTGCTCGCGCAGAGCGCCCCGCTGCTGCTGCTCGACGAGCCGACGGCGGCGCTCGACCTGCGCCACCAGGAGCTGGTCCTGCGCGTGTGCCGGGAGCGGGCCGCCGCCGGTGACGCGGTGGTGGTCGTCCTGCACGACCTGGGTCTCGCGGCGGCGTACGCGGACCGCGTGGTGGTCCTGGACGGCGGCACGGTCGCCGCCGACGGCGCTCCCGTCGACGTGTTCGACGAGCGGCTCCTCTCGGACGTCTACCGGCAGCCCGTCGAGGTCCTCCCCCATCCGCGGACGGGCACGCTCCTCGTCACGCCCCGGCGGGCGCCCGCACCCGGCGGCCCGACGAAAGGGGACACGGCGGGCGGTTGAGGACGTTGGGCGCACTGCCCCATCCCGGCGTCGGGGCGCCCGCCGGCCCCGATAGGGTTCGGGCCCGGGAAGGGGTAGGTGAAGGTATCCGATGAGCAGGGTTCGCAGGCTCGGCAGGCCGGTCTCGTACGCGGCGGCGGTGGCGGTCCTCTCGCTGGCGGCGAGCGGGTGCGTGACGGTGCACGGCGAGCGGGAGGTCGTGCGCACGGCGACCCGGCCGGAGGCCGCCCGCGCGCTGAAGGACTTCCTCACCGCCTACAACAAGGCGGACAAGGCGTACGACCCGGCCCTGAACGCGTCCCGGGTCACCGGTCCGCTCGGCGCCATCAACCAGGCGGGTCTCAAGGCGCGGCACGCCCAGAACCCGGACGGCAACTCCCACCACGTACCCCTGGAACTGACGGACGTGTCGTACGCCATCCCGAAGAAGGCGGGCTGGCCGCGCTGGTTCGTCGCCGACGCGCTCGCCAACCGCAAGCCGGACGACTACCGCTGGCTGATCGTCTTCACCCGCGCCGACGCGGACGCGCAGTGGGAGGCGACCTATCTGAACCTGGTGCGGCCCGACCGGCTGCCGGAGCTGCGGAAGGACGGGGACGGCCATGTGGAGCCCGTCGCGGTGGACCGGGGCGGCCTCGCGATGGCGCCGCGGCGGCTGGGCTCCGCGTACACGGACTATCTGAAGTCCGGCGGCGACGCCTTCGCGCCGGGGCCGCACACCTCGCAGTGGAAGGCGGCCCGCGACCGCAGCGGGAAGCGGCTCGGTCTCGCCGTGCAGTACATCGACCAGCCGCGGAACGAGGGCTCGTTCGCCCCCGTGGGCCTGCGCACGAAGGACGGCGGCGCGCTGGTGTTCTTCAGCACGCACCACTACGAGAAGCAGACCGCGTCCAAGGGCCTGAACGTCACCGTGCAGCCGGACGTGAAGCCCCTCATGCGGGGCGAGGCCAAGCAGTCCATCACCTTGGAACGCGTCTCGAACCAGGTCGCCCTGGACCCCGAGGGCACGGGCGAGGTGTCCGTCCTGAGCCGGATGCAGGGCCTGGTGGGCGCGAAGGGCGAGTAGACCCGGCGGTCGTCAGCCGCGCTGGGGCCAGGCCGTGCCGGCCGTCGCGTCGTCGCGGGGCTCGCCCGCGTATCGCGCGCACTCGTCGGTGAGGGTCTCCAGGAGGGTGAGCGGGTCGGGCAGCGGGTGCTCCGGGCCACGGACCCAGCGCACGCCGAGGTCGCCCGGGAGCCGGGCGGGCGGCACGAGGACGTACGAACCGCGGCAGTGCCAGCGCAGGCCGGGATGCTCGTCCATGGTCTCCGGATGGCAGTCCAGCTCGCACGGCCACCACTCGTCCTCGTCCTCGGGGGTGCCGCGGGTCGCCGTGAAGAACAGCATCCGGCCCTGGTCGTGCGCGCCCTCGGACTCCGCGACGGGCCCCACGTCCACACCGGCGTCGAGCAGCCGCGCCAGGGCGGCGCGCCCGGCGTCCAGGGGCACGTCGAGGACGTCGTGCACCATGCCGGTCGCGGTGATGAAGTTGGCCCCCGGCTGATGGCGGGCCCAGCGCTCGATCTGCCCGCGGTCGGTCGTGGACTGCGTCTGCCAGGCGAAGGACACCGGGTGCCGGGCGGGCGTGGGACAGCCGATGCGGTCGCACGAACACCGGTAGCCGGCGGGATACGCGGCCGGGGCGATCGGCAGCCCCGCGGCTGCGACGGCGAGCAGCAGCCCCTCCCGGCTCTCGGCGGCGGCCGCGCTGCCGCTGTCCGCGGTGCGCCCGCGCCGACGAAGCCACTGGGAGATCCTGCTCTGCGCGCCGGACGACCGGCCGAACTCCTCGCCCATCTATCCCCTCACCTCGCCATTGTGCGGAACAGCATGACCTATGGTCCCACCATCCTGCTCTCCGGGTGGCCGTAGTCCACATCCGGGGTAGCTGGGGCGATGCCAGCCGCTGGGTGACATAGCGCGTCATTTCACGCTGCGCGTCGAATCGCCCACCTACGGTGTTGGCCATGGTGACTAGGACTGTGCTGACCGGCCTCACCGCCCTGGCGCTCACCGGCCCTGCGGGCTTCCTGGCTCCGCTGGAGTGGGGCGGCGGCCCGCTGACCGTCGACGCGCTGCCGCCGCTCGTCTACACCGCGCACCGCGGCGGCGCCCTGGAAGTGCCGGAGAACAGCATGTCCGGCCTGATGACCGCGTTCGAGCGGGGCACCGCGCAGGTCATCGACGCGGACACCCGGATGCTGCGCGACGGCACGCTCGTGGTGATGCACGACGAGACCCTGGACCGCACGACCTACGCGAGGGGGCCGGTGCGCGGGCTCAGCCGCAAGGAGTGGCAGCAGGTGCGGCTGCGCCCGCCCGCGGGGGTGCCGGGCCGCTGGCGCGCGGAGCGGCCGCCGACGGTCGAGGAGGTGCTCGACCGCTTCGGGGGCCGGGTCGTGCTGATGCTTGAGGCCAAGGACGCGCAGAGCCTGGCCCGGCTCTCCGCGATGATCCACGCCCGCGGTCTCGCCCGGTCGGTGTTCGTGAACACGAACAGACCGTGGGTGGCCCGCAGGGCCCACGACCTGGGCCTCCTCGCGCAGTTGTGGCGTTCGCGGGGCCAGTTGCGCACCGACCGCCCGGAGCGCTGGGCGTCCTTCGTCGACGTCCTCGACGTGGACTACAAGGCACGTGACAGGGATCTCCTGCGCGCGGTCAACTCCGGGGTCCCCCGGGTGTGGGCGCACACGGTGACCACGCCGCGCCAGCGGGACCGGGTGCTGCGGCTCGGCTGCAACGGCGTGATCACGGACGCGCCCGGCCTGCTGTCGCGGACGCCGGTCAGCGGGGCGTGATGCCGTACAGGGCGTACTCGACGAGGGTGTCGGCGTACGCGTGGGTGAGCGTCCCGGTGCGCTGCATCCAGCGCTGGGCGAGCGGTCCGGTCCACAGTTCGAGGGCGATGCGCGGGTCGATGTGGGCGGCGACCTCGCCGCGCTCCTGGCTCGCGCGCAGCCGCTGCACATAGAGCTGGAGCTGCGGTTCGAGCAGCTTCTCGAGGAATTCGGCGCCCAGCTCGGCGTTGACGACGCCCTCGGCGGCCAGGGCGCGGGCGGGGGCGTCGAACTTGGGGTCGGTCATCTCGTCGACGGTGGCGCGCAGCACGAACTTGAGGTCCGCTTCGAGGTCCCCGGTGTCCGGGATGTCGGTGGCGGGCTCGTCGAGGCCCGCCTGCTCGCTGAGCTGGGCGTTGGCCTGGTCGGCGAGGTCGAGGAAGGCGTCGAGCAGGACGGCGCTCTTGGAGGGCCACCAGCGGTAGATGGTCTGCTTGCCGACACCGGCGCGGGCGGCGATCGCCTCGATGGTCATCTTGCCGTAGCCGACCTCGCCGACCAGGGCGAGAGCGGCGTCGTAGATCGCGCGGCGCGAACGCTCGCTGCGGCGGGTGGAGTCAGGGGCGGTTTTCTGAGCCATGCAGTCGAATGTAGCAGCGAAACGAGACGCAACGTCTCACCACGCACCTACCTCCGCCCACGGCCCCCGTAAACCGCTGGACAAGACGCAGCGTCTCGCTTAAAGTCGACAGCAAGCGAGACGAGACGTCTCGCCTATGTTGACGAAGGCACCAGGAGGTACGACATGTCGCGAGGCGGATCCGGAATGCTCGGCGTCGGCGGTACGCGCAGCAATCTCTCCCGCAAGGCCCTGCGCGGCGGACGCGGCTCCGGCCGGGTCGGCGGCGGCCTCAGCCCGCAGGAGCAGAAGCGGGAACTGCTGCGCAAGCTCCAGGAGGGCCGGGGCGACCCGGAGAACCGGGAGGACGGGGCACCGGACAGCGGCGAGGACGGAGCACCGAACAGCGACTCATGAGGCCGGAACATCCGGTTCATGGGCAAATATCGCCCCACGGCTCCGTACGAACGGCTCAGATCACTGCGCGAAGGCTCCTCAGACCGCACCATGGCAGCAACAGCCCCTGCGGTCGTGAGGAGCCTTCGTTGCATCGAGTCGCCCGGCGCGCCACACCCCGGCGCTATCTGATGTGCCCACCGGCACACTTCAAGGTCACGTACTCCATCAATCCGTGGATGGACCCCGCCAAACCCGTCGACGTCCCGCTCGCCGTCGCCCAGTGGGAAGACCTGCGCGATCGGTACCGCTCGCTCGGCCATACCGTCGAGGAGCTCCGCCCGCACCCGGACCTGCCGGACATGGTCTTCGCGGCCAACGGCGCCACCGTCGTCGACGGCCGGGTGCTCGGCGCGAGCTTCGTCCACCCCGAGCGCAGGCCGGAGGCGGCGGCGCACCTGGAGTGGTTCCGCGCCAACGGCTTCACCGAGGTCCACGAGCCGACCCACATCAACGAGGGCGAGGGCGACTTCGCCGTCACCTCCGGGTACGTCCTGGCCGGCCGCGGCTTTCGCGCGAGTCCGCTCTCGCACGGCGAGGCCCAGGAGGTCTTCGGCAGGCCGGTGATCGGCCTCGACCTCGTCGACCCCCGCTACTACCACCTGGACACGGCGCTCGCGGTCCTCGACGACACGACCGACGACGTCATGTACTACCCGGCGGCGTTCTCGCCGGGCAGCCGGGCGGTGCTGCGCCGGCTGTTCCCCGACGCGCTGATCGCCGAGGAGCCGGACGCCGTCGCCCTCGGCCTGAACGCCGTCTCCGACGGCCTGCACGTCCTGCTGCCGCAGGCCGCCGTCGGCCTCTTCGAGCCGCTGCGCGAGCGCGGTTACGAGCCGATCGGCATGGACCTGGGCGAACTGCTCAAGGGCGGCGGCAGCGTGAAGTGCTGCACGCAGGAGCTGCGCCCCGCCTAGGGCCTGGCGCGGCAGCCCCCGAAGGTGCGGGTGGCGGACGACCACCCGCACCCCTTACACGCGGGCCGTGCGGAGCTGTCCCGTACAACGGGACGCTGTGGCGCGGGTCGTACGCCGCCGCCCCATCGGCGCTCCGCGCCTCGTCCTCAAACGCCGGACGGGCTGAATCCTCGCGCCCCCGCGAGGGCTACCCGCCCGCCCCCGCCGGAGGCCACGCGTCGCCCCACGCGGTGTCCCGCGCGGCCCGGTACAGCCCCCCGTGCCGCTTCGTCACCGTCTCGCGGCGCAGCTCGCCCCCGGCCTCGCACAGGTCGAGGAGGACCTGCCCCTTGCGGATCTGGGGCTTGCGGACGACGCGGCGGGCGGCGGGCAGGGCCGGGACGGCGGTGTCGCGGACGGCGGCGACGTAGGAGAACTTCTCGTCCTCGTAGGCGAGGGAGCCGCCCTTGACCTGGCGGTGCAGGGAGGACCGGGCGACGCGGACGGAGAAGTGGCACCAGTCGTCGCCGGGGACGATCGGGCAGGCGGAGCTGTGCGGGCAGGGCGCGGCGACGCGGTACCCGGCGCCGACGAGCCGGTCCCGCGCGGCGATGACCCGGGCGTAGCCGCCGGGCGTGCCGGGCTCGACCACGACGACGGCGTCGGTGGCGGCGCGGGCGGCGGCGTCGACGACCGCGGCCCGGTCGTCGGCGGTGAGCTCGCCGAGGACGTACGACACGGTGACGAGGGCGGCGGCGGGCACGTCGAGGGCGGCGCTGATCCGGGCCCGCTGCCACCGCGCCGCGGCCAGCTCCGCGTTGGCGGCGGCGATCTCACGGCCGAGGGTGAGGGCGGGCTCGGCCCAGTCGAGGACGGTGACGGGCCGCCCGCCGGGCCAGACGGCGTTGACGGCCCAGGTGGCGGCGCCGGTGCCACCGCCGATGTCGACGTGGTCCGCGGGGCTGAAGTCGGCGGGGGCCGCCGCGGCCAGGGCGGCCAGGGCGGAGCGTGCGGCCTCGAACGTGGCGGGCATGCGGTACGCGGCGTACGCGGTGACGTCCGCGCGGTCCCGCAGGACGGGGGCGCCGGTGGGGGTGGTGCCCCGGTAGTTCGCGATCAGCCGGTCCACGGCCTGGGCCGCCGCCTTGGGCGGCAGGTCCTCCAGGAGGCCCGCGAGGGCGGTACGGAGGGTCTCTGCGGGGGAAGCCAGTGCGTGCACCCCGTGAGTTTAGTGGCCGCGCGGAGGCGTGGCCGCCGCGCGGGCCAGGGCCGTGGCGGCGCGGACGCGGGGGCCGTTGTCCGGGGGGCGGCGGCGCGGGTGGACGGTGTTGGCCAGGAGCACCAGGAAGGTGTCCGTGGCCCGGTCGAGGACCAGTGAGGTGCCGGTGAAGCCGGTGTGGCCCGCCGCTCCGCGCCCCGCCAGCTCCCCCATGAACCACGCCTGGTCCACGGCGAAGCCGAGACCGGGCGCGGTCAGCATCAGCTCCACGTGGTCGGGGCCAAGGATCCGGGCCGTGCCGTAGGAGCCGCCGGAGAGCAGGGCCCGGCACAGGATCGCCAGGTCGTGGGCGGTGGCGAAGAGACCGGCGTGCCCGGCCACTCCCCCGAGCGCCCACGCGTTCTCGTCGTGCACCTCGCCCCGCAGCATCCCGCGGTCCGCCTTCGCCCAGGGCAGGCGCTGGTCCTCCGTGGCGGCGGCGCCGGGGCGGGGGCCGAAGGCGGTGGCGGTCATGCCGAGGGGCCGGGTGATGCCGTCGCGGATCAGCAGGTCCAGGCCGCGCCGGGTGACGCGTTCCAGGATCTGCTGGAGGAGGAGCATGTTGAGGTCCGAGTAGCGGTGCGTGCCGATGCCGGCGGACGGCTCCTCGGCGTGCAGGGCCCGCAGCCGCGCCGCGCGGTCCGGCAGGTCGTACAGCGGCAGCTCGGGCCGCAGCCCCGAGGTGTGCGTGAGGAGGTGGCGCACGGTGATGCCGTGCGCCGCGACGCCCGTGCACTCCGGGACGTACCGGGCCACCGGCGCGTCCAGCGCGAGCGTGCCCCGCTCCAGTTGCTGCACGACGGCGACGGTCGTGCACAGCTTGGTGAGGGACGCCAGGTCGAAGGGCGTGTCGACGGTCATCGGGACGCGGAGCTCCGGGGGCAGCTCGACGCCCGCGTCGGTCTCCTCGCTGTACGCGGAGTACCGCACCGCCCAGCCCGTCGCCTCCGCCGCGGCGATCACCGGGCCGCGGCCCGCGAGGACGACGGCCCCGGCGCACCAGGGGCGGGGGCCTTCGGGCAGGGACCGCACGTCGCGTACGAGCCGGTCGATCCCGCCCGGGTCGAGCCCCGCCTCGGCGGCGGAGCCGGGGCGCAGCAGCGGTACGGGGCTCAGCGGTCCGACTTCCGCGACACGGCCTGAAGGCGCTGTCCGGAGTCGCGCAGCGCGGGCTCGTGCCGGTCGGGGGTCCACTGCTCCGGCAGGGTCGCCGTGCCCGTCTCCCCCAGGGTCCCGGTCTCGGTCTCCGCCTGGGGCGGTACCGCCTTGGCGGCCGGGGTCCCGTCCTGCTGGTGGTGGTGCTGCCACGGGCGGCACAGACCCACGAAGCAGGCGGCGGCCGCCAGCGCGCACGCGAGCTGGACGACGGCCATCGGCACGGCCGTGTGCTCGCCCGCGATGCCGACGAGCGGCGAGGCGACGGCGCCGATGAGGAAGGAGGACGTACCGAGGAGCGCGGACGCGGAGCCCGCCGCGTGCCGGGTGCGCATCAGGGCGAGGGCGTTGGTGTTGGGCATGGCGAGGCCCATCGCCGACATCAGCACGAACAGGCCCGCGGCGATCGGCGCGAGCCCGATGTCGTCGCCGAAGACCCCGGTCGTCATCAGGAGCAGCGCGGCCGCGGCGAGCACGATGACGGCGAGCCCGATCCCGAGGGTCTTGTCGAGGCTGACGCGGCCCACGAGGAGCTTGCCGTTGATCTGGCCGACGATGATCAGGCCGATCGAGTTCACGCCGAAGAGCAGGCTGAACGTCTGCGGCGACGCGCCGTAGATCTCCTGGATCACGAACGGCGATGCCGAGATGTATGCGAAGAGCGCCGCGAAGGCGAAGCCGCCCGCGACCATGTAGCCCGTGAACACGCGGTCCGCGAGGAGACCGCGCATCGTGCGCAGCGCCTCGGCGGTGCCGCCGTCGTGCCGGTCGGCCGGGGCCAGGGTCTCCGGCAGGCGGCGCCACACCAGCGCGGTCAGCCCGATGCCGACGACCGTCAGGACGACGAAGATGCCCCGCCAGTCGGTCAGGCGCAGGACCTGGCCGCCGATCAGCGGCGCGACGACCGGGGCGACGCCGGAGATCAGCATCAGCGTGGAGAAGAACCGGGCCATCTCCACGCCGTCGTACAGGTCACGGACGACCGCGCGGGCGATGACGATGGCCGCGGCGCCCGCGAGGCCCTGGAGCAGGCGGAAGGCGATGAGCAGTTCCGCGGTGGGGGCGAGGGCGCAGATCGCGGTCGCGAGGATGTAGACGAGCAGGCCGGCGAGGAGGGGGCGGCGGCGGCCCCACTTGTCGCTCATGGGGCCGACGACGAGCTGGCCGAGGGCCATGCCCATGAGGCACGCCGTCAGGGTGAGCTGGACGGTGGCGGCCGGGGTGTGCAGGGCGTCGGTGACCTGCGGCAGGGCCGGGAGGTACATGTCCATGGAGAGCGGGGGCATGGCGGTGAGGCCGCCGAGTATGAGGGTGACCAGGGCTCCGGTCGCCACGCGCAGGGCGGCGGGGTTCGAGGGTGCCGCTGTCGCCGCGGACCTCGCCGTCCCCGCCGCCCCCGGTATCCGTACCGCGTCCTCGTCCTGTCTCTGGGCCGTCTGCCCGCGCTCCGCCATCGCGCCTCTTCCGGTAGTTGGTGGTGCCCCCTATCTTCTCAGGGCGCGGGGGGTGGTCCTCGCGCTGCGCCCCAGGCCCGCCCCTTTCCCGTAACCAGGGGCGCTGCGCCCCCTGGACCCCCGCCCTGTCGGCGCTGCGCGCCTCGGCCTCAATCGCCGGACGGGCTTGATACTGCGCCGATACGGGGTCTGGGGCGGAGCCCCAGGATCGGAGAAGGGGCGGGACTGGGGCGCCCCGCGAGGGACGGCTACGCCGGCTTCAGGCCCTGGTTGCCGACCTCGGTGATGAAGGAGGCCGCCGTGGTGAGGGGCGCCCCGGGCGTGGTGACGGCGGACACCGTCTTGAAGTCGGCGCGGGCCGACTTCTGACCGAGGGCGACGGTCACGTACCCGCGCCGCCCGTTGTAGAACTTCAGGTGCGGGTTGGCCTTCATGTAGGTGTCCCAGTTGGCGGGCCGCTCCGCCCCGTCCTTGCCGCTGGCGATGGACGTGGCGACGATCTCCGTACCGAGGGTCTTCGAGGACGGCTTGCCGAAGTCGGCCTTGATGTCGAAGGCGTACGCGACGTGCACGTCGCCGGTGAGGACCATGAGGTTGTCGACCCCGGCGGACTTCGCCCCGGCGAGCACCCGGTCGCGGGAGGCGGAGTACCCGTCCCAGGCGTCCATGCTGAGCTTCGCGTCGGCGGTCAGGTCGAGCTTGCGCTCGGAGAACGTGACCTGCTGCGGGACGACGTTCCACAGGGCGCGCGAGCGGCGCCAGCCGTCGATGAGCCAGCGCTCCTGGGTGGCGCCGGTGATGGTCCGGCGCGGGTCGCGCGACTCGGGCCCGGGTGCGTGCGCCTTGTCGCCGTAGGCCTGGTCGGACCGGTACTGGCGGGTGTCGAGGATGTCGAACTGGGCGAGCCTGCCCCAGTCGAGGCGGCGGTAGAGCTGCATGTCGGAGCCGGTGGGCCGCTGCGGAAGGCGCAGCGGCTGGT
Organism: Streptomyces typhae; assembly: GCF_009755605.1. GTDB lineage: Bacteria > Actinomycetota > Actinomycetes > Streptomycetales > Streptomycetaceae > Streptomyces > Streptomyces typhae. The sequence continues at coordinate 78,681 of NZ_WPNZ01000002.1, forward strand.
TCTCCCAGTACGCGCGGTAGGCGGAGGCCCGGCGGAGCAGGAACTCCTCGGGCGGGTTGCCGTTCTCGTCGATGTCGTCGGCGTAGTTGTTCTCGACCTCGTGGTCGTCCCAGGTGACGACGAAGGGGTGCGCGGCGTGCGCGGCCCGCAGATCGGGGTCGGACTTGTAGAGCGCGTACCGGCGCCGGTAGTCGTCGAGGGTCTGCGTCTCGCGGTTGAAGATGTCGGGGAGCGTGCGGTCGGTGTACTTGCGGGCGCCGCCCGCGGCGTTCACCGCGTACTCGTAGAGGTAGTCCCCGAGGTGGAAGACGACGTCGACGTCGTCCTCGGCGAGGTGCTTGAACGCGGTGAAGTAGCCGTCGTGGTAGGCCTGGCAGGACACGGCGGCCAGGGTGAGGCCGGACCTGCTGCCGGCGGGCGGGGCGGTGCGGGTGCGGCCGGTGCCGCTCACCCATCTGCCGGTGCGGAAGCGGAACCAGTACTGCCGGTCGGCGTCGAGGTGGTCGGCCTGGACCCGCACGGAGTGGTTGAACTCCGGGTGCGCGGTGACCGTGCCGCGGCGCACGACGCGGCGGAAGCGGGCGTCACGGGCGAGCTCCCACTGGACGGTGACGCGCTCGGCGGGGAGCCCGCCGTTCAGCTCGAAGGGCTTGGGCGCGAGGCGGGTCCACAGCAGCACGGAGTGCGGCGCCGGGTCCCCGGAGGCGACGCCGAGGGTGAACGGGTCGGCGGGGATGCGGGCGGCGTCCAGCTCGGCCGCGCCCGCCACGCCCGCGGTGGGCAGGTTGACGGCGAACGCCAGGGCCGCGGCCGCGCCGGTTCCGGTCAGGAACCGGCGGCGGCCCAAGTGGCGTGCTGCGGCGCGGAGTTCGGGTGAGTGCTGTCCTGTGGGTGTCATGAGCCCCTCCCCAGAAGATGGTTGCAAGGGGCATTGGAGTGGCTGGGGACGACACCCGCCTGTCACGTACACAACAGCCATATGGCGGGCAGATGAGGTCCATGTGGCGGACCCTCCCGTACCCTGCGTGGCCATGAACGCTGAGCGAACGGCACCTTCGGGCGCCGCCACGGGCCCCGCGCACGCCGAGACGGCCAGGACCGCCGTGGTGACCGGCGCGGGCTCCGGGATCGGGCGCGCCGTCGCCCTCGAACTGCTCCGGGCGGGGTGGTCGGTGGCGCTCGCGGGCCGCCGCGAGGAGACCCTGCGGGAGACCGCGGCCCTGGCCGCCGCGGCCGTCGGCGGACCGCCGGGCGCCGCGGCCCCGGCCCTGTGCGTCCGCGCCGACGTCGCCGTCCCCGACGACGTCGCCGCCCTCTTCGCCGCCGTGCGCGACCGCTTCGGCCGGCTCGACCTGCTCTTCAACAACGCCGGTACGTTCGGTCCGGGCGGCGTCCCCTTCGAGGAGCTTCCCTACGACGCCTGGCGGCACGTCGTCGACACCAATCTGCACGGCGCCTTCCTGTGCGCCCAGGAGGCCTACCGGCAGATGAAGGAGCAGGACCCGCGGGGCGGCCGCATCATCAACAACGGGTCCGTCTCCGCGCACGTCCCGCGCCCGCACTCCGTCGCGTACACGGCCACGAAGCACGCGCTGACGGGCCTGACCAAGTCCCTGTCCCTGGACGGGCGGCCCCACCGCATCGCCGTGAGCCAGATCGACATCGGCAACGCGGCCACCGACATGACCGAGCGGATGCGCTCCGGGATCCTCCAGGCCAACGGGGAACTCGCGGTCGAGCCGGTGATGGACGTGGCCGACGTGGCGCGCACCGTGCGGCACATGGCGGAGCTGCCACTGGAGGCCAACGTGCAGTTCGCGACCGTGGTCGCGACGGCCATGCCGTACATCGGGCGGGGCTGAGCCACCAGGGCCCACCCGGCGGGGCGACGGTCGTGCGTAGACCGGGTGCGACCGATGCAGTACGGCCAGGAGGGCTGAGTTCCCGTCACATGACGGTCATATGCCGGAAGTGGCCCCCGTGGTCGTACAACGTCGGACTATGCTCGCTGCTCTCCACGGAAACTTCACACACGGAGCACACGTTGCGCATACGTTCGACTGCCACAGCCGTCCTCGCCGCCACCGCTGTCGCGGTCCCGCTGCTCGTCGCCACCCCGGCGGCCGCGGCACGGCACCAGGGCGGTCTGCACCTCGGCTACATCCAGTACGACAGTCCGGGCCGGGACTCCAGCTCGCGCTCCTCGGTGAACGGCGAGTGGGTGAACATCCACAACAACGGCCGCAGCGCCGTCCAGCTCAAGGGCTACAAGCTGAAGGACAACACCGGCTACACCTACACCTTCGGCAGCTACAAGATCGGCGCCGGCAAGACGGTGAAGGTCCGCACCGGCAAGGGCACCAACGCCTCCGGCGTGCGGTACTGGGGCCGTGGCTGGCACGTGTGGAACAACACCAGCGACAAGGCCCGGCTGATCAAGCCGAACGGCTCGCAGCTCGACTCGTGCTCGTGGACGACCCGGGACAACGGGTACAAGAACTGCCACTGAGGCACCCGAGGGTGATCACCGCCGCGGTCACCCGGAGGTGAGCACCGCCGCGGTACCGGGAATGCCTCCGGTACCGCGGCGGTTGTCGTGCGGCATGAGCCACAACGACAGTCACGCGAACCGCCCGGACGTGCTGCGCTACACCGCGTTCACCACCGACCCGGAGGGCGGCAACCCGGCCGGGATCGTCCTGGACGCCACCGGCCTCGACGACGCGGTCATGCTCGCCGTGGCGGCCGACGTCGGCTACAGCGAGTCGGCGTTCCTGACCCCGGGCCCCGCCGCCCTCGGCCCGACGGGACGCTCCTTCACCGTGCGGTACTTCAGCCCCCAGGCCGAGGTCCCCTTCTGCGGGCACGCCACCGTCGCCACGGCCGTCGCCCTCGCGGAGCGCGCGGGCCCCGGCGACTTCGTGTTCGACACGCCCGCCGGGACCGTGCCGGTGAGCGTCACCGCGTCCGACGGCGTCCTGCGGGCGACCCTGACGAGCGTGGAGCCCCGGGTGGAGGACGCCGCGCCCGCCGACGTCGAGGAGGCCCTCGCCGCCCTCGGCTGGCGCGCGGACGAGCTCGACCCCGGCCTGCCGCCCCGGATCTCCTTCGCGGGCGCCCGGCACCTGGTCCTCGCGGCGGCGACCCGCGCCCGCCTCGCCGACCTCGCCTACGACTTCGACCGGCTGCGGGCGCTGATGCTGCGGCTCGACCTGACGACCGTCCAGCTCGTCTGGCGCGAGAGCGACACCGTCTTCCACGCCCGCGACCCGTTCCCGGTCGGCGGCGTCGTCGAGGACCCGGCGACGGGCGCCGCCGCGGCGGCCTTCGGCGCGTACGCCCGCGAGCTCGGCCTGGTCCCGGCCGCCGCCGAGCTGACCCTGCACCAGGGCGTGGACATGGGGCGCCCCGGAGTCCTCATGGTGACGCTGCGGGAGGGCGATGCCCGGGTGCGCGTCGCGGGGGCCGCCGTACGCATCCCCGGCTAGGGCGCGCGCATCCCCGGCCAGGGCGTGCGCATCCCCGGCCAGGGCGTGCGCATCCCCGGCCAGGGCGTGCGCATCCCCGGCCAGGGTCCGGCCCGGCCGGCGGGGCGAGGCGCTCCGCGTCAGGCCTGGCCCGTCTCGAAGCGCGAGATCTTCCCGGCTCCGTCCACGGTGAACTGCCACTTCGTGCGCATCTCGCCCCAGGTGTCGTTGCGGTAGCTCACCACGAGCGTCCTGCCGCCGTCCGACTCGGACTCGACGTCCATATGGCCGTTGGACGAGAAGATCTCGCGCTCGGTCCAGTCCTCGACGTCCCGGTCGGAACCGTCGTCGGACATGGTCGCGCCCGGCGAGAGCACGTCCTGGAAGGCCTGCCTGTCGTGCGAGTTCACCGCGCCGACGAAGGCACGGACCGCGGGGTCGCCGAGCCGGTTTGTCTGCATGCTCATGCGCTCACGCTCGCACCGGGTCCGCTGCCCCGCCACCCAGGGGCCCCGCCCCCTGCTCCGGCCGGACATGGCAGGCTGCGCCCCATGGCCGACCCGACCCCCGCCCCCGTGGACCTCTGGCAGACCGTCGCGCTCCTGCACGGCTGGCTGGCGTCCCACGAGCGGCATCCCCCCGAGGAGACCCTCCTGCTGCGCATGCTGAAGCTGTCGGAGGAGGTCGGCGAGGTGGCCCAGGCCGTCATCGGCGCGACCGGCCAGAACCCCCGCAAGGGCACCACGCACAGCTGGGACGACGTCCAGTCGGAGCTGTGCGACGTCGTGATCACGGCCCTGGTGGCCCTGCGCACCCTCACGCCGGAGCCGGAGAAGGTCCTGGACGAGAGGCTGCGGGCCGTCGTCGCGCGCTCGCACGCCACGCAGGCCGCGCAGACCGCGCAGACCGCGCAGACCGCGCAGGCCGCGGAAATCCAGGAGCGTCCGGGCGGCCTGCCGGGTTAGCTTCCCCCACTATGACCTCACCGACCCCTCCCCCCACGGCCACGACCACCGACACCGGCACGAACACCGGCACCGGCATCGGCACGACCACCGGCACCGGTGCCGACACCGGCGATGACGCCGACAGCGGCCCGCCGCGCCTCACCCGTCTCACCTTCCACGGCCCCCTGTCCGAGGCCCGTGCCGCCCGCATCGTCGAGCGGGTCGCCGAACCGCTGCGCCGGGTCCCGGGCGGTGGCACCGTGCTCGATCTCGGGTGCGGATGGGGCGAGTTGATGCTGCGGATCCTGGAGGCGGCCCCGGCGGCCACCGGCGTCGGCGTCGACCTCGACGCGGACGACCTGGAGCGGGGGCGCGCGTCCGCGCGGGCGCGGGGGCTCGACGGCCGTGTCGTCTTCGCCGAGGAGTCCGCGACGGACACGGCACGCGGGCCCGCCGACGTCGTCCTGTGCCTCGGGTCCTCCCACACCCTGCTGCCCGAGGGCGCCCCCGCTCCGCACTCCGCGGACGCGCTGCGCGCCCTGCGCGGCCTCGTCGCCCCCGGCGGGCGCGTCGTACTCGGCGAGGGCTTCTGGCAGCGCACGCCCACCCGGGACGAGTTGGCGGCGATGTGGCCGGACGCCGGTGTCCACGAGCACCTGTACGCGGCGGACCTGGCGGACGCGGCGGTCGCGGCCGGGTTCCGCCCGCAGTGGGTGGAGACGGCGAGCGCGGCGGAGTGGGAGGAGTTCGAGTCCGCCTACCTGGCCGACACCGAGGAGTGGCTGACCGCGTACCCGGCCCACCCGAGGGCGGCGGAGCTGCGCGAGCGGGCAGACCGCCACCGCACCGCCTGGCTGCGCGGCTACCGGCAGGTGCTCGGCCTCGCCTACCTCACGCTGATCCCGGACACCGCCGCCTGAGAGCCGCCCCGCGAGGGGCGCGGGGCTGATGCGATGTGCGGCTCCGCCGCTTGGGCGCGCTCAGCCCGAGAAAAGCCGCAGACGCGTCTGCTCGGTGTCACAGCAGACGCGTCCGCGGCTTTCGTCGTGGCTGGTCGCGCAGTTCCCCGCGCCCCTCACGGGGCACTCAGTGCCCGAACCACGTATCCGCTAGCGCGTCGAGGCGTGGTTCGGTCGGCGCGGGCAGTTCGCGCAGGTACCAAGGCAGGTTCCCGTACACGTGCAGCAACGTGTACGCGAGGAGCAGGCGCGGCTCGAAGCCGCGCCCGTACGCGGCCGTGAACCGGGTGAGCAGGCCGGGTTCCCCGCGGGTGACGAACAGGCCGACGCCCACGAAGTCGTACGCGGGGTCGCCGATCATGGCGGGCTCGAAGTCGAAGAGGCCGGTGAGGCGGTGGCCGTCGGCGGGGTCGACGAGGAGGTGCTGGCGCATGAACTCCGTGTGCAGGAGCGCCGTCCGGGGCGCGGGCGGCGTCGGGACGCCGTCCAGGAAGTCCGGGATCTGCTCCAGCCACTCCTCGGGGAGACCGCGCCGACGCTGCCGGCCGACGGCGTCCGCGCGCTGCCGTTCGGTGAACTCCCGCCAGTCGCCCGGCCCGATGACGTCGGTGAGCGGTGCGTGGTCGAGCGCGTGCAGGACGGCGAGCGCCTCCCCGGCCCGTGCGACGACGCGTTCGCGGTCGGCCGCCGGGATGCCGGGCCAGGCGAGGTGCAGACCGCGGCCGGGGAGCCGGGACATCAGGACGTAGCGCCAGCCGTTCACGTACGCGCCGCTGTCGTGCAATTGCGGGGTGGGGACGGGCAGTCGGCCGTGCACATGGCCGAGTACGCGCGCCTCGGTCACGGCGTCGTTCGCGGCGGCCCCGGGGAAGAGCTTGAGCACGTGCCGCTCGCCGACCGCGTACACGGGCTGCGATCCCTCGCCGTACCGGGTGAGCGGGGCCCCCGCGAGGCCGAGGCGCTCGCACAGGTCCTCGGCGGCGGGCCGCACGACGGCCTCGTCGGGGACGACGGCGTCCCATTCCTCGTCGGTGTCCACAGGGGGCAGCATGATCGGCACGGTAGGCAGGGGACGCGGGGACGGCAACGCGTTTTCGGGCGAGGGCGAGGGCGGCGGCGGGGAGCCACAGGCGAGGGCGGGGCGAAGGCCACGGGCGAAGGCGCCGCGGGCCGCCGTCCGGACCGCGGCGCCCGCCCCGCCGTGACGTCAGAACACGAACGGGCCCGGCGTCTGCGCCGATGTCGCGGCGCAGTTCACCGTGATGCCGAAGACCACGATCTTCAGGGAGCTCGCCGCGAGGCTGTCACCGGAGGCGACGGTGCCGTTCAGCGGTCCCGTGGAGACGGGGCTGCCCGCCGGTATCGCGGGGTTGGCGTTGCCGGTGAACGTCGTGGTGCCGGAGCCGTTCCTGGTGAGCGTGAGCGTGGAGGCGACCGCGCCGGCGCCGACGTCGAGCGGTGCCTTGATCGCCGCCGTCGACACCTCGATGGTGGCCGCGGTGCCGTTCTGGGTGGCCTTGAGCGCCGCGGTACCGGAGCCGAACGAGCCGCAGTCGAATCCGATGGACGCCTCCTGCGGCTCCACCGCGCCCGCGGCCGGGGCCATGACCAGGGCGCCCAGGGCGCCCAGGGCGAGCGCGGTGGTGCCGACGGCCGGAGCGAGGGCGAGTCTGCCGTGCCTCATGGGGGCCTGCCTTCGATGGGGGGAGTGTGGGGAGCCCGCCTTGACTGACGGTCAGTCAGCGGTGCGGGTCGGCGTCATTGAGGCACAGGACCCTTGAGACAACAAGGCACACTCCCATGATTCTTGACATGTCACGGCCAAAATTGGCCATGCGCCAGGGGCCCGCGCCGGAGCGGTGGCCGGCGTGTCAGTGGAGTGAACCCCGAGCCCGCCCCCGACGTGAACGACCCACGTCCCGAATGGATCGCATCGGTGAACGGCTACCATCGCGAATGTCGGACGATATGACCGCAGGTGGCGCAGGGCCGCCGCTCCGGCCGACCTGACCTGGAGGGCTCCGCGTGTCCGAACCGCGCCTGGGTGTGGCCATCGTGACCATGGGCAACCGCCCGAAGGACGTCGACGCCCTGCTCGCGGCCGTGGCCAAGCAGGACGTCGTCCCGACACGCCTGGTCGTCGTCGGCAACGGCACCCAGCTGCCGGACTTCCCCGCCTACCCCGGCGAGGTCACCGCGATAGAGCTCGACGAGAACCTGGGCTGCCCCGGCGGACGCAACGTGGCCCTGCGCCGCCTGCGCGAGTTCGGCGACGTCGACGTGGCGATCGAGCTGGACGACGACGGCCTGCTCGTCGACCCGGACGTGTTCCGCACGGTCCAGCGCCTGTTCGCCGAGGACCCGCGGCTCGGCATCGTCGGCTTCCGCATCGCGGACGAACACGGTGAGACCCAGCGCAGGCACGTGCCGCGGCTGCGCGCGAAGGACCCGATGCGCGGCGGCCTCGTCACGTCCTTCCTGGGCGGCGCGCACGCCTTCTCGATGGAGATGCTCGCGGAGACCGGCGACTGGCCCGCGGACTTCTTCTTCACGCACGAGGAGACGGACCTGGCCTGGCGCGCGCTCGACGCGGACTGGAAGGTCCTGTACGAGCCCTCGCTGCTGCTCCAGCACCCGAAGACGTCCCCCGCCCGGCACGCCGTCTACCACCGCATGACGGCCCGCAACCGCGTGTGGCTGGCCCGCCGCCGGCTGCCCCTGCCCCTGATCCCCCTCTACCTCACGGTCTGGACCCTGCTCACGCTGGCCCGCACCCGGTCCGCCGGGGGCCTGCGCGCCTGGGCGGGCGGCTTCGTGGAGGGCTTCCGTACCTCGGGCGGCGAGCGGCGGCCGATGCGGTGGGCGACGGTGTGGCGGATGACGAAGCTGGGCCGGCCGCCGCTCATCTGACGGAGCCCGGCCTCCGTCAGGGCAGGAACGCCCAGACGAACGCCCCGAGCATCGGCAGGATCAGGACGTCCGTCCACTCGACCCGGAAGTGCCGCCGCACAGGAGCCGCCGCGTCCGTCCCACCGGGCGTGCCCGCCCCGCCCGCCGTGCCCGTGCCGTCCGGCACCGCCCGCCGCACCGCGTTCCGCAGCTCCCGCCGCGCCTGCTCCGCCCTCCGCCCGTCGAACACCGAACGCGTCATCGCCCACGGCAGCACCGTGCCGACGCCCTCGACGCCCAGGGCGCCGCCCTTCCCCGCACGCCCGAGCAGCCGGACGTCGGCGAGGGACGCCTCGTACCGGAAGAACGGGTTGCGGACGGTGAGCCGCTGCTCGTCCCACTCCACGTACGGCGTGAGACCGGTACGGACCAGGACCCACGTCACCCCGCCCGGCAGGGCGAGGGCCAGGACCACGTCCCAGACGTCGCGCGGTCCTGCCCCGCCGTCGTAGAGGAACTGGGCCGCGACCACGGCCATGATCGCGACGATCGCCCACGAGGTACGGCGGACGGGCCTGTTGTAGTAGCGCATGTGCTGATGTGCCTCATTCCCGACTGCCCGGCGGGGGCGCCGCGCGCACGGCGCGGCGCCCCCTGAACGGGCGGACCGATCTCTAGCAGTACCGCATCTTCCAGCTCATCCCGCAGGTGAGCGTGCCGGTCCACGCGTTGCCCGCGTAGTTCCACGCCGTCCTGCGGTACGAGAACCGCTTGGCGTGCCGGCCCCGGCCCGCCGCGCGCTTGCCGCCCCGGGCGAAGCCCTTGCTGGACTTCCACCAGGAGCCCGCGGCGAAGCGGCCCGCGCCGACGCCGACGGCGGTCCAGGCCGCGGACTTCGCCGTCGAGCGCCAGTACTTCTTCGTCCGCCACTTGCCGCGGCGGCCGTCCGCCGCCGCCGTCGCCGCGAACACCGCGACACTGGCGACGGCGCAGGTACCGGCGGAGGCGACGATGCACGCCGCCGTCGCGCCGTAACCGGCGTACGTCCGCCAGTTCTTGCGGACGTGGCGGCCCGCCCGCTTCAGACCGCGCTTGATCTTCTTCCACCACTTGCCGTCGAGGTCGAAGCGGTTGACGGGGTCGCCGCCCACGTACTCGTAGGCGTTGTTGCCGCCGCCGTACACGGGGTCGACGGACAGGAAGCGGCCCGTCGCCGGGTTGTACAGGCGCACGCCCATCAGCGTCAGACCGGTGAGGGTCTCCGCGGAGCGCTGCTTGCCGCCCAGCCAGCTGTAGCGGGCGGCCTGCTGTCCGGCGCGCGGGTTGCCGTACTCGTCGGAGTCGAGCGCGACCGGTGCCTTGCCCTTGTCGAGGGGCAGTTGCAGCGCCACGTCGCCGTGCACGGTGGTGAGCTGGAGGACCGTGTTGCCGCTCTTGTCCGTGGTGGCGGCCAGGTCGCCGGAGGCGGAGTCCACCATCCGGGTCAGGGCGCCGGACGCGGTGTCCTCCACGATCCAGCGGGGGTTGTCGCCGTCGCTGTCGTAGTGGTTGACCTTGGACTGCTCCTTGGTCCAGGTGGTGCCGGAGCCCGCCTCGACCGTCCAGGAGCGGAACCGCAGGGCGGCGTCCAGGTTCCAGGTCTGCCGCTTGCCGTCGGCGCTCTGGCGGTGCACCAGGTCGTTGGCGTAGTAGCCGAGGGTGCCGTTGCCGGGGGCCGTGGTGGTGCGGCCGAAGGCGTCGTAGGCGTGACCGGTGTCGGTGATGCGGTCGGCGCTGTCGTAGGTGTGCTTGGTGGTGGAGCCTCCCGAGGCGGGGCAGTCGGCGCCGGGCGTGCCGGCGGCGGTGGTCAGCGAGGTGCGGTTGGCGCGCTTGTCGAAGGCGTAGGAGCGCCGGGTGCAGACCGTCTCGGCGGTGTCCTCGACGGTCGTCAGACGCCCGGTGGCGTCGTAGCGGTAGCGCTGGTCGGACCAGCCCGCGTGCCCGGTGACCTGGCCGTGGACCGACTCGGTCACGGAGTCGGAGTGGACGGTGGTGCCGTCGCTGTCCCGCGTGTACGTACGGTCCGTCGTCGCGCCGGTGGTGTCCTCGGTCTGGGTGAGGGTGTAGCCGCCGGGCAGCTTCTCGCTCGCCACCGAGCCGTCGGCGTCGTACGTGGCCTGGAACGTGCCCGCGACGGAGTCGGTGGTCCTGGTGGCGAGGCCCCGGGGTTCGGCCGCGGTGTCGTAGGTGTAGGTGACCGTGGAGGGGACCGTGTCGGACACCTTCACCGGGCGGTTCAGGAGGTCGTACTCGGTGGTGGTGGTCCCTCCGTCGGCGTCGGTGTAGGCGATCTGGCGGCCGAGCTTGTCGTACGTCTTGGTGATGCTGCCGCCGGTGGGCGACGTGGTCCTCACCGCCTGGCCGGTGGCCGGGTCGTACTCGGTGGTGGACTCCGGGACCTTCTCGCCGGTGCCGCCGGTGACGGCGACCTTGGTCTGGCGGCCCGCGTCGTCGTAGGACGTGGTGGTCGTGCGGGTCACGCCGTTCGCGGTCTCGGTGACCTTCGCGGGGCTGCCCCACCAGTCGTACTCGGTGGTGGTCGTGGGCAGTTCCTTCGGCTGGGTGCCGCCGCCGGTGATGTCGCCGCCGGGCGAGACGGAGCAGACCAGGTCGGCCCACTCCGGGCGGCCCGCGCAGCGTCCGCTGCCGGTCGCCGACCAGTACGTGGTCACGCGGGTGCCCGCGTCGGCGCCGTTCGCGTCCGGCAGGAGCTGCTTGACCACGCGGCCCTGGGCGTCGTACTCGGTGCTCGTGGTGAGCGCGAGGCCGCCCGGGTCCTGGACGGTTTTCGCGGGCTGCCCCTTGGCCCAGTCGTACACCGTCTGCGTCACCCGGCTCTCGGCGAGCACACCCGGGTGCTCACGCACCTCCGCGCCCGTCGTGGCCTTGGTGACCTGGTCCTTGACCTTCGCGGTGCCGTCCGAGGGCCGCCCCGCGTCGTACTCGTTGACCGTCCTGGCGCGCGCGGCCACCGACGTGCCCGCCGGGACCAGGGTGGTGGTGCCCGACTTGAGGTCGGCCGTCAGCTCGACGCGCCGCAGCGGGCCGAGGTCCTCCAGCTTGCGGGTGCCGTCGTCGTTGTACAGCGAGCGGGTCGCGAGCAGGTCGGCGCGCTCCGCCGACGTCAGCCCGGCGAGGCCCAGGTCGGCCTGCGTCGCCCTGTCGTCGGCGGTCAGGCCGAGGGCGACCGCGCGGTTGGCGGCGCTCAGCTCCCGCACCGTGTTGCCGAACCGGTCGGACTCGGTGGTGGACAGGTGCCCGCCGGGCGTCGCCGAGTTGACCTCGCGGCCGGACACGCCCAGGTAGTGGACGTCCGCCCGCTTGTAGTCGGCGGTGCCGAGCTGGTCGCCGGAGTGCGAGGACGGGACGGCGTCCGCGGGCAGGACCGCCGTCGCGTCCGTCGGGGTGTCGAGCTGCCCCCACGCCTTCACGTCGGAGGCGCCCGCCTTGTACGGGGCCTTGGCGCCGGTCAGCGGCACGTCGTAGACGACGCTGGTGCCCGCGGTGCCCTCCTGCGTGCCGGTGGTGCCCGGCTTCAGGCCGGAGCGGGACGTCTTCAGGAGCATCCCGTCACCGGCGGTGGCGGCGCTGCCCGCCTTGCCGTACGTGAACGTCCACGGCAGTTCGCCGGGCGGGGTGTACTGGGTCACGCGGCCCGCGCCGTCGTAGTCGTACGCGGACTTCAGGGCCGGGGTGATGGCGGGGTTCCACGCCTCGCGGAGGCGTCCCTCGCTGTCGTACGCGTACCGCTGCACGGTCTTGGCGGTCGCCGCGTCGGCGCCCGGGGCGGTGGCCCACAGGCGCAGCTCCTTCACCTGGTGGGTGAAGTCGCCGAGGGAGTCGCCGGTGGCCGTGGTGCGGTCCGCGTACACGAACTCCAGGACGCGGCAGCCCTTGGTGGACGGCGTCGCGGTGCAGGCGGCCGCGGACGCGGCCGACGTGGGCGCGACCACGCGCTTGGGCCGGGCCAGCTTCGTGCCGTCGACGGTCACCGACTCGGACACGACGGTCGTCGTCGAGTTGCCGAGGCCGTCGAGGAGCGTGCTGGAGACCTGCCAGGTGGTGGCGGCGGAGTCGGTGCGCGTGAACTCGGTGACGGTGCCCTCGGTGTCGGTGAGGGTGAACGAGCCGGTGACGGAGCCCTTGAGGGTGAGGTCCTCGGAGCCGGTCTCGGGGATCCAGGCGTTCTTCGCCGCGTTGGCGGTGAAGTGGGTCTCCTCGCCCTCCGCGTCGACGACGGCCACGGCCGTCGCGGAGATCTTCCGCAGGTGCGAGAAGTCGGAGTCGGTCAGCTCGGCGGCGGTGCCCGCCACCCACTGCTTGCCGAAGATCGGCGCCTGACCGTCCTCCTTGGCCTGCTTGCCGCCCTTGTCGGGGGTGCGGGACGAGGCCGTGCGCGTCACCGACAGGTCGAACGCGGAGGCGTCCGTCGCGGACAGCGTGTGGTCACCGGTGAGGAGGTTCACCGAACCGGGACCCGTCTCGGCGCTCGCGGCGTCGGAGGCGTTGCGGTCCACGACGACGGCGAGCGGCGCGGTGCTGCCCGTGGCGTCCTTCGGCCCGGTGAAGTCGGCCTTGATCTGGATGCTGCCGTCGGGGTCGACGGTGTCGGTGGCGTTCCACACCAGCTTGTCGCTGCGGCCCTTGGTCAGGGCGACGGGCCAGCCGCCGAGAGCGCTGCCGCCCGCCTGCACGTCCTTGGCGGGGATGCGCACCCAGTCGTCGGCCTCGGCGCGGCGCCACGAGAACGACACCTTGTCGAACTTCTCCCCGTCGGCCTCCGCGAGCAGCGGCAGGCGGCGCGCGGTGCGCTCACCGTCGGACGGCTGCACGAAACCGCCGGGCCCCGCGTGGAAGGTGTACTCGACGGCCTCGGACTTGTTGTCGGCCTTGTCGACGGCGCGCACCTGGAGGGTGTGCGTGCCGTCCTTGGGCGGCGTCACGGAGATGTTCTTCGCCGCGCCCGAACCGCCGGTGGGCTCCTTCGTCCACGTCACGCCGTCCAGGGACCACTCCAGCCAGTTGTGGTCGGCGCCGGGCGGTGTCACGGTGAACGTGCCGGCCTTGCCCGCCCCCTTCACCCAGGCGCCCTGCGGATAGTCCGCGGACGTGACCTTCGTGGGTGCGGACGGCGCGGAGGTGTCGACCGTGAAGGTCTTCCACGCCGACCAGCCGTTGTTGTAGTGCGTGTTGTCGTACGGGGACGTACGGAACTTGTACGTCTTGCCGTGCGCGAGCACACCCGACGGCACGGTCACCGACGCGACCTGCCCCGACGGCACGAACTTCGACACGAGCACGTTGCCGACCTGCTTGTCGGTGGCGGAGTCGAAGATCTGGAAGGTGCCGTTGACCTTGTCGCCGTCGGCGTCGACGAAGGTGTCGCGCAGCGTCGGCGTCAGGGTGTTGACCATGTACGCGCCGCCGTAGGAGAAGTACGGCGGGCCCGCCTCCTGCTTGGTGCCGGTGCGCGGCCGGTAGTTGTAGGTGACGCTCAGCTTCGGCGGCCGGGACGCGGCGTTCGCGGAGTTGACCCGCTTCCACTGCGCGACCGTGCCCTCGTTGGCGGCGCGCAGCCCCATGTGCCCGCGGGCGGCCTTCGCCGAGGCCCACTCCTGGACGAGGGTCGTCACGTCGGCGTTGATCCAGCCGTCGGGGGCGCTGGTGCACGCGGTGTTGCCGCGCGTCTCGGTCGACGTGGCCTTCTTCGCCGTCATGGCGGGCTGCGCGGTCCAGCGCGACGACGTGGACGCGGCCCCCGCGGACCACACCTCCCACGGCTGCGCCTTGCAGTCCTTCTCGTTGGCGGAGTGGAAGTTCCACAGCGACAGCTTGGCGTCCAGGACGAGCGCGTCCTGCACGGGCCGGGTGTCCCAGGAGATGAACGAACGGGCCGTGCGCGGAGTGCCGTTGGCGTTCTTCGTGCCCGGGTTGCCGAGATCCAGCTCGGTGTCGGTGGACCAGTCCCGGGTCTCGCCCTGCTGGACGTAGGTGTCGAAGACGTTGCCGAGGGCCGAGGTGGAGGGGTCGACGGTGACGGGGTACTTCGTCCCCGGGTCGGCCAGGAACTCCGCGTCCGGCGTGACCACGAGGTCGACGCCGCCCTTCGCCTCGACGGCCTTCATCTTCACCGGGGCGCGGCGGGTGTGCTCGCCGGAGACCGGGTCGACGGTCGCGTCCCACATCACGGGCGCGGGCATGACGGCGGTCTTCTTGTTCTTCCGGTCGGTGAAGGACAGGCTGCCGTCCTTGTGCTCCTCGACCTCCAGGCCCTTGGCGCGCAGCGGCAGCGTGTAGCTGTAGTCCTTCTCCGCCGGCGCACGCCTCAGGTGCACGAACTGCTCGAAGCCGGTGCGGGTCGCCTCGACGACCACGTCGCCGCCGGGGACCGCGTTCTCGTACGTGGCCCGGGTGCCGTCCAGCTTCGGCGCGGGCAGGGAGCCCTGCCACTGGAGGGTGATGCGCTGGTCGCCCTCGCCGAGGGTGACGAGGTCGCGGGCCGCTTCGTCCTCCGCTGCCGTACGGGCGGCGCGGGTGCCGCCCGGCTTGCCCAGTTCCAGGCCGTGCGGGTGGGCCTTGGGCGCCACCGAGCCGTCGTCGTCCTTGACCAGGTCGAGGTCGACGTCACGCCACTGGCCGGTGTCCTCGTCCTCGAACCGGGTCGGTCCCGCGGTGAGTTCGGTGGTGAGGCTGCCGTTCGCGTTGACCCAGGTCGTCGACGTCTCCGTACGCTCGGACAGGGCTTCGACGCGCTTGCCGCCGAGCCGCGCGGCGACGCGTGCGGAGGGGATGTCGGCGGCTGCGGTCACGGACCCCGGCTCGGCCTTGTCCGCGGCGGCCGGCGCGGACGGTGCCGCGGTGGCCTCCTCGGCGCCGTACAGACACGAGACGGCCATGAGCAGCGCGAGGCCGGTGGCGAGCGCCTTGGGGGCCGGGCCGTCGCCGAGCCGCCCGAGCGCGCCGAGTCGGCCGCGCCGTGGGTGTCTTCGGTACCCGGTGTCGTCGGGTATCGGCACGTGTTCGTTGTGGTGCACGGGGGTTCCCTTGCTGTGTGCGGTTGTTGTTGTGGCTGTGGGGGGGTGTGGGGTCTGGTGGCCGCGTGCGGGGTTCGCGGGCAGCACGGCATGGCCGGACGGCGTCGGTACGTGTGTGCCGTCGGCGGTGGGTCCCTCGGGGGGTCAGGGCTCGATCAGGCCCGCTCTGATGGCGTACCGGGTCAGGGCGAGGCGGTCGCGCAGGCCCAGCTTGTGGAGCAGGTTCGCGCGGTGGCGCTCCACGGTCTTGGCGCTGATGGTGAGCAGGTCACCGATCTCCTTCGACGTGTGGCCCTCGGCGACGAGCTTGAGGATCTGCTCCTCGCGGTCGGTGATCGCCTTGCGGGGCAGCGCCCTGCCCTGCCGCGCCAGGTCCAGGTATCTGCGGATCAGCGTGCTCTCCGCGCCCGGGTAGAGGAACGGCTCGTTGCGCATCGCGGACCTGCACGCGGCGACGAGGTCGCGGTCGGCGACGGACTTGAGCACGTACCCGCACGCCCCGGCCCGCAGGGCCTCGAAGAAGTACTGCTCGTTGTCGTACATCGTCAGGATCAGGATGCGCGGCGGGTCCGGAAGCCGGGACAGCTCACGCGCCGCCTGGATCCCGGTGAGCCGCGGCATGGCGACGTCCAGGACGGCCAGGTCCACGCCCTCGCTCCGGGCCAGGTCCACGGCTCGCGCGCCGTCGCCCGCCTCGGCGACGACGGCGAGGTCGGGTTCCCCGTCGAGGATGAGGCGGACCCCTCGGCGTACGAGGGCGTGGTCGTCGGCGAGGAGGATCCTCACGGGGGCGGTCACGTGGGGGCTCCTTGGGAGGTGGGGGTGCCGTCGTGGGCGGTCGCTGTGGTGCGGTCGGCCGGGAGTGTCCGTACGGGCACGCGCAGGCGTACTTCCGTGCCGCTGCCCGCCGGGCCCGCCGCCACCGCGAGGTGGGCGCCCGCCAGCAGGGCGCGCTCGCGCATGCCGCGCATCCCGGCGCCCTCGGTGGCGCCCCGCATGCCGCGGCCCGCGTCGCGGACGACGAGTTCCACGGCGTCCGGCGCGCACCGCAGCTCCAGGTCCGCGCAACCGACGCCCGCGTGCCGGGCGGCGTTGGTGAGCGCTTCCTGCGCCACCCGGTAGACGACGAGTTCGGCGTCCTGCCCGAGCCGCGGCGGGCCCCCGTCGAACCGGTGCCGGACGGTGAGCCCCGATTCGCTGAACTCCCCGGCGAGTGCCCGCAGGCCGCTCACCAGGCCCAGGTCCTCCAGGACGCCGGGGCGCAGGCGCCGGGCGATGCGGCGGATCTCGTCCAGGCTGGCCCGGGTGGTCTCCTGCGCGGCGCTCAGCTCCTCGCGCAGCGGATCCGGGGCCCGGTCGGCGGCCCGCTTCACCTGGAGGAGCACGGCGGTCAGGGTCTGCCCCACCTCGTCGTGCAGCTCGCGGGCGACCCGGCGGCGCTCGGCCTCCTGGGCGGACAGGGCGCGGGCGCTGCTGGTGGCGCGTTCGCTCTCCAAGCGGTCCAGCATGGCGTTGAAGGTGCCGATGAGCGCGGCCACCTCGCCGTGCCCGGTGACGGCGGGCCGCTTGCCGGGGCGCAGCAGATCGGCGGCGGTCATGGCCCGGCTCAGCCGCTTCAAAGGGGCGAGTCCGACGCGCAGGAGCACGGCGTTGGCGACGAGCATGGCGGCGACCCCGCCGAGCACGACCAGCGCCTCACCGAAGTGGACCGGGCTGGAGACGGTCACCATGGGGCTGAGGAGCAGCAGCGCGGCGACCACGAGCACGACGGCGTTCATCAGGAAGATCCGCCAGAACAGCGAAACCGACCTCGCCACCGACCTCGACACCGACACCGACCCCGACACCGTTTCCTCGTCCCCTCACGCTTTCCGCCGCAACCGCACCCCCATCCTCCCGGACCGGACGCAAGCCGACGTACCCCGTCGAACCGGTCCAGCTTGGACGAGAGGGCGGCCCGGATCCATCCGTGACGACACCCATTCCGGCGCCGGTCCGCGCGCGGGGTGGTCGGAGCGCCCCCGGAGACGGTGTACGATCTTCATGTAACTCCGGTGCACGACACGGGAGTCACGCGTCTGTGGTCCAAGGAAAGACGCCCATCATCCGATGGGAAATGCAGGTGCAAGGCCTGCCGGGCGCTCCAGCACACGAGGGGCCCTCACCGATCCGGTGAGGGCCCCTCGTCCTGTGCCGGGGTTCACACCCCTCGGCCCAGAAGGAGATCCGCCTCACCGGACCCGGCCGCGGAGGCGTCCCCGAGGGACGCCAGATACCGCTCGGCGTCGAGAGCCGCCGCGCAGCCGGTGCCCGCCGCGGTGACGGCCTGGCGGTAGGTGTGGTCGACGACGTCGCCCGCGCCGAAGACACCGGGGACGTTGGTGGCGGTCGTCGGCGCGCGCACCGCGAGATAGCCCTGGTCGTCCAGGTCGAGCTGCCCGGCGAACAGGCTCGTGCGCGGGTCGTGCCCGATGGCGATGAACAGGCCCGTGACGTCGAGGGGCATGACGTCGCCGGTACGGGTGTTGCAGACGGTGATGCCCGCGAGCCGGTCGGTGCCGTGGATGCCCGTCACCTCGGTGTCGAAGCAGAAGGTGATCCTGGGGTCGGCGAACGCCCTGCTCTGCATGGCCTTGGAGGCCCGCAGGGTGTCGCGCCGGTGGATGACGGTGACGGACCTGGCGTAGCGGGTGAGGAAGGTGGCCTCTTCGAGCGCGGTGTCGCCGCCCCCGACGACGGCGAGGTCGTGGCCCCGGAAGAAGAACCCGTCGCACGTGGCGCACCAGGACACGCCCCGCCCCGACAGCTCGTCCTCGTTCGGCAGGCCGAGCTTGCGGTAGCCGGACCCGGTGGCGACGATCACGGTCCGGGCGAAGTGGACGCCGCCGTGGGAGTCGGTGACGGACTTGACGGGCCCCGCGAGGTCGACGGCGACGACCTCGTCCTCGACGAGGCGGGCCCCGAACCGCTCGGCCTGGGCCCGCATGCCGTCCATCAGCTCGGTGCCCTGGACGCCCTCGGGGAAGCCGGGGAAGTTCTCGACGTCCGTCGTCGTCATGAGGGCGCCGCCGCTGTAGAGCGAGCCGCAGAACACCAGGGGCCGGAGGTCGGCGCGGGCGGTGTAGAGCGCGGCCGTGTACCCGGCGGGGCCGGAACCGATGACGACCGTGTGGTGGAGTTCGGCGTTCACCGCAGGCCTCCGCGGTGGGCAGAGGGGGCGTCGGCTCCCGCGTAGAGGAGGAGGTTCTTGGCGTCCGCCCCGGGGTTGCCCACCTTGTCCTTGGTCGCGGCCGCGGCGAGGGCCTCGTCCAGGTCGCCCGGTGTGGCGCCGGGCTTCTCGGCGAGGTGCGTGGCCGCGGTCCCCGCGGCGAGGGCGGACGCGGCGGAGGTTCCGGTGAGGCGGGTGAAAGCGGTGTTGTACGCGGCGCCCGCTGCGGGCACCGCGTCCCCCGGCGCGAACAGGTGGACGCAGGGTCCGGTGTTGGACGTGCTCGTCCTGGAGTCGTTCCTGTCGGTGGCGGCGACGGTGATGCCCGTGGTCTGCCGGGCCGGCGTCACCGAGCAGGCGTCGTCGCCCTCGGCACCGGCGCTGCCCGCGGCGGTGGTGTAGGCGATGCCCTTCTGCGTCATCTCGTACAGCTGCGCGTCGAGGAAGGTGGTGGGCGGCCCGGAGAAGCCCAGATTGACGACGGCGGGCTTCTCGGCGTGCGCCGTGATCCAGTCGACGGCGGACGCCAGGTGCTCCAGGCGGCCGACGCCGCGGCAGTCGAAGGCCCGGACGGACTCGACGAGCGCCTTCTTGGCGACGCCGGTGCGCTGCCCCGCCACGATCGAGGCGGAGGCCGTGCCGTGTCCGTTGCAGTCCCGCGCTCCTCCCGGTACGCGGTCGACGGCGTCGTAGGCGCCGCGCGCCCGGCCGCCGAACTCGCTGTGGCCGACGCGTACGCCGGTGTCCACTATGTACACGTGCACGCCGCGGGCCGGGTTGCGGGCTCTGTACGAGCCGTCGAGCGGCAGGTCCCGCTGGTCGACGCGGTCCAGGGCCCAGGAGGCCGTCGGAGCGGCGCCCGCCCGCGCGCCCCGGGCGCTGCCCGCGACCCGGAAGTCGCGGTCGGCGGTGACCGAGCTGACCCGGGTGTCCCGGTAGTACTTCGTCACCTCGTCCGGGGTGAGGGTCACCGAGAAGCCCTGGAGCGCCGCGTGATAGACCCGGCGGAGGTCCCCGCCGTTCTTGGCGGTCATGTCCTTCGCGGTGGCGGTGACCGCTTCCTCCGTGGCGTCGGTGCCGCTGACGCGGACCACGTACACGTCTTCCTGTTCCCGGGCGGCGGCGCCGGTGTCGGCGGCCTGTGCCTGCCCGAGCAGGGGGAGGACCAGAGCCGTGGCGCCGACTGCCCCGGTGACGCAGCGGAGCAGGGTCTTCGATGTCATCGCTTGCCTTTCGGTGGGGGGAGGCGTGCGGCGCACGCGCCGGCGCACGGGGGCGCCGACGCGTGCGGTAGGTGGATGGACGGGTGGGATCGGTGCCCGGGTGCGGCAGCGGGTCAGAGGGCGTTCAGCCAGGCCCGCAGCGGACCGGGACCGTCGAAGCCCTCGTGGCGGCTGCCCGCTTCCACACCCTTCTGGATGTTCAGGAGGGTGGGGATGTACCGGACGTTGTACTTCTGGGAGATGGGCCGGTTCTTGTCGACGTTGACGCGCGCGAGGACCCACTTGTCCCCGTCCTGGTTGTGGAACTTCTCCAGGTGCGGCTTCATCTGCTTGCACGGGCCGCACCAGTCCGCGTAGAAGTCCAGGACCACGGGGCGCTGCTCGGACATCTTCAGGACCTCGGGGAAGTTCTGCGAGGTCACGTCGATCACCGTGGCGGCGGCACCGACCGGTGCGTCCGCCGCGGGTGCCGACAACGGCGCCGATTCGGCGGCGGCGGGCAGGGCGACGGCGCCCAGGAGGGCCGCCGTCAGCGCCACGGAGACGGCTGTTCTGCGGAACATTGCGTGTCCTTTCGATCGGCGAGCGCGCGGTGCGGCGCCCTCGCGTGGGGGGTGTCCGGCATCCGGCCGGCCGGGGGTCGGGTCACGGACTGCCGGACTCCGTCGGCAGTTCGCCCCTGACCCAGTCCTCTATTCCTTCGCGGTACTTGCGGACGTCGGTGTAGCCCAGCTCCACCAGCCGGGCCCCCACCAACTCGCTGTTGCGGCAGGGCACGTTGGCGCAGTACACGACGATCGGCACCGCGGGGTCGGGCAGGAGGCCCCCGGCGAGTTCGTCGGTGAACCGGGCCGCGTCCTCGTAGGGGAAGCCGGGGATGTTGAGGGCTCCCGGCAGGTGCTCGCGCGCGTAGTAGTCGGCGGGCATCGTGTCGACGACGGTGACGTTCCCCGCCTCCATCTCCTTGCGCAGTTCGTCGCGTTTCACGAGCGGCAGCACGTCAGCCTCCGGATCTGGTCAGGTCGGTTTCCGCTGGGGGGAGCACGTCCGCGCCGGGCGCCCTGCGCGCCATGCGGGCCTTGCGCGCCATGAGGGCCTTGCCGGCCGCGATGTAGAGGAGCAGGGCCGCGAGCACCGAGTTGATCGCGGGAATCCCGGCGTCCAGGTACTTGCCGACGGCGGAGCCGAAGGCCCAGCACACCAGCGAGAGCGGCATCCAGTCGGCCGTCGGCGGGGGCATCGTGCCGGCGGCCCTGGCGCGGTCGAGTCCGGGGCGGAACTGCCGGACCACGTAGTACTCGGCGATGATGATCCCGGCCACGGGCGGCGCGAGGACGCCGATGGTCTCCAGGAAGTCGGTGAAGTTGTCGACGATGCCGACGGCGGAGAGCGCCGTGCCGGCCGCGCCGATCACCCAGGTGACACCGCGGCGGCTGATCCTCCGGCCGAAGAGCACGTCGACGGAGTTCACGAGTCCCAGCGACGACGAGTACAGGTTCCAGTCGTTGATCTTGAGGATCGCGGTGGCGAGGACGAGCGTGCCGAGCAGCCCCGATGAGGAGGTGATGATGCCGACGATGTCGACGGACCTCGCGGCCTGCGCGAGCAGGACCGCCGTCAGGCCGATCAGGTACTCGCCGAGCGTCACGCTGATCAGCGTCTGCTTGACGACGTCGGCGGGACGCCGGTTGAACCGGGTCATGTCGGGCGTCATGATCGCGCCGAGGATGAAGGCGCCGGAGACCAGCGTGGTGCCCTCCGCCAGGGACAGCGGCGGACCGGGCGGCGGCGCGGCCATCAGGTCGGCCAGGGAGTGCCCGGCCAGCGTGTCGATGATCGAGTAGCCCGCGAGGAACAGGAAGGCGGGGACGGTGAGATAGGCCGTCCACGCCATCATGGTGAAGCCGAAGACGGTGATGACGGTGATGACGGCGCCGCCGATCAGCGCCCACGCCCACTCCGGCGTGCCGCCCGCGAGGTCGTGCATGCCGCGCGCGAACACCCCGTTCTGCACGCCGAACCAGCCCGCGAGGCTCAGCGCGATGAGCAGACCGACCAGGGCCGAGCCCTTGCGCCCGAATCCGGACCAACGGGCGAGCACCGAGACGGAGACGCCCTCGCGGACTCCGGCGATGCCGAGGAGGATCGTGACGACCTCCAGCATCACGGAGCCGACCGTGATGGCGATGACGGCGTCCGTGAAGGACATCCCGAAGCCGAGGACGGCACCGACGAGGAACTGCTGGAAGGAGGAGACCTGCCCGAAGCGCTGCACGGCTACGGAGAGCCAGGAACAGCGGGCGTGTTCGGGGACTCTGACCAGCGCGTAGTCGTCGAACGCGGCATCCTCCCGGCCCTTGCCGGTGCCTCTCATCCCACTCCTGCCGCTCTTGCCGCTTCCGCCGCTCCTGCCGCTCTTGCCGCTTCCGCCGCTCCTGCCGCTCTTGCCGCTTCCGCCACTCCTGCCGGTTCTGCCGGTCCTGCCGCTCACCGGCTTGCCACCTTGGTCTCGCCGAGCGCCGAGGGCTCCGCCTGGATGTCCTGTTCCGGCTCGGTGACCACGAGGAACCCTTGCCCGGGTGCGGGCTTCCAGGACAGGAGCCCCGCGTAGAAGCGCTCCAGGAACACCACGCGCTGGTGGTAGACGAACATGGACCCGCCGCCTCCCCCGGCCCCGGATGCGCCCCCGGAGGTGCCCCCGGAGCCGACTGCGACGATTCCGCCGGAGTCGGTGAAGAGGGGAAGTTCGGCGAGGAAATAGCGCACCGCGAGCCGCAATTGCTCACGCGTGGGCTTCGCGCCCCGCGGCAGCTTCCGGTCGAGCACCCAGTGGGTGGCTTCGAGACACGCGACACGGAAAGCAGCGTCCCTCTCGAAAAGAGCGGTCGCGGCCGCGAGGAGTTCGCAGTAGCGGCGGTTTCCGCGCAGTTGCTCCATGCCCAGAATGCACTGCTGCGGCTCGGGAACACCCAGCGTGCGCAGGGCCGTCAGCACTTTGTTGTGCGTGTACTGGCCCTGCCGCCGTGCTTTGTGCCGGGCCCGCTCCGGTGAATATCCGCAGGCTTCCATCGTGTACGCGGACACCGTGTCCGGAATGAAGAAGTGGCAGCTCCCGAAACGCCGTAGAGCCCAACGCGCCAGCTCGGTCAGCCTGGTGGTGCTGAAATAGCTGTTGAAGGGGCTGACGCCGATGCACGCATGGCCTGCGGTGGGCAGGACCCTGCCGCACCCCTCGGTAAGTGGTTCTTCGTTGAACATTCCTGGACCTCGCCAACGGGCCTCTCCAACGACGGCCTCTCCAACGACAGGGACGGCCACCACCCGCCGCGGTCATGACCTGACGGCCCGGGGCAGCCAGCAAGATGGTCGCGCCCGCCCAATGGCCCGGGTAGTGCCGACGGGGTTATGCCACGCAGGCATACCTGACAGCGCCACGCCATGCCGTACCGCATTCCGGCGGCCTGCAGAATCGCGCCGCCTTTCCGCATTGCGCGACTTGGTCTCGATTCGGGGCCCGGCCCGGACGCCGCGCGGGGCGCAGAATAGTACGTACCAATTAACCCGGCGGAGGAAATCGGCGATGTAATCCCCGCCCACCTCTGGCGCTACTGACCTGGGCAACCGTATATTCGGGCCGCAGAGTTGCATCAACGCGATGCTGCACCGACCCACTCCCCTTTACGGCCCCCGGCTCGCACAACCCGCATGCCGCCACCGCCACTGCCGCCGCCTCCGCCCTTGCCACCGCTTGCGGCGCGCGGCGACGCGCACACCGGGACGGATGCGACCGCACCCGCGATCGCACCGGTGTCGACACCCGGCAGGGGCGCCGGCACCGAGACCGGCACCTGCACCTGCACCGAGACCGGCACCGGCACCGGCACCGGCGGACGCCCCGCAGAGGAAACGGCCGGGGAAACAGCCGGGAAAACAGCCAGGGAACCCCCTCGCCCCCGTCGCGCTCCCCTCCCCCACACCCACCCCCACACCCGGCTCGCCAACTTGTCATGAACCTTGAAATCCACGACTTACGCATCCTCCGAGCCATCGCCGAGACGGGCAGCATCGCCGGAGCCGCGCGACAGCTCGGCACCGGCCAGAGCAATGTCAGCCGCCACCTCCAGCGCATCGAACGCGCCGCCGGGACACCCCTGTTCAGGCGGCACCACGGCGGCACCGCCCCGACGACCGCGGGCAGGATCCTGCTCTGCGGCGCGCAGACCCTGCTGTCCCAGTTCGACAGCCTCCTGTCGGCGGTGGCCGCCCATACACGCGGTGAGGCCGCGGCGGACGGAGTGCGCATCGGCTCGATCCGCCACCCGGTGCTCCCGGCCGTCGCGGGTGCGATCCACTCACTGCTGCCCGACGCGGCGCTGCGCGTACGCACCGACGACTCCAGTGCCGTCCTGCTCGAAGCCCTCCGGGCGCAGGACCTGGACGTGGCGGTGCTGCGACGGCTCCCGCTGCTCGACCCGCCGCTGCCCGACGACGTCGAGTCCGCCGTGATCGCCCCCGAGTGCCTGTGCGCCGGCGTCGGCACCGGCCATCGGCTCGCCGCCGGGACATCCGCCGGGACGCCCGCCGGGGCGTCCGTGGGCATGCCTGCGGGGGTGTCCCCAGAGGTGTCCGCAGGGATGTCCGCTGAGATGTCCGCCGGGGTGCCCTTGGGGATGTCCGTCGGGATGTCCGACCTCGCGTCGGAGACCTGTGTCATGACCGGTTCCCGTACCAGCCCGTTGCGGCGGCACTTCCTTGCCGCCGCCACCGCGTACGGCGGAACCGTCCCGGAACTGGCCTGGGCCCCCGACGAGTCCGTCGCCACAGCGCTGGCCTGCGCGTCGGCAGCCGTCCACATCACCTACCCGCCGCCCGCGCCGACACCGGGCGTGGTGTACCGCCCGCTGCGCGACGAGGCGGCCCGCTCCCAAATCGTCCTCGCCTGGACATGCTCCAGCAGCGTCGCCCGGCACGCCTCGTCGCTGGCGGAGGCGGCGCGCAATGCGTAGCCGCGGGCGCGGCTGCGGTCCGCTGCCACAGGGCGGTGACGGCGGCGCGCACGGCGGCCCGCTCCCGCTCGGACAGATGGCGAATAGGTCACCACCACTACAGCCGACGCCGCCCACCGTCTCCCCGGAACCATCACGAAAGCACGGTTACCCCCATGGACCTGACGATCCGCCACTTACGCGGCCTGTGTGCCATCGCCGACCACGGAAGCCTCAACCAGGCGGCCCTGTCCCTCGGCCTGCCGCAGCCCGCGCTCAGCCGTCAACTCCGCCGCGTCGAGCAGCTCATGGGGGGCGACCTCTTCGTGCGGGGCGTGCACGGGGCGCAGCCCACACCGCTCGGCGCGGTCGTACTCGCGCACGCCGAGAACATCCTCGGCCAGTTGGACGACCTGGGGACGCAACTGCGCACGCACCAGGTCCACCGGCGCGAGACACTCCGGATCGGCTGGGCGACGAGCACGCTGTACGAGCCGCTGCTGCGATGTCTGCGCGCACTGCCCTGCGGCGCGGAACGCCCCCGGGTCGTGACGGTCGGCTCCTCACGCGAGCTCTACGAACTCCTGCGCATCGGCGAGATCGACATCGCCCTTGACGACCGTACGGCCACGGACGGCTGCGCGGCGGACCGGAACGTGGCGGAGATCGCGTGCGCCGAGACCCCGATGCTGGCGGCCCTGCCGGCCGACCACCCGCTCACGACGGCCCCGCTCCTGACGATGCGCCGGCTGGCACCCGAGGAGTGGATCTCCTGCTCGGGCCCGGACGGTTGCGTGGACTGGCTGCGCGGCATCTGCTCCGCCTTCGGCTTCGCGCCCCGCATAGGCCACGACATCGCCGTGACCGGCCCCCGCTCGGCGGTCATCCGCGACCAGCGCTCCGTGGCCCTGTGGCAGGCCATGCGCGCCCCCGGCCCCGGGGTCGCCCTCCGTGCGATAGCCGACCTCGACCTCCACGCCCACCAGTACCTGGTCTTCCGCACAAGCAGCCCGTACGCCCCACACGTCCCAGCACTCGCCCAACAACTGACACGGGAGCACCGCGCACTCCTACCGCGGTGCTCCTACCTGCCTGCGCGCCTGAAGGGGGCAGCCGCGCCCGCCCTCCACCGCCCGCGGACGAGCCCGTGACCGGGGGCACCGGCCCCTGCCCTGGCAGTTGACGAGCACGGACAGCGGCCCTTCGGCGGTGCGGCCGAGGGGAACGCTCCGGTTGCCCTCGGCCACTGCGACCTCGGCCGGCGCCTTGCCTTTGGGCAGTTCGGGCGCCTTCACCGCGCCCGGGGTCCTTTACACCGGCCAAGTGGTCCACCGCCGGGTTCCGGACTGGCGACGGGAGCTCTTCACCGTCGGTCCGGATGCGGCGCATACTGCATGACGTGAGCACTGACGCATCGGACCGCCGTTCCGCGTCGAACACACCCGGGCGCTTCGACGGGCCATCCGAGCACTTGGAGCTCGCTGAGAAACGCGAGTGCCTGGCAGACGAGCGCGAGCGTGCCGCTGACGCACGCGAGGATGCCGCCGATGAACGTGAACGCTGCGCAGACGCCCGGGAAGCCGCCGCCGATGAGCGCGAACGCGCCCTGGACGAACGTGAGATCCGCTCGGACCAGCAAGCGCGGCAGGCAGGCGAGATGGTCGCCGGCCGCCGACAGCGGTCGTACGAGGCGATCGGCCGGGCACGGGCGCTGCTCGCCGCCAGTCAGGACCGCCTGAATCGCACCGAAGAGGCCCTCGCCCGCGTGAAAGCTCGCGAGGTGAGAGAACAGCACCTCGTCAAACAGTCGATTGCAGCCACATCACCACAGGACTTCAGCGATACTCCCTCCGGACAGGTGACCGCAGCCCTCACCAGGTGCGAGTCCCTGGAAGTCCTGGTGGACCGTCTGCACGCCCGCTTCCTCGCGGCCGCGGCGGCGCTGGCCGACGCCCACGAGCTGCTCGCAGACCACTATGAACGCCTCAGCAGCGACGAGACCCCGGAGGCCGAAGACCAACGCGATCTCGCCGCGTGCGCACGCCGACAGGCCGGGCGTGTCCGTCAAGTGGCGAACGAGTTGCAGTGACGCCTAAGCCCCTTGAGTACCCTTTTGACGAGCTCAGGCAGACGGGGACATGCCTTGTCGTTACCGCCTGCCGTCACTGACGTATCGGACGGTGGCAGCGATCTCCTGCTCGACACTGTCCTGTTCACGCATGTCGCGGGCTTGAGCTCGCGCCAGCGCCGCCTCGACGCGGCCCAGACGGGCCTGGCTGGCTGCGAGCCTGGCCCATGCTCGGCCGAGCGCCTCGAAAGTACGTTGCCGGTGGCTCGGCGCCACATCCTCCGCTCCGCGTACCCACAGGTCCACCAGGCTCTCGCGCTCGTCCAAGACGCGCTCGCGTTCGTCGGCCGCGGCCTCCCGGACATCGGCGAGTCGCTCGCGCTCATCCGCAGCACGCTCACGCTCATCGGCCAGCCGTTCGCGGGCGTCCGCGACACGCTCACGTTCATCAGCGCAGCCCTCGCGAGCATCGGCGGCACGCTCACGCTCATCAGCGCGGCGCTTTCTGCGCGCAGCCTGGCTCCCAGTGGTGGGATCGACCCATGACTCAGTTCCCACAGAGGCAGTATGCGGCGGACCAGGTTCCACCGTGAAGGAGTCAGCCCACATCGGGGGCTCAGCCTCGACTCGCCGGCTGGTCGACCTCTGCTACGCGTACGTTCCCGTAGCGAGACCGGCGGTTGCAGAGTACGGGCATGGGGCCGCGCCGGTCCTCGCCGGTGAGGGGCCCATCGCCATCGTGCGGGGCGGGGCTTCTTCCGGCAGAGTCGGCGGCGCCCGAACTCTGATCCGTGGAGACTGCGATCAGTCGAGACTGCCTCCTTCGCAGATCATGCGGGCGACCTCGCGGAGCTTGGTGTTGGTCTCCTGGGAGTAGCGGCGCAACGCGTCGAAGGCTTGGTCTTCGGAAAGGTGACGGCTGCCCATCAGAATGCCCATGGCCTCACCAATGATGTGACGGGTGCCGACAGCCTGTTCCAGCTGGGCGTGGGTGCGGGCGCTCGAGAGGGCGACCGAGGCGTGCGAAGCGAGCAGGAATCCGGCCAGCTCGCTGATCTCGGTGAAGGCCCCGGGCTTGCGGGAGTAGAAGTTCAGCGCACCGAAGTCCTCGTCCTCGGTGAACAGCAGAAAACCCATCATGCTGCCGATGCCCAGCGCGTTGGCCTCGGGTGCGTAGCCGGGCCAGTGCTGCTGCTCAGCGGTGAGGTCTGCGATGCGAAAGACTCGCTGGCCGTGCGAGCTGTGCGCCGCGTCGAAACACGGCCCCTCTCCCAGGTGCTGCTGCAATTGGTCGCTTTCGGTGACCATTTCGTGCGTGGCGGCCAGGCTGCGCACCCGGGAGCCGTGGAGAACAAGGATGCCGGCCGCGTCGCAGCCGTCCACCAGATCAGTGGCCGAACTGGTGATCTCATCCAGCGTGGCTTCGACCGAGTCACGCGCCAGAAGTGACCTCGCCATCGACGCCATCTGCTGTGCAAACCACTCCCAGTCCACATCGCCCTCCGCTCAGCACGCTTTCCTGGCACCCGGATACCCGGATACCCGGATTCTCGCGCGCGCGTCGCAGTGATGTCGCAGTTGGGAGGCGCCCCCAGTGCAGTGACGGTGACAGGGGAGGTTGCGGACAAGCCATCCCAGCAAGGGCACATCCGCGCGAAGTGTGCGCCCCGGCATCCTGGACCGACGAACCCGCAGGACCCCACGCTGCTCGATCCTGCATGGAGCTTCCGCCGGTAGGTCGGCTGCCGCGCCGACAACAGCCCATCGACCACGGGGACGCCGACCAACCACTCCCCCCACGTGAGCCGGTGCGCTCACGGCACCACGAAAGCCACCCCTCCCGTCTGCGGTCGCACCATCTGAACCCTCGGTTCGGGCAGACTTGCCGTCATGGCGACACAGGCGCGATGGGACGATTTGCTGGTACGGGCTGAGGCCAACAGGAAGCGCGCCCGTGAGCTGATACGGGCCGCCCACGAGGTGGCGACGCAGAACAGCCGGGTGATGGACGAGAGCCAGCACCTCTTGCGCCAGCAGGCTGCGCTGCGCAGGTCCGCATAGCAGTGCTCGGACGACTCGCTTCCGGGCGGCGCAGCAGAGCCGGTTGCTCCTGTGCTACCACCTCAGCGGCGGCGTGATGCAGTTCGTGCCGCGTTCGCAGGCCTGGACGCGGCGGCCGCGCTCCGCGGTCTCCGTGCAGCGCCTGAAGTGTTCGACGAGGGCCGAATGGATCCGATGGCGGCCACGTGCGGGGCTACGGCGCGGTCGTGGCAGGACTGCAGTTCGTCGACTCCGGCACCGCTGGAGTACTACACACGCTTTCCGGGTGGAGAACCGCAGTCGCCGTGCGGGCGCACACATCAAGGTATGCGGTGTGAGATCTCGCGGATTCTTTGGGCGGTTCGGTGCGTTTCCTCGGCGAGACTGCGGTGCTGCTCGGCGGACGCGGGGACGGCGTTGGCCAGGTGTTCATGGTGACGAGCGAGCAGCTCATTGGCTTGGGCCAGTGCCGCCGCAGCCACATGGAAATTCGCGTGCAGCCGAGCCACCAGGGACTCCAGAACTTTCTGCTCCGACGTCAGGCCAGCGGGAGACTGTTCACGTGCGGCAGCCGCACCCTGCTCGCCGTTGTACCGCTCCCGCGAATCGCGTACGAGCGCCGCGTCGGTGGGGTCAAGGCCAGCCACTTGGAACGGGGCCTGGTATGTCTCGTTCTCGTATGCTTTCACCGCGCATCCGCTCTTATCGGCATCGACCGCTCACGCCCCGGCGAGCCACTCGCGCGCCCACCGGCCGGGCCGCCCGGTCTCCTGTGCGCGCCTTCTGGGACCGGCCTCGTCCGAGGCGCAGCCGAGAAAGAGGCACCGGGCCTCTCATGCCAGCATCAGCGCTGTAGCCGACAAAGCGCAGCACCGAAAACGCATGGACCGCACACCGCGCAGTCAATTTACGAAAGGGCACTCGTGACCAGGTAAACCCAGGCGAAGGTGACGTACCCGGCCGGATGCAGTGGAGGACCTGAGCACGGAGCATAGGCCCCGCAGGGATGGTGCGGCAGCCTCCCTCGATCGCCATCGGACGATCACGGTCGGGAGCAGACACGAAGAAGCGCCCCACCCGGCGCTGCTGGGCGGGGCGTGCGGGCGCGGCGCCCGGTCACGTGTTCAGGCGCAGGGGACGTGCAGGTCAGAGAGGTAAAGGCAGACGAGTCGGGCTGCACGCCGGGATCCGTGCACTTACGGGGTGTCATCTGCAAAAACGCCTCAGACGAGCGGCCAAGCGCCACACAATCGCCCAGAGGCCGTCTGACAGGCCGGAGGGGTTCGGTTCTATCTGAGCCGGCCACGGGATTGTGATGAACCATCATCGATGAAGCCTGCGTCACATCAACGTCCTGGTGGGCATCACAGGACACGAACATTATTGATGACGGCCGGGGCTATATACCCCGACCGGACGATGACTGATCTGATCCAACCCACCCCTAAATGTGGGGGAGAGTTTCAGTTCTCTAAGCATTCGGGATTGGAAGTGCCTTCATAGCTAGTGCCCCCCACACCTGTGGCCCTGCGGCTGGGTCTTTGTCTTGTGGTTGGCACAGGAAGTGCCGAAGGCGGGTGACAGAACGTCTCCGACTCCACCGGCCGAGGCCGGGGCCGCCGTGACGGCCCCGGTCCCGATGGCTGCTGCGGCGACTGCCAGGGCTGTGACTGCCTTACGAGGGGTCATGTCCTGGGAACGATGACCGGCACGTCAGGTCACAAGGCCTGCTTCCCTCAGGAGGGTGATCGAGTTGTCCACAGTCCCGGGATTATCCATCAAGATCCATAACGGTGCTGTTCCGGGCCCAAGGTCACGGGGTTCCACACTGCTCCTCAACACGCAGTAACCCCGCACGATTGCCTGGCCAGCCGGGTATGTGTGCTCTAGAAGAGAGAAAGCCTCCGAGGGGGAATCATGGCTCAGGTACTGGGACTGCCTCGAAAGACGTCCATACGTATCACAGTAGGTATCGCGATCTTCCTCTTGCTCACGCTAACTCCCATAGTCCTTTGGCTGGTTGCGCCTTCAGGAGTTGACTGGGAGAAGCTCGGCGAGATCAGTCAGATCTATGGTTCTTCACTCTCGGCAGTTGCCCTCTTAGGCGTCGCAACATCCTTGGCCTATCAGGCACACCAGACGGCGCTCGCGAACGCTGATGCCCGGCATACCGCCTACAGAGAGCTTACGATCCTGTCTCTTACAGACCCAACGCTCATGGTCTGCTGGCCTCCGCGTACACCACGCCTGTCGATGGAGGAAACGAAGCAGATGATGTTCGTAAACTTGATCATTAATAGCTGGTTCACCGAGTATCAACTGAAGCACGTCACCGATGACGCCTTGCTGCTCTCCTTCCGTACCCACTTCCGGGGCGAAGTGGCCCGAAGGCACTGGCAATACAGCAGTTCAGCGCGAAGGGCATGGGGAGAGGCAATGGGCGACGTCTACGCGGTCCGGTTTGTCTCGCTGGGGGACGAGGCATTCGCGCAAGCTGCCGCCGAGGGCCCGCCTACGCCCTCATCTGGGTACTTCTCGCCTGAAGCGTAGGGTGGCGAGGTCGTCCACAGCCGCGGCAGGTCGAGGCTCAGGCCCTGGAGGGGGCTCATGGCTCGAAAGGCAACAACTCGACGACCACCAGGCCGCGGAGACCGACAGGTTTCCTGGCCACACTGGACGTCTCAAAGGAGGCTTCCGGCCGAGAGGCAAAGCCGCCATCAACGGCGCGGGCGTGGGCCCCCGACCGGCCTACGCCAACAAGGCGCACCAAACTGTCGGTGTGCGTTCCTGGATGAGGCCCTTCTGGCACCACCGCAAGGAGAGACTATGGGCATCTTTGGCAGTTTCAAGGACAACGTCAAGGACAAGGCCAAGGACGTCTCCGACGCCGCCGAAGAGGAGATCAACGAGAAGACTGGCGGCAAGTACGAGGACAAGGTCAACAGCATCCAGGAACAGGTCGAGGACAAGTTGGGCATGGACCGCGATAAGCCCGAGTAGGAACAGGTATGAAAAGGGCCCAGTCCGTCAGATGGGATTTCCATCTGACGGACTGGGCGAGATCGGAGCCTGGGTGGAACGCCTCCTCCTAGCGTTGATCCGGTACCTGAGCCATGACTGAGCTGCGTCTGCCATGTCTCCAAGCCATCTGTCAGGAGAAGCTAGGGCGGCTTGGCGGTACATGCGCCATGTTGCTCTGGCGAAGGCGTCGATCGCCTCGGGTGCTGCCGATGCCCAGGCCGGACACTCGGCAGCCCAGGACTCCGCTTGGGCGGGAAGATGTCCGGCTGAGATGAGCTGCACCACGAGCAACGATGGATCGATGAACCCTGCCCCGTAGGTCGGCCAGGACCAGTCGACGACCCATGTTCGATTCGGGGCGATCATGACGTTGCTGGGATTGATGTCTGTGTGCAGCAATACAGCACCGCGGAAGTGCTCCGCTTCCGCGCCGGAGGCGAAGCTGTCCCAGCGCTCTTCGCTCCAGTCGCGGGCTGCTGCTGGAACGGGGATTTCTGTGATGCGGTTGAGAGCGTCGATGATCACAGGAAGGTCGGTCGAGCCCAAATCAAAGTTTGCTGATCGGCCTTCGACCGCTTCGAACCCGAGGATGACCCACCCTTCACTCTCTACGTCCCACAGCAGCCGGGGAGAGATCGACTGTACGGAAGGGTTGATTTCCTTCTCTCTGCGGATGGAATCCAGACGTCCACCGGGGTGGTTGAACATCGCCTTGACGAAGAAGCTCCCCTTCGCCGTCTCGATGATCGCAGCAAAGTCAGAGCTGAACCCTCTCCGAGGAATCAGCACATTATCGACTTTCCCTGTATGGGGCTCGATCAGTTCCCGGAAGTGCGGGTCTGGCAGATCATCCACGCCGATCCTCCGAGGTGCGGCCTAGTTTCTTGGCTGGCATTCACTTGGCGGCGTGCCGGGCCTGCATGAGGAGTTTGGCTCGCATCGTGGGTCACACGGATTTTTCGGGACACAGTCAGGGGTACATGCGCTTGCCTCGTTCCCGCGTGCACTACGGATGAGGGCCGTTGCCTCGTCCATCACGGGGCCGCTCAGGATAGAGGACAACGACCCCGCCCGTACGTTGCCGGCGGGCAGCCAGGTCGAGAACACGCACGGAGAGACTTCGCCGGTCGGGCTCACCGATGCCACTCCGACCCCACAGTGTCCGCAGAGTCCGGCAGGGTTCGGGTCTTGGCTGGACGGCGCACCGCGGCCGAACAGCCTGACGTGGTCAACACCGATGTTCGTCACGCCCAGGGATTCGAGATCTTGGCGAGTCGCCTCGGTGTCCTTCGCGTCGTCCAGGCTGATGATTCCTACGCGCAGAGGTGTGCCCTGGGCGAGCGCCTTGGCGATGTTCTGCCGGGTACGTGCGTGGCTTCGGCGGCCAGTGATCGCGTTGTGTTCGGCGGCCAGGGCCGAGTAGTACGAGGTTGCCAGCGACATGCGGGCATGCCTCAACTGCTCCCACCACGCCTCCGTGACGTGAACGAGGTTGCTGTACACCTCCACGCCCATGCCCTTACTCAGGGCGAAGTCAGCGAGGTCGATCCCATTGGGGTGCATCATCGGCTCGCCTCCGATGAGCTGCACATGAGGCACGCCCAACTCTGCGGCCTCTCCGATCAGTCGGAACCAATCTTCGCGCTCCATCGCCCCGTGATCACCATCAGGACCGGATTCGTTGTAGCAGTGGACACAGGCCAATTGGCACTTGCGCGTGAGGTCGAGCCACAGCATCCGGGGTGGCTTCAAGGTCTCCGTCAGGGGCTTTTCTGCGGTAGGTGCAGACATGCTCACTCCCTTGGTTTGAGGTTGCCTCGTCTGTCCGTTCGGTGTCGGCACGGGAGCCTTGGGGCCCCGGCCGAAGAGTGAACCGGTCTCTCCGGCCGGGGCCGTGCTCGCTCCTGTCGTCCCGTAGAGCAGGTGCGAGCGGGAGGCCGGGCCGTTGTCATCGCTCCGGCGCTGTAGAGCGATCCCCCGCAGGCCGGGCGGGTCTCGTGCGTCCCGGCCCCGGACGCCTTACCGCCTTGTGGGCACCATTCGGGGCCGGTTGCTGGCTCAGTGGCCTCTCGACAGGAAGAAGAGGCCTCGGGGGCTGAGCCGTACCGCGTCCGGCACATCGTCAAGCGGACGCGGGGTCTGTGGTCGGCCTGGTCAGTCCGGGGCCGTGGGCGCCGTTCGGGCCCGGCCGGACATGTACGTATGAATACCCCGGTATCCAGAACCACAGATTGGCGTGCGTCATCGGAAGAGTGCACCTGGAGCACTGGCGTGTTTCGCTTTTCTTGTTGTCCCACCATCTCAATATCCACTTGACGAGGTTCCCCACCTGCGGACTGCTCCGTTGCTGTCGGGCTTTGCTACATGTGTCACTGGTTGCTGCTTATCGGAATCCGCCGCACTGGCTGTTGACCTCCATCAGGAGATCGGTCTTTCCGCCCCGTCGACGCGAACATCGACGCGATGCCCGTGAAGCATGTATTGGATCGGGTTGCCTTGTTCGAGGATCAACAGTGACTGCCGGATGCGCCTGTACTGTTCGCGGAGGGTGTGCCCCGTGAGCTTTGAGCGTTCAGCCCACAGATGATCGATCTTGGCGTCGGTCATGTGGGGGTCGTTGAAGTTCACGGTGCCGCAGTAGAAGACGAAGTTGACGCTTTCCCACTCGTCGCCGTGGAGGTTCCCGGGGTAGACATCGATGACGAGGAGACGCGCGGGGGTTACTTCGAGGCCCGTCAGGTCGCGGACTTTGCGCGTCATGGCCATGTGGGGCGGTTCGTTCTGCATGGCGCTGCCGCCCGGGAGGATCATCTCGTCTTCCCCGCGGGACTCCACCAGGAGCACGTCACCCGCGTCATTGAGGATGAGCGCAGAGGCTCCGATCTCGCGGCGTGGGGGCTCTTGCACGTCTTTGTGCATCCGGCTTCCTTATGTGGTTGGTCAGGATTTGCGGGTTGTAAGGGGTTGACGGGCCCGGCTACCGCCGTCGATAACCGGAAGCCGGCCATTCCCGTCCGTGCGGGGGAAGTGGGGGCAGCCCCCGGCACGGGGGCTATTGAGGCGGGGAGGCGGCGGGCGTAGGTGCGCCGCAGGCCCCACACCGGCCGCCGCAGGTATCACTGCCGCGGAAGGGAGTTCCCCGGTCTTGTCGTTCCGGCACCATCACCGGCACCTCGTACCAGTCAGCTACAGGCGAGTGCTTGTACACACAGTCGGGGCACACTGCTATAACCCCGTCTTCTGCGGAGCCAAGCACTATGTGACTCTCGGAGGAGTGCCCACAGATCATGGACACCTGTATGTGGTTCAGGGCTACGCTCACCGCGCCGCCTCCGACGGAACTCCTGTGACGCCCTCTGGGGCGTAATCGCGGTCGCAGTTCAGTTCTGAATACGCGACTGCTAATCGGCGCTGTATACGTCGCTTGTGCTCTGCTGCCTCGCTTGGGAGGCCGTCATGTCTCGCAACGCGGAGCGGCATGGTTGTCTCGCGCGTGAGAAACGGCAAGAGCTGTGGGGCTTCTTTGCTGCTCGGGCTCTGCCATGGCCTCGCCCACCGGCTCCCTGCCAAGGGCGCCGCAGCGAAGTGTTGAGCGGAGTGCCGCCCTGGTGCTCGACGAGCGTTGGCCCGGAGCGCCACAAGGATGCGTCGGAGTAACGGCAGCTTCACCGGTCCCACTCCTCGATGAGGCTGGTTCGGTTCGAGGCGAGCCGTTCGAGCGGGACGGCGGGCGACAGGTCTTCGGGCTTGGCGTCCCATTCCAGGCCGCCACGTAGCGGACGGAGTTGGATGTACGGGCCTTCGAAACTCATGACTTCTCCGACGCGCTTGGCCTTGGAGTCGAATGCTGTCTCGTGCAACTCCGGGATCACAGCAACTCCCCGAGCGCGTCAGCGACGCCCTTCAGGTCAGCGTGTGCGATGTCGACGAATCCGCCAGGCGGACGCCATGTCACCAACTCTTGAGGCCCGAGAGCGCGTACGCCACGGACGGGCACCGTCGCACCGTCAGTCTGCTCCACGCTCTGGCCAGCACCATTGACACGCGCTCCCGACTGCATGTTGCCGTCCGCCTTAAGAGAGAGGTCTTCTGGGGCAACCAGTCAAGGAGGATCGGCAGTTGCGTGACAGGGGATTACTGGGGCAGCTCATCGCATGTGCCCGGTGTTTTTTACCTTCGAGCTGTCACTGAGCGCTCCCGGGCCGCTACCGTCAGACCGTGTACGCAAACGCCGCACTAGAGGCGCGCATGAGGGAACTCGGCATCGGCCAGGCCGAGTTGGCGAGGCTCGTCAACACCGAGCTGGAGAACCTGACGGGCTCGTTGGGTCGAGTCACAGACTCAGACGTCCGACGTTGGCTGAGGGCCCAAACCAGGTGGCCGCAGGACAGGATCAGGCTTTGCATCGAGCGGGTTCTACAAACAGCCGCACCAGACCTAGGCTTCGTTGTAAGGAGCAAGCAGAAAGCTGGGCAACCGGAGGACGACGTGCACCGTCGTAGGTTTCTTACCGCTGCGGGCGGTACATCGCTGGCCATAGCCGCGCCCTCCAGCAAGCGGCTCGGCCTCAGTGACGTCGATCGGTTCCACACGGAGTACGTTCAGATCCTGGAAGATGACTGGCGCATTGGAGGCCTCCATGGGGTTGAGACTCACGCTACGGAATTAGCTCTTCGAATCCGCTCGTCACTGTCTCTGGGGGCCACATCAAGCGGCATCCGAAAGCGACTTCACCGTCTGGCCTCGAACGTGACTAGCTCGGCCGCGTTCGCTGCAATCGACGCAAAATCGCACAGGCGGGCCCGCACCCATCTTGAGAAAGCCGTTACGTTCGCTGGCCTGTCCGGAGACACCGAGACGCAGTACCACGTATGGAATCACCTAGCTATGACTGCGCGCCAGCGCGAAGACTTCGCAGAAGGAGCTTCCGCAGCAGACGTGATGAAATCTCTGGCGATTGCCCGGCGAGACCCCTTGTACGCCTCGTTGGCGCACATGCGCAATGCCCGATCCTTGGCGAGAATGAACCACGCCAGCACTTGCATCCGCGCTCTCAGCGCCGCCGAGAAGTCCTTTAGCCGAGCCGCGGAAACAGCTCGCCCGGAGTGGATCTCCTTTTACGACCAGAGTGAAGTTTACGGCCTTGGCGCGAGTGTCTGGTTCACCCTCGGCGATTACGATCGCGCGGAAGCTTTTTTCCACAAAACGCTGGGTTCAATCCGTCCCGAGATGATTCGAAACCGCGCTCTCTACACCACCCATCTGGCGCTCTCGCAGGCCCGTCAGGGCGAGTTGGAACTGGCCTGTTCCACGGGACTCAAGGCTTACAAGATGCTACCTAAAGGGTCTGGGTCGAAGCGCACCACTGACATGCTCGGAAAGGTGCGACGTGCGCTTCAGGAATCTGGGTCGAGGGCACCTGAGGTTACTGACTGGATCGAAAGGTCTCATCAATGGATCTGAAGCATTATGGCCCTGAAGACGCAAAGGACATAAGGGCTCTACTCCTCGACATCCACGACGACGCATACGCGGAGGAGCATGATGAGTTCCACTCTCGCGAACGATTCGCGCAATTTGTGGATGCGTGGTCCGCGAAGCAGACTTGGGCATGTGTGATCGGCTTCGACAAGGGGGATCCTGTCGGATACGTGTACGGCGCCGCCTTTAGCCCTGGAGGATGGTGGCGCGGTGTCCAAGACCCTGAGTGGTTGACGCCCGAGACCAGAGTTTTCGCCGTCTCCGAGCTGATGGTGGACCCGCGATGGAGGAAAACCGGAGCCGCAAGAGCACTCCATAACGCGCTTGTCGGTACTCAGAACGCCGACTACGCAACGCTCTTCGTCGACACTGCACACCCCCGCGTGATCGCCCTGTACGAAAGGTGGGGCTATGACAAGCTCAGCGAGTCGAAACCCTTCGTCGATGCTCCACTATATGCCGTCATGGCCAAGCAGCTCTCCGAACCTTCGTGAGGCTCCCGTCAGCCAGGCCTGAAGGCCGTTTCATCCCACCAGTAGTGGCGCCAATACCGGATGGGCCAACCGCCCTCGATGAAGGTCACACGCGCCTCTACAGACTCCCTGCCGTTCTTGTACGTCGGTCGTGAGTGCAGCTCGGCGTCATGCCACTGCCCTCCGATACGCACTTGAACGGGTACGGGGCTGACTGTCATACGGCGCAGCGAGACCGCCGGCTGTCTTTCGATGTCCGCCGACCGCACGCGCCGTTCGTCGCCGTCGGAGGGCTCGGCCTCTGCTGGGCTCGTAGCGCGCGAGGAGAGGCGTCGGCGTCTTGGTCCCACCACACCCACAGTCGACGCCGTCCGTCGCTCAAGGCGGGCCACACGGCCGCGTGCAGGGCCCGGCGGCCATCTCGATACTCGCGCACCTCTGTGGCAACGGCGCGGCGCTCCTGGCCCTCTAGCCGGACGCTGAGAGTCCGGAACTCGTCCCGGTTCAGGACGGTCACGAGGGGCGGTGCGCCGTCCGCGTGCGTCCGCGGAGGCACCTCGACCGCATCTCGCTTCACACTCACGCGTTCGAATCTACCTGGGCAGTGAGCACAGCGAAGCCCCCCTCCTGGAGGAGAGGGCTTCGTCATGTCGAGCTACTAGCGTTTGTCGACTTTTCTGCCATACCGCCTGGTCGTCGAGCTTCAGTCGGGCCGACATGGCGCCCACCGGTACCTCGCCCGTCGCCCACGCCTCAAAGATCGCCTCAGCCAGCAGCCGGAAGGCTGCCCTGGTGGCGTCGGCAGCCGTGCAGCCCGCCCTGAGGGCGATCTCTAGGTCTGCGGCTAGCGCGCCTTTGGTGCGGACCGAAAGCATCGCAGGGACTTTGATCTCTGCTCGGGTCGGCCTAGGACGATCAGTAGCCGGGGTCATCGAACCCTCTCCGCTGGCCCCTGCCGACCGCCACAGGATCGCCACACAGCACCGAGAAGCAGGCAGTGACAGTCACAAAGAGTGAGTAGTCATCACGCGACGCGGCGCCGCGAGGAAGGCCCTGATCAGGCGAAAGACCAGATCAGGGGCCCGTCTCGCGTAGCCGACAGACGAGTCGGGCTGTACGCCGGGTTCTGTTCCGAAGGGTCCTCGCGAGCCCCTCGGCGACGGCCATCCATCTAGGGCCGGCATTGCTGCCGGCCTCGTGCGGTCCACCCGCGGACTCGGGCGGGCAGCCCTCGAACGTCCGCGCAGAGCGCGTTTCACGGCGCTCCTTTTGACCTTGCTCCAGGTGGGGTTTACCTAGCCGCCTGAGTCACCTCAGGCGCTGGTGGTCTCTTACACCACCGTTTCACCCTTACCGGGGGCCGAAGCCCTCGGCGGTCTGTTCTCTGTGGCACTGTCCCGCGGGTCACCCCGGGTGGCCGTTAGCCACCACCTTGCCCTGTGGAGCCCGGACGTTCCTCGGGGAGGTCCACAAGGACCCCCACGCGGCCGCCCGCCCGGCTCGTCTGCCGTGCCGACCATGGTACCCGCCGGGGCGCGGGCGCCGTGCCGGAGGCGGGTGGGCCGGAGGCCGCCGTGGCCAGGAAGGATCCGGCGAGGATCAGGGCGAAGGCGGCGGCGAAGGACGCGGTGATGGTCTCGGAGAGGAACGCGAAGCCCGCCGCCGCCGCGACCGCCGGGTTGATGTACGTGAAGACCACCGCACGCGTCGGCCCGGCCTCGCGGATCAGTTCGAGGAAGAGCACGAACGCCAGCGCCGTGCAGATGACGCCCAGGCCGGCGAGGGCCGCCAGCGTCCGGGTGTCGGGCATCTCCCGCGGCCAGGACACCGCAGCCGCGGGGGCGTAGACCAGCGCCGCCAGGGTCAGGCAGGGCGCGATCAGCTGGAGCGTGGGGACGTCCTTGAGGTGGCGGGCCGCGATCAGCGGGGCGATCGCGTAACCGAGTGCCGTGATCATGACCTCCGTCAGGGACCAGGCGTCGCCGCCCGTCAGATGCGGGACGGTGAGCACCGCCACGCCCGCGAAGCCGAGCGCCAGACCCGTCACCCGCCTGCGGCCGAGGCGTTCCGTGTCGCCGAAGAAGCGGGCGAGCAGCGCCCCGATGATGGGGACCGCGGCGATCAGCAGGCCCGCGGTGGAGCTCGACAGGTGGCGTTCCGCGTCCGTCAGGGTCCACCACGGGCCCAGGATCTCCACACACGCGAAGGCCAGCATCGGGCGCCAGTGCGTGCGCAGGACGCCGGGCAGCCCGCCTTGGCGTATCGCGAAGGGGAGCAGCAGCGCGGCCCCCAGGGCACAGCGCGTGAACACCACCATCGACGGCGTCAGATCGCTGTCCACCGCCACTTTGATCATGAGGTACGGGATGCCCCACAGGACGCCCATGAGCGAGAAGAGAAGCCAGCCTCGTGCAGTCATGGGGGGAGTTTCGGACAGGGCCGGTCGTCGCGTCTTGAACGTTGTTGCGGGCCGGGGCGTGCGGAGGAGCCCTCTCCTCCCCTCTCCTGCTCTTCCCCTTCTCCCTCTCGTCTCTCCTGCTGAGGAGGAGAGACGAGAGGGAGAAGGGGGAGGTTTACGGGGGGCGCGGGAGGAGGAGTTCGGTGTCGTACGATGGCGAAAATCTCCCCTGAGCGTCATAGACATTGGGGCCTGCATGAGCCGACAGAGGTGCCAGTGACCGTAGAGAACCCCCTCGGTCGTCTCGACGACGACGACTACCCGGCCTACACCATGGGCCGTGCCGCCGAGATGCTCGGCACCACCCCGGGCTTCCTGCGCGCCATCGGCGAAGCCCGCCTCATCACCCCGCTGCGGTCCCAGGGCGGACACCGCCGCTACTCGCGCTACCAGCTGAAGATCGCCGCCCGCGCCCGTGAACTCGTCGACCAGGGCACCCCGGTCGAAGCCGCCTGCCGCATCGTCATCCTCGAGGACCAGCTCGAAGAGGCCAAGCGCATCAACGAAGAGCTGCGCCGGCGGTCCGCCGCCGAGACGCACCCCGAGGATCCCGCACCATAGCTGTCGCCGCGGAATGAGAAATAAGGGCAGGGCGCGATGAAAACATCTCGCACGGCGCGCCGGGTGGAATTTTCTCCGCTTCCGTCCCCGCTTCGGCGTGCTACTGTCGTTCTCAGTTGCAGTTGTGGTTCCCAAAACTCCAAGTGCCTCCAACGGCCAATCGGTCGCTGGAAGCACTTTTGTATTTTCGGTCATTTTCCGGATGGGTCAATCATCGCAGCGACGCGGGGTCCGCACAGTGCGGGTCTCGGACACTGCCCTGTTAGAGGAGATTGATATGGCATCCGGCACCGTTAAGTGGTTCAACTCGGAAAAGGGCTTCGGCTTCATCGAGCAGGACGGCGGCGGCGCGGACGTGTTCGCCCACTACTCGAACATCGCCACCCAGGGCTTCCGTGAGCTGCTCGAAGGCCAGAAGGTGACCTTCGACATCGCGCAGGGCCAGAAGGGTCCGACGGCCGAGAACATCGTTCCCGCCTGACCCCCGGCACACCGCACGAGCAGGGCCCGCGCCTCGGGGCGCGGGCCCTCGCTCGTACCTGAGCACTCCCACCAGTACCCGAGCACTCCCACCAGTACCCGGTGGAAGTTCGCGCGACGGATGGTGGATGACGGACAGCGGATGCCGGATGGCGGATCGCTTATCCCCAAACCGGCCGCTCCCCTTTTTGCCGCCGCCGCACCCGGACAGCCAAGCGCATTTGCACGGTGAACGGTCGCCGCAATTTCCGGCCTCACCGCCCGTATGCCGCCGCACGCTTCAGTTTCGGCTCGATCTCGCGGTTCCCCGTACTGCTGCCGCTCATCGGCCGCGGGAATTCCTTGATACGTGCCGCGTCAAGGAAGGTTCCTCATGAACCGCACACACACGAACTCGAACCGTACGACCGCGAACAACCGTTCCCGCCGCAGCGGCTCGCGCCCGGCCGGCCCCGGCCGTCGCCCCGCCCCCGTGCAGGGTGAGTTCGCCCTCCCGAAGACGATCACGCCCGCGCTGCCCGCCGCCGCGGAGTTCGCCGACCTCGACCTGCCCCGGCACCTGCTCGCCGAGCTGACCACGCAGGGCATGCGCGTGCCGACCCCCATCCAGGGCGCCACCCTGCCGAACACCCTCGCCGGCCGTGACGTGCTCGGCCGCGGGCGGACCGGCTCCGGCAAGACGCTGGCCTTCGGCCTCGCGCTGCTCACCCGTACCGCCGGACAGCGCGCCGAGCCCCGGCAGCCCCTCGGGCTCGTCCTGGTCCCCACCAGGGAACTCGCCCAGCAGGTCACCGACGCGCTCACCCCCTACGCCCGGTCCGTCAAGCTGCGCGTGACCACCGTCGTCGGCGGCATGTCGATCGGCCGGCAGGCGAGCGCGCTGCGCGGCGGCGCCGACGTCGTCATCGCCACGCCCGGACGGCTCAAGGATCTCATCGAGCGGGGGGACTGCCGGTTGGACCGGGTCGCCGTCACCGTCCTCGACGAAGCCGACCAGATGGCCGACATGGGCTTCATGCCCCAGGTCACCGCCCTGCTCGACCAGGTACGCCCCGAAGGCCAGCGGATGCTGTTCTCCGCCACCCTGGACCGCAACGTCGACCTCCTGGTCCGGCGCTACCTGCACGATCCGGTGGTCCACTCCGTCGACCCCACGGCGGGCGCCGTCACCACGATGGAACACCACCTGCTGCACGTCCACGGCGCCGACAAGCACGCCACCACGACCGAGATCGCCGCCCGCACCGGCCGTTCGATCATGTTCCTGGACACCAAGCACGCCGTCGACCGGCTCACCGAGCACCTGCTCAACAGCGGCGTCCGGGCCGCCGCCCTGCACGGCGGCAAGTCCCAGCCGCAGCGCACCCGGACCCTGGCCCAGTTCAAGAGCGGGCACGTCACGGTCCTCGTGGCCACCAACGTCGCCGCCCGCGGCATCCACGTCGACCACCTCGACCTCGTCGTCAACGTCGATCCCCCCAACGACCACAAGGACTACCTGCACCGCGGCGGACGCACCGCCCGTGCCGGTGATTCCGGCAGCGTCGTCACCCTCGTCCTGCCCCACCAGCGCCGCGGGATGGACCGCCTGATGGCCGCCGCGGGCATCACCCCGCAGTCCACCCGGGTCCGCTCCGGCGAGGCCGAACTCCACCGCATCACCGGCGCCCAGGCTCCCTCCGGGATTCCCGTCACCGTCACCGCGCCGCCCGTCGAGCGTCCCCGGCGCAGCAGCACCACCAAGCGCGGCCTTCGCAGCCGTACCGCGCAGGGGAAGCGCCAGACCGCCCAGCGGCAGCCGGTCGTCGACGCGGCCGCCTGACACTCTGCCTGTCTGTCTCAGCCTGCTTCAGCTTTTCTCTTCTCTTCGTCTTCTCTTCGTCTTCTCTTCGTCTTCTCACCCTTTCTCCTTCTCTCTGCGAGGTCTCATGCGCTGTGTCATCGCTCGCTTCCCCTTCGACCTGACCAAGTCGGGAGTGCTCGAATCGATGCGGGGCGTCAAGCCCGAGCCCGTCACCGGTGAGTACGTGACCATCAGCCGACGCCAGTTCCCGCTCAAGCAGGTGGGCCAAGTCGTCACCGGCCAGGACCGCCGTGACTTCAGCGCCGCCGAGGTCCAGCGGGCGATGGTCCGCCTCGGCTTCACCTGTCACACCGCGCCCGAGCCGGACCTCAGCCCGCTCCAGCGCGCGTCCGCGGTGCTCGGCGCCCCCGAGGACGCCCCCGAGCCCGGTCAGGGCTGACCGGACCCGGCCCCCAGGGCGGCACCGGCCCGCACACTGCTGCGGTACGCCGCCGGAGTCACCCCCATCACCCG
This sequence comes from Streptomyces typhae, assembly GCF_009755605.1. GTDB lineage: Bacteria > Actinomycetota > Actinomycetes > Streptomycetales > Streptomycetaceae > Streptomyces > Streptomyces typhae. The sequence goes on from NZ_WPNZ01000002.1 coordinate 122,331, forward strand.
GCGGAACCAACGCGTCAGATGCGCCTGGTCGGCGAAGCCCACCAGGCCCGCGACCGCCGCCGGGCGCAGCCCGCTCTCCAGGAGCCCGCGGGCCCGTGTGACGCGGTACTGCGCCAGCCAGGCGTACGGCGGCATCCCCATCGTCGTACGGAAGGCGCGCAGGAGCTGGTAGCGGGACAGGCCCAGGTCGGTGGCCAGTTCGGTGAGGGTGGGCGGGGCGAGGACGCCGTCGGCCAGGCGGTCGCGGACGGCGAGTGCCACGCAGGAGCCCGCCGTGGCCGGCTCCCGCACACTGGTGCCCGTGGTGGCGTGGCGCCGGGCCAGGGCGGCGAAGAGTTCGGTGAGGCGGGTCTCGGCCGCCAGCGTCGCCGCCGGGTCGGCGGGCCGCGCGGCTCCCGGCTGCCACGGGCCCCCCGCCGCGCTCAGGCGCGTGTGCGCCGCCCGCAGGGCCGCCGCCAGCTCCGGGTCGTCGAGGACGGCCTCGCGGAAGTGCGGCACGGTGCGGGCGCCGTCGGCGAGCAGGTGCGGGGTGGGGTACATCGCCCGGTACGCGTAGCCGTCGCCGGAGGAGCCCGGCCTGCCGGTGTGCGGCTCGCCGGGGGCGAGGACGACGACGGCGCCCCGGCCGACGTCGAGGCGTCCGCCCCGGTAGTCGATGATCTCGGTGCCGGAGACGCAGACACCGACGGTGAACTCCTCGTGCGCGTGCGGGGCGTAGCGGTGACGGTCGAAGCGGGCGGTCAGGAGGTCCAGGGTGCTGCTCGCGCCCAGGGCGGTGCGGGTCCAGGTGGCACGTTCCGCGGTGGGGCCGCGCAGGCCGAGAGCACCCTGAGCCGAGCGTGCAGCGCCCTGGGCTCCGGCTGCAGCGCCCTGAGCTGCGGGTGCAGCGCCCTGGGCTCCGGGTGCAGCGCCCTGAGCCCCCCGTGCGCGGCCGGCCCGCGCGTCCTCGGTTCCGGTCATCGTTCCGCCGTCCCCCGTCATTCGTCCCCCGTCACGCGTCGGCCTCGTAGTCACGCGTCGCGTCAGCCTCGTACGCGTCCTGAGCCTCGTACGCGCCTTGAGCCTCGTACGTGTCCTACGCGTCATCCACGTACTCAGTACGGGAACGCCTCGCATCCCTCATTTCATGCCGTCGCGGCATCGACTGCCCACAGGCTTGACCTTGCCGTAGCGTCAACGTTTCTACTTGAGGGCATGCGCATCGGAGAGATCGCGGCTGCCGTCGGGCTCACGACGCGCGCCATCAGGCACTATCACCACCTCGGGCTGCTGCCCGAGCCCGCGCGGCGGCCCAACGGGTACCGCCAGTACGGGCTGCGCGAGGCCATCGCGCTGGCCCGCGTCAAGCGGCTCACCGAGCTGGGGCTCGGCCTGGAGGAGGTGCGGGACGTCCTCGCGGACGACGCGGGGCGCGAGCTCACCGAGGTGCTCGCCGAGCTGGACGACGACCTCGCGCGGCAGGAGGCCGACATCAGGGCCCGGCGGGAGCGGCTCGCCGAGCTGCTGCAGATGTCGCGCGAGGGGCTGCTGCCCGGTGAGGGGCCGGTGTCGGCGGGCCTCGCGGACCTCTTCGGGCGGCTGCACCCGAACGAGTCCGCGGCCGCCACCAAGGACCTGGAGCACCTGGCCCTCTTCGACGTCACCGCGGACCCGGAGCTGCGCGACCGCCTCTACGGCGCCCTGCGCGGGCTCGCCGACGACGGCGACCTCGCCGCGCGGCTGCGGGATCTGTACGCCCGCCTCGACGACCTGGTGGACGCGGCGCCCGACGACCCGCGGGTGGAGCCGCTCGGCAAGGACCTCGCGGCCGTCATGCCCGAAGATCTCCTCGCGGTCCTCGTACACGGGGGTGAGGACCGCGAGGCTCCCCCCGTCCCTGACACGGGGAAGGAGGTCGCTTCGCCGAAGGACGCCGCCCCTCTGGGCAGCGCCTTCGGCGAAGCGTTCCTCAACGACTTCGCACCCGCCCAGGCGGCGGCGATCCGGCACATGATGCGGCTGCTCACCGGGCGGCCGGGGTGGCACCCGTGAGCCGGGGGCCGCGGGGGCCGCGGGAGTCGCGGGAGTCGCAGGTGCGGCGGGCCTTGCGGGTTCTGCGCCGGTTGTGCGTGCACGAGTTGCGCGGGTTCGTCAGCCTCGGGCTGTGGGTGGCGCGGCGGCGGCACGGCGTCGGGGCGGGGGCGCGCGCGACCGCGTACACCGGGCCGCAGACCGCCATGCTGTTCGGCTTCGCGTTCGTGGCGGTGGTGGAGACCGTCGTCCTCGCGGTCGTCGTGCCGTGGCCCGCCGTGCACGCCGCCCTGTTGTTCGTGGACGTCTACACGATGGTGCAGATCCTCGCGCTGCACGCCGGGTGCGTGACGCGGCCGCACGTGGTGGGCGCGGACGGATCACTGCGGGTGCGGTACGGGCAGTACCTGGACGTCACGGTTCCCGCCGCCGACATCCGGTCCGTCCGCGTGGACCGGCGCTACCCCGAGGGACGCACCGTGCAGGTGCACGACGACGGCTCCCTGGACGTCGCGGTCGGCCACCAGACGACGGTGACCGTCGAACTGGTGCGGCCCGTCGCCTTCGTACGCCCCATGGGGCTGCACGCCCGCGCGGAGGTGGTGCGGCTGCACGCCGACGACCCACGCGCCCTGGTCGCCGCCCTCAGGCGGGAGCGGGGCGACGCCCTCTGGCAGGAGCGGGGCGACGCCCTCAAGCCGGAGCGAAAAGGACCTGCGCCCGTCCGGGATCCGCTTGGGTGAGCCGTACCCGCAGCCGCTCCCCGAGCGGCAGCCCGGCCGCCCCGCCGCCCTCGATCCGGGCGACGACGGCCGGATCGGCCACCTGCACGGTGCCGACGTCCGGTGTCCGCTCCCGTACGTCCACGACGACACCGTCGAAGATCTCCCCCACCCGGTCCTTCAGGAGTGCCGCCTCGACGATGTCCACGCACGCGCGCTCCACGGAGTTGGCGCGCCGGGTGCCCTCGGCCATCTCCCGGGGCAGGCCGGGCAGCGCCGCGAGCACCCACTCCGGGGGCGGTGCGTCCGCGCACGCGGCCAGGCACAGCTCGGCGGCGTAGCGGTCCACGAGCCGGCGCAGCGGTGCCGTGCAGTGCGCGTAGGGCGCGGCCACGGCGGCGTGCGTCGTCAGCTCCGGCACCTCGCCGCCGCTGAACGCCGTGTACCCGGCGCCGCGCAGCAGCGTCGTGCACTCCTGGAGGAACGCGGCCTGGTGCGGCTCGCGCGGGTCGAGGGAGCGGATGAGCCGCGCGTACGGGACGTGGTGCGGCCAGTCGATGCCGAGGGCCTTCGCGGTGTGGCGCAGGCGGCGGACCGCGCCGTCGGGGGCGGTGGGCAGCGTCCGCAGGATCCCGGCGCCGGAGGCGATCATCAGCTCGGCGGCGGCCATGCCGGTCAGGAGGGAGATCTGGGCGTTCCAGCCGTCGGCGGGGAGGGGGGCGCGGAAGGACAGTTCGTAGGTGCCGTGTGTGCTGTGTGTGCTGTGTGTGCTGTGTGTGTCATGTGTGCCGTGCGTGGCGTGCATGGTGTGTGTGTCATGTGTGCCGCGCGTGGTGTGCGTGCCCTGCGGGCCGTGCGTGTCGTAGGTGCTCTGCGGGCCGTGCGCCCCGCCCGGGGAGGGGTGCTCCGTCACCTCCTGCTCGGGCACGTTCAGCGAGATGCCGCCGCGCTCGACCTCCAGTCGCTCGCGCAGCCGCCCCACCTCGGCGAGCAGCGCCACCGGCTCCTCGGCGGTGCCCGCGTCGATGGCGGACTGGACGCTCCCGTAGTCGAGTTTGGCGCGGCTGCGCACCAGGGCCCGGCGCACGTCGGTGCTCAGGGTGCGACCGTCCGCGTCCAGGTCGATCGTCCACAGCGCGGCGGGGCAGGTCTGGCCGGGGAGCAGGCTCGCCGCGCCCTCGCTGAGCACGGTGGGGTGCAGGGGGACCTTCCCGTCGGGGAAGTAGAGGGTGGTGACGCGGCGGTGGGCCTCGGCGTCGAGCGCCCCCGAAGGGGTGACGTACGCGGCCACGTCCGCGATCGCGTACCGCACCCGGAAGCCGCCGCCCGAGCGCCGCGACAGGTGCATCGCCTGGTCGAGGTCGACCGAGGACGGCGGGTCCACGGTGAACAGGGGGATGCCGGTGGCGTCCTCGTCCGGCAGGCGCGGGGCCGCCGCGGCGCGCTCTGCCTCGGCGCGGGCCTCGGCGGTGAAGCCCTGCGGGACGTCGAGGCGGGCCCGCAGGTCGCGCAGCGCGGCCCGTAGCGGTGCTTCGGCTGCGCCGGTGACGTGGAGTTGGCGGCGGGGCATGCACCGAGCGTAGGTCGGGGGCGCGGGGTCGGCACGCCGTGCCCTTCGGCCGACGGGCCCGGCCATGCCCTTCGGCTGCCATGCCCTCGGCTGCCGTGCCCTTCGGCTGCCGTCCGGTCGCTGCCGTCCCCGTCGCTGCCGTCCTGCGCTCGGTGCCGTGTCGCTCGGTGCCGTGTCGGTCGCTGCCCTCCCCGTCACTGCCGTCCCCGTCCGTCCTGCGCTGTGCCGCGCGCTGCCGTCCCGTCCTCCGCTGTGCCGCTCGGCGCTGTGTCCTCGGCTGTCGTGCCGCTCGTCGCTGTGCCCGTTCGTCGCCGTACCCTTTCGCGGGGGCCGCGTCCACGTCCGCGTCCCCTTCCTCTGTTGTTTTCCTCTTCCTCTGTTGTTTTCCTCTGTCGTTTCGAACGAAATCGGAGCAGTGATCGTGCTCGTCCTGTTGCCGCCGTCAGAAGGCAAGGCCCCGTCCGGGAGGGGGGCGCCTCTGAAGCCGGAGTCGCTGTCCCTGCCGGGGCTCGCCGAGGCACGGGCCGCCGTCCTCGACGAACTGGTTGAGCTGTGCGCCGCCGACGAGGACAAGGCGCGCGAGGTCCTCGGGCTCAGCGAGGGGCTGCGAGGCGAGGTCGCGAAGAACGCCGGGCTGCGGACCGCGGGGGCGCGGCCCGCCGGTGAGATCTACACGGGTGTGCTGTACGACGCCCTCGACCTGGCCTCGCTCGACACGGCCGCCCGGCGCCGGGCCGCACGCTCGCTGCTCGTCTTCTCCGGGCTCTGGGGGGCGGTGGGGGTGGCGGACCGGATTCCGTCGTACCGCTGCTCGATGGGCGTGAAACTGCCAGGGCTCGGGGCGCTCGGGGCGTACTGGCGGGGGCCCATGGCGTCCGTGCTGCCCGCTGCCGCCGGGGACGGGCTCGTCCTCGACCTGCGATCCTCCGCGTACGCCGCCGCGTGGCGGCCCAAGGGGGAGGTCGCGGAGCGGACCGCCACCGTGCGGGTGCTGCATGCGCAGGTCGTGGACGGGGTGGAGCGGCGGTCCGTCGTGTCGCACTTCAACAAGGCGACCAAGGGGCGGATCGTGCGGTCCCTCCTCACCTCCGGTGCGGTGCCCTCGGGGCCCGCCGAGCTTGTCTCCGCTCTGCGGGATCTCGGGTACGTGGTCGAGGCGGAGGAGCCCTCCCGGGCGGGGCGGGGTTGGGCTCTCGATGTGGTGGTGCGGGAGATTCACTGAGCGGGGGCCCGGGGGTGGGTGGGTGCCCTCGCGGGGCGCCCCAGGCCCGCCCCTTTCCCGTAACCAGGGGCGCTGCGCCCCCTGGACCCCAGCTCTTGTCGGCGCTCCGCGCCTCGTCCTCAAACGCCGGACGGGCTGAAATCGCGCTGCGCGCTCGTCCTCAATCGCCGGACAGGCTGATAGGTCGCCGCAGCAGGCTGGAAGATCGCCGCAGCAGACTCAAACGGTGCCGCACCGGCGAGAAATTGAGCCCGTCCGGCGATTGAGGACGAGCGCGCAAGCGCGATGAAGGGGCGGGCGGGTGGGGAAGAGAGCCTGTCCGGCGATTGAGGACAAGCGCGGCAGCGCGGGGGAAGGGGCGGACGGGAGGGCGGGAGGGCGGGAGGGGAAGAAAAGCCCTTCCGGCCTCGGGGAGGGGACGGGTCGGCCGCGGGTCGCGGACAGGGCGTTGCAGAGTGCGCAACGGGCTTTGCGCAGCATGCGTGCCCCGGGGCACGATGACCGCATGAACCCCGCTGCCGCCGCCAAGGCCTCCGTGCTGGATCTCGCCCCGGTCGTCCCCGTGGTCGTCATCGACGACCCGGCAGACGCGCTGCCGCTGGCCCGCGCCCTCGTGGCAGGCGGCCTGCCCGCGATCGAGGTGACGCTGCGGACCCCCGTCGCCCTGGACGCGATCCGGGCCATCGCCGACGGCGTGCCGGACGCGGTCGTGGGCGCCGGGACGGTGATCTCGGCGGCGAACGTCGCGGACGCGGTCGACGCGGGGGCCCGTTTCCTCGTCAGTCCGGGCTGGACGCCCACGCTGCTCGACGCGATGAAGGCGTCCGGGGTGCCGTTCCTGCCGGGGGTCTCCACCACCTCGGAGGTCGTGGCGCTCCTTGAGCAGGGTGTCGACGAGATGAAGTTCTTCCCGGCGGAGGCGGCCGGGGGCACCGCCTATCTGAAGTCCCTCGCGGGCCCGCTCCCGCAGGCCCGGTTCTGCCCCACCGGCGGTGTCACCCCCGCCTCCGCGCCCGCCTACCTCGCCCTGCGCAACGTCGGCTGCGTCGGCGGCAGCTGGATGCTTCCGGGCGACGCGGTCGCCGCGAAGGACTGGACGCGGGTGGAGTCCCTGGCCCGCGAGGCCGCGGCACTGCGCTGAGCCAAGCCAAGCCATGCCATGCCATGCCGAGCCGCCGGGGGGCGCGTCAGCGCAGGTGCGCCGTCTCGTTGAGGAGGCGCACGCTCGCGTTGCCGTCCGCGTAGTACGCCACCGCCGACAGCGACGCCGCCGCCAGCTCCATGCGGAACAGCGCCTCGGGGGGCGCGCCGAGGGCGAGCCGGACGAGGGTCTTGATGGGCGTGACGTGCGTGACGAGCAGCACCGTACGGCCCGCGCAGTCGGTCAGGAGCTTGTCGCGGGCCGCCGCCACCCGGGCGCTGACCTCGGCGAAGGACTCGCCGCCGGGCGGTGCCGCGTCCGGTGACGCCAGCCAGGCGTTCAGCTCGTCGGGCTGCCGCTCCCGCACCTCCGCGAACGTGAGCCCCTCCCAGGCGCCGAAGTCCGTCTCCCGCAGCCCCTCTTCGATCCGTACGTCGACACCGAGCCGGGCGGCCACGGTGCGGGCGGTCTCCTGGCAGCGCAGCAGCGGCGAGGACACCACGGCCTGCACGGTGCCGCGCGCGGCCAGGGCGGCCGCCACCCGCACGGCCTGTTCCCTGCCGATGTCGGAGAGGGACGGGTTGCTGCCGCCGCTGCCGGAGAAGCGCTTCTGGGGGGTGAGCGGGGTCTCGCCGTGCCGCAGCAGCACGAAGGTGGCGGGCGCACCGAGGTCGGCGGGCGCGGCCCATCCCACGGGCGGTGCGGCCACCGCGGCCTCAGCCCCGGTACCGGGGCCCGTGCCCGTGCCGACGCCGGTCACCGGATGACCCGCCACCGCCACTGACCGCGCCGCCCTCACATCAGCCGCGTCCGCCGCGTCAACGACACCAGCAACAGCACCAGCAACAGCACCGGCAGCACCCGCCGCGTCGACCGCATCCACCGCATCCACCGAGTCCGCCGAGTCCGCCGACACCGTCTCGCGGGCATCGACACCTGCCCCGTACACGGTCGCCGTGTCCCCCGCCCCGGCCCTGGCCTCCGAGAACTTCCCTCCCGCCCCCGCAAGCGCAGCCCGCGCCCGCGCCGCGCCCGCCGCCGCATCCCCCGGCGGGCCCCCCGGCTCGACCCCGAGAGCACCGAGGGCACCGGAGGCACCTGAGGCGGCGGGAGTCCGGGCGGGGCGGTCGAGGTCGGCCGTGGACGCCGACGGGGACCACTGCTCGCCGCGCTTGCCGGCGTCCATCGCCTCGTTGGCGAGGCGGTCCGCGTGGCTGTTCTGCGCGCGGGGGATCCACTCGTACGTCACCCGGCCGGGCGGGAAGACCCGCGCGGCCGCCGCGGCGAGCGGCTTCATGTCGGGGTGCTTGATCTTCCAGCGGCCCGACATCTGCTCGACGACCAGCTTGGAGTCCATGCGCACGTGCACGCGGGCCGTCGGGTCGAGGCCGTGGGCGGCGCCGAGGCCCGCGACGAGGCCCTTGTACTCGGCGACGTTGTTGGTGGCGACGCCGATGTACTCGGCGGCCTCCGCCAGGGTCTCCCCGGTCGCCGGGTCGATGACGACGGCGCCGTAGCCGGCGGGGCCCGGGTTGCCCCGGGAGCCGCCGTCGGCCTCGACGATGAACTCCCGCACCGCTGCCGCCCCTTACAGGCCGGACTCGGAGGTGCGCACCAGGATGCGGCGGCAGTTCTCGCAGCGCACCACCGTGTCGGGGGACGCGGCCTTGACCTCGTTCACCTCGGTGATGTTCAGCTCCAGGCGGCAGCCCTCACAGCGCCGCTGGTAGAGCTTGGCCGCGCCGACGCCGCCCTGCTGCTGGCGCAGCTTGTCATACAGCTTGAGCAGGTCGGCGGGGATGGACCCGGCGACGACCTCGCGCTCCTTGGTGACGGTCCCGGCCTCGCGGTCGAGGTCGGCGGTGGCGGCGTCACGGCGGCCCGTCGCGTCGTCGATCTTCGACTGGACGGAGCCGACGCGCTCGGTCAGCTCGTTCACGCGCTCCTGCGCGGACTCGCGGCGCTCCATGACCTCCAGGACGACGTCCTCCAGGTCGCCCTGGCGCCGGGCCAGGGAGGCGATCTCCTTCTGGAGGTTCTCCAGGTCCTTCGGGGAGGTGATCGCACCGGAGTCCAGGCGCTTCTGGTCGCGGGCGGCGCGCTGGCGCACCTGGTCCACGTCCTGCTCCGCCTTGGTCTGCTCGCGGGCGCAGTCGCTCTCCTCGGTCTGCGCGGCGACGAGCAGGTCGCGCAGCTGCGTGAGGTCCTTGGTGAGCGACTCGATCTCGGCGTGCTCGGGCAGCGACTTGCGCTTGTGCGCGAGCTGCGCGAGGCGGAGGTCCAGGTCCTGGAGGTCGAGAAGGCGGATCTGGTCGGCGGGCGCGGCGTTCAGTTGGGGGCTCCAAGGGAATCAGTAGGGGCGGAAGGGGCGCTCGCTGCGGAGGTGGCGTCGGCAGCCGGGTGCGCGGAGGACGACGCCGCGTGGGCGGTCCAGGGATCGGTGACCGTCTTCGAGACGTGGACGCGAAGGCCCCATCCGTGCCGGTCGGAGATCTCGTCGAGCTGCGCGGCCGCCAGCTCGCACCAGGGCCACTCGGTGGCCCAGTGCGCGGCGTCGAGCAGCGCGAGCGGTGCCTCGGCGCGGGCCTCCGACGCCGGGTGGTGGCGCAGGTCAGCGGTGAGGAAGGCGTCGACGCCCGCGGCGCGCACGGCGTCGAAGAGGCTGTCGCCGGAGCCGCCGCTGACGGCGACGGTCCGGATCGTCCGCCCGGGGTCGCCCGCGACCCGGATGCCCTGCGCGGTGGCGGGCAGCCGCTCCGCGGCGCGCTCGGCGAACTCGGCGAGGGTCAGCGGGTGTTCGAGCTCGCAGATCCGGCCGAGGCCGCGGCGGCCTGCGGAGTCGGTCGTATCCGGTACGAGGGGGCGTACGACGCGGATGTCGAGGGCGCCCGCGAGGGCGTCGCTGACCCCCGGGTCGGCGGTGTCGGCGTTGGTGTGCGCGACGTGCAGGGCGATGTCGTTCTTGATCAGGTCGTGCACGACCCGGCCCTTGACCGTGGACGCGGCGACCGTCGTCGTCCCGCGCAGATAGAGCGGGTGGTGCGTGACCAGCAGGTCCGCGCCGATCCGCACCGCCTCGTCGACGATCTCCTGGACGGGGTCGACGGCGAACAGGACCCGGGAGACCTCGGCCTCGGGGGCGCCGCACACCGTGCCGACGGCGTCCCACTGCTCGGCCCGGTCCGGGGGCCACAGGGCGTCGAGGGCGGCGATGACTTCAGACAGACGGGGCACGGGGAAAGGCTACCTTCCCGCCGTCCCCCTGGACCCCTGGGTGACGGACAGCGACGGGCCGCTGACGAGCGGCTACGTCCGCGTCGGCGAGAGTCCCAGCCCCTCCGGCGGCTCAGGAGCGGGGTCCGGCGCGGAGCCCCGGGGCCGGGAAGCGGAGCCCCGGGGCCGGGAAGCGGAGCCCCGGGGCCGGGAAGGGGCCGGTCCGGGGCCGGGAAGGGGCAGGTCCGGGGGCGCCGCGTGAGCGACGCCCACCCGCACCCACCAGCACACCCACCCCCCGCCCCTCAGGCGAATCGTCACTTCGCCACACATACGCGTGAAGGGCGCGGCCGACGAGCCACGCCGTCGCGGCGGAAAACTAACGTCGCCGACGGAGGTGACCCCAGATGACAGCCCCTGTGGCCGAGCCATCGATCCCCGCGCCCCCGGCCCGGGGCCCCGCTCCCGGCCCGGAGCCCGCCGCTCCCCCGGCCATCACCGCCGACGGCACCTACGCGGCCCGGCTCGCGCAGCGCGACGGCTGCTGGTTCCCCGAGCGCTGGACCCTGGACTCCGCCGAGCCGTACGCGGTGCCGCTGCCCGCGCACCAGCCCGAGGAGCCCGGGACCCGGGTCCTCCCGATGGCCGACGGCCGGGTGCTCGTGCACCGCCGGGCGGCGGGGCGGCATCTGTTCTCGCTGGTCTACCCGACCGGGCCGGGCACCGGTGAACTGCCGCTCGGCGGCGTCGAGTTCGCTCAGGACGCGGGGGACGAGCTGTCCCTGCTGCCGCCCGCGCCGCACGGCGCCTACGCCTACGCCCTGGCGGCGGGGGCGCGCTCCACGTCCGTGTGGCTGGTGGCGGGCGGCTCGTTCGGGCCCGAGCACCTCGCGGAGATCCCCGGGCGCTGCACCGGCGGCGTCTGGCTGGACCGCGCCAACCGCATGCTGGCGCTCGACCGCGATCTCGACGGCCGCACCAAGACCGTGGCGGTGGACCTGGAGCGGGGCGGCGAGGTGACGCCGCTGCTCCAGATCGCCGCCGACAGCGACGACCGGCTGCTGCTGGCCGACGCCGACAGCGGCCTGGTCCTCGTCCGCTCCGACGCCCCCGGCGAGACCCGGCTCGGCTGGGGGGTCCTCGGCAGTACACGGCCCGTGCGCTTCCCCGCGTGTCTGCGGCTCCCCGGGCGCGAGGTGACACCGTTCGCGATCCAGCCGGGGCGGACGCTGCTGCCGGAGAGCTGCGCGGTCGCCCTGCGCGTGGACGACGGCTCGGGCGCCTCGGCTCCCTGGCTGTACGGCTGGCGGCCCACCGAGCGCCGCGTCCATCAACTGGCCGCCCCCGACGGGTGGTTCGCCGGGTCCGGGCGCTGCACGCCGCAAGGTGTACTCGAGTTGCCGTACGTGACCGGGAGCGTGCCCTGCGGGATGGCCCGGGTCGAGGTTCCCGCCCCCGGGGGCGCGGGGCGCGACACGCCGGACGCAGCGGTCGCGGGGAGCACCGCGGAGGCATCCGCCGAGGTGGTGGCGGCTGCCGGCACGGTGCGCGCGACGCGCCCCGTGCCCTTGCAGCAGGCACCCCTCGGCGGGCGCGGCACGGGCGGTTAGACTCGCCCGGCTGTACGAACGATCTTTGCTACGGGGTGAGTTTGTGATGACCGAGAATGTGGCCGCCGAGCCGCGCGAACCGGGTGTGAGGGACCCCCGGGAAGGCCTCGCCTTCTCCGGGAGTGCGAACTGCACCGGGGGCGGGCGGCACCGGGGTCCGGTGGCGGAGCACGACGAGGAGGCGGCCCCACGGGGGCGTCACCGCCGCCAGCAGGACCAGGGCTGAACCGCTTCTTCTCCCCGCCCGTCCACCCCTTCTCCGGGGTGGGCGGGCGGAGTTCTTCGCTGAGGGGACGATTCAGCCCGTCCCGCGCCGCAGGCCGAGTAGCTCCGCCGCCGCGAACGTCTCCCCTCGTGGCCGCCCCGCGAAGTACGGCGACATCGCCTCGTCGAGGTCCCGGAAGTCGAAGAGCCCGGCCGGGGCGTCGAACTGGACGGCCACGCGGGGCCGTTCGACCACCGCCACCATCCCGCCGTGCACCACGAGCACCTGCCCGTTGACCCGTCGCGCCGCGGGCGAGGCCAGATAGCCGACCAGGGGCGCCACGTGCTCCGGCGCCAGCGGATCCAGCTCTCCCGGCGCGGGCTCGGCGAAGCCGGCGAACACGTCGGACGTCATCCGGGTGCGGGCCCGCGGGCAGATCGCGTTGGCCGTGACGCCGTACTTGGCGAGCGCCAGGGCGGTGGAGGTGGTGAGGCCCACGATCCCGCCCTTGGCCGCCGCGTAGTTGGGCTGCCCGGCGGACCCGGCGAGGAACGCCTCCGACGAGGTGTTCACGATCCTGCCGTACACCGGGCCGCCCGCTTCCTTGGAGCGTGCGCGCCAGTGGGCGGACGCGAAGCGGATGGTGTTGAAATGGCCCTTGAGGTGGACGCGGACCACCGAGTCCCACTCGTCCTCCGACATCGAGAAGACCATGCGGTCCCGCAGGATGCCCGCGTTGTTGACGAGGACGTCCAGCTTTCCGTACGTCTCGACGGCGAACCCGACGAGTCCGCGTGCCTGCTCGTGGTCGGCCACGTCACCGGTGTGCGCGACGGCCTTGCCGCCCGCCTCACGGATCTCGGCGGCGACCTCCTCGGCGGGCCCAGCCGACGCCTGGCCCGAGCCGTCGCGGCCGGCCTGGCCGAAGTCGTTGACGACCACGCTCGCGCCGAGCCGGGCGAGTTCGAGCGCCTCGGCCCGGCCGAGGCCGCGGCCCGCTCCGGTGACGACGGCGGCCAGCCCGTCGAGAGGCAGGGGCAGGGGCAAGGGCAGGGGCAGGGGCTCCGACGGTGACGGTGACATGCGGGGCGTGCTCCTCTCGGGTCAGAGTCCGGATCAGCGTGTGGATCAGAGTCCGGATCAGCGTGTGGATCAGAGTTCTATGCAGGTGCGCAGGGCGGTACCGGACCGCATCTGCTCCAGGGCCTCGTTGACCTCGGTGAGCCGCACCCGGTGGGTGATCATCCCCTCCAGGTCGATCCGCCCCGCCCGCCACAGCGCGATGGCCCGCTCGTACGACCTGAGCACGTCCCCGCCCCCGTACAGCGACGGCAGGATGCGCTTCTCGTCGAAGAACAGCTCGAACATGGTGAACTGCACCTGGTCGTCCATGGCGCCCGCGCCGACGACGCACAGCGTGCCGCCGCGCCGTGTCGTCTCGTACGCCGTGCGCGCGGTCGACGACTTGCCGACGACCTCGAAGACGTAGTCGAAGCCCTCGTCGGCCGTCACGGTGCGGCGGGCGTCGGCCAGTTCGTCGGGGGCGACGGCCCGGGTGGCGCCGAACTTCAGGGCGGCCTCGCGCCGGGAGGCGACCGGGTCGACGGCGACGATCTCCGCGGCGCCCTTGACCCGCGCGCCCTGGATCGCCGCGATCCCGACGCCGCCGCAGCCGATGACGGCGACCGAGGAACCCGCGGCGACATCGGCGGTGTTGATCGCGGCGCCGAGTCCGGTGGTCACGCCGCAGCCGATCAGCGCAGCGATGTCGAAGGGCACGTCGTCCGGTATCGGTACGGCGCAGGAGGCGTCGACGACGACCTCCTCGGCGAAGGTGCCGGTGCCCGCGAAGCCGAAGACGTCCGCGCCGCCGTCGGTGCGGCGGAAGTTGGGGGTGCCCGCGTTCATGAAGCCGGCGAGGCACAGCTGGGTCTGGCCGCGCCTGCACGCGGGACACCGCCCGCACGCCGGGAGCCAGCACACCAGGACCCGGTCGCCCTCCTTGACGTGGGTGACGCCGTCACCGACGTCGAGGACCTCGCCCGCGCCCTCGTGGCCCGGCACGAAGGGGGCGGGCTGGGGCAGGACACCGTTCATCGCGGACACGTCGGAGTGGCAGAGGCCCGTGGCGCGGATGCGGATCCTGGCCCTGCCGGGGCCGAATCCCACCGCCTCCACGTCGTCGAGCACGTCGAGCTTGTCCTGGCCTGTCTCGTGCAGTAGGGCTGCGCGCATGACTGTGCGACTCCTTTCGTTCGGTCGAGTTCCACGACCGAGTCAGCCGAGTTCCACGACCAAGTCAGCCGAGTTCCACGACCGTGTCCGCGAGGACGGGCGCGTCGCCGCGCTCGACGGCCGTGACCACCACCTGGACCCGCCCCCGCGACTCCCACATGCCGACGCGCAGCGTCTCGCCGGGGAAGACGACGCCGGCGAACCGCGTGGTGTAGGCGCGCACCCGCGTCACGTCACCGCCGAGGACGGTGTCGACGACGGCCTTGAGCGTCATGCCGTACGTGCACAGGCCGTGCAGGATCGGCCGGTCGAAGCCGCCGAGCTTCGCGAACTCGGGGTCGGCGTGCAGCGGGTTCCAGTCGCCGGAGAGGCGGTACAGCAGGGCCTGGTCGGGGCGTACGGGGCGTTCCACTGTCCGGTCGAAGGGACGTTGCGGCACGTCGAGGCGGGCGGAGGGGCCGCGTTCGCCGCCGAAGCCGCCCTCGCCGCGCGCGAAGATCTGGGCGTCGCTGGTCCACAGCGGCCCGTCGTCGTCGACCGCCTGTGAGCGCAGCACGATGACGGCGGCCTTGCCCTTGTCGTACACGGCCGCGACCTTCGAGGTGGTGGCCGCGCCGCCCGCGGCCGGGATCGGGCGGTGCAGCTCGATGCGCTGGCCGCCGTGCAGGACGGCGGCCAGGTTCACGTCGATGCCGGGCGCGGCGAGGCCGCCCATCATGCCCATGCCCGCGCCCGCGACGGTGGCGAAGCTGGGCAGGACGTGCAGCCGGGACTCCAGCGTGTAGCGCAGTTCGTCGGGGTCGGTGGCGGGGCTCGGCAGATCGGGGTTGGCACCGGCGCCGAGGCCCAGGTGGTAGAGCTGGACGTCCTTGTGATCCCAGGCGATCCTGGCGCTGCGGGGTTCGGCGGCCAGGGCCTTCGCGGCATCGATGGGCATGGGGTGGCGGCTCCTCGCGGGCTGCGGATCGCTGGTCGGGGGCTGCGGATCGCGGTTTGAGGGCTGCGGATCGCGGGTCGGGGGCTGCGGGGTGAGGGCTGCGGGTTGTGGGCCGGGGGCGCGGGGGCGGCGAGACCTCGGTGCGTCCGTCCGCACCGTCGGCCGCACCGAGGTCGTCCGGCGGCGGCCCGGCGTCCGTTCCGGCACATCCCCTCGTACGTTCTAGAACGCGTTCTAGGCCGATGGCCCATGTATAGCCCAGCGCTCCACGCTTGGGAAGGGTGCTGACGTCGCGTCAGATCCGGTCGGGTCCTGCCGCCCCGTCGCCCCGCCGCCCCGCCGCCTCCGGCGGTGACATGTGTACCGGCGGGTTCGGTACGGACCGCCCTGCCGCGCGGCGGCCCGGCTCCGTACCGTCTACGGGGCAGGGGGAACCGCGTACCGCGCGGGGAAGACCCGCACCGGGCCGCGGGGGACGCGGGCCCACCGGAACGGAGAGCGAGACATGTCCTGGAAGAACGGGGTCACCTGCCGCCCGCACGGCCTGCGCACCCGTCGGGCCGCCCGGCGGGAGCGGCAGGCCGACTGGCGTGAGCCGGCGCCGGGGCGGGCGGGCGAGGCGGACGCCGGTACACGGCCGGGGCCGCCCAACGGCTTCGCGCTGCTGCCCTGGCTGCTCATGGGCCTCGGCGCGCTTTCGCACCTGCTCCAGGGCGAAGCGGCGAACCCGTGGATCGGCGGCATCGGCCTGCTCGCCTTCAACTCCCTCTACATCGGTGTGGCCTTCCGCGCCTTCGACAAGCGGGCGCGCGAGTCGCGCGCGACGACGGCCGCCCTGCTCGCCATGGGCGCGCTCACCGTCGGCCTCGCGGCCGCGTACGGCGGCAGCTGGCTGATGTACTTCCCGCTGTTCGGCCTGGCCGTGGGCGCGGTCGTCCGGGGGCGCGGGCTCGGCCCCGTGGGCCTCGGCCTGAGCGCGCTGGCGGGCGCCGTCGCCGGGTTCAAGGAGGGCTGGGACGGCATCAACATCGCGTACGGCACGTTCCTGTCCACGATGGTGACGGCCGCGATCCTGTCCCTCTCGGAGGCGGTGCGGGACCTGCGCGCCGCCCGCGAGGAGCTGGCCCGGCGCGCGGTGGCCGAGGAGCGGCTGCGCTTCTCCCGGGACCTGCACGACCTTCTCGGCCACACCCTCTCGCTGATCGTCGTGAAGTCGGAGGCCGCGCGGCGGCTCGCGCCGCGGAACATGGACGCGGCGCTCACCCAGATCTCCGACATCGAGTCCGTCGGGCGCCAGGCCCTCACCGAGATCCGCGAGGCCGTCACGGGCTACCGAAACGGGACGCTCGCCACCGAGCTCGACCGGGTCTCGGACCTGCTCGACGCGGCCGGTGCGGCGGTGACCGTCCGGCAGTCAGGGCCGCCGCTCGACCCGCGGTCGGAGGCGCTGCTCGGCTGGGTGGTGCGGGAGGCGGCCACCAACGTCGTCCGGCACGCGCGGGCCTCCCGGTGCGACATCGAGGTCACCGGCACCGCCGAACAGACCCGTCTGCTGATCACGGACGACGGTCGCGGCGTAGGCTCGACCACGCCCGGCAGCGGGCTGAAGGGCCTGGCCGAGCGCCTCGCGGCGGCGGGCGGCTCGCTCACCTCGGGGCCCGGGCCGCGCGGGGGCTTCCGGGTCGCGGCCGTGCTGCCGGTCACCGACACCACCGCACCCCGGCCCGCGCGGGCGGGGGCCGGAACCGCAGGGCCCGCGCGGGCGGGCGCCCGGGAGGAGCACAGCCCATGATCAGAGTCCTGCTCGCCGAGGACCAGGGCATGATGCGCGGCGCGCTCGCGCTGCTGCTCGGCATGGAGGAGGACATCGAGGTCGTCGCGCAGGTCGGGGCGGGTGACCAGATCGTGCACAGCGCGCTGACCGCACGTCCCGACGTGGCGCTGCTCGACATCGAGCTGCCGGGCCGCAGCGGTCTGGAGGCGGCGGCCGACCTGCGCGAGGAGTGCCCCGAGTGCCGGGTCCTCATTCTCACCACCTTCGGCAGGCCCGGGTATCTGCGGCGCGCGATGGAGGCCGGTGCGGCGGGGTTTCTCGTCAAGGACGGGCCCGTGGAGGAGCTCGCCGAGGCGATCCGTGCCGTGCTGCGCGGGGAGACCGTGGTCGATCCCGCGCTCGCCGCGGCGGCGCTCGGGGCGGGGCCCAATCCACTCACCGGCCGGGAGTCCGATGTGCTCGCGGCGGCCGTCGACGGGGCGACGGTCGCCGACATCGCGGCGAAGCTGCACCTGTCCGAGTCGACCGTGCGGAACTATCTCTCCGCCGCCATCGGCAAGACGGGGACGCGGAACCGGATCGAGGCCGTGCGGGAGGCTCGCCGCCAGGGCTGGCTGTGAGCCTTGTGCGGGGTTCGCCGCCAGCTCTGGCTGTGAGCCTCGTGCCGGGTTCGTCGCCCTGCGGGCTCGTCCTCAAACGCCGGACGGGCTGAACAACCACCCACAGCGGCGCTTGTCGCCCCGCGGGCTCGTCCTCAAACGCCGGACGGGCTGAGAACCACCCGCCGCAGCGCAAAAAAGCCCCCAGCAGCGCATCGCTCGAACAGCTCACCCTCAAGCGCCAGACGGGCTGAAAACCACCCGCCGCAGCGCAAAAAGGCCCCCAGCAGCGCATCGCCTGAACGGCTCGTCCTCAAGCGCCGGACGGGCTTTCAGCTCGATCGGCGCGCGGCATGCCTACGAGCACTACCGCCACCGCCCCCGTCAGGAACACCGCGCCCCACAGGAACGCCTGGGCGTAGCCCTCGGCGAGGGCTCGGGTGGACTCGTGGCCGCCGGTGCGGGAGGCGGCGATCGTGGACAGGACGGCGAGGCCCAGGGAACCGCCCATGGTGCGGGAGGTGTTGACGAGACCGGCAACGAGACCCGCGTCGCCGGGATCCGCGCCGCTGGTGGCGAGGGAGGCGAGGGGAGTGTTGGCGAGTCCGGCGCCGAGCATCATCAGGATGCCGGGCAGCATGATCGAGGTGACGTACGCGCCGCCCGCGTCGAGGACCCGCCACTGCCACACGAACCCGGCGGCGCCGACGAGGACGCCGAGGACCGTGACGCTGCGCGCCCCCATGACCCGCATGAGGCGGGGGGCGACCTTGGAGCCGACGACCACGCTGACGGAGCTGGGGATCAGGGCGAGCCCGGCCTCCAGGGGGCTGTAGCCGAGGACGTTCTGCGCGTACAGGGTCATGAAGAACCACATGGCGAACATGCCCATGCCGCAGACGAACATGGTGGCGTTGGCCGCCGACACCGACCGCACGCGGAACAGGCCGAGCGGCATCAGCGGCGCCTTGGCGCGGGCCTCCACGGCGAGGAAGGCGCCGATCAGGGCGAGTCCGGCGGCGAGCGGCACCAGGGTCGCGGCGGCCGTCCAGCCCACCGACTCCGTCTGCACGATGCCGTACGCGAGGGTGGCGATGCCGCCGGTCACGAGGACGGCGCCGGGCAGGTCGAGGCGGCGCGCCCCCGAGGCGCGGCTCTCGGCGATCCAGCGCAGCGCGGCACCGAGGACGAGGACGCCGACGGGGACGTTGACGAGCAGCACCCAGCGCCAGTTGAGGCCGTCGGTGAGCAGGCCTCCGACGAGGCCGCCCGCGGCACCGCCGCCCGCCCCCACCGCGGACCAGGTGGCGATGGCCCGCACCCGCGCGGCGCCCTCGGGCACGGCGGACGTGAGGATCGTCAGAGTCGACGGCGCGAGCACGGCCGCGCCGAGGCCCTGTACCGCGCGGGCCAGGAGGAGTTGCCAGCCCTCCTGCGCGAGCCCCCCGGCGAGCGAGGCCAGCGTGAACAGGCCGAGGCCCACCAGGAACATCCGCTTCCGGCCGAACAGGTCCCCCGCCCTGCCGCCGAGCAGCATGAACCCGGCGAAGGCGATCGAGTACGCGTTGACGACCCACTGCAGGCCCGTGGCGCTCAGCCCGAGGTCGGTGCGCATCGACGGCAGGGCCACGTTCACGACGGACACGTCGAGGACGACGAGGAACTGCCCGGCGCAGGCGACGGCCACGACGAGCCACGTCGGCGGGGCGGAGCGACCGGATATCCGGGAGGTGGGGGTGTCGGCGGGGGTCTGCAGCATGGACTCCATGCTGACAGCAGGAACATGCCCCGTACATCGGAAAAAGGCGGCAGAGTCCTGGGGCGGAAGGACTAGGTCCGGGGCCTCGGCGGCCGGGTCAACGGAGAGTCAAGATTTCCTCCAGTTCGTCATGCGTCGGAATAGTCGCCCGGGGATACAGGTTCATGCTGCATGTACCAGCGGGACCCCGCCGCCGCACGCCCGCGGCCCCCGCGCCCCACCTTCGCCCCGGAGGCCGCACACCCATGTCCCAAGCGACGACCCACCCTCTTGAGGACGCAGAGGACGCAGCGGAAGCCGCGGAAGCCGCGGACCCCGCAGCACGCGGCACCCGCGGCGTCGTCCCCGTCCTCGCCTTCGCGGGCATCGTCGTCGCCGTCATGCAGACACTGCTCGTCCCCGTCATCAAGGACCTGCCGGCCCTGCTCGGCACCGCGCCCTCCAACGCCACCTGGGTCATGACGTCGACGCTGCTCGCGGGCGCCGTCTCCACCCCGATCATGGGCCGCCTCGGCGATCTCTTCGGCAAGCGGAAGATGCTGCTCACCAGCCTCGCCGTGATGGTCGTCGGCTCCCTGGTGTGCGCGTTCACCGACGATCTGCTCGTGATGATCGTGGGCCGCGCGCTCCAGGGCTTCGCGATGGGCGCGATACCCCTCGGCATCGGCCTGATGCGGGACGAGCTGCCGCGCGAGAAGCTCGGCTCCGCGATGGCCCTGATGAGCTCGTCCATCGGCGTGGGCGGCGGGCTCGCGCTCCCGGCCGCCGCGCTCGTCGCGCAGCACACCGACTGGCACGCGCTGTTCTTCGGCGCCGCGGGCCTCGGCGTGCTCGCGATGGCGCTCATCGTCTTCCTGGTGCCGGAGAGCCCGCTGCGCGCCCAGGGCACCTTCGACGTGCTCGGCGCCCTCGGCCTGTCCGCCGGACTCGTCCTGTTCCTGCTGCCCATCACCAAGGGCAGCGACTGGGGCTGGGGCTCGGGCCTGACCCTCGGCCTCTTCGCCGCGTCCGCCGTGGTCCTTCTCCTGTGGGGCGTCCTCGAACTGCGCCTGAAGGCACCGCTCGTGGACCTGCGCACCACCGCCCGCCGCGAGGTGCTGCTCACCAACCTGGCCTCGATCATGGTCGGCGTCGCCTTCTACGCCATCTCGCTCGTCCTGCCGCAGCTCCTGCAGCTGCCCACGTCCACCGGTTACGGCCTCGGCCAGTCCATGGTGGTCGCGGGCCTGTGCGTGGCGCCGCTCGGCCTGACGATGATGTTCACCGCGCCGGTGTACGCGCGCCTCTCGGCGACGTACGGGCCCAAGATCACCCTGATCCTCGGTCTGCTGATCATCGCGATCGGCTACGGGGCGGGCCTCGGCCTGATGAGCGCCGCCTGGCAGACCATCGTCATCGCGGTGATCGTGGGCGCGGGCATCGGCCTCGCGTACTCCTCGCTGCCCGCCCTGATCATCGGCGCCGTCGACCCCTCCGAGACGGGCGCGGCCAACGGCCTGAACACCCTGATGCGGTCCATCGGTACGTCGGTGTCGAGCGCCGTCATCGGCATGGTCCTCGCCAACACCGCGCACCACGTGGGCACCGTCGACGTGCCGACGATGTCGGGCTTCCGCATCTCCTTCCTCATCGCCACCGGCGCGGTCGCGCTCGGCCTGCTGCTCGCCCTGTTCCTGCCGGGCCGCGGCCGGGCCGTGGCGGAGCAGAAGCCGCAGCTGCGGGCCAGCAGCGAGGAGGACGCCCACCTGGAGGCGGCCGAGCGGGCGCTCAGCGGTTTCCGGGGCCGGGTGCTCGGCCCCTCGGGGACGCCGGTCGAGCGGGCCAAGGTCACGCTGATCGACCACCGCGGCCGCCAGGCGGGCGCGGCGCTCACCGACGGCGAGGGACGGTACGCCCTCGCCGTCCCGGCGGGCGGTGCCTATGTACTCGCCGCGACGGCCGCGGGGCACGCACCGCACGCGACATCGGCGACGCACCGGGGCGAGGGGTCTCCGGTGGAGGTGGACCTGGCCCTGGCGGGCCCCAGCGAGGTACTGGCCTGAGGCCTTCAACCGCCCCGGGAGGGGCGCGGGGAACGGCGCGGCCGGCCACGAAACAGCCGCAGACGCGGCCGCGGGGCCCTCGGCAGACGCGTCTGCGGCTTGACGCTGGTTGCTCGCGCAGTTCCCCGCGCCCCTTATGGGCCGAAGGCCACCGCACCCCCCGTCACCCCCATGACGGGGGGTGTGGTGCACCATGGGGCGCCCGCGCGACACGCGCGGGCGCCCGCCGCCCCGAGGAGGAGCCCATGGCCCCCGCAGAACCCGGTCCCGACGTCCTCGACGCCTTCGAGGCCGCCAAGGGCTTCATGCCGTTGAAGGAAGGACTCGCCCTGTACGCGGCGGCGGCCGGGGCGGCGGCGCTCGGGCTGCCGCTCCTGGAGGTCGGCACGTACTGCGGACGCTCCACGGTCCTGCTCGCGGACGCGGCGCGCGCGGCGGGAGTGAGCGTGATCACGGTCGACCACCACCGGGGCAGCGAGGAGCAGCAGCCCGGCTGGGACTACCACGACCCGGCGACGGTGGACCCGGACCTCGGCCTCATGGACACGCTGCCGACGTTCCGCAGGACCCTGCACCGCGCCGGTCTGGAGGACCACGTCATCGCGGTCGTGGGCCGGTCCCCACAGGTCGCCGCCCTGTGGAACACCCCGCTCGGCCTGGTCTTCATCGACGGCGGGCACACGGACGAGCACGCGGGCGCGGACTACGAGGGGTGGGCGCCGCACGTCGCGGAGGGCGGGCTGCTCGTCATCCACGACGTGTTCCCCGCCCCGGTGGACGAGTGGACCGGGCAGGCCCCGTACCGGATCTACCTCCGCGCCCTGGAGTCCGGCGCGTTCACGGAGGTCTCGGCCACGGACTCGCTGCGCGTCCTGCGCCGAACCGGTGTGGCCGCCGGGCGGCGCGGATAGGCTCGCTCCCGTGTCGTACGTAGGTCCGGACAGTCAGCCCCCACGCCCGCCCCGCCGCTTCCCCGGCGGCCGCCCGCTCGTGCTCGCCCTCGCCGTCCTGGTGCCGGGCTCCCTCGCGGGCTATCTCCTCTGGAACCCGGCAGGCGACTCCGACGGCGGCAAGCCGACCGGAGCGCTGCCCTCCGCCGGCCGCTCCGAGCAGGGCTCCGCGTCGAAGCCGGGCGGGGCGGACCCGAAGGGGTCCGCCGAGCCGACCAGCCCCTCGCAATCCTCCACGTCACCCAGATCCTCCGCCGAGCCCTCCGGACCGTCGAAGTCCTCCGGACCGGACGGCGGCACCGAGCCGTCCGGCCGGCCCGACGCGGGCCGCCCCGCCCCGTCCGGGCCCCTCAAGGGCAAGGTCGTCGTGATCGACCCGGGCCACAACCCGGGCAACTTCCAGCACACCGCCGAGATCAACCGCCAGGTGGACATCGGGACGAACTCCAAGGAGTGCGACACCACAGGCACCTCCACCAACAGGGGTTACACGGAAGCCCGGTTCACCCTGGACCTGGCCCACCGGCTGCGCGACGAGCTGCTCCGGCAGGGCGCCACCGTCCGCCTCACGCACGACGCGGACCGGCCCTGGGGACCGTGCGTGGACGAGCGCGCCCGCATCGGCAACGACGCCCGCGCCGACGCCGTGGTCTCGCTGCACGCGGACGGCTCCGCCGTCGGCAACCGCGGCTTCCACGTCATCCTGCCCGCGAGGGTGCGGGGCGGCGGAGCGGACACCACGGCCGTCGTCGCGCCGTCCCGGGACCTCGGCGAGCGCATCGCGGGCCGGTTCCTCAGCGCCACCGGGAGCGCCCCTTCCAACTACGTCGGCGACGGCACGGGCCTGGACACCCGAAGCGATCTCGGCGGCCTCAACCTGTCCAAGGTGCCCAAGGTGTTCATCGAGTGCGGCAACATGCGCGACCCGAAGGACGAGGCACTCCTCACCGACGGCGGCTGGCGCCGGAAGGCGTCCCTCGGCATCGCGGACGGCATCTCGGACTTCCTGCGCAGCTAGGCGGCTTCAGGCACATGTCGCGGTATCACCCCATGTCGTGACGTGTTCGACGCCGTCTCGTCACGGGACGGCAACCGCGAGATCTTCACTGAGTGACGATCTTTATCCCGAGCAGACATCCCGGCTGACCGAGCGATAGTGTCGCCCCTACGATGAGGGGCCACCCCCGCGCTTCGCGCACCGCGACCATGGCGACAGCGACAGCGACGCCTCTAACGACGAGACGACTGACGAAGGACCTGAAGTGAATTTCCGCTCCCTCACTCGAGGCGACGGCGTGGTGATCGGAGCAGCGGTGTTGCTCTTCATCGCCTCGTTCCTCGACACCTTTGACGGCGGTGGCGACGATGTGCCGACCGCCTGGGACAACGGCAACCTGCTGATGAGCGTGTACCTCGCCGGCATCATCGGCGCGGTGCTCATCGTCGTCAGCCGTGCCATGGGCTCCCAGCGCAAGGTCGCTGGCCTGGACCTCGGCACCTTCGGCATCGGTCTCACCTTCGCCGCCGCCTGGAGCTCGCTCGGCGCGATCTTCGACACCGGCCAGTCCTACGACCAGATCTTCAAGATCATCAGCAGCAGGTTCGGGGGCGAGAGCGGCAGCGCCGACAGCCCCGACGCGGGCACCGGCCTCATCCTCGGCCTGATCGGCGCCCTGGTCCTGGTGGCCGCCGCGATCGCCACGCAGATCGTCCCCGCCCTCAAGGCCCCCCTCATGGGCGCCGCCCGCCCGGCCGCTCCGCAGCCCTACGGCGGTCAGCCGCAGGGCGGCTACGGCTACCCGGGCGCGCAGGGCGGCCAGCCCGGTCAGCCCTACGGTGCGCAGCCGCCCGCGGCCGCGCAGCCGTACGGCGGCCAGCCGCAGGGTGGCGGTCAGACGCCGCCGCCCGCGCAGTCGCAGCCTGCGGCCGCCGCTGCGGCCGGTGACTTCTCGCCGTTCTGGTTCGCCGTCCCGGTCCCGCGTCCGCTCTACCCCGAGGACGGCTCGCCGACCCCGATCGCGGAACTGGCGCCCGGCACCTGGTACCTGGCCGTGGAACAGCGCGGCCAGAGCCTCGTGGCCCAGACCCAGGACGGCCGCCGCGGCGTCCTTCAGGACACCACGGGGATCCAGCGCGGCTGAGCCGACACGGCACCGTCGTCAGACGCGGCCCCTCGCCCTTCCGGGCGGGGGGCCGTTGCCGTACAGTCCTGCGGCGACGGCACTCAGTTGACGCAACGTCAGTTCCCTTGTCCCGTACCGAGGAGGGCACATGCGGCTCGGTCTCGCGCTCGGCTACTGGGGGCGTGGCCCCGACCCGGGGCAGCTCGTGCTCGTGCGGGAGGCGGAGCGGCTCGGGTACGACTCGGTGTGGACGGCCGAGGCCTGGGGGTCGGACGCGTTCACGCCGTTGACCTGGATCGCCGCGCACACCTCGCGGATCAGGCTCGGTACCGCCGTCGCGCAGATGGCGGCCCGCTCCCCCACCGCCACCGCCATGCACGCCCTCACCCTCGACCACCTCTCCGGCGGCCGGGTGCTGCTCGGGCTCGGGCTCTCGGGGCCGCAGGTGGTGGAGGGCTGGTACGGCAGGCCGTTCCCGAAGTCGCCGCTGACCGCGACGCGGGAGTACGTCGACGTCGTACGGCAGGTGCTGGCGCGGCGGGGGCCCGTCACCCTCGACGGGCGGTTCCACCCGCTGCCGTACGGGGGCGGCGACGGCACCGGGCTCGGCAAGCCGCTGAAGTCCCTCACGCACCCGCTGCGCACCCGGCTGCCCGTCCTCCTCGGCGCCGAGGGCCCCAGGAACATAGCGCAGACCACTCGGATCGCGGACGGCTGGCTCCCCCTGTACTGGTCGCCCACCCGCACGGACGCCTACGAGGCGGCGCTCGGCGCGGGCAGCGGCCTGCGGCCCGGGTTCATGGTCGCACCCCTGGTGCGGGCCACCGTCTGCGCCGACGTGGCCGAGGGGCTGCTCCCCGTCAAGGGAATGCTCGGCTTCTACGTCGGCGGCATGGGCCACTCCGGCCGCAACTTCCACGCCGATCTGATGGGGCGGATGGGGTACGAGGAGGAGGCGCGGCGCGTCCAGGAGCTGTTCCTGGCCGGGCGGCGCGAGGAGGCCGTGCTCGCCGTGCCGGACGCGTTCGCCGACGAGATCTCCCTCGTGGGGCCGCGCGAGCGGATCGCCGAGCGGCTCGACGCGTGGCGCAAGGGGCCGGTGACGGATCTGCTCGTCCTCGCGCGCGATCCGGAGACGCTCCGGGTGCTGGCCGAGCTGAACACGTAGCGCGTGAGCGCTCGGCGCCCGCTCAGCGGAAGATCGCCACCGCGTCCAGCGTCAGCTCCCCCGCCGTCCGGTTCCACGTGCGCACCTTGCCCAGGCAGCGGGCCTGGAACTCCCCGCTGAAGTAGTCGTCCTCGTGCAGGAACTCCGCGCGGATGCCGTCCGCCGCGCAGCTGATCCGCACCTGCGCGGGCGGATCGCCGTCGCCGTACCGGGCCCGGAGGACGACCGCGTCGCCGCCGACACGGCGGGCCGTGAAGCGGCCGGTCACGGAGACGAACTCCGACATGACGGCGCTCAGCGGTATCCGCTCGTCCTCGCCGTGGCGCAGCGCGTCGGCGAGGGAGCGGTTCGGCACGAGGTGGCCGGTGGTGAGGTCGACGTGCACGACGGCGTCCTCGCGCCGCATCGTGTCCAGGAGCAGGCCGATGACGGTGATGGGGGTGTTCTGCTGGACGTAGACGGTGAAGCGCTCCTTCGTCACGTCACGGCGGGCCTTGGCGCCCGCGGCCCCGGTGAACCTGGCCCAGAGACCGTACCCGGACGTCACATTGGTGCGGTCGGCCACCTCCTGCTCCAGGGCCGCGGAGAACCCGCCGGTCTGGTAGAGGTCCATCACCCGCTGTTCGTGCAGGTAGAAGCACATACCGTGGAAGGTGCGGCGGCGCCGCGAAGCGCTCCGCCGGCCCGTCCGCCCGAAGGCCCAGCGCGCCACGGCGTACCGCACGAGGACCGCCACGCACACCGCCGTCACCAGCCAGACCGTCAGCCACGGCCACCACACGTCCCACCACTTGCCGTCAACGACAGCCACGTATCTCCTTGAACGCCTGGGAGAGGGAAGAGGAGTTGGCGTCCACCATCCGGCCGCCGGTCGCGTCGGCGGCGCGGCGCAGCGCCTTCGCGTCGGCCTCGCCGAAGTGGACGGGGAAGGTCGGCACCGCCCGCGCGGCGGACCCGATGCGGGCGTGCCGGCGGGTGAACTCCCCGTACGACAGGCCCGCGTTGCTCTCGCCGTCCGTCATCAGGACGATCGACAGGGGACGGTCCGGGTGCTCGCGCAGCGCGCCGGACGCGCTCGTGTAGCCGTGGCCGAGCGCGGACCAGACGGCCGTGTCGTCCCCGAACTCCCCCTCGGCGACGAAGGACTGGAGTGCTTCCAGGTCCTTGTCGCCGCGTACGGTCACCGTGCGCTCGTCGAGGACGCGGCCCGCGAACCGCACCACGGTGAGCTTCTCGCCCCGGTAGAAGCGGGCGAACTTGCCCGCCGCGGACGGGTCCGCGCCGCTGAGGTCGGCGAACGCGGCCCGCAGCGCGGCCATCCGGGGCCCGCGCATCGACGTCGAGAAGTCGAGCAGGAACACGACGTGGTCGCCGGTGCTGCGGCCCGGGGTGCCGTAGTCGTCCATGAGGCGCCGCACGACCTCCGGCCGGTCCGGGTACGACAGGGCGTTGCCGATGTCCTCGCGCAGTTCGACGGGGCGCGGCACGTCCTGGGTCGCGGGCCGCCGCCAGGTCCGCCGCACCAGTTCACGCTGCGTCTCGTCGCGGTGCAGCCAGTCGACGACCTCGCGGTACGCCCGGGACTCCCCGGTGTTCAGGAGCAGCAGCGGGAAGTCGGACAGGACCATGCCGTCCTCGGGGTGGACGATCTCCAGGGGCCGTCGCAGCTTCCGGGACGCGTTCAGGGTGAGCAGTTCCGACTCGTGCGCGATGAGGGCGTCGGCGTCGTCCTGACGGCGCACATAGGTGTCGATCAGCTCGCGGGAGCTGGCGCCGGTGAGGGTCTGGCCGGAGCGGAAGCCGCGCAGCCGGTCGCAGGACACGTCCTGGGTGCGCAGTGCCCTGCCGGTGCCCGCGGCGGCCGTGGCGACGCCCACGAGCGCGGCGCGCCCGGTGTCGCTGCGCCGCGGGTCGGCCATGCCGAAGCGCAGGGACCCCGCGGCGGCGGCGTCCGCGATGTCCGCCCAGCTCAGACGCTTCCCGGGCGCGCCGCCGCGGAGCCGGTCCGCGGCGGCCCCGGTCAGACCGACGACCACCGGGGACCGCATGACCGCCGTGGACTCGGGCCTGGCCACGGGCTTGCCGGACGCGCCGAGCCGCAGCAGGTACGAGCGGTCGGTGGCGGGCCAGGCGAAGTCGTAGCCGTCGAGGGACCCGGACAGGTCGGGGGTGGCCTTGTAGTCGAGATCGAGATCGATGCCGGTGTCGTCCCTCAGGTCGTCGAGGAGCGGCTCCATGTCGACGAGTTCGGGGCTGGCGAGGACCCGCAGGGTGCGCGGTTCGGAGTCCTCCGTGCAGCCGCTGAGCACGGCGGCGACCAGCAGCAGGCCGAGGGCGAGCGCAGGCTGCCGCAGGCGCGTGGTCACCTGGGACCCTCCTGGCCGGGCGGCGGGCAGCTGCCGACGTGGTTGATGATCCGCTCCAGGGCGTCCAGGTCGGGGGCGTCCACCTTCGTCTGGTCGGGGTTGGGCGTCGGCACCTGCACCTCGTGTTCCCGCAGATAGGCGTTGAGCTGCTCGCTGGTGCCGTCCTCGCCGGAGAAGCGGACCCGGAAGCCGAGTTCGATGGCGCGCCGGCGCAGGTCGTCGTCGGTCTCCATCAGGTCGGTGAGCCGGTCGCCGTCGTCGTCGAGGGAGATCAGCTCGGGTTCGGTGAGGGCGTGCGGGGACGGGTAGAGCAGGACGCGGCTGCTGTCCTGCTCGCCGCGCTTCTCCTGGTGGTCCACCTGGTGCTTCAGGAACTGGTGCTCGTAGATGAGGGAGACCGGCGCGATGGCCTCGCCCTCGTCGGAGAAGTAGCTGTCGGCCTGCTCGTCGGCGGCCATGCCCTGGAGGTTGATCAGCGGCTTGACCTCGGTGGCGACATCGAGGACCGGGTCGCCCGTGATCCGTCTGACGGGCCGGTTGCGGCTTTCCGTGCCGGGCGCCTGATTGCCGTTCTGCACGAAGGCGAGGATGCTCAGGTACGTGCCCGCGGCGTTGGACTCGCAGACGCTGGAGGTGCGGACGAGGACGCGGCCGGCGTTGCTGCGCCGGGAGTGGGCGGTGAAGTCGATGCCGTTCCAGGTCTTCTCGTCCCTGATCAGCTGCATGAACTTCCGCATGTCGAGGTCGTAGTACAGCGTCTCGGCGCCGCCCGGAGCCCGCTGCGGCCGGGCCACACCCGCCGCGACCAGCGTGCGCGCGTAGTCCCTGAAGGTGCCGAGCACCAGCGGGGTGACGAACGGGCGGGCCGTCTTCGGCGTCCGCTGCTGCCGCTTCTTGATCAGCGTCGCGGCGGGCTGGCCGGAGGGGAACACCACGTCCATGTCGCGCAGCGACTGGGTGGCGATGCCGCGCGAGCCGAGGCGGTGGATGTCGACGCGTATCCCGTGCTTCAGGAGCAGCCGCCGGACCTCGGGGTCCTTGAAGTAGTCGGACTTGGAGGCCATCTTGCCGTCGACGGTGGCGATGCGGTCGAAGGGGCGCAGGGCGTTGCCCGAGACCAGCAGGGCGAGCAGGCCCGCGAGGGCAAGGGGCATCGCGGCGACGACGTGCAGCGGGTGGCGGGGGCGGCTCCTGGCGGGGCGGCGCGTGGTCAGGCGGGGCTCTTCGGTGGGCGGTCTCGGGTGGTCGGACACCGGGCTCTCCTGCCTGTGACGGGGGCAGGATCCTCGGCGACGACGGCGACTTCACTCCCGAGGAGCCACTAACTCCAGGTGAACAGCGGGTAAATGACGGCGCGTCAGGGGTGCGGGCGGCGGCCCGGGGTCAGCCCTTCGTCAGCTCCCCCGCCGACGGCACCCGGTTCTCCACCTCGGCCCCGGCGTCCTTGCCCGCGCCCTTCACCTTGTTGATCATGTCGTCGAAGGACTTCACCACGGAGTCCGTGCCCTCGCCCTTGCGGAGCTTGCCGGGCAGGTCCTTCAGCGCGTCGATGCCGCTGGTCAGGGGTGCCACCGCCTTGGCGAGCGCGGGGTCCCCCTCGGCGTTGCGCAGGGCGGCCTTCAGCCGGTTGTAGGTGAACGCGCCCGCGAGGCCCGCCTTGACCAGGGCGAACTTGCGACCGTCAGCGCCGGACTTGAACTTGCCGTCGCGGTAGGGCTTCACGATCCACTGGTACGTCGCCCCGGCGGCGAGCCCCGCGTTGGCGACGAACCGCGTCTTCGCGAACTTCTGCCGGTCCGCCGAACCGGTGCCCGTCGGTGTCGCCCCGCTCCCTTCCTTGTCGCTGTCACCTCCGCAGGCCGTCGTGCCCGTCAGGAGGGCGCAGCACAGCAGCAGCGGGACGAGGACGCGGCGGACGGCGGCGGACGGAGCGACGAGCGACATGGTGGCCTCCCGGAGGGAACGACGGCGGTTCTCCCCGCAGCAGCCTCACCCCGCCCCCGGCGCACCGCCACCCGGGCGCGCCCGTACGGGTTTCAAGGACGCACACGTACGGGTTTCAAGGGCGCCCAGCCCGGTACCCGGTTGTCATGTCTCCCCGAACACGAGGCACCAACAGTTATGGAGCGGCGCGGGCCATCGTCCTCGTCGCGGACGTCATGGCCGTCATCCTCGTCCTGTGGATCCTGATGGACCTCCTGGACGCCAACCGCGGCAATGACCTGGTGCAGTTCGTGCACGACGTGGCCCGCTGGCTCGCGGGCTGGTCGCACGACCTGTTCACGTTCGACGAGCGGTGGGCGCGGGTCCTGTGCGGTTACGGACTCGCCGCGGTCGTGTACGTCGCCGTGGGCCACTTCGTCGCGGGGCGCCTGCGGCACTGAGCGCACGCCCGTGGCGCCGGGCGGCCACCCCAGGCAACGGGGGCGGCCGCTCCCGCGGCACCGGACCGGCAGGTCAGGCGCAGCAGCCCGGGTCGAGCCCGACCGGCAGCGCCTCGCCCGAGAACACCGCGCAGGTGGCCTCGTCGCCGCCGAGCGCGGCCACCGCGAGCAGCAGGGAACCCGCCGTCCACGTGGTGAGTTCGACCGGCCAGATCGCCGCGTCCTCGAAGACGTAGCCCGTCCAGTACAGGCCCGACTCCGTGTCCCGCAGGTGCTGGATGGACCTGAGGACGTCGAGGGCACGGTCGGACTCGCCGAGCACCCACAGGGCGAGGGCGAGTTCGGCGCTCTCGCCGCCGGTCACCCACGGGTTGGGGTCGACGCAGCGCACGCCGAGGCCGGGGACCACGAAGCGGTCCCAGCCCTCCTCGATGCGGGCCTTGGCCTCGGCGCCGGTGAGGGCGCCGCCGAGGACCGGGTAGTACCAGTCCATCGAGTAGCGGTTCTTGTCGAGGAAGCGCTCGGGGTGGCGGCGGACGGCGTGGGCGAGGGCGCCCGTGGCCAGCTCCCAGTCCGGCTGCGGGTCGTCGCGCAGCTCCGCGAGGGCGAGGGCGCAGCGCAGCGCCTGGTGGACGGAGGAGGAGCCGGTGAGGAGCGCGTCCGTGACGGCGGTGCCGTCGGGCTCGCGCTTCCAGCCGATCTGCCCGCCGGGCTGCTGGAGGGCCAGGACGAACTCCACGGCCGCCACGACCACCGGCCACATGCGGTCGACGAACGCCTCGTCGCCGGTGCTCAGATAGTGGTGCCAGACGCCGACGGCCACGTACGCGCAGAAGTTGGTCTCGCGGCCGTCGTCGCTGACGGCGTCCGCGTCGCCGTCGGCGTAGGCCGCGTACCAGGAGCCGTCCGCGTTCTGGTGCCGGGCGAGCCACTCGTAGGCGCGGGCCGCCGCCGCGTGCTCGCCGGCCGCGTCCAGGGCCATGGCGGCCTCGGTGTGGTCCCACGGGTCGAGGTGGTGGCCGCGGAACCAGGGGATGGCGCCGTCCTCGCGCTGGACGGCGAGGATGCCGCGTACCGTCGCCAGCGCCTGATCGGCCGTCAGCACTCCGGGCAGGACCAGGCGTTCGGTGCGCTCGGGGCTCGTCACGCCCCGGCCTTCGCGTCGGCGGCCTTCTCGTCGGCGGCCTCGTCGGTGCCCGCGGCCGGGGCGGTCGCGCGGGGCAGGTGCGGCTTCGTCGCGTACGCCACGAAGCTCTTGCCGATGAGCGGGTTCAGTGCCTGCTCGGCGACCTTCGTCGCGAGCGGCTTCTTCATGATGTCCCAGACCAGGAGCTTGTGGTACGCCCGCACCGGCAGCGCCTTGTCGTTGTCCACGCCGAACGCGCACTTGAGCCACCAGTACGGGGAGTGCAGGGCGTGCGCGTGGTGGGTGCCGTACGGCTTGAGGCCCGCCTCACGCATCCTGGCGAGGAGTTCGTCCGCCTTGTAGATGCGGATGTGGCCGCCCTCGACCTCGTGGTACGCGTCGCTGAGCGCCCAGCACACCTTCTCCGGGCCGTAGCGCGGCACGGTCACCGCTATCCGGCCGCCGGGCTTGAGGACCCGCACCATCTCCGCGAGCACGCCCTTGTCGTCGGGGATGTGCTCCATCACCTCGGAGATGATCACGACGTCGAAGGACTCGTCGGGGAAGGGCAGGTTGAGGGCGTCTCCCTCCATCGCGGTGGCCGTCGCGCCCGCGGGCGCCTCACCGGCCTCCTTCATCGCCGCGAACCACTTGGCGACCTCGCGGATCTCCTCGCCGTTCTGGTCGAGGGCGACCACCCGGGCACCGCGCCGGTAGCACTCGAAGGCGTGCCGCCCGGCCCCGCAGCCCAGATCGAGGACACGGTCCCCGGGCGCCAGTGGGAAGCGGGTGAAGTCGACGGTCAGCACGGGGTCCTGCTTCCTTCGGGCGTGGGCGCCATGGCGGGGGTCCGGGGGGTGGGGTGCCCGGGGCCGTCGGGCGCGGGGGCGGGTTCTTCCTGAGCGGCGGAGCGGCCGGAGCCCGCGGCGGCTCCCGGGGTGACGGCGCGACGGCTCCCGGTGGCCGCCCCGCGGGCGATCGCCTCGCGGTAGCGCTCCACCGTGCCCTGCGCGGCGCGGGCCCAGGTGAACTTCGCGAGGACCCGCTCCCGGCCCGCCGCGCCGAGGCGGGCCCGCAGCGCGGAGTCGCCGAGGAGCCGGTTCAGGCCCGCGGCCAGGGCCTGGGCGTCGCCGGGCGGTACGGCGATGCAGGTCTCGCCGTCGGTGCCCGCGACCTCCGGGATGGCGCCGCCGGTCGTGGCGAGCAGCGGGGTGCCCGTCGCCATCGCCTCGGCGGCGGGCAGCGAGAACCCCTCGTACAGGGACGGCACACAGGCGATCTGCGCGGAGCGGACCAGGTCGACGAGTTCCTCGTCGGTGATGCCCTTGACGAACTCGACGGCGCCGTCGAGGCCGTACCGCTCGATGGCGGCGGCGACCGGGCCGTCCTCGGCGCGCTTGCCGACGACGACGAGGTGCGCGGCCGGGTTCTCGGTACGGACCTTCGCGAGGGCCTCGACGAGGTGGATCAGACCCTTCAGCGGGACGTCCGCGCTCGACGTCGTCACGATCCGCCCCGGCACCTCGGCGACCGCCGGGTCCGGCGAGAAGAGGTCGGTGTCGGCGCCGATGTGCACGACGTCGATGCGGTCCGGGCGTACGCCGAGGTGGTCGACGATCTCCTGACGCGACGTGCCGGAGACCGTGACGACCGAGGGCAGGCGGCGCGCGACCCGCTTCTGCATCCGCGTGAACGCGTACCACCTGCGGACGGAGGCGCGGCGCTTCCAGTCGGGGGCGGCGTCGAGCTCCAGGCGGCGGTCGACGGTGATGGGGTGGTGGATGGTGGTCACCAGCGGGGCGCCCAGGTCGCCGAGGAGGCCGTAGCCGAGGGTCTGGTTGTCGTGCACGACGTCGAAGTCGCCGCGCCGCGCGCGCAGGTGGCGGCGGGCGCGGAGGCTGAACGTGACGGGCTCGGGGAAGCCGCCGGTCCACATCGTCGCCACTTCGAGGGCGTCGATCCAGTCGCGGTACTCGTCGCGCCTCGGGGTGCGGAAGGGGTCCGGGGAGCGGTAGAGGTCCAGGCTCGGCAGCTCGGTGAGGCCGAGGCCCGCGAGGTCCTCGCCCTCGTCGAGCACGGGGTAGGGCTGCGCGCCGATGACCTCGACGCGGTGGCCGAGCCGGACCAGCTCGCGCGAGAGGTGGCGTACGTAGACGCCCTGGCCGCCGCAGAACGGATTCCCCTTGTACGTGAGGAGTGCGATGCGCAGCGGAGCGCCGCCGTCGGCGGCCGCTTCGGCAGGTACTTGCGGCGACGCGCCCGGCACTTGCGGCGACGCGCCCGGTACCTGCGGCGGCGCGCCCGGTACTCGCGGCGACGTGCCCGGCACCGGCCCCGGAAGGGGACCCGCCTCCATGGCCTCAGCGGTCACTCTCGGCCCCCTTCTGCCTTCAGTTGTCCGCGAGATTACGCCGGGACGGTAATGTAGAACAAGTTTCAGACTTGTTCCCGTCATGATCACCCTTGATCGCGGGACCCGCTCGAATCTACCGGCAGGTAGCCGGGCGGGAAGGCCCGGATCAGGTGATTCGCGCCACGGCGGCCGTGCTGCCATGCTGTGCGGTCCCGCACGGCGGGCCCGTACGGTGAGTGGGGCCCGGTGGGGCGACAGGACTGACGGGGCGAACGGGACCGACGGGGCGACGGAACTATGACAGCTGACGCGAGAACGGCCGGAGCGGGCGCGGCACATCCGGCCTCGCCGCCCCTCACCGAACGTCAGGAGGCCCGGCGCCGCCGCATCCTGCACGCGAGCGCGCAACTGGCCGGCCGCGGCGGGTTCGACGCCGTCCAGATGCGGGAGGTCGCCGAGGCCGCGGGCGTGGCCCTCGGCACGCTCTACCGCTACTTCCCCTCGAAGGTGCATCTGCTCGTCGCGACGATGCAGGACCAGCTCCAGCACATGCACACCACCCTGCGCAAGCGGCCCCCGGCCGGGGAGGCTCCCGCCGAACGGGTGGCCGAGACGCTGATGCGGGCCTTCCGGGCGCTCCAGCGCGAGCCGCACCTCGCGGACGCGATGGTGCGCGCCCTGACGTTCGCCGACCGGTCGGTGAGCCCCGAGGTGGACACCGTCTCGCGGCTCACCACCGCGATCATCCTGGACGCCATGGGCCTGGACGGCCGGCCGACGCCCGCACAGCTCTCCGCCGTGCGGGTCATCGAGCACACCTGGCACTCCGCGCTGATCACCTGGCTGTCCGGGCGCGCCTCGATCGCCCAGGTCAAGATCGACATCGAGACGGTGTGCCGGCTGATCGACCTGACGGCGGCGGCGGAGGCGGAGACGCCGTAGGGGGCGTCGTGGCGGGCGCGGGTGCGGGTGCGGGCGGCGCGGGTGCGGACGGCGCAGGTGCGGACGGCGCAGGTGCGGACGGCGCGGGTGCGGGCGGCGCAGGCTGGGGAGGTCACTCCTCGGGTGGGAACACCGCTTCCCCGCTGCCGAGGAGCGTGAGGGTGATGGCCTCCACCGGGCAGCCCTCGGCCGCCGCCAGGATCTCCTCGGCGGCGTCGGTCTCGGACCGCCCGGGGTGCGACTGGCGGGCGGAGTCGAGGGTGAAGCCGCCCGGCGCGGTGCTCGCGCACATCCCCGAGCCGACGCACACCGACCGGTCGACCTCGACGTGCCAGCGGTCCCCCATCAGGCACCGCCCGGCACGTACCCGGCGGGGAGGTGGATCATCTTGTGCTCGAAGTACTCCCCGTACCCCTCGGGCCCGAACTCCCGCCCGATGCCGGAGTTCTTGTAGCCGCCGAAGGGGCCCAGCATGTCGAGGCTGAAGGTGTTCACGGAGTAGGTTCCGGTCCGCACCCGGCGTGCCACGTCGATGCCCCGCTCGACGTCGGCGGTCCACACGCTGCCGCTGAGCCCGTAGTCCGAGTCGTTCGCGATCCGCACGGCCTCGTCCTCGTCGCCGTACGGGAGCAGACAGACGACCGGGCCGAAGATCTCCTCGCGGGCGACGCGCATGGAGTTGTCGACGCCGCCGAACAGTGTCGGCTCCACGTACCAGCCCCGGTCGAACCCGGCCGGACGCCCGCCCCCGGCCAGGATCTTGGCGCCCTCCTCCTGCCCGATCCGGATGTAGTCGAGACAGCGGCGGCGCTGCCGCTCGGCGACGAGCGGGCCGAGTTCGGTGGCGGGGTCCAGGGGGTCGCCGATCTTCAGGGCGTTCGCGGCGGCGGCGAAGCCCTCGGCGAACTCGTCGTAGCGGGTGCGCGGGACGAGGACGCGGGTCTGGGCCACGCACGCCTGGCCGTTGATCATCCACGCGAAGGGCACGATCCCGGCGACGGCGCCCGCGGCGTCGGCGTCCGGCAGGACCACCGCGGCCGACTTGCCGCCGAGCTCAAGGGTGACGCGGGTGAGGTTGCGGGCGCAGACCTCCATCACGCGCTTGCCCGCGGCGACCGACCCGGTGAAGGAGACCTTGTCCACGCCCGGATGCCCGACCAGGTACTCGCTCACCTCCCGGTCGGCGGAGAGGATCGAGAGCACCCCCTCCGGCAGCCCGGCCCCGGCGGCGATCTCGGCGAGGACGCAGGCGTCGAGGGGCGCCTCGGGCGAGGTCTTCAGGACGACCGGGCAGCCCGCGAGGAGGGCGGGCGCCAGCTTGGCGGCGGCGGTGAACTGCGGGACGTTCCAGGGGACCACGGCCGCGACCACCCCGACCGGTTCGCGCCGCACCAGGATCGGCCCGAGCACCCCGGCCCGCGCCTGTTCGTACACGAACCCGCGCGCCGTCGTGATCGCCGCGTCCCACACCATCGCCGCGGACAGGGCCTGCACCAGCACGGACGACGTGAACGGGGTCCCGTTCTGCGCGCTGATGACGCGCGCGACCTCCTCGTGCCGCTCCGCGAGCCCGTCCTTGATCCGCGCCACGACCTCGATCCGCTCGTCGAGCGTCAGCCGCGGCCAGGGCCCCTCGTCGAAGGCCCGGCGAGCGGCGGCGACGGCCCGGTCGACGTCCCCGGCCCCGGCGTGCGGCACCCGCGCGAACACCACACCGGTGTGCGGCGACACCACCTCGATGACGTCCTCGCCGAGCGGGTCCGTCCACTCCCCGCCGATGAACAGCTGTCCGTGTTCCACGAGCTCGGTCATGACCGACTGCCCTCCTGTGGGACGCCCGCCGCAATTTCTGACGCTGCCTCAGAACTGATATCAGTTCTAGTTGAAGTAGGCCAGGGCTGGGCCGGTGGTCCGTCCTGGCAGGATGACCGGCGGTCCGAAGCCGAGAGTCAGGGGAGCCATGGCCATCAACAAGTGGTGGAGACACGATCCGAACGAGCGTTACTGGCTGGAGATCACCAACCGCGAGGACATCGGCACCAACCTCCTCGCACCCAAGACCAACGACCGGGGCGAGAATTACTGGTCCTACGCGCTCGTACGTGAAGTACGGCCCGGGGACCTTGTGCTGCACTGGGACAAGAATCACGGTCCTGGTGTGGTGGGGTACTCCCACGTCCAGGGTGAGGCCATCTCCTCCACGATCGTCTGGCAGAGCCGTGGGACCTACGGCCGGCAGCGGAGCGCGTCCGGTCCCGAACCTGCCTGGGAAGCTCCCCTCAGCGGTTACCGGAAGCTGGAGCGCCCCGTGACCCAGGCACGACTGCGCGAGATCGAGCCCACGGTTCGCGCTCTGCGGAACGGCCTCACGGAAGCGGTCGCGGGACCGCTCTACTTCCCCTTCGCGCTGTCGGACACACGGCCCCTCCGTACGGCACAGGGCTACCTGACCAAGCTGCCGCGAGCACTGGTCGAATCACTCCCCGAGCTGCGGGAGTTGCGTCAGACGGCCGTCTCCGAGCCGCACGAGCCGGAGGCCCCAGAGCCGTCGCCCGCCGCACCGCCCGGGGCTCGCAGGGCCACGGGCTACGGTCGGCAGCAGAATGCGGAACGGCGGCGTGCCATCGAGCGGTATGCGGTGGATCTCGTCCTGAGCCACTACCGCTCGCACGACTATGAGGTGGAGGACGTGGGTGCCTACTCGCCGTGGGATGTCACCGCACGCAAGGACGACACCGAACTTCACATAGAGGTGAAGGGAAGCACCACCGCCCGAGAGGTGATCGACCTGACCGAGGGGGAGGTCCGCCACGCCGAAGGCGTTGGCACCTGCCTGGTGGTGATAGATCACATAGAACTCGGGGACGACCTCCGCTGCCGCGGAGGGCGCTGGCGTTCATGGGACGACTGGTCACCGGCGCGGGACGAGCTAGTTGCCACCGCCTACCGCTACCCGCTGCCGAAGGGAGGCCACGAGGGCCCGTCCCTTGCCCAGTCCCCTGTCTGAGAGCACAACGTTGCGCCACTCGCTCAAGGCCACTCAGCGCGTCATGGGCCGCGCGCCGCAGGTCCTTGGCCGCCAGAACGATCTCCGGCGGCCCCCAAGAGTCGAAGATCGAACACGGCGATCTGGAGATCTGTCACCACACGATTCGCAGAAGGCAGTGCCGCCACGCCCTGATCCATGCGCCCATCGTCCCGGTCGGCCACACCCTGGTGTATCTGCTCGACACCGACCGGGGCCCGTCCTCATCGACACCGGGTGGGACGATCCGGCCTCCTGGGACGTGCCGGTCGCGGGGCTCGCCGAGTGCGGCGTCGGTGGCGCGGACGTGTGGGGCGTCCTGATCACCCATCGCCCATCACCCATCACCACCCGGACCACCACGGCCTCTCCACGCGGGTCCGGGACGCCTCCGGGGCCGGGATCGCGCTGCACGAGGCGGACGCGCGCGTGGTGCGCGCCCGGCCACGTCTGCCCGCATCTGGAGGAGGAGCATCCCGCCGGGCCCCGGGGCAGCGGGCGGCTGTCTCGCCCGGACCGGCCTGCAAGGACGCCTCCAGGAACCCCCCGGGGCGCCCCCTGCCCCGTGCCGGGCCCGGAGGGGCCGCGTACGGGCCGGTAGAGTAGGCGGGTCGTCATCATGCGCGTACGAGGGAAAGCCGGTGCGAATCCGGCGCTGACCCGCAGCCGTGATCCGCGCGCCTCCCCACCTGTGCGCGGTGAGCCGGAACGCCTCCCGCCGCATGACCGGCTCGCGTCATCGGAACTGCCGATGGCCGGCATCGTCGAGGTATACGGAGCCGGAGCCGCCCGGTGCCCACCCGTGCCGTGCCGCCCGGCTCCCCGCAGGGAGAGGCACCCGCCGCATCATGAACGTTCGCCGCAGCGCAGCTGCCCTGGCCGTGGCCGTCGCCGCCCTCGGCACCGCCGCCGCCCCGGCCGCCTTCGCCGCCGACGCCTCGCCGTCGCCCGCGGGCCCGCTGCCGTCCGGTCTCTACGGCAAGAAGGACCCGCAGTTCGACGGCGTGTTCCGGCAGTCGTACGCCCTGCTCGCCCTGAAGACCTCCGGCGTCACCCCGGCCGCCAAGGCC
Source organism: Streptomyces typhae (assembly GCF_009755605.1). Classification (GTDB taxonomy): domain Bacteria; phylum Actinomycetota; class Actinomycetes; order Streptomycetales; family Streptomycetaceae; genus Streptomyces; species Streptomyces typhae. The sequence goes on from NZ_WPNZ01000002.1 coordinate 160,877, forward strand.
GTCGACTGGCTCACCGGCCAGCAGTGCGCGAGCGGCGGCTTCGCCGCGTACCGCGCCGACGCGAACGAGCCGTGCGGCTCCAAGACCCAGGTCGACTCGAACTCCACCGCCGCCGCCGTGCAGGCACTCGCCGCGCTCGGCGGGAAGCAGGACACCGTGAAGAAGGCGCTCGGCTGGCTGAAGTCCGTGCAGAACCAGGACGGCGGCTGGGGCTACAACCCGGGCCTGCCCAGCGACGCCAACTCCACCGGCATCGTCGTCGGCGCCTTCGCCGCCGCCGGTGAGAAGCCCGCAGCCGTGCAGTCCCAGGAGGGCAAGGCACCCGAGGACGCCCTGACGAAGCTCGCCATGGACTGCGGCAAGGGCGGCGGCGCGTTCGGCCTCGCCGACGCCAAGTCCGGCAAGCTCGCCCCGAACGCCGACGCGACCGCGGCCGGTGTGCTCGGTGGTCTCGGCCAGGGCCTGGTCCTCGACGAGAAGGCCCGCAAGGAGGCCCAGAAGGCCGACGGCGCGCCCGAGTGCGCGAAGCCGGACGACGCCGCGCAGGCCGCGCGGAACGGCACCGGCTACCTCCTGAAGTCCCTCGCCAGGACCGGTCACCTCACCTCCGCGATGCCCGGCGCCGACGACCAGCCGGACGTGGGCAACACCGCGGACGCCGTCGTGGCGCTCGCCGCCGCCGGTCAGCAGGAGCAGGCGGAGAAGTCGGCGAAGTGGCTGTCGGAGAACTCCGCCGCGTGGGCCAAGGACAGCGGCCCCGCCGCGTACGCGCAGCTGATCCTCGCCGCCCGTGCCGCGGGCATGGACGCCCGTGACTTCGGCGGCGCGAACCTCGTCGACCAGCTCACCGCCCAGGGCCCGAAGCCCGAGGCCACGGACGCCGGTGACGAGGCGGAGAAGAAGGACGGGAAGGACGACGGCTCCGGGGTCAGCGTCTGGTGGATCGTCGGCGTCGGCCTGGTCGCCGGTGTCGGCATCGGCATCCTCTTCAGCGGCCGCAAGAAGAAGAACCAGCTGTGAGCCCGCGCCGCCCGGGGCGCGGCCCGCGCGCGGCGGCCGCCCCTCTCCCGACGGTGCTCGGGACGCTCGTGACCGCGCTGGTCGCAGCCGTCATCGCGCTCGCCGCCACCCTCGTCACGGCGGGCGCGGCCCAGGCCACCGAGTACCGCTACTGGTCGTTCTGGCAGCAGGACAAGGGCGGCGCCTGGGTGTACGCCACGCAGGGCCCCTCCGTCGCGCGGCCCGACGACGGCGACGTGGAGGGCTTCCGGTTCGCCGTGTCCGCCGACTCGCGCAGCGCCGTGCGGCCGCGCGGGGCCGCGGACTTCGACACGATCTGCGCGGACACGCCCGCGCGCGGCGGCAGCAAGCGGATCGCGGTCGTCGTCGACTTCGGCACGCCCGGCGACGCCCCCGGCGGCGAGACGCCCCCGAAGACACGTACGGCGTGCGCGCGCGTCGGCTCCGACGCCACCACCGCCGACGCCCTCGCCGCCGTCGCCAAGCCGCTGCGCTACAACAGCAGCGCGCTGCTGTGCGCCATCTCCGGCTACCCGAAGAACGGCTGCGGCGAGCCGGTCTCCGGCAAGGAGTCGAAGGGCGAGGACTCGGGAGGCAAGGACTCGGGGGACGAGGACTCGGGGGGCGAGGTGTCCGCGGGCGAGCGGGGCAGCGGCACGGCGGACGGCTCCGGGGACGGCGGCGGGCCCTCCGTCGGCCTGCTCGCCGGTGTCGGCGCGATCGTCGCGCTCGGTGCCGCCGCCGTCTGGCAGGCCCGCCGCCGCCGTGGCTGACGCGGCCCCCGTCCCGCGCGCCCGGCGGCGCCGCCTCGCCCCGCAGGCGCACCGGTCGAACGCCCTGCACCCGGGAGCCTGGTGGCTGTGGTCGCTCGGCCTCGCCACGGCCGCGTCCCGCACCACCAATCCGCTCCTGATCGGGCTGATCGTCGGCGTCGCCGGCTATGTCGTCGCCGCCCGCCGCACGTCCGCGCCGTGGGCCCGCTCCTACGGCGCGTTCGTGAAGCTCGCCCTCGTCGTCATCGGCATCCGCCTGGTCTTCGCGATCGTCCTCGGCTCGCCGATCCCCGGTACGCACCTCATCGTGACGCTGCCGGAGGTGCCGCTGCCCGACTGGGCGCAGGGGGTGCGCATCGGCGGCCGGGTGACCGCGGAGGGCGTGGTGTTCGCGCTGTACGACGGGCTGCGCCTCGCGGGCCTGCTGATCTGCGTCGGCGCCGCCAACGCCCTGGCCAGCCCGGCCCGGCTGCTCAAGTCGCTGCCGGGGGCGCTGTACGAGGCCGGGGTCGCCGTCGTCGTGGCGATGACGTTCGCGCCGAACCTGATCGCCGACGTGCAGCGGCTGCGGTCCGCACGGCGGCTGCGCGGGCGCCCCGACAAGGGGCTGCGGGGGCTGCTCCAGGTGGGTCTGCCCGTCCTGGAGGGCGCCCTGGAGCGCTCGGTCGCGCTGGCCGCCGCGATGGACGCGCGCGGCTTCGGCCGCACCGCCGCCGTGCCCGCCCGGGTGCGCAGGACGACGGCGGCGCTGACGCTCGGCGGTCTGACGGGGGTGTGCGCGGGGACGTACGGGCTGCTCACCGCGGAGGGCTCGACGTACGGCCTGCCGGTGCTCGGTGTCGGGCTCGCCGCCGCGCTCGGGGGCCTGTGGCTCGGTGGCCGCCGCTCGGTGCGCACCCGCTACCGGCCGGACCGGTGGGGGTGGCGCGCCTGGGCCGTCGCCGGGTCCGGCGCCGCCGTGGCCGCTTTGATGATCGCGGCGAACTCGGGGGACGCCGGTGCCCTGCACCCCGGGGTCGTCCCGCTGGTCGCGCCCGAGCTGCCGCTGCTGCCCGCCGCCGCGGTCCTGCTCGGACTGCTCCCGGCGTTCGTGGCGCCGGTGCCGCCGCCCGCGGAGGCACCGGTCCCGGAACGCCGCCGCCCCCGCCCGCCCCGTACGCCTCGCCCGCCACGTACATCCCGTACACCTCGCGCACCCCGTACGTCCCGCTCGTCCCGTACCGAGGAGAAGACCTCATGACCATGATCCGGTTCGAGGACGTCTCCGTGCGGTACGAGGGGGCCGCGGAGCCCACCGTGCGGGGCGTCGACCTGAGCGTCCCCGAGGGCGAGCTGGTGCTGCTCGTCGGTCCTTCCGGGGTCGGCAAGTCGACGCTGCTCGGTACGGTCAGCGGGCTCGTCCCGCACTTCACGGGCGGCACCCTGCGCGGCCGGGTGACCGTCGCGGGGCGCGACACCCGCACCCACAAGCCGCGCGAGCTGGCCGACGTCGTGGGCACGGTGGGCCAGGACCCGCTCGCCCACTTCGTGACCGACACCGTCGAGGACGAGCTGGCCTACGGCATGGAGTCGCTCGGTCTCGCCCCGGACGTGATGCGCCGCCGCGTCGAGGAGACCCTGGACCTGCTCGGCCTCGCGGACCTGCGGGACCGCCCCATCGCCACGCTCTCCGGCGGCCAGCAGCAGCGCGTCGCCATCGGCTCCGTCCTCACCCCGCACCCCCGCGTCCTGGTCCTCGACGAGCCGACGTCGGCCCTCGACCCGGCCGCCGCGGAGGAGGTGCTCGCCGTCCTCCAGCGCCTCGTCCACGACCTCGGCACCACCGTCCTGATGGCCGAGCACCGCCTGGAGCGCGTCGTGCAGTACGCCGACCAGGTCCTGCTCGTCGCCGCCCCCGGCGAACCCCCCGTCCTCGGCGATCCCGCCGCCCTCATGGCCGTCTCCCCCGTCTGTCCGCCGGTCGTGGACCTCGGCCGCCTGGCGGGGGCGGACCCGCTGCCGCTGACCGTGCGGGACGCGCGGCGCAGGACGGCGGGGCTGCGGGAGCGGCTCGCGGGGGTGGAGGTTCCCGTGGGGCCGGTGGGCGCGGCGCACGGCGCGGGAGCGGGCCGGGACGCGGTGCCGGCCGCGCGGGTCGAGCGGCTCGCCGTACGGCGGGGGCGGGTCGAGGCGCTGCGGCGCGTCGACCTCTCCGTCGCGCCCGGTGAGACCGTCGCCCTGATGGGGCGCAACGGCGCGGGCAAGTCCACGCTCCTGTCCACCCTGGTGGGACTGCTCGCCCCCGCGTCCGGGTCGGCGCGGGTCGGGGGCGCGGTGCCGCACCGCATGGCGCCGCGCGAGCTGATCCGGCACGTCGGCCTCGTACCGCAGGAGCCGCGCGACCTGCTGTACGCGGACACGGTCGCCGGAGAGTGCGCGGCGGCCGACCGGGACGCGGACGCCGCGGCGGGCACCTGCCGGGCGCTGGTGGCGGAACTGCTCCCCGGCATCGCGGACGACGTGCACCCCCGCGACCTGTCCGAGGGCCAGCGCCTGGCCCTCGCCCTCGCGATCGTGCTCACCGCCCGCCCGCCGCTGCTCCTCCTCGACGAGCCGACCCGCGGCCTGGACTACGGCGCCAAGGCCCGCCTGGTGACCGTCCTGCGCGGGCTCGCGGCGCAGGGGCACGCGATCGTCCTGGCGACGCACGACGTGGAACTGGCGGCGGAGCTCGCCCACCGGGTGGTGATCCTCGCCGACGGCGAGGTGGTGGCGGACGGCCCGACGGCGGACGTCGTGGTGTCGTCGCCGTCGTTCGCCCCGCAGGTGACGAAGGTGCTCGCGCCGCAGCCGTGGCTGACGGCGACCCAGGTGCGCAGCGCCCTGCGGGCGGCGGAGGGGGAGGCGACGCCGTGACCGTCCCGGAGTCCCCGAGACCCCCGTCGTCGCCCTCGCCGTCGCCCTCGCCGTCGCCGTCGCCCCCCTCGTCGCCCTCGCCCTCGCCCTCGCCGTCGCCGTCGCCGTCGCCGTCGCCGTCGGGCCGCGCCCGTCCCGCCGTCGACCGGCAGGTACGCCCGGTACGGCTCGGGCCCCGGTCCGTGGCCGCGCTCGGCCTGGTCAGCGCGGTCGGGGTGGTCGCCTTCGGATGGCCCCTGTTCGCGGGCGGCGACTCGTCGCTCAGCGCGCACGCGCAGGACGCTCCGTGGCTGTTCGCGGCGTTGCTGCCGCTGCTCATCGGGGTCGTGGTGGCGACGATCTCCGACGTCGGCCTGGACGCGAAGGCCATCGCGATGCTCGGGGTGCTCGCCGCGGCGGGCGCGGCGCTGCGGCCGCTGGGCGCGGGCACGGCCGGGATCGAGCCGATGTTCTTCCTGATGGTGCTGAGCGGGCGGGTGCTCGGGCCGGGCTTCGGGTTCGTGCTCGGCGCGGTGTCGATGTTCGCGTCCGCGCTGCTCACCGGCGGGGTGGGGCCGTGGATGCCGTTCCAGATGCTGGCCATGGGGTGGGTGTGCATGGGGGCGGGCCTGCTGCCGGGCGCGGACGCCGCGGCGCGCTCCCGGCTCCGCCCGAACGCGGCGGGCGCCATCCGCGGGCGCTCCGAGCTGTGTCTCCTCGGCGCGTACGGGGCCCTCTCGTCCGTGCTCTACGGCACCGTGATGAACCTCCAGGGCTGGCCCTACATCGGCGGGCTCGCCACCGGGGTGTCCTTCGTGCCGGGCGACCCGGTCGGCGACAACCTGGGCCGCTTCGTCGCGTACTGCCTGGCCACCTCGCTCGGCTGGGACCTGCCGCGGGCCGTCGTCACGGTGGTCCTGAGCCTGACGCTCGGCCCCGCCGTCCTGAAGGCGCTGCGCCGGGCCACCCGGCGGGCCGCGTTCGAGACGCCGGTCACGTTCGAGCCGTCCGAACGGTGAGCGGGTCTGCGCGCTCCGTGAGGAAAAGGGCGGCTCGTCCGTGAAGCGGCCCACAGGACCTTGGTCCTCCACTACCCGGGGCCGTAGCCACACCACTTGAGGCGTACACACCAAAACACGCTCTGACCTGGGCTTTGAGAGCCACGTCACACGGGGGACCTCCGGTCATGGTGCGAGTACCACTAGTAAGAGGGGGCATTGCCAGGCCGCGACAGCCCTGTTTCTCTGGATGAGTCGCACGGCGCCGACGTGCCCCTCAGGGCCGCGGCGCCGAGGCATTCCCCCCACGATCCGCGTGATCACGGCATGCCCGCGGCCATCCAGTCCCCCACCGGAAGGTCCTCTGTGTCCGTCTCGCTCCTCCGCCGCATCGCTTCCCCGAAGAAGGCTCTCGCCACCGGCGCCGTCGCCGCGGCCGCCACCGGCATGGTCTTCGCCGCGGCCCCCGCCCAGGCCGCTCCGGCGGCCGCGACGTCCGACTCGGCCAAGGCCGTGGCTCAGCGGATGATCTCGGACGACGCGCAGTTCAAGTGCTTCGACCACATCGTCTCCCACGAGAGCGGCTGGGACGTCAACGCCAAGAACGCCTCCTCCGGCGCGTACGGCCTGGTCCAGGCCCTGCCCGGCTCGAAGATGGCCTCCGCGGGCGCCGACTGGCAGACCAACCCCGAGACCCAGATCGAGTGGGGCGTCAAGTACATGAAGGACCGTTACGGCAGCCCCTGCGGCGCGTGGAGCTTCTGGCAGGCCAACGGTCACTACTGAGCCCCCCTGGGCTTCAGGCAGCGAAAAGGGCGGCACCCCGGTGTGGGTGCCGCCCTTTTCGCGCTCCGCGCTCGTCCTCAAACGCCGGACGGGCTGGTTTCCCACCCACCCACCCTCACTGCCCGCCGCAGGCAATCAAGCCCGTCCGGCGATTGAGGACGAGGCGCGGAGCGCCGGTACACCCCACCCCGGCAAGGGCTAAAGCCGCTGAAGAAGCGTCGCGGCAGCGACCGCACCCCCCGCGCACATGCACACCAGCGCGAACTCCTTGTCCGCCCGTTCCAGCTCATGGAGGGCGGTGGTCAGCAACCGCGCCCCGGTCGCCCCGACGGGGTGGCCGAGGGCGATCGCGCCGCCGTTGACGTTGACCTTCTCCAGGTCCTGCTCGAAGACCTGGGCCCAGCTGAGGACGACCGAGGCGAACGCCTCGTTGATCTCGACCAGGTCGATGTCCCGCAGGGACATGCCCGCCTTGCCGAGCACGGCCCGCGTCGCGTCGATCGGCCCGTCGAGGTGGAAGTGCGGATCGGCCCCGACGAGGGCCTGGGCCACGATCCGGGCCCGCGGCCGCAGCCGCAGCGCGCGGGCCATCCGCTTGGAGGTCCACAGGAGCGCGGCGGCCCCGTCGGAGATCTGCGAGGAGTTGCCCGCGGTGTGCACGGCGGTGGGCATGACGGGCTTGAGGCCGCCGAGGGCCTCCATGGAGGTGTCGCGCAGCCCCTCGTCGCGGTCCACGAGCCGCCACATGCCCTGGCCCGCGGCCTGCTCCGCCTCGTCCGTCGGCACCTGCACGGCGAACGTCTCGCGCTTGAAGCGCTCCTCGCTCCAGGCGGCCCGCGCCCGCTCCTGCGAGATGAGGCCGAGGGAGTCCACGTTCTCGCGGCTGAGCCCCCGCTTGCGGGCGATCCGCTCGGCCGCCTCGAACTGGTTGGGCAGGTCGACGTTCCACTCGTCGGGGAAGGGCTTGCCGGGCCCGTGCCGGGAGGCGGACCCGAGCGGCACCCGGGACATCGACTCGACGCCGCAGCTGATCCCGACGTCGATGACGCCCGCCGCCACCATGGTGGCGACCATGTGCGCGGCCTGCTGGGACGAGCCGCACTGGCAGTTGACCGTGGTCGCCGCCGTCTCGTACGGCAGCCCCATCGCGAGCCACGCGGTGCGCGCCGGATTGGCGGACTGCTCACCGGCCTGGGTGACCGCGCCGCCGACGATCTGTTCCACGCAGTCGGCGTGGATGCCGGTGCGGCCGAGGAGCTCACGGTAGGTCTCGCCCAGGAGATAGGCGGGATGGAGATTGGCGAGCGCGCCCCCGCGCCTGCCGATCGGAGTGCGCACGGCTTCGACGATGACAGGTTCAGCAACCACAGACTCGTCCTCTCCTCCACGGCCCGCGGGGCGTCCCGGCATCCCGCGCGTGAGAACTAGTACGCGTTCTAGTTCTGTTCAGCAGTCTGCTGAGCCCGGCCCCGCTCCCGCAAGGGGCGTGCACACAAGGGCCGTACGCACAAGGGCCGTACAGGCAATGCCCGCAGCGTCACCCACCCCGGGCCGGTCGCATCGATCACGTCGTGGGCCTTGCGACTTGCAGAACCCGTGATTACGTTGCCTACCCACCTCCTGATGACCCGTCAGATGAACGTCTGGAGCTGGCTTCGATGTCCTGTCCCGCCCTGCCCGACGGCTTCGACTTCACCGACCCCGACGTCCTGCGCGACCGCGTGCCCTTCCCGGAGTTCGCGCGGCTGCGGCAGTCGGAGCCGGTGCGCTGGATCGCGCAGCGGCCCGGCATCGCCGGCTTCGACGACGCGGGCTACTGGGCCGTGACCCGGCACGCCGACGTCAAGTACGTGTCCACCCACCCGGAGCTGTTCTCCTCCGCCCTGAACACCGCGATCATCCGCTTCAACGAGTCGATCGGCCGCGACCGGATAGACGCCCAGAAGATGATCATGCTTAACATGGACCCGCCCGAGCACACCCGGGTCCGCCAGATCGTGCAGCGCGGCTTCACCCCGCGCGCCGTCCGGTCCCTGGAGGGCGCCCTGCGCGACCGCGCCCGCCATATCACCGAGAGCGCCCTCGCGAGCGCCGCCGTCGACGGCTCCTTCGACTTCGTCACCCAGGTCGCCGTCGAACTCCCCCTCCAGGCCATCGCCGAGCTGATCGGCGTGGAGCAGGAGGACCGCGCCAAGATCTTCGACTGGTCCAACAAGATGGCGGCGTACGACGACCCGGAGTACGCCATCACCGAGGAGGCCGGCGCCGAGGCCGCGATGGAGATCGTGAGCTACGCGATGAACCTGGCCGCCGCTCGCAAGGAGTGCCCGGCCGAGGACATCGTCAGCCGGCTCGTGGCGGCGGAGGACGAGGGGAACCTCAACTCCGACGAGTTCGGGTTCTTCGTGATCCTGCTGGCCGTCGCCGGCAACGAGACCACCCGCAACGCCATCACCCACGGCATGCACGCCTTCCTCACCCACCCCGGCCAGTGGGAGCTGTACCGGCGCGAGCGCCCGGCGACGACGGCCGAGGAGATCGTGCGCTGGGCCACGCCCGTGGTGTCCTTCCAGCGCACGGCGACCGAGGACACCAGCATCGGCGACGCCCGGATCAGGAAGGGCGACCGCGTCGGGATCTTCTACTCCTCCGCCAACCACGACCCCGAGGTCTTCGACCGCCCCGACGCGTTCGACATCACCCGCGACCCGAATCCGCACCTCGGCTTCGGCGGCGGCGGCCCGCACTTCTGCCTCGGCAAATCCCTCGCCGTCCTGGAGATCGACCTCATCTTCCACGCCCTCGCCGACGCCATGCCCGGCCTGCGCCTGACCGGCGACCCGCGCCGGCTGCGCTCGGCCTGGCTCAACGGAGTCAAAGAACTCCAGGTCAGCGTGGGCTGAGCACGCGGAATCCGCCAAATGTTCAGGTGATCGGCAAGAATCGCCAACGTTTTCGACGCGACGCGCGTCTAGTGGGGTGAACCTTGCCCCTCCAAGACTTCGAACGGAAACGGTGGCCGTGGTCTCTGCCGACGTCTCGCTCGTCCCGGCCGGCAGTTCACCCACAGAACGGAAGAGTCCCTTCCGTACCGCCCGCTCCTTCTGCCGGCGCCACCGCGTCGCCGTCCTCGCGACCGCGCCCACGCTGCCCCTGTACGCGCTGTGGGCGGCGTTCCTCGCCACCGGCGGCGGCGACCTCGCCGCCCAGGAGGCCTGGGCCAGGTTCGCCGACGACCACGGCTCGGCCGCGTACGGCCTCTTCTGGTACGGCGGCATGCACACCGCCAACTACAGCCTGATATCCCCGTACCTGATGGCCGCGCTCGGCGTGAAGACCGTCACGGTCCTGTCCGGCGTCGCCGGTGCCTGGCTCGTCGCCGTCCTCATCGCACGCTCCGGGGTGCGCAGACCGCTCGGGCCCGCGGTCCTCGCCTCCCTCGCCGTGTGGTGCAACGTCGCCTCCGGGCGCACCACGTTCGCGCTCGGCCTCGCCTTCGGACTCGGCGCCGTCCTCGCGCTGCTGCGCGGGAAGCGCGTGACGGTCGCGGTGCTCTGCGCGGCGCTCGCCACCATGGCCTCCCCCGTGGCGGGCCTGTTCCTCCTGGTGGCGGGGGCGGGCTACTTCTTCGTACGGGAGTGGGGGCGCGCCCTGGCCCTGCTCGTGCCGCCGGTCGTGGTCGTCGGCCTCACCACGCTGCTCTTCCCGTTCAAGGGCGAGCACCTGATGTGGGCGCACCGGATCTACCCGCCCGCCTTCTTCAGCCTGGTCCTGGTGGTGGCGGGGCCCCGGGAGTGGCGGGTGCTCCGCTGGGGCGCGGGGGTGTACGCGGCGGGGACCGTCCTGACGTATCTGATCCCCTCCCCGATCGGCACCAACGTCGAGCGCCTCGCCGAACTCGTCGCGCCCGCGCTGCTGCTCGCCGCCCTGCTCACGCCCGCGCTCTCCACCATCCGCCGCCTGGCCCTGGTGACCGCGCTCGTCCTGTCGACGGCGTGGGTGGCGCAGAAGACCGCCGACGACCTGAAGGTGTCCACGGCGGTGCCCGCCTGGGCCAGGGACACCCAGGGCGTCGTCGCGGAGCTGAAGCGGCTCGGCGCCGACCGCGGCCGGGTCGAGGTGGTGCCCGCCCGCAACCACCGCGAGGCCACCGCGCTCGCGCCGTACGTGAACATGGCGCGCGGCTGGAACCGCCAGCTCGACATCGAGCGGGGCAGGCTCTTCTACGACGGTTCGTTCTCCGCGGCGACCTACCGCGCCTGGCTCGACCGCTGGGCCGTCGGCTACGTCGTGCTGGCGTCAGGGCGCCCCGACGGGCCCGCCCTCGCCGAGGCCGCCCTGGTGCGCAGCGCCCCGAAGTGGCTCGAACCGGTGTGGCAGGACGAGCACTGGCGGATCCTCCGGGTGCGCGACGCGGTGCCGATGGCGTCGGCACCCGCCTCCGTGGTCCGTGCCACCAGTACGGACGTGGTGGTACGGGTGCCGGAGCGGGGCGCGGTGACGGTGCGGATCGCGTACTCGCCGTGGCTCAAGGCCGACGGGGCCTGCCTGCGCAAACACGGCGAGTTCACCCGCCTCACGGTCCGGGCGCCGGGCACCTACCGGATCAGCTCGGGGTACGGTCGCCCGCCGCGCCCTTCGGCTTGCTGACGGGCGGCGCGTCCGGCGCGTCCGGCGACGTCTCCCTGGCCTTGCCGGGCGCCGCCTTCCCCGCCTTGCCGGGTGGCGGAGCCTGCTGCTTCTCGGACGTGGGCAGGAGTTTCTCCGGGGTGAGCGCCTTCTCCGGGCCGGTGCCGCCCTTCACGGCGGCGGGCTCCTTCCCGGGGGACGCACCGGCCGCCCCTGTCGCCCCTCGCGCCCCGGCAGCTCCAGGCGCGGCGGCCACCGCGGGCCGCACCCCCGTACCGACCCGGAGGGCCTCCTTCACGCGCGGCCCCTGGAGCAGATACGTCAGTCCGAAGCCGGCGCCGACGACGGCCGCGCCGCCCACCGCGTCGAGGACCCAGTGGTTGCCGGTGCCGACGATGGCGCACACCGTGAAGAGGGGGTGCAGCAGGCCGAGGGCCTTCATCCACCACTTCGGCGCGAGGATCGCTATGGTCAGGCCGCACCACAGGGACCAGCCGAAGTGCAGCGAGGGCATCGCCGCGTACTGGTTGGTGAGCTTCGTCAGGGTGCCGTAGTCCGGCTGGGAGAAGTCCTGCGGGCCATGGATGGTGTCGATGAAGTTGAGGTCCTCCATCAGCCGCGGCGGCGCCAGCGGATAGCCCCAGAAGCCGACGAGCGCGAGGATCGTGGCGAAGCCGAGGGCGGAGCGCGCCCACCGGTACTGGGCGGGGCGGCGCAGATAGAGGATCGCGAGGACGCTCAGCGGCACCACGAAGTGGAACGACGTGTAGTAGAAGTTGAAGAAGCTCTCCATCCAGGGCGTGCGCGCCGTCAGATGGTTGAACCAGTGCTCGATGTCGATGCGCAGGAACTGCTCGATGGAGTGGATCTGCTCACCGTGCGTCTCGGCCCGCTCCCGGCCGCCGGAGATGGTGCCGCCGGTCGCCGCGAGCCGCGTCTGCTGGTACGCGGAGTAGCCGACGCGGATCAGGAGCAGTTCGAGGAGCAGGTTCGGGCGGGTCAGGACGCGCCGCCAGAACGGGAACAGCGGCACCCACTTCCAGCGTGCCGGTACGGGATCGGCGTACGAGGTGGGGATCGGCTTCCGGTACTCGGGGGCCGTGCGGGACAGGAACGGCACGAACAGGGCCGAGGCGAGCGCGGCGATCAGGACGACGTTGTCGCGCACCGGGTCCAGGGCCGACATGTTCGGCAGCATCATCTTCGACGGCAGCGTCATCACGAGGACGATGGCGATCGGCCACACGTACCGGTCGGACGCCCGCTTGCCGACCCGCCCCACGACGGCGAGCAGCAGCCACAGGAGCTGGTGCTGCCAGCTCGTCGGGGACACCGCGACGGCCACACAGCCGGTGAGCGCGACGGCGAGCAGAAGCTGGCCGTCGCGGGCGTAGGTGATCGCGCGGCGCAGACCGACGACGGCGACGGCGGCGCCGAGGGCCAGGAAGACCCCTATCTCCAGGGGCCCTTCGAGGCCGAGGCGGAGCAGGGCGCCGTGCAGCGACTGGTTGGCGCCCGCGTCCGGGTTGGCGCCGAGTCCGGCGCCCGCGAGGTGGTGCACCCAGTACGTCGACGAGTCGTGCGGCATGGCCGCCCAGGCGACGGCGGTGGCGGCGGCGAAGGTCGCGCCCGCGGTACCGGCGGCCTTCCTCCGGCCGGTGAACCACAGCAGCGGCGCGAACAGCAGGACGGTGGGCTGCAGGGCCGCGGCGAGACCGATGAGGATGCCGGGGGCCCGCTCCCCGCGCACGGCGAAGCAGCCGAGCAGCACGAGGAGCACGGGGATGATGCTGGTCTGGCCGAGGTGGAGGGTGTTGCGCACCGGCAGGGACAGCATGAGCAGGCAGATCGCGACGGGGGCCGCGAGCAGCGAGGTGCGGCGCGAGACGGGCTGCGGCAGCGCGCGGGCGGCGACCAGACCGAGGACCACGACGAGTCCGAGGGTGCCGAAGGTCCACGCCCAGCCGAGCGCGTTCTCCGCGGAGCTGGCGAGCGGCTTGAGGGCGAGGCCCGCGAAGGGGGTGCCGGTGAACTTGTCCGCGTCGTAGAGCGAGCCGTTCACGTGCAGCACGCCGTTCGGCCCGATCCAGGTCTCCAGGTCGGTCAGGCGTTCGCCCTTGGGGGTGCGCAGGACGACGGCCACCTGCCGTACGGCGAGGACGGCGGCGATCAGCCAGAGGGCGACCCGGACGGCCCCGATCCGCGGATCGGGCGTCCCGGATGCCCCCGTGCCCAAGGCACTTCCCGGTCGCCTGTGCTCAACATTCGCCACGCCCTGTCGGCCCTCCCGCCCCATCCGTCACCCTTGAATATCGCTGAATATCTCGTTGTACGCGCCAGGAGATCTGACGGGATCCACCAGCAGATCCACCAGCAGATCCACCAGCGGACCCATCAGCAGACCCACCAGGGATCCCCTGATGCCACCCGAAGAGGCTCGCACGCCCCTGAGGGAGACGCGCGCAACCCCCACGTCACCTGGCAGCCACACCGCTTTTTACCGGCTTTTCGGGTCCTGTGCCCAACCGGCCCACGGGCGGCGGGGGCCGCGACGGGGCCCGTACGGCGCATATTTGTGCGAAGACTGCGGGTACCCCCCTGTGCGGTTGCACCGTCCGGGCGCGACATAGATCACATGGGCCTCATGCCGCCACTGCCGGAAGTAATCCCGTTTGGCCTGAATACAGCGCTATTGCCCACTGTGCGCGATCACGCCGCGACCCCGCGTAATGATGCTTGCTGCACCTAAGGTCACGGGGTCCATGTCGTCCACGAAAGGCAGGCGAGCGAGCTCTTGCCGACCGCGCAACACGTCGAACCTCGCACCTCGGCGGCCCCTCCCCGCTCCGGCCAGGCTCCCGCCCCCGGCACCCCGGCGGGCACGCCCCCCGGGACCCCGGCCGCCACGGAAGCCACCGTCACCGACCCCGCGCTCGTCAAGCGCGCCGTGAAGGCGGCCGCGCTCGGCAACGCGATGGAGTGGTTCGACTTCGGCGTCTACAGCTACATCGCGGTGACCCTCGGCAAGGTCTTCTTCCCCTCCGGCAACCCGACGGCGCAGCTCCTCTCCACCTTCGGCGCCTTCGCCGCGGCCTTCCTGATCCGCCCCCTCGGCGGCATGGTCTTCGGCCCGCTCGGCGACCGCGTGGGCCGCCAGAAGGTGCTCGCCCTCACCATGATCATGATGGCGGCCGGCACCTTCGCGATCGGCCTCATCCCCTCGTACGCCTCGATCGGCGTCTGGGCCCCGGTCCTGCTCCTCCTCGCCCGCCTGGTGCAGGGCTTCTCCACCGGCGGCGAGTACGCGGGCGCCTCCACCTTCATCGCCGAGTACGCGCCCGACAAGAAGCGCGGCTTCCTCGGGAGCTGGCTGGAGTTCGGCACGCTCGCCGGCTACATCGGCGGCGCGGGCCTCGTCACCCTGATGACGGCCCTGCTCTCCTCCTCCGACCTGGAGTCCTGGGGCTGGCGCATCCCGTTCCTGATCGCGGGCCCGATGGGCCTGATCGGCCTCTACCTGCGCATGCGCCTGGAGGAGACCCCGGCGTTCGCGGCCGAGCTGGACAAGGCCCACAAGGACGAGCAGACCCGGCCCAAGGTCCGGGTCCGGGACATGGTGACCGGCCAGTGGCGCGCCCTGCTCCTGTGCGTGGGCCTGGTCCTGGTCTTCAACGTCACGGACTACATGCTCCTGTCCTACATGCCGAGCTACCTCACCAGCGAGCTGAAGTACGACGAGACGCACGGCCTGCTCGTCGTCCTCGTCGTGATGGCCCTGATGATGTGCGCCCAGCCGTTCATGGGCGCCCTCACCGACCGCGTCGGGCGCCGCCCGGTCATCGCCGCGGGCTGCGCGGGCTTCCTGCTCCTGTCCGTCCCCGCCCTGCTCCTGATCCGCGAAGGCTCCCTGTGGGCCATCGGCCTCGGCATGGCCGCGCTCGGCCTGCTCCTCGTCTGCTTCACGGCCTCCATGCCCTCGGCGCTGCCCGCCCTGTTCCCCACCTCCGTGCGCTACGGCTCCCTCTCCATCGGCTTCAACATCTCCGTCTCGGTCTTCGGCGGTACGACTCCGCTGGTGGTCACCGCGCTGATCGGGGCGACCGGGGACGTGATGATGCCCGCCTACTACATGATGGCGGCGGCGGTCGTCGGTGGGATCGCCGTCTGGTACATGGCGGAGTCGGCGGGGCGGCCGTTGCCCGGGTCGCCGCCGGCGGTGGAGACCCGGGCGGAGGCCCGCGCACTCGCTGGGGCGCGGGCCGAGCGCGGTTGACCGCACCCTCCGGTGCGGTTCGTCCTCGCCGCCGACTGGGCGCTTCCTCCCCCACCCGCCCGCCCTTTCTCCGCGCTGCCGCGCTTGTCCTCAATCGCCGGACAGGCTTTTCCCCACCTGCCCGCCCTTCACCACCCGCCGGGGGATCAAGGCCGCCCCGGCGGAAATGTGAGCCCGTCCGGCGATTGAGGACGAGGCGCGGAGCGCCGACAAGAGGCGGGGGTCCAGGGGGCGCAGCGTCCCTGGTTTCGGGAAGGGGCGGGACTGGGGAGGCACAGCGCAGCGCAAACCCCCACCACCCGAGGAGCAGCCATGGCCCCAGCCCCCACCCCCGCCCCGAACCCCGACCGGCCCCCCACCCCCTGGACGGAGGTCGACGACTACTTCGCCGACCTCCTGGCCCCGGCGGACCCCGCCCTGAGCACCGCCCTGCGCGACAGCGACTCCGCCGGCCTGCCCCCCATCAACGTCGCCCCCAACCAGGGCAAGCTCCTGCACCTCCTGGCCCGCGTCCAGGGCGCCACCCGCATCCTGGAGATCGGCACCCTGGGCGGCTACAGCACCATCTGGCTGGCCCGCGCCCTGCCCGCCGAGGGCGGCCACCTCCTGACCCTCGAATACAGCCCGGAGCACGCGGCCGTGGCCGCCGCCAACCTCGCCCGCGCGGGCCTCGACAAGATCACCGAGATCCGCACGGGCCCGGCCCTGGACTCCCTGGCGGCCCTGCACGCCGAGAACCCCGCCCCCTTCGACCTGGTCTTCATCGACGCGGACAAGGCCAACAACCGGAACTACCTGGAGTGGTCGCTCAAGCTCACCCGGCCGGGCAGCCTGATCATCGTCGACAACGTCGTACGCGGCGGCGGAGTGGTCGACGCGACCAGCGACGACCCCGCCATCCTCGGCACCCGCGCGGCCCTGGAACTCATCGCGAGCCACCCGAGGCTCGACGGCACGGCGGTACAGACGGTGGGCCTGAAGGGACACGACGGCTTCGCCCTGGCCCGCGTACTCGACCAGGACCCGTCCGCGTCGGACAGGCCCTGAACGCCGAGGCCACGCCCACATCCGCGCCCCCGCGACAGCCCTGGGTAGGGTGGGCGCGACAGCACACCGCGTACCGGAACCAGGAGCAGTCGTGAGCGAGCCGGCGTCCACCGCCCTGCAGCAGGAGATCGCCCGGGAACTCCAGGTCGCCGAGGTGTTCGAGGCCGAGCGGGAGATCGAGCGCCGCGTGGCCTTCCTCGCCGAGCGGCTGACGGCCACCGGGCTGCGCTCCCTCGTGCTCGGCATCAGCGGCGGCGTCGACTCCACCACCGCGGGCAGGCTGTGCCAGCTCGCCGTCGAGCGGGCCCGCGCCGCCGGACACGAGGCGCACTTCTACGCGATGCGACTGCCGTACGGAGTGCAGGCCGACGAGCACGACGCGCAGCTCGCGCTCTCCTTCATCCAGGCCGACCACGTGCTGACCGTGGACGTCAAGCCCGCGAGCGACGCCGCGCTGGCGGCCGCCCTCGCCGCCGACGTGGCCTTCCGCGACGCGGGCCACCAGGACTTCGTACTCGGCAACATCAAGGCACGGCAGCGCATGATCGCCCAGTACGCCGTGGCGGGCGCGCACGACGGCCTGGTCGTCGGCACCGACCACGCCGCGGAGGCGGTCTCCGGCTTCTTCACCAAGTTCGGTGACGGCGCGGCCGACCTGGTCCCGCTGACCGGCCTGACCAAGCGCCGGGTGCGCGCCGTCGCGGACGCCCTCGGCGCGCCCGCCGAGCTGGTGTGGAAGGTGCCGACGGCGGACCTGGAGACCCTCGACCCGGGCAAGGCCGACGAGACGGCGCTCGGGGTCACGTACGACGAGATCGACGACTTCCTGGAGGGCAAGCCGGTGGACGAGCGGGCCTACGAGAAGATCGTCGGCCGCTACCGCCTGACGGAGCACAAGCGCCAACTGCCCATCGCGCCCTAGCCGCCACACAGCACTGCGCTGCACGGCACGGCACCGAACGGAACAGCACCAGCGCTCAACTCTCGTGATAGAACCCCACGTTGACGCTCCGTGGTCCCGACCGGTCCTGGACGACGACCTCACCGGTGCCGCCGCGGGGCAGCGGGGTCGTGGCCCCGTAGGCGAGGGGCACCGCGGAGCCGCCGGTCAGGATGCGCACCTCGGCCGCCGGGTCGGGCTGCGAGCCGCGGACCCACGTCACCGTCCACGCGCCGTCGATGCGGCAGCGGAACTCCAGGTGCCTGCGCGAGACGAACAGCCAGTCCTGCGGCGGCGAGAGCCTGCACACGGCGCGGTCGCGCCCCACGCGCAGGACCGCGCCGGGATCGCTCGGCGCGTCCGCCATCAGCATGCCCGCGGTCGCTCCCGCGTCCGCCGCCCCCGACACCATGGCCATGGTGAGCTCAAGCACCTGGGTACCCCCTGCCCCTGAATTCCGGACCACCGCGCGCATCCTAGCCCCGGACCAGGGCCTTCCACCGGCCTCTCGCCCGGGGACACCCCGGACGTGCTCTGCGACCATGGAGGCATGACTGAACGGAAGCCACCAGGAGTCGCTTTCGAGTCCTGGGTCGACAAGCAGATCCGAGAGGCGGAGGCGCGCGGCGACTTCGCCGCCCTGCCGGGCCGCGGCAAGCCGCTGCCGCACGACGACGGCGCGGCGTACGACGAACTGTGGTGGGTCAAGCGGAAGCTGGCCCGCGAGGGGGTCTCCGTCCTCTCACCGACGCTCGCCCTGCGCAAGGAGGCCGAGGACGTCGCCGCCGCGGCCGCCGATGCGCCCTCCGAACGGATGGCGAGACGCCTCGTCACCGAACTCAATGAGAAGATCCGGGTGGCCCTGCGCAACCCGCCGCCGGGCCCGCCGCTCGGCCTGCGGCCCTTCGACGTGGAGGAGGTGGCCCGGGGCTGGCGGAAGCGACACGGAGCCGAGGGAGCCGACGGGCCCTGACGGGGTGAAGCCCGGGGGCGCGGGGGGGGGCCGCGCCTCCTCCGTGTCCGGTCGTGCGCGACGATGGTGCCCATGAGCATCGTGAAGATCAACGTCCTGACCGTGCCGGCCGAGCAGCGCGAGGTCCTCGAGAAGCGGTTCGCGTCCCGCGCGGGTTCCGTGGAGAACTCGGACGGCTTCGAGTGGTTCGAGCTGCTCCGCCCCGTCGAGGGCACCGACCAGTACCTGGTGTACACGCGGTGGCGCGACGAGGCCGCCTTCCAGGCGTGGATGGAGGGCCCGATGAAGTCGGCCCACCAGGGCGGCGGCGACCGCCCGAAGCCCGCGGCGAGCGGCTCCGAGGTCTGGTCCTTCGAGGTCGTCCAGCAGGCGGCCCCCAAGGGCGCATAGCTCTGGCTCGCTTGCGTACGCCGGGCCGGTGGATTTGTGCGGCAGGCGACATCAGAACGGAAGTTCTGGTGCCGCCTGGCCTCGCGCGATGCTCACGACGCGTTCGTGGAAGTCGCGGGAAGCGATCTCTCGCGGATACCGGGACCGGAGTTCCCTGTCCAGTTCGTTGGCGACCAGGAGCAGGGAGGGCAGGGACTTGCGGTCGGCCTCCAGCGCCACGGTGCCCATCCCCACTGCCTGTTCCATGTCCCCGGTCCGGGCAGCGGAGACCCCGAGCGTGAGGCGGGCTTCAGCAGCTCGCATGGGTGAGGTCTCGGTCCCGTCCGGGCCTGTACTGATGCGGATCACCGACCGGGCGTGCTGGGCGGCGCGCTCGTCGTCGCCGAGCAGACGGTAGGCATCCATCTCGTAGAAGTCCCACTTGTCGGGATCGATGATGAAGTGATGCTCCGGGTGGTCCGGGCGGGGCAGCCGGTCCAACCTCGCGCGCCCCGCGTCGAGAGAGTCGCGGACCAGGCGAGCATCCCCCATACGCGCGGCGGCACGTGCCTTGTGGGCGTAGAGCTGTACGCCGACGGAATGCGTCTGGTCGGCGGCGTGCCCGGCCTCGACCGCGTCGATCATGTCCTGCCAACGGCTCTGCGTGAGGGCGAACCATGCTTCGATCTCCCACGCCCACGCCTTGATCTCGCCGTGGCCGACTTCGTCGCCGATCCTGAGTGCGGCGGCCTTGCTGAGGTTGGCCGCCTCCGACTGGCCCCGGTCGTACTGGACGCACGCGTTCAGCAGGAACAACCAGCCCGCGTCGACGAGGAGTTCCCTGTGCTGGCGCAGGGTCATCCGGCTTTCGAGCTGCTTGGTGACGTACTGGAGGCCGTTGCGGGTGCGCTCGTGCAGGTGATCGGCATCGGCGTACGGATAAGCGCGTGCCAGTTGGTCGATGCCCTGCTCGATCGACTCCAGGGCCGCGCTGTTGATGTCGGACATCTCGGCCCGCCGAAGCAGCTCCGCGACGTCCCACAGTCCTGCGCCGCCTCGCGCGAGCAAGGTGCTCGGGTCCACCTGCCGCGAGACGTCCGTCCGGCGTTCGAACTCCCAGGGCCTCGGGGCGAGCCCGGCGAGATGGCCGGGGATACGCAGCGCGTCCACCACTTCGAGGATCTTGCGGTGCTGTGTGATCCGGGGGCGGACGCCGTGGCCGTCGGCCTCGGGCCGCGCCATCTTGCCGATGTGCTCGCGCTTGTAGCCGACGGCTTCGGCGATCTTGGCGTAACTGATCTTTCCGTGCAGCCGGGCGAGGCGGAAGACCTCGCCGAAGTCATGGTTGGCGATGGCCGCGCGTACGTCGGCACGTTCCACCACGTGCGGCGGCAGGGCCGCCGGAGTGGGAGCAGCTTCGGTCATCTCACGTCCCCGTTGTGGCTGACCTTCCGTCTCCGTGCCGCGAGTGTACTCACGAGGGGGGTCCCCAAGAGGGGGGAGCGGCACGCGGCGAAAGCGGTGGACCCTCGGTCCACCCTGCCGGGACCATCCCGGTGGGCGCGAGCCGAGAACGGGTGATCGTGCCATGAACGCGCCGGACAACAGAGGTTTGGCGAACCCATCCGTATCCGTCGTATCCGTACCCCCAGCTCCTCGTGAGCGGAAGCAGATACCGGTTGGCGGGCACTTCCGTGCGTTGACGCTCTTCGCCGAGTCCCCGGACTGTGTACGCGGCTCGCGGGCCATGGTGAGCGCGTGCCTGCGGGACTGGGGGCTCGCCCCTCTCGTGGACGACGTCCGGCTGGTCGTCTCGGAACTGGTCGGCAACGTGGTCCATCACGTAGTGCCGGACACGTGCCTGTCACGGCCCGGCGCCGCACGGCGTATCGACGTCGTTCTCAGAATGTGGCCGCAATGGCTCTTCATCGGTGTGACCGACGAAGACTCGACGCTGCCTGATCTGCCGCTGGGCGAGTTCGTCTCCCCGGAACTGGCGGGCGAGTTGTCCGCAGCGGTGTTGCCGGACAGCGGGCGTGGCCTGTTCATCGTGCATCGTCTCGTCGACTTCGTGTGGTGCGAGCCGGGTGAGGTGGGCGGCAAGACCGTGTGGTGCCGCTTCGACCTTGATTGCAGGGACGCCGACAGCTTGACGTAGAGATCACCGAGCATCCGCGCGAGCACATACCGGAACCGGATCGCCGATCTCTTGGCGGGGCGCGGCCTCTGGTGCTCTCACGGTCACCAAATCCCTTGGGATCTGTGTGGGGTGACGGCCTAAGTTGACGAGTATGACCGTGCACAGGAGGAGTAGTCGCCACGTCGGACCGGACGGGTCGGGAAGGCACGAGCCGTGGACCGTGGCCCCCGAGCCCGTCGGCTCGGCGGCGGCGGTCGCGCTGTGGCGTGCGTACTACACGGAGGTCAGCGACCGCTGGTACGAGGTGCACGAGGGGCGTCGTACGGACGCCGCCGAGCTGGAGCGGGGCATCGCGGAGGACACCGGTGCGGGGCTCTCGCCGCCCGCCGGTGTCCTCCTCGTGGCGCGCCACGGCGGTGAGCCGGCGGGCACGGTGGGCGTGCGCCTCGTCGCGCCCGGCACGGCCGAGCTGACCCGCGTCTTCGTGCTGCCCGCGCTGCGCGGTAAGGGCGGCGGGACGGTCCTCCTGACCGCCGCGGAGGAGGCCGCCCAGGGTCTGGGCGCGACCCATGTCCGCCTCGACACCCGCAACGACCTCGTCGAGGCACGGGCCCTCTACGCGCGCCACGGGTACGTCGAGGGACCTCCGCACAACTCCGACATGTACGCGGAACACTGGTTCCGCAAGAACCTGCCCCCGCGAACGGCCTGACGGCCGCGCCGCTACTGGTTCCGTCGCCGACCCGGGATGCGGGGTGAGGGTCGTGGGTGTGCCGCCGTACGCCGACCCGACGGCCGACAGCAACGGGCGGGCGGGTGGGAGACACCGCCGCGGCAGCGGCGGAAGAGGGCCACCACGGCGCACGGCGCGGGAACACCCCCGTACGCCAGCCCGACGGCCGACAGCAACGGGCGGGCGGGTGGGAGACACCGTCGCGGTAGCGGCGGAAGACGGCCACCATGGCGTACGGCGCGGGAACACCCCCGTACGCCAGCCCGACGGCCGACAGCAACGGGCGGGCGGGCGGGAGACACCGCCGCGGCAGCGGCGGAAGAGGGCCACCACGGCGCACGGCGCGGGAACGCCCCGTACGGGAAGGGAGGGGGCCCTCTACGCCCGCCGGGCGGGACGCTCCGCGTCGGAGCCGCACATCTCGGCCCCCAGTTCCTCCACCAACTGCATGAGATCCGTGGGCCGTCCGGGCCCCCACCAGTCCCCGAGGAGTTCGGAGAGCGACTCCTCCCGCGCGGTGGCGAGCCGGGCGGCCACCTCGCGGCCGGAGTCGGAGAGCCGCATGCCGAGCCCCTCGCGGACGGCGAGGCGCCGTTCCTCCAACTGCCGGGCGGCCTGGGTGACGACGGTGAGCGGCACCGTGCTCCGCTCGGCGAGCGTGCCGGGTTCCACGTGCCCGTGCCGGGCGATCCGCAGGAGGAGCCAGCTCGCCGCGGGCAGCAGGTCGTACCCGGCGCGCTCGGTGATCCGCACATACACCTCGCGCCGTCCCGCGCGCGTACCGAGCAGGGAAAGAGCCCGCGCCACCTCGTCGTACGAGGACCGCTCGACGGGGTTGCTGGCGAGGGTCTGGGTGGCCTCGGGCGCCCGTACGGCCCCGCGCAGCCGGTCCTCGCGCAGGAACCAGGCGAGGACGAAGGCGACGAGGGCGACCGGCGCCGCGTACAGGAAGACGTCGGTGATGGCGGATGAGTACGCGTGCAGCGCCCCGGCGCGGGCCCCGGGCGGCAGTTCCGCGATGCCGCGCGGATCGGCCTTGAGGGAGTCGACGCCGGCCCCGGCGGGCAGGTCCTGCCCGCGCAGCGCGTCGGTGAGCTTGTCGCCGAGCCTGCCGGTGAACACGGTCCCGAAGATCGCGACGCCGAACGAGGCGCCGATGGACCGGAAGAACGTGGCGCCGGACGTGGCGACGCCGAGGTCCTCGTAGTCGACGGCGTTCTGCACGATGAGCACGAGGACCTGCATGACGAGGCCGAGCCCGAGGCCGAAGACGAAGAAGTAGGCGCTCATCTCGCCGGTGGGGCTGTTCTCGTTCAGCTGGTGCAGCAGCAGCAGGCCGAGCGTGGTGACGGCGGTGCCCGCGACGGGGAACACCTTCCACCGCCCGGTGCGGCTGACGATCTGCCCGGACACCGTGGAGGCGATCAGGAGCCCGGCGACCATCGGCAGCATGTGGACGCCGGACATGGTCGGCGAGACGCCCTGGACGACCTGGAGGAACGTCGGCAGGTAGGTCATCGCCCCGAACATGGCGAAGCCGACGACGAAGCTGATGACGGCGGACAGCGTGAAGGTGCGGATGCGGAACAGCTTCAGCGGGATCACCGGTTCCGCGGCCTTCCGCTCGACCGCCACGAACCACACGGCGAGCAGGACGCCGAGCACGGCGAGCCCGATGATCCGCGCCGAGCCCCAGGCCCAGGTCGTACCGCCGAGCGAGGCGACGAGGACGAGGCAGGCGGCGACGGAGGCGATGAGGAAGGTGCCTAGGTAGTCGATGGTGTGGCGGGCGCGGCTCGCCGGGATGTGCAGGGCGGCGGCGATGACGGCGAGGGCGACGACGCCGATGGGCAGGTTGACGTAGAAGACCCAGCGCCAGCTGAGGTGCTCGGTGAAGACGCCTCCGAGCAGCGGCCCGAGGACGCTGGTGGCGCCGAAGACGGCGCCGAAGAGGCCCTGGTACTTGCCGCGTTCGCGGGGCGGGACGAGGTCCCCGACGATCGCCATGGACAGGACCATGAGGCCGCCGCCACCGAGGCCTTGGAGCGCCCGGAAGCCGATGAGCTGGGGCATGTTCTGCGCGACGCCGCACAGCGCGGAGCCGATCAGGAAGATGACGATGGCGGTCTGGAAGAGCTTCTTGCGGCCGTACTGGTCGCCGAGTTTGCCCCAGAGCGGGGTCGCGGCGGTCGCGGCCAGCATGTACGCGGTGACGACCCACGACAGGTGTTCCAGGCCGCCGAGGTCGCTGACGATGGTCGGCAGGGCGGTGGAGACGATGGTCTGGTCGAGGGCGGCGAGGAGCATGCCGAGGAGCAGGGCACCGATGGACACCAGGACGCTGCCCGGCACGTGTTCCGGGGAGCCCGCCAGGCGCCTCGCTCCGGCAGGGCGGGGGCTCACGTCGTGCGTCATGGACACCTCCTGCGGGTGCTCACTTTCCATCGTCGTCGGTGTCACCCGTTATGGCCTGTTGAGTCGTGCGGCTGCATACTCCTGGGAAGCCCTGTGGGGCCGGCGAGGGAGGGGAGCGGGCAGTGGACACGGGAGACGCGGCACGGGGCCGGTTAGATGAGCCCGGGGAGCCGGGCGTGACAGGGGCGGCGGCCGGGGCGGCCGGATGCCCGGGGTGCGGCACGGCCAGGGGCCCCGGCGGGGAGCCCGCCTGCGGCTGTGCGGGCGCGGCGGCCCGTGCGGCCCTGGAGGCGCGGTCGGCCCAGGCGGCGGCCGTGGAGGACTTCGATCCGCTGCGGATCCGCCCGTATGTGACGCTGCCGGAGCCGTCGGCACCGTCGCCCCCGCCTCCGCTGCCCGGAGGCACCGGACCGGACACGAGAACCGGCACCGGAACAGCCTCGGACACAGGCACAGGCACAGGCGCCGAAGCAGGCACAGACGCGGGCACACACGCGGGCACGGGCCCCGTACCACCACCCCCCGGCCCCGTAGCCGCGGGCCGGGAGCGGCGCCGCAGCCGCGCCGCCCTCTTCTCCGGCGCGGGCATGCTCGCCGCCTCCGCGGCCGTCTTCGCCGGTGGCATGTACGCGGGTGCCGGGGGCGGCGGCGGGCTCGAAGGGCACGCGGACCGTGCCCTGCCGGACACGGCGTCGAGCAGCCCGGACCGCCCCGGCCACCCCGGCGCCGGGGACCCCGGCGCGGACGAACCCGCCCTTCAGACGTCGGTGCGCTCCGCGGCCGTCGCGCCGAGCCCCGGCGCGACCCGCGCGGAACCGCGCGCGACGCGCCCCTCGCCGGAGCCGTCGTCCTCGTCCCCGTCGGCGTCCGCGCGGCAGGAGTCCCCTCGTACGCTGCGGGAACCGGCGACGTCACCGACGCGTACGACGGCCCGCGCGACCGGCACGGTGATCCTGCCACCCGACCGGCGCCCGCAGGGTCTCCGGGCCCTGCACGTGGGCGACACGGGTCCCGATGTGAGCGAACTCCAGTGCCGACTGGGACAGTTGTCCCTGTACGTGGGCCCGCGGGACGGCACCTACTCCCCCGCGGTCGCCGACGCGGTGGCCCGCTTCCAGTGGGCGCGCGGCGTCACCGACGACCCGCCCGGCACCTACGGCCGGGCGACCCGCCGGGCCTTGGAGGCGGAGACGACCGTGTCTTAGGGGGCACGGCCGAAGTGGGCCTCAGCCCGAGAGGCGCCCGGCTGAAGAGGACCTCGACCGAAGGAGACCCCGGCCGAGGGGTGCCTCAGCCGAAGACGAGGCGTATCGCGCCGTCCGCGGTCGGGGTGACCCGGACCCGCGTCAGGTCGTCCACCCACACCGTGGGCTCATGGGCACCGGCGCGGGAGCCTATCCCGACGACCCGCATCCCGGCGGCCCTGCCGGCCGCGATGCCCGCCCCGGAGTCCTCGAAGACGACGCAGTCGGCGGGGTCGAAGCCCAGCTCGGCGGCGCCCTTGAGGAAGCCCTCGGGGTCGGGCTTGCTGGCGGAGACGTTCTCGGCGGTCACGCGCACCGCGGGCAGCGGGAGCCCGGCGGCGGCCATCCGCCCGGTGGACAGCGGTATGTCGGCGGACGTCACCAGGGCGTGCGGGAGACCGGCGAGCGAGGCGAGGAAGCCGGGGGCGCCGGGCACGGGGACGACGCCGTCCATGTCGGCGGTCTCCTCGGCGAGCATCGCCCGGTTCTCGGCGAGGTTCTCGGCCAGGGGCCTGTCGGGCAGCAGCAGCGCCATCGAGGCGTGGCCCTGGCGGCCGTGCGCGACGCGCAGGACCTCGTCCCCGTCGAGGCCGTGCCGGGCGGCCCAGCGCCGCCAGACGCGCTCCACGACGGCGTCGGAGTTGACGAGGGTGCCGTCCATGTCGAGGAGGAGGGCTCGGGCGGTCAGTTCGTTCACGGCCGTCATCGGCGCACTCCAGAGGGGAAGAACCGCAGGGAAACGCGGACGCGGGGCGTCCCGGGGATCAAGGCGGCCCCGCCCGCCGGTCAGGGAGTACGGGCGGAGCCACTTTGTTCCCTCACGGTACAAAACAAGCCCCTCATGCGCCAACACCGCAGGTCAAGCCGTTGTGCGAGCACAAGCCCAGGCGCCCGTGACCTGGCGCTCAGACCCAGCCGGGGCCGGGCCCCGGCGCCGGGTCCACTCCCTCAGGCCACCGCCGGGGCCGCGCCCCCGGCGTCAGGTCCACTCCCTCAGGCCACCGCCTCGATGAGGCTCCACACACCGAGCGCCAGCATCAGAACCCCCGCGATCTTCGTGATGAGGGACAGCGGCACCCGCTTCATCAGCGCCTTGCCGCCCACGATGCCGATCCCGGCGACCGCCCACAGCGCGAGCACCGCGCCGAGGCCCACGGACAGCGGGTCGTCGTACCGCGCCGCCATGTTGGCCGTCATGATCTGCGTGAGGTCGCCGAACTCCGCGACCAGGATGAGCATGAAGCCCGCTCCCGAGACCCGCCAGAAGCTCTGGTCCTTCGGCGCCTTCACCTCGTCGCCGTCCTCGTCGCCGCCCTTGGAGAGCAGCAGCATCGCGGCGCCGCCGAGGAAGAGGACGCCGGTGAGCGCGTGCACCAGCTGCTGCGGAAGGAGCGTGAGCACGCTGCCCGCGGCCACCGCGAGCACCACGTGCAGGGCGAAGGCGGCGGCGACTCCGGCGAAGACGTACGAGGCGCGGTAGCGGGTGCCGAGGACGAGCCCGGCGAGCGCGGTCTTGTCGGGGAGTTCGGCGAGGAAGACCACGCCGAAGACGAGCGCCGTCACACTGATGCTGATCAAGGTTCCTCAATCGGTCGGGCCGCCCCGCCGAGAGTTCCGCAGCCTTCGCGTACGACACCTCGGCACGGCAGCGCACGGCTGCGCGCACGGGTGTGCACGCTGAGCACTGCTGGCCGAAGGTCTCGCTGGCCGCCCACCGCGTGGGCTGCCTCCGGGCGCCGGCTCAGACGAACTGAGCAGTATGTCGACGGTCCGGCGAAGAGCTACTCCCCTTCTGCTCCGGCCATCCTACGCGACCCGCGCACCGCCCCGGCCAGGGACTTTGGCCCCGCCCCCTTCGATCGTGACCCATGCCACACCGGGCACCCGGGCCGCCGCACCCGACCGCCCGGAACACCGCGAGCACCCCGAGCACCCCGAGCACCCCGAGCACCCCGAGCACCCCGAGCACCCCGAGCACCCACCGGACACCGGGAGCGCCACCCGCGGCCACCCGGCACACCCACGCGCCCGGCATTTCACCCCGAAGTACCAACTTCCGCCTCAACGCGCCGCCATGACGGGGCACCAGAACCCTTGATGTTTACAGGTGATTGACGCGACCCTGTCACTCAGTGCACACCTCGGCGCCATCCGAGCACGCCAGCATGACCGCCCCACCGGTCAACGTCCCCCCACACCAAGGGAGTTCAGATGCCCACGTTCTACGCGCGTCACCGCGCCGCCACCCTCGGCGCCCTCACCGCCCTGGCCGCCGCGGGCACCCTGCTCGCCGGCTCGCCCGCCCAGGCCGCCCCGCCCACCCCCGTCGACGCGAGCACCGCCCGCACCTACCTCGGCCAGCTCACCGTGCGCGCCGAGGGCTCCTCCGACGGCTACAGCCGCGAGAAGTTCCCGCACTGGGCGACCCAGTCCGGCGCCTGCAACACCCGTGAGGTCGTCCTCAAGCGGGACGGCCAGAACGTCCAGCAGGACGGGAACTGTGCCGCCGTCTCCGGCACCTGGAAGTCCGCCTACGACAACGCCACCTGGACCCAGGCCTCCGACCTCGACATCGACCACGTCGTACCGCTCTCCGAGGCGTGGAAGTCCGGCGCCAACGCCTGGACCACCGACCGCCGCAAGAGCTTCGCCAACGACCTGGGCCAGCCCCAGCTCATCGCCGTCACCGACAACGTCAACCAGGCCAAGGGCGACAAGGACCCGGCCGAGTGGATGCCGCCCACGTCGTCGTACCACTGCTTCTACGTCCGCATGTGGGTGGACGTGAAGCACCACTACGGCCTCACCGTCGACTCCGCCGAGAAGAGCAAGCTCACCTCGGTCCTCAACGGCTGCTGACCGGCCGCCGACCGGCCGCCGACCGGCGCTGATCACTCCGCTTCGGCGGAACCGGCCCGCCCGCCTCCGTCGTTCCGTACCGTACGGGGCGACGGAGGAGGGTGATCACTGTGGCACGGCTGCGCCTGGGACCACTGCTGAGGTACGTCGACGGCGCGAGCGCGACCGTCTGGGTGGAGGCCGACCGGCCCTGCACGGCTGAGGTGCGCTGCGCCGACGGCGCCCGGGGCACGGCGCGGACCTTCCAGATCGCGGGGCACCACTACGCCCTGGTGCAGGTCGAGGGGTTGCGTCCGGGCACGGACACGGCGTACGAGGTGTCGCTCGACGAGAGCCCCGTGTGGCCGCTGCCCGACTCGCCGTTCCCACCGAGCACCATCCGGACGCCGGGCGGCACGGCAGCGAGCGGGAGCGGCGGCGGCACGGGCCGCGACGGCGGCACGAGCCATGACGGGGACGGGGGCGGGGACGGGGAGACCGTGCGGGTGACCTTCGGGTCCTGCCGGTGGGCCGCGCCGCCCGCGGCCGAGCACGGCGCCTCCCCGGGAGCCCGGCTGCGCTCGCACCAGGAGGACCCCATCGGCCCCGACGCCCTCGACACGCTCGCGGCCCGCATCGCCGCCGACCCCACCGGACCGCGCCCCGACGTGCTGCTGCTCCTGGGCGACCAGGTGTACGCGGACGAGGTCTCCGACGACACCCGCCGCTGGCTCGCGGCCCGCCGCGACCTCTCCGAACCCCCGGGCGACCAGGTCGCGGACTACGAGGAGTACACCCACCTCTACTACGAGTCCTGGCTCGACCCCGAGGTGCGCTGGCTGCTCTCCACGGTGCCCAGCTGCATGGTCTTCGACGACCACGACGTGATCGACGACTGGAACACCAGCGAGTCCTGGCTGGCCGAGATGCGGGCCACGCCCTGGTGGCGCGAGCGCATCCTCAGCGGCCTGATGTCGTACTGGGTGTACCAGCACATCGGCAACCTCCCGCCGGACGAACTCGCGCGCGACGAGCTGTTCACCGCGGTGCGCGCCGCGCCCGACGGCACGGACGCCCTGCGCTCGTTCGCCGCGGCCGCCGACAGCGACCCGGCGTCGACGCGCTGGAGCTACCGCAGGGACTTCGGCCGTGTCCGCCTGCTGATGGTCGACACCCGGGCCGCCCGCGTCCTGAAGGAGGACGAGCGGGCGATGCTCGACCCGGAGGAGGCCGAGTGGCTGCGCGCGCAGGCCCTGGAGGGCGGCTGCGACCATCTGCTCATCGGGACGTCGCTGCCGTGGCTCCTCCCGCATCTCATTCATGACGCCGAGGGCTGGGACGCGGCACTGTGCCGCGGCGAGCGGGGCGCCCGCTGGGCCCGCTTCGGGGAGCGGCTCCGCCGGGCCGCGGACCTGGAGCACTGGGCGGCGTTCCCGTCGTCGTTCGACTCCCTGGCCGCGGTGATCGCCGAGGCCGGTTCGGGCGCGGACGCCCCGGCGACGGTGTGCGTCCTGTCCGGCGACGTCCACCACGCGTACGTCGCCGAGCCCACCTGGCCCGGCGGCGGCCCCGACGCGCGCGTGCTCCAGCTGACCTGTTCGCCGGTGCACAACTCCATACCCGCCTACATAAGGGGCGGGTTCCGGTTCGGCTGGAGCCGGGTCGGCCGGGCCCTCGGGCGGCGGTTCGCCCGGCACGGGCGGCTCCCCCGCGCCGCCGTCGACTGGCGCAGGACGGGCGGCCCCTGGTTCGGCAACCATCTGATGACCCTGACGATGCGGGGCAGGTCGGCCCGGCTGCGCCTCGACCGGGCGCGGGCGGGCAAGGACGGCGCGGAGCGGATGGAGACCGTGTCGGAGACGCAGCTGACCCCATGAGCCATGAGCCCATGAGTGCTTGCCTGCCTCCGTGCCCGCCGACCCCATGGGCCGGTATGCCCTTTCCGTCGGCGTGACGCGGGCCACAACCGGATGACGATCCTCCGAAGCGGGGTCCTGCGACCGCACTGCCGACGGCATGATGTCCCGGTCCCTCCGTCCGTACCGGGAGCCATGAGCCGTACCGGGAGTCACGATCCGTACCGGGAGTCACGCCTTTGTCTGCTGCCCCGCCCGCTGACCCTTCCATAGCCGTCGTCGGCGCGGGGCCACGCGGCACCAGCGTCCTGGAGCGCCTGTGCGCGTCGGCCACCGAGCTGCTGCCCCTGGGGGCGCGGCTCACGGTCCACGTGGTCGATCCGGCGCCGCCGGGTCCGGGACGGGTCTGGCGCACCGCCCAGCCGCCGGAGCTCCTGATGAACACCGTCGCCTCCCAGGTGACGCTGTTCACCGACGCGAGTGTCGACTGCGCGGGGCCGGTGCGGCCGGGGCCGAGCCTGTACGAGTGGGCCGCCCGCGGGCACCTGCCGGGGCTCGGCCCCGACGACTATCCGACGCGCGCCGACTACGGCCGCTACCTGGAGTGGTTCTTCGCCCGCACCGTGGCCGCCGCGCCCGAAGCCGTCCGCGTCGTCGTGCACCCGGCGCGCGCGGTCGGCCTGAGCGAGGAGCCCGACGGACGGCAGACCCTCGTGCTCGACGACGCCGAGGTGCTGTCCGGGCTCGGCGCCGTCGTCCTCGCCCAGGGGCATCTGCCGGCGGCCCCCGACCCGGCCCAGGCGGAGCTCTCCGCGTACGCCGCCCGGCACGGCCTGCGCCACATCCCGCCCGCCAACCCCGCCGACATCGACCTGAGCGCGGTCGCGCCCGGCGAACCGGT
Source organism: Streptomyces typhae (assembly GCF_009755605.1). Classification (GTDB taxonomy): domain Bacteria; phylum Actinomycetota; class Actinomycetes; order Streptomycetales; family Streptomycetaceae; genus Streptomyces; species Streptomyces typhae. The sequence goes on from NZ_WPNZ01000002.1 coordinate 191,686, forward strand.
GCTGCTGCGCGGCCTCGGCCTGAACTTCTTCGACCACATGGCGCTCCTGACCGTGGGGCGCGGCGGCCGTTTCGTCACCGGCGAGGACGGCGCGCCGCGCTATGCGGCGAGCGGCGACGAGCCGCGCCTGTACGCCGGTTCGCGCCGCGGAGTCCCGTACCAGGCACGCGGCGACAACGCCAAGGGCCCCTACGGGCGGCACCGGCCCGCGGTCCTCACCCCTGAGGTCATCGCCCGGTTCCGCAAGCGCGCGGACAGCGGGGACGCGCCCGACTTCCGCGCCGAGGTGTGGCCGCTGGTCGCCAAGGAGGTCGAGACAGTCCACTACACGGCGCGGCTGAACGCCTCCGGCGCGGCGGAGCGGGCCCGCGCCTTTCCCGACCGCTTCCTCGACACCGCGCCCGGCAGCCCCGAAGAAGCCCTCGTCCTGGACGAGTTCGGGTTCGCCCCCGACGACCGCTGGTCCTGGGAGCGGCTCGCGCGGCCGTACGCGGGGCTCCGCTTCGGCTCGCCCGACGACCATCGGGCCCGGCTGCTCGACCGGCTGCGCGACGACGTCGCGCAGGCCAGGCTCGGCAATGTGGCGGGCCCGCTCAAGGCGGCCCTCGACGTGCTCCGCGACCTGCGCAACGAACTGCGCCTCGTCGTCGACCACGGCGGCCTGACCGGCGCCTCGCGCCGCGCCCATCTGGACGGCTGGTACACGCCGTTCAACGCCTTCCTGTCGATCGGCCCGCCGCGGCGCCGCGTCGAGGAACTCGTCGCGCTGATCGAGGCGGGAGTCGTGGAGGTCGTCGGGCCGCGGATCGACGTGCGCGGCGCGGACGGGGCGTTCCACGCGCACTCGCCGGACGTGCCGGGCTCCGGGGTGCGGGTGACCACCCTCATCGAGGCCCGGCTGCCCGAGCCCGACCTGCGGCGCACCGGGGACGCGCTGCTCGCGGGGCTCCTCGCCGCCGGGCAGTGCCGTCCGCACACCGTGGACGGCTACGAGACGGGCGGGCTCGACGTGACGCCGCGGCCGTACCGCCTGATCGACGGCGAAGGGCGGGCGCACGCGCGCAGGTTCGCGTTCGGGGTGCCGACGGAGGGGGTGCACTGGGTGACGGCCGCGGGCGCCAGGCCGGGGGTGGACTCGGTGACGCTGTCCGACGCGGACGCGGTGGCGCGGGCCGCGCTGCGGGCGGCGGCTCCGGCTCCCACTCTGGCTCCGGGTCCGGCCCCGGCTCCGGCTCCGGCCCCGGCTCCGGCTCCGGCTCCGGCTCCGGAAGGGGCGATGTCCGCCCCCGCGCGGGAGATTCTCACGAAACACTCAGATGTTGAAGTTGCAAGTACTAATTAGGCGGACCTAATCTTGGATCTCCCGATCGGTTCCCGTCCCCAAACCGTTCAAGACCGAAGGAGTCCCCCACCATGACTGGACGTCTGGACAGCGCCCAGCCCTATGCCCTCGGCCTCTTCCGCATAGTCGTCGGACTGCTCTTCGCCTGCCACGGCGCCGCCTCGCTCTTCGGCGCGCTCGGCGGCACCGACGGCTCCGGCGGCACCGTCGACGCCGGTACCTGGCCCGGCTGGTACGCGGCGGTCATCCAGCTCGTCGGCGGCAGCCTGGTCCTGCTCGGCCTCGGCACCCGCGCGGCGGCGTTCGTGTCGTCGGGGTCGATGGCCTACGCGTACTTCAAGGTGCACCAGCCGGAGGCGCTGTGGCCGATGGAGAACGGCGGTGAGGCCTCGGCGATGTTCTGCTGGGCCCTCCTGCTGCTCGTGTTCACCGGTTCCGGGGCGTTCGGCCTCGACCGGGTGATCGCCTCGGCCCGCCGCGAGCGCGAGCCGAAGGCCGCGGACTCGGAGCGCACGCCCGTCGCGGCCTGACCCGCAGGGCGCGCACGGTCGGCGCCCCTTTCTCCGTGGCTGGTTCCCGATACGGAGGAAGGGGCGCCGTCGGCGTTCCGGCGCCTCGCCGGTTTTCCGGGGCCTCGCCGGTTTTTCGGGGCCTCGCCGGTTCTTCGAGGCCTCGCCGGTTTCCGAGGCCTCGCCCCGGCGCTACTTTCCGGCGCGCGGCTCGAACGGCACGGTGAAGCACGCCACCCGGTCCCCGGCGCCGCCCTGTTCGCGGTGCAGCACCACCGACGCCGCCTCGCCGGGCCTGAAGTTCCAGGGGTGGACCGCCGACGCGGCCCCCGATCCGTCGCGGCGCGCGGTGAAGTCCAGCCACACCTCGTTGCCCGGATTCACATAGTCCGGATTCTCCGACGGCTGCACCGGGTCCGGGTGGTTCTGATAGTGCCCGCCCGCCGCCTCGGGGTCGACGCCGCACGGCTTGCGGTGCACGTGCACACCGAACTCGTGGCCCGCCCGCACGCCCTTGACCCTGAGGCCGACCCGGGTGCCGCCGTGCTCATGGCGCTGCGTGACCAGGATCCGGGCGCCGGGAGGCACGAGGTTCCGGTCGTAGGTGAGGGCGGGCGCGTGCGCCCTGGACGGCGCGAACCGTCCCTCGGCGCGCACACAGTCGGCGCCCGCGCCGGGGGCGCCACCGCTCGCTGTGAGCACGGCTGCCGCCACGGCCGCGGTCAGTATTCCTGCCACCATCGTCGAGTCTCCTCGTATCGCCGTCGAGCGCCCGTTGTGTGCGCCTCTGCTCCGTTCGTACGGGACATCCGGCGCGTCCGCCCCGCCAGGGCGTCACCCGGGTGAACGTGATGTAGCGAACATCTGAGCCCCCAGTGGATCTACGGACGACAGTCCGGCGTACGCTGTACAGCTGTCATCAGGCCGCCACCCGCCGCTCCCCGCGCCATCGCGGCGAATGAGTTGCCGACCGGGGAGTCACGGGGAGTTTCGGTGTTGGAGTGTGTGGGGGCGCTGACCGGCAGCCCATGGATCTACGCGGTCGTGGCCCTCTCCGTCCTGTTCGACGTGTTCCTGCCGCTGCTGCCGAGCGGGGTGCTCGTCATCACCGCGGCCACGGCGGCGGCGGCCGCGGGTTCCGGCACCGGGCGGGTGCCGCAGGACGTGCCGGACATCCTGCTCCTGATGCTCTGCGCCGCGACCGCGTCCGTGCTCGGTGACCTCGTCGCCTACCGCCTCGCCCGGCGCGGCGGCGCCCGGCTCGACCGCGCCATCGCCCGTTCCCGGCGCCTGACCAGCGCCCAGGAGCGGCTCGGCGCGGCCCTCGCGCGCGGCGGCGGCGTCCTCTTCGTCATCGCCCGCTTCGCCCCCGCGGGCCGCTCGATCGTCTCGCTCGGCGCGGGCACGGCCCACCGCACGGTCCGTGAGTTCCTGCCGTGGTCGGCGCTCGCGGGCGTGGCCTGGGCCGGATACAGCGTGGGCCTCGGCTACTTCGGCGGCCAGTGGCTGGGCGCGACCTGGCTGGCCACGGGCGTCTCGGTGTTCGCGCTGTTCGCGGCGGGGGCGGGGGCGGCGTTCCTGGTGCGGCGGCCGCGGGAGCAGCCTGCGGGCTAGGCCTTTTCCGGCCTGCGGGCCGGGCCTTGTCCAGCCCGCGGGCCGGGCCGTCCCCAGCCTGCGGGCCAGGCCTTCGGCCCTGGGGGCTCGGGACCCGGCCCCGGTCCCGGCCCCGGGTCCGCCCGCACAGGCCCACGGCCCGGCCGCGGCCTACGAGGCCGTACCCGCCCCCCGCACCTCCAGGTGGGTGAGCAGCTCCGCCGTCGCCTCGGCGACGGCGTCGACGGCGCGGTCGAAGACCTCGCGATTGTGGGCGGCCGGGGCCCGGAACCCGGAGACCTTGCGCACGTACTGGAGCGCGGCGGCCCGGATCTCCTCCTCGGTGGCCTTCTCGGGGAGCGCGGGCGGGCGAAGAGTCTTGATGCTGCGGCACATGCCACCAGCTTCGCACGCCACTCGCCCCTGGAATTCGAACAGGAGTACTATCGCCGGGTGTCCGCAACCCCCGAGCAAGAGTTCCCGAGCGACCTCCTCGCAGGACAGGAGGAGCTGCACCAGGTCAGATCCGAACTGCACGCCCTGCTGAAGCGGCTGCCCTGGTCCGTCGAGCCCCACGACGGCTTCAGCGACGACCACGGCTGGCGCAAGGTGGAGCGCCCCGCCTCCCCCGGCTGGACGCCGGACGAGCAGGCGGAGGTCGAGAAACTGCGCGCCCGGGAACGGGAGTTGGCGGTCTTCGTGAGCTGTCACCGTTTCTGGGAGCAGGTTTCGGGCCCGGCCGCGGTGGATACCCGGACGAGGCTCAAGTACGTGCACAAGCCACCGCCCGGTGCCTCCTCCGAGGAGCATTGACAGGCGGTGAGGGCGGGCGTTGACTCGCGTACGAGGGACGGTCCAGCCCTTGACGGCCGCCGCCGTCGGCCCGGTCCGGGCGGCGTCGGCACGTGCACGAATACAGCTCATCCGGCCCCGCGCTCAGGTGCCCAGGCCCCGCCCCGAGCCCGTGCGGCCCGTCCATCGAACCCGGCCCCCGCGTTCCAGCGTGCGGAGGTGCACCCATGACTGTTCTTGTCGTCGCCCTGATCGTCGTCCTCATCGCCCTGGGCTTCAGCCAACCCGTGCTGTGGCTCGCCGCAGCCGCTCTCGTCTGGTTCCTGGTCCGCCGGTTCGACGGCGGGCAGGCCCGGCCCGGCTCCTCCGGCAGCGGAGCGGGCGCGACGGCCCCGGGCCCGAGCGCCGCGAAGCCCGGCGGAGCGCTCCCCTCCTCGTACCGCGACTACCGCATCCGCCGGGACCGCCAGGAGCGGTGGGACCGCAGGTACCGCCGTACGCATCCGAAGGCGAAGGGCGGCAAGTAGCGGCCGTTCCGCCCTGTCCGGCGCGGGGCCGCGGAGAGCGGATATCCACGCGCGCCCGGCGCCGGGCACCGCCGACGCAGAGCGGATTTTCAAGCCCGTCCGGCGCCAGGCACCGCCAACGCAGAGCCGCGCAGAGCGGATCTTCAGCCCGTCCGGCGTTTGAGGACGAGCAGGCCGCAGGCCGCGACGATCGGCGGCGCGGCGCTGGGCGGCGCGGCACCGTACCGGAGTGACGGGCGCGACGCGGCGCGGAACCGCACCGGAGTGACCGGGCACCGCCCGGTACGACTTCTCACCGTTCCGGGTGACAGCGCGCTTATCCGGGCCCCCCGGGGGGAGTGTGCGCATGCACCGTGCACCGAACCAGCCCCGGGAGTCGCCCGCATGCGCCACGAAGCCGCCCCACAAGAAACGGGGGCGGGAGCCGGGCGGAGCCGCAACCCGCGCCCCGCGACGCCCCGTTGCCCGCGCGGGCCGCGACCGCGCCCGGGGGCGTTCGGCGCCGTCGCCCGGATGTCCGCCCGCGCCGTCCACACCGCCCTGGCCGCCGCCGTCGCCCTGGCCGTCCTGACCGTGGCGGGCTGCACGTCCCCCACCCGGTCGACCTCGATGCCTCCGAACGAGGTCATCAAGACGGCGCAGCGGGACCTCACCGAGGGCTGCCTGACCCGGCAGGGCCTGGCACCGCCGCGCCCCGGCGCCCGCCCGGCGTCCGCGCCCCGGCAGCAGCAGGTGACACGGGCCGTGTTCGGCGCGGGCCGCACGGAGCTGTCCGTGAAGCTGCCCACCGGATACTCGGTGCGCGCCCACACGGACGGCTGTCTGGCCGCGGCCCAGCGCACGCTCTACGGCGACCAGCGCCGCTGGTTCCGGGTGTCGACGGTGGTCAACAACCTCAAGCCGGAGGCCGCCTTCCGCAAGGAGCCGCTCGCGGAGGTCCGCACCCGGCACCGCGCCGACCTGGCCGAGTGGCGCAGGCTGCGGGCCCGAGCCCTGATCAACGCGAAGGCCCATCTGCAGGCGGAGTCCCACCGCACCGCCGCGCGGGACTGATCACAGCACACATTCCCGCCAACTCGGCCGCGCAGGAGCACGATTACCGCCGACTGAGCAGCGCCGCACCGCCCGAGGACGCATGCTGTAACTCGCCGACGCCCAGTGATCGGAATCGAACCGCAGTGATCGGATCGGAGTGGACCGAAGTGAACCGAGTGCCCGAGTTCATCGACAACGCCACGTTCGCCGCCTACTTCGAGGGATTCGAGCACACGGCCTGGCGCCTGGAGACGCGCACGGGCTACGCGTCCGACCGCGTGGGAGCGAAGTTCCACCACTTCCTGGAGACGGGCGGGGTACCGGACGACTCGCACCGCCCCTGGTGCCGCAACGTCCAGGCGCAGACGGCGCGGGGCAAGCGCATCGAGCGCGTACGGATCGTGGACTCCCCGCCGACGAGGGAGCAGTTGTTCCTCCTGGCGAGCGCCGCCGTCAACATCTCCGTGGGCGAGGACATCCGCAACCTGTGGCGCAAGGACGCCGACAAGGCGGGTCTGCCACCGGAGGACTTCTGGCTCTTCGACTCGCGCCGCGCCCTGGTCCTGCACTTCTCCGACGCCGACGAGTACCTCGGCGCCGAACTCGTGGAGGACCCCACGGACGTGGTCCGCCTCTGCCAGATCAGGGACGCGGCCCGCCACTACGCGTTCACGCGCGAGGAGTTCCTCTCTCAGGTACCTTCCGGCACCTGAGCCGCACGGGACCCCGGCTCTCACGGAGCGTCGCCGAGAGCCAGGCGCTCGGCGGCATCGAGGACCAAGTCCCAGGGATACTCTCCGGGACGTCCCTGGCCTGGCTGGTTGGGGGTGAACCCGCCCTCGCCGTACAGCACTTCGACGCCCATGGCGCGCAGCTCCGCCACGCTCCGGTCCAGCCTCGGATGGGCGGCGAACGCCGCGTTGACGCAGGGCATCGCGACCATCGGGATCCTCTTGCCCACCCCCTCGGCAACGACCCCCACGACGAACGACGTGGTCAGTCCCTGCGCCCAAGCGTTAAGGGAGTTGAACGTGATGGGCGCGAAAGCGATCGCGTCAGCCTGCGGCCATGCGTCCTGCTCACCCGGACGCTTGTACCGGGAACGCACGGGATGTCCGGTCAGTGCAGACAGCACGTCGAGGTCGTCGGTGAGCCACTCGGCGGCGCTCGGCGTCAACCCGAGGCACACGTCGAATCCGCGCGCCTGCGCGTCCCCGATCACAGGGGCCAGGTCGAAGACGGGCGGAGCGGCACTGACGAAGAGGTACAGCGTGGCCATGCCGCCCATCCGACCACAGGCGGCACCTGCGGGTGTGGGGCGTCACCATCGGCGTCGTCCTCGTCTCCGGCATGGCCGACCGACCGCCGGCGCACCTGAGAAAGAGAGGCCGCTGATGGACGTGGGGGCACTCGCCGCGACAGGGGTCGCCTTGGTCGTCGGACTGCTGACGTGGACGCAGTCCCGCGCCACGAACCGCAGGTCGGACTTCCAGACGATCACCGACCGGCTCGACCGGGAAGTCACCGAAGAGCGCACACAACGCAAGCTGTTGACGCGCGCCTACCTGGACCTGCACGGATGGGCCCGCCGCGTCGGCCCCGACACCCCCGCCGGGCCCGCGCCCGAACCACCCGCCGAACTCGACCTCACCCCCTGGCGCTGAACACCACGGCGCCGCTCTCCTCCGTGAGGGCGGGGCCGCTTCGTCATGTCCGGGGTCAGGCGGCAATGACGATCTGTGCGGCGCGTTCGGCTGCGATCCATTCGATGAGGAGGTGTTCGTAGCGTGCGCGCTCCTCGTGGGTGAGTCCGACGCGGGGGTCGGTCCAGAGTGCGCGGATGTCCTCGTTCACGGCCGCAGCAGGCCGCACGGGGCCAGGGGGCGGGGAGTTGGGGGACATGGAGCAAGCGTAGAGGGCGCCGCTGACAGGACGCTACGGCGCCATGCAGACCTACCGCCCCGCCGTCAGCCAAGATCCAGGGTGAGAGACGCCTCACATGAAAACGGCCCTGCCCATACCCTGACAGTGACGAGCTGTTCAGAGAGGGGCAAGGCCGCAATGTCTTCAGATGCTACCCCGGACCCGTACGCCGACCCGCTGCGCTTCGGCCAACGCGTACAAATCCTCCGCGAACAGCGCGGGATGACGCGTCCCCAACTGGCCGACTTCGTAGGCGTCTCCCCGCACACCCTGAAGAAGATCGAGAACGGGCAGCAGCAGGCCCCTGGCCTGGACATGGTGCTGCGCATCGCCGAAGCACTGCGAGTGCGCGACCTCGCCGACCTGACAGGCCACCCAGACATGCACGTTCATCTCTTCGTGGGACCCGGGCATCCCCGACTCGCGTCCGTCAAGAACGCGGTCGACTCCTTCGCGCTCTCCGCCACAGTCGAGCCGCCCCCCGTCGCGCACCTCGATGCACGACTGCACGCGGCGTGGACAGCACGACACCAAGCGCCCAACCACCGGGACGCAATCGGCAAGTTGCTGCCGGACCTCATCCGCGACAGCAAGGCACTCGTGCGGCACGCCGACAGCGCCGCCGACCGTCGGGCAGCGCAGGCACTGCTCGCTGAGACGTACAGCCTGTGCCAGTTCTTTGTCGCCTACCAGCCGGACCCGAGTTTGCTGTGGCGAGTCGCCGAGCGCGGCATGACGGCAGCGCAGGAGTCGGAGGACCCGCACTCGATCGGCGTGGCGGCCTGGCTGCTGGCGCAGGCGCACCGCGACAGCGGGCCGCGCCACTTCGAGGCAGCGGACGCCGTCAACCTCGAAGCCGTCCGCTTCCTCGAACCGCTCCTCCCGGATGCCTCGGATGATGTCCTTGCCATCGCGGGTGCTCTTCAGTTCGAGCTCGGGTACACGGCGGCACGCCGGCGGGAGACCGGGACGGCGTGGCGGCACTGGGACAAAGCGAACGACATGGCCGAGCGCTTGCCGCCGAGCTACTACCACCCGGTCACGAGTTTCAGTCGGGCCATCATGGGCGCGCACGCTGTCACTGTCGCGGTGGAACTGCACCAGGGCGGCGAGTCCGTGCGTCAGGCGGCGAAGGCCGACAAGACGGTCATCAAGTCGCGGCCCCGCCGGGCTCGGCACCGGATCGAGGAAGCACGGGGCTTCCAGCTCGATGGGCAGCCGGACGTCGCCATCGCCACGTTGCAGAAGGCGCATGAGGCGGCGCCCGAGACCATCGCGTACAACGGGTACGCGCGCCGGATCATCCTCGAAGAGGTCGAGTCGAAGCAGGCTGTACGGCGTCACCGCGCTTCTGAGCTGGCTGTACGGGTCGGCATCCTGGCTGCATGACGAGGGGACCGGAATCCGGTCCTCCCTCTGTGGAATGCCCCCTTACGGTCGCTGATGTGAGGCAGATCACCGCGACCGTGAGGGTGTCCCGATGAGCGACAGACAACTGATCACCGAATGGCTGGCGCGGACCGACCCCAACCCGGGCATGGTCTATCGGGCGTGGGAGCACAATAGCGTCGCCCTGCTCCCGCTCGGCCGCATCTTCGACGCCGTCCGCGTCCCCTGCGAGCGCATGCACGCCGCCGTGGGCAGCGACGTTCCGCGGACAGTCGCTGCCGCACTCCTCACCTGGCTCGACGGCCCGGTCATCCGGGATCTCCGCAGCAGCATGGGCCCGTACTACGTCCTCATCCCACCGGACGCCCCGTGGGACGGCGCGGAAGAGTGCCTCGGCAACGACACCTACCTCGGCGTCCCTCGCCCCGGGGTGCTGTCGCTGCACGCACACTGGGTCGTCCTCCCTTCCTCTCCTGGTCACCTGTGCGAGCCCGCGCGCCTCGCCGCGCTGCTGGCGACCGCCGAGCCGCTGGCGGTCGAGTCATGAGCGCCACCACGGCGGAGCTGAACGCGACAGCGACGCGGGTCTACGCGACGTACACAGGACACCTGAACTGCTGCCCGCCCTGCCAGCGCACGGACTACTGCCCGACCGGGGCCCGCCTGCGCCGGGCCTGGAGGGACGCCCAGGGCGCCGCCACCCGAGCCCTCCGGGAGCGCACGGGAGACACGCGGTGATCCGCATCGCCCGCGCGGACCTGGACTGGCTGCTCCCGGCCGGCGCCGACCTCGACGTCGTCACCGCCGCCTGGGACAACGGCACCCTCGCCCCGATCCCCGTGGGCCGCCTCTGGGACGCCATCCAGCTACCCAAGCATCTGGGCTGGCCCACCCTGAACTGCTTGCACAGGGCCCGGCACAGCGTCGGCGCCTCACTACAGGGGTCGTCCTACTTCTACGTCCTCGTGCCACCCGGCGGCGCCGCGATCTGGAAGGCACCCGCCACGGTGGCACTCAGCTGGGGCGACAAGCTGGCCGTACCGGACCCCGCGCAACAGGTACCGCTCACGCCGAACGCCCGCACGTGGGTCATCCCGCCCCGCCTGCCCCTCACCCTCTCCAACCCCACCGCCCTGAGAGCCGCGTACCAGGCTGCCCGGCGGGAGGCGCAGCCAGGCATATGAGCGTCAGCGGACGAGGTCGGCCAAGGGGACGTCCAGGACGTGTGCGACGCGGAGCAGGGTCGACAGCGTGACCTCTTCGCCGGCCTCCAAGCGCTGGAGGGTCCAGCGGTTGACGCGGGCGGCCATCCACACGTCGTCCTGGGTCAGGCGGCGGCTGCGGCGGGGCTCGCGGATGGCGGCGCCGATCGCCTTACGGCGGTCATCGATCCAGGCGCCATCGGCGGGCAGGTCTCGCACCCGCCCAAGTCCAAGCTGATCATGACCGAAGGTCTGCCCAATACATCAGGCTTTTTGTGATCAGTCTTCGCACTCAGCCCTGCGGCTCTGGCATATGCCGCAGGGCTAGATGTGCGGTCCAGTAATAGAACACGTGTTCACCCCTTTTGGTGATGACCTTGGGGGCCCGCGGCTGTTGCACATGAGGTAACGCCCGCACCACCTCAGGGCGTGTCGGGTCGTCTCCCAGGGCGCCCCCCTCCAGTGACGGCCCGGCACTCGGGACCGCCCCCGCCCCCGCCTCGCGGGGATGGGGGCGGTCTGTTGTGCTCAGCGGCTCCGCCTGGCGGTTCACCTGCAGGAACACAGAGATCGTTTAGGAGGAATTTAGGGGCCAAGTCCCGATACTGAGGGTGTAGTCAGAGTGCGCGAGGCAGGCGCCAGAGTGCACCACGAGCCTCAACGTAAAGGCCCCGCACCTCAATTGAGCTGGGGATACGAGGCCTGGACGCTGGTCAATCCGGTGGGCGCGGACGGTTTCGAACCGCCGACATCTGCCTTGTAAGAGACCGTAAATCGACTACTGGTTTCGCCGGGACTTGCCGAGACTCGCCCGGTAGCGACTTGACCAGCAAATACGAGAACCGCCGAGATTCGCCGAGACTCGCCGAGGGGGGTTTGTGGCCCCGATGTGGCCTCGCGATGGCCTCGCTGGTCATGAGACCGCCCGCAGGTGCCGCCCCGTGACCAGCGCGGACCGGACCTCCTCAACCAGCTCGGGCCCGGCGTGCTGGTACAGCCACGTCACACGGCCGCCGCGCTCATGCCCCATGATCACCTGAACGTCCTTCTCGGGAACGCCTGCGTCCTTCAGTCGCGTCGCGAACGTGTGCCGAAGGTCGTGCACCCGTGGCCAGTACTCCGTGCGGCCCGTCTCCTCATCCTTCATCAGCCGCGCCAGACCAGCGTCTTTGATGGCGGGAATCCAGTGACGGCGGAAGTTCGGTCGGGTCAAAACTCCGTCCAAGTCCGTCAGTGCGCCGTCCTTGCCCCTGCGCTGGGTACCCGACAGAGGGCCCCGAAAGATGAGCTCCTCCGGATGCATACCGTCTTCGATTGAAGATGTGGTGGCCGCAGGCTTCCACTTGGCCACCATCATTTCCACCGCTTCGACTGCGGCCGGCGTTAGGGGGACCGTCCGAAAGCCCGCTTTCGTTTTCGGTGCAGCCTTCCTTCTGATCTTTCCTCGGTCGTCGATGAGAACTTCCTTTACCTTCACCGTGGCACTGCCGAGGTCTACGTTGCACAGGCGCAAACCGGTGTACTCACCCCACCGCATACCCGTCTCCTCCGCGAAGACCATGAGCGGCCTGTAGTACTCGGTGAGGTGCATTCGGATAAGCGCAGCCTGCTCCCGCGTTGGCGGCATCAGCTCATCAGGGTGCCGCTCCTTGGGGGCCTCGATCTCGACGTCGAGCGTCGGGTTCACCGTGATACGGCGGTCACGTAGGGCCCCGGTCATCATGTGCCTGAACAGCTCCAGCACCTTGCGCTGCGTCTCGCGTCCCGACACCTCGTTCGTGATCCAGTCCTGAACCTGAATCCACGTGATCGAGTTGAGCTTACGGTTGCCCCACTTAGGCTGGATGTGGACGTTCCAGGACGATAGCTTCCGGTTGACGGTAGTCGTCGCCTTCTTCTTCGCGGTAGGCCACCAGATCTCCCACCAGACGTCGACCGTGATCGCGCCGCGTTTGGGGTCTTGATAGGTGCCAGCGTCCAACTGGGCCCGAACCTTGTTGAGGTGAGCTACCGCGTCCTTCTGGCTGTCGAAGGTCGGGCCGCATAGCTTCCCGTCAGGGTCCCTGTAACGCGCCTGCCACTTGCCCTGGCAGTCTCTTCGCGGGGTCCTGTCGCTGTACTTGCCGGGCGGGTACTCCTTGAGGCACAGGGGGCAGCCACACAGCTTGCTGCGCTTTTGGCGCGGGTTCTTCCCAGCGCTACGCGCCACGCTTGATCACCTTCTCGTTCCTTCGCTGCTGTGGAATAGCAGGGAGGAATGCAATCGCCTCCCCACACCAACAGCGTGCACCGAACTCCTCCTGCTCCACGTTGAGTTGGTGAAGTGCACGCCGAATGGCACGAAGAGCTAGGTGCTCATCGAGCTCAGAGGGGATGGTCAGGAGCTGACGCCCCGCGTCCCACGGCTGCGTAAGCGTGGCGACCGGCGCGAACTGGACACGAATACACATAGACTCCCCCGGGTTACATGCGTGGCTGGGGCTGACCAACGGGGGAGGACATCGGTCGTGTGGTTGTGACCGTAGCGCCTACTGAGTGAATATGCGACCACTCTGCGCGAGATCGGTGTTCGGTTTTGCACAGCGGGTGAGCGAGCCTTCAGGCGTAGACCTTGGCAGACCCCAAAGGGTTGCAGCCTTTTTCTTGACGCGCGGTCAGCTCTTGTGGTTGCTATCCCGAAGCGCTCTCGCTTGAATCAGCGTGGTCCGCTGCTGCTCCTCAGTCAACTCACGGAAGTACGCGAGGAGTTGACCCTCTCGGTCGGGGTCGAGAGGCCCCGGGGCCTTGCGGCCGGCGGCGGCGAAGAGTCGCTCTTCGGCGTACCGCGGGAAAGCGGCCGCGAGAGCCCGGATAGCGTCCGCCCGCGGGGTCCGCTTGCCGTGCGCCCACGTATTGACGGCGGAGACGGACATGTCGAGGCCCTGCGCGGCGAGGCGTCGCTGGACCTCGGTGTCACTGACCCCGTAGTCGTTCTTCAGCTCAACGAAGACCTGCGCGAAGGTCTCGGAGGTGGGGGTCTCGTCGGTCTCCACGGGGCAAGACTGCCCGTCCGCTTCTACTTTTCGCAAGTAAAAGTAGAAGCGTGGCGCAAAACGTAGCGGCGCGCGACATCCCCGTCACGCGCCGTCGATGGCGTCATGCGCCAAGAGAATAGAACGCACTTACGAAGCGCGCAGCCCTCGGTCAGACTCGGCGAATCTCGGCGAAACCGTTGACTCGCTGCGACTGCGACTGTAGAAATGTCGCAACGCCTCGACGAGAGGCGCCTCACTTCCCACCATCCGGCGCGAGGTCCCCATGCCGAAACTCAGCCGCAAGGGCGATGGCAAGCCACTCAGAGACGCAATGGAGCGCGCCGGCCTTAGCGGACCCGAGCTCGCCGAGGCCACCAAAGAGGTCGATCCGACCGGTCGGGGCATCAGCTCCGCCACCGTCGGTCGCCTCACCGGGCGCGGTAAGACCGCTCGCACACACTGCGAGTTGGCAACGGCTTGGCTCGTGGCTGAAGCGCTGCACAGGCGGACCAGCGCGCCCCTCCAGGACCTCTTCAGCATGCCCTCACGTTCGACTACGACAGTAGAAAGGTCAAGGTCTGATGCCGAAGAAGAGTGACCGCCGCGTCGCCCTGCCGGCCGGTCTCGTTCCGCTGCTCACGCAGAAGGAGATCGAGACGTACTACGGCGTGTCCGAATGGCAGATCCTCCAGTGGATCAAGGGCGGGATGCCCCAGGAGCCCTTCGCGGGCCGCGGGCGCCGCTTCTCCCTCGCCAAGTGCGAGGCCTGGCACGCCGATAACGACGAGCTCATGGACGACGAGGCCGACGTTCTCGCCGCCTCCGTCTGACTATCCCCTGAAGGCGCCGCAGGGGCCGCCCGACTTCCCGGCCCGGCGAACCCCCACGACTACGGCGCCTCATCACACGAGAAACGAGGTCACCGATGACCACAGAGATTACCGTCCGGCCGCTCGGCGAGTTCGGACTGATCAGCGACAACCACCGCGCCGTCAGGGCGATGCTCGACTTCTCCCCTCTGCCCGCGCCGACGATGATCGCCCGGCCTGACGCCGTGTTCGTCACGGTCGCGGACCTGGACGACCTCGGCGAGTGGCTCCAGGAGCGGGGCGGCACCATCCACATCAGCTCGGCTGGTGACGGCCTGGAGCTGTGGACCCTCCTCACGGCGACGCCGCCGCGGGCCGATGGGTCGTCGGTTCCGGTGCGGGTGTCGGTGCCGGTGCCGATGGGCGAGTCGGTCATGGCATACATCCGTGCGGCGGTGGCGGAATGAGTGCGCCGACGTCGCATGACCCGGTCGCGGTCAACACCCGGGACGGCGTGGCGTGGCTGCGCCGTGCGGTGACGGTGGACGGGCGTGCCCTGTACGCGATGGACGGTGCCGTCATGGGTGCCCCGGAATTCGTGCTGGCAACGCTGGAGGATCTGGCGGAACGGGGGATCACGGGGTCGGCGGATGTGCTGCCGATGCCGGTGGGCCCGGCGCCGCAGACGCTGCGCGAGGCCGACGAACTGGCCGTGTTCCGGGCGCTGGAGCTGGGAGACGTCGACGGCCGGGTATCGGCGTCGTGTGGGAAGCCCGGCCACCCGACATGGTTGCGCAAGGTTGACGACACCCGTGCCTGCCCGTGGTGCGTGATGGATCTCCAGAACGATTCGCTGGTCGCTCGGACGCACCAGTTGGCGCTCTACCAGGAGATGGAGCGCAACTTCTGGGGCAACCAGCGGGTGGACGAGTCCCTGGCGGCGGTCGCGAATCGGCGGATCGCCGAGCTGAATGAGGAGCGCGACAAGCTGCGGGCTCGGGTTGCCGAGCTGGAGGCCGAGAAGCAGCAGGCGTCCGCTCTCGGGGCTGCTGCCGAGGAGCGGCTCGCCGCGCGGATCTTCGGTGACGAGGCCACGGCGGACGAGCTTCCCGAGGTGGAGGTGCGGGCGCAGCGTGCGGCGCTGCTCGCGATGCTGCCGAAGGCCCCGCCTCCGGTGCCGATGCCTGGTCAGGGGCCGGAGCTGCGTGCTGCGTATGGGGTGTGGGAGCGGGTTGCTGGGGTGCTCGGTGTCGAGCTGCCGCAGGGGCCGCCGATGTCGGTGGCCGAGTCGTCGGAGAAGCTGCGGCTGTTGTTCGCCGGGGCCGAGGCCATGGGCATCCCGCTGCCGCCGAGGGGCGATGACTCGCCTGAGGCGGGTGATGGGTCGTGATGCCCGAGTCCCTGCCTTCCGCGATGTGCCTGGCGACGAGCGTGTACGCCGCGCTGTCGGTACCGGTGCTGCTGGTGCCCGATGACCCGCAGTGGCCGTCCGTCCGGGAGCTGATCGAGACCCGGGCCGGGGACCGGCTGCTCGTCGAGGCCGCCCGCGCCCGTGACACCGCCCGGGATGTCCGGGCTCGGGCCGTGCAGGCGGCCGTCCTTCTGCTCCGTCTCTCCGCCCGTAAGGGAGCCGCACGATGAAGCACCGTATCGAGGGCCCGACCCCCCTCACCATCAAGGCCACGGCCACTGGCGCCGAGATCGGCCTCGCCAGCTTCCTCAAGCTCGTGTTCCTGGAGCTTTTCGAGGACGCCGACGGCGACCCGTCGTCGTTCGCCGAGGAGTTCGCCGACATGCACTCGTTGTCGCAGGCTGCGCAGCGTGGTGGCGTCGACTGCCACGCCCGGCACGAGTTCGACGAGCGGCTCGACCAGATGATCGACCGGTACGCGGACGAGGGCACGGTGAAAGTGCCGTCGTGTGGGGTGACGCAGCTCGCGGCTGTGGTGCGGGAGATCGCGGCGCCGCGTCCGGTGCCGGGGCAGCGGGGTGCCGCGTGAAGAAGCCCGTGAAGATCAACGGCCGCCTGACCATCACCCCGCCCATTGGCGCCTTCTGGACTCAGGCGGACTGCGCGGACGAGACCGCGACCATGCGGTCCGAGGTCTGGCCTGCCGTCCGGAAGTTCATCGCCGAAAACTACCCCGGATACGGCCTTGCGTTCACGGCCGACGACATCGCCATCTGCACGCTCTGCGGCTTGGAGTTCGAGGCGCTGACCGCCGACGAGGCGGCCGACGAGGCGACTCGGCAAGACGAGCACAGCGTGGAGGGTGAGCCGGTGTGCTGCTACGCGGCAATCGGCGAATTCCGTGCAGAGCGGGGCATCCCGCCGCTCGTCGAAGAGCAGCGCGGGATCGGTGGTGCCGCGTGAGCGAGACCGTGATGACGCCGGAGGCCGCGCTCGTGCGGTTGCGGCAGTACCAGGAGCGGCTCGCGCCGACGTGGTCGACCGCGTCGTACGGCGGCTCGTCGGCGGAGGTGACGCTGGCGGAGATTGCGCGTGTGCTGGCCGCTGAGGTCGAGACGTTGCGTGCGCGAGTGGAAGAACTGGTGCGGCAGCGGGACGACCTGCTCGTTGAGGACGCGCTCGCCGAGCGGGCCCGTGAGGGCGAAGAGCCGCTGGTCGTGTCCCGTTTCGACACCGCCATCGAGCCCGCGCCCGAGGAGGAGCCGGTCCTGACGATCGGGGCGATCGCCGAGGACGGCCGCCCGGTCGCGCTGCTGCTGGACGTCGAGACCCGCGCGAAGGTCGGCGCCTGGATCACTGTCCCGGCGCCGCGGGCGGCGTCGTCGAGGGAGCGGCGTCTGGAGCAGCTCCTCGACACCATCCGCCAGCACGGCGGGACGTGGACGTCCGGGCGCGTGCAGGGCTTCCGGCGTGTGCCTGGCGGTGCGACGCAGCGCGGCACCGCCCGACGTGATCTCGCTGAGCTGCGCGATCGGGGCCATCTCACCGAGCACGGGCCGCAGGACGGCCGCTACTACACCCTCTCGAGGAAGGACGGCCGCTCATGACCGGGCCCGAGCACTACCGCGAAGCCGAGCGCCTTCTGCGCGACCAGTACCGCACCGACCAGAGCATCGCCGAGGCGCAGGTTCACGCGACGCTCGCCCTCGCCGCCGCCACGGCTATGCAGGCCGCCGTCGACGGGTGCGAGCCCGGCATGGGCTCCGGCGAGTACCACGAGTGGTACCAGGCCGCAGGCGTGAAGCCGCGGCAGGGTGGCGATGCGGGATGACGACGACCGCGCGCGCCGGGGCCACCACGGCCCCGGCCGCCGGGCCGACTCCCACCGTCGAGCCCGGCATCCACGAGATGACCAACGAGGAATACCACTCCCACCGCGGCATCCTCTCCTCCAGCGGCGCCCGCCTGCTCCTGCCCCCGTCCTGCCCCGCCCTGTTCCGGCACGCACAGGACGCCCCGCAGGAGCCGAAGAAGACCTTCGAGCTCGGCTCGGCAGCACACAAGCTGGTCCTCGGCGAAGGCCCCGACCTCGTACGGGTCGACGCGGACAAGTGGACCACCAACGCCGTCAAGGCCGAGGTCACCGCGATCCGGGACGAAGGCGGCATCCCCCTCAAGCCCGCCGAGTACGAGCAGGTCCACGCGATGGCCGACGCGCTGCGCCGCCACCCAGTCGCCGCCGCCCTGTTCGACCCCGCCCGCGGCCGCCCGGAACAGTCCCTGTTCTGGCGGGACCGGCCCACCGGCGTCATGCGCCGAGCCCGCTTCGACTGGCTCCCCGACCCTCGCGCCGGCCGCCTCATCATCCCCGACTACAAGACCTGCCGGTCCGCTGAACCGGGCGCACTCGCACGGGCCGTGGAGACCCTCGGCTACCACCAGCAAGACGACTGGTACCGCGCAGCGGCCCGCGCGCTGGATCTCGCCGACGACAGCGCGGCGTTCGTCTTCGTCTGTCAGGAGAAGACCCCGCCGTACATCGTCACGGTCATCGAGATGGACGCCGAGGCCCGCCGCATCGGCGCGGCCCGCAACCGTCGCGCGCTCGAAGTCTTCGCCGAGTGCACCGCCTCCGGGCACTGGCCCGGCTACAGCGACGAGATCGCCTACCTCTCCCTGCCCACGTGGGCCGCCATCCGTGACACCGAGGAGTACCTGTGAACCAGCCGATCGAACGCATGGCCCCGGCGTCCGCTCCCGCCCGCGTCGGCCAGGGCACGGCAGTCGAGCAGTCCCGCGCCGTCGCCGAGGTCCAGGCCGCGATCGTCGTCGCCCAGCAGTGCCCGCGCGACATCAACGCCGCCATCGCCGAGATGCGCCAGTCCTGCACCCAGCCCTTCCTCGCCGAGCGCGCGTTCTTCCGCTACTCCCGCGGCGGCGGCAACATCACCGGCCCATCCGTCCACCTGGCCCGGGAGCTGGCTCGCTGCTGGGGCAACATCCAGTACGGCCTCGTCGAGATGCGCCGCGACGACGAGTTCGGCCAGTCCGAGATGCAGGCCTTCGCCTGGGACGTCGAGAAGAACTCCCGCAACAGCTCGACGTTCATCGTCCCGCACAAGCGGGACCAGAAGGGCGGCCCGAAGCAGCTCACCGACATGCGGGACATCTACGAGAACAACGCTAACAACGGCGCCCGCCGCGTGCGGGAGGCGATCTTCGCGATCTTGCCGCCGTGGTTCGTCGAGGAAGCCAAGCAGCTCTGCAACAAGACCCTCCAGGACGGCGGCGGCAAGCCGCTCCCGCAGCGGATCGCGGACGCCATCCGCGCCTTCGAGGGTATCGGCGTCACGCAGGACCGCATCGAGACCAAGCTCGGGCGCCCATCCGGGAAGTGGACCGAGCACGACGTCGCCCAGTTGCTGGTGGCGTTCCAGTCGATCAACCGTGGCGAGGTGACGGCGGACGAGGAGTTCCCGCTGCCGCGGGTCACGGTCGACGAGGTCAAGCAGCAGGCGGCGGACAGCGGCAAGGCTGACTGGCCCGCGGCGACGTTGCCTGGAGCGGGGGCGCGCGCGTGAGCCCCTGGTACACCGGCCGCCTGGCCGGTTTCGATCTTGAGACGACGGGTGTCGACGTCGAGAACGACCGCATCGTCACCGCCTGCGTCGTCCAGTGCGGCGGCGGACACGACACCGCGTCCGGCACCTGGCTGGCCGACCCGGGTATCGAGATCCCCGAAGGAGCGGCGAAGGTCCACGGCATCACCACGGAGCGGGCCCGCGCGGAGGGACGCCCGGCGGCCGAGGTCGTCGAACAGGTCACCGCGGCGCTCACCGAGGTCGTCCTCGCCGGGACGCCCGTCGTCGCGATGAACGCCTCCTTCGACCTGACGATCCTCGACCGCGAGGCCCGCCGCCACGGCGTGCAGCCCCTCGTCGACATCGTCGGCGACGACCTCCGCGTAATCGACCCCCGCGTGCTGGACAAGAAGATCGACCGGTACCGGCGCGGCGGACGGAAGCTCGAAGACCTCTGCCGCACCTACCGCGTCCGGCTCGACGGCGCGCACTCGGCGGACGCTGATGCGATCGCCGCGTGCCGGGTCGCCTGGCGCATCGCGCAGAAGGTGTCCGCGATCGGGTGCGCGTCGCTCGATGTCCTGCATGCACAGCAGGTTGAGTGGGCGCGCGAGCAGGGCGAGTCGCTGGCGAGCTACTTCCGGCGGACGCCCGGCAAGGAGCACCAGGCCGCGACGGTGCGCGTCGAGTGGCCGCTGATCCCCGCGCCGCGCGAGGGAGGCGACCGCTGATGCGCCTCCTCAGACTCCGCCGCCCCACCCCGCCCGTCCCGTGCGCTGACCCGCCCGCGCCGCCGAGGCCCGTGCTGCTGCGGGAGGACGCTCTCGTCCGCCAGCTCGCGGACGGCTCGGTGGAGCCCAACATCTGGGCGATCTGCCCGGCCGAGGAGCGGGCCCGGCTCCACGCCCTGCACGCGGACCGCAGCCGCACCTGCTGGACCTGCCGCTGGACCACCCAGGGGGACTCATGACCACGCCCACCAAGCCCCGCAGTAACTACGCGCGCGGCCGAGACCTCGAACACCGCGTCCGCAACCACCTCCGCGAGCAGGGCTACGAAGTCCTCCGTACCGCGGGTTCCAAGTCGAAGGTCGACCTGGTGGCGCTGAAGAGCGGCCAGATGCTGTTCGTCCAGTGCAAGCGGTCCGGTGCCCTGCCCCCGGCGGAGTGGAACGGACTGTGGGACCTCGCGCAGATGGTCGGCGCTGTACCGGTCCTCGCCGAGCAACTGGCGCGCGGCCGTCGGTACTGGAGGCTGACCGCGCGCAAGGACCAGCCCGGTAAGCGGCAGCCGATGGCGGAGCTGAAGCTCGACGAGCTGGCTGGGGTGCAGTGGCCCGAGCGTGAGGCGGTGACCCGCTCATGAGCCCTCGCCCCGTCAACGCCACCGACACGGACATCATCGCCATGCTCCGCGACGGCCACAGCAACACCCGCATCAACCGCGAACTCCACGTCGACAAAGCCCGCGTCAGCCGCATCCGCACCCAACTCGGCCTGCCCCAACACGCTCGCGCCGGGCAAACCCGCAGCCTCGAACAGAAGTGGGCCGACAACACCCGGCCCACAGACGACGGGCACCTGGAATGGACCGGCGAGCACGCCAAGGCCTCCGGCACGCCCATCATGCGCCACAAGCAGGGCTTCTACAGCCCCGCCGCCCTCGCCTTCGAGATCAAGCACGGCCGCGAACCGCAGGGCTACGTCAAGGCCCACTGCGGCCGCGCACACTGCATCGCCCCCGACCACGTCTCCGACGCCGCCGGCCGCCGCCAGACCCGGCTCGAAGAGCGTGCACGGCGCGGCATGACCGAGATCGCCGCCACCTGCCGATACGGACACGACCTCAGCGAGCACGCCAAGTTCGAGCCCGACGGCACCCTCTACTGCGGCCAGTGCAACACCCTCAACAAGCAGGTCCGCCGGGACCCGTCTCTCCCCCGGCGGACACGACCGCGTCCAGCCACGCCGGGCGAGTCCTTCCGGCTCCACACCGAGCCGGTCGACGGCGGTCATCTTCGGTGGACCGGCTACGTCGCGCACGGCGTGCCCACCGTGTGCCACGCAGGCTCCGCCTACTCGGCGTACCGGATCTCTTTCCGTCTGCACCACGGCCGAGAGCCTGTGGGGCGGGCCATGCCGACCTGCGGCAAGGACGGCTGCCTCGCAGGCGATCACCTCGCGGACCGGCCGATGCGGGAGGCGAACCGGCGGGCAGACAAGGCGTACGCGGCGATCTTCGGTGGCGCGTCATGAGCCGCGCCTCCGCCCACGGCACCGAAACCCGCCGCACCGCCGACTGGCGCGACCACGCCGCCTGCCTCACCACCAACCCATCGATCTTCTACAGCGGCGACGAAGCCTCCACCGAAGAAGCCCGCCGGATCTGCACCAGCTGCCCGGTCCGCTCCCAGTGCCTCACCGCCGCCTACACCGAACGTGATCAGTGGGCCATCCGCGGGGGCCGCACCGTCGACGAGCGCAAGAGGGCCCTGCGCGACGCGGGCGGGATCATCGCCCGCGCTGTCGCCGACGCCCTCCAGGACACCGTCCACCTGCTCACCCACATCTACCAGCAGCACACCGTCACCGATGACGGCCACCTGATCTGGACCGATCCCCGCGTCTACGTCACGGTCCGCGGCACCGCGTACACCGTGAACCGGATCGGCTTCGTGGGCGCTCACGGTCGGATGCCCGTAGGGCACGTGACCCGCGTGTGCGACCGCGGCGGGTGCGTCGCCGCTGACTGCCTGGAAGACAGCCCTCTGCGGGAGGCCAGTAGGCGGCGCCGGGTCTACGAGCAGTGGCACGGCCTGGTGGATGCCGGATGAGCGGCTCCCGGCGCCGCCGCGCCCCGCCCGAGCGGGAGTACGTGCCCGGGGCACTCCTGGACTGGAACGACTCCGGCCACTGGGACTACGAGCGCGCCGAGCCCTGCCGCTACTGCAAGGTCCCCACCCAGCTCCGTGACTCCAAGGGCAGCCACGCGCACAAGACGTGTGCAGAAGAGGCCCTTGCTCAGCAGGCCGCTGAGGCGGCCGACGCCTACCAGAACGGACAGCCATGACCCACCACCCCGCCCGCCGCCGGGCCGCCGCCGCGGCCCTGGCCACCGTCCTCTCCCTCGGCCTGCTGGCCGCGTGCGGCGACGAGCCGGACGACGACTGCGACACCGACGCGCTCGCGCTGGTCGCGGTCGACAAGCCGTGGCCGGCGCCCGCGAAGCAGGCCAAGCCGAAGCCCAAGCCCAAGCCGAAGGCTCCGCGAGTCGACGTCGACGACTGCGACTGACCGCCCCAGACCGGCGGCCGCGCCCGCACCCGTCGCGGCCGCCACCCGGGCCCGCCCGCACCTCCCCCCGGCGGACGGGCCCGGGACCCCAAACCAACAGGAAGGCACAGCACATGACCACCACCCGGCGCCCTCGCCTGAAGGGCACCGACCGCGAGGAGACCGCCCGCCGCGCTGCCGAGCTGTACGGGCAAGGCTGCACGATCGCGTCCGTCGCCCGGCAGCTCGACCGCTCGTACTTCCTTGCGCGCACGCTGCTGCTGGAGGCCGGGGTCACACTCCGGGCCCGCGGCGGACATACCCGGAAGGCGGCCGCCTAATGGGGATGTACCACACCGTGGCCCTCGCCTACGGCTTCGAGATCCCCACCAGTACCGACCTGGACGAGATCGACCGGGCCACCGCAGGCCAGGACCACCACCCCGACGGCGTCGGCTACATCATCGTCGGCGACTTCGAGAAGACCCTCCTCGTCACCCGCTACACGCGCGCCACCGAGAACGCCGTGGTCCGCCTCGCACCTGAAGCCCTTGCCGCGCCTGCCGAGCTGGCCGGGTGGGAGGCCGCTCTCCACACGGTGGCTGTCCGGCTCGGCTTCACGGGCCATCCGGCTCCTGCCTGGTTGTTGATCCACAACTACCGCTGAGCAGAGCACGAAGCCCCGCACCGTGCTGGCGCGGGGCCCGGGACAGAGAGGAGAGACCGGTGTCAGGACTCGGCGATCCTGCGCGCGGCGTTGTAATCGCGCTGGAGCTTGGGGTCCGGGGCGATCTTCGCAACCCACTCGCGCGTGAAACCGGTGAGCTTCGCCATGTGCGATGGGCCTTTGCCCTCGGCGCGCCCCTGGACCAGGAGTTGCCGCAGTTCAGCGTCCGCTTCGTTGAAGGCCTTCTCGGCCCGAGCGCGCTTTCTGGCTGCGTCCTGAATCTCCATGTCGAGCGTATCCATGCTGCTCATCGTGGCACAGCTTGTCACGATCGCGCTACGCGACCGCGATACGGGATCGCGAACCGCGATCGCGAACGGTATTCTCACTCGTATGTCCTTGCACACCACGCACTTCCCTCTGAGGAAGCTCGACCGCGACGCGCCTGTGAAGTACTTCCTGGAGCCCGAGACCACGCACCCCGAGTGGGTCAAATCCTGCAAGTACTTCTACGTCTACCGCTTCTACAGCAGCGACCGGCGCCCCCTCTACATCGGGATCACAAGCGGCGCTCCAACCCGATGGGATGCGCACCGGAAGCGCTCTGCATGGTGGCCGGAAGTCGAGTACGTAGCCGTCTCCTTCTACCCCTCGTACAGCGCGATTCAGGTGGCGGAGAAGGCGGCTATCCGCAGCGAGAAGCCGCAGTGCAACCGGCAATTCGTACGCGGGCCCGCCCACCTTTCGCTTCACCTGCATGGCCAGGCCGAAGAGGCAGCAGCACTGCTCTTCCGCGACGCAGACGCGAGCTTCATCAGCGAGCTGGCCCACCTGCTGACGAAGCCGGAGCGCTTCCCCCAGCCGGAGCCACCTCCGGCCGCCCGGCTCGCTGACGACGCGGCCAGCACAGCCTGATCACTACGCACGAGAGAAGCGCTACATGCCCTGGTTCGCACTCGACGACGGGTTCGACACACACCCCAAGGTGCGCAAGGCAGGCAACGCCGCCATCGGCCTATTCGTCCGGCTCGGCGTCCACGCCACCAAGCACCTCACCGAGGGCCACCTCGACGGCGTCATCGTGCGCGACTACGGCACCCCCGCCACCGTCCGCAAGCTCATCGCGGTCGGCATGCTCCACGAGCACGGCCACGCTTGCCCGCGCTGCCCGCAGCCCGTCGAGGACGGCTTCGTGATCCACGACTACCTCGACTACAACAAGTCCCGGGCGCAGATCGAAGCGGCTCGCGAGGCGGCTCGGAAGCGTCAGAACAGGGGGCGGGAGAGCGCCCGTCGGAACCGAGAAGCGCGCGATTCTGCTGCGAATCTCGACGGAAACTCGCGCGAAAATGACGCGAGTTTCGCTCCAAACTCGCGCGAAAATGCACCCCGGTTTGAGGACAGCCCCGCAGGTCACGAAGGTGTGTCACGGCGTGACACCCACGAGGGTGCAACGGGTGTCCCCTCCCCTCCCCTCCCCTCCCAGAACTACGGGGTGGCTGATGTAGGTGGGGATAGTGCGGGTAGTGGGGCGCACGCACCCCGGCCTGACGGCCCCTCCGCAGACCTCGCACCCATCGACGCCGACGGCTTCACCCTCACCGACGCCATGCGCCGTTGGGCCCTCCAGACCTTCGGCCCCACCGTGGACATCGACCACTCCACCGCCCAGTTCGTCAGCCACTACCGATCCACCGGCGCCCGCCGCCGCTCCTGGCCCGACGCCTGGCAGAAGTGGATACGCGACGACGCCAAGCGCGCGGCCGAGCGCGCCAACCGCCCGCAGCAAGGCGCCTTCCTCGTCCCCCTCCCCGGCGGCGGCCAGAACCCGCCACCCGCACGCCGCTCCACCACCGACGAACGCGTAGCCGGATGGCTCGCCCTCGCCTCAGGAGACGACACCCCATGACCACCACCCCGGCACCCAGCGAGTTCCTCTACGAACTCTGGGACGCCAACTGGGACGACGGCCCTCTCGGCAACTACCAGGTACTCGCACACCCGATCACGAAGAAGACCGCCCGGCGGATCTACTTCACGTACTCCACCGGCATCCGCCGCCCCGCGTACGTCGACCGACAGCGGATCGAAACCGACGGCGTGATCTACCACGGACGCACGCTACGGCGCCTACACCTCGCCCCGCCCGAGCTCCCCGAACTCCTCGACCGCCCCAGGCAGCCCACGCTGCCGGAGCTCAGGAAGGCCATGGCCGACGCCCACCCGGACCGGGGCGGCACCGACGAGGCATTCATCGCCGCCCGCCGGCGGTACGAGCGTGCCAAGGAGGCCGCCCGGTGACCCCCGACGAAGCCGCCCGCCTCCTCGCCACCGCAGCCGCCTTCGACAACCGCACCCCCAGCAAGATCGCAAAACATGCGTGGGCCTCAGCCCTCCACGACCTCCCCCTCGACAACGACACCATCGACGCCGTCGCCCGCTACTACTCCGCCCCCGCCGCCCCCGGCGAGACCGGACGACGGTGGATCGAACCCCACCACGTCCGCACCCACCGCACCGCCATCCGCAACGAACGCCTCGGCACCACCATCCCGGCCTACAAACCGCCCACCGAGCCCGAGACCGGCCGCGACTTCACCACTCGCCGACGAGCACAGCTCACCGCCATCGCCGACGGCCGCGAACAGCCCGTCCCCGTCACCGCACTCAACGGCGGACCCCACCCCCGCGTCGCCCGCGCCCTCGAAGGAGTCGGCGACATGCCAGCCGACGACCAGCCCTACATGCCCGCCGACTTCCGCGAGTCCATCGGCATGGCCGCCACGCCGCCCGAACTCCGCATTTCGTGCCCCAAGGACGGCTGCCGCGCCCTCGCCCGCCAGCCGTGCAAGACACCCCGTGGTCACCGCCGCGCGACCCCACACCAGGCCCGCACCGACGCCGCCCGAGGAACCGACAGGAGCGCCTCATGAGCCCCATCCGCCCCGAAAACCGCGACCGCTACCCCGCCGACTGGCCCGACATCAGCCTCCGCATCCGCACCCACCGCGCCGCCGGCCGCTGCGAATGCCACGGCGAATGCGGACGCGGCACCCACACAGGCCGCTGCCCCAACCTCAACGGCGGCACCGCCTACGGCACCGGATCCCGCGTCGTCCTCACCGTCGCCCACCTCGACCACACCCCCGAGAACTGCGACCCCAGCAACCTGCGCGCCATGTGCAACGGCTGCCACCTCCACTACGACCGCCACCACCACGCCGAGACCCGCGCCCGCACCCGGCGCGCCGCCCTCGAAGCCGCAGGACAGCTCTCCCTGGGAGGCACCCCATGATCCGCGTCGACCTCCCCGACATCCCCACCACCGACCGCCTCATCGAAGCCCTCCACGTCGCCGCCGGAACCCACCCCCACACCCCCCAGGCCACCGAGTGGAGACGCCTCGCCCACGACCTGGAGACCGCCCTCGACGCCCTCGGACCCGCACCACCCGCCCAGGTCCACCAGACAGCCGCCTGACGCGGCCAACCGAACGCCGCACCATCCCCCCGACCGCTCATCCGGATATCGGGCAGACCGCGCACAAACCAACCCAAAGGAGCAACATGTACCCGGCCCTCTTCACCACCCCCGGCGTCCGCCAGTTCGCCGAGGAGATCGACGCCGAACGCCAGCGGCAGCTGACCAAGTTCGGCGAGCAGCACCACCCCGACATCGAACCGCGGGACATCCCGGTCGTCACACACCACTACTACGCCAGCCGCGCCGACATCTGGAAGCAGGTCAACGCCGAGCGGGCCACGCCGAGCACGGGCGGCCGGTGCGCGGCCTGCCCGGGTAGCGCGAGCGGGCCGCACACCCACACGGCGTGGGACGGGGTCCTCCTGGAAGAGGTCTACGAGGCGCTCGCCGAGTCCGAACCCGCCAAGCTGCGCGCCGAGCTCGTCCAGGTCGCCGCCGTGTGTGCCGCGTGGATCGCCGACATCGACAGCCGCACAGCCGCCGAGGAGCAGCCCGCCGCCGGCCAAGTCTCCGCCCCGCTCCCGCCCGAGCTGGTCTCCGCGATCCTCCGCGACCCCGACAGCCCGTACTACCCGTCCCAGATCACCGTGGTCTGCGACCACTGCGGCGCCGAGGACACGAGCGACTACATGGTCCGCGAGGACATGACCCCCACGGAGCGCCTCGGCGTCGCCCGCAAGCACCTCGTCACCAAGGGCTGGGAGCACGACGCCAAGGTCGGGGACGACTTCTGCCCGGTGCACGCCTCGACGAGCGCGGCTGAGTGCGCGGCGTGCCGCACGGCGTTCGATCCGGCGGACTCCCGGCACGACGGCCGGGCCCGGTACGGCCTGACCGACCACTGCCGCCGCTGCGTCGACCGCTGCCATGAGGGCGGCGCGGAACACGTGTGCTTGATCTGCGACCCGGCACGCTACGGAGGCCAGGGATCATGACTATCCCCAGGGACGACCTCACTGGGCGCACCTTCGGCTCCTGGGCGGTCCTGGAGTTCTCGCACCGAGCGGCCAACAGAGCGGCCCTCTGGTCCTGTCGCTGCGCCTGCGGCGCCGAGAAGGCAGTCCGCGGCACCGACCTCACCCGCGGGAGGAGCACACGCTGCCCCGACTGCGTCAAGGTCGCGACTGGCGCCCATGGCCGGAAGCTGTACAAGGTCTGGCACAACATCCGCCAGCGGTGTGAGAACCCGGAGCATCGTGACTGGAGCCGCTACGGCGGCCGCGGCATACGGGTCTGCGAGCGGTGGCAGCAGTTCGTGAACTTCCACGCGGACATGGCGCCCGCGTACCGGGCCGGTCTCACGGTCGAACGGACCGACAACGACGGCCCGTACTCCCCGGACAACTGCCGCTGGGCGACGCGCACAGAGCAGAGCCGCAACAGGCGCAACAGCCAGTTCGCAACCCTCTACGGCCGCACGGCGCCCGTCGCTGAATGGGCCGAGCTGCTCGGCTTGGAGGCGGGAGTGATCCGCGACCGGCTGAACAAGCTGGGCTGGCCTGTTGAGCGGGCTCTGACCACTGGCGCCAACCCGAACGTGCTGGCCTGCCTCGCCAAGTCGACCGACGCCGGCCACCGCTGCCCGGTCTGTGCGTGACCGCGGCCACCGACCCGACACCACGAAGGAGCACCACCGTGTCCGACCGCCCGTATACCGACGCCGACCTCCGCGCCGAAGCCGCCCGCCAGCACGCCACGCTCACCGACGACCCCGACTTCATGGGCGTTGGCGAGCAGATGGAGGACGCCTGGGTGCCCTCCGTCGAGACGACCGAGGACGGCAGCGCCCGCACCTGGAAGGACCTCCTCGTCACCCCGGACGAGACCGGCGACGACGAGGACTACACCGCGTTCGACGAGGCACGGCGGAAGATCCTCGCGCCGATCGAGGGCGCGGCGGACGTGTCCGAGTGGGCCGTCAACCTCGGCGCCGACGGCCTGGAACCCGCCGGGCACACCATTCAGCTCGGCGCGAAGGGCCCCGCCGTCGAGGACACGGACCAGCCGTTCGTGCGGCTGCACTTCGCCTTCCACCCCGACGCGACCGCCGCCGAGCGAGACCGCTTCGTCATGGAGCTGAGCAAGGTCGTGCTTCGCAACCTCTGACCCGCAGGACGGCCGCCCGCAGGGAGCGCGGGCGGCCGTCACCACCCAGCACACCACACCAGCCCTGGAGAAGCCCATGTCTGCTCACGCAACGTCTGACAGTGTCCGTGACGATCTGCTGCACGCGATCGACTTCAACCTCTGCATCGGCCCGCTCGGGTACGAGTCGCCGGAGGCGCTGCTCGCCGCCTACGACGCGTCCCGGGCCGCCGCGCCGCCCGAGCCCGCGGTGTCCGACGCGGCGCGCCGCACCCGGTACGGCAGGGCCATCGTCGACGGCGGCGGTTGCACCGACCTGCCTGCCGTCACCACGGCCGTGATAGCGGTGGCCGACGCCGAGCAGGCCGACCGCCCCACCTGGCCAGCCGCTCTCCGTGAGGCGGCCCGCCTCGTCGGCGAGTACACCGGCAACACGTCCGACGCCTCGGCCCGGATGCTCGGCCGCCTCGCCGACGGCACGCCCCGCCCGAACGACCCGACGCCCGTGAACCCGGCGGCGCCCGCCGACTGGGACCTCCGCGACCGCATCACCCGCGCGCTCGACGAGTGCCGCTCGCTGATCCCGACCGCGCAGGCCGACGCGGTGCTGGCCGTCCTCCCCGCACCCGCCGACCGGGCCGCCGATACGCCGCCCCCTGCGCTCACCGAGGAGGGTCGCCTGCGGGCGCGGGTCCAGGTACTCGAAGAGGACGCCGAACGCGATCAGGGCCTGGCCAAGGTCGGGGCGCGGTGCATGCGCGAGGGGCACCAAGGGCTGATCGAGACGGGGCGTGCCGTCGTTGAGGGCCACCGCTTCGCCCTGTCCGTGAGGCTCGGGCTCGGGACCGACGCCTCGTGGGATTCGATCTACGAGCAGGTCGCGGAGCTGCGCCGCATGGCCGACGAGGCGCAGCAGACCCAGCCTGCCGTCGGCACCGTCGAGGCGGACCCGGCGCGCATCGACCGACTGCGCCCCGAGTTCACCGAGCACTCCAGCGTGGAGGCGATCGATACCCAGCTTCGCCGGGCCCGCTCGCAGGAACGCCGCTGGCATATCCGGACTGAGTGGCTTATCAGCCTGCGACAGGCCCGGATCGCTCAGAAGGAGAACGGCGAGTGGCCCGCCGCGCAGCAGAACGGCGCCCGGCCATGACCGCCCGCCGGTGCGTGCGCGGGCACTTCATCCCCACCACCGCCCCCACCAACGCCTGCCGCTGCGTGCTCATACCGGGCTACCTCCGCCGCCACCACTTCAGCGGCGACACGGCAGGGCAAGGGCGCGGCATCTACGAGAAGGGCGTCGTCACGACTTGGGCCCACAGGAGCTACCTGTGATCGAAGCCCTCGATGTCCTTTTCGCCGCATTCATCTGGTGGCTGATCGCGGCCGCCGTCGTACTCACCATCGCTCTCTACGCCCTCGCCGCCGTCGTCGCGTGCGCCTGGCATGCCGTCACGCGGCGCCACACGGGCCCCTCCTGGGCCCGCGGACCCCTCCATGCCCGAATCCTCGCCCGACGCCTCACACGGCCCGCACACGGCCACACAGCCAACATCACACCCCGGGAGACCTCGTGACGCCCACCGACGAACTCCGCACCGCCGCCGCGACACTCCGCAGCAACGCCGAAGCCGCTCACCGCGCCTCCCCTGGCCCATGGACGATCACGGAGGAGCGAGTCATCCGCTGCGCCGACGGCATGATCGTCGCCGATCGGAGCAGTACCGAGCACCCCGCCGAGCACGCAGATCTGCCCTTCATCGCCGCGATGGACCCCACCGTCGGCCTCGCCCTCGCCGACTGGCTGGAGGAAGCAGCGCGCCAGGAGGCCTACACCCGCGCCGAGTTCGGCCACCGCGGCGGCGCCGGTGTCCACGCACTCGCCATCGCCCGCGCGATCAACGGGAGCCAGCCATGACCCCCAGCCGCGCCGCCCTCGCCTACTACACCGGCGCCTGCGCCCTCCTCGCCACCACCGCGACCATCTACCTCACCCCCTACTGGCCCGCCGCCGCCATCCCCCTCTACGCAGCCGGAGTCTGCCTCTGGTGCGGCTACCGCGAAACCGCCCTCGCCCGCCACGCCCGCGTCGACGCCCAACGCGCCGAGCTGGCGGCCCGGCCGGCGCCGTGCTGCCTGCTCTGGCAGATGTCCGACGGCGGCGACCACGGCGCCGACTGCACCCTCGGACCCGGCCTCGTCGCAGAAATCCACCAAGGCTGGACCGAGATCAACAGCGCCTGCTGCCTGACCTCGTGGCAGACCCGCGGCACCACCCACGACACGGCGCACTGCACCAGAACGGACCAGACCGCATGACCGGCCCGTCGTCCGCGCCCCGGGGCGAGCACACCCCACACACCGGGGCCACCTGGGAGCAGCAACTGGCCCGCGTCGAGTAGCTCGTCGACGACGACGCCCCCACACCCCGCCCGAACCGCGCAACTCGGCGCGCCCTCGCGCGCGCAGCACGGAGGAAGAAGTGACCGAACAACCCGCATCCACCGCACCCCTCGCCGCAGGCCTGCCCCACGTCCAAGGCCGCTGCCCTGCCTGCGGCGCCGCTGGACTGTTCCTCGGCAACGGCGGGTACATCACCTGCTCCGTCATCGACTGTCCGCAGCCAGACGCGGCCACGGAAGTCCTCGCCGACTTCTGGGAAGCACGCCAGCATGGCGCGTTCACGTTCTGCCCGCAGAGCGTCGGGCACGTGACGATGGCCGCGTTCGCCAAGAAGATCACCGAGAAGGTGACCGCAGTCGCGCAGCGAGCGGAAGCCGTGCGCTATGCCAACGAGCAGAAGCAGCGCGCCGAGCGGGCCGGGGCTGCCGTCGAGCGCGGGCGCGCCTACGCCCACGAACTCCGCCACAAGGACGCCATGGGTCTCCTCGCCGCCCTCGACACGGCGCCTGGCCCGGCATCGAGCCGAGCGACCGAGCCCACCACCCAGCACAAGGAGCCGTGACCATGGACCGCAACCAGCGCCGCGCCCGAGCGATCGGCATGCGGAAGACCAACCCCCTCCCTCACCTCCGTACCACCCCCGCATCACCCGGGACCGTCTACTTCATCGAGTCCCGCCCTCACCCCCACGCCCCCTGGGAGCGCGCCAGCAGCAGTACGGCCACGTGGGAGGAGAAGCCCGAGGCACTCCGGCGGCTCACCGCCCGCCGTGAGACGCAGCCGTCTTGGGAGCACCGGCTGATGGAACGGATCACCACCGTCACCGAACAGCCCGCCGCGGAGAAGTGACCGCGAAGTTCTGCGAACAGGCATGACCGAGGTATTGACCCCATACGTCCCCGGGCGCAGCCTGTACCCCCCATGCAACGGGGAGGCGCCATGGCAGAGGAACGCCGTCTGGGACTGGCCAGCGAGAAGCCGACGTCCCGGTCACGGGTCGTCGCCCGCGACGAGGCTGACGGAGGGCAGACGATCATCGTGGTGAAGCGTGATGCGGAAACCGACCGGATGTCCGACGCGGAGATTCTGGCGAAGGCCGACAAGTACCTGCGCAACCGCCGCCACCTGCGAGCGGTGGACGACGCGGAGTAGGCCAGCGAGCCCCGGGCACCACCCCGGGGCTCAGTCGTCGGCCCTCCAGGCGCAACGCCACGACCAGCGTAGGGCCGTCAGCAGTCGGAGACTCCCTGCGGCTGGGGAGATCAGCAGGATCTGGCGTCGATCCGGGCAGCACGCGGCCCGCCGTTCCCCACGGGACCAGCGGGCCGAGACGTGAGTGCCCCCCCTCACGGTGACGCACCACGACCGTACGTCGGCTTGATCAGTGCGTCCAGACCTCGGGGCCGCCCCCGCGCCACTCGATCATCTGCGAGCGCACCACGTCCATCTCGTCCCAGCCCTGGAGCCCGGCCTGCTGGAGCAGCGCGGCGATGTCGCGCGCGGAGTAGGCGAGGCCGAGGATCGTCCCGTCCGCGCGGATGCGCCGGCCGCCGTCCTCGTCGGGCGGATAGATCACGACGGGTGCACTGGAGACCATGCCCCCAGCGTGCGGCAGGCGGCTCAGTCCAGCACGCCGAGCTCGGTGTCCGGCCGGCAGTGCGGGCACGCCTCCACGCCCTCGGCCAGCGCCCGCCGCGCCTCCTCCATCACGGCGGCGCGGGTGTGCTTGCCCGCGGTGGGGCAGTCGCCGACGTGAACGTAGATCGGCGGCCGTCCCGCGGCACCCTCGATCAGCCAGTCCGGGGGCGGCGGCCGGCGCGCGAGGCCGCGGGCCCGTTCGGCTTCCTGCCGCTCGGCGGTCGCGATCGCTTCGTCGAGGCGGTGTACCCACATGGCGTGCCAGGTCCGCAGGGTGCGGAGGCGGGGCAGGTCAGGGGGTAGATCGGACACAGGTTCGATTCTAGGTGCACCGAGCGACGGGGGCCGGAGGTGGGGCACAGGCGTACGATTCTGTTGAATCGCGAACAGACAGGAACGCCGCTATGAGCACGCCCGCCCCTGAGGTCACCTACGAGCCCCCGATCACCGGGGCCGGACCCTGCGCGACGGCGCAGTGCGAGCGGCAGGCACAGAAGTACGGCCCGGCGAACGGGCGCCCGTCGAGCCCGCTGTGCAACGTCTGCCTCGCCAAGGTCAAGCGCGACGGCGCGGGCACGTAGCCGCGCGCCGTTGAGCTACGGCCGCCACTCCTCGCGATAGCCCGGCCGGTCCGCGTAGGGCAGCGCGAGCAGACGCAGGGTCGGGCAGGGGAAGACCTGTTCGACTTCCCCGTTGTCGCACGTGGTGCACGCCCAGCCGTTGAGTGCGTGTTCGGCGAGGATCCGCCTCTTGGCGTCGATCTCGCGCAGCACCCGCGCCGGGCCCCAGGTCGCGATGTGTTCCGCCGCCGCGCGACCGTCGAGTACGGCCGCCCGCTCGCCACTGTCGCCGTCGATACGCGACACCCGGGCGACCGCCCGGCAGGTCGGTTCGCTCCGGACGCTGTACTGCCCCACGTCCGAGTCCTGAGTGACGTACCACTCGACGTCTCCGAGCGTCACCATGGCAGCTCGCGCCGCCTCCGTGTCGACGTCGAGCTGCTCGCCGAGCCACCGCACGAGATCATCCATCCTGCGCCCCCTTACGCGGCCGATTCTTCCCAGACCCTGAATAGCCAGCCTCGATGTCCTGCACCGTCCGCAGGGACACGCCGAGCCGCGCCGCGATCTTCCGGTACGAAACCGGAGGCTCCTGGGCTCGCATGTCCAGCACGACCTGGCGCCGCTGCTCCCGCCACCGTTTCGCCCTCGCCTCCTGATCCGCCAGAACTTCGCTGATCGCTCTGGCGCGGGACTCCGGGTCGGCGATCGCCTCCACCTCGTCCATGGCTTCGATCACGCGTTGAGCCTCCTCGGTCACACCCGGCCTCATCTCTTCGGGCGGGCCGCTTGCCTTGAGCGTATGGGACCCCATACGGTCGTGTGAAGCAGCCCGCGCTGCTGACGCAAGAAGGCCCCGGCCCGGCGCTGGAACGCCATAAGGGCCGGGGCCGCCCACCTTCAACTCCACGAAGAGGCAGGCATGCCCGAGCGTACCGATCAGCCCCCTGAACAGCCCACCCCCGCGCTCCCCGCGCCCTCCTACGCCGCGCAGGTCCTCACCACCGCGGCCGCCGAGCTGGAACGCATGGGACGCACCAGCCTCGTCACCGAGGGCGCCCTCCGCCGCGCGATCACCGTCGCCGTCGCCACCCGCCTCCACCAGCTCCCCACCACCGTCGCCGACGAGGCCGCGCGCCGAGCGTGGGCCGCGATCCCGCCCGGCGTGGACGGCAACACCGGCCGCGTCCAGGCCGCGGTCCTGCGCGGCACCGCACGGAGGCTCGGATGAGCGAGCCCACCGCAGCCGAGCGCGTCGCCGCACTCCACGCCGAGGGCGCCGCCGACTACGCCCACGCCCACGACCCGGATGTTCAAGCCGCCGCCCGCGACCAGCTCGCCCTCGCCCGCACCCACGGCAACGAGCAGGCCGGTGCCCAGACCGGGGGCGGCGCCCAGTGACCGACTACGCCGCCCTCTCCGAAGCGCTCCTCGCCGCCGCTGACGCCATGCACCGCGACATGACCCTCGACGCCGACCGCGCCCTCCGCCACGCCATCTACGGCGAGCCGGACGCGGCCCCCGAAGAGGACACGGACGCGGCCGCCCTGCACCTCGAAGCGCTCACCGCAATCGCCGAGCTCTGCACCGTCCAGCCCGAGCAGGTCGCCGGCCTCCCACACGGCCGCGCGCAGATCGCCGCCCGCATCGCTTCCAGCCGCGCCGCCGTCCAAGCGCACCGCGACTGACCCCGACCGGCCGGGCCCGTCACCACCCCCGGGCGGGCCCGGCCTCCCCTTCCTGGAGCCACACCGTGAAGACCCTCACCGGAGGACAGCGGACCGTCCTCATCCTCACCACGATCCCCATGATCGCGGTAGGCATCGGGGGCGCCATCGGCACCTACGCCAACGCCTCCGCCATCCTCCACCGCAAGGAAACCGCCCTCGGCGTCGTCGCGGCAGGGGAAGGCGCCACCCTCGTCGCCGCCCTCGTCATGATCGTCGTGACCATGCTCGGCCAGCCCGCCCCCCACACCGTGCGCGCCGCACTCTGGCTCCTCCCCCTCGCCGCCTCCACGATGGGCCTGGCCATCGCCCCCAGCGTCACCGAGGCCGTCGTCTACGCCCTCACCCCGCTCGCGATGACCGCCAGCGCCGAGGGCATCAGCTTCCTCGCCCGCCGGATCGTCGTGCACCGCACCGGCATCGACATCGAAGCCCAGCGCAAGAACGCAGCCACCATGCGGCGCCTCGCCTACCACCGCGCCCGAGCCGCGCGACACCCACGCAAGCGGGTCCGCAAGCGGTCCACCCTGCGCGTGTGGCGGCTCATGAACCACGTCGGCGACGGCGACGCCCAGCTCGGCTCAGGACTCGTCCAGATCCAGCGTGACCGGCTCACCGAGGGCGCCAACGCGGCACTCGCCGCCATGCTCGACACGCCCCCGGCTCTCCCCGAGCTGACCGCAGAACAGCCCGTGAGCCGTGAGCCTGAGCCTGAGCCGGGCGACTTCGACGACGTCGTCGGCACCGCCCTCATCGTCGCCGCACCCGAACTCGGCCACGCCCCCGCCACCCCACCCCTCTTGGGCCGCGAACCCCTCCACCCCACCCTTGACCTGCACGTCTCACGTGAGCCCGCCCTGAGCCCGACTGAGCCGCTCACCCACGCCCACGGTGAGCCCGCTCCTGAGCCGCCCCGTGAGCCCGACAGTGATCCAGGAGCCGACGACCGCGAGCAGCAGATCGCCGAACTCGCCGCCCGGCTCAGGACCGGGGAGCGGCTCACCAAGTCCAGCGCCGCCGAAATCCTCGGCGTGAGCCCGGCCACCGCCGGCCGACGACTCAAGGACGCGCGCGCCCGAGCCGGAGACGGAACGGGGTTCTACCCGTGATCCGCATCCTGATCTCCGCCGGGGGCCTGATCCTCGCCCTCGTCTGCATCGCCGCCGTCGGCGCCGCCGCCGCACTCGCCGCAGCCACCTGGGGCGACCGCCACCCGCACCGGCTCACCACCACCGCCCGCGCCCTCGCCGTGGCCGTCGCCGGGCTCTGCATCCTCCTCGCCGCCACCAGCTACCTCGCCGAGGCATTCCTGTCATGACCGACCAAAAGCCCCCGATCATCCCGACCCGGGTCATCCCCAGCGGTGCGCCGCTGCCCGACCGGCCGCCCGAGCCCGGTGAGCTGCCCCCGTGGTGGCCCCCGCCACCCCCGCCCGCGGCACCAGCCCCACCCCCGCCGCCCCCACCACCGCCGCCGTCGCACCCAGGCACGATCGAGGTGCGCATCACCTACGAGCCGCCCGTCCCCGTCGAACCCACCCCGTCCCGCTGGCAGTGGCTGACCGACTGGCTGCGCCCCTGGCAGTCCCTCGTCGCCGCCGGAATCGCCCTGCTGCCCGCATTCGACGGCTACAGCCTCGCCACCGGGTGGGGCGCCGCCCTGCACGACGCCCGCACCACCGAGTCCATCGGCGCCGCCTACGTCCTGGCAGGCGCCGGGATCGGGATGGCGCTCCTCCTCGACCGCACCGGCCGCCTCCTGCCCCGCGCCCTGCTCGTCACCTCCATGGTCGGCGCGCTCGGCGTCATGGACTGGTGGGACCCCTTCCTCATGCTCACCGGAGTCTCCCGATGACCGGCACCACCACCCTCACCCTCGGCGGTCTCCTCGCCGCCCTCCTCGTCCTGCTCGCCAACCTGTACCCGTGGTGGACCGGCAACCGCGAGATGAAGATGCTCGCGCCCTTCGGTAAGGGCTTCACTGGGGCGGCCTGCGCCGCCGCCTGCCCCGGCGGTCTCCTCGGCTGGGCCCACTCCCGGTCCGGCACCGTCGCCAACGGCGCAGGCGAACGTACGGGGGCCGTCACTACCGGCACCAGCTCCGCCTCCGGAATCACCAACGGCCAGCTCGTCGGCCTCGGCGCCACCGGCGCCGTGGTCGCCGTATGCGTCGTCTTCCTCGTCTGCCTCGCCTACAAGGCCGCCGGAAAGGCCGACAAGCGCCGCATCCTCGGCGGGGCCTTCGTCGGCTCCGTCCTGCTCCTCACCGCAGGCGTGGCCGGTGCCCTGGCCTGGCTGCCCGGCACCCTCAACACGGGCGGCGAGGTCCTGGTCGACGCGGTGCAGGGAGTGGGCGTCCTGTGACCCGCCTCTCCCGCGCAGCCGACCGGCTCGCCACCGGCTCCAACCTCCTGACCAGACGACTCCTCGCCAGGGCCGCGGCCTGGTGCGCGCGCGGCCGCCGCACTGACCTGACCGGCTGGAAAGCCATCCTCGGCATCATCCTCCGCGTCCTTCTGCTGGCTCTGGGGGCGTACCTCGCTGCCCCTATCGTGCGCGCCCTGCCGTGGCTGCTGTGGCTCCTCACCGGCTGGTGGCTGTGCGCCGCCTGGAGAGCCGCCCGAAAAGCCGCCGCAGACTCGCCCGAAGAAGCTCCCGAAGAGGCGTCCGAAGAGGCTTCGGAAGAGGCGTCCGAGGAAGTCCCTGCCGACGGCGACGGGGAGACTCTCCGGGCCTTCCTCCTGGAGCTCATGGGGACCGGCTCCGCGGTGCACCTGCGCACCGTCCTGGACCACCTCCAGAAGCGCCCCCCGACGGCTGCCCTGACGGCCCGCTGGACGATCGCCGA
Source organism: Streptomyces typhae (assembly GCF_009755605.1). Taxonomy (GTDB): domain Bacteria; phylum Actinomycetota; class Actinomycetes; order Streptomycetales; family Streptomycetaceae; genus Streptomyces; species Streptomyces typhae. Next base: position 229,495 of record NZ_WPNZ01000002.1, read on the forward strand.
TCTGCGCTCCTGTCTGGAGGCGCACGGCATCCCCGTGCACCCCAAGGTCAAGGCCGCCGGTGGGGGGCCGACTCGCGGGGTCCGGCGGGTGGATCTGACCCCTTCCCCGACCGACGCGCAGGAGACGTCTACCGCGCCGTCTACCGCTGCCTGACCTGCACGTCTACCACCGCATCTACCGACATCTACCCGCCATCTACCGCCCAGGGAGACAGCCGTGACCCCCGCCGAGAAGCTCGACTTGTACGACCGTCCGCCCGTGGCCGACGTGGACAGCTCCGCCCGCTACCGCAAGGAGACGAGCAGCGACGACGGGCGCACCTGGGAGCACCCGCGCCAGATGACGGGCAAGTTCCTCCGCCACGACATGGTCGACGCGCTCGCCGCGGGCTGCGCCGTCACGGTCGAGGGCGGTGCAGCCGTCATCGAGTCCCCGCACCCGATGGGCGGCTGGATTCGCTACACGCTCATCTGCTGACCCCGGGGCGGCCGCTCGCTGCCAGGCATCCCGGCCGCCCCGGTATCCATCCCGATCACACGAGACAGGAACCCCATCGTGCCACTGCGCGACGACATGCCCACCCGGGCGCCCGACGGCGAGAGCGACCCCGAGTACGCCACCGACTACCAGGGCAGCAGGGGCGGTTGGTACCCCACCGACCCCAAGCCCGTACCCGGCACGCCCCAGCCACGCACCGAGCAGAGCTGACAAAAACGTGACAGAACGCGGAAAGCACTCCTCCACCACGACCGCCTCCGAGAGGCTGGCTCCATGAGCGAACCGAACCCCGAACCTCCGCAGAGCCCCGAGGGCGACTCCTTCTACTGCGCCCCACCACCAGGCTGGGACCCCGACGACGACTGGGAGCCAAGCAACAACGACTCCCTGCACTACGCCACGTGCATCGCCGACCCGACCGACCCCAACGACTTCTACGACCCCTGATCGGCAAACCGGGCTCCGCGCCCGGCACCGGCCCCGCCGCGCCACTCCGTCGCGACGGGGCTTCGTCATTCCCTCCCCACCGCCGCAGCCGCGCCGCTACGATCCCGCCCCATCACCATCCACGGGGGGGGACCCATGCGCCGCACCAGCATCGCCGTACTCACGCTCGCCGTCGCCACCTTGGCCGGCTGCGGCTCCGACGACAGCTCCGACACCAAGCCCAAGAAGCCGAGTAAGACGACCACCGTTGACGCAGCCGAGCAGCGCAGAGCCTGTATCCAGGGGTGGATGGACGTGCTCGAAGCGCGCCCGGACGACTTCGACCCGGAGACCGACGAGGACCTTGAGCCTGCCGGATGTGCGGGCGTGCCGGACGTGGTCCGGGAGGACTTGTACATGGACGCGCTGGAGCAGGTGAACGAAGAGGGACAGGACGAGCTCAGCGACTGCCTGGACGACCCGGGCTGCACGAGCTTCCCTGTGCGCCCTTAGGGAAGGACACGGCGGCCCCGCTCCGGTCATCCGGGCGGGGCCGCCGTCACGAGGTGGGGCGGTCACAGAGACGAAGGTTGTGCGGGCCGTAGTGCCGTTGCAGCCACATCCACGTGCGAGGCGAGCCACGGTACTTGGCTACGTGCCTCCACACCTCGCCATCTCGGCGCCAGCGGAGTCCACGGCAGGCCACGACGATCGACCCATCCGGCGGCTCGGGCTTCGGCTCAGCGTCGGCGCCAAGCCGATGCAGCTCCTCACGCCACCACGGCCTGGCTAGGTAGCCTGTCGCCCACTTGGGCGTGACGCCATCCGGCAACGCCGTGTTGCAGGTTGAGCACAGCAGACCACGCACAGCCCATTGGCCGACAGTGGCGTCGTGATCAACAACGAGGAACCCGTGCTTCGTCTGCTCAGGGGCCGCGCGGCAGATCTGGCATCGGCCAGCGGCGCGACGGACTAGCCGATCGTAGTCCTCGCAGCCGAGGTGATACGTCCGGTGGCTGCACGCCCGGCCTCGCGGTTTGACGTGGTCAGCCATCCGAGAGGAGTGAGCGGCCGTCAGCTACCAGGCGTCTGACGGTCTCTCGGCTGTAGCCGGTGGCTTCGATGATGTCCTTCTGCTGCATGTGCTCGGCGGCTTCGGCGAGGCCTCGGGCGCGGGTGCGCTCTGCCTCAGCGACGGTCTCGTCGTAGGCCTGTCGGATCTTGGTGACGTCATCTCGGGTGAGCATGCCCTCATGATGCCTCACGCGCTAGGCCTAGTCCACTTGACATGCCTCACGGGCTAGGCCTAGCCTATTAGGCATAGCCAGTCAGGCAAGGCCGAGGGGGACCCGATGAGGCACACCGCACACGAGACCAGCACCCAGACCCTCACCCGCCTCATCAAGGCCCTCGACAACCAGCACCCCATCACCATCACCTACACCAAGGCCGACGGCACCGAGACCATCCGCACCATCGAAATCTTCGACATCACCGTCACCGCCGTCGGCGACATCGTCCTCCGCGCCATGGACCGCACCAGCGGCGAAGCCCGCTCCTTCCGCCTCGACCGCATCCAGACCTACACCATCCACCGCACCGCGTACGTCGTGCCCCGCCCGGCCGCCGACGAGCCCCGCCCCGCACGCGGCCTCGCCACCATCACCGTCCTCTACCCCATCGACCTTCCCGCCCTCGCGCGCGTCCAGCTGCTCGCCGACGCCCTCGCCGCCTAGAGCCAGTTGCGCGCGTCGTTACCATCCATCAAAGAACTTTGACGCGGCAACACGCAGGCGAGAGGCAGGTGGACGCCGTGGCCAACCCCCACCAGGACGCCCGCAACCACAACACCGGCAGGTACGAACGCACCCTGGAAACCGCCCAGCGCGACGCCCGCGCCGCCGCACTCCGCGCCGAGGGCCGCACCTACCAGGAGATCGGCGAGGACCTCGGGATCACCAAGGGGGCCGCCATGGACGCCTGCCGCCGCGCCGTACGCGAAGCCGTCCAGGACTCCGCCAAGGACCTGATCAACCTCGAAGTCACGCGGCTCGAAGCGATGTACGACGAGGTCCTCGACATCCTCCAACGCGAGCACTACGTCGTCTCCCACGGACAGATCGTCCGCGACGACACCGGCACCGCACTGCGCGACGACGAGATGAAGCTGAAGGCCATCGACAGAGCCCTGCGCACCCGCGAGTCGTTCCGCAAGCTGCTCGGCCTCGACGCTCCCTCGCGCGTCAGCGTCGAAGCCGAGCAGCTCGGCCGCGAGATCGGCCGACTCCTCGACTCCGCCCTCGGCCCGGACGACACCGGTGACGACACCGACGCGTGACGCGGTCCGCCAGCAGATCGACATGCTGGTGCGCGCCGGGGACACCAAGGCCCTGCGCGAGATACGCGACCAGCTCCGCCGGAAGGTCGACCGGCGCAACCTGCGCGAGCGCTCCCGCCTGTACGCGCACAACCCGGTCGGCTGGGTGCAGGAGCGTCTGCGTCAGACCGTGTGGTCGAAGCAGCGCGAGATCATGCTCAGCGTCCGCGACCACCGCAGGACCGCCGTCCGCTCGTGCCACGGTGCGGGCAAGTCACACACTGCCTCGCTGGTCGCCTCCTGGTGGCTGGACACGCACCCGCCCGGAGAGGCCTTCGTCGTCACCTCAGCGCCGACGTTCGCTCAGGTCCGGGCGATCCTGTGGCGCTACATCCGCCGCACCCACCGCCGCGGCAAGCTCGCCGGCCGGGTGAACCAGACCGAATGGCACATCGACGACGAACTCGTGGCATTCGGCCGGAAACCCGCCGACCACGACGAGAGCGCGTTCCAAGGCATCCATGCCCGGTACGTGCTGGTCATCCTCGACGAGGCGTGCGGCATCCCCGAGCAGCTGTGGGTGGCGGCGGACGCGCTGACGACGAACGCGGACTGCCGGATCCTCGCAATCGGCAACCCGGACTCGCCCTCGTCGCACTTCCGGAAGGTGTGCCTACCCGGGAGCGGTTGGCACGTCATCGGCATCAGCGCGTTCGACACCCCCAACCTCACCGGCGAGGAAGTCCCGGAGCCGGTGGCGCAGGCCCTCGTGGGCAGGGAGTGGGTAGAGGAGAAGGCGAAGGAGTGGGGCGAGGACAACCCCCTCTACCGAAGCAAGGTCTTGGGCGAATTCAGCGAGGACGCACCCAATCGCGTCGTCCGCGCGAGCGACATCGCCGCGTGCCGCATCGACCCCGAGGCGAAGCCGAAGGCGGAAGACCTGGAGCCCGTCGAACTCGGCGTCGACGTCGGCGGCGGCGGAGACGAGACCGTCATCCGCGAACGCCGCGGCCGCCGCGCTGGCCGAGAGTGGCGGGCGCACACGGACCGGCCGGAGAAGATCGCCCCGCTCGTGCTCCAGGCGCTCAAGGAGAGCGGCGCGGGCGCGGTGAAGGTCGACAGTATCGGCGTGGGGTTCGGCGTGATCGGTGAGCTCCGGAACCTGGCCAGCCAGGGCAAGCACAGCGCGCGGATCGTCGGCGTGAATGTCGGCGAGAAGTCCTCTCAGCCGGACAAGTTCAAGAACTTGCGGGCCGAGATCTGGTGGGAGATCGGCCGCGGCCTGTCCGAACGCAAGGGGTGGGACCTGTCGTCCATGGCGAACGACGACACGACGGTCGCGCAGCTGCTCGCGCCGCTGTGGGACGTCGACGCGCAGGGGCGTATCCAGGTGGAGCCGAAGGATGAGATCAGGAAGCGACTGGGGCGGTCGCCTGACAACGCTGACGCCCTGTTGTTGGCTTTCTACAGCGGAAGCCGAACAAGGGTGAGGTGGCTATGAATCGCACGAGGGAAAGAATTCGCAGCTCAGTAACCAAGTTCAACGGTTGCATGCCTGTTCTGCTTGACACGTCTGGCATCATCCTGTTGTCGGGTTCCGCCATGATGATCCACATGGCGGCGGGAGTCGCTGCCGCGGGCATCGGCTGCCTCGTCCTGAACTGGCGGATCTACGGCAGGTGACAGAGGGGAGGGCTGGTGGCCAGAACCCTCCTCGGCGCCCTCCTCAGCCGAACCGCCACCGCGAACCTCCCCGTCCCTCTCGTCGGCCGCGCGGCCACGTACGGCGCGTACATGCAGCGCCGCGACGCCGAGGGCCAGATGCGCGCCATGTCCGCAGTCGGGACCCTGTTCGCGATCGTCGACCGCACCTCGAACGCCACCGCGCTCGTGGACTGGAAGCTCTACCGCAAGGCCAGGTCCGGACGCGACGAGGACCGTGTGGAGGTCACCTCGCACGCGGCCCTGGATCTGTGGAACCGGCCCAACCCGTTCATGCCGCGGCAGGAGTTCGTCGAGTCCAGCACGCAGCACTACGACCTCACCGGCGAGACCGAGTGGGTCATCGCCCGGCGGCCCGGCGTGAGCATCCCGCTGGAGATGTGGCCGGTCCGTCCTGACCGCATGACGCCCGTGCCTGACCGGGAGACCTTCCTGAAGGGCTGGGTGTACACGTCGCCCGACGGCGAGCAGATACCCCTTGGCCTCGACGAGGTCATTCAGCTCCGCCGGCCGAACCCCTTGGACCCGTACCGCGGGCTGTCGCCGGTGCTGTCGATCCTCCCTGACCTCGACACCAGCCGGTACGCGGCGGAGTGGTCGCGGGCCTTCTTCGTCAACAGCGCGCAGCCGGGCGGGATCATCGAGGTCCCGCAGGCGCTCTCGGACCAGGAGTTCGACGAGCTGCGCGAGCGATGGAACGAACAGCACCGCGGCGTCGGCAACGCCCACCGCGTAGCGATCCTGGAGCACGGCAAGTGGGTCGACCGCACCATCAGCCAGCGGGACATGCAGTTCGTCGAGCTGCGCGGCGCCACTGCGGACCGGGTCCGCGAGGCGTACGGGATCTCGAAGACGGCGATCGGTGACTTCGAGGACATCAACCGGGCCTCCGCGCTCGCGGCCAAGAGCTGGTTCGCCGAGCAGATGACGATCCCCCGCCTGGAGCGGATCAAGGCCGCGCTCAACCATGAGCTCCTGCCCATGTTCGGGCGGGCCGCCGAGGGCCTGGAGTTCGACTACGAGAACCCCGTCCCGCCGGACGCCGAGACCGAGGCGACCACGCTCACCGCGAAGGTCGGCGCGGCGGCGGCGCTGATCGAAGCGGGGGCGTACGGCCCGGCTGTGCTCGAAGCGTTCGACCTGCCGGAGATCCAGTTCGGCGCTCCCGGAGCCGACCCGGACCGGGAGCTCCTCATCAAGCTGGTGACCAGGGCCCCGCTGCTCGCCCCGACAATCTTGCCCATGTTGGGGTTCGACGTGCCGGAGAAGCCGACGACGGACGCGCCGCCCCCGCAGGACGAGCCCGCCCCCACGCCTCCCGCCGACGACGAGCCGGTGGACGCATGGGGTACCGCCGTCGCCGGGCTCCTCGGCGAGGACGTCGAGGCCGCGATGCGGTACGAGGCCGTGGCCCACATCGACGACAACACGTGCGGCCCGTGTGCGGACAACGACGGCCGCGTCTACCGCAACCGCGCGCAGGCCTACAAGGACTACCCGGGCGGCCGGGGCTACGTGAAGTGCGTCGGAGCCGAGCACGGCAACGAGTGCCGGTGCGTTGTCCGCAAGCGGAAGAAGACGAGGGACGACGAATGATCAACTTCCCCGCGAACCTCGCCTCGTTCGTCGCCCGGCAGCGGGAGCAGGCCGACAAGCAGCGCGCCCAGCTCGGCATCGAAGCTCGGTCCTGGTACCGCATCAGCAACACGGCGGACCCGGACGAGGCCGAGGTGATGCTGTACGACGAGATCGGCGGCTTCTGGGGAGCGACGGCCGACGACTTCATCGCCGACCTGAAGCAGATCACCGCCCCTCGCATGCGGGTCAGGGTGAACTCACCGGGCGGCTCAGTGTTCGAAGGCGTAGCCATCGCGAACGCGATCCGCTCCCACCCCGCGACCGTCACCGTCCAGGTCGACGGCATCGCCGCGAGCATCGCCTCCGTCATCGCGATGGCCGGAGACCGCGTGGTCATGGCCCCGCAGACCATGATGATGATCCACGACGCGGCCGGGATCTGCATGGGCAACGCCGCGGACATGGCCGAGATGGAAGAACTCCTCGACCTCATCTCCGACAACATCGCCGACGCCTACGCCGCCCGTGCGGGCGGCACCCGCGAGCAGTGGCGCGAGCGGATGCGCGCGGAGACCTGGTACCTCCCCGAGGACGCCGTCGAAGCCGGGCTGGCCGAGGAGTGCCTGCCGATCCCGAAGAAGAGCGGCACCGCCCCGGAGCCCGACGAGGGCGAAGAGGAGCCGGAGATGCGGCGCCGCTTCGACCTGACCGCGTACGGCTACACCGGCCCGCGGCGCCCGGACACCCCGAAGCCCGCGCCCGGCCCGCCCCGCGCGGCGGACCCGACGCCCGAGACCCCCTCGCCGCAGCTGGTGGTCAGCCTGGCTGATCTCCTCGGTGAGGCGGCGGTGGCCACGCTCCGGGCCGCCGTGACGGCGCCGGCCGAGCCCACCGCACCGGCCGGCGCCGATCCCGCCGTTGAGGAAGGCCGCGTACCAGTCACGGACAGCGCGGAGGAACGTACTGACGCCACCGCGCCTGCCGCAGAGCCCGTCCCTGAGACGCCAGACAACGACTGGGCGGCCGTGGTCGCCCACCTCATCCCAGAGCCCGACCCGTGGGCCGCGCTCACATCCCACCTGACCCACCCCACGGCGTCGTCCAGCGCGGCGACGGAAGCAGCCTGAGGAGGCACTGTGGCTACACCGACCATCCCGCGCGACGCCAGCGAGCTGGAAGACGCGCTCGGCGACACCGCGACGCTCAAGGACATCGTCAAGTCGCCGGAGACGCTGAAGGACTTCATCGTCGACTACGCCAAGGCGCAGCAGAAGCACGACCCCGGCATCGAGCAGCAGATCCGCGAGGAGACCCAGAAGCAGTTCGCGGACGTCCTTCGCAACGACAAGCTCCTCAACGAGATCAACCGGCTGAACCTCGACCCCACCGGTGGCCCCGTCGCCCGCTCCAAGCACTACAACGCCAAGGCCCCGGGCGCCTCCCTCGACAAGGACTTCGGGAACTGGGGCAAGTTCCTCGCCTCCACCTGGGACGGAGCCAAGGGCGCCGCCGCGATGACGGCGCAGGACGACATCTCTCGCATCCAGAACGCGTTCGGCTCCTCGGTGCCCTCCGATGGCGGGTTCCTCATCCCCGAGGTGCTTCGCGCCGAACTGCTGCGGGTCGCGCTGGAGATGGCGGTCGTCCGCTCCCGGGCCCGCGTGGTCCCCATGGAGTCCCTCACCGTCCCGTACCCGATGCTCGACTCCACGTCGAACGCCTCCTCGGTGTACGGCGGCGTCGTCGGCTACTGGACCGAGGAAGGTGGAACCCTCACCGACTCCTCTCCGACCTTCGGGCGGATCGAGCTGGTCGCGAAGAAGCTCACCCTCTACTCCGAGGTCCCCAACGAGCTGTACCGCGACAGCCTCATCAGCCTCGAACAGTTCATGAACGAGTCCTACCCCGAAGCCCTCGCCTGGTTCGAGGACGTCGCGTTCACCTCCGGCAACGGTGTGGGGCAGCCGCTCGGTTACCTCAACGCGCCGGCTGCTGTGTCGGTGGCGAAGGAATCCGGGCAGGCGGCGGACACGATCGTCTGGGAGAACCTGGTCAAGATGTACGCCCGCATGCTGCCGTCCAGCATGCAGCGCGCGGTGTGGGTGGCGAACAACGACACCTTCCCCGAGCTCGCGACCATGGCCCTGTCCGTCGGTACGGGCGGGTCGGCGGTCTGGATCGGTGATGGCGGCGGTGAGGCGGCTCCGCCGATGCGGATCCTCGGCCGTCCCGTGATCTTCACGGAGAAGGTGTCGACCGTAGGTGACGCCGGTGACATCAACCTCGTGGACTTCGGCTACTACCTGATCGGTGACCGGCAGGCGATGCAGTCGGAGACATCGGCGCACTTCAAGTTCGGCAACGACAAGACGGCGCTCAGGGTGATCGAGCGGGTGGATGGCACCCCGTGGATCAAGTCGGCGATCACGCCGAAGACCGGCAGCAGCACCCTCAGCCCGTTCGTGAAGATCGCGAACCGAGCCTGATCCGCCAGCCTCGGCCAGCAGTCACGCCCTGGCCGGGGCCTCATCCGCAGAGGCAATCAACCCCCTCAAGGAGGGCACCATGCGAGGACTCGGACGGGTCTTCAACGTCATCCCGGCAGCGTCCGGCGTGCACATCCCACTCACCAACGCGAGCGCCATCAGTTTCGTCACCTACGAGGACGACGGCACCACCATCGCCACCATCAAGGAATCGGTGGACGGCGCCTCCGAGCAGGCCCTGGACTGCGACGTCTACCCCCACAAGGCCCCGGGTGTCGGCGGCACGTGGACGGCGATGGCCGAGCAGGACGACACGCTCGCGCTCGGCGGCGACACCACCAACGACTGCATGGTCTTCACCGTCGACGCGAGCCAGCTCTCGGACGGCTTCAACTGCGTCGAGGTCACCGTTGACGGCGGCATCTGCATCGCGCTGCTCCACGACCTCACCTCCGGCCGTAAGCCCGCCAACCTGCCGCGCAACGTGGTCTGAGAAGGGAGTACTGAGACATGAGCACTCTCATCCAGGGCGACCAGGTCCGGGCGCTGCTGCGCGGGATCAAGGTGTCGCGGGCCACCGCGGCGCTGCCGCAGACCGCGGCCGGGGCGCTGTTCACGGTGTCCGGCGGCAAGGTCCTCATCACCGGCCTCGTGGGCGAGGTCACCACCGTCATCCAGACTCAGGCCGACAACACGAAGCTGACCTTCGACCCAGCCGACGCCGGGGCGACGCAGGATCTGTGCGCGGTCCTCGACATCACCGCGGACGCTGTCGGGACCATGTACTCGGTCACCGGGACGCCGGGCACGGCGATGCAGGACGCGCTGAACTTCCTGCCGTCGAACAAGGTCCCGGCGCAGCCCATCGTGCTGAAGCCGGGCTCGATCCTGCTGGACTGCGCTGCCTCGAACACCGGCAGCGTGAAGTGGGAGCTGACGTATATCCCGCTCGACAACGGCGCGTCCGTGGCGGCGGTCTGAGATGGCGCTGAGGCGATGCCGGGAGTGCACGACACGGTTCGCGGTGGGCCTCCTGGTATGCCCGCACTGCCGATCAACAGATCACGAGGAGGACGGCGCCATGCCGAAGATCACCCGCCACGGCGGCCCCACCATCGCAGGCGCGGAGGTTACGGGCGGCGCGTGGAGCGACGAGGACACGCCGGACGGATGGCCGGAGTCCGCCGAGGAGGGAGGTGAGGAGTCATCTCCTGGGAGCAGCTCCTCAACATCATCCGAGAAGGACGAGACCTCGCCCGAGCAGAGCGAGACGCCCCGCCCGTCGCGTGCCCGAACGACGGCGAGCCGCTCAAAAAAGGACCGGACGGCGAACTCTTCTGCGAGTGGGACGGATGGCGGCCCCGAGGACGATACGTCGGCGACGGGCTCCGCTGACGCGTAGGCACTGGACAGCAGCGACACGACGAGAGGAGGTGACGAGAGATGACCCAGCCCTGGTACGCGACCCGCGAGGAGATCAAGGCCGAGCTGGACGTGCGGGAGACCGCGCGCAGCAACGCCCGGATCGACCGGGCGCTCGACGACGCCACCGATGCCGTGCACGGCCTGTGCCACCGCACCTTCTACCCGGTCGCGGCAACCCGCTATTTCGACTGGCCCAACAGCCAGTCGGGGACGTCGTGGCGGCTGTGGCTGGACGCCAGCGAGGTCGTTTCCGTCACCAGCCTCGTCTCCGGCGGCGCCACGATCCCGGACACCGACTACTTCCTGGAGCCCAACGTCTCCGGGCCGCCGTACAACCGGATCGAAATCGATCTCGCGTCCAGCGCTGCGCTCGGCGGCGGCGACACGCACCAGCGGGACGTTGGTATCAGCGGCGTGTGGGCAGGCTGCGCCCTCGTCGAGACGCAGGCTGGGGCCACCGTCGAGGGCCTCGACGCATCCGAGACGGGCATCGACGTGGATGCCGCCACGGCTGCTGCGGTCGGCGTCGGCAGCCTGCTGCGTATCGACAGCGAGCGCGTCATCGTCTCCGGCCGCTCCCAGCTCGACACCGGCCAGACCCTGGGTGGTGGGGGCCTGACCATCCAGAACAGCGCCGTCACCGTGGCCGTGGCAAGCGGCGCGGCGTTCGCGGTCGGGGAGACGATCCTCATCGACGGCGAACGCATGCGAGTCGACGACATCGCGGGCAACACCCTGGTGGTGACACGGGCGTGGGACGGCTCGGCGATCGCAGCGCACAGCGTCGGGGCCACGATCTACGCCCCGCGGACGCTGACGGTGCAGCGCGCCGCGCTCGGTACCACCGCCGCCACCCACAACTCCGGGGCCAGCGTGCACCGGTGGGACCCGCCCGGCCCCGTCAGGCAGCTCTCCGTCGCCGAGGCGCTCACCAGCCTCCTGCAGGGCCGCTCCGGGTACGCGCGGACGGCCGGCACCGGTGAGTGGGAGCGCGAGACGACCGGCCGCGGTCTGAAGGACTTGCGCGAGCGCGTGTACGCCAGCCACGGGCGCAAGGCCCGAGTCAGGAGCGTGTGACGTGCTGCTCGACGTCTCCACCCGCGCGACCGGGCCCTTGTTCGACGGCCGTGCCCGCGCTGCCGCGAACGCCTACGTCAACCGCCTGGAGCGGCAGCTCGCCGAGGAGGGTCTGAACATCCTCCGTGTCGAGATGCGCGCGGTGTTCCGGAACCCGACGGGCTACTACGAGTCCCGCTGCCGCGTCGAGGACGGGCGGCGGATCACGGACAGCCGGGTCGTGTACGGGCCGTGGCTGGCGGGGGTGGGCTCACGGAATTTCCCGGTGACCAGGTTCAAGGGCTATGACCACTGGATCCGTACGCGCCACCAGCTCAACGAGCGCAAGGTCGGCTTGGGTGAGCGGCTGTTGCGCCGGTACACGGGACGGATGTGATGTGCCGTGACTCTTGATCTGCGCGTCTACCGCTCCCGGGCCACCTCGCACGCCCAGGCCACCGGCTTGTTCGGCCAGGTGCTGGGGCACGAGCCAGTCTCGGCGCCCGGGAGCGGGCTCACCGCCGCCTACTGGGTGTCCCGCATCGGCCCGGTCCCGCCGGGCTCGGGGCTCACGGCGACGACCGCGCGCCTGGAGCTCATGGGTCGCCTGCTCATGCCTGCGGACACCGAGCCGCCGGACGAGGTGGATCTCGCGGTGACGGATGCCGTGGACGCGCTGGTAACGGCGTACACCGGCGACCTGGACTTCGGGGACAGCGTCCGCAACGTCGACGTGCTCGGCGCCCACGGCGCCCCGCTCCAGGCTCAGTTCGGCTACGCGACCTTCCAGGGCGGGACCACGTACCGGGTCGCAACCCTCACCATCCCGCTGATCATCAACGACGCTTGGGGGCAGGCGTATGGCTAAGACCTCAGGGCTCGGCGACAACCTGTACATCGCCGGGTACAACGCCTCCGGCGACATCCAACAGCTCGGCCGGATCGGTGGCGGCCCGGCCCTGCTCAACTTCACCGGGATCGACAAGAGCGCGTACGAGCGCCGGGGCGGCCTGCGTGACGGCGCGGTCGAGATGACCACGTTCTTCAACACCGACTCGATCACTCCTGCGACGCACGAGACGCTGTCGGCGCTGCCGCGTACGGATGTGATCCTGACGTACTGCCGCGGGACGACGCTCGGTGATCCGGCAGCGTCGCTGGTGGGCAAGCAGGTCAACTACGACCCCACGCGGGCCGATGACGGGATGCTGACGTTCGGGGTGTCGGCGCAGGCCAACGGCTACGGCATCGAGTGGGGACGCCAGCTCACCGCAGGGGTCCGTACCGACACCGGGGCTGCAAACGGTGCCTCGATCGACACGGCGGCGTCAGCGGCATTCGGAGGCCAGGCCTACCTCCAGGTGTTCGGGTTCACGGGTACAGACGCCACGGTGAAGATCCAGGACTCAGCGGACGACAGCAGCTTCACCGACGTCGCCTCCTTCGCCTTCACGCAGATCACTGCGGGACCGACGACCGAGCGGATCGCGCTCTCCAACACCGCGACAATCCGTCGGTACGTGCGCGCCGTCACGGTGACCACCGGCGGGTTCACCTCGCTCAGCTTCGCCGTCAACGTGATCAAGAACGAGGTAGCGGGAGTGGTCTTCTGATGACCGTCGAACTGTTCCGGCCCGAGCCGCTCATGCCGCCGCAGGCCTACAAGACGTACGAGATGCGGGCGCCGCTCTCCTCCCACTTCCGGCCCGGGACGTGCGCGCAGGCGGAATGTCCGCACTTCCTCAACGGCTGGCGTGTGCACGTCGAAGCGCTCACGCCCGACCTGCTCCAGGCTGCGCGGACATCGGGCCGCCGGTACCGCGAGGAGCACGTCGCCGAGGGCCACACCTACCTGGTCTTCGAAGCGGGGCAGGCGTGCTTCCGCGCCTCGCAGCACCGCGTACGCGTCGATCGGCCGCCGCTGTACCTCGTCCGCGACGGCGACCACCGCGGGAATCCGCTCGGCACGAAGGCCCGGCTGCATCAGCGGCCGGAGCACTGGATCGAGGACTTCGCCACGCATCAGCAGGCGATCGCAGACGAACTCAACAAGGGGTGATCACTCATGGCGAAGTCCAGCGGGTTGGGCCAGACCACACTCTCGGTCGACGACGCGGGCGGTACCGCGCGCGACATCCGCAACGACATCACGAACTGGCAGATGGCCACGCCGCGCGGCGTGCAGGACACCACCGGCGTCGACAAGTCCGCGAATGAGCGACTGCTGCTCCTCGCCGACATGTCCGTGACGTACAACGGCGTGTTCAACCCGTCCAGCAACCGGCAGCACGACGTGTTCAAGACGGTGCCGTCCACGAGCGTGGCGCGGACCTGCACGAACACCGTCAACGGGGTCACGCTCGCCGGTGAGCTGCTGTTCTCCGACTACCAGATCACCCGGGCCGACTCCGGCGAACTCACCTGGTCCGCGCCCGGCGCTCTCGCCGACGGCACTGTGCCGACTTGGGCCTGAGGGGAGAGCCACATGGGCTACAAGGCAAAGCGTAAGACGATCACCCTCCAGTTCGAGCCGGGCCACGACCTGTACGGCCTGGAGGTGCAACTGCGCGGGATGAACATCGGCCAGTACCTGAAGTTCACCGGCTACGACGGCGGCGACGGCGAGACCGTAGCCGGGCTGATCGACCGGTTCGGGGAGCACCTCGTCACCTGGAACCTCGAAGACGAGGACGGCACGGCCATCCCGGCAACGCCCGGGGCTGTGCAGGAACAGGACCACGATCTGATCCTCGCGCTGGCCAACGCCTGGATGGATGCTCTGGCGGGGGTGCACGACGGTGACCCTTTGGCGGAGAGCTCGCCCTCTGGCGAGCCGTCCCTGGTGGAGTCCGTCCCGATGGAAGCACTGTCACCGAGCCTCGCGAGCTGAAGCACGCGCGCTGGGTCCTGGACCTGTGCACCCGCTTCAGGTGCCTGCCCAGCCAGCTGTACGAGGAGGACTCCGACCTCTTGCGCCTGCTGGCGCTCGAAGAACTCGGAGGGCGCGACGAGCGTGGAGGGGAGGTAGACGATGTCTGACGACGTCACGATCACCGTGCGGGTCAACAACCAGACCGCGGCCGGGTTCCGGGACATCCACGGGCAGATCCGCACGCTGGACGGCCGGTTCGCGACAGCGGCGGGCGGAATCCGCAGGTCTTCGTCGGGCATCTCCCAGGCGCTGGTCGATGTGAAGGCGTCGATGCTGTCGCTGGCGCCGGCCGCGGTACCGGTGGCGGCGGCGATGGCGCCAGTCGCCGCGAAGACCGGCGCCGCAGGGCTGGCGCTGGTCGCGTTCGGGGCGGCGTTGAAGCCGCAGATCTCCAACCTCCAGGACGTCTCCGCGGCGCAGGACAAGTACAACGACGCGGTCACCCAGTACGGGCGGCAGTCCAAGCAGGCGATGGAGGCGCAGCAGGCTGTCGCGCAGACGCTGCGGACGATGCCGAAGGAGACGCAGCGCGCAGCGGTCGGCTACCAGCTGCTGCGGGAGGAGACGAAGGCATGGTCGGACGACATGGCCCGGTTCACGATGGCGCCGGTCGAGAAGAGCTTCGCGGTCATGGGCCAGGTCGTGCCGAAGCTGACGCCGATGGTGCGTGGGGCGTCGACGGAGTTGGACCGGCTGATGTCGGTCGCGGGCGGCGCGGTGAACACCTCGGCGTTCGACGCGCTGATGGACAAAGTCTCGGCCTTCGCGAACTCCTCGTTGCGGGAGGCCACCGACGACGCGATCCACTTCGCCCGTGTCCTGTCGGAAGGGGGCGGCGGTGAGGGGGCTGTCGGGCAGTTCTTCGCGTACGCGCGCGAGAACGGCCCTGCGGTGCGGGAGCTGTTGTCGAGCGTGGCGCAGGCGGCCGGGAATCTCGCTGCGGGCGCGGCGGAGGCGGGGCCGGGGCTGCTGGCGGTAGTGAACGCGCTGGCGCAGTTGGTGGCGGCGGTGCCGCCTGAGGTGATCGGCACGCTGATGCAGGTGTACGCGGCGTTCAAGTTGATCACGCTGGCGGGTGCGGGCATCGCGGCTACGAGTGCGGCTGCTGGTGGGCTGGCGACGCGGGTGACGGCGCTGGGGACAGCGTCGGCCGCTGCGGGCGGCGGGTTGGCGGGGCTGCGGGCGGCGTTCATGGCGCTGGGGGCGACGGCGAAGGCGTCGGTCGTGGTGGCGGGTATCGCGGCGGTCGCCGTGGCGGTGCACAAGTTGTCGAGTATGGGGCGCGAGGCGCCGCCGAACGTCGAGCGGCTGACCACGAGCTTGGGCAGGCTGGGACAGTCCGGGAAGATCGGCGGCGAGGCGGCCCGCGTCTTCGGGGACGACCTCGGCGGGCTGTACGACAAGATCCGGTCGGTGTCGGACCCGGCGACGGTCGACAAGGTTCAGCAGGGCCTCGTCAAGATCTTCTCGCTGGGCATGGCGGACTCGACGCCGGTCAAGGAGGCCAAGCAGAATCTCGCCGCGATCGATGACGCCCTCGCCGGGCTCGTGAAGGGCGGCAAAGCCGAACAGGCGGCGCAGGCCTTCGAGGCGTTGAAGCGGGCCTACCGCAAGGGCGGCGGGGATGTCGGGGACCTCAAGGACAAGCTCGACGGGTACAAGAGCGCCCTCGCGGATCAGCGGTTCGAGCAGGAGCTCGCCGCGCAGTCGATGGGTCTGTTCGGGGCGCAAGCACAGAAGGCGCAGGCCTCGCTGGATGCGCAGAAGCGCTCCGCTGATGGGCTACGGCAGTCCTTGCAGGCCCTGAACGACGCGCAGCGCCAGGGCCTGGGCGGGATGATCGGCTTCGAGGCAGCGATCGACGCGGCCGCCAAGGCGGCGCAGTCCAACGCCGGGGCGCTGTCGATGTCGGGCGGGAAGCTCAATCTCAACAGCGAGAAGGCCCGGGACGCGGCGTCGGCGCTGAACGACTTGGCCGCGAAGACGGATGAGGCTGCGGCGCAGGCGCGGCAGTCGGGGGCGTCGTGGGAGACGGTCAACGGGATCTACGCCCGGGGCCGCGGGGAGTTCCTCAAGCAGGCGCAGGCGATGGGCTTGACCGCCGCGCAGGCGCGGCAGTTGGCCGGGCAGATCATGAAGATCCCCAGCAAGAAGTCGACGCGGCTGGAGATGCGTACCGAGGACGCGGTGACGGGACTGAACTCCGTGATCGCGGCGATGAAACGGACCCCGAAGGCCAAGAGCGTCACCGTCAAGGCACTGACCAAGGACGCAGTCGCGCTGTTGCAGTCCTTGGGCTTGAAGGTCCGGCGGATGCCCGATGGCTCGTTCCGGGTCACGGCGAAGACAGGCGCAGCGCATTCCAGCATCGGAGCGGTCCGGCGGGCGCGGGACGGGCTGAAGAACAAGACGATCTCCATCGGTGCCAACACGGGAGCGTTCAGGGCTGCGGTCAGCGGGCTGGTTGGCCGGGTGCTGGGTACCTCCTTCATCAACGTGGTGTACCGCAAGAACCCGGCGGTGGGGGCCGCGCTCCTGGGTGGCATGCGTGCGTTCGGTGCCTCCGGCGGTCTGGCCAGTACCTTGCCGCAGAAGCGGTTCGCCAGCGGGGGCGCGGTACAGGCGTTCCCCAACGGGGGGCCGATCCAGGGCCCTGGTACCTCGACGTCGGACAGCATTCTGGGCATGTTCCCGTCGGGGGCGACGGCGCGGGTGTCCGACAGCGAGTACGTCGTGCAGGCGCGAGCCGTGAAGAAGTACGGCGTCCGCTTCCTTGATGCCCTGAACGACGGTCGGCTGCTGATCCCCGGGCTGAAGAAGGGGGGCCTGACGAAGGCGCAGCGGGCGGAGCGGGCCCGCGAGGCTGCGCGGGTGCAGCGGGAGGCGCGGAACACGCTGTGGGATCAGTTCGGGATCTCCCATTTCGGGCGGAAGGCGGGGTATCAGCGGGATCCGTTCGAGAAGGCATTGGGGGCGCCGTCTGATCTGGGGTCTCTGGTCTCCTCGCTGAATCAGGCGCGCGGCAACATCAAGCGCGCGACCAGCGGGGGCACCGAGCGGCGTCTGCTGCGCGCGCTGGACTCGACGGGCAAGAGCCTGATCAGGAACGAGAAGTCCCTCAGCAAGGTCAACACGGCCCTGGACAAGGCCAAGGACAAGCTCGGCGACCTGCGGAGCAGCGCCTCGCAGCTCCAGGAGTCGGTGCGGTCGAACGTCCTGTCGGCGGCGAGCATCCTCCGTGGGCAGGGTGAGGGCAAGCCGGTCACCGTGCGGTCCGTCATGAGCGGTCTCATCGACTCGCGGGACAAGGCGACCGCGTTCTCGGGGGCCCTGTCGACGCTGAAGAAGCGCGGGCTCGACAAGGGGCTGCTCCGGCAGATCGCGGAGGCGGGCATCGACGGCGGCGGGCTGGAGACGGCGGGCGCGCTGATGCGGGCGTCGAGCTCCGAGATCAAGTCGATGAACTCGTTGCAGGCTCAGATCGCGAAGTCCGCGCTGAGCTCCGGAAAGACGGCTGCGGACGCCTTCTACGGGGCGGCGATCAAGGCGCAGGAGAAGCTGGTCAAGGGCCTCCAGAAGAGCCAGGACAAGCTGGAGAAGGCCATGGCCAAGCTGGCCAGGGCGCTGGAGAAGACGATCGCGCGCGGCCTCCGCGGCCGGAAGGCGGCCGGCGGCATCATCGGCGCTGCGGCGTCGGGTGGTATCCGCAGCGGCCTGACGTGGGTGGGTGAACACGAGCCCGAGCTCCTGGATCTGCCGGTCGGCTCGCGGGTGCGGTCCGGCCCGGACTCCAGGCGGCTGGCTGCCGCCGCGTCGGGCGGGCCTCGGGAGCCGATCGTTCTGGAGCTTCGGTCGAGTGGCAGTGACGTCGACGAGTTCCTGTTGAAGATCCTGCGCCGCGCCATCAAGACGCGCGGCCGTGACGTCCAGCTCGTCCTTGCGGGGCGACCGGCATGAGGAAGTGATCCAGATTCACAGGTACCGCACATGGAACGGGCCAGCCCCCACCAGCGCCGCGCAGGCGTCGGTGACGACGGGCACGTCGATCAAGACGATGCTCCAACTCGCCACCCCCAGCACGCGTCAGATCCAGTTGATCTCGTGGGGGTTCACCGTCGACGATCCCCCCGGCGCCGACGGGGTCGTCGAGCTGCTCCAGGTGGACGTCGCGGCGACGGTCACGGCGCACGTGGCGTCGGGTGTGCAGCCGCTGGACCCGAACGCACCGGCCAGCCTCATGTCGCTGGGCACGAGCGCGACGGGCTACACGGCGACCGCCGAGGGCACCGTCACGGCGTCCAGGGTTTTCGATGTGGTGGCGCTGAGCTCGGCGACGGGCGAGTCGCCGCTGACGTACACGTACCAGTGGATGCCGGACGAGCGGCCCATCGTCGCCGTCTCGAAGTTCCTGCGGGTGCGGGCGACCACGGCGACGACCGCGGTCGATCTCCGCTGCTGGGTCTGCTGGGACGAGTAGCCGATGCCCGGAGGTCTCGCAGCGCGGGTGATGGGCTGGCAGCGGCGGATGGGCGCCGCGGCCGGTCCCCTCGGCGCGTCCGGAGAGGCGTCGACCGGGGCGCCGGTGACGGTGGAGCTGTGGATCAGCGGCGCGTGGGTGGACATCACCTCGTACACGATGGTCCGTGACGACAGCGGCTCGATCCGGATCACGCGGGGGATGCGGGACGAGGGCTCGCAGACGGAGCACGCCACGGCGCAGCTCCAGCTGAAGAACACGGACGGGCGCTTCTCGCCCCGGAATCCGTCCGGCCCGTACTTCGGGCTGATCGGCCGTAACACGCCGATGCGGATCTCGGTTCCGGACGGGATGGGCGGCAAGTCGTACCGGCTGTGGGGCGAGGTCTCCGACTGGGCGCAGGGCTGGGACACCAGCGGCAACGATGTGTGGACCGACGTCGAGGTGAGCGGCATTATCCGGCGTCTCGCGCAGGGTCCGGCGCCGGAGCGGTCAGTGATCTACCAGGCGATCACGGATCCTCTGCTGCCGCAGGTGGTGGCGTACTGGCCGTGCGAGGATCCGGCCGAGTCCACCCAGCTGGCGTCGGCGCTCGTATCGGGGTCGCCGATGCGCTGGTCGGGGACGCTGGCCCTGGCCGCGTACGACGGGATCAAGGCCAGCGACCCCCTGCCGGACTTGTCGCTGGCCACGCTGTCGGGTGGCGTCGCGCGGTACGACGATCCGACTGCGACCCAGGTCCGCTTCCTTGCCTCGATTCCTGCTGACGGGCTGTCCAACGGGAAAGTGCTCTGCGCGATCGACCAGTTCGACTACAGTCCCGGCTCCGCGCAGTTCTGGGAGCTGTACTACACGACGGACACCAAGAGCCTCACCCTGTCTCAGCACGACTCGGTCGGCTCTGAGCTGGGCGTCGCGTTGCCGCACACGGTGGACGTCCGTGGGCGTCAGCTCTACGTCTCGATCGAGTTCTCCGAGAACGGCACGAGCCTGACCCGGGCGGTCCGGCTGACGGACGTGAACAGCGGTGTGACGTACAGCGCGACCGACACCGCCTTCCTGACGCAGGTCAGCCGGGTGACCCGCATCCAGTTCGGTCCGGCGAGCCGGTCGGTGGTGGGGCTGGGGGGCACGCAGTACCTGCCCGGGGTGGCGATCGGGCACGTGACGGTGGAGACCGCGGTCACGGCCACGAACGCGCTCGGCGTGCGCCTCAACCCGATCGGCGAGCGCGCCGGCCTCAGGGTGCTGCGGCTGTGCGGGGAGGAGGCGATCCCGGTCGACTGGATCGGCGACCTCGACGACACGGTGGCGATGGGCGCGCAGGGCCGGTCGAATCCGTTGACGCTGGTCCGGGAGTGCGTTGAGGCGGACGGCGGGATGCTCTACGAGAGCACTGCGGTGCTCGGGCTGGGGTATCGGACGCGGGGGTCGCTGTATGGCCAGGACCCGGCGCTGGTGCTGGACTACGCGGCCTACAACCTGGCTGCGGTACCTGTGCCGGTGGAGGATGACCAGCGGGTCCAGAACAAGGTCACGATCACGGTCAACGGCATGAGTGCCACGTACGAGGAGACCGAGGGCGCCCTATCGACGGCGCTGCCACCGGCGGGTGTGGGTGCGTACGGCACGGACGTCACACTGAATCTGAGCAGCACGGACACGGTCGTGCTGCGGGATCAGGCGGCGTGGCGGGTGCACCTCGGCACGGTGGACGAGGCCCGGCACCCGCAGATCAGCGTGAACCTCGCGCACCCCTCGTTCGTCGCGAACCCGGCGCTACGGCAGGCCGCGCTCGCGCTGCGGCAGGGCGACCGCGTGCAGATCCAGAACCCGCCCGCATGGCTGCCGCCGCAGGCCATCGACCAGCTCATCCTCGGCGTCGAGGAGACCATCTCGCACTTCCAGCACCGGCTCGTGTTCACCTGCGCCCCAGCGTCCCCGTACACGGTGGGTGTCCTCGACTCGCCGGACGCCCGGCTCGACACGCCGGGCTCCGAGCTGACTGCTGCGGTGTCCTCTTCGGCGACGGCTCTGACGGTGGCGCCGTCGGCGGGCGAGTCGACGCTGTGGACGACGGACCCGGCGGAGGCGCCGTGGGACATCCGGGTGGGCGGCGAGGTCATGACGGTCACGGAGGTCCAGTTCGTCGTGCAGGACGGCTTCGACCGGACGCAGACCAGCGGGTGGGGGACGGCTGAGTCCGGCCAGACGTGGACCACCACGGGCGGGTCGGCGTCGGACTACTACGTGGAGGGCGTCTGACATGGGCGACGTCTATGCGAACTACGCGGCGCTGGCGGCGGCGGAGACCGAGGGTGTGAGCTATGAGCGGCGCACGGTGGACGTCACCGGGGCGACGTGGACGTCGATCGCGATCCACGGGGGCGGCATCGAGGCCGGGTCGGGCGAGATGGCCCGGTACGTGGGCGCCGGTCTGATGGATCACTATGAGTTCGCCGGGATCAAGGCCAGCGGTAACACCGACCTCCACATCACCAGCACCAACTTCGACGAGCCCACGTGCCAGGCGCTGGTCGCCGCGTCCATAAGGACCCTGTCCTTCCACGGCTACCAGGGCACCGACGGCGTGGCCGCCACCGCGCTTGGCGGCCTGGACACCGTTCGCCGTGACCGGGTCTCCGACGCGCTCACCGCGGCGGGGTTCACGGTGGTCACTGCGCCGCAGGAGATCAGCGGGTCTGATCCGGCGAACATCTGCAACCTGAACGCCAGCAGTGCGGGCGTGCAGTTGGAGATGTCCCGCCAGCAGCGCATGGACTTTTTCCCGGGCGGCGACACCTCCCGGACGATGCGCGATTCGGGTCAGCGGACGGATGCGTTCTACGCCTACGCCGCCGCGGTCATCTCCGCGTTCGACGGCGAAGCGAAGATCGACCTGGGCAGCGTCAACGTCAGCCGCTGGGCGACGATTGCCTACGGGCAGGCGGACTGCGACATCACCGTGGACATGGCGACGGACGTCCTCGCCACCGGAGGCTCTCACTTCCTGGCGCTCGCCGGCCGGTTCACGGATACGGACAACTGCTACTTGGCCAGGGTGGCGTTCAACACCGATCAGTCGATCACGCTCACCCTGCGGAAACGCGTCAGCGGGACGGAGACGCTCCTGGCGACTGCCTCCACGGATCTGACGCACGCCGCGGGCCGCCAGTTCACTGCTCGTCTACAGATCGTCGGCCGCACCCTGTCCGCGAAGGTGTGGCAGACGGACACCGCCGAGCCGTCGGCGTGGCTGGTCTCCACCACGGACTCGTCTCTGACGGGGCCCGGGTCGGTCGGTATGCGGTCGATCTTGTCGACGACGAACTCGAACACGCTGCCGGTGACGGTGTCGTACGACAGCTTCGCGCAGCTCGGCCCGCAGGTCTTCACCGTGACCCGCTCCGTCAACGAAGTCGCCAAGGCCCACGCCGCAGGCGCTGATGTGCGCCTCGCTTCCCCGACCATCCTCGCCCTGTAAGGAGCCGTGCTGTGCCTGAGGCGTATCCGACACCGCTGGCCGGTCAGCGGCTGACTGCGTCGCTGCTGCGGTCGATGCAGCCGATGACCGTGCGGAAGACCGCGGACGAGTCCCGGTCGGCAACGACGACGCTCGCCACCGACACGCACCTGGTCGTCTCGGTGGAGGCGTCCGCGGTCTACACGATGACCGGCTGGATCAAGTACTTCGCCGACCCGACCCCGGACATCAAGATCTTCTTTTCGACGCCGACGGGGTGCCTGGGCGAGTGGGCGTGGATGATGCCTGGCTCTAGCACCAGCGCTACCGGGACCGCGGGCTACTCGATCCGCACCGAGACCAACGACATCGCGAGCTTCCGGACTGGATACGGCACCAGCGATTCCATCCACTACACCCCGGTATCCGGGCTCTTTCGCGTGGGCTCGACCGCCGGGTCCATCGCGCTCCAGTGGGCGCAGAACACGTCCAGCGCCACCGCGACCACGCTCTACACCGACAGCTGGCTCTCGTACCAGCGGATCGCCTGAGGAGACCTCTCATGCCCTACGTCACCCCTCGCTGCGAAGCCACGCAGTACGACGGCTCCAACAGCATCGATCTCCTCGCCTGGCTCGACGGCACGTACACGGTGCTCAGCGAGTCCGAGACCACCCTCGTCCTCCAGGACGGCGAGGGCACGCGCAAGCGGATCCAGCCCGGTGGCTGGCTGGTGCGGGACGCGAACAGATCGCTGGTCTGGTACGGGACCGCAGCCGCGTACGAGGAGCGGTGGACGGTGGTCTCGCCATGACCCTGCCGCGGATGTTCCCCACCTGCACGACCAAGGAGGCCTGATGGCCACTCCGATGTCCGCTTCCGCCTTCGCCCGAGCGCTCAGAGCCGAGGGCGTCACCGTCGTCGAGGTCGGCGACTGGGAGCACCACAACCGCAACACGAAGGGCCCCTGGGGCCCGGTCCACGGCGTGATGATCCACCACACCGTCACCCAGGGCTCGGCCGCCACCGTCGACATCTGCCGCCGCGGGCACTCCGCGCTGCCGGGCCCGCTGTGCCACGGCGTCATCACGAAGGACGGCCGGGTCCACCTGGTCGGGTACGGCCGCGCGAACCACGCGGGCCTGGGTGACGACGACGTGCTCCGGGCGGTCATCGACGAGCGGCCGCTGCCCGCCGACAACGAGGCCAGCGTCGACGGGAACCGGCACTTCTACGGGTTCGAGTGCGAGAACTGGGGCGACGGCGAGGACCCGTGGCCGGCCGCGCAGCTTATGGCGATCGAGAAGGTGGCGGCGGCGATATGCCGTCATCACGGCTGGTCGGCGCGGTCGGTGGTCGGGCATCTGGAGTGGCAGCCGGGCAAGGTGGATCCGCGGGGGTTCGGCATGGCGTACATGCGGGATCGGATCGCGCATCGTCTGGGTGGTGCGGCGCCGGGGCCGTCGCTTCCGGCGCCGTCGCGGCCGTCGGTGTCGCTGTCGAAGCTGATCAAGGCGGCGAAGACGGACCCGAAGAAGAGCGGGACGCCGGTGTCGTACAAGGGCGTGCGCACCGTGGAGGCCGCGCTGGTCGACGCGGGGTTGCTCGCGAAGCCGCGCGTCGACGGGCATTGGGGGACGGCGACGGTGACGGCGTACGCGAAGTGGCAGAAGCGCTGCGGCTACTCCGGCGCGGGCGCCGACGGGATACCGGGGGCGGAGTCGCTGCGGCGGCTCGGCGCCAAGTACGGCTTCGCGGTTGGCGCGTAGCCCTTCACGAAGGAGAGTCTCATGCGGATCTTCGGCAGAGAGCCGGTGTACATCCTCGCGGTCGTCGCGATCGGGCTGAAGTTGGGCGCGGCGTACGGCCTCGACCTGTCGGCGGAGGAGCAGGGCACCATCATGGCCGTGCTGTCCCTCGCCGTAGCGGTGGGCACAGCGATCGTCCTGAAGACCGGGGCCGCCGGCGCGTCGATCGTGAACCTCGCGCAGGGCCTCCTCGCCCTGTTCCTGGCGTTCGGCTTGGACATGTCCGCCGAGACACAGGCCCTGTGGATGTCGGGTATCGAGGGCGTGGTGGCTCTGCTGCTGCATCGCGAGGTGACGGCGCCCGTGCCTGCTCTTGCGATCGAGCAGAAGAGCCCCCTCGAAGCGCGCGCCTGACGGAGGGGGTGAGCGGTGGCTGACGAGCCGACACTCGGTGAGGTGGTCCGGAGGTTCGAGGACCGCCTCGCCGACGTGCGCGACGACATCCAGCAGCTCGGCCACCGCATCGACACCAAGGTCAGCCAAGAGGTGTACGACCTGCGGCATGAGGCGCTGGCCTCGCGGGTGACGACGCTGGAGACGCTGCGGGAGAAGGACGCTGAACGGATCGTGGCGACGCGTCGGTGGCTGATCGGCGCCGTGGTCGTGCCGCTGGTCGGGATCCTGCTGCCGGTCATCATCCTGCTGACGCGAGGGTCGGGGTCATGACGCGCGGGCAGATCCGGGCGGAGGAGCGGCGGTGGCGCCGCGGCGACGTGTTCGCGGTGGTCGGTGCCATCGTGCTGGGCGCCGTGATCGCGTGGATCGTGCTGACGGTGCAGGCCTTGACGGATGACCTGCGCACAGCGAACGAGGTCAGGGATGCCCTGGCCAGGCAGGTGCAGGGACTTGGAGAGAAACCGATCGGCGGGCCGCCGGGGAGCCGAGGGGAACCGGGCCGCAGCGTGACCGGGCCGCGGGGGCCGCGTGGTCCCGCAGGCGAGCCTGGAGATCCGGGCCCGTCCGGCAGCCCGGGCCGGAGCGGAGCGGCGGGGAAGGCTGGCGCCGCGGGCCGGGGGGGCGAGGACGGTCCGGCCGGGGAGGCGGGCCAGAGCGGGGAGGCCGGCGCGCCGGGGGCAGCGGGCGCGAACGGGGCGGACGGCGCGGACGGCGTCGCGGGTCCGCCGGGGCCGCAGGGCGAGCCGGGGCCCGCGGGCCCGGCGGGATCGCAGGGCGAGCAGGGGCCGCGCGGTGAGCAGGGGCCCGCGGGCGAGCCTGGTCGGGAGGGGCAGGCCTGCCCGGAGGGGTACAGCCTCCAGGCGCCGGCCGGGGATCCGGATGCGCTGGTGTGCCGCAGGGACGGTGCTCCGGATCCGGGTGAGGGTGAGCCTCCGCCGCAGGCTGCGGCTCTGGATCCGGCGCGTCGGCAGTACTGATCGGCGTTCAGGCGGCGATGACGATCTGTGCGGCGCGGGTGGCTGCGATCCATTCGACGAGCAGGTGCTCGTATCTGGCGCGCTGTTCGTGGGTGAGTCCGATGCGGGGGTCTCGGGTGTGCCAGAGTGCGCGGATGTCCTCGTTCACGGCCGCAGCAGGCCGCACGGGGCCAGGGGGCGGGGAGTTGGGGGACATGAGGCAAGCGTAGAGGTCAGCACTGTCACCCCGCCACGCCACCGGTTCGGGCGCACGAGATGGCAGCGAAGGCCTTCTCAGTGTCTGCCAGGCCTTCCAGTACCGTGTCGGCGCCGGAGCCCCGCAGTTCGGTCGCCGAGGTGCGGCCCGTCGCCACGGCGACCACCCGGACTCCGGCACCCAGGCCGCCCTCGACGTCCGCGGGCGTGTCCCCGAGGAAGGCTGCCTTGTCAGGCCGGGTAGCGGAACGGGCCAGGGCAGCCCGCAGCAACTCGGGGCGCTCCTCCCCGTCCTCGGCGTACGCTCCATCCTCAAGTCGCAGGTAGCCGTCGAGGCCGAAGACTGCGAGCTTGACCTCTGCGGCCGCGCGGACGTTGCCCGTCACTACGGTCTGGCGTACGCCCTTGTCCGCGAGACGGGCAAGGACGGCGGCGGCGCCCGGCAAGGCGTGCCCCCGCTCGCGCAGTTCGGCGGCTCGCCGGACGTGTACCGCGCCAAGGGCCGCGGCAAAGGACTCGAACAGCTCATCGCTGTACGTGATGTCGTGGAGGCGCGCGGTCTCTCTCAGAATGACCCGCTCTGTCGAGCCGGTAACGGATGCCTGCTCTCGCATCTCGATGCCCGTCACCTCGTGGAATGCCTGCGCCCACAGCTCACGCCCGAGGCCCCGCGTCGCCATCAGCGTATGGTCGATGTCCCACAGCACCAGCTCCGGCACGGCGTCCCCTCTCTCGGTGGATTCCCGTGTCCCCCTGTAGCGGGCACCCTACGCTCAGGAGCAGCGAGCAAGGAGTGGGCAGATGGTTGCAGCGGACCTCCCCATCGGGGACCGGATCAGGCACTACCGCGGCGAACGTCGGCAGGACGCGGTCGCTGGACTGGTGGGGATCTCGCCGGACTACCTGTCCCAGATCGAGCGGGGTCTTAAGGTGCCGTCGCTGCCGATCCTGTACGCCCTCGCGCAGGAACTGGGAGTGCCTACCGCAGCGCTGCTCTCTGAACGGCCTCCTCCTGCGGAGGAGACGACCGAGAGCCCGGAGGCCGCGGTGGGGCGCGCGCTCCTCGGCTACGGGCCCGCGCGCAGCGCCACCCCCGTGACGGCAGGCGTACTGAGGGACCGGGTGGAGGCCGCGTGGCACAGCTGGCAGACCAGCGGTGACCGGTTCAGCGCAGCGGCGGCGACGCTGCCCGAGCTGGTCGCAGACGTGGAACACGCGGTCCGCGCGACGCGTGGTGGCTCCGATGCAGCTGAGCGACGCGCTGTCTTGCGTACCGCTGCCGATCTGTATTGCCTGCTCCGCTCTTACCTGCGGCGCACAGGACGCGTCGACCTGGCGACTCTCGCGGCTGACCGCGCCGTGCGGGCCGCGGAGGACGCTGACGATCCCCTGCGCATCGCTACGGCGCAGTGGAACTTGGGGCATGTGCTCTTGGCTGCCAACCAGCCTGCTGAAGCAGAGGAGCTTGCGCTACGGGCGGCCGAGCGAGTCGGCTCCGCGCGGCTGCCGGAGGTAGAGCGCAACGCGATGGAGGGGGCGCTGCAACTGGTTGCCGTGCTCGGGTCGGCCCGCCGACGGCGTTGGAAGGAAGCGAGGGAGCGACTCGTTCAGCACGCTGCGCCGGCGGCTCGTCTGGTGCCAGAAGGCAGCAATATCGGCTGGACGGTCTTCGGCCCGACGAACGTCGCTCTGCACGCCCTGTCCATTGAGATGGAAGCGGGCGAGACCGGTGATGCGCTGAACACGGCGGACGCCATCGACACGAGCCCTCTGGTCTCGTTGGAACGCGAGTTCACCTTCGGCCTGGAAGTGGCGGCCTGCCACAGCCAGAGGCGAGACGATGCCTCTGCGCTCCTTTCTCTGCTCGGTCTGGAAGGAATTGCTCCAGAGGATCTGGCGAGGAATCCGCTTGCTCGGCAGCTGGTGCTGACGGTGATCCGTCGGGCTCGGGCGATGCATGCGCGGCAGGCCGAGCAGCTCGCCATCCGGATCGGTCTCGTGTAGCTGGCGAGCTTGTGGTTCGGCCGAGCTGTCAGTTCGGTTGGGGCCGGGAGAAAGTGCCTACGGTCGCTGATGTGAGGCAGATCACCACGACCGTGAGGGTGTCCCGATGAGCGACAGACAGCTGATCACAGAGTGGCTGGCGCGGACCGACCCCAACCCCGGCGCGGTCTACCGAGCGTGGAACAAGGACAGCGTCGCCCTGCTCCCGCTCGGCCGCAGCTTCGACGCCGTCCGCGTCCCCTGCGAGCGCATGCATGCCGCCGTGGGCAGCGACGACCCGCAGATAGTCGCTGCCGCACTCCTCACCTGGCTCGACGGCCCGGTCATCCGGGATCTCCGCAGCAGCATGGGCCCGTACTACGTCCTCATCCCACCGGACGCCCCGTGGGACGGCGCGGAAGAGTGCCTCGGCAACGACACCTACCTCGGCGTCCCTCGCCCCGGGGTGCTGTCGCTGCACGCACACTGGGTCGTCCTCCCTTCCTCTCCTGGTCACCTGTGCGAGCCCGCGCGCCTCGCCGCGCTGCTGGCAACCGCCGAACCGCTGGCGGTCGAGTCATGAGCGCCACGACGGCGGAGCTGAACGCGGCAGCGACGCGGGTCTACGCGACGTACATGGACCACCTCGGCGCCTGCACCCCCTGCCAGCAGATGGACCACTGCCCGAAGGGGACCCGCCTGCGCCTCTCCTGGAAGCGAGTCCAGGGCGCCGCCATCCGGGCCCGCCTGAACCGCCGGGGAGGCGCCCCGTGCGGGACGTGAGCATGGCCATCCGCATCTGCGTCGCCCCCGGGGTGTGCTCCCTCACCCCCGAGCAGAACGCCGGCACCGTCTGCGTGTGGTGCCCCGCGGCACTGCTGCCCGGCGAGGGCATCGACTTGGGCGGCTCCGGCCCCTGGCTGCCCCACGCCTGCCCCGCCTGCTACCACGCGCAGACCGCGGCCCTGGCGACGTACTACGACTGGATCGAACACCATCAACAGTGCGAGCCCTGCCGTACCGCCCCGTGCGAGCAGTCCCTCGCGCTACGGCACGCCGCCATGCGGGCCCGGGAGGAAGCCGGGCGCCCTCCGCCCCTCTGCGCGTCGTGCCTGGAGGCCATCG
Organism: Streptomyces typhae; assembly: GCF_009755605.1. Taxonomy (GTDB): domain Bacteria; phylum Actinomycetota; class Actinomycetes; order Streptomycetales; family Streptomycetaceae; genus Streptomyces; species Streptomyces typhae. The sequence continues at coordinate 258,360 of NZ_WPNZ01000002.1, forward strand.
GACCGGGCGAGGGGTGCATACCGCTGGTCTGGGACGGGAACGGCAGGCCGGTGCTGTCGATCCTGCACACCGGGCCGTGCGCGTACCCGCGGCGCGGATACTCCGTCCACCTGCCCCCGCCCGCCGGAGTCGACTGGTGAGCCAAGGTGCACCGGTCTGCTGGGACTGCGACCAGCCGATCCGGCCGGGCGAGCCGGTGATCGTCACGGCGAAGGACTCGCCGTCCGCGGGCGGGGCCCGGGTGGTGCTGCATGCGGGGCACTGTCCGGTGGAGGAGTAGGCCGTCAGCGGACGAGATCAGCGAGCGGCACGTCGAGGGCATCGGCGATCAGCAGCAGGTCGATGAGCGTGGGCACGCTCGTCGCCGCCTCGTAGCGGTGGACCGTCTTGTGGTCGCGGCCGATGCGCTCGCCGAGGGCGACTTGCGAGAGATGGGCGCTGCGGCGGGCTGCGCGGATACGCCCCCCGATCTCCCGGCGGCGGGTCGGCACCCAGTCGGGGAGAGGATCGAGCGGCACCCGCTCACGTTCTGACGATCAAGGCCGCATGTCTTTACCTGGCCAGGTAAATTTGTCGATCTTCAATGAGGGAACCCGAAAGCTGCCGCTCCTTGCCGGGCTGAGCGGCACAGGAGCGGTCGGCGGGCGTACGTGTCTCCGCCTTTCGGCCGTCAGGCGCTAAGACTCGGTCAAGGCGCCGCCGCCCCGGGGGCGTTCGCTCCCGGGGCGGTCTACGTTGAACGTCAGAAGGCCCCCATCGATTTGTGCGATGGGGGCCTCCGCCTGCTCGGGCCGGCCTCCCCGCCGGGCGCCGTGCAGGTCTACGAGAGGCGTGTCTCAGGCACGCTTGGGGAGACGGCCTGCCCCTCTCGTGCTCGCCACTCTACGTGCGCCGTGCAGGCAGTCCAGTCCTCCGTATGAGTGAGAACTGTGAGCATGATCGTCTGGGGATGTGGCCTCGATGTGGCCTCGCGCATGAGATCGGCCCCCCATCCGATCTTGGATGGGGGGCCGATCATGCCGCTCAACTGCACGGCCTCACTGTGGGCGCGGACGGTTTCGAACCGCCGACATCTGCCTTGTAAGGGCAGCGCTCTACCCCTGAGCTACGCGCCCGGAATGTTCCGACAGCCTACCCTGCCCGTGGGCCGGGGCCGCAAACCGTGTGCGGAGGCGGAAGCGGGCCCCGGCAGCGCGGGGACTGCGTGTCCGACGTACGGGTCACCCGGTGGTGGCCGGTCACCGTCCATCTTCCACGTGACCTCGGTGCTGCCGCCGATGACGGCCCGCCCGTCGACGGCAGCGGACAGCAGGGCCGGGGGCGGACGTCTCACCGTGCGCAGCGCGAACTGACCGGCCCGTGTGTTCGTCCTTCACCGGTGGGAGAATGACATCGGGCAGGGCGACAGCACGGGAGAGGGACAGTGACGGCGACACCTCCGCGGCCGCGCACAAGGGACAGATGGACGTCGTCGGCGGTGGCCGCGGGGGCCGAAGCGGGTGACCGTGCGGGTACCGCCCGCTCAGGCGGGATCCTCGCGCTCGCGTTGCTCCCCCTGCACCTGCTCCCCCTTCTCACCACGGTCCTCCCCGCCGCCTTCACCGGCGGCGGCACCCGGCGCTGGTTCGGTGGCCGCGGTGAGAACGTGCGCGCCGAGGCGCAGGCCGCCAAGGACGCCGCCGCTGCCGCGTTCTACGAACTGGACAGCGCGCAGCGCGACCTGCGGATCTCCATCGAGACCATCGCCGCCGTCGACTCCTCGCCCGCCGCGCGCAAGGCGGCCGGCGACTTCGAGGCGTTCGGGCGGCGCATCGACGAGGTGAGCCATCAGTACATCACCGCCGTCGACGCGCACGACCTGGACCGCGACGACCTGGAGGCGTCCGCAGCCGCCCGCGCCCGTACCGAACTGACGCAGGCCAAGGACGCCCTCGGTACCACCAAGCGGGACCTCGACCGGTTCACGCAGGACCTCGCGCCGCTGCTCGACAAGGCCGAGACCCAACTCGCGCGCCTCGCCCCGGCCGTGGAGCGTGCCCGGCAGACCCTGCTCGCCGCGACCACCGCGCTCGACGCGGTCCGCGCCGCCGGGCTCAAGGCCGACGACCTGGCCGGACGGCTCGCCGCGCTCGCGCCCGAGCTGACCAAGCTCAACCAGGGCGCGGGGCAGCACGGCGTCCCCGACACCCTGCACCGCGCGGACCGCGTCGTACGGGACGCCGAAGCGGTCCGGGCCGAGGCCGAGCGGCTGCCGGAGCGCGCCCGCGACATCGACCGGCGGCTCGTGTCCCTGCGTACGCGCGCGCAGGCCCTGACCACGCGCAGCGAGCAGGTGCAGCCGATCCTCAGCGAGTTGCGGCGGCGCTTCACCGCCGCCTGCTGGCAGGACCTCCAGCGGGTGCCCGAGCAGGCCGCCCAGAGCGTGCGGCAGGCCGAGACCAAGCTGACGGAGGCCCAGCGCGCCCGCGACGACCAGCGCTGGCCGGACGCCACGGCGCTCCTGTCGACCGTGCGGGCCTTGCTGAACTCCACCGACGAGGCCGTGTCCGCCGCCGGTGACCGGCTGCACCGCCTCAACGCCGTCGCCAAGGACCCGCAGGCGGAGATCGAACGCACCCGGTTCGCCGTCCGCGACGCCCAGCGCCTGGCCATGGCGGGCCGCCAGAAGCCCGACCCGCGCCACGCCCGCCCCCTCGACGACTCCGTGGCCCGCCTCGACCGCGCCGTCGCCGCCCTGGACGGCCGCCACCCCGACTACTGGCACTTCCTGACCGAGACGGAGGCCGTCCGCACCACCGTCGCGCGGGTCGTCGCGCAGATCCGGGAGGAGCGGGGGCAGGGCGCCTGAACCCCGGGCTCCGGGGACGGCTGGGCTGGCGGGCCGGGAACGGCTGGGCTGGCGGGGCGGGTGCTGCGGGCGGATCCTGTGAAGAGGTACGTCGTACGGGCCTCCGCACGCTCTGAGGAGGCGGTCATGGCCACGCACACGCTTCGCTCCCGCTCCCGGTCCCGATCCCGGTCCGGTTCTCGTTCTCCCTCCGGCCCGCCCTCCGGCTCGCACCCGTTCAGGAACCGCAGGCGGCGCGTCACCCTCGACGAGCATCTGCCCGTCGACCACCGGCTCAGCCGGTTCTACCGCTTCGGCGCCGGTCTCATGGGCCTCGTCCTGCTCGCCTTCGGCATCCTCGGGCTGATCGACAAGGTCGGCTTCTTCGACACCGGCGGCGACACCGTCGCCGGACTGAACACCAACGGGGCGCTGAGCGTCCTCTCGGTCTGCGCCGGGCTGCTGCTCCTCGTCGGCATGGTGATCGGCGGGAACTTCGCCTCGACGCTCAACATGGTGCTCGGCATCGTGTTCATCGTCAGCGGCTTCGTCAATCTCGCCCTCCTCGACGGCGGCTTCAACTTCCTGGCCTTCCGAATCCAGAACGTGCTGTTCAGCTTTGTCGTCGGGGTGATGCTGATGTTCTTCGGGATGTACGGGCGGGTCAGCGCGACGCTGCCGCACGACAATCCGTACTGGAGGGCGCGGCACCCGGAGCACTCCGACCGCGCTGTCGGGGCCGTCGGGGGCGACCGGGTCGGCTGAGGGCCCCTCGGCACGCTGTGCGAGCCTGGGGGCATGGTCGACTTCACGACAGCCCTGCGGGCGCGGCGGCTCGTCGCCATCGTGCGCGGCTCGGACGCGGAGGCGTCGTTCCGTACGGTGATGGCGCTGGTCGAATCCGGGGTGCCCCTGGTCGAGGTGTCGCTGAGCGGCGCCGACGCGCTCGGTGTGCTGCGCCGGGCGCGGGCGGAACTCGGCACGGACGCGTGGCTCGGCGCGGGCACCGTCCTCACGGCGGCCGACGCGGCACGCGCCGCCGACGCGGGCGCGAACCTGATCGTGACGCCGGGGCTCGGCCCCGGCGTCGAGCACGCCCTCGCCGCCGGTCTGCCCGTCCTCGCGGGCGTGCTCACCCCGACCGACGTGATCGCGGCGGAGGCCGCGGGGGCCACCGCCCTGAAGGTGTTCCCGGCGTCCGCCGTGGGCGGCCCCGGCTATCTGAAAGCGCTCCTCGGTCCGTTCCCGGGCCGTCCTTTCGTCCCCGTCGGCGGCGTGGACGCGGCCGCCGCGGCGGAGTACCTGGAGCTGGGCGCGGTCGCGGTGGGCGTCGGCTCGCCCCTCGTCGGGGACGCGGCGGACGGCGGGGACCTGGGTGCGCTGCGGCAGCGGGCGGGGCGGTTCGTGACGGTGTGCGAGTGAGCGCCCCCGGGCGGGCGGGCTCTCCCGGGCGGGCGGGCTCTCCCGGGCGCATCGTCCCCGTAGGCGCCGCCGATGTCCTCACGTTCGGTGAGACCATGGTCGCGCTGCGCGGTGACGGGCCCCTGAAGCTCGGCGGGACGATGGCGGTGTCCGTCGCGGGCGCCGAGTCGAACGTGGCGATCGGGCTCGCCCGGCTCGGTCACACCGTCCGCTGGGCGGGGGCCGTCGGCGACGACGAGGCCGGTGAGCTGGTGCTGCGCACGCTGCGGGCGGAAGGCGTGGACGTACGGGACGCGGGCCGTGACCCGGGTGCGCCGACCGGCCTGCTGCTCTTCGAGCCGCGGCTGCCCGAGGTGACGCGGGTGCACTACTACCGTGCGGGCTCGGCCGGTTCGCGGCTCGGCACGGACGCCGTCGAGCGGGCCTTCGCCGCGGCGCCGCCGCCGCGGGTGCTGCATCTGACCGGGGTCACCCCGGCGCTCGGGGCCGGCGCACGGGCGGCGTGCGCGCGTGCCCTCGAGCTGGCCCGGGAGCACTCCGTACGGGTCTGCGTCGACGTCAACTTCCGCTCCCGGCTGTGGAGCCGGGAGGACGCGGCGGCCGTGCTGCGCGACTGGGCCTCGTACACCGACGTGCTGATCGCGTCCGACGACGAGTTGCCGCTGTGCCTTCCCGTCGATCTCGGCGAGCGCGGCGAGCGCGGCGAGCGCGGCGGCCCGGCCGGTCGCGCCGGTCGCGGGGATCAGGCCGGTCGCGGCGACCAGGCCGGTAATGGCGACCGCTCCGGCGCGCAGATCGCGGATCAGGCAGCGGGCCTGCTCAATCTCGGTGTACGAGAGGTCGTCGTGAAGCTCGGCGCGCGCGGGGCCACCGCGTACACCGGTGAGGGCGAACTCCACCGGCCCGCGCGGACGGTGCGCGCCGTCGACGCGGTGGGCGCCGGGGACGCGTTCGTCGCCGGATATCTCTCCGCGCTCCTGGACGGCGCGGACGTGGCAGGCCGGCTGGAACGCGCGGTCACCACCGGGGCGTTCGCGGTGGCCTCCCGGGGGGACTGGGAGGGGGCGCCCACCCGGGCGGAGTTGGGGATGCTGGGAGCGGGGGACGGGGCCGTGCTCCGGTAACCCCGCTCCCCCGGCGGCCAGTGGCGGCGCGTCAGCCGCAGCAGCCTCCGCCGCAGCAGCCGCCTCCGCCGCCACCGGCCGCCGGGGCGGCGGCGCGTGCCGGGGTTGCCGCCGTGCCCGCGACCGCCACGGTCGAGAGCAGCTTCACCGTGTCCTCGTGGCCGGAGGGGCAGGTTGCCGGGGCGGCGGACTCCGCCATGGGGCGGCTCAGCTCGAAGGTGGTGCCGCAGGGGCGGCAGCGGTACTCGTATCTGGGCATGGGGACAGGGTACGGGGGCTCGGTGGCCGGAGACCGGCGAGTGGGCGTACACGGGGGTTGTGGGTTGCCGGGGGGGGGGAGGGGGCGGGGTTGCCCGGCGCCGCGGGGTCCGCCCCTGTGCCCGCCCGTTCCGCCCCCTGGGCGGACCAGCCGCCCACAGGGGCGCGGGGACGGCCGCCCACAGGGGCGGGGGAACGAGCGGTCTACGGGGTAAGGAAGCCGCGCAGGATCTGTTCCCCTGCGGCGACCCCCCGTTCCGGTACCACCGTGAGTCCCGGCGTCGACCACCCCGTGTCGGCGAGCTCGCCGTGGGACGGCCGCCAGGCGCGGTCGGCCGCGGTGAGGAGGTCCGCGTCGAGGAGGGAGTCCCCGGCGGCGAACACCTCGTCGGCCTCCGCGCGCCGCGCGATCTCCCGCATGGCCGCGCTCTTGGTCAGGGGCCGCGGCACCGCGTAGATCTTGCGCCCCTGGAGGGAGACGGTCCAGCCGCGCTCGACGGCCCACTCCCCCAGTTCCTTGACGTAGCCGGCGGGCAGCAGCGAGCGGTCCACGACCAGGTAGGCGAAGAGGTCCTCGGCGACCCGCTCCTTGAGGAGCCAGGCGGGGTCGGCGGTGCGCAGCAGATGGGCGCGGACCTCGTCGAGAGGGGCGCACTCGGCGGCCAGGCGCCGCCCGACGGCCGCGCGCCACACCGGGTCCGACTCGCCGTCGACGAGCAGGTGCCCGCCGTTGGCGCAGATCGCGAACCGCGGTACCGGTCCTGGCAGGTGGACGCGGTGGTACTGCTCGCGGGTGCGGGTCGTCGTGGGTACGAAGACGGCGCGCTCCGCCAGCTCCACCAGGAGCGCGGCGGCGGCCTCGGTGACGTACGACAGCGGCTTGCCCTCGTACACCTCGACGCACAGCAGCCGCGGCGCCTCCGCGTCGGGCACGGTCAGGCCGAGCGCGGCGGCGGAGTAGATGAGGGTGCGGTCCAGATCGCTGGCGACGAGCAGGCGGAAAGGGCCGGGCGGGCCGGGACGCCGGGAAGGGCCGGGAGGGCCAGGACGGCGGGAAGGGCCGGGACGGCGGGAACGCGGCCCCGGGGGCGTGGCGCTCACGCGGACGTCACCGCCCTGCCGTCCGCGCCCGTGGCGCCCCGCGTGTACCGGGGGTGGATCAACCCCATGCAGGTGTACGGGAGTTCGGCGACCTCCTCGACCGGCACCCCGCGCTGCTCGGCGAGCAGCCGTACGTGGTCGAGGTCGGCGCCCGCGCCCGCGCGGGCCAGGACCTTCCACGGGACGCGGCGCAGGAGCACGCGCGTGGTCTCGCCGACGCCGGGCTTGACCAGGTTCACGTCGTGGATGCCGTACTCCTCGCTGATCCGCTCCACGGCTGCCCAGCCCTCCCAGGTCGGGGCGCGGTCCGCGGCGAGCACCTCCTTGACCTGCGCGGCCACGGCGTCGGCGACCTCGTCGAAGCGGGCGGCGACGGCGTCGACGAAGACACCGGAGACATCCGTGTCCGCGAGGTCGCGGTAGAACTTCGCGCCGTGGAAGTCGTCGGGCCCGACGAGGTCGGCGCGCAGCACCGTACGCGAGATCAGGCCGGACACCGTGGAGTTCAGGCACGCGGACGGGATGAGGAAGTCCTCGCGGGTGCCGTAGGTGCGGACGCAGGAGCCGGGGTCGGCGAGCACGGCCATCCCGGGGTCGAATCCCGCGGCGCCGCCCGCCGCCTCGAACTCCTCGATCGCGGCGGCCAGTTCGCGGGTGATGGCGCCCTTGCCGGTCCAGCCGTCGACGAATACCACGTCGGCCGGGTCGTGGTGGGCGGCCAGCCAGCGCAGCGCGTTGGCGTCGATGCCGCGGCCGCGCACGATCGACACGGCGTAGTGCGGCAGGTCCAGGCCGAGGCGCTCCTTGGCCCAGCGGCGCATCAGGACGCCGACGGGGGTGCCCGCGCGGGCGAGGGACACCAGGACCGGCCGGGGCGACCGCTCGGCGACGACGGTCTCGGTGACCGTGCCGACGGCCTGCGCGATACGGGCCGCGGAGGTGTCGAGCGCGGACCGGAACAGCTCCTGGTACTGCGGGCTCGGCTGGTACTCCACCGGCAGCGACTCGGCGTAGTGCGCGCCGCCGCTCTGGATGGCCTCCTCGCGCTCCTCGGTGGGCGCCTCCAGGGTGACGTCCGAGAGGTCCTGGAGCAGCCAGCCGACGTCGTCGGGCGCGTACGAGGAGAAGGCGGGGCCGCGGAGGGGGTCGGGCAGCAAGGAGGCTTCCTGATCTTGAGAGGCGTGCGGAGGGGTCTCGGCGAAGGTGTTCGCGGGGATGTCAGGCGTCACGTACGCGGGGGCATCCGGCGTCGCGTGCGCGGGAACGTCCGGCGCCGCGCACGCCGGGACATCCGGCGTCGCGCACGCGGGAGCGTCAGGCGTCGCGCACGCGGGGACGTACGACGGGACGACCGCGAGCAGTACGTGGCCGGTGTGCGCGGCGAGCTGTGCCGCCAGGCCGTCGGGCGCGTGCAGCGCGGGCGTGTCCGCGGTGGAGTCGACCACCGCGACGACCGCGTCGAAGCCGCCGCCCGCCACGTTGTACGCGAACCGCGGCCCCGGCCCGTCGGCGGGGTCGTCGTGCGCGGGGAAGACGAGGCGGGTGCGGATGGCGTACCCGGGGTCGTCCACGGCGAGGACGGGCGAGCGGGTGGTCGTGGAGTACCGCACATCGGTGTCCGTGCCACCGAGGCGCTCCTCCAGGGCGGTGCCGAGGGCGAGCGGCGCGTACATCAGCTCCTCGAAGCCGAGGACGAGGACGCGGCGCGCGCCCGGCGGCAGCGCGGCGGCGACCCGCTCGGCCATGCCCGGCAGCGCCGCGTCCAGGCGCTGCCGGTGCGCGGGCGTGAAGCCGTGCCGTCCGCCGTCGGGCACGCCCGCGGGCCAGCCGAGGTCGACGCGGGTGACGGGCGCCCGCTCGCCGCGCGGCGCGGGCACCGGCGCGCCGGGCGCTGCCGCTGCCGCCGCCTCGTGCTCCGCGACCAGCGCCTGCCCCTTCTCCAGGACGTCGTCGGGCAGCCGCACCGTGCCGGAGGCGAGCGCGACCAGGTCGACGCGGGCGCCCAGCTCGCGCGCGAAGGCGTCTAGGCGGTCCCGGTCGCCGGGGGTGCGCATGTCGACCAGGGCGACGATCACGTACCGCCGCCGGGGGAAGCGGGCGTGCAGGGCGCGGATGGTGTTCAGGACCGTGTTGCCGGTGGAGAACTCGTCGTCGACGAGGACCAGCGCGCCGTCCCCGGCGAGCAGCCGGGGGTCCTCGGGGAGCAGCAGATGGGACGTGGCGTGCGAGTGGGACTCCTCGAAGCCGCCCGCGCGCTCGACGCCGTCGACTGGGCGGCGGGTGGAGTGCAGGTAGGGGGCGAGGGCGAGGCCGTCGGCGACGCTGTGGCCGAGGCCGGTCGCGGTCTCCGCGTAGCCGAGGACGACGGCGCGGGCCGCGTCGCGCTCTCCGAGGAGGGCGCGTACGCGGGCCCCGAGGTCGTACCCGGAGCGCCAGATCACCGACGGGTGCTGCGGCACGTGCTTGCCGAGGACATTGGACACGAGCAGGTGCGCCCGCTTGGGATTGCGGCGCAGGGCCAGCCCGAGCAAGTCCTTGAGCCGACCGCCCCCAGGACCACCGTCCCCGGCACGGTCGGCACGGTCGCCGCCAGGCCCGGCACCGTCACGCCCGGCACCGTGACTCGCGGCACCGTCACCCCCCGCGCCGCCGCTCCCTGCGCCGTTCTCGACCGGTTCAACCGGTTCAACCAGTTCAACCGGTTCAACCGGTTCGACCAGTTCGACCCCGAGCCGCTCCGCGACCCACGTACCCGACCACACCACGTCGTCCGTCTTCCTCACCGTCCGGATAGCACTGCTGTCGCGGGCGCCGCCGCGCGTGCGGGCGCCACCAGGGCCGCCGTGCCCGTCACCGCCCACGGGGGCGCCCCCGTGGGCGCCCCGCGCCCCGCCGCTCACGCGGGCACCCCCGCGCTGAGCAGCTCCACGAAGCCCACGTCCTCCCGCGCGACGCCGAAGACCTCGGCGCGGCGCAGGGTCCGCTCCGCCCAGGCGCGGTGCGGCTTCACCTCGTTCATCTTGTTCGTGTACGCGGAGCGCAGCACACCGCCCCCGTCCTGCTCGGGGCGGAGGATGTCCTGGGCGTCGCCGAACTCCTCGTGACTGACGACCGACAGGGCGTGCACGGGCAGGACGTGCGAGGGGTGGATGCAGGTCTTGCCGAGCAGGCCGTTGGCCCGGTCCAGCTCGATCTCGCGCAGCAGGCCGTCCAGGTCGTGCTCGATGAGGGCCTGGCGCAGCTCCTCGGCGCGCACCTGGAGGAAGGGGCTCTGCCGCAGCTGCGGCTTGAACATCCGCTCCTGGACGCGGAAGTACTCCCACACGGGCCCGGTCACGGTGAAGCCGGTGCCGTCGGCCCGGCCGAGGTGGTTGACGACGTCGGCGATGACGGACGCCACGATCTGCACGTCGTAGGCCGTCATGTGCGGCGGCCTGCGCAGCCCGTACGCGGAGCAGAAGTCGGTGACGCCGAGCCGCAGCGCGAGCACCCGGTCGCGGTACTTGTCGACGGTGCGGGCGATCCCCGCGAGCGTCTCCGCGCGGCTCTCCAGATACAGGAGCTGCGGCGACTCCAGGACCGGCATCGCGAAGAGCCGCCGCCCACTGGCCGCCTCGGCCGCCGCGAGGGACTCCAGGAACGGAACGCCCCGCTCCTCGGTGAACTTCGGCAGTACGAATCCGGACAGCAGCCGGATCGCGGGGCCGAGCCTGCGCACCAGGTCAGGGATCTGCTCGGGGTTCCGGACCCGGATGAAGAGCAGCGGCGGATCGGCGTCGGGGCGCCCGGCGAGTTCGATGAAGTGCCGGACGAGGTTCTCCTCGGCGGCCACGACGTCCTCGTCGCCGATCGAGTCCTCCAGGCAGACGACCATCGAGATCACGCCACGGCCGGACTGCTTGAGGATGTCGTCGGCGAGGCGCGGGCGGGTGGCCGGGCTGTAGAGCGTGGCACCGAGAGCCGCCGCGAGGAGCTGCGGCGGGGAGTCCGCGGTGAAGGCACACGGCTCCCGGTGGAAGAGGCGCTGACGCACCTCTGGGGCTATGTGCCCGAAATGACGCATGGGTTTCCTCTGAGATTCTCCTGATATCGCCTGTATCGCCCGTACCGTCGTCGCGATCCGAATGATGTGGCCGGTAATAGTACGTAGGAGCGGGTGTCCGGGGTTCCCTCCGGGCATGAAATTCAGGTAACCCGGCCAAGTCGCACACGTCGGCCCCACAGCGGCACGGGCAGGTGTCATAGGCCGGTGGAGGGGCAGGACGGGGACAAGACGGGCACGTGTCCGAAAGTTGTCGTCCGGGTGCGGGGCCCGTGCCCGGACGCCCGGGACACGGGCCGCCGACCGGTGGGAGGTGCGGCCCCCGCGTTGTCGGGGTCCGCACAAGGAAGGCAGGATGACCGCATGACGCACGCGATGTTGAAGGGGTCGAACGTCCCGCTCGAAGCCGCCACCGTCCGCGCGGTCCTGCGCTGGGCGCCGCGCCAGGACTCCCCCGACGTCGACGCCTCGGCGCTGCTGCTCGGCACCGACGGCCGGGTGCGCTACGACGAGGACTTCGTCTTCTACAACCAGCCGCGCCACCCCTCCGGGAAGGTCTGGCGGCTCGGCAAGAAGCGGGTCGCCGAGGGCCTGACGGACACCGTGCAGGCCGACCTCGCGGGCCTGGACCCGGCGGTCGGCCGCGTCCTGCTCGTGGCCTCCGCGGACGGCAAGCCGTTCAAGCAGGTCGACGCGTTGCGGATTCTGCTGTACGACGCCTCGCCGAGCGTGCCCGCGGGGGCCGAGCCGTTCGCCTACTTCGACATCACTCCCGAGACCGGTGACGAGACCGCGCTGATCTGCGGGGAGCTGTACCGCCGCGGCGAGGGCTGGAAGTTCCGGGCGCTCGGCGAGGGGTACTCCAACGGCCTGGTGGGCCTCGCCACGGACTTCGGGATCAGAGTCGACGAGTCGGAGTCGGTGACCGAGCCGACCGCCGACGCCTCGCTGCCGCAGACGCAGCACCTGGGGACGACGGGCGGCTCCGCCCCGCTGCCGCCGGCCCAGCCGCCGGCGCCCGCACCGGCGCACACCCAGCCGCCCGCGCCCTACCCCGCCGCTCCGCCGTCCGCGCCGCAGCCGATGCCGCAGCCCGCGTACGGCTACCCGCCCGAGCCGCCGCGCTATCCGGCACCGCAGCCGTCCTACGGCTACCCGCAGCCGGCGCCCACGCAGCCGCCCGTCCCCGCCTACGGCTACCCGCACCCGGTGGCACCGCCGCCCGTGCCCGACCCGAACTTCCGGCTGCCTCCGCAGGGACCGCAGTTCCTGCCGCGCTGACCGGACCGGCTGGAATGGCCGGACCGAACGGACCGAACGGACCGGCCAGACCGAACGGACCGGCCAGAATGACCGGAATGGGCGGAATGGCCTGGCCGACCGATCCGTGCGGGAGTCGGACGCGGGAGTCGGACACCCGCCCGCGTCCGGCGCCCACGCGGGGCCGCGGTTCAGCCGCCGCCCACCTTGCTCTTGTAGCCCCTGCCCCACTGCAGGCCCCAGCCGTACAGCCGGTCCAGCTCGGCCTGAAAGCCGTACACGTACCGGACCTCGCGGCGCACGATCAGTTCGTCCTTGACGTTCTCCAGCGACAGGACGGCGCAGGAGCGGGCCTGCGGGGCGCGCTCCTCCAGGTCGATCTCGATCCGGGGGCCGTTGCTCGGATAGAGCGTCACCTTCGCGTGGGTGCGGTCGAAGGCCGGTGTCTGGTCGTAGATGTAGACGAACACCAGGAGCCGTTTGATCGACTCGCGCTGGTCGAGATTGACGTAGATCGTCTCGCCGGAGCCCGAGCCGAACCGGTCGTCGCCGCTGCCCTTGACGTACGGCGGCGAGTTGAGGCTGCCGAAGAAGTGCCCGAGGGGCTGCACCACGCCCTTGCTGCCGTCGGTCAGCTCGTACAGGCAGCCCAGGTCGAGGTCGACGTTGACCATGCTCTGCGTGTGCGCCTGCACCGGTTCGGGCTGGAACAGCTTCAGCGGATGCCGCAGCAGGCTGCCGCCCCCGCGCTTCTTGCCGATGAGGTCGGACGTGCGCATCTGCCACGTCAGCGTGACGCGCAGATTGCCGGTGGCCGCTCCCTGCTTGGTGAGCGAGACCGCCGGATTGCGCTTGGTCAGTTCGATGGAGTTGGTCGCGGCGCTGCCCGACGCGAATTCCATCGCACGCCTCGGCCGCAGACCGTCCCAGAAGGACATGCCACCCCCAGAGTGAAGCCCCGTGTCAGTTGTGCGTACGCCGCGGGGCGGCCCGAGGTCAGGTCCTCAACTGCCGCCCCGCACAGAAGCGTTCCTCGCCCGAGCCGGTGCCACACGTCCGGACGGCGAAGTCGGCTCACCGTATGCCAGGGCGTGGACGCCGACGGCGGCACCCCCGGGGTGGGGGACGCCGCCGTCGTACTGCTCCAGGGCCGGTGGTGACGGCCGGCTAGACGCCGGACGAGACCTCCGCCTTCTCGTCCGAGCCCGCGCCCTCCTCGGCCGCGAGCCGCTTGTTGCGGCGCACGGACGACCAGAAGGAGAAGCCGATGAGGAGGACACCGATCGAGCCGGTGATGAACTCGTTGATCTCGTACTGGATGGTGACGAGCAGGATCGCGGCGAGCGCGCCGATGGCGTAGTGCGCGCCGTGCTCCAGGTAGACGTAGTCGTCGAGGGTGCCCTCGCGGACCAGATAGACCGTGAGGGACCGGACGTACATGGCGCCGATGCCGAGGCCGAGCGCCATCAGGACGATGTCGTTGGTGATGGCGAAGGCGCCGATGACACCGTCGAAGGAGAAGGACGCGTCCAGGACCTCCAGGTAGAGGAACATGAAGAACGCGGCCTTGCCGGAGAGCGCGATGGCCGAGACGGACTTGCCCTCCTTCTTGGCCTTCTCCTCCTCCTCGTGCTCGCGCTCCTCCTCTTCCTCCAGCTTGTCCTCGAAGAAGCCGGAGAGGCCACCCACGATGAGATAGGTGACCAGGCCCGCGAGTCCTGAGATGAGGACCGTCTCCGCCTTGTCGGCATGGGTGCCGCCGTGCTGATGCGCGTGCTTGGCGAACGTCATCGAGGAGACGAGCAGCACGATGAGCGCGATGCACACCGAGAGCATGTCGACCTTGCCGAGCTTGGCGAGGGGACGCTCCAGCCAGCCGAGCCACTTGATGTCCCGGTCCTCGAAGATGAAGTCCAGGAAGATCATCAGCAGGAACATGCCACCGAAGGCGGCGATGGACGGGTGCGCGTCGGTGACCAGCTGCTGGTACTTGTCCTTGTCGTTGAGCGCGAGCCGGACCGCTTCGATCGGGCCCATCTTGGCGCTGACAGCGACGATCACGACCGGGAAGACCAGGCGCATGCCGAAGACGGCGATGAGGATGCCGATGGTGAGGAAGATCTTCTGCCAGAAGGCATTCATCTTCTTCAGGATTCCGGCGTTGACCACCGCGTTGTCGAAGGACAGCGAGATCTCCATGATGGACAGGATCGCCACGAGTCCGAGCGCCGCCCACCCCCCGAAGAGCACCGCTGCGACCAGGCCGAGCGCAGTGACTGCGAACGACCAGCCGAAGGTTTTCAGTACCACTGGCTACCCAATCGTATGTGTACGGGTCTCCCCCGCGCCGTCCCCGGTGCTACGTCCTCCGGGGGACGCCCCCGGCCTTCCCAGTCGGCTGTCGGGCAAAACCGTCAGCCGTTTGGGGAAGCCGGGGAGAGTCCTTTAAGAAACATTGACTCCGAAGTCTAGAGCGATGCCGCGCAGGCCGGACGCGTACCCCTGCCCGACGGCGCGGAACTTCCATTCGCCGCCGTAGCGATACACCTCTCCGAAGATCATCGCGGTCTCCGTGGACGCGTCCTCGCTGAGGTCGTAGCGGGCGAGTTCCTGGCCGTCCGCCTGGTTCACCACGCGGATGAAGGCATTGCTGACCTGGCCGAACGTCTGTCCGCGGTTGTCCGCCTCATGGATGGAGACCGGGAAGACGATCTTGTCGCAGTGGGCCGGGACCTTGGTGAGGTCGAGGATCAGCGACTCGTCGTCGCCGTCACCCTCACCGGTGAGGTTGTCGCCGGTGTGCTCCACGGAGCCGTCCGGGCTCGTCAGGTTGTTGTAGAACACGAACCACTCGTCCCCGAGGACCCGGCCCGACTGGCACAGCAGGGCACTGGCGTCGAGGTCGAACGGGGCTCCGGTGGTGGAGCGAGCGTCCCAGCCGAGGCCGACCGTCACCTTCGTGAGATCGGGTGCGGCCTTGGACAGGGAGACGTTGCCCCCCTTGGCGAGCGTCACGCCCATGATGCTGGTCCTCCCCGAGGTGCTGGCGTTTGCCGCGCCGTGCCCCGGCGGTGCGCCGGGGCACGGCGGTCGTGCGGTGCCGAGCGCGTCCGGCGCCGCACTTGACGTGTGCGGCGCCGGACGGCACGGATGCTGCGGTCGTGGAGCTGAACGGCTCAGACGTTGACGCCGAAGTCCTGCGCGATGCCGCGCAGACCCGAGGCATACCCCTGGCCGACGGCGCGGAACTTCCACTCCGCGCCGTGGCGGTACAGCTCGCCGAAGACCATGGCCGTCTCCGTGGACGCGTCCTCGGAGAGGTCGTACCGGGCGAGCTCGGCCTCGCCTGCCTGGTTCACCACGCGGATGAAGGCGTTGCGGACCTGGCCGAAGGACTGCTGGCGGTTCTCGGCGTCATAGATCGAGACCGGGAAGACGATCTTCTCGATGTCCGCGGGGACCGCCGCGAGGTTGACCTTGATCTGCTCGTCGTCGCCCTCGCCCTCACCGGTGATGTTGTCGCCGGTGTGCTCCACGGAGCCGTCGGGGCTCTTCAGGTTGTTGAAGAACACGAAGTTGGCGTCACTGCTGACCTTGCCCTCCGCGTTCGTCAGGATGGCGCTGGCGTCAAGGTCGAAGTCCGTGCCGGTGGTCGTACGGACGTCCCAGCCGAGGCCGACCGTGACGGCGGTCAGGCCGGGCGCTTCCTTGCTCAGCGATACGTTGCCGCCCTTGCTGAGGCTGACTCCCACGAGTCCTCCCAAATAGTGTCCAGGGGCGGGGAGCCCCAGTCGTGCTTGCCATCGGATCAACGTGTGGATCCTAGTGACCGGTTCCCGGCACCCACAGGCTCCGCACCTGAAGAATCACCGGGTGTCGCCCCTAAGGGGCCGTCCCGGCCGTCACAGGGTCCCGAGCGCCTTCACGTACTCGTCGAGGTCACGCGCGTCGGGGAGGCCGTTGACGACGCTCCAGCGGACGACGCCGTCCTTGTCGATGATGAAGGTGCCGCGCACCGCGCAGCCCTTCTCCTCGTCGAAGACGCCGTACGCCCGGGAGGTCTCGCCGTGCGGCCAGAAGTCGGACAGGAGCGGGTACTCGAGGCCCTCCTGCTCGGCGAAGACGCGCAGCGTGTGGATGGAGTCGTTCGAGACGGCGAGCAGCTGGGTGTCGTCGTTCACGAACTTCGGCAGTTCGTCGCGCAGGGCGCACAGCTCGCCCGTGCAGACACCGGTGAACGCGAACGGGTAGAAGAGCAGCACCACGTTCTTCTGCCCGTGGAAGTCCGCCAGCCGCACCGTGCGGCCGTGGTTGTCCTTCAGCTCGAACTCCGGAGCCTTGACGCCGACCTCGATCGCCACGAGGACCCACATCCCTTCGCATAGGCCATTGGGGTGCCCAGCGTACGGGGGCTGCGGGTGGCCTCGCGGGGCGCCCCGGTCCTGTCGGCGCTCCGCGCCTCGTCCTCGATCGCCGGACGGGCTGGATACCCACCGGCGCGGCCGGATCTCAGCCCGTCCGGCGTTTGAGGACGAGCGCGCAAGCGCGACAGAACGCCAGCCCCCACGCACGTGAGGCCCCCGACGGGCAGAACCGTCAGAGGCCTCAGGGAAAGCGGCAGCGGGCCTACGGCCAGCTACCGCTTCTTGGCGGCGCCCTTGGGCGTGCTCAGCCGCGAGCCGTTCCAGTCCTTGCCCGCGTTGATGCTCTTGGTCTGGGACAGACCGGCCGTGGTGGAGGCCTCACCGATCTCGCTGGGCTCGACGTAGCCGTCGCGCCCGGTCTTCGGTGTGAGGAGGAGGATCGAGCCGCCTTCTTCCATGTACGCGATGGCATCCACCAGCGCATCAGTCAGGTCCCCGTCGTCCTCACGGAACCAGAGCACCACGGCATCAGCCACGTCGTCGTATTCCTCGTCGACGAGCTCCGTGCCGGTGGCCTGCTCGATGGCCTCGCGGAGCTCCTGGTCGACGTCGTCGTCGTAGCCGATCTCCTGGACCACCATGTCGGGCTGGAAACCCAGCCTTACGGCAAGGTTCGTCTCCGCGTGGTCCGCGGTCGCGCTCACGGATTGCCTCCTGATCGTGTTCTTGGGAATGCCTGGCAGCCTCGCGCGTACGCGGGGCATGGGTCGTAGTCCACACGGGCGGGACGGATCGCGCAAGTACCCGGCCGTCGAGACCGCCGAAACGGTGACGTTCCCAACCGTGTCACCGCAACTGTCGCCGCTTCCGGAGCGGTGTCCTGCACGGGCCGGGCGGCTCCGCCGGGCCGCTGGGCGGGATGGGCGTATCGTTGCGATTTGGTCGAGCGTACCCCAGGGACGGCCGCCGGTGTCCCTGTTACCCCGGGGTAGAGATGACGTATCCATCAGTGGGGTAGACGATGGTGAACGTCCGTACGGACCGGTACGTACCGGCACCGTACGGACCGCACACGCACCCGACAGAGTTCAGAGCAGAGTCCAGGCAGAGCACGAATCCGATCGCGTGCACCGCGCGACAACACAGCGAAGGAACAGCGTGGCTTCCGGATCCGATCGCAACCCGATCATCATTGGCGGCCTTCCCAGCCAGGTCCCGGATTTCGATCCAGAAGAGACCCAGGAATGGCTCGACTCCCTCGACGCCGCCGTCGACGAGCGCGGCCGCGAGCGGGCCCGCTATCTGATGCTCCGACTGATCGAGCGCGCCCGCGAGAAGCGCGTCGCCGTGCCCGAGATGCGCAGCACGGACTACGTCAACACCATCGCCACCAAGGACGAGCCGTTCTTCCCCGGCAACGAGGAGATCGAGCGCAAGGTCCTGAACGCGACCCGCTGGAACGCCGCGGTGATGGTCTCCCGCGCCCAGCGTCCGGGCATCGGCGTGGGCGGCCACATCGCCACCTTCGCCTCCTCGGCGTCGCTGTACGACGTGGGGTTCAACCATTTCTTCCGCGGCAAGGACGAGGGCGACGGCGGCGACCAGATCTTCTTCCAGGGCCACGCGTCGCCCGGCATCTACGCCCGCGCCTTCCTCCTGGACCGGCTCTCGGAGCGGCAGCTCGACGGCTTCCGGCAGGAGAAGTCCAAGCAGCCGTACGCCCTGTCCTCGTACCCGCACCCGCGCAGCATGCCGGACTTCTGGGAGTTCCCGACGGTCTCCATGGGCCTCGGCCCGCTCGGGGCGATCTTCCAGGCGCGGATGAACCGGTACATGGAGGCGCGCGGCATCGCCGACACCTCCAAGTCGCACGTGTGGGCGTTCCTCGGCGACGGCGAGATGGACGAGCCGGAGTCGCTCGGCCAGCTGTCCATCGCCGCCCGTGAGGGCCTGGACAACCTCACCTTCGTCGTCAACTGCAACCTCCAGCGCCTGGACGGCCCCGTCCGCGGCAACGGCAAGATCATCCAGGAGCTGGAGTCGCAGTTCCGGGGCGCCGGCTGGAACGTGATCAAGCTGGTGTGGGACCGCAGCTGGGACCCGCTGCTCGCGCAGGACCGGGACGGCGTCCTGGTCAACCGGATGAACACGACGCCCGACGGCCAGTACCAGACGTACGCCACCGAGACCGGCGCCTACATCCGCGACCACTTCTTCGGTGACGACCAGCGGCTGCGCGCGATGGTCGAGAACATGACCGACGACCAGATCCTGCACCTGGGCCGCGGCGGCCACGACCACCGGAAGATCTTCGCGGCGTTCTCGGCGGCCAAGGCGCACAAGGGCCAGCCGACGGTCATCCTGGCCAAGACGATCAAGGGCTGGACGCTGGGGCCCAACTTCGAGGGCCGCAACGCCACGCACCAGATGAAGAAGCTGACGGTCGCCGACCTCAAGGGCTTCCGGGACCGGCTGCACCTGCCGATCACGGACAAGCAGCTGGAGGACGGCGCGCCGCCGTACTACCACCCGGGGCGCGACTCCGAGGAGATCCAGTACATGCACGACCGCAGGCAGGGTCTCGGGGGCTATGTCCCGACCCGTGTCGTGCGGTCGAAGCCGCTGCCACTGCCCGAGGACAAGACGTACGCGTCCGTGAAGAAGGGTTCCGGTCAGCAGTCCATCGCCACCACCATGGCGTTTGTGCGACTGCTCAAGGACCTCATGCGGGACAAGGAGATCGGCAAGCGCTTCGTGCTGATCGCACCCGATGAGTACCGCACCTTCGGCATGGACTCGTTCTTCCCGAGTGCGAAGATTTACAACCCGCTCGGGCAGCAGTACGAGTCCGTGGACCGTGAGCTGCTGCTCGCGTACAAGGAGTCGCCGACCGGGCAGATGCTGCACGACGGCATCTCCGAGGCGGGCTGCACGGCGTCCCTGATCGCCGCGGGCTCGGCCTACGCCACCCACGGCGAGCCGCTGATCCCGGTGTACGTCTTCTACTCGATGTTCGGGTTCCAGCGCACCGGCGATCAGTTCTGGCAGATGGCCGACCAGCTCGCGCGCGGTTTCGTTCTGGGCGCGACCGCCGGGCGCACGACCCTGACCGGTGAGGGCCTCCAGCACGCCGACGGCCACTCCCAGCTGCTCGCGTCCACCAACCCGGGCTGTGTCGCCTACGACCCCGCCTTCGGCTTCGAGATCGCCCACATCGTCAAGGACGGTCTGCGGCGGATGTACGGCGGTGCCGCCGACGGCACCGGCAAGCAGGGCGAGGACGTCTTCTACTACCTCACCGTCTACAACGAGCCGATCCAGCACCCCGCCGAGCCGGACGACGTGGACGTCGAGGGCATCCTCCAGGGCATCCACCGCTTCAAGCCCGGCACGCACGGCGACATCCCGGCCCAGATCATGGCGTCCGGCGTCGCCGTGCCCTGGGCCGTGGAGGCCCAGCGGATCCTCGCGTCGGAGTGGAACGTCAGGGCGGACGTCTGGTCGGCGACCTCCTGGAACGAGCTGCGCCGCGAGGCCGTCGAGACGGAGCGGCACAACTTCCTGCACCCGGAGGAGGAGCAGCGCGTGCCGTATGTGACGCGCAAGCTCTCCGGCGCCGAGGGCCCGTTCGTGGCCGTCTCGGACTGGATGCGGAGCGTGCCCGACCAGATCGCCCGCTGGGTGCCCGGCACCTATCAGTCGCTCGGCGCGGACGGCTTCGGCTTCGCGGACACCCGGGGCGCGGCCCGCCGGTTCTTCCACATCGACGCCGAGTCGATCGTGGTCGCGGTTCTCACCGAGCTGTCCCGCGAGGGCAAGGTCGACCGTTCCGTCCTGAAGCAGGCGATCGACCGCTACCAGCTCCTGGACGTCGCGGCGGCCGACCCGGGCCCCGAGGGGGGCGACGCCTGACCGCGGTGTCACGACACCTCCGTCCGGTGCGGGCGGCGGCCCTCGCGGGGGCCGCCGCCCGCACCGCTGTTTTCCTACGATGCGCTCATGAAGCATGAGACGGCACCACCGCCCGCGCCCCGGGAGCCGGTACAGATCCGCTGGGAGCGCCGCACCCAGCGCCCGCTGCTCGCCCTGGCCGTGGCGTTCGCCGTCGCCTATGCCGTGCCCATCGTCAGGCCCGGGGCGAGCGCGACCACGACGGGTGCCTGCACCGCCGTCGAGTGGTTCGTGTGGGGCGCCTTCGCCGTCGACTACGGGGTGCGGCTCGCGCTGGCCGAGCACCGCGGGCCGTTCGTGCGCACGCACTGGCTCGACCTGTGCGCCGTGGTCCTGCCGATGATCCAGCCGCTGCGGCTGCTGCGGCTCGTCTCCACGCTGCTGCTCGTGGGGCGGCGGGCCCGGATGGCGTCGCAGATCAAGCTGACGACGTATGTGGTGGGGGCCGTGGTGGGCCTGCTGATGTTCGGCTCGCTCGCGGTGCTCTCGGTGGAGCGGGAGTCGCCCGACGGGAACATCAAGACGCTGGGCGACGCCGTGTGGTGGTCCTTCACCACCATGACGACCGTGGGTTACGGCGATCACGCCCCGACGACCGGGCTCGGCCGGATCCTCGCCGTCGGTCTGATGCTGTCGGGCATCGCCCTTCTCGGTGTGGTCACGGCGAACATCGCCGCGTGGTTCATAGCCCGCTTCGAGAAGGACGACGCCGAGGAGCGCCGCCAGACCGCCGCGATCGAGGCCCTCACGGCGGAGGTGGTGGCCCTGCGCGCGCAGGTGGACACCTTGTCGGGGGCGCTCGCGGGCGCCGCCGTGCCGCGTCGGGCGAAGGCCGCGGAGGGCGACCGGCCCGGCGGCGAGCCGCCGGTCAGCGCTCCCAGAGTTTGATCGCCCGCACCCGGTAGGGCGACTCGGGCGCCCAGGTGCCGCTGCCCGGATAGGTGTTGAACTCCGCCGTCTCCGCGCACTCGGCCGACTGGTACGTCGTGACGGGCCGGCCGGTGCGGTTGGCGAGGGACTGGGCGCCGCTTCCCGGGGGCAGCGGCACACAGCTCTCGATGTCCGTGCCCGCAAGCTCGTACAGCCGGCGCTCGCCCTTGAAGTGCGCCTTCTCCCAGAGGCAGAGCTCGCCGGGGCCGCAGCCGCCGAGCCGTGGCGGTGCGGCGGCGCCCGGTCCCGTGGCGCCCGCGTGCGTGGGCGCCGTGAGTGCCGCCGCCAGGGCCGCGATCGTCAGTGCCAGGACGGCCGCCCCCGCGGGCCAGGCGGAACGCATGGTCGTACGCATGTGCATCAACCCCCGTGTCAGGTAGACACCCGTGTCGTGCCGACACCCTTGTCGTGCCGACACCCGTGTCGTCTCGCTCACTTGTCGCCACTGTCGACCGTGCGGGACGGCGGCGAAAAGGGGTTTCCACCAGGCTCACCCTGATAGGCGAAAGCCCCCCGAGCGGCCCCGGAGGGCTCTTCCCTGAGATGCGGGCCTCTGGGCGCGGGCCGCCGGGCGCGGGGTGCCGGGCGCGGGCCGCCGGGCGCGCGGCGTCAGATGTGCGCCGCCCCCGCTCCCGCCTCCGCGTTCGCCCCGCGCTTCGTCAGCGTCGCGACCACCGCCGCGATCACGCCGACGACGCCCGCGACGGTGAAGGCCACGCCCATGCCCGACATGAAGGTGTCGTGCACGACGTCCGTGATCCTGCCGAAGACGTGTCGGTCGACCCCCGGGGCCTGCGCGAGCCGCTCCGGGACCGAGCCGGTGGCGGTGGCCTTGTCGAGGCCGGGCGGCGGCTCGCCGGGCAGGCCCGCGTCCTGCCACTTGCCCTTCAGGTCGGAGTCGACGGTGTTGGACATCACGGCGCCGAGGACCGCCGTGCCGAGGCTGCCGCCGACCTGCATGCCCGCCTGCTGGAGTCCGCCCGCGACACCGGAGAGCTCCAACGGGGCGTTGCCCACGATGACTTCGGTGGCGCCGACCATGACCGGGGCGAGGCCGAGGCCGAGCAGCGCGAACCAGACGGACATCACCAGGGTGCCGGTCCCCGTCGTCATGGCCGTCATGCCGAACATGGCGACCGCCGTGCACACCATGCCGCCCACCAGCGGGACGCGCGGCCCGAACCGGGTGATCAGCGCCCCTGCCAGCGGCGAGGAGACGATCATCATGGCCGTCAGCGGGAGCAGGTGCAGGCCGCTGTCGACGGGGCTCATGCCGCGCACGTTCTGAAGGTAGAAGGTGACGAAGAACAGGCCGCCCATGAAGGCGAAGGCCATCAGGACCATCAGGGCGGTGCCCGCGGACAGCGGGACGGAGCGAAACAGGCCGAGCGGGATCAGCGGTTCCGCGACCCTGGTCTCCCACCACGCGAACAGCGCGAAGCAGACGACGGCCGCGCCGAGGAACGCCCAGGTCCTGCCGCTGCCCCAGCCCCAGGGGTCGCCCGCCTTGATGAGCGCCCAGATCAGGGCGAACATCGCGGCCGAGAGCAGCACGATGCCGGGCATGTCGAAGGACCGGGGGGCGTTCCGCGCGCGATGGTCCTTGAGGATCAGCACGCCGAGCACCAGCGCGACGACGCCGACGGGCACGTTGATGAAGAACACCGACTGCCAGTTGACGTGTTCGACCAGGACGCCGCCGAGGATCGGGCCGCCCGCGGTCGAGGCGCCGATGACCATGCCCCAGATGCCGATGGCCATGTTCAGCTTCTCGGCCGGGAAGGTGGACCGCAGCAGGCCGAGCGCGGCCGGCATCAGGAGCGCGCCGAACAGGCCCTGGAGCACGCGGAAGGCGATGACCAGGGAGACGCTGCCGGACATGCCGATGGCGCCGGAGGCGAGGCCGAAGCCGACCACGCCGATGAGGAAGGTCTGCCGGTGGCCGAAGCGGTCACCGAGCTTGCCCGCGGTGATGAGGGCGA
Organism: Streptomyces typhae; assembly: GCF_009755605.1. GTDB lineage: Bacteria > Actinomycetota > Actinomycetes > Streptomycetales > Streptomycetaceae > Streptomyces > Streptomyces typhae. Next base: position 281,621 of record NZ_WPNZ01000002.1, read on the forward strand.
CGGCGAGCGCGAGGAGGTAGCCGTTGGTGATCCACTGCACGTCCGCGAGGGACGCGTCGAGGTCCTTGGTGATGGCGGGGTTGGCGACCGCGACGATCGTGCCGTCCAGGGCCACCATCATCACGCCGATCGCGACGGAGAACAGGGTGAGCCACGGATGGCCGCGCAGGCCGCCCCGGACGTCTTCGCCGGGCCCCGGCTCCGGTGCCCTGTCCGTGCGGTCGACGGTGGTCTGACGAGTCATGCGCCGAGATTAGAGTCAGTCGCTGACACTTGACAGAGCGTTCCACAAGTCGGTCGCTGTCATATAGCTCACATCGACACCGATAGGGTGAGCCGGTCAAAGGCACGAGCATCCCGAGACGACCCGCGGCGGCCCGAGGCGCCCCGAGGCGACCCAGGGCAACCGACACGAAAGGAGTGCGCGGCGTGACCGTTCCGGGCTTGCGCGAACGCAAGAAGCAGCACACGCGTGACGCGCTGCTGCGCGCGGCGCTCGAACTGTTCACCACCAAGGGCTACGAGGAGACGACGGTCGACGAGATCGTCGAGGCCGTGGACGTCTCCCAGCGCACGTTCTTCCGGCACTTCGCGGGCAAGCAGGAGGCCGCCTTCGCCGTCCAGGAGATGGTGGAGACGCGCTTCATGCGGGCCTTGTGCGAACGGCCCGCCGGGGAGGCCCCGTTCGCGGCCCTGCGCGGGGCCGTGCTCGGCTCCTGGGACGCGGTGGGCGAGTCCATCGAGGCCGTCGTCCCCGTCGAACTCCACATGCGCACCTACCGCATGATCGAATCGACGCCCTCCCTGCTCGCGGTGCACCTGCGCCGCTCCATCGAGATGGAGGAGCAGATCGCGGGCGTGATCGCCGAGCGCGAGGGCGTCGACCTCGCCACCGACCCGCGCCCGCGCGTGGCCGTAGCCGCGTTCAGCGGGGTGATGCGGGTCACGGGACGGATGTGGGGCGCGGGCGAGGAGATCAGCGTCGACTCGATCCGCGCGATCACGGAGTCCTACCTCGACCACCTGGGCCCCGCCCTCGCGGAGGACTGGCGCAAGGCCTGACGGACGGAGACCGACAGCCACCGCGAGGCACCCCCGGGCGACCGCGCGCCCTCCGCACGCCCCGCCCGTACGCCGCCCACAGAGCGTGACGAGGGCGCGCAAGAAGTGTCCGCTTCACCACAATTACCCCTCAGGAAACGTGATCTGTCTCACCCCGTGCACGGGGAGCATCACGCTTCTCCTAGGGTGTCCCGCAGTGACTTCCTTCGACTCGTCCCCCCAACTCGGCGTCTGGCGCGCTCTGCTCGCGCTCACCGTGGTGTTCGTCATGCTCGCGACCACCGGATGGACCGCCGTACGCCAGCACAGAGGCGCCGCCTCACCGCTCGAAGCCACGCTCTCCGCCTGGGAGCGCGGCCGCATCGACGGGCGCGACCTGCCCGACGCCGACGCCCCCGCGGCCCGGCTCGCGCAGTTCTTCGCCTCCCTCACCGCGCACCAGAGCGCCCGCCTCGCCGCCCGCTATCCCCTCGCGGTCGGCAACATGAACGGCGCCCCCGTGGAACTGCGGTACACCGCGAACCGCATCGCCCTGCAACAGGCGCGCAGGATCGAACGCGAACGCATGCACGACGACCGGCTCTCCCCGGTGGGCAAACAGACGGCGGAGCGCCGGATGAAACGCTTCGGAGTGATGAGCCGCCCGCACCGGCAGGTCCTCGCCTTCGATCCGATGGGGTCGGGGCGCATGGCGGAGGTCTTCGGCGACCTTCCCCGGGCCGAGCGGGTCTCGGTCGTGGTGCCCGGTGTCGACACCAACGTCCTCACCTTCGAACGCACCCAGCGCAAGTACGCGGCGCCCGTCGGCATGGCCCAGGCCCTGTACGGCGCGGAGCGCAAGGCGCGGCCGGGCGCCCGTACCGCCGTGATCGCCTGGGCCGACTACACGACGCCCGTCGGCCTCGGTGTGGACGCCGCCACGTCCATGCGCGCCGACGACGGGGCGATCCGCCTCGACTCCCTGGTGCGCGCGCTGCCCGGCCGGACCCCGGTGGCGCTGTACTGCCACAGCTACGGCTCCGTGGTGTGCGGAGTCGCGGCCCACCGACTGCCGCCGCGGGTCACGGACATCGCGGTCGCGGGCAGCCCCGGTATGCGCTCGGACAGCGCGGCGGGGCTCGGCAGCCGGGCGCGGATCTGGGCCGCACGGGACAGCGACGACTGGATCCAGGATGTGCCGCACATGGAAGTCGGAGGGCTCGGCCACGGCGCCGACCCCGTCTCCGCGGGCTTCGGCGCGCGGGTGGTGTCCGCCGACCGGGCGCGGGGCCACACCGGTTACTTCGAGCCGGGCACGGACAGCCTCAGCAACTTCGCCGAGATCGGCGTGGGCGGCTACGACGGCGTGCGCTGTGCCGGTGGAGATCCGGGCTGCCGCGAAGGTATTTCCGGTACGGCAGCGGCCTGACGCGCGTAGAAATCGACGAAACAGCGGCCCGCCGCAGGAGAGACGGAGAAGCTCGTGCCGCATACGATGAGCCGCATGGGTGATGTACTGGCCGGATTTCACGCCGCCTGGGAGTTCGATTCAGACTCCGTGCTCATCCGCTTCGAACGGGGGATCCGTACGCCGAAGCTGTTCCACGCTCTCGGCGAGCGCCGCATCCCCCACGAGGCGATCGCGGGAGTGACGCTCACGCCCGGCAAGCGCGGGACGACCGTTCTGCACGCCGTGCCGAGGGAGGGCGCCGACCCGCTGATGGAGGCGGCGGCGGGACAGCTCAAGGACGGCTCCGATCCGTACCGCCTGGTGCTTCCCGCGGAGCGCGAGACGCTCGCCGAGTACTACGCGGACGAACTGCGCGCGGCGCTCCCCGGCAACGGCCAGGGGCCCGCGGAGCGCCATCTGGTGGCCCCGCCCGAGGCGCCGCTCCAGTTCAAGGCGTACGACGGGAAGGCGTCCTTCGACGGCAAGTCGGTGGCCTTCCGCTGGTTCTGGACGGGGGCCTCGTCGGCGAAGTGGAAGGCCGGCGACCAGAGTTTCCCGCTCAGCGACCTGAGCGGGGTCGAGTGGCGCTCCCCCGAGGTCTTCGAGGGCCATCTGCGGCTACTGCGCCGCGAGTCGCCGATGGACCGGCCCGCGCAGGCCGACCAGGACCCGGCGGCCGTGGTCTTCGGCCTCGGCTACGGCCCGGTGCACGAGTCGCTGCCGTTCGCCGCGTCCGTCCTGGCCGCGGTGCGCGCCTGCGGCCCCGCCCCCGCCGTGATCCCGGCCGCCGCCCCGGCCGTGCGGCGCGATCCCGCCGACATCGCCGACCGCATCCGGCACCTCGGCGAACTGCACCAGGCGGGCCTGCTCACCGACGACGAGTTCACGACGAAGAAGGCGGAGCTGCTCGCCGAGCTGTGACCTCGGCCGCGGGACCGGAGTAGTAGTCGATCTTGTGGTCGAGGACGGCGAGCGTCTCCTGGAGCTCGGCGATCCGGGCCCGTACGTCCTGCCGGGTCCGCTCCAGGAGTTCGCACCGCAGGGCGAAGGTGTGATCGCCCGCGCGCACCATCTCCGCGTAGCGCACCATGTCGGCGACCGGCATGCCGGTGCGGCGCAGCTTGCCGACCAGGTCCAGCCAGTCGAGATCGCCGTTGCGGTAGCGGCGCTGGCCCGTGTGCGAGCGGTCGACGTGCGGCATCAGGCCGATCCGCTCGTACCAGCGCAGGGTGTGCGCGGTGAGCCCGGTCAGCGCGACCACCTCACTGATCGTGTAGTGGTCCCGTCCGTCGGGGCGCGGGTGGGCGGGCGCGGGCGTGGCGCAGATGTGCGTGTCCCGGTCGGGGGCGGGTGCGGTTGTGGTCTCCATCACCGTCATGGCCCCACGCTAAATCCCTGGAGTGCACTCCAAGCAAGGAAAAATATGCGGGACGGCACCCGGGCCCGCTGACTAGCGTGCGCCCCATGAGTCTCGTACGCCGTGCCGTGTCCCAGGACGCCGAGGAAGTCATCCGGCTCCGCCAAGTAATGATCGACTCCGTGCGCACCCTCGACGGTACGCCGCCTTCGGCGTCCGTCACCGACTGGCAGGAGGCCTCCCTGCCCACGCTGCGCCGCCGGCTCGCCGACCCCGAGGGCGACTTCGCGGTGTTCGCCGTCGACCACCCCGAGCGGCCCGGCGGGCTCGCGGCGATAGCCGTGGGCACCCTGGAGTACCGCATCGGCCGCTCCGGCAACCCGCACGGCGTCGCCGGGTACGTCTTCAGCGTCGCCACGGACCCCGGGACGCGCCGCCGCGGCTTCTCCCGCGCCTGCGTGGCGGAGCTGATCGCCTGGTTCCGGGAGCGGGGCGCGGGCCAGGTGGACCTCACGACGTCGGCCGACGCCGAGGGCCTGTACGCCTCGCTCGGCTTCGTCCGCAAGCCCGACCCCTCGATGCAGCTCAAGCTGTAGGGCGCTTAGGCTCGTGCCCATGCAGAGCCTGGCGTTGATCGAGAACTGGCCGGTACCCACCGCTGCCGCCGCCGTAGTCCGCGCGGACGGCACCGTCGCCGGGACGCGCGGCCCCACCGGGCACCGCTTCGCGCTCGCCTCGGTGACCAAGCTGCTGGCGGCGTACGCGGCCCTCGTCGCCTACGAGGAGGGGGCGGTGGAGCTCGACGAGCCCGCGGGGCCCCCGGGCGCCACCGTGCGGCACCTGCTCGCGCACACCGGCGGCTACGCCTTCGACGAGCACCAGGTGAGCGCGGAGCCGGGGACGCGGCGGCTGTACTCCAACGCCGGTTTCGAGGTGCTCGGCGACCACATCGCGAAGGCGACCGACATCCCCTTCGCCGACTATCTGCGCCAGGCCGTGCTCGAACCGCTCGGGATGGCCTCGACGTTCCTCGCGGACGCCGGGTCGCCCGCGAAGGACGGGGTGTCGACCGTGGACGACCTCGCGCGGTTCGCCGCAGAGGTGCAGCAGCCGCGGCTCCTCGACGCGCGGACCGTGGCGGAGGCGATGTCGGTGGCGTATCCCGGGCTCAAGGGAGTCCTGCCGGGGTACGGGCACCAGAACCCCAACGACTGGGGCCTCGGGTTCGAGATCCGGGACGGCAAGTCGCCGCACTGGACGGGGAGTTCCTCCTCCCCGCGCACGTTCGGGCACTTCGGGCAGGCGGGCACGTTCCTGTGGGTCGACCCCGACGCGGGCGCCGCGTGCGTGGCCCTGACGGACCGGGCCTTCGGGCCGTGGGCGATCGAGGCGTGGCCGGCCTTCACGGACGCGGTGCTGGCCGAGCTCTGACCCTTTCGGGGCGGGGCCGGGCCGGGCCGGGCCGAGGTACGGGAAGGCGGGTTGCCCGGCAGCGGGGGTCCGCCCTGTGCCCGCCCGGTCCGCCCCCTGGGCGGACCAGCCGCCCACAGGGCGGGACGGCTAGGCCATCTCCCACAGGAGCAGTTCCGCCCGGTCCTCGTACGAGACCGCGTCCAGGGGCTGCTCCCCGGTGACGCGGGCCGAGTCGCCCCGGGTCAGGTCGTGCTCGCCGAGGGACACCGCGCCGCGGATCACATGCACGTACACGGCCGGGGCCTGCGGGATCGCCGTGCGTTCGCCCGGGGCCAGGCGGCGTACGTGCAGCAGGGCACCGGCCGCCGGGACGGCGTAGGGGGTGGAGTCGGCGATGCCGCGGACGATGTCGTACGCCGGGTCGCCGCCGGGTTCGAGCGGGGCCAGCCACATCTGGAGGAAGGCCAACGGCTCGGGGCCCGCGTTGCGTTCGACGTGCCGGACCCCGGAGCCCGCGCTGAGGTGCTGGACGTCGCCGGGGCGCACGACGGACTCGTGGCCCGCCGAGTCGCGGTGGGTCAGCTCGCCGGAGACGACCCAGGTGACGATCTCGGTGTGGCTGTGCGGGTGTTCGTCGAAGCCCGCGCCCGCCGCGAGGTGCTCCTCGTTGCAGGCGAGCAGCGCGCCGAAGCGCAGGTTGTCGGGCTCGTAGTAGGGCCCGAAGGAAAAGGCGTGGAAGGAGTCGATCCCCGCCATGGGGTCGCCTCCCGGGTACCGCTCACCGGAGCGCCTGACATCAATCACGCCATCCACGGTAGACCCGGCCCCGCACACCGCCGTCCCGATAAGGCAGTCTTGTCCCCGTGCCCGAACCCTCAGCGAACGAAGCCCACCTGGCCGTCGGCGCCGACTCCCCGCGCGGCGGCCGCGCCCACGCGCACGCCGCCACGCTCCGCCGTCTGGAGAAGTCGTCCGGCAGCCTGGCCGCGCAGGCGATCGCGCGCATGGACGAGACGCTGTCCTGGTACCGGGCCATGCCACCGGAGAACCGCTCGTGGATCGGCCTGGTCGCCCAGGCCGGTATCGCCGCCTTCACCGAGTGGTTCCGGCACCCCGACGCCCCGCAGGCCATCTCCACGGACGTCTTCGGCACCGCGCCGCGCGAGCTGACCCGGGCCATCACCCTGCGGCAGACCGTCGAGATGGTGCGCACCACCATCGAGGTCATGGAGTCGGCCATCGACGAGGTGGCCGCGCCCGGCGACGAGTCGGTGCTCCGCGAGGCACTGCTCGTCTACGCCCGCGAGATCGCCTTCGCCACCGCCCAGGTGTACGCGCAGGCCGCGGAGGCACGCGGTGCCTGGGACGCGCGCCTGGAGTCGCTCGTGGTGAACGCCGTGCTCTCCGGGGAGGCCGATGAGGGCGCCGTCTCCCGTGCCGCGGCCCTTGGCTGGAACTCGCCGGACCATGTCTGCGTGGTCCTCGGCACCGCGCCGGACGGCGACAGCGAACTCACCGTCGAGGCCATCCGCCGGGCCGCCCGGCACGCCAAGCTCCAGGTCCTCACGGGGGTGCTCGGCACCCGGCTCGTCGTCATCGCGGGCGGCGACGACAACCCCCTTGCCGTGGCGAAAGCCCTGATCGGACCGTATGCGACCGGTCCGGTGGTGGCCGGGCCCATCGTGCCCGACCTGCTGGCGGCCACCCGTTCCGCGCAAGCCGCAGCCGCGGGTCTGAAGGCGTGCGGCGCCTGGCAGGACGCACCGCGTCCGGTGCTCGCGGACGATCTTCTTCCGGAGCGTGCCATCGCGGGCGACCCGGCGGCCCGCGAACAACTGGTGGAGGAGATCTACAGACCGCTGGAGGAGGCCGGGTCCGCGCTCCTGGAGACCCTCAGTGTCTACCTCGAACAGGCGAGCAGCCTGGAGGGTGCCGCCCGGATGCTGTTTGTTCATCCCAACACCGTGCGCTACCGGCTTCGACGTGTGACTGACGTCACCGGATGGTCACCTTCGGATGTGCGGTCCGCCTTCACCCTGCGGATCGCGCTGATCCTGGGACGTCTCGCCGACAGTGATCACCAAGCCTGACAATTTGTCGGGGACCTACAATTCCCCCAGCTGTTCTTCGTCCCTGTCCCCACGGGCGGTTCGTACTGTCCACAAGAGAGAGTGTGAGAGTGCTCGTACTCGTCGCTCCCGGCCAAGGCGCTCAGACGCCCGGCTTCCTGACTCCCTGGCTCGACCTCCCCGGCGCAGCCGACCGGCTCGCCGCCTGGTCGGACGCCATCGGGCTCGACCTCGCCCACTACGGCACCCAGGCCGACGCGGACGCGATCCGCGACACCTCGGTGGCGCAGCCGCTCCTGGTCGCGGCCGGACTGCTGTCCTCCGCGGCACTCGGTGACATCCGGCCGGGCGCCGTGGCGGGGCACAGCGTCGGCGAGATCACGGCGGCCGCGTACGCGGGAGTCCTCTCCGAGGACACCGCCATGGGCTTCGTCCGCAAGCGCGGTCTGGCCATGGCGGACGCCGCTGCCGTCACCGAGACCGGCATGGCGGCGCTGCTCGGCGGCGACCCCGAGGTCACCCTGGCGCACCTGGAGAAGCTCGGCCTGACCCCGGCGAACGTGAACGGCGCGGGTCAGATCGTGGCCGCGGGCACCGCCGAGCAGCTCGCCGCGCTCGCCGAGGACAAGCCCGAGGGCGTGCGCAAGGTCGTGCCCCTGAAGGTCGCGGGCGCGTTCCACACGCACCACATGGCTCCCGCGGTCGCGGCCCTGGAAGAGGCCGCCGAGGGCCTCGACGTCGCCGACCCGCGGCTGACGTACCTCTCCAACAGGGACGGCAAGGCCGTCACGAAGGGCTCCGACGTCGTGGCCCGCCTGGTCGGCCAGGTCGCCAACCCGGTCCGCTGGGACCTGTGCATGGACACGTTCCAGGAGCTCGGCGTGACGGCGCTCGTCGAGGTGTGCCCCGGCGGCACCCTCACCGGCCTCGCCAAGCGCGCCCTCAAGGGCGTCAGGACCCTGGCCGTGAAGACGCCCGACGACCTCGACGCCGCCCGCGCGCTCATCGCCGAGACGGCCGCCGCGGAAGCCGCCGGCACCGCCGACGCGGCGGATGTCTGAGAAGGAGCTGGAGAGCATGGCGAAGATCAAGCCGAGCCAGGGCGCCGCGTACGCGCGCATCCTGGGAGTCGGTGGCTACCGCCCGACGCGCGTGGTGCCCAACGAGGTCATCCTGGAGAAGATCGACTCGTCCGACGAGTGGATCCGCTCCCGCTCCGGCATCGCGACCCGCCACTGGGCCTCCCCCGAGGAGACCGTGGCCGCGATGTCCGTCGAGGCCGGCGGCAAGGCGATCGCCGACGCGGGCATCACGCCCGAGCAGATCGGCGCCGTGATCGTCTCCACCGTCTCGCACTTCAAGCAGACCCCGGCCGTGGCGACCGAGATCGCGGACAAGCTCGGCGCGGGCAAGCCCGCCGCGTTCGACATCTCCGCGGGCTGCGCGGGCTTCGGTTACGGCCTCACCCTCGCCAAGGGCATGGTCACCGACGGCTCCGCCGAGTACGCCCTGGTGATCGGCGTGGAGCGGCTCAGCGACCTGACCGACCTGGAGGACCGCGCGACGGCCTTCCTGTTCGGTGACGGCGCGGGCGCCGTCGTCGTCGGCCCCGCCAAGGAGCCGGCCATCGGCCCGACGGTCTGGGGCTCGGAGGGCGACAAGTCCGAGACCATCAAGCAGACCGAGTCCTGGGAGGCGTACCGCGAGGGCGGCGTCGCCCCGGCGAAGTTCCCCGCCATCACGCAGGAGGGCCAGGCGGTGTTCCGCTGGGCCGTCTTCGAGATGGCGAAGGTCGCCCAGCAGGCCCTGGACGCCGCCGGAATCACCGCGGACGACCTGGACGTCTTCATCCCGCACCAGGCCAACATGCGGATCATCGACTCGATGGTGAAGACTCTGAAACTGCCGGAGCACGTCACGGTCGCCCGTGACGTGGAGACCACCGGCAACACCTCGGCCGCCTCGATCCCGCTCGCGATGGAGCGGCTCCTGGCGACCGGTGAGGCGAAGAGCGGCGACACCGCGCTCGTCATCGGCTTCGGGGCGGGTCTCGTGTACGCCGCCACGGTCGTTACCCTCCCCTAGGCACCCGTGCGGATCTTCGGATTCGCGCGGATGCCGCCACACCCTCTGGATACACAAGAAGGAGCGCCCACATGGCCGCCACTGAGAAGGAGATCGTCGACGGTCTCGCGGAGATCGTCAACGAGATCGCCGGCATCCCGGTCGAGGACGTCCAGCTGGACAAGTCCTTCACCGACGACCTGGACGTCGACTCGCTGTCCATGGTCGAGGTCGTCGTCGCCGCCGAAGAGCGCTTCGACGTGAAGATCCCGGACGACGACGTCAAGAACCTCAAGACGGTCGGCGACGCGACCAAGTACATCCTGGAGCACCAGGCCTGATTCCGGCTCGGGCCCGCCGAGCCGGGCTCGCGTCGACCGGGCTCATGCCAGCCGCCACCCGGCGGTGGCGCCGCCGCATCCGCATTCTGAACCAACCGTGGAGAGAGAAATCCAGTGAACTCGACCAATAACACCGTGGTCGTCACCGGTATCGGCGCAACCACACCGCTGGGTGGCGACGCGGCCTCTACCTGGGAGGGCCTGCTCGCCGGGCGCTCCGGGGTCAGTCTTCTCGAGCAGGACTGGGCCGCCGACCTGCCGGTCCGGATCGCCGGGCAGATCGCCGTCGAGCCGAGCGAGATCATTCCGCGCCCGCAGGCCCGCAAGCTCGACCGCTCGGCGCAGTTCGCGCTGATCGCGGCCGAGGAGGCCTGGAAGGACGCGGGCTTCACCGGCAAGGCCGGCGAGGACGGCAACGCCGTCGAGCCCGACCGGCTCGGCGCGGTCATCGCCTCCGGCATCGGCGGTGTGACCACTCTGCTCGACCAGTACGACGTGCTGAAGGAGAAGGGCGTCCGGCGCGTCTCGCCGCACACCGTCCCCATGCTGATGCCCAACTCGCCCGCGGCGAACGTCGGCATCGCCCTCGGCGCCCGCGCCGGGGTGCACACTCCCGTCTCGGCGTGCGCGTCGGGCGCGGAGGCCATCGGCTACGCCGTCGAGATGATCCGCACCGGCCGCGCCGACATCGTGGTCGCGGGCGGCACCGAGGCGGCCGTGCACCCGCTGCCCATCGCCGCGTTCGGCAACATGATGGCGATGTCCAAGAACAACGACGACCCGCAGGGCGCGTCCCGCCCCTGGGACGTCGACCGCAACGGCTTCGTGCTCGGCGAGGGCGCGGGCGTGATCGTCCTGGAGTCCGAGGAGCACGCCAAGGCCCGTGGCGCCCGCATCTACGCGGAGGCCGTCGGCCAGGGCATCTCGGCGGACGCGCACCACATCACGCAGCCCGAGCCGTCCGGCAACGGCATCGCTCAGGCGCTGCTGAACCTGGTGCACAACACCGGTCTGAAGCCCGCCGAGATCGCGCACATCAACGCGCACGCCACCTCGACGCCGCAGGGTGACATCGGTGAGATCAAGGCGCTGCGCCAGGCGTTCGGCGACGACGTCGACCACATGGCGGTCGCCTCGACGAAGTCGATGACCGGTCACCTCCTCGGCGGCGCCGGCGGCATCGAGACCGTCGCCACGGTCCTCGCCCTGTACCACCGCACGGCTCCGCCGACGATCAACATCGAGAACCTCGACCCCGAGGTGGACGCGGACATCATCCGCAGCGAGCCGCGCGCGCTGCCCGAGGGCACCATCGCGGCGCTGAACGACTCGTTCGGCTTCGGCGGCCACAACGTGGTCCTCGCCTTCCGAACGGTCTGAGCCGTACCTGTTCCACATGCTCCGCCCCGTACGTACGTGAAGAGGCCCACCCGGCAGGTCCGGGTGGGCCTCTTCACATCCGCCACAGGTCAGACCACCTGGTGCAGCCAGCGCACCGGAGCTCCCTCGCCCGCGTACCGGAAGGGCTCCAGCTCGTCGTCCCAGGGCTTGCCGAGGAGCCGTGCGATCTCCGCCGCCAGGTCGCTCTCCCCGCTCTGGGAACGGGCGAGGGCGGCGCGCAGCCGGTCCTCCGGGATCAGGATGTCGCCGTGGATGCCGGTGACGGCGTGGAAGATGCCGAGCCGGGGAGTGGCGCTGTAGCGCTCGCCCTCGGCTGCCGCGCTCGGCTCCGCCGTGCACTCGAAGCGCAGCAGATCCCAGCCGCGCAGCGCGGAGGCGAGCTTGGAGGCGGTGCCTGCCGAGCCCTTCCAGGAGAACTCGGATCTCCATGTGCCGGGCGCCGCGGGCTGCCGAATCCAGTCGAGGCTGACGCGTGCGCCGAGCACGCCCGCGACGGCCCACTCGACGTGCGGGCACAGCGCGCGCGGTGCGGAGTGCACGTACAGGACTCCACGTGTCGTCACCGGGACCTCCAGTGTGGGACGAGGTGCGCCTTCCCCGGCGGCCTCGCGCCCGTGCCGAGCGATATTCCCCAAAAGCGAGGAAAGTCAAAAAAGGGGACAGATGTGACGTGATGTAATTTAGCGGAACCGGGAAAACCAGGTGCCACTGGGTGGCGAGGCTACCGTGCGGCGAGGCAAGGAGTGTGACGTACCGTCCGTCCGCATGCCGGGAAACTCCCAGGTTTCACTCGCTGGGAGGCCCGCAAACCCCCGGTTGGGTGTCCCCGGGGCAGTTTTGGGACATAAGGGCATGCGACGGGACGCAACCCGGAGGGCACGTGTGACGTCACGTTGGACGACAGGGGCGACCCAGAGGCCGACCCGGAGGCCGACCCAGAGGCCGGCCCAGAAGCGACACTGAGGGGACGACGATGCGGAATCCACAGCACCGCAAACGGGCCGCCGTCGCCCTCGCGACGGCGGCCCTCACCGGCGTCGCCACGCTCACCGCGTGCGACGCGTCCGGCGACGGCTCCCCGGCGCCGGGCGGAGGCTCGGCCCAGGACCGGGCGGCCCCGAAGCCGGCCCGGGTGTGGGACACCTCACCCCGCTCCGTCGCCGCGGTCGGTGACTCCATCACCCGCGGCTTCGACGCCTGCTCGGTGCTCTCCGACTGCCCGGAGGTGTCCTGGGCGACCGGCAGCGACGACGGGGTGCGCAGCCTCGCGCAGCGGCTGCTCGGCAAGCAGCGCGCGTCGACGCACAGTTGGAACTACGCCAAGACCGGCGCGCGGATGGCGGACCTGCCGGACCAGATGACCCGGGCGGCGGCCGAGGGCCCCGAACTGGTGACGGTGATGGCGGGCGCCAACGACGCCTGCCGCTCCTCGGCCGACGACATGACCTCCGTCGCGGACTTCCGCGCCGACTTCCGGGAATCCCTGCGCACCCTGCGGCGCACCCAGCCCAAGGCGCAGGTGTACGTGTCCAGCGTGCCGGACCTCAAGCGGCTGTGGTCCGAGGGGCGCACCAACCAGCTCGGCAAGCAGGTGTGGAAGCTCGGCATCTGCGCGTCGATGCTGGCCGACGCGGACTCCATGGACCGCTCGGCGACTCTGCGGCGGCAGTCGGTGCAGGACCGGGTCGTGGCGTACAACAAGGTACTCAAGGACGTCTGCGCCAAGGACCTGCGCTGCCGTTACGACGGCGGGGCCGTGTTCGACTTCCGCTTCGACGGCGACCAGTTGAGCCACTGGGACTGGTTCCACCCGAGCAAGAACGGGCAGTCGCACCTCGCGGACATCGCCTACAAGGCCGTGACCGCCGCCCGGCCGCGGAGCCAGTAGCTTCTCCGCGGCGGGTCGGCGGTCACAGCCGGGTGGTTCAGCGGAACGACGGGGCGTGCTCGCGGGCCCAGTCGGCGTAGGTGCGGGCCGGGCGGCCGGTGACGCGGGGCACCGTGTCGAGCACCGTGCGGCCCTCCGGCGGGGTGTTCTTGTAGACGTCGAGCAGCCAGGCGATCAGGCCCTCGTCGTGCCCCTCGGCCCGCATCCCGGCGGCGGCCTGCTCCTCCGTCAGCTCGACGAGGGCGATGTCGCTGCCGCGCGCCTCGGCGAGGGTGGCCACCTTCTCCACGACCGTGAGGGCCTGCGGGCCCGTCACGACGTACTCCTGCCCGGCGTGGCCGTCCTCGACGAGCGCGACGGCGATCACCGCGCCGATGTCGCTCTCGTGCACCAGGGCGCTGAGCCGGTCGGTGAACGGTGCCCGCACCGTGCTGTCGGCGCGCACGGACTCCGCCCACTCCAGGCTGTTCCCCATGAACTCGACCGGCTTGACGACGGTCCAGTCCAGCTCGCACGCGCGCACCGCGTCCTCCAGCGGGGAGGCGCCGCCGCCGTGCAGGACGGTGACCCGGCGCACCCCCGCCTCGCGGGCCAGGGCGAGTATCTCCGGCCCCGTCTCCAGCGGTTCGTAGGCACCGGAGAAGGTGATCAGGTGCAGGCCCGTCGCGCCCTCCAGGGCGGCCTTGAGGCTCGCGGGCTCACGGAGGTCACCCTGGACCGCCTCGACGCCCTCGGGGAACGATGCCTTGGACGCGTCACGGGTCAGCGCGCGGACCCGCTGCCCGCGCTCCAGGAGCTCGCGGACGACCTCACGGCCGACGGTGCCGGTGGCACCGGCGACGAGGTGGATGTTCTGGGTGTCCGTGTTCTCGGCGGCCGTGCTCTGGACGTGCGTGTTCTGGGCGTGCGATGTCTTGTTCGTCATGCCCCGAAGGTAGGAGGACTCGCGGTCAGTTCCGGTCCGCGAGTGGCGGGAGGGCGGCCACCACTTCCACCTCGATCAGCGCCTCGGGCCGGAAGAGGCGCGGCACGGCGACGGTGGTGCTGGTGGGCGGGGTGCCGGTGAGATAGGTGCGGCGGACGGCGGCGTAGCCGGGCAGGTCGTCCATGTCCGTGAGGAACGTCCGGATGTTGATGATGTCGGCGAGCGTCGCGCCGTGGGCGTCGAGCAGGGCGGTGAGGGTGGCGAAGACGTCGTGGGTCTGCGCGGCGATCCCCTCGCCGTCGCCGATCTGGCCCGAGAGGTACAACAGGGCGCCGCCGTCGGCCAGTTCGACGCGGGCGACCTGGGAGTAGGGGCCGAGGGGCCGGGGCGCGGCGGCGGGGTTGCCGATCGTGACGTTCATGGGCGGGACTCCTGTTCCGTACGGGGGCTACGAGCGGTGGGCGCGGATGTGGGGGACGGCGCGGGCGATGTCCTCGTGGGCCACGGACGGGTCCGCCGCCGCGCGGAAGTGGGCGAGGACGGCCTCCATGGCGGGCAGCCGGGCCGTGTCCGTGGCCAGGGCCACGTCCTTCACGGCGAGGTCGTTGCCGAAGTGCACGTCGGTGGCGAAGGCACGGGCGACGGCGCCCGCGAGCGGGCCGCGGGCGAGGGCGCCGCGGGCCACCTCCTCGTCGAGGCCGAGCGCGTCGGCCAGGGCCATCGCCTCCGCGACCAGGGCGACGCCGCCGAGCACGGCGGTGTTCACGACGACCTTGAGCGCGGCGCCGGAGCCGAGGGGGCCGGTGCGGGTCACCGTGCCGAGGTGGGTGAGGACCGGTTCGGCCCCGGTGGCGTCGCCGCCCGCGAGGATGCCGAGTTCCCCCGCGGCCGCCTTGTCCGTGCTGCCCATGACGGGCGCGTCGACGAGCGTGACGCCCGCGGGCACCCGCTCCCCCAGCTCCCGTACGGCGTCGGGCCCGACGGTCGACATCTCCACCCAGTGCACGCCGTCCCGCAGCACGGGCACGAGGGCGTCGGCTACGGCGCGCAGGGCGTCGGGGCCCGCGAGCATCGTCAGGACGACCTCCGCGTCGCGCACGGCGTCGGCGGGCCCGGACGCGGCGCGCGCGCCCTCCGCCACCAGGGGGCCCGCCTTCGCGGCGGTGCGGTTCCACACGGTGAGGGGATATCCGGCGGCGAGCAGCCGCCGCGCCATCGGGGCACCCATGTGCCCGAGCCCGAGGAACGCGACACGGGGCAGCGGCGACGCGTCGCCGTGCCGGTCGTCGCGCCTGACGCCGTCCTTGGCGTTGTCGTGGTTCATGCCGACGACGTTAGGACCGGGCGGAGAATGCGACAAGCGCATGCTTAGCATGGCCCGCATGCCTGATACGCATGAGTCCGAACTCTCCACGATATGGCTGCGCGCGTTCCTGGAGGTGGCCCGGCACGGTTCCTTCACCGTGGCCGCGCGCCGCCTCGGCTGGACCCAGTCCGCGGTGTCCCGTCAGATCGCCTCGCTGGAGGCGGCCCTCGGCGGTGCGCCGCTGTTCGACCGGCTGCCGCGCGGGGTGCGCCTCACCGCGCACGGCACGGCCGCGCTCCCGCACGTCGCGGCGGCGCTCGACCGCCTGGCCCTGCTGCGGCGGGAGCTGCGGGACCTGAACCGGGTGGCGGGCGGGCGGCTGCGGTTCGGGGCGTTCGCGACGGCGGACGCGGCGCTGGTGCCACGGGCGATCGCCCTGTTCCGGGCCCGCCACCCCGGGGTCTCCCTGGCCCGTGAGGAGGGCCTCACCGGCCCGCTCCTCGGGCGCCTGGCCGCGGGCGAGCTCGACCTGGCCGTGGTGTCCACGACGGGCGGGCCGCTCCCGGAGGGGACCGTCGAGCTGCATCACCTCCTCGACGAGCCGCTGTACGTGGCGGTGCCCGCGGGGCACGCGCTCGCGGGCGAGCCCCGCGTCGGCCTGGCCCGGCTCGCCGACGAGGACTGGGTGTCCGGCAGTCCCGAGCCGGCGGGCACCCTGCTCGACGCGGCGCGACCGCACGGCTTCTCGCCACGCGTCGCCCATGTGGTGGGCGAGTGGACCGCCAAGCTGGGCTATGTCGCGGCGGGCCTCGGCGTGGCCCTGGTCCCGGCCCTGGCGGCGCAGGGGGTGCGGCCGGACGTCGCCCTGATCCCCGTACGGGACGAGGACGCCCCCACCCGGGCGGTGTACGCGGCGACGCCACGGGACCGTACGGCGCCGCCCGCGGTGGCCCCCTTCCTGCGGGCGCTGCGGGAGGCGGGCGCGGACGCGGTGTGACGCCCGGCGTCCACAGGCCCGGACCGGATCTCGTCCCCGGGAACCATGGCGCCACAGGCGCCTGTCCCGGGATACTTCGGCCACCTCACCTGCAACGGAAGGACTCACGTGGCTCTGTCCCCCACCCCTGGGATATCAGGCCGACGGCTCGGCGTCTGCGGCGTGTTCGGCGCCGTGCTGCTCGCGGGGGCCGTGGTCCCGCCCGCCGCGGCCGACGGCACCGCTCGGGCCGGCGCCCCCACCGTCGAGGAGCAGCGCCTGGACCGCGCCGCGCCGCAGGAGATCCTGCGGCGCAGCGGATTCGACCGCGTGGCGCCCGGCTTCACGCGGGACCTGGACCGGGTGCGCTCCTACGCGCAGGCCCGGCGTCTGGTCGCGCACGAGGGGCAGTCGCTGTGGCGGCGGGCCGTGGACCGGGCGCAGGGGCGCTCCCCGGTGACCGGCGACCTCAGCAGGGACGACGACCGGCCGCTGTACTGGGCGCGGCTCGGGATGACGCGGGCGCTGCGCGGCTGGGAGCCGCGCGGGTTCGACCTCGACGACACCCGGCGGCAGCGGCTGCTCGCCGACCTGGAGACGACGTCCCGCGGCCAGGACACCATCGACTTCCCGAAGGGCCCGAACGGCACGCACCCGAAGGGCAAGGGGAAGCACAAGGGGATCAAGCGGGTCCTGGTGACCGGGTTCGACCCGTTCACGCTCGACCGCGACACCCGCATCAGCAACCCCTCGGGCGCCACCGCGCTCGCCCTCGACGGCACCGTCGTACGGACCGCCGAGGGACTCGTACGCATCGAGACGGCCGTCTTCCCGGTGCGCTGGACGGACTTCGAGCAGGGCACGGTGGAGCGGGTCCTTCGGCGGCAGCTGCCGCGCGTCGACCTGTTCACGACCGTGAGCCAGGGCCGGGTCGGCAAGTTCGACATCGAGCGGACCAACGGGGCCTGGCGGGGCGGGTTCGGGGACAACGAGAACCTGTCGCGCACGGAGACCGTCCCGGTGTCCGACCCCGCCTCGCAGCCGCAGTGGACGACGACGACCCTCCCGTACAAGGACATCGTCGCCGCGGACACCGGCCGCTTCCCCGTGTACGACAACACGGCCGTCACCGAGATCCCCGCGGGCGGCACCACGCCGGTGCAGCGCCCGGACGGCCCGACGCCGGGCTCGACGGCCCGCGCGGGCGGCGGCGGGGACTATCTGTCCAACGAGATCGCCTACCGGGCGACGCTGCTGCGCGACCGGCTCGGGCTGCACGACCGCCTCCCGGGCGGCCATGTGCACACGCCGGTGCTCCAGTTCGGCGCCGGGAACACCGACCCGGCGACGGGGAAGGTCACCGACGCGGAGTTCGAGCGCAACCGCGTGGACATCGTCGGGCAGGTGCGGCGGATCGTGGTGACGGCCGTGGAGGCTAGCGGACGGTAGGCGCGCCGCCGCCCGCGGTACCGCCCGTGACCCGCACGTCGCCGTCCGCGCTGTCGTCGGAGCCGTCGGAGTCGTCAGGGTCGTCGGGGTCGCCGGTGTCCTCGCCCATGAGGTCCCGCGCCATCAGCGTCGCCCCGGCGACCGCGCCCGGCATGAGGAACACGGCGACGAACGGCACCAGGAAGAAGACCGCGAGGGGAGCGCCGAAGCCCCACGCCAGCGTCTTGCGGGCGCGCAGCAGGGCCAGGCGGTCGCGCAGCCGTACGCCACGGCGTGCCAGCGCGACCGCCGTCAGCTCCTCGACGAGGAAGAAGCCGGTGACGAAGAACCCGATGACGGGGATCACGGTCTGGCCGACAACGGGCAGGAAGCCGAGGCCGAACAGGAGCACGCCCCACAGCGCGGCCCGCACCACGATGCGCAGGCTGTCGCGTACGGAGATCAGCAGCTCGCGCCAGAGCGGCAGGCCCGACTCGGGGGCGAACCCGGCGACGGAGATGTCGACCTGCTCGGAGAGGGACTCGTAGAAGGGCTCGCCGATCAGCAGCGTCACCGCCGTGAAGGTGACGACGGACAGAAGCAGCGCCAGGGCGAAGAGCAGCGCGGTCAGGAAGCCGCGGAACAGGCCCGGCCACGGGTCGGACCAGTCGTCGGCGAACGGCGTCGCCCACGACACCAGGTCCGTGCCCCACAGCGCGAGCGCGACGAGCGCGCCCGCGTACAGGACGAGAGTGATCAGCCCTGGCAGCAGCCCCCATCCGAACTGCTTGCCGTGCTGGGCGACCCAGCGCTGTCCCTTCACCAGATAGCCGAAACCCCGGCCCAGTTCACGCATGCGGCACACACTATCCCTCTTGTTGTCGCCGGTTTCAGCCTGTAGACCTCCCGTACCGATCTTCTCGTCTCTTCTCGTCACTGCTCTCCCGGGTCGGTGTCCGACCCCTGTTCCGGAGGTACGTATGGGCATATCCCGGCCATCAAGACCGTCAAGACCGGTGCTCCTCACCGCGTCGGCCGCCGCGGGCACCCTGCTGTTCACCGTGCTCACGCCGGGTGGCGCGAGTGCCGACCCGGCGCCGCGGGCGGTGGTCCGCGACCAGTCCCCGCTCGGCGACGCCGACCGGGCCGCCCGCGCTCCGGAGAGCGCCGCGGCCCGCGCCCTCGACGACGCGCCGGTGGCCGCCCGCACCGGCGCCGAGCGCGGCTATCCACGCGAGCGCCGCCTCGCCTCGGTGCCGGAGAACCCGGCCGACAAGTCCATCAAGCTGGGCCTGACCCCGTACCACGCCATCGCCCCGGAGCTGAACAGGATCCAGGGCATCGGCGACCGCGTGAGCGTCGAGATCACCGGGCGCTCGGCGGGCGGCCACGATCTGTATCTGGTGACGGTCACCGCGCCCGAGTCGGCGCGCGAGGCCGCCCGGCAGAAGCGGATGCGCGAACGCATCGAGAACGAGCCCGCCGCGGCCGCCGCGGACAAGACACTCAAGTCCGCCTACAAAGCTCCGGTGTTCATCAACAACAACATCCACGGCAACGAGTGGGAGGGCACCGACGCGGCCCTGAAGCTCATCGAGAAGCTGGCACGGGCCAAGGACGCGAGGACCCGTGACCTGCTCGCCCACCACCGCCTGTACGTCAACGTCACCATGAACCCCGACGGCCGCGTCGCGGGCACCCGCGAGAACGCGAACGGCTTCGACCTGAACCGGGACTTCATCACCGGGACCCAGCCCGAGACGCGCGCGGTGCGGCGCATCGCCATCGACAAGCAGCCCGCCGTGATGATCGACCTGCACGGTTACGTGAACGGCACGCTCATCGAGCCGACGACGCCGCCGCACGGCGAGAACTACGAGTACGACCTGTTCCTGAAGAACACCTACGCCAACGCCCTCGGCATGGAGAAGGCCGTCAACGGCCTCGGCTACACCGAGGCGAAGGACGGCGTCCTTCCGGCCGTCATCCCCTTCCGCGACCAGCAGGAGGGCTGGGACGACTGGCCGCCCATCTTCACCCCGCAGTACATGCCGTTCCACGGCGCGGTCGCCGCGCACACCATCGAGTTCCCGATGCAGGTCAACAACGAGGAGTACGACTCCGAGCCGGTCGCCGAGCTGCGCCGCCGCTCCGCGGTCAACACGGACATCGCGGGCGCGGCCATGACGGCGACGCTCGACTACGCCCGTAAGCACCGGCGGTCGCTGATCGCCGACCAGATCGAGGTGTTCCGGCGCGGCGCGGCGGGGGCCCCTTCGGTGGAGATCTCCGAGGAGACGGTGCCGGGTGTCCCGGGCATCGGCCCGGAGGACGTCTACACGACGAAGTTCCCGCGTGCGTACGTCGTCCCAGCCGCGGGCCGCGACCAGCGCTCGGCCACGGCGGCGGCCCGGCTCGTGGACCATCTCCTCGCCAACGACGTACGGGTGCGGCGGGCCACGAAGGACTTCCGGCTCGGCGGCAAGCGGTACGGGAAGGGCTCCTACCTCGTCGACATGCGCCAGCCCAAGCGGGGCATCGCGAACGTGATGCTCGCGGACGGCCGCGACATCAGCGACAAGGTGTCCACGATGTACGACATCTCGGGCTGGAGCCTCGGGCGGCTGTGGGGCGCGACGGTCCGGCCCGTGCCTAAGGGGAGCCCGGCCGCGGTGCCGTCACGGGCGGTCGCGGCGGCGGCCGGGGTCGGATATGTGGCGCCGCGCGGTGACCTGCGGCTGCGGCTCGACGACGCGCGCGAGGTGGCCGCCCTCAACTCCCTTCTGCGGGAGGGGGTTTCGGTGCGCCGGCTGAAGGACGGCAGTGTTCTCGTGCCGGGGTCGGCGCGGCGGGCCGCGCGGGCGGCGGCGCGGAAGTACGACGTGGCGTTCTCCGCGACCACGGCGCGCGGCGGGGAGAAGGTGCGGCGCACGCGGGTCGCCGCGGCGGTGACGCCCGGGGAGCTGTTCGCGCTCCGTGAGATGAACTTCGACGTGGTGCCGGTGTCGACCGCCGTCCTCAACGACGGCTTCGACTGGCGCCGCGCCGACGTGCTCTTCGTCTCGTCCGGCCTCGACCGCGCGGACCTGAAGCCCGCGGCGCGCGAACGGCTCGACGCGTTCCTCGCCGGGGGCGGCGGGGTCGTCGGGCGGGGCGCCGGGGGTGCCGCACTCAACTCGGCCGCGAAGCTGCTGTCCGTCACGGCCGTCGAGGGCAACGGGGACGCCAACGGGGTGGTCCGGGTCCGCAACGCCGGTGGCGCCGTGGCCGGTTCCGGTACCGGGTACGGCTTCGTCTACGCCCCGATGTGGTTCACCGGGCTCGGGAGTGGGGTCCGGGTGGAACAGGCCTACGCGGGCGGCAAGCCGCTGGTGTCCGGGCACTGGCGCGCCGACTCTTCCGGGGCCGGAGGGCCCGCGGACGCCGCCGGGGAGGCTTCCGTCGTGAGCGGGGTCTCCGCGGGCGGGGCCCGGGTGGTCCTCTTCGGCACGGAGCCGTTGTTCCGGGGGCATCCGAAGGGGGTGTTCGCTCAGGTGGGGCGGGCGTTGTTCGCTGTGCGGTAGGTCTTGGCGGGGGGCCTTGACGGGGTCCCCCGCCTCGTCCTTCAGCGGGCTCGGGCAGCGTCAGATCGAGAGTCGCCACGTTCCGTCCGGGGCCTGGAGGTGGCTGCCCTCGGCCGAGAGTTCCGCGCGCAGTGTGTGCAGAGCAAACCTGTTCTTCTCCTCCCACGTGCGGCGGACCCGTTCCAGGTCGTCCCAGAGTCTGCGGGGGCCGCCCTGATGGATCAGCGGGCGGGGGCCGTCCTCCGCTCGGGCCCATGCCCCGTCCGCGGCGAGAAGCCACACGACGCGCGGCCCGTCGTCCGGGAAGGTGGCCGCGCGGGTCTCGACTCCGGGCGTGTCCAGCTCATACAGCCACCGGAGCGGCCACTCCTGCCAGAGGTCGGGGATCGGACCGTGCGGGGACCGTACGTCCTCGCCCTCTCGCGTCCGGGCGGAAACGAACACGTCGTCCAGCTTTCCCGGGTAGTCAGCTTCCTGCCGAGTCTCCATGAACGTGGCCGGGTCGGGCTGGACGGCCCCTCGCGCGATGCCGTCGCTCCCCATGTCCGCCGTGATCAGTAGCGCGGTGTGCGCGATGGTCGTCACGAGCCGCCCGCCGGGGCGGAGCGCGCGGAGCCAGGACGCGGGGACGGGCCGCACGGAAACCGTCGCCATGATGCGGTCGTACTCCGTATCGGGGAGTTCCCCGGTCGCGTCGATGGCTTGCATGCGGGGGGTTCGCCCGAACTCGGCGAGACGCGTACCGGCGGCCTCGATCAGGTACGGGTCCACGTCCACGCTCGTCACGTTCTCGTCCCCGAACCGGCGCGCGAACAGAGCGGCGGAGTACCCGGAGCCCGTCCCCACGTCGAGCACCCGGTGGCCGGTCTTGACGTCGAGCCGGTGGGCCATGGAGACAATGAGCCCTGGCAGGGTGCTGGACGACGTGGGGTCGCCGCTGCCGTGCGCGCCCGGGGCCGCGTGGTCCGCGTGTGCGGTACCCACGCGGGTCACCAGCGTCTCGTCGGCGTAGGCGGCACGCAACAGCTCGGCGGAGCCCTCGGGCGGGCTCACCAACTCCCATTCCTGCGTCGGGCTGTCCGGGATGCGCCGCCACCAGCGCGGGACCAGCCGGTGCCGGGGGGTGCTGCTCACTGCGTCATGCCATGCGGGCGCGTCGGCGGTCACTCGGTCGGCGAGCGCGCGGGCGGCGCCGGTCCATGCGGGCACTTCGGTCATGCGCTCTCTCCTTGCAGTGCGTCGGCCATGGCTTCAACGAGCGGCACCGCTGCTTTGACCGCGAGCCAATGCCATTGGCCGCTGGGGTTCACCTCGAAGAACACCCAACGTCCAGCGGGCGTGACGGCGAAGTCCAGCGCGCCGAAGTACAGACCGAGTTCATCCATGAGCCGGCGGACCCCCTTCTCGATCTCCGAGGGGATGCCCACCACCTCGTACGTGTGGGACCGGTAGTCGGTACGCCAGTCGAGTCGAGCGGCTTCGCTGTCGGCGTGGATGGCGACGGGGAACATGCGGTCCCCGATCACGGTCAAGCGCACTTCGTACGCCTTGTCCACGTGCTCCTGGAACAGGTGGGCAGTGCCACTCACTCCGTCGTCCACCTGGTCTCCGGAGACGAGTGCCACGGGGAGGAACCGGCGTTTCCCTCCGGGGCCGAGCACGCCCCCGCCGAGCCCCTTGTAGACAACCGTGTCGTCCCCCATGAACGTCCGGGCGTGCTCGGGGTCCGACGTGATCACGGATCGGGGTACGGCAAGGCCGCAGCGGGCGGCAACGGCGAGTTGAACCGGCTTGTAGTTCGCGGCGGCGTCCCGCGAGGGATGGTTGATCCAGCGGACGGGCAGCGAGCCGAGTACGCCGAGCAGTCCTGAACGTGCTTCGGAGACCGCGAGCGCGCGAGCGTGTCCGGGCCAGTCGGCGGGGGTCCGGAACTCGCCTGGGCGGCGCCACCACACCGACTTGACGGATTCCAGGCGGACCGTGCGGGAGCCGGCGAGGGACCCCGTCCAGCCGTCCCGGGTGAGGGAGACGGCCAGACGGGAAGCGGTGGGAAAGTCGGCGGTGTCGTACCTGACGACTGTCTCACCGCGCTTCACCAACTCCTCGACCACCGCATCGGCCGTGAGATCGTCCCGGCCGGTGAGGATGAGGATGGTCCTCATCTCAGTACAGGTCGGTTCCGCTGTCGGAACCAGGCTTCTGCCCGTCGCCATTGCTGGTCTCGGTCTGCGTCTCGGGCATCTCCGCCGTGATCGCGTGCCAAGGGTTGCCCTCGGCGGAGACGCTGAGCTGGAGCCGTTCGCTGTACGTGATCACGGGCGTCTCACCGTCCGACGGAGGGGGTGACACCAAGTGTCGAACTCCGAACGGGACGGGCATGGCGGTTGCGATACTCATGCTGTGTTCCTCCTGGGCAGTCGGTGCGGTTCATCAGCGGTGTGTGTGCACTATCGAGCGTCAGCGGGCCTACCGAGCCGGTACAGCGGGATCCGCATCCCGTAGGAGTAGGCGCGTACGGCTGCCTTGACGCACCCCGCCTGGCGCGGGAACGCCAGTTGATCGAGCTGTTCGAGCGGAACCCACCTGAGGTCGGACAACTCCGCACGAGCGGACTCGGGCAGCGTCACGGCGGCTGCTTCGCTCGTGGTGAGCGTGCTGCCCTCCACCACGATGTCGTAGCCCTCGGCACGCTTGCCGTCCTCGTCGGCGGGCACTTGGTCGATCACGAGCGCGTGCGCGATGTGGCACCGCACTCCGGTCTCCTCGAACAGTTCGCGGACCGCAGCGGCGGCGATGGTCTCGCCCGCATGCGCGCGCCCTCCCGGGAGCTGCCACCCACTCTCACTGTCCGCGTGCTTGGACGTCGGTTTGACCATGAGCACGTCTCCCTGCGCGTTGCGCACCAGAACTACTGCTCCGATGCGGCGGCGGGGTGATGGGGCAGCGACAACATGGTTGCTCGACATGCGAATTGGCCTCTCCAGGATTGCTGATTCCCGCCACCGATGAGGGGTCGGTCATCTTGTTCGAACCGCCCGGAAACGGGGAGATCAGCGGTGTGTGATGCGGGCACGTCCACAGGGACGACCCACACGCAGTAGGTCCCCGAGTGGTCGACCGCAGAGAGCGCGAACGGCCGTCCGGCGCGGAGTCGGTCACGCGCGGCTCGTCTTCTCTCCTTGTCCGCGCACCACGCCCGCAACTCCGTCGGTACGTCGGGAGCCCATTCCGGAAGGTCGAGCTTCACCAGGGCATCCGGCGCGTCCGCGAGCCACGGCGCACACGGCTCCGGGTCGAGTGCGTCCGCGATGCGGTGGGCTTGCGTGCCCACCCACCGCATCGTGATTCCGAGATACGGGGTCGCGAGCGTGCCGAGCACGACCCGGACCTGCTGCCCACCGGCCAGGCCTGTACCGACCGCTTCGGCGCGGTACTCGATGACATCGCCACTGGACACATCCGCTCCTCTCCGTAGTGCTATGACTACCGGGGGGAATCAGCGTGGACCACACCTGGGAACCGTTCAACCTGTCAGAAGAGAACGAAAGGCTGGCGAACGACCTTTGAATCGCAAGGAGTTGAACCCCGACGCTTCGCCGCAGGCGGCGTACGGTGCGCGGATGCGCGGTCTGCGCGAGGCGCGCGGCTGGACCCAAGACGAGCTGGCAGACCGCATGGGCTATTCCAGCGTGCATATCTCGGCGGTCGAAACTGGTCGGAAGCCTCCAACTCTCCGTTTCTCGCGTAGCGCGGACCGGTCGCTCGGCCTTGAGGGATCCGCGGACGCGTTCGAGCGGGAGTACCGCCAGGTCCGCCAGGGCGGCCTGTTGGAGGGGTTCCCGGAGTACGTCAAGTACGAGGCTCGGGCCGTCGAGCTTCGGCTGTACAACATCGGGATCATTCCTGGCCTGTTGCAGACACCGGAGTACGCGCGGGTCCTGGCAGACAGTGCCGTACGGCGGGGTGCCATCACGCCCGAACAGGCGGATGATCGCGTGGCGTTCCTGGCGCAGCGACAGGTGGCCCTGAAGCGCCCCCGCCCTCCCATGCTGTTCGTGGCCATGGACGAAAGCTGTATCCGCCGTACCGTCGGTGGACCGGCCGTCATGGACGCCCAACTAGCCCACCTGGCCGTGTTCGCCGAGTCGCCGAACACGCTGCTACAGGTGGTGCCGTACGACATCGGCGAGCGTCGCACTTTTGACCTGCCGGTTAACCTCTTGACGCTGCCGGACCGGTCCGTCGTCTGCTACGCGGAGTCCCAGGCGCAGGGCAATCTGGACCGCGAGAGCGCGTCCGTTGAGCCCATGTTGACGGCCTACCATCAGCTACAGGCCGAATCGCTGTCCCAGGCGGCATCTGTGGCCATGATCGAGCAGGTACGAAAGGGCAAACCGTGACGACCGAATCCCCGCTCTGGTTCAAGTCCTCCTACAGCAACAACGGCGGCGACTGCGTCGAGGTCGCCGCCAACCTTGTCGTCACGAGCGGTGTCGTCCCCGTCCGTGACTCCAAGCGCCCGACCGGCCCGACCCTGAACTTCCCGATAGCCACTTACTCTTCCTTCGTGTCAGGCGTCAAAGCAGGCTGGTTCGACAACGCCTGACGTCTTGCCGTCTCCAGCCCCCGCCCCCTGCGCCGAGCCAGGGGCCGACCGCCGTGCAGAGGGCGGGGCGGGAGGCAAGGGCCTCAGGCGACCTTCAGGTCCACCTTGATGTTGCCGCGGGTCGCGTTGGAGTAGGGGCAGACCTCGTGGGCCTTCCCCACGAGGGACTGCGCCGTCGCGGTGTCCACGTTCGGGATGGACGCGGTGATCTCGACCTCGAGGCCGAACCCGCCGGCCTCGGTGGAGCCGATGCCGACCTTCGCGGTCACCGTCGACCCGGAGATGTCGGCCTTCTCGCGGCGGGCGACCACGCCGAGCGCCCCCTGGAAGCAGGCGCTGTACCCGGCGGCGAAGAGCTGCTCGGGGTTGGTGCCCGCCCCGCTGCCGCCCATCTCCTTCGGCGGGTTGACGACGACGTCGAGCTTGCCGTCGTCACTGGCGACGCGGCCGTCACGGCCGTTCTCCGCGGTGGCCACGGCGGTGTACTTGACGTCGATCTTCTGGATGGTCATGACTGCCGATTCCTCCTGGGATGTGCCGCGCCGCGCGCCCGCCGACCCGGCAGTTGTGGAATTACTTTATCGGATGGTGAAAGAGACTGGAGATCGCGGAACCCTCGGGGCCCCGGGAAACCTCACACGTCGAGGGACACGATCATCTTTCCCGTGTTCTCGCCCCGCAGCATGCCGAGGAACGCCTCGACCCCGCTCTCGACACCGTGCTTGAAGGTCTCGTCGTACTTGAGCTCCCCGGACCGCACCCACGCGCCGACC
This sequence comes from Streptomyces typhae, assembly GCF_009755605.1. Taxonomy (GTDB): domain Bacteria; phylum Actinomycetota; class Actinomycetes; order Streptomycetales; family Streptomycetaceae; genus Streptomyces; species Streptomyces typhae. Next base: position 308,222 of record NZ_WPNZ01000002.1, read on the forward strand.
TCGCGCACGAACTGCGGCTGGAGGTGCTCGTGGTCCCGGACGAGCATGCCCTGGAGCCGCAGCGCCTTGCCGATGATCATGAACATGTTGCGCGGCCCGGGGGTGGGCTCCGTGTCGTTGTAGCCCGCGATCATGCCGCAGACGGTGACGCGGCCGTGCCGGTTCAGGCAGCTGAGGGCGGCCTCCAGGTGCTCACCGCCGACGTTGTCGAAGTAGACGTCGATGCCGTCGGGGGCGGCCTCCTTGAGCTGCTCGACGACCGGGCGCTCGTCGCGGTAGTTGAACGCCGCGTCGAAGCCGTACTCCTCGGTCAGGAGCTTGACCTTCTCGTCCGAGCCCGCCGAGCCGATGACGCGCGACGCGCCCTTGAGCCGGGCGATCTGGCCGACCTCGGAGCCGACGGCCCCGGCCGCGCCGGAGACGAAGACCGCGTCGCCCTCCTTGAAGGAGGCGACTTCGAGGAGGCCCGCGTACGCCGTCAGGCCCGTCATGCCGAGCACACCGAGGTACGCCGACAGCGGGGCCGCGTCCGGGTCCACCTTCGTGACCTGCTTCGCAGGCAACGTGGCGTACTCGCGCCAGCCCGCGAAGTGCAGGACGTGGTCGCCCGCCGCGAAGCCGTCCGCGTTCGACGCCACGACGACGCCTACCGCCCCGCCCTCCATCGGCTGGTCCAGCTGGAACGGCGGGATGTACGACTTCACGTCGTTCATGCGGCCCCGCATATAGGGGTCGACCGAGAAGTGCAGGTTCCGGACGAGCAGGTCCCCCTCGGCCGGGGCCTCCACCGGGGCCTCGCGGAGAGCGAAGTCCTCAGGGACCGGCCAGCCGTGCGGGCGGCGCACGAGGTGCCAGGCGCGACCGGCGGCCGGGAGCTGCTCGGGGGTGACGGACATGGGGGCGTCCTCCTCAGATTTCCCTGATGCTTCAGATGCTTCAGATGGCTCAGATGCTTCAGATGCTTCACGTTCTGAAATAAGCATGTGCTTTGATATTTCATGTTGTCAAGTATTTGGGTACGCTGGAGCGCATGGTCACCCAGAAGCCGGGCACCGACGACTCCCGGGCCGCCGCCTCCCGAACCGATCCGCTGACGCTCGAAGTCGTCGAGCTCATCGGCTCCGTCGTCGCGCGGTACTACGAGGAGTACGAGGTCGCCGCGGGCAAGCACGCGCTGACCGGCGCGCAGGCTCGGGTGCTCGGGCTCCTTTCCCTGGAGCCGATGCCCATGCGCCGCATCGCGCAGAAACTGAAGTGCGAGCCGTCGAACGTCACCGGCATCGTGGACCGCCTGGAGGCGCGCGGGCTCGTCGAGCGGCGCCCCGACCCGGCCGACCGACGCGTGAAGCTGGCGGCGCCCACTGAGGAGGGGCTCGACACCGCGCGCAGCTTGCGCGAGTCGCTGGACTTCGCGCGGGAGCCGCTGGGGGAGCTGTCGCGCGAGGAGCGGGTTTCACTGCGTGGGCTTTTGCAGAGGATGCTCGGCCAGGGGGGCGCCCCGTAGGGGGCGCGGGGAACTGCGCGGCCAACCCGACACAAGCCGCAGACGCATCTGCGTAGTCACTCGGCAGACGCGTCCGCGGCTTTTCCTGGGCTGAGCGCGCCGTTCCCCGCGCCCCTGACGGGGCGCCCCCTGAGGGGCGCGGGGAACTGCGCGGCCAACCCGACACAAGCCGCAGACGCGTGCGTCGAGCAACAGTGCAGACGCGTCTGCGGCTTCTTCGTGGCTGAGCGCGCAGTTCCCCGCGCCCCTGGCGGGGCGCCCTAGGTGCACCACCACAGGAAGCGGTCGCAGGTTTCGGACGGGGTCGGGGTCGGGGTGGGGTCGTTCGGGGGCTTCGTGGTGGAGGGGTGCGGGGACGGGTCCTGCGGGGGGCTCGTGGGGCGGTCGGACGTGGGGTCGGGTGCGGGGGCGTCGGAGGTTCCGCTTCCGGCGGATGCCGAGGGGGCCCCGCCGCCCTCCGGGCCCTGGCCGCCCTCCGTGTCCCCGGCACCCCGGCCCACGGGAGCACCGCTCCGGTCCTTGGCCTTGGTCTTGGTCTTGGTCTTGGTCTTGGACCTCTTGCTCCCGCCGGGACCGGCAATCGCGTCGGAGTCCGACGGCGACGGCGACCCCGACGAGGACACCGGCTCCGCCGTCGCCCCGGCGCCCGTGGTGGCACCGGCGCTCCCGGCCACGCCGTCCGGCGCCCCCTCGCGATCCTCCGCGGACGCGGCCCCCGGCCCCCGCGCCGCGGACTCCGTACCGAGTTCGGCGAGGCTCAGCCCGCCCGCGGCGAGCGCGACGCCCGCGGCGGTGAGGAGCAGCGTGCGCCGCCTGCGGCGGTGCTGGGCCGTGCGGCGGGTCCGCTCCCCGCGCCGCCCCCTGGCCGTGGTGCGCCCGGCGCCCGGCGCCCGCTCGTCGTCCGCCTCGTCGAGGGGGCCGGTCCCCTCCCGGGCGGCGACCGCCTCCGCGTACTGGCGACAGGCTTCGGCCGGGGTGCCGCACCCCGGGCAGGCGAGAGCGCCGTTGAGGTGCCTGTGGCACGCGTGGCAGTAGTCCATGAGGCATGGAGGCTAAGCGCCACGCCGATACGGAGGAAGCCGCAGCTGTGAATGTTGTGTGCGGAAGGAACGTCCACGGCGGGCGCGCCGCGCAGGTCAGGCCCGGCCCAGTCCACCCCGCAGCCTGCGCGCCCGCAGCACCAGCTCCAGCTCGAAGCGGCGGTCCGGGTCGTCGACCTCGTCGCCCCACAGCTCCCGTATCTGCCGCAAGCGGTAGCGCACCGTCTGCGGATGCACGCCGAGCCGCGCGGCCACCTCGGGGGCGCCGCCGCGCGTTTCCAGCCAGGCGAGCAGGGTCTCGGCGAGGCGGCGGCCGTGTGCGGGGCCGCAGTGGTCGAGGGGGGCCAGGCAGCGGCGGGACAGGTCCTCGATGAGTTCCTCGGGCTGGAGCAGGACGAGGGCCTCGGTGTGCTCGGTGCAGTACAGGACCTCACCGGAGGGCAGCAGTCCGCGCTCCATCAGGCCGACCGCCGCCTCGGCCCAGCGCAGCGACTTGGCGGCGTCGGCGAGCGGCACGGGCGGGCCGATGGCGCCGGACCAGCCGGTCATGGCGCGGCGGAGGAGTTCGGGGCGCCCCGCGGCCTCCGGTTCCGGTACGACCATGCGGGGCTGCTCGGCCTCCATGTCGAGCAGGACGCCCTCACCCACGGCGGGCGCGACGGCCTCGCGGGCGGGGCGCAGGAGCACGCCGACGGCGACGCGTTCGGGCAGTTGCCAGCCGACGCGGGCGGCGCGCTCGTCCAGGCCGTTCTCGGCGCCGAGCGCGGAGGCCGCCGAGGTGTCGGGGCGGCGCTCGGAGAGGAGCAGCTCCATGAGTTTGCGCTGGAGCCGCAGGCGTTCACCGGCCTGCCGGGCCGCGGCCTCGGCGTAGCCGCGTACCGACTGGTCGACCAGGCCGTCGAGATACTCGAAGCCGGACTCGGCCAGCTCGTACATGGCCGGCGGCGGGATCTCGGTCTGCTGGCCGATCTCGGCGAGGCGGCGCCAGGCGAGCCGGACGCCGAGGCGGTAGATGGCCTGGAGGGAGTCGAGGCTGCGGCCGTTCAGGCCCTCGCCGCGGCCGAACTCCTGGAAGACCTCCGGGTGGTAGCGCGGCCTGCCCTCGCGGGTCGCGAGCTGCTGGACGAAGCCCTCCAGGGCGCGGCGGATCCCGATGAGCGCCATGGGCTCGCCGGAGTCGTCGAGGACGACGGGCAGGCCCGGGTACTCGGCGCGGATCTCCCGCAGGATGTCGTGGGCGAGCGCGGGCACCTCCTCCAGGGCGAGCGCGGCGAACCGGCGCACCTGGAGCGGCGGCACGTCCCGCCAGGCGGAGCGCGCGGGGGCGGCGGCCCGGTCGGGGTCCTGGGCCGAGCCCGTGCCGGGGGCCTGGACCGAGCCCGCGTCGGCGTCGGGGGCCTGGGCAGGGTCCCGGCCGGAGCCCGGTTCCTCGGACATGCCTGCCGAGGCGTCCGCGGGGACGCTTCCGGAGATCGCGGCCACGTCGCTCACTGCTCCTGCTGGTCCCGCGCGGGCGTCTCGTAGTGCACGAGTGGCCGGTTGGGCTGGTCGGGCGTGGCGTTGAGGAGCGCGACGATGCCGAGCGCGGCGCCCACGGCGAGCAGCGCGGCGACCGCGACGGTCAGCGCGGCGGCGAACAATCGGTGCATACGAGGATCAGCCTCTCTGCTGGAGGTCGTCCCCACACCCTGCCCGCAGGTGCCCAGTGTCGACAACGCATTGACACTGCGTCAAGGGTCCGCCTAGCGTTCGCGACCCATACGGGTCAGTAACCCCGTCGTAACAGCGCCGCACTCTTTCGGACAATCCGGCGGCAACCGCACCACAGCAACCATCCAACTGCTGAGTAATTCAGCACAGTTGACCGATCGTCCCCTGTTCGCCCTCATGGCAGGAGCGCCGGATGACGCGCCGCACAGCCTCGCCCTTGTCCCTGGTCCTGCTCGGCCTGGGCGCCTTCTTGCTGGTCCTGGCCCCGCTTTTGGCCTGGTACGTGGAGCCGCGCGCCAAGCGCACCCCCATCGACGTCGACCAGATCACCGTGTTCCGGGGCACAGGCAGCTATTTCGACACCGAGAAGATCAAAACCGTCCACGACCAGCGTCTGACCATCACGCGGCAGGTGCGCGGCGACGTCGCGGACAGCAACAAGAAGCGCGCGGTGTGGGACGTGTCGACCTCCGTGGACCCGGACAAATCGCTCCCCGCGGCGGACCCGCACGACTCGCTCCAGTGGACCCTGGAACGCTGGGTCACCGACCGGAGGACGAACAAACCGGTGCACTGCTGCGGCGAGGAGCCTCACTTCGAGGGCGAGGCGTACCTGAAGTTCCCCTTCGACGTCGAGAAGCGCACCTACCTGTGGTGGGACAACACGCTCGGCGCCACCGTGCCGCTGACCTACCGCGGCCCGAAGAAGATCCAGGGCTACGAGGGCTACCGGTTCACCGGCACCGTGAAGGCCACGAAGACCGGGACCCGGCAGGTGCCGGGGCGCCTCGTCGGCCTGCGCCAGGGCCAGGTGCTCGCCGAGGAGTGGTACGCCAACCACGGCATCGAGCTGGTCGCCGACAAGCGCACGGGCCGGATCATCTACGCCGCGATCGGCCCCCGCAAGACGCTGCGGGCCCCCGGCGGCAAGAAGGACCGCACGGTCCTGCTCGACAGCCGGAGGATCGGCTTCACCAAGAAGACCCAGCAGGAGCAGGTGGACCTCGCGGACGACGACAGCTCACGGCTGAAGCTGGTGGGTACGACGCTGCCCCTGGTGTCCGTCCTCGCCGGCGGGGCACTCGCGCTCGCGGGCGGCGTCCTCGTCGCCCGCGGCCGCGGGGCGGGCAAGGACGGGCCCCGCGGGGGCGGCCGGGGGCCGGATCCGATGGGTCCACATTCCGATACGTCCCCGTCCGCCCTGCAACACAGCACGATGTGATGAGACGTCAGGTCTAAGAAGGGCCGAAATTGTCACCCCGGTGAGTAGCCGCGCCCTTCGGTGACACGAAAACTATCCACACCATCAACGCAGTGTCCCCGCACAGTCCCCGCACCACCGGGCCTCACCCCGGGCTGTTCGATCCTCCCTGGTCACCCCCACAGTTCCGCACCCCGAGACGAGTTGGAGCACCGATGCCCCAGCACGTGCCGTCGTCGCTGCGCCCGGCCGCACCGCGGCCCGCGCGGCCCCTTCCGGCGCTCCCCCCACAGCCGCGCCGGATCGCCTTCCTCGCCCGCCGCGACCTGGGCAACCCGGCCGCAGGCGGCTCCGAACTCCTTGTCGACCGACTGGCCGAAGGCCTGACGGGCCACGGCCACCAGGTCACCCTGCTGTGCGGCGGCCCGGCCGCCTACCGCGACTACCGCGTGGTGTCCGCGGGCGGCGACCTCGGCCACTACCTGCGCGCCCGTTCGGCCTTCACCCGCCAGATCGGCGACTGCGACCTGCTGGTCGAGGTCTGCAACGGCATGCCCTACCTCGCGCCGCTGTGGCACCGCGGCCCCACGGTCTGCCTCGTCAACCACGTCCACACCGAGCTGTGGTCGATGCGCTTGAAGGGCCCGCTGGCCCCGGCCGCGCGCCTCGGCAGGCGCCTGGAGCACTGGGCGCTCGCCGGTGCGCAGCGCGGCAACCTCCTTGTCGCCGTGTCGCCGTCGACCGCGACGGCGCTGCGGGACCTCGGCGTCGACCGCGACCGCATCCGGGTCGTGCACAACGGCGTCGAGGAGCCGGGCCCGCTGCACGAGCGCGCGGACGAGCCGCTGTTCCTCGCCATGGGCCGGCTCGTCGAGTACAAGCGCGTCGATCTGCTGCTGCGGCTCTGGGAGCGGGTCCGCCCGGTCACCGGGGGGCGGCTCGTGATCGTCGGTGACGGGCCCGAGCGGGCTCGCCTGGAACGGCTCGCGGGCCCCGGTGTGCAGTTCACCGGCCATGTGACGGAGGCCGAGAAGCACCGGCTGCTGTGCGCGTCGTGGCTGCTCCTGCACCCCTCGGCCGTCGAGGGCTGGGGCCTTGTCGTCACCGAGGCCGCGGCCCGCGGGACGCCCGCCATCGGCTTCGACGTACCCGGTGTGCGCGACTCGATAGAGGACGGTGTGACCGGACTGCTCGCGGGCGGCGAGAGCGCGTTCGCCGCGGCCTGGTGCACGCTGGCGCTCAGCGCCGAACGGCGCCGGTCCTTCGGCAAGGCCGCGGCGGAACGTGCCGCCTCCTTCCGCTGGGCGAACACCGTGCGCCAGTTCCGCGCGGTGGCCGCGGAGGCCGTCGCCGCCCACGAGCCGTCGGTGAAGCCGCCGGTCGAGCCCGCGAAGGGGTCCGCGTGAAGGACCCGTCGCTGCGCCGCTCCGCGACCCTGTTCCGGGCCTTCCTGCGGGAGCAGCAGGAGCCCGAGCGGTGCTACGCGCTGCTCGCCCGGGACGCCGCCGACCAGGTCGAGCGGCATCTGCCCGTCAGGGACCGGGTGGTCGTCGACGTGGGCGGCGGCGGAGGCTACTTCACCGAGGAGTTCCGCAGGCGCGGCGCGCAGGCCTACCTCTTCGAACCCGACCCGCGGGAGCTGGGCGTGAAGCCGCCGGAGGGCGCCGTGGTCGCCGACGGCTATCTGCTGCCCCTCGCGTCCGGCGTCGCCGACGTCACGTTCTCCTCGAACGTCCTGGAGCACGTCGACGACCCCCAGACCTTCCTCAGCGAGATGGTGCGCGTCACCCGCCCCGGCGGCCTGATCTATGTGGCGTTCACCAACTGGTACTCCCCCTGGGGCGGCCACGAGTGGGCGCCCTGGCACTACTTCGGCGCCGAGCGGGCCCGCGCCCGCTACGAGCGCCGTACCGGAAGAACCGCCAAGCACACGCTCGGCGAGAACCTCTTCGTCCACCACGTCGGACCCACGCTCAGACAGGTGCGGGCCCGCGACGACGTGCGCGTCGTCTCGGCCCGCTCCCGCTACTGGCCGTTCTGGGCCGAGACGGTGGCGAAGGTGCCGGGTGTGCGCGAAGTCGCGACCTGGAACCTCCTCCTCATCCTCAGGCGGTGTCCATGACAAGGACGGTCCAGGCCCCTCCGCCGGCGGCACTCAAGCCGACGGCGGCCGATCCCGAGCCGGAAGGGGGGCCGCGCTCACGGCGCTGGCTCCTCGGGTTCTGGGCCGTGGTCCTCGTATGCTTCCTCGCCGTCAAACCGGGGCGGATGACCTTCGACACCAAGCTCGGTGTCGCCGTCGACCCCTGGCAGTTCCTCTCCGACCTGGGCCAGCTCTGGCACGACCGGGGCGGCTTCGGCGGCATCCAGGACCAGTACATCGGCTACGCCTTCCCGATGCTGCCGTTCTACGGCCTCGCGGACGCCGTGCGCCTCCCGGTGTGGCTGGCCGAGCGGCTGTGGATGTCGCTGATCGTCGCGGTCGCCTTCTGGGGCGCGCTGCGGCTCGCGGAGCGGCTGCGGATCGGCAGCCACGGCTCGCGGCTGCTCGGCGCGGTGGTCTACGCGCTGTGGCCGACGTTCACCGTGGTGGTCGGCTCCACGTCCGCCGCGGCGCTGCCCGGCGCGTTCCTGCCGTGGGTGCTGCTCCCGCTCACCAACGACCGCGTGACCGCGCGGATCGCGGCGTTCCGCTCGGCCCTGTTCATTCCGTTCATGGGCGGTGTGAACGCGGCCTCGACGCTGGCGTCGCTGCTTCCGGTGGCCCTGTTCCTGCTGTCGCGGCCGAACGGGCCCCGCAAGCGCAAGCTGATCACCTGGTGGGTGCCGGGCGTCGTCCTGGCCACCGCCTGGTGGGTGGTGCCGCTGCTGCTGCTCGGCCTCTACGGCGAGAACTTCCTGCCGTACGTGGAGAACGCGGCCACCACGACCGGCACCATGTCGGCCACCGAGACGCTGCGCGGCGCCGGCAACTGGGTCGCGTACCTGCACTTCGGCGAGGCCTGGCTGCCCGCCGGGTGGACCGTGGCGACGGCGGTCGTCACCATCGTCTGCTCGGCGTTCGCGGCGGGCATCGGCCTCGCCGGCCTCGCCCGGCGTGATCTGCCGGAGCGGCGCTGGCTGGTGCTCACGGCGCTGTCCGTGGTGCTGCTGACCCTCGCCGGGTACGGCGGCGCCTTCGGCGGCCCGTTCCACGGCACCGTGCAGGACTGGCTGGACGGCGCCCTCGTACCGTTCCGCAACATCTACAAGTTCCAGACCGGGCTCGCGCTCGCCCTCGCCTTCGGGCTCGCGCACCTGGCGGGCGTCGCGGCGCGCACGCGCGGCGCCGGGCCGGTGCGGGGGCGGCGGTACGCGCCCCTGGTCGCGGCCGTCCTGGTGCTCCCGGGGCTCGCCTGGCCGTATCTGAACGGCTCGATCCTCCAGCCCGGTTCGTTCAAGAAGCTGCCGGACCACTGGGACGCCACCGCCGACTGGCTGGACAAGTACTCCCCCGACTCGCGCGCCCTGGTCGTGCCCGCGACCGCGCACGGCATCTACACCTGGGGCTCCCCCATCGACCAGCCCCTGGACGTGCTCGCCGAGTCCCGCTGGGCGCAGCGCGACTACGTGCCGTTCGGCACCAAGGGCAACCGGCGCGCCATGGACGCCGTCGAGCAGGCCCTGATGACCGGCGGCCAGGTGCCCGGCCTCCAGGACTATCTGACCCGGGCCGGCCTCTACTACGTCGTCGTCCGCAACGACCTCGACCCCGACCAGGTCGGCTACGTCCCCACCGCGACCGTCAAGCGCACCCTGGAGCAGTCCGGGTTCAGGAGGGTCACCGGGTTCGGGCCGACCATGACCGGCGGCAGGATCGCCGACGACACCCCCGTCCAGGTCGAGGGCCTGTACCCGCGCCAGCGCGCGGTGGAGGTCTACGCGCCGGGCAAGGGCGCCGAACGTCCGGGCCAGGCCGCCCTGAAGCCGGTGTCCAACACGGCCGTGGTCAGCGGCGGGCCCGAGGCGCTGCTCCCGCTGTCCGCCGACCCCGAGATGCGGGACCGGCCCGCCGTGCTCACCGGCGACAACCACCCGGGGCTCGGCTCGCCGCCGGGGCTCCAGGCGGTCGGTGACGGCCTGCGGCGTGCCGACACGCGCTTCGGCCTGGTCAACACCAACACGTCGTACCCGTACACCAAGAACGAGAAGAACGCCCCCGACGCGGCCCAGGACCCCGGCGCGAAGCCGCGCCAGATCCTGCCCATCAAGGGCGTGCGGCACCAGACGACGGCCGAGCTGCGCGGCGCGAAGTCGGTGACCGCCTCCTCCTACGGCAACTGGCTGTTCCACCTGCCGCAGTACGACCCCGTGAACGCCTTCGACGGCAACCCCGACACGGCCTGGGCCGAGGGCGGCACCGGCAGCGGCGACGACGAGTGGATCAAGGCGGAGTTCCGGAAGCGGACCGCGATCCCGTCGTCGGTCAAGGTGACGCCGCTGCCCCAGGGCGGGGTGCGGTCCGCGCCGACGAAGGTGCGCGTGGAGACCGAACAGGGCAGCGCCGTCTCGTATCTGCGGGGCGACGGCTCCACCCAGCGCGTCAAGGCCAAGGCGGGCGACTCGGACTGGCTGAAGCTGACGATCCTGGAGACGGAGGCCGCGAAGGACGGCCTCACGGGCGCCGGGTTCGCGGAGATCGGCGTTCCCAAGGTGCAGGTCACCAGGTTGCTGCGGATGCCCGCCGACGTCGCGGGCACCGAGGGTGCCGACGCCGACGCCACGACGTACTCCATGCACCGCTCCGCCGACCAGAGCGGCCTGTCGCCGGTGACCGCGGAGAACGGGCTGCACCGCCGCTTCACCACGACGTCCGACGGCAGCCACAAGGTGCGGGCGAGCGGCGTCGCGGTGCCCGGCAACGCCCTCGACGAACTGCTCTACAAGGTGGCGCCCGAGCAGCGCCGGCAGATCGTGGCGAGCGCCGACTCCACGTCCGACCTGGGCGGGCTCTCGGCGCGCAACCTCACCGACGGCGACCTGACGACCGCGTGGATCGCCGGTGACCGTCCGGTCGTCCATCTGCGGTGGCCCGGCAAGGTGCCCGTCGGCCACGTCGTGCTGCCGCCCGCGGGCGGCCTGTCCACCCGGCCCACGCAGATCGAGATCAGCTCGCCCGACGGCGCGGCGACGGCCGGGGTCGACGAGAACGGCAACGCCCGCTTCGAGCCGATCACCACCGACCGCCTCGACATCACGATCACGGACACGGCGCCGCTCACCCTGCACAACCCGATCGCCGACAAGAAGCTGCAACTCCCCGTGGGCCTCACCGAGGCCTACGTCCCGGCGCTCGACCGGTTCCGCACCAAGCAGCCCAAGTTGGACCGGCCCTTCGAACTCGCCTGCGGCGAGGGCCCCGCGGTGTCCGTCGACGGCAAGCTGTACGCGACGAGCGCCGAGGGCACCGTGCGGGACCTGGTGGAGCGGCGGCCCGTCGACCTCACCCTGTGCGACGACAACGAGCCGCTGACCTCGCTCGACCTCACCGCCGGGCAGCACACCGTGGAGGCGGGCGACGGCGGCCCGCTCGCCGTCACCGACGTCAGCCTCACCCACGGCACCCCGGGCAGCATCGACTCCGCGACCCGGGAGCTGAGGACCAAGGACTGGCTGGGCGACCGGCGCGAGCTGACCGTCGGCTCGGGCGCCGCCTCGTACCTGACGACGTACGAGAACGTCAACGACGGCTGGAAGGCCACCCTCAACGGCAAGGAGCTGCGCTCCGTGCGGCTCGACGGCTGGCAGCAGGGCTGGCTGGTCCCGGCCGGCGGGGGCGGCACCGTGAAGCTGACCTACGAGCCGTCCACGGCGTACGAGGCCGGCGTCATCGGCGGCGGTGCGGGCGTCCTCGCCCTGGTCGCCCTGGTGTTCGTGCGCCGCCGCGACCCGAACCCGGACGGGCCCGACCTGGCGCCGCCCGCGCCCGGACTCGTGCTCGGCACGGTGGCGCTGACCCTCGTCGGTGTGGTCGTCGCGGGCTGGTTCGCGCTCCTGGTGCCCGCGCTCGCCCTGCTCGCCTGGAAGCGGCACGCGCTGCTCGTGCCGCTCGCGTTCCTCGCGATGGCCGCGGCGGGTGTCGCCGCGGCGACGGGCGCGGGCGAGACCGCGACCACGGACGAGGGCGCCTTCGGGCACACGGCGCAGGCCCTGGCATTCGTCGCGCTGTTCGCCGCCCTGGTGGGCGGGCGGGAGCCGGTGGCCGGGGCCGGGGCGGACGGGTCAGGTGGGCCCGGCGGGGCGCCCCTCGCCGGAGCCGGTGGTGCCGGAGCCGGTGACGGCGCGGGAGCCGGAGCGCCGGAGGCGTCGTTGAACGCTCCCCCGTACGCGACGAGTCCCGACCCCCTCCACAAGGACCCGCCCGAGCAGGGAACCGACCCGCGGCCGGGCGCCCGCCCCGGAGCGGGCACCGGCCCGGCCGGGCCGCGGGACCCCGGCCAGGAACAGCCACCCGACGAGGGCACCCGCCGGATACGGGGCAGGCGTACGGGGCAGGAACCCCGCCCGGGAGAGGACAGCGCACCATGACCGCCCTGGAGAACCCGGCACGGCGTGCGGACGGACCCGGCCGCCCGCCGCGCCGGGTGCCGTTCCCCGTCGTCGACGAGGTCTCCCGGCACTGCCGGCAGGAGCAGGAGCCGGAGACCGTCCACATCGAGGTGCACCTGCCGGGCACCCCCGACCCCGAACGCCTGCGGACGGCCTTCGGCGAGGCCCTGCGACGCCATCCGCGGATCCTCGTACGGGAGGCACGCGGCCCCTGGTACCGGCGGCGCTACGAGTGGGAACTCACCGACGGGCCCGACGTGGAGGTGGTGGCCTTCCCCGCGCCCGAGCGGGACGCGCTGAAGCGGGCCAGGGAGCGCTCGCTGCGCGACGCGCCGCCGCTCACCGCGTCCCCGCCGATCCGCCTGGAGGTCGTCGCCGACCCGGAGGGCGAGCACGGCGCCACCGTCCTGTTCCTGACCATCAACCACACCGCCCTCGACGGCCCCGCCTGTCTGCGGGTCCTCGCCACCGCCGCGGAGCTGTACGGGGGCCGTGACAACGCCCCGGCGGCGCCCCCGACCCGTGCCCCCGTGCCCGCCGACGCGTCCCGCGCGCCCGAACAGCGGGCGGGCGGCGCGGGATCGCCGTGGGCGGCGCCCGCCCGGGTGGCGCACGGCACCCCCGAGACCGCGCCCGGCAACGGGATGCTGGTCGTCGAGCTGCCGGTGCCCCGCCGCCCGAAGGGCGCCCCGTACACCGTCAACGACCAGCTCATGGTCGCGACCGCCCTGATGATCGCGCACTGGAACCGGGAGCACGGCGCGAAGCCGAAGCCGCTGCGCATCACCATGCCCGTGGACGACCGCCCGCGGGACATGTCGATGCCCATCGGCAACGGCACCCGGCTCGTCGAAGTGCCTTTCGCAGCGCCCGAGTTGCTGCCGAGGGGTTCGGGTGGCGGCGCGGGCGGGCCCGAGGAGCTGCGGCCCGAGGAGATCCTGGAGCTGCTGCGCCGCACCTCCGACCGGACCCGTGCCCTCAAGGCCCTCTCCCGTCCGCAGCTCGGCCACGGCGCCGCGCTGCTCACGGCGCCCGTCGTCCCGGTGGCGCTGCGGGCGGCCCTCACCCGCGGGCTGCGCAGGGCCGCCGCGCCCTGGACCTCCACGACGCTGCTCAGCAACATCGGCCGGGTGCCCTACGCCCTCGACTTCGGGGACGCCGGGGCCGCGACCGCGGTGTGGTTCTCCGCGCCCGCGCGGATGCCGCGCGGCCTGACCGTGACGACCGCGTCCACCGCGGGCCGCCTGCACCTGGCCCTGCGCTGGTCGCGGACGCTGCTCGGCCACGGCGACGGGGCCCGCCTGCGCGACCTCTTCGAGCACTATCTGCACGCCACGCAGGACCTCCACCCGACCACGGAGGGCGGCGGCTCATGACGGCTGTCACCGGCACCACACCCCACACCGAGGAACCCACACCCCCCACCCACGAACCCGCGCGCCCGCCCCACCTGCGGGACTTCTACGAGAACCCGGCCGTGCCCGTCGCGTCCGGCGACGCCCGCAGTCTGCGCCAGGCCCGGATGCTCGCCGACGCGCTCGGCCCGGCCACGCGCGGCGCCCGCGTCGTCCTCGACATCGGCTGCGGCGACGGCAGCGCGGCCCGGGTGGCGGCGCCCCTGCTCGCCGGGCACCGTGTCGTCGGCGTCGACTGGTCCCAGGACGCGCTGCGCCGCGCGGGTGGCCATCTGCCGTACGTCGTACGCGGCGAACTCGGCGACGGGGGGCTGCCGTTCGCCACCGGCTCGGCGGACGCGGTCCTGTTCAGCGAGGTCATCGAGCACCTCGTCGACCCCGACAGCGCGCTCGACGAGCTGCGCCGGGTGCTGCGGCCGGGCGGACACCTGATGCTGTCCACGCCCAACCTCGCCGCCTGGTACAACCGCGGGCTCCTGCTCGCGGGCGTGCAGCCGGTGTTCTCCGAGGTCAGCCTGCGCGGTATCCACGGCCGCCCCGGCCGTGAGGTGGTCGGGCACCTACGGCTCTACACCGCCCGCGCGCTGCGGGAGTTCGTCGCCGCGTCCGGCTTCGACGTCGTCAAGGTCGCGGGCGCGCCCTTCCACGGCGTGCCACGACCGCTGCGCGCCCTGGACCGGCTGGCCTGCGCCGTGCCGGGCGCCGCCTCCATCCTGCTGCTGCACGCGCGGAAGGCGTAGCCGTGTGGTGGGGGGTGGCCGCGGCGCTGTTCGCGAACCTGCTCTACAGCACCGGGTTCGTCCTGGAGAAGCGGGCCCTGACCGCGATGCCGTCGGTCAGCGTCAGACAGCCCGCCCGGCTGCTGCGCCAGGTGGTGTCGAGCCCGCTGTGGATCGGTGGTTCCCTCGCCCTCGCGGCGGGCTTCGGCGCGCAGCTCGTCGTCTACCGGACGCTGCCGATCGCGGCGGCCCAGGGCATCTTCGTCTCCGGGCTCGTGCTGCTCCTGCTCCTGTCGGCGGTGCTGCTCGGCGAGCGGACGTCGGGCCGTGAGCGGTACGCGGTCGGCGCGATCCTCGTCGCCCTGCTGATGGTCGTGCTCTCCCTGAAGGAGGGCACCGACACGGTCGGCAAGGACGCGCCCGCGCCGCTCGTCCTCACCGTGTGCCTGCCGTCGCTCGCGCTCGGCCTGTGGCTGTACGCGTCCGCGGAGCGCCGTACGCGCAGCAGGCACCGGCAGCCCACGACCGGCGTGGAGTACGGCGTGGCCGTCGGGCTCCTGTACGGGGTCAGCTCGCTGGCGATCAAAGGGGTGTCCAGCCACCTCACCTCCGACGGGATCGGCGGCGCCCTCGTCGACCTGCTGCGCTCCCCCTACCCCTATCTGCTGCTGTGCACCGGTGTGTTCGGCCTGATCATGTCGCAGGCGGCGCTCCAGCGGTGCCGGGCGTCGCTGATCGTGCCGGTGTGCACGACGGTGACGTCGCTGTTCACCGCGGTCCTCGGGACGCTCGCGTTCGGTGAGGCGCTGCCCGGCGACCCGGTGCGGCTCGCGCTGCGGGTCTCGGGGACGGCGCTCGCGGTGGCGGTGCTCCTGGTGATGCCGAAGCACGACCCGCCGCCGCCCGCACCCGCCACCACCGAACCGGCCCGCGCCCCCAAGGAGTTGACGCCCTGATGAACCCGGACGACCCGCTGCTGAGGATCCTCGCCTGCCCACTGGACAAGGGCCCCCTGGTCCTGCTCGAACCCGAGGACCCCGTCCTCGACGGCGCCTCCCCCGAACAGGCCCTCTACAACCCGCGGCTGCACCGCCGCTACCCGATCGTCGACGGCATACCGCAGCTGCTGCCCTCCTCCGGTGAGCAGATCCCGGAGGACGAGCACGAGCGCCTCCTGAAGCGGATCACGCCGTGACGGGCCGCCCCCGCAGGACCCTTGCCGCCCGTGTCGCGCCCCGGCTGCCGACCCGGGCCGTGGCCGCCGCGGCCAGCCTCGTCTACCCGCGCTTCGAACCCGAACTGGCCCGCCTCGACGACCTCTGCCCGCCGGGCAGCGGCACCGCCGTGGACGTCGGCGGCTGGTACGGGCCCTGGTCGCGCCGTCTCGCCGGCAGGGCGCGCCGGGTCGTGGCCGTCGAGCCGGTCCCGCACCTGGCGGACCTGCTCGCGGCGGTCACGCCCGCCAACGTCCGGGTGGTCCGGGGCGCGGCGGGCGACCGCGACGGATCGGCCCGGCTGTGGCTGCCGCACGGCGACCGGGGCGACCGGGGCGTCTCCTCGCTGGTGCGCAGGGACGACGTGCACGCGAGCGCCCTGGACGTGCCGTGTCTGACCCTGGACGGGCTCGGCCTGCGCGACGTCGACTTCATCAAGATCGACGTGGACGGCAACGAACTGCCCGTCCTGCACGGCGCCCACACCCTCGTCGACCGGGACCGGCCCGCGCTCTTCGTCGAGCTGGAGTGCCGCATCCAGCCCGTCGCACCGGTCGTCGACCACCTCACCGACGCCCACGGCTACCGCGGCTGGGTGCTGCCGGACGACACCTGGGTGCCCCTGGACGCCTTCGACCTGGAGACCCACCAGCGCGCCACGTCGCACGTCGTCACGCAGGGCCTGCTGCGCCGCGTCCTCACCCCGCGGCGGCCCCGGTACGTGAACTCCGTGCTCTTCCTTCCCGACGGGCGGCGCCCCGGGGACCGGGCGGTGCGCGACGATGGAGCGTACGCCCGCTAGCTCCGCGGACGGGCGGGGCCCCGGGGGACCGGGCGATGCGCGACCATGGGGCGTATGCCCGCTAGCTCCGCGGACGGGCGGGGCCCCCGGGGACCGGGCGATGCGCGACCATAGAGCGCATGCCCGCCAGCTCCGCCGCCGGACCCGGATCCGGCTCCCCCGCGCCCTTCACCCCGCTCGGCTTCCAGCTGGTCCTGCTGCGCCGCATGGCCGACCACAACCCGGACCTCGTCGAGGACGCCCGGCGCGAACTCGGCGTGTCCGTCGCGGACATGCGCGAGGCGAACCGCCGCTGGCAGGCGATGCTGCACGCCCGCGGCGGCCGCGCGGCCGTCTCCCGCTACCGCTCCGTCCTCGGCCCGCCCGAGTCCTCGACGCCCCGGCGCATCGGCGACCTGGAGTGCGAGGCCCTCCTGTGGCCCGTGCCGCTCTGGCCCGACCTGCGCTTCGAGGTCCTCCTCGGACCGAAGTCCGCGGTGTGGAACGAATGGCTGGTCCGCGCCCCTGGCGCCCCGGGCCCCACCCTGCGCACCACCGCCGACCTCACCCCCTGGTCCTGCACGGTCGACGAGACCGCCCGCGCCTTCGCCCCCGCCCGCCCCCTGGAGGGCACAGCACCGACCCGCTGGCGCCTCGCGTTCACCGTGCCGGACGCGGGGACGGGGGAAGGGCGGGAGTGTGTCGCGGAGTTCACTTGGGGATTGTTGCAGCGCGTTTCTTGGGGCGCAGGATGACGGGGCATGTGCCGATCAACACTCTGTGAGGGATTTCAGACGCATGCCGAAAAGGCGGCAAGGCCGACCTCACAAACCTGGCTGCCTGGGTTTGAACGCCTGCCGCATGACGAACACCACCACCGTTCCCCCGTAGGCACTCGGACCGGACCACCACTCGTCGGCCAATTCGTCCACCAGCAGCAACCCGCGACCATGAGCCTCCGTGACGTCCGGGGAGCGCATACGAACGTGCGCTGGGCAGCCGGAGTTGTGCACGTCAACACGCAGGGCATCGCCGACGCGGTACCAGCGAACCCGTACCAGCCAGGGCTCGTCGACCGCCCCGTACAGGACGGCGTTGGTGACCAGCTCCGAGAGCATGAGGACGCAGTCGTAGCCCGAGCACATGAGTTCATAGGGCTCGGTGAACTTCCGGTACCAGCGGCGCGCCCGGCCAACCGACTCGGGGATGGGGTGCAGCACCATTCCGCCGAGCAGTTCAGGGGCGGTGCCGTTGCTGGATGGGCCGTCGATACGCGTCATTGCATCACCCTCCTGATGAAGTGGCCTTAGCCACTTTCAAGGAGAGTGGCATTAGCCACCTCAAGCAACAAGGGCTTCCATAGAAGCGGCCGTGCTCTTTACCCCAACGGGTACCCCTGCTCGAACGCCCAACGTCCCGGCGGATACACCGCCTCAACGAATTCCAGAGGTCGGTCCTGAAGGTCGTACACGACGTGATGAACCACCAACACTGCGGCAGGCAGCCGTAGAACGAGTTCAGCCGCCTCGTCCTCAGTGGCCAGCCGAGAGCAGAAGCGGTCCTCGCCATAGCTGCCGCGTCGGCCACAGACCTCCTCGACGTATCGGACTGTGCCCTCACGAATCCGTTCGGGCTCGAGGAGCCGTGGCGCCCTGCGCCCCAACTCGGCAGGAAACCACGAGGTGGACGCCTCGACTGGCGAGTCGCCCGAGATCGTCACCCGGTGCCGCTGCACCGCCCGGCGATGACCGCCCAGCTCCAGAGCCTCCGCTACGTGGTCCGGGGCTTCGGCATATCCGGCCGAGGCGATCACTGCGTACTCGTTGGGGCCGTAAATCCGACCAGTCCGACGGGCCCGCCCGTACCGCTCACGCGCCCGCCGGTGCACCTGCTGATCGCGGACGTACGTTCCGGAGCCCCGTCGCTTCTCGACCAGACCCTGATGACGAAGCGCCTCCAGCGCTCGGGCCGACGTCGGCCGCGAGACGTTCCAGTCCGCCGCCAACTGCCTTTCGGAAGGAACCTCATCGCCAGGGTTCAGGTCGCCTCGCAGGATCTGATCCCGGATGTACTGCGCGATCTGCAAGTACTTGGGCAATGCCTCAGCGATCTGCGGCACGCAGCCCTCCTGTCAACTGGCCAATACCACCGGCCACTATAGGTATGAGGGCCCACATCGCCCCTACGCTGGCCCCGTGAAACGACTGATCGTGGCAGCCGGAGGCGGCGGCGACGCGGTGGCCGCCGCGATGCTGCACGCGGCCCTCTACCGCGACGACCGATCTCCGGCCCTGATCCTGACCTACTCGTGGGACCGTCTGCTCATCGACCCCGCGCCGGGGCCCCGCTCGTCCGCGGACTTCGTCGGCCTGCGCGAGCTCACGCCCCACGTCCGGGCGGTGCCCGGCACAGCGGCTCTGAAATCCTCCCACGCCGCGACGCTGCCGCGGCTGGCGGCCGAACTCCCGCACACCTTCGCACTCATCGACCCGTACGCGGGGGCGACCGGTGTCACCACCCAGATCGACGCGCTGACACGGCACTTCGCCCCCGAGTCGATCGATCTCCTGGACGTGGGCGGAGACATCCTCGCCCACGGGGACGAGCCGACGCTCCGCAGCCCGCTGGCCGACGCCCTCACTCTCGCCGCATGCGCCCGCGCGGAGTCCGGCCGCCGAGTCCGGCTGCTGGTGGCGGGCCCGGGCCTGGACGGTGAGTTGCCCGCGGACACCCTCCGTACGCGCCTCGGGGCAAGGGTTGCCACGTTCACCCCCGCCGACGCCGCCGAGGTCGCCCCCGTACTGCGCTGGCATCCGTCCGAAGCCACCGCTCTTCTTGCCGCTACTGCTGCGGGTGCCCGGGGGCTGTGCGAGGTGCGTGACGCCGGTCTTCTCGTACCGATGACAGCTGAAGGGCCCATCGTGCACGAGGTGGACCTGTCGTCGGCCTTCGCCGCGAATCGCCTCGCGCAGGCGCTCGCCGACACCACCTCTCTCACCGAGGCCGAAGAGCACTGCCGACACGTGTGCGGCACCTCGGAGATCGATGACGAGCGTGCCAAAGCCCGGAGGCGGTCCGTCCGGGAAAGGGAGGGCGGGAAGTTCATCCCCGATGTCGAACTCACAGCCCGGGTGAGCGAGTTCGCGAGCAGGGCGCTCGCCAGGGGCGCCACCCACGCCACAGTCCGCCGCCTGACCGAAGCCCTGCGGCTTTCCGAAGGAGCCCGGCAGCGGCTCGTCGAACTGCTCGCGGAGGAGGACAGTGGGCTGCCGCCGTCCGTACGGGCGTTGGGGATGTGGGCCAAGTAGGGCCCGGGCAGCAAAGTCGCGTGTCCGTATCGTGGCTTTTCGGGATGTTCGTCTAGTCTGGAGTCCGGCAGCGCGCTGATCCGTCCAGCCCATCCACCCCGGCCGGTACAAGGGAGAGGGTCAGACATGGAAGTCGACTACACCATCCCCGCACTGGACATCCGCATCGGCGGATTTCGTATGACTCTGCAGCGTCTCCCCCTGCGGTTCCTCGCGGCCGTGGGAACGTTCGGCGGTTCGGCGCTCGCCGCTTGGTTCACCACTCGCTGACGACGCGTTCCGGACGGGCTGAGGGAATCAGCCCGTCCGGGACCCGGGTGGGGAGCCGACAGGCCCGAAGGGTCAGTCGTCGGCCAGTGAGCGCTTCAGGACCTTGCCCATGTCGTTGCGCGGAAGCGCCGCCACGTAGTGGACGACCCGCGGCCGCTTGTGCGGGGCGAGGCGGGTCGCGACGTGGGCGGCGAGGGCTTCGAGGGACGGCGGGGCCGTCGGGTCGGTCGGTGCGATCCAGGCGACGACGCGTTCGCCCAGGTCGGGGTCGGGTTCGCCGGTGACGGCGGCCTCGCGGACACCGTCGAGTTCGAGGAGCGCGTTCTCGATCTCCCCCGCGCCGATCTTGTAGCCCCCGCTCTTGATGAGGTCCGTCGCCTTGCGGCCCACGATGCGGACGTAGCCGTCGGCGTCCCGTACCGCCATGTCGCCGGTGCGGAACCAGCCGCCGGGGGCGAACGCGGCGGCGGTCGCGTCGGGGCGGTTGAGGTACTCCGTGAACAGGTTCGGGCCGCGGACCTGGATCTCGCCCACCGCCTCCGGGTCGTCGCCGGGGAGTTCGGCGTCCGCCTCGTCCACCAGGCGGAGTTCGACACCGGGGAGGGGGACGCCCACCGTGCCCGCCCGCGGTTCGCCGTCCGCCCGGACGCTCGTGTTCATGAGCGTCTCCGTCATCCCGTACCGCTCCACGACGCGGCGGCCCGTCGCCGACGTGATCCGCTCGTGGTCGTGGACGGGCAGCGCCGCCGAACCCGACACGAGCAGCCGCGCGCCGGACAGCGCCTTCACCAACTCCGGTTCGTCCGGCAGGGCTTCGGCCACACGGTGGTACATCGTCGGGACGCCGAACATCATCGTGGCCCCGGCGGCCAGCTCCCGCGCCACGCCCTCGGTGCTGAAGCGGCCCAGGTGCCGCAGCGAGCCGCCCCGGCGCAGCGGGCCGAGGACGCCCAGGATCAGCCCGTGGACGTGGAAGAGGGGGAGGCCGTGGACGAGCACGTCGTCACCGGTCCAGTCCCACGCGTCCGCCAGCGCGTCCAGGGTGGTGGCGAGGGCGCGGCGCGGCAGGACCACGCCCTTGGGCGGGCCCGTCGTCCCCGAGGTGTAGACGATCAGGGCGGGGGTCTCGGCCCCGACGGGTTCGGGTGCGGCGGCAGCCGGGAGCGGCGCGGCAGCGTCCGCCGGTCCTGGTTCCGCCGCCTCCGCCGGACCCGATTCCGCCGCCTCCGCCGGACCCGATGCCGCCGCGTCCGCCGGACCCGATGCCGCCGCGTCCGCCGGACCCGATGCCGCCGGATCCGCCAGGTGTACGTCCACCCGCGGCAGCCCCGTCAACCGCTCGGGCAGCGCCACCCCCTCGGCCGCGAGCACCGCCGACGGCTCGCAGTCCCGCACGATGTGGTCCAGCTCCGCCTCGCCCGACTTCGGGTTCAGCGGCACGGCGGGCACCCCGGCCAGGAGCGCCGCCACCACGCCCACCGCCGTCTCCAGGGTGGGGGTCGCCCAGACCGCCACGCGGGCGGCCCCGGCCGCGGTGAGGCGGGCCGCCAGTGCGCCTGCCGCGGCGGCGAGTCCGGCGTACGTGAGGGAGTGGTCGCCGAAGCGCAGGGCTGGGGCAGCGCCTGTCGGGCCGGCCGGGGCCGTCAGGGCGGGAAGCAGGGGCTCGGGTTCCACGTGTCGTACTCCTCATGTCTGCTGGTGTGTTCTGCGCGGGCACGGTCGCTCGACGCGAGCGTCACCTCGCTGCACCGGAAGCCACCGCACCCCCTGCCAATCTGTCCACCGGCCCGCCCTCGCACGCCCCCGGCCGCGACCTCGCCGTCGCCGTCCTGAACCGGTCGGCGCCAAGCGCGTGGGACAGCGGCAGCGGACGGCGGTCGCCCGGTGTGCGGACCTTGCGGTCGGAGTGCAGACTGTGACTGGCGACGCCGGCCATTTCCAGGCCGGTGGTGCGCGAGCGCGCAATGCACCAGGCGCGCAGTCACAGCCCCTCGCTGTTTCCCCCGGACGCCTCCGAACTGCACTGGACAGAAGCTGTCCATGTCACTTGGCGTCCAGGACCAGTCCTCGAACGAGAACGAATTGAGAACGAAGGGAACGCCATGCCCATCATCGACCCGAACGCCAAGAAGGACGACGGCCCCAAGCTCCCGCCCGGAGTGAGTGAGGGACGGAAATCCGTCCACCTGGAGGCATACACCGGCAGGGGGAGCCTCATCGCGGGCAAGGGCCGCTTCCTGGCCAAGGGAAGGCTGACCACCACGGACGGGCAGCCCATCGCGGACGCCACCCTCGAGTTCCACATCAAGGGCGACAACACGCTCTACGACACGGTGGACACCGACCGCGACGGATACGCCGAGTACGACACCGCCCAAACACTCACCGATGTCCAGGGCATCCTCATGGGCGGCCTGAGCGGGTACACCATTCGCTTCGCCGGCAATCCGACGTTCAAGGCGGCGACAGCCGAGGGCGCCATCCACGTCACCGCATGACCGGCCGGAACCCGAGCCGGCCCCGCGTCACAGGGAGAACAGGATGAAGGAGCAAGCCCCCACGGCCGCCGACACGGCGTTCGAACCGATCGAGAACTTCATCAAGGACAGTGACTTCCGCCAGCCCGCGGCGTCGAACAAGAACGGGGACCAGCCGTACCTGGAGGTCGTCGCGCCGGAATACCTCGGGGCCTGGCAGGTGGAGGACGGGGAGGCGCTCATCTGTTCGGCGACGATGACCCGGTCGAACCACCAGGCCATCGACATCGGCTGCGCGGTCCTGACGCAGGACTTCGACCCGCCGAACGGCAGAGCGGTCGAGATCACCTGGATGCACAGCAAGAACACGGACCCGTCGGTCCAGGGGAAGGCCCCGCAGTCCTACGGGGCCACCGTCCTGGATCCCAGCGGCCAGGTGGTGGCCGAGGGCACGTACCAGCCGAGCAGCAGCACCTTCAATCACATCCCGGCCGCCCAGGCGCTGAGGTTCACCGTCACCAGCGGTGCCTCCTACGTCCTCCGGTTCGAGGGCAACTCCAGCACCACCGGCGGCGCGATGATCTACCAGGTCCTGGGCCAGGCAGCCCCCTCGTCCTGAGGGGCCGACCCGTGCGGGGGGCGTGAGCGGGGGCGCGGCTCAGGCCTCCGGCGCCCGCGCGTCGTACCGCAGGAACGCCCGCCACCGCGTCACGAGCAGCCCCACCGTCACCACGCACAGCGTGCCGCCCCCGACGATCGCCACCCCGGGCGACACGGCCTGTCCGACGGCCCCGGCCAGGAAGTCGCCGAGCCGGGGGCCGCCCGCGACGACCACGATGAACACGCCCTGGAGGCGCCCTCGCATCGCGTCGGGCGTGGCGGTCTGGAGCATCGTGTTGCGGAAGACCATCGAGATCATGTCGGAGCAGCCCGCGAGGGCGAGGAAGAAGACGCCGAGCCACAGGTTGCGGGTGAGGCCGAACACCGCGATCGCCGTGCCCCAGGCGGCCACCGACAGGACGATCGCGAGGCCGTGCCGCCGGATCCTGCCCTGCCAGCCGGAGAACACCCCGCCGAGCAGCGCGCCCACCGCGGGCGCCGCGGCGAGCAGTCCCGCGGTCCTCGCGTCGCCGCCGTACCAGACCACGGCGACCGCGGGGAACAGCGACCGCGGGTGCGCGAACACCATCGCGCACAGGTCGGTGAAGAAGGTCATGCGCAGGTTCGGGCGGGTGGCGAGGAAGCGCAGGCCGTCCATGACGGAGGCCCGCCGCCGCCTGCCCGCCGCCCCGGGGGCGGCCGTTCCCGTCCCCGGCCCGTCGTCGGGGCGTTCCGCGGCCTCCGGGCGCATCGGGGGCAGCCGCCACATCGCGTACAGCGCGGCGGTGAACGCCACCGCGTCGATCACGTACGCCGACTGGTAGCCCCACAGGCCCACGAGGACGCCGCCCAGCATCGGGCCGACGGTGGTGCCCGTCGTCAGCGTGACGGAGTTCAGGGCGTTCGCGGCGGGGAGCTGCTCGGGCGGCAGCAGGCGGGGGATCATCGCGCTGCGGGCCGGGCTGTTCAGCGCGCCGCACATCGACTGGAGCGCGACCACGCCGTAGAGGAGCCACACCCGGTGGAAGCCGGCGAGCGCCGCGGCGGCGAGGGCGAACGACAGGGCGCACAGGCCAGCCGACGAGTACAGGCCCACCTTGCGGCGGTCCAGGGTGTCGGCGATCGCGCCCCCGTACAGGCCGAAGGCGACCAGGGGGACGAGGGTGAACAGACCCACGAGGCCCACGGCGAGGCTGGACCCGGTGATGTCGTACACCTGGAGGGACACCGCGAGCGCCGTCATCGCCTGGCCGGTCCAGGAGACGGTGCTGCCGATCCAGAGCCGCCGGTAGTCGGCGGAGGTGCGCAAGGGGGTCAGGTCGGCGAACACGCGCCGCCTGCCCGCGGGCGGCTGCGGGCCCGGCGGCGGTGGCGGTTCGTCCGGCTCGCGTCGCTCGACCCGTTCGTCAGGTGTGTCCTCTGCCGATGCTCGTGTCACAAGGGATGCTAACCGGCGGCCCCCGGCCGGGGTTTCACCCGCACGGCGGCACCCCGCCCGGCCCAGCCCGGCGTGCGCCCCGCCGCCCGCGGCCGCACGATGCGAGACAGGACCGTCGGCCGACGGTCCTGTCCCGGACCACCGCCCGGCGGTCCGCACGGTCTGTGCTCTCGGGAGGATCCGCCATGACCGTCAGCCTGGAACAGCTGCGCCGCTGCCATATCGCCGTCGACCTCGGGGCCGCGCGCACGCGGGTGTTCGTGAAGGGCGCGGGCCTCGTCGTCGACGAGCCGAGTGCCGCCGCCGTGAACACGCGGACCGGGGCGCTGATCGCGGTGGGCCAGTTCGCGGAGCAGATGACGGGGCGCACTCCCGGATACATCCGGGTGGTGCGGCCGGTGTCCGGCGGCACCGTCGTCGACATCGAGATGTGCCAGCGGATGCTGCGGCATCTGCTCGGCGAGAAGCTGCGCCGTACGCTGCGCCGCAAGCCGCGGCTGCGGGCGGCGGCCTGCGTCCCGCACGACGCGGACCCGCTCGCGCGCCGGGCCGCCGTCGAGACGATGGTGGGGCTCGGCGCCCGCCGTGTCGAGCTGGTCGACACGCTCATCGCCGCGGCGGTCGGCTGCGGGCTGCCCGTGGAACGGCCCGAGGCCACCATGATCCTGGTGTGCGGGGCCGCCACCACCCAGGTCGCGGTGCTCTCGCTCGGTTCGATCGTGACGGCCGAGCGGATTCCCGTGGGGGGCGAGGCCATCGACCACGCGATCGTGCAGCACCTGCGGCACCAGCACGAGCTGATGCTGCCGTCGCAGTCGGTGCGCCCGCTCCAGCTCGCGCTCAGCGGCAACGGTCTGACCCCGCACGGTCCCGAGTCCACGGAGATCCACGGCAGGGACGTGGCCACCGGTCTGGCCCGCTCGGTGCACGTGGACACCGCCGCCGTGCGCGACGCGATCCACACGCCGCTGACCGCCGTGCTCGACGGCATCGGCAAGGTCCTGCGGGACTGCCCGCCCGACCTGGTGGCCGACCTCGCGGACCGCGGGATCATGATGGTCGGCGGCAGCGCGCTGCTCCCGGGCCTCGACCAGATGCTGGTGAACGCGACGGGCATGCCCGTGCGCATCGCCGAGCGCCCCGACGTGTGCGCGGTGCTCGGCCTCGGCGCGATGCTCGACGGCAAGATCCAGCCGCTGGGTCTCGACCCGCTGGCGGGCTGAGGACGCGGGCCCCATGAGCGACGGCGCCGGGCCGCCGCTGCCGGTCCTCCTGGACGCGGTCCTGAGCGTCGGCACCGAACTCGAAGTCGAAGCCACGCTCCAGCACATCGTGGAGGGCGCGGTACGCCTCACCGGGGCCCGGCACGGCACGCTGCGGGTCGCGGGCGGCGGGGAGCGGGACGTGTTCACGGCGGGCGGGGACACCGCGGGCCCCGCCCCCCTGAGCGTCCCCGTCGTCGTGCAGGAGGAGGAGTTCGGGACCCTCCACCTCACGGCCGGGGCGGGCGGGTTCACGGACGGCGACCGCGGGCTGCTGCGGATCCTCGCCGGGCAGGCCGGGATCGCGATCGCCAACGCCCGCCTCTACGAGACCGCCCGCCAGCGCGAACGCTGGATCGAGGGCGCGGCGGCGGTCACCACGGCCCTGCTGACCGGCGAGGCCGCCGCCGACGCCCTGATGACGGTGGCCCAGCAGGCCCGACTGCTCGCGGCCGCGGCGGCGGGCGTCGTCCTACAGCCCACGCCCGCCGGCGGCATGACGATCGTGGCGGCGGCGACGGATGAGACGGGGGGTGGGGCTGGGGTCAGCGCTGGGGCTGGGGTTAGTGCCGGGGCTGGGGCCGGGACCAGCACTGGGGCCGGAGCCGGGACCAGCACTGGGGCCGGAGCCGGGACCAGCACTGGGGCCGGGGCCGGCATCGAGGCCGAAGCCGAGACCAGCGCCGGGGCCGAGGCAGATGCCACCGCCGGGACAGGCGCCAGCGCCGAGACCGGAACCGGGCCGGGTGCCGGGGCCGAAGCCGGTATCGGCACCGAGGCCCTAGCCGGGGCCGAGGCAGGTGCCACCGCCGGGACAGGCGCCAGCGCCGAGACCGGAACCGGGCCGGGTGCCGGGGCCGAAGCCGGAATCGGCACCGGGGCCGGAGCCGATACCGGGGCCGGAGCCGATACCGGAGCCGGAACCGATGGCAGAGCCGGAGCCGATGGCGGAGCCGGAGCCGATGGCGGAGCCGGAGCCGAGGCCGAAGCGGGAGCCGAAGCCGCTATCGGCACCGAGGCCCTAGCCGGGGCCGAGGCCGGGGCTAGGGCCGGAGCCGCGAGTGGCGGTGGTGCCCCCGGCGACCCCCCGCCCAAGCGCCGCAGGCACCCCGCCGAACCCCCGCCCGAGCGCCGCAGGCACCCCGCCGCCGCCGCGCAGAACGACCTCATCGGCACCACCATCGAGCCCGGCAGCGCCGTACTCGAACAGCTCCTCGGCGGGGAGCCGGTGTTCATCGAGGACTCGGCGACCGACCCCCGGATGACTACGCACGTACGGTCCCGCTTCGGGCCGAGCATGATGCTGCCGTTGCAGGCCGGCGGCCGTCTCATCGGCACCCTCGCTCTGCCGCGCCGCCGCGGCGACCCCGCGTACACGGCGGTGGAGCGGCTCCTCGCCACCCAGTTCGCCTCGCAGGCCGCACTCGCCCTCGTGCTCGCCGACGCCCAGCAGTCCCGGCAGCGCCTCGCCGTCTTCGAGGACCGCGACCGCATCGCACGCGACCTGCACGACCTCGTCGTACAGCGGCTGTTCGCGACCGGCATGATGCTGGAGTCGACGCGCCGCAGGGCCGGTTCGGCGCCCGTGCAGAGCGCCCTCGACCAGGCGGTGGACGAGCTGGAGTCCACGATCCAGGAGGTGCGGACCGCCATCTTCGCCCTCCAGCAGCCGCCCGTGGAGGCGCCGACCACCTTGCGCGGGAAGGTGCTCAAGGAGACGGCGGGCGCCGCGGCGGTCCTCGGCGTGCAGCCGTCCGTGCACTTCACGGGCGCACTCGACACCCGCGTCACGGAACCGGCCGCGGGCCGCCTGGTGGCGGCCCTGCGCCGGTCCCTCGCCGCGACCGCCCGCCGCCCCGACGTCACCCGCGTCGACGTCACCGTCGACGCCCGCGCCGCACTGCCGGACGGCAGGACGGGGGTCCGCCTCACGGTGTACGACGACGGCGAGACGGACGGCGTGAGCGCGGGCACGACGGTGACGTGGCAGGCACCGGTCACCTGACGTCGCCAGCGCCGGCGCCAGTGCCTACGACGGCGACAGCGACAGCGAGGCGGCGGCAAGGCGGCAGGACGCGGGGCTGTGACCCGGGGGGTCGACCTGAGGGGCACCCGCGCGGCGGGGCGCCTACCGCGCGTCCGCGCTCCGCACCGTCAGGATCCGCACCGCCCGCTCCCCCACGTGCCCGTCCCGGCCGTGCCAGCAGCGGTAGTTGTCGAGTACGAGGATGTCGCCCGCGTCCAGGCGGAAGCGCGGCAACCCGGGTTCCAGGGCGTGCACGGCGCGGGTGAAGCGGGCCAGCATGGCCGTCACGTGGTCGGCGTCGGGGTCCCGGTGCAGGGGCGCGGCGCCGTCCGTGCGCCGCACCACGCGGCGCCCGGTACGGGTCCACTCCACGTGCCTGCCGACCCGCGGGGTCGCGGGCAGACCGCGCAGGCCCGCCCACGCCCCGTACAGATCGACGTCGTACCCCGTCAGGAAGGACCACAGTTGCGGATCGGCGTCCGCGAGCCCGTCCACGTACCGCACCGCGTCGACCGCGAACGACTCCCCGCCGTCCGGCGCGGGCCGCACGCACTGCACGAACACATGGTCCTCGTCGGGGTGCCGTCTCCTGACCGGCACCCCGCCCACGTCCACGGACACGTCGAAGCTGTCGGCGTGCAGGTGCACGGGGCCGCCGTCGCGCGAGGCCCGCAGCCGCTGCGGGAACAGCTCGCGCAACCGCGCGCCGAGCACCGTCGCGGCGGCGACGGCGAGTTCGTCGCCGCCGGTGCCGTACCCGGTCAGCACGACGGCTCCGTGCCCGGCGAGAAGACCGGCGGCCGCACCGAGGTCCCCGGCCGCCACGCGGGGCGGGACGACCCCGTACCCCGACGCCCCGTCCGGGCTCGGCGGACCCGTCCGGTCACGCACGCGCCGCCTCCTCGGGCTCCGCGCGCCCGGCGCCCTCCCGGGAGAACCCCCGGGCGCTCGGTACGAGGGCCGCCGCCGCGGGCGCCGCGAAGCACAGCGCCGCGCACACCGCGAGCACCGGCCGGGCGCCGAAGTGCTCGATGGCGGGGGCGATCAGGGCGAGGCCCGCGGGGGCGAGGCCGTAGGACAGCATGAAGTCGAGGGACGAGACCCGGGCCAGCTTGTCGGGCGCGACCTCGCGCTGCGTCGCCGTGAACCACGGCACGTTGAACAGTTCGATGCCGATGCCCGCCACCGCGTACGCGGCCACGACGAAGGTCCAGTGCACCGGCAGCAGCAGGCTGAGCGGCGCGAAGCCGTACAGGCCGAGGCCCGCGAGCGCGGCCCACCCCTGAGCGCGGGGCCGCCACCGCGCGACGACGACGGCTCCGCCGAGCGCGCCGAGCGTGTACGCGGTCATGGCGGCGGCCAGCACCACCCCGGTGTCGTACTTGTCCCGGCTGACCAGCGGCAGGGCCACCCCGGTGGCCGAGTAGCCGGTGGAGATGACGACGGTCAGCGCGCCGAGACCGGCGAGGAACCAGGGGTGCCGCCGCGCCTCGCGCAGCCCTTCGGCGAACTCGGCGAAGAAGGAGGGGCGGCGGGCCGTGGTGTCCACGGCGCCCACCGCGCCGGACTCGCCGACCCCGCCGTCCCCTCGGGCCTCGTCGACCCCACTGTCCTCTCCGGCCTCGGTGGCTCGGCCGGTCCTCCCGGCCCCCGGCACTAGCGCCGCGACCAGCCACAGCACCCCGATCCCGAGCAGCAGCGCCCAGGTGTCGAGGACGAAGGCGAGCAGTGCGGTCAGGGAGGGCCCGGCGAGACTCGTGGCCCGTACGGAGAGCGTCATCGCGGCGTTCGCGGTCTGGCGCCGGTCCTCGTCGACGACCTCGGCGGTGAGTGCCTGGAACGCGGGCCGGCAGGCGCCCTGCCCGGCGCCCGCGACCGCGGCGGCGGCGAGCATCAGCGCGAGGGAGCGGCCGAGCCCGAGGGCGAGGAGCGGGGTCGCCGCGGCGGCGGCGAGGCCCGCCCAGAGGACGACGCCGCGCCGCGAGTACCGGTCGGCGAGCACCCCGCCGACGGCCACGGCCACGAGGAACCCCGCGGTGCGGGCGGCGAGGAGCAGGCCGAGCGTGGCCGCCCCGATGGTGCGGTCGAGGACCGCGAGCCCGAGGACGAAGGGCAGCGCCCAGGTGGCGAGGCCGGAGGCGGTGGTCCCCGACCAGAGCCGCAGGAAGGCGACGTCCCGCAGCACGCTGCGCCCGCCGTGAGCCGCGGGCCCCGCCCCGCTCCCGCTCCCCTCCTCGCTCGCCTTCTCGCTCCTCTTCCCGCTCCCGCTCTCCGTCTTGGACTCCGTCTCGGACTCCGGTATCGGCGTAGTCGCCACGTGACGTACTCCCTGTCTCGAAATCGTTATGCGATCCCCGGGCGACGCCAACTCAGCACCCAGGCCGGGGGATTGGCGGTGACCCACGCGCGGCGGCCACGCACTCGACGGCACCCCGGGATCCACTAATGAAAATGATTGCCATTACAGTACCCTTATCGCGTCCCACCCGAGACCGGAGGTCCCATGCGTCACCCCGCCCGCTTCGGCATAGCCGCCCTGACCCTCGCCCTGACGGCCGTCGGCTGTACGTCCTCCGGCTCCGGCCCGACGTCGCACGACAAGGCGGGCGGCGGCCGCGAGACGACCGTCACCAGCTGCGGCCGGAAGCTCAGCTTCGACGGCCCGCCCGAGCGCACCGTCGCCCTCGACCAGTCCTCCACGGAGGTCCTGCTCGAACTCGGCCTGGAGGACCGCTTGGCCGGTACGTCCAACCTCAAGACGAAGATCGCGCCGGAGTACCGGACCGCGTACGACAAGGTCGACGTGCTCAGCCCGAAGATCCTCACCAGCGAGCAACTGCGCGCCGCGACACCGGACTTCACCATCGGGGGCTTCACCGACTACTTCACCAAGGACCGGGTGGGCACCCGCGAGGAACTGGCGGACCTCGGCCTGCCGTCGTTCGTGAGCGCGGTGGACTGCCCGAAGCAGAACATCGCGGGCAGCGGCGACGGCGGCGGGAAGAAGGCGAAGTCGCCCTTCGAGCTGCTCTTCCAGGACTACGCGGACCTCGGCCGGATCTTCGGCACCGAGAAGCGCGCCGCGAAGCTCGTCAAGGACCAGCGCGCCACGCTCGCCGCCGCGGCGAGGACCGCGGACAGGGCGAAGGACGAGGGCGGGGACGCGCCGACGGTCGTCTGGCTGTACTCCGTGTACGGCGACACCCCCTACGTGGCGGGCAGGAGCGCCATTCCCAGCGAGATGAGCCGGACCGTCGGCGCGAAGAACGCCTTCGACGACATCGACGAGGACTGGCCGACCGTCACCTGGGAGCAGATCGCCGAGCGCGACCCGGACTTCCTCGTCATCGGCGACCTGTCCGAACGCGGCAAGCCCGGCGACAGCGCCGCCGACAAGCTGAAGGCGATCCGCGCCAACCCGGTGATGTCCAAGCTGGCGGCCGTCGAGAAGAAGCGGTTCATCGAGATTCCGGGCACCGAGATGGACCCGTCGGTCCGCACGGTCGACGCGCTGCCGCGCCTCACCTCGGGGATGAAGGACCTCGGGTATGTCCGCTAGCCCGGACGCCACCCGGGCCACGCACAGCGCTGTCGCGGACCTGCTGCATCCCTCGGCCCGGGGCAGATCCCCGGGCGCGGCGGCGGCGCCCGAAGTATCCGGGGTGACCGGGGCGTCCGGGGTGTCGGACGCGCCCGACGCAACCGACGCGCCCCGCACCGCCCGCCGGGTGTCCACCGTCGGCCTCTACCTCCTCACCACCCTCGTCCTCCTCCTCTCCCTCGTCGCCTCCGTCCGCATCGGCACCACCGATGTCTCGTACGCGGACGTGCTGCGTACGGCCGGGTTCCATCTGGGCCTGGACGTGGAGCCGCTGCCGCGGCTCGTGGACTCCCTGATCTGGGAGCTGCGGGTGCCGCGCGTCCTGATGGCGGCCCTCGTGGGCGCCTCGCTCGCGGTGTGCGGTGCGGCGCTCCAGGCCGTCACGCGCAACGCCCTCGCCGACCCGTATCTGCTCGGCATCTCGTCGGGAGCGTCCACGGGCGCCGTCACCGTCGTCGTGCTCGGGGTCGGTTCGGCCTCGCTCGGGGTGACGGGCGGCGCGTTCGTGGGCGCGGCGGTGTCGTTCGCGCTCCTCATGGTGCTGCTGCGCAAGGGCGGTCTGGACTCGGTACGGGTGGTCCTCACCGGTGTGGTGGTGTCGCAGCTGTTCACGGCGCTGACCTCGCTCGTGCTCATGGCGTCCGGGGACGCGGAGGCGATCCGGGCGATCACGCAGTGGCTGCTCGGCTCGATGGCTCCGGCGCGCTGGGACACGACGGTGGTGACGGCCGTGGTGACAGCGGCGGGACTCCTTGTCCTGTGGCTCAACTCGGCCGCCCTGGACGGTTTCTCGTTCGGCGCGGACACGGCGTCGTCGCTCGGCGTCGACGTGCGGACGACGCGCTGGCTGCTGCTGGTGGTGACGTCCCTGATGACGGCGGTGGCGGTGGCGTCCGTGGGCGCCATCGGGTTCGTCGGCCTGATCGTGCCGCACGGCGTGCGGTTCCTCGTCGGTCCGCTGCACCGGGTGCTGCTGCCCCTTTCGGCGCTGGTGGGCGCGGTGTTCCTGGTGTGGACGGACGCCCTCGCGCGGGTGGCGTTCGCGCCGCAGGAGGTGCCCGTCGGGGTGTTCACGGCGCTGCTCGGCGTGCCGCTGTTCCTGTTGGTGCTGCGCAGGAGGGGAGAGCTGTGAGGATCACCGCGGAAGGACTGACGTGGGCGGTCGCCGACCGCCGGATCGTCGCGGACGTGGGCCTGGACATCGCTCCCGGCGAGACGGTCGGGCTGATCGGTCCCAACGGCTCCGGCAAGTCGTCCCTCCTCCGGTGTCTCGCGGGGCTGCGGGCGCCGACGGCCGGGTCCGTCGCGTACGACCGCGAGCCGATCGGGGGGTGGAGCAGCCGCCGGATCGCCCGGCACGTCGCGTTCGTGGAGCAGGCCGCCGACACCGACAGCGACCTCAGGGTCGCCGACGTCGTGGGCCTCGGCCGGACGCCGTTCGGCGACCGGTGGCGCGGGCCCGACGCCCGGGACCGGGCCGTGGTGGCCGCGGCCCTCGCCCGCCTCGGCCTCACCGAGCTGCGCGATCGCCCCTGGAAGGCGCTGTCGGGCGGTGAGCGGCAGCGGGCCCACATCGCGCGGGCGCTCGCCCAGCAGCCGTACGCGATCCTGCTCGACGAGCCGACCAACCACCTCGACGTGAAACATCAGTTGCAGCTCCTCGGTCTGCTCGCCGCCACCGACCAGACCGTGCTGATCGCCCTGCACGACCTGTCCCTGGCGGCCCGCTACTGCGATCGGCTGCTCCTGCTGCACGGGGGGCGGCTGGTCGCCGCGGGGCCGCCGCGGGACGTTCTGACGCCGCCGCTCCTCGCCGAGGTCTTCGAGGTGGACGCGCTCACCGCCCCCGACGCCCTCGGCCACCTGACGGTGACCTACCGGGGCGTGGCCCCCACCCCCCTCAAGGAGCCCCGATGACGGCCCCGCCGACACACTGCCCCGAGCCCCCCAGGGACGCGGGACACCGCCCCGAGCCCCACAGGGGCGCGGGGAACTGCGCGACCAGCCACACACCACCCGCAGACGCGCCCGCACACCCACGCAGCAGACGCGACTGCGGCCCACCCCGGGCTGAGCGCGCAGTTCCCCGCGCCCCTACAGGGCGCCACCCCAAGCCCCACAGGGGCACGAGGAACCGCGCGACCAGCCACACACCACCCGCAGACGCGCCCGCGTCCGCGTCCGCACCCGGCAGAGACGCGACAGCGACTCGCCGCGCGCTGAGCGCGCAGTTCCCCACGCCCCCACAGGGCACCACCCCACCCCCCGGAGGAGACCGCACATGAAGACCGTCGACGATCTGCTGTCCGCTGTGCTCGGCGGTGAACTCGGCCCCGACCCGGCCGGGTTGACGGCCACCAGCGTGTTCTGGGTCCACCACGGGACGCGCCTCGCGGGCGGCGGCGTCACCTACCTCAACCAGTACGTCCTCACCCGCGTGGGCGCCTCCTTCGGCGGCTGCGCCTTCGAGGCGGGCGAGATCGGCCCGGAGATATGCGAGGAGGCGTCCGGGAGCCCGCTCGCGACGCTCCTGCGCGAGGCCCCCCGGCCCCTCGCCATGGCGGCGCTCGACGCCTACCTGGCGGCGGTGCGCCCCCACCGCGACGCGGCCGACGCCGAACCCGTGCCCCTGCCCGCGGGCCCGCCCGAGGTCCGCGCGGTGGCACGGGACACCGCCGTCGCCGGACTCCTCGACATCCCGCCGGGGGCGAAAGTCGCGCTGATCGGCGTCGTCAACCCCCTCGTCGCGGCCATCAGGGAACGCGGCGGCGAGCCGCTTTTGTGCGACTTCAACCTGCGCACGACCCAGTGGGGCGACCCCGTGAGCCGCGACATGCACGAGGTCCTCGACGCCGCCGACGCCGTCGTCGCCACCGGCATGACCCTCAGCAACGGCACCTTCGACACCGTCCTGGCCCGCTGCCGGGAGCGGGACGTGCCGCTGATCGTGTACGCGCAGTCCGGCAGCGCGGTGGCACGGGCGTTCCTGGGGGCGGGCGTGACCGCGCTGTCCGCGGAACCCTTCCCGTTCTCGCAGTTCAGCGCGGAACCGACGACCCTGTACCGGTACCGGGCGGCCACGCAGCGCGAGAAGGGGGGATCGTGACACCCCCGCCCCCGCCCTCGTCCCTGCCCTCGCCCCTGCCCCTGTGTCCACCCCCGGAGCCACACCCAGCCGGGTCCGGCACCGGACCCGGCGTCGGCACCGGGCGAGCCGCCTGCCACCACGGCGAGATCCTCCAGGGCGTCTTCCTCGACGAACGCGGACGGCGCCGGGCCGGTCTCGTCACCCTGCCGATGCCGTCCCTCGGCACCCGCGCGGAGTTCGTGCGCCGTCCGGGCACCGAGGACATCACGGTGGCACCGGCCGACCGCACGAAGGCCCTGCGGGCCGCCACGTACGCCATGGCCGAGTGCGCGACGCGCGTGCAGACCCCGCTGTGCGGAGGCGAGTTGACCCTGTCGGGGAACATCCCGGTGGGGCTCGGCATGGGCTCGTCGAGCAGCGACGTGATCGCGGCGGTGCGCGCGGTCGCCGACGCGTTCGGCGTGCGGCTCGCGCCCGAGGCCGTCGCCCGGCTCGCGGTGCGCGCCGAGCGGGCCTCCGACCCCCTGATGCTGGACGGCCGCCCGCTGCTCTTCGCCCAGCGCGAGGGCCGGGTCCTGGAGGAACTGGGGGCCGCGCTGCCGCCCGCGGTCGTCGTCGGCTGCGCGCTGGGCGGCGGGCGGCCCGTGGACACCCTCGCCCTGCCGGCGCGCGTGTACGACACCGCGGACGTACGCGCCTACGAGCGGCTGCGCTCCCTGCTGCGGCGGGCCGTCGCCACCGCCGACCCGGCGCTGCTCGGCCGGGTCGCGACGGAGAGCGCGCGCCGCGGCCAACGCGTCCTCGCGCACGAGGAGTTCGGGGAGCTCGTGGCCGTCGCGGACCGCGTCGGCGCCACCGGTGTGCAGATCGCGCACAGCGGCAACGTGGCGGGCCTGCTCTTCGACCCGGCGGCCCCCGACCTGCCGGCCCGCATCGGCCGCTGCTCCCGCGCCCTCACGGCCGCGGGCATCCCCCTCACGTACACCTTCGGCACGACACCGCACGCCGTACCCCCCTCCCCGAACCCCCCGACCAGCGAGGAGCACCCGCATGGACACGCCCACGGCGGCAGCGGACGAGCACATGGCGGAGGCGATCGGCCGCCCCGACCTGATACGTGTCGACGACCGGCTCATCTGCCTGCGCTTTGAGACCATGAAGGTGGTGTCGGCGCTCGCCGCGGTCCGCCATCTGCTCGACTCCGGCGCGGTACGCCGGGGCGACACCCTCCTGGACAGCTCCAGCGGCATCTACGCGTACGCCCTCGCCCTCGCCTGCCACCGCTACGGCATGCGCTGCCACATCATCGGCTCGACCACCGTCGACCACACCCTGCGCACCCAGCTCGCGGTCCTCGGCGCCCACGTGGAGCAGATGCCGCCGAGCTCCGACCTGAAGCTGGACCAGAAGCGGCGGGTCGCCCGGGTCCGGGAGATCCTGCGGGTGCACCCCGAGTACCACTGGATGCGGCAGTACCACGACGACGTGCACTACCTCGGCTACCGCGCGATCGCCGAGCGCGTCCGCGCGGCGGTCCCGGCGGACGGCTCCCCGCTCACGCTGGTCGGCGGGGTGGGTTCGGGGGCGTCGACGGGCGCGCTCGCCCGCTATCTGCGGGAGGGACGCGAGGGGAGCGGGAACCGGGCGGGTCCGGTGCGGCTCACGGGGGTGCAGCCGTTCGGCAGCGTCACCTTCGGTAGCGAGCACGTGGCCGACCCGGAGATCATCATCGCCGGGATCGGCAGCTCGATCCCGTTCGGCAACGTGACGCACACGGCGTACGACACCGTGCACTGGCTGTCGTTCCACACCGCGCTGACCGGCAGCGTCGACCTGCTGCGGCGGCACGCGGTGTTCGCGGGCCTGTCCACGGGCGCGAGCTACGCCGCGGCCCGCTGGGAGCACGCCCGGGTGCCCGGCGGCACCACGGTGTTCATCGCGCCCGACACCGGCCACCGCTACGTCGACACGGTCTTCGCCCGCCACCAGGAGGCCGCCGACCTGGACGACCTCGCGCCCCGCACGGTGTCGTCCCTGGACGAACTCGCGCTGCCCTGGGCCCGCATGGAGTGGAACGGCGCCCCGGCCCCGGCCCAGGCGTCCGCGGGGACGGGAACGGGGGACGGGAGCGGGTGGGTCGACGTGGTCCGCCCAGGGTGAGCCGTGACCGCCGACGCCACAACCGGTGGACACCTCCTCCGCAACCCGAGAAGGCGGCCGCACCCGGGGGGGCGGCAGGGGCTGCGACGGCATGCAAACCGGCCATTCCCACGGACGGGGCGAGGCCTTCACCCTTCCGTTTCATCATGACCACACCAGCCACACATCGCCCTCCCGCACCAGCCGCCGAGGAAGGAACATTCCGGGCACAGGCAACTTCAAGCCAGCCACCCCGGAGGCTCTAGATTCACAGCGGCGAATCATTGAGACTGTGATCGCAAAGTTGAGCAAACGCATGCCGCCCACCCTGAGGGCGACTTCTCCACCCTCTGCCACCCTCGCCCTGTACCTCCGTACTCACCCGCTCAGCAGCTGCGTCGCCATCGTGGACGGCGCGCGGTCCACTCACCCGCAGTTGCGAGGGTAACGCTTTGTCCCATAACGGGAGCGAAGACGTTCATCCGAGCTGGATGTCAAGTGCTCTACGCGTACAGGACACGTGAGAAGCGGCTGCACACCCACCACACCCCCCGGAGCACACTGTGATGCGCAAACCGTTGACCTCTCTGTTCGTCGTCACCACGTCGGC
This sequence comes from Streptomyces typhae, assembly GCF_009755605.1. Taxonomy (GTDB): domain Bacteria; phylum Actinomycetota; class Actinomycetes; order Streptomycetales; family Streptomycetaceae; genus Streptomyces; species Streptomyces typhae. The sequence goes on from NZ_WPNZ01000002.1 coordinate 345,213, forward strand.
CGCCGCGCTGATGATCACCAGTGGTGCGGTGGTCCACGCGGCCGATCCGGTTCCCGAGCCGAAGGCCACCTCCTCGACACTGCCGGAGGACCCCGCGGAGGAGCAGTTCGACGAGCCGTCCGACGAGACCACCGACGTGCCCGTGGACGAGCCGTCCGAGGAGCCCACCGAGGAGCCGTCCGACGCCCCGACGGACAAGCCCGACGGCCCGGCGAGCAATCCTGCCGAGGGCGGGCCCGGCACGGCGGAGCCCGCCGGGCCCGTCATCGCCGACTACAACGGGCGCAAGATCAACCTCGCCGAGTCCTGGGAGGGCGCCACCAGTTGCACCGAACTCCCCGACGGGGATGTCCACTGCTACGACACGGACGAGGAGGCACTGGCCGACCCGGCGCTGCCCGCCGCCTCCCGCGAGGCGACGCGGCAGGCCGAGGCCGCGCCCGGCGCACTGCTCAGGCTGCCCAGCCGGTGTGTCTATGACTACTGGTGCCTGTACTCGGACGTCAGTCACGAGGGCAAGATCCTCCGGTTCTCCGAAGACGGCACGAAGAAGCTCAAGAGCTACGGCATGCGGAACAAACTGAGCTCCGTCTACTACCGGGTCATGAACTGGACCCTCAACTACGGCGACGCCAAGGTCACCGACTCGCGCACCTGGCCCACCGCGGACCGGGTCAGGAGGCTCTCGGCCGGAAGCATCACGAAGGCGGGCAACTACCCCAACTTCAAGCGCCTCGGCTACCCGGGCGGCGGCAACTGGAACGACAAGGTCGACTACTTCGAGATCCGGCGCGCCTGAGCGGCACCCGTGGGCGCGACACCCCGGGTGCGCGACCGCGGTGCGCCGGGCGTGCGCCCCCCTGTCGCATGCCCGGCGTGCGACCCCCTGTCGCAGGGGAAGCACAAGCCACACCAGTCGTACAAGCCGTTCAAGTCGTACCGAAAGGCGCTCAACCATGCGTAAGACGATGTCCGGTGCCGCACTCGCGGTCATTGTCCTGGCCGGAGGCGTCGTGCTCGCGGCACCCGCGCACGCGGCGGGCTCGTGCAGCGACCCCCTCAAGAACGACTTCGGCGTGACGATCCCGGGGCCGAGACCCGACCTGACCTTCTACGTGAAGAACTGCGCGGACGTCACCGGCACCAAGGTCACCGGCCACAGCTTCACCTCCTGGCGCCCTGTCGACCCGCAGGGGCACCTGGACGAGAAGCGGTTCGCGAGCTTCGTCGTCACGACGCGCATCGAGTCACGGGTCTCCCCCACCCCGCCCCTGGACCAGGACAAGGTCGTCACGTCCACGTCGTGCGACCTGACGTCCCTGGTGAACAAGCACGTCAACTACACGGGCAACGAGGACGAGTGGGAGAACCCGCCGAACCGCTGCGTCGCACCGTCGGCCACCTTCGACGACGAGCTGTGGTGGTCCACGGACTCGACGATCGTGTACGACATCGTGGGCGACGGCAAGGGCGCGATGACGCAGCAGCTCGACGGCTCACCGCTGCTGCACTGAGCACCATGTCCCGACGTGGCGGGCCCGGAAGCGCACCGTACGCCTCCGGGTCCGTGACGCGCCGGCGCATCCCCCGCGTACGCCGGGTGCCGGTTCTATCCGCAGGGGTAGACGCGGTCGGACTTGTAGTTGACGTACGGGGTGCTGCTGGACGTCTTGGCCATCTTGGCCGTCACCGGGGCACAGGCGAAGCTGGAGACACGGACCGGCCCCGCGTACTCGGTGAAGTCGCCGGAGTCGGTGTCACAACTGCCGCCCCCGACCTTGCATATCTTCACGTACATGTACTGCTTGCTGCCCTGGTTGTTGTCGAGGATCACGCAGCCTTTGCTGCCATTCTCGTAGGCGAACAGGGTGGCCAGGCGCTCGCGGGGATCGTCCCCGACGGGCAGAGGGATCGCCTTGCGCAGCGAGTAGCCCGACCCGCAGACGTTCGCGGCCGCCACGGCAGCACGCGGGTCGGCCTGTGCGGTGACCCGTGTCGTCCGGTCGGCGTCCTTGGACACGCGTACTGCCGACGCGTCCGCGGCACCGGCGTGCGGCGCCACGGCCACGGCCGAAACCAGGGTCGCGGCAACGACTGTCGCCCGCCTGACACGTACTGATCTAGACATACCGAACCATCACCTTCTGCTTGGAAGTTCCCCATGGCCGCTCTTCCGTCCCCAGGGCGGTGTCAGCCGTCGATCACTGTAGGGAACGTCCAGACCTTTCACCGCTGTTAATTGCGAACACGGTGACAAGCTGACGAGAAAGCATCTCTTGCCGGAATGTTCACAAAGTACACAGGAGACAGGTAGATGTACTGATGCAGAGCAAAACGGAATGGTGAATGAGCACGTCCGCTCTCCCTTGAATGACCTGTTTGCGCATTACACACGACTCCCTCTTTGCTCTCACCGCCTCCCCACGACTCCGCCCCACCGCACCACCGCCACCGCAGCAGCGCCCTCCGCGCCGCAGGGTCTGGATCGCGGCTCCCCAAGGGCAGCATTCAGCCACTCCGGCGATATTCGGAATGTGGAATTCCTGAGTTCCGGTTCACGAAACCTTCATAGACGGAACCAGGTCCGCCCGTGCCGGGCCGAGCTTCCAGAACCGCCATGCCCATCAAGCTCTTTCGCGCCAGCACACGTCGTCCATCCTTGTGCCGCTGCTCAGTGGCGTGCAATTTGATCTCAGCGCACCGGATCGGGAAGCGAGAGACACAAGCACTCCGTTAGCGAACACAAACGGGATCGCCGACCGGCACCAGCGGTGCCCCCGCCCGTCTCGGCGTCCCGTAGGGGGACACGCCGGCGCGCCGCCATGCCCGCGCATCCGCGCCGGCATGAATCATCCGTGAAGGACATTGAGTTGAGACTCGACATACTGAGGTATGCGCGCATGCCGGTCACGGCGGTGCTCACACTGTCGCTGTCCGCCGGCATCGCCACCACCCAGGCATTCGCGGCACCGCCGCCACCGGGGGCAGCGGAAGGCTGGTCGCAGCCCGCCGCCCGTGACACCGGAGGGAAACCCGGTGACCAGCCCCGCGCCGTTCCCGCCGGACAGCGCGCCCAACTGCTCGGCGAGGACTACAAGAAGTCGTCCGACCGGACCTACACCACATCCGGCGACGGGACCGGTTTCCATGTCATGGTCGCCGACGCGAAGAACGGCTACGCCTGGCGGACGGCCGCGACGCTGTCCGAACCCGGGTTCGAGACCGACACGTGGGTGGGCAACGCGTGCGTCACGGAGTCGGGCAAGTACGCGGCCGTCGCCTACGCCCCGCGTACGTTCACGAACAAGCCGGAGCTGATGACGCGCGGCGCGTTCACGGCCGTGCTCGACCTGAACAGCGGACAGATCACGAAGCTGCCGTTCCAGGCCACGCTCGGCTACTTCTCGCCGGGCTGCGGCCACGGTGACGAAGCGGTGTTCACCGCGCTCACGGACGACGCCTCGAAGAAGAACCAGACCCGGCTCGTGACCGTCGACGCCCGGACGGGGAGGACCGGCGCCGAGCAGACCGTCACCGGCCAGGTCACCTCCGCCGTCCCGACCCGCGAAGGCATCGTCGCCTCCGCGGGCAGGAACATCGTGACCGTGCGCGACAGCGAAGTCCGGGCGGTCGCCGAAACGCGGACACGGCCGTTCCAGTTGAAGGCCGACGCCGACGGGGGCGTCGTCTTCATCAGCTCCGACCCGGCGTCCGGCAAGGCCGGCGCCGCCGCCGACCCCACGGCCACGGTCGCCCGCGTCAGCGCGGGTCAGATCGACGAGCAGGACGCGAAGGCGAAGCCCGTCGGCCTCGCCCGGGGCAAGCTGTCCGACTTCGACCTCACCGCCACCCCCGGCGGCGAGGTCTACGTCACGGGCGAGGCCACGACCACGTCACGTGCCTCCGGCGTCCTGCACAACCCCGGTGGCGTGCCCAAGGACGCCCGGGTCTCCAGCAGGGCCGAGGCCTTCGTGTCCTCGCGATGGGCGGACGGCAAGGACTCGCGGCTCCGCCCGGACGAGGTCCTGCAAGCCCGTACGGTCCGTACCACGGTCACGGTGCCCGACACCCGCAGGACGGTCGTCCTGGACGCGTCCCCGGCCGGGGACCGCGTCGGAGGGCAGCAGCAGCGGACGCAGGGTACGCGGACCAGCCCGGTCCTTCGCGCGCAGAGTGCCGGGCCGGGTCCCGCCAAGGGGTCGCTGCGAGCGCCCGCGAACGACACGGTCGACGCCGACCGGTACTGCTCCGTACCGCGCAACGACCCGAAGAAGCAGGCCTTCCAGCCCACGCCGCGTCAGGTCGAGTGGGCCGTGAACCAGGCCATCGTCGGCAAGCTCAACAAGAGCGCGACGCGCCCGGCGAACTGGAAGAACACCGGCATGGCGGCGTACGCCCCGCAGTCGCTGTTCCCGCTGACCCCGCTCGCGGGCGGTTCCGGGGAGGACTGGCACGTGCCGGCGCAGGTGATGCTCGGCATCACCGCGCAGGAGTCCAACATGTGGCAGGCCACCCGGCTCGCGGTGCCCGGCGTCACGGCGAACTCGCTGATCGGGAACTTCTACGGCGTCGAGTACGCCGCCGACGGCCAGCAGACCGACCCGTGGGCGGTGAACTTCGCCAAGGCCGACTGCGGTTACGGCATCACGCAGGTCACCGACGGCATGCGGATGCACGGCAAGGAGAAGGAGAACGAGAAGCCCAAGACCACGGTCCAGCAGGAGGCCGTGGCCCTGGACTACGCCGCGAACATCGCGGCCGGTGTCAACATCCTCATCGAGAAGTGGAACGACACCCGCAAGGACGGCCTGGTCATCAACGACGGGCACCCGAAGTACATCGAGAACTGGTTCTACGCCCTGTGGGCGTACAACGCCGGGTACTACCCCAAGTCCGCCCCCAAGAACGGCAAGTGGGGCGTCGGCTGGACGAACAACCCGGCCAACCCGCTGTGGAAGGAGAACCGGACCCCCTTCCTCGAAGCCGCGAGCGGCAAGGACGACTACAGCCACGCCTCGCATCCCCAGGACTGGCCGTACGAGGAGAAGGTGATCGGCTGGGCCGCCCGCCCGATCGCCGCGATGGTCAAGCCCGGTGACATGCAGACCGGTTACCGCCCGGCCTGGTGGAACACCGACGCGGCCCGCACGACGGCGAAGCCGCCGCTGCACTCCTTCTGCGGCCCGCAGAACGACTGTGTGCCCTCGAAGATCGGCGACGGCGCCTCCAACGACGACGGCAAGGGCCCGTGCGCGCTACCCGGTGACCCGCACGACGACAATCCGCTCTATCTGAAGTGCTGGTGGAACCAGCCGGTGAAGTGGAAGAACTGCACCACGGAAGCCAAGTGCGGCAACGCGATCCATCGCTTCAACGACACCTACCCCGAGCAGCCCGACGAGAATTCCTATCCGCCGAACTGCAACACGGGCCTGCCGGACGGGGCGCTGATCGTCGACGACCTCCCCAACGGCACGGTGCCGGGCGGGACCAACGAGCGGACCTGCGTCGTCGGCTCCAGCGGCTCCTTCAAGTTCACCTTCGCCGGTGAGGGCGGAAAGTACCCGTCCAAGATCGACCTGCACCAGATCGGCGCGGGCAACGGCAACCACTTCTGGATGGGCCACACCCGCTGGCTCGCCACCGCCGACGGCAAGCGGCTCCACGTCAGCGGCAAGTGGACGCTCAACAGCTCCAAGCGGGGCTGGATGCGTGTCTTCACCCACATGCCCGACCACGGTGCGCACACCCGGCAGGCCGCGTACCGGATCGGTGGCACCGACTCCACCAGCCCGGTCCGCGTGCATCCGCAGCGCATCCGCAAGAACAAGTGGGTCGACCTCGGCGTCTTCAACTTCACCGGCACCCCGTCGGTGACCCTCGACACCGACACCGAGGACGGCAGCGGTGACGAGGACATCGCGTGGGACGCGGTGGCCTTCCAGCCGCTGTCGGGCAAGCCGAAGGACTTCGTGGTCGCGATGGGCGACTCCTACTCCTCCGGTGAGGGCGCTTCCGAGGGCAACCGGGACTACTACCCGGAGACCAACTACCTGGACGAGCAGAACAAGGACACCCGCAACGCCTGCCACCGCTCCACTCAGGCGTGGTCCCGGCAGGCCACCATCCCGGGCCGCTCCAAGTCCGTCGGCGCCCTGGCCGACAGCAACGGCTCCGCCATGGACTACCACCTGATCGCCTGCTCCGGTGCCCGCACCTACAACGTGGTGCACGCCGGTGAGAGACAGTCCAACGGCGGTGAGGCACCGCAGATCGACAAGGGGTACCTGGACCAGAACACCACCCTGGTCACCCTCTCGATCGGGGGCAACGACGCCCGTTTCTCCAAGATCATCCAGAAGTGCCTGGTCGCCTTCAACGGCGGCAACTGCAAGGACAAGACATTCGAGGAGGGCGACGTCGACGGGTCCGTCGGCGGCCGCGACCGCAAGTTCATCGGCCAGCCCCTGGAGAAGGCCACCGTCGGCCTCATCAGGGAGATCGTCCGGCCGGACATCGTCAAGACGCTGAAGGAGGTCCACGACAGGGCCCCGAACGCCAAGATCGTGCTGATGGGCTACCCACCGCTCTTCGAGAACCGCGGTTCGTGCCTCGACCTCTTGGCCCCGCCCTTCCACATCGGCCTGTCGCCCGGCTCCGCGGACTGGCTGAACGGCGTCGCCGACACGCTCACGGCGGAGATGCAGGGTGCGGCCGACGACGCCGTCAAGCTGGGCGCCAAGGCCTGGTTCTCCAACCCGACGCCCAACTTCGCGGGCAAGGCGGTCTGCGGTTCCCCGGAGTCCGTCCACGGCATCGTCAAGACGCTGGTGGACTCCGACAAGCCGATGTCCGACTACCCGATCCTGGAGAAGTTCGGCCTCTCCGCCCAGTCGTTCCACCCGAAGATCGGGGGCGCCCGCCTGTACGCGGACTCCCTGGAGCGCACGATGAACGGCATGGGTCTGTAGGTTCCCTGAAACCTCAGGGAACTGCCGTACCGCGCGTACCGCGCGTGGGGCCCCGCAGCCTGCGGGGCCCCATGTGCGCGCCATCGCCGACGAAGATGAGTACCGGTACTCATGGACCCTGGGCATCAGGCAGGGAGCATCGGATCATGCCCATGCGGAACTTACGAGACACGCGCAACAGGCGGAAGCAGACGGCCGCTGTGGCGGTCGCCGGCGCCCTCTTCGCTCTGGCGGGCTGCGGGCAGAGCACGGACGACGTGTTCTCCAACCTCAACGGCAATGGTTCATCCGGCTCACCCGAAGCCACGGCTCCCGCGTCGGACGCACGGCCGGAGACGCCGCCGGACGCGCCACCTAACTACGCCGACAACAGCCGGGTCCGGCGGCCGGGTGAGATGAGCGCACGGGACGAGAAGCGGGCCAAGCACGAGGCCACCGAGGTGGAGCGAGCTCTGGAGGAGCTGCGCCGGGACGGCAGGATCGGCCCCGCGGCGGTACGGCCCCTGCTCACGAGGCTCTCCGCGCCCGCACATGTCGCGGTGGAGGAACTACGCATCGGCACCGGCACCGGCGCCGGCAAGGCCGAAGGCAGCGCTTTCGGCATCTGGATCGGCGGGACCGCCTGCGTCACGGGCTCCGTCAACAGGACCCGCGCCCAGGCCCACGCCAATGGCCACTACCCAGAGACGGGCTGCCTGCCTCCGGCACCCACTCACTGAGGGTCCGGCCCGGCTCTCCTTCGCGCGCGCTGCGGCCGCTCCGTCATGCCCGTACGACGATGCCCTCGGGAGCCACGCTCGGGCACCAGGGCGGCGCACACTCGGCGCCGGTCTTCTCTGTACGATCCCCCGACACGGGGCCCGGCTGCTGTGACGCATGAAGTCCCCCAGCTCAGGCGCTGTCGCGGTGGAACTGCATCAGGGCGGCGAGTCCGTGCGCCAGGCGGCGAAGGCCGGCCGGACGTTCATCAGGTCGCGGCCCCGCCGCGGAAGGCGCATGAGGCGGCGTCCGAGACCATCGCGTACAACGGGTACGCGCGCCGGATCATCCTAGAAGAGGCCGAGCCGAAGCATGCTGTACGGCGGCACCGCTCCTCTGAACCGGCTGTACGGGCCGGCATCCTGGCCGCGTGACGAGGGGACCGAAATCCGGTCCTGCCTGCACGCTCACCGCGCCGACCCGTCCGGCGGGTGCCATCACGGGCCGCGGACTCCGCGCGCGCGGGGACGATCCTCTTTAAAACGAACGTTCTATGCAATGCTGAGCTGTGGTTCCCGCGTGTGCGGGGACAGCCCAACGGAGGCGCTCAGCCGTCCAAGGCGCTCGACGGGACCGGCCTGTACAGACACCGGAGCCGCACCCACGCATCGCCCGGGTTGAGGCCCCGGCCGGTGCGTGTCTCCCGGCCGGGGCCGACGCATGTCTTGATCGTTTGCCTTTCGGGCCAGCAGCGGGCCTGCCAACGATCACCCGAACGCCGCCCGAACGGGCAACCGCCGCAGGTTTGCGCGGTTGACGCAGGTGGAATCGTTCCTGCGCCCTGACGCCTGGGTGGGGCGGGTGGGACTCGAACCCACGGCCGACGGATTATGAGTCCGCTGCTCTAACCGGCTGAGCTACCGCCCCTAACGGCGCGTCGCGCACATTTGTGCGCGCCGTCTGCCGCAGCATAGCCGCTCATACGATCTCCTGCTCCGAGTGGTCGGCTACGCACGACCATGAGGACCCCGCTGCGGCCCGCGCGGTTCCACCGGGGGCGAAACCCGCACGTACGAGGGAGCGTTGGAGGGCCGCGGGCAGGACTCCATGGGGCAGAAGAGGGCCCTCGGGCACCGGTGATGGTGGCCGAGGGCCCTCTCTCACAGCTCTCCCGACTGGACTCGAACCAGTAACCTGCCGGTTAACAGCCGGCTGCTCTGCCAATTGAGCTACAGGAGACCGCGCTCCCCCGACTGGACTCGAACCAGTAACCTGCCGGTTAACAGCCGGCTGCTCTGCCAATTGAGCTACAGGGGAATGACTCTTGGTGACGGAGTCACTGCAACAATGTCACCTGCCTGGGGAATCCCGGGCGGCGTGCGCTCGCTGCGACACATACATTAGCGCAAGCAGGGGGGTGCTCCGCCAATCGGTATCCCCAGGCGACCGACGTCGGCAGTCGAGGCAAGGGAAGGGTGGCCGTCATGCGCTACCGGCTCACATTCGTGGCAGGACTGGCTCTGGGGTACGTGCTCGGTACGCGCGCCGGGCGTGAGCGCTACGAGCAGATGAAGAAGTCCGTCCGCGAGGTCTCGCAGAACCCCGCCGTCCGCAACACCGTCGAGTCCGCGACGCAGCAGGGCAGGGATGTGGCGGGCAAGGCCTTCCACACGGTGTCCGAGCGCGTCGGCGACCGGATGCCGGACTCCGTGGCCGAGCGGGTGCGGGCGTTGCGCGAGCGCGGGCAGGGCGGCGAGGCCGCGGACGACTGGGGCACCAGCAACACCTGAGGGTTCCGCACCCGGTATCGCCGGGCGACCCGTTCCGTATCCGGCATCGCCCGGCGACCTGCGACGACGTGCCCCGTACGGACAGCCGTGCGGGGCACGTCCCGCGGTGCGGCAGAATCCTTGCCATGGGGATAGTCGCGGGGTTGGACAGTTCGCCCGATTTCACACGCATCGTGGTCTGCGACGCGGACACGGGCGCCGTACTCAGGCAGGGCTATGCCCCGCACCCGCTGGAGACGCCGGAGGGCGGCGGGCGGCCGACGGACGTCGATCCGCAGGCCTGGCTGCTCTCCCTCGGCGAGGCCGCGGGCGGCGGGCTGCTCGAAGGCGTGCAGGCCATCGGCGTGTGCGCGCAGCAGCACGCCCTGGTGCCGCTCGACCACCAGGGCAACACCGTCCGGCCCGCCCTCGTCGGCAACCATCCGCGCGGCCAGGTCGCCGCCGCCGACCTCGTCGACGGGTTCGGCGGCCGGCAGGCGTGGGCGCAGGCCGTCGGCTGCGTACCGGGGGCCCCGACGCCCGTGACGAAGCTGCGCTGGCTGGCCAAGCACGAGCCGGAGGCGGCCCTGCGCACCCAGCTCCTGGTGCAGGCCCACGACTGGCTCGTGTGGCAGCTGCTCGGGCGGCCCGCCCGGCGCACCACCGACCGGGGCGGGGCCTCCGGCACCGGCTACTGGTCGGCGGCCACCGGCTCCTACCGCCCCGACCTGGTCGAGCTGGCCCTCGGGCACCAGGCGATGCTGCCGGAGGTCATCGGGCCCGCCGACGCCGCCGGTACGACCCCCGAGGGGCTGCTGATCTCCGCCGGTACCGGCGAGACCATGGCCGCCGCCTTCGGGCTCGGGGTGCGGCAGGGCGACGCCGTCGTCTCGCTCGGCGCCTCGGGTTCGGTCATGGCCGTCCACCACGAGGCGCTCGTCGACCCGAGCGGCACCATCACCTCGCTCGCCGACGCCACCGGCATGCATCTGCCGGTCGTCCACACCCTCAACGCGGTACGGGCGCTGCGCGGCACCGCCGAGATGCTCGGCCTGCCCGACCTCGAAGCGCTCTCCGACCTGGCCCTGAAGTCCACGCCCGGCGCCCACGGCCTCGTCCTGCTGCCCTACCTGGAGGGCGAGAAGACGCCCAGCCTGCCGCACGCCGCGGGCACCCTGACGGGGCTGCGGCGCGAGTCCATGAAGCCCGAGCACCTGGCGCGGGCCGCCTTCGAGGGCATGCTGTGCGGGCTCGGCGACGCCCTGGACGTGCTGCGCGGGCGCGGTGTCGAGGTGCGCCGGGTGTTCCTGCTCGGGGCCGCCGCGGAGCTGCCCGCGGTGCGGGCGGTCGCGCCGATGCTGTTCGGCACGCAGGTCGTGGTCGTGCAGCCCGCCGACTACGCGGCGATCGGCGCCGCCCGGCAGGCGGCGTGGGCCCTCACCGGGCAGCTGCCGCACTGGCAGGACGCCGTCTCGCAGGTCTTCGAGCCGGGCGAGGAGCTGGCCGTCGGGCAGGCCGTGCGGCAGCAGTACGTGACGGTGCGGGAGCAGTCCCACCCGGGGGCGTTCTCCGGGACCCCGGTCGCCTGACGGGGCCCCGCGCACCTGCGCGGACACTTCCTGCCCGGAACTGGGCATTCCACAGCGCTGCGTGAGTGGATCGAAGCGTTCAGGGTGCCCAGTTCTTTACCAAGACTGATTTTTGACCGGGTCATGGGTTAATCGGTTGCACGCGTACGGGTGCGGTGGCGCAGGATGGTGGGCGGCCTCGCCAGCCACCTCCCGTCCGAGACTCCTGCCGAGAGACGAGCGTGCTCATACGACTCCTGCGGACCCATCTGGTTCCGTACAAAAAGCCCATCGCGTTGCTGGTGCTGCTCCAGTTCCTCCAGACCTGCGCCTCGCTCTATCTCCCCACCCTGAACGCCGACATCATCGACAACGGCGTCGTGAAGGGCGACACGGGCTACATCCTGTCGTTCGGCGCCCTGATGCTGGCCGTCACCGTCGGCCAGATGGTCTGCAACATCGGTGCCGTCCTGTACGGCGCCCGCACCGCCGCGGCGGTCGGGCGCGACGTGCGGGCCGCCGTCTTCGACCGGGTGCAGTCCTTCTCCGCCCGCGAACTCGGCCGCTTCGGCGCGCCCACCCTGATCACCCGCACCACCAACGACGTCCAGCAGGTGCAGATGCTGGTCCTGATGGCGTTCACGCTGATGGTGTCGGCGCCGATCATGTGTGTCGGCGGCATCGTGATGGCGCTCGGCCAGGACGTCCCGCTGTCCGGGGTGCTGCTCGCCGTCGTCCCCGTGCTCGGGATCAGCGTCAGCGTGATCGTGCGCAAGCTGCGGCCGCTGTTCCGCACCATGCAGGAGCGCCTCGACACGGTGAACCGGGTGCTGCGCGAGCAGATCACCGGCAACCGCGTCATCCGCGCCTTCGTGCGCGACACCTACGAGAAGGAGCGCTTCCGGGGGGCCAACGCCGAGCTGACCGCGGTCTCGCACGGCACCGGCAAGCTGCTCGCGCTGATGTTCCCGATCGTCATGACGGTGGTGAACCTGTCGTCGATCGCCGTGGTCTGGTTCGGCGCCCACCGCATCGACGGCGGCCATATGCAGATCGGCGCGCTCACCGCGTTCCTCGCCTATCTCATGCAGATCGTCATGTCCGTGATGATGGCCACGTTCATGTTCATGATGATCCCGCGGGCCGAGGTCTGCGCCGAGCGGATCCAGGAGGTCCTGGACACCGACACCAGCGTGGTGCCGCCCGCCGAACCCGTGCGGGAGCTGCGCGGCCACGGCCACCTGGAGCTGCGCGGCGCGGGGTTCCGCTACCCGGGCGCCGAGGAGCCCGTGCTCACCGGCATCGACCTGACCGCGCGCCCCGGCGAGACGACCGCCGTGATCGGGTCGACGGGCAGCGGCAAGTCGACCCTGCTCGGCCTCGTACCGCGGCTGACGGACGCCACCGAGGGGGCCGTCCTGGTCGGCGGCGTCGACGTGCGCACCCTCGATCCCGCGCTGCTCGCCCGCACCGTGGGTCTCGTACCGCAGAAGCCGTATCTGTTCGCCGGGACCGTGGCGAGCAATCTGCGCTACGGCAATCCGGACGCGACGGACGCGGAGCTCTGGCACGCCCTGGAGGTGGCGCAGGCCAAGGAGTTCGTGGCGGGGCTCGCGGAGGGGCTCGACGCGCCCGTCGCGCAGGGCGGCTCGAACGTGTCCGGCGGGCAGCGGCAGCGCCTGTCCATCGCCCGGACGCTGGTGCAGCGGCCGGAGATCTATCTGTTCGACGACTCCTTCTCCGCGCTCGACTACGCCACCGACGCCGCGCTGCGGGCCGCGCTCGCGTACGAGACCCGCGAGGCGACCGTCGTGATCGTCGCCCAGCGTGTGGCGACCATCCGTGACGCCGACCGCATCGTGGTCCTCGACGAGGGCCGGGTCGTGGGCAGCGGCAGCCATCACGAGCTGATGGCGGACAACGAGACGTACCGGGAGATCGTGCTCTCCCAGCTGACGGAAGCGGAGGCCGCGTAATGCCCCCTGGTGGCATGGGTGGACCCATGATGGGTCCGGACTCCAGGTCCATGGACTTCAAGGGCTCCGGCAAGCGGCTCCTGAAGCACTTCCGGCCCGAGCGGGCCACGATCTTCGCGATGCTCGCGACCGCCGTGGTCAGCGTCGCCCTCTCCGTGCTCGGGCCGAAGATCCTCGGCCGGGCGACGGACCTGATCTTCGCGGGCATCGTCGGGCGGACCATGCCCGAGGGCGAGTCCAAGGGCGAGGCCCTCGACCGGCTGCGCGCGAGCGGCGAGGGCGGCATGGCCGACATGCTCTCCGGGCTCGACTTCACCCCCGGGCAGGGCATCGACTTCGGCGCGGTCGGCTCGGTCCTGCTGTTCGCGACCGCCGCGTTCCTGGTGGCGGGCCTCCTGATGGCGGTCGCGACGCGGCTCTCCAACCGGGCCATCAACCGGACCGTGTTCCGGCTGCGCGGCGACGTGCAGGCCAAGCTGTCCCGGCTGCCCCTCTCCTACTTCGACAAGCGGCAGCGCGGCGAGGTCCTCAGCCGCGCCACCAACGACATCGACAACATCAACCAGACGCTCCAGCAGACGATGGGCCAGCTCATCAACTCCCTGCTGACCATCGTCGGCGTGCTCGCGATGATGTTCTGGATCTCACCGCTGCTCGCCCTGGTGGCCCTCGTCACGGTGCCGCTGTCGTTCGTGGTGGCCACGAGGGTCGGCAAGCGCTCGCAGCCGCAGTTCGTGCAGCAGTGGAAGTCGACGGGCTCGCTCAACGCGCACGTCGAGGAGATGTACACCGGGCACACCCTGGTGAAGGTGTTCGGCCGCCAGGAGGAGTCCGCGAAGGCCTTCGCGGAGCACAACGACGCGCTGTACGAGGCGTCGTACAAGGCACAGTTCAACAGCGGCCTCATGCAGCCGCTGATGTTCTTCATGTCGAACCTGAACTACGTCCTCGTGGCGGTGGTGGGCGGGCTGCGGGTGGCCTCCGGCGCGCTGTCGATCGGTGACGTGCAGGCCTTCATCCAGTACTCGCGCCAGTTCTCGATGCCGCTGACGCAGGTCGCCTCGATGGCGAACCTCGTCCAGTCCGGCGTCGCGTCGGCCGAGCGGATCTTCGAGCTGCTCGACGCCGAGGAGCAGGACGCCGACCCGGTGCCGGGCGAGCGTCCCGCGGACCCGCGCGGGCACGTGGAGATGCAGCACGTGTCCTTCCGGTACGAGAAGGACAAGCCGCTGATCGAGGACCTCTCGCTGGTCGTGGAGCCGGGGCACACCGTCGCCATCGTCGGTCCGACCGGCGCGGGCAAGACGACCCTGGTGAATCTGCTCATGCGGTTCTACGAGGTCACCGGCGGGCGCATCACCCTCGACGGGGTCGATGTGGCCCGGATGTCCCGCGACGAACTGCGCGGCGGCATCGGCATGGTGCTCCAGGACACCTGGCTGTTCGGCGGCACCATCGCGGAGAACATCGCGTACGGGGCCGCCGAGGACGTCACGCGGGAGCAGATCGAGGAGGCCGCGCGCGCCGCGCACGCCGACCGGTTCATCCGCACCCTCCCCGACGGGTACGACACCGTCATCGACGACGAGGGCACCGGCGTCAGCGCGGGCGAGAAGCAGCTCGTCACCATCGCGCGGGCGTTCCTGTCCGACCCGGTGATCCTGGTCCTCGACGAGGCGACGAGTTCGGTCGACACCCGTACGGAGGTGCTCATCCAGAAGGCGATGGCGCGGCTCGCGCACGGGCGTACGTCGTTCGTCATCGCGCACCGGCTCTCCACGATCCGCGACGCGGACACCATCCTGGTGATGGAGGACGGGGCGATCGTGGAGCAGGGGTCGCATGCCGCGCTGCTGGACGCGGGGGGCGCGTATGCGCGGCTCTACAAGGCTCAGTTCGCCGAGGCTGTGGCCGAGGTGGACTAGCGCCACCGCCGTGGCCGCCCGCGCCTCAGTCCAAGTAGCCCCGCAGCTGGTCCGCGAAGGCGTGGTCCCGGAGTTTGTTGAGGGTCTTGGACTCGATCTGGCGGATGCGTTCGCGGGTCACGCCGAAGATGCGGCCGATCTCCTCCAGGGTGCGGGGGCGGCCGTCGGCGAGGCCGTAGCGGAGCTGGACGACCTTGCGTTCGCGCTCGCCGAGCGTGGAGAGCACCGCTTCCAGGTGTTCGCGCAGGAGCAGGAACGCCGCCGACTCCACGGGGCTCGTGGCGTCGCCGTCCTCGATGAGGTCGCCGAGCGCGACGTCGTCCTCCTCGCCCACGGGCGCGTGCAGCGACACGGGCTCCTGGGCGAGGCGCAGGACCTCGCTGACGCGCTCGTGCGGCAGGTCCAGGTGGGCGGCGACCTCCTCGGGCGTCGGTTCGTAGCCGCGCTCCTGGAGCATGCGGCGCTGCACGCGCACGACGCGGTTGATGAGTTCGACGACGTGCACGGGCACGCGGATGGTGCGGGCCTGGTCGGCGAGCGCGCGCGACATGGCCTGGCGGATCCACCAGGTGGCGTACGTGGAGAACTTGTAGCCGCGGGCGTAGTCGAACTTCTCGACCGCCCTGATCAGGCCGAGGTTGCCCTCCTGGACGAGGTCGAGCATGGTCAGGCCGCGGCCCACGTAACGCTTGGCGACGGAGACGACCAGGCGCAGATTGGCCTCGATGAGGCGGCGCTTGGCCATCCGGCCGAGGACGACCAGCTTGTCGAGGTCGAGGGCCAGTTGGGAGTCGAGGTCGGGGGTGCCGGAGAGCTTCTCCTCGGCGAACAGGCCGGCTTCGACGCCGCGTGCGAGTTCCACTTCCTCGGCGGCGGTGAGCAGGGGTATCCGGCCGATCTCGCGCAGGTACTGGCGGAAGAGGTCCGACGACGGGCCGCCGGTGTCGGCGCGGCCGCGCGGGCTCGGCAGTTCCACGACGTCCGCGGTGGCGCCGGAGGCTCCCGGGTCATCGCTGTCACCGGCGGGTTCGGTGCCTGCCCGCGCGTCGTGCGCGGTGGTGTCGGGGGGCGGCTCCGGCCGGAGCGCGGCGCGGCCCTGCGGCGGGACGGCCGCGACGACGTCGGCGTCCGCCTCGTCCGCCGGCGCCGCGGTGGCTGTCTGGGTGAGGGTCTGGGTCTGCACGGGGGCGACCTCCAGGGTGATCGCTGCTGCGGGGGACGGCAGCGGTACAGCGGGAACGGCGTCGACGGCCTCGCCGCTTTCCGTCCCGAACACGATGTGTGGAACCGCGGGAATGTCGGACCCGCTGGCGTTCACGGGCCGGCCGCGCTCCGAGGACTCAGGCACCGCAACCCAGTGTGGAGTACGACACACGGCCGCCACGAGGGGCGTGCGATGACTTTTTGAGTCCGTTCCGTGACCATGTGATTACTCGACGGGTATCCCGCCGGGGGCGGAGCCACGCCGGTGCGGGGGCAGGACCCTGGATATGGCCTGAAGGTGGTCCAGGGGGCCCAGGAAGGCCCTAGAGGGCCGCTGCGCCCCGCTCGCGCAGTGCCCTGCCGTACTGCTGGAGGACCCACAGCTCGTTCTGTACGGCGGCGAGGCGCTGCGGGTCGCCGTGGCCGCCCGCGAGCCGCGTGAAGGTGCCCTGGACGTCCCGGACGCGGCGGTCCACCGCGCGCAGCCGCACCGTGACGAGCTGCTCGGCGGCGTACGCCTCGTCGACCGTGCGGCGCATGATGGCCTCCACGGCGAGTTCCGTGACCGTGGCGCGGACCACGTCATCGGGCGCGGCGTCGCGGACGCGCACCAGATACTCCTGCGGGTCCTTCAGGCCCTCCTCGGCGCCGCCCGCGTCGAGGATCGCCTGCCGCACCGCGGCGTAGGGCGCGGCGGTGAACTCGTCCACGCCGTACGCGTCGAAGGCCGGGGAGACCAGCTGGGGGTACTGGAGGGCGAGCTTGAGGAGTTCGCGCTCGGTGGCGTACACGGGGTTGCGCAGGTTCAGGGCCGGGCCCGCGTGGGCGGGGCGGGCGGCGGGCGCGGGTGCCTGCGGTCCGCGCCCCGCGGAGCCCGCGGGCGCGGGGGCGCCGCCGCGGTCGCGCGCCCAGCGGGCGAGCTGCCAGACGCGCTTCACGACGAACTGGGTGTCGAGGATGCCGAGCATCCCGGCGAGCTGCACGGCGACCTCGTGCTGGGCGCCGGAGTTCTTGATGCGGGCGACGACGGGCGCGGCCTCGTCGAGGGCGGCGGCGCGGCCCGCGGGGGTCTCCAGGTCGTAGCGGGCGACGATCTGGCGCAGCGCGAACTCGAACAGCGGGGTGCGCGGCTCGACCAGGTCGGCGACGGCCTCGTCGCCCTTGGCGAGGCGCAGGTCGCAGGGGTCCATGCCGTCGGGGGCGATGGCGATGTACGTCTCGGCGGCGAACTTCTGGTCGTCCTCGAAGGCGCGCAGGGCCGCCTTCTGGCCGGCCGCGTCGCCGTCGAAGGTGAAGATCACGCGGGCGGAGCCGTTGTCCATGAGCAGGCGCCGCAGGATCTTGATGTGCTCGCCGCCGAAGGCCGTGCCGCAGGTCGCGATGGCCGTCGTGATGCCCGCGAGGTGGCAGGCCATGACGTCGGTGTAGCCCTCGACGACGACGGCCCTGCTGGACTTCGCGATGTCCTTCTTGGCGAGGTCGATGCCGTACAGGACCTGGGACTTCTTGTAGACCGGGGTCTCGGGGGTGTTCAGGTACTTCGGGCCGTTGTCGTCGTCGCGGAGCTTGCGCGCGCCGAAGCCGACGACCTCGCCGCCGATGTCGCGGATCGGCCACATCAGCCGCCCCCGGAAGCGGTCGATGGGGCCGCGGCGGCCGTCCTGGGACAGGCCGGAGAGGATCAGCTCCTTGTCCGTGAAGCCCTTGCCGCGCAGGAAGCGGGTGAGGTGGTCCCAGCCCGCGGGGCTGTAGCCCACGCCGAAGTGCGCGGCGGCGGCCTGGTCGAAGCCGCGCTCCGCGAGGAACCTGCGGCCGATCTCGGCCTCGGCGCTCTCCAGCTGGGCGGTGTAGAAGTCGGCGGCGGCCTTGTGGGCCTCGATCAGGCGGATGCGTTCGCCCCGCTGGTGCGAGGGGTTGTAGCCGCCCTCCTCGTAGCGCAGGGTGATGCCCGCCTTGGCGGCGAGGCGCTCCACCGCCTCGGAGAAGGTCAGGTGGTCGACCTTCATCACGAAGGTGAGGGTGTCGCCGCCCTCCTGGCAGCCGAAGCAGTGGAACAGGCCCTTGCTGGGGCTGACCTGGAACGACGGGGACTTCTCGTCGTGGAAGGGGCACAGGCCCTTGAGGTTGCCGCCGCCCGCGTTGCGCAGCTGGAGGTACTCGGAGACGACGGCGTCGATCGGGACCGCGTCCCGAACCGCCTTCACGTCCTCGTCATTGATCCGTCCAGCCACGCAGAGATTCTACGGTCTCCCCGGGCTTCCTATGGGGCTGCGCCCCTCTCCCCCCTATCGGCCCTCCGGGCCTCGTCCTCAAACGCCGGACGGGCTGGGACTGCCGGGCGGACTGAGAATGCCCGCCCGGCGGTCGTCGTCAGTCCAGGAGGGACGCGAGTGGCCTGGTCGGGTCGGACAGGGCCTCGGGGTCGGGGTGGGAGCCGGTGCGGATCAGTTGCTGGATCGTCTCGGTGACGTCCCACACATTCACGTTCATCCCGGCGAGCACCTGCCCCTCGCGCAGCCAGAACGCGATGAACTCGCGCTTGCCCGCGTCGCCGCGGACCACCACCTGGTCGTAGGTGCCGGGGGGCGCCCAGCCCGAGTACTCCATGCCCAGGTCGTACTGGTCGGAGAAGAAGTACGGCACGCGGTCGTACGTCACCTCCTTGCCGAGCATGGCGCGGGCCGCGGCCGGGCCGCCGTTGAGGGCGTTCGCCCAGTGCTCGACGCGCAGCCGGGTCGCGAACAGGCCGTGGTCGACGGCGGCCACGTCACCGGCGGCGTGGATGTCGGGGTCGGAGGTGCGCAGGGACGCGTCGACGGCGATGCCGCCGCCGTCCGCGCGGTCCACGAGGGCGAGGCCGGCGGCCTCGGCGAGCGCGGTGCGCGGCGCGGCGCCGATCGCGGCGAGCACGTCGTGCGCCGGGTGCTCCTCGCCGTCGTCGGTGCGGGCGGCGAGGACCATGCCGTCCTGGCCTGCGATCTCGGTGAGGCGGGCGCCGAAGTGGAAGCGCACTCCGTGCTCGGCGTGCAGGTCGGTGAACATCTGGCCGATCTCCGGGCCGAGCACGGAGTGCAGCGGCGTGGGCTCCGGCTCGACGACGGTGACCTCGGCGCCGTACTCGCGGGCCGCGGCGGCGACCTCCAGGCCGATCCAGCCCGCGCCCGCGATCACCAGATGGCCGTTGTCGCGGCCGAGCGCGGCCAGGACGTGCCGCAGCCGGTCGGCGTGCGCGAGGCGGCGCAGATGGTGCACGCCCGCGAGGCCGGTGCCCGGCACGTCCAGGCGGCGCGGTTCGGCCCCGGTGGCGAGAAGAAGCTTGTCGTAGCGGATGACGGTGCCGTCGCCGAGCCTGACGGTGTGCGCGGCACGGTCTATGGCCACGACCGTCTGGCCCAGGTGCAGTTCCACATCCGCCTGTGCGTACCACGCGGGTTCGTGCACGAAGACGCTGTCGCGGTCCTCCTTGCCGAGGAGATAGCCCTTGGACAGGGGCGGACGTTCGTACGGGTGGTCGCGCTCGTCGCCGATGAGGATCACCCGGCCGGTGAAACCCTCGCTGCGCAGCGTCTCGGCCGCTTTCGCGCCCGCGAGGCCCCCTCCGACGATGACGAACGTCTGATCCGCGTCGACCACTTGATGCCTCCTCGAAACCTTCAGCTCACTGGAGCGTCCCGCACGGAGCGTGAGGACGGAAGAGGGTGTGCCGCCAGGTGGCCACTTTCCGTCACCCCGGATCTTGCTGCTCCGGTCGGTTCCGCACGCTCAGTTCACCCTATGGTCACTGGTCACTGTGGTTTTTCGGGTGTCGTGCGGTGAGCCGCGTGTGCAGGGAGCGGGCCGCGGCGTCCGTGAGGGACGCGATCTGGTCGATGACGACGCGCTGCGCGGCCCGGTCGTCGGGCGCCGCGTCGTACAGCGCCCGGAACTGCGGGTCGAGCCCCTCGGGGGCGCGGGCGGTGAGGGCGGCGGCGAGTTCGGCGACGACGACGCGCTGCTCGGCGCGGAGCCGCTCCTGGGCGGGGCGCTGCATCACATAGCGGTCGGCGACGGCCTTGAGGACGGCGCACTCCAGGCGGGCGGAGCGCGGTACGACGAGTTCGGCGGCGTACCGGGTGAGGGGTCCGGTGCCGTACCGCTCCCGGGTCGCGGTCTCCGCGGCGAGGCAGAAGCGGCCGATGAGCTGGCTGGTGGCGTCCTTCAGGCGGGCCTGGGCGACGGCGGAGCCGTCGTAGCCGTGCGGCCACCACTCCTGTTCCTGGAGCCGGTCGAGGGCGGCGGCGAGTTCGGCGGGGTCGGTGTCCGCGGGGACGTAGCGGCCGACGGCGACGGCGAAGACGTCCTGGCGTTCGGGTTCGGCGTGCAGCAGGTTCGGGTCGACGTGGCCGGCGTGCAGGCCGTCCTCGATGTCGTGCACCGAGTAGGCGACGTCGTCCGACCAGTCCATGACCTGCGCCTCGAAGCAGACGCGCGGGCCGCGGCCCTCGGGGTGGCCCGGCGCCTCCTTGCGGATCCAGTCGAAGACCGGCCGGTCGTCCTCGTAGACGCCGAACTTCACCGACGCCGGGTCGGTGGGGTGGTCGCCGCGCGGCCAGGGGTACTTGGTGGCGGCGTCCAGGGCGGCGCGGGTCAGGTTCAGGCCGACGCTGACGAAGTCGCCGCCGCCCTCCCCGCCGCTCACGAACCGCTTGGGTTCGATGCGGGTGAGCAGGCGCAGGGACTGGGCGTTGCCCTCGAACCCGCCGCAGCCCTCGGCGACTTCGTTGAGCGCCTGCTCGCCGTTGTGGCCGAACGGCGGGTGGCCGAGGTCGTGGGAGAGGCAGGCGGTCTCCACCAGGTCCGGGTCGCAGCCGAGGGCGGCGCCTAGCTCACGGCCGACCTGGGCGCACTCCAGGGAGTGGGTGAGCCGGGTGCGGGCGCTGGCGTCCCAGGCCATGCTCTTGGTACCAGGGGTGACGACCTGCGTCTTGCCCGCGAGGCGGCGCAGGGCGGCGGAGTGCAGGACGCGGGCCCGGTCCCGCTGGAAGGCGGTGCGTCCCGGCCGTTTGTCGGGCTCGGCCGCCCAGCGTTCGGTGGCCGCCTCGTCGTAGGGCGCGGTGTGGGCGATCGGTGCGGTGCCTGCCATGCCCCGACAGTAGACGGCGGGCGCGGGGCGCGGCGCCCCGGACCCCCGTTCAGACGGACACCGGCCGGGCGGGTGCCGCCGTGACCGGTGCGGTGGTGCGGGCCTGGTCGTAGCGGTGCAGGAGCAGGGCGGCGAGGGCCGGGTGCGCGCCGAGCGGGGCGGCGGCGGGGCCCGGCGCGGCGGCGGCGGCCTGCGCGGCGAAGCGGCCGGGCGCGGTGAAGTAGGCGGCGACGGCGGGGTGCCGCACCCCGCCCGCGGCGAGGAGGCGCAGCGCGGCGGGCACCGTCGTCGGGGTGTGCTCGGTGGGCGCGGCGTACGCGGGGACGACGGGAACGCCGAGGCGGCGGGCGAGGAGGGCGGCGGCGCGGCGGGTGTCGACGGCGGCGGCCGGGTCGCGGGAGCCCGCGGCGGCGAGGACCACTCCGTGCGGGGTGCCCTCGTCCGTCGGCCAGCCCGCCTCCGTGAGGCGGGCGTGCAGGGCCTCGGTGAGGAGGGGGTGCGGGCCCAGTGGGGCGGCGACGCGCAGGGGGCGGCCGGGGCGGGTGGCCTCGGCGGCCGCTGCCGGGAGGTCGTGGCGGACGTGGTGGCCGCGGCTGAGGAGGAGGGGTACGAGGATGCCACCGCCGCCACCACCGCCACCGCCACCGCCGCCACCGCTGCCGCCGCTGCTGCCGCCACCGCTGCCGCCCTCACCGCTGCCACCGCCACCGCTGCCGCCGCCGCCGCCCTCACCGCTGCCGCCGCCACCGCTGCCGCCGCCGCCCTCACCGCTGCCGCCGCCACCGCTGCCGCGCGGCTCGGCTGTGGGCAGCGCGTGCAGCGTCTCGACGAGGCGTGGTGCGGTCAACTCGATGTGGCCGAGGCGCACGTCGAGCCCGGGGCGCAGTGCCCGTACCTCGTCGAGCAGTGCCGTCACGGTGGCGAGGGCGCGGGGGTCGCGGCTGCCGTGCGCGACCACTACGAGGGCGGGGTCCTGACAGGTCATGGACCGAGGGTCGCCGCACCGGGTTTCCGCCCTGTTGCGCCGCCGTGACGGCTCATTTCCGCCGGCTCACCGGGACGGTGGGGCGGGCGCGGCGGCGGGGCGGGGCCCTCACAGCGGGACTCCGTGCCCGCGGAGGCCCGCGTACCGCCGGTGTAACCGGCCGGGTCCGGGGGTGAAACACGCCCGCCCGAGGGTGGGGACATGCACACCTCGGCCGTCACCCCCACCCACTGCCCCTACTGCGCGCTCCAGTGCGGCATGGGCCTGACGCGCGGCCCGGCGGGGGTGGAGGTCGTGGAGCGGCCCGCGTTCCCCGTCAACGGGGGCGCGCTGTGCGGCAAGGGACGTACGGCACCGGCCGTGCTCTCGTCGCGGGTACGGCTGACCGGGCCGCTGGTGCGCTCCCCCGGCACGGGCGAGCTGGAGCCGGCCGGCTGGGACGAGGCCCTGGACCGGGTCGCCGACGGTCTCGCGCGGACCCGGGCCGCGTACGGGGCGGACGCGTGCGGGGTGTTCGGCGGGGGCGGGCTCACCAACGAGAAGGCGTACGCGCTCGGGAAGTTCGCGCGGGTCGTGCTCGGGACCTCGCAGATCGACTACAACGGCCGGTTCTGCATGTCGTCCGCGGCGGCGGCGGGAACGCGGGCCTTCGGCCTGGACCGGGGGCTGCCGTTCCCGCTCGCGGACGTGGCCCGCACGGACTGCGTGCTCCTCGTCGGCTCCAACCTCGCGGAGACGATGCCGCCCGCGCTGCGGTACCTCACCGAACTCAGGGACAACGGCGGCACCTTGGTCGTGGTCGACCCGCGGCGCACCCGTACCGCCGAACAGGCCGACCTGCACCTGGCCCCGCGCCCCGGCACCGACCTCGCGCTCGCCCTCGGCCTGCTGCACCTCGTGGTCGCCGAGGGGCGTACGGACGAGGCGTACATCGCGGAGCGCACCACCGGCTGGGAGGAGGCGCGGGCCGCCGCCATGGCGCACTGGCCCGAGTACGTGGAGCGGATCACCGGGGTGCCGGTGCCGCTGCTGCGGGCGGCGGCGCGGATGTTCTGCGCCGCCGAGCACGCCATGGTGCTCACCGCGCGCGGGCCCGAGCAGCAGGCCAAGGGCACCGACACCGTCGCCGCGTGGATCAACTTGTGCCTGGCCACGGGCCGGCCGGGGCGGCCCCTTTCCGGGTACGGGTGCCTCACCGGGCAGGGCAACGGGCAGGGCGGCCGTGAACACGGCCAGAAGGCCGACCAGTTGCCCGGCTACCGCAAGCTCACCGACCCGGCGGCCCGCGCGCACGTGGCGGCGGTGTGGGGCGTGGACCCCGAGGCGCTGCCCGGCCCCGGGCGGTCCGCGTACGAGCTGCTCGACGCGCTCGGCGGCGACGTGAGGTCGCTGCTCCTGATGGGCTCCAACCCGGTGGTGTCGGCGCCGCACGCCGCACACGTGGAGCAGCGGATCAGGTCCCTGGACTTCCTCGCCGTCGCGGACGTCGTCCTCTCCGAGACGGCGCTGCTCGCCGACGTGGTGCTGCCGGTGACGCAGTGGGCCGAGGAGACGGGCACGGTGACCAACCTGGAGGGGCGGGTGCTGCTGCGGCGGCGGGCCGTGGACCCTCCGGACGGGGTCCGCGGCGACCTCGATGTCCTGCACGGTCTGGCCGCGCGCCTCGGGCACGGGAAGGGGTTCCCCACCGACCCGCGGGAGGTGTTCGAGGAGTTGCGGCGGGCCAGCTCCGGCGGGCTCGCCGACTACGCGGGCATCTCGTACGAGCGTCTCGCGGAGGACGGCGGCGAGGGGGTGTTCTGGCCGTGCCCCGCCGTCCCCGACGGCGCGCCGGCGCACCCGGGGACGCGGCGGCTGTTCCTGGAGCGGTTCGCCACCGACGACGGGCGGGCGCGGTTCGTGCCCGTGGCGCACCGGGGCGCCGCCGAGGAACCCGACGCGGCGTACCCGGTGGTGCTGACCACCGGGCGGGTGCTCGCCCAGTACCAGTCCGGCGCGCAGACCCGGCGCGTGGACGAGCTGAACGCCGCCGCGCCCGGACCCTTCGTGGAGGTCCACCCCCGGCTCGCCGCCCGGCTGCGGGTCGCCGACGGCGACGAGGTGGCCGTGGTGTCGCGGCGCGGGCGCGTCGTCGTGCCCGCCCGTGTGACGACCGCCATCCGGCCGGACACCGTCTTCATGCCGTTCCACTGGCCGGGCGAGGGCCGGGCCAACACCCTCACGCACCCCGCGCTCGACCCCGTGTCGCGGATGCCCGAGTTCAAGGTGTGCGCGGTACGGGTGGAGCGGGCCTGAGCCAGGCCGCCGGGGCGGTTCACCCGGCCGCCGGGGCGGTCTCCGCCGCCACCCAGGACAGGTACGCCGCGCTCCCCCGCGTCACGGGCGTGGCGATGATCTCCGGGGTGTCGTAGTCGTGGGCCCGCGTCAGCCAGGACTCCAGGTCGGCGTAGCGGTGCTCGGTGGTCTTCAGGAGCACCCGCCACTCGCGGGCCGTCTCGACGGCGCCCTCCCAGCGGTACACGGAGGTCACGGGGCCGTCGATCTGCGCGCAGGCCGCGACGCGCGCCTCGACCGCGCCGCGTGCGAGGGCGTCCGCCTTCTCCGGGGTGTCGGTCGTGGTCAGGACCGTGAGGACGGTGCCGGTGCTCGGCGTCGGCTCGGTCACGGGTTCGACTTCCTCTCCTCGGGCTGCCTGCCGGGTCACTCCGCCCCGGCAGGGCAGAGGCTACCGCCGTCAACTGCCGTAGGCCCGCTTCTCCTTGGCCGACCGCAGCGCCCACGCCCACCAGTGCAGCTGGTCCAGCATGCCCTTGGCCGCGGCGTCCGCGAGTGCGGGGTCCTTGTGGTTGCCGTCGTCGTCGAAGAGGCCGCCCGCGTTGTGGAAGGAGACGGTGTCGCGGACGGTGACCATGTGCAGCTCCGCGAAGACCTGCCGCAGGTGCTCGACGGCGCGCAGGCCGCCGGAGATGCCGCCGTAGGAGACGAGGCCGACGGGCTTGGCCTCCCACTCGGCGCGGTGCCAGTCGATGACGTTCTTCAGGGACGCGGGGAAGGAGTGGTTGTACTCGGGCGTGAGCACGATGAAGGCGTCGGCGTCGGCCAGCTTCGGGGTGACCTTGGCGAGTTCGGTGACGACGTCGGCGGAGGGCCGGAAGGACAGGGAGGTCGGCAGGTCCACGTCCGCCAGGTCGACGACGTCCGCCTCGAACCCCTCGTGTTCGCGCACCCGGCGCAGCAGCCATTCGGCGACGACCGGGCCGAAGCGGCCCTCGCGGTTGCTGCCGACGATCACGGCGACCTTCACCGGGGTCGGGGGCTCGGCCTCGAACGCGGCGGCGGGGGACGGGGAGACGGTCTGAGCTGTGGTGGTGTTCATGCGGAGAGCTTCTTAGTTAAACCTTGGTTCAGGTCAAGCCGTGCCCGCGATTAATCTGGCGGCATGACGACGCATCTCTCACCGGGCGCCAAGGAAGCATCCGTCGGCGAGCTGGCCGAGCGCAGCGGAGTGGCTCCCTCCGCCCTGCGTTTCTACGAGCGCGAGGGTCTCATAAGCAGCCGCCGCACCAGCGGCAACCAGCGCCGCTACAGCCGTGACACGCTGCGCCGCGTCGCCTTCATCCGCACCTCGCAGCGGCTCGGCATACCGCTCGCCACGATCCGCGACGTGCTGGGGCTGCTGCCCGACGACCGCACGCCGACGCGCGAGGACTGGGCCCGTATCTCGGAGTGCTGGCGCGCGGACCTGGACCAGCGCATCCGCACCCTGGAGCGGCTGCGCGACAATCTCTCGGACTGCATCGGCTGCGGCTGCCTCTCCCTCGACCGGTGCGCCCTGTCGAACCCGTGGGACGAGCTGGCCGCGCACGGCCCGGGGCCGCGGCGCCTCCTGGAGGACTGAGAGGACCCCGCTCGTACGGTGGGGTCCATGACGACACCATCAACCCCCACGGACGTCCTCCGACTTGAGGTCGACGGCCTGCCCGGCACCGTCGAGTCCCTGCGGGCACGCGCCCTGGACAGCTTCGGGCACTTCACCGCGATGCAGGTCAGAGGGGGCGGGGTGCGCGGCCTCGACCTGCATCTGCGGCGCCTGGACGCCGCCACGCGCGAGCTCTTCGGCCAAGGGCTCGACGGCGCGGAGGTCCGTGACCTCGTCCGGCACGCGCTCACCGGCGACGGCGGCACGGGCGCCACCGGGGTGATCGCCGACGCCTCGGTCCGCGTGTACGTGCACGCCCCCGGCGGCACCCCGTCCCTGATGGTCACCGTGCGGCCGCCCACCGAGCTGCCCGCCGCCATGGCCGCGCGGGCGCGGTCCCTGAAGTCCGTGCCGTACGTCCGGCCGGTCGCGCACGTCAAGCACCTCGGCGGCTTCGCACAGGCCTACCACGGGCGCGAGGCGCGCCGCGCGGGCTACGACGAGGCGCTGCTCACCGGCCCGGACGGGGCGATCAGCGAGGGCGCGATCACGAACGTGGCCTTCTGGGACGGGCACGAGGTGGTGTGGCCGGACGGCCCGCACCTGGCGGGCATCACCCTTCAGCTCCTGCGGGCCCGCCTCGCCGACGCGGGCCTGCCCACCCGCCTCGGGCCGGTGCGGCTGCGGGACCTGCCCGCGTACCGGGCCGTCCTCGTCGTGAACTCGTGGGGCGTCAGTCCGGGGCGGCGCGTCGACGACCTGGACTTTCCCGTCGACGAGAAGCTGATGACGGCCGTGTCGGAGGTGTACGAGGCCGTCCCGTGGGACGCGCTCTGAGCGGGCGGCGGCCACGGGGCGCGCGGCCGGGCGGGCAGCGGGGCGGGCAGAGGCGCCGGGTCACCCATTCACAGCCGCCGCGCGGCGGCTTCGGCCACAGGTCCCCGACACCCGGGGTGACCTGCTGGAACGTCCTCGCCGATGCGTCCGGACGCGCGTTCTCACAGGGCTTCTGACGACTCCTCAGCAGGCGTGCCGCGCCGAGTGCCCGTTACCTCGGAGGTGCGTCCCGCACGAAGGCATCGACAGGAGCCCTCCCCATGCGCACTGCCCGCCCGCCGGCGATCTCCGCCGCGCTCGCCGTCGCCTCGGCCGCCGTCCTGAGCGCCGGGGTCTTCGTCGCTCCCGCGGCCGCGGCGCCCGCAGACGGCCTGGAGGTGGCCCCGGCCACCGTCACGCCCGGCACCAGCGTCACGGTGCACACCGCCGCGTGCGACGGGGGCGGCGGCGCCACCGGGGACGCGAGCGCGGTCGGCGCGGGCACCTTCGCGCTGGCCCCCGGCAAGGGCGACCGGGCGCTGTCCGGGCGGTTCGAGGTGCCTCCGTCGGCGCAGCCCGGCACCTACGAGATCGTCGCCCGCTGCACGGGCTCCGGTGGCCGCCAGGTGGCCGGTGACCTGTCGGTGACGCTGACGTCCACGGCGTCCGCCCGCGCGGAGCAGCCCGTGCCCGTACCGGTGCACCCGAAGGGACATGTGAAGACGGGGGTCGGCGGCGCCCTTGGCCCCGATCCCGTGAAGACCGCGGCCGGTGTGGGCGTCCTCGCCGTCGCCGCCGCGGGCGGTACCTGGCTCCTGCATCGCCGGGCGAGAGGCGACAGGATCTGACGGGCCCCCTCCGCGGCCCGCGGGTACCGCCGCTCCCCTCCCCCTCTCCCGGCCGTCCGTCCCTGGCGGCCCCGGGAGGGGGAGGCACCCCCCACTCCCCTTCCGACGATCGATCCCGGGTGGTGAACCATGCGCCGGACTGAGCGGCCAGGCAGATTCGGCAACTCCCTGATAGCGGCGGCCACCGTACTCGCCCTCGGCAGCGGCGGTTGGCTGGTGTACGAGGGCGCGGCGTCCCATCCGCCGCCGCAGCCGTCCGCGGCACAGGCCGCCGTGGCGGGCACCGACCCGGTGGGCCCCGGGGCCGCGGCCCCGCTCCCGCCCTCGCCACCCGACCGGATCCGCATCCCTGCGATCGACGTGGACGCCCCGATGACGGGCCTCGGCCTGACCCGCCAGGGCAGCCTCGACGTGCCGCCGCCGCGCCACAAGAACCTCGCGGGGTGGTACGAGGCGGGCACCATGCCCGGCGAGCGCGGCACGGCCGTCGTGGCCGGGCACGTCGACAACGCGGAGGGCCCGGCCGTCTTCTACCGGCTGGGGGCGCTCACCAAGGGCCGCGTCATCGAGGTCGAGCGGCGCGACGGCGGCGTGGCGCTGTTCGCGGTCGACGCCGTCGAGGTTTACGACGCGAAGGACTTCCCCGACGAGAAGGTGTACGGTGCCGCGTCCCGCCCGGAGCTGCGCGTCATCACCTGCGGCGGCGCGTACTCCAGGCAGACCGGCTACCAGGGCAACGTGGTGGTCTTCGCCCACCTCACGGGCGTCCGCTGAGCCCCTGGCGGCGTCGGCGGACGGCTGCGCCCCCTACGCCACCCACTGCTCGTAGGCCATCTTCGCCACGAGGCCGACCACCGTCGTCAGGAGCACGACCCGTACGAAGCCACTGCCCTTCTTCAGGGCGGTGCGGGCGCCGAGGGTGCCGCCCACCAGGTTGAACAGGGCGAGGAGGAGGGCGAGGCGCCAGAGCACGGCGCCCTGCCAGGCGAACATCGCGAGGGCACCGGCGTTGGTGCAGCAGTTGACGATCTTCGCGTTGGCGGAGGCCCGGACCAGGTCGAGCCGGAGGACGGCGGTCAGCGCGAGCACGAGGAAGGTGCCGGTGCCGGGGCCGATGAGGCCGTCGTAGAAGCCGATGCCCACGCCCGCGACGCCGATCGCGGCGAGGACGCGGCCGGGCGGCAGCGGGCCGGTGGCGGGGGCCGTGCCGAAGTCGGGCCGGAAGATCACGAAGGTGCCGACGCCGACCAGGACGGCCATGATGACGGGCTTGAGCACCTCGGTGCTCATGCCGGCCGCGAAGAACGCGCCGCCCATCGACCCGGCGAGCGCCGCCAGGCCGATCCGGACGGCCGTGGCCACGTCTATGGGGGTCTTGCGCACGTACGTCACGGCGGCACCGGTCGTGCCGACGATCGCCACCGCCTTGTTGGTGCCGAGCGCGGTCGCCGCGGGGGTCGTCCCCGGCAGACCGAGCAGCAGCGCGGGCAGCAGCAGGAGCCCGCCGCCGCCCACCACCGCGTCGATCCACCCCGCCGCGAGCGCGGCCAGGCACAGGACGACCACCGTGGTCATGGATATGTCAGCCATGATCGCGACCTTAGCGGGCCCCTCACACCGTGTACCGGGCCCCGCTGAGCCCACCGTTCCGCGAGGGAAACAGCCCAGCCCCCGCGGGGAAACCTGCGCCCCGCACGCTGCGGGTATGACCAACAGGACCCCCCGCCACCGCACCGTGGTGCTGGGCGCCGGCCTGGCCGGAGCCCACCTCGCCGCCCGCCTGGGCCCCGACGCCCTCCTGATCGGCGAGGAGCCCCACCCCCCGTACAACAGGGTCCTGCTCACCGATGTCCTCGCAGGCCGCTACGGCCCCGAGGTGATCGCCCTGCCACGCCCGGCACGGGGGAACCACCTGCGCGCCCGCGTCGTCCGCCTCGACCTCGCCGACCGCGTGCTGCTGTGCGAGGACGGCGCCCGCGTCCCGTACGGCACGCTCGTCCTCGCGACCGGCGCGGGCCCGGTGCTCCCGCCGCTGCGCGGCCTGTTCGCGCCGGGCGCCCGGGACCTGCCGGGCGCGGTGCACGCGTTCCGCACGATGGCGGACTGTCTGGCCCTGTCGGCGGCCGCGCGGCCCGGCACCCGCGCGGTCGTCGTCGGCGGCGGACTGCTCGGCGTGTGCGCGGCACGGGCGCTGGCGGACCGGGGCGCCCAGGTGGTCCTGGCACAGCAGGGCGAGCGGCTCATGGAGCGTCAGCTCGACCCGGACGCCTCGGACCTGGTGCGCGCGCACCTGACCGCGCTCGGCGTGGAGGTGCACACCGAGTGCCGGGTGCGCGGGGTGCGGCAGCGCGACGGGGCGGTGCGGACGGTGGAGCTGGCGGACGGCTTTGCGCTCGACACCGATCTGACGGTCCTCGCGTGCGGGGTCAGGCCCCGGACGGGGCTCGCGCGCGCCGCGGGCCTGACCGTCCGGCGGGGCGTCGTCGTCGACGACCGGCTGCGCACCAGCGCCCCGCACGTGTACGCCGTCGGGGACTGCGCGGAGCACGCGGGCCTGACCCACTGCCTGGCCGCGCCCGCCCTCGACCAGGCCGACGCCCTCGCCGCCGCCCTGACGTCCCCTAAGACCGCCCGCCCCTACTCCGGCACCCGCTCCCTGACCCGCCTCACGCTGCCGCACGGCGAACACCCCCTTGACCTCGCGGCGTTCGGCGACCCCGAGACCCGGCCCGACGACGACGTCGTGCGCCTCAGCGACGCGACCCGCTCCACGTACCGCAAGGTCGTGGTCCGCGACGACCGCCTCGTCGGCGGGGTGCTCCTCGGCGAACTCGCGGCCGTGGGCGCGCTCGCCCGCGCCTGGGAGTCCGACGAGCCCCTGCCCGGCGACGGCCCGCTGCTGCACCTGCTCACTCACGACGGAGGCATCTGACCCATGGACCCTGCGCGCTCACTACTTCCCCCGCTGAGTAGAACGCTCGTCCTAGTCGGCCACGGCATGGTCGGTCAGCGCTTCCTCGAGGCCTTGGCCGAGCGCGGCACGACCGCGACGCACCGCGTGGTCGTGTTCGCCGAGGAACCGCGCCCCGCCTACGACCGCGTACAGCTCACCTCGTACTTCTCCGGCCGCACCCCGGACGAGCTCTCCGTCACGGACACCGGTTTCCTGGCGGAGCACGGCATCGAGCTGCACCTGGCCGACCCCGTCGAGCACATCGACCGAAAGGCGCGCACCGTCACCTCGCGCGCCGGGCGCACCCTCACGTACGACACCCTGGTGCTCGCGACCGGCTCCGCCCCGTTCGTGCCGCCGGTGCCGGGCAGGGACGCGCCCGGGTGCTTCGTGTACCGCACCGTCGAGGACGTCCTGGCGATCGAGGCGTACGCCCGTGCCGGCGCCACGACGGGTGCAGTGGTCGGCGGCGGGCTGCTCGGCCTGGAGGCGGCGGGCGCGCTCCAGGGGCTCGGCCTCGGCACGCACGTGGTGGAGTTCGCGCCGCGCCTGATGCCCGCGCAGGTCGACGAGGGCGGCGGTGCCGCGCTGCTGCGCACGCTGACCGGCCGCGGCCTCACGGTGCACACGGGCACCGGAACGCAGGAGATCCTCACCGACGGCGCCGACAACACCGGTGGCACCGGCGCGGTGCGCGGCATGCGGCTCTCCGACGGCACCGAGCTGGACGTGGACCTCGTCGTGTTCTCGGCGGGCGTGCGGGCCCGCGACCAGCTGGCCCGGGAGTGCGGTCTCGCGGTGGGCGAGCGCGGCGGCGTCGTCGTCGACGAGCGCTGCCGCACCGGCGACCCGCGCGTGTACGCGATCGGCGAGTGCGCGCAGGCCGCCGATGGCCGGGTGTACGGCCTGGTCGCCCCCGGCTACGAGATGGCGCAGACCGCGGCGGCCGCCATCGCCGCACACGACGCGACCGCCGCCTCCACCACGGTCTTCACGGGCGCCGACACGTCCACCAAGCTGAAGCTGCTCGGCGTCGACGTCGCGTCGTTCGGCGACGCGCACGGCGCGGCCGAGGGCTGCCTCGACGTCGCGTACGCCGACTCGCGCTCCGGCACGTACAAGAAACTGGTGGTGGACGCCGACGGCACACTGCTCGGCGGGGTGCTCGTGGGCGACACGGAGGCATACGGGACGCTGCGCGCGCTCACCGGATCGGTGCCGCCGACACCGGCGGAGCAGCTCGTGCTGCCCGCGGGCGCGGGCGCCGCCCCCGCGCTCGGCCCCGAGGCGCTGCCGGGCGACGCGGTGGTGTGCAACTGCCACAACGTCACCAAGGACGCCGTCCAGGCCTGCGCGACGCTGACCGAGGTCAAGAAGTGCACCAAGGCCGGTACCGGCTGCGGGAGTTGCGTGAGGCTCATCGGGCAGCTCCTGCCGGAGTCCGGCGACACGGGCCTGTGCGGCTGCTTCCCGCAGACCCGTCAGGAGCTGTACGAGATCGTGCGCACCCTGCGCATCGCCTCCTACCGGGAGCTGCTCGACCGGCACGGCCGGGAAGGGGCGCGCGGCGGCGAGGGCTGCGAGACCTGCAAGCCCGCCGTCGCCTCCGTCATCGCCTCGCTGGCGTCCGCGATCGGCGCCGACGGCTATGTCCTGGACGGCGAGCAGGCCGCGCTCCAGGACACCAACGACCACTTCCTCGCCAACCTCCAGAAGAACGGCTCCTACTCGGTGGTGCCGCGCATCCCCGGCGGCGAGATCACCCCGGACAAGCTCATCGTGATCGGCGAGGTGGCCCGCGAGTTCGGGCTCTACACGAAGATCACCGGCGGCCAGCGCATCGACCTCTTCGGCGCCCGCGTCGAACAGCTCCCCCGGATCTGGGCCCGCCTGGTGGCCGCCGGCTTCGAGTCCGGGCACGCCTACGGCAAGGCGCTGCGCACCGTGAAGTCGTGCGTGGGGCGGACCTGGTGCCGGTACGGCGTGCAGGACTCGGTGCGCATGGCCATCGACCTGGAGCTGCGCTACCGGGGGCTGCGCGCCCCGCACAAGCTGAAGTCGGCGGTGTCGGGGTGCGCCCGCGAGTGCGCGGAGGCCCGGTCCAAGGACTTCGGCGTGATCGCCACCGCCGGCGGCTGGAACCTGTACGTGGGCGGCAACGGCGGCGCGGCCCCGCGCCACGCGGACCTCCTCGCCCAGGACCTGGACGACGCAGGTCTCGTACGGCTCGTCGACCGGTTCCTGATGTTCTACATCCGTACCGCGGACCGCCTGGAGCGCACCTCGGCCTGGCTGGAGCGGATCGACGGCGGCCTCGACCACGTACGGGACGTGGTGGTGCACGACTCGCTGGGGCTCTGCGCCGAGTTGGAGGCCCTGATGGCGGACCACGTCACGCACTACCGCGACGAGTGGGCCGAGACCCTCGCCGACCCCGAACGCCTCGCCCGGTTCGTGTCGTTCGTGAACGCCCCCGAGGCCCCGGACCCGCTGGTGGCGTTCGTCCCCGAGCGCGGCCAGATCAAGCCCGACCTGCCGCTGCTGACCCTGCGTCCGCCCGCGCCCGCGCCGACGCCCGCCCTGGAAGGTGCCACCTCCCGATGACCACCGCGACGACCACCGCTCCGCCCCCGTACGCCAGCGTCCAGCTCCGCCTGGACGATTCCTGGCTGACGGTGTGCGCCTGCGACCGCCTCACCCCCGGCCGCGGCGTGGCCGTGCTGCTCCCCGACGGGCGGCGGCAGGCGGCCCTGTTCCTCGACCGGGACCGGCGGCTCTACGCCATCGACAACCGCGACCCCTTCTCCGGTGCCGCCGTGCTCGCCCGCGGCCTCGTCGGCTCGGCGGACGGCCGCCCGTTCGTCGCCTCGCCCCTGCTGAAGCAGCGCTTCGACCTGGCGTCGGGCCGGTGCCTCGACGACGACGCCGCCGGGGTGGGGGTGTACGAGGTACGGGTCCTGGCCTGACCGGGGGCGTACGCCCTGCCGCACGACCGGCCCCCGGTTCCCCGGCCGGGGTGCGCCCGTGCCGTCGCCGCGGACCGGCGGGCTACCTCAGCCCCGACGCCTCGAACACCCCCTTGGCCTGTCTGCGCTCCAGGCGCGTGAGCAGCCGCCCCAGTTCCACCGACCCCGACCGCAGCAGCCCCGCGGCCCGGGATCTTCGGGCGCCGACGTCCAGGCGGTGCAGCAGGAGCGGGTTCGCGGCGAGGACCTTCGGGTCGAACTCGACGCGGTTGCCGAGCGAGTCGCACAGCACGAGCCGCGCCGCGACGGTCTCACTGACCCGTACCGCGGTGAGCAGGCCGGTGCAGACGTGGCGGCTGCGCAGCGGACCGCGCACGGCGAGCCAGCCGGGGCCCGCCGTCACCCGCACCGGGTAGAGGATCACGTAGAGGAGCCCGGCGAGGCCCGCCCACAGGCCGGCCCGCGCACCGCTCAGGGTGCCCGCGCCGAAGTCGACCAGCAGGATGAGGGCGAACAGCGCGCACGAACAGAAGGCCGCCGCGCGCAGGTCGGCCGCCCAGCTCCGGTCGGTCAGCACGGCGTCCGCGTCCGGCACCGCCCGCGCGTCGGGGTGCGCGCCCCGAGTCGTCCAGTCATGTCCCATGTGCGGCACCGTAGGCCGGGTCGGGCCCGCCGTCTGCGGCGTTGACGTGCCACATACAGACCCATGCCACACCTTTACGCGCAGTTGACGCTCCCCCTCAACGAGGCGTCAAGAGGTGGCCCGGCCCCGTCAAGGAGTCGCCAAGGGGTGCCGCTGCGCCTTCCGCGGGCGCCGACGCTGGACCGGCCCGGGGCACGACCGCACCGGCCGACCAGGAGGAAAGGCCAAGCATGACGACCGTTTCCCGGCAGCCGGGCGCCCCCGCGCCGGTGGCGCCTTCCGGTTCCGGTACCAGTACCGGCAGCGGCGCCCCCGACCCGGGCGAGCGGCACCGCCTCACCGCGCTGCAAGGGCTCGCCGCCCTGTCCCTCGACGCGATGGCGTCCGTCGCGTACGGACCCGAGGCCATCGTGCTCGTCCTGGCGACGGCCGGCGGGCACGGCCTCGGCTTCACCCTGCCGGTGACCCTCGCGATCGCCGCCCTGCTCGCCGTGCTCGTGGCCTCCTACCGCCAGGTCGTCGCGGCCTTCCCCGACGGCGGGGGCAGCTATGCGGCGGCCAAGACCCATCTGGGGCGGCGCGCGGGGCTCGTCGCGGCCGCGTCCCTCGTCCTGGACTACGTCCTGAACGTCGCCGTCGCCGTGACCGCGGGGGTCGCCGCCCTCACCTCCGCCTTCCCCGGGCTGTACGGGGACAGGCTGTGGCTGTGCCTGGCCGTCCTCGTCGTCGTCACGGGCGTCAACCTGCGCGGCATCGTCGACTCGGCGCGGGTGTTCATCGTCCCGACCGCGGTGTTCGTCGGCGCGATCCTCACCCTCGTCGCCGTCGGTCTCTTCCGCGGGGCGCCGGTCTCCACCGAGGCGTCGGCGGGCCATGCCTCCGTGCTCGCCGACAACGCCTCCACGGTCGGGGCGCTGCTTCTGCTCAAGGCCTTCGCGTCCGGCTGCTCGGCGCTCACCGGCGTGGAGGCGATCGCCAACGCGGTGCCGTCCTTCCGAGCCCCGCGCGTCAAGCGCGCCCAGCACGCGGAGGTGGCGCTCGGCGCGCTGCTCGGCGTGATGCTGATCGGCCTGTCCGTCCTCATCTCCCGCTTCGGCCTGCAACCGGTCGCGGGCGTCACCGTGCTCGCCCAGCTCACGGACGCCTCCCTCGGCCACTCCTGGCCCTTCTACGTCGTGCAGTTCGCGACGATGATCCTGCTCGCGCTGTCCGCGAACACCTCCTTCGGCGGCCTTCCCGTCCTGATGAGCCTGCTGGCCAGGGACAACTGTCTGCCGCACGTGTTCGCCCTGAAGGCCGACCGGCAGGTGCACCGGCACGGTGTGCTCGCCCTCGCCGTCGCGGGCGCGGCCCTGCTCGTCTTCTCCGGCGGCGACACCAACACCCTCGTGCCGCTGTTCGCGATCGGCGTGTTCGTCGGCTTCACGCTCTGCCAGACCGGCATGGTCGTGCACTGGCGCGCGGCGGGCCGCCCGGCGAATGCGCTCCTGAACGGCTTCGGCGCGGTCCTCACCGGGGTCGCCGCCGTCGTCGTGACCGCCACGAAGTTCACCGAGGGCGCCTGGCTGATCGTGCTCGCGCTGCCCGCGATCGTCGTCGCCTTCGAGGTGGTGCACCGCGCCTACGGCCGCATCGGCGAGAACCTCGGCCTCGGCCGCGTGCCCGAGCCGCCGCACCGCGACCACTCCCTTGTGATCGTGCCGGTCTCCCATCTCTCCCGGCTGACCTGCGAGGCCCTCAACGCGGCGGTGTCCCTCGGCGACGAGGTGCGGGCCGTGACGGTGTCCCACGACGACCCCGAGGACCGGCGCGCCACCGAGGAACTGCGCCGCGACTGGGAACTGTGGAACCCCGGCGTGGACCTCGTGGAGCTGATGTCCCCCACCCGTACGGTGGGCCGCCCCGTCGCCGCGTACGTGCGGCGGGTGTACCGCTACCACCCCGGTACCCGGGTCACCGTGCTGATCCCCGAGGTGGAGCCCGCGCACGTGTGGGAGCGGCTGCTGCAGAACCAGCGCGGGGCGGTGCTTGCGCGCGCGGTGCGGCGGGAGACGGATGCGGTCATCTGTCGGCTGCGGTTCCGGGTGGGCGCCCGGCGGTGACGGCTGCCCGCCGTGGGGGTCCGGCGTTCTCGCCGTCTGCGGGTCAGTGAGGGCTGGTCGCGCAGTTCCCCGCGCCCCTTGCGGGGCGCCGTCCCGGCACCCCGACACGCGGCCGCAATCCGTCTGTCGTAATCCTCCCCCATGGTTGATCGTTGGGCCCGGCACGTACCCGACGATCCAGCGCACAGGGGGACACGGCATGACCATCAGCCGCAGGACACTGCTCGCATCCGGGGCCGCGCTCGGCCTGCTCACGGCGTGCGGGTCCAACACCGGCCGCGACGGCGGCGGTTCGGGAGGCAAGGGCCCGAAGCTGTCCCAGTGGTACCACCAGTACGGCGAGCCGGGCACCGAGGAGGCGGTGAAGCGGTACGCCGCCGCGTACGACAAGGCGGACGTGTCCGTGCAGTGGCGGCCCGGCAACTACGACGAACAGACCGCCGCGGCGCTCCTCACCGAGTCGGGCCCGGACGTCTTCGAGGTCAACGGGCCGACCCTGGACCAGATCCAGGGCGGCCAGGTGGTCGACCTCACCGATCTGTTCGACGGCGTGAAGGACGACTTCAACCCCGTCGCCCTCGCCCCGAAGACGCACGACGGCCGGATCTGGTCGATCCCGCAGGTCGTCGACATGCAGGTGCTCTACTACCGCAAGAGCCTCCTCTCCGACGCCGGCCGCAGACCGCCGACCACGCTCGACGAACTCGTCGACACCGCGAAGGAGTTGACGCGCGACAAGGCCAAGGGGCTGTTCCTCGGGAACGACGGCGGCGCGGGCGCCCTCGGCGGCACCCCGCTGTACGCGGCGGGCCTGACGCTGGTCACCGACGACGGCAGGGTGGGCTTCGACGACCCGGCCGCCGCGCGTGCCCTCGCCGCGCTGCGCACCCTGTACGAGGACAAGTCGCTGCTGCTCGGCGCGCCCTCCGACTGGTCGGACCCGTCGGCGTTCGTGCAGGAGCTGACGGCCATGCAGTGGTCGGGCCTGTGGGCGCTGCCCGCCGTCCGGAAGGCGTTCGGCGACGACTTCGGGGTGCTGCCCTTCCCCGCCGCGGGTTCCGGCGGGAAGCCCTCGGTGCCGGTGGGCGCGTACGGGGCGGCGGTCAGCGCCCGTACCCGCCACAAGAAGGAGGCCAAGGACTTCGTGAAGTGGCTGTGGATCGACAGGACCGACCACCAGCGGGACTTCGCGCTCTCGTACGGCTTCCACATCCCCGCGCGCCTCTCCCTCGCGAAGAAGGCCGACGCGCTCACCGAGGGCGCGGCGGCGGACGCCGTGCGCTACTCCACCGAGCACGGGTACGCCGAACCGCTCCTGTGGACCCCGGCGAGCCGGGTCGCCTACCAGGACGCCCTCAGCCGGATCATCAAGTCCGGCGCGAACCCGGAGAGCGAGCTGAAGTCCGTCGTACGCAAGGTGTCGGCGGAGCTTGAGCGCGTCAAGAAGAAGTCGTCGTGACCACGCCCGGCGCTGCCGGCGCGCCCCCCGGGGGGCGCTGGCGCCGCCTCGCCGGGCCGCAGAACCGCACCCTGTGGTTCTGGGCGTTCGTCGGCCCGTTCGCGCTCGGCCTGATCGTCTTCACCTACGTACCGCTGGGCTGGAGCGTCTACCTCAGCTTCTTCGACGCCCACAACACGGTCTCGCCCACGGACTTCGTGGGCTTCGACAACTACACGTCGATGCTGCGCAACGACGCCTTCACGGACAGCCTGTGGACCTTCGTGGTCTTCACGGCCTTCATCGTGCCGACGACCTTCGTGCTGTCCCTGTCCCTCGCGCTCATGGTCAACCGCATGCGCCGGGCACAGGCGTTCCTGCGTTCGGTGTTCTTCCTGCCCGCCGCGTGCAGTTATGTCGTGGCGGCCCTGATCTGGAAGATGTCGCTGTTCAACGGGGTGCGGTTCGGGCTTGCCAACACCGTGCTCGGCTGGTTCGGCGCGGAGCAGACGGCGTGGCTGTCGACGACGGACCCGCCCTGGTACTGGCTGGTGATCGTCACCGTCCGCCTCTGGCTCCAGGCGGGCTTCTACATGATCCTGTTCCTGGCGGGCCTGCAACGCATCTCGCCCACGCTCTACGAGGCGGCGGCCGTCGACGGCGCCCGCCCCGGCTGGCAGGTGCTGCGCCACATCACGCTGCCCCAGTTGCGCGCGACGTCCGTCGCGGTGGCGCTGCTCCTCGTCATCAACGCCTTCCAGGCCTTCGACGAGTTCTACAACCTGCTCTCGGACTCCCGCGGCTACCCGCCGTACGCCCGTCCGCCGCTGGTCTACCTCTACTACACGGCGCTCGGCCAGGGCCAGAACCTCGGGCTCGGCAGCGCGGGCGCGGTGCTCCTCGCCCTCATCATCGCCGTGGTGACGGTCGGGCAGGCGCGCTGGTTCGGGCTCGGCCGGAAGGAGGACTGACACCGTGTACGACGCCTGGGTCAAGGTGGGCCGCGCCCTGCGGGTCACCCTCCTCATCGCCCTCGCCCTGCTCTTCCTGATCCCCTTCTATCTGCTGCTGCGCAACGGCCTCGCCGCCGAACAGGACATCACCGCGCCCGACTGGACGTTCTTCCCCTCGACGCTGCACTGGTCGAACATCACGGAACTCTTCGAGGACTCGACGGTCCCGATGGCCCGCGCGCTGTACAACTCCGCCGTGATCGCGGTCCTCACCACCCTCGGGACCCTCCTCCTCGCCTCCCTCGCGGGCTACGGCCTCGCCCGCATCCCCTACCGCCACGCCGACCGCGTCTTCTACGCGATCCTCGCCACGATGATGGTCCCGGCCGCCGTCACCTTCGTCCCCAGCTTCGTCCTGGTCTCGTCCCTCGGCTGGGTCTCCACCCTGCGCGGCCTGATCGTCCCGACCCTCTTCTCCGCCTTCGCCTGCTTCGTCTTCCGGCAGTACTTCCTCGGCTTCCCCCGCGAACTGGAGGACGCCGCCCGCGTCGACGGCCTCGGGTACTGGCGCACGTACTGGCTGGTCGTCGTCCCCAACTCCCGCCCCGCCTTCGCCGCCGTCGGCACCATCGTCTTCATCGGCGCCTGGAACTCCTTCCTGTGGCCCTTGGTCATCGGCCAGGACCGCGACGCCTGGACCGTCCAGGTGGCCCTGGCCTCCTTCTCCACCTCCCAGGTCATCCGCCTCCACCAACTCTTCGTCGCCGCGGCCGTGTCGATCGTGCCGCTGCTCGTGGTGTTCCTGTTCTTCCAGCGGTGGATCGTGGCGGGGGTGGAGCGGTCGGGGATCGACTAGGGCCCGTCGTCGAACCCCCTCCGGGCGGGGGGGCCGGCCGCAGACCCGCCCCCGCCGTCGGAGGGGTTCTCCTCCTCCACCGGGAAGTCGGATGGAGGAGGAGAACCCGAGACGCGTTTCAGGTTCCTGCCGCTACCGCCGGCAGGTCAGAGCCTCGGACGCTCAGGCGACTCACCAGCGTTCGATGGACACACGCTCCACGTTGCCCCAGTTGCAGTACGCGTTGGTCCGGCCCGGGCCTGTGAGGACGCTACTCGATCCCCAGCCGCCCAAGGTGCAGTCGACGTTGACTTGCCACTTGTAGCTTCCCGCGCCCCTGCACTGCCCCCACCCGTTGGTGAGGTTCTTGCCCGTGGTGCACGTGGGCGCGAGAACCTCAGCGCTCCCGGAGGGAGCGGCGGCCTGTACGGGGGCTGACGCGCCGCCCAGTATCAAGGCCGTTCCGAGTCCAAGTCCTGCGGCAGCCGTTCGAAAACGCATGATTGCTCCTTCGATTCGGTGAGGGACACGGGGTCCCCAGAGAACGTGCGGGAGTTTCCGGCAGAGACAGCCAGTTCGGTTGCCCGAGTGACCTTGCTGCCGGATTCGTGTGGAGACAGTGGCAGCACTGACCTGTGGAGAAGCTGAGGAAGCCTGAGAGCCCTTCAGGAGAACACCCCGCGCTCTCGGGTTCACACGCGTGCGACCGACCTGTGCGGGCGCAGGGGACGCCGATTCTCAGCGTGGCTTCAGGTGCCTCCCGCGATACTGAGCGCATGCGGATACTCGTGGCGGAGGACGATCCCAGGTTGGTGGAGTTGCTGCGGCGCGGTCTGCGCGGGGAGGGCTTCGTCGTCGACAGCACGGGAAACGGGGCACGGGTCCTGGAGCTGGTCCAGGAGAACGACTACGACGTGGTTGTCCTGGACATCATGCTGCCGGGGATGAACGGACTACGGGTCTGCGCGCGCATGCGGGAGGCCGCGCTCTGGGTCCCGGTGCTGATGCTCACGGCCAAGGACGGAGAGTTCGACGAG
Organism: Streptomyces typhae; assembly: GCF_009755605.1. Taxonomy (GTDB): domain Bacteria; phylum Actinomycetota; class Actinomycetes; order Streptomycetales; family Streptomycetaceae; genus Streptomyces; species Streptomyces typhae. The sequence continues at coordinate 385,941 of NZ_WPNZ01000002.1, forward strand.
GCGGAGGGGCTCGACACCGGGGCGGACGACTATGTCACCAAGCCGTTCTCCTATGTGGCGCTGGTGGCGCGTCTGAGGGCTCTGGTGCGCCGAGGACAGCGGGAGCGGCCGGCCGCCATCGAGACGGGGGACCTGCGCGTGGACCCGGCCACGCGCCGTTGCCATCGCGGAGAGATCCCTGTCCCGCTCACGATGCGTGAGTTCGCGGTGCTGTGGTACTTGGCGAGCCGCCGTGGGGAGGTCGTGTCCAAGACGGAGATCCTGGAGCACGTGTGGGGCAGCTTCGACGGCGATGTCAACGTCGTGGAGGTGTACGTCAGCGCCCTGCGCCGAAAGATCGACAGCCCCTTCCGCCGGCGTACGATCCACACGGTCCGCGGCGCCGGTTACCGTCTCGAAGAGGAACCCGCCCTGCCATGAGGCGACTTGGACGGATCCGGTTGCTGCCGACGCTCAGTATGCGGGCCAAGGCAGCGATGCTGTCCGCCCTGCTGGTGACTCTCCCGCTGGCTGCGGGCGCCTTCCTCGCCACGGACTTCTGGCGCCGCTCGCTCCTGGAGAACGCCATGGAGACGACGGTCCTCAGGGCGAACGTCACGACCACCTTCGCCCGCGGCGTCAAGTCGAACGCAGCCGAGCTTCCCCCAGGGGCACGGCAGTACTGCGTTTCCGGCGAGCCGAAGGCATCTCGAGAGGGCGGGCTCACCGCCACGGTCATGCCCGAGGGCCCGGACTCGGGCGCGTTGTCTCTCTGGCTGTGGCCCGACCTCATCGACGGGAACGGCGGGCGCACAGCACTGCGCATCGTCTACCCGGAGTATCCGACACCCTCGTCCCACCGGCTCATCACCGAGTACGACCTCAAGAAGGAACAAGCCGCGCTGGATGCCATGGCACAGCGGATCGTCGGCACCGCAGCGGGCCTGGTCCTGCTCACCGCGGCGGTTGCCTGGTTCATCACCGGACGCACCCTGCGGCCCATGGAGGCCATCCGGCGGCAGTTCACGGACCTGAGCACGCACCACCTCGATCAGCGCGTCCCCGTGCCGCCGCGGAACAACGAGATCAGCCGACTGGCGGTGACCATGAACGACACACTCGACCGGTTGCAGAGTTCGGTGGAACAGCAGAGGCGCTTCACGGCGAACGCCTCCCACGAACTGCGCACCCCCCTGGCGGCGCTGCGTGCCGAGTTGGAGATCGCTCTCGCTCAGCCGCAGAACGCCGACTGGTCCCAGGTGGCCGAACGAGCACTGGGGGACGCGGTACGTCTGCAGCAGCTCATGGACGACCTGCTCATGCTCGCGCGTCTCGACGCGCGAGCGACGCTGTTCGACTCCGGCAAGCAACTGGATCTGGCCGATCTGGTGCGTGAGGAATGCGCGCGGCGAACCCTGCCGGCGCATCTCGCCATGACGGTCTCCGCAGGCCAGGAACCTGTGACGGTCCGGGGTCACTGTTCACTGCTGGCGCGGGTACTGGGCAACCTCCTCGACAACGCGGAGCGTTACGCGGCCCAGCGCATCACGGTGTGCCTCACGCGCGACGGCGGCGCGGGAACGGTCACGCTCGACGTCGCAGACGACGGTCCCGGCATCCCGGCCGAAGACCGCACCCGCGTCTTCGGCTACTTCACACGGCTCGACGAAGCGCGCAGCCACCACACGGGCGGAGCCGGCCTGGGCCTGTCCATAGCCCAGCACATCGCCACCCTCCACCACGGCAGTCTCACCATAGCCGCCGCGGATCACGGCACCCACTTCCGCCTCGTCCTCCCGCCGGACGACTGGCGCACCGGAGTACGTGAGCCGACGCAGCAAACACCTCCGCCGCGCACTCCTCCAGCCGGTCACGGCACCCGGCGAGCTCCCCTGGAGTCATACCCCCGGAGAGCTACCAACCCCTGACCGTGACCGGCCACCTGACGAAGTCCAACCAGTGGCCCCCGAAACCGGGGCTCCGCCCCGGCTACCGCCCGCTGAAGGCCCCCGGAGCGGGGGACGCGGACGACCGCTGTCCGGGCGTCGCACGGCACGTGACGTCCCGGTCGGGCAGCTCACCGGTGGCGAGGTACCCCATGGCGGCGTTCTGCGCGCAGGCGTTGGGGGCCTCACCGAACAGCACCCCGTGCCCCTCCCCCTCGTCGACGGTCACCATCCGCGACCCCTTGAGGGCCCGATGCATCCCCCGAGCGGCGTCGAGCGGAGTCTGCGAGTCCCACTCGTTCTGCACGATCAGGGACTTGACGCGGTTGTCGACCACGGTGGCGGGCTCGGCGCCCCGGGGCATGAAGGCGCAAGGGGTGATGCTGGACGCGAAGTCGCCGTACAGCGGATAGCGGGCGCCGTCGCGGAAGGCGTCACGCCGGTAGGTGCCGGGGTCGCGGGGCCAGGTGGAGTCGGAGCAGACGACGGCGATCTGGGCGGCGGTCTCGTTGTCGTCGGGAAGCGCGGCAGCGGGCAGCTCCCGCACCTTGTGCCCCTCGGCGGCCTTCTTCACGCGCACGACGGCTTCGGCGCCCGCGCGGACGGTGAAGAACTCGCGCCGCAGCGCGTTCCGTACGTCGGCTCCGTCGAGCTCGGCGTCACCGATGACGATCGGGTCGGCGTCGGCGCGGGCGACGAGCTTCCAGAAGGTCCGCGCGACGGCGGCAGGGGTCCTGCCGAGGTGGTACGTGGCGTCCTGCCCGGCGGTCCACTTCGCCCAGCGCGCGAAGGCGGGCTCGGACTCCGAAGCCCAGGTCTGGAACATGCCGCGCCACATCCGCTTCGGGTCGACGGCGCTGTCGAGCAGGAACCGGTCGGCGCGGTGCGGGAAGAGCTGCATGTAGACGGCGCCGAGGGCGGTGCCGTACGAGACGCCGAAGTAGTTGAGCTTCTTCTCGCCGAGGGCGGCACGCATGACGTCCATGTCGCGGGCGGTGTTGCGGGTGGTGGTGTGCGGCAGGCGCTCACCGGCCGCCGCCCCGCACTTGTCCGCGAACGTCCGCGCCCAGGCCTCGTTGGCGGCGGCGTCGGCGGCGGAGCGGGTGACGCGGGGGTAGGGCAGCTCGTCCGCGGTGAGCCCGCACGTGACGGGGGTGCTCCTGCCGACCCCGCGCGGGTCGAAGCCGATCAGGTCGTACTGGTCGCGCACGGCCTTGGGCAGCCCCCCGGCGGCCTCCAGGGGAAGGTCGAGCCCCGGCCCGCCGGGCCCGCCCGGGTTGAACGTGAGGACGCCGCGCCGCTTGCCGGGCACGCTCGTCGCGATGCGGGATATCGCCACGTCGATCCGCTTGCCCTCGGGCGCCTGGTAGTCGAGGGGCACCTTCAGGTTCGCGCACTGGAAGGCGGCGGGCTTGTCGGCGGCGCACCGCTTCCAGGTGAGCTTCTGCTGGGTGAAGGGCGCGAGCCCCTCGGCTCTCGCCGAGACCGCGCCCCCGGAGGACCCCGTCCCGACGGCGGCGGAGGCCGCCCCGGAACCGAGCCCCGGCGCGAGCCCGACGAGCACCCCCAGCGCGAGCACCGGCACGAGACGCCGCCGATATGCGGAAAGCTGCACGTGACACTCCTTCTGATCGGTTCTGGTCACGATCAGTTGGACGCATCCGTGGACGCATTGCCTCCCTCCCCCCGCGTACTCCCCGGAACAGGCGTCCCCGCCGGTCGAGTCGCGGCAGCGTCAGCCCCAGTGCTCGATGCCGACTCCGCTCCAGTGCTCCGCGAGGTACTCCGCGACCAGCCGACGATGGCAGTGGTGCGGCTTCTCCTCGCTGCACAGCAGGACCGCGTCGGCAAGGAGTTCCTGCGGGACGGTGGCTTCGATTCTCCGTTGCCTCATGAGTTCCAGGAATTCTTCCTCGTACGTCGCCCACCCGACGCCGTGCTTCTTGAAGTCGTCCAGCATGGGCTGCGTCGGCGCCAGATCGGGGCGATGGGCGTAGGCCATGCCGCACAGTTCACCGAGGAAGTATTCGAGGTCGTTCCGTTTCGCGAAACCCGAGAGCTGGGAGACGTTGTTGAGGCGGACATCGACGAGGGTCTTGGCCCCCGATTCTCGCAGGAGGCCGAAGAAGGTTTCCGCGGATTTCTTGGTGAAGCCGATGGTGTGGATCCTCATGTGTCTGCCGCCCGGTCGTCACGGGTTTCCTGTTTCACGTACGCGATCCGCTCTTCCTGACGGCTCAGCGCATCCTCGATCCGCTCGGCCGGCGTGCGGAACAGTTCGGGTTCCGCCAGCCCGAACTTGGCCATGAGGCGCTCCATCGCCGCGGCGTGGCTTTCGACCCAGCCGTCACCGTGAACGTGCGCGACCGCGATACCGCGCTCCGTGAGCACCTGCGCGATGAGCACCGTACGATGGCAGTTCAACGGCTCGCCCTCGCTGCACATGATGGCGATCCGCTCGGTCCGTGCACCGTTTGTCAGGCGTTCGACGCCGTGCAGGAATCCATCCGTCCGGGCAAGGCGACTGTATTGCACGCGCCCGTCGACATAGCAAGTGGCGTCCGCCGTCCGCGCTCCGAGGTACTCACCGAGAAAAACGTACTTGATGCCCGACTCGTCGAGTCCGCGCTCTAACGCACCCCGGTTGAACTGCGGCGCGAACTGGCTGACGGGAGTCGACCGGACATCGGCGACCGCCGTGACCTCGTTCTGTCGCAGCAGCTCCACGAACTTCGGGAAGTCGTGCGTGGAATGACCAATCGTCACCATCATCCGTGAGTTCACCCGCCACCTGATCGCACTTCACGACGTTCGATGATGGCCGCCACCATTTTGTAGTAGTAGCCACACCATTCCTCGCCCAAGCTTACCGTCAGGAACGATTCACCCAGCCTGTAACGCCCCACACCTTTGCCTTTGAATTTCTCTTCGTATACACAGTCGGTCATTTTCAGGATGTACGCGAACCCTGAGTACCGAAACTCGGCTCGCACCTCAAACCTCTTGCTCGGATCGTATGCCGGAGCCACCGCAATCGTCACGGAATCGACCCGTATGAGCTTGAGGGAGTCCGTCAGTCCGTCCGCTTGCGCCACCGAAACTCGATCGTTCAAGCCTCTTTTCGTGCTGTCGCCGTTGTTGATCCATAATCGCTGGGGGCGCTGCTCCAGATGACGCAGATCATCCCATGCGACACGCCCCGCCCTTTTCCAGCGAGCCGTAGAATCAATGAGCCAGTTCTCACGCTGGAAACCGGAACGCCGACGCTCGACGAGCCGCATCTCTATGACATCGAGAACGCGAGGCTCTGCGCCGTTCCCATACCTTCGCTCGTGTTCCGCGACCTCATGACCTGTCCGGTCGCTTATGGGACGGACCCAGGTGTTCGACGCCATGTCGATACCCGCGACACAGCGCCCGTGGTGTTTGCGGGAATTGGCCAGACAGACTAATCGCTTGGTCGTTTCCACATGCCCCCCAAAAGACGCGGCACCCCTGCGCGCGCACCTCCGAGCGCGCCACGCTAGCCCAAGACAGGAGCACGCGCCACGGCATGCACGAAGGGGCGGCACCTCCGCACAGGTGCCGCCCCTCTTCGAGGACCGGGACCGTCGCCGCATCGGTTGAGGGTCGGGGACACGGCGACGGGCCCGGGGTTTTCGGTGGTGGGCAGCGGTGCTGCCCGGTGGGGGCCGGCGGTGGTCGCCGGCCGGTGGGGCTAGCGGTGGTCGCTGCCCGTCGACGTCGACGCCGCGCGGCCTGCTTCGAGGCGGGCGACCGGGATGCGGAACGGGGAGCAGGAGACGTAGTCCAGGCCCACCTCGTGGAAGAAGTGCACCGACTCCGGGTCGCCGCCGTGCTCGCCGCAGATGCCGAGCTTGAGGTCGGGGCGGGTGGCCCGGCCCGCCTCCACGGCGTCGCGGACGAGCTTGCCGACGCCGTCCTTGTCGATGGTCTCGAAGGGGGAGACTCCGAAGATGCCCTTCTCCAGGTAGGCGGTGAAGAAGGAGGCCTCCACGTCGTCGCGGGAGAAGCCCCACACCGTCTGGGTGAGGTCGTTGGTGCCGAAGGAGAAGAACTCGGCGGCCTCCGCGATCTGCCCGGCGGTGAGGGCGGCGCGCGGCAGTTCGATCATGGTGCCGAGGGCCAGCTTCAGGGCGACGCCGGTGCTGCGCTCGACCTCGGCGATGACCTGCTCGGCCTCGTCGCGGACGATCTCCAGCTCCTGGACGGTGCCGACGAGCGGGATCATGATCTCCGCGCGCGGGTCGCCCTTGGCCTCCTTGCGCTCGGCCGCGGCCTCCGCGATGGCCCGGACCTGCATGGTGAACAGGCCGGGGATGACCAGGCCGAGGCGGACGCCGCGCAGGCCCAGCATGGGGTTCTGCTCGTGCAGCCGGTGCACGGCCTGGAGCAGCCGCAGGTCGTTCTCGTTGTGGTCCTTGCGGGACTCGGCGAGGGCGACGCGCACGGACAGCTCGGTGATGTCCGGCAGGAACTCGTGCAGCGGCGGGTCCAGGAGGCGGACGGTGACGGGGAGGCCGTCCATGGCCTCGAAGAGTTCGACGAAGTCCCGCTTCTGGAGGGGCAGGAGCTCCTTCAGGGCCTTCTCGCGCTCCTCCTCGGTGTCCGCGAGGATCAGGCGCTCCACCATCTCGCGACGCTCCCCGAGGAACATGTGCTCGGTGCGGCACAGGCCGATGCCCTGCGCGCCGAACCGCCGTGCGCGCAGCGCGTCCTCGGCGTTGTCGGCGTTGGCGCGCACCCGCAGCCGGCGCTTGCCGTCGGCGAACGCCATGATGCGGTGCACGGCCTGGACCAGCTCGTCGGCGTCGTCGGCGCCCGCGTGCATGCGGCCCTCGAAGTACTCCACGACCGGGGAGGGCACCACGGGCACCTCGCCCAGGTACACCTTGCCGGTGGAGCCGTCGATGGAGACGACGTCGCCCTCCTCGACGACGTGGCCGTTCACCGTGAGGCGGCGCCGCTTGGTGTCGACCTCCAGGTCCTCCGCGCCGCAGACGCAGGTCTTGCCCATGCCGCGGGCGACGACGGCGGCGTGGGACGTCTTGCCGCCGCGGGAGGTCAGGATGCCCTCCGCCGCGATCATGCCGTCCAGGTCGTCGGGGTTGGTCTCGCGGCGGATCAGGATGACCTTCTCGCCGGAGCGCGACCACTTGATCGCGGTGTACGAGTCGAAGACGGCCTTGCCGACGGCGGCGCCCGGCGAGGCGGCGATGCCCCGGCCGAGCTGCGAAACCTTCGCGTCCTCGTCGAAGCGCGGGAACATCAGCTGCGCGAGCTGGGCGCCGCTCACCCGCTGGAGGGCCTCGGCCTCGTCGATCAGGCCCTGGTCCACCAGCTGCGTGGCGATGCGGAAGGCCGCGCCCGCGGTGCGCTTGCCGACGCGGGTCTGGAGCATCCAGAGTTGGCCGCGCTCGATGGTGAACTCGATGTCGCACAGGTCCTTGTAGTGCGTTTCGAGGGTCTCCATGATCTGCATGAGCTGGTCGTACGACTTCTTGTCGATCCGCTCCAGATCGGCGAGGGGCACGGTGTTGCGGATGCCCGCGACGACGTCCTCGCCCTGCGCGTTCTGCAGGTAGTCGCCGTACACGCCCTGCTGCCCGGAGGCGGGGTCGCGGGTGAAGGCGACACCGGTGCCGGAGTCGGCGCCCAGGTTGCCGAAGACCATGGAGCAGACGTTGACGGCGGTGCCGAGGTCGTGCGGGATGCGCTCCTGGCGGCGGTAGAGCTTGGCGCGCTCGGTGTTCCAGGAGTCGAAGACCGCGTGGATGGCGAGGTCCATCTGCTCGCGCGGGTCCTGCGGGAAGTCGCGGCCCGCCTCGGTCTTGACGATCTTCTTGAACTTGGTGACGAGCTTCTTCAGCCCGTCCGCGTCCAGGTCGGTGTCGACCGTGACCTTCTTGGCGTCCTTGGCCTTCTCCAGGGCGTCCTCGAACAGTTCGCCGTCGACGCCGAGGACGGTCTTGCCGAACATCTGGATGAGGCGGCGGTAGGAGTCCCACGCGAAGCGGTCGTCGCCGGCCTGCTTGGCCAGGCCCTGCACGGACTTGTCGGAGAGCCCGATGTTCAGGACCGTGTCCATCATGCCGGGCATGGAGAACTTGGCGCCCGAGCGCACCGAGACGAGCAGCGGGTCGTCGGCCTGGCCGAGCTTCTTGCCCATCTTCTTCTCGAGGGCCGTGAGGTGCGCGCTCACCTCGTCACGCAGTGCCGCGGGCTCGTCCCCGCTGTCGAGGTAGACCTTGCAGGCCTCGGTGGTGATGGTGAACCCCGGAGGGACAGGAAGGCCCAGGTTGGTCATCTCGGCGAGGTTCGCACCCTTCCCGCCGAGGAGGTCCTTGAGGTCCTTGTTGCCCTCGGTGAAGTCGTAAACGAACTTCACGCCCTGAGCTACGTGGGGATCTTTGTTTTCCGACACGGGTCTCGACTCCTCGAGGACGCGGTGGCTGCCCTGACGGCGAGGAACATACCCAGATCAAAGGCGTCTGGGTACGTCCACTTGTGGGTCACACGGGCGTAACCACCCGTCCGCCACTAGATCGAAAGTGATGCGATGGTAAGGCGCATGGCAAAGATGACTTCAACTCTTGAACGAACACCCCGCGGGAACCCTGGGTTTCGCTCATGCGAGCGAGGTAAACTCAGATGTGAGTTCACGTCGTAAATGATCGAACGGTGGCACTCAGTGCCACTACTTGGAGAAGTGCAGCCAGCCGAAGAGGGCCTCTCGGGCGCTCATCTGAGCGCAAGACCTATCAGGGGTGGCGAGAATCACGCCGTTTGAACGGGCTGGATCTCGGCATCCGGGCACCTCTCGCGCACCCCCGCGCACCTCGCACGCACCTCGGCGCGTCCACGCGGTCCCGGCCGCCCGCCCCCTCAGACGCCGAGCGCGGCGAGCCGCGCCTCCGCCCTTTCCGGGGCGTACAGGTGCTCCACGACCAGCGCTCCCGCCCCGACAAGACCCGCACGCTCACCGAGCCGGGAGGTGACGACCTCCAGATGAGCCGTGGAGCGCGGCAGCGCCCGCTGGTAGAGGAGCTCGCGCACACCGGTGAGGAAGGGAGTTCCGGCCAGATCTCCGGCGATCATCAGGACGCCGGGGTTCAGGAGCGTCACGACGGTGGCGAGCACCTCGCCCACCTGCCGCCCCGCCTCCCGCGCGAGCCCCACCGCCTCGGGGTGCCCGGCGGCCAGAAGATCCCGCACGTCCCGCCCGGACGCGGCCGCCACCCCGGCCGTCCGCAGCCGCGCGGCCACCGCGCGCCCGCTGGCCACGGCCGCCAGGCAGCCGTACGAGCCGCACTTGCACAGCTCCAGCGCGCCGCCCGGCACCCTGATGTGCCCGATGTCGCCCGCGCCGCCGTCGATGCCCCGGTAGACGCCGCCGTCGACGACCACGCCCGCGCCGATGCCGGTGGAGACCTTGACGAGGACGAACGCCGAGCAGTCCGGGTGGTGGGCGCGCTGCTCCGCGTACGCCATGAGGTTCGCGTCGTTGTCCACGAGCACCGGCACCGGGGCCCTGGCGCCGGTGCGGTCGGTGAAGGCGCGACCCAGCCTGCCCGTTATGTCGTAGCCGTCCCAGCCGGGCATGATCGGCGGCTGCACCACCCGGCCGGTTCCGCTGTCGACCGGGCCCGGCACCGCGAGCCCGATCCCGCACACCGCCTCCGGGCCCCTGCCGTCCGCGCGCAGCAGTTCCCCGAACGCGACGCCGAGGCGGTCGAGGACCTTCTCCGGGCCCTCGTCGACGCGCAGCGGCAGCCCGCGCTCGGCGAGCACCGCGCCGGTGAGCGTGAGCAGCGCCGCGCGGGCGTGCCGGGTCTCCAGGTCGGCGGCGAGGACGACGGCGTGCGCGGCGTCGAATTCGAGGCGGTTCGGGGGACGGCCGCCGAGCGGGGACGCCGCCGGGCCGCCCGCGCCCTCGCGCAGCCAGCCCGCGCGGAACAGGCGGTCGAGGCGCTGCCCCACGGTCGCCCTGGACAGGCCCGTGACCTGCTGAAGGGCGCCGCGCGTGGTGGCACGGCCGCTGCGCACGAGGTGGAGCAGGTCGCCCGCGCTCGCCTGCGGGACGGCCGCCGGACGCGCCGGGGCCCCGCCGGTCCCGTTCCCCATGTCCCCTGGTCCCCTCGTCCCCTCGTCCCCTCGTCCCGTTGTCCCCTCGTCCCCTCGTCGCCTAGTCCCGTCGTCCCCTCGCTTCTCCGCCCTCTTCTTCGGCCCGCCCGCGCTTCTTCGGCCCGCCCGCGCTTCTTCGGCCCGCCCGCGCCCCGCCGCACGGCCCTGGTGCGCGTGCGGGCCTCTTGTGCGCGTCAACTCCGCGTTTCATGCTGGGTTTTGCGTGTCGAGCAGACGTAACTCTATGGTTGATGGGCCCAAACTGACAGGCCCTCGACCAGGCCCACGACGCCCGGCCGGCGGCTGCGGGAGTGACGCGTGGACGGTACGACCACGACGAGGGCCGCGACCCGGCCCCCCGGCACCGGCACGGCGCGGCCCGCCGCGCCCCGTGCGCTGCGCGAAGGCGCCGCCCGGGTCCTGGCGGCCAACTGGACCGGCACCTCCACCGTCCCCTCCCGCGCCCTGTATCCGCACCAGTGGTCCTGGGACTCGGCGTTCATCGCGATCGGTCTGCGCCATCTGTCGCCCTTACGGGCGCAGGTGGAACTGGAGACGCTGCTGTCCGCGCAGTGGGCCGACGGCCGGGTGCCGCACATCGTGTTCAACCCCGCCGTCCCCTTCGACGCCTACTTCCCGAGCCCCGACTTCTGGCGCTCCACCGCCGCGGGGCGCGCCGCGGGCGCCCCCGCCGCCGTGCAGACCTCCGGCATCGTGCAGCCACCGGTGCACGCCCTCGCCGCCTGGCTGGTGCACCTGGCCGACCCCGGTCTCTCCCGGGCCCGCTCGTTCCTGGCCCGGCTGCACCCGCGGCTCGCCGCCTGGCACCGCCATCTGCTGCACCACCGCGACCTCGGGGGCGCGGGGCTCGCCGCGGTCGTCCACCCCTGGGAGCAGGGCATGGACAACAGCCCCTGCTGGGACGGCCCGCTGAGCCGGGTGCCACCCGCCCGCCCCGGTTCGTTCCGCCGCGCCGACCTCGACCACGGCTCGCCCCGGCACCGGCCGACGGACCTCGACTACGGGCGGTACGTACGGCTCGCGGCGGACTACCGCGACAGCGGGTACGGGACGTCCCCCGGGCGGCGGCCCGGGTTCGCCGTCGAGGACCCCTCCTTCAACGCCCTCCTGATCGCCTCCGAGCACGCCCTCGCCCGGATCACCGCCGAGCTGGGCGTGCCCGGGACGGCCAGGCACGCACGCGCGGAGCGGCTGACGCGGATCCTGGTGGAGCGGCTCTGGGACCCGGTGGGCGGGATCTTCCGGTGCCGCGACCTGCTGGCCGCGCCCCCGGCCGGGGCCCTCGTCGGCGAGCGCGGGGCGACCGGCCTGATCCCGCTCGTCCTGCCGGGTCTTCCGCGCGCCGTGGCCGCGGCCCTGGTGCGCACGGCGCGCGGACCGCACTTCGAGCTGGGCGGCCGGTGCCGCCTGGCGCCGAGCCACGACCTGCTCAGCCCGTCGTTCGACGCGCGGCGCTACTGGCGCGGCCCGGCCTGGTTCAACACCAACTGGCTCCTGGAACGCGGCCTGCGGCTGCACGGCGGGACGGCGCACGCGGACGGGCTGCGCGCCGCGCTGCTCGACACCGCCATGGCGTCGGACTTCGCCGAGTACGTGGACCCGTACGAGGGAGTCGGCTGCGGCGCCCGCGGCTTCGGCTGGAGCGCGGCGCTCGCCCTCGACCTGGGCGTGGCCGCGGAGGCGGTACCCGATGCGTACGACTCGCAGGACGAGGGGGCACGGAATGACTGACGACGGCCGGCATCAACTGCTCGTGCACGGCACGACGTTCGCCGCGCTGGGCGCGGGCGGCGACATCAGGGGCGTGCCGGGCGGCAGCGAGCCGGACGGTCTGTTCGTGCGCGACGCGCGGCACCTGAGCCGCTGGCAGCTCACGGTGGAGGGCGCCGTCCCCGAGGTGCTCACGCCGGTGTCCGTGAACGACGGGGGCCGCGCGGGCGCGGAGACCGAGGTGGCGCGCTGCGTGCTGGTGCCGCGCGGCGGGCGCCAGGAACCGCCCGCGTACACGCTCTTCCGTGAACAGGCCGTCGTGGACGGCGCGTTGGTGGAGTCCCTGCACATCATCAGCAACCGCCCGGTCCCGACGACGCTGCGGCTCGGGCTCACCGCCGACGCCGACTTCGCCGACCAGTTCGAGCTGCGCGCGGACCACCGTACGTACACGAAGACGGGGGCGGTCAGGTCGCGCCGGGTCCTTGAGGCACGGGAAGCACCCGAGGGGGCGTCCGACGGGGAAACCGGCGGCGGGGAGCGCCGTCCGGGCGGGCCGCGGGGCGGTGTGCGGGAGCTCGTCGGTGTCCGAGGCGGGGCGCGACGGCCCAGGGAGGCGTACGGGCGGGGGTACGGCCGGGAGTACGGGCCGACGGGTCCCGGGCGCGTCGCCGGTGTCGAGTTCGGCTACCGGCGCGGGGACTGGCTGGCCCGCACCGCCGTCACCGCGGAGCCCGCGCCGGACGCCGTCGAGGAGACGGGGACCGGTGCCCGGCGCCTGGTGTGGACCCTGGACCTGGCCGCGCACGGGGCGGCCGACGTGGCCCTGACGGTCACGGCCCGGCCGCACGGCGCGCCCGCGCGGCCCGCGCCGCCGCGCTCCCCCGCCGCCGCCCTGCGCCATCTGGTGGGCGAGAGGGCCGAGTTCGTCGCCTGTGTGCCGCTCCCCGCGGACTGGCCCGAACTGTCCGCTGCCTGTACGCGCGGCCTCGCCGACCTGGCGTCGCTCCGGGTGCCCGCGCGCGGCCTCGACGGCGAGGAGCTGAGCGTGCCCGCGGCGGGCGTGCCCTGGTTCCTCACGCTGCTCGGCCGCGACGCGCTCCTGACGTCCCTGTTCGCGCTGCCGTATCTGCCGTGCCTGGCCTCCGCGACGCTGTCGGCGCTCGCCGCGACCCAGGCGACCGAGCACGCCGAGGGGTCCGCAGCCAAGCCCGGCAAGATCGTGCACGAGGTGCGGCACGGGGAGCTGGCCCACTTCGGGCAGGTGCCCTTCCGGCGGTACTACGGCTCGGTGGACGCCACGCCGCTGTTCCTCGTGCTGCTCGGCGCGTACACCGAGCAGACCGGCGACACGGCCGCGGCCCGGCGCCTTCAGCCGCACGCGCGTGCCGCCGTCGGCTGGATGCTGGACCACGGCGGGCTCTCCTCGCACGGCTATCTCGTGCACCGCGCGGACGAGGGCGGCCCCGCCAACCAGAACTGGAAGGACTCCCCCGGCGCGATCTGCGCCGCCGACGGCACCCGCGTCCCCGGGCCCGTCCTCGCGGCGGGGGTGCAGGGGTACGCGTACGACGCGCTGCGGCGCACGGCGTGGCTGGCACGGACCGTGTGGGACGACACGGCGTACGCCGACTGCCTCGCGCGGGACGCCGCCGCGCTGCGCGACCGGTTCCAGCGGGACTTCTGGATGGCCGCGCGGGGCTTTCCCGCGCTCGCTCTCGACGGCGACGGCGGGCAGGTCGACGCGCTCGCCTCCGACGCGGGGCACCTGCTGTGGTCCGGGCTCCTCGACAAGGAGTACGGGGAGGCGGTGGGGCGGCGGCTCCTGGAGGAGGACTTCTTCTCCGGCTGGGGCGTGCGGACGCTGGCCGCGGGGCAGGGCGCCTACCACCCGCTCTCCTGTCACCGGGGGTCGGTGTGGCCCCACGACAACGCGCTCATCGCCCTCGGGCTCGCCCGGTACGGGCTGCACGACGAGGTACGGGTCGTCGCCCGCGCCCTGGTCGACGCCGCCGGGACGTCGGCGGGGCGCCTGCCCGAAGTCCTCGCCGGCTACGCCCGCACCGCGCACGCCACCCCCGTCCCCTACCCGCACGCCTGCACCCGTGAGTCCCGCACATCGGCTACCCCGCTGGCCCTGCTGACGGCCGTGGGCGCCGCCTGAGGGGCCGGTACGAGGCGGCACGGGGGGCTCAGGCCAGTTCCCGGGGCAGCCGCAGGCTCAGCGCGGCCAGGGCGAGGAGCCCGGCGAGCTGGACGGCGAGGACCGTCGCGAAGGCCTCGCGCATGCCGACGCCGGACTCCATCGCCAGGAACAGCGAACCGAGCGTCGCCACGCCCACGGCGAGGCAGGACTGCTGGGCCGTCGCCGCGAGCCCGCTCCCGGCCCCCGCACGCGCCGCGGGCACGGCGGACAGCAGGATGCGGAAGTACAGGGGAAGCTGGATGCCCTGGCCGAAGCCGCACAGGGCGAGGCCCGGCGCCAGGGCGAGCGGCGTGAGCGCGGACCACGGGGCCCACAGGACGGTCAGGGCGAGCACGGCGACACCGGTGCCGTGCACCAGGGCGCACAGGGTCAGGGCCCGGCTGCCGAGGCGGCGCACCAGGCGGGGCGCGAGGAGCGACGCGGCGAACTGGGCGGCCCCCATCGGGACCAGGGTGAGACCCGCCTTGAGGGCGCCGTACTCAAGGCCCTTCTGGAGCGTCACCGCGCTCACGAACATCCAGCCGCTGAACCCGATGAAGACGGGCAGGCCCACGGCGAGACCCCGGCGGACACCGGGTTCGCGCAGCAGGGACGGCGGCAGGAGCGGGCTGCCGCCGCTCGCCTCCGCCCGCCGCTCCACGGCCGCGAACGCCAGGATCAGGAAGGGTGCCGCGACGAGCGTGAGGACCGACCAGAGCGGCCAGCCCGCGGCGCGGCCCTCGGTGAGAGGCAGCAGGAACGCGGTCAGGGACACAGCGAACAGGACCGTGCCCGCCAGGTCGCCGCGCGCCGGTCGCTCCGCCCTGCTGTCCGGCACCGAGCGCACCGCGAAGAGCAGCGCGAGGGCGGCCACCGGCACGTTCACGAGGAAGACCATGCGCCAGCCGGTGCCCGCGAGGTCGGCGGCGACCAGGACGCCGCCGAGTATCTGCCCGAGCACCATGGAGACACCGCCGACCGAGCCGTACAGCGAGACGGCCCGCGCCCGCCGCTCCCCGCTGGTCGTCGCGTGGATGGTGGCGAGCACCTGCGGCAGCATGATCGCGGACGCCGCGCCCTGGGCGGCGCGCGCCGCCACCAGCCACCAGGCGGTCGGGGCGAGGCCGCAGGCCAGCGAGGTCAGCCCGAAGGCGGCGGCGCCCCACAGGAACAGCGCGCGGCGCCCGTAGCTGTCGCCGAGCCTGCCGCCGAGGACGAGCAGCACGGCGTAGGCGACGGCATAGCCCGCGACCACCATCTCCAGGGTGGCGGCGGGGGCGTGCAGGTCGGCCTCGATGTCGGGCAGCGCCACGTTGACGATGAAGAAGTCGATCATCGGCAGGGCGGCGCCGAGCAGGATGGTGACCAGGCCGAGCGGGGTGAGGGCGGCGGTCTTCGGGTGCGGGGGCGCGGTGCGCGGACGCGGCTGGGCGCCGTCTGTCGTGAGAGTCACGGATACGACGATGAGGGGCCGCCCAGAGGGGTACCAGAGTGTCTTTATCCTGGTAGTGGACGCACCTGGCAACGGTCTGCGAGGTGCGGCAGCCTGGTGGGGTGACCACTACCGCAGAGCCTGTGTCCACCGTCGCCGAGCCGAGGGCCGCCACCGCCGGGCCAGGGGCCACCACCGCCAGGCCGAGGACCGCTGTCGCCGGGCCGGAGGCCACCGCAGCCGGGCCGGGGGCCGCCGCCGGGCCGAGGGCGGCTGTCGCCGGGCCGGAGGCCGCCGCAGCCGGGCCGGGGGCCGCCACCGCCAGGCCGAGGACCGCTGTCGCCGGGCCGGAGGCCACCGCAGCCGGGCCGGGGGCCGCCACCGCCGGGCCGAGGGCTTTCGCGTACGCGCCCGCGCAGCCGCCCGCCACCGACGCCGTCACCCGGCGGCAAGAGCTCGCCGCGTTCCTGCGCAGCCGCCGCGAGCGGATCACGCCCGAGCAGGTCGGCCTGGTCCGCGGTGCCCGCCGCCGCACGCCGGGGCTGCGCCGCGAGGAGGTCGCGCAGCTCTCCGCGGTCGGGGTCACCTGGTACACGTGGCTGGAGCAGGGCCGGGCCATCCGGGTCTCCGCGCAGGTCCTGGACGCCGTCGCCCGCGCGCTCCTTATGGACGCGACCGAGCGCGGCCACCTCTTCGTGCTGGCCGGGGTCGTGGATCCGCGCCCGGAGTACGACTGCCCGGTGCTCTCGCCGACCGCGCTGCGCCTGATGCACACCATCGCGCCCTACCCGGCCACCCTCCAGAACGCCCGCTACGACGTCCTCGCGCACAACCGCCCCTTCGCGCAGGTCTTCGGCGAGCTGACCGAGCTGCCGCCGCGCGAACGCAACTGCCTGTGGCTGCTCACCACCAGCGAGCGCTGGCGCGAGACGTTCCTCGACCGGGACGAGATGCTGCGCGACCTGATCGCCAAGTACCGCACGGGCATGGCCGAGCATGTCGCCGAGCCCGCCTGGAAGGAGCGGCTCGACGGGCTGCTCCAGGTGTCCGCGGAGTTCCGCCAGCTGTGGCGGCGGCACGAGCTGGCGACGATGTCACCGCACGTCAAGCGGTACCGGCACCCCCAGGTGGGGCTGCTCAGGCTGGAGCACCGCAACCTGTGGCTGGCCCCGCAGCCGCAGACGCACCGCCTCGTCGCCTATGTGCCCGCCGACGAGACGACAGAGCGGCGGCTCGGGCTGCTCGCGGAGCTGGCATAGCGGAGCGGGCGCGGGCGGGTGCGCCCGGTGGGGACGGCGGGCGTGCCCGGTGGGTGTGCCCGGTGGCGCGCCCGGTGGGGGACGGCGACTGTGCCCGGTGGGGGACAATGGGAGCTTGCCCCTGTCCCGTACGTTCCCGGAGAGCCGCCCGATGTCCCAGCCGCTGACGCCGTCGCCCGCGCAGCCGTCGTCGCCCGCGCAGCCGCCGGAGCCCACGGGGCAGCCGGAGCCCGCGCAGCCGCCGGAGCCCACGGGGCTGCCCGTGGCGCCGCCCACGCTCGCCGTCGGCCCGCACGTCGTCCAGCCGCCCGTGGTGCTCGCGCCGATGGCCGGGATCACGAACGCGCCGTTCCGGACGCTGTGCCGGGAGTTCAGCGGCGGCAAGGGCCTGTTCGTCAGCGAGATGATCACCACCCGCGCGCTGGTCGAGCGCAACGAGAAGACCATGCAGCTGATCCACTTCGACGCGACCGAGAAGCCGCGCTCGATCCAGCTGTACGGGGTGGACCCGGCGACCGTCGGCAAGGCCGTCCGCATGATCGCGGAGGAGGGTCTTGCCGACCACATCGACCTGAACTTCGGCTGCCCCGTCCCGAAGGTGACCCGCAAGGGCGGCGGCTCCGCCCTGCCCTACAAGCGGCCGCTGCTGCGCGCGATCCTGCGGGAGGCCGTGAGCGGCGCCGGTGACCTGCCGGTCACGATGAAGATGCGCAAGGGCATCGACGACGACCACATCACGTTCCTGGACGCGGGCCGGATCGCCGTCGAGGAGGGCGTGACCGCCATCGCCCTGCACGGGCGGACGGCCGCGCAGCACTACGGCGGCACGGCCGACTGGGACGCGATCGCCCGGCTGAAGGAGCACGTCCCGGAGATCCCGGTGCTCGGCAACGGCGACATCTGGTCGGCGGCGGACGCGGTGCGCATGATGCGCGAGACCGGGTGCGACGGGGTCGTGGTCGGCCGTGGCTGCCTCGGCAGGCCGTGGCTGTTCGGGGACCTGGTGGCCGCGTTCGAGGGCACGGGCGCGCCCGCGGCGCCCTCGCTGCGGGAGGTCGCCGCGGTGATGCTGCGGCACGCCGCGCTGCTCGGGGAGTGGATCGGGGACGAGGCCCGCGGGGTCATCGACTTCCGCAAGCACGTCGCCTGGTACCTGAAGGGGTTCGCGGTCGGTTCGGAGATGCGCAAGCGCCTCGCGGTCACGTCCTCGCTCGCGGAGTTGGAGGACGGTCTCGGTGAGCTGGACCTCTCCCAGGGCTGGCCGCTCGGCGCCGACGGGCCCCGGGGCCGTACGTCCGGCAACAACCGCGTGGTCCTGCCGGACGGCTGGCTGAAGGACCCCTACGACTGCGCGGGCGTCTCCGCCGACGCGGAACTGGACACCTCCGGGGGCTGACGGCCCTCCGAGGGTTGGCCCTCCGGGGGTTGGCCCTCCGGGGCCGACGGCCTGCCGGGAGCACCGGGCCGCCGGGGGCGCCGACCCGCACCCGGGGATACGGTCGGCTGTATGGCCGAGCTCAGCCACCGCCGCCGGATGCTGGTGCTCGCGATCTGCTGCATGAGCCTGCTGATCGTGAGCCTCGACAACACCGTCCTGAACGTGGCGCTGCCCACGATGCGGCGCGAGTTCGACGCGAGCGTGTCCGGCATGCAGTGGACGATCGACGCGTACACCCTCGTCCTCGCCTCGCTGCTGATGCTGGCGGGCTCCACGGCGGACCGGATCGGGCGGCGCCGGGTGTTCCAGGCCGGCTTGCTCGTCTTCACGCTCGGCTCGGTGCTGTGCTCGCTCGCGCCCAACCTGGAGTGCCTGGTGGCGTTCCGGATGGTGCAGGCCGTGGGCGGTTCGATGCTCAACCCGGTGGCGATGTCGATCATCACGAACACCTTCACCGAGCCCCGTGAGCGGGCCCGTGCCATCGGGGTGTGGGGCGGCGTCGTGGGCATCTCCATGGCGGCGGGGCCGCTGGTGGGCGGTCTCCTCGTGGACTCCGTGGGCTGGCGGTCGATCTTCTGGGTCAATCTGCCGGTGGGGCTGGCGGCCCTGTTCCTGACCATGCGGTACGTCCCCGAGTCCCGCGCGCCGAAGCCGCGCCGCCCGGACCCGGTGGGCCAGCTCCTGGTGATCGGCCTGCTCGGCGCCCTCACGTACGCGATCATCGAGGCGCCGGCTGCGGGCTGGACGTCGCCGCTGATCATGACGTTCGCGGCGGGTGCGGCGGCGGCCCTCGTGGGCCTGGTCCTGTACGAGCCCCGCCGCGCGGAGCCCCTGATCGACCTGCGCTTCTTCCGTTCGGCGCCGTTCAGCGGGGCCACCGTGATCGCGATCGCCGCGTTCGCCGCGCTCGGCGGCTTCCTGTTCCTGTCGACCCTCTACCTCCAGGACGTACGGGGGCTCGACGCCCTGCACGCCGGTCTGTGGATGCTGCCGATGGCGGTGCTCACGCTGGTGTGCGCGCCGCTGTCGGGGCGGCTCGTGGGCAGCCGGGGGCCGCGCCTGTCCCTGCTGGTCGCGGGCGTGGCGATGACGGCGGCCGGGGTGCTCTTCGCGGTCTTCGAGGCGGAGGTGGCGGCGCCGAGCCGGATCCTCGCCTATGTCCTGTTCGGCCTGGGCTTCGGCTTCGTGAACGCGCCCATCACCAATACGGCGGTGTCGGGCATGCCCCGCGCGCAGGCGGGCGTCGCCGCCGCCGTCGCGTCCACCAGCCGCCAGATCGGCCAGACCCTCGGGGTCGCGGTCATCGGCGCGGTCCTGGCCTCCGGGGTGGCCGCCGCGCACACCGCTTCGTACGCGGACGACTTCACCGGGGCGAGCCGCCCCGCCTGGTGGGTGATCACCGGCTGCGGCCTCGTGGTCCTCGTCGTCGGGGCGCTGAGCAGCGGGGCCTGGGCGCGCGGCACCGCGCGGCGGACGGCCGAGCGGCTCGGCGACGAACCGGCCGACGCGCCGCGGCGAGCGGAGAACAGATGACTCCGTACAACTAGCAGAAAACAGATAACAAAACTTGAAATCTGTCAGCAGCGGGTGCATGGTGGTGGGCATGCGCACTCTCACTCTCGGCACCACAGGACCCACCACCTCCGCCCTCGGCCTCGGCTGCATGGGCATGTCCGCGCTGTACGGCGAGGCCGACCGCGCGGAGTCGGTCGCGACGATCCACGCGGCCCTCGAAGCGGGCGTCACCCTTCTGGACACCGGCGACTTCTACGCCATGGGCCACAACGAGCTGCTCATCGGCGAAGCCCTCCGCTCGGCGCCCGCTGCCCGTCGCGAACAGGCCCTGACCAGCGTGAAGTTCGGCGCCCTGCGCGACCCGGACGGCGGCTGGGCCGGCTACGACGGCCGCCCGGCCGCGGTGCGGAACTTCGCCGCGTACTCCCTGAAGCGCCTCGGCGTCGACCACATCGACGTCTACCGCATCGCCCGGCTCGACCCGGACGTCCCCGTGGAGGAGACCGTCGGCGCCATCGCCGAGCTGGTCGAGAAGGGGCACGTGCGCCACATCGGCCTCTCCGAGGTCGGCGCGGACACGCTGCGCCGCGCGGCGGCCGTCGCGCCCGTCTCCGATCTCCAGATCGAGTACTCGCTGGTCTCCCGGGGCATCGAGGACGAGATCCTGCCCACCGCCGCCGAACTCGGCATCGGCGTCACGGCGTACGGGGTCCTGTCCCGCGGCCTGATCTCCGGCCACTTCACACGGGACCGGCAGCTCGCCGCGGGCGACTTCCGCTCCATGAGCCCCCGCTTCCGGGGCGACAACCTCCAGCGCAACCTGGACCTCGTCGACGCCCTGCGCAAGATCGCCGACGACAAGGGCGTGAGCGTCGCGCAGACCGCGATCGCCTGGGTGCTCGCGCAGGGCCCGAAGTCCGGCGCCGCGATCGTGCCGCTGGTCGGCGCCCGCCGCCGCGACCGCCTCAGCGAGGCCCTCGGCGCCCTCGACGTCACGCTCGACGGTGCCGACCTCGCCGCGATCGAGCGGGCCGTCCCCGCCGACGCCGTCGCGGGCGCCCGCTACCCCGAGGCGCAGATGGCGCACCTCGACAGCGAGCACTGACATGGCCGGGGCGTGCACGGCCACGACCGGACGGCGGGCCGGCGACCGCCTGCGGGTACCTTCTTGAGCATGGCCACTACCGGGACCCTGACCGCCGAGCGCATCCTCGCCGCGACCGAGGAGGTGCTGCGCCGCCACGGCGCCGCCAAGGCGACCGTGGTGGACGTGGCCCGTGCGCTCGGCGTCAGCCACGCCAGCGTGTACCGCCACTTCCGCACCAAGGCGGCGCTGCGCGAGGCGGTCACCAAGCGGTGGCTGGACCGGACGTCGGACGCCCTGTCCGGCATCGTCGGCGCGCGGGGCCCCGCCGAGGACCGGCTGCGGCGCTGGCTGGCGGGCCTGTTCGAGGCCAAGCAGCACAAGGCGGGCGACGACCCCGAGCTGTTCGCCACGTACACGGTCCTGGTCGGCGAGGCCAGCGAGGTCGTCGACGAGCACATCGCGGACCTCACCGGGCAGCTCGCCGCGATCGTCCGGCAGGGCGTCGAGGGCGGCGAGTTCGCGGCGCCCGACCCCATCGTCACCGCCCGCGCCCTGTTCGAGGCCACGGCCCACTACCACGACCCGGCCTACGCCCCCGACTGGTCCCGCGCGGGCGCCGAGGAGGCCTTCGAGGCACTCCTTGACCTGCTCGTCCGCGGTCTGCGGCCCTAGGGGGCGGCTGATTCTTTCGTCGTTCCGCTGACTCCCGCCCGTCCCGCCTGATTCCCTGAACCCCGAAGGACCCACGGGACATCAGGAGGGGCCAAGTGGCTTCAGCGGTGCAGGAGTTGGCGGAGTTCGACTACGTCGTCGTCGGCGCCGGGTCGGCCGGGTGCGTGCTCGCCGCGCGGCTCAGCGAGGACCCGGACACCAGTGTGCTGCTCCTGGAGGCGGGCCCCCGCGAGACGAAGGCGGACCTGGCGTCGCCGTTCGCGTGGCCGTCGCTGTGGGGCACCGACGTGGACCACGGCTATACGACGGTGCCGCAGCCGGGCCTCGACGGGCTCACGCCGCCGTGCCCCCGGGGCCGTACCCTCGGCGGTTCCAGCGCGATCAACGCCATGGTGTTCCTGCGCGGCCACCGCGCGGACTACGACGCGTGGGCGGCGGCGGGCTGCGACGGCTGGGGCTTCGACGACCTGCTGCCGTACTTCATGCGGATGGAGTCGGTGCCCTCCGGCAGGAACGGCGGCCTGCGCGGCGACAGCGGCCCGCTGCGCCCCTCCCCCGCCGCCGCGGCCGACGTCAACCCGCTCTCCCTGGCCTTCGTCGCCGCGGCGGCCGCCGCCGGGCATCCGCTCACCGACGACTTCAACGGCCACCGCCAGGAGGGCGCGGGCCTGCACGACGTGACGGTGGCCGACGGTGTCCGGCAGAGCGCCGCCGACGCCTATCTGCACCCGGTCGCCGGTCGCCGCCCCCGGCTGACCGTCTCCACGGACTCCCGCGCACACCGGCTCCTCTTCGACGGGTCCGACGGGTCCGCCGCGGGCGGCGAGGACCGGTGCACGGGCGTGGAGTACGTACGCCACGGCGTGCGGCGGACGGTGCGGGCCCGAGCCGAGGTGATCGTCAGCGCGGGCGCGGTCGACTCGCCCCGGCTCCTGATGCTGTCCGGCATCGGCCCCGCCGACGAGCTGCGCCGGATCGGGATCGAGGTGCGCCACGACCTGCCGGGCGTGGGCCGGGGCCTTCAGGACCATCCGCTGTGCGGCCTGGTGTACGCGGCGGAGCGGCCCGTTCCGGCGGGCCGCGTCAACCTCTCCGAGGCGTCCCTCGCCTGGCGCAGCGACCCGTCGCTGCCCGGTCCTGACATGCAGCTGATGTTCATCCACGTGCCGTACCACCCGCCGACGATGGCGGGCCCGGAGAACGGCTTCACGCTGGGCGTCACCACGGTGCCCCGGGCCCGCGGCTCGGTACGCCTGGCGGACGCGGACCCGGACACCCCGCCGCTGATCGACCCCGGGTACCTCGGGGACGCCTCCGACGTGCGGCGCCTGCTGCACGGCATCGAGGTGGCCCGGGAGGTGGCGGCCACCGGCCCCCTCACGGAGTGGGGCGCCCGGGAGGTTCTCCCCGGTCCCGGGGTGACGGACGCGGCGGGCCTGCGCGCGTTCCTGGCGGCGGCCACGGGACCGTACTTCCATCTGACGGGAAGCTGCTCCATGGGGACAGGCGCCACGGCGGTGGTGGGTCCGGACCTCCGCGTCCGGGGGGTACGGGGGCTGCGCGTCGCGGACGCGTCGGTGATGCCGCGCATCGTCTCGGTGAACACGAACGCGGCGGCGCTGGCCATCGGCGAGAAGGCGGCGGACCTGGTCCGCACCGCCGACTAGGGCTCGGGGGCGCCCCGCAAGGGGCGCGGGGAACTGCGCGACCAGCCACGAAGCACTCGCACCGGAGAACACACCGCTACACGGTCCCCGACGGCTGCGGGTGCGCTCCCCGAAGCACCCCGGCGGCCGGTAAGCACCCCGCACCGGAACCCGTGGCCGGCGGCCCGGCACCGTACGGGACAATGGCCCCATGAGCCTGTTCCGTGACGACGGTGTCGTGCTGCGCACCCAGAAGCTGGGTGAGGCGGACCGCATCATCACGCTGCTCACGCGCGGGCACGGGCGCGTGCGGGCCGTCGCGCGCGGAGTGCGGCGGACCAAGTCCAAGTTCGGGGCGCGGCTCGAACCGTTCTCGCACGTCGACGTGCAGTTCTTCGCGCGGGGCAGCGAACTGGTCGGGCGCGGGCTGCCGCTGTGCACGCAGAGCGAGACGATCGCTCCGTACGGTGGCGGTATCGTCACGGACTACGCCCGCTACACCGCGGGAACGGCCATGCTGGAGACGGCGGAGCGGTTCACCGACCACGAGGGGGAGCCCGCCGTGCAGCAGTACCTGCTGCTCGTGGGCGGCCTGCGCACCCTCGCCAGGGGTGAGCACGCGCCGCATCTGGTGCTCGACGCCTTCCTGCTGCGCTCCCTCGCCGTGAACGGCTACGCGCCGAGCTTCGACGCCTGCGCGAAGTGCGGCATGCCGGGCCCCAACCGCTTCTTCTCGGTCGCCGCGGGCGGCTCGATTTGCGTCGACTGCCGCGTTCCGGGCAGCGTCGTGCCGTCGGCGGAGACACTGGCGCACCTCGGCGCGCTGCTCACCGGTGACTGGCAGACCGCCGACGCGTGCGAGGCGCGCCACGCCCGCGAGGGCAGCGGGCTCGTATCGGCCTATCTGCACTGGCACTTGGAGCGCGGCCTGCGCTCACTTCGGTACGTAGAGAAGACGTAGAGAACCACATAAAGAAAACGGAGTAGGCATCTCATGGCACGACGCGGAATCCTCGGACGGTCCCGCCGCGAGTACAAGCTGCCCGAGCCCCACCCCTCGGGAGCGCGACCGCCGAAGATCCCCGGCGAGCTGGTCCCCAAGCACGTCGCCGTCGTCATGGACGGCAACGGCCGCTGGGCGAAGGAGCGCAACCTGCCGCGGACCGAGGGGCACAAGGTCGGTGAGGGGGTCGTGCTCGACGTCCTCAAGGGGTGTCTGGAGATGGGCGTCAAGAACCTCTCCCTGTACGCCTTCTCCACCGAGAACTGGAAGCGGTCCCCCGAAGAGGTCCGCTTCCTGATGAACTTCAACCGCGACGTCATCCGACGGCGCCGCGACGAGATGGACGAGCTGGGCATCCGCATCCGCTGGGTGGGCCGTATGCCCAAGATGTGGAAGTCCGTCGTCCAGGAGCTCCAGGTCGCCCAGGAGCAGACCGTCAAGAACGACGCGATGACCCTGTACTTCTGCGTCAACTACGGCGGGCGCGCCGAGATCGCCGATGCCGCGCAGGCCATCGCCCGCGATGTCGCCGCGGGCAAGCTGGACCCTTCGAAGGTCAACGAGAAGACCTTCGCCAAGTACATGTACTACCCGGACATGCCGGACGTCGACCTGTTCCTGCGCCCCAGCGGTGAACAGCGCACCTCCAACTACCTGATCTGGCAGTCCAGCTACGCCGAAATGATCTTCCAGGACGTCCTGTGGCCGGACTTCGACCGCCGCGACCTGTGGCGCGCCTGCCTGGAGTACGCCTCCCGGGACCGCCGCTTCGGCGGGGCCGTCCCCAACGAGGAGCAGATCGCCAACAGCTGACCGGCGAAGAGCGGGTGCGGGCTGCTCAGGCCTTGGCGGAGGAGCAGTCCACGCACGTACCGAAGATCTCCACCGTGTGCGCCACGTTCACATAGCCGTGCTCCGCGGCGATCGCCTCCGCCCACTTCTCCACCGCGGGCCCCTCCACCTCCACGGCCTTGCCGCACACGCGGCAGACCAGGTGGTGGTGGTGCTCGCCGGTCGAGCAGCGGCGGTAGACGGACTCGCCCTCGTTGGTGCGCAGGACGTCGACCTCGCCCGCGTCGGCCAGGGACTGGAGGGTGCGGTAGACCGTGGTGAGGCCCACGGAGTCACCGCGGTGCTTGAGCATGTCGTGGAGCTCCTGCGCACTGCGGAACTCGTCCACCTCGTCGAGCGCGGCCGCCACAGCGGCGCGCTGCCGGGTGGACCGGCCTCGTACGGGGGGTCCCGCGGCGGTCGTCACAGGTGCCTCCTAGCACTCGTCAGCACTCGTCCGCACTTTCGTGGTGCGTCGTCTCGCCCGGCCATTGTGCCAGGTCGCTGCCGGACGGTGACCAGAGTGATCTCAGACAGTGACCTCGTCCGACGGGGTGCGCGTGCCCGGAACACCGGCGGTGCATGCCATGTCGCGGGCCGCGGAGATCCGTGCCCTGCGGCGCGCCAGAGGCGTCGCGAGCAGCGTGAGCACGATGAACACACCGATCGTGAGCAGCACGATCGTGGCTCCGGGCGGCACGTCCTGGTAGTACGAGGTGACCGTGCCGCCGAGTGTCACACAGACCCCGATGGCCACCGCGATCGCGAACGTCGCCGCGAAGCTCCGGGTGAGCTGCTGTGCCGCGGCCACCGGCACCACCATGAGCGCCGACACGAGCAGCAGGCCCACGACCCGCATGGCGACGGTGACCGTCACCGCCGCGGTGACCGCCGTGAGGAGGTTCAGGGCCCGCACCGGCAGACCCGTCACACGAGCGAACTCCTCGTCCTGGCTCACCGCGAACAACTGGCGTCGCAGGCCGACCGTGACGAGGACCACGAACGCCGCGAGCAGACAGATCGCCGTCACGTCGTCGTCCGAGACCGTGGACAGGGAGCCGAAGAGGTAGGAGCTCAGGTTGGCGTTGGAGCCGCCCGGCGCGAGGTTGATCAGCATGACGCCGCCCGCCATACCGCCGTAGAACAGCATCGCGAGCGCGATGTCGCCCCGCGTCTTGCCGTACCAGCGGATCAGCTCCATGGCCACCGCTCCGACCACTGCCACCGCCGTCGCCATCCACACGGGCGAGGTGGAGAGGAGGAAGCCCAGGCCCACACCGGTCATTGCAACGTGGCCGATTCCGTCGCCCATGAGGGCCTGGCGGCGCTGCACGAGGTAGATCCCGACCGCGGGGGCGGTGATCCCGACGAGGGCGGCGGCGAGCAGGGCCCGCTGCATGAACGCGTAGTTCAGGAATTCCATCGCCGGGTCCTCAGGTGAGCAGGCCGGTGCGGACCGGGGCCGCGTCGGCGTCGTGGGGGTGGACGTGGTCGTGGCCGGGCAGCGCGTGCTGGCCGACGGCCTCGGGCGGTGGGCCGTCGTGCAGCACGCAGCCGTCGCGCAGCACCACCGCGCGGTCGATGAGGGGCTCCAGGGGGCCCAGTTCGTGCAGGACGAGCAGGACGGACGCGCCCTGCTCGACCTGCCGGCGCAGGGTGGCCGCGAGGACCTCCTGGCTCGCCAGGTCGACGCCCGCCATCGGCTCGTCCATGATCAGCAGTTCCGGGTCGGAGACCAGGGCGCGGGCGATCAGGACCCGCTGGTGCTGGCCGCCGGACAGGGCGCTCACGGAGTCCTTGGCGCGGTCCGCCATGCCGACCTGCTCCAGGGCGTGCGTGACGGCCTCGCGGTCGGCCTTGCGCAGCATCCCGAAGCGGGCGCGCGCGAGCCGGCCCGACGTGACGACCTCGGCGACGGTGGCCGGTACCCCGCCCGCGGCCGTGGTGCGCTGCGGGACGTACCCCACCCGCGCCCAGTCGCGGAAGCGCCGGCGCGGCGTGCCGAAGATCTCGACGGTACCGCCGGTCACCGGCACCTGGCCGATCACCGTGCGCACCGCCGTGGACTTGCCGGAGCCGTTCGCGCCGAGCAGCGCGACGACCTCGCCGCGCCCGACGGCGACGTCGATGCCGCGAAGCACCGGGCGGCCGCCCAGCTCCGCCGTCACCTGGCGCAGGGCTATGACGGGCTCACCCTTGGATCCTTTGGATCCCTCGGCTTCGGCCATGGCGGTCACCTTCCGTGACGGGGCGGGAGCGTGGGCTGGGAGGTCGGCCTGTGGTGGGGTCACTTGGCGCCGAGCGCCTTCTGGAGGGCGGTGAGGTTGGACCGCATCACCTGGATGTAGTCGTCACCCTTCGACTTCTTGGTGATGCCCTCGATCGGGTCGAGCACATCCGTCTTCAGGCCCGCGTCGTCCGCGAGGGTCCTCGCCGTCTTGTCGCTGACGAGCGTTTCGTAGAAGACCGTGGTCACGCCGTCGGCCTTCGCCATCCTCTGGAGGTCCCTGACGCGGTTCGCGCTGGGCTCGCCCTCCGGGTCGAGGCCGGTGATGGCCTCCTCGGTCAGGCCGTAGCGCTCGGCGAGGTAGCCGAAGGCGGCGTGCGTGGTGATGAAGACCTTGTCGGCGGACTCCGTGTCCTTCAGGCCGTTCCTGAAGTCGGTGTCCAGGCCCTTCAGCTTCTTCACCAGGGCCGCGGTGTTCTTCTCGTACGTGCCCTTGTGCTCCGGGTCGGCCTTCGCGAAGGCCTTGCCGACACCCTCGGCGACCTCGGCGTACTTCACCGGGTCCAGCCAGATGTGCGGGTCCTTGCCGCCGTGGTCGTGATCGTGACCGTGGCCTTCGTGGCCCTCTTCCTCGGCGTGGCCCTCTTCCTTGCCGTGCTCGTCCCCGTGCTCGTCGTGCTCCTCGGCGTGCCCGCCGACCTCGTTGCCGTGCTTCTCCATGCTCGTCAGGGAGGCGGCGTCGATCTTGGTCTTGATGCCGGACTGGCCGATGGCCTCGTCGACGGAGGGTTGCAGACCCTTCAGGTAGAGCGCGGCGTCCGCGTTCTCCAGCTGCGCCGTCTGCTTGGCGCTGATCTCCAGGTCGTGCGGCTCCTGGCCGGGCTCGGTGAGGCCGGTGACCTCGACGTCGTCGCCGCCGATCTCCTTGGCCAGGTACTCCATGGGGTAGAACGACGCCACGACGTCCAGCTTGTCCTCGTTGTTCTTGTCCGCCGCGTCGGAGGAGCAGGCGGTGAGGGCGGTCAGGCCCAGCACCGTGGCGGTGGCGAGGGCTGCGCTGGATATGAGGCGTCGTACGTTCATGACAGTCATTTTCAACAAACTTGGAAACGGTTGTCAACAAAGTGCCGATCTGTGTACGTCTGCCGACGCTCGGCAACCGCCGGAACCGACCCGTACCGGAACCGATTTGATCCGAGGGGTACGCCCGCCGGTAATCTGAAGCATTCGCTCCTGAGGCATGCGCTTCGTCAGCCCCGAAGCGTGGCTTCGCCGTCGTCGTAATGAAGAGAGCACCGTGGCCGCCGACAAGATCGACACCATCGTCAGCCTGAGCAAGCGCCGAGGCTTCGTCTTTCCGTGCAGTGAGATCTACGGCGGCCAGCGCGCCGCCTGGGACTACGGGCCCCTGGGCGTGGAGCTGAAGGAGAACCTCAAGCGCCAGTGGTGGCGCTACATGGTCACCTCCCGCGAAGACGTCGTCGGCATCGACTCCTCCGTGATCCTCGCCACCGAGGTCTGGCAGGCCTCCGGCCACATCGCCACCTTCACGGACCCGCTCACCGAGTGCACCTCCTGCCACAAGCGCTTCCGCGCGGACCACCTGGAGGAGTCGTACGAGGAGAAGAAGGGCCGCGCCCCGGAGAGCCTCGCCGACATCAACTGCCCCAACTGCGGCAACAAGGGCCAGTTCACCGAGCCCAAGCAGTTCTCCGGCCTGCTCTCCACCCACCTCGGCCCCACCCAGGACAGCGGCTCCGTCGCCTATCTGCGGCCCGAGACCGCCCAGGGCATCTTCACCAACTTCGCCCAGGTGCAGACCACTTCGCGCCGCAAGCCGCCGTTCGGCATCGCCCAGATGGGCAAGTCCTTCCGCAACGAGATCACTCCCGGCAACTTCATCTTCCGCACCCGCGAGTTCGAGCAGATGGAGATGGAGTTCTTCGTCAAGCCGGGCGAGGACGAGAAGTGGCAGGAGTACTGGATGGAGCAGCGCTGGAACTGGTACACCGGTCTCGGCCTGCGCGAGGAGAACATGCGGTGGTTCGAGCACCCGCAGGAGAAGCTCTCCCACTACTCCAAGCGCACCGCCGACATCGAGTACCGCTTCCAGTTCGGCGGCAGCGAGTGGGGTGAGCTGGAGGGCGTCGCCAACCGCACGGACTACGACCTGTCCGCGCACTCCAAGGCTTCGGGTCAGGACCTCTCCTACTTCGACCAGGAAGCCGGCGAGCGCTGGACGCCGTACGTCATCGAGCCCGCCGCCGGTGTCGGCCGCACCATGCTGGCCTTCCTGCTCGACTCCTACGTCGAGGACGAGGCGCCCAACGCCAAGGGCAAGCTGGAGAAGCGCACCGTCATGCGCTTCGACCACCGCCTCGCCCCGGTCAAGGTCGCGGTCCTGCCGCTGTCCCGCAACCCGGAGCTGTCCCCGAAGGCCAAGGGCCTCGCGGCGGCGCTGCGGCAGAACTGGAACATCGAGTTCGACGACGCGGGCGCGATCGGGCGGCGCTACCGCCGCCAGGACGAGATCGGCACGCCGTACTGCGTCACCGTCGACTTCGACACCCTTGAGGACAACGCGGTGACCGTGCGCGAGCGCGACACCATGAAGCAGGAGCGGGTGTCCCTCGACCAGATCGAGGGCTATCTCGCGACGCGCCTCGTGGGCTGCTGACGTTCACTGCCTCTTGGCACACAGGGCCCCCGGTTCCGCTCACGGAGCCGGGGGCCTTGCTGCACACTGGGCGCCATGCCTTCGACGACCACTAGCAAGGTCAGCAGATGGGACCAGCACGGGCGGCAGCACGTCGTGCACGTGCACAGGGCGGGCGTCCAGCGGCAGTTGACCTGCGAGACCTGCGGGTGGACCCGCAAGGCGCAGTTCCTGCCCTGGCTCAAGGCGGAGGAGCATCTGGCGCAGGAGCACCAGGCGACCGTGAATCCGTCGGCGTAGCCGTCCCTCGGGCCCGGGACCCGGGGCCCGGCCGTAAGTCCCGCTGCACTGCGACCAGGAGGCGGCGGTGCAGGGCGGTGAGGTTCATGCAGCGGGTCTCCGCGCGAGGGTCAGCTCGGGGAAGGCCTCGTCCCACACGTCACGGATCTGGCTGCTGATCAGGGTCCGCAGCACCGGCCACTGGCCGATCAGCAGGTCCCGGTCGAGGAAGCGGGCCAGGTCCTCGCGCTGTCCCTCGGCCAGCACCGTGCGGTACAGGCCCATCCGGGCACGGGGGCGGTCCACCTCGAAGGAGCGCCGACCCGACCAGACCACGTGCAGCGGCAGGTCGACAAGGCCGCGCGCGGGACCGGCCAGGTCCTCCAGGCGGGCGGGCAGCCGTCTGGCGTAGCGCGCGCGCAGGATCTCGGCGGCGTCGGGGACCGGGTGGGGCGGGGACGTGACGGCCATGGCACCGATTATCGCCTGCCGGGGCCCGAGCGGTCATCCCGTCGCGGGCCACCGCCACAAGCCTGCCCCCTGCGCCTGTCCGCAACGGCGCCGTCCGGCGTCGGCCTCCGCGCAGGTACTCGGCGTACTCGGCGTACAGATGCTGGATAGAGGGCCTTCCACAGCGCCCGCGAGCGAAGCCCCCCCGGGGCAAGCTCGCCCGGAACCACGATTCGTCGCGTCCGACCCCACCCCTCCCTGGCGGCCCGGTAGCGTACGAGGACCAAGACCGCACCGGAGGCCCTTGTGAGCGCGCAACCCGATGGCCCGTACGGCCCGCTGATCCCGATGCCCGAGCTGACACCCGACGCACTGCGCGCCGCCGTCGCCAAGATCGCGCCCAGCCGGATCCCCGCGCTCACCCAGCACCTCTTCGAGGCGACCACGAACGCCCAGCAGGCCCAGAGCCTCGCCCCCCTGCGGGCGTTCATTCACTCCTGGGCCGTCTTCGTGGCGATCGAGCGGCACCCGCAGCGGGCGGCACGCCTGCGGGAACTGGAGCGCCTGCTCACCGACGGTGAGCAGGAGACGGCGGAGGCCGTCACGGAGATCCGCCGGATCCACGAGACCGCGGAGACCGAGGCCGGTCTTCGGTGAGCAACTGGAGCTGGGACTACAACCCCAGCGAGGAGTACATCACCGACGGTCTGCCCGTTGGCGTGGTGGCCGAGGTCGAGCGGATCGTCACCGAACTCGCCGCACTCGGACCCGACTCCGTCCGGGTCGGCAGGCCTCTCGACCGCGAAGGCGGTCTGCGCGAGTTCGACATCCTCGGCGGCCGCGGCTTCGTCAGCTTCCTTCCCGTTCCCCGCAACAAGTGCGTCTACGTCTGCAACATCACCTGGTATGGCCTAGGGGAAGATCAGTAGTTTCTGGATACCGCCACCCCGCGCACCCCTTTGCGACCTGAGCCGACCGGCCAGTCGGCCCTGATGCCGGTCGCGGTTCGCGGGCCGGATCAGCATACGGCCGTGCCTCCGCGCCGCCAGGCCGGCAGCCCACCACCCTGAACGGGCAACCCTGGACAAGTAGTTGACGTGTCATATAGAAAGATGACGCGTCAACCAAACTGGTGCGTGCGCGCCCCTTACTCCTTGAGGAGATCCCCATGAGCACGTCGCCCAAGGCCGGCCCCGAAGCCCTGCTGACCCCCGAGGAGAGCGTCCTGGTACTCATCGATCACCAGCCGTACCAGTTCGCCAACCTGCACAGCCACGAGCCGATGATGGTCACCAACAACGTCGTGGGTCTGGCCAAGGCGGCCAAGGGGTACGGGGTCCCGACGATCCTCACCACGGTCGTGGAGGAGCGCGGGGGCCTGCTGATACAGCAGCTCCAGGATGTCTTTCCGGACCAGAAGCCGATCAACAGGACCTTCATCAACACCTGGCAGGACCAGGTCGTCGTGGACGCCGTGAAGGCCACCGGTCGCAAGAAGCTGATCATCGCCGGGCTGTGGACGGAGATCTGCGTGGCCATGCCCGCCATCCAGGCGGCGGGCGAGGGCTTCGACGTGTACGCCGTCACCGACGCCTCCGGGGGCGTGACCGCCGAGGCCCACGACATGGCCGTGCAGCGCATGATCCAGGCCGGGGTCGTACCGATCACCTGGCTCGCCGTGATGGGCGAGTGGCAGCGCGACTGGGCCCGGACGGACCGCATCACGCCCGAGGACCAGCTGGCCGCCCTGGAGCACGCGGGCGCCACCGGGATCGCGACGGCCTGGGAGCAGCAGCTCCTGAACACCCCGGTCGCCCACGACGCCCCGGACGCCCAGCCGGTCCGGTGACGCGTCAACCAGTTCACTACACTCGGCCCCGTGACCGACGGGGTGAACTGGCTGACAGCCGAGGAACAGCACGCGTGGCGGAGCTTCGTCCGCCTCCATGAGCGGCTCATCGGCCGCCTCTCGCATCTGCTCCAGACCGAGTCCCAGCTGGCCTCCGCGGACTACGCGGTCCTGGTCAACCTCACCGACGTGCCCGACGGCCGTCAGCGGTACCAGGATCTCGCGCGAGCCCTCGAGTGGGAGAAGAGCCGGATGTCCCACCACCTCGCACGCATGATCCGGCGAGGTCTCGTGGTCCGGGAGGAGTGCGCGGACGACGGGCGGGGCGCCTTCGCCGTGATCACCGAAGCGGGGCGCGAGGCCATCGCGGCGGCGGCTCCCCTGCATGTGCAGGCCGTCCGGTCCCTCTTCCTCGACCACCTCACCGCGGCGGAGCTCCGCACTCTCGCGGAGGTCTCCGTCCGCGTGGTGGGGAAGCTGGACGAGGGCGCCTGACCCGCCGCGCAGCCGGGCGGGCGGCACCCGTCAAGGCACCTCGCCGCGGCTGCGGGCGTTCGCGTACGCCGTCGCCGCGCGCAGGCGTTCCGTGGTCGTCGCCATCCTGAGGGCGTCCGGCGCGCAGTCCCACTCCCTGCCCCCGCCGTACGGCCGCAGCTGTACGTACGGGCCCTCCTGGCCCATCACGCGGCCCACCTCGCCGGTACGGGTATCCACCGCGTACACCCCGATCGGGAGGTTCACCGCTTCCCCTCCCCACGCCCGGGGAGCAGCACCGCCAGGCGGGCCGCCGTCTCGACCGAGCAGCGGCCCAGTTCCACCAGCGGGCACGGTGCCTCCCTGCCGATCATCAGGGGATCGACCCGCAAGGACGGCAACGTGATTCCTGCTCCCCGCAGCGCGGCCCGCAATTGCTCCACCGTTTCCTCCGCCTCTCCCACGCACTCCGCAGAGTGCCGCTTGCCTGCGGCTCCGTTCGCCGTCACTGGGCTCCCCTTCACCATCGGGTTTCACGCTTCGCGTCTCCACGGTGACGCAGTGCGTCTAGAGTTGGCAGGAGTCTGTGCGCTACAAGTGCGCCGCTGAGGAGGGGAGTTCTCCCATGGCCAAAGGTGCGCATGGTTCCCGGCAGGCTGCCTGGGAGTTCTTCGGCGCGGAGCTGAAGCGGCGCCGTGAGGAGGCCACGTTGACGCAGGTCGAGCTGGGGGCGCGGGTCTTTGTGTCCGGCGGCTATATCGGCCAGTTCGAACAGGCTATTCGTAAGCCGCAGTTGGATGTGGCGCAGCGGATCGACGCGGTTCTGCAAACCGCGGGCTTCTTCGAGCGCATGTGGCGGAAGCTGATCGACGATAAACGGTACGCGGACTACTTCGCCGAGGTCGTCGAGCTGGAGCGGATGGCCACGAAGATCTGCGAGTTCGCGCCGACGGTGGTGCCGGGGCTGTTGCAGACCGCCCCGTACGCGCGGGCGGTCACCATTGCCGCGAACCCCTTCGTGACCGACGAGTACGTCGACGAGAAGGTGACCGCTCGGCTGGAGCGGGCTCGCATCCTCAAGGACGTTACGAGGCCCGAGTTCTGGGCGATCCTGCACGAGAACGTGCTGCGCGTGCCCGTGGGCGGCCCCGCCGCGATGGCGGAGCAACTGGAGCACATCGCCGCCCTCGCGCACGAGCGAAAGGTACTGGTTCTGGTGCTGCCACGTGCCGAGGGGGCCTGCGCCGCCATGGGCGGAATGGTGTCGCTCATGGAGTTCGACGACGCGCCGCCAACTGCCTATACAGAGACGTCGTTTTCCGGGGAACTGCTGGACAGTCCGGCGGTGGTGAAGCGTGTACAGCGCGCATACGATCTGCTCAGGGGCGCCGCGATGTCGCCGGAGGCGTCCCTCGCCCTGATCTCATCGGCGGCTGAGGACTTCAGACGATGCACGAGTTCGACCTGAGCAACGCCCGCTGGCGCAAGAGCACTCACAGCAACGGCGAAGGCGGCAGCTGCGTCGAGGTCGCCTACGACTTTCCGGGCGCCGCCCACTGGCGCAAGAGCACCCACAGCAACGGCGAAGGCGGCAACTGCGTCGAGGTCGCCGACGGCATACCCGGCATCGTCCCCGTACGGGACAGCAAAGCCGGACCCCACGGCCCCGTGGTCACCGTAACCCCCGCCGCCTGGACGGCTTTCCTGCCCCTCGCGGCCGAGGTACGTCCGGGCACGGACAAGGCGTTGTAGGCCACGAAGTGTGAGAGCGCGCCGCCCACTGGCTGTACAGCAGGCGTCCCATCGGGAAGCCTGTTGGATGAGCCGACGACGCCGGCCGGGATGCAGACGCGACGCCGACGAGGCGTCCCTGCCTCTGATCGAGTCGGCTGCGGAGGATGACAGGCCATGCAGAAGCACGCGCTGAACACCGCCCGCTGGCGCAAGAGCACCTACAGCAGCGGCGACGGTGGTGAGAACTGCGTCGAGGTCGCCTACGACTTCCCGGGCGCCGCACGCTGGCGCAAAAGCAGCCACAGCGATGGCAGTGGCGGCAACTGCCTTGAAGTCGCCGACGGCATACCCGGCATCGTCCCCGTACGGGACAGCAAAGCCGGACCCCACGGCCCCGTGGTCACCCTCACCCCCGCCGCCTGGACGGCCTTCCTCGGTGGAGTGGCGTGCGGCGGCGGTGCCAGTACGCCCATGTGACCGCCCCGAGCAGCGTGCCCCACAGGAGCAGTGGCGCGTAGGACACGTTCAACAGTGCTGCCTGCCAGGGGCCTTGGCGGCTCGGGAAGTCGGCGGGAAGGGGCTCCCCGGTCAGGGTTCTCCCGGCCGCCTGCGTGACGAACGCGCCCGTCCACAGCAGGGTGAGCAGCGCGGCCCCGGAGGCACCCGCGACGGTCACCGCCCCGGGCGGCACCCGGCGCCCCGCCAGAAACGGCACCCAGCGCGGGAACGCCTCGCCCCAGCGGGCGACCAGGCCGATCGCCGTGAGGGCGAGCAGCTCGGACAAGACCGACAGGGAGACCAGGTAGGCCCATCCGGGCAGCCAGGCCGGGAGATCACCGCGCATGTCGTGCGTGCCGTCCTCGAAGAACCACGAGGCGAGGCGCCACACGCTGGAGGGCAGCACCGTCAGCGGGACGGCGAGCGCGGCGAGCCAGGCCCACTGCGGGACGTCGTCGGCGCGGGCGTGGGCGGCGCCCCAGCAGGCGCGCAAGCGGCCCCGCGCGGGCGGAGGCTCGGTGCGAAGGGCGGGGGCGGTGTCGGTCATGGGACCATCGTGGCGATCACGAGCTGGCCCCGGATCACCTACCGGGACGAACCGCCTCCGCCGCGCGGCGGACCGGCCGTCCACCCGGCACCGCCCCCGCCAGCTCCCTACAGACGCCTTGCAGGCCGCCGCGCCCAGGCAGGGGCGGCGGCCAGAGGTGTTCGGGCCTGGGGCGGGCGGGCCTGGGGCGGGCGGGCGGGCCTGCGGGCGGCGTACCGGTTCCGGACGCCGCCCCAGGCCCAGGGCCAGTCAAGTCACCGCGTGGGTGCGCTCCTGCTGAACCGCCGCAGCTTCGGCTTGCGTGCCGACGACGCGTTGCTCACCGTGCGGGCGAGCGCAGCGATGTCGTCCGCCTCGAACACCGCCCGGATGGGCACCCCGGCGCCTAGCGTCTTGCCGATGCGGCTGGCGAGACGCGTCGCGAGCAGGGAGTCGCCGCCCAGCTCGAAGAAGTCGTCGCTCATACCGACCCGCTCGACCTTGAGCACCTGCGCGACCAGGTCGCAGAGCTGCTCCTCCTGCGGGGTGCTCGGCGCGACATAGGCGCGGGCCGCGCCCTTGGGCTCGGGCAGTTTCGCCCGGTCCACCTTGCCGTTGACGGTCAGCGGCAGCTCGTCGAGGAGCACGAAGACCGCCGGGACCATGTACTCGGGGAGAGTCCGGGACACGAAGGTGCGCAGCTCCTCGGTGGACACCGTCTTGGCCGCCGAGGACGCCGCGGCCGTTCCCGCGCTCTCCGCCCGGGTCGGGACCACGTACGCCACCAGTTGCTTGCCCTGCTGGCCCGCCGGGTCCTCGTGGGGCACGACCACGGCGTGGGAGACGTCCTCGTGCTGCTCCAGGGCCGTCTGGATCTCGCCGGGTTCGATGCGGAAGCCGCGGATCTTGACCTGGGTGTCGGCGCGGCCCCGGAAGACCAGGCGGCCCTCGGGCGTCCAGGCCACGACGTCGCCGGTGCGGTACATGCGCTCGCCGGGGCCCGCGAACGGGGAGGCGACGAAGCGCTCGGCGGTCAGGGCGTGGCGGCCCTGGTAGCCGCGGGCCAGGCGCTCGCCCGCTATGTACAGCTCGCCGGGGGCGCCGGGCGGCACCGGGCGCAGGGCCGGGTCCAGGACGTACAGGCGGGTGTTGTCCAGGGGGCGGCCGATCGGGACCACCGCGCCGATGTCCCCGGGCTCCGCCATGGGGTGGACGGACGCGGCCATGGTGGCCTCGGTGGGGCCGTAGGCGTCGACGACCTTGATGCCGGGGCAGGCGGCGATGACCCGCTCCACGGCGGCGGGCGGCACCACGTCGCCGCCCGCCCACACCTCGCGGACCCCGGTGAACGCCTCCGGCGCCTCCTCCGCCACGATCTTGAACAGGCCCGCCGCGACCAGGAGCCCGGTGATGCGGTGGTCGGTGATCAGCCGGGACAGGGTGCTGACGTCGAGGCGTCCGGGCGGGGCGACGACCACGGCGCCGCCGTTCAGGAGCGGCACCCACAGTTCGTAGGTGGAGGCGTCGAAGGCCTGCGTGGAGTGCATCAGGACCCGCTCGTGCGCGTTCCCCTCGTAAACGCGGTCGGAGGCGAGACCTGCCACGCCGTGCTGGGTGACGCCGACGCCCTTGGGGGTGCCGGTCGAGCCGGACGTGTACATCACGTACGCGAGCTGCCCGGGGTGGCCGCGCCAGGACGGCGGCAGGCCGGCCGTCGGGGCCGCCGCCAGGTCCGCCACCGTCGCGGGGTCGTCGAGGGTCAGCTGCGGCCTGTCGTGGTCGGGGAGTTCGGCGGCGGTGGCCGTGTCCGTGACGAGGACGACGGGTGCCGTGTCGCGGAGCATGAACTCCAGGCGCTCGGCGGGGTAGTCGGGGTCGATGGGCAGATAGGCACCGCCCGCCTTCAGGGCCGCGAGGACCGTGACGACGTACGCGGTGGAGCGGCGCAGGGCGACGGCGACGACGGAGTCCTGGTGCACGCCGCTGGTGCGCAGGATGCGGGCCAGGCTGTTGGTGCGCTCGTCCAGCTCGCGGTACGTGAGGGACGTGCCGTCGGTGTCGACGACGGCCGGGGCGTCCGGGTCCGCCGTGACGCGCCGCGCGAAGAGGTCGGCGACGGTGGTGTCGGGGCGCGCGTGGTCGGTGGCGTTGAAGCCGGTGAGGACCTGGCGGCGCTCGGCGGCCCCGAGGGCGTCGATGTCGCCGACCCGGGCGTGCGGGTCCTCGGCGAACCGGCTGAGGACCCGTCCGAACCGGTCCGCGAGGGCGTCCGCCGCGTCCTGGTCGAGGACGTGCCGCTGGTAGTGCACGACCAGGCGGAGCTGCGGGCCGTCCGGGTACACGTACACCGTCACCGGGTAGTGCGTGGCGGTGAACGTGCGCATGCCGGTGACGGTGAACCCGGCGGCGGCGCTCGCCTCGGCGATGGCCGCGCGGTCCAGGGGGAACGACTCGAAGCCGATCGCCGAGTCGAACAGGGTCGGCAGGCCCGCGCCGCGCTGGATGTCGGCGAGGCTGTAGTGGTGGTGTTCGAGGAGCCCGGCCTGCCGTCCCTGGAGGGTCGACAGGACCTGCCCCAGGGAGTCGCCCGCCGCGTACTGGACGCGCACCGGCGGGGAGTTGAGGAACATCCCGACGATCGAGTCCACTCCCGCGAGCGTCGGCGGGCGCCCCGACGCGGGCGCGGCGAGCAGCACGTCCTGACGTCCGGTGAGGTAGCCGACGAGGACGCCCCAGGCGCCCTGGACGAGGGTGTTGAGGGTGACGCCGTGCTCGGCGGCACGGCGGGACAGGTCGCGGGCGTGCGCCGCCGACAGCGGGACGTCGGACAGGCCGATGCCGGTGCTCTCCGCGTCGGAGTCGGCGTCGGGGAAGAGCAGGGTGGGCTCCTCCACGCCGTCCAGCTCGTGCTGCCAGGCCTGCGCGGGTTCGCTGGGGTCCTGGCGGGACAGCCACGTCAGGTACTCGCGGTAGCTGCGGGCCCGGGGCAGCGCCGACGCGTCGCCGTCGTTGGCGTACAGGCGCAGCAGGTCCTGGGTGAGCAGGGGCAGGGACCAGCCGTCGAACAGGGCGTGGTGGACGGTCAGGACGAGTTCGTGGCGGTCGGGGGCCAGGGTGAGCAGAGCCATCCGCAGCATCGGGGGGCGGGCCGGGTCGAACAGGTCCTTGAGGTCCTCGGCGAGGTACTCCTCCAGGCGGGCCTCGCGTGCCGCGTCGTTGAGGTCCCGGTAGTCGCGCTGTTGCCAGGGCAGGTCGACGGTGTCCATGACGAGCTGGACGAGTTCGTCGTCGGGGCCCGGCACGAAGGCCGCCCGGAGTGCGGGGTGGCGCTGCACCAGGGCCTGGCAGGCGGCGCGGAGGCGGGCGGGGTCGATGTCGCCGGTGAGGTGGAGGGTGTACTGGCAGAGGTAGGCGTCGAAGCTCGCGCCGGACTCCACGGCCATCATGGAGTGGAAGAGCAGGCCCTTCTGGAGCGGGGACACCGGCCAGATGTCGCCGAGGTCGGGGTAGCGCCGCTGCCATGTGTCGATGTCGGCCTGGGACACCTTGACCAGGGGGACGTCGGAGGGGGTGAGGCCGCCCGCGTCGGGCTGTTCGGCGTGGCGGGCCAGGCCGTGCAGGGCCTGCACCCACAGGTCGGCCAGCTCCCCGGCCTCGGCCTGGGTGAGGATGCCTTCGGGGGCGGTGAACAGGGCGCCGAGACGCGGGCCTTCGGGGGTGTCGGTGACGTGGGCGTTGATGTCCAGCTCGGCGGGGGCGCGCATCCGCGGGTCCTGGCCCGCGTCCAGCTCCGCCAGCTCGGCCACGCGCGTGTCCTGGGTGAAGCCGAGGCCGCGCAGCTCGGCGGGCATGTCCGCACCCGCGGAGAACCGGCCCAGGTAGTTGAAGCCGATCTGCCCCATCGGGTGCGGCGCGAGCACGGCGGCCGTCTCGGTATTGAGGTGGCGCAGGAGGCCGTAGCCGATGCCCTTGTCGGGGACGGTGAGGAGTTGCTCCTTGACGGCCTTGATGACGGCTCCCGCCGCCGCGCCGCCCGCGAAGGCCTCGTCGAGGTCGGCTCCCGCGACGTCGAGACGTACGGGGAAGGCGCTGGTGAACCAGCCCACGGTGCGCGCCAGATCCGCGCCCGGCGCGGCGGCCTCCTCCCGGCCGTGGCCCTCCAGACGGATCAGTGAGGAGGACTCCTCCACACCGCGGCCGGCACGCCACTTGGCGACCGCCATCGCGAGCCCGGCGAGGAGACCGTCGTTGACGCCGCCGCGGAACGCGGCGGGCAGCGTGGTCAGCAGGGTCTCGGTGACGTCGGCGGGCAGCCGCACCCGGGTGTGGGAGAGGGTGGCGACCACGTCCAGGGCCGGGTCGAGGCGGCGGCTGCCGAGGACCGGGTCGGGGCCCTCGACGATGGAGCGCCACAGCTTCAGTTCGGCGGTGCGCTCGGGGCGGGCCGCCTCCTCGACCAGGGCGTGCGCCCACCGGCGTACGGAAGTGCCGACCGGGGCGAGGTCGGGGGTCCGGCCGTCGCGGATCTCGCGCCAGGCGGTGGCCAGGTCCGGCATGAGGATGCGCCAGGACACACCGTCGACGACGACGTGGTGCAGGGTGACGAGGAGGCGCCCGGCCCGCTCGGGGCCTGCGTCGAACCACACGAACTGCGCCATCACGCCGCCCGCCGGGTCCAGGCGCCCGGCCGCGGCGTCGAGTTCGGCGAGGAGCAGGGTGCGCCAGACCTCGGCCCGCTCGCCCTCCGCGGCCCACGACCCCTCGCAGTCGACGTGACGTATCAGGGTGTCGGCGTCGAGGCCGCCGACGGGCTCGACCACGAGGCCCGGACCGCCGAGGGCGCCCGCGTCGTCGGTGTTCCCGGCCTCCACGAGCCGGGCCCGCAGCAGGTCGTGCCGGTCCAGCACCGCGCCGAGCGTGGCCGCGAGCCCCGCCCTGTCGATGCCCTGCGGCAGCTCCAGGACCATCGCCTGCGAGAACCGCTCGAAGCCGGGGCCCCAGTCCCGCACCCAGTGCGTGACGGGCAGATGCGGCAGGAAGCCGACGCCGCCGCCGTCCAGTTCCGTGAGGACGGGCGCGGAGCCGGGGCCCGCCGCCGTCACGACCTCGGCGAGCGCGGCGACCGTGCGGTGCTCGAACACCTCGCGGGCGCTGACCACGACGCCTCGCGCGCGGGCGCGGGTGGCGAGCTGGATGGACTGGATGCTGTCGCCGCCGACGGCGAAGAAGTCGTCGTCGATGCCGACGCGTTCGGCGCCGAGGACCTCGGCGAAGAGCGCGGCGAGGGTCTCCTCGCGCTCGTCGCGCGGCGCCCGGTAGGCCGCGCCGTGGAACTCGGGCTCGGGCAGGGCGGCCCGGTCGACCTTGCCGTTGACGGTCAGCGGCAGCTCGTCGAGCACCACGAACGCGGCGGGGATCATGTACGGGGGCAGCCGCTGCCCGAGGTACGCGCGCAGCTCGGCGGGGCCGACGCCGGTGTCGAGCAGGAAGTGGCCGGTGCCGCCGCCGCGTCCGGCGTCGAAGGTCTCGTCGAGCACGGGCACGGTGTACGCCACCAGCTGCTTGCCGCCGCCCCCGGGCGTCTCGCGCACGTCGACGACGGCGTGCGACACCTGCCGGTGGGTCTCCAGGGCGGCCTCGATCTCGCCGGGCTCGATGCGGAACCCGCGGATCTTCACCTGGGCGTCGGCGCGGCCCCGGAACTCGAGGACGCCGTCCTGCGTGCGCGCCACCACGTCGCCGGTGCGGTACATGCGCTCGCCGGAGCCGTCGAAGGGGCAGGCCACGAACCGCTCGGCGGTCAGGGCGAAGCGGCCCAGGTAGCCGCGGGCGAGACCGGCTCCCGCGAGGTACAGCTCACCGGACTCGCCGGGCGCGACGGGACGCAGCGCGTCATCGAGGACGTGGCCGCGCACCCCGTCCATCGGCGTACCGATCGGAACCGAGTCGGGCACGTCGCCGGCCGCCGTGAGCGGGTGGCAGGTGGCGTACGTGGTGGTCTCGGTGGGCCCGTACACATCGAACACGGTCAGGTCGGGGCAGGCGCGCAGGACGCGGCGGACCGCCTCCGCGGACACCGCGTCGCCGCCGGTCCACAGCTCCCGCAGCCCGCCGAAGGCGCCCGGCTGCTCCTCGGCGATCACCCTGAACAGGCCCGCGGAGGCGAACAGGGCGGTGATCCGGTGCCGGGAGACCAGAGTGGCGATGGAGTCGCCGTCCAGGACTCCGGGCGGGGCCACCACGAGGGTGCCGCCGGACAGCAGGGGCACCCACAGCTCGTACGTCGAGGCGTCGAAGGCCAGCGGCGCGTGCTGGAGGATCCGGCGGTGCGCGCCGCCGCCGAAGCGCCGGTCGGCGACCAGCTCGGTCACGTCCCGCTGGGTGACGGCCACGCCCTTGGGCCGGCCCGTGGAGCCGGAGGTGTAGATCACGTTGGCGAGGTGCTCCGGCAGGCTGCCCGGCCCCGGCACCGGTCCCGCCGGGGCGGCGGCGAGCGCGGCGGCCGTGGTGTCCGCGTCGACGAGGAGGTGGGGCAGGTCGCTGTCCGGCAGCTTCGCCCCGGTGGCGCGGTCGCTCACGACGACGGTGGGCGCGGCGTCCCGCAGCATGAACGCGAGGCGCTGCGCCGGGTACTCGGGGTCCAGGGGCAGATAGGCGCCGCCCGCCTTGAGGACGGCGAGCACCGTCTCCACGTACTCCACCGAGCGGTTCAGGGCCACCGCGACGACCGACTCCCGGACCACCCCCCGGGCCCGCAGCACGTGCGCGAGGCGGTCGGAGCGCTCGTCCAGCTGCCGGTAGGTCGACTCGCCGCCGGCACCGATCACGGCGACGGCGTCCGGTGACGCGGCCGCCTGCTCTGCGAACGAGGCCGCGACGGTCACACCGGGGGTCGGCGCGTGACCGGCGCAGGAGCCACGAAGGTCAGTCACGAAAACTCCAAGGGTAGTCAGGGCGTGCGGGAGCTCCGCACGCCCTGGGCGGGACGTGCGGGGGGTACGGCGATGGGCGCGGCCACTCCGCCGGGAGTTCGGCCGACAAGTCAGATCGGAAGACTCACAAGAAATTCCAAAGAACGCTCCGACGGAAATCCACCGTTGAGTTCACGCGTCGTCATTGAGGTGCGCTCCTGTCGATGTCCGCCGCCATCCGCCTTCGGAGCCGACCGTAACGCGCACGCTCGCCCCGGAAAAGGAAAAGCCTTCCGGCGCACTTCTTTGGCGATGCCATGTTGTTTTCTCCGGTGACCGGCCCTGCTCCGATGGGCGCGGCGTCCCTTCCAGGCCCTCGACCGGTCGGGCGGCCTGTCCCGTTAACAAGACGCTAAAACAAAAGCCCTTTATAACTACAAGTACGGACTTTTCGGAGACTAGGTGTAAGGATCACCCACCCCTTGAGGCCTGCCGAGGTGTATAGGCCGACGGCGCATTTTGGCGCG
This sequence comes from Streptomyces typhae, assembly GCF_009755605.1. GTDB lineage: Bacteria > Actinomycetota > Actinomycetes > Streptomycetales > Streptomycetaceae > Streptomyces > Streptomyces typhae. Next base: position 428,941 of record NZ_WPNZ01000002.1, read on the forward strand.
ATCCATCGGGTGGTCTTCACGCCGAAGACGTGTGGTATCAGCCGCCATCGATCCCGTGCCGACCGCAATACAGGCTCTTTGCGTCGCACCTTTCAAGCCTTTGGGCGGCGCCGCACCGTCCGATAAGGACGGGGCTGGAACACGATGCTCCGGCCGAGCTATTCACACGTCCTCAGCACTGCGCCACCGCATTCGGAAGCGAAGATTCCGCGCTATCCGACGACTTTTTCCGCGTATGCCGCGAGGCGCTCCCGCATCTCATCGGGCGGCATTCCCTCCGTCGCCGCCAGCTGCTCCACGAGGTCCGCGCGGACCGCGGCGAGCAGCGCGTGCGCGGCGAATCCGGCGTCGGGCACCGCCGTGTCCCGCAGCGCGTCACACATGACGCCGTGCCACCACCCGTAGTGCTCCGCCGCGTACGGGCTGCCGGCGGAGGTCTCCTCCAGGGCGAGGGCCAGATGGCGGTTGTCGAGCTTGAAGGCGAGAAGGGCGTCCAGGAGCGCGGGCACCCGCTCGCGCCCCGGCACCCCGGGGCCCAGCGGCGGCGGCCCCGACTCCACGGCCGCGCGCACCGCCTCGCTGCGGGCGGCGAAGACCGCGCGGATCAGCCCGTCGCGGTCGCCGAAGCGGCGGAACAGGGTGCCCTTGCCGACACCCGCCGCCGCCGCGATCTGCTCCATGGACACCCCGCGCGGACTGTCGCTGCGCGCGAACAGCTCGTCGGCGGCGGCGAGTACGGCTTCGCGGTTGCGGGCGGCGTCGGCGCGGGCCTTGCGCTCGGGCATGGGTGCACCTTCTCGGGACACGGGGGCGGCGCCTTCCCGAAGGCGCCCTTTACAAAGCGGACCGGCGGTCCGTATCGTCCAACCGGACCGGCAGTCCGCATCGAATCGCATCGTAAAGGACGACACCCACCATGCCCACGCCCGGCACCCCGCCCACCTCCGCCGACCTGTTCCGCAAGGGCATCGACCTGCTGCTCGCCAACGACCTGGAGGGCTGGACCGACCTGTTCGCCGAGGACGGCGTCGCCGAGTTCCCGTTCGCCCCCGACGGCTATCCGCGCCGCATCGAGGGCCGGGACCGCATCGCCGCCTATCTGCGCGGCCTCGGCGACCACATCGAGTACCGCGCCTTCCCCCGCGTCGACATCCACGAGACCACGACCCCGGGGACGATCGTCGTCGAGATGCGCGCCACCGGCCGCGCCGTCGCGACGGACGGCCCCTTCGACATGACGTACGTGGCCGTGGTCACCGCCGCGGACGGCCTCTTCACGCACTACCGCGACTACTGGAACCCGCTCGCCATCCCCGACTCCCTCAAGGAGGCCGTCCGTGCCTGACTCCCCCGCCGTCCTCGTCACCGGCGCCGGCGGCAACACCGGCAGCCGCGTCACCGCCCGGCTCGCCGGCCGCGGTCACGCCGTGCGCGCCGCGAGCCGGGCGGCCACGGCGGCGCACCCGGGCGCCCGCCCGGTCCGCTTCGACTGGTACGACGAGGCGACGCACGCCCCGGCGCTCGACGGAGCGGACCGCGTGTACCTCGTGCCGCCGCCCGGCGACGCGGATCCCGCCGCCGTCATGGTGCCGTTCCTGCGCCGGGCCCGCGCGGCGGGCGTGACCAGGGTGGTGCTGCTCGGCTCGTCCGCCATCGAGCGGGGCGGTCCGGGTGCGGGTCGGGTACATCAGTTCCTCGCCGACGAGGCCCTGTTCGACGAGTGGGCGGTGCTCCGCCCGTCGTGGTTCATGCAGAACTTCACCGCGGACCACGCGCACGCCCGCGCCATCGGCACCTCCGGGATCCTCACGACCGCCACCGGCACGGGCCGCGTCGCCTTCGTCGACGCCGACGACATCGCGGCGGTCGCCGTGCACGCCCTCACGGCCGCCGCCGCGCCCGAGCGGGAACTGGTGATCACCGGTCCCGAGGCGCTGAGCTTCGACGAGGTCGCGGCGACGGTCGCCCGCCTCACCGGCCGCCCGGTCGAGCACCGCCCGGTGACCGCGGAGCGGCTCGCCGCGCACCTCGCGGAACTCGGCGTCCCCGCGGACTTCGCCCGGATCCTCGCGGCTCTCGACACCGCCATCGCCGGGGGCGCCGAGGACCGGGTCACGGACACCGTGGAACGCCTCACCGGCCGCCCGCCCCGCGCCTTCGCGGACTTCTACCGCGCCGCCCGGTCGGGCGCGGACTTCTACCGTGCCGCCCGGTCGGGCTCCACGGTCACCGTGCCGTCCCGGTGATCGAGGACGATCCGCAGCCTCTCCCCCGCCGCCGTCACCCGCACCCGCGCCTGCACGCCCTCCGGCAGCCCTTCGGCCACGGGCTCCACCCCGGCCTCCGCCCGCACCCGGTCGACGAGTTCGCGCAGGGCCCCGGGTTCCGGGCGCACGCCCAGATACCAGGCGGTGCCGCGGCCGTAGGAGTGCCGGGTCACCTCGGGGCCGCCGTCGTCGGACGCGACGACGCTCTCCGCGCCCTCCAGGCGGATCACCTCGGCCCAGGTGCCGTCGGGGCGCGGGTCGAACTCCTCGACGGTCAGACCGAGCACCTCGCGCAGGGGCCCCGGGTAGCCGCCGAGGTGGACCCGGTCGTGCTCGTCGGTGATGCCGGAGAAACAGGAGATCAGGAGGGTGCCACCGGTGTGTACGTAGTCCGTGAGCCGGGCCGCCGTCTGCACGCTCAGCGAGTAGAGGTTCGGCACGACGAGCAGCCGGTAGGGCGTGAGGTCGGCGTCCACGGGCAGCACGTCGCAGGCCACCGACGCGTCGTACAGCGGCTTGTGGTGGTCGAGGGCCGTCCGCAGGTAGTCGAAGGAGGCGCTCGGGTGGGCCTCCGTCTCCAGGGCCCACCAGTTCGGCCAGTCCAGGAGCAGGGCCACGTCCGCGCGGGCGGGCGTCGAGCGCAGCAGCGCGGGGTGCTTCGCCAGCTCGGCGCCCAGCTCCGTCACCTCGCGGAACGTCCGTGTGTCGCGGCCCGCGTGCGGCACCATCGCCGAGTGGAACTTCTCGGCGCCGCCGCGCGACTGGCGCCACTGGAAGAACAGCACCGCGTCCGCGCCGTGCGCCACCGCCTGCCAGCTGTCCAGGCGCATCCGCCCGGCCGGTTTGCGGCCGTTGTGGGCCCGCCAGTTGACGGCGGACGGCGCCTGTTCGAGGAGCAGCCAGGGCTTTCCGCCCTTCAGGCCGCGCATCACGTCGTACGAGAACGCGGTGCGCTGGGCCGCGTCCGGGTCGTGCGGGTCGGGATAGGAGTCGTAGGAGACGACATCCAGGTGCGGGGCCCAGCGGAACAGGTCGAGGGTCTTGGCCACGGGGACGAAGTTCGTGGTCACCGGCGTGTCGGGGGTGATGCGGGCCAGGACGTCCTTCTCCGCCAGATAGCAGGCGAGAAGTTCGTCGGAGGAGAACCGCCAGAAGTCGGCCTGCTGCGCCGGGTTGCCGAAGGAGGGCGCCGCCCGGGGGGTGTGGATCTCCTCCCAGTCGCTGTAGCGCTGCGACCAGAAGGCGGTCGACCAGGCGTCGTTGAGGGCGTCGAGGCTGTCGTACCGCTCGCGCAGCCAGGTGCGGAACGCGGCGGTGGACACCTCGCAGTGGCAGTGGCGCGAGATGTGGCAGCCGTACTCGTTGCCGATGTGCCACAGGGCGAGCGCCGGGTGGTCCGCGTAGCGCCGGGCGAGGCGCTCGGCCAGGCGCACCGCGTGATGGCGGAAGACGGGGCTCGACGGGCACCAGTGCTGGCGGGAGCCGGGGTGCAGCCGGGTGCCGTCGGCCATGACGGGCAGGGTCCCCGGGTGCAGCCGGGCCAGCCAGGGCGGCGGTGACGCGGTCATCGTGGCCAGGCAGACGGCCACGCCCGCGCCCGCGAGGCGGTCCATGTGGGCGTCGAGCCAGGTGAAGTCGTAGGTGCCGGGCGTGGGTTCGGTGGTGGCCCAGGCGAAGATCCCGAGCGTCACCAGGTTCACGCCCGCCGCGCGCATCAGCTCCACGTCCTCGGCGTGCACCTCGGGGCCCCACTGCTCGGGGTTGTAGTCACCGCCGTACCCGGGCGACGCGAGCCGGGCGTAGAACCGGTCCAGCGCGGCAGCCCCGTTCGCGGTCGTCCCGCTCGCGGTCGTCCCGTTCGCCGTCGTCCCGCTCGCGGTCGTCCCGTTCGCCGTCGTCGCGTTCGTCCCGGTCATCCCACACCCCTCGTCTCCTGACCCGCCCGCGCCTCTATGCCGCGGAAGTGGTCGGCCATCGCCCGCTGCGCCGCGCCCACGTCGCCCGCGCGGAGCGCCGTCACTATGTCCCGGTGTCTGCGCACGGTGATGTCGGGCGCCGGATCGCTCGACCAGCCGCGCACGCCCGCGACCCGGTGGAAGACGTTCCAGAACGCGCCGAGCAGCTGCGGCACGAGCGCGTTGCCGAGCGGCCGGTACAGCGCCTCGTGGAACTCCCGGTCCAGGTCGGGGAAGGCCTCGCCGGCCGCCGCGCTCCCCTCCATCCGCGCCACCAGGTCCTCGAGGTCGCTCAGCTCGGGGTCGGTGAGCCGTGCCGCCACCTCCCGGATGAGGCCCTGCTCCAGGACCGCGCGGACCTGGAGGATCTCGGCGAGCGCGTGCGTGTCGTCGGCGATCTTGACCAGGGTGCGGAAGGTGAGGCCGTCGGTGAGGGGGGTCAGCGACGCCTCGCCGACGTAGGTGCCGTAGCCGTGCCGGATCTCCACGATGTCCAGGGCCTGGAGGGCCTTCAGGGCCTCGCGGACGGAGTTGCGGCTGACGCCGAGCTGCTCCATCAGCTCGGCCTCGGTCGGCAGCAGGGCACCGGGGCGCAGCCGCCGGTCCAGGATGAGCTGGGTCACCTCGCGCTGGACCTGACTGCTCACACGCCGTGCACGGATGGGCTCCTGAGGCATGCGCCTCATCGTAGACACGGATGACATCCCACGTCCCACCTCTGGACGAGACTTCTGCGATCCGGCGCCCGGCCGCGGCTTGATTTCTGCGGACACTCCGTCAATTCCGATCCGGGATCAGCGGGTTCCGTTCCGTGCGCGTTCTCTTGACCGACCCCTCCGGCCCTCTTATGGTCGCCACGCCAGCATGACGTAGGACGTGGGATCTCCCACCGGAAGCCCTCATGGAGGCACTGTGAGCCACCTGATCCCCGTGACGCGCGACGGCGGGCCCGGCCCCGACCGGCGGTCCTTCCTGAAGTACACCGGCGCCCTCGGCGCGGCCGCGGGACTCACCGGCACGCTCGCGGCCTGCTCGGGACCGGAGTCCACGAACGAGACCGGTGGCGGCGGCAAGTCCGGCGGCACCCTGACGGCCGTCATCGGTTACGGCAACGACGGCAGTTGGGATCCGACCCAGACGGCGTCGGCGTTCGCGATGGCGGGCAACGAGCACATCTACGAGGCGCTGCTCGGCACGGACCCGATCTCCCGCGACCCCTATCCGCAGCTCGCCACCGCGCTGCCCGCCGACCTGAAGGCGACGACCTGGAAGTTCGAGCTGCGCGCGGGCGCGAAGTGGCACGACGGCAAGCCGGTCACGGCGGACGACGTCGTGTTCGTGTTCGAACGGATCCTCGACCCGGACACCCAGACCCTCGCCAAGGGCTTCTTCGCGAGCTGGCTGAAGGAGGTCAGGAAGGTCGACGCGCGGGGCGTCGAGCTGATCCTCAAGTTCCCCTTCCCCGACGGTGCCGCCCGGCTCACGCTCGCCAAGATCATGCCGAAGCACGTCTACTCCGAGCCGGGCGCGTGGGACGACGCCACCAAGGGCAAGGCGATCGGCTCGGGCCCCTACCGCCAGTCGGCGCACCAGCCGAAGTCGAACACCACCTTCGAGTCCTTCGCCGACTACAACGGTCCGCGTCCGGCCGCCTTCAAGAAGATGAACTGGCTGACGATCGTCGACGCCGCCCCGCGCGTCGCGAAGATCTCCGGCGCGAGCGCGGACGCGGAGATCTCCGACAACATCCCGTACGCCAACATCGACCGGCTGAAGCAGGGCGGCATGACGGTCGAGGGCGGGGCCGGGATGAACAACCTCTTCCTGATGTTCAACACCGCGCACAAGCCGTTCGACGACGTACGGGTGCGGCAGGCGCTGCACTACGCCATCGACCGGGAGAAGATGATCGAGGTCGCTCTGAAGGGGCACGGCAAGGGCGCCTCCTCGTTCCTGAACGAGGGGAACCCCACCTACCGCCCGGCGAAGACCGTCTACGACTACGACCCCAAGAAGGCCAAGGCGCTGCTCAAGGCGGCCGGGGTCGAGGACCTCAAGATCAACATCATGGCGGTCAACGTCAGCTGGATCGTCGACTGCCTGCCCACCATCAAGGCGTCCTGGGACGCGATCGGCGTGGCGACCACGCTCGACCCGCAGGAGACCACGGCCCTGTTCACCAAGATGGACCAGAAGAAGGACTACCAGGTGGTGGCCGCCGCGTCGAACCCCAACCAGTTCGGCGTCGAGGCCGACCTGATCATGCATTACAACTACGGGCCCGACAACCTGTGGATGGGTTACGCCCGCTGGGCGAAGAACGCCCGCGCCAAGGAGTTGTTCCGGCTCATGGACCGGGCGACACGCGAGCCGGACGCGGCGAAGAAGAAGACGATGGTGCAGGACTACATCGACATCGTCGCCGAGGAGGCCGTGCTGTATCCCGTGGTGCACAACGAGCTGATGACGGCGTGGGACGCCAAGCAGCTCACCGGCGTCCGCGCGCAGCCCTACCCCGGCATCAACCTGATCCAGGCGAAGTGGGCCTGAGAGTGGGCCCGACCGGCATGAGGACCCCGTACGCCGTGAGAGAGCCGAGGACCCCGTACGCCATGAGCGACCCTAGGAGCGCCGAGCAGTGACCGCGATCCTGCGCATCCTCGCCCGCCGTATCGCCCTGCTCGTGCCCCTGCTGCTCGGCATCGTGCTCTTCGTGTTCCTCGTGATGCGGTTCTCCGACATCGACCCGGCGTCGGCGTTCTACCAGGGCGCGAACCCCACCCAGGAGCAGCTGCACCAGTTCCGCGAGGACAACGGCCTGCTCGACCCGCTGCCGGTGCGCTACGTCCACTTCGTGGGCGATCTGGTCGGCGGGGACATGGGCATCAGCGTGCTCACCCGGTCCCCGGTGATCGACCAGATCACCACCGCGCTGCCCCTGACGATGCAGCTGACCTTCATGGGCCTCGGCATCGCGGTCCTCCTGTCGCTGCCGCTCGGCGTGCTCGCCGCGATCTACCGGGACCGGCTGCCCGACCAGATCATCCGGGTCGTCTCCCTGACCGGCGTCGCGGCGCCCGGCTTCTGGCTGGCCCTGCTGATGATCCAGTACCTGGCGGTGGACCTCGGCTGGTTCCCGACGGGCGGCTACGTCAACCCCAGCGACTCGTTCACGGGCTGGCTGAAGACGATGACGCTGCCCGCGCTCGCCCTGTCCCTGCCCGTCGCCGCCCAGATGACCCGCATCGTCCGCACGGCCGTGGTCGAGGAACTCGACAAGGACTACGTCCGCACGGCCATCGGCAGCGGCCTGCCCCCGGTGGTGGTCGTCGGCCGCAACGTGCTGCGCAACGCCCTCATCAACCCGCTGACCGTGCTCGGTCTGCGCGTCGGCTATCTGCTCGGCGGCGCCGTCGTCATCGAGACGATCTTCTCGCTGCCCGGCATGGGCAAGCTCATGATCGACGCCGTGAAGAACGGCGACCCGGCCGTCGTCCAGGGCGTCGTCATCACCACGGCCGTCGGCTTCGTCGTGGTGAACCTGGTGATCGACATCCTCTACCTGCTGGTGAACCCGCGATTGAGGGGAACCTCCTGATGCTCCAGTCGCGCAAGAAGCTCACCGAGCGGCTGTCCCTGCCCGGCATCCGGCTGCGCTCCCTGAAGAAGCTCCCGGTCCTGTCCCGTATCGCGCTCGGCGTCGTCGCCGTCGTCGTCCTCGTCGCCGTGTTCGCCCCGCTGCTCGCCCCGCACGACCCGCTCGACCAGCAGACCCTGGTCGACGGCACCGGCCACCCCTCCGCCGAGCACTGGATGGGCCAGGACAGCCTCGGCCGGGACATCCTCAGCCGGCTGATGTACGGGGCGCGCTGGTCCCTCGCCATCGGCCTCGGCGCGACGCTGCTCGCGCTGCTCGTCGGCGCGGTGATCGGCGCGGTCGCCGCGACCTCCCGCAAGGCCGTCGACGAGACCCTGATGCGGGTCCTCGACGTCGTCATGGCGTTTCCCGGCATCGCCCTCGCGGCCGTGCTCGTCGCCGTCTTCGGCGGTGGCATCACCGTCCTGATCTGCGCGATCGCCTTCCTGTTCACCCCGCCGATCGCCCGGGTCGTACGCGCCAACGTGCTCGACCAGTACGGCGAGGACTACGTCGTCGCCGAACGCGTCATCGGCGCCCGCACCCCGCACATCGTCATCAAGCACGTCGCCGTCAACTGCGCCGCCCCGATCCTCGTCTTCTGCACCGTCCAGGTGGCCGAGGCGATCGTCTTCGAGGCGTCCCTGTCGTTCATCGGCGCGGGCGTCCGGCCGCCGGACCCCTCCTGGGGCAGCGTCATCGCCGACGGCAAGAACCTGGTCCTGATCGGCGGCTGGTGGGCGACCGTCTTCCCCGGTCTGCTCATGCTCTTCACCGTCCTCGCCCTGAACGTCCTCTCCGAGGGCGTCTCGGACGCCTGGGCCGCACCGTCCGGGCGCGACGTCACCGGCGCCGCCCGCGGCGACGACCCGGTGGAGGCGCCGGAGCCGGGCAGCGGCCGGGTCCTCGCGCTGCCGGGCCTCACCGAGGCGGCGGCACGCCTGCGCACCCGCGCCCGGCCACTGCCCGCGGGACCGCCCGTGCTCGCCGTGCGCGACCTGGCGATCGGCTTCGACGAACGGCACGCGGGCGTGGACATCGTCGACGGCATCAGCTTCGAGATCCGGCCCGGCGAGGTGCTCGGCCTCGTCGGCGAGTCCGGCTGCGGCAAGTCCCTGACGGCGCTGACCGTGATGGGCCTCGCGCCCAAGGGCGCCCGCGTCCGCGGACAGGTCACCTTCGACGGGCGGGAACTGCTCGGCCTGCCCATGCGGGCCAGGCGCAAGCTGCTCGGCCACGACATGGCGATGATCTACCAGGACGCCCTGTCGTCCCTGAACCCGGCGATGACGGTCCGCGCCCAGCTCAAGCAGGTCGTGCGCCGCGGCGGCCGGCGCAGCCCCGCCGAGCTGCTCTCCCTCGTCGGCCTCGACCCCGACCGCACCCTGCGCAGCTATCCGCACGAGCTGTCCGGCGGCCAGCGCCAGCGCGTCCTGATCGCCATGGCCCTGTCCCGCGACCCCAAGCTGATCGTCGCCGACGAGCCGACCACCGCGCTCGACGTGACCGTGCAGGCCCAGGTCATCCAGCTCCTGCTGCGGCTCCGCGCCGAGCTGGGCTTCGCGCTCGTCCTGGTCTCGCACGACCTGGCCCTGGTCGCCGACGTCACCGACCGCGTCGCCGTGATGTACGGCGGGCAGATCGTGGAGACCGGCGTGACCGCCGACCTGGTCGAGGCCCCCACCCACCACTACACGCGCGGCCTGCTCGGCTCCGTCCTGTCCCTGGAGTCCGCCGCCGAACGCCTCACCCAGATCAAGGGCGTCGTCCCCTCACCGGCGGACTTCCCGGTCGGATGCCGGTTCGCCGACCGGTGCCCGCTGGCGGACGGCCTGTGCCGCACCACGGCACCCGAGCTGCTCGGGGAGCCCGCGCACCGGACGGCGTGTCACCATCCGGCACTCGCGGCGGGGACGGCGGAGGCGGCCGAGAGCGCGGAGCAGCCGCTCCGAGGAAGCGAGGCGGTCCGTGACCGTGGCTGAGACCGTGCCCCCCGGCGACCAGCCGGACCCGGCCCCGGACGACGACGCGACGGCCCTGGTCGCGGTGCGCGACGCGCACGTCGTCCACAAGACCCGCACCGGCGGCCTGTTCTCCCGCGACCGGGTGTACGCCCTCACCGGCGCCGACCTGACCATCGCCGCCGGGGAGACCGTCGGCGTCGTCGGCGAGTCCGGCTGCGGCAAGTCGACCCTCGCCAAGGTCCTCCTCGGCATCCAGCGGCCGACGGCGGGCACCGTCTCGCTGCGCGGCAGGAACCTGTGGGAGATGGGCGCCGCCGAGCGCCGCGCCGCGATCGGCACCGGCACGGCGATGATCTTCCAGGACCCCTCGACGGCCCTCAACCGCCGGCTGCCCGTGCGGCAGATCCTGCGCGACCCCCTCGACGTGCACCGCCGCGGCACCCCCGAACAGCGCACCACCCGGGTACGGGAGCTGATGAGCCTGGTCGGGCTGCCCCCGGTGCTCGCCGACGCGCTGCCCGGACAGCTCTCCGGCGGCCAGCGCCAGCGCGTCGCGATCGCCCGCGCCCTCGCCCTGGAGCCCGACCTCGTGGTGGCCGACGAGCCGACCAGCGCCCTGGACGTCTCCGTCCGCGCCCAGATCCTCAACCTCCTCCTCGACCTGAAGGAGCGCCTCAACCTCTCCCTGGTCTTCGTCTCGCACGACATCCAGACGGTACGCAGGATGAGCGACCGGGTGATCACCATGTACCTGGGCCGCATCGTGGAGGAGTCCCCCGCCGCACACGTCCTCGGCGAGGCCCGGCATCCCTACACCCGGGCGCTGTTCTCCGCGACCCCCGGGCTGCTCGCCCCCATCGACCCGATTCCGCTGGTCGGCCCGGTGCCGTCGGCCACGAGGCCGCCCAGCGGCTGCCCGTTCCGCACCCGGTGCTGGAAGGCGGACGAGGTGTGCGCGACGGCCATGCCGGACGTCGAGGAGGCGGGCCCCGCACACCGCTACCGGTGCCACCACCCCGTACTGGCCGGCGAGTCCACCCAGGACCTCGTCAGCCAGTCGTCCGCAGCGACGGCCGCCGCCACGGCCACCGCCACGGCCACGGCCACGTCCGAGGCCACGTCCAAGGAGACTCCATGACCGCCCACCCGTCTCCCGCCACCACCCCTTCGACACCGCGCTCCGCGCCCGGCCTGCCGACCCCGTTGACCGGTGTCGTCCCGCCCGTGTGCACCCCCCTGACCCCGGACGACGAAGTGGACGTGGCGTCACTCGAACGCCTCGTCGACCATCTGGTCGGCGCCGGCGTCGACGCCCTCTTCGTGCTCGGCTCGTCGTCGGAGGCCGCGTATCTGCCCGACCGGCACCGCGAGACCGTGCTCACGACCGTCGTCCGGCACGTGGGCGGACAGCTGCCCGTCCTCGCCGGTGCCATCGACATGGCAAGCCTGCGCGTCCTCGACCACGTACGGACCGCCGCCGACGCCGGTGCCGACGGCGTCGTGGTGACCGCGCCGTTCTACACCCGCACCCACCCCGCCGAGATCGCCCGCCACTACCGCCTCGTCGCCGACCGCGGTCAGCTGCCCGTCTTCGCCTACGACCTGCCGGTCTCAGTGCACTCCAAGCTCGACGCCGACCTCGTCCTCGAACTCGCCGCCGACGGTGTCCTCGCCGGACTCAAGGACTCCAGCGGCGACGACGGAGGCCTGCGCCGGGTGGTCCTCGGCGCCCGCGCCCGCACCGACACGCCCGGCTTCGCCGTGCTCACCGGCTCCGAACTCACCGTCGACTCCGCCCTCGCCATGGGCGCCGACGGCGTCGTGCCCGGCCTCGGCAACGTCGATCCGCACGGGTACGTCCGGCTCTTCCGGTACGCCCGGGACGGGGACCCGGAGCGGGCCCGCGCGGAGCAGGAACGGTTGTGCGCCCTGTTCGGCATGACGGGCGTCGGCGACCCCCTGCGCATGGGCGCCAGCTCCTCCGGCCTCGGCGCGTTCAAGGCCGCCCTGCATCTGCGCGGCATCATCGACTGTCCCCGCACGGCGGCCCCGCAGGTTCCGCTGTCCGCGGAGGAGACGGAGCGGGTGGGGAAGTTCCTGGCGGCGGCGGGGTTGCTGTAGGCCGTCGCACCGGTCCTGGGGCTCCGCCCCAGACCCCGTACCGGCGCTCCGCGCCTCGTCCTCACACGCCGGACGGGCTGCATACGTGCGGGGTCCGGGGCGCCCCGCGCAGGCCTACACCGCCACCTTGCGCCACTCGATCCGCTCATACGTCCCCGCCGCCCCCGTCTCGTAGAGAACCCCCACAAGACCCGCCCCCGCCTCCACCAGGTCCGAGTACCCGGCGCGGTCCTGGGACAGGGTCACCGCCCGGCTGAAGCTCACCCCGCCGTCGCGGCTGCGCCACAGGGACATGGCCTGCCGGGCGGTGGGGACGGAGGGGCCGGAGAAGAGCAGGGCGCCGCGCGGCCCACTCTGCTGGAGCACGCCGGCGGCCACGACGGGCACGTCGTCGAGGGTCGGCTGGACGGCGAACGGCCGGTCGAGGGTGCGGCCGCCGTCACTGGAGTGGCTGTCGAGCCGGTTGCCGACGGCGACACCGTGCTGGTCGCGCGCGTTGACGTAGAGGCGCCCGTCCGGAAGCTGCGCCGCGCTGGACTCGTTGGCGTTGTGCACCCCGTCGTAGGTGTCGTCCACGAACCCGATGTGCCAGGTGTGCCCGTGGTCGTCGCTGTAGAGGACGTGCCCGCCGTAGTACTTGGGCTCCTGCCCGTTGTCGGTCGAGCCCGCGGCGGGCGCGGCCGAGTGGTTGGCGGGCACGACGAGCCGCCCCGCGTGCCGTCCCCGGGTGAGCGCGACGGCGTGCCCGGGGCCCGTCGCGTACCACCGCCACCGGGGCCGCTTCACGTCGGCGGTGATCTCGCGCGGCACCGAGAACGACCGCCCGTCGTCCCCGCTGCGCTGCACGAAGACCCGGCGGCCCTGGGCGGCGGTGACCTCGCCCCGCATGATCTGGCCCTCGGTGACGGCGCCGCTGTTGTACGACGTGACGAGCACGATCTGTCCCGTACGGGGGTCGACGACGGGCGCGGGGTTGCCGCGGGTGTCGCCCCGCCCCGCGGCGACCACGGTGAGCGGCCCCCAGGTGCAGCCGCCGTCGGTGGAGCGCCGCAGCACGACGTCGATGCTGCCGGTGTCGGAGGCGCTGGAACGGCGCCCCTCGGCGAAGGCGAGCAGCGTGCCCCGGCCGGAGCGGACGACGGCGGGGATGCGGAAGGTGTCGTAGCCGTGGGTGCGGGCGGTGTACGGGACGGAGCGGGAGCAGGCGGGGAGGTCGGCGCCCCCTGCGGGCGGGGCCGCCGGGGCGGGCAGGGGCGCGGGAGAGGGCAGGGGCGCGGGCAGGGGCGCGGGCGCGGGCAGGGCTGCCGGGGCCGTGGGCGCCGCGGGGGCGGTGGGTGCCGGGGGTGCCGCGGGGGCGGTGGGGGCCGGGGGTGCCGGCGGGGCCGACGCCGCCGCCGGGGCGGTGAAAGCCGTGAGCGTGGTGAATCCCGCCGCGAGCGCCGCCGCGCAGGCGGTCAGGCAGGGGTGCGTACGGCGGGGGCGCACTCGGCGGGAGCCGGGGGCCTGGGGGCGTCTGCCGTGGAGCGTGTGGCTCGTGTGGCGGATACGGCTCGTACGGCTCATTCGGCTCCTCGCGGCGGGACGTAGGACGTAGGACGTCCGGCGTGAAGCTAATGCGCCTCGGGTGGTACGACAATACCCCTGCGTACCGACAGAGTTGACGATGTGTTGACGCACGAGAGTGACGGCCGCGTGTTCACAGGGGTCGAGGAGGGCTTCCCCGGGCCCGCACCGCGCCGGACCCGGCCTCACCCGTCCGGCGCCGTCCCCGGCCGCACCAGACCCGACTCGTACCCGAGGATCACCAGCTGGGCGCGGTCACGGGCGCCCAGCTTCCCCATGATGCGGCTGACGTGGGTCTTCGACGTGAGTGGGCTCAGGCCGAGGGCGTCGGCCACCTCGGTGTTGTTCAGACCGCGGGCCACCAGGGTGAGGACCTGGCGTTCGCGCTCGGAGAGGCAGCCGAGGCCCCCGGGCACGGGCGCCTCGGACTCCGGTGTGCGCGGCTGGCGCAGCACGCGGGCGATGAGGCGGGCGGTGGGGCCCGGCGACAGGAGGGACTCGCCGGCGGCGACGGTGCGGATCGCGTCGAGCAGCTCGGCGGGCTTGGTGTCCTTCACCAGGAAGCCGGAGGCCCCGGCACGCAGCGCCTCGACGACGTGCTCGTCCGTGTCGTACGTGGTGAGCATCAGGACCTTCACGCCCGCGAGGTCCTCGTCGGCGGCGATGAGGCGGGTGGCCTCGATGCCGTCGAGGTCGGGCATGCGGACGTCCATGACGACGAGGTCGGCCCGCGCGGCGCGGGTCAGGTCGACGGCCTCGCGCCCGGTCCCCGCCTGCCCGACCACCGCCATGTCCGGCGCGGACTCCACGAGCATGGCGAAGGCGGCCCGTACCAGCGCCTGGTCGTCGGCGAGCAGCACCCGGATCGTCCGGTCGGCCCGATTCACCCGGTCCATTCAGTTCCCCCGGCCCGTTCGGCCATGCGGTTCCCCCGGTCCGTTCGGGCCCATGCGGTTCCCCTGGTCCCTCCGGTCCACCCGCTTCACCGGTCGCCTCCCAACGGGAGCACCGCGCGGACCTCGAAGCCCCGGCCCGGCCGCGGCTCCGCCACCAGCGTGCCGCCGACGCTGCGCGCCCGCTCCCGCATCCCGACGAGTCCGAAACCGGGGGCGTCGGGCCCCGGGGGTGCCGTCGCCCCGGTGTCCCCGCCGTCGTCGGTGACCGTCACGCGCAGCTCCCCGTCCTGTTCCCGTATCCCCACCCGCACACCCGGGTGCGGGCCGCCGTGCCGTACGGCGTTGGTGAGTGCCTCCTGCACGATGCGGTACGCCGCGGCGCCGACGGCGGGCCGCACCGCCGGGTCCGGGGGGTGCACCGCGAGTTCCACCTCGGCGCCGGCGGTGCGGGCCGCGGCGGCCAGGTCGCCGATGCCGCCGAGGCCGGGCAGGGGGCCGCGGGACTCGTCGGGGCCCGCGGACCCGGCGGGCCCCTCCGGGTCCTCGGGGCCCGAGGCCCGCAGGACCTCCAGGGTCGCCCGCAGCTCGCCGCGGGCGCTGCGGCAGGTGTCCGCGATGTCGTCGAGGGCGCCCGCGACGGCGGTGCGGTCCAGGCGCTCGGGGTCGGCGGCGAGGACGTGCGCGGCCACCGACGTCTGCACGCCGATCAGCGTGATGCTGTGCGCGAGCAGGTCGTGCAGGTCGCGGGCGACCCGCAGGCGCTCCTCGGCGACGCGCCGCCTCGCCTCCTCCTCGCGGGTGCGTTCGGCCCGCTCGGCGCGTTCCAGGGCGGAGGCGACGTACTGGCGGTGGACCCGTACATAGGTGCCGAAGAGCAGCACGGCGACGATCCAGCCGGAGATGCGCAGGACCTCCGCGACCTGTTTGGGGCCGACGTGTGCGTTGGCGATCAGGGTGAGGGCGACGACGCCGACGCCGGTCAGGAGCGTGCGGCGGGGGCGCCCGGTGACGGCGACGGTGTAGAGGGCGAGCATGCCGATGGGTACCGCGGCGACGTGCGTGTAGTCCACGGCGTGGTACGGCGCGACGAACGCGACCGTGGCGAGGAGCACCGGCATCGGGCGGCTGCGGCGCCACACGGCCGGTACGTGGGCGCCGAGTAGCAGCGTCCAGCCGAGCGCGTCCAGGTCCCGGCCGTCCCCCGCGACCAGGCCGAGCACCACGGCGACGGCGGTGACGAGCGCGGCGAGCAGGGCGTCGTCGCGCAGGGCGCGGCGGGTGCCGGGCACGGCCCCGGTGAGCGGCCAGAGGCGGCGGGCGCCCGCGGGCGTCGGCTGCGGCACGTCGTCGGCTCCCCCTTCCGGCCCGCCGGGCATCCGGGCCGCGGCCCCGGCGGCCCCGGCACGTCGGTGCTCGTCCATGCGATCAGCCCCATCTTCGGGTACGACGGTGCCCCTCCGACAGGGAGGGGCACCGTGCCGGGCGGTCTCGCTCAGGGCGCGCGGACCAGTTCGGGGGCGTCGGCCTCCGGCGCCGGGGGCAGCGCGGGCGCCTTGGAGAGCGGGCCCGGCCACCACACCTTCCTGCCGAGGGCCAGGCTCGCGGAGGTCACCAGGTAGGTCCGCACCAGGAAGGTGTCGAGGAGCACCCCGACCGCGATGACGAAGCCCAGTTCGACGAGCTGGACCAGCGGCATGTTGGTGAGGACGGCGAACGTGGCGGCGAGGACCAGGCCCGCGGAGGCGATCACGCCGCCCGTGGTGCGCAGCGCGGTGAGCGCGGCGGGGCCCGTCTCCGCCCCGGCGAGGCACTCCTCGCGCATGCGGTGCATCAGGAAGATGCCGTAGTCGACGCCGAGGGCGACCAGGAAGCAGAAGGACAGCAGGCCGAGGCCCGGGTCGGTGCCCTCGAAGCCGAAGACGGGCCCGAAGACGAGCCCCGCGATGCCCAGCGAGGCGCCCCACACCGCGACGACCGCGAGGAGCAGCAGGAGCGGGGCGACGAGGGCGCGCAGCAGGACCACGAGGATCAGCAGGACGGCGGCGAGGACGATGGGCACGACCACCCGCATGTCGCGCCGGTTGGTGTCCTTCAGGTCGAGCTGTTCGGCGCTCGGTCCGCCGACGTACGCGCCCTGCGGGTCGAGGCGGTCGCGCAGCCGCTCCAGGGTCGCGGTCTCGGCCGCCGACTGCGGCGCGCCCTTGGCGACGACGGAGATCTCGGTCCACTGCCCCGAGCTGCGGCCGCGTTCCGCGCCGTCGACGCCGGGCACGGCGCGGGCGTCGGCGAGGGCCTTGTCGGCCCGGTCGGTGGGCGCGATGACGCTGATGGGCTGGGTGCCGCGCTCGGGGTAGGCGGCGGCGAGGGTCTCCATCGCGGCGATGGAGTCCGGCTTGCTGGTGAAGGAGTCCTCCTGCTTGAGGTTGCCCGGCAGCGCGAAGGCGCCGAGGGCGAGGGCGGCGAGGAGGACGGCGCCCGCCGCGAGCACGGTGCGGGGCCTGCGTCCGGCGGACGAACCCATCGACTGGAACAGGGACTTCCGCTTCTTTGCCTCGCTGCCGAAGGCGGGCACCAGCGGCCAGAACACCCGGCGTCCGAGCATCACGAGCAGCGCGGGCAGCAGCGTCAGCATCGCCACGAGGGCGCACAGCACGCCGACCGCGCCGAGCGGACCCATCCCCCTGCTGCTGTTGAGGTCGGCGGCGAGCAGGCAGAACAGACCCGCGGCGACGGTCCCGGAGGAGGCGACCACGGCGGGTCCGCAGCCGCGCAGGGCGGCGACCATGGCGTCGTACGGCCGCTCGACGCGGCGCAGTTCCTCGCGGTAGCGGGAGACGATGAGCAGGGCGTAGTCGGTGCCCGCGCCGAAGACCAGGATCGTCATGATGCCCGAGCTCTGGCCGCTGACCGTGGTGCCGAAGGCCTGGTTGAGGCCGTAGGCGACCCCCATGGAGAGGAAGTTGGCGACGCCCGCGACGACGAGCGGAACCAGCCAGAGCAGCGGGCTGCGGTAGATCAGGATCAGCAGGACGGCGACGACGGCGACCGTGGTGTAGAGCAGCGGGCCGTCCAGGGACGTGTAGACCTCGCTGGCATCGGTGGCGAGCGCCCCCGACCCGCCGACCTCCACGCTCAGCCCGTCACCGGCCGCGCCGTCCGGGGCCTTGATCACGTCGCGGACGTCGTTGACGAAGGTGTCCCGCAGTTCCTCGTCGGTGCCGGGTCCGGTGCTGGCGACGGGGTACATCAGCGTCGAGCCGTCCTTCGACGGCACGCCCTGCGGCGTATCGACGAGCTTCGTCCTGGCGTCGAGGGCCGCCACCTGGTCCGCGGCCGTGCCCCGGTCGGCGGCGGTGAGTCCGCCGTCGCGGTGGTAGACGAGGACCAGTTCCGTCGTCTCGCCGCCGGGCAGCCGCTCCTGGATCTTGGCGACCTGGGTGGAGTCGGCGTTCGCGGGCAGATAGTCCACGGCCCGGTCGCGCTGGACGTCGCCGAGCTTCCCGGCGAACGGACCGGCAAGCGCGAGCACGGCGACCCACAGGCCGAGCAGCACCCAGGGCACGGCGCGTGGTCGGCGGCGCTTCGACGTTGATGCGGCCCCCATCGGTGGGCCTCCCTCCGTGACGGTGTCTGACGGTTTCCAGACTTCCGCCGCGCGAGGGCCGGATCGTCGCGCGCGAGGTCGAGTTGGGTCCTACTTCCCGGGGTGGCACGGGGTGCGGACTACTCCCGGGGGAGTATGCGCGCGCAGTACCGCGCCGGGCGGGCGCCAGGAAGGCGTACCGGCGCCAAGAAGGCGTAGCCGGTGTCAGGACGGCGTACCGACGTGGACGGCGTCCCGGTGTCAGGAGGGGCGTCCCGGTGTCAGGAGGGCGTGCGCGTCGCCGCCACGAGCAGCCGGGCCACGTCGTCGGGGTCGATGGTCAGGGCGCAGCCCGCGGTGGCGAGCACATCGCGCTCGGCGGGCGTGTAGGGGCCGTCGGCGAGGGCGATCCTCGCGCCCTGGAGGAGCAGCGCCTCGCGCCCCGCGGGCGCGAGGTGGGGGGTCAGCGGGCCGAGCGCCTCGTGGAGTTCGATGGCGAGGCCGGGCACACAGTCCGGGACGTCGGTGCTGGAGGTGTCGGCGGCGAGCGCGTCGACCAGGGCGGTCAGGCGCTCCTCGGTGCAGTCGTCGAAGCCCGCGCCGTGCAGGGTGGCGACGGCCGCGTCCAGGGCGGCGCGCGAGGTGGTGCCGCCGGTGGTGAGGACCGCGATCACCACGGTGTGCACGGCGTCGCGCAGCATCGTGGAGAGCCGGACGGTCGTGGGGTGGTCGAGTGTGTCGAGCCCGAAGTGGTCCTGGCAGGCGGCGCATTCGACGACGGGCCCCGCCTCGCCGCGGGCGAGCAGCGGCACGCCGAGGAACACGAAGCGCCGACGGCCGGTGCGTCGCTGGTAGTTGCGGTCGCCGCCACAGCCCGGACAGAAGAACTCGCCGTCGCAGACGGTGGTCCAGGCGGTGCGGGTGCCGATGAGGCGGCCCCCGAGGGATCCGCGCGGTCCGCGGGCCCCGCCGCGGTGCAGCAGCCGGGGGAAGGCCCCGCCGCGGCCGTCCGGGCCGGTGCGCCGGCCGCGGGCTGGTGCGACCCTGCCGAAGACGCGGGATGCCTGTTCTTTCCGTCCCCGATCTGGCAGCACCACGCACCTCCACGACGCCGCGGCGGCCCTGCCGCGTTGGCGTGATGTTAGCCACATCGATGATGTCGCGTCAGTACCCCGTACCGGAGATGGCCGGTTGCTGGCCCGGAGCGGCCCTCCTGGCATGCGGCGGCCCCGTCCGCCGAGGAGGCGGACGGGGCCGTAAAACCACCGGTCGAACGGGTGTCCGGCGTTATCGGCGAGCAGCGCGGTTGACGGCGGAGACGACGGCCTTGAGGGACGCACGTGTCGTATTCGCGTCGATGCCGACGCCCCACAGGACCTTGTCGTCGACGACGCACTCGATGTACGAGGCGGCCTGCGCGGAGGCACCCGCGCTCATCGTGTGCTCCTGGTAGTCGAGCAGCCGGGCGTCGATGCCGATGTCCTGGAGGGCCGCGAAGAACGCCGAGATCGGGCCGTTGCCGCTGCCGGTCAGGACGGTGGACTCGCCGTCTACGACCGCGCCGACGGTCAGCGTGTCCACGCCGTCCTGGTCGGCGGTGGTCTGGCTGGCGCGCAGCTGGACGCGGCCCCAGGGGTTGTCGGGGTTCGGCAGGTACTCGTCCTGGAAGACGCTCCAGATCGCGCCGGGCGTGACCTCGCCGCCCTCGGCGTCGGTCTTCGCCTGGATGATCTTCGAGAACTCGATCTGCATGCGCCGCGGCAGGTCCAGCTTGTGGTCGTTCTTCAGGACGTAGGCGATGCCGCCCTTGCCGGACTGGGAGTTGACCCGGATCACGGCCTCGTAGGAGCGGCCGACGTCCTTGGGGTCGATGGGCAGATACGGCACCGCCCACTCGATGTCGTCGACCGACTTGCCCGCGGCGGCGGCCCGGGACTCCATCGCGTCGAAGCCCTTCTTGATGGCGTCCTGGTGGGAGCCGGAGAAGGCGGTGTAGACCAGGTCGCCCGCGTAGGGGTGGCGCGCGGGGACCTCCATCTGGGTGCAGTACTCGTACACACGACGGATCTCGTCGATGTCGGAGAAGTCGATCTGCGGGTCGACGCCCTGGCTGAACAGGTTCATGCCCAGCGCCACCAGGTCGACGTTGCCGGTGCGCTCACCCTGGCCGAACAGGCAGCCCTCGACGCGGTCGCCGCCCGCCATCACGGCCAGCTCGGCGGCGGCGACGGCGGTGCCGCGGTCGTTGTGCGGGTGGATGGACAGGCAGACGTACTGGCGCCGGGACAGGTTCCGGGACATCCACTCGAAGCGGTCCGCGTGCGTGGACGGCGTCGAACGCTCCACGGTGGCGGGCAGATTGAGGATGATCTCGCGGTCGGCGGCGGGCGCCCAGACGTCCATGACGCCCTCGCAGACCTCCAGGGCGAAGTCCAGCTCGGTGTCGGTGAAGATCTCCGGGCTGTACTGGTAGCCGAAGACGGTGTCCTGGTCGAGGATCTTGTCCGCGTACTCCATGACCAGGCGGGTGCCGTCGACGGCGATCTGCTTGACCTGCTCGCGCGAGCCGCGGAAGACGACCTCCCGCCAGACGGGCGCGGTCGCGTTGTACAGGTGCACGGTCGCGCGCTTGGCGCCCTTCAGGGAGGCCACGGTGCGCTCGATCAGCTCCTCCCGCGCCTGGGTGAGGACGGAGATCGTCACGTCGTCGGGGATGGCGTCCTCGTCCTCGACGATGGAGCGCACGAAGTCGAAGTCGGTCTGGCCCGATGAGGGGAAGCCGACCTCGATCTCCTTGTAGCCCATGCGGACCAGCAGGTCGAACATGGCGCGCTTGCGGGCGGGCGACATCGGGTCGATGAGCGCCTGGTTGCCGTCGCGCAGATCGGTGGACAGCCAGCGGGGTGCCACCGTGATGCGCTGGTCGGGCCAGGTGCGGTCGGGCAGGACCACCTGCTCGTACGGGCCGTACTTGTGGATCGGCATGGAGCTGGGGCGCTGGAAGTTCGGCATGGTGTGCGGGGCTCCTCGACAGGGTCCGGAGGGACGGCCGACGGTCTGACACAGCACCGAACTCCGCGGGGAGGGGGTCGGCCTCTGCTACAGACCCTCGCCGCGGCAGCTAAGGAGAAGCAGCCCGAAACGCATGATGCGAGGCAGCCTAGCCGAGCCGCGCGCGATGCGCGGGTGCGTATCAGTATCCGGGATCGGTGGAGCGTATGGAATCTAACGGACAAAAGGTGCCGCATATCACCTGCGGAGGACGACGGGGGTCCGTATACGGCTATTTCACCAATCATGGTGGCAGCTAGTGACAGCGGCATGACCCAGTGCCACATTGCCGCCATGACCGCCAACCCAACGGGTTTCGTCCCCGTTTTCTGCACGATCGTGCCACCCGTCATCCTGGACACGCTGGCCCAGTCCCAGGACCCCGCCCTCGCCAAGGCCGCCCGCCGGACGCTCCAGCGCGACGCCTTCGAACGCACCCAGCGCCGCCTGACCACCGTCCTCGGCGCTCCGTCCGTGGCCGCCCCCAAGGGCGCGGCCGAGGGCAAGCCGTACCGCACCATCTACGACGCCAAGCACAAGACGGACCTGCCCGGCCGCAAGGTGCACAGCGAGGGCGACAAGCCGGGCAAGGACGCGACGGTCAACCGCGCCCACGCGGGGCTCGGCGCCACCTTCGAGGTCTTCCTCAAGCACTTCGAGCGCGACTCCATCGACGGCGGCGGTCTGCCGCTCGACGCGACCGTCCACTACGGCGACGAGTACGGGAACGCCTTCTGGAACGGCGAGCAGATGGTGTTCGGCGACGGCGACGGCGAGATCTTCCTCGACTTCACCATTCCCATCGACGTCATCGGCCACGAACTGACCCACGGCGTCGTCCAGTACACGGCGAACCTCACCTACTTCGGCCAGCCCGGCGCCCTGAACGAGTCGATGGCGGACGTGTTCGGCTCCCTCATCAAGCAGTACGCGCTCGGCCAGACCGCCGCCGACGCCGACTGGCTGATCGGCGCGGGCCTGCTCGCCCCGCGCGTCACCGGCAAGGCGCTGCGCTCCATGAAGGAGCCGGGCACCGCGTACGACGACGACGTCCTCGGCAAGGACCCGCAGCCCGCCACCATGGACGACTACGTCCGCACAGGCCGCGACAACGGCGGCGTGCACATCAACTCCGGCATCCCGAACCACGCCTTCTACCTGCTCGCCCAGGCTCTCGGCGGCCACGCCTGGGAGCGCGCCGGACAGATCTGGTACGCCGTCCTGACCGGCGGCGAGCTGGCCCAGGACGCCTCCTTCACGGACTTCGCCAAGCTGACGGTCGCCGCGGCCCGCGCCAAGTACGGCGACGGCGACGAGCTGAAGGCCGTCGTGGACGCGTGGGCGCAGGTCAAGGTCCCCACCGCCACCTGAACCGCCCGGCACCCGGCCCGGCAGGAGGCTGTCCGCCCGGCAGGGGACTGCCCGCCCGGCCGGAGGCTGCCCGCCCCGGCCGGAAGCAGCCCGCCCCGGCCGGAAGCCGTCGGGCCCTCCGGTGCCGCCTGGCGGGGTGCCGGAGCCTGGAGTAGACAGGACCCATGCGTATCCAGGTGAAGCGCACCGGAGGTTTCGCGGGCATCGAGCGGCACGCGGAGGTGGACACCACCGCGCGCCCCGACGCCGCCGAGTGGCACGCCCTGGCCGAACGGGCCCTGGCCGCAAGCCGGGGCACGCCACCGGTCGGCGTCCCCGACGGCTTCAGCTACCAGCTCACCGTGGACGACCGGACCGTGTACTGCGCGGACCCCCGGCTGACCGACGACCAGCGGCAGTTGATCACACGCGTCCTCAAGGAGGGCTCGTAGCGCTCACGTACGGCGGGCTCGCGCGCCATGGGCTCGCGCGCCGCACGGGCGTTGACTTCCGAGCCGGCCGGTCCGGATGATCGCGCTCATGGCGACGACGCGCGCACCGCTGCCCCGGTTCCCGCACGACTTCCTGTGGGGGGTGTCCACTTCGGCCCACCAGATCGAGGGCGCCGCCGACGAACGCGGCCCCTCGGTGTGGGACGCGTTCACGGCCCTGCCCGGCAACGTCAAGGACGGCACGACGGCCGCCGTGGCCTGCGACCACGTGCGCCGCTACCGCGAGGACGTGGCCCTGATCCGCGACCTCGGCGTGGGCGCGTACCGCTTCTCGGTCTCCTGGCCGCGGGTACTGCCCCGGGGCAGCGGCGAGGTCAGCGGGCGCGGCCTCGACTTCTACGACCGCCTCGTCGACGAGCTGTGCGCGGCGGGCGTACGTCCCGTGCCGACCCTCTTCCACTGGGACACGCCGCTCGCCGTGGAGGAGGCGGGCGGCTGGCTCGTCCGCGACACCGCGCACCGCTTCGCCGAGTACGCGGCCGTGGTGGCCGACCGCATCGGCGACCGCGTACCGAAGTGGATCACCCTCAACGAACCCGCCGAGCACACCCTGCTCGGGCACGCGCTCGGCCGCCACGCCCCCGGCAGGCAACTCCTCTTCGACGCGCTGCCGGTCGCCCACCACCTGCTCCTCGCGCACGGCCTCGCGGTCGGCGCGCTGCGGGCCGCGGGCGCCGGCGACATCGGCATCGCCAACTCGCACGGTCCGACCTGGCCCGCTTCCGACGCCGCCGAGGACCGCGAGGCCGCCGACTTCTACGACGTGCTCCTGAACCGCCTGTTCTCCGACCCCCTGATCACGAGCCGCTACCCGGAAGTGATCACGGAGCTGCTCGGCGGCGAGGTGCCGGACCTGGACGCGGACCTGAAGACCATCTCCCGGCCGCTCGACTGGTACGGCATCAACTTCTACCAGCCGACCAAGGTGGGCGCCCCGCTCCCCGGCACCGGCCCCACCCAGTTCTCCGGGCTCTGGCTGCCGCCCGAGCTGCCCTTCTCGCCGCGCCCGATCGAGGGCCGCCCGCTGACGGCCTTCGGCTGGCCCGTCGTCCCCGAAGCCCTCACCGAGCTGCTCCTGACCTTCCGCGAGCGCTACGGCGACCGCCTGCCGCCCCTCGTCGTCACCGAGAACGGCTGCTCCTACGAAGGCCTCGACGACCAGGACCGCATCGCCTACCTGGACGGGCATCTGCGGGCGTTGCACGAGGCGATGGCGGCCGGGGTGGACGTACGCGGCTACTTCGTCTGGTCCCTCCTCGACAACTTCGAGTGGGCCGAGGGGCACGGGCAGCGCTTCGGGCTCGTCCACGTCGACTACGCGACGCAGGAGCGGACGCCGAAGGCTTCTTACGGGTGGCTGCGGGGGGAGCTGCGGGGACAGGGCCCGCGTCCGCCCGCGGACGCGGGCTGAGCGCGGGGCGCCGGGGGCTATGTGTCAGAAGCCCAGCTTGCGGAGCTGGCGCGGGTCGCGCTGCCAGTCCTTGGCGACCTTCACATGCAGGTCGAGGTAGACGGGCGTGCCGAGGAGCGCCTCGATCTGCTTGCGGGACTTGATCCCCACGTCCTTGAGCCGCTTGCCCTTGGGGCCGATGATGATCCCCTTCTGGCTGGGCCGCTCGATGTAGACGAAGGCGTGGATGTCCAGGAGCGGCTTGTCGGCGGGCCGGTCCTCGCGGGGCAGCATCTCCTCGACGACCACCGCGATGGAGTGCGGCAGCTCGTCCCGTACGCCTTCGAGCGCCGCCTCACGGATCAGCTCGGCCACCATGACCTGCTCGGGCTCGTCCGTGAGGTCGCCCTCCGGATAGAGCGCGGGGCCCTCGGGCAGCAGCGGCACGAGGAGGTCCGCGAGCAGGTCGACCTGGGTCTCGCCGACCGCCGAGACCGGCACGATCTCGGCCCACTCGAAGCCCAGCTCCTTGCCGAGCTGGTCGACGGCGATCAGCTGCTCGGCGAGCGTCTTGCTGTCCACCAGGTCGGTCTTCGTGATGATCGCCACCTTCGGCGACTTCTTGATCGACGCCAGTTCCTTGGCGATGAACCGGTCACCGGGGCCGAGCTTCTCGTTCGCGGGCAGACAGAAACCGATGACGTCGACCTCGGCCCACGTGGTGCGCACCACGTCGTTCAGCCGCTCGCCGAGCAGCGTGCGCGGCTTGTGGAGCCCCGGGGTGTCCACCAGGATCAGCTGCGCGTCGGGGCGGTGCACGATGCCGCGTACGGTGTGCCGGGTCGTCTGCGGCCGGTTCGAGGTGATCGCCACCTTCTTGCCGACCAGAGCGTTCGTGAGGGTGGACTTGCCCGCGTTGGGGCGACCGACGAAGCAGGCGAAACCGGCGCGGTGGGCGGCCTGCTCGGACGGCTGGGATGACTGGGTACGCACGCTCATGCGCCCCATTCTCCCTGATCTTTTCGGGCGCGGACGCCTAGAACCCCTCCCCCGTCTTCTTGGGCTGGGCCCCTCCCCCGCTCTTCCCGGCCCGAACACCCAGAGCAGCCGCCACCTTCCGAGGCTGCGCCCTCGCCCCACGCTTCCCGCCCACGAACGCCCTGCACAGCCCACCACCATCCGGGGCTGCGCCCCTTCCGGCCGACCGCGAACGGACACCTTGAGCAGCCCCCGCCCTCCGGGGCTGCGCCCCTACCCCACACTTCCGGGCACGGGCACCCTGAGCAGCCCCCACCCTCCGGGGCTGCGCCCCTACCCCACACATCCGGGCACGGGCGCCCTGACCAGCCCCCACCCTCCGGGGCTGCGCCCCTACCCCACACATCCGGGCACGGGCGCCCTGAGCAGCCCCCGTCTTCTGGGGCTGCGCCCCTGTCCCCGCTTTCGGGCCTCCGGCCCTCGTCCTCAATCGCCGGACGGGCTTTTTCCCCACCCACCCACCCTTTCCACCCGCCCCGGCGGGCACCGCAGCCCACCCGGCGCCCGGCAGGCATCTCAGCTCGCCCGGCTTCCATCCACCCGGCGAGCATCTGCCGGAGGGCGGTCAGAAAGAGCCCGTCCGGCGATTGAGGACGAGCGCGCTAGCGCGATAAAGGGCGGGTGGGTGGGGAAGAGCCCGCCCGGCGACTGGGGGCGAGGCGCAGAGCACCGGGACGGGGGCTGGAGGGGCGCGGAGCACCGGGACGAGGGCTGGCGGAGGGCGGAGCCCCCGGGAACTCAGGCGGCCTCGGGGCGGGTGCCCCGGGGCTCAGGCGGTCTCGGCGCGCAGCCGGAGTACGCCGTCCGCCCCCGCGAGGAACACCGGCGTACCGACCCCACCAAGATCCCGCACAGCGGCCAGATCCTCCGCGCACAGCGCATCCTCCCCGGAGACGACGGCCGCCGCCTCAAGGGACTCCGCCCCGGACGCCACAGCCATGGCCACAGCGGTCCGCAGGGCCGACAGCTGGAGGGAGGCGAGGGACACGGTCCCGGCGACATACGTGCGGCCGGTCTCGTCCCGCACCGCCGCCCCCTCGGGCACACCGTTGCGGGCCCGGGCCGAACGGGCAAGGGTGACGATCTTCTGGTCCTCGGGAGCGAGGTCGGTGCGCTCAGTCATGGCACGAGCATAAGGAGCGCGGCGGCCCCCGCCGGACCGCACCCCTACGGGCGGTCCAGGCGGAGCCGCTGCGCGCGAGGCAGCCCCGCGACCACCAGGTCGTAGGAGTCCTCGACGAGTTCACGGAGCAGCCGGTCGGGCAGGGAGCCGGACACCGTCACGGTGTTCCAGTGGCGCTTGTTCATGTGCCAGCCGGGGACGATCTCCGGGTGTGCGGCACGCAGCTGCACGGCGAGGTCGGGGTCGCACTTGAGGTTCACGGTCAGCGGCTCACCCGTCGGTACGGACAGCGCGGACAGGGCGAAGATCTTGCCAGCGACCTTGAAGACCGAGGTCTCAGGGCCGAACGGGAACTCCTCCACCGCGTCGCCGAACGACAGGCACAGGGCGCGCAGCCGCTGCGGAGTCATGCCACGTCCCCCTCCTCCGGCCCGGCCCCGGCACCCGGCACCGGCTCCACGAGCACCGTGACGATCTTGTTGCGCCGACCGGCGGCCGCCTCGGCCGTGAGCTTCAGGGCGCGGCCGTCCGGCAGGTCCACCACGGCCGAGGCCCCGGCGATCGGCACCCGCCCGAGCGCCTTGGCGAGCAGCCCGCCGACGGTCTCCACGTCCTCGTCGTCGTAGGCCTCAAGGCCGTAGAGATCACCGAGGTCGCCGATGTCGAGGCGGGCGGTGACGCGGTGGCAGCCGCCCTCCAGCTCCTCGACGGGCGGCAGTTCACGGTCGTACTCGTCGGTGATCTCGCCGACGATCTCCTCGAGGATGTCCTCGATGGTGACGATGCCGGCCGTGCCGCCGTACTCGTCGATGACGACGGCGACGTGGTTGCGCTCCTGCTGCATCTCGCGCAGCAGATCACCGGCGTTCTTCGTGTCGGGCACGAACGCGGCGGGCCGCATCGCCGTCGACACCAGGTCGTTCTCGGCGTCGCGGTTGATGTGGGTCTTGCGGACGAGGTCCTTCAGATACACGATGCCGACGACATCGTCCTCGCTCTCGCCGGTCACGGGTATCCGGGAGAACCCGGAGCGCAGGGCGAGGGTCAGGGCCTGGCGGACGGTCTTGAAGCGTTCGATGGAGACCAGGTCGGTGCGCGGCACCATGACCTCGCGGACCAGGGTGTCGCCGAGCTCGAAGACGGAGTGCACCATGCGGCGCTCCTCGTCCTCGATCAGGGACTCCTTCTCGGCCAGGTCGACCATCGCCCGCAGCTCGGCCTCGGAGGCGAAGGGCCCGCGCCTGAAGCCCTTGCCGGGCGTGAGCGCGTTGCCGATGAGGATCAGCAGGGGCGGGACGGGGCCCATGACACGGGCCAGCGGCAGCAGGACGTACGCCGCGGCCGTCGCCGTGTTCAGCGGGTGCTGGCGGCCGATGGTGCGCGGGGACACGCCGACGGCGACATAGCTGACGAGCACCATCACGCCGATGGCGATGGCGAGCGCCTCCCAGGTGGTGTCGACGGCCTGTAGGCACGCGTACGTCACCAGGGCCGCGGCCGCCATCTCGCACGTCACGCGCACCAGCAGGGCCACGTTCAGATAGCGGGTGGGGTCGGCGGCGACCTGCGCGAGCTTCGCGCTGCCGCGCCGCCCGGAGCGCACGGACTCCTCGGCCCGGAAGCTGGAGACGCGGGCGATGCCCGCCTCCGCGCAGGCGGCGAGCCAGGCCACCACGATCAGGGCGACGGCCCCGGCGATCAGTTGGAAGGACATGGCGTCACGAGACGGTCGGCGCCGGGGACGGGCCGGTCAGGCCCTGCTCCGCGCGCCAGCCGTCGACGATCGCCGCCTGAAGACCGAACATCTCTGCCTTCTCGTCCGGTTCCTCGTGGTCGTACCCGAGGAGGTGCAGCACTCCGTGGACGGTGAGGAGCTGGAGCTCCTCGTCCATGGAGTGCTGCGTCGGGGCCTCCTGGCCCTGCTTCAGGGCGACCTCGGGGCACAGCACGATGTCCCCGAGGAGGCCCTGCGGCGGCTCGTCGTCGTCCTTCATGGGCGGGCGCAGCTCGTCCATCGGGAAGGACATCACATCCGTGGGGCCCGGCAGGTCCATCCACTGGATGTGCAGCTGCTCCATGGCGCCGGCGTCCACGACGATCACCGAGAGCTCGGAGAGCGGGTGGATCCGCATCCGCGCGAGGGCGTAGCGGGCGATGTCGAGGATCGCCTGCTCGTCGACCTCGGTTCCGGATTCGTTGTTGACGTCGATCGCCATGGTGCTGTTCCGCTACTTCCCTCTGGACCGGCCGCGGGTGGCGTGCGAGCCGTTCTCCGTGCCGTTCTCGTTGTCGTACTTCTCGTACGCGTCGACGATACGGCCGACGAGCTTGTGCCGTACGACATCGGAGGACGTGAGCCGCGAGAAGTGCACATCGGGAACGCCGTCCAGGATGTCCTGGACCTGGCGCAGGCCCGACTTCGTGCCGTTCGGCAGGTCGATCTGTGTGACGTCGCCCGTGATCACGATCTTCGATTCGAAGCCGAGGCGGGTGAGGAACATCTTCATCTGCTCGGGGTTCGTGTTCTGCGCCTCGTCCAGGATGATGAACGCGTCGTTCAGCGTCCTGCCGCGCATGTACGCGAGCGGGGCGACCTCGATGGTGCCCGCGGCCATCAGGCGCGGGATGGAGTCGGGGTCGAGCATGTCGTGCAGCGCGTCGTACAACGGGCGCAGATACGGGTCGATCTTCTCGTAGAGCGTGCCGGGCAGGAAGCCGAGGCGCTCGCCGGCCTCCACCGCGGGGCGGGTCAGGATGATGCGGTTGACCTGCTTGGACTGTAGGGCCTGGACCGCCTTGGCCATGGCGAGATACGTCTTGCCGGTACCGGCGGGGCCGATGCCGAACACGATCGTGTGCTTGTCGATCGCGTCGACGTACCGCTTCTGGTTGAGGGTCTTGGGGCGGATGGTGCGCCCGCGCGAGGAGAGGATGTTCTGCGTGAGGACCTCGGCCGGGGTCTCCTGGCCGTCGGCCTCTCCTGCGTCGTCCGCCCGGAGCATGGCGATCGAGCGTTCCACTGCGTCCTCCGTCATCGGCTGCCCGGTGCGGAGCACCAGCATCATCTCGTCGAACAGGCGCTGGATGAGGGCGACTTCGTGGGCGTCTCCGACCGCGCTGATCTCGTTGCCCCGGACGTGGATGTCGGCCGCCGGGAAGGCCGTCTCGATCACACGCAGCAACGCGTCTCCGGAGCCCAGGACCGTCACCATGGGGTGCTTGGCCGGGACGGTGAAGTGGGCCTTCGCGGACTTGGGCGCGGTCGGCTGCGCGGGGGTCTGAGCTGTCGGTGTCTGCGTCATGGGCCGGCTCTGAAGGCCTGCTCATCCTCCTCGTCACGGGGCTCGCCGGGGAGCGGCGTCCTGCACTGCCAAGGGTACGACGGGCCACTGACAAGCCCTAAGCCCTTTTCCCGGCCGCCCTTCCCCGCCGCACCCGCCCCAGGTGGGAGCCCCGGTCCGGACGCTACAGCGACCTGCCGAAGCCGATCGTGGGCACTGCCCGGCGCAGCGGCCAGGGTCGGGCCGTCTCGGGCAGCAGGGCCTCCAGGAACGCGTAGCGCCCGAGGGCCACGGGGTCCTGCTCGTCGACCTCGCACACGCGCCGCCACCACGCGCCGACCTCCGCCCAGCCGGGCGCCGACAGGGATCCGCCGAACTCCTGCACGGAGAGCGCCGCGGTCAGACCGGCGAAGGCGAGCCGGTCGGCGAGCGGCCACCCGGCGAGGGTGCCGGTCACGAAGCCCGCCACGAACACGTCCCCGGCGCCGGTGGGGTCGAGCGCCGCCACCTCGATGGCGGGCACGGACGCGGTCTCGCCGGTGCGCCCGTCCACCGCGTACGCCCCTTCGGAGCCGAGGGTCACCACGGCCACCGGCACATGCTCGGTCAGCGCGTGCGCGGCGGCACGCGGGCAGGTCGTGCCGGTGTACCGCATGGCCTCCTGCGCGTTCGGCAGGAACGCCTCGCAGTGCGCGAGGTCGGGCAGGGCCGCGAGGTCCCAGCGCCCGGAGTCGTCCCAGCCCACGTCGGCGAAGATCCGGGTGCCGCGTCCTGCCACCGTCGCGATCCACGGTGCCCGGACGCCGGGTTCGAGGGAGGCGACGGCGGCACGCGCGCGTGGCGGGCAGGTGGGCGTGGAGCCGTCGGGCGACGCGGCGTCGAACGGCGGCTCGTGCCCGTGGCTGATCATGGTCCGTTCGCCCTCGTACGCCATGGAGACCGTCACCGGGGAGTGCCAGCCGGGAACGGTCCGTGACGAGGACAGGTCGATGCCCTCGCCGTGCTCCAGGGCGTCCCAGCAGTACTCCCCGTAGTGGTCGTCCCCGAAGGCCGCGGCCAGGGAGGTGTGCAGGCCGAGGCGGGCCAGGGCGGTGGCCATGTTGGCCACCCCGCCGGGGCTCGATCCCATGCCGCGCGCCCAGGACTCGGTGCCGCGCACGGGTGCCGAGTCGAGGCCGGTGAAGATGATGTCGAGGAAGACCGTCCCGGTGAGGTACACGTCGCACGGCGGGTCGCCCGCCCTGCGCGCCGACGCCAGTGGATCGACGAGGGTCTCCGTGCCCGCGGCGGGAGTGTGCTGGGGTGCGCCTGGTGGTACAGCCATGGAGGCAACGTAACCCAGGCCCCCGTCAGGACCGAGCCGCTACCAGCGGGGCACGAGCGGAGTTGTCCACTCCGGATCGATCCTGCGCGCGCGGTCCGCCTCAGTGGTGGCGGTCGCAGAGCACGACCTGCACGGCGCGCTCGCGAAGGCCTCCGGTGTCTCCGCGAACGTCGTGACGCACAGGTTCGTGGCGAGCGGCACCCCCGGACGCGCCCGCCACGGAACCCGGCTACGGGAACGTGTACGCCGCGACCTCCGCCAGATACCGCGCCCGCAGCGCCTCCTCCTCGGGCCCGCCGTCCAGGAACGCCGCCTCGAAGGAGTTCCTCGCCAGCTCGCGCAGCTGCTCCTGGTGCAGGCCGAGGGCCTCCTGGACGGCGAGGAAGTTGTCGCCCGCGTAGCCGCCGAAGTAGGCCGGGTCGTCGGAGTTGACGGTGCAGAGCAGCCCGGCGGCCATCATCCGCGGCAGCGGGTGCTCCGCCAGGACGTCGACGGCGCGCAGCCGCACGTTCGACAGCGGGCACAGTGTGAGCGGCACCCGCTCCCGCACCAGGCGCTCCACGAGATCGGGGTCCTCCACGCAGCGCAGGCCGTGGTCGATCCGCTCGACGCCGAGCACGTCCAGGGCCTCGCGCACATAGGCGGCCGGGCCCTCCTCACCGGCGTGCGCCACCTTGCGCAGGCCGAGCGCGCCCGCGGCCTCGTACACGGCCGCGAACTTGGCCGGCGGGTGGCCCACCTCGGCCGAGTCCAGGCCGACGCCGGTGATCCGGTGCAGATGCGGCTTCGCGGCCTCCAGAGTCGCCATGGCCGACTCGGCGGACTGGTCGCGCAGGAAGCACATGATGAGGCGGGTGCTGACGCCGTGCCGCTCCTCACTGCGGTCCAGGGCGCGGCCGAGGCCCTCCACGACCGTGGCGAAGGGGACGCCGCGCGCGGTGTGGGCCTGCGGGTCGAAGAAGATCTCCGCGTGCCGCACGCCCTGGGCGGCGGCCCGCGCGAGGTAGGCGTCCGCGAGCTCCTCGAAGTCCTCCTCGGTGCGCAGCACCGCCATCAGGCCGTAGTAGAGGTCGAGGAAGGACTGGAGGTCGTCGAAGAGATAGGCCTTGCGGAGCTGTTCGGTGTCGGCGTACGCGAGGGTGATGCCGTTGCGCGCGGCCAGCTCGAAAGCCAGCTCGGGCTCCAGGGTGCCTTCGATGTGCAGGTGGAGTTCGGCTTTGGGGAGGTGCATGTGGTGCTTCTGTTCTCTGTTCGGGCCCGAACCGGGGGCGGTTCAGGCGTTGCGCTTGGGCAGCGGGATCCGGTCCAGGTCGCGTGCCACGGTGAGCCGGCCCACGAAACCGGCGGCGCGCGCCTGCTGTTCGAAGACGGCGGGGTCGGCGTACCGCTGGCTGAAGTGCGTGAGCACCAGGTGCCGGACACCGGCGTCCCGGGCCGCTGCGGCGGCCTGCCCCGCGGTGAGGTGGCCGTGGTCGGAGGCGAGCCTGTGGTCCTCGTCGAGGAAGGTCGACTCGATGACGAGCATGTCGCAGCCCTCGGCGAGGGCGTGCACGCCCTCGCACAGCCGGGTGTCCATCACGAAGGCGAACCGCTGCCCGCGCCGCACCTCGCTCACCTGGTCGAGGGTGATGCCGCGCAGACGCCCTTCGCGCTGGAGGACACCGACGTCGGGTCCCTTGACGCCGTGTTCGGCGAGCAGCGCGGGCAGGATGCGCCGCCCGTCGGGCTCGACCAGGCGGTAGCCGAACGACTCCACCGGGTGGGAGAGCCGCGCGGCCTCCAGACGGTACTTCGGCGTGGTCGCGAGGACACCGTCGGCGGCCACCGGCGCCTGCACCAGGTCGACCGTCTCGCGGTAGGCGGTCGCGTACCGCAGACGGTCGAAGAAGCGCTGCCCGGAAGCCGGGTAGTGGGCGGTCACGGGGTGCGGCACCCGGTCCAGGTTGATGCGCTGGACGACGCCCGCGAGGCCCAGGCTGTGGTCCCCGTGGAAGTGGGTGACGCAGATGCGGTTCAGGTCGTGCGCGGCGACGGAGGCACGCAGCATCTGCCGCTGCGTGCCCTCGCCCGGGTCGAAGAGGATGCCCTCGCCGTCCCAGAGCAGGACGTACCCGTTGTGGTTGCGCTGCCGGGTCGGGACCTGGCTGGCGGTGCCGAGCACCACCAGTTCACGTACGGACAAAGGAAACTGTCCCGGTCAGCCGGGCGGCCACTGGAGGCCGCGGCCGCCGAGGACGTGGGCGTGCGCGTGGAAGACGGTCTGGCCGGCGCCGGTGCCGGTGTTGAAGACGATGCGGTAGCTGTCCGACTGCTCCTGGGCGGCGACCTCACCGGCCTCGCGCAGCACGTCGGCGGCGATCTCCGGCTCGGCGGCGGCGAGCGAGGCGGCGTCCGGGTGGTGCACCTTGGGGATCACCAGGACGTGCGTCGGCGCCTGCGGGTTGATGTCGCGGAAGGCGAGGGTGGTCTCCGTCTCCCGTACGACGGTCGCAGGCACCTCCTTGGCGACGATCTTGCAGAACAGGCAGTCGGCCTGCGGTTCTCCCGCCATGGGGCGCCCTCCTGGGTCACTGATCGGTCACTGATCGGTCGTTGATCGATACCGTCGCATGCTATCCGGGTGGCCGGGGCCCGTCCGTGTCCTGCCGACCGGACCGGGGTCCCGGCCCTGCTACGCGGGCCGGTCCGCGCCGGTGTCCGGAGCCGCGCCCGGCACCGGCGGCGGGGTCTTCGCCGGGGTCTCCTCCAGGGCGGCGAGCGCGACCCGTACCGCCTCGTCGAGTTGGGGGTCGCGCCCGGCGGCGAGGTCGTCGGGGGTGGCCACGACCTCGATGTCGGGGTCGACGCCGTAGTTCTCCACGGCCCACTCCACGCCGTCCATCCAGAACGCGTACTTGGGCTGGGTCACCAGCGTCCCGTCGACCAGGTGGTACCTGCTGTCGATGCCGACGACGCCGCCCCACGTACGGGTGCCGACCACGGGCCCGATGCCGAGCGCCTTGATCGCGGCGTTCACGATGTCGCCGTCGGACCCGGAGAACTCGTTCGCCACGGCCACGACGGGCCCGCGCGGCGCGTCCCCGGGATAGCTGAGCGGGCCCGAGCCGCGCGGCAGGTCCCAGCCGACGACACGGCGCGCCAGCTTCTCCACGACGAGCTGCGAGGTGTGGCCGCCGCGGTTCTCCCTGACGTCCACGACCAGGCCCTCGCGGGCCACCTCGATCCGCAGGTCGCGGTGGATCTGCGCCCAGCCGGGCGCCTGCATGTCCGGTACGTGCAGATAGCCGAGGCGGCCGCCGGAGCGCTCGTGGACGTAGGCCCGCCGGTCGGCGACCCACGCGTGGTAGCGCAGCGGCTCCTCGTCGTCCACGGGGACGACGACGGCGTGCCGCAGGTCGCCGCCGCCCGCCGGGGACACGGTCAGCTCCACCGGCTTGTCCGCGGTGCCGACGAGGAGCGGTCCCGGCCCCGTCACCGGGTCGACGGGCCGCCCGCCGACGGCGAGGATCGCGTCGCCCGCCCGCACGGCCACGCCGGGCGCGGCGAGGGGCGAGCGCGCGGCCGGGTCGGACGTCTCGGTCGGCAGGACCCTGTCGACGCGCCACAGGCCGTCGTCGCCGCGTGCGATGTCCGCGCCGAGCAGCCCCTGCCGGGTGCTCGCGGCGCCCCAGCCGCCGCGCGGGAAGACATAGGCGTGCGAGGTGCCCAGCTCGCCCTGCACCTCCCACAGCAGGTCCACCAGGTCGTCGTGGGTGGCGACCCGGGCGAGCACGGGCCGGTAGCGCGCGAGGACGCCGTCCCAGTCGACGCCGCCCATGTCGGGCCGCCAGAAGTTGTCCCGCATGAGGCGGCCCGCCTCGTCGTACATCTGCCGCCACTCCGCGGCCGGGTCGACGTACTGGCGTACGCGGCCGAGGTCGACGGTGATGTTCGTGTCGCTGTCCTCGTCGGCGGAGGCACGGCGGTCGCTCGGCACCACCTTCAGTTTGCCGCCCGCCCACAGCAGCACCCGCTTGCCGTCGCCGGTGACCGCGAAGTGGTCGGCGTCGCCGCAGAGTTCGTCGACGCGGCGCTGGCCGAAGTCGTAGCGCTCCAGCTCCGAGCTGGGGTCGGGGTCCGCCGGGGTGGCGCGGGACGCGCCGAGCACGCCGCGCACGGGGTGGCGCAGCCAGAGGAGGCCGTCCTTGGCGGCTCTGAGCGTGGAGTAGCGGGCGGCCTCCACGGGGAAGGGCACGACGCGCTCGGCGAGGCCGTCCAGGTCGACGCGGGTGGCGGGGGTGCCCTCGCTGTCGGGCGTCTCGGCGTGCCCGCCCCCCGAGAGCTCCGCGGCGTCGAAGGGCCTGCCGTGCCGCTGCGGGCCGAACGGCGAGGGCGTGGTGGCCGCGAGCGTGATGAGGTGCGGGCGGGCGCCGCCGACGAAGGCGAGGTCGAAGACGTGGTCGTCGTAGACCGGGTCGAAGGCCCGCGCGGACAGGAACGCCAGGTGCTTGCCGTCGAGGGTGAACGCCGGGCTGTAGTCCCGGAACCGCAGCTGGGTGGCGTCCGACACCGACAGGTCGGCGGTGTTGGCGAGCTTGAGCTGGCGCAGCGGGCGCGGCCCCGGGTGCGACCAGGCGAGCCAGCCGGAGTCGGGCGAGAAGACCAGACCGGTGGCCTCGCCGTGCTCGGCGCGGTCCACCTCGCGCACCTCGCCGCTCTCGCGCTCCACGATCAGGACCCGCCCGTCGTGCGCGGCGACGGCGGCGCGGCTGCCGTCGGGCGCCATGGCGAGCGCGAGGACCCGGCCGAGCTGACCGGCCGCGAGCCGCCGGGGCGTGGCGCCGGGCGCGAGGCCGGTGGCGGGCGCGAACTCCAGGGCGTCGTCGCCCTCCGCGTCCGTCACCCACACCACGTGCTCCTCGCCGTCCACGCGGAACGTGCGGGGCAGCCGGGCCCGGACGCCGGGCGCCGCGGCGAGCGTACGGGCGGGGCCCTCGCGGTGCGTGACCCAGTGCACGGCGCCCCGCACGGCGACGGCGCTGCCGCGCCCGGTGTGGTCCGGGGCGGCGGCCCCGAACCAGCGGGCGGCGTTCACGGGGTGCGGTTGCAGGTCGGTGCGCTGCCCGCCGAGCGGGATGTCCAAGCGGCGCGGCTCGGCGTCCACGAGGTCGTCGAGGAGCCAGAGTTCACCCGCGGACGCGTACGTCACGCGGGTGCCGTCGGTGGCCGCGTGCCGGGCGTAGAACCCGTCGAGGGGCGTGTGCCGGCGCAGGTCGGTGCCGTCGGGCAGCGAGGAGTAGAGGGCGCCGACGTCCTCGTGGTCACTGAGGAAGGCGATGCGGTCACCGACCCACAGGGGGTACTCGATGTTTCCGTCGAGGTCTTCGTGAACGCGGACGAACGCCCCCTCGGTGTCGTCGGGGGCGGTGTTCCTGATCCACAGCTTGCCCGCCGTGCCGCCCCGGTACCGCTTCCACCAGGCCGCCTCGCGGCCCATCGGCGCGGAGAGCAGCAGGACCTGCCCTTCGGGGCCGTGCGCGGCGTCCCCGACCAGGCCGTACGGCAGCAGCTCCGCGGGGCCGCCGTCGAGCGGCACCGCGTACGCCCGGGTGCGGCGCGTCGAGGCCTGGCCGTGCGTGCTGATCGCGAGGACCCGCCCGTCGGGCGTCCAGCCGCGCACCATGGTCCGCCAACCGCCCCAGTACGTCAGGCGCCTGGCGGGCCCGCCGGACACGGGCGCCACATGCACCTCGGGGGCACCGTCCCGCGTCGACGTCCAGGCGACGCTGGTGCCGTCCGGGGAGACGCGGGGCTGGTTCACGGGGACGTTGTCGGCGCTGACCCGCCAGGCGCGGCCCCCGTCGAGTGGGGCGACCCAGACGTCGTCCTCAGCGGTGAAGGCGAGCAACTCGCCGCTCAGATGCGGAAACCGGAGGTAGGAAGGCTGCGTCACAAGGTCAGCCTAAGCAGCCGCCGCGCGGGGCGGGGGCGCTTTGGATCACTTGCCCGATTCTTGGCCGGGGCCCGCGGTCACCGTGACGGTGGCGGTGGGCGCCGGATCGGACTCGTCGTGACCGGCGTTGTCGGCGCGCTCGTCCTTCCCGCCGTCATCGTGGCCGTCGTCGCCGTTTCCGTTCCCGTCATCCTGACGGCTGCCGTCCTGGTCGCCGTCGTGCTGGTTGCCGTCGTGCTGGTCGCCGTCGTCCTGGTTGCCGTCGTGCTGGTCGTCCTGGCCGCTGTTGTCCTGATCGCCTCTGTCCTGACCGCCGTTGTCCTGACCGCCGTCCCTCTGGCCGCCTTGGTCGCCGTCGTCCCGGCTGTCGTCGTGCTGGTTGCCGTCGTCCTGGCCGCCCTGGTCGCTGTCGTCCTTGTCGCGGTCGCAGTTGCCCAGGACGTCGACGCGGAACCACTCCTCGCCGTCGATCTTCGCGGTCAGATTCCCGCGTACGCAGGCGCCGTTGGTGACGTCCGTGACCCGGCCCCGTACGGTGATGACCTTGTCCTCCGCGGTCTGGCCCCGGCAGTCGACCTCGGCCTTGCGCTTCTCGTCGGAATCGCCCGCCTCCTTGTCCTTGCCGACGTACGAGGCGTGGCAGGTCAGCCAGTCCACCTTGGCGTGCTGCCGCTCCAGTTCGCGGGTGGCCGTCTTGTCGGTGGTGATCGCGACGGCGGACGTGCTCATGTTGCCCTCGACCGGGTCACAACCGGCCAGGCCCGCACCGGCCGCGGCCACGACTCCGAACGCGAGCAGAGCCCGCCGCGGCGCTGCCGGTAATCGCCTCAATGCCCCCATGCGCGTGAGGGTGCCACTGTGTGCGTCATACCGGTAGACCGCCCGCGGACATATGTCCGGTTCCAGGGCTTGTCAGGCTCGTACGAGGGCCTGTCACGCCCGGTCGGTGCGCAGCAGGAGCCACTCCTGGATCTCCACGAGGTTGCCCTCGGGGTCCTTGAGGTGGGCGACCCGCATCCGGTCCGCGAGCGGCGCGGGCCCGTGCACGAGGTCCGCGCCGCGGTCGGTGATCTGTGCGCAGTACGCGTCCAGGTCGTCGACGCGCAGGACCACCAGGGAGCGGTGGCCGGTCGCCGACTCGGCGAGCTCACCGAGGAGTTCGGCCATCACCGTCCGGTCCTGGAGGGCGATGCCCGTGGAGCCCGCGGTGGGGCTGAACTTCTCGTACGGGCCGTGCTCGGCGCCCGACTGTGGCTTCAGGCCGAGGACGTCGGCGTAGAAGCGGTAGCAGGCGGGGAAGTCCGTGACGAGCAGGCGGACCTGGACGAATTCCACGGGGGTGCCTTTCGGTACGGGCGGCAGGCCGGGGCGCTCACCGTGCGGGCGCGGCCGGGGGCGGGGCGGGTCAGGACCAGCGTCCCGTCCGGCCGAGGAGCAGGGCCGCCGCCGCGGTGCCCGCGGTCGACGTGCGCAACACGCTACGCCCGAGCCGGTGGGGACCGGCACCCGCCTGCGCGAACGCCGCAAGTTCGTCCGGGGACACGCCGCCCTCGGGGCCGACGACGAGGACGAGGTGTCCGGCGGCGGGCAGCTCGGCGGTGGCCAGCGGCTCGCTGCCCTCCTCGTGCAGGACCGCGGCGAAGTCCGCGCCCGCGAGGAGCGCGGCGACCTGCTTGGTCGTCGCGAGCTCGGCGACCTCGGGGAAGCGCACGCGCCGCGACTGCTTGCCCGCCTCGCGTGCCGTCGCCCGCCACTTGCCGAGCGCCTTCTGGCCGCGCTCGCCCTTCCACTGCGTGACGCAGCGGGCCGCGGCCCACGGCACGACGGCGTCCACACCGGTCTCGGTCATGGTCTCCACGGCCAGCTCCCCGCGGTCGCCCTTGGGCAGGGCCTGCACGACGGTGATCCGCGGGGACTCCGCGGGTTCCTCGCGCACCCCGCCCTCGCCGAGGGTCACGACCAGGCGGTCCTTGCCCTCGGTGGCGGCGACGACGCCCGGCGCCCACCGCCCGGACCCGTCGGTGAGGACCACGTCCTCGCCCGCCCGCAGCCGCTTCACGGACACGGCGTGCCGCCCCTCGGGCCCCTCCAGGACGTACCGGCCGTCGGCGGCCGGACCGAAGTCCCCGGAGTCCCCGAAGTCCTCGACGACGAAGACCGGGGCTGTCACTCCGCACCCCGCGCGGCGAACGCCGCCTTCGCCTCGTCTAGCTCGGCCACCAGGACCTCCATGAGCTGCGCGGCGGGCAGCTCCCGTGCGAGGCGGTGCCCCTGGCCCGCCCACAGCGCCATGGCCTGCGGGTCACCGGCCTTCGCCGCGGCCTTGCGCAGCCCTGCCGTCAGATAGTGCACCTGCGGGTACGCCGCCGGGGCGTACGGGCCGTGCTCGCGCATGAAGCGGTTCACCAGGCCGCGCGCGGGGCGGCCGGAGAAGGCCCGGGTCAGCTCCGTGTGCACGAACAGCGGATTCGTCATGGCCTGCTTGTGCAGGGGCTGCGCGCCGGACTCCGGGGTGACCAGGAACGCGGTGCCGAGCTGCGCGAGGTCGGCGCCCGCGGCGAGGACGGCGGCGATCTGGCCGCCGCGCATCAGGCCGCCCGCCGCGACCACGGGGAGCTGGACGGCCTCGCGGACCTGCGTGATCAGGCTGAGCAGGCCGAGGCCCGCGCTGTCCGTCTCCGGGTTGTCGCGGTGCGTGCCCTGGTGGCCGCCGGCCTCGATGCCCTGGACGCAGACGGCGTCGGCGCCCGCCCGCTGGGCCGCCTGCGCCTCCTCCGGCGTGGTGACGGTGACGACCGTGCGGGTGCCTGCCCGGTCGAAGGCCTGGACGACCTCCCGGGTGGGGCAGCCGAACGTGAACGACACCAGCGGCACCGGGTCGTCGAGCAGGATCGCCAGCTTGGCTTCGTAGCCGTCGTCCCGCTTGCCGTCGGTCTCGCCGAGCTGCGTCTCGTACCAGGTGGCCTCGCCCGCGAGCTGGTTGCGGTAGACCTCCACGGCGGCCGGGTCGGCGTACTCGGGCTGCGGCATGAACAGGTTCACGCCGAACGGGCGCGACGTCAGGCCGCGCACCTGTTTGATCTCCTGGTACATGCCGTCGGCGGTTTTGTACCCGGCGGCGAGACACCCGAGCCCCCCGGCCTCGGACACGGCCGCCACGAGCTGCGGCGTCGAGGCCCCGCCCGCCATCGGGGCCTGCACGATCGGATAGCGACAGAGATCGGTGAACGCGGAGGACATACCGGCATCGTGCCACGTCTGGCGGGGCGCCTTGTGCCGGGGCCACGCCTGCACCGCCCGGCCCCGCCCCGCACTGTCCCACCGCTACCGCGGCGGGTTCCCCCACCCACCCACCCTTATTTCCCGCCCCCCGCTGTGGGCAACTGGTCCGCCAGGGGCGGAACGGGTGGGCACAGTTCCACCGCCGGGTGCCGGAGCAAGGCAAGGGCGAAGGGAAAGGGCCCGGGGTGAGCGGAATCACCGCTCACCCCGGGCCGCTGCCCAAGGCGTCACCGCCCGTTGAAAGCGTCCTTGAGCCGAGAGAACAGCCCCTGCTGACCGGGCTGGAACTGCCCCGTGGGCCGCTCCTCCCCGCGCAGCTGCGCAAGCTCCCGCAGCAACCGCTCCTGCTCCGGGTCGAGCTTCGTCGGGGTCAGGACCTCGACGTGCACGATGAGGTCACCGCGCCCGCCGCCCCGCAGGTGGGTGACACCGCGCCCGTGCAGCGGGATCGACTGCCCCGACTGCGTCCCCGGACGGATGTCCACCTCCTCGGTGCCGTCGAGCGTCTCCAGCGGCACCTTCGTACCGAGCGCCGCAGCCGTCATCGGCAGCGTGACCGTGCAGTGCAGATCGTCCCCGCGCCGCTGGAACGTCGGGTGCGGCAGCTCGTGGATCTCCACGTACAGATCACCGGCGGGACCGCCACCGGGTCCCACCTCGCCCTCACCGGCGAGCTGGATCCGGGTGCCGTTGTCGACACCGGCGGGGATCTTCACGGTGAGCGTCCGCCGCGACCTGACCCGCCCGTCGCCCGCGCACTCGGGGCACGGCGTGGGCACCACGGTCCCGAACCCCTGGCACTGCGGGCACGGACGCGAGGTCATGACCTGGCCGAGGAAGGAGCGCGTGACCTGCGACACCTCACCGCGACCGCGACACATGTCACAGGTCTGCGCGGAGGTGCCGGGCGCGGCGCCCTCACCGGAACAGGTCGTACAGACGATCGCCGTGTCGACCTGGAGGTCCTTCGTGGTGCCGAAGGCCGCCTCGTCGAGGTCGATCTCCAGGCGGATCATGGCGTCCTGGCCGCGCCGCGTCCGCGACCGCGGGCCGCGCTGCGACGCCGTACCGAAGAACGCGTCCATGATGTCGGAGAAGTTGCCGAAGCCACCCGCTCCGAAGCCGCCCGCCCCACCGGCGCCGCCGGCCTGGGACAGCGGGTCGCCGCCGAGGTCGTAGACCTGCTTCTTCTGCGGGTCCGACAACACCTCGTACGCGGCGTTGATCTCCTTGAAGCGCTCCTGCGTCTTGGGATCGGGGTTGACGTCCGGGTGCAGCTCGCGGGCGAGCCTCCGGAATGCCTTCTTGATGTCGTCCTGGGAAGCGTCGCGGCGCACGCCGAGTACGGCGTAGTAGTCCGTGGCCACTTACGACTCCGCCAGGATCTGTCCGACGTAACGTGCCACTGCGCGTACTGCTCCCATCGTTCCCGGATAGTCCATGCGGGTCGGTCCGACCACGCCCAGCTTGGCCACTGCCTCGCTCCCCGAACCGTAGCCGACGGAGACGACCGACGTGGAGCTGAGCCCCTCGTGGGCGTTCTCGTGCCCGATCTTGACGGTCATGCCCGAATCCGTCGCCTCACCAAGCAACTTGAGGAGCACGACCTGTTCCTCAAGGGCCTCCAGTACGGGCCTGATGGTGAGGGGAAAGTCATGTCCGAAGCGGGTGAGATTGGCCGTACCGCCGATCATCAGCCGCTCCTCGGTCTCCTCGACGAGGGTTTCGAGGAGCGTGGACAGGACCGTGGCCACCGTGCCCTGGTCGTCCTTGTCGAAGGATTCGGTGAGGTCCTGCACCAGCTGCGGCACGTCGGAGAAGCGGCGGCCCGCGACCCGGCTGTTCAGCCGCGCCCGCAGGTCCGCGAGCGACATCTCACCGAACGGCGCCGGGCAGTCGATCATGCGCTGCTCGACCCGCCCCGTGTCCGTGATCAGGACCAGCATCAGCCGGGCCGGAGCCAGCGAGAGCAGTTCCACATGCCGCACCGTGGACCGGGTCAGCGACGGATACTGCACCACCGCGACCTGCCGGGTCAGCTGCGCGAGCAGCCGCACCGTGCGGCCCACCACGTCGTCCAGGTCCACCGCGCCGTCCAGGAAGTTCTGGATAGCGCGCCGCTCCGGCGCCGTCATCGGCTTCACACCGGCGAGCCGGTCCACGAACAGGCGGTAGCCCTTGTCGGTCGGGATGCGCCCGGCGCTGGTGTGCGGCTGGGCGATGAACCCTTCCTCCTCCAGGGCCGCCATGTCGTTGCGGACCGTGGCCGGGGAGACACCGAGACGGTGGCGCTCGGTCAGCGCCTTGGAGCCGACGGGCTCCTCCGTGCCGACATAGTCGTGGACGATGGCGCGCAGCACTTCGAGCCTGCGTTCACTGAGCATCGCGCACACCTCCACCTGTCGTCCCGCACCCTGGGCCCCCGCAGCCCCCGCGGTGGCCCCTCGCCCTGGTCACCTTGGCACTCACCCGCGGCGAGTGCCAACCCTCGACGCATCAGTGTACGGCCGGTGGGTACAGGCCCGGCAAGGGCCGACGTCTTTGTCACGGTCTTCGCCATGGTCTTTGTCACGGTCCATGCCATGGTCCTTGTCACGGTTCATGTCGTGGTCCTTGTCATGCCGCGGGTGGTCGGCGCGGGGACCGTCCTGCTCTGCGGGGCCCGTGGCGCTAGCGTCGTGCCATGGACACCTACCCGCCCGCCCCGGTCGTGGCCCCGGCCTGGGCGGAATCAGGCTGGGAGCGGCTCTCCGCGCGCGTGGGGCGGTGCCGGCTGCCCGTGTGGGACTGCACCGCGGGCCTCGTCGTCGGTGCCGACGCCGCCCTGATGATCGAGGCGGGCGCCAGCCTGCGCGAGGGCGCCCGCCTGCGCACCGAGGCCCGGCACCTCCTCGGCGGCGGCCGCCGCGTCACCCATCTCGCGCTCACCCACCCCCACTTCGACCACGTGCTCGGCGCGGCGGCGTTCGCGGGCGTCGAGGTGTTCGGTGCCGTCGGCGTCGACACCGTCCTGGACACCGGACGCGACGCCCTGCGTGCCGACGCCGTCGCCCACGGCCTCGACCCGGCCGCCGCCGCCGAGGCCGCCGACCTCCTCGTCCGCCCCCGCCACCTGGTCAGCGGCGAGTGGACCCTCGACCTGGGCGGCGGCACCCGGGTGCTGCTCGCCAACGTCGGGCCCGGCCACACCGCGCACGACCTGGCCGTCCTCGTGCCCGGCGGCCCCGGCGAGCCCGAGGTCGTCTTCTGCGGCGACCTGGTCGAGGAGTCCGGGGACCCGCAGGCCGGGCCCGACGCCGCGCCCGCGCACTGGCCCGCGGCCCTCGACCGGCTGCTCGACCTCGGCGGCCCGGACGCCGTGTACGTGCCCGGACACGGGGCCGTGGTCGACGCCGCCTTCGTGCGCCGCCAACGCGACACCCTCGCCCGCCGGTTCGGCGGCACCTGACGCCATGCCATAACGTCTGGCCCATGCGCAGTTACAACCCGGACCTCACCCCGCCGTGGAAGAAGCCGACGGCCGTCCCGGAGGTGCCCGCCGAGACCGACCTGGTCGTGGAGGAGGCCGTCAGCGGTTTCTGCGGTGCGGTGATCCGCTGCGAGAAGACCGCCGAGGGGCCGACGGTCACCCTGGAGGACCGCTTCGGCAAGCACCGGGTGTTCCCGATGGTGCCCCGCGGGTTCCTCCTGGAGGGGCGCGTCGTCACCCTCGTGCGCCCATCGGCCGTCGCCACGCCGCGGACGCCCGCCCGCACCGCCTCCGGGTCCCTCGCCGTGCCCGGCGCGCGGGCGCGTGTGGCCCGCGCGGGGCGCATCTACGTGGAGGGGCGGCACGACGCCGAACTCGTCGAGAAGGTCTGGGGCGACGACCTGCGCATCGAGGGCGTCGTCGTCGAGTACCTGGAGGGCATCGACGACCTGCCCGCCATCGTGTCCGAGTTCGCCCCCGGCCCCGACGCCCGCCTCGGCGTCCTCGTGGACCACCTCGTACCCGGTACGAAGGAGTCCCGCATCGCCGCGTCCGTCTCCAGCCCCCACGCCCTGGTCGTCGGCCACCCCTACATCGACATCTGGGAGGCCGTGAAGCCGTCCGCGGCCGGGATCACCGCCTGGCCCCGCGTCCCCCGGGGCCAGGACTGGAAGACCGGCGTGTGCGACGCCCTGGGCTGGCCCCTCAACACGGGCGCGGCCTGGCAACGGATCCTGGGCTCGGTGCGCAGCTACAAGGACCTGGAGCCGGCGCTCCTGGGCAGAGTGGAAGAGCTGATCGATTTCGTGACGGCTCCCTGACCGGGCGGCGGTCCCCCGTAACCCCTAGCGCCCCGCGCCCCCCGAGGTCAGTCGACCAGATCCCGCACCACCGCGTCAGCGAGCAACCGTCCCCGCAGGGTGAGCACGGCCCGCCCCGCCGCATAGGGCCCACCCTCCAGCAGCCCCTCGGAAAGCGCCCGCAGGGCAGCCGCGAGCCCCGCAGGCTTCAGCAGCGACAGCGGACACCCCTCCCGGAGCCGCAGCTCGAGGAGGATCCGCTCGACCCGCCGATCCTCCGCGGAGAGAACCTCCCGCCCGGCCCCGGGCGACCGCCCCCCGGCAAGGGCCCCCGCGTACGCCCCGGGATGCTTCACGTTCCACCACCGCACACCCCCCACATGGCTGTGGGCCCCCGGCCCGGCCCCCCACCAGTCGGCCCCCCGCCAGTACA
The DNA here is from genome assembly GCF_009755605.1 of Streptomyces typhae. GTDB lineage: Bacteria > Actinomycetota > Actinomycetes > Streptomycetales > Streptomycetaceae > Streptomyces > Streptomyces typhae. The sequence continues at coordinate 473,912 of NZ_WPNZ01000002.1, forward strand.
GCTCGTTGTGCAGGCACCGCCCCGCCTCGGACGTGGCCCAGTTCGACACCTCGTACCAGTCGAACCCGGCAGCGCCGAGGACCTCGTCGGCGATCAGATAGCGGTCCGCGTGCACGTCGTCGTCCGTCATGGGCACCTCCCCGCGCCGGATCCGCCGCGCGAGCTGCGTGCCCTCCTCGACGATCAGCGCGTACGCGGAGACATGGTCGGGGCCCGCGCCGATCGCCGCGTCCAGGGACGCCCGCCAGTCGTCGTCGGTCTCGCCGGGGGTGCCGTAGATCAGGTCGAGGTTGACGTGCTCGAAGCCCGCCGCGTGCGCCTCGGCTACGCAGGCCTCGGGCCGTCCCGGCGTGTGCGTACGGTCGAGGATCTTCAGGACGTGCTGCTTGGCGCTCTGCATGCCGAAGGAGATCCGGTTGAAGCCGCCCTCGCGCAGGGCGCTCAGATAGGCGGGGCCGACCGACTCCGGGTTGGCCTCCGTGGTGATCTCCGCGTCGTCCGCGAGCCCGAACTCGTCGCGTACGGCCGTCAGCATGCGGACGAGGTCGTCGGCGGCGAGGAGCGTGGGCGTACCGCCGCCGACGAAGACGGTCCGCGCCGGCCTCGGGTCGTCGCCGAGGACCTTCCGGGCGAGGCGGACCTCGTCGACGAGGGTGTCGGCGTAGTTGTCGCGGGAGGCGAGGACGCCGCCCGTGCCGCGCAGCTCGGTCGCGGTGTACGTGTTGAAGTCGCAGTAGCCGCAGCGGGTCGCGCAGTACGGCACGTGCAGGTAGAAGCCGAGCGGTCGCTCGCCCGCTCCCCGGAGGGCGGACGCGGGCAGCGTCCCGTCCTCGGGCATGGGCTCACCATCGGGCAGTGCGGAAGGCATGCCTTCCATTGTCCCGCACCCCGCGGGGTGGGGAGCGCCGTCGATCGCCCTGCGGGCTCGTCGTCGAGCGCCGGACGGGCCGATCCTGCTCACCCCGGCCGTACCGAGACCGTGCGCGTCACTTCGCCTGGAGGACCAGCAGCGCCAAGTCGTCGTCGGGCGGATGCGGGGAGTACTCGTGGACCAGGCGGCGGATGCGCTCGGCGACGAGGCCCGCGTCCAGGCCCGCGCAGCCCGCGAGTGCCTTCGCGAGGCCGTCGCCGTCGTCGAAGAGGTGCCGTCCGGAGCGGCGCTCCGTCACGCCGTCCGTGACGCACAGCAGCGTGTCGTCGGGCTTCAGGTCGAAGGTCTCGCTGATGTACGTCTCGTCGTCGACGACACCGAGGAGCATCTGCGGTGTCGCGAGCGACCGGACCACGCCGTCGGCGCCGAGCAGCAACGGCAGGGGGTGCCCGGCGCACGCGACCGTGCAGCGCACGCCGCCCTCGTACGGGACGAGCTCGCCGTAGAGCAGGGAGAGGAAGCGGGAGGTCGGGCCGTCGGACGGGTCGCCCTGGCCGCCCGCGACGGCGAGGACGGCCGCGGCCGCGTCGGCGGCCTCCGTGGCGTCGTCGAGCAGGAGCTGGTTGAGGCGGTCGAGGACCTCGGCGACGGCGTAGCCCTCGCGGGCGAGCAGCCGCAGCCAGGGCCGGGCGAGCCCGATGACGACCGCCGCCTCCGGCCCCTTGCCCTGGACGTCGCCGAGCGCGAAGCACCAGCGGCCCTGCCCGGCGGGGAACACGTCGTAGAAGTCGCCGCCGGGGCCGCCCTGCTCCCGCGGCTCGTACACGATGCCGCTCTCCACGCCCGGGATCTCCGCGAGGGCGCCCGGCAGCAGGCCGCGCTGGAGGACCTTGCTGATGGTGGCCTGGCGCTGGTAGCGGCGGGCCGCGCTGATCGCGAGCGCCACCCGGCGGCTGAAGTCCTCGACGAGGCCGGTGGCCTCGTCGGGGAAGCGCAGCAGACCCGCCCTGCCGATGACCAGCGTGCCCAGTTGCCGTCCGCCCGCCACCAGGCGGTACGCGAGCGCCGCCCCCGCCGACTCGCCGACGCCGAGGGCCTCCCCGGGCCACTGCACGGTGACCGCGCCCGACCCGACCGCCTCGGTGAGCCGGGGCGGGTCCTTCTCCAGGAGCCGGCGCAGCTCCTCTATGCGCTGTTCACTCGTGTGCCAGACGCGCGCGAGGCGTGTGCCGGGCGCGCGTCCATCGAGCGCGCGCCCCGGTCCCTCGGCCTCGTCGTCGAGCCACACCGCGCACCAGTCCGCGAGCCGCGGCACGAGCAGCTGGCCCGCGAGGGCCGCGACCAGGTTCTCGTCGAACTGTCCGGCCAGCAGGTCGGAGGCCTCAGCGAGGAAGGTGAGCGCACCGCGGTTGATCCAGTCCGTGTCGTGCGGGGCTCTCTTGGGCATCGGCGCCAGTATCTCGGCGGCGCGCAGCTCCCGCTGGGACGTCTCCGGGTCGCCCTGGTGCGTCTCCAGGTCCTGTGGAGCGGGGGCGACGGCCTCGGCGTCGGCGTCGACGGGGAGCCGCGCCCAGACCGTCTTGGTGCCGGAGCGGTAGGTGATGCCCCAGGCCTCGGAGAGCATGGCGACGAGCTGGAGGCCGCGGCCGTACTCCGGGGTGCCGGGCTGCGGGGCGCGCCGTTCGTTGCGGACCGCGCGTGCCGGGTGGTGGTCGGACACCTCGACGACCAGGGCGTCGGAGCTCTCGCCCGGGACCGCCGGGTCGAACCGGCACAGGATGTCGACGGCTGTGCCCGCGTGCACCACCGCGTTCGTCGCCAGCTCGCTGACCAGGAGCACCGCGTCGTCGGCGAGGCGGTCCGTGAGGCCGGCCGCGGCGGGCGTGCCGAGTTCGGCCCAGTCGCCGAGGGCGGCGCGCACGAATTTGCGGGCCGCCGCGGGGGCCAGCGGGTTTCCGGGCAGCGACGTGCGCACCACCGGCGGTGGTACGGAGCGAGCCGCGCCCTTGCCGGCAGCGCGGAATGCGGTCTCCCGTTGCATCGGAATGGCCCCCACAGTGCGGCTCCTGAGCAGTTCGGACGAATACGCCTCAGGCGACACGGACAGAGTGACAGACTGGTTGGGCCCATAAGCACCGAGTCACCGAAGTGGGCCACCATGAGTGAGAACAGTGCTACGCCCGCGCTCGGACGCGGTCAGATTCCGTCAATCGCCGCCGCGGGAGGTCCCGCGCCGAGCCCGGCGCGGAGTCCTGCCCCCGGGCCGGGCCACCTGCCCTCACCGGCCAGCACGGATGCCGACCAGCGGACCGGGCCTCCGGCGGCGGGCACGGCGGCGGCCCCGGCGTCCGACGGGATCAGGCCAGCCGCCACCGGGCGGGCCCACTCGGCCGTGTCGCCCTTGACGCCCGGCCACCCTGACCGTCCGTTACCGCCAAGCACCGGCGGAGCAACGGGCGTTGACAAGAGAGCGCGGTCCGACAAGAGCAGTTCCGACGCGACCGCGACCTCCGTACGGGACCACGCGATCGCCGCACGGGACGACGCGACCTCCGCACGGGACGACGCGGCCTCCGCACCGGACGACGCGGCCTCCGCACGGAACGAGCCGACACGGGCTCCCGAGGCGCGTGAGACGCCGCCGGAGACGCCGAGAGAGACGGTGAGGGACATGGCCGGAGAGCCCGTGTCGGACAGAGCGGCGATCCCGGCCGCACGGTCGCCCGAGCCCTCCGCCCCGCCCCGGAGGCCGATCGAGCGGGCAGCGGCCAAAACCCCTGCCAAGGCCCGTGTCACCGCCTCCGCCAAGGGCTCCGCCGAAGCCCCCGCCGCAGCGCCGGGCAACGCGCCGGCCAAGGCGTCCGCCCCGCGGTCGTCCCCCCGGCGGGCCGCCAAGTCCACGCGGGTGACCGAGCCGAACGCCGGGCCGAGTACCGGAACGCCCGCCGGAGGCCCGATGGACCTGTCCGCCGAGACCGACTCCGAGCTGCGGGTCCTGCTCGCCGCCATGCGGGCCGCCCGCGACGGCAACTTCACCAAGGCCCCGCACACCGGCTCCGGCGTGGTCGCCGAGCTGGTCACGGTGTTCAACGAACTGGTGGACCGCTCCACGCACTTCGACCACGAGCTGATCCGCGTACGCCGGGAGATGGTCCGCCACGGCCGGCTCGACGAGCGGTTCACGGCGAGCCCGGGGCAGGGCAGCTGGGCCACCCGCATCATCGAGGCGAACTCGCTCCTCGACTCCCTCGTCGCGCCCGCCACGAACGCGACCCGGGTCCTCAACGCCGTCGCGGGCGGCGACCTCACCCAGCGCGTCGACCTGCACGACGGCTCCCGCGAGCTGCGCGGCGACCTGCGCCGCCTCGGCCGCGCCGTCAACACGATGGTCGACCAGCTGTCCCTCTTCACGGGCGAAGTCACCCGGGTGGCGCGGGAGGTCGGCACCGAGGGCCGCCTCGGTGGCCGCGCCAAGGTGCGCGGCCTGTCCGGGAGCTGGCGGGACGTGACGGAGGCCGTGAACACCATGGCCTCGCGGCTGACCGCGCAGGTCCGCGACATCGCCCTGGTGACCACGGCCGTCGCACAGGGCGACCTGACCCGCACGGTCACCGTGGAGGCCACCGGCGAACTGCTCGAACTGAAGCTGACCGTGAACACGATGGTCGAGCAGCTGTCGGCGTTCGCAGCCGAGGTGACCAGGGTGGCTCGGGAGGTCGGCACGGAGGGCCGCCTCGGCGGACGCGCACAGGCCCGCGGTGTCTCCGGGGTGTGGAAGGACCTCACCGACAACGTCAACTTCATGGCGTCGAACCTCACCTCCCAGGTCCGCAACATCGCCCAGGTCACCACCGCCGTCGCCAACGGCGACCTGAGCCAGAAGATCACCGTCGACGCCCGCGGCGAGATCCTGGAGCTGAAGGACACCGTCAACACGATGGTCGACCAGCTCTCCGCATTCGCCGACGAGGTCACCCGCGTCGCCCGCGAGGTCGGCACCGAGGGCAACCTCGGCGGGCGCGCCCACGTACGCGGTGTCTCCGGGGTGTGGAAGGACCTCACCGACAACGTCAACTTCATGGCGGACAACCTCACCTCCCAGGTCCGCAACATCGCGCTCGTGTCGACCGCCGTCGCCCAGGGCGACCTCAGCAAGAAGATCACCGTGGAGGCGAAGGGCGAGATCCTGGAGCTGAAGTCGACGATCAACACGATGGTCGACCAGCTCTCCGCCTTCGCCGACGAGGTCACCCGCGTCGCCCGCGAGGTCGGCACCGAGGGCAACCTCGGCGGTCAGGCGCAGGTGCGCGGCGTCAGCGGCGTCTGGAAGGAGCTGACGGACAACGTCAACTTCATGGCGTCGAACCTCACCTCCCAGGTCCGCAACATCGCCCAGGTCACCACCGCCGTCGCCAACGGCGACCTGTCGAAGATGATCACGGTGACGGCGCGCGGCGAGATCCTGGAGCTGAAGGACACCGTCAACACGATGGTGGAGCAGTTGCGCGCGTTCGCCGACGAGGTCACGCGTGTGGCCCGCGAGGTCGGCACCGACGGGCGGCTCGGCGGCCGCGCCCAGGTCCTCGGCGTGTCGGGCGTGTGGAAGGACCTCACCGACAACGTCAACTACATGGCGGACAACCTCACCGGGCAGGTCCGCAACATCGCGCAGGTCGCGACGGCGGTGGCGCAGGGCGACCTGTCGAAGAAGATCGACGTGGACGCGCGCGGCGAGATCCTGGAGCTGAAGACCACCATCAACACCATGGTGGACACGCTGTCGTCGTTCTCCTCGGAGGTCACCCGCGTGGCCCGCGAGGTGGGTTCGGAGGGACAGCTCGGCGGGCAGGCCCGGGTCGAGGGCGTGTATGGCACCTGGAAGCGCCTGACCACGAACGTGAACGAACTGGCGCTGAACCTGACCACGCAGGTCCGCGCGATCGCCGAGGTCGCCTCCGCGGTGGCGCAGGGCGACATGTCCCGCTCCATCACCGTGGAGACGCGCGGCGAGGTCGCCGAGCTGAAGGACAACATCAACCTGATGGTGTCCAACCTCCGCGAGACCACTCGCGCCAAGGACTGGCTGGAGTCGAACCTGGCCCGGCTCGCGGGCCTGATGCAGGGCCACCGGGACCTGATGGAGGTCGCCGACCTGATCCTGCGCGAGCTGACCCCGCTGGTGAACTCGCAGTACGGCGCGTTCTTCCTGGCCGACCCGGACGCCGAGGGCACCGCGCCGCTGCAGACCTCACCCGCCAAGGGCCTCGCCTTCATCGCCGGGTACGGCTCCGCCCAGGACCGCGGCACCGAGGCGGGCTTCCTGGTCGACACCGGCGGCATGCCCGCGCACGGCCTGGTGCGGCAGGCGGCCCTGGAGAAGAAGCGCATCCTCCTCGACGAGGTGCCGCCCGACTACATCAAGATCCACTCAGGGCTCGGGGACGCCTCCCCCGCCAGTGTCGTCATCATCCCGATCCTGTTCGAGGACAAGCTGCTCGGCGTCATCGAACTGGCCACGTTCTCCCGCTTCTCCGACGTCCACCTGGCGTTCTTCGACCAGTTCGTGAACACCATCGGCGTCGCCATCAACACCATCATCGCCAACTCCCGTACGGAGTCCCTGCTCAGCGAGTCCCAGCGGCTCGCCACCCAGTTGCAGGAACGCTCCGACGAGCTCCAGCGCCAACAGGCGGAGCTGCGCCGCTCGAACGCCGAACTGGAGGAGAAGGCGGCCCTGCTCGCCACGTCCTCGCAGTACAAGTCGGAGTTCCTCGCGAACATGTCGCACGAGCTGCGCACCCCGCTGAACTCCCTGCTCATCCTGGCCCGGCTGCTCTCCGACAACCCCGACGGCCATCTCTCCGACCAGGAGGTGCAGTTCGCCACCACCATCCACCGCTCGGGCTCGGACCTGCTCCAGCTGATCAACGACATCCTCGACCTGTCGAAGATCGAGGCGGGCCGCATGGACGTACGCCCCAAGAAGCTCCCGCTGATCAAGGTCCTGGACTATGTGCACGCCACGTTCCGCCCGCTCACGCTCGACCGCGGGCTCGCCTTCGACGTGAACGTCGGCAACGACGTACCGCGGGAGATGTTCACCGACGAGCAGCGCCTCCAGCAGATCCTGCGCAACCTCCTGTCGAACGCGGTCAAGTTCACCGCCAACGGCCGCGTCGAGCTGCGCGTCCAGCACGTCGACCAGTCGTCGGACCCGCTCATGAGCGACCGCGGCGACGTCGTCAGCTTCACCGTCAAGGACACCGGCATCGGCATCCCGCCCGAGCAGCTCCCGGTCATCTTCGAGGCGTTCCAGCAGGTCGACGGCACCACCAACCGCAAGTACGGCGGCACCGGACTCGGCCTGTCCATCAGCCGCGAGATCGCGGGGCTGCTCGGCGGGCGCATCACCGCGGAGAGCAGGCCGGGCGAGGGCTCCACCTTCACGCTGTACGTCCCCGTGGTGCACCCGGGCCACGGTGCGGCGGCCGTCGCGTACGCCTCCTCGCGCACGCTCCCGGCGCCCACGCCCGCCCAGGACAGCATGGAGAACGCCACGGCCGTGGGCACCGTGCCCGAGCCGGACGACAACTGGCCCGCGCCGACCAAGCTGGAGGCGTGGAAGGAGGGCCGGGCCGGGCAGACCCTGCCGGGCCGGCGGGTGCTCATCGTCGACGACGACATCCGCAACGTCTTCGCGCTGACCCATGTCCTCAGCCGGGTCGGCCTGGTGGTGCTCTACGCCGAGAACGGCCGCGAGGGCATCGAGACCCTGGAGCGCAACCCCGACACCGACTTGATCCTGATGGACATCATGATGCCGGAGATGGACGGTTACGAGACCATCGCCGCCATCCGCCGCACCCCGCGCTGGACCGGCCTGCCCATCGTCGCGCTGACCGCCAAGGCCATGCCCGGCGACCGCGAGAAGGCGATCTCGCAGGGCGCCACCGACTATGTGCCGAAACCGGTGGACGTGGACCAGCTCCTGACCGTCGTCTGCTCGCTCCTGGACCCCGAGGGTGCGGCGGCCTACAAACAGCCCGTGGCCCTGGAGGAGCACGCGCTGCCCGAGGACCCCGCGACGATCGCCCCGACCCTCCCGCCCGCCGTCCTCGACCACTTCGAAGGACCCGACACCTCAGCAGCCCCGGACCAGCACGGCACACCGGGAGAGCCTGCTGTTCCGCCCACGACCGAGTGAGGCACTTGCCACCATGAGCACAGAGGCGGCGACCGAAAGCCGCGCGAGCATCCTCCTTGTCGACGACATGGAGGACAACCTGATGGCCCTCGAAGCGGTCCTGGGCTCCCTGAACGAGCCGCTCGTCCGGGCCAGGTCCGGTGAGGAGGCGATGAAGGCACTGCTGCGGCAGCGCTTCGCCGTGATCCTTCTGGACGTCCGGATGCCGGGCATGGACGGCTTCGAGACCGCGACCAACATCAAGCGCCTCGACCAGACGAAGGACGTGCCCATCATCTTCCTGACGGGCACCGACAACGACGCGGGCTATGCCTTCCGGGGCTACGCGACGGGCGCGGCGGACTACCTCACCAAGCCCTTCGACCCCTGGGTGCTGCGCGCGAAGGTCACCGTCTTCCTGGACCTGCACCGCAAGAACCAGCAGCTGGAGCGGATGCTCGCGCGCGAGCAGGTGCAGTTCGACGAGTTGTCCGAGCGGCTCGCCGTGGTCGAGCGCCATATGGCGGCGAGCACCCTGAACGACGTACTCGAACTGCGCCACCAGGTCACGCACATGGAGGAGCTGCTGCGGGAGATGCGGCGCGGACGGACCGGGTGACGGGACCGGGTGACCGGCCCGCCCGCGCCGACAGCCGTCGGGCTGCCGGTCAGGCCTCGCGCGATCCCGCGTACATCTTCTCGATGAGTTCCTTGTACTCGCGCTCCACGACCGGGCGCTTCAGCTTCAGGCTGGGCGTCAGCTCGCCGTGCTCGACGTCGAGGTCGCGCGGGAGGAGCTCGAACTTCTTGATGGTCTGCCAGCGCTGGAGACCGTCGTTGAGCTGCTTCACGTACCCCTCGACCAGCGTGACCGTCGCCTGGTCCGCGACCACGTCGGCGTACGGCTTGCCGCCGAGGCCGTTCTCCTCCGCCCAGGCCAGGATGGCCGGTTCGTCGAGGGCGATGAGGGCGGTGCAGAAGTTCCGGTCGGCGCCGTGCACGAGGATGTTGGAGACGTACGGACACACGGCCTTGAACTGGCCCTCGACCTCCGCGGGCGCGATGTACTTGCCGCCGGACGTCTTGATCAGGTCCTTCTTGCGGTCGGTGATCCGCAGATAGCCGTCGACGGACAGCTCGCCGATGTCCCCGGTGTGGAACCAGCCGTCGGACTCCAGGACCTCGGCGGTCTTCTCCGGCTGGCCGTGGTAGCCCTCCATGATGCCGGGGCCGCGCAGCAGGATCTCGCCGTCGTCCGCGATCCGCACCTCAAGGCCGGGCAGCGGCTTGCCGACGGTTCCGGTGCGGTAGGCCTCGCCGGGGTTCACGAACGACGCGGCGGAGGACTCCGTGAGGCCGTAGCCCTCCAGGATGTGGATGCCCGCACCCGCGAAGAAGTACCCGATGTCGGGCGCGAGCGCCGCCGAGCCGGACACCGCCGCCCGCAGCCGGCCGCCGAAGGCCTCCCGCAGCTTGGCGTAGACGAGCTTGTCGGCGACCTTGTGCTTGGCGCCGAGCCCGAAGGGCACGGAGGCGACACCGGTGCGCCGGAAGTTGTCCTGGCTGGTCCTCGCGTACTCCCGGGCGACCTCCGCCGACCACTGGAAGATCTTGTACTTGGCGTTGCCGCCGGCCCGCGCCTTGGCCGCGACGCCGTTGTAGACCTTCTCGAAGATGCGCGGCACGGCGGCCATGTACGTCGGCTGCACCACCGGCAGATTCTCGATGATCTTGTCGACGCGGCCGTCGACGGCGGTGACGTGCCCGAGCTCGATCTGGCCGCTGGTCAGGACCTTGCCGAAGACGTGCGCGAGCGGCAGCCACAGATACTGCACGTCGTCCGCGGAGAGCAGCCCGATGGCCGCGATGGCCTTGGCCATGTACGACCAGTTGTCGTGCGGGAGCCGCACGCCCTTGGGGCGGCCCGTGGTTCCCGACGTATAGATGATGGTCGCGAGATGATCGGACCGGATCGCGTCGATGCGCTCCTTGACCGCGACCGGGTTCTTCTCCAGATACGCGGCGCCGCGGGCCTCCAGGTCGGCGAGCGTGAGCACCCACCCCTCGGGGTCCTCCGCGGCGGGCTCCACACCCTCGGCGTCGAAGACCACCACATGCTTCAGCTCGGGCAGGTTCCCCCGCTGCTCGCGCGCCTTCGCCAGCTGCTCGGCGTTGTCGGCGATCAGGACCCGGCTGCCGGAGTCACCGAGGATGAACGCGGACTCCTCGGCGTTGGTCTGCGGATAGACGGTGGTCGTGGCCGCACCGGCGCAGAGAATGCCCAGGTCGGCGAGGATCCACTCGACACGCGTCGCGGAGGCGAGGGCCACCCGGTCCTCGGGGCGCAGGCCCAGGTCGACGAGTCCGGCCGCGATGGCGAAGACCCGGTCGGCGGCCTCGGCCCAGCTGAGCGACTTCCAGTCGTCGGGCCCCTCGCCCGACGCCGCCGGGACGGGATAGCGGTAGGCCTCGGCGTCAGGTGTGGCCGCCACCCGCTCCAGGAGGAGGTGCGCCACGGAGGGCGGTCGGTCATCGATCAAGGTCTGTGTGTCGCTCACGACATCCTCCGGGCCCGCGACGGTGCGTGCGTCTGTCCTTATGGCTGACTGGCTGCCCATTCACTGGGTGCGGCTACCACGCTCGCGCGCCTCTTCCGGCGCTTGTTTAACTTGCGAGTAACCTCCGAGCAGTGATCAGAGTAAAGGCCGCGCGGCCAGCGCGTAAGGGGATGCCGCCCTTCACTTGCCACGGGTTCTTTCTCACAGCGGGCGGGGCACGCCCGTGAGGGGAAGGGCAGGGAGCACGAAGAGCGCCCGCCCGGGACCGGGCGGGCGCTCTTCGTGCTCCGGGGACCCCCGGGGGCGGTGCGCGGAGGCTACTTCTTCTTCGCGGAGCCCTCGTCGCTGGAGAGCACCGCGATGAAGGCCTCCTGCGGGACCTCCACGGAGCCGACCATCTTCATCCGCTTCTTGCCTTCCTTCTGCTTCTCCAGCAGCTTGCGCTTACGCGAGATGTCGCCGCCGTAGCACTTGGCGAGGACGTCCTTGCGGATGGCGCGGATGGTCTCGCGGGCGATGACCCGGGACCCGATGGCGGCCTGCACGGGCACCTCGAAGGCCTGCCGCGGGATCAGCTCCCGCAGCTTGGCGACGAGCCGCACCCCGTACGCGTACGCCTGGTCCTTGTGCGTGACCGCCGAGAACGCGTCGACCTTGTCGCCGTGCAGCAGGATGTCGACCTTGACGAGCTGCGCGGACTGCTCACCGGTGGGCTCGTAGTCCAGCGATGCGTACCCGCGCGTCTTGGACTTCAGCTGGTCGAAGAAGTCGAAGACGATCTCTGCGAGCGGCAGCGTGTACCGGATCTCGACGCGGTCCTCGGAGAGGTAGTCCATGCCGAGCATGACCCCGCGCCGGTTCTGGCACAGCTCCATGATCGAACCGATGAACTCGCTCGGCGCGAGGATCGTGGCCCGCACGACGGGCTCGAAGACCTGGTCGATCTTGCCCTCGGGGAACTCGCTCGGGTTGGTGACCGTGTGCTCGGCGCCGTCCTCCATGATCACGCGGTAGACCACGTTGGGGGCGGTGGCGATCAGGTCGAGCCCGAACTCGCGCTCCAGGCGCTCACGGATCACGTCCAGGTGCAGCAGGCCGAGGAAGCCCACGCGGAAGCCGAAGCCGAGAGCGGCGGACGTCTCCGGCTCGTAGACGAGCGCGGCATCGTTGAGCTGCAGCTTGTCCAGGGCCTCGCGGAGGTCCGGGTACTCCGAGCCGTCCAGCGGATACAGGCCCGAGAACACCATCGGCTTGGGGTCCTTGTAGCCGCCGAGCGGCTCCGTGGCGCCCTTGTTCAGGGAGGTGATCGTGTCACCGACCTTGGACTGCCGGACGTCCTTCACACCGGTGATGAGGTAACCCACCTCACCGACGCCGATGCCGTCGGCCGCGGTCATCTCCGGCGACGAGACACCGATCTCCAGAAGCTCGTGGGTGGCGCCGGTCGACATCATCCGGATCCGCTCACGCTTGTTGAGCTGACCGTCGACGACTCGTACGTACGTGACCACGCCACGGTACGAGTCGTAGACCGAGTCGAAGATCATCGCGCGGGCGGGCGCGTCGGCGACACCGACCGGCGGCGGGACCTCGGCGACGACCTTGTCGAGCAGCGCCTCCACGCCGAGCCCGGTCTTCGCGGAGACCTTGAGCACGTCCTCGGGGTCGCACCCGATGAGGTTGGCCAGCTCCTCGGAGAACTTCTCCGGCTGCGCGGCCGGAAGGTCGATCTTGTTGAGGACCGGAACGATCTTGAGGTCGTTCTCCATGGCCAGATACAGGTTGGCGAGGGTCTGCGCCTCGATGCCCTGGGCCGCGTCGACGAGGAGGATCGTGCCCTCGCAGGCCGCGAGCGAACGCGAGACTTCATAGGTGAAGTCCACGTGGCCGGGGGTGTCGATCATGTTCAGGATGTGCGTCCTGTCCTGATCCGGGCCCTCGGTGGGGGCCCAGGGCAGACGCACCGCCTGAGACTTGATCGTGATACCGCGCTCGCGCTCGATGTCCATGCGGTCGAGATACTGGGCACGCATCTGCCGCTGCTCGACCACACCGGTCAGCTGCAGCATGCGGTCGGCGAGCGTGGACTTGCCGTGGTCGATGTGCGCGATGATGCAGAAATTGCGGATCAGAGCCGGGTCGGTACGGCTCGGTTCGGGCACATTCTTAGGGGTCGCGGGCACGCAGGGTCCTGTCTCTTGAGGCGCCTTATGCCTCGGGTCGGATCGATACGTAGCCTCCATCGTCCCACGGGTGGGCCGCGGGGATCGGTTTGGGCCGGTCGGACGGCGGCTGGTACCGTGGGCAGCTGTGTCTCGTAGCCCTCTCAGCGCGAGGCGCTTGTCAGAAAACTCGGCAGTACCTGAACCTGAAAAGGCTCTTTCGTGGCGAACATCAAGTCCCAGATCAAGCGGAACAAGACCAACGAGAAGGCGCGCCTGCGCAACAAGGCCGTCAAGTCCTCGCTGAAGACCGCTGTCCGCAAGGCCCGCGAGGCCGTTGCCGCCGGTGACGCCCAGAAGGCGACCGAGCTGTCCCGCGAGGCCGCGCGCCAGCTGGACAAGGCCGTCTCCAAGGGTGTCATCCACAAGAACCAGGCCGCCAACAAGAAGTCGGCGCTTGCTTCGAAGGTCGCGACCCTCAAGGGCTGAGCAGTGATGTGACCGCTGGACGGACCCGAGCGGGCCCTCTCTCTTCCGCTCCCGCCCAGCACCCCGATCCACACGCGGCCTGCGTTCGCCACGCGGGTGTGGATCTACTCAGAGCTGTAGAGCTTCAGATCAGAGGTTTCTGAGCTTCAACCGAGACCCCGCGTCTCGTCCCTTTTTGGGATGGGTGCGGGGTTTTTGGGTTTGCGGGTCTTTGCGTTGGGGGTTCTGAGGGCTTCCGGGCTCGCTGACAGGGGGTGCCGCTCGGGCATGGGCCTTGGGCCTGGCATCGCCCTGGCTCTGGCTCTGGCCTTGGCCCTGGCTCTGGCTCTGGCTCTGGCTCTGGCTCTGGCGGGAACGTGCTGCCTGGGCGTGGGGCCTCCAGCGCTGGCGGGAGCGGGCTGCGGCGGGCGTGGAGCCCTGGCCCCCGCCGGCATGGGCGTGCCGCACAGGCATGGGCCCTGGCCCCTGCCCTGGGCCTGGCCCTGGCCCTGGCCCTGGCCCTGGCCCTGGCCCTGGCGGGAACAGTGCTGCCTGGGCCGTGGGGGTCTAGCCTCGGCGGGAGCGGGCTGCGCGGGCGATGGTGACCACGGCCTTCTCCAGTGCGTACTCGGGGTCGTCGCCGCCTCCCTTGACGCCCGCGTCGGCCTCGGCGCAGGCACGCAGGGCTGCGGCGACGCCGTCCGGCGTCCACCCCCGCATCTGCTGCCGCACCCGGTCGATCTTCCAGGGCGGCATCCCCAGCTCCCGGGCGAGGTCGGCGGGCCGTCCGCCGCGGGCGGAGGAGAGCTTGCCGATGGCCCGCACACCCTGCGCCAGGGCCGACGTGATCATCACGGGCGCGACACCGGTCGCCAGGGACCACCGCAGCGCCTCCAGGGCCTCCGCCGCCCGCCCCTCCACGGCCCGGTCGGCCACGGTGAAGCTGGAGGCCTCCGCCCGCCCCGTGTAGTACCGCCCGACGACCGCCTCGTCGATCGTGCCCTCGACGTCCGCGACGAGCTGCGCCGCCGCCGACGCCAGCTCCCGCAGATCACTGCCGATGGAGTCGACGAGGGCCTGGCACGCCTCCGGCGACGCCGACCGTCCGAGCGCCCGGAACTCACCCCGCACGAAGGACAGCCGGTCCGCCGGCTTGGTCATCTTCGGGCAGGCGACCTCCCGCGCCCCCGCCTTGCGCGCCGCGTCGAGGAGCCCCTTGCCCTTGGCACCGCCCGCGTGCAGCAGCACGAGCGTGATCTCCTCGGCGGGCGCCCCCAGATACGCCTTCACGTCCTTGACGGTGTCCGCCGACAGGTCCTGCGCGTTGCGGACGACGACCACCTTGCGCTCGGCGAACAGCGAGGGGCTGGTCAGCTCGGCGAGCGTGCCCGGCGCCAGCTGGTCGGGCGTGAGGTCCCGCACGTCCGTGTCGGCGTCCGCCGCCCGCGCGGCGGCGACGACCTCCTGCACGGCACGGTCGAGCAGCAGATCCTCCTGCCCCACGGCGACCGTGACAGGAGCGAGCGGGTTGTCGTGTGCGTTCTTCCTGGCCATCGTCGCCAAGCATCCCACGCGCCACTGACAGCCCGGCGCGTCCCGCTTCACCGGTACCGGAGAATGTGCAGGTGACCGACGTACGACATGTCCTGGTACTGCCCGACCGCGACGCCGCGGAACAGATCGCCGAAGAGCTCCCCGACCGCTTCGGCGTCCGCGACGAACCCCAGCTCGTCCGCGACGCCCTCGCCGGCGAGGACGACGCCGAGGACGCTCAGTGGCTGGTGGTCGTCGAGGACCCCGAGCGGCGCCTCGACCCCACGGAACTGGACGCCCTGGCGGCCGAGTTCGACGGCTGGCTGGAGGCACCGTGACCCGGGCCCCCGCGCCGTGACCCAGGCCGGCACGCCAGCCCGGCAGGGGGCCTTCCGCCCGGTCAGCTCTTGGGCAGGACCTGGATGTCCAGCTCGATGGTGATACTGGCGCCGACCGCCGCGATGCCACGGGCGAGCATCGTCTGCCAGGTGATGGTGAAGTCGTCCCGGTGCAGCTCGGTCGTCGCCCTGCACGCGGCCCGCGTCTCGCCCTCCAGGCCGTGCCCGACCCCGAGGTACTCCGTGTCCAGCGTCACCGTCCGCGTCACACCGTGCAGCGAGAGCGCCCCGGTGATCGCCCAGCGCGTGCCTCCCTTGTGCACGAACCGGTCGCTGTAGAACTCCATCGTCGGGAACCGCGCCACATCCAGGAAGTCCCCCGACCGCAGATGGTCGTCGCGCATCTTCACGGCCGTGTCGATGGACGAGGCGTCGATCACGACGTGCATCGCGGACTCCTCCATCCGCTCGGCCAGCCGTATCACCCCCGCGAACGTGTTGAACCGGCCGCGGATCCGCGCCAGACCGATATGCCGTGCCGTGAACGCGATCGAGGAGTGCAGCGGGTCCAGGTCCCAGTCCCCGGGCTCCGGCAACGCCGCGAGCTGCGCGATCTGCAGCGTCACATCCCCCATCGACGCATGCGCACCGTCACCCACCGTGACGTTCGCCCGGTACGGCGTGAACCCCTCCGCCGACACCGCCAAGCGGTACTCCCCCGCCGGCACCGTCGCCACGAACGACCCGAACGGGTCCGTCCCCCCAGTGACGACCTTGCGCCCCATGACGTCCGTGACGGTCAGCTCGGCGTGCTGCACCGGCTCGTTGACCGGGTCCAGCACCCGACAACTGAGCACTCCCGCGCCGGTGGGCACCGCCACCGCCGACAGCGGACCGGACCTCCCGCCTCGGCTCGAAAGATTTCCCAGCCACCGGCCGAACACCGCGACACACCCCCGAGGGCCTTGACAACACAACACTTGCAACGAAGAGGCATTCGATCACCGTTGCGGCTTTCGATGCAAACGCGCACGCTTCAACAAGAACATTGCAGAAATGACCGGACCGCCCCCGCTGTCCCCCTGACCCGAATTAATCGTTCCGCCCGACTTCGCCACACCTGCGCTCCCTGTCCGCCCTTACCGAACGTAACCGCTCCCGCTTCCGCTTTCCGCTTCCCCCGGGGGCTTCCCCCCCCCTCCCCCCTCCCCCTCCCCCACCCGCCCCGCCCTCACCGCCGAGTCGTCACCGCCGAGTCGTCACCCGCAACCCGACCGCCTCGCCGCCACCCGCACCTCGCCCAGGCGCCCCTGTTGCCGCCCCCGCCCCGGTCCGCCCTCCGGTCACCGCGATCGCGCCGCTCGTGTCCGTCCGCACCACCCTCGCGCCCCCGGCCCGCAGTGCCGCCACCGTCCGGGGCGAGGGGTGACCGTAGGGGTTGTCCGCGCCGCACGAGATCAGCGCGAGCCTCGCTCCCGTCTGCCGCAGCAGCAACGGGTCCTGGTACGCGGAACCGTGATGCGCCACTTTCAACACATCCACCCCCGCAAGGCCCGCCCCGCCCGGCGTGCGCAACAGGGCACGCTGTGCTGGTGGTTCGAGGTCCCCGAGCAGCAGCAGCGACAGCCCCGCGACCCGCACCGACAACGTGACGCTCGCGTCGTTCGGCCCCTCCGGACGCCCCGCCCCGCCTGGCGGCGGCCAGAGCACCCGCCAGTCCAACTCCCCCGCCCTCCGCCGCTCCCCCGCCACGGCCGCCGTCACCGGAATCCCGCGCGCCGCCGCCTGCCCGCGCACGAACGCGGCCTGCCCCGGCGGCTCTTGAAATCCCGTCGTCTGGATCGCCCCCACCGAGCGCCCCCGCAACACCCCCGGCAACCCCGCCACATGGTCCGCGTGGAAGTGCGTGAGCAGCACCAACGGCACCCGCGTGACCCCGAGCGACCGCAGACACCGGTCGACCAGCACCGGATCGGGCCCCGCGTCGACCACCACCCCCGCACCCTCGCCCACCGCGAGCACGGTCGCGTCTCCCTGCCCCACGTCGCACATCACCAGCCGCCACCCCGGAGGCGGCCACCCCACGACGACCCTGGTGAGCGGCGGTGGCTGCACGATCACCAGGAGGAGCAGCAGCACACACAGGACACTCAGCCACGGGTGCCGTGCCAGCCTCCCGCAGGCCAGGACCGCCCCGGCCGTGACGACCGCAAGCAGCAGCGCGCCGCCCCAACTGCCCGGCCAGTCGACCCCGTTGCCCGGCAGCGCCGCCCCGGTCCGCGCGATGCCCGCGATCCACTCCACCGGCCATCTCGCGCACCATACGATGCCCTTCGCCACCGGCATGGCCACGGGCGCCACCGCCAGCGCCGCGAACCCCAGCACCGTGGCGGGCGCGACCGCGAACTCCGCCAGCAGGTTGCACGGCACCGCCACCAGACTCACCCGTGCCGCGAGCACCGCCACCACCGGCGCGCACACCGCCTGCGCCGCCGCCGCTGCCGCCAATGCCTCCGCCGGCCGCCCCGGAACCCCCCGCCGCCGCAGCGCCGCGCTCCACCTCGGCGTCAGCAGGAGCAACGCCCCCGTGGCGAGCACCGAAAGCAGGAACCCGTAACTACGCGCCAGCCACGGGTCGTACAGCACAAGGAGCAGCACCGCCGCCGCCAGCGCGGGCACCAGCGATCTGCGCCGCCCCGTACCGATCGCCAGCAGCACGATCAGCCCGCACGCCGCCGCCCTCAGCACACTCGGCTCCGGCCTGCACACCACGACGAACCCGAGCGTCAGTCCCCCACCGAGCAGCGCCGTCGTCCGCAGCGGGATCCCCAGCCTCGGAGCGAGTCCCCGCCGCTCCGCACGGTGCGCGGTGCCGGGCGGGCCGATCAGCAGGGCCAGGACGATGGTGAGGTTGGCGCCGCTCACCGCCAGCAGATGCGTGAGGTCGGTCGCCCTGAACGCCTGGTCCAGGTCCGGCGGGACCCTGGCCGTGTCCCCGATCACCAGGCCCGGCAGCAGCGCGCGAGCATCGTCCGGCAGCCCGTCCGTCGCTTCCCGCAGTCCCGCCCGCAACTGCCCCGCGAGCCGCTGCGTCCTCGACGGCCCTCCGACGATCGGCGGCCCCCGCCCCTCGGACACCCGCAGCACCGCCGCCGTCCGCTCGCTCCCCGGCCACGGCGCCGCGAGAGTGCCCCGCACCCGGAGCCGCGTCGACGGCAACAACTCCAACCAGGCCGCTTGCCCTGCGGCCGCCTCCCCTGAGACCGCCTCGCGTCCAACCGTCTCCCCTGCGATCGTCTTCCTTCCGGCTGCTTCCCCTGCGACCGTCTCGCGTCCGGCCGCCTCCCGCGCGATCGCCTCCCGTCCGGTTGCCTCCTCTGCGATCGCCTCGCGTGCGGCCGCTCCCGCTCCGTCGCCGTCCTCCCCTTTCTCCTCCCGCACCACGACCAGCACCGGCGCCCGCGTCCTCCTCGTCGTGCCATCGGTCTCCCTGACCCGGACCACCTCGGCGTTCATCACGATCGACGGTGGTGCCGCGCGGTCCCCCGTCACCCGAGGTCGGGTGCGGTGCGGGTCCGACGTCACCTCTACCTCCGCCATCACCTCCGCGTACCGCTCGGCGAGGGCGGGGACCGGGCCCCGGTGCAGGTCCGCTCCATGCAGACCGGCCACCGCCGCCGACGCGGCGGTACACAGCAGGGCGGCCGCCGCACCGATCCGGGACCCGGGCCGCGGCGTCCCGCGTCGGACGGGACCCGCACGGCCGTCGGCGGGTCCGCCGCCTGGCCCGACTCCACGTCCGCTCGCCGTCCACGACACCAGGAGGGCTCCGGCCACCACGACGCAGACCACGCCCCCGGTCGCCACCAAGTGGGGCGGAGCCGTCAGCGCGAGGGCTGCCGCCGCCCAGGCACCTAGGGCAGGCGGCACCAGGCGCAGGTCCATCGGGCCTTCGGGACGCGATGGCGCGCTGCCGCGCACCCCCTGGCCGCCGCGCGTCCCCCGGCCGGGGCGTCGGCCGAGCGCCACGGAGTCGCCACCCCCTACGGCAGCGGGGACGGTCGGCGGCCGTCCCGCGCGCCTCACGGCCGCACCAGGTTCTGCAAGTCCGCGAAGCGCTTCTCGCCGATGCCGTTGACTTCCCTGAGCTCGTCCACGGATCGGAATCCGCCGTGCTCCGTGCGGTAGTCGATGATGTGCCGCGCGAGGACCGGGCCCACGCCGGGCAATGTGTCGAGTTGCTCGACGGTGGCCGTGTTGAGGCCGACGGGCCCGGTCCCAGTACCGGTGGATCCGGCCACGGCTCCGGTGGATCCGGCTTCCGCTCCGGTGGATCCGCCCGACCCGGCCGTCCCCGGGCCGCTCGGTACCGGCCCTGGGGCTCCTCCGCCCGGCCCGGAGCCCACGCCCGCCGGTGCGGGGGCACCTACTACGAGTTGCTCGCCGTCCACCAGGAGCCGGGCCCGGTTGAGGCCGTCCGTCCGCACGCCCGCGCGGACCCCGCCCGCCGCCCGTAACGCGTCGGCCACACGCGAGCCTGCGGGCAGCCGCCGCACCCCGGGATCGTGGACCTTGCCCCCGACGTCCACGACTACCCCGCCGGTCCCGGCCGCCGAAGTGCCCGCGTCCGGTCCCGGCGACGTTCCCGAGGGCGTACCCGGAGGCGTTCCCGGTGCGGGGGAAGGCTCGGCCTCGCCGCCCTGGCCTGCCGCGCCCACCACCTCCGGCGGCGGCACCGACTGCGTGCGCCCGGACCAGAAGTGCTGCGCCGCGAAGACAGCGGCCACGACCAGGACGAGACCGAGGGCCACGACGTTCCGGCGCTCCACACCGCACCGCAACCGCAGCCAGACCGGCAGCCGCTCGCGCACCGCGAGCCCGGCCCGCGTCCGCCACGACGGCGGCTCGGCGACGGGCTCGGCCCGCGGTTCAGGGGACGGCTCCGTCGGCGGCTCGGGCTCCGCTCCTGCGTGCGTCCGAGGCAGAATCCCCGGATCCGCCCGAGCGGCGGTGCCTGCCACCGTCCCCGGCCCCAGCCCTGGTTCCGGTCCCGGCCCGGCGCCTGGCCCCAGCCCCGGTTCAGCGAACAGCGTCTCCGCCCGCAACCGCATCGCCTCCGCCGCCGCTCGCCTGCGTCGGGCTCGTCGCCGGGCGTGGCGGCGGGTCATGTGGCCGACGGCCACGTGGTGTTCCGCCGGACTGCTGTCTTCCGCTGAGCCGCTGCGCTCCGCTGGGCCTTTGTGCTCCGCCGGGCCGCTGCGGTCAGCCAGGTTGCCGTGCTCCACCGACCCGCTGTGTTCCACCGGGCTGCCGTGCCCCACCGACCTGCTGTGTTCCGTCCGTGACGGTGATCGAAGTGCCATGCCGAAAACGCTAGGCCTGACACCGACATCGCGTTGATCTTGGCCAATTCCCGGGGATTACTCAGCAGTTGTGGACAACGTCGTCACCCGCACGAGCGAGCGCCGTGACCATCGTGTGCAAGGGCATCGATGAATGTCCGCAACATCCGCCAACATCCGCATATCACCGCGCACATCCGCGCACATCCGCGCACATCCACATGTAGCCGTGTGTATCCGCATAAGGCGGCACGCACCGGCGTACGGGCGAGGCGCCTCAGCGAGGTGAGACCACAGCTCCCAGGAGCCCTGGCCCCGTGTGCGCCCCGATCACCGCGCCCACCTCGCTGACGTGGAGTTCCGCCAGGCACGGGACCCGGTCGCGCAGGTGGTCCGCGAGGGTCGCCGCGCGGTCGGGGGCCGCCAGGTGGTGGACCGCGATGTCCACGTCGTGGGCGCCCGCCCGCTCGACGACGATCTCTTCGAGGCGGGCGATCGCCTTCGACGCCGTGCGCACCTTCTCCAGCATCTCGATGCGGCCGTCGTCGAGGGCGAGCAGCGGCTTCACCGCGAGCGCGGAGCCGAGGAGGGCCTGTGCGGCGCCGATGCGGCCGCCGCGCCGCAGATAGTCGAGTGTGTCGACGTAGAAGTACGTGGACATGGCCGCGGCCCGTTTCTCCGCAGCGGCCACCGCCTCGTCCATCGAGCCGCCCGACTCCGCCGTCTCGGCGGCGGACAGGGCGCAGAAGCCGAGGGCCATCGCCACCATGCCGGTGTCCACGACCCGTACCGGGACCGGCGCCTCGCGTGCGGCGAGGACGGCGGCGTCGTACGTTCCGGAGAACTCGGCGGAGAGGTGCAGCGAGACGATGCCGGTGGCGCCTGCCTCAGCGACCTTGCGGTATGTCTGGGCGAAGACCTCGGGGCTGGGGCGCGAGGTGGTGACGGACTGCCGTTTCTGCAGGGCCTGCGCCAGGGAGCGGGCCGAGATCTCGGTGCCCTCTTCCAGGGCCTGGTGGCCGAGGACCACGGTGAGGGGGACCGCGGTGATGTCGTGCCGCTCCATCGTCCGTTGCGGCAGGTAGGCCGTTGAATCGGTGACGATCGCGACATGGCGGGACATGAGCTGGAGATTACCCGCAGGAACCCCGGTGCGGCAGTCCGACCCCTGCACGCGGAGGAGCCGCGGGCTCCGGGCGGGCACGGGCGGGGCCCGCGAGGACCGGCCGGAGCCGGTGCACGCGTCAGGTGGTGCTCTCCGGCTTGGGCTTCTTCTGCCAGGAGTACGTCGGCTGCGGTGCCGGCGGGGAGATCGCGGGCCTGGACGGCTCCTGGGCGGCGCGGTCGGGCTCCTCGGAGGCGGACGTCCGCGGCTGCGAGGCCTGTGACTGCGATGTCTGTGACTGCGGCGCCTGTGACCGCGGCGTCTGCGCCGGGCTGGGCGCAGGCTTCGAGGCGGGCCTCGCCGGGCCGGGACCCGCTGTCGTGGCGGAGTCGGACCAGGACGTGAGCGGCTGGTCGTCCGGCGGCGGGGTCGTCTTCCAGTGCCGCAGGGCGCCCGTCTCCATGTCGATCTGCTCCTTGAGCAGGTCCAGGTCGTCGTCCGCGAACTTGGTGGCGCGGTCGCGGGCCGCCCAGCGGAGGGAGTCGGCGGCCTTGACGATCTGCTCGGTGCGCTCGCGCAGGGCGGGCAGTCGCTGGCTCAGCTCGATCCGGTCGGGCTCCCGCTCCAGGCGCTTGAGCTCGTCGTCCAGCTCGTGGCCGTGGGCGCTCAGGCGCTGGAACAGTGCGAGGGATTCGTGCAGGGAGGCGTCCTCGGCGACGCCCGCGCGCAGCGAGTCCTGGGTCGCCCGCATCGACGTGCGGAGCTTGAGGCGCAGCTGGGCCAGCTCGCCGACGGCGCCGGGCTGGGCGAGGGTTCTCGCGCGCAGCGTGGTGTCCTCCACCGTGCGGCGGGCCTGCGTGATCGTGCGGTCCATGCCCCGGCGGGCGGCGCCGACCACCTTGACCGTCGCATACGCGCCCACCCCCAGGAACAGCAGGAAGAGCAGCGCGACCACTGCGATCACGGCTTCCACGATGCTTCTCCTTCGGCCTGGCGACACATTCTGCCGTCTCCACGGTAAACGCAGCGGGCAGCCCGAGGGTTCCAGCGGAACCCCCAAGCTGCCCGTAGGGGACTACCCCGACGCGCGGCGGCCGACGACCAGTTGGACCCAGTCCCGGCCCCGCCCGGACCTAGACCTAGACCGGCACGATGTTCACCAGCTTCGGTGCCCGCACGACGACCTTGCGGATCCCCGCGCCGGCCAGCGCCGCGACCACGCGCTCGTCGCCCAGGGCCACCTTCTCCAGTTCCTCGTCGGAGATGCCCGGCGCGACCTCCAGGCGGGCCTTGACCTTGCCCTTGATCTGCACGACGCAGGTCACGGTGTCGTCCACGACGTACGCGGGGTCGGCGACCGGGAAGTCCTGGTGGACGACCGAGTCGGTGTGGCCCAGCTTGCGCCACAGCTCCTCGGCGACGTGCGGGGCCAGCGGAGCGATCAGCAGCACAAGGCCCTCGGCGACGGAGCGCGGTACCGGGCCCGCCGCCTTGGTCAGGTGGTTGTTCAGCTCGGTGATCTTGGCGATGGCGGTGTTGAACCGCATGCCGTCCAGGTCCTGGCGCACGCCGTCGATCGCCTTGTGCAGGGCGCGCAGCGTGTTCTCGTCCGGCGCGGTGTCCGCGACGGTCGGCTCGCCGGTGGCCTCGTCGACGATCAGGCGCCACATGCGCTGCAGCAGGCGGTACTGGCCGACCACCGCGCGCGTGTCCCACGGGCGCGAGACGTCCAGGGGGCCCATCGCCATCTCGTACAGGCGCAGCGTGTCCGCGCCGTACTCCTCGCAGATCTCGTCCGGGGTGACCGCGTTCTTCAGGGACTTGCCCATCTTGCCCAGCTCGCGCTTGACCTGCTCGCCGGCGAAGAAGAACTTCCCGTCGCGCTCCTCGACCTCGGCGGCGGGGACGGGGAAGCCCCGGCTGTCGCGGTAGACGTAGGCCTGGATCATGCCCTGGTTGAACAGCTTGTGGAACGGCTCGGCCGACGAGATGTGGCCCAGGTCGAACAAGACCTTCGACCAGAAGCGGGCGTACAGCAGGTGCAGCACGGCGTGCTCGGCGCCGCCGACGTACAGGTCGACGCCGCCGGTCGGCTGTCCCTCGCGGGGGCCCATCCAGTACTGCTCGATGTCGGGGGCGACCAGCTGCCGGTCGTTGTGCGGGTCCAGGTAGCGCAGTTCGTACCAGCATGAACCGGCCCAGTTGGGCATGGTGTTGGTCTCGCGGCGGTACTTCTTCGGGCCGTCGCCCAGGTCCAGGGTGACGTGGACCCACTCGCCGTTGCGGGACAGCGGGGTTTCCGGCTGGGTGTCGGCGTCGTCCGGGTCGAAGGTGCGGGGGCTGTAGTCGTCGACCTCCGGCAGCTCCAGGGGCAGCATCGACTCGGGCAGCGCGTGCGCGACGCCGTCCTCGTCGTAGACGATCGGGAAGGGCTCGCCCCAGTAGCGCTGGCGGCTGAACAGCCAGTCGCGCAGCCGGAAGTTGACGGTGCCCCGGCCGATGCCCTCGCGCTCCAGCCACTCCGTGATGCGCGCCTTGGCCTCGACGACCACCAGGCCGTCCAGGGAGATCCGCGCACCCGTCGAGCCGATGATCTTCGCTTCGTAGGAGTCGAACGAGTCGTCCCACGTGGCGGGGTCCGTGCCCCGGTCGTCCGAGGGCTCGACGACGCAGCGCATCGGCAGTTCGAAGGCGCGGGCGAAGGCGAAGTCACGGCTGTCGTGGGCCGGGACGGCCATGATCGCGCCGGTGCCGTAGCCCATCAGGACGTAGTCGGCGATGAAGACCGGGACCTGCTCGCCGCTGACGGGGTTCGTGGCGTACGCGCCGGTGAAGACGCCGGTCTTCTCCTTGGCGTCGGCCTGGCGCTCCACGTCGGACTTGGCGGCGGCGAAGGCGCGGTACTTGGCGACGGCTTCCGCCGGCGTCGCGTGGCCGCCGGTCCACACGTCGTGCGTGCCCTCCGGCCAGGCGGCGGGGACGATGCCGTCGACCAGCTCGTGCTCGGGCGCCAGGACCATGTAGGTGGCGCCGAACAGGGTGTCCTGGCGGGTGGTGAAGACGGTGATCCTGTCGCCTTCGGAGCCGACGGGGAAGTCGACGCGGGCGCCTTCGGAGCGGCCGATCCAGTTGCGCTGCTGCAGCTTGATGGCCTCCGGCCAGTCCAGCGCGTCCAGGTCGTCGATCAGCCGGTCGGCATAGGCGGTGATGCGCATGTTCCACTGGCGCAGCTTGGACTTGAAGACGGGGAAGTTGCCGCGCTCGGAGCGGCCGTCGGCGGTGACTTCCTCGTTGGCCAGGACGGTGCCCAGGCCGGGGCACCAGTTCACGGGTGCGTCGGAGGCGTACGCCAGGCGGAAGCCGCTCAGGACGTCGGCGCGCTCCTTGGCGTCCAGTGCGTGCCACGCGCGCGTGGAGCCCGGTACGGCGCGTTCACCGCTCTCGAACTGCGCGATCAGGTCGGCGATCGGGCGGGCCTTCTTCGCCTCGTCGTCGTACCAGGAGTTGAAGATCTGCAGGAAGATCCACTGGGTCCACTTGTAGTAGTCCGGGTCGATCGTCGCGAAGGAGCGGCGCTTGTCGTGGCCCAGGCCCAGGGCGCGCAGCTGCGCCTTCATGTTGTCGATGTTGGCTTCCGTGGACACGCGCGGGTGCGTGCCGGTCTGCACGGCGTACTGCTCGGCGGGCAGGCCGAAGGCGTCGAAGCCCAGGGAGTGCAGGACGTTGTGGCCCGTCATGCGCTGGAAGCGGGCGAAGACGTCGGTGGCGATGTACCCCAGGGGGTGGCCCACGTGCAGGCCCGCACCCGAGGGGTAGGGGAACATGTCCATGATGAACTTCTTGGGCCGTTCGACGACGGCCGGGTCACCGGCCAGGTCGCCGCTCGGGTTGGGCGCCTCGTACGTGCCGTCGGCGTCCCAGAAGTCCTGCCAGCGCGCCTCGATCCGGGCCGCCAGGGCGGCTGTGTAGCGGTGCGGTGCGGCCGCCTCGGCGGCCGAGGGGGCGCCTCCCGCGCCTCCCGCGCCTTCAGCGGTGGCGGAGGAATTCGTCTCGCTCATGGTCTTCAAAGCTCCATCGATCGTCTCTGCCTGCGGACATGGCCGGACGGCCAAACAAAAATGCCCCTCGCACAGGAGGGGACGCCGCGCCGATTCCGACCGTGTTCACTGCACGGTCGGGACTGATCAGCGCGGCCCGCTAAGCAGAAGGCGTACGGCACGCATGGCGTCAGGGTACCGCAGGGCTCCGGAGCCGGGCGACGCGCTTTGTCCGGGCTTCGACCCGGCCGGGCGGCAGCGGCAGGACGTCCCACCTCGCCTCACCCGCGCCACAGCCTTGGCCAAGGGTTACCCCGCGTACCGCCACTATCGGGGCAACACCAAGATCGAGTCGCGCTTTGATAACAACGCAATAACTCAAACCACGTACCCGTCGGTATGGCGCGACCTAGCATGCGGCGATCGGACCATTTCGGAGTCGCCCCATGAACCCTCTGAACCCGCGTCGCGAGACGCCCCAGCGTTCAGCTCCCCCCGCCTCCCCCACGCGCTCCTCCCGGACCTCCGCCCCCTTCCCGCCCGTCGGCCCCTCGGCACCCGCCGCGTCCTCACCCGCCCTTCCCACCTACCGGCGGCCGGGCAGAGCGGTCCGCTCCCTGGCCACCGTCGCCGCGCTGCTGCTGATACCCCTGGCCGTGTTCGCCGGTGGCGACGGCTTCCGGGCCGCCCTCGACTTCACCACCGGCGTCCTGTCCCTGGTGGCCCTGACCGCGTCCGTGATGTGGGGCCTGGTCGCCTCCGACCGGCTCTTCCTGCGCTCGCGTCAGCGACTGCTCGCCCAGGCCGTGCACCGGGGCACGGCGATCGCGGCAGTGGGCTTCCTGCTCCTGCACGGCACCGTGAAGCTCGCGCTCGACCACGTGTCCTTCGTGGGTGCCCTGGTGCCCTTCGGCCTCGGTGTGACGGGGGGCGACGGACTCATCGGCCTCGGCTCGCTCGCCGGCCTGCTCATGATCACCACCAGTGTCACCGGCGCCCTGCGCAGCGCCTTCGTCTCCCCCGTCCAGGTCGCGTCCCGGTGGCGGGCCCTGCACATGCTGGCCTACCCGGCCTGGTGCGCCGCCCTGATCCACGGCCTGTACGCGGGCCGCGCCCCGAAGCCCTGGGTGGTCGCCCTGTACTGCCTGTGCCTGCTCGCGGTGGCCGGGGCGGTGGCGCTGCGCGCGGCCCCGCTCCCGGTCAAGCGCAAGGTCGCCGCCCAGGTCTTCGCCCTCCTCGAACCGGACGAGCGGCCCGCGCCGTCCGGGTCCCGGCGCCGCGAAAGCTCCGCTCCCGCGTGGGACACCGCTTCCACGCCGCTGCCCGGCACCGCATCGGGCCGCTTCGCCGCCGCGCCGCCCGACCAGCACCCCGTCTCCGGCATGGCCGCCGCCTACCGCGCGCTGGCCACACCCTCCGGCCACGACACGGACCTGCCCCCGGACCTCCAGCCCACCGAGGCGCTGCCCACCGTGACACCCCGGTGGCCCACCCCCTCTCCCCCACCTCCTGCGGAGGCCCCCACGGCCTCCCTCCCGCACCTCTCCGTAGACAGCGGATACGCCTCTGTAGAGAACGGATACGTCTCCGTAGACAGCAGGTATGCCCCCGTAGACAGCAGGTACGACTTCCCGGACAGCAGGTACGCCGCGTCGGCGGGCCGGTACGGCTCCGTGGACGTCGGTGACGACACCCTGGCTGGCCGGTACGGCCACCAGGACACCCGACACGACTACTACGGAGACAGGGGTTCCAGCCCCGCAGCCGATCCGTACGCGACCGGGCCGCAGCCCCTTCACCAGCCGCCCGCACCCGGACCTCCCCCGCCGCCGTCCGCGCCCCCGCCGGCGCAAGGCGGCCCCGGCACGCAGCAGCTACTCGGCCCGTTCCAGGCACCCAGTACCGGCGAACCCTGGAACGCCCCCACCGGAGGCAGCAAGTGAACACGTCCCTGCCGGACGTCCCCGAAGTCCGCGTCGTCGGGCTTCCGCTCCTGACCTCGGGCTTCGACCTGGTCGAACGGCTCGACCTCGCCATGCACCTCAAGGTGCACGGCCCGCTGGAACCGATCGCGGGCGAGCGGCTCGCCACCCTCGCCGAAGAGATCGCGCTGCGCGGCCGCGGCGGTGCGGGCTTCCCGTTCGCCAAGAAGTTGCGGGCCGTCGCGGAAGCCGCGATCCGGCGGGGGGTGCGCCCCGTGGTGGTCGTCAACGGCAGCGAGGACGAACCCGCCTGCCGCAAGGACACCGTCCTGATCAACCGCGCCCCGCACCTCGTCCTCGACGGCGCCCTCCTCGCCGCGGAGGCGCTGGGCGCCCGCACGCTCGTCGTCGGGGTCACACGCGACTCCACGGAGGCGTCGACGCGGGCGGCGCTGGCCGAGCGCGGCCTCGGCGACCGGCGCGGTTCGAGTCTCCGCGCGCGCGTGCAGCGCAATCCCGTGCGCATGGTCACCGGCGAGTCGTCGGCCCTCGTACGGTCCGCGGACGGCGGTCCGCCGCTGCCCCCGGGACGCAAGGTGCGCACGTCGGAGTCGGGCGTCGGCGGAGCGCCGACGCTCCTGTCGAACGCCGAGACCTTCGCGCAGCTCGCCGTCGCCGCCCGGATCGGCCCGGACCGCTACCGCCGCACCGGCCTGCGCGACGAGCCAGGCACCGTGCTCCTCACCCTCTCCGGCGCGGTCGCGCGGCCCATGGTCCTGGAGGTCCCGACCGGAGTGCCCCTGCGGTACGTTCTGCAGCTCGCCGGCGCGCCGTCGCTGCCGCAGGGCGTCCTGACGGGCGGCTATCACGGCAGGTGGCTGGACGCGGTCGCCTCCCACGACGCGGTCGTCTCAGGGGCCTCCCTGGAGGCCCGTGGGGGTGCTCTCGGGGCGGGCGCGGTCCTGCCCATCGGCCCGGACACCTGTCCGCTGGGCGAGTCCCTGCGGGTGGCGCACTGGCTCGCGGCCGAGAGCGCGGGCCAGTGCGGCCCCTGCTATCTGGGGCTGCCCGCCGCCGCCCGCGGCCTCGCGGACGTCCTGGACGGCGGCGGGCCCACCGCCCTGGAGGCGCTGCGCGAGGTGACGAGGGCGGTGAAGCGGCGGGGTGCGTGCAAGCACCCGGACGGCTCGGCGGCGTTCCTGGAGTCCTCGATCGCGGCCTTCACCGACGATCTCGCCGCGCACGTCCTCGGCGGCGGCTGCGGGCGGCCCGTGGAGGGCGTCCTGCCGCTGCACGAGGAGAGCCCGCAGGGCGGGGCGTCCAGCGGCCGCAAGCTCGCCGTCGACTGGACGCTGTGCCAGGGCCACGGCTTGTGCGCGGACATCGTCCCCGAGCTGATCCAGCTCGGCCCGGACGGCTTCCCCGCGGTCGCGGAGGCGGCGGTGCCGCGCTACGCGGAGGCCCGCGCCCAGCGTGCCGTCCGCCGCTGCCCGGCCCTCGCCCTGCGCGTCGAGGAGGACCGCACCGGCGCCCCCGGACCGGCCCCGTCCACGGCTCCGGCGATGCTGCCGCGGGGCCGCATCCGCAGGGCGCTCGGCAGCGGACGGCAGTGACGGCGTTCCGGGACTGCGACTCGGGTCACACCTTCGGGTGCCGTGTGGCCCGAGTCACCGTTCTCGGGACGACCACGTCAGAGGCGTCCGAGGCGGGCGGACCGCGAGGGACTCAAAGAACACGCTGAACACGACGAACACGCTGAACGTGGGGAACACGGAGAACGCCGAGAACACGGAGAACGCTGAGACACGGAGAACGCTGAGAACACGAAAAAGCGGGCCACCCGGATCGGGTGGCCCACTCATCTGCTGTGGAGCTAAGGAGAATTGAACTCCTGACCTCCTGCATGCCATGCAGGCGCTCTACCAACTGAGCTATAGCCCCTTGTTGCTGCTCCGCCCGGTTTCCCCGGCGGCTCCGCCAACATTACACGGTCACCCCCGCAGTCCACCAAATCGTTTCCCGGGCGTACGCACGGGACCATTACCGTCCGCCCTCGTGACCGTGATCGCGACCACCGTCGTCCGCCGCCAGGTGCCTCTCGCCGCCCTGGGCTGCCTGCTCTCCTTCGTCCTCTTCTGGGCCGCGCAGCGCGCGGCCGACGTCTCGATGCTCGACCTGCTCGTCTACCGCACGGAGGGCCTGGCCGTGCGGTCGGGTGTCGACCTGTACGCGCTGCGGGCCACCGAGGCCGACCTGCCCGTGACGTACCCACCGTTCTCGGCGCTGCTGTTCACACCGCTGACCCTGCTGGAACCGGCGGACCTGCGTCCGCTGGCCACGCTCGGCAACCTGCTGCTCCTCGTCGTCTTCGTACGGCTGTCCCTGCTCCTGGTCGGCGAGCGGCGCCACGCGCGCGTGGCGACCGCGTTGTGGGCGTCAGCGCTCGCCGTGTGGGCGGAGCCGGTGTGGACGACCCTGCGCTACGGGCAGATCAATCTGCTGCTCGCCGTCCTGGTGATGTGGGACCTGACCCGGCGCCCCGGCCACCGGTGGGCGGGGGCGGGCATCGGGCTCGCCGCGGCGATCAAGCTCACGCCCGCCTTGTTCGCCGTCTTCCTGCTGCTCGTCGGTGTCGCCGTCGCGGCACGGCGGGGCGTGTGGCGGCCTGCCGTACGGCACGCGTGCGTGGCCGCCGCCACGTTCCTGGGGGCGACGCTCTGCGCGGCCGTGGTGCTGCCCGCCGACTCACGGACCTTCTGGACCCGGGTGATCTTCTCCACGGACCGGGCCGGGCGCCCGGAGAACACCGCCAACCAGTCCGTGCGCGGGGTGCTCGCCCGGCTGCTGCACACCCCGGACCCGGGCGTCCTCTGGGCGGTGTGCGCGGGGCTCGTCTGCGCGGTGGGGCTGGCCGTGGCGGTGGCCGCGGCGGCACGGGGCGAGCGGGCCTGGGGCGCGGCCGCCTGCGCGGCGACCGCGCTGCTCGTCAGTCCGGTGTCGTGGTCGCACCACTGGGTGTGGTGCGTGCCGATGGTGCTGCTGCTGTGGTCGCGGGCGACGCGGTGGGGCGGCACGGGCCGCTGGGCGGCGGCGGGCGGGCTTGCCCTGGTGTTCTGTTCGTACGCCCTGTGGTGGGTGCCGCACACTCCTGGACGGCCGGAACTCGACCAGAACTTTGGCCAGATGACGCTGTCCGCGATCTATCCGCTGGCCGCTGCGGCGTTCCTCGCCGTCACCGCGCGCACGGTGGTGAGGCGTGCGCGCGGGGACCACGGTTCGCCCTCCACGCCGCCGTCCGCGGAGCCCCGCCGGGCTCCTCGGGCGGGGGCGGACGTTCAGGCGGTGGCGAAGGAGTAGAACCGTTTGAGGGTGCAGTGTTCGTCCAGGAGGCGGCCGTAGATCGGCTCGCCCTCCAGTTCGCGGTACGTCTCGATGGGGTCGCCCTTTATGATCAGCGCCCGTGCGCACTCCTCGCACCAGTACTGATAGTCCGGGTTGACCGGTTCCATGTCGCGGACGATCGGCGTACCGCTGCCGCACCAGTCGCATTTACGCCTGTGTGCACCCATCGATCAGCTCCAGCTGTGGCCGCAGGCCGTGCACACGTAACTGACTCCGCCGTTGTCTCCGAGGACTTGGGCCACATGGGCCGAACCGCAGGAAGGGCAGTGGAGGAGCGTGGCGTCCCCGATCCGTATGTCCGCCGCTCCGAAGAGGCTTCGGGCCTCTTCGAGGATGCTCGCAGGCATCGCGCTCTCCCTCCCGTCGGGTCACCGTCGGCGCTTTGGTGCTGTCCCCTTCCGGCCCCGTCGATTCTGCCACGACCACGGCGAGCCGGTCAGCGACGCATACGTACCAGTCCGGACACGGCACCCAGGGCGGCCGCCCCGGCGAGCGCGTAGAAGCACACCAGGAGCGCGTCCGCCGATGTATACGCCCCAGGAGCCCCCTGCGACTCAATGCCACCGAGGTAAATCGCGCCGAAAGCGGCGACACCGGTGAGTTGTCCGAGCTGGGTGACGGTGGCGAGAAGTCCACTGGCGTCCGCCGCGTCCTGCTGCCCCACCGTCGCCAACGCGCGCGTGAGGGTGGGGCTGAAGCCCAGCGAGAGCCCCACGCCGCCGACGGCGAAGGCCGCGTACAGCAGCGGGCCGCCGTCGTCGCCGTCCCGCAGCAGCAACCCCACCGCGAGGGCCGACACCCCCGCCAGTGCGAACCCGGCGGGGATCAGCGCCCGTTGCAGCGCGGCGGGCCAGGTGCGCCAGGTCAGGCCGACCGCTCCGAAGACCATCGCCATCGGCGCGAACGTCAGCCCTGCGCGCAGCGCGCTGAAGCCGAGCCCGCCCTGGATGTGCAGCGACAGCACGAAGAGGAAACCGGAGTTGACCGCCATCACCGTGGCGAGCCGGAACACCGCGAGGCCCATGCCGGGCACTCGCAGGACGCGCGGCGAGATCAGCGGCGCACCGCCGCGCCGGGCGAGCCGCCCCTCGTATCCGCAGAACACCGCGAAGACCACGGCGGCGGCGCCGAACGAGATCCACGTCCACAGCGGCCAGCCCTCCTGCTCGCCGAGCACCAGCGGCACCGTGAGCGCCGACACGGCGGCACCGAGCAGCACGAGCCCCGGCAGGTCCAGGCCGCGCGCACGCCCCTGCGCACCGCTGTCGTCGCGGGGCAGCACGCGTGCGGCGAGGACGAGGAGCACCGCGCCGACCGGCACGTTCACCAGGAAGACCGGCCGCCAGCCGGTGCCGAACAGATCGGCGCTGACGAGGACGCCGCCGACGACCTGCCCCGCGGCGGCACCGGTCGCGAGCACCGCCGAGTACGCGCCGAGCGCCTTCATCCGCGCCTCACCGGTGAAGTTCCGCTGGATGAGGCTGAGCACCTGCGGGATCATGACGGCGGAGCCCGCGCCCTGGAGGAGCCGGAAGGCGATCAGCTGCCCGGTGCTCTGGCTCAGCCCGCAGGCCAGCGAGGCGGCGGTGAACACGGCGAGGCCGGCCAGGTAGACGCGGCGGTGGCCGAGCCGCTCGCCGAGACGGGCACCGGTGATCAGCAGCACGGCGTACGTGATGGTGTAGCCGGCGATGACGAGTTGCAGCCCGGCGCCGGACGCGTGCAGGTCGACGCGGATGGAGGGCGCGGCGACATTGACGATGAACACGTCGAGCAGGGCCATGAACTGAGCGGTGAGGACGACGGCGAGCAGGCGCCCGGGGCCGTTGTCAGTGCCAGGGGCTTTACTGGACGCAGGAGTTGGGGCGGGGGCCGCCGGGGCTGGGGTCGATGTGGTCATGCCCCTGAGCGTGGCCTCACTCCGATACGGGGAGTGAGAGCCCGCTGATGCTGGTACTGGCAGCACCTGGCAACGGCTGGGGCAGGGGCCGAGGATGGGGGACGTGACGACGATGGACATGCGGGGGATCACCGAACCGACGGCACCGGCACCGGCACCGGCACCGATTTCAGGAATGGCCCAGGCACAGGCCCAGGCACCGGCTCAGGCGTCGCCACACGGATCAGCACCGGGCCCCACCCGCCGCCGCACCGAGCTGGCCGCCTTCCTGCGCAGCCGGCGCGCCCGCGTCACCCCCGCCGACGTGGGCATGCCGCCCGGCCCCCGCCGCCGCACCCCGGGCCTGCGCCGCGAGGAGGTCGCCCAGCTCTCCGGCGTCGGCGTCACGTGGTACACGTGGTTGGAGCAGGGCCGCCCCATCAACGCCTCCGCCCAGGTCCTGGACGCCGTCGCGCGCACGCTGCGGCTGGACAAGGCGGAGTGCGAGCATCTGTACCAGCTGGCGCAGGTGCCGTACGTCGCGCGGCACCAGGCGGCCGCGACGGTGGTGGGCCAGGAGATCCAGGGCATCCTCGACGCCCTGGACCCGCACCCGGCGGTGGTCTACAACTCGCGGTACGACATCCTCGCCACCAACGTCGCCTACACCCACCTCTTCTTCGTCCCGGAGGTGGCGGCGATAGGCGTGGCGAACGTGCTGTGGACGCTGTTCGTCGTGCCCGAGCCGGACTGCCCGCTGGTCTTCCGGGACTCGGAGCTGCCGGTGATGGTGGCGACTTTGCGCGGGGCGTACGGCAGACACGTGGGCGAGCCCGCCTGGGAGGACTTCGTACGGGAACTGTCCGCGGCGAGCCCGATGTTCGCGCGGCTGTGGGCGAGCGGTGACGTGGTGCCGCCGGGCCCGCGGGTCAAGACGTTCCGGCACAAGGCGGTCGGCGAGCTGCGGATGACGTCGGTGTCGCTGTCCATCAACGGCATGCCGGAGTGCCGCATCGTGGCGTACACACCGGACGACGAGGACACGCGGACACGAATGGAGCGGCTGCGGCAGTCGGCGGCGGCGTGCGCAGTGAACTGGGAGAAGGCCATGCGATACGAGAAAGACGCGCCACGTGAGACGTGAGGCGCGGGAAAGGGAGGGAACAAAAAGTCCCGCCCCCTGGAAGGGGACGGGACCGGGATTGTGGAGCTAAGGAGAATTGAACTCCTGACCTCCTGCATGCCATGCAGGCGCTCTACCAACTGAGCTATAGCCCCTCGTCCCACGCGGCGGAGCCGCACGGTGTTTCGTCCCGCTCGGCGGGGCGAACAAGAAGAACTTTAGCCTGCGACCTGCCCGAATGCGAAATCGCCTCCGGGAGGGCGGCGGGAGGGGGCGACGACGGGCCCGGTCGCCCGCTAGTCGTCGTCGCCGAGCACCGGCTCCGGCAGCGTGCCGGCGTTGTGCTCGAGCAGGCGCCAGCCGCGTGCGCCCTGGCCGAGGACGGACCAGCAGCAGTTGGAGAGCCCGCCGAGGCCCTCCCAGTGGTGCGGCTCCAGGCCGAGGAGGCGGCCGATGGTCGTGCGGATCGTGCCGCCGTGGCTGGCCACGACGAGGGTGCCGTTGTCGGGCAGCTTCTCGGCGTGCGCGAGGACGACGGGAGCGGCCCGGTCGGCGACCTCGGTCTCCAGCTCACCGCCGCCGCGGCGCACCGGCTCGCCGCGCTTCCAGGCGGCGTACTGCTCGCCGTGCGTGGCGATGATCTCGTCGTGGGTGAGGCCCTGCCAGGCCCCGGCGTACGTCTCGCGCAGGCCCTCGTCGTGGGTGACGTCCAGGCCCGTGATCGCGGCCAGCTCGGCGGCCGTGGCGGCGGCCCGCTTCAGGTCGGACGCGACGATCGCGTCCGGCTTCAGCGAGGCGAGCAGCCGGGCGGCGCGCCGGGCCTGGGCGACGCCCGTGTCGGTCAGCTCGATGTCCGTGGTGCCCTGGAAGCGCCGCTCCAGGTTCCAGGCGGTCTGGCCGTGGCGCCACAGGATGATGCGGCAGCCGCGGTTGTTCACCGCAGCTCACCGCCGAGATCGCGCAGTACTCCGGCCTCCTCGGCCGCCTGCTGACGCTCGGCGTACTCGGCGCCCTTGCCACGGGTGGCCTTGGCGTCCTCCGGCAGGGCGATCTCGGGGCAGTCCTTCCACAGGCGCTCGAGGGCGTAGAACACCCGCTCCTCGCTGTGCTGGACGTGCACCACGATGTCGACGTAGTCGAGCAGGACCCAGCGGGCCTCGCGGTCGCCCTCGCGGCGCACCGGCTTGGCGCCGAGCTCCTTGTTCAGGCGTTCCTCGATCTCGTCGACGATCGACTTGACCTGGCGGTCGTTGGGTGCGGAGGCGAGCAGGAAGGCGTCCGTGATCGACAGCACGTCGCTGACGTCGTACGCGATGATGTCGTGCGCGAGCTTGTCGGCGGCCGCCTGGGCGGCGACGGTGATGAGCTCGGTGGAGCGGTCCGTGGCGGTCACTAGAGAGCTTTCCTTCGATGGGCAATACCCCTCAAGGGTCTCACGGACCGCCCACGGCTCCCCAGAAGATTGTTTCGCGGTCCTTCCGGGACCCTCCCGAAGCCCCGGCAGGACCCCGGAAGGACCCCGGCAGGGTCTCGGAAGGACCCCGGCAGGGTCTCGGAAGGACCCGGAAGGACCCGGAAGGACCTGAAGGATTTAGTAGTCCCCGCCGAGCACCACCGACACATCCGCGTTCGGTGCCGCCTTGCCCTTGCTGACCGCGCTCGCGGGCAGGCCGAGGGTCTTGGCGACCTCCTCCGCCTCCGCCTTCTTGGCCGCGTCGGCGTAGGTGACCTGCGACGTCGCCGACGAACCCGAGCCGGTGCCGGAGTCGACGAAGGTGTAGCCGCCGTTGACCAGGGCGATCCGGGCCTTCTGGGTGGCGTCCTTGTCGCCGGTGGCGTTCTTCACACCGACCCGTACGGCCGCGCCCTGCTCCGGACTCTTCGCCGTGCCGCCGAGGACGTCCTTGACCATGCTCGCGCCGGTCTTCTCGGACAGCGTCCCGTCCTGCTGCACGGGCATCAGCGCGGTGGCGTAGTCACCGCCCTTGGCGCGGTCGGCGAGCTTGGCGAGGAAGGTGCCGAGGTCCTTCTCCTTCAGGGACGGGTCGAGGATCTGCGCGAGCGACTGCACGGTGACGGTCGCGGCCTGCGGGTCGGACGACAGCTTGCGCAGGATGCCCTGCATGACCTGCCCGAACCGGGTGAGCTGCGCGTTCTCCGCCTCGGCGGGCGCGCGGTAGGTGGCGTACGCGA
This sequence comes from Streptomyces typhae, assembly GCF_009755605.1. Lineage (GTDB taxonomy): Bacteria > Actinomycetota > Actinomycetes > Streptomycetales > Streptomycetaceae > Streptomyces > Streptomyces typhae. The sequence goes on from NZ_WPNZ01000002.1 coordinate 510,028, forward strand.
CGGCCATCGGTCCGCTGAGGGTCTGCTGCTCGCCCTTCTTGACGAGCGGCGCCTCGCCCTTCTTCTTCGCCTTCGGGTCGGGGACGTCGGCGTTCGTGTCGATGTCGATGTTGCCGACGAGTTCGACGAGGTTGTTGAGGTAGGGGGTGTCCAGACGCCAGGTGCCCTCGACATGGGTGCCGAGCGCGGTGTCGATCGCCTCGCGGGTCCCGGTCGAGCCGTCGTCCTCGACGGACTTGGCGAGCGTGGTGCCGCTGCCGTCGTCGCCCGTCATGGCGAGGGAGTTGGGCAGCAGGACGGTGGTGCCGCGCTTGGTGGTGGTGTTGTTCACCAGAAGCGCCGTGGACGTGCCGCCGCCCTTGGTGTTGTGCAGGTGCACGACGACCACGTCACGCTTCTGCGGGCCGGTGGCGGCGGCGCCGCCGGACTTCTCCTCCGACTGGCCAGGCAGGTCGCCCGCCGCCCACAGATAGCCGACGCCGCCGACGACCGCGAGCACGAGCACCACCACGAGCGCGACGACGCGGGAACGGCCGCGCCGCTTGGCCTCCTCGCGCCGCTCGGTGCGGCTCTCGGTGAACTTCAGCCAGTCGATGACGTCTTCGGACTCCTCGTCCGGTTCCTCTATGAACGAGAACTGCTCGGTCCGGTACTCGGGGGGTTCCTGGGACTCGTGGGCCTGAGGGGGCTGTTGGGGCTCATGTGGCGCCTGCGGCTCGTGATGCTGCTGCTTCGGCTCGTGATGCTGCGGCGCGTGCTCCTGCGCGTGATGCTGCGGTGCGTGCTGCTGCGGCGCGTGCTGCTGCTGCTGCGGAATCCAGCCGCCCTGCTCCTCCGCCGCATGCGACTGGGGCGGCACCACACCCGAGGCGTAAGGGTCAGGCCCATGTCCCTGGGCCTGCTGTGACTGGTGCTGCTGGTGCTGCTGGTGCTGCTGGTGCTGCTGCGCGGCATACGTGTTGTCGTACCTGCCGTACGAGTCGTACGAGTCATACGAGTCGTACGAAGGCTGCGCCTGCGGAGGAACCTGGTGCTGCCGCACCAGCTGGTACACCGGCTGCCCGTACTCGTCGTACCCGACGACCTCGTACTGGTCCGCCGCGTCGCCCGCGTACGGGGCCGCGTCACCCGCGTACTGACCCGCATACGGGTCCTGGCCCGCATAAGGGTCGTACTGTCGGTCGTTCACCGGTGCCCCTCTCGGCTCACTCGCCGCGGTACAGCTCGCGCTTGTCGATATAACGCACCACGCCGTCCGGCACCAGATACCAGACGGGATCCCCGCCCGCGACCCGCGCGCGGCAGTCCGTGGACGAGATGGCGAGGGCGGGCACCTCCACCAGCGAGACCCCGCCCTCGGGCAGGCCGGGGTCGGCCAGCGTGTGGCCGGGCCGGGTGACGCCGATGAAGTGGGCCAGCGAGAACAGCTCTTCGGTGTCCCGCCAGGTGAGGATCTGGCCGAGCGCGTCGGCGCCCGTGATGAAGAAGAGGTCCGTCTCGGGGTTGAGGCGGCGCAGATCGCGCAGAGTGTCCGTGGTGTAGGTGGGGCCGCCGCGGTCGATGTCGATGCGGCTGACCGAGAACTGCGGGTTCTCGGCGGTCGCGATGACCGTCATCAGATAGCGGTCCTCGGCCGGCGAGACCTTCTTGTCGCTCTTCTGCCACGGCTGCCCGGTCGGCACGAACACGACCTCGTCGAGGTGGAACTGGGCGGCGACCTCACTGGCCGCCACCAGGTGTCCGTGGTGGATCGGGTCGAACGTTCCGCCCATGACGCCGAGGCGGCGCTTGGCGGCGCTCGCCGGTCCCGCGCCCGGGCCGCCCTGAGGGCCGGTCGGCATGTCCTGCTCTCCCATGCGTGCAGACACTACCGGCCCGGCGAGCGGGTCCTGCCGTCAGCCGTCCGGGCCCGCGGCCGGGCCGTCAGCCGTCCCTGCCCGCGGCCGACCGGCAGGCCGGGCCCCGGGGCTCAGCGGTCGCGGTTGAAGCGGGTGGTGATCCACAGCAGCAGGAGCAGCGCGAGCAGGGCGCCGCCACCGGTGACGTAGGGGCTGAGGCTTTCGTGGCCGCCGCCGTGCTCGCCGCCCTCGGAGGCGAGGGAGACCAGCTGGGCGGCGGCGTTGCTGTGGAGGCTCATCGTCAGCAGGACCTATCCGGTGTGTGGGATCGGGATAAAGACTCGGGGCCATCGTATGCGGGCACCCGGGCGGCGATCACGCCGACTCCACCGTTGCGGTACGGGACGCGGGCCCGCGCCGGCGCCCGTTCCGCCCGCGATCAGCTCTCGCGGCTGTCCGACGACCCGCCACTCGGCGTACGGCTGTCCGACAACCCGCCACTCGGCGTACGGTCCGCCACGCCGTCCGGGGAACCGTCCGCACCCGCCGGCGCGTCCTTACGCTCGTTCCCCTGCCGGTACCCGCGCAACAGCAGCCAGGCCACCAGGACGCAGCCCACCACCATCACGATCAGCACGACGCGTAGCAGGTTGCCCGGACCCTGCTTGCCCGCGGCGTGGGCGGCGAGGGTGAGGGCTTCGGCTGCGGAGATGTGCTCCATGGCGGATGACTCCTTCTGTGTGCTGCCTCGCCACGGTATCTCCGCCTAGGCTGGGGTTCGTCTCGGGGGCACAGATCGGACACGACATGGGGGATGCGGCATGACCGACGGCAACCACAACGGCGCGGGGCACGGGCAGGAGAACGTGCCCGGCAGGCAGCGCAGGCGCTTCCCCGGCATCTCGTCCCGGGCGTACGAGCACCCCGCGGACCGCTCGGCCCTGGTGGCCCTGCGCAAACTCACCGGCTTCGACACGGTCTTCAAGGCCCTCAGCGGGCTGCTGCCCGAGCGCAGCCTGCGGCTGCTGTTCCTCTCGGACTCGGTACGCGTATCCGACGCCCAGTTCGCCCACCTGAACACCATGCTCCGGGACGCCTGCTACATCCTGGACCTGGAGAAGGTCCCGGCGATGTACGTCCAGCAGGACCCGAAGCCCAACGCCATGTGCATCGGTCTCGACGAGCCGATCATCGTCGTCACGACCGGCCTGGTGGAGCTCCTCGACGAGGAGGAGATGCGGGCGGTCGTCGGCCACGAGGTGGGCCACGCCCTCTCGGGCCACTCCGTGTACCGCACGATCCTGCTGTTCCTGACGAACCTCGCCCTGAAGGTGGCGTGGATCCCGCTCGGCAATGTCGCGATCATGGCGATCGTGACCGCGCTGCGCGAGTGGTTCCGCAAGTCCGAGCTGTCCGCGGACCGCGCGGGCCTGCTGGTGGGCCAGGACCTGCAGGCGTCCATGCGCGGCCTGATGAAGATCGCCGGTGGCAACCACCTGCACGAGATGAACGTGGACGCGTTCCTGGAGCAGGCCGAGGAGTACGAGGCGGGCGGCGACCTGCGCGACTCCGTCCTGAAGATCCTGAACGTGCTGCCGCGCTCGCACCCCTTCACCACCGTGCGCGCCGCCGAGCTGAAGAAGTGGGCCGCGACCCGCGACTACCAGCGCATCATGGACGGTCACTACCCGCGCCGCGACGAGGATTCGGACACCTCGGTCACCGACTCCTTCCGGCAGTCCGCGTCGTCGTACGCGGAGGACGTGCGCACCAGCAAGGACCCGCTGATGAAGCTGGTCTCGGACATCGCGGGCGGCGCGGGCGACCTGGGCGGCAAGCTGCGCGGGAAGTTCACCGGGCAGCCGGGCAACGGCGGTGGCGCACCCGGAGGACCGGGAGGGCCGGGAGGACCGGGCGACACCCCTTCGGACCGCCCCACCGACGGCAACGAGTAGAACGACTCAGGCGGGGAGCAGTCGGCCAAGGCGCCTCAGGCACCGGCCGAGGCCTCACAGCCTCGGCTGCGCCGCCCCCGCCAGCGTCCCGCACAGCGCCGTCGCGCTCCCCGTCGCGTACGGGTCGGTGCCCGCGGGGCCGCCTGCCTTCGCCCGCTCGTCCGCGAACAGCGGGCGGAGGACCCGCGTCGTGTCGGCGGCGCAGGCGAGGGGACCCGCCTGGATGTAGGAGACGAGCAGTTCGGCCTGGTGCATGCGCAGGTCGTCGCGGTCGAAGCGGAAGTGCAGCTCGCGCCGGACGGTGAACAGCGAGGCCCGCGCGCGCTGGTCGGTGGCGGCGGGACGCAGCGCGTAGACGAAGGTGTGGTCGGAGGAGACCTCCAGGGTCTCCTTGTCGGTCTCGGCGGCCCGCAGGGTGCCCTGCACGCGCACCCCCGGGTCGGCGAGCGCCGTCCTCGCCGGGTCGAACCGCACCATCCAGCCGGTGGGGGCGTGCCGCCCGTCGGCCGCGGGGTGGGCGAGGCTCTCGTCGAACTGGTCGAGCTGGCCCGGGTCGAGCAGGACGCGGGGCGAGCGCACGGCGCGGCCCATGAGGACGTCCGGGTCGAGCGAGGACTCGACCAGGTAGTCCTTGGCCGTGGTGAGGGCGGAGACGACCTGGTCCTCGGAGAAGTGGGCGGTGCGCCGCGTCGCGGGCAGATTGATGCCGCCGGCGCCGAGGCGGAACTGCGCGGCCGGGCTCCTGGCGAACAGGTCGGCCACCTTCGCCGAGCCGGGCACCCGGCCCTGGGGCGCGAGCGGGATCACGGTCATCCGCAGCGGGTCGGGGCGCTTGGCCGCCGGGCTGCCGTAGGGGTGCCGTACCCCCATGTAGATCGCGGTGCCGAAGGCGACGGCGATGAGGACGACGAGGACGACGACCTGGCGGGAGAGGCGGCGGTGCGGGCTCGGCCTGCGGCGCACGGCACGCGCGTGATCACTCATGCGTTCACGCGCGGAGAACTCCTGCAGTCGCGCAGCGCGCACGAACGACTCGTCGAAGACGACGGATCGGTACTCGTCCTCGCCCCCGGGACCTTCGGGAGCGCCCTCGGGTGTCCCCGAAGGTGGTTCTCCTGGCCCGCCCATACCTTCAGAGTAGGTCTCGTGGCGTCGAGGTAAACGCCCTGGTACGCGACAACTTCTGACAACTCCTCGCGACTGCGGCGCAGTTGGGCGCGCGGGTGCGTCGAGGGCGCGGAAGGGCGCGGGCCGGGCACGCGGGCGGTGCGGTCGGGCGCGGGCCGGGGCTTTCGCGGTCAGGGCCTGCGGGGCTCCGCGGGCACCGGGGACTGGCCGAAGTCGGCCGAGGCGGAGGGGGTTCCGGCGTCGGCGGGGCCCGCGTTCTGCTCGATCTCGGTGGTGGCGGGCGGGGGTATCCGGTCCTGGCGGCCTGATGCCGCGCCGCGGTACACCGCGGCGAAGGCGAAGGCGACCATGCCTATGCCCAGGAGGAGGGCGAGCATCCAGGCGACCGGGCGGTGCCAGCGGACCTTGGGGTTGCGGCGGCCGTACCGCCGGTATCTGCCGTAGCGTCCGTGGCCGCCTTCCAGGAAGTCCCGGTCGTCGGCGTCGTCGGCGTACTCCGCGTAATCGGCGTAGTCGGGTCCGAACTCGCCGTTGTCGTCGGGGCCGTACCCGTCGTGGTACGGGTAGTCGTCGTAGTCGTCGTCCGGGCTGCCCGTGCCGCGGCGGCGGGTACGGCCGCGGCGGGCCTCGGCCTCCGACGCCTCGGCGCGTGCCTGGGCGGCGGCGAGCAGCCGCTCCACCGCGGTGGGCTCATGGATCTCGGCGGCGCGCACGAAATCCTCGTCGAAGACCACGGAGGCGAACTCTTCGTCCGCATCCCCGTGATCGCGGTCGTCGTCGGGCTCCCAGCCGTCGGGAAACGGCATGCCCCCCACGTCCTCCGGCACGCATCCAGCGTAGACCTGAAGTGGGCAATTTGGGCAGACAGAACGGGAATTCAGGGGTGGTGACCCTCGTCGCCCCACCACCCCGTGACGTTCGCGCGACGCGTTGCGCGCCGCGCACCACCGTCATCGGCCGCGCACCACCGTCATCGGCCGCGCACCACCGTCATCGCACGTGGCCGTCGCCCGTCACGATGTACTTCGTCGACGTGAGCTCCGGCAGTCCCATCGGTCCCCGCGCGTGCAGCTTCTGCGTGGAGATGCCGATCTCGGCGCCGAAGCCGAACTGGCCGCCGTCGGTGAACCGCGTGGAGGCGTTCACCGCGACCGTCGTGGAGTCCACGAGCTGGGTGAAGCGGCGCGCGGCCTGCTGCGAGGTGGTGACGATGGCCTCGGTGTGGCCGGAGGTCCACAGCCGGATGTGCTCGACGGCCTGCTCCAGGGAGTCGACGACGGCGGCCGCGATGTCGTACGAGAGGTACTCGGTCTCCCAGTCCTCGGCGGTCGCGGGCACCACGGTGGCCTTGGACGCGTCGGCGTAGGTCTGGACGCGCTCGTCGGCGTGCACGGTGACACCGGCTTCGGCGAGCGCGTCGAGGGCCCGCGGCAGGAAGGCGTCGGCGATGTCCTGGTGGACGAGCAGGGTCTCCGCGGCGTTGCACACGCTGACGCGCTGCGCCTTGGAGTTGACGAGGATCTCGACGGCCGTGTCGAGGTCGGCGTGGGCGTCCACGTACACGTGGCAGTTGCCGGTGCCGGTCTCGATGACGGGGACGGTGGACTCCTCGACGACGGTGCGGATCAGCGAGGCGCCGCCGCGCGGGATGAGAACGTCGACGAGTCCGCGGGCGCGCATCAGCTCGCGTACGGAGTCCCGGCTCTCGCCCGGCACCAGCTGGATGGCGTCGGCGGGCAGGCCCGCGCCGTGCACGGCGTCGCGCAGCACCCGCACGAGAGCGGTGTTGGACTCGTACGCGGACGAGGAGCCGCGCAGGAGGACCGCGTTGCCGGACTTCAGGCAGAGGGCGGCCGCGTCGACCGTCACGTTGGGGCGGGCCTCGTAGATGATGCCGACGACGCCGAGGGGGACGCGGACCTGGCGCAGGTCGATGCCGTTGGGCAGCGTGCCGCCGCGCACGACCTCGCCGACGGGGTCGGGCAGGGTGACGACGTCGCGCACGTCGGAGGCGATGGCGCGCACCCGCTCGGGGGTCAGGGTGAGGCGGTCGACGACGGCCTCGCTGGTGCCGGCCTCGCGGGCGCGCGCGACGTCCTTGGCGTTGGCCGCGACGATCTCCGCCGTGCGCACTTCGAGGGCGTCGGCGACGGCGAGCAGCGCGTCGTCCTTCTCGGCGCGCGGCAGTGGCGCGAGGGTGGCCGCGGCGGCGCGTGAGCGGTAGGCGGCCTGGGCGACCGGGGACATGTTGTCGTACGGCGAGAGCGGCGAGGGCGCGGTCATGAGGGCAGCGTAACGTCGTGCGGGCGGGTGCCCGGCGGGTGTTCCGCAGTGCGAGACATCACACGGGATACCGCCCCGCGCCCCCGTGGAAGCCGTGAGGAACCGTGAGAAGCCATGAGACTGGCCGGTATTGACCGGCCTCGGAAAGACACGGGTAACCCCGGGGGGTCCTCGTGCGTCCGGGCGGGGCCGGAGTCGACCGGCGCTAGAACGGGTGCACGCCGACCGGTGTCGCGGGAAGGGGTCCGTACCCCTCGGCGATCCGGTGGTGATACGTGTCGCGGTCGATCACTTCGAGGCCGACGATCTCCCACGGCGGCAGCTGGGCGCTCTGCCGGTGCTCGCCCCACAGGCGCAGCGCAACGGCGGCGGCGTCGTGCAGGTCGCGGGCCTCTTCCCAGTAGCGGATCTCCGCGTGGTCCTGGGCGTATCTGCTGGTGAGCAGAAAGGGGTGGTCGTGGGCGAGCTGTTCGAGGCCGCGCCGTACCTCCTGCAGCGGTGTCCTGGCACCGGACACGCTCAGCGTGACGTGCCACAGGCGGGGCGCGTCGGACGGCTCGCCCTCGCGTGGCTGCTCGTGGGTCAGGTGGTCGGGGCCCGCTGCCGTGTCGCCGGTGTACGCCGCCCCCGCGGCGACGCTGGTCAGCGCACGCTCAGCCGGTCCGCGGGACGCCGCCCCCGGGCGCACTCGTCTCACGACGGCCTCCTTCAACCAGTGGTGGTGCGGACATACGACGGTCGTTATGCAACGGTCATGCGGAACTGCCTCGCAACAAAGTTGAGCAGGACAAGAGGTCCCGCGGGGCGGTTTTGCGGAGTTTCACCTTGGGCGTGCCCGCCGTGACACGGCGTTCGCGCCTGTTTTCGGCCTGTTTTCCGCTGGTGTGCGCGAGGCCGCCGGGGATAGTGGTGCACCTCTCGCCGGGGCGGATGGTGCACTGCCCGCCGGGTAGGCGGTGCACCGCCGTCAGTGGGTCAGGAGTGCAGCAGGACGAGGTCGTCCCGGTGCACCACTTCGCGCTCGTAGGCGGGGCCGAGCTCGCGGGCCAGCTCTCTCGTGGAACGGCCGAACAGGCGCGGCAGTTCCTTGGCGTCGAAGTTCACCAGGCCGCGCGCCACGGCCCGCCCCGCGGAGTCCCGCAGCTCCACCGGATCGCCCGCGATGAACTCGCCCTCCACGGCGGCGATGCCCGCGGGCAGCAGCGACTTGCGGCCCTCGACGACGGCCCGTACCGCCCCGTCGTCGAGCGTGAGGGCCCCGCGCGGCGCGGAGGCGTGCTGCAGCCACAGCAGCCGGTCCGCCGAGCGGCGTCCGGTGGGGCGGAAGTAGGTGCCGGTGTCACGGCCGGCGAGCGCGTCGGCGGCCTGGCTCGCGGAGGTGAGGACCACGGGGATGCCGGCGGCCGCGGCGATCCGGGCCGCCTCCACCTTGGTGACCATGCCGCCGGTGCCGACGCCCGCCTTGCCCGCGCTGCCGATCCTGACGTGCGCGATGTCTGCGGGGCCGCCGACCTCGGCGATTCTCGCGGTGCCGGGGGCGGCGGGGTCGCCGTCGTAGAGGCCGTCCACGTCCGAGAGCAGCACGAGCAGGTCGGCGCGGACGAGGTGGGCGACGAGCGCGGCCAGGCGGTCGTTGTCGCCGAAGCGGATCTCGTCGGTGGCGACGGTGTCGTTCTCGTTGACGACGGGCAGGGCGCCCATGGCGAGGAGCTTGTCGAGGGTGCGCGAGGCGTTGCGGTGGTGGGCGCGGCGGCTGGTGTCGTCGGTGGTGAGCAGCACCTGGCCGACGCGGACGCCGTAGCGCGCGAAGGACGCGGTGTAGCGGGCGACGAGCAGGCCCTGGCCGACGCTGGCGGCGGCCTGCTGGCGGGCCAGGTCCTTGGGGCGGCGGCGCAGGCCGAGCGGGGCGAGCCCGGCGGCGATGGCACCGGAGGAGACGAGCACGATCTCGCGCTCTCCCCCGTTGCCGGGCCTGCCTTGCGAGCCGCTCCCGGACTGGCCGCGGACACCGTCTCCGGACTGGCCGCGGACACCGCTCCCGGACTGGCCGCGGACGCCGCCCCCGGACTGGCCGCGGACACCGCTCCCGGACTGGCCGTGCGTGCCGCTCCTGCTCTTGGCGAGGACGTCCACGAGGGCGTCCACGCGGTCCGCGTCCAGGCCGCCCGTCGCGGTGGTCAGGGACGACGATCCGACCTTGACGACGACCCGGTGCGCCCCGGCGACGTCCGCCCGGATTCCGCCGTCCGCCCGCTCTGCTGCCGCTGCCCCTGTCACGTGCTTCCCCAATGATCCCCGTGGCTGTGGACCAGCAATGTACGTGAGCGGGGGACGGCCGCGCCCGCGCGTTTCGCTGGGCGGACGGGCTCCGGAGCCCCGCGGATACATGACCTTTGCCCCTTTATTCGGTGATTGGTGTCACGGAAGATTGCTACGGAGGCACCGAGCGTCATACGGTCAGGGGTCTCCCACTCGTCTGAAGCTCGCCCCGAGCCCCGAGCCCTTCCGGCTCCCCCTCTGCCCCCTTCCGACCGCCCCCCGCCAGGAGCCCAAGCCCGTGCCCTCCGCCGGACTCGCCCCCCGCCGCGTCGTACAGCTCATCGCGCTGCTGACGATGCTCGCACTCTTCGCGGCGCAGCTCGTGACCGCGCTCGTGCCGTACGTCCCGGTGTTCGTCGCCGCGTCGGCCGCCAACCTCGCGCTCGACATCTATCTGCAGTACAAGCAGCCGGGTCTGCTGTCCCTCCTGGGCAAGATCCGCTTCGATGTCACCGTCCGGCAGCTCCTGCGCGACATGCTGGTCCTGGTCGGGCTGCTGCGCATCGACGGCATCGAGCCGCTCGCCGAGCAGTCGCCGCTGACCGTCGCGCTGCTCGCCTTCTACGCGCTGCACTTCGGCTGCCAGGCCGTCGCCGTCATGGTGCGGCGCGCCCGTACGCTGCCGATCGTCACGCGCAACATCGACGCCTCCGCGCTGCGCCTGAGCGCCGCCCCGCCGCGCATCCTGGCCCGCCAGCAGGCCCGCAGGCTGCTCACCTTCTCCGTGCCCGCGACGGCGGGCCTGCTCCTGACGGCCGCCACCACCGACGCCTACTGGGGCGGCATCGGCCTCGGCGTCTCCCTCGTCCTGATGGGCGGCGGCGCGGCGTACCTGGCGACCTGGATGCTGCCGAAGAAGCGGGCGAAGGCCGACCAGGCCGTCATGGACTGGCTGGACGAGTGGCTGTCCGCGTACAAGCCGACCGTCGCGATGTACTTCTCCGGCGGTACGACGTCCGCCTACCAGGCGAACATGTGGCTCTCCACGCTCTCCCAGCTCGACGGCAAGCCGCTGATCGTGCTCCGTGAGCGCTTCATGGTGCAGAAGATCGACTCCACGGACGTGCCGATCATCTGCTTCCCGAAGGTCGCCACGATGTTCTCCCTGGAGACATCGACGCTGAAGATGATGCTGCACCCGGCGAACGCCGCGAAGACCTCGCAGGTCCTGCGCATCCCCTCGCTCAAGCACGCGTTCATCAACCACGGCGAGAGCGACAAGCTGTCCTCCTGCAACCCGTACGCGAAGGCGTACGACGAGGTGTGGGTGGCCGGTCCCGCGGCCCGCGAGCGCTACCAGCTCGCCGACATCGGCGTCGAGGACAAGGACGTGGTCGAGGTCGGCCGCCCCCAGCTCTCCCCGATCCGGCCGTACGCGGGCGCGCCCACGGGTGCGTTCACGACCGTTCTGTACGCCCCGACCTGGGAGGGCTGGGACGGCAACCCCGGCAACACCTCGGTCGTCCTCGCCGGTGAGAACATCGTCCGGCACCTGCTCGCCGACCCCGGTGTGCGCCTGATCTACAAGCCGCACCCGATGACCGGCTCCCAGATCCCCGCCGCGGGCGCCGCCAACGAGCGCATCAAGGCCATGATCCGCGAGGCCAACGCGCGCCGCTCCGGCGCCCGCCCCGGCCCCGAGGCCGCCGCCGAGCTGACCCGCCGTACCGACGCCCTGAACCTCCTCACCGCGAAGTCCTTCCGCAGGAGCGCGGACGAGATGGAGCGGATGATGCTCCAGGGCACGCCCGACGGCGACAGCAGGACCGCGATCGCCGAGGCGACCGCTGCCTGGGAGGCGGCGTACTGGGCCGCGCTGCCCGAGTGGGAGCACCAGATCGTCACCGAGGCCCGGCCGGCGATCTTCTCCTGCTTCAACCAGGCCGACCTGCTGATCAGCGATGTGTCCTCGGTCGTGTCGGACTGGCTGAGCAGCGAGAAGCCGTACGCCGTGGCCAACACCTCGGGACTTTCCGAGCCGGACTTCCGCGCGGGCTTCCCGACGGTGCGCGCCGCGACGATCCTCGCGCCCGAGGCGGACGGGGTGCCCGCCCTCCTCCAGGCCGTGCGGTCCCCGGAGAAGGACGTGTACGCGGAGTCCCGCGCCGAGCTGAAGGAGCACCTCCTCGGCCCGTCCGACCCGCCCTCCATCGTCCGCTTCAACGGGGCGGCCCTGGATCTGTGCGCCAAGTCCGACGCCCGCCGCGCCCGCGCCGAGGCCCGGGTGGAGGCGGAGATCCCCGCGCAGCGGGACGAGTCCACGGAGACGGTGGACGCGGCGGAGGCCGCGATGGACGCGGACCCGACGGAGGAGCTGGAGTCGGCGTAGCCGGGCCGGGGGCCTCGGCCGGGGCGGCAACCGCGACCCCGCCGCTCCGCGCCGGGGCTCTCCCACCCGCCCACCCGTGACTGTCGGACCCGCTGCACCGTACGAACAGCGAAGGCCCCGGAACGGAACACGTTCCGGGGCCTTCGGCGACCCGGCGGTGAGCGGCGGGGGCGGACGGTTGCCGCCCCAGCCGCTTCCGGCCCTCCGGCCCTGAGCAGCCTTAGAAGGGCTTGAAGTCGTCGTACGCCTGGTCGGCCTCGTCGCGCTCCGCGTCGCGGTCACGGCGGCGCTGGGCCGCGGGACGGGGCGCCTCGAACCGGTGGTCCTCGCCGCGGCGCCCGAGCATCTCGGCGCCCGCGGACATGGTGGGCTCCCAGTCGAAGACGACGGCGTCGTCCTCGGCGCCGATGGCGACGCCGTCGCCGGCGCGGGCACCGGCCTTCATCAGCTCGTCCTCGACGCCGAGGCGGTTGAGGCGGTCCGCGAGGTAGCCGACGGCCTCGTCGTTGTTGAAGTCGGTCTGGCGGACCCAGCGCTCCGGCTTCTCGCCGCGCACGCGGTACACGGCCTCGCCGCCGTCCTCCTCGCGGGTGACCGTGAAGCCCGTGTCGTCGACGGCCTTCGGCCGGATGACGATGCGCGTGGCCTCCTCCTGGGGCTTCGCGGACCGCGACTCGGCGACGAGTTCGGCGAGGGCGAAGGACAGCTCCTTGAGGCCCATGTGGGCGACAGCGGACACCTCGAAGACGCGGTAGCCGCGCTCCTCCAGGTCGGGCCTGACCAGGTCGGCGAGGTCCTGGCCGTCGGGGATGTCGACCTTGTTGAGGACGACGAGCCGCGGCCGGTTCTCCAGGCCCGCGCCGTACTCGCGCAGCTCCGCCTCGATCACGTCGAGGTCGGAGACGGGGTCGCGGTCGGACTCCAGGGTCGCGGTGTCCAGGACGTGCACGAGGACGGAGCAGCGCTCGACGTGGCGCAGGAACTCCAGGCCGAGGCCGCGGCCCTGGCTGGCGCCGGGGATGAGGCCGGGCACGTCCGCGATGGTGTAGACGGTGGCACCGGCCGTGACGACGCCCAGGTTGGGCACGAGCGTCGTGAAGGGGTAGTCGGCGATCTTCGGCTTGGCCGCGCTGAGCACGGAGATCAGCGAGGACTTGCCCGCGCTCGGGTAGCCGACGAGCGCGACGTCCGCGACGGTCTTGAGCTCCAGGACGACATCGCCGCCGTCACCGGGCTCGCCGAGCAGCGCGAAGCCGGGCGCCTTGCGGCGGGCGGAGGCGAGCGCGGCGTTGCCGAGGCCCCCGCGGCCGCCCTGCGCGGCGACGTACGACGTGCCGTGCCCGACGAGGTCCGCGAGGACGTTGCCCTGCTTGTCCAGGACGACCGTGCCGTCCGGCACCGGCAGGACCAGGTCCTGGCCGTCCTTGCCGGAGCGGTTGCCGCCCTCGCCGGGCTTGCCGTTGGTGGCCTTGCGGTGCGGGCTGTGGTGATAGTCCAGGAGGGTGGTCACGGACTGGTCCACGACCAGGGTGACGTCGCCGCCACGCCCGCCGTTGCCGCCGTCCGGGCCGCCGAGGGGCTTGAACTTCTCACGGTGGACGGAGGCACAGCCGTGGCCTCCGTTACCCGCGGCGACGTGCAGCTCGACGCGGTCCACGAAGGTGGTCATGGTTCGGTGCCTCCAGTGCGAGTGGCGCGGCGTGCACGCCGTATACGTACGTACGAAATGTCTTCACTGCAACACGCGAAAGGCGGACCCGCTTCCCGGAATCCGGGAAGTGAGGTCCGCCCTCGCGAAGAAAACCGCGAAAACCGCTCTACGAGCCGTGAGCCCTGAGCCCTGAAGTCCTGGGAAGGACGGGGATCAGGCGACCGGAACGATGTTCACGACCTTGCGGCCACGGTGGGTGCCGAACTCCACCGCACCGGCGTCCAGCGCGAACAGGGTGTCGTCCTTGCCGCGGCCGACGCCCGTGCCCGGGTGGAAGTGGGTGCCGCGCTGGCGGACCAGGATCTCACCGGCGTTGACGGTCTGACCGCCGAAGCGCTTCACGCCGAGCCGTTGAGCATTGGAATCGCGCCCGTTCCGAGTGGACGATGCGCCCTTCTTGTGTGCCATCTTGTCTCAGTCCCTTACTTCGCAGCCGTGGGGATGCCGGTGACCTTGATCGCCGTGTACTGCTGGCGGTGACCCTGGCGGCGGCGGTAGCCGGTCTTGTTCTTGTAGCGAAGGATGTCGATCTTCGCGCCCTTGTGGTGGTCGACGACCTCGGCCGTGACCTTGATGCCGGCAAGGACCCACGGGTCGCTGGTCACGGCTTCGCCGTCGACAACGAGCAGGGTCGAGAGCTCGACCGTGTCGCCAACCTTGGCGGTGGAAATCTTGTCAACCTCGACGATGTCGCCGACAGCAACCTTGTGCTGGCGACCACCGCTGCGCACGATGGCGTACACGCGGATCTCTCTTTCGCTCGGAACGGGACCCCCGCAGTCCAGCCGCCCCGCGCCGAGGGCACGGACGGCCTCTCCCGAAGACCGGAACCGGAATCCGGGAGGAATGAGGTTTACAGGGGTTGGGCGTGCATAGGAACACGCCGACGGTCAAGGTTACGGGCCCCACCCGGACGGGTCAAACCGAGGCCGATGAGCGCCCCCGAAGGGGCGCGGGGAACTGCGCGACCAGACACGAACAACCCGCAGCCACCCCACAGGCAGCACAGCGCTCAGCACGCAGTGCTCAGTGCTCAGTGCACAACGCTCAGCGCCTCGGCTTCTCGCCGTCCGGCGGCAGCGGCTTCACACCCTGGCACAGGTCCGTCCTGTCGCTGCCGCCCGGCCAGGCGGCCGCCCGCACCCGTTCGAAGTGCCTGCGATAGGTCTCGTGCACCGAGTCGTCGTCGATCTTCACGATCACCTCGTCGTTCTCGCGCAGCGCGGGCCCCGTGTAGTTCTGCGAGCCGGTGAAGGCGACCTTGTTCCGCCTGCCGTCGTACACGCCGTCGATGAGGACGTACTTGCTGTGGATGATGTACGGCGTCGTGAGCTTCCGGCCGGACGCGAGCGGGTCCCGGTCGTCGTGGTAGCAGCGCAGGGACGGGCCGCCGGGCTTGTGCAGCGCCTCCCAGGTGCCGGGGGTGCCGCCCTGGCTCCTGGCGCTGTCCGTCTCGGCGTACACCAGGTCGACGGCGCACCCGGCCTTCTTCAGGGACACCAGCTTGTCCGCGATCTGCTTGCGCGTGATCTTGAAGATGGAGGCGCGGACCCTGGTCCGCCGCTCGACGCCGTTCGCGTCCTTGTAGGTGCACGAGACGTTGTCCAGGACCGCGTACATGGTGTCGGTCTCGTTGACCGTGCCCTCGCGCGGGAAGAAGTACGCCTTGTAGAGCCCGCTGCCGGCCGTGCGGTAGTCCCAGGACCGCCAGTCCCTGCGCACCATGTCGTCGAAGTACCGGGCGAAAGCGCCGTACATCGCCGGGTTGTCCGGCAGCAGCAGCGCGTCGTTGAAGAACTTCGTGTGCGCGGACGGCGTGGAGTTCGACGTGGTCTGCACGACGACGTCCCGGGCGCCCTCGACCTCGGTGAACAGCCAGAACTTGTTGTGCATGATCGACTTGCCGTGGCGCGGATCGCCGAGACAGGACTTGCCCGTGGGGCACAGCGAGACGAAGGACTTCCCTCCCCGGTCGGTGCCGAGCGCCGAGGCGAGCCTCTGGTACGCGGGGTTGTCCGGTCGGTCCGTGCGGCTCGTCGAGTCCAGCAGGATCTGTACGTGGACTCCGCGCGCGCGGGCGTTGAGGAGCGCGTCGACGACCGGGGTCTCCCACACGTGGTAGACGGCGGCCTTGATGGTGGAGCCGGGCACGGCGGCGTCGGTGAGCCGGACCAGACGGGTGCGGATCGCGTGCTGGGCCTCGTCCGTGCCCAGCGGGTCGTTGAACACCGGGCCCTCCGTCCAGGACGGTGCCGACTCCGTGGGGGTGCTGCCCGGGGCGGCGCTCGCCAGGCCCGTGCCGCCCGCGGCGTGCAGGCTCGCCGCCGCGGAGAGGACCGTGGCCAGTGCCGCGGCCTGCCGTCCTCGTGTGCCCGGCTTTGGGGCACGGTGGCGGCCCGTGCCTCTGAGGCGCAGCTGCGCCATGGTCCGTTCCCCTCCCGCATGAGTTTCACCGGCAGGGCAGTACACCTGGGCCCTGGGTTCCCAGTGACGGACGTCATCCGTGTGGACGTGAGGGGTTGGCGGCACTTGGTGGTGCATTGGCGGTACGTGTCCGTGCCGGGGCGGCATTTGTTCGTGTACGGGGTTGAGGTTGGCGGTGTCTCGGGGGGCGCCCCGGTCCCGTGCGGGCGGAATCCGCCACCGTCGATCGCGCTGCGCGCTCGTCCTCGAACGCCGGACGGGCTGGGTGTCTGCCGCACCGTCGGCACGGGACGTACCGACGCACCGGTGCCCCCGGACGGCGGGTTCGCCGTCCGGGGGCACCGGTGTCGTGACGCGTGGCCGGTGTCAGCCCGCGTCGGCCGGGGCCGAGACCTCAGCCTGCTGCTGCTCTGCCGCGACCGCCTTCTTCGCGGCCTTCTTGGCAGGTGCCTTCTTGGCGGCCGTCTTCTTGGCGGGTGCCTTCTTGGCGGCGGCCTTCTTGGCAGGTGCCTTCTTGGCCGGGGTCTTCTTGGCGGCGGGCGCCGCGGCCACGGGCTCCGCCGAAGCCGCGTCCGTGGAGGGCGCCTCCGTGGAAGCCGTCTCCGTGGCGGCGGCCTCCGCGGAGGCCGCCTCCTTGGCGGCGGTCTTCTTCGTCGCCGTCTTCTTGGCAGCGGTCTTCTTCGTCGCCGCCTTCTTAGCGGTCGCCTTCTTGGCCGACTTGCGGGCGGCGGCCTTCTTGGCGGCCGGAGCGGCCTCCTCGGTGACCTCGGCGGCCTCGGTGACCTCGGCGGCGTCCTTGGCGGGCGCCTCGGCGGGTGCCGGGGACTCGGCCGGCCTGTCCGCCGACGGGACGACCGTCACGGCCGCCTCCGCGGAAGCGGTCGGCGCGGCCGCCTTGCGCACGGCACGGCGGCGCGGACGGGCCGCGGGAGCCGCGGAGTCCTCGACGACCGGCTCGGCGCTCGGCGCGGCCACCGCTTCGGCGGGCGCCTCGGCGGCCACCGCGGGCTCCGGCTTGGCCGGCTCCGCGATGATCACCTCGGCGCTGTCGGCGGCCGCCTTCGGCGAACCGGCCGGAGCCGTCGCCTTGCGGGTCGCACGCCGACGCGTACGCCCCTTGGGGGCCGCGTCGTCCTCGGCGGCCGCGGGAACCTCGGCCACGGGCGCCGCAGGCTCGGCGACCGGAGCGACAGCGGCGGCGGGAGCCTCGGCGGGCTCGCCCACCGCGGTCCGCGCGGCCTCCAGGGACTCGGCCGACGGCACGGACGCAGCGGTGTCCGCGGCCTCCTCGGCGGGAGCGGCGGCCTCCGCGGCCTCCGCCTTCGCCCTTGCCCTGTCCGCACGGGACTTGGCCTTCTTCTCCGCGCGTCCGGCCTTGTCGCCCCTCTCGGAGCGCTGGGAACGCTCGGCGGGCTCGGCGGGCTGGGCGGAGGAAGGCGCCTCCGTGGCGTCGGCGGCCTCCGTCTCCGGCTTGGGCGCACCCGCGGGAGCGGACGCGCGCCGCGTGGCACGGCGCCGCGAACGGCCGCGGGAAGCGGCGGCCTCGGCCTCGGCCGGGCTGCTGTACAGCTCCTCGTCGGGCACGAACGCCGGCTCGGGCAGCGCGATCGGCTCGGCGATCTCCGCGGCGACCTCGGCCACCGTCTCGGCGGTCCCGGTCCCGGCCGTGTCGGCGCTCTCGTGCGTGTGCTCGGCCGTGGCCGCCTGGTCGCCGCCGCGCCCGCGCTTCTTGCGCTTGCCGCCGCCGCCCGGGGCCGTGGCCTGGTCCATGTGGACGATGACGCCGCGGCCGTTGCAGTGCACGCAGGTCTCGGAGAACGACTCCAGGAGGCCCTGGCCCACCCGCTTGCGGGTCATCTGGACCAGACCGAGCGAGGTGACCTCGGCGACCTGGTGCTTCGTCCGGTCCCGGCCCAGGCACTCCAGCATCCGGCGCAGGACCAGATCCCGGTTGGACTCCAGGACCATGTCGATGAAGTCGACGACGACGATGCCGCCGAGGTCGCGCAGCCGCAGCTGACGCACGATCTCCTCGGCCGCCTCGAGGTTGTTCCTCGTCACGGTCTCTTCGAGGTTGCCGCCCTGACCGGTGAACTTGCCGGTGTTGACGTCGATCACGACCATCGCCTCGGTCTTGTCGATCACGAGGGAGCCGCCCGAGGGCAGCCACACCTTGCGGTCGAGCGCCTTGGCGAGCTGCTCGTCGATCCGGTACGTCGCGAAGACGTCGACCTCGGACGTCCACCGCTGGAGGCGGTCCGCCAGGTCGGGCGCCACGTGCGAGACATAGCCGTGGATGGTCTCCCACGCCTCGTCACCGCTGATGATGACCTTCGAGAAGTCCTCGTTGAAGATGTCGCGGACCACGCGGACGGTCATGTCCGGCTCGCCGTACAGCAGGCTCGGCGAGCTGGTCGTGGTCATCTTCGACTTCTTGAGGATGTCCTCCCACTGCGCCTGGAGCCGCTCCACGTCGCGGCGCAGCTCCTCCTCGCTCGCGCCCTCGGCGGCGGTGCGCACGATGACGCCCGCGTCCTCGGGGACGATCTTCTTGAGGATGGTCTTCAGACGCGCCCGCTCGGTGTCGGGCAGCTTGCGGCTGATCCCGGTCATCGAGCCCTCGGGCACGTAGACCAGATAGCGGCCCGGCAGCGAGACCTGGCTGGTCAGGCGGGCGCCCTTGTGGCCGATCGGGTCCTTGGTGACCTGGACGAGGACGGACTGGCCCGACTTCAGGGCGGACTCGATGCGGCGCGGGCCGCCCGCCATGCCGAGGGCCTCGAAGTTGACCTCACCGGCGTACAGGACGGCGTTGCGGCCCTTGCCGATGTCGATGAAGGCGGCCTCCATCGAGGGGAGCACGTTCTGGACCTTGCCCAGGTAGACGTTGCCGACGTAGCTCGTCGACTGCTCCTTGTTGACGTAGTGCTCGACGAGGATGTTGTCCTCGAGGACACCGATCTGGGTGCGGTCGCCGTTCTGACGGACGATCATCTCCCGGTTGACCGCCTCGCGGCGGGCCAGGAACTCGGCCTCGGTGATGATCGGCACCCGGCGGCGGCCCTGCTCGCGGCCCTCGCGGCGGCGCTGCTTCTTCGCCTCCAGACGCGTGGAGCCCTTGATGGACTGCACCTCGTCCGACGGGGCGTCGTCGCCCTTCTTGCGGGGCTCGCGGACCTTGACGACCGTACGCTCCGGGTCGCCCTCGCCCGGCTCGCTCTCGGCGCTGTCCCCGGCGCGGCGGCGACGGCGACGGCGGCGACGGCTGCTGCTGGAGCCGGAGCCCCCGCCGGACTCCTCCGCGTCGTCGGCGGACTCGGTCTCGTCGGACCGGTCGGCGCTCTCGGCCTCGTCGGCTGCCTCGTCGCCGTCGGCGGCCTCGTCGGACGGCGAGTCCTCGTCCGTGTCGGCGGCCTCACCGCGACGGCGGCGACGGCCACCGCGGCGACGGCGACGGCCGTGCCGCTCGCCGCCTTCCTCGTTGTCGGCGCCGTCGGTGCTCTCGGCGTTCTCGGCGTTCTCGGTGCTCTCGGTGCTCTCGGCGCTCTCGGCGCTGTCACCGGAGTCGTCGGCGGCGGTGTCCTCGACCGCGGCTCCGCCGGTCCCGGCCGCGGGCTCCACGGCGGCCTCGACCGCCTGCTCGGCGGCGGGCTGCTCGTCCGCGGCGCGACGGCGGCGACGCCGGCGCGGGGTGGTCTCCTCCTCGGCGACGGGCGTCTCCTCGGCCTTGGCAGGCCGCTGCTCGGCCGCTTCGGCGGCGGCCGCGGCGGCGGCGCGCTCCGGAGTCTGGAACATCGGCTCGGCGAAGACGGGCGCCTGGAAGACGGCGACGGCGGGCCGTGCGGGGCGCCGCTCGGAACCGTCACCGGACTGCGCGTCGGGACCGGCGGGAGCAGTGAAACCGGCGGCGGCCTTACGGGTGGCCCGGCGCCGCGCACGACCGCGCGGCGCGTCGGCCTCGGCCTGCTCGGGAGCCTCGGCCGCACGGGCGGCACGCCCACGCGGGGCGGCCTCGGCCCGCTCGGCCTGACCGGACTGCTCGGCCTGACCGGACTGCTCCGGCGCCTCGGTCCGTACGGCCTCGGCGGCCTGGGTGTCGGCGGCGGCGCGGGTGGCGCGGCGACGGGTGCGGCGCGGCGCGGCGTCCGCCTCGGCGGCGGGGGCCTCTTCGGCCTCGGCGGCGGGCGCGGCCTGCGGGGTCTCGACCGTCGGCGCGGCGTCCCCGACCTGGGTCTCGGCGGCGGGCGCGGACGCACCACGGGTGGCACGGCGGCGCGTACGACGCGGCGCGGCGTCCGCCTCCACGGCGGCAACGGAAGCCTCGGCCTGCGCGGCGGGCACGGTGGCGGACGGCTCGGGCTGCGAAGCCTGGGTGGCCTCGGCGGCCTGCGCGGAGTCAGCGGCCTGCGCCTCGGCGGCGGGCGCGGACGCACCACGCGTGGCACGGCGGCGCGTACGACGCGGCGCGGCGTCCGCCTCCACGGCGGCAACGGGAGCCTCGGCCTGCGCGGCGGGCGCGGCGGTGTCCTCGTCGCTGCCCGTGCTCCCGGCAGCGGCGGCCACCGGCTGCTCGGCCGCCGCGCCGGACTGCGGCGAACCGGCCGGCGCGGAGGCGCGGCGGGTCGCACGACGACGCGTACGCGCCGGAGCGGCATCCTCGGCGGCCACCGGCTCGGCGACAGCGGGCTCAGCAGCGGCAGCAGCCCCGGCGGCGGGTGCCTCGGCGGCGACCGGCTCTGCGGCAGCGGCCTCGGCGGCGGTCCTGCCGGTCCCGGCGGACTGCGGCGAACCGGCGGGCGCGGAGGCGCGGCGGGTCGCACGACGACGCGTACGCGCCGGAGCGGCATCCTCGGCGGCCACCGGCTCGACGACTGCAGGCCCAGCAGCGGCAGCAGCCCCGGCGGCGGGCGCCCCGGCGGCGACCGGCTCCGCGGCGACCGGCTCCGCGGCGACCGGCTCTGCGGCGACCGGCTCTGCGGCGACCGGCTCCGCGGCGACCGGCTCCGCGGCAGCGGCGGCGGCCGTCTCAGCCGTCTCGTCGAGTTCCTCGGCGTCCACGTCGGGGTCGACGGGAGCGGTGTCCACGGCGGCGGGGGTGGCCGGTATGGCCGGCGCGGCGTCCGTGGGGGTGCCCGCGGGCGGGCCCGCGGGACGCGACGCGGCCCGGCGCCTGCGGCGCGGGGGCAGGGTGTCGCTGGGTGTGCTGTTGTTGTTCGAACCCTCAGTGGGGTCGTTCGGCTCAAGCATGCGGGCGGTTCTCCCGTCACGCTCCCGGGCGCCGCGCCTGTACCGGAGGTATCCGCGGCTCGCGCTTGCTGCGCGGGGCCGCCGTCCGGGGGCGTGGGCGCCGCACGGGAGCTCTCTGTGTCTTGTCACCGGTTCCGTATGCCCCGCGGGCGTACGGCCTGGCGAAAGTCTTCTGTCGGTGCGCTACCCGACCCAGGTGGCTCCCGAGTACGAGGGTGGCGCTGCGGTGTTTCCGGCGAGCGTCCCTGCGCGGGACCTTCCTTACGCCGGCGCCGTCGCGGCGGCAGAACCGGCGACCCCTGACTGGGGATGCCGGTCGGCCGGGGCGGCCGTGACTGCCTCGCGGTCGGGCGCGAGCGGGTCGGTCACCGTGCCGGTCTCGTCATCGAAAAGCCCCTGCGCCAGCCTGGTCACCGCTGCGGGGACCGGCGGCGCCAGGTCGGCCACAGCTCGGAGACCGGACAGGACGTCGTCGGGTCGGACGGCAGGTGTCACGTGCCGTACAACCAGCCGCAGTATCGCACAGGGCTTGTCGCTCGGCCTATCGGCACGGGAGGCGAGCGCCTCCTGGCCGACGGCGTCCAGGCTCACCACGGCCGCGCGGGCGTCGAAGGTCCGCATGCCGTTCTTCGTGCGGCGCTGGACCTCGACGGTGTCGGCGGCGCGGAAAGCGGCCGCGGCGCGCTCGGCGGCCGCGGGCTCCACGCCGTCCAGACGCAGCTCCCACACGGAGGCGGTGAGCCGGTCGGCGAGGCCGGAGGTGCGGGCCTCGACGGCGTCCGTGATGTCGAGGCCGTCGGGCAGCGACTCGTCGAGCAACTCCCACAGCTTGCGCGGGTCGCGGTGCTCGGTGAGCGCGATCTCCAGATACTCGGCCTCACTGCCCGTGCCGGTGGGTGCGGCATTGGCGTACGACACCTTCGGGTGCGGAGTGAACCCCGCCGAGTACGCCATGGGCACCTCGGCGCGGCGCAGCGCCCGCTCGAAGGCGCGCTGGAAGTCACGGTGGCTGGTGAACCGGAGGCGGCCGCGCTTGGTGTAGCGCAGTCGGATGCGCTGCACCGCGGGTGCGGGCGGCGGGCCTTCGGGCTGTCGCTTGCCCAGGGGAACTTCTCCTCGTGTACGCGGTCCGGGACGCCGCCCCCACGTCGGCGGGGAGCATGTCCGGACTTGCGCTTGCCCAGTGGTGTGGTCCGGGCACCCCCGCACTGGCGGGGAAAAACACGCCGGACCGTCTGCCCTAGAGTACGCGCTTCGCGTCCTCAGGTCCTCTTCGGCCCTGCGGGACCTCACCCGCGGGCACCCGCTCCCGCGGCGCGCCGAACAGCGCGCGCCGCACGTCGGCGCGGGCCTGGCGCACGCTCTGCCAGGCGGCGGCGACGGCCTGGCGCGTGCCGCGGCCCACGGCCCGTGCCGCATCCGCGGCGGGCCGCCACACATGGTCGCGGACGGCGTGTCCGACCGGCGTGAGCACGCTGCGGTACACCCAGCGGGCGGGGTCGACGAAGATCCACCGAAGGAGCCGCCCCACGCACCGCCAGACGGCCCGCGACACGTACCCGGCGACCCGCCAGGCGTGTCGGAGCGCGGCCCCGATCTCCCGCGCCACGACGGCGACACCCCGCCCGATCGGCGCGAGCACCCAGCGCCAGAGGGCCACCGCGGGCACCACGAGGATCCACCGCAGCAGCGTCCCCACCACGAGCACGACGCCCCGCAGCAGCCACACGACCCCGGCCGCCACCCCGCGCGCGACCCACGCGACCGCCCGCCCCACCGGCGCGAGCACCCACGTGTACAGCGCCACCGCGGGCACCACGAACAGCATCCGCAGCGCCCACCGCACGCCCCGCCCGAGCCCCGCGGCCCCGGCGCCGAGCATCCGCGCCAGCCAGGCCAGACCGTGGCCGAGGGGCGTCAGGACGTACGCGTACAGCCACACCGCGGGCACCACGACAAGCATCCGCAGCAGCCAGCCGACGCCGAGCGCGACCGGTACGGCCACGTACCGCCACAGCGCCACCCAGGGCCAGACGAACAGGCACTTCCCGGCGAAGGCCAGAGCGAGCGCGAGCGCCCGGCCCACCGGAGCGAGGACGTACCGCCACAGCGCGCTCAGCGGCACCACCACGAGCGTGTGCCCCAGCCAGGCGAGCGCCCGGCCGACGGGCCGCAGCACGGTGTCCCGCAGGACGCGCCCCACGGCGACGAGCGCGTCCCACAGGAGCCGCACCGGCACCACGAAGATCAGCGCGAGGATCCGTACCGGCAGCCGGATCGCCACCACGAGACAGCCGTCCGCCTGCGCGGCGGGCCGCTCCGGCGCGGGTGTCGCGGGCCGTTTCCGCAGATCCGCCGCGGGCCGTTTTTCCAGATCCATGTCGTCCTAGACGCACGCGGAGCCGCCGCGGCTCCACAAATCGGCGCCCACCTCGGCAGACGCCGAGGTGGGCGGCACAGTCGGGCAGTGAGCGGCCGGTCAGCCGTTCGCCGGTGCCCCGTTCACCACCGTGAGCGGCAGCATCTTCTTGCCGGTGGGACCGACCTGGATCTCGGTCTGCATGGCGGGGCACACACCGCAGTCGAAGCAGGGCGTCCAGCGGCAGTCGTCGACCTCGGTCTCGTCGAGGGCGTCCTGCCAGTCCTCCCAGAGCCAGTCCTTGTCGAGACCGGAGTCCAGGTGGTCCCAGGGCAGGACCTCCTCGTAGGTGCGCTCACGGGTCGTGTACCAGTCGACGTCGACGCCCACCTCGGGCAGCGTCTTGTCGGCGCAGCTCATCCAGCGGTCGTAGCTGAAGTGCTCGCGCCAGCCGTCGAAGCGGCCGCCGTCCTCGTAGACGGCGCGGATGACGGCGCCGAGGCGGCGGTCGCCGCGGGAGAGCAGGCCCTCGACGATGCCGGGCTTGCCGTCGTGGTAGCGGAAGCCGATGGAGCGGCCGTACTTCTTGTCGCCGCGGATCTTGTCGCGGAGCTTCTCCAGGCGGGCGTCGGTCTCCTCGGAGGAGAGCTGCGGGGCCCACTGGAAGGGCGTGTGGGGCTTCGGCACGAAGCCGCCGATGGAGACCGTGCAGCGGATGTCGTTGGAGCCGGAGACCTCGCGGCCCTTCTGGATGACGTTCATCGCCATGTCGGCGATCTGCAGGACGTCCTCGTCGGTCTCGGTGGGCAGGCCGCACATGAAGTACAGCTTCACCTGCCGCCAGCCGTTGCCGTAGGCGGTGGCGACGGTCCTGATCAGGTCCTCTTCGGAGACCATCTTGTTGATGACCTTGCGCATGCGCTCGCTGCCGCCCTCGGGGGCGAAGGTGAGGCCCGAGCGGCGGCCGTTGCGGGTCAGCTCGTTGGCGAGGTCGACGTTGAAGGCGTCCACCCGGGTGGAGGGCAGGGACAGGCCGATCTTGTCCTCTTCGTACCGGTCGGCGAGGCCCTTGGCGATGTCGCCGATCTCGGTGTGGTCGGCGGAGGAGAGCGACAGCAGGCCGACCTCCTCGAAGCCGGTCGCCTTCAAACCCTTGTCGACCATCTCGCCGATGCCCGTGATGGAGCGCTCGCGCACCGGGCGGGTGATCATGCCCGCCTGGCAGAAGCGGCAGCCGCGCGTGCAGCCGCGGAAGATCTCCACGGACATGCGCTCGTGGACGGTCTCGGCGAGCGGGACCAGGGGCTGCTTGGGGTAGGGCCACTCGTCCAGGTCCATGACGGTGTGCTTGGACACGCGCCACGGGACACCGGACCTGTTCGGTACGACACGGCCGATGCGGCCGTCGGGGAGGTACTCGACGTCGTAGAACCCGGGGATGTAGACCGAGCCCGTCCTCGCGAGGCGGAAGAGGACCTCCTCGCGCCCGCCGGGACGGCCCTCGGCCTTCCACTTGCGGATGATCTCCGTCATGTCGAGCACGGCCTGCTCGCCGTCGCCGATGACCGCCGCGTCGATGAAGTCGGCGATCGGCTCGGGGTTGAAGGCCGCGTGGCCGCCCGCGAGGACGATCGGGTCGTCGACGGTCCGGTCCTTGGACTCAAGCGGGATGCCCGCGAGGTCCAGGGCGGTGAGCATGTTCGTGTAGCCCAGCTCCGTGGAGAAGGACAGGCCGAACACGTCGAAGGCCTTCACCGGGCGGTGGCTGTCCACCGTGAACTGCGGGACCCGGTGCTCGCGCATCAGCTCCTCCAGGTCCGGCCACACGCTGTACGTGCGCTCGGCGAGGACGCCCTCGCGCTCGTTGAGCACCTCGTACAGGATCATGACGCCCTGGTTGGGCAGGCCGACCTCGTACGCGTCCGGGTACATCAAGGCCCAGCGGACGTCGCAGGCGTCCCACTCCTTGACGGTGGAGTTGAGCTCGCCGCCCACATACTGGATCGGCTTCTGCACATGCGGGAGCAGGGCTTCGAGCTGCGGGAAAACCGACTCGACAGACATCGCTGGACCTTCGTGAGCTGACAGGGGTGACCCTCAAGCCTAACGTGGCCGGGGCCACCTCTCGTCACGCGTTCGGACCAGCACGAACCGGCACCGACCGGACTCGTCCCTGTGGGCCGTTGTCCCCTCGGGTCAGCCGCCGAGCGCCGAGCGCACCTTGGGCCGGGCAGCCCGCCCCCACACCTCGGGCAGCTCCCGCTCCCCCGCCGCCGCGGCCGCCTCCTCCCTGCCGTACAGCAGGCCCCAGACGAACGCGGACTCCCCGGCGGCGTGCGCCTGGACCGCGAGGTCGCGCAGGGTCTCGCGGGCGACGACGCTGTCCTGGTGTTCGCCGAGCACCGTCTGCACGGCCTTCATGCGCTTGGCGAAGCGGGCCGCGGCCTTGCCGAGGGCGGGCTTCGCGGCCTCGCCCGCGTACCGGGCGCGTTTGGCGGCCTTGCGGGCCTCGTGCAGGGCCAGGTCGCGTTCCTCGCCGGGGGCGAGGGCGAGGGCGTCGCCCACGCGGGCCGCGAGGCGGCCGTAGTCCTTGAGCAGGACCTTGGGCAGGACGTCGGTGGCGGGCGCCGCGGCGGCCTTGCGCAGCGGCGGGTCGGCGAGGAGGGTGTCGAGGCGGTCGACGAGCAGCAGATAGCGCTCGCTGTCGAGGACGGTGAGCGTGAGCTGCCGGGCGTCGGCGCGGCCCGCGACCCCCCAGACCTGCAACCGGGCCCGCGCGGGGCCGAGGAGCAGGGTGCGGGGCACGTCGTCGACGGCGGCCGTGAGGCGGTCGAGGAGGACCTCGCGGTCGCGGTCCACGCCCAGTTCGGCGGCCAGCCACTTCAGTTCGTCGCCCAGGGGGTCGGTGACCGTGCGGTCGAGGACCTTGCGGTACGACTTGAAGGCGCTGCGCAGGCGGCGGGTCGCCACGCGCATCTTGTGGACGGAGTCGGGGACGTCCTGGCGCACGGCGACGTCCCACTCCAGGAGGGCGTCGCGCTGTTTGCGGCAGTAGGCGAGGACGTGGCCGCCCGCCGAGGCGTCGGCGGACTGGAGCGTGCCGGGCCTGCCGGGCCTGCCGGGCTTGTCGCGTGCCGTGTCGCCGCTCGCCGGGCCGGGGCCGCCGTCCGCCGTCTCGGCCAGGGCCCGTGCCAGCTTCGAGGACGCCGCCGAGGGCCGGACGCCGGCCTTGCGCAGCTTCTTGTCCACCTTGTCGAGCAGGGCCGGGTCGCCGCCGTCGGCGAGTTCGACCTCGATCTCCGTCCAGGCGACGGTGCCGGTGCCGCTGCCGAGGCGCTCGGCGAGCACTCCGTCGACGCTGATCTCGGCGAGTACGGCACCGTCGCCGCCGAGGAGGTGGTGGAGGTCGCGGGCGGAGCGCAGCCGGACCACGGGGGCGAGGTCGGCGCCGCGCACATGGGCGCGGACGAGGTCGCGCAGGGCGTCCGGCACGTCGTCGGACGGGTCGTCGGTGAGGGGCGCGTGCACTTCGTCGCGGGTGCCGTGGGCGACGGGCAGTTTCAGGTGCCAGCCCGCGTCGCTGCCGCCGGTGCGGCGGCGCAGCGTGATGGAGGCCGCGGCGAGGCGTTCGTCGGGGGTGTCGTAGTAGACGGCGTCGAGGTCGGTGACGCCTTGGCCGACGACGTCGGCGATGCCTCCGACGCCGGTGAGGTCGGGCAGCGCGCTGTCGGCTGCCGCGTCGTACTTCCGCTCGATCTCGCGCTTGGTCCTGGTACCGGTTCCGGGCTTCCTGTCCGCGTCGCGCTTCGTGTCCGCCATGACATGAACCTAGACGGGATCCGGGACCCTAAACAGGTGCGGTACGGACGACCGTGCCGAGGACGCCGCCGGGGCCTGCCCTCGCACTCCCCGACGGCGGGCCCCGGCGGCGTCCCGGACGGGCCTCAGGCGGACAGCGGCCGCTCCACCTTGATCGACTGGAGTAGTCCGACGGCCACCCAGACGGCGAACATGGACGATCCGCCGTACGACACGAACGGCAGCGGCAGGCCCGCTACGGGCATGATGCCGAGCGTCATCCCGATGTTCTCGAAGGCCTGGAAGGCGAACCAGGCGATGATGCCCGCGGCGACGATCGTGCCGTACAGCTCGGTGGTCTCGCGGGCGATGCGGCAGGCCCGCCAGAGCACGACGCCGAGCAGGAGCAGGATGGCGCCCGCGCCGACGAAGCCGAGCTCCTCGCCCGCGACCGTGAACACGAAGTCCGTCTGCTGCTCGGGGACGAACTGGCCGGTGGTCTGGGAGCCCTTGGTGAGTCCGGTGCCGGTGAGGCCGCCGGAGCCGATCGCGATGCGCGCCTGGTTGGTGTTGTAGCCGACGCCCGCGGGGTCGAGGGCGGGGTTGGCGAAGGCGGCGAAGCGGGCGATCTGGTAGTCGTCGAGGACGCCGAGCTGCCATATGGCGACACCGCCCAGGGCGCCCGCGCCGAGCAGGCCGAAGACCCAGCGGTTGGAGGCGCCGGAGGCCAGCAGCACCCCGAGGATGATCATCACCATGACCATGACCGAGCCGAGGTCGGGCATGAGCAGGACGATCATTATCGGGACGGCGGCGAGGCCGAGCGCCTGCACCACGGTGCGGTGGTCGGGGTGCTCCCTGTCGCCGGCGTCGACGCGGGCCGCGAGCAGCATCGCCATGCCCAGAATGATGGTGATCTTGACGAACTCGGAGGGTTGCAGCGAGAAGCCCGCGATCACCAGCCACGCGTGGGCGCCGTTGATGGTGGCGCCGAGCGGGGTGAGGACGAGCAGCACCAGGAAGACGGAGATGCCGTAGAGGATCGGGACGGCCGTGCGCAGGGTGCGGTGGCCGAGCCAGATCGTGCCGGCCATCAGGCCGAGCCCGATGCCGACGTTGATGACGTGCTTGATGACGAAGGCGTACGGGTCGTCGCCGACGAGTTCCGTGCGGTTGCGGGTCGCCGAGTAGACGAGCGCGGAGCCGATCACGGACAGCGCGAGGGCGCAGAGCAGTATCACCCAGTCGAGCCGGCGCAGTATCGAGTCGCGGGCGAACAGACGGGACATCGTGGAGCGTTCGGGGCCGTAGCCCGAGACGGAGAAACCACCGGTGCCGGCCATGGCTAGTCACGCCTCACATTCGCCGGGGGCCCGGCCAGTTCGGTCTGCTCGGTCGGCGCCTTCGGCTTCGCGGGCTTGAACGGCTTGATCCTGGGGGCGTCGATGGAGCCGTCGGGCTGGATCTTGGGCAGGGACTTCTGCGGCTCCGGCAGCAGGGCCTTCTTCAGGTCCTGCTTGCCGCTGTCGTCCAGACCGTAGATCGCGTCGTAGATCTTGCGCACGGCGGGTCCGGACGCGCCGGAGCCCGTACCGCCCTGGGAGATCGTCATCACGATCGAGTAGTCCTTGGTGTACGTCGCGAACCACGACGTCGTCTGCTTGCCGTAGACCTCGGCCGTGCCCGTCTTGGCGTGCATCGGGATCTTGTCCTGCGGCCAGCCGCCGAAGCGCCAGGCGGCGGTGCCCTTGGTGGCGACGTCCGCGAGGGCACCGTCTATGTCCTTGCGCAGTGCCGCGTCCATGGGCAGCTTGCCGTGGGACTTGGGGGCGATCTCCTCGACGCGCTTGCCGTCGGCGCTGATGATCGCCTTGCCGACGGTGGGGTCGTACATGGTGCCGCCGTTGGCGATGGCGGAGTAGATGGTGGCCATCTGTATCGGCGTGACGAGGGTGTCGCCCTGGCCGATGGAGTAGTTGACGGAGTCACCGGCGCGCATCTTCATGCCTTCGAGGCAGTTCTCGTACGCGATGCGCTCGGCGTACTCGCCGCCCTTTTTGCCCTGCTTGCACCAGGCGTCCTTGTTGGCCGCCCAGTAGTCCTTCTTCCACTTGCGGTCGGGGACGCGGCCCGTGACCTCGTTGGGGAGGTCGATGCCGGTCTCCTTGCCGAGGCCGAACTGGTGCGCGGTCTTGTAGAACCAGTCGTGGGCGTTCTTCTTCGGCTTGTTGCCGCCGTCCTTGGCCCACTGGTCGTGGGAGAGCTTGTAGAAGACGGTGTCGCAGGAGACTTCGAGGGCCTGGCCGAGGGTGATGGAGCCGTGGCCCTGGGACTCGAAGTTCTTGAAGACCTGTCCGCCGATCGAGTACGAGCTGGGGCACGGGTAGCGGCCGTTGAACTCGTAGCCCGCGTTGACGGCGGCGGCGGTCGGGATGACCTTGAAGATGGAGCCGGGGGCCGCCTGGCCCTGGATGGCCCGGTTGAGCAGCGGGTAGTTGGACTTCTTGCCGGTCAGGCGCGCGTAGTCCTTGCCGGAGATGCCGCCGACCCAGGCGTTCGGGTCGTAGGTGGGGTTGGAGGCCATGGAGACGATGCGGCCGGTCTTGTTCTCCATGACGACGACGGCGCCCGCGTCGGCCTTGTAGTTCTCGCCGGTGTTCTTGTCGAACTCGTCGCGGGCCTTCTTCATCGCGTCGTTCAGCCAGTACTCGGAGACGGCCTGTACCCGGGCGTCGATGCTGGTGACGACGTTGGAGCCGGGCTGGGCGCGGTCGGACTCGGCCTTGCCGATGACGCGGCCGAGGTTGTCGACCTCGTAGCGGGTGACGCCGGCCTTGCCGCGCAGCTGCTTGTCGTAGGTCCGCTCGAGACCGGAGCGGCCGACCTGGTCGGAGCGCAGGTAGGGCGAGTCGGAGTCCTTGGCCTTGTTGATCTCCTCGTCGGTGACGGGTGAGAGATAGCCGAGGACCTGCGCGGTGTTGGACTTGCCGGGGGCGCCGTAGCGGCGTACGGCGGTGGGTTCGGCGGTGATGCCGGGGAAGTCCTCCGAGCGCTCCCGGATCTGGAGGGCCTGCTTGGGCGTGGCCTCGTCGGTGATCGGGATGGGCTGGTAGGGCGAGCCGTTCCAGCAGGGCTGGGGCGTCTTGGAGTCGCAGAGGCGGACCTTGTCGGCGACGTCCTTGGGGCTCATGGCGAGGACACCGGCGAGCTTGTCGAGGACGCTCTTGCCGTCGTCCTTCATCTTCATCAGGTCCGTGCGGGACGCGGAGACGACGAGCCGGGTCTGGTTGTCGGCGATGGGCACGCCGCGGGCGTCGAGGATCGAGCCGCGCACGGCGGGCTGGACGACCTGCTGGACGTGGTTCCCCGAGGCCTCCTCGGCGTACTCGGAGCCGTTGCGGACCTGGAGGTACCACAGCCGGCCGCCGAGGGTGAGGAGCAGCGAGACGACGAGGATCTGGATGATGACGAGGCGGACCTGGACGCGGGGGGTGCGGCCCGTCTCGGGGATGTTGGTCATGGGCGTAGCCCATTCTCTGCAGGGGCGGTGGTGGGCGACGGGTGGGCGTTGGTCACTGCTGCGGGCCTCCCCTGCGGCATGTCTGCCGGTACGTCGGCTGGTGCGACTGCTGGTGCGGCGGCTGGTGCGGCGGCTGGTGCGGCTGCTCGTACGTCGGCTGGTGCGGCTGCTGCGTCGCGCTCACAGGCGCTTGACCCCCTTGATGCGTCCGGCGCGGGCCACCCGGGCCTTGGCCGCCTTCATCCTGAGGCCGCCGCGCTGGTTGCCGATGCTCAGACCGGTGCCGGAGGAGAGCCAGCCGGAGGAGACGTCGGCGGCCTTGGTGCCCGCGGCGGACTCCCCCAGCGGATCGTTCTCGGCGCGCCGGGCCAGGGCGATGATCAGCGGGATGGTGAACGGGGCGAGCAGCAGGTCGTACAGA
Source organism: Streptomyces typhae (assembly GCF_009755605.1). Taxonomy (GTDB): domain Bacteria; phylum Actinomycetota; class Actinomycetes; order Streptomycetales; family Streptomycetaceae; genus Streptomyces; species Streptomyces typhae. Next base: position 541,360 of record NZ_WPNZ01000002.1, read on the forward strand.
GCGGCGGTGAAGAGCAGCCCGCCGAGGCCGACGTGGCGGGCCGCGTCGTCGCCGACGAGGGCGCCCACACCGGCGTACAGGAGGGTGGAGCCGACGGCGGAGCTGACCACGACCACGAGCGGGCCGCTGGCCGAGCGGAGCCGGCCGGTCTCGGGTTTGGCGAGGCCCGCCAGATAGCCGATGACGCACAGGACCAGGGCGTAGCGTCCCGCGGCGTGGTCGGCGGGCGGCGCCAGGTCGGTGAGCAGGCCCGCGCCGAAGCCGATCAGGGCGCCGCCCACGTGCCCGTACACCAGGGCGAGGCCGAGGACGGTGAGCAGCACCAGGTCGGGGACGGCGCCGGGCAGCTGGAGCCGGGCGAGGACGCTGACCTGGACGACGAGGGCGACGACGACGAGGGTGCTGGAGAGCAGGATCCGGTTGAAGCGCATGGGGGTGTCAGTGCTCCTACTGCTCGTTGCCGTTGTCGTAGCCGTTGTCGTTGCCCGTGCCGTCGGCGTTGCCTGTGCCATCGGCGTTGCCCGTGCCATCGGCCGGGGCGTTCCCGGACGGCGTGGCCGTGACCGTCACCGTGGGGGCCGGCTTGGGTTTGTCGGGCTTGCGCGGCAGGACCGTGTCGCGGGGGTCCTTGCGCGGGGCCTCGACGACGACTCCGACGACGTCGAGCTTGGTGAAGCCGACGTAGGGCCGGACGTAGACGTTGCGGGTCAAGTCGCCGCCGGAGGGGTCGACGCGGACGACCTCGCCGACGGGGACGCCCGGCACGAACGGCTTGTCGGCCTGCGAGCCGAAGGTGACCAGGCGGTCGCCCTTCTTCACCTTGGCCTTGCCGTTGAGCATCTGGACGCGCAGCGGGCGGTCGCCCTGACCGGAGGCGAAGCCGAGTTCGTCGGTCTTCTCCATGCGGGTGCCGACGGTGAAGTCGGGGTCGTTGGCGAGCAGCACCGTGGCGGTGGAGGGGCCGACGGTGGTGACGCGGCCGACGAGGCCCTCGCCGTTGAGCACCGTCATGTCGCGCTTCAGGCCGTCGTCGGCCCCGGCGTCGATGGTGACCGTCCAGGAGAAGCCCTGGGCCGCTCCTATGCCGATGACCTCCGCGCCCTTGATGCCGTACTGGCCCGCGCCCGCCGTCTTCAGCATGGTGTCGAGCTGTCTCACACGGCTGCGGTTGCGGTCGTCGCTGCCGAGCTTGGCCTTCAACGCGGCGTTCTGGCGTTCGAGTTCGGCGATGCGGTCGTGGCGGTCGCCGGAGTCGCGGACCGCTCCGATCGCGTTGCCGATGGGGTCGACGGCGGACGACATGCCGTTCTCGACCGGGCCGAAGACCGTGGCGGCGGCCTGGCGGGCACCGTCGACCGGCGAATCCTCACCACCGCGGATGTCCACCGTGATCAGTGCGAACGCGATGGCGATCAGCAGCACCAGGAGCAGCCGGCTCTCTCGTGTGTCCCTCACGTGCGGCGGCCGTGCCTTCCTCAAGTCGGAAAAGGGGGAATCCGGGGTCCCTGGACAGGAAACCTCTGCGCAGGAGAACTCCTGAACAGGAAACCCATGAATCCGCGGGCAGGCGAGTGCTCCGCGGAATTGTCATCTCTCTGTCTTGCTTCGTTGCCTCTATATCAACGATCCGCCGTACGAGGTGGCAGGCACTCGTACGGCGGACCCACGCTCAGCGTGTTCGCGCCACCGTCACCGGCGCGGCTGGGCGTCGAGGACCTGCTGAAGGGCCTCGAACTCCTCCACGCACTTGCCGGAGCCGAGCGCCACGCTGTCCAGCGGGTCCTCGGCGATGTGGATGGGCATGCCGGTCTCGCGGCGCAGCCGCTCGTCCAGGCCGCGCAGCAGCGCGCCGCCGCCGGTGAGGACGATGCCGCGGTCCATGACGTCGCCGGAGAGCTCGGGCGGGCACTTGTCGAGGGTCGTCTTGACCGCGTCGACGATGGCGTTGACCGGCTCCTCGATGGCCTTGCGGACCTCGGCGGCGGAGATCACGACGGTCTTCGGCAGGCCGGAGACCAGGTCGCGGCCGCGGATCTCGGTGTGTTCGTCGGCGTCCATGTCGTACGCGGAACCGATGGTGATCTTGATCTGTTCGGCGGTGCGCTCACCGAGGAGGAGCGAGTACTCCTTCTTGATGTGCTGGATGATCGCGTTGTCCAGCTCGTCGCCGGCCACCCGGATGGACTGTGCCGTGACGATTCCGCCGAGGGAGATGACGGCGACCTCGGTGGTGCCGCCGCCGATGTCGACCACCATGTTGCCGGTGGCCTCGTGGACCGGCAGACCGGAGCCGATGGCCGCGGCCATGGGCTCCTCGATGATGTGCACCTGGCGGGCACCGGCCTGCGAGGAGGCCTCGATGACGGCGCGGCGCTCGACGCCCGTGATGCCGGAGGGCACGCAGACCACGACGCGCGGGCGGGCCAGATAGCGGCGCTTGTGGATCTTCAGGATGAAGTAGCGCAGCATCCGCTCGGTGATCTCGAAGTCGGCGATCACGCCGTCCTTCAGGGGGCGCACCGCGACGATGTTGCCGGGCGTGCGCCCGATCATCTTCTTCGCTTCGGCGCCGACCGCGAGGATGCCGCCGGTGTTGGTGTTGATCGCGACGACGGACGGTTCGTTGAGCACGATCCCCCGACCCCTGACGTACACCAGCGTGTTGGCGGTCCCGAGGTCGACAGCCATGTCACGGCCGATGAACGACATGTTGTTCCCCATGAGGATGCGTCTGGCCTTCCCTAGTGGAGCGTGTGATGGCTTGTTAGGTAGGCGAGGTGGGTGCTGAGTGGCGTGGAGGCTTCCATCGTAGTCTCGCCCGCACGAAGACGGCGCGAGGGTCTGCGCCATTGTCAGCAGATGATGAGCCGCCCCGCTTCTGGAGACGTGCCACAGGGGTTACGGGTTCCCCCGATCGGGCCGCATATGGCAAGGGACGGCCGGTTCCGACCGGCCGTCCCTGGTGTCGTCGACGGCGTGTCCGCCGGCCGCGGGGCCCGTCAGACGAGGCCCGGGAAGAAGATCTTCAGCTCGCGCTCGGCGGACTCGGCGGAGTCCGACGCGTGGATGAGGTTCTCCCGGACGATGACGCCGAAGTCGCCGCGGATGGAGCCGGGCGCGGCGGCGATCGGGTCGGTCGGCCCGGCGAGCTGACGCACGCCCTCGATGACCCGCTCGCCGTCGACGACGAGGGCGACGACGGGACCGGAGGACATGAAGGCGACGAGCGGCTCGTAGAAGGGCTTGCCCTGGTGCTCGCCGTAGTGCTGCTCCAGGGTCTCCTGGTCCAGTGAGCGCAGCTCCATCGCGGAGATGCTCCAGCCCGCCTTGCGCTCGATACGGCCGACGATCTCGCCGATCAGTCCGCGGCGGACGGCGTCGGGCTTGAGGAGGACGAGGGTGCGCTCGCTCATGGTGTGCGGCTCCAAGAGGTGTTCTGCGTGACCGTGGGAATGCCCGCACGATACCGGGGCGGCTACGGAGTGTGTTGCCCGGCTCCGCCTCCGGACTCGGCCATGGCCGCGAACCGGGCCTTCGCCTCGTCGATCTTCCGCCCGAAGTGCACCGACGCCCACCACAGGGCGGCGAACATCGCCCCCATGAAGAACATCATCGGCACGATGAAGCCGCTGGCGATCAGCGCGATCTGGAGCGCCCAGCCGAGCTGGACGCCGCCCGGCCGGGTGACCATGCCGCACAGCAGGACCGACAGGGCCATGGCGATGCCGCAGACCGTCCAGACCGTGCCCATCTCCAGGTCCGGGTCCTTCATGGCGACGAGACCCGCGAACCCGATGACGAGGAACTCACCGATCAGCGTCGACGAACAGAGCGTGCGCACAGCGGTCAGCCCCTCCCCAGGAGCAGTCGGGCCTCGCCGACGGTCATGACGGAGCCGGTGACGAGGACACCGCCGCCGGCGAACTCCCCCTCCTCCTCGGCCAGCGTGATCGCCGCCTCCAGGGCGTCGTCGAGCCGCGGCTCGACCTGCACCCGGTCCTCGCCGAAGACCTCCACGGCGAGGGCGGCGAGCACGTCGGCGTCCTGGGCGCGGTGGCTGGAGTTCTGCGTGACGACGACCTCGGCGAAGATCGGCTCGAAGGCCTCCAGCATGCCGCGGGCGTTCTTGTCGTCGCTGACGCCGACCACGCCGATGAGGCGGCTGAAGTCGAAGACCTCACCGATCGCCGCGGCGGCGGCGCGGGCGCCCGCGGGGTTGTGCGCCGCGTCCAGGACGACGGTGGGCGAGCGGCGGACCACTTCGAGGCGGCCGGGCGAGGCGACGGAGGCGAAGGCCTTGCGGACGGTGTCGATGTCCAGGGGGCGGGCGTGCTGGGCGCCGACGCCGAAGAACGCCTCGACGGCGGCGAGGGCCACCGCGGCGTTGTGCGCCTGGTGCTCGCCGTGCAGCGGCAGGAACACCTCTGTGTACTCGTTGGCCGCGCCGCCGAGCCCGCGCAGCGTCAGGAGCTGACCGCCGACGGCGACCTGCCGGGACGTGACCCCGAACTCCAGGCCCTCGCGCGCGACCGTCGCGTCCACCTCGACGGCCTTCTTCAGGAGCACCTGGGCGGCGTCGACCGGCTGCTGCGCCAGGATGACCGTGGCGTCCTGCTTGATGACGCCGGACTTCTCGGCGGCGATCTCCGCGGCCGTGTTGCCGAGGCGGTCGGTGTGGTCCAGGTCGATGGGGGTGACGACGGCGACGGAGCCGTCGATGACGTTCGTGGCGTCCCAGGTGCCGCCCATGCCGACCTCGACGACGGCGACGTCCACGGGGGCGTCCGCGAAGGCCGCGTACGCCATGCCGGTGAGGACCTCGAAGAAGGAGAGCCGGACGTCGTCCTTGGCGTCGATCATCTCGACGTACGGCTTGATGTCCTCGTACGCCTCGACGAAGCGCTCGGGGGCCATGGGGGCGCCGTCCAGGCTGATGCGCTCGGTGATCGACTGGACGTGGGGCGAGGTGTACCGCCCGGTGCGCAGCTCGAAGGCGCCGAGGAGGGCCTCGACCATCCGGGCCGTGGACGTCTTGCCGTTCGTCCCCGTGATGTGGATCGACGGATACGCCCGCTGGGGCTCGCCGAGCACGTCCATCAGGGCCGCGATGCGGCGCAGCGACGGCTCCAGCCGCGTCTCGCCCCAGCGGTCGGCGAGCTCCGCCTCGACCTGGCGCAGCGCCTTGTCCACCTCGGGGTCGGCGGGGCGGGCGGGGACATCGGCCTCGGGCGGGCCCGCCTGGGTGCGCAGGGTGCGGCTGCCCGCCTCGATCACGGCGAGGTCGGGGTCGCGGTCGGTCTCGGCCGCCACGAGCTCGTCGAACTCGTCGAACTCGTCGCTGGCACCGGCGGGGCCGCGGTCGTCGTCGCGGGGGCTGTCGTTCGGAGGGAGGTCGCTCACGCAACCAGTCTACGGAGAGCGCCCGACAGTGCCCGGGGGGACCGGGCCGCGCCCTCTCCGCACGCCTGTGCACCTCTTGCCCGGCGCCTCTCCGCACGCCTGTGCACCTCTTGCCCGGCGCCTCTCCGCACGCCGGTGCGCCTCGTGCCCGGCGCCTCTCCGCGCCCCTGTGCACCTCGTGCCCGGCGCCTGTCCGGTCGTCCGTCCGGCACCCGTCCACCGCCTGTCCGTCGCCGATCTCGTCGCCCGCCCGTCACCTGTCAGGACTTTGGGCCCGTCCGATTCGGGACCTTGGCCCCTCCGGCCCCGGGATGTGCCGGGCAAACTTGACGATCATGGACATAGGCATCGACCTCGGCACCGCCAACACTCTTCTGTACGTCCGCGGGCAGGGCATCGTGCTCAACGAGCCGTCCGTGGTCGCCGTCAAGGAGGGCGCGCGCACCGCCCTGGCCGTCGGCACGGAGGCCAAGGAGACCATCGGGCGCACCCCCGGTTCGATCACCGCGATCCGCCCCCTGAAGGACGGCGTGATCAGTGACTTCGAGGCCGCCGAGGAGATGATCCGGCACTTCGTGCGCAAGGCCCTGCCGGGCCGCAGGCCGCGTACGCGGATGGTGATCTGCGTGCCGAGCGGTGTCACCCAGGTCGAGCGGCGGGCCATCGTGCACGCCTCGCAGCGGGCCGGGGCGCGCGCCGTCCACCTGGTGGAGGAGCCGATGGCAGCCGCGATCGGCGCGGGGCTCCCCGTGGCGGAGGCGCGCGGGTCCATGATCGTGGACATCGGCGGCGGCACCTCCGAGGTCGCCGTGATCTCGCTCGGCGGCATCGTGACGTCCCAGTCCCTGCGGGTCGGCGGGGACCGCTTCGACGCCGCGATCACCGACTACGTACGCCGGGAGCACTCGCTCCTCATCGGCGAGCGGACCGCCGAGGACGTCAAGGTCGCCATCGGCTCGGCGTGGCCGGTGCCGGGCGAGGACGCCTTCGAGATGCGGACGTTCACCGTGCGGGGGCGCGAGAAGGTCGGCGGGCTGCCCAAGACGGTGGATCTGACGGTGCGGGAGGTGCGGGCCGCTCTCGACGAGCCCGTCGAGGCCGTCATCGCCGCGGTGCGGGTCACCCTCGAGGAGTGCCCGCCGGAGCTGTCCGGCGACGTCATGGAACACGGCATCGTCCTGACCGGCGGCGGCGCGCTGCTCCCCGGCCTCGACCTCCGCCTCGCCTCCGCCACCGGCATCCCCGTCTTCGTCGCCGACGATCCGCTGGACAGCGTGGCGCTGGGGTGCGGGAAGTGTGTGGAGGACTTCGAGGGGTTGGCCAAGGGCTTGTCCGCGGCGTAGGTCTGTGTCTTCCCGCCCGCGGGTGGGGGCGGGCGTCGCGTCGATCGCGCTCCGCGCTCGTCCTCAATCGCCGGACGGGCTTTTTCCCACCCACCCGCCCCTTTTCCGGCAGCGGCCGGGGCGCGGACCGACAAGAGGCCGTCCGGCAAAGGGGGACGCGGCCGCAGGGCGAACTGCGGGGCGGGAGGGTTGGGGGAAAGCCCGTCCGGCGATTGAGGACGAGCCCGCAGGGCGAACTGCGAGGCGGGAAGGTTGGGGAAAAGCCCGTCCGGCGATTGAGGACGAGCCCGCAGGGCGATCCGCGGCACCCGGGGCAGGGGTCAGACGGGGTCGCCGGACGGGAGGGTCGCCTCCACCACGTACGCGCCCCCGCGAGCCCCCGCGGAGAAGGTGCCCCCGACCGCGAGCACCCGCTCAGCCATCCCCGCCGTGCCGGTCCCGGCGGACACCGGGGCAGGGGAGGGCGACGCCGGCGTGCCCACCGCGGGCAGCGGATTGCCGACCCGCACGAGAAGCCGCCCCGCGGCCACCCGCACCCGCACCTCCACCCGCTCCCCAGGAGCGTGCTTGGCCGCGTTCGTCAGGCACTCCTGCACCACCCGGTGCACCGCGGCCTGCCGCAGCGGCGAGAGCCGGTACGCGGCGTCGTCGACGTGCAGGTCCACCGGACTGCCCGCCCGCGCCCCGGCCTCCGCCAGCTCGGGCAGCGCGGCGAGCCCGGGTGTCGGCGCCCCGTCGACCCCGCGCCGCACGATGATCTCGTTGAGCATCCGGTGCGCGGACCGCCCCGTCTCCGACAGTTCCTCGAACCCGTCGGCCCACGGCGTGCCCCCCGCCCGCCGGGCGAGCACCTGCGACCGCACGCTGAGCAGCGTCAGCTCGCGCCCCACGAAGTCGTGCACGTCCCGTGCGATCCGCGCCCGCTCCTGCTGCACGGCGTGCAGCGCCTGCGTCTCGGCCCGCTGCGCCTGCAACTCCCGCACCAGGTCCTGCCGGTTGGCGGCGACCCCGACCCCCGCGGCGAGCGCCCCGATGGGCACGACCAGGCTGAGGAACTCGCTGAGCGTGTCCCCCCTGTGCACCGGCCACCCTGGCAGCGTGAACATCACGTACGCGAAGGCCACATAGACCACGACGCCCGCGGCCCCGGCCGCCCGCCCCCGGTAGCGCGCCAGCGAGTACAGCGCGAACTGCGCGAGCGTCAGCTCGTGCAGCCAGCCCAGCAGCGCGAGCGCGACCAGGAACGGCACCCAGGGCGCGACCCTGCGCAGCAGCAGCGTCGCCGCGCCCGCCGCCAGGACGAGGGTGGCGGTCGGACCGTTGAGGGAGTTGTCGTCGGCGGCGAGGCCCGGCACGTCGAGCGCCATCAGGGCCAGGCAGGAGAGCGCGGTGAGGAGATCGAGGGCCCAGGATTCGCCGGCGCAACGCCGGGCGAGGCGACGGGTCGCAGCCGCCGCCTTGCGCGACACCTCGGCGGCGGGCAGGTCGTCCATGGTCCTCCCATCATCCCCGCACCCGGCCCGGACACGTCACCGCGCGCGTCCGCCGCGCGCCCCGGCGGTGGCGCGTCCGGCAAATCGGGTGTACGACCGGCGCGGCTGCCCGGCCACCGCGCGCCCCGGAGTTCCAATCGGACCATGTGGTATGCCCAGAATCCGGGTCGGCGGACCCGTCAGCTCGCCGGTGACGCCGCGGTCCTGCTGTGGACCGCGGGGTGGACCGCCGCCGCGGTCGTCGCGTACCGGATGGCCCTGCTCCTCACCCGACCGGGCCCCGACTCCGGCGTCGCCTCCTCCGGCTCGCCCGCCGCACGGCTGCCCCTCGTCGGTGACGACGTGGGCGCCGCACTGCGCTCGGTGGTGGGCGTCGTCGACGACATCGACCCGGTGACGATGCGGGCCGGACTCGTGGTGAGCGCCGTCGCCCTGTTCCTCGTCCCGGTCGGCCTCGTCCTCGCCCGCTGGCTGCCGCGCCGGCTGCGCTGGGTCCGGCAGGCCGCCGCCGCCCGGGACCTCGCCGAGTCCGACGACGGCCGTGAGCTCCTCGCCCTGCGCTCCCTGCTGCGCCCCCTGGACGAGGTGGCCGCCACCGCCACCGCCCTCGCCCGCACCCCGGGCCTGCCCGACGCGACGCCCGGCAGCCTCGCCGAGGGCTGGCGCAGCGCCGACCCGCGGGTCATCGAGGCCCTCGCGGACGCCGAGCTCGAACGCCTCGGCCTCGCGCCGGGCCTCGGCCCTGCGTGGCTGCCGGTGGCCGAGCCCGCCACATGACGGCGGCGCCGAGGGGGCTGCACACCCCGGTCACGGAGGCGGTGCTCCGGGCGATTCCGCTCGGGGCGCTGCTCGTCGGGGACGACGGCCGGGTGGTCGCGGCCAATCCGCAGTTCGCGACGGTCTGCGGAATCGACGGCGCCGGCATCGACCTGTCGGCGGGCGCGTCGGCCGAACCCGTCGCCGAGGCGGTGCTCCGGCTCCTGCCGGAGGCGGCGACGGCGGATCCGGAGGCCGCCCGCACCCTGCGCGGCCAGTTCGTCCGCAAGGCCGAGGTCCGGCTGCGGGACGGCCGCGTCCTGCGCCGCAGCCGCCAGCCGATCGACGCCGACGGCAGCCGCCTCGGCGTCCTGTGGCTCGTCGAGGACGTCACCGGGCAGCACCGGTACGAGGACGACCTGCACCGGCACATCGACTCCCTCGCCGCGCTGGCCCGCGACCGCGCCGAGTTCGCCGCCCGCACCTCCCACGAGCTGCGCACCCCGCTCGCCACCGTGCTCACCTTCTGCGAGCTGCTCGCCGACCCGGCCGCCGCCCCCCTCACCGGCGCGCAGCGCGAGTACGTCGACACCGTCCGGCGCGCCGCCCGGCGCATGCAGGACATGGCGGACGGCCTCCTGCACCGGTACGCGCAGGCCGCGAGCGGCGCCCCGCCCGCCTACGCCCCGCTGGACCCCGGCCCGCTCCTAGACCGCCTCGTCGCCGACACCACGCCCCGCGCCACCCGCCGCGGCGTCTTCGTGAGCCTGGACCTGCCCGCCGAGCGCCCGCCGCTGCGCGCCGACGCCGACCAGCTGGAGGGGGCACTCGCCGCCCTGCTCGACAACGCCGTGAAGTTCACCCCCGCGGGCGGAATCGTCTCCGTCACCGCGCGCCCGTGCGAACACCTTTCCCGTGAGGGCGCGGTCGGCGCGGTCGGCGCAGACGGTGCGGTCGTCGCGGACGGCGCACCCGGCTCGCCCGCCGGGCCCGGCTGGGAGTTCACCGTCCGCGACGACGGCATCGGCGTCCCCGAGGAGCTGCACGAAGAGGTCTTCACCGAGTTCGTGCGCGCCCCGAACGCCCGCCGCGGCCCCTACCCCGGGACCGGTCTCGGTCTGAGCGTCGTACGGGACGCGGTGCGCCTGCACGCGGGCACCGTCGCCCTGCACGGCGCCGAGGGCCGCGGCACCACCGTCGTCGTCCGGCTCCCCGCCGACGGGCCGCCCGGAAGCGGGGAGCCCAAGGGGCGTGCCGGGCGGGCCGGGAGCAGCCGGGAGGACCGTGCCGGGCAGCCCGGGAGCCGCCCCGTATGACCTGTCTGCTCGTCGTCGAGGACGACCCCGACCTCGGGCTCGCGCTGCGGGTCCTGTTCACCCGGGCCGGGTACGAGGTCGTGGCCGCCGACGACGGCCAGGCCGCGCTGCGCCTGCTCTTCGCCCGGCGCCCCGCCCTGATGGTCCTCGACCTGGTCCTGCCCGGCCTCGACGGCTGGGACGTCCTGGACCGCACCCGTGACCTCACGGATCTGCCCGTCCTGATCCTCTCCGGCCGTACGAGCCCCGCCGAGCGGGTCCGCGGGCTGCGATCGGGCGCCGACGACTACCTCTGCAAGCCCTTCGACCATTTGGAGCTGCTCGCCCGAGTGGAGGCGCTGCTGCGGCGCAGCAACCCGGAGCAGTGGCGCGGCGAGTACGTCGAGGCCGGCCTCAGGCTCGTCCCCGAACGCCGTTCCGCCGTCTGGCAGGGCCACGAGACCCGGCTGAGCGCCATCGAGTACCGCCTCCTCGAAGTCCTCGTCCGCAACCGCGGCCGCGTCGTCACCACCGAACAGCTCCTCGACCTGGTCTGGAACGACCCCGCCGCCTCCGGCCGGGAGCGCGTCAAGTTCGCCGTCCTCCGCCTGCGCCGGAAGCTCGCCGTGGGCGAGGGGCCCGGGGATCCGCTGGAGTCGGTACGGGGCCTGGGCTACCGCTACCGCGGCGACGAACCCTCCGAGCAACCTGAGGCCTCCGAGCCCCCCGAGCCTCCCGGGGCCCTCTGAGCCCTCGGGGCCCTTTGAGCACCCCGAGCCCCCCGAAGCCCTCAGAGCCCCCTGAGCCCCGGGTCCCCCTGACTCCTCAAAGCCCTTCGAGCACTCCGAGCACTCCAAGTCCCTCGGAGCCTTCGGAGCCCTCTGAGCCCTGAATCCTCGGAGCCCTTCGAGCAACACCCCAAGCACCCCAAGCACCCCCCGGAGCCCCCGGAGCCCCCTGGGCCCATTGAGTCCTCGGGGCCCCCGAGGCCCTTGGGCCCTCTGAGCCCTCGCAGTAGCCTCCTCCCGCTCCCCTCAGGGCCGAAGGTCCCGCCCGCCGGGACCCAAGGGCCCGGGGCCTTCGCCCCGAACATCCCGGGGCGGGCACCTCGCAACCGGAGAGCAACCGAAGGCACCCCGCCCCGGCAACCCCCGCCCCGCACGCTCCTGACTGTCCCCACCCCGCACACACCGGCCAGGAGCCCCCGTGACGCCCGCCAACGCCCTGCCGCCCCGCTCCGTGGCGCTAGTCCTCGGCACCCGCCCCGAGCTGGTCAAGCTCGCCCCCGTGATCCGCCTCCTGGGCCCTGCGGCCCACCTGGTCCACACCGGCCAGCACTACGACACCGACCTCTCCGGCCGCTTCCTCACCGAGCTGGGCCTGCCCGACCCCACCCTCCTGGAGGGCGTCGGCGGCAAGCCCCGCGCCGTGCAGATCTCCGCCGCCCTCACCCAGCTCGACGCCCTCTTCGCGGACGAGCCCCCGCTGGCCGTCGTTGTCCAGGGCGACACCAACGCCTCCCTCGCCGGGGCGCTCGCCGCGAACGCCCGCGGCATCCCCCTCGTCCACGTGGAGGCGGGCCTGCGCAGCCACGACCGCGCGATGCCCGAGGAGCACAACCGCGTCGTGATCGACCAGCTCGGGGACGTGCTGTGCGCGGCCACCGAGGACAACCGGGACCTGCTGCGCGCCGAGGGCGTGCCCGCCGGGCGCGTCGCCGTAACCGGCAACACCGTCGTCGAGGCCGTGCACGAGCACCTGCCGTCCGCCGCCGTGCGCGCCGAGCTGCTCGCCGCGCACGGCGTCACCGCGGACCGCTACCTCCTCGCCACCGTGCACCGGCCCGAGAACACCGACGACCCCGCGGCCCTGCGCGCGATCCTCACCGAGCTTGCCGCGCTCGCCGCCGACGACCTGCCGGTCCTCTTCGCCGTGCACCCCCGGACCAAGGCCCGCCTGGAGGCGGCCGGGCTCGGCCGTCTCCTCGCCGCGCTCACCGAGCTGCCGCCGCTCGGGTACGGCGAGTTCCTCGCCCTCGCCCGGCACGCGGCCGTGATCGTGTCCGACTCCGGCGGTGTCCAGGAGGAGACCACCGTGCTCGGCCGGCCGCTGGTCGTCGTGCGCCGCTCCACGGAGCGGCCCGAGGCCATGGACGCCGGCTTCGCCGAGCTCGTCGCCCCCGGGCGGGCCATCGGCCGGGCGGTGCGGCGGCGGCTCGGCGAGGGCGAGGCGGGGTTGCGGCGGCTCGCCTCGGCGCCCTCGCCGTTCGGTGACGGGCTGGCCTCGCAGCGGATCGTCGCGCTCCTCGGCGCACTGGGCTCCGGGGCTCGCCCCGGGCACACCCCCTCTCCCCTCTCCGTCGCCGCCTGACCGGACGTCCCCTATGGGGGCTGCGCCCCCGTTCCCCCCGCTCCGGCCCTTCGGGCCTCGTCCTCAATCGCCGGACGGGCTTGAAAGCCCTCGCTCACCGGACGGGCCTGGAGCCCCCCGGCCGGGCGCGCCTGAAGCCCCACGCTCGCCGCACGCGCTTGAAAGCCCCGCCCGCCGGACGGTCCCGCCATCCCCCACCGACTGGGCCCGCCCGAAAACCCCACTCGCCGCACGCACCAAAACCCCCACCCACCGAACGAGCCCGACGTCCCCCGCCCACCGGACGGTCCCGCCATCCCCCACCGACCGGCCCCGCCCGAAAACCCCACTCGCCGCACGCACCAAAACCCCCACCCACCGAACGAGCCCGACGTCCCCCGCCCACCGGACGGTCCCGACATCCCCCACCGACCGGCCC
>NZ_WPNZ01000020.1 GCF_009755605.1 Streptomyces typhae
CGCTCCCGTCGAGCCCGCTCCTCGGCGGTGAGACCGCCACCATCCGGATACCTCATACCTACGGCATAGCGAACCCGCACTCACCCGTCACCAAGCCGAGAACACCCACCATTAATGATCTCTAGCCAGTATCACAGCGATGTCGTATCCGACATCAATCCGACATCGACTGTGAGATTCCGACACGGAAAATGAGGCCCTACAGGAGCGGACCTCAGGTCTGGGCCATGTCCACGAACCGCGAATAGTGGCCCTGGAACGCGACGGTGATCGTCGCGGTCGGGCCGTTACGGTGCTTGCCGACGATGATGTCGGCTTCGCCCGCGCGCGGGGACTCCTTCTCGTACGCGTCCTCGCGGTGCAGCAGGATGACCATGTCGGCGTCCTGCTCGATGGATCCGGACTCACGCAGGTCGGACACCATCGGCTTCTTGTCCGTGCGCTGCTCGGGGCCACGGTTCAGCTGCGAGAGCGCGATGACCGGGACCTCGAGCTCCTTGGCGAGGAGTTTCAGGTTTCGCGACATGTCCGAGACCTCCTGCTGACGGCTCTCGGCGCGCTTCGAGCCACCCGACTGCATCAGCTGCAGATAGTCGATGATCACGAGCTTGATGTCGTTCCGCTGCTTGAGCCGGCGGCACTTGGCGCGGATCTCCATCATCGACAGGTTCGGGGAGTCGTCGATGTAGAGCGGGGCCGCCGACACCTCGGGCATCCGGCGTGCGAGCCGCGTCCAGTCCTCGTCCGTCATCGTGCCGGAACGCATGTGGTGCAGTGCCACCCGTGCCTCCGCGGACAACAAGCGCATCGCGATCTCGTTGCGCCCCATTTCCAGGGAGAAGATGACGCTGGGTAGGTTGTGCTTGATGGAGGCGGCCCGAGCGAAGTCGAGGGCCAGCGTGGACTTGCCCATCGCGGGGCGGGCGGCGATGACGATCATCTGGCCCGGGTGCAGACCGTTGGTGAGCGAGTCGAAGTCGGTGAAGCCCGTGGGCACACCCGTCATCTCGCCGCTGCGCGACCCGATCGCCTCGATCTCGTCGAGCGCGCCCTCCATGATGTCGCCGAGCGGCAGATAGTCCTCGCTCGTGCGCTGTTCGGTGACGGCGTAGATCTCGGCCTGGGCGCTGTTGACGATCTCGTCGACGTCGCCGTCCGCCGCGTACCCCATCTGCGTGATGCGTGTGCCCGCCTCGACCAGGCGGCGCAGGACGGCGCGCTCGTGGACGATCTCCGCGTAGTACTCGGCGTTCGCGGCCGTCGGGACGGTCTGGACGAGCGAGTGGAGATACGAGGCGCCACCGATCTTGGTGATCTCACCGCGCTTGGTGAGCTCGGCGGCCACGGTGATGGGGTCGGCCGGCTCGCCCCGCGCGTACAGGTCGAGGATCGCCGTGAAGATCGTCTCGTGCGCCGGGCGATAGAAGTCGTGACCCTTGATCACCTCGACGACGTCCGCGATGGCGTCCTTGGACAGCAGCATGCCGCCGAGCACGGACTGCTCGGCGTCGAGGTCCTGCGGCGGCACCCGCTCGAAAGACGTGCCCCCGCCGTCCCAGGAGCTCTCACGACCCCGCTCGTGCTGCTCCTCGCGCCCGCGGCCTCCGTCACGGCGCGGCCGGGAGACGGGCAGACGGTCACCAGGACCGCTGTCGGCCCACGGGTCGTCCAAGGGCTCGGAAATACTCACCGGGCCACCTCCTCCCGTCCGCCGCGCGGACCTCGCCGTGCACCTCTTTCCTAGGGCACGACACTGACAAATAAGGGGGCCCAGCTCCGGTTCTGACGCGTCGGATTTGCGGGGTTTCCGCGATGGCAGGACGAGGCGGGCGCCGGACCACGGTAGGCCTGCGGGCACCGTCAGCCAATCTGGTTATCCACAGGCGCTGTGGATGACGGGCCCGATGCTGTGGAGAACTCCGCCAAACCTGTGCACGGCTCGGTGGACAGCCCTGTGAACAAGCCCTCAGGCCACTTTCCACACCTGCTTTGACCTGCACTTTTCCCGTCCACCGGCTGTGCAGAAGAAAAACTTTCCCAGTCGGCCCAAGATCTTGTCGAACGGCGCCCCGACCAATGCGCACCCTGAGTCAAAGTAAGGGTCCTAAGGCGGTTGCATCTCTTACCTGTGGAAGATTAGATTGGTGCTCATGACACAGGCTCCCGCGGCGCCCAAGGCCGCCCGTCGACGGCACGACCGAGAGATCGTCGCCCTCGCCGTTCCCGCCTTCGGCGCACTCGTGGCCGAGCCTCTCTTCCTGATGGCCGACAGCGCCATCGTCGGCCATCTCGGCACGGCCCAGCTCGCCGGTCTCGGCATCGCCTCGGCCCTCCTGGGAACAGCCGTCAGCATCTTCGTCTTCCTCGCCTACGCCACCACGGCCGCCGTCGCCCGCCGCGTCGGCGCCGGAGATCTGCAGGCCGCCATCCGCCAGGGCATGGACGGCATCTGGCTCGCCCTGCTCCTCGGGGTCGCCGTCATCGCCGTGGCCCTGCCCACCGCTCCCGCACTCGTCGATCTCTTCGGCGGCTCTCCGTCGGCATCCCCGTACGCGGTCACCTATCTGCGCGTCTCCATCCTCGGCATCCCCGCGATGCTCGTCGTCCTCGCCGCCACCGGAGTGCTGCGCGGCCTCCAGGACACCAAGACCCCGCTGTACGTCGCCATCGGCGGCTTCGTGGCCAATGGCGCCCTGAACGTGCTCCTCGTCTACGGTTTCGACTTCGGCATCGCCGGATCCGCCTGGGGCACCGTGCTCGCCCAGTGCGGCATGGCGGCCATCTACCTGTACGTCGTCATCCGCGGCGCCAAGCGTCACGGCGCTTCCTTGCGACCCGACGCGGCCGGCATCAGAGCCTGTGCCCAGGCCGGCGTCCCCCTGCTGGCCCGCACCCTCGCACTGCGCGCCATCGCGCTCATCGCCACCGCCGTGGCCGCCCGTCTCGGTGATGCCGATGTCGCCGCCCACCAGATCGTCCTGTCGCTCTGGAGCCTGCTCTCCTTCGCCCTCGACGCCATCGCGATAGCCGGGCAAGCCATCATCGCCCGCTATCTGGGGGCGGACGATGCCCAGGGCGCGCGTGACGCCTGCCGTCGCATGATCCAGTGGGGGTTCGTCTCCGGGATCGTTCTCGGTCTGCTGGTCGTCGCGGCACGGCCGGTGTTCGTGCCGTTGTTCTCCGGTGACACCGCCGTCCAGGACGCGGCCCTGCCCGCCCTCGTCGTGATCGCGCTCGCCCAGCCCATCTGCGGCATCGTCTACGTCCTTGACGGCGTCCTGATGGGCGCGGGGGACGGCCCCTATCTCGCCTGGGCGATGCTGGTCACGCTCGCGGTGTTCGCTCCCGCGGCGCTTCTCGTCCCCACGCTCGGCGGTGGGCTCACCGCTCTGTGGGCCGCGATGACCCTCATGATGGCCGTGCGCGCACTGACGCTGTGGGGGCGGTCGCGCTCGGGCAGGTGGATCGTCACGGGCGCGACCCGCTGACGTTTCGGACGCGGTGTTTCACGTGAAACACCGCAAACGTGCGACACGGCAAGCGTGCGACACGGCACATGTGAACCACAGCGACGGCACAGTCGGTCTCGAAGCACGGCCACGAGACCAGGTCGGTCACGAAGCAGACGACAACGCCGGGTCATGAAGCACGGTGACGACGTCAGACCGTGAACCACGGCGACGACGCCAGACGATGAAGCACGGCAAAGGGGCCGCACCCTGTGGGTGCGGCCCCTTCACTCAGTCCTGCGAGCGCGATGGTGCCGCTCAGGCAGAGACGACCTCGACGTTGACCTTCGCGGCCACCTCGGGGTGCAGACGCACGGACGTCGCGTGGGCGCCCAGCGTCTTGATCGGCGAGCCCAGCTCGATGCGGCGCTTGTCGACCTCGGGGCCACCGGCAGCCTTGATCGCCGAAGCGACGTCGGCCGGGGTGACGGAGCCGAAGAGTCGACCGGCGTCGCCGGAGCGGACGGCCAGGCGGACCTTGACGGCCTCGAGCTGGGCCTTGATCTCGTTGGCCTGCTCGATGGTCGCGATCTCGTGGATCTTGCGCGCACGACGGATCTGCGCGACGTCCTTCTCGCCACCCTTGGTCCAGCGGATCGCGAACTTCCGCGGGATCAGGTAGTTGCGGGCGTAGCCGTCCTTGACGTCTACGACCTCGCCGGCGGCGCCGAGGCCGGAGACCTCGTGGGTGAGGATGATCTTCATGTGTCGGTCACCCTTCCCTTATCGCGCGGTGGACGTGTAGGGCAGCAGCGCCATCTCACGGCTGTTCTTCACGGCCGTGGCGACGTCACGCTGGTGCTGCGTGCAGTTGCCGGTCACGCGGCGGGCACGGATCTTGCCGCGGTCGGAAATGAACTTCCGCAGCATGTTCGTGTCCTTGTAGTCCACGTACGTGACCTTGTCCTTGCAGAAAGCGCAGACCTTCTTCTTAGGCTTGCGCACAGGCGGCTTCGCCATGGTGTTTCTCCTGTGTGATCAAGAAGTGTGGGTACGACCCGCCTTCTCGTCCCGGACCCGGGGGTCCAGGGCTTAGAAGGGGGGCTCGTCCGAGTAGCCGCCGCCGGAGCCGCCGGAGCTTCCGCCCCAGCCGCCACCGCCGCCACCGTTGCCGCCGCCCTGCTGGCCGCCGCCGGCCGGCGCACCGGTCGCCCAGGGGTCGTCGGCGGGAGCACCGCCGCCGCCCTGCTGCTGACCGCCACCGGGGCCACCGCCCCAGCCGCCGCCCTGCTGGCCGCCGCCACCGCCGCCGTACCCACCCTGGCCGCCGCGACCGGTGGTCTTGGTGACCTTGGCCGTGGCGTTCTTCAAGCTGGCGCCGACTTCCTCGACGTCCAGCTCGTAGACCGTGCGCTTGATGCCCTCACGGTCCTCGTAGGACCGCTGCTTCAGCCGGCCCTGCACGATGACGCGCATGCCTCGCTGGAGCGACTCGGCGACGTTCTCCGCCGCCTGACGCCAGACCGAGCAGGTCAGGAAGAGGCTCTCGCCGTCCTTCCACTCATTGGTCTGCCGGTCGAAGGTGCGGGGGGTGGACGCGACACGGAACTTCGCGACCGCCGCACCGGAAGGGGTGAAGCGCAGCTCGGGGTCGTCGACAAGATTGCCGACGACCGTGATGACGGTCTCGCCTGCCATTGGGGGAACCTCTCGGCGGGTTTGCTGCTGGCTGCTTGTGTTGCTGCTACTCGGATCCCGAGTGCCGTCGAGCGGTGCGGCTCAACGGGTCTGAGCCAGGGGGCTCAGTGGGTCTCGGGACGGAGGACCTTGGTCCGGAGGACCGACTCGTTCAGGTTCATCTGGCGGTCGAGCTCCTTGACGACCGCAGGCTCGGCCTGCAGGTCGATGACCGAGTAGATGCCCTCGGGCTTCTTCTTGATCTCGTACGAGAGACGACGACGGCCCCAGGTGTCGACCTTCTCGACCTTTCCGTTGCCCTCACGGACGACGGAGAGGAAGTTCTCGATCAGCGGGGAGACAGCGCGCTCCTCGAGATCGGGGTCGAGGATGACCATCACTTCGTAGTGACGCATGTGGAACCCACCTCCTTTGGACTCAGCGGCCACGGTCGTTCCGTGGCAGGAGGGTCGTGATGCGTACGCAACGGTATCGGCAGCCACTGACAATCGGCTCCCGCGAACGGGGGCTCGTACTGTGGCCTGGGCAGACACCGGTGCAGACGGTACAGAGTACCTGCACGTGGGCTTCCGGTTGAAATCCGGCGGCGGACGGGCAGAATCTGTACACATCGGGTGTGTATGGCGCTACGATGCGCCGCCTTCCGCAGGAGGTGCCTCCATGGCACAAGCAATGCGACGCAACACCGCAGGCTCTCTCTTCGCCACCGACGGCAGACCTCATCCCCTCCAGGACACCCTGCTCGGTGTGACGCTGGTGCTCGGGGCCATCGCGTTCGTGACCGCGATGTTCCACCACCTGCATCTGCTGAGTTCCTGGACCGGCCTGGTGGGGATCTTCACCGGGGCCTACGGCCAGTTCATCTCGGTGACGACCCGCGAGCGGTTCTTCCTGATCGTCGGTCTCGGCGCCGCGGCGGTCGGCTTCTTCCTGGGCATGGCGCACGGAGGGCTCTTCGGCGGGCTCTGGTGACCCCGCCCCCGCCCGGCTCCGGTCCGGCCCCCACCCGGGGCCGGTCCGGTCGCTGAGGGGCGCCGCGGCCGCCGGTCAGGGGCAGGCGGGCCGCGAAGGATCCATACGCCCAGACGGGGCGCTCACAGGGCGCAGTAGGCTTCGGCGCGAGAGCCGGAGCCCCTGTACCCATGGGGACACACCAGCCCGAGGAGCGCCGCGAATGAGCCTGACCCTGAGGACCATCAGCCGAGAGCAACATCTGGCGTACATCCAGAGCCTGCCCTCGGCCAGCCATTGCCAGGTCCCCGCATGGGCAGATGTGAAGAGCGAATGGCGCTCGGAGAACCTGGGCTGGTTCGACGACCGCACCGGTCAGCTGGTCGGTGCGGGTCTTGTGCTGTACCGCCAGTTGCCCAAGGTCAAGCGCTATCTCGCGTATCTGCCCGAGGGTCCGGTCATCAACTGGTACGCCCCGAATCTGGACGAGTGGCTCCAGCCGATGCTGGCGCACCTGAAGAAGCAGGGCGCCTTCTCCGTGAAGATGGGCCCGCCGGTCGTCATCCGCCGCTGGAACGCTCCCGCGATCAAGGCCGGCATCCAGAACCCGGACGTGAAGCGGCTGCGCGACGTCGAGC
Source organism: Streptomyces typhae (assembly GCF_009755605.1). Taxonomy (GTDB): domain Bacteria; phylum Actinomycetota; class Actinomycetes; order Streptomycetales; family Streptomycetaceae; genus Streptomyces; species Streptomyces typhae. Next base: position 6,737 of record NZ_WPNZ01000020.1, read on the forward strand.
CCACAACCATCGAGCCGCGTGCCTTCGAGGTCTCGGACAAGCTGCGCCGGATGGGCTGGCAGCAGGGCGAGGACGGCGGCGCCGGATTCGGTGACGTGCAGCCCCGCTATGTGTTCCAGGTGCCGCTGGCCAACCGCGCCCTGGAGGACGTGCTCAAGAACTTCAACCAGCTGTGGCGCCGCAACATCAAGAAGGCCGAGAAGGCCGGTGTCGAGGTCGTCCAGGGCGGTTACCAGGACCTCGCCGAGTGGCAGCGCCTGTACGAGATCACGGCGATCCGCGACAAGTTCCGGCCGCGGCCGCTGAGCTACTTCCAGCAGCAGTGGCGGGCCCTCAACTCCGAGGACCCCAACCGCATGCGGCTGTACTTCGCACGCCACAACGGCGTGAACCTTTCGGCAGCGACCATGCTGGTCGTGGGCGGGCACGTCTGGTACTCCTACGGGGCGTCCGACAACATCGGCCGCGAGGTCCGGCCCTCCAACGCCATGCAGTGGCGGATGCTGCGTGACGCCTACGCACTGGGTGCGTCCGTCTACGACCTGCGGGGCATCTCCGACTCGCTGGACGAGACCGACCACCTCTTCGGCCTGATCCAGTTCAAGGTCGGCACCGGCGGCGAAGCCGTGGAGTACGTCGGCGAGTGGGACTTCCCGCTGAACAAGCTGCTGCACAAGGCACTCGACATCTACATGTCGCGTCGCTGATCCGCATCCGCATCCGCAGGTCGCGTCGCTGATCCGCGCCGCTTCCCCGCGCAGTCCCCTTCCGCATTTCCTTCCGCATTTCCTTCCACACCTCTGTTACCGCAGACACCAGAAAGGTTCCGGGACCAGCCATGGCGCTCACGCTCTATGTCGACACCGCGCGCTGGCGGGCACACCAGAAGCACATGCTGGAGCAGTTCCCGGGTATCGTCCCGGTCTGCAAGGGCAACGGCTACGGCTTCGGTCACGAGCGGCTCGCAGAGGAGGCCACCCGCTTCGGGTCCGATGTGCTCGCCGTCGGCACGACCTACGAAGCCGCCCGGATCAAGGACTGGTTCAGCGGTGACCTGCTGGTCCTGACGCCGTTCAGGCGCGGCGAGGAGCCGGTGCCGCTGCCCGACCGCGTCATCCGCTCCGTGTCGTCGCTCGACGGCGTGCACGGCCTCGTGGGTGCCCGTGTCGTCATCGAGGTCATGTCCTCCATGAAGCGCCACGGCGTCAGCGAGCAGGACCTGCCCCATCTGCACGCCGCCATCGAGGACGTGCGCCTCGAAGGCTTCGCGATCCACCTGCCGCTCGACCGCGCCGACGGCTCGGACGCCGTCGAGGAGGTCATCGGCTGGATGGACCGGCTGCGTGCCGCTCGCCTGCCGCTGCACACCATGTTCGTCAGCCACCTCAAGGCGGACGAGCTCGCCCGGCTCCAGCAGCAGTTCCCGCAGACCCGCTTCCGCGCGCGCATCGGAACGAAGCTGTGGCTCGGTGACCACCACGCGACCGAGTACCGCGGTGCCGTCCTGGACGTCACGCAGGTCGCCAAGGGGGACCGTTTCGGCTACCGCCAGCAGAAGGCGGCGTCCGACGGCTGGCTGGTCGTCGTCGCGGGTGGCACGTCGCACGGTGTCGGTCTGGAGGCGCCGAAGGCGCTGCACGGCATGATGCCGCGGGCCAAGGGCGTCGCACGGGCCGGACTCGCGACCGTCAACCGCAATCTGTCGCCGTTCGTCTGGGGCGGCAAGCAGCGCTGGTTCGCCGAGCCGCCGCACATGCAGGTGTCGCTGCTCTTCGTGCCGTCGGACGCGCCGGAGCCCCAGGTGGGCGAGGAACTCGTGGCGCACCTGCGGCACACGACCACACAGTTCGACCGCATCCTCGACCACTGAGCCGCCCGGGACGACCGGGCGGCCACGCAGCCGTGCGCCTGAGCAGCTGAGCGGCCGCAGAGGTTCACGGTGGCCCGCAGAGGTCCCCGATGGCCCGCGGAGGCCCGCGGAGGCCCGCGGAGGCCCAGAGCAAAGACGGAGGGCCGGTACGCGCGACGCGCGCGTACCGGCCCTCTTGTCTCACCGCGCAGCGGCCCCCTCGGCCCTGCCCCGCTTCCGCACGCTCATGGCGCCGCGTCGGAAGCCGTTCCCCACGTCACGTAGGTCCCCGCGCCCTCGTGCGTACCCTGTCGCGGGCGAGCCGCCGGGCCGAGCACGAACACGTCGGGGGCACCGTCGAGGACCCCTCCGGAGGGGTCGTCCTCCCCGGTTCTGCGCACCACGTCCCGGTCCGGCCTGTAGATGTCGCGGACGACCACGGCACACAGGTAGAGCGTGCCCAACAGATGGATGGCGATGGCCAGTTGGTAGCCCTCGGTGGGCAGCCCCTTGTGGGCGTCACCACTCGTCGTGTATGCGAGGTACATCCAGATCCCGAGGAAGTACGCGACTTCGCAGACCTGCCAGATGAGGAAGTCCCGCCAGCGCGGCCGGGCCAGCGCGGCGAGCGGAATCAGCCACAGCACGTACTGCGGCGAGTAGACCTTGTTGGTGAGGACGAAGGCGGCGACGACCAGGAAGACCAGTTGCGCGAGCCGCGGTCGGCGGGGGGCGGTCAGCCCGAGCGCGGCCACTCCCAGGCAGCAGAGCAGCATCAGGGCGGTCGCGAGGGAGTTGACCGTTTCCGTAGTCAGCGGGTCGTCCATGCGCTGCGAGAGGATCAGCCAGAACGATCCGAAGTCGACGCCGCGTTCCTGGCTGAAGGTGTAGAACTTCGCCCAGCCCTCGCGGATGTGGAAGCCCGCCGCGTCATGGCTGATCATCACCGGCAGGTTCACCGCGAGCCAGGCGCCCACCGCGGCCGCGGCGGTGGCCCAGAAGGCCCGCCGGCGCCCCGCACGCCAGCACAGCACGAGCAGGGGCCCCAGCAGAAGCGCGGGATACAGCTTCGCGGCGGCCGCGAGACCGATCAGGATTCCCGCGGAGACCGGCCGCTCCCGCGACCACATCAGCATGGCCAGGGCCGTGAGGGCGACCGCGAACAGGTCCCAGTTGATGGTGGCCGTCAGCGCGAAGGCGGGGGCCAGGGCGACGAGCAGGGCGTCCCAGGGACGGCGGCGGTGGATGCGGGCCACACAGACAGCGATGATCACCGCACAGATCATCAGCATTCCGGCGTTGACCATCCAGTAGAACTTCTCCTGGTGCTGGATGCTCCCGCCGTCCGGCGTCAGCCAGGCCGCCACCTGCATGAACAGGCCGGTCAGTACCGGATACTCCAGGTACTCCATGCCGACGTCGTCCGGCAGCCGGTCGAAGTACGGCACCAAGCCGTCGGCGAAGCCCCGGCCCTGGTAGAGGTGCGGGATGTCGGAGTAGCACGCGTGCGTGTACTGCGAGCTCGCGCCCACGAACCAGCCGCCGTTGTAGCACGGCGCCTTCTGCACCATCCCGAGCGCGAACATCCCGATGGCGACCAGTGCGATGACGCGCACAGGAGTCAGCCGACTCGTCGCCAGCAGAGCTCTGCGGCCGATCGGTCCGCCGAACAGCTCGCTGCCTGCCGCGGCGATCTCGTCGTGTTTCGTGGGCAGCACAGGCTGCGGCGCCTGCTCGGTGGCTGGCTGATGCGCGCGTGTGGGGGGCATCTTCTCTGCGCTGGGCATGGCGCACATCCTGCCGTACAGGCTTGAGAACTCCGGCTGAACGTGCCCGAGAAGTCCGGTACCACCCCGACTGGCAGGTCGGAGGCCACGAGAATGCCTCCTTCACCGTCCCTGTACCGCACCGTGCGGGACGCACAAGGCCCCCGTACCTCGCCGGGTACGGGGGCCTTGTTTCACGTGGAACACGTCGTTTCACGTGAAACGTGCATGCAGCTCATGTCAGTCCGAGCCGAACCATCCACCTTCGTTGTCGTTGCCCCTGGGTCCGCCGTTGCCATTGCCACCGTCCGTCGGGCCGGTGGTCGGTGTGGGCTCTCCGCCACCCGGTCCACCGTTGACTCCGCCGTTCTCGACACCGCCGTTGTTGTTTCCACCGTCGTCGCCGCAGCCGAGGTCCCAGTCGTTGCAGGTCTCGGTGGGATCGGGCGAATCCGACGGCGTCGTCGGGGTCTCGGACGGCTCCTTGGTCTCCTTGGTCGGCGTCGGAGAGTGGCTCGGCTCCTTGGTCTCCTTGGTCGGCGTCGGAGAGGGCGGCGGCGGGGTGTAGCCGACGATCTCACCGATGGGCTGCGGCACCGGGAACCGCATGACCGGCTCGCCCTCAAGTGCGGCACTCATGTAGTCGCGCCAGATCTCCGCGGGGAACGAGGCACCGTGGATCTTCTTCTGGCCACCCGTGCCGAACATCTCCAGGAACTCGCGCTTGCTGTTGTTCTCGTCGTCGTCCAGCCGGTACATGCTGATCGCCGTCGACAGCTGTGGGGTGTAGCCGACGAACCAGGCGGACTTGTTGCCGTCGGTCGTACCGGTCTTTCCCGCCACCTGACGACCGGGGAGCTTCGCCGCCGTGCCGGTGCCCTTCTCGACGACGGTCCGGAGCACGTCGGTGACGTTGTCCGCCACCTCGGGGGAGAAGGGGCTCTTGGTCTCGACGTCCTGCTTGAAGATCGTCTCGCCCTCCTTCTCGACCTCCTCGACAGAGAAGGGGTCCCGCTGCTTGCCGCTGGCGGCGAACGTGGCGTACGAACCGGCCATACGGATGGCGCTCGGTGACGAGGTGCCGAGGGAGAAGGACGGATAGGTCGCGCCCGCCATGGTCCGGTCGTCCCTGAGGCCGGCGTCCATGGCCGCGCGCTTCACCTTGTCGAGCCCGACGTCCATGCCGAGCTGGACATAGGCCGAGTTGACCGACTCCCGCATCGCCTCACGCAGGTCGATCTTGTAGGTCGGCGGGTTGTAGTCCTTCTGGCCGTCGTTGGTCTGCAGCCATTCCTTGCCGTCCTTGTCCTGCCAGACCGTGCCGTCGTACTTCTTGATCTTGATCTTGTTCTTGCCGCTGTACAGGCTCTTCGGGTTGACGATGGTGCGTTCGCCGTCGCTCTGCACATCGCCGCCGGTCTCCTTGCGGATGCCGTTCTTGAAGGCCGCCGCGAGCACGAAGGGCTTGTACGTCGAACCGACCTGGGCACCGGTGATGTCCGCGTTGTTGGTGAAGTGCTTGGTGGCGTCCTCACCGCCGTAGATGGCCTCGATCGCGCCGGTCTTCGGGTTCACCGAGGCGCCACCGAACTGAACGTGCGTGTCCTTGTCCGGGCGCTGCTTGGGATCGAGGTTGGCCTTGCGGACCTTCTGCACGGCCTTCTCCAGCTGCGCGACCTTCTTCTTGTCGAAGGTCGTGTGGATCTCGTAGCCGCCCTGTTCGAGCTGGCTGGCCGTGATCTTCCCGTCACTGGTGTTTATGACGTACGCCTTGGCCAGCGAGACCAGATAGCCGACCTGACCGCTCAGCTTCACGTTGGAGCGCGGACTCTGCAGCTTCGGGAACTCGGTGTACTTGTTGCGGACCTCGGCGCTCAGACGGCCGTCCTTGACCTCCTCGTCGAGGACCCACTTCCAGCGCTTCTCGGCGCGCTCCTTGTTGGCCTTCGGGTTGGCCGCGGGATCGATCTCCGGGTAGCCGGCCGGGTCGTAGTACGTGGCGCCCTTGAGCACCGTCGCCAGGAGGGCGCACTCGCTCGGGTTCAGCTTCTCCGCGTCCTTGCCGAAGTAGGCGCGCGCGGCGGCCTGGATGCCGTAGGCGTTGCGGCCGTAGTAGGCGGTGTTCAGGTACCCCGCCATGATCTCTTCCTTGCTCACCTCCCGGCCGACCTTTATGGAGATGAACAGTTCCTTGAACTTACGGCTGAACGTCTGCGACTGGTCGTCGAGGCGGGCGTTCTTCACGTACTGCTGCGTGATGGTCGAGCCGCCCTGGGTCTGACCGCCCTTCGCCATGTTGACGAAAGCGCGGGCGATGCCCATCGGGTCGACGCCCTTGTCCTTGTTGAAGGACTTGTTCTCCGCCGAGATGACGGCGTTGCGCATGGCCTTGGGGATGTCCGCGTACTTGATGATCTGGCGGTTGGTCTCACCACCCGTCGCGACCATCTGCGAGCCGTCGGCCCAGTAGTAGACGTTGTTCTGCGCCCTCGCGGCCTTGGCGACCTCCGGGACCTCGACGAGGGCGTACGCGATGCCCGCGACCGCCAACAGACTGCCGAAGAACCCGATGAACAGGCCGGTGACCAGTCGCCACGACGGGATCCAGCGCTTGGCCCCGTACTTGCCCGCACGCGGGTAGTCGATGAAGCGCTTCTTGGCGGGATCATGGCCACGCCCTTTGCCGCGACCCCGGCCGGCGCCGCCCTCGGCGGCCCTGCGGCGGCCACCGCCACCCCCCACGGACCCGTTTCGGGCAGCGCGCCGGGCCTCGGCGCGCCCGCCGTAAGGACGCTCCTCACCCTCGGGGGCCCCCGGCCCGTGCGCCGGCGGCGAGGCCGGTGATCCAGTGGCGCCACGCGGTGCTGCGCGGCGACCCGACGGCGCGCCGGATGCGCCACGCCTGGCCGCGGCACGTCCGCCGCCCTGCGGCTGCGGCGGTTTGCGACGGTGCTCGCTCATCGAACGACTACTCCTCGGGCAGGCGCGGATCTCCGCACCTGGAAACGGCGGCTGGCTTCCGGACCCCCCGACGCACGGAGGCGGCCGTACCGGCACGCATCCGCACTGCACCGGGGACGACGACGCCACCATGCGTCACTTGGTTCCCGGCGGTATTCATGGCGCACAGACTACGCACCGTCAAAACCCTCTTAGGACCGAAGTTCACCCCAAAACAGGCAAGTTACTTCCTACGAATCGGTGATGTGACGCCGTTCACCGTGCCCCCTCTTGTCGCAGGCGGAACACCGTTCTATCGTCGAGATGTATCGAGCCGATACATCAGCTCGGCATAAGCGGTCGGTGTACGGCAGACTGGGACAGAGGGGAGGCGGCGATGAGCAGACGCTCCGGCATCCTCGAGTTCGCCGTCCTCGGCCTGCTCAGAGAGTCACCGATGCACGGCTATGAGCTGCGCAAGCGGCTCAACACCTCACTGGGTGTGTTCCGCGCCTTCAGCTACGGGACTCTCTATCCCTGTCTCAAGACTCTGGTCGCCAGCGGCTGGTTGATCGAGGAGTCGGGAACCGCCACCGGAGAGGCCCTGGCGACCCCCCTCACGGGCCGCCGCGCCAAGATCGTCTACCGATTGACGGCAGAAGGTAAGGAACACTTCGAGGAACTGCTCTCGCAGACCGGCCCCGATGCGTACGAGGACGAGCACTTCGCCGCCCGCTTCGCCTTCTTCGGGCAGACCTCGCGGGACGTACGGATGCGGGTGCTCGAAGGCCGCCGCAGCCGGCTCGAGGAGCGCCTGGAGAAGATGCGCGCGTCGCTGGCCCGCACCCGGGAGCGCCTCGACGACTACACGCTTGAGCTGCAGCGGCACGGCATGGAGTCCGTGGAGCGCGAAGTGCGCTGGCTGAACGAGCTCATCGAGAGCGAGCGCGCGGGACGCGACCAGCAACGGTCCGCCCCCGAAGGCTCCGCTCAGCAGAACAGCACATCTGGGGAGTCGGGCGTCCTGCCCCGGCGGCGGGGCAGCACCCCGCCGCCGGATGCGTCCGACGACACCACCAAGTGAGGCCCCGCAGTCGGCGGGGTCTCATCCGGAACACCGAGATCACACAGGGAGCAACCGGAATGGGTTCGGTTCGCGTAGCCATCGTCGGCGTGGGCAACTGCGCCGCCTCGCTGGTCCAGGGCGTCGAGTACTACAAGGACGCAGACCCGGACACCAAGGTCCCGGGCCTGATGCACGTCCAGTTCGGCGACTACCACGTCGGTGACGTCGAGTTCGTCGCCGCCTTCGACGTCGACGCGAAGAAGGTCGGCCTCGACCTGGCGGACGCCATCGGCGCCAGCGAGAACAACACCATCAAGATCTGCGACGTGCCGAACACCGGCGTGCAGGTCCAGCGTGGCCACACCCACGACGGCCTGGGCAAGTACTACCGCCAGACCATCGAGGAGTCTGCCGAGGCCCCGGTCGACGTCGTCCAGATCCTCAAGGACAAGCAGGTCGACGTCCTCATCTGCTACCTGCCGGTCGGTTCCGAGGACGCCGCGAAGTTCTACGCGCAGTGCGCCATCGACGCCAAGGTCGCCTTCGTCAACGCCCTCCCGGTCTTCATCGCCGGCACCAAGGAGTGGGCCGACAAGTTCACCGAGGCCGGTGTCCCGATCGTCGGTGACGACATCAAGTCCCAGGTCGGCGCCACCATCACGCACCGCGTCATGGCGAAGCTGTTCGAGGACCGCGGTGTCCGCCTCGAGCGCACCATGCAGCTCAACGTCGGCGGCAACATGGACTTCAAGAACATGCTGGAGCGCGACCGCCTCGAGTCCAAGAAGATCTCGAAGACGCAGGCCGTCACCTCGCAGATCCCCGACCGCGAGCTGGGCGAGAAGAACGTCCACATCGGCCCGTCGGACTACGTCGCGTGGCTCGACGACCGCAAGTGGGCGTACGTCCGCCTCGAGGGCCGCGCCTTCGGTGACGTCCCGCTGAACCTGGAGTACAAGCTCGAGGTCTGGGACTCCCCGAACTCCGCGGGTGTCATCATCGACGCCCTGCGCGCCGCGAAGATCGCTAAGGACCGCGGCATCGGCGGCCCGATCCTGTCGGCGTCCTCGTACTTCATGAAGTCCCCGCCGGTGCAGTACTTCGACGACGAGGCCTACGAGAACGTCGAGAAGTTCATCAAGGGCGAGGTCGAGCGCTAGATCGGCCCGCCCCCGGCGCGAGCCGCGCGCCGGACCGTGTGCTGCGCCGTTCGCCGTGACGGGCCCCTGGGCCGGTCACGGCGAACGGCATTGAGGGCCTCCGGGGCACACGCACCCGGGGGCCTTCGCGTATGTGAGGCTGTGCCCCATGTCTGTCGTCGGTGACCTGCGTGTGCTGCTGCGGCTGCGGGACTTCCGGCGCCTGCTCGCCGTACGGCTCGTCTCCCAGGGCGCGGACGGCGTCTATCAGGTGGCGCTTGCCGCGTACGTGGTCTTCTCGCCGGAGAAGGAGACGTCGCCCGCCGCGATCGCCTCCGCCATGGCGGTGCTGCTGCTGCCTTACTCCCTGGTCGGCCCGTTCGCGGGTGTTCTGCTCGACCGCTGGCGCCGCCGTCAGGTCCTCCTCCACGGCAATCTGCTGCGGGCCGCGCTCGCCGGTACGACCGCCGTCCTGATGCTCGTCGGGGCGCCGGACTGGCTCTTCTACGGGTCCGCCCTGTGCGTCACGGCCGTCAACCGCTTCGTCCTCGCCGGGCTCTCGGCGTCCCTGCCGCGCGTCGTCGACGGCGACCGTCTGGTCCTCGCCAACTCCCTCTCCCCGACCGCCGGGACGCTCGCGGCCACCGCGGGCGGCGGACTCGCCTTCCTGCTGCGCATCGTGGCGGCCGACTCCGACGCCGCCGTCGTCCTGCTCGGCGCCGCGCTCTACCTGTGCTCGGCGCTCGCGTCGCTGCGCATCGCCCGTGAGCTGCTCGGACCCGATCCCGAGTTGGTGCAGCCGCGCTTGGGCACGGCGCTCGCGGGAACCGCACGCGGTCTGCTGGCAGGCGTGCGCCATCTCGCCTCGCGCCGCCCGGCCGCGCTCGCCCTGGTGTCGATGACACTGATGCGGTTCTGCTTCGGCGCGCTGACCGTCATGGTCCTGATGCTGTGCCGGTACGCGTGGGGGGCCACGGAGGACGACGGGCTCGCGCTGCTCGGGGTCGCCGTGGCCGTCTCCGGCGCCGGCTTCTTCGTGGCGGCGCTGATCACCCCCTGGGCGGCGGGGCGGTTCGGACCGCACGGCTGGCTCGTGCTGTGCGCGGGCGCCGCAGCCGTCCTCGAACCCGCGCTGGGCCTGCCCTTCGCGCCCGTCCCGATGTTCGTCGCCGCCTTCGTCCTGGGGCTTACGACCCAGGGCGCGAAGATCGCCACGGACACGGTCGTCCAAGAGGCCGTGAACGACGGCTTCCGCGGCCGGATCTTCTCTCTGTACGACGTGTTGTTCAATGTCGCCTTTGTCGGCGCGGCAGGGGCCGCGGCGCTGATGCTGCCCCCCGACGGCAGGTCGATCCCGCTGGTCATCACTGTGGCCTTGATCTACGCAGCGATTGCGGTGGCTATGGCCAGGTTTGACGACCAGTAAGTGTCACATCAATGCCACAGAGGCTCTTCCAGCTTCAGTCCACGCGCGTGAGCCCGATAGCTTACGGAGGTCAATTCGCGCCATCACGCAACCAACTCGCGTGCTGAGCACTCTTTTTAGGGGGATTTCCGTGTCCACTCCGCCGCCCCAGGGCGAGAACCCGTTCGCCCAGGGCCAGCAGCCCTACGGTCAGCCACAGGGCGGAGCCCCGTACGGGCAGCCCCAGCAGGGCGGTGCCCCGTACGGCCAGGCTCCCGGCGCGCCCTACCCGCCCCAGCCCGGCGCTCCGCAGCAGGGCGTCCCCTACTACCAGGGCGGCCCGGACCCGGCGGCACCCCGCAAGGGCAAGAAGAAGCTGATATTCGGCATCGTGGCGGTCGTGGCCGTCGCCGCGATCGTGGGCGGCGCGGTGTGGGCGGGCCAGGACGAGGCCGCCGCAGCCGAGGTCGGCGACTGCATGAGCGTCGGCAACCCGGAGAGCTCGACGGACCCGGACCTGAAGATCGTGGACTGCGGCGACAAGGATGCCGCGTACAAGGTCGCCGAGAAGAAGGACAGCGGCACCTGCGACATCAAGGAGTACGCCACGTACCGGGAGACCGGTGGCAGCAATGACTTCACGCTGTGCCTGAAGCCGTTCAAGCAGCAGCCGTAGGTCCTCCCGGGCACCGACGGGGGCGATGTTTCACGTGAAACATCGCCCCCCTCGCGTATGGAGCAAAGGGTGTCGCACTCAGCGAAGGGTGCTGTGTTTCACGTGAAACGCAGCACTCGCACCTCACGACGTGCGCCAGCCCCCGCATCCGCCCGCACGGATCAGCCCTCGGCCGCCCACCACTCCTTGAGTGCCGCCACCGCCGCGTCCCGCTCCATCGGTCCGTTCTCCAGGCGCAGCTCCAGGAGGAACTTGTAGGCCTTGCCGATCACCGGCCCCGGGCCCACGCCCAGGATCTCCTGGATCTCGTTGCCGTTGAGGTCGGGGCGGATCGAGTCCAGCTCCTCCTGCTCCTGGAGGCGGGCGATGCGCTCCTCCAGGCCGTCGTACGCGCGCGAGAGAGCGGTGGCCTTGCGCTTGTTGCGGGTCGTGCAGTCGGAGCGCGTCAGCTTGTGGAGGCGTTCGAGGAGCGGGCCGGCGTCGCGTACATAGCGACGCACTGCCGAGTCCGTCCATTCGCCCGTGCCGTAGCCGTGGAAGCGCAGGTGCAGCTCGACCAGGCGTGAGACGTCCTTGATGAGCTCGTTCGAGTACTTCAGGGCCGTCATGCGCTTCTTGGTCATCTTTGCGCCGACCACCTCGTGGTGGTGGAAGGAGACCCGCCCGTCCTTCTCGAAGCGGCGGGTCCTCGGCTTGCCGATGTCGTGCAGCAGGGCCGCGAGCCGCAGCGTCAGGTCCGGGCCCTCCGTCTCCAGCGCCATCGCCTGTTCGAGGACGATCAGGGTGTGGTCGTAGACGTCCTTGTGGCGGTGGTGCTCGTCGCGCTCGAGGCGCAGTGCGGGCAGCTCCGGCAGGACGTGCCCGGCGAGCCCGGTGTCCACGAGCAGCGCGAGCCCCTTGGCCGGGTGGGCGGACAGGATCAGCTTGTTCAGCTCGTCCCGGACCCGCTCGGCGGAGACGATCTCGATCCGCCCGGCCATCGCCTTCATGGCGTCGACGACCTCCGGGGCCACCTCGAAGTCCAGCTGCGCGGCGAAGCGGGCGGCCCGCATCATCCGCAGCGGATCGTCCGAGAAGGACTCCTCGGGCGTGCCAGGGGTGCGCAGCGCGCGCTCGGACAGGTCGTCCAGGCCACCGTGCGGGTCGATGAACTCCTTCTCCGGGAGCGCCACGGCCATCGCGTTCACGGTGAAGTCCCGGCGGACGAGATCCTGCTCGATGGAGTCGCCGTACGAGACCTCGGGCTTGCGTGAGGTCCTGTCGTACGCCTCCGATCGATATGTCGTCACTTCGACCTGGAAGCGCTGCTCGGCGCCGTCCACCAGGGCGTCCTTCTGGCAGCCCACCGTGCCGAAGGCGATACCCACCTCCCAGACCGCGTCCGCCCACGGACGGACGATCTTCAGTACGTCCTCGGGACGGGCGTCCGTGGTGAAGTCCAGGTCGTTGCCGAGCCGGCCCAGGAGCGCGTCCCGGACCGAGCCGCCGACCAGGGCGAGCGAGAACCCGGCCTCCTGAAAACGGCGGGCAAGGTCGTCGGCGACGGGGGAGACCCGCAGCAGCTCACTCACGGCGCGCTGCTGCGCCTGGCTCAGGGCACGGGGATTGTCTTCGTTGGCGTTCGGCACAACAGAAAAGGGTACGTGCCCCGGGCGACCGCGGCCGCCCGGATTTCCGCGGCCCCCGTCAGGGTCGTCCACACTGCTCACCACGGCCGTCGCGGGTACGGCGGACCGTTGTTGCGATCTTGTGGAGCAGTCCGCGGCACTTAGCCCCTGCGCACCTCGTTACCATGCGTGGACGCAGCGAACGACAAGCACCGACACAGCTGACGACGACGAGGGACGGGCGACGCGTGGCCGAGGCGGCAGACTTCCCGGGGACCAGCCCCTCACCTGCCCGCCGGTGGTTCCGGCGCACAGCGACACTGCTGGCCGGAGCACCGCTGCTCGCCGGTCTGCTCCACGTGCCGACAAGCCCCACGGCGTCCGCCGCCGCACCCTCAGCGGGCCTGGCCGCGACGGCCGCCACGCACCCCGCCAGCGGCGCGAAGAACGCCCAGAAGGCCGCCTCGCGGCCGAAGACGGCCGCCACCGGCTCCCGCACCGTCAATGTGTCCCTGAACTCCCTCACCCCGAGCGCGCCGCGCGAGGGCGACACCGTCACCGTCTCCGGCACGGTCACCAACGAAGGCCTCCAGACGATCACCAACGCGCAGGTGGGCCTGCGCATCGGCTCTCCCCTGGGCGGCCGCACGGCCATCGACAGCGCCGCCAAGCGGACCTCGTACCAGCCCGGCGCCGACGGCAGCGAGGTCGGTGGGAAGTACGCAGAGAAGTTCTCCCGGCTCGCTCCCGGCGTCCGGCAGGACTTCAGCATCTCCGTGCCCGTGAGCGCCCTGGACCTGGGCCTGGACGGGGTCTACCAGCTCGGGGTCGCGCTCACCGGCCAGACCTCCGCACAGCCCTACCCGCAGGTGCTCGGCATCGAGCGGACCTTCCTGCCCTGGCAGGACGGGGCGGCCGACACGAAGACCAGGACGACGTTCCTGTGGCCGCTCATCTCGTCCACGCACCTCACCGCGCGGACGCGTTCTGACGAGGAGCAGACCCCCCTCTTCAAGGACGAGAGCCTGGCCAAGGAGCTGCAGCCGGGCGGACGCCTGCAGCAGCTCCTCGCGCTAGGCTCCCAGCTCGACGTCACCTGGGTCGTGGACCCCGACCTGCTGGTCTCGGTCGACGCGATGACGACGAGCTACGACGTCCAGGGCGCCGACGGCACCCCGATCGCCGGCAGGAACCAGGCCGTCGCGAAGCAGTGGCTCGACCAGTTGCAGAAGGCCGTGAAGGGCAAGAAGGTCGTCGCGCTCCCCTTCGCGGACCCCGACCTCGCCTCGCTCGCCCACAACGGCAGGCCCGTCACCGGCTCCCTCGGCCACCTCAAGGAGGCCACCGAAGTCGGCGCCCAGTCGGTGAAGGACATCCTCACCGCCAAGGTCAGCACGGACTTCGCCTGGCCCGCCGAGGGCGCGGTCGACCCGTCGGTCGTCGACATCGCCACGTCCGCGGGCGCCCACTCGGTGATCGCCCGCAGCGACAGCCTGCGCGAGACGGCCGGTCTCTCGTACACGCCCAACGCGGCGCGGCCCATCGGCGGCGGCACGACCGCGGTCGTCGCCGACGCCCGGCTCTCCACCGCCTTCAGCGGCGACATGACGGGCGCCGAGAACTCCACTCTCGCCGTGCAGGAGTTCCTGGCCCAGAGCCTCATGGTCACGCTGCAGGACCCGGGCAGACAGCGCAGCATCGTGGTGGCACCGCAGCGCATGCCCACCGCGAGCCAGGCGCAGTCGATGGCGCGGGCGCTGACCGCCCTCGACGACAAGCGCTGGTCGCAGCCGCAGGACCTGCAGGCGGCGGCGAAGGCCCAGCCGGACCCGGACGCCACCACACAGGTCCCCTCGACCGGCGCCTACCCGTCCTACCTGCGCAGGCAGGAGCTGCCCCGCTCGGCCTTCCAGGAGGTCCAGGACACCCAGGGGAAGCTGGACCGCTTCAAGCAGATCCTCTCCGAGCCCGACCGCGTCATCACGCCGTTCGGGCGGGCCATGGACCGTGAGCTCGCCACGTCGTGGCGGGGGCGCCCGGCGCAGGCACAGAGCTTCCGCAAGGGCGTACAGGGCTATCTGACCAGCCTCACCCGTCAGGTGAAGCTGATCAACAAGTCCGACGTGAAGCTGTCGGGCCGCAGCGCGACCATCCCGGTCACGGTGCAGAACAACCTGGTCCAGGGCGTCGACCACCTCGTCCTCCGCCTCACCTCGACCAACCCCACCCGTTTGAAGGTCGGCGACGGCCTCTACGAGGAACAGCCGGTCAAGATCACCGGTGGTGGCCACACCCAGTCCGTGAAGTTCACCACGACGGCCAACGCCAACGGCCCCGTCACGGTCTCGGCCCAGCTCTACACCGAGGACGGGCAGCCCTACGGCCCCGCCGTCCGCTTCGACGTCAACGTCACCGAGTTCACCGCCACGGTGATGCTGGTCATCGGTGGCGGCGTACTCCTCCTCGTTCTCGCCGGGTTCCGCATGTACACGCAGCGCAAGCGCGCGGCGCAGCGGCGCGCGGAGGCGGGCCCGGACGGCGGACCCGACGGGGACGCCGACGACACCTCAGGAACCACTCCCGACCCCGAGCCCGGCACGGACGATCCCGAGCAGCCGAGTGACCCGACCCCGGACACCGCTCCGGAAAGCGCCGAGCCGTCGCACACGGGTGAGAGAGTGGACCGTTGAGCGATGTCGTGGCCGGTGGGCCCGCGGACCATGAGGTGGGGTAAACCATGAACGCGCCGTACGACGGTGAGCGCGGCCAAGGCGCGGGCAGCTCCGGCTCGGCCGGGGGCCCGCCACCCGGCAATCCCGAGGACGGTCAGGTGCCGCCGCAGCACGCGCCGGACGCCTATCTTCAGGACGCCTACGCTCAGGACCCCTACCGGGCCCAGGACCTCTCGGCCCAGGACCCGGTGGCCGAGGCGCTCTACGACCGCTCGGCACACCCCCCGCCCGCGCCCGGCAGCTACCCGGACCCGCAGCAGCTCTACGGCCAGCCGCCGTCGTCGCAGTACCAGCCCGACCCGCGCGTATGGGCCCAGCCCCCGCCGCCGGAGCCGGACGGCACGACCCGCCACTTGCCGTACGGCGACGACCCGCGCACGACGCAGTACGTGGGCGTGGACGACCTCGTCACGCAGGCCGGCGAGGAGCGGCACCAGCCGGACGCCTTCGCCCACCTCTTCCGCGACCAGCAGGCAGGCGGCTACCAGGACCCGAACGCGGGGGCCTACGGCGACCCGCGCCAGCAGGCCTCCGGGTACCAGGGACAGCAGCAGCACTCCGGCTACGAGGGACAGCAGCCCGGCTACCAGGGACAGCAGGGCCACGGCGGCCACCAGCCCCAGCAGGGCGGCTACCCGGCCCAGCAGGACGCCTACCAAGGCCAGCACGGCGGCCACCCCGGCTACCAGGGACAGCAGCAGCACTCCGGCTACGAGGGACAGCAGGCCGGTTACCAGGGTCAGCAAGAGCACGGCGGTTACCAGGGCCAGCAGGAGCACGGCGGTTACCAGGGCCAGCATCAGGGCGACGGCTACGGCTACCCGCCCCAGCACGGCCAGGCGAGCTTCCCCGGCCCGCCGCAGGCCGGTCAGGAGAGCTACGCGGACCCGCGGCAGGGCCAGGCGGGCTACGCCGACCCGCAGGCCGGATACGCCGGTCAGCAGCAGGGCGCCGGATACGACCAGCAGGGCATGCCGTACGCGCAGAACGACGCCGCCTACGGCCATCGGCAGGCCGCCCAGTACGCGCACCCGCAGCAGGGCGCCCCGTACGCCGACCAGCAGGGCGGCGGGTACTACCAGGACCCGGGCCAGTATCCGGACCCGAACCACGGCGGCTACGCCCAGGACCCGCAGGCCGGCGTCGCCCGTCCGTCCGCGGAGCCGGCCGGTGCGCCGTCCGTGCCTGCTCCGGCCAAGCCGCCCGCCCCCGCGGCCCCGGCGGGGAAGTCCGGCGGCCGGGCCTCGGGGCTGCTGAAGTCCAGCGCGGTGATGGCCGCGGGCACGATGGTGTCCCGCCTCACCGGCTTCGTCCGCTCGGCCATGATCGTCTCGGCCCTCGGCATCGGCCTGCTCGGCGACACCTTCATGGTCGCCTACCAACTGCCGACGATGATCTACATCCTCACCGTCGGCGGCGGTCTCAACTCGGTCTTCGTACCGCAGCTCGTGCGCGCCCAGAAGAACGACGCGGACGGCGGCCAGGCCTACGCCAACCGTCTCCTGACACTCGTCATGGTGGCGCTCGGCGTGCTCACGGTGATCGGCTGGTTCGCCGCGCCGCAACTTGTCCACCTGCTCTCCACGCCGGTGGCCAAGGACCCGGACGCCAACGAGGTCGCCATCACGTTCGTTCGTTACTTCCTGCCTTCGATCTTCTTCATGGGCGTCCACGTCGTGATGGGGCAGATCCTCAACGCGCGCGGGAAGTTCGGCGCGATGATGTGGACCCCGGTCCTCAACAACATCGTCATCATCGCGACGCTCGGCATGTTCCTGTGGGTGTACGGCACGTCCGAGAAGTCGGGCATGCGCGTCACGTCGATCCCCGATGACGGTGTGCAACTGCTCGGTGTCGGCGTACTGCTCGGACTCGTCGTCCAGTCGCTCGCGATGATCCCTTATCTGCGCGAGACCGGCTTCAAGCTGCGGCTGCGCTTCGACTGGAAGGGCCAGGGGCTCGGGAAGGCCGCCAAGCTGGCCAAGTGGACGATGCTCTTCGTCCTCGCCAACCAGGCGGGCGCGATCGTCGTGATCCAGTTGGGCACCGCGGCGGTCAAGCACAGCGGCATGGACGGCACCGGCTTCGCCGCCTACTCGAACGCCCAGCTCATCTGGGGTCTGCCGCAAGCCATCATCACTGTCTCGCTGATGGCCGCCCTGCTGCCCAGGCTGTCACGCTCGGCGCACGAGGGGGACAACGGCGCCGTCCGCGACGACATCTCCCAGGGACTGCGCACCTCGGCCGTCGCGATCGTGCCGATCGCCTTCAGCTTCGTCGCCCTCGGCATCCCGATGTGCACGCTCATGTTCGGCTCGTCCGGCGTCAACGCCGCCACCCGCATGGGCTACATGCTGATGGCCTTCGGTCTCGGTCTCATTCCGTACTCGGTGCAGTACGTCGTCCTGCGCGCCTTCTACGCCTACGAGGACACCCGCACCCCCTTCTACAACACGGTCATCGTGGCCGCCTTCAACGCCGCCGCCTCCGGAGCCTGCTACCTGGTGCTGCCCGCCCGCTGGGCCGTGGCGGGCATGGCGGCCTCCTACGGCGTCGCCTACGCGATCGGTGTGGGCGTCGCCTGGCAGCGGCTGCGCAAGCGCCTCGGCGGCGATCTGGACGGCGCCAACGTCATCCGTACGTACGCCCGGCTCGCCATGGCCTCCGTTCCGGGGGCGATTCTCGGCGCGGCAGTCGGGTACGCGGTCACGAAGGCGCTCGGTCAGGGGGTCTTCGGCTCCCTCGCCGCGCTGATCGTCGGCCTCGCCGTCCTCTTCGGTGTCTTCTTCGTGGCCGCGCGGCGCATGCGGATCCAGGAGCTGAACTCCCTGGTGGGTATGGTGCGCGGACGGTTGGGACGCTGATGTGAAGGAGTCCGCACAACCATCGTCGGCCACCGTGTGTCGTGCATAGCGCCAGACTGTGGGCACAATTGGCTTTGGCGTCTGACGAAGCGCAACGGATGGGGAGGCAGGAACGACGGTGGCGGAACGGAGCACGGCTGCCGTCGACGTGGCAGACAACAGCGGCGACGAGCCGCTGACCGCGCAGGCGGGGCAGTCCACGGCCGACGGGGAGGCCCAGACCCGGGAGCGGGACACGGCGGACGACGGCACAGCCAAGACGAACGAGCCCACCAGCCCGTCCGGGGTGACCACACCCCCCGAACTGCACAGCGGCCACAAACTCGCCAGACGCTATCGCCTCGAGGAGTGCGTCACCCGTCTGGACGGATTCAGCAGCTGGCGTGCGGTCGACGAGAAACTGCGCCGGGCAGTGGGTGTGCACCTGCTCCCCGCCGACCACCCCCGGGCCCGTTCGGTGCTCGCCGCGGCCCGTTCCGCGGCGCTCCTCGGCGATCCCCGCTTCGTCCAGGTTCTGGACGCGGTCGAGGAGAACGACCTCGTCTATGTCGTGCACGAGTGGCTCCCCGACGCCACGGAACTCACGGCGCTGCTCGCGGCGGGTCCGCTGGAGGCGCATGACGCCTATCAGCTCGTCAGCCAGGTCACACAGGCCATGGCCGCAGCGCACCGCGAAGGCCTCGCGCATCTGCGGCTGACGCCGAGCGCGGTCCTGCGCACGTCCTCCGGCCAGTACCGCATCCGCGGCCTCGCGGTGAACGCCGCGCTGCGCGGCATCACCTCCGAGGCGCCCCAGCGCACCGACACCGAGGCGATCGGCGCCCTGTTGTACGCCTCGCTGACTCAGCGCTGGCCCTACGACAACGACGCGTACGGGATGTCGGGCCTGCCCAAGGACATCGGCCTGATCCCCCCGGACCAGGTGCGGGCCGGCGTGCACCGCGGCCTGTCCGAGCTCGCCATGCGCGCACTCGTCAACGACGGGGCGACGGCGTCCCGCCAGGAGCCCGCGTGCACCACGCCGGACGACCTGGTGAAGGCGATCGCCGAGCTCCCCCGCATCCGGCCGCCGGAGCCCGCCTTCACGGCGCCGCCGGAGTATCAGCGCACGACGTACCAGCAGGGGAACTACGGTCGCGGTATGCCGCCCCCCGGCGTCACTCAGGCCGTCCCGGCCCCGCCGCCGCCCCTGCAGAGCCGCACCGGGAAGGCCCTCAAGTGGGCCGTGTCCGCGCTCCTCATCGCCGCCCTCGGCCTGGGCAGCTGGCAGCTCGCGGACGCGCTGCTCGACCAGGACAAGTCCAAGGACTCCGGTCCGACCCGGACGACCGACGGCGAGGACAAGAAGCAGCCGAAGCCCGTTCAGCCGATCGCCGTCCAGAACGCGCAGGAGACCCTGCTCGGCGGGAAGGCGCAGGACCCGGAGAACGTCCCGAAGACGTACGACGGCGACGCCTCCACGCTCTGGCGCACCAAGTCGTACGTGGACGGCCCGCGGCTGGCCCCGTACCGCCAGGGCGTCGGCATCGTCTACGACCTCGGCTCCGGCAAGAGCGTCTCCTCCGCGTCCCTCGGCCTCAAGTACGAGGGCCCCAGCACGACGGTCGAGCTGTACGCCGCCGAATCGATGTCGCCCTCAGGCCCTGTCAGCTCGATGAAGAAAATCGGTGACGGGACCACCACGGGCGACAGCCTGAAGATCAAGGCCGACAAGCCGGTCAAGACGCAATACGTGCTTCTGTGGATGACGCACGTGCCGCAGTCCGGCACGGACGGCTACTACGGCGCGGGCTACAAGCAGGGCATCACGGAAGTGAAGTTCAAGGGCTGACCGTTCCGGCGGGCGCTGAGGGGCGAGGGAGGGGGTTGCACGGTGGACGGCACCGAGCTCGGCGAGCTGAGCGACCAGGACCTCCTGGCGCGCCACGTGGACGGCGACAAGGACGCGTTCGGTGAGATCGTGCGCCGTCACCGCGACCGGCTGTGGGCCGTCGCCCTGCGCACCCTCGGGGACCGCGAGGAGGCCGCGGACGCCGTCCAGGACGCCCTGGTCTCCGCCTACCGCGCCGCCCACACCTTCCGCGGCCAGTCCGCCGTGACGACCTGGTTGCACCGCATCACCGTGAACGCCTGCCTCGACCGGGCACGCAAGGCTGCGTCCCGCAAGACGTCCCCCGTCGACGACGCCGAACGCCTGGACCAGCTCCTGGAACCGCACGAGTCGGCTGCCGCGCCCGTCGAGCGGGGAGATCTGCACCGCGAGCTCCTGGAGGCGCTCGGCACCCTGCCGCACGACCAGCGCGCCTGCCTCGTCCTGGTGGACATGCAGGGCTACCCCGTGGCCGAGGCCGCCCGGGTGCTCGATGTCCCGACCGGCACGGTGAAAAGCCGCTGCGCGCGCGGCCGGGCCAGACTCCTTCCCCTCCTCACGCATCTGCGTACGGAGGCCCCGCCACGGCGCGAGAACCTCCGAGTCACGGGCAAGGATGACGGCAAGGAAAACAGCGGCAGCGAGGACGACAGCAGAAACTCCGCCCCTGGACGGAACCGGACGCAGGGGACAACCGTCCCACCCGCAGCGGAACCAAAGGACGCGGGATCTCCTCCGGATACGGGACCCAGCGACTCAGCGGCAGTGAAGAACGGAGGTGGGCGAGCGTGATCACGACGACAGACTCGGCTGGGCACCCGGACGTCGCCGAGATCTCCGACCTCACCGAAGGCCTGCTCTCCCCGTCCCGCACTCACGATGTGCGCCGCCATCTGGACGGGTGCCCGCTCTGCACGGACGTCTATGAATCACTCGAAGAGATCCGCGGCATGCTCGGCACGCTGCCCGGACCACCACGGATGCCCACGGACGTCGCGGAGCGCATCGACGCGGCCCTGGCTGCCGAGGCGCTCCTTGACGCCGACGCCCCGTCCCGGCCGGACGCGCCGGTCACCTTGGACGCGGTGTCCACCGCCGATGACACGGCGACAGCCGCTGAACCCACCGCGCGTGTTTCACGTGAAACATCGACCACCGGCTCCACCACCAGCGGCCCCGCCGGGCACCCCCGCGCGGCCACCGGGCCGGGCCGAGGCGGCCGTCTGCGTCGTCACCGCCGCCGCACCGCGGTCCTCGGCGCCGTCTTCACCGCGGCCGCCCTGGGACTGGGAACCCTGCTGGTCCAGCCCTGGAGCAATGACTCGAAGGAGCCCTCCAAGAGCACGGCGACGGGTACGGACAGCACGTTCGCCAAGAACAAGCTCGAAGGGCGGGTCTCAGCGCTTCTGGCGGCGGAGAAGAACGGATCCAGGAAGCCCGGCCCCTCACAGCCGTCGTACGACGTGAAGTCCAGCCCGGGGGACGGCCCCTCCAAGGGCTCCACGGTGCTCGACGACTATGTCGAGGTGCCCCCCTGCATCGAGCGGGGGCTCGGTGGTCGTACGCCGCTCGCCGCCGACAAGGGCACCTATGAGGGCGAGGACGCCTACCTCGTCGTCGTGCCGCATGACTCGGACGGCGCTAAGGTCTCCGCCTACGTCGTCGACGCCTCCTGCGTCAGTGCCTCGGCGGCACCGGATGCCACCGGCAAGGTGCTGCTCACCGCGTCCTACGCCCGGCAGTGACGGCCATCGGGCAGTGACGGCCGTCGGCGGGCGCTCGCTCGCTCGCTGCCCACTGTCGGGCCGGAGACTCATCCCACTCGGACGCTCCGTCCGCCGGTCCTCTGCGTCACTCCTCTCCTTCAGACCTTCCCCCGGCCCCTTCGGCACGTGCCGCTTCCGTGTGCTCTGACACGTCGGGAATGCTCGCCCCGTAGGATCCGTTGGGTGGGGTGAGAGTCCTGAACAGGCCCCCGGCAGTACACAGCAGTCCCCAGAGACGAGGAATCAAGCCGTGACCGACGTCCGTAACGTGATCATCATCGGCTCCGGGCCCGCCGGCTACACGGCGGCGCTCTACACCGCGCGCGCCTCGCTGAAGCCCCTGGTGTTCGAGGGCGCCGTCACCGCGGGCGGTGCCCTGATGAACACCACCGATGTGGAGAACTTCCCGGGCTTCCGGGACGGCATCATGGGCCCCGACCTCATGGACAACATGAGGGCCCAGGCCGAGCGCTTCGGTGCCGAGCTCGTTCCGGACGACGTGGTCTCCGTGGACCTCACCAACGAGATCAAGACGGTCACCGACACCGCTGGCACGGTGCACCGCGCCAAGACGGTCATCGTCACGACGGGCTCCCAGCACCGCAAGCTCGGTCTCCCGCGCGAGGACGCCCTCTCCGGCCGTGGCGTGTCCTGGTGCGCGACCTGCGACGGCTTCTTCTTCAAGGACCAGGACATCGCGGTGATCGGTGGTGGCGACACGGCGATGGAGGAGGCCACCTTCCTCTCCCGCTTCGCCAAATCCGTGACCGTGGTCCACCGCCGCGACACCCTCCGCGCCTCCAAGGCCATGCAGGAGCGTGCCTTCGCCGACCCGAAGATCAAGTTCGTCTGGGACAGCGAGATCGCCGAGATCCACGGCGACCCGAAGCTCTCCGGCCTCACGCTGCGGAATGTGAAGACGGGCGAGACCTCCGAGCTGCCGGTGACCGGCCTGTTCATCGCGATCGGCCACGACCCTCGCACCGAGCTGTTCAAGGGCCAGCTGACGCTCGACGACGAGGGCTACCTGAAGGTGGACGCGCCGTCGACGCGTACGAACGTGCCCGGCGTCTTCGCTGCCGGTGACGTCGTCGACCACACCTACCGCCAGGCGATCACGGCGGCGGGCACGGGTTGCTCCGCCGCCCTCGACGCCGAGCGTTTCCTCGCCGCGTCCGTGGACAGCGAGGCGACCACCGCTGCCGCCGCCGTCTGACCCCCTGACCTCACCTGAGCCTCACAGCACAAAGATAGGAGCCCACCGTGGCCGGAGTAGTGAAGCACGTCACCGACGCCTCCTTTGAAGAGGACGTGCTCAAGAGCGACAAGCCCGTACTGGTCGACTTCTGGGCCGAGTGGTGTGGCCCGTGCCGTCAGATCGCGCCGTCCCTGGAGGCCATCGCGGCCGAGCACGGCGACAAGATCCAGATCGTCAAGCTCAACATCGACCAGAACCCGGGCACGGCCGCCAAGTACGGCGTCATGTCCATCCCGACGCTGAACGTCTACCAGAACGGCGAGGTCACCAAGACCATCGTCGGCGCCAAGCCGAAGGCCGCGCTGGAGCGCGACCTGGCGGACTTCATCGCCGAATAGCACGTCGGCGAGCAGAACGTCGGCGCCGATCGGCGCGATGTTTCACGTGAAACACGAATGGGCCAACCCAACTGGGTTGGCCCATTCGCTGTCTGTGCGGACCGGACCAGCTACTACCGCCACCGCACTCGCTACGGTGGCCGCACTCTGCTACAGCGTCCATACTCTGCTCTGCGACCATGCCCGCTACCGCGGCCATACGCTGCTACAGCGGCCGCAGCACCGGTTCCTTCTGCACCGCGCCAAGGAGCCGGTCCAGGGCAAGCTCGACGTCTTCCTTCCAGGAGAGGGTCGTCCGGAGCTCCAGCCGCAGCCGGGGGTAGGCGGGGTGGGGACGGACCGTCTTGAACCCCACAGCGAGCAGATGGTCGGCTGGCAGCACACAGGCCGGCTTCTCCCAACGGGCATCGCCGAACGCCTCGATGGCCTTGAACCCTCGGCGCAGCAGATCCTTCGCGACGGTCTGCACGATGACGCGGCCGAGCCCCTGCCCCTGATAGCCCGGCATGATCCAGGCCGTCATCAGCTGGACGGCATCCGGCGAGACGGGGCTCGTGGGGAAGGCGGTGGAGCGGGGTACATAGGCGGGCGGCGCGTACAGCACAAAGCCCACCGGTACGTCGTCGACGTACACGACCCGGCCGCATGATCCCCATTCGAGGAGAACGGCGGAGATCCACGCTTCCTTCTCCAGCTCCGGAGTGCCGGCCTTTACCGCGGCCTGGCCGCTGACCGGGTCCAGCTCCCAGAAGACACACGTGCGGCAACGCTTGGGAAGGTCCGGAAGGTTGTCCAGCGTGAGCGGTACGAGCCGTCGCCCCATGAAGGCGGTTCCTCACTTCCTTCGCCCGCAGCGCCACGAGCTGCTAACAGTGCGCTCCGCTCCCGGAGCAGGCTGCCCACGAAACCCCCGACCGCTCCGAGCCCCAGCCCGGCCGTCATCAGTCCTGTGCGGCTCACCGATCGCATGGCCCCTGCCTCCCCTAAGAGGTGCCGTCAGGTGACTGCGCCATACCTGATCGCATCGTATCCACGAAGCGATAGCGCCGATACCGCAAGAAAGGAAAGAGCAGGCCGTGTTCCGGCATACACCGGACACGGCCTGCTCTCTCCAGGGCCACGGGAGCATGTCCCGTGGCCCCGCACTGCTTACTCCCGCTCGTCCTCAGCTGACTCCGCGGCCTCGGCCTCGGCGATCCCGTTCCTGAGCACCGGCCCCTCCTCCGGAGCGAGCGTGGAGAGGATGCGCTCCAGGTCCTCCAGGGAGGCGAAGTCGACGACGATCTTGCCCTTCTTCTGGCCCAGATCGACGCGCACCCGCGTCTCGAACCGGTCGGAGAGCCGATTGGCGAGCCCGGAAAGAGCCGGGGACAGCCGGGCACCGGCCCGCGGTCCCTTCGCCTTCGGCTTGCTCTGCGGCCGCGACCCCATGAGGGTCACGATCTCCTCGACGGCACGCACCGAGAGCCCCTCGGCCACGATGCGGTGCGCGAGCCGGTCCTGCTCCTCCGAGTCCTCCACGGACAGCAGCGCACGGGCGTGCCCCGCGGAGAGGACACCGGCGGCCACCCTCCGCTGCACTGTCGCCGAAAGCTTCAGCAGCCGCAGGGTGTTGGAGACCTGCGGGCGCGAGCGTCCGATGCGGTCCGCCAACTGGTCGTGCGTGCAGTTGAAGTCCTTCAGGAGCTGGTCGTACGCCGCGGCTTCTTCCAGCGGGTTCAGCTGGGCGCGGTGCAGGTTCTCCAGGAGCGCGTCCAGGAGGAGCTTGTCGTCCTCCGTCGCCCGGACGATCGCCGGGATGCGCTCCAGGCCGGCCTCACGGCAGGCCCGCCAGCGCCGCTCACCCATGATGAGCTCATAGCGCGCCGGACCCAGCTGCCGGACGACGACCGGCTGTAGAAGGCCGACTTCCTTGATGGAGGTCACCAGCTCCGCGAGAGCGTCCTCGTCGAACACCTCACGCGGCTGCCGCGGGTTGGGCGTGATGGAGTCGAGCGGGAGCTCCGCGAAGTGCGCGCCCGCCGTACTCGCCGGCTCCGGCGCGGAGACGCCGTTCACCGGCTCCTCCTCCGTTTCACGTGAAACAGGCTCACGGGAACCAGGCTCACGGGAAAGGGGGCTCTGCGGAAGAGCAGCCACCTTGGCGGCCGCCACGCCTCGCTCGGCGGTGAGGACCGGCACGGACGAGGGAGAGGTGGAGGCCCCACTGCCCGCAGCCGGGGCGGACTTCTCTGTGGGAGCCGCAGGGATCAGAGCGCCAAGGCCACGGCCCAGCCCTCTCCGTCGCTCGCTCACTGGATCCCCTCCGTCATGCTGTGCTGTTCGTTCTGGTTGCCCGTGTGGGCGTGCTGTACGTCGTACCGCACACCGACGCCGCGCAGGGCGATCTCGCGTGCCGCCTCGAAGTACGACAGGGCACCGCTGGAGCCTGGATCGTAGGTCAGGACGGTCTGCCCATAGCTGGGCGCCTCGGAGATGCGCACCGAGCGCGGGATGCTCGTTCTCAGCACCTCTTCACCGAAGTGGTTGCGCACCTCCTCCGCCACCTGCGACGCCAGCCGGGTCCGGCCGTCGTACATGGTGAGCAGGATGGTCGACACCTTCAGCAGCGGGTTGAGGTGCCCCCGCACCAGGTCGACGTTGCGCAGGAGCTGACCCAGACCTTCCAGTGCGTAGTACTCGCACTGGATCGGGATCAATACCTCCGCACCGGCCACCAGGGCGTTGACCGTGAGCAGTCCCAGCGACGGCGGGCAGTCGATGAGGATGTAGTCCAGCGGCTGCTCATAGGCCTGAATGGCCCGCTGCAGTCTGCTCTCTCGTGCCACCAGGGACACCAGCTCGATCTCGGCTCCGGCGAGATCAATAGTCGCCGGGGCACAGAAGAGCCCCTCGACGTCTGATACCGGCTGTACGACTTCGGAGAGAGGCTTGCTCTCGACCAACACGTCGTAGATGGAGGGCACTTCGGCGTGGTGGTCGATGCCCAGGGCTGTGGAGGCATTGCCCTGCGGATCGAGGTCGATCACCAGAACGCGTGCGCCGTGCAGGGCGAGCGAAGCGGCAAGGTTGACGGTCGTCGTCGTCTTGCCCACTCCGCCCTTCTGGTTGGCGACCACCATGACTCTGGTCTGCTCCGGTCGCGGCAGCCCCTCGCCGGCACGGCCAAGAGCTTCCACCGCCAGCTGGGCGGCACGACCGATGGGGGTGTCGTCCATCGGGCTCGGTGTTTCACGTGAAACATCCTCCCCCGCCGACTCGGTACGGGGACCGGGGACCGGATCGGTCATCGGTCCCGCGATGTTGGCGTCGGACCGCAAGGATTCACTCTCCTCGACTTCAGGCTCGCAATGAACAGAGCCTCCCATGCTTTCGGGGTCGTGAACCAGCGAGGCCCGGTCTTCTGTGGACGAATCCCCCTCTGTGGACAACTCCGTGCCCTTGTCGAGGGAACCGAGCGGCCGACGTTCGCGAGGTTCCGCAGCGCGGCCGCGACTGATGATGCCATGCAGCAGTGAGCGACGTTTCACGTGAAACACGATGCACGGCGACCGGGGTGCCGCTGGTGCGACACCCCGGTATGCGTACGTTTGGCAGCTTTTGTGGAGTACGGCTCGTCGTCAGGAAGGATCTCAGGACGGAACTCAGGTGGAGATCAGCGTCGGCGCCGAGCGCGCCCGACTCGTGCGGCCTTGGCTCGCTTGGCAGCGAACCGTACGCCGCCGGGGCTCTCGCCGACCTCGACCTTCACCACGGTGGACAGGGGATCCACGACTCCCTCGCCCACGTGCAGGACGGACACGGACTCCGCGCCGAGCTTGTTCAGGGCGGCGCGTGCTCCCTTGACCTCTTCTTCCGCGGTGTCGCCCTTGAGGGCCAGCATCTGTCCGTAGGGACGCAGCAGGGGGACGCCCCAGCCCGCGAGCCGGTCAAGCGGGGCCACGGCTCGTGCGGTCACGACATGGACGGGCTGCAGTTTGCCGAGGACCTCTTCGGCGCGGCCCCGGACGACCGTGACATGGTCGAGTCCCAGGAGCTCGACGACCTCGCTCAGGAAGTTCGTACGCCGCAGCAGGGGCTCAAGAAGGGTGATCTTCAGGTCCTCGCGGACGAGGGCGAGCGGAATACCGGGAAGTCCGGCGCCGGACCCGACGTCGCAGACCGTCACGCCCTCGGGCACCACCTCGGACAGCACCGCGCAGTTCAGCAGGTGCCGCTCCCACAGCCGGGGGACCTCACGGGGGCCGATCAGGCCGCGCTGCACTCCCGCTTCTGCCAACAGCTCCGCATACCGGACCGCATCCGGGAACCGCTCGCCGAAAACCGTCCGCGCCTCCTCCGGCGCCGGGGGGAGCTCCGCTGCCTCCGTCACGGGGACCGTCCTTCCGTACCGCACTGGGTCGCTGGATCGCTGGATCGCTGAGTATCAGGCTGACAAAGACCGGCCCCGCCTGCGAACAGACGGGGCCGGGGAAAACGTGTGTGATCTAGGCCGGGAGGACCACGACGAAGCGCTGCGGCTCCTCGCCCTCGGACTCACTGCTCAGACCGGCGGCCTTGACCGCGTCGTGCACGACCTTACGCTCGAAGGGCGTCATCGGATTGAGCTTGACCGGCTCCCCGGTCTTCTTGGCGTCGGCAGCGGCCTGGGCGCCGAGCTGGGAGAGCTCCTCGCGCTTCTTCGCGCGGTAGCCGGCGACGTCGAGCATCAGGCGGCTGCGGTCACCGGTCTCTCGGTGCACGGCGAGGCGGGTCAGCTCTTGCAGTGCCTCCAGGACCTCACCGTCGCGGCCGACCAGCTTCTGCAGATCGCGGCTGCCGCTGTCGCTGATGATCGACACGGCGGCGCGGTCGGCCTCGACGTCCATGTCGATGTCGCCGTCGAGGTCGGCGATGTCCAGCAGACCCTCCAGGTAGTCCGCCGCGATCTCCCCCTCCTGCTCGAGGCGAGTCAGGGTGTCGCCGGCCTCAGCTGCGGAGGTGGTGGTGCCTTCCGTCACGGGATGGACTCCTTCTACTTCTTGGACGGGTGCTTGGGCCGCTGCTGGCCCTTGCGCTGCCCGGACTTGGCTTTGCTGCGGGTGCCCTGGCCGGGCTGCTGGTTTCCGGAGCCGGTCTTGGCCTTGGCGTTCTTGGCCGCCGCGGCGGGCTTGTCCTCGGCCGTGGTGGCAGCGCCGTCCTCGGACTTGCTCAGCGAGGGCTTCGTGCCGGAGCCCGTGTCCGTGTCCGCGTCCGTCTTGGCGGCCCCGGCTCCGGTCCCGGCTGCGGGACCGGCCTGGCGCTTGGCCTTGCTCTGCCGCTTGGGCTGCTGCCGCTTGGGGGCGCCGCCGACGGCGGGGGAGCCGTCCTCGGCGGTGGCGACAGCGGTCTCGCTGACGATGACCGTGCCGTCGGGCTGGGCGGCGAGGCCGGCCTTGTTCAGGCCGTTGATGAACTTGCGCTCGTACTCGTTGCGGTCGCGGCCCTTGGCGACGATCGCCTTGACGGCACGGGTCTGGCCACGGCTGCGGGTCTTCTTGGCGTCCGTGAGGTGCTTCTGCAGGCGCTCCAGGTACGCGGCCTGGGCCTTGGAGCCCGGCGTCGGGTTCTGACGGATCACGTACATCTGCTGGCCCATGGTCCACACGTTGGTGGTCAGCCAGTAGACGAGGACACCGACGGGGAAGTTGATGCCGAAGACGGCGAACATGACCGGGAAGACGTACATCAGCATCTTCTGCTGCTGCATGAACGGCGTCTTCACCGTGGTGTCGACGTTCTTCGTCATCAGCTGGCGCTGGGTGAAGAACTGCGACGCCGACATCAGGATGATCATGAGCGCGGTCACGACGCGCACGTCGGTCAGCGAGGCGCCCAGGGAGGCGACCTTGTCGGCGCTGTCCGTGAACTTCACCGCGAGCGGGGCACCGAAGATGTGGGCGTCACGAGCGCTGTCGAGCAGCTGCTGGTCGATGACGCCGACCTTCTTGTTGGACGCGATGCCGTTGAGCACGTGGTACAGCGCGAAGAAGAACGGCGACTGCGCCAGGATGGGAAGGCACGAGGAGAGCGGGTTGGTGCCCGTCTCCTTGTACAGCTTCATCATCTCTTCGGACTGACGCTGCTTGTCGCTCTTGTAGCGTTCCTGGATCTTCTTCATCTCGGGCTGCAGCGTCTGCATGGCCCGGGTCGCCTTGATCTGCTTCACGAAGAGCGGGATCAGGCAGATACGGATCAGGATCACCAGGGACACGATCGACAGGCCCCAGGCCCAGCCCGTGTCAGGGCCGAAGATCGCACCGTACAGCTTGTGAAACTGGACGATGACCCAGGAGACGGGTGTCGTGATGAAGCTGAAGAAACCGGCAATCGTGTCCACTAATCAGGCTCCTTGAGCATGGGACGGGGTCTCGGCGGCCGGGCTCGCGGGAGCCGGGGGCAGGTCTCCGGACGGCACGCCGACGGCGGAGGACCCGCCCTTGCGTTCGCGCCAGGCGGTGCGCAGCGTCTCGTGCCACCGCGGACGCTTGCGCGGGGCGACATGGTCGACACCGCCGAGCGACCACGGATTGCACCGCAGAATGCGCCAGGCAGTGAGCGCCGTTCCCTTGATCGCGCCGTGGCGGTCGATGGCCAGGTAGCCGTAGTGGGAGCACGATGGGTAGTACTTGCAGACGGGGCCGAGGAGTGGACTGATCGTCCACTGGTACAGCTTGATCAGCGCCAGCAGCGGGTACTTCATCGCGCGCCCCCTCCCAGCAGCCGCTCAAGAGCGGCGTCCAGGTCTCGGGCCAGCTGTGCATGGTCGGCGTCACCCGCTCCGGGCAACGCTCGTACGACTACCAGGCTACCGGGGGGCAGCTGGGCCGCCCGGTCGCTCATGAGATGGCGAAGTCTGCGCTTGACCTTGTTGCGGACCACGGCTCCACCCACGGCCTTGCTCACGACGAAACCCGCACGCGGCGGGGGAAGGCTCTCCCCCGGCACGTGCGGGTCCGTTGCACCGCTGCGTAGATGGACGACGAGAAGCGGGCGGCCGGCCCGACGACCCCGTCGTACCGCGGTCGCGAAATCTTCGCGCCGCCTCAGCCGATGCTCGGTAGGCAGCACGACGTCATGACCTAATGCGCTTAGGCGGACAGGCGGGCGCGACCCTTGCTACGGCGGGACGCCAGGACGGCGCGGCCGGCACGGGTGCGCATACGCAGCCGGAAGCCGTGGGTCTTCGCGCGACGACGGTTGTTCGGCTGGAAGGTGCGCTTGCTCACTCGGGGGCTCCAGAAATGATGTGGTGGTGGCGGGACATCGCCTGGCTGTCACCGTGCGCCCACGAGAAGCTCGCGTATACGCACCGAGTGCACCGCTTCACAATCACAGATCGTGATCTTTGCCCATCGGAGGCAGGCGGCAGCAGCCATCGACAACTCGACCTGGTTACGGTACGCGGGGCTACGCCATCCGGTCAAACCAGCGGCCTTGGAGAGACACTGTGCACAGGCTGTGGACAACAACTTGAACCGCACCCGTCGCCCTGACTACCGTGGCTGAACTCCGATTCGTTCCCTTCCCCCTGCCCCTCCCGATTTCCGTCACTACCCGTCCCAAGAACCACACCTTCGTGGGACCCGTGAGAGAGCGTGCCCTGTGGCTGACGTACCTGCCGATCTTGCCGCAGTGTGGCCACGGGTACTGGAACAACTTCTGGGAGAGGGGCGGGGGCAGGGCGTAGAGGCGAAGGACGAGCACTGGATCAAACGGTGCCAGCCGCTGGCGCTCGTCGCCGACACCGCGCTCCTTGCCGTGCCGAACGAGTTCGCCAAAGGGGTCCTGGAGGGCCGTCTCGCCCCTGTCGTCAGCGAGACCCTGAGCCGGGAGTGCGGCCGTCCGATCCGCATCGCGATCACGGTCGACGACTCCATGGGCGAGCCTGCGACGCCTCCGGCCCCGCCGGTCCAGCAGCAGCCCCGCTACGACGAGCAGCCTCCCCGGCCCTCCCAGTACGACGAGCAACCGTCCCGCTACGACGAGCAGTCCTCCCGCTCCTCCCAGTACGACGAACAGCCGCCCCGCTACGACGGCCAGCCCTCGCGGTCCTCCCAGTACGACGAGCACCCGCCGCGGTACGAGGAGCAGGAGCTGCCCTCTGCCGGTCAGGGGCATGACAGCCGCGACGCCCATGATTCCCGTGACCCGCGCGATCCGCGTGATCCTCGCGACGCCCGTGATCCGCACGGCTCGCACGACGCCTACGACGGGTACGGCCGCCGCCCCGCGGACGACCAGCTCCCCACCGCCCGCCCGGCCTACCCGGGCTATCAGCGCCCCGGAGCCTGGCCGCAGCAGCCCCAGGACGACTACGGCTGGCAGCAGCCCCGGCTCGGCTACCCCGACCGCGACCCGTACGCGAACCCGCAGCAGCCGCAGCACGACTACCGCTCGCAGCCGCCGGAGCGCGGACCGTACGACCTGGACCGCCAGCACCAGGACCGGCAGTCGCAGGACCGGCAGTCGCAGGACCGGCACGAACGCCGGGAGCGGCACGATCGGAACGAGTCCGGCGGCGCGGGCACCGGCGGGCACTCCAGCCACACAGGCCCCTCCGGCCACAGCAGCCACACTGGCCACTCCAGTCACACCGGCCACTCCGGCCCGGGAGGGCAGGGCGGCCGAGGCGGACCGGGCGGCCCCCCCATGGGCCGCGGCGGCACCCCCCTGCCCGCGTCGAGCGGCGCCCCCGGCCCGCTGGCCGCGCAGCCCGCACCCGCGACGGGGCCCGGCGAGCCCACCGCGCGCCTGAACCCGAAGTACCTCTTCGACACCTTCGTCATCGGCGCGTCGAACCGGTTCGCGCACGCGGCCGCAGTGGCCGTGGCCGAGGCGCCGGCGAAGGCGTACAACCCGCTGTTCATCTACGGGGAGTCGGGACTCGGCAAAACGCATCTGCTGCACGCGATCGGGCACTACGCCCGCAGCCTCTACCCCGGCACGCGCGTGCGCTATGTGAGCTCCGAGGAGTTCACCAACGAGTTCATCAACTCCATCCGCGACGGCAAGGGCGACAGCTTCCGCAAGCGCTACCGCGAGATGGACATCCTCCTGGTCGACGACATCCAGTTCCTCGCGGACAAGGAGTCGACGCAGGAGGAGTTCTTCCACACCTTCAACACGCTCCACAACGCCAACAAGCAGATCGTGCTCTCCAGCGACCGGCCGCCCAAGCAGCTGGTGACCCTGGAGGACCGGCTGCGCAACCGCTTCGAGTGGGGCCTGATCACCGACGTCCAGCCGCCCGAGCTGGAGACGCGTATCGCGATCCTCCGTAAGAAGGCGGTGCAGGAGCAGCTCAACGCCCCGCCGGAGGTCCTGGAGTTCATCGCGTCGCGCATCTCGCGGAACATCCGTGAGCTGGAGGGCGCGCTGATCCGGGTGACGGCGTTCGCCTCGCTCAACCGGCAGCCAGTGGACCTCGGCCTGACGGAGATCGTCCTGAAGGACCTGATCCCCGGCGGCGAGGACGCGGCGCCGGAGATCACGGCGACGGCCATCATGGCGGCGACCGCGGACTACTTCGGTCTCACGGTGGACGACCTGTGCGGGTCCTCGCGCAGCCGGGTCCTGGTCACGGCACGGCAGATCGCCATGTACCTCTGCCGGGAGCTCACCGACCTCTCGCTGCCGAAGATCGGCGCGCAGTTCGGCGGCCGCGACCACACGACCGTGATGCACGCCGACCGCAAGATCCGCGCGCTGATGGCCGAGCGCCGCTCCATCTACAACCAGGTCACCGAGCTGACCAACCGCATCAAGAACGGCTAAGCGCTGGCGGGGGCGCCTTGGGCTGTACGGGGCTGTTCCCTCGCCCTGTGGCCTTGCCGACTTTTCCCTTGCGCAGGGTGCCGTTCGTCGGCCTGCGGCCTCGTCCTCAAACGCCGGACGGGCTTTCAGTGCCCTGTGGCCTCGTCGTCCTAGAGCGCCGGACGGGCTTTCAATGTCCTGCGGGCTCGTCCTCAAAGGGGGCGGGCAAGCTTTCTCACCCCGCTCGCCGGTCTCGCGTGGTCCCGGGCCTGTCGGCAAACTCCCTCCTGCCACGTGATGACAGGCCCCAGGGCGCTCCGGAACCCCTCCGGAGCGCCCTTCGCGTTGTCCACACGCCTGTGGGCGCGACCTCGCCGACATCTGATGTTCGATTCCGGGTCACCGGCGCCGAGTTCTCCACAGCGATGTGGCCTTTGCACCTTCCACACCCTGGGGAGAGGCGAGTTGTCCAGATCGTGTCCACAGGGGACCCTGCTGAATGTTCATCAGACCAGGTCAGTGGGTTGTGGATTCGTGGACGAAGGCTTTCCACAGACTGTGGATGAAGATCGTGTCCACAGGGCCTGCTCGTGGTTGTCCACCGGCGGCCCACAGGCGGAGGCCGGTTGTGCACAGCTTCCCCACAGGGCTGTCCACTGTTCGGCAACGCGACGCGCCCTCTCACCGTGACGAGTGAAAGGCGTCACACCAAGGTGCCGGGTTGGCCTGTGGGGAAGCTGGGTAAAGCTGGGGACAGGGTTGGGGAGAAGTGGCCCCTCCCTGTGCATCGGGTGTGCAGAACTTTCGCCCGTCCACAGATTCCACCGGTTGTCCACTGCGGCCGCCCACAGGGCCGGTGGACAAAAAACCGGTGCTGACCTGCGCTTTCGCGGTTATCCACGGTTTCCACAGGGCCTACTACTACTGCCCCCTAGAGTGACCTGGGAATCCGTTTCGAAGTGGGGCCTGTGCACAACTCGCCGCTCGGCCCGCCTCCGCCTCTCGGCACGACTTGACCCTGACGGGCACCAGCTGTCAGTGCGGTGCGTCAGACTGGTCCCCAGTGCCAGCAACAGCAGGAGGGCGGCTAAGTGAAGATCCGGGTGGAACGCGACGTACTCGCGGAGGCGGTGGCGTGGGCGGCACGCAGCCTCCCGGCTCGGCCGCCAGCGCCCGTCCTCGCGGGCCTGCTGCTGAAGGCCGAGGAGGGCGCCCTCTCCCTTTCCAGCTTCGACTACGAGGTCTCGGCGCGCGTGTCCGTGGACGCGGAGGTCGACGAAGAGGGCACGGTCCTCGTGTCCGGCCGGCTGCTCGCCGACATCTGCCGAGCCCTGCCCAACCGCCCGGTGGAGATTTCCACAGACGGTGTACGGGCGACGGTGGTCTGCGGCTCCTCCCGGTTCACACTCCACACCCTGCCTGTGGAGGAGTATCCGGCGCTGCCGCAGATGCCCACGGCGACGGGCACGGTCCCCGGTGAGGTCTTCGCCGCCGCCGCGAACCAGGTGGCGATCGCCGCGGGCCGCGACGACACCCTCCCGGTGCTCACGGGTGTGCGCATCGAGATCGAGGGCGACAAGGTCACCCTGGCGTCCACCGACCGCTACCGCTTCGCGGTCCGCGAGTTCCTGTGGAAGCCGGAGGACCCGGAGGCGTCCGCGGTCGCCCTGGTGCCCGCCAAGACCCTCCAGGACACCGCCAAGGCCCTCACGAGCGGCGACACGGTCACCCTGGCGCTCTCCGGCTCCGGCGCGGGCGAGGGCCTGATCGGCTTCGAGGGCGCGGGCCGCCGCACCACCACGCGGCTGCTCGAAGGCGACCTGCCGAAGTACCGCACGCTGTTCCCGACGGAGTTCAACTCGGTCGCCGTCATCGAGACGCCCCCCTTCGTGGAGGCCGTCAAGCGCGTGGCCCTCGTCGCCGAGCGGAACACCCCGGTGCGGCTCAGCTTCGAGCAGGGCGTGCTCATCCTGGAAGCAGGCTCCAGCGACGACGCACAGGCTGTGGAAAGGGTCGACGCCCAGCTGGAGGGCGACGACATCTCGATCGCCTTCAACCCGACGTTCCTGCTGGACGGCCTGAGCGCGATCGACTCCCCGGTCGCCCAGCTCTCGTTCACGACGTCCACCAAGCCCGCGCTCCTGAGCGGCAGGCCCGCTCTCGACGCGGAGGCGGACGACGCGTACAAGTACCTGATCATGCCCGTACGTCTGAGCGGCTGAGCCCACAGGTGTGTGGCCGCGTCCGGGCGTAGGCTCGGACGCGGGTACGAAAGTGCCCTGGGTACAGCAGGTGCCCCCACGCCACGTCGCTAGTTAGGAAAGCACTGATGGAGCTCGGTCTCGTCGGTCTCGGCAAGATGGGCGGCAACATGCGCGAGCGCATCCGCCGCGCAGGCCACACCGTCATCGGATACGACCGCAACCCGGACCTCGCGGATGTCGACAGCCTCGAAGAGCTGGTGGGCCGCCTCAAGGGCCCGCGCGTGGTGTGGGTGATGGTGCCGGCCGGGGCCGCGACCCAGTCCACCATCGACGAGCTCGGCGAGCTCCTGGAGCCCGGCGACGTCGTCGTGGACGGCGGCAACTCGCGCTGGACGGACGACGAGAAGCACGCTGAGGAGCTGAAGGCCAAGGGCATCGGCTTCGTCGACTGCGGCGTGTCCGGCGGCGTCTGGGGCCTGAAGAACGGCTACGCGCTGATGTACGGCGGCGACAAGGAGAACGTCGCCAAGGTGCAGCCGGTCTTCGACGCGCTCAAGCCCGAGGGCGACTTCGGCTCGGTGCACGCGGGCAAGGTCGGCGCGGGCCACTTCGCGAAGATGGTCCACAACGGCATCGAGTACGCGATGATGCAGGCCTACGCCGAGGGCTGGGAGCTCCTGGAGGCCGTGGACTCGGTCACCGACGTCCGTGAGGTCTTCCGCTCCTGGCAGGAGGGCACGGTCATCCGTTCCTGGCTGCTCGACCTCGCGGTCAACGCCCTCGACGACGACGAGCACCTGGACAAGCTGCGCGGCTTCGCGCAGGACTCCGGCGAGGGCCGCTGGACGGTCGAGGCGGCGATCGACAACGCGGTGCCGCTGCCCGCGATCACCGCGTCCCTGTTCGCCCGGTTCGCCTCGCGGCAGGACGACTCGCCGCAGATGAAGATGATCGCGGCCCTGCGCAACCAGTTCGGCGGCCACGCGGTCGAGTCCAAGAGCGAGCACTGATCGAGCCCGGCCGCCGTCCACAGCCTGTGCGCCGGGGCGGAGCGCTGAGAAGAAGATGAAGTAGGCCGGGGGAGGTCGGCGTACACCATGCACGTCACGCACCTTTCCCTGGCCGACTTCCGCTCCTACGCCCGGGTCGAGGTCCCGCTCGACCCGGGCGTCACCGCGTTCGTCGGCCCCAACGGCCAGGGCAAGACCAATCTCGTCGAGGCCGTCGGCTATCTGGCCACCCTCGGCAGCCACCGGGTCTCCTCGGACGCCCCGCTGGTACGGATGGGCGCCGACCGCGCGATCGTCAGGGCCAACGTCCGGCAGGGCGAGCGCCAGCAGCTCATCGAGCTCGAACTGAACCCCGGCAAGGCGAACCGTGCCCGCATCAACAGGTCCTCGCAGGTCAGGCCCCGTGACGTACTCGGTATCGTGCGGACGGTCCTGTTCGCCCCCGAGGACCTGGCGCTGGTCAAGGGCGACCCCGGGGAGCGCAGGCGCTTCCTGGACGAGCTGATCACCGCCCGCTCGCCGCGCATGGCGGGCGTGCGCTCCGACTACGACCGCGTCCTGAAGCAGCGCAACACCCTCCTGAAGTCGGCCGCGCTCGCGCGCCGCCACGGCGGCCGCTCCATGGACCTGTCCACACTCGACGTCTGGGACCAGCACCTGGCCCGCGCGGGCGCCGAGCTGCTCGCCCAGCGCCTCGACCTGATCGCCGCGCTGCAGCCGCTCGCCGACAAGGCGTACGAGCAGCTGGCGCCCGGCGGCGGCCCGCTCGCCCTCGAATACAAGCCCTCCGCCGCGGACATCGTCGGCCACGCGCGCGAGGAGCTGTACGAACAGCTGATGGCGGCCCTTGCGGAGGCCCGCAAGCAGGAGATCGAGCGCGGCGTGACGCTGATCGGCCCGCACCGCGACGACCTGCTGCTCAAGCTCGGCCAGCTCCCCGCGAAGGGGTACGCGAGCCACGGCGAGTCCTGGTCGTACGCCCTCGCCCTGCGCCTGGCCTCCTACGACCTGCTGCGGGCCGAGGGCAACGAACCGGTCCTCGTCCTCGACGACGTCTTCGCCGAGCTGGACGCCCGGCGCCGGGAGCGGCTGGCGGAGCTGGTGGCCCCGGGCGAGCAGGTCCTGGTGACGGCAGCGGTGGAGGACGACGTGCCGGGCGTGCTCACGGGCGCGCGGTACTCCGTGGCGGAGGGCGCGGTGGAGCGCGTATGACCGCCGCGGGACCGACCCCTGGCGACGAAGGACCCCTGGGCACCCCTGGCGCGCCGGGCGCCCCCGACCCCCCCAAGCCGCCGGAGCCCTCCGGCGTCGATCTCGCCCGCGTCGCCCTGCGCGCCGCGAAGGAGCAGGCACGCGCGCGTGGAGACGCGACGCAGCAGAGGAAGCAGGCCCGGCGCGGCGGTCTGCGCTCGGGCGCGCGGGCGGACGGGCGCGACCCGCTGCCCCTGGGATCCGCCATCAACCGGCTGATCACCGAGCGCGGCTGGGAGACCCCGGCCGCGGTCGGCGGCGTGATGGGCCGCTGGCCGCAGATCGTCGGCGACGACCTGGCCAATCACTGCGTGCCGCAGCGGTACGACGAGAACGAGCGGGTCCTGACCGTCCAGTGCGACTCCACGGCCTGGGCGACGAACCTGCGCCTGCTCGCTCCGCAGCTGGTCGCGCGCCTCAACGAGGACCTTGGCCACGGCACCGTACGCATCATCAAGGTCCTCGGTCCCGGTGGTCCCGGGCACCGCTACGGCCCCTTGCGCGCCCCCGGCAGCAGGGGCCCCGGCGACACCTACGGATGACCCGATCCGGGTTGTAGCTGGCGGTTGACCTCCCGAAGCGCTGAGTGCCGCTGTGAGCCTCTGGGACCCCGGGGCCGCATATGGGGAGTCGGCTGAGCCCGGTTCAGGGCGGCACATGAGGACTCAGGTACCGGCAAACCCCCATCACTGTCGGCGCTACCGGTAGACTGGAAGCCAATCCCGCCCCAAGCGTGGGGAGCGACGGGAGAAGCTGAGCAAGAGCTGAACCAGGCTTATTGACGCAACACGCCGCAGCCGCTCCGGCCAGCGCCGGGAGCTTGGCTTGTGCTGTGCCAGAAAGGGCGCTTCGTGGCCGATTCCGGCAACCCCAACGAGAACATCCCGTCCACTGCCGCCGGCGACCCCGGCGCCCTACCTCCCGAGGCCCATGAGGCCGCGGCGGAGGGTACGGCGTACGACGCCAGCGCCATCACCGTCCTCGAGGGTCTGGACGCGGTCCGCAAGCGGCCCGGCATGTACATCGGCTCGACCGGTGAGCGTGGTCTGCATCACCTGGTCCAGGAAGTCGTCGACAACTCCGTCGACGAGGCCATGGCCGGGCACGCGGACACCATCGACGTGACGATCCTGGCGGACGGCGGCGTGCGCGTCGTCGACAACGGCCGCGGCATCCCGGTGGGCATCCACCCGGTCGAGAAGAAGCCGGCCGTCGAGGTCGTGCTCACGGTGCTGCACGCGGGCGGCAAGTTCGGCGGCGGCGGGTACGCGGTCTCCGGTGGTCTGCACGGTGTGGGTGTCTCCGTGGTGAACGCGCTCTCCACGAAGCTCGCCGTGGAGATCAGGACCGACGGATACCGCTGGACGCAGGACTACAAGGGCGGCGCCCCGACGGCACCCCTGGAGCGGCACGAGGCCACCGACGAGACGGGCACGTCCGTCACCTTCTGGGCCGACGGCGAGATCTTCGAGACGACCGAGTACTCCTTCGAGACGCTGTCGCGGCGCTTCCAGGAGATGGCGTTCCTCAACAAGGGCCTGACGATCAGGCTCACCGACGAGCGCGAGTCGGCCAAGGCCACGGCGGGCGCCGACTCCGCCGAGGCCACCGACGACACCGCCGAAGAGGTCCGCACGGTCACGTACCACTACGAAGGCGGCATCGTCGACTTCGTGACGTACCTCAACTCCCGCAAGGGTGAGGTCGTGCACCCCACCGTCATCGACGTCGAGGCCGAGGACAAGGAGCGCATGCTCTCGGTCGAGATCGCGATGCAGTGGAACTCGCAGTACACCGAAGGTGTCTACTCCTTCGCCAACACCATCCACACGCACGAGGGCGGCACCCACGAAGAGGGCTTCCGCGCCGCGCTGACCGGTCTGGTGAACCGGTACGCCCGCGACAAGAAGCTGCTCCGCGAGAAGGACGACAACCTCACGGGTGAGGACATCCGCGAGGGTCTGACCGCGATCATCTCGGTCAAGCTCGGCGAGCCCCAGTTCGAGGGCCAGACCAAGACCAAGCTGGGCAACACGGAGGCCAAGACCTTCGTCCAGAAGGTCGTGCACGAGAACCTGACGGACTGGTTCGACCGCAACCCCAACGAGGCCGCGGACATCATCCGCAAGGGCATCCAGGCAGCCACCGCGCGCGTGGCCGCCCGCAAGGCCCGTGACCTCACGCGCCGCAAGGGTCTCCTGGAGACCGCGTCGCTGCCGGGCAAGCTCTCCGACTGCCAGTCGAACGACCCGACGAAGTGCGAGATCTTCATCGTCGAGGGCGACTCCGCCGGCGGCTCGGCCAAGTCCGGCCGGAACCCGCAGTACCAGGCCATCCTGCCCATCCGCGGCAAGATCCTGAACGTCGAGAAGGCCCGCGTCGACAAGATCCTGCAGAACCAGGAGATCCAGGCGCTGATCTCGGCCTTCGGCACCGGGGTCCACGAGGACTTCGACATCGAGAAGCTCCGCTATCACAAGATCATCTTGATGGCGGACGCCGACGTCGACGGCCAGCACATCAACACCCTGCTCCTGACGTTCCTGTTCCGCTTCATGCGCCCGCTCGTCGAGGCCGGACACGTCTATCTGTCCCGGCCGCCGCTCTACAAGATCAAGTGGACCAAGGACGACTTCCAGTACGCGTACTCGGACCGGGAGCGCGACGCGCTGATCGAGATGGGCCGCCAGCAGGGCAAGCGCATCCGCGAGGACTCGGTCCAGCGCTTCAAGGGTCTCGGCGAGATGAACGCCGAGGAGCTGCGCATCACGACCATGGATCAGGAGCACCGCGTG
This sequence comes from Streptomyces typhae, assembly GCF_009755605.1. Lineage (GTDB taxonomy): Bacteria > Actinomycetota > Actinomycetes > Streptomycetales > Streptomycetaceae > Streptomyces > Streptomyces typhae. The sequence goes on from NZ_WPNZ01000020.1 coordinate 47,047, forward strand.
CTCGGTCTGGTCACGCTCGACGACGCCGCCCAGGCCGACGACCTGTTCTCCGTCCTCATGGGCGAGGACGTCGAGGCGCGCCGCTCGTTCATCCAGCGCAACGCCAAGGACGTCCGCTTCCTCGACATCTGAGCCGGTCAGGCACTCGAAGTCGCCGACTGCCGACTACTGACTGCTGACCGCACCGAAAGGATCTTGACCGGCCATGGCCGACGAGAACAACCCCACCACGCCCGAGGACGACGAGGGCCAGACGCTGCGGATCGAGCCCGTCGGGCTCGAGACGGAGATGCAGCGCTCGTACCTCGACTACGCGATGTCCGTCATCGTGTCCCGCGCGCTGCCCGACGTGCGCGACGGCCTCAAGCCCGTCCACCGCCGCGTCCTGTACGCGATGTACGACGGCGGCTACCGCCCCGAGAAGGGCTTCTACAAGTGCGCCCGCGTCGTCGGCGACGTCATGGGCAACTACCACCCGCACGGCGACTCCTCGATCTACGACGCGCTCGTCCGTCTCGCCCAGCCGTGGTCGATGCGGATGCCGCTGGTGGACTCCAACGGAAACTTCGGCTCCCCGGGCAACGACCCCGCCGCCGCCATGCGCTACACCGAGTGCAAGATGGCGCCGCTGTCCATGGAGATGGTCCGGGACATCGACGAGGAGACCGTCGACTTCACGGACAACTACGACGGCCGCTCCCAGGAGCCCACCGTCCTGCCGTCCCGCTTCCCGAACCTGCTGATCAACGGCTCGGCGGGCATCGCGGTCGGCATGGCGACCAACATCCCGCCGCACAACCTGCGCGAGGTCGCCGCGGGCGCCCAGTGGGCCCTGGAGCACCCCGAGGCCAGCCACGAGGAGCTGCTCGACGCCCTCATCGAGCGCATCAAGGGCCCGGACTTCCCGACCGGCGCCCTCGTCGTCGGCCGCAAGGGCATCGAGGAGGCGTACCGCACGGGACGCGGCTCCATCACGATGCGCGCGGTCGTCGAGGTCGAGGAGATCCAGAACCGCCAGTGCCTGGTGGTCACGGAGCTTCCCTACCAGACGAACCCGGACAATCTCGCTCAGAAGATTGCCGACCTGGTCAAGGACGGCAAGGTCGGCGGCATCGCGGACGTCCGCGACGAGACGTCCTCGCGCACCGGTCAACGCCTCGTCATCGTGCTCAAGCGCGACGCGGTCGCCAAGGTCGTCCTGAACAACCTCTACAAGCACACGGACCTCCAGACGAACTTCGGCGCCAACATGCTGGCGCTCGTCGACGGCGTCCCGCGCACGCTCTCCCTCGACGCGTTCATCCGGCACTGGGTCGGCCACCAGATCGAGGTCATCGTCCGGCGCACCAAGTTCCGGCTGCGCAAGGCCGAGGAGCGCGCCCACATCCTGCGCGGCCTGCTGAAGGCCCTGGACGCCATCGACGAGGTCATCGCGCTGATCCGGCGCAGTGACACCGTGGAGATCGCGCGCGGGGGCCTGATGGACCTCCTGGAGATCGACGAGATCCAGGCCAACGCCATCCTGGAGATGCAGCTGCGCCGCCTGGCCGCCCTGGAGCGCCAGAAGATCGTCGCCGAGCACGACGACCTCCAGGCGAAGATCGACGAGTACAACGCGATCCTGGCCTCGCCCGAGAAGCAGCGGGCGATCGTCAGCGAGGAACTCGCCGCCATCGTCGACAAGTTCGGCGAGGACCGCCGCTCCACCCTCGTGCCCTTCGACGGCGACATGTCCATCGAGGACCTGATCGCCGAGGAGGACATCGTCGTCACGATCACCCGCGGCGGCTACATCAAGCGCACCAAGACGCACGACTACCGCTCGCAGAAGCGCGGCGGCAAGGGCGTGCGCGGCACGAAGCTCAAGGAAGACGACATCGTCGACCACTTCTTCGTGTCCACCACGCACCACTGGCTGCTCTTCTTCACCAACAAGGGCCGGGTGTACCGCGCGAAGGCCTACGAGCTGCCCGACGCGGGCCGGGACGCCCGCGGCCAGCACGTGGCGAACTTGCTCGCCTTCCAGCCGGACGAGCAGATCGCCGAGATCCTCGCGATCCGCGACTACGAGGCCGTGCCGTACCTGGTCCTCGCCACCAAGGCCGGTCTTGTCAAGAAGACGCCACTGAAGGATTACGATTCGCCTCGCTCCGGCGGCGTCATCGCGATCAATCTGCGGGAGACGGACGACGGCGCGGACGACGAACTCATCGGCGCCGAACTGGTGTCGGCCGCTGACGATCTCCTCCTGATCAGCAAAAAGGCCCAGTCGATCCGCTTCACGGCGACCGACGACGCACTGCGTCCGATGGGCCGCGCAACCTCCGGCGTGAAGGGCATGAGCTTCCGCGACGGCGATCAGCTGCTCTCGATGAATGTGGTCCGGCCGGGTACTTTCGTCTTCACCGCCACCGATGGTGGGTACGCGAAGCGGACCGCCGTCGACGAGTACCGCGTCCAGGGCCGCGGTGGCCTCGGTATCAAGGCTGCCAAGATCGTGGAGGACCGCGGCGAGCTCGTCGGCGCGCTGGTGGTCGAGGAGACCGACGAGATCCTCGCCATCACCCTCTCCGGCGGTGTGATTCGTACGCGAGTCAACGAGGTCAGGGAGACGGGCCGTGACACCATGGGCGTCCAACTGATCAACCTGGGCAAGCGCGATGCCGTGGTCGGTATCGCTCGTAATGCCGAGGCCGGGCGCGAGGCCGAGGAAGTCGACGGTGACATCGTCGTCGACGAATCGTCCGACGGTGAGCCGGCCGTCGGTACGGACGAGGGCACCGAGTCCCCCGCCGAGTAGCGCGAGGAGAGAGAGTCATCGTGAGTGGAGCCACGGGCGCCGGAGCCGCTGGAACTAGTGGAACCGGTACGGAAGGTGCCCGTGGCTCAGCCACCGATGCACCCGACTCGCACGAGTCTCATGGATCCCAGGGGGGGACTGTGACAGACACCCGAGGCCGCGCCGGTACGGACACCGGCAGCGGCGCCTCCGGTGCCCTGCCCGGCGAACGGCAGCCGCAGCAGACCAGCAGCCAGCCGTACCACCCGCCGCAGGCGTACCAGGCCGCGCCCGCCGGCTCGGTGAAGCGTCCCCGCACGGGGGCGCGCACCACCCCGCGCACGCGCAAGGCCAGGCTGCGGGTGGCCAAGGCCGACCCGTGGTCGGTGATGAAGGTCAGCTTCCTGCTGTCCATCGCGCTCGGCATCTGCACGATCGTCGCGGCGGCCGTGCTGTGGATGGTCATGGACGCGATGGGCGTCTTCTCCACGGTGGGCGGCACGATCTCCGAGGCCACCGGGTCGAACGAGTCCAACGGCTTCGACCTCCAGGCGTTCCTCTCGCTGCCGCGCGTGCTGATCTTCACCTCGATCATCGCGGTCATCGACGTCGTCCTCGCGACGGCCCTGGCGACGCTCGGCGCGTTCATCTACAACCTGTCGGCGGGCTTCGTGGGCGGCATTGAGCTGACGCTCGCCGAGGACGAGTAGGACGGTCCCGGGCGGTCCCGGGCGGTCCCTCGAACGCCGGGAAACCCATCGATTTTGGGACTGGCCCGCACGTGCGCTAATCTTCAGAGGTCAGCGCGCGGGGCCACCCCGCAGAGCGCGGCGGGGCTATAGCTCAGTTGGTTAGAGCGCATCCCTGATAAGGATGAGGCCACAGGTTCAAATCCTGTTAGCCCCACCAGCCAGAAGACCCCCGGTCGATTACGATCGGGGGTCTTTGTCGTGAGGGTCTTTGGTGTGAGGATCTTCGGCATGGGGGGCCTCGGCATGCAGGAAGTCCCCGGGGGTCCCGGCCGGCCCCCGGGGCGGTCCCCGTCGGTCCCAGGTGGGCCCGGTCGGTCCGCGGGGGGCAGGGAATTCTGCGTCCTCGGACAGGTGCGGGGGTTCGATCGTGCCCTCGCGTACATCACTGCCCGCGTATACGACTGCTCGCGTATACGACCGCTCGCGTACATCTACATCGCGAGGAAGCCCCCGGCCGGTGTGGCCGGGGGCTTCCTCGCAGGTCCTTGACGTGGTGCGTGGTGCGTGGCGCGTGGTGCGCCGTTTCTACGGCTCCGGGGCGAGGTGTTCCTCCGTGGGCACCTGGGTGTCGTCCTGTGCCTCGGTGTCCGTCGTCGGCAGGTGGCGGCAGCTCGGGGTGGCGCCGTGGGCCTCCGCGCGGATGCGTTGCTTCATCGTCGGTGGCAGCGACCGTTCGTACGCCGCCGTCCACAGGGCCGCCATCGCCGCCGTCGGGCTCGCGGGGCTCTCGCACGTCGTCGTGGCGCGTTCTGCCGGGGCGGCCGCCGTGGCGTTCGTCGTGAGTCCCAGCGTCGCGAACAGGGCGAGCACGGCGGTGACGAGTGCGGTCCACAGCTTCATGGCCTTGGAGGCGGAGGCGGTCATGGCCCCTCACTTTCAGGTTGGGCGATTTGCGTACTTTCCTCATGATGTGTATGTCGAGCCCGAAGTGCGGGACCGACGCCCGCGCGCCGTGGATGTTCAGATGAACACCACCCGGATGGGCGCAAGCGGCACGAGAAGCCCAGGAAACAGGGCAAGGGCGGCGAACATCACAGTCGGGCATGCGGGCGCGGAGCCTCGTGATCCGCTTCTACTGCGGTGTTCGGAGCCGGAGTTGAGGGCAGCCGGGCGGGCCGATCCAGGTCACCGACCGGTATCGGTCGGTGTGTATAGTCGGGCGGCAGAAGTCCCCTACGTCAAAGGAAAGACGAGGTCGCGCGGTGAAGAAGCTTCTCCTGGTCGCACTGGCCGCCATCGGCGGGCTCCTCGTGTACCGCCAGATCCAGGCGGATCGCGCCGAGCAGGATCTGTGGACGGAGGCGACTGACTCCGTGCCCACGGGTTCGTGAGCATCGACAGCAGTCTCGTCACAGGGCCCCGATCGCTTGAGCGGTCGGGGCCCTGTGCTGTGCCGGGGCCTTTTTGTCCCGCTTCTTCTCCCGGGTGGCGGGGTTCCTCCGCCGCGTGTACAAGGACTGACGATGTGAGCGCGGTGCACGTGGGCCGCTCCCTCGCCGCTCGCCCGCCGCGACGTCACCCGGACAGTTCACTCGCGTAATTTCATTCCTTGCTTGAGCGAATCCAGTGGAGGGTGTGGGTGGGGGGTCGGGGCACGCACGCTCGGGCGGCGCGGTTCGTCGGGGTGGTGCTCGGAGGGGTGCTCTGCGCGACAACGTTGCTGGTGGACGGCGCGATGGCACGGTCCGACAGGGCGGAGGCCGTGGCTCGGCCCGGACCGAATCCGTATGCGTTCGCCGACGACGTGAAGAGCGTCGCCGGTGCGACGAGCACGGCGGGGAGCCGGATGCTCGTGCCCGGGGCGACGTACAAGAGCGCCATCGGGCACCCGGGACCGGGGCCGACGGCTTCGGGGTCCGGTTCCAATGGGTCTGGTGGGTCCGGTGGGCCCGGTGGGTCTACTGGGTCCGGTGGGTCCTCTATGCCCTCTGGATCTGCCGGGTCTGCGTCTTCCAGGCCGTCGAGGACCGCGGGGGTGGCTCGGGGGAGCGAGCTGTACTACCGGCTCGAACTCGGGGCGCGGGACACCGTGTACGTCTCCGTCACCGCGCTGCCCGCGCTCGGCAGCCGCGTCGTCTTCGCCGACGGCATCAAGGTGTCCGTACAGGACGCCGACGGCTTCACCTGCGACTTCGGCTCCGCACGGTTCGGGGCGGCGCTCGACCCGCGGCCGCTCACCGCGTCCGCGGTCCGCAGGGGCGGGCCGCAGGAGAGGCGGTGCGGGACGGCCGGTACGTATTACGTCGTCGTCGAGCGGACCACCTCATCCCGTTCGCCGGTGGAGTCGTCACCCACGGAGAAGCCGTCATCCTCGGAGGACTGGGACCTGGAGCTGTCCGTCGCCTCGGAGCCCGCCCTGGCGAAGGCGGGCCCGACGACCCCGCCGCAGGCCTGGGACTCGGCCCCGCCGGAGCCGCACGCCGGGGTGCCGCTGACAAGGGAGGGCGGCAGCAGCTTCGCCACTGCCAGGGCCCTGAGCGCGGGCGCGTGGGCCGACCGTGTCAGGGCCGGGCAGACGCGCTACTACCGAGTGCCCGTCGGCTGGGGCCGGCGCCTGTCCGCCACCCTGGAGATCGGCAGCGGTGCGCGTACCGGTGACTACGTGACGTCCGCGCTGGTCATGGAGCTGTTCAACCCGGTGCGGAGCCGGGTCGAGGACGTCGACGCCGCGTACGACGGCCGACAGCGGACGGCTTCCTTGCCGCCGCTGCCGCCGGTCGCCCACGAGAACCGCTACGACGCGCTCAACCGGTTCTCCGGGATGCGGTTCGCCGGGTGGTACTACCTCGCGGTGCACCTCCACCCCGACGTGGCCACCCGGTTCGGCACGGATGCCGTCGGCCTGACACTGCGCGTGAACGTCGACGGAGAATATCGCCCCGGACCCGCGTACGCGGGAACGCCGCGGCCCGCCGACGCGTTCACCATTACAGAGAGTGATGAATCGGCTGCGCGGAAGGGGGTCGGTGGGGACGGTTCCGCCGGGTCCGGGGCGGACGGGGACAGGGCCTCGGGCGCGTCCGGTGAGGGCGGGGACAAGGCGATGAAGGTGCTCGCGGCGGCGGGCTTCGGTACGGGGACCGTGCTGCTCGCGGTCCTCGGGGTGTGGCGGGCGGTGTCGCGGCGCCGGACCTCCCGGACGTCTGCCTGAGGGGCCGTCAGGGCGGCTTCTTCGTACGGCTTTTCCGTACGGCGTTTGTGTACGGCGTTTGTGTACGGCTGTTCGTGCGGATCTTCCGTACGGGATCTCTGTACGGGGTCTTCGTACGGCGCCTCCGTTCGGTGCCCTCAGATCTGACCGAGGGCCCAGAAGCCGACCGCGAAGCAGGCCAGGGCGGCGAGCAGCATCGGCAGCGCCACCTTGACGGGCGGCCCGGGGCGCGCCGCGGGTGAGGCGGCACCGGCGGCATGGCGTGCCTGGTGACGGACCGGGGGCCCGGCTTCCGGCAGCGGGGAGGGCGTGGGCGCCGCCGTTCCCGGCGCGGGGACGCCGTTGAGGAGCGCGTTGTCGGGCTGGGCGGCGTACGGAGAGACGGCGGTGTTCGGAGAGACGGAGGCGTATGGGGAGACGGAGGCGTATGGGGAGACCGAAGCGTATGGGGAGGCGTAGGCGGGCTCGGTGACCTGCCCGCGGCCCTGCCCCTGCCCCGGCGCCGGTGCAGGGAGGTGCGCCGGAAGCGGTGTGGGGGGAGTGGGTGGCTGTACCGGCTGTGGTGGTGGTGTGTGGGTGTGCGGCGGCAGGGCCGGTGGGGGGAGCGGGAAGCTGCCGGACTCCGACAGGACCGTGGGCTGGTGGGGCGCGGGCGGGACCGGTGAGTCCGGTGAGCCGGGTGCATGGGGTGGTGCTGCTGGGTGCGGCGAGGCCTGGCTTTGCGGGGACACCGGTGACGGAGGGGGCACCAGGGCCTGCGGCGAGTTCGGAGGGTGTGGTGTCGGAGGGTGCGCGGGCGGGGTCGGCGGGCGTGACGGTACGCCGTGGGAGGCGCCTGGGCGGCTGGATCCGCCTGGCTGTGCCATCCGCGCCGGGGTGGGCGGCTGTGTCGCGGACGGTTGCCCTGCGTAGGGCTGTGGGGCGGAGGGCTGCGGTGTGGACGGGTGAGACGTGGAGGGCTGGGGTGCGGAGGGCGGAGGTGCGGAGGGCTGGGGCGTGGCGGGGTGAGGCGTGGGGGGATGAGCTGTGGAGGGGTGGGGGGTGAAGGGCTGTGGTGTATGCGGTGTGAGGGGAGGGGGTGTGTGCGGCTGGGGCGTGGCGGGGTCCGTCGTGCGCGGTGGGGCCGGGGGCGGCCGCAGCGGCGCCGGCTGAGGCGCGCGCGTGAGGGGGCCGTCGGGGCCGAATCCCGTGGGCAGCGGGGCGAGTTGGTCGAAGATCTCGACGGCTTCGTCGTCGGGCCCGGCGTCGGGCAGCATCTCGACGGCGGAGGCGAGCGCCTTGCGCGCTCCCGTGGCGGTACGGAACCGCGCCTGCGGATCGGGTTGCAACAGCGTGGCGAGAACCTGCCAGAGCGGCTCAGGGACGCCGAGGGGCGCCCCCGGGGTGCCGTGCGCCGCGAAGTGCTCGATGAGGGCCTTGGCGTCCGGTTTGGCGCCCTGGAGGAGGTACAGCGCGACCAGGCCGGCGGCGAAGAGGTCGGCGGTGAAGTCCGGTTCGGCGCCCATCATCTGCTCGGGCGCGAAGTAGCCGGGCGTGCCCACCACGTAGTCCGTCTCGGTGAGGCGTGGCTCGCCCTTGCGCATGGAGATGCCGAAGTCCGAGACGCGCAGGTGCGGCCGTCCCGTTCCGGTGGCTTCGAGGAGGATGTTGGCGGGCTTGATGTCGCGGTGCACGACACCCTCGGCGTGCACGGCCGCGAGACCGGCGAGGAGCTGGTCCAGCAGGGTGCAGGCGAAGCGGGCCGGCAGCGGCCCGTAGTCGCCGATGACGTGTGCGAGGGAGCCGCCGGTGATCAGGTCCATGGTGAAGAGGACCTGGTCGTCGTCGGCGGCCCAGCTGGCGGGAGCAAGCACGTGCGGATGGTCGATCCGCAGCGCCTGCTCCCGCACGAAACGCAACAGCGTGTGAGCGTTCCGCTGCTGAAGGACCTTGGCGGCCACATAGCGGCGCCGGCGATGGTCCCAGGCACGCCATACGGCGCCCACTCCCCCGCGGCCGACCGGGTCGACGAGTTCGTACCGGCCGGCGAAGACCTCACCCATGGTCGTGCCCCGCTCCCCTTCCGGGCCGCCCGGCAGCGGCCCGGCCGGCGGCTCAGCTCTGGTGCGCCTCGTAGTGGGCGACGGCGTCCGCGGTGCGGCCCGCTCCGTATACCCGGAGGAACTCTGCCAGCTCCGGGTGGGTCGGGGCGAGCGTGTCCGCCGCATCGATGATGTCGCCCGCCGCCGCGACGGAGCGCAGCAGCGACTGGATCTCACGCACCACACGCTTCACCGTGGGCGCGCCCGAACTCGTGGTGGACTGGGCCGTGTTGGTCAGTACGGAACCCCCCTGAGATTTCTTGATCTCGTCCATGCGGTTGGTCGCCTCGGCGGCGCTCACACTGCCGTCCGCGACCTGGCCCGCCAGCTCCTGAAGGAGCTGGACGCGCTGGACGACGGCCGGATTGCCGATCTTGGCGCGCTGGCCGCTCATCAGCTGCGACAGCATGGGTGCGGACAGGCCGAGCACCCCGGCGAGCCGGGCCTGGTTCAGGCCCAGGTCGTCGATGAGGCGACGGAAGAGTGCCCCCAGCGGTTCCCCGTACCAATTCCGCTGGAGCTCCCGTGCTCTTGCGGTCGATTCTTGTTGCGCAGCGTCCATGTTGCGTCTCCCCATCGCTTCCCCAAAGGACCGCGGTTCGCTGCCGCGAACCACGTCGAGCATCTTACGGAGAGTGGTCGCGGACGGGGACCCCCAATCCTTTTGCGAGATCCGGGGGGTGACCCGGTACTCTGGTCTGCGACGCCTGCCGGGGTGTGATCCGTACGCACCGGCATCGTCGTCCTCGGGGCCTTAGCTCAGTTGGTAGAGCGCTGTCTTTGCATGGCAGATGTCAGGGGTTCGACTCCCCTAGGCTCCACTGCACATAACCCCTCCGACCTGCGTAAACGCCGGGTGGAGGGGTTTTTGCCGTGCGTGTGGGGCGTGCGGGGTCCGGGCGGCCTCGTGGGTGTCCGGGGCGGTGTGCGGGGTTCCCGGGGTTCCCCGTGGTGATGTGGCCCGGGAGGTTCCGGGGGCGGCTGTGGTCGAGTCGGCAGTGGCGTCCCGGGGGCCCGGCCGTCGGGGGCGGGGTTCAACGGGATCCCTGAAGCGGCGACCTGGTGGGGCCGTGCGGAGGGGTGGAGCGCTCCTGTGCGGGGGTGGCGCCGGCGTTGCCGAGGCCCGTGTCCACTGGTTTGCAGATGTACTCTCGCGGGGCCTCTGTACGCTTCTGGCCACCCCGGCGGAGCCCTGCGGATCGATCAAAGCTTTGCTAACGCTACTTGACCGTTGTTCAGTAGTGGTCGGTGCGGTCCTGGCCCTGGTCCCGATCCGGGCTCCGGTTCCGGCCCTGGCTCCGGTTCCGGCTCTGGCTCCGGACGCGCGAGGTGGCCGCCACGAGGAGATGTGGCGGCCACCTGGTGCGGAGCCGGGAGGGGCAGGGGCTGGGCGGGCCCCCGGGGGGGCGTCAGTGGTTGTTGACGCCGTTGCCCGAGAGGGCCGAGATGTCGTCCAGGATGTGCGACAGCGGCTCGTCGCCCTTGGCCTGCGTGGAGTTCTCGGTGCAGATCTGCTTCTGCTCCGCCGACAGGATCGGGACGTCCTGGACGGCGATGTTGACCAGGCCGACGAGGGAGCCGACGTTGGCGTCGACCGGAATACCGGCACAGAGCTTGTTCAGGGAGCCCTGAACGAGCGTCATCTGCGGGCTCATGTTGCCCTTGGTGCCGGAGTTGCCGAACGACTGCTCCGCGCCGTTGCCGCTCATGGACGCGGTGCCCGTGTCGTCGCCGATGGCGAGCGCCGTAGGCGCCGCGAACGCGGTCATTCCGGCGGCGGCGATGGCGGCGGTTGCCAGCATCTTCTTCATGGTGAGGGATTCCCTTCGGAGACTGGCTCCGTTGCGGAGCCGCATGCTGATGAACTGCGGGGTGGAGCGTTGGTTGCGGCGAGTAGCCCGGTCAGCGGATCGCTGTGCTCGGCACAGCGGGGCGCTGTGCCCGGCCCGCTGCGACGGGCCACATCACGGCACGGCACCGGAACCGAAAACAGCGGGCCGCCGAGGAGAGGTGGCGGCCCGCTGGCTTTTGGCCGTGTCAGTGGTTGTGGGTGCCGTTGCCCGACAGGAGCGGGATGTCCTGCAGGATGTGCGACAGCGGCTCGTCGCCCTTGGCCTGCGTGGAGTTCTCCGTGCACTGCTGGGTCTGCGGCGCCGACAGGATCGGGATGTCCTGGATGGCGACGTTGACCAGGCCGACGAGGGAGCCGAGGTTGGCCTTCGCGGGCAGCGCGATACAGGGCTTGTTGAAGGACCCCTGGATGAGCGCCATCTGCGGGCTCATGTTTCCGTAAGTGGCGGAGTTGCCGTACGACTGCATGGCATCGTTGCCGCTCATCGTCTGGGTGCCGCTGTCGTTGCCGACGGCAGCCGCCGTGGGCGCCGTGGCAGCCGCCGCTCCGACAACAGACGCCGATACCGCGGCCGCGGCCATAACCTTCTTGAGCACAGCATTTCCCTTCTGGATATGAACCCCGTCCCTGGAGCACCCTGAGCAACTGCGCCGGACCTGCGGAGTTGCTGCGGTTCACTCTGATGGACCATTAATGGGCCCGCTGCGGTGCTTTTTGTACCTCTTACCGCGAGGTGCTGTACGGATAATCCGATTGCCTGCCGTGCGACGGGACGTGAGCGAGGGGAGTGCGTGCCGCAAGAATGCGCCGGTTTGCCTCCTGACCCCGAAAAGATCCGATGGAGTGAATGAGCGGAACCAAACGTCGGAGGGTGAGTTGAGCAGCCCGCAGTAACCTGTGCGTTCGCCCAGAAAAGGAACAGCAAATGCTCAAGAAGGCAATGGCAGCGGCTGCAGTCGCAGTCTCCGTCGCCGGTATCTCCGCCCCTACCGCGATGGCCATCGGTGACGACAGCGGTACCCAGTCGATGAGCGGCAACGGCGCCAAGCAGGCATTCGGAAACTCCGGCACCAAGGGCGACATGAGCCCGCAGCTGTCCCTCGTGCAGGGCGCACTGAACAAGCCCTGCCTCGGGATCCCGATCGACGCCAACGTCGGCTCCCTCGTCGGCCTGGTCAACATCGCCGTCCAGGACATCCCGATCCTGTCGGCGGAGCAGAAGCAGATCTGCACCGAGAACTCCACGCAGGCCAAGGGCGACGAGCCGCTGTCGCACATCCTCAGCGACATCCCGCTGCTCTCGGGCAACGGCGCGCACAACGGCTGAGCTGCCGCACCGCGAGCCGCTCGGGCCGCCCTCCTCCTTCGAGCGGGGCGGCCCGCGCGGCTTTTCGCTGCCCGGACGCATTCGAGTGACTTGATGAAATCCCGGATACCGCCGGTTTCTTCTGCTCTTGTCGATCGTTGGTCAGAACTCAGGTCGCGGTGCGGGTGAAGATGCTGCCCGCCCGGCTCCCACCGCCGTCAGGCGCGACCGGTCAGAAGGGAAATGCTGTGCAGCTCAAGAAGAGCGCAACCGTCATTGCTGGAGCCGTCGCGGCACTGAGCTTCGGTGCCCCGGCATTCGCCGACTCGGGCGCCGGCGCGGTGGCCGCCCACTCTCCGGGCGTCATCTCCGGGAACGCCATTCAGGTTCCCATTCACATCCCCATCAACCTGTGCGGGAACACGATCGACATCGTCGGTCTGCTGAACCCGGCGTTCGGCAACAAGTGCCTCAACGACTGATGTAACGACTCAGCCGTCCCGGCTGTGTCTCCGCCGGCCTTGGCAGGCCCCGAGGGTCCCAAGGCCGGCTTCCCTTCGCTCAGAGGAAGACCAGTAGATTGCGACAGGCCCTCACCAAAGGGATGCTTTCTGCGGCGGCCGCCACGAGCATCCTGTCCCTGCCCGGTCAGTCCGCGTTGGCCGCGGACGCGAACGCGCAGGTCACGGGTTCGCCCGGCTTCTTGTCGGGAAACAACGTGCAAGCCCCGCTGGAGGTGCCGCTGAACGTCTGCGGCAATTCGGTGAACGGCGCGGCCGCCCTCAACCCGACCGCGGGCGCCTCCTGTGCGGGTGGCGCCTCGACCGCCCCCGCTCCCCGGCCCGCCCCGGCTCCGCAGCCCGCGCCCGCGCCTGCGCCTGCGCCTGCGCCCGAGCGTGCGGCCCCGCAGCCCGCGCCCGCCCCCGTGGCCCAGCCCGTTCCGGCGCCCAGGCCCGTGCCCGAGGTGAAGCCGGTTCCCGCGCCGAAGCCGCCGCCCGAGGTGAAGCCCGCGGCGGTGAAGCCGGTGGAGGTGAAGCCGGCACCGGCCCCGAAGCCCGCTCCGGCTCCTGCGCCCGCGCCCGCTCCTGCGCCCGCGCCCGCGCCCGCACAGAAGGCCGCGCCCGCACAGAAGGCCGCGCCCGCACAGAAGGCCGCGCCCGCTCCGAAGGCGAAGCCGGCGCCGAAGCCCGCGCCCGCCCCCGAACGCCCGGCGCCCAAGCCCGCGCCTGAGGCGAAGCGGGCGCCGGTGGCGAAGCCGGAGCGCGCCCCCGCGCCCGCTCCCGAGCGCAAGGCCACCAAGTCCGCGCCCAAGCACGCTGCACCCAAGCGCGCTGCGGCCAAGCCCGCTCTCAAGCGTGAGGCCCCCAAGTCCGCTTTCAAGTCCGCGCCCAAGCACGCGGCTCCCAAGGCGAAGCAGGCCCCGAAGCACGCGGCCCCCAAGACCGTGCTCAAGCGCGAGGCGCCCAAGCCCGCTCCCGAGCGCGAGGCGCCCAAGCCCGCGCCTCAGAGTGTGGCCCCCAAGCCCGCGCCCGAGGCGAAGCCCGCGCCTGCCCCGAGGCCCGCGGCCGAGACGAAGCCCGCACCGGCCCCGAAGCCCGTCGCGAAGCCCGCGGCCGAGCGGGTCGCCCCGGAACCGGCGCGCGGTGGCGGGGACGGCGGCTCCCGTGCCGAGGGCGGCGCCGCGCACTCGCCGGGCGCGGTGGCGGGCAACGTGCTGGACGCCGTGCTCGACGTGCCGGTGGACATGTGCGGCAACACCGCGAACGTGGTGGGGCTGCTCGCACCGGCCATGGGGAACATGTGTGACGACCCGGCCGGGGAACCGCACCGGCCGCGGCAGCCGCACCGTCCGCACGAGGATCCGCCGCGGTCCGACCCGCCGCGGTCCGAGCGTCCTGACGAGCGGGGCACGCCGCCCGTGGAGCAGCCCCGGGCGCCGCGCGGCGCCCCCCGGGCCACGGAGTTCCTGGAGGCGTCCGCGACCGCGAGGCCGCGTCCCGCGGAACGGGCCGAGGCACCGGCGCCGCACGCCTCGGCTCCCGGGCCCGAGGCCGGGGAGCAGCTCGCGGAGACCGGCATGGACGAGAACGCGCTCGCCGCGGCGGGTGCCGCCGCCGGGCTGCTGCTCGGTGGGGCGCTGCTCTACCGGCGTGGACGCCGCGTCTCCTGAACCGGAGCGCACTGTGGAGCCGGAGCGCGCGCCCCTGCGAGGGGGCGCGCGGTCGTCGGAGTGACACCTTGTGACAAGTGAAGTGCCGGAGCAGCACGGAGTCCGGCACACGCGGGAAGGACGGACGGGCCGGTGACGGCCCGTCCGTTCCGCGTACGGGGCTGTGTACAGGGATGTGTACGGGACGGCTGTCCGGCCCGGGTACGGGACTGCCGTCCGGCCCGCGCGTCACCCGTGCCGCAGACGCCGTCGCACCCCCGCCACGAGGCGTGCCGCCGTGAAGCCCGCGCCCTGGACGAAGCGCATGGCGGGGCCGAAGCTCGACGCGGTCGGCAGTCCGGCGAGGTAGAGACCGGGGTGCGAGGTCGTGAACCCGCCGTCCACGTGGGGCGATCCGTCGGTAAGGACGCGCAGGTTGTCCCGTACCGCGGGATCGATGACGTCCAGGCGGGAGGCCAGGGCGCGGAAGCCGGTGGCCGCGACGACGTGGTCGGTCTCCAGGACCGTGCCGCCACCCGGGCCGTCCGGGCCGTGGACCGAAAGCCGTACCCGGCCCCCGACGACCCGTGCCGCTGTGAGCCGACGCCCGGTGAGCACCTCGACCCCGCCGCTCTCCACGCGGTCCCGTACCCACCAGGCGCCCGCCGGGCCGAGGGCGGTCGCGCAGACCCCGGCGCGCGCCTGTTCCGGGAGGCGGCGGAAGAGGCCGGGCCGTTCGGCGTAGAACCAGTTGCGCCAGCCGCAGCCGAGGCCGCTGTGCGGGGCGCGTGCCGACTGCCACCACGGGCGCTGCCAGGCGGGCGGCAGGGAGTTCCAGCGCACCCGCGGGGCGCGCGCGAGGACGCGTACGCGGGTGCCCTGCTCGGCGAGGAGCGCGGCGGTCTCCAGGGCGGCCTGCCCCGCGCCGAGCACCGTCACGTCCCGGTCGCGCAGGGGGCTCAGGTCCGTGTGGTGGCTGCTGTGCGAGACGTGGGCGGGGCCCAGGTCGCGTACCGCGGAGGGGATCTCCACGAACGGCATGACGCCGACGGCGAGTGCCACCGTGCGGCCCGGGAAGGTCTCGCCGTCGGTGGTCGTGACGGCGAAGCCGGCGTCCAGCGGCCGGACCGAGCGGACGAGGCGCTCGTCGACCGGCGGGGCGGCGTGCGCGGCGAACCACAGGCCGTACGCGGCGAAGTGCTCGACCGGCAGCGGCACCCCGTGTTCGGCCCGCAGCCCCTCGTGGGCGCAGTAGGCGGCGAGGCCGTACCGGCCGGCGGGGTCGGAGAGGTCGGACGCCCACGGCTCGGACTTCAGGAGCATGCCGCGTGGCATGTGGTCGCGCCAGGAGGCCATGGGCCTGCCGAAGACGCGTACGCGGAGTCCGGCGGCAGCGGCGTGCGCGGCGACGGACAGGCCGTAGGGGCCCGCCCCCACGATCAGCAGGTCATGCATCGGTGACCGCCCGTTCCGTGGTGGGTGTGCCGGACAGGAGGGCGGGGGACGCCTCCCGGGCCCGGGTGGACAGGGTCAGCAGGATCTCCTGGGCCCCGTGCGCGAGGCGGGTGCGCGAGCGCCGGACGACGTGCTGCCGCCACCGGCGCCACAGGTACGCGGCCGGATCGGGGTCGTCGGCGTCGGACCAGGCGAACTCGGCCGCGGCGCGGGCGCGCAGGGCGGTCAGGGGCGCGTGGTTCTCCACGACGAAGACCCGGCCGGGCCGTGGCGCGGGCGCGGGGACCGGGCGGTGGGTGAGGTCCAGGTGGGCGGCGCGCACCACGTCCGTGCCGGTGGCGTCGGCGAAGAGGCGGAACTGCGCGCCGGGGCGGGGATTGAAGTCGAGCAGGTGGTAGGTGCCGGTGCGGCTGTCGCGGCGGAAGTCCAGGTCGAACGCGCCCCGGTGGCGGAGGGCGGCGAGCAGGCGCCGGGCGAGCGTCCACAGGCCGTCGTCGTGCGTCCACTCGCCGACCGTCGTGAGACCGGCTCTGCGCGGCCGGGCGCGGCGCTTGCGGCCCGTACCGCCGCCGTGGACGGTGCCGTCCCGTCCCGCGTAGCCGTGCACGAACCAGTCGGCGTCGCGGCCGCCGGGGACGTACGCCTGAAGGAGGAGCCTGCTGCCGGCCTCGGCGGTGCGCGCGTGCAGGGCCGCCGCCTCGCGCGGTGAGCGGACCAGGACGGCGCTGCGCAGACCGCGTTCGCGGGGCAGCAGCCAGGGGCGGCTCCACTTGGCCACCGCCGGGGAGCCGAGGTCCCGTACCGCGTCGGCCGCGGCACGGGGGGACGAGGGCGCGACCGTCGGCGGGTGCGCCACGCCGAGACGGGCGCAGAGACCGGCGAGGGAGCCCTTGTCGGCGAGGCGGGCGGGCAGGCCTGTCGTGGGCAGGGGCAGCAGGTAGCGGTCCGCGAGGGCGTCGGCGACGGCGTCGACGGCGAGGGCGCCCGCGTCGTCCAGGGGGATCAGGACGGCCGGGCGGCCGACGCGCGCGGCGACCCGCAGCAGCGCCGCGCGCACGTTCTCGGGCGTGGCCGGGGCGGCCGGAGGCGCGTGCAGCCGGTGCAGATGGCGGGAGCGGCCGACCGGGCCGTGCGCGTCGTCGGCCACCAGGTGCACCTCCACCCCGGCGCGGCCGAGGGAACGCACCGCACCCAGCGTTCCGTGGTGAAAGGGATTCCGGTCGAGCCGCAGCAGTACCGCGGGAACGCGTGTGTCCAGAGAGTGCAAGGTCGGCCTTACTGATTGCTCGCCCAATGGGGCGATGTGAGGTCGCGGAGGGTTAAGGACTCGTTTGGCGCAATAGAAATACATATGACGGAACGTCAGTAATCCCGGGCGGGTACCACGAGGAGCTCTCATGCGTCTTGCTTTTGTCCGTCTTGCTTTTGCCGCCGCCGGAATCATCGCGGTGACGGCGGTCACCGCCGGCCCGGGACACACCGCGGGGCGGGCCCCCGGGGCGGAGCCGCCACCGCCGCCGGCCGTGACGAAGGCCCCGGATCCGCCGGTGACCCCGGAGGTCCCCGAGGCACCGAAGGCACCGGAGACACCGAAGGCACCGGAGACACCGAAGGCACCGGAGACGTCCAAGGCGCCGCAGGCACCGGAGGCCCCCAAGGCCCCCGCCATCGGGGCGTACCTCGACTACGGCCCGGACGGCGTCGACCGGATGACCGATCTGAGCGAGTGGCTCGACGGGACCGAGCTGCGGGTGGGGCACACCTACCTGCCGGGCGACCGCTGGAGCAACATCGAGGGCGCGCCGCGCTTCCTGGAGAGCTGGGCGGCCTGGCGGAAGGCCAAGGACGACCGGATGTTCGTCCTGAACGTGCCGATGATGGAGCGCAACGAGGACCGGGTCGGCGACCGGGAGGTGCGCGGACTGCTGCGGCAGGGCGCCGCCGGTGCCTTCGACGAGCACTACCGCGTCCTGGCCGAGCGCCTGGTCCGCCTCGGGGTGCCGGACACGGTGATCGTGCTCGGCTGGGAGATGAACGGCACCACCTACACCCATCGTTGCGGTCCGGATCCGGAATCGTGGAAGGCGTACTGGAAACGCATCGTCAAGGTGATGCGTTCGGTGCCGGGACAGAAATTCGCCTTCGATTTCGCGCCGAGCCGCGGGCGGGACGCCGTGCCCTGGCCGGAGTGCTATCCGGGTGACGATTCGGTCGACGTCATCGGGATGGATTCGTACGACCAGCCGCGTGGCATGACATTCGACGAGCAGGTGCGCGAGGAATACGGCCTGCAGCATCACGTGGATTTCGCGAAGGCGCACGGCAAGCCCGTCTCGTACCCCGAATGGGGTCTCTTCCGCAATGGTGACAACGACGCGTACATGCGCCGGATGCTGAAGTGGATGGACGAGCACAAGCCGCTGTACAACACGGTCACCGACTACTGCCCGCACGGCGTGTGGCAGTGCAAGGACAACCCGAAGGCCACGAAGGTCTACCGCGAGGCGCTGTCCGGGCTGCCGGCGAACCCGGTGCCGAAGCCGAACGACCCCGTGCGGCCGCCGCACTGCTCGCCGCTGGACCTGGGCGACTGGGTCGAGTACTGGCTGGGCGGCAAGCTGTGTCTGCGGTTCGACTGGTGGGAGCGGAACGAGCAGACGAAGCCGCAGGGCTGAGGGCCCGGGGGCCAGGCTCCGGGGGCGGAGGCGTCACGGGGCGCCTCCGCCCGCGCGGCGCTCCTGCCGTTCCTGGCGCGTCCGTCGCGCCCACTCCCGTGCCGACGCCTCGCAGACCGCGGCGGTCAGGAGGGGGGTGGTGCGGGCGCGGGACAGGAGGTAGCGGCTGTTGGGGGCCGGTGCGGGGCGCCAGTGGTGCTTGTACGGTTCGTCGCCGCGCAGCAGGCTCAGGGTGCGGGGGTGTGCGCCCGCGGTGTGCCGGGTGCAGGCGTCGAGCAGCATCGTGGCCACGTCGACCTTGCGCTCCCTGAGGCTCGGGTGGGCGCCGTAGAGGTAGCCGCCCGCGAGGCGCGCCGAGAGGAGCGTCAGGTCGGCGGCGAGGACCTCCCCGTCCACCGCGAACTCCGTCATCACGGCGTCGCCCGCCGCGACCATGGGGGGCACCGCGCGCAGCAGGTGCTCGCGGAACCGCGGACGCAGGTGTTCCGACGTCACCTTGCGTCCCTGCCACTGGAGTTCGTGCAGGCGCAGCAGCGTGCGGACGGCCGCATCGGCCTCCCCGGCGGGGACGGTGCGGGCCCGAACCCCGGCCGCGGCCAGTTTGCGCAGCTTGGCGCGGGCGCGCTGCGAGGTCGTCGAGGGCAGCCGCTTCAGGAGCTCGTCCACGGGCAGCGGGGGCAGTTCGAGGCAGCGGGAGTCGGCCAGTCGACGGCGCGGGCCGCGCCACCGCTCGTACACGGTCTCGACGCACGCGCCCGCCCGCACCTCGCGGAAGTCGACGGGGGCGGTACGGGCGAGGGCGCGCAGGCCTTCGGTGAGGGCGTCCGCGGCGCGGTCGCGGGCCCGGGCGGAGAGCAGGACGTCGGCGAAGTCCGAGATCGCGCCCCCGAGGGGGCGGTGCGCGGGTACCGGCCGGAGCGTCAGCATCAGCGGCGCCGCCGCGATCAGCTCGCCGCCGTCGCGCACCAGGAGCACGCGCAGCCGACCGGGTCTGCCGTACGAACGCCACCACGAGGACAGCCACGCGTGGCTCTGGAACGGGGTCGCCTCCTCGCACTCCTGGTAGAGGCGGCGCCAGGGCCCCGCGAGGGCGGCGAACTCGCCCTCGTCGACGCAGAGTCCGGTGGTGAGAGGCCCCTGGGAGCCGGTGCGGCGGGGCCCGTGGGATTCCTGGGTACGGACGCGGGTCGTCGTCACGCGCCGCCCCTGACCTCGGCGGACGCCGGGCCCGGCACCGCCGCTCCGGGCGCGGGGCGCGCGCCGCCGCGGGGGCGCACCAGGAGCACGAGGCCTCCGAGCAGGCCGCCCGCGCACAGGCCGACCAGCGTGCTCACCGGTGCGGAGAGGGTGGAGGGCGCGGTGGGCTCGACGGCGCGCGAGAACGGCAGGAGCTTCACCTGGGTGCTGTTCTTGGTGTGGTTGGCGCTCGTGGTCAGCGCGCGGGACACCGCGTTCGCGAGGGTGGCGGCGTCGTCGGGGCGGGTGGCCGAGGCGGCGACGGAGATCATGGGCGCGTCGGGCGACGTGGCCACCTTGACGCGGCTCTGCAGCTCTCCTGGCGACACGCGCGCGGCGACCTGCGCGTCACCGAGGACCGCGAGCTGGGTGGCGACCTTGCCGTAGGCCTGCGCGAACCCCAGGGCCGTCGCGGGGTCGGTCCTGGACTGCGGTACGGCGACGACATAGCTGGTGGCGGTGTACTCGGGGGTCTGAAGCAGCCCGTACGTGCCGCCGGCCAGGGCGCCGAGGGCGGCGCAGGCCGGGAGGGTGGACCAGCGGGGCAGGCGGGTGAGCAGACGGGTGAGCAGACGGGTGCGAGGGGCGAGGCGGGCACGCAGGTCGGCGCGTAGGCGCGCGGCGGGGGACTGGGGCCGGGTCTGGGCCTGGGCCTGGTCATGTTCCTGGTCCGAGGAGCCTGCCGGGGAGCCCGGGGAGCCCGGGGAGCCCGGCGCGGTCGAGGGGCCTGCCGGTGCGGCCGAGGGGCTCGTGGGGGCGCTCGAAGGGGCGCTCATCAGGGGTTCACCTCCTGGTTCGGACCGGCCAGCACGGACGCGTAGACGTCCATCAGCCGACCGGCGCTGCGGGTGATGTCGTAGTGCCGCACGGCGGCGGGTACCGCCCGGTGCCGCGTCGGGCGGTACCCGTCACGGCGGTGCAGGCGGTGCAGCCCGTGCAGGGCGCGGGCGAAGGACTCGGGGTCGCTCGCGCAGTGCGCGGAGTCGGTGCGCTCCCCCGCGGGCAGCGCGTCGACGGCCGGACAGGACGAGTACAGGGCGGGGAGCCCGGAGGCCAGGCCCTCCATGAGCGCGAGGCCGAACGCCTCCTCCGGCGAGGGGGACGCCAGCACGTCCATGGCCGCGAACAGGGAGGGCAGATGGGCGGCGGCCCGGACGTCACCGCCCGCGCCCACCCCTTCCTCCCCCGTCTCGCCCGCGAACCGCACCCGTTCGGCGATCCCGAGCCGCGCGGCGAGCAGCCGCAGGTCCCGCTCCCGCGGTCCGGCCCCCACGAGCAGTACCCGTACGTCGGCGGGGAGCAGGGCGGCGGCGCGCAGGAGCACGTCGAAGCGCTTGCCGTCGGTGAGGCGGCCGACGCCGCCGATCACGAAGGCGTCGCCGGGCAGGCCCAGTTGGGCGCGGGCCGCCGCGCGGGCGGCCGGGTCGAAGGCGAACCGGTCCACGTCGATGCCGTTCGGCACCACCCTGATCCGCCGCCGCGGCACGCCCCACTGGTGCAGCCGGGTGCCGACGGCCGGGGACACGGCGACGGTCATCCGGCCGAGCCGCTCCCCGGCGAGGTACAGCGCGCGCACCCCGGAGGTCAGCGCCCGCCCCTCCATCTGCGAGTCGCCCAGGGAGTGTTCGGTGGCCACGACCGCGCGCACCCCGGCGATCCGGGCCGCGATCCGCCCGTACAGGCAGGCGCGGTAGAGGTGGGTGTGGACGACGTCGTAGCGGCCGGCGCGGATCAGCCGGACGAGCCGGGGCAGGACGGCGACGTCCCGGTTGCCCGCCATGCCGAGGTCGGTGACGCGGGTGCCGTCGGCGGTGATGCCGCGGGCGACGCTGCCCGCGTCGGTGAGGGTGAGGACGTCACAGGCGGCGGGTACGTGGCGCAGGAGCAGGCGGAGCTGCTGCTCGGCGCCGCCCATGCCGAGCCCGGTGATGACGTGCAGGACCCTCACGCGGTCACCGCCGCCGGGCGCAGGGTGCGGCCGCGCGGGCCGCCCGTGGCCTGCTTCAGGCGGAGCCGCCAGGGGGTGTCCTGCTGGCCGACGTGCATCCGGGGCAGCGCGAGCGGGCCGGTGAGCGCGCCGGGGCCGATGGCGCAGGCGTACCGGTACCCGGCCGCCCGCACGGCGGCGAGTACGCGCCCGTCGGCTTTTCCGTACGGGTAGCAGAAGCCGGGTACGTCCTGACCGGTCAGGTCGGCGAGGGCGGCGCGGCTGCCCGCCGCCTCCCGGCGCAGGGCGTGGTCGTCGGCGGCGGTGAGGTCGATGTGGGTGAGGCCGTGCGAGGCGATCTCCATGCCGTGCGCGGCGGCCTGCCGGATGCCGTCGGCGTCGAGGAGGGGCTTGCGGGGGCCGAGCGGGTCCCAGGCGTTGTCGCCGCCGAGCCTGCCGGGCAGGACGAAGACGGTGGCGGTGCAGCCGTGGCGGTGCAGCAGGGGCACGGCGTGGTCGAGGAAGTCGCGGTACCCGTCGTCGAAGGTGAGCCCGACCAGGCCGCGCCCGCGCCCGCGGCGGCAGGCGTCGAGGAGCCGCTCCACGGAGACCCCGCGAAGGCCCCGGCGGCGCAGCCAGCCCAACTGCGCGTCGAGCCGCTCGGGCGACACGGTGATGCGGTACGGGTCGTCGGCGGGGTCGGCCACGGAGTGGTACATCGCGATCCAGGGCGCGGTGTCGGCGGTGCGGGGTGCGGCGCCTGCCGTGCGGGGCACGGCGCCTGCCGTGCGGGGCACGGTGCCTGCCGTGCTGGGCACGGTGCCGGTTGTGCGGGGCTCGGGCGTGGCTTCCGACAGGTGTGCGCAGTGGGGGGCGTTGGTGAGACAGGTGTCGGGGCGGGAGGGCGTGCCCGCACCGGCGGGCCCGTAGTCCGGGGCGTGGCCGGATCTGCGGTCAGACGTGCGGTCATCGGTCATGGCGGCGTCGCTTTCGTGTGACGGGGCGAAGGGCACGACGGGCGGTCAGGGAAGCCCTGCGGGCGCGGCCGTCTTCGCGGGCGTGGCCATCTCCACCGGCGTGGACGTCCCCGCGGACGTGGGCGCCCCCGCGGTCCCGTCTCCGGGCGGCACCCGCCCGCGCCGCGCACCGGCGCAGCACGTACACACAAGGCCGCGCCCCCACCACCCCGCCGCCGAGCAGGAACGCGACGGCGACGACGAGGCCGCCCGCGAGGACGGCGAGCGCGGGCGGCCCGGCGTGGTGGGCGCAGAGGGCGCCGAGCGCCGCGGACCCGGCGGCGGCGAGCGCGAGGCGGGCCAGCTGGCCGACGACGGCGCGGGTGCGCAGGGGCAGGGCACGCGGCCCGAGCGCGTGCAGCAGGAGGACCGCGGTGACGCAGATCCCGGCGGCGTTGGCGCCCGCGATCCCGTACACGCCCCAGCTGCCCACGGTCAGAACGCCGAGGCCGGCCGTGGCGACGATGCCGACGGCCATCGCGGCGAACGGCGCCCAGGTGGTGCGGCCGACGGAGAAGTGCGCGCGGGCGAGGGCGCCCACCAGGGTGTGGCCGAGGAGCCCGAGGGCGTACACCCGCATGACGGCGGCCGTGGTGGCCGTGTCCGTGCCGGTGAAGGCGCCGCGCTCGAAGAGGAGCCGGACCAGGGCCGGGGCACAGGCGACGACGGTGGCGGCACCGCAGAGCACCACGGCCCCGGCGAGCACCAGGTCGCGCTCGACCCGGTCGCGCGCCCGCCGTACGTCGCCGTCGGCCAGGGCGCGGGCCACCACGGGGAAGGTGACGGTGCACAGCATCAGGGAGAGGACCATCGGCATCTGCGCGACCTTCTGCGCGTAGTTCAGATGCGAGATCGCGCCCGCGGGCAGCGAGGACGCGAGGAACCGCTCGATGAGCACCTGCGACTGACGGCACAGCGCGAACAGGAGCACGGTCCAGATGACGGCCGTCTCCAGGCGGGCGGCCGGTTCCTCGGCGGTACGCGCGTCGGGCACAGCCACAGATGCGGGCGCGGCCCCTCCCCGGTGCCGCCGCAACCGCCGCCACAGGGACGGTGCTTGTACGAGGACCATGCAGGCCCCGCCGAGGGCCACCCCGAGCGCCGCCGCCCGTACCCCGAGGGGAGCCGAGAACAGGAACAGGACGGTGATGATGGCGGCGTTGTAGGCGACGTACACGGCGGCGGGCGCGACGAAGCGCTGGTGGGCGCGGAGCGCGGCGCTGCAGTATCCGGCGAGCCCGAAGGTGAGGGCGCAGGTCGCGGTGAGGCGGGTGCAGTCCACGGCGAGGCCGGGGTCGGGCAGGCCCGGCGCGAGCAGCGTGACGAGCGGGGGCGCGGCGGCCATGAGCGCGAGCCCGGCCGCCACGAACCACAGGGCCATCTTCGGCAGCGAGGCGCGGACGAGGGCGCGCACGGGATCGCCGCCCGCGGCGGCGGTGGTCGCCGCGCGCCGGGCCAGGGCCGCGCTGAACGCGGGTACGAGGAAGAACGCGAGCCCGTCCTCGATGAGCAGCGTCGCCGCCATCTCCGGCACGGTCCACGCCACCAGGAACGCGTCGGTGTCGCTCCCGGCCCCGAAGAAGTGGGCGAGCACCTGGTCGCGCACCAGGCCGAGGAGGGATCCGGCGACGGTCAGGGCGGCGGTGACGGCGGCGGCCTTGGCGAGGAAGGAGGGGCCGGGGGCGGCGCCCCGGGCGGGGTCGGCCTCGCCCGCGGGAACAGGTGGGGGTGAGGGGGCCGGCACCCCCAGCGCCTCCGGCGACGCGGTGGCGGCCGGGGCCGTCGGGCCGGTGCCGGGAACCGCCGTCATCGGGCCGCTCCGGCGTCCGGCCCCCGCAGCCCCCACCAGGCGCACGCGCCGAGCGCGACCGCCGTCAGGACCGTCGAGGGACCGCCGATGTCCGCGTACATGAAGTCGACCAGCTGCCAGACGAGTAGCCCGCAGGCCACGAGCGCACAGTCCACGTCGGCGGACGACGGCCCGCCCCGGGCGACGTCGGCCGACGACGGCCCGCCCGGGTCCCGGGCCCGTCCGCGCGGCACGCGCACCCGCGCCCACCCCCGTACCGCGCACGCCAGCAGCGCCAGCCACCCGCCCGCGAGGGTGAGCAGCCCGAGGAGGCCCTGTTCGCTGAGGATCAGCAGGTACATGTTGTGCGGGGAGAGCAGCGGCTGGCGGCGGAACTCGCTGCCGGCGCCCGCGGTGTCGCTGCCCGACGACAGGGCGAGCGAGGCGTGGCCGTCGCGGTGTTCGGGGAAGCCCTTGAGGCCGACGCCGGTCACCGGGCGGTCCCGCCACATGTCGACGGAGGCGGCCCACATCGCGTACCGGTCGGTGACGGACTGGTCGGGGGCGTCGGTGACCTGCGTGATGCTGCTGAGCCGGTCCTGGAGCAGCTGGGAGCCCACGCCGAGCCCCGCCACCAGGACGACGGCCGCCGCGACGGCCACGAGCGCCGTGCGCAGCGCGTACCGCGCCCCGGCGAGCAGCAGCAGCGTCCCGACGGCCGCCGCCGTGGCGATCCAGGCGCCGCGGCTGAACGACAGGGCGAGCGGCACGGTGAGGAGGCCCGCGCAGGTCAGCGCGGCGGCCCGCTGCCGGGGCGCGTGCGGCCTGAAGGCGAGGGCGAGGGCGGCGACGAGCCCGTACGACACGACCGTCGCCATGCCCATCACGTCCGTCGGCCCGAACGTGCCGACGGCCCGGATGTCCTCGCCCGTGTACGAGGCGCCGGTGCCGGTGAGGTTCTGGTGCACGCCGAGCGTGCCCTGGAACAGCGCGAGGGCGACGAACGCCCAGGCGAGCAGGCGGAACTGGCGGGCGTCCCGGACGAGCACCACGGCGGCGGCGGGGACGAGCACGAAGACCTGGAGGTAGCGGGCGGCGCCGGTGAGCCCGGTGGCCGCCGACGAGGAGGCGCACGCCGCCGCGGCGATGCCGACGACCGGGAGCCCGAACAGTACGGCGGCGGTCCGCGTCAGAGGGCGGCGCGCGGTACGGACGACGTGGACGAGGGCACAGCCGACGACCAGCGCGGAGAACGCGTCGGCCGGGGTGGATCCGGAGCCCTCGCCGTCCCCGGCGGGGACGGGCAGCGCGAGCAGGGCGACCAGGAGGAGCAGGGGGACGACGGTGAGGACGGGCCGCAGGGTGCGGAGGGACAGGGGCGCTGCGGGCACGGCGGTGTGGTGCACGGGGGCCTCAGCTCCCCGTACGGCGCAGCAGACACCCGACGGTGCGCAGCAGGATGCAGAAGTCCTGCCAGAGCGACCAGCTGTCGATGTAGGCGTTGTCGAAGCGGCACCGGTCCTCGATGGAGGTGTCCCCGCGCAGGCCGTGGATCTGGGCGAGCCCGGTGACGCCGGTCTGCATGCGGTGGCGGTGCGCGTAGTGCGGGTGGCGGCGGCTGAACAGGTCGACGAAGAAGGGGCGTTCGGGGCGCGGCCCGACCAGGCTCATGTCGCCGCGCAGCACGTTCCACAGCTGCGGCAGCTCGTCCAGCGAGGTGCTGCGCAGGAACCGGCAGAACGGGCTCATGCGCCGCTCGTCCGCGACGCTCCAGCGCGTGTCCGACTCCTTGGTGTCGGCGGGCCGGTGGGTGCGGAACTTCAGGAGCGTGAAGAGGCGGCCGTCCTTGCCGACACGTTCCTGACGGAAGATCACGCCCGGCCCCTCGGTGGCGCGGAGGAGCAGGGCGCAGCCGCCGAGCACCGGCCCGCAGAGCAGGAGCAGGGTGCCGGCCACGGCGACGTCGAGCAGCCGCTTGAGCAGCTGCCGCCCCGGACCGGTCCGCGACGGCTGCCCGGTGCCGGTGAGGGGGCGGCAGCGGAACCCGGCCACGTGGTGCGGGCGGACGGCGTCGCGGAGTACGGGGTGCGCCGGGTGCGCGGGTCCGCGCGGGTCGATCTCCCACAGCTCGACGCCGAGGCCGCGCAGCACGGGCATGCGGGCGTCCTGGGCGGGGCCGCCGCCGGAGAGGAGCAGGACGGCCCGTACGTCGTTCTGGATGACGGCACGGTGCAGTTCGTCGTCGGAGGTGAGGAGGGGGAGCTGGGGTTCGGCGCTGCCGTCCGGCTCCTCCGTTCCCCCTGGTGCCCCTGGCGTCCCTTGCGTCCCTGGTGCCCCTTGTGTCCTTCGTGTCTCTGATGCCCCTAGTACTCCTTTCACTCCTCCCGGCTCTGCCGTCCCGGGCACCCCCACCACCCCGACGGGCCGCATTCCGCACCGCGGCCGTCGCAGGAGTGCCGCCGCGACGTCCCGTGCCTGGCCGCCGTGGCCGAGTACGAGTACGGGCCGGGGGCCGCGCCGTACGGTGGCCCGCCGGTGCCAGTGCGTCAGGGCGCGGCAGCCCGCGCCGAGCAGCCCGTGCACGGTGGCCGCGGTGAGCAGGGCGGACGGGGTCAGCGGTGCTACGGCGGGGACGAGGGCGGGGGCCAGGATCGCGGTCACGCACCAGGCGAGGGCGATCCGGCCGCAGAGCGCGGGCAGTTCGTCGAGGACGGCGGGCGCGAGGGAGTCCGCGTAGAGCCGTCCCTGGACGTTGAGAGCGAGGACGCAGGCGAGCAGCAGCGGGAGCAGGACCGGCGAGCGGTACGGGCCGGGGAGCAGCAGGACCGCCGCCACGGCGGCGAGGGCGTCGGCGCCGAGCAGCGTGTGGGCGTGCCGTCCGCGCCGGGCGGGGAGGCCTCTCCGGTGGCCGGTGCGGCCGGGGGTGGCGCCTCGGGGGGCCACGACGTGCGGCGCCGAGTCGGTCTCCTCGGACTGCCCACCCTGCGCGGGTGCCGCGGCCCGTTCGGGCAGCTCTTCCGACTCGGCCGGTTCGGCCCGCTGCGACTGAGGCCGCACGCTCTGCTGTGCCTCTCCGGGGGGCCCGGCCTGGGCGGCCTGGGCGGCCTGCTCCGGTGGGGCGGCCTGCCCCGGTGGCGCGGCCTGCCCCGGAGGCGCGGGCGGTGCGGGCGGCGCGGGCTGCCCTGTCGGCGAGGTGACGGTTCGTTCCGCGCTCACGTGGTGCTGCACTCCCTGTGCTCGGTGGGCGCCGTGCCCAGAAGTTCGCGGTACACCGCTTCGACCGCGGCCGCCGTGCGCCGCGCGTCGTGGTGGTCCAGGACGTGCGCGCGTCCCTGCCGGCCCAGGCGGTCGCGCAGGGCGGGGTCCCGCAGCAGGGCGGTCAGGGCTCCGGCGAGCGCGGCGGGGTCGTTGGGCGGTACCAGGGCGTGGTCGTGGTGGCCGGGCGGCAGGCTCTCGCGGGCGCCGTCCACGTCCGTGAGGACGACGGCACGGGCGCAGGCCATGGCTTCGAGGGGCGCGAGGGCCATGCCCTCCCAGCGGGACGGCAGGACCACCAGGTCGGCGGCCTGGTACCAGAGCAGCGGGTCGGCCGCCGCCCCTGCGAATGTCACCGGTGCTGACGCTGACGCTGACGCAGACGCAGACTCCGACTCCGACGCGGACGCCTCGTCCGCGAGCGCCCGCAGCGCCGCCGCGTCCGGCCCCTCACCCACCAGGACGAGCCGGGCCCCGGGCAGCCGCGAGGCCACGTGGCTCCAGGCGCGCAGGAGCACGTCCTGACCCTTCTGCCTGCACAGCCGCCCCACGCAGACCACGAGCGGGGAGTCGGTGTCGGGGCCGGGCCCAGATCCGGGTCCAGGTCCGGGTCCGGGTCCGGGGAGCAGGGCGCGGGCCGCGCGCCGATCCGCGGGGACGAAGCGCTCGGGGTCGACGCCGTTCGGGACGACCGAGCAGGGCCCCCCGATGCCCGCGCGGCGCCCGGTGTCGCGCTCGGCCTCGCTGACGCACAGGGTGCGTGCCGTCCAGCGGGCCGCGTGCCGCTCCCAGGTGCGGGCGAGCAGCGCGACGCCGCCGTCGACGGCCTCGAACGACCAGGCGTGCGGCTGGAACACGGTGGGCACGCGGCCGCGCACCGCGACGCGGGCAGCGAGCCCGGCCTTGGCGCTGTGCGCGTGCACGAGGGCGGGCCGGACGGCGTCGACGATCTCGGCGAGGCCGCGCACCTCGGACCGCAGTCCGGGCCCGGGGGAGCGGGCGGCCGCCCACGGGTGCACGGGCACGGCCACGCCCCCGGCCGCCCGTGCCAGGGTGCCACCGTCCGGGCAGGCCAGGTGCACGTCCATCCCGGCAGCGCGCTGCGCCGCGACCAGGTCGGTGACGACCCGCGCCACGCCGCCGTCGACGGGCTGACTGACGTGCAGGATCCGCGGCGGGGACGAGGCGTACGAGGAGGCGCTCGGGGAGGACGATGAGGAGTTCGCGGAGTTCGGGGAGTTCGCGGAGTTCGGGGAGTACGAGGAGTACGAGGGCAGTTGCATGCACGACTCCTTGGGGGGATCCGTTTCCGTTTCCGTGGTCAGGACGGCGGAAGACGCGCTACCGGGGCCCGTCGGCGTACCGGGCCACGCCCTCCGGCACATCCACCGCGGCGAACAGGACCCCGATCCACGCCGCGTCCGCGCGCGAGGACACCCGCAGCGTCAGATCGCCCCGGGGCCCGCGCAGCCGCTCGCCGAGGGGCAGCACGTCGGAGTCGTAGCCGAGGGTGTTGGCGTACGCGGGGCTCCTGCGGGCGGGCGGGCCCGGCTCGCTGACGGTGGAGTTGAGGACGTCGTCGGAGGGGTTGGCGGGGTCGGAGAGGGTGACGGGCCTGCCGCCGCGCCCGGCGGACACGCGCAGGGCGTCACCGCGGGCACCGCGGTCACCGTCGTACGCGACGAGCCCGACGACCCCGCGGCCGGCACCGAACCGGCCCCTGGGGGCGCCCTGAACATCGGAGGCGGCGACCCGGACCCCGGACGCGGCGGCCCCCGCCCCGCCGAAGGAGTCGAAGCCGTCCCACAGCGAGAGCGACCGCAGCGGCTCGCGGGCGTTCTCGTACGCCACGACCAGGGTCCAGCCGCCCCAAGCCCCGGCCCTGGAGTGCCCCATCGCCACGTTGACCTGCGCCACGGTGTAGCTCCCGCCGCCGGAGTCGCGTACCAGCGAGGTGACGTCGGCGGAGGCCTGGAAGGCGTCCGCGCCGTGGGCGACGCGGTGCCCCACGAGGGTGTCGGCGAACAGGGCCCGGTACCGGCCGCCGGGCTCGGCGATCAGGACCCGGCCGTTGTCCTTGGGCGGCTTCTGCTCACCGGCGCGCAGGTTGCCGCCCCAGTACAGGCGGGCGTAGGAGACCTGGGCCCCGGCGGGCAGCCGGACCTCGCCCGCACTGGAGTTGTAGGTGTTCGGGTCGTTGTCGATGTCCGTGTAGAACATGTCGAAGTCGTGGTTCGCGCCGGGACCGCCGCGCCGCACGTCCGCGCACGCCGCCGCACCCGCGGCCGCCGACTGGGTGCGGGGCACCGGACGGCGGCAGGTGATCGCCGAGTTGGCGGCCCGGACGATCCCGCCGTGCTGGACCGCGTGGTACCGCTGCGCGAAGGCGATACGGGCCTGCTCGCCGCGCGGCACGGGCACGATCGGCGCACCCGCGGCGGTCGCGCCGTTCAACGTGAGGCAGCCGGTGAGGGCGAGCGCCCCGATGAGGAAGCGGCGGCCGCGATGTACGCGATGTACGCGCCGCACCCGACATGCCCGACGCACCCGACATGCCCGACGCACCCGACGCAGGCCCAGAAGATGACGCATGACGGCACTGGCCTTCCACGGTGTGAAGAGTTCCGAACCACAGCAGTCAACGGTTGATCACATGAAATGCGCACATCTGAGCGCTTATGACGGAAATAGACTGAGAAGGAAGCGCAACAGTAGCGTTTATTGCGGGAGTTTCTACCTACTGCGCGGCGTGTGTCGGATTGGTGAAGCGTGTGGGCGATCCGCGAGCGACACATCACTCATCTGGGCGCACAACCCCGCGTCGGGGAAGGCAGTTGATCCCCACACCGAGCATCACGCACGGATTCCGCAAGATCAGAACAAGGAGCAGAACTCCATGTCGCGTACCAGCAAGGCCCTTGCCCTGTCCGCCGTCGCCGCCGCCGCGGTGGCCGGAGGCGCCGGTGTCGCCGCTGCCGACAGTGGCGCCCAGGGTGCGGCCACCCACTCCCCCGGTGTCATCTCGGGCAACGCCATCCAGGTGCCGGTTCACGTCCCGGTGAACGTGTGCGGCAACACCGTCGACATCATCGGTCTGCTGAACCCGGCGTTCGGCAACACCTGCGTCAACGACTGACGCAGCATCGACTGACACGGCGTCGCCTGACGCACCGTCGGCTCAGCGGCGGCCGCCCCCTGTCTCGGGGCGGCCGCCGCTTCCGTGTGCCGGGGCCACGACGGCGAACGGGCTACCTCCGGTTGCGGACCGGGAGCGGTGTTCGGACGGTGATCACAGGATCAGACGCATCACCGAGACGCATCACCGAGACGCATCGCCAATACGCATCACCGAAGGGAAACACCCATGCGAGCTCTGCCTGTACGGCGCATCGCGACGACCTTCCTGTGCACCGCCCTGCTGCTCGGCACCGCGGGCCCCGTCCACGCGGCGTCCCACGACGACCCTGCGCGCGACGCGGCCCGGGACGCGGGCCAGGGCGCGGCACGGATCGCGCCGCAGGCACCCGTGCCCGGCGCCGACGCGCTCCTCGCGCAGACCAAGCAGCTCGCGGGCCTCGGCGGCGTCCTCACGCCGGTCACCGACCTGCTCACCGCGGTCCTCAAGGCACCGGACGGCAAGGTGCCCGCACCGGACCTGGCCAAGCTCACCGACGCCGTCAAGAAGGGCCTCGACGCGGCCAAGGCGCCGGCCCCCAAGGGCCCCGAGTTCCCCGGCACCGCCGCCGACACCCCGAAGCTCCCCCTCGGCGGCGCACCGGAGGCCAAGGCCGCCCCGCTCGGCGCGAAGGCGCCCCTCGACGTCAAGGCCGACGCCGCGGCGGCGCTGCAGAAGGCGGTCGACGCCCTGGTCAAGGCCGTCACCGCGGGCGACCCCAAGGCCATCGCCAGGGAGGTGCCCGCGGTCATCACCGGCCTGGTCAACTTCGCGGTGGCCACACTCCTCGGCGGCGGACTCCCCAAGCCGAACCTGCCGGGCCTGCCCGCGCTGCCGAAGCCGCCCGCCTGACGCGTACGCGCGCACGCCTGCCACGTACGCGCACACGTCTGCCACGTACGCGCACACGTCTGCCACGTACGCGCACGCGCCTGACGCGTACGCGCACACGCCTGCCAAGAACGCGCACGCGTACCTCGCACACCGGCGACCACCGGCCGCCGCCCCGGAAGAGAACGGGGGCGGCGGCCGGTACCGAACACGATCCGGAAATGGGCCGGTTGATATGAGAATCGTGGACCCGTTTATCCGGCGGGTCCGCGCGAGGTGCGCGGAAGTTTCCTTTCGAGGGTTTCCGTACCGGCCTGCGCTCGTTAGGCGTAGTGAACCGAGCCGGCAGGCAATAGCCGCCTGGACCGCGCCCCGCAGGCGCCCGGAGTCGGGATTCGCCGAAGAAAGGAACACGATGAAGTCCCTCAAGGCCGCCGCTGTCCTGGCCGGGTCGATCGCTGTCGCCGGTGCCGCCACGCCCGCCTTCGCCGGTGACCTGACGCCCTCCAGCCTGAACGGCGGCGTGGAGACCCTGACCAGCCAGGGGCTCCTCGACCCCAAGCCGGTGGGCACCAACATGCTGAGCCCCGAGAACAAGGACTCCGTCGTCAACGCCGTCAACGACGTGGCGAAGAGCGTGAGCGGCAAGGGCGGCCCCGGCAAGCTCCTCGGTGGGCTTCCCGCCTGAAGGTCGAACCCGGGCCGCACATCGTGACCCCTTCGGGTGACGCCACTGCCGCACTGCGCCAGACAGGTGACAAAGGCGCCGGAACGGCCGCCGTACGTCTATACGGTGCAGCCCATGACCTCAACGTCCAACGAACAGCGCACCTTCCGGGTGTCCGACCTCGGGACCCTCGCCGTGCTCGCCTGGAGCGGCAAGCACCCGGAGGACGAGAAGGACATGGCCTTCATCCTCGCCTACTCCCTGGGCGATGCCGAAGGCGGCCCCGAGGCCACGGCCGAGGCCATCCGCACCCTCCTGCACAACGAGAAGCTGCCGATCGGCGGCCCCGTCCTGGACGGCGCGCGCCATCCCTCCCTGCCGGTCGGCCTTCTCGTCGAGGCCGAGCAGGCCGTCGTCACCATGCCGTACGTCAAGGCGCAGTGCGCCGTTCCGCCGGAGTGGCTGACCGCCGTGCGGCTGCGCGGCCACGCCTACTTCATGATCTCCACGGTGGCCTGGCCCGAGGGCAAGCCCGGCAGCCCCGTCGACGAGAACGCCCTGCGGGCCTTCGCGGGCTCCGAGGAGACCATGCTGAACGCGGCACACTGCCTGCTGCCCGTGCGCAGGCTGCGCGGCTGATGCGCACCGTCACCCCGACGGGCCGGGTGCCCGCGCAGGGCTCCACCGCGGGACCGGTCCCCGCCACCGGCCCCGACGCCCCCCGGGCCGCCGCGAGCGGGCGCGGACTCGGGCTGCTCCTCCTGCTCACGGGCGCGGCGGGGCTGCTCGCGTCCTGGGTCATCACCCTCGACAAGTTCAAGCTGCTCCAGGACCCGGACTACGTACCGGGATGCAGCATGAACCCGGTGGTGTCCTGCGGCAGCATCATGAAGAGCGAGCAGGCGGCCGCGTTCGGGTTCCCCAACCCGATGCTCGGGCTCGCCGCGTACGCCGTCGTCTGCTGCGTCGGCGCAGGGCTGCTCGCCGGGGCCCGCTTTCCCGCCTGGTACTGGCTGACGTTCCACGCGGGCGCCGCCTTCGGCGTGGTCTTCTGCGGCTGGCTGCAATTCCAGTCCCTTTATCGCATCAACGCGCTGTGCCTGTGGTGCTGTCTGGCGTGGGCGGCCACGCTCGTGCTGTTCTGGTACGTGACCT
Organism: Streptomyces typhae; assembly: GCF_009755605.1. Taxonomy (GTDB): domain Bacteria; phylum Actinomycetota; class Actinomycetes; order Streptomycetales; family Streptomycetaceae; genus Streptomyces; species Streptomyces typhae. The sequence goes on from NZ_WPNZ01000020.1 coordinate 80,298, forward strand.
CGCACAATGTGCGCCACGGAATTCTGCCCGCGCCCGCGTGGCTGCGCGCGTTCCTGGACGAGTTCACCTGGGTGCTTCCCGTGCTGCATTCGGGTGTCATCGGGATGCTGATCCTGACGCGGTGGTGGGATTTCTGGACGACGAGCTGATTTCCTGACGCCCGGCTCCCCTGTCGCGCCGACTTTCTGACGCCCAGCCGGCCTGTCGCTCCGACTTCCTGACACCCAGAAGTTCCGCCGTCCTTTTTCCCGCCCCGGACATCACGGGAGGAGACCGCCCCAGTGCTGTTTTCCCGCACCGTCCCCCGGATGTCGCGCAGACGCCTCATCGCCGTCGCGGGCACGGCCGTCCTCGGTGCCGCGGGGGCCTTCCGCGGGCTGAGCGGCCGGTACTTTCCCCCGGACGAGGGGCAGCCGGGCGCGCCGGGCGGCCCCGCGTTCGACGAGACGTACCGGGGGCGGCGCATCCAGGGCGAGCCGACCACCGGCGGGGCCGCCCACGGTCCGCACGGCTGGCGGGTCACCGTGGACGGGAAGCCGCTCGGGGTGATGCGCCGCGCCGACGGCAGCTATCTGAGCATGGTCGACCACTACGGGTCGTACGGGACGCCGCTGGCCGCCGCGCGGGGCGCGGTCGACGAACTCGGCGAGGGCCAGGCACTCGGCGGCCTGCTGCACTGAGCGCCGCGCCCCGCACCGGAGAACGGACGGAGTCGACGAACATGGACCACACGGTCCACACAGCCCACGCGGCCCCCACGGTCCACACGCGCAGGAACCAGCGGAGTCTCAGCCGTGCCGAGCGGCGCCGGTTCGTCGGCGCCGTGCTCGGGCTCAAGCGCAGCGGCGCGTACGACGACTTCGTGCGCAGACACATCGACCACTACGTCTCCGACGGCGACGACCGGCTGCGCGCCGCCCATATGACCCCCACCTTCCTGCCCTGGCACCGGCGCTTCCTGCTCGACTTCGAGCGGGCCCTGCGCCGGGTCGACGGCGGCGTCACCGTGCCGTACTGGGACTGGACGAAGGACCGCACACCGGCCGCGTCGCTGTGGGGCGAGGACCTGATGGGCGGGACGGGACGGCGCGGCGACCGGCGGGTGACGACCGGTCCCTTCGCCCGCGGCAACGGCTGGATCGTCAAGGAGGGCGTCACCGACGGCGACTTCCTCACCCGCGACCTGGGCCGCCCCGCCGACCCGCTTGACCTGCCGACCCGGCAGGACGTGGCCTGGGCGACGGCGGAGAAGGTGTACGACGTGTCGCCCTGGGACTCCACATCGCCCCGCGGGTTCCGCAACCGACTGGAGGGCTGGACGTCCGACATCGGCAGCGGCCGGTGGCGCAACCACAACCGGGTGCACCGCTGGGTCGGCGGGCACATGCTCGGCGGTGCCTCCGTGAACGACCCGGTGTTCTGGCTGCACCACGCCTTCGTCGACCTGCTGTGGACCAGGTGGCAGCGGCAGCACCCGGACGCCGCGCCGTTCCTGCCGGAGCGGCCGCCCGCCCTCGGCGAGCCGCAGTACCGGCGCATCGTCGCGCGCCACGAGCCGATGCCGCCCTGGCGCACGACCCCGCAGGACATGCTCAGCCACCGGGGGATCTACCGGTACGCCGAGTAGCAGGACGCACGGAGGAGCCCCCGGGACCACCCGGGGGCTCCGTCGTCGTTCGTCCCTCGGGTCAGCCGCCGTAGCCGTGGTCGCCGCCGTTGTTGGCGCACTGGTTGCCGAAGGTCGGGTTCAGCAGACCGACGATGTCGACGGTGTTGCCGCAGACGTTGACCGGCACGTTCAGGGGGACCTGGAGCAGGTTGCCCGAGACCACACCCGGGGAGCCGACAGCCGCACCCTGCGCACCGGCGTCCGCAGCGGCCAGACCGGCGCCGCCGAGGATGACGGCACCCGTGCCGAGCGTGACAGCGGCTGCCTTCGCGAAGCGAGACATCACGTTCTCCTTTTGCGTGGGGAATGTATGAAGAGATACGGCCGCACGGGGGTACGGCCGTATTTCCCTTAACGCACGGTGTTGACGCGAAGTCACGCCGAGCGGGGCCGCCCGCATTCGCTGCCGAAAGGCTTGGCGAAGGTCCGCTTCCTGAGTGATGTCGAAATGGCGGCCGTATCCTCCGCCGTGCCCGGACGTTTTCCAGGGCATGACATCACCACGCCGACTCATGGCCGCCGTCTCCCTCGCCGCCGGTGCCGCGGCGCTGGCCGCACCCACCGCGCACGCGTCCACCGACGCTCCGGCGCAGCAGCAGAAGTCCGTCCTCGCCATGGTCGACGATCTGCAGACCTCGGCCCTGCCCGCCGAGCGGCGGCACGAGGTGCCCACCGTCGCCGGTCAGCTCGGCGGCATGAACCAGCTCTGGCAGCTCACCCAGCTCGTCGCCCCGGTGGCACCCCTCCTGAACCTGGTGCCCGCCGTCGCGGAGTAGCCGACGGCGGCCCCCGGGGACCCGAACCGCCCTCTACAGCAACCGGACGCCGCGCCTGGCCAGGTAGGAGACGGGGTTGACGTCCGAGCCGTAACCGCGCCGGGCCCGTATCTCCAGATGGAGGTGCGGGCCCGTGGCGCGTCCGGTGGCGCCGCTGTAGCCGATCCGGGCGCCGGGGCGGATGCGCTGGCCCTGGCGGACCGAGATGCGCGACAGATGGCCGAAGACGACGTAGTGCCGGTCCTTCAGGCGCACCGTCACCGCCTTGCCGTACGCCCCCGACCAGCGGGCGAGGACCACGACGCCGCCGCCCACCGCGTACACCGGGGTGCCGTTCGGGACGCCCAGGTCGATGCCGGTGTGGTGCCCGGCGGCCCAGTTGCCGCGCACGCCGTAGCGCGACGTCACGCGGTAGCGGCGGCGCAGCGGCCTGGCGAAGCGGCCCGGGGGGCGCGCGGGTACCTCCAGGCCCCGGCTGTCCTCGTCCGGGGGCAGCGCGGCCTCGGCAGCCGTGAGGTCCGCCTCGAACTCCTCGTCGAAGTCCGCTGCGCACCCGTCCCGGCCCGGTGGGGCCGCGCCCGCGTCCCGCGGGTCCCAGTCCTCCGGCGGGAGCCAGCCCTCCTCGCGCGGGACCCAGTCGTCCTCGTCGGCGGCCGCGGGTGTCGCCATCGTTCCTGACAGCGCCCCGCCGACCAGCAGTCCTGCGGCAAGCCCGAGCGCGTCCCGTCGTGTGGTGCCCGCTTGGTGCGGGCTGTCTATGTGGTAGCCCATAGCTGCCAGCACAACCGGACGGTCACCTCCCCGCACGGCCGATTGCGCCGCCTGGGCTAAGGCCCGGCGCCCCGGGAGGAAGCCCACCGCTCTCGCGCCCGGGGGAGCCCGCTCTCGCATCCGGGGGAGCCCGCTCTCGCATCCGGGGGAGCCCGCCCTCGCCCCCGGGGGAGCCCGCCCTCGCACCTGGGAGGAGCCCCCCGCACCCGGGGCAGCCGCCCTCGACCCCCGGAACGCGGGCGCCCTCCAGTGCGTACCGCCCCGTACCCGGCGCCCCCGGCGCCGCGCCCGCCCCCCGGGCGCGGTCGAGCCGGTAGTGGCCGCGGTCGAGCCGTTGTGGCCGCATATGCCCCCGCGCCCCGGTCCTGACCGGGGCGGCCCGCGCTAGGCTCGGCAGCGTGACGGCTCCTCACTACGCAGCAGCCAAAGAGCAGTCCGCGGCGGACGTCGCGCAGCCTGCGGCGGCGGACACGCACGCGGACCTGAGCCCTTCCCGCGCGGTCGTGGCCATCGCCACCTCGGCCGGCGGTCTGCACGGCGCGTCCGTGGTGCTCGCCGGCCTCGGTCCCGGTCTCTCCGTGCCCGTCCTGCTCGTACAGCATCTGGACCCGCACCACCGCACCGTCATCGCCCAGGTCCTGTCCCGGCGCGTGCGGCTGCCCGTCAAACTGGCGGAACAGGACGAGAGGGCACGGCCGGGCACCGTGTACATCGCGCCGCCCGACCGGCACCTCCTGATGAGCGAGGACGGTGTCCTGACGCTGTCGGACAGCGCGGCCGTGCACTTCGTGCGCCCCTCCGCCGACCTGCTCTTCGAGTCGGTGGCGGCGGCGTACGGCCCCAGGGTGGTCGCCTGCGTCCTCACCGGGTCGGGCCGTGACGGCGCCTCCGGCGTGGAGGCGGTGAAGGCGCACGGCGGCACCGTCATCGTGCAGGACCCGCTGACGGCGGAGTTCAGCGGCATGCCTCAGGCCGCCGTGGGTACGGGTGCCATGGACTTCGTGCTACCTCTGGAGGAGATCGCCGCGGTCATCCGCGGGCTCGTCGAGGACAAGAGGCAGTGAGCAGTGATGGGTGAGCCGCAGGGCACCGAGACGGATGAGGAACTCGAACAACTTCTCGGCTTTCTGCGAGATGCCCGAGGCTTCGACTTCACCGGCTACAAGCGTTCTTCGCTCGGCCGCCGCATCCGCAAGCGGATGTCCGACGTCGACATCAGTACGTACCGGGACTACCGCGACCGTCTCGAAACCAACGCCGACGAGTTCGGCGCCCTGTTCAACACCATCCTGATCAACGTCACTTCGATCTTCCGCGACCCGGACGCGTGGACGTTCCTGCAACGCGAGGTCGTGCCCGACCTGCTCTCCGGCCTCGGTCCCGACGAGGAGATCAGGGTGTGGAGCGCGGGCTGCTCCAGCGGAGAGGAGGCCTACTCCCTGGCGATCATGTTCGCCGAGGCTCTGGGCATCGAGGAGTGCCTGAGCCGCGTCAAGATCTACGGCACGGACGTCGACGAGGAGGCGCTGCGCGAGGCCCGCTCGGCGCTCTACACCGCCAAGGCCCTGGAGGCCCTGCCGGCCGAGCTGCGCGAGAAGTACTTCGAGCAGAACGGCGCGCAGTTCGGCTTCCGCCCCGATCTGCGCCGCCGGGTCATCTTCGGCCGGCACGACGTGACCCGCGACGCCCCGATCTCCCGGCTCGACCTGCTGGTCTGCCGGAACACGCTGATGTACTTCAACGTCGAGGCGCAGGCGCAGATCATCGACCGCTTCCACTTCGCGCTGCGGGAGCGGGGCTTCCTCTTCCTCGGCAAGGCGGAGATGCTCCTGAACGACGCCGAACGCTTCGAGGTCATGAGCATGCGCCAGCGCGTGTTCAGACGGCGCATCGGCGACGCGGGCCTGCCCTACCAGCCGGCCCCTCTGAAGATCCGGTCGGTCGGCGGCATGGAACAGCGCTCGGTGGCACGCCACCGGCAGCTGCGCGACCTGATGCTCGACGCCCTGCCGCTGCCCGCGGTCGCCATCGACATCGACGGCACGGTCGTCCTGATCAACGGTCATGCGCGGACCCAGTTCGGGCTCACCACGAACGACTGCGGGCGGCTCTTCCAGGACCTGGAGATCTCCTACCGGCCCGTGGAGCTGCGCTCGCTGATCGAGCAGGCCACGCACGAGCGCAGGACCCTGCGCGTGAACCGCGTCGAACGGCACGTGGCCGAGGCCGTCCAGTTCTACGACATCGTGATCCAGCCGCTGTCCGGGGCCGACGGTCTGCCCGCGGCCACCATCATCACGTTCACCGACGTCACGGTCGCCACCCAGCTCAAGGCCGAGGTCAAGCGCGTACGCGAGGACCTGGAGACCGCATACGAGGAGCTCCAGTCGACCAACGAGGAGCTGGAGACCACCAACGAGGAACTCCAGTCCAGCATCGAGGAGCTGGAGACCACCAACGAGGAGCTCCAGTCGACCAACGAGGAGCTGGAGACCACCAACGAGGAACTCCAGTCCGGCAACGAGGAACTGGAGACCATGAACGAGGAGATGCGCATCCGCTCGGAGGAGTTGGACGAGGTCCGCGCCTTCCTAGAGGGTGTGATGAGCAGCGTCGCGGCCGGCGTGGTCGTCCTCGACGGCGACATGCGGGTCAAGAGCTGGAACCGCGGCGCGGTCGAGCTCTGGGGGCTGCGCGCCGACGAGGTCCTCAATGAGACCTATTTCGGGCTCGACTTCGGGCTCCCCGTGGAAGAATTGCGGCCGCTCGTCCAGAAGTGCCTCGACTCGGGCCGGCGCACGGCGCAGATCGGGGTGTCCGCCGTGAGTCGCATCGGGCGGCCCATCGTCTGCAACGTCATCTGTTCCCCGTTCGACGGGCACAACGGCGGAGTGGTGCTCCTCATGGAGGAGGCGAGCGACGACGCCGGCTGACGTAACTCTTCTCGTACGGAAGCAGTGGCCGGGTGTGCGTCCGGGGGACGAGGTACGTCGGACATTCGTAGGGGGAGCGTCCGGTTCGGGGCGCTGCCGGAGCGGATGGATCAGGCCGACTTGTGGCGAGAAGTACCGATAACGTCCACAGAGCCCGAAACACCGGGCGTAGGCTTGAGGCATGACCCCGGGCGACGGCAATGCCGGCCAGGTGGCCGCCGCGTGGCGGAGGGCCGCGGCGGCGCGCGCGCGTGCGGAACGAGCGGAGAAGTCCGCTCAGCGCTACGAGGCGTGGGCGGCGGAAACGGGGCACACTCCGCATGTCGACCTGGCCGCGGCGCTGCGCAGATCCGCCGCCTGCCACCGCTCGTCGGCGGACCTCCAGGAGGCGTTCGCCAGGCGGGTGGCGGCGTGGGGGCAAGGGCCCGGTGAACGGCCCCGCTTCATGTCCGGTGTCGCCGAGGTGTGCGGCGCCGAAAGCGTGGCACTCACCCTCGTGGACGCACGCAACAGCCAGCTCGCGGTGGCCGCTTCCGGCGAACCCGCGCGCGCCGCACAGGACTTGGAATTCATGCTCGGTGAGGGCCCGTCACGGGACGCCACGACGCACCGCGGTCTCGTCTTCGCCTCGGGGGAGGCGATCGAGACCCGCTGGCCCTGCTTCGGGCCGGCGCTCACCGCGCTCGGCGTCCGTGAGGTCGCCGCCGCGCCCCTGGACACCGCCGCGTCGTCACGCTGCCTCGGCGCCCTCGCGGTGTTCGACCCGCGTCCCGGACTCGTCGGCTCCCGCGCCTTCGACGATGTCGTCGGGGCGCTGACCCGCCTGGTGCTCTGCGACCCGGACGCCGACCCCGAGCTGTACGGGGGGACCGACCACCGCGACAGCGTGCAGCAGGCCGCGGGCATGGTCTCGGTGCACGTCGGCTGCCGGGTCGACGACGCACTGGCACTGATCAAGGCACGGGCGTTCACCCGGGGCGTGCCGCTGGACGCGCTCTCCCGGGCGATCGTGGCCGGTGACCTCACATTCACCCGAGAAGGGCCGTCATGACGACGCCACGGCAACATCTCGCAGACATCTTCGTCGAGCTGGCCGGCGGCAACCCCGATGAACCCCTCGACATCCCGCTGCTGCTCACCTCGCTCGTGATGCGCAGCCGTGAACTCGTCGGGGCCTACGCCTGCGGTGCGCTCGTCACCCTGGACGTCAGCCCCACCGAGGCCTACGCCTCCGACGAGGGCACCCGTGAGCTGGTTCTGGGCGCCCACACCGAAGGCCAGGGGCCGGGGCCGGAGTGCAGGCGCACCGGCCGACCCGTTCCCAGGACCGACCTGCGGGGCCGGGTCGCCCGCCAGCGCTGGCCGCAGTACACGCCGCGGGCTCTGGGGCTCGGCTACACCCAGGTCGCCGCCCGGCCGCTGGGCGGCCACGACCACGCCGTCGGCTCGCTCACGCTGTTCGGCAGCGAGGACATGCCGCTCACCGACGAGGGGCTGCGGTTCAGCCAGTCGCTTGCCGACATCGTGGCCATCGCGCTGCTGCGGGACCTGGAGCTGAACCGCAGCCGCACCCAGACGGGGCAGATGGAGCGCGCGCTGATCAGCCGGCTCGCCATCGAGCAGGCGAAGGGCGTGCTCGCCGCGCAGCGGTCGCTCTCCGTGGACCAGGCCTTCGTGATCCTGCGCGGCCATGCGCGCACGCATCGGCGGAAGCTGACCGAGGTGGCGCGGGAGGTGGTGGAGGGGCAGCTCACGCTGTGAGCTGCCCCTCCACCGCTGTGAGCAGCAGCCTCTCCACCGTTGTGAGCTGCCCCTCCACCGCTGCGAGCAGTCCTGCCCGGCGCGGAGCGCCGTCAGCCGCGCTTGTCGCGGCCCTCGGCGTTCTCGGCGTTCTCAGCCTCCGCCTCCGCCTCGGCCTGCTTGGCCTGCACCTCCGGGTCGAGGGAGGTCTGGGCGGCGCCGTCGACCGAGGCCAGCGGCGTCCGGTCGGGGACCTCCGTGGCGGCCGGGGGCTCGACCAGCCAGTCCGGGTTGGCCTGCTTGTCCCACCACTTCCAGGCGGCGACGGCACCGACGGCGAGGATGCCGACGACGACCAGGCGCTTGGCGAGCCGTCCGGAGCGCGCCCGGCGCTCGTGCCGTCGCGCGAGTCGCTGGATCTCCCGCGGGGTGACCTGCCCGCGCAGCGCGGCGAGCGCGGCCGCGCCCCGGGCGGCGGCCTCCTCGCGGGCCGGACCCGCCGCGGCCACGGCCTGCTCGATGCGCGGCTTGGAGAAGTCGGCGGCCTGCCGGGCCGCCCTGCGGGTGCGGGCGGCGGCCTGGTGCGCGGCGAGGTCGACCTTCGGCGGCACATGCGTACGCGCCTGCTCGATGCGCGGCGCGACATGGGTGCCGTACTGGGCACGGGCCTGCTCGGCCGCCTCGTGTGCCGCGTGCGACACCTTGGGCGCGAGCTTGGCCCGGGTCTCGTGCGCGTAGTGCGCCGCCGTGTCCTTGGCCGTGCCGGCGTAGGGCGCCACCGCCTCTGCGGCGTGACGCACGCTGTCCTTGGCTGTGCTCGTCGCGGCGCGCACGCTGTCCTTGCGGGTCACGGGGTCCTCCTCCTCGGTGGCGTATAGGTATGTCACCTTTCCACCCTTTCAGGGATCATGCCTGCCGTATGGCTCCGCAGCATGTACAGGGCGGCATCCGGGTGCGGGGGTTCCCCGGCGACGATGCCACGAATCGTCGACAGGGGCGCCTCTCCTGCGGGTACTCGTCAGCTACTAGTCCCAAACCGGTCCATGCGAGGATCGTTACGTCACAGACGACAACGGAAGGCAGATCGTGGCCGAGCAGCTCTACGCCACCCTCAAGACCAACCAGGGCGACATCGAGATCCGGCTGCTGCCGAATCACGCGCCCAAGACGGTCAAGAACTTTGTTGAGCTCGCCCAGGGCGAGCGCGAGTGGACGCACCCCGCCACCGGCAAGAAGTCCACGGAGAAGCTGTACGACGGCACGGTCTTCCACCGGGTGATCAGCGGCTTCATGATCCAGGGCGGCGACCCGCTGGGCAACGGCACCGGCGGTCCTGGCTACGAGTTCGCGGACGAGTTCCACCCGGACCTGGCCTTCGACAAGCCGTACCTGCTCGCCATGGCCAACGCCGGTCCGGGCACCAACGGCTCGCAGTTCTTCGTCACGGTCTCGCCGACCGCCTGGCTGACGCGCAAGCACACCATCTTCGGCGAGGTCGCGAACGACGCGAGCAAGAAGGTCGTGGACGCCATCGCCGGCGCCCAGACCAACCCGCGCACCGACCGCCCGGTCAACGACGTCGTGATCGAGTCCGTCGTGATCGAGACCCGCGAGGGCTGAGCGCCCACGCGAACTCTCCGGGGGCGGCCGCGCGGCTGCGCCCCACGAGGGAACCAAACCGCCCCGCCCGTCCGTAGAGGAAGGGCGGGGCGGCGCGTTCGTCACGCCGCGCCTTCGTACGGAGAATGAGGGGACCGCAATGGACCAGGCGCCAGGCAACCCGCAGGAGCCGCAGGACCCGCGGGGCGCACAGGGTCCGCCGGGCTGCTACCGGCATCCGGACCGCGAGACCGGCATCACCTGCACCCGCTGCGAGCGGCCGATCTGCCCGGAGTGCATGATCAGCGCCTCCGTCGGTTTCCAGTGCCCGGAGTGCGTCCGCGGCGGCTCCGGCACCGGGCACTCGCCCGCGGCCACGCAGCCGCGCACGATCGCGGGCGGCACCATCGCGCAGGACCCCCGGCTGCTCACGAAGATCATCCTGGGGATCAACCTGCTGGTGTTCGTCGCGGTGAAGGTGCGCGGCGACAGCCTCCTGAACGACCTGGTCCTCATCGGCCAGTGGCCGCCGTATCCCTTCGTGCCCACCGAGGGCATCGCCGAGGGCCAGCCGTACCGCCTGGTGACGTCGATGTTCACGCATCAGGAGATCTGGCACATCGCGTTCAACATGCTCGGCCTGTGGTGGCTCGGCGGACCGCTCGAGGCGGCGCTCGGCCGCGCCCGCTATCTGGCGCTCTATCTGCTGTCGGGTCTCGGCGGCAGCGCGCTCACGTACTGGCTGGTCGATGGCGACGAGGCCTCCCTCGGGGCCTCCGGCGCGATCTTCGGGCTGCTCGGCGCGACGGCCGTCCTGATGCGGCGCCTGAACTACGACATGCGCCCGGTCGTCTTCCTGCTCGCGCTGAACCTGCTCTTCACCTTCACCTGGAGCGGCATCGCCTGGCAGGCGCACGTGGGCGGTCTGGTCGCCGGTGTCGCCATCGCCTACGGCATGGTGCACGCCCCGCGGGAGCGGCGGACCCTGGTGCAGTGGGGCACGTGTGCGCTGGTGCTTCTGGTGATCGTGACGGTCGTGGTGGTGCGGACGGCCCAGCTCACCTGAGGCCTGTGACTCGGCTCACCCGAGGCCCGTGACTCGGCCTGCCCGAGGCCGACGACTCGGCTCACCTGAGGCCAGTTGTCCACAGTCTGTGCCCGATCTTGTGCACGAAGTGGGGAACGCGTGTTCCGAAGGTCGCTGGTACGGGTTTTCCCAGGCAGGGCGGGGGGTGTGTGGACCGGTACCGACTGCGGAACCGGTCACACCGGCGTCAACATCCGGAGAGTTATCCACAGATCTTCAGACCTTTCCCCAGGTCTGTGGATGGCAGTGCTCGCGCTGTGGATAACTCAGGCCAGGGCTTGTGGGCGGGGCATGGATGTGCCGCCCCGCCGTGCCCTCAGCCGCGTGGAACCGTTACTTCCACTGCGTGGAGACGCCGAAGCCCGCGGCGATGAAGCCGAAGCCGACGACGATGTTCCAGTTGCCGAGCGGATCGATCGGCAGCTGCCCGTCCGTGACGTAGAAGACGACGATCCAGGCCAGGCCGATCAGGAACATCGCCAGCATCACCGGGGCCACCCAGCTGCGGCTGGTCAGCTTGATGTTCGTCGCCTTCTTGGTCGCCGGCGGCGTGTAGTCGTCTGCCTTCTTGCGGATACGTGACTTCGGCACGAGGGTCTCTCCTGTCGATGCGCTGCGTGGCCGCGCAGGGAACGGGGCGTGGCGCCGGGACGGGGCACTGGGGGCACTCACGGTGCGCCAAGTCCTCCCCCCGGGCGTCCGTTAGCGTAGTGCTTCCGCGGCGGTGAAGGAGATAAGGGTACGTTGAGCAATTCTGCCGACTTCCCCGGAGGCACGAAGCGACGCGGTCGCCTGCACCCCGTGCGGCTCCTGACGATCGCCGTCTTCGCCCTCGCCGGACTCATCTTCGTCACCAGCTTCAACACGGCCAAGGGCACCAACATCCGTACCGACGCCTCCCTGTTGAAGCTCTCCGACCTGATCCAGGAGCGCAGCCGCGAGAACAAGGACCTGGAGGACTCCAACGGCTCCCTGCGCGGCGACGTCGACTCCCTGGCCCAGCGCGACAGCCCCGGCACCAAGGCCGACGAGGCCCGCCTCAAGGCCCTGGAGCAGAACGCCGGCACCAGGAAGCTGAGCGGCGACGCCGTCACGGTCACCCTCGCCGACGCCCCGCCCGACGCCGGCGCCAAGCTCCCCGGCTACCCCGAGCCCCAGCCCAACGACCTGGTCATCCACCAGCAGGACCTGCAAGCCGTGGTGAACGCCCTGTGGCAGGGCGGCGCCGAGGGGATCAAGGTCATGGACCAGCGCCTGATCTCCACCAGCGCCGTGCGCTGCGTCGGCAACACCCTGATCCTCCAGGGCCGGGTCTACTCCCCGCCGTACAAGGTCACGGCCGTCGGCGACCCGGACCGCCTCAGGAAGGCCCTCGCGGCGTCACCCGAGATCCAGAACTACATGCTGTACGTCAACGCCTACGGTCTCGGCTGGAAAGTCGACGACGACGGAGCGGTGACTCTTCCCGGCTACTCGGGCACAGTGGATCTCCACCATGCGAAGCCCGTGGAGCCGTAGCCGTAGCCAGCCGTAGTCCCTGGGGGATCCCGTGCCGGTGCGAGTGATCGTCAGGACGTTCAGCGAACTGTGCGTCACCGTCGGCACCCTGATCGTGCTGTTCGTGGTCTACGTGCTGTTCTGGACCGGCGTGCGGGCCGACCGGGCGATGGACCAGCAGATCGACCGCCTCCAGGACCGGTGGGCCGAGCAGTCCCTCGCCACCGGCGGCGACGGCAAGGGTGACGGCGACGCCCCCCTCCTCGCCCGGAACGTCGCGCCCTACGACGACGGCGAGCCCTTCGCCGTGATGTACATCCCCCGCTTCGGTTTCACGTGGAACAAGCCCGTGCTCCAGGGCACCGCCACCGGCACCCTCAAGAAGGGCCTCGGCCACTACGCGCGCACCGCCCAGCTCGGCGACATGGGCAACTTCGCCGTCGCCGGACACCGCCGCACCTACGGCGACCCCTTCAAGGACTTCCCCGAGCTGCGCCCCGGCGACGCCGTCGTCCTCACCGACGGCACCACCTGGTTCACGTACCGCATCGACAGGAAGCCCTACCGGACCCTGCCCGGGGACATCGGCGTCATCGACCCCGTACCGCGCGGATCCGGCTACCGCGGGCCCGGCCGCTATCTCACCCTCACCACCTGTGAACCCGAGTGGGGCCACAGCCACCGCCTGATCGCCTGGGCGCACCTCGATGCCACCCAGCCGGTGGAGGCCGGGAAACCGGGGGCCCTGCGCCGTTAGTCTGGTGCCGTACGGCGACGGAAGGGACGGCATGTACGGCTGGATCTGGCGGCATCTGCCGGGTAACGCGTGGGTGAGGGCGCTGCTCTCGCTCGTGCTCGTCCTCGCGGTCGTCTACGTGCTGTTCCAGTACGTCTTCCCCTGGGCGGAGCCGCTGCTGCCCTTCAACGATGTGACGGTGGACGGCCAGTGAGCTCCAGCAAGAACGCCCGCATTCTCGTCGTCGACAACTACGACAGCTTCGTCTTCAACCTCGTGCAGTACCTGTACCAGCTCGGGGCCGAGTGCGAGGTCGTGCGCAACGACGAGGTCGAGCTGCGGCACGCCCAGGACGGCTTCGACGGGGTGCTGCTCTCGCCGGGCCCGGGGACGCCCGAGCAGGCCGGGGTGTGCGTGGAGATGGTGCGCCACTGTGCCGCGACCGGGGTGCCCGTCTTCGGCGTCTGCCTCGGCATGCAGTCCATGGCGGTGGCGTACGGAGGCGTGGTGGACCGGGCGCCGGAGCTCCTGCACGGCAAGACCTCGCCGGTCACGCACGAGGGCAGAGGCGTCTTCGCGGGCCTGCCGTCGCCGTTCGTCGCCACCCGCTACCACTCCCTCGCCGCCGCGCCCGCCACGGTCCCGGCCGACCTCGAAGTGACCGCGCGCACGGCCGACGGCATCATCATGGGCCTGCGCCACCGTGAACTGCCCGTCGAGGGCGTCCAGTTCCACCCCGAGTCCGTGCTCACCGAACACGGCCACCTCATGCTGGCCAACTGGCTCACCGAGTGCGGCGACACCGGGGCAGTGGCCCGGTCGAGCGGGCTTGCCCCGGTGGTGGGCAGGGCCACGGCGTGACCGCGGGGGCGCACGGGGGCGCCGACGCCGACGGGGCGGGGGAGCATCCGTCGCCGTGGTTCCGCGCCGCGCCACCCGGGGACGGGGGCGTCCCCGAGCCCGCGCCTGCCGCGCCCGCCCCTGCCGCGCCCGCGCCCGCCGTCCCCGCGCAGACCGACGACGAGACCATCGCGCTGCGCACGGCGGACACGCGGCGAGCCGGGGCGACCGGTCCGCCGGGAGTCCCCTTGCCGCCGGAGGCCGTCGTGCCGCCGGATGCGGCGGTGCCCGGCGGGCGCGCCGCCCGCCGCAAGGCCGCCAGGCACAAGGGGCGCAGGGGCGTAAAGCCAGGTACGGGCGCAGGCAGCGGCACAGGCAGGAGAGTCGGCGCCGGGGCCGCGGCAGGCCCTCAGGGGCGCCCAGAACACCCCGAGGGCCAGGGGGAACCGGAGCGGCCGGAGCGGCCCCTGACCCGCGTGGAGGCCCGCCGGGCGGCCCGTGCGGCCAAGCCGGGACCTGCCACGGTTGCCAGCCGCGCCATCGGGGAGGTCTTCATCACCATCGGCGTCCTGATGCTGCTCTTCGTCACCTACCAGCTGTGGTGGACGAACATAAGGGCGCAGCAGCAGGCCGACGCCGCCGCGCGCAAGCTCCAGGAGGACTGGGCCGAGGGCAAGGGCAAGCCCGGCGTCTTCGAACCCGGGCAGGGCTTCGCGCTGATGCACATCCCGAAGCTGGACGTCGTCGTGCCGGTCGCCGAGGGCATCGACAAGCACCGGGTCCTGGACCGGGGCATGGTCGGCCACTACAACAAGGGCGGCACCAAGACCCCCATGCCGGAGGCGAACCCCGGCAACTTCGCGGTCGCGGGCCACCGCAACACGCACGGTGAGCCGTTCCGCTACATCAACCGTCTGAAGCCGGGCGACCCCATCGTCGTCGAGACGCAGGACACGTACTTCGTCTACAAGATGGCGAGCATCCTGCCGCAGACCTCCCCCGCCAACACGGCGGTGCTCGACGCGGTGCCGCCGGGTTCCGGCTTCACGCGACCCGGCCGCTATCTCACCCTCACGACCTGCACCCCCGAGTTCACGAGTAAGTACCGGCTGATCGTGTGGGGCAAGATGGTCGAGGAACGGCCGCGCGCCAAGGGCAAACCGCCCGCGCTGGTCGACTAGGCACCGAGACGGACAGGGCGAGGGCAGTGGCAGCCACCACCGAAGAGGATCAGCAGGAGCGGCCCGACGAACCCGCGCCCGCGCCCACGCCCGCCCGGCCGCGGCGCGGCCGCGGACCCGTCGCGACGGCCGTCAGCGTCTTCGGCGAACTGCTCATCACCGCGGGGGTGATCCTCGGCCTGTTCGTCGCCTACTCGCTGTGGTGGACCAACGTCGTGGCGGACCGCGAGGCGAAGAAGCAGGGCAACCGCGTCCGCGACCACTGGGAGGCCAAGGGCCCCGGTGTCATCGACACCAAGGACGGCATCGGCTTCCTGCACGTGCCCTCGATGAGCGGCGGCGAGATCCTGGTCACCAAGGGGACCAACACCAAGACCCTCAACCACGGCGTGGCCGGCTACTACACGAAGCCCGTCAAGTCCGCGCTGCCCGAGGACAAGAAGGGGAACTTCACCCTGGCCGCCCACCGGGACGGCCACGGGGCGAAGTTCCACCGGATCGACAAGATCGAAGAGGGCGACCCGATCGTCTTCGAGTCCCGCGACAAGTGGTACGTCTACAAGGTCTTCAAGACCCTCCCCGAGACCTCGAAGTACAACGTCCGCGTCCTCGACCCCGTCCCCAAGGAGTCCGGCGCGAAGAAGGCGGGCCGCTACATCACCCTCACCACGTGCACCCCGGTCTTCACCTCGAACTACCGCTACGTGGTGTGGGGCAAGCTGGAGCGCGTGGAGAAGGTCGACAGCGAACGGACACTGCCGCCCGAGCTGGCCTGACCGGAACCCCCCCCGGACACGACGAGGGCCCCGGCACCGTGAAGGTGCCGGGGCCCTCGTCAGCTGTCGCGTACCGGATCAGTCCCGGAAGTGACGGCCCCAGCCGCCGGCGCCCTCGACGAAGCCGCCGCCGTTGTCGCCGCCGCCCTGGTCGCCGCCGCCCTGGTCACCGCCCCCGGGGTTGCCGCCGCCACCGGTGGTCACCAGGTTGACCGACGTGCCCGTCTTGACCTGCTGGCCGCCGGGCGGGTCGGAGAGGACCACCACGGCGTTGTCGTCCTGCGGGCCCGTGACGTTGCCGACGGACAGGTCCGCGTCCTCAAGGGCGTCGCGGGCGTCGGAGAGCTTCTGGCCGCCCAGGGCGGGGACCGCGACGTTCTCCTCTTCCTCCTCCTCGGGTGCCTTGGCCACCTGGACCGTCACCGTGGAGTTGGGGTCGACCTGCGTGTTCGCGGACGGCGAGGTCTGGATGACCTTGCCCTCGTCCACGCTGTCGTTCTCGACGTCACTGCGCTGGGCGGTGAGGCCGTTGGCCTCGATCTGCTTCTTCGCCGCTTCCCAGCTCTGGCCGGATACGTCCGGGACGGTCACCTTCTGCTGCTCCTTGGCGACGATCAGGGTGATCGTGCTGCCTTTCTGCCGCTCGGTGCCAGACGTCGGGTCCTGTTCTAGAACCTCGCCCGCGGTCGCGCTGGAGACCCGCTGGTTCCGCTCGACCTTGAACTGATACTTGTCGCCTTCGAGCTTCTCCACCGCCTCGTCGGCGTCCATGCCGATGACACTCGGGACCGCCACCTTCCGCGCCCCGGTGGACACGACCACATTGATCGTGTCGTTCTTCTCGACCTTGGCGTCCGCGCCGGGGTCCTGGGAGCAGATCTCGCCCTTGGGGTACTTCTCGCACGGCTCGCGCTTGGACACGGCGACGTTCAGGTCGACGTTCTTCGCCGAGGCCTGCGCCTCCTTCAGCGTCTGGCCGACGAAGTTCGGTGCCTTCTTGTCGTCGCTGGCCGCGTTGCTCCCGCTGAACGCCACCTTGCCGATCAGGATCGCGCCCACCAGGACCAGGATGCCCGCGGCGACGAGCAGGATCGTGGAGGTGTTCTTCTTCTTCTGGCGGCCGTGGCGGGAGCCGTCGTCGTAGCCGTCGTCGGGGTTGACCGGCGGCATCATGGACGTCTGGCCGTGGCCCGCGGCGCCGTGCTGGGGGCGGAGCATGGCCGTGGCCTGGTCGTCCGGGTGACCGCCGTAGCCGACGGCGCCCATCGCGGCGGTCGCGGCGACGGGCTGCCCGTCGAGGCAGGCCTCGATGTCGGCGCGCATCTCGTCAGCCGACTGGTAGCGGTAGTCCGGGTCCTTGGTGAGCGCCTTCAGGACGATCGCGTCCATCTCGGGCGTGATCTCGTGGTCGAAGACGCTCGGGGACTGCGGCTCCTCCCGGACGTGCTGATAGGCCACCGCGACCGGGGAGTCGCCGACGAACGGCGGCCGCACCGTCAGGAGCTCGTAGAGCAGACAGCCCGTCGAGTAGAGGTCGGAGCGCGCGTCGACCTGCTCGCCCTTGGCCTGCTCCGGGGAGAGGTACTGGGCGGTGCCGATGACCGCGGCGGTCTGCGTCATCGTCATGCCGGACTCGCCCATGGCGCGGGCGATGCCGAAGTCCATCACCTTGACCTGGCCGTTGCGCGTCAGCATGACGTTCGCGGGCTTGATGTCACGGTGGACGATCTGACTGCGGTGCGAGTACTCAAGGGCCTGGAGGATGCCGATGGTCATCTCCATGGCGCGCTCGGGCAGCAGCTTGCGCCCGGAGTGCAGCAGCTCGCGCAGCGTGGAACCGTCGACGTACTCCATGACGATGTACGGGATGGAGACCCCGTCGACGTAGTCCTCGCCGGTGTCGTAGACCGCGACGATCGCCGGGTGGTTGAGCGAGGCGGCCGACTGGGCCTCACGGCGGAACCGGGCCTGGAACGACGGGTCGCGGGCGAGGTCCACCCGCAGCGTCTTCACCGCCACGGTGCGCCCGAGGCGGGTGTCGTGCGCGAGGTAGACCTCCGCCATCCCGCCGCGGCCGAGCACCTGGCCCAGCTCGTACCGGCCGCCGAGGCGACGCGGCTCTTCCATAGCTATTCCAGCCCTCTCCGTCGGTCCCCGACCGCACCGTGTTGCGCGGTCCGGCGGTGTGCTGTCCGGGCATACCGTACCCGGCTCGCCCTACGTGACCCGGCCGCAACCGTCACCCGATACAGGACCGGTATCGCAACGTGCACCGATGTGAAGGGGCCGTGACAGGGGTCACTTCTTGCTGTCGAGAACCGCCTTCATCACGTCCCTCGCGATCGGCGCCGCGAGGCCGCCGCCCGAGATGTCGTCACGGGAGGCCCCGCTGTCCTCGACGACCACGGCCACGGCGACCGGGGAGCCCGAGTCGGTCTTCGCATAGCTGATGAACCAGGCGTAGGGGTTCTTGCTGTTGTTCAGACCGTGCTGCGCCGTACCGGTCTTACCGCCCACGGTGACGCCCGGGATCTTGGCCCTGGTTCCCGTGCCCTCGTTGACCACGGTCTGCATCATGTCCTGGAGCTTCTGCGCGTTCTCCTTGGACAGCGGCTCGCTCATCTCCTTGGGCGAGTGCTTCTCGATCACGTCGAGGTTCGGCGCCTGCAGCTCCTTGACCATGTACGGCTCCATCAGCGTGCCGTCGTTTGCGATCGCGGAGGTCACCATCGCCATCTGCAACGGCGTCGCCGCGGTCTCGAACTGGCCGATGGAGGACAGCGCGGTCTGCGGCCGGTCCATCTCCTTGGGGAAGGTGGACGCGTTGGAGCGGACCGGGACGAACTGCTCCTCGTTGAAGCCGAACTTCTCGGCCGTCTCCAGCATCTTGTCCTTGCCGAGGTCCGAACCGATCTTGCCGAAGACGGTGTTGCAGGACACCCGCAGCGCCTCGCGCAGCGTGGCGTTCTTGCAGGGGATGTTGCCCTCGTTCTTCAGCGGCGTGGAGGTGTCCGGCATCGTCCACGGCAGCGGCGAGTCCGTCTTGCCGTCGATGTCCGTGTACAGGTCGTGCTCCATCGCCGCCGCGGCCGTGACCACCTTGAAGGTGGAGCCGGGCGGGTAGGTCTCGCGCAGCGCGCGGTTCAGCATCGGCTTGTCGGGGTCCTTGTCCAGCTTCCCGAAGGTCTCGGCGTCCTTGTTGAAGTTGCCGGCGAAGCTGGAGGGGTCGTACGAGGGCGTGGAGGCGAGCGCCAGGATCGCGCCGGTCGACGGGTCGATCGCGGCGACGGCGCCCTTGCCCTTGCTCTTCAGGCCGTCGTACGCGGCCTTCTGGGCATCCCGGTTGAGGGTCGTGACGACATTGCCGCCCTCCTTCTTCTTGCCGGTCAGCATGTCCAGGCTGCGGCGGAAGAAGAGCCGGTCGTCCTTGCCGGTGAGGATGCCGTCCTCGATGCTCTCGATCTGGGTGGCGCCGATGCGCTGGGACGCGAAGCCGGTGACGGGCGACCACATGGGCCCGTCCTTGTACGTCCGCTTGTACTTGAAGTCGCCGCCGTCGACCTTCTTGGAGCCGGTGACGGCCTTGCCGTCGACGATGATGTCGCCCCGCGGCTGCGCGTACCGCTCGATGGGCACGCGGCGGTTCATCTCGTGCTCGGCGAGGTTGTCGGCCTTGACGTACTGCAGCCAGTTGTCCCGGACGAGCAGCGCGAGGACGAGCAGGCCGCAGAAGATCGCGATGCGGCGCAGGGGCTTGTTCACGGCCGTACCACCTGGGTCATCTCGGCGTCGGGGTTCGGGGCGGGCGACGGCGCCGGGCGGCGCGCGGTGTCGCTGATGCGCAGCAGGACACCGACGAGGGCCCAGTTGGCGATCACCGACGAACCGCCGTACGCGATGAACGGCATCGTCATACCCGTCAGCGGGATCAGGCCCATGACGCCGCCCGCGACGA
The DNA here is from genome assembly GCF_009755605.1 of Streptomyces typhae. Lineage (GTDB taxonomy): Bacteria > Actinomycetota > Actinomycetes > Streptomycetales > Streptomycetaceae > Streptomyces > Streptomyces typhae. The sequence goes on from NZ_WPNZ01000020.1 coordinate 99,858, forward strand.
CGAAGACCTGGATGGCGAAGGCGCCGGACAGGCCCACCGCGAGCAGCTTGCCGAACGGGTCACGGGCCGCGAGGGCCGTGCGGACGCCGCGCTCCACGATCAGACCGTAGATCAGCAGGACGGCCATGATGCCGGCGAGGCCGAGCTCCTCGCCGTACGTGGCGAGGATGAAGTCGGAGTTGGCGGCGAAGCCGATCAGGTCGGAGTTGCCCTGCCCGAGCCCGGTGCCGAGGGTGCCGCCGGAGCCGAACGCCATCATCGACTGGGCGATCTGGTCGGTCCCGGTCTGGGCGATGACCTCCTTGGAGAAGGGGTCGAGCCAGGCGTCCACACGCACCTTCACGTGCGGCTCGAACGAGGCCACGGTGACGGCGCCGATGGCCGACATCAGCAGACCGAACACGATCCAGCTGGTGCGCTCCGTGGCCACGTACAGCATCACGATGAACATGCCGAAGAACAGCAGCGACGTACCGAGGTCGGTCTCGAAGACCAGGATCAGGATCGACATGGCCCACACGGCCAGGATCGGACCGAGGTCACGTCCGCGCGGCAGGTACAGGCCCATGAAGCGGCGGCTCGCGAGGGCGAGCGCGTCCCGCTTCACCATCAGGTAGCCGGCGAAGAACACCGCGATGACGATCTTCGCGAACTCGGCGGGCTGGATGGAGAAGCCGCCGACCTGGATCCAGATCTTGGCACCGTAGATGTTCTTGCCGAGGCCCGGCACGAGCGGAAGGAGCAGCAGGCCCATGGCGGCGATCATCGAGATGTACGTGTACCGCTGGAGGACGCGGTGGTCCTTCAGGAGCATCATCACGGCGACGAACAGGGCGATGCCGATCGCCGAGTACAGGAGCTGCTTGGGAGCCGCCGCGCTGAACGCGCCGAAGGAGGCCTTGCCGAGCTGCTGGAGCCGCTCCGACTGGTCGAGCCGCCAGATCACCACGAGCCCGAGTCCGTTGAGGAGCGTGGCGAGCGGCAGCAGCAGCGGGTCCGCGTACGGTGCGAACTTGCGCACCACCAGGTGCGCGACACCCGCGAGCAGGCCGAGTCCCAGGCCGTAGCCGAGCATGCCGGGCGGCAGTTCGCCGGAGATGGCGAGGCCCACGTTCATGTAGGCGAACAGCGGGATGACGACGGCGAACACCAGGAGCGCGAGCTCGGTGTTGCGCCGGCTCGGCGCTCCGATGGCGCCGATCGTCGACGTGTGTGAATTGCTACTGCTCATGGCGTGCAAGGGCCCCCAACGGCTGCTTACTGCTTACCGCACTGCGGGACCAGATCCTTCTCCTGCTCGGAGAGGCTGGGGCCGGGTGTGGGAGTCGGTGCGGCGGTGGACTTGGACGTGGCGTCCTGGGTGTTCTTGTCGTTCTCGTCGGTGGCGGGAGTCACGAAGCTCGCGCCGCGGAAGGCGGGCTTGGAGCTGCCGGCGTTCTCGGGGAACTCCCCCTGACGGCCGTCCTGGCCACCGGACCCGCCTGTCTCCGACCCGCCCGTGCCGGGCTTGCCGTCGCGCTCGGCCTGCTCGCGTTCCTTCTTCTCGCGTTCCTTCTGCTCGCGCTGCAGCCGCTCGATCTCGCGCCGCTCCGCGTCCTTCTTGCAGGCCGAGGCCTGTAGGCCGAGCTCGCCGATCTTCTTCTCGGCCTTGTCGAGACTGCCTTCGCCGATCGCCGACTCGACCTGCTTGCGCTGATACGGCGGCAGGTACTTGAGTTCGATCTCGGGGTGGTCCTTCTCGACCTTCGACAGGCTCACCCACGCGAGGTCCTGGTCGATGCCGCGGTAGAGCGCGACGTGCTCGTCCTTGGTGCCGACGTAGTACTGCGTCTGCGTCCAGCGGTAGCCGCCGTACAGGCCGCCGCCGATGACGGCGAGGGCGAGCGCCGTGTAGAGGGATCTCTTCAGCCACTTGCGGCCGCCGCCGGGCTTCAGCAGGTCCTCGTCGCCGTACGCCCCGAAGGAACCGCCCTCCGGGTCGTACCCGGGGGTGCTTTCGCCGCTGCCGGGGGGGCCGAAGCCGCCGCCGGACGGGGGCGGGGCCTGGCGGCCGAGGCCCGACGCGCGGCCCGCGGGCGTCTGCATGGCGCCGTCGTCGTTGGCCTGGAGCTGGTTCTCGGCGACCGCGCCGACCACCACGGGGGTGTCGGAGAGCTGGCCCGCGAGGGTGTCGCCGGTGTCGATGTCCAGGACGTCGGCGACGATCACCGTGATGTTGTCGGGGCCGCCGCCGCGCAGGGCGAGCTGGATCAGCTCCTGCACGGTCTCCTGGGGGCCCTGGTAGCTGGCGAGGGTGTCCTCCATCGTCTGGTGGGACACGACGCCGGACAGGCCGTCGGAGCAGATCAAGTACCGGTCGCCCGCGCGGACCTCACGGATCGACAGGTCCGGCTCCACGTGGTCGCCGCTGCCGAGCGCGCGCATCAGGAGCGAGCGCTGCGGGTGCGTCGTCGCCTCCTCCTCGGTGATGCGGCCCTCGTCCACGAGCCGCTGCACCCAGGTGTGGTCCTGCGTGATCTGCGTGAGCACGCCGTCGCGCAGCAGATAGGCGCGCGAGTCGCCGACGTGTACGAGGCCGAGGCGCTGGCCGGTCCACAGCAGGGCGGTGAGCGTCGTGCCCATGCCCTCCAGCTGCGGGTCCTCCTCGACCATGAGGCGCAGCTGGTCGTTGGCCCGCTGCACGGCCGTGCCGAGCGAGGTGAGGATGTCCGAGCCCGGCACGTCGTCGTCGAGCGTGACGAGCGTCGAGATCACCTCGGAGCTGGCGACCTCGCCCGCGGCCTGGCCGCCCATGCCGTCGGCGATGGCGAGGAGGCGCGGACCCGCGTAGCCGGAGTCCTCGTTCCCCTCCCGGATCATGCCTTTGTGCGATCCGGCGGCGAAGCGCAGTGACAGACTCATGCGCACCTCGCCCGTCGGCTCCGGGTACATCCGCACGGTGCCCACCCTCCGGTCGGGAGCGCGCTGGCGTCCAAGTCCTGGACCGCGTCGGCTCGCTCGCTCCGCTCGCTCATTTTCGTACTACTTCCGCAGCTCGATGACGGTCTTGCCGATGCGGATCGGCGCGCCAAGGGGAACGGGCGTCGGGGTGGTCAGGCGGGTCCGGTCGAGATACGTGCCGTTGGTGGACCCGAGATCCTCGACGATCCACTGGCCGTCACGGTCCGGGTAGATCCTGGCATGCCTGCTGGACGCGTAGTCGTCGTCCAGCACGATGGTCGAGTCGTGCGCCCGGCCGAGGGAGATCGTCTGGCCCTGGAGGGCGACCGTCGTGCCCGTCAGCGTGCCTTCCGAGACGACCAGCTTGGTGGGGGCACCGCGCCGCTGCCGGCCGCCGCTCTGCCGTCCTCCGCCCTGCTGGCGCTGCGGCGGGGGCGAGGCCTGCTGGCGGGCCGCCTGCCTGCCGCCTGACTCCCGGCGCGCACCGCGCTGGGTGACGCGCGTACCGAACAGGTCGCTGCGGATGACCTGGACGGCCACGATCACGAACAGCCACAGAACGGCCAGGAAACCCAGCCGCATGACCGTCAGGGTCAGCTCTGACATTGCCCCCGCTTCACCCTTCGGCTTGCCGGTAAATGATGGTGGTGCTGCCCACGACGATCCGCGAGCCGTCGCGGAGCGTAGCGCGGGTGGTGTGCTGCCCGTCCACCACGATGCCGTTGGTGGACCCGAGATCCTGGATCGTCGAGGGCGTTCCGGTCCGGATCTCACAGTGCCGGCGCGAGACGCCGGGGTCGTCGATCCGCACATCGGCGTCGGTGCTGCGGCCCAGCACCAGCGTCGGGCGGGAGATCTGATGGCGGTTGCCGTTGATCTCGATCCAGCGCCGCACCTGCGCGCCCGAGGCGCCGGCGCCGGGCCCCGGTGGTCTCCCCGGCGCCTGCCCCGCGCCGCGGCCCGCACCCGCGCCGGGAGGCGGCGCGGCAGGCATGGGAGGAGCGCCCGAGGGGCCCTGCGGGGAGCCGAAGCCGCCGGGGGCCCGGCCCGCGCTCGTGGGGCCGCCGCCCGGGGCGGCGGGCCCGCCGGGGCCCGTGGGGCCGCCGGGAGCGCGCTCGGGTGTCTGCGACGTGCTGGAGGCGAGCGTGCGGCTGCGCACCCGGTAGAGGCCCGTGTCCAGGTCCTCCGCCTTCTCCAGGTGGACCTTGATGGGTCCCATGAAGCTGTAGCGCTGCTGCTTCGCGTACTCGCGCACCATGCCGGAGAGCTCGTCGCCGAGTTGTCCGGAGTAGGGGCTCAGCCGCTCGAAGTCGGGCGTGCTGAGCTCCACGATGAAGTCGTTCGGCACCACGGTCCGCTCGCGGTTCCAGATCGTCGCGTTGTTGTCGCACTCGCGCTGGAGCGCGCCGGCGATCTCGACGGGCTGGACCTCGGACTTGAAGACCTTGGCGAAGGTGCCGTTGACCAGACCTTCGAGTCGCTGCTCGAACTTCTTCAGGACTCCCATGAGGCACCTCCTCCGTCGTTGTCATCCTCGTACTGCTTACTGATCGTATCCACGCGCCGGGAAATCAGGTGGTTCCCCCTGTCCGCCCAGACCACGAGTGTCGCCTCTCACAAGGCCTGCCCGCACCGGTCTTCCGCGATCCTCCGGGTTCCCTCTTAACAGGGATCGTAGAGGGGGTCCGACGACAGTGTCCCGCACCCGGCTGTGGACCTGGGAGGAGGACTTGACGGGCGGCTCGGTTGCGTCGGGCGGGGGGTTCGGCCGGATCTCGTCCCGCCCTCGTCCGGGTGGCGTACTCCGGCGCTGCTCCTCGGCTCGCAGGTGCCCCCGAATACGGATGTGAATCCACCCTTCCCAGCGTGCTAATCTTCTGGATGTCGGCAGGCGCTCGCACCACACAGTGAGAGACCCAAAGACAACACCCATGCGCGGGTGGCGGAATAGGCAGACGCGCTGGATTCAGGTTCCAGTGCCCGAAAGGGCGTGGGGGTTCAACTCCCCCCTCGCGCACCACGACGAAACGGTCGTCATCGTGATCCACGATGGCGGCCGTTTCGCTTTGGGCGTGTCGGCTGCTGTGACCTATGTCATGCCGAGTGGGGCGGCGCCGCCGTGCGGGCCGCCCCGGGGCCGGTCACCGCCGGTTCGCGTCCTTGGTCCGGTACTCGTCCTGGATGTCGTCGATCCGCCGCAGCAGCGTCTCGTCGTCCGGAGCCTTGATCACGTACGAGTCGAGGAAGTCCGTCGAGTGGCGGACGCCGCCGCGGCCGTTGCCCGCGCCACTGGTCGCGATGTGCTCGACGACGCCCAGCTCCTTCAGGCGGCCCTGCGGGATGCCGTGGCCCTCGTCGCCGCCCGGGTAGAACGCGATGAACCCGCAGGTGCCGCCGCCCGGAGCCGCCGGGTCGGTGCCCTGGGTGTCCCGGGTGCCGAGGGAGACGTCCAGGCCCGCGTCCAGGCGGATCTGCGCCTCGACGATGTTGAAGCCGTACTGCCACTCGATGACCGGCGGGATGACGCCGCCCGGCGGGCGGCCCGCCACCTCGCAGAAGACCAGCTCGTCGGCGGGCGTGTGGAACAGCTCCAGATGCGTGGTGCCGTCCTTGATCCCCAGGGCGGCGAGCACCGCCGCGCTGAGTTCGGTGATGCGCTTCGCCAGCTCGCCCTCGCGCACCAGGACGGTGCCGAAGATGCCGCCGGGCCGGTACCCGGCCGGGTCGGTCAGATAGCCGCCGACGCTGCTGAAGCGGATCTCGCCGTCCCGCACCACGGAGTCGCAGTGGTAGATCCGGCCCGTGACGAACTCCTCGATGCCGTAGTGCGCACCGGAGAGGTCGAGGCCCGCGACGACCTCCCGGGCCTCGTCGAGCGTGTCGACCATGAAGAGGTCCTTGGCGGCCAGGCCCCAGCGGCTCTTGATGACCTTGCGGCCGGTGCTCCAGTCCACGTTCAGGAGGTCGTCCGGGGTGTCGAGCGCCGAGAAGTCGGGCACCACGGCCGCTCCGGACGCGCGCACCGCCTCCTTCATCCGCAGCTTGTCCCTGAAGAGCGTCGCGGTCGCGAAGTCCATCCCCGGAAGGCCGAACTTCGAGCGCATCTCCGCCGCGAGCAGCACCGCGCGCTCGTGCACGGCGACGACCCGGCCGACGGGGTGGTTGCGCAGCGTCCACTCGCAGGCGGCGCGCCAGCGGTCCTCCTCCTCCGGGTCGCACATCGCGACCTGGGTGACGGGGTTCTCCGCGAGCCCGCGGACGCCACCGTGGAACTGGTTGCGGGTCACCAGGTGGACGTCCAGCTCCGACGTCGGCAGGAAGTGGCGGCCGTCGCGGTGGAAGTGGGAGTAGGAGTGGTGGTTGATGAAGAGGGCGCCGGGCTTCGCCGTCGGGGTCCCCGCGGAGCCGCGGAGGCCGGTCGGTGCGGAGGCCGGTGTGACGGAGGGCGCGGGCCTCGTCAGGCGTTCCAGGTCCTCGGCCGGGATGCCGCCCGTGCCGAGCAGGGAGTTCGCCACCGCGGCGGCCCGCTGCCCCGCCGGGGACAGGCCGACCACCGCCATGGGCGAGAGCGGGCGCAGCACCTGGTCGACGAAGTCGGCGAACTCCTTCGGTGCCGGGTCGTGCTCGTGCCCGTGCTCCTGCTCCTGCTCGTACCCGTGCTCGTGCTCGTGCGTGAACTCCACCGTGTAGTAGCCGGAGTGGTCGTCGACCAGGTCCTGTACGGGGGCGCCGGGGCGCTGCACGAAGAACGTCTGGTACGGCAGGGAGTGCGCCGTCCGTGCCGCGGCCACGTCCGCATCGATGAGGACGAGGCGCCGGTCCGGGTGGGCGGGGCTCGCGGCCGGGTCGAGGTGGGCGGGGGTGTCGGCGGCGGCTTCGGTGGTGGCTGCCGTGGCGGTCGAGGTCTGTTCCGGGTCTACCACTGCACGTCCCTGTCTGCGGTCTGCGAGCCCTCGCCCAGGTGGGAGAGCTCGTCCCTGATGGAGGCCTGCTCCCAGTGCTCCCGGTCGCGTACGTAGCGGGGAGCGTCCGCGACGATGGCGGTGGTCGCGGTCCGGGCGCCGTCGAGCCGCCAGGTCACCGAGCCGGTGACCGGGAGGACGGCCTCGGTGATGAACGCCTGGCAGGCGGCGCGGAGTTCGCCGAACCAGCGGCCTTCGAGCGCCTCGCGCACCCAGAGCTGCTCCATGTGCAGCTTCTCCCTGAGCACCTCGGCGTCCAGGGCTGCCGTCTCCAGGTGGCGGCGCGAGGTGAGCAGCAGCCAGGCCGCCGGCATCTCGCGGACCTCCAGGACCTTGATGCCGCCGGGCAGGTGCTCGAGGCCGGTGTACCGGCCGAGGCCGTGGGCGCCCACGAGCGGGTTCAGGCGGGCGATGACATCGGTGAGGGACAGCTCGTCCCCGTCGACGGCCACCGGCGCCCCGGAGCGGAACGTGACGGTCAGGCTCCGTGGCGCGGGTGGTGCGCCCGGGTCCCTGCGCGCGCTCCAGCGGTAGAAGCTCTCGGGTACGGCGTGGTCCTCGGGGTCGTCGAGGACGCCGGACTCGAACTCGCGGCACCACAGGTTGGAGTCGCCGCTGGCCGACCGCTCCGCCATCTCGTCGAGGCCGATGTGCCGCAGCTCCTTGATCTTCTGCTCGCGGTCCACCGGCTCCAGGTCGTAGGGGCTGCCGAAGTGCCCCTCGAATCCGAGCTGTTCCAGGGCGCCGTTCAGCCTGCGCAGGGTGTTCTGCGAGCGGTTGGCGGTGTGCAGGACCACTCCGGCGCCGAGGTCCCCGGCCACCTCGGTGGCGGTACGGGCGATCAGCGGGCGGCTGAGGGTGGAGCTGACGGGGTGCGTGTCCAGGTACACGGCGTGCGCGGTGATCGCGGGCCGTACGAACTCCTCGGCGAACGCGGCCCGGCCGTCCACCAGGTGCAGCCGCACCCCGAGCGCGGTCGTGATCCGCTCGATGTGGGCCCGCTCCTCGTCACCGCCCACCGCCACGCTCAGGGCGTGCACGTCGGTGGCGCCCGCCTGCACCAGGCGGTACAGGAGGTAGGAGCTGTCCAGACCGCCGCTGAACAGCGTCACGATGGGGCGCCGCAGGTCGACATCGCCATGGGTGATGTCGCGGAAGGAGCGGATGCCCCGTCGGCTTGTCTTCACGCCGCACGTCCTTAATCGTCCGGAATCATCCAGAATCGTCCTGCCGGACCAGAGGCCAGAGGCCAGGTGTCAGAGGCCAGGTGCCAGAGGCCAGGTGTCAGAGGCCGGAGGCCGGAGGCCAGGGGTCAGGAAGTCAGGAGGTCAGGGCTGAGGGGTGGGTGACGGGGCCGTCGCGCCGGCCGCCACGCAGTCCCGCAGGAACGAGAGCTTCGAGTAGTGGTTGCGCTCGCTGGCGACACCGGCCTTGGCGAGGTGGGCCTCCACCAGGCGCGTGAGGCGCTCCATCTCGTCGTCGATCGTGGTGGCGTCGAGCCCCTCGTGGCGGTACGTCTCCAGGTACTCCATCTCGACCTGTCGCAGCTTGCGCCCGCCGGCCGCGTCGACGGTCACCTCGTCCGTCTCGATGCCGAAGCCGTGGCCGGTCGCCAGGGAGTGCACATTCACGTCGAAGCGGGTGCGGCGGAAGCTCGGAAGGCGCCGGAAGCTCAGTGTCGGAAACTCCCGGGCCAGGTACGCCTCGAAGTCGCCACCGGGAACCTCGACGCCCTTGCGGAAGGTCTCCTGGCGGCGCAGGGCGTCGGCCGGGAACTTCTTCATCTTGAGCTGGTAGCGGTTGCCGGGATTCTCCTGGAAGGCGTAGTGACCGACTTCTTCGGCGGGCCCGGTGACCTCGAAGTTGTGCTGGACGAAATGCCAGCGGGTCAGTTCGTAGCCGGGGTAGGTGATGAAGCCGGGGAAGTCGCCTGCTTCCACGGCCGTCCACATGTCCTTGGTGAGGGACCAAATGGAGGCCTCGTCGAGCAGGGTGACCTTCTGCTCGATCTCGATGTCCTCTTCGCAGTTGATATAGGCGTTGCTCTCGATCCGCATGTGGTCCTGGAGCACCGTGCGGTACTCCAGGGCGCGGGCGACGAGGTCGGCGAGAGAGATGTCGGCGGCGTGCGCGAATCGCGCCGTCCTCACGAACAGGGTGCCGTGCGCACGGTACCGGGCGCATATCAGCACTTCGGTGAAGGGGCCCGAGGCGGTCGTGTGCGTGCGCAGGAGCAGCAGCGGACTGAGGGCGGAAAGGGTCGCGGAGGCGGAATTCTCGATTCCGTCCGTTGCCGCGAGGGCGTTGGCCAGATAGGCGGTGAAATCTGTCGGGAAGTGGGTGCAGGACCAGGTCGGCAGGGGTGCGGCGGGTGGAGCGAGTGGCTGGATCTGTCCTGTCGCCCGGACTGCCGACAGGGCTCCCGAGGCGGTCTGCCCGGGTCGCAGGAACTCCATGGCCCGGGTCCCGTCACCGGCTTCGGCGGCGAGTTCGGCCACGAGGACCGGGGCATCGGCGACCGGGGCGACCGAGTACTGGTGGGCCATGTCGGCGATGACGAGGCGCCTGGTGACGGTGGTCCCGGCTTCCCCGACGCCGGCGTTCGACTGCGCTGTCAAAGCAACTCCTAGAGGTACTCGGGATACTCGGGACACTCGGGACACCGGAATTTATCGGTGAAGAAAGTGCTGGGGAACTGTCTGTGGCGCCTAGTGAAAGGCGGGAGAGAAAGTGGGGCGACCGCCTGTACGGGCATCCGCGGCACTGCCGGAGTCACGAGTTCCATCGCGTGGAAAAGGCCGGGTGCGGCAGTGTGGATTCGGGCGCCGACGCCCTACTTGATCACAACGACGACGCACACTAAGCGGTGCCGACATTGCACGTCAATGGTGCTTGATCGGCGACTGGATTCGACGAGCAGCAGCTTTCGGTTTCTTTGAGAATCAAACGCCAGAACTGTCCGAAACTGGACATTAGCTCACTTGTTTGGCAACGCAAAGTTACCCTCTTGACTCTCACTGTTCATTCGGTGAAGCTTGCGGCGATCTTGATTGGCTGCTTCGTCGGCTGTTTGGTCGGCTGCTTCGTCGACTGCTCCGCCGACCGCTCCGCCGGTCACTTCGGCGGCTGCTTCGGATGTCGAGGGAAAACACACGGGGGTTCAGGTGGGTGACACAAAGCAGCGCCTTCTGCTGCTTGTGCTTGACGGACTGGGATGGGCTCCCGAAGGTGAGCACAATCCACTGTCGGAAGCAGATATTCCATTTATCTCCCGCCTGGCCGAGGACGTTCCCCCGACCCTTCTCGAAGCGTCGGGATCGGTCGTCGGACTGCCACCGGGACAAGTGGGGAACTCCGAAGTCGGACACCTCACCATCGGCACCGGCCGCACGATTCCGCAGGCCTCGGTGAAAATCCGCGACACGATCACCGGGGGCGGCTTCCGCGGCTGTCCCGCCCTGGCGGACGTCTTCGCCAGGTCCCGCGCCGGGGGCACCCCGGTGCATGTGATCGGCATCGCCTCCGAGGGCGGCGCCCACGGGCACATCGACCACATCGGCGCGGTACTCGACCTGGCCGAGGAGTACGGCTGGTCGGACCGTACCTACGTCCACGCCGTCAGCGACGGACGTGACGTACCCGCCCGCACCGCCCTGCACGACCTCGCGCAGCTGGAGAAGAGGGGCGCGCGGCTCGCCACGGTCGTCGGCAGGAAGCTCGCCATGGACCGCTCGGGCAGGGCGGACCGCACGGAGAGCGTCGTCGCCGCCCTCACGGGAGCGAACGGCGCCCCCGGCACGACCGGCGACTGGCGGGCGGCGGTCCAGGAGCACTACGCCGCCGGCGTCACGGACGAGCATCTGCCGCCCCTCGTCCTCGACGCGCCCCGCATCGCGCCCGGCGACGAGATCGTCATGACGAACTTCCGCCCCGACGGGCTGCGCCAGCTCGCCACCGCGCTGGCCGCGACCGGCCGCCCGCTGACCACGATGACCCGGTACAGCGACGACATCCCGGCGTCCGTGGTCTTCGACCAGGAGCACGTGGACGGCACCCTGGCCCAGGCGGTCGCCGCGGCCGGGCTCGCCCAGGTGCACATCGCCGAGCGGGAGAAGTACGGGCACGTCACATACCTCCTGAACGGCTACACCCAGCAGCGCCAGGCCGGCGAGCGGCACATCATGGTGGCCAGCAGGACCGACGTGCCGAGCTTCGACCTCGCGCCCGAGATGTCCGCGCGGGAGATCACGGAGCGGCTGATCGGCGAACTCCGCTCGGGCGAGGCCCAATTCCTGGTCGCGAACATCGCCAACATCGACACGGTCGGGCACACCGGCAACTACGACGCCGTGCGGCAGGCCGCCGAAGTGGTCGACGCCTGCCTGCGGGACATCGCCGCGGCCGCCGCCGAGCACGGCGCGTATCTCCTGGTCACCGCCGACCACGGCAACGGCGAGTCCATGCGCGAGGCCGACGGCGTCACGCCGAGCACCCGGCACACGACCAGCCCCGTGCCCCTGTGGCTCCTCGGCGCCGACCGCGCGCTCGCGCCGTCCGGCGACCTCCGGGACATCGCGCCGACCTGTCTGCACCTCCTGGGCATCGAGCCGCCCGCGGCCATGTCCGGCCGGGTTCTGTAAGCCGAGTCCCGCGAGCCGAGTCCCGCGAGCCGACCTCCGCGAGCCGACCTCCGTAAGTCGACTTCCGTAACGGCCCACTTCCGTAAAGGCCCACCACATGACCACGCACCACGCTTTCGACCCGGTGCGCTTCGAGCTCCCGGCGCAGCTGCGCAAGGGCGCTACGCGCGAAGAGCTCCGTGCCGAACTGCTGCCCCACGCCCGCCGCCACCTGGAGGGCGACCCCGGCTTCTTCGTCCTGACCGGCCTCGGCCACTTCGACGAGGAGGAGTACCGGGAGTTCGCCGTCACCGCGTCCGCGGCCCTCGGCGGCCTCGTACCGCAGGACAGCAAGGGCACCCTGCTGCGCGAGGTCCGCTACCGCGGCGTCAAGCTCGGTGAGGGCGCCACCGGACGCTACTCGGACTCCCGCACCGGCGGCAGCCTGCACACCGACTCCCCGCACCGGCCCACCGACGTGCCGGACTACTTCGCCCTCGCCTGTGTGCACCAGGCCGCCGTCGGCGGTGACCTCGTGCTCGTCCGGCTCGCCGACGTCGTGGCGCGCCTGAGCGAGCAACCCGACGTGCTCGACACGCTCCGCAGGCCCGTGTACTTCGACACCCGCGACGACACCCCCGGCGCCGCCCGCACGGTGCTCCGCCCCGTCCTACAGCACACCGACGACGGCCGGGACCGCGTCCACTACCTGCGCGAATACATCGAGATCGGGCACCGCAGGGAGGGCGTCCCGCCTCTGACCGAAGCCCAGACCGAGGCGTTCGACCAGTTCGACGCGCTGCTCGACGACCCGGAGCTGCGGTCACAGGACCGCCTCGGGGAAGGCGAGATGATCTTCATCGACAACCGGTGGACCCTGCACGGCAGGGTGGAGTTCCAGGACAGCGACCACGGCCACCAGCGGCTGATGCTGCGCACGTGGATCGCCGCCGACGTCTCCTAGCCCGACGTCCCCCCTTCTCCACCGTCACCGGCGTGGCGCCGCGCCCGCGACCCCTGCTGTCCGCTCGCTTCTTCGCCGTTCACCGCCGCACATTCGTGTGCCGTAACGCACCTCATTCGTGTGCCGTGACGCACCTCATCCGTGTGCCGTGACGCACCTTCCAACCGCCGTCGGGAAACGGTCGCTCGACCGTGCCTCCGGCGAGACCCAAAGGAGCAGCAACCTTGACCTCTCATCGGGCCTCCTTCCGTGCAGTCATGTCCCAAGGCGACCTGGTACGGGTCGCGGGCGCACACGACGCGATGGGCGCGACGCTCGCCCAGCAGGCCGGTTTCCAGGCGGTCTGGTCCTCCAGCCTGGAGGTCTCCGCCTCGCGCTGCCTGCCGGACGCCAGCGTCCTGACGATGACCGAGTACCTGGCCGCGGCCGCCAACATGCAGAAGGCGATCGACATCCCCGTCGTCGCCGACGTGGACACCGGCTACGGCAACAACCTGAACGTCGCGCACATGGTCCACGAGTACGAGGCCGCGGGCATCACCGCCGTGGCCATGGAGGACAAGCTGTACCCGAAGGTGAACAGCTTCGCGGAGGCCGCTCAGACCCTGCTTCCGCTCGCCGACTTCGCGCAGAAGATCGAGACGGCCAAGAACGCCCAGCGCGGCGAGGACTTCTACGTCATCGCCCGCACCGAGGCCCTCATCGACGGCCTCGGCGTCGAGGAGGCCCTCAAGCGCTGCACGGCCTACGCCGACGCGGGCGCCGACGCGATCCTGATCCACTCCAAGAAGAAGGACGAGGGCGAGATCGTCGAGTTCCTCGACGGCTGGGACGGCCGCAAGCCCGTCGTCATCGTGCCGACCACCTACCCGCAGTGGTCCGCCGCGGAGGCCACCAAGCACGGCGTCTCCGTCGTGATCTACGCCAACCAGGGGCTGCGCGCCACCGTCCAGGCCCTGCGCACCACCTTCGGCACCATCTACCGGGACGGCACGTCCCTCGGTGTCGAGTCCGAGATCGCCCCCGTGTCCGACGTGTTCGCTCTCCAGCGACTTCAGGATTGGCTGGCCCTGGAAGCGTGATATCCAACGACGACTTCTGCACGGCGCTCGCGGACCGCGGCTTCGACTTCGTCGCGGGCGTCCCCTGCTCCTACTTCAGCGGCCCCATCGAGCGGCTGACCCGTGACGGCGTCTACCTCCCGGCCGCCAACGAGGGCGCGGCCCTCGCCGCCGCCGCGGGCGCCGCCGTCGCCGGTCACCGCGCCGCGGTCATCGCCCAGAACTCGGGGCTCGGCAACCTCGTCAACCCGCTGGCCTCGCTCACGGCGACGTACGGGATCCCGGTCCTGGTCTTCATGAGCCTGCGCGGCTGGCCCGACCCGAGCCAGGACGAGCCCCAGCACGAGGTGATGGGCCTGGCCACGCACAAGCTGCTCGACGCGATGGACGTGCCGCACCTGACCGTCCCCGCGACCGCGACGGCCGCGGACCTCGCCGACGTGCTCGACCGCGCGGACGCCGAACTGGCGGCGGGACGGACCGTGTTCGTGCTCACCCAGAAGGGGGCCATCGAGAAGGCCGCGGGGGCCGGGTCCGCCGGGGCTGTCGCCGCCGGGGCCGCCGCTGTGGCGGCTGAGTCCGGCGCTGGAACTGCTGAGCCTGGCGCTGGAATCGCTGAGCCTGGCGCTGGAACCGCTGAGCCCGACGCTGGTGCCGCCTCCCGCGCGCGTGCGGACGGGCTCGGCCGGGTCGAGGTGCTGCGGGCGATCGAGCACCTCCTGGAGGGCGCCGCCGTGGTGTCCACCACCGGCTACACCTCCCGCGAGCTGTTCGGTATCACCGGCTCCAAGAGCCACTTCTACATGCAGGGTTCGATGGGGCACGCCGCCGCGTTCGGCCTGGGCGTCGCCCTGCGCCAACCCGGCACGCCGGTCGTGGTCCTCGACGGGGACGGCGCCGCCCTGATGCATCTGGGCACGCTGTCGACCGTCGGCGCCGAGGCACCGGACAACTTCGTCCACGTCGTCTTCGACAACGGCTCGTACGAGTCGACCGGCGGGCAGGTCACCACCTCGCACTCCACCCGGTTCGCCGTCGTCGCCGAGGGCGCCGGATACGCCTCGGCGCGGGTCTGCGACACCGCCGACGCGGTGACGGAGGCCCTGGCCGCGGCGCTCGGCGGCGGCGGGCCGCACCTGATCGTCGTCCCCGTCGCGAAGGCGGGGGCGTCCGCCTTCTCCCGGGCCACGGCCGCCATGACCACGACCGACATCCGCGAGGGCTTCGCGGCACGGCTGCGGGGCGAGGAGCACTCCGGTGGGGGCTGATCCGGCCGTGTCGCCGGACGCACCCGGAGGCGTGGAGGTGGTGTTCGGGGCGGGCGCGGTGCGCGGACTCGACACCCTGGTCGACTCCGCCGGCGCGCGCCGCGTCCTGGTCGTGGCCACCGAGGGCGGCCTGCGCCGGGCGGGCTTCGGGCACTGGCTGGGCTCCCCGCGCCACCACCTGTTCTCCGGCTTCCGGCCCAACCCGGCGCTCGACGACGTCCTGGCGGGCTGCGCCCTGCGCGACCGCGTCGAACCCGACCTCGTCGTGGGGCTCGGCGGCGGCAGCGCCATGGACGTCGCCAAGATGGTGCGCGCCCTGCCCGCCGACCCCGCCGCGGCCCGTGCCTGCCTGGGCGCGGGCGCCGACCCGCTGCCGGTGGCCGGGGACCTCGTCCTGGTCCCCACCACCAGCGGCACCGGCAGTGAGGTGACGCAGTTCGCGACGGTCTTCGACGGGGAGCGCAAGTTCTCCTTCGACCACCCGTCGGCCGCCGCGACGCGCTCCGTCGTGGACCCGGAGCTGACCGCGACCTGCCCGGCCGAGGTCACGACGAGCTGCGCCATGGACGCGCTGTGCCACGCCGTCGAGTCGCTGTGGGCCCGCCGCTCGGTGGCCGGTTCGCGGACCGACGCGCTGCGTGCCCTCGACGCCCTCACCGGCCCGCTCGGTGACGGCGTCAAGGACACGTCGCCCGCCGTACGGGAGCGGCTCGCACGGGCGGCGATCGACGCGGGCCGCGCCATCAACGTCACCCGCACCACCGCGGCGCACGCCTTCGCGTACCGGCTGACCAGCCACTACGGCGTGCCGCACGGCGTGGCCTGCCTGCTCAACCTCCAGTGGCTGTTCGCGTACAACACCGAGCGGTACGGCAGCCACTGCGAGGACGACCGGGGCCCGGCCCACGTCCGCGCGCAACTCGACGCGGTGGCGGCGGCCTTCGGCCGCGACGTCGCGGACGTGCCCGCCGGGCTCGGCGAACTGCTCACGCAGTCGGGCTGGTCGCCGCGGCTCTCCGACTACGGCCTGTCCGAGCGGGAGCTGCCGGACTACGTCGCGGCGGGCCTCGGCTCGACCGCGCGGGCCGCCAACAACCCCGTACGACTGGACGAATCGCTGGTGCTGAGGGCGCTCCGCGCCGTGCGCTGACGCGGTAGGAAGCGGAAGGAAGCAGTCATGAGGCAGGCCGCTCCCTACGGGGCATGGAGTTCACCCGTTTCGGCGGCGGACGTCGCGGCGACGGACAGTCACCCGAACTGGCCCGGGTTCGTCGGCGACGAGATCTGGTGGTCGGAGCGGCTGCCCCAGGAGGGCGGGCGCACGACGCTCATGCGCGCCGAACCCGGCGGCGGGGCGCGCGGCGTCCTGCCCGCGCCGTGGAACGTGCGCAGCCGGGTCATGGAGTACGGCGGCCGGGCCTGGGCGGGCGCGGCCACCGCGGACGGCCCGCTGATCGTCTTCGTGCACGCCGACGACCAGCGGCTCTACCGCCACGACCCGGCCGCACCCGACGCCGCCCCGCGCCCGCTCACGCCCCCGGCGGCGCCCGGGGCCGCGGCGGCCTTCGTCGACCCGGTGCTGCCCGCCGCCGCGGGGCAGGCCCTGACGGAGGTCTGGTGCGTACGGGAGCGGACCGCTCCGGGTGGGGTTCCCGTGCGGGAACTGGTGGCGGTGCCGTTGGACGGTTCGGCCGCCGGTGACGGCGGTCCGCTGCGCACACTCGCGGCCGGGCACGACTTCCTGACCGGGCCGCGGATCGCGCCGGACGGGCGCCACGTCGCCTGGATCGGCTGGGACCACCCCCGGATGCCGTGGGACGCGAGTGAGGCCTGCGTCGCCGAGATCCGTGCAGACGGCACCCTGGCCGCCGCGCGCGTCGTCGCGGGCGGGTCCGGGGAGTCCGTCGCCCAGGTCGAGTGGACCGACGACGGCTCCCTCTACGTGATCACCGACCGTTCCGGCTGGTGGAACGTGCACCGGGCCGACCTCGACGGCGGCAGCGCGTCCGTGACCGCGGTGTGCCCCCGCGAGGAGGAGTTCGCCGGGGCGCTCACGAAGATCGGGCTCAGCTGGTGCGCCCCGCTGCCCGGCGGGCGCCTCGCTGTCCTGCACGGCACCCACTCCACGGCCCTGTCGGTACTCGACCCCGCGACCGGGGAACTCACGGCGCTGCCCTGTCCGTTCACCGAGTGGGAGCCGCTGCTCGTGAGCGACGGGCACCGGCTGATCGCGATCGGCGCGCGGGCCGACCGCGACTTCACTGCTGTGTGCGTCGACACCTCTGCTGCTGCTTCTGCTTCCGCTGCTTCTGCTGCCTCCGTCGCCTCCGCCGCTTCCGCCGCTTCCGTCGCTTCCGTCGCTTCCGTCGTCTCCGACGGTGCGTACACGATCCTGTCCGAGCCGCGTGCCACCGTGCACCCGGACCTGCTTCCGGTGCCCGAGGCCCGGACCTTCCACGGCCCGGACGGGCGACCGGTGCACGCCGTCGTCTTCCCGCCGCGCAACCCCCGCTTCACCGGCGCGCCCGGTGAGCTGCCCCCGTACGTGGTGTTCGCGCACAGCGGCCCCACCAGCCGCTTCCCCATGGCGTACGACCTGCGGATCGCGTTCCTCACCAGCCGCGGGATCGGTGTCGTCGGCGTCAACTACGGCGGGTCGACCGGGTTCGGCAGGCAGTACCGCGAACGGCTGCGGCACGCCTGGGGCATTGCCGACGTCGCGGACTGCGCCCTGGTCGCCGAGGCCCTCGCGGCGGAGGGCGCCGCCGACCGCGAGCGGCTCGCCATCCGCGGGGCGAGCGCGGGCGGCTGGACCGCCGCCGTCTCTCTGACCACCCTCGACACCTACCGCTGCGCGGCGCTGCACTATCCCGTCCTCGACCCCGTGACCTGGCGGAACACCCAGAACCACGGCTTCGAGGCGTTCTATCTGGACACCCTCGTCGGCCCCTGGCCCGAGGCCGAGGACGACTATCTGACGCGTTCGCCCGCGCACGCCGCCGACCGTGTCGACGTGCCGTTCCTGCTGCTCCAGGGCAGTGCCGATCCGATCTGCCCGCCTGCGCAGGCCGAGCGGTTCCTGGCGGGGGTGCGGGCCGAGGCGGCGCCGTACCGGCACCTGGTGTTCGAGGGCGAGCGGCACGGGTTCAAGCGGGCCGGTTCCATCGTGGCGGGGGTGGAGGCGGAACTCGCCCTGTTCCGGGAGGCGTTCGGGGTGCCGGAGACCGGGCCGGAGACCGTGCCTGAGACCGTGCCGGAGACCGGGCCGGAGACCGTGCCGGGAGCCGCGGAGGAGACCGTGCACGGGCTGGTCGCCGCCCAGGCGGCGGGTGCGCCCGAGCGCGTCGCCGTGCGGGACGCGGCGGGCTCCTGGACGTACGCCGAACTGCTCGCCCGCGCGGACGATCTCGGCGTGCTGTTGCGCCGGGCCGGGGTGCGGCCAGGCGACCGGGTCGGCATCCACCTGGACCGGACGCGCGACCTGGTGGCGGGGCTGCTCGCGGCGCTGCGCGCCGGGTGCGCGTATCTGCCGCTCGACCCCGAGTACCCGGCCGACCGGCTCCGCTTCATGATCGAGGACGCCGGGCCGACGGCCGTCCTCACGCGCCGGGGCCTGCCGGAGCCCGCGCACGGGGACGGGACGCGGCTCGTACACGTCGACGACGCGCCGGGTACGCCCTCCGGGGCGGACACCGGGCCCGCGCCGGTGGGCCGCGCCCCCGACCGACCGGCCTTCGTCATCTACACGTCCGGTTCCACCGGCACCCCCAAGGGCGCCGTCCTCGCCCACCGCGGCATCGTCAACATCCTGCGGCACAGCAGGGACGCGTTCGGCTTCACGGCGGACGACTCGGTGCTCGCCATGGCCGCGTTCTCCTTCGACTTCGCCCAACTGGAACTGCTGCTCCCGCTGATCAGCGGCGGTACGGTGCACCTGGTCGACCGGGCCGTCGCCCGCGACCCCGAACTGCTCGAAGCGGCGCTCGACGCGCGCCGGGCCTCGTTCGTGATGGGTACGCCGTCGATGTTCGCCGCGCTCACCGCGTACGGCTGGCGGCCGCCGCGCGGGATCAGCATCGTCTCGGGCGGCGAGAGCCTGCCGCCCGCCCTCGCGGAGGCCCTCGCGCCCGCGGGCGCGCTGTGGAACATCTACGGACCCACCGAGACGTCCGTCTTCTCGCTGTACGAGCGGGTGCCCACGTCCGGGGGCCCCGGCACAGCACCGTCCGGTTCCGACGTCACCACCATCGGTGCGCCCTCCGGTTCCGACAGCACCATCGGCGCTCCGTCCGGTTCCGACATCACCATCGGCAGGCCCGTGCCGCACACCGTCGTGGAGATCCTGCGCCACGGCGAGCGCTGTGCCGACGGCGAGACCGGCGAGATCCACCTGGGCGGCCCCGGTCTGGCCCTCGGCTACCTCGACCGGCCCGAGCTGACGGCCGAACGCTTCCCGGCCGACCCGTTCCGCCCCGGCGAGCGCCTCTACCGCACCGGCGACCTGGGCCGCAGGCTGCCCGACGGCCGGATCGCCTACGAGGGGCGCGCCGACGACCAGGTGAAGATCCGCGGGCACCGGGTCGAACCGGCCGAGGTGGAGGGCTGGTTGCTGCGGCATCCGTCGGTCCGCGCCGCCGCTGTCGTCGCTGAGCGGGGGCACCATGCGTTGCGGCTCGTGGCGTATGTCGTGTCCGCGGAGGGCGCGGGCCTGGACGTGGGCGTGCTCGGTGTGGACCTGGGCACGCACGCTGTGGACCCGGACGCGCACGCTGTGGACCCGGACGCGCACGGTGTGGACCCGGGCGCGCGCGGTGTGGACGGCGTCGGGGACGGCGTCGGCGCCGGCCTGCGTGCCCACCTCGCCCGGCATCTGCCCGCCCACGCCCTGCCCCACCGCATCGTCGCCGTCCCCGAGATCCCCCTCAGCCCCAACGGCAAGACCGACCGCCGTGCGCTGCGCGAGGCGGCGCGGCCCCGGTCCACCGGGGCCGACGGGCTCGCCGGGGTGTGGCGCGACGTCCTCGGCGTCGCCGACGTCACCGCCGAGGACAACTTCTTCGCGCTGGGCGGCGACAGCCTCAGCGCGATGGAGATGACCATCAGGGCCCGCGACCTCGGCATCGTGCTGCGCGTCGCCGATCTGTACGGTGCGCGGACCTTCGGCGAACTGGCGGACACGGTCGAGGCGCGCGGACCCGCCGCCTCCGCCTCCGCCACCCCCGCGGTCGCCGCCGAGCTGCCGACCGCGCTGTCCCCGGCGCAGCTCCGCTTCCTGGAGTGGGACTACCGGGACGCCGACCACTACAACGTCTCGCTGCTCCTGGACGTCGCGGACACCGTGGACCGGGACGCGCTGCGCGAGGCACTGGACGCGCTGGCCGAGCGGCACCCCGCGCTGCGGCTCCGGCTCACGGGGCCCGCCGACGCGCCCGTACCGGTCACCGACCGGACGGCCCGCGCGCCCCTGACCTGGCACGAGCTCCCCGGCACCGGTGACGGCGAAGGGGCTGTCGAGCGGGCCTTCCTGAAGGAGGCCGACCGCCTCCAGCAGTCACTGAGCCTGCGGGAAGGACCCGTCTGGCGGGCGGCCTTCTTCGCGGGGCACGAGAGCCACCGGCTGCTGCTCGTCCTGCACCACTTCATCGCCGACGGCATGTCCCTGAAGATCCTCGCGCGGGACCTCGGGGTGCTGTACGCGGCGGCCGTCGGCGCCGAGCAGGGGGCGGTCTCGCCCGCCCCCGCGTCCTCGTGGGCCGCGCACGCGGGCACGCTGCGCCGGTTCGCGAACGGCCCGCTCGACGCGTTCTTCGTACGCCGCTGGGAGGCCCTGCCCTGGTCGCGGTGTGCCCCGCTGCCCGCCGACCGCCCCGGCGGCAGCATGCACCTGAGCCACATCAGGGCCTTCGACACGGAGGTCCCGCTGCCCGCGGGCAGCAGCGCCGCGCAGCAGGAGGAACTCCTGATCTCGGCCCTCGCGGCGGCCCTCGCCGAGGAGTCGGGCACCCGCGGCGGCGCCGTCGAGGTGTGCCGCCACGGCCGCAACGACCTCACCGGCGGGCCCGGCCACTTCGACGCGGTCGGCTGGCTCAACAGCATCACGCCGTACGTCCTCGCCCTGCCCGACGACCCCGGCGACCCGGACGACCCCGACGATCCGGACGGCCCCGACGATCCGGTTGGCCCCGGCGACCCCGGCGACCCCGACGGCCCCGGAGGTGACCCCGACGACCCCGTCCGGCCCGGAGGCGACCCCGACGACCCCGGCGACCGGGACGCCCGGACGGCCGCCGCGCTGCGGGCGCAGATCACCGAGATCCGCGCCATGGAGCAAACCTGGGGGGCCCTGCGCCACCTGCACGACGACGCGGCCGTACGGGACCGGCTCGCCGCGCTGCCCGCCCCGGACGTCTATCTGAACTTCCTCGGCTCGCACATGCACGAACTGGAGACCGCGGGCCCGTTCCGGCCGCGCCACGGCGACGTCGGCACCGAGATGACCCTCGACCGCACCCAGCCGTACCGCATCAAGGTCTACGCGGAGACGGCCGCCGACACCGTACGGCTGAAGTGGCAGTACAGCGCCGACGTCGACGACGAGTCCCGGATCCGGCGCGTCGCGACGTCCTGCGGGCGGCTGTTCCAGCGCCTGGCCCGCCCCACGGCTGCCCCTTACAGGCACTGACAGGCACTGACAGGCCCGGCCCCCACAGGCACTGACAGGCCCCGGCAGGCCCCGACAGCCACTGACGGCCCCGACAGGAGACCCGACCCCATGCAGCACATCCTCATAGCCAACCGCGCCGCGATCGCGGTGCGTGCCGCGCGGACCTGCCGCGGCCTCGGCCTGCGCACGACCGCGCTCACGGCCCGTACCGACACCCAGGCCGGCGTCCACGCCGCCGCGGCCGACGCCGAGGTCGCCGTCGACGGGTGGGGCCTGCCCGACACCTACGACTCGGCCGAGCGGGTCCTCGACGCCGTGGACCGCTGCGGCGTCGACGCCGTGTATCCGGGCTACGGCTCCCTCGCCGAGAACGCCGACTTCGTGGCCGGTCTTGAGGAGCAGGGCGTCACCTTCGTGGGGCCGTCGGCGGCGGCGCTGCGGCTCGCGGGCAGCAAGGCCGCGGCCGCCGAGGCCGCGCGCCGCATCGGCGTCCCGGTGCTCCCGCACGCCTCGGGCCGGGGCCTCGACGAGGTGCGGGCGCACGTCCGCGGGATGGGCCTGCCGGTCGTCCTCAAGCCGGAGTTCGGCTACGGGGGACAGGCCGTGCGCATCGCCCACACCGACGCCGACATCGAGCGCGCGGTCGCGGGGGGCCCTGAGGGGACCTCCTGGTACGTCGAGAAGTACCTGCCCGTGAACCAGGTCGTCGGCGTCACCCTCGCCGTGGACCACGAGGGCACCGTCCTTCCTCTCGGCGAGCGCGAGAGCCTGCTCGTGGCCGACGGCCTGAAGCTCCTTGAGGCGTCGCCCGTCGCGGGCGTCGACGCGGAGGTGCTCGCGGCCATGCGTGCCGACGCGGCCCTGGTAGCACGGGAGTTCGGGCTGACCAACGTCATGACGGTGGAGTTCATCGTCGGCCCGGACCGCTACTACTTCCTGGAGGTCAACGGCAGGCTGCCGCTGGCCTATCGAATGTCGGAGAGCCAGCTGGACACCGGCCCCACCGGCTCCGGCGACCTCACCGGCTCCGGCGACCGCACGGGCCGGGTCGACCTCGTGGAGCTCCAGCTCCGCATCGCCCGGGGCGAGTCCGTCTCCCCCGCCGCGCACCCCGTGGACCGTACGCGGCACTGCCTGGAGGCCCGGCTCTTCGTCCACCCGCAGGAGCTGGGCGACTTCCCGGACGTGGGCACGCTCGACCGGTTCGAACTGCCCGACGTCGACGGCGTCACGTACGCCTGGTCGGTGGACTCCGCGCGCCCCGTCACCTACGAACTCATCCTCGCCCAGGCCCTGGCGGCGGACACCTCGCGCGCCGCCGCCGCCCGCCTCGTGCGCAAGGCCGTCGACGGCGCCCGCGTGACGGGCCTGCGCTGCTACGTCGAGGAGATCACGCGGCAGCTCGACGACGAGTGCTGAGCCCGTACCACCCGCGCGACGCCTGCTGACGCCGTACCACGAACACTAGGAGAGACCCCCATGAGCCAGAGCCAAGGCCTGACCGTCGCCTTCCTCGGCATCGACGGCATCGGCAAGAGCACGCTGTGCCGCGCCTTCGAGGAGCGCGTACGCGGCAGCGGCCAGGAGGTGGTGACCGTCACCTGGCGGTCCGCCCTGGAGGAGACCGCGGGGCCCTGGCCCGCGGTGCCGCTCCAGCAGCTCTGGCTGGAGTCTTTCCGCACCCTGTACGGCGCCGGTCTGCGCGATGGCGAGCCGCTGGACATCCCCCGCGGCTACGACGACTGGCGCGACAACGACTGGGAGCGCCATCTCGCCGCCGAGCCCGTCATGGGCAACAAGGCCTCGGGCGCCCTCGCCGCCGCGTTCGTGGAGATCGCGGGCAATGTGCTGCTCGCCTCCGAGGTGACCCGCAAGGCCCTGGCCAGGGGCGCGATCGTGGTCCAGGAGTCGTACCCGATCAAGCACGTCCTGAAGGAACTCGCGGTCGCCGAGCGGCTGGCCGCGGAGGGCGGCACGGGGGAGGGCGGCGAGGGCGGCGACCCGGCCGCCGCCGCGGTCGGCGAGCTGACCCGCACCCTGCGCGGCCTCCTCGACCTGGTCTTCGGCTCGTCGCTGCTCCGTCCCGACGTCGGCATCCTCGTCGACGGCCCGTCCTCGTACGCGTACCGCTGGCGGACCGCGCAGAACGGCGCCGTCGGTGCCCTGGAGGACTACGGTCCCGCGGGCGAGCGCAGCGAGGAGTCGTTCAGCCGGATGCAGGACGAGACGGCCAAGCTGTTCCGCGAGTACGCGGACTCCTGGGGCTGGATCGTGCACCAGGTCGACGACGGCGGCGTGGAGGCCAACACGGCCCGCGGCCTCGCCGCCCTGTGCGCCCACCCGGAGCTGGCCCGCCGCCTGGGCGGTCCCGAGCGACCCGGCGACGTGACTGCATGACGGCATCGCCTCCGACCCCGCCTCCGTCTCCGCCCCCGGCCCCGCCGCCGTCTCCGACCCCGCCCGAGTCCCCGGCGCCGCGGGACAAGCGGATCCTGCGCGTCCTGATCACCTCGTCGATGGTCTCCAAGGTCGCGGACTGGCAGCTCGGCATCGTGATCCCGCTCGCGGTCCTCGCCGAGTCGGACTCCGTCGCGCTGTCCCTCGTCTCCTTCGCGCTGCGCGGGGTCACCTACGTGGGTTCGCCGTTCCTCGGTTCGGTCATCGACCGCTTCGACAAGCGCCTGATCTTCGTGCTCGCGCAGCTCCAGCAGGCCCTGTGCCTGGTGTTCCTCGCGGCCACGCTGTCCAGTCAGGTGTCGGTGGCGGTGCTCGTGCTGCTCTCCGGCGTGGGCGGCGTCGCGAGCGCGATCACCGGGCAGTTCGTCCTGATCCCCAAGCTCATCAGCGCTCCCGGCAGACCGGTCGCCGTGGCCAAGCTGAACTCCGCCATCGAGTTGTCCAAGGTCATCGGCCTGGTCCTCGGCGGCGTCGGCTTCACCCTGCTCGGGCCCGCCGCCGCGACGCTGTGCATCGCGCTCCTGTACGTGGTCGCGGGCTGTGTCGCGCTGCTGCTGCCCGCGGTCGCCGCGAGCCCCGAGAAAATCAACATCCGCCGTGACCTCGCGATCGGTTTCCGCTGGGTCGGCAAGCGCGAGATCCTCTGGCTCGTCGTGACCATGTCGATGACCAATCTGGCCATCGGGCAGCTGGAACCCGCCCTGATCACCGAGTTCGGCGACCAGGGCATGAACACCACCGTGATCTCCGCGGTGATGGCGATCGGCCTGCTCACGGGCGCGGGGGCGAGCCGGGTGGCCCCGCACTTCCTGCCCGTGTGGACGCCCGAACGCCGCATACTGGTCTGCCAGCTGATCGGCTTCGGGGGCCTGGCGCTGATCGCCGTACCGGTCCTTCCCGTACGGGTCGTCGGCTTCATGGTGGAGTGCTTCGCCGTCGCCGTGAGCAACGTGGCGTCCATCACCTACCGCCAGGAGACCATCCCGGCCGATGTCGCGGGCCGCGCCAACGCCACGATCCGCATGTTCATCACGGGGGCCGCTCCTCTCTCCGGCTTCCTCTACGCCTGGGCCAGCCGCCTGGACGGCTACTGGTACTGGCTGCCGGCGCTGGGTCTTTGGGCCACGGCGAACGTGATCTGGGCGGTACATGTGCGGCGGGGGGCGAGCCCGTTGGGCCGGGGGGTGCCGGAAACCCCTCAGGGGCCCGGAGCCCTTCAGCGGACGGAAGCCTCTCAGGGGCCCGAAGCCCTTCAGCGGACGGAAACCCCTCAAGGAGCGTCCACAGCTGTAGAAGGAGTCACCAGTGGAGATCGCTGAGCAGGACCACCTCGTCATCGCCACGGTCGACCGGGCGGAGGCGGAGAGCCACGCCTGGAAGGCGGCGGAGACGGGGACGGGGACGGGGCAGGGGGCGGCGGAGGACGGGCCGCCGATCGACATCGTGCGGCTCGCCGATGCCGACACCGACCCGTCCGGGCGGCTCGACGCGGGCCTGGCCGACCTCGGCTTCGTGGCCCGCCCGAAGTGGCTGAACTGGTGCGCCCCCGTACGGGAGTCCCGGGCCGCCTTCGAGGCGGGACTCTCCGGCACGGAGCGGCGCAACATCCGCCTCGGTACCCGCTTCGTCGAGGACGAGGAGCTGCGGCTCGACGTCCGGGTGGGCCTGACCGAGGAGTTGGTGGACGAGTTCCTGGTCCTGTACGAGCGGCAGATCGCCGGTATGCCGCGGGGCCGGAACTTCGCGCGGCGCGGCCGGGACCGGCTGCTCGCGGGCGCCGACGAGCACGTCAGCGTCTGCGTCACCACCCGTGACGGCGCCATGCTGGTCGGCTCCCTGTGGTGGATACGGCGCGAGGAGTCGGTGCTCCAGATGCGCTACTCGGCGTCGGCGGCGGACGCCCGGTCCGGCCGGGTGATGCGGGCGGCGTACGCGGAGGCCCTCCAGTTCGCCCGTGAACAGGGCCTCACGTACGCCTCGCTGGGCAACGACCCCTCGCTCTTCGGCCATGTCGTCCAGCCGGGCCTCTTCAACTTCAAGACCCGCTTCGGTTTCGCCCCCGTACCCGCCCAGGTGCTCACGCCGAAGCTCGGCGGCGGCCACGTGGACAAGTTCCTGAGCCTGCGGTCGCTGTCGGATCCGGCGCTCGTGGTGACGTGGGGGCGGCACGCGGGGACGGCGCCCACCTGGCCCGAGGTCGGGGCGGCTGGGCCGGGGCACGATCTGCTGATCCTCGCGGGTGCCGGTGCCGGTGCCGGTGCCGGTGCCGGAGCCGGAGCCGGAGCTGGTGCCGGCGCGGAGGCGGAGCTCGCGGGGCGGTTCCGTACGGAGGGGTTCCGGCGGACGCGGGTGGGGGCGGTTCCGTAGGGCTGATTCCGTAGGGCCGGGCCGGGGGTGGGCGGCACGGTCCACCGGCGGTACCTTCGTCCCGCACTGATGTTCGTGACCGGGGGGCGGGGAAAAATGGCTGACGCCGACGCTGAAGCGATACGTATGGAGACCGGAGCAGGGGCTGCGGCGGCAGGCGGAGCCGCGCCCCGCGGCGCGGGCGGGGCAGCGCGCCGCCTCCCGCACGTGGACGGCTTCGCCCGTCTCCCGGGGCCGGGAGATCCCGGCCCCGCCCGCCCCAAGCACGAGGGCAAGGCCCTGCGCTCCCACACCCCGCGCTCCGCGCACGCCCGGTACGCGCCGGACGACCACCGCCCCGACCCCGTACAGGTCATCGAGGAGACCAACCGCGGCCGGATACCGGAACTCGCGCCGCTGCGCGTCGGCAGGATGGCCGCGTCCCCCTTCGCCTTCCTGCGGGGCGCCGCGGGCCTGATGGCGTACGACCTGGCCCGCACCCCCCTCACCGGCATCGGCGCCCAGATCTGCGGCGACGCCCACGCGGCCAACTTCGGGCTCTACGGAGACGCCCGGGGCGGCCTCGTCATCGACCTGAACGACTTCGACGAGACCGTGCACGGCCCCTGGGAGTGGGACGTGAAGCGCCTCGCCACCTCCCTGGTCCTCGCGGGACGCGAGGGCGGCGCCAAGGAGGACGCCTGCAAGGAGGCCGCGTACGACGCCGTCGGCGCGTACCGCCGCACCATGCGGCTCCTCGCCAAGCTGCCCGCGCTCGACGCGTGGAACGCGATCGCCGACGAGGAACTCGTCTCCCACACCGACGCCCGCGACCTGCTCGGCACCCTCGACCGGGTCTCCGAGAAGGCCCGGCAGAACACCAGCGCCCGCTTCGCCGCCAAGGCGACCGAGCCCGTCCCCGACGCCTACGAGGGCTCGGGCGGTGTTGGCGGCTCGGGCGGTGTTGGCGGTTCGGGCGGTGTTGGCGGTTCGGGCGGTGTTGGCGGTTCGGGCGGTGCCGATGGCTCGGGCGGTGCCGATGGCTTCGACGGCCGGGCAGGCGTCACGGCGGGGCGCGTCACGGCGCGCCGGTTCGTCGACGCGCCCCCGGTGCTGCGGCGGGTGCCGGACGCCGAGGCCGCCGCGGTCGCCGCCGCCCTCGGCCCCTACCGCGCCACCCTGACCGAGGACCGCCTGCCCCTCCTCGCCCGGTACGCGATCCAGGACGTGGCCTTCCGCGTCGTCGGCACCGGCAGCGTCGGTCTCCGCTCCTATGTGGTCCTCCTCCTGGACCACCGGGGCGAGCCGCTGGTCCTCCAGGTCAAGGAGGCCTGCCCCTCGGCTCTGCTGCCGCATCTGCCGGTGGCGGGCTTCAAGGAGCAGGGGGACGGCGGCGGCCACGGGGGCTCGGCGGGCCACGAGGGCCGCAGGGTCGTGCTCGGGCAGAAGCGGATGCAGGTCGTCAGCGACTTCCTGCTCGGCTGGACGACGATCTCGGGCCGTCCCTTCCAGGTCAGGCAGTTCAGGAACCGCAAGGGCAGCGTGGACCCGGCCGCCCTCGCCGCCGACCAGCTCGACGACTACGGCCGGATGACCGGCGCCCTGCTCGCCCGCGCCCACGCCCACAGCGCCGATCCGCGCCTGATCGCCGGGTACTGCGGCAAGAACGACGAGCTGGACGAGGCGGTGGCGGACTTCGCCGTGACGTACGCGGACCGCACCGAGGCCGACCACGACCGCCTGCTCGCCGCGGTACGGGAGGGGCGGCTGCGGGCGGAGGCCTAGGCGACGGCCGAGCCTGGGGCCCTACCGGGCCGTGGCCTACGCTGGACCGGTGACGACCCCGGAAGCCGAGCCCACGAACCCTGAGACGCCCGCCGCCCCGGACGGCGGGCGGCCCGAGCAGGACGGCGGGCGGCCCGAGCAGGACGGCGGGCGGCCCGAGCAGGACGGCGGGCGCCTCAAGGAGCGGCTCAAGGAGCGGCTCAAGCGCCTGGAGGAACAGCCCGGGACGCGGCCCGGGGAGCAGCCCGCGGGGGAGCCCGAGGCGCGGTCCGGGGAGCAACCCGCAGGGCAGCCCGGCGAACGCCCCGAGGAGCGGCTCGAAAAGGCGGTGCGCGCCGCCGAGCAGGCCCTGATCGAGTACGAGATCGCGGTCGAGACGTTCCGGGTGGAGGTGGAGAACTTCTCCCGGCTGCACCACCAGAAGCTCGGCCCGATGTACGCCCGCCTCGACGAACTGGACGCGTTGATCGCCGAGGCCGTGGCGGCGCGCTCCGGCGACCCCGATGACCGGCGCAAGGCGGACGAGGCGCGGGCCCGGGTCCTGCCGATGCCGGGCGTCGAGGAACTGTTCCACGGCTGGATGGACGGCGAGGGCCTCTTTCCGGAGGCCGCCGCGATGCTCACCGACCAGTCGGTGCGGCCCCCGCAGCGGGTCCGCCCGAGCGACGAGGCCCGCAAGCTCTACCGCGAGCTCGTCCGCAAGGCCCACCCCGACCTCGCGCAGGACGAGCAGGAGCGCGAGCGCCGCGACGAGTTCATCACGCGGGTCAACGCCGCGTACGGCCGCGGCGACGAGACGCTGCTGCGGGAGCTGCTCGGCGAGTGGGACGCGGGCCCCGCCCCGGAGGAGCAGCAGCCGACGCCCGCCGAGGAGCTGTACGCCCGCCTGGAGTGGCTCGCCCGGCGCAAGGAGCTGCTCGCGGTCGTCGCCCACGACCTGGAGGAGAGCGCGATCGGTTCGATGCTCAAGCTGGCACCCGACGACCCGGACCGCCTCCTGGACGAGATCGCCGAACAGCTCCTGGCGCAGATCGCGGAGCGCGAGGCGGAGCTGGAGCGGGCCGGCGCGTAGGCCTCGCGGCCGATGGCGTGATCCGGTGCCCCGCCGAGTGCGCGGCCGAGGGCGCGGGGCCGGGGTCCGGCCGAGGGCGCGGCCGAGTGTCTGGCCGGGGCCCGGCGAAGCTAGTGGCTGGGTCCGGCGGAGGGCGTGGCCGGGGTCCGGCGAAGCTCGTGGCCGGGGTCCGGCGGGGGGCGTGGCCGACGGGTGGGCGGCGGCAGGTTCCGTCGGTCGGGTAGCGTCGGAGCATGCATTTCGGATCTGGTGTGCCCACGGTCGGCGTCGACGCGCTCACTGACGGAGACTTCCTCCTCGACGTCCGCGAGGACGACGAGTGGCAGGCGGGCCACGCGGCGGGCGCGCTGCACATCCCCATGAGCGACTTCGTCGCCCGCTACGGCGAGCTGACCGAGGCCGCCCCGCAGGACGGCAAGGTCAACGTCATCTGCCGCTCCGGCGGCCGCTCCGCCCAGGTCACCATGTACCTCGCCCAGCAGGGCATCGACGCCGTGAACGTCGACGGCGGCATGCAGGCCTGGGAGGCCTCCGGCCGCCCCGTCGTGGACGACAAGGGCCAGCCGGGCACGGTGGTCTGACCCCCTCCCGCCCCCTCCCGGAAGGGACGCGGCCCCAGGGCCGGTCAGCCGAGCGGATGCGCGGCCAGCAGATCCCCCAGCGCCTCCTCGTGCGCCGCGGCCGGGCCGAGCGCCAGCTCCAGGTGCTTGGCCCAGGCGTGGTACCGGTGCAGGGGGTAGTCGACGTCGGCGCCGAAGCCGCCGTGCAGATGCTGCGCGGTCTGGACGACGCGGCGCACCCCGTCCGACGCCCAGATCTTCGCCACCGCCACATCCCCCGACGCGGGCAGCGGCCCGCCGTCACCCGCGGCCCCGCGCCCCGGCCCGCTCAGCCGCCACGCCGCCTGCCAGAGCGTGACCTCCATGGCCCGCAGGTCGATGTAACGGTCCGCCGCCTGCATCGCCACCGCCTGGAACGTGGCGACGGGAAACCCGAACTGCTCCCGCTTGCCGGTGTACTCACTCGTCATCCCGAGCACCCTCGTGCCAACACCGAGCGCCAGCGCACAGGTCCCCGTCGTAAGCAGATCACGCAGGTGGTCCCACGCCCCCTCCGCCGTGACGACGTCCCGGGCACCGATCCGCACCGAGTCGAGACGCACCTCCCCGAGCCGCTCCCCGCTGGTGGAGAACTGCTCGGCGAGGGACAGCCCCGCCGCCGCACCCGGCCCCGCGCACGGCACCAGCGCGAGGACCGCCCGCCCCTCGGGCGAGGTCGCCGGAACTACCACGAAGTCGGCGTCGAACACCCAGGGCACCCCGCTCTGCACCCCGTCGAGCACCCACCCGCCGCCACCACCACCGTCGCCGTTCTTGCCGTTGCCGTTGCCGTCACCGTTCCCGCCGTCGGGGCGCGCGGTGACGGCCAAGGCGGCGTCGTCGTGACCGGTACGCCCGTTCGCCGCCACGGTCAGGACGGTCTCCCCCCGCGCGGCCCCGGGCAGCAGGGCCTGCTTCAACTCCGCTCCGCCATAGGCCTGTACGGCGTACGCCGCAGCGCTGCTCTCCAGGAGCGGAACCCGGGCAAGCACCTTCGCCGACTCCCGCAGCACCAGACAGAGCGCGATCGGATCGAGCCCCGACCCCCCGTACTCCGGCGCCGCCATCAGGCTGAGCAGATCGGCCCCGGCGAGCCTGGCCCACAGCGCCCGGTCGAAGCCCTCGGCCACGGCCCCCGGAGTGAGGGCGGGGCTGGGCACCCCGTCCGGCGCGACATCGGCGAACACCGCCTGCGCCGCTTCGAGCGCCGCCTGCTGCTCCTCGGTGAAGCTGAAGTCCACAGCTCGTCCCTTCGCCGGCCCAGCTCTGACGGGTCGTCAAGGTAGAACAAGTTCCAGTGAAAGGGAACAGGGAACAGCCGGCCCCGGGTCTCCGCGGGGCCCCGAGATCCCGCTCAGCACTCGCAGTCCAGTCAGCGGTCGAGGTTCAGTCAGCAGGCGCCGTCCAGTCAGCAGGCGCCGTCCAGTCAGTGCTCGAAGCCCAGTCAGCGGTCGCCGCCGAGTCAGTGCTCGAAGCCCAGTCAGCGGTCGCCGCCGAGTCAGTGCTCGAAGCCCAGTCAGCGGTCGCCGCCGAGTCAGTGCTCGAAGCCCAGTCAGCGATCGAAGTCCAGCTCCACCCTGCCCGTCGTCGGATGCGACTGGCACGCCAGCACATAACCGGCCTCGGTCTCCTCCGGCTCCAGCGCGAAGTTCCGGTCCATCCGGACCTCCCCCGACACCTTGAACGCCCGGCAGGTGCCGCACACCCCGCCCTTGCAGGCGAACGGCGCGTCCGCGCGATTGCGCAACACCGTGTCCAGGAGCGACTCCCCCGCCTGCACCGGCCAGGTGCCCGACCGCCCGTCGAGGGTGACCGTGACCGTGCTGTCCTGCGGGGCGGGCACGGCCGGCGCCGTCGTCGGCACATCGTCCACGTGGAATATCTCCTCGTGGATGCGCCGCCGCTGCACCCCGAGCCTTCGCAGCGTCCGCTCCGCCCCCTGCACGAGCCCGTAGGGACCGCACAGGAACCAGCCGTCGACCTCCCCGACCGGCAGCAGCGCGGGCAGCAGCCGCCCGAGCCGCTCCTCGTCGAGCCGCCCCGAGGTGAGGCCCGCCTGCTGCTCCTCCCGGGACAGCACCGTCACCAGCTGGAAACGGTGCGGCCAGCGGTCCTTGAGGTCGGCGACCTCGTCGAGGAACATCGTCGACGCCGCCGTGCGGTCGCTGCGTATCAGACAGAACTCGGCGCGCGGCTCGCGCTCCAGGAGCGTCGTGACGATGGAGAGCACCGGGGTGATGCCGCTGCCGCCGACCACCGCGGCATACCGTCCCGGAGCCGGCTCCAGCGTGAACCGTCCCGCCGGGGTCATCACCTCCAGCTCGTCACCGACGACTACCTCCTTGTGCGCGTACGTCGAGAAGGCGCCGCCCTCCACCACCCGCACACCCACTCGCAGCTGTCCGGGCTCATCGGCGGCCTTCGGGTCCGGTGCCGGGGAGCAGATCGAGTACGTGCGCCGGATCTCCAGGCCGTCGACGACGCGGCGCAGGGCGAGGTGCTGGCCCGGCGCGTGCCGGTACTCCTCGCGCAGGGCGGGCGGCACCGCGAACGTCAGCGTCACGGAGTCGTCGGTGAGCTGCTCGACCGCCGCCACGCGGAGCGGGTGGAAGCGCGCCATCACAGCTCCTTGAAGTGGTCGAAGGGCTCCTGGCAGGCGACGCAGCGGCGCAGCGCCTTGCAGGCCGTGGACGAGAAGCGGCTGAGCAGCTCCGTGTCGGTCGAGCCGCAGTGCGGGCAGCGGACCGTGAGGGAGAGGGGGACCGGTCCGTCGGCCGTGTGCGGGCGCGGCGGGGCGATGCCGAACTCGGCGAGCTTGCGGCGGCCCTCGGCGCTGATGTCGTCCGTGGACCAGGCGGGGGAGAGCACCGTGCGCACCGTGACGTCGTGCCGGCCGTGCTCACGCAGCACCTGCTCTATGTCGGCGGACATGGCTTCTATGGCGGGGCAGCCCGTGTACGTCGGGGTGAGCTCGACGTCGACGTGGCCCGTGCCGCTGACGTGGACGGAGCGGAGCACGCCCAGTTCGCCCAGGGTGAGGACGGGCAGCTCGGGGTCGGGCACGGAGCCCGCGAGAGCGCGGAGTTCGGCTTCCAGGGGGGTGGGGGTGCTGGGGGCGTGAGCTGTGTGGTCGGTGTGGGCGGCGTGGGCGGCGTGGGCGGTGTGGGCGGTGTGAGTGTTGTGGGCGGTGTGAGGGGTGTAGGCGGCTGTGGTCACCATGACGCCCCCGGGTGGCTGCGGTGCAGATGCTGCATCTCCGCGAGCATCCGGCCGAACGGTTCGGTGTGCAGGCCCTCGCGTCCGGCGCCGGCTGTCCACGCCCCGCTCTGCGGTCCCTCGGGGACGGTGAGGGTCGCCTTCCCGATCACTGCCGTGACCATGGCCGTCCACCGCTCGCGCAGGGCCTCCCGGTCGAGGTCGAGACCGGCCACCGGCTCGAACAGCTCGCCCGTGAACCGCCACAGCGCGTCCAGGCCGCGCTGCATCCGCTCATGGCTCTCCGCCGTGCCGTCACCGAGACGGAGCGTCCACTGCTCGGCATGGTCCTGGTGGTAGGCGACCTCCTTGACGGCCTTCGCTGCCAGCGGTGCCAAGGGGCTGTCACTCGCCGCGAGTTGGCCGTACATCAGGTGCTGGTACGTCGAGAAGTACAGCTGGCGGGCGATGGTGTGGGCGAAGTCGCCGTTCGGCTGCTCCACCAGCTGGACGTTGCGGAAGGCGCGCTCCTCCCGCAGATACGCCAGCTCGTCCTCGTCGCCGACCAGGGAGAGCAGCACTCGGGCCTGGCCGAGCAGGTCCAGGGCGATGTTCGCCAGGGCCACTTCCTCCTCGAGGACGGGGGCGTGCCCCGCCCACTCTCCCAGGCGGTGGGAGAGCACCAGGGCGTCGTCACCGAGGGGGAGGGCGGCGGCCGTCGACGAGGCGGGGGCGGAAGTGGCGGCGGAGGGCGAGGTGGAGGCGGAGTGGGTGGTCACAGGTGTTTCACTCCCTCCGGGATGTCGTAGAACGTCGGGTGGCGGTAGGGCTTGTCGGCGGACGGCTCGAAGAAGGAGTCCTTCTCGTCCGGCGACGAGGCCGTGATGTGGGCGGACGGGACGACCCAGATGGAGACGCCCTCGTTCCTGCGGGTGTACAGGTCGCGGGCGTTGCGCAGGGCCATCTCCGCGTCCGGTGCGTGCAGGCTGCCCGCGTGGGTGTGGGACAGGCCGCGCCGCGAGCGCACGAACACTTCCCACAGCGGCCATTCGGTCGAGCTGCTCATGCGGTCGCCTCCTCGCGCTCGCTGTCCTCTGCGGCGCGCTCGCTGTTTTCGATGGCGCGCTCGCTGTCCCCGGTGGCGCGCTCGCGCTCGCTGTGTCTGGCGGCGTGGGCAGCCGCCGCCTCGCGCACCCAGGCACCCTCTTCGTGGGCCCGCCTGCGCTGGGTCATGCGCTGTTCGTTGCACGGGCCGTTCCCCTTCAGGACCGACCAGAACTCGCTCCAGTCGATGGCTCCGAAGTCGTGCTGCCCGCGTTCCTCGTTCCACTTCAGGTCCGGGTCGGGCAGGGTCAGGCCGAGCGACTCGGCCTGGGGGACACAGATGTCCACGAATCGCTGGCGCAGCTCGTCGTTCGAATGCCGCTTGATCTTCCAGGTCATGGACTGCTCCGAATGCGACGACTCCGCGTCCGGGGGGCCGAACATCATCAGGGACGGCCACCACCAGCGGTCCACCGCGTCCTGCGCCATCGCGTGCTGGGCCTCTGTGCCCCGGCTGAGGGCGAGCAGCAGTTCGTACCCCTGGCGCTGGTGGAAGGACTCCTCCTTGCAGACCCGGACCATCGCGCGGGCATAGGGGCCGTACGAACACCGGCACAGCGGGACCTGGTTGGTGATCGCCGCGCCGTCCACGAGCCAGCCGATGGCGCCCACGTCCGCCCATGTGAGCGTCGGGTAGTTGAAGATCGAGGAGTACTTCTGGCGGCCCGAGTGCAGCTTGTCGAGCAGGTCGTCGCGGCTCGCGCCGAGCGTCTCCGCCGCGCTGTACAGATAGAGGCCGTGGCCCGCCTCGTCCTGCACCTTGGCCATCAGGATCGCCTTGCGGCGCAGCGACGGCGCCCGCGTGATCCAGTTCGCCTCCGGCTGCATGCCGATGATCTCGGAGTGGGCGTGCTGCGCGATCTGGCGCACGAGCGTGGAGCGATAGGCGTCCGGCATCCAGTCGCGCGGCTCGATGCGCTCGTCGGCCGCCACGGCCGCGTTGAAGGCGGCCTGGAGCGTGGCGGCGTCCGCCGCCTGGTCCGCCGCTTTCGCGTCCGCCGCCCGGTCCGCCGCGGTCGCGTCCGCCGTGTCCGCGGTTGCCGCCGTGCCCCTCGCCGCTGCCGTGTCCCTGGGTGCTGCTGTTTCCATGGATCCGGCAGTCCCTTCCCTGTCCGAGGTCCTCGCGGTCCCCGGGGCCCTCGCGGTGTCCACCGTGCTCACGGGCCGGTGAGCTGTCGCCATCTCGGTCCCCCTCGACCTCGGTCTTGGTCCGGCTCCCACGAGTCCAGGAATCCGGCGGCCGATCAAGCGGCCGATCATGCGACCAACCGACCGATCGTTCGGTTCGTATGAATTCAATGGTGCGGTGGCTCGCCTTAAGGTGTCAACCCTGTGGATAACCTCCGGGACGCCTGGGCCTGGCGGGCGGGCCTGAGTACCGTTCCGGCGGCAGGGTCCGGTCGAGGTCGAGGAACGGGGCGAGATGGACGGGTACGACAAGGGTCCGCGCGGCGAGCCCGCCGACCACGCCTCCGACCCGTCCGAGCCGGGCCGGGCGCCCACCGAGCAGGGCCGGGCATCCGCCGAGCAGGGCCGGGCACCCGCCGAGCAGGGCCGGGTACCCGCCGAGCCGGGTCCGGAGCACTCTGTGCCGGGAGCGGAGTCCGCCGGGTCGGTCACCGAACCCGCCAGTCCGGCCTCGAAACCCGCTTGGCCGGACGCCAAGCTCCCGCAGACCGCGCCCACGCCCCGGGGCCGGGGGCCCGGCGCCGTCTCCGCCGAGCCGCTGCCGGGCCCGGCCCCGGACCAGGGCGCCGACCCGGACGGGGGTGCCGATCCGGACGGGGGTGCCGATCCGGACCGGGGCCCGGGCGCAGACCTCCCCCCGCCCCGCCCCTCGTCCGGCATCGCCGCCCTCTCCCGAGGGCCACGACTCGTCGCCGCCCTCGTCCTCGCCGTGGTCGTAGCCACCGTCTGTGTCCACGTCGGCATGCTGTTCCTGCACGTCGCGCCGTCGAACACCGTGACCAAGGAGCACGGCCGGACGGTCGAGGACTGGATCTATCCGGAGTTCGAGCAGAACTGGAAGCTGTTCGCGCCCAATCCGCTCCAGCAGAACGTCGCGGTGGAGGTGCGGGCGCAGATCCGCAGGTCCGACGGGACGACGAGGACCACCCGCTGGTACAACCTGTCCGCGCAGGACGGCGCCGCCATCGACCACAACCCGCTGCCGAGCCACACCCAGCAGAACGAACTCCGCAGAGGCTGGGACTTCTTCGTCGCCACCCACGACGCGCAGAATCGTCCCACCGGTCTGCGCGGCGAGCTGTCCGAGCGCTACGTCCGCCGCATCGCGCTGCTCCGCCTGGACCGGCACGAGCCGCTCGCCCGCGGTGAGGCCTTCGACCAGGTGCAGGTCAGGTCCCGGACCACACCGGTGCCACCACCGCGGTGGAGTGACGAGAAGATCAACACCAAGCCCGTGCAGCGGGTCCTTCCGTGGTGGTCGGTGACCCCGCCTGACCTCCCGCTCGCGGACGAGGACCGGGCGCGCAGGGACGTGGCCGCCGAATGGAAGGAAGCCGTCCGGTGACCCGTCTCCGTCTCCGCCCCCGTCTCGACCCGCTCGCCCGGGGCGTGCAGCGCGTCACGGCACAGGCCCTCGGCCCGTACCAGACCGCGACGGTCCGCATCGGCTTCGCCGCCACCTGGCTGCTGTTCCTGCTGCGCGAACTGCCGCACCGGCACGAGCTGTACGGGCCCGACGGCCCCTGGAGCTGGGACATGGCCCGGCGGCTGATCTCCGCCAACGACGCCTTCACCGCGCTGATGTGGTCGGACGGGCATGTGTGGTTCGAGATCGTCTACTTCCTGGCGATCCTCTCCAGTGCCCTGCTCCTGGTGGGCTGGCGCACCCGCACCATGTCCGTACTGTTCATGATCGGCGTGCTGTCGCTTCAGAACCGCAGCATCTTCATGGGTGACGGCGGTGACAACGTCATCCACCTCATGGCGATCTACCTGGTGTTCACGCGGTGCGGCCAGGTCTGGTCCCTGGACGCGCGTCGGGCGGCACGCGCCGCCCAGCCGGACCGCGCCATCCAGCCGGGCCGCACCGCCCAGCCGGGCCGCACCGCCCAGCCGGGCCGCACCGCCCAGCCGGGCCGCACCGCCCAGCCGGACCGCACCGCCCAGCCGGACCGCACCGCCCAGCCGGACCGCACCGCCCGCCAGGACCGGGTCGGGCCCGTGCTGTGGTGGGTTCTCGGGCTCGCGCTGTCCGTCGTCACGTTCATGGGGGAGCTCAACGGGTACTGGCCGGTGCTCTTCTGGGGGCTGTGGCTCGCGCAGGGCCTGTGGTGGTTCGCCGGTCGCCGGGCCCCGGACGGCGAGGCCCGGCTGCTGCTCGACGTCGTCGCCAACCTCGCGCACAATGCCGCTCTGCTGGTGATCATGGTCGAGGCCTGCCTGATCTATGCCACGGCGGGCTGGTACAAGATCCAGGGCAGTCGCTGGCAGGACGGTACCGCCGTCTACTACCCCCTCCAGCTCGACTACTTCTCGCCCTGGCCCGCGCTCGCCGATCTGCTGTCCTCGCACGGGGTGCTGGTGATGCTGGTGACCTACGGGACGGTCGCCGTGCAGGTCGCCTTCCCGTTCACCCTGTTCAACCGGCGCGTCAAGAATGTGCTGCTGGCTGTGATGATCTTCGAGCACGCGGCCATCGCCGTCATCCTGGGGCTGCCCTTCTTCTCGCTCGCGATGATCGCGGCCGACGCGGTCTTCCTGCCCACCTCGTTCCTGCGCCGCCTCGGCGGCCGGGTGGCACGCACGCGTGACGGCCTGCTCGCGCGGGTGCCGCGGCTGCCGCGCACGTTCGTGCCGTCGGCGCGTCCGGTACGTTCGGCACGTCCGAAGGAAGAGCCGCAGGTCGGCGAGGCCACCGAGCGGGCGCGCGTAGGCTTCGGCGCATGAGCGGCAGCACGGCTGAGGACGCAGAAAGCGCAGACGGCGCGGACGGCGCGGACGGCGCGGACGATGCCAGGCCTCAGCGGACCGTGGCGACGGCCCAGGGCGACGCCAGACCGCCGCAGCGAGCGACAGCGACAGCACCTGAGGCAGGAGCAGGGGCAGGGGCAGGGGCAGGGGCAGGAGCTGCGGCGGTGGCGGTGGCAGGGGCCGGGGCAGTCGCAGGACCCAAAGCAGTCGCAGGACCCGAGGCGGCAGCAGATCCCGAGGCAGTCGTAAGGCCCGAGCTGGCGGCAGGACCCGAAGCGGCGGCAGGACCCGAGGCGGCGGCAGGACCCAAGCTGGCGGCAGGACCCGAGGCGGCGGCAGGACCCGAGCCGGCGGCAGGCCCCGAAGCGGCGGCAGCGCCCGAAGCACTCGCAAGGCCCGAGGTGGCGGACGGCGCAGCCGTAGCGGGGCGCGGCCGGCCGTCGAGGGCGGGTGTGGCCGAGGATCCGGTCCGGGTCTGGCGCGGGCTCGCCGGCTCCCATGTGCTGCTCGACGGCTTCCACGCCCTGAAGCACGCCCTGCGCTTCGACGCCCGCATCCCCGTGGCGCTGACCGCGGACAAGCCCGCCGTCCTCGCGCTCGCCGAGGACCTGGCGCCGGACGTGACGGCGGCCCTGGACGTGCTGCTCGCCGAGACCGACGAGGTGACGCTGCGCGCCCTGGTGCCCCGGCTGCACCCCACGGCCGTGGCCGCCCTTGCCGTACGTCCCTCCCGTGCCGCCAACCTCGGGGTCCTGGAGCGGGCGCCGAGGTCCGCACCGGTCGTGGTCCTCGACGACCCCCGCAACCTGGGCAACGCCGGGGCGGTGATCAGGCTCGCCGCGGGCTTCGGCGCGACGGGGGTCGTCACGACCGGCACGCTCGACCCCTGGCACCCCACGGTCGTACGCGGCGGCGCGGGCCTGCACTTCGCCACGGCGGTGGAGCGCGTCGACGTCCCGGGGCTGCCCGCGGGCCCGCTGTTCGCCCTCGACGCCGAGGGCGAGGACGTCCGCGGGCTCGAGATCCCCGACGATGCCGTGCTCGCGTTCGGCTCGGAGCGCAGCGGTCTCTCCGCCGGGCTGCGGGCCCGCGCCGACCATCTGGTGTCGCTGCCGATGCGGCCGCAGGTGTCGAGCTACAACCTCGCGACCAGCGTCGGCATGACGCTGTTCCACTGGTCGTCCGGACGGCCGGACCGGCTGACCGCCCGGCAGCCGGAGGCCTGAGCCCACACCCCCGAGGAGGCCTCACGGGGGCGTGGGTCCGCGTCCGCGTCCCCGTGGAGGGGAACGGGCCCAAGACATGTCACCCGGCTCGCACCCGGCTCACATCTCCTTGCGGATCTCCACCACCCGGAAGCGGTTGGCGACGAACGCGGCGTCGCACAGCGCGGAATTCGCGGCGGGGTTGCCGCCCGAGCCGTGGAAGTCGGAGAACGCCGCTGTCTGGTTCACATACACACCGCCCGTGAGGTTCAGCGACAGCTGGGCGCTCTCCTCCAGGCAGGTCTCCTCCACGGCCTGGGAGACCTCCGGCGAGGTGGTGTACGCCCCGACCGTCATCGCGCCCTTCTCGCGGACCGTGCGCCGCAGCAGCTTCACCGCGTCCGCGGCCGAGTCGACGGCGACGGCGAAGGAGACCGGGCCGAAGCACTCGCTCAGATACGCCGCCTCGGCGTCCGGCTTGGCGCCGTCCAGTTTCACGATCACCGGCGTGCGCACCACGGCGTCCGGGAACTCCGGGTTGGTCACCTCGCGGGAGGCGAGGGCCACCTCGCCGAGCCCGGGAGCCGCCTCCAGACGCGTGCGCACGTCCGGGTTGACCAGCGCGCCGAGGATGCCGTTCGCCCGGGCCTCGTCGCCGAGCAGGCCGTCCACGGCGCCCGCGAGGTCCGTGACCACCTCGTCGTAGGACTTGGCGCCCGCGTCCGTCCGGATGCCCTCGCGGGGGATCAGGAGGTTCTGCGGGGTCGTGCACATCTGGCCGCTGTACAGCGACAGGGAGAAGGCGAGGTTGGACAGCATGCCCTTGTAGTTGTCGGTCGACTCGACGACGACCGTGTTCACGCCCGCCTTCTCCGTGTAGACCTGGGCCTGCCGGGCGTTGGTCTCCAGCCAGTCGCCGAAGGACGTCGAGCCCGTGTAGTCGATGATCTTGATTTCGGGGCGGACGGCCAGGGTCTTGGCGATGCCCTCCCCGGGACGCTCGACGGCCAGCGCCACCAGGTTCGGGTCGAAGCCCGCCTCGCCGAGGACCTCGCGGGCGACGCGCACGGTCAGGGCGAGCGGCAGCACCGCGCGCGGATGCGGCTTGACCAGGACGGGGTTGCCGGTGGCGAGGGAGGCGAAGAGGCCGGGGTAGCCGTTCCACGTCGGGAAGGTGTTGCAGCCGATCAGGAGGGCGACGCCGCGGCCGACCGGGGTGAAGCGCTTGGTCAGGGCGAGCGGGTCGCGCTTGCCCTGCGGCTTGGTCCACTCCGCGGTGCCGGGGGTGCGGGTCTGCTCCGCGTACGCGTACGCCACCGCTTCGAGGCCGCGGTCCTGGGCGTGCGGGCCGCCCGCCTGGAACGCCATCATGAAGGCTTGGCCGCTGGTGTGCATGACGGCGTGTGCGAACTCGTGCGTGCGCGCGCTGACGCGGGCCAGGATCTCCAGACAGACCATGGCGCGCGCGTCGGGACCGGCGTCGCGCCAGGCGGCCGTGCCCGCGCGCATGGCGGGGAGCAGGGCGTCCACGTCCGGGTGCGGGTAGGTGATGCCCAACTCGGGGCCGTAGGGGGATACTTCCGCGCCCGTCCAGTCGTCCGTGCCCGGCTGGTCGAGGTCGAAGCGCTGGTTCAGGAGGGCCTCGAAGGCGGCCTTGCCCTCGGGGAGGCTCAGGCTGCCGTTCTCCCCATAGGCCTTGGGGTGCTCGGGGTGCGGCGACCAGTACGCGCGTGTGCGGATCGTCTCCAGCGCCTGGTCGAGGGTGGGCCGGTGTTTTTCGATCAGCTGGTGCGCGGTGAGTTCGGCGGCCATGGGGGACCAACTCCTCGTCGAGTCAGCTCTCCTTCGAGCTGGCGAGCTGGGCAGGGGCAGTGGGCAGGAACACCTGGACAGAGCTAGAGTAACCGAACGATCGGTCGGGACAAGAGGGTCTGCCGAACCTGTGGAAAACCTTCCCCGGCCACCCCGGACCCTTGGCCGGCACCCTTGTGCGGGAGGATCGCGAGCATGACAGCACTCGATCTCGACAGCCCCGTTGCCGTGGTCGGCACCGGCACCATGGGCCAGGGCATCGCCCAGGTCGCGCTGGTGGCGGGCCACCCCGTGCGGCTGTACGACGCCGCGCCGGGCCTCGCGCGCACGGCGGCCGCCGCGATCACCGCCCGCCTGGACCGCCTCGTCGAGAAGGGCCGCCTGGACGCGCCCGCCCGGGACGCCGCGGCCGGACGCCTCGAAGCCG
Source organism: Streptomyces typhae (assembly GCF_009755605.1). Lineage (GTDB taxonomy): Bacteria > Actinomycetota > Actinomycetes > Streptomycetales > Streptomycetaceae > Streptomyces > Streptomyces typhae. The sequence goes on from NZ_WPNZ01000020.1 coordinate 141,277, forward strand.
TCGACGACCTGCCCGCGCTCGCCGGGTGCCACCTGGTCGTCGAGGCCGTCCTTGAACAACTGGACGTGAAACAGCGCCTGTTCCAGGACCTGGAGGAGGTCGTGGCGGACGACTGCCTGCTGGCCACGAACACCTCGTCCCTGTCCGTCACCGCCGTCGCGGGCGCGCTCCGGCACCCCGGCCGCTTCGTCGGCCTGCACTTCTTCAACCCCGCGCCGCTGCTGCCCCTGGTCGAGGTGGTCAGCGGCCACACCACGGACGAGGCGGCGGCCACGCGCGCGTACGACACCGCGCGGGCCTGGGGGAAGACGCCGGTCCGCTGCGCCGACACTCCGGGTTTCCTCGTCAACCGCATAGCGCGGCCCTTCTACGCCGAGGCGCTGCGCGTGCACGAGGAGCGCGCCGCCGACCCCGCGACGATCGACGCGGTCCTGCGCGGATCCGGCGGCTTCAGGATGGGCCCCTTCGAGCTGACCGACCTCATCGGCCAGGACGTGAACGAAGCCGTCACCCGCTCGGTGTGGGACGCGTTCTTCCAGGACCCCAAGTTCACGCCGTCACTCGCCCAGCGGCGCCTGGTCGAGTCCCGGCGCCTCGGCCGCAAGTCGGGCCGGGGATGGTTCGCCTACGAAGAGGGCGCCGAGCAGCCCCGGCCGCACACCGCGGGCCCCGCGGACGCTCCCGCGTCCGTCACCCTCCACGGTGAGCTGTTCCAGGCCGCGGCCCTGCTCCCGCTCATCGAGGGCGCCGGTGTCAGGGTCGGGCGCGGGAAGTCCGCGCACCCGGACTTCCCGGGCTGGATCGAACTTCCCGGAGGCACCCGCCTCGCGCTCGCCGACGGCTCGTCCCCCGACGCCGCCGCGGAGCCCACCGTCCAGTTCGACCTGGCCCTCGACTACGCGACGGCCACCCGGATCGCCCTCGCCCCCGCGGCCCGCGTCGACGAGCGGGCCCTCGGCGAGGCGGTGGGCCTCTTCCAGGCGCTCGGCAAGGAGGTCAGCGTCGTGGGCGCCACCCCCGGGATGATCGTGGCCCGTACGGTCGCCCTGCTCGTGGACTTCGCGTACGACGCCGTGGCACGCGGCGTGGCCGGTCCCGACGACATCGACACCGCCATGCGCCTGGGCGTCAACTACCCGCGCGGACCGCTCTCCTGGGGCGCGGGCCTCGGCCTGCACTGGGTCACGGAGGTCCTCGACCACCTGCACGACGAGTACCCCACGGGGCGCTACGCCGCATCCCAGGGGCTGCGCCGCGCCGCCGCGAAGGAGGACCACGCATGAGCGCCCGGCGTGACACCTACACCCCCGAGACCCTCCTCGACGTCGCCGTGCGGGTCTTCAACGAGCGCGGTTACGACGGCACGTCCATGGAGCACCTCTCCAAGGCCGCCGGCATCTCCAAGTCGTCGATCTACCACCATGTGTCCGGCAAGGAGGAGCTGCTGCGCCGCGCTGTGAGCCGGGCGCTCGACGGGCTCTTCGGGATCCTCGCCGAGGAGCACGCGCGCGAGGGCGACGCGGTGCGACGCCTGGAGTACGTGACCCGGCGCACCGTCGAGGTCCTCATCGCCGAACTGCCCTACGTGACGCTGCTGCTGCGGGTGCGCGGCAACACCGACACCGAGCGCTGGGCGCTGGAGCGGCGCAGGGAGTTCGACCACCAGGTCGCCGGACTGCTCAAGGAAGCCGTCGCGGACGGCGACCTGCGCTCCGACGTCGAGCTGCGGCTCGCCACCCGGCTGCTCTTCGGAATGATCAACTCCATCGTGGAGTGGTACAAGCCGGAGGCCCGCAACGCCGCCAGCGGCACCGAGGTCGCCGACGCCGTGGTGCGGCTCGCGTTCGCGGGGCTGCGCACCGACGGCTGACCCGGGTCAGCCGTCCGCCTCCAGGTCGTCCTCCTCGAAGACCAGCAGCGTACGCGTGCTGAGGACCTCCGGGATGGACTGGATGCGGGTGAGCACCAGCTCCCGCAGGGCGCGGTTGTCCGGCGTGTGCACCAGAAGCAGTACGTCGAAGTCGCCGCTGACCAGCGCGATGTGGGAGGCCCCCGGCAGGGTCCGCAGCTGTTCGTGGACGGTGCGCCAGCTGTTCTGGACGATCTTCAGGGTGATGTAGGCGGATGCACCCTGACCTGCTCGTTCGTGATTGATGCGGGCACCGAAGCCGCGGATCACGCCGTCGTCGATGAGTCGGTTGATGCGCGCGTAGGCGTTGGCACGGGAGACGTGGACGCGCTCGGACACGGAGCGTATCGAGGCGCGCCCGTCCGAGTGCAGGATCTGCAAAATATCGCGGTCGATGGAGTCCAGCGGGCGCGGCTGGGGCTCCGGGCGGTCCCTGGAGCCTCCGTCGGCCATTCGTTCAGGTGCCATGTCCCCCCGCCTCCTTACCATGGACGTACTGCATCCATCCCAGGCTGTGGAGAACCGTTTGTCCACAGCCTGGAGGTGCCTGTAGCCAAAATGTGCCGACGACCGAACAATCGGTAGGTGAGGCGCATCACGTCGACGCACCTCGTCACCGCTCCCACGAGGAGCACGTTCTTCTCCGAGTTCTTCGAGGAGGTGCCGTAATGACGGTCATGGAGCAGCGGGGCGCCTACCAGCCCGCCCCGCCCCCCGCATGGCAGCCCAGGACGGATCCCGCACCGCTGCTTCCGGACGCGGAGCCATATCGCGTCCTGGGCACCCGGGCCGCCCGCGCGGTGGACCAGGACCTGCTGCTGCGCCTCCACGGCGAACTGGTGCGCGGCCGCCGGTACAACACGCAGGCGACGGCCCTCACCAAGCAGGGCAGGCTAGCCGTCTACCCGTCGAGCACCGGCCAGGAGGCCAGCCAGATCGCCGCGGCGTTCGCCCTGCGCGAGCAGGACTGGCTGTTCCCCAGCTACCGGGACACGCTCGCCGCGGTCGCCCGCGGCCTCGACCCTGTAGCCGCCCTCACCCTGCTGCGCGGCGACTGGCACACCGGCTACGACCCGCGCGAGCACCGCATAGCCCCCTTGTGCACCCCCCTCGCGACCCAGCTGCCGCACGCCGTGGGCCTCGCGCACGCCGCCCGCCTCAAGGGCGACGACGTGGTCGCGCTCGCCCTGGTCGGCGACGGCGGCACCAGCGAGGGCGACTTCCACGAGGCCCTGAACTTCGCCGCGGTCTGGCAGGCCCCCGTCGTCTTCCTCGTACAGAACAACGGTTTCGCGATCTCCGTGCCGCTCGCCAAGCAGACGGCCGCCCCCTCCCTGGCCCACAAGGCCGTCGGGTACGGCATGCCGGGCCGCCTGGTCGACGGCAACGACGCGGTCGCGGTGCACGAGGTCCTCGCCGACGCGGTGCGGCGCGCCCGCGCGGGTGGCGGCCCGACGCTCGTCGAGGCCGTCACGTACCGCATGGAGGCGCACACGAACGCCGACGACGCGACGCGCTACCGCCAGGACGCGGAGGTCGACGCCTGGCGCGACCACGACCCGATCGTGCTCCTGGAACGCGAGCTCACCGAGCGCGGCCTGCTCGACGAGGAGCACCGGAGCGCGGTGCGCGCGTCCGCGGAGGCGATGGCCGCGGACCTCAGGGAGCGCATGAACGGGGAACCGGCCCTCGACCCCATGGACCTGTTCACACACGTGTACGCGGAACAGACCACCCAACTGCGCGAACAAGCGGCCCGGCTGCGGGCCGAGCTGGAGGCCGAGGACGAGGCGCACGGAGCGGGACGATGACCACTGTCGCCGTGAAACCGGCCACCATGGGCCAGGCCCTCGGGCGCGCGCTGCGCGACGCGATGGCCGACGACCCCACCGTGCACGTCCTCGGGGAGGACGTCGGCACCCTCGGCGGTGTCTTCCGGGTCACCGACGGCCTCGCCGCGGAGTTCGGCGAGACGCGCTGCACGGACACCCCGCTCGCGGAGGCGGGCATCCTGGGGACGGCCGTCGGCATGGCGATGTACGGGCTGCGGCCCGTCGTCGAGATGCAGTTCGACGCGTTCGCGTACCCCGCCTTCGAGCAGCTGATCTCGCATGTGGCGCGGATGCGCAACCGCACCCGGGGCGGCCTCGCGCTGCCCCTCACCATCCGGGTGCCCTACGGCGGCGGTATCGGCGGCGTCGAGCACCACAGCGACTCCTCCGAGGCGTACTACATGGCGACGCCGGGGCTGTACGTGGTCACCCCGGCCACCGTCGCCGACGCGTACGGTCTGCTGCGGGCGGCCATCGCCTCCGACGACCCCGTCGTCTTCCTGGAGCCGAAGCGGCTCTACTGGTCCAAGGCCGACTGGAACCCGGACGCGCCGACCGCCGTCGACCCCATCGGCAGGGCCGTGGTGCGCCGTGCGGGCCGCAGCGCCACGCTCCTCACGTACGGCCCGTCCGTGCCCGTCTGCCTGGAGGCGGCCGAGGCGGCGCGGGCCGAGGGCTGGGACCTCGAAGTGGTCGACCTGCGTTCGCTGGTGCCCTTCGACGACGAGACGGTGGACGCGTCCGTGCGGCGCACGGGCCGTGCGGTGGTCGTGCACGAGTCGGGCGGTTTCGGCGGCCCCGGCGGGGAGATCGCCGCGCGGGTGACGGAGCGCTGCTTCCACCACCTGGAGGCGCCGGTGCTCCGGGTCGCCGGGTTCGACATCCCCTATCCGCCGCCGATGCTGGAGCGGCACCACCTGCCGGGTGTCGACCGGATCCTGGACGCGGTGGCGCGGTTGCAGTGGGAGGCGGGCAGCTGATGGCGCAGGTCCTGGAGTTCAAGCTGCCCGACCTCGGTGAGGGGCTCACGGAGGCCGAGATCACGCGCTGGCTGGTGGAGGTCGGCGACGTCGTGGAGGTCGACCAGCCGGTCGTCGAGGTCGAGACGGCCAAGGCCATGGTCGAGGTGCCGTGCCCGTACGGGGGCGTGGTGACGGCCCGCTTCGGCGCGGAGGGCACCGAACTGCCCGTGGGCGCGCCACTCCTGACGGTCGCCGTCGGAGCCCCCGCCGGGGACCTCGACGGCGCCGTGGCCGGCGGCCCTGCCGCGGATCAGGGCTCCGGCGACCCTGACGCCCGCGCGGTCGGCGGCGGTGCCGCGGCGGCGGGGGACGACGCCTCGGGGAACGTCCTCGTCGGGTACGGCACGACGGCGCCGCCCGCGCGGCGCCGCAGGGTGCGGCCGCCGGAGGTTTCCGGGGCGCCCACGGGGGCCGGTGCCGGTGCCGGTGCCGCTGGCCGCGGCACGGGCGACGCGAGCCTGCGGGGCCCGGGGGGCCCTGGAGACTCGGAGGACCCTGGGCAGCGGAACGCAGCCCGTTCCGCTCCTCGGGGGAGCAAGGTCCCGGAGGCCGGTGCGGCCCCCGCGCGAGGTGACGGGCCCGTCCCCGTGATCTCCCCACTCGTCCGCAGACTGGCGCGGGAGAACGGCGTGGACCTGCGGCAGCTCGTCGGTTCCGGCCCCGACGGGCTGATCCTGCGGGCCGACGTGGAGGACGCCGTACGGGCCGCCGCGACCGTGGTCGCGTCGGTCGCGGGCCCGGTGCCCGCGTCGGGCCCGGTATCCACGGCGACGGAGGGACCGGTGCCGGGCATCGGGGGCACCTTCAGGGCCACGGGGACGAATGCGAGCTTGAGTGCGAGTACGGGTGCGAGTGCGACGACGGTGACGGCCGGTGCGGGCACGCGGGGGGCTTCCGACGCGGGCGCGAGCGGTACGAGTGCGAGCGGTGCGGGTGCGGGCGGTACGGGCGGTGGCGGTACGGGCAGTACCCGGGGCAAGCGGATCCCGTTGCGCGGTGTCCGCGGTGCCGTCGCCGACAAGCTGGCGCGCAGCCGCCGTGAGATTCCGGACGCGACGTGCTGGGTCGACGCCGACGCGACGGAACTCATGAACGCGCGCGCCGCGATGAACGCGGCCGGAGGGCCGAAGGTCTCCCTGCTCGCGCTCCTCGCCCGCGTCTGCACGGCCGCTCTGGCCCGTCATCCGGAGCTCAACTCCACGGTGGACATGGACGCACGGGAGGTCGTCCAGCTCGACGAGGTGCACCTCGGCTTCGCCGCACAGACGGAGCGCGGGCTCGTCGTACCGGTCGTCAAGGGCGCGCACGCCCGGGACACCGAGTCCCTGAGCGCCGAACTCGCGCGGCTCTCGGAGGCCGCCCGCACGGGCACGCTGACACCGGGGGAACTGACGGGGTCCACGTTCACGTTGAACAACTACGGCGTGTTCGGCGTCGACGGCTCCACGCCGATCATCAACCACCCCGAGGCGGCCATGCTCGGTGTCGGCCGCATCGTGCCCAAGCCTTGGGTGCACCAGGGAGAGCTGGCGGTGCGTCAGGTCGTGCAGCTCTCCCTGACCTTCGACCACCGCGTGTGCGACGGCGGCACGGCGGGCGGCTTCCTGCGCTTCGTCGCGGACTGTGTGGAGCAGCCGGCGGTGCTGTTGCGGTCGGTGTGACGCGGACACCCCCGTGGGGGTGGCGCTGATCGGGGCTGTGTCCATACTCGTGGGGTGAACTCACGCCCGGCCCCGGACGCCGCCCCCTTCGACGCCGTCGTGCTGGCGGGCGGCCGGGCCGCGCGGCTCGGCGGCGCGGACAAGCCCGGTGTGCGGGTGGGTGGGCGGGCCCTGCTCGACCGGGTGCTCGCCGCGTGCGCGGGCGCCGGGACCACCGTCGTCGTGGCGGCGCCCCGGCCCACCCCGCGGCCCGTGGTGTGGGCGCGCGAGAGCCCGGCGGGCGGCGGGCCGCTGGCCGCGCTCGACGCGGGGCTGCGCCGTACGAACGCCGAACTGGTCGTGGTGCTCTCGGCCGACCTGCCGTTCCTGCGGGAGCGGACCGTGCACCGCCTGATCGCCGCGGTGTCCTGGGCGGACGGCCAGGACGGTGGACACGGCCTCGCCCCCGGGCCGGGCCCCGGCCCAGACCCTGGTCGGGACGCTTTGGGCGGTGCCAACCACGTATGGGGCGGCCCGGACGCTGTGGGTGGCGTCAAAGGCGGGGACGGCGGTCCGGGGGCTGCGGGTGGCGCGTGGCCTGCCGACGATGGCCCCGGCGGTGCGGACGGCGCGAAGTCCGTCGACGGCGCCATGCTGGTCGACCCCGATGGCGCGATGCTGGTCGACCCCGACGGCAGGGACCAGCCGCTCGTGGCGGTCTACCGGGCCGCGCCCCTCCGTGCGGCCCTTCGGGGGCTCGCCGAGAGCGTCGACGCCGACGCGCAGGCGGGGCCCGGCACGGCTGGGCGGGGAGAAGCACGGCATGGCCTCGCCGGTATCCCGTTGCGGCGGCTCGTCGACCGGCTCGACATGGTGCGCGTCGCCGAACCCCTCGCCGCGTTCGACTGCGACACCTGGGGCGACATCGCGACGGCCCGCGCGCGGATCAGGGAGCATGGGCACGTGTTGGATGAATGGATTACCGCAGTCAAGGACGAACTGGGCATCGAGCTCGACGTCGACACCGGCATCCTGCTCGACCTCGCCCGCGACGCAGCACACGGCGTGGCCAGGCCGGCCGCACCCCTGACCACCTTCCTCGTCGGGTACGCGGCAGCGCAGGCCGGAGCGGGCGGCGGCGGTCCGCAGGCCGTGGCGGAGGCGGCGCGCAAGGCTGCCGTGCTGGCGGCCCGGTGGGCCGACGAGGACCAGCCGGACGAGCGGACCGTGACGCCGAAGCCCGGCACCGACGACGCGGCACCGTCCTCCGCAACCCCAACCTCCGAAACCCCAACCTCCGGGCCCGCCCAGGCGTCCGGGCCCGCCCAGACCTCCGGATCCGCCCCCGCCCCCTCCGACACCCGCCCGGACACCCCATGAGCGGCAACGCGGCCGATGCCGAACTCGACGAGGCACTCGCCCTGGTGAACGAGGACCGGGACCGGGCCGGGACGAGCGCCGCGCACCTCGCACGTAAGACGGCGGACGAGCATGCGGTCACCGGCACGGGCAAGGGGGACGGCACCGGCGCCGCCGCCGGTCCCGGCACGGGCTCCGGCACGGGTCGAGGCACCGGCACGGAGGCCGCCACCACTCCAGGTACCGGCACGGCTGCCGCCACCACTCCAGGAACCGGCACGGGCTCCGCCACGGTTCGCGGCACCGCCACGGGCACCGCCACCGATCGAGGTGCCCGCCCCGGAACCGGCACGGGCACCGCCGCCCCCGGCACACCGCCCCCGGCAGACACCCCCACCGCCCTGCTCCCCAACCCCAACCCCGCTTCTCCCTTTCCGCGCGCCCCGCAAGGCCCGCACGCGCCGCCGAACGCCACCCGCTGGGTGGAGGCCCGTGCCATCGCCCGCCGCGCCGGTGTCGCGGCCGCGCGGGCCGCAGTGCCGTCGGAGGCGCGGGCGACCCCGCTCCCCCACACCCTCGGCCGCACCCTCGCGACCCCCCTGACCGCGCTCACCGACCTCCCTTCCTTCGACACCTCGGCGATGGACGGGTGGGCCGTGGCGGGCCCGGGACCATGGAACCTGCTGTCCGGTACCGATGACCGTTCGCCAGGGATCCTCGCCGGACAGGACAGCCCCGAGCCCCTGGGCGACGGCGAGGCGGTGCCGATCGCGACCGGGGCCCGGATCCCGCGGGACACCACGGCCGTGATCCGCAGCGAGCACGGCCACGCCGACGACAAGGGACATCTGTACGCGCGGCGCGAGGTCGCCCCCGGGCAGGACATCCGCCCGCGCGGCCAGGAGTGCCGGGTGGGCGAGCAACTCCTGCCGCCCGGCGCCCCGGTGACCCCGGCGGTGCTCGGCCTCGCGGCGGCGGCCGGGTACGACGCGCTGTACGTCACCGACCGCCCGCGTGTCGAAGTGCTGGTCCTGGGGGACGAGTTGCTGGCCTCCGGGCTGCCCCAGGAGGGCCGGATCCGGGACGCGCTCGGGCCGATGCTGCCGCCGTGGCTGCGGGCGCTCGGCGCGGAGGTGACCGCGGTCCGCCGCCTCGGCGACGACGCCGAGGCGCTCCACGAGGCTCTCGCCACGGCCACGGCCGATGTCGTGGTGACGACCGGGGGCACCGCGTCCGGGCCCGTCGACCACGTCCACCCCACCCTGCGCCGTCTCGATGCCGAGTTGCTCGTCGACGGCGTCGCGGTGCGGCCGGGCCACCCCATGCTGCTCGCCCGGCTGCCCGCCACCGCCGACGGCGGCCGCACGCGGCACCTCGTGGGGCTGCCCGGCAACCCCCTCGCCGCCGTCTCGGGTCTGCTGACGCTGGCCGAGCCCCTGCTGCGCGGGCTGGGGGGCCGCCCGGCCGCGGAGCCGTACACCGCGCCCGTCAAGGACGACGTACCCGGCCACCCGCAGGACACGCGGCTCGTGCCCGTCGCCCTGCGCGGGGAGTACGCGGTGCCGCTGCACTACAACGGCCCCGCGATGCTGCGCAGCATCGCGGTCGCCGACGGGCTCGCGGTGATCCCTCCGCAGGGTGCGAGCCGTCGGCAGGAGCTGGAGCTTCTCGATCTGCCCTGGACGGAACCGGGCGGAATGCACGGTGAGTTGGGCGCCCCCGGCGCCGACGGCGAGGTGTGTTTCACGTGAAACTTCCCGGCCATGACGCCATCGCGCGCCAAGCCGACGAACATCTGGTGACACACCGGGTGAAACTGCCCAGGCGGGTGGTGGAGAGGCCGCTGCGGCAAGTGGGCAAGCGCCTGCTGATGGCGCTGTTCGTGCTCGTTCTGACGATCTTCATCGTGTGGATCGACCGGGACGGCTACCACGACAACGCGAACGAGACGGTCGACCTGCTCGACGCCTCGTACTACGCCACCGTGACCCTCTCCACCACCGGTTACGGCGACATCGTGCCGCACAGCGACAGCGCGCGGCTCGTCAACATTCTGCTGATCACGCCGCTGCGCGTGCTCTTCCTGATCATCCTCGTCGGCACCACCCTCGAAGTGCTGACCGAACGCACCCGCGAGGAATGGCGGCTTTCCCGCTGGAGGTCCAACTTGCGTGAGCACACCGTCGTCGTCGGATTCGGCACCAAGGGCCGGTCGGCGGTGCAGACCTTGCAGGCGACCGGTCTCAAGCCCGAACAGATCGTGATCGTCGACCCCAGCTCGAAGGTGGTGGACGCGGCCACGGCCGAAGGGTTCGCCGGAGTCGTCGGCGACGCGACGCGCAGCGACGTCCTGCTCCGCGCCGAGTTGCAGCGGGCCCGGCAGGTCATCATCGCGACCCAGCGCGACGACACGGCCGTCCTGGTCACGCTGACCGCGCGCCAGCTGAACCGGGGGGCGAAGATCGTGGCGGCGGTGCGCGAGGAGGAGAACGCGCCGCTGCTGCGCCAGTCCGGCGCCGACGCCGTCATCACCAGCGCCAGCGCGGCAGGTCGGCTGCTCGGACTCTCGGTGCTCAGCCCGAGCGCGGGCCTGGTGATGGAGGACCTGATCCAGCAGGGCAGCGGGCTCGACCTTGTCGAGCGACCGGTGATAAAGGCCGAGGTCGGGCAGGGGGTGCGGGAGACGGCCGACCTCATCGTCAGTGTCGTACGGGGCCACCGGGTGCTCGGTTACGACGACCCGGCCATCGGCAAGCTGCAGCTGACGGACCGCCTGATCACCATCGTGCGGGCCTCCCCGCATCCGGCGCCGACCCCTGCGACGGGCGGCACGGACCCCCGACGACCGCCCCGGCCCTGAGGACCGGCCGCCGGGCCCGGCACCTGGTGAGCGGCCGCCCCGGGCTCTGAGGAGCGGCCGCCCCGGTCGACCGGCCGCCCCGGACCCGCGGCGTTCACCAACAGGCCGGTCCGGTCCACCCCGGAGTAGCCTCGCCCGCATGTATGCGATCACGATCCCCGAACCCGGCGGACCCGAGGCGCTTCAGTGGGCCGAGGTCCCCGATCCCGTACCAGGTGAGGGCGAGGTCCTCATCGATGTCGTCGCCAGTGCCGTGAACCGTGCCGACCTGCTGCAGCGGCAGGGGTTCTACGATCCGCCGCCCGCGTCGTCGCCCTACCCCGGCCTGGAGTGCTCGGGCCGCATCGCCGCGCTCGGCCCGGGGGTGGGCGGCTGGGCGGTCGGCGACGAGGTGTGCGCGCTGCTCGCGGGCGGCGGGTACGCGGAGCGCGTCGCCGTGCCCGCGGGGCAGGTCCTGCCCGTACCGGACGGCGTCGACCTCGTCACGGCGGCGGCGCTGCCCGAGGTCACCGCCACGGTGTGGTCGAACGTGTTCATGATCGCGCACCTGCGCCCGGGGGAGACCCTGCTGGCGCACGGCGGAGCGAGCGGCATCGGCACCATGGCGATCCAGCTCGCGAAGGCCGTCGGCGCCAAGGTGGCCGTGACGGCCGGCGGCAAGGAGAAGCTGGCGTTCTGCCAGGAACTGGGCGCCGACGTGCTCATCGACTACCGCGAGCAGGACTTCGTCGAGGAGGTCGAGCGGGCCACCGGCGGGGCGGGCGCGGACGTCATCCTGGACATCATGGGCGCCAAGTACCTGGACCGGAACGTGCGCGCCCTCGCTGTCAACGGGCGCCTCGCCATCATCGGCATGCAGGGCGGCGTGAAGGGCGAGCTGAACATCGCGGCGCTGCTCAACAAGCGCGCCGCCGTCACCGCGACCTCGCTGCGCGGCCGTCCCGTCGCCGAGAAGTCGTCGATCGTCGCGGCGGTACGGGAACACGTCTGGCCCCTCATCGGCGCGGGCCAGGTCCGTCCGGTGGTCGACCGCACCCTGCCGATGCGGGACGCGGGCGCCGCCCACCGGGTCCTCGAAGAGAGCGGCCACATCGGCAAGGTCCTCCTGACCAGGGACGCCGCCCCGGCGTGACCCCGGCGCGGAGCCCCGGGCCAAGCCGCCCGGGGCCCGCGCACCCATCACGCCCCCGCGCACCCACCACGCCCCCGCGCACCCATCACGCCCCCGCGCACTCGTCACGGCCTCATGCACCCGTGCACTCGTCACGGCCTCATGCACCCGTGCACTCGTCACGGCCTCATGCACCCGTGCACCCGTCACGGCCTCATGCACCCGCGCACCCATCACGCCCCCGTGCGCCCGTCACGGGCCCGTGCACCCGTCACGTCTCCTCCGAGATGCCGGATGCCCCGGCTCATGTGACGCTGGCCGTACGCCCCTTGGCCCTCGCGTACGTGTGGACGTGCGTCCGTGGCCGGGCGTTCTGCGGACTCGGCGACAACCCGGCACCGGGAGGGGGCCAGCGCGGTGACATCACGGCTGCGGGGCGCGCTCCGCCCGGCGCTCCCCCTGGTTCTGCTCGCGGTGCTGCTCCCCGTGGGGTTCGGTACGGCGGCGGCGTCCCCCGCCCCGCCGCCCTCCGACCCCGCCCCCTACTACGGCACCGGCTCCCTGGCCGGCAGCAGCGCGGGCGAGGGGCGGCGGCGTCCCGGGCGCGGGGAGGAGCCGGAGTCCGTGCCCGCCCCGGGCGTCTGGCGCCCCCTGCCGCCCCCGCCCCGGGAGGTGCGCCGCCCCGACAAGACCAGGCCGACCGCGCCCGTACCGGTGCCGTCCGTACCGGGCACCGCCGACGAGCCCAGGGAGCGGGCCGCCGAGGGGCCGCCGTTCCCCGGCCTGCGGGTGCTGCCGCTGGGCGCGGGCATGGTCCTGATCGGCCTGGGCCTCGGTTTCCTCGGCCTGCGGCTGCGCCGGGGGTGACGGCGGACAGGGAGGACGCTCCTCGTACTCGAACAGGAACGACGTACTCGGACAGGTACGAGGCCCTCGTACACAAGACAGGAACGACGCCCTCGTACACGGTGGATCAACGTCTGACGGGGGCACCACGGAGGTGTGAGCAGCAGGTGCGAGAGAATGGCCGTATGGAGATGCCGAGGAACGAACGGTCGCCGGAAAATCCCCAGGTCCTGGTCGTGGGTCAGGACGGAATGGCTCTCGGGGGCGGAGACGACGAGTCCCGTGAGCTCCCGGTGACGGACATGGTCGAGCAGCCCGCCAAGGTCATGCGCATCGGCAGCATGATCAAGCAGCTGCTCGAAGAAGTGCGGGCGGCGCCTCTGGACGAGGCGAGCCGGGTGCGACTCAAGGAGATCCACGCCAGCTCGGTGAAGGAGCTCGAGGATGGGCTCGCCCCGGAGCTGGTCGAGGAGCTGGAGCGGCTCTCGCTGCCCTTCACCGAGGAGGGCACCCCGAGCGACGCGGAACTGCGCATCGCGCAGGCCCAGTTGGTGGGCTGGCTCGAAGGCCTCTTCCACGGCATCCAGACGACCCTGTTCGCCCAGCAGATGGCCGCGCGGGCCCAGCTGGAGCAGATGCGCCGCGCGCTCCCGCCCGGCGTGGGCGGTCACGACGGCGCCGAGGAGGTCGGCGGCATCGCGGGCCGCAGCGGCGGCCCCTACCTCTAAAGAAGCCCGGAAGAGCCCGGAAAGTCCGCGGGGCCCGGTACGCGATGCGCGTACCGGGCCCCGCGTGGCGTGGTCGGCGTCAGGCCGGGTTGCCCGTGGAGATGTCGAACTGGATGTCCACGCTCTTGGGGTCGAGTTCCTCGCCCGCCTTCGGCAGGGTCCGCATGATCGTGTCCTCGCCGTAGGTGTTCTCGTCGACGGGGTTCTTGTCATAGTGCCAGCCGGACGCCTGGAGGCAGGAGAGGACCGAGCGCCAGTCCTTGTAGGCGAAGTCCGGCATCTTGATCTTCTTCGGGTCGTTGGTGGCCGTCTCCGGCTCCGTGCACACCGTCTTCTCGACGGTGTTCGTCCGGTCCGGCCCCCGGTGGCCCGCCACCGGCTTCTTGGACTCCTTGGCGCTGTCGCCGCCCTCGTCGCCCCCGCCGCTCAGCGAGACGGCCGCGATGAGGCCGCCGATGGCGAGGAGCGCCACGACGATGGAGCCGACGATCACCGGCATGTTGCGCTTGCCACCGCCGGAGCCACCGGAGCCGCCGTGACCGCCGGAACCGGCGGGTACGGCCGTCGCGTGCTGCGGGGCGAGGTTGTACGGGGGCGGCGTCTGGGACGCCTGCGGGGCGTAGGCGCCCGTGGGTCCCGGTGTCTGGTAGCCCTGCTGGGGGTAGCCGTAGCCCGGCGTCGGGGTGGGGGCCGGGGTCGGCGGGCCGTAGGCACCCGGCTGGTACGGCGTCTGGACGCTGCCCGCGGCCGGCGCGGCGGTGTCGACCGGCGGGAACACGGCCGAGCCCACGCCCGCGCCGCTCGCCGTCGGGGCGCCCGGCACGATGCTGGGCGCCTGGGAGAGGGACGCCTGGAAGGACTGGGCGACGCGCAGACACTCGTCGCGCATGGCCTCGGCGGTCGGGAAGCGCTCGTTCGGGTTCTTCTTCAGCGCGCGGGCGACGAGCGCGTCGACGGCGGGCGGAAGGGAACGGTTGATCGAGGAGGGGGCGACCGGCTCCTCCTGGACGTGCGCGTACGCGATGGCGAGCGGCGAGTCGGCCTCGAACGGGAGGCGGCCCGTCACCAGCTGGAACAGCATGATGCCGACCGAGTACAGGTCGGAGCGGGCGTCCACGCCGCGACCGAGGGCCTGCTCGGGCGAGAGGTACTGGGGGGTACCGACGACCATGCCGGTCTGCGTCATCGACGTGACGCCGGACTGCATGGCGCGGGCGATGCCGAAGTCCATGACCTTGACGACGTTGCGCTTGGTCATCATCACGTTGCCGGGCTTGATGTCGCGGTGGACCAGGCCCATCTCGTGGCTGATCTCCAGGGCCGCGAGCACATCGGCGGTGATCTTCAGGGCCTGGTCGGTCGGCATCGCGCCCTGCTGGCGGACGGCCGCGTCCAGGACCGAGCCGAGCGGCTTGCCCTCGACGTACTCCATGACGATGTAGGGCATGGGCGCCCCGCCGTCCGCGGCGGAGCCGCCGATCGTCAGCGTGTCCTCGCCGGTGTCGAAGACCGACACGATGTTGGTGTGCGTGAGCTTGGCCACGGCCTGGGCCTCGCGCCGGAAGCGCTCCCTGAACGACTGCTCGCGGCCCAGCTCGGTGTGGAGTGTCTTGATCGCGACCTGCCGGTCGAGCACGGTGTCGTACGCGAGGTGCACCGACGCCATACCGCCCTCGCCGAGCAGATCGCGCAGCTGATAGCGGCCGCCGGCCAGTGAACTGCCCGCGTACCGGCCCTGAGCGCCGTCCTGGCTCATGTTCGTGCGTCCCCCATCGGCGCGGACGCGAGACGGCGCCGCGGTTGTGACTGTGGCTACGGGTGCGACCGAGGACGTCTTGAAGACGCTGATCGATCCGCTATTCCTGGCCAAGTCTGCCCGAGGGCCCCGACACGTCAAGCTCGGTGCCCGTTCCGTGACCGTACGCGCAAGAAGAGTCTCGGAAGCGTTACAAGTTCGCCTCGTCAAGCCCCCGGAGGGTTTGCCGAGGGGCCCACGCCGGACCGGTCGGCCCCTGGAAGGCTGTAGCGTGGCACGCCGGAGTACCCCGTACCGCTCTATCACGTAACCGGTACACGCTTTACACCACGTACACCCTGTACATCATGTACACGGCGGCCATGGCGGCGCACGGGCCGCGGCGGCCCATGATCAGAAACGACGGCGAGGACTGATGGCACAGACGCACCCCGCTCAGGGCCCGTCCGACCCCGAGGCGGCTGGCGGCGGTATGTCGGACGTGCCTGAGATGTGGGGCAACGGCGGTCTTGTCGGCGACGGCCGGTATCGCCTGACGCGGCGGCTCGGCCGCGGCGGCATGGCCGAGGTGTTCGCGGCCGAAGACGTACGCCTCGGCCGTACGGTCGCGGTCAAACTGCTGCGCTCCGACCTCGCCGAGGACCCGGTGTCCAAGGCCCGCTTCACGCGTGAGGCCCAGTCGGTCGCCGGTCTGAACCACCACGCCGTCGTCGGGGTCTACGACTCCGGCGAGGACGTCATCAACGGCAACTCCGTGCCGTACATCGTGATGGAGCTCGTCGAGGGCCGCACCATCCGCGACCTGCTGATCAACGCGGAGGCCCCGGGCCCCGAGCAGGCCCTGATCATCGTCTCCGGTGTCCTCGAGGCGCTCGCCTACTCGCACCAGCACGGGATCGTGCACCGCGACATCAAGCCCGCGAACGTCAGCATCACCCATACCGGTGCCGTGAAGGTGATGGACTTCGGTATCGCGCGCGCCCTGCACGGGGCGCAGTCGACGATGACGCAGACCGGCATGGTCATGGGCACCCCGCAGTACCTCTCGCCGGAGCAGGCGCTCGGCAAGGCCGTCGACCACCGCAGCGACCTGTACGCGACCGGCTGTCTGCTGTACGAACTCCTCGCGCTGCGGCCCCCGTTCACCGGTGAGACGCCGCTGTCCGTGGTCTACCAGCACGTCCAGGACATTCCCGTGCCGCCCTCCGAGGTTGCCGAAGCGGCGCCGCCGGAGCTCGACGGCCTCGTCATGCGCTCCCTCGCCAAGGACCCGGACGACCGGTTCCAGACGGCCGAGGAGATGCGCGGCCTGGTCCAGTACGGCTTGCAGATGCTGGCCGAGCAGGGCAGCCACACCGGTACGTGGAACACCGGGCCCGTCGCGCTCGCCGGTATGCACGAGGGCGCGCACACCCCCGCGATGGGCGTCGGGGGCACGGCCGCGATGCCGCACCCCGGGGACTCCGGCACCCAGCAGATCCCCGGGCCGATGCTGCGGCCCCCGGGCGGCGACGACGGCGGCTTCGACGGCGGTCACCGGGACGGAGGCGGGAGCGGTCGGGGCAAGGTGTGGATCCTCGCGGTGCTCGCCGTGATCGCGATCGCCGCGGGGGTGGCGTTCGCGCTGTCCGCGGGTGACGACAACGGCGGCAAGAAGGACAAGACGCCGACGACGCCGTCGACGAAGCAGTCGCAGGAGAAGTCGCCCAGCAAGAGCAGCAAGGAAGAAGAGACCCCCGACGGGACGACGCAGCCCGGTGGCGGGGACGGGACCGGCGGGCAGACCGGCGACTGGACCGGGCGGCCGACGCAGGACTCGCAGCAGCCCACCCAGCCGACGCACCGGCCCACCGATCCGACCGATCAGCCGACCGATCCGACGGATCCGCCCACCGAGCCGTCCGATCCGCCGTCCGAGACGACCGATCCGGTGACCGATCCGCCGGACCCCACGGACCCGCCGGACGAGAGCGGCGGCACCGAGGGGACCGCGCAGGGCGGCGAGGGGGATCCGGAGTGAACCGACGGGGAGTCGCATGACGCGGCTCCCCGCCCGGGTGTCTGTGCGGCTTGGCTTTCTGTGCGGCTCGGCTTTCCGCGCTGCTCGGTTTCCGCGCTGCTCGGGTCCGAGCCCCGCCCGGGGGCTCAGCTCCGCTCGAAGCCCAGCTCCGTACAGGCGGCACTGAGGCTCGTCAGCGTGTGCACCCTCGCTGTCTGCGGGGTGATGCGGAGGTAGACCGGGGCGTAGTCCTCGCCGTCCACGTAGTCGGGGGCCGGGGCGAAGAGGTCGAGATCGGCGGGGGTGGGGTCGGCTGGCTCGCACATGCCGAGGAACTGGACGGTCCACTGGCCCTCCCGGGCCGTCCCGGTGCTCATGTTGTCCGCCCCGTACGCGACGACGCTGCCGACGCACGCCTGGTGGTAGCCGAGACCGCCGTGCATACGCAGCAGGATCCGCCCGTCGACCACCACGTGCCGGGCCACCGCGAGGAAGGGGAGGGCCCGCATGCTGGTGGCCACCCGGCCGTAGTCGGTGCGCCGGAGCAGTGCGAAGGCGAGCTGTTCTTCGGTCGGCATCCCCCCACCCTCCGGCACGGGGCCGTGCGGGAAGAAGGGCCGCCGGCCCCCCAGAAGGGGGCCATAAGTCCCGTGTGAGCCACGCACACGCTGCCCACGGGCGCGCAGCGCCCGCCTCAGCGCCACGCGGCCGGCCTCAACGCGGCTCAGCCGCGCGGCCAGCCTCAACGCGGCTCAGCCGGGAGGCCGGCCTCAACGCCGCCTCACCGCCGCGCACCCGGCCTCAGCGCCGCTCCGCCTGCATCCGCGCCACGTACGCAGCCGCCTGCGACCGGCGCTCCATGCCGAGCTTGGACAGCAGGCTGGAGACATAGTTCTTGATCGTCTTCTCGGCGAGGTGCAGCCGTTCACCGATGACGCGGTTGGTGAGGCCCTCGCCGATCAGGTCGAGGATCTTGCGTTCCTGCTCGGTGAGGCTGGCGAGCCGGTCGTCGCCCTTTGCGTTGTTGCCGTCGCGCAGGCGCTCCAGGACGCGGGCCGTGGCGACCGGGTCCAGCAGGGATTTCCCGGCGGCGACGTCGCGCACCGCCGACAGGAGTTCATTGCCGCGAATGGCTTTCAGCACATAGCCCGAGGCACCGGCCATGATGGCGTCGAAGAGGGCTTCGTCATCTGCGAACGACGTCAGCATCAGGCATTTGATGGAGTCGTTCTGGGAACGGATCTCGCGGCAGACCTCGACTCCGCTGCCGTCCGGAAGGCGAACGTCCAGTACCGCCACATCGGGGCGGGTGGCGGGAATGCGGACGAGGGCGTCGGCCGCCGTGCCGGCCTCGCCGACCACCTCGATGTCCGACTCCACGGAGAGCAGCTCATGGACTCCGCGCCGCACGACTTCGTGATCGTCGAGCAGGAATACCGTGATTTTTCCTTCTTCGCGCACTCTGTCAGTGTCACACATCGACTCTTCCCGTGCCCTAGCCAGCCGGGATAACGTGCCGGTGTTCCGGCCCCCTGCCAGGCTGTGTTCAGTGCTGTGACCAGGCAGTGTTTCCGCGTTTCTCGATTTACTTGGATTTCCTAGTGCAGCTTACTTGGAAATCCAAGCAAAATTGCAGGTCAGACGGGGTTTCACAGTTTTGGGAGACACTGGGTAACGTGCTTGGAGAAGGGGCTCGCCGGAGCAACTGTCACGCCTTGTCCCGGCCGAGCCGCACCCACCCCGTGCGACGGGCCGGAATCGGGCGAGCCGTACTGGCCTGCCGGTGGACCCCGGGGGCCGGACCGACGGAGGAGCACACGTGACCGTGGAGAGCACCGCCGCGCGCACACCGCGCAGCGCAGGCAGCGGCAGCAAGCGCGCCGCCAAGACTGTGAGCGCCAAGAAGGACTCCGCTCCGGGCCGGGGGACCCCGCGAGGGAAGAGCACCGCCCGGGGCAAGGGCGGGGCGGCAGGCAGCGGCGAGCCCGAGCTCGTACAGCTGCTCACGCCCGAAGGGGTACGGGTGGAGAACGCCGCGTACGACAGCTATGTCGCGGACCTCACCCCGGACGACCTGCGTGCCCTCTACCGGGACATGGTCATCACCCGCCGCTTCGACGCCGAGGCCGTCACCCTGCAACGCCAGGGCGAGCTGGGCCTGTGGCCGTCGCTGCTCGGCCAGGAGGCCGCCCAGGTCGGCTCGGGACGCGCCACCCGGGAGAGCGACCACGTCTTCCCCACCTACCGCGAACACGGCGTCGCCTGGTGCAAGGGCGTCGACCCGACGCTCCTCCTCGGCATGTTCCGCGGTGTGAACAACGGCGGCTGGGACCCGAACACCAACGGCTTCCAGCTGTACACGATCGTCATCGGTTCGCAGACGCTGCACGCCACGGGCTACGCGATGGGCGTGGCCTACGACGGCGCGGACAGCGCCGTGGTCGCCTACCTCGGCGACGGCGCCACCAGCCAGGGCGATGTCGCCGAGGCGTTCACGTTCTCCGCGGTCTACAACGCGCCGGTGGTGTTCTTCTGCCAGAACAACCAGTGGGCGATCTCCGAGCCGACGGAGAAGCAGAGCCGGGTGCCGCTGTACCAGCGCGCGCAGGGCTACGGCTTCCCCGGTGTCCGCGTCGACGGCAACGACGTGCTCGCCTGTCTCGCGGTCACCAAGTGGGCCCTGGAGCGGGCGCGCGCGGGCGAGGGCCCGGCGCTCATCGAGGCGTTCACGTACCGCATGGGCGCCCACACCACCTCCGACGATCCGACGCGTTACCGGCGCGACGAGGAGCGCGAGGCGTGGGAGGCGAAGGACCCGATCAAGCGGCTGCGGGCGTTCCTGGAGTCCGAGGGTCACGCGGATGAGGGATTTTTCGCGGAACTCGAGGCCGAGAGCGAGACGTTGGGCAAGCGAGTGCGGGACGTGGTGCGGACGATGCCGGACCCCGATGCCATGTCGATCTTCGAGAACGTCTACGCGGACGGTCACGCGCTCGTGGACGAGGAGCGCGCCGAGTTCGCCGCCTACGAGGCGTCGTTCGCGGACGAGCCGGTGAACGCTGCTACGGGCGGGGAGGCCAAGTAGTCATGACGGTGAAGAAACTTCCGCTCGCGAAGGCGATCAACGAATCCCTGCGCACGGCGCTCGACGCGGACCCGAAGGTCGTCGTCATGGGCGAGGACGTCGGCAAGCTCGGCGGCGTGTTCCGGGTGACCGACGGCCTCCAGAAGGACTTCGGCGAGAACCGCGTCATCGACACCCCGCTCGCCGAGTCGGGCATCGTCGGCACGGCCATCGGCCTGGCCCTGCGCGGCTACCGACCGGTCGTGGAGATCCAGTTCGACGGCTTCGTCTTCCCCGCGTACGACCAGATCGTCACGCAGCTCGCGAAGATGCACGCCCGCGCGCTCGGCAAGATCAAGGTGCCCGTCGTCATCCGTATCCCCTACGGCGGCGGCATCGGCGCCGTGGAGCACCACAGCGAGTCCCCGGAGGCGCTGTTCGCGCACGTCGCGGGCCTGAAGGTGGTCTCGCCGTCGAACTCGTCGGACGCGTACTGGATGCTCCAGCAGGCCATCCAGAGCGACGACCCGGTGATCTTCTTCGAGCCCAAGCGGCGGTACTGGGACAAGGGTGAGGTCAACACCGACGCCATCCCCGGCCCTCTGCACACGGCCCGTACGGTCCGCGAGGGCACGGACGCGACCCTCGTGGCGTACGGTCCGATGGTGAAGACCTGCCTGGAGGCCGCCGCGGCCGCCGCCGACGAGGGCAGGTCCCTGGAGGTCCTCGACCTGCGTTCGGTCTCGCCGATCGACTTCGACTCGGTGCAGGCGTCGGTGGAGCGGACGGGCCGCCTGATCGTCGTGCATGAGGCGCCGGTGTTCTTCGGCTCCGGCGCGGAGATCGCGGCACGCATCACGGAGCGGTGCTTCTACCACCTGGAGGCGCCCGTGCTGCGGGTCGGCGGCTTCCACTCCCCGTATCCGCCCGCGCGGGTCGAAGAGGACTATCTGCCGGGCCTCGACCGGGTGCTCGACGCCGTCGACCGCTCGCTGGCGTACTGAGGGAAGAGGATCGTGACGACAATGACTGACACCACCTCGGCCGTCCGCGAGTTCAAGATGCCCGACGTGGGCGAGGGGCTCACCGAGGCGGAGATCCTCAAGTGGTTCGTCGCCCCCGGCGACACCGTCACCGACGGACAGGTCGTGTGCGAGGTGGAGACGGCCAAGGCCGCCGTCGAACTGCCCATTCCGTTCGACGGTACGGTGCGGGAGCTCCGCTTCCCGGAAGGGTCCACGGTCGATGTGGGCCAGGTGATCATCACCGTCGGCGGGGCCGGGGACGCGCTTCCCGCGACCGAGACCGAGGCCGAGACCCAGACCGAGGCCGTGGCCGCGCCCGCGGAGGCCGCGGCTGCCGCCCCGGCGCAGGCCGCCGCTCCCGCGGAGGAGGAGCAGAAGCCAGCCGGGCGTCAGCCGGTCCTCGTGGGGTACGGCGTCGCCGAGTCCTCGACCAAGCGGCGCCCCCGCAAGGGAGCCGCGGCCGACACGGGTACGACGGCACCGGCACCGGCGGCTGCCGTCGCCCCCGGAGGCGGAGTCGAATCCGCAGCCGGAGCCGCATCCGGAGCCGGAGCCGGAGTGAACGGACACGGTGCGCGACCGCTCGCCAAGCCCCCGGTCCGCAAGCTCGCCAAGGACCTGGGCGTCGATCTCGCCGCCGTCACGCCGACCGGGCCCGACGGAATCATCACGCGCGAGGACGTGCACGCGGCCGTGGCCGCGCCGCAGGCGGCACCGCGGCCGGCGGCGCCCCAGGAGCAGCCCGTCGCGGCGGCGCAGGCGGCCCCGGAGGCCCCCGCGCCCGCGGCAGCGGGTGCCCGGGAGACCCGCATCCCGGTCAAGGGCGTCCGCAAGGCCACCGCGCAGGCGATGGTCGGCTCGGCGTTCACCGCGCCGCACGTCACGGAGTTCGTGACGGTGGACGTGACCCGCACGATGAAGCTGGTCGAGGAACTGAAGCAGGACCGGGCCTTCGAGGGCCTGCGGGTGAACCCGCTGCTTCTGATCTCCAAGGCGCTCCTGGTGGCGATCCGCCGCAACCCCGAGGTGAACGCCGCCTGGGATGAGGCGAACCAGGAGATCGTCCAGAAGCACTATGTGAACCTGGGCATCGCCGCGGCCACGCCGCGCGGTCTGCTCGTACCGAACATCAAGGACGCGCACGACAAGACCCTGCCCGAGCTGGCCGCCGCGCTCGGCGACCTGGTGTCCACGGCCCGCGAGGGCAAGACGTCGCCCGGCGCCATGCAGGGCGGCACGGTGACGATCACGAACATCGGTGTCTTCGGCATCGACACGGGCACGCCGATCCTGAACCCCGGCGAGTCCGCGATCCTCGCGGTCGGCGCCATCAAGCTCCAGCCGTGGGTCCACAAGGGCAAGGTGAAGCCGCGTCAGGTGACCACCCTCGGCCTCTCCTTCGACCACCGGCTGGTGGACGGGGAGCTGGGCTCCAAGGTGCTCGGCGACGTGGCGGCGATCCTGGAGCAGCCCAAGCGGCTGATGACCTGGTCGTAACGCCCGCGGGCAGCAGAGCGGGCGGACAGCGAACGGGGCCCACCGCACAGGCGGTGGGCCCCGTCCTCGCGCCCGGGACACCTCGTGCCCGGGACACCTCGTGCCCGGTACACCGGGGACAAGGATCGCTACGCGACCTTGAAGCCGTAGTCCATGATCTTCTTCGCGTCCTTGATGCGGGCGGAGTTCGACGTGGACGTCAGCACCGTGCCGATGACGGTCTTGCCGTTGCGGGTCGCCGCGAAGACCAGGCAGTACTTGGCCTCCGTACCGGAGCCCGTCTTCACGCCGATCGCGCCCCGGTAGGAGCCGAGCAGCGCATTGGTGTTCTTCCACGGCGCCATGGTGCGGGTGGAGCCGGTCTTCGTCTTCGTCTTCGCCGTGTACGTCTTCGTCTTCACGACGGAGCGGAACAGCGAGTACTTCATGGAGTTGCTCGCGAGCTTCGTCAGGTCGCGCGGCGTCGAGTAGTTGGCGCCGTTGCTGATGCCGTCGAACGAGTCGAAGTGCGTGTTCTTCAGCTTCAGGTCCTTGGCCGTCTTGTTCATCTGGCCGATGAAGGACTTCACGCGGGCCGAGCGGGACGAGCCCTTGCCGAACTTGTCCGCGAGGGCGTACGCGGCGTCGCAGCCGGACGGCAGCATCAGCCCGTAGAGGAGCTGGCGGACCGTCACCTTGTCGCCCACGATGAGGCGGGCGCTGGAGGCGGTGTTGCGGACGATGTAGTCGCTGTACGCCTTCTGGATCGTGACCTTCGAGTCCAGGTTGAGGTTGCGCTGGCCGAGGACCACCCGGGCGGTCATTATCTTCGTCGTCGAGCCGGTGGCACGGCGGGTGTCCGCGGACTTCGTGAACAGCGTCTTGCCCGAGCCGTTGTTCATGAGGAAGCCGCCCTTGGCGGCGATCGACGGCTTGGGCGGCGCGGCGGCCTGGGCGGGCGACACCGCGACGCCCGTGGTCAGGACGGCTCCGGCGGTGACGGCGGCGGCCGCGCTTATACGGCGCACGCGCACGCCCGGGGTGCGGATTCTCAAGATGAACACTCCGTTGGTCCCTGCTGATGAGGTAGTTGACGGATCTTTGTCCCAAATTCCCGTGAAATGCGGGCGACATGGGAGAGCCGCCACAGGGATGACGCATGAGAGACCTGAAGGGATGCACGCTCGCGAGGTAAAGATGCGGCCAAGTGGTACGGGGGGAGTGCGCGGGTCGCGCCGTGCGGGTGGTCGCCGCGTGTCCGCGCGGGCGGCGACCTGTGCGTCCGGTGGAGCGGCGCCCTGCGCGTCCGGTGGAGTGGCGCCCTGTCCGGATCGTGGACCGCACTCCCCGTGTATACGTCTTGTATCTATGCTGTGCGCATGCCAGCAGCCCCACCCGCACCCCCGGTCCCCGCCAAGTCCCTCAAGCAGCCCCCCGCCGCCGAGCGCGTCTACGCCCACGTCAAGGAGGGCGTCCTGGAGCGCCGCTACGAAGGCGGCACGCTCCTGACCGAGGGCGAGCTCGCCGAAGCCGTCGGGGTGTCCCGCACACCGGTGCGCGAGGCGCTGCTCAAGCTGGAGGTCGAGGGGCTGCTCCGGCTCTACCCGAAGAAGGGCGCCCTCGTCCTGCCGGTTTCCGCCCAGGAGATCGCCGACGTCGTGGAGACCCGGCTGCTCGTCGAGACCCACTCGGTGCGCAAGGCCGTGCCCGCGCCGCCCGGACTGCTCGCCCGCCTCACCGAGCTGCTCGAACAGCAGCGGGAGCAGGCCGCGGCCGGGGACTTCGCCGCGGCGGCGGTCACCGACCGCTGCTTCCACGCCGAGATCGTCCGCAGCGGCGGCAACGACATCCTGTCCCGCCTCTACGACCAGCTCCGCGACCGGCAGCTGCGGATGGGCGTCGCCGTGATGCACTCCCACCCCGACCGCATCGCCAAGACCCTCACCGAGCACGAGGAGATCCTCGCCGCGCTGACGGCGCAGGACACCGAGGCGGCCGTCGACGTGGTCACCCGGCACGTCGGCTGGTTCCAGAACCTCGCGCGGGGAGCGGCACGATGACCACCGGCGCGCCGACGGCCGGCGCGGGGCGCCTGCCGGGGGATCCGCCGGGGGGCCGCCGGGCCGTCCTCGTCTGGTCCGTTGGCGTCGCCGTCTACTTCGTCGCGGTCATCTTCCGCACCTCGCTCGGCGTCGCGGGTCTGGACGCCGCCGACCGCTTCCATGTCAACGCCTCGGCCCTGTCGACGTTCTCGATACTCCAGCTGTTGGTGTACGCGGGCATGCAGATACCCGTCGGCCTGATGGTGGACCGCCTCGGTACGAAGAAGGTCCTCACGTGCGGCGTGGTCCTGTTCACCCTCGGCCAGCTCGGCTTCGCGCTCTCGCCCTCGTACGGCGCGGCGCTCGCGTCGCGCGCGCTCCTCGGCTGCGGCGACGCGATGACGTTCATCAGCGTGCTGCGGCTCGGCACCCGCTGGTTCCCGGTCCGCCGCGGGCCGCTGGTCGCGCAGCTCGCCGGCCTGGTGGGCATGGCGGGCAACCTGGTCTCGACACTGGTCATCGCCCGCATGCTGCACGGGGTCGGCTGGACCGCCGCGTTCGCGGGCAGCTCCCTCGCCGGTGTCCTCGTCCTCGTCCTGATGGCCCTGTTCCTGAAGGATCACCCGGAGGGCCACGAGCCGGAGCCGGTCGCGCCGCGCCCCGGCGCGGGCGTGGGGGCGCGCGGCACGGGTCCGGGCTATGTACGTGAGCAGATCGCGCTGTCCTGGCGGGAGCCCGGCACCCGGCTCGGCCTGTGGGTGCACTTCACGACGCAGTTCCCCGCGATGGTGTTCCTGCTCCTGTGGGGCCTGCCCTTCCTCGTCGAGGCGCAGGGCCTGTCCCGGGGCGCGGCGGGGGACCTGCTCACGCTGGTCGTCCTCGCCAACATGGCGATAGGGCTCGTGTACGGGCAGGTCGTCGCCCGGCACCACGCGGCGCGGCTGCCGCTCGCGCTCGGCACGGTGGCGGCCACGGCGGTCATGTGGGCGGCCACGCTCGCCCACCCCGGCCACGCGCCGCTGTGGCTGCTCGTGGTGCTGTGCGTGGTGCTCGGCGCCTGCGGCCCCGCCTCGATGATCGGCTTCGACTTCGCGCGCCCCGCGAATCCGCCGGAGCGGCAGGGAACGGCGTCCGGCATCACCAACATGGGCGGTTTCCTCGCCTCGATGACGACGCTGCTGGCCATCGGCGTGCTGCTCGACGCGACCGGCGACAACTACCGCGTGGCCTTCTCGGCGGTCTTCGTCCTGGAGGCGATCGGCGTCAGCCAGATCCTGCGGCTGCGCAACCGGGCGGCGCGGCGGGAGCGGGAGCGGCTCGTGGCGAGCAGGGTGGAGACGGTGCACGTCCCGGTGTGACGCGCTGCGACGCGGAAGGGCCGGCTCCGACGGCCGGGTTCCGGGCCCTGCCCCGGAACCCCCGGCCGGCGGCTACGGCGTGACGGCGAAGTCCCGCAGGATCGCGTCGCCGAGGTCCTGGTCGCCCTCGACCTTCACCTGGTCCCTGACCGCCGCGTACGACACCCGCCCGCAGGCGAGGCGGAAGTAGACGTCCCACTCCATGGCGATGGTGGCGAGCGGACCGAGGGAGGGGGCGTTGTCGACGGTGGCCTTGCCCTCCGCGTCGACACGCACGGTGCGCAGGAACTCCACGGGTCCGCCGACGTCGAAGACGACCGCCGAGCTCGCGGGGGCGCCCGCCTTCTCCGCGACGACCTTCGGCAGGCCCTGGAGCAGCAGGTCACGGGCGACGTAGGCGCCCGGCGAATCGAGGTTCCCCGGCTTGTTCAGGGCCGTGCGCAGGTCCTGCTCGTGCACCCAGACGTCGAACGCCCGCACCCGCGAGGCCACTTCCAGGGTCTGCTCGCTGCCGAGCGGGCCGCGGATCTTCGTCGACGGGTCGCGGTTCTCGTTCCGCAGCTGCCGGGAGCGGCGGATGATGGTGTACTCCAGCTCGGAGGTCATCTCCGGCGCGGTGTGATGGCGGCGGACGTCGACCTGCATCTCCATGTACCGCTGGCTCTCGGTCTGTACGTGGTACAGGTCCCGGGGCAGCGTGTGGATCGGCCGCGGGTCGCCCAGCATCTCGCAGTCCATGCCGATGACGTGGGACACGACGTCCCGCACCGACCAGGCCGGGCAGGGGGTCGCGCGGTTCCACTCACTCTCCACGAGGGGTGAGACCAGCTCGGATATCGCTTCCACTGCGTGGGTCCAGGCATCGGCGTAGGTTTGAAGGCTGGGATGGAGACTCACGGGACCCCTCGGGCGGTCGTACGCGGGCGGTGGGTGTCTTGGGATGCTCGGGGGCCCGGGGGGTACCCCCGGAAAGGCACAGTACGCTGCCCGCGGGCACCCCGGCAGTGCTTTCGTGTGACGATCGTAGGCCTAGTTGACGGCTCGAATGCCAGGACGGTGGTAGTGTGCGCGCCTCTCTCCTCCAGATCGCCGTAGATGATGACGAACCAGTCAATTCCCGGCGGGAGCGCGTCTCTTCGCTGGTGCGCCAGGTCGCCGAGCGGGAGCGCCCCGACCTGATCGTGCTGCCCGAGCTGTGGACGACGGGCGCGTTCGCGTACGAGTCCTTCGCCGCCGAGGCCGAGCCGCTCCAGGGACCCACGTACGAGGTGATGGCCAAGGCCGCGCGGGACGCCGGGGTGTGGCTGCACGCCGGGTCGATCCCGGAGCGGGCCGCTTCGGACTCCGGCGCGGGCGACGCCCTGTACAACACCTCGCTCGTCTTCTCGCCCGAGGGCGAGCTCGCCGTCTCGTACCGCAAGATCCACCGCTTCGGCTTCGACAAGGGCGAGGCCGTGCTGATGGGCGCGGGCGCCGAGCTGGCCACCGTCCGGGTTCCCGAGGCCGTCCTCGGCCTCGCGACCTGCTACGACCTCCGCTTCCCTGAGCTGTTCCGGGGTCTTGTCGACGCGGGGGCCGAGGTGTTCGTGGTGCCCGCGGGGTGGCCTGCGCGGCGGCGCTCGCACTGGTCGCTGTTCGCGCGGGCGCGGGCCGTGGAGGACCAGGTGTACGTGCTGGCCTGCGGGACCGCGGGGACGCACGCGGGGGTGGACCAGGCGGGGGCGAGCGTGGTGGTCGATCCCTGGGGCGAGGTGCTCGCCGAGGCGGCCGGGGCGGAGGAGGAGGTCCTCACCGTGGACCTCGACCTCCGCAGGGTCGCGGAGACCCGGGAACAGTTCCCCGCCCTGAAGGACCGCAGGCTGCCGTAGGCCCCGGCCCGCCCCCGCCTCAGTCCCCGACGCCCCTCTCCTTCTCCGCCAGGCGGATCACGCAGACCGCCACCGCGACCAGGAGGGCCGGGTCGGCGTCGTCGCGGGTGATCTGGACGCCGTAGGCGTCATGGAGGCTGAACCAGCGCCGGGAGATGTCCGCGAGCAGTTCGCCGTCGTACTCGACGGCGAACTCGCGGTCCAGGATCTTGCCGCTGACGTCCAGCTCGGAGCCGTCCGCGAGCTCCACGCGGTAGTGGTTGCGCAGCAGGGAGAGCCGCTTGCGCTTCACCTTGGCCAGCGGCTCGCCCTCGCGCTCGATCACCATCGTGTCGCGCAGGGAGAGCATCTTCGCGTGGATGTCGATGAGGACCCGCCCCTGCATGTCCTTCAGCTCGAAGGTGTCCCGCAGGCGCATCGCCTTGCCGTCGACGAGGAAGACCTTGCGGCCCTGGTCGTCCTCGATCCAGTAGTCGTCGCCGATGCCGAACACGCGGTCGCGTACGAGTAGCTTCATGCGGCCATGAGTACCCCGGAACGGACGAGCCGCTCGCGCGACCGCCCGTTCCGGCCGGGTTTCGGCCTCCCCCGGGTCTCAGCCCTCGAGGAACGCCCGCAGCGCCTCCGCGAGGAGGTACGGGTCGTCGGCGCCGCACAGCTCGCGGGCGCTGTGCATCGACAGGATGGCGACCCCCACGTCGACCGTCTTGATGCCGTGCCGGGCCGCGGTGATCGGGCCGATCGTCGTGCCGCAGGGCATCGCGTTGTTGGACACGAACGACTGGAACGGCACGCCCGCCTTCTCGCAGGCGGCGGCGAACACGGCCCGGCCGCCGCCGTCCGTGGCGTACCGGTTGTTGACGTTCACCTTCAGGATCGGGCCCCCGTTGGCCCGCGGGTGGTGCGTCGGGTCGTGGCGCTCGCCGTAGTTGGGGTGGACGGCGTGGCCCGTGTCGGACGACAGACAGACGGTGCCCGCGAAGGACCGCGCCTTGTCCTCGTACGTACCGCCGCGTGCGAACACCGAACGCTCCAGGACCGTGCCGAGCAGCGGCCCGTCGGCGCCGGTGTCGGACTGCGAACCGTTCTCCTCGTGGTCGAACGCGGCCATCACGGGGATGTACGGCAGCGCGTCCGCCCCGGGAGCCGTGGCCACGGCCGCGAGTGCCGCCGTCGCGGCGTGCACGGACAGCAGGTTGTCCATCCGGGGGCCCGCGAGCAGCTCACGGTCGCGGCCCAGGTAGGCGGGCGGCTCGACGGAGTGCGTCATCAGGTCCCAGCCGGTGACGTCGCCGGGCGCCAGGCCGCACTCCTCCTCCACGAACCGGATGAGGTCGCCCTCGCGGACGTCCCCGCCGAGCCCCCAGATGGGCTGCATGTGCTTCTGCTTGTCGAGCTTCAACCCCTCGGTGTGCACCGAACGGTCCATGTGGATGGCCAGCTGCGCCACCCTGAGCAGCGGACGGTCCACGTTGACCAGGCGCGACGTGCCGTCCCGCAGGGACAGGCGGCCGGCCAGGCCCAGGTCGCGGTCCAGCCAGGAGTTGAGCAGCGGCCCGCCGTAGATCTCGACGGCGACCTGGCGCCAGCCGTGCGCGCCGGTGTCCGGCAGCGGCTTCACCCGCAGGTTCGGGGAGTCGGTGTGCGCGCCCACGATGCGGTACGGGGTGTGGGCGGCGGCGGCCTCCGGCACGAACCACGCCACGATCGCGCCACCGCGCAGCAGATACTTGCCGCCGGTGCCGCCGTCCCACGCCTCGGTCTCCTCGACCTGGCGGAAGCCGGCCTTCTCCAGCCGCTCGGCGGCGCTCGCCACGGCGTGGTACGGCGAGGGGCTTGCCGCGAGGAAGCTGATGAGGTCGTCGGTGTGGCCGCGGTCGAAGCGGGGGCGAGTGCTCATGGCTGCAGCCTAGTCAGGCCCCTGGGCCCGCTGCGTGGCCCACCTGCGGTGGGGGGTCTTCTCTCCCGCCCGCCCGCCCGTTTCCGGCCCGCCGTGTCGTGGGCGCCCCCCCGTGGGGGTTCCTCGCCGTCGGCGGGTGCTGGGTGTGTCCTGTCCCTCCGCTTCGCGGCGGATTCCTTCCCGCCCGCCCGCCCGTTTCCAGCCCGCCGTGCGGTGGGCGCCCCCTGTGGGGGTTTCCCGCCGTCGGCGGATGCCGGGCAGGGCGGTGGGCGGGACGGCGGGATTGCCGTCCCGCCCACCGGCGGGTCGCTTGCCCGGGAGGGTCAGAACGCTGCCTCGTCGAGTTCCATCAGGTCCAGGGAGACTCCCTCGGAGAGGGCGCGCTGGGTGGCGACCCCGGGGAGGACGTTCGCCGCGAAGAACCTGGCGGCGGCGATCTTGCCCTGGTAGAACGCCTGGTCCTTGGCCCCGGCGCCCGCCAGCTTCTCCGCGGCCACGGCGGCACCCCGCAGCAGCAGATAGCCGACGACCACGTCACCGGAGGCGAGGAGGAGGCGCGTGGTGTTCAGGCCCACCTTGTAGATGGACTTCACGTCCTGCTCCGTGGCCGCGAGGTCCGTGAGCATGACGCCGACCATGGCCTCCAGTTCGACGGCCGCCTTGGCCAGCTCCTCCCGCGCGCCGGCGAGCTCCTCGCCGCCGGTGCCCACCGCGAGGAACTTCTTGATCTCCTCGGCGAGACCGTTCAGCGCGGCGCCCTGGTTGCGGACGATCTTCCGGAAGAAGAAGTCCTGGCCCTGGATGGCGGTGGTGCCCTCGTACAGGGTGTCGATCTTGGCGTCGCGGATGTACTGCTCGATCGGGTACTCCTGGAGGTACCCCGAGCCGCCGAACGTCTGGAGCGACTGCGCCAGCTGCTCGTAGGCCTTCTCCGAGCCGTATCCCTTGACTATGGGCAGGAGGAGGTCGTTCAGCGCGTGCAGCGAGGACGCGTCGTCGCCGTTCGCCTCCTTGACCGCGATCTCGTCCTGCACGGCCGCGGTGTGCAGGACGAGCGCCCGCATGCCCTCCGCGTAGGCCTTCTGCGTCATCAGGGAGCGGCGCACGTCCGGGTGGTGAGTGATCGTCACCTTAGGCGCGGCCTTGTCCATGAACTGGGCGAGGTCGGGGCCCTGCACGCGCTCCTTGGCGTACTCCAGGGCGTTCAGGTAGCCCGTGGAGAGCGTCGAGATCGCCTTTGTGCCCACCATCATGCGGGCGAACTCGATGATGCGGAACATCTGGCGGATGCCGTCGTGCTTGTCGCCGATCAGCCAGCCCTTGGCGGGGTGCTTGTCGCCGAACGTCATCTCGCAGGTGTTGGACGCCTTCAGGCCCATCTTGTGCTCGACGTTCGTCGCGTACACGCCGTTGCGCTCGCCCAGCTCGCCGGTCTCCCAGTCGAACTCGAACTTGGGGACGAGGAACAGGGACAGGCCCTTGGTGCCCGGACCCGCGCCCTCGGGGCGGGCGAGGACGTAGTGGAGGATGTTCTCCGACATGTCGTGCTCACCGGACGTGATGAAGCGCTTCACGCCCTCGATGTGCCAGGAGCCGTCCTCCTGCCGCACGGCCTTGGTGCGGCCCGCGCCCACGTCCGAGCCGGCGTCCGGCTCGGTGAGGACCATGGTGGAGCCCCACTGCTTCTCCACGGCGATCTCGGCGACCTTCCGCTGCTCATCGGTGCCCTCCTCGAAGAGGATGCCGGCGAACGCCGGGCCCGAGGAGTACATCCAGATCGCCGGGTTGGCGCCGAGCAGGAGCTCCGCGTACGCCCAGATGAGGGAGCGGGGGGCCGTGGTGCCCCCGATCTCCTCGGGCAGGCCGAGGCGCCAGTACTCGGAGTCCATGAAGGCCTGGTAGCTCTTCTTGAAGGAGGCCGGGACCGGAGCGGTGTTGGTCTCCGGGTCGAACACCGGCGGGTTGCGGTCGGCGTCCTCGTAGGACTCGGCGAGCTCGTTCTCGGCGAGGCGGCACAGCTCGCTGAGGATGCTCTTGGCGGTCTCGACGTCCGTCTCCGCGAACGGGCCGCTGCCGTACAGCTGGTCGCGGCCGAGCACCTCGAAGAGGTTGAACTCGATGTCGCGGAGATTCGACTTGTAGTGCCCCATGGCGACGGCTCCGTATGTGGCTCGGGAGGCTGGAATCCTCGTGGGCGTACCAGTAAGTAGCTAATCGCTTCCCATGATGCTACCCGTCGGTAATAAGAGGCAACCCCTGTTGGTCCAAGTGTGAGCAGGGTCTACTCGGCGGGCCGCTCTTGATAATCTAGCGTCCGCTATATAAATGTTCCGTTCGCCCGAGCGCGTACGGCGCGTGCGCCGGGGTCGGTACCCTGGCCCGTATGTACGGCTACGACCAGCACGCGGGCGCGGGACAGGGGTACGTCCCGCCGCAACAGCCGCCGCCGCAAGGCCAGATGCCCGGTGGATACGGCCAGCAGCCCCCGCTGTACCCGGAGCCGTCGCCGCCGTCCCTCGCGGACGCGGTGCGCGCGTTCACCACGGGATCGATGTCCGCCGAGGACTTCCAGCAGATCTTCGCCACGTCGAAGGTGTACTGCCCGCGCGGCGACAACCCCGGCTTCCTCGCGCTGCACAACACCCAGCAGCCGGTCATCCCCATGTTCACGTCGCTCAAGGAGCTGCGCCGGTACGCGGGCAAGGACTCCAAGTACTTCGTGATCACCGGTGCCGAGGTCATCGACCTGCTGCCCACCGGCTACGGCTTCGTCCTCGACATGGAGGGCGAGCACCGCATGGTCTTCGACGCGAAGGCCGTCGAGCAGATGGTCGACTTCGCCATGCGCCGCATGTACGGATGACGCTCCCGGGCCGCCACCGCCGCCACCGCGGCTGCCGCGGCCACCGCGGCGGCTGACGGTTTCGGCCACGGACCGCGCCCCTGATGATCACCGGAACGCCCGGAGGGAATGCCCTCCGGGCGTTCCGTGTTCCAGGTGGCAGAAAGTTCTACGTTCAACTAACCTGAGCGTACAAGGAGGTCCCACTCATGCCTGCAGTGACCGTCGAGAACCCGCTGACCCTGCCCAAGGTGGTCGCACCGGCCGACGCCGTGGCACGCCCCGTACTCGCCGTGAAGACCGCCCCGAGCGGCTTCGAGGGCGAAGGGTTCCCGGTGCGCCGCGCCTTCGCCGGGATCAACTACAAGTACCTCGACCCGTTCATCATGATGGATCAGATGGGCGAGGTGGAGTACGCCGCAGGGGAGCCCAAGGGCACCCCGTGGCACCCGCACCGCGGCTTCGAGACCGTGACGTACCTGATCGACGGCACCTTCGTCCACCAGGACTCCAACGGTGGCGGCGGCACCATCCAGAACGGCGACACCCAGTGGATGACCGCCGGGTCCGGGCTGCTGCACATCGAGGCGCCGCCGGAGTCGCTCGTCACGTCCGGCGGGCTCTTCCACGGGCTCCAGCTCTGGGTGAACCTGCCCGCCAAGGACAAGATGATGGACCCCCGCTATCAGGACATTCGCGGCGGCCAGGTGCAGCTCCTGACCACCGGGGACGGTGGCGCGCTGCTCCGGGTCATCGCCGGTGAGCTGGACGGGCACGAGGGTCCCGGCATCACGCACACGCCGATCACCATGATCCACGCGACCGTGCGGCCGGGCGCCGAGGTCACCCTGCCCTGGCGCCAGGACTTCAACGGGCTCGCGTACGTGCTTGCCGGGCGCGGCACCGTGGGCGCCGAGCGGCGGCCCGTCGAGCTCGGGCAGACCGCCGTGTTCGGGGCCGGGTCCTCGCTGACCGTCCGGGCGGACGAGAAGCAGGACGGGCACACGCCCGACCTGGAGGTCGTGCTCCTCGGCGGGCAGCCCATCCGGGAGCCCATGGCGCACTACGGGCCGTTCGTGATGAACACCCGCGCGGAGCTGCAGCAGGCCTTCGAGGACTTCCAGAAGGGTCTGCTGGGATCGGTTCCCGCCGTTCACGGCATGTAGCCCGCCGAGGGCGGTGCCCACAGGAGAAACGACGTCCACAGGAGGGTGGTGCGTGAGCACCGCCGTACGGCCTACGCAGCGCATGCGCGGGCCGTACTCCTGTGCTCGGGTGGTCCCGTGCATACCCTTCTGCCCGAAGCCGTGCGGCGGCTCGCCGCCTGGTGCCTGGTCGTGCTGCTCGTCGCCGGTGTCGCAGGCGTCGGCGTGTGGCTGTGCACGGTCCTGAAGACGGCCGTGACGCCCGTGCTGCTCGCGCTGCTCGGGACGGCGCTGCTCGGGCCGCTGTACCGGCGGCTCGTGCGGATGCACGTCCAGCGCTCCCTCGCCGCCGGCCTGACCTGCGCGGCCGTCCTCGCCGTCGTCGGCGGAGCCACGTACATCGTCGTCAGGGCCCTCATCGACACCGGCGACCAGATCATCGCGTCCCTGAAGCAGGCCGCCGTCGACCTGTCGAAGCACTTCAGCGCGGCCGGCACCTCCCTGGACGACCTCGCGTCCAACGCCAAGGACCTGCTCGGCAAGTTCGGCGGTACGGCCGCCTCCGGCGTCGTCAGCGGGATCAGCGTCGTCGGCGAGATGATCGCCACCGCCGTGCTCGCGCTGCTGCTCGTCTTCTTCTTCCTGCGGGACTCCCACAAGACCGCGGGCGCCCTGCGCTCCCTGGTGCCCGCGTCCTCCGCCGACACCGTCGAGGCGATGGCTCGGCGTGCGTTCACGGCCGTCGAGGGCTTCATGCGCGGGACCACGGTCATCGCGCTCATCGACGCCGTGTGCATCACCGTCGGCCTGCTGATCCTGCGCGTGCCGGGCGCCGCCGGGCTCGGCGCCCTTGTCTTCGTGGGCGCCTACATCCCCTACCTGGGGGCGTTCCTTTCCGGTGCCATCGCCGTGCTCGTCGCGCTCGCCGACCGCGGACTCGTCATCGCCCTGTGGGCACTGGGCGTGGTCCTCGCCGTGCAGGTCCTCGAAGGGCACGTGCTCCAGCCGATGATCCAGAGCCGCACCGTGCAGATGCATCCGGCGGTGGTGATGCTGGCCATCACCGCGGGCGCGTCCGTCGCCGGGATCATCGGGATGCTGCTCGCCGTGCCCCTGACGGCCGCCGCGTTCGGGGTCGTCTCTGAGATGCGCGTGCGCTATGGGGGGCCCGGCACCGCGTAAGGGCCCCGGCGCCGGGTCGGCTGCTCCGCCGGGTCTTCGGCCCGGGCGTCGGGTCGGCTGCTCCGCCGGGTTGTCGGTCCGGGCGCCGGGTCGTCGGCCCGGGCGTCGGGTCGGCTGGTGTCGCCGAGTGGCTGCTCCGCCGGGTCGGCTGGTGTCGCCGGGGTCGACTGCTCCGCCGGGACGGCTGTTCTGCCGGGTCGGCTGTGTCGCCGCGTCGGCCGCGTCGCCGGGACGGCTGCTTTGCCGGGTCGGCTGTGTCGCCGGGTCGGCTGCGTCGCCGGGACGGCTGTTCTGCCGGGTCGGCTGTGTCGCCGCGTCGGCCGCGTCGCCGGGACGGCTGCTCCGCCGGGGCAGCCGCGTCGTCGGGGCAGCCGCGCCAGGGCTACGCGGCCGTCTCCCCGGGGCTCCCCGACTCCTCGTACAGTTCGAACCAGATGCTCTTGCCCTCGCCCCGGGGGTCCACCCCCCACCGGTGCGCGAGCAGCTCCATGAGCACCAGGCCGCGGCCGGAGGACGCCAGCTCGCCGGGCCTGCGCTTGTGCGGCAGGTCGTCGCTGCTGTCGGAGACCTCCACGCGGAGCCTGCGCGTGCCCTCCTCGCCGGTGACCTCCGCGACCAGGAGCGCGTCGCCGTCCGTGTGCACCAGGACGTTGGTGATCATCTCGGAGACCAGCAGGACCGCCGAGTCGACCTGGTCGGGGTCCGCCCAGTCGTGCAGCAGGGACCGCAGATGGCTGCGGGCGCCCGCGACGCGCTCCGGCTCGGCCTGGGCGATGGTCAGCATCGTGCGGCGGGTGCGCGCGCTCTGTTCGGGGCGGTGGGTGCGGCGCAGCAGGAGTACGGCGATGTCGTCCTCCCTGCGGTCGGCCAGCGGGCCCGTGGTGTGGTGCGAGGACGGCCCGTGCACGGCCTGCACGAGGGCGTCGGCGAGTGCCTCCAGGCTGTCGCTGTCGGCCGCCTGCGCTTCGTAGGGCTTGGTTTCGTGCGGCTGTGCTTCGTAGGGCTTGGTTTCGTGCGGCTGTGCTTCGTAGGGCGCTGTTTCGTGCGGCCGTGCTTCGTAGGACTCGGTTTCGTACAGCCCTGCCTCGTGTCCGTCCCGTTCCAGGACGTCCCGGATGCGGGCCCAGCCCGTCTCCAGGTCGTGGCCGCCGGTCTCGATCAGGCCGTCCGTGCAGATCAGCATCGTCTCGCCCGCGTCGAGGACGAGCCGGGTCGTGGGGTAGTCGGCATCCGGGTCGATGCCAAGGGGCAGGCCGCCCGCGATAGGCCTCTGCAGAACCGTTCCGTCACTCATGCGTATGACGGGTTCGGGGTGGCCCGCGCGGGCGATCTCCAGGACACCGGTCGTGGGATCGGCCTCTACGTAGAGACACGTCGCGAAGCGCGGGTCCCCGGCCATCTCGTCGCGGCTGTCGCGGCTGTCGCGGCTGTCGGGGCCCTCGCGGCTGTCCGTCGAGCCGTAGGCGGTGCCGTCCATGACGCCGGACAGGAAGCGCGTCGCGCGGGAGAGCACCGCGTCCGGGCGGTGCCCCTCGGAGGCGTACGCACGCAGGGCGATGCGGAGCTGGCCCATGAGTCCCGCCGCCCGCACGTCGTGGCCCTGTACGTCGCCGATGACGAAGGCGATGCGGCCGCTGGGCAGCGGGATCACGTCGTACCAGTCACCGCCGACCTGGAGGCCGCCACCCGTCGGCACATAGCGCGCGGCCACGCTCATGCCGGGGATCTCCGGGCCGAGCATCGGCAGCATGGAGCGCTGGAGGCCGTCGGTCAGCTCCCGCTCCGACTCCGCGACCCCGGCCCGCGAGAGGGCCTGCGCCAGCATTCGGGCGACCGTCGTCAGGACGGAGCGCTCGTCGGGAGTGAACGACACGGGGTACGTGAACGCGGCCATCCACGCGCCCATCGTGCGGCCCGCGACGGTCAGCGGCAGGAAGGCCCACGACCGCCGCTCGAAGCGCGAGACCAGGGGCCAGGTGGTCGGATAGCGGCGGCGGTACTCCTCAGGGGAGGAGAGGTAGACCGCGCGGCCGGTGCGCAGCACCTCGGTGGCCGGGTACTCCGTGTCCAGGGGCATGGAGGCCAGCGGGTCGTCGTCACCGAAACCGTGGTGCCCGTGGTGGCCGACCACGGTCAGGCGGTCCGCCCTGGCCCCGAAGACGGCGAGCCCGTCGGGCGAGAAGCCGGGCATCGACAGGCCCGCGGCCACCCGGAGGACCTCCTCCGTGGAGCGCGCCTCCGCGAGCGCGCGGCCCGCGTCGAGCAGGAAGGCCTCCCGGGAGCGCCGCCAGTCGCCGGTGACCGGCGCGCGGGCGGCGGCGCCGGGCGCGGGCTCACCGACCTCCTGGAGGGTGCCGATCAGCTCGTAGGTGTTCGCCTCCTCGTGCACGATCGGCCTGGTGCGGCTGCGCACCGTGCGCAGCACGCGGCGGCCCTGCTCGTCCATGATCCGCAGCCGGGCCTCGGCGAGGGTGTCCTCGGCGACGGCGAGCTGCACGATGCCGTGGATCTCGTTCCAGTCGACCGGGTGGAACCGGGAGCGCACCGCCGCCTCGGTGGTGATCCGGGCGTGCGGGGGCAGCCCGAGCAGCCGGGCCGCCTCGGCGTCCAGGGTGACGATCCCGGTGGCGTTGTCCCAGCGCCACAGGCCGGTCGCGACCGCCGCGAGCACCTCGTCGACGGGCGGCAGCGAGTCCCCGGCGGGGGGCAGGGAGTCCTCCACGGGCTGCAAGGAGTCCCGTCCCGGCGGCAGGGGACCGTCCGCCACCTGCTCACGGGGCTCATCGGTGCGCATTGCATCACTGTAGGAACAGTGATGCGCCGCTCGCCACCGTATGTCCGTCCCGTCCGCACCCTCCGTCCCGTCCGCACGGCTGTGCCCTCTCTCCCCTCTGTCCCCTCCCTCCCCTCCGTCACCGTGGTCGGCCGTGTACGGGTCGGGCATATACGAGGGGAAGTGATCTTCCACCGGACGGTAGCCTTGACAGCCAGCACCTCCTGCACGCCGGTCCGGGGCACCTTCCGGGCGGGCTCCCCCGATTCCGAAAGACTGGATGAACGACGATGCATCGGTACAGGTCGCACACGTGCGGTGAGCTCCGGGCCTCTGACGTCGGCACCGACGTCCGGCTGAGCGGATGGCTGCACAATCGGCGCGACCTGGGCGGCATCCTCTTCATCGATATCCGTGATCACTACGGGATCACGCAGCTCGTCGCACGCCCCGGCACCGCCGCGGCCGAGACCCTGGACAAGCTCTCCAAGGAGACGGTCGTCCGTGTCGACGGCAAGGTCGTCTCGCGCGGCGCGGAGAACGTGAACCCGGAGCTGCCCACCGGCGAGATCGAGATCGAGGCCGTCGAGGTCGAGGTGCTCGGCGCGGCCGCCCCGCTGCCCTTCACGATCAACGCCGAGGACGGCGTGAACGAGGAGCGCCGCCTGGAGTACCGCTTCCTGGACCTGCGCCGCGAGCGCATGCACCGCAACATCATGCTGCGCAGCGCCGTGATCGCCTCGATCCGCTCGAAGATGGTGGCCCTCGGCTTCAACGAGATGGCGACGCCGATCCTCACCGCGACCTCCCCCGAGGGCGCGCGCGACTTCGTGGTCCCCTCCCGCCTGAACCCGGGCCGGTTCTACGCCCTGCCGCAGGCCCCGCAGCAGTTCAAGCAGCTCCTCATGATCTCCGGCTTCGACCGGTACTTCCAGATCGCGCCGTGCTTCCGCGACGAGGACGCCCGCGCGGACCGCTCGCCGGGCGAGTTCTACCAGCTCGACGTGGAGATGTCCTTCGTCGAGCAGGAGGACGTCTTCCAGCCCATCGAGAAGCTGATGACGGAGCTGTTCACGGAGTTCGGCGGCGGCCGTGAGGTCACCTCGCCGTTCCCGCGCATCCCGTTCCGCGAGTCGATGCTGAAGTACGGCAACGACAAGCCCGACCTGCGCGCCAAGCTCGAACTCGTCGACATCACCGACGTCTTCGCGGACTCGGAGTTCAAGGCGTTCGCGGGCAAGCACGTGCGCGCCCTGCCGGTGCCGGACACCGCCGGGCAGTCCCGCAAGTTCTTCGACGGCCTCGGTGAGTACGCCGTCGAGCACGGCGCGAAGGGCCTGGCCTGGATCCGGGTCGGCGAGGACGGCGCGTTCGCGGGCCCGATCGCCAAGTTCCTCACCGCGGGCGACGTGGAGGAGCTGACCAAGCGCCTCGCGCTGGCCCCCGGCCACGCCGTCTTCTTCGGCGCGGGCGAGTTCGACGACGTCTCGAAGATCATGAGCGCGGTGCGCGTCGAGGCCGCCAAGCGCGCCGGGCACTTCGAGGAGGACGTCTTCCGGTTCTGCTGGATCGTCGACTTCCCGATGTACGAGAAGGACGAGGACACCGGGAAGATCGACTTCTCCCACAACCCGTTCTCCATGCCCCAGGGCGGCATGAAGGACCTCCAGGAGAAGGACCCGCTCGACATCCTCGCCTGGCAGTACGACATCGTCTGCAACGGCATCGAGCTGTCGTCCGGCGCCATCCGCAACCACGAGCCCGAGGTCATGCTGAAGGCCTTCGAGATCGCGGGCTACGCGGCGGAGACGGTCGAGCAGGAGTTCGCGGGCATGCTGCGCGCGTTCCGCCTCGGCGCCCCGCCGCACGGTGGCATCGCCCCCGGTGTCGACCGCATCGTGATGCTGCTCGCAGACGAGCCGAACATCCGCGAGACGATCGCCTTCCCGCTCAACGGCAACGCCCAGGACCTGATGATGGGCGCCCCGACCGAGCTGGAGGAGTCCCGCCTCCGGGAGCTGAACATCGCGCTCCGCAAGCCGGCCGCCCCGGCCCGCCACGAGATCGTCTCCGCCAAGGAGGACGCCTCCGGCGCTTCCGCCGCGGACGCCTCCGGCAAGGACGCCTCCGGCACGGGGGAGCAGGGCGCCAAGTAGCTCTCGTCGTACGGCAGAGGGGCTCGGGACCGGTGACGGTCCCGGGCCCCTCCTGCGCAACACCACTCCAACTCCCTGATCACTCCACTACCCTGACAGTTCATCAAGCGCACACCTCACGTGCACGGACGCAACGGGGGGCCGGTGTCCGACGACCTGGGATTCGGCAAGCTCCTTGACGACGACGGGCTGGTCGCCCGGCTGCTCGGCAAGACCCACAAGGGACGCAACCGCCCGCTCCTGTACGGGCCCGACCTGCCGGTGGTCCTGCTCACCGGCGGCCCCGGCATGGGCAAGGGACGGCTCCTGCGCTGCGTACGGGAGGAGTTCGGACGCCATGTCCCCGCCGCCCACCTGGACTGCGCCGCCCCCGTGTACGCCGAGCGCGCCGCCCAGCACCCCACCACCCGCTCCGACGTCACCGAGGCCCTGCGGGAGCTGGCGGTGCAGTTCGGGGCGTGGGGCGGCGACGGCGGCGCGATCCCGGTGCCGCGCCTGTACGCGGGCCTGGTGGCCGTCGCCGCCGGTGACCCGCTGGCCGCCTCCGCCACCGGCCTCGAAGAGGTGCGCAGACACGACGACCTGCTGCCCCGCGGCTCCTTCTGGGGCGGGATCCTGCACCGCGCGTTCCGCGCCTACCTCGCCGCGCTCGCGGCCCTGCTCGCCGCCCAGCCGCTGGCGACACCGCTCATCACCGCCATCCTCGACGAACTCTTCGAGCGGCTCTCCTCCGAGGGCAGGGCGGCCCTGGAGGACTGCTACGGCGCCTACTCGGGCGCGGCCGGACACCCGCGCCTCGGCCTGCACGCCCTCAGCGTGGACTTCCAGCAGGGCGGCGAGGGGCGCGCCAACGCCGAGAGCTTCCTGTTCCGGGCGCTGCGCGAGGACGTGGAGGCCGCGTACGCGTCGGTGCGCGGGCGGATGGCGCGCGCCGGGCGCCCCGCCGTGCTGCTCGACCACGCGGACAACGCCCTCGGCAGGCGGCTGCTCAGGCCCGTCCTGCTCGACCGCGAGAGCGGGCACCACGACCGGGTGGTGGTGTGCGCGACGGCCCGCCGCGCGGACGGCGGCCGTTTCC
Organism: Streptomyces typhae; assembly: GCF_009755605.1. GTDB lineage: Bacteria > Actinomycetota > Actinomycetes > Streptomycetales > Streptomycetaceae > Streptomyces > Streptomyces typhae. The sequence continues at coordinate 182,248 of NZ_WPNZ01000020.1, forward strand.
TGTACCGCTCGACGGACGCCGACGCCGACACCGTGACGGCCTGGGGCCCCGCCGACGGCGGGCTGCCCGGCTGGCGGCGCGCTGAGGGCGGCGTACCGGGCCTGGTCGCCCCGGCGCGCGGGGTCCTGCTCGTGCGCATGCCCACCCTGACGACCGAGCAGCAGAACAACGAGATCGCCCGGCTCCAGGGGCACGGGCGGGGCGGCGCGGCCGGCACGCGGGGCCTGGGCGGCCATCCGCCGGGGGAGCACGCGTCGCGGCTGCGGGTCGAGAGCGGCATCCACCGGCTCAGCGGCGGCCGGCCGCGCTTCGTCACCCGGCTCGGGGAGGGCGCCGCGGCGCTGCGGGTGCGCGAGCCGGGCGCGTTCACCGACTGGGACCTCCTGGACGCGCCCGTGCGGTCGCGGGACGAGCCGGAGGGGCGCCCCGTGCCCGTGGCGGACCTCCTCCTGGACGACCTCATCGTCCGCCAGCTCCCCGAGGAACTGCCGCCCGAGCAGCACGACCACTGGCTCGACCTGCTCACCCATCTGTCCGTCGCGCACACCGGCCCGTGCGCGCAGTGGCTGATGCAGTCCTGGCAGGAGGGGCGCGACGTGCGCCTGTCCGCGTACCGCATCGACGAACTCCTCGCCGACAACGGCTGGCCGCGGTGTTCGCGCCACTTCATCGGTGACCGGGGGTTGCGGCATCTGCTGATGCGGCGGCTGTACGGGATGCGGGGGCCGCGCGGGGCGCGCGTGGGCGACGAAGGGGAGGGCTCTGGCGGCGGGGGCGGTCCCGGCGGGGGCACGGGCGAGGACCCGGGCGGTTCCGGCGGTGGCACAGGCGTGCGTGGCGGTGTCTGGCGGGTCGATCATCTGCTGCTGCGCGATCACTTCGCGAGCCGCTCCCCCGCCGCCGACGACGACCAGTGCGGCACCGCGGCGGCGCACGCCGCGCACCACCATCTCGCGGCGGGCGGCGTGGACGCCGCCGTGGACCATCTGACCGGTGCGTTCCCGCTGCGTGACAGCACGCGCTCGATGCGGGAGTGGTGCGCGGAGCTGCTCGCGATCGCGGGCGCGCCCTGCGCCGCCCCGCTGGCCGGTGAGCCGGACGACCGGCACGCGCGCGCCCTGGGGGAGGCCCCGCCGTCGGGCGGTGACTGGCTGCGGCGCCGGATCGACCGGCTGCTGCACGCGGTGTGGGTGTACGAGGACCGGACCCGCCCGGTCGACCAGGCGCTCGCGGGCACCTGGCGGCAGTTGCTCGACCGGCTCACGGACGAGGAGATGCCGGGCACGGAGGTGCTCACGCGCATGGCCGGTGAGTGGGCGCAACTCGCGCAGGAGAGGCAGCCGCTGAGCGCCTGCACGTGCACGCGGCATCTCGGCTAGCGCACGGCGGTACGACGGTTGTCCGACCGGGGGGCGGGGGCCGGTGGACCGAGGGTTCAGGAGGGGGCGGCGATGTACGACGGCGGAAGAGGGCGGGCGCGGTGTTGAACTGGCTGTACAACCACCTGTGGGCGACGCGCCTGAAGAAGGCCGTCTCGATCCTGGCGGCCGCCGCGGTGGTGACGGCGGTGGCGATCCTCGTACCGCGGAGCGTCGGCGGCCCGGACACCTGCGCCGACGGCGTGGAGAAGCACGGCGGCGAGTGCATAGGGGTGAACGGCTCCGGATACGACTTCGGCACCCCGGAGATCACCGCGGTCAGCGCCGCGATCGCCGCGGAGAACCGGCGGGTGGACGACCGCCCGCACATCACGGTCGCCATGATGCTGCCGCTCCAGCCGGAGTCGGACGCCGAACGCAAGCAGCTCCGCAGCGACGTGCAGGGCGCCTACCTCGCCCAGTACCGCGCGAACCGCGCCGAGCAGAAGCCGCTCCTTCGCCTGGTCCTCGCCAACCCCGGCCGGAACTACGGCCAGCAGGAGCGGATCGTGGACCGGCTCGCCGCACTCGCGAGTTCCACGCGGCACAATCTGCGGGCGGTCACCGGCTTCAATCTGAGCCTGCGCAACACGGTCGCCGCCGTCGACCGGCTCACCAACGAGCTGCGCATCCCCGTCCTGATCAGCCGTGCGAGCGCCGACGAACTCGCCAACGCCGAGGGGCGCGAGCGGACGCCGCGCTTCCGGGGCCTGGCACGGGTGATCCCCACCAACCGGCAGCAGGCCGAGGCGCTCGCCGCGTTCCACGGCGACCTGAACGACGACGAGACCGTCCTGGTCAGGGACACCCGGCCGGACGACGTCTATGTCGCGTCCCTGGCACGGGCGTTCAGCCGTGACGAGCCGGGCCGGGCCGGTGCCAAGGACCAGGAGTTCCTCTCGCCGTCGATCAGCGACCCCGGGGAGACCGGCAACGACTTCTCCCTGATCGGCCACAACATCTGCCAGTCCCGGGCGACGGTCGTCTACTTCGCCGGGCGCCCCGTCCATCTGCGGCTCTTCGCCCTCAAGTTGGCGGAGGTGCCGTGCCACGGCAAGAAGTACAAGGTCGTGAGCGGTTCGGGTGCGGCGACCCTCGACCGGTACATGAGCGACGCGGACTGGAAGAAGCTCCTGGGCGACGAGGGCGCCAAGGAGCCCACGGTCACCGTGCAGTACACGGCCCCGGGGCACCCCGCCGCCTGGTCGGCTGCGGCGCGCGGGGCGAAGAACCCGCCCGCGCACCTGGCCGAGCCCGGCCGTGAGCTGCGGGAGCTGCGCCGGCTCGTCGCGCGGGAGGAGGCCGGGGACATCGGCCCGGTCGATCTTGACGACTCCCGCACCATGCTGGTGCACGACGGGGTGCGCACGATCACCCAGGCGGTGTTCCTGGCGAACGCCCAGTCGGCCGGTACGGTGCCGCCGCGCGAGCGGGTGTCCGCGCAGTGGTCCCGCCTGGAGTCCGCGCACCGGGTGGCCGGAACCAGTGGGTGGGTGTGCCTGACCAACGCCGGAAATCCGTACGACAAGCCGGTGGCCGTCGTCGAGCTCGATCCCCGTACGCGGAAGCTGCGGTTCGTCGGCCTGGGGTGGCCGGAGGGGCGGGCGCAGCCGAAGGACTGCGTGGTGCCGAGCGGGACGTGACGGAGCGTGGTCGGGTGTGACGGGTCTGTGGGCGGTCAGGCGGCGCGTTCGGGAGCGCCGTGCGTCTGCTTGGCGCCGTGCGCCTGTGTGCTGCGGGCGATCCGGGAGCTGTGCGCCAGGGATTCGGCGGCCGCCCACTCGGTCACGAGGCGTTGGTACTCGCGCCGCTGCTCGGTGCTCAGGCGCCCGCCGCAACGCAGCCACAGCGCACGGATCTCCTCGTTCACCTCGGCGGAGGTACGAGGGCTCCGCCGGCTCTCGGAAGCGGGATTCGTGGGCATGTTGTGAAGCGTACGTGCGACGGAGTGAAGACGAAGTGAGGCCGATCACGAAGTGATCAACGGCTCATCGGAGCCGCACAGATCAAGCCACGGGCAAACTGTGGCGCCCCTCACTTCCCGCACCTGGTCCGGTGTGCTCACGGCACGAGCTCACGCCGCCTCGGTGAGTTCGCACCAGACGAACTTGCCCTCCCCGTCCGACAGCTGGGCACTGTCCAGGTGGTACCAGCCCCAGCCGTCCGCGCACCCCTTCACCAGGGCGAGGCCGCGGCCCGCCTCCGGCAGCAGGGCGTCCTGCGCCGGAGGCGAGGGTGGTCGCGGCGGGGTCGGGTCCGCGTCCCACACCTCGATGCGCAGCACGGCTTCGGACCAGTGCAGGCGCAGGGCCGCGGGACCCTTGGTGTGCGTGACGGCGTTGGCCACCAGTTCGGTGGTGACGAGTTCGGCGGCCTCGGCGAGGTGATAAAGGCCGTGCGCGCTGAGGATGACGCCGAGCGTACGGCGACAGATGGGAACGGCACGGAGATCGTTGGGGATGTGCAGGGTGTACTGCCAGGGAGATGTGTGGTCGTCGCCGGTGTCGCTGCTGCGGTGCATGCGGAACTCCAGTGAGTCGTGGTGGAGTCGGAGGCGGGCGGCGGGGCCGTTGCTCTGTGTTGCTCTGTGTGGTCGAGGCGTGACACACCGTAGGGTTAGCTTTTTCGCACACGCAAGGGCGTCACGTAATCTGAATCCGAACGGGGCTTCTCGACCGCGATCTCAACCACGTCTCCCAGCAGCAGTGTTGACCCGGTGGTGAGCGCGATCCGACGACGAGCCGGTGCCGCGCGCCGCGTGCTCCGGCGCGCGAACATCGCACGGGACTCCGCTCAATCGGTCACCGGGCGTGACTACGCGTCGGCTGCCGGTTCACGCAGGAGCTCCACCATGCTGCTGAAGCTGTCCGTGCCCCGGCCCGCCGCCGCGGCCCGCCGGAAGGCGTCGAGCACGGCCGCAGGGAACGCCGTGTCCACGCCCGCGTCCGCGTTCGTGTGGACGACGTGCTCCATGCTCGCCACGCCCATGGAGACGCGGTCCACGTCGCCCGCGTGGTTCCCGGCGTCGATCCGGGGGGCGTAGAAGTCGATGAACTGCCCCATGCCCGCGTAGTTGTCGACCGCGTACGGGGCGATCTCCGAGGCGCTGATGCCGTGCGCGCCCGCGAGGGCGACGGCCTGCCAGTACGCGAGCATCGCGGGCCAGAAGATCACCATGTTCAGCTGGTACATCAGGGCGGCCCGGCCCGGGTCCTCGCCCCGGTAGTCGGTCCTGCCCGTGATGACCTCCAGGTCCGCGCGGTAGGTCTCGTACGCCTCGCGCGGGCCGCTGTAGAAGGTCGACATGTCCGGGCTGCCGATCCCCGGCGGCGGGGACAGGACGCCGCCCGTGAGGTGCGTGCCGCCGTGCCCCGCGACCCAGTCGGCCGCCGCGCGCGCCTTCTCCGGCACGTCCGAGCTGAGGTTCACCAGGACCCGGCCGGCGACGGCCTCCTCGGCGCCCTTGAACGCCGTGTACATCGCGTCGTAGTCGATCAGGCTCAGGATCACCAACTGGTTCGCGCGCAGGGCCTCTTCCGGGCTCGCCGCGAGCGCGGCGCCGCGCGCCACGAGCGCGTCCGCGCGGGAGGGGGTGCGGTTCCAGACCGTGACCTCGTAGCCCCGATCCAGATACGCGGCGGCCATCGCCTGCCCCATGGGGCCGAGGCCGATGACGGTGACGGATTGCGACATGGGTGCCCCCAGTGAGTACGTAAAGTTACTAGAACGAGCGCTCTATTCAGCGCTGGGGCAGAACGTAGCACAGCTCTAGAACGAACGCTCTACTTAGAGAGTGGGTAAGGTGAGCGGATGAGTCTTTACAGCGCGCCCCCCAGCACGCGCGAGCGCATCGTCCTGGTCGCCGCGCGGCTCATCCAGCGGCAGGGCTACGTGGGCACCGGCATCAAGCAGATCGCCGGCGAGGCCCAGGCCACGCTCGGCTCCGTCTACCACTTCTTCCCGGGTGGCAAGGAGGCCGTCGCCGTGGCCGCGCTCCGGCATGCGGGGAAGGAGTTCTCCTGGCTCCTCGAGGACACGCTCCGCGGCGAGGATGACCCGTCCGCCGCCGTCGAGGCCTGCGCCGTCGAACTGGCCCGCGGGCTGCGGGAGTCCGGCTGGGTCGACGGCTGCCCCGTCACGGCCGCGGCCCTGGAGACCCTCGGCACCGACTCCGCGATCCAGCAGGTCTGCGCGGAGGCCCTGCGCGGCTGGGAGAAGATCGTCGCCGAGAAGCTCCGCGCCTGCGGCTTCACCGACCAGGACGCCCGTGAGGTGGCCACCACCGTCATCGGCGCGCTCGAGGGCGCGGAGGTCACCGCCCAGGTGAGCCGCAGCGAGGAGCCGCTGCGAGCGGCGGGCAGGCAGCTCGCGCGGCTGATCGGCACGTACACGCAGGCATAGGCGGGCGCTGACGCCCGCGCAAAACGGGAATCAGGCCTGCTTGGGCTCCTCCAGGCGCGGGAAGAGCACCGCGCCCTTGGTGACCGTGGCCCCGGCCGGGAGCTGCCCCCACGTGCCGGCGTCCTGGACCCGCTGCTCGGCGAGGGCGCCCAGCGGGGCCTCCGCGCCGAGGGAGTCCCAGAGCTTCTGGGAGGTCTCGGGCATGACGGGGTTCAGGAGCACCGCGACCGCGCGGAGCGACTCGGCGGCCGTGTAGAGGATGGTCGCGAGGCGCGCCCGGCCCTCCGGCGAGTCGTCCTTGGCGACCTTCCAGGGCTCCTGCTCCGTGATGTAGCCGTTGACCTGCTTCACGAAGTCGAAGACGGCGAGGATGCCGCCCTGGAAGTCGAGGTCGTCGCCCATGCGCCGGTCGGCCTCCGCGACCGCGGCGGCCAGACCGTCACGGACCGCCTGCTCGGCGTCGCCGGGCGCCTCGTCGGCGGGCAGCGCGCCGCCGAAGTACTTGCCGACCATGGCGGCGACGCGCGAGGCGAGGTTGCCGTAGTCGTTGGCCAGCTCGCTGGTGTAGCGGGCGGTGAAGTCCTCCCAGGAGAACGAGCCGTCCTGGCCGAAGGCGATCGCCCGCAGGAAGTACCAGCGGTAGGCGTCGACGCCGAAGTGCGAGGTCAGGTCCTGCGGCTTGATGCCCGTCAGGTTGGACTTCGACATCTTCTCGCCGCCGACCATCAGCCAGCCGTTGGCGGCGACCTTGCCCGGCAGCGGCAGGCCCTGGGCCATCAGCATCGCGGGCCAGATGACCGCGTGGAAGCGCAGGATGTCCTTGCCGACGAGGTGCACGTTCGCGGGGAAGGTGCTGTCGAACTTGGCCGGGTTCTCGTTGTACCCGACGGCCGTCGCGTAGTTCAGGAGCGCGTCGACCCACACGTAGATGACGTGCTTGTCGTCCCAGGGCACCTTGACGCCCCAGTCGAACGTCGACCGGGAGATCGACAGGTCCTGGAGGCCCTGCTTGACGAAGTTCACGACCTCGTTGCGCGCGGACTCGGGCTGGATGAAGCCGGGGTTCGCCTCGTACAGGGCGAGCAGCTTCTCGCCGTACTCGCTCAGCTTGAAGAAGTAGTTCTCCTCGCTGAGCAGCTCGACGGGCTTCTTGTGGATCGGGCAGAGCTTCTCGCCCGCGTACTCGCCCTCGCCGTCGAGGAGCTCGCCCGGGAGCTTGTACTCCTCGCAGCCGACGCAGTACGGGCCCTCGTAGCCGCCCTTGTAGATCTCGCCCTTGTCGTACAGATCCTGGACGAACTCCTGCACGCGGTCCGTGTGCCGCTTCTCCGTGGTGCGGATGAAGTCGTCGTTCGCGATGTTCAGGTGCTCCCAGAGGGGCCGCCAGGCCTCCTCCACGAGCTTGTCGCACCACTCCTGAGGCGAGACGCCGTTCGCCTCGGCCGTGCGCATGATCTTCTGACCGTGCTCGTCCGTGCCGGTGAGGTACCACACCTTCTCGCCGCGCTGGCGGTGCCAGCGCGTGAGCACGTCGCCTGCGACGGTCGTGTAGGCGTGGCCCAGGTGAGGAGCGTCGTTGACGTAGTAAATGGGGGTCGACACGTAGAACGCCTTCGCGTTCCCGCTCGTCCCCTGCTTCTCGGATCCAGTGGCCGCCATGGTCGAAATCCTAACGGCCCGACGAAGATCGACTCACACGTGGTCGCGGTGCGGAGCCGACCCCTCCGGCCGCCAGGCAGCGAGGATGCCCTCGTAGAGCTCCTTGTCGGTGAGTTCCCTCGGGTCCTCGCCCGCGAGGAAGTACGCGGCGTTGTCCGCCTTGAGCCTGCGCAGGTAGTCGAAGGCCTTACTGTCCTTGTCCCCGAAGGCGACGAAGGAGAAGAACAGGGGGTGGCGGGCGGCGTCGGCCAGGGCCTGGGTGGCGGGGCCCTTGGTGTCCGGGGCGCCGTCGGTCTGGAAGACCACGAGGGCCGGTTCGCCGGTGCGGGCCGACTCCGACTTCTCGTAGTGGGCCACGACCTCTTCGATCGCGCGGTGGTAGCTGGTGCGGCCCATGCGGCCGTAGGACGCGTGCAGTTCGTCGACGCGGTTCTCGTGGGTGTCGAGGGTGAGGTCGGCGGTGCCGTCGATGTCGGTCGAGAAGAAGACCACGTGGACCGAGGGGCCGGTGCCGTTCTCACCGGGGTCGGTGTGGGCGGCGAGGGCCAGGGCCTGGTCGGCGAGGTTCTGGGCGGAGCCGTCCTTGTAGTGGGGCCGCATCGACCCCGACCGGTCGAGCACGAGGTAGACCCGGGCGCGGGCACCGCTCTGCCCTGCCTTGCGGAGGGCCGCGCCTGCCGCCTTGTAGGCGGTGGTGAGGGCGGGGGCCCTGGTCCTGAGCTTGGCGAGAGCGAGGGCGGGCTTGCCGACCGGGCGGACACCGGCCTCCGCCGGGGGTGCCGCGGGCTCCGCTGCGGGTGCCTCGGATTCCGCCGGGGGTGCCTCGGGCTCCGCCGGGGCCTCGGATTCCGGCTTCGCCGGGAGGTCGGACGGGGAGCCCTCGTCGTTGGCGGTGCCGTCGGCCGTGGCTGTGCCCACCCGTTCCGCCCCCTGGGCGGCCCAGGTGCCCACAGGGGAGGCGGCGGGCTCCGCTGCGGGTGCCTCGGGCTCCGCCGGGGCCTCGGATTCCGGCTTCGCCGGGGGGTCGGACGGGGAGCGCTCGTCGTTGGCGGTGCCGGCGGCCGTGGCTGTGCCCACCCGTTCCGCCCCCTGGGCGGCCCAGGTGCCCACAGGGGAGGCGGCGGGCTCGGTGCCCGCGGCGTCGGGTGCCGTGCGGG
>NZ_WPNZ01000021.1 GCF_009755605.1 Streptomyces typhae
ACGCCCCGTGCAGATTGCCGTGATCGGACATCGCGATATGCGTCATGCCCATCTCATTGCACGCCTTGAACATGTCCTTCAGCCGCGCGGCACCGTCCAGGAGCGAGTACTGGGTGTGGACGTGCAGGTGCGTGAAGGGCGGCTTCGACACGGCTTGGGCCTCCGGGTGGGACTCTGCGGGCGGCTGGGGTGGACAGCGTGGAAGTCTAGTCCGGCTCACTGACACCGTCCGGGCACTCGGGAGTACGCGGCCGGGCACTCGGGAGTACGGTCGTCCGTTGGATGGAGAGGGCGGAGAGCCGTCCCCCATGTCGTGCACCAGGAGGCACCCCCCGATGTCGGTCCCGCAGCCCCCCGCCGACCAGCGCGGCGAGGAGATCCTCGCCGTCTTCGGCACCGCGTTCGGCGAGCTGCTCGCCGCCGACCCCGCCGCGTTCCGGGTGAAGTTCCGGAAGATGGCGGCCTCCGCCTTCGCCTTCTACCGCGGCACGGCGTGCCTCTTCTACCACGACCTGGAGGGCGAGCACGCGGACGGCGGGAAGCACGGCGGCCCCTACGTGGACGACCGCACGGGCCGGGTGTGGATCCACGGCGACCTGCACGCCGAGAACTTCGGCACGTACATGGACTCCCAGGGCCGCCTGATCTTCAACGTCAACGACTTCGACGAGGCGTACGTGGGCCCCTTCACCTGGGACCTGAAGCGCCTCGCGGCCTCCCTGGCCCTGATCGGGTACACCAAGGCGCTCAGCGACGAGCAGATCACGGACCTCGTGCGCACGTACGCGGCGGCCTACCGCGAGCGCGTCCACGACCTGGCGACGGGCGCCAAGAGCGACGAGGTGCCGCCCTTCACGCTCGACACGGCCCAGGGCCCGCTCCTGGACGCCCTGCGCGCGGCCCGCTCCCTGACCCGCTTCGAGCTCCTGGACTCGATGACGGAGATCCGCGACTTCGAGCGCCGCTTCGCGCCCGGCGGCGGCTCCATCGAGCTGGACGCCGCCACCCGGTACAAGGTCCTCGCCGCCTTCGACGGCTATCTGGAGACCCTCCCCGAATCCTCCCTCGCCCGCCCCGACTCCTACCGCGTGAAGGACGTCGTGGGCCGCCGCGGCATCGGCATCGGCTCGGCGGGCCTGCCGTCGTACAACATCCTGCTCGAGGGCAACAGCGACGCCCTGGAGAACGACGTCGTGATCTACCTCAAGCAGGCCCAGACCCCGGCCGTCTCCCGGCACATCACGGACCCCGCCATCCGCGACTACTTCCAGCACGAGGGCCACCGCACGGTCATCTCGCAGCGGGCCCTGCAAGCGCACGCCGACCCCTGGCTCGGCTGGACCGAGCTGAACGGCACCGGCCAGCTCGTCGCCGAGGTCTCGCCGTACGCGGTGGACCTGGACTGGTCGGACATCGACGACGTGGAGGAGATCTCCGCGGTGGTGGCCGACCTGGGCCGGGCCACGGCGACGATGCACGCCGCGGCGGACGACGAGAGCGGCCACTCCGACCTGGTGCCGTTCTCCACGGAGCGCGCCATCGACGCCGCGATCGCCGCCGACGAGACCGGCTTCGCCGACCTCCTGGTGGACTTCGCGCACAGCTACGGCGCACGGGCCCGCGCGGACCACCAGATCTTCGTCGACCTCTTCCGCAACGGCCGCATCCCGGGCCTGTAGGCCGGATGTCGCCGTTCGCCGGTGCCGCGGGAACGTCCACGGGGACTTTCACAGCGACCCTTTAGGGGTCTCTTACGACGACACGTGGCACACTCGCTTGCGCGATGGACATATCCGGGACCCAGCTCAGAGTGGCGCGTGCGGCGGTGTTCACGGCCCTGGTCGTGACGCTCTCCGCCGCGTCGCACGTGCTGCTGTCCCGCGCCCCGCTGCCGCTCACCTCGTTCGCCGCGGTGACCACCGCCGTGTTCCTCATCGCGTACGCCCTCGCGGGGCGCGAGCGGGGCTTCGGCGCGATCGCCGCCCTGCTGATCCCGCTGGAACTCGCCGCTGACACGGTGTTCACGGCGGGCCAGCACGTCTGCTACGGCCAGGCGGGCGGCCCGGTCGCCGGGCCCCTGCGCTCCGTGGGCTTCGACGTGCTGTGCGGCGGCGGCAGCGTCGGCACGCCGCTGGCCCGGATGGCGGGCGGCGGCGAGAGCCACGGCGCCACCGCGCTGCTCGCCGACGCCGACCCCGCCGCGGCCTGGCTTCTGCTCGCCGCGCACATCGCGACCGGGCTGCTCGCCGCCTCCTGGCTCGGGCGCGGTGAACGCGCCGTCGCCAGGCTGCTGCGCGCCGCCGCAGCGGCGACGTTCCGGCCACTGATCGTCGTGGTCGCCGCGGTGACCCCGCGCAGCGAGCCCGCGCGCCGCCTGCCGCGCCCCGTGCGCCGGACGCCGGTCGTCCGCAGCAGACTGCTCGTGCACAGCGTGGGACGGCGTGGACCGCCGTGCTCGGCCGCATTCGCCTGAGCACAGCCGTATCCAGCAGCCCCACCACGGAGAAGAATCATGAGCAAGCGCAACAGCCAGGCATCGAAGCAGGCGGCCCGCGAGCGGATCCGCGCCCAGCAGGAGGCGGAGCGCCGGCGCGAGAAGCGCAAGCGGTCGATCCTCGTCGGCGCCTCCATCCTCGGTGTCCTCGCCATCGCGGGCGGCGTCTCGTACGCCGTCGTGCAGAACAACAAGCCCGGGTACTGGGACGAGGCCAAGGACAAGAAGCTGGTCAAGCCTGCCAACACCACCGGTGAGAACGGCACGACCGTCGTCGTCGGCAAGGCGAGCGCCAAGAAGACCCTGAAGGTCTACGAGGACCCGCGCTGCCCCGTCTGCGCCAGCTTCGAGCAGGCCGTCGGCCCGACGGTCGAGAAGGACCTCAAGGAGGGCAAGTACAAGGTCCAGTTCATCGGCGCCACCTTCCTCGACCGGAACCTCCCCGGTGAGGGCTCCCGCAACGCGATGAGCGCCCTCGGTGCCGCCCTGAACGTGTCCCCGGACGCCTTCCTCGCCTACAAGAAGGCGCTGTACTCGGCCGACAACCACCCGAACGAGCAGGAGGACAAGTTCAAGGACGACGACCTGCTGCTGAAGATCGCCAACGAGGTGCCCGAGCTCAAGAAGAGCGCGGCCTTCAAGAAGGCGGTCGAGGACGGCACGTACGACCGGTGGGCCCTGGAGATGTCCAAGACCTTCGACGACAACAAGGACGGCGTCGAGGGGACCCCCGCCTTCGTCATGAACGGCAAGCAGCTCAAGGGCGCCGACGGCAAGAACGCGCCGATGTCGGTCCAGGAGTTCGACAAGGCCGTCGGTGAGCAGCTGAAGGCCTGATCCTCGGGGCCACCAGGCCCGCGCCGGGAGTGGCGAGGCCTGATCCGGGGGTTATCACGCAGGCGCAGTAGGCGCGTTGCGGAAGAGCGGGCGAACTTTTGGCAGTCGCCCGCTCTTCGCCGTTACCGGTCCGTAGGGTCCGCCCTGTGACCAGTCGAATAGACAACAACGCCGCCGCGTCCGCCGAGGTTTCCGAGAGATCCCCGGACGCCTCCCGCGCACCGAGCCGCCGCACCGTCGTCAAGGCCGCGGCCGCGGGCGCCGCCCTCGCCGCCCCGCTCGCGGCGATCCCGGCCGCCCGTGCCGCCGACGGTCCCGCCTTCCTGCACGGCGTCGCCTCCGGTGACCCGCTGCCCGACGGCGTCCTGCTGTGGACGCGCGTCACACCGGTGCCCGAGGCGTCCCCGGGGTCCGGGAAGGGCCCGGACACCGAGGTGCGCTGGGAAGTGGCCGAGGACAAGGACTTCACGCGGGTCGTCCGCAGCGGCACGATCACGGCGAAGGCCGCGGGCGACCACACGGTCAAGGCCGATGTAAGGGGCCTGCGCCAGGCGAGCACCTATTACTACCGCTTCTCAGTGAGCAACGGTGGCAGCGGTGGCAGCAGTGGCAACGAAGGCGGCGAGGGCGGGTCGCCGGTCCGCTCCCCCGTGGGCCGCACCCGCACCGCACCCGCCCACGAGGCCTCGGCGGCCGGAATCCGCTTCGGGGTCGTGTCCTGCTCCAACTGGGAGGCCGGGTACTTCTCCGCCTACCGCCACCTGGCCGCGCGCACCGAACTCGACGCGGTCCTGCACCTCGGCGACTATCTCTACGAGTACGCGTCCGGTGGCTTCGCCTCGTCCGGCGACGTCGTGCGCGAGCACCGGCCCCGGCACGAGATCCTCACCCTCGCCGACTACCGCACCCGGCACGGCGCCCACAAGAGCGACCCCGACGCACAGGCGATGCACGGCACGCACCCGGTGATCGCGATCTGGGACGACCACGAGGTCGCCAACGACGCCTGGTCGGGCGGCGCGGAGAACCACACCCCGGCCACCGAGGGCCCCTGGGCCGCGCGCGTGGCCGCCGCCAAGCAGGCCTACTTCGAGTGGATGCCGGTGCGCCCGGCCACCGAGGGCACCGTCTACCGCCGGCTGCGCTTCGGCAGGCTCGCCGATCTGCACCTGCTCGACCTGCGCTCCTTCCGCTCGCAGCAGGCGGGCGTCGGCAGCGGCGACGTCGACTCCCCCACGCGGACGATCACCGGCCGCGCCCAGCTCGACTGGCTGAAGTCCGGCCTGACCGCCTCGAACGCCACCTGGCAGCTCGTCGGCACCTCGGTGATGATCTCGCCGGTCGCCTTCGGGTCGCTGCCCGCGTACCTGCTGAAGCCGCTCGCGAAGCTGCTCGGCCTGCCCGAGGGCGGTCTCGCCGTCAACACCGACCAGTGGGACGGCTACACCCACGACCGCAAGGAGCTGATCGGGCACCTGCGCGACAAGGCCGTCCGGAACACGGTCTTTTTGACCGGTGACATCCACATGGCGTGGGCCAACGACGTGCCGGTGACCGCCGCCACCTACCCGGGCTCGCCGTCCGCGGCCACGGAGTTCGTCGTCACGTCCGTGACCTCCGACAACGTCGACGACTTCCTGAACGTCGCGCCGCACACGCTGTCGCTCGTCGGCGTCGCCGCGGTCAAGGCCGCCAACCGCCATGTGAAGTACCTGGACATGGACTCGCACGGGTACGGCGTCCTGGACGTGACCGAAGAGCGGTCCCAGATGGACTACTACGTCCTCTCCGACCGCACCGACCCGCACGCGACGTCGTCGTGGGCTCGTTCGTACCGCACCGTGAGCGGGACGCAGAAGGTCGAGCGGGTGCACGCGCCGGTGCGTTAGCCCCTACCCTGGCGCCCATGAGTGGCCGGGGGGACATGGTCGACGGGCGCTTCGAGTTGCTGGAGCGGCTCGGCAGCGGCGGCATGGGCACGGTGTGGCGGGCGCGCGACACCGTGCTCCACCGCGAGGTGGCGCTGAAGGAGGTACTGCCCCCGGGCCCGGAACCGGGCGGTGACGCCTCCGGGGAGCCGCAGGGGCAGGAGACCTCCCGCGTACTGCGGGAGCGCGTCCTGCGCGAGGCCAGGGCCCTGGCCCGGCTCAACCACCCGCACGTCGTGACGATCCACCACATCGTCGACGTCGAGCCGCATCCGTGGCTCGTGATGGAGCTGCTGCCCGGACGCACCCTCCAGGACCTCCTCGAAGAGCGCACACTGCCGCCCCGGGAGGCGGCGCGCATGGGACGCGAACTGCTCTCGGCCCTGCGTGTCGCCCACGCGGCGGGCATCCTGCACCGCGACCTCAAACCCGCCAACGTCCTGCTGCGCGCCCCCTCCCCCGGCCGGCCGGACGGCGTTCCGCCCGTCGTGCTCACCGACTTCGGCATCGCCGCGCTGCGGGGCTCCACACGGCTCACGGCCACCGGCGACCTGATCGGCTCGCCGGAGTACATGGCTCCCGAGCGCGTCCGGGGCACCGGCGAGGGCCCGGAGGCCGACCTGTGGTCCCTCGGCCTGGTCCTGTACGTGGCCGTGGAGGGCGAGAGTCCGCTGCGCAGGACCTCCACCCTGGCCACGCTGGCCGCGGTCCTGGAGGAGCCGGTGCCGCCACCGGTGCGCTCGGGTCCGCTGGCGCCGGTCCTCGCGGCGCTCCTCGTACGGGACCCGGCGCTGCGGCCCACGGCGGACCGCCTCGACGAGCTGCTCGCCGCGGTCGCGGAGGGCGTGTCGTACCAGCCCACCGAGACGGCACCGCGGCCCGCCGCACCCCCTGCTCCCGCGACTCCGCCGGACCCGGTGCCGCCTCCCGCGCCCCCACCCGGCCCCGCACCGGGTCTACCCACCACTGCCGCCACTCCCGCCGCCTCCGGCCCGTTCCCCGCCGGTGACGCCCGGCGGCGCACACCGGTGATCGTGGCCGCGGTGGCGGTGGCCGTCGCCCTCGTGGCGGGGATGGCCCTCGCCCTGGCGCTGCGTGACAGCGGGAGCGACGGCGCCGGAGACGGCGGCGCCCGTACGAGCGGTGCCGGGGCCGGAACGTCCCGTACGCCGGATTCTGCCGGGCCGCCCGCCGGCGCAACCCGCACGCCGTCCGCACCGGCGCCCGCACCGCCGCCCTCCGCCACGACCGGCCCGCCCGCCGGGTCACCGGCCGAGTCACCGCCCGGCTCGGAACCCGCCTCGTCGGCGCCGCCCCCGTCCGGGCGCTGGATCGCGCAACTGCACTCCGAACCGGACAGCTCGTCCGCCGCCACCCGCGACCGCAAGCTGGCCGCCCTGCGCAGGGCGGTGCCGGAGGCCCGGTACCTGCACAGCGACGACTACGCCTCGCTGCGTCCGGGCTTCTGGGTGTTCTACGCGCCGGGCCCCTTCGCCGACGGCGGGGCGGCGCTGCGGTTCTGCGCGGAACGCGGCCGCACCACGGACAGGGCGTGCCTGGGGCGCTATCTCAGCGACAGCGGCGCGGACCTGCCGCTTCAGTGCAAGCCGCCCGCGAGCAGCCCGGTGGGCCGCTGCACGCGCCCCTGAGCGGCCGCCGCCGCGCGGGAGGCGCGCAGGTCACAGGCTGTCCAGGAACCCCAGTGCCGTGCGCCACGTCGCCTCCGCCGCCTCGGCGTCGTAGTCGTCCAGGTCCGGGTCGGTGTACAGGTGACCGGCGCCCGGATAGCGGTAGACCTCCACGTCGGCCCCGGCGCGGCCCATCCGCAGGTACCAGGCGTTGAGCCAGTCGTCCGTCTCGAACGGGTCCGGCTCGGCGACGTGCAGCTGCACCGGCAGCTCGTCCACGGACGCGTTCTCGGCGATGTCCGAGGTGCCGTGCAGCAGGAGCAGGCCGCGCGCCTTGTCGTCACCGAGGGCGAGGGTCTGTCCGATGGAGGCCCCGAGCGAGAAGCCCGCGTAGACCACGCCCCGCTCGGAGAGGGGCGCGGCGGCGAGCACCGCGCGCTTCAGGAGCTCGTCCTTGCCCAGCTCCTCCTTGAAGGCCAGCCCTTCCTCGACGGTCCCGAAGGTGCGGCCCTCGAAGAGGTCGGGCGTCCACACCTCGTGGCCCGCCTCGCGCAGCCGGTCGGCCGCCGCCCGCACCGCGGGCCGCAGCCCGTACGTCGAATGGAAAAGCACGATGTTCATGGAACCATCGTGCCACCTGCCTACTGGAGCAGTGGGCGGGTGCACCTACCCTCGGAGGCATGGAGAACGTACTGCGTCCGTTGATCGTGATCGGCGGCTCGGTCGTGCTCACGCTTGCGGTCGGCTGGCTGGCCGACTGGGTGCTGCGCCGTGCCGACGCCCGACAGCCGCACCAGCCCCTGTGGGGGCTGCTGCGGCGCTGCCGGCTGCCGCTGCAAGTGGTCATGTGCACGGCCCTGCTGAGGGGTTCGTACGAACAAGCGAAGATCACCGAAGAGCACTCGGTGGGCCTCGGCAGAGCGCTCACGCTGGTGCTGATCGGCTCGGTGGCCTGGCTCGCCGTGCGGATCTCCGCTGCCGTGGTGGAGTCCTCGTACGCGCGCTACGCCAACGCGCACCGCGACCCGGCCCGGGTCCGGCGCGTCCGTACGCAGGTCACGCTGATCCAGCGCGTGGTCGCGGCCGTCGTCGGTGTGGTCGCCGCCGCCGCGATGCTGCTGACCTTCCCCGCCATGCAGGCGGCCGGGGCCTCGCTGCTCGCCTCGGCGGGCATCCTCGGCATCGTCGCCGGTGTGGCCGCCCAGTCCACCCTCGGCAACCTCTTCGCGGGGCTTCAGATCGCCTTCGGCGACATGGTGCGGATCGGCGACACGGTGGTGGTCGACGGCGAGTGGGGTGTCGTCGACGAGATCACCCTGACGTTCCTGACGGTGCGCACGTGGGACGAGCGGCGGATCACGATGCCCGTGTCGTACTTCACGTCGAAGCCGTTCGAGAACTGGTCCCGCGGCGGCGCCCAGATGACCGGCACCGTCTTCTTCCAGCTCGACCACACGGCACCGATGGCGGCCATGCGGGAGAAGCTGCACGACATCCTGCGCGACTGCGCCGCCTGGGACGGCCGCGACTGGGGTCTCGCCGTCACGGACACCACGCCGAACACCGTCCAGGTGCGGGCCCTGGTGACCGCCAAGGACGCCGACGACATATGGACGGTGCGGGTGACGGTGCGCGAACAGCTCGTCGCCTGGCTGACCGAGCACCATCCGTACGCGCTGCCCCGGGTCAACACGGCCTGGGCGGCGGAGTCGCCGAACGGGGACCGTCCGCGCCCGATGACTCCGCACGTGCCGCGCACGGGACGCGGCTGACGACACCGGTACCCGCGGCCGCCCCTCCTGTCACCGGAAGGGGCGGCCGCTCCGTGTCACCGCAGGCTACGTACGTCGAGGTGGTGCAGCACCCGGTCCACGATCTCCGGGTCGTAACCGGGTTCGCTGCGGGCGGACAGGACCTCGTGGCGGGCGGCCGACATCATCTCGCGCTGGATGCGCTGGAGGGCCTTCAGCCGGTCGACCCGCTTCACGTGCCGCTCGCGGCGCTCGTCGTCCACGATGTCCGGGCTGATCCGGGCGCCGATGTCGAAGGCGCCGCGCAGCAGCCGCTCGGAGATCTCCTCGGGCAGCTCCTCGACGTCCTCGATCTCCTTCAGACGGGCCTTGGCGGCCTTGGCGGCGCGCACCGCGAGCGCGCGCTCGAGATCCCGCTCGGCGTCGGTGTCCGCGCGCACGCCGAGCCTCTTCACCAGCCACGGCAGCGTGAGGCCCTGCGCGACGAGCGTCGCGACGATCACGCAGAAGGCGATGAAGACGATCTCGTCGCGGGCGGGGAACGGAGTCCCGGCGTCCGTCTCCAGCGGAATGGCGAGGGCCAGTGCGACCGACGCCACACCGCGCATCCCCGACCACCACATGACGACGGTCTCGCGCCAGGTGGTCGGGATCTCCTCGTCGTAGTCCCTGCGCTTGTGCAGCCGCTTGGCAAGCCAGGTGGCGGGCAGGAGCCACAGCAGGCGTACGCCGACGACGACCGCGACGACGGCGGCGCCCCAGCCGGCCATCTCCCACTCGCGCCCGTCGGCAGTGCCGAAGACGTTGTGCAGTTCGAGCCCGATGAGCCCGAAGGCGACGCCGGTGACGAGCGTGTCGACGATCTCCCAGAAGGACTGTCCGGTGATCCGGCCGAGTACGTCGTCGGCGTCGGTGGCGTTCTCCGCGAGATAGAGCGCGGTGGTCAGCACGGCGAGGACGCCGGAGCCGAGCAGCTCCTCGGCGAGGACGTAGGCGACGAACGGCACCAGGAGCGTCAGGCCGGTCTGAAGGGTGGCGTCGTCGAGGAGGGCCATCAGCTTGTTGGAGAGCCAGCCGAGCACGAGGCCGACGGCCACGGCGACGACGGCCGAGAGCACGAGCTGGCCCGCGGCGGCGGACCAGGAGAAGTCGCCGCTGACGGCGGCGGCGATCGCCACGTGGTACAGCACGATGGCGGTCACGTCGTTGAAGAGGCCCTCGCCCTCCAGGATCGACACCAGGCGGCGCGGCAGCCCGAGCGACCCGGCGACGGCGGTCGCGGCCACCGGGTCCGGCGGGGCGACGAGCGCGCCGAGGGCGACGGCGGCGACCAGCGGCAGGCCCGGCACCACGGCGTTCGCGACGGCCGCGACGGCGGCGGTGGTCACGAACACCAGCGCCACCGCGAGCAGCAGGATCGGCCGGATGTTGGCCGCGAACTGCCGCCAGGACGTGCGCTGCACGGCCGCGTACAGGAGCGGGGGCAGGACGAGCGGCAGGATGAGGTCGGGCGGCACGTCGACGTTCGGCACGAACGGCACGAAGGCGAGGACGCCCCCGATGAGTGTCATGAGCACCGGCGCGGGCAGCCCGACCCGGTCCCCCAGCGGTACGGTGACCAGCGCCCCCAGCAACAGCACGAGCATCAGTGCCAGTTGATCCACGGGGTGCCCTCCGGCGGTGGGAGACGGAAACGATCAGCCCCTCAACCTTGCCACGCACCCCGCGCGATCACGCCGCACGACCACGGCGCCTTGCGCGACAGCTACGGCAACGCTTTCCGCGTCGACTACAGCAACGCCTTGCGCATCGCCAGATGCGGAATGCCCGCGTCCAGGAACTCCGCTCCGTACGCCGCGTAGCCGAGCCGTTCGTAGAACCCCAACGCATGCGTCTGCGCGTGCAGGTCGACAGCCGTGAGCCCGCGTTCCCGGGCGGCGTCCTCTATGGCCCCCACCAGCGCGGCCCCGGCGCCGAGACCCCGCGCGGAACGCAGCACGGCGAGCCGCCCGAGCGCCCCGACGCCGGTGTCCGGATCGCCGTTCTTCACGACCGCCGCGGCGCCGGTGAGCAGCCGTCCCGTGCCCAGGGGCGTCCCGTCGCCGCTCCGCACGGCGAGCACGTGCACGGCCCCCGCGTCGTACTCGTCGTACTCCAGGTCCTCCGGCACCCCCTGCTCGGCGACGAAGACCTCCTTGCGCACGGCGAAGCAGGCGTCCAGGTCTCCCTGGTCCGCCGCGACCCGGCAGGTCACCCCGGCGTCGGCGGCCACGCCGTCCGGGGCGGTCACGCGCTCTCCGCGCGGACCCGGTCGAGCGCCTGCTGGAGGTCGTCGGGGTAGTCGCTCCCGAACTCCACCCACTGGCCGTCGCCGGGGTGCTCGAAGCCGAGCCGCATCGCGTGCAGCCACTGGCGGGTGAGGCCGAGGCGCTTGGCGATCGTGGGGTCGGCGCCGTACGTCAGGTCGCCCACGCAGGGGTGCCGGTGCGCCGACATGTGCACGCGGATCTGGTGGGTGCGGCCCGTCTCCAGCTTGATGTCGAGCAGGGAGGCGGCGCGGAAGGCCTCGATCAGGTCGTAGTGCGTGACGGAGGGCTTGCCCTCGGCCGTGACCGCCCACTTGTAGTCGTGGTTGGGGTGGCGGCCGATGGGGGCGTCGATGGTGCCGCTCATCGGGTCGGGGTGGCCCTGCACGAGCGCGTGGTAGCGCTTGTCGACCGTGCGCTCCTTGAACTGGCGCTTCAGCGACGTGTACGCACGCTCCGACTTGGCGACGACCATCAGCCCGGACGTGCCGACGTCCAGGCGGTGCACGATGCCCTGGCGCTCCGCGGCGCCGGAGGTCGAGATGCGGTATCCGGCGGCGGCGAGACCGCCGATCACGGTCGTGCCGGTCCAGCCGGGGCTCGGGTGCGCGGCCACGCCCACGGGCTTGACGATCACGACGATGTCCTCGTCGTCGTGCACGATCTCCATGCCCTCGACGGGCTCGGCGACGACCTGTACGGGCGGGGCCGCCTGCGGCATCTCCACCTCCAGCCAGGCGCCGCCGTGCACGCGCTCGGACTTGCCGGCCACCGCGCCGTCGACCAGCACCTTGCCTGCGGCCGCGAGCTCGGCGGCCTTCGTGCGGGAGAAACCGAACATGCGCGAGATGGCGGCGTCGACGCGCTCGCCCTCCAGGCCGTCCGGTACGGGCAGGGTACGGATCTCGGGAATCGTGCTCACCCCACGAGTATGCAGGAGGGGTGTCAGTCCTTGTGCACGGTGCCGTCGGGGTCGAGCCCGCGGAAGGAGAGCAGCACGATCAGGATGCCGCCGCAGACGATCGCGGAGTCCGCGAGGTTGAACACCGCGAAGTTCTTCGGCGCGATGAAGTCGACCACCGCGCCCTTGAAGAGGCCCGGCGAGCGGAAGATCCGGTCGGTGAGGTTGCCGAGCGCGCCGCCGAGGAGCAGACCGAGGGCGATCGCCCAGGGCAGGCTGTACAGCTTGCGGGCGAGCCTGGCGATCACGACGATCACGGCCGCGGCGATCACCGTGAAGATGATCGTGTACGCCTCACCGAAGCCGAACGCGGCGCCCGCGTTGCGGATGGCGTTGAAGCGCAGCAGGTCGCCGACCACCTCGATCGAGTCGTGGTGCTCCAGCTTGGCGACCACGATCATCTTGCTGATGAGGTCCAGGCCGTAGGCGAACAGGGCCACGCCGAACAGCACGGCGATCTTGCGCCGCCCCTTGGGGCGCTCGCCCTCGGGGCGCTCGTCGTTGGACGGCGCGGCGTCCGTGGCGCCGGATTCTTCCGTGGCGCCGGATTCTTCCGTGGCGCCGGATTCTTCCGTGGCGCCGGATTCCTCCGTGGAGCCGGATTCCTCCGTGGAGCCGGAAGCGGACTGCTCCGGTCCGGCTCCCGCCGCCTCAGGGATGTCCGGCGTACCGATGATGCGCTCCGCCTCTGCCACGTGAGTCCCTCGACCTAGGTACCTGACTGGGGACGAGGGTACGGCACACACGTACGGTCCACGGCGCCCAGGCCACGCTCAGTAGCGCCGTTCCTGCTTCTGCTTGCACTCGACGCACAGGGTGGCGCGCGGGAAGGCCTGCATGCGCGCCTTGCCGATGGGGTTGCCGCAGTTCTCGCAGAGACCGTAGGTGCCCGCGTCGAGGCGCTCCAGGGCGCGTTCCGTCTGCTCCAGCATCTCCCGGGCGTTGGCGGCGAGCGCCATCTCGTGCTCCCGGGTGATGTTCTTGGTGCCGGTGTCCGCCTGGTCGTCGCCCGCGCCGTCCCCGGAGTCCCGCATCAGGCCCGCGAGGGACGTCTCGGACGCCTCGATCTCGGTCCGCAGCCGCATGGTCTCGGCCATCAGCTCGGTCCGTGCCTCGGCGACCTCCGCCGGGGTCCACGGGTCCTCGCCGGGCCGCACCGCGAGCTCGCCGGGTGCCGCCGCCGCGGCCCGCGCCTTGGGCACCGCATCCGGCTTCTTCGCCGCCGTCGCCGTGCCCGGAGTCTTCTTCGCAACCACCGTCGTGGCTCCCGTCGTCTCCGCGGCCTGAGCCGCACCGTCGGCCGCGGACGCGGCCGTCTTCCTGGCCGTACGCTTTCCGGCCCCGGGGCCCTTGGCGGCGCCCGTCGCCTTCTTGGACGCAGACACCCCGCCCTCCACCTCCCCGGCCACGGCCTTCGTGGCCACGGACTTCCCGGGTGCGGACTCCTTGGCGGCAGTCTCCTTGGCGGCGCTCTTCTTGGCAGCGGCCTTCTTGGCCGTCACTGCCGCCTTGGCCGACTTCGCTGTGCCCGACTTCTTGGCGGCCGCCTTCGTAGTGGTCGCCTTCGTAGCAGCCGTCTTCGTAGTGGTCGCCTTCGTAGTGGTCGCCGTCTCCGTGGCGGCCGTCTCCGTGGCGGCCGTCTCCGTAGCGCCGGCCTTCGTGGCGGCCACCTTCGTAGTGCCTGCCTTCGTAGTGCCTGCCTTGGCAGTGGCTGTCTTGGCAGTGGCTGTCTTCTTGGCTCCGGCCTTCGTGGCGCCAGTGTGCGCGGCGGCCGCCTTCGTGGCAGTGGCCTTCTCCGCCGGACCACCCCCCTTCGCGGCAGAAGCCCTCTCGGCTGGAGGCCGCTTCTTCGCGGCAGAAGCCCTCTTGGCCGGAGGCCGCTTCGCGGGGGCCCCGGCGGCCGCGGTCGCCCCCTCGGACTCGGGCACGGCCGAAGCGCCGGAGGCAGCCCCCGTGCCGGAGGCAGCCCTTCTCGGCCCCGCCGAGGAACCGGTGGATCTGTTCGACGCCGACTGCTGTCCGGCGGTCTTCTTCGCCACCATGGCCGCGGCCCCTTCACATATTGTGATCTTGCACGCGAATCGTGCTGGGACGATAAATCGACTCCACGTCCGCGGCAACGGGGCACGCCGCCCGATGAGCCCGCCCCGCGGGTGCCGCGCGACGAGCCTGCAAGCGTTGTGCCCAGCTCCCCGCCCCGTAAATCCGCCGACGGGAGCGTGCGCGGACCCGTCGGCGCGCGTCTGGCCATTCGGGTCAGGGCGGGCCCGCGCTCCCGCCCCGCCCGGCCCCGCCGAAAACCGGTCGGCCGACCCCGTCCCGGCGCCGTACACTGGCCGGAGCGAGAAGCGTGGATGGGGACGAGTAGCGGCGTACGCGGCCAGGAGCGACCCGGGGACGGTGAGAGCCCGGGGGCGAGCGCGACGCGAAGATCACCCCGGAGCCGCCGGAAGAACGCCGCGGCCGACCCCGAAGAGGGGCGGACCCGGCAAGTAGACCCGGCATCGCGACCCCAATGAGGGGGCTTTCCAGGGCGCCGCCCGCGCCAGGAGGGCCAAGGAGGGTGGTACCGCGGGAGCGCAGCAGCGCAGCCTCTCGTCCCTCCGACGGAAGGGAAGAACGTCCGCCGGAGGAAGCGCGAACATGACACCGCCCCCGCAGTACCGCCAGGTGCCGGCCCAGGTCGACCTGCCCGCCCTGGAGCACGCCGTGCTCGACTTCTGGCGCGAGCAGAAGATCTTCGCCAAGAGCCTGGAGCAGTCCGAGGGCCGCCCCGAGTGGGTGTTCTACGAGGGCCCGCCCACGGCCAACGGCATGCCCGGCGCACACCACATCGAGGCCCGCGTCTTCAAGGACGTCTTCCCGCGCTTCCGCACCATGCGCGGCTATCACGTCGCCCGAAAGGCCGGCTGGGACTGCCACGGCCTGCCCGTCGAGCTGGCCGTCGAGAAGGAACTCGGCTTCAACGGCAAGAAGGACATCGAGGCGTACGGCATCGCCGAGTTCAACGCCAAGTGCCGCGAGTCCGTGACCCGGCACACGGACGCCTTCGCCGACCTCACGACCCGCATGGGCTACTGGGTCGACCTCGACGAGGCGTACCGCACGATGAACCCGGAGTACGTCGACTCCGTCTGGTGGTCCCTGAAGGAGATCTTCAACAAGGACCTGCTCGTCCAGGACCACCGCGTCGCCCCCTGGTGCCCCCGCTGCGGCACGGGCCTGTCCGACCACGAGCTGGCGCAGGGCTACGAGACGGTCGTCGACCCGTCCGTCTACGTCCGCTTCCCGCTGACCGGCGGCCCCCTCGCGGGTGAGGCCGCCCTCCTGGTGTGGACGACCACCCCGTGGACGCTGGTGTCCAACACGGCGGTCGCCGCCCACCCGGACGTCACCTACGTGGTGGCGACCGACGGCAAGGAGAAGCTGGTCGTCGCGGAGCCCCTGGTGGAGAAGGCGCTCGGCGAGGGCTGGGAGACCACGGGCCAGAGCTTCACCGGCGCCGAGATGGAGCGCTGGACGTACCAGCGCCCCTTCGAGCTCGTCGCCTTCCCCGCCGAGGCGCACTACGTCGTCAACGCGGACTACGTCACCACGGAGGACGGCACCGGCCTCGTCCACCAGTCCCCCGCCTTCGGTGAGGACGACCTCAAGGTCTGCCGTTCCTACGGCCTGCCGGTGGTGAACCCGGTCCGCCCGGACGGCACCTTCGAGGAGGACGTCCCGCTCGTGGGCGGCGTCTTCTTCAAGAAGGCCGACGAGAGCCTCACCAAGGACCTGGACGACCGCGGCCTGCTCTTCCGGCACATCGCCTACGAGCACAGCTACCCGCACTGCTGGCGCTGCCACACGGCGCTCCTCTACTACGCGCAGCCCTCCTGGTACATCCGCACCACGGCCGTCAAGGACCGGCTCCTGGAGGAGAACGAGAAGACCAACTGGTTCCCGGACTCCGTCAAGCACGGCCGGTTCGGCGACTGGCTGACCAACAACGTCGACTGGGCGCTGTCCCGCAACCGCTACTGGGGCACTCCGCTGCCCATCTGGCGCTGCGAGGAGGGCCATCTCACCTGCGTCGGCTCGCGCGCGGAGCTCACCGAGCTGACCGGCACCGACCAGTCGGCGCTCGACCCGCACCGCCCCTTCATCGACGAGGTCACCTTCCCCTGCACCCACGAGGACTGCGCCCTCGAAGCGGTGCGCGTGCCCGAGGTCATCGACGCCTGGTACGACTCGGGCTCGATGCCGTTCGCGCAGTGGGGCTACCCGCACAAGAACAAGGAACTGTTCGAGAGCCGCTACCCCGCGCAGTTCATCAGCGAGGCCATCGACCAGACCCGCGGCTGGTTCTACACGCTCATGGCCGTCGGCACCCTGGTCTTCGACAAGTCCTCGTACGAGAACGTCGTCTGCCTCGGCCACATCCTCGCCGAGGACGGCCGCAAGATGTCCAAGCACCTGGGCAACACCCTGGAGCCGATCCCGCTCATGGACCAGCACGGCGCCGACGCCGTCCGCTGGTTCATGGCGGCGGGCGGCTCCCCCTGGGCGGCCCGCCGCGTGGGCCACGGCACCATCCAGGAAGTCGTCCGCAAGACCCTCCTGACGTACTGGAACACGGTCGCCTTCCAGGCGCTGTACGCCCGTACGTCGAAGTGGGCACCCTCGGACAGCGATCCGGCCCCCGCCGACCGCCCGCTCCTGGACCGCTGGCTGCTCAGCGAGCTGCACGCCCTCACCGACCAGGTGACGCAGGCCCTGGACGCCTACGACACCCAGCGCGCGGGCAAGCTGCTCTCCACCTTCGTGGACAACCTCTCCAACTGGTACGTCCGCCGCTCGCGGCGCCGCTTCTGGCAGGGCGACGCGGCCGCGCTGCGCACGCTGCACGAGGTCGTCGAGACGGTCACGCGCCTGCTCGCCCCGCTGACGCCGTTCATCGCGGAGCGCGTCTGGCAGGACCTGGTCGTGCCGGTCACGCCGGACGCCCCGGAGTCGGTGCACCTGTCCTCCTGGCCGGAGGCGGACCTGTCGGCGATCGACCCGGACCTGTCGAAGCAGATCGTCCTCGTGCGCCGCCTGGTCGAGCTCGGCCGGGCCACGCGCGCGGAGTCGGGCGTCAAGACCCGGCAGCCGCTGTCCCGCGCGCTGATCGCGGCGTCGGGCTTCGAGTCCCTCAACCCGGAGCTGCACACCCAGATCACCGAGGAGCTGAACGTCTCCTCCCTGGCGTCGCTCTCCGACGTCGGCGGCTCCCTGGTCGACACCACCGCCAAGGCCAACTTCCGTGCCCTGGGCAAGCGCTTCGGCAAGGGCGTCCAGGCGGTCGCCAAGGCCGTCGCCGACGCCGACGCGGCCGCCCTGTCCCTCGCCCTGCGCGCGGGCACGGCGTCGGTGGAGGTCGACGGCGAGCGGGTGAGCCTCGCCCCGGACGAGGTCATCATCACGGAGACCCCGCGCGAGGGCTGGTCGGTGGCGTCCGACTCCGGCGCCACGGTCGCCCTCGACCTGGAGCTCACGGACGAGCTGCGGCGCGCGGGCCTGGCCAGGGACGCGATCCGTCTGATCCAGGAGGCCCGCAAGAACAGCGGCCTGGACGTCGCGGACCGCATCGCCCTGCGCTGGCACTCCCCCGACGAGGCCACGGCCACGGCCCTCACCGACCACGCCGCCCTCATCGCCGACGAGGTCCTCGCCACGGACTTCGCCTCCGGCGAGGCGGACGACACCTACGGCGAGCCGTTCGAGGACGACTCCCTGAACCTCACCTTCCGCCTCCGCAAGGCGTAGCGGCACCACCGAAGGCCCGGCCCCGCAGCTCAGGCGACGGAGCCGGGCCTTCGCCTTACCCCGGTATCCGCGCGCGCAAAAGGGCGGAGCCCCCGGAAACTCCGGGGGCTCCGCCCTGTACGAACTTGCCGACGCCTAGGGCGCGAGGCCCGTCAGTTGTCGTCCTCATCGATGAGGAACCCACGCATCGGGGACGGGGCCTGCTGCATGGGCTGGGGCCCCTGCGGCCGCACCGGCGCCATCGGCTGCGTCATGGCGGGCGACATCTGCTGCTGCCCGCCGTAGGACGGCCCGCCCGGGGACTGGGTGCCCCCCATGGACTGGTTGCTGCCGTAGGACGGGGCACCCGCGCCGGCCGAGGCCATCGAAGGCGCCGGGGACGGCGGCAGCGAAGCGGTCGCCGGGGTCCGCGGCGGCGCCAGCGAGTCGTCGGCCTGCGTCTCCAGCTGACGCAGCTGCGACTCCAGGTAGGACTTCAGACGGGTGCGGTACTCGCGCTCGAAGCCGCGCAGGTCCTCGACCTTGCGCTCCAGGGTGGCGCGGGCGGACTCCAGGGAGCCCATCGCGACACGGTGCTTCTCCTGCGCGTCCCGCTCCAGGGCGTCGGCCTTGGCACGGGCGTCCCGCTCCAGGCCCTCGGCACGCGAACGGGCCTCGCCGACGATCTTGTTGGCCTCGGAACGGGCCTCCGCGATCGCCTGGTCGGCGGTCTGCTGGGCGAGGGAGAGCACACGGGCGGCGCTGTCGCCGCCGGGGCCCTGACCGGGCTGCGGCATCTGCGGACCGTGGCCGCCCATGGGACCGCCCATCGGGCCACCCATCGGACCCTGGCCCATCGGACCCGGACCCTGCCCCATGGGGCCCTGGCCCATCTGGCCCTGCCCCATCTGACCCTGACCCATCTGCCCCTGACCCTGCGGACCGCCCTGCGGGCCGTGCGCGCTGGGTCCCGCGGGGAGCTGCGGCGCACCGCCCGGAAGCTGCGGCGGGCCGCCCATCGGGTGCTGCTGCTGCGGCGGCACCGGCTGCGGACCCGATATTGCGGCGGGCACAGGGGCGCCGGGACCGCGCTGGTCCTGCGGACCCTCGGGTCCACCGGGGCCGCCGGGGCCACCAGGACCGCCGGGGCCCTTGCGCATCCCGCCCTGCTGCTGGTTCTGCGCGGCGGCACGGGTGGCCGCGGCCAGCTTGGCGCGCAGGTCCTCGTTCTCGCGGAGCAGGCGGGTCAGCTCGGCCTCGACCTCATCTAGGAAGGCATCGACCTCGTCCTCGTCATAGCCTTCTCGGAGACGGACGGTCGTGAACTGCTTGTTCCGCACGTCCTCGGGGGTCAGCGGCATCTCTTTACCTCAACGTAGTCGTCGGCATTCGGCAAGAACGTAGTCGACATCGCGCTCACACCTTGGTCACGACAGTGATCAGGATGTAGACGATGATCATCAGCACGAAGAAGGACAGGTCGAGCGCCACGCCCCCGAGACGCAGCGGCGGAATGAACCGCCGCAGAAGCTTGAGCGGTGGATCGGTGACAGTGTAGGTGGCCTCCAGAACGACCACCATCGCCTTGCCGGGTTGCCATGAGCGGGCGAACTGGAAGACGTAGTCCATGACCAGCCGGAAGATCAGCACGATGAGGAAACACATCAGCGCGATATAGATCACTTGCAGGACCACGCCCATGTTCGCGTTTCCCTCTCCCCTGTTCTCAGTCGAGTGTCCTCGGTCGAGTCTGTGTGCTCAGTCGAGTTCGTGCCGTGTCGATCCGATGACTGCTGTCTACTGCACCTGCGTCTCAGCTCTGGTTGAAGAACCCGCCCTCTGCGATGCGGGCCTTGTCCTCCGCCGTGACATCGACGTTAGCAGGCGACAACAGGAACACCTTCTGCGTCACTCGCTCGATACTGCCATGCAGGCCGAAGACGAGACCGGCTGCAAAGTCGACAAGTCGCTTCGCGTCCGTGTCGTCCATCTCCGTCAAGTTCATGATCACCGGGGTGCCTTCGCGGAAGTGTTCCCCGATGGTACGGGCTTCGTTGTAGGTCCGGGGGTGAAGTGTGGTGATGCGGTAGGGCTCACGCTCGGACACGACCTTGGGCATGATCACCGGTGCGTTCTTCTCCAGGCTCTGGCGTTCGGGTGTGATAGATGCCACGGGGGCGATTCGTGCCGGACGTCCCGATTCAGCGGGAAGCGAAGCGGCGCGTGGCGCCGGGTCGCGCGGCGCCGGCGGCTGTACCACTCGTACCGATTCGTCCCGATCCAAGTCCCGGTCCGACAGGTGGGACTGGTGCGACTGGTGCGGCGGCTCGTGCCGCCGACGGTCGCGCTCCGGCTCCGGCTCGGGCTCGAAATCGTCGTCGGGGTCGAATCCCCGACCGTCGTAACCGTCGTCCTCCACGAGGCCGAGGTAGACCGCCATCTTGCGCATCGCGCCGGCCATGCTCTGAGTCCTCCGCTCTGTGGTGGATCGAGAGGTCCGTCGTCATCAACTGCCCGCGATCCACGAGGTATCCCCGCCGAACTGCGGGAATGACCATATTTTCTGCTGTGGTCCGACTTCTTGGCGACGTTACCCGAGCCCGCGTCGGACTCCGAGTACCGCCGTACCGACGCGCACATGTGTCGCACCGGCCGCCACAGCCTGTTCGAGGTCCGCACTCATCCCTGCCGACACCATGTTCGCAGCCGGATGGGCCACGCGCAGGGCAGTCGACAAATCCATCAGCCGCTCGAACGCCGCCTGTTGCCGTCCCGCGTATGCGCCGGTGAGCGGCGCGACCGTCATCAGACCGCCGAGCCGAAGGCCCGGAGCCCCGGCCACGGACGCGGCCAACTCCTCGATCCCCTCCGGCGCCACTCCGCCGCGGTCGCCCCGGCCGCCGACCCCCGCGTCCAGGGCGACCTGGAGCAGACAGCCGATCTCGCGCCCGGCGCGCACGGCCTCCTTCGACAGGGCCGTGACCAGCTTGACCCGGTCGATCGACTGCACCACATCCGCATAGCCGACCACGGAACGCACCTTGTTGGTCTGCAACTGGCCCACGAAGTGCCAGTCGAGAGGCAGATCCGAACAGTCGGCGGCCTTGGGGGCGGCGTCCTGGTCGCGGTTCTCGGCCACGTGGCGTACACCGAGTTCCGAGAGAAACCGCACATCGCTCGCGGGGTAGGTCTTGGTGACCACGATCAGGGTCAGCTCTTCGCGCTTGCGGCCCGCGGCCGCGCAGGCCGCCCCGATGCGCTTTTCCACCGCCGCCAGATTCGCGGCGAGTTCCGCCTTACGGTCCGTCATGCCTCATCAGTCCAGCCACACATAGCCCGCGAGCCGACCGGTCGTGCGGTCGCGGCGGTACGAGAAGTGGTCACCCGACTCCAGGGTGCACACCGGCGACCACTCCCGGTCGCGCACTCCGAGCCGGTCGAGCTGGGCGTGCACGCCGGCGGTCACGTCGACCGCGGGCGTGCCCCAGCTCGTCTCGGCGTACGCCGCGGGTTCCACGGCGGCGACGTCGGCGCGCATGTCCGCGGGTACTTCGTAACAACGGCCGCAGACCGCGGGCCCGGTGCGGGCGACGATCCGCTCCGGCCTCGCCCCGAGGCCCGTCATGGCCTCGACGGCCGCGGGCACCACCCCGGCGACCAGGCCCGGACGCCCGGCGTGCGCGGCCGCGGCGACTCCCGCGACGGGATCGGCGAGGAGCACCGGGGTGCAGTCGGCGGTGAGCACCGCGAGGGCGAGGCCGCGCCGGGCGGTGACCACGGCGTCGACCGCCGGAATCTCCTGCTCGGCGGACCAGGGCGCGTCGACCACCGCGACGTCCCGGCCGTGCACCTGCTTCATCCAGACCACGCGCGCGGGGTCGAGGGCGAGGCTCTTGGCCGCCAGTTCGCGGTTGCGGTGCACGGCTTCGGGGTCGTCGCCGACCGCGCCGCCGAGGTTGAGCGCCTCGTACGGAACGGCGCTCACTCCGCCCCACCTGTCGGTGAAGGCGAAGTGCGCGCCGCTCGCGGTGCTCGTGGTGGAGCGCTGGTCTATCACTTCAGGAAGTCCGGCACGTCCAGCTCCTCCGCCTGGCTGTCCTGGTGCAGACGGGTCGAGGGGACCTGCGGCGGCGTCGCCGGGGACGCCGGGGGCTCGCTCGCCCGGTCGGCGGGCTCGGGCTGCTCGGCCGGGGCCGCGGAGTCCTCGCGCGCCGTGACGCTGCCGAGGCCGCCGAACGCCGGGGCCGGACGGGCCGGTTCGCTCGGCCGGGCCGGGGTCGCCGGTTCCTCGCGCTTGGCGGACGCCGAGCCGAGGACGTTGTCCCGCTTGGACGGGGGCTGACCGCCGTCGAAGCCCGCCGCGATGACGGTGACCCGCACCTCGTCGCCGAGCGCGTCGTCGATGACCGCGCCGAAGATGATGTTGGCCTCGGGGTGGGCGGCCTCGCTGACCAGTTGGGCGGCTTCGTTGATCTCGAAGAGGCCGAGGTCGGAGCCGCCGGAGATGGAGAGCAGGACGCCGCGGGCGCCGTCGATGGACGCCTCAAGGAGCGGCGAGGAGATCGCCATCTCGGCCGCCGCCACGGCGCGGTCGTCGCCGCGGGCCGAGCCGATGCCCATGAGCGCCGAACCCGCCTCGGACATGACCGACTTGACGTCGGCGAAGTCGAGGTTGATCAGGCCGGGCGTGGTGATGAGGTCGGTGATGCCCTGCACGCCGGAGAGCAGCACCTGGTCGGCCGACTTGAAGGCGTCGAGCACGCTGACCTGGCGGTCCGAGATGGACAGGAGCCGGTCGTTGGGGATGACGATGAGGGTGTCGACCTCTTCGCGGAGCTCCGCGATGCCGTCCTCCGCCTGGTTGGCGCGGCGGCGGCCCTCGAAGGTGAAGGGCCGGGTGACCACACCGATCGTCAGGGCGCCCAGGGAGCGGGCGATGTTGGCGACCACGGGCGCGCCGCCCGTGCCGGTGCCGCCGCCCTCACCGGCCGTCACGAAGACCATGTCGGCCCCCTTGAGGACCTCCTCGATCTCCTCGCGGTGGTCCTCGGCGGCCTTGCGGCCGACGGCCGGGTTGGCTCCGGCGCCGAGTCCGCGGGTGAGTTCCCGGCCGACGTCGAGCTTGACGTCGGCGTCGCTCATCAACAGGGCTTGCGCGTCGGTGTTGATGGCGATGAACTCGACGCCCTTGAGACCGACCTCGATCATCCGGTTGATGGCATTGACACCACCGCCGCCGACACCGATGACTTTGATGACTGCGAGGTAGTTCTGCGGTGCTGCCACGTCGAAGGCCTCTCGCCTCGAGTTACGTGTCGTCGTCTCGCACTGCCGCGATACGCCGACTGATGCCGAATGGGACGGTCCGAACGCCGACCCGAACCCTAACGCTGAAGTTTAGGGTTACCAGTGTGTCTGTTCCTTGGACTCTTCCGAACAGGACACTAAGTCGACAAGTGGCGCACGTTCAACGAACACGCCGAACCTCCCGTTTTTCTTTTCACCCTATGTGATCAGGCGGAGCACTGCCCATCCAGGGTGCTGGCCTGCGCTGATGTACGTCAACTCGCGGATGACGCGGGGGCGGTGGGGACGCTCACGTCGAAGTGCCGTGCCTTCGGAACTGCTTTCATCAGCGCGGTGAGCGCCTCGGCCTTCGCGCGCCCCTTCTCGCCACTGCCCCACAGGACCGTGCGGCCGTCGCGCAACCGCAGCGAGATGGAGTCGTACGAACGGACCTTGACGGCCAGGGTGTCCGCGGCGACGGCGCCCGGCAGGGCGGCGACCACGCGGACGGCCTCGCGGCGCAGCCGCTCGGCGTCGAAGCGGCGGAGGCTGGCACCGGCGCTGCCGTCGGGGTCGGTCGCCATCTCCAGGAGCGGGGTGTCCCGCGGGGCCTTGTCGACCGTGGCGAAACGGACACCCTTCGCATCCACTTCGATGAACTTTCCGCCCTTTTTCACGAGCAGTACCGGAGTGCGCTCCGTCACTTTCAGACTGATTTCGTGGGGCCAGGAGCGGATGACAGCAACCGAGTCAATTCGGGGCAATTTTCTCCGCAGTCGCTCCTCGATGGCGCCGGAGTCGACCGAAATCAGCGGTCCTCCGAGCGGGACGCCCGCGGCGTCCCGCACCTCGCCCGGCTTGAGCGCCATCGTGCCGGAGGTCGTCACCCGCTCCACCCGCAGCCAGGGCGAGCCGTAGACCACCCAGGTGCCGCCGCCCACGAGCACGGCGAGGGCGGCCGTCACGACGATCAGGGTGCGCGGCCGCGGGACCCCCGGCAGGCGCGGCAGCCGTGGGAGCCGCGGGCGCGGGCGGGACGGGCGGGCGGGCCCGGGCCCAGCCCCCCGCCGTTCGGCGGTCGTCGGTCCGGCCCGTCCGGCCACTGTCCCTGCCTTCTCTCACGCGCTGCGGCGTGACGCAATCGCCTCGTACACCATGTTGACGAGGAGGTCGTCGGCGTCCCTGCGGCCGAACTCCGAGGCGGCGCGGGACATCTCGTACAGCCGGTGCGGGTCGGCGAGCACGGGCAGGACGTTGCCCTGGACCCACTCGGGCGTCAGTTCCGCGTCGTCGACCAGCAGTCCGCCGCCCGCCTTGACCACCGGCTGGGCGTTCAGCCGCTGTTCGCCGTTGCCGATGGGCAGCGGGACATAGGCGGCCGGCAGCCCGACGGCGGACAGCTCGGCGACGGTCATCGCGCCCGCACGGCAGAGCATCATGTCCGCCGCGGCGTACGCGAGGTCCATCCGGTCCACGTACGGTACCGGGATGTAGGGGGGCATCCCGGGCATGTTCTCTACGTACGGCATTTCGTTCTTCGGGCCGACCGCGTGCAGGATCTGGATGCCCGCCCGCTGGAGCACCGGGGCGACCTGCTGGACGACCTCGTTGAGGCGCCGGGCGCCCTGGGAGCCACCGGAGACGAGCAGCGTCGGCAGGTTCGGGTCGAGACCGAACGCGGCGCGCGCCTCCGGACGGACCCGGGCCCGGTCGAGCAGCGCGATGGTGCGGCGCAGCGGGATGCCGATGTAGCGCGAGCCGCGCAGCTTGCTGTCGGGGGTGGAGACCGCGACCCCCGAGGCGTACCGCGAGCCGATCTTGTTGGCCAGACCGGGGCGCGCGTTGGCCTCGTGCACCACGATCGGCACGCCCGCGCGCTTGGCCGCGAGATAGCCGGGCAGCGCCACATAGCCGCCGAAGCCCACCACGCAGTCGGCCTTGGTGCGCTCCAGGATCTGCTCGGCCGCCTTGATGGTGCCGCGCAGCCGGCCCGGCACCGTGATCAGCTCGGGCGTGGGCTTGCGCGGCAGGGGCACGGCGGGGATCAGGGCGAGTTCATAGCCCCGCTCGGGCACGAGTCGGGTCTCGAGGCCGCGCTCCGTGCCCAGGGCCGTGATCCCCACGGTCGGGTCCTGCCTGCGCAGGGCGTCCGCGAGGGCGAGCGCGGGCTCGATGTGGCCGGCGGTCCCCCCACCGGCGAGTACGACATGCACCGAAATTCACCGCTCTCCGGACGAGCGCGCCTTGACGCGCCGTCGCATCGTGTTCCATCTCACCCGAGGTTGCCGCATGGCCAGGGCCGCCTTCGCCGCCGGTTCCTCGCGCGCGAAGGCGATGAGGAGGCCGATGGCGAACATGGTCGGCAGCAGGGCCGAGCCCCCGTAGGAGAACAGCGGGAGCGGGACACCGGCGATCGGCAGCAGACCGAGCACCGCACCTACGTTGATCACGGCCTGCGCCGTGATCCAGGTGGTCACGCCTCCCGCTGCGTACCTCACGAAGGGGTCCTCCGTGCGTCCGGCCACGCGGATACCCGCATAGCCTAGAGCCGCGAACAGGGCGAGCACCGACAGTGTCCCCGCCAGACCGAGTTCCTCGCCGGTGATGGCGAAGATGAAGTCGGTGTGCGGTTCGGGCAGTTGACCCCATTTTTCCACACTCGCGCCCAGACCGGAACCGAAGAATCCGCCGGAGGCCAGGGCATAGATGCCGTGCACGGCCTGCCAGCACTGGTCGCTCGGCCCGGGATCGGTCGCGCCGATGCAGCCGAGCCGGGCCATGCGGTTGGGGCTCGTCTTGATGAGGATCACACCGAGGACGGCGGCGATGCTCAGCACACCGGCGAACAGCCGCGTCGGCGCCCCCGCCAGCCACAGCAGGCCGAAGAGGATCGCGGTGAGGATGATGGCCGTCCCCATGTCGCCGCCCAGCATGATCAGGCCGAGCAGCATGAAGGTGACGGGAACGAGCGGCACCAGCATGTGTTTCCACTGGGTGAGCAGGCGCTTGTCCTGCTTCCGCGCCAGCAGGTCCGCGCCCCAGAGCACCAGGGCGAGCTTGCCGAACTCACTGGGCTGGAGCTGGAAGGGACCGCCCAGATAGATCCAGTTCTGGTTGCCGTTGACGCTGCGCCCTATCCCCGGGATCTGGACGAGCACCATCAGGAAGACGGAGACGGCCAGCATCGGGTACGAGAGGGCGCGGTGCAGCTTCACCGGCACCCGCATCGCCACGAGCAGCAGTCCCGCGCCGAGGACCGCGGCCACGAACTGCTTGCGGAAGAAGTAGGACGCGGGCAGGTTCAGCTGCAGCGCCTGGATCATCGACGCCGAGTAGACCATCACCAGGCCGAGCGCGGTGATCAGCAGGCTGCTGCCGAAGATCAAGTAGTACGCGGTCAGCGGCCGGTCCCAGGCCCGCCGGGCCCGGACGTAGAGCTGTCGCAGCGGGCTCTCGGCAGCCGCCGGGGCGGTGCGCGGGCGCGGCGCCCGCTTGGGGGCGCGCGGTGTGCGCACGGGTGCTCGCTCGGGCATCAGCGGCCTCCCGTGCCGAAGGCCGCGACGGCCACGCGTCCCGTACCGGATCCCGGCCGTCCACAAGGCCCCCGCCACGACGGCGTACGAACGATTGCCACGGCTGCCACGGCTGCCACGTGCCCTCCTTCGGGTGCCGGGCGCCCCCGGACCACCGCTGGGCCCGCCGTCAGGCGCTCGCGCCGAGTTCGCGGACGGCTGCCGCGAACGCGTCACCACGCTTGTTGTAGTTGGTGAACATGTCCATCGACGCACAGGCGGGCGCCATCAGGACGGTGTCCCCCGGCCCCGCGAGCCGTGCCGCCTGCCGTACCGCCTCGGACATCGCACCAGTGTCCGTCCGGTCGAGGTCCACGACCGGGACCTGCGGGGCGTGTCGCACGAGCGCTTCGCGGATCAGGGCACGGTCGGCGCCGATCAGGACGACCCCCTTGAGCCGCGCGGCGGCATCGGCCACAAGATCGTCGAAGGTGGCGCCCTTGGCGAGGCCGCCGGCGATCCACACGATCGACTCGTAGGAGGCCAACGACGCCTGGGCCGCGTGGGTGTTGGTGGCCTTGGAGTCGTCGATGTACGCGACCCCGTCCACGTCGGCCACGTGCTCGATGCGGTGGGCGTCCGGGCTGAAGGCGCGCAGGCCGTCGCGGACCGCCGTGGCCGGTACGCCGTAGGCGCGGGCGAGGGCGGCGGCAGCCAGGGCGTTGGCGATGTTGTGCGGCGCGGGCGGCCGTACGTCCGAGATCTCGGCGAGTTCCTGGGCCTGCTTCTGGCGGTCCGGCACGAAGGCACGGTCGACCAGGATGCCGTCCACGACGCCCAGTTGCGAGGGGGCGGGCGCGTTCAGCGTGAAACCGATGGCGCGGCAGCCCTCCTCGACGTCGGCCTCGCGGACCAGGTCCTGTGTCGACGGCTTGTCGACGGCGTCGACGTTGTAGACGCAGGCGATCTGGTTGCCCTCGTAGATGCGGCCCTTGTCGGCGGCGTACGCCTCCATGGAGCCGTGCCAGTCGAGGTGGTCGGGCGCCAGGTTCAGGACCGCCGCGGAGTGCGCGCGCAGCGAGGGCGCCCAGTGCAGCTGATAGCTGGACAGCTCCACGGCGAGTACGTCGTACGGCTCGGCGTCCAGGACGACGTCGATGATCGGCGTACCGATGTTGCCGACGGCTGCCGTGCGCAGTCCGGCCGCGCCCAGGATGGACGCGAGCATCCGCGTGGTCGTGGTCTTGCCGTTGGTGCCGGTGACCGCGAGCCAGGGCGCGGCGTCCGGGCCGCGCAGGCGCCAGGCGATCTCGACGTCGCCGACGACGTCGACGCCCGCCGCGGCGGCGGCCGCGAACAGCGGCGACGAGGGCTTCCAGCCGGGCGAGGTGACGACGAGGTCGGTGCCGTCGGGGAGCGTCTCCGCGTCGCCGAGGCGTACGGAGATCCCGGTCCCGGCGAGTTCCTCGGCGCGCGCCCGCTGGGCCTCGCCGTCGCCGCCGTCCACGACCGTCACCACCGCGCCGAGGCCCGCGAGGGCGCGGGCGGCGCTGAGGCCGCTCACGCCGAGCCCGGCGACGGTGACGTTCCTGCCCTGCCAGCTGCTCACTTGGTGGCCGCCCACCCTGCGTAGAAGAGTCCGAGTCCGACGATCACGCACATGCCCTGGATGATCCAGAAGCGGACCACCACAAGGACTTCGGACCACCCCTTGAGTTCGAAGTGGTGCTGGAGCGGCGCCATCCGGAAGACGCGCTTCCCGGTCATACGGAAGGAGCCGACCTGGATGACCACGGACATGGTGATCAGGACGAAGAGGCCGCCGAGAAGCGCCAGCAGCAGTTCAGTGCGGGAGCAGATCGCGAGGCCCGCGAGGGCGCCGCCGAGGGCGAGCGAGCCGGTGTCACCCATGAAGATCTTCGCGGGTGAGGTGTTCCACCACAGGAAGCCGAAGCAGGCGCCCATCAGCGCGGAGGCCACGACCGCCAGGTCGAGCGGGTCCCTGACCTCGAAACACGCCTCCGGGTTGGTGAGCGTGTTGGCGTTGGCACAGGACTCCTGGTACTGCCAGACGCCGATGAAGGTGTAGGCGCCGAAGACCATCACGGAGGCGCCGGTCGCGAGGCCGTCGAGGCCGTCGGTGAGGTTCACGCCGTTCGACATCGCGAGGATCATGAACAGCGCCCAGACCACGAACAGGACCGGGCCGATCGACCAGCCGAAGTCCGTGACGAACGACAGCTTGGTGGAGGCCGGGGTCTGGTTGCGGTTGTCCGGCCAGTTCAGCGCGAGGACGGCGAAGCCGATGCCGACGATCAGCTGGCCGGCCATCTTCGCCTTGGCGCGCAGACCGAGCGAACGCTGCTTGACGATCTTGATGTAGTCGTCGAGGAAGCCGACCAGGCCCATGCCCGCCATCAGGAAGAGCACCAGCAGACCGGAGAGCGTGAACTCCCCGCCGGTGATGAACTTCGTGAGGAAGTACGCGATGAGCGTCGCCAGGATGAAGGCGATACCACCCATGGTCGGCGTACCGCGCTTGCTGTGGTGCTCGCGCGGGCCGTCGTCCCGGATGAACTGGCCGTAGCCCTTGCGGGCCAGGAGCTTGATCAGCAGGGGCGTACCGACCAGGGTCAGGAAGAGCCCGATCACACCTGCGAAGAGGATCTGCCTCATCGGCCGGCGACCTGCCCCTCCGAAGACGCGGCGGAGTCGTCGAGCAGCGCCAGGGCGACCCGCTCGAGACCGACCGATCTGGACGCCTTCACCAGCACGACGTCTCCTGGGCGCAGCTCGCTGCGCAGCAGGTCGATCGCCGCCTGTGCGTCGGACACGTGCACCGACTCCTCACCCCACGAACCCTCGTTGTATGCGCCCAGTTGGAGCCAGGAAGCTTCCCTGCCCCCGACTGCCACGAGCTTGTTCACGTTCAGCCGGACGGCAAGGCGTCCGACCGCGTCGTGCTCGGCGAGCCCGTCGTCACCCAGCTCGGCCATGTGACCGAGCACCGCCCACGTGCGTCCTCCGTCGGCCTGTGCGGCTCTGCCCATGGCCGCGAGCGCGCGCAGGGCGGCTCGCATGGACTCGGGGTTCGCGTTGTAGGCGTCGTTGACGACCGTCACGCCGTCCGGGCGCTCGGTGACCTCCATCCGCCAGCGGGACAGCGTGCCCGCCTCGGAGAGCGCGAGGGCGATCTCGTCCACGGACATGCCAAGGTCATGGGCGACGGCGGCCGCGGCGAGCGCGTTCGACACGTGGTGCTCACCGTACAGGCGCAGCCGCACGTCGCTGCACCCGGAGGGTGTGGTCAGCGTGAAGGCCGGCTGTCCGTTCTCCGTGAGCCGGACATTCTCGGCGCGTACGTCGGCGTCCTCGGCCTCTCCGAAGAGCAGCACCCGGGCCTTCGTACGCGCTGCCATCGCGCGGACCAGGGGGTCGTCGGCGTTGAGGATCGCGGTGCCGTCGGCGGGCAGCGCCTCGACGAGCTCACCCTTTGCTTGCGCGATCTGCTCACGGCCGCCGAACTCGCCGATGTGGGCGGTGCCGACGTTCAGGACGAGGCCGATCCGAGGCGGTGTGAGGCCGGTGAGGTACCGGATGTGGCCGATACCGCGGGCGCCCATCTCCAGGACGAGGAACTTGGTCTCGTCCGTGGCGCTCAGCGCGGTCAGCGGCAGGCCGATCTCGTTGTTGAACGATCCCGGCGTCCACACCGTGGGCGCCTTGCTGCCGATGACCTGGGCGATCAGATCCTTGGTGCTGGTCTTGCCCGCGGACCCGGTGAGGGCGACCAGGGTCGCGCCGAGCCGGGCGACGACGTGCCGGGCGAGGGCGCCGAGCGCCGCCTGCACGTCGTCGACGACGATCGCGGGGGCCCCGCACGGCCGGGAGCCGAGCACGGCGACCGCGCCCGCCCCG
Source organism: Streptomyces typhae (assembly GCF_009755605.1). Classification (GTDB taxonomy): domain Bacteria; phylum Actinomycetota; class Actinomycetes; order Streptomycetales; family Streptomycetaceae; genus Streptomyces; species Streptomyces typhae. Next base: position 30,391 of record NZ_WPNZ01000021.1, read on the forward strand.
ACGACCTGCCCGGCGTAGTCGTGCCCGTCGACGCGTTCGCCGACGAAGGCGGCGAACAGGGCGCCGGGCTGCACCTCACGGGAGTCCATGACGACCGGCCCGGTCACCTGGACCTGCGGATCCGGTATGTCGTACGTCTGCCCGCCGACGACGGTGGCGATCTCGGCGAGGGAGAGGGCGATCACAACTTCATCCCTGGGTTTGCTCGATAGCTTCGCGAAGCACCTGGCGGTCGTCGAAGGGACGGACCACACCGGCGATGTCCTGGCCCTGCTCGTGCCCCTTGCCCGCGACGAGCACCGTGTCGCCGGGCTCGGCGCGGGCGACGGCCGCACGGATGGCGGCTGCCCGGTCCTCGAACACGGCGACGTCGCCGCGCTCGTGGGCGGGCACCTCGGCGGCGCCCGCGAGCATCGTCGCGAGGATGGCGAGGGGGTCCTCGCCGCGGGGGTTGTCGGAAGTCAGTACGGCGGTGTCGGCGAGCCTGGCCGCGGCGGCTCCCATCGGCTTCCGCTTGGTCCGGTCGCGGTCGCCGCCGCAGCCGAGCACGATCGTGAGGCGGCCCTCGGTGACCTTGCGCAGCGCGCGCAGGACCGACTCGACGGCGTCCGTCTTGTGGGCGTAGTCCACGACCGCGAGGTAGGGCTGGTCCGCGTCGACCCGCTCCAGGCGGCCGGGGACGCCCGCGACGGCACCGACGCCGTCGGCGGCCTGCTGCGGGTCGAGTCCGGCGACGGCGAGCGCCACGATCGCGGCGAGCGTGTTGGCGACGTTGAAGGGCCCCGCGAGCGGCGACTTGGCGGCGATCCGCTCGCCCTTGGGGCCGACGGCGGTGAACGTCGAGTCCAGGGGGCCGACTTCCACGTCCTCGGCACGCCAGTCGGCGTCCGGGTGGCCCTCGGCGGAGAAGGTGGTGACGGGGATCTCCGACTCGGTGACGAGCCGGCGTCCGTACTCGTCGTCGAAGTTGACCACGCCGAGCCGCGCGCGCCGCTGGGTGAACAGCTGCGCCTTGGCCTGGAAGTAGTCCTCCATGCCGGAGTGGAACTCCATGTGCTCCGGGCTGAGGTTGTTGAAGACGGCGACGTCGAAGACGCAGCCGTCGACCCGGCCGAGCACCAGGGCGTGGCTGGAGACCTCCATCGCGACCGCCTCGACGCCGCGTTCGCGCATCACCGCGAAGAGCGCCTGGAGGTCGGTGGCCTCGGGCGTGGTGCGCTCGGACTTGATGCGCTCGTCGCCGATGCGCATCTCGACGGTGCCGATGAGGCCCACCCGTCGCCCGCCACCGCCCTCGACCGACGGCGCTTCGCGCCGGTCCACGGAGCTCCGGCGGGCCTCCTTGAGGCCGCCCTCGATGAGGTAGGCCGTGGTGGTCTTGCCGGACGTGCCGGTGATGCCGATCTGGAGCAGGTCGCGGCCCGGGTGGCCGTACACGGTGGCGGCCAGCTCGCCCATGCTGCCGCGCGGGTCGGCGACGACGAGCACCGGCAGGCCCGTGGCGGCGGCGCGGTCGGCGCCCGTCGGGTCGGTGAGGACGGCGGCGGCGCCGAGGTCGGCGGCCTGCGCGACGAAGTCGGCGCCGTGCATGCGGGCGCCGGGCAGGGCGGCGTAGAGGTCACCGGGACGCACCGCACGGGAGTCGTGCGTGATGCCGGTGATGGCGGCGTCCGTGCCCGGGGCCGCGGCCCCCAGCTGATCGGCGAGCTCCGCGAGGGGGGTGGCGGAGACCTGCGTCGGCCTCGGCGGACCCGGGTGGTTCACGGGAGCGTCCTTCTGGGTGGTTTGGGACTGATCAGCGTGTGGCACGGCGGTGAGCGTACCGGGCGTACCCGCTCCAGAGCCAAAAGGGAGGGGTCCGGGCGTAGCGGGGTCGGGCCGGGGCGCGGGCGCGGGACCGCTCGTCGGGCGGTGTGTCGCGGCCCGGTTCCCCGGGTCCGGGGTGATCGTCGTCACGGGCTTTTCCTGTTCGGGTGTGCGTTCCTGGTCCGTGCCGGGCGGCTCGGCGGCGCGGGCGGCGGCTAGCGGTCGTCCGCGGGGCGTCCCGGGGTCTCCGGCTTACCGGGGCTGAACGTCACGGGCAGTCGCGCGGGGGCCTTGCCGGTGGGCGGGACCTGGAGTGTCTTGAGGGCGAACTGCATGACCTTCTTGTAGATGGGACCGCAGATCTGACCGCCGAAGTAGCTTCCCTTGGTGGCGTTCTGGATGACGCAGTAGACGGTGACGCGCGGCTTGTCGGCGGGGGCGAAGCCGGCGAAGGACGAGGTGTAGCCGTGGTAGCGGCCGGTCTTGGGGTCGACCCGGTTGGCCGTGCCGGTCTTGCCCGCGACGCGGTAGCCGGGGATGCGGGCCTTGGTTCCGGTGCCCTGCTCGTCGTCGACGACGGACTCCAGCATCCCGGCGACGGTCCGCGCGGTCCTGTCGCTGACGACCCGCGTCTTCTTGGGGGCGGGCGCGGGCGTGAAGCGGCCGTCGGGCCCCTTGGTGCCCCGTACCAGGGTCGGCTCGATGCGGACGCCGCCGTTGGCGATGGTCGAGTACACCGAGGCCGCCTGCATCGCGTTGATGGAGACGCCCTGGCCGAAGGGGATCGTGAACTGCTGGGAGGTCGACCACTTGTCGGGCGGGGCGAGGATGCCGGAGGTCTCGCCGGGGAAGCCGAGCCCGGTCTCCTTGCCGATGCCGAACTTCCGCAGGTACGAGTAGAGGCTCTTGTTGACCTGCTCCTGGGTGTCGCCCAGTTCGCCGGTGGCGAGGATGGTGCCGATGTTGCTGGACTTGGCGAGCACGCCGTTGAGCGTGAGGTACCAGGTCGGGTGGTCGATGTCGTCCTGGAAGAGCCGGTCCCCGCGGTGCAGCCGGTTGGGCACGGTCACCCGGGTGCCGGGGGTGGCGGCGTTCTCCTCCAGGACCGCGGCCATCGACATGACCTTGGCGGTTGAACCCGGTTCGAAGGCGTCCTGGACCGCGGCGTTGCCAAGACTCGTGCCCTGGGCCTGGGAGAGGTCGTTGGGGTCGAAGCCTGGCGCGTTGGCCATGGCGAGGACCTCGCCGGTCCTGGTGTCCTGCACGAGGACGTAGCCGCGGTCCGCGTGGGACTTCCGGACCTGTTCGGTGATGGCGTCCTGCGCGGCCCACTGGATGTCGCGGTCGATGGTCAGCTCGACGTCCGAGCCGGGCACGGCCGGCTTCTCCGTGCTGCCCGCGGTGGGCACCCGGCGGCCGCCCGACTGGGCGTAGCGGACCTCGCCCTGCTTGCCCGCGAGTTCCTTGTTGAGCTGCTGCTCGATGCCGCCGCCGCCCTTGCCGTCGGCGTTGACCCAGCCCAGTATCCCGGCAGCGAGACCGGCGTTCGGATAGACCCGCTTGCTGGTGGGCACGGCGAAGACGCCGCCGAGGACGTTGACCGCCTTGGGGTCGGTGCTCGCCTTGTCCGCGAGGGCGGTGCGCAGGTCCTTGATCTGCTTCCAGACCTGCGGTGTCGCGCGCCGGGCCAGCAGGGTGAAGCGCGACTTGGGCGTGCGCAGCTTCTCGGCGACCTCGTCGGTGTCCTTGTCGATGATCGGCGCGAGCAGCGCCGCGGCCTGCTCGGGCGCGTCGCCGGTCTTCGTCTCCTTCGGCGTGAAGAGCGAGGGGTCGGCGGTGATGTCGTACGCGTCCACGCTGGTGGCGAGTTCGACGCCGCCGCGGTCGGTGATGGCGCCGCGCTCGGCGGCGAGCTTGTGGGTGGAGTAGCGGTTCTTCTCCGCCTTGGCCGCGTACACGTCGGCGTCCACGGCCTGCACCTGAAGGAGGCGCACCACGAAGGCGAGCATGACCAGGGTCAGGCCGAGGCTGACCATGCGCAGCCGGGGCCGCGGGCTGCCCAGGCGGATGGTCTTGGGCTTGTTCCGCGGTCCCCGGCCGGGCGGGCGGGGGCCGCGGGCGGCGGGCGGGCGCGCTCCCGGGTCTGGCCTGCGCCGCTCGGCGGGGCGTGCGGGCCGTGCCGGGCCGGGGACCCGGCGCCGTGGGGGTGGCGGTTGGCGGTCCGTCACTTACGTCACCTGCCGGGGGTCGTGGGAGCGGGCCGCTCGGCGATGGCCGGCGGCCGGGGCGCGCCGCCCGCGGACGCGGAGGCCGGTGCCGACGGGTCCCCGGCCGCGCTCGGGGAGCCCGTCGCGGGCGCCTGCGGGGAGGGCGTGGCCGGCTGCCGCGCCGAGGCGGAGGCGGAGGCGGAGGGCGGGGCGGGCGTCCCGGTCGGCGAGGGTGCCGGGGACGCCGGGGGCAGGGCGGCGGGCGGCCGGGCCGCGGAGGGGCGCACCGCGGTGCCCGGGGCGGCGCCGGGGACGCCGCGGACCTTGCCGTCCGGGCCGAGGAAGGCGGGGTCGCCGCCCGGGACCATACCGAGTTCACGGGCGCGGCGCTGGAGGGCGTCAGGGGCGGCGTACTTGTCCACGTCCTTCTGGAGCGCCTGTTCCTCGTCGGTCAGCTCCTGGGTCTCCTTCTTGAGCTTCGTGAGCTGGAAGGAGCCCTCGTTGAGGGAGGAGTTGAGGAGCAGGAGCGTGATCAGGCCGCCGCCGAGCAGCAGGACGACCAGGAGCACGAAGGGGGTGCGGGCGGCTTGGCTCGGGGCCGCGGGCAGCAGCCGGGCGAGCCGCGCCGCTCTTCCCCGCAGCTCGGGCTTCTTGCTCATCGGGCCTCCTTGCGGACGCGGCTCATGGGGCCTCTCCGGAGAGGCCGCTCACGTGGCTACCTCGCGGCGGGGTCTCACAGCGCGTCCTCGCGGATGCGCTCGGCACCCCGCAGCCGGGCCGGTGCGGCCCTGCGGTTCTCGGCGATCTCTTCGTCCGTGGGCAGTTCGGCGCCGCGCGTGAGCAGCTTGAGCCGCGGCTGGTACTGCTCGGGGACGACCGGCAGGCCGGGGGGCGCGGTGGTGGCGGCGCCCGCCGCGAGCACCTGCTTGACGAGCCGGTCCTCCAGTGAGTGGTACGAGAGGACGGCGATGCGGCCGCCGACGGCGAGCGTCTTCACGGCTGCGGGAATGGCCCGCTCCAGGACGCTCAGCTCGCCGTTGACCTCGATGCGCAGGGCCTGGAAGGTGCGCTTGGCCGGGTTGCCGCCGGTGCGCTTGGCGGCCTGCGGCAGCGCGTCGCGGATCAGCTCGACGAGCCGTGCGCTGTTGCTGAACGGCTCCTTCTCGCGCTCGCGCACGACGGCGGACACGATCCGCTTGGCCTGCTTCTCCTCGCCGTACGCGCGCAGGATCCGCACCAGTTCGCCGGGCGGGTAGGTGTTGAGCACCTCGGCCGCGCTGACGCCGGTCGTCTGGTCCATGCGCATGTCGAGCGGGGCGTCCTGGGCGTAGGCGAAGCCGCGGTCGGCCTCGTCGAGCTGCATGGAGGACACGCCGAGGTCGAACAGGACGCCCTGCGCGCGCGGGATGCCGAGCCGGTCGAGGACCTCGGGCAGCTCGTCGTAGACCGCGTGCACCAGGGTGGCGCGGTCGCCGTAGGGGGCGAGGCGCTCGCCGGACAGGCGCAGCGCCTCCTTGTCGCGGTCCAGGGCCACGAGCCGGGCCGAGGGGAAGGCCGCGAGCAGTGCCTCGCTGTGCCCGCCGAGCCCGAGGGTGCAGTCGACGACGACCGCTCCCGGCTCCGCGAGCGCCGGGGCCAACAGGTCCAGGCACCGCTGGAGCATCACCGGGACATGTCGGGCAGAACTCACTGCACCCTCTCAGGGTCCGGCGCGGTCGCCGTCCGCACGGCCGGGTCCCCGCCCGCTCCTGAAGGGGAATCCGGCTGGCCGGCGCCGGGAGAGTGGCGTCGGCCGACCGGGAGCGGGAGGAGGCCGAGCCGTACGTACGCGCCGCGCACGTGGGGGGACTCAATGGAAATCTCCGGAACCGACCGGGAAGCTCCGGGACGGTCCAGCGGGACGGAGACCGGCAAGGAGACCGACCGGTCAGGGAGACCGACCAGTGCGGCCGAGCGGACTCCACTCCCGCTTCGCGTCACTTTAGTCCACCCTGTCTCGCGGTCAATCAACTGGCCTGCGCGGCGCGGCCCGACCCCTCCGTGGCGGGCCGATCGCTCCCCGGAGGGAGGGGACGCGAGGGTCCGCGGGGGCGCATCACCTGTTCGGACGCGTCACCGCCGCCCCTGTGGGTTCCCTCACAACAAGGCTCCATGGCGTTCTTTGTCCGCTCTCACAGCAGGCCCACACCCCCCGTGACCATTACCGTCATACTCATGACGACTTCCGCATCAGTACCCACAGGTCCCGACAGCGCCATACGTACCGGTGGTGCGGGCGAGAACAGCACGGCCGGCACGGACAGCACGGACAGCACGGCCGGCACGGCCGGTACGGTCACGAACCGTCTCGTCGCGGCCAACGAGCGCTACGCCGCGGACTTCACCGACCCGGGCATGGACGCCCGTCCGGTGCTGGAGGTCGCCGTGGTGGCCTGTATGGACGCGCGCCTGGACCTGCACGCCGCGCTCGGCCTCCAGCTGGGCGACTGTCATACGATCCGCAACGCAGGCGGTGTGGTCACCGACGACGTCCTGCGGTCCCTGACCATCAGCCAGCGGGCGCTCGGCACCCGCAGCGTGGTCCTCATCCACCACACCGGCTGCGGCCTGGAGTCCCTCACCGAGGAGTTCCGGCACGACCTGGAGATGGAGGTCGGCCAGCGCCCGTCCTGGGCCGTGGAGTCGTTCCGCGACGTCGACCAGGACGTGCGCCAGTCCATGCAGCGGGTGCGGACATCGCCGTTCCTTCTGCACACCGACGACGTGCGCGGATTCGTCTTCGACGTGCGGACGGGACTGCTGCGCGAGATCGACCCTGCGTGACGGCGCCGACCCTGTGTGACCACCGGAGGGTGGGTACCGGACAATCTCCGGTACCCAAACCCGGCAAGAACCGGCATATCGCCGCCAGTTGTCCACAGGCAAGTGACACGAACCGGTAAGCCCAACAAGAATGCGTGTGTGGCGTCACGCTGAACCATTCCCGCGTGGTGTCCGTGTTTCGGGGTGGGCCCGGTCCGTGCGAGAGCGTCGGCCCGGGGAAACCAGTAAAGAGGTATCCCTGCTCCTTGCCGAGCGTGGGGAAGGGCCGAGGAGGGCCGGGTGACGACCTATGACGATCGAGCGAGCCTCACAGATCTGACCACGACCGCGGAGCGTGTCCGCGGATCGATCGAGGGTGTGATCGAGGGCAAGCCGGAGGTCGTACGGCTTTCGCTGACCGTGCTCCTGGCGGAGGGGCACCTGCTCATCGAGGATGTACCGGGCGTGGGCAAGACCATGCTCGCCAAGGCGCTCGCACGGTCCATCGACTGTTCGGTGCGGCGCATCCAGTTCACGCCGGACCTGCTGCCGTCGGACATCACCGGTGTGTCCATCTTCGACCAGCAGCGCCGTGACTTCGAGTTCAAGCCGGGCGCGATCTTCGCGCAGATCGTGATCGGCGACGAGATCAACCGCGCGTCGCCGAAGACGCAGTCCGCGCTCCTGGAGTCCATGGAGGAGCGCCAGGTCACCATCGACGGGCAGACGTACGAACTGCCCAGCCCCTTCATGGTGGTGGCCACGCAGAACCCGGTCGAGATGGAGGGCACGTATCCGCTGCCCGAGGCGCAGCGCGACCGCTTCATGGCCCGGGTCTCGATCGGCTATCCGGGCCCGGAGGCCGAGCTGCAGATGCTGGACGTGCACGGCGGTGTCTCACCGCTGGACGACCTCCAGCCGGTGGCCCACGCGCACGACATCGTGAAGCTCATAGACGCGGTCCGCACGGTGCACGTCTCCGAGGCCGTCCGCAGGTACGCGGTCGACCTGGTCGGCGCCACCCGCACCCACCCGGACCTGAGGCTGGGCGCGTCCCCGCGCGCCACGCTGCATCTGCTGCGCGCCGCCAAGGCCTCCGCCGCGCTCAGCGGCCGGGACTTCGCCCTGCCGGACGACGTGCAGGCCCTCGCCGTCGCGGTCCTCGCGCACCGCCTGCTGCCCACGGCCCAGGCGCAGCTGAACCGCCGTACGGCCGAGTCGGTGGTCCTGGAGATCCTCCAGCGGACCCCCGTCCCGGCGGCCCCCCAGCCCGGCCAGGGCTTCTTCGGCCAGCAGCCGCCCGGCACCCGGGGGCTCTGATGGCCGCCGGGGGGCAGGGGGCACGGGCCGAGGACGACCGGAGCGGCCTGCGCACGGCGCTCGCCGGCCTGACCACCCGCGGCCGGTCCTTCTTCGCGGCGGGCATCGCCGCGGCCGTGTGCGCCTACGTCCTCGGCCAGAGCGACCTGCTGCGGGTCGGGCTGCTGCTCGCGGTGCTCCCGCTGGTGTGCGCGGCCGTGCTCTACCGCACGCGCTACCGCGTCGCGGGCAGCCGCAGGCTCTCCCCCGCGCGTGTGCCCGCCGGTTCGGAGGCCCGCGTGCACCTGCGGATGGACAACGTCTCGCGGCTGCCCACGGGCCTGCTGATGCTCCAGGACCGGGTGCCGTACGTCCTCGGGCCGCGGCCCCGCTTCGTGCTCGACCGGGTCGAGGCGGGGGGCCGCCGCGAGGTGTCCTACCGCGTCCGCTCGGACCTGCGGGGCCGCTATCCGCTGGGCCCGCTCCAGCTGCGTCTGACCGACCCGTTCGGGATGTGCGAGCTGACCCGCTCCTTCTCCACGTACGACACACTGACCGTCGTCCCGCGCGTGGAGGCGCTGCCACCGGTGCGGCTCACGGGCGAGGCGAAGGGGTACGGCGACGGGCGGCACCGCTCCCTCGCCCTGGCCGGCGAGGACGACGTCATCCCGCGCGGCTACCGCCACGGCGACGACCTGCGCCGCGTCCACTGGCGCTCCACCGCGCGCTACGGCGAGCTGATGGTACGCCGCGAGGAGCAGCCGCAGCGCTCGCGCTGCACGGTGCTCCTCGACACCAGGGACGTGGCCTATCGGGGCAGCGGCCCCGACTCGGCCTTCGAATGGGCCGTGTCGGGCACCGCGTCCACGCTGGTGCACATGCTCGAACGCGGCTTCTCCGTCCGCCTCCTGACCGACACCGGGAACTCGCTGCCCGGGGAGGGCGCGGACGGCTTCGCGGGCGCGAGCCAGGAGTCGGCGGACTCCGCCGGGCTGATGATGGACACGCTCGCCGTGATCGGCCACTCGGACGGCGCGGGGCTCTCGCGCGCGTACGACGTGCTGCGCGGCGGCAACGAAGGCCTCCTGGTGGCCTTCCTCGGCGATCTCGACGACGAGCAGGCCGCGGTCATCGCGAAGATGCGGCAGCGCAGCGGCGCGGCGGTCGCCTTCGTCCTGGACGGCGCGGCCTGGACCCACGGCCCCGGCGGTGGCCCCTCCGCGGCGGTGCAGCATCCGCTGCGGCTGCTGCGCGAGGCGGGCTGGACGGCGGTCCCGGTGCCTCCGGGCGTCCCGCTCACGGACCTGTGGCGCCAGGCGGACCACCTGCGCACCTCGGGAACCACACCGGCGCCCGGGGCACCGGGTACGGCGGGAGCGGCGAGCGGGGGATGGGCATGAGGCGCAGGCCGACCGGGACGCGGAACCCGGTCATCAGCGGCCGGGTCCGCGCGGACGACGAGGGGTTCCCGATGAGCCCGGGGGGTGCTTCATGAGTGGGCGTACGCGGCTTGCGCTGTGTGCCACCGCCGCCACGCTGATGGCGTCGGGCGCGCTGCTGCCGCTCGTCGACACGTCGGGCTGGATCGTCCAGGCGGCGATCCTGCTCGCACTGCAGAGCGGGGTCGGCGGGCTCGCCCGCCGGGTGCCGCTGGCGCGCCCGGTCACGGTGGCCGCCCAGGCGCTGGTGTCGCTGCTCCTCCTGACACTGCTGTTCGCGCGGGAGCAGGCGCTCGCCGGAGTGATCCCGGGGCCCGAGGTCTTCCGGCACTTCGGGGTGCTATTGGAGACGGGCGGCGACGACGTCGGGCGGTACGCCATTCCGGCGCCGCTCACCGACGGCATCCGCCTGATGGTGGTCGGCGGCGTCCTCGTGGTCGGCCTCGCCGTGGACGCGCTCGCGGTGACGTTCCGCACGGCGGCGCCCGCGGGACTGCCGCTGCTCGCGCTGTACTCGGTCGCGGCGGGGCTCTCCGAGGACGGCGCCGGATGGCTGTGGTTCCTCCTCGCCGCCGCCGGATATCTGCTGCTGCTCCTGGCCGAGGGCCGGGACCGGCTCTCCCAGTGGGGCCGCGTGTTCGGCGGGGCGGCACGGCCGCCGGGGCGGATCTCGGGCGGTCTCGACGCCGACGGCGGCGCGACGGCGCCGGTGCGCACGGGCCGCAGGATCGGCGCCGTCGCCCTGGGCGTCGCGCTCGTGGTGCCGCTCGCGCTGCCCTCACTGGACAGCGGCCTCCTGGACGGCTCGGACGGCCCCGGAGGCGGTGACGGCAGCGGCGGGGGCACGATCTCCGCGGTGAACCCGCTGGTCGCGCTCCAGGACAGCCTGAACCAGCCGGAGGACCGCCAGGTCATCTCGTACCGGACGAACGCCAAGAACGCGCAGGACATGTACCTGCGGATCGTCTCGCTCGACAAGTTCGACGGCACCACCTGGAAGACCACCGTCCGGGACATCGAGGACATCCCCGCCCGCCTGCCCGACCCGCAGGGCCTGTCCCCCTCGGTCCGCAGGACCGAGATCCAGACGAACATCTCGGCCGACGACCGCTACGCGCAGAACTGGCTGCCGATGCCGTATCCCGCCAGCCAGGTCCGCATCGACGGCCGCTGGCGGTACGAGCCGGTGGGCCGCACGGTCGTCGGGGACCGCCGCCAGACCACGCGCGGCGCGCGGTACAGCGTGAACAGCCTGGTGGTGGAGCCGACCGCCGAGCAGCTCGCGGCGGCGCCCGCCGCGCCCTCGGGCCTGGCCCGCGAGTTCACGAAGGTGCCGGACTCGCTGCCGTCGATGGTGGCGGCCACGGCCCGCGAGGTCACCGACGGCTCCGCCAACGACTACGAACGCGCGGTGAAGCTCCAGGACTGGTTCGCCTCGGACGGCGGCTTCACCTACAACACGCAGGTCCGCGCGGGCAGCGGGCCCTCGGCCATCGTGCGCTTCCTGGAGCAGAAGGAGGGCTTCTGCGTCCACTTCTCCTTCGCCATGGCGTCGATGGCCCGCACGCTCGGCATCCCGGCGCGCGTCGCTGTGGGTTTCACGCCGGGTTCCGCGCAGTCGGACGGCACCATGTCGGTGGGGCTTCGGGACGCCCACGCGTGGCCCGAGCTGTACTTCGAGGGCGTGGGCTGGACCCGGTTCGAGCCGACGCCGAACCGTGGTTCGGTGCCCGACTACACCCGTGAGGACACGCCGTCCGACACGTCCGACGAGTCGGCCGTGCCGGTGCCCTCCGACTCGGCGGCACCGTCGCCGACGCCCTCGCAGCCCCAGGACTGCCCGCGCGACACGCGGCAGCAGGGCGGCTGCACGAGCGCGATGCCGCAGCTCACGGGCGGCTCCGACGACGACGGCCCGCCGATCGGCTGGATCGTCGGCGGCTCCCTGCTCGCCCTCGTCGCCCTCGTGGTGCCGCTGCTTCCGATGCTGTGGCGGGCGCGGGTGCGCGCGGTGCGGCTCGGCGGCGGGGGGCGCGTCCCGGTGGCCGGGGGGCCCGCGCCGCGCCTGGAGGGCAGTGGCCGCGCCGTGGCGGACGCGGCGACGCGCACGCTGGCCGCCTGGCAGGAGGTCACCGACAGTGCCTGGGACCACGGCATCGTCCCGAACGAGTCCGACACCCCGCGGAAGGCGGCGGCCCGGATCGTCCGCGTGGGCTCTCTCGGCCCGGCCCCTGCGGAGTCGGTCCACCGGGTGGCGGCCGCCGTGGAGCAGGTCCTGTACGCGCCGCATCCGCAGCCCGCCCAGGGGCTCGGCGACGACGTACGGCGGCTGCGGGAGGGGCTGCGCGCCTCAGTGAGCCGTCAGACACGGCTGCGCGCGACACTCGCGCCGCGTTCGGCCGCCCGGGTGGTGTGGACGGCGTCGGACCGCTGGACGGCACTCACCGCCCGCTGGTCACAGTGGGCGGCGAGGCGCTGGGCGGCTCTGCGGAGGCCGGCCCGGCAAGGGGGCTGAGCGGGCCGGTGGGCCCGGGCGGGCCCACCGGACATATGCGTGGGGGGCGACCGCGATGGATGCGGTCGCCCCCCCACGTGTGTACGGCAGCTGTCCGGCGGGGTGCGCTGTTGGTGCACGGTGGTATGGGGATGAGCGGTGGGCGGTGGGCGGTGCGCGTGGGTGCGGGGGCACGCGGTGCACGGGGGTGCGGGGGCACGCGGTGCAAGGGGTGACGCAGTGTGCGGGTGCCCGCGGTGTGCGGGGTGCACGGGGTGCACGGAGTGACGCGGTGCGTGGGTGGGCGGATGTACGCGGTGGACGCAGTGTGCGGGTGCCCGCGGTGTGCGGGGTGCACGGGGTGCACGGAGTGACGCGGTGCGTGGGTGGGCGGATGTACGCGGTGGACGCAGTGTGCGGGTGCCCGCGGTGTGCGGGGTGCACGGGGTGCACGGAGTGACGCGGTGCGTGGGTGGGCGGATGTACGCGGTGGACGCAGTGTGCGGGTGCCCGCGGTGTGCGGGGGGCGCGGGGTGCGCGCGGTACGCGGGTGCGCGGTATGCGGGTGCATATGGTCTGCGGATGTACGCCGTGCACGCAGTGTGCGGGCGCAGGCGGTGCATGGGTGCACGCGATGCGCGGATGCACGCGATGCGCGGATGGTCTGCGGGGGCTACGCCCCGGGCCGTGCGGAGGGGGCGGCTCCAGTGGTGTTCCAGGCCCCCTTGAGGGGCGCAACAGTGCCCGGTGCCCGGATGGGCTCCGAGCCCCTGCCGCTCCGTGGATCGCTCAAGGCCCAGGGGCCCGCTACTGGCCCTGCTGTTCGTCCCGGCGCCGCTGCCAGCGCTGCTCGATGCGGTCCATCATGGAACGCCGCTGCTGCCTGGGCTGATGCCGGCGTCCCGCCGGCGCGCCTGGGCCGGTGGCCGGGGCGGCGGCGCCGGGCGCCTGCTCACCCGGCTTGGGCGCTTTGCGCCAACCGGTGACGGCGAGCACGGCGCACCCCAGCATGACGAGGAAACCCATCACGCTCACCCAGATGAGCTGGGAGACCATTCCGGCCATGAGAAGGGCAATGCCCACCAGGAAGCCCGCGACCGCTTGGTAGACCCGCTTCCGGGTGTACGTACGCAGCCCGCTTCCCTCAAGCGCTGTCGCGAACTTGGGATCTTCGGCGTACAGCGCTCGCTCCATCTGCTCGAGCATGCGCTGCTCGTGCTCCGAGAGCGGCACGGAGTCCTCCTCATCGTGCAGTCGCCGGGGCGACCGGGGGGTCCCCTTCAGGATAGGCAGGGAATCGCCCCCGTGAAACCCGCCCCTCTGCGCCAACTTCGCCAAACCGGACCGCCAGGTCGCTCCGGCTCGCTGAAGCCTGCATTCCCCAGCGGCCGGTCCGTCATGCCGGACGGTGTCCCTCGATCATACGGCGCGAGTAGCCCGTTCGGGGCGCCTGTGGCGTACTCCATGTGCCGCTGCGCCGCTGATCAGCGACCCGGTACCGGCTGTCACTCGCGACACACCCGGACCGCGGGCACTCAGGCCCCGAGGGCCTCTCAGGACTCGGGGGCCTCGTCCGTCGCAGGTGTCACACCGAGCACATGCAGCTGCGTGGCCACCGCATGGAAGGCGGACAGCTCCGCGGCGGCGGCCTCCAGCTTGAGCAGCGCGTCCAGGGCGCCCGGCTCGGTGTCCACGAGGACACCGGGGACCAGGTCGGCGAAGACGCGCACGCCGTGCACGGCACCGACGCGCAGTCCCGCGCCCTCGACGAGCCCGCCGAGCTGCTCGGCGGTGAAGCGGCGCGGCACGGGGTCGCTCTCGCCCCAGCGCCCTGCCGGGTCGTCGAGCGCCCGGTGCGCCTCGCTGAAGTGCCCGGCGAGCGCGCGGCCGATCACGGCACCGCCGAGACCCGCGGCGAGCAGGCTCAGCACGCCCCCGGCACGCAGCGCGCCGACGGCGTTCCGCACGCCTTCGGCCGGGTCGTCCACGTACTCCAGGACGCCGTGGCAGAGCACCGCGTCGTACCCGCCGCGCTCGACCACGTCGAAGAGGCCGTGCACGTCGCCCTGCACACCGCGCACGCGGTCGGCCACACCGGCCTCGGCGGCGCGGCGCTCCAGGGCGAACAGGGCGTTCGGGCTGGGGTCGACGACGGTGACGCGGTGCCCGAGGGCGGCCACGGGCACCGCGAAGTTGCCGCTGCCGCCGCCGGTGTCGAGGACGTCGAGGGCGAGCGGTCCCGCGCCGCCTCCGGTCGCGCCGTCCGGCCCCTGTCCCGTGGCCTTGACCCGGCGGTCGAGGGCGTCCTTCAGGACGTCCCAGACCACGGCGGTACGGAGAGAAGCGCGGGGGCGCATCGGGTCCGACACGGCAGTTGACTCCTCGGCGCGGCTCCGCCTCATCTACGGCGGGCTGTTCGGGTGCGGGCGCTCCCACCCTAATGGGAATCGCAGCGGTGCTTCGCCAGCCCCGGCAGGTCAGCTCGCGTCCGGCGGCTCCTGACGCGGCTGGGGCAGCACGGGCTGCAGCACGAGCATCCGCTCGACCAGACGCAGGAACATCGACACGTCCCGCAGCAGGTCGTCGGCGTCACGGCTGCTCGCCGCACCCTGGATACCCGCCTCCGCGCGGGCCCTGCGGGCGGCTCCGGAGGCGAACAGGGCGCTCCACTCGGTCAGTTCCGGGGCTATCTCGGGCAGCACTTCCCAGGCGCTTCGGATGCGCTGCCTGCGCCGCGGGGCGAGCTCGGGGCGGCCGCGGGCGGCGAGGACCGCGGCCGCCGTGCGCAGGGCGGCGAGGTGGGCGGTGGCGTAGCGCTCGTTCGGAGTGTCCAGGTGCGCCGCCTCGTCGAGTCCGGCGCGGGCCTGGGCGAGCAGTTCGAGGGCGGCGGGCGGGGCCGTGGCCCGGCGGAGCACCGGGTGGACGTCGCTCGCGGGACCGGTCAGTGAGGGGGCAGGGCCGAGGGCGCGGCGCCGGTGTGCGGCTGCTGCGTTGGTACTGGCCATGACGAACCTCCTGTCGTCTGTGTGACGGCGCAGTGGCCGTATGTGCCCATCGTGGGGTATGCCACTGACAATCGGCCCTGACCTGGACTTTTGCCTCGATCGGGAGTTCGAGCTAGCTTTTGTACTGACTGGTCAGTTCAAAAGATGGGAGGGGGCCGTGGACGGTCGCCCGTACGGCGCCGCCGTCGACGCGGCGGACTTCGGCCTGAAGGGACCGCGGGGCTGGGCGTTCCGCGGGGTCGGGATCTCCGCGGGGCCGGGCGCGCTCGTCGCGGTCGAGGGCCCTTCGGGCTCCGGCCGCACCTGTCTGCTGCTCGCCCTGACCGGACGCATGCGCGCCACCGAGGGCACGGCCGCCGTGGGCCGCTTCCGGCTGCCCGCGCAGCTCGCGGCGGCGCGCGGGATCAGCGCCGTCGCGAACGTACCCGGCGTCACCGACCTCGACCCGGCGCTGACCGTCGCCGAGCACCTGCGGGAGCGCGCGCTTCTGGAGCGGCGGTTCGGGAGCCCGCTGCGCGCGCTGCTGCGGCCGCGCGCGGAGCGGGCCGCCGCGTCCCGGCTGCGCTTCGACGACGCGGTGCGGGCCGCCGGACTCGACGTCGAGGCGCTGCCCAAGGGGCCGCGGACCTCCGTACGGGACCTGGAGCGCCTCGACGTGCTGCGGCTCTCCGTGGCCCTCGCGCTCATGGGCGGGCCCCGGCTGCTCGGCGTCGACGACGTCGACCTGAAGCTCTCGGACGCCGAACGGGACGAGGCGTGGGCGCTGCTGCGGTCCGTCGCCGAGCGCGGGACGACCGTCGTGGCCGTGTGCCGCGAGGCCCCGCCGGGAGTGGTCGTCGTCTCGACGGCACCGTCGGCCACGCGCGCGTGCACCGACACGCCCCTTGAGGCCGATGCGGCTGCCGCCACCGCCACCGACTCCGATACCGATACCGATACCGAGGCCGGGGCTGACGCCGACTCCACTGCTGCAACTTACGCCGGTGCCGTCGCCGCTGACACCGAAGCCACCGAAGCCACCGAAGCCACCGACAAGGAGGCAGCCGATGCGGTCGCCGAAGCTCGCCGCGCTTGAGCTCAAGCGCTTCGGCAGGGGCAAACTGCCGCGCGCGGCCCTGGTGGCGCTCCTGCTGCTTCCCCTGCTGTACGGCGCGCTGTACCTGTGGTCGTTCTGGGACCCCTACGGCCGTCTGGACAAGATCCCGGTGGCCCTCGTGAACGACGACAAGGGCGCGACCGTCGACGGCAAGAAGGTCACGGCGGGCGACGACATTGTCGGGCGGCTGCGCGACAGCAAGACGTTCGAGTGGCACGAGGTGAGCGGCGCCCGTGCGCGCGAGGGCGTGGCGGACGGCTCGTACTACCTCTCCCTGACGATGCCGTCCGACTTCAGCAAGCGGGTGGGCTCCAGTTCCGGCGACTCCCCGGAGACGGGCGCCCTGCGGGTGCGCACCAACGACTCCAACAACTACATCGTCGGCCAGATCTCACGGACCGTCTTCTCCGAGGTGCGCTCGGCCGCGTCGAAGAAGGCGTCCCGGAACATGCTCGACAAGATCTTCATCTCGTTCTCCGACATCCACGGCAGGACGCGGGACGCCGCGCAGGGCGCCGACCGGCTCGAAGGCGGCCTCGGGAAGGCGCAGAAGGGCTCGCAGCAGCTCGTCGACGGCCTCAAGGACGCCAAGGAGGGCAGCGGGAAGCTGGCCGGGGGCGTCAAGAAGCTGCACACGGGAGCAGCCGACCTCCAGGACGGCTCGCGGCGCCTCGCCGACGGGACGCAGAAGCTGGCCGACAAGGTCAACGGCGTGGCAGACAAGGTCCGTCCGTACCTGAAGGACAACGGCAGGACCATCGGGGACAGCGCTCAGCTGGTGGCCGACTCCTCGAAGGCGGTGCGCCGCAACCTGGACGACTTCGTCAAGGCGGCACCGGCGGCGGCCGAGGGCGCCGAGAAGGGCTCGGCGGCCCTGGACCGCGTCCACGAACGGCGCTGCGAGAACCTCCCGGAGCCCGACCCGGCGTGCCCGGACCTGAAGCGGGCCAAGGACGCCGCGGCCGACGTGGCGACCGTCGCGGGCGACGTCGAGACCCTCGTCGAGGACCAGTCCGGCGGCCTCGCCCGGCTCGACCGGGACCTCGGCAAGCTCCAGCGCAAGGCCCAGGCGCTGGCCGACCGCGCGCCGCGGCTGGACAAGGACCTGAAAGAGGCTGACAAGGCCGTCCGGGACATCAACGCGCTCAACACCGGTGCGAGCGACGTCGCCGAGGGCGCCAAGAAGCTGCACACGGGCCTCGGCACCGCCAAGGCCGGCGCCACCCGCCTGGACACGGGCGTCGGCGACCTCGAGACGGGCGCGAGCGACCTCGACGGCGGCATCTTCAACCTGGCGGACGGCACCCGGAAGCTGGCGGGCGGACTGCACGACGGCGTCAAGAAGATCCCCGACTACGACAAGCAGGACCGCGACCGGCGCACGGACGTCATGGCCGACCCGGTGCAGTTGGCCTCCCAGTCCCTGCACAAGGCGCCCAACTACGGCACCGGCTTCGCCCCGTACTTCATCCCGCTGTCCCTGTGGGTCGGCGCGATGGTCGCGTACATGCTGATCCAGCCGCTCAACCGGCGCGCGCTGGCCGCGGGCGCGCCCGCCTGGCGCATCGCGCTCGCGGGCTGGCTGCCGGTCGCCGCCCTCGGGGCGCTGCAAGTGGCGGCCCTGATGTCGGTGCTGCACTGGCGCCTCGGTCTCCAGATGGAGCGGGCGGCGGGGACGATCGCCTTCCTGGCCCTGGTGACGTGCTGCTTCGCGGCGATCGTGCAGTGGCTGAACGCGCGCTTCGGAGCGGCGGGCCGGATTCTCGTCCTCGCCCTTCTGATGCTCCAGCTGACGTCCGCGGGCGGCACCTATCCGGTGCAGACGAGCCCGGCGTTCTTCAGCGCGATCCACCTGTACCTGCCGATGAGTCACGTCGTCGACGCCCTGCGCAGGCTCATCACGGGCGGCGGCCTCGGTCCGGTGTGGACGGCGTGCGCGGTCCTGACCGCGTTCACCGTGGGCGCCCTCGCGCTCACCGCGCTCTCCGCGCGCCGCAAGCAGGTGTGGACGCTCGACCGGCTGCATCCGGAGCTGAGCCTGTGAACGTGACGGAACCTGTGAAAATCAGGCCCATGGAAAGCAGCGCAAGTAGCGCAAGCAGGACGCGGCGCGAGGCCACCCGGCAGAAGCTCTACGAAGCCGCCGTCACCCTCATCGCGGAACAAGGGTTCTCCGCCACGACAGTTGACGAGATCGCCGAACGGGCCGGGGTCGCCAAGGGCACGGTCTACTACAACTTCGCCAGCAAATCGGTCCTCTTCGAAGAGCTGCTGCGGCACGGTGTGGGGCTGCTCACCGCCTCCTTGAAGACGGCGGCGGACGAGGCCACCCGGGACGGCGGCCGGCACGTGGACGCGCTGGACGCGATGATCCGGGCGGGCCTCGTCTTCATCGACCGCTATCCGGCCTTCACCCAGCTCTACGTCGCGGAGCTGTGGCGCACCAACCGCGCCTGGCAGTCGACGCTCATGGTGGTCCGCCAGCAGGCCGTGGCGGTCGTCGAGGACGTGCTGCGCGGCGGGGTGGCGAGCGGTGAGCTGAGCGAGGAGATCGACATCCCCCTGACCGCGGCGGCACTCGTGGGGATGGTCCTGGTGGCGGCCCTGGACTGGCAGGCCTTCCAGCCGGAGCGCTCCCTCGACGACGTGCACGCGGCGCTGTCCAGGCTGCTGCAGGGACGGGTCAGCGGCGGGAACGCCTGATGGGGACTGGCAGCAAGGCCTGAGAAGAATGGCAGCAACGTCGGACGCGGACCGACCGCAACGCCTGAGGCGGACCGGCAGCAACGCCGGAGACGGACGCAGACCGACGGCAACGCCGCCGGGTGCCCCGCGGTGCTGCCCGAGGGGCCGGTTCACCCGTTCGGCGTCATCGCGCGGCGCCGGCCCGGCGGGCCCCGGTGTCCCCGGATCCGCCGGACCGGCGCTTGTTGCGTTCCCCCGCGCGACCCCCGTGGTCGCCCCCCGGTCCCCCGTTCCCCCCTCCCGCCGAGGGCGGGAGGAACGGCCAAGGGCGCCGCCCGTTCCGCCGCCCCGTGTCGGCGGTGCCGGTGCCGCGCCCTTCTCCGTGCCCTCACTCTCCCTTCCGCGCAGGTCGTGGCCCATCCGCGCGCGTACTCATCTCCATCACTGAGTACGCATACTCAGGCCGGGTTGTTCACTTCTGAGCCGGAACGTGCCCTACTAGTTACGATCACGATCGTGTCCGTACTTCCTCTGGATATGACCAGCTGCGGGATCATGGCTCCCTACACCCCCTGCGCCCCCTAGGCAAACTCGCAGGTCAGATGACAGACGGCCCGGCCGCTCTTCGGAGCGTTCCGGGCCGTTTCCGTGCCCTTGCGGGCACCGTGCTGATTCGGTGCTGACCACTCAGTCCGTGCGACGGCCTCTCTCAACTGGGGTTCCGCATCACACTGAACGCACCTCATGTCGAGCCCGACCGTCGAGGCAGCCAAGCCTTGCGTTGATCGCGTAACCAACGGGGCAGGAGAGCATTCGAACCCGTCCCGCGCGGGCGTACCGTAGTCCTAGAGCTTCACTTCCCGACGGGTAGGGCCATGGCGACAACAACGCTTGGGGAACGGCTGATTGAGCTTCGCTTGCGCCGTAGCTTGACGCAGGAACAGCTCGCTGAGAGAGCGGATCTCAGCGTGGACACAGTCCGAAAGCTGGAGCAGAACCAACGCATGACGGCTCGTATGAGCACGCTCAACAAGTTCGCGCGGGCTCTGGACGTGGAGACATCGGTTCTACTCGGGGCACCCAGGGTGTTAGAGGCAAGCAACGGAACAGAGCCGCCGAGCCTCCTTGCCCTGCGCCAGGCGGTGACGCCTCTCTCGGACTTTCCAGGAGTCGGCGAACCGGATGACCTCCCTGCCCCTACGATCGCTCAGCTACGCGACAGCATCCGAAGCACCGAGCGCATCCGCCGCCAAGGCGAACTGACGAAGATCACTGCCCTCCTGCCCACGCTGCTGGCCGATGCCCGCGCTGCTGTCCGCGAGTGCACCGGGGAAGACCGGTCGGCGGCCTATGCCGTCCTCGCTGAGGCGTACCAGGTAGCCGCCACGACGCTCACCGCATTCGGGAAGGAGGACGCTGCGTATACCGCCCTTGAGCGCTCCATGGCTGCGGCTAAGCAGTCCAACGACCCGCGTTTGGAGATCATCGGTGTGTCCGCGCTCTCCTGGATCTTCTCCAAGCAAGGGCGGGTGGCGGATGCCGAAGCCGTCGCGGTTCGGATGGCAGAGCGTATCGAGCCCGGTTTCCGTTCAGCGCCTATCGACCTGTCGCTGTGGGGGATTCTTTTGCTTCGAGGGGCTAGCGCCGCAGTCCGGGCGGAGCGGACCGATACAGCAGAGGAGCTACTCTCGCTGGCGACGACGGCGGCCACGCGCATCGGTGCTGACCGGCTTGACTACGCGACGCCCTTCGGTCCCACGAACGCCGGAGTAGCAGCCGTGAACGCGTACGTGGACATGGGCAAGCCGGACAAGGCCCTGAACCGTGCCAAGCGGATCACCAACGTGGCCAGCCTCCCCCCTACTTGGCTCGCCCGGCATCATCTGGACTGCGCCCTGGCCAACGCGGAGATGAACCGAGACTTTGAAGCAACCAGGGCCTTGCTCGCAGCGGAGCGCACGGCCCCGGAGTGGATGAGGTATCACTCAACCTCACGCCACCTGGTGGCGGAGTTGCGTGAACGCGAGCGACGGCGCAGCTCTCCCATCAGGGAGTTGGCCGTCCGCCTGGAGATCGATACGTAACCAGGACGCTGCGTCCTAGCTGACTTGAGTGCTCGCACGCCCTGTCCCTGGGCGGATGCTCTGCCCGGCTGCACGGTAGTCACCAGATCACCAGCGGTCTGGAGGCACTGGGTATGACGAATGCAGGCGAACGCGGAACGGCCTCAAAGACGGGTTGGAAGCCCGGCACTCCGGTGTTCGACAGGGCCAGCCAGATGGTTGGCGTTGTTCACGAGCAGCGGGGGGCCTTGGTGACCCTGAAGCGGCCATCCGGGCTTCGCTGGTCTACCCGTGTCGTTGCTGTCCGGGCAGCCACTTACAGGGAAGAGATCCAGCTCAAAGCCCTGGCCAGGCACCACCGCAACGTACGCGGCCTTGCGGCCATCAGGGGCGGAAGATGAGCCGGTTACAGGGTTGGAAGGTCACTCGCGACGGCCTGTTCTGGAGTGGGGTCTTCATCCTGCTGACCTGGGGGACGTGCGTCGTTCTCCTGGCCATGGCGGCAGTCGGAAAGCTCACCCCAGCGCATCCATGAGTTCCCGCTCCCCTCTGGCTAGGTGTGGCTCCCCCGAGGGGAGCGGGGCACAACGCCCGACCGGTCGCACGCGACCGTGAAGCGGAGTCGGCCGGTCGGGTCAGCAAGCGCGCGGTACGGCCCGGCCATTCGGCCCAGGTGCCTCCACCACCAAAGGAAGGGAAGCGCGATGACTGTAGTACTGGACAGCCCCACGCGGACACAGCTCCGCGACCCGGTGACGCTTTTCAACGCGGTACGCCCGCACATCAGGGACTACACCTACAACGTGCTGGAAAGCCCCGGCTCGATCGGCGTCACCATCTGGGAGCGCGAAATCAAGCTCCTGATGCGAGACAACGTCATGGTGCGTGACATGGCGGAACGCATCCTCGGGCAGGCGGTCGCCTACACCCTCACGGCCATGGAGCGCCGAGACGTGCACATCGGCGTGGGCAAGACGGTGGACATCGGCGTCCATCAGCTCCTGCTCGACACGCCCGTGTACTTCGCACTCTGCGAGGTCTACAACGGCGGCAAGTACAAGCACCACGCGCCGTTGATCGCGAACTTTGGGACCAGTACGCCAACAGCAAGAGCGTGCAAGGCTCCGTCAACGACTCGCCCCCGGTCTTCTGCTGGACGCAGTACCAGGGGCACGGCCCGGGGCCGGAAGTTCTGGGGCAGCCAACGACCGCCCTTGAGATCGGATGCGGCACCGGAAGGGCCGCCGCGTTCCTTGCGGAGCAAGGCGTCAAGGTCACGGGCGTTGATCTCTCGCCCGTCATGGTGGACAACATCACCCGACGGTGGGGCTCGCTCGGGGCGCGGTTCGTCTGTGCCGAAGTGCTGGAGCATCTGCGCGAGAACCCGGAGACGTACGAGGCGATCTATTCGATCTTTGGGGCCGCCTGGTTCACCGACCCCGCGCGACTCTTCCCCTTGGTGGCGCAGCGGCTCACCCCTGGCGGGGTCTTCGCGTTCTCACATCCCCCTGCCATCCCAGGCGCCTACGGACCCCAAGGCATGTACAAGGGCGGATTCGCAGGGAAGGCCCTGTTCACCTACCGCTACAGCTACACCCCGAGGAAGTGGGAAAACCTCCTCCTGCGGGCCGGATTCGATCACGCGGAAGTGCGGGTTCTCGACGCCCCCGAACCTGACCACATCGGGACCTTGATTGGTCGTGCTGTGGTGAGCTGAGCCAAAGCAAAACTGCCGCTGCTGTCGGTGTCCCGGTGGCGGGGCACGCCAGCATCCAGGAGACGGCCGACACGTACGGCCACCTGACCCCGGATGCCGTAGACACGGCCGTCTCAGTGCTCGATGGCGTGCTGACTGCGGCATGATCGGAATCACCGTGCTGACTTGTGCTGACTCTGGGGTCTTCTGAACCCTGGTTTTCGCAGGTAGGAGCCACAGTGAGTGTTCTTCCTCTGGTGTTCACCAGCGGCTGGGCCAGCGGGATCAACGCCTACGCGGTGGTCCTGCTGCTCGGTGTCTTCGGGGCAACGGGGCTGTCCGACGAGGTGCCCGAGTCGCTTCAGAGCCCCTGGGTGCTGATCACCGCGGGCGTGCTGTTCGCCTGCGAGGCCGTGGCCGACAAGATCCCGTACGTCGATTCGGTGTGGGACGCCGTGCACACCGTCGTCCGGCCGGTGTCCGGGGCGGTGGTGGGCGCGCTGCTCGCGGGGCAGAGCGGTTCGCTCCCGGAGGTGGCCGCGGGCGCGGTCGGGGGTTCGACGGCCCTGGCGAGCCATGTCGTGAAGGCCGGGACGCGGATGGCGGTCAACACCTCCCCCGAGCCGTTCAGCAATCTCGTCCTGAGCACCGCGGAGGACCTGGGCGTCGGCGGGGTCCTCAGCTTCGCGATGTTCCACCCCGAGGCGGCGGCGGTCGTGGCGGCCTTGCTGCTGGTCGCGGGACTCGTCCTGCTGCTGTTCCTCGCCCACCGGATCCGGCGGTTCCTGCGGCGCAGGGCGCAGCGGCGCGAGGAGCGGCGGCTCGCGTCGCCGGGCGGGCGGCCACCGGGCTGACGGCGGCACTGTCAGAGGGTGCCGATAAAGTCCCTGGCATGGCACGGATTGTGGTGATCGGCGCCGGGATGGGCGCCATGGCGGCCGCCGCTCGGCTGGCCGTCGCGGGCCACCGGGTGGTGGTGCACGAGCGCGCGGGGACGTACGGCGGCGCGCTCGGCCGTGTGCGGCAGGGCGGCTTCGGCTTCGACACGGGCCCGTCCCTGCTGCATCTCCCCGCGGTCTACCGCGACCTGTTCGTGAAGACGGGCAAGCAGCCCCTGGAGGACTGCGTCGAGCTGTCCCAGGTCGAGCCCGCCGTCCGGCACGTCTTCGCGGACGGCACGACGACGGACCTGCCGAACGCCTCCAGGGCAGGGGTGGGCGAGGCCCTGGACGCCGCGCTCAGCGCCGGCGCGGGCGCCCGCTGGGCGGCGTTCATGAACCGCGCGCGGGAGGCCTGGGACCGCACCCGCCGCCCCCTCCTGGAAGAACCCCTGTGGCCGAACTGGCAGGTGCTCGCCGAGCGTGAGCCCTACCCCGCGGTGCCCCACAAGCGCCTCCTGCGCCGGGAGCGGCGCGCGGCCACGCTGGCGCAGGTCGCCGAGTTCGAGCTGGCGGGCGAGCCCCGGCTGACCGCGCTTCTGGAGCACTTCGCGCTGGCCCGCGGCCTGGACCCGCGCACGGCCCCGGCGAGCGCCGCGGTGCTTCCCTACATGGAGCAGACCTTCGGCGCGTGGTCCGCGCGCGGCGGCATGCGCGCCCTCGCCACCGCGGTGTACGAGCGGTGCCTGGCCCGCAGGGTCGAGTTCGTCTTCGACTCGGCGGTGGTGCGGATCGTGGAGAAGGACGGCCGCGCGGCGGGCGTGGAGCTCGCCGACGGGTCCGTCGTGGACGCGGACTCCGTGGTGGCCGGGGTGCCCCCGCGGGCGCTGGCCACCCTGCTGTCCGGGGGCACGGCCGTCCGGTCGCCCGATGACGTGCCCGCCCGGTCCGGCCTGCCCAGCCGCCTCACGGTCCTGCTCGCCCTGCGCGGCGGCCGCCCGGCGGACACGCCGCACCGGACGGTCCTGCACACCGCCGACCGCGCGGACGAACTCGACCGGGTCTTCGGCGCACCCGCCCCACCCGAAGGCGCCCCCGCCCCGCCCCGAGGCGCCGGCGGCTCCGGTGCCGACGGCCGCTCCGCCCTGCCCGACTCGCCGACCCTGACCGTGCTGCGCCCGGACGATCCCACGGCCGTCCCGGACACCGGCCACGAAGCCGTCACGCTGACCACCACGGTCGCGGCCGGAGCCGAGATCACCGACGGGGACGTCCGCCGCCTGCTCGACCGCGCGGGCACGGCGGTCCCCGACCTGGCGGACCGGCTCCTGTGGCACGAGGTGCGCACCCCCGCGGACCTCGCCGGGGCCACCGGCGCCGAGGGCGGCGCCGTCCCGCCGCCCGCCCTCGCGGCCGACTCCGGAAGACGCCTGCACCCCGCCAACAGCACGGCCCTGCCGGGGCTCTACGCGGTCGGCGGCTGGTCCCACCCCGGCGGCGGGCTGCCGCACGCGGGCATGTCCGGCGCCCTGGTCGCCGGCCTCATCGTGGAGGGCCCGGAGTTCCGCGGCTCGCAGTGACCGAGCGGCACGCGGCTCAGTACCGGTACTGCTGCTCCCCGCCGACCTCCGGCTGATAGCCGAAGGGGCCGCCCGGAGCCTGCGGTGCCTCGCCGGGGAACGGCGGCCGGCCGTGCTGCTCGGGCGGCAGGTCCCCGGCGTACGGCGGCGCGGGCTCGTCGGTGCGCTGGTGCGGGACCCAGACGCCGCCGGGCGGGGTGTCCTGGTAGCCGCCGCCGTAGGTGTCCCCGCCGTAGGGCGCGTACGGCGGCGGGTCCGCGTACGCGTCGTAGCCGGGCTGCGCGCCGTAGGTCTGGGGGCCGATGTACGGGTCGGAGTAGGCGGCGTAGCGCTGCTCGCCGGTCTCGCCGTACGCGAAGTGCAGCGCGTCCTGCTGCTCTGCCTGCCGGTCCGGGCCCTGGGGGGCGTATCCGGGGTATCCGGCGAAGCCGTAGTCGTCGGTGGTGGGTGGGATGTACGCGGTGTCCGCGGCCTCGCTGTAGACGCCGTACTGCCCGGTGTCGTCGGGCATGGGCTCGGGCTCGTACACACCGGGCCCCACGGCCTGGATCTCGGCGTCGCCGGGGGTCTCCGTCCCGGACTCGGGGGCGGCGGAGGCGTCGTCGTACTCCAGGCCGGACACCTGGAGCGTCGGCTCGGCGGCCGCGGCCCGGGAGCCGGTGGCCCTGCGCCGCTTGCTCGCGCCCGGCTTCCCGCCGAGCGCCCAGCCCGTCGAGAAGCCGCGGCGGAACGACAGCGTCACATACGTCTGCCCGGTGGCGAACGCGATCGCGCCGACGGCGATGACCACCACCGACGGCATCAGCACGCCGACGACGACACCGAGGAAGCCGACGAACGCGAGCAGCCGCCAGCGCAGCCGCGCCTTGTACTGCAACAGCACCTCGCCGAGCAGCCACAGCGCGACCGCGCCGAACGCGATGTAGAGGACCGTCCAGCCCATGTACGCCCCTCTCCCCTACGGCCGTGGCCTAAGGGGTACGACCGGTCAGGCCTGCGGGTGGTGCAGGCCCAGGTTCTCGTAGATCTCCAGCGTCGCCGTGGAGTTGTTCAGCGTGATGAAGTGCAGCCCCGGCACACCCTCGGACAGCAGCCGCGCGCAGAACTCCGTCGCGAACTCGATGCCAATGGAGCGTACAGCGGCCGGGTCGTCTTTGGACGAGAGGATGCGCTCTTTCAGTGCGGCCGGGAAGTCCGCGTTGCTGAGCTGCGGCAGTCGCTCCAGCTGACGGACGTTCGTCACCGGCATGATCTCCGGGATGATCGGCGTATCGCACCCGGCCGCCTCGACGCGGTCGCGCAGGCGCAGGTACTCCTCGGGGTGGAAGAACATCTGGGTGATCGCGTAGTCGGCGCCCGCGCGGCACTTGTCGACGAAGTGCCGGACGTCCGTCTCCCAGTCGGAGGAGCGGGGGTGCATCGCGGGGAACGCGGCCACGCCCACGCAGAAGTCGCCCGACTCCTTGATGAGCCGCACCAGTTCGGCGGCGTAGTCGAGGCCTTCGGGGTGCTTGACCCAGTCGGCCATCGGGTCGCCGGGCGGGTCGCCGCGCAGCGCGAGCATGTTGCGGATGCCTGCGTCGGCGTACTGCCCGATGATGTTCCGCAGCTCGGCGACCGAGTGGTCGACGGCCGTGAGGTGCGCGACCGGGGTGAGGGTCGAGTCGGCGACGATCTGCTGGGTCTCGCGCACGGTGCCCGCCCGCGTCGAACCGCCCGCTCCGTAGGTCACGGAGACGAAGCTCGGCGCGACGGCCTCGACCCTCCGCAGCGAGTTCCACAGGTTGCGCTCGCCCTTGGGGGTCTTCGGCGCCGAGAATTCGAACGAGTACGTGGTTTTGCCGGTTGCGAGCATGTCGCGCACGGTGCGTGCGCGGTCAGTCCTGGTGGAAGCAGTTCCTAGGGCCATACCGGCAGGTTAGCCAGGCCCGGACCTTCCCCCAACCGCACGTTGGTCATTTGTCCTGTTAGTCGGCTTGTTGTCCACGCATCGGACACCATAGGGGTGTTGATCAAACAGCCGTACGCCCAGAAAATCTGGGCCTCCGCGTCGAGAGGCCGTACGGTGAAGGTCGGACCACCGGGCCGGTCAGAGGGCCGTACGCAGCCGCTTCGCGAAGTCGGCGGCGGCCGCCCCGGGATCGTCGGCCTCCGTGAGGGCCCGCACGACCACCACGCGGCGCGCGCCCGCCTCGATGACCTCGTCCAGGTTGCCCGCGTCGATGCCGCCGATGGCGAACCAGGGGCGGTCGGTGCCGAGCGCGGCCGTGTACCGGACCAGGTCGAGCCCCGGCGCGGGCCGGCCGGGCTTCGTGGGCGTGGGCCAGCAGGGTCCCGTGCAGAAGTAGTCCACGCCCTCCTGGACGGCGGCCGCGGCGGCCTCGTGCTCCGCGTGCGTGGAGCGGCCGATCAGGACCTGCCCGCCGAGGACGGCGCGGGCCGCGGGCACCGGCAGGTCGCCCTGGCCCAGATGCAGCACGTCGGCGCCGATGGCGTGGGCGACGTCCGCTCGGTCGTTCACGGCCAGGAGCTTGCCGTGCCGGCGTGCGGCGTCGGCGAAGACCTCCAGGTGCTCCAGTTCCTCGGCCGCCTCCATGCCCTTGTCGCGCAGCTGCACGATGTCGACGCCGCCCGCGAGGACGGCGTCGAGGAACTGCGGGAGGTCGCCCTGGCGCTTGC
This sequence comes from Streptomyces typhae, assembly GCF_009755605.1. Lineage (GTDB taxonomy): Bacteria > Actinomycetota > Actinomycetes > Streptomycetales > Streptomycetaceae > Streptomyces > Streptomyces typhae. The sequence goes on from NZ_WPNZ01000021.1 coordinate 58,120, forward strand.
GCGCGTCCACGCACAGATAGAGCAGCGCGTCGGCGAGCCGGGCGCGTGTGGACGCGCCCGCCGTGTCGGTGGCCATGGAGAGGTCCCCCCGTGTCGGTGGCGTACGGGCCACGGGCGTGGCCCGTACGCCGGAAGGTTGTTTCAGGTCAGACGGCGAGCGCCTGCGCGCGGCGCTTCACCTCCGTCCCGCGATTCTCGCTCAGGGCCTGCGCGGGGGTGCCGGGCAGGGTCGGGTCGGGGGTGAAGAGCCATTCGAGGGCCTCTTCGTCGGTGAAACCGTCGTCCCGCAGGAGCGTCAAGGTACCGGCGAGGCCCTTGACCACCTTGTCGCCGTCGATGAAGGCGGCGGGCACCTGGAGCGCGCGGTTCTCACCGCGGCGCACGGCGATCAGCTGGCCCTCCTTGACCAGCTGGCGCACGCGCGTCACCTCGACATCGAGCATCTCGGCGATGTCGGGGAGGTGCAGCCAGGCGGGGACGAGAGCATCGGTCTTTGCGTCAATCTCGGTCACGGATCAAGCGTGCCATTTCTGGCCGGGGGCCGGTAGCGGGGGTCGGGGGGCCTGCGTCCTGGGGGTGTCCCCGGGGTGGCTGTTGCCCTTGCGGTGGCCGGAAAGCGGGCTGTGCCCACCGGTTCCGCCCTCTGGGCGGAACCGGTGCCCGGAGGGGCGGGAGTCGGGATGCGGAACAGGCGCCGGGAGGGGCGGCAGCCGGGCTGCGGAACAGGCGCCGGTAGGGGCGGGAGTCAGGCTGTCGCGGCCTTCTTCAGCGGGATCGACGGGTCCGCCGCCAGGGTCGGGTCCAGAGGGGTGGACGACTCGATCAGTTTGCGGGCCTGGGCGAGGTCGCGGGGGCGGCCCACCGCGAGGAGGGCGGACAGGGCGCCGTCGCGGAGCCAGCAGACCGTCCAGGCCGGGGTCGTGGGGTCGCCGCGCCAGATCAGCTCGTCACCGGGGGCGTGGTGGCCCGCGTACTGCACGAAGCGGCCGAACTGCTCGGACCAGAAGTACGGCACCGGGTCGTACACCGCCGGGGTCTCGCCGATGACGGTGGACGCGACCGTGCGCGGACCCTGGACGGCGTTGTCCCAGTGGTGCACGAGGAGGCGTTCCCCGTAGCGGCCCGACGGGAAGGACGCGCAGTCGCCGACCGCGTACACGTCCGGTGCCGAGGTGCGCAGGTGGTCGTCGGCGAGCACCTCGTGGTGGATGCCGAGCGCGATGCCGGAGCCCGCGAGCCAGGCCGTGGCGGGCCGCGCGCCGATGCCGACGACGACCGCGCCCGCGGGCAGCCGGGTGCCGTCGTCGAGGAACACGGCACCGGGCTCGACGCGCCGCACGCGCGCGCGGGTGCGCAGCGCGACGCCCGCGTCCGCGTACCAGGCCGTCATCGGGGCCGCGACCTCGGCGGGCAGGGCGCCCGCGAGCGGACGGTCGGCGGCCTCCACCACGGTCACGGCGCACCCCGCCTCGCGCGCCGCCGTGGCGAACTCGGCGCCGATCCAGCCCGCGCCGACGACCACGACGTCGTGCCGCTCGGCCAGGACGGGGCGCAGCCGCTCGGCGTCGTCGAGGGTGCGCAGCACGTGCACACCGGGGACGCCCTCGGAGCCGGGCAGCAGGATCGGTTCGGCGCCGGTCGCGAGGACCAGGCTGTCGTACGCGACCGGACCCGCCGCGGTGTCCAGTTCGTGGTCGGCGGGACGGACACCGGTGACGTACACGCCCAGCCGGAGTGCGATGCCGAGCGCCTCGAAGTCGATGTCGAAGGCGGAGCCGTCCGCCGTGCCGAGCAGCACCGCCTTGGACAGCGGCGGCCGGTCGTACGGTGGATGGGGCTCCGCGCCGATCACGGTGACCGTGCCCGTGAAGCCCTGCTCGCGCAGCGCCACCGCGGTCTGCACCCCGGCCATCCCCGCGCCGACGATCACGACGCGGCGTTCCGTCTCCACCCGCTTCTGCTGCTCGCTCACCCGATCAACTGTAGGACGGCGTGTTCGCGACAGGGCACGACGGGCTTAACCCACCGCCGGGCGACGGGCTAGGCTGGCGGTGCAGAGCACTCGCGGGAGCCCGGACGCACCGGGCTGAGAGGGAGGCTGGGACGGCCTCCGACCGTACGAACCTGATCCGGGTCATGCCGGCGAAGGGAGGGGCTGGACGCCCATGCGTTCCCATCCGCTCAGTCCGAGCGACACGCACGGCCGACACGGTCCGCACGAAACGCCCGACTCGACGTCGACCTCGACCTCGACCTCGGTGTCCGCGTCGACCTCGGTGTCCGCGTCGGCATCGGCATCGGCGTCGGCGTCGGCGTCGGCCGGGCCCTCCTCCGGGGGGCCACCCGTGGACGTCCTCGTCGTCGGCGGTGGCGTCATCGGGCTCGTCACCGCCTGGCGGGCCGCGCAGCGCGGGCTGTCCGTCACCGTGGTCGACCCCGAGCCGGGCGGCGGCGCGGCGCAGGTCGCGGCGGGCATGCTGGCCGCCGTCACCGAACTGCACTACGGGGAGCAGACCCTGCTCGGCCTGAACGTGGCCTCCGCGCGCCGCTACCCGGACTTCGCGGCGGAGCTGACACAGGCGTGCGGGCAGGACGTCGGCTACCGCGCGTGCGGCACGCTCGCCGTGGCCCTCGACTCCGACGACCGCGCGCACCTGCGGGAGCTGCACGCCTTCCAGCAGCAGTCGGGGCTCACGTCGGAGTGGCTGAACGGCCGCGAGTGCCGACGCCTTGAGCCGATGCTCGCTCCCGGCGTGCGCGGAGGGCTGCGCGTCGACGGCGACCACCAGGTCGACCCGCGCAAGCTCGCGGCGGCGCTCGTCGTGGCCTGCGAGCGGGCCGGAGTGGTCTTCACGCGCGCGTGGGCGCGTGAACTCACGGTGGTACGGGACCGGGCCACCGGAGTCGTACTGGGTGACGGCACCGCCCTCGGCGCCGGACAGACGGTCCTCGCCGCGGGCAGCCTCAGCGGGCGGTTCGCCGGGGTCCCCGCCGACGTCCTGCCGCCAGTACGGCCGGTCAAGGGGCAGGTGCTGCGGCTCACCGTGCCGGAGCGGTACGCGCCGTTCCTCAGCCGCACCGTGCGGGCGGTCGTGCGCGGCAGCCACGTCTACCTGGTGCCGCGCGCCGACGGGGAACTGGTCGTCGGCGCGACGAGCGAAGAGCTGGGCTGGGACACGACGGTCACCGCCGGGGGCGTGTACGAGTTGCTGCGCGACGCCCACGAACTCGTCCCCGGCATCACCGAGCTGCCGCTCACGGAGACACGCGCGGGGCTGCGGCCCGGGTCCCCCGACAACGCGCCGCTCCTCGGCCCGACCGCGCTGCCGGGCCTGCACCTGGCCACCGGTCACTACCGCAACGGCGTCCTCCTGACGCCGGTCACCGGGGACGTCCTGGCGCACGCCCTCACGACGGGCGAACTGCCCGAGGAGGCACGGGCGTTCACGCCGCGCAGGTTCACGGCGGAGCAGGCGCGGGGTGTGCCGGGGGCGTTCGGTGCGCCGGGTGCGTCCGGTGCGCCGGGTGCCCCTTCCGCCCCTTCCGCTCCTTCCTCCCCTGTCTCCCCTCCCTCCCCCTCGAACTTCACGGAGCTGTCCGTATGAGCACGCCGTTCGCCGTATGCGCCGTCTCCGTCAACGGAGACGTACGAGACGTGGCCGCGGGGACCACGCTCGGGACCGTCGTCGCCGAGCTGACCGCCGCGCCGTCCGGTGTCGCCGCCGCCCTCAACGAAACCGTGGTCCCGCGCGCCCGGTGGGCCGACACCGTGCTCGGTGACGGCGACCGCGTCGAGATCCTCACCGCTGTTCAGGGAGGCTGACCCGGATGGCAGACGACCCCTTCGTCATCGGCGACCTCACGCTGTCGTCGCGACTGATCATGGGTACGGGGGGCGCGCCGAGCCTCGACGTCCTCGACCGGTCCCTGGTCGCCTCCGGTACGGAGCTGACCACCGTCGCGATGCGGCGGCTCGACCCCGCGGTGCAGGGGTCCGTGCTCTCCGTCCTCGACCGGCTCGGCATCCGGGTGCTGCCGAACACGGCGGGGTGCTTCACGGCGGGCGAGGCGGTGCTGACCTCGCGGCTCGCCCGGGAGGCGCTGGGTACGGACCTGGTGAAACTGGAGGTCATCGCGGACGAGCGCACGCTGCTGCCCGACCCCGTGGAGCTCCTCGACGCCGCGGAGACGCTGGTCGACGACGGGTTCACGGTGCTGCCGTACACCAACGACGACCCCGTGCTCGCCCGGAAGCTGGAGGACGTGGGCTGCGCGGCCGTCATGCCGCTCGGCTCCCCCATCGGCTCCGGGCTCGGCATCCGCAACCCGCACAACTTCCAGCTCATCGTCGAGCAGGCACGGGTTCCGGTGATCCTGGACGCGGGGGCGGGGACCGCGTCCGACGCGGCCCTCGCCATGGAGCTGGGCTGCGCCGGGGTGATGCTCGCGTCCGCCGTGACGCGGGCGCAGGAACCGGTGCTGATGGCGGAGGCCATGCGGCACGGGGTGCTCGCGGGGCGGCTCGCGTACCTGGGCGGGCGCATACCTCGGCGGCACTTCGCCGAGGCGTCGTCTCCTGCGGAGGGCCGCGCGGCCCTGGACCCGGAACGCCCGGCGTTCTGAACCCCCTGCGGGGGCGGCAGCCGTCCCGCCGCTGCGCGGCGGTCTCCCACCCACCCGCCCGTGACTGTCGGCCCCCGAGCGCGGTACGGGGGTGAGCCGCCCGAAGGGGCTGGAGGGCCCGGCCGCCGGTGCGACGCGGACGACCGTCACGGGCGGGCGGGTGGGGAAGACGCCGCGCAGCGGCGGGGCAGGTGCCGCCGGGAGCGGCGGGGCACGGCCGGAGTGCGGGGCACGCCCAGAGATGCGGGGCACGCCCAGAGATGCGGGGCACGGCCAGAGATGCGGGGCACGCCCAGAGATGCGGGGCACGGCCAGAGATGCGGGAGCACGCCCAGAGGTGCGGGGTACGGCCGAGGGGGCGGGATCCGGCAGCCGCCCCGCAAGGCGTACGCGGTCGGTCACAGGTGCGCTGCAGTCCGGCGGCCGGAGCGCCCACGCCCCCGCCCCCGAGGCACCGCCTCGTAGACTCCCTCCGTGGACACGACCCTCAAGGACCCCCTCGTCGGGCAGGTGCTCGACGACCGGTACCGCGTCGACGGACGGATCGCGGTCGGCGGGATGGCCACGGTCTACCGGGCCGTGGACACCCGCCTCGACCGCGTACTCGCCCTGAAGGTGATGCACCCGACGCTGGCGGCCGACGCCACCTTCGTCGACCGTTTCATCCGCGAGGCCAAATCGGTGGCCCGCCTCGCGCACCCGAACGTGGTCGGCGTCTTCGACCAGGGCACAGACGGCCCGTACGTGTACCTCGCCATGGAGTACGTGGCGGGCTGCACCCTGCGCGACGTCCTGCGCGAGCGCGGCGCCCTGCGCCCCCGCGCGGCCCTGGACATCCTGGAGCCGGTGCTCGCCGCCCTCGGCGCCGCGCACCGCGCCGGGTTCGTGCACCGCGACATGAAGCCCGAGAACGTCCTCATAGGGGACGACGGCCGCGTCAAGGTCGCCGACTTCGGCCTCGTACGGGCCGTGGACTCGGTCACGAACACCACCGGCACGGTCCTCGGCACGGTCTCCTACCTCGCCCCGGAGCAGATCGAGCACGGCACGGCGGACACCCGCGTGGACGTGTACGCCTCCGGTGTCGTGCTGTACGAGATGCTGACCGGCGCCAAGCCGCACCCCGGCGAGTCCCCCGCCCAGATCCTCTTCCAGCACCTGAACGAGGACGTGCCCCCGCCCTCCGCCGCCGTACCGGGTCTCGCCTTCGCGCTCGACGAGCTGGTCGCGGCGGCCACCGCGCGCAACCCCGACCTGCGTCCGCACGACGCGGTGGCGCTGCTCGGCCAGCTGCGCGAAGCCCGAGCCACGCTCGTCGACACCCAGCTGGACGCCCTGCCCCCGCTCGCCCGCGGCTCGGAGCTGAACGGCCACGACACCCACCACAGCGGCCACGACAGCCACCACAGCAGCCATGACGGCCACGACGAGCACAGCAAGCACGACAGCTCGGACGACCGTACGAGCGTCATCCCGCGCACGGCCCGCCCGGTCCAGCTCCCCCTGCCCGCCACAGCGGAGGACCAGGCCACGACGTCCCTGAAGCCGCACCGGCAGGACGGCCTCAGCCACACCAGCGTGCTGCGGACGCCCCCGCCTGAGCCTGCCGCCCCCGCCTCGGCCGCGCAGCGGCTCCGCGCGCGCCTGAAGACCCGCCGCGGGACAACCGCGGTCATAGCCGCCGTCCTGCTCGCCCTCGGCCTCGGCGCGGGCGTCTGGTACATCAACTCCGGTCAGTTCACCAAGGTCCCGCCGCTGCTCGCGAAGACGGAGGCGGAGGCCCGCAAGCGCCTCGACGGCGCCGGTCTCGACGTACGCAAGGTGGAGCGCGCCTACAGCCCCACCGACAAGCGCGGCACGGTCATGGCGACCGACCCCGGCGTCGGCGAGCGCATCCGGCACAACGGCAAGGTGACGCTGACCGTCTCCCTCGGCCCGCAGACCGTGAAGGTGCCCGATCTGAAGGGCACCCCGCTGGACAAGGCGAAGAACGAGCTCGACGGCCTCGGTCTCGGCGCCGGCATGGTCAACAAGGCCTTCAGCAGCGACGTCGAGAAGGGCTCCGTGATCAGCACGGACCCCGCGCCCGGCACGGTCCGCAAGACCGGGTCGGCCGTCGCGCTCGTCGTCAGCAAGGGCAAGAAGATCGAGGTGCGCGACGTCACCGGCGAGCCGGAGGCCGACGCCCGCGAGGAGCTGGAGGAGTCGGGCCTCAAGGTGCGGATCGCGCCGGAGCGGGTCTTCTCCTCCGACGAGGACGAGGGCGACGTCGTCGAGCAGGATCCGGCCGAGGGCGGGATCCGCGCCGAGGGCGACACGGTCACCCTGACGCTCTCCAAGGGCCCGGAGATGATCGAGGTCCCCGACGTGGAGGGCATGAGCGTCGACGACGCCAAGGACGAGCTGCGCGAGGCCGGTTTCGACGTCAAGGAGGACCGCGGCATCCTCGGCATCTTCGGCGACACGGTGAAGGACCAGTCCGTGGACCCCGGCGACGAGGCCCCCAAGGGTTCGACGATCACCATCCAGATCCGCTAGCCGTACGAACGGACGGACGGCCATACGAAAACACGGACGGCCGTACGAGCGCACGAGCGGCCGTACCAGCACACGGGCAGCCGCCCGGCGCCCCCCCCTCTCCCCGAGGGGACCGGGACCGCGCCGGACCCCGTTCGGGCCCGCCCCGCGCCCGTGTCACCCTGGACAGGGTGAGCAACGAGAACACCCCCGACTCCCGCATCCGCCGCAACCCCGTCGGCAGCCACGTCCCCGTCGCCGGCGGCCTCGCCTCCGTGGGGCTCGCGTACGCGCGTGACATCGGCGCCGAGACCGTACAGGTCTTCGTCGCCAATCCCCGCGGCTGGGCGACCCCGCCCGGCAGCCCCCAGCAGGACGAGGCGTTCCGCGCCGCCTGCGCGGCCGAGGGCATCCCCGCCTACGTGCACGCCCCCTACCTGATCAACTTCGGTTCGCACACCGAGGCGACGGCCGAGAAGTCCGTGGAGTCGCTGCGGCACTCGCTGCGCCGCGGCCGGGAGATCGGCGCGCTCGGCGTCGTCGTGCACACCGGCTCGGCGACGGGCGGTCGGGACCGCGAGGTCGCCCTGCGGCAGGTGCGGGAGCGGATGCTGCCGCTCCTCGACGAGCTGACGCACGACGACGACCCGTTCCTGCTCCTGGAGTCGACGGCCGGGCAGGGCGCGTCGCTGTGCTCGCGCACCTGGGACTTCGGGCCGTACTTCGAGGCCCTCGACGCCCACCCGAAGCTCGGTGTCTGCCTGGACACCTGCCACATCTTCGCGGCCGGACACGACCTGGCCGGTCCTGCCGGCATGAAGCAGACCCTCGACCTGCTCGTCGACACGGTCGGCGAGGGCCGTCTGAAGCTGGTGCACGCCAACGACTCCAAGGACGTGGTCGCCGCCCACAAGGACCGGCACGAGAACATCGGCTCCGGTCACATCGGCGCCGACCCCTTCCACGAGCTGATGCTGCACCCGGCGACCGAGGGGGTGCCGCTGGTGATCGAGACGCCGGGCGGCAAGGAGGGGCACGCGGCGGACGTGGCCCGGCTGAAGGAGCTCAGGGACACATGATCCTTTCCTCTTGAGGAATACCCCCTAGGGGTATACGGTTCTGCGCAGTGGGCAGGAACCGCTCTTCGACGTTGGGGAAACTCATGCGACACGGCGCACACACGGGACACAACGCACACGAGGGGCACGAGGGCCACGACGCACACGAGGGCCACGAGGGACTCAGCGGGCACCACGGGCACGCCGGACACCCCGGCGCCGACGGGGTCAGCTGGTCCATGGCCGCCCAGGCCACGCTGCACTGCCTCACCGGGTGCGCCATCGGCGAGGTGCTCGGCATGGTGATCGGCACGGCCCTCGGCTGGGGCAACGTGCCGACGATGGTCCTCGCGATCGTGCTCGCGTTCTTCTTCGGCTACTCGCTCACGCTGCGCGGCGTCCTGAAGTCGGGCGTCGACTTCAGGACGGCCCTGCGGGTCGCGCTCGCGGCCGACACGCTGTCGATCGCCGTGATGGAGCTGATCGACAACGGGGTGATCGCGCTGTGGCCGGGCGCCATGGACGCGCACCTCGCGGACGCCAAGTTCTGGATCGTCCTCGCCCTCGCGCTCACCGCCGCCTTCGTGATCACCACGCCGGTCAACAAGTGGATGATCGGCCGCGGCAAGGGGCACGCCGTGGTGCACCGGTACCACCACTGACGGCCCGCGCCCCGACCGCGCGGCCGTACAGCCCGGAGCGCTACAGCTCCGGACCGTCGCCCGGTTCCTCCTGGTACGAGTACCGCTGCTCGCGCCAGGGGTCGCCGACGTTGTGATAGCCGCGCTCCTCCCAGAAGCCGCGGCGGTCGGCCGTCATGTACTCGACGCCTCGGACCCACTTCGGGCCCTTCCAGGCGTACAGCTGGGGCACCACGAGCCGCAGCGGGAAGCCGTGTTCCGCGGTGAGCAGTTCACCGCCCTTGTGGGTGGCGAAAATGGTGCGCTCGGAGGCGAAGTCGGCCATCCGCAGATTCGAGCTGAAGCCGTACTCGGCCCAGACCATGACATGGGTGGCCTCGGGCGCCGGCGGCGCGAGGGCGAGCAGATCGCGGGCGAGCACCCCGCCCCATTCGGCGCCGAGCATGCTGAACTTCGTCACACAGTGCAAATCGCCGACCACCGAGCTGTACGGCAGCGCCGAGAACTCCTCGTGGTTCCAGCAGTGCTTCTCGCCGTCGGCGGTGGCCCCGAAGACCCTGAACTCCCAGCGCTCGGGACGGAACTTGGGCACCGGGCCGTAGTGCGTGACCGGCCAGCCGCGCTGGAGCCGCTGCCCCGGCGGAAGATCCGGTTCCGCTACGTCCCGAGATGCGCGACCCACCGGCTGACCCATACCTCCATCCTGACAGACCGCGAGTGGTGGACGTGACCAGGTATACGGGGATTCGGGCAACTCCTACTAAGCATGCACTTACTGGACGCCCCAGGATGCCGGTGCAAGGATGCCCGCTACCTGCCCAGTCACCCGCTTGGAAGGAGCCTCTGCGATGCAGGGCGACCCCGAGGTCCTCGAATTTCTCAACGAGCAGCTGACCGCCGAGCTGACCGCGATCAACCAGTACTTCCTGCACGCGAAGATGCAGGAGAACTTCGGCTGGACGAAGCTCGCCAAGTACACCAGGTCCGAGTCGTTCGACGAGATGAAGCACGCGGAGGTGCTCACCGACCGGATCCTGTTCCTCGACGGCCTGCCCAACTACCAGCGGCTGTTCCATGTGCGCGTGGGCCAGACCGTGACGGAGATGTTCAAGGCGGACCGGCAGGTCGAGGTGGAGGCCATCGACCGCCTCAAGCGCGGGATCGAGGTGATGCGCGCCAAGGGCGACATCACGTCCGCGAACATCTTCGAGTCGATCCTGGAGGACGAGGAGCACCACATCGACTATCTCGACACTCAGCTGGAGCTGGTCGAGAAGCTCGGCGAGCCGCTGTACATCGCGCAGCTCATCGAGCAGCCGGACAGCTAGGCCGCTTCCGGGAGCTCCCGCTCCACCGGAACTCCGGGGATCCCCGGGATGCCGGGAATCTTGGGAAGCTCGGCCGCCGGAGCGAGCGCCACGGCCGACTCGCCCTGGTCCACCAGATCCCGCCGCGGGCACGCGCCCCGGCCGAGCAGGGCCTGGATGCGGCGTACGCACGAACCACAGTCCGTGCCCGCCTTGCAGGCCGAGGCGATCTGCCGGGGGGTGCAGGCACCCTCCGCCGCGTGCTGCTTCACCTGCGTCTCGGTCACCCCGAAGCAATTGCAGACGTACACGCGGTTCACCTCCCGACCAGGGTCCATGAGTAGTGCCGTACCGATTTGATCGGTGAGGCTAACCTAACCTTACCCACGTCCCCGGAACCGCAAAAGCCCCGGGTACGCCTGTGGGGCACGGATCACATGGATCCGTGCCCCACTGTCAGGTGCGGGAGGCCGAGCGGCCGCGCCTACTGGTCCCGGTACATCTCCGCCACCAGGAAGGCCAGGTCGAGCGACTGGCTGCGGTTGAGGCGGGGGTCGCACGCCGTCTCGTAGCGCTGGTGCAGGTCGTCGACGAAGATCTCGTCGCCGCCGCCCACGCACTCCGTGACGTCGTCGCCGGTGAGCTCGACGTGGATGCCGCCCGGGTGCGTGCCGAGCGACTTGTGGACCTCGAAGAAGCCCTTGACCTCGTCGAGCACGTCGTCGAAGCGGCGGGTCTTGTGCCCGGACGCGGCCTCGAAGGTGTTGCCGTGCATCGGGTCGGTGACCCAGGCGACGGTCGCGCCGGACGCGGTGACCTTCTCGACCAGCTCGGGGAGGTGGTCACGGATCTTGTCGGCGCCCATCCGGACGATGAACGTGAGCCGGCCGGGCTCGCGGTCCGGGTCGAGGCGCTCGATGTACTGCAGCGCCTCCTCGGCCGTGGTGGTCGGGCCGAGCTTGATGCCGATCGGATTGCGGACCTTCGAGGCGAACTCGATGTGCGCGCCGTCGAGCTGCCGGGTGCGCTCGCCGATCCAGATCATGTGGCTGGAGACGTCGTAGAGGCTGCCCGTGCGCGAGTCCTCGCGGGTGAGGGCGGTCTCGTAGTCCAGGAGCAGCGCCTCGTGCGAGGAGTAGAACTCGACCGTCTTGAACTCTTCGGGGTCCGTGCCGCAGGCCCGCATGAAGTTGAGCGCGTTGTCGATCTCGCGGGCGAGCTGCTCGTAGCGCTGTCCGGACGGGGACGACTTCACGAAGTCCTGGTTCCAGGCGTGCACCTGGCGCAGGTCCGCGTAGCCACCGGTGGTGAAGGCGCGCACCAGGTTGAGCGTCGACGCGGAGGCGTTGTACATCCGCTTCAGGCGCTGCGGGTCCGGGACGCGGGCCTCTTCGGTGAAGGCGAAGCCGTTGACGGAGTCGCCGCGGTAGGTCGGCAGTGTCACGCCGTCGCGGGTCTCGGTGGGCTTGGAGCGCGGCTTGGAGTACTGCCCGGCGATGCGGCCGACCTTCACGACCGGCACCGAGGCGGCGTACGTGAGGACGGCGCCCATCTGGAGAAGCGTCTTCAGCTTCGCCCGGATGTGCTCGGCGCTCACGCCGTCGAAGGACTCGGCGCAGTCGCCGCCCTGGAGCAGGAACGCCTCACCCCGGGCCACGGCGCCCATGCGGGAGCGCAGCTGGTCGCACTCACCCGCGAAGACGAGCGGAGGATACGAGCTGAGCTCGTCGACAGCGTCGCGCAGCGCCTCGGCATCGGGGTACTCGGGCTGCTGCGCCGCAGGCAGGTCTCGCCAGGTCGCGTTGATGGCGACGGCGTGGGAATCAGCATTCACGGTCACTCCGTAAACATTACGGGGTCCCGTCAAGCGACTTTGCCCCTGCTCGGCTGATGAGACGACCGGCCTTTTATCTGCTGGTGCGGTGTTCTGCCACCTTTCGTTCCGAGTGCGGCTCGATGGCCTGTTCCGGTGTGGTTCCGCTTCGGGGGTCCCGGCGGGCGGGTCCGGAGTCCGCCGCACGTCAGCGGGGTGCCCCCGGTTCAAACCGCGGAGCGGGAGTCCCGGCCGACGGGACAGGGGGAGAGCGCCCGCTCCCCCGCACTCGGGGCCGCCAGTGCCAGTGCGCGGTGCGTACGGCGCATCATCAGCCTGGCCATGAAGGGGTGGCCGATCCGGACCACGCCCCAGTACAGACGGCCCCGCCGGGTGTCCGGGCGCGCGAACGTACTGAGCGTGACGAATTCCTGGTCGACGAGGATCGAGGCGCGCGCCGTCAGACCCGCGACGTCCACCCGGAGCAGCAGCTCGCCGTCGGCGCAGCCGAGCACGGGGAAGGCGCCGCGCAGCATCCCGGCCCAGGCCCGCGGGTCGCGGGGCAGTCCGGGGAGCATCCGCATCCGGTACGCGTCGGCATGGGCGGGCCGCTCCATGGAGCGGCGGAGCAGCCGGGCCGCCGCGGGGACTGCGACGGCCTCGGGGCGGTCCCAGCCGAGGGCGTGCAGCAGCCGCACCCGGCGCGAGCGGCGCACGGGACGCGCGCAGCCGCCCGCGGCGGCCCGCTCCGCGTTGTCGAGGACCTCCTCGACCATCGTGTCGTGCACGGGTCTGACGACGGTGGGCCACAGGATCCGCTCCAGGCCGCGCGGCTCCGTCTCCAGGACGTGCCGCACCCGGCAGCGCCGCTCCCCCAGCGGCTCGACGGAGATCTCGTGGAAGCCGCCGCCCGGGTCGGTGAAGTCGAAGCGCACCCGGCGCCCCGGCTCGTACGCCGCGACCCGGTAGCGCACCGGGCCGTGGCCGCCGGTGGCGCCGACCGCGAGGGGGCCGTCGAAGGTCATCGCGGGCCAGACCGGGGTCGGGAACAGCGGGTCGTCCGGGGCGGAGAGCCGGTCGAGCAGGGCTCCGACCACGTCCGCCCGCGCCTCGACGACCCGCTCGTGCTCGTTGCGCACCACACCCATCACGTCCCTCCATACGCTGGCGTACGGAAACCGTACGGTAGCGTATGGTCATGGCGCAACGGCAGCAGAGGAAAGCGGCCCCCGCCGCCCGCAAGCCCGGGGGCAAGGCCCGGCTCAGCGCGCGGGACTGGGCCGACGCGGCGCTCGTCGCCATCGGCGAGGGCGGGCTCGCGGCGGTCGCGGTGGAGCCCCTCGCGGCCCGGCTCGGCGCGACGAAGGGCAGCTTCTACTGGCACTTCGCGAACCGCGAAGCCCTCATCGAAGCCGCCCTCGACCGCTGGGCCGAGGTCCACACCGAGGGCACGATCGAGGAGGTCGAGGCCGAGCCCGACGTCCGGCGCCGGATCCGGCTCCTGTTCGCCGAGGCCATCAGCTCCGCCTCCGCGGACCCGCTGGAGGTCACGCTGCTCGCGACCGCCTCGCACCCCCAGGTCGCGGCGGCGCTGCGCCGCGTCACCGAGCGCCGGGTGGCGTACGTCGCCGAGTTGTTCGCCGCCCTCGGCTTCCCGGCCGCCGAGGCCCGGCGGCGCGGCCTGCTCGCGGTCACGGTGTATCTGGGCCATGCCCAGCTCGGGCACGCCGCGCCGTCCGTGCTGCCCGGCGAGGACGAGTTCGGCGCCTATCTGGACGAGGCCCTGGACGTGCTGATGGCCCGCCCCTGAGACGCACCGGCGCACGGGCCCGCCCATGCGTTAAGGTGCGGGCATGTTCGCGCACTCGACCCGCTCCTGGTGGTGGCCCGCTCTTCCGGCGGCCCACTGACTGCGCGTACCCACGACTCGCGAAGGCCGCCCGAGGGGCGGCCTTCGGTGTTTCCGGAACCTTCCGGACCGGCCGTTCCTCTCCCCCCGCTCAAGGAGAAGGAACGCCCCCATGAACCCGAGAAGCCCGCGGAACCTGCGGAACCTGCTGTCCGACGACCGCCCGTTCGCGCTGCTGCGCCGCCGCACCCCCGGCCGTGACCACGACACGGTGGAGCTCCTCGTCGGCTCCATGACCACCTGCGAACGCCTCGCCGACCTGCCCGAGGGCCTCGCGCTCGTGCCCTTCCGGCAGATCCGGGAGCGCGGCTTCGAGGTGCGCGACGACGGCACGCCGCTCACCGCCCTCGTCCCCGAGGAGCGGCACGAACTCCCGCTCGCCGAGGCCCTTTCGGCGCTTCCCGACCACGACGTGCGCGTCACGGCCGGCGGCTTCGACGTGAGCGACGAGGAGTACGCGGACACCGTCGGCCGGGTGCTGCGCGAGGAGATCGGCAGCGGCGAGGGCGCCAACTTCGTGATCCGGCGTACGTACCGGGGCGAGATCCCCGGGTTCGGGCGGGCCGACGCGCTCGCCCTGTTCCGGCGGCTGCTGCTCGGGGAGCGCGGCGCGTACTGGACGTTCGTCGTGCACACCGGAGACCGGAAAGGGCCCGAAGGGCCCTCCTCGGAAGGGCGGCGGCGGGAGACGGGCGGGCGGACCCTGGTCGGGGCGAGCCCCGAGGTGCATGTGCGGATGTCCGGCGGCACGGTCGTGATGAACCCGATCAGCGGCACGTACCGCTATCCGGCCGCGGGCCCCACCGCCGACGACCTGCTGCGGTTCCTCGCCGACGACAAGGAGGTGGAGGAGCTGTCGATGGTCGTCGACGAGGAGCTGAAGATGATGTGCACCGTCGGCGACCGGGGCGGTGTAGTGGTCGGGCCGCGTCTGAAGGAGATGGCCCATCTGGCGCACACCGAGTACGAGTTGCGCGGGCGTTCCTCCCTGGACGTGCGTACGGTTCTGAAGGAGACGATGTTCGCGGCGACGGTGACGGGGTCGCCGGTGCAGAACGCGTGCCGGGTGATCCGGCGCCACGAGGCGGGCGGGCGCGGCTACTACGCGGGGGCGCTCGCGCTGATCGGCAGGGACTCCGGCGGCGCGCAGACCCTGGACTCGCCGATCCTGATCCGCACCGCCGACATCGACGCGGCCGGTGGCCTGCGCGTGCCGGTGGGGGCGACCCTCGTCCGCGGCTCGGACCCGGCGGGCGAGGTGGCCGAGACGCACGCGAAGGCGGCCGGGGTGCTCGCCGCGCTCGGGGTGCGCCCCGGCCGCCCGCGGCAGGAGAGCACCCGGCCCGCACTCGCCGACGACCCGCGGGTACGGGCCGCACTCGACGCCCGCCGGGCGGGCCTCTCCCCGTTCTGGCTGCGCCTTCAGGAGGGAGCGCCGTCCGCCCGCACCGCCCCGGAGGACCCGGGCGCGGCCACCGCCCTGAGCGGGCACGCGCTCGTCGTCGACGCGGAGGACACCTTCACGGCGATGCTCGCGCACGTGCTGCGCTCGTCCGGCCTCGCGGTGTCCGTGCGGCGCTACGACGAACCCGGGCTCGCGGAAACGGCGCGGGCCCACGAGGGTCCCGTGGTGCTCGGCCCGGGCCCCGGCGACCCCGGTGACGCCGCCGACCCGAGGATGCGGTTCCTGCGCGGCCTCGCGGCCCGGCTGATCCGCGGCCACCGGTATCCGGTGCTCGGCGTGTGCCTGGGCCACGAGCTGTTCGCGGCCGAGCTCGGCCTGGAGATCGTCCGCAAGGAGGTCCCGTACCAGGGCGCGCAGACGACGGTCGACCTGTTCGGGCGGGCGGAGACGGTCGGCTTCTACAACAGCTTCGTGGCGCGCTGCGACGAGGCGGCGGCCCGCGAACTCGCCGCGCACGGCGTCGAGGTGAGCAGGGACCCGGTGAGCGGCGAGGTGCACGCGCTGCGCGGGCCCGGGTTCGCGGGCACTCAGTTCCACCCCGAGTCCGTGCTCTCCCTGCGGGGCCCCGCGATCGTCGGGGAGCTGCTCGGTCAGCTGGTGGGCGCGGCCGGCACCAGGACGTTCTCGGAGCGGCGGCCCGCCCTGTAGTCGAGGACGTTCTGGACCGTGGTCTCGATGATCTGACTCACGGCGTCGTGGGTGTAGTACGCCTGGTGCGAGGTGACCACGACGTTCGGGAAGGTGACGAGCCGGGCCAGGGTGTCGTCCTCGACGACCTCCAGGGACTTGTCGAGGAAGAACAGCCCTGCCTCGGCCTCGTACACGTCGAGGCCGACGCCCGCGAAGCGGCCCGCGCGCAGCTCCCGCACCAGGGCCTCGGTGTCGATCAGGCCGCCGCGGCTGGAGTTGATCAGGATCGCGTCGTCCTTCATGGCGTGCAGCGCGCTCGCGTCGACGAGGTGCCGGGTCGCGGGCAGCAGCGGTACGTGCAGGCTGACCAGGTCGGCCTCGGCGAACAGCTCCTCCTTGGACACGTACGCCATGCCGAGCTCGGCGCACGCCGGGTTCACGTCCACGTCCCAGCCGAGCAGCCGCATGCCGAAGCCGTGCGCGATCCGGGTGAACGCCTCACCGATCTTGCCGGTGCCGAGCACGCCGACGGTGCGGCCGCGCAGGTCCCGGCCCATCAGGCCGTCGAGGCGGAAGTCGAAGTCGCGGGTGCGGTTGCTGGCGCGGACGATGCGGCGGTTGACCGCCGTCGCCAGGGTCCAGGCGAACTCCGCCACGGAGTAGGGGGAGTAGGAGGAGACGCGGGCCACGGTCAGGCCGAGGCGCTCGGCGACCTGGAGGTCGATGTTGTTGAAGCCCGTGGAGCGCTGGGCGATCAGCTGGGTGCCGCCGGCGGCGAGGGTCTGCAGGACGCGGTTGTCGAGGCTGGCGTTGACGCTCGTCGAGACGATCTCGTAGCCGGCGGCGATGGGGGCGGTGTCCTCGTTCAGGAAGACGTTCAGGCAGCGGATCTCGTGGTGCGGGGAGAACGCCTTCTCCATGAGGGGGCGCTCGTCCGCCTGGACGCCGAAGGCGAGGATTTCCACGGTGTGCTCCCGTTTTCGGTATGTAACCCCCCATTGGTACCGAATATACGTTCCCGGCGCCCCACCCGGCGATCGCTGACAGGGGCGTGCGGCCGGGTGTCAGCCGAAGCGGCCGTGCGGCCGGGTGTCAGCCGAAGAAGACACCGACCTCGGTGTACAGGGCGGGGTCCACCGTCTTCAGCCGGGCCGTCGCGTCGGCGATGGGCACCCGGACGATGTCCGTGCCCCGCAGCGCGACCATCTTCCCGAAGTCCCCCTCCCGCACGGCGTCGATCGCGTGCAGCCCGAAGCGGGTGGCGAGCCAGCGGTCGAAGGCGGAGGGCGTGCCCCCGCGCTGGACGTGCCCGAGGACCGTGGTCCGCGCCTCCTTGCCGGTGCGCTTCTCGATCTCTTTGGCCAGCCACTCCCCCACGCCGGAGAGCCGCACGTGCCCGAAGGAGTCGAGCGTGCCGTCCTTGAGGACCATCTCGCCGTCCTTCGGCATCGCCCCTTCGGCGACGACGACGATCGGCGCGTACGAGGCCTTGAAGCGCGAGGTCACCCAGGCGCACACCTGGTCGAGGTCGAAGCGCTGCTCGGGAATGAGGATGACGTTGGCGCCGCCCGCGAGCCCGGAGTGCAGGGCGATCCACCCTGCGTGCCGCCCCATGACCTCGACGACGAGGACCCGCATATGGGACTCGGCGGTGGTGTGCAGGCGGTCGATGGCCTCCGTGGCGATGCCGACGGCGGTGTCGAAGCCGAAGGTGTAGTCCGTGGCGGACAGGTCGTTGTCGATGGTCTTCGGTACGCCGACGACGTTGATGCCGTACTCGTCGGTGAGCCGGGCGGCGACGCCGAGCGTGTCCTCGCCGCCGATCGCGATCAGGGCGTCGACCTCGTACTTGGCGAGGTTCTCCTTGATGCGCCGGATGCCGTTCTCGACCTTGAGGGGGTTGGTGCGCGAGGAACCGAGGATGGTGCCGCCGCGGGGCAGGATGCCGCGGACGGCCGGGATGGCGAGCTGGACCGTGTCGCCTTCGAGGGGTCCGCGCCAGCCGTCGCGGAAGCCCACGAAGTCATAGCCGTACTCCTGTACGCCCTTGCGGACGACGCCCCGGATGACGGCATTGAGCCCGGGGCAGTCGCCGCCTCCGGTCAGAACTCCGACCCGCATGGAAATGTCCCTTCGCCGCAGTTGCGCTGACGCGGGCCACGCTAATGGTGATCCGCGTCACTCCGGCATGGGGCGAACGGTGAATTCCCGTACGCGGTGCAGGAGTTGTCGCACCAGGGAAGATCCCGGTTCACTCGAAGGAGGTCACGAGGGACGGGCGGTGCCAGGGGTGCGTGCGGTGCCGGAGGTGCCAGAGGAGGCGGCGGGGTCGTCGGTGTCGAGGCCGCGCTCGATCGCGTACCGCACGAGCTCCACGCGGTTGTGCAGCTGGAGCTTGCCGAGGGTGTTCTGGACGTGGTTCTGGACGGTGCGGTGCGAGATGACGAGGCGTTCGGCGATCTGCTTGTAGCTGAGGCCCTTGGCGACCAGCCGGAGCACCTCCGTCTCGCGCTCGGTCAGGCGTGGCGCCCCCGGCTCGTCGGGGGTGGCGGGCGCGGGCTCGGAGGCGAGGCGCCGGTACTCGCCGAGGACCAGACCGGCGAGGCCCGGCGTGAACACGGCGTCGCCGACGGCCGTGCGGCGCACGGCGTCGATCAGCTCGGCGGTGGAGGCGGACTTCAGGAGGTACCCGGTGGCACCGGACTTGACCGCCTCCAGGACGTCCGCGTGCTCGCCGCTGGCCGACAGGACCAGGACGCGCAGCGCGGGATTGGCGCCGACGAGTTCCTTGCAGACCTGCACACCCGGCTTCAGGGGCAGGTTCAGGTCCAGGACGAGGACGTCGGGGGCGGCGGCTCCGGCCCGCCGGACCGCCTGCTCGCCGTCGCCCGCGGTCGCCACCACGTCGAAGCCGGACTCGGCCAGGTCCCGGGCGACGGCGTCGCGCCACATCGGGTGGTCGTCGACGACCATCACCCTGACCGGCGCGTCCGCCGCCGCGGCGGCCCCGGCCGTTCTGCCCGCCGTGGACGCCGTGGACGCCGGTGACGCCGGTGACGCCGGTGACGCCGGTGACGCCGGTGACGCCGGTGACGCAGCGGACCTGCCCGCCCCGCCCGCCGTCCCGCTGTGCTGCTCGTGCCCGCTGCTCATCGCTCCGCTTCCGCCTTCCCCCGGATGTCCCGCGCGGTGCGCGGCACCCTCAGTTCCACT
This sequence comes from Streptomyces typhae, assembly GCF_009755605.1. Taxonomy (GTDB): domain Bacteria; phylum Actinomycetota; class Actinomycetes; order Streptomycetales; family Streptomycetaceae; genus Streptomyces; species Streptomyces typhae. Next base: position 77,296 of record NZ_WPNZ01000021.1, read on the forward strand.
TCCGTCCCCTGGCCCGGTACCGAGATCAGCTCGGCCGTGCCGCCGATGTCCCGCAGCCGCCCCCGGATCGACAGGGCGACCCCGAGCCGCCCCTCGCCCTCGGCCTGCGCCAGCCGCCCCCGCGGAATGCCGGGACCCTCGTCACGCACCGTCACGACGACGGTGTCCGGCTCGTCCTCGACCAGGATCCAGGCTCGGGCGTCCGCCCCGACGTGTTTGCGGACATTGTCCAGGGCCGCGCCGACGGCCGCCGCGACCTCCCCGGCCGCGTGCGGGGCGAGCGGCACCGCGGCGCCGGGTTCCGAGAGCGTGACGCGCGCCCCGGCGTACGGTGCGAGCAGCAGGCGCAGATCGCAGTCCGCGCCGTCCGCGACCCCCTGCCCGCCGGCGCCCGCGCCGCCGCCGACCGCCTCCTCGTGCTCCCCGACCATCCGGACGGCGGCACCCCGGGAGCCGTCTTCCGCGGCGTAGGAGGTGCGGACCAGGCCGCCTGCGACCAGGGTGCGCAGCGCCACCTCCTGCTCGCCCGCCATCCGGCCGAGCTCCGCCGCCTCACCGCCGATGGCGGTGCCCCTGCGCTGCACCATCGCGAGGACCTGGAGGACGCTGTCGTGGATGTCGCGGGCCAGGCGCTCCCGCTCCCGGGTCGCGGCCTCGATCTCCAGGGCGCGGGCCAGCGTCCGCTCGGAGGCGCGGGCGACCTCCACGACGTACCCGATGGCGATGGACGCGATACAGACGAGCAGGACGTTGTGGACGGTGTCGCGGCTGAACGCCCCGCGCTGCATCACATTGGCGACGCCCACCAGCAGCGACGCGCAGGCAGCCCAGCGCCAGCCGCCCTTGATCGCGTACGCGAGCACGGAGCCCGCCGTCCATATGGACGGCAGCGTCGGACCGCCGTCGAGCACACGCCAGTGCGCGTCGGCGACCGGCGTCAGCAGGATGCCGGTGAGGGCCACCGCGAGGTCGACGGCGAGGAACCGCTTGGTGCAGCGCGCGGCGCTCGCGACCTTCGGCAGGGTGGCGAGCGTCCAGACGGCGAGCACCGCGAAGTAGGCGATGGCGAGCCAGGGCCGGGCGAAGCTGGAGTACGCGGCGACGAAGAGCCCGATGGCGTACAGCATGGTGAGCACCCGGTACGCGGTCAGCGCACGCCACAACGGCTGCTCCACCGACAGCGCGTTGCGCCCGGACCGGCGCCGCTCCCGCGCGGGCGGCTGCTCGCCGTCGGAGTTCCTCGATCGCTGGTCGCGGTGCTCGTCGCTCGTATGTCGTCGCACAGAAGATGACCCCGCCCGCCCCCTCGGGGACGCCTTGTGCGTCCCCCCTGCACCGACGCCGCTACGAGCCGGATCGTTCCCCGCCGGGACGTCCGACGCCCGCCGCGCCGCCCCGCTCCGCGCCGTTCGCGCCGTCGGGGTCGTCCGGCTTGCCGTCCGGGACGGCGCCGCCCTCGATCCGCTCCCTGGCCGCCGCCGCGGCGCGCTTGGCCGCGGCCTCCTTCTTCGCGGCCTCCTCCTTCTTCGCCGCCTCCTTGGCGGCTTCCTTCTCCGCCTTGGCCGCCTCGCTGAGCCGGCGCTTCGCGGCGGTCGCGTAGATGTCGACGTACTCCTGGCCCGACAGCTTCATGATTTCGTACATGACCTCGTCGGTCACCGCCCGCAGCACGAAGCGGTCGTGCTCCATGCCCTGGTAGCGGCTGAAGTCCAGGGGCTCGCCGATGCGGATGCCGGGCCGCATCAGCTTCGGCATGACCTTGCCGGGCGGCTGGATCTTCTCGGTGTCGATCATCGCGACGGGCAGCACGGGAGCACCGGTGGCCAGGGCCACCCGGGCGAGGCCGCCCGGCTTGCCGCGGTAGAGCCGCCCGTCGGGCGAGCGGGTGCCCTCCGGGTAGATGCCGAACAGCTCCCCGCGCTCCAGGACCTCGATGCCGCTCTTGATGGCGGCCTCGCCCGCGCCGCGCGCCCCCGAACGGTCCACGGGGAGCTGACCGACGCCCTTGAAGAAGGCGGCCGTCATGCGTCCCTTGATGCCGGGCGTCGTGAAGTACTCGGCCTTGGCGATGAAGGTGACCTTGCGGTCGAGGACCGCGGGCAGGAAGAAGGAGTCCGAGAAGGACAGATGGTTGCTCGCCAGGATGGCGGGGCCCTCGGCGGGCACGTTCTCGAGGCCTTCCACCCAGGGCCTGAAGGCGAGCTTCAGCGGCCCTCCGATGGAAAGCTTCATTGCGCCGTAGATCAAACCGAGTGCCTCCTGTGTCTGTGGATCAGACCATAACCCGAGTGGGGCCCGCGCTCCTTCCGGAGACGGCCCTGGTCGGTGTCGGTCCGGTCGCGTACGGTGAAGTACCCCCCGTAGCAGAACCACACATCCCACGAAGGAGACCGAGGTGCCGGTGCTCCCCGGAGCCGAGCCGTACCGCCACGAGGGCGGCGAGGTCGGCGTCCTGCTGTGTCACGGCTTCACCGGATCCCCGCAATCGCTGCGCCCCTGGGCGGAGCACCTGGCCGAGCGGGGCCTGACGGTCTCGCTCCCGCTGCTGCCCGGCCACGGCACGCGCTGGCAGGACATGCAGGTCACGGGCTGGCAGGACTGGTACGCGGAGGTGGACCGCGAGCTGCGCGCACTGACCGAGCGCTGCGCCGAGGTCTTCGTCTTCGGCCTGTCCATGGGCGGCGCCCTCGCCCTGCGCCTCGCGGCCCGGCACGGCGACGCGGTGCGCGGCGTGGTCGTCGTCAACCCGGCGAACAAGATGCACGACAAGGCCGCCCCCGCCCTGCCGGTGGCCCGCTTCCTGGTGCCCTCCACGAAGGGCATCGTCAGCGACATCGCCAAGCCCGGGTCGGCCGAGATCGGGTACGACCGGGTGCCGCTGCACGCCGCGCACTCGCTGCGCCGGTTCTTCCGTGTGGTGGACGCCGAACTGCCGCAGGTCACCCAGCCGCTCCTGGTACTGCACAGCCCGCAGGACCACGTGGTGCCGCCCGCCGACTCCGCCCGTGTGCTCAGCCGGGTGTCGTCCACGGACGTCACGGAGATCCTCCTGGAACAGAGCTACCACGTCGCGACGTTGGACTACGACGCGGACCGGATCTTCGCGGAGAGCCTCGCGTTCATCGGCCGGCTCGCCCCCAGCGCAGGCAAGGAAGGGACGGCAACCGGTGGCTGAGCAGCATGGCGCGGACCGCGAGGAGAGCCGCGAGGAGGAGAGCCGGGAGCCGTCCGAGCAGGCGGTGCCCCTCGACGAGGACGCCGCCTGGCGCGCCATCGTCGCCGGGTACGGCGAGGAGCCCGCGGACCCGCCGGGCGCCAAGCCCTTCAAGTCCGTCGAGGACCTCGCGCTCCTGGAGTCGGAGAGCAACGGCACGGCGGGCACCGGCACGCTCGCGGACACCGAGAGTGACGCCGACACCGACGGCAAGGTCGGCAAGAGCGGCAAGGGCGCCGACGGCGACGCGGGCAAGCCGCTCGGCAGCTCGGTGTCCTTCGCGCCCGGCGTGGGTGGCGGGGGGCCGCGGGACTACAGCGCCGCGGAGGCGTCCGACGACGACTTCGACGAGGGCGACGAGGGGCACTTCGTGCCGCCGGAGCCGCCGCCGCTGCCGGACGCGGACGTCACCGCGAAGTTCGCCTGGCTCGCCGTCATCGGCGGTCCGCTGATCCTGCTGCTCGCGGTGCTCCTCGGCTGGCAGATGACGTGGTGGCTGACGACGCTCGGCATCGGCGGGTTCCTCGGCGGGTTCGCGACGCTGGTCGTCCGCATGAAGGGGGACGACGAGGAGGACGACGACCCCGGGCGGGGGGCCGTCGTCTGAACCCCCGCCCGGGGCGGCCGCCGGGTGCGGCACGGCGCCGTCAGGTGACCCCCTGCGAGGGGCGCCGTCGATCGCGCTGCGCGCTCGTCCTCAATCGCCGGACGGGCTGGAACCGGGCACCCGCAGGGCCGCCAGGACCGGGAGGTGGTCCGTCGCCGCCCTGAGGTCCTCCGCCGTCACGCCCGGCAGGTCCAACGGCACCCCGCAGCCCAGGACTTCCACGCCCGGTGTGGTGAAGATGCCGTCGATGCGCTGGTGGGGGTCGGCGGGGGTAGAGGTGTACTCGCCGCCCCAGGGGGCCGTGGCCCAGCAGTCCCGGAGGCCCGCGGCGAGCCTGCGGAAGGAGCGTCCGTCGGGGCGGTCGTTGAGGTCGCCGCCCGCGACGGCGTGCTCCACGCCCATTCCGGCGAGCTGGTCGAGCAGCATCCCGCTCTGCTCGTACCGCTCCTCGCCCTGCAGACTCAGGTGGCAGCTCAGGACGCCGATCCTGACGTTCCCGAAGCGTACGACCGCCGTCGCGAAGCCGCGCCGGTGCAGTCCGGGCGTCAGCGGGAGCAGCACGTCCTCGGTGCGCTCGACGGTGGCGCGCAGCGAACACAGCAGCGCGGGACCGGCCGCCGTACCGCCGCCGGACAGCATCACAAGGTCGGCGGCGCGGGCGAGGCGCGCCAGCTTCTTGCGCCAGCGGAAGAACCGCGGCGCCTCCTGCACGAGCACGAGGTCGGGCGCGCACGCGGCGACGACACGGGCGAGTGCCTCCGTGTCGTCCCGCATCGAGCGAATGTTGTAGCTGAGCACCCGCACGACGACCGAACCGTCCGGTTCGGTGCGGGAGTTGGGCAGCGCGGGGGTCGGGCTGGTCGGCATGTCGATCAAGATACGTCAACGCCGGGTCCGCCGGTCGAACCGGCGGGCCCGGCGTTGACGTCCTCGACCGTCGCACCGGCCCGCGCCGAGCGAGTATCAGCCCGTCCGGCGTTTGAGGACGAGCGCGCAGCGCGATCGACGGCACCCCGCACAGGGGGGGGTCACATCACCGGGTCGGGCTCACGAGCCAGATCCGCGGCGCCGACAAGTCCGGCCTTGTTCCCGAGCCGCGCGGCGATGACCTCCGCCTGCGGACGCCACTGCGCCCCCACGAGCCACCGCTTGAAGGACTTGCGGATCGGGGCGAGCACGAGCTCCCCCTCGTCGGAGAGCCCCCCGCCCACGATGAAAGCCGACGGGTCGAACAGCGAGGCCAGGTCGGCGAGTCCGGCGCCGACCCAGCGGGCCAGCTCGCGGTAGGAGTCCACGGCGACGAGGTCGCCCTGGCGGGCGGCCATGGAGATGTGCTTGCCCTCGATGCCGTCGGGGGTGCCGTCGCCCAGGGAGAGCAGGTACTCGGCGTTCTCCGGCGTGGCGTTGGCGCGCTGCTTCGCGTACCGCACGAGGGCGCGGCCGGACGCGTACTGCTCCCAGCAGCCCTGGCTGCCGCAGCCGCACAGCAGGCCGTCCGGCACCATCCGGATGTGGCCGAACTCGGCGGCGACGCCGAAGTGGCCGCGGCGCAGCTTGTTGCCGATGATGATGCCGCCGCCGAGGCCGGTGCCGAGGGTGATGCAGATGGCGTTGCGGTGGCCCTTGCCGCCACCGAACTTGTACTCCCCCCAGGCGGCCGCGTTGGCGTCGTTCTCGACGACGACGGGCAGGCCCACGCGCCGCTCGACCTCGTCCTTGAGCGGCTCCTGGCGCCAGTCGATGTTCGGTGCGAAGTACACCGTGGAGCGCTGGCGGTTGACGTATCCGGCGGCGCCGATGCCGACGCCGACGATCTCGTGCCCGGCCCGGGCGCCCTCCACGGCGGAGGCGATCGCGTCCACGATCGCCTCGGAGGTGCCGGGGGTGGGCACCTTGAACGTCGACAGGATGTGACCGTCCTCGTCGACCACTCCGGCCGCGATCTTCGTGCCGCCGATGTCGACGCCGATGGTGAGTCCCATGAATCCCTCAGTTCGATCGAGCCCCGCTACGGCCCACCGTACCCGAGGGGGGTCGGTCCGGACGGTCAGTCGAGATCGATGGGTTCGCCCGGCCCGGGGCCCTCCTCGCGGCGTTCGGAGCCGCCCGGGGCGCCCGGCCCCGCGTCGTCGCGCGTCCAGCGGCCCTCCTGCCGGGTGACCGCGCTGCGGTAGGCGGCGAGCAGTTCGGAGCCGGCCGCGGCGAGGTGGTCGAAGACATCGGGGTTGCGCTCGATGACGGGCTCCACGGCCGCCTTGGCCTGCCGCACGACCTGCTGCACCGTCTCCTGCACGGCCCCCTGGGCGACCGCGCCGAGCAGCGGCGACTGCAACCCCGCCAGCTTGTCGGACACGGCCCCGAAGAGTCGGCGCAGCTCCTCGGCGGCGGAGCCCGGCGGCGGGCCGTACTGCGCGCGGCGGCGGGCCTTCTCGGCCGCCAGGTCCTCGGCGCAGGCGGTGGCCCAGGCGTCGGCGTCGGGGGTGGAACGCGGCTCCGCGCGGTCCTCGAAGGCGTGCTCCGCACGGTCCTCGGTGGCGTGCTCCGTGCCGTCCTCGGTGGCGTGCTCCGCGCCGCCCCGGGGCGTACGCGGCCCGGGACCCGCGGGCTCGTCCGGCTCGGACGCGTCGCGCTCGATGGCATCGCTCATGACGGGCTGACTCCTGCGCAGGGCCGACGTTTTCGTACTCTCGACGTTACCCGAACGGCGGCACGGCGTTCATCGGGTCCGCGGCCACAGACCGGGGTCCGGTGCGAAGCGGATCCGCAGGGCGCCCTCGCTCAGGCCCGCGCCGGTGACGGTGCACCGGCGCAGCGCGGACGGCAGCGGCACGATGCGCCGGAACGGGCCCGCCGTGACGACCAGTTCGTCGCCGCGCCGGACCAGGTGCAGATCGTCGCGTACGACGCCGGGTAGCGGGATGGCCCAGGTCAGCAGGGAGTCCGTGGCGAGGGCGTCGAGGACGGGCCAGCGCACGGGTGCCGGGTCGCCGGGCCCCGGTACGCCGAGGGCGGTGAGGTCGTCGGTGCCGCGGGGGTCCTGGCCGCGGTGGGCGACCTCGTGCGTGCGGTGGTCCTGGGCCCACTCGCCGAGCGTCTTGTCCTGCTGCGCGCGGAGGGCGGCGAGCCAGGGGGCGTCGTCGTGGGACCCCGGCAGCACCCGGTTGGCCACCAGGCTCTCGATGCCGAGGCCGTACAGGGCGAGGCCGGTCGCGGTACGGGCCACGGCGTCGGCGCCCGCGGGGCCCGGCTCGGCGACGAGGCGGACGCCCGTCGCCGGGTCCTCGATCACGGCCTGCGCGGCGGCGAGCGCGGCGTCCCAGCGGGCGGCGGCCTCGTACAGCGATCCGGTCGGCACGGGCACGCCCGCGAGGCGGCCGAGCACCGGGCGCAGGGCGCGGGCCGCCTGCCGTTCCTGGGGCAGCAGTCTGCGCAGATAGCGGCGCAGCTGTGCGGGCAGGGCGAGCAGGGCGACGGCCCGGGGGGCGGCGGGCAGGTCGACGACGACGGTGTCGTACGCCGGTGCGCCGTCCGTTCCGGGGGACGTGCCGTGGGTTGCCGCCGCGCGTATCGCGCCGAGCAGGGCGAGGTCCTCCGCGCCCGGCAGCGGGGTGAGCTCCTCGTCGTCCAGGTGGTCGGCGCCAAGGAGGTCCAGGGCCGGGCGGGCGTGCTCCTGGAGGGCGAGCAGGCCCGCCCGGAAGCCGGCGTCCGGGTCCGGGCGGAGCGCCGTCAGGCCCGGCGCCACGGATTCCGGCCGGGGGCCCGTGGGGGTGCCGAGGGCGGCGCCGAGGGTGTCCGAGGTGTCGGCGGACAGGAGCAGGGTGCGGGCGCCGTCGCGGGCTGCGGCGAGTGCCGTGGCGGCGGCGAGGGTGGTGCGGCCGGCGCCGCCGGGGCCGGTGACGAAGAGGGTGCGCATGCGGTGGCAGTTTACGGTGACCGCACCGCACGGTGCCGCCGCCCGGCGGGTGCCCGCGGCGGGAGGCGTGGAGCGCTGGAGGGAGTGCTAGGCCTTCGGGCCCGTCTCGACCCGCTTCTTGAGGCCGGCCAGGGCGCGGTCGATGATGACCTTCTCCGCCTTGCGCTTGATCATGCCGAGCATGGGGATCTTGACGTCCACGGTCAGCTGGTACGTGACCTCGGTGCCGGTGCCCGCCTGCGTCAGGAGGTAGGAGCCGTCGAGGGAGCGCAGCATCTGGGACTTGACGAGGGTCCAGGACACCTCGTGCGCGCCGGTCCAGGTGTACGCGAGGGTCTGGTCGTCCTTGATCGCGCCGGCGTCCATGACGAGGCGGACCTGTTCGGCGCGGCCCGCGTCGTCGGTGGCGAGGACCTCGGCCTCCTTGACCTCACCGGTCCATTCCGGATAGCGCGCGAAGTCGGCGATCACTTCCATGACGTCGGCCGGTGCCGCCTCGATCGTGATGCTCGAGCTGGTGTGTTCCGCCATCGCCGTGGCTCCTCCAGATGCGGTCCGGTGCGGGTGCAGTGCCTGCCGCGTGAAGGCTACCGCGCACGCGACCTGCGGCGGTCACCCGCTCCACTCCAGGGCCCAGGGCCGTCCGGACCCCGCGAAGTGCCCGACGTTCACGCACTCGGTCGCGCCGATCCGCATGCGCCGCACCAGGGGCTGGTGCACATGTCCGAAGAGGGCGTACCGGGGCCGGGTGCGCCGGATCGCGTCGAGGAGCGCGCGGCTGCCGCGCTCGAAGCGGCGGGCCACGGTGTCGTACACCAGCTCGGGGACCTCCGGCGGGATGTGGGTGCACAGCACGTCGACCTCGCCGACGGCCTCGATCTTGGCGGCGTACTCCTCGTCGCTGATCTCGTACGGCGTGCGCATGGGGGTCCTGAGGCCGCCGCCGACGAAGCCGAAGACGCGGCCGCCGATCTCGACGCGCTCCCCGTCGAGGACGGTCGTGCCCGCACCGGCGTATTCACGCCACAGCTGCGGCATGTCGACATTGCCGTAGGTGGCGTACGTAGGGGTGGGGAAGGCGGCGAAGAGCTCGGCGTACTGCTTGCGCACGGCACGTTCCACGGCGGGGCCGCGGTCGAGGCCCGCCCACAGGGAGGCGCCGAACGCGCGGGCCTCCTCGAAGCGGCGGGCGGTGCGCAGCTCCACCAGGCGGGTCGCGTTCTCCTTGCCGAACAGATCGGGGAAGATGCCGCGCGCGTGGTCCGCGTAGTCGAGGAAGAGCACCAGGTCACCCAGGCAGATCAGGGCGTCGGCGCCGTCCCCGGCCCGAGCCAGGCCCTCGGCGTTGCCGTGCACATCACTGACCACATGGACCCGGAAACCTCGCATGCCGGACACCTTAGGACGGGCGGTCGGCGCCGGACCAGGCCGGGCCGCTCTCGTAGCCGGGCGGTCCGGGTCGGGACACGAGCGGCGGACCTGCGGTTACGTCCGGGCGCGGGCCCGTCGGTTACTTCCGAGTCAGGAAGTGCGTGGCGTACTGTGCGGTTCAGACCACAACGTCGTGTGACGCACGGAACATCTGGCCCGGCCCCCCTACCGAACCAGCCATACCGATGGGTAACGTCCGGGCAGTCCAGTAGTGCTCAGCCCCTCAACGAAATCCTGAGGAACCCCCCGAGCCCCCCCGACTGAGCACCTGCCCGACCTTGGACCGCACCGTCGCATCGCACAACGTCGTGGCGCCGGCGCCCTATGTAGGAGCAGCAGTCTTGCGCGAGTTCAGCCTTCCGGCCCTGTACGAGGTCCCCGCGGACGGCAATCTGACCGACATCGTCCGCAGAAACGCCGCGCAGCACCCGGATGTGGCGGTCATCGGCCGCAAGGTGAACGGCAGTTGGCAGGACGTGACCGCGACGGCGTTCCTCACCGAGGTGCGCGCCGCCGCGAAGGGCCTGATCGCGGCGGGCGTGCGGCCCGGCGACCGGGTGGGCCTGATGTCCCGTACGCGCTACGAGTGGACGCTCTTCGACTTCGCGATCTGGAGCGCGGGCGCGGTCAGCGTGCCGGTGTACGAGACCAGCTCGGCCGAGCAGATCCAGTGGATCCTGGGCGACTCCGGCGCCGTGGCCTGCGTGGTGGAGACCGACGCGCACGCCGCCGCCGTGGAGTCGGTGCGCGTGGCCCTGCCGTCCCTGGCGCATGTGTGGCAGATCGACCGGGGCGGGGTCGAGGAGCTGAACCGGACGGGTGCGGACGTCACGGACGGGACCGTCGACGAGCGCGGCGCCGTCGCGGGCGCCGACGACCCGGCGACGATCGTCTACACCTCGGGCACCACGGGCCGCCCCAAGGGCTGCGTCCTCACCCACCGCAGCTTCTTCGCGGAGTGCGGCAACGTGGTGGAGCGCCTGAAACCCCTCTTCCGCACCGGCGAGTGCTCCGTACTCCTCTTCCTTCCCGTCGCGCACGTCTTCGGCCGCCTGGTGGAGGTGGCCGCGCTGATGGCCCCCATCAAGCTCGGCCACGCGCCCGACATCAAGCACCTCACGGACGAGCTGGCAGCGTTCCGGCCCACGCTGATCCTCGGCGTGCCCCGTGTCTTCGAGAAGGTCTACAACGCGGCGCGCGCCAAGGCGCAGGCCGACGGCAAGGGCAAGATCTTCGACAAGGCGGCGGACACGGCGATCGCCTACAGCCGCGCCCTGGACACCCCGAGCGGCCCCTCGCTCGGTCTGAAGATCAAGCACGCGCTCTTCGACAGACTGGTCTTCAGCAAGCTCCGCGCGGTCCTCGGCGGGCGCGGCGAGTACGCCATCTCCGGCGGCGCCCCGCTCGGCGAGCGCCTCGGCCACTTCTTCCGCGGCATCGGCTTCACCGTCCTGGAGGGCTACGGCCTCACCGAGTCGTGCGCCGCCACCGCCTTCAACCCCTGGGACCGGCAGAAGATCGGCACCGTCGGCCAGCCGCTGCCCGGCTCGGTCGTCCGCATCGCCGACGACGGCGAGGTCCTGCTCCACGGCGAGCACCTGTTCTCGCACTACTGGAACAACGAGGGCGCCACCGAGGAGGCGCTCGCCGACGGCTGGTTCCACACCGGGGACATCGGCACCCTCGACGAGGACGGCTATCTGCGCATCACCGGCCGCAAGAAGGAGATCATCGTGACGGCGGGCGGCAAGAACGTCGCGCCCGCCGTGATCGAGGACCGCATCCGGGCGCACGCGCTCGTCGCCGAGTGCATGGTCGTCGGGGACGGGCGTCCTTTCGTGGCCGCGCTCGTCACCATCGACGAGGAGTTCCTCGGGCGGTGGGCCGCCGAACACGGCAAGCCCGCCGGGGTGAGTGCCGCCTCCCTGCGGCAGGACGCCGATCTGCTCGCCGCCGTGCAGCAGGCCGTCGACGACGGGAACGCGGCGGTCTCCAAGGCCGAGTCCGTCCGCAAGTTCCGGGTCCTGCCCTCCCAGTTCACGGAGGAGTCCGGGCATCTGACGCCATCCCTGAAGCTGAAGCGGAACGTCGTCGCGAAGGATTACGCGGACGAGATCGAGGCGCTGTACCGGGGCTGAGGCCCGGTGCCCTCGCGGGGGCGCCCCAGGCCCGCCCCTTCCCGATGCTCCAGACTGACACTTCTGGAGTGATCACCCATGGTGGCATCGGTACTGGTCAGAGACTCGGGGAACCTGCCGCTCTCCACGGAGAGCATGGAGAAAACCGGCTCACCTGTAAAGATCCCACCTACGGAGACCTTGCGCGGTGTCCGCTGCATCCGGCTGTCCGTCCGTACCGACGAGACCACCAGCCCGGAGCGGCAGCGCGAGGCGGACGACGCAGCGGCGGCGGCCCTCGGCATTGACTTCGGCAGGGGCGCAGCCCTGCGTGAAGCGGTTGACCTGGACGTGTCCGCATCCAAGGTCGGACCGTTCGACCGTCCCCAGCTCGGTGGATGGCTGAAGCGTCCCGCGGACTTTGACGCCCTGGTGTTCTGGCGTTTCGACCGCGCCATCCGTGACATGGGCGACATGCACGAGCTTGCGAAGTGGGCACGCAAGCACCGCAAGATGATCGCCTTTGCCGAGGGCATCGGCGGGGGCCGGCTCGTGTTCGACTTCCGCAACCCCATGGACCCCATGGGTGAGCTGATGATGCTCATGCTCGCCTTTGCCGCTCAGGTCGAGTCGCAGAGCATCAAGGATCGCGTCACCGGCGCTCAGGCCGCCATGCGCAAGATGCCGCTTCGGTGGCGTGGCGGTGGCAAGCCCGCGTACGGCTACCTGCCCGCCCCGATGCCTGCCGAGTTCGGCGGGGTGGGCTGGACGCTCGTCCCGGACCCTGTAGCGGTTGAGGTGGTCGAGCGCATCATTGCTCTGCTGCTCGACGGGAAGTCCACCGGCGCGATTGCCAAGATCCTCAACACGGACGGCGTGCTGTCCCCGTCCGCGCACTGGACGGCCTACCAGGCCCGGGTGAAGAACAAGACCGCCACCGCCGAGGGCGAGCCCGCCAAGCGCCCCGCGCAGTGGAACGGGCAGACCATCGCGCGCATGCTGACCAGCCCCGCGTTGATGGGCTGGAAGATGCACAAGGGCAACCCGGTCCGCGACGACCAGGGCGCCCCCGTGATGGCCACGACTGCCCCGATCCTCACCCGCGAGGAATTCGATCAGGTCGGGGCGCTGCTCGCTCCCAAGCGCACGGAGGAAAAGGCACCCGAGCGCAAAGGCTCCGGGGCGCTGCTGCTGCGTGTCGTTCACTGCGCCGGATGCGGCAGCCGCATGTACCTGAACAAGTCCTCGGGGAACTATCAGTGCTCGTCGTACAAGTACGGCAGCTACTGCGCGGCCCCCAGCTCGGTGCGGGGCACGTGGGTGGACGACTACGTGAGCGAAGAGTTCCTGCGGGCAGCGGGGGTGTGCAGCTCACGCGCGTCGTGGAGATCCCCGGGTACGACCCACAACCGGAGATCGATGCCACGTTGGCCGAGATGGAAGAACACGACCAGCAAAAGGGACGGCGCAAGTCCAAGTCCGGCATGGCTGTGTGGCAGAAGCGCGCCGATGCCCTGGACGCCAGACTGGCCGAGCTGGAGACGCGGGAGAAGACCGAGACCCGCCGCAGCGTGATCCCCACGGGACGCACCCACGCCGACGAGTGGCACCAGGGCGACACGCAAGCACGCCGCGCGATGCTCATTGACGCGGGCGCGCGGCTCACGGTGCGGCGGGGCACCAAGGGCGGATGGCGCACGCTCGACGTGCGGCGCGTGGACTTCACCATCACTGGGGAACTGGACCCGGCCATAGAGGAACTTGCGACCGTAGAAACAGACGTGGAAGCCGAAGCACGCAACGACGCTCCCCCCGCCCCTGGCAGCGCCATGCGGCTCGCCGAGCCCGCCCGGGAACTGGTCGCCGCATAGCAGCCATACAAGCTCGATTCCGGCCCGGTGGGTGCTTGTCGCCTGCCGGGACTGTGCTGCCCGGTACAGTCCCCGAGCGGCTAGGTACCCGGTTGTATGCGGTGCAGTACAACTAGCCGTGTGAGCCCCGGTTGGTCCCCGTGACTGCCGGGGCTTTCCGCTGTCCGCCCACGGGCAGCCCCTCGGGCCGAGCGGCCCGACAGCGGGGCGAGGGGTGGTGGAGTGACGGTTTACACCACTTTTTAAGAACACGTAGAAAAAATAAGAAAGAAGAGAGATCAGCCCCCGTTCGGCACAACAGCACCATGGGCCACCTCGGGAAACCTCCGCTCTCTACCAATACCGGGAGAGGGAGCGGTATCACGTCGTCCGCGGGGCGCTCGGGAAACCTTCGCTCTCCACTAGTACCGAGAGCGAAAGCGGTCCGCCCCCCGGGGGGGGGCACGGGAACCCTCCGCTCTCCACAGACTTCCGAGAGCGGGATTACCGCGCACCCGCCCTACAGGGGGACACACGGCGGTCTGAGTGTCCGCTCTCGGTAGCAACGTTGCCCATGCACCACGCATCCCGCGTTACTCGGGGTGGTCCGCGGGGGTCGTGAGGCAGCGTGCGGGGGTCGTACCGCCCATCAGTAACCCACTCGTCCGCGAGTGCGCCGAACGGGGTTGGAAGCCCGTACGGCCCCCACAGCGCCCCGGACCGGTCTTCGCCGGCTCGGGCGTTCTATGCCTGCTGACCCAACGGCTGAGGTGCGCGGTACCGGCCCCGCGAGGGAGACCCGTACGCACTCCGCAGAGTTCCCCGGTTCGAGTCCGGGGGCGGGCACGCAACGACGCTCACCACCAGGGGGACGCACATGCGCTGTATCGACTGCACCGAGCCCGCGACGCATCGGGGCCGCTGCAAGACACACCACGGGGCGTATGAGGAGCGACCCTCGGTCCGTACGCGACGAGCAAGGGGAAGACGCCGCGCCAACCGGCGGGACGCTGCGGCACGGCTCCGCCGGCGAGTGCAAGAACGGGGCTCGGCCTGGTGCGACTGGTGCTTGCGGGACTTCCCCGCGGACGGGGTGGACGTGGACCACGTGCGTCCGCTGTCCCTCGGGGGTGAGGACGTGGAGAGCAACGTTCAGGTGCTCTGCCACTCGTGCCACCAGCTCAAGACCGCGACGGAGTTCGGTACTACCGCCTAGGGGCGGGGGCTTGAGTGGCCACCGCCCCGAACGCGCGTCATTCCCGGTTGTCGATTCCCTTCCGCTGCCGAGCTCGCTCCTGCTCTCGCTGCCGCTGCCACTCCTGCAACAGCTCTTTGCGGTGGGCAGAGGTTTGCGGCCATACGGCGCGGACAAAACTGCGCACTCCGAACACGATGATTCCGAGTGCGGCGAGCGCCAGGATGGCCCACCAGGGGGCCGTGTCCGGCAGGGAAAACATGATCTGAAGCCTTCCGACCTTGCATGGTCGGCGGGTCACTCAGGCAGCTAGTACGACGCTCCCCAGCGTGCTGCGGTGGTGCCCGCCCCGGTGTGTGTTCACGGGGGAGGCAAGGTTGGGCCCTCGGGGCGTGATCTCTGGTGTTCGTTCGAGTGGTACCGGCGTCCAGACGGTTACGTTAACCGTGATGGTGCGACCGAGGAGCCCCGAGAGTAGACGCATCATCAGACGGACGAGAAACCCGAGAAGGCATGCGATCAACTCTGCAAGCGCACAGAGGAACTCACGGACAGCTTCGCGCCGTTCCTCGGTGGTTGTTGCGGTACGCAGGCCGTACGCGGCAGTGCGGAGGCGGGACCGGAAGTGACTCTCGGCAATGGCCCACGGAGTGACGACATCACGTGACCCGAGGATGTTGAAGCCACGTTCGACCAGGAATGCTTCGCTGAGGTCCAACATGCCGCCTGCGGGCGGATCACCTTCGGAGCAGCCATGGTCATGATCAAGAAGTAGATCAACCACCGCTTCCACAAGGGCCCGCGGCGTGTAGAACATGCTTGCTCCGGTCTCGTGCTCTCCCATCGCCTCTCCCTTCTGTAGCGTGACACAACTGTACCTACCACCGCTGACAACCCGCGTGCGTTCGGCTCTGCTCACTGCCGCGCCCACCAGGCGGCACCGATGCTGCCCGCTGCGGTGATCAGCGAGACGAGCCACACGGGCACGCACTGGATCGTCAAGTGAAGCCCGCCGCAGCGGAGTTCGAACGCGGGGGTCTGGTGCGCCTTGGTCGACATGGCTTCCTCCATGGGCGGTCTCGCGGTTGGAGAGCCACAGTGCGGCCAATGCCCCCGGGAAAGCCAATCCGGCACCCGTGGGAGTCACACGAAAAGCGCCACTTCGTTTCGGAGGTGATCCCCCATGCCCCGTAAGCCCCGTACCCCCTGCACGATCCCCGGGTGCCCCGAGCTGACGAGCGGGGGACGCTGCCCGGCACACGAGCGCGAGGCACAGCAGCAGCGAGGCACTACCGGCGAGCGGGGCTATGGCACGCGGTGGCAGCGCATCCGGCGCCGCTACCTGTACGCGCATCCGTGGTGCGTGCTGTGCAGCCATACGGCGACGTTGGCTGATCACTTCCCGGAGTCGCGCCGCTCGCTCGTGGCTCGGGGTGTCAGTGATCCGGACGCGTTCTCTCGTCTGCGTCCGCTGTGCACGTCGTGCCACAACCGCGAGACCGCGAAGCACCAACCGGGTGGTTGGGCTGCCGAGCGCGTCCGTCCTCGCCGCTTCTAAGTGGCGACCAGGGGGGTACTCCCTCGCCCCACCGAGATGGATCGGCAGGGAGGCAAAAAACTCGCATGGCTCATTTGAGCGTTTCTGTGGGCCATGCGCACCGCCAGAAATCCTGGCGCTCACTTGATATGCCGAATTCCGGCTGCTTACTAAGGAGAACCCTTATGGCATTGACTCTGTCCGAGTCCGCGAAGCTCTCTCAGGATGATCTGCGGCGTGGAGTGATCGAGACGTTCGTTCAAGAGTCTCCCATCCTGGATCGACTGCCGCTGATCGACGTGGCAGGGAACGCCTACCGCTACAGCGAAGAATCCTCCCTCCCCGGCGTTTCGTTCCGGGCAGTGAACGAGGCGTACCCGGAGAGTACCGGTGCCGTGAACCAGCGGATCGAGACGCTCGCCATCCTCGGCGGTGACGCGGACGTGGACAAGTTCATTGTGCAGACCCGGGGAAACCTGAACGACCAGCGGGCCATTCAGACCATGATGAAGGTCAAGGCCGCCTCCATCCACTTTGCGGACCAGTTCTTCAACGGCGACACCGCGGTGAACCCCAAGGGGTTCGACGGTTTGCGTAAGCGGCTGATCGGCTCTCAAGTCCTGGACGCAAAGGGTGTCGGTCCTGTGGCCAACGGCTATGACTTCTTTGATACGTTGGACACGCTGACCGCGCAGGTGCGCGGCATCAACGGTTCCAATGGGGCGCTGTACATGAACGCCGAGACCCGCGCCAAGATCGTGTCCGGGTTCCGCCGGCTCGGCGGCTGCGAACTCCTCCCCTCCGAGATCGCAGGGAAGCGCACCGTTGCCTGGAACGGCATCCCGCTCCTGGACGCAGGACAGAAGCTGGACGGTACCGACGTGCTGCCCCTGGCAACCGGCACGGGCGGCAAGCAGACCGGCGACATCTACGCCGTACGCTTCGGCTCCTCCGAAGCCGATGCCGCTGTCTCCGGTCTGACCAACGGCGGCATCCAGGTCACCGACCTCGGCGAGTCCCACGATAAGCCCGTCTACCGGACCCGCATCGATTTCTACTGCGGGCTCGCGCTGTTCGGCGGCAAGGCAGCAGCGCGTCTGACTGGCGTCCTGCACGGCTGACCCACTCAAGGCCCCCGTATTCGTCACCCCTACCAGGATGATGAATGCGGGGGCTTTCGGCGTGACCTGGAGGCCAATCAGCGCGCCTCTATCTCGGGTTGCCGCATTCCCTCATACGCCTCTCGCAGGTCACTAGCTTCCGAAATTTTGCGAGACTCAACGGCCTGCACGACTTCCAGGGCGCGCCAGCGGTTGGAGGGAACGACTCGCCCTGAGAGGATGGCTCGCTGCGCGGCGTCACAGGCTTCGTCCACTCGATCGGAAACGACCAGCGACAGTGCGAGATCGATATTGGCCGAGGCTACGCGACGCGGCCATGTCGAGATGTCATTCGATGGGGCAAGCCGGTTGATCACCTCACGCGCGTACTCTTCGGCTGCCGGGTCGCCTACCCAAGCCAGGGTAGTCGCAGCGTAGGAAACGGACTTTCCAGGGTCGTACTGGTAATGATGCTCGGGGTGGTCTGGGAATCGCATGGGAGAGACGAGCGCGCTGACTCGACCTATGGCACCGTACGTCTCATTTGCTTGCCCGAGCCTGGCGTACGCACGCCCCTCTTGAGCCGTCGCCTGGATTTCAACGGAACTCCCCTTCGGCGCAAGAGCTTGAGCCGCCTTGCTCAGCTCCACAGCCTTGGCGTAATTACCGGCAGTAAGAACCCGCCACGCGTCCGTCTCGAAACACCAGGCTTGGATCTCAGCATGCCCGGCGTGCTTGGCCAGCGTCATGG
Organism: Streptomyces typhae; assembly: GCF_009755605.1. Lineage (GTDB taxonomy): Bacteria > Actinomycetota > Actinomycetes > Streptomycetales > Streptomycetaceae > Streptomyces > Streptomyces typhae. The sequence continues at coordinate 95,011 of NZ_WPNZ01000021.1, forward strand.
CTGTGTGCAACCGTGCCGTCGCGGCATGCTCCTGGTCCAGGTCGATGTGGAGTGTTGCTCCCAACAGTGAGAACCAACCACCGAGGACCAGCAACTGCCGATGCTCGGCGAGGGTCTTCCTCGCGTCCAGCAAGTGACTGACGTATGCCGAGTACTTACGCACCCGCACCAAGAGGTCCTGCGGAGCGGAAGACGGATACTGCCTCGCTATTTCATCAAAAACCAGCTCAAGGCGTGAGAGCGTTTCACCCCCGACGTCACTGGCTGCCACTCGCCGCACAAGTTCCAGGGCTTCCATTTCGTCATCATGTGCAGGAAGAGACGACGCCGACTGGGTAGTTGTCGCGGGCATTGCCTGCGGGCCGCCATCTACACAGTGGATCAATAAATCCAGTTGAGATGCGGATACCTTCAGCTCTCGGCAAAGGTCCGGCCGGTGGAAGGATTGCGGAGCAGTTTCACCGGTCTCCCAGCGGCTCACGGTTGTTCGCTCCACTCCGATGGCTTCAGCTAGAGACTCCTGGCTGAAACCCATCGCCTTGCGGCGCTTCACGAAGCTCTCTCGCCTGGCCATGTCGCCTCCCCGCTCTCTGGATTGCCGTTGTACCAGGTCAGAGGGTCCGGTGAGTCCAGTATGCGGCAGCGATGCGGCAGAGATGCAGCACTCCTGCGCTGGCACCTCCCGATGCCTATCCCTGTACTGGTGAATCGCCCAAGGCGGGGTATCGACGGAGCGGTCTCAGGAAGCCGTCTGGATGTCCCCGGATGGGCAGTCGAACAGCTCTCGCCTGGAACCCGAGAGAGAGGGCCCATGGAAGCCACGGACCGAGCGCGACTGGAAAGCTACTTCAGCAAGATCGCCGATGGGTTCACGCCGCCCGAGCGGCCGTCCTCATTGCTGATCACACACCTCTTACCCGAGCGCCCCGCGTTCATCAGGGCCATCGGCAAGGCAACCGTCCTGCGAGCCGTGCTGCCCAAGCCGAAGTCCATCGACGTGATGGCCCGGCGCGAGGTGGAACAGGTCGTGGCGTGCGACGAACTGACGCGCGAGACCTTCGCTGACGCGGACACTGCCGTGACCTACCTGGAGACCAGGGCGGCCGGGGAACCGGTCGTTCTGTTCGACGTGGGCGGGTACTTCGCTCCTTCGCTGGACGCGCTCTGCGCCCGCTTCACCGGTCATATTCTCGGCGTGGTTGAAGACACCGAGAACGGCCACAAGCGGTACGCCGACAGGGACAAGCTGCCGTGCCCCGTGGTGTCCGTCGCGCGCTCACCCCTCAAAGACCCCGAAGACTTCCTGGTGGGCCAGTCGGTCGTCTTCTCCGCCGAAGCCCTCCTGCGAGGGCGTGGCGACATCCTGCACGGACGCCCCGCGCTGGTCCTCGGCTTCGGCAAGCTCGGTTCCAGCATCGCCCGGCTGCTGCACGTCAAGGGTGTGCGGGTCATCGTCTACGACATCAACCCGGTACGGCAGACACAGGCCATGTCACACGGGTTCGAAGTGGCCCGGGACCGTGACCAGGCTCTGGAGACCGCTGGACTGGTGCTGTGCGCCACCGGGGGACTCAGCTTGCGCGGCGAGGACTTCCCTCGCCTGAAGAACGGCGCCTACGTGGCCACCGTGACCAGTTCGGAAGACGAACTGGAGCTGGACGGCCTGCCTGCGGGCTACGTCCGGGACAGCGCTGGAGAGAACGTGACCCGGTACACCACCACGGGGCACTACTTCTACCTGCTGAATGGCGGCAACGCCGTCAACTTCCTGCACGGCGCGAGCGTTGGACCGTTCATCTTCCTCGTCCAAGCCGAAATCATCGCGGGCGCGGCCATGCTGGCCCGCGGCGGTCTGGATGCCACCCTCCACGAAGTCCCCGCCACCGACCGGGCAGCCATCGCGGCTACCTGGCTCCACTACTACAACAGGTGATCGCATGCCCATCACGGCAGACCACGTCCGCACCACCCTCGCCGAGTACGCCAACGCCCATCCTGAGGACAAGCACACGCTCGCACCCCTTTCGGAGCTGTTGGACCAGGGAGCCGACGTGACCAATCGGAAGGAGTTCCGGGGCCACGCCACCGCGGGCGCCGTACTCGTCAACGACCAGCGCCAAGCGCTGTTCATCCACCACGTGGCCCTGAACAAGTGGCTGACCCCCGGCGGGCACCTGGAGCCCGAGGACACGAACCTGATGCACGCAGCCCTGCGCGAACTGGTCGAAGAAACCGGGATCACTCTCAGCGTCGCCCCTGTCCAGCCGACCCCGATCCACGTGGACGTGCACCCCATCCCCGCCAACGACAGCAAGGACGAGCCCGCTCACTGGCACGCGGACTTCCGCTACGTCTTCCAGGTGACGGGCGAGCACTCCGTGACGCTCCAAGAGGAAGAGGTCAGCGGGTACGCATGGCGGGAAATCGACACGATCGCTGACGAGACGCTACGCGGCCGCGTCCTCGCCGCCCTGCGCTGATCTCTCCTCGCCCCGCCCGTCCCGGCGCCCCCCTGCTGTGGATGTGCGGGGCTTCGCCGTCCTGGCGCCCGTCGTGCCCGTCGTGCCCGCCGAGACGCGCCAGGTAGCCAAAACGCCCCGGCAGACCGCTTAGGACCGGTCCACCGGGGCTTGCCGAGACAGCTTCCAAGGAGCTGAAACGACCGTGCGTGATGCTATCGCCAGAGCACTCGTCTGGGTGCTCTCCTTACTGTCCCGTGCCCCTCGCGTCGAGCCGGGACGCCACACCGCCAAGTTCTTCACATCCCGGCCCACGTCAGTGAGCGAAGCCCCCTCCGACCCGGATCCGGCCGCAGCATGGCGTACACCCTGGCAGACGCCGAGCGCCGAGACGGTCCGGGAGATCTTCGAGCAGCGCCCCGAGCTTCCGTACCTGCAACGCGAGCAGTGGCGCGCGGCAGCGTTCGCAGAACTCGGCGTGGACTACGACCACCCCACCACGAACATCACTCCCGTCCGGCGGGTGACCGCATGACCCCCGAAGGAGTCACCAGCGAGCCCACCCCGCCCACACCGTCCGTGCGCGGCATCTGCGGCCACCAGACGACAGCCCCCGTCCCCGTAGGCGAGATCCCGCGCACGAGCGGAGGGGGCTGGCACACCCACTACGTGTGCCCCGACTGCGTGCACCTGTACGGGCCGCTCGCGCAGTGGAACGAGCTGCCCACGATGCGCTGGACCACTCAGCGCTGATCAGCCCACGCAAGACCACGCCCCGTTCGGCCACGTGCCGAGCGGGGCTTTTGCACGCTCTGACCAGGCACTACCCTCAGAACTCCTACTAGCGAGCATCGGGGCTTCCCGAAACTGGGGCTCCGCCCCAGACCCCGCTCCTCAAACGCCGGAGGGGCTGGAACTCACCGGCACGTATTCAGCCCGTCCGGCGATTGAGGACGAGGCCGCAGGCCGATACGGGGTCCGGGCGCCCCCGCGAGGCCTACAGCAGCTCGCGCAACCGCTCCGCCAGCAAGTCCCACCGCCACCGCTCCTCGACCCACTGCCGCCCCCGCTCCCCCATGTGCCCCCGCAACTCCGCGTCGCCGAGCAGCGCAACGATCCGATCAGCCGCATCCTCGGCGGAACCGCCCCGCACGACCCACCCCGTCTCCCCGTCGAGCACCGCGTCGGGCGCCCCGCCCGAATCCCCTGCGACAACCGGCAGCCCGGTGGCGGAGGCCTCCAGGTAGACGATGCCGAGGCCCTCGACGTCGAGCCCCCCGCGCCGGGTCCGGCAGGGCATGGCGAAGACGTCCCCGGCGCCGTAGTGCGCGGGCAGTTCGGCCCACGGCACGGCCCCGGTGAAGACGACGGAGTCCGCGACCCGTGTCTCCGCGGCGAGCTTGCGCAGCTCCTTCTCGTAGGGGCCGCCGCCCACGACGAGCAGCACCGCGTCGGGCTCCCGGGCCAGGATCCGCGGCATGGCGAGGATCAGCGTGTCCTGCCCCTTGCGCGGCACGAGCCGCGAGACGCACACGATCACCGGCCGCTCGCTCAGGCCGAGCCGGGCCCGTACCGCGTCGCCGCCCGAACCGGGGTGGAAGGTCTTCTCGTCGACGCCCGGCGGCAGCTGGACCATGCGCCCGGCCGCGGCGGGGGTGAGCGCCGCGGCGATACGGGAGCGCGTGTACTCGCCGAGATAGGTGATCGTGTCGGTCGACTCGCCGATCCGGCGCAGGAGTTGCCGGGACGCGGGCAGCTGCGCCCAGCCGGCCTCGTGGCCGTGCGTGGTCGCCACGAGCCGCCGCGCCCCTGCCCGGCGCAGCGCGGGCGCCATCAGGCCGAGCGGCGCCGCCGCACCGAACCACACGGACGTGCAGCCGTGTTCACGCAGCAGCGAGACCGCCCGGCGGGCGACGCGGGGCGTGGGCAGCAGCATCGTCGTGGAGTCGCGGACGACCTGGAAGGGCTGCTCGGCGTCGAAGGCGGCGGTGGCCTCCGCGCCCTCGCGGCCGCGCTTCCAGGTCGAGGCGTAGACGACGATCTCGGACGGGTCCAGGCGCAGCGCCATGTTGTGCAGGAACGCCTGGATGCCACCGGGCCTGGGCGGGAAGTCGTTCGTGACGACCAGGGTCTTGTGCATCGCCGCCGAATGTACCGGCCCGGCCGCCGCCCGCGCCGCACGGCCCCGCCTCGTCCCCCCGCACGGCCCCGCCCGGCATCATGACCTTCCGAACCCACTCAAGTACGACAAAAGCGGGCGAGGCGCATATGACGGTCGGCACGGGTCGGACACAGACCGCGCGAACGGGCGCTGCACGGGCGGGCGCTGCACGAGCGGACGCTCCGCCGGCCGACGAGGCGCAGGCCCGGGGCCGCGCGCTGCCCAGTGTGCGGCTCCTCGCCGTCTGGGCCGTCACCCGCACCCTCCTCCTGCTCTGCGTCCTGCGCGTCCTCACCCTCCCGGGCCCGGACGTCACCAGCGACGTCTCCTTCATCTACCAGGGCTGGTACGAGGTGCTGCGCACCGGCACGTTCCCGCTCGACGACGTCACCTGGCAGTACCCGCCCGCCGCCGCGCTCGCCGTCCTCGCCCCGGGCGCGCTGCCGTTCCTGTCCTACCCGGTCGCCTTCTTCCTGCTGTCCTTCACGGCCGACGCGGCGGTGACGGTGCTGCTCGGGTACGCGGGCGGGCGGCCCGGCAGGACGTTCCGAGGCGTGTGGGTGTGGACGGCCGGGGTGGCGGCGCTCGGACCCACCGCGTACGCCCGCTACGACCTGATGGTGACCGCCGTCGCGGTGGCCGCCCTGCTCGCGGGGGCACGGCGGGCCCGCACCATGGGGGCGCTCGCCGGGTTCGGCGCGGTGGTGAAGGTGTGGCCGGTACTGCTGCTCGCCGGAGTGCCGCGGGGGCGGGCGGCCCGGCGTTCCTGGGCGGCGGCAGTGCTCACCGCGGGCGGTGTCGCCCTGCTGTTCTGGGTGGCGATGCCGGGCGCCCTCGCGTTCCTGACCTTCCAGCGCGACCGGGGCACGGAGGTCGAGTCGCTCGGCGCTCTCGTCTTCCACGGGGCGCGCCATCTCGGCTGGCCGGGCACGGTGCAGCTCAACTACGGCTCGGTGGAGTTCCTCGGCCCCTTCGTGCCGCTGGTGAGCGGACTCGCGCAGGGGTTGTCGGCGGCCGCGCTCGGGTGGCTCGTGGTGTGGCGGGTGCGGGCCCGCGAGTGGGGGGCGGCCACGTCCGCGGACGCGGCGTTCGTGGCGGTGCTCCTGTTCACGACGACGAGCCGGGTGATCAGTCCGCAGTACATGCTGTGGCTGGTGGGGGTCGCCGCCGTCTGCCTCACCTGCCGCGAAAGCCGGATGCTCCGCCCCACCGCCCTCGTCCTCGCGGCCACCCTCGTGACGTTCCTGGAGTTCCCCGTCTGGTTCTCGCACGTGGTGGCGAGCGATGCGCTGGGGGTGGGGCTGCTGTTGGTGCGCAACGGCCTGTTGGTGGCTGCGGCGGTGCTCGCCTGCCGGGGGCTCTGGCGGGGGGCGGTGCCTGCGCGGGGCGCCCCGCACAGGCCTACAGCAACTCCCTCCGCAGATAGTCCCGCCACCGCCCGGTGAAGTCCTCCACCGTCGTGCCGAGCACATCCCGCAGCGCACCCTCGACGGCGGTCGCCCGCTGCCGATGGCGCCCCACGGCCTCGTAGAAGGCGCGGAGCTTCTCCTCGCCCCAGTCCTCGGCGATCATCCGGCAGGCCAGCCACGACCCCTCGTAGGCCCGCGCGAGCCCGCCCGCGTCCCCGCTGAAGCCGAACGCGTCGTCGGTGGGCAGGGTGGCGGGCAGGCGGCCGTCGACGACCGCGCGGCGGAGTTCGGGGGCGGCCTGCCGGGAGGTGCGGCCGGTGCCGCGGTAGCCGACCCAGTCCGCGAAGCCCTCGGAGAGCCACAGCGGGGTGGCCTTCGAGGTGGCGGCGCGGGTCGCCACATGGGTGGTCTCGTGGGTGAGGACGACCTGGCGCCCCAGCTCGCCGAGGACTCCGTACGCCTCGGGGTTGAGGACGATGCGGTCGGCGGGCGTCCGGCCGGTGCCGCCGGCCTCGCCCGTGGTCACCGCGGCGATCCCCTGGTAGCCGGAGGCGGGCGCGCCGAGCAGTCCGGCCATGCTGTCCAGGGACTTCGGCACCAGGACGACCACCTTGCCCGGCCAGGGACCGCGCCAGGCGTCCCGCACGGCGGGCACCGCCCGGTCCGCGAGCTCCGCGTACCGGCGCAGCTCGGCCCGCTCCCGGCCCACACCGAGCACCAGGCTGTGGGTGCCGCGCACGGCGCCGACCCGGCCCTGGTCCCACAGTTGCTCCACGGCCTTCTTCGCGGGGCGCTCCGACGTGACGTACCAGCGGTTGTCGCGCCGTTGCAGGGACAGGGTCCTGTCGGCGGTCAGCGGGGCACGGTCGTAGCCCGCGACGCGGTAGCTCAGGGCGGCAGTCGCGGTGGCCCGGGTGCCGTCGCGCTCGAAGTCCTTGAGGCGGTAGGACCAGGACTTCAGGGGGACGTCCCGCAGGTTGTCGTAGCCGGTGGCGGGCCCGCCGGTCTCCCGGTACGCCCCCGGGTCGCGCTCCAGGACCGCTGTCGCGCGCCGGTCGAGCAGCCGCCGTACGTCGTCGGGGGCGCCGCGTGCCTCGTCCCCTGCGGCGCAGCCCGCGAGACCGGCGGGCGCGAGAACGGCGAGGCACACGGCCGCACCGGCCGCCGCACGCCCTCCGTACCGCCGTGCCCGCACCTTGCCGTACTCGCGTCCTCGCCCACGCCCGCGCCCTCGACCAGCCACGTTCCGATCGTACGGGGGCGGCCCGCGGACCCCGCGTCCGTTCCCGTACGGACCGACCCGCCGACGGGCCGGACAACGGGTCAGACGCGGGTCACCGACGACACCGGCATCATCCCCACCGGGTCGTACCGCACGGCCGCGCCGGGATAGGGCGCGTGCACCACCTGGCCGTTGCCGACGTACATCCCGATGTGGCTGGCGTCGCCGCGGTAGGCGACGAGGTCGCCGGGCTGTGCCTGGCCGAGCGGCACCCGCCGGCCCGCGCCCGCCTGGGCCTGCGAGGTGCGGGGCAGGCCGACGCCCGCCTGCGCGTACGACCACTGGGTCAGGCCCGAACAGTCGAATCCCGTGGGGCCGTTGGCGCCCCACACATACGGTTTGCCGACCGCCGAGCGGGCCGCGGCGATCGCCGCGGCGGCGCGGCCCGAGGCGGGGGCGCCCGCGCCCGCGAGGTCGGGCGCGTCCTTTCGCGCCGAGCGCGAGGAGCGGCCGGATCCCTCGTACCCCTCGCGCTCCTTCTCGGACAGCGAGTTGAGCAGCTGCCGGGCCTTGGCGAGCTTGCTCTCGACGGTGCGCTTGTGGCGGGCGACGGTCCTGAGGCTCTTCTCACGATCGGCGAGCTTGCGGGAGGCTTCGGTGCGTTCCTGGGTCAGGGCGCGCTGGGCCCGCTGGAGCTTGGTGAGTTCGCCGCTCTGCCGGGCGCTCACGCGGTCGAGGGCGGCGGCCCGCTCCAGGTAGCGGTCCGGGTCGGAGGACAGCATCAGGGCGAGCGCGGGGTCGATGCCGCCCGAGCGGTACTGGGCCCCGGCGAGGGCCCCGAGGGCGCCGCGCATCGTGTTGATGCGTTCCTGGCCGCGGGCGACCTCGTCCTTGGCCCGGTCGACCTCGGTGCGCAGCAGGTCCGCGCGCTCGTCCGCCTTGTTGTACGACTCCGTTGCCTTCTCGGCCTGCTCGTACAGGCGGTCCACCGCGGCCTTGGTGTCGGCCCGCGGCTCCCGCGGGGCGGCGCCCGCGGGTGCGGCGGCGAGGGCGGCCGCGGTGACCACGGCGGACAGGACGGTGCTGGTGGCGGTGCGTACGCACCGGTCGGGACCGGTGGGTGCTGCGGGACGGCGATGGGACCCCACGGGTAGCCGCTCCCCCTTCCGCTGGGAGGTGACCTCCGCACGGCGGAGGACTGCCGGTTCCCCCGCGCGGGGCGGGGGCTGCGCCCCGGATGTCGGGGAACGCGCGCGACAGTAGCGGCGTGATCACGTCCCGGCCAAAGACCTCCGCTGCCCGCGCATGCCGACGCCCCGCCTCAGACGCAGGTCATCGGCGGGGCGCGGGGTCAGCGTGGGCTAACGGAATTCGCCCGATCGGACGGTGCGCGCGGCACCGGTCGAGGGCCGGTTTCCGGACCGCGTCGTCAGATGCGGACGCCGAACTGGAACGGCATGTTGTTGATCGACTCGTAGCGGACCACGGTGCCGGTGCGCGGCGCGTGCAGGACCTGGCCGTTGCCCGCGTAGAAGCCGACGTGGTGCAGGTCGCCGTAGAAGATGACGAGGTCGCCGACGCGCAGGTCGCTCTGCGAGGCGATACGCGTGCCGTAGTTGGCCTGCGCCTGCGAGGTGCGCGGGATGTTCATGCCGGCCTGGGCGTAGGCCCAGGAGGTGAGGCCGGAGCAGTCGAAGGAGCTGGGGCCCGTGGCGCCGTACACGTAGGGCGAGCCGATCTTGCTCTGCGCGGCGGCGTAGGCGGACGCGGCGCGGCCCGAGCCCTTGGCGTTGCTCTTGGGAGCCTCGCCCTGCGACGCCTGGCCCTGCTTGTCGAGGGCCTGGCGCTCGGAGGCACGCGAGGCGCGCTCCTCCTTGTCCTTCAGGGCGGCCCGCTCGGCGGCGGTGAGGGTGTTCAGGAGCCGCTGGGCCTCGCCGAGCTTGCCCTGGACCTCGCGCTTCTTCTTGCCGAGTTCCGTGCGCGTGGTGGCGAGGTCCTCGAGCTTGTCCGCGGCCTCCTTGCGCTGCTGCGCGAGCGTGCGCTGCTTGGCCTGGATCTTCTTCAGGGCCTCGGCCTGCTTGGTGCTGAGCTGGTCGAGCGCGGAGGCCTTGTCGAGGTAGTTGTCCGGGTCGGAGGAGAGGAAGAGCTGCAGCGAGGGGTCGATGCCGCCGGAGCGGTACTGGGCGCTGGCGAGCGAACCGACGCCGCTGCGCAGTTCGTTGAGGTCGTCCTGGCCGCGGGCGACCTTGTCCTGAAGGGTGTCGACCTGCTTCTCCAGCTTCTGCTGCTTCTCCTTGGCGCCGTTGAACTTCTCGGTCGCCTTCTCGGCCTCTTCGTAGAGCTTGTCGACCTTGGACTTGACCTCGTCCTTGCTCGGCTTCTCGCTCGGGGCGGCGTTCGCGGCCTGCGAGGTGAGGGCGACGGCCGCGGCGGCGGTCGCGGTGAGCACGGTCACACGGGCACGGCCCGGCTGCTTCGGTCGACGGTGGGACGCCACGAAGGCGGCTCCTTCTTCCTCCAGCCGCCTGCCGGGACGGCGGGCGGGACCGCACGCTGTCACCCCGGGTGGGTGATCAACAGAGCGAGGGTACGAGCCGAGACCCTAGTGACCCTCCTGTGATCAGATCAAATCCTCATAGGAAAAAAGTCAGCCGCGCAGTGTTTTCTTTACCGAGAATCGACGGGCGGTAGCAGGCATTTGACGCTACGTCGCGCAACAGAACGACCCAATCCGGTCATAGGGCGGGGAGTCGCGCAGACCGGCTCAACCGCGCGAAAGCCGCTTGAGCAGCACCGCCGAGGCCACCGGCCGGGCACCCGCCTTGGCGATGCCGTCGGCCACCTCGCGGTCGGTCGACACCACGACCACCGGACGCCCCGGCGGCTCGGCGCGCACCAGCTGCCGGATCAGCTCGTCCGCCGTCACGCCGGGCTTCGAGAACAGCACCCTGACCCCGCGCGGCGGCGCGAGCAGCACCGGCGCGGCCAGCTCGGCCCCGTCGAAGACGCAGGTCACCTCGGCCCCGGACTGGAGCGCGAGCTGGGAGAGCGAACCGAGCAGGCGCAGCCGCTGCTTGTCCAGGGGCATCGTGGGATAGCCGGTCTTGGTGACGTTGTATCCGTCCACGACCAGATGCGCCTGCGGCAGTGCGAGCAACTGGTCGAGAATGGCCGGATCGTTCTCGGACAGGGCACGGGCGGCGATGTCCTTGGGCGTCATCCGCCCCGGCTCGACGGCGTCGACGGTCTCGGCGGGCCGCACCGACACCGGCGGCAGGGCCAGTTCGCGGCGCAGCCCCTGGGCGGCGTCGAGCACCGTGTCGAGGAGCAGCCGCACCCGCATGTCCTCGACGCTGCGCCCCTCGCGCGCGGCCCTGCGGGTGGCCTCGAGGGCCGCCTCTGCCTCCCCGAGCCGGGCCTTCAGGCGCCGCGCCTCGCTCTCGGCGGCCGACAGCTGCGCCTGGCCCTCGGAGCGCACGGCGTCGGTCTCCGCGGCCGACTTGCGCAGGGCGGCCTCGCCACGCTTGATGTCGCTGTGCGCGCTGCGCAGCTTGCGGTGCGCCGACTCGGCCTCCCGCTTCGCCACGTCGAGTTCGGCGCGCAGCCGATCGGTCTCGGTCTTGGTGTGGGCGCGCGCGGCGGCCAGCTCGGCGCGCAGCCGCTCCAGTTCGGCCCTGGTCTCCTCGTCGGCCCGCTCGGCGTCCGCGCGCTGGGCCTCCTCGCCGGCCGCGGTGACGAGCTTCACCCAGCCGGTGGGGCGCAGGACATAGGCCGCCGCGGCGACGTCGAGGGGGTCGGCGGCGGGCGGCGGCGTGCCGGCGTCGAGCGCCCCGGCCAGCTCCGGCTGCGCCTCCCGCAGGCGTTCGCCGATGCGCTGCCGGAACAGGTGGTCGCTCTCCAGGGCGGCGGCCATGGCGTTGGCGGCGAACCTCACCCGCCTGCTCGGGGTGAACCGCGCGTACTGGCGCAGCTGGGCCGGCAGCTCGGCGACCGTGAGGCCGCCGAAGCCGTCCGACACGATCTGCACGACCGCCCGCCGCACACCGTCGGGCAGCGGACGGTCGAGCACCTCGGCGGCGCCGTCCTCCGGCGCTCCGCTCGCGCTCTCAACCATCGGTCACCCCACTAACTGTGCGGGGCCCGCTCCTGTCAGGAGCCGGCCCCGGGCCTGTCCACGAGTTCCACCTGATCCACCGCGTTGCACCAGCGGCAGCGGACCGACTCGATGGTCTCACTGACCACCTCGCGTTCCTCGACCTCGGGTTCTCCGGCCAGGTCGAGGTGCACATACTCGACGACCTTCGACGACCGCGTCACGTCGAAGCGCGTCAGGTTGCCGCAGAGGGTGCAGCGCCATCGGGTGGTGTCGGTCGGCAGGGGAACCGTCATCGTGACGTTCGCTTTCCTTCGGGAACCGTGGTGCGTATTGCCCGTAACCCTAAGGCCTGGGTAAGGGGCTCCGTACGCATACGAGCGCGCGGGGCGTTCTGGGTGTATTTGCACCGTCGAGTGGCCTTCTGTCCATATGCTCTGTCCATGATCAGTTCGTGGGTTCCGGCCGTCGGCCGGGTGGTGCGGCAGCAGTCGGCTCCGGTGACGTACACCCTGATCGTCGCGTGCTGCGCGATCTTCGTGATCTCTCCGAACTCCGGCCTCAACCCCGTCCACGGCACCGGCGACGCCCTCGTCACGGCGCAGCAGGCCTACTTCGAGCGCTGGGGCGTCGTGCCCGACGAACTTCTCAGCGGCAGCCCGCGGGCCTGGCTCACGCCCGTGACCGCGCTGTTCGTGCACGGCAGCTGGCTGCATCTGCTCGGCAACATGCTGTTCCTGTACGTGTTCGGGCTCATGGTCGAGGAGCGCATGGGTCACCTCCACTACGCACTCTTCTACGCCGGCTGTGGGGCGCTGGCCCTGCTCGCCTACGCGATCGCGCACGCGGAGTCCGGCCAGACCCTCGTCGGCGCCTCGGGGGCGATCTCGGCCGTGCTCGGCGCCTTTCTCCATCTCTTCCCGAAGGCGCGGGTCACCAGCCTCTTCCCGTTCCTGTTCTTCCTGCCGCTGCGGTTCCCCGCCTGGGTGGTGCTGCCGTTCTGGGTGGCGCTGCAGTGGGTGGCGGCGGGGCAGGCAGGCCGGGGCCCCGCGGTGGCGTACCTGGCGCACCTGGTGGGCTTCTCCCTGGGGTTCCTGTACGCCTGGGTGCGTGGTCGGGGGCCAAGTACAGTGAAGACCTCTGGCAAGGCCACCGAGGGAGACACTCAGCCGTGATCACCGCGATCGTGCTCATCAAGACCAGCGTGGACCGGATTCCCGAGATCGCCGAGTCGATCGCCGCCCTCGACTGCGTCAGCGAGGTCTTCTCGGTGACCGGGACCTACGACCTGATCGCCATGGTCCGTGTCACCCGCCACGACGACCTCGCGGACGTCATCCCGGGGAAGATCAGCAAGATCCCGGGCGTGGAGGGGACGGACACCCACGTGGCCTTCCGCACGTACTCGCAGCACGACCTGGAAGCGGCGTTCGCGATCGGCCTGGACTCGTAGCCGCCCCTGGATCCCGCGGCCGCCCCAGGATGAGGGTTTCCTCATCTGCGGCTCATCTGGTGAGGCGGTACGCCCCGCACGATCGCTGCCATGGTCTTCTCGCATCGCATCGCGGCTCTGACGGCCGTCGTGGCGATTCCGCTCGGCATCGCCGTGACGAGCTACGTCCTCGCCGACACACCCTCGGCCCCCGAGCCCCCGCCCAAGGTCGAGCTGGACAGCGGCTCCCCGTCGGGCACACCGGCGAAACCGCCGCCCACCCCGAGCGACCAGGTGGTCTCCCCGCCCCCGGTCGGCGAGAGCTCCACAAACGGCACGGACAGGCACGGCGATCAGGGCGGCGCGGGTGACGCGGGAGACTCCGGTGACGCGGGTGACGCGGGAGACAGGAACGGCGACGGCGGCACCGGACCCGGCGGCGGTCCCGGCACAGGCGGCGACCCGGGATCCGGCGGCGGCTCCGGATCAGGCGGCGGCTCCGGATCCGGCGGCCACCCGGGCACCGGCGGCGGCTCAGGCCACGGTGGCAGCGGCCCGGGCTCCGGCGGAGGCGGCAACCCCGGCAGCGGCTCCGGGTCCGGGTCCGACGACGACGCGGGCGACGACGACGCGGACGACGGCCCCGGCGACGACGGCTGACACGACCGGTCCCGGGCACCGCGGCCCCGCGTCCGATCCCGGGCACCGCGGCCCCGCTTTCGACCCCGGGCGCCGCAGGCTCTCCGCGCGCGTCCGCATCCTGCTGTGGCTGCTCGTGGTGATGACGGTCGCGCTCGCCGCGGTCGCCACGACCACCCGCTCGATCCTCCTGCGCGACGTCGACCACCGCGTCGACCGGCTGCTCGCCCAGGAGACCGGCGAGTTCACCAACTTCGTCGACCGGGGCGTCGACCCGGACACCGGCGAGAGCTTCACCGACCCGCGCCGGCTGCTCAAGGTCTTCCTGGAGCGCCAGTACGCGGACCCGGGCGAGGAGCTGATCGGCCTGGTGCAGCGCGCGGACGCGGACCCCGCGCAGTACACCCAGCCCCGCGACCTCTCGGTGCGCCACGCGCTGCACCACGACCCGGCGGCCCGGCGGGCGATCTTCGCGGCGCGCGGCTCCACCGGCACCCTGGACCGCCCCACCGGCGAACTGCGCTGGTCCAAGGTCGACATCGCCCGGCACGGCGGCGAGCCCGAGGCCGCGTTCGTCGTGGCCTTCCACCCGGCCGCGGAACAGGCCAAGGCGGACGACGTGTTCCGCATCCTGCTCGCCATCTCCGGGGTGGCGCTGGTGCTCACCACCGGCATCGCGTGGGCGGTCGCCGGGCGCATCCTCAAACCCGTACGCGTGGTGCGCACCGCCGCCGCACAGCTCACCGGGCAGGACCTGACGCGGCGCATCCCCGTGCACGGCAGGGACGACATCGCCGCCCTCGCCGAGACGTTCAACGGCATGCTGGACCGCCTGGAGCGGGCCTTCGCCGCGCAGCGCGAGTTCGTCGACGACGCCGGGCACGAGCTGCGCACGCCCATCACCATCGTGCGGGGCCACCTGGAGCTGATGGGCGGCGCCAGAGAGACCGCCGCCGAACGCGAGGAGACGGTCCGGCTCGTCACCGACGAGCTGGACCGCATGAGCCGCATCGTGGAGGACCTGCTGCTCCTCGCCAAGGCCGAGCGCCCGGACTTCATCAGGCCGGAGCCGGTGCAGGTCGCCGAGCTCACCGCCGACGTCTTCGTGAAGGCGCGCACGCTCGGCGACCGGCGCTGGGAGCTGGCCGAGGTCGCCGACATCGAGGCCCGGCTCGACGCGCAGCGCATCACCCAGGCGATGGTCCAGCTCGCCCAGAACGCCGTCCAGCACACCGTGTCCGGGCAGCGCGTCCGCATCGGCTCCCGGGTCGCCGCGGACCGCGTCGAGCTGTACGTCGCCGACAACGGCCCGGGGGTCCAGGTCCAGGACGCCGAGGTCATCTTCGAACGCTTCCGCCGCGGCACGTCCCGGCGCGGGGCCAGGACGAGCGGCGCGGGGCTGGGCCTGTCCATCGTCCGCGCGATCGCCCAGGGCCACCGCGGCGAGGCCCGGCTGCGCCCCACCGAGGGCGGCGGCGCCACCTTCGTACTCGTACTGGAGGACCAGACGTGAGCACGGACCCGACCACCGGGAGCCGGACGTGACCCGCATCCTGATCGTGGAGGACGAGGAGCGCATCGCCTCCTTCGTCGACAAGGGGCTGCGCGCCAACGGCTTCACGACGACGATCGTTGGCGACGGCGACACCGCGTACGACTACGCCCTCACCGGCGGCTTCGACCTGATCCTGCTCGACATCGGGCTGCCGGGACGCGACGGCTTCACGGTCCTGCGGGAGCTGCGCGAGGCACGCGTGTCGGCGCCGGTGATCGTGCTGACGGCCCGGGACTCCGTGCGGGACACGGTCGCCGGGCTCGAAGGCGGCGCCGACGACTGGATGACGAAGCCGTTCCGCTTCGAGGAGCTGCTCGCGCGGGTGCGGCTGCGGCTGCGCACGGCGGCCCGCGCACCCGAGGTGACCGTCCTGCGCACCGGCGAGGTGACGCTCGACCTGCGGACGCGCCGGGCTCGTTCGGGCGAGCGGACGGTGGACCTGACGGCCCGTGAGTTCGTGCTCCTCGAACTGTTCCTGCGCCACCCGGGGCAGGTCCTGTCCCGCGAGCAGATCCTGTCCCACGTGTGGGGCTACGACTTCGACCCGGGCTCGAACATCGTCGACGTGTACGTACGGGCGCTGCGCAAGAAGCTGGGCGCAGAGCGGGTGGAGACGGTACGGGGGATGGGGTACCGGCTGCCGACGTGAGGGGGTCACAGCGGGTCGCAGCAGGCCCGGCGGGCCCCGGCGGCTCGGTGAAGTTCCCTTCATCTGCGGCTCATCGGTGGCTCACGGCGCGCCGGAACCCTTGACGGCGTGACACCGACCCTGCGGCAATCGACCCTGCTCTGCCTGGCCCTGAGCCTGTGCGCGCTGCTCGTCGTGCCCGGGAACTTCCCCGGCCTGAGCGGGGACGCCCGGCTCACGCTCGCGGTCTTCGCGCTCGCCACCTGCGCCTGGATCGGCACGCCGATCGACGACACCTACATAGCCCTCGGCGCCGGACTCGCCCTCACCGCCACCGGCGTGATCAGCAGCGACACCCTCTTCGGGACCCTCGGGGACGCGACGGTGTGGCTGCTGATCTGCGCGTTCGTGCTCGCCGCCGCCGTGGCCCGCAGCGGCCTCGCGGGGCGCGCGGCGGTGTTCCTGGTCAGCGGGGCGCGCAGCGTGCGCCAGCTGACGCATCTGACGACCGCCGCGCTCGTCGTGACGGCCTTCGCGGTACCGGCCACCTCCGGCAGGGCGGCGCTCGCCCTGCCCGTCTTCCTGGCGCTCGCCAAGGCCCTCGCCGGCCGCGGGCGGCTCGTCGTGATGCTGGCGCTGCTGTTCCCGACCGTGATCCTGCTGTCCGCCGTCGCCACCCTGATCGGTGCGGGCGCCCACCTCATCACGGTGTCGGTCCTGTGGGAGAGCACCGGGGAGCGGATCGGCTTCGCCCAGTGGCTGCTGCTCGGGCTGCCCCTGGCGATCGCCTCGTCCCATCTGGCGGCGGAGGCGGTGCTGTGGACGACGACGCGCCGCGCCGACCGCACCGGCCCGATCCGCGTCACCCCCGAGCAGATACGGGACCACGTGCGCGACACCGAGGGAATGGGCGGCCCGGTCACCGGCCCCTGGGAGCCCGCGGAGACCCGCTGCGCCCTCCTCCTCGCCACCGTCGTCGCGCTGTGGTGCAGCGAGCCGCTGCACCAAGTGCCGCCCGCGATGGTCGCGTTGATCGGCGCCGTCGTCGCGTCCTCGCCCGCGCTCGGCACCGTGCGCCTGAAGGACGCGCTGCGGACGGTGCCGTGGTCGCTGCTGCTCTTCATGGCGGCGACGATGGCGATGGGGGTCGCCATGGCCGACTCGGGCGCGGCGAGGTGGCTGGTGTCGGGGTTGCCCGTCGAGGTGTCGCCCTGGCTGTTCCTGGCCGTGGTGATCCTCGTCAGCACCGCGGCCCACCTGGTCCTGCAGTCCCGCTCGGCCCGCTCGTCGGTGCTCGTGCCGCTGGTGATCGCCGCCGCCGCGGGCGCCGGGGTGAACCCGGTCGCCGCCGCGCTCGCGTCCACCGCGGCCGCCGGTTTCTGCCACACGCTGCCCGCGTCGGCGAAGCCGGTCACGCTCTTCGCCGACATCCCGGGAACGCCCACCTACACCCCGCGCGACCTGCTGCGCCTTTCCGCCGTGCTCGCTCCCCTGACGGCGGCCCTCGTCCTGCTGTTCGCGCTGGCGGTGTGGCCGCTGCTCGGCGTGCCCGTGGTCCGCTGAGCCCCTCTCCTCGCTCCGTACGCCCGCCCCGCCCGCCCTCCGTCCTCGCAAGGAGTACGTCCATGTCCCTGACCCGTGTCGCCGTCGCGCCCAGCGGCTTCAAGGAGTCCCTGTCCGCGCAGTCCGCCGCCGAGGCCATCGCCGTGGGCGTACGGCGTGTCGTACCGGACGCCGAGGTCGATCTGATCCCGCTGGTGGACGGCGGCGAGGGCACCGCGCAGGCGCTTGCCGCGGCGACCGGGGGCCGTCTGGTGGCCCTGCCCGCGACGGGCCCCCTCGGCGAGCGGATCGGCACGCACTTCGCGCTGCTCGGCTCCGGCACCGCGGTGGTGGAGATGGCCGCGGCGGCCGGCCTCGGCCTGGTCCCGCGGGATCTGCGCGACCCGGGCGCCACCACGACGTACGGCGTCGGGGAGCTGATCCGGGCCGCCCTCGACACCGGCGCCCGCCGGATCCTGGTGGGCTGCGGCGACTCCGGCACCTCCGACGGGGGCGCGGGCGCGCTCCAGGCCCTCGGCGCCCGGCTCCTGGACGCCGACAGCTGGGAACTGCCCCACGGCGGCAGAGAGCTGACGCGGCTTCACCACATCGACACCAGGCGCGTCGACCCCCGCCTGGCCCGCACCGAGCTGCTCGTCGCCTGCAACCCGCACAACGTCCTGTGCGGCCCGCACGGCGTGGCCCGCGTGTTCGGCCCGCAGAAGGGCGCGACGCCCGCCCAGGTCGAGGAGCTGGCCGCGGCCCTGGAGCACTGGGCGTACGTCCTCTCCCGCGACCTCGGCGTCACCGCCGATCTCCGCGGCGGTCCCGGCACCGGCGCGTCCGGAGGCCTCGGCGCGGGGCTCGCCGCCCTCGGCGCCCGGCTCCTGCCCCGCTTCGACGTGCTCCTGGACCACCTGGACCTGGACGCCCGCCTTGCCCGCGCCGACCTGGTCGTCACCGCCGAGGGCGCCCTCGACCACCAGACGCCGCGCGGCAAGGTGCCTGCCGAGGTGGCGCGCCGCGCCAAGCGGTCCGGCAGGCCGGTCCTCGTGCTCGCGGGCACCATCGGGGACGGGGCGCAGGACGTGCGCGCCCTCGGCGTGGACGCCTACAGCGCGATCCTGCCCGCCCCGGTGTCGCTCACGGAGGCGCTGAGCCGCGGCGCCGAGTTCCTCACCGACGCCACCGAACGCGCCCTGCGCATGATCCTGCTCGGTTCCCGGCTGCCGGGGTCCGTGCTTCCGGGGGCGGCACTTCCGGGGGCGGCGCTTCCGGATCAGGCCGCGGCGGCACCGGCGGCAGAACCCGCGGCGGCGTCGGTGTCCGGCACGCAACGCCCGTCCTCGGTGCGGTAGTTCCACCGGGCGCCGTCGGCGACCAGCTCCCCGACGGCCCGCACGAACCGCTCCACGTGCTCGTCCGGGGTGCCCGCGCCGAAGCTCACCCGGATCGCGTTCAGCGAGCGCTCGCCGGGCGCGGCCTCGGGGGCACCGCACTCGCCGGGCTCGTCGGACGCGCCGCCCAGCAGGGTGCGCACCAGCGGGTGCGCGCAGAAGAGGCCGTCGCGCACGCCGATGCCGTACTCGGCGGAGAGCGCCGCCGCGAAGTGCGAGCTGTTCCAGCCGTCCACGACGAACGAGATGACGCCGACGCGCGGCGCGTCGTCCCCGAACAGCGAGAGCACCCGGACCTGCGGCACCGCGGCGAGCCCCTCGCGGACGGTGCGGATCAGGTGCCGCTCGCGCTCCACGAGCCCGTCGAACCCGGCCTCCTGGAGGGCCTTGCAGGCGGAGGCGATGGAGTACGCGCCGATGACGTTGGGCGAGCCCGCCTCGTGCCGGGCGGCCGTGTCGTGCCACTCGACGTCCACTCCCCCGTCGGCGCGGCGCGCCACCTTCCGCGAGGCGCCGCCCCCGGCCAGGTAGGGATCGGCGGCCTGGAGCCAGTCGGCACGCCCGGCGAGCACTCCGGAGCCGAAGGGCGCGTACAGCTTGTGCCCGGAGAACGCGACCCAGTCGACGTCGAGGTCCGCGATGTCCACGGGGTGGTGGGGCGCGAGCTGGGCCGCGTCGAGGACGATGCGGGCGCCGTGCGCGTGCGCGGCGGCGGCCAGCTCACGGACCGGCCACAGCTCGCCGGTGACGTTCGAGGCGCCCGTGACGCACACCAGGGCGGGGCCGTGGGGCTCGCGGTCGGCGAGGGCGCGCTCCAGGGTGTGGACGGCCTCGTCGTGGGTGCGCGGGGCGTCGAGGTAGGTGACGCGGGCGTCACGCCAGGGCAGCAGCGACGCGTGGTGCTCGGTCTCGAACACGAAGACCTGGCAGTCGGCGGGCAGGGCGGCGGCGAGGAGGTTCAGGGAGTCGGTGGTGGACCGGGTGAACACCACCTGGTCGCCCTCCCGGCACCCGAGGAAGTCGGCGACGGTCCTCCGGGCGTTCTCGAACAGGTCGGTCGACAGCTGCGACAGATACCCGGCACCGCGGTGCACGCTCCCGTAGTACGGGGCGTACGCGGCCACGTCGTCCCACACGCGCTGGAGGGCGGGGGCGCTGGCCGCGTAGTCGAGGGCCGCGTACGTCACCTCGCCGCCGGTGACGAGGGGAACGGTGACGTCACGGCCGAGGACGGGCAGCGGGGCGGCGCAGCAGGGGTCGGCGGACTCGGCGGTGGCGGTGGCGACGGCGGTGTGCGGGCATGCGGACATGGCGGTATCTCCCGGCGGGACAAGGCGGAATGGCTGTGGAAGGGCCGCACGACGCAGCGGCACTACGGCCGGTTCGCGTACGGGGGTGCCTCGACGCACGGCAGTCACTGCCGGACGGAGGATTCTGCGGACGGGGCCGGAGGCCCTAGCGCATTCGCTTGCTCACGAGACTGCTCCCTCGACGACCAGGACCCCTGGTGACGCGAGGGGTCCGCGCTTGCGATGAACCTTGCTGTTCACCGCCTGGTCTTCACCCGGGGCACCCCGCCACGGACGGAGGGTTGCCGAACAGCGGGCCGGGGCCGTAGTCGCTGTTACTCATGACCTGCCAGCATCTTGCCACACACCTGCACCGGAGCAACACCCGGCCCCGTCAGGGGCGCGGGGAACTGCGCGACAAGCCACGAAAAACCCGCAGACGCGTCTGCTGAGTACCGAGCAGACGCGTCTGCGGCCTTTCCTGGGCTGAGCGCGCAGTTCCCCGCGCCCCTTACGGGGGCTAACGGTTGCTGGCGGTGATCCAGCGCGCGAGCGCGGCCTTCGCGGCGCCGGAGTCGATGGCCTCGGCGGCCTCGGCCATCCCGGCCCGGATCAGCTCGGGCAGGGAGCCTTCGCCCTGCTTCAGGGCGACCAGGGCGGCGGCGGAGTTGAGGAGGACCGCGTCCCGCACGGGCCCGGACTCCCCGTCGAGCAGCCGCCGGGCGACATCGGCGTTGTACGCGGCGTCGGCGCCCCGCAGCGCCTCCACGGGCACCAGGCCGATGCCGACGTCCCGCGGGTCGAAGGCCTCCTCGCGGACGCTCCCGTTCCGCACCCTCCACACCCGGGACGTCGCCGTGGTCGTCAGCTCGTCGAGCCCGTCGTCGCCGCGGAAGACGAGCGCGGAGGAGCCGCGCTCGGCGAGCACCCCGGCGAGGATCGGCGCCATCCGCGCGTCGGCGACGCCGGTGGCCTGCGCCCGCACCTTGGCCGGGTTGGTGAGCGGACCGAGGAAGTTGAACGTGGTCCGGATGCCCAGCTCGCGCCGGGCGGGCGCCACGTGCCGCAGCGCGGGGTGGAACTTCACGGCGAAGCAGAAGGTGATGCCCGCCTCGTCGGCGACCTGCCGCACCCGCTGCGGGGTGAGTTCCAGGTTGACGCCGAGCTTCTCCAGGACGTCGGACGCGCCGCTCGCGGAGGACGCCGCGCGGTTGCCGTGCTTGACGACCTTCGCGCCGGTGCCGGCGACGACGATCGCGGACATGGTGGAGATGTTCACGGTCCTGGCGCCGTCGCCGCCGGTGCCGACGATGTCGACGCTCGGGCCCGGCACGTCGATGACGTGGGCGTGCTCGTACATCGCGCGGACGAGCCCGGAGATCTCCTCGACGGTCTCGCCCTTGGCCCGCAGCGCCACCGCGAAGCCCGCGATCTGCGCGTCCGTGGCCTCGCCGCGCATGATGCGGTCCATGGCCCAGGCCGTGTCGTCCGCGCTCTGGTCGCGCCCGTCGAGCAGTCCGTTCAGTACGTCGGGCCAGGAACGGGCCGCCGCGGTGTCGCCTCCTGCGGGGGTCACAGCGCTCATGGCCGCTCCTGGGTTCGTAGACGAGGACATCCCAAGCTCTTGGGGTGGGTCCACCCTATCCAGCCCGGGGGACGGCAAAGAGCCCCGTCCATGCACTGGACGGGGCTCCTGCCGTGGCGACCTCGGGTCAGCGCGTCGATGCGCGCGCGGGATCAGTGGTGGCCGTGGCCGCTCGTGATCTCCTTGTACTCCTCGGCGGTCGGCTTCGGGATCTGGCTGTCCTCGCCGTACATGCCCTTGGAGAGCTTCGCCTTGAGCTTCTGCGAGCCCTTCACCTTGCGCTGCACGCCGTTCTCGTCGACCGTCGGGCCGACCTCGATCGGCTTGTACTGCTCGTGCGCGGTGAGGGTGTGCAGCTGCTCGGAGTCGAGCGGCTCGTGCACCTCGATGAACTCGCCGTGCGGGAGGCGCTTGATGATGCCGGACTCGCGTCCGTGCAGCACCTTCTCCTTGTCACGGCGCTGAAGGCCGAGGCAGATCCGCTTGGTGACGATGAACGCGATGACCGGTCCGACGAAGAAGAAGATCCGGACGAACCAGGTGATGGCGTTCAGCGACAGGTGGAAGTGCGTGGCCCACAGGTCGTTTCCACCACCGACCAGCATCACCATGTACGCGGTGATCCAGGCGACACCGAAGCCGGTACGGGTCGGGGCGTTGCGCGGGCGGTCCAGGATGTGGTGCTCGCGCTTGTCGCCGGTGACCCAGGACTCGATGAACGGGTAGACCGCGATGGCCACGAGGACCAGCGGGAAGACCGCCAGCGGGATCATCACGCCGAGGACCAGCGTGTGGCCCCAGAAGTTGATCTCCCAGCCCGGCATCACACGGATCAGACCCTCGGCGAAGCCCATGTACCAGTCGGGCTGGGCGCCGGTGGACACCTGGTCCGGGCGGTACGGTCCGAGCGCCCAGATCGGGTTGATCGAGGCGATCGCCGCGATGGCCGCGATGACACCGAAGACCAGGAAGAAGAAGCCTCCGGCCTTGGCCATGTAGACCGGGAGCAGCGGCATGCCGACGACGTTCTTGTTGGACTTGCCGGGGCCCGCGAACTGCGTGTGCTTGTGGTAGAAGACCAGGATCAGGTGCGCCACCACGAGGCCGAGCATGATGCCCGGCAGCAGCAGGATGTGGACCGAGTAGAACCGGGCCACGAAGTCGCCGCCGGGGAACTCGCCGCCGAACAGGAACATCGACAGATACGTGCCCACGATCGGCACGGACAGGATCGCGCCCTGCATGAAGCGCACACCGGTGCCGGAGAGCAGGTCGTCCGGGAGCGAGTAGCCGGTGAAGCCGGTGAACATGCCGAGGACGAACAGCAGGAAGCCGAACAGCCAGTTGACCTCACGCGGCTTGCGGAACGCACCCGTGAAGAACACGCGCATCATGTGCACGAACATGGCGGCGAGGAAGATCAGCGCGGCCCAGTGGTGGATCTGCCGGATCAGCAGACCACCGCGCACATCGAAGGAGATGTGCATGGTCGAGTTGAACGCCTCGGACATCAGCTGGCCCTGCAGGGGCACGTAGCTGCCGTGGTACTCCACCTCGTTCATCGACGGGTGGAAGAACAGCGTCAGATACACACCCGTGAGGATGATGATGATGAAGCTGTAGAGGCAGATCTCACCGAGCATGAAGGACCAGTGGTCCGGGAAGATCTTGCGCATGTTGGCCTTGGCCAGGGAGTAGATCCCGAGCCTGCCGTCCGCCCAGTCGGCGACCCGCTCACCGGCGGGTGCCTTCTTGCGGCTGTCGTTCGCCGCGGCCGGAGCCTCGGCCGCGGTGCTGTTCTCGGTACTCATCCGCGCTCCCAGAAGGCAGGGCCGACGGGCTCTTCGAAGTCGCCGAGCGCCTGAAGATAGCCCTCCTCGTTCACGCCGATGCGCAGCTGCGGCAGAGCGTGACCGGCCGGGCCGAAGATCACTCGGGCCCCGTCGGAGAGGTCGAAGGTGGACTGGTGGCACGGGCAGAGGACGTGGTGCGTCTGCTGCTCGTACAGGGAGATCGGGCAGCCCACGTGGGTGCAGATCTTGGAGTACGCGACGACGCCCTCGTGCGACCACTCGAGCTCACGCTTGTCCTTGATGTTGTCCGGCTGGATCCGGACGATCATCAGGGCCGCCTTGGCGATCTGGGTCTGGAAGTCGTGGTCGTGCTCCTCCAGGCCCTCGGGCTTGGCGAAGGTGAGCGATCCGACCTGGACGTCCGAGGGGCGCAGCGGCTCGTTCGTGTTCATGTTCACGAGCAGCTTGCCCTTGGACCACAGGGTGTGCCGCAGCTTGTCCTCCGGCAGCGGACCGAGGTCACGCAGCAGGACGACACCGGAGAGCGGTACGAGGGTCAGCGCGCCGAACATCGTGTTGCGGATCAGCTTGCGCCGGCCGAGCTGGGACTCCTTGGCACCGGCCGCGAAGTCCGCCATGACCTTGGCCTTGACCTCGGGCTCGGCCTCGATCGGGTGCCGCTCGTCGGCGATCTCCACGTCGGACATCAGGGTGCGGGCCCAGTGGACCGCGCCCGCGCCGATGCAGAAGAGCGCCACACCGAGGGTCATGCCCAGCGCGAAGTTCAGCGCGCTGATGTGACCGATGGGCCAGATGAAGACGCTCTTGTCGACCGGGAACGCCACGAACGAGGCGATGAAGCCGACGGTGGCCAGCATCGAGATGGTGAAGAGCATCGCCACCGTGCGCTCGGAGCGCCGGGCGGCCTTCTCGTCGATGTCCTGGACGCGGTGCTCGTGGGGCGGGAGCCCCGGGTCCGCGAACGGGTCCGTGTCGGCGTGTCCCGCCACGGCCACCGAGCCGTGCTCGGTCTCCTGCGCGCTGGGCAGGTTCTCTTCTGGGTTCTCTTGTCCACTCATGACTTCTTGGCCTTTGCGGTCCGGGCGGCGACCCACACGGCGACCGCGATCAGTGCGCCGAGGCCGAAGATCCAGGCGAAGAGGCCTTCGCTGACCGGTCCGAGACCGCCCAGCTTGAGACCGCCGGGGCTCTCGGTCTTCTCACCGTTGACCGCGTCGAGGTACGCGATGATGTCCTTCTTGTTCTTCTCCGGCATCGTCGTGTCGGGGAAGGACGGCATGTTCTGCGGGCCCGTCTGCATGGCCTCGTAGATGTGCTTGGGGCTGACGCCCTCCAGGCTCGGAGCGAACTTGCCGTGCGTCAGCGCGCCGCCTTCACCGGTGAAGTTGTGGCACTGCGCGCAGTTGGTACGGAAGAGTTCACCGCCCTTGGCGATGTCGGCGCCCTCGGGGCTGACCTGCTTCTCGGTCGGGACGTTGGGGCCGGCGCCGAGCGAGGCCACGTACGCGGCCAGCTGGTCGATCTGGGCCTGGTTGTAGATGACCTTCTTCTTGGGCGCCTGGGCGCCCTGCTGCTGGAGCGGCATCCGGCCGGTGCCGACCTGGAAGTCGACAGCGGCGGCGCCCACGCCCACCAGGCTCGGGCCGTCGGAGGAGCCCTGACCGCCGGTTCCGTGGCAGCTGGAGCAGCCCACGGCATAGAGCTTCTTGCCCTCGTCGATGGCGAGGGACTGAGCGGTTTCGTCGGCCTGCGCCTTGTCCGCCGGCGCGAACGCGGCGTACAGCCCCCCGGTGGCCGCCAGCGCGAGGAGTAGGACGACGACCGCCGCCAGCGGATGGCGTCGTCGTGCGGAGAGCTTTTTCACGGATTACCCCGGTGTCAGGATCTTCTGCGTCGATGCTTCTGGAATGTGTCGGTACGTCGGGGTGTCCGGGCGGCCGAAGCGCCGCGCGGTCCCCGCCACCGACTACTTGATCATGTAGATCGTGGCGAAGAGGCCGATCCAGACGACATCGACGAAGTGCCAGTAGTAGGACACGACGATGGCGGCGGTCGCCTGCTCGTGGGTGAACCTCCGGGCCGCGTAGGTGCGGCCGAGGACCAGCAGGAAGGCGATGAGTCCGCCTGTCACATGCAGTCCGTGGAAGCCGGTGGTCAGGTAGAACACCGAGCCGTACGGGTCGGACGAGAGCGAGAGGCCCTCGTGCTTGACCAGCTCCGTGTACTCGAAGACCTGACCGCCGATGAAGATCGCACCCATGATGAAGGTGACGATGAACCACATCCGGAGCTTCTTCACGTCACCGCGCTCGGCGGCGAAGACGCCGAGCTGACACGTGAGGGAGGAGAGCACCAGGATGGTGGTGTTCGTCGCCGAGAACGGGAAGTTCAGGCTGTCCGCCATTTCCTTCCAGTGCTCTGGACCTGTCACCGATCGCAGGGTGAAGTACATCGCGAAGAGGGCCGCGAAGAACATCAGCTCGGAACTCAGCCAGATGATGGTTCCGACGCTGGTGAGGTTCGGTCGATTGACCGGCGGGTGCGCGTGCCCGGTATCTACTGTCGTTGCTGTCGCCACGACCGACATTATGTCGGTCGCTTATCCCGCCCTCACCCCGGGGGGTGCCGTTCGGAGTGTCTGCGGCGTGTGTCCAGCCCGTATGGCCCATCGCGGCGGTGTCCGAAGCGCTGTTGACGGGGTGTCGGGAGGGGTAGCATCCGCGCGAGATCCCCTCGACGAAGCGGAGGAACCATGCAGCCGACCGCCACGGTGCTGGTCTACAGCGACGACGCGAACACCCGGGAGCAGGTCCGCCTGGCCACCGGGCGCAGGCCGGCCGGTGACGTCCCGGAAGTCCGCTTCGTCGAGTGCGCCACGCTCCCCGCGGTTCTCCGGGAGCTGGACAAGGGCGGCATCGATGTCTGCGTCCTCGACGGGGAGGCCGCGCCCGCCGGCGGCATGGGCGTGTGCCGGCAGATCAAGGACGAGGTCTTCCAGGCGCCGCCGGTGCTTCTGCTCATCGGGCGGCCGCAGGATGCCTGGCTGGCCACCTGGAGCCGTGCGGAGGCCGCGGTGACCTTGCCGGTCGAGCCTGTGGAGTTCGCCTCCGCCTTGGCGTCCCTGCTGCGCAGCAGGGACGCCCTCAGCGCCTGAGGGGGCGGGGCCGGGCGCTGTTCGGCGGGTGCTGCTGCGTTGTGGCTGGGCGCGCAGTTCCCCGCGCCCCTGGAAGGGCCCCTTCAGGGCCCCCAGGGCCCCTCAGGGGCCCTCCCGGGGCCTCAGGTCGGCTGGGGGCGCAGGCGGGCCGCGTCCGTGCGGGTCGGGCCCTCCCTGGTGTCGGCCAGGAGGGCGCTGCCCTTGCGCCACTTGTCCCAGCTCACGTTCCAGTCGCCGAATCCGTTCCCGAACGGGTCCATGTCGGCGCCGCCGCTGTTGACGACCTTCACGATGTCGCCCTGGCGGACGGTCTCGTAGAACCAGGCGGCGTTGCCCGTGCTCATGCCCGTGCAGCCATGGCTGGTGTTCGCGCTCCCCTGGGAGCCCACCGACCAGGGGGCCGCGTGCACGTACTCGCCGCTGTCGGTGACCCGCGTCGCGTAGTAGACCATTTTGTCGTAGAAGTCCGCCGAGCCGATGCTGGCGCTGGTCATACGGACGACGTACTCCTTGCCGAGCACCACCTTGATGCCGTTGCGGGTGGCGTAGCCGGGCTTGCCGGTCGTCACCGGGATGGAGTTGATCTCCTTGCCGTTGCGGTAGACGGTCATCGAGTGCGCGCCGGCGTCCGTCACCGCCTCGACCTTGTCGCCGGTGGTGAAGCGCAGCGGCTTCGCGGGGGCGCCCCAGAGCTTGTCGGTGACCTTGATGCCGTCGAGGTTGCTGTGCAGGTCGACGGTGGCGTTCGCGGGCCAGTACTCCTTGGGGCGGTAGTGCAGCGTCCGGTCGTCCACCCAGTGCCAGGCGCCCTCCGTGGCGGGCTGTGAGCGCACCTTCAGGGCCCGCTCCACGGCGGTCCTCGCCTGCTTGCCCTTGACGTCGGCGCTGAGCTTCGCCGTGGCCGGCTGGCCGACGCCGTACTTGCCCGCCTGCGGCCCGAAGGTGACCTTCAGCTGCTTCTTCTCGGCGGCCTGGCTCGTGGCGAAGGTGAGGACCTTGCGGCCCGGTGCGCCCTTGTCGTCCTCCGTGCTGACCCGGACGGTGTAGTGCGCGCCCGCGGCCAGCGGCGCCGTGCTGCGCCACCGGGAGCCGTCGGCGCGCAGTTCGCCCGCCACATAGCGGCCCATGGCGTCGGTGGCGGTCACGTCGGTGATGCGTCCGCCGCCGCCCTGGGCGGTCACTTCGAGGGGCTTGTCCGGGTCGGCCTTCCGGCTGCCCGCGGGCCCGTTGAAGGCGACCTGACTCGCCGCGTCGTACGGCTTGGCCGAGAGCGGATGGCCGTCGTTGCCGCAGGCCGTGGCCCCCGCACCGAGGGCGACCACCAGCAACGTACAGCTCAGTACCGTGCGGATTCGCGGTGAGTTGCTCATGAGCACACGGTATGAAGATTCACCAAGTCCGGCGCGCGGAGTGCTCCGTACGAGTTTCCCCGGATTCCCCCGGACGGGCGAACGGAAAGCCGAAGGGGCCCGGACGCTCCTGACGGAGTGTCCGGGCCCCTTCGGGCCCGCGGTGCGGGAGGACTACTGGTTCTGGTTCTCGCCGCGGTAGTACTCGAAGACCCAGCCCCACAGACCGATCAGCAGCATCGGGGCCGAGAAGTACAGCAGCCACCAGCCGAAGACGACACCCATGAAGGCGAGCGCGCCACCGACGGCCAGGGACAGCGGCTGCCAGCTGTGCGGGCTGAAGAAGCCCACCTCGCCGGCCTCGTCCGCGACGTCGGCCTCCTTGTTGTCCTGTGCCGAGGCGTCGACCCGCCGGGCCGTGAAGGCCAGGTAGTAGCCGATCATGATGCACAGGCCGAAAGCCAGGAAGAGCGCGGTGGTACCGGCGGGCTCCTTCGACCACCAGCCATAGACGATCGCCATGGCCAGTACGAAGACGCTCAGCCAGATGAACATCTTGCCCTGGATCTTCACTTGCCGGCCTCCTTGCTGCCGGCGAGGGCCTTCTCGCCGTGACCGGTGTTCTCGAGCTGGTCGAGGGCGGCGATCTCCGGGTGGTGCAGGTCGAACGCCGGGGATTCACTGCGGATGCGCGGCAGCGTGAGGAAGTTGTGCCGCGGCGGCGGGCAGGACGTGGCCCACTCCAGGGAGCGGCCGTAGCCCCACGGGTCGTCGACCTCGATCTTCTTGCCGTACTTGGCGGTCTTCCAGATGTTGTAGAAGAACGGCAGGATCGACAGACCGAGCAGGAACGAACAGATCGTCGAGATCGTGTTCAGGGCGGTGAAGCCGTCGGCGTCCAGGTAGTCCGCGTACCGGCGCGGCATGCCCTCGGCGCCCAGCCAGTGCTGCACCAGGAACGTGCCGTGGAAGCCCACGAACAGCGTCCAGAAGGTGATCTTGCCGAGGCGCTCGTCGAGCATCTTGCCGGTGAACTTCGGCCACCAGAAGTGGAAGCCGGAGAACATCGCGAACACCACGGTGCCGAAGACGACGTAGTGGAAGTGCGCGACCACGAAGTACGAGTCGGACACGTGGAAGTCCATCGGCGGCGAGGCCAGGATGACACCCGTCAGACCACCGAAGGTGAAGGTGATCAGGAAGCCGATCGCCCAGAGCATCGGGGTCTCGAAGGACAAGGACCCCTTCCACATCGTTCCGATCCAGTTGAAGAACTTCACGCCCGTCGGTACGGCGATGAGGAACGTCATGAAGGAGAAGAACGGTAGGAGTACACCGCCTGTGACGTACATGTGGTGCGCCCACACCGTCACGGAAAGACCGGCGATCGCGATGGTCGCGCCGATCAGGCCCATGTAGCCGAACATCGGCTTGCGGGAGAAGACCGGAATGACCTCGGAAATGATTCCGAAGAATGGGAGCGCGATGATGTACACCTCTGGATGGCCGAAGAACCAGAAGAGGTGTTGCCACAGCAGGGCGCCGCCATTGGCCGCGTCGAAGATATGGGCACCGAATTTGCGGTCCGCCTCCAGGGCGAACAGCGCGGCGGCGAGCACCGGGAAGGCGAGCAGCACGAGCACGGCCGTGAGCAGCACGTTCCACACGAAGATCGGCATGCGGAACATCGTCATGCCGGGGGCGCGCATGCAGATGATGGTGGTGATGAAGTTGACCGAGCCGAGGATCGTGCCGAAGCCGGAGAAGGCCAGACCCATGATCCACATGTCGGCGCCGATGCCCGGCGACCGGACCGCGTCCGAGAGCGGCGAGTAGGCGAACCAGCCGAAGTCCGCGGCGCCGTTCGGGGTGAGGAAGCCACCGACCGCGATCAGCGAGCCGAACAGGTACAGCCAGTAGGCGAACATGTTCAGACGTGGGAAGGCCACGTCGGGGGCGCCGATCTGGAGCGGCATGATCCAGTTCGCGAAGCCCGCGAACAGCGGCGTCGCGAACATCAGCAGCATGATCGTGCCGTGCATCGTGAACGCCTGGTTGAACTGCTCGTTCGACATGATCTGCGTACCCGGCCGGGCCAGCTCGGCGCGCATGAAGAGCGCCATGACGCCGCCGATGCAGAAGAACGCGAACGACGTGACCAGATACAGCGTGCCGATCGTCTTGTGATCGGTGGTGGTCATCCACTTGATGATGACGTTGCCCGGCTGCTTGCGCCTGACCGGCAGCTCGTTCTCGTACGAGTCCTCTGCTGCCGCGGCACCCTGGGGTTCGTTGAGGATGCTCACAGGTTGTTCGTCTCCCGGTTCTTCTCGTGGCCCGTCTGCTCGATGCCGGCCGGGATGTAACCGGTCTGGTTCTTCTTCGCGAGGTCCTCGAGGTGCTTCTGGTAGCGCTCGGGAGAGACGACCTTGACGTTGAAGAGCATCCGGGAGTGGTCGACGCCGCACAGCTCGGCGCACTTGCCCATGAAGGTGCCCTCCTTGTTCGGAGTGACCTCGAAGGCGTTGGTGTGACCCGGGATGACGTCCTGCTTCATCAGGAACGGAACCACCCAGAAGGAGTGGATGACGTCACGCGAAGTCAGTACGAAGCGGACCTTCTCGCCCTTGGGGAGCCAGAGGGTCGGGCCCGGGTTGCC
The DNA here is from genome assembly GCF_009755605.1 of Streptomyces typhae. GTDB lineage: Bacteria > Actinomycetota > Actinomycetes > Streptomycetales > Streptomycetaceae > Streptomyces > Streptomyces typhae. The sequence continues at coordinate 125,398 of NZ_WPNZ01000021.1, forward strand.
GTTCTGCGGGTTCCGCTCGCCGGGCGTGCCGACCTGGTAGACGCCGCCGGCGTCCGCCGGGAAGTCCTTGCGGAAGCGGTCCGGAATGGCGTCCAGTTCCTTGGCGGTCCTGGCGTTGTCCTTGTTGGAGCCCGGCACGTTCTCGATGTAGTTGAAGCCCCAGCTCCACTGGAAGCCGACCACGTTGATGGTGTGGGCGGGCTTGTCGTCGAGCTTGAGGAGCTTGGACTCGTCACGTGCCGTGAAGTAGAAGAGCACCGAGACGATGATGAGCGGAACCACCGTGTACAGCGCCTCGATGGGCATGTTGTAACGCGTCTGCGGAGGAACCTCCACCTTGGTGCGGCTGCGCCGGTGGAAGATGACGCTCCACAGGATCAGGCCCCAGACCAGCACGCCCGTGGCGAGCGCAGCCGCCCACGAGCCCTGCCAGAGGGAGAGGATCCGCGGAGCCTCCTCCGTGACCGGGGTCGGCATACCAAGGCGGGGAAAGTCCTTGTATGTGCAACCGGTGGCGGTTACCAGGACCAGGCCCGCAGTCAATGCCTGCAGCAGCTTCCGCCGCATCGGGCGCCGCGGCGAGCGGTCGGAGCCGTTGGGACTCACGTAGCGCCTTCCCGAGAGTCTCGCCCGCGCGGTTGGCTGCGGCCTTCTCGCTGGTCGGTCGCCGCCCTGCGTCGGGCAGGGGTTTGGATGTTTATGCGGACCAAACCCTACTGGACGCTATTTGGGGTCGCGCGGGGAGGGTGCCTAACGCGCCGCGGGTCACTCTGTCGGGGTGGGGTGCCCCTCCGTCCACCGGTATCTGACGGAGGGTCGGCCCCGCGCCTTCCGAGCCGGGGGGCCTCCCCGTGTTCGGCGGGTGCGGGTCCGTCCCTCTTGCTCGCGCAGTTCCCCGCGCCCCTTCGGAGCGCTTCTGCTGGCGGAACGTTTAGTTTGTGCGCGTGTCCTACTTCGATGCCGCCTCCGGTGCTCCCCTTCATCCCGTTGCCCGGCAGGCCCTGCAAGCCTCGCTCGACGAGGGGTGGGCCGATCCCGGCCGGCTGTACCGGGAGGGGCGGCGGGCGCGGATGCTGCTCGACGCCGCGCGGGAGGCCGCCGCCGACGCGGTGGGGTGCAGGCCGGACGAGCTGGTGTTCACCACCTCGGGGACGCGGGCGCTGTACGACGGGATCGCGGGCGCGCTCGCCGGGCGGCGCCGGGCGGGGCGGCACCTCGTGGTGTCCGCCGTCGAACATTCGGCCGTCCTCCATTCGGCCGCCGCCCATGAGCGTGCGGGCGGCACGGTGACCGAGGTTCCCGTGGACCGGACGGGCGCGGTGGGCCCGGACGCGTATGCCGCCGCGCTGCGCGACGACACCGCCCTCGCGTGTCTGCAGTCCGCCAATCACGAGGTGGGCACCGAGCAGCCGGTGGCCGAGGTCGCCGAGGCCTGCCGGGCCGCCGGGGTGCCGCTGCTCGTGGACGCGGCGCAGTCCCTCGCGTGGGGGCCGGTGGGCGGCGACTGGTCCCTGCTCGGCGCGAGTGCCCACAAATGGGGCGGTCCCGCCGGCGTCGGGTTCCTCGTGGTGCGCAAGGGCGTGCGGTTCGCGCCGCAAGGTCCCGTGGACGAGCGGGAGTCGGGGCGGTCCGCCGGGTTCGAGAACATTCCGGCGATCGTGGCGGCCGCGGCGGCGCTGCGGGCGGTGCGGGCCGAGGCCGTCGCGGAGGCGGCGCGGCTGCGCGGGCTGACGGATCTGATCCGGGCGCGGGTGCCGCGGCTGGTGCCGGACGTGGAGGTCGTCGGCGCGCCGGAGCGGCGCCTGCCGCACCTCGTCACCTTCTCCTGTCTCTATGTCGACGGCGAGAGCCTGCTGCACGAGCTGGATCGCGCGGGCTTCTCCGTCTCGTCCGGCTCCTCCTGTACGAGCAGCACGCTGACGCCGAGCCATGTGCTCAAGGCGATGGGCGTGGTCAGCGAGGGCAACGTCCGGCTGTCGCTGCCGCCCGGGACCGGTGCCGCGGACGTCGAGCGCTTCCTCGACGTGCTGCCGGGGGCCGTGGCCGGGGTGCGCGAGAAGCTGGGGGCGCCCGTCGCCCCGGACGCGCCCGGCACCCTGGCGGAGCTGACGGTCGACGCGGTCGGTGAACGCTGCCCCCAGCCCGTGATCGAACTCGCGAAGGCGCTCCCCCGGGTCCGCGTCGGCGGCGAGGTCACCGTCCTGTCGGACGACGAGGTCGCGGCCGTGGACATCCCGGCGTGGTGCTGGACGCGGAAACAGGAGTACGTGGGGCCGGCGGAGCGGGGGCACGGAGTGGTGGCGTACGTGGTACGCCGCCTGGTCTAGCTCCCTGCCGCGGGCAGGCCCCCCTGCGGGAGGGAGGCCGGGCGCGGGGTGTCGCGCCCGGCCGTCCCGCTACGGCAGGTGGACCTTGACCTCGAGGGCGGCCTCGTCGCCGTACTGCTTGGTGAAGCGCTCCATGAACTGGGCGCGGTGCAGCTCGTACTCCTGGGTGCCGGTCGTCTCGATCACCAGGGTGGCGAGCATGCAGCCGACCTGCGCCGCACGCTCGTGCGAGACGCCCCAGGACAGACCGGAGAGGAACCCGGCGCGGAAGGCGTCACCCACACCCGTCGGGTCCGCCTTGGCCTTCTCCTCGGGCACGCCGACGACCACCGGGTCCTGCCCGACCGCCTCGATGCGCACGCCGTTGGCCCCGAGGGTGGTGACGCGGTGGCCGACCTTGGCCAGGATCTCCGCGTCGGTCCAGCCGGTCTTGGACTCGATCAGACCCTTCTCGTACTCGTTGGAGAAGAGGTAGGTCGCGCCTTCCAGGAGGTTGCGGATCTCGTCGCCGTCCATGCGGGCGATCTGCTGGGAGAAGTCCGCCGCGAACGGGATGCCGCGGGTGCGGCACTCCTCGGTGTGGCGGCGCATGGCCTCCGGGTCGTCCGCGCCGATCAGGACCAGGTCGAGGGCGCCGACGCGCTCGGCGACCGCCTGCAGCTCGATGAGGCGGGCCTCGCTCATCGCGCCGGTGTAGAAGGAGCCGATCTGGTTGTGGTCGGCGTCCGTGGTGCACACGAAGCGCGCGGTGTGCAGCGTCTCGGAGATGCGTACGGAGTGGGTGTCCACGCCGTGCCGGTCGAGCCAGGCGCGGTACTCGTCGAAGTCGGATCCCGCCGCGCCGACGAGGACCGGGCCGCTGCCGAGCTGGCCCATGCCGAAGCAGATGTTGGCGGCGACGCCGCCGCGGCGGACGTCGAGGGCATCGACCAGGAACGACAGCGACACCGTGTGCAGCTGGTCGGCGACCAGTTGGTCGGCGAAGCGGCCGGGGAAGGTCATGAGGTGGTCGGTGGCGATGGAGCCGGTGACTGCGATTCGCACGGCTGGAAGCTCCTGCAAGGAGGCGAGGGGTTGACGGTTAACGCTATCCGGTCGCGGAGCCCTCGTTGTAGGGGCCAAAAATACCCAATAGTAGGTCTTTCTCCATGGGGCAAGCGGTGCATACGGTTCCGTTATGGCCGTCTACGTGAAGCAGAGTGTTCCCCGGCACACCGCCGACCAGGCTCCCGAGACCCTGGAGTCGCTGCGCGGCGCCTGCGTCCGCATGGTCCCGCACTGGGTGGTGCCGGCCGTGCCGGTCGTACCGGTGCCCCCGTCGCTGATCCACGGGGTCACGGTCCCGGCCGCCACCGCCCGCGTCCTCGACGGGATGTCGGACTACGGCGACTGAACAGGCCGCGTACACCCCGGCGTGCGTCCGAGGGAACCGTGCGCTCCCCCGCCGCGTCCCACCGCTGTCCCCCGTGAAGGGGATGCAGTGTACGCCCGAGCCCCACAGGTGGGGTCTCGGGGACGGCTGGCGTTCTAGGGAGCGATGCGGTGAGCAGCGAGCAGACGCAGGACGGACAACGGCGGCGGACTTCCCTGGTGGTCGCCTCGGTCGCGGCCGCGGTGCTGCTCGCGGGCGGCGGCGGGGCCTATCTGGCGACGGCGTCGTCCGACGACGGCGGCGGCCGTGACAGCGCGACGGGCGACGGCGGCGCGCCGCCCCTCCTCACTCTCGACGGGTACGCGGGCGACCGCGACGGACGCACGCACCAGGGCCCGGCCCAGGGACCGGACGGCAGCAGCGGGAGCAGCGGCGGCACCGGCGGCATCGCCCCGGGCGAGCCCGACCCGAGCGGCGCGACGTACAGGGCGGACGGCGAGCTGCCCGAGGGACCGGAGTCGGCCGCCGTGCAGCATGTGCGCGGCGAGGTCGGCCGGGAGCAGGTGTCCCGGCTCGCGGAGGCCCTCGGCCTGTCCGGCACCCCGGTCGTGCGCGACGGCACCTGGCGGGTCGGTCCCTCCAACGACGGCAGCGGTCCCGCGCTCCAGGTCGGCAAGGAGGCGCCCGGCACGTGGACCTACACCCGGCACCAGGCGCCCGGCTCCGACAACTGTCTGAAGGGCAAGCGCTGTCCGGGCCAGGGCGGCGGGACGGCCGACCGGAGCCCCGCCGAGCTGCACCCCGACGACTCGGGCGGCGCCGTCGGCGAGGCGGCGGCGAAGAAGGCGGCCGCCCCCGTCCTGAAGGCCGCCGGCCTGGACGGCGCAAAGCTGGACGCGCGCCAGCTCATGGGGTCGGTGCGGGTGGTGAACGCCGACCCGGAGGTCGCCGGTCTGCCGACGTACGGCTGGTCGACAGGGGTGCAGGTCGGGGCGGACGGCGGGGTCGTCGGGGCGTCCGGTCGTCTGACCGAGCCGGAGAAGGGTGCGACGTATCCCGTCGTGAGCGCCGACAAGGCCTTGGACCTGCTCAACAAGTCCGGCGGGGGCGGCCACGTGGACATCGGCGGCTGCGCGTCCCCGGTGCCGCACGGGGACGGCGACAAGGAGAGCGGCAAGGACAGCAGCAAGGACGCTCCTTGCCCGGAGGACTTCGCTCCGCGTCCGGCGGAGCCGATCGCGGTGAAGGGCGCGGAGTTCGGCCTCGCGGCGCAGTTCGTGGACGGCCGCACCGCCCTGGTGCCGTCCTGGCTGTTCGAGGTGCGGCCCGAGGACGCGACGGAGAGCTACACGGTGACCCATCCGGCCGTGGACCCGAAGTATCTGCGCGCGCCCGGGACCGCCGCCCCCTCGCAGGGTCCGACGTCCGGGCCCGATGACCCGGACACCCGCACCCACGGGGTGAGGGCCGACGGCTACAGCACGGCGGGGCGGACGCTGACCGTGTACTTCACGGGCGGCGTGTGCAGTACGTACGCGGTGTCGGCGGACGAGAGCGGCGACCGGGTCGCCGTGCGGATCACCGAGACCATGAAGAACGGCACGGTGTGTGTCGCGATGGCGCAGTCCTACAAGCTCTCCGTACAGCTGGACGAGCCGCTCGGCGACCGTGCGGTCGTGACCGAGGGGGGCAAGGCGGTACCGCGGGACGACGGCAGGCACGAGGGCGTTCCGGCACCCCGGACGCGCTGAGCGCCCCCGAACACGCCGAGCGCTCCGGCCCGCCGAGCGCCCCGGACGCCGGGGCAGGCACGACGAAGGCGGCGGCGCCCCACGAAGGGGTGCCGCCGCCTTTTCGCGCGGGCCGAGCGGTGCGCTCAGCCGGACGCGCTCAGCTGAACGAGTCGCCGCAGGCGCAGGAACCCGTGGCGTTCGGGTTGTCGATCGTGAAGCCCTGCTTCTCGATGGTGTCGACGAAGTCGATGGAGGCGCCGCCCAGGTACGGAGCGCTCATGCGGTCGGTGACCACCTTCACGCTGCCGAACTCCTTGACGACGTCGCCGTCGAGCGAGCGCTCGTCGAAGAAGAGCTGGTAACGGAGGCCCGAGCAGCCGCCGGGCTGAACGGCCACGCGCAGCGCCAGGTCGTCCCGGCCTTCCTGGTCCAGCAGGGCCTTGACCTTGTCCGCGGCGGCGTCCGACAGGAGGATGCCGTCGCTCACGGTGGTGGTCTCGTCCGATACGGACATCTGCTTCTCTCCCGGGTTGTACGGAGACTGCTTGCCGACGGTTGCAACCGGCGGTGACGCGTGTTCATTCCCATGCTCGCACACAGGGCCGCACGGGGGATGCGTCACATCGACACTATGGCCATCGTCAAAGTGACGTGAAGCAGTTATGATAGATAACGTCAATTCGACGAAAAGGATGCGTGGTGCCGACCCCCGGCCCACTCGGAACGCGGTCCCGGCCGCGTTCGTCACAGAAGAAAGGGTGTGTGTCGTGACCACCGCCCAGTCCACCGTGGACAGCTCCGAGCTTGACGTACAGCCGACGCCGCTGGCCCTGCTGCTGCTCGGCCGCGAGGCCGACCCCAGGAGCGAGCGCGGCGTGGAGTGCCCCGGCGACCTGCCTTCGCCCTCGGACCCCGGCCTGGTGGAGCGCGCCCGCGCCGCCAAGGAGCGGCTCGGCGAGAAGGTCTTCGTGCTCGGCCACCACTACCAGCGCGACGAGGTCATCCAGTTCGCCGACGTGACCGGCGACTCCTTCAAGCTGGCCCGTGACGCCGCCGCCCGCCCCGAGGCCGAGTACATCGTCTTCTGCGGTGTGCACTTCATGGCCGAGTCCGCGGACATCCTGACCGGCGACGACCAGAAGGTCGTGCTCCCCGACCTGGCCGCGGGCTGTTCGATGGCCGACATGGCGACGGCCGAGCAGGTCGCCGAGTGCTGGGACGTGCTGACCGAGGCCGGGATCGCGGAGCGGGTGGTGCCCGTCTCGTACATGAACTCCTCGGCGGACATCAAGGCGTTCACGGGCAAGCACGGCGGCACGATCTGTACGTCGTCGAACGCGAAGCGGGCGCTGGAGTGGGCCTTCGAGCAGGGCGAGCAGGTCCTGTTCCTGCCCGACCAGCACCTCGGCCGGAACACCGCCGTGCGCGACATGGGGATGTCCCTGGACGACTGCGTCGTCTACAACCCGCACAAGCCGAACGGCGGTCTGACCGCCGAGCAGCTGCGCGCCGCGAAGATGATCCTGTGGCGCGGGCACTGCTCGGTGCACGGTCGCTTCTCGCTGGAGTCGGTCGAGGACGTGCGGGCCCGCATACCGGGCGTGAACGTGCTCGTCCACCCCGAGTGCAAGCACGAAGTCGTCGCCGCCGCGGACTACGTGGGCTCCACGGAGCACATCATCCAGACCCTGGAGGCGGCCCCGGCCGGCTCCAAGTGGGCGATCGGCACCGAACTGAACCTCGTGCGCCGCCTGGCGAACCGATTCGCCGCCGAGGACAAGCAGATCGTCTTCCTCGACAAGACGGTCTGCTTCTGCTCGACCATGAACCGGATCGACCTGCCGCACCTGGTGTGGGCCCTGGAGTCGCTCGCCGACGGCAAGCTCGTCAACCGCATCGAAGTCGACCGCGAGACCGAGCAGTTCGCGAAGCTGGCCCTGGAGCGGATGCTGGCGCTGCCGTAGCCGTCGCTCAGTCGCCCCGCGGCCGCACCAGACCCGACTCGTAGGCGATGACGACCAGTTGGGCGCGGTCGCGGGCGCCGAGCTTGGCCATGGCCCGGTTCACATGGGTCTTCACGGTGAGCGGGCTGACTTCGAGGCGTTCGGCGATCTCGTCGTTGGAGTGGCCGCCCGCGACCTGGACCAGGACCTCCCGCTCGCGCCCGGTGAGGGCGCCGAGGCGCTCGCTGCGGGCGGGGGAGTCCGCGTCGCCGCCGTCGCCCTGCGCGAGGAACCGGGCGATGAGGCCCTTCGTGGCCGTCGGCGAGAGCAGCGCCTCGCCCGCCGCGGCGATCCGGATCGCGCCGAGCAGCTCGTCCGGCTCGGCGCCCTTGCCGAGGAAGCCGGACGCCCCGGCCCGCAGCGACTGCACCACGTACTCGTCGACCTCGAAGGTGGTCAGCATCACCACGCGTACGTGGGACATGGCCGGGTCGTCGCTGATCATCCGGGTGGCCGCGAGGCCGTCGGTGCCGGGCATGCGGATGTCCATCAGGACGACGTCGGCGGACTCGGCCTTGGCGAGCCGCACCGCCTGCGCCCCGTCGGAGGCCTCCCCGACGACCTCCATGTCGGGTTCGGAGTCGACGAGGACCTTGAACGCGCTGCGCAGCAGCGCCTGGTCGTCGGCGAGCAGCACCCGGATCGTCACGCGGTCGTCCCTCCCTTGACCGGGGCGTGCCCACGGTCCTCCTGCTTCGCGGTCGTGACCGGCAGGATCGCATGGACGCGGAAGCCGCCGCCGTACCGGGGCCCCGCGCTGCACCGGCCGCCGAGGGCGCTCACGCGCTCGCGCATGCCGAGGAGTCCGTGGCCGCCGCCGCGGTCCGCCTCCTCACCGGCCCCCGGGTCCCCCGGCTCGTGCCCCGCGCCGTCGTCCAGGACGGTGATCTCCAGGTTCGGGCCCACGCGCACGACGCTGACCTCCGCCTTGGCGTGCTCACCCGCGTGCTTCTGCACATTGGTGAGGGCCTCCTGGATGATGCGGAACGCGGCCAGGTCGACGGCGGCCGGGGGCGTCGGCCCCGCGTCGCCGCGGGCCACGTCCACGGGCAGGCCCGCGTGCCGGAAGGTGTCGACGAGGTCGTCGAGGCGGCCGAGCCCCGGTGCGGGCTCGGTGGGTGCCTCCGGGTCGCCGCTCTGCCGCAGCAGGCCGACGGTGGCGCGCAGCTCGCCGAGCGCGGAGCGGCTGGCGTCGCGGACGTGGGCGAGCGCCTCCTTGGCCTGGTCGGGCCGCTTGTCCATGACGTGCGCGGCGACTCCGGCCTGTACGTTGACCAGGGCGATGTGGTGCGCGACCACGTCGTGCAGATCACGGGCGATGCGCAGCCGCTCCTCGGCGACCCGGCGGCCCGCCTCCTCCTCGCGGGTGCGCTCCGCGCGTTCGGCCCGCTCCCGGATGGCGTCCACGAAGGCGCGGCGGCTGCGGACGGCGTCGCCCGCGGCGGCGGCCATGCCGGTCCAGGCGAAGATGGCGAGGTTCTCCTGCGCGTACCAGGGCAGCGGTCCCGCCAGCATGGCGATGCCGGTCAGGCCCGTCATGGTTATCAGGCCGATGCGCCAGGTGGTGGGCCGGTTGGTGGTGGCCGCGACCGTGTACAGGGCGATGACCGCGCACATGACGACCGGGGCGCGGGGCCCCGTGGTCACCAGCTCCACGATGGAGAAGCCGGACGTGGCCGCGAGGACGGTCCACGGGGCCCGGCGGCGGAAGACGAGGGCGGCGGCGCCGCAGGCCATCAGGGTGAGGCTCAGGCCGCCGGGCGCGTGCACGTTCCAGGTGGAGCCCTTCTCCCCGTACGGCTCGGCGAAGGAGCCGATGACCATGCAGACGAGGGCGGCGGCAGCAAGGATCGCGTCGACGGCCAACGGGTGCGTTCTGGCCCAGCCGCGGCACCGTTCAAAGTTGGTCACGTACTAGACGGTACGGGGCCCCACCGGCGGGCGGAACGGAAACGGGGTGTCCCTGGACAAGGGTTGACGCGGCCCGTTGACACGCGCCGCCGCGGGGCGGCGCGGGCACGGGCCCGTCGACCGGGTGTGCGGGGCGGGGCTAGCCGGGGATGAGGCCGTCGTCGGAGAGCATCGAGCGCACCTCATCGAGGGATGCGTCCGGCGCGGGAAGGATCAGCTCCGAGGGTTCCAGGGCGTCGTCGGGCAGTGGTTCGCCGAGCTCGCGCACCTTGTCGAGGAGCGCGTGCAGGGTGCGGCGGAAGCCGGGCTCGTCACCGCTCTCCATCTCTTCGAGCAGTTCGTCGTCCAGCTTGTTCAGTTCGGTGAAGTGGCTGTCGGCCAGCTTCACCTGCCCCTCCCCCATGATCCGTACGATCATGACGCCCTCCTAGGACGTGAGCGGTTCGGCCGTGGCGCCGTGCGGCGACGGACGCCACGCGTCGACGCTACCCGTCACTGCTTGTCGAAGCGCGGGGTGTCCTGCGGCCGGCCCTGCTGGCCGCGACTGCCCTGACCGCCCTCGATGGCCTGCTGCGACGAGCTGGAGCCGCCCGCCAGCTCGGCCTTCATGCGCTGCAGCTCCAGCTCCACGTCCGTGCCGCCGGAGAGCCGGTCGAGCTCGGACTGGATGTCGTCCTTGTGCAGCCCGGAGGAGTCGTCGAGGGCGCCGGAGGCGAGGAGTTCGTCGATGGCGCCGGCGCGGGCCTGGAGCGTCGCGGTCTTGTCCTCGGCGCGCTGGATCGCCATGCCGACGTCGCCCATCTCCTCGGAGATGCCGGAGAAGGCCTCGCCGATCCGGGTCTGGGCCTCGGCGGCGGTGTACGTGGCCTTGATGGTCTCCTTCTTCGTGCGGAAGGCGTCCACCTTGGCCTGGAGGCGCTGGGCCGCGAGGGTGAGCTTCTCCTCCTCGCCCTGAAGCGTCTGGTGCTGCACCTCCAGGTCGCTGACCTGCTGCTGGAGGGCGGCCCTGCGGGACAGCGCCTCGCGGGCCAGGTCCTCGCGGCCGAGGGCGAGCGCCTTGCGGCCCTGGTCCTCAAGAGTGGAGGACTGCTTCTGGAGCTGGTTGAGCTGCAGTTCGAGACGCTTGCGCGAGGTCGCCACGTCGGCGACGCCGCGGCGCACCTTCTGTAGCAGCTCCAGCTGCTTCTGGTACGAGTAATCGAGGGTTTCGCGCGGGTCCTCGGCCCGGTCAAGGGCCTTGTTCGCCTTCGCGCGGAAGATCATCCCCATACGCTTCATGACACCGCTCATGGGCTTCGCGCGCCCCCTTCTGACGGACTTCCCGGCTCCAGCCACTGCAACAGAACCCACGGTACGGGGTCTGTATCCATTACCGCACTGTTCGCGAGCGGATGCGCTCATCCCCAAGGACGACTGCTTCGTACGCCTCTCCGGCGCAGGGAGTAGGTGCGTCCCTGGGAAACTGCCCGCATCACCCCTTTGGTCACCTATTCAAGACGCGCGGTGTTGTGGGATCGTTCCCGGCGCGACGGCGGTCGAGCCTCCGGAACCCCGTACCCTTGGCTCTTGTGTTCCGTAGCCGATCCAAGGACGAGAAGGCCCCGGCAGCCAAGGCCCCGGTGACCACATCTGAGTCCGCGCAGACCCGTGACCCGCAGGCCCCCAAGGGCCGCCCCACCCCCAAGCGCGCCATGGCCCAGTCCCAGCGCCGCAGCGTGATGAACGCGCCGACGTCGCGCAAGGAGGCCGTGAAGCGGCAGCGCGAGGAGCGCCGCGTCGCCCTCGCGAAGCAGCGTGAGGCGCTGGCCAGCGGCGACGAGCGGTATCTGCCCGCGCGGGACAAGGGCCCGGTGCGCAAGTTCGCCCGTGACTTCGTCGACTCGCGGTTCAACGTCGCCGAGTTCTTCCTGCCGATGGCCGTGCTCATCCTCGTGCTGAGCATGGTCCGCGTCCCGCAGCTGCAGAACATCGCGCTGCTCCTGTGGCTCTTCGTGATCGTCCTGATCGTGGTCGACTCGATCTCCACGGTCTTCCGCCTGAAGAAGCGCCTGAGCGAGCGGTTCCCGAACGAGAGCAGGAAGGGCGCCGTCGCCTACGCCCTGATGCGCAGCCTCCAGATGCGCCGGCTGCGGATGCCGAAGCCGCAGGCCAAGCGCGGAGCGCGGCCCTGAGCGAGGACCGGGGCGTGCGCCCTGGAGCGCGCGAGGCCGTACAGCAGGAGCTGGTCGGCCGACAGCTCGACGAGCGGATCGTGGCCCGGTTCCCCCTCGGCCGGCGCCTGAAGGTGCTCGACGTGGGCATGGGGCGCGGGGCGCAGGCACTGCGTCTGGCCCGTGCCGGGCACGACGTGACGGGCGTCGAGCGCGACCCGGACGGCCTTTCCGCGGTGCGTGCCGCGGTGGCCGCCGAGCCCGAGGGCATCCGCTCCCGGATGCGGATCGTCGAGGGCGACGGCCGTGACACCGGCGTGCACTTCCTGCCCGGGAGCTTCGACGTCGTGCTGTGCCACGGCGTGCTGATGCACGTCGAGGAGCCCGACGCGCTGCTCGCCGGGCTCGGCCGGATGCTGGCCCCCGGCGGGCTGCTGTCCCTGGTGGTGCGGAACGCGGACGCCCTGGCCATGCGTCCCGGACTGCGCGGGGACTGGGCGGGCGCGCTCGCCTCGTTCGGCGCCGACACCTACCGGGACGCCGCCGGGACCGAGGTGCGGGCGCACCGTCTGGACGCGGTCGGGCAGGCCCTGGCGGGTATCGCGGCGCCGTTGGTGTCCTGGTACGGGGTGCGGCTCTTCTCGGAGGCCGTCGACGTCCCGGAGCCGGGGCCCGGCCTGGAGGCGCTGCTCGCCGCCGAGGAGCGGGCCGGGCGCACGGAGCCCTACCGGCGGGTGGCGACGCTGCTGCACCTCTGCGGCGGCAGGGACTGAGACACCGAGGCCGGGGGCCGAGGCTCCCCGGCGCCCTCACTCGCCTGGGCGACACCCGGCGCACCACCCTCACCTGCCTCTCGGAGGCCTTGACGGGGGCGAGGCCGGCAGCTACGGGGTTCTCGGTGCACCGGGACCCCGTTACTGGGGGTGTCCCGGGGGGTGTCCCGGTGCACCGAGAACCCCCCAGTAACGCCCGGTGCGCCGAGACCGCCAGTAACGGGTGGGTGGGTGGGAAACCCCCACCCCCGGGGGGGCTAGGCCGCGCTGTCCTCCCCAAGGCCCATGGGCCCGTAGACCTCACTGGTGTCCTCGAAGAGGGAAACCTGCTCCGCCCCGCCCTCGGCGAGTTCCTTCCAGTGCTCCCCGAGCCAGGTCTCCGCGTCGCCCTGAGTGGTGAACTCCTCGGGCCGCACGGCAGGCTGGACCTCCGTCCCGTCCGCCTTCTCGAACCGCCACGTCCATGCCGCCATGTCAGCCTCCCGAGGTCCTGTGGGTGTCCCGGCAGCCGCCCGGAGCGGAAGCCGGAGCCGCTCGAAGCCTATCCGGGCGCGCGGCGCGCGGGGCGACGCGGGAGGATCTTCCTGTGGAACTGACTCTGCTCGGCACCGGAGCCCCCGAGGGGCTGCCGTCCCCCGGCTGTCCCTGCGCCGTGTGCGCGACCGCGCTCGGCGACGCGGCGCGGGCCGCGACGGCGCTCCTCGTCGACGGCGTCCTGCTGCTGGACCTGACGCCCGGCGCGGCGTTCGCCGCCGCCCGCGCGGGGCACTCCCTGGCGGGGGTGCGCCAGGTGCTGCTCTCGCATCCGCACGACGGGCCCGCCGTGGAGGTGCCCGTCGGGCTTCCGCAGCCGGGCCGGGTGCCCGACGGGCGGGAGCTCGCGCTCCTGACCGGCCACCGGGTGCGGGCGGTCGCGGCGGACGCGCCGGGGACCGGCTACGAGGTGACGGGACCCGACGGCGACCGGCTCCTGTACCTGCCGCCGGGCACCGCGCCCGCCGGTTTCCCCGCGGACCAGAGCGCGTACGAGATGGTCGTCGCCGACGTCGTGGGGCGCCCCGACGGGCTCGCCCGGCTGCGCGCGGCCGGTGCCGTGGCGCCGACGACGGACGTGGTGGCCGTCCACATCGGGCACGGGGCGCCGGGCGGCCGCGAGCTCGCGCGGCGGCTCGCGGCTGCCGGGGCGCGGGCCGTGCCGGACGGCAGCACCCTGACCGTCGGCGCCTACGAGGACGTACCGGACCTGCCGCGCCGCACCCTGGTCCTGGGCGGTGCCAGGTCCGGCAAGTCCGTGGAGGCGGAGCGGCGCCTGGAGGCCTTCCCCGACGTGCTCTACGTGGCCACCGGCGGCACCCGCGGCGGCGACGGTGAGTGGGCGGAGCGGGTGCGGGCGCACCGGGAGCGGCGGCCCGGGTCCTGGCGGACCACGGAGACCTGCGACCTGGTGCCGCTGCTCGCGGAGCCGGGGCCGCCGCTGCTCGTGGACTGTCTGTCGCTGTGGCTGACGCAGGCGATGGACGACGTGAACGCCTGGGACGACACGGAGTGGGCGGGCGGCGGGGAACGGTCGCTGCGCAAGCGGGTCGCGGAGCTGACGGACGCCGTGCGCGGCACCCGGCGCACCGTGGTCGCGGTCTCCAACGAGGTCGGCTCGGGCATCGTGCCCGCGACCGCGTCGGGCCGCCGCTACCGCGACGAACTCGGCCGCCTCAACGCGGCGTTCGCCGCCGAGTGCGAACACGTCCTCCTGGTGGTCGCGGGCCAGGCCCTGCCGCTGCGCCCCTGACCCGAGCGAACTCCCGGGCACCGGGCCACCCGGGAGCACCCGGGCCCCCGGCCTCCGCACCGGGCCGCCCGCGCTCAGCCCTCCGGCTCCTTGCGCGCGATCACGCGGTACGCGTTGCCGAAGCCGGTCCGGGTGAGCAGCGGGGCGAGGAGCACGTCCGCCGCCTGGGCCAGGGCGAGCAGCGGGATGGCCGCCCACCAGGCCGCGCGGCGCAGGCGCAGGAGCGGCGCGGCCGGGGGCCGGGGGTGCCAGGGGACGTCAGGATCGGGCAGCAGCCGGTTGAGGAGCAGCGCGCAGGCCGTGGTGAGGTCGGACGGCACGTGCGGGGAGCGCCGGTCCACGCCGACGACGGTGAAGCCGAGTTCGTCCAGTTCCCGGCAGAGGTTGGCGAGCGGCACGAAGTGCGGGTGGCGCGGCTGGCGGTAGGACGCCCACCACTTGCCGAGCAGCCGGGCGGAGCGGCTCTGCGGGTCCGGTGCCTCGATCAGCAGATGCCCACCGGGGCGCAGGACGGTCCTCGCCGCCCGCAGTTCGGCGCGTGGATCGGGGCGGCGCTGGAGGTAGTGGATCATGCTGAGGACGTCGTAGCGTCCGGCGAGGCGCCCGGCAAGGTCGGTGAGGCGGCCGCGGTGGGCCTCCTCGATACGGCCGCGCCGCACCGCCTCGGCGAGGCCGCGGTCGCCGTCGAGCCCGTCGAAGGCCGTGTACGGCAGGAGTTCCTTGGCGGCCGCGGGAAAGCGGGCCCGCCCCGTGCCCACGTCCAGCCAGCTCTCGGGCTCCCCGAACCGGCTCAGCGCGCGCACACCGGCGAGCTGCCGTCGCCGGCTCGTCCAGGCCCTGGTCAGGATCGCGGCCGCGGCACCCCCGACCCCGTGGCAGAGGTCCTGGCGCCAGAAGTCCCGGTGGCCGAGGTCCTGTCGGCCGGACCCGAGGCGGTAGAACTCCAGGCCCTCGGGGCTGAGGCCGGGGTTCTGGAAGGTGTGGGCGCAGTCCGCGCACCGGGCGAGGGTGAAGTGGCCCGGCTTGCCCTGGACCAGGTCGGGGGTGCGGACCCGTACCCGCAGGCGGTGGGAGCCGCACCAGGGGCAGTCGTCGCGGCGCGGTTCGTGGAAGGGCGCGGTGCCCTCGGCGAGGCGGGCGAGGCAGGCGGGGCGGCGTTCGGCGGTCTGCTGGGCGAGGTCCATCGCGTACTCCCGAAGTCCGTCGCGTACTCCCGCATGCCGCGGTACGACCATGCGATACATGCGGGACATTCGGAACGTACCTGAAAGAAAGGGGCACTTACGGAAAGGCGCGTGTCCCGGCGATTCCCGCGCCGGGCCCCCGTGGCCGGAGGGCATGGGCCCGTACGCGCGCAGGACACGCCCCGCCGGTACTGTTCGCCGAATGAGCTCGCTGATTCTCGACGACTTCACCGATCTGATCGAGCGGCCCGACGGCGGGGTACGCCGGGACGCCGACGAGCGCAGGGAGCGCCAGGACGTGCATCCCGGCGCGCTCGGCCGCCTCGACGATCTCGCCGAATGGCTGTCGGCCGCGCAGTCCGAGGTGCCGGTCAAGCCGATCGAACGGCCGCGTGCCGTGCTGTTCGCGGGCGATCACGGGGTGGCCGAACTCGGTGTGTCCGCGCGGGCGGCGGGCGGCGCGGCCGATCTCGTCCGCGCCGTGCTGGCGGGCGAGAGCCCCGCGGCGGTGCTCGCGCGCCGCCTCGACGTGCCCGTACGGGTCGTCGACATGGCCCTCGACTGCGCCGAGGACGCCCTGCCCGCCGAGGTCGCGGGGCACCGGGTGCGGCGCGGCTCCGGGCGCATCGACATCGAGGACGCCCTGACGCAGGAGGAGGCCGAGCAGGCGGTGCGGGCCGGTATCGCCCTCGCCGACGAGGAGGCCGACGCCGGCACGGACCTGGTTGTGCTCGGCGACGTCAGCGTCGGCGGCACGACACCGGCGGCGACCCTGATCGCGGCGCTGTGCGGCACCGACGCCTCCGTCGTCACCGGGCGCGGCGGCGCGCCGATCGACGACCTGGCGTGGATGCGCAAGTGCGCGGCCGTCCGGGACTCGCTGCGGCGGGCGCGCCCCATGCTCGGCGACCAGATGCAGCTCCTCGCCGCGGTGGGCGGGGCCGACCTGGCGGCGATGACCGGGTTCCTGCTCCAGTGCGCGGTGCGGCGGACGCCGGTGATCCTCGACGGTGTGGTGTCGGCCGCGGCGGCCCTCGTGGCGCAGCGGGTGGCCTTCCGGGCGCCGGACTGGTGGCTCGCGGGGCACGACAGCGGGGAGCCCGCGCAGGCCAAGGCGCTCGACCGGATGGCGCTCGAACCGCTGCTCACCCACGGGGTGAAGGTCGGCGAGGGCGTCGGGGCGCTCCTCGCCGTACCGCTGGTGCGGGCCGCCGCCGCGCTGTCCGCCGAGATGCCCGCCGCCGAACCGTCCCCCGCCGAGCCGTCGGAGCCGTCCACCGCCCGGGAGGACGGCGAGTAAGGACGGCGCCCGGCCCGGCGGGAGCGGGCGAAGCAGGCGGACGGCGAGCGGCGCGGGCCTCGGCTCCGGCGGGCGGAGCGGCGCCGGGCTGCAGAACCGCATATCACACCACAACGCCCCATAAGATCCCGTTTCATGGGAGACATCAGGACAGGGGAAGAGCAGGTCCGGGCGTCCACGGCGGCCTCGCGGCGCGGGGCGGCCGTGGCGGTGTGGTATCTGCGCGCCGTCACGTTCGTGAACTTCCTCAGTGCGGTGTGGGTCTCCCTCGGCCAGGACCTGCGCCGCCACAACACGGCGGACTACTTCACCCCGTACCTGCTCACCGCGGGCTTCGCCTCCGGTGTCTTCACGATGTTCCTGGCGATCACCATGCGGCGCAGGAAGCGGGCGGCCTGGATCCTCAACGTCGTCCTGAGCGGCCTGTTCCTGCTCCTGTTCGCCTTCGCGATGTGCTTCCCGGAGATCAGGCAGTACGCGCAGAACTGGATCTCGCTGGGCCTCACCGCGCTGTTCGTCGGCGCGCTGCTCGTCGGCCGCCGCGAGTTCTACGCCAAGGGCGACCGCTCCAACCCGAGGCTCGCCGCGGCCGTCGCGGTCGGCGGGCTGCTCGTGACGTCGCTGCTCGCGGCGCTCCTGGTGTCCGTCACCAACCGCGCCCACGACGAGTACCGCTCCACGTTCCTCGACCGCTGGCGCTACGGCACCATGCGCCTGGTCTCCCTGGCCGCCGACGACTCCCGGTTCGCCGGGATCGCGACGCCCGGCTGGGTCAACGTCACCGTCAACGTCCTGAGCACGGTGCTGCTCTGCGCCGTCCTGTACGCCGCCTTCCGCTCCCGCCGGGCGGTCGACCCGCTGTCGGAGGACGACGAGGCGCGGCTGCGCGCCCTGCTCGGGCGCCACGGCGAGCGGGACTCCCTCGGATACTTCTGTCTGCGCCGCGAGAAGAGCGTGGTGTGGTCGCCGACCGGCAAGTCGGCGATCGCCTACCGCGTCGTCGGCGGTGTCTCGCTGGCGTCCGGCGACCCCATCGGCGACCCGGAGGCCTGGCCCGGCGCCATCGAGCCCTGGCTCGCCGAGGCCCGCGAGCACGGCTGGACCCCGGCCGTGATGGGCGCGAGCGAGGAGGCGGGCACCGTCTACGCCCGGCACGGCCTCGACGCCCTGGAACTCGGTGACGAGGCGATCGTCGAGATCGCGGAGTTCACCCTGGAGGGGCGCGCCATGCGGACCGTCCGGCAGGCCTACAACCGGGTGAAGCGCGCCGGATACGAGGTCCGCATCCGCCGCCACCACGACATCCCCGCCGAGGAGATGGCCCACCTCCTCGATCGCGCCGACGACTGGCGCGACGGCGCCACCGAGCGCGGCTTCTCCATGGCGCTCGGGCGGCTCGGCGACCCGGCGGACGGCGAGTGCGTGATGCTGGAGTGCCGGGACGGCGACGGGGCGCTGCGGGCGGTGCTCTCGTTCGTGCCGTGGGGGCCGCACGGCCTCTCCCTCGACCTCATGCGGCGCGACCGGGACGCCGAGAACGGCCTGATGGAGTTCATGGTCATCGAGCTGCTCCAGCGCGCCGCCGAGATCCAGATCACGCAGGTGTCACTGAACTTCGCGATGTTCAGGTCGGTCTTCGAGCGTGGCTCGCGGCTCGGCGCGGGCCCGGTCCTTCGGCTGTGGCGCTCGCTGCTCAGCTTCTTCTCGCGCTGGTGGCAGATCGAGTCGCTGTACCGCGCCAACGCCAAGTACCGGCCCATCTGGGAACCCCGCTTCCTGCTCTTCGAGAAGAGCGGCGACCTGCCGCGCATCGCCATCGCGTCGGCGCGCGCCGAAGGGTTCCTCGAAGCACCGGGGCTGCCGAAGTGGCTGCACCGCACACATCTGGAGTCCCGACGATGAGCACCCTGTCCCGGCTGGCGCGCGCCGAGTGGGAGCCGCTGTTCTCCACCGTGCGCGACGGCCTCGCGGCCCGGCATCTGCGCGCGATCCCGCTGACGCTGGCGGCCGTCTGCCTGACGGCGGCGTTCCAGTACGTGCAGAACCAGTCCTGGGGCTATCGGTTCGTGCAGAACATCGGCTGCGTACGGGCCGAGGACCCGCTGTGGCTCGCCCTGCTCCGCACCCCCCTCTCGCTCTTCGTCCCGGCCCTCGACCTGCCGGTGTGGGGCGCGCTCGCACAGATCCTGGTGGTCCTCGGCATCGCGGAGATCTGTCTCGGCTGGTGGCGCACGCTCGTCATCGGGTACGTGGCGACGCTCGCGGGCACGCTGTACGCGCGCGTGGGCATCGCTCTCGGGTACGACAACTTCTTCGGCCTGCCCGCGTCCGACGCGACCGTGGTCGACACCGGTCCCTCGGCGGCGGTGGTGGGGCTCGCGGTGTACGTGTGCTGGCGCTACCGGGCGTACGCCACCGGGGTCCTCGTGGTCGTCCTGATGGTCGTCGAGGTGATCTTCAAGGACAACCTCGCGGGCAAGGAGCACCTGGCCGCGATCGGCGGGGTCCTGCTGCTGTGCGCGGTGTCGGCGCTGCTGCGTCACCGCCGCCGGGGCGGGAGCGGCCCGGCCGGGTCCGGCTTGCCGCCGATCAGGTCCTGAAGCCGGCGCCGCGGGCCCGACCAGCGGCGGTCGTGGCGGAAGGCGCGCAGCCCCGCGCGGGCCCGCGCGCGGGGGCGGCGGCGGTAGAACCTGCGGGCCCACGCCGAGCCGGGGCGGGCGAGCCGGACCGCGCCGACCAGCGCCACGAACGGCACCACCATCCCGATCAGGGCCAGGCGCAGCTTGCCCTTGGCCAGCGCGATCAGGGCGAAGCCGCAGTTGAGGGTGATGTTCAGGGCGAACGCGACCCGGTCGTGCCGCTCGTCGGCGGTGAGTTCGTTGACGCCGAGCGGGCTGAAGCCGGTGAGGACGAGCACCACCAGGGCGGCCGTGAGGACCACGACCTCGACGCTCTTGCGGCCCTGCTCGCTCCAGTAGACGTCGTCCAGGTGCAGGATCAGCGCGAACTCGTCGAGGACCAGGCCCGCGCCCAGGCCGAAGAGGACGGCCGCGCACATCGACCCGAGGCTGTGCCGCCCCGCCGCCACCGCCCAGAAGCCGCCCACAAGCATCAGGAAGATGCCCGGTACGACGTGGTGGATGTGCACGTCACCCGTGGTGATGTTCCGGAAGGGGCCCCGGCCCGCCCGGATGAGCCGGGTGATGGTCCGG
The DNA here is from genome assembly GCF_009755605.1 of Streptomyces typhae. Lineage (GTDB taxonomy): Bacteria > Actinomycetota > Actinomycetes > Streptomycetales > Streptomycetaceae > Streptomyces > Streptomyces typhae. The sequence continues at coordinate 145,149 of NZ_WPNZ01000021.1, forward strand.
GTGACCACGAAGCAGCCCACGAACGCGACCAGGGCGAGCAGCAGCGGCAGCTTCCCGGGCTCCACGATGTTCCGGTACCACCAGCCGTCCATGCGCCCGTCCTCCGGAGCCGTCCCTCAGCCCATCCTCCGGTCGGGGCCCGGGTTCCGCAGGCCGGACGGCTCCGCCCGGCCGCGCCCGGCGCGACGGGCGCGGCACCCGGGAGACCCCGGCGGCACCGGCGGCCCCGGCCGGGCCGCACGCGGCGGGTAGCCTCACCGGGTGCCCAGACCCACCCCCGCCGACGGCCTCCGGTTCGCCTTCGGGACGCTCACCGTGATCCCCGTCCGCGTCCACCGGTGGGACCGCGACGCCGCCCGCACCGGCATGCTGTGCGCCCCGCTCGCGGGCCTGGCCGTGGGCGTCGGCGCCGCCGCCGCGGGCTCGGCCCTGACCGTGCTCGGCGCGGGTCCGCTGCTCGCGGCCGTCGCCGCCGTCGCGGTGCCGGCGGCGGCCACCCGGGGCCTGCATCTGGACGGCCTCGCCGACACCGCCGACGGCCTCGGCAGCGGCAAGCCCGCCGACGACGCGCTGCGCGTCATGAAGCAGTCCGACATCGGCCCGTTCGGTGTCATCACCCTGGTCCTCGTGCTGCTCGCCCAGGTGGCCGCGCTCGCCGGGCTCTACGACAAGAGCTGGCTGCACGGCGCCGCCGGCACGGTCGTGGCCGCCGTGACGGCGCGCCTCGCGCTCACCCTCGCGGCCCGCAGAAACGTCCCCGCGGCCCGCCCCGAAGGTCTCGGCGCCGCCGTCGCGGGGACCGTGCCGGGGCCCGCCGCCGCGGCCGTCCTCGCCGTCGCCACGACCGCGGCGGCCGCCGCGGGCGCCCCGGACGGGCCCTACGGAGCGGTCCGCGGCGCCGCCGCCGTGGTGCTCGGCTGCGCCGTCGCCGAACTCCTCCTGCGCCACTGCCTGCGACGCTTCGGCGGGGTGACCGGAGACGTCTTCGGCGGCCTCGCCGAGACCGCCGCGACCACGGCCCTCCTTGTGCTCTCCCTCGGCCAACACGCACAGTGATGCACACCGCAATGCTTACAGGCGTAGGCTCGCGACGGGCTTACTACCCCAAAGCCCATGAGATCGCTTGGATCTCACTAGAGCTCAACAGATCTCGTTAGAGCTCGACAGAACTCCATAACTCAGTGGAACTCCACGAAAGAGGGACCTCAGCACCGTGACTGCTCTGACTCTCAGCACCGCCGCCGCGTCCGGCCTGCGCGCCGACGCGATCGTCGTCGGTGTCGCGAAAGGCGCCAAGGGGCCCGTGGTGGCCGCAGGCGCCGAGTCCGTGGACAAGGCGTACGACGGCAAGCTCGCCTCCGTCCTCGACACCCTCGGCGCCACCGGTGCCGAGGGCGAGGTGACGAAGCTGCCCGCGCCGTCCGGATTCAAGGCGCCGCTCGTCCTGGCAGTCGGCCTCGGCGCGGTCCCCGAGAAGGACTCCGGGTACGACGCCGAGGCGCTGCGCCGCGCCGCCGGTGCCGCCGCGCGCGCCCTCGCGGGCAGCAAGAAGGCCGCGTTCGCGCTGCCGGTCGAGGACGCCGCCGGCACGGGCGCGATCGCGGAGGGCGCGCTCCTCGGCGCGTACTCCTTCGACGCCTACAAGGCGGGCGACGACACCGCCGCCAAGGGCAGGGGCGCCAAGGACAGCAAGGGCCCCAAGGCGCCGCTCGCCGAGGTCGCCCTGCTCGGCGCCAAGCCGCGCGACAAGGCCCACAAGGCCGCCGCCGAGCGCGCTGTCGCCCTCGCCGAGGAGCTCAACCGCGCCCGCGACCTCATCAACACGCCCCCGAACGACCTGAACCCGGAGGCCTTCGCCGCGGTCGCCACGGCCGCCGCCAAGGAGCACGGCGTCAAGATCCAGGTCCTGGACGAGAAGGCCCTCGCCAAGGGCGGCTACGGCGGCATCCTCGGTGTCGGCGTGGGCTCCGAGGCCCCGCCGCGCCTGGTGAAGCTCTCGTACTCGGCCGGCAAGGCCAAGAAGCACCTGGCCTTCGTCGGCAAGGGCATCACGTACGACTCGGGCGGCATCTCGCTGAAGCCGGCCGGTCACAACGAGACCATGAAGTGCGACATGGCCGGTGCCGCCGCCGTGTTCGCGGCCGTGATCACCGCCGCCCGCCTCGGCCTCGACGTCAACGTCACCGGCTGGCTCGCGCTCGCCGAGAACATGCCGTCGGGCTCGGCGACCCGCCCCGGCGACGTCCTTCGGATGTACAGCGGCAAGACCGTCGAGGTGCTCAACACCGACGCCGAGGGCCGTCTGGTCCTGGCCGACGCCATCACCAAGGCCTCCGAGGACAAGCCCGACGCGATCGTCGACGTGGCCACCCTCACCGGCGCCATGATGGTGGCGCTCGGCGGCCGGACCTTCGGCATCATGGCCAACGACGACGCCTTCCGCACCTCGCTGCACGAGATCGCCGAGGAGGTCGGCGAGCCGTCCTGGCCGATGCCGCTGCCGGAGCACCTGCGCAAGGGCATGGACTCCCCCACCGCCGACATCGCCAACATGGGCGAGCGCATGGGCGGCGGCCTGGTCGCCGGTCTGTTCCTGAAGGAGTTCGTGGGCGAGGGCATCAGCTGGGCCCACCTGGACATCGCGGGCCCGGCCTACAACGAGGCCGCCCCCTTCGGCTACACCCCGAAGGGCGGCACGGGCTCCGCGGTCCGCACCCTGGTGCGCCTCGCCGAGCGCACCGCCGCCGGCGACCTCGGCTGACCCGGCCGACGCCGGCCGCGCCGCGCACGGGTACGGCCCCGGACGCCCTCGGGTCCGGGGCCGTACCCGTGCGCGGGACCGGGCCGTACCCCGGGTGCGGATGTGATGCCGCCCACGGCGCGACGAAGGCCGCTGTTCGCTGTGGATGAAATCCGTACGTTCGTACGCGAGGTTGCCCGCCGCACCGGACGATCGGACGGCTCCGGGACCGGCCCGGCGTCCCGCCTGTCGCCGACAAGTGCGAAGATGGGTTCTCGGCAGGACAGGGCCCCCACCAAAGGGCCGAAGAAGAGCGGCCGTATACCAGCCGACCGACCGGTCGTCCCCGGTAAGAGGGGTCCGGCGCACGGCGCACATGCATGGAGGACGTGACGTGGCGAACGACGCCAGCACCGTTTTCGACCTAGTGATCCTCGGCGGCGGTAGCGGCGGTTACGCCGCGGCCCTGCGCGCCTCGCAGCTGGGTCTCGACGTCGCACTGATCGAGAAGAACAAGCTCGGCGGCACCTGCCTGCACAACGGCTGCATCCCCACGAAGGCCCTGCTGCACGCCGGCGAGATCGCCGACCAGGCACGCGAGGCCGACCAGTTCGGTGTCAAGGCCACCTTCGAGGGCATCGACATCAAGGGCGTCCACAAGTACAAGGACGACGTGATCGCCGGCCTGTACAAGGGCCTCCAGGGCCTGGTCGCCTCCCGCAAGGTCACCTACATCGAGGGTGAGGGCCGGCTGTCCTCCCCGACCTCCGTGGACGTGAACGGCCAGCGGATCCAGGGCCGTCACATCCTCCTCGCGACCGGCTCCGTGCCGAAGTCCCTGCCGGGCCTGGAGATCGACGGCAACCGCGTCATCTCCTCCGACCACGCGCTGGTCCTGGACCGGGTGCCGGAGTCCGCGATCATCCTCGGCGGCGGCGTCATCGGCGTCGAGTTCGCCTCCGCCTGGAAGTCCTTCGGCACCGACGTGACGGTCGTCGAGGGCCTCAAGCACCTGGTGCCGGCCGAGGACGAGAACAGCTCCAAGCTCCTTGAGCGCGCCTTCCGCAAGCGCGGCATCAAGTTCAACCTCGGCACCTTCTTCGACAAGGCCGAGTACACCGAGAACGGCGTGCGCGTCACCCTCGCCGACGGCAAGACCTTCGAGGCCGAGGTGCTCCTCGTCGCCATCGGCCGCGGCCCGGTCTCCCAGGGCCTCGGGTACGAGGAGCAGGGCGTCGCGACGGACCGCGGCTACGTCCTGGTCGACGAGTACATGCGCACGAACGTGGAGACGATCTCCGCCGTCGGTGACCTCGTCCCGACGCTCCAGCTCGCGCACGTCGGCTTCGCCGAGGGCATCCTGGTGGCGGAGCGTCTGGCCGGTCTCAAGACCGTCCCGATCGACTACGACGGCGTGCCCCGGGTGACGTACTGCCACCCCGAGGTCGCCTCCGTGGGCATCACCGAGGCCAAGGCCAAGGAGATCTACGGTGCGGACAAGGTCGTCGCTCTGAAGTACAACCTCGCGGGCAACGGCAAGAGCAAGATCCTCAAGACCGCGGGCGAGATCAAGCTCGTCCAGGTCAAGGACGGTGCCGTGGTCGGCGTCCACATGGTCGGCGACCGCATGGGTGAGCAGGTCGGCGAGGCCCAGCTGGTCTACAACTGGGAAGCGCTGCCCGCCGAGGTCGCCCAGCTCATCCACGCCCACCCGACGCAGAACGAGGCGCTCGGCGAGGCCCACCTCGCCCTCGCCGGCAAGCCGCTGCACTCCCACGACTGAGCCTTCAGTCCCACGGGCGCGACGACCACATACGTACGTAGTTAAGGAGCAACAGAAACCATGTCGGTTTCCGTAACCCTTCCGGCGCTCGGCGAGAGCGTCACTGAAGGCACTGTCACCCGCTGGCTGAAGGCCGAGGGCGAGCGCGTCGAGGCCGACGAGCCGCTGCTCGAGGTCTCGACCGACAAGGTCGACACCGAGATCCCCTCCCCCGCCGCCGGTGTGCTCGCCTCCATCAAGGTCGCCGAGGACGAGACCGTCGAGGTCGGCGCCGAGCTGGCCGTCATCGACGACGGCTCCGGCGACGCGGGCGGCTCCGCCGCTCCGGCGCAGGAAGAGGCCCCGGCCGCTCCCGCGCAGGAGGAGGCCCCGGCCCCGGCGCAGGAGGAGGCCCCTCAGCAGGCCGCCCCGCAGGCCGAGGCCCCGGCCGCCTCCGGCGGTTCCGCCGAGGGCACCGAGGTCACGCTGCCCGCGCTCGGCGAGTCCGTCACCGAGGGCACCGTCACCCGCTGGCTGAAGGAGGTCGGCGACTCCGTCGAGGCCGACGAGCCGCTGCTCGAGGTCTCCACGGACAAGGTCGACACCGAGATCCCCTCGCCCACCGCCGGTGTTCTCCTGGAGATCGTCGTCGGTGAGGACGAGACCGCCGAGGTCGGCGCCAAGCTCGCCGTCATCGGTGCCCCGGGCGCGGCCCCCGCCGCCGCTCCGGCCGCTCCCGCCGAGGCTCCGGCCCCGGCGAAGGAGGAGGCGAAGGAGGAGGCTCCCGCCCCGGCTCCGGCGAAGGAGGAGGCCCCGGCGCAGCCCGCGGCCCCCGCCGCCGAGCCCGCCGCTCCCGCGCAGCCCGCCCAGGCCGCTCCGGCCCCGGCGCAGCCCGCGGCTCCGGCGCAGCCGGCCGCTCCGGCCGAGCCCGCCGCTCCCGCGGCCCCGGCGACCCCGGCGGACGACGGCGCCTACGTCACCCCGCTGGTGCGCAAGCTCGCCTCGGAGAACGGCGTCGACCTGGGCTCGGTCAAGGGCACCGGCGTCGGCGGCCGCATCCGCAAGCAGGACGTGCTCGCCGCCGCCGAGGCCGCCAAGGCCCCGGCTCCGGCCGCCGCCCCGGCCGCTGCCGCCGCCCCGGCGTCCGCGTCGAAGGCGCCGGTCATCGAGGCGTCCCCGCTGCGCGGCCAGACCGTCAAGATGACCCGCATGCGCAAGGTCATCGGCGACAACATGATGAAGGCGCTGCACGGCCAGGCCCAGCTCTCCAGCGTGGTCGAGGTCGACATCACGAAGCTCATGAAGCTGCGCGCCGCGGCCAAGGACTCCTTCGCCGCCCGTGAGGGCGTCAAGCTGTCCCCGATGCCGTTCTTCGTCAAGGCGGCGGCGCAGGCGCTGAAGGCCCACCCGGTCGTCAACGCCCGCATCAACGAGGACGAGGGCACCATCACGTACTTCGACTCGGAGAACATCGGCATCGCCGTGGACTCCGAGAAGGGTCTGATGACGCCGGTCATCAAGGGCGCCGGTGACCTGAACCTGGCCGGTATCGCCAAGGCGACCGCCGACCTGGCCAACAAGGTCCGGGCCAGCAAGATCACGCCGGACGAGCTGTCCGGTGCGACGTTCACCATCTCCAACACCGGTTCGCGCGGCGCCCTGTTCGACACGATCATCGTGCCGCCGAACCAGGTCGGCATCCTCGGCATCGGTGCCACCGTCAAGCGCCCGGTCGTCATCAACCACCCCGATCTCGGTGAGACCATCGCGGTGCGGGACATGACGTACGTGACGCTGTCCTACGACCACCGTCTGGTGGACGGCGCGGACGCCGCCCGCTACCTGACGACGGTCAAGGCCATCCTGGAGGCCGGCGAGTTCGAGGTCGAACTCGGCCTGTAAGCGCCTCACTTTCGGCTGTAACACTCGTCTCATCAGCGAGTACGCCCCCGTCCGGAGTCCTCCGGACGGGGGCGCGGCCGTGTATTGGCCGTATTGTTCAAGGGTTGCCCGCCCGTCGCCCCCCACCGAGGCCCCAAGCGCCACGCTTCCGACCGCCGGAGGAGCCCCCATGACCGCGCCCGTCGTTCACTCGCTGCGCGAACAGATTCGCGAGCACATCGTGGAAGGCATCGTGAGCGGTCGCTGGAAACCGGGCGAGCGGATCGTGGAGCGCAGGATCGCCGTCGAGCTCGAGGTCTCCCAGACCCCGGTGCGCGAGGCGCTGCGGGAGCTGGAGTCGCTGCGCCTGATCGAGTCCGCCCCCAACAAGGGCGTCCGGGTGCGCAACCTGACCGCCGCCGACCTGGAGGAGAGCTATCCGGTACGGGCCGGTCTCGAGGCCATCGCCGCGGAGCTCGCGGCGGACCGCCTCGCCGAGGACTGCTCGGCCCTCGAACCCCATGTGGCGGCCCTGTACGAGGCCGACCGGGCGTCGGACGGTACCGGCCAGGTGCGGCACACCGTGGGCTTCCACCGGGAACTGGTGCGGGCCGCGCACAACTCCGTGCTCCTGCACACCTGGGAGGGGCTCGGCATCGAGGTCTTCACCGCGCTGTCCATCCGCTGGCTCGGCACGGTCCAGCAGTCGTACGCGGAGGAGCACGAGGCCCTGGTGTCGGCGTTCCGGCAGCGCGACCCCGCGATCGCGGAGCTGGTCAAGGCACACGTCCTCGGCTGCGCGCCGCGCCCCTGACCGGCACTGCGTGCCCTTGAGTACGGCACTCTGTGCCCACTTTTGTCGTTTCGAGGAAGTTTTCCCTTCAAAGCTTTGATCGATCATCGATCGCGGGCTTACAGTCTTCGATGGGCCCGCCGCGGAGCCGCACAAACGACTGCGCACCCGGGCCCTACGCCCTGTCCTGCCAAAGACCAAGGGCACCCCCGACCCTTTCCGTTAAGGGACCCCCGCCCGACACAGGCATGGGCACCCCCTCCGACTCAGGAAGGCGGCGTAATGACCGACCCCTCCCGCATCCAGCCGAGCGAGCTCGACCAGCTCCCGGACCGCGACCCGGAGGAGACCGCCGAATGGCAGGCCTCCCTGGACGCCGTGACCAAGGCGGCCGGGCCGCACCGTGCCGCGTACCTGATGCGCCGCACGCTGGAGCGCGCCGAGGGCGCGGGCCTGGCGCTGCCCAAGCTTCTTGAGACGGACTACGTCAACACCATCCCCACCGCCGCCGAGCCGGTCATCGACGGCGACGAGGCGATGGAGTCCCGGATCACCGCGTGGAACCGCTGGAACGCGGCCGCGATGGTCACCCGCGGCGCCAAGCACGGCGTCGGCGGCCACATCGCCACCTTCGCCTCGGCGGCCTGGCTGTACGAGACGGGCTTCAACCACTTCTTCCACGGCAAGGAAGGCGATGGCTCCGGCGACCAGCTGTACATCCAGGGCCACGCCTCGCCCGGCATCTACGCCCGCGCCTTCCTCGACGGCCGGCTGAACGAGACGCAGCTCGACAACTTCCGCCAGGAGTCCGGCGGCAACGGCCTGCCCTCCTATCCGCACCCGCGCCGGCTGCCCTGGCTGTGGGAGTTCCCGACCGTCTCCATGGGCCTCGGCCCGCTGTCGGCGATCTACCAGGCCCGCTTCAACCGGTACCTCACCAACCGCTCCATCAAGGACGTCTCGTCCTCGCACGTGTGGGCGTTCCTCGGCGACGGCGAGATGGACGAGCCCGAGTCGACGGCGGCACTCGCGCTCGCCGCCCGTGAGGGCCTGGACAACCTGACCTTCGTCATCAACTGCAACCTGCAGCGCCTCGACGGTCCGGTGCGCGCCAACTTCAAGATCGTGCAGGAGCTGGAGGCCCAGTTCCGCGGCGCCGGCTGGAACGTGATCAAGTCCCTGTGGGGCAACGCCTGGGACGAACTGTTCCAGCTCGACACCACCGGCGCCCTGGTCCGCCGCATCCGCGAGGTGCCGGACGCGCAGGTGCAGACGTATCAGACGCGGGACGCCGCCTACATCCGCGAGGACTTCTTCGGCAAGGACCCGGCGCTCGTCGAGATGGCGAAGCTGCTGAGCGACGACAAGATCCTCGAGTGTTTCCACCTCTCCCGCGGTGGCCACGAGCCGCGCAAGGTGTACGCGGCGTACAAGGCGGCCCTGGCCCACAAGGGCGCGCCGACCGTAATCCTGGCGCAGACCGTCAAGGGCTTCACCCTCGGTGAGGGCTTCGCGTCGAAGAACGCGAACCACCAGATGAAGAAGCTGACGACGGACGAGTTCAAGAACATGCGGGACCTGCTCGACCTGCCGATCTCCGACTCCCAGTTCGTCGACGACGTGGTGCCCTACGGCCACCCGGGCGCCGACTCCCCCGAGGTCCGCTACCTCCAGGAGCGCCGTGCCGCCCTCGGCGGTCCGGCCCCGGCCCGTCGCACGCACGCCGCCGCGCCGCTGCCGTCCGCCGCCGACAAGGCCTTCGCCTCCTTCGACAAGGGCTCGGGCTCGCAGAAGGTCGCGAGCACCATGGCGCTCGTACGGCTGCTCAAGGACCTCGTACGCGACAAGGAGACCGGCAAGCGCTGGGTCCCGATCGTCCCGGACGAGGCCCGCACCTTCGGCATGGAGTCGCTCTTCCCCTCGCTCGGCATCTACTCCCCCAAGGGGCAGACGTACGAGCCGGTCGACCGCGACCAGCTGATGTACTACAAGGAAGCCAAGAACGGCCAGATCCTCAACGAGGGCATCACCGAGGCCGGTTCGATGGCGGACTTCATCGCCGCCTCGTCGTCGTACGCGACGCACGGCGAGCCCATGATCCCCCTGTACATCTTCTACTCGATGTTCGGCTGGCAGCGCACCGCCGACCAGATGTGGCAGCTCGGCGACCAGCTCGGCCGCGGCTTCCTCATCGGCGCCACCGCGGGCCGCACCACGCTCACCGGTGAGGGCCTTCAGCACGCCGACGGCCACTCGCCGATGATCGCCGCGACGAACCCGGCCGCGCTGTCCTACGACCCCGCGTTCGCGTACGAGATCGCCGCGATCGTCAAGGAGGGTCTGCGCCGGATGTACGGCGAGGCCGCTCCCGGTGAGGACCAGGACGTCTTCTACTACCTGACCGTCTACAACGAGCCGATGCCGCAGCCCGCGAAGCCCGCGGGTGTGGACGAGGGCATCGTGAAGGGCCTGTACCGCTTCAACACGGCCGAGTCCGCGGGTCTCTCGCCCGCCGCCAACGCCGCGCGGATCCAGCTCCTCGGCTCGGGTACGGCCATCCACTGGGTGCTCAAGGCGCAGCGGCTGCTCGCCGAGGAGTGGGGGGTCGCCGCCGACGTGTGGTCCGCGACCTCCTGGACCGAGCTGCGCCGGGACGCCCTGGAGGCGGACGCGGCGGTGCTGCGCGGCGAGGAGCGCACGCCCTTCGTGCGTGCCGCCCTCGACGGCGCCCAGGGTCCCGTCCTGGCCGTCTCCGACTACATGCGCCAGGTCCCCGACCAGATCGCCCAGTGGGTCGAGCAGGACTACTCCTCGCTCGGCGCGGACGGCTTCGGCCTCTCCGACACCCGGGACGCGGCCCGCCGCCACTTCGGCGTCGACGCCGAGTCCATCGTCGTGGCCGCCCTCGCCCGCCTTGCGGCTCGCGGCGAGGTGCCTGCGGCCGCGGTCAAGGAGGCCCGCGCGAAGTACGGCCTGTAAGGCCGTCGTCCACCCGTCCGCCCTGTGGGCAGCTGAGCCGCCGCCGCCCGTCCGCCCTGTGGGCAGCTGGGCCGCCCAGAGGGCGGGACGGGTGGGCACAGGGCGGACCCCGCCGCGCCGGGCTGCGCACACCCTCCCAGGCGGCAACCGCCCCGCCGCTCCGCGGCGGTCTCCCACCCGCCCACCCGTGACTGCCGCCGCAGACAGGGGCCACCCTGCATCATGGGCCCATGCGCGCTGCCCGGCTCATCAAGATGGTCCTGCTGCTCCAGTCGCGGGCCTCCATGACCGCCGCCGAGCTCGCCGAGGAGCTGGAGGTCTCGGAGCGGACCATCACGCGGGACGCCCAGGCTCTCTCGGAGGCGGGCGTCCCGGTGTACGCGGACCGGGGCAGGACGGGCGGGTACCGGCTGATCGGCGGCTACCGGACCCGTCTCACGGGCCTCGCCCGGAGCGAGGCGGAGGCTCTGTTCCTGTCCGGGGTCCCGGGCGCCCTGCGCGAGATGGGCCTGGAGGACGCCGCGTCCGCCGCCCGCCTGAAGGTCTCCGCCGCCCTGCTCCCGTCCCTGCGCGACGCCTCCCAGAACGCGTCCCAGCGCTTCCACCTGGACGCCCCGGGCTGGTTCAAGGAGACCCCGCCCCCGCCCCTGCTGCCGGTCGTGGCCGACGCGGTGTGGGACGACCGCCCCGTCGTGGCCCGCTACCGGCGCCAGGACTCCGAGGTGGAGCGGGAACTCGAACCGTACGGCCTGGTCCTCAAGGCGGGCGTCTGGTACCTGTGCGCCCGCGTCCCGGAGACGGCGTCCCACCGGGTGTACCGCATCGACCGCTTCACCTCCGTCACCCCCGGCACCTCCGCGGGCGAACGCTTCGTCCGCGACGAGGACTTCGACCTGCCCGCGTTCTGGGAGGAACGCGCCGCCCAGTTCGCCCGCGCCATCCTGCGCGAGGAGACCGTCCTGCGCCTTTCCCCCGCCGGCGCCCGGCAGCTCCCCCACGTCACCGACCGCGCCGTCGCCGAGGAAGCCCTGGCCGGCGCCGAACCCGACGGCCTCGGCCGGGTCACCGTCACCCTGCCCGTCGAGTCCGCCGTCGTCGCGTACTCCCAACTCCTCGTCCTCGGCCCCGAGGTGGAGGTCCTTCAGCCGCCGGAGCTGCGGGAGCGCCTCGCCACGACGGCGGCCCGGATGGCCGAGCTCTACCGGTAGCCCGTCACGTCCGCCTCCTTGCTCTCCTGGTCGACCTCCATGAGGTACCGCCAGGCGTCCGGCGCCGAGCCGTCCACGTCCGTGAAGCCGTACTCCTTGGCGAGCCCGCCGCTGGACAGCGAGGCGCCGTTCCACCGGGCCACGTCGGGGTCCGACGCGAGGGCGGCGAGCGCCCGGCCCACGAACGTCGGCGTCTCGGAGATCGCGAAGTGCGGGTCCTGCTCGCAGCCCGCCAGCCAGTCGTCCTCGGTGACCTTGAAGTACGTGTCGAGCATCGCCTCGGAGCGCAGCCATCCCGGCGTCAGGCACACCGCCGTGCAGTCGTACTCCTTCAGTTCCTCCGCGAGCGCGCGCGCCATCCGCAGCGGCGCCGACTTCGCAAGGTCGTAGTAGAACGGCTCGCGGTAGCGGCTGTTGTACTCCTGCGTGCCGTCGGTCACCTCGACCACCAGGCCGCCGGGGTTGCGGATCAGAAGCGGCAGCGCGTACCGGCTGGTGACGATGTGGCTCTCCACGCCGAGGCGCAGGATGCGCAGTCCCTTGTCCAGGTCGTGCTCCCACATCTTCTTGTCCCACTCGACGTGGACGTCGCCGCCCCAGATGTCGTTGACGAGGACGTCCAGGCGGCCGTGGTCCCGCTCGATCCGCTCCACCAGGGCCCGTACCCGCTCCGGGTCGAGGTGGTCGGTGGGCACCGCCACGCCCGTGCCGCCCGTGCCCGCCTCCGTGCCCGCCGCGGTGACGAGGTCCGCGGTGCCCTCGATGGTCTCCTTGGTCCTGCCGACCTCGCTGGTGTGCTCCCGTGTCGTGCGGCCGGTGACGTACACCGTCGCCCCGGCCCGGCCCAGTTCCACCGCCATGGCCCGGCCCGCCCCGCGGGTCGCCCCGGCCACCAGCGCGATCTTCCCGGTCAGGCCGCCCGCCCCCGCTGCTGCCCCTGTCCGTCCGGTCATCCCGTACTCCGCTTCCTGCTCGTCCATGGTTCCGTCCTGGTTCCGTGACGCAGACCCTCGCAGCGAAAGCCGACATCCTCTGTCGGTCTTTCCACGGGCATGTGCACGCATAACGACACAGCCGCATTCCGGCGCACTCCGCGTGCGCCCCCACCGCCCAGGACCGATGCTGGACCCGTGATGGACGAGACGGAGTTCTGGGAGATCGTGGACAGCACCCGCGAGGCCGCCGAGGGCGACCCCGAGGACCAGGCCGAGCTGGTCGTCGACAAGCTCCTGGAGTACGACCCGGACTCCGTCCTGGACTTCGCCCGGCACTTCGAGGCCCGCTACAACCGCGCGTACCGCTGGGACCTGTGGGGCGCGGCCTGGATCCTGCTCGACGGCGCGAGCGACGACGCCTTCGACTACTTCCGGTGCTGGCTGATCGGGCAGGGCCGGGAGGTCTTCGAGGGCGCCGTGCACGACCCGGACTCCCTCGCCGAGCTCCTCGACGACTTCGACGACGAGATCGACGGGGACGGCGAGGAGCTGGGCTACGCCGCCGACGAGGCGTACGAGCGGATGACCGGCGTCGTCGCCCCCGACCTCGGCATCACGCCCGCGCCGCCGGAGCCGGAGGGCACGCCCGTCGACCTCGAGGACGACGCGGCGCTCGCGCGGCTCTACCCGAAGCTGTGGGAGCGGTTCGCGTCCGCGTGACCGTACCCGCCCGCCTCCGGCCGCGTACGCGGGCGCGCTACTCCCCCACCACGAACACCAGCAGCGCCACGTCGTCCTGCACCCCGCCGCTGTAGCGGACCAGGTCGCTCCAGATCGCGTCCGTGAAGGCCACGGGGTCGTCGCGCTCCGCCTCGAAGACCATCGGCAGCCGCTGCGCCAGCGGATAGAACGCGCCGGACGCGTCCCGTGCCTCGGTCACGCCGTCGGTCACGGTCAGCAGCCAGTCGCCGGGCTCCAGGGGCACGACCGCGGGCCGCGGCGGGGCCGTGCCCGCGATGCCGAGGCCGAGCGGCGCGCCCGGGGCGACCTCAAGCTCGGTGACCGCGCCGCCGCGCAGCAGCAGCGGCGGCGGATGGCCGCAGCTGAGGAAGCTCAGCTCACGGCCCGCGTCGTCGAACTCCAGGAGGACGGCGGTGGTGAAGAGTTCACGGGGGTCGCCGGAGGGCGGTTCGTCGGGGTCGATGACCAGGCGCCGCTGGAGCGCCGCCTCCTCGGTGTCGATGACAAGGCGCCGGTCTAGGCGCCTGGCGACGCCCTCCAGGTCGCTCTCGTCGAGGACCGCCTCCCGGAAGGCCCCGAGCAGGGCCGCGACGGTTCCGACGGCGGCGAGCCCGTGCCCCTGCACGTCCCCGACCAGGGCGCGCACGCCGTGCGGGCCCCGGCGTACGTCGAAGAGGTCGCCACCGACGAGGGTGCCGCGCTGCGCGGCCCGGTACAGGCCGGCGCAGCGCACCGGGCCCACCCGGTCGGGGAGCGGCGGCAGGACCGCGAACTGGGCCGCCTCCGCGACCGTGCGGACCGTGACGAGCTGGGCGTCGCGGCGGCTGCGCACCCAGGAGAAGAGCACGCTGAGCACGGACACGAAGGCCACGGTCGCGGTGTCGCTCTCCCCGGGGTGCCCCAGGTCGTACTGCGGCAGGGAGATCAGGAGCAGGACGGCGGCGCCGAGGCCCGCGGTGGCGGCGGGCCCGTAGGCGAGGGCGGCCAGCGGGGGCACCGCGGCCAGCAGGAAGCTGAGGTCGATGGTCCGCGGGGTGGCGAGCTGGACCACGCACGTGACGACCAGGAGCACCGGCGCGGGCCAGCGCGCCCAAGGGGGCGCGGACGCGCCGCGCGGCCAGCCGGCCTCCCGCGCGTCCCGGCGCCTGGCCGCGGCCCTGATCATCGGTGCTCCTTCCCGGCGGACCGGAGGACGAGTCCACGCTCCTACGGGCGGGCACCGGGCGCACGCCGGGCCGGTCCGTCAGGGCTTCGCCGGGGCGGGCGAGGCGGCGGGCACGGCAGCGGGCTGCTCAGACGGGGCGGCCCATCAGGACGTCGTCGACGTACCTGCCGTCCAGGAGGAACTCGCCGGGCAGGACGCCCTCGACGGCGAAGCCCTCGGACTCGTAGAGCGTGCGGGCCGCCGTGTTGTGCCCGAGGACGCGCAGCGTGACGCGGCGGGCGCCCTGGCGGCGGGCCTCCTCCACCGCGGCGCGCAGCAGCAGGCGCCCCACGCCCTTGCCGCGCGCCGCGTCGGCGACGACGAAGCCGAGGATCTGGCGCACGTGCGCGTTCACGGCGAGCGGCGTCGGGAAGCCGAGCCGGATGTAGCCGACCGTCCTCCCGTCCAGTTCGGCGACCAAGTGGTCGCCGGGGCCGAAGCGTTCGGTGAAGAACGGCTCGTGCGGCGGCTGCGGGCGCGGCTGGACGGAGTGCAGGGTGGACCAGTGGTCGCGGTCCAGACGGGCCAGCACGTCGTCGTCCTCGGCACGCGCGGTGCGTATGTACGTCTGCTGCATGAGCGTCACTGTACGGCGGCGGTACGACGGCACACGCCCCCTTTTCACGGCAGGATGGGCCCATGGACAAGCCCGAACCACCCGCGGAGTCACCGGCCCCTTCGACGCCCTCCGGGAAGGCCGCCGAGCAGGCCGCCGAGCAGGCCACCGAGCAGGCCGCCGAGGGAAACCCCGGCAAGGCCTCCGGCGGCCCGGGACGCGTCGCCGTGGCGGGGGCCTCCGGCCTCATCGGGACGGCGCTCACCCGCTCCCTGGCGGCCGACGGGTACGAGGTGGTGCGCCTGGTGCGCCGGGCGCCGCGGGCCGCGGACGAGGTGCGCTGGGACCCCGCGAAGGGGTACGTGGACGCGGACGGGCTCGCGGGCTGCGAGGCCGTCGTGAACCTGGCGGGCGCCGGCATCGGGGACCGCCGCTGGAACGACGCGTACAAGCGTGAGCTGAGGGACAGCAGGGTCCTCGGCACCAGGACGCTCGCCGCCGCCGTGACCGCGCTCGGCACCCCGCCCCGCGTGTTCCTGAACGGCAGCGCGATCGGCTACTACGGAGACACCGGCTCCCGCGCGGTGGACGAGAGCGCCCCCGCCGGGGAGGGTTTCCTGCCGTCCATGTGCGTGGAGTGGGAGCAGGCGGCCGCGCCGGTCGAGGAGGCGGGCGTGCGCACGGTGTTCGCGCGCAGCGGTCTGGTGGTGGCGCGCGGGGGCGGCGCCTGGGGCCGGATGTTCCCGCTCTTCAAGGCGGGGCTCGGCGGGCGCCTCGGCGACGGGCGGCAGTACTGGAGCTTCATCGCGCTGCGCGACGAGGTGGCGGCGCTGCGGCATCTGCTCGCGCGCGACGACCTGGCGGGTCCTTTCAACCTGACGGCGCCGGAACCGGTCACCAACCGCGAGGTGACGGCCGCCATGGGCCGGGTCCTTCGGCGCCCCACGCTGTTCCCGGCGCCCGCGCCCGCGCTGCGCCTGGTCCTCGGGGAGATGGCGGGGGACGTCCTCGGCAGCCAGCGCGTGCTTCCGGCCAGGCTCACGGAGTCCGGTTTCGCCTTCGCCCACCCCCGGATCGACGACGCGGTGCGGGCCGCGCTGCGGTGACACCCGGGGCGCGTGCCTCCGGCCGGGCCACCGGCCGCGCCCCGTACCGCGCACGTGTGCGACCGGCGTGCGACCGTGCCCGGTCCATGCGCGAGTGCCCCGGGACGCCCGCACTCCTACCCTCAAGCGAACTCGGGGATTCCGCCGCCCTGCCGAGGGCATAAGGCTCCCCAGCAGTCGAGCGAGCCGCGCAACCGCCGGGAGGAGCACGTGCCAGAGCCTGCGCACCATGCCGATGTCGTCATCGTGGGGGCCGGGATCGCGGGACTGTCGGCCGCCCACCGCCTGACCAGGGCCGGTGTAACGACCATTGTCCTGGAAGCCGCCCCTTACGTCGGCGGCCGGATGTCCACGGAGAAGGTGGACGGCTTCCGGCTCGACCGGATCGGTCAGCTGCTGACCACGTCCTATCCGGAACTGCGGCACGCGCCCGGACTCGACGCCCTCGTCCTGCGCCCGTTCGCGCCCGGCCTCCTCGTGCACAGCGAGGGCAGGCACCACCGTGCGGCGGAGCCCGCCGGGAGCAAGAGCGCAGGGGGCGCACGGGGCGCACTCACTGCGGCACGCGCCCTGGCAAGCGCCCCTCGGGTGGCGCGGCCGCGGCGCCCGGCGCCCGGTGCCCCGCCCCGGCACCCGGCCGGAACCACACCCCGGCCTTCCAGGCCCGGCTCCCGCACCACGCCCCTGGGCGGCGCGCTCGATCAGGCCCGTCTCGGGGCGGCCCTCGCCCGTATCGCGGCGACCCCGGTCCCCCGGCTCCTCGCCCGCCCCGAACTTCCCGCCGTGCAGGCCCTGACGGCGCGCGGCCTGCCCGCGCGCACCGTGGCGGGGTTCCTGCGCCCGCTGCTCTCGGCGCTGCTGTGCGACCCGGACCTGACGACGTCGAGCCGCTGCGCCGACCTCGCCCTGCACGCCTTCGCGCGGGGCCGGCTCTGTCTGCCCGAGGGCGGCGCCGACGCCCTGCCCGAACTGCTCGCGGCCGCGCTGCCGCCGGGGACCGTGCGCACCGGCGTACGCGTCACCTCGGTGTCCGCGAACCGTGTCACCACCGCGGAGCACGGCGAGCTGTCCTGCGCCGGTGTGCTGCTCGCCACCGACGCGCGCGCCGCCGCCGAGCTGCTTCCGGGCCTGCGGGTGCCGTCCTTCCACCCGGTGACCGTGGTGCACCACGAGGCCCCCGAGCCGCCGCTCGCCGAACCCGCCCTGCTGCTCGACGCCGACCGCCGGGGCCCGGTCGCGCACACGGCCGTGGTCAGCCGCGTCGACCCCACCCGTGCGCCCGCGGGCCGCACCCTGGTCTCCTCGACCGTCCTCGGCCCTCCCCCGGACGACCTGGAGCACCGGGTGCGCACCCACCTCGCGGAGCTGTACGGCACCGCCACGGACAGCTGGCAGCTCCTCGCCGTCCACCACACCCGCGAGGCGGTGCCCGCGATGCCGCCGCCGCACGACCTGCGCCGTCCCGTACGGCTCCTCGCGGGCCTGTACGTGTGCGGCGACCACCGGGACACCAGCACCGTGCAGGGCGCGCTGCACTCGGGCCGCAGGGCCGCTGCCGCGGCGCTGGCCGACCTCGGGGTCGAACCGGCGGCCGCGGAGGAGGCCTTGCCCGCGGCGGCGTAACGGTTCCGTCGGGTGCCGCCCACAGGGCTCCCGTCGATCGGCGCTCCGCGCCTCGTCCTCAAACGCCGGACGGGCTGGATGCTTGCCGCCCTGGCAAGCATCCAGCCCTCCGGGCGCCCGCTAACCGAGTGCCGCGACCTTGTCGCGGTACCCGCGCACGGGTGCCGCGTCCCGGTAGGGCTCCAAGCGGCGTTCGAAGTCCCGTACGTACTCCACCGCACGGACCGAGCGCATCTCGCCCGCCGCCTGGGCCGCCTCCGCGCCGAGCTGGCAGGCCTGCTCCAGTTCGCCGAGGCCGAGGCGGGCGGAGGCGAGGACGACGCGGCAGAAGAGCCTGCTGCGGGCGTAGCCGGGGGCACGCAGTTGCAGGGAGCGCTCGGCGTGCTGGGCGGCGGCGCGGTACTGCTGGAGGTCGCGGTTGCAGTGCGCGAACTCGTCGGCGAGCTGGGCCTCGTCGAAGAAGCGCGCCCAGTACGGGACCTCGTCACCGGGCCGTGCCGTCTCCAGGACGCGCTCGGCCCGCACCATCGACGCCGCGCAGGCCCGCACCTCTCCGAGCACCCCGTGCCCGCGCGCCTCGACGGCGTGCAGCAGGGCCTGGACGACGGGTGGCGCCGATGAGCCGACGCCCTGCTGGGCGACGCGGGCGAGCTGCACCGCCTCGCGTCCGTGGCCGAGGTAGACGGCCTGGCGGCTCATGGTGACCAGGACGTAGCTGCCGTACGCGCGATCGCCCGCGGCCTGCGACAGGCGCAGGGCCTGCACGAAGTACCGCTGGGCGAGGCCGTGCGCCGCGATGTCGTACGACGTCCAGCCCGCGAGCCGGGTCAGATCGGCCGCGGCGGCGAACAGGCGGCGCCCGGCCTGCTCGCCGTAGGTGCCGCGGAGCATCGGCTCGGCCTCGTGCTCCAGATAGCGGACCAGGGCCTGGCGGGCGTGCCCGCCGCCGTAGGCGTGGTCCAGGGCGCGGAACAGCTCGCCGACGGAGCGCAGGGCCGCGATGTCGCCGCCGGTGACCCGGTGGCCGGGGCCGCGGTCGGTGTCGCGGCGCTGGCGGGGCACGGCGGGGCGGCCCTGGGCGGGCACGCGCGGGCTCTGCTGGGGCTCGCCGCGGGCGACGCGCTCGTCGGCGCGGCCGATCAGCCAGTCCCGGCTCGGCACCACCAGCCCGGCCGGGGTGAAGGCGATCTTGCGCAGTTCCGCGTGGCTGCCGGAGTCCTTGCGCCACAGGCCGCCGACGATGTCGACGGCCTCCTCGGGCGAGGAGGCGAACTCCAGGCCCGCGTAGACGGGCGCGCACGCGTCGAGCCCGAGGTCCTGCGCGGAGAGCCGGCGGCCGAGCCGCCGGGTGAAGACCTCCGCGATCAGTGCGGGGGTCGTGCCGCGCGGCTGCTGGCCTCTGAGCCAGCGCGTCACCGATGTCTTGTCGTACCTGAGATCGAGACCGTGCTCGAGCCCTAGCTGATCGACGCGGCGCGCGAGGCCCGCATTGGAGAAACCTGCTTCCGCGATGAGCGCGGCTAGCTGTCGGTTGGGGGTGCGCTGCGGAGGTCGTTCCGTCATCAGCTGTGCGGTCTCCTGCCTTCCGGGCCTGCCTTGAGCAGCCCTTATGGCCTCGTGAACGGCGCGAATGTAGCGGCGATGAGGCCGCTCATCGTGACCTTCAAGCCGCATTCATCCGATCGTGTGAGGATTGGCCGGACGGCTGACGTGATGTGGCCGGACGTACAGTGGCAGGGGCGCGATCCGTGCACGGTGAAGGTTTCCGGGTGCGGGGCGGGTCCGCGGCCGGGACGGCGGAGTGCCCGCGGCGGCCGCGGAGTACACGGGGACGGTTCTAGGGAGGCACGCGCCGTGGGCGAGTTGCGATTCATCCGGCTGGGGTTCGGCCCCGAGTCCGTGGAGTACCAGGAGGCCTGGGACGAGCAGCGCCGGGTGCACGCCGCCCGCTTCGCCGACGAGGCCCCCGACACCTGTCTGCTCCTGGAGCACCCGCCGGTCTACACGGCGGGCCGCAGGACCGATCCGAGCGAGCGCCCGCTGGACGGCACGCCCGTCGTGGACGTGGACCGCGGCGGCAAGATCACCTGGCACGGCCCGGGGCAGCTCGTCGGCTACCCGATCCAGAAACTGCCGCGTCCGGTGGACGTCGTAGCACATGTACGACGTCTGGAAGAGGCCCTTATCCGAACGTGTGCCGAGTTCGGTCTCGCGACCACGCGGGTGGAAGGGCGCAGCGGCGTATGGGTCCTCGGTGATCCGGTGGAGTCGCGTCCGGCCCTCGGCGGCCTGAGCCTCGACTTCGACCCCCGGCTCCAGGACGACGAGTTCGACCCCCGCCTCAACGGCCCGGAGTACGCGCCCTCCAACGCGGGCCAGCGCCGCGAGGACCGCAAGGTCGCCGCGATCGGCATCCGCGTCGCCAAGGGCGTCACGATGCACGGCTTCGCCCTGAACGTGAACCCGGACAACACCTGGTTCGACCGGATCGTGCCGTGCGGCATCCGGGACGCGGGGGTGACGTCGATCGCCCACGAGCTGGGCCGCGACGTCACGATCGCCGACGTCCTGCCGGTGGCCGAGAAGCATCTGCGGGACGTCCTGGAGAACGCGGAGCTGAAGCCGCGCGAGGTGGCGAAGCCCGCGCTCGCCTAGGCGGGGCACGGGGCACCGCGCTCGTACGGGATTGCACCCCTACGGGAATGCACCCCTTGGGCCAGAGGTTGGCCGTACGTAAGCCCCACGACATGACGGGCGTACCCTGGGGTGCGCCGACGAATCGAAGTTACGCCAGCTAACAGGGAGCCGATGTGTCCGCAGTCGCACCCGACGGACGCAAGATGCTGCGCCTGGAGGTCCGGAACGCCCAGACCCCCATCGAGCGCAAGCCCGAGTGGATCAAGACACGGGCGAAAATGGGCCCCGAGTACAACGCCCTCCAGAAGCTCGTGAAGAGCGAGGGCCTGCACACGGTCTGCCAGGAAGCGGGCTGTCCGAACATCTACGAGTGCTGGGAGGACCGCGAGGCCACGTTCCTCATCGGCGGCGACCAGTGCACGCGGCGTTGCGACTTCTGCCAGATCGACACCGGCAAGCCGCAGGCCCTCGACCGCGACGAGCCCCGTCGCGTCGGCGAGTCCGTCGTCACGATGGACCTGAACTACGCCACCATCACCGGCGTCGCCCGCGACGACCTGGAGGACGGCGGCGCCTGGCTGTACGCCGAGACGGTCCGCCAGATCCACGCCATGACGGCGGAGCGCGAGAGCGGCCAGACCAAGGTCGAGCTGCTCATCCCCGACTTCAACGCGGATCCCGACCAGCTGGCCGAGGTCTTCTCGTCGCGTCCCGAGGTGCTCGCGCACAACGTGGAGACGGTGCCGCGCATCTTCAAGCGCATCCGTCCCGGATTCCGCTTCGAGCGCTCCCTGAAGGTCATCACCGAGGCCCGCGAGGCCGGTCTGGTGACGAAGTCCAACCTGATCCTCGGCATGGGCGAGGAGCGCGCGGAGATCAGCGAGGCGCTCCAGCGGCTGCACGACGCGGGCTGCGAGCTCATCACGATCACGCAGTACCTGCGCCCGTCGGTGCGCCACCACCCCGTGGAGCGCTGGGCCAAGCCGCAGGAGTTCGTGGAGCTGAAGGAGGAGGCCGAGGAGATCGGGTTCTCCGGGGTCATGTCGGGGCCGCTGGTCCGCTCCTCCTACCGCGCGGGGCGGCTGTACCAGATGGCGATCGAGCGGCGCGGGTCGTACGTGGCGTCGCAGGCGGTCTGACGCGCTTCCGCTCGGCCGGGTCCGGCCGGGCCGCTCGGCTTCCGCTCGGCCCGGCTCCTCGGCTTCCGCCCGGCAGGGCGCCTCGGCTTCCGCTTCCGGGCCCTGCGGCTTCCGCTTGGCAGGGCCTCGCGGGGCCGACCGCCGTGTGAATCTGCGCACAAGTGACTACCGCCCGGTAGCGGCCGATATGGCGCGGCCCGTACGTTTCTCGCAGGTGAGGGGAGCGTAAGGGCCGCGTCAGCGTTTGCGGGCCCCGCGTCAGGGCTTCATCGGTGTTTGACCGCCCAGTCACGCCCTGGTAACACCAATCAGTGACCCTGCTACTACCGCACGTAGAGCCTTAGCCATAGCTGGACACCCCCGCATCCAGCACCGGCCCGGCTCGGCACCACCAGCTGCCACCCGCCACCACCCCGTAGCACCCCGTAGCACCCCTCATAGCGCTCCCCCGTCCACTGCCGCTTCCCGGAGGGCATCACCATGCAGGCCGCGCCCGTTCGCGCCACCGCCATCCCGTCCGTCACCGACGCGCTGCGCGCCGTCGAGTCGCTGCTCATGAGCGGCGGCCAGCGCACCGCGCGCCGCAACGCCTGGACGTCCGTCCTGGAGGACCGGCGCCGCGCCAAGGACCGGGTCGAGGCTCAGCGCGTCCTGGAAGAGGCGGGATCAACCCGCACGTCGTAGTCGCCTCCGGGGCCACGTAGACTTCACAGCATGGCGAGGAAGGAAACCACCGCGGCGGCTTCGGCCGCGGAACCCGGGCGACTCAAGCAGATCGCCCTGACCTACAAGATGACCCGGCGGGCCGACTCCAAGATCGGTCTCATCATCGCGGCTGTGGGAATCGTCACCTTCGGTGTCTTCCTCGCGATCGGCTTCTGGATCGACCACCCCGTCTATCTCGGCATTCTCGGCTTCGTCCTCGCCTTCCTGGCGATGGCGATCGTCTTCGGACGCAGGGCCGAGCGCGCCGCCTTCGGACAGATGGAGGGCCAGCCCGGCGCGGCGGCCGCGGTGCTCGACAAGATCGGCCGCGGCTGGACCACGACCCCCGCGGTGGCGATGAACCGCAGCCAGGACGTGGTGCACCGCACGGTCGGCAAGGCCGGCATCGTCCTGGTGGCCGAGGGCAACCCGAACCGGTTGAAGCCGCTCCTCGCCTCCGAGAAGAAGAAGATGGCCCGCATCGTCGCGGACGTACCCGTGCACGACGTGATCGTCGGCACCGGCGAGGGCCAGGTCGAGCTCAAGAAGCTCCGCACCACGCTGCTGAAGCTGCCGCGGGTGCTCCAGGGCCCTCAGGTCACGGCGACCAACGACCGCCTGAAGGCGATGGGGGACCTGATGTCCAACATGCCCCTGCCCAAGGGGCCCATGCCCAAGGGCATGCGGATGCCGCGCGGCGGCCCCAAGATGCGCTGACGCCGTACGAGAGACCGTACGAGACGCTGTACGAGGAGGGGCGCCGAAACCGATAGGTTCCGGCGCCCCTCTTCTTGCTCTTCCTGCTCTTCTTGCTCTTCCTGCTCTATGTGTCCAGGTGCTGGATCCCTAGATCCGAACCTGCACGGCGCGGGCGAGGCGGTCGTGGAGGCCGCGGCCGTCGCGGTCCCAGATGAGGGCCGGGATGCCGACGCACAGCAGCGCGCTGCGGATCAGGACGCGGACGAAGCCGAGGCGGCCGCCGTCCTCGCCGACGACGCGCAGGCCGAGCAGGCGCTTGCCGGGCGTGCTGCCGACCGTGCCCACGGTCAGCAGGCTCATCACGAAGAGGATGCCGAGCGCCCAGTTGCCCATCGCCTGCGGGTTGTCGCGGGCGAGCAGACCGTATGCGATGACCATGCACAGGGCCCAGTCGACGGCGATGGCGCCGATGCGGCGGCCGGGCCGGGCGACGGAGCCTGGGCCCTCCTCGGGCAGGCCGAGCCGCTCGCCGCGGTATCCGAAGTCGACGCCCGCGTCCTCGGCTGCCGCGCGCGGGCCGGAGAGCCACGATCCGATTACTTGCCTGTTGTCCACCCGTCCACGGTACTGCGCGCCCGCGCGGAGCCGGGCGGGCGGGGTCGCGCCAAGGCCGGGCGGAGGCGTATGGGGGCCGGGTGCGGCCGGGTGAGCCCGCGGCACAGCCCTCGTCCCGCACTCGCCCTGGTTAACTTCGGCGAAACAAATGGGTCACGCTTGAGAAATCCACCGTCCTTATGGTCGGGTCCCAGCGTGTGCCACCGCACCGGCCGCACAACCGAGCTGCAACCCCGTTCCTTCCCGGGCGGGAGTAGGAGGAGCTGGATGTTCCAGAACGCCGACGAAGCCAAGAAGTTCCTCGCGGACGAGGACGTGAAGTTCGTAGACGTCCGCTTCTGCGACCTGCCGGGTGTCATGCAGCACTTCACGGTGCCGGCGGAGGCGTTCGACCCCACGGAGGAGCTGGCCTTCGACGGCTCGTCCATCCGCGGCTTCCAGGCGATCCACGAGTCGGACATGGCGCTGCGCGCGGACCTCTCCACGGCCCGTGTGGACCCCTTCCGGCGTGACAAGACGCTGAACGTCAACTTCTTCATCCACGACCCGATCACGGGCGAGCAGTACTCCCGCGACCCGCGCAACGTGGCCAAGAAGGCGGAGGCGTACCTGGCCTCCACCGGCATCGCCGACACGGCGTACTTCGGCCCCGAGGCCGAGTTCTACGTCTTCGACTCGGTCCGCTTCGAGACCTCCGCGAACCGTTCGATCTACGAGATCGACTCCGAGGCGGGCGCCTGGAACACCGGCGCGATCGAGAACAACCGCGGCTACAAGGTCCGCTACAAGGGCGGGTACTTCCCGGCGCCGCCGGTGGACCACTTCGCCGACCTGCGCGCGGAGATCTCCCTGGAGCTGGACAAGCAGGGCCTCAAGGTCGAGCGCCAGCACCACGAGGTGGGCACGGCGGGCCAGGCGGAGATCAACTACAAGTTCAACACGCTGCTCGCCGCCGCCGACGACCTGATGCTCTTCAAGTACATCGTGAAGAACGTCGCGTGGCGCAACGGCAAGACGGCGACGTTCATGCCGAAGCCGATCTTCGGTGACAACGGCTCGGGCATGCATGTGCACCAGTCCCTGTGGACGGGTGGCGAGCCGCTCTTCTACGACGAGCAGGGCTACGCGGGCCTGTCGGACACCGCCCGCTACTACATCGGCGGCATCCTGAAGCACGCCCCCTCGCTCCTGGCCTTCACCAACCCCACCGTGAACTCCTACCACCGCCTGGTGCCCGGTTTCGAGGCCCCGGTCAACCTGGTCTACTCGCAGCGCAACCGCTCCGCCGCGATGCGCATCCCGATCACGGGCTCCAACCCGAAGGCCAAGCGCGTGGAGTTCCGCGCCCCGGACCCGTCCTCGAACCCCTACCTCGCCTTCTCCGCCCTCCTCCTCGCGGGCCTCGACGGCGTCAAGAACAAGATCGAGCCGGCCGAGCCCATCGACAAGGACCTCTACGAACTCGCCCCCGAGGAGCACGCGGGCGTCCCCCAGGTCCCCACGTCCCTCCCCGCGGTCCTCGACGCCCTCGAGGCGGACAACGAGTACCTCCAGGCCGGCGGCGTCTTCACGTCCGACCTGATCGAGACGTGGATCGACTACAAGCGCACGAACGAGATCGCCCCGATCCAGCTGCGGCCGCACCCGCACGAGTTCGAGCTGTACTTCGACATCTAAGCCCTCTCGGTCGACGCCCATCCTGATGTGCGAGGGACGACGAAATACCTGACGAGCATCAACCTGCATGAGCGGAGGCCGTCACCTGCGGGTGGCGGCCTCCGCTCGTGGCCGGGCGAATCGGCTGTCCGGTCGAGACGACCCTCTGTGACAGATCCAGCACCCGCAGGGCCCAGCCCATGGAAAAATCCCCCGCAGTCGTCATCACCGTGGGCAGGCCTGGCACCCTGCCGCGCTCGGGAGGGGAGCCCCAGCATGGTTTTGCTGTCGTCGCAGCGGAAGTGGCCCACACTGGCCGACTACTTTCACGACTGGGCACTGGTGGATGTCGAGACCTCCGGGCTCAGGCCGGGGCACGACCGCATCCTGTCTCTCGCTGTCGTCACCCTGGACGGGCACGGTCGGCAGACAGGCGAATTCTCCACGCTCCTCAATCCGGGCTGCGACCCCGGCCCGGTGCACATCCACGGCCTCACCCCAGCCAGGCTCTCCGGCGCACCTGTCTTCGAGGACATCGCCCCGCAGGTGGCGGCACTTCTGAGCAGCCGTGTCCTGGTCGCCCACAACGCGCAGTTCGACTACGACTTCCTGGCCCACGAGTTCGCCCGCGTTCGTTCATGGGTGCCCGTGAGCAGACGTCTGTGCACCCTGTCCCTCAACCGTCTGGTGGCGCCCGCGACACCCGACCTCAAACTGGGCACTCTCGCCGCGCACTATGGCGTGCTCCAAGAGCAGGCCCACGATGCTCGCGACGACGTACGGGTGCTCTCCGGCATCCTGCGCGGTTCACTCGACGCCGCCGAGCAGTTGGGCCTGCCCCTGCCGCTCCTGGACTGTCCCCCGCGTCAGGACTACAAGCCCTATGTGCCCAAGACCCCATGCGCCTATCGCAATCCGGGCCGTCTGGAGACGGGCGGGAGCCTGACCCAGGGCATGAAGGTCGCCATCACCGGTGAGACACAGGTGTCCCGCGCGGAACTCGTCGCCCGTTCGGTAGCCGCGGGACTGAACGTGATGACCTCGGTCAGTGGTCTGACCAGCGTCGTGGTGACCAACGACCCCGGTGCCGCTGCCGGCAAACTGCGGCGCGCCGCAGCCGAGGGTGTCCCCCTCGTGGACGAGCCGACCTACCTGCGGCTGTTGGACGATGTGCAGCCCGGCCAGGTCAAGGGCACGGTCCGTGTCAGCGCCTCGCCGAGTGCCACGAGGCAGTTGAGTGGAGCCGCGGAGCCCGTGCAGACGCCCCCGCAAACCGCTTCCGCGTCGGGGGTCCCCGCACAGCGCACCGCCGTCCCCGTGCCCACGGAAGGTCAGCCGCTGGCCGGACGCCGAGTCCTGGTCCTGGGGGGAACTCACGACGAGGCCGTGGCGGCGCGCGCTCGTGCACTCGCCCTCGGCGCCTCCGCGGCAGTCAACCTCTCAGCCAGCGTCTCCGACGTCGTGGTCCTCACCGGCGGCGACACGGACCGGCGCCTGAGCCGTATCGCCTCCCTCGGTCTGCGCGTACACGATGGTGGCTGGCTCCTCGCACCCACGACCGCCACAGCGCCCACGCCGACGGAGAGCACGGCCGGGAACCCGGCGGGCACCGAAGCCGTACTGGTCCGAGGAGCCGTCGTCGATCTGCCTCAGCCCGACGCGGCCTGGACGGTGGCCGCCACATGGGGCCAGCACGCTGCCTGTGACGTGGACGTCGTCGCCTTCGCGCTCGACGAGCGTGAACGGGTGGCAGGTGACGAGGACTTCGTCTTCTACGGTGCGCCCGAACAC
Source organism: Streptomyces typhae (assembly GCF_009755605.1). Lineage (GTDB taxonomy): Bacteria > Actinomycetota > Actinomycetes > Streptomycetales > Streptomycetaceae > Streptomyces > Streptomyces typhae. The sequence continues at coordinate 171,919 of NZ_WPNZ01000021.1, forward strand.
CCGGACGGCACCGTGCGGCTCGCCTTGGAGGGCCCTACGGAGCAGGCCATCATCGCCGATCTGGGATGTCTGCCACTGGAGGTCCACCGGATCGTCGTCGCCGCCGCGATCGACGGCACCGCTACATTCTCCGACGTCGGCGCCATCGAGATCACCGCCGTGTGCGGGATCGGAGCAGCCCCGACGGCCCGCGCCACTCTCGACGCTGCCACCACGGAACGCACCATGATCCTCGCTGAGCTGTATCGCCGAGGCGACGGCTGGCGACTGCGCGCTGTCGGGCAGGGCTACGACCACGGGCTCGGCGACTTGGCCCATGGCTATGGCGTCGACATCGCCGGTTGACCGGTAGGCCCGGCTCTCGGTCCAGGTGGTCACAGCCGAGACCGCCTCCGCACGCAGTGCGGGCAACCGCACGGCGGGTAGGCGTCCCGTAGGGGTGGCATCAGGGCGCCCGTGGTGTCCACCCGCTTCGTTCCCGAGTCTGATGTGATCGTGCCGTCTCTGGCCACTCGGTAGATCCTCATCGTCATGCCGCTTCCGAAGTTCGCGTCGGAGGAGTCGTCGGGGGGCGTACTCGCTGACATGCAGGCCTGCTCTCTCGGGTTGGCAACCCCGAGCGTCTCGTCGCGTTCGCCGGGGTCTGTCCACGAAGACCCTTACGGTGGACACGCGCCGCTCCCATCCCACGGCCCTATGGGTCCGCCCTATATTCGGGACATGGACAGGGAACCCGCCCTCGGCCCGTGGTCCCATCCGCAGTTGCTCGCGGCGCTGGGCGGGCAGGACTGGGCAGCGGTTCTGCGTACGTACAGGAAGCTCACCGGTCTCAGTCAGACCAAGGTCGGGGAGCTCGTGGGGCTCGCCCAGTCCGATGTCTCCGACATCGAGCGCGGGCGGCGGCAGGTGACCTCCAGCGAGGTGCGGGCGCGGCTCGTAGGAGGCCTCGGGGCGCCCGATCAGCGGGGGGACGGGGCAAGGGCGCACGGTGCCGCGCCCGTCGTCGGGCTCGCCCTTTCCGGGCCGGGGCCCGACGAGGACCTGTTGGCCCGGGTCGCGAGCGTGGTCGACTCCCACAGCCGGGTGGACGCCGACACCCTCGACTGGCTGGACCGGCTCCTCGCCGAGCACCGTCGGGCCGAAGACGTGCTCGGGTCGCGGCCGCTCGTCGGCGTGATGCGTCAGCAGTTGCGTACGGTCGTCGACATGTACGCGAGCGCCCGCGGCCCCCTCGCGGACCGAGTCGTACGGCTGGCCTCCGAACACGCCCAGTTCCTCGCCTGGATGGCCCAGGACCAGGACCAGACCGCCGCCGCACTCGCCTGGTACGACCGCTCCCACGAATGGGCGCTGGAGGCGGGTGACGCCGACATGGCGGCCACGACGCTCAACATGAAGGCGCATCAGGCGTGGTCCAAGGGGCGCGCCACCCGGTGCGTCCGCCTCGCCGAAGCGGCCCGCTGGTCCTGTCCGGGTACATCCCTCGGTGTGCGGGGCATGGCCACACAGATGGCCGCCCGAGGACACGCCCTCAAGGGTGAGGCTGACGAAGCGCACAGGCTCCTCGACGAAGCGCAGGCGATCATGAGCCGTGCTGCCGAGCACCCCGAGGACGAACCGCCGTGGATGTATTTCTACTCGCCGAACTGGTTCACCTTGCAGCGCGGCATGGCGACGCTGCACCTGCACGACTGGAGTGCGGCCGTGGACCAGCTCACAGCCGGGCTCTCCGCGATGCCGGACGAGTACCGGCGTGACAAGGCGTGGTTTCGCACCTGCCTCGCGCACGCGCTCGCGGGGGCAGGCGAGACCGGCCAGGCTCTCGCCGTCGCCATGGCCGTCGTACCCGACGCCGCGGCCGTCGGGCGCCCCCACTCGTGGAACGAGCTGCACACCACTGCGGTCGTCCTCACGCGGCGGTCCCCCGCGCGGGGACGGCAATTGGTCGCGGCGCTATGTGCCTTCGACTGAACCTCGGTCCTCGGGCCTCGCGCCGAGAGGCGCGGCCGAAGCCGTTCAGCTGAAGTCCGCCGCATGGTCGGCCGCCCAGGCCGCGAACGTGCGTGCCCGGTGGTCGGTCAGTTGCTCGACGGTGTCGTTGACGGCTGTCGGCTTGTCCGCCGCCGCACGGGGTGGCGGCGGCCGCGCGAGCCGTCCCGTCGGTGGTCACGGCGGCGGCCCGGGACGCGGCGTGCGCGTACCCGGGCCGCAGGAGGAGCCGCCCGCCGGCGGCCCCGCCTCCTCACCGTCGGTCGGTCGTCAGCACGTGCGGCCGGTGTAGTGCGCGCCCTGGATCTTGCTCGCCGAGCCAAGCCACGTCTTGCCGGGGCCCACACAGCGCTCGTAGTCAGCCTGCATCGCGACCCTGACGTGGATGACCACACGGGAGCCGTCCGACGTGCAGTGGTTGTAGAAGGCGTCGGATGCCGTCTCGTAGAAACCGCAGGGGTCCGCAGCCGCGGGCGTCGCTGTTGTGGTCACCATTCCGAGAGACGTGACGGCGAGGGCCGTGGCGGCGAGGGCGCTGGTCAGCAGGCGTCGAGCACGCACGGGAACTCCTTTGTCGGGCGGGGAGAGCTGGACTGGTGGACCGGTAGGGAGTACTTCGCCGACTTGGGTGTGCCTCGGGTCGGCGTTGCCTGAGGATCGCAGGCCCGGACCCGTGCGGGGCGCGCGAACGCCGTGGTGTTCACCCGCAGGATCGTTCCCTCTGCGCCGATCGGATGGATCTGTTCCGGTTACCGGCCCGGCGGGGATCCCTTTCTGCTTCCGGCTACGCCTCGGTGGGGGCGGTCCGTATCTCTGCGTTCGCTGTCTCTGCGTGCGCTATCTCTGCGTGCGCTGTCTCTGCGTGCGCTGTCTCTGCGTGCGCTGTCTCTGCGTGCGCTATCTCTGCGTTCATCCTCGCCGCCAGGCGTTTCGGCGCTTGCACGCAGTAGCTCTCCGTCAGGAGTTCCCTCACCTCGTCCCACTCCGTGGTGTCGTCCAGGCGCATGCCGACCACGTTCGCGCCCCACGACATCCGGAAGAACGGTGCCCCCGCGCTCGTCAGGGCCTCGAACTCCTCTCCGTGGGAGCGGAACGTGAGGGTCGTCGACAGGCCCGCCTCCGTCGTCATCGCTCGGGCCCCGGGTGAGGGCGAGCGGGTCAGGTCTGTGCGGTAGACGTGGGCGAAGGTCCGGGTGCGGATGCGCCAGCGGATGCCCGTCCACGCCGGTTCCTCGTACGCGTCGGGGAAGCTCAGGCACACGGCACGCAGGCGGGTGAGGGCGTCCGGCGGGACCTCGTCGTCCAGCGGTGCGTCGTCCATCGGCGCGTCGTGCGCGGGGTCCGTGGACTCTCCGCGGTCCGCGGACTCTCCGCGGTCCGTGAATTCGTCGCGGCCCGTGGATTCTCTGCTGCTCGTCATCGTCGAGAGTCTAGGAGCGCAGGAACCGCACCGACGGGTGGTCCAGCGGGTCGGCCGGGTCCGGCGGCGTGACCCGCGCCCGTACCCCGTACACCTCCGCGATCAGCGGCTCGGTGATGACGTCGGCGGGAGTGCCGTGCGCGTACGCCCTGCCCTCCTTCAGGACCAGGATCTCGTCGCAGAACATGGCGGCCAGGTTCAGGTCGTGCAGGGCGATCACCGTGGTCACGGGGAGACCCGCGATCAGGGTGAGCAGGTCCAGTTGGTGCTGGATGTCCAGGTGGTTGGTCGGCTCGTCCAGGAGCAGTTCGCGCGGGGCCTGGGCCAGGGCCCGCGCGATGTGGGCGCGTTGGCGTTCACCGCCGGACAGGGTGTGCCAGGACTGGTCCGCCCGGTCGGTCAGGGAGGTGCGCGCGAGGGCGTCCTCGATGGCCCGCTCGTCCTCGGGCGTGCCGCCCGACCACGGCCTGCGGTGCGGGACCCGGCCGAGCGCCACCACGTCCCGTACGGTCAGCTCGACCTGCGTCGTGGCGTGCTGGTCGACCACCGCGAGGCGGCGTGCCGTCGTCCTGCGCCCGAGCCGCGGCAGCGGTACGCCGTCCAGCGTGACCACGCCCGCCGCGGGCGCGAGCACCCCCGAAAGGAGGCGCAGCAGCGTGGACTTGCCGGAGCCGTTCGGGCCGAGGAGGCCGACCGTGCTGCCCGGCCGGGGCGCGAGGGTGATGCCGTCGACGATCAGACGGCCGCCCGCCCGGCGGGTGACCCGTTCCGCCGCCAGCCCCTCCGGCACCCCGTGCACCGTCATGTGACCTTCCTCGTCCGGTAGAGGACCACCACGAACGCCGGCACCCCGATCAGCGACGTCACCACGCCCACCGGCACCTCCTGCGGGTCAAGGACCGTGCGGGCCAGGGTGTCCACCCAGATCAGGAAGATCGCGCCCGCGAGTGCCGTCACCGGCAGCAGCCGGGGATGCCCCGCGCCCACCACCGCGCGGGCCGCGTGCGGCAGGACCAGGCCCACGAAGCCGATCGCCCCCGCGCTGCTCACCAGGACCGCCGTCAGGAGCGCCGTCGTGCAGAGCAGGACGGCGCGTACCCGGCCCACCCGTACGCCGAGGGTCGCCGCCGCGTCCTGGCCGAACGCGAAGGCGTCCAGGGTCCGCGCGTGCAGCAGCAGGACGGCCAGGGCGGCGGCCAGGACGGCCGCGCACAGCCACACGTCCGTCCAGCCCGTTCCGCTGAGCGAGCCGAGCAGCCAGAACAGGACACCGCGCGTCGTCTCCGCGTCGGCGGCGGTGAGGACGACGAAGGAGGTCAGCGAGGAGAAGAGCTGCATCGCGGCGACGCCGGACAGGATCACGCGGTCGGTGGTGTCGCCGAGGGTGTGGCTGAGGAGGAGGACCAGGGCGAAGGAGAGGACGGCGCCGACGAAGGCGCCCGCGGACACCGTCAGGACTCCCCCGCCGACCCCGAGGACCACCACGGCCACGGCGCCGGTGGACGCCCCGGAGGAGACGCCGAGCACGAACGGGTCCGCGAGCGGGTTGCGCAGGAGCGACTGGAGGACCGCGCCGCACACCGCGAGGCCCGCCCCGCACACCGCGGCGAGGACCGTGCGCGGCATCCGCAGGTTCCATACGATGCCGTCGCGGATCGGCGTCAGCTCCGGCTCGCCCCAGCCGAGGTGCGCCGCCACCGCCGACCACACGTCCGGTACGGAGATGTCGGCCGGGCCGATGGTGACGGCCACCGCGAGGGACAGGAACAGCGCCGCGAGTCCGGCCAGGCCGAGGAGGACACCCCGGAGCCGGGTGCCGCCACCACCCCGCTGCCGCCCGCCCACGGGCTCCGCACCCGTCACCGCGCGCTCACTTCGCCAGGCCGAACCGGCGAAGCCCCGCCGCGACCTGTTCGATGCCGTCGACGGTGCGGATCGTCGGGTTGAGCGCCTGGCCGCTGAGCAGGACGTACCGCTTCTTCTTCACGGCCGTGAGGTTCTTCGTGGCCGGGTTGGACTCCAGGAACGCGATCTTCTGGCGGGCGCTCTCCGCCGACTGGGACTTGCGGGTGAGGTCGCCGATGACCAGGACGTCGGGGTCGCGGTCGGCGACGGTCTCCCAGTTGATCTGGGGCCATTCCGCACGGGTGTCGGCGAAGGCGTTCTTCGCGCCGAGTTCGCGGGTGATGATGCCGGGCGCGCCGCAGCAGCCGGCGATGTACGGCGCCTCGGAGTTGGCGAACCAGTACATGACGGTGGCGTCGGAGGCGTCGACGGACCGGCCGGCCTTCGCGGTGCGCGCCTTGAGGTCCGCGATCAGTGCCTCGCCCCGCTCGCGTACGTCGAAGACCCGCGCGAGGTCGCGGATCTCGCCGTACACGGTGTCCATGGTGAGGGTCTCGGTACGGGTGCCGTCGTCGTCGCCCGCGTTGTCCTTGCCCGCGCAGTCCGTGGGCGAGACGTACACGGGCACACCGAGTTCGGTGAACTTGGCGCGGTCGGCGACGCCGCCCTTGCCGACCGTGTAAAGGAAGGACGCGCTGACGAAGTCGGGCTCCTTGTCGAGCACCTTCTCCAGCGACGGATAGCGGTCCGCGAGCCGCGGGACCTTCGCGTTCTCCTTCTCCAGGCCCTTCAGGACGGGGTCCGTCCAGGTGCCGGTGCCGACCATGCGGTCGGCGAGGCCGAGGGAGAGCAGGATCTCCGTGGAGCCCTGGTCGAGGGAGACGGCGCGCCGCGGCGGGGTCTCCACCCGGGTCTTCTCGCCGCAGTCGGTGAGCGTGACCGGGTAGCCGGGCGGTGCCTTGTCCGACCGCTTCGCGGACGAGCCGCCGCCGCACGCGGTGAGCAGGACGAGTCCGGCGCTCAGCAGCAGGGCGGCACCGGCACGTCCACGCCCCTGTACGCGGGTACGGGAGCGGATACGCGTGCGGAAGCGAATGCGGATACGCGTGCGGGTGGAATCTGTACGGCGGACGATCGGAGGCACACGTCTTCCCGAGTCTCAGGGCTCATGCGCGGAGCCTGGTCTGCGAAACCCCGCCGCCCATGGGGAACGGCGGTGCCAGCAGGTCTTCGGACTCGGGTTCGTCCGGGCGGGGCCGCCTTCCCAGGGGTACGGGCCCCCAGTGGCCGCTGGCCTCGCCCGTCCCCCTCACCGCTGCGCGTCAGTTCCGGACTTCCACCGGATTCCCCGACCCTGGTACGGGTACGACTGGCGTGCGCAAGCTATCACTCCGGACCGCCGTCACGGCTGGTCGGGGCGGGGTTCCCCGGGGTAGGTGCCGAAGGTCCACTTGTTGCCCTCGGGGTCGGCGACCCCGAACTCGCGGCTGCCGTAGGGCTGGTCCTCGATCTCGCGGAGCACCTTCACCCCGGCGTCGGTGAGCCTGCGGTAGAGGTCGTCGACGTGCGCCGTGACGACGTACGCGCCGAACGTGCCCGGCTCCAGGCAGTACTCGGTGCTCTTCGGGTCGTGGCTGCCGAGCATGACGCCGCCGCCCTCGGGCCAGTCGAGCTGGGCGTGGGCGACGCGGCCCTCGTCCTCGTGGACGGCGGTGCGCAGGAACCCGACCGTGCCGACGAGGAAGTCGATCAGGGCGGGGGCGTCCGCGGCCTGGAAGGTCGGCCACACGTCGGGGGCGCGGCGGCCTCCCGGGTCCGGTGCGGTGTACGTGTCCTGGGTGTTCTCGCTGGTGTTCATGCCCGCAAGTCTTCGCCGCCGCCGTACGCCCCGGCTTGGATATTCCGGCACTCCTCCGCGAGCCAGGCGGTCGGGCTCGCGCCCGTGTACTGCCGGAAGTCCCGTACCAGGTGGGAGTGGTCGTAGTACCCGCAGTCCGCGGCGATCCCGGCGAGGTCGGGGCGCGTGCCCGCGGCGACCGCCCGTACGGCGGCCGTCTTCGCGTGCTGGAAGCGCATCAGACGGGCCGCCTGTTTGGGGGTGACGCCGGTCTCGGCGCGGAACACCGCCGACAGGCGGCGCTCGCTGAGCGCGACGTGGGCCGAGAGGCCGCGCAGGGTGCCCGCGCCCCGGTGCCGGGCGAGCCAGGACCAGGCCTCGGCGACCTCGGGCCGTACCGCGCCCATGCGCTCGGCGGCGGCCGTGCGGCGGGCCAGGTAGCTGTTCAGGAGGGCGAAGCGGTCCTGCCAGGAGTCGAGTGCGCGCAGGCGTTCGCGGACGTCGGCGGCGACGCGGCCGAGGACGTCGGCGCCCTCGACGACGAGCGGTCCGGCGAGTTCGGCGGCGGGCAGACCGAGGAGCGCGCGGGCCGCGAGCGGGTGGACCGCCAGCTGGATCCCGGTCTCCCGCTCGGGCTGGACGACGTACGTGGGGCTCTGATGCAGGCCGCCGACGACGATGCCGGCGCACTCGGCGTCGGGTCCTCTCGCCTCGCCGGGGGTGCGGCCGGTGACGACGGGGCCGTCCAGGGAGAAGATCAGCGTCAGGTACGGGGACGGCAGGCCGCGGTGGAGTGCGGTGCTGTGGCCTTGTCTGCGGTAGCCCACGGCCGACACGACCGTGCCGCCGGGCGAGGGCGCGGCCCGCACGAACTCACCGGACGCGAAACCCCGCGACGCGGCGTCCTTTCCTGAAGAGCCCATACGGCCATTTCCTGAGGAGCCCATACGGCCATTGTGCGCGGGCTCCGCCGCCCCGTCGTCCCGCACGGCTGCCCCCCCGCGGGTGCCGTGGGCCCGTCCCGGCCCACGGCCCCGCGTACGAACCGGTCGCCCGGGTCGTCAGCGGCTGTAGCGCATCAGTGCCCGCACCATGTGGCACGTCGTGTCCGACGGCGGGTGGATGCCGACCGTCTCGGCCATGGTGCGGATCCGGACGTTGCTCGCCTGGTTCGGGACCAGGACGCCCGAGTCGAGCAGGGCTATGGCCAGGCGCATGGCCTTGAGGCGGCGGTTGTGGGTGATGTACCAGTCGCGGGGGCGGCCGGGGGGCAGGGGGCGCTTCTCCAGCGGGACGTACGGCACGTCGCAGAGCGTGGGGTGGTCCGGGCGCGCGGCGCGCGACGCACGCGAGGCACGCGCGGCGGATGTCGGACGGGAGCGGGTGGTCGCGGGCTTCGACGGCAGTGCGGCAGCGGGCACAGGCATCCTCCTGTCGCGGTTCAGGAACCCTCACGGGCCCCCTCGAACATTGCTTCCATTCTACGTGCCGGCACTGACAACAGCCGCTCCCGCAGCAGTCAATCTTCCCTGGCCAGAGGGGGTTTGAGGATCTGTGTGACGGATGGTTCACCGGTAACCTGTGCGCCATGGAGATCTGGATCAACCCCGCCTGTTCGAAGTGCCGCAGCGCCCTGACCCTGCTCGACGAGGAGGGCGCCGCGTACACCGTGCGCCGCTACCTGGAGGACGTGCCGACCGCCGACGAGATCCGGGACGTCCTCGACCGCCTCGGCCTGGAGCCCTGGGACATCACCCGCACCCAGGAGGCCGCCGCCAAGGAGCTCGGCCTGTCGGACCGCGCGCGCCGGCCGCGGGACGCGTCGGGGCGCGACGCCTGGATCGAGGCCCTCGCCGCCCACCCGATCCTCATCCAGCGGCCCATCATCACGGCGGACGACGGCACCGCGGTGGTGGCCCGCACGGAGGAGGCGGTACGGGACGCGCTCGCGCGCTGAGACGCCGCCCGAGCGACCGGTCGCACGGCGAGCGGGCCGTCACTTCACGCGAGCAGGCCGTCACATCGCACGGCGAGCAGGCCGTCACATCGCACGGCGAGCAGGCGGTCACTTCACGCGACGAGCAGGCCGTCACACCGGTAACACGGGGTTCACACACGGGCAACGGACGGGAAATCGCGTATTGACAGGCTCTGGACATCACCACGGACCGCAGCACCCGCACGTCTGCGCCGTACCGAGCGTCGAGCATCAAAGGATGAGCCCGTGACCTTCAAGGCTGAGTACCTCTGGATCGACGGCACCGAGCCGACGGCCAAGCTGCGGTCGAAGACGAAGATCCTGGCCGCCGACCAGCACCCGGCGCACGGCGCCGAGCTGCCGATCTGGGGGTTCGACGGCTCGTCCACCAACCAGGCGAAGGGCCACGCGTCGGACCGCGTGCTCAAGCCGGTGGCCCACTACCCGGACCCGATCCGTGGCGGTGAGGACATCCTCGTGCTGTGCGAGGTCCTCGACATCGACATGACGCCGCACGCGTCCAACACCCGGGCCGCGCTCGCGGAGGTCGCCGAGCGGTTCGGCGACCAGGAGTCGATCTTCGGCATCGAGCAGGAGTACACGTTCTTCAAGGGCGCCCGCCCGCTCGGCTTCCCCGAGGGCGGCTTCCCCGCGGCGCAGGGCGGCTACTACTGCGGCGTGGGCGCGGACGAGATCTTCGGCCGTGACGTCGTCGAGGCGCACCTGGACAACTGCCTCAAGGCGGGTCTCGGCATCTCCGGCATCAACGCCGAGGTGATGCCCGGCCAGTGGGAGTTCCAGGTCGGCCCGCTCTCCCCCCTCGAGGTCTCCGACCAGCTGTGGGTGGCCCGCTGGCTGCTGTACCGCACCGCCGAGGACTTCGACGTGACCGCGACCCTCGACCCGAAGCCGGTCAAGGGCGACTGGAACGGCGCGGGCGCGCACACCAACTTCTCGACCAGGGCCATGCGCGAGGGCCCCGACGGATACGCCGCGATCATCACCGCGTGCGAGTCGCTCGGCGAGGGCTCCAAGCCGATGGACCACGTCAAGAACTACGGCGCCGGCATCGACGACCGCCTCACCGGTCTGCACGAGACGGCCCCCTGGAACGAGTACAGCTACGGCGTCTCCGACCGCGGCGCCTCCGTCCGCATCCCGTGGCAGGTCGAGAAGGACGGCAAGGGCTACATCGAGGACCGCCGCCCGAACGCCAACGTCGACCCGTACGTGGTGACGCGGCTGCTCGTCGACACCTGCTGCGCGGCGCTGGAGAAGGCCGGCCAGGTCTGATCCGACCGACCGTCTTCAGGATCTGAGATCCCGGATCCCGGATAACGGATAACGGATCCCAGATCCCGGATCCCGCTCGGGGCGTCCACTTTCACGGTGGGCGCCCCAAAGGCGTTATGGAGATGTCCAGTTCAGGTCGGGGCTGCGTCATGGGTTCGTCCCAACGTGCGAGAGGAATCCGCCACCGCCGCACCCATCTGCTTCAATGGGGCCATGGGCAGCTTCCAGAACACCGCGACGGGTCGTCATGACCTCGAGCCTTTCTGGCCTTCCCGGCAGCATCACGACTTCGACCGGGTGTGTTGCCGCGCGCTGAACGCGCGGGCCCTCTGAAGCCGCATTCCCGGCCTCCGGCCTGACGCGCACGACGTACGTCCTCGACGACTCCTTAGCGCGAAAGAGCTGACTCATGGCGAACTCCCGTACCTTCTCCACCGCAACCGCCACCGCCACCGCCACCGCACCGGCAGGCGCCCGTGGCGGCGCCCCCTCGGCACGGGGCAGGCTGCGTGCCGTGGCCCCCGACGAGGTGGCCCAGGTCTCCGGCCTCGCCGACATCTCGGGCTTCCTGCCGCCGGGCGCGACCCTGCTGCCCGCGCCCCAGCACGCCCTGCCCACCCAGCCCGGACAGCCCCCGATGATCGGCTATCTGGTCCTCCTGCCCGCGGGCCAGGAGCGCCTCGCCACCGGCCCCGACGCCCCCGGGGCCGGGCCGCCCGAGGCGCCGGACGGCCGCGGCCCCGTCCACATCGACGCCGTACGGCGCTCCGCGCACGTCGAGGGGCAGGCGCTCGACCTCACGTACCTGGAGTTCGAGCTGCTCGCCCATCTCGTCGCGCATCCGCACCGGGTGCACACCCGCGATCAGCTGGTGACGACGGTGTGGGGGTACGGGCACGTGGGCGACGGGCGGACCGTCGACGTCCATGTCGCCCGGCTGCGGCGCAAGCTCGGTGCCGAGCACCGCAAGACCATTCAGACGGTGCGGCGGGTGGGGTACAAGTACGCGCCGCCGACGGCGCCTGCCGTCGGCTGACGCTTTCCGGCCCTGCGGTTCCCGCCGCTCTTCCGCGTCCGGCGCGTCCCGCGCACCCCGCGCACCCCGCGAAGGAACGGTTCTCCTGTTGGCGGAATCCGGTTCCCCCGTGACCGGCTCCGGCGGCAGCATCGCCCCATGAGACTTCTGATGTTGGGTGGTACGGAGTTCGTGGGGCGGGCCGTCGCGGAGGCGGCGCTCGCCCGCGGTTGGGACGTGACGGTCTTCCACCGCGGGCGGCACGCGGCGCCGGAGGGGGTGCGGGCCGTGCACGGGGACCGCACGACGGCCGAGGGGCTCGCGGCGCTCGCCGACGCCGACGACGGCGGCACGTGGGACGCCGTCGTCGACACCTGGTCGGGGGCGCCGCGGGTCGTCCGGGACGCGGCGCGGGTGCTCGCCGGGCGGGCCGGGCGCTTCGTGTACGTGTCGAGTGCCTCGGTCTACCGCTTTCCCGGGGCCGCCGGTTCCGACGAGTCGTACCCCCTGGTGGATGGGGACCCAGATGCCGACGCGGTGGCGTACGCGGAGGACAAGCGCGGGGGTGAGCTGGCCGCCGAGAAGGTCTTCGGGGCGGAGCGGGTGCTGCATGTGCGGGCCGGGCTGATTCTGGGGCCCTACGAGAACGTCGGGCGACTGCCGTGGTGGCTGGGCCGGGTCGCCCGGGGCGGGCCCGTCCTCGCGCCCGGCCCGCGCGACGCCGCCGTCCAGTTCGTCGATGTACGGGACCTCGCCGAGTGGACGCTGGACGCGGTGGCGGGCGGGCTCTCCGGTCCGTACAACGTGGTCTGCCCCGTGGGGCACGTCACGATGGGCGAGTTGCTCGAAGCGTGTGTGGACGTGGCCGGGGGGCCCGGGGTCGAGCTGCGGTGGGTGGCGCCCGAGGTGGTGGTCGACGCGGGGATCGCTCCCTGGGAGGAGCTCCCTGTGTGGCTGCCGCCCGGTGAGCTGTACGACACGCTGCACGACACCGCCGTGGGCAAGGCGGTGGCCGCGGGGTTGCGGTGCCGGTCCGTGCGGGAGACCGTGGCCGACACCTTTTTCTGGCTCCGGAGCCTTGGTGGGGTGGCGCCTCAGCGGTCCGACCGGCCTCGGAAGGGGCTTGATCCTGAGCGGGAGCGGGCGGTGCTCGGCCTGTAGGGCGGCCCGGGGGGTTCCTGGTGTCCGGGGTTCCGGGTGCCCGGGGTTCCGGGTGCCCGGGGCCCCGGGTGCCCTGACCGCCCACATCGACGTTGCCGCAGGGGTGGGCTGTGCCCACCCGTCCCGCCCTGCGGGACGATTGCCCACAGGGGTGGTGACCTGCGGTGCGATGGGGTGGGCAGCAACGGGCGGGTGGGAA
>NZ_WPNZ01000022.1 GCF_009755605.1 Streptomyces typhae
CGGGACCCGGCCGCCGCCCACCGGACCGGGCAGGCCCGCACCCGGCCCCGCACCAGGCCGGGGCCGGGCCCGGTCCGGCACCGCGCCGGGCGCACAGCCCGCCGGGACACCGGCACCGGCCGGCGCCGCCCGGTGGCCGGACCGCCCGCACGGGCCGGGCCGGTGAGGCGGCAGGCGGCAGGGGGGTCAGGTCCGGGCAGCGGCGGCGGTGTCCTCCTGGGCCCGGTGCTGCTTCATCGCCTCCTCATACACCCACTCCCCGCGCTGCAGGGAGAAGTCCAGGCGGGCCAGCACCGCCGGGGAGGCGATCGCCGACATCAGATAGGAGTAGAAGTCCAGCACCCGCTCCTGCAGGTCCTCCCGGCCCGTCAGGATCCCCGACAGGACCTGGACCCCGGTGAACGCCGCCACGAACACCTTCACCACCCGCGCCAGATCCACGTGCGGCAGGATCTCCCCGGCCGCTTTCGCCTTCTCGAACAGCTCGGTGGTGTGCACCAGCCAGCCCTCGACCGGCACCCGCCGGTCCAGCAGGTCCTTAGGGCCGCCCTGCTCGACCGTCAGACGCATACTGCCCTGCACGATCGGGTCCCCGGTGCCCTTCTGCAGCAGCCGCGCCAGCAGCACCGCCTCATCGATGGACATCTGCAGATGCAGCTCGTGCGCCGGCACCGCGGGCAACCCGCCCACCTGCGCATCCAGCACACCCTGCGCCAGCTCCTCCTTCGAAGCGAAGTGGAAATACAGCGCACCCTTGGTCAGCCCCGACCTCTTCAGGATCTCCGAGATCGTCGCCGCCTCATAACCGACATCGTCGAAGACCTCGGCCGCCGCCGCCAAAATCGCCTTCCGCGTGCGAATCGCTCGCTCTTGCCGCGCCACAGGCGCACCTCCGCAACCCCCGCTGCACGGACCAGGACGGGCAGCCCCGCACCCCCGCACCCCGCAACACCGGGACACAGACACACAAGACCACCACCACACACACCACCCCCACCCGGCCCGGCCCGGAACCACAGCCGAAACCAAACCCACAGCCACAGCCACCGGAGCCGCAACCGCGGCCCGCGGCCACGGCCGCACCCGGCAGCCGCACCCGGGCGGCCACGCCCCGAAGACTGCCCCCGCGGCACTGCCGCGGAGACGGGACGGCCCGCCCGGCGGACGGGACGGTGATGCATGTCCGCCGCCCCCGCCCTCCGCCCGAGGGGCAGAGGACAGGAGCCAACACACCCCATAATAAAACCAGGCGAGCGGTTTTGCAACGATTCTCGATCACGCATTCCCGGCAGCACACACCCGCCCGCCCCGCCCGTACCCGCCCCGGCCAGGCCCTGCAACCGTCAACTACCCCTGAAATATGCGCTTTTGATACGAGGCACGGCTTCGAGAAGACCTCCCGAAACGTTTTACAAGAAACCGGGGGGTCCGTATCTTTGGTCTCCGCACCGCCCTCCGACTCGGCGTCCGTACGGGAGAGGTCCATGACCCTGCTGACCGTAAAGAACCACGCCCAGCACAACCGCGAGACGGCACCAGCAGAGCGGAACACCCCCGCTCACCAGCCCACCCCGCCCCCCGCCCCCACCACCCCGGACACCCCCGCGCACACCGGGCCGGACACCGGCCCCCACACCGCGCACACCACCCCGGACACGGCGGAACACAACGGACCGGACACCACCCCGGACACACCCACCGGAACCGGCCCCACCACAGACACAGACACCACGGGCACCACGGGCACCACGGGCACCACGGGCACCACGGGCACCACGGGCACTCACGCCACCGCACACACCACAAACACCGAGGGCACCACAACCACCACGGACGTGACGGGCGTGACGGGCACTACGGGCGTGACTGACACCGCCAGCACCGCCAGCACCGCCAGCACCGCCAGCACCGCCAGCACCGCCGACGCAGACACCACGGCCTCAAACCCCACCCCCCACCACACCACCGGCCACAGCACCACAAACGGCACCACCACGCATGACAGCACCACAGACAGCGCCACCACGCACAACAGCACCGACACGAACACCCACACCGACGCACCCACCAACGCGCCCGCAACCGCGCCCGCACACCCCACCACAGACCCCGACCAGGACCCCGAAACCCGCACCACCATCAACGAACTCACCCACCTCCTCTTCAACGGCGACGACCTCGACCGCCTCCACACCCCCTGGCGCAACCTCATCTCCACCGACGAATTCCGCCCCCAACCCGGCCTCACCCCCACCCAACAAATCACCCGCTCCTACCAACGCCTCCACCACGTCAACAACACCGCCGGCCCCCACCCCCACACCCTCCCCCAAGACCCCCAACGCCTCGCCGCCATGCACGAATGGCTCGGCCCCATCGACGGCGGCCTCACCTCCCTCGCCAGCATCCACTACAACCTCTTCCTCGGCAGCCTCCTCGACCACAACCACACCCCCACCACAACCACCCCGGACACAAACAGCCCGGACACAGACACCACAACCACCAGAAACACCGGGAACACCGGGAACACCGGGAACACCCCGGACACCGCAGAAACCGGGAACACCGGCGAAACCGGGAACACCAGGGAAACCACCTCAGCCCGGAAGACCCAGAAGGCCGGAGAGACCCAGCAGGCCCAAGAGGTCCAGGAGGCGGGGAAGACCGCAGAAGCCACAGACACCGGGAAGAACGCCAACACCGGGGCGAACACAAACACCAGAGAAACCAGGCAGATCGAGGAGACCGGGAACACCGGAGAAACCAGGAACACCGGGGCGAACGGGGGGACCGGAGAGAACGGGGAGGCCGGGAACACCGGGAACACCGGGGCGAACGGGGAGACCGGGAACACCGGGAACACCGGGGCGAACGGGGGGAGCGGGAACACCGGGAACACCGGGGCGAACGGGGGGAGCGGGAACACCGGGGAGACCGGGGAGGCCAGGACACCCCTGACCACCCGCGACCTCACCCCCTACCTCCACCTCGAACAAACAGGAACGTTTCTCTGCACCGAACTCGAACACGGCAACGACGCCGCCAACCTCCAGACCACCGCCACCTACAACCCCACCACCAAAGGCTTCACCCTCCACACCCCCAACCCCGGCGCCCAGAAATTCATGCCCAACACCAGCCCCCTCGGAGGACCCAAAACCGCCCTCGTCGCCGCCCGCCTCACCACCCAC
Source organism: Streptomyces typhae (assembly GCF_009755605.1). GTDB lineage: Bacteria > Actinomycetota > Actinomycetes > Streptomycetales > Streptomycetaceae > Streptomyces > Streptomyces typhae. The sequence continues at coordinate 3,195 of NZ_WPNZ01000022.1, forward strand.
GGCCACGACCAAGGCGTCCACCTCTTCCTCGTCCCCCTCACCAACCACCACGGCCCCCACCCCCACATCACCACCCACACCCTCCCCACCCGCACCGGCCCCACCATCGACCACAGCCTCACCTCCTTCCACCACCTCCCCCTCCCCCCCACCGCACTCCTCCAAGCCCCCCACAGCCACCTCGACCAACACGGCACCCACCACACCACCATCGGCAACCCCCGCAAACGCTTCCTCCGCACCCTCAACCGCGTCACCCTCGGCAAACTCTGCATGAGCGCCGCCTGCCTCGGCATGGCCCGCACCGCCCTCACCACCGCCATCACCTACGCCCACAACCGCCACATCCAAGGCCCCCACAAAAACCAACGCATCCCCCTCACCGCCCACCGCACCCACCACCAACCCCTCCTCACCCACCTCGCCACCACCTACGCCCTCACCCTCCTCCACCGCACCACCCTCCACCAATACACCCAAACCCTCAAAAACCCCCACACCACCCCCCAACAACGCGACACCATCGAACGCCAAATCGCCCTCACCAAAGCCATCACCACCTGGCAATGCCGCACCATCGCCATCGAATCCCGCGAACGCTGCGGAGCCCAAGGCCTCTTCCCCTACAACAACCTCCTCGAACAACAACTCAACATCGAAGGCGGCATCACCGCCGAAGGCGACAACCTCGTCATCACCACCAAAGCCGCCTCCGAAATGCTCTTCAACCACCAACCCCCACCCCCCACCCCACCCACCCACCCCCACACCCCCCAAACCCCCTACCAACAACTCACCGACCCCCACCACCTCCGCAACCTCCTCCTCACCCTCGAAACCATCCACCAACACAACGCCCGCACCGCCCTCAGAAACGCACCCCCCGGCAACCCCATCAACCGCTGGAACAACGCCAGCACCCACGCCCTCGACATGGCCCACACCCACACCCACCGCCTCGCCGCCGACGCCTTCCTCACCACCATCAACAACACCACCCACCCCCCCACCAAACACCTCCTCACCACCCTCTACCGCCTCTACACCTACACCCAACTCACCCCCCACACCACCACCCTCATCACCCACAACCAACTCACCCACACCCACACCAACACCCTCCCCACCGCCATCACCAACACCCTCAACACCCTCACCCCCCACCTCAAAACACTCACCCAAGCCCTCCACACCCCACCCCAATACCTCACCCACATCCCCCTCACCCACCCCAACTACACCCACCACATCCCCACCCACACCACCCACACCAACAGCGCCAACAGCGCCAACAGCGCCAACAGCGCCAACAGCGCCAACAGCGCCAACACCAACCACAACGGCAACAGCACCAACACCAACCACAGCACCACCCACAACGGCAACACCAACACCAACCACAGCAACGGTCAGACACACACCAGCACCAACGGCAGCAATGGCAACGGCAACGGCAACGGCAACCAGGGATACAACTGGGGTGACAGCGCACCAGCCGACCACACCACCCACGGACAGATGCACACCACCACCAGCACCACCAGCAGGCCCAGCACCAGCAACCCGGCCAACAACCCAAACAACAACCCACTCAGCAACCGCCACTACCTACACACCAACACCCCCACCACCAACCACTGCAACCACCCCGACTGCCTCATCGACAACACCCACTGCATCACCACACCCACACCCACACCCACACCCCGAGCCCTACACACCACCACCCCCTAACCCACCAACCCACCAACCCCAACCCACCAGCAACAGCAACCCACCAACAACAAGAGCAACCACGACAGCCCCCCCAACACACCACAGGCCGCGGCGCACGAGGGACGCCACGACCCACACACCCACACCCACCAGCACCCAGGAGCCGCCACCTACAAGCAACCACCACGACAGCAAGCGCGCCTAACGGACAAGGTGCTCTGCCCCTACACACCCGACTACGCCCGGCCCCTGCCTCACTTCAGCAGCGCACCGAACGGGGCCCGCACATCAAGTCAGCCCTCCCGGCCCCGCCACATGGTCACGCAGACCTCGTTCGCCTCCATGTCCGCAAGCAACCAGAACGCAGGAGCACCAGACGCCGACACCAACCGGCCCCCAGCCGCCAGTGCATCCTCAACCCGACCGAGCGCCTCGTCATGCGGAACGCAGACATCGATGTGCAGACGATTACGCTGCGGACACGCACCACCCACCCGCTCAAACCACATCGCCGGCCCCCGCCTCACCGAATCCACCAACAGACCCTCCGACCCCTCCGCACCTGCCTCGGCGACATAGCCCAGCACAGCGGCCCAGAACGGCCGGAATCTCCGCGATGTTCAGAGCGTCAATCCCGATCTCCATGAGCTGAACGGATCGCCGGACCCCGGTATCGGTGTCCGGCTTCGGCAGGAACCCGGACTCGCCAACAGCAGCCGAGATACGCCGCGCCAACTCGACATCCCGATCAGTCGCCGCCGCGCAGTCCAACGACTGCACAGTGAACACAACCTGATCAGCACGTACATCGACCCTCACGTGGCGATCGGTATCGTCACCGCACACAGCCACAGCCTCCGCTGCCAAACCGATCGCTTGAGTCAATGTCCGGCCCCTTACTGGCCCCCAGCCAGCAGACGTCCTGGATCTCGACTGGGCACCGGCACCGGCCATGTTGCAACGAACCTGCAATCCGGAAGGCCTCAACACGAATCCCAACGTGCACGAAGCCGCTTGTGACGACCGACAACCGACGACATAAACCCCACTGACCACGATGACCAGGACAGCAGCGCGGCACCGGGCGCCGGGCACCGGGGTACAGGCGCGCAGAACTCACAGATTGCAGTGGCCTATGCCGGAGCCATTACCTGCCGCACGGGCCACAGCACAGTCGGCCACGAGTACGGCCATGTCTATGGTCCATCAACGGCAAACGGTCCCGCGCTCACCTCGCCCCCAGCAGTCCGTGATGAAACGCGCCGCCAGCCACGCACGGGCCGACCACCGCGCGCGCCACACTGCGAGTGCAGGATCGGCCGAACTCACAGGACGTCAGGCGAGCAGGCCTCCGCGATTGCGTGAGTGTCCCAGTAGAACGGACGGACCTCGGTGATCTGCCGGTCTCTGACCGTGATCGTCTGCAGAATGGGGAAGCCGAGCTCACGTCCCGTCGCACGAGCGCGAGCATGGACCTGGGTGAGCACGACGGCCGTCTCGCCGGTGGCGAGGAACTTCTGCTCCACCATGTCGAATTTCTCCCAGACCCGTCCCATCGCGAGGAAGAACTCCGCCAGTCCGGTGTGCCCGCGCCAAGTACCTCCGTACGGCAGGGCGTCTGCCTGGTGCAGCACGACACCCGGCGCGAAGAACGGCGCGAGCACATCGAACGAAGCCCTACCAGGCCCCCCGGCCGCCAGGTATTGCGCCTCAGCCGCATACATGCCGGTGAGGACTGTCACTGAGTCTGTGATGGATGACAACGTCATGGTGCCAGCGTGATCCATACAGCCGCCTCCTACTGGCGGAAATCAGACACCGCTGTGCACAGCGATGGGTACTCCCCGCATTCCAGTGTCGGCCTGCGCCGCTATCGGCCTACCCGGCGGAGCGTTGGTGGGCCGCCGCTCCCTCATCCGGTTCATGTCGGGGAACTCGATGACCAGAAGCCGGGAGGCCCCCAGGTGCCTTCTACGGGCTGCGGAGGGGCCCGCGACCAGGTATCAGCCGCCGTGAGTGGGTGGTCCGTGCAGCCGAGACATTGCGCGCTGCGGGTCCGCCGGCCGTTCAGGGGCAGAGTCGTGGGCCTTCTTCACTCATGTGCGGGAGCATGTGCGGGAGAAGGGACCGCAGAGGACCGCTGGGTGCCCGCACCGCCTATGTCTTCGACCTGAATGCCGATGAGACACGTGTCGTCGTCGGTGTCGGACTTGCTGTACGTCAGCAGGTGGTCCAGCCGCTGGCCGAGGGTGTCGGCGGGTTTCTGGGCGCCGATGAGCAGTTGGGTCATGGATTCTTGTACGGCGGTGTCCCTGCGTTCGATCAGTCCGTCGGTGTACATCAGGAGGATGTCGCCCGGACGCAGCTGACAGTCGTCCTCGTCATAGCTGACGTCTGCCAACGCGCCCAGCAGAAGCCCGCGTGTGAGAGGGAGCGTGGTCGCGTTGTCGGAGCGCACCACGACCGGTGGCAGGTGCCCGGCCCTTGCCCACCGCAGGGTGCGGGTGGTCGGGTCGTACAAGGCGCACACGGCGGTGGCGGTGACGCGGTCGGTGAGGTGGTGGGCGACGTTGTTGAGCCACCCGAGCAGCTTCGCGGGTCCCGCGCCCGTCATGGCCAGTCCGCGCAGGGCGTTGCGCAGGACCACCATTCCGGTCGCGGCCTTGACCCCGTGGCCGGCGATGTCTCCGACGCACAGCAGGATCTGCCCGGAGGGGAGGGCGACGGCGTCGTACCAGTCGCCTCCCACCAGGGCCTCGGTCTCGGCGGGCCGGTAGCGGACGGCGATGTGCAGACCCGGTGCCTCCAGGGGGCCATGGGTGGGGGGCATGATCGCGTGTTGGAGTTGCAGGGCGAGTCGGCTGCGCTCGGCGGATTCCTGCTCGGTGTGGGCGAGTTGGTCTCGGGTGGCGGCCAGGGCCACCTCCGTCCAGTGCTGCGCGGAGATGTCCTGGTAGGCGCCCCGTACGAGCAGGAGGCGGCCCTCGGAGTCCAGTACGGGTTCGGCGGCGATGCGGATGTGCCGTGTGACGCCGTCGGAGCGCCGGAGCCGGAAGGCGAGCGTGGCGGGGCGCTGATGGTGCAGCACGGTGCGCAGGAAGCGGCCGATCGCCGTGGCGTCGTCCGTGTGGGCGCGCGTGGCCAGGTCTCGCAGCGAAGCCGGGCCGTCCAGAGGGTCGCGCCCGTACAGGCTGAACAGCTGGCTGTTCCAGGTGATCTCGCCCGTCACGAGGTTCTCTTCGAAGCCTCCGACGCGCCCGAGCCGCTGCGCGTGTTGCAGCAGGCTGGCGAGGCGAGCGGTCTCGTCCTCGATGCGCCAGATCATCAGCAGGCTGTGGCCGTGCCGGCTGATACTGATGTCCGCGACGGTTTCGAGGGGGACCTGGTCCACGAGCGTGGTGAGGGTCATGCGTTGGGCGCGGAATGACTCTCCGGTGGCGTACACACGCTCGATGCGGCTGTAGATCTCGCTGCCGCCCACTGCCAGCGGGTAGGTCTCCAGGAGCAGGGAGCCGTTCAGCGCGCTGCGCGGTCGGCCGGCCGGGTCCTGGAAGTGGGTGTTGGCGTAGACGATGCGGAAGTCGGCGAGCCGTCCTTCGCTGTCCAGGTGGGGCCGCAGCACGAGGGCGGCGTCGTGCAGGCCGTCGGACAGGTCGACCAGTTCGGAGTCGGAGGGGCTCGAACGTACCGAACTCGACCGCGCGGAACTCGAACGTGCGGAACTCGACCGTACGGAAGGGGTGAGGCCGGGAGGTGGGGCGGGCAGGGCTTCCAAGGTGTGCGCGCACAGCTCGGCCAGGGCTTCGAGTTGCCTCTCGACTGCGGGCGGATGATCGGCGAGGGGCTGCGGCCAGCAGATCTCGAGCACGCCGTGGATGCGGCCTCCGGTGCCGGCGCAGACAGCGATGCGTCCGCCATGGGGACCGTGCCCGTATCCGATGGTGGGCGGCCCGTCGGCGGTGGTGGAGAGGCGTACGGTGCGGCGTTGGGTCAGGGCCTGGCGGGCGGCGGTCGCCACGCCGGGAGGTACGTAGTGCCAGCGCTCCGCCTCTTCGTCGGGGAAGCCCGCGTGGCCGCTGAGGGTCAGGGAACCGTCGTGGCCGGCGGTCCAGACCGCGACCGCTGTGACGCCCAGCGGGGCCAGCGCGTGGTGGAGGAGGGACTCGGCGACCGTCTGGGTGTCGTCGGCGGCGAGTGCTGCGCTCTCCGTGGTCCGCAGGCTCACGGCGACGGACGGGGTGGTGCTGTCGCCGGGTGGTCCTCCGCCGGTGGCCTGGACGAAGTCCGTGGCGATCCGGGTCACGTGGTCACGTGCGGCTTGATTGATGATGTCGGTGGCGAGCTCGAGTTCGGAGATGCCCGACTGGTCGGCGAGTTCGGCGAGTTGGCGGGCGGCCTGTGCGGGGCCGCAGTGGAGGCGCTCCACCAGGATGCCCTTGGCGAGCTCGATCAGAGCCCGGCCGTCCGCCGCGTTGCGGGCGGCCTGTACTTCCTCGCGCAGCCGCTCCACTGTGGCGGCCAGGCGGCCGACCTGCGCGGACTTCTCGGCTGCCACCGGGGCCGTGTCGGGCCTCGGTGCGGTGGCGTCCAGCGCGCGGGGGGAGGCCGCGGTGTGCGTCGGCGCGTGGTCTTCGCCCTCGGCCGACGCGCCGTTCCGGGGGTCTGTGGAGGCGCTCATCGTCGTGCGGTCCCCTTACTACGCGGGACGCGGTGCCCACAGCCGTCGGAGCGACCGCGGTGCCCACAGCCGTCGGACCGGCGCGGGCAGAGGCGTGGGAGTGCGTCGAGTGGCACGGTGTCACGCCCCGAGCCGGCGGCGGACGCACGCCACGAGGTCGTTGGCGTCCACCGGCTTGGTGACGTAGTCGCTGGCGCCGGAGGCCAGGCTCTTGTCCCGGTCACCCGGCATCGCCTTGGCGGTGACCGCGATGATCGGCAGGTCCGCGTAGCCGGGTGTCCGGCGGATCTCGGCGGTGGCGGCGTAGCCGTCCATCTCGGGCATCATCACGTCCATCAGGATCAGATCGATCTCCGGGTGGGCGAGCAGCGTCTCGATGCCCTTGCGGCCGTCCTCGGCGTGCAGCACACGGATGCCGTGCAACTCCAGGATGCCGCTGATGGCGTACAGGTTGCGGACGTCGTCGTCGACGACGAGCAGGGTCCGTCCGTGCAGGCTGTCGTCGACGGTGCCTGCCGTCTGGTGGTGCGTCCTCTTGGCACGTACCAGCGGAACCACGTCGCCGGGCTGCTCGGCGGACAGGTGCAGGGCGATGCGCTCGCGCAGTTCGTCCAGGCTCGACAGGACCTCCAGGGGCCGTCCTTCCGCCCGGGACTGCAGGGCCTCTTCCTGCGCGTCGGTCAGGCGGCGGCTGTTGTGGGCCAGTACGGGGATGCTGAGCAGGGCTTCGTCGCCGTCGCTGGCGTCCAGGAAGGTCCAGGCGTCGCCGTTGTCCATGTCCACGTCGAGGACCACGCAGTGGAAGGGCTGTGCGGCGAGGGCCGATGCCGCTTCGTGGGCTCCGATGACGGTGATCACTTCGTGGCCGGGTTGACCGGTCACGTCCGGGCGGCCGGTGAGGTTGCCGACGGCGCTCTCCGCGACCAGTGACAGCAGCCCGCGCTGTCGGTGCTCGATGACCAGGAGCCGCCTCGGCGAGGGGGCCGGAGCGTGGGTGAGTGCTGTCGGGCTCTGTCGGCCTTCGGGCAGCGCGGCGGGCTCCCCCGCGGCGGCAGGGTCGTTGGGTGCGACGCTGTTCGCGGCTTCCGCCGGGCCGTCGTCGGAGGCGACGGGCAGGTAGAGAGTGAAGGTGCTGCCCTCGCCGGGGGTGCTCTGCGCGGTGACGGCGCCGCCGAGCAGCTGGGCGATCTCACGGCTGATGGACAGTCCCAGTCCCGTGCCGCCGTATTTGCGGCTGGTGGTGCCGTCCGACTGCTGGAAGGCGCCGAAGATGGTTTCCAGCTGCTGGGCGGCGATGCCGATGCCGGTGTCCATGACCCGGAAGGCCACCACGGGTGCGCCGTGCCGGAGGAGCGCGGGGATTTCGCCGTCCGCGGCCACTTCGATGCGGAGTTCGACGCTGCCGCGCTCGGTGAACTTGATCGCGTTGGAGATCAGGTTGCGCAGCACCTGCCGCAGCCGGGCTTCGTCGGTGAGCAGGTCGGCGGGCGCCGCGGGGGCCGTGGTGATGGTGAAGCCGAGGCTCTTCTGCGTGGTCATCGGCCGGAAGGTCGACTCGATGTCCTCCAGCAGCGGGCGCAGGGCGATGCGTTCCGGGTTGACGTCCATCTTGCCGGCTTCGACCTTCGACAGGTCCAGGATGTCGTTGATCAGCTGAAGCAGGTCGGAGCCCGCCGAGTGGATGATGCCCGCGTACTCGACCTGCTTGGGCGTGAGGTTGCGCGTGTGGTTCTGCGCGAGCAGCTGGGCCAGGATGAGCAGGCTGTTGAGCGGGGTGCGCAGCTCGTGGCTCATGTTGGCCAGGAACTCCGACTTGTACTTCGACGCCAGCGACAGTTGCTGCGCCCGGTCCTCCAGCTCTTGGCGTCCCTGTTCGATCTGGAGGTTCTTGCCTTCGATGTCGCGGTTCTGTGCGGCGAGGAGCTGGGCCTTCTCCTCCAGTTCGGCGTTGGAGCGCTGCAGTTCCTCCTGCTGTACCTGGAGTTCCCCGGATCGGGCCTGCAGCTCACCGGCCAGACGCTGCGACTCTTCGAGGAGTTCGTCCGTGCGGGCGTTGGCGAGGATGGTGTTGACGTTGGCTCCGAGCGTTTCCATGAGCCGTTCGAGGAGGTCGCGGTGGATGGGGGTGAACGGGGTGAAGGAGGCTACTTCGATCACGCCCAGGACCTGCTCCTCCACGACGAGGGGCAGCACGATGAGCCCGCCGGGTGTCGCCTTGCCGAGACCGCTGGAGATACCGATGTAGTCGCCGGGTACCCCCTCGGCGGTGATGACGCGGCGGCTGCGGGCGGCTTGCCCCACCAGTGACTCGCCCAGCTTGAACCGGTCGTGGCCATCGACTCCGACGGGCCGGCCGTAGGAGCCGACCAGTTGCAGCTCCATGCCGTTGTGGCCCTCCTCCGCGACCTCCGCGACCTCCGCGAGGTAGAACGCACCGTACTGCGCGGAGACGAGCGGGGTCAGCTCCTCCATGACCAGCTCGGCCACCACCGCGAGATCGCGATGCCCCTGCATGAGTCCGGAGATGTGCGCCAGGCTGGACTTCAGCCAGTCCTGCTCCTGGTTGGCCCGCGTCGTCTCCCGCAGGGACCCGACCATGGCGTTGATGTTGTCCTTGAGTTCGGCGACCTCCCCGGACGCCTCCACGGTGATCGACCGTGTGAGGTCGCCCTCGGCGACGGCACTGGCGACCTCGGCGATGGCACGGACCTGTCGCGTGAGGTTCCCGGCGAGTTCGTTGACGTTCTCGGTCAGCCGCTTCCAGGTGCCCGAGACGCCCTCCACCTCGGCCTGGCCTCCCAGTCGGCCCTCGCTGCCGACCTCGCGCGCCACGCGCGTCACTTCCGCGGCGAACGCGGACAGCTGGTCCACCATCGTGTTGATGGTGGTCTTCAGCTCCAGGATCTCCCCGCGCGCGTCGACGTCGATCTTCTTCGACAGGTCGCCGTTGGCGACCGCGGTCGTCACCAGCGCGATGTTGCGTACCTGTCCCGTCAGGTTGTTCGCCATCGAGTTGACGTTGTCGGTCAGGTCCTTCCAGGTGCCGGCCACGTTCGGGACGCGTGCCTGGCCGCCGAGGCGGCCCTCGGTGCCGACCTCGCGCGCCACCCGGGTCACCTCGTCGGCGAACGCGGACAGGGTGTCCACCATGGTGTTGATCACCTGCGCCAGGGCGGCGACCTCGCCCTTGGCCTCCACCATGATCTTCTGCGACAGGTCGCCGCGGGCCACGGCGGTGGCCACCTGGGCGATGGAGCGCACCTGCCCGGTCAGGTTCGAAGCCATCACGTTGACGTTGTCGGTGAGGTCCTTCCAGGTGCCCGAGGCTCCCCTGACGTCGGCCTGGCCGCCGAGGCGGCCCTCGGTGCCGACCTCGCGGGCCACCCGGGTCACCTCGTCGGCGAAGGCCGACAGCTGGTCCACCATCGTGTTGATGGTGTCCTTCAACTGCAGGATCTCCCCACGGGCGTCGACGTCGATCTTCTGCGACAGGTCGCCGCGGGCGACCGCGGTGGCCACCTGGGCGATGGAGCGCACCTGCCCGGTCAGGTTGCCCGCCATGAAGTTCACCGAGTCCGTCAGGTCGCGCCAGGTGCCTGAGACGCCCTTGACGTCGGCCTGCCCGCCGAGGCGGCCCTCGGTGCCGACCTCGCGGGCCACCCGGGTCACCTCGTCGGCGAAGGCCGACAGCTGGTCCACCATCGTGTTGATGGTGTCCTTCAACCGCAGGATCTCCCCACGGGCGTCCACCGTGATCTTCTGCGACAGGTCTCCCTGTGCCACCGCGGTGGTGACCTGCGCGATGTTGCGTACCTGGTCGGTGAGGTTGCCGGCCATGAAGTTCACCGAGTCGGTCAGGTCGCGCCATACGCCACCCACGCCGGGCACCTGCGCCTGGCCTCCCAGGCGCCCCTCGCTGCCGACCTCGCGGGCCACTCTGGTGACCTCGTCCGCGAACGACGACAGCTGGTCGACCATCGTGTTGACGGTCTCCTTGAGTTCCAGGATCTCCCCGCGCGCGTCGACGTCGATCTTCTGCGACAGATCGCCGCGGGCGACCGCGGTCGCCACCTGCGCGATGTCGCGCACCTGGGTGGTGAGGTTCCCGGCCATGGCGTTGACCGAGTCGGTCAGGTCCGCCCAGGTGCCCGAGACCCCCGGCACTTCCGCCTGCCCGCCCAGCGTGCCCTCGGTTCCGACCTCGCGGGCCACGCGGGTGACTTCCGAGGTGAACAGGGCCAGCTGATCGACCATGCCGTTGAAGACGGTGGCGATCTCACCCATGAGGCCGTCCGAGCCGTCCGGCAGCCTGGAGCCGAAGTCCCCGTCGCGCACCGCCGTCAGCCCGGCAAGGAGTTGACGCAGCTCCGCCTCACCGGCCTTTCCGGCCGGGCCGGCCGTTTCCTCGCGTGGCGCCGGGCACGACGCGTCAACCGGCGTCTGGGGCATGACACAACCTCGTTCCGCAATCACAACTGATGGCAGCCGCGACGCGGCTTGCGTGAACCTGGCCCGGCGACGCCCCCACCGCCGCTGAACTGTTTCCATGGAGAAACCATTTGTACGGTACTCGACTTTGGCCGCGCAGGGGTACCGGCTCAGGACACGCGGTCGAGTTCCACGGGGGGCGAGTTCCGCCGGGGACCGAGTTACACCTGAGACAGACAGCTGTTCCCGGTCCGCGCCCCATCGCCGCGCAGGGGTGTGATTGACTGGATCCACAGCCAATTTGCACAAGCATCGATCAAGCTCGTCACCGTGATGACGCCGAATTGATCACTTCAATGTGGCGTTCGGCTCGGAACTGAGTGGCGTTCGGCTCGGAACTGACATTCGGAGTACTCAGCATGGGTGCGCACTCTCCCCCGCCCCGCAGGTCCCAGGAGGCCGCGCACACGCTGTGCAAGGTGCTGGAGAGCCTGGAGTCCCTGTGGGAACGCGAGCGCCAGAACCATCCGCATCACCTCGTCTCCGCCTCCCAGCTGCGCGTTCTGTACGCGCTGGACAACACGGCGGGGGTCAGCCTGCGGGATCTGGGGGAAGCCCTGGACTCGGCTCCCTCGCCCCTGAGTCGCCTGTGCACACGACTGGAAGCGACGGGATTCGTCCGGCGTGCCCCGAGCGCGCAGAGCGGCAGGGAGATCGAACTCCATCTGACGCACCGGGCCACCGACTACCTGACGGAGTTGCGACAGGGACGTGAGCGCGCCCTGGCCGAGGTCCTGGACACGATGGCTCCGGCACAGCGCGACGCGCTGATCCGGAGCGCGGAGATCCTGCGTACGGCCGCGGATCGTCATCCGGGGGGTGCCGCGGAGGAGCGAGCTGCCCGTTCCGCCTGAGGAGCCGCGCGGCTCCTCGCGTGCGGAGCCCTGCGGCGCGTCGCCCGAAGAATCCCGTGGCTCGTCACCTCACGAACCCTGTGGCTCCTCGCGTGCGGAGCCCAGCCGCTAATCAGTGGCTTCCGCCGCCGCGGAGCTGCGCCCGAGCCAGTCGACGCACATCACGACCGCGTCGTCCGACAGCGGCGACTCTCCTTGATGCTGGGCGAGGCGACTGAGCACGGCTGCCGGAACCTGGGCGGGCGGCAGCAGCCGCGTGCCCTTCACCGCACGCTCAAGGCCCCGCTCCCCGTACACCTCTCCGGCCGCCGAAACAGCCGCGTAGACACCGTCGCTGGCGATCAGCAGGCGGTCCTTCGGCTCCACGCACAGTTCTTGCGACTCGTAGTGCGTGTCCCCGAACATCCCCAGGGGCATCTGCGCCTCGAGGCGCACTTCTGTCAGCGTTCCGCCGCGCAGACGCCACATGTGCGGAGAACCGGCATCGACAACCTCCATCCGCCCCGTCGCCAGGGAGAAGCGCAACAGGAGCACCGCCACATGGGCGTTCCCCCGGTGCTGCGCGTACACGGCTTCATCGGCGAGGGCCGCCTGGCCGGCCAGGTCCAGCCCCGCCCGGCGCGCGTTGCGCACGGCGTTGACGGCCAGCACGGTCAGGAGGGAGGCGTCCATGCCCTGCCCCATCCCGTTGACGACGGCCACGGTCAGATGGTCCGCCGAGACCGACCAGTCGAAGCCGTCTCCGAACACGGCGTACGCCGGTTCGAGCTGGGCCCCGAGCTCGAACTCCTCCTTCGCTACCGACCGGCTCGGCAACAGCAACCACTGCATCTCGGCAGCGAGCGTCAAGTGCTCGGCCCGGCGCTGGACCTCGTACTGATCCGTCTCCCGCCCCGCCAACAGGATCTCTCGGGCGAGGACCGTGCAGATGTGCTGCAACTCCGCCCGAACGGATGGCGAGAGGGAGTCGGCAGGTGCAGTCATCGACAGCACGCCCAGTCGGTCGCCGCGAAAGGTCACCGGAAGGTGCAACCGTGTCTCGCCGTCACCGCTGGGCGTGTCATAGGGTTCCTGAGCGCCGAAAGCCCGGCCCTGCGGGCTGTTGGCGACAGGCGCCGGTTCCCCGCTCCGGGCGCTCGGTCCGACCGGCTGCAAGGAACGCATCGCGTGATCCACCAGCCGCAGCCGCACCGCACTCGCGCCATAACGCTGTTGCAGGGACATCGTCAGTACCTGCACCAGCAGGTGCGGTGCCGCGTCCTCCAACGCACGCTCCACAGCACGGGCGCTTTCCATGGGGTTCCTCATCTTCTCAGCGTTACCGTCGGACAAGCCCGAAGCCTTCGGGACGCGCCGTCGGTCACGCCCCTCTGGTCCCGGGCAGGAAGCTGCTGGGCGGTTTGCCGTCAGCGCGGCATCCGTGCGGAGCAGGGCCGCCGGTCAGCCAGGATCCTCATTCCCTGGTTGCCGACAAAAACGCCGGGGCAGCCCGATCGAGGGAAGCCCGCCACCACCGTCGGGACACCTGCCTCTCCCGGCACGGCACGGCGCGGCGCGGCGCGGCACGCGAGGGTCGACACGGCCGCGCCGACCGGGATCGCTAGTCGGTGTGGACCATGCGCAGTGTCACCGTGCCGCCACGCCGCACCTTGGTGCCGGCTCCGGGCTCCTGGCTGCCCACCTCCACTCGCGCTCCCTGAGCGCCGGTGAAACGCGGCACGAGCTCCGCGTCGCGGATCAAGTTCCCGGCCGCGTTGCGGGCGAGCCCCGTGGCATCGGGGACGGTGGCATCCTCCGTCGTCGTGTAGACGCGTATGGGCGTACGCGCCGACAGCGCGCCGAACCACTCGGCGCCCTCGCGCAGCATGCGCCACTGGAAGTGGGAGACGCCCGCGGCAGCGGGCGCGGTCACGCGGAACGCGAAGGTGACGTGCTCGCCGGGAGCGACCGTACGGGGCAGCTCGACGCGGGCGGGGCCCCAGGTCTGGTTGTCCTGCGGGCTCTGCGAACCCAGACGGTGGGAGTCGGCCGCCGTCCAGGTCTCCGTGCCGACATTGCACATCGTCACGGTGACGTCATAGCTCTGGCCGCGCACCATGGTGGTGGGCACCGACTGCGCGACGAACAGCGCGTCGCGCGCCCGGAAGTCGGAGGCGAACCAGAGGTCGTTGGCGTCACGCCCGGCAAAACACGTGACCTCCTGCTGGCCCATGGTCCAGTCCGGATGCGCATGGCCCCGGTGCGAGTGGAGGGCGTGCCCGGTCGCCACGTGGATCAGACGGATCCGCCGACCCGCCTGCCAGGTTCCGCCACCCTCGATCTCCACCCGCCAGGTGTCGTTGCCGTCGCCCTGTCCCCCCTCACCGAAGCAGGTGACCTCTTGCTGTCCCGTGACTGGGGAGGGGACACCGCCGTGGCTGTGCAGGTTCCTCCGGGTGGCCATGTGTTCGAGGCGTATCAGGTCACCGTGCGAGACCTGTTGGCCGACGCGGTGGTCCGACGGTGTTCCGTCAGGGCCCCTGACGATCCACAGGTCGTTGTCGTCGGCCCCGTCGTAGCAGGTGACCTGCTGCTGCCCCGACGAACCCGGGTGACCGTACACGTAGGGGTGGGAGTGGAGGTTCGCCCAGGTCATGGCGTGCCGTACGCGCAGCGTGGCGCCGTGGCGCACGCTCACACCCGAAGCCTCCACGAGCACGTCCGGGGTGGTCCCGCCGAACCACTCGACACCGTCCTGCACCATCCGCCACTGGTGGTGGGCGGGCAACTGCGCGGGCGCGGTCACACGGAAGGCGAAGGTCGCCTCGCCCCAGGTCGGCACCCGGTGCGGTACGTCGACCCGGCCGAGGCCCCAGACCATGTTGTCCTGCGGATTCTGTGACCCCAGACGGTAGTTGCTTCCTCGTGTCCACGTCTGGATCCCGGTGTTGCGCAGGGTGACTGCGACGTCGTATCCCTGACCGGGCACCATCGCGGTGGGCAAGGACTGCGACACAAAGGCGGCGTCCCGCACCGCGAACGGGCTCCGGATGCCCTCGACGGTCCACATCTCGGCGTCGATGCCCACGGCGCCGTAGCGGACGCGGAAGAAGCCTCTCTCGCCCCAGTCCTCGCCCCAGCTGTTCTTGCAGATCCAGTAGCCGCCCTCGTCGTCGTAGCCCACGACGCAGACACAGTGCCCGCCGACCTCCTCGCCCCACACGTGCCGGTACGCACCCGTGGTGTAGGCGAAGAAGTCCTCGTACACCGTGAGACAGGCGATCAGCGGCCCCTCGCTGCACAGCCAGAGCTTCATGGAGGCCGCGGTGACATAGCGGCGCCAGTTCTCGATGCGAGTGAGCCGGGACGGGGAACTGTCGCACAGCGCCGGGCAGTTCTGGGCGCCGGCCGTGTACGGACAGCAGCGCTCGTCCACGACACCGGAGTTCTTGACGGCTTCGAGCGCGCGATCCACCCACCAGCCGTTGCCGCATGTGCGGCCCTCGCGCCGTGCGTGGCAGTGGAAGAGATGCGCCTCGGAGTAGTCGATCTCCAGGTTCGGGTTCTTCAGCGCCACCCGGTACGTGCCTTCGGCGGCGGCAAGGGTCCCGAAGGCCACGCACGAGCCGCAGTCGCCCTGATCGCGCACAGGCGTGATGTAGTTCTGACCGTCCACGTTCCGCAGGTCATAGGCGGTCGGCACCCCGAGGGCCGCCCGGGAATCCGGGGAATCCGTGGTGGGGCTCTGCTGATTGCGCAAGGCCACCGCTTCGCGTTCGGCGAGCGACGGGTCGTGGGGGCCGGGTACGAAGCCGAGGCGGCGGCGCCGCGCCTCGGCGGACAGTCGCGTCAGCCGATTGGCGCCGGCGCGCCAGTCGGCGTTGTGCCGGGCGATGGCCCGCCGGATTTCTTCCAATCGCTGTGCTTCTGATGCCATTCTGTCCCCCATAAAACATAAAACATGAACCATGAACCACGAACCGTGAAACCGGATGAGCCACCGTCGCGAGAGGGGTCACTTTGCTCTGCACTGTCCATATCGACCAGCTCTCGCGCGGCAATGACCGGAAAGTGGCTCCAGGTTCCGCACCCGCCTGTGCCGGTGGGTCCCTCCCGGCGTGGAGGAGGCCGGTGTGCCGCAGGTGACCTGCACCGAGGCCGACGACGGCCGTGACATCCACGTACGCGTGGGAGATTCGGTGGCAGTGACGCTGCCCGAGAATCCCACGACCGGCCATCTGTGGCTCATCGCCTCGGAGGCCTCGGCCGTCCTGGTCGCGCAGGGGACACGATTCTCGCCGGGTGCAGGCGCCGCGCCCGGCGCCTCCGGCGCGCGGACGTTCACCTTCCGGGCGCAGGTCGCCGGCGTCGGGCTCCTCAAGCTTCACCTGTGCCGGCCGTGGCGGACCACCGCTGCGCCCCTCGCGTCCTTCTCGCTGACCGTGCACTCCAGGAAGAGGGCGCGCGATGTGATTCCAGGAAGGGGACGCTGCCGTTCCCGGAACCGCCGAATCGCGGAACCACCAGGAGACGTCACGGGACGAGCATGAGTTTGCCGCCTGGCCGCCGGGACTGGCTGCGCTTGGCCGCGACGCGGTCGATCCGGCCGCCGGTGGGGGCCGTGTCCAGGGCACGGTCGACGCGGCCTCCGGCCAGTGCGGTGACGCGTTCGGCCATGCCGTCGCCGTAGTCGGTCACCTGGGCGCCGATCGCTTCGAGGGCGGCGGCCCGGGTCGGCCCGGCGGTGGCGATCACCCCGACACCCCGGTGCAGCGCTAGGTGTATTGATCACGGTGGAGCCCGCGCCGTGGACGAGCAGCAGCTCACCCGGCTGGACGCCGAGATCGTCCAGCGCCTGCCACGCCGTCTCGGCCGCCATCGGTAAAGCGGCGGCCTGCTCGGTGGTGACGCCCTCGCCGAGCACGTCGACGGTGCCCGCGACCTCGGTGCCGAGCACGCGCGGGAGCGGCGGCAACCGGTCGGCGAGGAGGCCGTCGACCACCGCCCAGTCGGCTGGGGCGAGGCCGCACGCCCGCACGGCGATCCGGATCCGGCCGGGCCCCGGTTCCGGCTTCGGGACGTCGCGGAGCACGATGACGTCGGGGGATCCGAAGGCACTGCTGACCGCGCTGGGAACCGCCGACGAGGTCTTTCCGTCGCGTGAGTTCCTGCTGCGCCGCGTCGAAGTGATCGCCGCCGGCCCCGCCTTGGCCGAGCGCGATCTGATCAAGTTCGCCGACATCGCCGACGCACTGGCCCGGACGCTCCAGAGCGGCGGCGTGGAGCCGTGCACAGCACGCTTCCTCGTCGATGTGGCGCCGGCGCTCACCCGGCACGCCACATCTTGCTGGCTTGCCGACCCGGACGGGGCCTTCTCCGAGCTCGTCGACCGGGCCACCGCCGAGCTGCGGCCCGCAGGGGCAAGTGATGGCCGTGCCGTGCCGTGCCTCGTCGTGTCGTGTCGTGTCGTGTCGTGTCAGGGCAGTCAGTCGGCACTCATGCGGCAGGGCCCAGCTGCTCCTGCGCCCACTGCTCGAAGCTCGTCACGTCGATACCCAGAGCACGGGCGAACTCGGGCCGGGCCGGCTGGTCGAACACGTTCAAGAAGGCGTGTGTGGCCCCCATGTCCGCCATGCCCGCGGCGCGGGCCTGGTCCTCGGTCATTTCCGGGGCCGTCAGCGGGTGCCCGAGGGCGCGTGAGAGGGTCTCGGCGATCTGCGTCATGGGCAGGTAGTCGCCGGCGAGTTCGAGTTCCAGGCGGTGGTACTCATCAGGTGCGGAGAAGGCGGCCACGGCGGCTCGCCCCACGTCCGCGGTCGCCACGAGTGCCAGGTGCGTACCCGGTTTGACGAGGGTCACCAGGCCGCCTTCGACTCCGCGGGGGAAGTAGAAGCGCATGGACGGCTCGAAGTTCTCCATGAAGAACGAAGGCTTGAGCAACGTCCAGCGAGGGAAGTCCAGTTCGCGTAGGCGGTGCTCGATCGCCGCCTTGGCGCCCAGGGGGCGATCCATGATCTCCCAGTGGCCTTCGGCCCATCCCGGTGCCTCGGTGTGCCGGCCCACACCACTTGTCGAGGACTGGACGAACTGACGAACACCGGCGGCCTTGGCGGCGGCCATGAGGTTGTGTGCCTGACTGATCTCGTTGTCGAAGTCGACGCCCTCTTCGGTGAACGCGGGCATCTGCACGGAGAAGACGCCGCGTACACCGCTCACAGCCGCCTCCAGGGTCGAAGGGTCGGTCAGATCACCGACGATCAGGTGGGCGCCGAGCTTCTCGATGGCTTGTGCGCGCTCTGTGTGCGGGTCGCGCACCAGGGCGCGCACGTGCACTCCCTGCCCGAGCAGCGTTCGGGCAGTCGCGCCCCCTTGGCGGCCGGTCGCACCGGTGACGAGTACGGGAGCCGTGGGATCTGACATGAGTACCTCTCCTGGCAGTCGGGCACGCCACAGGCGCGCCACAGGCACATCGTAAACGGCGGGGCCCGCCGTTTACTGCTCGCTAGAATATGGCGGGGCCCACCACTTATCAATGCCGGGCTCGTCGACGTGGGATCGGCGGTGCTGGAGTCAGCCGTCGACATCGGCGTCGTCGCCACCCGTCACCACTCGTAGCCACTCGTCACCACTCGTCAACGCTGGGGAGATCATGACCGGCCAACGCTCGGACGCCCGCTACAACTACGCCCGCATCCTCGCCGTGGCAGAGGTCGAGGTCGCCACCCACGGCGCGCAGGCCTCACTGGAGCAGATCGCCCGCACTGCGGGCGTCGGATCTGCCACCGTGCGCCGCCACTTCCCCACCCGCAAGGCCTTGCTCGAAGCCGTCTTCAAACAGCGCGTCCACGCCCTGAGCGACCTCGCCGAGTCACTCGGCGCCGAGGACGACAGCCGCGCGGCGCTGCTGACCTGGCTGCGCGAACTGCTCGACTACTCCGTCGCCGCGCGCGGCCTGGCCGACGCCCTGTCCTACGAGCCCCTCGGGGACGACAGCGCTCCGGACTCCTGTGCGACGGTCCTGGTGGAGGCCGTCGCGCCCCTGCTGCACCGGGCGGTCGCCGATGAGTGCGTACGGGAGGACGTCACCGTTCACGATCTGCTCACGGTGGTAGTCGGCATCGCGTTGGCCACCGAGAGCCATCCCGACGCGGCTGTTCAGGCGGAGCGCGCCTTTCGGCTCTCCGTCGAGGGCCTCAGCCCCAAGGGCACCTGACAGCCGCGCACCGCACCCTGCGGTTCGGCCTGGTCGACGTGTTCGGTCTGGTCGACGTGTTGGGTCTCTCGTTGGCGTGCTCGGCCTGGTGCGGTTCCCGCCGGCCGGTCGCGCCTTCTGAGCAGCAGGCCCGCCCGGCAGCAAATTCGGTGGCGTACGGGGAACAGGGCGCGCACGCTGTCTCCGTGGCAGAACTCCAGCAGCAGATCCGCGCCCGCCATACCGGCTCCACGG
Organism: Streptomyces typhae; assembly: GCF_009755605.1. Taxonomy (GTDB): domain Bacteria; phylum Actinomycetota; class Actinomycetes; order Streptomycetales; family Streptomycetaceae; genus Streptomyces; species Streptomyces typhae. Next base: position 22,357 of record NZ_WPNZ01000022.1, read on the forward strand.
TCGTCGTCTACCAGGCGTATCCAGCAGAGATAGGCCTGCCCGCCGCCCGGGACGGCCGTTTCCCGGCATCCTGGCAGCGGGACCGGATGACGTGGATCAAGCCGTCCTTCCTCTGGATGATGTACCGCTGCGGGTGGGGGACCAAGGAGGGCCAGGACACCGTCCTCGCCGTCGAGATCACCCGCGAAGGCTTCGAGTGGGCGTTGCGGCACGCTTGCCTGTCCCACTACGAACACGGCCTGCACGGCGACCGGGCCCTCTGGAAGCAGCAGTTGAAGCAGGCCCCTGCCCGTGTCCAGTGGGACCCCGAGCGCGATATCCGCCTGCTGCCCCTCCCCTACCGCTCCCTGCAACTCGGACTGGCCGGGGAAGCCGCACGTCGCTACGCGGACGAGTGGACGGTCGGCATCACCGACGTGACCGCTCTCGCCCACGAGATCCACGGGCACGTACGCGGCGACGATCTGGAAGCCGCCCGGCAGCTCCTCCCCCAGGAGTCTCCCTACCCCGTGCCCGGCGGGCTCCTCGACCACCTGCGCCCGCAGACCGCGAACCGCGAACCATGAGTCCCCCCACGCCTCAGGCCTCAGGCCTCAGGCCTCAGGCCTCAGGCGGGTCGAAGGACACCCGGCTGCGGCCCGAACGACAAGCGGAACGGACACGATGAACACTCCCCCCGCAGACACCCACCAGCCCTCCTGTCGCGACCTGGTGGGCGCGCTCGCCCAGAACGACCGGCGCGCCGCCTACGCGGCCCTCGCCCTGGGAGCCACGACCGCGGCCGAGGTCGCCGAACAGGCCGGGCTGCGCCCCTCAGCCGCCGCCATGGCACTGCAGAAGCTGGTGGAGGTCGACATCGCGCGCTACGACCACGGTGAGCGCACGTACACGCTGCTCGACGAGACCTTCCGCCTGGCCGTACGGGCCGAGGTCAGGGTCGCCGGGCGGGCCGGTGGAGATGGAGCGGGCTCATACTTCCGGCGTGGCCGACTGACCTCGATCCCCGGTGACAGGGACGTACGCAGTCGGGTGCTGGACGTGGTGAAGGACTCCTTCGAGCCTGGGACGCCCTACCCAGAAGCCAAGATCAACGCGATCTGCGGCGAGTGGTTCGACGACTGGGTGACGCTGCGCCGTGCGCTGGTGGACGAGGGCATCCTGCGCAGGAGCGAGTCCGGGGCGATCTACGAACGCGCCTGACGGACGACGCGCCTCGGACTGACGCCCTGGCGGCCGCCGCAGACCTCAATCCGCTTCCGACTTGCTGATGGTTCCAGAATGAGATCCGGAGGCAGCGAGGCGCAGGCGGTGCAGCCGGTTGAGGCGAGGATCTGTCCGGCTTGCCTCATGCGGCTCTGTCTCACGGCTTGCTCCACGGCGGCTGGCAGCCGCACAGACTTGCCCGTCCGGACTGGGCGCCGTGCATGGTGTGTTCATGGATCGATCCGTGGGTCAGGCCCGCCTCGAATGGTGAGCCCAATCATGCGACGTGCCTTGAGCGGTCGACGATCAGATGGTGTTCGGAGCCGGGGCGGACACGGTCGACGGGCGAGGGGCCGACGTGATCCCGCCTTTCAGGGCCCTGACATGCCACCCGTCGACGGCGCAGTCGTCCACGTCCAGAAGGTCAGCACGCACTCGGAACACCCTGCCGATCAAGATCCCCGAGCACAAGACTCACAGCTCAACTCGTACTGAAACGGTCAGTTGTCCGAGGGAGCGACCGACCCGGTGGAAGCGGCTGCAACCGGGAGTGGCATGTGTGTGCCGCCCGGCGTGAACGACAGCGCGGCGCAGCTGCGCAGCACGCGGCGCCTGCGTGCTCGGGGCCGCTCCGCCCTGCTGCGATCCGCACACGGGCTGTTCGCCAAGGCCCTTGTCGGGCCCGATCGCTGCCGTCGGACGCCCGCCTCCTGCTTCCCCGCGCTGCCTCGTCCGCGCAGGTCGCCCCTCGTGGCAGCTCGCTCGGAACCAACCGGCGAGGAATGTGATCAAGGCATGTGTAGGCACTGAATAAAACGATGCTGTTCGAGAACGGGAGTCTTGAGTTGAGGTTCACGGTCCATCCCCTGTTGTCCGGCAGACCAGCTGTGGCTGTGTTGGCCGCGGTCGGTATCACCGCGAGTGTGCTGATCGGCGGGGAGGGGGTGCGCACTGTGGCGGGCTGCGGTGCGGCCGACGACCCCTACCCCTCCCGGACCGCGGCGGACTGGAAAGCGGGCGCGGACCACGTGGTCGTGGCGGTGCCGGCCTCCGAGCGGGAGAGCAACAGGCAGGACGTCGCCAAGGGGGCGGTGCGGTACACCGTCGACCGGGCGGTGACGTTCCGGAAGGAGAAGGTGCTGTGGTCCGCTGCCGCCCCTCGGCATGAGCTGGGCACCGAGTTCGACATGACCGCCCCGGGCTGGTCGGTGTACCGCAACGGCAAACGGCTCAAGGGCACCGCCCCGGAGGCGCCTCGGCTGGAGACCGGTCACACCTACGTCCTCGCCCTGCGCTGGGACGCCGACCAGTGGATTGTCCTCGGCGAGGGCGCGGCCGTGCCGTTCGACGACCATGTGGCGGGGCGAGGTGAGTGGTGCGGCCAGGTGCTGAGCGAGGACGACTTCGCCAAGGGCGAGCGGTTCTCGCAGCGCGACGACCACAGTCTGGAGCAGGCCGTGCGCGGACAGGGCGAACACGCCATCTCCCGCGAACTCGCGAAGGCGAGCAGCGGGAAGGGGCCGTAGCCCAGCTCGGCGAACGCACCGGGCCGGCCGACAGCTCCCTCGCGGAGGGCCTCAGACAGACGGTCCCGGAGTGACACCGGAGTGCACCCCGGGCCGCCGCAGCGGTGTCCCGTCCATCTCGTGGCGCCACATGATGTCGGTGACCCTGCTCCATCGCTCCGGCGAGATGGCGCCGACGCCGAGCATCTCGTCGGTCTTCTCCGCCGGCCAGGAGGCCGTGGGCAGAGGGCGCCAGTCATGGGCGGACGGCTGGTAGCGGTGACCCCGACCTCCACCGTGGTGTCGAGGGGCCGCACGTCGCAGCGGAGCGAACATCTCCCCCGTCTCCAGGCGCAGCCTTTCGCGGAAGACCCGCCGCTCAGCGGTCAGGCCGCCGCCCTCCCTGTGGACACCCTCGTCCGGCCATTCGACGACCAGTTGCGTGCCGGGCCTGCTGTTCGACGACGGTCGCCGAGTGACCTCGCTGCACTCACTGAGCAGACCCGCACTCGCACCCGCACCCGCCCGCACCTACTGATCCGCGACGACCAGCCCGCACCCCGCCACCCCGACCGCGAGGCGGGGTAGGCAGATCAGAGCGAGTGGGGCCCGCCACCGCCTCCACCACCTCCACCGCCGCCATCGGACTAGAGCGCCCGCAGCAAGCGCCAGGTGAACGGTTCGACGACCTCCACGTCGACGCCGAGCCGTAGCAGCTCACCGCAAGCGTGCTCCGCGCTCTCGGTCAGGATGACGGCCTCGACCCACCAGTCGTCACCGACGGCGGTCGGGGCGATGGCGGAGGCGGATGACAAAAAGCGGTGACGGCAGACGGTCGGCAGGAAGCGGATTCCCCTCCAGGTACCGAGTAGGTACCATGAGGGCATGCCGTCCTTGAACATCAGCTACAGCGACGAGGAGATGGAAGAACTGCGGGCCGCGGCAGCGGCAGCGGGCACCTCCCTCAAGCAGTACGTCCACGACCTGTCCCTGCGGGAGAGGCAACGTCTGCAGTTCCTGCGGTACGCCACCTCCTGGGGTGAACAGCACCGTGCCGAGTTCGACGACGCGTTCCCCGACGAAGTGCCCCCGGCCGGCCGTCCCCGGGGAGCCGAAGCCGCCTGATGGTGCTCCATATCGACATCGCCTGGCTGCTCGACGTCCAGGAGCAGTCTGTTCCCGAGGACGTCACCGTCGCGGACTACTCCGCCCTGGTCGCCGCGGTCGCCCGCCACAAGACCCTCATCCCCCGCCCGGGGATCACTCCGCCCGACGCCGCCTGGCGTGCCGCGGCCCTGTTGCACACCCTGGTGCGGCTCGAACCGCTGCCGCACCGCAACTCCCTGTACGCCTGCCAGGTCGCGGCCGCCTACATGCACGCCGCCGGTCACGGCATCGACCCGCCGTACGGCGCGCTCGTCGAGCTGGTCCGTGACATCCAGGGCAGCAAGACCACCGTCTACCAGGCAGCCGACCGCATTCGCGGCTGGCGGATCTGACGCGCGACCGGCACCGCGACACCCCTCGTCTGCTCGGAGTGTCATCGCCGCGGCGGCAACCTCCGTGGCGCACAGTGACCTCGGCTCACCCGTACCCGAGAGGAGACGAAGGCGCATGCAGAACCAGTTCGAGGTCGATGTCACGAAGATCCGCAACGACGCCCGGACCCAGATGGAGCAGGGGCCGGTCACCAAGACGTACGGCGCCGACCGCGAACGGCTTATCGAGGTGCTCAACCAGGTCGTGGCCACGGAGGTCGTCTGCTACCTGCGCTACTCCCAGCACGCGATCGCCGCCACCGGAATCGACCGCGCGCAGGTGGCCGCGGAGTTCACCGAGCACGCGCAGGAGGAGTTGCAGCACGGCCTCTGGGCCGCCGAACGCGTCAGCCAGCTCGGGGGCAGCCCCGACTTCGATCCGGCGACGCTTCGGGAGCGCTCCCACACCGACTACGTCACGACGGACGAGAGCGACCTGAAGCGGATGCTTCAGGAGAACCTCGTCGCGGAGCGCATTGTCATCGCGACCTACCAGGAGATGATCCGCTGGATCGGCGAGAGCGACCCCACCACCCGGCGCATGCTCGAGAAGATCCTCGAGGAGGAGGAAGAACACGCGGACGACCTCACCGATCTTCTGGGCCTCTAGCCCGGCAGGCGGGTGGCGACGATCGGCCGAAGGCTGATCACCGCCACCCGCCTGCGATGGCGACAAGCGGGCGTCAGCTGGTGACGCGCCAGGTGAGCTTCTTGGTCAGGAGCTTGCGCAGTGCCGGATCGATGACCGCCTTCGTGGTGTCGGTGCCCCGCACCGAGACCGTGTGCGCGCGCCCGTCGGCCGGTACGCCGAGGTCACGCGGCGTCACACTCGCCTTGTCCTTGTACGTTCCGGTCGCGCGGCCGTCGACGTACCAGCGCAGCTGAATGCGCTTGTCCGCCTGGACGGTGACGCGCTGCGTGCGGCGCACCCGCTTGTCCGTGGGCGTGGTGCTGCTGATCACCGACGCGTGCCGGTGGAAGCCCGCGATCATCGCCTCGCGTCCGGGGAGGTTGAACTCGTTGCCCAGGGTCCGCATGATGGAGTTCTCGGTGGGGCGGTAGATGCCGCGGGGGTAGTAGCCGCCGCCCCGGTACGCGCCGACGGTGCCGCCGTCCGGAGAGGTCCGGCCGATCCAGCGGTACCACTTCTTCTTCTGCTCGGCCAGCTTGGTCTTGGTGAGCTTGCTGATGTTCGACTCCCACGGCTCGGCGCCGCCGTAGGTGCCGTAGTCGTCGTACCAGTACTCGTCGGCGAGCTTGCCCAGCGAGTGGCCGGTCTCGTGGACGATGATCTGGGAGGAGTCGGGGTTGTCCGAGGAGGCGGTGGCTATGCCGTCGTACCCGGAGGGCGACGTGATGTCGTTGTAGCCCGCGCCTCCGTACTTGGTGGAGTTGGCCAGGACGATCACGAGGTCGGCGTCGGCGGCCTTGCTGGCGTACGCCTCGACCTTCTCGGGGTTGACGCACAGCAGGCGCTCGACGTTGTCGCACCAGAACGACGAGCCGAGCGCGGTCCGCTTGCTCGTGCCGTAGTCCGGATCGCCTCCGACACCCGACTGCGGCGAGTGGGCCTCCACGGCCCACACGTTGAACTGGTTCTTGTACGTGGAATACGGCGCGACCGCGGAGACCTCCTTCCACTTCTTGCGCACGTCGGCCACGAAGTCCTTCTGCTGCGACTTGGTGTAGCCGTCGCCGATGAACACCACGTCGGTCTTGGCCCCGACGGGGCCGCTCTGCACGACCGGGACGACTTTGCCGTCCCGGGCGATCGCGGTCCGCTGCCTGCTGTTCAGCGGGCCGGGGGCGGGGAGCGTGTGGTGCCGGGGGTGGCTGTCGGGGCCGGTGAAGTACTCGACGCGCTGCGAGGGCTCCCCGGACCGCGCCGTGCCGGTGGCCTTGCCAGAGTCGGCGCCGTGGTCGGGGGCGGCGGAGGCGGTGGCGCCGGTGATCGAGGCGGCCAGGGCCGCGATCGCGACGGCCGTGGCGACGGCTGTCCGAGGGCGGGGCCGCCCGGCTCGTGCGGCCCTGTCGGTCCGTGCAGATCTGCCAGTCTTCGCGCTCCGCATGGGAGTCCTTTCACCATCCGCCCACGCCGGGCGGGTTCCATCGGGTCGGCGACGGACGATGGTCGGCTCACGCGGGCACGCACACATCCTTGGACGCGCGCATGACAATTGGGGCGCCGAGGTGCTTGTTCCCTACCGGTCGAGCGGGTGGGCGGTCGGCTCGGCATCCGAGCCGACCGCCCTGTGACGATCATCCGTCCGAACGTTCGGCGAGCCTGCTCTCCGCTGTCGGACCACATCTCCGCTGCGACGTTCACCCTCATCCTGACCTGGGGCGCTCACGCACCGCTGACGTTTGGCTCACGCGCGGATGACGCAGGTGACGCAGAGGACACAGCAGAAGACACAGGTGACGCGACTTGTCGATCAGTCCCGTGCGGCCGACCCGGCGGCAGGAGTCGCATCAGGTCCCGTGCGGCCGCCCGGCGGTGCGAGCCGCATCACCGGGATCACCGGGCGCGATGTGCCCCTCCCCCACCCGACGAATCCGCTACGCCCTTCGCCCCTCCCGTACCAACAGCACCAGGAGGTACGCCCCGCCGACGCACACGGTGACCGCGCCGGTCGGCAGTTGCACACCGGAGATCGCGTGCTGCGCGGCGATGTCGGCGCCGAGCAGCAGGATCGCCCCGACGAGCCCGGCCCCCACCAGGTCGACGGAGTTTCCGTGACCGGTCAGGCGCCGGGCGATCTGGGGCGCGGCCAGCGCGACGAACGCGATCGGTCCGGCCACGGCGGTCACCACGGCGGTGGCGGCCACACCGAGGACGACCAGCATCAGCTTCGTACGCTCCACGGGTACGCCCAGCATCGCCGCCGTGTCGTCGCCCAGTTCGAGCCGCCGCATCCGGCGTTGCGCCACCGGCGCCGCGGCGGCGACCCCCGCGAGCACGACGGCGGCCGTCGTGACGGCGGGCCAGCCGACACCGCTCAGGGAACCGGCGCCCCACACCGCGGCCCGCAGGGCGCTGTCGACGTCGGCCTTCACCAGGAACCAGGTGTTGAGGGAGGACAGCATCGCACCGACCGCGATGCCCACGACGATGAGCCGGAAGCCGCCCGCGCCCCGCTGGAACGCCAGCAGGTACACGGCGAAGGCGGTGAGGAGACCACCGGCGAGCGCGCCCGCCGCGAGGGCCGAGTAGCTGGTCGCGCCCGCGAGGAGGGTGAGGACGACTCCGGTGTAGGAGCCCGTGGTGAAGCCGATGACGTCGGGGCTGCCGAGCGGGTTGCGGGTCAGGGACTGGAAGATCGCGCCGCCCACGGCGAGGGCGGCTCCGAACAGTACGGCGGCGACGATGCGCGGCGCCCGCCACTCCAGGACGACGGTGCGGACGCTGTTCCTCGCCGTGCCCGTCATGACGGCGGTCAGGTCGCCGAGGCTCAGCGGGTAGCTGCCGAGGGTGAAGGCCCACAGGGCCAGCGCGATCAGCGTGATCCACAGCAGCGCGCACACGAGGACCGCGCGGCGGCGCACTCTCAGGCTCAGGGTTCCCGCCCTGAGGACGATCGCCCCGTTCACAGTGCCCTCGCCCGGCGACCGCGCACCAGCAGGATCAGGACCGGCGCGCCGATGAGCGGCATCATCACACCGACCGGCAGTTCGGCGGGGACCACGACCAGCCGGCCGACCACGTCGGCGACAAGCACGATCGCCGGAGCGAGGACGGCGGAGTAGGCGAGGATCCAGCGCCAGTCGGGCCCGGTGAGCCAGCGCACCGCGTGCGGCACCATGAGGCCGACGAACATCAGGGGCCCGGCCGCGGCCGTGGCCGCACCGCACAGCAGGGCCACCGCGACCACCACGCCGCACCGGGTCGCGCCGACCCGCAGCCCGAAGGCCCGCGCCGCGTCGTCGCCGAGGGCGATGGCGTTGAGCGGGCGCGCACAGCAGACGGCGGCCAGCAGCCCGGCCAGGACGAAGGGCGCGATGGCAGCCGCGGTGTCCGTCGGGCGGTCGGCGAGGGTACCGGCTCCCCAGAACCTCATGCGGTCGAAGGTCTCCGTGTCGATCAGGGCGAGGGTCTGGGAGATCCCGGAGAGGACCGCCGTGAAGGCGACCCCGACGAGGGTGAGCCGCAGGGGCGAGGGTCCGCCCCGTCCGCCGCTCGCGGCGAGGTAGACCACGGCGGAACCGATGACGGCCCCGGCGAAGGCGAGGGGCAGATACTGCTCGATGCGTGTGACGCCGAGGACGGCCACGCCCAGCGTGACGGCGAAGCCCGCACCCGCGTTGACACCGAGGACACCCGGGTCGGCCAGCGGATTGCGGGTGAGCGCCTGGATGAGTGCTCCCGCCACGCCGAGCGACACACCGACGAGGACGCCCAACAGGGTGCGGTCCACGCGGGCCTCGCTGACGGTGGCGTGGGACGCGGATCCGTCCGGAGCGGTCAGCGCCTGCCACACCACGTCCGGGGGGAGCATCGCCGAGCCGAGCGCGACGCTGAGCAGCACCGCCACGAGGAGGGCACCGACGGCCGCGGCCAGGCCGAGAAAGCGACGCGTCCTGCGCCGCGGCGACGGCGTCGAGGGCCGTGGAGCCGACGGTGGCGGTGGCGGTGGCGGTGGCTCAGCCGTCGTCGTGTGCACCTGTGCCATCGAACCTCCCTGACTGCCCGCCACCCGGACAGTCCGAAGTGCCGTACGTGAGCGGAATACCGGAAACTACGTGAGCGAAGCACTGGTCATGCTTCAGCGGGCGCCGAGCGCCCCCGCCGGGTCCGACGTGAGCGCGCTCACGGGCACCCCGGACTCGCGGCTCAGCGCGCGCAGCAGTCCGGCCCGGGTCGCATAGCCCGCGGCCCTGGCGGCCGCCGTCAGCTCGCCCCCGCCACGGAGGTGTTCGACGGCGGCGTTCATCCTGGCCCGGTTGCGCCAGCGTGTGAAGGGCAGCCCGGTCTCGTCGAGGAAGACGCGCTGCACCTGACGGGGGCTCATCCGGTGGTCGGCGGCGAGCCGCTCCAGCGTCGCGGTGCGCGTGCGCAGGGCTTCGCGGGCGAGGGCGCGCACCGCGGGGTGGGTGGGCAGCACGATGGGGAAGTACTGCCGGGAGACGCCCCGCAGCACCCGTCCTAGGGCCTGCCGGAAGGGCAGGACCTGCTCCCTCGTACTCGGCGCGGCACCCAGTGCGGTGGTCATGACCTCGACGATCGCGGGGACTGCCCCGAGCGGCTGGACACGGCGTCGGGGCAGGTCACCGGGGTTGAGATAGGGCCCGAGCGCCATGCCACCCGGCTCGATCCGCAGCGCGTGCGGCACCTGTGGAGCGAGCCAGACCGCTTCGTGCCGCCCCAGCTGCCACTCCTCGCCGTCGGCGAGCAGCCGGGCCGTGCCGGTCACCACGTACACGAGATGCGGCTCGTCGTGCTGGTGCGTGTCGTGTCCGAGGAAGCGGATGGCGTTCTCGGCGACGACGGTGCCCAGAGATGTCATCGGCAAGGGTGCCTCCCGTACGTGCGACGCGTCGTGTCCGTCACCGGCGATGTCGCACCCGGATCGACACGACGGAAAAAGCGAGGTTAGCCTCACCTTACCAACGGCTCGAATCTTCGATCGTGCCCAGTCACATGAGGTCCCATGTCTGTTCCTGCTCGCCTGCTCGCCTTCGCGGTCGTCGCCGTCCTTGCGCTGTCCGGCTGCTCCGCCTCCTCCTCGTCGGACGACGGCGACAAGGCGTCCCCCGCGAAGACCCGTACGGTCAAGACCGACTACGGCGAAGTGAAGGTGCCGACCGAGCCCAAGCGCGTCGTCGTCCTGAACCACGCCCTCGCCGGATACCTCTACGACCTCGACGTGCCGGTGCGCGCCACGATTCCCGAGGACGCCGACGGCAAGGGCAAGTTCTCGCCGTACTGGGCGAAGGAGGCGAAGAAGGCGGGCACGACCTTCCTGCCGTGGAGCGTCGACGGGTTCGACCTGGAGGCGATCCTCGCCCTCGATCCCGACCTCATCGTCGGCGGGGGCATCGGCTTCCCCCTGTTCCAGGCGGAGAAGGTGTACGACAAGCTCACCGACATCGCTCCGACCGTGCTCGTGGGCAAGAAGCTCGGTGACTGGCGGAGCCAGTTCTCCTTCCTCGCCGGTGACGTGTTCGGCAAGGCCGACGTCTACAAGCAGCACGTGGCCGCCTACGACAAGCGGATCTCCGAGGTGAAGAAGGCCATCGAGCCGCCGCCGGGACCGGTGTCCTTCCTCGCCCTGACGGGCGACGGCACCGCCTACGGCCTCGTGGAGAACGTGGGCCTGCCCACCGAGTTCAAGAAGGTCGGCATCGAACCGGCGCCGGTCTTCGCCAAGGGCGGATTCAAGGTGTACGGGCAGGGCGGCGACATGTTCGAGCTCTCGACCGAGAAGGTGGGCCAGAACATCACCCAGCCGTCCGTGTTCGTGATGGGCTTCAACAGCGACACCACCGACGTCGCCACCCTGAAGAAGAACCCCGTGTACGGGGCGCTGCCCGCCTTCAAGTCGAACCACGCCTACGACCTGCCGTACTGGGTGCTGCGCGGTGACTACGACGAGTCGATGGCCCTCCTGGACCTCATCGAGAAGAAGTTCTCCTGATGGCCGCGCAGCGTGCGTACACGACGCATCCCCTCGTCCTGCGCCGGGTCACGGTGCGCCGCGTCCACGACGTGACGCCCCGGATGCGAAGGGTCGTCCTCGGCGGCGACCAGCTCGCCGCGTTCACCCGCGACGGGAGCCGCCATCCCGCGTTCGCCGCGCCCGGCTTCGACGACCACATCAAGCTGGTCCTGGCCGCGGACGGGGACGTCCACGCGGCGCTTCCCGCCCAGTTGCCGCACGGCATCGAGTGGACACCGGCCGAGCACCGGCTGACCCGCGACTACACGCCCCGCCGTGTGGACCCCGAGGCCGGTGAGCTGCACCTCGACTTCGTGAGGCACGGCGACGGACCCGCGGAGGCCTGGGTCACCTCGGCGCGGGAGGGCGACGAGCTGTGGTTCGTCGGCCCCAAGTCGTCGCTGCGGCTGCCGGACCGGCTCGACTGGATCCTCCTCATCGGGGACGAGACCGCGCTGCCCGCCATCGGCCGCTTCCTCGACGAACGTCCGCTCGACGCCACGGCGCACGTCCTCGTGACCGTCGCCGACGACTCGGCGCGCCAGGAACTCGCCCTGCGGGACGACGACACGATCACCTGGGTGGTCGCGGAGCCGGGTGACGCCGCCGCCCTGGACGCGGCCGTCCGCGCGCTGCCGGTGCCCGCGGGCGAGGGCTACGCCTGGGCGGCGGCGGAGAGCCGGGCGCTGCTGCCCGTCCGCCGGTATCTGGAGCGCGAACGGAAGCTCCCGAAGGACCGGCTGAACGTCACCGGTTACTGGCACCGCCGGGAGGAGGCGATCGTCGCGGTCGCGCCGGGGGTGGAGGGGGCTGCGGACTTCGGCGCTGGCGCCGCGGGTTCCGCGGGTGCTGCCGGTTCCGCCGGTGCTGCCGGTGCTGCGGGTGCTGCCTCGCTGGGAGGTGCCGGAGGGGGCGTCCCGTCGCCGCTGCCGTGGCTTGTCGTACGGGCCGCGTTGCAGCTCGGCGTCGTCGATGCGCTGGCCGACGCGCCGGGGCTCTCGGCCGACGCGCTCGCGCGGCACGTCGGGGTGTCGGGGGCGGGACTCGGCGTGCTGCTTCCGACGTTGGCGGCGTGCGGAGTGGTCGTCGGTGACGGCTGCACCGCCGGTGTCGTAGATGGTGCTGGTGGCGACTCTGCCGGCGGGGGGAGCGGCGGTCTGCGGCTCGGCCCGGCGGGTGAGGAACTGCTCGACGACCACGAGCGCGAGGAGTACACCGGGCACGAGGCCGAGCTGCTGCTCGCCCTCGCCCATCTGGCTCCCGCGCTCCAGGGGGGCGGTGCGACGTCCGATGCGTCTCGCGCATTCGATGCATCTCGCACACCCGATACGCCTCGCACACCCGATAGGCCTCGCACACCCGATACGTCGGACACGTCAGGGACATCAGACACGTCAGGAACATCAGGCACGTCAGGGACATCGGGCACGTCGGAGGCGTCCCCCTGGCGGCTCGCCTCTGGCGCCACTCTGCACGACACGGTGTGCCACGACGCGGAACGCTACGGCGAACTCGTCGAGGAGTGCGAGCAACTGGTCTTCCTTCTGAACGGCCTGACGGCCGACCCCCTGTGGGACGACGTCCGGACCTGCCTCCTGTCCGGGCCGGGCAGCGCATCGGTGGTGGCCGCCCTCGACGACGCCGGACGGCGGCCGCGGCTGCGGGTCGCGGAGGACGACGTACCCGCCGCGGTCCTGCGCGGGCACGTGCCGGCGCCGGAACGTGCCGACTGGACGGCGGGCCCCGCCGATGTCGCCGTCGCCGCGAAGGCCCTCGCGCACCGCACCGACGACGAGGTCGTGCTGCTCCTCACCGGGCTCGCAGCCTGGACCCGTACGGCGATCCTCGTCGAGGCATCCCGGCCCGACGGCCTGAGCGCGCACGCGGCCGAGGCGGCCCTGCGCGCGTACGCGGCGACCGGCAGTCCTCTGCGCGACTCCGCCGCGATCGCCGCCCTCGCCGAGCGGTCGGGCTGGCAGGTGGAGCGGAGCATCGCGCTCGGTTGGGGTACGGAGGCGACGGTCCTGCGGCGGCCCTGAAGCCGGGGCTCCAGGCCCTGGCCGAGGTGAACTCGGCGGTCGGCCGCTTCGGGTACTGCCCGGGGCGGCCGAGAGGCCTGCCCGACTGCCGTCTGCCGTCTGCCGTCCCGGAACGCGGCTGATCTTTCGTGACCTGCGCCGGTGCCTGCGGCGGCAAAGGCCGTCGGGACGCGCGAGCGTTCGTACGCCGTGGGAGGTTCCGCACCAGCGGCCTCGGCGGGCGCCCCACGTATAAGGCGGGCGCCCCACGTATAAATGGGGAAGCTCGGACAGACGGCTGAGGGACCGGGGGTCCGGCGAGGCACTGCGAGTCCCTGCCATGTCGCCGGGCTCCAAAGACACTCCAGAAGCACTCCAGAAGCACGTCGAGTGCTGGCGGTGCCGCCAGGGCTCAAGCAACCGAAAAGGAACCATGAACCATCCGCTGCACGGAACGCTGCACCATGTCGAGTTGTGGGTCAAGGACCTCCGGCGGACGCAGGACTCGCTCGGCTGGCTGCTGGAGACGTTGGGTTACGTTCCGTTCCAGAGCTGGGAGAGCGGCCGGAGCTGGCGCCTCGGGCCGACCTACATCGTCGTCGAGCAATCGTCGGCGCTCACCGCCGCCGACCACGATCGCTGCCGCCCCGGGCTCAACCACCTGGCCTTTCACGTCACGGACGCCGAGACGGTGGAGGACCTCGCGGCCCGCGCCTCTCGGCACGGCTGGCGTCTGCTGTTCCCCGAGCGGCACCCCCACGCGGGCGGTGGACAGCACTACGCCGCCTACCTCGAAGACACCGACGGCTTCGAGGTCGAGCTGGTCGCGACCACCACCGGCGGCTGAGGGCTCCGCCGCTCCCCTCCCCTGTCCTCCCAGGACGCGGGACGTGCCGCCTGTCAGCGGCTGAACCACGCCTTGCACGCGTCGGTCAGCGCGTCGGCCTGGTCCCAGACGTCGCCGATGATGTCGCCGGTGGCGCCGGACGGACGGCACCGACCCATACCGGCGTCAGCCTGCCTGGCGCCGACCTCGATGGCGGCGCGTGCGACGGCGTCCGGTGCGGCGCAGCCCAGGAGCGGCAGATCGTGCTCACGATGCTCACGTGCCAGGCTGCCGTCGTCGTTGGGCTCGCTGCACTGCCACAGCGGTCCGCTCTCCGGCCCCTCCGGCAGCCATCTCCATATCAGGTCGAGGCCGTTGGGCCACTCGCCGCCCGGCGGCGCGTCCGCCCGGCCGCGGTCGTGCACCGGGCGGGGATCGACCCTGATCTCCGCGTAGAGGTAGGCGTGCGAGTCCTGGTCGGGGCATCCCCAGGTGCGGGGGCGGCCGCGGATGTGGAGGCGGGCGGCTTCGAGTGCCTCGACCACGGCCGCTATGTACGCGCTGTGGGGCAGACCCGTAGCCGCCTCCGGAACGGCTCCCGGGACCTTCCCGTCGCCTTGAACGTTGCTCTCGTGGGTGTGCACTGCGTTCCTTTCGATCGTCTGGGAGTTCTGACCGGACGTGCGCGAGTCCTGACCAAACACGGTGCGTCCCGCTCCACCATGCCCACAGAATCACCCGGCGGACCATTCCTCCCGGGAACCTTCCACCATGCACAACACTCCTAGCGAGTGCAGGTGTTCATCGCCCGCCAGTGAACACGGTCGAAACCGCGGGACCCCGGCAGGTGGAGACCGGCCGCAGGCACCACCGCAGGCACCACCGCAGGCACAGGGGAGAGAAGGCATGACCGATATGGACCCGAGTGTCGGCCCGCGTCCGCCCGGTGCCGGTGTGGACCGGCGTCGGCTCCTCTTCGGCATCCTCCCTGCCACCGCCCTGCTGGCAGCCGGGTGCGGAGGTTCGGGCTCCGACGAGCGGGGCGCACGCGCGGACTCCGACGAGCACGGCGGTCGGGGTAACCGGCCGGGCGACGGGTCACCCCTCGCCCTGGTCTACAACGGCCCGCAGGGCTGCTCCGAGTGCGCGCCGTCCGTCGCCGACCTGCTGCGCCGGGCACCACAGCCCTTCAGGGTGACGTACGTGGGCCCCGGCACCGGAGTGCCCCTCACCGCCGACACTCTCGCCGACGCGCAGTTGTACGTACAGCCCGGCGGCGGCGCCGACCTCGAAAGGACCTGGCGGGACCTGCGCGGCTCGGCCAATGCCGTGCGCGACTGGGTCCGCGGCGGAGGCGGCTACCTGGGCCTGTGCTTCGGCGCGTACCTCGCCGGGCGCAACCCGGGCTTCGACCTGCTGCCCGGCGACACCGACGGCTACATCGACCTGCCGGACACCACGATCCATCACCAGCGCGACACCGTGGTGCCCGTGACCTGGCGCGACAAGAAGCGCCACATGTACTTCCAGGACGGTCCCGCCTTCCTCCTCGACGAGGACGCCGACGCCGACGTGTTGGCCACCTACCCGAACGGATCGGCAGCCGTCGTCGTCGCCCCGTACGGCAAGGGCAGGGTCGGCGTCAGCGGCCCGCACCCGGAGGCCGACCGCTCCTGGTATGCGGAGAAGGGACTGCGCAACCCCGACGGCGTCCGCTTCGACCTGGCCCACGAGTTGGTGGGGGCCACCGCCGGCCGACGGTGAGGAACCCTCCGGCGGGGGCCGGCGGTGCGGGACCCGCCAGGGGGGACCGCCGCAGACACGCCCCCGACCAGGTGTTTAGACTGCGGCACGTACGAACGTCGCGTCGAACGTGCCGCGACCGAACGACCTTCTTTGGGGGAACTCCACGTGCGTATCCGTACGGGGGCGGCTTCCGCTGCCCTGGCCACTCTGCTCGCCGTCAGCGCGGCCGTCCCGGCCCAGGCCGCAAGCTCCGACACGCCGCAGTACCGCAGCGTCGCCACCGCGGAGGCGGCCCGCGCC
This sequence comes from Streptomyces typhae, assembly GCF_009755605.1. Taxonomy (GTDB): domain Bacteria; phylum Actinomycetota; class Actinomycetes; order Streptomycetales; family Streptomycetaceae; genus Streptomyces; species Streptomyces typhae. The sequence continues at coordinate 38,149 of NZ_WPNZ01000022.1, forward strand.
GGTTCCGGCGTCGGGGCGTTCCAGACCCTCGGCGACAACGTCCACTTCTCGCACACGGTGCGCGGACACATCAACGCCCACGGCTGGTGGAAGAACCTGAGCGGCCCGGCCAGGGGCGTCAAGGCCAAGGTCACCGTGTGGCTCCAGGTCAAGCGCGGGGGCCAGTGGAAGACCCTCACCAAGGAGGCCAAGAACGTCTACTCCGGCGGCGGCAGCGGCAAGCGCACGGCGGCCGCGTACAAGTGCACGTACAACGTGGGTCTGCACGAGTTCCGCAGCGTCATCGACGTCGACCTGATCGGCTACCCGGACGACAGCCACAAGAAGATCACCGCGACGCAGAAGCTGGGTTGCGGCCTGTGATCCACGGCTGACGGCCGGGGCGGTGCCGGAAGAGTACTCTTCCGGCACCGCCTGCTTCTCTCTCCGGGAGTGCCTGCCTGTGTTTCCCCCCACCGTCGCCGTCGGTCTGCACGGCACCCTTCAACTGCGTCCGTGGTTCGACGGGGTGATGCCGCAGGATGGCGACACCGATGTCGCGGAGGACGTCCTCTCCCTCGTCGTCGATCGCGCCGGTTCCTACGGCTGGCGGACCGTGGGCGGGCTGCTGCACGAGAACGGCGAGGTCACAGCCAGCCACGAACCCACGGCGTGGGCTCATGAGGAGGTCGGCGGTGACTGGACGCAGGACGGTCAGGTGCGCCAGTTGGCGTGGCTGGGGGCAGGGGTGCTCACCGACCCGCCGCGTCCGGGGCTCCCCCTGCGGCCGATCGCCCTCCTGCTGTCCGAGGCCCTCGCCCGCGCGGGCGAGGTGACCTTCACCGGTCTGCACGCCTTGCTGCCGCTGCACGCGACCGAGCGCGACACCGCCTTCCACCAGATCGAGCTGGCACCGTGGTTCGGCCTGGCCGATCCGGATGCCCGGTACGAGGTGGTGGTGACCGTCTCCTGCCGAACCCCCGGGGACGGTGGAGGTGGCGAGCACGACGTGACGGCCCTGCGCGAAGCGGTACGGGAGAAGGCGCAGGGGATGGTGGATGTCTTCGCGGCGGGCACGAAGGACACGCCCTCGGGGGCCGAGAGCGCGCTCCCCGGGCTTGACCTCGATCTCCGCCGTACGGTGCACACCGACGGGATGCGGGAAGTGGTCCGGTTCGGCTGCGGCACGCGGGAGTGGTCGCCGGACGTGGCGGTGTGGCTGGTGGAGATGACCGCCGAGGCCCTGCGCGAGGCGGGGCGACCGGCACCGGTGGTCGTCACGGCCTCCCTGGTGACCCCGCCCGCGTAGCCCGAGTCGCTCCGGGCATGCCCGGTGAAGACGTCCCCGCCGACCTTCAGGACCGCTCCCGGCTGTACCACAGCGTGCCGGCCGCCACCACGCCCTGGCCTGGCTGGACGACGAACGCCCCGACCTCGTCGCCACCGCTCGGCGACCGGCGCGGCGATGGCGGGCCGAAGGGAACGGCCATTCGGTGGGGTCGATGCGGCAGGACGGGACGGACCACGACTGGTCCGTCCCGTCCGATCGGGGCCGTGCGCTACGGAAGGCTGTGCACCTTCGGGCCGACGGCGTTCGACCACGCGTTGCCCGCCGTCGCGTCCCAGTTCGTGGACCACGTCATGGCGCCGCGCAGGGACGGGTAGGTCTTGGACGGCTTGAAGGAACCGCAGCCGGTGCCGCGGGTCAGGCAGTCCAGGGCGTTGTTCACGATGGACGGGGCGACGTATCCGCTGCCCGCGCCGCGCGTCGACGCCGGGACGCCGATGCCGACCTGCGACGGGTCGAGGCCGCCCTCCAGCTGGATGCAGGCGAGCGCGGTGAGGAAGTCCACGCTGCCCTGGCTGTAGACCTTGCCGTCGCAGCCCAGCATCGAACCGCTGTTGTAGTACTGCATGTTGACGACCGTGAGGATGTCCTTCACGTTCAGCGCCGTCTGGAAGTAGCCGCCGGACGTCGACTGCATGTCGATGGTCTGGGGCGCCATCGTGAGCACCATCTTCGGGCCCGCCTTCGCGGACAGCTGGCGCAGCGCCTTCGTCATGTAGGTGGGGTTGAGGCCGTTCTCCAGGTCGATGTCGACGCCGTTGAACCCGTACTCCTGCATCAGCGCGTAGGCGCTGTTGGCGAACGCGGTCGCGGAGGCGTCGCTGTTGACGGAGATGGTGCCCTTCTCCCCGCCGACCGAGAGGATCACGGACTTGCCCGCGGCCTTCTTCGCGGCGATGTCCGCCTTGAAGTCGGCGACCGAGGCATAGCCGACGGCCGGGTCCAGGTTGAAGGTGATCTGCCCCGGCGTGGTGGTGGCGTCGGCGAAGGAGACCGCGATGATGTCGTACTGCGAGGACACGTCCCGCAGCTTCTGCACGGTCGCGCCGTTGTTGAAGTTCTGCCAGTAGCCGGTCACCGCGTGCCGGGGCACGGTGCCGTCGCCGCCGCCGTCACCCTTGGGGGTCCGTACGGACACCGCGGACGACTTCGCCGACTCGCCCGCCGCGTTCGAGGCGCTCACCTGGAAGCTGTACGTGGTCTCCGGCGTGAGGCCGGTGACGGTCGTGGAGGCGCCGCTCGCCGAGGCGACCTTCGTGCCGTCGCGGTAGACGGTGTAGCCGGTGGCCGTGTTCGACGGGGTCCAGGACAGGTCCACGGACGTGGGCGTCGCCGTGCCCGCCGTGAGGCCGGCCGGGACGGGCGGTATCTCCACCGGGTCGGGGCCGCCGCCCCCGTCGGGTCCGAAGACGCTGACGTCGTCCACGTAGTACGCGCTCTGCCCGTACCAGCCGTGTGTGTAGACGGTGACCGAGGTGGTGTTCGCGCCGGTGGTGAAGCTCGTCGAGAGCTGCTGCCAGGAAGAGGTGCCCGGCGTCCAGGTCGACACGTCGGTGGTGCCGGTGCCGCGGGCGCCGAGGTAGGTGTAGCTGCCCTGCACCCAGCTGCTCAGCTTGTACGTCGAGTTCGGCTTCACCGCGACGATCTGGGAACACTCGGCGGTGCCCTGGCCCGACGGGGTGGCCTTGAGCGCCTTCGCGCCGCCGTGCACGGGGGACGTGACGGCGGCGCCGCTGTTCGCGGCGCAGGTCCAGTTGCTCAGGTCCGCCTCGAACCCGGCGTTCTTGGCGACGTTGACGTCCGCCGCCTTGGCGCTCGCCGTTCCGACTGCCGCTTTGGCGTCCGCCGACTGCGCGGGCGCGGCGAGCCCGGTGACGCCGAGCGCGGCGGCCGCACCGACGGCGATGGCCGCGCCGATTCTCCGGCGAACGCCGGGTCTGCCCTGTCGTGCACGATCCATGGGGGGCCTCCAGGAAGAGGTGAAGGGCGGAAGCGAACGGCGTAACCACCGTCGTTGTGCGCAAAGTTGGTCCAGACCAATCGAGTTGTCAAGACCTCTGACGAGGCGGACCTGCCTCCGGGGGCGGGTGGCGTGCGGCCCGAGGAGAGGGTTGAGCGGGATGCGAAAAGGATTGGACGGGGTGACGCCCGGGTCTGTACTTTGCAGTGGACCGCGACACCGCCCGAGGAGGTGAGACCCATGAACGCAGTAGCGATGTGGGTGCTCCCCCTTCCTGTCACGGTCGGGCGATCGGCGTAGCTGTCGCCGGGAGCGCCTCTCCACCCAGGCACTCCCGAAGGACGCCACCTGTGACCTCTCATTCCCCGCGGCACACCGACGCCGACCCGTACGACGTGATCATTGCCGGGTGCGGGCCCACCGGTGCCACGCTGGCCGCCGAACTGCGGCTGCACGGCGTGCGCGTACTCGTACTGGAGAAGGAGACCGAGCCCGTCTCCTTCGTCCGCATCGTCGGCCTGCACATCCGCAGTCTCGAACTGATGGCCATGCGCGGCCTGCTGGATCGCATGCGCGAACACGGACGCCGGCGCCCGGCCGGCGGATTCTTCGCCGCCATCGCCAAACCCGCGCCCGCGGGCCTGGACACCGCGCACGCCTATCTGCTGGGCATCCCACAGCCCGTCGTCGTCGGTCTCCTCGAAGAGCACGCGATCCAACAGGGCGCGCAGGTGCGGCGCGGTCGCGCCGTGGCCGCCTTCGCACAGGACAGCCACGGGGTGACCGTCGAGCTGGCCGACGGGCAACAACTGCGTGCGCGCTATCTCGTGGGCTGTGACGGCGGACGCAGTACCGTACGCAAACGACTCGGCGTCGGCTTCCCCGGCGAGCCCTCGCGGGCCGAGACGCTGATGGGCGAGATGGAAGTGGGAGTGTCGCAGGAGGAGGCCACCGCCAAGGCAGCCGAGATCCACGAGACCGACAGCACGTTCAGCCTCAGGCCTTTCGGCGGCGGTGTCTACCGCGTCGTGGTCCCCGTCGTCCACCACGCCACCGCCGTCCCCGACGTGGCCGTCGGCCCCGATGCCCTCCATGCAGGGGGCAACGAACGTGCCGGACGACCGCCCACCCTCGATGACTTCAAGCAGCAGTTGCGCGCCGTCGCCGGAACCGATTTCGGTGTGCACTCCCCGCGCTGGATGTCCCGTTTCGGGGATGCCACCCGGCTCGCCGAGCGGTATCGGGTCGGGCGGGTCCTCCTGGCCGGCGATGCGGCCCACATCCATCCGCCCGCCGGTGGACAGGGCCTCAACCTGGGTGTGCAGGACGCCTTCAACCTCGGCTGGAAGCTGGCCGCGCAGATCCGGGGCCGGGCACCGGACACGCTCCTCGACACCTACCAGACCGAACGCCGCCCGGTCGCCGAGGCCGTGCTGGACAACACCCGCGCCCAGCGGGAACTGACCTCCACCGAACCGGGACCGCAGGCCGTGCGCAGGCTCCTCACCGAACTCATGGACATCGACGAGGTGAACCGCCGCCTGATCGAGAAGATCACCGCGATCGACATCCGCTACGACTTCGGCGCGGGCCCCGACCTGCTCGGCCGCCGCCTGCGCGATCTCGACCTGGCACAGGGCCGCCTCTACGACCTGCTGCACCGCGGCCGGGGCCTGCTCCTCGACCGCACAGCAGGCCTGTCCGTCGACGGCTGGTCGGACCGGGTCGATCACCTCACGGATCCCACCGCGCCACTGGACGTTCCGTGCGTCCTGATGCGCCCCGACGGCTACGTCGCCTGGATCGGCGACGAGCAGCAGGACCTGGACGACCACCTCGCGCGCTGGTTCGGCGAGCCCGTCAGCTGATGTCCGCCTGTCCTCAGGACATCACTCCCCGCCGTTCGACCGGCGGGGCTACGGCGTTCGGCCCCTCGCGGCCAGCACGGCCGCGAGCCCCTCCCGCAAGTCCGCGACGAAGTACTCCGGGACCTCCAGCGACGGGAAGTGCCCTCCGGACTCCGGCTCCCGCCAGCGGACGATCTGCCGGTAGCGCTCCTGGGCCCAGGGGCGCGGGCACTTCTCGACGTCGCGGGGATACATGGTGAGCGCCGCCGGGACGTCGACCCGGAGTTCGGGATCGAGCGAATTGTGGCTTTCGTAGTAGATGCGGGCCGCCGACGCGCCGGTCCGCGTCAGCCAGTACAGGGTGACGTCGTCGAGGATCTTGTCCCGGGGGATCGTCTCGAAGGGGCTGTCCTCGGTGTCCGTCCACTCGGCGAACTTGTCGAGGATCCAGGCGAGAAGGCCGACCGGTGAGTCGACGAGCGAGTAGCCGACGGTCTGCGGCCGGGTCACCTGCTGTTTCGCGTACGCCGCGCGGTGGCGCCAGAAGTGGCGGGCCTCCTCGGCCCACTCGCGCTCGACCGCCGTCAGGCCGTCCGTCGCCAGGCCGGGCGGGCCCTCGGCGAACGTGGTGTGGATGCCGAGGACGTGGGCCGGGAACCTGCCGCCGAGGATCGTGGTGATGTTGCCGCCCCAGTCGCCGCCGTGGGCGACGAACTTGTCGTAGCCGAGCCTTCCCATCAGCTCGACCCACGCGGCCGCGATCCTCTCGGTTCCCCACCCGGTGGTGGCCGGCTTGTCGCTGTAGCCGAACCCCGGCAGCGACGGGACCACGACGTGGAACGCCGGTGCGTCCGCGTCCTGCGGATCCGCCAGGTCGTCCACCACATCGGTGAACCGCACGACGCTGTCCGGCCAGCCGTGCGTCAAGAGCAGCGGGGTGGCGTCCGCGCGCGGGGACCGACGGTGCAGGAAGTGGATTCCCAGGCCGTCGACCGTCGTGCGGAACTGGCCGATCCCGTTGAGGCGCGCCTCGAAAGGCCGCCAGTCGTACTCGGTGCGCCAGTACGTGACGAGGTCGGCCAGGTCGGCGAGCGGCACGCCCTGCTCCCATCGGCGCGGGCCGGGTGGTGCGCCCTGGACCGTCTCGGCCTCCGGCAGTCGCGCCGCGGCCAGCCGCGCGCGCAGATCGTCGAGGTCGGCGTCGGCCACGTGGGCTTCGAACGCGCGCACGTCACTCGCCGGACGGGGCATGGGACCTCCTGGCCGTCGTGGAACCGGACCGGCCACGCCCTACCGTGAACCGGCTATGACGGTTCTAACAGTTCTCCGCACCATGCGGCAACCGGCTAAGGTGGTTCCATGTGTGCCGCGTTCCCTGAATTCCGCCTCGGGACTGTGCTGGCGACCAGCTTCACGGGGACGCTGTCGGAGCGTCACGGCGACGCCGTGGAGCGCGTTCCCACGCCAGGGCGGCTCGTCGACTGGCTGGTGGTGAGCGGTCTCGCCGTGGACTCCTGCACGGAGGCCCAGCTCGGTCTCGCCCGGGAGCTGAGGGAGTCGATCCACGCCGTCGCGACGGCGGCCGCCGCCCGGGAGGCTCTCCCGGCCTCCGCTGTCCAGGTCGTCAATGACCGCAGCACTCAGGGGCGGGCCGCGGCGGTCCTGACCCCCGAGGGGCAGCGGCTGTGGCGGCTCGGTTCCGCAACCCGCAGGAAAGACACCCTCGGCGTGGAGGACGCCCTTGCCGTGATCGCCGCCGACGCCATCGGCATCGTCGCGGGCGAACGGGACGGGAGGCTGGCCCTGTGTGCGTCACCGACCTGCCGGGCCGCCTTCTTCGACACCAGCCGGAGTCGCACTCGCAAATGGTGCGACATGAACACGTGCGGGAACCGTCAGAAGAAGGCGCGCTTCCATGCCAACAAGGGCAGAGCGGCCGGACCGGTGGAGTGATCGTCGTCCGGCGGAGTGATCGTCGTGTCGCGGGCGGGACGTCGCGTCCGCAGCGGCCCTCCCCGGCCGCACCGGTGACCCGGTGACCGGGGAGGGCCGAAGGCCCCGTCAGGTGCGGTAGGCGAAGTAACGCGCGTTGGGGTAGGACGCGATGATGCTCGCGAGCGACCGCCGGTAGGTGTCGGTGGAGTGGTAGGTGAGGTACGGCATGCCGCGGTTGTTGCGGTACGTCACCAGCATGGAGTGGTCCTTGGAACCGTTCTTGTCGAAGTCCATCTGCAGGACGTCACCGACGTCGAGCTGGTAGACGTTCGTCAGGTTCGGGGCGCGCCGGTTGGAGAGGGTGAACCAGCCCCACTCGTTCGTACCCACCCAGGAGGTGCTCTGGCGCGTGCCGTCGTGCCACCAGTTGCGGTAGTCGGAGGCCGAGCCCGGCACGTGCTTCCAGCCGCCCGCCTTCAGCGCCTGGCTGAGGAAGTTGGTGCAGTCGCCGCCGGAGCCGTTGAACCGGGCGTAGGCCGGGTTGTAGTTGCGCCAGTACTTCTCCGCGTACCGGGCCATGGCCGCGTAGTCGTAGGAGCCGCCGGTCTTCCTGGGCGTGGGGCTCGTGGGGGCCTTGGTGGCGGCCGGAGTGCCGTCCGGGTACTGGTTGCCGTCGTCCTTGACGGTCTTCGTCCCGGCGGTGAGCGGCTCGACGACCGCGACGGGGCCGCTGTCACGGGACGTGATCGAGGTGAGCTGCCAGTCGCCGCCCTTCGCGGCGGCGAGCTTCAGCTCCTGACGCGTCGAGAAGGCGGTGGTCTTCGGCTCGTCGCCGCGCAGCTTCTTGTAGGTCAGCGTCGAGGACGCGGTGACCTCCACGGTCGCCGTGCTGCCGCTGATGGTGGCGCGGTCCACGACCACGCGGGTGTCCGCGTCCGTGTAGGCCTCGCCGAGCTGGGCGAGGCGGGACTTGCGCGACTGCAGCGAACGGAGCGCGGCGGCCTCGTCCTTCTTGAGCCGGCGGGACAGGTGCGACGCGGAGGCGCCGGTGCCCGCGGCACCGTGCCCCTGGACCAGGGCGTCGGCGCGCCGGGACAGGACATCCTCGGCGATGCGGGCGAAGGTGTCGACCGTCTTGCGGTCGGCCTTGCGCGGCTTGCTGGGGGCGGTGTCCGCGTGTGCGGCGTACGCGAGCGTGGAGCCGGACATCACGGCCACGGTCAGACCCGCGACGACGGCGGGTCTGTATCTCTTCGATATCACTCTGTTTCCTCTTTTGTTGCCCGGACGACCAAGGCCGGGGGACGGAATCGTCGCACAACTCGGCACTTTTGTAGATCCGTTCGGCCTGTGCGGTTTCCGGCGACTGCCGCAGAACAGGTCCATGCCCCGTCCTGCCCCACTTCACGTACCTCTAAGGTGTGCCCAAAGGGGCAGCGGAGGAGGCATGCGGGGTGGGTGGGAGGAATACGGCCACAGGGGGGCAACCGAGTGGCCGCCGGGCGGTGTTCGGGCGTCACGGCGGGCCGACGGGGCGGCGCAGAAAGCCCGGGAAGCGGCGCGGGACGCGCTCCGGCGAGGGCACGTCCAGTGGCGCGACCGGTGGCATATCCGGTGCGCTCGCCGTGGCTCGCGGGCAGCTGCGGCGGCTGCGGCCCGCGTATCCCCGCCCGGGGCGCAGCGGGTGGCGGCGCTGGGTGCCCTCGTGGCGCCAGTCCCTCGGGGCCTTCCTGTACGTGGTGATCGGTCTGACCGGCTTCGTCGCGATCGCCTACGCCACCACGGACATACCGGATGACCTCAACTCGTTCGCCACACAACAGGACAACGTGTACTACTGGTCCGACGGTTCCGTCATGGCCCGCACCGGCTGGGTGATCCGGCAGGAGATACCGCTGGACAAGGTGCCGCCGAAGGTCCAGGGCGCCGTCCTCGCGGCCGAGAACGCCAGCTTCTACTCGGACGCGGGAGTCTCGCCCACGGGTGTCATGCGCGCCGTGGGCGCCGCGGTGACCGGCGGGGAGACCCAGGGCGGGTCGACCATCACCCAGCAGTACGTGAAGAACGTCTATCTGAACCAGGACCGCACGCTCTCCCGCAAGTTCACCGAGCTCCTGCTCGCCGTGAAGCTGGACAACCGGACGAGCAAGAAGACGATCCTGCAGAACTACCTGAACACCAGCTGGTTCGGGCGCGGCACCTACGGCATCCAGCGCGCCTCGCACGCGTACTACGGCAAGGACGTGTCTCGTCTCAACCCCAGCGAGGGCGCGTTCCTGGCCTCCCTCCTCAAGGGTGCCGGGCTCTACGACCCCGCCATCAGCAAGGCGAACCACAAGCGCGCCGTCGAACGGTGGAACTGGATCCTGGACCGCATGGTCGAGACCGGACATCTCACCCGCGCCGAGCGCGCCACGTACACCGAGTTCCCCGAGCCCACCGGGCCGGGCACCGGCGGCATCCCGGGCGCGCAGACCGGCTACCTGGTGGAACTCGCGAAGCGGCACGCGATCAAGGCCGGGCACATCAAGGCCGCCGACTACGACCTCGGCGGCTACCAGATCCGCACGACCTTCGACCGGGCCCGTACGAAGGCCCTCACCGCGGCCGTCCACAATGCGGAGAAGGACTTCGACGCCGAGAAGCGCCCCCGCACCGACGAGCACGCCAGGATCGGCGCGGCATCCGTCGCCCCGGACGGCAGCCTGCTCGCCATGTACGGCGGCAAGGACTATCTGAAGCAGGGATTCAACCAGGCGAACGCGACGACCATCCCGGCCGGTTCGGCCTTCACCCCGTTCGTCTACGCCGCCGCGCTCGACGAAGGCGTGCAGCGCACCCGCGGCGCCACCCGCACGCCCGTCTCCCCCACCAGCCTGTACGACGGCAACAACCGGATCGCGGTGCGGACCCCGGAGGGCCCGTACTGGGACCGCAGCGGCAAGGTGGTGAAGGGGCGCAACGAGGGCGGCCGCGACTGGGGCCAGGTGACCTTGCGGCAGGCCGTCGCCGACTCCGTCAACACGCCCATGCTCCAGCTCGGCCTCGACGTCGGCCTCGACAAGGTGGAGTCGTACGCCCTGCGCGCGGGTCTGCTCGAATCGAGCCTCGGGGAACGCGTCCCGGCGTTCGCGCTCGGCGAGAACTCGACGCCCAGCGCCATCCGGATGGCCGGCGCGTACCAGACCTTCGCCGCCGGGGGCATGCACACCGAACCGTACTCGGTGCGGTCGGTCAGCCGTGCCGGTGACGCGGTGCCGGTCGTCAAGCCGAGACCCGCACGTGCGGTGACGCGGCGGACCGCCCAGGCGGTCACGGACGCGCTGCGGGCCACCATGACCGAGGGGTCGGCCGCGGCGGCGGGCGACGCGCACCCCGGCGCCGTGGGCAAGACCGGGACGACCACCGCGAACACGGCGGGCTGGTTCGTGGGCGGCACCAAGGCCGAGACCACGGCCGTGGTCGTCTACCGCATGTCGCTGACCGACCTGGTGCCGCTGCCCCTGAAGGGCCTCGGCGGCGACTCCCCCGAAACCCCCGGCAGCGAACGGGCGGTCGGCCTGTGGGCCGACTACATCAAGGCGGTGAAGTAGGCGCGGCCACAGGGACGGCCGACGGTGGGCCGGTGGGTGAACGGTGGGCCGGTGGGTGAACGGTGGGCCGGTGGGTGAACGGGACGGTCGGCGACCGGGGCCGCCCTACTTGCCGAGCGTCCTCCAGTCCGGCGCCTGCGCGGGATCGAGCATGCGCAGCCTCGCCAGGACCTTCGGGTCCTGGGCGTCGAGCCAGTCCGCGAGCTCCCGGAACGACACGCACTTCACGCCCTTGCGCGGGCACACGTCCCGCATGACGTCCTCCACGGCGTCCATGTAGATACCGCCGTTCCAGTCCTCGAAGTGGTTGCCGATGAACATCGGCGCCCGGCTGCCGTTGTAGACCCGGTTGAAGCCGTTCATGTACGAGGCCCTGACCTGTTCCTTCCAGGCCGGGAACTTCGCCGGGTCGCCCTGGGTCTCCTCGCCGGACTGGTGGTAGAGGAAGTTGAAGTCCATGGAGAGGACTTGCACCTCTTTGCCCTGCAACGGCATGAGCTGAAGGGGGAAGTTCCATATGCCGTTCATCTTGGACGGCCATATCTGGAAGTCCCCGGACGAGCTGGCGTCGTAGCGCCAGCCGAACGGCTTGATCGCGGTCAGCAGGTTCTTCTGGCCCTCCAGGCAGGGGGCGCGGCCGCCGACGATCTCCCGGTCCGGGTCGAAGGGCAGCGGCGCCTCGCCGGTGAAGCCGGTGTTGGTCTTCCAGTTCTTGATGAACCCGTACGTCTGGTCGATCTCGCTCTTCCACTCCTCGGCGCTCCAGTCCCCGCCGCCCTTGGGGCCGCAGAAGTGCCCGTTGAAGTGCGAACCGATCTCGTTGCCGTCCTTCCAGGCGCCGCGCAGCTGCGTGAGCGTGGTCTGGATGTGCGGGACGGTCGGGTACGAGATGGCGGCCGAGCCCGGCTTGTGCTGCGGCGGACGGTAGAGCATCTTCTTGCTCTCCGGCAGCAGATAGATGCCGGTGAGGAAGAACGTCATGTGGGCGTCGCTCTCGCGCGCCACCTTGCGGAAGTGGGAGAAGCGCTGGTCGTCGCCCTCCAGCGCGCCGTCCCAGGAGAAGACCACGAACTGGGGCGGCTTCTGTCCGGGCTTGAGCTTCTTCGGCTTCAGCTGTCCGGACTGCGGCCCGGCGTAGGAGGTGGAGCCGTCCCCCAGGACTTGGACCTTGCCGTCCCACTCCTCCTTCTTGTCCTTCGCCCGCTTCGCGGAACCCGCGCCCTCGGCCGTGTCGCCCAGGGACGTGGGCGCCGCTTGCGGGGCGTCGCCGCTTCCGTCGGAGTTCCCGAAGGTCAGTACGTACGCGGCGCCGGTGCCCCCGAGGGCGAGCACGGCCGCGCCGACGCCCAGGCGCTTGCGCTTGCGTGCCTTCTCCCGCGCCTTGCGTGCGGCACGGGACTCCGCCGGAGCATGAGCGGTTCGGTCGGTGTCAACCACTGCGGTCCTACCCAGTGTTCATCGCAGCAGGGCCGCGCACGGATGCTTTGTATGAATATAGGACTACGTGGAACACCTTCGGCTGCCGGGTTGGTCACAAGGTCGCCACACACGGCTCTCGTCGCACGTCAGACCCGCATGAGGCGGCCCGCACGGGGCATTCGGTCTGTCGGTGACGGGGAGGATGCCATGACCATGACGGAGCGGACCGTCGAGCTGCCGGAGAACGCCGACGACACGGAGAACGCCCGTGAGCGGGCCAATCGCCGCTGGCACGAGATCCTGCAGGAGACCCGGGTCGCCCAGACCGGCGTACAGATCCTCTTCGGGTTCCTGCTCAGCGTGGCCTTCACGCCCCTGTTCCGGGAGCTGGGCACGTTCGACCGCACCGTCTACATCATCACGGTGGTTCTCGGCGCGGCCGCCACGGGCGCGCTGATAGCGCCCGTACCCATCCACCGGTTCCTGTCCGGCCAGCGCATGAAGGACGAAGTGGTGGCGACCGCGGGGCGCTTGATGATGTGCGGCATGGTCCTCCTGGCGCTGACCATCGGCTGCACGGTCCTGCTGATCCTGCGCATCGTCGTCCCCGGTCCCCTCGCCGAGGCCCTCGCCGGCGGGATCATGCTGTGGTTCGGCCTCTGCTGGTACGTGCTGCCGCTGCACCTGCGGCGCCGCGCCACTCGACGCTCCGGCGCCGGAGGCTCGTAGGCCGCCGGGGACCGCCGGGGCGGCCACGCGCGAAGGGGCGCCTGATCGGGGGCTGCCCGTCAGGCGCCGTTCGTTTCGGCAGGTGCGGATTCACTCCATACGTGCGGATGCGCACCGTGCGGGTGAAGGAGTTCTGCACCTTCGGAGGTGCGGAGGTGCTCAGCGGATGTTGACGTCGATGCACGCGTAGAAGGCGTTCGCCGTGTCGCCGATGTTCCACACCGCGAGGATCTTGTGCCTTCCGGTGAAGTTGCCGAGGTTGACCTGGTGCGAGACGGTCGCCGGCGGCTGCTGGTTGCCGCCGTCGACGGTGGCGACCTTGGTGCCGTCGACGAAGTACTCGTAGTTCGACGTGCGGTGCCTCGCGGTGAAGGTCCACGTGAAGGTCTGCGTCCTGCTGACGTCGCTGACCTTCCAGCCCTTGCTGTCGTCGTCGAGCTCCGCGAACCTGCCGTTGCCTCCGCTACAGCTGCGCAGCCCCTTGCGGCCCTCGACGCTCTGCGGTTCGTACTTGATGGCGCCGCACGGCACCGTGCGCGCGGCGCACTGCGCCTGACGGCTGGCCGGCGCGTTGACGTACCCGTGCGCGCCGGCCGAACCGGTCGGCAGCGTGAGGGCGAGTACCGGTGCCAGTCCGGCACCGATCACGGCGGCCAGCTTCCGCTTCTTGTCCATGCGTACTCCTTCACGGCGATACTGCGTCGGGGGGACGTGAAGTGCTCGTGGGTGGGCGGGGTGACGTGGGGGGAGAGGGGCGTGGGGGGTGGGGTCGAACCCGGGGCCGGATGTTCCACGACTGCCGATTAGTCCGGACCATAGACTTTGGCAGACCACGGTCAAGGGTGGTTTCGCGCCAACACCCGGACGGCTGGCAGCAGGCCATGTGGAACGGGCGGCGACCGCTGAGGGGTCGCCGCCCGAGTGAGCGGGGTCGTCCGCGGGTGGCGGAACGGACCGGGGCTGCCCCGGGTGACCGGGATGCCCCCAGGTGAGTGGGACGTCCCCGGGTGACCGGGCTATCCCCGGGTGACGGAACGGATCCAGGTGAGCTGCTTCGAGATCTTCCCGGCCTGGGCGACCTGCTCCCGGTCGGAGCCGTTGAAGACGCCGACGAGGGTTTCGGTGCCGCGCGGGCCGACGCTCATCACGGGGCCGCCGGAGTCACCGCCCGCGGGAATGCCGGACACCTTCTTCATGCAGAAGTCCGGGCCGCTCGGCGTGACGTAGCCCTTGCACCGGGGAGTGTCCGCGGACACGACCCGCAGCTTCGACTGCTTGAGCACGCGGGACTGGCAGGCGTTCTCGTCCGTGGTGCAGGTGGCACCCCACCCGTACTGCCGCACGGTCTGGCCGATGCGCACCGGGGACGTGGCGAGACGCGCCGTGCGGACATCCATGCGCGACACCTTGATGAGCATCATGTCGGCGTGCGCGCTGCCCGCGCGCTTGCCGACCGGGCGGACCGTGGTGCCCTTGCGGACGTCGAGGTCGCCGACCCGGAACGAGATCCGCCGGTCGGCGACCGGGCGGGCCTGCTCGTAGAAGCAGTGCGAAGCGGTGAGGATCCAGCGGCTGGTGACCGCCGTCCCGGTGCACGCCGGTTTGCCGTCGACGAGCATGCGCACCGCCCACGGGCCGTAGGCGCTCTTCGACCCGCCGATGACGGCGGAGGCCGGCGCACTCGACATCACCGTTCCCGCCACCAACGTCAGGGCGGCCAACAGCAGCACCTGGACTCGACGCACCATGCGGAACAGCTCCTCTCCTCGGGGAGGGGACGCCCCCTCCGGGTGAAGAGATACCTCGCCGGGCGAAAAGGTTCCGTCGAAAGTCCCGGAGAGTCGGTGCGTGGCGCGGCGCCGCCCCTACCGTGGGGCGTCGGGGCCGTTCGGCTTCCCTCCCCCGCGCGATCCTGCGGAAGGTGACGATGGTGGACCACGACGGCACGCCTCAGGTGTCCCGGCCGCTCACGGGGTGGCGCCGTGCCCTGGCACGGCTGCCGGTCCACCTCTTCCGTGCGGGCCTCGGGCCGGCCTTCGGCAGGCGGCTGCTCCTGCTGGAGCACGTCGGACGGGTGAGCGGCAGGCGCCGCCAGGTGGTGCTCGAAGTGGTCGCCCACGACTCCTGTGGCTCCAGCTGGACCGTGGCGTCCGGCTTCGGCCCAGGGTCGCAGTGGTACCGCAACCTGCGCCGGGAGCCGCACACGGTCATCCAGGTCGGCCGTCGCCGCCATCCCGTGACCGCGCGTTTCCTGTCCCCCGACGAGGGCGCCGACATCATGGCGCGCTACGAGTCCCGGCACCCGGTGGTGTCACACGTGCTCGGCGTCTTCACCGCACTCCCCACCGACGGCAGCGAGGAGTCGTTCCGGGAGGCGGCGCGGTCCATCCCGTTCGTCCGGCTCGACGCCCCTCGCCGCCCCGGGGATCAGGAGGAGGGCGCCACGGCCGAGGACGGGTAGACGCCGTCGACCGCGGTGTCGAGCGTGCGTTGTCTGCCCGCCGTGCCTCCTTGTCCGCCTCCCTTGCCGACGACCAGCTTGAACACGCCTCCCTCGGCCACCCGGCTGATCTGCTCGTCTCCGGCGGCGGCCAGCACGCGCGCCGGTTCCTCACCCGCCCGTTTCCAGGACCGCGCTCCCGGTGCGAGGGTGTAGTGGACCGGTGCGCGGCCGGTGTCGACGGAGCATGCCGCCGTCCCGCTCGTGCGCTGCTCCGCCCGGTAGACCACATGGGCCGTGCCGTCGGGGCCGAACCACGTATCGTGGACCCGCCAGCCGACTCCGGGGCCGTTCAGCCGATGTTGGGCCCGGGAGGCAATGTCCAGACCTGCCATGGGGTGGCTCGCCTCCCCGCACGAACCGTACGGGGCCTGCCCGTTGGGCGGGTCGATGACGGCACTCCTGCCGTCCGGGTCCACGGCCCACACACCGCCCTCGTAGCCGAGCTGCGGGAGCTCCTTGATCTGCCGGGCCCGGGTGGGCGATTCGAGCGCGAACAGAGAAGTCCGCTCCCCGACTGTTCCCACCCGGGCCACGAGGTAGGTACGCAGGCGCGAGCCGTTCCAGGAGGAGACGAGCCTGGTGTTGGGCGGCCCGTCGTGCGCCGGGCCGTCCGGGACCTCGGGCAGGTCCCTGTTCTTGGGCTCCCCGCCGTCGGCGGGATAGTGCCGGATGTCGAGGCCTCCCGAGACGAGTTCCCCGTCCACGAAGGCGATCGTGCACGAGAAGCACGTCCACGACCGCACGTTCCCGGACTTGAGGTCGCGCAGCCTCACCGTCGTGTCGTCCGAGGGCTCGTCCGAGGGAGCTGTGTTCACCTCCGTCCATGCCACCTTGGTGGCGTCCTCGGACCACACGACGTGGCCCGGCCGCCGCTGTCCGCCCAGGGACGCGAGGACCTCCGGCCGGCCGCCCGCCTCGGCGAGGAACTTGATGTCGGTCTTCGTCGTCCAGGCCAGCGGACGGAACGCGACGGTGGGGGCGGGCGAGCCCGTGAGCTCGGCACACCGTCTTCGGGCGGCTTCGTCATCGGGGCTGGTCGTGGTGGCGCACACCTGCCGCTCGCCGTCGGCGGTGATCGAGCAGGTGGTCGCCTGCGGGCCCTCGTCGCAGCCCCAGTACACGATGCTGACGCCCGCGGGCAGGGGCTGGGCAGGGTCGACGGAGACCGGTCCCGACTCGCCCTTCTTGGACCTGACGACCCTGGTGCAGTCCGTCGCCCCGCTCCTCACCACGCAACGGCCGTCGGCCTCGCCGGGCATCCGCGCTTCGAGGACCCGGGTCGCCACGGTCACCCTGACCGGGACGGTGTCCGCGCCCGCCTGCTGGCTGAGGACGACTCCGCCCGCGGTGACCGTCGCGGCGAGGCCCCCGCCGATGACCACCTTGGCGGACATGGCCATGCCTGTCTTGGCAGCCACGCCCGTCTTGGCCGCCGCACCGCCCTTCGCCGCCGCCGCCATCGACCCGGGGTCGAACGGCGGGCCCGAGGAGACCAGTTGGGACGTCATCTCGTGCCCTAGGTCCGCGGCGGAGCCCGGGTCGGCGGCGCCCTGCCCTCCGGAGGCCAGGGCGCCGGCGCCGGGGTCCGTCCCGTAGGCACCGGGGTCGGTGAGGTCGGGCTGTGTCCCGAGGTCGGAGGAGGCGTCCGCGCCCCCGTCGCCGGCGGCGTCCCCTCCTGCCGTGGTGTCGCCTCCGCTCGCGGGGTCGCCGCCGCAGGCGCGCGCCGCGTCGTCCGCGGCGGCCGCGTGCTCCGTGCTGCCGAGCTCACGCCAGTAGGCGGCGGCCGCGGCGAAGGCGGCGCCCGCGAGCAGCCGCTTGCCGGTGACCAGTTTGCGTACGCCGTCCTCGTGCGTCAGATAGGCCGCGACGTCCCGCAGGCCCGCGCGGTCGGCGGCATCGACACCGCGCTCCAGGACCTGCCCCCAGGCTCCGGTGCGCAGCGAACAGGCGAGGGCGGGGGACGCCGCCTTCGCCAGGTGTGCGGCCTCCTGCGGACGCCCTGCCGCGGAGGCCGCGTCGATCGCCGCGGTGAGCAGCGCGGCGTCCCGGGCCACGGCGGCCGGCTGCGTGCCCGTCGCCGAAACCCACTGCGTCAGCCGCCCGGCGAGCATCGCGAGGGCGGCGGCGCCGGGCTGGAGCTCCGCGAGCAGCCGGCCGCCGATCTCCGGCGCGAGACGGTGACCGTGCTCGGTGGCCACGACCAGGCCGCGGGCTGCGAGGCGGTCGCACACCGCGGCGAGTCCGGTGACCCCGCCGAGCAGGACCGTCAGGAGCCGGGTGCTCACCCCGCCGTCGCGGGCGACGGCGAGGATCTCGACGACGTCGCGCTCGGCACCCGCCAGTGCCGCGAGGAGGTGCGGCAGCAGCCCGTCGAGTTCGGCGGCGGCGGCGAGCCGATCCGACGCCGCCGCTCGCAGGAGCGGCAGCGGGGCGCCCGCCGTGGCCCGCCACAGTTCCTCGGCGACGGGTTCCTCGGCCGTCGTCAAGGGACGCCCGAGGCTGCGCGACATCAGCTCCACCGCGTCCTGGTGGCCGAGGCCGCCGAGTGCCAGGGCCCGTCCCCTGCCCAGCAGCGTGCGCCGCCCGCTCGCGAACAGGAGCACGGAGGACGGCAGCGCGTCGAGCACGCCGTCCAGATCGGCTGTCGCCGCCTCCAGGTCGTCCAGGACGACGTCCGCGGCGACACCGGCCATGAGGCGGCGCAGTTCCGTGGGTGCGGGACGGTAGCCGGGAGCGTCGTAGCAGGCCTCGAAGACGTCCTGGAGGACGTCGCCGGTGTCACGGCCCGCCGCGTCCACGAACAGCACCGGCCGGCCCGCCTCGGCGAGGCGGTGGGCGGTCAGGCGCAGCAGGGTGCTCTTTCCGATGCCGGGCGGCCCGTGCACCTGCCAGGCGTCGTGGTCGGCGAGCCCTTGGACGATCTCCTCGACGTCACGGTCCCGTCCCACGGCCGTGCGCGGGCGCCGGGGCAGCAGCGTCATGTCGTCGCGTACGGCCGGGGCGGGCCGCTCGGCGGCGTTGACCACGTGGACGTACGAACGGTCTCCCGAGACGACGATGTTGTTGTCGCCGATGGTGACGTTGCCCCGGACGTCGCTGATCTCCACGGACGTCAGCGGTCCGGGCATCAGCCCTCGCCGGAGGTGGAGGAAGCGCCGAAGCTCTCGAGGAGGCCGCCGAATCCGGCGGCGACCTCGTCGCCCGCCGCCGTCGCCAGGAGCGCGATCGTCGGGTGCAGCAGCAGGCCCGTGACGGTGTCCAGCATGTCGGGCAGCTTCTCCGCGAACCAGGCCCGCACCCTGCCCATGGTCCGGACGTCCGGCTCGTCGTCCGTGACGGCCGCCTCGAGTTCCTCCAGGCGGTCCACGGCGGCGCCCTTCTCGCGCTCGCCCACGCCGTCGAGGTTCTCGATCAGCTCCCGGACACCGGCGAACTCACGTCTCAATGCCTCCAGTTGGACGTCGGTGACCTCGCTCGCGGCTTCGGTCGTGGTGCCGATGTTGCCGACGACCCGGTTGTTCCGGCCGACGGTGGTGTGTCCGGTGACGTTCCGCACCGTCACTTTGTACGTGGTGTCGTCCCCGCCCTGCGGATCCCCATGACTCACCATCCGGTGTGCTCCCCCCTTGGCGCGCGGCGATCCCGCTCGGCCCTTGACGCGCGGCGATCGCTCGGGCTCCGAGGGTAATGTTTCGGTCACATGTGTCGCAGGGATTCGGCGGAGCCCGTCACGACTGCCCCGCCATGACTTCCTGCTCGCGCGGCGGGTCGTCGGTCCGGCGGGTGGCGTCGGCACAGGTGTGTTCCAGCGCGGTGACGACTTTCGACGCGTGGCGTGTGGGCAGGCGGTGGCAGCCGCGGGGCACGACGTGGAGCCGGGCGGTGGGGACTGCCGCGAGCAGGCGGTGGGAGTGCTCCGGCGGGATGGTCGGGTCGTCCTCGCCCACCATGATGTGTACGGGGATCCGCCGCAGGACGTCCAGGTGCCGCCGCACGTCGTGCCGCATGAGGGCCTTGAACCAGTGGGCGGCGACGTCGATGGGCGGCTGGGTGTCGAGGCGCGGCTGCCAGAGGTTGTGCAGGCGGTGCGCCGTGCGGGGCGCGCGGATGCACAGGGCCGCCATGGCGTGGCGGAGCAGGCCGATCATGCGTGTCCGTGGCGGGTGCGCGGCGGCGGCGAGGTCGAGTCCGCCGGCGCTGGTCGACACGAGCAGGGCCGCCTTGACCTTGTCCCCGATGAGGGCGGGCCGGCCGACGGCCAGGGTCATGACGGCCGCCCCGCCCATGGAGTGGCCCACGAGGACGACCGGCACGTCGCCGGGCGCGGTGGCGGCGACGACGGCGGCGAGGTCGTCGGCCAGGAGTGCCATCTCCGGCCGGGACGTGCCGGTGCTGGAGTGGCCGTGTCCGCGCTGGTCGTAGCGGACGACGAGGGTGCCGGGGCGGGCGAAGTGCTCGACGGTCTTGTCCCAGATGGCGGCGGTGGCCTGCCAGCCGTGGGCCAGCACGACCACCAGGTCGGGGTTGCTCGGTCCGTGCAGGTGGAGCACCAGACGGGCGCCGTCCGGCCGCAGCAGTTCGGCTCGGGTGCGGGGGAACTCGGGCACGATCATCTCCTCGGGACGGCGGGACTGCCGTACCACGCCTGGGCACAGGCCGGGGGGCACACCGACGGGTGGGACACGAACAAAGGACGCGGGAAGGCACCGTGCGGGTTGTGACGCGGTGAGGCGTCGTGCGGACTGTGACCGGGCGTTCCCCCTCCCGGAGCCTGCTGTGCTCCACCAGTTCGCGGGCGGCGGCCGTCACCGTGGCGCGACCGGCGCCGTCCACGCGGCGTCGAGCGGCTGTCAGGCACAGTCCGACCAGGGGGTCCTCCGGTCGCCCCGCGGCCGCCCACAGCTCCGCGCGGTGGTTGAGGCGCGCGGTCGGACCGCCGTGCGCGGAATCCCTGCCGAGGGCGACGGCGTCGAGGGCCGCCGCGGACTCATCCGCCCGCTCCCCAGCGCTGCAGTTGCAGTGCCGCGTAGGAGCGGCAGACCGCCAGCCAGCGCTTGCGGTGCAGGGCCAGGGTCTCCGTCACCAAGGAGGCCAGTTCCTGGTCCAGTTCGCCGTCCAGGGCGCGGTAGAGGTGATCGAGCATCTCCGTGCCGGAGGTGCGCCACGGATGCTGCTCGTCGCCCTCGTCGGCCCGCAGTTCCCCGGTGGGGAAGTACGCGAGCACCGTCTCGACGAACGCCGGCTCGGGGCCCGGCCCCGCGGTGGTGCTCAGCGCCTGAGCGGTCGCGTGGACGCGTACCCGGACCGGCTCGTACACGAGCCGCAGCTGCCGCAGGAGTTCGGCCACCTCCTTCACCCGCGCGGCGAAGTCCGGTGCCTGGCTCTCCCACGCGGCCGGTGTCCTGCTCGCGCACGAGTGGGGGACGCGCATGGTGATCAGTTCGGCCTCGGGGGACGCCTTCGGACCGCCGCCGGGAGTGAGCAACGCACAGTCCGGGGTGGTGCTCGGGCCCAGCCTAGCGGCCGCTCCTTCGTGCGCGGCCGACTTCCGCGCGTCCAGTGTGCGCGCTCCGCGGCCGTCCCCGCCCGGCGAAATCTCCCACACTTCTTCAGCCGGGCTTTCCGGACCGTTCACTTGCCCCCGGACTGAAGGATTCTGCACCGAAGGCGGCCACCGTTTGGCCGAGAACTGTTGGTCTCCCGGTCCCTGCTCCGGCACCGGCCGCGCCCCCTACGGTCCCTGTGACCAGTCGGCGACGCTCAGCAACTCATCGTTCGCTCTTCGGTGAAGGAGTACCAGTGGAACGTCGCAACTTCCTGCGTGGCGCGGCTCTCGGCACGTCCGCCGCTGTCTTCGGCGGCACTCTCATGCAGGGTGCCGCCTACGCGGCCCCGGCCCAGAACGGTCCCGGTCCCTACGGTGGTCTGCTGGCCGCCGACGCCAACGGCATCATGCTGCCGTCCGGCTTCAGCAGCCGTGTCATCGCCCGATCCAGCCAGACGGTGCCCGGTACCTCGTACACCTGGCACGGCGCGCCTGACGGCGGCGCCTGCTTCGCCGACGGGAACGGCTGGATATACGTCTCCAACTCCGAGATCGCCACCAGCGGAGGGGCGAGCGCCGTCAAGTTCAACTCCTCGGGTTCCGTCACGGGGGCCTACCGCATCCTGTCCAACACCCGGAACAACTGCGCGGGCGGCGCCACCCCGTGGAACACCTGGCTCTCCTGCGAGGAGGTCAGCCGCGGCTACGTCTACGAGACCGACCCGTGGGGCGCGACGGCCGCCGTCCGCCGCAGCGCGATGGGCCAGTTCAAGCACGAGGCGGCCGCCGCCGACCCGGTGCGCAAGGCGATCTACCTCACCGAGGACGAGTCCGACGGCTGCTTCTACCGGTTCGTGCCCGCCACATGGGGCAACCTGTCGGCCGGCACCCTCCAGGTGCTGGTCGCGTCCACCGCCACCTCCGGCTCCTTCACCTGGACCAACGTGCCCGACCCCGACGGCTCCCCCACCGCCACCCGCGACCAGGTCTCCGGCGCCAAGATCTTCAACGGCGGCGAGGGCTGCCACTACGCGAGCGACACCGTCTGGTTCACCACCAAGGGCGACAACCGCGTCTGGCAGCTCAACCTGGCCAACAGCACCTACGAACTGGCCTACGACGACAGCCTCGTCACCAACGGCACCGCGCCCCTGACCGGCGTCGACAACGTCACCGGCAGTTCCTCCGGCGACCTGTTCGTCGCCGAGGACGGCGGCAACATGGAGATCTGCCTGATCACGCCCGCCGACACGGTCGCTCCCTTCCTGCGCGTCACCGGTCAGTCCAGTTCCGAGATCACCGGCCCGGCGTTCTCCCCCGACGGCAGGCGACTGTACTTCTCCAGCCAGCGGGGCACGTCCGGCTCGTC
This sequence comes from Streptomyces typhae, assembly GCF_009755605.1. GTDB lineage: Bacteria > Actinomycetota > Actinomycetes > Streptomycetales > Streptomycetaceae > Streptomyces > Streptomyces typhae. The sequence continues at coordinate 60,376 of NZ_WPNZ01000022.1, forward strand.
GTCCGGCGGCATCACCTACGAGGTGACAGGTCCCTTCCGCACCACCGCCTGAGCACACCGCAGCACCGCCTGAGCACACTGCGCCGCGGACGGCCGAGCGCACGGGGGTCGCACGGCCGTGCGTGGCGGGTCACGGGGGTGTCCGGAGGCGCCGGGACCGGCGCCTCCGGGAACCTCAGGCGTTGGGGTCGGCGGCGCTGATCCGGCCGAGCGCGGACTCGGGGTCGCGCGCGACCGCCAGATCGCCCAGGGCGACGATGCCGACCGGCTTGCCGTTGTCGACGACCGGAAGCCGCCGCAGCGCCTGGGCCCGCATGAGGCGCAGCGCCTCGTCGACGTCGTCGTCGGGGCCGACGGTGACTGGCTCGCCCGTGCAGGCCTCCACCACCGTACGGCGGGACACGTCGCCGCCGTCGGCGAGGATGCGCACGGTCAGGTCCCGGTCGGTGACCAGGCCCCGCAGCCTGCCGTCCTCGGTCACCAGGACCGCGCCGATGCCCTCGTCCCGCATCGCCGTGGCGACCTGGTGCACCGGGGTGTCGGGCTCCACCGCGGTGGGGTGGCCGGTCATGACGTCCCGTACGTGCCGAGCCATCTGTCCTCCTTGTCGTCCTTGTCGTCCTGCGCGTGGACCAGCGGGTCCGGTGGTCCGCATGGTGCGGGTACCACGGGTGCGGGCCCCTCACCCGGTCAGGGCGGAATTCATTCGTCCGGGACCCGCCGTCGGAGTACAGCGGAGTGCATCGGAGTACGGGGCGCGCGGGCGCACGGGCCGCGTCGTGGTTCCGGCCGTGTCGTGGTTCCCGCCGCGTCGGAGTTCCGGCCGCGTCGCAGTTCCTGCCGCCCCCGGGGAGCAGGCGTGTTCAAGCCGTACTTGACCGTAGACGGCCTTGTCCTTGCCGCGGACCTACCTCAACAATGCACATGACAATACCGAAAGACCTTCGGTCACACAGTCATCAGAGGGGTCCCCCATGAACAAGCCTCTCGTCGCTGCCGGCCTCACCGCGCTGCTCCTCGGCGCGACGGCGCTGCCAGCGACCGCCGTCAGCAACGAAGCGCCCGGATCCGGACAGCGGGCGGCGATTCCGGCCGAGGCGAAGGTCAAGGCCAAAGCCGTGACCTACGCCGGTACCGTGGCGCTCAGCAACTGTTCCGGTTCCGTCGTGCGCGCGCCCTCGTCGCAGCCCACCGATCCCGCGCTCGTCCTGTCCAACGGCCACTGCCTGGAGACCGGGTTCCCCGGCCCCGGCCAGGTCATCGTCGACCGTCCCTCGACCCGCAGCTTCACCCTCCTCAACGCGAGCGGCGGCAACGCGGGCACCGTACGCGCCAGCAAGATCGCGTACGGCACGATGACGGACACCGACGCCTCCCTGTACCGGCTCACCAGCACCTACAAGGACATCGAGACCCGCTACGGCATCAAGGCGCTCGACCTGGACGCCGCGCACCCGCAGGCGGGCCGCGCCATCACGGTCGCGTCCGGCTACTGGAAGCGCATGTACAAGTGCAGCATCGACGGCTTCGCGTACCAGCTCAAGGAGGGCCGCTGGACCTGGAAGGACTCCGTCCGCTACACCTCGCCCTGCCAGGTCATCGGCGGCACCTCCGGCTCGCCCGTCATCGACGACGCGACCGGCAAGGTCGTCGCGGTCAACAACACCATCAACGAGAGCGGCCAGCGCTGCACCGACAACAACCCCTGTGAGGTCGACCAGAACGGCAACGTCACCGTCCGCCGCAGCATCGGGTACGCCCAGCAGACCTACACGCTCGTCCCGTGCATAGGCGCCGGCAACAACATCGACCTGAACCGGCCGGGCTGCACCCTGCCGAAGCCCCTGGCCGCGGAGAAGCACCGGGCCGCCGCGGCGCGCTAGGCGTCCGTCCCGGTGCCGGGGGTGCTCCTCCCGGCACCGGGCCGCCGGCCCCGCTAGCGCAGGTACGAGGTGTCCTGCACCCAGTGGAACCCGCGGCTGACCAGGGGGACCGTGGCGAGGTCGCGGCGGCGCAGGCGCAGCCGCAGGTCCGAGCCGTCGGCCTTGGCCTCCACCGTCAGGCGGTCGGCCGCGGGGCGCTGGAAGGTGAGGACGGCCTGCCACGACGGGTCGGTCATCCTGGTCAGCGCGATCGAGCCCGCGTCCATGTCGATCACCGCCATGCAGGTGTCCAGCGAGTCGTCCATGTACTGGATGGTCACGGCGCTCGCGGAGTCCACGACGACGCGGCGCCAGCGCCGGGCGTCCGTCGTCAGAGGCGGGTGCTGCTCGCCGTCGGCCGAGAAGTCCTCGACCTCCCACAGGCCGTACAGCTCGGGCTTCTCCTGTCCGCCACCGTACGTCTTGTGGAACCGCCAGTCGTTGCGCAGTTGCGCGCCGAGCAGCCAGAGTCCCGCGCCGATCTGGAGGGCGGCTGCCGCCTGGTTCGCGCGGCGGGAGCGGAACAGGTCCCGGCTCACGGCCTGCGGGAGGGCGCGGCCGGACGTCAGGGCCCCGGCCAGGCGGGCCGCATCGGGGGCGAGGAGCAGCAGGCTGAGCAGGAGCAGGTTGAGGGAGTGCGCCTTCACGGGCACGTCGAAGGTCATGTTGAGGATGACCACCTGCGTCATCTCCACCGCCGAGAGCAGCGCGCCGAGCGCCGCCGTCCGCGGTACGACGAGCAGCAGCCCGCCGGTGATCTCCGCGCAGCCGAGCAGGATCTGGTACGGCTTGGAGAAGCCCGTCTGCGCCCACAGCAGGCTCATCGGGCTGAGGTCGCCGAGCGGCTGGACGAGCTTGGACGGCGGCAGCTGGAACTGGAGCGGTACGGCCTTGGCGGCGCCGTAGGAGAACATCTGCCCGGCGAGGCAGAAGCGCACGGCCAGGCGGAACCACCTGTCCAGGGCCGCGTGATCCGGCCGGCCGCGGTCGAGCGCGGACCAGACCGGGGTGACCGCGGCGGCTGCCGCGAGCCAGCAGAGCTGCCCCGACCAGGTGTACGGGTCGTCGCCGCCGTCGAAGCGGTCCGCGCCCAGTTCCCGGTCGAGGACATGGGTGGCCATCCATCGCCGCGCGGGGCGGAACGCCCACCGCTTCGCCCACGCGTCTGCGGCCTCCTGGAGCCGCCCCATGCCGCCGCCGCGCAGGGCGAGATAGATCTGCGGGGTCGTCAGGCAGTAGATCCCGGCGTAGACGCAGCCGAACCGGAAGGCGGTGCGGGTGGCGCCGCTCCAACGGGACGGCGTCGGCGGGACGGCCTTCGGCAGGGCTCGCTTCAGAGCTCCCTCCACAGCTGCCTCGGACAGGAGGCCGGCCGGCAGGACACGCTGCGCCAGGCGCCCGGCAGGCAGGGCTCCCGTCGGTGGTCCTCCGCGTCCGCCCACCCGGCCGGCCGGTGAGGACGCGAGGGTCCGCAGCCACTTGCCTACTCGCACCTTCATCGTTCCTCGCCTCCGCGGGAGCCGTAGCGGACGTGTTCGTGGGAGAGTTCGCCGGAGCCGGGACGGCGTGCGCGTCCGGGTCAGTCGCGGCGGAAGCTGCCGAGCCAGGCGTGCAGGTCGAGCAGCTCGGACGTGGCCGGGACGATGCCCCGCATCCGGGTCTCGGTGAGGGACTCGACCGTCCAGCCGTCGGCGAAGCCGCTGCGCAGATGGCCGGAGGAGCGCTCCAGGTCGGGCGCCGCCGCGTCGTCGTCGGGCAGCTGCGCCGGTATCTCCTCGATGGCCTCGGCGAGCCGCGCCTGCATCCGGGCGGCACCCTGGTCGCTGATGGACAGGATGTGCGCGACCGCCCCCGGGCGACAGACCCGGTGCAGGGCCGCGGCGTAGACCCGCAGCCGTCCGGCCTCGAAGGTATGGGCGAGACCGGAGTCGAGGACGGTGTCGAAGCGGCCTTCCCATCCGGTGAGTTCGAGGGCGTCGGCGACCTCGAAGACCGCGTCGAGTCCGCGTTCCCCGGCCTTGTCGCGGGCGAGGGCGATCGCCGTCGGCGACAGGTCGAGCCCCGTGACGGCGTAGCCCTTGCCCGCCAGATGGAGGGCGTCCTCGCCGGTGCCGCACCCCGCGTCGAGCACGGCGCCCGTGATGCGCCCCGCTTCCTCCAGGGCGACGAAGGCGGGCTGGGGCGTCCCGATGTCCCAGGGGGGCCGCTTGCCGAACGGGCTCTCGCCCCGGTAGACGGCGTCGAAGACCTCGGTCATCACGTTGGTTCCGTCGGACGGGCCGGCAGGTTCAGTCATGTGCCCCATGATTGCTTCGCCGCCGTACGCGGCTCCGGTCTCTTGCGGACTTCTGTCATCGACGCGGAGGCCGTCGGTCAGTCGTCCCGCGGCCGGAGCATGGCTTGTTTGAGCAGCCAGAACAGGTGGTCGGTGACGCGGGCGGCCGGTTCTTCGGTGTGCTCGCCCACGAGTTCGGCGAGTCGGCCGAGGGCCAGCGGCCCCTTCCGCGCCGCCACGGACAAGGCGGTCCTGAGGAGGGCGAGGCGGAGCGCTCCGACGGCGGTGACATACGCGGGCAGGGGGAACTCGCCGGACAGTGCAGCGGCACCGTAGGAGGTCACCGTCACCACCGTGCAGCCGTCCAGCGTCCGGGACGGATAGTGGGCGAACACCGCCTTGTGGTCGATCGTGGTGTGGTCCGCGCGCCTCGGCCCGGCCTCGGGAAGCCGGTCGGCGACGGCCGTCAACTCGTCCCACAGTTCCTCGTGCGCGCGGATCACGCGCGCCCAGGAGTAGCGGGCGAGGGCCCGGCGGCGGGACGCGGCAGCCATCCGTGCGCGCAGGTCCGCGTCTTGGATCAGGGTGCGCAGGGCGTCGTGCAGCGCCTCGGGATCGACCACCGTGGACTGGGCGAGGAGCAGGTGTTCGGGTAGGTCCCCGCTGTCGTGGAGGCCCTGCCGGGCGAGGGCCTCGTCGCCGGTGGGGCTCCAGTAGGTGGGGACGAGGAAGCCGGTGTCCCCGTGCACCACGCTGTCGCGGTAGCCGTCCCAGTCGGACACGACCTGGGGGAGCCCGCACGCCATGGCTTCGATCACGGTGATGCCGAAGGTCTCCTGCACGTTGTCGACCGGTGACACGAAGATGTCCGCGGCGGCGTAGAACGTGTGCCGGTCCGCGGGGCGCACGGGTTCGACGACCCGCACGCGGTCCGCCACGCCGAGCCTGGCGGCCCAGTCGCGCAGCGTTCTCCCCCATTGGGGCGGTCCGCCGCCTGCGAGGAGCAGGAGGAGTTCGTGTTCCTGTTCGTCGGCGACGAGTCGCCGGAACGTGGTGACGAGCGGCAGCAGGTCGGCCTTGTCGTCGAACGCGAACCGGCCGAGCCACAGCAGCACGCACGCGTCGGCCGGTACGCCCAGGGCGGTCCGGGCCGCCTCCCGCCCGCCGGGGCGCAGGGCTTCGGTGTCCACGCCCAGCGGGACCACGTCGAAGCGGCCGCGGTAGCCCAGGTCGGCACCGTGGTGGGTCCGGAGGTTCGCCGCCACGGCGTCCAGGAGATTGCGCGCGGCCCGGCGTGCGCTCTCGCTGGTGCAGATCACGGCGTCGCACGGGGCGGTGTCGGCGAGCAGCAGTCGCAGTGCCCACTCGTGCGCGAGCTCCGGATAGCTCAGTACGTGCGGCGTGGCGGTGATCGGGTAGCGGCGTGCGGCACGGCGTCCGCGCAGCTTCACCGCCGTGGCCAGATCGCCGTCGGAGTCGTGCCAGACGCGGAAGGGGCGCCCGGCGAAGTCCCGTACCAGTTCGGCGAAGTCGGCGACGGTGAGGTCGATCCCCGGTCGGGTGCGGACGTCGCGCAGGCGTGAGCGCGCTGCGGTGGCCCGGTCGTGGAAGACGTAGTAGTGGCCCGGCGCGCCGTGGCGGAGCAGGGCCGGCCAGAAGGCGTCGACGGTGACGCGCGCCCCGTAGACGGACCGCCCGGCAGGGGCGTCCGGATCGGGCAGCGGGTCCTCGTGCAGGTAGGTGGCCAGCCGGGCGGGTGTCGTCACGACGTGTGCCCCTGTCCGCTCGCTTCGACCGAGCGCAGGGTCAGCTCCAGGATCGCCGCGGAGTAGAACTCCATCTCGTGCCCCGGCCCGCCGTCCGCCCACGTCAGGTAGCGGGAGAGGAGAACGCGCGGGTCGACGAGACCGGTGTCGGCGAGCAGGGGGGCGCCGAACAGGTCGGTCAGCAGGGGGCGGGCGGGGCCGCGCAGGGCGGTGACCATGGCAGGGGAGAAGTCGTCCGTCCCGTCGGGGCGGCCGATGGTCCGCAGGCCGAGACCGGTGAGCAGGTCGCGCTGCACGGTGCGTCCGGACCGCCACTTCCCGGGCAGGCGGCGGCACAGCCGGGCGAGTTCCGGCGTGCACAGCGGGTGGATCGGCCAGATGCCGTGCCGGAGGTAGAGGGCCGAGCCGGAGGTCACCGACTCCAGGGCGGACTCCGCGACGTGGCCGGGCGGCGCCAGGTCGAAGGCCGACACCTGGTCGGTCAGGGTGTCGTGGAGCAGTTGCTGCGCGGTGCGGGAGAGGTGCTGCGGGACGGGGGTCGGTGGCGTGGACGTGGCCGCGCGCCCGTTCTCCGCCTCGGTCGTGTTCTCCGCTTCGGTCGTGTTGCCCGCCCCGGTCGTGTTGCCCGCCCCGGTCGTGTTCTCCCGTACGGGGGGATCGTCGTGGGGGTGCGGCGCGCGCAGGTCATGGGGGCGCGGCGCGCACAGGTCACGGTGGTGCGGCGCGCGCAGGTCTTGGGGGTGCGGCGCGCACAGTTCGTCGCCGCCGAAGCCGGTGAACAGGGAGCGGACACCGTCCGCCGCGGCGGTCGCGAACAGGGCGCCGACCGACTCGTGGTAGCACTCCTCCCAGGGGACGACCCCGCGTGCGCGGGCGCGGGCGCCTCCCGGTGCGAGCAGTGGATCGGCCGTGAGCTCACGGGTGGTGTCCACCGCTCCGAACCGGTCGATCAGCTCCGCGCGCCGCAGCCGCTGCCCGGCCCGCTGCGCTCCCGGCATGGTGAGCCCGTAGGTGCGCGGCGGTCGGCCGGTCAGGGTCGCCGCACACGCCGCGACCAAGGACGAGTCCAGGCCGCCGCTCACCTCGTAGGCCGCCAGGTCGCCGTCGGCGGCGCCGCCGGGTCCGACCCAGCGCCGCATGGACGCCCCGAGCGTCCTCCAGAAGGCGTCGGGGACGTCGCCGCCCGGCGCCACCCGGCCGACGCGCGGCAGCCGCACCGGCGGAGGGTAGGTGACGCGCAGGGGTTGCGCGGGGTCGTCGCCCATCGGCCAGGTGCCGCGTGAGCCGACGGTGAACAGCCACAGGTCACGCAGCAGGGTGCGGCGTGAGTACGGGGCGTCGGACCAGGCGAGATACGCCGCCGCGCGCAGTGGGTCCAGGCAGTCCCCGCCGAGCAGGGGGTAGAGGCGGCTCGGGTCCCAGTCGGCGTGCAGTTCCCCGCCCTTGGCGACGGCGTAGAGGGAACCGGTGCCCCACGGGCCCGCGTGCACGTCGAGCGTGCCCGGACGGCCGCCGTCGTTCCCGGCCCGGACGACCACGGTCATCGACTGCAGCGGCCATGCCAGAGCCGCCGCCAATGCCCTGCCCCAGGGCGCCTCCGGCGCATTCGCTTCCGGCAATTCCGATTTCGGCGCGCCGGCGCAGCGCTCGCGAATCGACAGGAAGAACCTGCCGCGTCCCCCGCAGGCCACTTCCTCCAGAGAAGGGTGGCGCAGGGGTGTCACATGGCTGCGCCCGGCCGACCACCCACGAGCGGTCGGCCGCCACACGTGCCCCAGATCATCACGGCGTACACAAAAACGGAGCATCAACTCGGTCTTGTCCGCCCGCCCTTACCCGTTCTTCCTCCTCTGCCGGTCCCGGCTTCCCGTCAGTTTTCCGAATGACCGTCCGGTCGCTGCGTCGCCCGCTCGTTCATCGGTCGACGCACCGGATTCCTCCGCGCCTTCCGGCTCGAACAAATTATCGGCGGCGTCGGTGAGCTCGTCCGTGGCATCGGCGGCGCCCGGCGACTTTCCCGCCGAGGCCGAAGGACCTTCCGTCGGAGTCACGGACTCCGGCGCCGGTTCCGGGGTTTCGTCCGCCGTGGCCGCAGATTCGGCCGGGGGGTTCTCTGCTTTTTCCTCGCCGCCCATGATCCCTCTCCAGCTCGGCCGTTGACTTTCCCGAGAGTCTCCGATCAGGAGCTGTCGTACAACAGCGTTAAACCAGTCATTCGGCGAGGACCGACGAGCCGCGGGCCCGGCGCGGCACCGGCCCCACCGGGCCGTCCGTGGGGCACGCGAGGGCGGCGACGCAATGATCTTCCCCCCGGCCGCGCCCCGACTCCGCCCCGAGCGCGGCCGGTCGACAATGGCCAGGACACGTATTGCGGCGAATCCCGGCACTGCCGGAGACTCCTGGAGCCAGCAGTCGAGCCGCCCTGCCGCCGGCGCCGCGACGACGAATGGCGGCATGACTCGTTCCCCCACTCACAGATCGGGAAGAGGCGTGGCCACTTTCAACGTGCAAATAACAGCCAGCCAAGAACCCAGTAAGTGCTGGATAACGGCGACCGGGCAGCAGATTCACACGATCACCGACACGGAAAGCAAGGCCTTCGGATTCGACGACTACGACAGGATCAGGCGCGCCTGCGGGAACATCATCGGGGAGGCGCCGGACGAATGGTTCCTGCACAATCCGACCAAACCTCACCCCAACCCGGGCGACCACCGCTACGACAACGCGTACGACGTTTTCGGTTGGTCACCCGTCACGGTCACCCTCAGCCCGACAAAGGCCGAATGGCTGGGCGTCGACGCCAACCCCGTGATCGCGTACCACGTCGAGTGGGACAATGAACTCGACCATCCCGCCACCTATTCCGCGGACATGTCGGTCCTGAAAACCGAGAGCGTCAGCCACACCGTGTCGTCGAGCACCTCGATCGGTGTGGGCACCACCATCGGCTTCAGCGTCGGCATCGAGGGCATCGGGGACGTCTCCAGGGAGGGGAGCTTCAACTTCACCAAGGAGTGGGGCGACGCGTCCACGAACACCCAGGACATCACGGTGGGCGCCAGCGCGCAGGCGTACGACGACGTTCCCGAGCGCTCTATCGAGACCGCCTACCTCTGGTCCAGCCTGGGCAGCGCCCGCTTTCGGGTCACCTATCAGGCCAGTCTCAGCGGCTGGCTCATGACCATCAACAACGACTGGTACGGCGGCCACGGCTACCGCGGCCTCGGCCCCGGCTCCGTCCTCGGGAAGGCGGGGCTCCCCAGTACCGTCACCGTCCAGTACGACCACACCGTGGGCTTCTACTCGGGCGCCCAGGTCGACCTCGCGCCCGGCCCCTACGACCCGAACCACAACCCGCCGTCGGGATCGCTGTCCCGCGCGGTGATTTTCGCGCCGCCGGGGACCGCGGAGCGCGCTCCTGAGCAGGCCTGAGGCACCTCCTCACAGGGAGATCCTCGTGGGTGAGTCCTCGTAGGAGTCGGCCGCCGGTTCAGTGCCGCACAGCACCCATCAGTGCCGCCATGTGAAGGGCGTCGGCGGCCGTGGCACCCGCCGCGGCCGCCACCGTGATCGACTGCTTCCAGCGGTTGGTCAGGTCCCCGGCCGCGTACAGGCCCGGTACGGCGGTGCACTGGGAGTCGTCGACGCCGATGAACCCCGCGTCGTCGACCGCGAGACCCAGTGCGTCGGCCGTCCGCCGCACGAAGGGGTGCTGGCGCTGCCGCGGCGTCCACACCAGCGTCTCCCGCTCCAGGGTGCGGCCGTCGGTGAACTCGATGGCCTTCAGGGCCCCTTGGACGTGGTGCAGGCGGCGGATCGTGCCCGTGACGACGTCGCCGCCCATGCCGCGCGCGGTCTGACGCGCGGTCTCCAGACCGGGCATGGACTCCTCGCAGATCGCGACCGTGTCCTCGCTCCAGGCACGGAAGGCCACGGCGGAGAGCCCGGCGAGCTGCGCGTTGTCGGCGACCGTCGCCCAACGTCCCCCGGCGTTCTCCTCGCCGTGGCAGAACGGGCAGTGGATCACGCTGCGGCCCCAGCAGTCCGCGAAGCCGTCCACGTCGGCCGGGTGCTCGTCGACGACACCGGTCGCGAGGAGCACCGTCCGCGTCTGGAGGGGTTCCCCGCTCTCGCCGCCGAGGACGACCTGGAAGCCCCCGTCAGCCGTGGTGAGCACCTGCTCGACGTCGGCCTCCAGCCGTCGCACGGTGGCGTACCGGGACAGTTCCCGCCAGGCGCGCGCCCGGAACTCGGCGGGCGTGGCACCGTCCAGGCCGACATGGCCGTGCACCCCGGCGGACGCGCTGTTCCGCGGTGCCCGGGGGCTGTCCACGACGGTCACGGGGTGGCGGTATCTGGCCAGGCCGAGGGCAGCGGTCAGCCCGGCGGGACCGGCTCCCACGATGACGGTGGTGTGGTCGGTGGGTGAGGGCATCGAGAGGTCGCCTTCCGTCAGGTCCGTGGAGTCCGGCGGACGGGACGGACACACCCCGTCCGCCGGAATTGTGGACACGGCCACGGTGCCGGCGGGGCCCGGGTGAAAGAGGTGCGCCAGAAGTCGGCGCGCCCCTCCCCCGCCGCCGCGCCGGGCCCCCGCGCGGACGCCTCGCCCGCGCGAACGCCATGCCCACGCGGACGCCCCGCCCCCGTCGCCGGGGGAATGGCGGGGGCGGGGCGCGTTCAGGTGCGTGGCCGGGCCACCCGCGTCCAGGTGCGTGGCCGGGCCACGTCAGCCCTTGACGTACAGGACTCAGTCCTCGACGTACAGGACTCAGTCCTTGACGTACAGGACTCAGCCCTCCACGTACAGGACTCAGCCTTCCACGTACTCGGCGAGATGCTCCCCCGTCAGCGTCGAGCGCGCGGCGACCAGTTCGGACGGAGTGCCCTCGAACACGACCTTGCCGCCGTCGTGTCCGGCGCCGGGGCCGAGGTCGATGATCCAGTCGGCGTGGGCCATCACCGCCTGGTGGTGTTCCACCACGACGACCGACTTGCCCGCGTCCACGAGCCGGTCGAGCAGGGCGAGCAACTGCTCGACGTCGGCCAGGTGCAGGCCGCTGGTCGGCTCGTCGAGGATGTAGACGCTGCCCGTTCCTGCCATGTGCCCCGCGAGCTTGAGGCGTTGCCGCTCGCCGCCGGAGAGCGTGGTGAGGGGCTGGCCCAGGCTGAGATAGCCGAGGCCGACCTCGGCGAGCCGGTCGAGGACGGCACACGCGCTCGGTGTCCGCGCGGGGCCTGCGCGGAAGAACTCGGCGGCCTCGGCCACCGGCATCGCGAACACCTCGCTGATGTCCCGGCCACCGAGCCGGTACGCGAGCACCTCCTCCTGGAACCGCTTCCCCGCGCAGTCCTCGCAGGTGGTGGCGGCCCCAGCCATGATCGCCAGGTCGGTGTAGATGACCCCGGCGCCCTTGCAGGCGGGGCAGGCGCCCTCGGAGTTGGGGCTGAAGAGGGCGGGCTTGACGCCGTTGGCCTTGGCGAACGTCTTGCGGATCGCGTCGAGCATGCCGGTGTAGGTGGCCGGATTGCTGCGCCGGGAGCCCTTGATGGGTGACTGGTCGACCGTGACCACGCCGTCCCGGCCGGCCACCGAGCCCTGGATCAGGGAGCTCTTGCCGGAGCCCGCGACGCCGGTGACGACGGTGAGCACGCCGAGCGGGATGTCCACGTCGACGTCGCGCAGGTTGTGGGAGTTCGCGCCGCGCACCTCCAGGACACCGGTGCGCCGCCGCACCGACGGCTTCACCCGGGCCCGGTCGTCCAGATGCCGTCCGGTGAGGGTCGCGGAGGCGCGCAGGGCGTCGACGGTGCCCTGGAAGACGACCTCGCCGCCCTCGGTGCCCGCGCGCGGCCCGAGGTCGACGACGTGGTCGGCGATCAGGATGGTCTCCGGCTTGTGCTCCACGACGAGCACGGTGTTGCCCTTGTCGCGCAGGCGAAGCAGCAGGTCGTTCATGCGCCGGATGTCGTGCGGGTGCAGGCCGACGGTGGGCTCGTCGAAGACGTACGTGACGTCCGTGAGCGCCGAGCCGAGGTGGCGGACCATCTTGGTGCGCTGCGCCTCACCGCCCGAGAGGGTGCTCGACGACCGGTCGAGCGAGAGGTAGCCGAGGCCCATCTCGACGAAGGAGTCGAGGGTTCCGAGGAGCACCGAGACCAGCGAGACGACCGACGGGTCCCGCAGGCCGCGGACCCAGTCGACGAGGTCGCTGATCTGCATGGCGCAGGCGTCGGCGATGCTGACCCCGTCGATCTTCGCGGACCGGGTGGTCTCGCTCAGCCGGGTGCCGTGGCACTCGGGGCAGGGGGCGAAGGTCACCGCCCGCTCCACGAAGGCGCGGATGTGCGGCTGGAGCGTCTCCTTGTCCTTGGAGAGGAACGACTTCCGCACCCGGGCGAGCAGGCCCTCGTAGGTGGTGTTGATGCCCTTGACCTTGATCTTCACGGGGTCCCGGTGCAGGAAGTCGTGCGTTTCCTGGTCGGTGTAGTCGCGGATCGGCTTGGCGGGGTCGAGGAAGCCGGACTCGGTGAAGGACTGCACGACCCAGCCGTCGGGCTTCCAGCCGGGCACGGTGACCGCGCCGCCGGCGAGGGACTTGGAGTCGTCGTAGAGCTGTGCGGGGTCGATGTCGGTGACGGTGCCCATGCCCTCGCAGCGCAGGCACATGCCGCCGACGACGCTGAACCCCTTCTCGATCCGCTTGCCGTTGACCACCAGGACGCCCGAGGCGTCGGCGGACGCGACGTTGAACGCGAACGCCTTCTGGGTGCCGATGTAGGGCTTGGCGAGCCTGCTGAAGAGGATGCGCAGGAGCGCCCCCGCGTCGGTGGCGGTGCCGACGGTGGAGCGGGCGTGGGCGCCCATCGGCTGCTGGTCGACCAGGATGGCGGTGGTGAGGCCCTCGAGGACTTCCACCTCGGGGCGGGCCAGGGTCGGCATGAAGCCCTGGATGAAGGCGCTGTACGTCTCGTTGATCAGCCGCTGCGACTCGGCGGCGATCGTGTCGAACACCAGGGAACTCTTGCCCGATCCGGAGACTCCGGTGAACACCGTGAGGTGGTGCTTAGGGATGTCGACGCTGACGTCCTTGAGGTTGTTCTCGCGGGCGCCCCGCACCCGGATCAGACCGTGGTTCCCGGCGGCGCGCGGCGCGGGCGGCCGCGTGTCCGTCCCGGTGTCGACCGTCATGGGGTCCCTCCCGCGTATCGCACCCGGCACGCCTTCGTCACACGACGGGGCGACGGATTCCTGGACTTCCCGTTCCTGAACTTCCCGGCTCATATGACTCAAGCGTATACCTGCAAACTCGGTTGAGGCTTTCACGGGAGAGGCCCGGTACTGCTCGGATAAAGTCTCAAACCATGGAGTACCTGCGTCCGTTCGATCTGGCCCGCGAGCACGGCATCTCGACCCAGGCCGTGCGCAACTACGAGCGGGACGGATTCCTGCCCGCGGCCGGCCGCACCCCGTCCGGCTACCGCACCTACACCGCGACCCACGCGACGGCCCTGCGCGCCTATCTCGCCCTCGTCCAGGCGCACGGGTACGCCGTCGGCGGGCAGATCATGCGGGCGCTCAACGCCGGTGAACTCGACGGCGCCCTGACGGCGGTCGACCGCGGCCACGCCCAACTGCTGCGCGACCGGGGCACCCTGGACGCGGTGGGCCGCGCCGTCGAGGACCTGACCTCCGGCACCGCCGCCGCCGAGCACGCCCCGCTCGACGGTGCGCCACTCAGCATCGGCGAGCTCTCCCGCCGTCTCGGCGTGACCCCGGCGACCCTGCGCAACTGGGAGGCGGCGGGCATCCTCGCCCCGGCCCGGGAGCCGGTCACCGGCCACCGCTCGTACGGCTCCCAGGACGTCCGCGACGCCGAACTGACGCATCTGCTCAGGCGCGGCGGCTATCCGCTGGAGCACATCCGCGCGGTGGTCCTCCAGATCCGCACGGCAGGCGGCACCGGGGCGCTGTCCGCGGCCCTCGACGACTGGCGGCGCCGCCTGACCACCCGCGGCGTCGCGATGCTCGACGCGGCCGCCCGGCTCTCGGAGTACCTGGCCCTCGTACCGCGAGATCCCCGGCGCGCGGAGCCGGGCCCGCCTGACAGAGACGGGACGGATTCGCCGGGCGACCAGGACGGACAGGGTTAGATTCGCCGTCGATCAGGGACTCTCCCGAAGGAGCTGATTGCGGTTGGACACGGTAGTGGCACTGTTCGAGTCGACCGTCGCCGAACGGAGCGGAGAGCCCGCCCTCATCGACGAGTCGGGCACGCTCGGGTACGCCGAGGTGAACACCCGGATCAACCGGCTCGCCCGGAGCCTGATCGCCCACGGGGTCGGCCCCGACACCCTGGTCGCCGTCGCGATGCCGAAGTCCGGCGACCTGGTGGTGGCACTCATGGCGGTCCTCAAGGCCGGAGGCGCCTACCTCCCCCTCGACCCCGGCTATCCGGCACAACGCCTGGCGTTCATGCAGTCCGACGCGCGGCCGGTACTGCTGCTCCGGTCGTCCGCGGTGCCGCCCCTCGGCTCGGGTGTGCCGGAACTCGTCGTCGACGAACCGGAGTTCCAGGCCGCGTGCGCCGTGCTGCCGGGGCACGACATCACCGCGCGGGAGCGCCGCGGGGTCCTGCGCCCCGAGCACCTGATGTACGTCATCTACACCTCGGGGTCCACCGGAACGCCCAAGGGGGTCGCCGTGCCGCACGCCGGGGTGCGGGACATGGCGGCCACCCAGGCGGCCGTCCTCGGGGCGGGCCCGGGCGACCGGGTGCTTCAGTGGGCGTCCATCAGCTTCGACGCCGCCTTCTGGGACGTGACTCTGGCGCTGCTGTCCGGCGCGGCCCTGGTGATGGCGTCCGCCGAGGACCTGCTGCCGGGCCGCCCGCTGCGGGACACCCTGCTGAAGCACGACATCACGCACGCCGTGCTGCCCCCGGTCGCGCTCAGCGAGACCGACGCCGAGGACGTCCTGGCCGGTGGCACCGTCATGTCCACGGGCGACAGCTGCACCCCGACGCTGGTGCGCAAGTGGTCTCCCGGGAGGCGGATGTTCAACGGCTACGGCCCGACCGAGGTGACCGTCGGGGCGACGGTCGGCGGGCCGGTGCGGGCCGGCGGTGACGTCGGGATCGGCACGCCGTGGATCGGCAACGAGGTGCGGGTGCTCGACGAGCGGCTGCGTCCGGTGCCGGACGGCGCGGAGGGAGAGCTGTACATCGCGGGCAGCGGTCTCGCCCGCGGCTATCTCGACCGGTTCGCCGCGACGGCGGCGAAGTTCGTGGCCGACCCGTTCGGGCCGCCCGGGAGCCGGATGTACCGCACCGGCGACCGGGGCCGCAGGGAGCGGGACGGTGAGCTGTTCTTCGCGGGCCGGGTGGACGGTCAGGTGAAGCTGCGCGGCTTCCGCGTCGAACTCGGCGAGATCGAGACCCGGCTCGCCTCTCACCCCGCGGTGGACGTCGCCGTCGCGGTGGTCCGGGGCGAGCTGGCCGACGCGCACGTCGTCGGGTACGTCACCGCCACCGCGCCGGTCGAGCCCGGTGCCCTGCGTGCCCACGTCGCCGGGGCGCTGCCCGCGCACATGGTGCCGGCCCGGGTCCAGGTGCTCGAACGGTTCCCGACCCTGGCGAACGGGAAGATCGACCGGGCGGCGCTCCCGGTCGCCCCGCCGGCGGACGCGGCGGTGGACCGCCCGGAGGCGGACACCGCCCGGCAGCGGGTCGCCGCCGGGGAGCCCGGGGCGGCCGGGGCGGAAGGCTGCGCGGCCGAGGTCTGCGCGATCGTACGGGACGTCCTCGGCATTCCGGAGGCGGGGCTCGGGGACAACTTCTTCGGGCTCGGCGGGCATTCGGTGCAGGCGACCAGGCTGGCCACCCGGATCCGGGAGCGGTTCGAGGTCGCCCTGCCGATCCGGGCCGTCCTGGAGGCGGCGACGATCGGTGATCTGGCCGCGGCCGTCGAGGACCGTCAGCGGAAGGCGACAGGCAGGCTGCTGTAGCCGTTCAGGAAGGTGGAGTAGATCGGGGTGGGCGGGCCGCACACCTCGATCTCGTCGACCGTCTCGACGAGCGCGGCAAGGAGGGCGCGCAGCTCGGCCCGGCCGAGGAAGGCACCGACGCAGAAGTGCGGGCCGTGGCCGAACGACAGGTGCTTGTTGGGCGAGCGGGTGAGGTCGAAGCGGCGCGGCCGGTCGAACACCTCCTCGTCGTTGTTGGCCGAGGTGTTCCACAGCGTCACGATGTCGCCCGCGCGCACGTGTCGGCCGCCGATCTCCAGGTCGCGGGTCGCGGTGCGCGCGAAGTGCCGTGCGGGCGTGGCCCAGCGCAGTACTTCCTCCACGGCCCCGTCGATGCCCGCCGATCCCGCGCGCAGCGCCCGCCACTGCTCGGGGTGTTCGGCGAGTGTCTTGACCGCGCAGATCGCGGACACCCGGGAGGACTCGTCGCCGCCGAGCACGAGGCTGTAGCAGTTGAGCGCGACCTCCTCAAGGGTCAGCGGTCCCTCGCCGACGCGCGCTGTCGCGATCATGCTGACGACGTCGTCGCCGGGGTCGCGGCGGCGCTGCCGGGCGAGGTCCATGAAGTAGCCGACGATCTCGTTGCGGGCCTCCAGGGAGTCCAGCGGGTCGGCTTCCGCGTCCTCCGAGGAGAGCGCCAGCTTGTTCCAGCGCAGCAGCTTCTCGCGGTCCGCCTCCGGGATGGAGAGCAGATCGCAGATGGTGTTCATCGGGATGTGCTCGGCGACCTCCGTCGCGAAGTCGAAGGTGCCCCGCCGGGCGACACGCGCGACGAGCCGCGACGCCCGTGCCCGCACCCCGCTCTCGACCGCGCCGAGCACCCGCGGCGAGAAGGCCCGCAGCATCAGGTTGCGCAGTTCGCGGTGGCGCGGCCGGTCGGTGACCGCGAGCATCTTGCCGCCGGCCGAGTCACCGCCGTTCAGGAGCACGTCGAGGACGGTCCCGCGGGCCGAGCTCAGCGAGGCCGCGTCGGCGTAGCAGGCCAGTACGTCGGCGTGGCGGGCGACGACCCAGAATCCGGGGTTCCCGTCGTGCCAGTACACGGGCCGGGACATCCGCACTTCGCGCCAGAACTCGTGCGCGTCGTGCCGTACGAAGGCGGCGGCGTCGGTCAGGTCAAGGTCGGTACGGATGGTCATGCCGGAATCGTGACAACCGCGGCGGGGCTGCCGCGGATTTCTTACCCAGGTCTTTCTCCGGAATGTGACGTGAATGAGAGAGGAAAGATTGCAGATCAGCCCGTTGCCTTCCGTGACATGCTCCGGAATACGGTCGCTGGACCCACCGGAATTACCGGTGGTCGCCGACCGGACACCCCCGACGAGGAGGCGGCGTCTTGAGCACTCTGACGTATGCGGACTATCTCCGGATGGAGACTCTGCTTTCGCTGCAGGAGCCGCGGACTCCATCCGCCGCAGGCCGAGCCGTGGTGCTGGCCGAGCAGTTCTTCATCATCACCCACCAGTCCTGCGAACTGTGGCTGAAGCAGCTCGGGGCGGACCTGGACGCCGCCGCCGAGGCTCTCGTGCCGCCCGGCGATCCGCACGATCTGGAGCTGGGCCTCGAATTCCTGCTGCGGTCCTGCGAGTTGCTGAAGGTCCTGAAGGAGCAGGTACTCGTCCTCGAGAAACTGCCGCTGCGCTATTTCGCGGACTTCCGGCCCCGCCTGGACACGGCGAGCGGCGCGCAGTCGGCGCAGTTCCGGCGGCTGACGGTGCTCCTCGGCAACGAGCACCATCCGGGAAGTCTGTACGAGGCGTTCGCGGCCGCGACCGAATACCACGGGCTCTCGGTGGACGAGGTGTGCCGGCGCGGGGTGGAGGCGGGAGTCCTGCACCGCCTCGCGGAGGCGCTCGTCGACATGGGGAACGGGTACTGGCACTGGAAAGTGGCGCACCTCGCCCTGGTGTCCAAGATGGTCGGGGAACAGGGCGGCACCGGCAGGTCGAGCGGGGTGGACTTCCTCGCACGGCGCGTCACCAGGCCCTTCCCCGAACTGCGTCGGCTGCGCGGGAAGGTGCACCACTCCTAGGTTCTGTCCGAACTCCAAGGGTCTGTCCGCGATGTCGAACAGACCCTGGCGTCTGACGTCGGCTAGCCGACGTCGGTCTCCAGCACATAGCCACGGCCCCAGGCCGTACGGATGACGAGGTCGATCCGGGACAGACGCCGGCGGAGCCGCATGATGTGGAGGTCGAGCGAATTTCGCGTCGGCCTCTGCACGCGTTCCGCCAGGCGTTGGGTGAGTTCGTGCCGGTACACCACCTCCCCGAAGTGCTCGATGAGCAACTCCATCAATTCGGTCTGGACGTTCGAGATAGTGATCGAATGCGGGCCGAAACACAGCGTTCCGGCCGAGTCGAGGGTCGGGACCTGACGGCTGTCGAGCCGGTTCTGGAGCGCCCTGACGCGGGCGTCCAGATCGTCGCGGGAAATGGGTGCGCGGACCCAGTCCTCGAAGGGATCGTTGCAGATCGGCGGACGGGCACCCCCCTCCACAACAAGGAGGCGGGGTACACCGTCCCTCTTACATCGGTTCCTTAAGTCCACCTGTGCCGGCCAACGGACAAACATGACATCTTTGTTGATGCCTCCCACAGCACACGCCTCCCCGTCACCACGCATGTCCGGTCAGTGTCTTCGTATGCCGACGACGTTCCGCGGGGAACGGTCCTGGCTGGTCTTCCTCACTCATCTCCTCCGGTTCTCTTCGCACCGTTCGGGGTCGAATCGGTGGGGCTGCCCGTCCGCAGAACGCGGTTGAGGGTGCGGCTGATCTCCGCAACATTCCGCGGCCAGTACATTTCGTTGTGCGCGCACGCGATGTCGACGCGCTGCACACGTCCGTCGACGTGCTCCTGCCAGAGCACCTCCAGTTCCTCCTCCAACTCCCGCTTGTCGTGGGTCTCCGGGTCGAGGAGCGCGTTGAAGAAGACGATGTCCCCGCGAAAGCGCGGGGAGGTGAACCGCCGCATCTGCTCCATCTGTCCGACGAAGATGGAGGAGGCGGTGGCCACCAGGGACGGGTACTCCTCCATCCCGGCCAGATGTCCCATGTAGTTGGCGAGGAAGCGCCGGACCATCGCCTCGTCCAGGGCCTCCAGGTCGGCGAAGTGGCGGGACGGCGCCGCGTCGAGCAGCGCGAGGAGCGCCACCTCGTGCCCCCTGCGCTGGAGCTCGGCGGCCATGGCGTGCGCCAGGGTGCCGCCGAAGGACCAGCCGAGGAGGTGGTAGGGGCCGCTCGGCTGGACCTCGAGGACCTGCTGGAGGTAGTCCTCGACCATCTCGTCGATGGACGCGGCCGGCGGTGTCGTCCCGTCGAAGCCGCGCGCCTGGATGCCGTACATCGGCCAGTCCCGCTCCACCTGACGGGCGAAGCCGAGGTAGGGCCAGCTCAGCCCGCCGCCGGGGTGCAGCCACCACAGCGGGGGGCGGGAGCCCTCGGTGCGGATCGGCAGGAGCACGGCGAACGGGTCCTCGAAGGCGGTGTCGGTGTCGGCGGACATCTGCACCGCGAGCTCGGCCACGGTCGGGTACTGGAACACCGTGCGGATGGGGACGTCCACGCCCAGTTCCTCGTGGATCCGCCAGACCAGGCGGGTCAGCCGCAGGGAGTGGCCGCCGCTGGCGAAGAAGTCGTCGTCGACGCCGATCCGGTCCAGGCCGAGGACCTCGGCGAACAGTGCGGCCAGCTCCTCCTCGCGCGGGGTGCGCGGGGCTTGGTAGTCGCCGCCGCCCGGCGCGTCCGGCGCGGGCAGCGCGGCCCGGTCCACCTTGCCGTTCTCGGTGAGCGGCAGCCGGTCCAGGACGACGATCTCGCCGGGCATCATGAACTCCGGCAGGCGGCGCGCGAGCCGTTCGCGGAGCACGGAGGGCAACTTGGAGACGCGCCGGGACACCGCGGGAACGTTCGTCTGCCGGGCCGAGGGCGCTCCGGCGGGGCGGTAGACACCGTCGCAGCAGACCGCGTCGACGTCGGGCAGCACGGCCGCCTCGAAGCAGTCGCCCGCCTGTGCCGACCAGGTGCAGTACACGGCGATGCCCCGCCGGGCGCCCCACTCCTCCAGGTCCGCGGGGTCCAGGGCGTTGCCCAGTTCGGCGGTGGCGCCCCACTCGGCGGCCTCGCCGGCCAGGCGGGCGTTGGGGATCCGGGTCAGGCGCAGGCCGCCGCCGTGCCGGGCCAGGGCGGCCTCCAGGCCGTCGAGGCCGCGGACCTCGGCCCCCCACACCGCCTCGGGCAGCTCGCCGAGGTGCAGCGGGGCGGCGGGCGCCTTGTGCAGGACCACCTCGTAGCGGTGGCGGGTCAGTTCGTTGTGGTGGGTGCCCTGCTTGAGGCGGATGTCGGTGGCGACGGCGTCCGGCCGTGCCGCGGCCCAGCGGACGAAGAAGCCGGGATCGGCGAGGAGTTCCTTCTCGCCGAGCACCGCGCGTTCGACGGCGGCCTGTACGGCGGCGGGGCCGTCGTCGGGCTTGCGGCAGCGGTGCACGGCGGCACTGAACGCCCGCAGGGTGCGGTGGTTGCGGACGTCGCCGATCAGGACGCGGCCGCCGGGGGCGAGCCGGTCCATGGCGAGGTCGAGGACCCGGGTGAGGTAGTCGGCGTCGGGGAAGTACTGCACGACCGAGTTGAGGACGACCGTGTCGAAGTGGCCCGCGGGCAGTCCTTCGGGGTCGTCGGCGGACTGGCAGCGCAGGGTCACCCGGCCCGCGAGCCGGGGGTCGGCGCCGGTCTGGGCGCGCAGCCGCTCGACGACGGGCGCCGAGAAGTCGGTGCCCCAGTACTCCTCGGTCTCCGGTGCGAGCGGGCCGAGGAGGAGACCGGAGCCGACGCCGATCTCCAGGACCCGGCGCGGGCGCAGCGCGCGCAGCCGCCGCAGCACGGCCTCGCGCCAGTCCCGCATCTCGGGCAGCGGGATGGGGTCGCCGGTGTAGGAGCTGTTCCAGCCGGTGAAGTCCTCGCCGACTCCGCCGGCTTCGACGGTCGTGCCGCCGTACATGGTGTCGTAGATCTCGCGCCACTCGCCGATCTGCTCGGCGGCGTCGCGGCCGGTGGAGGCGGAGCCGTCGGGCACCACGTAGGCGACCATGCCGCGGTCGCCGAGGCGGTCGCGGCGCACGGCGACCACGGCGTTGGCCACGCCGTCCTGGTCGCGCAGGACCGTCTCCAGCTCGCCCGGCTCGACGCGGAAGCCGCGCAGCTTGAACTGGTCGTCGCTGCGGCCGACGTAGTGGAGCTGCCCGGCGGCGTCCCAGCGCACCAGGTCACCGGTGCGGTACGCGCGCGATCCGGGCCGTCCGGAGGGGTCCGGCACGAACCGTGCGGCGGTCAGGCCAGGGCGCCCCGCGTAGCCGCGGGCCACGCCGTCGCCGCCGATGTACAGCTCGCCCACGACACCGGGCGGCACGGGCCGCAGCCGGTCGTCGAGGACGAGGAGGCGGCTGCCGTCCATGGGGGTGCCGATGGGCAGCGGGTCGGCGCACAGGGCCGCGCCGGTCACCCGGTGCCGGGAGGCGAAGGTGGTGGTCTCGGTCGGGCCGTAGCCGTTGACCACGGTCGTGCCGGGACAGGCGTCGAGCACCGCGCGGACGGCGGTCGGCGAGAGCACGTCGCCGCCCGCCCACACCTCCCGCACGGCGCCGAAGCACGCGGCGTGCTGCTCGGCCATGACGGCGAAGAGTCCCGCGGTCAGCCAGACACCGGTGACCTCCCGCTCGGCGATGGTCCGGGCGAGTTCCGCGGTGTCCGGCCGTCCGGCGCGGGCGACGACCACCGTGCCGCCGCCGAGGAGCGGTGCCCACATCTCGTACGTCGACGCGTCGAAGGTGTGCGGTGAGTGCAGCAGGACGCGGTGGTGGGCGTCGGTGGTGAAGCAGGAGTCGAGGGCGAGGTCGAGCACGTTGCGGTGGGTCACCTCGACGCCCTTGGGGCGGCCGGTGGAGCCGGAGGTGTACATCACGTAGGCCGCGGCGTGCTCGCCGGTGTCCGCGGCGTCCGGGGGTGTGCCGGGCAGGCCGTCGACGTCCTCGTCGGCGAGGCTCTCGTCCACGGTGAGCGCCGGGTCGAGGTCGGCGAGCAGGAAGTCGACGCGCTCGGGCGGGTGTGTGGGGTCGACGGGCACATAGGTGGCGCCCGCCTTCAGGACGCCGAGGACGGCGGCGACCAGGAGCGGGGAGCGTTCCAGGACGAGTGCGACCCGGCTGTGGGGGTGCGCGCCGCGGGCCCGGAAGTGGTGGGCGAGGCGGTTGGCCCAGCGGTCGAGTTCGGCGTAGGTCCAGGTGCGGGCGGCGTCCGCGGTGACGAGCGCGACGGCGTCCGGGGTCGCGGCCGCGGTGGCGGCGAATCGTTCGTGCAGCGTGCCGGACACGAACCGGTCGTCGCGGCCCCGGCCGCTCCAGCGGGTCAGCGCGGCGCGCTCGTGCCCGGCGAGCACGTCCACCGCGCCGATGGGCGCGTCGGGGGCGGCGACCACCTGGCGCAGGAGGTGCAGCCAGCGGTCGAGGAGGGCGGTGACCGTGGAGGCGTCGAACAGCTCCGTGGCGTACTCGGCGAAGCCCTCGATGCGCGCGGGCGCACCGGTGCCGTCGTCGTCGTGTTCGGTGAGGCTGATGAAGAGGTCGAAGCGCGAGGTGCCGAGGGCGAACGGCTCCTCGGTCACGGCGAGGCCGGGCAGGTCGAATGCGGGCCGCGCGTTGTTCTGGAGCGCGAGGCACACCTGGAACAGCGGGTGGTGGGCGGGTGAGCGGGTCGGGTTGAGGACCTCGACAAGGTGCTCGAACGGGATGTCCTGGTGGTCGTAGGCGGCCAGGCTGCTCTCGCGGACCCGGCCGACGAGCTCGGTGAACGCGGGGTCGCCGGAAGTGTCGGCGCGCAGCACCCAGGTGTTGACGAAGAAGCCGACGAGCCGGCCGAGCGCCTCGTCGGTGCGCCCGGCGATGGGCGAGCCGATCGGTACGTCCGTGCCCGCGCCGAGCCTGGTGAGCAGCGCGGCGAGGGCGGCCTGGAGCACCATCGAGACGGTGGCGCCGTGTTCCTGGGCCAGTCGCCGCACCCCGTCGGTGAGCTGCGGGTCGAGGGCGAGCGGGAGTGTGTCCCCGGCGTACGAGGCGACGGCGGGCCGGGGCCTGTCGGCGGGCGGTGTGACGGTCTCGGGGAGGCCGGCGAGCTGGGTGGACCAGTAGTCGAGCTGGCGCCGGTAGCGGCTGCCCGGGGTGGCGTCGTCGCCGAGGAGTTCCCGCTGCCAGAGCGTGTAGTCGGCGTACTGCACGGGCAGCGGCTCCCAGCCGGGTGCCCGGTCGGCGCGGCGGGCCTCGTACGCGGTGGTGAGGTCCTGGGCGAGCGGCAGGGCCGACCAGCCGTCGGCGGCGATGTGGTGGGCGCCGATGAGGAACACCGCGTCGTGCTCGCCGGTGCGCAGGAGCCAGGACCGGAAGGGGATCTCGGCGGACAGGTCGAACGGGCGGCGTGCCGCCTCCCGCAGGACGCCGGGCAGTTCGGCCTCGGTGACCTCGCGCTCCTGCCAGGGCACGGTGACCGCCACCGGTTCCAGGATCCGCTGGTAGGGCTGTCCGTCCGCCTCTCCGAAGACGGTGCGCAGCGACTCGTGCCGTACCACGACGTCGTGCACGGCGCGGCGCAGCGCCGCCGCGTCGATGTCGCCGCGCAGGCGCAGGGCCAGGGCGATGTTGTAGGTCGCCGAGGGCCCCTCGAAGCGGTGGATGAACCACAGCCGCTGCTGGGCGTACGACAGGGGCAGCCGCTCGGGCCGCTCCTGGGGTTCGAGGGCGGGGCGGACGTCGCTCAGGCCGGTCAGGCAGTCCGCGAGTTCGGCGACGGTGGGCGACTGGAAGACGACCCGGATGGGGATCTCCACGCCGTGCTCGCCGCGGATGCGGCTGACGAGGCGGGTGGCGAGCAGCGAGTGGCCGCCGATGGCGAAGAAGTTGTCGTCCACGCCGACCCGGTCGAGCCCGAGCACCGCGGCGAACAGCGCGCACAGCGACTCCTCCACCGCGGTGGCGGGTGCCCGGCCCGCGCCGGCGGTGTAGTCGGGGGCGGGCAGGGCGCGGCGGTCGGGCTTGCCGTTGTCGGTGAGCGGCACGGTGGCGATGGGCACGATGGCCGCGGGGACCATGTACTCGGGCAGGGACTCGCGCAGATGGCCGCGCAGGGCGGGCAGCAGCGCGGTGACGGCCGCCGCGGCCGCGGGGTCGTTGGCCCGGGGGCGTTCGTCCGCGGCGGCCCGGCAGGTGCCGGTGAGCGCGGTGTCCGCCGGGGTGTCACGGAACAGGACGACGTCGAGGAGGTCGACGGCGTCGGGCGAGAAGGTGGGGACCGCCTCCCAGCCGTGCCGGGCGGCCCAGGCGTCGATCGCGGCGGGGTCCAGCGGCGGCAGCGTCGGCGGCGCCGAGTCGTCGAGCCCCAGGGCGCGGGCGGCCGCGGCCTCCTCGGTCAGGCGGGCGTTGGGGACCCCGGTGATCCGCGAGACGGGCGCGGCGGCCGCGCGCACGAGGTCGGCGAGCCGGTCCAGGTCGCCGTCCCAGGCCAGGGTGGGGAGGTCCCCGAGCGGGCGCGGCCCGTCCTGCGGGGCCGTGCCCGGCTTGTGCAGCACGACTTCGTAGCGGTGCCGGGTCAGTTCGTTGTGGTGGGTGCCTTCCTTGACGCGTACGTCGGTGCCCGCCGCGCCGGTCCGCCGCGCCCAGCCGAGGAACCACTCGGGGTCGACGACCAGTTCCTTCTCCAGGAGTACGGCCTGTTCCACCGTGGTGCGCAGGACGTCCGGTGTCGCGTCGGGGTGCTTGGTTCCCTGGACGCCCGTCTGCAGCGTGGGCAGGGAGCGGGCGCGCCGCAGGTCGCCGAGGACGATCCGGCCGCCCGGCGCGAGCAGTTCCCAGGCGCCGTCCAGGACCCGGGTGAGGTAGTGCTCGTCCGGGAAGTACTGCACGACCGAGTTGAGCAGCACGGTGTCGAAGCCGCCCCGGGGCAGTCCGGTGACGTCGTCGGCCGCCTGGTGGCGCAGGTGTACGCGGTCGCCGAGGCCGGCCAGGCCGACCTGGTCGCGGAGCCGGTCGACCGCGGCCCGGGAGAAGTCGGTGGCCCAGTACGCGTCGACGTGTCCGGCGAGGTGGGCCAGCAGCAGGCCGGAGCCGGTGCCGAGTTCGAGGACGCGCCGCGGCGCGTGCCGCAGGACGCTCGCGACGGCGGCGTCGCGCCACGCCCGCATCTCGTCCAGGGGGATCGGCTCCCCGGTGCAGGAGCTGTTCCAGCCGGTGAAGTCCTCGCCGAAGCCGTGGCCGCCGTCGTCGGCGTACGCCTGGTCGTAGACCTCCTGCCACTCGGTGACCTGGTCGTCGCTGCCGCCGGCGGGCACGGGGGCGGCGGGGTCGGGGACGACGTAGGCGACCAGGCGCAGGTCGCCGGGCCGGTCCTCGCGGGCGGTGACGATGGCCTGGCGTACGGCCGGGTGGCGGACCAGGGTGTGCTCGATCTCGCCGGGTTCGACGCGGAAGCCGCGCAGCTTGACCTGGTTGTCGGCGCGGCCGAGGAAGCAGATGTTGCCGTCGGGGAAGAAGCTCGCGCGGTCGCCGGTGCGGTAGAGCCGGTCGCCGGGCCGCGCGCTGAACGGGTCCTCGACGAAGCGTTCCGCGGTCAGCTCGGGCCGGTTGACGTATCCGACGCACAGGACGTCACCGCCGATGTACAGGTCGCCCTCGACGCCGACGGGACACGGTTCCATGTCCTCGTCGAGCACGTAGTAGCGGGCGTTGTCGATGGGCTTGCCGTAGGGGATGCTGCGCCAGGACGGGTCGATCTCGCGGACCCGGAAGTAGTTGGACCACACCGTCGCCTCGGTCGCGCCGCCGAGGCTGACGATCTCGGCGCCGGTGAACACCCTGCGCACCTCGTCGGGCAGGGACAGCGGGGTGTAGTCGCCGGAGAGGAACACCAGGCGCAGGTTGCCGGTCCCCGAGTACGCGTGGTCGTCGGCGAACTGGGACGCGACCTGGTTGAGGGTGGTGGGCACCGAGTCCCAGTAGGTGATCGGCTCGGTGAGCAGGATGTCGAGCAGGAGCTGGGGGTCGCGCTGCTGGACGGCGTCCGCGACGTACAGGCCACCACCGCAGCCGAGCAGGCCGAAGATGTCGAAGACGGAGAGGTCGAAGCCGAGCGAGGTGACGCACAGGGCGACGTCGTCGGGGCCGAACGCGAAGGTGCGGTGGCACCAGTCGAGCAGGTTGAGCACCGGTCGGTGGGTGACGGCGACGCCCTTGGGCTTTCCGGTGGAGCCGGAGGTGAAGATGATGTACGCGGTGGTGTCGGGGCCCGCGGTGGGCTCCGGGTTGTGGTCGGCACCGGCGGTACCCGGGACCCGGTCGGCGTCGGCGGCCGCGCCCGACGCGCCGTCGGTGGCGGACGGCGCCGCGTCGGTGACCTCGGCCAGCGCGACCCCGTCCGGCACGCCCCAGCGCTCGGTGTCCGGCGAGGACAGGACGAGGGCGCAGCCCGCGTCGGCGAGCATCCCGGCCACGCGGTCGGCGGGCAGGGACGGCTCCAGGGGCAGATAGGCGCCGCCCGCCTTGAGCACGCCGAAGACGGCGGCGATCATGGCCGGGCCGCGGCGGATGCCGATGCCGACGACGGTCTCGGGGCCGACACCGCGTTCCTTGAGGTCCCAGGCGATGCGGTTCGCCCACCGGTTCAGCTCGCCGTAGGTGAGGGTGCCGCCACCGGACCAGCGCAGGGCGATCGCGTCGGGGCGGCGGGCGGCCTGCTCCTCGAACAGCAGGTGGACGGGTCCGGGACAGGGGAAGGCGCGGGCGGTGTCGTTCCACTCGACGAGGATCTTCCGGCGCTCGGCGTCGTCGAGCCGGGCCCCGGACCCGCCCCCGTCCGGGACGCCGACGACGGCGTCCGGGTCGGCCACGACCTCGGCGACGACCGCGACGAACCGGGCCGCGATCTCCGCCACCGTGGAGCGGTCGAAGAGGTCGGTGGCGTACTCGATCTCACCCACGGCCGAGCCGGTGGCCTCGTCCGGCGCCAGGTTGAAGAACAGGTCGAACTTCGCGCTGTGGGTGGGCAGCGGCTCCATCGTCACCGAGAGGCCGGGCAGGTCCAATTGCGGCGGGGTGTTGTTCTGCCACGCCAACACCACCTGGAACAGCGGATGGTGTGCCGTCGACCGCTCGGGCCGCAGCAACTCCACCAGCCGCTCGAAGGGCACGTCCTGATGGTCATAGGCAGCAATCGCTTTCTGCCGGACCTCTTCGAGTACCCCTGCGAAGGTTCGTTCCGAATGCAACTTCAAGCGCAACGCCCAGGTATTGACAAAGAATCCCACCAGATCATTCAGTGCCTCGTCCGTACGGCCCGCGATGGGCGAGCCGATTGTTACATCTTCTTCCCCGCCGAGGCGATGCAACAACATCGCCAGAGCAGATTGCAGGACCATCGACACCGTGACGCCCCGAGCCTGTGCCAGCGCCTCGACCTCGGCGAACAGGGAATCAGAGAGACCGACCGGTACGGTTTCGCCGCGGAAGCTCGCGACCGCGGGACGCGGTCGGTCCAACGGCAGCGGAAAGGGCCGGGAAATTCCCGCCAATTCCTCGCGCCAATAACCGGTCTGGACCGAGACGACGCTGTCCGGGTCGTTCTCGTCGCCGAGGAGTTCCTGCTGCCACAACGCGTAGTCGGAGTACTGCACGCGCAGTTCCGGCCAGTCGGGTGCGGTCCCCGTCACACGGGCCCGATAAGCGGACGACACGTCACGGGCGAGCGGCGCGAGGGAGCCGCCGTCACCGGCGATGTGGTGAATCACCAGGACCACGAGGAATTCCTCGTCGGCGCAGCGCAGGACGCACCCGCGCAGCGGCACGTCGGCCGCCAGGTCGAACCAGCTGCCGGTCACCGACGCGATCACACCGGGCACACGCTCGGGTGCGACGCGGCCCCAGTCGGTCCAGGGAAGCTCCAGGGCCGCAGGGTCGAGGATGCGCTGGAACGGTTGGCCGTCGACCTCGCCGAACACCGTGCGCAGCACTTCGTGACGTGCCATCACGTCCTGGAACGCGGCTCGCAGCGCGGCCGTGTCGAGCGGGCCGTGGCAGCGCAGCAGGAGCGGGATGTTGTAGGTGGCGGAGGGGCCTTCGAAGCGGTTGATGAACCACATCCGCCGCTGCGCGTACGACAGGGGAATCATGATGGTCACGGCCTTTCGGTCATCTTGCGCAGCGGCTTGCGGGACGTCGCCGACAACTCGTGCCAGCGGGCCGCCAGTTCGGCCACGGTGGGGGCGGTGAAGAGGGTCTGCATGAGGATTTCGACACCCAGTTCCGCGCGCACCCGGGCCACGAGCCGGGTGGCGAGCAGGGAGTGTCCGCCGAGGGCGAAGAAGTCGTCGTCGACGCCGACGCGTTCGGCGCCGAGCACTTCGGCGAACAGGGCGCACAGCGCGGTCTCCCGCGGGGTCGCGGGCGCCCGGTAGCCGTCCCCGCCGACCTCGGGGCGGGGCAGCGCGAAGCGGTCCAGCTTGCCGTTGGGCGTCTGGGGCAGCTCGGTGAGCGTCACGAACGCGGCCGGGACCATATGGGCCGGGAGGCGCTCCCCGACGGTCTGACGCAGCAGTTCGGGCGCGGGCGGCCTGGCACCGGACTCCGGCACCACGTACGCCACCAGGCGGTGGTCGCCCGGACGGTCCTCGCGGGCGATGACGACGGCCCTGCGGACGGCCGGATGGCGGGTGAGGACGTGCTCGATCTCGGCGGGTTCGATCCGGAAGCCGCGCAGTTTGATCTGGTGGTCGGAGCGGCCGAGGTACTCCACCTGGCCGTCGGGGGTCCAGCGCGCCAGGTCCCCGCTGCGGTACATCCGTGTGCCCGGCGGGCCGAACGGGCAGGCCACGAACCGTTCGGCGGTGAGCCCGGGGCGGTGGTGGTAGCCGCGGGCCAGGCCTTCCCCGGCGATCCAGAGGTCGCCGGTGGCGCCGGGCGGCACCGGGCGCAGCATCCGGTTCAGGATCAAAATCCGGGTGCCGGGGACCGGGCCGCCGACGGCGGGCGGCATGCCGGAGGTGCCGGGGAGGAGGCGGGCCGCGGTGGCGTAGACGGTGGTCTCGGTGGGGCCGTAGAGGTTGGTGACCTCGGCGGCGTGTTTGCACAGGGTCTCGGCGAGCGGCAGCGGCAGGGCCTCCCCCGTGGAGATCACCCGCAGCCCGGTCAGGCAGGCGGGCGCGTGCGTGACCAGGCTCTGCCAGAGCGCGGGGGTGGCCTGCATGACGGTGACGCCGCAGCGTTCGACGAGGTCGAGCAGGGCCTGGGGCCGGGTGAGGTCGTCCTTGGCGGCGAGAATCACGCGGGCGCCGGACAGCAGGGGCAGGAAGAGTTCCAGGGCGGCGATGTCGAACGCCACGGTGGCGCAGGCGAGGAGCCGGTCGTCCGGCGAGAGGGAGAATCGATCCTGCATGCCGGTGAGCAGGGTGGTGAGGGAGCCGTGCCGGATCACCACGCCCTTGGGCCGGCCGGTGGAGCCGGAGGTGTAGATGACGTACGCGGCGTGGTCGGCGCCGACCGGCACCCGCGGTCCGCGGGCGGGGTGCGGCGAGGCGGCGGTCAGGTCCACCCCGGCCAGGCGCTCCGCGTCCAGGACGAGGACGGGCTCGCTGTCCTCGACCACGGCCCGCACCCGGGCGGCCGGGTACTCGGGGTCCACCGGCACATAGGCCGCACCGGCCTGCCACACCGCGAGCAGGGCCACGACCAGGTCGGCCGAGCGGGGCAGCAGCACCACGACCCGCGACTCGGGGCCCACGCCCTGCCCGGCCAGCCAGTGCGCGAGCCGTCCGGCCCGGTCCGTCAGCTCCCGGTAGGTCAGCCGCTGCCCGTGGAAGTCGACGCAGACCGCGTCCGGCGCGGTGGCCGCCTGTGCAGCGATCAGCTCGGGCACGGTCCGCTCCGGCGGCGGGACGGCGGTGTCGTTCCAGCCGTTCAGGACCCGCTCGCGCTCGGTGTCGGACAGGACGTCGATCGCGCCGACGGTGGTCCCCGGTGCGGCGGCGAACGCGCGCAGGACCCGTACGAGACGGTCGGCGACCGCTTCCACGGCGGTGCGCGCGAAGACGTCGCGCCGGTACTGGAAGGAGATCCGCAGCAGCGGGTCGGCCGCCGCGATCACGGTGAGCGGGTAGTGCGGCGGGGCGTAGGGGCGGATCCCGGACACCACCGGGCCGAGGTTCGCCTCCGCCGCGCGTCCGGACCGGTCCACGGGGAACGACTCGAACACCACGAGCGTGTCGAACAGGGCGCTCAGGCCGGTCGCGCGCTGGATGTCGGCGAGCCCCAGATGGTGGTGGTCCAGGAGCCGCGCCTGGGCCTCCTGGAGCCTGCCGAGGAGGTCCGGGACCGTGTCGCCGGGGCCGCACCGCACCCGCACGGGCACCGTGTTGATGAAGAGCCCGATCATGCCGTCCACCCCGGGGAGCCCGGAGGGGCGGCCCGCGACCGTGGCACCGAACAGCACGTCCTCACGGCCCGTCAGCTCGGCGAGCACGACGGCCCACGCACCCTGCACCAGGGTGTTGGGGGTGACGCCCCACTCGGCGGCGCGGCGGGCGAGGCCGGTGGCGACCTCGCCGGTCAGCGCCGCGTCGAGCTGTCCGCTGCCGCGTCCGCCCCGGCGGCCGGGTGCGGGCGCGGGCGCGAGCAGCGTCGGCTCCGCGACACCGGCCAGCTCCTCGGACCAGGCCCGCTTGGACTCCCCCGGGTCCTGCCGCGCGAGCCAGCGCAGGAAGTCCCGGTAGCCGTGCGGGGCGGCCGGTCGCGCGGGCCGGCCGTCGGCGGCGTACAGGTCCATGAGCTCGGACGCGATCAGCGGCACCGACCAGCCGTCGAGCAGCACATGGTGCGCGGTGAGCGCCAGTTCGGCGTGTCCGGGGCCGAGGGTGACGAGGGTGAGGCGCAGCAGGGGCGGGCTCTCGGGCCGGAAGCGGGTCTCGCGCTCCTCGGCGAGCACCGCCTCCAGACGTGCCCCGGCCCCGGGCCCGCCGGTGAGGTCCACGTGCCGCCAGGGCAGCGCGACGCCGTCCACGACGATCTGCACGGGCTCGCCGCCGGCGCTCGGCAGGAACGCCGCCCGCAGGTTGGGGTGCCGGTCGAGCAGGGCCTGGCCCGCGGCCCGCAGGCGCGGTGCGTCCACCGGCCCTTCGAGGCGGAACACGAACTGCGTCTGGTACGCCTCGGACGCGGTGTGCGCGAGCATCGTGTGGTACAGCAGGCCGTCCTGGAGCGGGGTGAGCGGCCAGACGTCGCCGACGCGCCCGAAGCGCCGCTGCCAGTCGTCCAGTTCGTCCTGGCGTACGCGCACCATCGGGACGTCGGACGGGGTCAGGCCGTGGCCGCCGTCCGCGACCCGGCGGCGCAGGCCGCGCAGGGCCGCGCACCAGGTGTCGGCCAGGGCGCGGACCTCGTCGGCGTTCAGGACGCCGGTGGCGAAGGTGAAGAGGGCGGTGAGGCGGGCGTCGTCGCCGTCGCCGGTCACCAGGGAGTTCAGTTCGAGTGCGCTGGGCGCGGGCATGTCGGGCGCGGGGGCGGCGACCAGTTCGGCGCACTCGGGCGCCGGGGTCCACGCCGTACCGGCGGGGGCTTCGGGGCCTTGGCCTGCCGGGTTCCGCCCCGTACCGGCGAGGGCTTCGGGGCCCTGGGCCGCCGGGTTCCGCCCCCTGCCACCGGGGGCTTCGGGGCCCTGGGCCGCCGCGTGCCCGGCGGGGCGGAAGGAGAAGCGGCCCAGGAAGTTGAAGCCGATCTCGTCCGCCGGGTAGGGGCGCAGCAGCGTCGCGGTGTCCTCGTTGAGGCAGCGCAGCAGGGTGTAGCCGATGCCCTGGTCCGGCAGTGCGCGCCGCTGCTCCTTGACCCGCTTGAGCGCCTCTCCGGCGGCGTCCCCGCCCGCGAGGGCGGCGTCGACGTCGATCCCCGAGATGTCGAAGCGTACCGGGGTGACGGTGGTGAACCAGCCGACCGTACGGGACAGGTCCGCGCCCGGCACCAACTCGTCCTGGCGGCCGTGGCCTTCGAGGCGGACGACGGTGGCGCCGTCGGTCGTGCCCCGCCGCAGGTGGGCGAGGGCGAGCACGAGCGCGGTGAGCAGCACGTCGTCCGCGCCCGCGCGGTAGGCGGCCGGGACCGAGGTCATGACGGCGGCGGTGAGGTCGGCGGGTAGCTGGACCCGGACGGTGTCGGTGGTCGCGGTGAGGTCGCGCCGGGGGTCGAGGGGCCGGGAGCCGACCGGGGCGACGGGTGCGGCGAGCAGGTCGCGCCACAGCGACACCTCCGCCGCGCGTGCGGGCCGGGCCGCCTCGTCGGCCAGCGCCCGCAGCCAGCGCCGCAGGGATGTCCCCACCTCGGGCAGCACGGGCGTCCGGCCGTCCTCGGCCTGCTGCCAGGCCGTGGCCAGGTCGAGGAGCAGCACCCGCCAGGACAAGCCGTCGACGACCAGGTGGTGGGCCACGACAAGGAGCCGCCCCGGAGTGCCGGGCGCCGCCTCGAACCGTACGAGGCCGAGCATGCGGCCCGACCGGGCGTCGATGTGCCCCACGGCCTCGGCGGCCTCGGCGCGCAGCAGTTCCTGCCACGCCTCGCCGTCCCAGTACCCGGGGTCCAGGTGGGCGGGGCAGTCGACGTGCTTGACCAGGGCGCCGGTGTCCACGGCGGTGGGCGGCAGCACGAGGAGGCCGTCGTCCGTGAGCTGGGAGCGCAGGACGTCGTGCCGGTCGAGTACGGCGCGCAGGACGGCGTCGAGGCGCTCGGGGTCCGCTGCCGGCGGCAGTTCGAGGACCAGCCACTGGGCGAGCCGGTCGAGGCCGGGGCCGCGTTCGGCGTACAGGCGTGCCAGCGGGGGCAGCGGGAGCAGGCCGACGCCGCCGCCGTCGAGTTCGGCGAGGGCCGCCGGGGCGGTGTCGCGGGTCGCGGCGCGGGCCAGCGCGGCGACGGTGCGGCACTCGAAGACGGTGCGCGGGGTGAACGCGAGCTGCCCGGCGCGGGCGCGGGCCACCACCTGGATGGCCCGGATGCTGTCGCCGCCGAGGGTGAAGAAGTCGTCGTCGACGCCGATCCGGCCGATCCCGAGCACCTCGGCGAACGCGGCGGCGAGCAGACGCTCCTCGGCGGTGCGCGGCGGCCGGTGGACGCCCGCGGCGAACTGCGGCTCGGGCAGGGCGGACCGGTCCAGTTTGCCGTTCGCCGACAGCGGCAGGCGGTCGAGGGGCACGAAGGCGGCCGGGACGAGGTGGGCGGGCAGCCGGGACGCGACGAAGCCGCGCAGCTCGGCGATGTCGAGCCCGGCGTGCAGGTCCCAGTCGGTGCCCGCGTCGCCGCCCGCGGCGGCCGTGGCCGGGACGACGTACGCGACGAGCTGCGCGGCCCCGTCGGCGCCGCGGCCGGTCCTCGCGACGACGGCGGCCCGCAGCACCCCGGGGTGGTCGGCGAGGGCGGCCTCGATCTCCTGGGGTTCGACGCGGAAGCCGCGGATCTTCACCTGGTGGTCGGCGCGGCCCGCGAACTCCAGCTGGCCGTCGGCGTTCCAGCGCGCCACGTCGCCGGTCCGGTACATGCGCTGCCCCGGTGGGCCGTACGGGCAGGCCACGAACCGTTCCGCGGTCAGGTCCGGCCGCCGGTGGTAGCCGCGGGCGAGTTGGACGCCCGCGATGTACAGGTCGCCGAAAACGCCCGGCGGCAGCGGCCGGAGCCCCTCGTCGAGGACGTACAGGGCGGTGTTCCAGACCGGTGTGCCGATCGGGACGGTGCGCGCCCCCGGCCGGTACTGCCAGGCGGTGACGTCCACGGCCGCCTCGGTCGGCCCGTACAGGTTGTGCAGCGGCACACCGAACGTTTCGTGGAAGCGGGCGGCCAGGTCGGCCGGGAGTGCCTCGCCGCTGCACACGACGCGGCGCAGGGCGGTGCGGGCGGCGGCGTTCTCCTCGGTGGTGAACTCCGCCAGCATGGACGGGACGAAGTGCGCCGTCGTGACGCCGGTGCGCCGGATCAGCTCGGCGAGGTAGGCGGGGTCGCGGTGCCCGTCGGGTCGGGCGACTTCCAGGGTGGCGCCGGTGACGAGCGGCCAGAAGAACTCCCAGACGGACACGTCGAACGAGGCGGAGGTCTTCTGGAGCACCCGGTCGGAGCCGTCGAGCCGGTACTGGTCCTGCATCCACAGCAGCCGGTTGACGATCGCGGCGTGGGTGACGACGACACCCTTGGGCCTGCCCGTCGACCCCGAGGTGTAGATCATGTACGCGGGGTGCTCGGGGCGGTGCGCGACGCGCGGGGCGGGCCCCTCGGCGGGCGGGGCGAGCGGGGCGTGCCCTTCGGTGAGCGGGGCGTCGTCGACCGTGACCACGGGGACGTCCGTGGGCGGCAGCCGGTCCGCGGTGTCCTTGTCCGTCACCAGGAGCGCCGGGGCGGCGTCGGCGAGCATGAGGGCGACGCGGGCCGCCGGGTAGTCGGGGTCGACGGGGACGTGGGCGGCACCGGCCTTGAGCACCGCGACCAGGGCGACGACCAGGTCCGGGGAGCGGGGCAGGGCGACCGCGACGAACCGCTCGGGTCCCGCGCCGCGCCCGGCGAGGAGGCGGGCCAGGCGCCCGGACCGCTCGGCGAGTTCGCGGTAGGTGAGGCGGGTGTCCTCGAAGGACACCGCGACGGCGTCCGGGGTGGCCTCGGCCTGGCGGTCGAGCAGGTCGGTCAGGGTCGCGGGCGGCAGCTCCACGGCGGGTCCCGCGCAGTCGGTGAGCAGCGCGCGGCGTTCGGCGGCGCCGAGCGCGGACACCTCCCCGACCGGGGTGCGCGGGTCGGCGAGGGCCGTGCGCAGGAACGTCACGAACCGGTCGGTGAGACCGGCGACGTCCTGGTCGTCGTAGTCGGCGCGCGGCGCGTCGAAGCGGACGTACAGGTCGCTGTCGTCGCGGCCGTCGGTGTAGACGCAGACCATGACCTCGTCGACCACGCCGAAGGTGCCGCCGGCGAAGCGGGCGGTGGCGCCGGCGAAGTCGAGCGCCTCGACGAAGGGGATGACGTTGACGACGGCGCCGAAGGGGTCGCGTGTCTCGGCCGTGCGGCCGATGGCCCGCCGGATCAGGGAGACGTCGTGCCGGGCGTGCCGCAGGACACGGCGCCGCTCCTGCGCCAGCGACTCGGCGAGGGCCGCGAAGTCGGCCGCGGGGTCCACGCGCGGGCGCAGCGGCACGCGGTTCGAGAGCAGGCCGAGGGAGCGCCGCAGGGCGCCGACGCGGTGGTTGACGGTGATGGTGAGGAGCGGCTCGGGCAGGCCGCACAGATGGCGCAGGAACGCGGTGGCGGCGGCCGCGATCAGGTCGGACACCGTGGTGCCCGCCGTGTCGGCGGCGCGGGTCCAGGCGGTGAACTCCGCCGCGGGCACCGTCGCCGTACGGGTGGCCATGCCCTGGCACGCGGTGAGTCCGTCCCAGTGGCCGGGCGCAGGCGCGGGCGTTCCGGCGGGCGGGCGGACCCCGGCGGGCAGCCTGGCGGCGGTGGGTTCACCGGCGAGATAGTCGCGCCAGAACCGCTCGGCACCGGCGTACCGCGCCGACGTCCGGTAGGCGGCGTCCTGTCCGGCCGCGTCGCCCGGCGGGTTCGGGGCGCCCTCCGGCACGGGCGCGCCCGCGTGCAGGGCGCGGTAGATCCCGGCGATCCGCTGCGACAGCAGGGTGATGACGCCGAAGGCGTCGGTGAGGATGTGGTGGAACACGAGGACGAGCAGATGGCGGTCCCGGCCGACGCGGATCGAGCCGATCCGCCAGAGGGCGTCCCCGGCCAGGTCGAACGGGCGGCCCACCAGGTCGGCGACGACGGCGCGGGCCGCGTCACCGGGGTCGGCGGCGCCGGTGACGTCGAGGTGAAAGGGCTCCCACGTCCCGGCGTCCCGGGTGCTCGTCCGCAGCACGTCGCCGTCCCTGCGGAAGTTCACCGTCAGCGCCCCGGCCTCCGCCACGGCCGCCTCCAGGGCGGCGGCGAGCAGGCCGGTGTCCAGGTCCCCGTCGATGTCCCACAGGGTCACCACGTTGTTCGGTGCGGACGGAGCGAGCTCCTGCGCGAGCCACATGGCTTCTTGCGCGGATGTGATGCCGGTACAACCCATGCAGGTTTCCCCCCAGCAAGCGTGCTTCCAGGTCAACGGCCACTCGCCGTGCCGAATTTTGTCTTGGGCATGTGCACTCCGATCCGGGGTGAAAGATGTTGGCCAGACATGGAACCGGAATTGGCCACCACCCCGCGCATCCCCGCCATATCGAGCGGAGCCGGACCCTGTCCGGTATCCCTCGCATCACCGCCCATGTCACTCGGCGGCGGGATCCCCCGACGGTCCGCCGCCGCCTTGGAACGCGGCGGTCCGACGGGGGTTCACCTCGGCTTCCCGTCCGGCTCCCCGGCCTCCGCGGCCACCGGCCCCGTCTCGTGGGAGCTGGTCCGCACCACCTCGGCGACGGTCAGTTCGTAGGCCGAATACCACCGGTCACGACCGAGCTTCTGCGCCACTTGGTGCTCGGGATCCGTCCGCCACTCCTCCAGCGTCCCGGCGTTCTCCCACATCACCACCGCGAGGCGGTCGCCGTCCTCGCCGGTGTAGTGCTTGACCTCCACCAGGTCGGTCCCGGCGATCTCGCGGACGCGCTCCCGCATCCGGTCCTCGGTGGCGTAGTAGTCCGCACCCGCGTGCTCGGAGAGGCGCGACTTGAACAGGATCACGAACATCCGGAGTCCTCCAGGCTGACTGTGTCGGTGATGAGGGGGGACACGCGGGCGCGCAGCCCGTCGTCGGGCGCCGCGGCCAGCTCTCGGCCGTGGCGGTCGAGCAGTTCCGCCACGAGCCGGTCCAGGCGCTGGTCGTCGCGCAGCACCGAGGCGTAGCTCTCCTCGGTGAAGGCGCAGCTCTCGTACAGCGGCACGAACCGGTCGGGGAAGAGGTCGAGGAGCCGTCCGCGCAGCACGTCGGCGGCGGTCTCCTCGCGTGGCGGGTTGGCCATCGTGAAGTAGTGCCGGTAGGAGAGGTGGGAGATGGCGTCGGCGTCCTCGGTGCGCGACTTCTCGTACGCGGCGAGGCCCGCCGTCCAGTCCGAGGCCGCGTCGAGGCAGTCGACGAGGATCCGCGCGTCCTCGAAACCGCAGTTCATGCCGTGCCCCATGAAGGGCGCCATCGCGTGGCAGGAGTCGCCGAGCAGCGCGAAGGTGTCCTGCCAGACCCAGCGGTCGCAGCGGACGACGGAGAGGGTCGAGACGGCCTTCGTGGCGAGCTGCCCGGCGATGTCGGGGATGGCCGCGGTCGGTTCGGGGAAGTGGGCGGCGAACATGTCGAACAGGTCCCGGCCCCCGGCCGCCGCGGCGTAGGAGGGGGCCGGTCCTTCGAGGCGCATGAACAGGGAGCCGGAGAACTCCCCCGACGGCATCGGGAACGCGGCGAACATGGCGTCCCCGGTGGGCCAGTAGTGCATGGTCGCCCGGTCGAGCCAGCCGCCGGGCACGTCGATCTCCTGGTAGGCCAGTTCGAGCTTGCGCAGCTCGGCGCGGGCGCCGCGTGCCTCCAGGGCGGCCCGTGCGGCGGAGTGCGCGCCGTCGCAGCCGAGGATCCTGCGGCAGCCGATCCGGTGCCGTCCCTGCCGGTCCTCCACGAGGACCGCGGGGTCGTCCAGGTCCACGGAGTGCACCCGCTGCTCGAAGCGGACGCGGACGCCGGGCAGGGCCTCGGCGGCGTCGAGGAGGATGCGGTGCAGCCGTTCGCGCTCCACCGACCAGATCGGCTGCCGGTCCCTGCTGTAGGGGGTGACGTGGGCCCGGCCGGCCAGGTGCCCGCAGCGGCCGTGCAGAGGTACGCAGATCTCGCGCACCGCGTCCGCGACGCCCAGGTCCGCGAGGACGCGCCAGCCGCGCGCCGACAGCATCACGGTGAGGGAGCGGCCCTGCCCGCCGGTCACCCGCCTCGGGTCCGCCCGCTTCTCCAGGAGGGTGACGGGCCCGAAGCGTGGGGCGAGGTACAGCGCCGTGACCGCGCCCACCAGACCGGCCCCGACGATGACGATCCCCGGGTCCCCGTCCGTGCGGCCCGTGTCGTACGCGTGCCCCGTGTCGTCCGCGTGCATGGCATCCCCGCCCCTCGTCCGTTCTTCCAGTCGTCCGTGGTGTGCGCTCTGACGGTCGTCCGCCGTGTGCGCTCTCGCAGTCGTCCGTCGTGCGCGCCTACGCCCGCGCCAGCTCCGCCAGGACGGCGGCGCCCGCCTCCTTGGTGCCCAGGGACCCGCCGAGGTCGGGGGTGACGTGTCCGCGTGCCACGGCCGCGGCGACGGCCCCGCGGACCCTCTCCGCCTGGTCGGCGCGGCCCAGGTGTTCGGCGAGCAGGGCCACGGAGAGGATGGCGGCGAGGGGGTTGGCGGTGCCGGCTCCCGCGATGTCCGGGGCACTGCCGTGCACGGGCTCGAAGAGGCCTTGTCCGGTGGTGGGGTTGAGGTTCGCCGACGCGGCCACGCCGATGCCGCCGGCGAGCGCGGCCGTGAGGTCGCTGAGGATGTCGCCGTAGGAGTTGTTGGTGACGATGACGTCGAACGCGGTCGGGTCGGTGGCGAGGCGCATCGCCGCGGCGTCCACGTACAGGTGCGAGGTGGCGACGTGCGGGTGGCGGTCCTGGGCCGCGCGCCAGCAGCGCTGCCACAGCTGCCCGCCGTTGCGGACGGCGTTGGCCTTGTCGACCAGGCACACCGAGGTGCGGGCCACGGAGAAGGCGAAGTCCAGGACGCGCGCCACTCCCTGATGGGTGCTCAGGTCGACGTCCATGGCGATCTCGTGGTCGGTGCCGGTGCGCGTGCTGCCGCCGACGCCGCTGTAGAGGCCCTCGGTGTTCTCCCTGACGATCACGCAGTCGACGGCACGGCGCGAGGGTTCGCGCAGCGGGCTGAGCCGGTCGTGCCAGAGCTTGACGGGGCGGTAGTTGACGTAGAGGTCGAGTTCCAGGCGCAGGGTGGTCAGGATGGAGCGCACATAGGCGGTGTCGCCGAGCCGGGGGTCGCCGACCGCGCCGAGGAGCGTCGCCCGGCACGGTCTGATCCGGTCGAGGTCGGCCTCGGACAGGGCCTGTCCGGTGCGCAGATAGGTATCGGCATTGACGTGCCCGAGGACGTCCGTCCGCGCGTCGAGTCCGAGGGCGTCCAGGACGTCGAGCGCCGGAGCGGTCACCTCGGGGCCGATGCCGTCACCGGGGATCACGGCGATGGTGGTCACGGCTGCCTCACTTCCCGCCCTGGGCCAGGACGTCAGCGACGAGTTCCGCGGTGCCGGTCGCCACGTGGAAGTGCCCGCCCGGCCGCACGGTCAGGCCGAACCCGCCGGAGGTGACGCCGGCCCAGCCCGCCAGCCGCTCCTCCTCGACCAGCGGGTCGCCCGCGCCGTGGTAGCAGCGCACCGGGCAGGACAGCGGGCGTGCACCGGGGCGGGGTTCGTAGGTCGCGTGCGCCCGCAGGTCCGAGCGGAGCGTCGGCAGCAGGAGTTCGCGCAGTTCGGCGTGGTCGGCGACGCCGGGTTCGATACCGCCGAGTGCGCACAGCTTGGACCAGAACTCGTCGTCGGGCGCCCGGTGGATGTCCCGGTCCCGCATCTGTCCGGGCGGCAGCGCCGCGGACACGCAGAGCGCGAGGGGTTCCTCACCGGCGTCCCGCAGCAGCAGGGCGGTCTCGTACGCGACCAGCGCGCCCAGGCTGTGCCCGAACAGGATCCGGTCGCCCGGCGGCAGCCGCAGCAGTTCCGCCGACGCGCACCCGGCCATCGCCGCCACGTCGTCGACGGGCGGCTCCGCGAAGCGATCGCCGCGGCCCGGGTACTGGACGGCCATCAGCGCCGCGCCGTGCGGCACCGCGGCGGACCACGCGCCGAAGGCGATGGCCGAGCCCCCGGAGTGCGGGAAGCACACCACCCGGACACCGGGACGGTCGACGTCGGTCAGCGACCGCACCCAGCCACGTTCCCGTATCCGGCTCATCAGCCCGCCTGCCTCTCTGGTCACTCTCGTCGGCCGTCGGTTCATCCGCCTCCATGTTTTCCCTTCGCTGCGGATTCGCGGTGTACGCGACAGATGTCGGCAAGAGATCGAGGGCGCGCGGGGCCGCGGAGATGACCATGCCGGTGGAGGCTGGGGGCGCGTCCCCGCGGGCCCCCGCACCGCTCCCCCGGCCCAGCCCCCCCCGACGGCCCCTGGAAGGGAACGTGATCATGCTCGACGGATGTGTGCCCTGGCCCGAAGACCTCGCGGCGGAACTGCGCCGTACGGGGACCTGGCGCGGCCGGCCGCTCGGAGACCTGCTGCACGAGTCGTGTGTGCGCAACGCCGGGCGCGTGGCCGTGGTGTGCGACGACCGCAGCATGACGTACGAGGAGCTGGCCCTGCGCGCGGATCGTCTCGCGGGCGGCCTGATCGGTCTGGGCATCCGACCGCTGGACCGGGTGGTGGTACACCTGCCCAACGTCCCCGAGTTCGTCGTCCTGTTCCTCGCCCTGCTGCGGGCCGGCGCGGTGCCGGTGCTTGCACTGCCCGGACACCGCAGGGCGGAGATCGAGCATCTGTACGCCCACTCCGGTGCGGTCGCCTACGCGGTGAAGGACCAGTTCGGCGGCTTCGACTTCCGCACGATCGCCCGCGAGCTGCCCGGGGCGCCGCGCGTCCTCGTCAGCGGCGAGGCACAGGAGTTCACGGCGCTGGAGTCACTGGATGCCGAGGGGGTCGCGCTGCCCGTCGTGGACCCGTCCGAGCCGTCGCTGTTCCTGCTCTCCGGAGGCACCACCGGGCTGCCGAAGCTGATCCCGCGGACCCACGACGACTACGCGTACGTCATGCGGATCACGGCCGAGGCGATGGAGGTGGACCGGGACGGCGTCTATCTCGCGGTCAACCCCGTGGCGCACCAGGCCGCACTGGCCTGCCCCGGGGTGATCGGCACCCTGCTCCTGGGCGGCAAGGCGGTCCTGACGTCGAGCGTGCGGCCCGACGAGGTGTTCCCGCTGATCAGGCGCGAGGGCGTCACGGCGACGACCCTGGTGCCCTCGGTGCTGCGGCTGTGGGCCGACTCCGGCCGCCCGCCCGGCGAGTTGTCCCGCCTCCTCATCCAGGTCGGCAGCGCCCCGCTCGACCCGGCGCTCGCCGACCGCGCGGGCAGCGCCCTGGGCTGCCGGATCCAGCGCTGGTACGGCATCAGCGAGGGACTGTGCACGTACACGCGCCTCGACGACCCGCACGAGGTGGCCGTGCACACGGACGGCCGCCCGATGTCCGCCCTGGACGAGGTCCGGGTCGTCGACGAGTCCGGGGAGGAGGTGCCCGCGGGCGAGGCGGGCGAGATGCAGGTACGCGGCCCGTACACGATCCGCGGGTACTACCGCGCGCCGGCGGAGAACGCCCGCTCGTTCACCCCCGACGGCTTCTTCCGCACCGGCGACCTCGTCCGGCGCGACCCCGACGGCAACATCATGATCGTCGGCCGTATCAAGGACGTCATCAACCGCGCGGGCGAGAAGGTCTCGGCGGAGGAGGTGGAGCGCCAACTGCGCACCCACCCCGATGTCCAGGACGCGGCCGTGATCGGCGTGACGGACACCGTGCTCGGCGAGCGCACCTTCGCGTTCGTCGTCCCGAACGGGGCGGAGGTCCGCGCCCCCGCCGTCAAGCAGTTCCTCCGCGAACGCGGCCTGGCCATCTACAAGATCCCCGACCGCCTCGTCCCGGTGCCGCAGTTGCCGCGTACGCCGATGGGGAAGGTCGACAAGAAGGCCCTGCGGGCGCTGGCGGCCTCGTCTGCTCGATGAGTCCCCTCCGGCCCGCCGGCGGATCAGGCGCCGGACGGTCGCCGCGGGCGCGCGGGTCGGTTCAGGTCCTGGGGTCCTGAGCCGGGGCCTGAGCCGGGGCCTGGTCCGGGGACCGGTTCGGTGCCGGGGCGGTCGGTTCCGAGGCCGTCGGTGCCGGGTGGTCCGGTGCGACGACGCCCTGTTCCAGGGCCATCTCCCGCGCCACCCGAGGCGCCGTCCACAGCGTCGGCAGCATGATGAAGCCCACCGGAACCGCGGTGACCACGATGAACGACTGCAGTGCCGTGATGCCGCCGTCACCGACCGCGATCAGTACCGCCGCCGCCGTGCCCATCAGCAGGGCCCAGAAGGCCCGCACCGCGCGCGTCGGCTCCCCCGATGTCGTGCCCGCCGCGGCGATGCTGTACGACATCGAGTCGGTGGTCGTCACCACGAAGGTGATCGTCAGCAGGAGCAGCGCGACGGCGACCACCGCGCCCATCGGCAGCCGTTGCGCCATGGAGATGACGGCGGCGTCCATGCCGACCGACTTCAGGGGGCCCGAGATCGCGCCGGGATCGCGCTGTTCCAGGAAGATGCCGGTGCCGCCGAACACCGTGAACCAGAACATGGTGGCCAGCGGAGGAATGATCGCGGTGGAGACCACGAGGTCGCGCAGGGTTCGGCCCCGGGAGATGCGGGCCACGAAGATGGACATCAGTGGCCCGTAGCCGAGGAACCAGCCGAAGAAGAAGACCGTCCATGAGCCGAGCCAGGCGTGGTCGCCGCGGTTGAGGGCCAGGGGTACGAAGTCCCGCGCGTACTGTCCGAAGCCGCCCAGGAACGAGTCGAGCACGAAGCCCAGGGAGCCGAGGACCAGGAAGACGAGCATCAGGGCGACAGCGAGCCAGATGTTGGCCTTGCTGAAGAACTGGATGCCCCGGTCGACGCCGCTGGCCACGGAGAGCACCGCGACGACGGTCAGCAGGACGATGACGCCGAGCTGCAAGGGGTAGCCGCCGGAGATGCCGAACACCTCGGAGAGGCCGTAGGAGACCTGGAGGCCGAGGAAGCCGATCGGGCCGACGGTTCCTGCCACCACGGCGATCACACAGACGACGTCGACGGCCGCCCCCAGCCGGGAGTGCCGGACGCGCTCCCCGAGGATCGGGTACAGCAGCGTCCGCGGGCGCAGCGGCATCCCGCGCTCCTGACCCCGGATCATCACGATCGAGGCGAGGGTGCCGAGGACGGCCCAGGCGAGGAAGCCCCAGTGCGCGAAGCTCTGGGACAGCGCCGCGTCGGCCGCCTCCTGGGTGCCGCTCTCGACGCCGTCGTAGAAGGGAGGCGTGTCGACGTAGTGCTGGACGGGCTCGCCGGCCGCGAAGAAGACGCCGCCACCCGCGAGCAGCGTCGACATGATCATGGCGATCCACTGGAACCTGCCGTACTCCGGGCGCTGTCCGGCGCCCCCGAGCCGTACGTTGCCGTACCGGGAGAAGCCCAGCCACAGCGCGACGCCGAACGTCGCGAGCAGGAGCACCTGCCACAGCGGGCCGAACCATCGCGCGACGAAGGTGAAGACGGTGTTCACGGCGTCACCCGTGGCCGTGGGCGCGATGAGCGCGGCCAGGACGAACGCGATGAGCAGCCCGCCGCCGAGGGCAAGCACCGGTATGTCGGTGCGTCCACGCCCCTCGGGAGTCGCGGCGGGCGCCGTATGGCCGCCCTCGTCGTCGTCCTTGGCGGGCTCCTCGGCGGTGGGCACGACAGTACCGGCAGGGGAAGTCGGCATGGGGGTCCTTGCTGAAGGGGATTCGCACACGAGCGCGGCGCGCGGCACGGCACGTGCGCACGCGCGCAGGAGGTCAGGACCGCTCGGTGCGCAGGTCAGCAGGGAAGGCTGCTATCAACAGACCGTTTTCGTCAAATTTGACGCTGTTCATCCGGAGGGGCGCGCCGTGACGGCTCCCGGCCGCCGTCACCCGGGTCGGACAGGCAAGCCCCCCACCCCTTCGAACAAACCGAATCATATGCTGCGGTTGATCTTCCTTTCGTACCCTTTCGAGTAGGAGTTCCTGGGCCTGGCTCCGGTTGCCAGGCCCAAGGAGTGGACGCGAGGACAAGGGCCGGACGGCGGCCGGCAGTGGCGAGCGGGCCGGCTGAGGTCAGATCATCCAGATCTGGTCGGCGTACTGGGCGTCGCAGTCGTACTGGACCGCGGGCGCCATGTTCTCGGGGGTGCGCCAGGACACCAACAGGCAGCGGTTGCTGTGCTTGTTGCGGATCTGGTAGCCGCCGCCCTGCACCGGTTCGAGGGACCACACCTGATCGGCGTACTGGGCGTCGCAGTCGTACTGAGTCACCGGCGCCCCGTTCTCCGGGGTGCGCCAGGACACGAGCAGGCAGCGGTTGCTGAAGTTGTTGCGGATCTGGTGGCCGCCGCCCTGCACCGGTTCGAGGGACCACACCTGATCGGCGAAGTCCGGGCGGCAGTCGTACTGGGCGGCGGTGGCGTTGTTCCCGGGAGTCTGCGCCCACACCACCAGGCAGCGGTCGCTGTGCTTGTTGCGGATCTGTGCGGTCTTGAACCGCGTCTTCTGGATCCACGGGCCGACGTCGTCGACGCGACTCGCGGTCGCCCCGGTACGGGTCTCGTCGCTGCCGAGGCAGCCGGCCTGCCAGGAAGTGCTGCTGACGGCCGCCAGTTCCTGGCGTCCGTCGCGCTCCCGGATGGCGGGTCCGCCCGTGTCGCCCTTGCAGACGGCGGATGCGGGCGTGGTGCCGTCGATACCGAGGACCGCCGCCCCGGCCGAGGTCACGTCGAAGGTGCCGGTGTGCAGGCGGTCCGGCACCCAGTCGGTCCTGGTGCGTCCGTAGCCCGCGACACGCAGGGTTTCGCCCTGGACCGGCGCCGTCCTGGAGACGGCGAGCGGCTCGATGTCGGTGACCGGCTGGGCGAGCCGGGCCATGAGGAGGTCGCGGTCCGGGTGCGGCGCGAGTTCCGTGACGTCGACGACGTGCCCGGCCGTGCTCGTGAGGTCGCTGCGGCCGATGACCGCCGTCGTCTTGTGGGCAGGCGCTCCAGGAGGAACCGGTGTCCCCTGCGCGGGATCGCTCGAGAAGCAGCTGGCCGCGGTGAGCACCCA
Organism: Streptomyces typhae; assembly: GCF_009755605.1. Classification (GTDB taxonomy): domain Bacteria; phylum Actinomycetota; class Actinomycetes; order Streptomycetales; family Streptomycetaceae; genus Streptomyces; species Streptomyces typhae. Next base: position 105,336 of record NZ_WPNZ01000022.1, read on the forward strand.
GAAGCGGTCCACCAGGGTTCCGGAGCAACTGCGCAGGCCGTCACCGATGTTCATCTTGGCTGCGAACTCGTGGGAGCCGGCCGGGGCGGGGGTGCCCGCCAGGGCCGACGTCTTGGGACCGGTGAGAAATCCGGCCGCCACCACGACGGCAAGCAGGGCCGCGGCCCAGGTGGGACGCGAGCGTCCTGCTCTGCGTAAGCGTCTTCTGTCCATGGTGATTCCTCGTCTTCAGCTGGTGTCGGAGCTGTGACCGGATCTGTCAGAACGCGCTGAGCACGGGGGAGGCGAGACCTCCGCCGAGTTTCGTCACCTTGTTCACCACTGACTTCCCGGTGTCGATCACGGGCTTGGCCCCCTTGACCGCTTTCCCGAGTCCTCGCGCGGCCAAGGAGAGAGCGTTCATCGTGGCGGCGACGATGAACTCGTTGCTCGTGAAGCCGTACTCGATGCCGGTGAACAGGGATCTGAGCAGTCCCGTACCGAGGGAGACAGCGCGGAGTGCGCCTGCGATGGGCGCGGCCACGGGCGCCAGGAAAGGAATGTAACTGGCTCCCAGGAATCCGGCGGAGAGGACCCCGGTCGCGATACTGATGATTCCGAACGCGTTGGCCCACCAGCCCGCGTCCGACCACCAGTCCTCCTTTCCGGGTTCGCTTCCCTTGGGATTGACCTGGTCGTGAGTGGATGAATCGGCCGGGTCGTGTTTGTTCTCCTGGTTCCTGCGGGCTTCCTCGGCCGCGGCCCGCGCGGCCTCCGCCACCTCGGCCTGCCGCTTGTCCGTGGCGATGCGACGGGCATCGCTGGCCGCGGCCGCGGCCGTCTTCGCGTCCTGTCCCGCCGCGATCGCCGACTGGCGGGCCCGGGCGGCTGAGGCGCGTGCGCTGTTCGACGAAGTGATGGCGCTGCGCGCGGAGTCGATGGCCCGGTTGGCCGCGTAGTTCGCGGTACGGGCGGCGCCCCGCGCGGTCGCGGCGGCGCTCTTGGCCCGATCGGCCGACGCCTTGGCGTCGGTGGCCGCCTTGTCCGCCGCGTCGGCGCTGCTCCGCGCCTGCGTGGCGTACCCCTCGGCCTTCTGCGCCGCCCCGCGCGCGGACTCCGCCCACTGTGCCGCCTCCGCGGCGGCCTGGCGTGCTTCCGCCGCGGCCCTCGACGCGTGGGCCGCGTCGCGCTGGGCTTCCTGAGCGATCCGCGCGGCTGCCAGGATCGCAGCGCGGATGGAGGCGGCGTGGCAGGCGGAATCGGAGTCGAGCTGGGCCGCACGGTACTGCACGGATTCGACGAATCGCCTGCGCATCCAGGTGGGACCCGCCATGGCGACCTCGCCGTACGCCCGGGAGTAGGGACCCGAGGCAGCGATGATCTTCGAGGTGGCGACTGCGTCGTCCTCGCGGACGGCGGCGTCGAGATCGTTCTCGAAGAAACGGTGCAGGGCCTCCGGAGTACCCGCGTCGAGGGCCTTCGTCGCCGCGGCCGTCACCGCCTTGCCGGGTTCGCTGTTCAGAACGCGGAATATCCTGACCCGGTTGTCGGCGGCCGCCGCCTTGATCCTGCCCGAGGTGTGGAAGTCGGCGACGGCTTCCGCGGCGCCGCTCGCCAGCGCCTCGCGGGCCGCGGCCGCGACGGAGGGTTCGGACACCCGGGCGACGAACAGGGCGTTCTCCCGGTCGTCCTGCCCCTGGGCGAGAAGCCGGTCGAGGTCGAGCCAGGAGTGGACGTCGTCGTCCGCACCCGACAGCGCGAACTGGGCCGCCTCCCGGGTCCAGGAGCCAGGCGCGTCCAGGAGCCCCAGGGCGGCTTCACGGCCGAGCCTGCCGGCCAGGGCGAGGTCACCGCTGCGGAGTGCCTGTTCAGCACGGCTGATGAGGTCCTTGAGGGCCTGCGTCATCTGCTCCGCCTGCGTGCGCTTGTCGCGATACGCGGCACGCTCGGCGTCCTCTGTCCGGGCGAGCTCCCTGGCCTCCTCCACCCCCTGTTTCCTGTCCTCCTCCAGGTTCGCCCACTCCGCCTCGCGTGCTTTCTTCTCCACCTCAAGGGCGTCCTCGACGGCTTTGGTCGCGGTGTCGGCCGCCCGCAGTGCCGCGGCGGCGTGGGCGGTCGACTTGTTCGCGTAGTCGAGTGCTTGGCCGGCGTTCCTGACGGCCTCGTCGGCGGCGTCCGCCGCCTTGAGGGCGTGCGCCGCGGCGGAGTTCGCGGCGTCGCGGGCGGTGCGGGCGGCGGACGCGGCGGTGCGGGCGAGGGTCTGGGCCCTGGCTGCGGCGTCGACGGCCTGGTCGGCCGCGGTCGAGGCGATGCCGGCCTGGCGCTTGGCTTCGGCGGCTTCGCGCTGGGCCCTGCCCGCGGCCGCGGCGGCCTGCGCGGCGGACTGGGCGGCGGCAGCGGCGTTGCGGGCGGCGGAGGCCGCGGAGGCCCCGGCTCCGGCGGCCTGCTCCGAGGCGACCGCGGCGTGGTCGGCCGCCGTGGCCGCCGATTGCGCCTGCGCCGCCGCGTTCCGGGCCGAGACCGCGGCGTCCTTCGCCGCGTTCGCCTGGGAGGCGTCCTTCGACGCGGAGATCGCGAAGTGATAGGCACGGGTGGCCGCGTTGCCCGCGGCCGCGGCGGCCTGTGCGGCGGCCGAGGCGGCCACGGAGGCCCGCCGTGACGCTTGGACGGCGGTGTTCGAGGCACGGATCGCCGCCCGTGAGGCGTCCGCCGCCCCGGCGGCCGCGTCGGCGGCCTTGCGCGCGGCAGCCGCGGACTTCAGCCCGTCCTCCTTCCCCCGTTCCGCTTCCGCCGCGGCCGTCTCCGCGTTCTCCTTGGCCTTGACGGCGAAGCTCTTGGCCCGCTCCGACGCCTCCACGGCGAGGTCGGTCTCCTCCTGCGCGAGCCGCCCCTCACGCTCCACCACCGCGACGAGCTCCTCGATGCTGGAGCGCTCCTGGTCACGGGCGCGGGCGAGGTGCTGGCCGGTGTCGAGGTACCACTGAACGTCGTCCGCGGAGCCCGTGAGCGCGCGTTCCGCGTACTTCTTGACCTCGGGTCCCGCGGTGGCCAGGCTCGCGGCGATCTCCACCCGCATGTCCTCGAGGCGGGAGGTGTACTGGCCGTCGGTGAGGTAGTTCTCCAAGGCCTCGCGCGTGCCGGCGTCCAGGGCCGCGGTGCCGTCCCTCCTGACCGCCCGGCCGCCGTGGTGGACGACGGCGGACGCGGCGACCCGGAGGTCCTCCGTGACGGCGGGTTCGTACCCTTGCCGGACAAAGGCGGCGATGGCGGTGTCGCCGCCCTCGAGAGCGGTGACGGCCTCTCTGCGCATCCCCTTTCCCGCGGCTGCCAGGTAGGTGAAGACGGCGACGCGATTGTCCTCCGCGGTCACCTTGGGCAGGATCTCGGAAAGGAAGTGGGCGACGTCCGCGTCGCTTCCGGTCAGTGCGTGCGCGGCGGCGGCCTTGGTGGCTCTGCCGCCGAGCATCCAGGCTCTGACGGCCTTGGCCCGCTCCGTGTCCGGCAGCACGAGCGGATCGAGGAGCGGGCCACCGCCCGTGGCACGGGCGGGTGGCGCGACGTATGCGGGTGCGGCCGCGGCGGCCGCGACGGCCACCAGGGCGCCCACGAAGCGGCGGCGGCTCCAGAACGTTGTCTGCACGGGAACTCCGAACTCTGGTCGGGCCCGCGCGGACGCAGCCCCGCCGCAGCGACCTGGGCGGCGCCGGGCACGTCACGCGGGTGAGGAGGTGAACGGCGGCCGGTGTCACTTGCGTGCGGTGAGCTCCACCAGCGTGTGCTCACGGCCGCCCGGGTCCGTGGATTCCCCGACGGGGGTGTAGCTGTTCGCCGGCACCGTGAACGACTTCTCGGTCCCCTCCACGGTCATGTCGACGTCGGTCGTGTAGGCGTTGCCCTTGATGCCGTACACCGAGGGGATCTCCAGGCTCAGATAGCCCTTGCTCCCTGTGACGCGGAAGCAGAACTTCTCCTGCTTGCCCCCACGGGCCCACACCTCCAGGAGGCCGGGGGCGCTGCCGCACGCGGCCAAGGTGATGTTTCCGTCCCCGCGTTTGAGCACGATGCCCAGATCCTGCCGGATCTTGTCGGCCCCGGGGTAGGTGAAGTCCTCCACGGCCGGAGGCATCGCGGTGTCCGCCGCGGCCCGCGGGGCGGCCGACTGCCCCGCGAACGCGGCACCGGAGTACAGCATGCCGACGCCGACGAGACCAGCGGCGCCCGCCGCGAGGGCGATCTTCGGAACAAGACGCATCGATCACTCTTCTCTGCGGGAGGTAACCAGCGCGAATATCGAGCTCCCCGGTCCTGCCGAGGGGCTCGGAAACCACTTCTGCCCACTGCTGCCGCCCTCTTCGGAACCAGACACGAGCGTCTGTGGGCGGTCCTTGCGCACGGTCTCCGGGTGCCGTCGCGGAACTTGCCACTGGCAACGGATGAGCCGGTGACTTGGCGCATCCTAGGCACGACAGCCGGTGAATCGTCAATCACACACCCCACTCGACACCCTCACAACTCCTTTGCCAGCAAAGGTATTTGAGCCACTCACGCATCCAGACGAAACAAACCTGCGACGCGTGGAGGCACCTGCGCGTCAGTACTTGTTGGCCTGCCGTTCCCCCAGCGGCCGACGCCGCACCGTCCACCGGGGCGAAACACCGGACGGCGGGTGCAGTCCCGGCGAGCCGAACGGAGCCGGAGGGCGGCTTGGACACCTCAATCAGCCAGATCGTGATCGCGGTCCTTGGTATCGGCGGCACCCTCGCCGCTGCCGTGATCACACAGCGCGGCGCCGACCGGGCCAGGGCGCGCGAGCTGGAGCACGCGCGGCGGCTCCAGCAGGACGAGCGGGAGCACGCCACGCGCCAGGCCCGGCTCGAAGCGCGGCGCACGTGCTACGCCGCGCTCAGCGCCGGTACGCGCGACCTGGCCAACGTGATGACGAACGTCCTGCACGCCCTGGAGCAGGACGAGATGACCGACGACCTGCGGTCGGATCTGGACCGGGCACGCCGCGAACACCGCATGCGGCACGCCGAGGCCCAGATGGTGCTCCCCGACTCGGTCGCGGAGACAGCCGGCACCGCGAACCGTCACCTCGGTGACCTCTACGGCCTGTTGCGGCGCCTCGACGCGGACACGGCCCGACCGGGGGAATCCCTGGAATCCGCCCGGCAGGGCTTGACCGGGCTCTGGGAACCCCTGTGGAGGATGCGCCACGTCATGCGCGTGGACCTCGGCATCACCGACCCCGACCAGGGGGCACCGTAGCGGCACCACCGTGCTGATCGACCCTGCGGAGGTCTGCCGGCCGGCGGGAGCCGGGCGCGGCACCGGCACGCCCCCGCCGGTCCTCGTTGGCTCGAACCCCTCGAACCCGCGCGGCAGCCCCGTACGGATCATCGACAGCCCGCACCGCCGGGGCGATCAGAAGCGCTCCGAACACCGTGAAGTCCGGGCACTTTCGCGCTCGTCCCGGTCACTTCCGGTGGAGTTCGGATCGGCTCGATGTCGTTCTCCGCCAGGAGAACCCGAGGGGCAAGGCGGACCGCTAGCGTGGGCCCGCGGGGTGGCCGTTGGGCCTTGGCCGCCGGGCCTTGGAGGTACGTGATGGCCGCTGCTGCGGGTTCGGCGTCTGCCGGGACGATTCCGGTACAGCAGCTCCGGGCGGGCGACCACGCCTTCGCCGGATACGGAGACGACGAAGCGGGCCGCGACGTGGTGGCCGCGTACGCCTGGGCGGGGCTGGCCAACCACGAGAAGGTCATGGTGTTCGCCGCCCCGCAGCTGACCGAGGGCGAGGTGTGGCGACGCCTCGACGCCCCGGGACCGCTGCTCGGTGCCGCACGCGACCGCGGACAGCTGGTGGTCAGCAGCATGCGCGCCCTCATCCACCCGGCCCGCAGTTTCACCCCGCGCAGGCAGTGGCAGCGCATCCAGGAGGAGACCGACCGCGCGCTCGCCGAGGGCTACCGGGGCCTGCGCACGTACATCGACATGCACTGGGTGGGCGACCTCGACGCCGACATCGCGGTGATGATGTACCGCGAATCCCATGCCGAGCACCTGTTCACCGACCGTCTCTACACCGAGATCTGCGCGTACGACAGCCGCTGCTTCTCCCCCGACGTGCTCGCGGCCATGCACCGGGCACACCCCTGCCGGCTCCTCCCGCACCTCGGAGCCCTGCACACCGAACACGCGGCCGACGTGGTGCGGCTCGTCGGCGAGGCGGACATCGCCACCCGGGAACAGTTCACAGCCGCCGTACGCGAAGGGCTGGCGCGCAGCGCGGAGGCCCGGCGGCTGACGGTGGACCTGTCCCGGGTCAGCTTCCTCAGCGCCGCCTGCAGCGTCGATCTGCTGCGCCTCGCCACGTCCGCCGCTCACGACCTGATCGAGGTCCGCTGCCGCTCCGCGGTGGCACGGATACTCCGCCGGGCGGACGCCGACCACATCCCCAACCTGCTCATCAGCGAGGTGAGCCCCTGATGACGGCGCCCGCCCCGGACGACCGGCCCGCCGCCCCCTCCCTGCTGGACTGCCCGTTCGTCCAGGGCGACCTGCCCCGGCTGCGGGTGCTCGTCGACCGGTACGCGGACCGCGAGGGTCTGCCCGAGCCCCGGCGCTGGGATTTCGTCGTGGCCGTCGACGCCGTGGCCAGCAACGCCATCGAGCACGCCGAGGGGGGCGGCACCCTGGTCCTGGAGCGCGCCGACGGGCATCTGGCGTGCCACATCCACGGCTCCGGGCCCGGATTCACCGCGGACGCCGTGCCGCAGGAGATGCCCGGGGCCGATGAGCACGCCGCCGGGCGCGGTCTGTGGCTCGCCTCCCTCATCACGGATCACCTCACCGTCTCCACCGGCGCCGACGGCAGTGTCGTCTCCCTCACCATGCGGCTTCCCCGCACTTCGACCTGACCCCGCCGGGGCCCCCTCCCGGCCTCGCCTCGCCGGAGGAGCAACACGCCGAGGCCCCGGAGCGGAATCCGCTCCGGGGCCCGGTGGTCACCTGGCCGCGTGGTCAGCGAGGGGTGATGTTCTCCGCCTGCGGGCCCTTCTGGCCCTGGGTGATGTCGAAGGACACGGCCTGGCCCTCCTGCAGCTCCCGGTAGCCGGTGCTGTTGATGTTCGAGTAGTGCGCGAAGACGTCCGGGCCTCCGCCGTCCTGCTGTATGAAGCCGAAGCCCTTTTCGGAGTTGAACCACTTCACGATTCCGCTGGCCACGCCGGTACCTCTCAGTAGATAGCGGGCCCGCACCGCGCGGACCCGTGAACGACGCCCTGGTCCGCGGGCACCGCACAGCAAAAAAGCCCACGCCACCGCGTGGGCAGGAGTGCGAACCACGACATCTGTCAGCGACGCTACACCGCGACAGGACTCACCACCAGAGAGCAACTGTCATCACGGCACCGGGCGCGGGCCCTCCTCCGCGCCGCGCTCAGGGCGCGCAGGCCTTGGTGACCTTTCCGGCCGCCCGGACGATCGGCGAGAGGTCGGGAGTCCTGTCGCCGTCGTCCACGGCGTCCTCCACGTTGTTCACGGCCTCCTCCATGTCGTCGACGGCCGCTATGACGTCGTCGTCGCTCTGCTTGTCCCGGATCTCGTCGAGGTTGTCCCTGATGCGGTCGAAGGTCTTGTCGTCCTCGTCCGGATAAAGGACCGCGTCCTGCGCGGCCTTCCTGAGCAGCCCGACGCTGTCGGACGCCGCGTCGGCCGCCCGCACACAGTCCACCGCGTCGCCGGGATCGCATCCCGTGAGCCCCATCCCCACGGGAGCGGCGAGGAGGACCGAGACGAGGGCGACGGTGATACGCCGGTGCCGTGTGGTCATGCGTGATTCCCTTTCCGAGCGCGGGCGTGCGGGCACAACGGGCGTGCGGCACACCGACACACACCCGCCTCTAAGAACGCCGGGGCGAGGTGACAAGGTTGTTGCGCGCCGCTGAACGTTCTCGCGCAAGCCACTCTTTGTCCGGAAGCCGCCCTCCGCATCCCTCCCGGAACTCCGCCCGGAACGCACCGTCGCAAGGGCACCCGAGCGCTCCGCGCGCTCTTCGTACCTGTCCTGCACGCGCTCTTCGTACCTGTCCTGAAAAGGACACGGGCGTTCCCGCCGCGCGCCCTACCATGTCCCGGTAGCCGTGTGCTGACGTACCGCTACCGGGCGTGGGGGACTGGAGGTCTGGGCGGGTGGACGCGGGGGACACGCAAGCCGATGCCGATGTCGTCGCTCCGGGAGGTGGGCGCGGCGCCGCGGCGTCCCCGGCGAGTCGGCTGCGGGCCACCGCGATCGGCGCGGTGGCCGTGCTGCTGTGGGCGGCGCTGGCCCTGGTGACCACGCTGACCGGGCGGATACCGCCGTTCCAGCTCACCGCGATGGCGTTCACGGTCGGCGGGATCATCGGCCTGCCCCGGGCGATCCGCAGCGGCAGAGCCGTCGCCCGCGGACTGCCCGGCGGCGCCTGGGCGCTCGGCGTCGGCGGCCTCTTCGGCTACCACTTCTTCTACTTCCTGGCCCTGCGCAACGCCCCCGCGGTGGACGCCGGCCTCATCGCCTATCTGTGGCCCCTGCTGATCGTCGTGTTCTCCGCGCTGCTTCCCGGGGAGCGGCTGCGCTGGTGGCACACGGCGGGCGCGGTGCTCGGGCTCGGCGGCACCTTCGTCCTGGTCACCGGCGGTCAAGGGGTGCAGCTGCGCGGGGAGTACCTGCTCGGGTACGGGGCGGCCGTCGTCTGCGCGCTCGTGTGGTCGGCCTACTCGGTGGCCAACCGCCGCCATCCGCAGGTCTCCACGGACATGGTCGCCTTCTTCTGCCTGGCGACGGCGGTGCTCGCGGCCGCCTGCCACCTGGTGTTCGAGACCACGGTGCGGCCTGACGGCTGGCAGTGGCTCGCCGTGCTCACCCTCGGCCTCGGTCCGGTCGGCGGCGCCTTCTACGTGTGGGACCACGGCACCAAGCACGGCGACATCCAACTCCTCGGCACCTTCTCGTACTTCGCCCCGCTGCTGTCCACCGCGCTGCTCGTCGCGACGGGGCGGGCCGATGCGAGCTGGCCCGTCGCAGCCGCCACCGTGCTGATCGCCGGTGGCGCCACCCTCGCGTCGGCGGACGCGCTGCGAGCGGCGCGCCGCCGCGGCTGAGCCGGGACCCGGGCCCGGGGAAGGGCCGGGCCCGGCCGGATCAGGAGGCGGAGCCTGAACAGGTGGCGGAGCCGGACCAGGCATCAGAGCTGCCGAGCAGATGTCGGAGCCAGGTCAGGCGTCGTAGGCCAGGTCAGGCTTCGGAGCCAGGTCAGGCGTCCACCGGCCAGGTCCCCCGGCGGACCATCTCCACCACCCTATCGGCGCCGTTGGCCCGCACCAGGAGTTCGAGGCGCATGCGCTCGATGTCCTCGGCGCTCCACTTGTCCGTCGCCATGGTCGCCTTCTCGTGCGACCAGCCGTTGTCGTAGTTGCGTACGACGTAGTCCTTCTGGAAGTCCCACATCTTCGTGCCCGGCAGCGGCGTGACGATGAACGGGTTGGCGTACGCCATGCCGTGGCCCATGAGCGTGACCGCGTAGTCGATGGTCTTCTCGACCTGGTCGAGGGACTCGACGTACGGCTCGCCGCCGGGCCGCTCGGGCGGGTTGACGAAGCCGAGCATGAAACCGCCGGTGACCTGGATGCCGTACTCGGTGAACATCTCCACGATCTCACCGGTCGCCTTCTGGAAGGCGTTGAGGCGGGGCTTTCCCGACTCGACCAGGCTGTCCTCGTTGGCGCTCTCCACCGCGAGGTAGACGCTGTAGCAGCCGCCGGCGGCCATGGCCTTGATCAGGCCCCGGCAGGTGAGCCCGGCCCGCATCGCCGCAAGGACGTTGCGGAAGTTGGGGTTGCGGCGCTCGCTGTCGTCCATGCTGTCCGCGAACTTGTTGCCCAGGTGCAGCAGGACGAGGTTGAACAGGCTCAGGCCGCCCTCCTCGACCCAGGGCAGATCGTGTTTGCGCAGGAGCTTGAAGGTCTCCATCGCGTACAGCGGGTCGTGCAGCAGGTGGTCGTCCTCGATGAGGACCTCGGTCACGCCCTGCTTGCGTATCTCGGCGAGGTGCAGGTCGAACCAGTCGGTGCCGAGTGCCCGCCACGGGCCGTTCACCATGGGGATGTAGCAGAAGTCGCAGCCGACGTTGCAGCCGATGGTCGAGAAGATCTGCGCCCAGGCCCCGTGGTCGCGCACGCGCTTGCCCGACGAGTGGTAGCCCTGCTCGTACTGGCGCATGTCCAGCATGCCGAAGTCGGGCAGCGGCATCATGCCGAGCCGCTGGTCGAGGCCTTGCCGCTTGGGCAGGATCCGCATGTACGGCGACACGGCGCTCGTCCGGACGACGGCGCCGTCGGCACGCCGGTAGGCGATGCCGGGCACGGCGTCGATGTCGCCGCCCTCCTCGGTCAGCGCCCGCAGCAGAGCGGTCAAGGTCTGGTCCGCCTCGTTGACGACCACGTGGTCGAAGGGGGAGTCCGGCACCGCGTACTGCCAGTCGCCGCTCGGGTGGGCGCCGCCGGTGACGGTCACGATGCCCGGGTCGATGTCCTTGACCAGGTCGGCGAGGGCGCGTGCGTTGCCCCACTGGACGGTGTAGATGCACTGGATGCCGACGACGTCCGGGTCGAAGTCCTCGATGAGGGCGCGCAGTTGCGCGTCGTCGAGGCCGTAGCGCACCAGGCTGCTGCCGCCCCCGAGGTCCACATGCCGGCGCTCCTGCTCCCAGCCGGCGAAGGGCGAGTCGACGATACGCACGTCGAACCCGCTGAGACGGGCGTTCGCCGCGATGCGCAGCAGGCCGATCGGGGTGCCCGCCCGCTTCATGACCTCGAAGGTGCCGAGGCCGAGTTCCTGGAAGCTGCTCCCTCGCGGTGACGGCTCCACGACGCGGGTGTACGAGGGTACGAGGAGCAGCACGCGGGGCGCTTCGCCGCGCGACCGGCGCCGGGTGCCGGACCGCGACGTACGCAGGGACGCGACGCCCAGGTGCCGCAGCGGTGGACGCTGCGGGGCACTGGAGAACTTGACGGAGGGTCTCTCGACGAGCACGGGCGCATGCGGAACGGTTCGCGTCATGAGCGCTCCATCTGTCCGGTCCGAACGGGAAAACCTTCAGATCGTGACCTCCCTCACACCCTGAAGACAGCGTTCCGCGGGGAATGGCGTGAATCGCCGGTGGGACGAGGAACTCCGCCTGGTTCTCGCCCTTGTCCCCCTGGCCGCACATCACCGCGCCGACCGCGGTGGCCTTCTTCTCGCGTTCCGGGGCCGCCCGGCAGACGGTGGGACCGGCCGCCGACGACCTGATCTCCGGCCGCTCCGAGTGCCCGTTCCGGTGCCCGCCCCGGTCGTCCCCTCTTCGTGCCCCGCTCCTGCACGGGCGGGGCTTCCCACGGCGGTGAAGAGTAGCCTTTCAGATACAAGACGTGGCTGCCCTCGCGATCCCGCCGGAGCTGCTTTCCGTGCACCCCCGCCCCTCGCGGTCGAACGGTCCGTGATGGGTGGCGTCATGCAGAGGAGCCGCCGTGTCCAAGAGCCGCCATGTCGAGGGGTCGGCATGCCGAAGAGCCGTCACGTCAAGGAACCGTCACGTCAAAGGGCTGTCACGTCAAGGAGCCATCTCATCGAGGAGTCGTCTCATCGAGGAGTGAGGGATGAGCAGGGAAGAGAAGATCACCGCAACCTTCGTGGAGCTCGCCGACACCTTGGCGGACGACTTCGACATCATCGGCTTCCTGCGGCGGCTTGCCTTCCGCTGCCGCAGCATCCTGGATGTCAGGGACGTCGCGGTCCTGCTGGCCCGCCCCGAGGGCCAGTTGTACAACCCGGCGCCCTGCGACTCCTCCCCCGCCCTGGCCGCGGTGCTCGACGCCGCCCTGCGCGAAGGCCCGGCAGCCGACGCGCACCACACGTGCGCCGCCGTCGCCACCGGCAGCCTCGCCCGTGCGCCCGGCGCCTGGCGCGATTTCACCGCACGGGCCGTGGACGCCGGCTACACCCACGCCCCCGCCGTGCCCCTGCGGCTGCGCCAGGACACTCTGGGCAGCGTGCTGCTCCTGCGCACCGGCGAGCACCCGCTGCCCGCCGCCGATCTCACGCTGGCGCAGGCCTTCGCCGACGCGGCCACCATCGGCCTGGTCCACGCGCGTACGCTCCGGCTGGCCGACACCCTCAACGAACAGCTGCAAGCCGCCCTGCACAGCCGCGTCCTCATCGAACAGGCCAAGGGCTTCCTCGCCGCACGCCACGGCATCTCCCCCGACAGCGCCTTCGACACCCTGCGCCGCCACGCACGCCGCCGACGCCTGCCGCTCGCCACCGTCGCCCGGGAGGTCATCGACATTCCGGACCTTCCCCGGCCGCGGTCCGCCCCCCGTCGTCGTTCGGGCCAGGACACACCGGCCGAGTGAGTGGATGCGCTCACGGCCCCGGCACACACGGACCAGAGGCTGACCGGACGCCTCAGAAGGGGCGACAACACGCGGCGCACGGCCGCCTGCGCGTCGGCACACCACGTATTGCGCACTGTCAGGAGGGACAATGCCGTTCCCTTTCGACACTTCCACCGCCCTCAACACCTTCGAGCGTTGCGAGCAGTTGTGCCGCACAGCCCGGGAGGCCGTCGGCAGGGCCCGTGAGATCCGGTCCGAGGCGGTGCGGATCCGGCAGGAAGCAGCGGCGGTACGGGCCGCCATGCGGCACCGACGCCGCCAGGACGACAGGAGCGGGCCCGCCCGGCCGACCGGCGCCCCCGCACCCGTGCACTCCGTGGCGGCCGCACAGCTCACCGCCCTGGCCGCGTTCGTCCACGCCCGTCTGGACGAAGAGGTGGCCGCGACCGGTCTCTTCCACGAACCCCGCTGCCCGGCGGGCCGCGCTCCGGGCGCTCCCGACACGCCCGGCACGCCCGGCTGCCGCTGTCCCGTCCCGCACCGTATGCACCAGGACATCGCGATCCGCAGGAGCATCGTGCACACCAGCCAGGCCGCCATACGCGACGCCGACCACGGCTCCCCCCACTGGCCGCACGACGAACTGTCGGCGCTGTTGCACCTGAAGGCCCTCGCCCTGTCCTACGAAACGCACGGACTGTGGCAGGAGGAATGGCGGCCGTGAGAAGCCGTCACCGACCTGGGCCTCTCCTCCGTGCCGGACGAGAGGCCCGCCCCCCGTTCGCCCCCGTGCCCCGCGACGAAGAAGCACCCGAGTAACGGCGGAGGAGACGCCTATCCCTCCCGCAGGCGCACCGTCGCACGTCCTGATGCCGGATCACGTTCCAGCACCACGTACCGGCCGAGGACGGCGAGGGCGACCAGGCAGCCGCTCATCTCGAAGCCCTCCTCGACGATCGTTCCCAGCATCAGCGCGGTGCTGTGGCCGTTGGCGTGCGACCAGCCGTTGAGCGCCTCGATCACCAGCGCCCCGCCCAGATACACGGCCAGGGCGCCGAGCAGCCCGTACCGCAGGTCGCGGGGGAGTTTCCGGGCCCACAGCAAGGCGCACACGGTGCCCACGACCGCGAGGAGCGCGCCGGGCAGCACCCAGGCGTGCGTGGGCAGCGAGCCCCCGGCCCACTCCTTCCACGACTTGCCGACCTCGCCGAGGCGCTCGTGCAGCGAGACCGTCTCATCGATGCTGAGCAGCGCGGTGGCGGCGGCGAGCCCGAGCCAGGACAGCCGCCCCGGCCGCACGCCGCGCCCGCTCAGCAGCGCGGCGACCACCGCCATGCCTGTCACGGCCAGCAAGAGCGTGCTGTTCCACCAAGTGGCCAGGTTGGCCTCGACGTCGACGTTCACCAACTCGCGGACGGTCGGTATGGGGTCGTAGTGGTTGTAGGCACGCGTACCGAGGTCGGCGACGAGTAACGCCGCTGTGGCACCCGCGGCGAGCCGCAGGACGCGGTGGGCCCGCGGTCTCGTACGGTCCACCACGAGTTGTTCGTGGGTTTGAGTATCGGTCATGCGTACGGAGGCTAGCCCCTTGATCGGAAGACGGGGAGCCCGGGGCACCGCGCACGATCCCTGCCCCGTGGAAGATCCTCTGTCCGAAGTCTTTCCGTGGCGGGCCGAGACCGCACCCTGCCGCCCACCGCCTCAGTGGCCTTCTCCCGCCTCTCCAACTCCCCCCTCTCACAGCCGTGTTAACTCGAAGGAGTGATTCGGCGCCCGGCCCCTGCGCCTTTCATTGTCCGCCGGGGTGACGCGCAGTACGCATGGGTCCAGCCGGAGGCACCTCGGGTGTACTCGGATCACTGGTGATCAGAAGAGAGGAGGACGGCGTGAGTGACAAACTCTCCGAGCTTCTCGCCGGGTTGTCGCCGTCCGACGTGTCGATCGATTCCCTGGGACGCATCGTGATCACGGATCCGGAACTGGCGAAACAGTTCCGGGAGCTGTCGGACGGGTCGGCCATGCTCGTTCCCAATCAGTCCTGCAACCACGGCTGCGGCGGCTGAGAAGACCACAGGAGAGGTGAACGGAGGCGACCTCGATGGGGGCAGGATCGGGTGACGGCAACGAAGCGGTCATCGTCCGGGAGCGAATGCACTCCCTGCGCAATGACGTCTTCCATCTCATCCTGCTCCCGACGGAGCAGTGCAACTTCCGCTGTACGTACTGTTACGAGGACTTCTCGGTCGGGCGCATGCGGCCCGGGGTCGTCGACGGGGTGAAGGCGCTGATCGGGCAGCGCCTCGGCGACCTGAAGGTCCTCGACATCTCCTGGTTCGGCGGTGAGCCGCTGCTCGCGGCGGACATCGTCGAGGACGTCTCGCGCTTCGTCGCGGACGCGGCCCCCGCGCACGGGCTGCGCCACCGCGGCGATGTCACGACCAATGGATATCTCCTCACCGGAGCCATGGTCGAACGGTTGGCCGGGCTGGGTGTCTCGTCCTTCCAGGTCTCCCTGGACGGCCCGGAGCACCTGCACGACAGGACACGGCTCAGGGCGGACGGACGGGGGTCGTTCGCCAAACTGTGGCAGAACCTGCTGACGATCCGGCACGGGACGTGGCCCGTGACGGTGACGCTGCGGGTGCACCTGACACCGGCCAACCTGCCGGAGATGCCGGAGTTCCTGGCCCTGATCCGGGACACCTTCCTCGCCGACACGCGCTTCTCGGTGCACCTGAAGGCCGTGGAGCGCCTCGGCGGACCGCACGACAAGACCATGGACATCGTCGACAAGTCCACGCGCTCCCACGTCATCGCGGACCTGAGAGAGATCCTGCGGACGGAGCGACGCACCGCGACCACTCCCGACGCGCCCGTCTGCTACGCGGCCCGCCCCAACTCCCTGATGATCCGGGCCGACGGACGGCTCGGCAAGTGCACGGTGTCGTTGAACGACCCGGCGAACGACCTCGGGGTCCTGCGCCCCGACGGCACGCTGGAGTTCCACGACGGCCGCCTCGCACCGTGGCTCCGCGGCTGGCAGTCCGGCAACGAGAACAACCTGGCCTGTCCCGCCGACGGCTTCACGCTCAAGGACGACACCCCCGACGAACCCGTACTCCTCCAGATCACTCCGGCACCGGGGCGAATCCGGTGAGGGCGGACGACACCAGGGCCGCCTCGTCGCGGGCACTGCCGTCACGGGACTTCCTGCGCCACCACGAACGGCTGCTGCGGCCACCGCTGGACACCTGGGCCGAGGAACTGCGCACACGGCTCGACGACGCGTTGAGCACGGACACGGCCCACGACCCGCGTGCCATGGACACCGTCTCCTCCCTCATGAACAAGGCGGGGTTCGTGCTGGCCTGCGCCGGTGACCTGCGGTGCGCCCAGCATCTGTGCGAACGCCAGCTGGACTGGGTGGCCGGGTGCCACCGGGACCGTGCGGACGCGGGCACGCTCAGCCACGCCTTCCAGCCGTGGATCAACCTGGGACGGCTGCACGCCCTGCGCGGGGACACCCGCAGGGCCCGGGAGCACTTCGCGCTCGGCACGGCCGCCGCCCGGCAGGACGAGCTGTCCCTCGGGCCGTGCGTGCTCCCGCGGGGCGCCTGGCCCGCGGTGTTCGCGGCGGCCCCGGAGCTGCGGGACGTCCTGTGGAACGCGCAGACCCTGGAAACGCTCAAGGCGTACCTCGTCACCGGCGACATCGCGGGCATGGCGACCGCGCTCAGCCACCTGCGGGACGCCGTGCCCCCGGCGTGGCACGCCTTCCTCACGGAGGGAGAGGTGCTGCGGCTCCTGCATCAGGGCGACGCGGAGGAGGCACGGGCGCGGGCCGGCCGCGAGAACGGCGGGTCCCCGTACGACGAGGTGGCCTTCCGGCTGCACGCGGCGACGGCGGGCGCCATGCTGGGCGAGGAACTCCCCTTGCGCCACCGCCTGGTGGAGCTGGCCGTGTTCCTGACGCAAGTGCTGCCCAGCCGCCCCAAGGACGCCCCCACCGTGCTCCGCCAGCTCAGGCATCTGGCCCGGCTCCTGGAGACGACCGGCGAGCGGCGCTACGCCCTCGCCGTCGCCCTCCACGGCCTCGATGTCTGCGACGTCCACGACGACCAGCCCCTGCGGTTCGGCTTTCTGCGGACCGCGCTGCGCGTGGCGCCGGGGCACCCACGCACGCGCGCGTGGAAGCGCGCGCTCCGGCACCTCACGGACCGCAGCTTGTACTGGGAGATCCACCGCGGGGCACGGTCCGGCGGCAGCCCCCTGCGGAATGCCCCCGCCTTCTCCCGCCTCGTCGGGGCGGTGGAGCGTGCCGGTGGCCCCCGGCACGCGGCCGCCGTCCGCGGAACGGGGCCGTGAGGAACGGCAGGGAACGGGGAACAAGGAACGGCAGGAATAGGAAACCTGTGCCCTGGTTACTCAGGTTACGGCGGGTTCGGCAGTGAGCCCGTCCCCCGCTCCTCGCTTCGCGGCGGGAGCGGGGACCCGCACCAGGAGTGAGGCCACGCACCAGGAGCGGGGCCACGCCTCGGGTGCCTGGACACGCCCGTGGGCTCAGAGCGGGCGCGACGGCTGGAAGCACCCTTGCCCGGCGCCTCGGACGGTTCCTAACGTGGCCGGGACCAGGAGGTGCCCGTACGGTCCCGGGGGGAGCGCGCGCCCATGGGCCGACCGGAAGCGCCCCTCGATCCGAGCGCGGGCCCCGTGCAGCAGTTCGCGTACGCGCTGCGCAAGCTGCGCCAGGACACGGACGGTCTCACCTACCGGGCCATGGCGCGGTCCGCTCACTACTCCGTCACCGTCCTCGCCCAGGCGGCCGCGGGCACGCGCCTCCCCTCCCTTGCCGTCACCTTGGCGTACGTGCGGGCCTGCGGAGGGGACGTCGAGGAGTGGGAACACCGCTGGAACGAGGCGAACGAAGCGCATGAGGCGGTGGCCGCGGCCGGGCGCGGCGACGCCGGGCGTGCCTCGCCCTATCAGGGCCTGGCCCGCTTCGAACCGGACGACCACGCCAGATTCTTCGGCCGCGACGCCCTGGTGGCGGGCGCGGAGACACTGGTGGGCCGGCACCGGTTCGCCGCGATCCTCGGCCCTTCGGGCAGCGGCAAGTCCTCGCTGCTGCGCGCCGGTCTGATCCCCGCACTGCGGGCCGCAGGGCAGGACCTGGCCGCGATCAGGATCCTCACCCCCGGCGCTCGTCCCGCACGCGTGCACGCGGCGGCCCTGGAGGCAGCCGACGGCGACGCGGACACCGTCCTCGTCGTCGACCAGTTCGAGGAAGTCTTCACCCTCTGCCACGACCCGGCGGAGCGCACCGAGTTCATCGACCGGCTGCTCGCCGCCCGCGATCCGGTGAACAGGCTGCGCGTCGTGATCGCGGTACGCGCCGACTTCTACGGCCGCTGCGCCGAACACCGGGCCCTGGCCGACGCCTTGCCCGACTGCAGCCTGCTCGTCGGCCCGATGAACGCGGCGGAACTGCGGGCAGCGGTCGTCGGACCCGCGCAGACGGCGGGGCTGGTCGTGGAGCGGGAACTGACCGCCCGGCTCACCAAGGAGGTCGAGGGCGAACCGGGCGGGCTGCCCCTGTTGTCGCACGTGCTGCGGGAGACCTGGCTCCGGCGCCGGGGCCGGGTCCTGACGGTGGCGGCCTGCGAAGCGGCCGGTGGCCTGCACGGCGCGATCGCCAAGACCGCGGAGACCGTCTACACCCGGCTCACCGCCCCCCAGGCGCACCTGGCCCGCCTGCTGCTGCTCCGACTCGTCACCCCGGGGGAAGGCGGCCCGGACACCCGTCGCCCCGTCTCCCGCTCCGAGCTCGACCTGGCGGACGGTTCGGGCGACGTGGACCAGGTCCTCGAACGTCTTGCCCACGCCCGCCTCATCACGCTCGGCGAAGACACCGTCGACCTCGCCCACGAGGCACTGATCACCAGCTGGCCCCGCCTGCACACCTGGATCGACGACGCCCGCGACCGGCTGCGTCTGCACCGTCGTCTCACCGATGCCGCCCGCGCGTGGCAGGACCTGGACCACGACCGCGGCGCGCTGTACCGGGGCAGGCGTTTGGAGGCGGCCGAGGAGACCTTCTCCCGGTCCGCGCACCGCTCGTCCCTGACCGTGGTGGAAGCCGCCTTCCTCGATGCCGGTGTCGCCGCCCGCGACGACGAGCGGCGGGCCGCGGTCCGCACCAGGCGGCGCGTGCGCACCCTGTTGGTCTCGCTGTCCGTGCTCCTGGTGCTGGTCCTCGCCGCCAGTGCCGTCGGCTGGCAGCAGAAGCGCGCCGGCGACCGTCAGGAGATCGGGGCCGGGTCCCGGCGTGCCGCCACGACGGCGGACGGTCTGCGCGCGTCGAATCCCCGCATGGCGATGCGGCTGAGTGTCGCGGCGTGGGAGCTGAGCCGCACACCGGCGAGCCGGGCCGCCCTGCTGAGCGCCCTGCACCAGCCGGAGCAGGCGGCGTTCAGCGTGCCGGCCCAGTCCGACGAGGCGCAACGTGCTCTGACGCCCGACGGCCGGACCCTGATCAGCGTGGCCGGGGGCCAGGCCCACGCATGGGATCTCAGGAGCCATCGGCTCAGTGGCCGCCACCGCGTGCCAGACGTGGAGGACGAAGCCGGCGCGCCGAGCGAACTGAGCGACAGCGGAAGGGTGTTGGTGGTTCCTTCCGGCCGCGGCGAGCAGGTGCGGCTCTGGGACATGCGCACCCGGCGCTACCGCGGTCCTGCCTTCGGGCCGGCGCGTACGTCCGAGTCCTCGTCCGCGCTCGCACTCGGCGCCGACGACAGAACGGTGGTCTTCGCCGTCGACGGCACGGCCGAGGTGTGGGACGCGCGCGAGCGGCGTCGCCTGCACTCCATGCCCACGGGTTCCGGCGACGATCCGGTGACGGACGTCAGCCCGGACGGCCGCTTCCTGGCGATGTGCGGCGGCACCCGCGTCCTGAAGGTGCTCGATCTGCGCCGGGCCGGGAGGCAACTCGCCCTGCACGCAGGCAAAGTGCTCTGCTCTCAAGGCGTACGTTTCAGCCCCGACGGCCGCACCCTGATCGTGCCGGACCCGCACGGCCTGCGACGCTGGCACCTTCCCTCCGGCAGAGAAGCACCCCGCCTCGACCAGATGGCGCCGCGCTCGCTCGCCGTCAGCGACGACGGGAAGTTCCTGGCAGCCGCGGGAGACGGCGGCATCGCCCTGTGGCGGCTGAGCCGACCGCAGGCCCCTGTCTTCCGCCACCCCCTGCAACACCCTGTCGACGCCCTGCGGATCGACCCCTCGACGCGTACGCTCCACTTCCTCCAGACCGAGGCCGGCGGTGTGCAGGTCGTGCGGACGCTCGGCCTGGGACGGGCGCTGGAGCCCTCGTGGGGCGGCCGGACCGTGCGCGAGGCCCTGTTCAGTACGGATGCGAGCACGCTGGCCCTCGCCGAGGACGGCGGTCGGCGTTTCCGGCTGCTGCGCGGCCCCACCGGGAGGACCACGGCGATCCTCCCGGCCCCGGCGAGGTCGGAGGGCGGCCCTCTCATGTCGTTGAGCGCCGACGGACGGCGCTTCGCGTACGGCAGTGGCCCGGACGACGCCGATCACCACGGTCAGGTCATCGTCTGGGACGCCGAGAGGCGTCGGCCCCTGGCGCGCGTCCCGCACGAGCGGTCCGGCACGGAAGTGGCGGGGGCGGTGCTCAGCCCGGACGGACGCGCGCTCATCACCACCGGCTGGGACAGCCTCACTCAGTGGGACGCGCGCAGCGGAGAACCGTCGCGCACCCTGTCCCGCAGTGTGGGGTCCCTCGTCGTGGCGAGCGACGGCGGGCTGGGTGAACTGCGTGCGATCAGTGCTGACGGCGGGCTGATCCTCACGAACGACGGGTCGCTGCTCAGCCCCGCCACCGGCCGAACCCTCCCCCATCAGCTGGGCTCCTGCGGTGACTGCGTTCTCGCGTTCAACCAGGACGCCGACCGCATAGCCCTGCTGGCGTCCCAACGGGTGTCACTGTGGGACGCGGGCCTGAACCGCATGCTGGCCGTCCTGCCCACCACCGGGTTCGGCCCCCTGGAGGAGCTGACGGCGGTGGCCTTCTCACCGGACGGCACCACCCTGGCCGTGGCAGGTTCGTACGGCACCGTCCGCCTCTGGGACCTGCCTTCCCGGGAGCCCCTTGGCACCGGCCCGACCACACCCGGGGACCGCATCCACGCCCTGGCGTTCGGCCCCGGGAGCGACGTCCTGTACGCCGCCGGTGAGAAGGTGCCGTGGCAGAAGTACGTCATCGACACCGACCAGGCCGTCGCGGAGGTGTGCCGACGCGCCGGCGGTCCCCTGTCGAGGGCCGACTGGCAGATGTACCTGCCCGGAGTCCCCTACCGGCGCGTCTGCTGAGCGGCACGCGGGTGGCGGTGGCGGGTGCGTCACGTCAGTGCGGTGGTGAGCTCGTCGCGCCCGGTGGCGCCGGTCTTGCGCAGGACCGCCTTGATGTGGTCGTTGACGGTGTGCGCCGACAGGTGCAGATGGCGGGCGATCTGTTTGGGTGCGGTGCCCTCGCACAGGTGGTGGACGACCTCGCGTTCGCGGAGGGTGATGCCGTACCAGTCGCAGAACGACGGCAGGAGGTGCTCGCGGGCCGGTGTGTGCAGGACGACGGCCACCTCACCGCCGCCTCCTCTCTCACGCGCGCCTTCGCCTCTGTCTGCGCCTTCGCCCTCGCCCTCGCCCACGAGGAGTTGGGCGTGGCAGCTGATCCACGTTCCGTAGGGTGCGGCCGGGCCGATGAGCAGCGGTGGTCCGGTGCGCCGGCCACGGCCGTGGGCGCGGGCGTGGTCGGCCAGGCCCGCCAGGAACGACGGCCCTGCCCACTCCGGGACGCCGCGGGTGCGCAACCGCTCGTGCCAGGTGTCGGCCTGCGGGGTGGCGGCGCGGACGGTCCCGTCGGGGCCCACGATCACGACACCCGGGGGTGGGGCGGGGGTGGCCGGGGTGAGCGGGCCGCTGGTGACGTACGCGCGCAGGAACTCACGGACGACCGGTCCGAGGCGTGCGGCGTGGCGGACATCGGCCTCGTCGAAGGGCCGGACGCCTCGGGAGCGCAGCAGCGCGAGCAGCCCCCAGACGCCGCCGCGCGTGTCGCGGAGGAGCACCCGGAGTTCACCGCCCACCCCGAGGTCCGCCAGCGGAGGGTGGGGCGAACCCGGGGACGGCTCCGTGAGAGCCGTGGCCGCCACCGTGCCCGCGGGGACCGGTCGCCGGGCCAGCTCTCTCGCGGAGCACGGGTCCTGTCCGGCGTAGAAGCGGTGCATCAGGGCCTGTCCGACGCCGGGTTCGACACGGTCCCAGAAGCTGAACGCGGGGATACCGAAGCCGACGGCGGGGCTGGTGGCGACCAGGCAGGACGCGTCATGCGGTACCGCCGGGGCGATCCACCGCGAGAGCACGGCGGCCAGTTCGCCGGCGTCGGCTCCCTCCCGTACGGCTGCGGACAGTTCCCGCCGTGTCCGGTCCGCTCGCAGTGCCACACACGCAGTGTGTCCCAGACAGGTACTGGTCAGCAAAGGTGCCGGAGGTAGATGTCGGTGACGCGCCGCGGGTGCCGGGGTACGAGGTTCGTGGCGTCCGACTCGAAGGCCACCTGGCAACCGCCCCGCGCGGGGGCGGGTGCGCCCACCCTGTGGTCGGGGAAGCCGCCGTCCTCGGCGACGCTGACCCGCCGGGTCGCTGCGGGGCCCTGCTGCCGCAGGTCGCGCAGGTAGACCGCGGGACGGCAGGCCGGCTCGGCGGTGGCGCAGGCCGCCGTGGTGTACGCGACGTGGCGGCCGTCGGGGCTGACGCGCGGGGAGCGTGCGGCTCTGTCGAGGGGGCCGCCGTCGGGCGCGGTGGCGGCGAGGACGGTGCGGCCGGTGGCCAGGTCGTGCACGAAGACCTCCCACAGGACCTGGGGGTGGGTGGCGGGCTTGCCGTCCCGGTTGGTCACGTACGCGATGGAGCGCCCGTCCGCGCTGAGGGACGGCTCTCCGTACCAGCGGCTGACCGGCCGCGGGTCGCCCGGCGTGTGGTCGACGACGGTCAGCAGGCCCGTGCGGCGGTCCCGGACGTACACGGCGCCGGTCGTGTTCACCCTGTCGTCGTCGTAGGCGCGGAAGGCCACGTGCCGTCCGTCCGCGCTGAGCGAGACGTCGCTCAGGAGCGGTCCCGGGGCGAGGGGTCCGCTGACGGTTTCCGTGGTGCCGCGCTCGCGGTCGCGCAGGTAGAGCGTGGCTCGGGAGAAGGGCGGTTCAGGGATGTCGGCGTACCCGATGAAGGCGGCGTAGCGGCCGTCGCCGCTCAGGGCGGCCGTGCTCGACCGGCGGAAGGGCTCGCCGTCCGGGCCGATCCCGATGGACTCGGTGCGGCCGGACCGCAGGTCGCGTACGTACGCGTAGCTGCCGCCCGACGGCCGTTCGCCGGGGGCCAGGGCGGGGTCCGCGGAGTCGAAACCGACCGTGCCGCCGTCCCCGCTCACCGCCGCGTTCCAGGAGCCGTCCTCGCTCTGATGTCCGTCGTCGCCCACACCGGCACGGGTCAGGGTGCCGGAGCGGCGGTCGCGGACGAACACGTCACCGGTGCCGTTGGTGTCGTCGGGCACCAGGTTGGACGCCTCGGAGTCGAACGCGACGTACCTGCCGTCGTAGCTGATGCGGGCGGAGAGGGAGCGGTCGTCGCCCTGGGTGCCGTCCGCGGCCGTGCTGACGAGGTCCGTTCGCGGGGCTTGTGCCGGCGCCGGTGCCGAGGAGGGTGCGCGTGCGGGTGCCGGTGCCGGTGCCGGTGCGGACAAGGGAGCGGACGCGGGTGCCGGTGCCCGTGCGGATACGGGTGCGGTAAGTGGTGGTGCCGCGCCGAGCAAGGACAGCGCCGCGCACAGCGTCACGGCCGCCCCGGCGCCGCGTCCGTACGTCCCTCTGCGCGTGCGTGTGACCGTCGTGCCGCTCGTGACCATACGGATCCTTTCGCCGATGCCGTCGAGAGCCTCGCGGCGCCACCCGCGAGGGCGGTGCCGTGCCCCTCGACGCAACCGCATCGCCGGGACGACCACAAGAGAGGTCTCCGCCGAGCGCGGGTTGCCGAATGCGCATATGGTGCCGCCCATGACGCAAGATCCCGGTGAGCTCGACAGCCTCGTACGCAAACGCATCCGTGCCCTGCGCGTGGCCCAGGGCTGGTCCCTGGAGGAGCTGGCCGTGCGCGCCAGGCTCAGCCAATCCACGCTCAGCCGCATCGAGAACGGACAGCGCCGCCTGGCCCTGGACCAGTTGGTGACCCTCGCGCGCGCCCTGGACACCACCCTGGACCAGCTCGTGGAGACGGCCGCCGACGACGTCGTCTCCCACCCGATGATCGACGCCGCGCACGGCCTGATGCGCTGGTCCATCAAGGCCGAGCCCGGCATGACCGTCGTACGCCGGCGCATGACCGATCCGCCGCCCGACCAGCCCTCGCGCATGCGCGCCCACCCCGGCCGCGAGTGGCTCGTCGTCCTCTCCGGCACCGCCGTCCTGCTCCTGGGCAACCGGCGGCTGCGGATCGAGACCGACCAGGCGGCCGAGTTCCCCACGATGCTGCCCCACGCCATCGGGGCCGAGGGCGGGCCGTGCGAGATCCTCGGCATCTTCGACCGTGACGCACGGCGCGGACACCAGCGCGGGGAAGGGGGCTCCGGGGCCTAGGGACTGTCGTCGAACTCCCTCCTGCCACGCGACGACAGGCCCTGGGGCCGCCGGGCGCCGTGGCGTCTTGCGCAACCGGCAGCCCGGCCGGTCATCGTCTTGCGTTCGGCGAAACCTTCCCCGCACGCCACGGGCTGCCTGCTTAGCGTGGGCCCCATGAGTCAGCCCACCGCGCCCACCGCGCACCACGTCCACCACACCAGTACCGGCGACCAGGCGGAGATCCTCGACCTGGACGCCGAGGTACTCGCCGAGCACATCGCGTCGATCGTCGACCGGCTTCCCGTCGAAGCCGACCCCCGCCACATCGTGGACCTGGGGGCCGGTACCGGAGCCGGCACCCTCGCCCTGCTGGAGCGCTTCCCCGGGGCAGAGGTGACGGCGGTCGACTCCTCGGCGGCCCACCTGCACCGCCTGCGGGAGAAGGCGGCCGCCGCCGGGGCCACCGGCCGGGTGCGCCTCCTCCAGGCCGACCTGGACGCGGAGACGTGGCCCCGTCTCGGCACGCCGGAGCTGGTCTGGGCCTCGGCCTCCCTGCACCACATGGCCGACCCCGACCGCGCTCTGCGCCGGATCCACGGCCTGCTGGCGCCGGACGGGCTCCTCGCCGTCGTCGAACTGGCGGGCTTCCCCCGGTTCCTGCCCGCGGACGCGCCGGAGGACGCACCCGGTCTCGAAGAGCGCTGCCACGCCGCGCTCGGCCGCCACCACGGCGCCGAGCACGTCACCCACCGCGGGGCCGACTGGGGAAGCAAGCTGGCGGGAGCAGGATTCGCCGTGGCCGACGAGCGTACCCTCGCCGTCCGCGTCGACGCCGCCCACAGCGAGGCGGTGGGCCGCTACGCGCTCAGCAGCCTGCGCCGCATGCGCGGTGGCGCCGCCGACGCCCTGGCGCCCGAGGATCTCGCCGCGCTCGACCGGCTGCTCGACCTGGGCAGCCCGCACGGCGTTCTGCGCCGCGGCGACCTGTCCGTACGTACGGAGCGCACGGTGTGGGCCGCGCGGCCCGCCTGATGTACGCGGCACGCACCGCCGTGCGTGGCGCGCCCGAGGAGGCTCCGGCGTGTGCCGCCCGACCGACCGGCCGTTGTAGTGTGCGTAAGTGATGAATAGCCAGAGTGACTCTTACGCACCCTCCGACGCGGCCGACTCCTACACGCTGCGCCCGGGGGTCCCGTCCGCGGAGACCTACATCCGGCTGCGCACCGGCGCCGGCCTGAGCGCGAAGTCCGTCGAGGCGGCCGAGGCCGGTCTGCCCAACAGCTGGTACGGCGTGGTGCTCCTGCACGGCGACGAGCCGATCGGCATGGGGCGCGTCATCGGCGACGGCGGCTGCTTCTTCCAGATCGTCGACATCTGCGTCGCGCCGGAGCACCAGGGGGCGGGGCTCGGCAAGAAGATCATGGGCGGCCTGATCGCGGAGCTCGAACGCCGGGCGCCCGCGGGCGCGTACGTGTCGCTGATCGCCGACGGCGACGCCCGTTTCCTCTACCGGAAGTTCGGGTTCCTGGAGACGGCACCGGCGTCCGTGGGGATGTCCCGTACCGTCTGAGCCAGGGCGATGTCGGTCCTCGACGTGACGTTCAGCTTCCGCATGATGCGTGCGACGTGGTGTTCGACGGTCCGGGTGGACAGGACCAGGCTCTCGGCGATGTCCCGGTTCGCCTGGCCCTGGACGACCAGGTGGGCGACTTCCTGTTCGCGCGGGGAGAGTTCGCTGCCGTAGCCGAGCCGGCCGCGGCGGTGGGTGATGACGATGTCGTGGCGGCGCAGCAGCCGTTGGCAGCGTGCCACGTCCCAGCGTGCGCCCAGCTCCCGATAGGTCTCGATCACCTGGTGGATGCCGTCGGCCGCCGCCTCGCGGTGCCGGTCGAGCAGGCAGCGCCCGCGGGCCTCGGCCGCACGGGCCGCGTCGAAGGGCCTGCCGAGCCGGCGCCACTCGGTCTCCGCGTCGGACAGCAGGCCGACGGCCTCGTCCGGCCGGGACTCGGCCTCGGCGAGCAGGGCCCGGCACACGGTCAGGGCCGTCGCGGCGGCGGGTGCGTCACGGTCCTCGGTCCCGGCCGCGAAGGCGGCGACGAGCCGCCGGGCCCGCGCGGTCTGCTCGCTGCCGTGCAGGGCCGCCACGGCGGTGGGCGCCACCTCCCCGGCCCACACCCAGCCGCCGGTGCGCTCGAGGAGGTTCAGGGTCTGTTCGAGTGCCTCGCAGGCCTGCCCCGGACGCCCCGCCTCCAGGTGGATGCGGGCAGTGGCGGCGGCGGACGCCGTGAGGATGACGCCGGTGTCGTAACGGGTGACGCGGGCGGCCCGCGTGAGGTCGCGGCGGGCGCGGGGGACGTCGCCGAGTACGTGCAGCGCGGTCAGTCCGCGGACCAGCATGGCCTCGGCGGTCAGGTCGGGGATCTCCTCGTAGTGCCGGGTGGTGAGGTCGGCGGCCTGGTGCAGGCCCTCCCAGCGGCCCTCGTGCCAGGCGAGTACGAGACGCCCCGTGCGGTGCAGCCCTTCCAGGTAGGGGCTGCTGCTGTCGGCGAGTCCGGCGGCGGCGCGTTCGAGGAACTCGTGGGCCCGCACGCCGTATCCGAGGGCGGTGGCAGCGTGCGCCAGGTTGGTCCAGCCCCGGGTCCGGTGCGCGGCCTCCATCGCCGTTCCGGCCGGCGGGCGCAGGGCCTCGGCGGCGGCCCAGGCCCGCCGGTCGCCGAGCAGCATCAGCGCGGTGGCGCGGTTGGCGGCGACGGCCGCACGGGCGGCGGGCTCCTCGACCTGGTCGCCGAGTTGCTCGCAGCGCTCCAGCCAGTGCTGGTGGCGGTCGACGGGCCAGCCCTTGAGGGAGGGGATGGCCGCGACCGCCATGGCGCGGGCGGCGGTCTGCGGGTCGGACGTCTCCAGGTCGGGGATGGCGCGGGCCACCTCGTTCAGGCTGTCGAGGGCTCCTCCGCTCTGGTTCCGCAGGACGACGCTCAGATGGAGCCTGATCTCGCCGCGCAGCCGGGGCGGCGGGTCGTCCTCGTCGAGGACGCGTCGTACGGCGGCCACCACCTGCTCGCCGGCGCGGGCCAGCTGGGCGGTGCGGGCCAGTTTCGCGGCCGTACGGATGCGGCCCCGGGCGCGCGGGTCCTCGGTGACGGCGCGGGTGTAGAGGCTGGTCGCGGTGGCGTAGTCGCCTGCTGCGGCCGCCCGGTCGGCGGCGGCGATGAGACAGCGCACGCCCTCCTGGACCCGGCCCGCCGCCCGGTAGAGCCGCGCGAGGTCGGCCAGCGGCAGCGGGCCCCCGCCGTGCTGGTGGTGCAGCGCCCGCGCCGCGCGCAGGCTCAGCCGGGCCTGGCGCGGCTGCGGCACGTGCGCCATGGCGGTGCGGTGGTCGAGGGCGTTCCGGAACACCGGGCAGGCGCCGTCCGTCCGCAGTACCGACTCGCGCAGGCACTGCTCCACGGCGGTCTCGGCCCGCAGCGGCTCGCACCCCGCCACGTCGGCGAGCACCTCCACGGGCACCGCCAGGCCGACCACGGCCGCCGCGTCCACGATCCGCCGGGCGTCCTCGGTCAGCCGCCCGTAGCGGTGGGCGAACTCCCGGCGGACCCGCGGCGGCACGGCTGCTCCCCGCACGGCGGCGAGCAGCGTTCCCGCGGCCGGCGTGTGCCTCCCCGCATCTGGCACGTGCATCCCCGCATCTGACGCGTGCCTCCCGGCATCCGACGCGTGCCGCGCCGCGTCGGGCGCGTGCATCCCTGCATCCGGCACGTGCCTCGCGGGCGCGTGCGTCCCCGCCCCCGACGCCTGCCTCGCCGCGTCTGGCACGTGCGTCCCTGCCCCCGGCACGTACCGCCCAGCGACCGTGGCGCCGTCCGCGTCCGGGGCGAGCGCCGCATGGCTGTTCCAGGGGAGGTCCGCGCCCTGTGGAGGAAGCTCCGCGCCCAGCCGGGACGGTTCCGCGCGCCGTCGGCGCAGTTCCGCGCCGGACCGCAACAGGGCCGTGGCCGCCCCCGGGAGCCCGCCGGAGAGTTCGTGCACCAGGGAGGCCAGGTCCACGTGCTCGGGCAGGCATGCGGGGAGGTCGGCCTCCAGCCGGCGTCGCACGAACTCCCCCGTCTCCTCAGGTGTCCAGGGCCGGACACCGATCTCCGCGACCGGTGTCCGCGGCGGGAGGCCGAGCACCGGTAGGCCGGGCGCCGTGTCCTCGGTGACGACGACGCGGAGCCCAGGGGGGAGCGCGCCGAGCAGGTGGTGGAGCAGGCCCAGGGTGGCGGGGTCGGCGCGGTGGACGTCCTCAACGACCAGGACGGTGTCGCCGCACGCCGCGAGCAGCGCCTGGACCGCGCGCGGCAGCAGCCCCCGCCACACCTCGGGCTCGGCGGCCGAGCAGGGCGGGTCCGGTAGCCGGTCGGCCAGTTCGGGTACGACGATGCCGACGACCCCGGCCACGGGAGGCAGCCCGGAACCGGAATCGTGCGGCGCCCCGGGGCCAGGAGCACACGCAGCTCCGGGGCCAGGATCGCGCACAGCCCCGGAGCCAGGAACACACGGCACTCCAGAGCCAGGATCGCGCGAGGCTCCGGACCCAGGAACACACGGAGCCCCGGAGCCGAAAACGCCCCGCGCTCCGGAGCCGGGGCCGCCGGACCGGTGCGGCAGTGCGGCGAGCGCGTCCGCGAGGGGCCCGAGCGGAACGGGGTCGTCCGTGTCGGGACACCGTGCGCGCAGCTGCGTCCACGCCGCGAACTCCGCCCGGCCGACGACCTCGTCGACCAGCCGGGACGCTCCCACCCCCGCCTCTCCCCGCACCACCGCGAGGCCCGGCCCGGCCCGCAGCGCCCGCAGCAGCAGCCGGGCCTCGTCGTGCCGCCCGACGAACCCGCCCCAGGGGGCCGCCGGTGCGCCGCGGTCGTGGGTGCCGTGCGCGCCGGCGCAGCCGTCGTCGGCGTCCCTGCCGCGCCCCGCGGCCAGGAAAGGTCCCTCCACGGCTGTGCCTCCCGCCCGCCGACCACCCCAGACCGGTGGTGTACCTCCCAAAGGGCTCGCGTAGCAATAGGGGTCCACCACCTACGCAATGGCGCGGTACCGCACTGCCCACTCTTTGGGTAGCGCGTACGGATTGCTGCGCCCGCCCCGCGTGACCGAGGCTCTGGCCGGTCCGGCAACGCCATCCCCGTTCACAGGGCCTCGGCCCGAGGGAGGGGATGTACGGGGCGGCTGTTCCCCAGCAGCCGTCCGGCGCGGACAGGACCGTGCCGCGCGGAGTCCCGCTCCGCGCGGCCCGCCCCCCCCCCCCGCGCGCCCCGCCCCGCGCGCCGCGCTCCCCCCCGCCGCCCCCCACGACCACCCCCACACCCGGGCCCGGCACCCACCTGCCGCCCCGGACAGCTCACAAGGGAGAAACCATGAAGCCAGACGCCCGCGCACTGCGGCGTGCCCTCGCCGTCGGAGCCAGTACCGCCCTGCTCGTCGGGGCCGCATCCACCGTCGGCGCCGCGGCCTCCCCCGCGCCGCCCGGCGACGGCGACGGCCGGATCGTCGGCGCGGACCGCCCCGGCGCGGTCGACGGCTCCTACATCGTGACCCTCAAGGACTCGGTGGCCCGCAGAGACATACCCGGCGCCGCGAAGGCGCTGGCGCGGCAGCACGAGGGCGACCTCCGGTACACCTACACCGCGGCCCTGCGCGGCTTCGCGGTGCGGATGTCCGAGGGCGAGGCGGAGAAGCTGGCCGCGGACCCGTCGGTGGCGCGCGTGGAGGCCGACGCCGTCGCGTACGCGGTCGACACCCAGACCAACCCTCCCTCGTGGGGCCTGGACCGCGTGGACCAGCGCGACCTGCCGGTGGACAAGAAGTACACGTACGGCACCACCGCCTCCAACGTGAACGCGTACATCGTCGACACCGGCATCCGCATGAGCCACCGCGACTTCGGCGGGCGCGCGGTCAGCGGCTACGACTTCATCGACAACGACTCCAACGCCTCTGATTGTCAGGGGCATGGCACACATGTGGCGGGTACCGTCGGCGGCGGCTCGTACGGCGTCGCCAAGGGCGTGAAGCTGATCGGCGTACGGGTGCTCAACTGCCAGGGCAACTCGGGCGACACCTGGGCGCCAGTCCTCGCGGGCATCGACTGGGTCACCAAGAACGCGGTGAAGCCTGCCGTGGGCAACATGAGCATCGGCGGCGGCAGGACCCAGTCGGTGAACGACGCGGTGACGTCCTCCATCGCCTCCGGTGTGACCTGGGTGGTGGCGGCGGGCAACAACAACGCCGACTCGTGCTCGTACTCGCCCTCTTCCACGCCGACGGCCATCACCGTCGGCGCCACCAACAGCCGGGACGCCCGCGCCACCGGCTGGAGCAACGGCCAGGGCTCCAACTACGGCTCCTGCCTGGACATCTTCGCCCCCGGCGACAGCATCGTCTCCTCGTCCAACTCCGGTGACAGCAACGCGCAGACCATGAGCGGTACGTCGATGGCCTCCCCGCACGTCGCCGGCGCCGCCGCGCTGCTGCTGTCCGCCAACCCGTCCTGGACCCCGGCCCAGGTCCGCGACAAGCTCGTCGCCGACGCCACCTCCGACAAGGTCACCGACGCCCGCTCCGGCTCCCCGAACAAGCTCCTGTACACGGGAGGCGGCTCCACCAACCCGCCCACCGGCAAGAAGTTCGAGAACACCGACGACCATCAGATCCGTGACAACGCCACCGTCGAGTCGCCCCTGACCGTCACCGGCGTCACCGGCAAGGCGCCCGCCGACCTGGCCGTCACGGTCGACATCCGCCACACCTTCCGCGGCGACCTCAAGGTCGAACTCGTCGCCCCCGACGGCACCGCCCACCTCCTGAAGGACTACGACAGCAACGACGGCGCCGACAACGTCCAGGCCACCTACCGCGTCGACGCCTCCGCCGAGACCGCCGACGGCACCTGGAAGCTCCGGGTGAGCGACAACTGGGACAACGACACGGGCTACGTCAACGCCTGGTCGCTGCAGTTCTGACCCGCGCCGCCCGGCCCGTTCGCGGGCCGGGCGCGCTCCGGGGTGCCGGCCGGTGTTCGCGGGAGCGCCGGCCGGCACCCGCTCACACGATCCGGACGACGTGCTTGCCGCGCACGCCGCCCGCCGCCAATGCCCGGTGGGCGTCGGCGACGCCGTCGAGAGGGTGGACGGTGTCGACGACGGGGACGAGGTCGCCGTGTTCCGCGTAGCGGGTGACCTCGGTCAGCAGATCGCTCCGGGGGTTGCCGCTGAAGACGCGTATGCGTCCGCTCCCGTGGACGGTCGACGCGAGGACCGTGGCGAGGCCCGCGAGCGGCTCGGCGGGATCGGGGGCGATGGCGACCATCCGTCCCCCGGGCGCCAACAAGCGGCGGACGTCGCGGAGTCGCGTGCCCGCGGTGTCCATGATGACGTCGAAGCGGCCCAGTGCGGAGAGGGGCGTCGTGCGGTGGTCCCAGGCTTCGTCGGCGCCGAGACCGCGTACGAAGTCGAGGTTCCGCCCGCCCGCGAGCGCGCCGACGCGGGCGCCGAAGACCTTGCCGACCTGCACCGCGACGCTGCCGACGCCGCCGCTGCCCCCGCGCACCAGGAGGCGTTCACCGGGCTTGAGTGCTGCCTTCTCCCGCAGGGCGGTCACCGCCGTGGTCCCGCCCGCGAGCAGCGAGACGGCCTGCACCGCGGTGAGGTTCCCCGGGGCCGGGGCGACCTGGTGGCGATCCACGGCCACGTACTCGGCCATGCTCCCCGTCCTGCGCCCGAGGAGACCCCACACCCGGTCCCCCTCCCGCACTCCGCCGCCGGTCGCACCGGCCGCGGCCACCTCGCCGACGAAGTCGATCCCCGTCGCCCGCGGGAAGCGGCGACCGGTCACCAGGCGCAGTTTCCCCGCCCTGTCGAGCAGTTCGCCGCCGTTGACACCTACGGCGTGCACCCGCACGAGGATCTGCTCCGGCGTACGGGACGGTGTCGGTCTCGTACCCACGTAGAGGACCTCCGGAGGGCCGTAGCGGTCGAAGAGGACTGCGCGCATGTCACTCATGGTTCGGTTCCCGTCCTGGGGGTGGCGTCGGAGCCACGGAAAGAAGCTGCGGTGAGCAGCCGCGGCATGAAGCTGCGGCATGAAGGCCTGGCGTGGAGTTGTGGCGTGGAACCGCGCAAGCGCTGATGGCGCCCGCTGGTACGCTCACGCTAAGCCGGTGAGCGGACGACACCGTCCGCTTGACTCGAAGTGAGAGACATTGCCCGCCCAGCCGTCTCACAAGCCGTCCGAGCAGGACTCCGGTGGGCAGGACCCGCAGGCCCCGGCTCTGCGCGCCGACGCCCGGCGCAACCGCGAACGCATCATCGAAGCCGCGCGCCAGGTGTTCGCCGACCAGGGTGTGGACGCCCCGATGAGCGCGGTCGCCCGCCGCGCGGGGGTCGGCGCGGCCACCCTCTACCGTCGCTTCCCCACCCGTGACGCGCTGGTCACCGCCGCCTTCGCCGAGCAACTCGACGTGTGTGCGGCCGCCTTCGACGAAGCGCTCGCCGACCCCGACCCCGGGCACGGCCTGTACGTGCTCCTGGAGAAGGTGTGCGCCACCCAGGCGACCGACCGCGGCTTCGCGCCCGTGTTCATGGACCGGTTCGCCGACGCCCTCGCGCACGACCCCGAACGCGCCTGCGCCGAGGAGAGGATGGCGCACCTGGTCCGGCGCGCCCGGGAGAGCGGACAGCTGCGCGCCGAATTCCACCCCTCCGACATCACCCTCCTGCTCCTGGCCAGCGGCAGCCTCGCCGGACAGCCGAGGGACACCGCCCTCGCCGCATCCCGCCGTCTGCTCGCCTCCTTCTTGCAGGGCTTCAGGACACAGCGCCCCGGCCCCCTGCCGCCGCCCGCGCCGCTGGAACCGTCGCGCAGGCCGTGAGCGCGCACCCGACAGGCCCTGCCCGTGCCCGTGACCACGCGTCGATACACGGCTGATACACGGCTGAGCCCTCGCGGAAGCACTCCTCCGACCGGGCGGAGACAGGCGCCGGGCAAAGTGGCCCGGTGCGCGGCCCGACGGATCATGGCGCCATGCGGCAGGCCCATGGCGGCACGCGGCAGGATCATGGCCGCATGATGGAGGCCACGCCACCCCCTCGAACAGGCCGGAGACGATGTCCCACACCGCAGAACGCGTCGGTCCCGACGCCGCCGCTCCCCCGGCCGTGACCATTCTCCTCGTCGAGGACGACGAGGTGATCCGCAGGTCGGTCGCGATGGCGCTGGAGCGCTACGGCTACCGCGTCGTCACGGCCGAGGACGGCCTGACCGGCCTCGAACTGTTCCGCGAGGGCCGGCACGACCTGCTGCTCCTGGACGTGATGCTGCCGGGACTCGACGGCATCGGGCTGTGCCGCCGGATCCGGGAGACCGGCACGGACCCGATCCTGCTGATGTCGGCACGCGGAGACGCGCTGGACGTCGTCTCCGGCCTGGAGGCGGGCGCCGACGACTACGTGGTCAAGCCGGTCGACACGGCCGTGCTCGTCGCCCGGATCCGTTCGCTGCTGCGGCGGGCCACCTTCGCACCCGCCGCCGCGCCGGCGGCAACCGCCGCGACCACGGCCGGGCCCGGCCGGCCGGGCGCCATCGGCGACGGGTCCGGGAAGGTCGATGAAGGCCCCCGGCATGCCCGGCTCGTCTTCGGCGACCTCGCCGTCGACACCGGCGGCCTGGAAGTGACCCTGTCCGGCGAGCCCGTCGCACTGGCGCCCACCGAACTGCGGCTTCTCCTCGAATTCGCCGCCAGTCCCGGCATCGTCCTGGACCGGCAGACCCTGCTGCGCAACGTGTGGGACTACGGCTGGGACGGTGACACGCGCGTCGTCGACCTGTGCGTGCAGCGGCTGCGGAAGAAGATCGGGGCCGAGCGGATCGAGACCGTCCGCGGCTTCGGCTACAAGCTGCGCCGCTGATCCGGTGGGCACCATGGAGAACCTACGCGGCCTGCTCCACTGGCGTTCGCTGCGCTGGCGCATCGCCCTGCTCGTCGCCGTCGCGTGCGGCGCCATGGCGCTGACCGTCGGGCTGCTGGTGCATCGCAGCACCTACGAGCGGTCGGTGAACGACGGGGCGGCCAAGGCCCACTCCGTCCTGGAGACCGCCCTCGGCTCGGACGACCCCGACGCCGGGGGAAGCCTCGTCCACCGTACGGAAGAGATGCCACCGGACCTCGTACGGGAGGCTCGGGACCGCGGGGAGGCGCATGTCCTCGACGAGAGCAAGCGGTACCGGCCGCAGATGTGGGCCGCGCGGAAACTGCCCGGCGGACAGCTGGTGGCTGTCTCCGTCGACATGACTCCGGACCAGCTCAGCCGCGCCGCCCTCGACCGGCACATGTGGCAGTACTCCCTGCTCGTCCTCGCCGTCGTCGTGCCCCTCTCGGCCCTCGCCGCCGAGCTGCCCAACCGGCGGCTGCGGCGGGTGGCGCGGACCGCCCTGCGGATCGAGGGGGGCGACCTGGCCGCCAGGACGGGGATGCGCGGCCGGACCGGCGACGAGATCGCCGAGATCTCGGGCACCGTCGACTCCATGGCCGACAGTCTGCGGGAGCGGCTCCTGAACGAACAGCGTTTCACCGCCGACGTCGCGCACGAGCTGCGCACCCCGCTCATGGGTCTGGTGACCTCCGCCGAACTGCTCCCGGAGAGCGAGGCGACCGACCTGGTCAGGGACCGGGTGCAGGTCCTTCGCACCCTCGTGGAGGACCTCCTGGAGATCTCCCGCCTCGACGCGGGCGTGGAACAGGCGGATCTGCGGCCCGTGGCCCTCGCGGACTTCGTCGCGGAAGCACTCGCCCGCACCGGCGCGGAGGCACGGCTCGCGGTCCGCGGCGCCCCCGCCGTGGCCCGCACCGACCCGCGCCGGCTCGACCGGATCCTCGCCAACCTGGTCGTCAACGCCCACCGGCACGGCAGGCCACCGGTAGACGTCGGCGTCGACGGCACGACCGTCGTCGTCCGCGACCACGGCCCCGGCTTCCCTGACAGCCTCCTCACGGAGGGGCCGCAGCGCTTCCGCACCGGCTCGGCCGAACGCGGTCGCGGCCACGGTCTGGGACTGACCGTGGCCGCGGGGCAGGCGCAGCTCATCGGCGCGTCGCTGACCTTCCACAACGCCGCCGACGGCGGGGCCGTCGCCACACTCCGGCTGCCGCCGGGCTGATACACGACGGATGACCGGCCGAGCGGCGCGGGACCCGCGGTGACGGGTTCCCCGAGACCTCGCCCGACCAGGGTGGTCGACGTGCGAACGCCGCACGTCGACCACTTGGGAAGTGCCGCACCATGCGCCTTGTTCGTCTGCCTGATGTGTCTGTTGGTTCTGAGAGTGCCGGCGCCGCGGAGTCGCTGACGGATACCTCCGTACGCGAGCACTCCGTGCGCAAGCACTCCGTGGGCAAGCACCCTGTACGCAAGCACCCTGTACGCAAGCACCCTGTACGCAAGCACTCTGTACGCAAGTGCTCTGTACGCAAGCGCTCTGTGATCGAGCACGAACCCGGGGCCGGCCGAGGTACTGGCAGAGGTACTGGCACCGGCAGCATCCCGAGCCCCGGCCGTTGGCGGCGCGGCCGCGTCCTCGCCGCCCTGGCGCTGCTCACCGCCTTGGTGATGTCGGCGCACCGGCACGTCCCCGACCGGGTCGGCCATCTCGGCAGCCTCGTCGAGACCTTTCTGCCCTGGACGGGCGTCGCCGTGCCGCTCCTGCTGCTCGGCGCGCTGGTCCGCCGGTCGGCGACCGCCGCCGTCGCCGTGCTGCTGCCCGCCGTGACGTGGTGCGCGCTGTTCGGCGGGACGCTCCTCGACAAGCGGTCCGGCGGCGGGGACCTGACCGTCGTGTCGCACAACGTCAACGAGCACAACCCGCGCCCGGCACGCACGGCGCGCGCCCTCGCCGCCGCCGGTGCCGACGTGGTGGCCCTGGAGGAGATGAGCGGGACGGCGGTGCCGGAGTACGCCGGGGCGCTGGCCTCCACTCACCCGTACCACTCGGTGCAAGGCAGCGTGGGTCTGTGGAGCACGTATCCGATCGCCGATGCCCGACCGGTCGACATATCGCCCTGGGTGCGCGCCATGCGCGCCACCGTCCGCACTCCCAAGGGCCCGGTCGCCTTCTACGTCGCCCATCTGATGTCGGTCCGCGTCACCGCCTCCTCCGGTTTCGCCACCGGAGCCCGGGACGCGGCGGCGCGGCGCCTCGGCGCCGCCCTGAGGGCCGAGACGCTCCCCCGCACCGTGCTCCTGGGCGACCTCAACGGCACCTTCGACGACCGGGCGCTGGCCGCCGTCACCTCGCGGCTGCGCTCGGCCCAGGCCGAGGCGGGTGCCGGGTTCGGCTTCACCTGGCCCGCCGCGTTCCCCGTGGCGAGGATCGACCAGATCCTGGTGCGCGGTGTGGATCCGCGCTCGTCCTGGACGCTGCCCGCGACCGACAGCGACCACCTGCCGGTCGCGGCCGGGCTGAAGCTGTGAACCCCGCCGACCTGGCCGGCCCGTGCCGGTCGCGGACGCAAATGCCACGTTTGACGCCGGATGTCCGGGCAAGCAGTACCCAAGAGATCGCTGAACGGAATCGCCGCCCGGCCACAGGCCGGAAGGGAGTGGCTCGAGATGCGTCCGACGCACACCACCCCTAGCGTGACGAACAGCCGCAAACCGCACCAAAGGAGTGACCGTGGGCGAGAACGCTATGGACAAGGCCAAGGGCAAGGCCAAGGAGATGGCCGGCAAGGTCACCGGGAACGACCGGATGAAGGCCGAGGGCAAGACGGACCAGGCCAAGGGCAAGGTGCGTGACGCCACGGACAACGCGCGTGCAAAGGCAGAAGGCGTCCGCGACTCGCTGAACGACCGCGACGACGACAACCGCTGACCGCACGCCGCAACACGCCCCACGCGCACGCCCCGGTAGGCCGCGGTACGCCGCACCCCGTGCGCCGTGCGACATGTGTGCCGCCCCGCCCGCCACGGGTGGGGCGGCACTCCGCATGCGTCCAGCGGTTCCGGCACCGCGAACGCGCGGTGCCACGCCCGCCCTTCACGCGTACGTTCAGTGCCGCGCGGCCACCGCCACGGCGAGCCTCGGTGCCGCGAACCGGGTGCCGCAGGTGAACCGCATCAGGGGGCCGAAGGTCGCCGCCGCCTTGATGCCGGTGAAGTACAGGCCCGGCACCGACGACTGGAAGCCGGCGTCGAGCGCGGGGAAACCGCCGACGCGGGCCAGGCCCGCCCGCAGTTGCGGGGCGAGGAAGTCCAGGGCATCGACCCGGACGCGGTAACCGGTGGCCGCCACGACATGGCCCGTCGCCAGGGTTCGGGTCTCGTCGTTGGTGTCCCTGAGGGTGAGGACGAGGCTCCTGCCGTCCTGCCGGACATGGGTCACGCGCTGGCCGAGGAAGACCGGCACCGCCCGTTCCAACCGCTGCTGGAGCCACCAGGCACCGAAGGGCCCGATGGCGCGCCGCGCCAGGTGCAGCCGGGCCACCGCCGGTAACAACCGGAAGGCGGCGGCGTGCCGGGCGAGGGCGTAGAGGCCCCACGACCGTCCCAGCGGGCTGGCGGGCCGCCAGTGCGGCGGGGGCGACGGGGCCCGGCCGAAGACGAGGTGGGGCGCGCGCACCAGGAGCCGGACCCTGGCACCGGCCTCGTGCAGCAGCGCGGCGCCCTCCTGCCCGGACTGACCGGCACCGACGACGACCACGTCCTGCCCGGCGAACTTCGCCGGGTCCGCGTGGTGCGAGCTGTGCGAGACGAGTCCCTCGGCCATCCATGACGCGAGCGGACGCGGTACGTACGCGAAGTTGTGGGTGCCGCTGGCGACCACCACGGCGCCGGCCGTCGCCTCCTCCCCCGAACTCAGCTCCAGGAGGTAGCCGTCGGACCGCCGGTCCACCTTCAGGACCCGTACGTTCTCGACCGCGGACACCGCGTGCTCGGCGAACCAGCGTCCGTAGCGCACGAACGTCTCGACGGGCACGCGGTCGTCACCGTCGAGAAGGGGCTCGCCCGCGTCGCGGCAGTAGCCGGACAGGGTGAATCCGGCCTCCGGCGCGGACAGGACCGACGCGGCCGGAGGGGATTTCAGGAGCATGCCCGCAGGCATGTTCTCGACCCAGCTCGCCATCGGCGAGCCGAAGATCCTTACGTGC
Source organism: Streptomyces typhae (assembly GCF_009755605.1). Taxonomy (GTDB): domain Bacteria; phylum Actinomycetota; class Actinomycetes; order Streptomycetales; family Streptomycetaceae; genus Streptomyces; species Streptomyces typhae. The sequence goes on from NZ_WPNZ01000022.1 coordinate 143,586, forward strand.
AGACCGCGCCCCCTGAGGTGCGCGGCGGTGGACAGGCCGTAAGGGCCCGCCCCGATCACAGCGACGGTCTTGGCCATGGGACCCCCCTGTGGCAGCCGCTCGCGGCCACCGGTGAATGGTCGGCGCGCTCACGCCGGCCCGACGACCGGCCCGCGACACGTACCCGCCGGCCGCGTCGGCACGGCCGGTTGCGCCGGGACAGAGGGGGCTGTCATTCCGGACGCTGTCATCTTCGTCCCCGCTGTGACGGGAGGGTGGCGGGTTCTCTCCGGATATGGGACGGCCATGACGGATTCATGGGGGACGCATGACTCCGGGCCACGTCATGAGCATGGCTCGTAGAAGCGTTTCCAGCCGTCGGCGGGCAGGGCGGGCGGTCCGCCGGGGACACCGGACCCGGTCGCAGGGACGAGGTCGGCGCGCCTGAGGGGGCCGGGGCGGTAATCGGCGGCGCGCACCGGCGCGCTGCTGTCCGCGGCGGAGGACCCGACGGGACTGACAACGATGTCCAGAATGCCGTCGTCGGTGAAGTCGGCGATCTCGACGGTGACGGCAGCCTCGCCCGGTTCCGTGCCGAGCAGGTCCTTGACCGCGTGCCTGGGGCCGAACGACCCCCGTGCGGCACCCCATTGGACCGTCACCCTGGTGCCGGTGCGCCCGGGGTCGCCGATCCGGTCGGGACGGCCGTCCCCGTCGAGGTCCCCGACCAGAGTGGTCGCGCCCGCCAGGCACGGGGACATCGGTACGGCGGTGGTGCGGCTCGACCGTCGCGCGTCGTCCGTCTCTGGCCCGACCGCCCCGGCCTGACAGGCGGCGTACGCAAGGCCCACGGAGGCAGCCGCGAGGGGCGCGGCGATCCAGCGCGAACGCACATGCGGCATGAACGAGGGCCCCTTCCTCCTGCACTTCCTCTTGTGCTTCCTTCTGTACGGCACGGCCTGCCGCCGTCATGGCGCGGGCGCGGCGGACGCCGCGGGCGGCGACACGGGAATCGTACGGACCGCGGGCCCCGCGCCACGTCGGCGAGAATTGCGTAGTCCGCAACCTACGCAATCAGGGGCTCGCGGCCCGGTGGCGCAGCCCGGTGAGGTGTCCGGGGACCGTTTCTGACCCGGCGGTAAGTATTGCGAGTAATCTGCGGGACGCCTCGCCATTCGCATTCGCGAGCGGGCAGCACGTTTTAGCACATTCCGGAGGAAGTGGTTTAGACCATACCTCCCGATCGATGACCGGTCAACATCTTGCCTACCATTCGGGGCGGGAGTAGATTCCCCCGCCAAGCACCCCCTGGAAATACCTGTCGTTGCACATGCTGAAATGCCTCCGTTGCACATGGTGAAATCGTCTCAGATGGTAGGACGAGTATGGCAGGGGGCGGACCGTCTGTGCTTCGCTGAGCCCTGGCCGAATAGAGGATTCCGTTACGTTTTCCTTTGCTTCTCTTTGCGATGTCCTTATGCGGTGGAGGGTTCGTGATTGCTGTTCGCAGGCAAGGGCGGCGCTTACGCGTCACACCCTCATCACGCGCGGCCAGGGCGATACGTCGGCAACCCGCGTCCGGTGGTGACGTACGGCGCCGGGACGAGAGGATGCTGCGGTCGGCGTTCATCATTTCCAGCAGCGGCGACTGGATCTTCCGGTTCGCGTTACCCGTCCTGGTCCTGCAACTGACCGGCTCGGCCGTCACCGCCGCACTCACGTACGCGATCGAATTCGTGCCCTTCGTGGTCATCGGGCTGTTCAGCGGAGTCGTCGCCGACCGGGCGGAGCGGCGGCGACTGCTGCTCGTCTGCGATGTGGTCTCCGCGGCGATCGTCACCGGAATCGGTGTGCTCTGCCTGGTCGATCCGCCGCCTTTCCTGGTGATGGCGGCGGCATTCCTCCTCGGGTGCGTGCGCCCTTTTTCGTTCCCCGCCTTCCAGGGATTCATCACCGAGCGGGTCGACAAGGAGCGCCGGGCGTCGATGAACGCCTGGGTCCAGGGCGCGGACGGCACCCTCGGCATGCTCGGCCCGGTCGCCGGCGTGGCCGTCGTCACGCTTCTCGGGCCGACCGTCGCGAGTTTCGTGAACGCGGTGTCCTTCGCCGTCTCCGCCCTGCTGATCGGGGGGACCGCCGTCGTCGCCGCGGGGCCGCGGCTGCGGGCCTCCGTCCGGGCCGCGTGCCGCTCGCTCGGTCCGGACTCCCTGGCGGCGCTGCGCATGGTGCGGACCGAGCGGGCGCTGCTGTGGGCCACGGTTCTGCTGACCCTGGCCAATTTCACCTTTCCCGCGGCGGCGGCCAATCTCGTCTACATCGTGGCCGGGCCCGACGGGGACGTCCCGGCCGCACTCGCGGTCATCGCATCGGCGCAGGGCCTCGGCGCCATACTCGGCGCCGTCGCCGCACCGGCGCTGCTGCGGAGATTCGCTCCCGGAACGCTCATGGGGGCGGCCATGGGCGTGAAGGCCCTGGCGCTCGCACTGCCCGCGCTGCACCCCGGGGTCGGCACGCTCACCGCGTGCTGGTTCATCGTCGGGATGACGACATCCACCTTCATCGTGCCGTGGCGCACCTATCGGCAGGGAACCATAGACCCGCGATTCCTCGGCAGGGTGGTCGGGTTGCAGCGCGCTGTTCCCTTTTCCGCCATTCCGGTCAGCTCGCTGCTCGGCGGTTGGCTGGTCGTCGAATTCGGCGTCACCGCTTTGTTCACAGCAGCCGCCGCCATGCAGTTTCTCGTCTGGCTGGGCACTCGGTTCTCGCCATTGGGGAGAGCCGACACGGCGGACCACGGCGCGCCCGGACGGCCGAAAATGCTAGCGTCGCCGCCGGGTTCTCCGAGGGTCCCCGAGCCCGCTGCGGTCCATTCGGACGAGGCGCGCCGATAACACATGCACAGTCCCCCACAGTCTCTCCCCCGGCACAGCAACTCGTCCCCTCCTCGCTTTCCGGTTATCCTCGATCATTTTCGCGACCAGAAAAAGGTGTGAGTAGATGCCATTATTCTTCGAGGGCAGCGGAACGGTACCGGCGCAGCGGGAGCAGTTCGCCGACTCGGGCTATCTCGTCCTGCCCGGCCTGCTGCCCGCCTCGCTCCTCGACCGGCTCGTCCCCGAGGTGGACCTCTGGGTGGACGACGGACTCCGGTCCCGTTCGATAGCCGCCTGCCTCGACCCCGGGCCCGACGACGACCCTCCGCCCGTGATGGAGCTCGAACTGCCGGCACACGGTGAACTCATCGCTCACGACCCGCTGTTGAACGTCATCACGGACGTCATGGGCGCCCCCTTCGTCTTCCACCATCTGCACAGCGACCGGCACAACCCCGGGGTCCCCGGCAAGGCGTGGCACCACGACCACGAACCCAACGACCGGGACGATCCCGACCTGATGATGGTGCACGCCCTGCACTATCTCGGCGGTCTCGACGGCACCGTCGGCAGCCTCACCGTCGTGCCCGGCTCCCACCGCCGCCCCTGGAGCAAGTCCGCGCTCGCCCACCTCGACACCACCGAACTGCCCGGCGAGGTGGTCATCGACTCGCTGCCGCCCGGCTCCACGGTGCTCATCAACTCCGCGCTGCTGCACGCGCGCAGGCCCATGCCGAGTCCGCCGGGCACCCTGCCCCGCTACTTCGTCGACGCGTCGTACTGCCAGACGGGAGCACGCTGGCGGCCCGTGAAGCCCTACTGGCGGCATATGCTCGCCACCGCCCGTGCTCTCGGCCTCGACGGAGGCCGCAGGCCGGAGCTCTTCGCGGAACGGCATTTCACCGAATACGCCCGGCAGGCGTGAGAAGGACGGCGCACATGCACATCACCGGCCCCACCACTTTCGACGAGGTCCTCGAGCACTTCCGCCGGGACCACTCCGTCGCGCTCGACCACGAGGTGAACACCAACCAGGACGCCGACAGCGCGCTGCGCCTGGCCGACGCCACCTTCGGCACCTGGTCGAAGATCCGGCTCTCCCGCGACGACGTCCGCTCAGTGCTGCTGCCCTGGCACCTCGGCTGCGGCGGCGGGCGCGAACTCGTGCCCCGCACCGGCCTCACCGTGGGCCAGGCTGCGGACCTGCTGCGCGCGGACGACGCGGGCTTCCGGGCGGCCAACCCCGTCTGCACCGCCAAGGTCGACCGGTTCCGCACGACCCCGTTCACCTCCATCTTCCTCACCACCCGCCCCATCCCGCACGACCACTACGCGGACCTGCCCACCGACGACGGCCTGGTCCACCTCGACGGCCTGCACCGCCTGCTCGCCTGGGAGCTGTCCGGACGCCTGTCGCCGCGCGCGGAGCTGCCCGCCCGCATCGCCGGTGACCTCACCCCGCTCGCCGCGACCGCCAACGGCGGCACGAGCGGCACCCCCACGAGCGACAGCGCACCGAACGTCACCACCGGAGGTCCACGCATATGACGCGAGCGATGCGCTCCCCCGCCTCGCCGTCCGACACCCCGCCCCCCGCACCGCCTTGTGCCACGCCGCCCGACCACCCGCGGGCCACCCTGCCCGACCTGCTCCTGCACAACGCCCGCACCCACCCGGACAGGACCGCGCTCAGCGACGGGACCCGCACCCTCGACCACCGCGGGCTCGACGCCGTCGCCGCCCACGTCGCGGCCCGCCTCGCCGCCCTCGACGCCGTGCGCGGCGACCGGGTGGCGCTGCTCGGCCCGCGGGACGCCCGCATGGTCGCGCTGCTGCACGGCGTGCTGCGGGCGGGAGCCACCGCCGTCCTGGTCGACCCGGAGTGGAGCCCCCGCGACGTCCACCGGCGCCTGGACGCCGTCAAGGTGCGCCACGTCCTCAGCACCACCGCCGACCTGCGCGCACCCGAGCCGTACGGCACCGCGTACGTGGACGTCGACGCGCTGCCCGCGCTCCCAGCGACCGCACCGGCACCGGCACCGCCCTGCGCGCCGGACGACCTCGCCTACCTGTCCTTCACCTCCGGGTCCAGCGGGGAGCCCAAGGCCGTCGCGGTCACCCACGCCAACGCGGTGCACTACGCGCTCGCCCTGCGCGACAGGCTCGGCCTCACCGGGGCGGACGCGCCGTGCGTCGCCCACGTCACCACCCTGGCCGCCGACCTCGGGCACACCTCGTGGCTGCTCGCCCTCGCGACCGGGGGCTCGGTGCACGTCGTGCCCGACGCGCGGACGCGCGACCCGGAGGCGTTCTGGGCCTGTCTGCGCGCGGCCGGGGTGAGTGTGCTCAAGACGACGCCCTCGCATCTGACGGCCCTCCTCGCGGGCCGGCCCGCGGACGCGCCCGCCCTCGACACGATCCTGCTGGGCGGGGAGGCGCTGCCCCGGTCGCTTGCGGCGGGACTGCTCGACGACGGGATCGCCGCCCGCGTCGCCAACCACTACGGGCCGACCGAGACCACCGTCGGCGCCACCTGCTTCCTCGCCGCCACCGCTGCCGAACTGCCCGCCGACGAGCCCACCGTGCCCATCGGCACCGCGATCGGCGACGTCGAACTGCGGCTGGTGCCCGACGTCCCCGGCGCCGCGGAGGGCGAGCTGTACATCGGCGGCCGGGGCGTGAGCGCCGGGTACTACGGCCGCCCGTACGAGACATCGCGCCGCTTCGTCGCCCACGAGGGGCGGCGGATGTACCGCACGGGCGACGTGTGCCGCCGCCGGGCGGACGGCGCTCTCGTCTTCGTCGGCCGCTCGGACCGCCAGGTCAAGGTGCGGGGCTTCCGCGTCGACCCCGCCGAGATCGAGCGGGCCATCGAGGAGTTCCCCGGCGTCGGCCAGGGCGCGGTGATCGTGCGCGCGACCCCGGCGGGCAGTCAGCTCCTGGCCGCCGTGCGGCTGGCCGCCGGGCGCGACGAGGAGGACACGCTCGCCGCGCTCCGCACCCATCTGCACGACCGGTTACCGGGCTACTCCGTGCCGCAGCCCGTCCTCGCGCTGCCGGAGTTCCCCTTCGGCGCCAACGGCAAGCTGGACCGCGCGCGCCTGAGCGGCATCGTGTCCGGCCTCATCGAGTCCCGGGCCCGCACCGCCCGGCCCGAGCCGTCCGTCCCGCGGTCACCCGCGGACCGCACCGCGGCGTCCCTGGCGCACGCCGTGTGCGAGCTGTGGGCGGACGCCCTCGGCCTGCCCGTGGTGGACCCGCACGCCGACGTCCTGAGCCTCGGCGGGGACTCGATCCTCGCGATGCGCACCGTCGCCTTCCTGCGCCGGCGCGGCCACCGCGTGGCGTTCGAGGACTTCTACGAGCATCCGACGCCCACGCGCCTCGCCGCGGTCGCCGCGTCGTCGCGGCGGCGCCCCCAGGCGCGTACGGGAACGACGGCCGCCGAGCCGCAGCATCCGGCCCCCGCCCAGCGGTGGCTGTTCCGGCAGCCCGTCGACGAGCCGCGGCACTGGAACCAGTCGGTGCTCCTGAGGTGCCGCGAGCGTGTGGACGCCGCCGCCCTGGCGCGGGCGGTCGAGGCCGTCCTGCACCGGCACACCGCGCTGCGCAGGCCCATCGGCCCCGGCGGCCCGGGACCGCTGCGCCCCGCGGGCGACCTGGACGCGGTGAGCCACTCGCGGGTGCGCAAGGAGGAGCCGCCGTCGGAGGTGGTCGGCGCGGTCTGTACCGAGCTGCACCGCTCCCTGGACCCGGAGGCCGGGCGCCTCCTTCGGGTGCACCTGTTCGGGGGCGGCCCCGGCGTCGACGACCGGATCGCGCTGATCGCCCATCACCTCGTGGTGGACGGCCTGTCCTGGCGCATCCTGCTCGACGACCTCGCCGCCGCCTACCGCGCCGAGTCGGCCGGGCGGCGGGCCGGACTCCCGCCGACCGCCGACTTCTACGCCTGGGCCGCGACCGCGCCCCGGGCCGGCGCCGCCAGGCCCGCTGTCGCGCCTCGGCTCCCGGTGGACGACGCCACGTCCGGCACCGAACCGGCGACCCTCGTCTGGAGCCTCGACGAGCGGGCGACGAGCCGCCTCGTCGAGCGCCACGGCCGTGCCCAGCGCCTGGAGGCCCTGCTGCTCGGCGCGTTCGCCGACGCCACCCTCGCCTGGAGCGGCCTGGGCAGCCTCGGCGTGGAGGTGGAGACCCACGGCCGCGGCACCGACGGCGCGGACGGGCAGTACCTGGACACGGTGGGCTGGTTCACCGCCGTCAAGTGGCTGGCCGTCGACGCCGGGGGCGGCACGGAGCGGGACGTGTCACTGATCGAGGACTTGGTGCGGCAGGCGCCCCAGCTCCCCATGGACGTCGAAGGGGCCCGCCCCGAGGCGGCGTTCAACTTCCTGGGCACGTTCCGGCTGCCCGACGAGCCCTCCCTCGACTGGACGGTCGCCGACGAGCAGGCGGGGGCGGCCCGCTGCAACACCGGGGACTCCCTCTACCGGCTGCGGCTCACCGCCCGGATCGTCGACGGCCGTCTGGTGACCGACCTGGTGTACGCCTGGCCCCGGCTCTCGCACGACAGCGCGGAGCGGATCACCGGCGCGTTCTCCCGCCGGGTCGCCGCCGCCGCCGACGCCGAACCGCCGCCGTACGTCAGGGCGCCGGTGTCCACGTCGGGCCAGTTGCTGCACACGGGCGTCATACCCTCGCGGGGCCACTGGAGCGTGGTGCGCGAGCCGGTCTCCGTGCTCCTGACCGGCGCGACCGGCTATCTGGGCGGCCACGTGCTCGACGAGCTGGTCGGGCGCGGCGCCCACGTGACCTGTCTGGTGCGCGGCGCCGGTGACGCCGCGGCGGCGCGCCGCCTCGGGGGCGCCGACGTGGTCTCCGGGGACATCACCGCCGAGGGCCTCGGCCTGACCCCGGCGGGGCTCGCACGGGCCCGCGAGGCCCAGGTCGTCGTGCACGCCGCCGCGGACGTCCGCCTGGTCGCCTCGCCCGCCGAGCTGGAGGACACCAACCACACCGCGGTACGGCGTCTGTTGTACTGGATCGACACCCACACCCCCGGGGCCCGCTTCCACCACGTCTCCACGCTCGCCGTCTCGGGCGAGGTGGAGGGTCCGGCGCGTCGCTTCAGCGAGGCCGACCTGCGCATCGGGCAGGGCTTCCGCACCCCGTACGAGAAGGCGAAGTTCCACGCCGAGGAGACCGTGCGCGCCTGGGCCGCCGCCGGCCGGCACGCCTGTGTGCACCGCAGCGGCCACATCGCGGCGCACAGCCTGACCGGGGCGTTCCAGCGCAACGTCGCGGACAACCGGATCTATCAGACCGTGCGCGGCTACGTACTCGCCGGGGCCGCGCCGAGCCGCCCTTCGACCACGTTCGAGTTCTCCCACGTGGACACGGTGGCGGCGGGGATCGCGGCGCTCGCGGTCCACCCGTACGCGGCACCCGGCGTCTACCACGTCGAGTCGCCGCACACCGTCGCCCACGACGAGCTGGTGGCGTGGATGGTCCGGCACGGCTACCCGGTCCGGCTCACGGACGACGCCACGTTCGCCGCGGCCCTGGCCCGCGCGGAGCGGCACCATCCGACCGTGGCCCGGCTCGCCTCGACCTGGTCGCAGCTCGGCGACCGCAACGTCGTCGTCGACAGCGCGTGGACGCAGTCCGTCCTCGACCGGCTCGGGGTGCGGTTCACCGAACCGACTGCCGAGTGGTGGTCGGCCGCCCTGTCCTGGGCCGCCGACCAGGGCTTCCTGCCGCACCGCTCCCCGGTGCCCGCCGACCCGGCGCTGTGACCGCGACCCGGCCGACGACTCCCACGACTTCCCGGCTCCCTCAGCTCCCCCCGATCTCCTAGGAAGTGACGCGATGCCCCAGCTTTCCCCGGTGCTCAAGCAGGCCACGCCCGTGGTCGCCACCCGCGGTGAGGGGATGTACCTGTACGACGCCGACGACCGGCGCTATCTCGACTTCACCGCCGGCGTCGGCGTGACCAACACCGGCCACTGCCACCCGCGGGTCGTCGAGGCGGTGCGGCAGCAGGCGGGACAGCTCATCCACGGCCAGTACACGACCGTGCTGCACGACGGTCTCCTCACCCTGACCGAGCGCCTGGGCGAGGTGCTGCCGGACGGCCTGGACTCGGTGTTCTACCTCAACTCCGGCAGCGAGGCCGTGGAGGCGGCCCTGCGCCTCGCCCGGCAGGCCACCGGCCGGCAGAACGTGATCGTGTTCGACGGCTCCTTCCACGGGCGCACCATGGGAGCGGCGGCCCTGACCACCGCGGGCACCCGCTTCCGCGCCGGGATCGGCCCGCTGATGCCGGGCGTCGCGGTGGCGCCGTTCCCGCACGCCTTCGGCCTCGGACTGAGCGAGGAGGCGGCCGTCGAGCACGCGCTGCGCGGCCTCGACCACGTCCTGGCCACGGTGAGCGCGCCCGCCGAGACCGCCGCGATCTTCGTCGAACCGGTCCTGGGCGAGGGCGGTTACGTGCCCGCGCCGCCCGGCTTCCTCGCGGGGCTGCGGGAGCGCGCGGACCGGCACGGGATGCTCCTCGTCCTCGACGAGATCCAGACCGGCTTCGGCCGCACCGGGCGGTTCTGGGCCCACCAGCACTCCGCCGGTGTCACACCGGACGTACTGATCACCGCCAAGGGCCTCGCCAGCGGCTTCCCGCTGTCGGCGATCGCCGCGCCCGTCGAGCTGATGGGCCGCGCCTGGCCGGGGTCGCAGGGCGGGACCTACGGCGGCAACGCCGTGGCGTGCGCCGCCGCGCTCGCCACCCTCGACGTCATCGAGGACGAGGGCCTGGTGGCCAACGCCGCCGAGCAGGGCCGCCGCCTCGCCGACGGGCTGCGCAAGACCGCAGCCGACGTCCCGGCCATCGCCGACGTCCGCGGCAGGGGCCTGATGCTGGCCAGCGAGTTCCGCGCGCCCGACGGCTCCCCGGACGCCGATCTCGCCCGGAGGGTGCAGGGCGCCGCCTCGGAGGCGGGACTCCTGCTGCTGACCTGCGGGGTGCACGGCAACGTCGTACGGATGATCCCGGCGCTCGTCGTCACCGCCGAGCAGGTCGACGAGGCCCTCGCGCTGTGGTCCACCGCCGTCGCCGAGGCGGTCCGGTGACCTCTCGCCGCAGGACCGCCCCCGTTCCGTACGCCTTCAGAAGGGACTGAACACGCCATGACGGGAACCACGATCGACGACATCGGCTGGACCAGCGAGTACCTGGAGTCCGCACGCGACGTCTGGTCGCTGTCGGTCTCCGACGACGACCGGCGCCTGCTGTGGGCGGACTCGCTGGCGGGGCGCTGGGGCGCGGGCGGGGCGGCGTACACGGCCGTGCGCTCCTTCATCCGCAGCAGCCTCGACGCCGTGGGCTTCGTGAACGTACGCAACGTCATGTCCCCGGACGCCTCCGACGCCGACCTCATCACCGGTCTTTCCTTCGTCCTCGACGAGATCGGCGGGGCCATCCCGCAGAACGCCCAGGGCGACCTGTGGACCGTCCTGCGCGACCGCGACGGCGACGGCAACACCGAGCTCGGCTTCCACTGCGACACCTGCGACCTGCTCGTCCTGCTGTGTCTGCGGCCGGCGGCGGACGGCGGCGGCATGACCAAGCTGGCCAGCGCCCGGCACGTGTACGACATCATCCAACGGGAGCGCCCGGACGTCCTCGCCCTGTTGCAGGAGGAGTGGCGCTTCGACCGCACCGGCCGCGCGGGCCAGCAGATCGTCACCACCCCCATCCTGTTCACCCAGGACGACGGGACGGTCGGCTGCTACTACCAGACCCGTACGGTACGGGCCTCGGCGCAGCTCGACGCCCGGCAGCTCGACGCACTCGACTACCTGGACGAGGTGCTCTACCGGCCGGAGATCGCCTTCGGCCTCAAGCTCGGCGCGGGCGATCTGCTGATGATCCGCAACAGCCGGGTGCTGCACGGGCGTTCCCCGTACGTGGACGTCCCCGGGCCTGAGGCCCGCCGGATCCTGCGCGCCTGGATGAACGAGCGGTGAGCGGCGGCGAGGGGAGGATCGGGGTCGTCACGGGTGGCGGCAGCGGCCTCGGGCGTGCCGCCGCGCTCGCCCTGCTCGACCGGGGCTGGTCGCTTGCGCTCGCCGGGCGGCGCAAGCAGACCCTGGAGGAGACGGCGGCCCTCTCCGGTGCCGCCGCGGACCGGGTGATCGCGGTGCCCACCGACATCAGCGACCCGGACCAGGTCGCGGCCCTGTTCCGCACGGTCGGCGATCACTTCGGCCGGCTCGACCTGCTGTTCAACAACGCGGGCGCGGCCGTCCCGCGCAGACCGGTCCCGGACGTGGCGCCCGCCGACTGGAACACCATCATCGCCACCACGGTCACCGGGACCTTCCTCTGCTCCCAGGAGGCGTTCCGGATGATGCGCGACCAGTCCCCGCAGGGCGGCCGCATCATCAACAACGGCGCCCCGTCCGCCTACGCGCCCCGCCCGCACGCCATCGCCTACACCACGGCCAAGCACGCGGTGCTCGGCATCACCCGGGGCCTGTCCCTGGACGGCCGCCCCTACAACATCTCCTGCGGCCAGATCGACGTGGGCAACGTGACCCCGGTGGACGGCAGTCCGCAGCCGCCCTCGATGCAGGGTGACGGCACGATGGCCGTCGAGGCGACCATCCCGGTGGAGCGCTTCACCGACGCGCTGCTGCTGATGGCGTCGATGCCGGCGGACACCAACGTGCAGTCCCTCACGGTGCTGCCCACGACCATGCCCTACATCGGGAGGGGGTGACGCGATGCTGGTCAGCGCCCGGTCCTTCGACGAATACCGGGCCATGTTCGCGCTCACGGACGACGATCTCGGACAGCGGATCCTCGACTGCCCCGGCGGGGCCGCGAGCTTCGTGGCCGAGGCCGGGGCACGGGGCGTCGACGCGGTCGCCGTCGATCCGCAGTACGGTCCTGAACGGGATGTGCTCGGCGCCCTCGCGCTGCGCGAGATCGAGCACAAACACGCGTACGTGGCCGACAACGCGGGGGGCTTCGTCTGGGACTGGTTCGGCAGCCCCGAGCGCTACACCCGGCTGCGGGCCGGGTCGGCGCGCGCCTTCACCGCCGACATCGCGGCCCGCCCCGACCGCTATGTCGCCGGGGCGCTGCCGCACCTGCCCTTCCCCGACCGCTCCTTCGACCTCGTCCTCAGTTCGCACCTGCTGTTCTCCTACGGGGCGCAGTTCGGCGAGGACTTCCATCTGAGCGCGCTGATAGAGCTGGTGCGGGTGGCACGCCGTGCGGTGCGCCTCTTCCCGGTGGTGCTGCACACGAGCGACCAGCGCTACCCGGCCCTGGACCGGCTGCGTGCCGAGCTGGCGGGTCTTGGCGTGCCCTCGCGCCTCGACCGGGTCGGCTACGCGTTCCAGCCGGGCGGCGACGAGGTCCTCGTCCTCGACGCCACCGCCCCCGGACCGCTGCCCGCCACCCGTCCGGGCGGGGACGCCCGCGACCCGGTGCGGTGGCGGCATCTGGGGGCGGCGGCAGGGCCCGCGTCCGCGACGGGCGGGGCGGGCCCGGTGCAGCGCCCGCCCGGGGTCAGTGCGCGGTGATGTGCCCGGGTGCGGGGAGCCGGGTGGCCGTGGCCGGTTCGTGCACGTCGGCCAGCGCGGTGTAGAGCAGGGCCACCCCGAGGGCGCCGGGGTCGGGCACGCCGAGGGCGTGGTCGCCGACGTAGCTCGCCCGGCCCCGGCGCGCCCGCAGCGTGGCGGTGGCCAGGGCGCCGCGGACGGCGGCCTCCGCGGCGCAGGTGAGCGGCGCGTCGGCGGCCTCCGGGGGTGGCGAGGCGAGGGTGTCGGCGGCGGTGGCGAGGGCGTCGACGAGGGTGCAGTCGCCGGGTGCCGCGCCACCGACCCGGCCGATCGCGGCGAGCGCGCCGGAGGTGGCGTCGGCGAGCCCCCGCAGCGTCGGCGCCCGGCCGTCGGCGGGCGAGACGGCGGCCAGGTGCTGGAAGAGCAGCCCGAACAGCGGGCCGCTGGTGCCGCCCACCTCGTCGAGGAAGACGTGGGCGAGCGCGGCCGTGCCCTCGACGCCGGTCTCGTCGGCGTGGCGGACGGCTCGACGGACGCCGCCCGCGAGGTTGTCGCCGAAGTCGCCGTCCCCGACGAGCTGGTCGAGCTTGGTGAGGTTGTCACGGACCTGCGTGACGATCTCCGCGTACCGGTCGAGCACCGCACGGCTGCCGTGCTCGCGCCCGGCCGGTGCCGGAGCGGGCGCCGCCGGCTCCGCGGCCGGGCCGGGGGCCGCGGCGACGACACGCTCGGGGAAGGTCAGCGGGGTGTCCGTGTCGGCGTCCCACAGGTCCGTCCAGCCCTCTTCGAGCCGCGTCAGGGTGAGCGAGAAACCGGCCATGTCCAGGGCGGCGGTGTAGGTGCCCGGGACCACGAGGGCGGTGCGGACGCCGCGTTCGGCGAGCAGGTCCACGAGGAGGGCGCTGATGGCGTGCAGCTCCAGGCTGGTGGTGGCGCCCAGGCCGTTGACGAGGGCGAGCACCTCGTCGTGACCGGGAGGAAGCGCCGCGAGGAGTTCGTCCGCCATCTGGCGCACCAGGGTGTCGACGGGCGGGCGGGCCATGGTGCGGACACCGCGTTCGCCGTGGATGCCGACACCGTATTCGAGGATGCCCGCGGGCAGGTCGAAGGCGGGCACGCCGGTCGTCGGCGAGGTCTGCGCGCGGGCGGCGACGGCGAGGCTGCGCGAGCGGGACACGATCCGGGAGCCGAGCGCGGCCAGTTCCTCCAGACCGGCGCCGCGGTCGGCGGCGGCGCCGAGCAGCTTCTCCACCACCACCGTGGCGGCGGTGCCGCGGCGGCCGGTCGCGCTGTCCGCGATGTCGGTGGCCAGGTCGTCGTCGACCAGGACCGACGCCACGGGAATGCCGTCGTGACGCAGGCGTTCGGCCGCGATCCCGAAGTTGATGACGTCACCGGTGTAGTTCTTCACGACGAGCAGGACGCCGTCCCGCTTGGCGGTCGCCCGGCCCGCCTCGTAGATCTGCCGGTTGTGCGGGGAGGCGAAGACCTGCCCCGGACACACCGCGTCGAGGCCGCCGTGCCCCAGCAGCCCGGTGTGCAGCGGCTCGTGCCCGGCCCCGCCGCCCGACACCAGGGCCACACGCCGGTCGGGGTGCGGTGAGCGCGCGGTCAGATACAGCGGGGTGTCGTGCACCGCGATCGTGTCCGGGTGGGTCAGGGCGAGGCCGCGGGCCGCGGTCGGCACCGCGTCGTTCTCCGGCAGGAAGTAGGTCACGGGATGAACCTCCAAGGGCGTACGGGCAGGGCGCATGCGGAATCACCCGGCGGTGCGGTGACCGCCCGGCCCGGCGCCGTTGCGGCCCCACCATGACCGCCGACGACCGGCCACCATCGGAACCCTACAGTTCCGGTACTCTCGGGTGCCGGTTCTCAGGCGCCGCCGCCCCGGTGCCACCTGCGTCCTTTCCACGGCCGTGACCAGCGCACTCGCCCGCTCCCCCACCTTGGCGCAGCGCTGAATTTACTGGAGCTTTGCCTTATGGATGCCCGTCGTCAGGACCTCGGGCGGATGGTGTGCGCCTGGCGCGCGGCCCGCCCGCCGGAGTCGGTCCCGAGCCTGGTGCCGGGCCGGGGGCGGCGCGCCCGCCTCACCCAGCTCGACGTGGCACTGCTCCTCGGCGTCTCCGAGCGCTGGTACCGCGCCCTGGAGAGCGGCGAGGACCGGCCCTACAGCAGGGAGTTCGTCGACGGCGTGGTCCGCGTCCTCGGCCTCGGGCCCGCCCAGGCCGCCGCGCTGCACCGGGGCACCGGCCACACCCCGCCGCGCCCCGAGCCCGCGGACCCGTCCCCCGGACTGCTGGACCTGGTGCGCCGGCAGCACTGCGTCAGCTTCCTGTGCGACGCGGCCTGGGACGTCGTCCACGCGAACGACATCGCGGCCCGCCACTGCCCCTGGCTCGTGCGCCCCGGAGCCAACGTCATGATCTGGGCGTTCTCCGAGGAGTCCCGCTATCAGCTCCGCGACTGGCAGAGCTACTGGGCCGGGCCCCTCCTCGGGCAGCTCCGGCTGTCCTGGCAGCACGGCGGCGCGAACCCCCGCCTGGACGAGGTCGTGCGCACCGTCCGCGGCGCGCCGGAGACGGAACGCCTCTGGCGGTCCCACACCCCCACGGGCGCCTTCCCCCTCGGCACTCCGCGCCCCATGTACCTGCCCCTGTTCTCCCCGCGCCCGACGGACGTCCGCATCGCCGCCTGCGTGCCGTGCGACGCCCCGCACACCCGCTGGATCATGCTGACTCCGGCGGACGGCACGGCGACCCTGCCGTGACGGGCGCGTGCGCGGGCGCCGACGGCCGGGCTCCGCACACGCGGCCGAGCCGATCACCCGATCGTGAGTTCCCCCCACCCCCGGCCCGCCGTCACGCGACGCTGGCACGAGCGGCAGGCAACCGGCGCCGCGTGGACATGCTGTCGTCGGGAGGTGCCATGGCACAGGAGTCGGAGCGGCGCGAAGGCCTGGACGAACAGGCGGTCCTGCTGGCGGCGGGACTCGCCGACCTCGCCGTGAGCACGGTGGGTTCGGCCCTCGGCACGGTGCGGGGGCTGCTGCGGCGCGCGGACACCGCGGAGCTCGCGGCCGAGGCCGGACACGACCTGCTGGCGCGCGGGCGCCTCGTGCTCGACCGGTACGCGCTGCCCCCGGCCCACCTGGAGATCCTGGCCGGGCACGCGCGGACGCGGCGGGCCGCCGATGAGCGCTGAGAAGTGGGATCCTGCCGCGTTCAAGGCCCGCGTCGACGAGGTCCTTCGCCGGTACGTCGCCGATGAGGCCGACCGGTTCGCCGCCATCGACCCGGCCCTCGGTCCGGTGGCCGAGCAGGTCGAGTCGGCGGTCGTGGACGGCAAGCGATTACGGGCGGCGTTCTGCTACTGGGGCTGGCGCGGCGTGGGACAGCCGGACAGCGAGGCGCTGGTGCGCGCGGCGGCCTCCATGGAACTGGTGCACGCCGCGGCGGTCGTGCACGACGACCTCATCGACGACAGCCCGCTGCGGCACGGCCGGCCCACCGCGCACATCGCCCTGCGCGCCGCCGTGCGCCGCCGCCCGCGCTCCCTCACCGCCGCCAGGTCCCTCGCCCTCCTGGTGGGCGACCTTCTCATGGGCCTGGCCGGGCAGCTGTTCGTCACCAGTGGGCTGCCCGCCGCGTATCTGGCGCGGGCCCGTCCACTATGGTTCGTCCTCGCGCGGGAGCTGATCGCGGGCGAGTGCCTGGAGATCCTGCGCACCGGCGCCGAACCGGACACCACCGCCTCGCTGAAGGTCATCCGGTACAAGACCGCCAAGTACACCGTCGAACAGCCCCTGTTGATCGGCGGCGCCCTCGGCGGCGCCGGTGAGCGCCTGTGCGCGGGCTATCGCGCGTACGGGCTGCCGCTGGGCGAGGCCTTCCAGCTCCGCGACGACCTCCTCGGCCTGTTCGGCAGCCCCTCCCGCACCGGCAAGGCCAACGCCGACGACGTACGCGGACACCGTCCGACGGCCCTCCTCGCCGAGACGTGGCGCATGGCCGGTGACGACGAGCGGCGGCTGCTGCGCGGCCTCCTGGGGCGGCGCGACGTGGACGAGGAGGACCTGCGGGCGGTGCGCGAGGTGATGCTCCGGCTCGAGGCGCCCGACCGTATCGAGCACATGATCTCCGCCCGCGTCGAGGAGGCACTCGGCGCTCTGCACGAGCTGCACGTACCCGCGGGCGCCACCGCGGCCCTCACCGCGCTCGCGCACTCGGCGACGGTCCGCCCGTCCTGACGTACCCGCGACGATCCCACGGAAGACGAGGAGTCCGGCATTGACCCGTACCGAGGCATCGATGGACGCCCTGCGGACGGTGGGCGACGAACTCGCCGACGCCACCGTCGCCACGCTCTTCGACCGGGGCGAGGTGGGCAAGTTCAACACGCTGATGCGCTACGTCTCCACCGCGGGCGCACCGCTCCCCGACGGGCTGCCCGCCGTCGCCCGCGAGTACCTGGAGGCGACCGCCGCCCCGCCGTCCTGGGTGGACTGGGGCGAGATGGAGAAGGCGCGGCTGTTCTTCATCGACAACAACGTGCACATCTCCACCGCGCTGTCCTTCGCCTCCATGCCCGCCTGTTACGTCGTCCCCCACGTGGCGAGGCTCCTCTCGGCCACGCACTCGCTGAAGTACCCCTCCAAACGCATGGCGGAGACCGGCCAGTTCACCGTCCACCTCATGCAGCCCGACGCCTTCGAGGCCGGCAGCCGCTTCATCCCCGCCGCCCAGAAGGTCCGCCTCCTGCACGCCTCGATCCGCCACCACCTCAAGCGCGAGGACCGGTGGGACACGGCCGCGCTCGGGACCCCGATCTGCCAGGAGGACATGATCGGCGGGCAGATGTTCTTCTCCCTGCTCGTCCTCGACAGCCTGCACCGCCTCGGCGTCCACATGTCCACCGAGGGCGCGGAGGCCTACTACTACGCCTGGCGCGTCGTCGGAGCGATGCTCGGCGTCGACCAGGACGCCGTACCCGAGTCGCTCGACGAGGCCCGCGCGTTCCTCGACCTGTACATGGTCCGGCACATGGGCCCTTCGGACGAGGGCGTCCACCTGACGCGGCAACTCATCGAGTTGTACGAGGAGGTGGTGCCCGGCACCTTCATGGATCCCGTCGTCTCCGCCCTCGTACGCCATCTCGTCGGCGACACCTGCGGGGACTGGCTACAGGTCCCACGGACCCGGTGGGACACCGTCGTCAAGGCCCTGCCGCACCTCCTCGGTGTCCTGGAGACCGTCGAGGACCGCTCCCCGCTCGGGGCCTGGGCCCTGGACCGGATCGGCCACCTCACCACCGTCCTCGAACTGTCCTCCCTCACCCGGGGACGCGTCATGCACTACGCCATCCCCGAACAGCTCAAGAAGGACTACGGCGTCTCCAACGCCGTCCCGCACAAGGCCCGGTGGACGCCGCCCGCCGTCACGATCCCCTGACGACTCCCGGGCCGGCCGGTGGGCGGCCGCTGAGTCACACAGGCGTCACCGTGCCGCTCCCCCTGCCGGTGCGACGGGGTGCGGTGGTGGGCCGGGACAGCGTGCGGATCCGGTCGGGCGGTCGGGCCGGGGAGGTCAGGCGTGGGCGGCCAGCGCGACGCGTCCCGAGTCGAGGAGGCGGCGGGCCCGCGGGAAGTCGCGCAGTTGCTCCTCCAGCAGGTCGAGGCCCGAGAGCAGGAAACGGGCGGGGACGGCGCGGGCGGTGAGGACTTCGGCGGTCCAGGTGAGGAACGCGGTGAAGACGTCGTCCGAGTCGACGTACAGGGCGGCGATCAGGAAGTCGACGATGTGGGCGAGGTCCTCCGCGGTGCGCTCGCGCTGCTCGTCGGTGTAGTCCCGCATCGCCGGGAAGCCCCGCTCCATGCGCTGGTAGCTGTCGCGCACCAGGCGCGTGGAGGACTTCGCGACCATCGTGTACTCCTGGTCCGCCAGGTGCACCAGGTCGTCGGCCACCTGGTGGGCGGGCGTCGGCTGCGGCAGCGGCCCCGCGGCGAGCCGGTCGGCGGCGGCGCGTGCGTCGGGCGCCCAGGCGTCGGCGCCCAGCATGCGGGCGTAGCGGCCGTCGGCGCCGAAGGCGAGTCCCCCGGCCATGACCGGGGTACCGGCGGCCTGGACCGCCGTGATGGCGGTGTGGGCCAGGGGCAGCCGGGTGGGCAGGGAACTGGAGAGGCACACCGCGTCCGGTCCGGTGCGGTGGACGTGGCTGATCAGGTGGGCGGTGGGGACCTGCGCGCCCAGGTAGTCCACGTGCCAGCCGCGCAGCCGCAGCGTCTCGGCGACCAGGCGTGCGGGCAGGGCGTGCCACTCCTGGTCCACGCAGGCCACCGTGACCCGGCCGCGGGCGGTTGCGGGGCGGGCCCGGGGCAGGGTGGCGATGACGCGGTCGTTGATGGCGGTGGCGGCGTGCTCGTCGGCCACGCCGATGCGGTTGGCTGCCCACTCGACGCCGACCTTGAACTGGACGGCACCGATGACGTCCAGGAGCACCGCTTCGGGATCGAGCCCCGCGCCAAGGGCGTCGGTGACGACATCGACGGCAGCGTACTCGTCCCCGGCCCGCACGGCGGCCCACAGCTTCTCCGCCCACGGGGTGGCGGTGTCGCGGGCGCGGGGCGAGGCGGGGCGGGTCGCCGCTGCGTCGGGGGTGGTGGAGGGGCGGCCGGGCGCCGCGTCGGGGGTGGAGGGGTGGCCCGGCATGGCGTCGGGGGCGGTGGGGCGACCCGGCGTCGCGTCGGGGGCGGCGGGACGACCCGGCATCGCCTCGGGGGCGGCGGCGGGCTGCCCCGGCGCCGCGGCAGTTCCGGCGGCGGGACGATCCGACACTGCGTCAGTCCGAGCGGCGGGACCATCCGACGCCGCGTCAGTCCGAGCGGCGCGGGGGCCCGACGCCACGTCAGTCCGAGCGGCGCTGGGGCCCGATGCCCTGCCGCCTGTCCGGGCGGCATTGTGGCCAGACGCCCCATCAGGCCCGGTGGGACGTCGGACCGGCGGCCCGTCAATTCCGCCGGTACGAGGACCCGATACCCCGCCTGCCGGAGCGGCACTACGACCAGACGCCTCATCGCTGGCGGCACGACGAACCGGCACCCCGTCAGCCCCCGCACCGCAAGAGCCCGCTACCCCACCGCCTGTCCGGGCTGCGCTATGGCCAGACACCCCATCAGCCCCGACGGGACGACGGCCCGGCCCCTCCTCAGCCCCGCCGACACGAGGACCCGATACCCCGCCTGCCGAAGCGGCACCACGACCAGACGCCCCATCGCTGGCGGCACGACGAACCGGCACCCCGTCAGCCCCCGCACCGCAAGAGCCCGCTACCCCACCGCCTGTCCGGGCTGCGCTATGGCCAGACACCCCATCAGCCCCGACGGGACGACGGACCGGCCCCTCCTCAGCCCCGCCGACACGAGGACCCGATACCCCGCCTGCCGAAGCGGCACCACGACCAGACGCCCCATCGCTCCCGGCGGCACGACGAACCGGCGCCCCGTCGGCGCGAGCGCCCGA
>NZ_WPNZ01000023.1 GCF_009755605.1 Streptomyces typhae
TCGACCAGCTGGCCGCCCTGATCAAGACCCGGCTCAAAAAGATGCAGTACCGGCCCGGCCTCATCCGCGGCTACATCGACAAGACCGGACTCACACCCCCGTAACCCTCGCCATTAATGATCTCTAGCCGAGCGGCGCATGGCCCTGCGGCTCTCGCGTGAGCAGGCTGCCATCGAACTGCCAGACACCGAGGAACAGGTCCTCTCGCTCCCTTCTGTCCGCAAGGCTCTGGGCGAGGAGACGGCCTCTTCCCGCGGAGAGCCGGAGGTGGCCGCGGCGCCCGAAATGGGCGATGACGACGAGGCCGACCTGGAAGACCTCGGCGAGGACGACTTCTACGCCGACGCCCTGGAGGATGCGTGATCGGCACCACCAGCCTGCCGAGCATGGGCAACCTGGCACTGTGCCGGAAAGAGGACTTCAGAGCATTCGCCGATGCCCCACGCCGAAGCCAACCCGAGCTGCTGACACGCGCCGAGCTGAAGAAGCTCAGCCCCGAGGCGAGAGCTGAATACAACCGTCGGCGACGGGAATGGCATGCCAACCTCGGCCCGATCAAGACTCCTCAACTGTCCGCCTTGCACGAGGACTTGTGGGACATCGTCGACAGCAACCTCCAGGACGGAGACAAGGCCAAGGGCGCCGTCGCCGTCGATGCTTTTCCCGGTTTGGGCAAGACCACCTCGGTCCTCGCGTTCACCCGGGAATTCCACCGCAGAGAGATTGCCGAGGAAGGGGAGTTCACCGCCCAGGGCAATGAGCGATGGCCGGTCTGCCGGGTCGGGCTCACCGGCAACACCGGCATGAAGGACCTGAACCGGGCCCTGCTGGAGTTCTTCGGGCACCCTGGCCGCCACCGCGGCACCACAGCCCAGCTTGGCCAGCAGGCTCTGGACTGCGTGTTGTCCTGTGAGGTCCGTCTGCTGGTGCTGGATGACCTGCATTTTCTGAAATGGCGCAAGACCAGCGGCATCGAGGTCAGCAACCATCTCAAGTGGATCGCCAACGAGTTCCCCGTTACTTTGCTGAAAGTCGGGGTCGGGCTCGCTGAGAAGGGATTGTTCAGCGAAGGGGACACCGGCGGCGACACCACCTTGGCTCAGACAGGCCGCCGAACCACGCGGCTGGACATGCCGCCCTTCACAATCACCAAAGAGAACGGTCGCCGCGAATGGCGGCAAATGCTCCTGGCTCTCGAAAAGCGCATCGTCCTTGCCGACAAACACCCCGGCATGCTCGCGGACGACCTGTCCGACTACCTCTTCGCACGCAGCACCGGCCATATCGGCTCGCTGATGACACTGGTCAACCGTGGCTGCCAGCGAGCCATCCGCAGCGGCACCGAACGCCTCGACCGTGACCTGCTCGATCGGGTGAAGAACGACGAGGCGTCCGAGGCTGCCCGCAGAGAACTCGAAGCCGCGTTGGGACGAGGGAAGCTGACCAGCCGACCCGGCGCCAACCGGCGGAAGGCTGCATGAGGCCCCGCATTCGAACCCTCCCACTGCGAGTGCAACCCCTTCCCGGAGAGGCGTTCGACTCCTGGCTGGAGACATCGGCGGTTCGCCATCACGCCACCTTGGGCGAGATTCAGCGGCACCTCGGATTTCCCTCCCGCAGTGGCGCTGGTGACCGCACCCGGGGCATCCCTCCGGACTGGACGATCGCACTGCCTGCCCCAGAAGCCGCAGCCGTCGCCCACGCGAGCGGACTGCCCTTGGGAAAGGTCATGAGCATGACGCTGGCCCACTACGACGGTCGGGCCCTACACATCACCGCCGATGGCCTGCACGTCAAACGCGGAAGGCTCTGGGGCCGCTCCGGCTCCCGGTTCTGTCCGGACTGCCTGGCCGCATCCACCGGCCGCTGGCAGCCAACCTGGCGCTTGGGCTGGACCTTCGCCTGTCCCACCCACCGCTGCCTCCTGGCGGACTGCTGTCCGAACTGCGGACGCATCCAGAGACTTCAGCCCCGCTCCGGCAAGCTTGTCCCCCGACCTGGGTTCTGCGGAAACCCGCCGGCCCGCACGGACGGCCCTCCATCGGCCGGCTGCGGCTTCGATCTGACCCAAACCCCTACTTTTCGCCTGCCGGAAGGACATCCGGCCCTGCTCGCTCAGGACCGGGTGTTAGTGATCATCGATAGCGGAACGGCGTCGTTCGGCCCTTATGCGGCACATCCTCAGCCAGCACGAACCGCCCTGAATGACATCCGTGCCATCAGCGGTCGCGTCCTGGCAGCTTTGCCTCCTCACTCCCTCGTCGACCTGGCCCCGCCGGACCTCGCCGAACGGCACCTCGTCCCCGAGCCCGGCTGTCATCTCGCACACCGAGCCGCAGTCCGCCCTGGCTACATGTCGCCAGCGCGGGCAGTGAGTACTGCGGCTGCCGTGACGTTCACGTTGAGCGTCCTCGCTCACCGCGACATCCACCGCAGCGGGAGCGCGATGCGCGAACTGCTGTTGGCAATGCATCCGGATCTTCACCAAGTCACGGCCACTAGCATCGACAGCTGGGGACGCGGCCTGAGCCCTGTTCTCAAGGCCGTGCACCTAGCCGCGCTTGCCCCGTCCTTCACGCCTCTGGAACAGCTCCGGTTCCGCACGATCACAGCCCTGCCCAGCTGTCCCAGCACCGCAAGCCGGGCAGGCGGCCAGCGAGCCCGGAAGATCCCGAGCACGTTCTGGCCCTCCTGGGCCATGCGCTTCAGTGCCTCACCGGAGGGCTTCCACAACGTCCTTCCTATGGCCTTGTCCGCCTCACTGCTGGTGATCAACAGCTGGGTCCGGCTCGACGCCGCCGCCGAACTCCTCGGCTCCCATACCGACGGCCCTGCCGTCGGCCGCATCCAGCACAAACTGGGCCAGGACCCGCGCTGGCCTGACGTTCAGACCGCCTTGATCCGACTGACCAACTACCTCGACGCGCACGACATTCCCATCGACTACTCCAGGCGTCGCCGCTTGGACTACACCTGCCTGCTGCCGCACGAGCGCTGGCTGGAGATCTGCCGGTCCATCGGCACCCAGCCCGGAAACGGACGGCGCGAGTGGGTCGTCCGCCGCCGTCTGTTCCAACGCATCAGCGGCCTGCCAGCGCAAGCCTCCCCAGGGTTCGACGAGGACGAAGAAGCACACTTCCGCGTCGAGGCCGCACGATTCCCCGTCTTCCTGACACCCGAGCTTGCGGAAGCGCTGAACGACGAGGCCCGCGCGTTCCTCCTTGCCCAGCACATCCGGAACGAACCGGTGGTCTGGCAGCCACCCGCTCGCCTACTCGATGGACTCGACTTGCCCGGACCCGACCCCACCACCATCGACATCCCACACCTGCACTGTCTGATCCGTCAGGGCAAGCATCCCGTTCGACGGACAGCTCAGACCCTCGGCACCAGCACCCCCGTGGTCCGAGGCATTCTGGAGGAGAACCCCGCTCCTGCCGCCGCTCTGACCGAGGCCGCCGCGAGATCAACAGGCCGCGTTCGTTACGCGGCTCGACAACAGCTGTCGAGAAGTGACTTCGACCGCCTCTACCAGAGTGAACATCTCTCACTCGCCCGGATTGCAGAACTCACTGGCATCTCCCGCACGGTTCTGACCCCGCTCGCACACGAATACGGCATCCCGCTGCGTGATGGACCGCAGGACTATACGCGCCGAGGGACCGTCGAGCGCGACTGGCTGCACGAGCAATACGTCGTTCGTCGCCGGACCCTTGCTGATCTCGCCCGGGAGAGGGGCATGAGTCACGCGCACATGGAGCGGTGGGCACACAGACATAACATCCCGATCAGGCCCCGCGGCGGAGTGAGTCACGACTCGGCTCTTCGCTTGGCCGAACAAGCTGACCACGCACCTGCGATTCTGCGCAAGGCCCTTACCAGCCCCTATGCATGGCAGCGGCTGGAACGCTTCGCGGCAGCGGCTCCACACCCGAGCCTCTATCAAGCCGCCCGAGTTCGCCGCATCACACCCGCGGCACTGATGAAGCAGATTCAGCGGCTTGAGAACGACCTCGGCCAACAACTACTCGAGCGGGCTGAGCGCGGACACCCCATGAAGCTGACGGCCTTCGGCCAGAAGGTCGCCGCAGCTGCCCGCGAAGCCCTTGCTGATCCCGACCAAAATTGCTTTGCCCAGGCCGGTGAGGGGTTGCTACCTTCACGCCAGCGCGAGAGGCGCGTGATCACGGGAGAGGGAGGTTGATGAATATGGCTGCTGTCGGCCGTCTTCAGCGTGCCCTTTTCCGGCCCGCGCGTTAGCAGAGTGCGGAGGTCGCTGGAGCTTTTCCACGGCCTCCCTCCCCCGGGGAATCACTCGTGCTGGATTAGGAATGCCTCATAGATGTCCATGATCAAGTCCGAGGGATCTTCGCCTCGATCCTTCATATCCAGCATCTCGCCTAGGTCGGCTTTAGTGATGAAGAGGATCGCCTTTTTGTCATCGCTGAATATCGAGTTTCGGCGAATATGTGCCGACTTACTCGGCTCAACATTCGTGCAAAGTAAGGCAAGCCGACCCCAGGGTCGGCGCAGATAATTGGCAGTCTGATCGACTTCTTCCCGCCCGATCCCTGTCTTGTCGTAGTTCTTGAACTCCACTGCGATCATCCGAGCCTCAAGGTCCTGCCGGAAAATTCCCCAGTTGCTCGACGGGTCGAGGTGTCGGTTGGGGAAGACGGCGTCCCGGCGTTCCACATTGGAGTAGGTGTGCGCCTGGGGGGTAGGCGGCCTGAGCGGCGGGACGAAAAGGTAGCTGAGTGCGTCGAGCGCGACCTCCTCGAATCTCTTCCACCCGGATGCCCCCGCCGGGCACGAGTCAAGGTCTGCACGCAGTTGTGCAGCTGTCAGTGCGGCTTGGGTGGTCATCCCCCTCACCGGCCTCGTTCGTGGTGTGATCGCCCGTACTTGCGCACCAGGTCAGGATGTTTGAGTAGGAGGTACTTGACCTGGGTGCCGTCCAAGACGCGGATCTCAGGGGACTCCGGGAGTGAGGCAAGGTCCGTAAGTGTGCGCTTTGCCACTGAGGTGAGCTGACCGTTCGTCACAATCATGACGGCTCGGCCACCTCCTGCCCTGGCGACCTTCTGTGCAATTTCGTGCACGGCTGCCACCGACACACGTGAGTGTCGATACGCCTTGACCTGCACGACGTACTCGATCGGCGGCGTGTTGTCGGTTCCGGGGGTCCTCGCTAAGAAATCGTATCCACGGTCTCCCGATCTGCTGAACGCGATGACGTCGAAGCCCTCACTGCGGAGAAGATCCTCTACCAAATTCTCGAAATCCGCCGACCGGAGGTCCAGGAGGTCAATCGCCCTCCCTTTTTCGATTCTCTGTGTGAGTTCACCGATCGACGCCTCGCCGTGCGCCATGGTCACCCCGGCTCGCCCCCTCAGCGGTTGGGGCACTGACCCTGACCCGAGAATCACTGGGATGACATCGACACCCCGCTGATCCATGCTGCTGTCGAGACTGCGCAGTTGCTCATCACTCGGAGGCACGTTCGGAGAGATCAGAAGGAGTAGTGAGTCAGCGCCTTTGAGGCTCAAAAGGAGTCCCGCCTGCTTATTCTCTCCTAGAGCCGTCGCTTGCTCTCCCCGCCCTACGTATTGCTCCATTCTCCGCACAGCGAAGCCGTGCCGGGCCAGACCGGAAACGATCTCCTTGGCCCAAGGCCGATCGGGCGACAAGTGCCACATCAACACGGAGTGTGACCCGCTCTCGTGTGCCATGGCGTCCTCCATTCGCGGTTCGTGCCAACGCTCACTCCCCTTCGAGCGGCGCCCCTTGGTGGGCCCTTCACTGTAGGACTCCACACGGTGGCCAGAGCGATGGATCGTCATCGGGCGGTCGGTAGCCGCAGCAACGTCATGCTGGTGGTGGCCGGCCGTGCTGCGGGGAAAGCCCGGCAAGACTGGCTGCGGAGCCGCGGGCAGAGCCATTTTTCAGCGAGTCCCAACGCTGACCAACGGAGACGGAGTCCGGGAGCCTGGAGCCGCGGGGATGTCAGTCTGAGCCGCTGCTCAAGTGCTGGCGCCGCAGGGCTGTCGGGTTGTGCTCAACTACCGCAATGTCCCAGGTCGGAGTGCTCAGCTGCCTCGGATTCCTACAGGGAAGGTGCGTGAGTGGGTGGAAGGATGGCTGCCGATGCAGGTTCGTGACGCCCCAGACGCGGTGGATCTGGCTGGACAGTCTGAGGAAATGACGCCGATCTGAGACAGCCGCCAGCCGACACGTCGTGAGACTGGGGGGGGAACGTCCAGATCATAGCGTCGGTGCATGACACCGAAAGTGAGAACCTACATGCGTGTAGGTTCTCAAATTCCGTGTCATTTTCTCAGTCGCCATGTCATGTGACTGGCCGATCTGACACGGGATTGAGAATCGCTGGCCAATCCCATCACTCGTCAGCGGATCGAACGCGAACACGTCCAACCGAAGGTGCTCAAGGCCATTCGAAAGATGCAGGACAACACGATGTCCTGAGGCACAGCGTGATCACTACGGGTCGCAAATGCGCCGAAACACCCCGTTGTGCCGGCCCAGGACGACGGAGTAGTCACTTTCGTTCTCCGGGTATCGCTTCGACTCCGGCAGACTGTGGAAGCGGACCCAGAAATTCCTGTAGGGCTCGCGGGGCTTGTAACCGACCGGCGGGCAGCCGGGCCAGCGTTGCTGCCACAGATCCGTCAGAAGCACCCGCACATCTCCAGTCAGTGGAGCCGCGACTGGCTCCCCAAGCAGGGGGAGGCCGAGTAGGCGGGAGAGAGCGCGGTCAGCGGATTGCTGCTTTTCTACGCTGGTGCCCACGTTCACTCGTTGGGGGACTCCGTTGCCAGCGGGATGCCGCACCGCGGGCAGCCGTTCGTGTGGTCGTCCCGGCAGACGTAGCCGATGGCACCATCCACGCACCATTCGGCGGCCTCCTCGGACAGCAGGTCGGGCCCGGCATGGAGCAGCCGACGAAATTCCGTGGTGTCCGCAATGTCGGCCGGGCGGTTGGTGAACCACTCGTCGAACCAAGGCTCGTCCCGGTGCATGCGCCAATGCGCATTCTCCCGGTCGTCGACAGCCGTAAGGAACCGATCGACGATCCGCCCCCAACTCGGTGCGCCGAACCAGCTGTTGTCGAACGCACAGAAGAATTTGATCAGGGTTCGCAGGCCGAACTTCTTCTCGCGAAGGCAGTACGTTCGCCCCCAAGCGATCGCGTCCTGTGCCATCTCCGCGAGTTCTTCGCGCGGATCAACCTCGTGTGCCGGGTCGTCAGGGTTGTGGCAGGCCAGCCCGAGCTCGAGAACAGACTGCCCGGTCGGTAGAACCCGGGACGGGTTGACGATCGCGAGACCGAGACCGATCCAGTCGACATGGTCGAACGACAGCATCGAGCGCACGAGCCGGGTGGTTGCCGTGTTGATCCGCATCATTGTGCCGTCGTGGAGTTGACTCTTCCCGGCATGCCAGTTCTCGACGGGTGTGTTGCGCCACACGGCGAGCGTGATGCGGGTGGCAGCGAGCCACAGCAGGGCGTCGTCGTCGAGGTGCCCGAACCGCTTGGCACACTCCTGGGCCCCGTAGGTGATCAACTCTTCCGGTTTCGGCCACCTGTGGCTGTCGGGCCCTTCAGGCCCTTCAGACGCGTACTCGTAGTCGTCGGCGTACTCGTCGAGGATCGCGCTCAACTCGGCTGCGCTGTAAGCCTCGCTGTACTCGGAGCTGTCCGGCTCCTCGACGGTGTACATGTCGTGGTCCCAGGAGACGTACACGTCGCCCCAGAGCACGACGTCATCGCACTCGCTGGCGTTGTCTGTCACAACCGGCCTGATGGTGATCGGGGCAGTACGCCCGTCGGTTCGCTCGCTGTCCTTCTCGGAGGCCCATGCGGTGATGACCCCGAGCGGCTTCGGAAGGAGAGGACCGACCTCGGTGATGCTGAACGGCTCGTCGTCGTCATCGGTGTCGAACCGGCTGTTGACGAACGCGACCGCCTCGGAGGGCGTGCTGACGATGGACTGGCTACCACTCTCGTTGTCAACTACGCGCCACAACGCCCTGTTCTTCACGGTGCTCTCCGATCGCGGTGAGTGCACCCGGGGCGGGTGCGATGCGCCGGGTCGCTCGGCACTGACACCAACTTATGGGCTGATCAACCCATCCGTAGCCCGAAGGTGCTTGTCGGCGATAACGTTCGGTACGTTCGCGTGCAACCTGCTTTTCGCGACCGCGGTGACACATCAGAGTCCAACGGCGCAGGAGGCGAAGATGGCGCTGAACAAGAAGGGTTCCCGGCGCATAACCGTTGACGGGATCGAGTACCGCTGGCGGATCCGTAGGAAGCCCTCCTACATGCAGGGACTCTGCTGGACACCACTGACCTATGCGGTTGAAGCAGCCAGCGGCAGCCAGCCGGGCACGATCTTGATCGTCACCAGTGGCCAGGCCCACCCCAGTAACTGGGTGGGCATCGAGACGGAGCCCATTCGCCCAGCTCACGTTGCTGCCAGCATTCGCGAGGCACGGGATCAAGGCTGGGATCCAACCCGGGTCGGCTCTCCGTTCCAGCTCGACCGATCCGCAGGATTCATCGCTCGACCACGAGACGACGCGGAGTAGCGCGATGCATCTGGCCCGGCATCATGGCCTGGTGACCACATGGATGCGCTGCTACTGGGACGAGGAAGACACCTGCTTCTACTTCGAGGTCGACGCCGAAGGCTGGGTGATCCGGCAGGTCGAACTCGAAGGGCCTGAGTTGGTCCCGATCGCAGCTGCTTCCCTCGCCGAGTGGCAACGGGTCCGCGACGCAGGTCGCCTCGGTGATTACGACAGCAGGTTCGGGATCACCGCCGAGCTGCCCGTCTCGGAATGGGAAGGCCACGACCCCGAACAACTCACCTTCGAGGAGTTCGAGGATGTCTGGGGCTCTGCCCGTCAGCAGATCGCACCCCGGCCCAGCTGACCTCTCGGCGCAGCACTGGCTTCTTGGCATCATCGCGACATGAGCCCGACCCTCCCCCGCACCGTCCGAGCCGTCGACACCGCTCAGCTCCTGGACCTGGCCCAGGAGGCCGCCATGCATAGCTTCAGCCAGCGGCTCCCGGTCGACTGGCTACGAGAGCACCTCGCCGCAGAAGCGACGCACTACCTGTTCCCGACACTCGTGCAGCGGCTCACGCACCGTCCCGAGGTGCCGCTGCAGTGGAGGTGCCAGAAACTGCTTACCGTCAGCACCGGCGAGCAGATCTGGGGTCTCCTCGACGTCCTTCCCGACACCTTCGACAAGATCCCGGAGACCTTGGACACGGCGTCCAAGAAGACATCGTCAACCGCATCGAGCAAGCAGTGAAGGTGCGGGAGTGGATGGAACGGACGGCCGCCGATGCAGGCTGATGAGGTCCGGCGCGGCCGGCTGGACAGTCTGAGGAAATGACACCGATCTGAGACAGCCACCCGCCGACACGTCGTGAGACTGAAGGGGAACGTCCAGGTCATAGCGTCGGCGCATGACACCGAAAGCGAGAACCTACACCGCTCCAAGCCCAGAGCCGTGGGTCCATAGAGTGGGCTCATGGGGGAAGCGACGCGACACAGCGTGTCCGTGGACGGTCATCGACTGTCCTGCCTGGACTTCGGGGGCGAGGGGCGGCCGCTCCTCGCCCTGCACGGCCACTTCGACGAAGGGCGCACGTTCGCCGCGCTGGCGCGCGACCTCGCGCCGGACTGGCGGGTCCTCGCCCTCGACCAGCGGGGACATGGGCGCTCGGAGCGGGCGGCGGACTACTCCCGTGAGGGCTATGTCGGCGACGCGGCCGCGGTCCTCGCTCACTTCGGTGTCACCGACGCCGTGGTCCTCGGCCACTCCCTCGGGGGCATCAACGCCTATCAGCTCGCGGCCCGGCACCCGGATCTCGTGCGGGCGCTCGTCGTCGTGGAGATCGGCGCGGAAGTCGACGGCGATCTGTCGTTCTGTCTGGCCTGGCCAGAGCGTGCCCCCACGAGGGAGGCCTTCGAGGACGCGTTGGGGGACTCGGCGTACTACCTCGCGCACGCCATCCGCGAGTATCCGGACGGCTGGGGTCTGACCTTCGCTCCGCAGGACATGGCGATGTCGCAGGAACAGGCCAATGGCGATCACTGGGACGACTGGTTGTCCAGCGAGTGCCCCGCCCTCCTCATCCACGGCACCCGCAGCGGCGTCCTGAGCTGTCGGCAAGCCGAGGACATGGTGGCGCGGCGGCCGCGTACACAGCTCGTGGAGCTGCCGACCGGTCACACCGTGCACGACACCGACCCGGTGGGCTTCGCCGCGGCGGTCGTGAAGTTCCTGGGCGGCTTGTGACACCGTGCGTGACCTGACGCACCGCGAACGGGAATTGGGTCGACGTACGGCATCCGCCCGTATGGACTGGCCCCATGACTCACGAAGAACTGCTTGCCGGCACGCGCCGCGCCCTGACCCATCGCATCGCCACGGCACAGGCGCAGGGACGGGCGCCTTCGCTGGTCGCCGCAGTCGCCCGGGACGGCGAGCTGGTGTGGACAGGGGCTCGTACCTCGGTGGCGGGGCACGCCCCGGACGAGAACGTCCAGTACCGCATTGGATCGATCACCAAGACGTTCACGGCGGTTCTCGTACTGCGGCTGCGTGACGAGGGAGTGCTCGACCTCGCGGATCCGCTGGAGAAGCATCTTCCGGGCACCGGCGTCGGCGAGGCCACGATCGCGCAACTCCTGTCGCACACGGCCGGGCTTGCGGCGGAGACACCCGGTGCGTGGTGGGAGCGCAGTACCGCTTCGCTGCGCCCGGAGCTGCGCGACGTGCTGGGCGAGCAGCCCCTCAAGCACCCCGTCGGTCGCAGGCACCACTACTCCAACCCCGGTTACACCCTGCTCGGTTCCCTCATCGAGGCGGTGCGCGGCGAGCCCTGGGAGGCCGTGCTGCGGCGGGAGGTCCTGGAGCCGCTCGGCCTGCATCGCACCAGCGGGCAGCCGCAGGCCCCGCACGCCGGTGGCTGGGCCGTGCACCCCTGGGCGGACGTGCTGCTGCCGGAGCCCAGCGAAGACCTCGGCCTGATGGCACCGGCCGGTCAACTGTGGTCCACGACAGCTGATTTGGTGCGATTCGCCGTCTTTCTCGTGCACGGCGACGACCGGGTGCTGAGCGCGGAATCGGTGCGGGAGATGAGGACACCGGCGGCGCCCGCGGAGGCGGGGGACGGGGAGCGGACGTACGGGTTCGGGGTCGATCTCGTCGTACGGGAAGGGCGGGTGCTGGCCGGCCACACGGGTTCGCTGCCCGGGTTCGTCGCGACCCTGTGGACGAGCGAGAAGGACGGGCTCGCCTCGGTGGTCCTGGCCAACTGCACGTCCGGTGTGGCGGTGGGCGCGGTCGCTGCGGACCTCATTCGGATCGTCGCGGACGCCGAACCGCGTATCCCTGAGCCGTGGCGGCCGCTGCCGGACGTCGACCGGGCCGTACTGGAGCTCACCGGCCCCTGGTACTGGGGGACCTCGGTGCTCGTGCTACGGCTGGCGGCCGACGGCTGGGTCGAGGTGGGGCCGCTCGCGGGCTCCGGGCGGGGTTCGCGGTTCCGGCCCGAGGGGGACGGGACGTGGACGGGGCTCGACGGGTACTACGCGGGAGAGCGGCTCCAGGCAGTACGGAGATCGGACGGCTCGGTGAGTCACCTCGACATCGCCTCGTTCGTCTTCACCCGTGAGCCCTATGAGGCGGGGGCGCCGGTGCCGGGTGGCGTCGATCCGGCGGGCTGGCGCGGACTCGGCTGAGCGACTCGACCTGTGTGGGGTGGTCCTGTTTCACGTGAAACAAGACCACCCCACACAGCGTTCCGGCCCGGCACGTGTGCGTTTCGCGCTGCGGCTTCAGATCGGCAGCCTCGGATGGGCGGCTTCAGAGCTGCAGCTTGAACCCCACGTGGGACGCGGTGAAGCCCAGGCGCTCGTAGAAGCGGTGCGCGTCGGTACGGGTGGCGTCCGAGGTCAGTTGCACCAGTTGGCAGCCCGCGTGGCGGGATTCGTCGACGGCCCACTCGATGAAGCGCGTGCCGAGCCCGCCCCCCCGCTCGTCGGCGTGCACGCGGACGGCCTCGATGATGGACCGGGTCGCGCCCTTCCGTGACAGGCCCGGCACGATCGTGAGCTGCAGCGTGCCCACCACGCGCCCTTCGCGCACGGCGACGACGAGCCGCTGGTTCGGGTCCTGGGCGAGCCGCTCGTACGCCTCGTTGTAGGGCGTGAGGTCGTCCAGGGACTCGCGTGCGGCGCCCAGGGGGTCGTCGGCGAGCATGGCCACGATCGCGGGGATGTCGTCGGCCGCGGCGGGTCGTATCTCAAGATCTCCCATGGAGGGCAGCCTAGAGCCTGATGGCGGACTCCCTCCCGCCTCCCAGGTCCCGTGCGTGCGTCCGTCCGCGGGCACTGGACGCCGGGCGCCGGGCGTCACGCGGGAGTGCGGACCGCCTCGACCGCCTGGACCAGCGGAGCCAGCTCGGGGCGCTTGGCGGCCTCGTCCAGGGCCTCGCGCAGCGCCGCGTCATTGGTGGGCTGCGCCTCGGCGAGGAGCCTGGCACCGCTCTCGCTGACGTCCGTGTAGATGCCGCGCCGGTCGGTGGGACACAGATAGCGGGAGAGGAGGCCTCGCTCCTCGAGGCGGGTGACCAGACGCGTGGTGGCGCTCTGGCTGAGGACGACGGCGTCGGCCACCTGCTTCATCTGGAGGTGGCCCCCTTCGCCGTCGTGCTGGCGGCTGAGGACGTCCAGCAGGCTGTACTCCCGCACGCTCAGGCCGTGCTTGGCCTGGAGGGCCCGCTCGACATGAGCCTCGATCTTCCCGTGGAGGAGGGAGAGAGCGCACCAGCCCTGGGCGAGGGCGGTGAGTGCGGGGTCTGTCGCTGTCATGACTGTTCCTCCGGCTTCCTGCGGCCCGACTTCCTCCAGGGTAAGCCACTGGTGCAATATCCCGCGCTTGCAATTAACCCGCGTATGCAACTATTGTGGTCGCTCGTAAAGCGCACCTGCAACCGTCTGGAAGGTAGCTCCATGCCTCTCGCGCTTCTGGCCCTCGCGATCGGGGCCTTCGGAATCGGGACCACGGAATTCGTGATCATGGGATTGCTTCCCGAGGTGGCAGGTGACTTCGACGTCTCCATCCCCACCGCCGGTCTGCTCGTCACCGGCTACGCCCTCGGTGTCGTCGCCGGAGCCCCGCTCATGACCGTTCTCGGTCAGCGGATCTCCCGCAAGCGGATGCTGATGCTCTTGATGGGTCTGTTCATCGCGGGCAATCTGATCTCCGCCGTGGCGCCGTCGTTCGGCGTCATGCTCGCCGGGCGCGTCGTCGCCTCGCTCGCCCACGGTGCCTTCTTCGGCATCGGTTCGGTCGTCGCCGCCGAGCTCGTCGCCCCGGAGAAGAAGGCCGGCGCCATCGCCCTGATGTTCACCGGACTGACCGTGGCCAATGTCGTCGGCGTGCCGCTCGGCACATTCGTCGGCCAGGCCATCGGCTGGCGCATCACCTTCGTGGTCGTCGCCGCCCTAGGCGTCATCGGCCTCACCGGTGTCGCGAAGCTCGTACCGGACCTGCCCAAGCCCGAAGGCGTACGGCTCCGCGACGAGGTCGGAGCCTTCCGCAACGTCCAGGTGCTCCTGGCCATGGCCATGACCGTCCTCGGTTTCGGTGGTGTCTTCGCGGCCATCACCTACATCACGCCGATGATGACGGACGTCGCGGGCTACGCCGACTCCTCCGTCACCTGGCTGCTGGTGCTCTTCGGCCTCGGCATGGTCGGCGGCAATCTGATCGGTGGCCGGTTCGCGGACCGCGCGCTGATGCCGATGCTGTTCATCTCGCTGGGTGCCCTCGCCCTCGTGCTCGCCCTGTTCACGGTCACCGCGCACGACAAGTTCACAGCTGCCGTGTCCGTCATGCTGATCGGCGCCCTCGGCTTCGCCACGGTGCCGCCGCTGCAGAAGCGGGTCCTCGACCAGGCCGCCGCCGCCCCGACGCTCGCTTCGGCCGCCAACATCGGCGCCTTCAACCTCGGCAACGCCCTCGCCGCCTGGCTCGGCGGGCTCGTGATCTCCGCCGGACTCGGCTACACCGCCCCGAACTGGGTGGGCGCCGCGCTGGCCGCTTCCGCCCTCGCCCTGGCCCTCCTCTCGGCCGCCCTGGAGCGCCGGTCCACCGGCCGCAGCACGGTCGTCGTCGGTGCTGCTCCCGTCGTCGAGGCCCGCACGGCCGAGGCCGCCGCCCACCACTGACCTCCACTCACCCCTGGCGGAACCACCGTCAGCTCTGAAAGAACCACCGAGGAGAACCCCTCATGAGCACCACCACCGCCACCACCGCGGTCGCCCCGCTGACGACCACCGACGCGGAGGTCCTGGTCACCGCCGCCCGTCGTGCCGCCGAAGCGGCGGACGTGACGGTCAGCGTCACCGTCCTCGACGCGGGCGGTCACCTCCTGGCCTTCCGGCGTGACGACCGCGCCGTGCTGATCTCCGGGGAGACCAGCACTCGCAAGGCGTACACCGCCCTCCAGCTGAACGCCCCGACCGCCGACCTCGTCGACGCCGTGCAGCCCGGCGCGCCGTTCCACACCCTGCCGACGGCGCTCGACCGGCCGCTCCTGTTCATCGCGGGCGGACTGCCGGTCCACCGTGACGGGCGTCTGATCGGCGCGATCGGTGTCGGTGGCGGAGCCCCCGAGCAGGACCACGAGTTCGCCACGGTGGCGGCGCGCTCCCTCGCGTAGCGACTCGCCCGTCCCGGGGCTCGGGGGCTCGTACTCCTCCCGTAGTACGAGCCCTGTGGATCCCCGTATCCGTCCGCAGCGACGAAGCCCGCCACCGGGTGCCAAAGCGACGAAGCCCGCCTCCCGGCGCCACGTACCTGTTGGCGCCGGGAGGCGGGCTTCGACGTGCGCGGCCGGTGGTCCGCTCAGCCGGCGGCCACCGTCAGCGGCGCGAAGCGGCGCGTCCAGTCGCCGGGCAGCTCCGTGATGCCGTACGTCATCACGGCGTTGAAGGCGACGGGCTCCAGACCGCGCGCCTTCACCCAGGTGAGCAGCTCCTCGTGGCGCACGTCGATGTCGGTGCGCAGCGGGCGATCGGTGCGGGTACCGAGCGAGGTGATGAGTGCCTTCGCCGTCTGTGTGTCCCGGGCGATGAGAGGGCCGACGACATGGGTCTCCATGTTCGGCCACGCGCCCGCGCAGCCGACGATCTCGCCGTCCGCCTCCGCGACCCGGAGTTGGTCGGTGAATGCCGGCAGGCGGGTGAGGACGTGGGTGCGGTCCAGGCCGAAGATCTCTGTGTCGAGTCTGATGAGGGTGGGCAGGTCCTCCGCGGTCGCCGCCCTGGTGGTGATCCCTGACGCGGGGGAATCGGTGTCCGAGGCGTCCGGGACGAAGTGGCCCCTGACCATTTCGGCGCGGCCGGTCGTCTTGAATCCGAGCTGTTCGTAGAGGGGGCGGCCGGTCGGTGTCGCGTGCAGGGTGAGCGGAGTGGTGCCCGCGGATTCGATGACGGTCCGCATCAGGTGGCGGCCGATGCCCTTGCGGGCATGGCGCTCGGCGACCAGCACCATGCCGATCGCCGAGAGGGCTGGGTTTTCGAGGGGGCCGTACTGGGTCACGACGCACGCGGCGACGAGGCCGGGGGCGTCGGGGTCGTCGATGCCGTAGCCCGTTCCGGTCGAGAGGAGCAGGCCCCATTTGTGCTCTTCACGGGGCCAGCCACGGTTCTCGGACAGATCGGCGCAGGCTGCGAGATCGCGGGGA
This sequence comes from Streptomyces typhae, assembly GCF_009755605.1. Classification (GTDB taxonomy): domain Bacteria; phylum Actinomycetota; class Actinomycetes; order Streptomycetales; family Streptomycetaceae; genus Streptomyces; species Streptomyces typhae. Next base: position 15,801 of record NZ_WPNZ01000023.1, read on the forward strand.
GTCAGCCTGCGGATGGGCAGTGCGGAGAGGGAAGGTGTCGACACGCGGGTCAGGCTGTCTGACGCATGACCTCGGCGTCCACCTTTTTGTGGGTAGAAGCACGTTGCTTTTGGCCAAGTTGCTTCCCGTCGGGCTGATGCGGGGCGCGTACGCGTCGTCCTCGGCGCGTCATTCCCCAGGGCTTAAGGACCGAGATCACCGTCATGAAGAGGTAGGCGCTTAGCGAGACGACGGGCCCCATGATGAGGTCGGTCGACGGCAGCGACGACTCTCCGGCAGCCACGGCCGCTACCGAGTTGTTGATGCCGGGACGCAGAGCGAAGGTCGTGGCGGTGGTCGTGGCCAGGGTCAGCCAGAACTTCGTGTAGACCCAGCGGTGCCGTGCCAGCCCCCAGGGCGTGCCGAGGGAGAGCAGGAGCCCGCTCAGCAGCGTGAGGAACGCCAGGGGGAGGAGAAGCCAGTCCGTGAAGACCTTCATCGCGCGGACACAGGCCTCGATGGTCGGAGGGGAGTCGGAGGTGATCGCAGCCGCGGCGAGTGCGACAAGGCCGAGTGTGAGCCCGAGCCAGCCGGCGGAGGCGGCGACATGGACGACGAGGGTGGCCCGGCGTGCGGGGCGGCGTAGTTTCACGTGAAACACGGTGCCGGGAGCGCGAAGCCAGGGCGTCTGACAGCGGGAGTAACCGCGGGTACTAGCCTCGGCGTACATGGCACGCCTGCATCTTTTCGATCTGGAGGGAACGCTGCTGTACGGCACCGCCGCGCCCGTGGAGATCTCCCGTCAGCTCGGCCTGGAGCGGGAGATCGCGGAGCTGGAGCGGGACTTCGTCGCGGGGCACATCGACTCCGGCCAGTACGCGGTACGGGTGCATGCTCTGTGGGAGGGGCTGACCGACACCCATGTGACGGCTGCCTTTGACGGAGCGCCCTGGCTGGCCGGGATCCGGGAGACCTGGGACGCGATCCGCTCGAACGGCGACTATTGCGCCGTTGTCTCGCTTTCTCCGTCCTTCTTCGTGGAGCGGCTGTTGGCGTGGGGAGCCCATGCCGCGCACGGCTCGTTGTTTCCGGACGTGCCGTTCACCGAGCCGGTGAATCCCACGGGCGTCCTCACCGCAGCCGCAAAAGTGGAGATCGCGAACCGGCTCTGTGAAGAATTCGGGGTGCGGACGGCCGACTGCGTCGCGTACGGGGACTCGCTGTCCGACCTGGACCTGTTCGCCGCGATGCCCGTTTCCGTCGCGGTGAACGCGGATCCCCGGCTGGTCGACCTGGCCACACATACGTATGTCGGGCGTGATTTGTGGAAGGCGTACGAACTGGTGCGCATTCCGGTAATCGAGGCGCTCGACGAGGGCGGACTCTTGAATTCCGAGTGACGGAAGGGGACTTGTGCGCTGAGCTGCGGCCGGTATGGTCGACTCCGGTTCAAGCCAGGGGTGGAGGCGATTCGAGCCAGGCGCGGAAGTGCGCGCCGGAAGCGCACACCGAGGGGGCATGGACGCAGGTCAGCAAAGCCTATCGAGGCGGCGAGATCGAAAGCCCGCACTTCCCGCTTCGCGCACCGCGCAAGCGGCGCAGCTGCGATGCTGCGGTTGAGGTGACTGCGGTCAATGTCACATTCCCTCCCTACCTGTCCGTAACTCTTGGGGCATCAGGGTTCAATGTGGTCGATATGGGCTGCCAGGGCAGGGCGGGGAACGCACGCGTCTTCCGTTGCGGAAGTGCACGGACCGACTGAGAGATGTTCGAGGCGAGGCACAGCATGGACGCTCCGACCACCACGTCGGCGGGCAATGGCACTTCCGGGGACGACGGCGGTTCAGGCGGCTGGTTCACGCCACGCGTGGCGCCCAGGCGTCCCGAGGAGCGGGAGGGCGTGAAGTCGCCCGACGCCGCGCCGCAGACGGGGCACGCGCCCGCCGACGAGAGCGGGCAGCGGGAGGCGCCGCCGGGCCGTCGGCTGTCGGCGTTCCGTCCGGTCGGTAGACCGGGACCCGAGAGCGGCGTGGAGCCGGGCCCGGGACCCGGACGAATATGTGCTGCCGAGTCCTCGCGAGCCGAGTCCCCTGGAGCCGAGCCCTCGCGAGCCGAGTCCCCTGGAGCCGAGCCCTCGGGAGCCGAGCCCTCGGGAGCCGAGTCCGCGGAAGTCGGGTCCGCTGAGGCTGAGGCAGGGGCCGAGGAGCGGGCCGGGGCAGAAGTCGCGGACGCCGAAGCGGAGACCGCGGCGGCCCGAGCTGAGGCAGAGCCCTCCGCACGCGGCTATACCCGACAGGCACTGCCGCAAGCCCACGGAGCGCCAGCAACCCAGGCTGCACAGTCAGCTCCGGCAACCCGGGAAGGTGCTGCGGCAGCTCGGAGTGCCTCTCCGGCAGCTCGGGAAGCCTCTCTGGCAGCCCAGCGAGTTGTTCCGGCAGCCCAGGTAGGGCCCACAACACAGGGAGCTCCGGCAGGCCACGGAACTCCGGCAGGCCACGGAACTCCGGCAGGCCCGGCAGGTTCGTCGGCTCCGGCGGTTCCGGCGGCTCCAGCAGTCTCGGCAGCCCCGAACCTCGACGCATCCCCCGACGCCGTCCTCGTACAGCGCACGATGGCCGAGATCGCGCCGATCTCCGACAAGGTCACCTCGTACTTCTACGCACTCCTCTTCACTCGCCACCCCGACCTACGGGCCCTGTTCCCGGCGGCGATGGACACCCAGCGCGACCGGTTGCTGAAGGCGCTGCTCACCGCTGTCGAGCACATCGACCACACCGACACGCTCGTCGACTATCTGCGCAACCTCGGGCGCGGGCACCGCAAGTACGGCACCCAGCCCGAGCACTACCCGGCCGTCGGCGAGTGCCTGATCGGCGCGCTGAGCCGGTACGCGAGTTCGGTGTGGGACGACGACACCGAAGCCGCTTGGGTCCGCGCTTACACGACGATCTCGCAGATCATGATCGACGCGGCGGCCGAGGACGAACTGCGCGCGCCCGCCTGGTGGTACGCGGAAGTCGTCGCGCACGATCTCAGGACGCCCGACATCGCTGTCGTCACCGTCCGCCCCGACCAGCCCTATCCCTTCCTCGCCGGGCAGTACACGAGCCTGGAAACCCCGTGGTGGCCGCGCATCTGGCGGCACTACTCGTTCGCGTCGGCGCCGCGCTCCGACGGGCTGCTCTCGTTCCATGTGAAGGCGGTCCCCGCGGGCTGGGTCTCCAACGCGCTCGTGCACCATGCCCGGCCGGGCGACGTGCTCAGGCTCGGGCCGCCCGCAGGCTCCATGACCGTGGATCACTCGACCGACAGCGGACTGCTGTGCCTGGGCGGCGGGACCGGTATCGCTCCCATCAAGGCACTCGTCGAGGACGTCGCCGAGCACGGCAGGCGGCGCCCGGTCGAGGTCTTCTACGGTGCGCGCACCGATCACGACCTGTACGACATCGACACGATGCTGCGCCTCCAGCAGAGCCACCCCTGGCTGGCCGTCCGTCCGATCGTCGACAACCGTGCGGTTCAGCTTCCCGACGTGGTCCGCGAGTACGGGCCGTGGAACGAGTACGACGCCTATCTCTCGGGCCCGCCCGGCATGATCCGCAGCGGAGTGGACGCCCTGCGGGACGTGGGCATCCCCGCGGGCCGCATCCGGCACGACTCGGTGGAGGAACTGGTGGCGGCGGGCGACCAGCTCGCCTGAGCCGACGACCCGCCGAGCCCTGCCGCATCCCGCTGCGTGGTGCCGCGCGGAACTCAGTGCCTCGCGGCGGGATTCATCCGAGGTCGGGCGCGTGCATCGCGCGTACGCCCTCGATGTTGCCGTCCAGGTAGTGCCGCAGGGACAGTGGGACGAGATGGACCGAGGCGATCCCCACGCGGGTGAACGGCACCCGCACGATCTCGTACTCACCGGCGGGCTCGTCCACTTCGGGGCCGTGCCGCAGTCCCGTGTCCATCGACTCCAGGTGGCAGACGAAGAAGTGCTGCACCTTCACACCCGTCGCACCACCGTCCTCGCCGATGTGCTCGACCGTGTCCACGAAGCACGGCACCACATCGGTGATCTTCGCGCCCAACTCCTCGTGCACTTCCCGGTGGAGCGCGTCGACCACAGTCGCGTCCTCCGCCTCCACACCACCGCCCGGAGTGACCCAGTACGGATCCACACCGGGCTTGGTCCGCTTGATCAGGATCAGATGGTCCCCGTCGAGGAGGACGGCACGTGCGGTGCGCTTGACCACGGGTCGGACGGTCATGGGAGAAATGTGGCCCGGACTGTTCCACGTGAAACATCGCGAGCCGTGTGGAGACCGGCTCAGGCCCAGTCGATGGCAGCGCGCCGCAACCACTCGTGCGCCCGCGCGATGTGCGGCATGGCGAGCGTTCCGGTACGGACGACCAGGAAGTACGTACGCAAGGGCGGAACCGCCGGGTCGAGCAGGGCGACGACGTCACCGCGGTCCAGGGCGTCGGCGCACAGATAGCGCGGCAGTACGGCGAGCCCGGCGCCGGTGGTGACACAGGCGAGCACCGCCCGCAGATCTGGCACGATCACGGCGCCCGACGCGGACGGACGGGAGTCGAAGACTGCGGCCCAGTAGCGCGAGACGAGCGGCAGCGATTCGTGGACCTCGACCACCGGCAGGTTCTCCACGGTGACGGCACCCTTGCGGCGCAGCTTGCCGGGGCCGATGCGGGCGGCCCAGCGCGGGGCGGCGACGAGCACATGCTCCTCGTCGCACAGCGGGGTCGCGGTGAGCAGCGCGCCGCGCGGACGAGCCGTGGTGATGGCCAGGTCGTGATGGCCGGCGGCAAGCCCCTCCAGGACTTCCTCGGCGTTGCCGAACGAGGCGCGCAGAGCGAACCCATGACCGTCGTCGCCGGTGAGTGACGTAAGGGCCGGAAGGGCGCGTCCTGCGGTGAACTCCGGTGGCCCGGCGAGGTGCAGCGTACGGTCCGAGGAGTCCTCGTGGAGCCCCTCCTCGGTGATCTCGACCAGGGCGTCGAGGTGCGGGGCGGCCTTGTGGGCGAGCTCGTCGCCCATGGTCGTGGGGGTCACGCCACGGGCCTGCCGCAGGAACAGAGGTCTGCCGAGCTGCCGCTCCAGGGTGCGGATCTGGGAGGTCACGGCTGGCTGGGAGAGCCCGAGGAGAGCTGCCGCGCGGGTGAAGGACCCGGCCCGGTGGACGGTCACGAAGGTGCGCAGCAGGGCCAGATCCATGGTGCAGCCGTCCTCTCCAGTCAGCCCCCGCGCACCGCACAACTATAAATTTGTCGATAGGTTGCTGTCGCTACTGTGATTGGACACTGACACAGAGTCAACTAGCCTTGTTCGCGCGGTTCTTCGCGCGCAGAACCGGGGACGGTCCGAGCCACGAGGGGGGAGGTTCGGGCCGTCCGTTGTGCGTAGACCGCCCCAGCCCGCCGTTGGCGAGTCCGGTCTCAGACCGCCGACCCGTCTCTCAGACCGCCGACCCGTCTCTCGGACCGCGCCGACTCGGCTCTCAGGCCGCCGACTCGTCCAGCGCCCGCAGCACGTCCGCCACAAGGTCCTCGGCGTCCTCCGCCCCCGCGGAGAAACGAATGAAGCCCTCCGCGACGGCGTCCCCGCCCCACCGGCCGCGCCGCTCCGCGGTGGACCGCACTCCGCCGAAGCTCGTCGCGTCGTCCACGAGCCGCAGTGCCGTGAGGAAACGCTCGGCACGCGCGCGTGAGGGCAGTTCGAACGACACCACGCACCCGAATCGCCGCATCTGCTGCTGCGCGATCTTGTACGAGGGGTCGTCGGGAAGCCCCGGATAGCGCAGGTCGGTGACCTCGGCGCGCGAACGCAGCGCCTCGGCCACGGCCAGGGCGTTCGCGTTCTGCCGCTCGACGCGCAAGGGGAGCGTGGCGAGCGAACGGTGCGCGAGCCAGGCCTCCATGGGGCCCGGAATCGCTCCGACGATCTTGCGCCAGCGCCGTACGGAGGCCATCAGTTCGGCGTCGCGGCCGGTCACGTAGCCGAGCAGGATGTCGCCGTGGCCGGTGAGCTGCTTCGTGCCGCTGGCCACGGAGAAGTCGGCGCCGAGGTCGAGGGGGCGCTGGCCGAGCGGGGTGGCGAGGGTGTTGTCGACGGCGACCAGCGCGCCGCGCGCGTGCGCGGCGGCGGCCAGGCGGCGAACGTCGCAGACGTCGAGGCCCGGATTGGAGGGGGTCTCGATCCACAGGAGCCGGGCTCCGTCGAGCACATCGAGCTGCGCGTTGCCGCCGGTGGGCGCGGTACGCACTTCGATGCCGTACGCCGTGAGCTGCTCCCGCACCAGCGGCAGCGCCTGGTACCCGTCGTCAGGCAGCACCACGGCGTCGCCCGCGCGGAGCTGGGAGAAGAGGACCGCGGAGATCGCCGCCATGCCGGACGCGAAGACCAGGGTTTCCACGGTCGCGGCGCTGCTCCCGGCGGCAGCGTCCTGTCGGCCACCGGTGCTGGTGCCGGTTCCGCTGCCGGTACCGGCAGCGTGCCTGCGGGAATACTCCGGGGACTCGAGTTCCCCGATGGCGCGCTCCAGGTGGGTCCAGGTCGGGTTGGAGTCGCGGCCGTACGTGTACGGGCCGGTGGGCTCGCCGGAGAGGTGGAAATGGGCCGCGAACACCGGCCCCGGGAGGGTCGGCTCGTACTGCGCGGGCTCGGGCAGCCCGGCTCGTACGGCACGGGTGCTGTCTCCGGGGCTCGCGGCTCCCGGTATGGCATGGGTGCTGTCTCCGGGGCTCGCGGCGTCGAGCGCGGGCCGGGCGTCGTTCGCCTGCCGCTGGGGGTTCTCGTCACCCCGCGCGGCTCGGGTGCGGTCTCCGGCACTGGCGGCTCCTGGCACGTCTTGCGTGCCGTTCCCGGTGCTTGCGGCTCCCCGCCCGTCCCGGGTGCCGTCCCCGGCATGCGCGGCTCCCCGCCCGGCCCGGGCACCGTCCCGCGCAGCGTGGGCGCCGGGCGTGCCCTCCGGTGCCGGGTCCGGCTTCTGCTCTGCGTCCGTCATGCCGCTCGTCCTTCCACCGCGTCCCGTACCGCTTCGAGCAGGCCTTCGCTCGCCGCTTCCACCATTGTCAGGCACTCGTCGAACCCTTCGGCGTCCCCGTAGTAGGGGTCGGGGACGTCCAGGTCGTCGCCGGCCGACACGTCGTACGAACGCAGCAGACGGACCTTGTCGGCGTCCTCAGGAGTCGACGCCAGACGGCGCAGGGACCGCTGGTGCCCCCGGTCCAGGGCGATCACGAGGTCGAGCCGGGCGAACCAGTCCGTCTGGAACTGGCGGGCCACGTGCTCGGTCTCGAATCCGGCGGAGTCCAGGACGGCGACGGTGCGCGGGTCGGCGCCGTCCCCCTCGTGCCAGCCGTCGGTGCCCGCGCTGTCCACCACGACGATGTCGTCGAGGCCCGCGTCCCGCACCCGTGCGCGGAACACGGACGCGGCCATGGGAGAGCGGCAGATGTTGCCGGTGCACACGAAACAGATGGCGAACGCTTTGGGGACGGGCGTCCCGGGCGTTGGAGGCGGCACGTGGGCGGAGGCGCGGGACATGGCGTGAGGTCAGTCCTTGTGGTCGGGGAGCGCGACGTTCAACGCCCAGGACACGATCGAAATGATCAGGCCACCCAGTACGGCGGTCCAGAACCCCTCGACATGGAAGCTGACATCCAGTTTGTCCGCCAGCCACGAGGTCAGGAGCAGCATCAGGGCGTTGACCACCAGTGTGATCAGGCCGAGCGTCAGGATGAACAGGGGGAAGGTCAGGACCTGCACGATGGGCTTGACCAGGAAGTTCACCAGGCCGAACAGCAGGGCGACGACGAGCAGCGTGAGGGTCTTCTTGCCCGTGCTGTCGCCGGTGAGCGTGATCTTGTCGAGCAGCCACACCGCGACGGCGAGGGCCACCGCGTTGGCAAGCGTCTTGACTACGAAATTCTTCATGTGTCTGATCGTGGCAGACGAAGGTCAACAGTGGTCGGTCCACGACCTGGGGCAAGGGGCAGAGAGAGCGATGAAGGCTTTCCGACTGGACGAGTTGGAAGCGGAGCGGGCCGCGAACGACGGCGCGTATCTGCAATTTCTCCGTGAGCGGAACATGTCGGTCGGGCTCTACGCGCTGAATGCGGGCGAGAACGACCCGCAGCAGCCGCACCGGCAGGACGAGGTGTACATGGTCGTCAGCGGCCGTGCCTCGATCACGGTGGGGATGGAGACGACGGAGGTCGCGCGCGGCAGTGTCGTGTACGTGCCTGCGGGCGTGGCCCACAAGTTCCACCACATCAGCGAGGACCTGCGGGTTCTGGTCGTGTTCTCGCCGCCGGAGCGGTGAGGGCGTGCGGGGGGTGAGGGCGGTGCGAGCGTGCGGGCTGTGCGGGTGGGGCGCCCGGACCTCTGGAGCCGGGCACCGGGGCTCACCCTCGGGGTTCACGCTTCGGGGTCCGGGCCTCGGGGTTCCCTAGGGGGCGAGTCCGGGAAGGACAAGGGCTCGCACGGCCCCGAACTGGCTTTTTCCGCCCTAGCATCGAATGCGTGAAGTGGGAAATCTGCACATGGGCGGAGTTCCCGGAAGCTGCGGAGAAAGGTCAGGCAAGGGCAATGCGAGAGATCTTCGCGGGTATGCCGTGGTGGGTGAAGTGGATCGCGGTGCCGGTCATCGCCCTGGTAGTCTTCGGCAGCCTCATAGCGAGCGTCATCGGCTTCGTCTTCGGTCTGCTGTTCAAACTGCTGCTCGTCGTGGCCCTGGTCGGCGGAGTCGTGTACGTGGTACGGAAGTTCATATCCGGCTCGTCCTCGTCACGCAGCGACTGGTGAGGACGCCCCCGCGGGGCCTGTACGCGGCGGGTCCGCTTCCGCAGGGCACGCCCCCGCAGAGCCCGTACCCGGCGGACGCGCCTCCCGCAGGGCACAGACCCGCAGAGCCCGTACCCGGCGGACGCGCTCCCCCAAGGCACGCACACGCAGGACGCGTACCCGCAGGGCACGTGCACGCACCCGCAAGGCCCGAGCCTGAAGAGCATGCGCCCGAAGAGCATGCGCCAGGCGGGCACCCGCTCGGTCAGCACAAGCCTGGTGGGAGGGTAAAGGCCGGTTCCCTCCCCAGGGGGAAGTTTCCCGCCACGGCGCCCCACGCCGGAGGCCAGAGGCTAGAGTCCGAAAACCGACGCGGGGTGACCCCCGCAGGCGGGCCCACTGCGCCACTCCGCCGCCTCCGGGCGGGAGTGGACCCCCATGTGCTTCGGGAGTGACCCATGGCCGCGGTTGACGACGCACCCCGTGACACCCAGCCGAGCGACCTCGCAGCTGAGGATCCTTCGAGCGAAGACGGCCCGTCAACTCCGCCGCTCGGACGACGCGTTCCGCCGCCCGGACAGCGCGTTCCGCCGCCCGCTCCGAGGGAACCCCTCACCGACCCCAGTACCGCCAGGACCCCTCCCGCTCCCACCGTCACCACGCCCAAGCCCACGCCCGACTCCAGCCCTACACCCGACTCCAGCCCCACACCCGACTCCAGCCCCACACCCGCCTGCACCCCCAAGCCCACGCCCGCCTCCACCTCCACCCCCACGCTCATCCCCGCCTCCACCGCCACTCCCACCTCGGCCGAGGGCGTCGGCCCCACCCTGATCGGCTCCGTGCAGCGTGCGATGCGTCTTCTTGAGGCAGCGGCCACGCATCCGGCCGGAGCCCCCGCGAAGCAACTGGCCCGGGAGGCCGGCCTCGCACTGCCGACGGCGTACCACCTGCTGCGGACGTTGAACCACGAGGGTTATCTGCGGAGAGAGAAGGGGGTGTTCGTGCTCGGAGCCGCGACCGAGCGGCTCAGTGCGGGAGCGGCGGAGCAGAATCGTCGCGGCATGGTCGCGGACACCCTGGCGCACTGGTGCGACCTGATCGGGGTGCCCGTGTACTTCGCGATCTACCGAGACGGTGAGATCGATGTGGTGTCCGTGGCCGACACCGTGGGCAACCCGGCGGTGGAGGAGTGGGCGGACTTCCGGGAGACGGGCCACGCCCATGCGATCGGGCAGTGCCTCCTTGCCCAACTGGACGACGAGGCGCGACGGAACCACCTGGATCGTCACCCGGTGCGCTCGCTCACGCCGAACACGGTGCGTGACGATCGGACGTTGCTGCGGCGGCTGGACGCGCTGGGGCGGATGACACCGGTGGTGGAGCAGCAGGAGTATGCGCTGGGGACGGTGTGCGCGGCGATTCCGGTCACGGTGGGCACGACCGCGGCCACGATGGCGATCTCCGTGCCGTCGTCGCAGGCCTACCGGTTGAAACCGGCGACGCGCCTGTTGCAGGAGGAGACCGGAAAGCTACTAAGGACACTCGCCTTCTCTATCAGCATCTGAAAACTCACTCCTTGTGATCTGGTGTGCACGTTAAGCAAGATGCCAAGAGTGTCAGGGAGTTGGTTCCTGCCACCTCAAAGCTACTGACGGGGTAGACGGCGATGCGAGAGTCGGTCCAGGCAGAGGTCATGATGAGCTTCCTTGTGTCGGAGGAGCTGTCGTTCCGCATCCCGGTGGAGCTGCGCTACGAGATGTGCGATCCCTATGCCGTCCGGCTGACCTTCCACCTCCCCGGGGACGTCCCGGTGACCTGGGCGTTCGGGCGGGAGCTGCTGGCGGACGGGGTGGGCGAGGCGTGCGGGGACGGAGACGTGCGCATCGCGCCGGCCGGGTCGGACCAGGTGGACGAGGCGTTGATCCGGTTGCAAGTGGGGCACGACCAGGCCTTGTTCAAGGTGGGAATTCCGCCGCTGCTGGCCTTCCTCGACCGGACGGACAAGCTGGTGCCGCTGGGTGAGGAGCGGTCGCTGGTCGACTTCGAGACGCATCTCGACGAGGCCCTGGACAGGATTCTCGCGGAGCAGGGCGCGGGCTGATCCGGCACTCTTCACCAAATACCCTATATGGCAGATCAGGGCATTTAGTGGCACCTATGCTTTTCTGTTCTGTTCTGTTCTGCTGTGCTGTGCTGTGCTGTGCTGTGCTGCGGTGGGTTCAGGCTTTGCGGCGGCGGCCCTTGCCTGCCAGGGCGGGGCGGCGTGACGTGGTCGACGGGGTGGTGGGGCCGGGGCGGTCGGCGGAGACGACCAGGGCCGCGAGCGCGGTGGTGACGGGGACGGAGGCGACGAGGCCGATGGAGCCGATGAGGGTGCGGACGATCTCCTCGGCCACGAGTTCGCTGTTGGCGACGGTGCCGACGCTGCTCTGGGCGATGGAGAAGAGCAGCAGGAGGGGGAGCGCGGCGCCCGCGTAGGCGAGGACGAGGGTGTTGACGACCGAGGCGATGTGGTCGCGGCCGATGCGGATGCCCGCGCGGTACAGGCCGCGGCGGCCCATCGTCGGGTTGGCCTGGTGGAGTTCCCAGACTGCGGAGGTCTGGGTGACGGTGACGTCGTCGAGGACACCGAGGGAGCCGATGATGACGCCGGCGAGCAGCAGGCCGCTCATGTCGATGTCGGGGTAGAGGCCGTGGATCAGGCCGGTGTTGTCGTCCGTGTTGCCGGTGAGGGAGGCCCAGCCGATGAACAGGGAGCCGAGCAGGCCGATGAGCAGGAGGGAGACCAGGGTGCCGAGGACGGCGACGGAGGTGCGCGCGGTCAGACCGTGGCACATGTAGAGCGCGCACAGCATGATGGCGCTCGCCCCGACGACGGCGACGACGAGCGGGTTCGAGCCTTGCAGGATCGCCGGGAGGATGAAGAAGGTCAGGACCAGGAAGCTCACCGCCAGAGCGACCAGGGCCATGACACCCCGGAGGCGGCCCACGACGACGACCGCGAGGGCGAAGACGCCGGCGAGCAGGGCCATGGGGAACTTGCGGTTCACGTCGGTGACCGAGTACTGCAGGTCCTTGGGGGCCTTGGGTTCGTAGGCGACCACGACGTCCTGGCCCTTGCGCAGTTGCCGGGGGGAGTCGGGCTGGACGATCTCCGTGAAGGTGCGGCCCTTGTCGGGGCCGCTGGTGACCTCGATGGTGGCCCGGCCGCAGGTGCCCTGGGTGCGGGCCTGGGCCTCCTGGCCCTCTGCGGTGGAGGTGTCGCCGTTCGGCGGGGTCTGCGAGGGGTTGAGGTCCTTGCAGGAGAGCTTGTCCAGCTTGGTCACGGTGGCCGACTGGGTCTGCCGGTCGAAGCCGACTCCGGTGCGTTCATGGGCGGGCGCGCCGCCGGGCCAGAGCACCACCAGGCCGACGAGGACCGCCGCGGCGAAGGGGATGAGGACGGCGGCGATGACCTTGCGCAGATGCTGGGACACGGGGGCCGCGGGGCCATGGCTGTGGGTATGGCCGTGCGCATGGCTGTGCGGCTCCGGTGTGGGGGGCCCGGTGGGTGTCGGTGTCGTCGTCACGGCCCGATCATCGCAAGAACGGCGGGGGCCCTCTGTTCACCGCGCCCGATGGGACGCTAGCGTGGAGGCACCTTTGCAAACGCGGGAGCTCGGAGCACCGGGCTGAGAGGGCGCTGACCTCCGTACGAACGGGCAGGTACCGGTTCGGACCGTACGGAAACGGCTGCGTCGACCGCCGAACCTGTTACCGGGTAATGCCGGCGTAGGGAGTAGGTCTCATGACCACATCGGACGCACGCACGCCTGCCTCCAGCACCGAGGGTGCCGGGGGCGGGAAGTCCAACGGCTGGCACAAGGCGTACGTGACGGGCCCGGAGGGCTCGCGCACGGATCTGCGGGTGCCGGTCCGCCAGGTGCACCTCACCAACGGCAAGGCCGTGACGCTGTACGACACCTCGGGTCCGTACACGGACCCCGACATCGACACCGACGTCCGCCGGGGCCTCGCACCGCTCCGGGAGAACTGGATCACCGCCCGCGGCGACACGGAGGAGTACGCGGGCCGCCCGGTCCGCCCCGAGGACGACGGCATCAAGCACACCTCGCCCCGCGGCGGTCTGCGCAACCTCGACGCCGTCTTCCCCGGCCGCCCCCGCCAGCCGCGCCGCGGCCGGGACGGGCAAGCGGTGACGCAGCTCGCGTACGCGCGGCGCGGGGAGATCACGCCGGAGATGGAGTACGTAGCCATCCGGGAGAACATGGCGCCCGAGGTGGTGCGGGACGAGATCGCCGCGGGCCGCGCGGTGCTGCCCGCCAACGTGAACCATCCGGAGATCGAGCCGATGATCATCGGCAAGAAGTTCCTGGTGAAGGTCAACGCCAACATCGGCAACTCCGCGGTCACGTCCTCCATCGAGGAGGAGGTGGACAAGATGACGTGGGCGACCCAGTGGGGCGCCGACACGGTCATGGACCTGTCCACCGGCCGGAACATCCACACGACCCGTGAGTGGGTCCTGCGCAACTCCCCCGTGCCGATCGGCACGGTACCGCTGTATCAGGCCCTGGAGAAGGTCGACGGCCGGGCCGAGGAGCTCAGCTGGGAGATCTACAAGGACACGGTCATCGAGCAGGCCGAGCAGGGCGTGGACTATATGACGGTGCACGCGGGCGTGCGCCTTCCGTATGTGCCGCTGACCGCGAACCGCAAGACCGGCATCGTCTCGCGCGGCGGCTCGATCATGGCGGCCTGGTGCCTCGCCCACCACAAGGAGAGCTTCCTGTACGAGCACTTCGAGGAGCTGTGCGAGATCCTCGCCGCTTACGACGTGACGTACTCGCTCGGTGACGGTCTCAGGCCCGGGTCGATCGCGGACGCCAACGACGAGGCGCAGTTCGCTGAGTTGCGCACGCTCGGGGAACTCAACCGGATCGCCAAGCGTCTTAACGTACAGACGATGATCGAGGGCCCCGGTCACGTCCCGATGCACAAGATCAAGGAGAACATCGACCTCCAGCAGGAGATCTGCGAGGGGGCGCCGTTCTACACGCTCGGCCCGCTGACCACGGACATCGCGCCCGCCTACGACCACATCACCTCCGGCATCGGCGCCGCGATGATCGGCTGGTGGGGCACGGCGATGCTCTGCTACGTCACGCCGAAGGAGCATCTGGGCCTGCCCAACCGCGACGACGTGAAGACCGGCGTCATCACGTACAAGATCGCGGCGCATGCGGCGGACCTCGCCAAGGGGCACCCGGGCGCGCAGGACTGGGACGACGCGCTCTCGGACGCCCGCTTCGAGTTCCGGTGGGAGGACCAGTTCAATCTGGCCCTCGACCCGGTCACGGCACGGGAGTTCCACGACGAGACGCTGCCCGCCGAGCCCGCGAAGACGGCGCACTTCTGCTCGATGTGCGGGCCGAAGTTCTGCTCGATGAAGATCTCCCAGGACATCCGGCGTGAGCACGGCACGACACAGACGGAGATCGAGGAGGGCATGCAGCAGAAGTCCGAGGAGTTCGCGGCGGCGGGGAACCGGGTCTACCTGCCGTTGGCCGACTGAGCCCAGGTAGCCCAGTAGACCAGTAGTTCACGTAGCTCCTGTAGCTCCTGTAGCCCATGCATCCCATGCATCCCATGCAGCCCTGTAGTTCATGTATCCGCTGTACGGCATGTAGCTCATGTAGCTCATGTAGCAACTGCAGGTCGCGCTGGGCAGACTGGCCGCATGACTGCCAGTTCCCTGTCCAAGGGTGCCAATCTTCCCGTCGCCTCACCCGATGTACGCGCCGAGCTCGCCTGGTCCGACGGACCGGGCGTGCCGGCGGGCGACGCCTCCGCGCTGCTGCTCACGGCGGACGGACGCGTACGTGACGACGACGACTTCGTGTTCTTCAACCAGCCGCTGCACGCCTCGGGTGCCGTACGGCACCTGGGCAAGCAGACCGCAGGCGGTGTCACGACGGACACGCTCCAGGTGGACCTGCGGGCCGTGGAAGGGGCGGTCGACCGGGTGCTGCTGTGCGCCTCCGTCGACGGCGGCGTGTTCGGACAGCTGGCCGGGCTCACCCTGTGCCTCCGGGACACGGCGACGCAGGCCGAGATCGCGCGTTTCGAGATGACGGCCACCACGGAGACGGCCTTCATAGGCGGAGAGCTGTACCGGCGTGGCGGGCAGTGGAAGTTCCGCGCCGTGGGACAGGGGTACGCCTCCGGACTCGCGGGGCTGGCCACGGACTTCGGTATCACCGTGGACGACGCACCGGCCCCAGCGGCACCGCAGGCCACGACCCCGGGATCACCGCAGATCAGCGCCCAGGCACCACCGCAGGCCATGATCCCGGGATCACCGCAGGTCACAACCCAGGCGGGCGGCCATAGGACGTCCGCCCCGCCCGCACCCCCCGCGCCCCCGGGCCCCCGCCTCAGCAAGGGCGAGGAGCGGCTCCCCGTCGATATGCGCAAGCGGCTCTCGCTGCGCAAGGAGGCGGTGGCGGTCAGTCTGCGCAAGCACGGCGCGGAGGGCGTCACCGCGCGCGTCATCCTGGTGCTCGACGCCTCCGGGTCCATGGCGTTCCTGTACTCCAAGGGCATCGTCGCCGACGTGGTGGAGCGCATGGCCGCCGTCTCCGCGCAGTTGGACGACGACGGGGAGATGCAGGCCTGGACGTTCGCATCGAATCCGGCGCGGCTGCCCGACCTGCTCATCGGCGAGCTGCCCAACTGGCTGCGGCTGCATGTCCGGGTCGGCGAGGTGGGCCTCTTCCACCGGGCCGGCAAGCGCAAGAAGGGGCTGCGGGACGAGCAGGTGGACATGCGGTCCGTCGGCATTCAGAACGAGGAGCAGAAGGTGATCGCCGAAGTGCGGTCGTACGTACGGGAGAACCCGACGGCTGCTCCGACGCTCGTCCTGTTCTTCTCCGACGGCGGCGTCTACCGTAACGACGAGATCGAGCGGCAGCTCAGGGACGCCGTGGAGGAACCGGTCTTCTGGCAGTTCGTGGGCCTGGGGAAGTCCAACTACGGGGTGCTCGAACGGTTCGACACGCTACCCGGCCGGCGCGTCGACAACGTCGGGTTCTTCGCCGTGGACGACATCAGCACGGTCCCCGACACGGAGCTGTACGACCGGTTGCTCTCGGAGTTCCCCGACTGGATGGCGGCCGCACGCCGCGCGGGAATCCTCCGACCGTGACCGTAGGTGCCCTTGGGCGGGAGCACACGAAAGCCCGTCACACCGTGCTGGGGCGGGCTCTCGCGCCGCCGTCCGCCGACAGCGGCGCGACGAAACCCCGTAGTGTCCGGTCGGACCGAGTGGTTCAGTCGGACCGAGTGGTCCGGTCGGACCAAGTGGTTCGGTCAGACCGAGTGGTCCGGTCAGCCCGAGTGGTCCGGTCGGCCCGGGTCGGTCAGTCCGGCTGGTGCTCGGGGCCGCCGTAGTCCGGGCTCGAGAAATCCGGACTGGTGTAGCTCGGGCGGGTCCCGGTGGTCGAGCCGCCGTCCGGGCTGCTGAACCCCGGCCTGTGATAGCCGAGTTGCGGCATGCGTCCGGCCGGTCCTGCCGTCGACGCGCGGGTCGCGGACGCCGCCGTGGCGTCCGGGTCCGCGAGCGCCTCGCGCAGGAAGGGCAGGATGCCCCGCTCCAGAAGCGCCTGGCACCAGGCTTCCCTGGCCCGTTCCACCGCCTTGTCCCGCTCGTGGTGCGAGCCTGCCTGGAGCGAGGTGGAGCCGTTGCGCAGTGCGGTGAGGAGCAGACCGACCGCGGCGACCAGGATGGCGCCGGCCGTGAGCGCGCCGAACAGCCACCCGGCGGTGAGCAAGGTGTCCGCGAAGGCGGGCTCGGGGTCGAGCATCTTCAGGATGTAGCCGACGAGCAGGAAGATCGCGGCGGCCGTCCCGGCGAGGACGGGCGCGAGTACCGCGATCACGGCGACCAGTCCGGCGCCTGCGGTTTCGGTGACCTCGCCCATGGTGGTGGCGAGCCCCACACCGCCGGAGCCGGACTCGGACGAGTTGGATCCGGATCCGCTCCTTTCACGCATCGATGTCGCGGATGAGGGTCCGGGGTCGCGCAGTTCCTCGCGGACCTTCACATAGTGGTGGTACTCGGTCGCGGCGGCGGCCGTGATCAGTGCGGTGGCGTTGAGAGCCATCGTGCGCAGCTGCTCGGGGTTGAGTCGCTGGCCCACCGCGGCCAGCTCCGGGCGGTTCGGTGCGGTGCGCAGCGCCTCATCGAGGACCCGCTCGTACTGGGGGCGGTCCTCATTGAGCAGGTGTGGAGCGCTGTTCATGTGCATCCCCCGATGCTCCGTAGGGCTTGGGGCTCGCATGGTTACGAGCCGTCGGGCAGAAACGGAGGGGAGCCTGCTACGGATAAGGCGATGGTAGAGCGGTGACGGCACGCGGTGACAGGGGTTATCCAGAATTGGCCCTCTGGCCAGCGTGATCCTGTACGGCGGCACGTGCCCCGTGAACGTTTGGAATGAACGTTCAGTTCCCCAGTGGAAGTTGGCAGACCAGTAGCTTTCCGGCCATGGTCACACCGCCGTCCATGGCGATGGCCAGGCCGTCCGCGTAGACGTGCGGGCCCTCGATGACCGGGCGTCCGTCGTCGTCGCCGTCGTACTCGGAGCCGACCTCGCCGAGGAGATAGGGGATCGGGCTGTGGCCGTGGACGATGCGGGTGCCGCCGTAGACGTCCAGGAGTTCGCGTACGGCGGCCGGTCCCGAGTCGTCGCGGAAGGCGAAGCGCTTGGTGAACTTGCGGAACAGGTCCCAGTACTCGTCCGCGTCGTTGCGCGTGAGCGCCTCGCGGATGGTGTCGTTGACCTCTTCGATCGAGTCGCCGTAGTCGAGGTAGGCGGTCGTGTCGGAGTGCACGAGCAGATGCCCGTCCTCCTCCTCGATGGCGTCGAGCCGGGCCATCCACTGAAGGTGGTGGTCCTCCAGGCGCTCCATGTCGGCGCGCTGACCGCCGTTGAGGAGCCAGGCTGCCTGGAACGTGGCGGTGCCCGCGCCGGAGTTGACCGGGGTGTCCCCGAACTTCTTGGCGCCGATGAGCAGCAGTTCGTGGTTGCCCATGAGGGCCTTGCAGTAGCCGCCGGCGGCCGCGGCCTCGGCGGAGAGCCGCATCACGAGGTCGATGACGCCGATGCCGTCAGGTCCACGGTCGGTGAAGTCGCCGAGGAACCAGAGGCGGGTGTTGCCCGCGGACCAGCTGCCGTCGGCGTCGATGAGACCCTCGGCCGCGAGGGCCGCGATGAGTTCGTCCAGGTAGCCGTGCACGTCGCCGACGACGTACAAGGGGCCCATGCTGTTGCCCTCGGGGGCGGGCGGCGGCTCCGGCATCTCCTGCACCTCGACCTGCAAGGTGTCACCGCGATTGATCACGGTGTCACCGCGCTTGATGACCGGCAGGTCCCGCTCGGTGGGCGTGTAGCCCTCGGGGACCTCACCGGCGGACCCGGGGTGGGCGGTGGCTTGCGGTACGGGAGGTTGCTGGGGCTGAGGGGACACCTGATGCGCCTGATGTGCCTGGTGCGCCTGGTGCGGCTGCGGGGACGCTTGCCGCGGCGCCAGGGAGGCCTGCTGGGACTGTACGGAGGCCTGCTGAGGCGACACCGACGCCTCTTGCGACTGTACGGGCGTCCGCTGGCTCTGTACGGGCGCCTGCTGCGGCTGCGCGGGCGTCTGCTGGGCCTGCGGGGGCTGCTGTACGGCGGCGGGAGCGGGAGCTGGGGCAGGAACTGGAGCAGGAGCAGGAGCAGGAGCAGGAGCAGGAGCAGGAGCAGGAGCGGGGGCGCTGGCCGGGGCGGCGGCGTGCGGCTGCCCCGGCCCGGGGGCCTGAGTCCGCCCGTGCGGCCCGTCGTGGCTGTGATCCTGGCCGAACCCCTGCTCCGGAGGCGCAGGAGCGGGAGAGAAGCCCTGGTCAGGGGCGGGCGCAGGGGTGCCGTCCGGTTCCTGTGCGGTGGGTCGGTCGGTCTCACGGACGCCTTCATAGACGTACGCGGGCACGCGGAAGTCGCGCAGCGTCGCCGTCCGCACCTCGGGTCCCTGACCGGCCCCCTGAGTCATCGACCCCTCCACCACCATTGCGCCGCATCTGCACCCGGGATCGGACTGCCTGGTCGCAGCGGCCCGCGGTGTCGTCCGCCCATCATAGGAATGCGGCTGTCGCTGTGTGGTGCACCAGGGGTGGTGAATCGGTGCGGGGAACCGGTTCACTGCGGATTTCTCCCGAATTGGCCCGAGGTCTCCCCGTGCTTTCCCGCAGGTGGCGGGCCCCGGGCCGATCGGAGGGATGGGGGTCAGCTGTGGCCGGGTGATCGTGGCGGGCTGACCGTCGTTCGTGGCGGACGTCGCTCGGACGAGGTGCGCACGATCAGTTCGGTCGGTATCACCTGCTCGACGGGTCGGCCGGCGTCGAGCCCCTCGATGGCGTCGATGAGGAGCTGGACGACGGCGGTGCCGATGCGCCGTGGCTTCAGCGAGAGCGTGGTGATGGGCGGTTCGGTGGTGGCGTACACGGTGGACTCGCTACAGCACACGAGCAGCAGGTCGTCGGGTACGCGCAGGCCGTAGCGGCGGGCGGCGGCGAGCAGGTCGGTGCCGTTCGGGTCGAACAGGCCGTACACCGCGTCCGGCCGGTCCGGGCGGGCGAGCAGCCGGTCGGCTGCGACGGCGCCCGCGCAGGGGTCGTGCGCGGGGTAGGACTCGTACACCGGGTCCTGGCCGACGCGCTCGCACCAGCGCAGATAGGCGGTGGTGGAGAGATGGGTGTAGGTGTCGGTGGTGGTGCCCGTGAGCAGGCCGATGCGGCGTGCTCCGGCCGCCGCGAGATGTTCGAGGATCTCCAGGACGGCGGCCTCGTGGTCGTTGTCGACCCAGGCCGTGACCGGGAGCGAACCGGCCGGGCGGCCGTCGGAGACCACCGGGAGGCCCTGCCGCACCAACTCGCTGACCACCGGGTCGTGGTCGGAGGGGTCGACGACGACCGTGCCGTCGAGGGCGACGTTGGACCATACGTCGACGGGACTGCGGCGGGAGGTGGCGGGGAGAATGACCAGGGCGTAGCCCCGGGCGAGCGCGGCCGAGGTCGCGGCTCTCGCCATCTCCGCGAAGTACGCGAATTCCGTGAAGGTGAAAGGTTCATCCCCGTACGTCGTCACGGTGAGGCCGATGAGGCCCGATTTGCCGGTACGGAGGGTTCGGGCCGCGGCCGACGGGCGGTAGCCCAGGCGGTCGGCGACCTCGCGGACATGGCGTCGCGTGGCGTCGGGCAGCCTGCCCTTGCCGTTGAGGGCGTCTGAGACAGTCGTGATGGAGACACCGGCTGCTGCGGCGACGTCTCTGATACCCGCTCGGCTTTGCCGGTTGCCCCGGCGGGAGGTCTCCGCTCGGCTCACCTGGTGCTTCCCTGCTGCTGTCATGGCGAGCCGATAGTAGGGCTCATGGGGGTGGGTAGTGCGGACGCATATGCACCCGTTGACAGGCACGTTTCTGCATGGTGGAAAACACTCAATGACCTTGGAAACATAGGGAGTTGGGCCTGTAGTGAGGCATCGGTACCTTGTCGTCGCGCGGGGGCCTGCCAAATGACCCAGGTCTCGAAGAGGTCTCAACTCACCTTCACGGGTGATGCGCGCCACGGAGTGAGCCACCGGCGCGTGCCGGAACGAGAAACGCTCCCCCCTGCCCGGTGCCCTGTGGCCCCTGGTGCGGGGTGCCGTGACGCCCTCGTGCGGGCCGCTGCCGACCGTCCTCCATTGGTGCGTCCCGGGTGTGGACCGGTGCCGTGGTCCGGTGCCGTGGTCCGGTGTCGTTGTCCGGACCGAGACCGATGACCCATTCGCAGCGGCGCCGAATCCTCATAAGGTGAGAATCATTGAAGTCCGGATGATCACGAGGAGGACCGCGGTGAGTGAGACGAGTCCGAGGCTGCGCGCCGAGCTGGAGGGGATTCCCACCTACAAGCCGGGCAAGCCCGCCGCGGCCGGTGGTCCGGTGGCCTACAAGCTGTCCTCGAACGAGAACCCCTACCCGCCGCTGCCCGGCGTCATGGAGAGCGTGCTCGCCACGGCCGGGAGCTTCAACCGCTACCCCGACATGGCCTGCACCGGCCTGATGACCGAGCTGGCCGACCGCTTCGGCGTGCCCGTCTCGCACATCGCCACCGGCACCGGCTCCGTCGGCGTCGCCCAGCAGCTGATCCAGGCGACCGCGGGTCCGGGCGACGAAGTGATCTACGCGTGGCGCTCCTTCGAGGCGTACCCGATCATCACGCAGGTGAGCGGCGCCACGTCGGTGCGGGTGCCGCTGACGCCGGGCGAGGTGCACGACCTGGACGCGATGGCCGCGGCGATCACCGACCGCACGCGCCTGATCTTCGTCTGCAACCCCAACAACCCCACCGGCACGGTGGTGCGCCGGGCCGAGCTCGAACGTTTCCTGGACCGGGTGCCGAGCGACGTCCTCGTCGTGCTCGACGAGGCGTACCGGGAGTTCATCCGCGACCCCGAGGTGCCGGACGGCATCGAGATCTACCGTGACCGGCCGAACGTCTGCGTTCTGCGTACGTTCTCCAAGGCGTACGGCCTGGCGGGCCTGCGGGTCGGCTTCGCGGTCGGCCACGAGCCGGTGGCCGCCGCGCTGCGCAAGACGGCGGTGCCCTTCGGCGTGAGCCAGCTCGCGCAGGACGCGGCGGTGGCCTCGCTGCGCGCCGAGGACGAGCTGATGGGCCGGGTCGGGGCGCTGGTGGGCGAGCGCACGCGGGTGGCCGAGGCGCTGCGCGGCCAGGGCTGGACGGTCCCGGAGACGCAGGCGAACTTCGTGTGGCTGCGTCTCGGCGACCGGACGGTGGACTTCGCGGCGGCGTGCGAGAAGGCGGGTGTGGTCGTGCGGCCCTTCGCGGGTGAGGGAGCGCGGATCACGATCGGCGAGACCGAGGCGAACGACATCTTCCTGCAGGCGGCGGAGACGTTCCGCAAGGAGCTCTAGCCTCCCGGGACGGGACCAGGAGGGACCGACGGCAACCGTGCTGTCGGCCCCTCCCGCGTGTCGGCCGAAGAGCGGCCGGTGATCGCCCCGCGCACCCGGCCGCACCGTTCCCCGCAGTAACGGGGACCCCCCATTCGGACATCGTCCGCCCGTACGACATAATGCTTGTGAATGTGAACGCGTTCACAAGCGCGTCCTAGTTGCTCCATGTATGTCGCCGACATCAGCGACATACAGAGCAAAATGCCGGTTCGACCACGGCACGTAAGGAGAAGTCGACGTGGACCTGGCTCTGGCGCCGGAAACACTGGCGCGATGGCAGTTCGGCATCACCACCGTCTACCACTTCCTCTTCGTCCCCCTGACGATCTCCCTGGCCGCCCTCACGGCGATCCTCGAGACGGCCTGGGTGCGGACGGGCAAGGAGCACTACCTCAGAGCGACCAAGTTCTGGGGCAAGCTGTTCCTGATCAACATCGCGATGGGCGTCGTCACGGGCATCGTGCAGGAGTTCCAGTTCGGCATGAACTGGTCCGACTACTCGCGCTTCGTCGGCGACATCTTCGGTGCCCCGCTCGCCTTCGAGGCGCTGATCGCCTTCTTCTTCGAGTCGACCTTCATCGGTCTGTGGATCTTCGGCTGGGACAAGCTCCCGAAGAAGCTGCACTGCGCCACGATCTGGATGGTGTCGATCGGCACCATCCTGTCGGCGTACTTCATCATCGCCGCGAACGCCTTTATGCAGCACCCGGTCGGCTACCGGATCACGGAGCGGGACGGCAAGGAGCGCGCCGAGCTGACGGACTTCGCCAAGGTCCTCTTCCAGGAGACGACGCTCGTCAACTTCTTCCATGTGATCGCCGCGTCGGTCCTGGTCGGCGGCGCCTTCATGACCGGCATCGCGATCTTCCACCTGCGCAAGAAGCAGCATGTCCGCACTATGCGGATGTCGCTGCGCCTCGGCCTGGTCACCGCGTTCGCCGGCACCCTGCTCACCGTCATCAGTGCCGACACCCTCGGCAAGGTGATGTACGAGCAGCAGCCGATGAAGATGTCGGCCGCCGAGGCCCTGTGGGAGTCCGAGAAACCGGCACCGTTCTCGATCTTCGCGTACGGCGACGTCGCCGAGGGCCACAACAAGGTCGCCATCGAGATCCCCGGGATACTGTCCTTCCTCGCCAAGAACGACTTCAGCTCCGAGATCCCCGGCATCAACGACATCAACCGGGAGTCCCAGGAGAAGTACGGCCCCGGCGACTACCGGCCGAACATCCCCACCGCGTACTGGTCCTACCGCTGGATGATCGGCTTCGGCGGCGTCTCGATGGCGCTGTGCACCGCCGGACTCTGGCTCACCCGGCGCAGGTTCTGGCTGGCGCCCGAGCACCGCACCGGCGCGGACGACGTACCGAAGCTGATGCTCACCAAGAACCGGGAGCTGGCGCCGAAGCTGGGCATCTGGTGGTGGCGGCTGTCCCAGTGGACGCTGATCTTCCCGCTCATCGGCACCGCCTGGGGCTGGATCTTCACCGAGACCGGCAGGCAGCCCTGGGTCGTCTACGGCGTCCTGCGCACCGAGGACGCGGTCTCCCCCGGCGTGTCGCAGGGTGAGGTGCTCACCTCGCTGATCGTCTTCACCCTCATCTACGCGATCCTCGCCGTCATCGAGGTCAGGCTGCTGCTCAAGTACGTCCGCCAGGGACCGCCGCAGCTCACCGAGGCCGACCTCAACCCGCCCACCAGGATCGGCGGCCCGCCCGGCGGCGCGGGCGCGGACACCGACGCCGACGCCGAGGCCGACCGGCCCATGGCCTTCTCGTACTGAAGGAGACAGGCGACATGGAACTTCACGACGTCTGGTTCGTACTCATCGCCGTCCTGTGGATCGGCTACTTCTTCCTCGAAGGCTTCGACTTCGGAGTCGGCGTCCTCACCAAACTGCTCGCCCGCGACCGCACCGAGAAGCGGGTGCTCATCAACACCATCGGCCCGGTCTGGGACGGCAACGAGGTGTGGTTGCTCACGGCGGGCGGCGCGACCTTCGCCGCCTTCCCCGAGTGGTACGCGACGCTGTTCTCCGGCTTCTATCTGCCGCTGCTGATCATTCTGCTCTGCCTGATCGTGCGCGGTGTCGCCTTCGAGTACCGCGCGAAGCGCCCCGAGGAGCGCTGGCAGACCAACTGGGAACACGCGATCTTCTGGACCTCGCTGCTCCCGGCGTTCCTGTGGGGCGTGGCCTTCGGCAACATCGTGCGCGGCGTCAAGATCGACGCGCAGAAGGAGTACGTGGGCAACGTCCTCGACCTGCTCAACCCGTACTCGCTCCTGGGCGGCCTGGTCACCCTGGCGCTGTTCACCTTCCACGGCACGGTGTTCACGGCCCTGAAGACGGTCGGCGACATCCGGATACGGGCGCGGAGGCTGGCGCTCGCCCTGGGCCTGGTCACCGCGGTGCTCGCGCTCGGCTTCCTCGTCTGGACGCAGGCCGACAAGGGCGACGGCAAGAGCCTGGCCGCGATGATCGTGGCGGTGGTGGCCCTGGCCGCAGCCGTCGTGGCGATCAAGCTCGGGCGCGAGGGCTGGTCATTCGCCCTCTCGGGCGTCACGATCGTCGCCGCCGTCGCGATGCTCTTCCTGACGCTGTTCCCGAACGTCATGCCGTCGTCGCTGAACGAGGACTGGAGCCTCACGGTCACCAACGCCTCGTCCACCCCCTACACCCTGAAGATCATGACCTGGTGCGCGGGTGTCGCGACGCCGATCGTGCTGCTCTACCAGTCGTGGACGTACTGGGTGTTCCGCAAGCGGATCGGCACGCAGCACATCGCGCCCGATCCGCATGCGCCCGATCCGCGTGCCGACGGTGCGCATGCGACCGACGCCGCGCAGTGAGAGTGCGCGGGCATGCCCGGCGAGTGCGCGGTCGTGACGATCGCTGACGGGATCGCGCGTCCGAGCCGACGGGATCGCGCCGAGGTGACGAAGTCGTGCGGAGAACTTCGTGACGACGCCGCACGTAGAGCTAGGGTGACGAGGCTGTGTACAGAGCTTGCGTGCCGAGGCCATGTACTGACCCAACTCGCCCCGCGTTCAAGCTCCTTCGGAGGGTGTGTTTCACGTGAAACCGATTGACCCGCGCCTGTTCCGGTACGCCCGTGCCACGCGCTTCTTCCTCGTCGCGGTGGTGGTACTCGGCCTGGCCGGCGCGGGCCTCGTCGTCGCCCAGGCGATGCTGATCGCCGAGATCGTGGTGGGCGGCTTCCAGGACGGCCTCGACGCCGGTGACCTGCGTACGCCGCTGGTTCTGCTGGCGGTGGTCGCGGTGGGCCGGGCGCTGGTGGCATGGCTCACCGAACTCGCCGCGCACCGGGCGAGCGCCGCGGTCAAGTCGGAGCTGCGGGGCCGGCTCCTGGAGCGGGCGGGCGAGCTCGGTCCGGGCTGGCTGACCGGTCAGCGGACCGGCTCGCTGATCACGCTGGCCACCCGGGGCGTCGACGCGCTCGACGACTACTTCTCCCGCTATCTGCCGCAGCTCGGGCTCGCGGTCGTGGTGCCGGCCGCGGTGCTGCTGCGCGTGGTCACCGAGGACTGGGTCTCCGCGGCGATCATCGTGGCGACGCTGCCGCTGATCCCCGTCTTCATGATGCTGATCGGCTGGGCCACGCAGGCCCGTATGGACCGCCAGTGGCAGCTCCTGTCCCGCCTCTCCGGGCACTTCCTGGACGTCGTCGCGGGTCTGCCGACGCTGAAGGTGTTCGGCCGGGCCAAGGCGCAGGCCGAGGCGATCCGGAAGATCACCGGGGAGTACCGGCGTGCGACGATGCGCACCCTGCGCATCGCGTTCCTGTCGTCGTTCGCCCTGGAACTCCTCGCCACCATCTCGGTGGCGCTCGTCGCCGTCACCATCGGCATGCGGCTCGTCCACGGCGACATGGAGCTGTACGACGGCCTGGTCGTCCTCATCCTCGCGCCCGAGGCGTATCTGCCGCTGCGGCAGGTCGGGGCGCGGTACCACGCCGCAGCGGAGGGACTCGCCGCCGCGGAGGAGATCTTCGGGGTGCTCGAGACCCCGGTTCCGGCCGGGGGGACGGGGCCGGTGCCCGAGCGGGGCGGGCTGCGGGTGGACGGCCTCACCGTCCGGTACCCCGGGCGCACGGAGGACGCTGTCTCCGGGGCGTCGTTCTCGGTCGCGGCCGGGGAGACGGTGGCCCTGGTGGGGCCGAGCGGCTCCGGCAAGTCGACCGTCCTGAGCGCGCTGTTGGGCTTTGTCCGGCCTGCTGGGGGGCGGGTTCTGGTCGGGGGCGGTGACGTCGGCCGTTGCGGTGCCGATGGCGGTGGTGTTGGTGTTGGTGGCGGCGGTGCTGATGCTGATGCTGGTGTCGGTGTCGGTGTCGGTGTCGGTGCTGGTGCTGGTGCTGGTGTCGGTGAGAGCGATCTCGCTGACGTCGAGCTTGAGCGGTGGCGCGAGCGGGTTGCCTGGGTGCCGCAGCGGCCGCACCTGTTCGCGGGCAGCATCGCGGACAACGTGCGGTTGGCCCGCCCCGGGGCGGACGACGCGGCCGTGGCTGGGGCGCTGCGTGCCGCGGGGGCCTGGGAGTTCGTGACCGGGCTGCCCCGGGGCGTCGAGACCGTCCTCGGGGAGGACGGGGTCGGGCTCTCCGCCGGGCAGCGGCAGCGGGTCGCTCTGGCGCGGGCGTTTCTTGCCGATCGGCCTGTGGTGCTTCTGGACGAGCCCACTGCCGCGTTGGACGGGGAGACCGAGGCCGGAGTCGTCGAGGCGGTCCGGAGGCTGGCTGTCGGGCGGACCGTGGTTCTCGTAGTCCACCGGCCTGCGCTGCTTGCGGTCGCCGACCGGGTCGTACGGGTGGGCGCTGACGCGGACGGTGCCCCGAACCTCGGGCACAGCGGCAGGGGTGGGAGCGAGGCTGTCGCCCTCAGCGGCAGTGGGGCTGTCGTCCGTGGCGGGAGTGAAGGGACTGCCCCCGATTCCGCGGCTGCGTGGGGGGAGGCCCGCTCGGCGCGTGGGGTGCTCGCCCGGGTCAGGGAAGCGGCACGGGAGCGCAAGGGGAGGCTGGCGCTTGCGCTGTTCCTGGGGAGTCTCGCCCTCGGGAGCGCCGTGGGGCTCATGGCCACCTCCGGGTGGCTGATCTCGCGGGCCTCCGAGCAGCCCCCGGTGATGTACCTGATGATCGCCGTCACGGCGACCCGCGCCTTCGGTATCGGGCGGGCCTGCTTCCGCTATGCCGAGCGGCTGGTGTCGCACGACGCGGTGCTGCGGATGCTGGCCGACACCAGGGTCGCGGTGTTCCGGCGCCTGGAACGCCTCGCCCCGGCGGGCCTGCGGACGACCCGCCGCGGCGACCTGCTGTCCCGCCTCGTCGCCGACGTGGACGCCCTCCAGGACTACTGGCTGCGCTGGCTGCTGCCCGCCGGTGCCGCCGCTCTCGTCAGCGCCGGTGCCGTCGGCTTCACCGCGTGGCTGCTCCCGGAGGCGGGGGCCGTCCTGGCCGTGGGCCTGCTGGCCGCCGGTGTCGGCGTGCCCCTCGTCAGCGGAGCCGTCGCCCGCCGCGCCGAGCGCAGGCTGGCCCCCGCGCGCGGTGTGCTCGCCACCAGGGTGGCCGACCTGCTCACCGGCACGGCCGAACTGACGGTCGCGGGTGCCCTGCGCGGCCGTACCGACCGGGCGAAGGCCGCCGACGCCGAGCTGACCCGGATCGCCGGGCGGACCGCGGGCGCCACCGCGCTCGGCGACGGGCTCGGCACCCTGGCCATGGGGCTGACGGTGGCGGCGGCCGCCTTCGTCGGCGTCCAGGGTGTGCACGACGGTCGGCTCGGCGGCGTGGCGCTCGCCGTGGTCGTCCTCACCCCCCTCGCGGCGTTCGAGGCGGTGACGGGGCTGCCGCTCGCCGTGCAGTACCGCCAGCGCGTCAAGAAGAGCGCCGAGCGGGTCGTCGAGGTCCTCGACGCCCCTGAGCCCGTACCGGCCCCCGCGCCGGGTGAGCCCGTAACGGCCCCCGCGTCGGGTGAGCCCGTAACGGCCCCCGCGTCGGGTGAGCCCGTAACGGCCCCCGCGTCGGGTGAGCCCGTAACGGCCCCCGCGTCGGGTGAGCCCGTACCGGCTCCCGCGTCGGGTGAGCCCGTACCGGCTCCCGCGTCGGGTGAGCCCGTAACGGCCCCCACGCCGGGTGAGCCCGTCCCGACCCCCGCGGCTCCCGCCGCGGACCAGGTGCCCGAAGCCTCCGCCCCGGCCCCGCGGACGCCCTTCCCCCTGCGGCTCCAGTCGGTGCGCGCCCGCTACGACGGGCAGGACCGCGATGCCCTCGCGGACGTCTCGCTCACCCTGGAGCGCGGCCGTCGCGTCGCCGTCGTCGGCCCGTCCGGGTCCGGCAAGACGACGCTCGCCCATGTGCTGCTGCGCTTCCTCGGCACCGCCGACGGTACGTACACGCTGGGCGGCACGGACGTGTCGGCGCTCGACGGCGACACCGTGCGCCGCTCCGTCGGACTCTGCGCCCAGGACGCCCACGTCTTCGACAGCACCGTCCGCGAGAACCTGCTGCTCGCCCGCAAGGACGCGGACGACGGGGAGCTGTACGCGGCGCTCGCGGCGGCACGCCTCGACGGCTGGGTGCGGTCCCTGCCCGAGGGGCTCGACACGCCGGTCGGCGAGCACGGCGCCCGTCTCTCCGGGGGCCAGCGGCAGCGTCTCGCGCTCGCCCGCGCCCTGCTGGCCGACTTCCCCGTCCTGGTGCTCGACGAGCCCGCCGAGCACCTCGACCTGCCGACCGCCGACGCGCTCACCGCCGACCTGCTCGCGGCCACCGAAGGCCGCACCACGGTGCTCATCACGCACCGTCTCGTCGGACTCGACAAAGTTGACGAGGTGCTCGTCCTGGATGCCGGGCGGGTGGTGCAGCGCGGTACGTACGACGAACTGCTCGCCGTCGACGGACCGCTGCGGCGGACACGGGAACGGGAATCGGCGGCGGATCTGCTGACGGGCGTCGGCGGCTGAGAGAGGTGGTTCGGAGTGGCTTCCGGATGCCAGGGACCGGTCAAGGCTCGACTTTCCCTGGCAAAACGGACTAACTACTCTCAAGGCATGCCCGTCCCTCCGGCTTCCGCACCCGCCCCGCCGCCCGACGGCGCCCCGGACCCGGCGAAGGCGGCGGCGCGGGCCTCCCGGAGCCTTCAGGGTCTTTCCACCGAGCTGACCGCGCGCGTGCCGCAGCTCCTGGAGGCGATGCGTTCCGTCGGCACGGGACTGGAACTGCACACCACCCTGGACCGCATCTGCGAGACCGCGGCCGAGCTCACGGACGCCCGCTACGCGGCGATCGGCGTCGTCTCCGAAGACGGCGACGGGCTCTCCGACTTCGTCTTCACCGGCATCGACGAGACCACCGCCCGGCACATCGGCAGGCTCCCCGACGGCCACCGGGGGCTGCTCGGCGCGCTCATCCACGAACCGGAGACGCTGCGCCTCGCCGACCTCGCCACCGATCGGCGCTCCTGCGGATTTCCCGCCCACCACCCGCCGATGAGCAGCTTCCTCGGGGTGCCGATCCGCGTCCAGGGGGAGATCTTCGGCAACCTCTACCTCACCGAGAAGCGCGGCGGCGAGTTCAACGACTACGACGTGCACATGGTGCGCGTCCTCGCCACGGAGGCCGGGATCGCGATCGGCAACGCCCGCCTGTACGAGGCCGCCAAGCAGCGCGAGCGGTGGATCGACGGGTCCGTGGCCGTCACCACGGCACTCCTCTCGGGCTCCGACGCCGACGACGCGCTCGCCGTCGTCGCGGAGCAGGCGCGCCGTCTGGCGGACTCCGCCGCGGGCATCGTGCTGCTGACCGACGAGGAGGGCGGCATGGAGATCGTCGCCGTGTCCTCGGACCGGCCGAGCGCGGCTCTCGGGGTGACCGTGCCCCCGGAGAGCCGCATCATCGCCGATCTGCTCGACGGGCGGGCCGTGTTCATCGACGACGCGGCCACGGACCCGCGCGTCATGACCGACCTCGCGCGCTCCTACGGGCCCGCCATGATGCTGCCGCTGCAGAGCGACGGCCGGGTCCTCGGGACGCTCGTCACGCCCCGCGCGCGGGGGGCACGGCCGTTCACGGAGGCGGAGCGGACCCTCGCCGCCCAGTTCGCCTCGCAGGCCGCGCTCGCCCTGATGATGGCGGAGGCACAGCGGGACCGGGAGCGGCTCGCCGTCTACGAGGACCGCGACCGGATCGCCCGCGACCTGCACGACCTGGTCATCCAGCGGCTGTTCGCCACCGGGATGATGCTGGAGGGCGCCCAGCGGCGGATCGTCGTGCCCGAGGTGCAGGAGGGCGTGGTCAAGGCCGTGGACGAGCTGGACGTGACGATCCAGGAGATCCGCACGGCGATCTTCGCACTCCAGCAGGGGCCCGCCGAGGCGCCCGCGGGGCTGCGCACCCGGGTCCTGCGTGAGATCAACATGGCGGCGGTACCGCTCGGCTTCAAGCCCTCGCACCACTTCGTAGGCGCCGTCGACACCCTCGTCGGCGAGCTGACCGGCAAGAACCTCATCGCGGCCCTGCGCGAGACGCTGTCGAACGCCTTCCGGCACGCGCGCGCCGACCGCATCGATGTCGTCGTCGACGCCACGGTGCTCCTTGCCGACGGGCAGCACGGCGTACGTCTGACCGTCGCCGACGACGGCGTCGGCATCAAGGAGGGCGGTCGCCGCAGCGGCCTGAAGAACCTCAAACGGCGCGCGGAGTCCCTCGGCGGCGACAGCTGGCACGGCCCCGGCATCGGTGAGCACGGGGGCGGCACGACGGTGGTGTGGCAGGCACCGCACTGAACGCCCACCGCCCACCGCGCTCGCGTCCACCGCGCTCGCGTCCACTCGCTGCGCGCCTACCGTGCTGCGCGCCCACGCCTCCGCACTGAACGCCCGCCGCACTGGACACCCCTGTTCGGCGGTAAGGGTGTGCGCCGTACGGGTCACCCGGTCCCCCGCGCGTACGAGTCCTCCGGATCGTCGACCGTACGCACGGGCAACGATCCGGGACATGCGTCCACCGTCCTGCCGCCCTCGTCTCGCCCCGGTCCTGCTGTGCGCGGTGACCGCCCTGACCACCCTGCTCGTGACGCCGTCGGCAGCCTCGGACGGCGACGACGGCGCCGCGGGCCCCGACGTCCCCACTGCGGGCGCCGCGGTGACCCACCTCTACGAAGAGGCGCAGGCCGCCACCGTGCGCTACGAGGAGGGCGAACGCGTGGCCGACGCCCAGCGGGCCCGTGTCCGGCGCCTGGACCGGCTCCTCGCCGAGGAGCAGCACGAGGTCGCCGTGCTGCACGAGGACCTGGGGCGGATGGCGAGCGCCCAGTACCGCACCGGTGGCGGGCTGCCGCTCACCGCACGGCTGCTGCTCGCGGACGACCCCGAGGAGTTGCTGCGCGGCAGACGCGTCGTCGGCCAGGCGGATCTGGCGGTCACCAACACCGTCGCGAGGACGCAGCGGGCCGCGGCCCGGCTCGGCGTCGCCCAGCGGTCCGCCGACCGCGCCCGCCGCGTGCTCGACCGGCGCACGGCCCATCTGGGGCGGCTGAAGCGGGACATCGAGGAGAAGCTGGAGTCGGCGCAGTGGGCGTTGCAGGGCGAGGCGGACCGGTCGGCCGCCGCGGGCCGGTGCCGGGGTGCCGAGCGGCTCTCCCAACCGGCGTGGTCGTCCACGCGCGCGTGGGTGACGCCCGTGGAGTCGTACGAGTTGTCCGCGGGTTTCGACAGCGCGGGCGAGCGCTGGGCGGGCCGGCACACCGGGCAGGACTTCGCCGTCGGCATCGGCGCCCCGGTACGGGCGGTGGGTGACGGCAGGGTGGTGCGGGTGGCGTGCGGCGGCGGCTTCGGCATCGAGGTCGTGGTGCGGCACGAGGACGACTCGTACACGCAGTACGCGCACCTCGCCTCCGCCGCCGTCGACCAGGGGGAGCTGGTGCGGGCCGGCCAGTGGATCGGCCAGGCCGGCACCACCGGCAACTCCACGGGCCCCCATCTGCACTTCGAGGCCCGCCTCACGCCCCACCTCGGCTCGGGCGTGGACCCGGTGGAGTGGCTGGCGGAACGGGGAGTCGACCTCTAGGGCGACAGGCCCGAGTCCTTGCAAGGTCCGGAGCCTCTCCAGGTCTCTCCAGGTCTCTCCAGGCGCCTACAGAGACAGAGAACCACTTCAGACCTCTCCAAGCCTCCGGGGCCCGCTACCGCTCCTGGCGCTCCGCGAGTATGCGTTCGATGACGACCGCCACGCCGTCCTCGTTGTTGGCCACCGTGCGGCCGGACGCGGCGGCGATCACGTCCGCGTGGGCGTTGCCCATCGCGTACGAGACTCCGGCCCAGGTGAGCATCTCGACGTCGTTCGGCATGTCGCCGAAGGCGACGACCTCCTCGTGGCTGATGCCGCGCTCGGCGCAGCACAGGGCGAGCGTGCTGGCCTTGGAGACGCCGGGACCGCTGATCTCCAGGAGGGCGGTCGGGCTGGACCGGGTGATCTCCACGAGGCCGCCCACGGCGATCCGGGCGAGCGTCAGGAAGGCGTCCGGGAGGATCTCGGGGTGGTGGGCGAGGACCTTGAGCACGGGCTGGTCGGCGCCGTCGGCCCCGGCCGCGAGCAGCTTCTCCGCGGGGGCCACGCCGACGGCGGGGTCCAGGTGCAGCGGCGGGTAGGCCGGTTCGTGGTGCACCCCGCCGGTCCGCTCGATCGCGAAGGACGTGCCGGGCGCCGCCGCGCGCAGGATGCCGACGACTTCCAGGGCGGTCGCGGGCGACAGGTCCCGCACCTTCACGAAGCGGTGGCTGCCGGGGCTGCCGTGCAGGTCGACGACCGCCGCACCGTTGCCGCAGATCGCCAGGCCGTGACCGTGCACATGGTCGCTGACGACGTCCATCCAGCGCGCCGGGCGTCCGGTCACGAAGAAGACCTCGATGCCCGCCGCCTCGGCGGCGGCCAGCGCGGCCACGGTGCGCTCCGACACGGATTTGTCGTCGCGCAGCAGGGTGCCGTCCAGGTCCGTGGCGATCAGCCGGGGCGGGACGGAAGGGGCCGGGGGCCGGGGCCGTGGGGTGGTAGAGGTCACGTACACGAGTGTCCCGCATATGCGCGCACGGGTGTGTGGCGGGGCGCACATCTGAGTGTGCCGGCCACCCGTGCGCCCCCGCCGTCCCTCCTGTCGGACGCCTGCTCAGAGCTGGGCGAGCGCCTCCGTGGCGATGCGTTCGAAGAGCTTCTCGTCGGCGGCGAAGTCCGTGTCGGGCAGCGGCCAGTGCAGCACGATCTCGTCGATGCCGAGGGCGGCGTGCCGGCCCGCGAAGTCGACGAAGGCGTCGAAGGAGCCGAGCGGGCGGTCCGGCGTGAAGCCGGTGAGCAGCACCTTGCCGAGCTCGTCGACGTCGCGGCCGAGCTCCGCGCAGGCCGCGCCGAGCCGGTTGATCTGGCCGCGGACGGCCTCCAGGGACTGCTCCGGCGTGCCCGTCTCGGAGATCTTCGGGTCACCCGTGGTCACCCATGCCTGCCCGTGCCGTGCGGCGAGCCTGAGGCCGCGCGGGCCGGTGGCGGCGACGGCGAACGGCAGCCGGGGGCGCTGCACGCAGCCCGGGATGTTCCGCGCCTCGTACGCCGCGTACCGCTCGCCCTCGTACGTGACCGAGTCCTCGGTCAGGAGCCGGTCGAGCAGCGGCAGGAACTCCCCGAAGTGGTCCGCGCGTTCACGGGGTGTCCAGGGCTCCTCGCCGGCCCGGCGGAGCGTGCTCGCGTCGAAACCGCTGCCGCCCGCGCCGATGCCCAGCGTGATCCGTCCGTTCGAGACGTCGTCGAGCGTGATCAGTTCCTTGGCGAGCGTCACGGGGTGGCGGAAGTTCGGCGAGGTGACGAGCGTGCCGAGGCGCATGCGCCCGGTCACGGCCGCGGCCGCGGTCAGCGTCGGCAGCGCGCCGAACCACGGCCCGTCGCGGAAGGTCCGCCAGGAGAGATGGTCATAGGTGTACGCGGTGTGGAACCCGAGCTCCTCGGCGCGCTGCCAGCGCTCCTTGCCGCCGTCGTGCCAGCGGCGTACGGGCAGGATCACGGTGCTCAGACGCAGACTCATGACTCCGAGGGTACGGCTGTGCCCGGAGTGGCCACCGGGGCGGCTCCGTCCGGACCGGGGCCACACCCCGGCCCCGGTCGCGCCGCGGCGGGGACCACACCCCGGCTCCGGCAGCGCCGCGGCGAGGGCCCGCGCCGGGGCGCGCGCCGCTCGTTCTCCGCGGACTCGATTTCGTGCCACCCACTCTTCATCGACGAAATTCGAGCGACAGGTTTGATCCACAACCAACTCAGGTTATCCACAGGCTTGTTGGCGATTCTGTGGACAACTCCTAGTCGAATTGCCCTTTTTGGGCAACATGTCGTTCTCTGCTGTGACTTGCAGCAAGTGTGTCCAAAGTCCTGCTCTGGACCTCGCGTTCGGCAGCTGCCGCGATGAATGCCGCGGTGTTCTCCACACCAACAAGACTCTGCACAGCGCGCATTGTGTGCGCGGGAAGGGCGATGTGCTGCGGCTCCTCGCTCGGTTGTGCGGGCTCCTCGGGGGCGAGGTGCCTGCGCAGATAACGGGTCGCGAACGTCCGCATGGCACGCGCGAGTTCGGCGTCGACCGACTGCTGCGCCAGCGGGCGCAGACGCCGGACCAGCGACGCCGCCTCCGCCGCGTCGGCCTCGCTCGGCGGGCTGCTGCCGAGATACCGGGCAAAGACGTGGTCGTTGGTGAACTCCAGGAAACGGGCCGCGATATGCTCGACCTGACCCCTCAACTCCCTCAAATGGGCTGAAATCGCCGACAGTGGTACGCCCGCCGCGTGCAACTCCGCCGCCACGGCCAACTCTTGAGGGCTCGGCACCAGGAACTCGTCGTCGCGCCCCGGCAACGGCTCCAGGACCCCGAGCGCGACCGCGTCCGCTACCGCCGCCTCGTCCGGATTGCCGCCGAACGCCGCGTCCAACTCCGCCCGCGTGATCCGGTCGGCCTTCTCGTCCGTCCAGGGGCCGTCGACCTCGGCGACCAGGCCGAGCACGCCCCCGAGCCCGCGGCCCGCGTCCCAGGCCTCCAGGAGTTCCTTGATGGACGCCAGGGTGTAGCCGCGGTCGAGCAGGTCGGCGATCTGGCGCAGGCGGGCCAGATGCGCGTCCCCGTACACGTTGGACCGGCCGCGCCGCTCCGGGCGGGGGAGCAGGCCGCGGTCCTGATAGGCCCGGATGGTGCGCACCGTTGCACCGCTGTGGTGCGCGAGGTCCTCTATGCGGTACTCCACCCGCGGCTCATCCGGGGCGGGCACCGACACCTCGGCGACTGCCGGCCGTTCCTCCACGCTCAAGACCTTTCCGACGCTCCAGGCACTGGGCGATGGCCGCGCGGCTCGCCTTGCGCAGCGTGCCTTCCATCCGACGCGCCTTCCCGCGACGGATGGTACGACCGTCGCGGACCGCAGGGTATGGCCGTGACGCGTCGCGCGTACCGGGACGCCTCGGGGCCGCCGCAGTGCTCGTCCATGCCGAACGAGACACGGCGGGGCACGGTCGCGTGGTGGTCGTTCACAGCGGGGGCTCCAACCGGGCGATCGCACGCAGGGCCTTGGGCGTGAAGCGGGACATCAGATGGGCGCCGCGCGCCTCCGGGGTGACGGGCACGACGGCCTGATTGCGGACCACGGCGCGCAGCACGGCGTCGGCGACCTTCTCCGGCGGATAGTTCCGCAAGCCGTAGAGACGGCTGGTCCTCTTCTGGCGGCGCTTCTCCTCGTCGGCGGAGACACCGGCGAAACGGGTGGTCGCCGTGATGTTCGTGTTCACGAAGCCCGGACAGATCGCCGAGACGCCGATGCCCTGCCCGGCGAGTTCGGCGCGCAGGCACTCGCTGAGCATCAGGACCGCGGCCTTGGACGTGCTGTACGCGGGCAGGGCCTTGGAGGGCTGGAAGGCCGCCGCGGACGCCGTGTTGACGATGTGGCCGCCCTGGCGGCGCTCGGCCATCTGCCGGCCGAAGAGACGGCAGCCGTGGATCACGCCCCACAGGTTGACGTCGAGGACCTTCTTCCAGTCCTCGGCGCTGGTGTCGAGGAACGCACCGGAGAGACCGATGCCCGCGTTGTTCACCAGGACGTCCACCACGCCGTACTCCGTGGCGACCTTTTCGGCGAGCTTCTCCATGGCCTGCTCGTCGCTGACGTCGACCGTCTCGGCCCAGGCGGACGGGGCGCCGACGAGTCGGGACATCTCCGCGGTGCGCGCGGCGGACTCCGCGTCCCGGTCGACGGCGACCACCCGGGCGCCCGCCTCGGCGAACGCGAACGCCGTGGCGCGACCGATGCCGCTGCCCGCGCCCGTGACGAGGACGAGCCGGCCCGCGAACCGCTCGGCGTGCTTGCCGGGAGCCGGGGCGACCGCGCTCGCCGGGGCGGCGGGGCCGCCGTCCTCGTGCGCCGTGACGAAGTCCGTGATCCACGCGGTGAGCTGGTCCGGGCGGGTGCGCGGCGCCCAGTGCTTGGCGGGGAGCGTGCGCCGGGTCAACTGCGGGGCCCAGCGGCCGAGATCGTCGTAGAGCCTCTCGGAGAGGAATATGTCGCCGGAGGGGACGACGAGCTGCACCGGGGCGTGTGCGTACGCGTCGGGGCGGGGCCTGCGCAGCCGGGGGCGGACGTTGTCGCGGTAGAGCCAGGCGCCGTGCGCGGCGTCCGACGGCAGCGACAGCGTGGGATAGCCGTCCGCGGGAACCTTCTCCAGGCGTTGCAGGAGCTTCGGCCAGCGCTTGCCGAGCGGGCCGCGCCAGGCCAGTTCGGGCAGCACCGGGGTGTGCAGCATGTACACGTACCAGGACTTGGCGCCCTGGTTGATGAGCTGGGCGGCCCGGCGCGGGGTCGGCCGGGTCACGCGCTTCTTGATCCAGTGCCCGAAGTGGTCCAGGGAGGGGCCCGACATCGACGTGAAGGACGCGATGCGCCCCTGTGTGCGCTCGACCGTCACGAACTCCCAGGACTGCACCGAACCCCAGTCGTGGCCCACCAGGTGCACCGGCGCGTCCGGACTGACGGCGTCGGCGACGGCGAGGAAGTCGTCGGTCAGCTTCTCCAGGGTGAAGCCGCCCCGCAGCGGCTTGGGGGCCGTGGACCTGCCGTGCCCCCGCACGTCGTACAACACCACGTGGAAGCGGTCGGCCAGGCGGACGGCTACCTCGGACCACACCTCCTTGGAGTCCGGATAGCCGTGCACGAGCAGGACCGTGGGCCGCGAGGCGTCCCCGAGCTCGGCGACGCACAGCTCCACGCCGCCCGTGCGCACCCAGCGCTCGCGCGCACCCAGAAGATCGACGGTGGTCATGCGGCAGCCCTTTCCTCGGCCCAGCGCCGCACATGCGGCAGGTCGTCGTCCAGCCAGAAGGCGCTCTGCTCGGGGTCCGCGGAGTCCGTGACGACCAGGATCTCCTCGAACTTCGCGCCCGTGCCGCGGAAGCCCAGATGGGGCTCCACGGCCCACAGTCCCGGCTGCGGCGGGTGATCGGAGAACTTGTACGGCGACCACAGCGGGGACCAGCCGTCCCGGTGGCCGTGCAGCACGTCGCTCGCGAGGCCCTTCAGGGACTGCGTGCCGAACCCGAAGACGTGCGGCGACAGGCGGCGCTCCTTGACGCGGTCCACCTTGTGCGCGATGACGCCGAAGGGATAGGCGCGGTGGCGGTTGGCATACCCCTGGCGGACCATGAGCCGGTCCACGCTTTCGTAGATCTCCCGGAGCGGGCGGCGCTCGCGCACCTCCCGCAGGATCAGCGCGCGGTGCGCCTCCAGGTCCGCGAGCAGCTTGTCGTGCACGGGGTTCAGGCCGAGGCAGCCGGAGTAGCCGATGTCCGCGGTGCAGCCCTCGTACACCGGGGCCATGTCGAGGATGAAGGGCATCCCCGGCTCCAGGCGGCGGTTGGTGGGGAAGAACTGGAGTGGGATGCGGAAGTTCACGAAGGCCGTGCGGTCCCCGAACCAGGCGAAGGGCAGATGGAACCAGTCCCTGACGCCCCGCGCCCGCAGCCACTCCCGCTGCATCCGCGCCGCCTCGCGCTCCGTCACCCCCGGCCTGAGCTGTGCGGCGACCGCTTCCGCGCATGCGTACGCGAGGGTCTGCACCCGCTGGAAACCCCTGAGCTCCGCGGAGAGTCCACCCTGCACTGCTGAGGTCATGCCACCGTCCGTCCGCCGTCTCCGCCATGCCGTCCGCCGCACACCGCCGCACACCGCCGGGCGCCGCCGGGTGCCGCAGGCCGTCCCCGTACGCGTTGGTCTCCGTACGCGTTCGTAACTTGACACTGATGAATGTGACAATGCCTGACGGCTGCGTCAATAGGTGTGCGTGACCCCGGGGGACAGATCCGGAAGTTCCCGGAGGGAGCCGGGGGACGCGACGCCCGTCGGTCTCGGGGGTGACTTCCGTACGACCCCTACGGGCCCGTAATACTCGAGAGGGACGCAGGACCGGGCCCCAAGACTGACGCCCGCTGTGGCCCGCGCCACTACGTTCGAATCGTGACTGTGATCGCGACCGAAAGCCTGAGCAAGCGGTTCCCGAGGGTGACCGCGCTTGACCGGCTCTCCATGGATATCGGGCCCGGTGTGACCGGACTCGTCGGAGCCAACGGAGCCGGCAAGTCCACACTGATCAAGATCCTGCTGGGCCTCTCCCCCGCCACGGAGGGCCGCGCCGCCGTGCTCGGCCTCGACGTCGCCACCAGCGGCGGCCAGATCCGCGAGCGCGTCGGCTACATGCCCGAGCACGACTGCCTGCCGCCCGACGTCTCGGCCACCGAGTTCGTCGTCCACATGGCGCGCATGTCGGGCCTGCCGCCGACCGCCGCCCGCGAGCGCACCGCGGACACCCTGCGCCATGTCGGTCTCTACGAGGAGCGCTACCGCCCCATCGGCGGCTACTCGACCGGCATGAAGCAGCGCGTGAAGCTCGCCCAGGCCCTAGTCCACGACCCGCAGCTGGTCTTCCTCGACGAGCCCACCAACGGCCTCGACCCGGTGGGACGCGACGAGATGCTGGGCCTGATCCGGCGCGTGCACACCGACTTCGGGATCTCGGTCCTCGTCACCTCGCACCTCCTCGGCGAACTGGAGCGCACCTGCGACCACGTCGTCGTCATCGACGGCGGCAAGCTGCTGCGCTCCAGCTCCACCACGGACTTCACCCAGAGCACCACGACCGTGGCCGTGGAGGTCACCGACAGCGACACCCACCCCGACGGGACGGCCGCCCTGCGCGCCGCCCTGGCGGCCCGCGGCGTGGCCACGCACGACGACGGCGGCGGCCTGCCCGGCGCCGGACACACCGTGCTGCTCGAAGCGGAGAGCGAGGAGACCTACGACCTGCTCCGGGACGTCGTCGCAGACCTCGGCCTCGGACTCGTCCGGATGGAACAGCGCAGGCACCACATCGCGGAGGTCTTCCGCGCCCACGACGAAGAGACCGCGAGGGCCGAGAAGGCCGCCGCGACCACCGCGGCCGCCGCAACCAGCGATGCCGCTGTGACCACCGCGGCCGCCGCATCTAGCGAGGCCGCCGCAGCCAGCGATGCCGCTGTGACCCCCGCGGCCACCGATGCCGATGCGACCCCCGCGACCACGGCGACCCCCGCGATCACCGCCGAGCGAACGGGAGGCGGCCGCGATGCCCGCTGACTCCACACAGATCCACAACATCGGCTACCGCCACTACGACGGCCAGCGCCTGGGCCGCGCCTACGCCACCCGCTCCTTGTTCTCGCAGAGCCTGCGCGGCGCCTACGGACTCGGCCGCTCGGCCAAGTCCAAGGTCCTGCCGATGATCCTCTTCGGGGTCATGTGCGCCCCCGCACTGATCATGGTCGCGGTTGCGGTGGCCACCAAGGCCAACGACCTGCCCGTCGACTACACGCGCTACGCCATCGTCCTCCAGGCCGTCATCAGCCTCTATCTGGCCGCCCAGGCCCCGCAGACCGTCTCCAGGGACCTGCGGTTCAAGACCGTGCCGCTGTACTTCTCCCGGCCCATCGAACGGGTCGACTACGTACGCGCGAAGTTCGCGGCACTCTCCAGCGCCCTGTTCATCCTGACGGCCGCTCCCCTGATCGTGCTCTACACAGGAGCACTGCTCGCCAAACTTGACTTCGCCGACCAGACGAAGGGATTCGCCCAAGGGCTGGTCTCCGTGGCTCTGCTCTCCGTACTCTTCGCCGGGATCGCGCTGCTCATCTCGGCGGTCACCCCGCGCCGCGGCCTCGGTATCGCCGCCGTCATCGCCGTCCTGACCATCTCCTACGGAGCGGTGTCCACCGTCCAGGCGATCGCCGACGAACAGGGCAGCGGCAGCGCCATCGGCTGGCTCGGCCTGTTCTCGCCGATCACCCTGATCGACGGCGTGCAGACCGCCTTCCTGGGAGCCACGTCCGCCTTCCCCGGGGAGGAAGGCCCCTCGACCGGAGCGGGCGTCGTGTACGTCCTTGTCACCCTCGCCCTCATCGCGGGCAGCTACGCCGGCCTGCTGCGCCGCTACCGAAAGGCCGGGCTCTGAGCATGGCCCACCCGTCGCCCACCACCACCCTTCCAAGGAACGGGCTGCGCCCATGAGTACTCTCACCATCGACCACGTGTCCCGCTGGTTCGGCAACGTCGTGGCCGTCAACGACATCACGATGACCATCAGCCCCGGGGTCACCGGTCTGCTCGGCCCGAACGGCGCCGGAAAGTCCACCCTCATCAGCATGATGGGTGGTTTCCTCGCCCCCTCCACGGGCAGCGTCAGCCTCGACGGCCGGCCGACCTGGCGCAACGAGAAGATCTACGAGCACCTCGGCATCGTCCCCGAGCGCGAGGGGATGTACGACTTCCTCACCGGCCGCGAATTCGTCGTCGCCAACGCCGAGTTGCACGGCCTGGGCAAGAAGGCCGCCCAGCGCGCCCTCGCCACGGTCGAGATGGAGTACGCGCAGGACCGCAAGATCTCGACGTACTCCAAGGGCATGCGGCAGCGCGTGAAGATGGCCTCCGCCCTCGTCCACGAACCGTCCGTGCTGCTGCTCGACGAGCCCTTCAACGGCATGGACCCGCGCCAGCGCATGCAACTCATGGAACTGCTGCGCACCATGGGCGACGAGGGCCGCACCGTGCTCTTCTCCTCGCACATCCTCGAAGAGGTCGAACAGCTCGCCTCCCACATCGAGGTCGTCGTCGCCGGACGCCACGCGGCCAGCGGCGACTTCCGCAGGATCCGCCGTCTGATGACGGACCGGCCGCACCGCTACCTGGTGCGATCGAGCGACGACCGCGCGCTCGCTGCCGTCCTCATCGCCGACCCGTCGACCGCGGGCATCGAGGTCGACCTGGAAGAGGGCGCGCTGC
Organism: Streptomyces typhae; assembly: GCF_009755605.1. Taxonomy (GTDB): domain Bacteria; phylum Actinomycetota; class Actinomycetes; order Streptomycetales; family Streptomycetaceae; genus Streptomyces; species Streptomyces typhae. The sequence goes on from NZ_WPNZ01000023.1 coordinate 57,008, forward strand.
GCATCCAGGCCGTCGACTTCGGGCGTTTCACCACCCTGTTGCCACGCATCGCCCGCGAACACGGCATCCGGCTCCTGACCGTCTCGCCCTCGGACGAGTCGCTCGAGTCGGTCTTCTCCTACCTCGTCGCGGCCTGAAGGGAGCCACCGTGTACGACCCCACTGTCGCCCGGCTCACCTACCGGGCACTGCTCGGCCGCCGCCGGGCCCTCATCCTCTTCGCCCTGCCCCTGCTGCTCATCGTCATCTCCGTGGCGGTACGGGCCCTCAGCGGAGTCGACGACCAGGTCGCGTCCGACCTGCTCGGCGGCTTCGCGCTCGCCACGATGGTGCCGATCATCGGCGTCATCGCGGGCACCGGCGCCATCGGTCCCGAGATCGACGACGGCTCGGTGCTCTACCTGCTGTCCAAGCCGGTCAAACGGCCCACGATCATCGTCACCAAGCTCACCGTCGCGATCGCCGTCACCATGGCGTTCTCGGCGCTCCCGACCTTCGTCGCGGGCATGATCCTGAACGGCAACGGCCAGCAGGTCGCCGTGGCCTACACCATCGCCTCCCTGGTCTCCTCCATCGCGTACGCGGCGATCTTCCTGCTGCTCGGCACCATCACCCGGCACGCGGTGGTCCTCGGCCTCGTCTACGCCCTGGTGTGGGAGGCGCTCTTCGGGTCCCTCGTCGCCGGTGCCCGCACGCTGAGCGTCCAGCAGTGGTCCCTCGCCGTCGCCCACAAGGCCGCGGACGGCGGTGACCTGGTCACCTCGGACGTGGGCCTGCCCGCCGCGGTGATCCTCCTGGTCGTGGTCACGGCCGGGGCCACCTGGTACGCGGGGCAGAAGCTGCGGACGCTGACGCTGGCCGGGGAGGAGTAGGACCCACGGAGAGAACCCACGGAGAGGACCCACGGAGAGGACCCACGGGAGAGGACCCACGGGAGCGGGTGACGCCGAGTCCTCGGGTGGCCCGGAGTCTTCACGGCGGCTTCACCCTCGGGTGGGGACACTGGGAAGCAGGACGCGGGAGATGTGGCCGGGAGGTGCCGCGATGGCAGCCGACAACGGACCGGGCGAGGAGCCGGGCGAGGGCCCGGACGCGCGTCCGGGTGGCGAGCCCGACTGGGACGACGTGGTCCTCGACGCCGACTTCATACGGTCCGCGGAGGCGGCCGAGCCGTCGGCACGGGCCCGGATGCTCTCCGCGCGCTGGCGGGACGGGGCGCCGGAGCCGCAGCCCTGGCGGTCCGACGAGCCGCCCGCCGGGTGGTTCTTCAGTCGGCGCAAGAAGAAGCGGCGGCGCAAGTAGCGGGGCGGGGCAGGGGTGTGCGGGCGTGCTGCCGAGAGCGTAATTCGGTGGCGCTCGGGTTCCTCGCTCGGCAGAGTTGGGGATGTCAACGCGCCGGGTTCGTCCCGGTGCTCACCTTCTGGGAGTGGAGCCGACGGCGTTCCTTCTACGGCACGCCGCGCTTCCGGCAGGGCGGTTCGGGTGTGCTCCGGGGTAGTTACTCACTCCGTCCGAGCACGCTACGGGGGATCGCCCGGGGCGACCGCTTCGAGCGCGCACATGTGCGCGGGTCGCCCACCCAACTTCGCGCCGGGCCGGTCCGGAGTCGCGGGAACCTTCCGTGGCCCCGGGGCCGGCCCGCGCGCACGCCCACAACAAGGTGCGTGGCTGCCCGCACGGGCGCGTGGGCCACTTGTCCGCGGCGGGAGTCGTCGTCGGGCGCAGGGCCCTGCTACGGCAGGAGGCGTTCCAGGACCGCGGCGATGCCGTCCTCCTCGTTGGAGGACGTCACCTCGTCGGCCACCGCCTTGAGGTCCTCGTGTGCGTTGGCCATGGCCACGCCGTGCGCGGCCCAGGCGAACATCGGGATGTCATTGGGCATGTCGCCGAACGCGATGGTGCCCGCGGCCTGCACGCCGAGGCGGCGGGCCGCGATGGACAGGCCCGTCGCCTTGGTCAGGCCGAGCGGCAGGAGCTCCACTATCCCCTCGCCCGCCATCGTCACGCCGACCAGATCACCGGCGGCCTCCCGCGCCACGGCCGCCAGGGCGTCGTCGCCGAGCCCGGGATGCTGGACGTACACCTTGTTGAGCGGCGCCGCCCACAGGTCCGCCACGTCCGTGAACGGGATGACGGGGAGCGGGCCCTCCTGTACCGCGTACCCGGGGCCGACCAGGACCTCGCCGTCCAGGCCGTCGCGGCTCGCGGCGAGCGCCAGGGGGCCGACCTCCGCCTCGATCTTGGCGAGGGCGAGCCCGGCGAGCTGCCGGTCGAGGGTCACGGAGGTCAGCAGGCGGTGCTCGCCCGCGTGGTAGACCTGCGCGCCCTGCCCGCACACCGCGATCCCCTGGTAACCGAGGTCGTCGAGGATGTGCCGGGTCCAGGCGACGGAGCGGCCGGTCACGATGATGTGGGCCGCGCCCGCCGCGGTGGCGGCGACGAGCGCGTCCCGGGTGCGCGCCGAGATCGCGTCGTCGGCGGTCAGGAGCGTCCCGTCGAGGTCGGTCGCGACGAGCGGATACGGGAAGGCCGGTCCTGCGGCGCCGGTCGGGGTGGCGGGGGCGGTGCTCACTTGGTGAGGGGCTCCAGGATCTCGCGGCCGCCCAGATACGGTCGCAGGACCTCCGGGACGCGCACGGAACCGTCGGCCAGCTGGTGGTTCTCCAGGAGGGCCACGATCGTGCGCGGCACCGCGCACAGCGTGCCGTTCAGCGTGGCGAGGGGCTTGACGGTCTTCTTGCCGTCGTGCTCCTCACGCATGCGCACCGAGAGCCTGCGGGCCTGGAAGCTGTCGCAGTTCGACGCCGAGGTCAGCTCGCGGTACTTGCCCTGGGTGGGGATCCAGGCCTCGCAGTCGTACTTGCGCGAGGCCGAGGCGCCCAGGTCCGCGCTGGCCACGTCGATCACCTGGAAGGGCAGTTCGAGGCCGGTCAGCCACTGCTTCTCCCAGTCCAGGAGGCGCTTGTGCTCGTTCTCCGCGTCCTCGGGGTCGACGTACGAGAACATCTCGACCTTGTCGAACTGGTGCACACGGAAGATGCCGCGGGTGTCCTTGCCGTAGGTGCCGGCCTCGCGGCGGAAGCAGGGGGAGAACCCGGCGTACCGCAGGGGGAGCTTGTCGGCGTCGACGATCTCGTCCATGTGGTACGCCGCGAGCGGGACCTCGGAGGTGCCGACCAGGTAGTAGTCGTCCTTCTCCAGGTGGTACACGTTCTCGGCGGCCTGGCCGAGGAAGCCGGTGCCCTCCATGGCGCGCGGGCGCACCAGGGCGGGGGTGAGCATCGGGGTGAACCCGGCCTCCGTGGCCTGCGCGATCGCCGCGTTGACCAGCGCGAGTTCGAGCAGGGCGCCGACGCCCGTCAGGTAGTAGAAGCGCGATCCGGAGACCTTCGCGCCGCGCTCGACGTCGATGGCGCCGAGGGCCTCGCCGAGCTCCAGGTGGTCCTTGGGCTCGAAGCCCTCGGCGGCGAAGTCACGGATCGTGCCGTGCGTCTCCAGGACGACGAAGTCCTCCTCGCCGCCCACCGGCACGTCCGCGTGCACGAGGTTGCCGAGGCGCAGGAGGAGACGCTTGGTCTCCTCGTCGGCGTCGTCCTGGTCGGCGTTGGCGGCCTTGACGGCCGCGGCCAGCTCGCCCGCCTTCTTCAGGAGCTCGGCCTTCTCGTCGCCGGCCGCCTTGGGGATGAGCTTGCCGAGCGCCTTCTGCTCGGAGCGGAGCTCGTCGAAGCGGAGCCCGGACGACCTGCGCCGCTCATCGGCGGAGAGCAGGGCGTCGACGAGATCGACGTCCTCTCCACGGGCGCGCTGCGAAGCGCGCACACGGTCGGGGTCCTCACGGAGCAGGCGAAGGTCAATCACCCCTCAAGGCTACCGTCGCGTGGTTGCGGCCCACGAATCGTTATTCTCGATGCGTACTTTTTGCCCGTTTTGCCGGATTGGCCTCGGGGTCTCGCCATTGCTTCGGGCGTCGGCCGGACTGGCCGAAGATCGACGCGAACCGATCGGCCCGTACAAGGTCAATAAACCGGACACGGTTCCCCGAAACGGGGCACAGGGCTCTTGTCGCCTTGACCGGATCACCTTGTGGGCAACGGGACTTGAGGGTGCGGTTGTCCACAGGATCGAGGGTTGCCGAAAAGTTATCCACAGGCTGTGCGAAAGCTCTGTGGATGCCGGAATGGGCACTTCCAAATGCTCCTCGCACGCCACTGGATTTCTGCCCCAAACCCCCTCCCGGCCAACTTTCGAGTGGAATTGGTTAACTCCAAAGAGTTGATCGCTACAAAAGGGTGGACGAGGGGTGACGTACGGGGGTGTGGACACAACTGGGGGCTGCGTACCGCTTTGTCGACGATGTCGCGCTTCGTTGTCGACTTGTCCCCAGATCGAGAAGGGCACCTGTGGATAACTTCTGTGGACAACGTAAATCTGCAGGTAGGACCGCAGAAACGTTCAGAATCGGCCGTCCTGGCACTGTGTGAGCCAGTCCGCCGCCGCCACGAACTCCCGGTCGGACGTCCCCGGACGCAGCGGCCGCACGTCCTCCAGGGCCACACCGGCGCGCGGGTAGGACCCCAGGAAGCGCACCTTCGGGCAGATCCGCTTCAGGCCCATCAGGGCCTCGCCCACCCGGCGCTCCGTGATGTGGCCCTCCGTGTCGACGCTGAAGCAGTAGTTGCCGATGCCCTGTCCTGTCGGCCGGGACTCGATGCGGACGAGGTTGACGCCGCGCACCGCGAACTCCTGGAGCAGCTCCAGCAGCGCACCGGGGTGGTCGTCGCCCAGCCAGATCACCAGGGAGGTCTTGTCCGCACCGGTCGGCGCGGCGGGCCGGGCCGGACGGCCCACGAGCACGAACCGGGTCGCCGCGTTCTGCGCGTCGTGGATGTCGGTGACCAGGGCCTGGAGGCCGTACGTCGCCGCCGCGAACTCGCCCGCGAACGCCGCGTCGTACCGGCCCTCCTGCACGAGCCGCGCCCCGTCCGCGTTGGAGGCCGCCGACTCCCACACCGCGTGCGGCAGGTGCTTGGCGAGCCAGTTGCGCACCTGCGGCTGGGCCACCGGGTGACCCGTCACCGTCTTGATGTCCTTGAGCTTGGTGCCGGGGCGCACGAGCAGCGCGAAGGCGATCGGCAGGACGACCTCGCGGTAGATCATCAGCGGCTCGCCCTTGGCGAGCTCGTCGACGGTCGTGGTGACACCGCCCTCCACCGAGTTCTCGATGGGTACGAGCGCCGCCGCGGCCTCTCCGCTGCGCACCGCGTCCAGGGTGGCCGGAACGGACACCATCGGGACCAGCTCACGGGTGGCCGCTTCGGGCAGGGTGCGCAGGGCAGCTTCGGTGAAGGTGCCCTCGGGGCCGAGGTAGGTATATCGCGTCGCCGACATGCCGTCACACTAATGCGCAGGGTGGGACGGATGGCGTACAGCGACCGCGGGAGCAGGCCGACGGCCACTGTTGACGCCCCCTCGCGCGCCTGGCCCGGCCGCACGCCTCGCGCCTCGCCCGGCCGTGTGCCTGGCCCGGCCGCGTCACCCCTCCAGGAGCCGCTGCCCCACGTACTCCCCGGCCGCTGCCCCGCCCGGCACCGCGAACAGTCCGCTCGCCTCGTGCCGGATGAACGCGGACAGGGCGTCGCCGCGGTCGAGCTTGCGCTGTACGGGGACGAAGCCCTGCAAGGGGTTCGCCTGCCAGCAGACAAACAGGAGCCCGGCGTCCGGCTCGCCCTTGGCGTCGAATCCGTCGTGGTACGAGAAGGGTCGTCGCAGCATCGCGGCGCCGCCGTTCTGGTCCGGCCGTGAGATGCGGGCGTGGGCGTTGAGCGGTACGACGAGTTCGTCGCGACCGCTGCGGCCGTCGCGGACGGTCTTCTCCAGCTCCATCTCGGTGGTCTCCGTGCCCCCGGTGAGGGGCGCGCCGTCGGACTTGCGGCGGCCGATGACCTCTTCCTGGGCGCGGGTGGACAGCTCCTCCCAGTCGTCGAGGAGCATCCGGATACGGCGTACGACGACGTACGAGCCGTCGGCCATCCAGAGCGGATCCGTGCCGTCCGGTCTGCCGGGAACGAAGATCCGCTGGTTGAAGTCGTCGTCGGACGGCTGCGGATTGTTCGTGCCGTCGATCTGGCCCATGAGGTTGCGGGTGGTCATGGGGCGGGCGGTGGCGCCCGGCGAGCGGTTGAAGCCGTTCATCTGCCAGCGCACCTTCGCCGCCGGGCGGGCGAGGCGTTGCAGGGCGCGCAGCGCGTGGAAGGCGACGAGCGGGTCGTTCGCGCCGATCTGTACCCAGAGGTCACCGTTGCTGCGGGCCTTGTCGAGGTGGTCGGAGGAGAAGTCCGGCAGCGGGTCCAGGGCGGCGGGGCGCTGCTTCTCCAGGCCGGTGCGGCCGAAGAAGCTGTGGCCGAAGCCGAAGGTGACGGTGAGCGCGGAGGGTCCTGCGTCGCGCGCGATGTCCGTGTCCGGGCCCGCGCCGTCCACCGGCTTGCCCGCCATCAGCTGCCCGGCCGCCGTCGACCAGCGGCGCAGCAGGGCCGCGGCCTCCTTGCGCCCGGAGCCCGCGGCGAGGTCGAAGGCGACCAGATGGCCGCGGGACTGCACGGGCGTGGTGATCCCCGGCTGATGTTTCCCGTGAAACATCACCTCGTCCGCGCCGAGCGTCGTCAGGGCCGCCCCGGCCCCGCCGGAGCCGTCGGAGGAGCCCGAGGAGGCGACGGCGTACCCGGCGGCGCTGCCCGCCGCGCCGAGGGCGAGGCCGGTGGCGCCGGCCGTGCTGAGCAGGCGCCGTCGGGAAATGGTGTGGTCCGCCATGGGGTCAGCCGATCTGCACGTTCTTGTCGAGGGTCACCTGGTCGATGTCGGAGGTGCGCACGGTCAGCTTGACCTGCCACTTGCCCGCCATGGGGATCTGCACCCCGCTCGCGCTCCAGTGTCCCGTGGCGATGCGGTCGGGGGCGACGGGCAGCGGGCCGACGTCCTTGGCCTTGAGGGTGAAGGAGACCTTCACCTCGGGCAGGTCGAAGGCGCTGCCGTTGGGCCGGTTCGCGAAGACGTGCAGGTCGTTGCTGCCGGTGCGGCCCGGTGTGAGCTCCAGGCGCACGGTGCCCTTGCCGTCCTGGCCGCCGGTGTCGAAGGGGATCGCGAGCTTGACGGGTCCGGTTTGCTGCTGCGCGGCGACCGAGGAGGCGTTCTTGGCCTCCTCCTCCGTACGTCCGGGCTCGGTGCTGGTCAGAAGCGTGGTGACGGCGAGCACGACGACGGCGATGCCCGCCTCGACGAAGACCGTGCGCCGCAGGCCCGAGCGGTGCGGGTCGGCGTCGCGGATCCGCTTCTCGCGGGCGGCGTCCACGGCGGCCTGCTGCCGGGCGAGCTGCGCGCTCCGCTTGTCCTGGCCGGGGGCCTTGTCGCCGGACGCCTTGCCGTTGCTGTCGGCGTCGCTGCTCTTGCCGCCGCCGCCCTTGCCGTTGCTGCCGCTTCCGCCGCTGCTCCCGTCGGTGCTCCCGCCGGTGCCCTTGCTGCCGGTTCCGCCGTCGGCCTTGGCGTCCGCGTCCTCGACGCGGGCCGAGACGCCCGTCTTCGAGCTGTGCGCCACGGCGACGGGCTTCTTCTTCTTACTCGTGCTCGTGCCCGCGGTGTTCTTGTTGGTGCCCGCGGTACCCGTCCGCTGCTCGACCACCGTCGCGGCCGCCGCCTCCGGCGTCAGCCCCCCGGCCTCGGCGAGGATCCGCCCGGTCCAGCGCCGCGACACCGACGCGACGCCCACGAGGACGACGACGAGCCCGACCTTGACGAGCAGCAGCTGCCCGTACCCGGTCTCGGCGAGCGCGGACCACGAGCCGACCTGCCGCCACGACTGGTACAGGCCGGTCGCCACCAGGGCCACCACGCTGCCGAAGGCGACGCGGGAGAAGCGGCGTACGGCGTCGGCGTCGACGAGCGGCGCCCGGTACAGGCACAGCAGCAGCGCGGCGAGCCCGCCGAGCCAGGCGGCGACGGCGAGCAGGTGCAGGACGTCGACGGGCATCGCGATCCCGGGCTGGATGCCGGTCGAGGCGTGCTCGGCGAGCGCCCAGGTCGCGGCGATGCCGATGGCGACGACGCTGCCGCCGACGGCCAGGCCGAAGGCGAGGTCCCGCTTCTCCTTGGGGTCCGCGCGCCGCTCGTACGCGCCGAAGAGCACGGCGATGAACAGCGCGGCGGCCGCGAGCAGCAGCAGCCGCGAGACGAGGGCGGCGCCGGTCTTGGTCTGGAGGACGTCACCGAGCTTCGCGAGGTCGAAGGCGTCACCGAGCTTGCCGGAACCGGTGTAGGGGGCGCGGAGCAGCAGCGTGACCAGGGTGGCGCCGGTGAGCGCGAGCCAGCCGCCGACCACGAGCCGCTGGAGCGCGCGCACGCCCGCGCCGCGCTGCCAGCAGCCGAGGACGAAAGCGGCGCCGCCGACGACGACGGTGAAGCCGGCGTACGCGATGTAGCGCGCGAAGTCGTAGAGGCTGCCGACCAGCCCGCCGCCGACCTCCTGGTCGGACAGCGACACCTTGGTGGCCGACGGCGCGCCGATGGAGAAGGTGAAGGCTCCGGCGATGGGGTGGCTGTCGGCGGAGACGACCTGGTAGGCGACGGTGAAGGTGCCGTCGGGCAGCCCCGGCTTGAGCTTCACGCCGTAGGAGTGCGAGCCCAGGTCGCTGGTCCTGCCGTTGTCCACGCGCTTTCCGGCCGGGTCCAGGACCCGTACCGAGCCGTCGGACATGGCGACCTTCTCGGAGAAGGTCAGGGACACCTGCCGGGGTGCCTCGTCGACCACCGCTCCCTGCTTGGGGTCGCTCCCGGTGAGTGCGGCGTGCGCGTCGGCGGGCGCCGCGGCGGCGAGCAGGGAGCCGAGGACGGCGCCGATCAGGGCGACGGCGACGATCAGCAGGCGCCCGTACCCGGTCAGGGAGGCCGGTTCCGGGCGGGGAGCGGTGGTCCGCATCAACTCTTCAATCCCCTCAGTGCGACGCGTGCGCGTCGGTCGGCTCGTCGGCCGCCGCGTGCTCGCCGGTGGTGGAGTGGGTCTTGGTGTTGCCGGATGCGTGCTTGTCGGCGGCGCCGGATGCGTGCTTGTCGGCGGCGCCGGAGCCGTGCTTGTCGGCGGCGCCGGATGGGTGCTTGTCGGCGGCGCCGGATGGGTGCTTGTCGGCGGTGCCGGATGCGTGCTTCTCCGCAGCGCCGGATGCGTGCTTGTCGGCGGCACCCGACTCGTGCTCGGAGCCCGCGTCCGGGTTGTACGTCGCGGCCTGCACCGCCATCGTCACGGTGATCGGCTCGGACTTCTCGAAGCGGAGGGTGACCTCGACCTTGTCGCCCTGCTCCGGCTTGTGCTTCAGCTTCTCCAGCATGATGTGGTTGCCGCCGCGGGCGAAGTCGAGCTCGCCGTTCGCGGGCACGTCGAAGGACTTCCGCTCCTTCATCGTGGAGCCGACGGTGGCGTGCAGGGTGACGCTGCCCGCGAGGGGGCTGGAGGCCGAGACGAGCTTGTCGGCCGCGCCCTTGTTGGTGATCTTGAAGAAGCCGCCGGCCATGTCGTCCATGGCGGGGGCGGGGATGTAGGCGCCGCTGACGGCGAGTACGGGCTTCTTCGCGGTGCCGGCGGAGGCGGCGGACGATCCCGGATCGTCGGCGGAATCGTCGCCGCAGCCCGCGAGGACGAGGCCCGCGGTCAGCGCGAGGGCACCGCCGGTCAGGAGGCGGCGACGGCGGGTGGTGCGGTGGTTCACGGGTTCCGTCCCTCGAGGATCTTGGGGAGGTCCTGCTCGTAGTCCTTGGCCGTCGCGTCCTTGCCGTTGTAGACGACATAGCCGGCGTCGGACTTCGGCGAGAAGGCGACGACCTGGGTGCCGTGCATCGACTCGATCTTGCCGTTCTTGAGCTTCTTGGACGGCTCGATGCTGATGCCGACGGTGCGGGCGCTGCCCTGGATGGTCGGGAAGTCACCGGTCAGACCGACGAACTCGGGGTCCTGGGCCTTCAGCCACTTGCCGAGTTCCTTGCCGGTGTCCCGCTCCGGGTCGGTGGTGACGAAGACGACCTGGAGCTTGTCGAGCTCCGCCTTCGTGACGGCCTTCTTCTGCAGCAGGCTCTTCTTGGCGACCGCGATGTTGCTCATCGTCAGCGGGCAGACGTCGGGGCAGTTGGTGTACCCGTAGTACAGGAGCACCGGCTTGCCCTTGGTCTGCTCGCGCAGGTCGTACTTCTTGCCGTGGGTGTCCTTCAGGACCAGGTCCGGCTTCTTGAACGGCTTGTCGAGGACCGTCGCGGCCCGGTCCTTCGCGGACTCCATCGACACGTCGGCGACCGGCTGGTCCTTCTTGCTGTCGCCCGAACCGCACGCCGTCAGGGTGACGGCGGCCGCGGCGAGCAGCGCGGCGGCGGTGAGCGCCTTCGTGGTCTGCTTGCTCGGCGTGCTCCGCGTGCTCTGCGTGCTCTGCGTGCTCGGCGTGCTCCGCGTGCTCCGCGTGCTCCGCGTGCTCCGCGTGCTCCGCGTGCTGGACTTGCTCTGCTTGCTGAACTTGCTCAACTTGCGCATACGAAAATGTCCCAGATGTGAGGGGGCCGGGACGCGCCGGGGCCGGGCCCGCGGCGCGTCCCGCGGGTGGCTCAGCTGTTGGCGCGGCGACGGCCGGCCAGCACCCCGAAGGCCACGCCCGCGGCGCCGACGACGATGCCGACGATGCCGAGGGTGCGGGCGGTGGTGTCGCTGCTGTCGCTGTCGGAGGCCTTCGAGGAGGCGGTCTCCTTGTCTCCGTCCTTCGCACCGGCGGCCTTGGCGTCGTCGGCGTCGTCGTCGGACGCGGCACCGCCGCCGTGGTGGTCGTCGGAGGCGCTCAGGGCGAGGGCGGGCGCGGGGAAGTCCGGCTCCTCGGCGCCCTTCTCCTGCGGCTCGATCCAGCGGACGACTTCCTTGTTGCTGTACGTCTGCAAGGCCTTGAAGACCATCTGGTCGGCGTCCTCGGGGAGCTGGCCGAGGGACAGCGGGAACTTCTGGAAGGTGCCGGGCTCGATGCCCTTGCCGTCCGCGGTCCAGGTGACCTTGGAGACGGCCTCGTCGATCTTCTCGCCGTGGATCTCGATCGGCTTCTTCAGCTTGGTCTTGCTGACCTTCGCCTTCCAGCCGGGTACGGGCTGCGTCATCACGGACGCGAGCGGCTGGTCGGCGGGGAAGGTGACCTCGAGCTTGGTCGTCGAGGCGTCGTCGCGCTCGTTGGGGACCTTGAAGTTGACGGTGGCGTAGCCGCCCTTGGCGGCGACGCCCTCGGCGGAGACGCTGACGTGCGCGAACGCCGGGACGGCCGAGAGCAGCAGAACGGCGGAGGCGGCGGTGGAGGCGACGACGGAGACGCGGGTCAGGGACTTCATGGCGGAGTGCTCCAGTTTCAGCAGGCGGGCACGCGGTCGTGCCCGTGATGAACGGTGAATACGGCCGTACGCACTGTGGTGTTCGGAAGGGGGCGCCGCGGCGGGCCGGGCGGCCGCGCGGGCGCGTGGATGCGCGACGCGGCACCCCTCCGGGAGGTGCGGGAGGAGCAGTCCGCGTCAGGCGGCGAGGGCGAGCGCGGCGGACGCGGGCGGGCCGCGCCGGATCACCGTGTCCTCGAGCGCGGCGGCCCTGAGCCGCGGCGGTACGAGGGCGGGGACGGCGCGCACCGGGCCGGTCGTGGGTGCGCCCGTGAGACCGGCGCGCAGGATGCGTACCAGCGTGAGGGCGGCCCGCAGGGACCGCATGAGCGCGGCCTCGGCGACTCCGTACGCCCCCTGGGCGGAGAGCCGCACGAGGCGGCCGAGGGCGAGGTCGCCGCGGCGCAGCAGCCAGCCCGCGGCGAGCGCCGCGAGGAGGTGCGCGAGAAGCATCGGCAGGGACGGCAGCAGCGCGGCCGCGGACACCGGCGAAGCGGCCTCCATCGGCGGCACGGGAGTGGCCGCCGCGGCCCCGGCGTGGGCGTGCGCCGTGTGCGCGCCGCCCTCGGGGCCGAGGCCCGCGCCCTCCAGGATCTGCCGGGCCTGGACGGGGGTGATGGTCGCCCCGCCCGCGCCGCACACGATCCGGGCGGCGCGCTCGACGAGCGAACCGGGGCCCTGCCCGCCGCCGGCGGAGGCCGCCGCCATCGCGCTGCCGTGCTGCTGACCCAGGCCGAACAGGGCGTGCAGCCCGAGCTGACCCACGGCGAGCGCGCCCGCGATCCCCGGCAGCGACCGCTCGCGCCCGGCCAGGGGCACGGCGAGGGCGAGCACCGCGAGGAAGGCCACGGCCAGCGTCCACAGCGGGACGGAGGCACACGAGGCGAGCACATGGCCCCCCGCGGACAGCACGACGCAGACCGCGGCGAACGTCGCGGCCCGCAGCAGCCGGAGGTCGGCTCCGGCGCGCGCGTGGCGCTGGTGGGGGGCAGTCATGGCCGGGCCATCATCGCACCAGGTTCCCCCCGCGCCTACGGCAGGTCGGCAGGCTTCTGCGCCGTGGAACGGGTACCCGACTACACCGGGCGGGGGCGCCGCCGCGTCCGCCGTATGGGCGGCATCACGTCAAGTGGGCGCTTATTCGCGGGTACGTGCGGCAATACGTATCGGTATGTCGAGCCGCAGCCAGGAGGCTGGAGCATGAGCATCTGGTGGTCACTCCATTTGCGGCGCGAAGCTGCGAGCGTTCCGCTCGCCCGGCGCCTGCTGATGGGCACGATGGAGAGCGCGGGGGTGCACCCCGATGTCTCCTACGACCTGTCCCTCGCACTCACCGAGGCCTGTGCCAACGCGGTGGAGCACGGTGGGGCGGCGCCGTCGGGCGCGCCCGGCGGCGACTCCCCGGGCGGGGCCTACCGCGTCACGGCGTATCTCGACGGCGAGAAGTGCCGCATCGAGGTCGCCGACTCCGGTCCCGGATTTCCGCCGAGCCGTGTGCACGTGTCCACCCACCGCCGGGGGCGGCGCAGGACCCGGCGCCCGGCCCCGGCTCCCGCCCCCGCGCTCGCCCTGCCTCCCGAGACGTCCGAGAGCGGGCGCGGTCTGTGTCTCATCCGGGAGCTCGCCGACCATGTGGACTTCGGGAGCACGCCCGGTCGCGGCGGCGCCGTGATCAGTTTCGACAAGATCCTCAAGTGGCGTGAGGACGCGCCGCTTGTCACTGCGTGAGGCTTGGGCGGTTGATGGCGCGGGGAGGTCGCGGCCTTCGGCCTTGCTCGTCCTCAAACGCCGGACGGGCTTGAATCGTCGTCTGCGCCTCCTCGATCCCCCCGTCCCCCCGACGGCGGCGGCAGCACCTCGCACAGCGCCTCGACCGCCGCCGCGTACGCGTGTTCGGGCGGTGTCGCATACCCGACGACCAGCCCGTCCCGCTCCCCGGCCTGCGCGGCCGGGTGCCGGTAGTCGGACAGGCCCTCCACGCCGACCCCCCGCCACGCGGCGGCCTTCACGGCGGACGCCTCTGTGCCGGGCGGCAGCCGCAGCACGGCGTGCAGCCCCGCGGCGATACCGGTGACGGTGATGTGCGGCGCGCGCTCGGCGAGGGCGGCGACGAGATGGTCGCGGCGGCGCCGGTAGCGCTGGCGCATGCGGCGGACGTGCCGGTCGTAGTGGCCGGAGTCGATCAGGTCGGCGAGGGTGAGCTGGTCGGGGACGCTCGCCCAGGCCTCGCGCTCGCCCTTGGCGGCGACGGCTGCGTCGACCAGATGCTCCGGCAGGACCATCCAGCCGAGCCGCACGGCGGGTGACAGGCTCTTGCTGACCGAGCCGATGTAGACGACGCGTTCGGGGTCGAGGCCCTGGACCGCGCCGACGGGTTCCCGGTCGTAGCGGAACTCCCCGTCGTAGTCGTCCTCCAGGATCAGCCCGCCGCGGGTGCGGCCCCAGTCGACGGCGGCGCTGCGGCGCCCGGGGTGCAGCGGTCCGCCGGTAGGGAACTGGTGCGCGGGCGTCAGGAGCAGTGCCCGTACGGGTCCCGGCAGGTCCGCCAACTCCTCCACGCGGGCACCGTGTTCGTCGAGGGCCAGCGGCAGGGTCCGCACCTTCGCGGCGTCGAGCAGGGCGCGGTGGAAGCCGAGCCCGTACGCCTCCACGGCGACGGGCCCGCGCAGCACCCCGCCGCCCGCGCCGCCGCCGGGACCGCCGAACAGCAGCCGCAGCGCGTGCGCGAACCCGGAGCACACCACGATCCGCTCCGGGGTCGTGCGCACCCCGCGCGCCCGCGCCAGATACGCGGCGAGCGCCCGGCGCAGCTCGAAGCGGCCCTGCGGATCGCCGGGCCCGAAGGCCTCGTTGGGCGCGGCGGTGAGGGCGCGGCGGGCGGCGGCGAGCCAGGCGGTGCGGGGGAAGGAGCCGGTGTCGGGCCGGCCCTGGACGAGGTCGTGGACGGGACGGGCGGCCGCGGCGGAGCGCTTGGGCACGCGCACGCCGGGCGGCGGGGCGGCCCGCTCGGCGACCCGGGTGCCGGAGCCCTGCCGGGCGGTCAGCCAGCCTTCGGCGACGAGTTCGGCGTAGGCGTCGGCGACGGTGTTGCGGGCGATGCCGAGGTCGGCGGCGAGGGAGCGGTACGGGGGGAGCCGGGTACCGGGGGCGAGCCTGCCGTCCTGGACGGCCGCGCGCAGGGCACGGATGAGCGCGGCCCTGCGGCTGCCCCCGCCGGAGAGGTCCAGGTGCAGGTCACTGACGATGCGCTCCGCCGAATTGACCCATGATTCCGCCATGGGAATGCACCCTACGCGTGGTCTTTCCGCGCCGTAGATTCATGGTCATGACGAACACCGAGCACACCACGAACACCACGAACAACATAAACACCACAAACACCACGAACACCACGAACACCATGGCGTCCACCCCCGGGACCGCCGCCCGCATCGACTTCGCCAGGACCGCCCCCAAGGTCTTCCGGGCCGTCATCGGTCTGGACGCCGCCGCCCGCGAGGGCCTCGACCCGGCCCTGGTCGAGCTGATCCAGATCCGTGCCTCGCACCTCAACGGCTGCGCGTACTGCCTGCACATGCACACCAACGATGCGCGCAAGGCGGGCGAGAGCGAGGACCGGCTGCACATGGTGGCCGTCTGGCGCGAGGCCCGGAACTTCTTCACCGCCAAGGAGCAGGCCGCCCTCGCCCTGACGGACGCGGTCACCCGTGTCGCCGACGCGGGCGTCCCGGACTCCGTGTACGCCGAGGCCGCGGTGCAGTTCGAGGGCGGGGAGCTGGCCCAGGTCATCGCCCTGATCCTCGCGATCAACACCTGGAACCGGATCGCGCTCGCCACCGCGAAGGTCGCGGGAACGGACGAGCGCCACGGCTAGAGGGCTCGGTGGCCCACCGGGCGGGCCGACTGCCCCTGGGCCCATCGCACCGCAGGGCCCATCCCGTACGAAGCCGCGAGGACGAGGCCGCCGAGGAGCAGCCAGCCGGGCGTGCCCCACTCCACCAGGAGCGCGGTGAGGACAAGGGGCCCGAGGGTGCGGGCCACGGTGACGCCGGTGCCGAAGAGGCCCTGGTACTCGCCGATCCGGTGGGCGGGCGCCAGGTCGAAGCCGAGCTGCCAGGAACCGGCGGACTGGAGCATCTCGGAGACGAGGAGCACCAGGGACGCCGCGACCAGGACCGCGCCCGCCGCCCAGGCGCCGTCCACCGCGCCCGACAGCGCGAACATCACGCACGCGGCGGGCATCAGCGCACCGGACCTGCGCAGGGCCCGCACCGCCGTCGGTATGCCGGACACCGACCTCGCCGTACGCACCTGGAAGGCCATCACCCCGAGGGTGTTGAGGACGAACAGCGCCGAGACGAGCCAGGCGGGCGCGGTCGTGCGCTCGGTCAGCCACAGCGGAACGCCGAGGCTGAGCAGCGGCATCCGTAGCAGCAGAACGGTGTTGAGGAACGTGACGAGCGCGTACGGCCGGTCCCTGAGCACCGCCAGCCGTTCACCCGGCACCGCCGCGACCGGTGCGACGGCGGGCAGCCGCCGCAGTACCGCCGCGCACACCAGGAAGCTGACGGCGTCCATGGCGAACACCGCGAGGTAGGCGCCCCGGCTGCCCTGGTGCAGGGCGACACCGCCGAGCCCGGCGCCCACGGCGAGCCCCGCGTTCAGGGTCGACTGCAGATGGGCGAGCAGCCCGGTCCGCTCCTCCTCGGCGACGAGCCCGGCGAGCAGGGCCTGGCGTGCGGCGGACAGGCCGGACTGCGCGGTCGCGTACACGAGCGCGGCGGCCACGAACGGTACGAAGCCGCGTACGAGGAGGAAGGAGGCGACGGCCGCGCCGGTCGCGAGGGACAGGAGCACCGCGGTGCCGCGCGGCCCGCGCCTGTCGGCGAGCCGCCCGAGCGGCACCCCGAGCACCGCCCCGACGCCCCAGGCCAGCGTGAGCCCGAGCCCGATCCTGGTCGGGGCGAGCCCGACGACCTGCGAGAAGTAGAGAGCGGACGTGACGTAGAACGCGCCGTCACCCACGGAGTTGCTCAACTGGGCGAGCGCGAGGAGCCGCGCGGGCCCCCGTGGCGGCAGCAGCCGGATCGAGGTCATGCCGGAGACGTTAGGAAGGGAGTGGCACCTGTAACTGGTCCATTCCCGCACTGTGTTCCTGGGCCAGTTGGTGGGTCCCGGCCTGACCGGATTCCTGAGCCGACTGGCGGGTCTCAGCCCGTCCGGCGTTTGAGGACGAGGCCGAAGGCCGATCAACGGCGAGCCCGGCCCCGGGCAAGCAGCGGGCCGGGCAAGCAGCGGGCCGGGGCCCCGCAGTCGCGGTGCCCCGGCCCTCACCTGCTCCCGGGCGGCTAGCCCTTGAGCTTGGCCATCCACAGCTCGACCTCGTCGGACCGACGAGGCAACGCGGCCGACAGGTTCCGGTTGCCGTCCTCGGTGACGAGGATGTCGTCCTCGATGCGCACCCCGATCCCGCGGTACTCCTCCGGCACGGTCAGGTCGTCCGCCTGGAAGTACAGACCCGGCTCCACGGTCAGGCACATGCCCGGCTCCAGGGTGCCGTCGGCGTACGACTCGCGGCGCGCGGCGGCGCAGTCGTGCACGTCCATGCCGAGCATGTGACCGGTGCCGTGCAGCGTCCAGCGGCGCTGGAGCCCCAGCTCGACGACCCGCTCGACGGGGCCCTCGACCAGGCCCCACTCGACGAGCTTCTCGGCCAGCACGCGCTGCGAGGCGTCGTGGAAGTCACGGAACTTGCCGCCCGGCTTGACGGCCGCGATACCGGCCTCCTGGGCCTCGTACACGGCGTCGTAGATCTTCTTCTGAAGCTCGCTGAAGCGGCCGTTGATCGGCAGGGTGCGGGTGACGTCCGCCGTGTAGTAAGTGTGCGTCTCGACGCCCGCGTCGAGCAGGAGCAGGTCGCCGGAGCGCACGTCGCCGTCGTTGCGGACCCAGTGCAGGGTGGTGGCGTGCGGGCCCGCGGCGCAGATCGAGCCGTAGCCGATGTCGTTGCCCTCGACGCGGGCGCGCAGGAAGAACGTGCCTTCGATGTAGCGCTCGCTGGTGGCCTCGGCCTTGTCGAGGACCTTCACGACGTCCTCGAAGCCGCGCACCGTGGAGTCCACGGCCTTCTGCAGCTCGCCGATCTCGAACGCGTCCTTGACCAGACGGGCCTCGGAGAGGAAGACGCGCAGCTCCTCGTCGCGCTCGGCGGTCACCTTGTCGGCGAGGGCGGCCTCGATCCCGGCGTCGTACCCGCGCACGACCCGGACCGGGCCCGCGGCCTCGCGCAGCGCGTCCGCGAGCTCGCGGACGTCGGAGGCGGGGATGCCGTACAGCTTCTCGGCCTCGGTGAGGGAGTGGCGGCGGCCGACCCACAGCTCGCCCTGGCCGTCGAGCCAGAACTCGCCGTTCTCGCGGTTGGAGCGCGGCAGCAGGTAGACGGTCGCCTTGTGGCCGCCGGTGGTGGGCTCCAGGACGAGGACGCCGTCCTCGGTCTGGTTGCCGGTGAGATAGGCGTACTCGACGGAGGCGCGGAAGGCGTACTCCGTGTCGTTGGAGCGGGTCTTCAGGTTGCCCGCGGGCACGACCAGGCGCTCGCCGGGGAAGCGCGCGGACAGCGCGGCGCGCCGGGCGGCGGTCTCGGCGGCCTGCGCGACGGGCTGAAGGTCGTACAGCTCGGTGTCGGCCCACCCGGACTTCATGTTCTCGGCGAGCTCGTCGGAGACACCGGGGTAGAGGCCGTTCTTGCGCTGCTTGATCGGCTCTTCTTCGGTCTCCACCAGCTCTTCCGGGGTCTCCGGGTTGAGGGCGTCCGACACGGTCTGCCTCCTGTTTTCGCGGCTGTGTACGACACTGGGATCTCTCCATCGTACGGTCGTACGGAAGGGCTCCCAGGGCCGGAAGACCCGTTGCGGCAGGCTCACGCGGAGTGCCCGGTTCCTTACGCGCGCCGTGCAGAGGAGGGGTCTCGTACGTACCGCGCCGCGAGGGGGTCTCGTACGTACCGCGCCACGAAGGAGTCTCGTACGCACCGCGCCACGAAGGGTCTCCTGCGCACCGCGCCGCGCGGGCCCTACGCGAACCGCGCAGCGAGGAGCACGACGTCCTCCTCGCTGTCCTCGCTGTCCGCGCCGTGCGCGCCGTGCGCGCCGTCCTGTGCGTCGGGGCCCTCGGGCAGCATCGTGCGCAGGACGTGGTCGGCGATCGCGCCGGGGTCGTCGCGGGCGGCCTTCGGCACGCTCACCGCGGCCGCGTGCAGCCGGGCGAAGGCGCGGTCCATCGCGTCGCCGGTGCGGTGAAGCAGCCCGTCCGTATAGAGCAGCACCGTTTCTCCGGGCTCCGGGTGCAGCTCCACGCTGGGCGCCTCCCAGCAGGCGAGCATGCCGAGGGGCGCCGAGAGGGACGTCTCCACGAACTCCGTGCGCCGCTCGCCGACGAGCAGCGGCGGGCTGTGCCCGGCCCCGGCGAGCACGATCTTGCGCAGCGCGGGCTCGCAGTAGGCGAAGAGCGCCGTCGCCGCGCGCGCGGGCTCGGTCAGGCGGAGCAGCAGCTCCAGGTCGGACAGGACGGCGACCGGATCCTCGCCCTCCATCACCGCGTACGCCCGCAGGGACGCCCGCAGCCTGCCCATCGCGGCGACCGCGCTCGGCCCGGCCCCGGTGACGGAGCCGACCGAGAGGCCGAGCGCCGCCTCGGGCAGGGGCAGCGCGTCGAACCAGTCGCCGCCGCCGCGCGGTCCCGCGTGGTGCCGGACGGCGAGCTGCACCCCGGCGACGCGCGGGAGCCGGGAGGGCAGCAGTTCCTCGCGCAGGGTCGCGGTGGTCGAGCGGGCGCGGTCGAGCTCCACCAGGCGTGCCAGGTGCTCGGTCGCGTACTGGACGTAGCGGCCGACGACATGCCGTCGGCGCGCGGTCGGCTCGGCGGGCTCGTCGTACAGCCAGGCCACCGCGCCGACCCGCCCCGCCGCGTCCGTGACCAGCGGCAGCGCATAGCTGGCCGCATAGCCGAGGCGGACGGCGACCTCGCGGTGGCGGGGGTCGAGGGCGTCGTCGGCGAAGAGGTCGGGCTGCACGATCTCGGTGACGGGCGGCCGGGGTCCGCAGGCGTCGGTCGCGGTGGGGGCGCCCACTGCGTCCCCGGAGTCGCCCGCGGCCACCGCGTCTAGGGCGCTCGCGGAGCCGGCCGCGCCGGGGGCGTACGCGGCGGTGGCGTCGAGCAGCCTGCCGAACGACGTGGCGCCGCGCGGCACCGTCTCCAGATGGCCGAGGTCGGCGCGGGTCAGGCCGAGGCCGACCGTCGTGTCGGGACCGCGGCCGTCGGCGGGTTCCAGGACGACGAGACCGCGGCGGGCGCCGACCAGTGCGGCTCCCGCGCGCAGCAGTTCCTTGAGGGCCTCGTCAAGGGTGGCGGTGCGGGACAGGCGTTCGGCGAGTTCGTGCAGCGTGGTGAGGTCCGAGACCCAGCCGGCCAGGCGATCCTGGATCAGCGCTCCCGGCGCGCCCCGGGTGGATGAGGCGGGCGTGGCAGTGTGGGCGGGAGAGGGAACAGTGGAATCGATTCCGGCCACTTTCGGAGGATGCGGGGCGTTCATGGCTGACGGCTTTCCGACCAGCGCGTATTGCTCGATAGCATCGCAAACCCCCTGTCATCTTGCGTCGCTAGCAATGTCTCCACATCTACACGCAGTGGAGAGGGGATGTCCAGCATTGTCCTGCTGGGATTCGTGGTGTCCAAGAAGATGCGTGTGAATTCCGTGCAGCGGAAGAGATCTTGAGAACTTGTCTGAAAACTGTTGCAGCGAACGGCATATTGCGGTCGACTGACATTGTTCGAAGGAGCGTCACAGCGGTCGTGATGGGTACGTACTCGGTGATGGCCAGGGGCAGTTGCACGATGCCCGGAACCTGGTGGCCGAGTCGGGCGTCTAAACCCACGGCGACCGTGCCCCATCCTCCCGTGGCACGGGCGGCACGAAATGCGCGGGACGGCAAACGCCAGGCGCCGCCACCCCCCGCCACGTCAACGCTCGGCCCATAGGGGAGCCCCATGCCGCAGGCTGGGGAGTGATGCGCCAGCTTGTACGCACCTGTACGCACTTGCATGCACCTAGTACGCGCACCTCGTACGCACGGCGATAGAGATCCACTCATGGTGTGATGTGGCCCGAAGTGTCCCTCTGCGTGTAACGGAAAGGAACGAGCGCTCATGCGCGAGATCCTCGGAAGGCGACGCAGGCTCCTGTCCTGGCGAGTCGGTAGGAAGCCTGACCAGAGTCCCGCTCTGCTCGCGGCCCTGACCTTCGCGACAGCATGGCGCTGGCCCGTGCTGCCAGGCGTCGGTACGGACGACCAGGTCAGGCGGGGCCTCGGCGCCCTCGACACCCTCGGCACGCGCACGGACCGGCAGAGCGACACACGCAAGAGGAGCGGCAGGGGCGCCAGAAAGGCGGCCAGGGGCACCGGAGCGGCGGAGCTGCGCGGGGCGCCCGTTCGCTGTGCCTGCCCCGACCCCGACTGCGCCTTCCCCGGCGCCCACCCGCTCGACCCCGGACTGCTCGCCGCGACCACCGACGAGCGCATGGTGCGCTGGTGGTGGACCAATCGGCCCGGCGCACCGGTGCTCCTTGCCACCGGCGGACGCGCCCCCTGCGCCGTGAGCCTGCCCGCGGTGGCCGGCGCGCGCGCCCTGGCCGCACTCGACAAGGCCGGGGTCCGGCTCGGACCCGTCGTCGCCACCCAGGCCCGCGTCTTCATCCTCGTCGCGCCGTACTCGATGGAGCAGTTGGGCGCACTCCTGTATGCCAAGGACCGGGTCCCGGGCTCGCTGCGCTTTCACGGCGACGGTGGGTACGTCGCCCTGCCGCCGTCGGAGACCGGCCAGGGACAGGTGCGCTGGGAGCGTGCCCCGGCACCGGGCTCCGCGACCCCTTGGGTGCCCGACGTGCAGGCCGTCGTGGACGCGGTGGTCGACGCGCTCACTCGTACGGGTGTGAGCGCACCCGAGTTGTAGGGGTATTGGGCGCGGGACGAACAGGCCGGGTCTCCCCGGTCGTTATCTTCGGCCCATGCACCCGCGCCCGGCCGTGAACCCCCGCCTGCTCGCGCTCCTGGGCGTCGTGGCCGTCGCAGCGCTGCTGCCGCTCGCCGGCGCGTCCGCGGGCCCCGCACTCCGGGAGGACGCCGAAGCTCCCGGGCGGTCCGCGCCGGACGGGGACGCCAAGGCCTCCGGGCAGTCCGTGCCCGACGGGGACGCCAAGGCCTCCGGGCAGTCCGTGCCCGACGAGGACGCCAAGGCCTCCGGCCAGTCCGCGCCGGGCGAGGACGACCGCGCCCCTGACCGGCCCGCGCCCGCCGATGCCCCGCCCGCCGATGTCCCGTCTGTCGCGGCCCCGTCTGCCGACGCCCAGCCCCCGGCCGAGACCACCGCGCGCTGCGGCCCCGAGGTCTCCTCGCCGAAGGGCGTCGACGCCCAGACCTGTGTCCTGACCCAGGCCGGTGAGACCTGGGCACGCACGTACTACCGCAACGCCACCGGCGAGCCGATGAAGGCCGTGCTCAGCCTCATGAGCCCCACGGGACGCACCGTGCAGATGCACTGCCCGGTGGGCGCGGAGGACGAGCCGACGGCCTGCGACACACCCAGGGAACGCACGGCGGGCCCAGCGGCGCGGTACTCGGCGGTGGCGGAGTTCGCGGCGGAGCGCGGCGACGCCCTGCTGCTCAGGTCGGGCAGCAACTCCACCGCCGCCCCGGGCAGTTGAGCATGCGACCGTTCGCAGGGCACAGAAGCGCCCGGTTGCTGGCGACGGGGGATGCACCAGCAACCGGGCTACCAGAACGGTAACAAGAGATCGGCGCTTGGCAAATTCGATCTCAGTTATCCGGACAGGGATTTACCTGCCGCCAAGGGGAGTTGTGACAGGAGTCACGCGTTCCGATCCGACTGACTGGTGGGTCAGTGAGGGGGTGCCGCCGACGGGGCGGCCCACCTGTCTCACGCCCCGCCGCCGCGCACGCGCGGACCGGCCGCTGAGCCTGTCCCGACAGCCGTCCGGAAGTGCCCCGGCAGACGGCCGGACAGGTGCGGACGGGTGGCGTCCACGCATCGGCGCGGTCGCGCCCACGACACCCCGGCGGTCGGCGGAGGGTGTCCGGAGGGCCGGCCTCCGGGTGCCCCCGCAGACGGCTGACGGCGACTCCACGGTCAGCTGAGGGTGACCTGACGGTTGGTGAGGCCGCCGCGGGCCCTGCGCTCCTCCGGCGTCAGCGGCTCGGTGGCCGCGAGCGCCGTGGCGAGGCGCGCCGCGAACTCGGCGGCCGGCTTCTCGACGTCCGCGGCGCCGACGCCGCTCGGCAGGTCCCACACCGGCACGGTCAGGCCGTGCGCGCGGAACGAGCCGACCAGGCGGGTGCCCTCGCCGAGGCTCGACGTACCGGCGGCGTGCAGCCGCGCGAGGGCGTCGAGCAGCTGCTCCTCGGAGTGCGGCATGACCCACCGCAGGTGGTTCTTCTCCGGCGTCTCGCACCAGTACGCGGCGTCCACGCCGGACAGCTTGACGGTCGGGATGGCGGCGGCGTTCGCACGCTCCAAGGAGGCGGACACCTCCTGCGTCGCGTTCTCCGCGTCCGGCACCCAGAACTCGAACCCGGAGTGCACGACCGGCTCGAACGCGCTCTTCTCGTCGATCAGGTCCTGGAGTCGCGGCCCGTCGGCGGGCGCGCGGCGGCCCGCGACCGGCTTGCCCGGCTCGGTGGTGAGCGCACGCTTCAGGGTGTCCGCGAGGTCTCGGCTGATGTCGCCGGACGAGGTCTCGTTCTGAAGGCCGAGCAGGACGCTGCCGTCGTCGCGGCGCAGCGCGGGCCAGGCCATCGGCAGCACGGTCGCCAGGGTCACCGAGGGCACGCCGTCGGGCAGTCCCTCCTTCAGCGTGAGCTCGACGGTCGCGGCGGGCACCAGCTCGCGCAGGGCCACCCAGTCGCACTCGCCGGGCAGACCGTCGAACGGGCGCTGCACCAGCTCGGTCACCGCGTGCGCGGCGCCCCGGCCGTGACACGCCTTGTAGCGGCGGCCCGAACCGCAGGGGCAGGGTTCCCGGGCGCCGACCACCGGGACCTCGTGGTCCTTGAGCTGCGACTGCTTGCCCTTGTTGCCCTTGGTCTGCGGGCGCTTCTTGGCCATCGTGGGTGTCTCCCGGTTACGGCTCGCTTGCGTACGGGCGCGAGCCTAGCCGTTCGCCGCGGACCGGACCGATCGCGTGCGGGCCCGGGGGACGGGGTGCCGGGGACGGTGGGTGTCGCGTCGCGCGACCGGTGCGGATCGTGCCCGCGGGCCGGTGGGTGTCCCGTCACGGGACCGGGGCGCGTCGGCTCCGTGCGGCCGGTACGGGTCCTGCCACGGGCCCGCGGCCCCTCGTACCGGCGGCTCTTGCGCTCTCCCGCGGAGGGACCGGCCGATGCGGCGTGGCCCGGCTGCCGCTCGTCCTGCTTCCGGCCCGGTACGGGTCGTGCCGACCGGCCAGTGCGGGTCATGCCATGAGGCCAGTACGTCTCGTGCCGCGAGGCCGGGTCGGCACCGGGCTGCCGGGCCGCGGCACCTCGTACCGGAGGGGTGGTGGGCGCCGCGCCGCCGGGCGTAGCCGTCCTTGCCCACCCGAAGTCGCCGTGATCGCACCGGGATCTCCGGCGCCGGGCTCTGCCGCGGGCCCCGTCTTGGGCCCCCATCACCGGCCCCCGTCACCGGCATCCATCGTCGGTCGCCCCCCGGGGGGCCCCGTCGTCAGTCCCCGTCGTCGAACGAATCGGCGAAGGCGAGGTCGGATATCGTCGCCGCGGCGGCGGCCGGTGCCGCGACGCGCGTAGCGAAGTCCTCGGGGCGATGGTCGGACTGCACGAGAGCCCAGACCGTGACCTCGCCGTGGATGTCGTCGCGAACCCCCCAGTTCTCGGCGAGAGCGGTGATGATGTTCAGACCGCGGCCGCCGTGCGCCGTCACGGACGGTGTGGCCGGGACCGGGCGGGTCGGTCCGCCGCCGTCCGTCACCTCGACCGTGAGTCGTCCCGTCTTGTCGACGCGCCACGCGGCGCGTACGTCTCCGTCGCTGTCGCCGTCGTTTCCGTGCAGCCCCTCGCCGAGCGGCCTGCCATGGCGGCAGGCGTTGCTGAGAAGCTCGGACAGGATCAGAACGGCATCGTCGATGACCGTCTCCGACACCCCGCTGACACGCAACTGGTCACGCATCCGGTGTCTTGCTTCCCCCACGCCCGCAGGACCATGGGGTACGGCCATGCTCGACGACGCGGGCACCTCCCGTGCCACCACAAACGCCACCCCCGAGACCTCCTTTGCCCCACGCCACGGTGTGGATGCCCCAATGGACTGGACCGGAAACCGGCCAACGCCGGGATGGTGACGCACTCGACACGGTCGAACACGCAGCGAACGCGCCGGTGCACTCCCCGTGACAGGGCCTAGTCGCGGCCCAGTTGGGAGAGCACCTGCTTGGGGCGGTTGGTGATGATCGCGTCGACCCCGAGCCGGGCGCAGAGTTCGACGTCCTCGGGCTCGTTCACGGTCCACACGTGGACCTGGTGCCCGGCACGTTTGAGCTTGGCCACGTATCCCGGGTGATTGCGCAGGATCCGTACGCTCGGGCCGGCGATCCGTACGCCCCGGGGCAGTCGTCCTTCGCGGTGGCGGGGCGAGACGAACTGCATCAGATAGACCGTCGGCAGGGTCGGGGACGCGGCCCGCACGCGTTGCAGGGAGCGCGCCGAGAAGCTCATGACGCGGACGGGCGACGGGCCGTCGGCGGGCGGCGCGTCGAGGTCGAAACGCTTGAGCAGGTGCAGCAGCCGCTCCTCGACCTGACCGGCCCAGCGGGTGGGGTGCTTGGTCTCGACGGCGAGCCGCACCCGGCGGCCGGAGGCGTTGTTTTCGGCCACGAGCTCCAGAAGTCGCTCCAGGGTGAGGACCGAGGTGTCCGCCGGGTCCGGTGCCACGTCCCAGTCGGGCCCCTCCCCGTCGATGTCGCCCGCCGCGCCGCCGGGTACGCCCCCGGCCGCCCCCGGGGGTCCCCCGTGCTTCCAGGAGCCGAAGTCGAGGGTGGCCAGATCGGCGAGTTCCAGGGTGGAGACCGCGCCGCGGCCGTTGGAGGTGCGGTTCACACGGCGGTCGTGGACGCACACGAGGTGCCCGTCCGCGGTGAGGCGTACGTCGCATTCGAGGGCGTCGGCGCCGTCCTCGACGGCCTTCTTGTAGGCGGTGAGGGTGTGCTCCGGTGCGTCCTCGGAGGCTCCGCGGTGGGCGACGACCTGGATGTGGTGCTGTCGTGCGTGGGTCACCGCGTCATCGTGCCATCGCTGCCCCGCCGCGCCCGCCGTGGCCGCCGTGCGGGTCGGCCGTACTGGTCGGCCGTAGTGGTCGGCCGTGCGGGTCGGCCGTGCGGGTCGGAGTGGGGCGGGGTGCGGCGGTTTCGCCCGCCGTGAACGCACAGCCTCGGCTTATGGTGCCCTGACAGCCCATGGGAAAAGCTGACTACAGACAAATCTGAACCGATCTGATCGTTTGCTGCTCTCAGGCCGTGACCGAGTACGACAGCGTGGACCGAGGAGAAGAAGCTGTGAGCACCGAGAACGAGGGCACCGAAGTACCTCCGGCCCCGTCCGCACCTCCCGTGCCGGTGGACACTCCCGCTGCTTCCGCCCCCGAGACGTCGGCGCAGCAGCCCCCGGAGCCGTCCGGGGGAGCCGCCGCGCCGTCCGGGGCGACCGCCGCCGGGAGCGAGCCGGCCGCGCCGGGCCCCGCTCCGGCGCAGGCCCCGGCGCCCGCGGCGCCCCCTGCCCAGGCCCCGAGCGCTCCGGCTCCCACTCCGGCCCCGAGCGTCCCGGACCCGTACGCCCACACGGCCGCGCACCACGGCGCGGGCCAGAACCCGACAGCGCACCCCGGCGCGGGTCACACAGGCGCGGGCCACCCCGCCACCGGCCACCCCGCCACCACGCAGAGCCCGGTCGGCGCCTGGCCGCCGCCTCCCCCGCCGGCGGTGCCGACGTACGCGCAGGACGGCGGGCACGGCGGCGGTGCGGGTTCCGGCTGGGGCGCCTCCTGGGCGGCGGAGCAGCCGTCCGCGCCGAAGCCGAGCGGTCGCCGCAGCGGCCTGGTCGCCGCGGTCCTCGCGGCGGCGCTGATCGCGGGCGGTGTCGGCGGCGGCCTCGGCTTCTGGGCTGCCGACCGCAACGACGACGGCGGCACGGACTCGACGACGGTCTCCGCATCGGACTCCCCGGCCGACCTCAAGCGGCAGCCGGGTTCGGTGGCGGCCATCGCGAACAAGGCGCTGCCGAGCGTCGTCACGATAGAGGCCCAGAGCGGCAGCGGCGAGGGCGGCACGGGCACGGGCTTCGTCTATGACACCCAGGGTCACATCCTCACAAACAATCACGTCGTGGCGTCCGCGGCCGAGGGCGGCAAACTGTCGGCAACGTTCTCGAACGGAAAGAAGTACGCCGCCGAGGTCGTCGGCCGCGCCGAGGGCTACGACGTAGCGGTGATCAAGCTCAAGGACAAGCCGGCGGACCTCACACCGATCCCGCTGGCCAACTCCGACAAGGTCGCCGTCGGGGACTCCACGATCGCCATCGGCGCCCCCTTCGGCCTGTCGAACACGGTCACCACGGGCATCGTCAGCGCCAAGAACCGCCCGGTGACCTCCAGCGACGGCGGCAACAAGAGCTCGTACATGAGCGCGTTGCAGACCGACGCCTCCATCAACCCGGGCAACTCCGGCGGTCCGCTCCTGGACGCGCGCGGCGCGGTCATCGGCATCAACTCCGCGATCAAGCCCGCCGACAGCGGCGGCGGCCTCGGCGGGGGCGGCCAGTCCGGCTCCATCGGCCTGGGCTTCGCGATCCCGGTCAACCAGGCGAAGAACGTCGCGCAGCAGCTGATCAGGACGGGCGAGGCCACCTACCCCGTCATCGGCGCGTCGGTCGCCCTCGCGGAGACCTCGGACGGCGCCACCATCTCCGACCGCGGCGCCGGCGGTTCGGGCCCGGCGGTGGAGCCCGGCGGCCCCGCGGCCAAGGCGGGTCTCAAGTCCGGCGACGTCATCAAGAAGCTGGACGACATGGTCATCGACAGCGGCCCGACGCTGATCGGCCAGATCTGGACCCACAAGCCCGGCGACTCCGTGAAGATCACCTACGAGCGCGACGGCAAGGAGCGCACGGTCGACGTGGTCCTGGGCGCACGCAAGGGCGACAGCTGACCCGCTACTCTTGACCCCGCGCCACGGTCCGTCGGGCCGCGGGCGCGGGGTGGGTTGCCCGAGCGGCCTAAGGGAACGGTCTTGAAAACCGTCGTGGTTCACGCCACCGTGGGTTCAAATCCCACACCCACCGCACCAGTTCGGCCGCAGCGCCGACGACACGGGGCGCCTCCGGTTTCCGGGGGCGCCCCGTCGCCGTGTTCCGGGGCGGTCCTCTCCGCGCGTGGGGTGGTCCCTCCGGCGCGGGCGGTACGGGTGCCGCGTGGGCGATGAGCCGCCCGGGTGAGGGGGCGGTACCTCGCCGGGGTGCGGCGGGTTACCGGTGGTGGCAGGGCCTGGGCACCGGGTGAACGGTGCCCCGGGGCACGACCGTCGTGCCCGAGGGCGTGCTGCCGGAAAGGACACCGGCATGAGGATCGCCGAGGTGGTGGCGGGAGCCGTGGGCACGGTCGTGGCGCTGGGGGCTCTGGGGACGGCGGCAGCACCCGCTGCCGCTGCCGACGAGCCGTCGAGGAAGGGGCTGGGGATCACGTCGATCATCGCGAAGGACTCGTTCGACGGGGTGCCCGGCAAGGAACTCGTCGAGGGGCTCGACGACCGCTCCTGACCCCGGGTGGGGCCTGGGCCGCCGACGGGCCGCGTGCTGTCGGGCCAGGACGACAGGCCGCCCCAGGGTTTTCGGGCGTGGCCGGTCGGGCGTGCCTTGTCAGGCGTGGGCCTTCGGGTGCGGCTGGTCGGGCGTGCCTTGTCAGGCGTGGGCCTTCGGGTGCGGCTGGTCGGGCGTGCCTTGTCAGGCGTGGGCCTTCGGGCGTGGCTGGTCGGGCGTGCCTTGTCAGGCGTGGGCCTTCGGGCGTGGCTGGTCGGGCGTGCCTTGTCAGGCGTGGGCCTTCGGGTGCGGCCGGTCAAGCGTGCCTTGTCAGGCGTGCCCCGTCAGGCGTGCCGCCGAGGCGAGCGTCGATCGGGCCTCGCGGAGGGTGAGGCCCACCCGGAGGGCCGCGTCCGTGAGCGGGCCGGTGAGGGCCTCGCCGATACCGTTCTCGTAGGCGCGGCACGCGGCCCAGAACAGCCGCGTGTTGCGCTGTCCCTCGTGTGCGGCCAGGACGAACTGGACCAGGCCCTGACCCTGTTGCGGGTCCGGCGGGACGCCCCCGCGCGGCGGCGGGGGCCGGCGGCGCGGCGCCGGGACGAGCAGGCGCAGGAGCGCGGCGGGGCAGACGGCGGGCGGGAGATGGGCCGTGCCGGGCACGGTGCTGTAGACGCCGCGCTCGGTACGTGATCCCGGGCCGACCAGATATCCGCCCGCCCCGCGGATGTCGATGCCGGGGGCGAGACGGCCCGCGGAGTTGGGCACGACGGTGTCGGGCGGCCCGGAGAGCCAGATGTGCCGGCCGCCGCTCGGGGTCGTCACGACGACCGTGTCCGGGATCGTGAACAGGTGCCGCAGCGCCAGCTCGCGCAGCGCGGCCGGGGCGTCCGTGCCGGACTTGGTGTCCAGGTCGATGCCGATCAGGTGGTACGGGGGAAGCCCGCACGCGATCCCGTACCCGGAGGCCCAGGGCGCGGCGGCGAACAGTTCGCGGATGCGGTGCGGGTCGCTCGACGCGTCGTACACGCCGTGCCCCATGCGTCCGCACGCGCCCCGGCAGGGCGACGGCGTCGGCGACGTGGGATCGGCGTGCGGGAGCCCGGCCTGCGGATCCCCGTGGTGCGGCTTGCCGTGGTGCGGCACGCCGTGGTGCGGTGAGCGCAGCGCGGGGAGCTTGGTCCGGGACAGCGGGATGACGGCGAGCCCGCGCTCGGCCGCGGACAGGGCGTGGGCGAGCGCGAGGGTGGCGGTGTGCCGGGCGGCGACCCGGGCGGGGTGGCGGGCGTCGGGCCCGACGGGGGGACCGGGGCTGCCGGGGCGCTCCTCGGCGGCTCGGCGGGGGGTCTCATCAGGGGTGTTGCGATCTGCGTCATGGCGGTCGGAGGAGGCCATGTCTCATTTTCGTACAGGCGTTCGACGATGGGCAGAGGGATGGCCGGGGGTGGCACGTCCCGCGGTGGTGGCGGCCCTTTCTTCCGGCGGCCGCCGGAACGCTTCAGCCCGTGCGGCGTCTCGATTCCGGCGCCCGCGCGAAGCCGCGCGGAGCGTCTGCTGATGCAAAGCATGTTTATCGACTTGTCCTCACGCTTGCGGGGGAATCGTGTCTTCCGGGGTGGTTCCGAGGGGATTCGGTGGGCAACTCTGGAGTCGCGACGTCGTGCAGTGCAGAAACCGAGGTGGTCGGCCAACCGCCTTGCTGCAAGCCCTAGTTGAGTTGATTCCGGCGCCCTGCCGGGGTGAATCTCCCGTTCTGGAGGAACGACATGGCAAGCATCCGTACCGCCCGTGCCCTCGCTGCTGTCGCGGCCCTGCCCCTCGCCGCCGCTCTCTTCTCCGGTGTGGCGATGGCCGACAACGGCTCGTTCGCGGACGACGGATCCAACGCGGGCGTCGCCACAGTCATCGGCAGTGGCGTCGGCGACGACAACAACGGCAACTCGGCCACTACGCAGCAGCAGGCGATCGGCAATGGCGCCTCGAACCAGAACAACACCGCCCAGGTGAACGGCTCCGCGTTCACGGCCATCGAGCAGTCGAACGCGAATGTCGCCGTCAACTTCAGCGAACTCTGGTGAGCCGAGGCCTCGCCGGGGAGTGATCCCCGGGGGCCGGCTCTGTGGGGTGATGTGATGTCTGTGCGGCGGTGCCACGGCACCGCCGCACAGTCGTGTGCGGGGGCCTTGACGGCCGGGAGTCTCCTGACGGACAGTCAGAAGACCTTGTGGGCGAGCAGGAGCCGGGTACGGGGCGGAGGGACGAGGATGGCGGGTCTGCCGCATGTGCCGAGAGTTCCGTACGAGCCGGGGATTCCGTCCGGACCGGGGGCCCGAGGCGAGCCGGAGCCCCGGGGCGAGCCGGGGGCCTGGGACGGGCCGGGGGCTCCGGTTGACCCGGACGGCGAGTTGTTCGCGCGGCTGGAGGGGTTCGTGGGGCGGCCCGCCGTTGTGGCCGCGCGCGGCAAGGATCCGGTGAACGCCCCGATGATCAGGCACTGGTGCGAGGCGATGGGCGACACGCACGCCGCGTACGCCGGAGCGGACGCCGTCGCACCGCCGACCATGCTCCAGGTGTGGACGATGGGCGGCCTCTCCGGGCACTCCGGTTCCTCCGAGCAGTCCGGGCCCTTCCAGCAGTCCGGCTCCTCCGAGCAGTCCGGCTCCTCCGAGCACTCCGGCCGCTCGGAGGCGTACGACGAGCTGTTCGCGCTCCTCGACGACGCCGGTTGCACCTCCGTGGTGGCGACCGACTGCGAACAGGAGTATCTGCGTCCGCTGCGCCCCGGTGACGAGATCACCTTCGACGCGGTGATCGAGGAGGTGTCGGAGCGCAAGACGACCAGGCTCGGCAAGGGCCACTTCGTGACCACGCGGATGGACGTCCGCGCGAACGGAGAACCCGCCGGGACGCACCGCTTCCGGATCCTGAAATACGCCCCCGCACGCCGACGACCGGACGATGCGGCGCCACCGGCCGCCGGGAGCCGGCGGCCGCGACCCGTGATCAACAGGGACAACGCGGGATTCTGGGACGGCGTCGCCCGGCACGAACTGCTCATCCAACGCTGCACCGCCTGCGCCCGGCTGCGTTTTCCCTGGCTGCCCGGCTGCAACGGCTGCGGTGCGCCGGAGTGGGACACGGTCGCGGCGGGCGGCGACGGCACGGTGTTCTCGTACGTCGTGCTGCACCATCCCCCGTTCCCCGCCTTCGACCCCCCGTACGCGGTCGTGCTCGTCGAGCTGGCGGAGGGGGTGCGGATCATCAGTGAACTAGTGGGGGTGGCACACGACGAGGTGCGGATCGGGATGCCGGTGCGGCTCGACTTCCGGCGCGTCGACGAGGAGTGGGAGCTGCCCGTGTTCCGGCCGGTCGCGTCTCCGGCGTACGAGGGGGCCGTACCTCCGGAGGAGCCCGTATGACCAGGTCAGGTACCTCTCTCCCGCCTCTGGAGATCCCCGTCACCCGTACGTCGATCGTCGCCGGGGCCATCGCCTCGCGGGACTACCAGGACGTGCACCACGACGCGGAGCTCGCGCGCGAGAAGGGTTCCCCCGACATCTTCATGAACATCCTCACGACGAACGGCCTGGTGGGCCGCTACATCACGGACTGCCTGGGCCCGGGAGCCACCTTGCGGAAGGTGTCGATCCGCCTTGGGGCGCCCAACTATCCCGGGGACACGTTGGTGTTGACGGGCACGGTCGAGTCGGAGACCCGGGGCGGCGGCTCGGAAGCCACTCTCACCGTCCGGGTCGTCGGCGCCAACAGCATCGGCAAGCATGTGACGGGCACGGTCACGGTGACGGTTCCCGCAGGTCAGGGCGGTGCAGGCCGGGGCAGTGCAGGCCAGGGCAGTGCAGACCAGGGCGGCGCGGCATGAGCGTACGGAACAAGGACGGTCTCGGCGGGCGGGCGGCGATCGTCGGGACAGGCGCCACGGAGTTCTCCAAGGACTCCGGACGCAGCGAGCTGAAGCTGGCCGTGGAGGCGGTGCGGTCCGCGCTCGACGACGCGGGGCTGCGGCCGGCCGACGTCGACGGCCTGGTCACGTTCACGATGGACACCAGCCCGGAGATCACGGTGGCGCAGGCCGCGGGCATGGGGGAACTGTCGTTCTTCTCCCGCGTGCACTACGGCGGCGGCGCGGCCTGTGCGACCGTGCAACAGGCGGCGCTCGCGGTGGCGAGCGGAGTGGCCGAAGTGGTCGTCTGCTACCGGGCGTTCAACGAGCGCTCCGGCCGCCGCTTCGGCTCCGGGGTGCAGCACAGGGAGCCGTCGGCGGAGGGCGCGGCGCTCGGCTGGGCGCTGCCGTTCGGCCTGCTCACGCCCGCGTCGTGGGTGGCGATGGCGGCTCGGCGCTATCTGCATGCGTACGGTCTCGCGCCGGAGGTCTTCGGGCATGTCGCGGTCACCGACCGGAAGTACGCGGCGACGAACCCGGCGGCGTACTTCTTCGGCAGACCCATCACGTTGGCGGAGCACGCGGCGTCGCGGTGGATCGTCGAGCCGCTGCGCCTCCTCGACTGCTGCCAGGAGACGGACGGCGGGCAGGCGCTCGTGGTGACGAGCGTGGAACGCGCCCGTGACCTGCGGCGACCGCCCGCGGTCATCGCCGCCGCGGCGCAGGGCGCGGGCCGGGCACAGGAGCAGATGACGAGCTTCTACCGCGACGACCTCACCGGTCTGCCCGAAATGGGAGTGGTCGCGCGGCAGTTGTGGCGGGCCGCGGGCCTCTCGCCGCGGGAGGTGGACGTGGGGATCCTGTACGACCACTTCACTCCGTTCGTGCTGATGCAACTGGAGGAGTTCGGGTTCTGCGCTGCTGGTGAGGGGGCGGAGTTCGTGGCGGAGGAGCGGTTGCCGCTGAACACGCACGGGGGGCAGCTCGGTGAGGCGTATCTGCACGGGATGAACGGCGTCGCCGAGGCCGTGCGGCAGGTGCGGGGCACGGCGGTGAACCAGATACGCGACGCCGCGCGCGTCCTGGTGACGGCGGGCACCGGTGTCCCCACATCGGGGCTGATTATCGCGGCGGACGGCTGAACGCGGCGCGTGTCCCGCGCCCGGCGGCGGGCCCGACCCGTTCACTCGCCGTATGCGCCACCGAAAGATGCTCTTGGGACTAGTACTTGGCCTGGCCGCGGCGACGCTGGCCATGGACACGACCACACCGACCGATGCGAGGTCGGCCGACGTGGGGCCGCCCGCCGCCGGAGGCGGACGCGCCGCCCCCGCCACCTTCTACGGCCGGGCCTTCGACACCTGTCAGGCACCGCCCGTCGACACGATGCGGCGCTGGCTCGCGTCCGACTACGGCGCGGTGGGGGTGTACTTCGGGGGCCGCGGCCGGGCCTGCGCCAAGCAGAAGCACCTGAGCCGGGAGTGGCTGAGCAAGGTGGACGACCTGGGCTGGCGGGTCCTTCCGGTGTACGTCGGCTCCCAGTCCCCGTGCGTCGTGGCGAAGAACAAGCAGCACGTCCGCATCGGGAGCGACCCCTGGAAGCAGGGCACCCAGGAGGGCGCGGACGCGGTCGAGCGTGCCGGGGACATGGGCATCCGACCGGAGAGCCCGCTCTACCTGGACATGGAGGCGTACCGGTACAAGCAGCGGGACTGCGCCAAGGACACGCTCTCCTTCGTCCGCGCCTGGAACCGCGAAGTACGCAGCCACGACTACGTACCGGGCTTCTACAGCAGCGCCAATTCCGGCGTAACGCACATGGACCAGGCACGGCGCGACGGCGTACGGGACCTGCCGTCGGTGATGTGGTTCGCGCGCTGGCACACCGACCCCGACCTGAACGGCGAGCCCGCGCTCGGCCGCGACGCCTGGCAGCCCAACAGCCGCATCCACCAGTACGCGGGCAACGTCACGGAGCGCCACGGCGGGCGCACCGTCACCATCGACCGCAACCTCGTGGACGCACCGGTGGCCACGCTGGGCTAGGCCCTGTCGTCATGTGGCAGGTGGGAGTCTGACGACAGGCCTTAGGAGGCTCCCGGGGTCGGGCGCTTCGCACCGGCGCACTCCGCGTGCGCCGGACCCGCGCCCCCTGCGCGGTCGATATGGCCGATCGCGTACACCTCAGGGTTGAACCCGCAGGGGTCCGCCGCGTCTCCTCCACCTTCAGGAGGTGGGGCTGGCTCCCCTCGTACAACCTGAGGCGGACAAGGCTTCGGGACCTGCGGCCGATCCGCTGATGTAGGGGTCGCTTCTAGCGTGGAGCCATGACCGCATCCATGGTGACCGTGTGCACCAGCGCATCGAAGGCCGCGACGCGGACCACGAGTCCTTCCGCCTACCCGTCGTTCGCCTCTTATGTACGGGCGCGTCAGCCGGTGCTCCTGCGCACCGCCCGCTCGCTGACGGCGAACCCGAGCGATGCCGAGGACCTGCTGCAGACGGCGCTGACGAAGACGTATGTGGCCTGGGACCGGATCGAGGACCACCGGGCGCTCGACGGCTATGTCCGCCGGGCCCTGCTGAACACGCGCACCTCGCAGTGGCGCAAGCGCAAAGTCGACGAGTTCGCCTGCGACGAGCTGCCCGAGCCCGAGACCGTCCCGGCCGGTGACCCGGCCGAGCAGCAGGCGCTCCACGATGCGATGTGGCGCGCGATCATGAAGCTGCCCGCGCGGCAGCGGGCGATGGTCGTCCTGCGGTACTACGAGGACCTGAGCGAGGCCCAGACGGCCGAGGTGCTCGGGGTGTCCATCGGCACGGTGAAGAGCGCCGTGTCCCGCGCGCTCGGCAAGCTCCGTGAGGACCCGGAGCTGACGCCGGTCCGCTGACACCGAGGATCGACGGGGCCGGTCCACCGAGGCTCCACCGAGGCTCCACCGAGGTCCGGCCGCTCGGTCGCCGGCCGAGTCGGCGCGTCGGCCGTACGCGGTGATTTTTCCCTTGATGTGCTCCCGCGGTAGTGACATACCGCGCGGTATGCGGCAAGAATCTGGGGCTACTGCCAGGTAGCGCGCCGGGGCCACCCGGTCGCCCGTGCCACGCCCCCGGGAGGACGCCGTGCTGAGCACCATGCAGGACGTACCGCTGACTGTGACCCGCATCCTCGACCACGGAACGGCCGTGCACGGGAATTCGCAGGTCATCACCTGGACGGGAAACGGCGCCCCGCAGCGCCGCAGCTTCCGTGAGATCGGTGCCCGCGCCGCTCAGCTCGCCCACGCCCTGCGCGACGACCTCGGCGTGGAGGACGACGAGCGTGTGGCGACGTTCATGTGGAACAACGCCGAGCACGTCGAGGCCTACTTCGCCGTCCCCTGCATGGGCGCCGTCCTGCACACGCTCAACCTGCGGCTGCCCGCGGAACAGCTGACCTGGATCGTCGGCCACGCCGCCGACCGCGTGATCATCGTCAACGGCTCGCTGCTCGGGCTGCTCGCGCCGCTGCTCGACCGGATGACGACCGTCGAGCACGTCGTCGTCTCCGGGCCCGGCGACCGCTCCCTCCTCGACGGCGGGCGTGTCCGCGTCCACGACTACGAGGAACTCATCGAGGGCAGGGCGACCGCCTACGACTGGCCCGAGCTGGACGAACGCCGCGCCGCCGCCATGTGCTACACCTCCGGCACCACCGGCGACCCCAAGGGCGTCGTCTACTCCCACCGCTCCATCTACCTGCACTCCATGCAGGTCAACATGGCCCAGTCCATGGGTCTGACGGACGCCGACCTCAGCCTCGTCGTCGTCCCGCAGTTTCACGTGAATGCCTGGGGCCTGCCGCACGCCACCTTCATGACCGGCGTCGGCATGCTGATGCCGGACCGCTTCCTGCAACCCGCGCCGCTCGCGGAGATGATCGAGTCCGAGCGGCCCACGCACGCCGCCGCGGTGCCCACCATCTGGCAGGGCCTGCTCGCCGAGCTCACCGCCAAGCCCCGCGACGTCAGCAGCCTCACCCAGGTCACCATCGGTGGCTCGGCCTGTCCGCCCTCCCTGATGGAGGCCTTCGACACGCTCGGTATGCGCGTCTGCCACGCCTGGGGCATGACCGAGACCTCTCCCCTCGGCACGGTGGCCCGTCCGCCCGCCCATGCCCTCGGCACCCCGGAGGAGTTCGGCTACCGGCTCACCCAGGGCCGCTTCCCCGCCGGGGTCGAGGCCAGGCTCTCCGGCCCCGACGGCACCCGTCTGCCCTGGGACGGCGAGTCCGCGGGCGAGCTCGAAGTGCGCGGCAACTGGATCGCCGGTGCCTACTACGGCGGCGCCGGCGGCGAGGCCATCAGGCCCGAGGACAAGTTCAGCCCCGACGGCTGGCTGAAGACCGGTGACGTCGGCGTCATCAGCCCCGACGGCTTCCTCACCCTCACCGACCGCGCCAAGGACGTCATCAAGTCCGGCGGCGAGTGGATCTCGTCCGTCGAGCTGGAGAACGCGCTGATGTCCCACCCGGACGTCGCCGAGGCCGCGGTCGTCGCCGTCCCCGACGAGAAGTGGGGCGAGCGCCCCCTCGCCACCGTCGTCCTCAAGGAGGACGCCACCGCCGACTACGCGAGCCTCCAGGAGTTCCTCTCCACCCGCGTCGCCAAGTGGCAGCTCCCCGAGCGCTGGGCCCTCGTACCGGCCGTCCCCAAGACCAGCGTGGGCAAGTTCGACAAGAAGGTGCTGCGCAGGCAGTACGCGGAGGGCGAGCTGGACGTGACGCGACTCTGAGCTTGCCGGGTCCGCTGGTCCGCCGGGTTCTCCGGGTCCGCCGGGTCCGCCGGGTTCTCCGGGTCCGCCGGGCCCGCCGAGCCCGCCGAGCCCGTGGGTCCTCCCTCTCCTACTTGCGTAGGCGCAGCGACGTCACCCCCCAGCCCACCGCCAGGCAGCCCGCGGCCACCGCGCACACCCCGGTCCAGCCCCAGTGCGTGAACGCCGTGCCCGCGAGGGCGGAGGCCAGGGCGCCGCCCGCGAAACCGGCCACCACATAGGCGGTGTTGGCGACCGCCGGGGTGGAGGTCGTGGTCAGGGCCAGGGTCTGGTTGGCGACATGGCTCGCGACAAGCGCCGCGTGCACGAGGACCGCCGCCGCGCACAGCGCCCACAGCCGCTCGCCGCCCAGCCAGAACAGCGGCACCGACACCGCCGCGAGGCTGTACGCCGACGCCACCACCCTGCCCGCGCCGAACCGGTCCACGAGCCCGCCCGCGATCGGCGCCACCAGGCTCGCCGCGAGCCCGAAGAGGCCGAAGAGCCCGGCCGCGCCGGTCGTCATGCCGTACCCGTCGCCCTCGTTCGTGAGGAGGAGCGCGAGGGAGGTCCACAGCGCGCTCCACGCGCCGTACATTCCGCCCTGGCGTATGCAGGCCCGGCGCAGCTCCCGTGAGCCGCGCACCACGCCGGGGAGTCGGGCGAGGCCGCCGAACAGCGGGCCCGTGCGGCGGTGGGTCTCCTTGGGCAGGGCGGCCGCGGAGGCGAGACCGAGCACCGCCGTGAGCACGGCCGCGCCGAGGAAGACCCAGCGCCAGCCGAAGGCCTGCCCGGCGAGACCGCCGAGGACCCGGGCCGCCACGACGCCGGTGAAGAGCCCGGCTATGACGGCCGCGACATGGCTGGCCCGCCGGTCGGCCGGTGCGCGGGCGGCCACCAGGGGCACGAGCAGCTGCGGGACGACCGTCGCCGTGGAGGCGATCAGGACGGCGGCGGCGAGCACGGTGGTGCCGGACGCCGCCGCGCCCAGGACCAGCGCGGCCGTCGTCGCCAGGGACAGGGCCGCGACGAGCTTGCGGCGGTCGACCCGGTCGCCGAGCGGCGCGAAGAACAGCAGCCCCGCCGCGTACCCGAACTGGGCCACCGAGGCGATCCAGGCCACGCCCGACGGGGTCGAGCCGAAGTCCTCGGCGATGAGGGGGAGCAGCGGCGCGGCGACGTAGATGTTCGCCGCGGTGACCGCCGTGCAGACGGCTATGAGGACGAGGAACGCGCGCGGCGGGAGGCCTGCCGCGGGGACGGGCGGGGGTGTGCGCGCCCTCGGCCGGCCCGGTGCCGTGGGTCGGGCTCCCTCCACCGTCAGGGCGCCCGGCGGGGGCGGCGTGGCTGAAGACATGGGCGACGGGCTCCTCTGTGCGTCGGGGGGCGTGATGCAGCGTGATGCAGGCAGTACGGCAGGCAGTACGGCAGGCAGTACGGCAGTTTCGTAACCAACTGGTTGGTTGCAAGTCTGAGGCTCCGGCTCGAAGACTGTCAAGCAACCAAACGGTTGGTTAGCGGTGAAGTTCGCTTACGCTGGCCCCATGGGAGTGAGAGACCCCGAGGCCACGCGGGCCCGGATCTTCGACGCGGCGGTGGCGGAGTTCGCCCGGTTCGGCATCGCCGGCGCCCGCATCGACCGCATCGCGAGTGAGGCGAAAGCCAACAAGCAGCTCATCTACGCCTATTACGGCAACAAGGCGGAGCTCTTCGCGCAGGTCCTCGAAAAGCGGATGCTCGATCTGGCCGTCAGCGTGCCGCCGGACCCCGACGACATAGACGGCTGGATGGACCGTCTCATGGACTACCACGCCACCCACCCCGAGGTGCTGCGCCTGCTCTTCTGGGAGGGCATCGAGTACGGCGGCAGCGAGGAACTGCCGCACGAGTACGAGCGCCAGGTGCACTACGACCGGAAGGTCGCCACCTTCGAGGACGGCCAGGCGCGCGGGGTGATCACGGACGCCATCCCGGCACGGGACCTGCTGTTCATGCTGGTCGCGCTGGCCGGCTGGGCCTCCGCGGTACCGCAGATGCGGCGCATCCTCGCCGGTGCGGGGGACGAGGACAGGGCGCGCCTGCGGGCCTCGATCCGCGCGGCGGCGCGGCGCATCGCGGAGCCGTCCTCAGGCTGACTCCGGAAGCTCAGGATCCCTGGAGCGAAAGATCCCCTGAGGCTAGCTAAGGATCTCCTGAGGCTTGGGACTCCGGAGGCTTGGGACTTCTGATGCTCAGGGTCCCCTGAATCTCAGGATCCCTGAAGCTCAGGCCTCTGGAGCCACGTTCAGTTCGTACCGATCTTCGCGAGCAGGTCCACGATCCGGCTCTGCACCTCGCCGCTCGTGGACCGCTCGGCCAGGAACAGTACGGTCTCGCCCGCGGCGAGCTTCGGCAGGTCGGTCTCGTCGACGGCGGCCGTGTAGACGACCAGCGGCGTGCGGTTCAACTGGCCGTTCGCGCGTAGCCAGTCGATGATCCCGGCACGCCGACGGCGTACCTGGAGGAGATCCATGACCACCAGGTTCGGGCGCATCTGCGCGGCGAGCGTGACCGCGTCCGCGTCGCTCTCGGCCCGCGCCACCTGCATCCCGCGCCGTTCGAGCGTCGCGGTCAGGGCCAGCGCGATCTCCTCGTGCTCCTCGATGAGCAGCACGCGCGGGGGATGCTGTTCGCTGTCGCGCGGCGCGAGCGCCTTCAGGAGTACGGCCGGGTCGGCGCCGTACGCCGCCTCGCGCGACGCCTGCCCGAGTCCCGCGGTGACCAGGACGGGCACCTCGGCGGCGACCGCGGCCTGGCGCAGCGACTGAAGCGCGGTACGCGTGATCGGACCGGTCAGCGGGTCCACGAAGAGGGCCGCGGGGAACGCGGCGATCTGCGCGTCGACCTCCTCGCGCGAGTGCACGATGACGGGACGGTAGCCGCGGTCGCTGAGCGCCTGCTGGGTGGTGACGTCGGGTGCGGGCCACACCAGGAGACGGCGCGGGTTGTCCAGCGGCTCGGGCGGCAACTCGTCGTCCATGGGCTGCGGCTGCGGCCGGTTCGACACCTCCACGGCGCCTCCGGGGCCGTCGAGCAGCTCCGGCCCCTCGTCGGCGTCCTCGTCCGGAGCACCGATCGCGTAGGCACGGCCCGTGCCTTCGGTGGTCGGCGAGAGCCGGGGTTGCGGCTGCACCCTGGACTGCTGGGGCGCGGGCTGCTGGGCGGCGGGCTGTCGGGCGGCCTGCTGGGGCTGCGCCTGTGCTTGTGTCTGTGTCTGCGGCTGGGCTTGTGGGTGCGAGTTGGCCTTGGCCTGGCGCTCGTCGGCCGCGGGCTCAGGTGGCGTGGACAGCCGACGCCGACGTCCCGAGCCACCTGCCGAAGGCTGCGCCGGGGTGTGGCCCTGGTCCGGCTGGGCGCCCTGCGGCTGGGGCTGGGGCAACGGCTGTGCGTGCGGGGAGGGCTGGGCCCCCTGGGGTTGTGGCTGGGCCTTGGCCTGCGGGGTCGTGCCTGCC
Source organism: Streptomyces typhae (assembly GCF_009755605.1). Classification (GTDB taxonomy): domain Bacteria; phylum Actinomycetota; class Actinomycetes; order Streptomycetales; family Streptomycetaceae; genus Streptomyces; species Streptomyces typhae. Next base: position 97,461 of record NZ_WPNZ01000023.1, read on the forward strand.
TGGCGCGGGTGTCCCGGCTGGGCGGCGTTGGCCTGGCGTCCGAACGGCACGCCCTGCCCGAGCGTGCGCACGCTGATGGCACGCCCCTGGGTCGAGTTCGGGTCGACGGGTGCGGCCTCGGCGGGCAGCGGCTGGGCGGCACGCGCGCGGGGGTCGCGTTCCGGGGGGAGGGCGGCGCCGGGCGGGGGCGCGGGGGTGCCCTGGGCGGGCGTGCCCCCGGCAGGCGTGCCCCCGGCGGGCGTACCGCTCGGCGAGGTGCCCTGGACCTGCTGGTTCTGAACCGGCATGCCCTGGGCGGGCGTCGACGCGTTGGGCACGGCAGTGTCGGCGGCCTGGGCCTGCCGGGCGCGTCGGCGGCCGGTGGGGTTCTGCTGCTGGGGGCCCGGAGCGGGGGTGCCTTGGGGCGGGGTGCCCTGGGCGGGAGTGCCCTGTGCGGGGGTGCCCACGGGAGTGCCTTGGGCAGGCGTGCCCTGGGCCGGGGTGCCCGGTGCGGCCACTGGACCGTGCGGCACGCCCTGTGCGTAGGGGGCGGCAGGACCGTACGGCATCGGGGCGGCCTGCGCCGGATGCGGCTCCACCGGGGTGTGGTCCTCGGTCGGGTCGTGCAGGGCGGCGGTGTGCTGCCCGGGGGCGTTCTGGCCGAGGGCGCGCTGTCCGGGGGCGTGCGTTTCGGGGGCGCGCTGTTCGGGGGTGTGTGGTTCGGGGGCGCGCTGTCCGGGCGTGTCCTGGCCGGAGGGGGCCACGGCACCAGGGGCCGCCCCGGGCGCGACGCCCGAAGCCCGCGCGGGCGCGCCCACCGGCACGCCCCCCTGCGCTCCGGAAGCCGCACCGCGCCGCGCACCGGCGACACGGGCACCCCGCGCGCCCGCAGCCGGGACACCGTGTGCCGCAGCGGCCATGCCTTCCTGGGCCTGCGCGGCGTCTTCCGGCGCGCCGCTCTGTACGGGCATACCGCTCTGTACGGGCACACCGCTCTGTACGGGCACACCGCTGTGCGTGGGGACACCGCTCTGTACGGACACACCGCTCTGCGCGGGCGCGCCACCCTGCGAGGGGACACCCCCGCGAGTACGCGCCTGAAGGCCGGCCTGCACACCGGCCGGTACGTTCACCGAGGCGCCGACCTGCGCGGCACCGGCCTGTACGGGGGTGCCATGACCGGCACCGGCCTGCGCGGCGGCGCCATGACCGGCACCAACCTGCGCGACGCCCACCTGCTCGGCCATACCGGCCGCACCACTGCCCGCCTCACGGTCGGCCTCGGCTGGCGGCAGCGCGAACACGCGCCCGCTGGTGGCCTCCTCCGCCGCGGCCCGCTCACGGGCCGCGGCCAGTGCACGCCGGGCCCGCCTGCCGCCGGGGCGCGGTGCTTCCCCGCCGACTTCCGGACCCTCTGCCTCCGGCCCGCTGGCGGGCTGCCCCGTACCCGAAGGCAACGCCAACGCCTGCTGCTCGCCACCGCGCCGGGCCCGCCGCCCGGTCGCCACGGCGATCTCCGCCGACGCGGGCCCGCCGTGCGGTCCGCCGTGCGGCGGTCCACCCTGTGTGGGCACGCCCTGGGGCGGCACGGTCTCGCCGAGGGCGGCCGCTCCGGCGGCGTGCTCGGCAGCGGTCTTCACGGCACCCTCGGCCGGACTGGGCCGCCCGCGCCGTCGACCCGTACCACCCGAAGCTCCGCCCGAGGCCCCGTCCGACATGTCACCAGGCGCGGCACCGGAACCCGGCCCGGCGGCCCCGAGAGCCCGCCTGCGCCGCCCGGTCCCACCGGAACCGTCGCCGCCCGCGCTCTCCTCGGCCTCGCCGGAAACGGCACTGTCCAGGAAGGAGTCCACGGACGACCGCCGGGCCCGTCGGCGCCCGCCGCCGATGCTGCCGGTGTCCTGCGAGGGCACCGAGGTATCCGAACCAGGAGTCTCCGTGGAACCGGAAGGAGCCGAGAAACCGGAAGAATCCGAGGAATCCGAGGAACCGGAAGGGCCAGAAGGACCAGAAGGGCCAGAGGAACCGGAAGGACCAGAGGAACCGGAAGAACCGGAAGAACCGGAAGAACCGTGGCCGGACACACCAGGGAACACACCACGGGCCACACCGTCGGACCCATCACCGGACACATCACCCATAGGCACCTCAAGGACGAACGCGCTGCCGTTCGCGCCCGGTACCTCGTGTGTCTGGAGGACGCCTCCATGGGCCTCGACGATGCCCCGGACGACGGGCCCGTGCACCGGATCGCCCCCGGAGTACGGCCCGCGCACCTCGATGCGGACGACTTCGCCGCGCTGCGCGGCGGCCACGACCACGGTCGAGTCGACGTACGCGCCCGTTCCCGCGCCCGCCCCCGCTCCCGAGCGCGTGTTGCCGGTGGCGTCGATTCCGGCGACGTCGGCGATCAGATGGGCCAGCGCGGTGGCGAGGCGGTGCGGGTCGACCACGACCTCGATCGGCGGTGCGTGCACGGCGAACTGGGCCCTGCCGGGGCCGATCAGTTCGACGGCACTGTCGACACCGGCGGCGACGACGGCGTCGAGCAGCACGGGTGTGCGCGAGAGTTGCTCGCCACCGGCTACGAGCCGCTGGTAGCCGAGGACGTTGTCGACGAGCGTCGTCATACGGGCGTAGCCGGCGGAGAGGTGGTGCAGCACCTGGTTGGCCTCGGGCCAGAGCTGGCCCGCGTCGTCGGCGGCGAGGGCGGACAGCTCGCGGCGCAGCTCGTCGAGGGGTCCGCGCAGCGACCGGTCGAGGACGGCGACGAGCTGGCTGTGGCGCGCGGCAAGGGCCTCGTACCGCGTCTGCTCCCGCTCGGCGAGCTCCTCGTGGCGGTCCTTCTCGCGCTCGGCGAGCGCGGCGTACCGCTCCTGTTCGGCCGCGAGCTGCTCCTCGCGCAGTTCGGCGGCGGCGCGCAGTTCCTCCTCGCGCCGCTCGGCGGCGGCGCGCAACTCCTCCTCGTGCTGCTCGGTGGCGATCCGCAGTTCCTCGGCGTGCCGGGCGACGGCGGCCTCGTACTTCTCGGAGAGGCTGTCGTACGGCCGCCGGTCGGTGAAGGTCATCACGGCGCCGACGAGTTGGTCGCCGTCGCGCACGGGGGCCGTCGTCAGGTCGACGGAGACCTTCTCGCCGCTCTTGGACCACAGGACCTGTCCGCGTACGCGGTGCTTGCGCCCGGAGCGCAGGGTGTCGGCGAGCGGCGAGTCCTCGTACGGGAACGGCTCGCCGTCCGCGCGGGAGTGCAGGACGAGCGGGTGCAGCTCCTGGCCGCCGAGGTCGCTGGCGCGGAAGCCGAGTATCTGGGCGGCGGCGGGGTTGACGAGGACGACGCGGCCGTCGGTGTCGGTGCCGACGACGCCCTCGGCGGCGGCGCGCAGGATCATCTCCGTCTGCCGCTGCGACCGGGCGAGTTCGGCCTCGGTGTTGAGGGTGCCCGACAGATCGCGTACGACGATCATCAGCATCTCGTCGCCGCTGTAGCCGCCGTACCCGCCGTGGCTGCCGAACCGCTCGTCGTACGCCTGCCGGCTGTCCTCGAGGTTGGAGCTGGTGACCTCGACGGGGAACTCGCTGCCGTCCGTGCGCCGGGCGATCATCCGCTTCGGCTTGGTACGTCCCTGTTCGTCCGCCGTCACCGGGCGGCGCATGGAGCCCGGGATGAGCCGGGAGTCGAACTCCGGCAGCAGATCGAGCAGTCCGCGCCCCACGAGCGCGGTGCCGGGCGCCTCGAAGGCCTCGAGCGCGATGGCGTTCGCGTTCACGACCGTCCCGTTGGCGTTGACCAGCACCAGCGCGTCCGGGAGCGCGTCGAGTATGGCTGCGAGGCGAGCAGCGCCTCGGGATGGCCTGCTGCTCACGACGACGCTTCCTCCCTGATTACTGCACCTTGCCGACCGACCGGGCCATCTTGCCTCGCGGCCCGTGACGTGTCACGGGAGGGAGTCTACGGGGAGTGGTTGTGGGCGCGACGCCGGATGAGAGGGAGGTCGCACGCAGAAGCTGTGAGGCTTCCGTAGTTCCTGGTCAGCTCCTGGTCAGTTCCTGGCCACAGAAGGACCAAGTGGCGTCCTTCACAAGAAGGGCGTGCCGGACCCACAACCTCCGTTTCCGACCCGCCAGCTGTTCTCGGGCACGATGTACGGGTTCCCGGCCCGTACGGTCTGCCGCCGGCTCAGGCGCCGTCCGCCGCGGGCAGCACCGGCACGAGGCTGTTCCACCGGGAGATCTCGCACCCGTCGGCGCGGGAGAAGACGGCGTCGATGTGGCGCCCCTGCCACTGGCCCCGGACGCGGGCGGTCTGCGGGCCGCCGTACTGCTGGGTGCACATGGTGCCGCGCGGGACCGGCTTGAACGGGTTGAGGCCGTCGGCCGCGAGCTGGTCGAGCCGGGCGCACGCGGCACCGGGTGAGGCGTGCGAGCCCCCGTTGGGGGCGCACTCCAGGGTGTACGTGCCGTCGGCGGCGCCTTCGGTCCCGTCCACGGTGATGGTCAGCCGGTGCCGACCGTGCTCACCGAACCAGCCGCTCCCCGTGACACCCGTCTTCTTCTCCAGGACGTTCTCCAGGGCGCCCGCCACCGGGGACGCCTGTGCGGTGGCGGGGCCCGCGGCGAGGGCGGCGAGGGTCGCGGCGGCGGTGAGGAAGAGGCGGCGTGACGTGAGGTGCTGCACGGGGGCTCCCCTGGGGACGCGGTGGCGGCGAGGCGCGGCACGGCCAGGCCGTCGGCGCCGGAGCCGTATCGGTCTCCGGCGCCCACCACCTATAACGCCGTCGGCCCCGACGCGTTGCGCCCTCGTTTTTGGCTTTGCCCTGCGGGCCGCACGACTAGTACCGTGGAGCCGCGATTGGTGACGCGCCCCCTGGCTGTGTCATCATCTGCACGCACCCCCGCGCTCGCGCGGATGTGCAGGTTGGGAGGCGTCGCCTAGTCCGGTCTATGGCGCCGCACTGCTAATGCGGTTTGGGTCTTAAAGCCCATCGAGGGTTCAAATCCCTCCGCCTCCGCACCACGATCCGAAGCCCCGGTCATCCGACCGGGGCTTCGGCCGTATCCGCCCCCGCCGGCTCGCCGCCGTCAGCCTCGCCCTCCCCATGGGGCCAGCCTCATGGGTCCAGCCCTGGCGGCGCGCTCGCGGCCCCGAAGGTCCCGTAGGTGGCGTGGAGTCACCCTGACGAGCGTTTGCCCAGGTCAGAGGGGTTGAGGGAATCGGATTTCGCCTCACGGCGCAGGTCATGTAATGTTGTTCTCGCAACGCCGACCGGGGCAGAAAAGCCCGGGAGGAAGAGCAACACAACAGAAAAACCAAGCACTCGTAGCTTAACGGATAGAGCATCTGACTACGGATCAGAAGGTTGCAGGTTCGAATCCTGCCGAGTGCACATATAAGCAAGAGGCCCCGGAGAGATCCGGGGCCTCTTGCGTTTCCCGGGTGTACAGCAGCGGCGTACCGCAACGCCCGTCCGACGGACGTCATGCGCTCATGGTGTGGATGAAGCCGAGGGAGGCGAGTCCTTCGGATCGGCACAGCCTGTCGGAAGCGCCGCCCACCTCTGTCTGGAGGAGCTGGTAGAAGGCGCCGTGGGTCTGGCCCCAGTACATTGCGGCCCGCCACAGGACGCGGCCCAGGCCTTTTCCCCGGGCCTCGGGCAGGACGGCGAAGTACTGGGGCAGAAGCTGCGGGCGCCCGAGCGCGTCGGGGCGTACTTCCATGGGGCCGATCGCGCCCACGATGCGGTTCTCGACGGCGGCGGTGAGAACCGGGCCGCACCTGCCGACCCGCATCTGGGTGTGGAGGAAGACCAAGCCGTCGGCGGACATGGCCGCGGCGAACGGGGCGAAGGTTCCTTGTACGGCGGCGGGCCAGCCGGTGACGGGGCGGACTGGGCCGCCGGGGTCGGGGCAGGGGCGGGCCGTGAAGTCCTTCAGCTGAATGCGGGTGCCGTGTGGGGAGCGGGTCCCGGGTCCGAGCGGGCGCACGACACGGGCGCTGGCCGCGTCGTGTACGGCGGCGAGCTTCGCGGCCAGTTCGACCGCTTCATCCAAGGCGCTGCCGTGGAACCCATAGGCGAAGACCTTGACGGTGCCGCGTCCTCGCCGGCTCAGCGTGGGGATGAGGGTGCGGTCAGGCTGGTGCACCACGTCGTCGAGGAGAACCTTCTCGTCCTTCTTGTCCTTCTCGTCGCCCCAGCGCCGGTCCTTGTCGTAGGGCAGGAAGTCCCCGGTGGCTGCCGCTCGCAGGATGTCCCCGAAAATGTCGACGGTCAGGGCGTCAGGATGAACGGGTCCGAGAGTCGGCACGATCGGCGCGGCCAGCACGGGCCGGAGCCAGTCCCAACGGAAGAGCATGACTGGCACCCTAAGGGGCGGCCGATCAGGGCTCGGGCCCCGACGCGAACGTGCCAGGGCCCAAACGCCACCGCCCGGATCGATCGGTCAGTGCGGGTTGTCGTCTCCGGCGTCGCAGGAGCACTCCGCGCTCTCCACGACATCGTCCAGGTCCGGGACGACGGTCACCGAGAGGGCGGCTACGGGCGGTGCCGCGCGGCGCGCCGAGGCCGGCGGGCCGGGCAGAAGGGTCACCAGTACGGGCGGGGTCATGAGGCGTTCTCCTTGTCTCCGTGTTGGCAGTAGTTGTGCAGCGGCGCCTTCGCTTCCTGATAGTGCTTGGCCAGGGGGCGGCAGACCCGGCAGGTACCGGACAGGGCGCAGCCCTCGCACCCGCCGGTGCGAAGCATCAGGCGGTCGGCGATGGCGCCGAGCCGGATGAGGCCATCGACGCCTTCGGCCATCAGGTCGATCTGGTCGTCCCGGCCGACCTTGCAGATCGAGACCTTGGCGTGCGGGTCGGCGTGGAAGAAGGTGTGGCCCGCGTTGCAGCCGGCGAATGGTTTGCGCTGCCGCAGGTGGGCGGTGGACTGGGCGAGCAGCGGTTCGCCGCCGCCGTAGATTGTGGGCGTCATGTTCGTGTACGCGTGGTTCTCGACATTCCAGCCCTCGGCAAGGGCGGTCATCTCGTCGGCCTCGGAGGCGTTGTCCTCGGTCACCACGACGTTGATCCGCAGAGGCAGGCCTGCCTCACGTGCGGCATCCATGCCGCGCCGGAACGCCTTCCAAGCTCCGCGGCGCTGGGTGAGCGTGTCGAAGGACTCCTCGCTCGCCCCGTACATGCTGATGACCAGTCGGTAGGGCGGGCAGTCGCGGAAGAGCTTGAGGAGGTCCGGCCGCCAGAGCAGGGAGCCGTTGGTGGAGATGGTGAGCATCATCCCGGCCTGCCAGGCGTACCGGTAGGCGCCCTGGAAGTGCGGGTCCATGGTGGGTTCGCCGCCGGTGATCTGGAGCCAGAGGACACCGGCCTCGCGCATGATGTCAAGGAGCCGTACCTTTTCCTCCCAGCTGAGCCCGGAGAAGGGCCGCTCGCCGAGGTAGCAGTGCTTGCAGCCGAAGTTGCAGCCAAGGTTGATCTCCCAGGAGGCACGGCAGTAGCCGTACGGGGACGGCTCACGCACCAACACCGTGCCCTGTACGGGTTGGCCCTTCAGGTCCATGCCCCACGCATCGGCGGCCGCCTGCACCGCCCAGGCCGGCAGAGCCTCGCCGTCGGCGTAAGCCTGCCGGATGCCCTCATAGCGGTCGGCGGGGATGCGAGCCCCAGATCTCGCGCCCGGCCTGAGAAGCAGGTGCCCGTCGAGGAACGGAGACGCGATCAGCGTGTGGGCCATCAGAGGCCTTCCTTCCAGTCATGGAACGTGACGGCATGCGTGTACTCCGAGACCGATGCAGCAGTTGATCTCGCCGAGGCCGCCGCAGGTGCCGCAGGACTTGCCGGACGAGTTGGTGCCGCTGCCGCCGCAGCTCTGCAGCTCTCGTTGCGAGGTGTGCGAGGGCGGGTACGCTCGCCGGGCCAGGGATCGGGGCGTGCGACGAGGAGCATGCTGCTGCGCGGACTCGTGATCAGCCGGTGCGCGTGATCTCCGCCAGGGTGTCTTCCCATGTGTGCCGCTCGGCGTGGTCGACGAACAGGCAGCAGCCCTCACCGTCGGGACTTGGGGCGACCGCCGGACAGTCCGGCAGCACGACCAGGTCCACGTCGGTCTTCTCCTGCCAGCGGAGCCACAGCGCGGTCCCGTACTCGCCGAGATCGTCGAGAAGGCCGTAGTGCGCTCCGCCGTGCGCGGACAACTGGCACCGCACGGCACTGTCCACGATCTGCGCGGCCAACCTCGCCCGTGCTTCCCGCGCCAGGTGTAGGGGCACCCGGCGCCAGTGTGTGCACCGCATCACGACAGCACCCACAGAGCCGACGGCGGATCGCTCCGTGCACCGTTGGCACGCGCACGGTGGGAAGCCGCCGGGGCCGGCCGAGAGCACAGGGTCGGTACCCACGTGCATCTCGCTGGCCGGCACATGTTTGGCCCCAGTCACGCGAGATCCGCTGTGTCATCCGTAGATACCGTGGCCCGCAGTGTTTCGATTCGGGTGGGTTGGCGGAGTACCTCAGGTGGGACATCCCACTCCATGCCGCCCCATGGCGGGCGGAGTTGCACGTACCGACCCTCACTGCCCATCACGATGCCCGGCTTGTCGGTACGCTCATCCACCGCGACGGTGCCGGCGGTCCGTAAGGCCGCGTTGCCGATCACTTCTGCCTCCTGCTCGCCGACGGAACGAACGGACTTCGAACCGGTGTTGCCGCATCACTCGGCAAGCAGCCGGACCCGTCCGTGCTCATGCGGAGAAGCATCAGCTCAACGAACAGGACCCAGGAACCACCGCCAAATCCCACTTCGGGACGTCCCGAGTCGGATAAAACGTCCCTAGTGCCGTCCCGACAGCCAGGGAGAAGCTCATGCAGAACGAGAGGCTGCGTGCCGCTATGGCGGCCGGAGGCTGGACGTACGCCGCCCTCGCACGGGCAGTTGAGGTCGATCCCAAGTCAGTGGAGCGCTGGGTGAACCTGGGCCGTACGCCGCGCCGTGCATCAGCCTTGGAGGCGGCCGAAGCTCTAGGAGAAGACGTGCACGCACTCTGGCCGGCGCTTCGACAGGCTCGCGCCGCCCGTGGGATCAGCCCGGAACTAATGGCCCTCTACGAACAGCGGGCGGACATCCCCGTCTCCACGTTCGTGGACTTGATGACGCAGGCCCGCGAGCGGATTGAGGTGTTGGTCTACGCGGCCGTCTTCCTGCACGAGGCCTACCCGCGGCTCAACGATCTACTGCGCGAACGAGCGGCCGATGGCTGCACCGTACGCATCGCGGTAGGCGACGCCGAAAGCTCGAACGTCCAGGCGCGAGGCCAGGAGGAGCGTTTCGGTCACGGCATCGAGTCCCGGTGCCGACTGGCCCTGATGCACTACCGCCCTCTCGTCGGGGTACCCGGCATCGAGTTGAGGACCCACGGCACGACGCTTTACAACTCCTTGTATCGCGCCGATGACCAGCTACTTGTCAACGCCCACGTCTGGGGAGCGAACGCCTACGGCGCCCCGGTATGGCATCTCCGCCGTAACGGCGAAGGCGGCATGTTCGACACCTACGGGCAGAGCTTCGACGCGGTGTGGGCGACGGCGGAGCCGGTACAGCAGGAGGAATGACCATGGCGCGAACTGAGTACTACGACGACCCGAACGCACCGAAGCCGAACAGCATGGTTGTCGCGGCCTCGGCGGTCGTCACTGACGAGCAGGGGCGCATCCTGCTCCAGCGCCGTCGGGACAACGATCTGTGGGCGCTACCGGGCGGCGGCATGGAGCTTGCCGATTCGTTGCCCGGTGCGGCGGTTCGAGAGGTCAAGGAAGAGACCGGTCTCGACGTGGAGATCACGGGTTTGGTCGGAACATATACCGATCCGAGGCATATCATCGAGTACACGGACGGTGAGGTTCGGCGACAGTTCAATGTTTGCTTCACCGCACGGGTCGTCGGCGGTCGGCTCGTGATTTCAGAGGAGTCGACCGAACTCCAATTTGTCGATTCGAAGGAAGTAGAAGAACTGCCGATGCATCATACTCAGCGACTCAGGATTCAGCACTTCCTGGAGCGTCGAGAGATCCCTTTTCTCGGCTGACCAGTGTGCCGATAATTTCCAGTCCGGCTGTGGCGTCATCTAGGTTGTGAGAGTAAGGATACCGACTCTCCTAGAAATTAGACGTCCGCGGTGATCTGGGGAAGGTTGCTCGTCTGCGCAGTGCGGGAGCGCTGTCAATATCAGGTCGATCGGCAGGTCGGAATTCTGTGCCCTGTGGCTTTCTGTGCCATCATCAGTCTCAGGCGTAAGGGTAAAAGTCTCCAGATAGTTGCCTACCAGGTCATCAGGTGGTTGTCATGTGCGCAGGTTGATCCCTGCTGCCGATCTGGGTCCGACGCAGGCGGTGGCATCGACGCTTCCCCCGAATCCACAGGCTGAACGTAGCGGACAGATGACTTCCGCACAGTCGGTACGACAGTAAATACGACGCCTGTCGGCCTGACGGTGGTGCCGGGCAAATCAGACCTGGCCGCCGGAAGGGACTTCAGACGCCCGCTCATCTCAGTAACGGATGGTGATGTCCCCGGAGGGCTACCTTCGAGCAGCTGCTGCGGAAACTGACTTGGCATCGGGGGATCGGCTCTTGGGGCTGGGCGTCGTCGGTCAGGGGACCTCTGGGGTGCCCCATGTGGATACCGTCACCTCGTCGCCCACCGACAGCTTTCCGGTGCGCAGTACCGCGTACTTGGTGCCCAGGGCGACGCCGCCCTGGGGTGCGCGGCGGTAGGTGGCGAGGGTGCGGAGGGGTTCCGGGCCCGTTCTGTGGCCGGCGGTCTGGTCCACCAGGGTGACGGCGCAGCGGATCGCTGCCTTGGTGTAGCCGAGTTCCGTCGTGCCGATCGTGAGGTGGTGGGCGCGGTCCTCCGTGTGGGGCTCGTCCCAGCCCGCCACGACGATGTTGGGGCGGAAGCGGTCCATCGGCAGCGGCTCCCCGCCGCGCTCGACGATCTTCCCGTTCAGGAGGTCCACCGTCGCCAGGGAGATCAGGTGCAGCGCGCTGCTGTCGGCGTAGCCGGACGTGCCGGGCGTCACGCCGTCCGTCGCGCGGTCGTGTTCCGGCGGTACGCGGACCAGCCTGCTGGGCGTGCCGAGTACCTCCGACAGCCACTCCGCCGCCGCGTCGCCCTGGTCTATGCCCGTGTACGGGGTGCCGAAGAGGTCCACGGGGCGGCGCTCGCCCGTTGTGTCGACCTCGATGTCGACCTCGCCGGCGACTTCGGTGCCGACTTTTATGGGGCTGTGCCCCATGTGGCCGTGCTCCACGAGGCCGTGCTCCATGAGGCCGTGCTCCACGTGCCCGTGGGGCTCCGTGCGCAGCGTGAGTCTGCTTCCGTCCCTCGTGATCTCCGGGCGGATCAGGGCGAGGCGCGGGTCCCGCCGCTGCGTCCGGTACCCGCCCTCCTCGCTCACGACCATGAAGCTGCGGTCGTGCGCGAGGCCCGCGGGCGTCAGGGCGGCCTCGCTCGCCGCCGTTCCCGCGCAGCCCTTCACGGGGTAGTACGACAACCCGGCGACGACGGCCATGGTGTGGTCCCTCCTGCGGTTCCGGCGTGCCCTGCCTTCCGTGACGGTAACCAATCACCGCACGTGACGCGCAAGGGCATTGGGCCCACCCCTCGCGCGGTCGGTACGGACGTCACCGTTCCGCTTTGTCAGTGGCGTGCGGCATGCTCGGTTTCATGACGTGGTGGTGCACGGGGGTGCGGTGGCGGGTCGGTGCGGGGCCCGTCCTCGGGTGGTACGCGCCGGGGCGCGGCGAGCGGCAGAGCGTCCTGTCGGCCGGCGCCCCGATCGCCTTCCGGGTCCGGGGCGGGCGGCGCTGCCTCGGGGTGTGGCGGGGCGGCCGGTGGACGGTGTGCCCGACGGGTGCGGCGGTGCCGGGGCGGGCCACGCGCGCGCAGTGCGAGGAGTGCGCGCGTGTCGACCGGGCGCACTCGGTCGCGGCGGACACCTACGCCGACGACCCCCGCCCGTACCACGTGTACGTGGCCTGGTTCGGCCCCGGACTGGTGAAGGTGGGCATCACCGGGGTCGCGCGGGGCGGCGCGCGCCTCCTGGAGCAGGGCGCCGTGGCCTACACCTGGCTCGGCCGGGGGCCGTTGATGGCCGCCCGTCGCACGGAGGAGCTGCTGCGGACCGCGCTCGGCGTCCCGGACCGGATTCCGTACGAGCGGAAGCGGGCGCTGCGCGCGCGGCTGCCCGGGGCTGCGGAGCGGGCGGAGGAAATCGCGCGCGTCCACGGGCAGGCGATGGCGCTCGGCGCCTTGCCCGATTCGCTGGAGCGGCTGCCCTGCGGCGTCGTCGACCACGGCGAGGTGTTCGGGCTCGCCGCGCTCGGGCGGTCAGGACCGCCACCGGGCTCGGGCGATTCCGGCGGCTTCGTCGACGCCGGGCGGGTCGTGCGTGAGCTGACCGACGGCGGCGTCGTCGCCGGGACACTCGCCGCCGCCGCAGGGCCCGATCTGCATCTGCGCCTGGAGGCGGGGGCGGGCGCCCGGGAGCAGAGGGCCGGGGCGCGAGAGCTGGTCATCGACAGCAGGCTGATGAGCGGGTGGCGCCTGGTCGGCCTGGGCGACGGCACCTCCGCTTCCGGGGACGCGAACGACACTTCCGCCGCCGGGCGCGGAGATGTCGCGGAAGGCGTGACCGTTCCGGTGCGGGAGATACCCGTGGTGCAGGGCGGGCTCTTCTGAAACCGCACTCGGTGACTTCGGAGACCGCACTCGGCGGCTTCTGAGACCGCACTCGGTGGCTTCGGAGACCGGAAGGCAAAGTCCCGCCGCCCGTTCGGCAATATCGGGCGCCGGAGGGTGGACAGGGAATCGGCGCGCACCCGACCGTATGTGTCATGAGTGATCAACGTGATGCTGCTGCCGGTGCCACCAGAACCGCCGACGCCACCAGAACCGCCGGTGCCATCAGAAACGCCGACGCCACCAGAACCGCCGGTGCCATCAGAAACGCCGACGCCACCAGGAGCGCCGACCCCACCAGAACCGCCGACGCGCCCCTCGACGCCGACGTGAGCGACAGCCGAGCCCCGGGCGGGCCCGTACCACCCTTCGACCCTCCCTACTACGCCGTCGTCTTCAGCTCCCTCCGCACCCAGGGGGACAACGACTACGGCGCGACCGCCGACCGTATGGAGGAGCGGGTGAGGTCCGTGCCCGGGTTCCTCGGGATGGACTCGGCGCGGACGCCGGGTGGGCTCGGCATCACCGTCGGGTACTTCCGCGACGAGGCGGCGATCGCGGCCTGGCGCGGCGACCCGGAGCACCGGGAGGCACGGGCGCGGGGCCGAAAGGAGTGGTACGAGGACTACGTCGTGCACGTGGCGAAGGTCGAACGGAGCTACGGCCTTGGGTGAGGAAGGAGGCACGGACAGGCCGGAGCAGCAGAGCGCCCCTGGGGAGGGCGACGAGGCCGCGCAGGTCGTCGCGTTCTGGCGGCGGCTCGGCCTCCCGGGACTCGTCGACGTACACACGCACTTCATGCCGGAACGCGTCCTCACCAAGGTGTGGAACTACTTCGACTCGGTCGGCCCGCTCACGGGCGTGAAGTGGCCGATCACCTACCGGCACGACGAGGAGCGGCGCCTCGCCCTGCTGCGGGAGTTCGGGGTGCGGGCGTTCACGTCGATGCTGTACCCGCACAAGGCGGGCATGGCGGAGTGGCTCAACGGCTGGGCGGCGGAGTTCGCCGCGCGGACGCCGGACTGTCTGCACACGGCGACGCTGTTCCCCGAGCCGGAGGCCGCGCGCTATGTGCCGGAGGCGGTCGCGGCCGGGGCGCGGGTGTTCAAGTCGCATGTGCAGGTCGGCGCGTACGACCCGAACGACGCGCTGCTCGACCCCGTCTGGGGTCTGCTCGCCGAAACCCGGATCCCGGTGGTGATGCACTGCGGGTCGGGGCCCGCGCCCGGCAAGCACACCGGGCCCGAGCCGGTGGCGCGGCTGCTCGCGCGCCATCCGCGGCTGCCGCTCGTCGTCGCGCACATGGGGATGCCGGAGTACGCGGACTTCCTGGACCTGGCCGAGCGGTACGAGGAGGTGCGGCTCGACACGACGATGGCGTTCACGGACTTCGGCGAGCGGGCGGCGCCGTTCCCGCGGGCGGACCTCGGGCGGCTCGCCGAACTCGGGCTCGGCGGCCGCGTCCTGCTCGGCACGGACTTCCCCAACATCCCCTACGGGTACGTCCACCAGCTCGAAGCCCTGGCCCGGCTCGACCTGGGCGACGACTGGCTCAGGGCGGTGTGCCACGGGAACGGGGCGCGCCTCTTCGGCCTGGGCTGAGGGACAGGAGACCGCACCGCCCCCGAGGGTTTTCTCAGGGAATTCACAGGCAGGGCCCATCCCGCTCTCACCGCCGCCCCCGACGCTGAGGGCATGACCACGACATCGCCCCAGGGGCGTACCGAACTGCTCAGGCCGGACGGGAGCCCCGTCCGCGTGCTCGTCGTGGACGACGAGGTGTCGCTCACCGAGCTGTTGTCCATGGCGCTGCGCTACGAGGGCTGGGAGATCCGCAGCGCGGGCGACGGCGCAGGCGCGGTACGGGCCGCGCGCGGTTTCCGGCCCGACGCCGTCGTGCTCGACATGATGCTGCCGGACATGGACGGGCTGTCCGTGCTCGGGCGGCTGCGCAGGGAACTGCCCGACGTACCGGTCCTCTTCCTCACGGCCAAGGACGCCGTCGAGGACCGCATCGCCGGACTCACCGCAGGCGGCGACGACTACGTCACCAAGCCGTTCAGCCTGGAGGAGGTCGTCGCGCGGCTGCGCGGCCTGATCCGGCGGGCCGGGGCGTCCGGCCGCCGCAGCGAGTCGGTGCTCGCCGTCGGCGATCTCACCCTCGACGAGGACAGTCACGAGGTGACGCGTGGCGGCGAGTCCATCCATCTGACCGCCACCGAGTTCGAGCTGCTCCGCTACCTCATGCGCAATCCGCGGCGCGTTCTGAGCAAGGCACAGATCCTCGACCGGGTGTGGAGCTACGACTTCGGGGGCCAGGCCAACGTCGTGGAGCTGTACATCTCCTATCTGCGCCGGAAGATAGACGTGGGCCGTGAGCCGATGATCCATACGCGGCGCGGCGCCGGATATCTCATCAAGCCCGCCGTCCTGGCGGCGTGACCCGACGCTGCGGCACCCGTACGCCTCGCACACCTCGTACGTCGCGTACACCTCGTACGCCTCGTACGTCGCGTGCACCTCATACGTCGCGTACACCTCGTACGCCTCGTACACCTCGTACGCTCCGCACCCGCCTCGTCCTCTCCGCCGTCGCCCTGATCGCCGTGGTCTGCGCGGTCATCGGCACGGTCACGACGATCGCCCTGCGCTCGCACCTGTACGAGCAGCTGGACGGCGCGCTCGGGCAGGTCGCGATGCGCGCCGCCGGGCCCCCGGAGGGTGCCGACGGGCTGCCGGACCCCCGCGCACGCCGCTTCCTCAAGCCCAGCGACGGCAAGACCGGTGACGGCAGAACCGGTGACGGCAAGCCTGGTGACGGCGTCACCGGCACCCCGCCCGTCCTCGTCCCGGGCAACAGCGGCGGCCCCCTGCGCTTCGTCACCATCGGCCCCCAGGAGATCGGCACCATCGGCGCCGTCGTCGACGACGGCGGCACGGTCGGCGCGGGCTCCGTGAGCGCCGAGAACGACGTGGCCGGAGTGACCCCGGGCGCCGTCGCCGTGGCGCTCGACTCCGACCAGCTCGCCGCCCTCGCCTCCGTGTCCCGTGACGGCGAGCCGCACAGCGTGGACGTCCCCGGCCTCGGCGAGTACCGCGTCCAGTACGCCACCGGCGTGAACGGCGACTACCTCGTCGGCCTGCCCACCACCAAGGTCGGCACCACCCTGCGCACGCTCGTCGTCACCGAGGTCAGTGTCACCGCGGCCGGTCTGGTCGCCGCCTCCTTCGCGGGCGCCGCCATGGTCGGCGTGGCCCTGCGCCCGCTGCGCCGCGTCGCCGCCACTGCCGGCCGGGTCTCCGAGATCCCCCTGCACAGCGGCGAAGTGGCCCTGTACGAGCGCGTCCCCGAGGCCGAGGCCGACGCGCGCACCGAGGTCGGCCAGGTCGGTGCCGCGCTCAACCGGATGCTGGACCACGTGCACGCGGCGCTGCGCGCACGCCAGCACAGCGAGACGCGGGCGCGCCGGTTCGTCGCCGACGCGAGCCACGAGCTGCGCACCCCGCTCGCGTCCATCCGCGGATACGCCGAGCTGACGCGCCGCGGCGGCGAGGAGGCCGGGCCCGACACCCGGCACGCCCTCGGCCGCATCGAGTCCGAGGCCGCCCGCATGACCGGCCTCGTCGAGGACATGCTGCTGCTCGCCCGGCTCGACGCGGGCCGCGGGAGCGGCACGGCACGCCCGCTGGACCGCGAGCCCGTCGACCTCGCGCCGCTCGTCGTCGACGTCCTGAGCGACGCCCGCGCCGCGGGCCCCGACCACGGCTGGCGCCTGGAGCTCCCCGACGACGACCCGGCGCCGGTCCTCGCCGACCGCGCCCGCGTCCATCAGGTCCTCGCCAACCTCCTCGCCAACGCCCGCACCCACACCCCGCCGGGCACCACCGTCACCGTGCGGGTGCGCCGCCACGGCACCCGGGTCGGCCTCGACGTCGTGGACGACGGGCCCGGCATCGCGCCGGAGCTGCGCCCGCACGTCTTCGAACGGTTCGCGCGCGGCGACACCTCGCGCTCGCGCGCCCACGGCTCCACGGGCCTCGGCCTCGCCATCGTGCACGCGGTCGTGACCGCGCACGACGGCACCGTGACGGTCACCAGCGAGCCCGGCAGGACGGTGTTCGCGGTACGGCTGCCCGCGTACGAAGCGACGTCGTGCCCGTCTCCGTACGAGGAGACGGCACCCCCGCCCCCGTAAGGGGACAGCACCCCTGTAACGGACAACATCCCCGTAGGGGACAGCACCCGTACGCGAGTGCGGCCCCATGACTCACAGTCGCACCACAGCACCACCACACAGCCCTGACAGCGCCGCCGACGAGCGTCGGCACCATGCCAACCGACGCTTCCCCGGGGCCGTCGGGCGCCCCGCCGGTCCGAGCCCAGCTGCCGACCCGGGCCCACCTGCCGGTACAGGCCCCGCAGACGCACAGCGGCCCTCGCGACACACCGAAGGACCCCGTCGACTCCGTCCTCGACATCGTCATCCCGGTCCACAACGAGGAGAAGGACCTGGCGCCGTCCGTGTGCCGGCTGCACGACCACCTCACGCGGACCTTCCCCTACCGCTTCCGCGTCACCATCGCCGACAACGCCTCCACCGACGCCACACCCCGCATCGGGGCCGGGCTCGCCGCCCGCGTCCCCGACGTGACGTACGTACGCCTGGAGGACAAGGGCCGCGGCCGCGCACTGCGTGCCGTCTGGTCCGCGTCCGACGCGCCCGTGCTCGCGTACATGGACGTGGACCTGTCCACGGACCTGAACGCGCTGCTCCCGCTCGTCGCACCGCTGATCTCAGGACACTCCGACCTCGCGATCGGCTCCCGGCTCGCCCGCGCGTCGCGCGTGGTGCGCGGACCCAAGCGGGAGTTCGTGTCGCGGACGTACAACCTCATCCTGCGCGGCTCGCTGCACGCCCGCTTCTCCGACGCGCAGTGCGGGTTCAAGGCGATCAGGGGGGACGTGGCGCGGGAGTTGCTGCCGCTGGTCGAGGACACCGGCTGGTTCTTCGACACCGAGATGCTCGTCCTCGCCGAACGGGCGGGTCTGCGCATCCACGAGGTGCCCGTCGACTGGGTCGACGACCCGGACTCGACGGTGCACATCCTCCGTACGGCGGCCGAGGACCTGAAGGGCGTCTGGCGCGTCGGGCGCGCCCTCGCCGTGGGCGCGCTCCCCCTCGATCGGCTCGCGCGCCCCTTCGGTGACGACCCGCGCGACCGCGCGCTGCCCGGCGTGCCGGGCGGACTCGCCCGCCAGCTCGTCGGCTTCTGCGCGGTCGGCGTCCTCTCCACGCTCTTCTATCTGCTCCTGTACTCCGGTTTCCGTACGTTCACGGGGTCGCAGGCCGCCAACGCGGCGGCGCTCCTGGTCTCCGCCGTCGCCAACACGGCGGCCAACCGCCGTCTCACCTTCGGTGTCCGCGGCCGGGACCGCGCCGTCCGCCACCAGGCGCAGGGTCTGCTCGTGTTCGCCATCGGCCTGGCCCTGACCAGCGGCTCCCTCGCCGCCCTCGACGCGGCCACGCGACACCCCGCGCACAGCGCGGAGCTGGCCGTCCTCGTCGTCGCCAACCTCGCGGCGACCGTCCTGCGCTTCCTGCTCCTGCGCTCCTGGGTCTTCCCGGACCGCACGCGCGCGACCGAACCACCGGGGCCGAGCGACCCCCACGACCCTAGGACTCCCCGATGACCACCGCCCCGCCACCCGCCGCCCCCAGCCTCGCGGGACCCCGAACCCGGCGCGGCGGCCTGCTGGCCGCCGGGCTCCTCGCCCGGCTGTGGCGCGGCCGCGCCGACGACGCCCGCTGGGTGCGGCCCGCCTTCCTCGGGCTGCTCCTGGCCACGGCCGTGCTCTACGTCTACGACCTCGCCGCGTCCGGCTACGCCAACTCCTTCTACTCCGCCGCCGCGCAGGCCGGCAGCCAGAGCTGGAAGGCGCTGTTCTTCGGGTCCCTCGACGCGGGCAACTCCATCACCGTCGACAAGCCACCGGCCGCGCTGTGGCCGATGGCCCTGTCCGTGCGGCTCCTCGGCCTGAACGCGTGGGCGATCCTGCTGCCGCAGGCGCTGTTCGGCGTCGCGACGGTCGCGGTGCTGTACGCCGCCGTACGACGACGCTTCGGCGCCGTCGCCGGACTGCTCGCGGGCGCCGTGCTCGCGCTCACGCCGGTCGCCGCGTTGATGTTCCGCTTCAACAACCCCGACGCGCTGCTCACGCTCTTGATGACCGTCACCGTGTACTGCGTCCTGCGCGCCCTGGAGCACGCCCGCACCAAGTGGCTGGTGTGGGCGGGCGTCGCGGTCGGACTCGCGTTCCTCACCAAGACGCTCCAGGCGTTCCTGATCCTGCCGCCGCTCGCGGTCCTGTACGCGGTGTGCGCGCCGACACCGCTGCGCCGCAGGCTCGGCCAACTCGCGCTCGCCACCGGGGCGATGGTCGCCGCGGGCGGCTGGTGGGTCGCCGCCGTCGAACTGTGGCCCGCCTCCTCACGCCCCTACATCGGCGGCTCCCAGCACAACTCCTTCCTGGAGCTGACCTTCGGCTACAACGGCCTCGGCCGCATCAACGGCGACGAGGCGGGCAGCGTCGGCGGCGGCCTCGTCATCGAGGGCGGCGGCTACCCGCGCGGCGCGGGGCCCGGCGGCGGCCCCGGGGGCGGGGGCGGCCGGTGGGGCGAGAGCGGTCTCGACCGGATGTTCAACTCCCAGGTCGGGGGCCAGATCTCCTGGCTGCTCCCGGCGGCTCTGCTGCTCCTGGTCGCGGGCCTTGTCGTGACGTGGCGCGCGCGCCGTACGGACACCGCGCGGGCGGCGTTCGTGGCGTGGGGCGGCGCGCTCCTGATGACCGCGGCCGTCTTCAGCTTCATGGCCGGGATCTTCCACGAGTACTACACGGTCGCCCTCGCCCCCTACATCGCGGCGCTCGTCGGCATGGGCGCGACCGTCCTGTGGGAGGAGCGCGCCAAGTGGTGGGCGGGCGTGACGCTCGGCGGCACCGCCGCGGTCACGGCCTGGTGGGCCCACGAACTCCTCGCCAGGACCCCGGACCACCTGCCCTGGCTGCGGAGGGCCGTCCTGGTGGCCGGGCTCGCGGGAGCGGTGGGGCTGCTCCTCACGGCGCGCCTCGGGCGACCGCTCGCCCTGACGGCCATGGGGCTCGGCCTCGCGGCGTCCCTCGCGGGCCCGGTCGCGTACACGCTGTCCACGGTGGACAGCGCGCACACCGGCTCGATCGTGACGGCGGGACCCGCGGCGGCCGGACGCCCGGCGCCCGGCGGGATGATGATCATCGGTCCCGGCGGTCCGGGCCGGGGCCAGGCCCCGGGGAAGGGCCAGGCCCCGGGCAATGGCCAGGACGGCGCCGCCCCGCCCACGGGCAACCAACAGGGCCGGTCCCCCAACGGCCGGCAGCCCGATGCCCGAACTCCCAACGGCCAAACCCCCAACGGCCGGCAGCCCAACGGCCAAACCCCCAACGGCCGACAGCCCAACGGCCAAACCCCCGAACGCGGACCCGGCCCCGGTCGCCGAGGCGGCGGCATGGGCGGTCTCCTCGACGGCGCCCGCGTCGGCACGGCGGCCAAGCGCCTCCTGGAGCGGAACGCGGAGGACCACACCTGGGCCGCCGCGGCCGTGGGCGCGCAGAACGCCGCCAGTTACCAGCTCGCCACCGGCAAGCCGGTGATGGCGATCGGCGGCTTCAACGGCAGCGACCCGTCGCCCACCCTCGCCCAGTTCAAGGGCCTGGTGGCGGACGGCAGAATCCACTACTTCGTCGCGGGCGGCATGGGCGGCGGCCCTGGTGGCGGCCTCGGTCCTGGCGGCGAGGGCGAGGCGTCCCGGATCAGGTCGTGGGTGGCGGAGAACTTCACCGAGGTCACGGCGGGCGACGCCACCTTCTACGACCTGACGGAGCCCAGCACGAAGAGCACCGGCGACCGGGCCTGACGCGACCCCGCCAAAAATCAGCTGTACAGCGTATGGGACTTCCTCTACGGTGTAAGGCAGACGTTGACTTACACCGTAGAAGAGGAGGGGTCCGATGACGGTGACCACCGCCGACAGCCCCGGTGCGGCCGCCGACCCGAGCGGCCGCCACCCGCAGCGCTGGCTGATCCTGGGCGTCATCTGCCTCGCCCAGCTCACCGTGCTGCTCGACAACACCGTCCTGAGCGTCGCGATCCCCTCGCTCACAGAGGAGCTCGACGCGTCGACGTCCGACATCCAGTGGATGATCAACGCGTACTCGCTGGTCCAGTCGGGCCTGCTGCTCACCGCGGGCAGCGCGGCCGACCGGTACGGGCGCAAGAAACTGCTCACCGCGGGCCTGGTCCTGTTCGGCATCGGCTCGCTGGTGGCCGGGCTTTCCCAGACCTCGGCGCAGCTCATCGCGGCGCGCGCCGGGATGGGCATAGGCGGTGCGCTGCTGATGACGACGACCCTCGCGGTCGTGGTGCAGCTCTTCGACGACGCCGAGCGGGTCAAGGCGATCGGCCTCTGGGCGACCGTCAACTCCCTCGGCTTCGCCGCGGGCCCGCTGCTCGGCGGCTTCATGCTCAACCACTTCTGGTGGGGCTCGATCTTCCTGATCAACATCCCGGTGGCGCTGATCGGCGTGGTCGCGGTGGTGCGGATGGTGCCCGAGTCCAAGAATCCGCAGGGCGACCGCCCCGACCTGCTCGGCGCGCTGCTCTCGACCATCGGCATGGCGTCGGTGGTGTACGCGATCATCTCGGGGCCCGAGCACGGCTGGACGTCGGCGCAGGTCCTGGTCGCGGCGGGGGTCGGCGCGGGTGTCCTCGCGCTGTTCGCGCTGTGGGAGCTGCGCGCCCCGTACCCGATGCTGGACATGCACTTCTTCCAGAACAAGCGCTTCATCGGCGCGGTGACGGGCGCGATCCTGGTGGCGTTCGGCCTCGGCGGCTCGCTCTATCTGCTCACCCAGCACCTCCAGTTCGTCCTCGGGTACGAACCTCTCGAGGCGGGTCTGCGCACGGCGCCGCTCGCCGCGACCGTCGTCCTGCTGAACCTGGTGGGCATCGGCGCGAAGGTGCACGCCAAGCTGGGCACGCCGCTGACGATCCTGACCGGCATGACGATGCTGGCGGGCGGCCTCGCCGTGGTCGCCTCCTTCGGCGGCCACGACTACTCGGGCATGTTCGTCGGCCTGGTCCTGATGGGCGCGGGCATCGCGTTCGCCATGCCCGCGATGGCCAACGCCATCATGAGCGCGATCCCGCCGGAGAAGGCGGGCGTGGGCGCGGGCATCAACGGCACCCTCGCCGAGTTCGGCAACGGCCTCGGCGTGGCGGTGCTCGGCGCGGTCCTGAACTCCCGCTTCTCGGCCCTGGTCACGGTGTCCGCGGCGTCGTTCCCCGCGGCCATGGCGGCGGCTCAGTCGGCGGGCGAGCGGGAGCGCATCGCGGACGCGTTCTCCTCCGGCCTGGAGACGTCCCAGCTCGTCGGCGCGGTGGCCCTGTTCCTCGGTGGCGCGCTGGCCGCGGCGTTGCTGTGGCGGGCGGAGCGGGCAGACTCCCGGCAGCGCCCGGCGCAGCCGGAGGACGCCACGGAGAAGACCACCGGGTAGCCGCGTCGGCATAGCATCGGGGGCGGGCGGACCGGGACTTTCCGGACCGCCCGCCCCTCCGGAGGATCAGGCATCCCCTCCGGGGATCAGCGACCCGCCCCTCCGGGGAACCAGGCATCCGTCCCTCCGGGGAGGCAAATATCCGTTCAGGACCAGGAAGGTGCGTGCGCCATGGCGAAGGCAGCCGACCGCGCGAAGCGAGCGGCGCGCACGAGCGTCTGGCTGGAGGGCAAGGCCCGCCGCTCCACCTCCCGCAGGGGCGACCAGCCGACCGGCCTCGACCGCGACCGCATCACCGCGGCCACGGTCCGGCTCCTGGACGCCGAGGGGCTCGCCAAGTTCTCCATGCGCAGGCTCGCGGCGGAGCTCGACGTCACAGCGATGTCCGTGTACTGGTACGTGGACACCAAGGACGACCTCCTTGAGCTCGCGCTCGACGCGGTGTGCGTGGAGGTGCGGCTGCCCGACACCACGTCCGAACCGGAGAGATGGCGCGAACAGCTGCGCGAACTCGCCGACGGCTACCGGGAGCTCCTCGTCCGCCACCCCTGGGTGTCGCCCCTGGTCGGCCAGTTCCTGAACATCGGCCCCAACTGGCTGCGGTTCTCCCTCGCCATCCAGCAGGCCGTCGGCAACACCGGGTTGTCGCCCTACCGCAGGAACGGCGCCATCGCCGCGGTGTTCCAGTTCGTGTACGGGTTCGGGACCATCGAGGGGCACTTCCTCGCCCGGTGCGCGGCGGCCGGGATGACCCAGGACGAGTACTTCCGGGACGCGGTCGGCAGCGTC
Source organism: Streptomyces typhae (assembly GCF_009755605.1). Classification (GTDB taxonomy): domain Bacteria; phylum Actinomycetota; class Actinomycetes; order Streptomycetales; family Streptomycetaceae; genus Streptomyces; species Streptomyces typhae. The sequence continues at coordinate 120,543 of NZ_WPNZ01000023.1, forward strand.
AACGAGGAACTGGCCACGAACGAGGCGGTGCGGTCGGCCCAGGAACTCATGGACTCCCGCAGCGAGGGCACCGTCAGCCAGATGTGGGCACGGGACTTCACGATCGCCCTGGACCTGATGATCGCGGGCATCGAGGCCCTCCTGGACCCCGACCGCCCGCTGACCCCGCCCGCGACGCAGGACCCCGGGACCGGCGCGAGGCCCTGAGACCCGCGGCAGCCGGGCCCTGAGGCCCGGCACCGCTCCCTACATCTGCGGCAGGCTCTCCCCCTGCACCGCCTGGATGTCCAGCTCCACCCGCAGCGTCGTGCCGATGGCCGAGATGCCCGCCTGGAGCACCTGGTTGTAGTTCATGGCGAAGTCCTCGCGGCGCAGCTCGGCGGTGGCGCGGAACGCAGCCCGGGTGCCGCCCCACGGGTCGGCGCCGGTGCCGAGGTAGGCCAGGTCCAGGTCCACGGGGTGCACGACGCCGTGCATGCCGAGTTCGCCGTGCACCGTCCACCGGTCGGTGCCCGCCGGTTCGAGGCCCGACGACCGGTAGGTGATCTCCGGGTACGTCTCCACGTCCAGGAAGTCCGCGGACTTCAGGTGCCCGTCCCGCAGGGCGTTGCCGGTGTCGACGGACGCCGACCGGATCACCGCGTCGACCCGCGACTTCTCCAGGTCACCGGTGTCCCGCGCGATCTCGATGCGCCCCGAGAACTCGCCGAACCGGCCCCGCACGCTGGAGATCCCCAGGTGCTGGGCGACGGCGGCCACGGTCGAGTGGACGGGGTCGATGGTCCACGGTCCCGGCGGCGGCAGTTCGGTGCCGCCGGCGCGGGCGAGCACCACGGTGCCGACCTCGGCCCGCCCGCTCGCCGTGACGAGGGCGGTGGCGGCGGCGGGCGCGTACCCGACCGCGGTGACGATGACGGTGTAGGGGCCGGGCACCAGCTCCGTGGCGTCCCGCACCACGCCGTCACCGTCGACCCCGGCCCGCAGCACCTGCGCACCCGTCATGTCCGTGACCGTCACGACGGCATGCGGCACGGCCCACCCGTCCCGGGTCCTGATGCGTCCACTGAGTCCCACGCTGCCCACTCCTCGTACAAGTCCAAGATCCACAAGATCCGAAAGACACGGAATCCATAGGAAAACGGGATCCATAAGAAAACGGGATCCACAGGAAAAACGGGATCCACAAGAAAAGCGGCCCCCGGCGGTGACGACCGGCCGTCCCCTGCCGTCGTGTCGCCACCGTTCCGGGGGCCCTACACACCGCCCCCGGGCCGCGTCCGCTCAAAGCGCGGCCCCGGGGCGGGGTCGGTCACTCGCCGGGGTGGGCGAGTTCGATGTCGTGGCCTTCGACGACGCCGCTGTCACCGGCCACGGACAGGCTGGTGGCCACGGGCGGGTAGCCGGTCGCGATGACCGTGTACTCGCCGCCGTCCAGGTCCGTGAAGGCGTACTCGCCGTCCGTACCGGTCGTGGCGGAGGCCACCACGTTCCCGGCCGCGTCCACGAGGGTGACCCGGGCGCCGTTCAGCGGACCGCCCGCGGCCCGCACGGTGCCGAGCACCCGCGTACCGGAGCGCAGCTCGACCTCGACGCGGGTGACCCCCACGGCGGAGACCTCGACGGGCAGCGCCACCGGCCGGTGCCCCGCCGCGTTCACAGCGACGGTCACGGGCCCGGGCACCAGCTCGGTGAAGGCGAAGTCGCCCTGCTCACCGGAGGCGCCGGTGGCGAGCACGTCGCCGCGCACGTCGGTGACGACCACCATGGCGCCCGCGACGGGCAGCTTGGCGTCCGCGGTGCGCACCGATCCGGTGAGCCCGCTCGTACCGCTCAGGAGCAGGTCGTACCCGAGCGGCTCGGTGCCGACGACGACGGTGGAGGCCTGCGGCTGGAAGCCGTCGGCGGAGGCGATGAGGACGTACGAGCCCGCGCCGGGGGCGGCCAGGGAGTACGAGCCGTCGCCCTGCGCGACGGACCGGCCGAGCTGCTGCCCGCCGAGCGAGATCAGCGTCACGGCGGCCCGCGGCACGGGCGCGCTCTCGGCACCGCGCACGTACCCGGTCACCGGCACTCCGCCGCCGGACGCCTGCGCGGGCGCGGCACCGGAACCGGCGACGGACGCCACGGCGGCGAGCCGCTGCGTGCCCGCGGGCCCGGTCCCGGGCGCGGGCTCGGTGCGCGCGGCCACGGAGGCGAGCACGGGCTCGTCGTCGACCGGGGCGCCGGTGGCCGTGGGGGTCGCGGTGGCGGTGGCCTCGGCGGACACCGGGGCGGCGGAGGTCTCCGCGGCCTGTGCGAGGGCGCCCGCCGTACGCAGCGGCACCTCCTTGATGAACAGGGTCACCAGGAACGCGAGGAACGCGATGGGCGCGGCGATCAGGAACACGTCCGCGATGCCGTGGCCGTAGGCGCTCTCCATTACGGTCCTGAACGGCGCGGGCAGCGCGTCCAGGTCCGGGATGCCGCCCCCGCCGGTGCCGCCGTGACCCGCCGCGGCACCCTTCGGGCCGAGGTCGGCGAGGCCGTCCTTGACGTAGTCGCTGATGCGCGTCGCCATCACGGCGCCGAGCGCGGAGACGCCCACCGCGCCACCGAGCGACCGGAAGAAGGTGACGACGGAGCTGGCGGCACCGATGTCCTCGGGCGCGACCTGGTTCTGCGTGCACAGGACCAGGTTCTGCATCATCATGCCGATGCCGAGGCCCATCAGGAGCATGTAGCCGGCGATGTGCCAGTACGGGGTGTCGTACCGCATGGTGCCGAGCAGACCCAGACCGGCGGTGAGCAGCACGCCGCCGCTGACCAGCCAGGACTTCCACCTGCCCGTCTTGGTGATGAGCTGGCCCGAGACGGTCGACGAGACGAACAGGCCCGCGATCATCGGGATCGTCATGACGCCCGACATCGTCGGCGACTTGCCGCGCGCGAGCTGGAAGTACTGGCTGAAGAACACGGTGCCCGCGAACATCGCGACACCGACGAACAGCGAGGCGACCGAGGCGAGCGCGATGGTCCGGTTGCGGAACAGGCGCAGCGGGATGATCGGCTCGCGCGCCTTGGACTCGACGAGCAGGAACAGCAGGCCGAGGACGATCGAGCCGCCCACCATCAGATACGACTGCGTGGACAGCCAGTCGTACTTCTTGCCGGAGCCGGAGCCCGCGAAGGTCACCCAGACCAGGAGCAGCGAGACGGCGGCGGTGATGAAGAACGCGCCGCCCCAGTCGACCTTGACCTCGCGCTTCACGACGGGCAGCTTCAGGGTCTTCTGGAGCACGATCAGGGCGATGACCGCGAACGGCACACCGACGTAGAAGCACCAGCGCCAGCCGAGCCAGGAGGTGTCGGTGATGACGCCGCCGAGCAGCGGGCCGCCGACGGTGGCGACGGCGAAGGTCGCGCCGAGGTAGCCGGAGTAACGCCCGCGCTCACGCGGGGAGATCATCGCGGCCATCACGATCTGGGCGAGCGCCGACAGACCGCCGACGCCGATGCCCTGCACCACACGGCAGGCGATCAGCATCCCGGCGTTCTGCGACAGACCGGCCGCGGCCGATCCGAGCACGAAGATCACCAGGGCTATCTGGACGAGCGTCTTCTTGCTGAACAGGTCGGAGAGCTTGCCCCACAGCGGGGTGCTCGCCGTCATCGAGAGCAGCGCGGCGGTGACGACCCAGGTGTAGGCGGACTGGCCGCCCCCGAGGTCGCCGATGATCTCGGGCAGGGCGTTGGAGACGATCGTCGACGACAGGATCGCGACGAACATGCCGAGCAGGAGGCCGGAGAGGGCCTCCATGATCTGCCGGTGCGTCATCGGGGCACCGTCGGCGCCACGGCCGCCGTGCGCGCCGTGCGCTCCGTGCTTGGCATGGCTGCCCCGCACACCGGACGGTGTGGATGTTGCCATGGGATTCCTTTTCCTGTTCCTGGTACTTACGCGGGTGTACGGGTTGTTTCCTCGGTCGCGTGCGGCGGCCCGGGGAGCCGGGCCGAAGCCGCGCGGCAGTCCCCGAAGCTGGTGCGCAGGCGCCCGAGCAGCGAGCTGAGCCGGCCGACGTCGTCGTCGGACCAGTCGTGCAGGTAGTGGGCGAGGGTCCGCATGGACAGCTCGGACAGCTCCGCCAACTTGGCCTCGCCCGCCGGGGTGAGCCGCAGGATGCGCGAGCGCCGGTCCGCCGGGTCGGGGGCCCGGTCGATCCAGCCGCGCTCGGCGACGTGCGCCACATGCCTGCTGGTCACGGACATGTCGACGGCGAGCAGCTCCGCGAGCCTGCTCATCCGCATCTCGCCGTGGCGCTGCAGGAGCGTGAGCACGGCGGCGGAGCCGCCCGGACAGTCGGCGGGCAGGCCCCGGCCGAGGCCGCGCTTCACGGCGCCGATCGCGCTGAGCTGGCGGGCCAGCTCCTCGTACTCACGCTGTGCGGCCACGGCACCCACCCTCACCACTTATTCGTTGCTTAGGGCAACCATAGAAGCAGTTGGTTGCCGCAGGCAAACTAAATTCGGAGGAAAGGCCTAAAGGGCTGGCAAAAGTCTCCGCCGCCGGATGTAAAGTCGCCGGTCAGCGGGGGTTGGGCCGGGCGCGGGGGATTCGCTAGGGTCCTGATTCATGGCACACAACCCCCATGCCCCCCAGGGCCCCGAGGGCCAGCACGACCCGGCGGGCTCCACCCAGATGTTCCGCGCCTTCGTCGACGAGCCGCCGCAGGGCGGCCGCGCCCAGCAGCGGCAGGCGGCGGCCCCGGCGGGCCCGCGCATCGGCGTGATCCTCGGCGTGATCGTCGGCGTCGTGATCGTCGCGGCGGTCGCCTGGCTCGCGCTGAAGTAGCCCTTCCGCCAGGTCGGTTCCGCTACTCCTTCGCCACGGCGGTTACTTCCACCGCACATCATCGGCGGCCTCGGCGCGGACCCGATCGTCCCGCGGTCCGCGCCGAGGCCGCCGATGATGTGCGTACCGAGGGTGACGCTGCCCGAACGCCCCGAGGGGCCAACGGTGTTGGGGAATCAGGGCAGCGGAAAGGAACCTGACCGACCGGGACCGGTTCGGCAGGGGGGCGGCTCAGTCCGCGATGAGCCCTTCCCGCAGCTGCGCCAGCGTCCGCGTGAGCAGCCGGGACACGTGCATCTGCGAGATGCCGACCTCTTCGCCGATCTGCGACTGCGTCATGTTGGCGAAGAACCGCAGCATGATGATGCGGCGTTCGCGCGGCGGCAGCTTGGCGAGCAGGGGCTTCAGGGACTCGCGGTACTCGACGCCCTCCAGGGCGGTGTCCTCGTACCCGAGCCGGTCCGCGAGGGAGCCCTCGCCGCCGTCGTCCTCGGGCGCGGGCGAGTCCAGGGACGAGGCGGTGTACGCGTTGCCGACGGCGAGGCCGTCGACCACGTCCTCCTCGGACACACCGAGCACGGCGGCCAGTTCGGGCACCGTGGGCGAGCGGTCCAGGCGCTGGGCCAGGTCGTCGCTGGCCTTCGTCAGGGCGAGCCGCAGCTCCTGGAGCCGGCGCGGCACGCGCACGGACCAACTGGTGTCCCGGAAGAAGCGCTTGATCTCACCGACGACGGTCGGCATCGCGAACGTCGGGAACTCCACACCGCGTTCGCAGTCGAATCGGTCGATCGCCTTGATCAGGCCGATGGTGCCGACCTGGACGATGTCCTCCATCGGTTCGTTGCGACTGCGGAAGCGGGCCGCCGCGTAGCGCACGAGGGGGAGGTTGAGCTCGATGAGGGTGTCTCTGACGTAGGCGCGCTCGGGACTGTCCTGAGCGAGCGTCGCGAGCCGCAGGAAGAGGGAGCGGGACAGGGTGCGGGTGTCGATGGCTTCCGGGGCCGCCGTGGCCTCGGAACCGTGAAGCGCGTCGGGCGCTGATCCGCTCTCGCTGTCTTCGAGCGTGAGCGTGAGCACCTTCGAGCTGCCCTGGTCTGCGGACATGCCACCCCCTTGAGGTCGCGGACGGTCGCGGCCGACGCTCCTCCGAGGGAACGCAGCCTCCACCTGAATACCGGCGGCGAGGCCCCGGCAAACGCTGTTCCAGCAGAATGTCACATGTCGGCAACACGCTGTAGTGACTTGTCGACAAGTGAGGGTGACATCCGTGCAGGAAAGAGGGGGTCTGGGACTTTTTCTGCCGCGACTCCGTCGGTAACGGCCAAAAGGCCGTTCCACCCGATACGGTTACGCCTCGATCCGATTTGCGGACCGAAGCCGAGCGAAGCTTCTGGCCAGCAGTCGTGACACATGCATCTGGGAAACGCCCAATTCCGCGCTGATCTGGGACTGCGTCAGATTGCTGTAGTAGCGGAGCAGCAGGATCCGCTGTTCGCGCTCGGGCAGTTGGACGAGCAGATGGCGTACGAGGTCGCGGTGCTCGACGCCGTCGAGGGCCGGGTCCTCGTACCCGAGCCGGTCGACCAGGCCGGGCAGCCCGTCGCCCTCCTGCGCGGCCTCCAGGGACGTCGCGTGGTACGAACGCCCGGCCTCGATGCAGGAGAGCACCTCCTCCTCGGTGATCCGCAGCCGCTCGGCGATCTCCGCGGTCGACGGGGAGCGCCCGAACGACGTGGTCAGGTCCTCGGTGGCGCCGGTGACCTGCACCCAGAGCTCGTGCAGCCGCCGCGGTACGTGGACCGTGCGCACGTTGTCGCGGAAGTACCGCTTGATCTCGCCGACGACCGTGGGCATGGCGAAGGTGGGGAACTGCACGCCCCGGTCCGGGTCGAAGCGGTCGATGGCGTTGATCAGGCCGATGGTGCCGACCTGGACGACGTCCTCCATCGGCTCGTTGCGGCTGCGGAAGCGGGCCGCCGCGTACCGCACCAGCGGCAGGTTCGCCTCGATGAGGGCGCCGCGCACCCTGCCGTGCTCGGCGCTGCCCGGCTCGAGCTGCTTGAGCTGGCCGAACAGGACCTGGGTGAGGGCGCGGGTGTCGGCGCCGCGGGTGCTCGGGGCCTTGGCGCGCGGTGGCGCCCCGGCCGGTGCGGTGCGCGGTGCTCCGTCGGCCGGCGCGGCCTGGGCGGGCGGGGCCTCGCTTCCCGGGGCGGTTGCCGCCTCGGCGGCCTGGGCGGGTGGTGCTTCGGGCGCAGAACTGGCCGGCACGGTCAACGCCACCCCTTCTCCCGCGAGTCCGGCAGAGCTCAGTCGATCCCAGTCAAGCCCGGTCGCACTCGGTCAACTCATCCGTCAAAAGCGGTCATAGCATCACAAGACATGTGCACTGTGTGCAAGCACCCTGAAATTCCGTGTTGACCGGCAAGTTGGGCGCACGATGCGCGAAAGCCCCGCACCGGCGCGGTGCGGGGCTGTGTCGGGGCGGTGCGGGGACGCCCTCAGAACTCGTAGTCGGCGATCACCCACGTGGCGAACTCGCGCCACAGCGCGACGCCCGCCTGGTGGGCCGGGTGCTCCAGGTAGCGCGTCAGCGCATCGGCGTCGTCGACGGCCGAGTTGATGGCGTAGTCGTACGCGATGGGGCGCTCGGAGATGTTCCAGGCGCACTCCCAGAACCGCAGCTCGGGAACGATCCCGCCGAGCTCCTCGAAGGCCTTGACGGCGGCTGCCACGCGCGGTTCGTCGCGCTCGACGCCGTCGTTGAGCTTGAAGAGGACCAGATGGCGGATCACGGGGGCTCCCAGCGGTCGGCCCGATCGGGCCGACCGGGCCGGTCGAGCCGGTCCCGTCGGTTCCGTCGGTCAGGTCGTACAGGTCGTTCAGGTCGTACAGGTCGTTCAGGTCGTACGGGTCGGTCAGGTCGTACGGGTCGTTCAGTTCGGTCAGTCGTCCTTGCCGCCGTTGGCCACCCAGGTCATGAAGTCGCCGATGGCCTTGGCACCGTCCGAAATGCCCTCGAACCCTACCTGGACGTAGTCGGCGGCCTTCTCCGGGTCCGTGATGATCACGTAGAGCACGAACACCACGAGCAGAAAGAGAACGATCTTCTTCGGGTCCTTCACGCTGTGGCCTCCCCGTGCCCGCTCATGTCCGCACCCGTGTGCCTGCTGCCGTGTGCCGCTGCCGCCGCTGCCGTGTGCCGTGTGCCTTCTGCTCCGTCTGTGCCGGGCGAGTCTAACGTGGCGCGAACTCACCAGGTTTCACCAGGTTTTTAGGGACCAATGACCCGGCGGCACGGGCCCTTCGCCTGCCTTTCCGCCGTGCCGCACCGAGCAGGATGGGGATCGGGCCCGTCGGATCCGGCAGGAATCCACGGGCCCGGGACCGGTCTCCACTGCGGAGTCCGCGCCGTCCTCTTCCCCCGGTGACGGCGCCGACTTGAGAGTTCGGTCCTCATCGGGGGAAGCGGCTGTCCCCCGATGTCGCTTCCCCCGTCCAGAGCTTTTGCAGATAGAGGAGCAGATAGAGGAAGGGCCCCGTCCATCGGACGGGGCCCTTCCTCTATCTGAGCGGTAGCGGAGGGATTTGAACCCTCGGTGACTTGCGCCACACTCGCTTTCGAGGTCTGTTCATGCTGGTGAGAGGGTGGGCCGGGGCCGTTCAACCTCGTTCATCCCCGTACGGACCCTCGCCGCGCGAACCGCTGTGAACGGCTTTGGACGGGGATGAATGAGACGGAAACTGAGACGGGGCGCTCCGGCCCTGACCAGCACGTTCGACCGCTCCTCACGGGCGAGATTCGTCAAGAGCTGCGAGCACGGGAGCTGAGTCGCCGTCGTACAGCAAGTGCGGCTCGTCGGCCCCCGGAGGAACGAACCGGGTGCGGTACCGCTGTAGGTCGCTTTCGGCGAAGTAGATCGAATTGGGATCGTTCGCGTGGAACTCGTTGCGCTTGCTGATCCTCGCCCAAAGCTCGTCGTGAGTGGCCGCGAGATAGACGAGTACGGAGGTGGCGCCGGAGTCCTGCGCTATGACCTGCCATCTCGCCCGATCCTCAGGGGTCCAGAAGCCATGGTCAACGACGACGTCCCGCCCGGCCTTGAGGTGCTCCCGAAGTTCGCTGGCCACGTCCTCCAGAACCGGCCGCTCAAGGGTGGGGAAGACGCCCCGGGGAAAGTCCACCCCATAGACGCCGTGTCGGCGGAACATCTCTTCGTCAGGGCACAGGCGTACGAATCCACGGGTGGTGAGCGCGCGGGAAAGGGTCGTCTTGCCGGAGCCGGGAAGTCCGGCCATCAGGACGCAAAAGGGAGGGCGCGCGGGCATAGGCCTCGTCATGGTCCGGCAGATAACGGCTATCTCGGCTTCGGCCTCAGGCGTGACGGTGCCCGCCCTGCGGGCCGCAAGCAGTGCATCGAGTCGGTCTTCGAGCACGTGCACAAGGGTGTCATCCGCGACCGTCACGTGGATACCTCCGATTCTGTGCGCCAGCTTCGGCCGGGCCCGCCGAGGTCTACGCCGTACTCCACGATGTTGCCCTCGGAGTCGACGAACTTCGCAGTCATCATGACTACCGGTTCTGTAGGCAGATGGTCAGGGTCGAGTTCGAGGAGCCTGGCGTGTTCCGGCGTCACTCGACAGGCCGACGCTGTGTCGACGCGGTGGCTGATCGGGTGGCCGGTTGCCTGAGCGATGAGCTGAAGCGAGGTTCCCCCCGTCAGTCGCTCGCTCGCTGCTAGCTGCGGGATCAGCTTCCCGTACCGCGCGGGAATCCACGATGTGCTGTGGGCGACGATCCCGTGCCGGTCCCTGTACACGCGGCTACGGCGGACCACGTCGGAACCGGGCTGGATATCCAGAGCCTGCGCCACTTCGTCGGGCGCGGGGACCACGGCCGCCTGGTGCGAGTCGGACCGCTCGCCCGCTCCCCAGCTCGAACCGGTGCGGCGTCCCCGGTCCTGACGCTGAGCCCCCGACGACATCGGGGCGTGCTGCTCCAGGACCTCAGTGCCAATGCCGTGGATGCCACGGACAAGCCCGTCGTTGCGCAGCTTGCGGAGCGCTTTCTCCGCTGTCGCCGTGCTCACCTTCCACTCTTCCGAGAGGTTCTTGATGCTCGGCAGGAGGTCTCCCGGCTGTAGCTGTCTGGACGCAATCCGCTCGGAGTAGTGGGCAGCGATTTTCGCGTACGGAGCCCGATTGTCGGCGTGACCTGCCATTTCGCTTGCTCCTTCTCGTCACATCCCTGAGGTTCCCTAGCTTACTGCTTGACACCGCAGGGAACCCTAGGGAACCTTAGGGATGTGACCGCCGGTCCGTTCTTGGACTAGCGGGTGGCAGCACTCGGTGTGTCCCGTGCGAACGGGAGCCCTTAGGGGTTACCGCGCCCACCGGGGAGTTGTCGGTCCTTGAGAACTCAACAGCGTGCGGACTCAGCCATCTGTACACGGATGGTCGATGGGTCCTGAGGGAATCCCGCCCCACCTCTGCAAGTGGGCGGGCGCGCACGGGTCCTGTCCCGTGTGCGGCATAGCGCACGTCAGCCTCTCCGCGGCTCTCGCTGCGGCCGGTTGCCTCCGTTGCTCGTCTCGTACGAGCAGCGCTGAGGGGAGCCGGAACGCGCTCCTTTCATCCTTTGGGAGTCCTCATGACTGCAACGCTGATCGCGGTTCTCGGCACTCTGGCCGGGGCCGTTGTCGCCGGTTTCATGCAGCACCTGAGCACCACCCGCACCGCCCGCACGGCGATGGCAGAGCAGCGCCGTAAGGCACTGGCTACCGCCGTCCCGGCGCTGCTGTCCGCGCTGGTCCGCCACCGTGAGCAGCAGTACTTGAAGATCGTGGCCCGCCGGGACGGTGTGGCCGACACCGTCGAGGCGCGGCGGGCCCGGTACGCGGCCCGCTCCGCTGTCACCAGCGCGATGGACACCCTGTTCATGACCACGCAGGACAGCGACCTTCTCGCCATCGCGCAGGAAGCGGTGGATGCCGCGATGGCTGTCGGCGACGTACCGGCCAGTGAGCTGGACGCGGCAGGCCTGCGGGCCCGTCAGGCACACACCGCGCTGCGCGTGGCCGGTGCCCGGCACATCTACGCCTGACCTTCATCACCTCAACGGCGCGCACCCCCGGAGGGGCAACTCCGGGGGTGCTGTTCGGGCCGTTTCACCTGCTAGGGAGAGACACGACCCATGAACCACATCGTCACTGTTCAGGACGCTGTTACGGCGTTCGCGGACTGGATCGAACCGACGGCTGCTGAGCTGGACGCGATCGAGCAGGAGATGCCCGTGATCCTCGCGGACGTCGACCTGTTGGACGCGCAGATCATCACCCTGGACCGCACGCCGTCCGAGCTGGACGAGCGGCGTATCCGCCGGGCCCGGCGCCGGGCGCTGGCCGCGCGGATCGCGCTCACCAACCGCACCGCCGGGGCGAGTCTGCCGGGTGGTGCCGCGTGAGCGCCGCCGACCGGAACCTTGCTGCCGCGCATGCGGAGGTGAAGGCGGAGATCACGCGCACGGACACCAAGACCGGGTTGTTGCTGGCGTTCGTCGGCGCGGTGTTCGCCGGCGCCTGGACCGTGGCCCGTGCCCTGCCCCTGAACCCTGCGGCCTGCGTCGCGGGCGCTCTGGGGTTGGGTCTGCTGGTCGCGGCGGCTGGTCTGCTGCTGCGCTCGACGCGGCCGAACCTGCGGGGTCGGCACGGCTTCACCCTGTGGGCGACGCTCACCCCGGAAGAAATCCCCGCCGCGATGGCGAACGATCTCGCCGCAGACATCGCCGGACTGTCCCGGATGGCCGTCAGCAAGTTCACCTGCCTGCGCCGCGCGGTCGACCTGACCTGCGCCGGGGGCGCCCTGCTCATCCTCGCCGCCCTGCTCGCAGTCGGGGGTGCGTGATGGCCGACGTCAAGCTGACGAAGGTGCAAGCGGGGGTGCTGGGTGCCGCGTTCGTACCGATGCTCGCCACGGGCGTGTTCGGCGGGATCGGCACCTACAGCAACATCGGGCACGCCTACGGCAAGGGCACCGCGCTCGGTGCGCTCGCCGCGGGCGAGGGCGCCACCGCGGTGCTCGCCCTGGTCCTGCTCGGTCTGACCATGCTCGGCCAGTCCTCCCCCCGCATCGTGCGGGCGGGACTGTGGGCGCTGCCCGCCGCCGCCGCGGTCATGGGCGCCATGGCCGCCCCCGACATCGGCCGCACGGTCATCTTCGCTCTGACCCCGATGGGCATGTCCGTCTCCGCGGAGGGCATGGCCTTCCTCGCCCGCAGGATCGTCGTGCACACCGACGGCCGCGACGCGGAGCACGAACGGCGCACCGCCGACATCGTCCAAGCGCTCGCCTACCACCGGGCCCGTGCCGCGCAGCACCCGACCGGCTGGGTCAGGAAGTCCTCGGAACGGACATCGTGGCGGCTGGCCCGCAAGGTCGGCATCGGGGACGTGGCGCTGGGATCGAGGCTGCTCGACGTCCAGCGCGACCGCATCACCCAAGGCGCGGACGCCGCACTCGCCTCGATGTTCCACAGCGTTTCCACCCCGACCCCTGCACGGGACGCAAAAGTGGAGGAATCTACTGAGAGTGTGAGGAAACGGTCTACGGCTGACCTGCCGGAATCGACCCCGGGGCCGGTGGCCGTGCATCGGGTGCGGATGCCCGATCCGGTGCCGGTCGGCTTCCTGAAGTCGACCCTCCCGCTCAAGCCGGTCGCCCCCGCCCCGATGGCTCCGGTCGCCCCGATCGCGGCGCCGATCGGGCCGCGCACGGTGGCCGCTGCGGAGTCGGTCCGGCCGCGTCGGGCGACCGGCCGGGTTCCCGACGTCGCCCGGCCGCGGCGCGCCAAGCGCACTGCGGCTGAGCTGCTGGACGAGACGCGTACGGCAACCGCCGACTGGCCGCTGTCGAAGCTGACCGGCGAGGGTATCCGCCGGGAGGTCCACACCTCGCCCGCGAACGCTCGCGTGCTGCGCGACACCCTGCGTCGCGAGCGGGGGGCAGCGGCGTGAGCGGGTTGCGGATCGGGTCGGTGTGCACCGGATACGGGGGTCTGGACGACGCCGTACGAGCCGTGTTCGGCGGGGAGCTGGCGTGGGTGGCGGACAACGACCCCGGCGCCGCCCAGATCCTCGCCCACCGCCACCCCGAGGTGGCCAACCTCGGGGACATCACCGCCGTCGACTGGCGCGACGTGGAACCGGTAGACATCCTCACCGGCGGCTACCCGTGCCAGCCGTTCAGCACCGCGGGCAAACGGAAGGGAACCGAGGATGACCGGCACATCTGGCCCCACATCGCCCGCGCCCTTGGCGTTCTACGACCCCGCTACGCGTTCTTTGAGAACGTCGCAGGGCACCTTTCCCTCGGATTCGACGCCGTCCTCGCCGACCTTGCCGCCCTCGGGTTCGATGCGGAGTGGTGCACTCTTCGCGCGTCGGACGTCGGGGGCGCCCACCAGCGCAAGCGGCTGTTCGTCCTGGCCCGCCCTGCCGACCCCCAGGGCGAGGGACGGCAAGGGCAGGGGCTACCCCGACGGGCTTCCGGCCGCGGTCTCCCTGCTGCCCACCCCCTCGACCTCCGAGGCCACCGGGGTGGGCAGGCCGGACGGGAACCGCAACGACACGCTGCGGGCAAGGGTCGCCCTGCTGCCCACCCCACGCGCGTCGGCCAGCGAGAACCGGCAAACCCGACGCAGTCCCTCGCAGGAAGCCGGGACGCACGGCAAGAGCCTGGCCGCGGAGGTGGCGCACCTGCTGCCGACACCGAGGGCGACGGACGGCACCAAGGGCGGGCCAAACCAGCGGGGCAGCAAGGGCGACCTCACGCTGCCGTCGGCGGCGTACCGGATTGGGGCGAGTACGAGCCCGCGATCCGCAGGTGGGAAACGGTCACCGGCCGCCCCGCCCCCCGGCCAACTGACGATCTGGGACGACTGAACCCGCCCTTCGTCGAATGGCTCATGGCCCTGGACAACGGCCACGTCACCGCCGTGCCAGGCCTGTCACGCACCGCGCAGCTCAAAGCACTCGGCAACGGCGTCGTCCCACCGCAGGCCGCGGCCGCGCTGCGCATCCTCCTCGACCGCGCCGGGCCCGACAGGTACCAAGCGCCGTCGCCACATCATCCTTTCCGCCGGTCCGCCGCCTGAGCTGCGGCATCTGAAGACGGAGACTCTCTGTGAACCTCACCGTGAGCACGCACAAGATTCCCGGCTACGGGCCCACCCTGCGCACCGCCAAGCAGCTCGCCCCGCAGGCCGTGCGCCTGGTGGAGCGGGCCGTGCCGGGCCGGATGCCGGACGTCGAACTCATCCTGACCGACCCGCGAGGGCTGGCCGAACTCGGCACCGCGGCGGACGCGGAGTTGGCCGGCGTCCTGGACAGGCGCACCCGCAGCCGCATCGAGCGCGCCGCACTGCGTTTGGCCCGGGACGCGTCCGGCCGCGCCGTCCCTCGCGCCAACGGCAGCGTCCTGGTCCTGGTGAACGTCGACCAGCACCGCACCCCGGCGCACTTCGCCGTGACGCTCGTGCACGAACTCGTGCACGCCATGCAGTTCAGCCGCAAGAACGTCGCCGAACAGGTCGGGCGCGATGCGCGTGCCCAGTTCGGGGTGGAGCGGCAGTCGCGCCGTCAGGCCCGTGCGTTCGCCCGCCTGGTCGAGCAGCACGAGCAGGAGGCGTACGGCCACGAGTACCTGGCCGACCAGCTCATCCCCGGTGCCACCGCATCCGCCGCTGCCTGAGCAGCCCTCAAGGATTCTGGAGACCTTCCCCTATGAGTGAGAACGTCGTACGTCTCGACAAAGACCGTCAGGACCCCGCTCCGGGTGCGGGCCCGACCGTCCTGACCGTGGTGCCCGATCCGGCCGCGGGGGTGGAGGCGGCGCCGGTGGTGCCGCTGTGGGTGTGCTCCGGCCGCGCCGTGCGCACGGCCCTCACGCATGAGCGGACCAGGACCGGCGCCCGTGCGGTCGCCCGGCACGGCCTGTACGTGGTCGGCGGAACCCGGATCGTGGCGCGGCGGGCCTGGGACGGGCGGACCGCGTCCCGCTACGAGCGGATGCTCCGCGCGGCGGAGGCGGCTGGGAACTATGAGGTGGCTGCGGAGTGGGAGGAGCGCGGGCAGCGCTTCCGTGCCGAGCGCCACCGCCGCCGCATGGACCTGCTGACCTCCCCGATCGACGCGGCCAAGGGCGCCTTGGTCGGCACGGGGATGGGGGCGGGTGCGCTGGTCGGGCTCGGGGTGATGCTGGCCATCGCCAACCAGGACCCCGCCGACGTCATCACGCCGCTGGCCGCGGTGATCGGGCTGGTTGCTCTGCTGATCACCATCGTCACGGTGGTGTGGGGGCCGCTGGTCACCATCGGCCCGTTCCTGGCCCTGCTGGGCCTGTGGTCGGTGGGTCGGCGTCAGAAGGCAGCACCGCAGTGGGCCCTGCCCGCGCGGGAGCGGGACGGCGAGGGCGAGCCCATCACCCCTTCGATCGTGGTCAAGGCCCTGCGGGATTTGGGGGTGTCTGCGTTGCGCAACGCCATCAAGGAGATGGGGGATGCGGGCGCGGCCATGCTGGGACCGATCCGGATCGCCGGGTGCGGCGTGGAAGTCGACGTCACCCTGCCTTCCGGGGTGTCCACGGTGGAAGTCCAGCAGCGCCGCCGCAAGCTCGCGGAGAACCTCACCCGCCATGAGCACGAAGTGTTCATCACCATCCCCCAGGCCGCGCGCACGGTGCGGCTGTGGATCGCCGATTCCGGTGCGCTGGACGAGCCGATCGGCCCGTCCCCGCTGGTCACCGACGAGACGCTGACCGCCGACTACGCCAAGGGCCGCGCCCCTTGGGGACAGGACCTGCGCGGAGATGCCGCCGCACTGAGCCTGCACCAGCGCCACCTCCTCATCACGGGACTGTCCAACCAGGGCAAGACCGCCGCGCTGCGGGCACTCGCGCTGTGGGCCTGCCTGGACCGTCGAGTGGAGTTCCGGGTTGCCGACCTCAAAGGCGCCGGTGACTGGGCGATGTTCGATGGTCTCGCCACGATCCTGATCCAGGGCCCGGCCGATGAGCAGGTGATCGAGGCCACCGAGATGGTGGAGGGTCTGGTCGAAGAGATGAACCGCCGGATCGAGATCCGCCGCCGGGATTCCAGCGCGGTGTTCTCCCCGTTGATCGGCATCGTGGACGAAGCTCAGGTGGCGTTCATGTGCCCGGTCAAGGACGAAGACGGCCGCCCCTACGGTGGGTCCAAGGCTGTCTCGCGGTACTTCATGGGTGTCCGCAAGGTCCACAACCAAGGCCGCGTGGTCGACGTGTTGCTGTGGGAGGGCACCCAGGACCCCACCGACCAGAACCTGCCCAAGCTCGTGCGCGAGGGCGCCCACACCCGCGCTTCCCTCGCCCTTGGAACCGAGTCGCAAGCCCGCATGGCGCTGGGAGACAAGGCGGTGGACGGCGGTGCCGCGCCGCACCTGCTGCGGCAGGGACTGGACAAAGGGACCCTGGTCGTTGCCACGGACGGCATCGCCATCCCCGCGGGGCAGGCGTCCCTCACCGTGCGCACGCACTACATCGACGACGAGCAGGCCACCGCCATCACCGACCGGGCCAAGACCCTGCGCGGCGGCGTGAGTACGCTGCACGCCATCGAGCGCGGCCAGGAGCGTGACCCGCTGGCCGACATCGCCTCGGTGTTCGGGGTCGCGCCGCGTCTGGTCACCCAAGACGTCATCAAGCGACTCGACGCGCTGGACAAGGACGCCTACGGCTCGTGGACTCCGGGCGACCTGCGCCGGGTGCTGGAAGGCACCGGGGCCGAGCCGTACAAGTCCGACGGGCGCATGGTCGTCGCCCGCGAACGCGTCACCCGCGCCCTCGCCAACCGTGACGGCGAGGGTTCCGCTTCCGACGCGGCATAGCAGGGAGCCACAGCCAGGACGGGCAGGGAGGCAGGGAGAACTCCCTGCCCGCCTCCCTGCCCCACCTCCCTGGCCCTGACCTGCGCAAATGATCTGTCAGGGAGGCAGGGAGGCACGCAGGTCAACGCCCCTGAAACCCCTCTGCAACGCCCCCGCAAGGGGGTGCTGCTGCCTCCCTGCGCCACCGGTTGAAGGGATTCCGGATGAACCACCGCGACCCGCCGGGGATCATCGCCCCGCACATCCCCGCCGACGAATACCGCCGCGCCGAGGCCACCGGACAGCCCGTGGTCATCGTCGTCCACACCGCCGACCAGACCGGGCGCCCTCTGCGCCACTACCTCTTCCCCCTCGCCGTCGCGGGCGCGGGCGCCATGGGCGTCTTCGGACTCGTGGCCGCCTTCCTCGCCCTGCTCGACGTCGCCGCCCACACCGCCGCCGCCGTCGGTGCCGCCGCCGGGCCCGTGGGTGTCGGCGGCATCACCCTCCGCCTCGCCCGCCCCAATGCCAAGTAGGAGCAGCCGTGTTCGAGATCCGCGTCATCCGCGCGCGTCGGCACCTCCACTCCGCCAAGGAGACCTCATGATCCGTACAGGTCACGCCACCCGCGAGGGAACCGAAACTCCCTGCGCGGACGGCGCCCACATCCACCGCCGGGACAACCGCGTGACCGCCGCGGTGGTGGACGGCGCCGGGCACCACCCGGACGTGGTGGACCTCGCCCGGCACGCCCCGTCCGTGATCACTCTCGTGGGCATGGCCATGGGCGGGCTCGTCGGCCTGATCACCGCCGGGCGGATGACCGGCGCCTACGGCAGGCCCCCGCACATGTCCGCCGTCTACGCGTCCATGGAGCCGGGCCACCCCACGGGGATTCACTGGATCGGGGACTGTCGGGCCTACGGCTGGGACGGTCAGACGCTCACCCAGTGGAGCACGGACCAGACCATGGGCCAGTGGCTCCGCTGGAACGGAGGCGTTCCGGTCGAGATCGCCGCCACCCAGGACAACTGGGCCCGTCTCGGACTCAGCCAGGCAACGGAAGTGACGTGCCGTCAGGTCGAGATCCCCGAGGACGTCCCGATGGTCCTGCTCGTCAGCGACGGTGTCTCTGACCAGGTGACCCAGGAGACGTGGCAAGCCCTGTGCCGGGAGCACCCCGAGGACCCGCAGGCACTCGCCGACGCGCTCGTCGCCGCAGCCGAGGGCGAGGAAGACGACTCCGGGGAGCTGTACCGCGACGACACAACAGTGATCGTCCTGCTCCGGCCCCTCGCGACCTGACCCGCGCACGACCAAGGGCGGCCCCCATCTCGCCAAAGACACCGGGGCCGCCCTTGTCACCCAGCACCCTGAAAGGACTGGAGGCATCCAGCATGACGCATGACCCCCGCCCCGCGCTGCTGTCCGCAGCACTGGACGCCGCCGCCCGCGGCTGGCACGTCTTCCCCCTGCGCCCCGGCACCAAGCGCCCCGCCCTGCACGGCGAAACCACCTGCCCCCGCACCGGCCCGTGCACGGTCGGGCACCTGAAGTGGGAGCGGCGCGCCACCACCGACCCCGTGCTCATCCGCGCCACCTGGACCCACGCGCCGTACAACATCGGAATCGCCACGGGTCCGTCCGGGCTGGTCGTCGTCGACCTCGACATGCCCAAGGACAACAGCAGTGCGGACACGCCTTGCGGCGTGACGACCTTCACGGCGCTCTGCGAGCGCACCGGCCACGCCGTCCCCGACACCTACCGCACCCGGACCGCAAGCGGCGGACGCCACCTGTACTTCACCGCACCGGACGGCATCCGGCTGGCCAACACGGCAGGGACCATCGCGCCGTTGGTGGACACCCGGGCCTGGGGCGGGTACGTCGTCGCGGCGGGCAGCACCACCCCTACCGGACCCTACGAGCCCGTGGGCGCCCCTGTGGCGGCTCCGCTGCCCTCATGGCTGCTGAGCATCCTCCGTCCGTCATCCAAAGCCGTACAGGTCCGTTCTGCGGCCGTAGCGGCACAATCCCGCCGATACGCGGACACCGCGCTCGTCTTGGAGGTGCGCAACGTCGCCGGGGCCCAACAGGGTCGGCGCGACGCGACGTTGTTCCGGGCAGCGCGAGCCCTGGGACGGTTCATCGCGTGGGGCGACCTCCCCCGTCACCGGGTCGAGCAGGCTCTTCAGGAGGCGGGGGAGGCGGCCGGACTGCCGCCTTCCCAGTGCCGCTCCACCCTGCGCAGCGCCCTGGACTGGTCCATCGCCCATAACCAGCAGCGCCGGGACGCGGCATGAGCACCCGACCCCGCCCCCTGCTGAAGAGCATCCCCAGCACCACGACCGACCCGCGAGCCGCAGGGCAGGGTGCGCACCGGGCGGCCGTGGGCGCCCCGAAGGGCGTCGCCGAAGGCGTCCCCACTGCTGTTCGCCCGAACCCGCCCGCAGGAGACGGACGGTACCCCGTGGCGTGGCTGTGCATCGTCGCCCCGCGCGGCGCCACCCCCACGGCCACCTCGCGGTGCGAGTGCGGCCGGGACCGCAGCGCCGTCGGAATGGTCCGCGTGCTCGCGCTGATCTCCGAGCACGAAGCGCACCGCGACCTGTGCCCGCTCCGCACCCCCCAGGAAGGAAGGGCCGCCGCATGATCGCCCCCATCGACGGTGCCGCACTGCTGGACGAGGTGGAGGCCTTCCACCGCCGCTTCAACGTCTTCCCCACCGAAGCCGCGTTCGTGGCCGTGGCCTTGTGGGACGCGCACGCCCACCTGCTCGACTGTTTCGACTCCACCCCGCGCGTCGCGTTCCTGTCCCCGGAGCCGGGTTCGGGCAAGACCCGGGCTCTGGAGATCGTGGAAACGCTCGTGCCGCAACCCATGACCGCCGTCAACGCGTCCGCCGCCGCCCTGTTCCGGTCCGTGTCCGCGGGCGCCGGGAAGCCGACGATCCTGTTCGACGAGATCGATACGGTCTTCGGGCCGAAAGCGGGGGACAACGAGGAACTGCGCGGGTTCCTCAACGCCGGACACCGCCGTACCGGGGTCACCTACCGGTGCATCGGTGACGGCGGCAACCAGACCGTGCAGGCCTTCCCCTCGTACTGCGCGGTCGCGGTCGCCGGACTCGGCTCGCTGCCCGACACGATCCTGACCCGCTCCGTCATCATCCGCATGCGCCGCAGGGCCAGGAACGAGAAGGTCGAGCCCTTCCGGGCCCGCACCCATGAGGCGCAAGGGCACAAGTTGCGCGACCGGCTTGCGGCATGGGCCGAGCAGGTCCGCGGATCGGTCATGGACGCCTGGCCGACGATGCCGGAAGGGGTCAGCGATCGTCCCGCGGACGTGTGGGAGCCCCTGCTCGCCATCGCGGATGCCGCCGGTGGCGCGTGGCCGGAGCGGGCCCGCGCAGCCTGCCTGACCCTGGTCAAAGCCTCGCAGGCCAACGACAGAGGCAGCGTGGGAGTCCGGCTGCTGACCGATCTGCGCGATCACGTCATGGTCGGTATCGACCGCCTGCCCACCGTCGCCATCCTGGACAGGCTCAACGCCCTGGACGACGCCCCGTGGGCCGACCTGCACGGCAAGCCGCTCGACAACCGGCGCCTGTCCAAGATGCTCGCCGAGTACGTGACGAGCGAGAACGAGCCGATCGCTTCCCGCAACATCAAGACCGCCGGAAGCGTCCTGAAGGGCTACTACGCCGCAGACCTGCACGACGCATGGCAGCGCTACTGCCCCCCGCCCCCGGAAAGTCCGCTACCTCCGCTACCGGGCACCGAAAACCTGGCCTGACCAGCAACAAAACGGTAGCGGCAGGCCCTGGGCTTGCCGCTACCCCATCCGCTACCGCTACCCCGTCCCGCTACCCCGAACAGGCCCCTGACCTGCACGGTAGCGGTGGTAGCGGAAGTAGCGGCCCTCAGAGGGAACCCCGCCGGACTGCCGCACAGGAGAGCCCACATGAGCCTCGCCAGCGTGGACACCACCCGACTTCCCCAGGCCACCCACCCCGACCCCGTACTCCTGACCGTCAAAGAAGCTGCCCGCTGTCTCCGCATCGGCCGCACCACCTGCTTCGCCCTCATCCGCGCCGGAGAACTGGAGTCCCTGATGGTCGGGGGACTCCGGCGCGTCCCCGCCGACGCTCCGGCCGCCTACCTCGCCCGCCGCCGCGCCGAGCGACAGGCTGCCTGACCCGTGCCCCGCCGGAGCGCTGCCGCACCGCGAGCAGCGCTCCGGCCCTCTTCGCTGACCTCTACCTCAAGGAGTCCGCCAGTGGCGGAAGACAAGAAGCGCACCCGGCAGCCCAACGGCCGCAGTTCCATCTACCAGGGCAGCGACGGCAAATGGCATGGTCGCGTGACGGTTGGCATCCGCGACGATGGCACGCCGGACCGCCGCCACGTCGAACGCAAGACCCGCGCGGAGGTGACCGCCGCCGTCCGAGAGCTGGAACGGCAGCGCGACGCCAAGACGATCCGGAAGGCGGGGCGCCCGTGGACCGTCAAGACGTGGTTGACGCACTGGGTCGAGAACATCGCACCACTCGCCGTGAACGAGAACACGATGGTCGGGTACGGCGTTGCCGTGCGAAAGCACTTGATCCCCGCCCTCGGTGCTCACCGACTGGACAAGCTCAAGCCGGAGTACATCGAGAACTTCTACGGGCGCATGGTCGCCGACGGTCGTAAGGCGGGGACCATCCACCAGATTCACCGCACCTTCCGTACCGCTCTGAACGAAGCGGTACGGCGCGGTCACCTCGGCCGCAACCCTGTCCAACTCGCCAAAGCCCCCCGGGTCAGTGAGGAGGAGGTGGAGCCCTACACCGTCGAAGAGGTGCAACGCCTGTTGCGCGCGGCTAACGAGCGTCGGAACGCGGCACGATGGGCTGTCGCGCTCGCCCTCGGACTTCGGCAGGGCGAGGCACTTGGCCTGAAGTGGTCGGACGTGGACCTTGAACGGGGCGTTCTGATGGTCCGGCGCAGTCGACGTCGTCCGCGTTACGCCCACGGGTGCGGGGATAGGTGTGGCAAGAAAGCCGGGTACTGCCCGCAGCGTCAACGGACGAACCCGGAGACGGCTGACACGAAGTCTCGGGCTGGACGGCGAGCCGTCGGGCTGCCGGCCCAGCTCGTAGACCTGTTGCGTGCCCACCAGGTCAGGCAGCGGACCGAACGAGCGGCTGCTAGCGGCGACTGGACGGAAGAAGGATGGCTCTTTGCGACGCCGACCGGCCGGGGAACGTCACCCCGGACGGATTACGACGAGTGGAAGGAACTGCTCAAGGCTGCCACGGTGCGCGACGGCCGCTTGCACGACGCACGGCACACGGCTGCCACGGTTCTCCTGATTCTCGGCGTCTCGGAACGCGCTGTCATGGGGCTCATGGGCTGGTCTACTACCGCAATGGCCGCTCGCTACCAGCACATGGTCGCTTCAGTCCGCAGCGATGTTGCTCGGCAAGTCGACGGAATCATCTGGTCAGCAGGCGGGAGAGAAGGAAACTGACACTGCTGAGTTACCCCTTGAGGGGCTACGGCTCGGCACTGGACAAGCGTGAATCGTTTCACGCTTAGCTATAAATGCAGGTCAGAGTGGTGCCGTGTCCTGATATGAGGGTGTGGAGACACAGACAGGAACGCAACTTTGTCGCTCCTTCGCCCCGCGCGTGCGGGGATGGACCGCTACTCTGACGGTGCAAACTTAGGTACCTACTAAGAGACTGGCCCGGCATGGACCCGCCACCAAGCCGGTACCTCGGACTCAGACGCAGTTCCCCAAGGCCGGAGGCCGCAGCGCCGTTAAGCGTGCGGCCTCCTCCGACGCGTCGTTCCAGGGCGCGTCGACCTGCCTCACGGCAGGGCTGGACTGCTTACGCAGTCCTCTCGGGAAGGAGGGCCTGAGTTGAGGTTGCGATCACTCACTCTCGTTCCACCAGTCGCGCCAAGTGCGCCACAGGTTGAGCGCGAATGAGCCCGCAGCCCAGCTTGGGCCCTTCTTTCGTACCTCCTTCTCGTCCTCGGTCGCCCGAGTCGGTTCGGAGGGGGGCTGTCCGTCTTTCCTGCCTTCCATCGATCACCTCCAGATCGGAGCCCGTCCGTGACGGGCACGGGACGGATCTGGGGGACTGACGGAACGGCGCACGGCCATCCCGAAGTGAAGCCTATGGGGCCCCGGATCGAGTGTGGGCCGCTTCGCTGAAACACGGCCGGACGGTGCCCAAGGTGAGGGAAGCAGGCCCCAAAAAGCGCTACTGAGACGGGAACTGAGACGAAAGCAGAAGGGGCGCCCGGTTCATCGAACCGGGCGCCCCTTCTACCAGCGGTAGCGGAGGGATTTGAACCCTCGGTGACTTGCGCCACACTCGCTTTCGAGGCGAGCTCCTTCGGCCGCTCGGACACGCTACCGAGAGAGATCCTAGCCCAAGGTGGGCCCCGGTCCGAAATCGGTTGTGGCTACCCCTGCCCCCGGGGGGTGCCGCGGTCCCGGAAGAAGGCCGTGAGGAGCCGTCCGCAGTCCTCGGCGAGGACGCCCTCGACGACTTCCGGGCGGTGGTTGAGGCGCCGGTCGCGCAGCAGGTCCCACTGCGAGCCCGCGGCGCCCGCCTTGGCGTCGCGGGCACCGTAGACCACCCGGTCCACCCGGGACTGCTGGAGCGCCCCCGCGCACATCGCGCACGGTTCGAGGGTGACGACGAGCGTGCAGCCCGGCAGCCGCCAGCTGCCGAGCTTCGCCGCGGCCCGGCGCAGCGCCAGGACCTCCGCGTGCGCGGTGGGGTCGCCGACGGCCTCGCGCTCGTTGTGCCCGGTGGCGAGCACGGTCTCGCCGTCCGCGGACAGCACGACGGCACCGACGGGCACGTCGCCGCCCCGGACGGCCCGCACGGCCTCGTCCAGGGCCACCCGCATCGGCGCCCGCCAGCGCTCTCGTACCGGATCTGGGAGTTGTGTCACACGGCGAACCTAACGGACGGTTTCGAGGACCTCCGCGGCTCCGAGGATGTCGGCGATCTCGTTGAGCGCGTCACCGCTCACCAGGCCGAGCAGGTCCTTCTCCGGCACGCCCAGGTCGCTGAGGATCTCCGTGTCGCCGAGAGCCCCGGCGGGCACGGCGTCGCCGCCGGCGTCCGCCCCGTCCGGTTCGGCTTCGCCGGCCTCGGACTCGCCGTCCTCCGTGCCGTCGAGGTCGAGGGCGTCCAGGTCGTCCGCCCCGTCGTCCGGGTCGCGGCCGAGCATTTCGTCGGTGAGCAGGATCTCGCCGTAGGCGCTGCGGGAAGCGGCCGCCCCGTTCGAGACGAAGATGCGCGGGTCCTCCTCGCCGTCGATGCGCACGACGCCGAACCAGGCGTCCTCCTGCTCGATGAAGACGAGCACTGTGTCGTCGTAGTTCTCGCTGATCTCGGCGGCGGCCTCGCGGGCCAGGTCGGTCAGATCCGACAGGGTCTCCACATTGTCGAGCTCCGTGTCGCTCGCTTCCCACCCGTCTTCGGTGCGCGCGAGCAGTGCGGCGAAGTACACCGTGACTCTCCCACTGTTCATAGGCGCCGGTTGGGGATCCCCCCGGCGGACGTAGGGGGCGGGAGTGCTGTTCCAAGCCCCGCCCACTCGGAATCGTGGCAGAAACAACGGCTTCAGGAGAGGTCTTCCGGCCGCTGTGTTCGCGTCGCGTCTCGAATCGCGGGCCGCGGGCCGTGCCGCGGGCCCCCGCGGCTACCAGCGGAACGTACGCATACGCATCGCCTGTCGCAGTCTGGCCGCCCTCGCGCGGCGCGGTGTCACACGGGCCCGCAGCTCGCGGGCCTCGTTGAGCTCGTACAGGAACTGGGCACGTCGCCTGCGGCGCTCGGCGTCGGTCTCGCGTGCGTCCCGTGCGTCGCGCGCGTCCCGCGTGTCCCGTGCGTCTCGCGCGTTCTGCGCGTCCCGTGCGTCCCGTGCGTTCCGCGCATCCCGTGCGTTCCGTGCGTCCCGGTCGGGCATCGGCCACACCACCCCAGTTCGTATCTCCACCTTCCCTCCGGGGCGCCTGTTGATGCCAGTGGGGTGGCGGGAGCACGGTGAGGTCCGGTACGGGGCCGGGTGCGGGGCTGGGTCGAGGGGGCGCTTCGCCCGGTTACTGTTGAACAATGCGGATCCACGTCGTCGACCACCCGCTGGTGGCGCACAAACTCACCACACTGCGCGACAAGCGCACCGACTCCCCGACCTTCCGGCGCCTCGCCGACGAGCTGGTCACCCTGCTCGCGTACGAGGCCACCCGGGACGTGCGCACCGAGCAGGTCGACATCGACACGCCGGTGACGACGACGACCGGCGTCAAGCTGTCCCACCCGCGGCCGCTGGTCGTGCCGATCCTGCGCGCCGGGCTCGGCATGCTCGACGGCATGGTCCGGCTCCTGCCGACCGCGGAGGTCGGCTTCCTCGGCATGATCCGCAACGAGGAGACGTTGCAGGCGTCCACCTACGCGACCCGGATGCCCGAGGACCTCTCCGGCCGCCAGGTGTACGTCCTCGACCCCATGCTCGCCACCGGCGGCACGCTGGTCGCGGCGATCCAGGAGCTCATCAAGCGCGGCGCGGACGACGTGACCGCCGTGGTGCTGCTCGCCGCCCCGGAGGGCGTCGAGATCATGGAGCGGGAACTCGCGGGGACACCCGTCACCGTCGTGACGGCCGCCGTGGACGAGCGCCTGAACGAGAGCGGATACATCGTGCCGGGGCTCGGTGACGCGGGGGACCGGATGTACGGGACCGCCGAGTAGGCGCGCAGCAGGCTGCGTACGCCGCGATTGCGTGCGCCGAGGCTGCGTGCGTCGAAGCCGCGTATGCCGAGACCGCGTGCGCCGAGGTCGCGCACGCCGCGGCTGCGACGCCTTGAGCCGCGTGCGTCGGAGTCGCGTATGCCGCGGCGCCTCAAGCCGCGTGCGCCGAAGTTGCGTACGCCGCGACCGCGGCGGCCGAAGGCGCCTGCGCCCGCGCTGCGGCGGCCGACACCTCGTACGTCGACACCTCGTACGTCGACACCTCGTACGTCGATGTCTCGGACGTCGATGTCTCGGACGTCGAGGTCGCGTGCCCGAGGTCGCGGCGGTCGACGCCGTCTGAGTCGGGGCTCGGGTCGTGCGGGCGGAGTTCGTGTTCCGCTGTGCGCGTGTTCAGCAGTTCTTGCCGTCCGCCGACGGCGAGGGCGCCGGTGCGGGCTTGGCGAGTGCCGCCAGGGCCTTGTCGGCGTCCTCCTTCTTCGCCAGGTCCTTGAACCTGCTGCCGAGGATCAGGTCGATCTCCCCGCCCTTTCGGGTGTCCGTCTGCCGCTGCGCCCCCGCGACCTGCGTCGCGAGCACCGGCAGCGCGGTGTCGGTCGCCGACTTCGGGCCGAGCACTATCCCGGGGCCCTCGACCTTCTTGTCGTACGCCTTCGTCGCGTTGCCCACCTTGCCGATGGCGAAGCCGCGCTTCTTCAGCTCGTCCGCCGTCTCCTTGGCCAGGCCGCCCCGCGGGGTCGCGTTGAGGACGTTGACCTTGATCTGGGCCGGTTCGGGGAGCGGTTTCCGCTGCCGGGCCGCATCCGACTGCTGCGTCGTCACGCAGTCCTTCGTCCCGCTGGCGGCGGACGCCTCGTCCTCACCGCCGAACACGTCGATGAGCTGCAAGCTGCCCCAGCCGAGCAGACCGGCAACGGCGAGTGCCGCGATCGCCGCGAGCACGATCCGGCGACGGCCGCTCGGGCGGCGCATTCGCGGGTACTTGTCCCCCGTGATGCGGTACTTGCCGCCCATGCCGGGGGGAGTGAGCATGCTCATGGGCGCAGCGTAGTGCTGTGCGCCGGTGATTCCTACTAGATGATCATTGCTCGGTCGTCAGGGCAACCCGAAAGGGCCAATGTCGGCCCGGAGCCGTTCCGTGACGGGGCGGGGCGGGTGTCGCGCCGGGCGCCGGCGGCCCGGTGCGTCAGTTCTGTGCGTCAGCCCAGTTCGAGCACGCGGGCGTGCAGCACCTGGCGCTGTTGCAGCGCGGCGCGCACCGCTCGGTGCAGTCCGTCTTCCAGGTAGAGGTCGCCCTGCCACTTCACGACGTGCGCGAAGAGGTCGCCGTAGAACGTGGAGTCCTCGGCGAGCAGGGTCTCCAGGTCCAGTTGGCCCTTGGTCGTCACGAGCTGATCGAGGCGGACCGGGCGCGGCGCGACGTCCGCCCACTGCCGGGTGCTTTCCCGGCCGTGGTCGGGGTACGGCCGGCCGTTTCCGATGCGCTTGAAGATCACACGGAAAGCCTACCGGTCAAGGCTCTCCGGGCGCAGCCTCGACGGGCTAGTGCGACGCTGGGAAATGACGCCGGAAAGTGGGACAAACCGGAAAGTCTCAAGCCGGGAGCAGGGGCCGAAGTGAGCGACAGCCAGCCGATGCCGTCCACACCCGCGGACGGAAACCGCCCGAACGGGTTGCCTTCCGGGGGTGACGTGGCGGCCTCCGGTACGCCGGGGGCACCGGAGGTCGCCGCCATCGCCGCCGGGTACGCCTTCGACGGGCCCGCCCTCGACCTGGGGGCTCTGCTCTGGGACGGGCAGTGTCTGCCCGGCGCCCCGGTGCGGATTCCGCTGGCCGTGCTCAACCGGCACGGACTCGTCGCCGGTGCCACCGGCACCGGCAAGACCAAGACCCTCCAGCTCATCGCCGAGCAGCTGTCCGCCCAGGGCGTGCCCGTCTTCCTCGCCGACATCAAGGGCGACGTCTCCGGCATCTCCGCCCCCGGCGAGGGCGGCGACAAGGTGACCGCGCGAGCGCGCGACGTGGGGCAGGTGTGGGAGCCGCGCGCGTTCCCCTGCGAGTTCTACGCCCTCGGCGGTATCGGCACAGGCGTTCCCGTACGCGCCACCGTCACCAGCTTCGGCCCCGTCCTGCTGTCCAAGGTGCTCCAGCTCAACCAGACGCAGGAGCAGTCGCTCGGCCTGATCTTCCACTACGCCGACCAGAAGGGCCTCGAACTGGTCGACCTGAAGGATCTGCGCGCCGTCGTCGCCTTCCTCACATCCGACGAGGGAAAGCCCGAGCTCAAGGCCATCGGCGGGCTCTCCACCGCCACCGCAGGGGTGATCCTGCGGGCGCTCACGACGTTCGAGGCGCAGGGTGCGGCGGAGTTCTTCGGGGAGCCGGAGTTCGACACGAGTGAGCTGTTGCGGGTGGGGGTCGGGTCCGGTGGGTCCGGTGGGTCCGGTGATTCCGGCGGGTTCGGTGGGTCCGGCGGTTCCGGCGGGTTCGGCGGGTCCGGGGAGGGGCCGCCGCCGTCCGGGCTCGTCTCCGTGCTGGAGCTGCCCTCCGTGCAGGACAAGCCCCTGCTGTTCTCCACCTTCCTGATGTGGCTGCTCGCCGACCTCTACCACGACCTGCCCGAGGTCGGTGACCTCGACAGACCCAAGCTCGTCTTCTTCTTCGACGAGGCCCATCTGCTGTTCGGCGGCGCCTCCAAGGCCTTCCTGGAGTCCATCACGCAGACCGTGCGGCTGATCCGGTCCAAGGGGGTCGGCGTCTTCTTCGTCACCCAGACCCCGAAGGACGTGCCCGCCGACGTCCTCGCGCAGCTCGGCAACCGTGTCCAGCACGCGCTGCGGGCCTTCACGCCCGAGGACCAGAAGGCCCTCAAGGCGACCGTCCGCACCTTTCCGAACTCTCCGTACGACCTGGAGGAGACCCTCACGGGCATCGGCACCGGCGAGGCCGTCGTCACCGTCCTCAGCGAGAAGGGGGCGCCCACGCCGGTCGCGGTCACACGGTTGCGGGCGCCGCAGTCGCTGATGGGGCCGGTGGCGGCGGCCGAACTCGAACGGGCCGTGCGGGGGTCGGCGCTGTACGGGCGGTACGCGGAAGCGGTGGACCGGGAGTCGGCTTACGAGAGGCTGAACGCGCGGGCGCAGGCGCAAGCGGAGGCGGAGGCGGTGCAGCCGTCGTCACCGCCCGGGAAGCGCGAGGGGGGCGGGGGCGGCAGGGACGACGGGGGTGGTGGTGGCGGATCGGTGGTCGAGCAGGTGGTCGGCAGCGGGATGTTCAAGTCGCTGATGCGGTCCATGGGCACGCAGATCGGACGCGAGATCTCCCGCTCGGTCTTCGGCACCGCCCGCCGCCGCCGCTGACGGTTCCCGGCTCCTTGGCTCCTCGGTTCCTTGGCTCCTTGGCTCCTTGGCTCCTTGGCTCCTCGGTTCCTTGGCTCCTCGGCTCCTCGGCTCCTTGGCCCCTCGGCTCTTCGGTTCCTCGGCTCGCCCGTTCCTTGCCCCTCGGTTATTCGGCTTTCCGCCCGCGGGGGGGGGCAGGAGGCGGAGGCGAGGCAGGCCTAGGACTTCGCCGCATCGGCGGCGGCCTTCTGCGCCTTGGCGGCAGCCTTCTGCTGCTGTTTGTGGGCGCGTACCTTCTGGAGCGACTCGGGCCCGGTGATGTCCGCCGCGGACCGGAAAGCGTCCGCGTCCCCGTACGCCCCCGCGGCCTCCCGCCACCCCGCGGGCCGCACCCCGAGCTGCTTCCCCAGCAGGGCCAGGAAGATCTGGGCCTTCTGCTTCCCGAACCCGGGCAGCTCGTTCAGGCGCCGCAGCAGCTCCTTGCCGTTCCCGGCGTCCCGCCACACCTCTTCCGCGTCCCCGTCGTACCGCTCCACCAGGTACTGGCACAGCTTCTGCACCCGCCCCGCCATCGCCCCGGGATACCGGTGCACCGCGGGCTTCGCGGACAGCAGTTCCACGAAGGAGTCGGGGTCGTACGCGGCGATGTCATGGGCGTCCAAATCCTCCGCCCCCATCCGCCGCGCGATCGTGTACGGACCGGCGAACGCCCACTCCATGGGCACCTGCTGATCGAGGAGCATCCCCACGAGCGCGGCCAGCGGACTGCGGCTCAACAGCGCGTCCGCCTCCTCCTGCTGTGCGAGGTGCAGCTTGGCCTTGGCAGTCATGGAGCGATCATCTCGCGGGGAGCCGCGGTTCGCAGGGCGGCATGGCGGTGACCCTGCCGGGGCCGCCCTGACGCGGACCGGGCCTCACCGGCCGAGCAGGCCCCGTACCGCCGACCGGTCCACGCCGGTCAACGCGCGCAGCAGCAGCGGCGTGAGCAGGACGACCAGGACGCCGAGCGCGCTGACGCCCGCGACCTGCCAGGGCGACTCGATGTAGTACTCGTAGTGCTCGCTGCCCGAGTCGAAGTCGAAGACGCGGTAGCCGGGCCAGTCCAGGTAGTGCGAGAACACCCAGGAGTACGCGGGGAACAGCGCCAGCGCCCAGCCGGTCACCCAGACCGTCACCGCGAGGACGAAGCTCGCCACCCGCCACGGGAACATGACGACCTGGAACAGCAGCGCCTTCCAGCCCGCCGCGTCCCCGAGCCGCGCCCGTAGCCCTCGCCCAGGCGCCTTCGGCGTCCGCCCCGCGCACGGGCGCGGGCCCCGCCACGACCACGCCCAGCAGGTCCCGCGCCCGCCGCCGCTCGCTCGCGCCGAGTCCGCGCGCGCCCGCCAGCATCGCCGCGAACACGGGCAGCCCGAGCAGGGTGACCGCGAGGCCCGCGCCGAGCGAGAACAGCGTGACGGCGAAGACGAATCCGGCGACGGCCACCGGCAGCGACGTCAGGACGTACCCGAACGTGCGGAAGGTGGGAGCGGCGAAGGGGGCCCGCCAGAAGCCGGGGCGGGACGTGCGGAAGGCGGGGCCCTTGTGTGCCCGCTCCGGCCGCGTGCGGGCGGGAGCGGTGGTGCGGGGGAGGGTGTCGATCGTCATGGCGGGCCTCGTCCTCGTCTCTGCGCGGCAACCGCGCCGTGTCGGCGCCGTTGCTGCGCCGTGCCTGCGCCGCGTCTGAGCCGTCTGTCGGTCGTCGTCTGTCGGTCGTCGTCTTCGCTGATGTCCTCAACTCTGCTGCGTACGCGGCTCGCAGGGCATGGGGCGAAGCGGTGTCCTGGGGTGTACCTAGGCCCCCTGTGACGCTGCCGCCGTGCGGCACACGGCCTGCGGCACACGCCCTGCGGCACACGCCCTGCGGCACACGGCCTGCGGCAGACGCCCTGCGGCACACGCCCTGCGGCGAACGGTCAGGATTCGAGAAGCGCGGCCCCCGGCTGCGCGCCTAGCGTGGCCGGCATGGCCATCACCTTGTACGCGAGCTTCCTCCCGCACGACGACCCGGACGCCTGCGCCGCGTTCTACCGGGACCTGCTCGGCTTCGAGGTCCGCGGTGACGTCGGGTACGACGGGCTGCGCTGGATCACCGTCGGGCCCGTGGGGCAGCCGGACACGTCGCTCGTGCTGGAGCCGCCCGCGCTCGGCCCCGGGATCACCGACACCGAGCG
The DNA here is from genome assembly GCF_009755605.1 of Streptomyces typhae. GTDB lineage: Bacteria > Actinomycetota > Actinomycetes > Streptomycetales > Streptomycetaceae > Streptomyces > Streptomyces typhae. Next base: position 151,580 of record NZ_WPNZ01000023.1, read on the forward strand.
CCGCACCGTCGTGGAGATGATGGCCAAGGGCACCTACGCCGCCCTCGTCCTGGCCACCGACGACCTGGACGGAGTCTTCGCACGGCTGCTGGACTGGGACGCGGAGATCGTCCAGGAGCCCACCGAGCAGCCGCACGGCGTCAGGGACTGTGCCGTACGCGATCCCGCGGGCAATCTGATCCGCATCCAGGAGCAGCGCCGAACGGGCGAGTCCGCCCACAGGGAGACGACACCACGATGAGCAGCACGAAGAGAGCGGGCGACGGCCGGTCGCCCGCGTCGCACGCCGCCGACAGCCACGAGTGCATCCGGGTGCACGGCGCGCGCGAGAACAACCTCAAGGACGTCAGCATCGAGATCCCGAAGCGCCGCCTCACGGTGTTCACCGGCGTCTCCGGGTCGGGCAAGAGCTCGCTGGTGTTCAACACGATCGCCGCCGAGTCGCAGCGGCTCATCAACGAGACGTACAGCTCCTTCGTACAGGGCTTCATGCCGACGGCGGCGCGGCCCGAGGTCGACGTGCTCGACGGACTGACGACCGCGATCAGCGTCGACCAGCAGCGGATGGGCGGCGACCCCCGCTCCACCGTCGGCACCGCCACCGACGCCAACGCGATGCTGCGCATCCTCTTCAGCCGCCTCGGCGAGCCGCACATCGGCCCGCCCGGCGCGTACTCCTTCAACACCGCGTCCGTCCGGGCGAGCGGCGGCATCACCGTCGACCGGGGCACCGACAGGACGAAGACGGTGAAGGCGACCTTCCACCGCGTCGGCGGCATGTGCACGCACTGCGAGGGCCGGGGCACGGTCTCCGACATCGACCTCACCCAGCTGTACGACGACTCCAAGTCCATCGCGGAGGGCGCCTTCACCATCCCCGGCTGGAAGTCGGACAACGTGTGGACGGTCGGGATCTACGCCGAGTCGGGTTTCCTCGACCCGCACAAGCCGATCCGCGGGTACACCCAGCAGGAGATGCAGGACTTCCTCCACAGGGAGCCGACGAAGGTCAAGGTCAACGGCGTCAACCTCACGTACGAGGGCCTGATCCCGAAGATCCAGAAGTCGTTTCTGTCCAAGGACAAGGAAGCGATGCAGCCGCACATCCGGGCGTTCGTGGAGCGCGCGGTCACCTTCGCCACCTGCCCCGAGTGCGACGGCTCCCGGCTCAGCGAGGGCGCCAGGTCCTCGAAGATCAGGAAGATCTCGATCGCCGACGCCTGCGCGATGGAGATCAGGGACCTGGCCGAGTGGGTCCGCGGCCTGTCCGAGCCGTCGGTGCAACCGCTCCTCGCCGCGCTTCAGCGCACCCTGGACTCGTTCGTCGAGATCGGCCTCGGCTATCTCGCGCTCGACCGTTCCGCGGGCTCGCTGTCGGGCGGCGAGGCACAGCGCGTCAAGATGATCCGCCACCTCGGCTCCTCCCTCACCGACGTCACGTACGTCTTCGACGAGCCCACGATCGGGCTGCACCCGCACGACATCCAGCGCATGAACGACCTGCTCCTGCGCCTGCGGGACAAGGGCAACACGGTGCTCGTGGTGGAGCACAAGCCGGAGGCGATCGCGATCGCCGACCACGTCGTGGACCTCGGGCCCGGCGCCGGTACGGCGGGCGGCACCGTCTGCTTCGAGGGCACCGTCGAGGGGCTGCGGGCCAGCGACACCGTCACCGGCCGGCACCTCGACGACCGGGCCGCCCTGAAGGAGGTGGTGCGGGCGCACACCGGGGCGCTGAAGATCCGCGGAGCCACGGCGAACAACCTGCGGGACGTCGCCGTCGACGTCCCCCTCGGCGTCCTCTGCGTCGTCACCGGCGTCGCGGGCTCCGGCAAGAGCTCCCTGATCCACGGCTCGATCCCCGCCGACGCGGGCGTGGTGGCCGTCGACCAGACCCCCATCAAGGGTTCCCGGCGCAGCAACCCGGCGACGTACACGGGCCTCCTGGAACCGATCCGCAAGGCGTTCGCCAAGGCCAACGGCGTCAAGCCGGCCCTGTTCAGCGCCAACTCCGAGGGCGCCTGCCCCACCTGCAACGGCGCCGGCGTCCTCTACACCGACCTCGGCATGATGGCGGGGGTCGCCACGCCCTGCGAGGACTGCGAGGGCAAGCGGTTCCAGCCCTCGGTCCTCGAGTACCGCTTCGGCGGGCGCGACATCAGCGAGGTGCTCGCGATGTCCGTGTCCGAGGCCGAGGAGTTCTTCGCAGCGGGCGAGGCGCGCACGCCCGCCGCCCACCGCGTCCTCACCCGCCTCACGGACGTCGGACTCGGCTACCTCACCCTCGGCCAGCCCCTCACCACCCTGTCGGGCGGCGAACGGCAGCGCCTCAAGCTCGCCACGCACATGGCGGACAAGGCCGGCGACAAGCCCGTCCTCGTACTCGACGAGCCCACGACCGGCCTCCACCTCGCCGACGTCGAACAGCTCCTCGGCCTCCTCGACCGCCTCGTCGACTCCGGCAGGTCCGTCATCGTCATCGAGCACCACCAGGCGGTGATGGCCCACGCCGACTGGATCATCGACCTGGGCCCCGGCGCGGGCCACGACGGCGGCAAGGTCGTCTTCGAGGGCACCCCGCAGGAACTGGTGACGTCGCGGTCGACGCTGACGGGGGAGCATCTGGCGGCGTACGTGGGCCGCGCCTGACCCGGACAACGCGACGGGCCCCACCGCGCAGGCGGGGCCCACGGCGCACGCGGGGCCCACCGCACACGTCGAAGGGCCCCACCGCGAACGGTGGGGCCCTTCGACATCGTGCCCGGTGAGGCACTGGCGGAGGATACGAGATTCGAACTCGTGAGGGGTTGCCCGCAACACGCTTTCCAAATGTTCGTCCGGGGGTTCTGGCGCGTACGGCCACGTCCTGACCTGCGGTGCAGCTGGTCCGGGGGGCTGAACGGTGCTGTACGCCGGTGAACGCAACCAGAACTGCGACCACGGAAATGGAGCAGCGTGAGTGTGTCCAGCTGTTGCTCGTGGTTCCTGGTCAGCGGGGGATCGCCTCCTTACTCCCCGTTCTGCGACCAGGCCGCGGTAAGCGCGGTGACCGGGTCGTAGTCGGCTGGTGCCGCGGGCCACCATTCGCCGTCTTCGTCCCGGAGGTAGGCGTACCAGCGGGCGTCGGGGCCCAGACGCAGCTGGATGCCCTGGTGGGTGAGGGTGAGGCGGTTGCGCCAGGTTCTGAGGGGTGCGGGGGAGTCGGTCATCTCGGCGAGGGCCGCGTCCAGGGCGGTGCGGGCGGCCTTCATCACCGTCGAGTCGGGGGCGTAGGGCTGTTCGGCGACGGTGATGCCCGTAGGACCGCCGTGGCGCCAGGCGCGGGTGAGGCGTGCGAAGGCAGTGGGTTTGACGCCGGTGCTCTGGATCAGGTGGTGGAACCACTCGGGCCCGGGGTTGCTTGCGGCGATGCGGACGGCGTCCTGGTGCTGGGTCAGGTGCAGGTCGGCGGTGTCGCCCGCGAGGAGCCGGGAGGCGCGCGCGGTGGCGTCGGCCATGAGGCGCTCCAGGTCCGCGGCGGTCGGACCGGTGCCGGGTGGTGGGGTGACGGGCAGTGCTGTGGTGTGGGCGGCGGGTTCCGGGAGCCCGGGCAGTTCGGGGGGCTCTTCGACCCAGCGGGCGTACGCGGCGGCGGCCGGGATGCCGGCCGGTGCCGGTGGGGCGGCGGTCTCCTGTGCTGCCGTACGGAGTGCGCGCAGCCGGGCGAGGACCTCCTCGCGACCGCGGCCGCGCAGCGCGAAGAGCACGAACGGGTCGGCGTCGATGGTGGCGGCGATGGCGTAGCAGAGCGCGGCGGCGTGTTTGCAGGGGTAGCCCCAGTCGGGGCAGGAGCATTCGGGATCGAGTTCGGTGGGCTGCGGGAGCAGGGGGACGCCTGCTCGGTGGGCGTCGTTGACGAGTTCGGCGGGCATCTCGCCGTCGAGGAGGGCGGCGAGATGCCCGGCTCGGGCGGCGATGGTGTCGAGGAGAGTGCCCCATTGGGCGTCGGTGAGGACGGGCAGGTGGACGGCGGAGCGGTAGGGGCGGGGCCTGCTGCCGTCGACGGCGGCTTTGACCTGGCCGGGGGCGATGGTGACGGCGCCGACCATGCCCTGGCGGGCGTAGGTGCGTCCGCGGGACAGGCGCCCCGAGTCCAGAGTGGAGTCCTCCAGGGCCGTCACCCATGCCTGGCCCCACCAGGTAGCGGCGAAAGCATGCCTGCCGCGGGCGGGCGCACGGCGCTGGCCGGGAAACGAAGGGCTCATGTCTGCCTCCCCAGGGCGACGAGTTCGGCGAGGTCGGCATCGGACAGTTCGGTCAGGGCGGCCTCACCGGAGCCGACGACGGCGTCGGCGAGTGCGCGCTTGGACTCGAGAAGCTTCGCCACCTTGTCCTCCACGGTGCCCTCCGCGAGGAGTTTGTGGACCTGTACGGCCTTGTCCTGGCCGATGCGGTAGGCGCGGTCGGTGGCCTGGTCCTCTACGGCCGGGTTCCACCAGCGGTCGTAGTGCACGACGTGGGTGGCGCGGGTGAGGTTGAGGCCGGTGCCCGCGGCCTTGAGGGAGAGCAGGAACACCGGCGTCTCGCCGTGCTGGAAGCGGTCCACCATCTCCTCGCGCGCGGTGACGGGGGTACCGCCGTGCAGGAAGAGGGTGGGCACTCCTCGCTCTGCGAGATGCTTCTCCAGCAGGGTCGCCATCTGCTTGTACTGGGTGAAGACCAGCACCGACTCGCCCTCGGCGATGATGGTGTCGATCAGTTCGTCGAGCAGGTCGAGCTTGCCGGACCGGCCGCGCAGCGGTGCCGACTGGCGCAGGTACTGGGCGGGGTGGTTGCAGATCTGCTTCAGCGCGGTGAGGAGCTTCAGAACCAGACCGCGGCGGGCGATGCCCTCGGCTTGGGCGATCTTCGCCATGGTTTCGCGGACCACTGCCTCGTACAGGCTTGCCTGCTCGGCGGTCAGAGGCACGACACGGTCGGTTTCGGTCTTGGCGGGCAGTTCGGGTGCGATGCCCGGGTCGGACTTCCTGCGGCGCAGCAGGAACGGGCGGACAAGACGGGACAGCCGGTCGGCAGCCTGTGGGTCCTCGCCCGACTCGATCGCTCGGGCGTGCCGGTCGCGGAAGGCCGTGAGCGGGCCGAGGAGTCCGGGGGTGGTCCAGTCGAGCAGCGCCCACAGTTCGGAGAGGTTGTTCTCCACGGGGGTGCCGGTGAGGGCGACGCGGGCGCGGGCGGGCAGGGCGCGCAGCTCACGGGCGGTGACGGCGTAGGGGTTCTTGACGTGCTGTGCCTCGTCGGCGGCGATCAGCGACCATGCGTGCTCGGTGAGGGTCTCCCGGTCGCGGCGCAGGACGCCGTAGGTGACCAGGACGATCTCGTCACCGGCGAGGTCCTTCAGGTGTCGGTCGCCGCCGTGGTAGCGGCGCACGGGGATGGAAGGCGCGAACCTGGCGGCCTCGCGCTGCCAGTTGCCGAGCAGAGAGGTGGGGCAGGCGACGAGCGTGGGGCCGGCGGTGGCGGGGTCGGTCTGGCGGTGCAGGTGCAGAGCGAGCAGGGTGATGGTCTTGCCCAGGCCCATGTCGTCGGCGAGGCAGCCGCCGAGGCCGAGCGCGCACATCTCGGCCAGCCAGGCCAGGCCCCGCTTCTGGTACTCGCGCAACGTGGCCTTGAGGGCGGCGGGCTGGGGCACGGGGGTGCGGGACTCGGGGTCGCGGATACGAGCGACCAAGTCGCCGAGCGCACCGACCGCCGCACAGGGGACCCGGTCACCGTCCCGCTCGGCCTCGCCGGTCAGCGCGGCGCTCAACGCCTCCATGGGGGTGAGCGGTTCCGTCCGGCGGCGCTTCGCGCGGGCCACCAGCTTCGGATCGGCGATCACCCACTGGTCGCGAAGCCGGACGAGGGGACGGCGCGACTCCGCGAGAGCGTCCATCTCGGCCTCGGTGAGCGGCTCGCCGCCGAAGGAGATCTGCCAGCGGAAGTCGAGGAGGGCCTCGGTGTCCAGCAGGCCGCCCGCGGTGGAACCGGGGGCGGTGCGCTGCCCGATCTCCACGGTAGCGGTGAGCGCCTTGACCAGTTCCCGCGGCCAGTGCACGTCGACACCGGCCGCGCGCAGTGCGTCCGTGGCGTCCCCGAGGAGATCGAAGGCTTCGTCGTCGGTCAACCGGAGCTGATCGGGAGCAGCATCGTCGAGCAGCCTCCGCAGAGGGGGCCAGGCGCGGGCGCCGCGGCGCAGGGCGAGAAGGGTCTCGCACTCGGCGCGTGGGCCTAGCAGCCGCTCCACTTCGGTCGGCTCGCTCCACAGTCGTGCGGCCTCGATGACGAGCGCCGGGTCCGCCGCGGTGTGCAGTTGCAGGACGGCCCGGAACTGCCGTCGGCGTCCTTCGGGTACGTCGACGCGCAGGGAGACACTGACCTCGGCGGTGAGCGCCGCCTGGGTTTCCTCGGCCCATTCACGCAAGGCGGGCACGGCGCGCGCCTCGCGCCAGGCGTACGGCAGCGCTCCCATGGCGAGCGGCGCGGCCGGCGTACGGACCAGATCATCGGCGACCGCGTCGCAGAACTGCCGTACCAGTGCGGCCGGTTCGGCGATCCGTGCCGGAGCGGGGCCGGGCTCGGGCAGGCAGTGGGCGTGTGGCGGGAAAGCGGCGGCCAGGGTGTCCAGCGTCTGGCGCTGGGCGGCGGTGCAGGGACCCACTTGCCAGGTGTCGTAACCGGCGGGGGTGAGGGCCGGGTGAAGGCGGCCGTCGGCGAGCAGCCGCAGCGCGAGGCGAGTGGCGGCCTGCCAGGCGGCGCCGGAGGGATGCGTCGGCTCCGCAGTGGCCAGGGCGGAGACAGCGACAGCGACAGGCAGCGCGTAACCCTCGACCCTGCGCCGCCTGACCGAGCGGCCGTGCGGCAGGATCAGCTCCACCGCCTCGGTCTCGAGGCCGGCGGGCGCCATACTGTCTCCGGCCGCCGCCCCGGCCGGCTTCCACAGCAGCAGCCGCCCAAGACGGGCGGGCTCACCGGGCAGGAACACCGCCGCCCAGCCGACGCCGAGCAACTCCCTCACGAAGGCGGAGGTTTCCTGCCGGGCCAGCGGCGGTGCGCTCTTTGTGCCCGTTTTCTGCTCTCGTGCGACGCCTCGTGCCACTCTCTCCCGCCCTGTCGCTTGCCGGGCCCTCCCCGGGCGCGCTCACTACCGAACCTCACCAGGCAACGTCACACGCTGGCAACCGCGGGCCTTGGCTTGACTGCTGACGACGGCGCCACGACGAAGACATGCCACTGCTGAACACAGGTGAGGCCATGAGCACCTGGGACCACCCGTCTCCGAGGGCGGGAACAGGCAGCACGTAGCGCGCATACCGCAGTATGCTTGCGAGTATGGCAGACACCACACGCATCACGGTGACACTTCCCACCGAGCAGGTAGCAGAGCTGAAGAAGATCACGGACAACATCTCCGGCTACGTGGCCGAAGCGGTCGCCAGGCAGATCCGACACCAGCTCCTGGGGGCCGACCTGCGCAGCCACACAGACGAGCACGGGGCTTTCAGTGAGGAAGAGCTGGCCGAGGCGCGGGCGCGGATCTTCGGTACGACGTCGGCCGCCGGCGGCGCGAGCGCCGCGTGAGCGGGCACATCGAGACCGTCGTCCTGGACAGCGAGGGGCTGTCGGCCTGGCTGGCGCAGGACCGGAAGGTTCTGGCGATGTTCCAGGTGTTCCACGACATGGGAGCGGACCTTGTCGTCAGCGCCAACACCATCGTGGAGGTGAGCCACGCCAGGGTGAACCTGCCCCGACTGCAATGGGCGCTCTCCCGTGTCAAGGTGGAGCCGATCACGGAGGCGGCGGCGAAGGCGGCGGCACAACTGCTCAAGGGCGCCGGTCTGCACGGACACAAGTACGCGATCGATGCCACTGTCGCGGAAGCGGCCTTGCGTCAGCCTGGCCCGGTCGCCGTCCTCACGTCTGATGTCGATGACATGACCCGGCTGTGCGGCGGCAAGGTTCGGATGATCGGGCTATGACCGCACCATCGTCCCGGGTTCATGGACGGATCCGCGTGGATCCGTCCAGAGCCAGAGTTGCCGCAGGCCGGCCCGCGATGAGTGAACCAGGCATCGACGGATGCGGCTGCGTGCGGTGTCAAAGCTCCTCAGAGTCATCGCCGGTCGCCCTGTAGGACGTGAGCGTGCGCCCTGCCTGCTTGAGAAAAAGTCCCAAATGTCGCCTCTGAATGCGACCGAAACTGCAACCACGGCACGCAGAAGAGCTGGACCGCGATGGGCGGTCCAGCTCTTCGTCTCGCCTGTTCAGGCGGCTGCGGAGGATACGAGATTCGAACTCGTGAGGGGTTGCCCCCAACACGCTTTCCAAGCGTGCGCCCTAGGCCTCTAGGCGAATCCTCCGCGGCAAACAATACAAGACGTTGAGGAGTGCTCGCGAACTCGTTCCCACCCCCCGGCATCGGCTAGGGTGGGGGCCAGCCCCTCACGCGGCGCTATCTGACTGAACTCCCCCAGGGCCGGAAGGCAGCAAGGGTAGGTCGGCTCTGGCGGGTGCGTGGGGGGCGCTTGCGTTTCCCGGGGCGGTCCTGGTTGTCAGTGGGCGCCTATAACCTCGTACACGTGTCGTCTCTCGCGCTCTACCGCCGTTACCGCCCGGAGTCGTTCGCCGAGGTCATCGGGCAGGAACATGTGACCGACCCGCTGCAGCAGGCGCTGCGGAACAACCGGGTCAACCACGCGTACCTGTTCAGTGGCCCGCGCGGCTGCGGCAAGACGACGAGCGCGCGCATCCTGGCCCGCTGTCTGAACTGTGAGCAAGGTCCCACCCCGACCCCCTGCGGCGAGTGCCAGTCCTGCCGCGACCTCGCGAGGAACGGCCCGGGTTCGATCGACGTCATCGAGATCGACGCCGCTTCGCACGGTGGTGTGGACGACGCCCGGGACCTGAGGGAGAAGGCCTTCTTCGGGCCCGCTTCCAGCCGGTACAAGATCTACATCATCGACGAGGCCCACATGGTCACGCCGGCGGGGTTCAACGCCCTGCTGAAGGTCGTCGAAGAGCCGCCGGAGCATCTGAAGTTCATCTTCGCGACGACGGAGCCCGAGAAGGTCATCGGCACCATCCGCTCGCGCACCCACCACTATCCGTTCCGGCTCGTGCCCCCCGGCACGCTGCGCGACTACCTCGCCGAGGTGTGCGGGCGCGAGGGCATGACCGTCCAGGACGGCGTGCTGCCGCTCGTCGTGCGCGCCGGTGCCGGTTCCGTGCGTGACTCCATGTCCGTCATGGACCAGCTCCTCGCGGGCGCCCGCGAGGACGGTGTGACGTACGCCATGGCCACGGGCCTGCTCGGGTACACCGACGGCTCGCTCCTCGACGCCGTCGTCGAGGCCTTCGCCTCCGGTGACGGCGCCGCCGCCTTCGAAGTCGTCGACCGCGTCATCGAGGGCGGCAACGACCCGCGCCGCTTCGTCGCCGACCTCCTGGAGCGGCTGCGGGACCTGGTGATCCTCGCCGCGGTGCCCGACGCCGCCGAGAAGGGGCTCATCGACGCCCCCGCCGACGTGGTGGAGCGGATGCAGGCCCAGGCTGGTGTCTTCGGCGGCGCCGAGCTCAGCCGCGCCGCCGACCTCGTCAACGAAGGCCTCACCGAGATGCGCGGGGCCACCTCGCCCCGCCTCCAGCTGGAGCTGATCTGCGCCCGCGTGCTGCTGCCCGCCGCGTACGACGACGCCCGCTCCGTGATGGCCCGCCTCGACCGGCTGGAGCGCGGCGGCCACTTCGCGGCCTCGGGGCCCGCCACCGCGCCCCCGATGGGGTACGTCCCCGGGCCCGAGGCCCACGCGGGCGTGCAGCAGCCGGGGGTTCCCGTGCCGCCGCCGGGCCCCGGGACGCCCGACATCCCCCCGGGCGGCGGAGCCGCCGCCGCCCGCGCCGCCGTGCGCGCCTCCGACGGACCCGCCCCCGACCCGGTTTCCGGGGCCGGCCCGGGTGCCGGGTCGGGGGCGGGTGCCGGGGCCGGCCCGGCCGTCGCGCCCTCCCCGCAGCCCCAGCCTCAGCCCCAGGCGCCCTCCCCGGCCGCCCC
>NZ_WPNZ01000024.1 GCF_009755605.1 Streptomyces typhae
TCATCTCGGGGTTGCAGCGGAAGATGACCAAGCAGGGCAACGCGTGGGCGATCGCGACGGTGGAGGACCTCGCCGGTTCCATCGAGTGCATGTTCTTCCCGGCGACGTATCAGCTGGTGTCGACGCAGCTGGTCGAGGACGCGGTGGTGTTCGTCAAGGGCCGGCTCGACAAGCGTGAGGACGTGCCCCGCCTCGTCGCCATGGAGATGCAGGTCCCCGACCTGAGCGCGGCCGAGGGGCTGCCGGTCGTCCGCATCGATCTGCGGCAGGCGCAGATCACCCCGCGTACGGTCCGGCGCCTGAAGGAGATCCTGCGCGCCCACCCCGGCGCGGCCGAGGTCCGGCTGCACGTGCGCGGCGCCACCACGACCACCGTGTACCGGCTCGGCCCGCGCGTGGGGGAGGGGCCGGGGTTCTGGGCCGACGTCAAGGCGGCGATGGGGGTGGGCCGGGACGGCGTCCGGCGCGATCACGCCATTCGTGTCAGCGACTGACGCCAGCGTGCGGGCGTGGCGCGGTGCCCCCGGTGAGGTCGTGCGGGGTTGACAGCCGCCGGCCGGCGTGGCAATTCGGCCATCGGGGAGCACTCGGGGCCGACCGTGGCGAAGTTGGCCGAACCGGTCATGGTCCGGCTAGGTGCATGGGGCATGAAGTGAGGGTGCGGGACGTCGTACGACCCGTACGACCCGTCCGAGTACATCGGAGGACGCCATGGCGCAATCCGCCCCCTTCCCTCAGGACCGCACCTGCCCCTATCACCCGCCCACCGGATACCGGCCGTTGAGCGACCACGCGCCGCTCAACCGCGTCACCCTCTACGACGGCAGCGAGGCCTGGCTCGTCACCGGACACGCCGAGGCCCAGGCCCTGCTCACCGACCCGCGGCTCTCCGCCGACCGGCAGAACCCCGACTTCCCGATGACCGCGCCGCGCTTCGAGCTCTCCCGGCACGTGCAGCTCGCGCTGCTCGGCGTCGACGATCCGCTGCACAACAAGCAGCGCCGCATGCTGATCCCCACGTTCGGGGTGAAGCGGGTGGCGGCGATGCGGCCCCGCATCCAGCGCGTCGTCGACGAGCTCCTCGACGCCGTCGTCACCAAGGGGCCGCCCGTCGAACTCGTCACCGCGTTCGCCCTGCCCGTGCCGTCCATCGTGATCTGTGAACTGCTCGGTGTCCCGTACGCCGACCACGACTTCTTCGAGGGCGCGTCGCGCCGGATCCTGCGGTCGGACACGCCGGAGGATGCGGAGGCGGGCCGCAAGGAACTGATGGACTACCTGGGCGAGTTGGTCGACCGCAAGCGCAGGACGGTCGACGCGGGGACGGCCCCGGGCGCCGCACGCACCTCGGAAGGGCCGCGCGAATCAGAAAGGCCGCGCGAAGCCGGTGCGGCCCGGGACCGTGCGGCCCGGGACCGTGCGGCCCAGGACCGTGCGGTTCGGGACACCCCCGAGGGCCTGCTCGACGAGCTGATCCGGGACCGGCTCGCGGACGGCTCCCTCGACCGTGACGAACTCGTACGCGTCGCCCTCATCCTGCTCGTCGCCGGGCACGAGACCACCGCCAACATGATCTCGCTCGGCATGTTCACCCTCCTCGAACACCCCGAGCAACTCGCGGCCCTGCGCGCCGAACCCGAGCTGACGCCCGGCGCCGTCGAGGAACTGCTGCGCTTCCTGTCCATCGCCGACGGGCTGCTGCGCGTGGCGACCGAGGACGTCGAGGTGGCCGGGCAGACCATCCGTGTGGGCGAGGGCGTGGTCCTCGCCGCCTCCACCATCAACCGTGACACCGCCGTCTACGCGGACGCGGACGACCTCGACGTGCGCCGCAGCGCCCGGCACCACCTCGCCTTCGGCTTCGGCATCCACCAGTGCCTGGGGCAGAACCTCGCCCGCCTGGAGCTCGACATCGCCCTCAGGACCCTGCTCGCCCGCATCCCCGACCTGCGCCTGGCCGTGTCCGCCGAGGAGCTCCGGATGAAACCCGGTGACACCATCCAGGGGCTCGTCGAACTGCCGGTCACCTGGGGGCGCCCCTGATGCGGATCACCATCGACACGGACGTGTGCATCGGTGCCGGTCAGTGCGTCCTGACCGCGCCCAAGGTCTTCACCCAGGACGACGACGGCTTCAGCGAGCTGCTCGCCGGATGGGCGGACAGGGCGGGCGACCCCATGCTGCGGGAGGCGGCACGGGCCTGCCCGGTGCGGGCCATCACGCTGCACGAGGACGAATGACGGAAGGCTGACACGGCGGCCCGGCGGCCCGGCGGCCTGGTGGCCTCTGGGCCGCCGGGGACCTCCCCGCGGCACGTCGGCCCGGCCCCGGCGCCGATGTGTCGCGGAGGCTGCCGGTCTGCCCGGTGCCGATGTGCCGCGGAGGCTGCCGAATCTGCCCGGCGCCGATGTGCCGCGGAGACTGCCGAATCTGCCCGCCGCCGACGTGTCGCGGAGACTGCCGAGTTCGCCCCGCCGCCGACGTGCCACGCAGGCCGCGCGACAATGGACGCATGCGCATCCGACCGGTCCACGACAGCGAACTGCCGCGTCTCCAGGACATCGAACGAGCCGCGGGCCACTGCTTCCGGGACGTCGGCATGCCGGAGATCGCCGACGACGAGCCGCCGGCCCTGGAGGTGCTCGCGGGCCGTCTGCGCGCCGGACTCGCCTGGGTGGCCGCCGACCCGGGCGCCGCCGACGTGCCGGTGGCCTACCTCATCGCCGACCACGTGGACGGCGACCTCCACGTCGAGCAGGTGTCGGTGCACCCCGCGTACGCGCGCCGCGGCATCGGCCGGTCCCTCCTCGAACACCTCGCTGACCGGGCCGCGGCCGACGGGGTCCCCGCGCTGACCCTGACGACGTTCAGGGACGTGCCGTGGAACGGCCCGTACTACGCGCGCTGCGGCTTCCTCACCCTGGACGACGGAGCCGTCGGCCCCGGACTGCGCGCCGTCCGCGAGGAAGAGGCGCGGCTCGGCCTGGACCGCTGGCCACGGGTGTGCATGCGGCGTCCGGTGCCGCGACCGGCTTCGCTCGCGGTGGCTGCCACCCCGTCCCGGCAGGGGTGAAATCCGGCCTCTGTGCGTCCGGCCGGGTGCTGTGTGTGTCGAAGGGGTTCAGTCCGACGTTGGTCTGGACCTATCATCCGTTGTCATGAGCGGGCCAGCGTTCCCCCCGCGTGTCACCGCCGTTGCCGCTTTCGGATCCGGGCCAAAGCGTACGCCTCGGCTCCCGAAGGGCTGCCCGGCGAGGGGAACGGGCGTGCGCGCCACCGGCGCAGGGTGCGCCCCGTGGCTGCTCGTCGCCCTGCTCTGCCTGGTCACGGCGCTTGGCGCGTCGGCTGCGGTCTTCCCCGAAAGTTCCGCGCACAGGAGTGACGGCGTAGTCGCGACGACTCCGTTCGGACCTCCGGCCGACGCGCTCGCCGTGCGCAGTGCAGCAGGCGGCGGCAGCGGCTGCCACGGTGGTGACGACGGCGACGCGTCCCGTGCCGCCGTGCTCCCCGTGCCCGAACAGCCCGGCGGCGGGCAGGGGCAGCGGCCCGCCTCCGCCCGGCACGACTCCTGCCAAGGCCTGGCCCCGCTCGGCCGCACGGCCGCGCCCGATGTCAGCGCGGTCGACCTGTACAGCACCCGGGTGATCCGGACGTAGGCGGGACTCTCTCCTCCCGCTCACGCCCGCACACCCGCCCCCGGGCGCCCGCGCGGCGTCGTCTTCCCCGATCCCCACGGCTCAAGGAGAGATCCAGCATGTCTTCCCCCTCCCTTCCCCCGCACTCCGCCGACCCCAAGCCCCCGCCCCCGCCGTCCGTCCCCGGCGGCACCCCGGCGGACCCGGCGCATCGCCAGCTGTCCCCGGCTCAGGACCAGCAACTCGGTCTCGACGCGGGAGTGTTGGTGGTGCGTGTCGTGGTGGGCCTCATCATGGCCGGCCACGGCACGCAGAAGCTCTTCCGCTGGTTCGACGGCGGCGGCCTGAACAGCACCTCGGACTTCTTCGCCGCCGAGGGCTACAAGGCCGCCAAGACGATGGCGTACGTCGCCGCCCTCACTGAGACCTTCTGCGGCCTCGGCCTCGCCATCGGGCTGCTCACCCCGCTCGCGGCCGCGGGCGTCCTGGGCGTCATGATCAACGCCATGGCCATCACCTGGGACGACGGCTTCTTCCTCCCCGAAGGCATCGAGTACCAAGTGGTGCTCGCCTCCGGCGCGGTGGCGGTGGCCCTGATCGGCCCCGGCAGGCTCGCCGCCGACCAGCTCCTGCCCGGACTCCGTGACCACCGGTTCGCCCGCGGTGTCGCGGCCGTGGCGCTCGGGGTGATATCCGCCGCGTTCGTGCTCCTGGTGCTGCGGGACTGACGTCCGCGCCCGCTCCTGGCCGCCGGTGCCGACGTGTCCGTCCGTCGTCGGCACCGGCGAAGCCGCCGGTGCGTACGGAACCGCCTGCGCCGACGCCGCGTTCGGGTGTGGTCGGGGGCCTGCGCAGGCCTGATCACTCCGGTCCGGTGACCTGCCGGGGCGCCGGCACTCGCGTGGCCCGGCCGGGAGCTTCCGCCGGGCCCCGCCGGTCGCCCGGTGCGGCCTCAGCGCCACGCTCGTCGCCCGCTGCCGTCGGCCGGGGTCCGCTGGACTCCCGTACCACCAGCTCCGGCGCGAGCCGTACCGCCCGCTGCGGTCCCTCCTCGCCACCGGCGAGGCGTTGGTTCAGCAACCGCGTGGCCTCCGCGGCCAGTTCGGGCACCGGCTGGCGGACGGTCGTGATGCCGGGAGCGGCGAGCGCCGCCATCGGGATGTCGTCGAAGCCGGTGACGGCGACGTCGCCGGGCACGTCCGCGCCGAGTTGCTGGAGCCGCTGCAACGCGCCCACCGCGATCAGGTCGTTGGCGCACACGAGCGCGTCGGGCCGGGCCTCCCACACCAGGTCCACGGCGGCGCGGCCCCAGGCCACGGAGAAGTCGCCGAGCGCGATCCGCCCGGCCGCGCCCTCGTCGAGCACCGCGGCACCGGCCGCGTACGCCGCGCGGCGCTCGGCCGCTGCCGACGCCGTTCCTTCGGCCCCGACGAACCAGACGCGCCGACGGCCGGTCGCGGCCAGGTGGTCGAGCACGAGCGCCATGCCCGCCGAGTTGTCCACGGCCACGGAGTCCGCGACCCCCGGGCCGCAGCCGCGGTCCATCAGGACGAGGGGCACCCGTGCGGCGGCCGCGGCGACCGCGTCCCGGCTGCGGCGCTCGTCGGCCGGGACGACCAGGAGGGCGTCGACGCGGCGGGCGAGGAGGTCGTCGATGTACCCGGCCTCCGCGACCGGGTCGTCGTCGCAGTCGGCGAGGAGCACGGCGCGGCCTTCGGCGTGCAGGGCGTGCGTCAGCTCGCGCACGAGCGCCGGGTAGAAGGGGTTGGTGATCTGCGGCAGGACCAGGCCCACGGTGCCGGTGGCGCGGCTGCGCAGGGCGCGGGCCGCGTGGTTCGGGCGGTAGCCGAGCTCCTCGGCGGCAGCGCGGACCCGGCGGGCGGTGTCCGCCCCCACCGGACGGGTGCCCGCGAGGACCCGGGACACGGTGGCGACGGAACAGCCGGAGGCGCGGGCCACGTCCCGCAGGGTCACATCCCTCGTGGCTGTACCCCGCGTGGCTGTATCCCGCACAGTCACCGCGTCCCGCACAGTCACATCAGCCACGCCTGGGTCCACCCCTCCACCCTCCGGCCCTCCGGTGCGATGCGGCAAACGTTATCAGCGGGCCAGCTTCCGGGACAGGGCACCGAACGCCGCTGTGACGAGAAACGCACAGCTCAGAGGTGGTGCAGGTTATTGACAGAAGTCGCACTCCTGCACAAAGTGCTCGGAGAACGTTTTCCCGAGCGTCACCCGGCGGTGACCGCTCAGCCGAACAAAGAGGTTCCGCGATGGCCAAGAAGATCATCCTCGACTGCGACCCCGGACATGACGACGCGATCGCCATGCTCCTGGCGCACGGAAATCCCGACGTCGAGCTGGTCGCGGTCACCACGGTCGTCGGCAACCAGACCCTGGAGAAGGTCACCCGCAACGCCCTCTCCGTGGCCCGCATCGCGGACATCACCGGCGTCCCCTTCGCCGCCGGCTGCCCCCGCCCCCTGGTCCGCACCGTCGAGACGGCCCCCGAGATCCACGGCGAGAGCGGCATCGACGGCCCGGTCATGCCCGAGCCGACCCTCGCCCTCGACGACCGCCACGCCGTCGACCTCATCATCGACACGGTCATGGCCCACGAGCCCGGCGAGATCACCCTCGTGCCCACGGCGGGCCTGACCAACATCGCCCTCGCCGCGCGCAAGGAGCCCCGCATCGTCGAGCGCGTCCGCGAGGTCGTCCTGATGGGCGGCGGCTACCACACGGGCAACTGGAGTCCCGTCGCCGAGTTCAACATCAAGATCGACCCCGAGGCCGCGCACATCGTCTTCAACGCGGGCTGGCCGGTCACCATGGTCGGCCTCGACCTCACCCACCAGGCCCTCGCCACCCCCGAGGTCGTCGAGCGCATCGCACGCGTCGGCACGCGCCCCGCCGTCTTCGTGAACGAGCTCCTCGACTTCTTCGGCGCCATGTACCTCAAGGCCCAGGGCTTCCAGGCGCCGCCCGTGCACGACCCCTGCGCCGTCGCCTACGTCATCGACCCGAGCGTCATGACCGTACGCAAGGCACCTGTGGACATCGAGCTCACCGGCACCCTCACCCTCGGCATGACCGTCGCCGACCTCCGCGCGCCCGCCCCCGCCGACTGCCGCACCCAAGTGGCCGTCGACCTGGACCACGGGCGATTCTGGGACCTTGTCGTGGATGCCCTCGAGCGGATCGGTGACGTGGCCGCGTGAACACCCCCCTCGCTGAACCCGCACACCCCGGCGCGTCCCCTGCCGCCGGGGGCGGCCGCCCCGTCCGCGTCTGGGTCCTGGTCGCCGCCCTCCTGGTGGCCTGCTTCGCGTTCCAGCTGAACGCGAGCATGCTCAGCCCCGCCCTGAAGAGCGTCGAGGACTCCCTCGACGCGACCTCCGCCGAGGTCGGCCTCACCCAGACGGCGTTCTTCACCTCCGCCGCCCTCTTCTCCCTGTTCCTGCCGCGCCTCGGCGACCTCGTCGGCCGCCGCCGCGTCCTCGCCGCGATGATGGCGCTCATGGCCGTCGGCTGTGTCGTGGCCGCGCTCGCGCAGAGCGTGCCCATGCTGTTCGCGGGGCGCGTCATCCAGGGGGTGTCCGGGCCGACCGTGCCGCTCTGCCTGATCATGCTGCGCAACGAGGTGCACGAGCCGAAGCGGTACGGCACCCTGCTCGGCGTCATCACCGCCGTCAACGGCGGCATCGCGGGCGTCGACTCCATCGCGGGCGGCTCCCTCGCCGACCACTACGGCTTCCAGTCGGTGTTCTGGGTCATGGCCGTGGTCGCGGGACTCGCCATGGTCCTCGTCGCCACGCTCACCCCCGAGTCCACCGCCCGCGTCTCCGGCTCCGACAACCGCATGGACTGGCCCGGCGTGGCCCTCCTCGTCGTCTCCGTCGGCGCCGCCCTCATCGCCCTGAACGAGGCCGGCAAGCTCGGCGCCGCGAACTGGCCACTCGTCGCCGGACTCGCCGTCGTCGCCGCCCTCGCCTTCGCCGCCTTCTGGCGCGCCGAGGACCGCAGCAGCCACCCCCTCGTCGCCACCCGGCACCTGCGCAGGCGCTCCACCTGGGCCCTCCTGCTCACCACCGTCCTGACCATGACGGGTGTCTTCGCCGTCATGAACGGCATGATCCCCGCGTTCGCCCAGAACGCGGACGCCGGTTTCGGGATGAGCGCCGAGCAGTCGGCCTGGTGGACCCTCACCCCGTACGCCCTCGCGGGCCTTGCCATGGGCCCGATCGCCGGCCGCCTCGCCGCCACGCACGGCTACGGCCGCGTCCTGCGCCTCGGCCTCATCGGCTCCGCCGCCACCGTCGCCCTGATGCTGTTCACCCTCCAGGCCGACTCGCGCCCGCTCCTGCTCGTCTCGTCGGTCCTCATCGGGGTCACCTACGCGGGCGTCGGCAACATCGTCCTGAACGGCCTCGGCATCGTGCTCTCGCCGAAGGAGAACCCCGGCTTCCTGCCGGGCCTGAACGCGGGCGCCTTCAACCTCGGCGCGGGCCTGAGCTTCGCCCTCCTGTACGCGGTCCAGACCGCGGCGGAACCGGCCGACAAGACCTCGGCCGCGGGCTACTCCGCAGGCATGATCGCCGGGGTGGTGCTCATCGCGGCGGCCTTCCTGACGTCCTTCCTCATCCCGAAGCCGGTGGCGGCGGAGGCCCAGGAGTAGCGGAGCGGGCCCGCTCGCTGCTGCCGCTGCCGACGCTGGCGGCGGCGGTGGTGGTGACGACGGCGGCCGTCAGGACGACCGGCGGTACGAACGCCAGCGCCGTCCCGGCGCCGTCGGCGACCGCGACCTGGGCGAACAGCGCCGCCCCCGCCGCGCCCCCGGCCAGGTCGCCGGTGTTCAGCCACGACATGGTCTCCGTGACGCGGCCCTCCGGTGCGAGGTCGCCGCCCGCGGCCCGCAGCGCCGCGAACACGGACCCGACGGCGAACCCCGCCACCGGGCAGACGAGCAGCACGGCCGTCGGCGAGAGCGCCGCCGCACAGGCGAGCACGGCGGCCCCGGCCGCGAAGACGCACAGCAGCGGCGCCGCCCCGTGCCACCGTGCCTTCGCCAGGGCGGGAACGGCCCCGAGAGCGAGACTGCCCAGGACGCTGCCGAGGGACAGCGCGCCGAGACACCATCCCGCGTACGAGGCGACGCCGTGTTCCTGGGCGTAGCGCGGCAGCACCACGTCCATTCCGGTCACGGCGCACACGAACAGGATGTCCGCGGCGAGGAGTCGGCGCAGTGGCCCGCTCGGCATCCCGCTCGGCATTCCGCTCCGGGGCCCGCGCCCCGGCGCCCGGCGTGGCGCGGTCGGCAGCCCCGTCAGGAGCCATACGGATCCGGCCGAGAGCACCGCGACGACCAGAAACGGCGCGAGCGGCGAGACCGAGACGCCGAGCCAGCCCGCCAGCGCGGGCCCGACGACCAGGGAGGCTCCCGTCGCCGCAGAGTCCAGCGCCATGGCGGGGCCCATGGCGGCGGGCCCCGCCGCCCGGTGCCAGACCGCGCGCATCATGACGGCGACCGGCGGGGTGGTGGCGCCCGACAGCGCCGCGAGCACGAGCAGCACGGGCACCTCGGGCAGCCCGGGTGATCCGGGCAGTCCGGGCACAGGCGCCCCCGGGGCACGTGCGGTGACGACAAGCAGCCCGAGGGCCAGCAGGTACGCGCCGAGACAGCTCAGCAGCACGGGCCGGCGCGCGTAGCGGTCGACGAGCCGCCCCCGCGCCGGAGCGGTGAGCCCCTGTCCGACCGCCGCACAGCTCACCGCCGCCCCCGCGACGGCGTAAGAGTGCTGACGGCTGACCAGGAGGAGGAGAGCGAGGCCGGTCATGCTCGACGGGAGCTTCGAGACCAGTCCCGTCAGAGCGATGCGCCGGAAGCCGGGCACCGCTGCGAGCGCGCGGTATCCGGACGGCGGCAGGTGCTCCAGGGCTCCGGACAGGTCTTCTGCGGGCCGCGCGATCATCGGGCGCGCAGCGCGGCGAGGGTCCAGTCGAGGGCGGGCGCGAGGCGGTCCGGGGGCGGCCAGCCGTTCACCACGGCGAGCAGTTCCAGATACCGGTCGCGCCGCGGGTCGTTCATGGTCTCCAGGCGGGACTGGAGGCGGGACCGGAGGGCGCCCTGCGGACGGGACTGGGTACGCGACTGGGCACGGGACTGGGTACGGGACTGGGGATGGGGCGACGCGCAGGCGTGTGCGGCGGGCGTGTCCGGGCCTTCGCCGAGGATGCGCGCGTAGTGGGCGGTGAGGTCGTCGACGATCGGTCGTGCGGCGGCGGACGCCGGGTCGATGCCGGCGGCGAGGGCCGGCGCGACACGGGCGCGGACGGCCTCGGCGAGGATGCGGGGCAGCCCGAAGGCGTCGTCGGGGGCCCGGTCGGCCGCCAGGTCGTGGGCCATGCCGTGCATGCTGGAGCAGAAGTCCGGGTCCCGGAACAGCTCCGCCAACTCCACCCAGGCCACGATCTGTTCGGGACTCGGATCGCGGGGCAGTTCCGGCGTCATGGAGCGCATGACGCCCGCGAACGCCGGGTGGCCGTGCAGTCCGTCGAAGACGGCGGCCAGGAAGTCGTCGACGAGGCGCCGCCGTTCCGCTCCGGAGAGCTTCGCGAGCCGATGCGCGAGCTCCAGGTCCGCGGGTGTCGAGTCCCGCCCGGACACCGCGGTCAGCACCGCCCGGCGCAGCCGCAGATCGCGTATCTGTACGTCGAGGGCCTCGGCGTGCGCCGCGGTGACCTCCGCGAGCGACACCTCCCGCGTCACCACCCCGCGGATCGTGTCGAGGTCGAGCCCGAGATCCCGCAGGGTCCGCACCAGTTCGACGCGGGCGACCGCGTCGGCGCCGTAGCGTCGGTAGCCGGCCGGGGTGCGGTCCGTCGGCTCGACGAGGCCCCGGTCCGAGTAGAACCGGATCGTCTTGACCGTGAGACCGGTGCGCCGGGCCAGTTCACCGATCGAGCAGAGGGTGTCGTCGTCGTTCATGGGCACACCCTGACGTCTCCCCCTACGGGAGACACAAGCGGTACCCGGGAGAGGCCACAGTCCCCGGGGGAGGCCCTGGTTCCCGGGAGCGGTCGGTCGTCGTCAGCCTCGCTCCGCCGACACTCCACCAACGGGCGAATAGCGGCATTCTCCCGACAATGCTGGATGTACTGGGCTCTTCTGGTCAATCGAATGTTTCGTACTGGAGTGACATGCGAACCCGTAATCCCCTCGCCCTCGGCCTCGCCGCCTTCGCTCTTGTCGGCAGCGCCGGGAGCGCGGCCGCCATCGGCGACGACTCGAGCACCACCAGCTCCAGCGGCAACGGTGCGGAGCAGTCGTTCGGCAACAGCGGCACCCAGGGTGACAAGAGCCCTCAGCTCTCCCTGGTCGAGGGCTCGTTGAACAAGCTGTGCCTGGGCATCCCCGTCGACGCCAACGTGGGCTCCCTGGTCGGCCTGGTCAACGTCGCCGTCCAGGACATCCCGATCCTGTCGGCGGAGCAGAAGCAGATCTGCACGGAGAACTCCACGCAGGCCAAGGAGGACGAGCCGCTGTCGCACATCCTGGACGACCTCTCGGTGCTCTCCGGCAACGGCACGGGCAACGGCTGACCCGACGCGGGCGGGACGGCTCGGACGGCACGGGCGGCACGGTGACCACCCGGCACCCCAGGACGCACAGGCGCGGGGTGCCGGGTGGTCGACCACCCGGTGATGGTGCCGGTTCCGGTCCGGTGCCCGTGGCGTCCGGGCCGTTCCCCGTCACCCCTGCCTGCCGTCGCCCGGCACGGCCCCCTGTGGCTCGGGGTGCCAGTTGGTGACGACCGGTCCGTCGACGGTCATGCTGTCGGTCTCCAGGCTGCTGCCCCCGTCCTTCTGTCCTCCGCCCGTGGACGGCGCAGCGCTGGGCGACGAACCGGCGGAGTCGTCCCCGTCCTTGTCGCAGGCGGCCGACGCCAGGACGGCGGCCATCGCCGAAGCGGCCAGAGCGGTGGTGCGGATGAGGCTGTCGCGCATGGAATGGGTCTCCCCGTAATGATGGGAATGTCCCCGTCGGTACGAGCGTGAAGACCCCGCACCGTCCGGCAGCAACGAGGTTCGCGGGGCGCGGCGGCACCCGCAACGATCTCCGAGGAACACTGGACGCTGGAACGGTGGGACGGCCCTTGACCTGCGAGGATTACGTTCTCTTGGGACAGTGTCCTGGGACGGCCCTCCCGGCGGTTCGTGCCTGGCGGGCCGTTGCCGGGCCCCGGGAGGGCTCGGCGCTTCAGCGTGAAGGTGAAGTCCCCGGTGAGCCTTCCGCCCAGCCGGACCGCGGAGACGACGCGCCCCTCGGCGAGCAGCCTTTCGACCTCGGCGCGCGAGAGGCCGAAGCCCTCGGAGATCAGCCGCACCGGCCGGACGGGTATCCGTGCCGCGAAGCGGACCGAGACCTCGACGGCCTCGCCCTCCGGCCGGTCAGGTGCACCGGTGTCCAGACGCCAGGCGGCGCTCCAGTCGAGGGCGATGTGGTTGCGGCGCCGCACGACCGGATCCTGGAGCAGTTCGGCCGCGAGGCCGCGGTCGTTGGCGTGCAGCCGGTCCACGAATCCGGGCCGTACGGAGCGTACGTTCACCCGCTCGAGGACCGTGATCCTGGTGGTCTCCCCGCACAGGGTGCACAGCGCGAGGAGCCAGGCGTCGATGAGCTTGTGATGGGCGTTGACGCGGAACTTGCCGTGTGCGCGGAAGCGCTCGGAGGCGCAGGTGTGGCAACGGCGGAGGACGAGAGGCAGACAGGTGGGAACGACCACCCAGGTTTCGGACACAGTGATGCACCGGTTCCAGTGAGAAGTCCGCAGCGAAAAGGGGCACGCCGCACAGGTGCGACGCGCGACGGATCAGCGCTCAGGAGGTCTCACACGGTGTACAACGGCACGTCCTCGGTGGGGAGACAGGGGCGAGAGGGACGCTAACGGCACTC
This sequence comes from Streptomyces typhae, assembly GCF_009755605.1. Classification (GTDB taxonomy): domain Bacteria; phylum Actinomycetota; class Actinomycetes; order Streptomycetales; family Streptomycetaceae; genus Streptomyces; species Streptomyces typhae. Next base: position 12,592 of record NZ_WPNZ01000024.1, read on the forward strand.
GCGTGTGCGGTTCCACTGGTTTTGGTTCCGCGGGCCGCGGGCTGCCGGTGGCGGCGCCCGGCGACTGGCGGACTGGCGGACTGGCGGACTAAGGCGCGTCGGTGGGCACGCCCAGCCGTTCGGCCACGGTGGTGAGGGCCTTGCCCAGCGGGAGTGCGACCCGGGTGCGGGCGTGCGGGTCGCCCCGGGTGGGGTCCCGGTTGACGATCAGGACCGGCTTTCCGGCCTGGGCGGCCTGCCGGACGAACCGCAGTCCGGACATCACCGTCAGCGAGGAGCCGAGGACCAGCAGCGAGGCCGCTTCGCGGACCAGCCGGCGGCAGTGCTCGACCCGCTGCTGCGGCACGGTCTCCCCGAAGAACACCACGTCCGGTTTGAGGATGCCGCCGCACTTCGCGCAGGGCAGCACGCGGAAGTCCGCGACCTGTTCGTCGGAGAGGTCGGCGTCGCCGTCCGGGTTGATACCGGCGGCCACCGGCTCGAAGCCCGGATTCGCGGCCTCAAGGCGCCGGGCGAGTTCGGCGCGTGCGCTGAAGGCGCCGCAGGAGAGGCAGCGCACCCGGTCCAGGCTTCCGTGGAGTTCCACGACGCCCTTGCTCCCCGCGGCCTGGTGCAGGCCGTCGACGTTCTGCGTGATCACGCCCGAGAGCAGGCCGTGCTCCCCGAACGCGGCCACGGCCCGGTGCCCGGCGTTGGGCAGGGCGCGGCCGAAGGTGCGCCAGCCGAGGTGGCTGCGCGCCCAGTACCGGCGCCGGGCGTCGGGGTGCGCGGTGAAGTCCTGGTACGTCATCGGGGTGTGCCGGCTCAGGCTGCCGCCCTCGCCCCGGTAGTCGGGGATGCCCGACTCCGTGGAGAGGCCCGCCCCGCTGAGCACCAGCACACCTCCGCTGCCCAGGGCGTCGGCGACCGGCCGCAGGTCCGTGGTGCCCGGCGGGAGGTCGCCGGTGGGGGTCCAGCTCAGGGTGGGGCGCATGCGCATGCCGCCAGGGTACGGAAACAGGCCGCGTTCGGCCGTTCGCGCAGGTCAGCCGGTCCGCTCCCGCTTTTGCGGACGCCTGGGGAACTCTTCGGGGCGAGCATCGCGGCCCGCACGCGGAGCCACCGCCCACGCCTGCCCCGAGAGGCGGGACCGCGCCCCCGCACCCGACGCGCGCGCACCCGACGCCCGCACACCCGAGCCGTGCCTCCGACGCCCGCGCCCCCGAGCCGCGTCCCCGACGCCCGCGCCCCCGAGCCGGGTAAACACCCATACTGCGCGCACTGTTGACCACCGTATGATCGTGATCGTCGACGAGGCTGCCCCGCTGGCCCCGGGGCGCCGGCCAGCAAGGACGGGACGGGGACCCTGCCATGACGACCGCACTGATCATCGGCGACATCCAGCAGGGCGTCACGGGCACCTACCCGTTCGCCAAGAGGGTCGTGCCGCCCCTCACCGAACTGATCCCGCGTGCCCGCGCGGCCGGCGCCCTCGTGGTGTTCGTGCACTTCGCCCTCCGCGGCAACGGCGCCGACCTGCCCCGGGACAACGCGCTGTTCCAGGCGTTCCACGAGGCCGGGGACACCTTCCACGAAGGTGCGCCCGGAACGGAGATCGCCCTGCCGGTCGCCGAGGAGGACGTCGTCGTGGTGAAGCGCCGCGCCAGCGCGTTCGCGGGCACGGACCTCGACCTGGTGCTCCGCGCGCGCGGCATCGGCAGGATCGCCGTCGCCGGTGTCGCGACCAGCGCCATGGTGGCGGCGACCTGCTACGACGCGGCGGACCGTGACTACCGGGTGACCGTGCTGCGGGACGGCTGCGCCGACGGTGACGACGCCATGCACGACTTCTTCATGGACGCCGTCTTCCCCAGCAGGGGAGTCGAGGTCGTGCCCTGCGCGGACTGGCCCGGCGCCGCACGCTGAAGGGACGGCGCCGCACCCGCCGCAGCGCCACGAGCACCCTTTGGAGGACGAGCGCGAGGCCGAGTCCCACCAGGGTTCCCGTCAGCGGGTCGTCCCTGAACAGGAGGCCGCCCGCGTAGCCGGTCAGCGCGGTGTAGGTGCTCCAGGCAGCCGCGGCGAGCGCGGTGAACAGGACGAACCTGCCGACCGGATAGCCGACGGCGCCCGCGGACAGGGTGACGAAGTAGCGGCCCACCGGGATGAACCGCGACGTCATGAGCACCTGGCCCCCTCGCGCGGCGAGTCGGCCCGCGATCCAGTCGAACGCCGCCCGGCGCCGGGTGTCCGGCCGGAGCCCGGCCAGCAGGGGACGGCTCAGCAGGCGGCCGAGACCGTACGGGACCAGGTCGCCCAGGAACGCGCCGAGCGCCGTGGCGGCGATCACGAGGAACAACTGGGTGTCGCCGCCGGCCGCGCGCGCCCCGGCAACGATGATCACGGGCTCGCTCGGCACGACGGGAAGGAAGGAGTCGAGGAACGAGGCCGCCAGGAGAAGGGGGTAGAGCCACGGTGAGGCGATCAGGGACTCGGCCGTGCCCACCCAGTCGGTCACGGCGCGCCACCGTTGCCCATGAGCTCGGCCACCGCTCGCGCGCCGTCCTGTGTGAAGCACAGCCGCAGCCGCTCCGCGGACTGCCGCGCGCAAGGAGCGGAGCGCTCGTACAGGTCCTGCTCGTAGTGCCGCAGTGCCGTGGTGAGTGCCACCCCGGTGACGGCGTCCCCGGTGGGCGGCGCGCACCGGGCGAGAGCGAGGGCGAGTGCCGCGGCGTCGTGCAGGGCCAGGTTGGCGCCCTCCCCGGCGAAGGGCGACATGAGGTGGGCAGCGTCGCCGAGCAGCGTGACACCGGGGGTGGTGGGCCACTCCAGGCCGATCGGGAGCATCATCAGCGGGCGCGGCAGGACGGTGTCGTCGCAGTGCCGCAGAAGCGCGGTGAGCCGGGGTGTCCAGTCGGCGAAGTGGTCCAGGAGCAGCGCTCGGGCGCGGTCGGGTGCCGCCCCCTCCAGGCCGGAGGCGGACGTCCAGCCCTCGGGCACGAGGAAACCGGCGTAGGTGCGGATGAGCCCGCCGCCGTTGCGCTGGGCCATGAGCGCCTTGCCGTCCTGGAAGGCGAACAGGCTGCCCCGCCCGACGAACCGCGCCAGCTCCGGCTGCCTGGCGTCGACGTCGGGGACGATCGTCTCGACGAACGTGACGCCGGTGTAGACGGGCTGCGCGTCGGTCAGCAGCGGGCGGACCCGCGACCACGCCCCGTCGGCACCGACCAGCAGGTCGCAGACCGCCGACCCGCCCCCGGCGAAGGTCAGTTCATGGCGGCCGTCGTCGCCGAGCGGCACCGCGCGGAGCAACTCGTGGCCCCACCGGACGGTGCCCGGGGGCAGGGAGTCGAGCAGGAGGTCACGGAGCACACCCCGGTCGATCTCCGGTTCGGACCGCGTCGCCGCCGCACTGGACTGCCGATGGTGGACCGTGCCGTCCTTGCCCATCAGGGTCAGGTCCTGGCCCTCGGGGCGCGCCCGGCGCCGGAACTCCGTCTCCAGACCGGCCAGACGCAGCGCCCACTGCCCGGACTCGGGGTGCAGGTCGAGACTGCCGCCCTGCGGACGCGCCGCACGCGAGGCGTCCCGTTCGTACACCGTCGCGTCGATGCCGTGGACGTGCAGGACGCGGGCGAGTGCGAGGCCTCCCGGGCCCGCGCCCACGATCGCGACACGGGGGCCGGTGCGCGGGTGCCGGGCGCTCCGGGGCGTGCCCGGACTTGTCCTTGAGGTGGTGGTCAACGGCGTACTCCTGACGTGGGTGCTGTGCGGAGACGTGAGAGGGCGGTCGGAGGGAGGGAAGGGACGGCGTCCCGGCGGCCGTACCGGGCGCCGCGTACCGCTCACCGCACCCCGGACAGCACATCGACCGCCGCCGCGTGCAGCCCCGGCGCGGACGCCAGGAAGTCCGGGCTCGACGCGTCCCAGGGCCGCCCCCAAACGTCGGTGACCACCCCGCCGGCCTCCGCGGCGAGCAGTGCCCCGGCCACCAGGCCCGAACGCACGTCGCTGTACTGCCAGAAGACGTCCATGCGGCCGGACGCCACGTACACGAGCTGGGTGGTGGCGGGGACCGAGACGCGGGTGACCAGGGCGCGCGGGAGCATCGCGACGGTCGACGCGGCGATCCGCCCGAGCGTCGCGGCGTCCTCTCCCGGCCTGGCCTGCCCCGTCCCCACGAAGGCACCGTCCAGCGCCGTCTTCGCCGACACCCGCAGCCGCAGGCCGTCCCGGTGGGCGCCGCCGCCCCGCACGGCGGTGAACGTGTGCCCGGTCAGCGGCTCGTGCACGGCCGCGAGTACCGGCGCCCCCTCCCGTACGAGCGCGGCCGTCACCGACCAGTCGGGTATCCCGTGTACGTGGTTGATGTTGCCCTCGACGGTGTCGGTGACCCACCACTCGCCGGGCGGCAGCGCCCCGGTGTCCAGTTCGTCCTCGACCCAGCCGGCCCGCGGGCGTACCGCGGTGAGCGCCGGGCGCAGGGACTTCAGAGACACCGCGTCGTTGGCGTGGATCGCGGCCACGACCTGCGCCCGGTCGGCCGGGAGGACCGCAGGAGGGAAGCGCCGCAGTACCTGGGCGCCCGCGGCGCGCACCGCAGCGACGACGCCGCCGAGCAGCGCCTCGTCCTCGGCTAGGCGGGGGTTGGACGTGTACAGGGCACCGGGGCGGACGTGCGGGACCGCGTCGTCCCGTAAGTGTGCGGGCATGGCGAACCGGCCTTTCGCATAAGGGGGTCGGGGTGGGGGGCGGGGTGCGTTCGCTCCGCCCGGCTTTCACGGTAGGGAGGGGAGCGGAATGACGTCCAGTGCATGTTCGTCATCCCTAAAGTGAGCGCCATGCAACTGGACTTGAACCTCCTGACCGCGCTCGACGCCCTGCTGGAGGAGGGCAGCGTGGCCGGGGCGGCGAACCGGCTGCACCTCACGCCGCCCGCCATGAGCCGCGCGCTCGGCCGCATCCGGCGCGTCACCCAGGACCAGATCCTGGTCCGCACGGGCAGCACCATGACCCCCACCCCGCGCGCCCTCGCCATCCGCAGGCAGGTCCACGCCCTGGTCCAGGAGGCCCACGCCGTCCTGGCTCCCGAGGGCAGGGCCGACCTGGACACCCTGGAGCGCACCTTCACACTGCGTCTGAACGACGCCGTCGTCCACGCGATCGGCCCCGCGCTGCTCGCCGCTGTGCGCGACCGGGCGCCCGGCGTACGGCTGCGGCTGCTGGCCGAGACCGACACCGACACCCAGGACCTGCGCCACGGCCGCGTCGACCTGGAGGTCAGCGCGAGCGTGCCCGCGCACGCCGACGTACACCACGAGACCGTGGCCCACGACCCGCTGGTCGTGGCGCTCCGTCCCGCGCACCCCGCCGCCGACGGGCCGCTCACCCTGGCGGGCTACACGGCCGCGGACCACGTCACCGTCTCCCGCCGTGGCCGGCTGCGCGACCCCGTCGACGACCTGCTCCGGGCCCAGGGCTTGGACCGCCGCGTCGTCGCGACGGCGCCCACGGCCGTAGCCGCCCTCCGCATCGCCCTGCACAGCGACGTCCTCGTCGTGGTCCCCGACCTGACCACCCGCCCGGTACGCGCGGAACTCGGCCTGCGTGCACGGCCCCTGCCGTTCCCCGTACCACCGGCCCCGCTCATCCTGTCCTGGCACCGGCGCAACGCGGACGACCACGCGCACGGCTGGCTGCGCCAGCAGGTGCGGACGGCGGTACGGGCCGTCGAGGACCGGGAGGGGGGCGAGCCGCACACACCCGCCGGCCGACCGTCAGCCCCGTGACACAGGGGTGGTCGACCGCCGGGCCCCATGCCGTCGCGGCAGCCGACCGGCGGCCCCATGACGCCGCTGCGGTCGGCGTCAGCCCCACGGCGCCGCAGCGGTCGGCGTCAGCCCCACGGCGCCGCAGCAGCCGGCGTCAGCCTCGTGACACCGACACTCCGCCAACGGGCGAATCGGGCCGACCCGGGGCGCGGGCGGATGTACTGGTCCCTTCTGCCCCCGTACGTTCCGCATCTGCACTGGAGAGACATGCGCACCCGTAACCTCCCCCTCGCCCTGAGCCTCGCCGCCCTCGCTCTCGTCGGCGGCGCCGGGAGCGCGACCGCCGTCGGCGACGACTCGGGCACCACCAGCTCCAGCGGCAACGGTGCGGAGCAGTCGTTCGGCAACAGCGGCACCCAGGGCGACAAGAGCCCCCAGCTCTCCCTCATCGAGGGCTCGTTGAACAAGCCCTGCCTCGGCATCCCCGTCGACGCCAACGTCGGCTCCCTGCTCCTCCTGATCAACGTCGCCGTTCAGGACATCCCGGTCCTCTCGGCGGAGCAGAAGCAGATCTGCACCGAGAACTCCACGCAGGCCAAGGGCGACGAGCCGCTGTCGCACCTCCTCAACGACATCTCGGCGCTCTCCGGCAACGGCGTGCGCAACGGCTGAGTCCGGAGCACCGTCGGCTGGGCCCTGTCCAGCGGCAGTCCGCCCTCGCTCGCCCGCCGCGCCGCTGCGGGCGAGCGCCGCCGCAGCGGTCGGCCCGCCTCCGCAGCGGTCGGCCCGCCTCCGCAGCGGTCACCCCAGTGGCCGGAGGTCTGTGACAAAAGGGTCGGAGGGCACCCGCCGGACGTGCGCACTTCACCCGACACACCGCGTATGACCGCCGTGCGGCGGCTCCCGGGGTGAGTACTGGGGGGTGCTGAGACCCCCGACAAGCCCGCGCGTCCGCCGCCACGCACAAGGCCGGACACGCGGCCACCCGCCAAGGAGCCGACGGTCATGACTGACGTATCCAGCATGGGTTCACCCGCGGACGACTCCCTGCCGGTCCTCACCGACCGGCAGGGCCACCCCATCCACGACAACCAGAACCAGCGGACGGTCGGTGCGCGAGGGCCCGCCACCCTGGAGAACTACCACTTCCTGGAGAAGATCAGCCACTTCGACCGGGAACGTATCCCCGAGCGCATCGTGCACGCCCGCGGCGTCACCGCTTTCGGTTACTTCGAGGCGTACGGGGCCTGGGGCGACGAGCCCATCGACCGGTACACGCGCGCCAAACTGTTCCAGGAGCGCGGCAAACGCACCGACGTCGCCCTGCGCTTCTCCACGGTCATCGGAGGCCGTGACTCCTCCGAGGCCGCCCGCGACCCGCGCGGCTTCGCCGTGAAGTTCTACACGGAGGACGGCAACTGGGACCTCGTCGGCAACAACCTCGGTGTCTTCTTCATCCGGGACGCCATGAAGTTCCCCGACGTCATCCACTCTCTCAAGCCGGACCCCGTCTCGCACGAGCAGAAGCCGGCCCGCATCTTCGACTTCATGTCGCAGACCCCGGAGAGCATGCACATGCTCGTCAACCTCTTCAGCCCCCGGGGCATCCCCGCGGACTACCGGCACATGCAGGGCTTCGGCGTGAACACCTACAAGTGGGTCAACGCCGAGGGCACCACCGTCCTCGTCAAGTACCACTGGATGCCCGAACAGGGCGTGCGCAGCATGACCGAGCAGGACGCGGCGAACGTACAGGCCGGCGAACTCGGCCATGCCACCAAGGACCTGTACGAGGCCATCCGCCGCGGCGACTTCCCGCAGTGGGAGCTGCGTGTGCAGATGATGGAGGACGGCGAGCACCCGGAGCTCGACTTCGACCCGCTGGACGACACCAAGACCTGGCCGGAGCAGGACTTCCCGCCCAGGCCGGTGGGCCGCCTGGTCCTCGACCGCACCGTCGACAACTACTTCGCCGAGAACGAGCAGATCGCCTTCGGCACCGGCGTCCTGGTGGACGGGCTCGACTTCTCCGACGACAAGATGCTGGTCGGCAGGACCTTCTCCTACAGCGACACCCAGCGCTACCGCGTCGGCCCGAACTATCTCCAACTGCCGGTCAACCAGGCCAAGAGCGCGGAGGTGCGCACCAATCAGCGCGACGGCTTCATGGCCTTCGACAACCGCGCGGCCAACGAGAACCCGGAAGTCAACTACGAGCCGTCCATCACCGGCGGCCTCCGCGAGGACCGGTACCCTCCGCACGACGAGCAGGGCCCGCAGCTCCAGGGGCGGCTGACGCGCAAGCGGATCCCGCGCACCAACGACTACGCGCAGGCCGGTCAGCGCTATCTGCTGATGGAGGACTGGGAACGCGACGACCTGGTGCACAACTTCGTGGACCTGATCTCCCAGTGCGAACGCCCGGTCCAGGAGCGCATGGTGTGGCACTTCCTGCTGGTCGAGAACGACCTCGGCCTGCGGGTCGGCGAGGGCCTCGGCATCGCTGCGGCCGACGTCGCGCACCTGGAGCCGCTGGCGGACCAGACCCTGACGGAGGAGGACCGCACACGCCTGGGGCGCCTCGGCGACAACCCGCCCCGCGACGTGTCGGGCCTGATCATGACGCACTGCGTGCCCAACGAGCGCCATGTGGTGACCCGCTGACCTCTGACCGCTGACCGCTGAGCCAGAGAACAGCCGGTGCCCAGGAGCCACTCCCGCCCCTGGGCACCGGTACGAGGTCACCCGAACGGCGGAAAGACGACAGGGAGAAGCCCCGTACGGAAAGGTGTCGCCCGAAACCGGGTAGCCCTGAGGAATTGGGTAGCTGTGAGGAATACGGTCTCGCGGCATTCGGAGTGCGCATGACGAGGTATACGTTCACGCGGGACGCGGGCCATCGGCTCGACGCGTGCCTGTCGGGCGAGCCGGACAGGGCGGCGGCCCAGCTCAAGGAGCGGCTGGAGGAGTTGGAACTGACGCACGACCACTTCCAGGTGAGCGTCGAGGAGTCCCGGGTCGTCGTCGCCGGGGACTCCGCCGTGCAGGAGCAGAAGGAGAAGATCCTGCTCGCGCTGGGCAACGTCGCAGGTGTCACGGAAGTCGAGGACCGGGTCACGGCCGGGCAGGAAGGGATCTTCCCCCGCTTCTTCACCGTCCGGGAAGGCGAGACGCTGCGCGACATGGCGGTGCGGGCCTACAACGACCCCGAGGCCGTCAACCGCCTTTTGATCGCCAACCGGCCCGCCGTGACGGCAGCGGAGGAGATCACCCCCGGTCTCGTCCTGCGCGCACCGGCCTAGGCCTGTCGTCGAACTCCCTTCGTCGCCCGGAGGGAGTCCGACGACGGGCCCTGGCACGGCTGGGACCGAGTCGCCGTGCGCCGCGAAGCCGTACAGCGAGGAGGCTGGAGATGAAGGAGAGCCACGCGACGGACCGGGTGCCCGTCCCGGCGCTCGGCGCCGACGCGGGATGCCCCGTGCCCGCCGAGCACGACCCCGAGGTGACCAGGGCCGTCCACCAGGCCTGTGCCGACCACGGTGTGAGCAGCAAGGTCCGGCTGGCCGCCTTCGAGGCCGGCTGGGTGGAGTCGCACATGAACAACCTCCCCTGCGGGGACAAGGACTCGGTCGGCGTCTTCCAACAGCGCCCCAGCCAGGGCTGGGGCACGGCCGAGCAGTGCGGGGACGTACCGCACGCCACCGCGTCCTTCCTCCGGCGCGCCGTCGAGGAGGACCGGCGCGACCCCGGCAGGACGGCAGGCGAGATCGCCCAGGCCGTACAGCGCTCCGCCTTCCCCGAGCGCTACGACCAGGCGGAGACCAAGGCGCGGTCGCTGATCGAGGAGGCGGGGGAGGCGACGGACTCCTAGGGCCTGTCGTCACGTGGCAGGAGGGAGTTTGACGACAGGACCTGGGCCCGTTCCGCAGCAGTTGTCCCTAACCGACCTGGTCCTGCGGCATCCCCGCTCCTAACGTCTCCAGGGCGGCGCGGACTGTCGCGCCGAAAGCCCATGACAGGCAACGGCAGGGACAGGGGAGCACCCATGACGGAGGACGTGAAGGCGCAGAAGTTCAGCACCCTCTTCCGCTGGTTCGACCAGAACGGGGACGGCAGGCTCACGCACGACGACCTGCGGCAGATGACCGAACTGTTCGAGGGGCTGGCGCGCGAGGACGACAAGGAGAACGCCGCGGCGATGCGGAACGCCTTCGAGACATGGTGGCGTCTGCTGCTCACGCACGGCGACTCCGACGGCGACGGGCAGATCTCCCGGCAGGAGTTCATCGCCGTCATGAAGGCCGATGTCACGGACCCCGGGCACTTCGAGGAGGCCGTGCTGGCGATCGTCGACGCGCTGATGCGGGCGTTGGACACCAACGAGGACGGTGTCCTGAGCCAGTCCGAGTACGTCCGCATGTACGACGCCCTGGGCGTTCCCCCGGTGCACTCCGCTGCGGCGTTCCGGCGGCTCGACCGGGACGGGGACGGCTCGCTCAGCCACGCCGAGTTCAGGACCGCCATCAGTGAGTTCTATCTGAGCGACGACCCGGAGGCCGCGGGGAACTGGCTCCTCGGCCCGCTCGACCGGGCCGACTAGAGCAACCAGCGCCCTTCGGCGCACGCGCCCGCGTCAAGCCCGCGCTGCGGGAGTGGGCCGAGGCACGCATGCCGGAGATCGACCGGGCCAACCAGGCGTACGGCCAGGAGGAATCACACCCCGGGCGGGGTGCCGTGCGGTGAGGTGCCGTGCTGTGAGGTGCTGTGAGGTGCCGTGCTGTGAGGTGCGCGCGCCGTCATGTGCGTAAATCATTTGCTCCGGACACGGGTCGCCGCTGCACTGGACCGAGCGCCACGAGGAGTGGCGCCGCCATACCGAGGAGGCAGCGGCGACCATGGAGATTCGTACCACGACCGACGAGGACTTCGACGTCTTCGTCGACACGGTGCACACCGCGTTCGGGCTCTTCCCGGGGACCCCGGTCGAGGGCGGCGGGCTGTGGTGGTCGGCGCTCGAGGCGGACCGCTGCCTGCTCGCCCGGACGCAGGCCGGTCGGCCGGTCGGCACCGCGGCCTCGTACGCCTTCGAACTGACCCTGCCGGGCGCGGTCCTCGCCCCGGCCGCCGGGGTGACCGCCGTCGGCGTCCTGCCCTCGCACCGGCGCCAGGGCGTGCTCAGCGCGCTGATGCGGCATCAGCTCCACGACCTGCGGGGCCGCGGGGAGTTCCTCTCCGTGCTGCTGGCCTCCGAGGCCGGGATCTACGGCAGGTTCGGCTACGGACCCGCCACCTACACCTCGCGGCTGACCGTGCAGCGCCACAAGGCCGCTCCCGCCGTCCCCCGGGCGCACGGAGCGGTCGCCGACCCGGCGGACGGTTCGGGGACCGGCACGGTCGAGGTGCTGCCCCGCGCCGAGTGCGGGGACATCATCGAGGAGGTCTACGACCGGTACCGCCGGGCCCAGCCCGGCGCGCTCTCGCGGCCGCGCCGCTGGTGGGCGCTGCGTGCGGGGAGGCCGCCGATCTCGCCGGAGCCGCGGTACGTCGCCGTGCACCGGGACGAGGACGGCGTCCCGGACGGATACGCCAGCTACGCGGTCGGGGAGTTCGCGCCCTCCAGGACGCTGACGGTCGACGAGACCATCGCGGTCGACGACGCCGTCTTCACGGCCCTCGCCCGGTTCGTTCTCGGCCACGACCTGATCGCGCAGGTCGTGTTCCAGCACGTCCCGCTCGGGCACCCGCTGCGCTGGCAGCTCGCGGACTTCCGCGCCGGCGAGGTGAGCGGCGACACCGACGGGCTCTGGGTGCGCCTCCTCGACGTACCGCGTGCCCTGACCGCGCGCGGCTGGTTCACGGACGGCGAGCTCGTGCTCGACGTGCGGGACCCGTTCCTCGGCGAGCACGGCCGCTACGCGCTGACGGTACGGGACCACAAGGCCGAGTGCGTACCGACGGATCGCGCGCCCGACCTGTCCCTGGACGTGCGCGACCTGGGCGCGATCTACCTCGGCGGCACGGTCCCGAGCACGCTCGTGCGGGCCGGACACATCCATGCCCACCGCCCCGGTGCGGCCGCCGTCGCCGACGCCCTCTTCGGCGCCGAGCGCTGCCCGCTCTGCGTGCACTGGTTCTGACCCCGGCGGACCGGGACGAGGCCCGTCAGCCGGGGCCCACCGGCAGAGACAGGTCGGCGATCCCCTGGTTCACGGCCTCCACGTACGCGTAGAAGGCCGCGGTGCGGTTCGCCGGGTCCTCGATCGTCGACCGCCGCAGGTCGGGCGTGAAGAACTGCTGCCGCTGGGTGCGGGACATCTCCAGCTGCACCCCGGCGGCCCGCAGCCCGATGTTGCAGATGTTCCCCGGGTTCATGCCGCCCAGGTCGTCCGGCGGGTCATCGCACCGGAACCCGGCCTCGGCCAGCCGGGCCCGGATCAGCGGCCCCAGCTCCGAGTCCAGGCCGCCGACGTAGGTGACGGCTTCGCCCGACGGCCCGGCGGACCCGTGCCACGACACGATGCGGGTGGCGCGCCGGGCGAGGTCGAGGGCACGCGGCTCGTCGAAACGCGTCGACGTGATGTGCAGCGACGTGTTGCCGCTGCTCCTGGTCCCGGCGAAGGTGTAGAACGGGCATCCCGTCGAGGCGTGGTCGGCCAGTTGCTCGGGCGGCGCCTCGATGGCGCCTCCGTGGATGGCCATGTGCAACAGGTACACGCCCGAGCCGGGCCGGAGCCCGATGTACCAGTCCCGGCCCTCGACGTTGACGAGCTCGCCGGTGTCCGGGTCCCTGTCGGTGACCAGCTCGTTCCAGTCGGCGTACTTGTCAGTCACAGCCGTTCACCCTACGTCCGCGCGGGCCGTGAGCAGCACCCGGCGGACGCAAGGATCAGGAGAAGGATCAGGAGAAGGATCAGGAGGCAGACGCCGTCGCCGCCGTCGTCACACCGCCGCCGTCGACGGCACCCGCACCCACGCCCCGCCGTACGAGAACCGCCCGCGCCGCGCCCGTGTCGCGTCCGCGGGCGCGCGCGGAGGTGATGAGGCATGCGGGAGCTCGACCGGGGGTGGCGGCGTGCGCCTGCGTGCGGCCGACCCGGGGGCCGCAGGAACTGGCAGGGGGCGAGCGGTGCGGATGTGCCGCGAGGCCGCGGAATGGAGCGTTCCGGGGCGGGGCGCAAACGGACCCCGGTATATCGGCGCTGCTCCTGTTGGTCCTCGCGATGCGTGCGGGACTTCGGTGCGGAGACGTACCGGAGAAACCATTCACCTCATTTTGCCTTGTTTGCCCAGTCTGGTGTGGCGCTGTCAAGCTGCCCGGGACGTTCCGTCGAGCCATTGCGCTTTCCCTCACTTCCCGCGCGGAAGTGCACCGTTCTGGAGGAAGACATGCTCGCGCGTTCACGGAACCTGATGACCGTCGCACTGACCGCCGGCGTGCTGGCCGCCGCGACAGCCGCCCCACCGGCGCTGGCTTCGCCCGACGACCCGGCCGCCGAGGCCCCCACAGCCGAGACCCGTACCGCCAAAGCCCCCACAGCCGCCTCGGGGCCGCGGGAGATCGTCCTGGTGCACGGGATGAACGACAGCAGCAGCGCCTGGAACAGCATGGTGGCCAAGCTGAAGTCGAGAGGCTACACCGACGCCCAGATCCACCGCTTCGACTACCCCACCGATCAGGGCTCCCGAGTCGAGGGGACAGCCCGTGACCTGGGTCGATTCATCGACAAGAAGCTGCGGAGCAAGGAGTTCGACATCGTCTCGCACTCCCTGGGCAGCCTGATCTCGCGGTACTGGATGGCCACCGCGAACGGCTCGCACCGCGGCAGTGACGTGGTCAACTGGGTCTCGCTGTCGGGGCCGAACCACGGCAATCAGGCAGCGGGCTGGTGGGGTGACACGGGGATCTACAGGAACTTCATCTGGGACGTGAAGCCCGGCAGCCCCGCGGTCAGGACGGCGAACAACGGCGACGCCTACAACTGGTTGGGCGAGACGGGTGAGAACTCCCAGACCCAGTTCACGACGTTGCGCAGCGCCTGTGACGAGGACTGGTTCAACGTTCCGCTGCACGTACCGGTGCAAGTGGACAAGACGTCGCTGGACTCGACGAGCCTGGGCGGCGCGATCAACTACAAGGTGACCAACTCCGACAACACCTTCGGCGGCGTCTGCCCCTCCCACGCGGGGATGCCGAGTGAGCCGGCGGTCCAGAACAAGGTCATCGACACCCTCACCGAAGAGGGCGGCAGTCACGTCTGGGACCAGCGCAGCCAGTCCGCGGGGACGCACTCGGCGGTCGTCCAGGGCCGCTTCGGCAAGGCCCGCGTCCACTACACCGTCCGCGCCCGGTGAACCGGCCGACGCCGTCCCGGCCCCCCGGCCCCGCCCTACCCGGCCAGGCAGCCGGGTGACGCCACGGAGGGCGGCTCACCGGAGGGCGACTCGACGGGTCGCTCGGCGGAGGGCTCCCCGCCACCCCGACTCGGCCGGCCGCTGCCGAAGAAAGAGGTAGGAATCATGAACGAGGTGGACCGTCGACGGTTCCTGCGCAACACGGCGGCCCTGACGGCGGGGGTGGGAGTGCCGACGGCCCTCTCCGGCCGCTCCCCGGCGTGGGCCGGGCCCTCGGCCCGCCCGCTCGTCGAGGCACGGGAGGTGCTGCCGCGCTCCGCCGACCTGGGCGGGGTGCGGGCGGCGACCGTCCAGTGGATGGACCGGGTGCCGGACGACACCGACATCCGCCGCATGTCTATCCCCGGCACGCACGAGACCTGCGCCCGGTTAGCCGGCAGCAGCGCGGGCTTCGCCCAGTGCCAGAACCAGACCCTCGACTGGCAGTTGCGTGCAGGAGTGCGCTACGTCGACATCCGCTGCCGGAACTACGACGACTACTTCACGATCCACCACGGCTACGTCTACCAGGAGATGGTGTTCGGGGAAGGCCCTGGAGATCTGTACCGACTTCCTCGGCAAGTATCCGTCGGAGACGATCCTGATGCGCGTGCAGCAGGAGCACTCCGAGGACAACGACAGGTTCAAGAGAATCTTCAAGGACTATCTGGACAAGAAGGGTTGGCGTTCGTACTTCCACATCAGCGACAGTTTCCCCACGCTGAGGACGGCGCGGCGCAAGATCGTGCTGATGTCCGGCTGGCCGTGGGTCGGCGAAGGCCTCGTCTTCTCCAGCGACGCGCAGTTCTCCAACCAGGACCTGTACGACGACCCCACCCTTGCGAACAAGAAGACCGCGGTCGACAAGCAGTTGCGCGCCGCCATCTGGGAGTTCGACGGAAACAAGATGTACGTCAACCACCTCAGCGCCAACGGCTGGGGCGGCAGCACATGGACCCCCTGGAGCTACGCCAAGGACCCCAACCCCTACACCCGCAAGCTTCTCGAAGGGCAGTACTACTACAAGACGCACCGTACCGGGGTGATCGCCATGGACTACGTCGACAGCCCCGACGCCAACTGGGACGCCGCCGACATCGATCAGACCGCATCGGTGATCCGCCTGAACACCTTCAAGCGCCCGACCCTCCAGGCCGGCAAGTCCCACGTGGTCTGGAACAGGGGCACTGGAAACGCCCTCGACGGGGGAACCGCCCAGACGTCCGTCGTCCAATGGACCTACTCCGGTCTTCCCCAGCAGCGGTGGGCCCTCGAAACGGCGGGCAGCGGCACCTACCGGCTGCGCTGCGAGCGCAGCGGAAAGTACCTGACCTGCCATCCCGGCAGCGGAGCCACCCAGGAGAACGGCAGCCACCACACCTGGCGCCTCACCCCGCACTCCGACGGCGACGGCCTCCAGCTCGAACTGGACTCCGCGGGTACCTGTCTGCACACCCCGGGCAGCAACAAGGGCAGCGGCGTCCAGCCACACCTCGGCAGCAGCGCGGGGAGCGACGAGTACCGCTGGATGTTCGACGAACGAGTTCAGGTGCGGTGAGTGGGCCGCACACTGCGTACCGGCTGATGCCGCGGGACCGCCCGTGCCGGAGGCGGTCCGGCTGAGCGTGGCGCGCCCTGCGGCAGCCGCCCCATGCCGTCGGCCCTGCCGCCAGGGCCGGGTCAGAGGGTGGCGACCGCGATGAGGCAAGGGGAGTCGTCGTGGTACGGCTGTGCGCCGTCCCAGCCGCCGTAGAGGCGCACGTCGGTGAAGCCCGCCGTCCGGCACAGGGCGGCGAACTCCTCGGCGTGGTAGATCCGCACGTCGTAAGGGGCGGTGGTGCGGCGGTGGCCACCGGGGTCGGTGAGCGTCCACTGTCCCTCCTCGCGCATCGTCTCCTCGTTCAGGCGCCTGTGGATGGTCAGGGTCCCGCCTCCGGCCAGGGGGCGGGTCTCCTCGGCCGGGATGCGGCCGGTCAGCAGTGCGGGAACGGTGACCATGGTGTGCATCAGGAACCGGCCGCCCGGCTTGAGACAGCGGACGAACCCGCGCAGGACCTCCAGATCCTCCTCGGGCGAGAAGAACCCGAAGGAGTAGAAGAGGTTGACCACGGCGTCCACCGGCTCGATCGGCGGCAGGGCGCGCATGTCGGCGTGCTGGAAGTCCACCGAGGGGCACTGCCGACCGGCCGACCGGGCGGTCCGCAGGAACTCACGGTTGATGTCCACACCGGTGACGTGCAGGCCGTGGCGGGCCAGTGCGACGCTGTGGCGCCCGTAACCGCAGGGGCAGTCGAGGACGCGGTCTCCGCGGCTGAGCCCGCACAGCCGGACGACACCGGCCGCCTCCGCCTCGGTGCGGGCGTCGTTGCCCCGATCGCCGGCGAAGAAGGTGTGCAGGGAGTGATCGGCCTCCCGGTACAGATCGCCGAAGAATCCGCCGTCCTCGTGCCACCAGGGCACTTGCTGCTGCGTGCCGGTCACCGTCGACCCCTGTCCTGTGTCCGCGCTGCGCGGGTTCCGCGCTGTCCGGCTTCCATCGCGATCACCGTGCCCCACACCGTGCGGGCCCGCAGTTCGCACCGTCCATACGGAGGACGGCGCCACCGGGCGGAGCAGCACGGCGCGCCGGTCGCCCTGGGGCGCGTGACACTGAGG
Source organism: Streptomyces typhae (assembly GCF_009755605.1). Lineage (GTDB taxonomy): Bacteria > Actinomycetota > Actinomycetes > Streptomycetales > Streptomycetaceae > Streptomyces > Streptomyces typhae. The sequence continues at coordinate 29,388 of NZ_WPNZ01000024.1, forward strand.
GCAGAGGCAGCCCGTGCCGGGTCCCGTCAGGCCGACAGAAGCGAGGGACGGCTCTCCCATGGCGTCCATCAGCGGTACGGGGATGACGCTCGGGGTGGAGGAGGAGTTCTTCCTCGTCGACCCGGACAGCGGTGCCGTCGCCGCGGCCGGCCCCCGCGTCCTGCGGCGGGCCCGGCAGGTGCTGGGCGATCTGGTGTCGGGGGAGTTCACCGACTACCAGGTGGAGGGCAAGACACCGCCCTGCGGCACCGCGGCCGAGATCGAAGGGCAACTGCTGCGCATCCGCGCCGGGTTGGCGCTGGCCGCCCGCGAGGAGGGCCTGCGCATCGCCGCCTCGGGGACGCCGGTCATCGACCCCGGCGGCCCGCTGCCGGTCCGGGCGGATCCCCGCCACCGCGCCGGCACGCGCACCTACCGGGCCATGGTCGACGACTTCGCCCTGTCCGCCCTCCACGTCCACGTGCACCTGCCCGACCGCGAGCACGCGGTACTCGTGGGCAACCATCTGCGCCCCTGGCTGCCGCTGCTGGTCGCGCTGTCCGCCAGTTCCCCGTTCTGGCGGCACCGCGACACGGGCTACGCCAGCTGGCGCAGCATCGTCGCCGCCCAGTGGCCGCAGGCCGGGCCGCCGCCCTACCTCGCGGGCGCCGACGCCTACGACGCCCTGGCCGCGGCCCTGCACGAAACGGGTGCCACCGTCGACGAGGGCACCCTGTTCTGGGACGTACGCCCCAGCGCCCACCTGCCCACCATCGAGATCCGTGTGATGGACGCCACCACCGAACCCCGAGCCGCCGCCGCCCTGGCCGCCCTGGTCCGCGCCATGGTCCACACCGCCCACGCCCGCGTGCGGCGCGGCGACCCCGGAGCGCCGCTGTGCGACAGCCTCCTGCGCGCCGCCTACTGGCGAGCCGCGCGAGACGGCTTCAGCGGCCACCTCCCGCATCCCGACACCGGCCATCTGGTCCCCGCCGCCGGGCTGGCCCGGGAGCTGGCCCACCGGTTGCGCCCGGCCCTGGAGGGCTACGGCGAGTGGGCGACGGTCGTCGCCGCACTGGACCGCATGACCGCCCACGGCGGCGGCGCCGAACGCCAGCGCGCCGCCTACTCCCGCCGCCACAGCCTCCACGACGTCGTCGACCACCTGTGCCGCCTCACCGTCCCGGCCAGGACCACCACCGGTCGAACCGCCCTCTGAAGACCGACGGGACACGAGTACACCCCTGGGCAGGTGCGCGCGAGAAGTCAACCGGCGGGCCGATGCCGTGCGGGGGGCATGTGACGGCGTCTCCATGTGCTCACGGCCCGGGTGCCGCGGCACTGTCGCCGTTCCGCGGCCCTGCCGCTCGCACTCCCGCGAGCGGCCTCTCGCCCGGAGCTTGACCTCAAGCGCACTTCAAGTAGAAGGATCGGAGTTGTCCCGCGAACGGGCAGGGCACGCGAAAGGGGATGGGGCATGACGTCGTACTCCGCGCCACTCGGGCCGTGCGCGGCGCCACAGGGGTCCGGGACGTCCCGGCCGCGCGAAGCCGTGCCTGCGGACGCGGCCGGGCGTGAGGCGACGCGTCGCGGGCTCGCGCTCGTACGGGCCTACGCGCGCGAGGAGCCGGCCGCGGTGGACGCCGCCCTGGCAGGGGCGGACCGCGTGGTCGCCCGTCAACTGCCGTCCGTGACGGGGGACATCCTGCGGCTCGTCGTCGGCATCGTGACGTCGGCGCCGCGCGGCCTCACCCCCGCCGACGTGGCGCGTACGGCCGCCACGCTCGCCGCCGCGGGGCCGCCGCACCACGAGTTCGCCGTGACCGAAGCCGTGCGCGCCTGGGCCGCCGGGGACGGCACACCGGCGCGCACCTGGTGGCAGGACGGCGTGTCGGGGGCCCACGGCACCGCGGTCCTCGCGGCCGCCCTCGCGGTGCGGGCGTGGGGCCGTGCACCCTTCCTCGGCCTCCTGGAGACGTTCGACGGCCTCCTGGACGCGTCCGGCGAGGCGGGGCGCTCCGGCGAGGGGCGCTCCGGCGGCTGACCGACCGCCGGAGGAAGCCCGCCCCCGCCGCGGACCCTCCGCTACGCGCCCGGCTTGCGCAGCAGCATCAAGTGGTACCCCACGTGATTCGTGCAGAATTCGCGGTAGGGACCCATCAGGGGATCGGTGCGGGCGAGCACCTCCTTGCCGTAGCGTTCCTCGATCTCCGCGCGCCGGTCCTGGTACAGCGCCGTCATCAGCTCCGAGGAGAGCACCGCGTTGGCCGTCATGTCCTGTACGCGCACGACCTGGAAGCCGGCCTCCTCGACGTCACCGACGAGAGCGGTGAAGGAACGCAGCGGCGGACACGCCCACAGCTCCCGGTACGCCGAGGTCTGCGCCTCGGTCGGGGTGCCGCGCAGCGTGAACTCGGTGCACAGGAGCTGCCCGCCGGGCTTCAGCACCCGCAGGGCCTCGCGCAGCGCGAGCGGCCGGTCGGACAGATGCGGAAGGCAGTCGATCGACCAGGCGGCGTCGAACGACGCGTCGGCGTGCCCGAGCGCCATGGCGTTGCCGTATGCGAAGTCCACCCGGGCCGCAGCCGGGTGGCCGGTGCGCCGCTCCTCGCACTGGGCGAGCTGGCGCTTGCTGACGGTGATGCCGGAGACCCGGCTTCCGGTGCGTTCCGCCAGACGCAGCGCCGGGCCGCCGGTGCCGCAGCCGATGTCCAGGACGTGCGCCCCCGGCTTCGGGTGGAGGGCGTCGATGAGGAACTCGGTCTGCCGGTCCTGCGCGAGGTCGGCGAGGCCGACGAGGGTGGTGACGGGCGTGCGCTCGCCGTGCGGCACCAGCATGCCGATGTGCACGGCCGCCGAGCCCAGGGTCATGGCGAGCAGGTCGCCGAACTGGTCGTACATCGCGCCGACTTCGTCCGGCCCTGGAACGGGCGCGCCGCTCGTGCCGGGATCGGTGCCGTGATCGTTCGCCGCCAAGGTGCGTCTCCTTCTGACGGGTGCGGGCCGCGGGGAGCGCCCGCACGAACGGGTGCGTTTCCTCGCACCGTCCATTGCACCTGCCATGGGGCCTCCCGTGACGGCTGAGACAGGCCATGCCTGTCCCTTCCGGAGGAGAGGCGGAACGGAACCGGAGCGGAAGCGGAACGGAACCGGAATGCCCTCCGCATGCGCGTGCGGGAAAACCGTTCCCGGGCACTGCGCCGCGTGCTTTACGATTGTCCGGCTTCTGTCACAGTGCCGCGGGACCGATGGCTCATTTGTTTCCCCGCGCCGCACTCGTGCTAGATATACGGGGCGCCGCACGGCGACGTGAGTCGCTCCGCGGAAGCGCATTTCACTGTGCTGTCAGTTTCGGCCCCACGAGGGGCCGCAGGGGGAGAGGTACCACCGAGTGAACCGCATGCGTACGACCGCCGCAGTCCTGGCCACGGCCGGGGCACTCACCGCCACCCAGCTGGGACTGGCCGGTTCCGCATCCGCTTCGACGCCGGCTCCGTCCGCGACGGCGTCCAAGGTCGCGCCGCGCAGCGCGGCCTGCCCGATCGACATCATCTACACGTCGAGGTTCTACATCGGCTCCGGCGGCTGGGTGACCGGCGACGGACTGTACTTCGGGCTGAAGAACAAGAGCAACAAGAGCTTCAAGAAGGTCACCTTCACGGTCACCAACGTGAAGAACGTCCGTTTCGGCACGGCGAGGCCGAAGGGTGGAAAGGTCACCCACAAGACCTCGAAGACCGTCTCCGTCTACACCAAGACGCTCAAGAAGAAGGCGAGCCTGGGCGTCCGGGTCGAGTCCCGCCTGCTGAACACCCGCTCGTACAAGGTGAAGTTCAGCGTCCGCGGCTCCGGCTGGAACTGCGCGGTGAACCAGGGCACCTGGGGCAACTGAGCAGCGACACCGGCTGAGGCCGGGGGCGTGGCCCCCGCACTCTCGCTGACGCACCGGAGCCCGGTCGACCTCGGTCGGCCGGGCTCCGGCGCGTGCACGGGCGGCTCAGTCGCCCGAGCTGTCCTGAAGGAACCGCTCCACTTCGCTGGCGACCCCGGCCTTCGCCGACGACGCGCGCCCGCCGGTGCGGGTGGAGGCCTCGTGGACGCCGAGGCCGCCGCTCCACACGTAGCCGAAGGCCGGCTCGTCGTGGACCTGCGGACTGATCTGGATGTCGAGCTGTTTGAGCTTCGCCGCGGGTGCGGCGGCATAGAGCGTCGCCGTCACGCGGCGCTGCGGATACAGGTTGAAGTCCCGGATCACGGCCGCGCCGAACTCGTCGACGAACGCGCCGTGCCCGTCCCGCCCGACGCGCACGTCGTAGTGGCGGGGGTGGTCGAAGAGATCGATGCCGAAGTAGGTGGAGCCGCGGTTGTCGAAGGTGACGTCGAAGGCTACGTACGTCAGGCCCTTGGCGTCCTCGTCGCGCCCGCGCTGCGGTGTGGCCCTGCGGAGATGGTGCACGCGGACGCGCAGCCCCGCCCACTCCTCGGACTGGTACTCCTGCCAGTCCCCGACGACGTTTGGTATGTCCATCATTCCCACCTTTCCAGGCGTAAGCCTAGGAGCAACGGGGCCGGGGACAGCAGGGTCCGAGGGGTGACGACGACCACGCGTCCGCGAGGTGTCCGCTACGGCTTGCCGGACTTCCTGACCTCGCACACGGCCGTCGCGGTCCTGCGGGGGTCGCTCTCGGACCGGGCGGTGAGCAGCACCCGGTTCTGCCGCTCGGCGCCGGGCTTCGCCGTCACGGCGACGTCGACCTCGACCGAGCCGCCGGCCCGTGCGGTGGCGAGCCGGTTGGGCAGCCACGCCGACCAGCCGCGCCCGGAGGACTTGGCGGAGAGCCGGTAGACGTCCGAGCCGAGATAGCGGTCCACGTTCTCCGGGTGCCCGGCCTGTCCGGGCCTGGCGCGCCCGGTGTTGGCCAGGTCGAAGGAGCACACGGCCCGCCGCGCGGGGTTGCCCTCGGCGTCACCGCGGCGCAGCTTCACCCCGCGGCGCTGCTTGCCGTCGCCGTCCAGGGACTTGACGGCGACGGTGTACGAGAGGATCCCGGAGCGGGTGCGCTTGAGGTCGAGCACGTAGAAGTGCAGCCGGTTGGCGCGGTCCACGTACTCGTACTCGCTGCCCGAGTCGGCGCCCGCGTGCAGCAGCGCGTCGCTGAGCTGCCGGTAGTCGCCCATGGTGATCTTCTGCGGCGAGCCGTCGGGGCGCTTGTAGTCCACCATGCCGATGTCCTCGGGGTGGGAGTCGATCACCCAGGCGAACGGGGCCCTGTCCTCGTTCTTGGTCTTGTTGAGGAGCACGCCGTGGTCGGGCGTGAAGGAGTCCATGCCCATGCGGTCGACGACCTCGACGGTGTAGTTCTCGTAGCCGCCGCCGTCGCACAGCGGGTCGGTCTCCGGTTTGCAGGCCGGTGACAGGTCGCGGTTCATCGCGATGTTGACGCCGCTGAGGTCCTTGGCGCCGGGCGGGGCCGAACGCGCGGTGACGCGGGCGACGACCGTGCCGGAGTCCTTGAGCGCGTCGCGGTCGAGGCGGAGCACGTTCTTCTCGTCGACGATCCCGAGCTTGAGCTTGTCCCGCAGGATGTGCTGGGAGCCCATGGACGCGCCGTTGGTGGCCGGGATGTGCCAGCGGGTGTGCGGGCCGCCGGGGCCGTTGAAGGAGCCGCGCGAGAGCATGCTCCAGATGCCCGTGTAGGCGCGGCGCAGGGGGGTGCCGTAGGGGTTGTTGTAGTTGTCGGCGATGCCGAGGATGTGGCTGAGTTCGTGGGCGTACACGCCCATGCCGGAGCTCTCCGCCTGCGTGGAGGAGCCGTTGGAGGCGTTGGGCCAGATGCGGGCCGCTGCCGCCCAGGACGTCCACGGGACGTAGCGGGTGCTCGCGGAGTTGCCGCCGCCCGCGATGGGGGCGGGCGGCCCCCACTTGGCCGGTACGTCCTGCGGGGACGCGAACTTCATCTGGCCGAACTCCTGCCAGACGGACGACTCGTCCTGTCCGGCGGTGAGGTAGAAGATGAAGTCGAACTTGGCGGTCTCGGCCTCGCCGACGTCCGCGACCCACGCGGCCTTGCCGTCGGTGCGGATGTTCTTGCCGCAGGTGCTGCCGGTCGGACAGGCGCCGGGGTTCATCTGCGGTTCGATGCCGTACTGGAACGACTTGTGCGGCATGCGGTAGACGCCGAAGGCCGTCAGGTCGACGCCGATGCGGCCCCCGGAGTCCTCCATCCAGTACTCGTTGATGGTGTGGCCGCGGTTGAGGGCGCCGGGCTTGTTGAGGAAGTCCCGGTAGAAGGAGGGCAGCTGCGCGCGCGGGATGCCCGACGCGCCGGTCTGCGGGTTGCCGAACAGGGTCGACCCGGCCGGTTTGCTGACCGTGAACTCCTCGTCCGGGTAGTCGAGCAGGACCAGGGCGCCCTTGAAGGTGCGCTGGGTGGGTTTCCGGGCGGGGTCGGCCCAGTCGGTGCCGGGCACGGACCTGTAATCCGCCCAGGTCATGTCGTCGGGGTTCTGCCAGCGCTGCGGATCGATCGGCTGGACGAGCGGAGGCCTGCCGGAGGACTCACCGGTGGGCTCGGGGTTCGCCCGTGCGGGTCCGACGGCGAGCGGGGAGACGAGCAGGCCGAGGAGCGCGGCGAGGACGGCCGCGCGGCGGGCTCTGCCCCGTGGCGGTCCCGCGCGGTGCAGTCGAGTACTGGTGCGGCGGAGGAACAAGGCTCACCTCTTGCCTTGGGGGTGTGGACAAGAACATGACAAGCCGGTCAGCGGTACCTTCCGCCGGGGGCCACCGGGGAGTCAACAGCCTTTTGGGACGGATCTGGCTGCTGAGGCACGGTTGCCGTGCGGGGCGCCGTGGGCGGCCCTGACGGCGCGCCGCGAAAATCCCGTGCGTCGCCCATGTCACGGCCGTTACGGTCCTGGGATGCCTGCTGAGCCTGGGACGCCCGATGAGGACGGATACTTCGGAGAAACCGTCGCCGCCGACTACGACGAGTCGTCCGCGGACATGTTCCGCCCCGAGGCCGTGGACCCGGCCGTCGACGTCCTCGCCGAACTGGCGGGCGACGGACCGGCGCTGGAGTTCGGAACCGGGACCGGCCGGATCGCGCTGCCCCTGGCCGCCCGCGGGACGCCGGTGCACGGCATCGAGATGTCCCGCGCCATGACGGACCGGCTGCGGGCGAAGCCGGGCGGCGACACCGTCGACGTGACGATCGGCGACTTCGCCACGACCACGGTCCCGGGCGGCCCGTTCGCGGTCGTCTACCTCGTCTTCAACACCATCAACAACCTGACCACGCAGGACGCCCAGGTCGACTGCTTCCGCAACGCCGCCGCCCAGCTACGGCCCGGCGGTACGTTCCTGGTCGAGGTGGGGGTGCCGGAGCTGCGCCGTCTGCCACCGGGGCAGACGGCCGTTCCGTTCCGCGTCGACGCCGACGGGCTGGGCTTCGACACGTACGACGTCGCCACCCAGGCGATGAGTTCGCACCACGTCGTCACCCGCGACGGCAGGACCGTGCACCGGTCCCTGCCGTTCCGGTACGTCTGGCCCGCCGAACTGGACCTGATGGCGCGGCTCGCCGGAATGCGGCTGCGCCACCGGTGGGAGGGGTGGGCGCGGACACCGTTCACCAGCGAGAGCACCCGGCACGTGTCGGTCTGGGAGAAGCCCGCGGACTGAGGCCGGGAGCCGACCTGCCGGGCGGGGGAGCGGGCCTCGCAGACGGGCGGACGACACGACGGGTGGACCGGTCGCCGGCGGGACACGGCGCCAGGCGGGCGGTCCCTCAGGAGGGCCATCCCTCAGGAAGGAGATCCCTCAGGAAGGCGGCCCCTCAGGAGGGCGATCCCTCCCGGCCAGCAGTGCCGTCGCCGCCCGCCCGAACATCCGGGAGGCGACCCGCGCCACCACCGGGTCCGCGAACCGGGGCACCCCGCGGACCCGCAGCTCCTCACGCCACACCACGCGCGAGCCCCGCCCCCGCGCGTGCACCTCGATCTCCGCCCATCCCGTCACCACCGAACCGTGCTTGACGAGCCGGCACAGCCCGGACCGCTCCGCCCGCGGCGGCCGCCACACGACGACCTCCATCGGATCGTCGAAGGCGAAGCGACCGATCCCCGAGCGGGGCGTGAACACGGTGCCCTCGCCGTACGGCGGCGAGCCCGACACGGTGACCTCGGTCAGCGGCACCACTTGCCCGTGCCGTTCCCAGTCCGTCAGACGGCGCCAGGCCTCGGCCGGGCTGAGCGGGGTGACGCGTTCGACGCGGAAGAAGGCCATGAGGGGATGGTAGAGCCGGGAAAGATCTTGACGGCGCATGTCGTGGGGCCGCGCGGGCCCGCGCCCGTGAGGAGCCGGTGAAGGCCCGCGACCCCGATGTGCCCCCGCCGGAGGTCCCACGACAATAATGGAGATCATCCGGACCGCACGGCCGGCCCGAACGACCCCTGAGGAGCCCGACGATGAGCGAATCCCTGGCCCGCACCCCCGAGCAGCCCTCCGCTGACGGAGAAGTGAGCAGCGCGCGCTTCTGGAACGCGGCCCAGGGAGGCAAGGACAACTACGAGCGGGACCGGGCCGCCGTCGAGGCGGTGGAGAAGATCGCGCCCGGCATCACCGCCGACGCGCGCTCCGCCCGCCAGTTCTTACGCCGTACCGTGCGCTGGGCCGCCGCGGAGGCCGGAGTCGCCCAGTACCTGGACCTCGGCGCGGGCCTCCCGCTCGAACCGGACATCCACCAGATCGTCCGCCGGTACCGGCCCGACGCGCGGGTGCTCTACGTCGACAACGACCCCGTCGTCCTCGCCCACCAGAGCGCCTATCAGGACCCGCCCCTGAGCAGCTACATCGACGCCGACATGCGCGACACCGACGTCATCATGAACCACGTCGCCGACCGCTTCGACCTGACCGAGCCCGTGATGCTGACGTTCAGCAGCGTCCTCGGCCACTTCTCGGACGAAGAGGCCCACGGCGTCGTCGGACGTCTCCTCGCCCACCTCGCCCCCGGCAGCTGCCTCATGCTCAGCCACGACATCCCCACGCCGTCCATCATCGCCGCGTGCGAGGTCTACTCCTCCGCACCGGGCGCCCTGCCCTATCAGCCGCGCACCATCGAGCAGTTGCTGCGCTTCTTCGAAGGCATGGACATCGTCGAACCCGGTCTCGTCCCGCTCTTCGAATGGCGCCCGGACGAGGAGACCGAGATCACCGAGATCATGGGGTACGGCGCGATCGGCCGCATACGGGCCTGACCGGGGCCGGGCTCTGCCCGCCCGCGCGGGTCGCGCCGGTGCTCACAGCGTGACGGCGCCCGCCACGATCCCCGCCACTCCGGCGACCGCCAGCAGGACGATCGCGCCGATGGCCCGCTCGTTGCTCCTGCGGTCGGCGGCGGGGTCGGGGGTGTACACCGCCGGATCGGACGGGGCGTAGTGGAGGGTGAGGGCGCGGCCGAGGGAGCGGCGCGGGTCGGGGATGCCGTCGAGGCACAGGACCGTGACGTCGGTGCCCTCGCGAGTGGTGAACGTGATGACGGGGGCGTGGTTGACGATTTCTGCGCCCTCACCGTCGGTGTACACGTCCCTGGTGACGGACACGACGCGGGCCGGAACGGCGACGGCCGACGCGAGCAGGGCGTCGCGGGCCCGTGCCAGACGGATGTCGGGGCTGACCGCCGCGGCCACGACGAGGAGGACACCGAAGCCGAGGAGCGCCCACGGGAAGCCCCGGGCGACGGCCGTGTGGATCACCAGACCGACGAGGAGCGGAACGAGCGCGCAGTGCGGTCCAGTGCGGCCCTTCTTCTCGTCGGGGTCGAACACGACGCGGAACCGGTCGGGCCTGCCCCGCGGATAGCGCACCTCCAACTCACGCCCCACCCACGCCTCCTTGACGGCCACTCCGTGCCGACCCGTGTTCGGCAGGGTGAACTCCCGGCCGGTGGAGGGATCCCGGAACGCGAGCGTCACCGGTATCCCCGGCTGCTTGGAGGCGCCGTGCGCGGGCTGCTCCACGCGTACGATCCGCGCCGTCGCCCAGACCGCCCGCTGGGCGGGACTCAGCCCCAGCCACGACAGCACATGACCGACCACGACCCACGCGGCGGGCACCACCCACCACAGCTCCAGCAGGTCCCCGACAGCAGTCATCCGCCCCCCGTCCTCATGGTCGGCCCGCTCAGGGACCCGGTCTCTCCGGCACGCTCCGCGCCAGCACGGCCGCCAGTTCCTCCAGACCCGCGCGCCGGTCCGCGTCGTACGGTACGGACTGGCGTCTGCCGCTCCGTACCGTGATGACGACCCGGCGGAACCGGCCGGTGCCGAACTCCATCCGCGGCCCCTCCCACACGTGGTAGCGGGCCGCGTCGACGTAGCCGAACACCTCCAGGACCCGGCCGTCGAACGTGAGCAGGACGGAGTCGGACGCGGGTGCTTCGTACAGGGGCGCCGCGGTCACGGGGACACACCGTCCCCGGCGTAGAGGTAGGAGCCGGGCCGACCGGGGTCGGCGATCAGCAGCACCTGGTCGCCGGTGCGCGGGATCCGCAGCTTGGAGACGATGGTCTGGAGGGCGACGGGCCCGGTGCCGCCGGACACCTGGAGGACCAGGTCCACGACCGGGTCGAAGTTGACCAGCTTGCCGGTGTCGGTGATCGACACGACGACGGCGGGTGTCGTCGGCGCGCCCGCCGCGAGCAACTGCCGTACGTCGAGGCCGGAGTGGTACGCGCCGATGGACTGCTGTACCCGGGCGAAGTCCTGGTCGCCGAGGAACGCGCGCGTGGTGCGGCCGTAGAAGCCCTTGCCGGAGGCCACCTTGCCGGCGATCCCGGCCGCCCGCTCCTCCCGGCCCCTGCGCCGTCCGAAGATTCCCATGGTGCTCTTCCCCTCTGGTCCCGTCCGGCTCTGCCCGGCCCTGTCCGGTCCTGTCCGGTCCTGTGTCTGGCCCCGTACGGCCCTGTCCGGTGCCGACTTCCGGTTCCGGACGAGGGGAACGCTAGGCGGGCCGCAGCCCCTACCGATCCCAGGTTCGTGCGCCGCACGTCCACGGCGTACTCTCCTGCCATGCCGCCCCCGGGACACTCGACAGGCGAGCGCCGACCGCGCGCCATGGTCATCGACCTCGCCTGGCGTGACCTCGGCCCCGGCCTGCGAGCGCTGAGCGGACCCGACGGGGCACCGCTCACCCGGACGGTCAAGCTGATCGTGCTGCCGCTGATCGTCAGACCCGCCCACCACCCCGAACTCGCCGGGGACTTCCTCGAAGCGGCCGCCGCCGCGCACCTCGACGGGCTGATACGCGGGTCCGGTCCGCGCCTCGTGGCGACGGCACAGTGGTTCACGCTGCTCAAGAAGGCACGACGGGCGCTGGGCGTCGTGGCGGGGAACCCGCAGGACCTCTACTTCCAGCGCTGCTACGAACTCGCCGTCGAGCACGGCGCCCCCGGGGCCGGAGCGGACGTCACCGCGAAGGCAGTGGTCGAGGACGTCGCCGGCACGACCGGCGGGCGCACCGTCGAAGCCCTGAAGAGCCACTTCGCCGACACCGCCCGGCGCTCCCTGCTGGCGGCGGAGCTGGCCACCGCCTGGGAGAACCGCCCCCCGGCCGCCGACGCCCGCGCTGCCGTCGCGCCGGCCGCCGAAGTCCTCGACGCCTGCGGCACACCGGCGGGGACGGCCGCGGACTCGCCCGCGTACGCAGCCATGGTCGAGGCCGACCACGGCGGCCTGTTCGGCAGAGCACTGTGGGCGGCGCCCCAGGGGGTGTGGGAGGCGGACGGCCGTCCCCTGCCCGATCATCTGGGCCTGAGCGCACGACCGGTGCCGCAGCGGCCGGAAGTGGGCCGGGGGGCGTCGACGGCCACGCTGCCCGCCCCCCTGGACCGCACGCTCTTCGAGCGGCTCTTCGCCGTCCTCCAGTCGTCGTCGCGGCGCGACGAACTGCCCGCGGTGCCCGAGCTCGTGACGCGCGAGACCGGCCGCAGCTGTGCCCCCCTCGGTCTGTACGACAAGAGCCTGCGCGTCGCCGTGGTCCTCGGCGGCCGGCTCGCGGCCGGCCTCGACCCGCTGGGCACCGCACCCCGCGCGGCGGGCGCCACGGCGGCCCACCGCGCCGTCAACAGCCGATGGCAGCGGGAGGCCTGGGTCCTGCGCGCCCGCAGGACGACCGTCTCCCCGCGGCCCGATCCGGACGGCGGCACGCTGGACGCGCTCGCCCAGGATCTCCGTACCCCGTGGGCCGCATACATGCGGAGGCTGTGGGTGCGACTGCACGGCCGGGACGTCCACGACGCACCCCTCAAGGACCTGGCGTCGGCCTGGGCGGTGCTCGACGGGGTGGCCCGCTCGGTGATGATGGACCACCGTGCGAAGGTCAGGTCGGCGTTGCGCGATCTGGCGGCTGGTGCGGAGGCCGCCGCGGTCTCTGCCGGTGACTCGGCGATGGTCCCGGCCGCGACCAGCACCGCGACCCCGGGCGTCGGTCCGGCCCTCGCGGTCGAGGGGAGCGAGGCGTGAGGGGGACCGGGGGCGCCGCCGACACCCCGGACCGGGCCGTGCCCGTCCCCGTGCGGGTCTCGGCGGGCGATGACGGCACGGTCCTGATCACTCCCGCTGCCGCCGCCGACCCCCCGGGCCCCGACTTCACGTACGCCGACCCCCGGGGCCCCGACTTCACGCACGCCGTACTCGATGTCGCCGGTGCCGTCCTGGCGTGGCCCGTCCTCGGCGGACCCGTGCCGCCCACGGCGTACGTGCACGACGCGGGCCGGGCACAGCAGTGGCTGTGGGCGCTGTACGGCGAACGGGTCGCCCTCGCCGTCCACGAGCGGGCCCTGGGCCGGACGGCCGCGGACCGGACCGCGCTCGCGGACGTCGCGGCCCGTCTGGGCCTCGGGCACTGGGCTGCCCGGTGGTGGCCCGCCTCGTACACGGACGGCATCCCGGCACTCGAACCGGACGTGCTCGGCGTGGAGCTGGCCGCGCTCACCCACCGCTGCCAGCAGTTGTTCGACGACGGCGGCGACCAGCCCGACGACCGTGCCGCCGAACTGATCGAGGACCACCGGGCCGCGCTCGCCCCGCTGATCCAGTGGTGGCACGCGACAGCGCACCACCCCGCGCACACGGCACGCCACCTCGAAACCGTTCTGACGCTCGTCGACGCGGCGGCGGACGGAGCCGGACTCGACGGGCCCGCTCTGCGGCACCTCCGTACCGCCCTCGGCGAGCGGCACCCGGCGGGGGCCCCGGCCGGCCCCGGCGCACCGGTCGACCTCGGCGCGCTGTTCGCCCGGCACGACGGCTACGCCCTCGCCGCGGGCGCGCCGACAGCCACGGGCGGCCGGGTGATCGCCCGCGGCGCGGGCGCCAACGACTGGCGCCGCTACCCGCACGGCTACGTCGACGCGGCGGAGGACGCGGTGTCGTGGACCGCGCGGGCGCTCGGTGCCCGGCGGCGGATCGAGGTGGAGGTCGTCGCACACCGCGCGGCGCCCGCCGCCACCGGCACCCTCCTCGTCGCCGACGTGCGCGTGCACGGCGGCCACCGGGGGCGGGTGCCGCTCGCACGGCGGGACGACCTGTGGGCCGGGCACGCGGACGTGGACCTGGACGCGGAGCCGCCGACGGGCCCGGGGCCGGCGGGCGTCGAGGTCGGAGTCCTGCTGCCGGGCTTCGACCCCGGCGCCGCCTCCGCACACGCGGCGGACGACCGCGCCGCCCGTGACGCGGTCCGCGCCCTGGCCCGGCAGCGCCTGGCCACGGCGGCACAGCCATTCCCGTACGGCGAGGCGCAGTCGTTCCCGTACGACGCGGCGCAGTCGTTCCCGTACGGCGAGGCACCGCACACCGCCGTCTCGACGCCGTTCCTCGCCGAGACCGCCGCTACTGCCACCGCCGCGGACGAGGACTACTGACCCATGCCCGGCCCGGACGGACAGACGGACGACATGAACGACGCGCACGGCACGCACGGCACGCACGACGCGCACGGCACGCAGTTGTACGGGGAGCCGTTCGACGGCGGCATCGCCCTGGCGGAGCAGCACCTGCTGGCCGCCGACCACACGGCCGCGGGCGCGGTCTACGAAGAGCTGCTGTCCCTCGCGGAGAGCGTCGAGGACTCGCCCGACGTCCGGTTCCTCCGCGCGCACCTCCTGTCCGACCTCGCGAGCGTCCGGCTCACCGCGACGGACCTGGCCGGGGCAGAGGACGCCGTCGACCGGTCCCGTCGGCTCCTCGACGGCGTCGCGGACACGCCGATGGGCCCGCGCGGCCGCCAGCTGTGGCTGGAGGTCCTCCTGAAGACGCTGCTCGCCGACGCCGACCTGCTGCGCAGGACCGGGCGCCTGGACGAGGCCCTCGCGGCGCTCGACGACGCGGCGCTCACGCTCCCCGAGTTCGACGACCCCGAGGGGCTGCGCGCGGCCGAACTCGGCCTGAACCGGGTGCACCTGCTGATGGAGCGCGGCGCGTGGGGAGCGGCCGAGGAGCAGGCCACGGCGCTTGTCTCGACCACCCCCGCGACCGCGGTGGAGGTCCCGCCGCGCCTTCTGACCGCCCTCGGTCTGATCTGCGCGTCGACCGGGCGGTACGACGCGGCCGACGACCACCTCACCCGCGCGGCGGACGCCTTCGCGGCGATCGGCGACACCGGGGAGCAGCAGTCCCTGCTCGCGCACCGGGCCCACGTCGCGATGCAGCGGGGCGACCTGGAGCTCGCGGAGCGGCTGTTCGCGCGGGCGTCCGCGTTCTTCGAGGCGCAGGGCCGGTCCGGCGACCTCGCGGTCTGCGAGCAGGCCCGCGCGTACCTCGCCGGACGGCGCGGCGACGGCGCGGGGGCGAGCGACCTGGCGGCGGCGAGCCTGGCCCGCTTCGAGGAGATCGGCGCGTCGGTCGCCGCCGCCGACACCGTGCTCCTCGGCGCCCAGCACGCGTACGAGCGCGGCGACGTCCACGAGATGCAGCGCCTCGCGCAGCGGGCCCGCGACGTGTACCAGGAGCGGGCGGTGTACGAACGGTGCGCACAGGTCGACCTGATGCTGGCCCGTACCCTCGAGGACAACCTGAACCGCACCGACCACGGCGCGCACGAGCGGCAGTCCGTGGACACCGCGCTCTCGCTCGCCCTTCCGGCGGCGCTGGCCCTGGAGGCGGCGCGCTACGACTTCGTCACCGCCCACGCCCGCAGCCAGTGGCTGGCCCTCGCGGACGACGCGATGCGTCTCGTCCTCCGCCTCGTCGAACGCCGTCAGGACCAGGGGCTGCTCTTCGAAGTCGTGGAACACCGGTGTGCGGGTGCCTCCCTGGCCCTGGAGCGCACGCCCCGCCGGGACGCCGTGCCCGTGTCCCCGGACGCGGCCATGAAGGCGTACGGGGACGCGGGAGGCCCGGACGTGCTCGGTGGTGCGGCCGCGGAGGCCGCCGTCTCCGCCGGGCTGCGCGTCGCGCCGCCGCCGAAGGTGCGGATGTCGCCGGAGTCCGGCCGCGTCGCGCTCCAGGAGTACATCGCGGCGGCCGAGCACCGCTACCGGCGCCGGATCGTCGACGAGCACGAGGTGCCGTTCTGGGCGACCGGCGGTCTGACGAGCCGTCCGGTGGTGCAGGTACGCCTCGTCGACGCCGGTGATCTGTTCATGACCTGGACCTGGGCGGGCGGGGCGCGCGGGTTCGGCACGGGCCGCGGGCCCGCCGCCGAAGTCGACGCGGCGGTACGGGAGCTCGCCACCGCGCTGCCCGGGGCCGACGGGGCGGGCATGGGCGCGGAGGGGGTGCGGCGCGCGTTCACGTCCGGGGCGCTTGCCGACCGCGCGGCCGAGCGGCGGCTGGCGCGACTCCTCGCCGAAGCGCTCTGGCCGGAGGGCCTGACCGCGCAGATCCGGCAGGTGACGGCGCGCGCGGGCCGACCGCTGGTACGCGTCCAGCCTTCACCCCGGGTCGCCCAGGTGCCCTGGGAACTGCTCGCCGTGGACGACGACGTCCGGCTGGTCGAGCTGGCGGACGTCGTGACCACGGCCCCCGCCTCGCTGCGGCGGAGCCGGCCGGGGGAGGCCCGTCCGGCCGGGGCGGGGGCGCCGGTGTCCGGGGCGAGCCCTGCTCCCGGCGAGGTCGGCCCGGTCGTGCTCGTGCTCGACCCCCGCGTCCCCGGCTTCCGCGCCGACTCCCCGCTCGGCTCAGTGCTCGGTCCGCCCGGGTCGGACCCGGAGCTCCTGTCGTTCGTCCGGAGGCGCCTGGACGCGGGTGCCGTCGTACCGGACGTCACGACGCCCGAGGAAGCCCTGCGCCGTACCGATCTGGATCGGGACTGGCTCGGCGGCGTGCTCCGCGCCGGTGCCCGCCGGCTCCTCTACGTCGGGCATGTGAGCGGCGCGCCCCTCGAAGGCGGGCAGAGCGAGGACGGCGCGCTCCACCTGTGCTGCGGCCCGGGGAGCAGTGGTCTCGCCGTACCGCTCCGTACGCATCGTCCGCTCTCCGCCAAGGACCTCCTCCTCGGCACGCTGCCGTTGCGCGCGGACGGGGAGCCGGGGGCCCGGATGTGGCCGGCGCCGCGGCGGGTGGCGCTGCTGGGCTGCGAGAGCGGCGGCGATCTCCGGTTCGCCGAGTCGTTCGGCCTGGCGACGGCGATGCTGCACAACGGCGCCGAACTGGTCACCGCCACCCGCTGGGTGCTGCCGACGAGCTTCGCGTTCCACCGCTTCGCCGGGGTGCCCGCGTCCGTACGTCCGCTGACGGAGGCCGTCGTCGCCGTCGACACCGCCCACGAGGATCCCGACCCCGTGCACCGCCTCGGCCGCTGGCAGCGCGAGCAACTCGCCCGCTGGCGCGCGGACGGCGGGATCGAGCACTCGCCCCTGCTGTGGGCGGCCCTCACGTCCCTCGTCGTGTGAGCCCGCCGGGAAGGGCCGGACGAGCGGCCAGGGAGGCGCACGCGCACGCCCGGGAGAACTCAGGCGGGCGGGACTTCGCCGCGCAGGATGCTGTAGAGAACCATGTCGTGGTAGGAGCCGTTGCGGAACTGGGCGCCCCGCATGACTCCCTCGCGGGTGAACCCGGCTTTCTCCAGGGCCCGTTGCTCCGCGATGTTCGCCACGTTCGTGTGCGCGTCGACCCGGTTCACCTGGGTGTGGGCGAAGAGGTACCGGGCGAGGAGGATCTGGGCCTCGGTGCCGATGCCCTGTCCGCGGGCCTCGGCCACCAGGCCGATGCCGATGTTCCAGCCGTGGTTCAGCGGGCCGAAAGCGGTCCTGCGCCAGGACACGGACCCGAGGAACTCCCGGTCGAGAGCGACGACCAGATGTCCGGAGTCCGTACCGAGGAGGCCGTTCTCCTCCCAGTCGCGCCGCCTGCTCACCGGGTTCGAGAACCCGAACCAGTCGAAGGCCGCACCGGATTCGGGGTCGGTGTTGTGCAGCGCGTGCAGGAGCGGCAAGTCCTCTTCCGCCACGGGACGAAGGCGCAGACCTCGGATCATGCCAGGAGTAAACGCACCGGAGCCCGCTCCCCGCCATGCCGGACGCCTGTGATCCAGGTCACGGCTCATGGGGCTGAAGGGGGCGGTGTTACTGTCCCGACATGTCCAAGGCTGAGATCGACACGCTGACCGCCGAGTTCTTCGGGTCCTTCGACAACCGGGGCGGCAAGGCCGCGGACGTGGCCCGGCTGCGTCGGCTGATGCTGCCGGGCGGAGTGATCGTCGTGACCGAACCGGAGTACGCGGCCTACACGGTGGAGGAGTTCATCGAGCCGCGTGAGCGGCTCCTCGCCGACGGCCGGCTCGTCGAGTTCTCCGAGTGGGAGATATCGGAACGGACCGAGATCGTCGGCAGTATCGCGTCACGGTTCGGTGAGTACCGCAAGTCCGGGGTCCTCGACGGCGAGCCCTTCGAGGGCGGCGGCACCAAGACCATCCAGTTCGTCCGCACGCCGGAGGGCTGGCGCATCGCGGCCTTCTCCTGGTTCGACCGGCCCTGACCGCGATGTGCCGGGTCCCGGCGCGCCCGCGCATGACGGCCGGTCAGGCCGCGCCGGGCCCCGGGACCCTGCGGTGCACGTCCTCGTACAGGTTCCGCATCGCCATGCGGTAGAGCTCGGCCTGGTGGACGCCGAGGAACCCGGTGTGGCCGAAGACCTCCAGGACGACCATGCCGTGGACGTACCCCCACACGCTCAGGAGCAGGGCGGTGGCGGCGGGCGGCAGGGCGAGGCCGTCGGACGGCGCCATGTGCTCCAGGTGCACGAGGAACTCGGGGGAGAGGGAGCGGACGTCGGCCGCGGCCAGTTGGGCCCGGGTGAAGCCGCCGAACAGCTCCCGTTCGAAGACCGCGCTCATCCGGCGGTTCGCCTCCGTGGTGGGACCGTCGACGGGCGCGTGATAGTGCCGCAGGGGCGTGCCGTACAGGAGTTGGAACCGCTCGGGATGGTCGATGGCCCAGCGGCGGTAGCCCTCGGCGGCGACGACGAGTCCGGGCAGGTCCGGGTCCTCGGGTGCGATCTCGGTGGCCTGCTGCACGGCGTCGGCCAGGTCGTCGTACGCCTTGGTGATGAGCGCCGTCACCAGGTCGTCCCGGCTCGGGAAGTAGTGGTACAGCGCCTGCACGGTCATGCCGAGGCTCCGGGCCACCGCCCGCAGGGACAGGCCGTGCGGTCCGTCCTCGGCGATGTGGGCCTCGGCGGCGCTCACGATCTCCTGGACGGCGACGGCCCGGCGCCGCTCACGCAGGGTCGGTCGGGCGGTCTGCGCATTGTCTGGGGACATGAGGCGACCGTACGTCCAATTTCCCTTGCACGGCACCAGGAATCCGTCGCCTGTGAAGAAAATCTAACACTGCTCAATCAAGTTGAACCCCGCTAGCGTCATCGACGGAGCCGGGGAGCGCAAGGCAGCGCTCCGGGCCCGGATCACCGGGCCTGGCCCTCCTTTCACCGCAACACCCGAAGGAGAAAGAGCGTGTTCGAACGCATAGCGGAACTGGCGATCCGCCGGTCCCGGCTGGTACTCGTCGTGGCCGCCGTGGTCGTGGTCCTCATGGGCGCCCTGGGCGCCGGTGCGTTCGGGAAGCTGCTGGGGGGCGGCTTCGACGACCCGGCCTCGCAGTCCTCCCGCGCCAGGGAGGTCATCGACGACAAGTTCGGCGGCGAGACGAACCTGGTCCTCCTGGTCCGCTCCGCCGACGGCCGCGTCGACTCCGGGGCGGCCGAGAAGAGCGGCAAGGCGCTGGTCGCCGACCTCAAGAAGGAGAAGGACCTCGCCAACGTGGTCTCCTTCTGGGACACCAGGAGCCCTGACCTGCGCTCCGAGGACGGCCGTGAGGCCGTGGTGCTCGCCCGCGTGGCGGGCAAGGACGCGGAGCTGCAGGAGAACGCCAAGGCGCTCATCGACGACTACGCCGGAACGTACGAGGACACGCTCACGGTCAAGGCCGGCGGCAGTGCCGGCGTGAGCTACGAGATGGGGCCGCAGACCACGGAGGACCTCGTCCTCGCCGAGTCCATCGCCGTGCCCCTGATCCTGCTGCTTCTCCTCGCCGTCTTCGGCACCGTGGTCTCCGCGCTGCTGCCGCTCGCCATCGCGCTCATCGCCATCGTGGGCGTGTTCGCCCAGCTCTTCGTCGTCGGCAGCGTCACCGACGTCTCCCTCTTCGCCATCAACCTCACCACCGCACTCGGCCTCGGCCTCGGCGTCGACTACGCCCTGCTGATGATCAGCCGCTTCCGGGAGCAGCTCGCGGCGGGTGCGAGCGTGGAGGACGCCGTCCGCAGGACGATGAGCACCGCGGGCCGCACGGTCGCCTTCTCCGCCGCGACCGTGGCGGCGGCGCTCGCCGCGCTCATGGTCTTCCCGCAGTACTTCCTGCGCTCGTTCGGCTACTCCGGCGTCGGTGTCGTCCTCATCGCTGCCCTCGCCACCCTCTTCGTGATGCCGGCCCTGCTGAACGTCCTGGGGCACCGGGTCGACAAGGGGCGGATGCCGTGGGTGAAGCCGGGGCGCACCGCCGACTCCGGGTCCTCCGTGTGGGGACGCCTGGCCCGCACCGTCATGCGCCGGCCCTCGCTCACCGCGCTGCCCGTGCTCGCCGTCCTGCTGCTCGCCGCGAGCCCGCTGCTCGGCATCACCTTCGGCACCGCGGACGAACGGGTGCTGCCCGAGGGCGCCGAGAGCCGCCAGGTCTCGGCGTCGCTGCGGCACAACTTCAACGGCAACGACGCCGCCGCGCTCCACGTCGTCATCGACGAGGCCGTGGACAAGGCCCCGCTGGCTTCGTACGCGACCAAGCTCTCCGCACTCGACGGCGTCGCCCGCGTCGAGACCAGCGCGGGCGTCTACGCCAAGGGGCGGGCGGAGGCGACCGGACCCGGCAACGCGGCGCTCGGCCGCGACGACGGCCAGCAGCTCAACGTGGTGAGCAAGCTGACGCCGAAGTCCGACGCGGCCAAGGACCTGGTGGCGAAGGTCAGGTCGGCCACGCCGCCCGCCGGGACGGACCCGCTGGTCGGCGGCGGCGACGCCGAACTGGTCGACTCCAACGACTCCATCGGCGGCAGGCTCCCGCTCGCCATCGGCCTGATCGCCGTCACCACCTTCGTGCTCCTCTTCCTCTTCACCGGCAGCGTCGTGCAGCCGCTGCGCGCCCTCGTCCTCAACCTGATCAGCCTGGGCGCCACCCTCGGCGTCATGACCTGGATCTTCCAGGACGGCAACCTCTCCGGTCTGCTCGGCTTCACCGCGCAGCCGATGGAGACCTCGATGTCCGTGCTGATGTTCTGCGTGGCCTTCGGGCTCTCGATGGACTACGAGGTGTTCGTCACCAGCCGGATCAAGGAGCTGCACGAACTCGGCGAGGACAACGAGTCCGCCGTCGCCAACGGCCTCGGGCACACCGGACGCATCGTCAGCGCGGCGGCCGTCCTGCTCGCGGTCAGCTTCTTCGCCTTCGGCACCGCCAAGATCAGCTTCCTGCAGATGTTCGGCCTCGGCAGCGGCCTCGCCATCCTCATCGACGCCCTCGCCGTCCGCGGTGTCCTGGTACCGGCCGCGATGCGGCTGCTCGGCCGCTCCGCCTGGTACGCGCCCCGGCCGCTGCGCAGGTTCCACGACCGGTTCGGCCTGAGCGAGAACGGCCCCGAGGCCGCGCCCGCGCCGCGGCCCGTGGCCCCGCACCCGCAGGAGAGGAACCCGTCGGGCGTCTGACCCGCACGACCGCGCTCCGGTCCCGTGCCCGCCTCCGCACCGCGGAGGCGGGCACGGGCGTGTCCGGGAAGTGACGACCGGGTGTTCTCGGTCGTCGTGGAAGAAGTGGGTGCGCAGTGAACATGGATGCTCCAGCAGTGGGCACCCGGCGCTGACTCTGTTCTCCACCCTTACTTTTAAGGCGGCAACGTGACCTACTCCGTCAACGTCCCAGAAGCGACCGCTTCCCGCACGGCACCGGCCGAGGCCACCGAGGACCTGCCGTGGATCGAGGACGGCGCCGACGTCGCGCCGCGGGACGCGCGCGAGCTGACGAAGCTGTTCCTCGACCGGCTGCAGTCCCTGGAAGAGGGCACGCGGGAGTACCAGTACGCCCGCAACACGCTGATCGAGATGAACCTTTCCCTGGTCAACTTCGCCGCCCGCCGCTTCCGGAACCGGGGCAGCGGCGACATGGAGGACATCGTCCAGGTCGGCACGATCGGTCTGATCAAGGCCATCGACCGGTTCGACCTGTCCCGTGAGGTCGAGTTCACCTCGTTCGCGATCCCCTACATCGTCGGCGAGATCAAACGATTCTTCCGCGACGCGACCTGGGCCGTCCATGTCCCCCGCCGCCTCCAGGAACTGCGCGTCACCCTCGCCAGGGCCAAGGAGACCCTCTCCGCCACACTCGGGCACCCGCCCACGGTGAAGGACCTCGCCGCGCACCTGGAGCTCACCGAGGACGAGGTCGTCGAGGGCCTGGTCGCCGCGAACGGCTATGTCGCCGGGTCCATCGACACCCCCGGCAACGAGGACGACTCGGGCGACGGCGGGATGACGTACGCCGAGACCATGGGCGAAGTCGACCCGGCCCTCGACCTGTTCGAGAACCTGCACGCGCTCGGCCCGGCGATGCAGCAGCTCGACGAGCGCGAACGGGCCATCATCGAGATGCGCTTCGGGCAGGAGATGACCCAGGCGGAGATCGGACGCGAGCTGAAGGTGTCCCAGATGCAGGTCTCCCGGCTGCTCAGCCGCATCCTCGGCAAACTCCGCGCCGGACTCCTGAGCACATGAGGTGCCCGCGGCACACATGAGGAACCCGCGGACCGGACGGGCCGCCCGCCGGTCCGCGGGACGGCACCGACCACGGCACCCAGGAGGGTGTCGAAGGACGGCACCGAGGGTTGCCCCAGCCACGCGAGTACGGCCCAGAAGTCCGCCGCGGCGCCCTGCCCGGCTGATGCAACCGACGCATCCGCACCGTGGCCGACACCCGCGCATTGACCCCCGGGGGTCCCGCGGTGTTCGCTCCCCTACGCGACCGTTGTCGACGCAGGAGGAACCGATGCCCGTCCCGCACCGCACGGCGGCCGCCGGAGCCGCGCTCGCCGTCCTCTGCGCCGTGGCCGTGCCGGTGTCCGCGGCCGCGGACACCGCCGGCGCCGCGCCGCGCACCGAGAGGGTGAGCGTCGCCCCTGGCGGCACCCAGGGCAACACCGCCTCCACGAACCCCGCCATCAGCGCCGACGGCCGCCACGTCGCGTTCGTCTCGGCGTCCAGGAACCTCGTCGCGCACGACACCAACGGCACCCCCGACGCCTTCGTACGCGACCTGAGCAGCGGCACGACGGAGCGCGTCAGCGTCAAGAGCAACGGGAAGCCGAGCCACGGAGTCGTCCGCGAGATCTCCCTCAGCCCCGACGGGCGGTACGTGGTCTTCACCTCCACCGCCGACGACCTCGTACGCGGCGACCCCAACGACCTCGACGACGTCTTCCTGCACGACCGGCGCACCGGCAGAACCGAACGGATCAGCCCCACGGGCGCCTCCTACGACGGGCTGCGCACCCCGCTGACGTACGACCCCGCCGTCAGCGGCGACGGCCGCTACGTGGCGTACGCGTCGGGCGCCGGGGACCTCGTCGCGGGGGACGCCAACCAGCGGGACGACGTGTTCCTGTACGACCGCGAGAAGAAGACCACGGAACTCGTGCAACTCGACAACGCGGGCAAACAGGGTGAAGGCGACGCGTTCGCCCCCGCGTTCGCGGGCGACGCCGGCGGCCGGTACGTCGCCTTCACCTCCAACGCCTCGGGCCTCGCCGGAGTGGAGGACCACTCCGCAGCGACGGACGTCTTCCTGCGCGACCGCGAGAAGGGCACCACGGAACTCATCAGCGTCCCGAAGGCCCACAACCGCAAGACCCCGTCCTGGGACGCGGCCCTCAGCGGCGACGCCCGGTATGTGGCGTTCACCTCGTCCTCCAGGGTGCTCCGCCCCGAAGGCCCCGCCCCGACCGGCACGCGCAACGTCTTCCTCCACGACCGCGAGACCCAGCGCATGCGCCTGGTCAGCGCCGCGCAGGACGGCACACTGGCCGATGGCGAGAGCGACCACGTCTCCCTGAGCGGCGACGGACGACACGCGGCCTTCACCTCCACCGCCTCCAACCTCACCGCCGACCCCGACGACAGCAGCGCCGACGTCTTCGTACGGGACATGCTGACCGGCGCGGTGCGGCTCGTCAGCGTCGAGAGCGAACCGGTGAGCGAGGACACCGCGCCGGGCCCGTGCACCGGCGTCAGCGGGGACGGCGGCACGGTGGTGTTCGACTCCCCGGCGAGCAACCTCGTCCCCGGCGACACCAACGGCGTCCCCGACGTGTTCGCACGGCGCCTCGACTGAGCGACGCGCGGGGACGGCGGCCCGGGGCGCGCCGACGTCCAGCCGATGATGTGCAGCGTGGACTCCGTCACCAGGATCGCGCCCGGCGTGAGCGAACCGTGCACGATGCCCCGGCGGTGGCAGCGGTGCACGGCCCGAGTGCTCCGCGGGCGTCGGCGTGCCGGTCGTCACCGGCCGTCCGGGACCAGGCCACGTCCGGGTCCGCGGCGTCAGCTGCCAGGTCGCGGAGATCGTCATGCTCGCCTGACCGCCCGCGCCGACGATGCCGAGCCGCAGGTCCTGGCCGACCTGGATGCCGAAGTCGACCGAGATCTCCTGGGGCGGGTCGGGGATGTCCCTGACGGCGTCGTGGACCTGCTGGAGGACCGGGCCGAGCGGACTCAGCACGGTGCGCAGCGCGTCGGTGGCGAGCGTGCCCACGCGCGCCCCGCGCGCGCCCCACCGGCGTCACGCCGGAGATGCCGCCCGGCAGATCGGCGTCCCCGTCGCCGGGCGCGGCCGGTGCCTCACCGGCCGCAGCCAGTTCGAGCCGGACACATGCTCCGTCGTCGAGGGCGAACTCCAGGTAGTCGTAATGCGGCACAGGAAGCATTGTGCACAGCAACTACGCCGGGAGACAGAGAAGCTGACGAAGCGGAGCCACGGCCTCGGCGCCGCGGGCGATCACTGGAGTCGTCGGATGTCACCCCGGACGCGGTAGAAGCCGCCAGCCGCCGCGTGCAGGGCGTCCACGACGTAGCGCGCCCCTGGCTGCCGTATCGCGTGCGGGAACTGGACGTTCCAGGACCCGTTGTAGCCCTCGGACACCACGTGCACCCGCAGGCGGCTGCCGTCCTGGACGCACTCCAGGACGACCGCGCCCGTGGGGGCCCGGTCGACGGTGGTGACCGCGGCCGCCGCCGTGGCCGGAGCGTAGGTCGGCAGGGCCGCGGCGAGCTTGACGTCCCGGGCGGCGGGCACCGTGCCCTGCTCCGCCGCGGTGATGGCCGCCTCGCTCGCGTCCACGCACACGAGCGCGCCGTCCGTCGTCACCAGATACAGCTTCTCGTCGCGGTACTGCATGGACAGGGCGGAGCCCCCGCCCGTGCCGAGCTTCCACAGCCGCGTGCCGTCCCGGTCGAAGCAGTAGACGGACGACGCCGCGTCACCCGCGAACACGAACCGGCCGCCCGGCGAGGTCGCGCACGAGTACACCGCGCTGTCGCAGGCGTACGTGGCCTCGACCGCGCCGCTCGCCTTCGCGAGGCGCTGGACCACGCGGTGCGCCGTGCCCGCGTACACAGCGCTGTCCTCCTGCCAGCCGAACAGCACGTCTCCACGGGTCTTCGTGTGCCACAGCTCGCCGCCGCCGTCGGGGGCGTAGGCGGTGACCCCGCCGCTGTGTCCGTGGTACACCGCCCGGTCGTCGGCGCGGACCATCCAGGCGCGCTCGCCCGGACTGCGGCGCGCCCACTGGTGCTCGTCCTCGTGGTCGATGACGGTCAGGCGGCCGTCGTGGTCCGAGACGTTGAGGATTCCCTGGTGGATGTCCAGCCAGAAGATGTCGACGTCGGCGGCGATGTCGTAGGCGGCGAACGGGAGTTTCGACGACAGGTCGTACACGCTGCCGTCGTCGCAGCCCGCGTAGATCCAGAAGTCGTCCGCGACCAGGCACTTGACGCCGTCGGGCAGAGAGAAGCGGGCCAGGACGCCGCCATTGTGGTCCAGGGTGTACACGTCGCCCGCCTGGTTGCCGACCCAGCAGTGCTCGTCGTCGACGTGGATGCCGAACGCCGACGAGCCGGTGCGGAAGCGCCACAGGACCGGGGCGACGGCGCGGGCGGTCGACGGCGCCGACGTCACCTGCCGCCGCGTCACCGCGCGCGGCGCGCGCTGCCCCTGGATCGCCGGGGCGTACCCCTTGCTGACCTTCCCCGCTATCTTCTTGGCGGCCGCCGCCTGCGCCTTCGCCGCGGAGGCGAACGTCGTCGTCTGCGTCTGCCCGGCGGCGCCGATCCGCCCGTACCGCACGGTCACCGTCTGGTCGTCGACGATCACCTCGTAGAACTTGTGCGCACCCGCGCCCTCTTGCGAAAGCTCCAGATACGTCTTCGTCACCGTGGACCCGGCAGACATGACAGACCCCTCCCCAGGGCGGACCCGCGGCGACTCCGGCGGGTCTCGATGGAGGAACCATAGGAGAAGCCACTGACAACGCGATCACCGCGCCGCCCCCTCCGGGCTGCCGGTTCCGTTTCCACGCTGTCGCTGTCGCTGTCGCTGTCGCTGTCGCTGTCGCTGTCGCTGTCGCTGCCGTCGCTGTCTGCTCCGCCGGGCACGCCCCCGTATCCGTGCCCGGCGGAGCGATCTCAGCCTGCACCGGCGACCCAGGGGGCGTCGATTCGTTTCGGGTGAGGCCGAAACGACCGCCGCGGCCCGGTCGGTGCGCCGGCCGGTCAGGCCTGCGTCGCGGAGTCGAGAAGTGCCTGCCCGGTGGGGCTGGGGGAGTGCAGCACGTGCTTTCCGTACCGGGTGAGGGTGCTCAGACCGCCGTTGCGCAGGACACTCGCGTGCTCGCTGGCGCTGGCCGGGGAGATGCGGGCGTGCGCGGCCAGTTGGCTCGTGGTGCAGCCCGGGTTCTCGGCGATGGCGCACAGGACGACGGCCCGGGTCCGGCCGAGCAGGGCGCGCAGGGACGCCGGTGCGTCCGCGAGCGCGCCGGCGGTGAGGGCGACGGGGGCGAGCGTGGAGCGAAAGCCGTCGCGGATGGGAAAGGAGACCCAGGGGCGGCCGTCCTCCGGGTGGTCGAAGAGCGGGTAGTGGGCCCCGAAGACCGTCGGGACGAGGAGCAGCCCACGGCCGTCGAGGAACAGGTCGCCGTCGTACCCCGAGGCCGTGGTCATGTGCAGGACCGGCGGAGCCCACTTCAGGTAGCGCGGGTTGAGTTCGCGCAGGAGGCGGTCGATGCCGTGGTCGGCCATCTGCTTCAGGCGCAGGGCCCGGTCGGCGGCGTGGAGTTGGGTGATGCGGGGCCAGTAGGGGGCGATGATCTGCTCGTGCGCGTACTCCACGGCGTCGGCCAGGTGAGCGACGAGCCGTGGCGTGTCGAGGAGTCGCCGCGCTGCCTTCGGGACCTGCTCCTGCTCGGAGAGCCATGCTGCGAGGTCCGCCGACACCTGCCGGGCGGGGGTCGAGCGCAGCTTCTCCAGGTCCTCGGCGACGTCCGGCCCGTTGAGGCCGAGGAATTGCGGTGTCGCGCCCAGGGAGGGGATGAAGGAGAACAGCGGGCTCATGCGCGGGTTCATGTGCTCGGCGGCCCGCTGCCGCCAGGCGTCGAAGCGTGCGGGGTGCGTGCGCTCCTGGAGCAGCCGGATGCCGATCTCCAGCTCGAGGAGCGGTCGGACGCCCGACGCCATCCGGGTACGGGCCAGGTCCTGGGCCGTGAAATGGATCCTCATGGTCACCCGCGCGAGTGTCGCTCCGTGCGGCGCGTTCTGGCCAGTGGGAATCGAGTCGAGTCCCACTGGCCCTGGGCCGCGGCGACCGCCGCATCGGGGCCGCGCCGACCGACCGCGTCCCGCGGCCGCGCCGGATCGGCGCCGGATCGGCGCCGGATCAGCTCAGGAGCTTCGTCACCACGCGGTCGAGTGCCTCGATGTCCTCCGCGGGCAGGTCGAGCAGGGCGTCCGGGGGAGTGGTGAGGATCGCGGAGGCGCGGGCGGCCGCCGCTCGGCCCGCCTCGGTGAGGTGGACCAGCTTGGACCGCCGGTCGGCGGGGTTGGTGACGCGTTCGGCGAGGCCGCGCCGCACCAGGTCGTCGACGATGACGCTGGTGTAGGGCGGGTCTGCGCCCATCCGCTCGGCCAGTTCCCGCAGCGGGATCGGGTCGGCGGCCAGGCGCCGCAGCGCCCGGACGCGGCTGAAGCTCATGCCCAGCGCTTCGGCGACGGTCTTGCGGCGGTTGTAACGCTCCAGCAGGAGGGTGTTGAGCCCCTGCCAGACCCGGGCCGCCGCCCTGGCGGTGGCCTCGTCTCCCGCTTGGGGTCCGTCCCCTGCGTGGGGTCCGTCCCCTGCGTGGGGTCCGTCCCCTGCGTGGGGTCCGTCCCCTGCGTGGGGTCCGTCCCCTGCGTGGGGTCCGTCTCCCGCGTGGGGTCCGTCCCCCGTGTGGGATCCATCTCCCGTGTGGGACCCGTCCTCCAGGAGCGGCTCGCCCTCCCCGAGAGGCACGCCCCCCGCGTGAGGCGTGTCCCCCGCGTGCGGCACGTCCCCCGCGTGAGGTCCGTCCCCCGCGCGGGGCCCACCCCCCGCACGGGCCCCGGCCGTCCGAGGCACGTCCCCGTCCTGCGGCCCCTCGGCCTCGTGCGGTCCGTCGACATGATGGCGCTCCATCAGGCGTTCACTGTCTCCGTCTCCCTGGTCTCCTCGGCGGCGAGCCGCTTCGCGGTGTTCCGGGCCGTCGCGCGCGCCCAGCGGCCGGAAGTGAGCGTACCCACGACCAGCACCGCGGCGCCGCAGCCGGCGATGATCCACCACGCCTGGCGGGCGGTCCCGGTGAACGCGTCGGGGTCCGCGTGCACGCCACCGGCCATGAGGGCACCGATCACCGCCACACCCAGGCACTGGCCCATCTGCCGGCTGGTGGAGGCCACCGCCGCCGCGACGCCCGCCTGCGAGGAGGGCATACCGGAGACGGCGGTGTTGGTGATGGGCGCGTTGACCAGGCCGAAGCCGGTGCCGTAGAGGAGGTAGGCGACGAACAGGAGCGTCGTGGGGAGATGGTCGGAGTAGGTGAGGGCCTGAAGCACGGCACTCGCGCACATCGCGGCCCCGGCGAGCAGCAGGGGAGCGCGCGGTCCGCGCGAGGCCACCATGCGGCCGGACAGGGGCGCCGCGACCAGCGCCATGACGGCCATGGGAAGCAGGTGGAGACCGGCGTGCAAGGGGTCGAGTCCGCGTACGTTCTGCAGGTACAGGGAGCTGACGAACAGGAAGCCGCCCAGACCGGCGAAGACGGCCACCGCGACCACGACGGCACCCGAGAACGGGACGGACCGGAAGAACCGCAGGTCGATGAGCGGGTCGGTGCGCCTCGGCTCGTACCAGAGGAGACCGAGGAGCGCGCACAGGGACGCGGCAGCGCAACCGGCGACGAGGGGCGAGGTCCAGCCGAGGTTCGGCGACTCGATGATCGCGTACGTGAGCGCGGCGAGCAGCACGACGATCAGGACCTGGCCGACCGGGTCGACGCGGCGCGCCCGCGGCGCCCGTGACTCCGGCACGTACCTGCGGGTCAGGAACAGCGCGGCCAGACCGATGGGCACGTTGATCCAGAAGACGGCCCGCCAGCCGGCGGACTCCACGAGCGCCCCGCCGACGATCGGCCCCGCGGCCATGCTGAGCCCCACGACGGCGCTCCACACGCCGATGGCGCGGGCGCGCTCGCGCGGGTCGGTGAAGGTGTTGCTGATGATCGACATCGCGACGGGGTTGAGCATCGACCCGCCGACCGCCTGCAGCATCCGCGCGGCTATCAGCCAGCCGAGCCCCGGAGCCAGGCTGCACAGCAGCGAAGCCACAGTGAAGATCACGAGCCCGGCCTGGAAGACGCGGCGGCGGCCGACGCGGTCGCCGGTCGAGCCGGACAGCATCAGGAGACTGGCGAGGACCAGGGTGTAGGCGTCGACCGTCCACTGCAGTCCGCTCATCGAGGTGTCGAGATCACGCTGGATGGAGGGCAGGGCGACGTTCAGGATGGTGTTGTCGAGGCTGACGATCAGCAGGCTCATGCAGCAGACAGCGAGCACGAGCCAGGGCCTTCGAGGGGCGGCTTCCGGCGTGACCGGCATGAGAGGACTCCACGGTCTCAGGGTGCGGATTTTAGTTGTGTTAGTGAAATCATTGTAAGACTACAACTAAATGGGCCGTCCGTGTGACGGTGATGGCGTCATGGCCGGGAACGGGTGATCGAGGATGGCTGATTCAAGCTGTACCCTCGCCTCTCCGGCCTGCATCTCTCCCCTTGGAGCACGGGCGGTTGCGACGCAACTGGACCGGTGCCGGGGCGAGTCGGCGAAGTGGAACAAAGCACCCCGGATCCGGCAGTCGAACCTTCCGCCCGGACAGGACCGAACGTTAGGGTCCCTGCTGTTGCCAACTACCACAGTGGCCACAGAAGGAGCGTGCCCAACATGGCTGTCCCGAGGACTTCGTCCACCTCACTGGTCACACCGGACACGACTGTCGCGGCCCGGTTCGAGCAGTGGGCGGACGCCGCCCCGGACGCGGCAGCCGTGGTCGGCGGGGCCGACGCACCCCTGACCTATGGGGAGTTGGACGCCGCGGCCAACCGCCTCGCGCACGTCCTGCACGCGCACGGGATCGGCCAGGAGTCCGTCGTCGCCGTCGCGCTCCCGCGCTCCGCCGCATACGTGGTCACCGTCCTCGCCGTCCTCAAGGCCGGCGGCCTCTATCTGCCCCTGGACCCCGAACACCCCGGCGACCGGCTCCGGTTCCTCCTCGACGACGCCGCCCCCGCCCTGCTCGTCACCGACACCCGCACCGCCTCCGCCCTGCCCGGACACACCACTCCCCGCCTCGTCCTCGACGAGCCCTGCACGGCTGCGGACCTCGCCGCGGCGTCTACGGAACGCCTGCGGGCGGGGCGCCGCACGCAGCCGGGCCAACTCGCGTACGTGATGTACACCTCCGGGTCAACGGGCCGCCCCAAGGGCGTCGCCATCACCCACCGGGGCGTGGTGGGCCTCGCCGCCGATCCCGCCTTCGCGACCGGGCGCCACGAGCGGCTCCTGCTGCACAACACCCTCGCCTTCGACGCCTCCACCTACGACCTGTGGCTGCCGCTCCTCGGCGGCGGCACGGTCGTGCTCGCCCCGCCGGGGCGCCTCGACGCCACCGTGCTCGCGGCGGCCGTCGCCGACCACGGCGTGACCGCCGTGACACTGACCGCGGCTCTTTTCGCCCTGATCGCCGACGACGATCCGACGGCCTTCGCCGGGCTTCGCGAGGTGTGCGCCGCCGGGGAGGCGCTGTCCCCGGCCGCGGTCACCCGGGTCCTGCGCGCCTGCCCCGGCCTGACCGTGGTGAACGGATACGGACCCACCGAGGCGACCGTGGCCGCCACCCTGCACCCGGTCACCGACGCGGACCGCGTCGGCGACGTGGTGCCGATCGGCGAGCCGCTGGCCGCCCTGCGCGTCCACGTCCTGGACGCGGCGCTCGCCCCGGTGCCGGACGGCGACCCCGGTGAGCTGTACCTGGAGGGCGAGGGGCTGGCCCGCGGCTACACCGGCCGCCACGCCCTGACCGCCGAACGCTTCCTCGCCTGCCCCTTCGGCGACCGCCCCGGCGCCCGCATGTACCGCACCGGCGACCTGGTCTCGCGCGCGCCGGACGGCTGCCTCACCTTCCACGGCCGCACCGACGACCAGGTCAAGGTCCGCGGCTTCCGGATCGAGCCCGGCGAGGTCGAGGCCGTCCTCGCCGCACAGCCGGGCGTGGCGCGCGCCGCTGTCGTCGTACGGCAGGACCGGGTGGGTGAACGGCATGTGGTGGCGTACGTGGTGCCGGAGCCGGAATCCGCCGGTGAAGCCATGAACGGCGGAAGCGGCGGAAGCGACGGGAGCGACGGGAACGGCGGCGACGGCGGGGCGGGGTCCGCCGTGAGCGCCGAGCGGCGCGTCGTCGAGGAGTGGGCGCAGGTCTACGACGAGGTGTACGCCACCGCCGACGCGGTCTGGGGCGAGGACTTCACCGGCTGGAACTCCCGCGCCACCGGCGAGCCCATCGACCGCGACGAGATGCGGGAGTGGCGCGACGCGGCCGTGCGGCACATCCTGTCCGCGCAGCCGCACCCGCGCCGCATCCTCGAGATCGGCGCCGGATCGGGCCTGTTGGCCGCCCGCCTGCTGCCCCACGTCGAGGAGTACTGGGCCACGGACCTCTCCGCGCGGGCCGTCGCCCGCCTCGCCCGTGAGGCCGGGCGTGCCGGGTTCGGGGACCGGTTCACGCCGCTCCACCGGAGCGCCGACGACGTGCGCGGCCTCCCGGACGGCCACTTCGACACGGTGGTCCTCAACTCCGTCGTCCAGTACTTCCCGGGCGCCGCCCATCTGGACCGGGTGCTCGCCGGGGCCTTCACCCTGCTCGCGCCGGGCGGTCGGATCGTGGTCGGGGACGTGCGCAACGCGGCCACGCTGCCGCTGTTCCACACCGGGGCCCGGCACGCCCAGGAACCGGACGGGCCGGGCGCCGATCCGGCCGCGGTACGGGTGGCGGTGGCACGCGCGCTCCTGACGGACACCGAACTCGCCCTGCACCCGGCCTGGTTCGCGCAGTGGGCCGAGCGCCACGGAGCCGCGGGCGTCGACGTCCGCCTCAAGGACGGCGCCGCCCACAACGAACTGACCCGCCACCGCTACGAAGTCGTCCTGCACAAGCCCGGCGCCCCCGGCGCCCCCAGTGCCCCTGTTGAGGACGTCAGCGGTGTCGCCGCGGTGGCGTGGGGCCGCGACGTCACCGACCTGCACGAATTGGAGGAGCGGGTGCGGGGGAGTGCCGGACACGTCCTGCGCGTGACCGGCGTGCCCAACGCCCGGCTGCGCGACGAGGCCGCCCTGGCCGTGGGCGCCTGCCTCCTCGACGGGGACGAGGGGCTCGACGGGGTCGACGGGGTCGAGGGGTCCGCGACCGGCGCGGCGGCGCTCGATCCGCCGCAGGTCGCCGAGTGGGCCGGGGCGCGGGGCTGGAGCGCCGTGCCGACCTGGTCGCGGGCCGCGCAGTGCTTCGACGCGCTGGTCTTCACCGAAGGCCCCGGCACGGGCCGCGCCCTCACCGGCACCTGCCTCCCGCCGGACCACGCGGACGCCCCGCTCGCCAACGACCCGGCTGCCGCCGTGCGGATCGGCGCGCTGGTCGGCGCGCTCCGCGACCGCCTCAAGGAGCTGCTGCCCGCCCACCTCGTCCCCGCCGCCGTCCTCGCCGTCGCCGAGCTGCCCCTGAACGCCAACGGCAAGCTGGACCGCCGGGCCCTGCCCGCCCCCGACTTCGCCGCGCGGACCACGGGACGCGCCCCGCGCACCCCCAGGGAGGCGCTGCTGTGCGGCCTGTTCGCCGAGGTGCTCGGCCTGGACCGGGTCGGAGTCGACGACGACTTCTTCGCCCTGGGCGGCCACTCGCTGCTCGCGACGAAGCTGATCAGCCGGCTGCGTGCGGCCCTCGGTGCCGAGGTCGGCCTGCGCACCGTCTTCGCCCACCCCACCGCGGCCGGACTCGCCCTCCGTCTGGACGGCTCCGCCCGCGCCCGGACGCCGCTCACCCGCCGCTCCGAGCGCCCCGGACGGCTCCCGCTCTCCGCCGCCCAGCGACGCCTGTGGTTCCTCCACCAGTACCAGGCGTCGCCCACGTACAACATGCCGTTCACCCTCCACCTGACCGGGGAACTCGACGTCGAGGCACTGGAGTCGGCGCTCCACGACGTGATCGCCCGGCACGAGACCCTGCGCACCGTGTTCCCGCAGGCCGACGGCGGACCCCACCAGCGCGTCCTGGACGTCGACGAAGTCCACCGGCACCACCGGATCGCGCTTTCGGCACGGCAGGTGCACGGCGAGGACGAACTGTCCGAGTGCCTCACCGAGGCCGCCCGCCGCCCGTTCGACCTTGCGGCGGCACTCCCGGTGCGCGCGAGCCTGTTCCGTACCGGTGGGGAGACCGGTGCAGAGACCGGTGCGGAGACCGGTGCAGAGACCGGTGCGGAGACCGGTGCAGAGACCGGTGCAGAGACCGGTGCCGAGACCGGTACCGAGCGGCACGAGGCCGACGGCCGGCGCACCGGCGCCGGCACCCACGTCCTCGCCCTGGTCATCCACCACATAGCCGGCGACGGCTGGTCCCTGGCCCCGCTGGCCCGCGACCTGACCGCCGCCTACCGCGCCCGCACGGCAGGGACGGCACCGGACTGGGAGCCGCTGCCGGTGAGCTACGCGGACTACACGCTGTGGCAGCGCGACCTGCTCGGCGACGAGACGGACCCGCGGAGCCTGTTCGGTGAGCAGTACGCCTACTGGGCCGAGCAGCTCGCCGGGCTGCCGGAGACGACGACGCTCCCCGGCGACCGGCCGCGCCCGGCCGACCTCGACTACAGCGGCGACCGGCTCCGCCGCGCCTTCCCGCCCGCACTGCACCGCGGTGTCACGGAGTTGGCGCACACCAGCGGCGCGACACCCTTCATGGTGCTCCAGGCCACCATGGCCGCCCTGCTGTCCCGCCTCGGCGCGGGCGACGACATCGCGATCGGCAGCGGCATCGCGGGCCGCACCGACGAGGGCCTGAAGGACCTCGTCGGCCTGTTCGTCAACATGCTCGTGCTGCGCACGGACACCTCCGGCGACCCCACCGTCGCCGACCTCCTCGCCCAGGTGCGGGAGACCAGCCTCGCCGCCTACACCCACCAGGACGTGCCCTTCGACGCCCTGGTGGAGAAGCTCAACCCGCAGCGCTCCACCTCCCACCACCCGCTGTTCCAGATCGCCCTCGTCCTCCAGAACAACGAGGAGGCCGGCTACGAACTGCCCGGCCTGCGCGCCCGCGTCGACGACCGGGGCACGGGGACGGCCCGCTACGACCTGATGCTGAGCCTCACCGAGACCTTCGGGGAGCGCGGCGCACCCGCGGGCATCACGCTCACCGCCGAGTACTCCACCGAGCTGTTCGACGCCGCCACCATCGACACCCTGATCACCCGCTGGCAGCGCCTCCTCACCGCCGCCGTCGCCGACCCCGCCCAGCGCATCGGTCACATCGACCTCCTCTCCGCCGAGGAGCGCCGCGAACTGACCGCGCCCACCGGCCCGGACGAGCGCACCGTCGCGGAAGCCACCTTCCCCGAGCTGTTCGCGGCACAGGTGCGCCGGGACCCGGGGGCGCTCGCGGTGGAGGCCGGCGACACGGTGTGGTCGTACGCGGACCTCGACGCGCGGGCCAACCGCGTCGCGCACTGGCTCACCGGCCGCGGCATCGGCCCCGAGAGCCTGGTGGCCGTGGCGATGCCGCGCTGCGCCGAGCAGGTGGCCCTGTCCCTGGGCGTCCTGAAGGCGGGCGCCGCGCATCTGCCCCTCGACCTGGAGTACCCCGCGGAGCGGATCGCGTACATGGTCGAGGACGCGGCCCCGGCCATGGTCCTGACGACGGCGGACGCCCTCGCCGGGCTTCCGCGCGGACTCGCCGTCGACACGGTCGCCGTCGACACCGACGACGTCCAGGAGGCCTGGCGGCAGGCCCCGGACACCGACCCCGACGTCGCCCTCGCCCCCGCACACGCGGCGTACGTGATCTACACGTCCGGCTCCACGGGCCGCCCCAAGGGCGTGACCGTCACCCACGCCGGACTCGCCGCGCTCGCCGCCACCACCCGTGAACGCCTCGCCGTCGAGCCCACCTCCCGGATCCTGCAAGTGGCGTCTCCGAGCTTCGATGCCGCGTTCTGGGAGCTGGTGCAGAGCCTGGCCTGCGGAGCGGCCCTGGTGGTGCCGCCGTGGCGGCGCGTAGTCGGAGACGACCTCCACCAGGTCCTCGCGGAGCGGCGGATCACGCATGTGATGCTGCCGCCGAGCGTCGTCGCGACCCTCCCCGACGAGGCGCCGCGGACCCTGGACGCGCTGCGCGTCCTGACCGTCGGCGGTGAGGCCTGCCCGCGGGCGCTCGCCGCGAAGTGGGGCGCGGGGCGGCGCGTCGTCAACGCCTACGGCCCGACCGAGACCACCGTCTGCGCCACGGTCAGCGCGCCCCTGACGGACGGCGCGGCACCCATCGGCACCGCCGTCGCCGACGGCCGGGTCCGCGTGCTCGACGACCGGCTCACCCCGGTGC
Source organism: Streptomyces typhae (assembly GCF_009755605.1). GTDB lineage: Bacteria > Actinomycetota > Actinomycetes > Streptomycetales > Streptomycetaceae > Streptomyces > Streptomyces typhae. Next base: position 65,099 of record NZ_WPNZ01000024.1, read on the forward strand.
CGCCGGGCGCCGCGGGCGAGGCCTACGTCTGCGGCCCCTCCCTGGCCCGCGGCTACCACGGCCGGAAGGCCCTGACCGCCGAACGCTTCGTCGCCAACCCCTACGGCCCGCCCGGCACCCGCATGTACCGCACCGGGGACCTCGTACGCCTGCGCGCGGACGGCCAGTTGGAGTACCTGGGCCGCGCCGACGACCAAGTCAAGATCAACGGTCTGCGCATCGAACCCGGCGAGATCGAGACGGTGCTCGCCGACCACCCGTCCGTGGCCCGTTCCGTCGTCACCGTGCACGCGGCGAACGGCACCAAGCGCCTGGTGGCGTACGTCGTGCCGGACCTGGACGGCACACAGCAGGTCACGGAGTCCCAGCAGCAGGTCGACGAGTGGGAGCAGATCTACGACGACGTCTACTCCACGGCCGGGACGCAGTGGGGCGAGGACTTCAACGGCTGGAACTCCAGCTACACCGGTGCGCCCATCGACCTGGACGCGATGCGCGACTGGCGGGACGCGGCCGTACGGCGGATCACCTGCCGGGAGCCGCGCCGGGTACTCGAACTCGGTGTGGGCTCCGGCCTGTTGATGGCGCACGTCCTGCCGCACGTCGAGGAGTACTGGGCGACCGACCTGTCCTCGCAGGTGATCGGGCGCCTGACGAGGGAGGTGGCCGAGGCCGGGTACGCGGACAAGGTCACGCTGCTCCACCGGCACGCCGACGACGTCAGCGGGCTGCCCGTCGGCCACTTCGACACGGTGGTCCTGAACTCGGTGATCCAGTACTTCCCGCACGCCGCCTATCTGGACCAGGTACTCGCCCAGGCCTTCACGCTGCTCAGGACGGGCGGCCGGATCCTGGTGGGCGACGTGCGCAACGCCGGGTCCCTGCACCTGTTCGCCGCCGGGGTGCACCACGCCCGGAGCGGCCGGGACGCGGCCGCCGCCCCGTCGGCGGCGCGCGCCGCCGTGGAGCGGGCCATGCTCACCGAGCCCGAGCTGGTCCTCGACCCGGAGTGGTTCGCACGCTGGGGCACGCGCCACGGCGCGGCCGGCGTCGACATCCGCCTGAAGTCCGGGGCGGCGCACAACGAACTCACCCGCCACCGCTATGAAGTCGTCCTGCACAAGCCCGGCACCCCCGTCGAGGACGTCAGCGGCGCCCCGAGCGTCGCCTGGGGACATCAGGTCACCGACCTGCCCGGCCTCGCGGACCTCGTGCGCGCACGGCAGGGCCAGGTGCTGCGCGTGACCGGGATCCCCAACGCCCGCGTCGACGGCGAGGTCGCTCTGGCCGTCGACGCCCGCCTGATGCCTCCGCGGGCCGGGCATCCGGCGCTCGATCCGCAGCAGCTCGGCGACTGGGCCGCGACGCGCGGCTTCGGCTCCGTGCTGACCTGGGCGGACGCGGGCGACTGCTTCGACGCGCTGCTCTCCGCCGATCCCGGTACGACCGCCCGCGCCCTGACGGGGGTGTATGTGCCCTCGGGGCGCGGCGACAAGAAGCTGGCCAGTGACCCGGCCGCCGCCGGCGGCATCGGAGCCCTCGTCGGCTCGCTGCGCGGCTACCTCCAGGAACGCCTCCCGGCGCATCTGGTGCCCGCGTCCGTGGTCGCGATCGCCTCGGTGCCGCTCACCGCCAACGGCAAGCTGGACCGGCAGGCGCTGCCCGCGCCCGACCTCGGCCCGCAGCCGGGCGGCCGGGGCCCGCGCACGCTGCGCGAGGAGCTGCTGTGCGACCTGTTCGCCGAGGTCCTCGACGTCGAGCGGGTGGGGATCGACGACGACTTCTTCGACCTGGGCGGCCACTCGCTGCTCGCGACGAAGCTGATCAGCCGCATCCGGACCGCGCTCGGCGCCGAGGTGGAGCTGCGGATCTTCTTCGCGCACCCGAGCGTGGCCGCCCTCGCCCCGCACCTGGACACCGGCGGCCGCATCCGTACCCCGCTGACCCGCCGCGAGGAGCGCCCCGACCACCTGCCGCTCTCCTTCGCCCAGCAGCGCCTGTGGTTCCTCCACCAGTACGAGGGCCCCTCACCCACGTACAACATGGCGTTCGTCCTGCGCATGGACGGCCAACTGGACGTCGCCGCCCTGGAGTCGGCCCTCCACGACGTCATCGCCCGCCACGAGACCCTGCGCACCGTGTTCCCCGAGGACGCCGACGGCAGGCCCCACCAGCACGTCCTGCCGCCGGAGCGGGCCCGGCCGCCGCTCACCGTGCGCGCGGTGCCCGGCGCGGACGAGGCCGCCCGCGCCGTCGCCGAGGGCGCCCGGCACACCTTCGACCTGGCCGCAGACGTCCCCGTACGCCCGACCCTGCTCCGCACCGGCACCGACGCGCACGTCCTCGCCCTGGTGATCCACCACATAGCGGGCGACGGCTGGTCCGTGGCGCCGCTCGCCCGCGACCTGGCCACGGCCTACACGGCCCGCACCGGGGGCGCCTCGCCCGCGTGGGAGCCGCTGCCGGTGAGCTACGCGGACTACACGCTGTGGCAGCGCGACCTGCTCGGCGAGCCCGGCGACCCCGACAGCCTGTTCGGCGAGCAGTACGCCTACTGGGCCGAGCAGCTCGCAGGCCTGCCGGAGACCACGACCCTGCCCGGCGACCGGCCGCGCCCGGCAGCCCTGGACTACAGCGGCGACGTCCTCACCGCCTCCTTCGGACCCGAACTCCACCGGGCCGTCGTCGAGTTGGCGCGGTCCTCGGACGCCACGCCGTTCATGGTGCTCCAGGCCACCATGGCCGCCCTCCTGACCCGCCTCGGCGTGGGCGAGGACATCGCGATCGGCAGCGGCATCGCGGGCCGCACCGACGAGGGCCTCACGGACCTCGTCGGCCTGTTCGTGAACACCCTCGTGCTGCGCACCGACACCTCCGGCGACCCCACCTTCGCCGAACTCCTGAACCGGGTCCGCAAGTCGAGCCTGGCCGCCTACACCCACCAGGACGTCCCCTTCGAGGCCCTGGTGGAGCGGCTCAACCCGCAGCGGTCCACCTCCTACCACCCGCTGTTCCAGATCGCCCTCGTCCTCCAGAACAACGAGGAGGGCCGGTTCGACCTGCCCGGTGTGCGCGTGGGCGTCGGGTTCGCGGGCACCGGCACGTCCCGCTACGACATGCTCCTCAGCCTCAGCGAGACCTTCGAGGACCGCACGGAGCCCGCCGGCATCCAGGTCGCGGTGGAGTACTCCACCGAGCTGTACGACGCCGCCACCGTCGAGACCCTGATCACCCGCTGGGAGCGCCTCCTCACCACCGCCGTCACCCACCCCACGCACCGCATCAGCTACGCCGCGCTCCTCACCGACGCGGAGCGCGCCGAACTCCTCGCCGCCGAGCGGGCCGAGGCCCCCCACCACATCGCCCAGAGCACGTTCCCCGAGCTGTTCGCGGCCCGGGTCGGGCAGGACCCGGACGCCCTCGCGGTGGAGGCCGACGACACCGTGTGGTCGTACGCGGACCTCGACGCGCGCGCCAACCGGATCGCGCACTGGCTGATCGGCCGCGGCGCCGGGCCCGAGAGCCTGGTGGGCGTGGCGATGCCGCGCTGCGCCGACCAGGTCGCCGTGGCCCTCGGCGTCCTGAAGGCAGGGGCCGCCTACCTTCCCGTCGACCTGGAGTATCCGGCGGACCGGATCGCGTACATGGTCGCCGACGCCGCCCCGGCGGCGATCCTGACCACGGCGGACTGCCTCGCGGAACTGCCCCTAGGCCTGCCCGTGGACGTCGTCGCCGTCGACACCGAAGCCACCCGGGCCGCCTGGCACCAGGCCCCCGACACCGCGCCGAGGACCTCCGTGGCGCCGGCCCATCCCGCGTATGTGATCTACACGTCCGGCTCGACGGGCCGCCCCAAGGGTGTGACCGTCACCCACGCCGGTCTCGCCGCCCTCGGCACCACGAAGCGCGAGCGCCTGGCCATCGGACCCGCATCGCGCGTGCTCCAGGTGGCGTCGCCGAGCTTCGACGCGGCGTTCGGAGAGCTGGTGCAGGCCCTCACCAGCGGGGCCGCCCTGGTCGTGCCGCGGCAGCGGCGCCTGGTGGGGGACGACCTCTACCAGACCCTCGCCGAGCGCAAGGTCACCCACGTCACGCTGCCGCCGAGCGTCGTGGCCACCCTGCCGGAGACGGCTCCGGGGACCCTGCCCTCGCTGACGGCGCTGACCATGGCGGGCGAGACCTGCCCGCCGGGACTCGTCGACGCCTGGGCGCGGGGGCGCTGCGTCGTCAACGCCTACGGCCCGACCGAGGCCACCGTCTGCGCCACCCTCAGCGCGCCCCTGACGACCGGCCCCGCTCCCATCGGCACGGCGTCCGCCGACGTCCGCACCCGCGTCCTCGACGAGCGCCTCGCCCCCGTCCCCGCGGGCACCCCGGGCGAGCTGTACCTGGCGGGCCCCAGCCTGGCCCGCGGCTACCGCAACCGCCCCGCGCTGACCGCCGAACGCTTCGTCGCCGACCCCTACGGCCTCGCGGGTGCCCGCATGTACCGCACCGGCGACGTCGTACGCCGCCTGCCCGACGGCCAGTTGGAGTACCTCGGCCGCGGTGACGACCAGGTCAAGGTCCGCGGTCTGCGCATCGAGCCCGCCGAGATCGAAGCCGTCCTCACCCGCCACCCCGGCGTCGCCCGCGCCGTCGTCGTGGTGCGCGAGAACCGGGGGAGCGCGCAACTCGTCGGCTACGTGGTGGCCGGCGGAGCCGGGGTCCGGGTCAAGGAGCTGCGCCGGTTCGCCGCCGCGCGCCTGCCCGACTTCATGGTCCCCGCCGCGTTCGTCGTCCTCGACGCGCTGCCCCTGACCCCCAACGGCAAGCTCGACAAGGCCGCCCTGCCCCGCCCCGACAGCTCCGCGGGCACCACCCACCGCGAGCCGGGCACCGCCACCGAGCGCCTCCTCGCCACCGTCGTCGCGGAGGTGCTCGGCCTCGAACGCGTCGGCGTGGACGACGACTTCTTCGCCGTCGGCGGCGACAGCATCCGCTCCGTCCAGGTCGTCTCGCGCGCCCGCGCCCACGGCATCGCCCTCACCCCCCGGCAGATCTTCGAACACCGCACCGTCGCCCACCTCGCCGCCCTCGCCGCCGGACCGGCCGGGGCCGCGCTCCCCGGCTCCCGCCCGGGGAGCGCCGACAAGCCGCTGGTCGCCGTGGCGCCGGAGGACCGCGAGGCGTGGCAGCGGACCTACCCCGGCCTCGCCGAGGTGTGGCCGGTGACGGCGGCGCAGTCCGGGCTGCTCTTCGAGAGCAGCCTCGCCGACGTCTCGTACGACGCCTACCACGTGCACTTCGTGCTGCGCCTCGGCGGCACCGTCGAGCCCGAGCGGATGCGGACGGCAGCCCAGGCGCTGCTCGACCGGCACGCCGCCCTGCGCACCGCCTTCACCACCGGCGCCACCGGCGACCAGGTCCAGCTCGTCGTCGACGGCGTCCGACTGCCCTGGCAGGTCGTGGACCTGCAAAACCTCGACGCCGCCTGCCGGGACGCGGCCCTCGACCGGCTCATCGCCGAGGACCGCGCCGTCCCCTTCGACCCGGCGGTCCCGCCGCTCCTGCGGATGACCCTCGCCCACACCGGCGCCGACCGCGCCGAACTGCTGCTGTCCGTCCACCACGTCCTCTTCGACGGCTGGTCCATGCCGCTGATGGTGGCGGACCTCCTCCACCTGTACGCGCACGGCGGGAACGCGGGGGACGCGGCGGCCCAACTGCCGCCCGCGCGCCCCTACCGGGCGTTCCTCGGCTGGCTCGCGGAGCAGGACCAGGAGGCCGCCGCGGCTGCCTGGGCGGCCGAGCTCGACGGCGTCACCGAGCCCACACTCCTGGCCGGGCCGCCCCCCGCGGGCCCCGTCGAGCGGAGCGACGCAGGCCACGTGGAGCTGCGCGTGCCGCCCCGCACGGTCCGCGCGCTCCAGGACCGGGCGGCCGACCTCGGCATCACCCTCAACACCGTCCTCCAGGGCGCCTGGGGCCTGCTCGTCGGCCATCTGACCGGGCGGCAGGACGTGGTGTTCGGCACCACCGTCTCCGGGCGGCCGCCGCAGGTGGCGCACGTCGACGAGATGGTCGGCCTGTTCGTCAACGGCCTGCCCGTACGGGTGCGGTACGCGCCCGGCGACACCCTCGCCCAGGTCCTCACCAGCCTCCAGGAACGGCAGGCCGTCCTCCTGGACCACCATCACCACGGCCTCAGCGAGATCCAGAAGGCGACCGGGCTGCGCACCCTCTTCGACACGATGCTCGTCTTCGAGTCCATACCCGTCGACCGGCCCCGGCTCGGCGCCGCCGCCGCGGCGTCCGGGCTCACCGTCACGGGCACACGGGCGATCTCCGGCACCCACTACCCGCTGACCGTGATCGCGGAGCCGGACCTGCGGATGGACTTCCAGTACCGCGACGGCGCCTTCGACCGGGCCGCCGTCGAGGCGATCGTCGCCCGCCTCGCCCGGATCCTGGACCAGGTGGCCGCGGACCCGGACACCCCGCTCGCCCGCCTCGACCTGCTCTCGGACGCCGAACGCGACCTGCTCGGCCGGGTCAACGACACCGCCGTCGACGTGCCGCCGTGGACGGTCGACCGCCTCATCGCCGAACGCGCCGCCCAGTGCCCGGACGCCACCGCCGTGACGGACGGCAGCATCCGCCTCAGCTACGCGGAACTGCGCGCGCGGACCGGCCGCCTCGCCCGCGAACTGCGCGCCCGGGGCGCGGGACCCGAGACCGTGGTGGGCCTGGCACTGCCCCGCACCGCCGACCTCGTCGTGGGCATGCTCGCCGTCCTGGAGGCGGGTGCGGCCTACCTCCCGATCGACCCCGCCTACCCCAGCGCACGCCTCGACCAGATCCTGGCCGACGCCCGCCCCGCCCTCGTCCTGACCTCCACCACCACCGCCCACGCCCTGCCCACCACCCACGACGTGCCCCGGCTGTGCGTGGAGGACGTCGATCTCGGGTCCCCCGCGCCCTCCGCCGGCTCCGCCGGGGAGCCGCCGCGGGTGCGGCCCGACAACGCCGCGTACGTGATGTACACCTCCGGCTCCACCGGCACCCCCAAGGGCGTCACCCTCACCCACCGCACCCTGGTCAACGGCGCGTTGCTGCTCGCCGACAGCACCGGGATCACCGCGCGGACCCGCACCCTGACGGCGACCTCCGTCAACTTCGACGTGTCCGTCTTCGAGATCCTCACCACCCTCGCCGCGGGCGGCACCGTCGAGGTCGTCCGCGACCTCCTCGCGGTCGGCGAGCGCGGCGGCTGGAGCGGCGGCCTCATCAGCGCCGTGCCGTCCGTCCTCGCCGAACTCCTCGACCAGCTCGGCGACGACGCGCTGCGCGCCGACTCCGTCGTCCTCGCGGGCGAGGCCCTGCCCGCGCCGCTCGTCCAGCGGCTGCGCCGGGCCGTCCCCGGCGCCCGGATCGTCAACGCCTACGGCCAGACCGAGGCGTTCTACGCCACCGCGTTCACCGCCGACGAGGACCTCCCGGACACCGGTGCCGTGCCGATCGGCGCACCCCTCGGCAACATGCGTGCCCACGTCCTCGGCCCCGCCCTCACCCCGCTGCCGCCCGGGGCCGTCGGCGAGGTGTACGTCGCGGGACACCTCGCCCGCGGCTACCACGGCCGCCGGGCCCTGACCGCCGAACGCTTCGTCGCCGACCCCTACGGGCCGCCCGGCGCCCGCATGTACCGCACCGGGGACCTCGCCCGCCGGACCCCCGAGGGCCAGCTCGTGTACGCGGGCCGCGCCGACGACCAGACCAAGATCCGCGGCATCCGCGTCGAGCCCGCCGAGATCGAGGCAGCCCTCGTCAGGCACCCGAACATCGACCGGGCCGCCGTAGTGGTCGCCGCGGAGCACGGCGCCCCGCACCTGCTCGCCTGTCTCGTCCCCGGCGACCCGGCCGTCGGCGGCCCCTCCGACGGGCAGCTGCGCGCCTTCCTCGGCGAACGCCTGCCCACCTATCTGGTGCCCTCGCACTTCCTGACCCTTGACCGGCTGCCGCTCACCCCGAACGGCAAGCTCGACCGGGCCGCCCTGATCGAGCGGGCGAGCGTGGAACGCCCCGACCAGGTCAACCGGGCCAACCCGCGCGACCACGCCGAATGGACCCTCTACCAACTGTGGCGGCGCGTCCTGCTCACCGCCGACATCGGTATCCGCGACAGCTTCTTCGACGTCGGCGGCACCTCCATCTCGGCCATCAAACTCGCCCACGCCATCCGCGAGGAGCTCGGCGAGGACATCTCGGTCCGCGACCTGCTGCTCCACCCCACCATCGAGGAACTCGCCGAACGGCTGCGCCACGGCGCCTCCGACACGCCGCCCAGCGACCTCATCGCCTTCCGCGAGGGCGACGGCCACGCGCGCGTGCTCTGCGTCCACCCGGCGGGCGGCACCGCGTTCTGCTACCTCTCCCTGGCCAAGGAACTCCCCGACACCGTCGGTGTGTACGGCATCCAGGCGCCGGGGCTGCACCAGGGCGGGGCGTTCCTGACGACGGTCGAGGCCATGGCCGAGGCGTACGAGGAACTGGTGGCCCCGCTCCTGGACGGCGCCCCGCTGGTCGTCGTCGGGCTCTCCTTCGGCGGTCTTGTCGCTCACGAACTGGGCCGCCGCCTCGCCGCCGCGGGACACACCCGGCTGAGCGTCGTGCTCCTCGACGCGCCGGGAACGGAGGACGCCGCCGCGCGCGCCGCCGTCGGACCCGTCGGCATGGACGAGTTCCGCGACAAGCTCGTCAAGTTCAACGGCATGTACCCCGGCATCGAGGACCAGCAAATAGAACGTTATTTCCAGGTCTACAACAACAACCGGAGCGCCATCGCCGCCTACGCCCCGCCGCCGACCGCGGCCAGGACCGTCTTCGTGCAGGCCGTAGAGGAGGCGATGCCCGAGGACCTGCGCAGGCGGATGCGGGAGTTCTGGGAGCGGCGCGCGGGCGGCGGCTACCACGTGGAGCCGCTCGCCTGCGACCACTGGGAGATGCTGGAGAGCGACGAGGTGCGCCAGGTGGCCGCCCTCGTACGCTCCGAACTGGGCCCCGGCCTCGGTCCTCAGTGAGGTGGACGGGGCCCGGCCGGGGTCAGAACCGGGTGTCGTCGGCCACCGGGACGGAGGCGGGGGCCGGGGCGGGCGAGCGCTCGAACTTGGCGGCCGCCGGGGGCTTGGTGCCGCAGAAGGCCGGTTCGAGGGTGTTGGTCAGGGCCTGCGTCACGCCGCTGTTGTTGGAGGCGTTGGCGACGGCCACGACCGTGCGGCGGCCGTCGCGGGTGGCGAAGGACTGGGTCTGGTAGCCCTGGACGATGCCGCCGTGGCCGTACACCTTGGCGCAGGACAGGGTGATCTCGCGCAGCCCGAGGCCGTAGGAGACCTTCGCCGTCGGGGTGGGCAGCACGGTCGTCATCTGCCCCACCGACTCGTCGGAGAGCAGCCCGCCGGAGTCGCCCGCGAGCAGCGCCGAGAGGAAGGTGTCGAGGTCGGCGGCGGAGGAGATGACAGCGCCCGCGCTGCCCACCCACGAGCCGTTCTGCTCGGTGGAGTCCAGGAGCGGCTTGGTGCGGTCGTCGTTCGTCAGATAGCCGGTGACGTGCGCCCCGGCGATCTTCTTGGACGGGACCACGTACGACGTCTTGCGCAGCTTGAGCGGCTTGATGATCTGCGTGCGCAGGTTCTCGGCGTAGGACGTGCCGGTGATGTGCTCCACGGCCATGCCGAGGAGGACGAAGTTGGTGTTCGAGTACGAGTAGCGTTCCCCCGGCGTGAACTGCTTGCCGTGCTTCACCGACAGCGCCACCAGGTCGGCGGGCTGGTAGACGGTGTTGCGGATGCGCTTCTCGAACGCGCTGGTGGTCTCCTCGCCGGGCTGCTCCAGGAGGTCGTTGGTGTGGTCGAAGACCCCCGAGCGGTGCTGGAGCACCTGGCGGCCGGTCATCTCCCAGTCCGCGGGCAGGGTGCCCGCCGGGAGGTAGTCGCGCAGCGGCTCGTCGAGGTCGATGCGGCCCTGCTCGGCGAGGCGCAGCACGAGGACGGACGTGAACATCTTGGAGTTGCTGCCCACCCGGAACCGCCGGTCGGTCTTCATCGGCGTGCCGCCGAGGTTCGACTTGCCGACGGCGACGCGCAGGTCGCGGCTCGCGTCGTCGCGGTCGTGCACGACGGCGAAGGCGCCGGGCGCGCCCGCGGCGACGGTGCGGTCCAGGGCGGCGCGCACCGGCGCCGGATCGGCCTTCGGACCGCTCGCGGGCCCGGCCACGGCCGTCGTCGCTCCCAGTGCCGCGAACACGACGCCGGTCACGGTCACCGTCGCGGTACGGGTGAACTTGGTTCCTGCCATCAGGTGTTGCCCCCACCTATTGTTGTGCGCTGCATGAGGGCGGGCATCGGTCGGTGCCCGCCTGGCGTGATCGTATAGGCAGGTGACGGAGGGTTGGCTTCCGGCGCGTGCGGGGCGGGCGTACGGGCAGGACGGTGTGCCCGTACGGTCGACGGCGTCTGCCCTCGCGCGGGCCGGGGCGCTGCCTACCCGGCCTCGTGCGGCGCGTCCGGCAGGGACTCGGCGTTGACGGCGGCGGCCACCGCCCGCACCTGCGGGGCGCTGACGACGCCGTAGTGCGTGGCGTCGAGGACGTCGCAGGACCTCAGCCGCGGCAACTCCGCCCGCCAGGCTCGCTGCTGGTCGCCCACCGGCCCCGGCGGCGGCAGGTCCGCCACGGGACGGCCCGCCAGCCACACCCGCGCGGGGGTGCCGGTCAGCCGGGGCAGCTCGTGCCGCGCCATGCCTGCCACGTTGGCTCGGCAGCAGCGGGCGAGGCGCCGCGCGTACGCCGTGGCCGCCTCGGCCGACGGACCCGTGGCCGCCCCGGCCGACGGACCCGTGGCCGCACCGGAGCCCTGCCCCAGCTCGTGCGCGAAGACCGCCTCGAACTGCGTCTCGTCGTACGCCCGGAACAGCCGCGCGGCGTCCGGGGGCGGCGGGTCGAGCAGATACAGCCGGGTGGCCGGGCGCCCCGACGCCTCCGCCTCGGCGGCCATGGCGTGCGCCACCCAGGCGCCGAACGACCAGCCCGCCAGGCGCCAGCGCCACGTGCCGTGCGGGAAGCGGGCCTGGAGCGCCGCGTGGTAGTGGCGGGCCCGTTCGGCGATCGACCAGCCGGGCAGGTCCGCGCGGCGCAGCGCCGGGTCGGCGATCAGGCAGACCGTGAGGCGGGGGTCCAGCTCGGAGACCAGGGCCCGGTACGCCTGGATGTCACCGCCGACCGGATGCACCAGGCAGATCAGGTCCCGGCTCGTCCCCTCCTGCCACACCTCCACGGACACGAGGTGCTCCGGCACGGCGGCGCTGAGGCGGGAGCGCACCTCGTTGAGGCTGACCCGGTGGCTCAGTTCGGAGAGTTCCACGTCGACGCCGTAGTGCTGCTCCACCTTGGCGATCAGGTCGAGCAGCGTCAGCGAGTCGGCGCCGTGGTCGTACAGCGAGGCGTCCGGGTCGAGGCCGTCGACGCCGAGGAGGGAGCGCACCCAGCCGTCGAGCCGCTCGGCGACCTCATCGGTGCTGCGGCCGGGGGCCTCGTGCGGGGCCGGCGGCGGCCGGGTGTCCGCGGGCGCCGCGTAGAACTCGCGTGCACGCTCGATGCCGGTGGTGGATACCAGGAGGTGCGGCAGGCCGAGGTGCAGCGCCCTGGCGAACAGCCGCTGCCCCTCCGCCACCGCGAGGCCGACCGCGAGGTGCGCCTGGTGCCGGGCGTCGGTCGGGAGGGCGTCGCGGGCCATGCCCGCCTCGCTCCAGATGTCCCAGCCGATGCCGAGCCGCACCGTGGTTCCGGTGTCGCCCGACGAGTGGCGGGCGAAGCCGTCGAGGAGGCCGCCCGCGGCGGCGTAGTCGAACTGTCCGACGCCCCCGAACTGCGCCGCCATCGACGAGCAGTACACGGCGAAGTCCGGGCGGTGCCGCTCCACGAGCCGCTCCACCAGGAGAGCGCCCCGCAGCTTGGCCTCCGTGACCCGCCGTACGGCGGCACGGTCGCGGCGCGCGACGAGGCCGCCGCCCGCTTCACCCGCGGCGTGCACCACACCGTCGACGCGGGGAGCGCAACCCTCGATCCGCTTCAGGATCACGTCGAGCGGCTCCGTCGCCAGATCGGCCTCGACCAGCTCGACGCGGTCGGCCCACGGCGCCAGGCCGTCGGGGAGCCGAGGGCGCCGTGAGGTGAGGACGACCCGGCAGTCCGACCGCGCGAGCAGCCAGGCCGCGAGTGCGCCGCCGATCCCGCCGGTGCCGCCGAGCACCACATAAGTGCCGGTCCCCGCGTCGGGCGTACCCGGTCCCGTCCCCTCGGACGGACCGGGTACGCCGGGTACGCCGAGCACATCGGGTACGTCGAGTACGTCGGCGGTGGGGACGGGGAGCAGTGCCTGCCGCCACCAGTAGCCCTTCCGCAGCGCCAGCCGCCGTGGCAGGGCCTTCGAGGCGTCGGCCCCGGCGGTCAGCGCGGCCAGGGCGGCGGCCCATTCGCCGGGGTCAGCGGAGGGCAGGTCGAGCCAGCGGCCGTCGACGGCGCACTCCTGCGGCAGCACCTCCGCGGCGCCCGCGAGGAGCCCCGACTCCGGTCGCAGCACGTCGCCTTCGACCGGCTGGGCGCGGTACGAGAGCCACCAGGGCCGCACGCGCAGCACGTCCCGGACGTCGGCCGCCGCCTGCGTGAGGGCCGCTGGGGTGTCCAGGCAGGCCCACCGGGCGCGGTCGACGCTGTCCTCGCCCACGGGGCCGGCCACCGCGAGCGGCAGCGCGTGCAGCCAGTCGACGTCCGTCGGCCCCGACGGACCCGAGGAGCCCGCGGCGGCCAGCGCGTGGAGCAACTGCCGCAGTGAGGCGGGCTCGGCGGGATCCACCTCGTAGACGTCCTCCGCGACGCGGGCGAAAGCGGGACCTGCGCCGACCCGTACCACCCGCTCGTACACCGCGGCGAAGGGGCGCAGCGCCTCCGGGGGCAGCGGCGCGGCGGCCATCGCCACCAGGAGCGCGGGTGTGCGCGGACCCGCCGGGGTGCGGGCGCGGCCGAGGCGCACCCAGTGCGGCTGGTGCAGCCAGTCGGCCTCGGGCAGCCGCTGCGGCCGGCCGGTGCCGCCTTCGGTGGCCGCCCCCGCGGCCGCGGGGGCGGCGCGCCGGAAGTCGTACTCGGTGAGGTGGAAGGCCGGTGGGGGGAAGTCCCAGGGTGCCTGGGCAGGACCCGGGGGCCAGACGACGGTCCGGCCCGCGAGCCAGGCGTCGGCGAGCTCCGGGGCCGCCGTGCGGTGCGTGGCGGTGCAGGGAGTCGGATCCGCTGGGGCTGCCGTGTCCACGCCGGGCGCTTCGGCGGCGGCCAGCGTACGCAGCCAGGCCACGGCGGCCCCGGCGTCGGGGCAGACCGCCGCGGCCCGCCGGCGCCGCGCGGGCCGTCCGGCCTGGAGATGGCGCAGGACGCGGCCGTACGCCTCCGGGCGCGCCGCCAGGTAGTCGGCGACGCGGGCGGCGTCGGCGCGCAGCCCCGCGGAACTGCTGCTGGACAGCACCAGGCAGTACGTCGGATCCGGCTGCGCCGCCGGGACGGCCTCGTCAGGGGCGCGGGCTGCTTCGAGTACGAGATGGGCGTTGGTGCCGCCGATGCCGAAGCTGCTCACGGCCGCGACGCGGGGCCGCCCCGCGGGCCAGGGACTCGCCTCGGTCGGGATGTGGAAAGGGGCCGCGTCGAGGGCGAGGTGGGGGTTCAGCCGGTGGAAGTCCGCGGTGGGCGGGATCACCCCGTGGTGCACGGCGAGCGCGGCCCGTACGAGTCCGACGACGCCCGCCGCGGCACCGAGATGACCGATCTGGCTCTTCACCGACGTCAGCGCACAGCGGCCCGCGCCGCCCGCGTCGTCCGCGCTCCCGTCGCCCGCGCGGTCCGCGCCGTCCGCACCCGGCGCGTCCGGGAGCCCGAAGGCCTGCCGCAGGGCACCGACCTCGACGGGGTCGCCGAGCCGCGTACCGGTGCCGTGTGCCTCGACATAGCCGATGTCGGCGCCGGTACGGCCGCTGCGGCGCAGCGCGGTACGGATCACCTCGCGCTGCCCGGCGAGCGACGGCGCGCTGTAACCGATCTTCCCCGCGCCGTCGTTGTTCAGGGCCGAGCCGGTGATCACCGCGTACACGGTGTCGCCGTCCCTGCGCGCGCTCCGCAGCGGCTTCAGGACCACCACGCCGACACCGCTCGCCCCGACGGTCCCGTCCGCGTCGTCGCTGAACGGGCGGCAGTGTCCGTCCTTGGAGAAGATGTGCTGCGGCCGGTAGGCGTAGCCGTCGGTCAGGAGGGTGTCGACGAGCACGCCGCCCGCGAGCATCACGTCGGCGTCGCCCTGGCGCAGCAGCCCCGCCGCGACGTGCACCGCCACCAGCGAACTGGCGCACGCCGCCTGCACGGTGAAGGCGGGGCCCGACAGATCGAGGTGGTAGGCCACCTTGGTGGTGAGGAAGTCCTTGTCGTGGTGCAGGGCCATGTGGAAGCTGTCGGGCACCTGCTCCGGGTCGCCGTCGCGGAGCAGCGACTGGAAGTAGGTGTTCTCGCCGCACCCGGCGACGAGCCCGACGCGCCGGGCGGCCGGGTCGGTGACACCGGCGTGCGCGAGGGCCTGGACGGAACTCATCAGCAGGTGCCGCTGCTGCGGGTCCATCAGCCGGGCCTCCTGGCGGCTGATGCCGAAGTGCTCGGGGTCGAAGGAGAGCAGGCCGGACATCTGGCTGCGCGCGCCGACCAGGCCGTCGGCGGCGTCGAAGTGCTCGATGCCGCGGGCGCCCGTGCACACCAGGTCCCAGAAGGCGGCGAGGTCGTCGGCGCCGGGCAGCCGGACCGCCATGCCGACGACGGCGACGGGTTCGTCGGCGGCGGGCACGGGCTCAGGCGCGCCCCGGGTGACCGGGCCGGGCACCGTCGTTCTTTCGAGGAACGCCGCGAGCCGCCGCACCGTCACGTGCTCGAACAGGTCGGGGACGGTGAAGCGCAGGCCGGGCTCGGCGGTGCACCGCAGGTGGAAGCGCATCAGGTCGAGGCTGGACGCCCCGGCGTCGAAGAAGCGCTCGTCGGGCCCGACGGGAAGTCCGACGACCTCTTCGAACAGGGCGCTGAGCCGGACCTCGGACGAGGAGAGGCCCGCGTCGGCATCCGGCCCCGTGACCGCTTCGGGGTCCCGCAGTTCTTCGCCGGGAACGGTGAGCGCCGCCCGCCGGTCCAGCTTGCCGCTGGGGGCGAGGGGCAGCGCGCGCAGCCTCCGGAAGCGGTCGATGCGGATGTACGGGGGCAGCAGGGGCGCCAGATGGCGGGAGAGGACGGCCGGGGTGACGGCGTGCGGGGCGGCGCCGTCACGCAGCTGCACGCAGGCGACGAGCCGGTCGGTGTCGTCCCGTACGACCACGGCGTTGGCGATGTCCGGGTGCCGGAGGAGCGCGGCCTCGACCTGCCCCAGTTCGAGGCGGTGGCCGCTCACCTTGATCTGCTGGTCGTCGCGGCCCAGGTAGTGCAGCAGGCCGTCCGCGTCGAAGCGGGCCACGTCGCCGCTGCGGTAGAAGGTGCCGAGGCCGGGCAGGTCGACGAAGCGCTCCGCGTCGAGGGCGGGGTCGCCGAGGTAGCAGGGGGCGGCCATGGGACCGCCGATGAGGAGCCGGCCGGGACGCCCCGGCGGTACGGCTTCGTCGGCGTCGTCGACGACCCGCAGCCAGGCGCCCGCGACCGGGCGCCCGATGGCGGGCCGCTCCGGCCAGTCCGCCGGGTCCCCCTCCAGGCACAGGGCGCTGACCACGTGTGTCTCGGTCGGCCCGTAGTGGTTGAACAGGCGTGCGCCGGGCAGCCCGGCGAACCAGCGGCGGATGGCGTCCGTGCACAGCAGCTGCTCGCCCGCGGTGACGACCTCGCGCAGCCGCGAGGGGTGGCGGCCGAGGCGGACGCCGTGTTCGGCGAGGACCTGGAGCGCCACGTACGGCAGATGGAGGCGCTCGATCCCGTCGGCTTCGAGCCGGTCGAGGAGCGCGGGCGCGTCCTGGCGCAGACCGGGACGCACGAGATGGAGCAGACCGCCGCCGCACAGCGTGCCGAAGACCTCCTGGAAGGAGACGTCGAAGGACAGCATGGCGAACTGCTGGGTGACGGCGGGCGCCGCGAGCCCGCCGGACTCGCGCTGCCACTGGAGCAGATTGCACAGGGTGCGGTCGGGCACCCGCACGCCCTTGGGCACGCCGGTGGAGCCGGAGGTGAACAGGGTGTACAGCGGCCGCAGTCCGTCGTGCGGCCCGGCGTGCGGCCCGCTGTGCGGCCCGGCGTGCGACCCGCTGTGCGGCCCGCTGTGCGGCCCGGCGTGCGACCCGCTGAGCGGAGGCAGCGCCCCGGCCGCCGCACCCGTGGCCGGCGCGGTGTCCGGGAGCACGACGGGACGGCGCGGCAGCCCGGCAGGGGCGAAGGCGTCGAGCCCATCCGCGCCGGTCCCGCCGTTCCCGCCGTTCCCGTCCGTGCCCTTCGCCCCGCCGTTCCCGTCCGTGCCGATGGTGTCGTCCGGCGGCACCAGGACGCACAGCGGCCGCACCTGCTCCACGATCTGCCGCAGCAGCGCGGGCGGATAGGACGGGTCGAGGGGCACGGCGGTCAGATGGAGGCGGGCCAGCGCGAGGAGCGCCACGACGTGCTCGGGCGAGGCCTGGAGGTACAGGGCCACGTGCCGGGGGCCGTCGTCGTCCGCGGGCACCGGGTGCTCGTGCCGCAGCGCGGCGGCGAGGGCGGCGGCGTACGCGTCGAGTTCGGCGTAGGAGTACGTGCGGTCCGCCGAGGCGAGCGCCGGGGCGTCGGGGGTGCGGCGGACCTGGAGGGCGAAGCCTTCGGCGACGGTGGTGAACGCCGGGGGGACGGCGGGGGCGCGGCCGGGTTCGGGCAGGGCACGGCGGTGGGGCGCCACCAGGTCGGCGAGGGTGGCGTCCCCTCCGGCGGCCAGCAGGTCGAGTGCGCGGCGGAGAAGCCCGTCCAGCGCGGTCACGTCGGCGGCGTCGAAGTACCGGGCGTCGTACTCCCACAGGCAGTCGACGTCCGTGCCGTGCTCCACCACCGACAGGGTCAGCGGGCACTTCGCCTCGCTCGGTGTCGGCCACGCGGGCCGTGCCGTGCAGCCGGGCAGGGCGAGAGCGCCGAAGTCGGTGTTCTCCAGGACGAAGAGGAAGTCGAACGGCGACTGCCCGACGCCCGTGCCCCGGTCGGCGTGGACGTCGGTGAGGACGTGGGCGAGGGCGACGTCCTGCCGGTCGAGGACCGCCTGCGCGGCGTCGGCGTGCCGCCGCACCTGGGTCCGCAGCCGTTCGTGCGGCGTCAGGCCGAGCGGCAGCAGCAGCGTGTTCGCGAACATGCCGACGCTCGCTTCGAACTCCTGCACCGGCCGCCCCGCGACAGGCCCCGCGATCCGGGGCGCGGTGCTCCCGGTCACCCCGTACAGGCTCCAGGCGTAGACGCCGAGCAGCAGCTGGAAGCGGGTGAGGCCGAGGTCGGCGCAGAGCCGGTCGAGGACGGCCCGGCGGTCCGCGTCGAGCGTGGTGCGCAGCAGCCGGCCGGCGGACGCGTGCCCGGTCGTACGGGTCGGTTCCAAAGGAAGCGGCTCCCGCGCCGACGCGGCGTAGTGCTCGCGCAGTCCGGCCCGCTGGACCTGGTAGGCGTCGTACGTGAACCACTCGGCCTGCCAGGCCGCGTGGTCGAGGGGGGTGGGGGCCTGCGGTGCGTCCGTGAGCGCGGCCGGGTCCGGGGGCTCAGGCACCCGCGTGTACGCGGCGTACGCCGCCGACAGGTCACCGAACAGGACGTTCAGCGACCAGCCGTCGACAGCTATGTGATGCAGGAGCAGCAGGAGTTCGCCGCCGCCGGGGCGCGGTAGCCAGCACGCGCGCAGGAGCCGGGGATCGGCCAGGTCGAAGGGGGCGGCGAAGAAGTCGTCGACGAAGACGCGGGGGTCGGTGCCGGGTGCCGGGGGAGCGGTCCACGGGTCGTAGGCCTCGCCCACGAGCTGCCGCAGCCCCGCGGGCGTGGACACGAAGGCGGTGCGCAGCGCCGGATGCCGCGCCACGAGGGTGCGCAGGGCGTACCGGAGCGCGTCGGTGTCCACGGTGCCGTCCAGGTGGAAGGACATCGGCACGTGGTAGGCGCGGGAGTCGGGCCGCCGCTGCTGGAACAGCCACAGCCGCTGCTGCTCGGAGGTGGCCGGGGCGGAGGAGGCCCCGGCGGAGGCGGCCACCGGCGGGTAGGGCGGCCCGTCGCCCGCACGGCCCGCTTCGGTCGCGGCGGCGAGCGAGGCGAGGTCCCCGCGCAGGATCAGCGCCTGGGGCACGTCGGGGCCCCAGCGCCGCCGGATCTCGAAGCACAGACGCAGTGCCTTCAGGGAGTCGCCGCCCCTGGCGACCCACCGGTCGCCGAGGCGCAGGTCGGCGGCGTCCAGGATCCGGCCCGCCAGGGCGAGCACCTCACGCTGCCGGTCGGTGACGGGCGCCGCGTCCTCGTGCCGCGCGGAACCGGAGGCGGCGGTCCACGGTGTGCCGGTCCGGCTCAGGAGGGCCGGCTTGTCGACCTTGCCGTTGGCGTTGAGAGGTAACTCGGCCACCAGATACGCGCGGTGGGGGCGCATGTACGCGGGCAGGGTCGCGGTCAGGTGCCGGTCGAAGTCGTCGTACGACAGCTCCGCTCCGAGGACCAGATAGGCCAGGAGCTCATGGACGCCGTCCGGGTCGTGCCGGGTGCAGACGTAGGCCTGGCGCACTGCCGGGTGGGCCACGATCCGGCGTTCCAGCTCACCCGGTTCGATGCGGAAGCCGCGCACCTTGACCTGGCGGTCGGCGCGCTCGACGTACTCCACGCGGCCTTCGGTGTCGACGCGGACGAGGTCGCCGGTGCGGTAGTGGCGCGTGTGCCCGTCGTCGTCCCGGCCATCGCCCTCGTCGTGCCAGGGAAGTTCGTCGTGCCAGGGGAGCGTGACGAAGCGCCGAGCGGTCTCCTCGGGCAGATTGCGGTACCCGGCCGCGAGCGCCTCGCCGGACAGATACAGCTCGCCCACCTCGCCGGGAGCGGCGGTACGGGAGCCGTCGACGACCACGAGCGCCCCGGTGCCCGGCAGCGCGCGCCCGATCGGGATCACGTCGCCGTCCAGGTCGCGGGGGATGGGGTGGCACAGGGCGAAAGTGGTGGCTTCGGTGGGGCCGTAGACATTGTGGAGACGGGTGGGGCTCTCGGGGTTGTCGCGGAACCAGCGGCGGATCAGGCGGGCGTTGAGCTGCTCGCCGCCCACCAGGACCTGGCCGATCCCGGAGAAGCAGTGCGGGACCTTGTCGACGATCGCGTTGAACAGCGCCACGGTGATGAACAGGACATCTATCCGCTGCCGTACGAGTTCGGCCGCGAGGACGTCGGGGGTCTGCACGGTCTCGTCGCGCAGGATCACACAGCGGCCGCCCGTGAGGAGCGGCACCCACACCTCGAAGCTGAGGGCGTCGAAAGCGGGGTTGGACAGACAGGCGAAGCGCGCGCCCTCGCTCAGCCGGAGATACCCGGGGCGTGCGAGGCGCAGGATCCCGGCGTCGCGCACCTCGACGCCCTTGGGGCGACCGGTGCTGCCGGAGGTGTAGAAGATGAAGGAGACGTCGGGGTCGGGGCCGGGGCGCGCGGCCATGGCATCGTTGTCGCCGAGGCTGTCCCGGAGCAGCGTGTCCACGGCGAGCGGACGCACCCCCGCGGGCAGCGCGCCGAGGGCGTCGTCCGCGGCGAGCGGGCCGAGCGCGTCGTCGCCCCGCACCACCGCCGTGCAGGCGGCGTCGGTCAGGATGTGGTGCTGCCGCCGGGGCGGGCTCTGGGCGTCGAGCGGAACGACGGTCGCACCCAGACGCAGGACGCCGAGCATGGCGCAGACGAGCTGCCACGAGCGGGGCAGACAGACGGCCACGGCCTGCCCCGGACGCAGCCCGTGACGGCGCAAATTGTCGGCGACCGCCGCGCTCGCCGCGTCGAGTTCGGCGTACGTGAGGGTCCGCGGGCCGTCGACGAGCGCGACGGCCCCGGGGTGGCGGCGGGCCCGCGCGAGCACGGCCGCGGCGAGCCCGCCCCGCGGTGCGTACCGCTCCGCCGCCGAGTGCTGCTCTGCCTGCCGGTCCTCGCTGCCGGGTTCCTGGTTCGCGGACACATTCGCGGACAAAGCTGACTCTTCCACTCGCGGGCTCATTCGCAGAGGTAACGGAGAATGCGTGCGGGATTTCCCTCAGCAGAGCGGTCGAGTTCTGGAGGATTCGCATCCATGCACTCTGCACGGGCGAGAAGCGAGTCGCTGACGCGGAGCGCCGGTCACATCAACGGCCTATGCGACCGCCCTTGGCGATCATTGATCAGGCCGTATGCGTCTGTCAATGGACCCGGGCGGGACGAGCCTGGCATACCTAAATCAGTCATTTAGTAAAATTCCCCTTTTGTGATGCTACGCTCCGTTGCGGTCACCAATCCCGAGCAACGTGTGCGACGTGTAGAGGTGTGCGTGAAGGTCGTCTGCGTCGGAGGCGGGCCCGCGGGCCTGTATCTCTCGATCCTGCTGAAGCGTCAGGACCCGTCCACCGAGGTCACCGTGTATGAACGCAACCCGGAAGGGTCGACCTACGGGTGGGGCGTGACCTACTGGAGGGGGTTGCTCGACAAGCTCGGGGAGCACGATCCCGAGTCCGCGCGGGCCGTCGCCGAGCACTCGGTGCGCTGGAGCGACGGCGTCGCACACGTACGGGACGGCGCCCGGGACCTGATGACACGTCACCGGGGCGACGAGGGCTTCGGCATCGGCCGCCACCGGCTCCTGGCGATCCTCGCCGCGCGGGCCAGGGAACTCGGCGTGCGCCTGGAGTTCGCGCAGGAGGCCGCCCCCGGTGAACTGCCCGCCGACGCCGACCTGATCGTCGCGGGCGACGGCCTGCACAGCTCCCTGCGCACCCGCGACGCCGACCACTTCGGCACCGAGGTCAGGGCGGGGCGCAACCACTACACCTGGCTCGGCACCACCAAGGTCTTCGACGCCTTCACCTTCTCCTTCGTGCAGACCGGGCACGGCTGGGTCTGGTGCTACGCGTACGGCTACGGCCCGGAGGGCAGCACCTGCGTCGTCGAGTGCGCCCCCGAGACCTGGGCGGGCCTCGGACTCGACCGCGCCGACGAGGCGGACGGGCTCGCCCTCCTGGAGAAGCTCTTCGCCGACCTGCTCGACGGGCACCCCCTCATCGGCCGCGCCGACGCCGACGCCCGGCCCCAGTGGCTGACCTTCCGCACCCTCACCAACCAGCGCTGGTACCGCGACAACGTGGTCCTGCTCGGCGACGCCGCCCACACCACGCACTACTCCATCGGCGCCGGTACGACCCTCGCCCTGGAGGACGCCATGGCCCTCGCCGGCGCCCTGCGCGAGCACCCGGACCTGCCCGCTGCGCTCGCCGCGTACGAGCGGCGCCGCAAGTCAGAACTCCTCCCGATCCAGAGCGCCGCCCGCTTCAGCGCCCAGTGGTACGAGCACCTGCCGCGCTACATCGGCCTCCCGCCGCACCGCATGTTCGCCCTCCTCGGCCAGCGCCACTCGCCCCTGCTGCCACATGTGCCGCCCCGGCTGTACTACGGCATCGACAAGGCCGTCGGCCGCCTCGACGCCCTGCGGCGGCTCAAACGCTGGCTGGGACCGAAGGTGGCACGCGCCGCCATGTCGTGACGCCGGAGTCGGGGTCGATGTCCGCGGCAGCGGCTCCACCATGGGTGTGGGACCGCCCCGAGGACGGGGCGATCTACCGGGAAGCCGTCCGCGAGGCGCCTGGCGGGGACGGTGCGCGGTGCCACGCACGCGACTTCGTGGGACGCGTCCTCACCGCCGGATTCGGCGAGTACTACGACTACCAGGACGCTGTCGAACGGCACGCCGTCGCCGCCGAGGACTACGAGGCCGAGGGCCGGGAAGGGGCGCGACGGCCCGGCAGGCACCTGCTCGTGCGGGTGTGGCTGGTGACCCTGCGCCTGCAAGTGGTGTTCATGCGAAGGCAGTGGCGCAAGTCGCTCCCCGCCGCCCTGACCGCGGTGGGGAGCGACTGCGCATGACGCGGGGCCGCGCGGTCGTGTGCCGCGCGGCCCCGGGCCGGATGCGCCGGCGTGGCCGTCACTCCACGGCCCGACGCCCTCGGCGACGTGTCACACAGGGTGGTGACACATGCGGTGCTGTCACATGTGGTGGTGACACACGCGGTGGTGTCACACGTCCTCGGGCCGGATCCGGCCGCGCCAGCTGCCCGTCTCCAGGGACCGGTTCTCGATGAACTCCTTGAAACGCTGCATGTCGCCCTTCACCCGGCGGTCGATGATGCCCATCGTGTCGGCGGCCTTCTCCGTCATGCCGCCGGGCTCGACGTCCATCACGATCTCCACGCGGGTGTGCGCCGCGTCCAGGGCCTGGAAGCGGACCATGCCCATCTGCTTGATGTCCCCACTGATCGTGCGCCAGGCGATGCGCTCGTCCGGGAGCTGGTCGACGATCTCGGTGTCGAACTCGCGCCGGACCCCGCCGATCTTCGTCGTCCAGTGGTTGCGTCGCTCGTCCAGCTGGACGACTTCCTCGACGCCTTCCATGAACTGCGGGAACTCCTCGAACTGCGTCCACTGGTTGTAGGCAGTGCGAGCGGGAACCTCGACGTCCACAGATTCCGTGACCGTGCTCATCAGCGTGCCTCCAATTGTCTAGTGCACCTCGTGCACTTCATGTGCTTCGTGCTTCGTGCTTCGTGTACTTCGTGTACTTCGTGTACTTCGTGTACGAGATGCTTGCTTGCTTACGTCGTGCTGGGGCCCGGGTACCCCGTGTGCGCCGGACAACCGCCCCGACTTTGTGTTTCCGGCGCCCGGGGTCAGCCGAAGGCGTCCCTGAGCGCCGGGAGCAGCGTCTGCTCCGACCACTTCAGATACGGCTCCTGGGAGTCGCCGCCGATCTGCACCAGCGCCACCTCCGTGAAACCGGCCTCGACATAGGGCCGTACGGCGTCGACGAAGTCCTCCGGGGCGTCCCCGCAGGGAATGGCGTCGGCGACGTCGTCGCGCGTCACGAACTGCGTGGCACCGGCGAAGGAGTCCGGGTGCGGCAGCTCCGAGTTCACCTTCCAGCCGCCGCTGAACCAGCGGAACTGGTCGTGCGCCCGCGCGATCGCCGCGTCCCGGTCGGTGTCGAAGCAGACGGGCAGCTGCCCCACCCGCGGCTTCCCGGCGCCGCCGTGCCGGTCGAACGAGCTGATCAGCTCCGGCTTGGGCTCCGTGGCGATCACCAGGTCGGCGAGCTGCCCTGCCAGCTTGCAGGACTGCTCACCGGACACCGCGATCCCGATGGGCGGCGGCGCCTCCGGCAGGTCCCACAGGCGCGCCGAATCCACGTCGTAGTGCTTGCCGTGGTGGGTGACGTGGCCGCCGTCGAACAGCGCGCGGATGATGCCGACGGCCTCCTCGAACATCTCGTGGCGCACGTCCACGGCCGGCCAGCCGCGACCCACCACATGTTCGTTGAGGTTCTCGCCGGAGCCGAGACCGAGCCGGAACCTGCCCTCCGAGAGCAGTTGGAGCGTCGCCGCCTTCTGCGCCACCACCGCGGGGTGGTACCGGAACGTCGGGCACGTCACGTACGTCATCAGCGGGATGCGCGAGGTGGCCTGCGCCGCCGCGCCGAGCACCGTCCACGCGTACGGCGAGTGCCCCTGCGAACGCAGCCAGGGGAAGTAGTGGTCGCTGGTGACCGAGAAGTCGAACCCGGCCTCCTCGGCACCGACCACGTGCTGGACGAGCTCACGCGGCCCGGCCTGCTCAGTCATCATCGTGTATCCGATTTGCACCATGATGACCGCGTCCCCTCGCATCATCGGATGAAACAGCCGCGTCCGCCGTTCGCAGTAATCAGCAGGAGCGAACGGACGGGGAGCCCGGGGCCGCGTACGGCATGATGCTGCCGACCGCGACGACGGAGGGGACCCATGGGCACATACGTGCAGCTCGGTGACGTGAACACCTGGTACGACGAACATGGCGAGCACGGCGGGGGAGGGCCGCTCGTGCTGATGCACGGCGGGCTCGTGGACGCCCGGTTCTTCGAGCCGAACCTCGGGCCGCTGGCCGAGCGCTTCCACGTCTACACGCCCGAGCGCCGCGGGCACGGGCACACCCCGGACGTCGAGGGCCCGATCACCTACGGGCTCATGGCCGACGACACCGTCGCGTTCCTCGAGGGGGTCGTGGGCGAGCCCGCCGACCTGGTCGGGCACAGCGACGGGGCGCTGGTGGCGATGCTGGTGGCCATGCGGCGGCCGGAACTGGTGAAGCGCCTTGTGCTGATCAGCGGCGGCTTCAACAAGGCGGGCGAGGCCGCGCCGGACGCCGGGTGGGACGTCGACGCGATCTTCGAGTTCCTCGGCCCCGCGTACGCGGAGGTGTCGCCGGACGACCCCGAGCACTTCAGGGTGGTGGCCACGAAGATCGGTGAGATGGCCGCGCGGGAGCCGGACCTCCGGGCCGGGGACCTCGCCGCCGTGACCTGCCGGACCCTCGTGATGTTCGCCGACGACGACCTGGTGACGATGCGGCACGCCGTCGAGATGTACGAGGCCATGCCGCACGCCGAACTGGCCGTCGTGCCCGGCACCTCGCACTTCCTCACCCAGGAGAAGCCCGCGCTGGTCAACGCCCTCGTCCTGGACTTCCTCAGCGCCGACAAGCCGCTGCGGACCATCGCGCCCATCCGGCGAGCGGAGTAAGGGACGGTCCGGCGCGCGGAGCAGAAAACGGACGACGCCCGGCACACGCGCGGCGCACGCGGCACACACGGCACGCGGAAACGACGACTCGGCCGACCGGAGCATCCGGTCGGCCGAACCGTCATCCTGGCCAGACGCCGGTCGCCCGGCGCGTCGCGACCGCTCCACCGCGGTCGACGGCGGCCTTGACCACGGAGAAGATCGCCCCCTGGAGGGTGGCGGCAAGGAGCACCTCGCCCCAGGCCCGGTCCTCGTCCGTGGCGTCGGGCGCGTCGTCGTCGTGCCCGAGCTTCTTCCATGCTTGTTTGAACAGCGCCCCGGCCACCATGCCGCTCACGGCACCCAGGGCGAGACCGACCGGCTTGTATGCGATCTTCGCGGCTCGCACGGGCGTCACCAGCGGTACCAACGGCCCCTGCGCCCACCGACTCCGGCGGGGCGCACGAAGAAGCCGACCAGCCACGCCACGATGACGACGGCAGCCACGAGCCACAGGAACTTGAGGGCGAAGCCCGCCCCGAAAAGGACGAGCGCGAGCAGCAGAACCAGTAGCAAAGGAACCATGTCTATCAACCTCCGCCACCCGTGTGCCCCAGGTCGGCGGCCTCACACACCGGTCACCGTGAAGTAGCCCGGGTGCCAGGCGCCGGCCGCGCCCCTGACCTCGACGTAGGACACCTCGCGGGGGCCGACCAGGCTCCGGACGCGGCTCGCGAGGAATGCGACAGGTCCGCGTACACAAAGGTCCCCGCCGCGACGGGGGAGCGCGGCGGGGACTTACTCCCGTGTACCCGTCGCCGCACGCGCTAATCCATGGGCCTCTCGACTTTCCCGATGCAGGGCCGTGCGTGCGCCACCCCTTGCTGCCGGACATCTTCTCTTCGTACGGCCGTCCAGGCGAAAAGAATTCGCTTGGGTATGACTGCAACTGCAACTCTACGCGGATAGGTGTGGGCCCAACTCCCCTTTCCGGTGCAGGGATTATGGAGTTTCGACGCTCAACCTCTTGCGTCGATCACGGCTCGTCTGCCACATTCGCCCCAGCCAAACTGGCATGCACGCGCCAGGTCATCCGTCTGCCGCGCGTGCATCACGGCTGCATACCTATGCGGTCGAGGTCCTCATCAAGGACCTTTCATCCCCCACACAATGGAGACGAACGTGCGAATATCCAGACTCGTCCCCGCGCTCGCGGCCACCGCTCTCGCCGTCCTCGGGCTCGCCCCCACCGCGATGGCACAGACGGCGGCGCAGCCCGCCCCCGCCCCCGCCGTGGCGCAGGGCACCTCCGCACAGCCGATCATCGGCGGCGGCTACGCCAGCAACGCCCCCTGGGCCGCCCGCCTGTTCTCCAACGGCCGGCAGACCTGTACGGCCACGATCATCGCCCCGACGTGGATCCTCACCGCCAAGCACTGCGTCAGCGGCGGCGGCCTGTCGTTCCGCATCGGCAGCCTCGACCAGACCACCGGCGGCACCACCGCCAACGGCGTCAGCGTGCACAACCACTCCTCCGACCTGTCCCTGGTCAAGCTCGACCGCTCCGTCTCCGCCACCTACGCGACCCTCGGCCGGCCCGGCTCGGTCCAGGTGGGCCAGTCCGTCCAGGTGTACGGCTGGGGCGCGACCTCCCAGTGCGGCTCGGAGATCAACTGCCAGTCCCGCCTCCTGAAGGTCGCCAACGTCACGGTGACCGGCGGCTGCACCGACGCCTACCAGGGCCAGGCCATCTGCGCCCGCCGCGGCAACGGCATCACCGCGGGCGGTGACTCCGGCGGCCCGATGATGGCGGGCGGCGTCCAGGTCGGTGTCGCCTCCACCAGTGACCGCCAGACCACGACCGCGTACACCAACGTGACCGCGTACCGGTCCTGGATCCAGAGCATCGCCGGCGTCTGATCCAGAAACCCGCACTCTGTGTCGCCTCCGCGCGGATCCGTCGCGCGGAGGCGACGCGTGTTTGTCCGCCCCGCGCACCCGACCCGGCCGGAGACCTCCTTGCGCCCTCGCTCCCCGCGTGTCCTGACCGCCCTCGCCCTCACCCTGGTCGCCGGCCTCGCCGCCCCCACCGCCGACGCGGCGCAGCCGGCACCCGGGCGAGCGGGCCCCGCGCGGCACGGGACGGCGGCCCCGGCCGGGCCCTCCGCGCTCCCGGCGGCCGCGTACGCGAACGTCCTCGACCTCAAGGGCGTCCCCGAGGCCGCGCAGCCCGGCGAGTTCAACCCGGTCACCGTCTTCGCCGACCGCGGCGCCTGGCACGCCTACGCGCTGCCCTCGGCGAAGGACCCCTCCTCGTACGGCGGCTTCTCCGGCCCGCTGTACATCGCTCAGGAGTACCCGTGGTGGCTGAGCAGGTCCTTCAGCCGGGTCCGGCTCACCGAAGCGGGCGCGGCCCTCGACCTGGCGGCGGGAGGCACCCCCGAATTCACCTCGCTGCCCGGGGTGCTGCGCCAGACCTACCGCCTGCACGGCCTGCGGCTCACTCTGGAGCTGCGCTTCGCCACCAACAGGACCGCGCTCGTCCGGGCCCGCGTCAGCAACACCGGCCACCAGCCGCGCACCCTCGGCGCCGGGTGGACCGGCACCCTGCTGCGCCCCGACGCGGCACCCCAGCGGGACGCGCCCGCGCCGATCGCCACCGCGCGCGGGGTCGCGGTGGACTTCGCCCGCGTCCGCGAGAAGTGGGACTACCTCACCGACGGCACCGAACGCTTCGAGGTCACCCACCGTGAGGCCGTCCGCACGACGCTCGCGGGCGACTCCTACCGCACCGAACTCGCCGCGCCCCTCGTCCTGGCCCCCGGTGCGTCGCGCACCCTGGACTGGGCCGAGAGCTACACCTTCACCGCGGCCGAACGGTCCCGCGAGAACGCCGCGGTGCGTGGCGTGCTCGCCCGCCCCACCGCCACCGCGCTGGCCGGCGACGCCCGTTGGCGCCGGTACGTCGCCGGGGTCACCGCCTCCGTGCCGCCCGCCCGGCGCCGACTGGCCGTCAAGTCCCTGGAGACCCTGGTCACCAACTGGCGGTCCGCCGCCGGACGCATCCGGCACGACGCCATCAGCCCCTCGATCTCGTACAAGTGGTTCACCGGCGGCGTCTGGGCCTGGGACACCTGGAAACAGGCCGTCGGCACCGCCCGGTTCGCCCCCGGACTCGCGAAGTCCCAGATCCGCGCCATGTTCGACCACCAGGTCCGCCGGACGTCGGCGACCCGGCCGCAGGACGCCGGGATGGTCCCGGACGCCGTCTTCTTCAACGACACCTCCGACGGCGGCGGCAACTGGAACGAGCGCAACAGCAAACCGCCGCTCGCCGCCTGGGCCGTGTGGGAGGTCTACCGCAGGAGCGGCGACCGGGCGTTCCTGCGCGAGATGTACCCGAAGCTCGTCGCGTACCAGGCGTGGTGGTACCGCAACCGCGACCACGACCGCGACGGGCTCGCCGAGTACGGCGCCACGGTCGACCCCGCCAACGACAGCGCCGAGCAGCGCAGGCTCGCCGCCGCCTGGGAGAGCGGCATGGACAACGCGCCGCGCTTCGACGCGGCCCTCGGCACCGCCGTGGTCGCCAACCGCGACGCGTCCGGCACGGTGACCGGCTACTCCCTCACTCAGGAGTCCGTCGACCTCAACGCCTACCTGGCCGCCGACCAGGACCACATCGCCGACATCGCGCGGGCGTCGGGGGACGGCGCGGGGGAGCGGCGCTGGCGGGGCCGGGCCGCGGCCACGCACCGCGCCGTCCGCGAGCGGATGTACGACGCGCGGGACGGCTGGTTCCACGACACGGCCCTCGACGGCGAGCGCCTCACCGCGCGCGGTCGCGGCATCGAGGGCGCCATCCCCCTGTGGACCGGCACCGCGTCGCCCGCGCAGGCCGCAGCCGTCCGCGACAGACTCACGGACCCCGCGGAGTTCGCCACCCCCGTCCCCTTCCCGACCGTCGCACGCAGCTCCCCCTACTTCGCCCCGCGGCGCTACTGGCGTGGCCCCGTCTGGCTCGACCAGGCCTACTTCGCCGAGGCGGGCCTCCGGCGCTACGGCCACACCACCGAGGCCCGCACGTTGACCGACCGCCTCGTGACCACCGCCCAGGGCCTCAAGGCCGACGACCCCGTGATGGAGAACTACGACCCTCTGACCGGAGCCCGCCTCAACTCTCCGAACTTCAGCTGGTCGGCGGCGGTGCTGTTGCCGATGCTGGGGGGTGACCGGGGGCGCCCGCCCCGGACCGGGCCGGCGCCGAGCGGTCATGTGCCGATGATCCGCAGGGAACCCCACAGGGCCGACGTCGCCGCGAGCAGTGTCAGGGGCACGGTGAGCAGGCCGAGGACGGTGAACTCCTTGAGCCGGACCTCGTGGTCGTGGTGGTGGATGATGCGCCGCCACAGGAGCGTGGCCAGCGAACCCGCGTAGGTGAGGTTCGGGCCGAGGTTCACCCCGATGAGGACGGCGAGGACCGCTCCGGGGCCGGAAGGGGCCGCCAGCGGTGCGAGGGCGAGCACCGCGGGCAGGTTGTTGATGAGGTTGGCGAGGACGGCGGCGAGCGCGGCGGTGCCGAGCAGCGCGGGCAGCGCCGTACCGTCGGGCAGGACGTGGCCGAGCGCGTCGCCGAGGCCGTTGTCGAGCACGGCGCGTACGACGATGCCGAGCGCGAGGACGAACGCGAGGAACGGCAGCGCTGCGGACCGCACCACGGCCACCGGCGTGGTGCGGCGCAGGGCCAGCGCGCGGACCGCCATGACGAGCGCACCGGCCGCGGCGGCCCACGCCGGGTCGATCCCGGCCGCGGAGGCGAGGGCGAACCCGACGAGCGTCGCCGCCACCGTCCCCATCGCGAACAGCGGGAGCCGCACGGCCTCCCGCTCCCCCTCGTCCTCCACGGGAGCGGCCAGCTCGGCCGCGAAGAAGCGGCGGAACACGGCGTACTCGACGGCGATCGCGACCAGCCACGGCAGCAGCATCAGGAGCGCGAAACGCGTGAAGGACAGACCCGTGGCCGTGAACGCCAGCAGATTCGTCAGGTTCGACACCGGGAGCAGCAGCGACGCCGTGTTCGACAGATGGGCGCACGCATAGGCGTGGGGCTTCGCCCGGGTCCCCATGCGGGTGGCGGTCGCGAACACCACCGGCGTCAGCAGGACCACCGTGGCGTCCAGGCTGAGCGCCGCCGTGATCACCGACGCGAGGGCGAACACCGCCCCGAGGAGCCGCTGCGGCCGGTGCCGCGCCCACCGGGCCATCCAGGTGCCGCAGGCCCGGAACAGGCCCTCGTCGGCGCAGAGCTTGGCGAGCACGAGCACGGCAGCCAGGAACCCGATCACCGGCCCGAGCCGCCCGGCCTCCGCGCGCACGTCGTCGAGCGGGATCGCACCACCGACGATCACCAGGGCGGCGGCGGGCACGGCGAACACCGCCTCCGGCCGCCCGAAGGGGCGCACGACGGCACACACGAGCACCACGATCAGCGCGGCGACGGACAGCGACTCAAGGAGCATGGCGTCGATCATTCACGCCGCACGCCGCGCCGCGGCGACCGCCCCCGCGAGCGGGGTGCTCGTACGAGGTACCTGCCTCGTACGAGGTACCTGCTGGGTCGAGAAACGTGCTTCACCTTCGGTATCGCGGGCACCAGTGCCTCATGAAGATACTCGTCGTCCTCGTGATCATCGGCCTGGCCGCGGCCTGGTACCTGCAATCGCGAAAGCGCCGATGACCGCGCACCCTGGAGGCATGGCCGGCACAGCGCCGATAGTCGTGCATCCACCGTCCGGCACGGGAGGCCGTCGGGTGACCGTGCGCGGAGAGATCCTCGGGCTCGCCCACAGCGACGAGGACGTGATCGAGTTCCTGCGGCGCGCCGGTCTGCCGGAGGCCGCGGGGCTGCTCGACGACCCCGCGTGGGTGAAGTGGCGGGGCGGTCACGCCCACCACTACGAGGCGGCGTGAACCTTCGCGTTGTTCGCGTTGTTCTGGTCGTTCTGGTCGTTCTCGTTGTTCTCGTCTTTCACAGCGTTCTCCAGTGCCTGCCGCAGCCGCAGCAGCCCCCTGCGCGTATGGCTCTTGACGGTGCCGAGCGGCATGCCCGTGCGCTCCGCGACCTGCGTCTGCGTGAGGTCCTGGAGGAAGGCGAGCGCCAGGACCTGCCGCTGGGGCAGGGGCAGACGAGCCAGCGCGTCCCGGACCAGGACCCGGTCGACGACGGTCTCCGGGTCGCCGACGGGCGGCGGCGCCGTGTTCGCCCGCTCCGCCACGGCGACGAGCAGATCCCGGCGGCGGCTGCGGGCCGACAGGGCGTCGGCGACCTTCCTGCGCGTGATGCCCACGATCCACGCGCCGAGCGCACCCCGGTCGGGACGGTAGCCGTGCCGCCCCCGCCACACCGCGAGGAAGACCTGCTGCGCCACGTCCTCGGCCTCGCGCGCGTCACCGAGGGAGCGGGCCGCCGCCGCGTGCACCGGGTCGCCCCAGCGCCGGTAGGTCTCGGCGAGCGCGTCCGGGTCGCCCGCCACGAGCGCCGCGGAGAGATCCGCCTCGGCCCGCGCGTGCCGCGCCGTCGCCGCACCGGCGGCCGCGTCCCCGGGCAACGCGTTTCCGGGCACCGCCTCTCCGGACGTCGCGGTGCCCGCGGACGTGGACGCCGACGGAGGTATCGGTGAGCGTGCCGCGCCGGACGCGCGTGCCGCCGCGTATCCACGTACCGCGGGCACCACACGCACCTCACCGCTGACCGCACCCGCTCCACGCGCCCTGCGCGCTGCTGCCGTCGCCCCCACGAGCACTCCTTCACCTCGGCGAAGACGGAGGGCCCGGCGGGTACGACGGCCCGTCGGTCCCGGGCGGGGGCGCCTGCCTCCCGCTGTTCCGCTGTCGGCGACGTTCCTACGAGCCGACACGACACGGCAACACGCATCGTTCTTGCGTCGTATTGTCGGGAGCATGGAAGCGGTCGAGGGCGTGGAAGAGATCGATGGCGTGGAAGCGATCGGGAGCATGGAAGGGGACGAAGGCGTGGGAACGGGGGAGCGGCCGGTGGCAGGCGCGGCCCCGGCGGGGCTCGCCACCGGCGCCGTCGCGCGGATGCTGGGCGTGGCTCCCACCACGCTGCGCTCCTGGGACCGGCGCTACGGCATCGGGCCCGACCGGCGCGCGGGCACCAAGCACCGGCGCTGGGGCCCCCAGGACATCGCCGTGCTGAAGGAGATGTGCCGGCTCACGTCGTCCGGGGTGCCGCCCGCGGAGGCCGCCCGCGCCGCCTCCCGGGCAGCACCGGACATCACCGCCGGGGACGGACCCCCGGGGGACGGCGTGCCGCCGCGGGGAACGTCCGGCGGCGGCTGGGGCCCGCTGCCCCTCGGGCGGGTCCGGCAGGAGTGCCGGGGCCTGGCACGGGCCGCCGTACGGCTCGACGCGCCCACCGTGGACGCCCTGCTGGACTCCGTGCTCGCCGCGCACGGCCTGGTGACGGCCTGGGACGAGGTGATGATGCCCGCCCTCAGAGCCGTCGGACGCAAGTGGGAGACCTCGGGCGAGCGCTACGTGGAGGTCGAGCACCTGCTGTCCTGGCACATCTCCTCCGCCCTGCGCCGCATCCCGGCCGCGCGCCGCCCGTCCGCGAGCGGTCCGCCCGTCCTCGTCGCGGGCGTCCCCGGCGAGATGCACACCCTGCCCATGGAGGCACTCACCGCGGGCCTCACCGAGGACGGTGTGCCGGTGCGCATGTTCGGTGGCGCCGTGCCGGTGGAGGCCCTCCAGGACGCGGTGCGGCGGGCCGGGCCCGCCGTGGTGGTCCTGTGGTCCCAGTCGCGTACGACGGCGAGCGTCCCCCTGGTCCGGCACCTGGACGCGATCGACTGGGGGGTGCCGGGGGCCCGGAAGAGCGCCCTGGTGACGGTCGCCGGTCCTGGCTGGGCGGGGGCACGGCTGCCCGACGGCGTCGCGTACCCGCAGAGCCTGGCCGAGGCGCTGGCCCGGGTGCGCGAGTTCTGCGCGCAGGCGAGCGGCTGACGGCGGGGCCGCACCGGCGTCCGGAGTCAGGACCGGTCCCTGGCCCGCTGGAAACGGGCGAGGCCCGCGGACAGCTCCAGGAGCGGCTCGGGGTAGTCGTACCCGGCGCGCTCATCGGCGGGGAGTTTCCACGGCTCGTGCGCCGCGGCGCCTTCGAGGCCCTTCAGTTCGGGCACCCAGTGGCGTACGTACGCGCCGTCCGGGTCGTGGCGCCTGGCCTGGAGGACCGGGTTGAGCACGCGGTTGGGCCGGGTGTCGTTGCCCGTGCCCGCCACCCACTGCCAGTTGAGCTGGTTGTTGGCGATGTCGCCGTCCACCAGGTGGCGCAGGAAGTGCCGGGCGCCGACGCGCCAGTCCACGTACAGGGTCTTGGTGAGGAAGCTGGCGACGAGGAGGCGGCCCCGGTTGTGCATCCAGCCCTCGTGGGCGAGCTGCCGCATCGCGGCGTCGATCACGGGGAAGCCGGTGCGTCCCTCCTTCCAGGCGGCGATGTCGTCGGCGGCCTCGTCCTCGCCGCGCCAGTGGTCGCGCCGGTCGCGGTAGTCGGCACGGGCCGCCGCGGGGCGGGCCGCGAGTACCTGGTGGTGGAAGTCCCGCCAGCACAACTGCCGTACGAACGCCTCCGCGCCCGCGTTGTCCTTCTTGCTCGCCCGGTGCACGGCCTCGACGGGCGAGAGGGCACCGAAGTGCAGATGCGGCGAGAGCCGCGAGGTGCGGTCGCCGGGCAGGTCGTCGTGGCCGTCGGCGTACCCGGCGACGCCCGACCGCAGCCACGCCGTGAGCCGGGACCTGGCCTCGGCCTCGCCGCCCGCGGGCACGCCCGGCGACACGTCCGGCACGTCGGCGCGGGACGGCACGGCTTCGGAGCCGACGCCGTCCGGGACGCGGACGACGCGCGGCGCGGCGAGCGGCTTCCGCTTCCCCTGCTGCGCCCAGCGCCTGAAGTACGGCGTGAAGACGGCGAAGTGGTCGTTGCCCGTCGGTGTCACGGCACCCGGCGCGACGGCGGTGACCACGGCGTCGTGGACGTGCAGGGCGCAGTCCCGCTCCGTGAGGGCGGACCGCAGCCGCTCCTCCCGGCCCTGTGCGTAGCCGCTGACCCCGCCCGCCACGTGCACCGAGCCCGCGCCCGTGGCGTCGACCACCGCGCAGACCTCGTCGACGACGTCCCCGGACCGGACGACGAGGCGCCCGCCGCGGTCGCGCAGCGCCTCGTCGAGGGCCGTCAGACAGTCGGCAAGGAAGGCCGACCGGTTGGGCGTGGCGAACCCCGCCGCGTCGATGCGGTCGTCCCGGACGAACAGCGGGACGGTCTCCGCCGCCTCGTCGAGTGCCGCGCGCAGCGGCGGATGGTCGTGCACCCGCAGGTCAGAGGTGAACAGCACGACCGAGACGTTCATGGCGCTACTCCTGGGACGGACATGTGCGGGGCACATGGGGGAGGGGGAGAGGGAGGTTGATCCGGGCTGGTCAGGGTTGGTCGGTCCGGGGCGGTCGGGGGCGGTCCGGGGGGTGACCGGGTGTGTCGGCCTGTCGGCCTGTCGGCCTGTCGGTCAGTCCGGGAGGCGGCCGCTGCTGCGCAACGCCCAGCGGCGCTCGGCGTACGCGAGGTCGTCGCGCCACAAGCGGCCCGCCGCGGCCCGCATCAGCGGGCGGAGCAGGGGCGCGGCGGCGCGCGCCGCCGCGAAACCGGGGCGGTCGGAGGTGGCTATGACCGCCTCGACCACGGCGGTTCGCGGGCGTCCCGCACGGTCCGGGGTGACCGGCGTCGCATGGGACTCGACCACGGAACCCGCTCCCTCGCCCTCTGTGATGTGCATGACCACCGTGCGGGGTTCGGGCGCCGTGAAGACCGCGCGCACCGGTACCACCATGCGGCTCGCGAGCTTGAACGAGACGTCCACGACGAACGCGTCCTCGTCGCCCTCGCCCTCGCCCTCGTCACCGTCACGGTCCACGGCGGCGTCCGGACGCGGGGCGCGGGCCACCGTCAGGTCGACGAAGGAGTACGGGTGGAACCAGGCGCCGTGCCACGGGTCGAGCCGATTGGCGATCACATCGTCCGGAGCGCACCGGCCGAACCCGGTGTAGACGGCGTGCACCGCTGAGGCGGGCAGCGGCCGGACCGGGACGACGGGGCGTTCCGTCGGCGGTTCGCCGCCGACGCGGTCGAGGCGGACCCAGAGCAG
Source organism: Streptomyces typhae (assembly GCF_009755605.1). GTDB lineage: Bacteria > Actinomycetota > Actinomycetes > Streptomycetales > Streptomycetaceae > Streptomyces > Streptomyces typhae. Next base: position 100,108 of record NZ_WPNZ01000024.1, read on the forward strand.
GACGCCGTCGTCGTGGCAGGGATATCCGTCCCAACCGGGGAACTCCCCGCCGTCCAGGGCCAGTCCGTGCCAGTGGCAGACGAGCGTGCCGCACCGCACCGGACTGTCCTTGAGGGGCGCGCCGAGGTGCGGGCAGGCGCCCGAACCCGCCCGGAGCCGCCCGTCGGGCCCGCGCCACAGCACGACCTCGACCCCCGAGACCGTACGCCCCAGTGGCCGGTCGGTCCCCAGCTCCCTGGAGGCGCCGACGACGTACCAATTGCCCGAAGGCCTGCTCCGCGCGCGTTCGAGTGCGCCCTCGATGAGGGCGGGGCGTGCCTCGCGCCAGGTGGGACGCTGCTGCTCCCAGGCGACGGGGCGGCGACGCAGCCGCAGCGGCGAGAGCCCGCGCCGCGCGGGCCGTTCACGCTTCATGGCCCCTCCGTTCGCGCTCGTTCGCGCTTTGCGGGGCTCGTCGGTCGTGCTTCATGGGCCCCTCCGTTCGCGCTCCGCGAGGCCCGTCGTACGTGCCTCATCCGACCCTCCGCGTCGACTCGCCCGCCGGGGTGCCCGGGGCCCCGCCTGCCGGGACTCCCGGTGTCTCGCCCGCCGGGGTGTCCGCCGCGTGCGTGGTGACGTCCGGTTCGGGGTCCGTGGCACGCCCGGCGGCACCCCGTACGCCACGTTCGCCCCGCGCACGCACACTCCGTACGCCCCGCAGGGCCCTCGCCCGTACCGGCAGCCCGGCCGCGGCGCGCGCCGCGAGTGCCGCCGTGAGACCGCGCAGCGCGACACCGGCCCGGCGCCGGCGCGGCACGACCGCCCTGCGGTGCAGCACCGCGTAGCCGTCGGCGGCGACGGCGTCCAGGATGCCCCCGTACAGCACGAAGGCGGTCCGCACGCACGGCCGTGACACCGGGTCGAGCAGGGCGATGCCGGGGGCGGCGCGCGCGTAGACCCGGCGGGTGAGCCGCTCCGTCTCCCGCAGTGCCGCCGTGACCCGCCGGTCCGTGCGCCCGGTGGCCCGGCACCACTCGAGGAGCGCGCGGTCGGCGCCGTGCGCGGCGAGCAGGTCCGCGGGCAGGTAGACCCGGCCGCGGTCGAGGTCCTCGCCCACGTCCCGCAGGAAGTTGGTGAGCTGGAAGGCGACGCCGAGCGAGGCGGCGCGGGGCGCCGCCTCCTCGCGGGGCACCACCGTGCCGAGGACCGGCAGCATCTGGAGCCCGATCGCGGCGGCCGAGCCCCGCATGTACGCGTACAGGTCGTCGTACGTCGGATAGTCCGTGACGACGAGGTCGCTGCGCATCGACGCCATGAACTCGTCGAAGAGCGCGGGCGCGATGGCGTACCGGCGCGCGGTGTCGGCGACGGCGCGGACCACCGCGTGGTCGCTGTGCCCGTGCCGGAGGCCCGCCGACAGGTCCGCGTGCAGGGCCGCGAGCGCGGTGGCGCGCTCCGCGGCCGGCGCCTCGGTCCCGAGGTCGTCCACGATCTCGTCGGCCCACCGGGCGAAGCCGTACAGGGCGTGCACGGCGGGCCGCCTCTCGACCGGCAGCAGCCGCGTGGCCAGGAAGTACGTCTTGCCGTGCTGCGCGTTGAGGCGCCGGCAGCGGGTGTAGTCGGCGCGCAGACGGGCATCCGCGATGCCCGCGGCGGTCAGCTCACGGTCCGTCACAGGGTGCCGCCTTTCTCGTACGGGGCCGCGGCCGTCCGCGGGCCGCCGCCCGTGCCGCCGGACCGTGGTCCCGTGACCCGCGCCGCCGCCAGCTTTCCCGAGATCAGCACGGTCGGCACGCCGACGCCCGGCGTGGTGCCGCAGCCAGCCAGCACGGCGTTCACGGTGCCGCGCACGAGGTTGCGGGGCCGGAAGGGACCGGTCTGCGAGAAGGTGTGGGCGACGGCGAAGGGCGTGCCCGCCGCATGGCCCTCCGCCGCCCAGTCCACGGGTGTGACCAGGCACTCCTCCTCGACCGCCGCGGCCACTCCGGGCAGCCCGCGGCGGTCGAGCTCGCCGAGCAGCTCGTCACGGTAGCGGGGCGCGAGCGCCCGCCACTCCTGGGTCCCGGGGCCGATGTCGGTGTTGGGGCAGGGCGCGAGGACGTACAGGAGGTGGTGGCCCGGTGGCGCGAGCGAGGGGTCCGTCACGGTGGGGTGGGTGATGAGCAGCGAGGGGTCGCTCATCAGGGTGCCGGAACGGGTGAGTTCGCGGAACGTCTGCTTCCACGCGGCGCCGAAGGACAGGTTGTGGTGGGCGAGTCCGGGCCAGGAGCGGTCGGTTCCGGCGTGCAGGACGACGGCCGACGGGGAGTGCCGAAGGCGCAGCGGGCGGCGCGGCTCCCGGCCGAGCAGACGGTGGGCGACGGGCAGGTCGGGGGTGAGGACGACGGCGTCGCACGGGATGCGGCCGTGGTCGGTGATCACCGCGGTGACGCGTTCGCCGGTGCGTTCCAGACGGGTGACGGGGCTGTCGTAGTGGAACGTGGCGCCCGCGTCGGCCGCCGCGTCGGCCAGTGCGCGGGGGAGGGCGTGCATGCCGCCGCGCGGGAAGTACACCCCGGCGACGGTGTCCATGTAGGCGATCACGGCGTACGCGGCGAGCGCGCGCTCCGGTGCGACGCCCGCGTACAGCGACTGGAAGGAGAAGACCCGCCGCAGCCGTTCGTCGGACAGGAAGCGGCCGATCCGGTGATCGAGGCGGCCGAAGCCGCCGAGCGCCGCGAGACGCGCCAGGTCGGTGGAGAACAGGGCGAACGGCGAGTCGAAGTTCGTGTCGATGAAGCGCCGCATCTGCACGGCGTACAGCTTCGTCAGCCAGGCCCGCAGATGCCGGTACCCGACCGCCTCGCGGGCGCCCGCGAAGCGTTCCACCTCGGTCTCCATCGCGGCGGCGTCGGTGTGCACGTCCAGGGCGGTGCCGTCGGCGAAGCGCGCCCGGTAGGCCGGGTGCAGGGCGAGGAGTTCGAGCCGGTCGGTGAGCCGCTCGCCGACGGCCGCGAACGCCTCCTCCACCAGGTCGGGCATGGTCAGGACGGTCGGCCCGGTGTCGACGCGGTAGCCGCCGAGCTCCCGCAGTCCCGCCCGGCCGCCCGGCTGCCCGTGCCGTTCGACGACGGTCACCCTGCGGCCCGCGCCGAGGAGGTGCAGCGTCGCGGAGAGACCGGCGAGACCGGCTCCGACCACCACCACGTGGTCGGTCGGGCCGCTCAGGGTGCGCGGTCGCCGCGTCACCGGGCGTCCCCAGGGCCGAAGTCCGTCGTGGCCCGGTCGTGCGCGGGCGGCGGTGCGGGCGGCGGTGCGGGCGGTGACGAGGTCGCATGTGGCGGCGGCGCGGGTGATGACGAGATCGCGTGTGGCGGTGGCGCAAGTGGTGACGAGATCGCGTGTGGCGGCGGTGCGGTCGTGGGGGTCGTCGAGCCCGTTCCCGCGGCTGCGCCGAAGAGCCGGATCAGTCGGTCCGTCACGTGCGGGGGCGCGGGCACCCGGGCCAGATGGCGGGTGCCCTGGGCCACGAGCCGCTCGATCCTGGTCTCCACCGTCGCGCGGGCCCCCGTGTCGACGAGCGCGGCGCGCACCCGCTCGAACCGTTCCGGCGTCAGCTCGGGATCGCCGAGGGCGCCGCGCAGGAGCGCGAGCGTGCCGCTGTCCCCCCGCGCCTCGGCGCGGGCCGTCGCCACGGCGACCAGATACGTGAGTTTGCCGTCCCTGATGTCCTCGCCGCAGGGCTTGCCGCTGGCCCGCGGATCCCCGAAGACCCCCACGAGGTCGTCCCGCAGCTGGAAGGCGATGCCCGCGCACCGGCCCGCCGAGCAGAGGGCCTCCGTGGTGCGGGCGTCGGCGCCCGCGAGCGCCGCGCCCAGGGCGAGCGGGCGCTCCACGGTGTACAGCGCGCTCTTCAGACAGGCGATGCGGATCGCCCGCGCGACGGAGCGGCTGCCGTTCGCCTGGCCGTGCAGGTCCAGATACTGGCCCGCCACCATCTCGGTGCGCATCGACCGCCAGATCTCCAGGACGCGGTGCCGGTGCGGCTCGGCCTGGACGGTCTCCGCCAGGACGTCGTCGGCCCAGGCGAGCGCCAGATCACCGGCGAGCACGGCGGCGGACGTGCCGAAGGAGGGGCCGACCCGTCCCGCGGTCGGGTCCGGGTCCGGGTACTGGTCCTGGAGGTCGGCGTGCACGGAGGGCGCGCCCCGGCGCAGCGGCGAGGCGTCCATCACGTCGTCGTGGATCAGCGCGCACGTCTGGATCAGCTCCACCGCGGCGGCGACGCGCAGCGCGGCCCTGGTGGTGGTGCGCGTGTGCCCGCCCGCCGCGCGCATCCCCCACCACAGGAACCGGGGGCGGATGCGCTTGCCGCCGTCCAGGGTGAAGTCCACCACACGCCGGGCGACGTCCTCGGCGAACAGCGGGTCGACGGCGGCGGCCTCGGCGGCGCGCCCGCGCAGCACGGCCCTCAGCGTGTCCTCGACGGCGCCCACGACATCCGCGTCGACGGCTTCCGCCGAACGGGGCCCGTCGCCGACGCGGCCGTCACCGCCGTGCCGGCCGTGCGTGGACGCACCGGGAGAGGGGTGCTCCTTGAGTTCGGTGCGGCGCATCGCGCGTCCTCCCAAGACGTTCGTGCTGTTCGGTCGTGCGCTGGTAGTTCCGGTTGAGGGCCCGTCACGGATGCAGCAAGCGGCGAAAGGAAGCAGAAGGACGCACCCGATCAGGTCGCTGCATCCGATCGGGGCGATGGCGAGGAATAACTCCGGGGTTCCACGGAAACCCGCACGGAAACCCACACTGATCTCTGTCGCCACCGCGACAGCCGGGAGCCGGGAGCTGATGTGCGCACTTGCGGGCACGACACGGACGTGGCGATCGTGGGCGCGGGCGCGGCTGGGCTCTCCCTGGCCCACTGGCTGCGTTCCGGTTCGCCCACCGGCCGCGCCGCGTCCCTGACGGTCACCCTGATCGACGCGCCTGTGGGGCCGCTGCGCCCCGCCGAGCGCACCTGGTGCTTCTGGGAACACCCCGGCGGCCCCTTCGACGCCTTGCTTACCTCTTCGTGGCAGCGGCTCAGGGTCCGCGGGCGCGCGGGCGCCCCCCTCGTCGGGCGCCCCGAGCCCTTCCGGTACAAGATGCTCAGCTCCGCCACGTTCACGTCGTACGTCGAGAGCTTCATCGACGCGACGCCGTACGTGCGCCGCATCGAGGCACGGGTCACCCAGGTGCGGGACAGCGGGGACGGCGCCGAGGTACGGGCGGTCACCTCGGGGGGCGCCCCCATGCGGGTGCACGCCCGCTGGGCGTTCGACTCGCGGCCGCGCCGACCCGAGTCCGCGCGGACCGCGCTGCTCCAGCACTTCCGCGGCTGGTTCGTGCGCACGGAACGGCCGAGCTTCGACACGTCGGTGGCCGACCTCATGGACTTCCGCACCCCGCAGCCGCCCACGGGCCTGTCGTTCGGGTACGTGCTGCCGCTCAGCCCGCACACGGCCCTGGTGGAGTACACGGAGTTCTCCGGGGACGTGCTGTCCGACGAGGAGTACGACAGGGCCCTGCGCCAGTACACGGAGGAGGTCCTCGGGCTGCGGTCCTACGAGGTGACACGGACCGAGCAGGGCGCCATCCCCATGACGGACGGCCGCTTCCCGCGCCGCGACGGCGCCTCCGTGTTCCGCATCGGCACCGCCGCGGGCGCCACCCGCCCCTCGACCGGCTACACCTTCGCGGGCATCCAGCGCCAGACCCGCGCCGTCGCCGCAGCCCTGGGCGCGGGCACGACACCGGTGCCCCCGGCCGCGTACCCGCCGCGCGCCCTGCTGATGGACGCGGTCCTGCTGCGGGCCCTCGACACCGGCCGGGTGCGCGGCGCCGACTTCTTCACGGACCTGTTCCGGCACGTCCCCGCCGAGCGTCTGCTGCGCTTCCTGGACGCGGACACCCGGATGTGGGAGGACATCGCCATCGGCCTGCGCACCCCCGTGGGACCGATGCTGCGCACCCTCGCCGAACTGCCGCTCACCTCCCGGCGCGCGACACCGGCCGCGGCTCGCGGACAGCGGGTGGGCAGGTGATGCCCGCCGGGTGGCCGGGGGCGCGACCGCCACGGCGTCGGGGTACGGGCGTGCCCCGGCGGGGCCGCGACCGCAGGGCCGAGATCCTCCTGCCCGCGCCGGGCAGCCGTCGGATCGGCCTGATCGGCTCCGACGCCCCCCGGGTCGCCGTCGTGGGCGGCGGGATCGCGGGACTCGCGGCCGCCACGGGGCTCGCCGAGCGCGGGGTGCGGGTGACCGTGTACGAGCGGGACGACCAGCTCGGCGGACGGCTCGCGGGCTGGCCCGTACGGCTCGCCGACGGCAGCGACGCCACCATGAGCCGGGGCTTCCACGCCTTCTTCCGGCAGTACTACAACCTGCGGGGCCTGCTCCGCCGCGCCGACCCCGGCCTCTCGATGCTGCGGGCGCTGCCGGACTATCCGCTGCGGCACAGCGACGGCCTGTACGACAGCTTCGCCAAGGTGCCGCGCACCCCGCCCTGGAGCGCCCTCGGCTTCGCCGCGCTGAGCCCCTCCTTCGGCCTGCGCGACGCGGTCGGGATGAATCCGCGAGCGGCGCTGCCCCTGCTCGACGTGCGGGTGCCCGACGTCCACCACGCCCTGGACGACGTCAGCGCCTGGGACTTCCTGGAGGGCATCGGCTTCCCCGCGTCGGCCCGCCATCTGGCCTTCGAGGTGTTCTCCCGCAGCTTCTTCGCCGACCCTCGCGAGCTCTCCGCGGCGGAACTCGCGCTGATGTTCCACATCTACTTCCTCGGGTCCAGCGAGGGCCTGCTCTTCGACGTGCCCGCCGAACCGTTCCCCACGGCTCTCTGGGACCCCCTGGCCCGCTACCTCACCGGGCTCGGCGTCGACCTGCGCACCGGCCACACCGTCGGCACCGTGACCCCGCACGCGGCCGGCGGCGCCGACCTGGCCTGCGAGGGCCGGCCCGCGCGTCGCTACGACGCCGTGGTCCTCGCCCTCGACGCGGTCGGTCTGCGGCGGCTCGTCGACGCGTCCGCCGGTCTCGGCGACGCGCCGTGGCGCCGCCGCGTGGCCCGGCTGCGCGGCGCCCCGCCGTTCCTCGTCTCCCGGCTGTGGCTCGACCGGCCCGTCGCCGCGGACCGCCCCGGCTTCCTCGGGACCAGCGGCTACGGCGGCCTCGACAACGTCAGCGTCCTCGACCGCTGGGAGGGCGAGGCAGCCCGCTGGGCCCGGCGCACCGAGGGATCGGTGGTCGAACTGCACGCCTACGCGGTCGACCCCGGCGCCGACCGCATCCGGGAGCAGAAGGACCTGCTGGCGCAGCTGCACCGCGTCTACCCGGAGACGGGCGCGGCCCGGATCGTCGACGAGCGGCACGAGTGGCGCGCGGACTGCCCGCTGTTCACCGTCGGCTCGTACCGGGACCGCCCCACGGTCCGCACCCCGCACCAGGACGTGATGGTGGCCGGGGACCTGGTGCGCACGGACCTGCCGGTGGCCCTGATGGAGCGCGCGGCGACCAGCGGGTTCCTGGCGGCGAACGCGCTCCTGGAACGGTGGGGGGTGCGCGGCCAGACCCTGTGGACCGTGCCCGCCCGGGGCCGCTCCGCCGTCCTGCGGGCGCTGGCCTCGCGCGGCGGCGCGTAGGGCGCCCCCCTGCCGGGCCGCCGGGCTGCCGGGCTGCCGGGCCGCCGGGCTGCCGGGCCGCCGGGCTGCCGGGCCGCCGGGCCCGACCGTGCCTGTGTCCGGCTGTGCCAGTCCTGCCGTGTGCTGTCGGGCTGGGTGGTGGCGGTCGGGCTTTGTTGTGTTCTGCCGTGTGCTGTGGGGTCGGTTGGTGGCGGTCGGGCTTTGTTGTGTTCCGCCGTGTGCTGCCGGGTCGGTTGGTGCCGGTCGGGCTCTGCCATGTCCTGCCGGGCGCTGCTGTGCGCTGCCGGGCCTGTTCGTGCCGGTCGGGCTCTGTCGTGCCTGTCGTGCCGGGCCGGGCCGTGCCGGTTCGTGCTGGTTCGTGCTGGTTCGTGCCGGACTGGTTCGTGTCGGGCCCTGTCGTGTCGGGCCCTGTCGTGTCGGGCCCTGTCGTGTCGGGCCCTGTCGTGCCGGGCCCTGCCCTGCCGGGCCCTGCCCTGCCGTGCCGGTGCGTGCCGGGCCCGCTCTGTCACGTCCTGCCGCCCGGCGGGGCTTTCGCGCTCGCTATCCCGTCGCCGCCGGAGCGGTGCCGCGCCAGGGCCGCCGTCGGGTCCCTCGGCGTGGCCCACCTGCCGCAACGAGCGGGCCCGGACGGCTGACCCCGGCGAATCTCCGCTCCGTCACCGGGCCGATGTCAGTGCCCCCTGCGACGGTGGGGACATGACCACCGCCTCGCACACCGCACCCGGCGACCTGGTCGCAGCCTTGCGCCTGCCGGTGTGGAACACCCTGTCCGCCCGCGCCGAAGGCCTGCGCCGGGCGCTGCCGCCCCGCCCCGATGCCCCGGCTGCGCGCCACGCGTGGCTGTGCTCCCTCACCCCGGAGCAGGCCCGCGACGCGGCCCTCCTGGACCATCTGGACGCCCTGTGCGGGCACCTCGCCGGACGCCCGGCCCTCGGGTACGACGCCGATGACCCGCTGCCGGACGCCGCCCTCGAAGCCGCCGAGGGCTTCAACCCGCAGCTCACGGCGCTCATCCTCGGCTACCGGAAAGCGCGCGCCACGGGCTGAGCACACTCCGGGCGACAGCGACAGCGACAGCGACAGCGACAGCGACAGCGACAGCGACAGCGACAGCGGCGCCACCGCCCCGCACGGCGCCACCGCCCCGCGCCGCAGCCCCGTACCACCGACACGTGGCCGGAATTCCCCCTACCGCCGACCTCGCCGCGCTCGTCATCGTTGTCGAGATCGTCGTCATCGGAGGTGTGGTCATGCGGATCCCCGGACCCGAGCCGCGGGCGGACGGCGGGGTGGGCGCCGTCGCGGAGGCGGGCGGGCTGCACACCTACCAGCTGCGGCTGCACGCCGCGTACGGACCGGTCGTACGCTTCCAGCTCCCGGGCGCGGAGACGGCCGTGTCGATCGCCGACCCCGTCCTCCTCGAAGCCACCGCGCACATCGACAAACGGCCGGAGCGGCTCTTCGAGTTCCTGGCCCCGCTGTGCGAGTCGGAGAACCTCCAGGTGCTCAACGCCGAGGAGCACACGCCGTGGCGCCGGGTGCTCCTCTCGGTCTTCGCGGGACGCCCCTCGCACGAACGGCACTTCGCGCGTTTCTCCGCTCTCACCACCGCCCTCGCGGACCGCTGGGCCGCGCGGGCGGCGGACGGCCCCCTGGCCGTGCAGAAGGACCTCACCGCGCTGACGCTGCGGATGATCTGCGAGTACGCCCTGGGCGGCGAGGCAGCGGACCCGGACCGCGTGACGGAGGCGTTCGAGGAGGTCCTCACCGAGTACCTGGGGCGGCTGTACCAGGTGCCGGTCCCCGGCACGCAGGAAGAGCGTGCCCGGCGCGCGGAGAACGCCCTCGACTATCTGCGGGAAACAGTCGACCGGGTCGTCGAGGCGCACCGCGAGGGCGGCCGCACGGACCGCAGCGACCTGATCGGCGCCCTCGTCGAGGCCGGTGAGCGGCCCGAGCGCATCCGCGACACCGTCATGGTGACGCTCCTCGCCGCCCACCACACCACCGGCGTGGCCGTCTCCTGGACCCTGCACCTGCTGGCGTCCCATCCCGACGCGGCGGCACGCGTCGTCGAGGAGCTGGACGAGGTGCTCGGCGACCGCGCGACGCCCGACCACGCCGACCTCAAGCGGCTCACGCGGCTGGAGATGGCCCTCAAGGAGTCGATGCGGCTGTACCCGCCGGGCCCCTACGGCGCCCGCGAGACGACCGAAGCGCTCACCGTCGGCGACTACGAGATCCCGGCGGGCGCCACCGTCTTCTATCCGTTCTGGGCCGTCCACATGAACCCCGACCACTGGCCGGACCCGGAGCGGTTCGACCCCGGCAGGTTCACCCCGGACGAGGTCGCCAAGCGGCCCCGCCTCGCCTACATCCCCTTCGGCCTCGGGCCGCGCAGCTGCGAGGGCGCGGGCCTGGCGATGGTCGAGGCCGAACTGGTCCTCGCCGTGCTCCTCAAACGCTTCCGGTTCCGGCCCGCACCGGGACACGAGGTGACGCCGATCGAACGGTTCGTGCTCTGGGCCGCCGACGACATCCACATGATCGTCACGCCGCGGGCGTGACGGCACCCCGGCCCCGCGGAGAACATTCTTCCAAGACGGGCGCGGCCGGGTCGGGCACCGTGGGGGCATGCACAGCGACGGAGCGGGAGAAGGCTGGGACATCGTGCGGCCCGTGCGGGGCGCGGGCACACCGGCGGTGGACGGCGTCCGCATGGCCGGGTACCGCTGCCCGGAGTCCGGGGGCCTGGACATGCGCGTGTTCCCCCAGCCGTTCCTGACGGTCGTACTCGGCTTCGGGGGACCGCCGTTGAGCGTGGAGAGGGAGCACGGAAGCGCAGAGAGGGTGGACCGGCGTGCCGTGGGCAGCCTGGTGGCCGGTCCCGCCCCCGGCCCGACGCGGATACAGGGGGCGTCGTTCGCCTGCGTCGAGCTGCGCCTGTCACCCGTGGCCGCCTACTCGCTCCTCGACGCCGCGCCGGTGGACCTGCACACCGCGGTGGCCGGTCTCGAGGACCTGTGGGGCGGGCACGGGCGCCGGCTGAGCGAGCGGCTCGCCGGGGCGGGGACGTGGCCGGAGCGGTTCGCCCTGGTCGAGGGGTTCCTCGCGGGCTGGAGCGGACGCGGCCCGACGGCGGACGCGGAGGTGGTGGCGTGCTGGTCGCACATCGTGGCGCGGCGGGGCCGGGTACGGGTCGCCGATCTGGCCGCGGCGACCGGGTGGAGCCGCACACGGCTGTGGTCCCGGTTCACCGCGCAACTCGGCCTCACCCCCAAGCGCGCGGCCATGCTGGTCCGTTTCCACTGTGCGGCCCGCCGTCTGACCGCGGGTGCCGACGCCGCGCAGACCGCGCTGGCCTGCGGCTACGTCGACCAGTCCCATCTGCACCGGGACGTGCGTGCCTTCACCGGCGGCACGCCGGGGGACCTGGCACGGACGGTGAGTTCCATCGACCCGGACGACGCCACCACCGAACGAAACCGACAGCAAGTGAAGGGAACAGCACCGTGACGCACAACGAGGATCAGGCCGCGGGCGCCGCCGCGGCCGCACCGGCGCCAGCGGCCGACATCGGCCGGATCGTCCAGATCGCCTTCGGTGGCATGGCGGCGCAGACGCTGCGCGCGGCCCTGCGGCTGCGCGTGGTCGAACTCATCGGCGACAAGGAGAAGGACGCCGCGGACGTCGCCGCCCTCGCCTCCGCGCAGCCGCAGCCCATGACCAGGCTGCTGCGCGCGATGACCGCTCTCGGCCTGCTGGAGGAACGCGCGCCTGGCACCTTCGCCGTCACGTCCACGGGCGCCCTCCTGGACCCCGGCCGGCCGGGCGCGCTCACGTCCTTCGTGCGGATGTTCACCGAGCCCATGATGCTGCGGTCCTGGGAGCAGCTCGACGACAGCGTCCGCACCGGCGACATCGCCTTCGACAAGATCCACGGCACGGACTTCTTCGGCCATCTGAAGGACAACCCCGAACTGTCCGCCGCGTTCAACGGCGCGATGGGCGAGGCCGTCCGGCAGACGGCCTCGGTACTGCCGCACGCGGTCGACTTCAGCCGCTTCAGCACCGTCATGGACATCGGCGGCGGCGACGGAACCCTGCTCAGCGGCGTCCTCGGCGCGCACCCCGCCCTCACCGGGGTCGTCTACGACACCGAGGAGGGCCTGGCCCAGGCCCCCGGCACCCTGCGCCGCAACGGCGTCGCTGACCGCTGCTCCCTGGTTGCGGGGGACTTCTTCCGCTCCGTGCCCGAGGGCGCCGACCTGCACCTCATGAAGAGCATCGTGCACGACTGGCCGGACGAACGCGTCGTCACGATCCTGCGCAACTGCCGGGCCGCGCTGCCGTCCGGCGGCCGGGTCCTGATCGTCGAACCCGTGCTGCCCGAGGTCGTCGACCCCGAGACCGCAGGCCTCACCTACCTGAGCGACCTCAACATGCTCGTGAACGTGGGCGGCAGGGAACGCACCCGGGCGGAGTTCGAGGACCTGTGCCACCGGGCGGGCCTGACGGTCACCTCGGTGACTCCGCTGGCCGGGGCCCGCCCCTTCCACGCCGTCGAGGCCGCCGTGGACGAGTAGCGGCCCGCCACCGGCCCGTCGGCCGCTAGCGGACGGCGAGCGGCTGCCGACGCTCGCCGTCAGGACGCGGGCCGAAAATGCGCCGCTCCGCCGCCGTGATCGGCACGTCGTTGATGCTGGCCTCGCGCCGCGCCATCAGGCCCTCCTCGGTGAACTCCCACAGCTCGTTGCCGTAACTGCGCCACCACCGGCCGTCCGCGGCCCTGCACTCGTACTGGAACCGCACCGCGATCCGGGAGCCGTGGAAGTCCCACAGCTCCTTGCGCAGCGCGTAGTCCTGCTCCCGCGACCACTTCTCGCGCAGGAACCGAACGATCTCGGCGCGGCCCGTGACGAACCGGTCCCGGTTCCGCCAGACCGAGTCGACGGTGTACGCGCTCGCCACGCGCTCGGGGTCGCGGGTGTTCCAGGCGTCCTCGGCGGCCTGCACCTTGCGCAGGGCGCTCTCCTCGTCGAACGGCGGAAGCGGGGGGCGTGCTGCCATGGTGGTTCCTTCCTGGCCTTCCAGGGAACTGGACGAACGCGAACTCCGGTGGAGCGAGGGGGAGAACGAGCGTTCTCCTCCTCGCCGTCCCCACCCTAGGGAACGACCGTCCTCCGGGGTAGCGCGTTTGCCCGTGCGGCAAATCCAGCCCCGGGGAGGCACCCTTGCGGTCCGCCCGTGGCGGCAGGGGTACGGTTGTTCCGCGGGGGCAGTGGGGAGGAGTTCGGCCGATGGACAGCACAGTCGCCACCGAGCGGGCGTTGGACGCGGCCGAGGAGCTGTTCTACCGCAACGGCATCCAGGCCGTCGGCATGGACGACATACGGGCGGTGTCGGGCGTCTCCCTGAAGCGCCTCTATCAGCTCTTCCCCGCGAAGGAACGGCTCGTCGAGGCCTACTTGGAGCGGCGTGACGCGCACTGGCGGGAGCGCCTCGCCGAGCACGTCGAACGGCACCGGGACCCCGAGCGGCGCGTGGTGGCCGTCTTCGACCGGCTGGGCGAGTGGTTCGCGGAGCCCGGCTTCAACGGCTGCGCCTGGATCAACTCGTACGGCGAGCTCGGCGCCGCGTCGGAACCGGTCGCGCGCCAAGTCAGGTCGCACAAAGCGGCGTTCAAGGACTACGTGGCGAAGCTGGTGGCGCGGGCGGGTCTGCCCGTCCAGCTCGGGGAGCAGGTCTTCCTGCTGGCCGAGGGCGCGATGGTGAGCGCCGCGATCACCCGCAGCACCGCCCCGGCGACCCACGCGGCCAACGCCACCCGCCTCCTGATCGCCGCGCACCGTCGCTGATCGCCCCGCAGACGCTGATCGCCGCACACCGACGCTGACCACCGCCCACGAACGCCGGACCGCCGCCCACGAACGCGTGACGCAGCGCGCCGCCCCGCGCGACCGTGCGCGGGGCGGCGGACCGCCGTCGGGTCAGGGGCGGCTGGTGAGATAGCCGCCCATGGCGGTGAAGTACTCGCTCGCGGCCAGCTCGCGGCCGTCCTCCGTGCGGACGCGCGTCAGGGCCAGGCCGTGGTTGCGGCCCGTGCGGGCGTCGGCGCCGGCGACTATGACCACGCCTTCGCCCTCGCGGTAGAAGATGCGGCCGGGGGTGCCGCCGTACTTCCCCTCGGACACGACCGCGGCCAGGACCTCGAGGCGCTTGCCCTTGTGGAAGGCGTAGGCACTGGGGTACGGCTCGGACTGGGCGCGGACCAGGCGCTCCAGGTCCGCGGCGGGCCAGGTCCAGTCGATGCGGCTGTCCTCCAGGGAGCGCTTGTGGAAGAAGCTCGCCTGTGTCCGGTCCTGCGGGGTGAAGTCCTTCTTGCCGGACGCGATGAGGTCGAGGGCGCCGATGGTGACCGGGGCGATGAGGTCGACGGTCTTGTGGAAGAGGTCGGTGGCGGTGTCCTTCGGACCGACCGGCACGGATTCCTGGCGGACGATGTCACCGGCGTCGAGTTCGTCGTTCATCATGTGCGCCGTGACGCCCACTTCGGACTCGCCGTTGATCAGGGCCCAGATCAGGGGGGAGAAACCCGCGTATTTCGGCAGCAGTGAGTCGTGGACGTTCAGTGTGCCGTGGCGGGGGAGGTCGAAGAGGCGCGGCGGAATCCACGTACGCCAGTTGTTGGCGACGATGATGTCGGGGGCGGCGTCTTCGAGCCGCTGGAAGAGTTCCTCGTCGTCGGGTCGATTGCGAATGAGGACGGGGATGCCGTTCGCCTCGGCGAGATCGGCGACCGAGTCGCTCCAGATCTTCTCGTAGGCGTGCTCGCTCTTGGGGTGTGTCACCACCAGCACCACGTCGTGCTCGGAATCGATGAGGGCCTGAAGGGTGCGGTGCCCCCAGGTCTGATAACCGAACATGACGACCCGCATGGGGTTCCTCCTCGGAGCAGGGATTGACCGGCGCCAGTAAAGCAAGGCTTACCTTAGTTTTCAACGTGCGCGTACGATGCCCCAGTTGATGGGGGTGGTCATCCGTTTTGCCCTGTCGACACTGTCATAGTTTTAGCTTAGGCTCACCTAAACTCCATGACGCTCAGGACTAATACGTCCCCGGTGGATCAGAGGGATAACGTACTTCGACATGAGCACGACTGCAGTTGAGCGCCCCGCACCCAGTGTCATGGGGGCCCGTCGGCGCCGGATGGCGGGCTTGAGCGCGCTTGCAGCGATCCTCGTGATCGCGGCGGCCGTGTCCCTGGCCGTCGGCGCGCGGGCGTTGAGCCCCGCCGAGGTGTGGCACGGGCTGTTCGCGGAGCCCGAGTCCGACCAGCGGCTCACGGAGATCCGGCTCATCGTGGAGACCGTGCGCGTGCCCCGGACGGTGCTCGCGATCGTGGCGGGGATCGCGCTGGGCGTCGGCGGCGCGCTGATCCAGGGGTACACGCGCAACCCGATCGCGGACACGGGCCTGTTGGGGGTGAACGCCGGCGCCTCGTTCGCCGTCGTGACGGCGATCTCCGTGTTCGGCCTCGGCGATCCGTTCCAGTACGTGTGGTTCGCCTTCCTGGGGGCGGCCGTCGCCGGAGTCGTCGTGTTCGGCGTCGCGAGCATCGGCCGGGGGACCGGCAATCCGCTGACGCTCGCCCTGGCCGGGCAGGGCATCACGGTGTTCCTCGCGGCGATGACCACGGCGATCGCGCTTTCGGACAAGGAGTCGCTGAACGCGCTGCGGTTCTGGAACTCGGGCTCGGTGGCCGGTGTCGGCTTCGACGTCATCTGGCCGGTGACGGGGTTCGTCGCGGTCGGCCTGGTCCTCGTGGCCGTCGCGCTGCCCGCCCTCAACCTGCTCAACCTCGGTGACGACGTGGCCCGCGGGCTCGGCGTGAACATCGCGTGGAGCCGGACCGTCGGCATCGTCGCTATCACCCTGCTCGCGGGTGCGGCCACGGCGGCCTGCGGGCCCATCGCGTTCCTCGGGCTCATGGTGGCCCACGTCGCCCGCTATCTGACCGGCCCGGACTACCGCTGGCTGGTGCCGTACGCGGGCCTGCTCGGCGCCGTCGTCCTGCTGGTCTGCGACATCGTGGGCCGACTCGTGGTCCGCCCCGGCGAGTTGGACGCGGGGGTCGTCGTCGCTCTCCTCGGCGCACCGTTCTTCGCGGCCCTGGTGTGGCGCGGCAAGTTCAAGAAGGCGTGAACGTGACAGATGTGAAGTCCGCGCAGGCGGGGGAGCCCGGAGGGCCGGGCAGGTCCGGCGGGTCCGCGGTGCCGGGAGAGCCGGGAGAGCTCGGCTCCGCAGGGAAGGCCGCGGTGGCGCCCGGTGTGCGCCTCGGCGGCCTCTCCTTCGTGTGGCGGCCCTACGTCCTCGCCGTCACGCTGCTCCTGACGGGCGCGACCTTCCTGGTGTTCTGCCTGTCCATCAGCGTGGGCGACTTCCAGATCGGCCTGTCCCGGGTGATCGCCACGATCTTCGGCCGGGGCGAGCCGGTCGACGAGTTCATCATCATGGACCTGCGGCTGCCGCGCGCACTCGCCGGGCTGGTCGTGGGCGTCGCCCTCGGCGTCTCCGGGGCCCTCACCCAGTCCATCGCGCGCAATCCGCTGGCCAGCCCGGACGTCCTCGGCATCACGGCCGGCGCGAGCGCGGTAGCGGTGTTCCTGGTGAGCGCGTCGGGCGGCGCCGCGACGGCGGTCGTCGACTCCGTGGGCCTGTCCGCCGCGGCGCTCGCCGGCGGCCTCTGCACCGGTCTGCTCGTGTACTTCCTCGCGTGGCGGCGCGGTGTCGACGGCTTCCGGCTCATCCTCATCGGCATCTCGGTGAGCGCCGTCATGGAGGCCATCACGACCTGGCTGCTGGTCTCGGCCGACATCAGGGACGTGGCGCGGGCCCAGGCCTGGCTGGTGGGATCGCTGGACAACCGGGCGTGGGACGACGTCGAGATCGCGCTCTGGGGCACCCTCGTCCTGCTGGTCGTCGTGTCGTGCGTCGCCTTCCAGTTCAAGCCGATGCACTTCGGCGACGAGGTCGCCGCGGGCCTCGGTGTCCGCTACCAGCTGGTGCGGGCGGTCCTGCTGCTGTGCGCGGTGCTGCTCGCCGGAACGGCGGTGAGCGCGGCGGGTCCCGTGCCGTTCGTGGCGCTGGTGGCTCCGCAGGTGGCGATGCGCCTCGCGCGCTGCCCCACGCCGCCCCTCGTCGCCTCGGGCATGGCGGGGGCGCTGCTCCTGATCGGAGCGGACCTCGTCGCGCGCACGGTGCTGCCGGACGGCCTTCCGGTCGGTGTGGTCACCGCCGCGATCGGCGGTCCCTTCCTCGTCTATCTGCTGGTGCGGGCGAACCTCAGATAACTGGTACAAAGGTGAGGCAAACCTTAACAAGCGAGGGGGGCTTGTGGCCGCGCAGTACATCACCGAGAGCGGGTCCGGCGTCGTCGTCGACTCACGTCTCGCAGCCAACGGCGTCACCGTCGGGTACGGCAGCCGGACCGTCATCGACGACCTCGACGTGGCGATACCGCCCGGGGTGATCACCACCATCATCGGCCCCAACGGCTGTGGCAAGTCGACCCTGTTGCGGACCCTGACGCGGCTGCTCAGGCCCACCAAGGGCCAAGTAGTCCTGGACGGCGAGGACATCGTCAAGCTGAAGACCAAGGACGTGGCGAAGAAGCTCGGCCTGCTGCCGCAGGCACCGGTCGCGCCGGAGGGGCTCACGGTGTCCGACCTGGTCGCCAGGGGCCGCCACCCGCACCAGAGCTGGCTGCGGCAGTGGTCCTCCGACGACGCCGACGTGGTGGAGCGGGCCCTCGCCATGACCGGGGTCGCCGACCTGGCCGACCGCCCCGTCGACTCCCTCTCCGGCGGCCAGCGCCAGCGCGTCTGGATCTCCATGACCCTGGCTCAGGGTACCGACCTGCTGCTCCTGGACGAGCCGACCACGTATCTGGACCTGGCGCACGCGGTCGACGTACTCGACCTGGTGGACGATCTGCACGAGTCCGGGTGCACGGTGGTGATGGTCCTGCACGACCTCAATCTGGCCACGCGCTACAGCGACAACCTCGTCGTGATGACGGACGGTTCGGTCCTGGCGCAGGGGCATCCGCGCGACGTGATCACCGCCGAACTGCTGTACGAGGCCTTCGGCCTGCGAGCCAAGGTGATCGACGATCCGGTGGGCGACCGACCGCTGATCGTTCCGATCGGTCGAACTCACGTACAGCTCGACTGGATTGAGCCAAACGCGAAGTGAGAGTAAGGCTAGGCTAACCTCACTTTTGCACGGTAAAGTTTGCCTGCCCTGACAGGGGCGCACCGGGCCCTCGAAGGGGCGTTCCGGACGGCGTGAGAGCAAGGGATCTCGAATGCACCTCCAACGAACGACGCGTACGACGCCGTGGCGCCGCCTCGCGGCAGTGGTCTCCGCCGCGGCCCTCGGTGTCGGCCTCCTCGCGGGATGCGGCTCGGACGACTCGAACGACGACGCCGACACCGGCAAGGACGGCGGCAAGGCCGCGGCCGGCACGTTCCCCGTCTCGGTGGAGCATGCCTTCGGATCCACGAAGATAGCCAAGGCCCCCCAGCGGGTCGTCTCCGTCGGCTACACCGACGACCAGGCGATCCTCGCGTTCGGCGTCAAGCCGGTCGGCATGGTCGACCAGTATCCGAACCCGGAGGGCAAGTCCCCCGACATCAACACCCAGTGGCCCTGGGTGAAGGACAAGTGGGGCGACACCAAGCCCGAGGTCGTCATGAAGAACGGCGACTCGGGCCCGAACTACGAGAAGATCGCCTCGCTGCGCCCGGACCTGATCATCGCGGTCTACTCCGAGATCGACAAGGCCGCGTACGACAAGCTCTCCAAGATCGCCCCCACGGTGGGCCGCACCAAGGCCGAGAAGGAGCCGTTCAGCGCTCCGTGGCAGGACAACGCGGTGCACATCGGCAAGGCGCTCGGCCAGGAGGACAAGGCCGAGAAGCTGGTGGCCGGCATCCAGACCAAGCTCGACACGGCGAAGAAGGACCACCCCGAGTTCGCCAAGCAGACGGCTGTGCCGCTGTCCTGGTACAAGGACTCGGTCGCGCCGTTCACCACGACCGACGTGCGCGGACGCCTGGTCACGGGCATCGGCTTCAAGGGCCAGAAGAAGATCGACGAGGTCGCGGACGGCAAGTTCTTCACCGTCCTGTCCCCCGAGCGCATCGACCTCGTCGACGTCGACCACCTCTTCGTCATCAATGACACGGCCGACCAGAAGGCCCTGAAGAAGTTCAAGCTGTTCACCAACCTGGACGCGGTCAAGAAGGGCAACGTGTCGTACCTGCTCGACAGCGAGGGTCCGGCGGTCGGCGCGGCCATGTCGCAGGGCACGCTGCTCTCCCTGCCGTACGCGATCGACGAACTCGTCAAGTCGGTCGACTAGGTGTGAGCACCACCGAAACCCGGGCCGTCCCGGCGGCCCTGCGCACGGCGTCCGGGCGTGAGGCCACCCGATGGGTCGCCGCGCACTGCCGGCAAGTGCCCTGGCTGACGGCCGCCACCGTGCTCAGCACGGTGGCGGGCGCCGCCCTCCAGGTCCTTCCGGTGCTCCTGCTCGGCCGCGTGGTCGACGCGGTGGTCGACGGCGAGTCCCGCTCGGTCCTGATCACGGTCGGCGCGCTGATGGCCGCCGCCGCGCTGCTCGGCGCGGTGGCCACCGGCGTGTCGACGTATCTCATCGGACGCCTCGGCGCGGACCTGCTCGCCCAACTGCGGGAAGGCGCCGTCCGTTCGGTCCTCGGCATGCCCAGCTCCCGCGTCGAGCAGGTCGGCCGCGGGGACGTGCTCTCCCGGGTCGGCGACGACGTGGCGGTCCTCTCCAAGGGCATCCGCATGGCCATCCCCACCGTCTTCTCGGCGGGCGTCCTCGTCCTCATCGCCACGGTCGGCATGTTCGGCCTCGACTGGCGGCTCGGACTCGCGGGCGCCGGCGCGCTGCCCGCCTACGCCCTCGCGCTGCGCTGGTACCTGCCGCGCTCCGCCCCGCTCTACCGCAAGCAGCGTGTCGCCCAGGCCGACCGCGCCCAGGCGCTGATCAGCGGCCTGAACGGGATCGATACCGTGCGCGCGTACCGCCTGGAGGACTCCTTCCGCGAGAAGGTCACCAGCGAGTCGTGGCGGGTGCGGGAGTACGGGATCGAGGTGTTCCGCTTCTTCGGCCGGTTCGTCGGCAGGGAGAACCGCGCCGAGTTCATCGGCCTCGTCCTCATCCTCGTGGTGGGGTACGCGCTCCTGGAGGCGGACGCCGCGAGCCTCGGCGAGGTCTCGGCGGCCCCCCTGATGTTCCACCGCCTCTTCACCCCCCTCGGCGCCATCATGTTCACCTTCGACGAGGCACAGAAGTCGGGCGCGAGCCTGACCCGCCTCGTCGGGGTCCTCGGCGAGGACTCCGAGGACCGGCTCGTCGGCGACGCGACGGTGGCGCCCGCCGACGCCGTGCCGTACGCGGTGACGGTGGAGGGCCTGACGTACCGCTACCCCGACACCGAGCACCCCGTCCTCAGGGACGTCGACCTGACGATCCCTGCGGGCGGTTCGCTCGCCCTGGTGGGGGCGACGGGTGCGGGCAAGACGACCCTGGCCGCGCTGATCGCCGGGATCGGGACGCCCGAGGCCGGGTCCGTGCGCATCGGTGACACCGACCTCGCAGCCCTCGACGAGGCGGGCGCGCGGGCCCTGGTGAGCATCCTGACGCAGGAGACCCATGTGTACTCCGGTTCGCTCGCCGAGGACCTGCGCCTCGCGGCGCCGCGGGCGAGCGACGCGGAGCTGCGGCAGGCGCTGCGCACGGTCGGCGCCGACACCTGGGTCGACGCGCTGCCCGAGGGGCTCGACACCAAGGTCGGCGAGGGCGGGGAGCGCCTCGACGTGACCAAGGTGGCCCATGTCGCCCTGGCCCGGCTCGTCCTCGCGCGGGCCCCGGTGGTGGTGCTCGACGAGTCGACCGCGGAGGCGGGCAGCGAGGGCGCCGCCGAGCTGGAGCGGGCCGTGCTCGCCGCGTGCGCGGGCCGGACCACGCTGTTCGTGGCGCACCGGCTGACGCAGGCGATGGCAGCCGACCGCATCGCCGTCCTCGACGCGGGCCGCGTCGTGGAACAGGGTACGCACGACGAGCTGGTTGCCCTGGGCGGCAGGTACGCGCGACTGTGGCAGGCGTGGCGAGAAGGTAGTTAGGCAACCCTCAGTCAGGTGTGGTCGCACTCGGTTGGCCGAGTGCGGCCTGTGGAAGGAAAAGCTGAGTCCCCGATGACGGAATCGCGCGCTGGTCTCGTACTGCTCACCCCCGCACGCCTGGCCGACGTACGCCGCCAGGCGGGCGACTACTCCGACAGGACCATCGTCGAAGCCTGCGCCGTCGCCCTCGCCCACTGGGCGACGGGCGAGAGCCCGAACGGCATCGGCCTCACCGCGGGCACGCTGTTCGCCGACGTCCTCGGCTGGGTCGACAACGGCGGGCGCGCGCCCGGCGGGTGGCGACCCGGCGCGGACGGCCTGAGCATCACCGTCCCCGAGGGCGTCGCGCCCGCCGAGGCGCAGCGCGCCCTGGACGACCTCGCCGACTTCCCGGACCGGCCGCTCGGCACCGTCGGCCCGTCCGACGCGGTCGCGCGCCTCGAAGCCCTGGCGCGGTGGAACGACACCGCGGCCGACCGCGTCCGCCCCAGCGTCGTGGAGATGTTCCTCGAACAGGCGAGGACCCGGCCGGACGCCGTGGCGATCGTCGACGAGCGCCGCTCGCTGACCTACCGTCAGGCAGCTCACCTCTCCGGTCAGTTGGCGCACCACCTGCGCGAACGCGGCCTCGCCGCGGAGGAGGTGGTCGGCATATCCCTCGCCCGCTCCGCCGAGATGGTGATCGGCCTGCTCGGTGTGCTCCGCGCGGGCTGCGCCTTCGTGCCGCTCGACCCCCAGTGGCCCGCCGCCCGCCGCGCCGTCGTCGTCGACGACGCCCGGATCGTGGTGCAGCTCAACGACAACGGCGCCCACGAACCGGGCGAACCGGAAGCCGTCGCCGTCGACCTGGACGCCTGGCGGTTCGCCTCCCACCCCACCGACGGCACCGGCGTCACCACCCCCGGCGGCTCCCTGGCCTACGTCATCTTCACCTCAGGATCGACCGGGCGGCCCAAGGGCGCCATGATCCGCCACGAGGCGATCAGCGAACGCCTGCTGTGGCAGGTGCACGAGATCCTCGGCTTCGGCCACGACGACGCGTCCCTCTTCAAGGCGCCGCTGTCCTTCGACATCTCCCTCAACGAGATCTTCCTGCCGCTGGTGTGCGGCGGCCGGCTCGTGGTCCTGCGGCCCGGCGGCGAACGCGACCCGCACCACCTCCTCGGCGTGATCGCCGAGCAGCGCGTCACCTTCACCTATCTGGTGTCGTCCATGCTGGACGTCCTCCTGGACATCGCGGGCGACTCCGGCCGCCTCGACAGCCTGCGGCACGTGTGGTGCGGCGGCGAGGTGCTCACCCCGGAGCTGTACGAGAGGTTCCGCACCCGCCTCGACATCCCCATGTACCACGGCTACGGCCCGGCCGAGACGACCATCGGTGTCTCCCACGTCATCTACCGCGGCGCCGCCGAACGCCTGTCGACCTCGATCGGCAAGGCCAACCCGAACACCCAGCTCTACGTCCTCGACGAGGAACTGCGTCCGGTGCCCGTCGGCGTCGGCGGCGAGCTGTACGTCGGCGGTTTCCTGCTGGGCCGCGGCTACGTCAACGCCCCCGGCCTGACGGCGTCCCGGTTCGTGGCGAACCCCTTCGCCACCGACGGGTCGCGGCTCTACCGGACCGGTGACCTCGCCCGGTTCGCCCCCGACGGGTCCCTGGACTTCCTCGGCCGCGCCGACAACCAGATCAAGATCCGCGGCATGCGCCTGGAGATCGAGGACGTCGAGGCGGGCCTCGCCGAGCACCCCGCCGTCCGCCACACCTGCGTCGTCGCCAAGAAGAACACGGCGGGCGGCACCTACCTCGTGGGGTACGTGATCCCGGCCTCCGGACACGAGGGCCTCACCGCGGACGACGTCAAGGCGTGGGCCGCCGGGCACATGGTCGAGTACATGGTGCCCGCCCACGTCGTCGTGATGACGGAGTTCCCGCTCACCGCGAACGGCAAGCTCGACCGCAAAGCCCTGCCGGAGCCCGCCGTCGGCACCGGCGGGTCCCGCGCGCCCGCCACCGAGAACGAACGCGTGGTGTGCGCGACGGTCGCCGCCCTCCTCCAACTCGACGGGGTCGGCGCCGACCAGGACTTCTTCAAGATCGGCGGCGACAGCATCCTGGCGATCTCGCTCCTCGGCGCGCTGCGCGACGCGGGCCTCTACGTCACCGCGCGGCAGATCTTCACCCACAGCGTCCTCGGCGCCCTGGCCGCCGTGGCGAGCCGCGAGGACGCCGCCACCGCCGACCGCGACGACACCGCGACCGGCCCCGTCGTGGGCTCGCCCATCGTGCAGTGGCTCGGCGAGACCACCGAAGCCGTCGACGGCTTCGTGCAGTCCGTGGTCCTCAACACCCCGGCCGACCTGACCGCCGACGCCCTCGACACGGTCCTCGCCGCCGTCGCGGCCCGGCACGACATGCTCCGCGCCAGGCTGGTGCGTGGCGCGCGCTGGAGCTTCGACATCCCCGGAGCGGAGGGGGCTGCCGTGGGATGGCAGGAGAGCGACCGGTCGCTCGACGCGTGCGTGGCGCTCGCCACCGCGCACCTGGACCCGGCGGACGGCGTGATGCTGCGCGCCGTCTGGCGCCGCGCGGCGCGCCAACTGGTGCTCGTCGCCCACCACGTGGTGGTCGACGGCGTGTCCTGGCGGATCCTGATGGAGGACCTCGCCACGGCGTGGCGGCAGCACGCCGACGGCAAGCCCGTGGAACTGCCCCCGGTGGGCACCTCCTTCCGGCGCTGGACGCAACTCCTCGGCCGGGCCGGGTTCGACGCGGACCGCGCCCACTTCCAGCGGCCCCTGCCGGGAGCGGACCAGCCGATCGGCAGGCGCGCGCTCACCGACGCGGACACCGTCGCGCGGGAGCTGACCCGCACCGTCTCCGTCGACGCCGACACCACCACCGCACTCCTCGGCGAGATACCCGCGAAGTTCCACGCGGGCGTCAACGACGTCCTCCTCACCGCGCTCGCGGTCGCCCTCGCCCGGTGGCGCCGCGACCTCGGACAGGACCAGACGTTCGCCCACATCGAGCTGGAGGGCCACGGCCGCGAGGGCCGGTTCGTGGCGGACGCGGCCGGCTTCGAGCCCGACCTGTCGCGCACCGTGGGCTGGTTCACCACCCTGTTCCCGGTGACCGTGGACCCCGGCGCCCCCGCGGAAGGCACCGCACCGACCGCGCCCGCCCACCTCGCCGCCGCGCTCAAGGCCGTCAAGGAAGACCTCGCGCGCGTGCCGCGCAACGGGATCTCCTACGGCGTCCTGCGGCATCTCTCCGACATCGCGTTCGACGCGCCCGCGCCGCAGGTCCTCTTCAACTACCTGGGCCGCTTCGACGCGGGCGCCGCCGGGGACTGGCAGCTCGCGCACACCACCGGGCAGCTCGGCGAGAAGCGCGACCCCGCCATGCGGCTGCCGCGCGCCCTGGAGTTCAACGCGATCGCCGAACCCTCGGCGAGCGGCGAGTACGAGCTGGTCACCACCGTCTCCTGGCCCGACGGAGTCTTCACCGACCAGGACATCAGCACGCTCGGCGGCTACTTCCAGGAGGCGCTCGCGGGCCTCGCCGCGCTCGACCAGGGCGGCCACTCGCCGAGCGACTTCCCCCTGGTGGCCCTCACACAGGCCGACGTCGACGCCCTGGACGGCCCGCGGCTGCGGGACATCCTGCCGCTGACCCCGCTCCAGGAAGGCCTGTACTTCCACTCCGTCTTCGACGACGAGGCGTCGGGCGCCTACGTCGAGCAGCAACTCCTCACGCTGACCGGCGAGGTGGACGCCGACCGGCTCGCGGCGGCGGCCACCCGGCTGCTCACGCTGTACCCGAACCTCGCCGCGCGGTTCGTCGCCCTCGCCGACGGCCGGGTGGTCTCCGTCCTCGACGGCGGCGTCGGCGGCGACGGCGTCCTGCGGGCGCCCTTCACCACCCTCGACCGCCCCGGCATCACCGACGCCGAGATCCGCGCGTACGCCGAGGAGGACCGCAGGGCGGGCTTCGACCTGGCCGCCGGTCCGCTGATGCGCTACACCCTCGTCCGCGCGGGCTCCGGCCGCACCGTCCTCGTGCAGACCGTGCACCACATCATCGCCGACGGCTGGTCGGTCCCGCCGATGCTGCGCGCGCTCCTCGCCGAGTACCACGCGCCGGGCACCGTGTACCCCCTCGGCGGCTTCGCCGACTACGTACGCTGGCTCGCCGGACGCGACGACGAAGAGAGCGACCGGGTCTGGCGCGAGGAACTCGCCGAGCTGCCGGCCGCCTCCCTGGTCGCCGAGGGCCACACTCCCTCCGAGCGGTTCGCCGACACCGTCCTCGAACCGCGGGAGGACATCGACGCGGCCGTCCGCGCCGCCGGAGTGCCGCTCAGCGTGGCCGTGCACAGCGCCTGGGCTCTCACGCTCGGCGGCATCCTGCACGGCAGGGACGTCGTGTTCGGCTCCACGGTGTCGGGGCGTGACGCGGACGTGCCCGGCGTCGAGGACATGGTGGGCCTGTTCATCAACACCATTCCCGTACGCGCCCGCTGGTCCGGCACCGACACGGCCCGCGACCTGCTCGCCTCGGTACGCGCCCACCAGAGCGCGGTCCTGCCGCACCAGCACGTCTCGCTGGCGAGGACCGGCCGGCACACGGGAGCGGGCCCGCTGTTCGACACCCTGGTCGTCTTCGACGTCGCGACCGACGTGGCGGCCCTGCGGCGGCCCGACGACACGCTCGTCGTCGCCGACATCGTCAACGAGGGCGCGCCGCACTACCCGTTGACGCTGGTCGTGGAGCGCACCCTCGACGGCCGCCCGCGCTTCAACCTCATCCATGACGGCGCGCTCCTCGGCGAAGCGACCGCGAAAACGATCCTGCGCACCTTCGCGGACACCCTCACCGGCCTGCTCACCCGGCCCGACGCCCGGATCGACGACCTGACGTCCCCGAGCGACCGCCGCCGGGACCCGGTCACGCCGACGACCCTGGGCGCCCTCTTCGACGCCGCCGCCCTGCGCGACCCCGCCGCCACCGCCGTCACCCAGTGCGCTCTGGACGGCGACACCAGGTCGCTGACGTACGGGGAACTGGCCGCCGCCAAGAACGAACTGGCCGCGGCCCTGCGCGCCGCCGGAGTCGGCCCCGGCAAGCGCGTCGCCGTCGCCGTGCCCCGCTCCGTCGAGCAGGTCACCGCCCTCGTCGCGGTCGTCTCCGCGGGCGGCGCCTACGTCCCGCTGGACCTCGCCTATCCCGACGAACGCCTGGAGTACGTCCTCACCGACGCCGCCCCCGAGGTCGTCCTCGTGGACGGCGCACACCGGGACCGGTTCACGCGGCTCCTCGCGCGGACCGGGGTGAAGGCCCGGGTACTCGTCCAGGGCGACGACTCCTTGCCGCAGTCCACGAGCGGACCCGCGCAGGCCCCCGCCGGACCTGCTCAGGCCCCGGCTCCGGCCGGACCCGCACCCGAGGCGGACTGGCACGACCCCGCGTACGTCATCTACACCTCCGGCTCCACCGGCAGGCCCAAGGGCGTCGTCGTCCCGCACGCAAGCGTGGTCGCGCTGCTCGCGAACACCCGGCCCGCCATGGAGTTCGGCCCCGACGACGTGTGGGTCCAGTTCCACTCCTACTCCTTCGACTTCGCGGTCTGGGAGCTGTGGGGCGCGCTGACGCACGGCGCCGAACTGCTCGTCCCGGAGTACGCGCTGACCCGGTCCCCGGTCGACTTCCACCGCCTCGTCCGCGAGCGCGGGGTCACCATCCTGAACCAGACGCCGTCGGCGTTCCACCAGTTCGTCGAGGCCGACCGGCACGCGGGCGCGCCCACCACGGCGCTGCGCCGCGTCATCTTCGGAGGCGAGGCCCTCGACCTCGGACGCCTGCGCGGCTGGGTGGAGGCGCACGGCACCGCCACGCCCGAGCTCGTGAACATGTACGGCATCACCGAGACCACCGTGCACGTCACCCACCGGGTCCTGACGGACGCCGACTTCGACGGCGGCGACGACGCCAGCCCCATCGGCGGTCCCATTCCCGGCCTGGTCACCCATCTGCTCGACGACCGGCTCCGCCCGGTCCCGCCGGGGCGCGTCGGCGCCATCTACGTCGCCGGTGACCAGGTCTCGCTGGGCTACCTGGGCCGGGCCGCGCTCACCGCGGGCCGGTTCGTCGCCGACCCGTTCGCGGCCGACGGCTCCCGCATGTACCACACGGGCGACCTCGCCCGCCGTACGCTCGACGGCGGACTGCGGTTCACCGGTCGCGCCGACGACCAGGTGCAGCTCAAGGGCTTCCGCATCGAACTCGGCGAAGTGGAGTCCGCGGTACGGGACCTCGACGGCGTCGTCGACGTGGCCGTCACCGTCGCCGGGAGCGGCGACCACCTCGTCGCCCACGTCGTGGGCCGGGTGCCCGCCGACTTCGCCGCGCTGCTCTCGGCGAAGCTGCCCGTGCACATGGTGCCGGGCCGTGTCCTCGCGGTGGGCGCCCTGCCGCTGACCGTCAACGGCAAGCTCGATCGTGCGCTTCTGGCCGAGCGGGCCGAGCAGGACACTGCCGGTGTGCTTTCGAGTGCGGGTGTGTCCGGGCCGGGCGCGCAGTTCCCCGCGCCCCTGACGGGGCTCGACACCCTTGTCGGCATCTTCGCGGACGTGCTCACCGGCTCCGACGTCGACGCCGACACCGACTTCTTCAAGGCCGGGGGCGACAGCATCGTCGCCATCACCGTGATCAACCGCGCCCGCGCGCTCGGCCTGACGATCGCGCCCCGCGACATGTTCCTGTGCAGGACCCCCCGCGGACTCGCCGAGCATCTGGCAACCAGTGCCCCGCAGCCCGCTCCGGCGCCCACCCGGTACGAGGACGGTCCGCTGCCGCCGACGCCGATCATCCTGCGCCAGCGCGAACTCGGCGGCACCCTCGACCGGTTCGCCCAGGCACGCGTCCTCCGGGCACCCGAGGGCACCGGATTCGCCGACGCCCAGCGCGCCGCGAACGCCGTCGTCGCCGCCCACCCGGCGCTGCGCCTGCGGCTGCGCGCCGAGCACGGCGTCTGGGCGCTGCGCACCGAACCCGCCCGCGAGATCACCGTCGCGCGCACGGACACGACCGACGCCACGGCGGCGGCCGACGAGGCCGCGGGACGCCTCGATCCCGAAGCCGGGGACGTCGCCGCGTTCACCTGGCTCCAGGCGGACCGCACCCTGGTCGTCACCGTGCACCACCTGGCGGTCGACGCGGTGTCCTGGCTCGTCCTCCTCGACGACCTGGCCGCCGCCCTGCGCGGCACGGCCCTGCCCCCGCCCACCACCTCGTACGCCGAGTACGCCGAAGCCTTGACGCTCCAGGCGGCCCGGACCACCGACGACCTCGGGCACTGGGTGGCCACGCTCGACGCCCCCGCGCTGCTGCCCGCCGCCGACGTGACCGGGAGGGGCCTGCGCGAGACCGCGGTCGTCCTG
Source organism: Streptomyces typhae (assembly GCF_009755605.1). Classification (GTDB taxonomy): domain Bacteria; phylum Actinomycetota; class Actinomycetes; order Streptomycetales; family Streptomycetaceae; genus Streptomyces; species Streptomyces typhae. The sequence continues at coordinate 128,399 of NZ_WPNZ01000024.1, forward strand.
CCGCCCGACATCAGCGACCTCGTGACCCGCACCGCGCCCGCCGCGCTCGGCGTCGGACTCACGGAGCTGCTGTGCGGGGCGCTGCGCACCGCGCTGACCCGCGTCCAGGACACGCCCACCGACCTGGCGGTCGAACTGGAGCGGCACGGCCGCGTCCCCGCCCTCGCCCACCACGACTACACGCGCACCGTCGGCTGGTTCACCGCCATCGCGCCCGTGCGGCTCAGCGCGCACACCGACCCCGTCGAGGCGGCGCGCGAGGTCGCCGAGCGCCAGCCGGACGAGCGCGCGCACCTCGCCTACGGCCTGCTCAAGTACCTCAACCCGCAGACGGCGCCGCTGCTCTCCGCCCGCCCGCAGGTCCTGTTCAACTACCTCGGCCGGGGCAGCGAGTCGCAGGCCCTCCACCTCACCGGCGGCGACCAGGGCAGCCCGTACGCCGTCGAGGTCAACGCGTGGACCGACGCCGACACCGGCAGTCTGCACGCGGCGTTCACCCTCGCCGACGGCGTCCCCGACGAGATCACCGAGCACTGGCACGGCGCCCTCGCCCGCATCGCGGCCGCCGCCACGACGGCCGAGCGCACCGCCCCGGTCACCCCCCTCCAGCGCGGCCTGTACTTCCAGGCGCAGCTCGCGGGCCCGGCCGGGCACTACGTCGCGCAGAGCTGGTTCACCTTCGACCGGCGGCTTGACACCGACGCCCTGGCCGAGGCGATGGCGTACGTCATCGCGCGGCACCCCGTCGTCGGCGCGGGCTTCGGCACCGACGACGACGGCAACCCCGTCCAGGTGCTCAAGGCGGGACGGCGCGTCGACGTCCGTACGGTGGCGGCGGCGAGCGAGGCGGACGTGGCGGCCCTGCGCGTCCGGGACCGCGACACCGGCTTCGACACCGGGGAGCCGCCGCTGATCCGCCTCACGGTGGTGCGGCTGCCCGACGGCCGCGACGGGCTGCTCCTCAGCTACCACCTGCTGCTGTGGGACGGCTGGTCCCGCGAGATCGTGCTCCGCGACCTGTTCGACGCCTATCGGGCGGTCGTCGCGGGCGAACCCTTCGACACCGCCCCGGCCACGCCGTCCTTCGAGGACCACGCGCGGGCGCTCGCCGACAGGGACCCCGCCGTCGCGGAGCGCTTCTGGGCCGCGCACCTGGAGGGCCTGCCCGGCCCGACGCTCCTCGCGGGACCGGCCCCCGCCCTGTCGGACGAACTGCCGGGCACCCTGGTCCACACGCTCTCCGCCGCCCGGTCCGACCTGCTGCGGGAGGCCGCCAAGGCACACGGCGTCACCCTGAACTCCGTCCTCACCGGCGCTTTCGGGCTGCTGCTCGGCGCCCGCACGGGCCGCAGCGACGCCGTGTTCGGCGTGACCGTCTCGGGCCGCGACGGCGAGGGCCTCGCCGGCATCGTCGGCGTGCTCCTCAACACCGTGCCCCAGTGGACGCGGGCCCGGCCCGCCGACACCGTCCAGGAGTATCTGACGGCCGTGCAGGCGGCCCGGGTCGAGGCGATGGAGCACGAGCACCTGGGGCTCGGCGAGATCCAGCGGGGCAGCGGCCACGACACCCTGTTCGACAACCTGTTCGTGCTCCAGAACTTCCTGGACATGGACGCGTTCGCCGCGATGAACGCCCGGCACGGCATCACGTCCGTGCAGGCCGACGACTCCACCCACTACCCCTTCACCTGGGTCGTCACCCCAGGCGACCGGCTCACCGTCAAGCTGGAGCACCGCGACGGCGACACTGCCAACGCCCGCGGCCTCCTCGACGACTACCTCCGTGTCCTGGACGACCTCGCCCGGTCGACAGGACCCGTCGGCGCACTGCCCGGCCTGGGGCAGCCGCCCGCTCCGGCCGTGCGCACCGACATCGGCACGGACACCGTCGTGGACCGCTTCGACCGGGCCGCGGACCGCGATCCGCAGCGCGTGGCGCTCGTCGCCCACGGCGCGACCATGACCTTCGCCGAACTGCGCGACCGCAGCCGCGCGGTGGCCGGAGTGCTCGCCCTGCGGGGCCTCGGCCCCGAGACGACCGTGGGGCTCGCGCTCCCGCGGTCCCTCGACTCCATCGTGGCGCTGTTCGCCGTGCTGCGCGTCGGCGCCGCCTACGTACCCCTGGAACTGGACCACCCCGACGAGCGGATCGCGGCGATCGTCGCCGACGCCCGCCCGGACACGATCCTCACTGTGAGCGCCGTCTCGCCCCGGCTGACCGGGGACCTCGTCGGCCCCGGCGACCTGGTCGAGCTGGACCGGCCGCTGCCGGCGGCCGACCCCTTCGTCACGTTCGCACCGGACGACCCGGACCGCCTGCGACACCCCGCCTACACCATCTACACCTCCGGCTCGACCGGAAAGCCCAAGGGCGTGGTGACCGAGTACGCGGGACTCACCAACATGCTGATCAACCATCAGCGGCGGATCTTCGAACCGGTCCTCGCCGACCACGGCCACCGCACCTTCCGGATCGCGCACACCGTGTCGTTCGCCTTCGACATGTCGTGGGAGGAGCTCCTGTGGCTCGCCGACGGCCACGAGGTGCACATCTGCGACGAGGAACTGCGCCGCGACGCCCCCGGCCTCGTCGCGTACTGCCTGGAGCACGGGATCGACGTCGTCAACGTCACCCCGACCTACGCGCAGCAGCTCGCCGCCGAGGGCCTGCTCGACGACCCGGAACGCCGCCCGGCGCTCGTGCTGCTCGGCGGCGAGGCCGTCACCCCGACGCTGTGGCGGCGACTCGCCGACACCGAGGGCACCGTCGGCTACAACTTGTACGGGCCCACCGAGTACACCATCAACACCCTCGGCGTCGGCACCTTCGAGTGCCAGGACCCGGTGGTGGGCGTGGCCATCGACAACACCGAGGTGTACGTGCTCGACCCGTGGCTGCGGCCCCTGCCGGACGGCGTGCCCGGGGAGCTGTACGTGGCGGGCATCGGCATCGCCCGCGGCTACCTCGGCCAGTCCGCGCAGAGCGCCCACCGGTTCGTGGCGTGCCCGTTCGGCGCGCCGGGGGAGCGCATGTACCGCACCGGCGACCTGGTGGTCCGGCGGCCCGACGGCAACCTGATGTACCTCGGCCGCACCGACCAGCAGGTCAAGATCCGCGGCCACCGGGTCGAACTGGGCGAGGTCGAGGCCGCGTTCGCCGCGCACCGGGCCGTGCGGTTCGCCGCCGCCGTCGCACAGCCCGACCCGGGGGTCGACGGCGCGTACCGGCTCGCCGCCTATCTCGTCCTCGACGGCGCCGACCTGGCGGTGGTCGCCGCCGAGGTGGGCGCGGCGCTGCCGGACTTCCTGCGCCCGACGCACTACGCACAGGTCGAGCGGATCCCGCTGACGGTCAACGGGAAGGCTGACACCAAGGCGCTCCCGGAGGCCAAGCCGCTCGGCGCGCTGACCACCGCGGGGGAGCGCGGCCCTGAGACCGAGACCGAGACAGTGGTGTGCGAGTACTTCGCCGAGGCACTCGACCTGGATGATGACGAGGTGAGCGCGGTGAGCGACTTCGTGTCCCTCGGGGGACACTCCATGCTGGCGGTGCGCCTCGTGGGGCTGCTCCGCCGCGAGTTCGGTCCCGTCCTCACGATCCGAGATCTGTTCACCCTGCGAACCCCGGAAGCGATTGCCCGCCATCTCGATGACAACTCCTGACACGCAGCGGCCCCGACCGGGGTCCGACATCCTCCGGACCGCACTGCGCCGCAACGTGGGCGCCATGGTCTGGGGCACGCTCCTCATGGGCCTGTACCAGGCGGGTGAGACGGCGTTCCCCATCGCGCTCGGCATGATCGTCGAGCACACCCTGCGCGACGACCGGAACCTCGGTTCGCTCGCCCTGTCCATCGGCGCCCTCGCCGTGATCATCACGACGGTGTCGCTGTCGTGGCGGTTCGGGATGCGCATCCTGCAGAAGGCCAACACGACCGAGGCACACCGCTGGCGGGTGCGCGTCGCCGAGTGCGGGCTGCAGCCCGTGGCCAGGGACGTCGACCTGAAGTCCGGCGAGGTCCTGACCATCGCCACCGAGGACGCCGACCAGACCGCCGACATCGTCGAAGTCGTGCCGATGCTGATCAGCTCGCTGGTCGCGGTCCTCGTCGCGGCGGTCGCCCTCGGCCTCGCCGACCTCCGCCTCGGCCTCCTCGTCATCGTGGGGACCGTCGCGATCCTGTCGATCCTGAGTGTCATGTCGAAGCGGATCGGGGCGAGCACCCAGGAACAGCAGGCACGCGTGGCGCGGGCGGGCGCGAAGGTCGCCGACCTCATCACCGGCCTGCGCCCGCTGCACGGCTTCGGCGGCAACCACGCCGCGTTCCGGTCCTACCGCGAGGTCAGCACCGAGGCGAAGCAGCAGGCGATCACCGTGGCCAAGGTGAACGGGGCGTACGCGGGCACCGCCCTCGCCCTCAACGCGGTCCTCGCCGCCGCCGTGACCCTCACGGCGGGCTGGCTCGCGTTCACCGGCGGGATCGGCATCGGCGACCTCGTCATGGCCGTGGGACTCGCGCAGTTCATCATGGAACCGCTCAAGATGTTCTCGGAGATGCCCAAGTACGTGATGATCGCGCGGGCGTCCGCCGCGCGGATGGCCCTGGTCCTGAACGCCCCGCCGGTGACGACGCCCGGCCCCGAGCGCCCGGCGGCGGGCGGCGACCTGGAGGTCGACTGCGTCCGCCACGGATCCCTGCGCAAGCTGAAGTTCAAGGTGCCCGCCGGTGAGTTCGTGGCGATCGCCGCCTACCAGCCGCACGCCGCCGCCGACCTCGCCGCGATCCTCGCCGCGAAGGTGCCTCCGGACGCGTACGACGGGACCGTGCGGGTCAGCGGACAGGAACTCGCGGACCTCTCGGTTGCGGCGGTCCGCGAGCACATGCTGGTGAACCCCTACGACGGGGAGATCTTCGCGGGCACGCTCCGCACGAACATCGACCCCTCGGGCACCAGCGGCTCGGTCGCCGAGGCCGTCGAGGCGTCCATGCTGACCGACGTCGTGGCCCTGCACCGGGAAGGACTCGACTACGCCGTGCGCGACCGCGGCGCCAACCTCTCCGGAGGGCAGCGCCAACGCCTCTCGCTGGCCCGCGCCCTCGCCGCCGACACCGAGGTCCTGGTCCTGCACGACCCGACGACCGCCGTCGACGCCGTCACCGAACAGCTCATCGCCCGCAAAATCGCGCACCTGCGCCGCGGCCGCACCACCATCGTCCTCACCAGCAGCCCGGCCCTCCTGGACGTCGCCGACCGGGTCCTGATCCTGGACGAGGGCGCCATCACGGCCGAGGACACCCACCGCCACCTGCTCGCCACCGACGAGGGTTACTGCCGGGCGGTCGCGCGCTGACGCCGACCGGCCCCGCCCGGTGGCGGGCCGGTCAGGCGAGCGCCCAGGCGACATCCCTGAGCAGGGCGTGCCGCCAGCCCGCACGGTCGTGCCCCGACGCCGAGCGGGACACCCGCACGGTGGCACCGGCGCGTTCCGCGAGGCCCTCGACCAGCTCGCAGTGGGGCAGCATCCGCGTCTCGTGCTCCCCGACGTCGAACGCGACCTTGAGGCCGGAGAGACCGGCGCCCGCGCGCAGCCGCTCGGCGACGACACCGCCGGCGGGCCCGCCCAGCGGGTCCGCCAGGTCCATGGCGCCCGGCGCCCACCAGAACGACGGTGACTGACAGGCGACGCGCGACACCAGGCCGGGGAACTCCATGGCGGCGTACAGGGCGCTGAGCCCGCCGAGGCTCTGCCCGGCGACGACGAGCCGGTCCACGTCGGCGACCACCCCGGACTCCGCCACCAGCGGAAGGAGTTCGTCGCGGACCGCCTCCCACAGCTCGGGGCGGCAGGTGAACTCGGCCTCCCGGTCCTTGGCGGGGAGGAAGACCAGCGTCACCGGAGGCATCGCGCCGTCGGCGACCGCCGCGTCGAAGGCCGCCATCGCCGGGTGCAGATGCAGCCAGTCGTCCCCGTCGAGCAGCAGGACCACGGGCCCGCCGCCACCCGCCGGGTGGACCCGCACCGTCCGCCGCCCGCCCAGGCGCTCGCTCGCCCAGCGCAGCCTGGTGCCCGGCAGGGGCAGTACGTCGTCGGCGCCGACAACGGGCCAGTACGGCTGGGCCGGGGCGTCCGGGGTAGCGGCGATGGACCGGTCGCCGCCCGCGCCGTGGGGGTTCAACGGGTCGGCGTACGCGGTGAAGTGCCTGCCGCCCGTACCGTCGGTGCCGCTCGTGCTGTCGCCCGCGTCGCCCGCGTCGTCCGCGTCGTGCACGAGGAACTGGTACGTCACGCGCAGCCGGGCGGGCATCGGCACCTGCGCGAACCAGCAGTCCGTGTCGCCGAAGCGCGTCAGGAGCACCGGTTCCGACCAGCTATCGAAGCCGACGCGGGCGGCGGAGCCACGCCACAGGAACAGGGTCGACCACCCGCCGTCGGCGGTGGGCACGGAGGCGGGCGCGCCCGCCTCGGCCCAGAACTCCTCGGTGCCGGGAGCCGCGGAGAGCCCGAACCGGGCGAAGACGTCGGGGGAGTCGGGGAGATGGTTCATGCAGGTGAGCCTAACCTCACCTGCACGGACCGCTCCAGGCGTCGCGGGGCTCAGGCCCAGGTGCCGACGACCTGCGTGTTGTCGACCCCGGACAGGAAGTAGAAGTAGTACTCCCCGCCGCTCAGGTTGTAGTAGGCCGATGTCCCGCCGTTGCAGGGGATCCTGACGACGTTGCCCACGGGCCGGTCGCGTCCCCACGTCACGTGGTAGAGCTGCGCGGCCACGATGTCACTGTCGCAGTTGGCGTGCAGGGCCACCTGGTGGCCGCCCTGTACGAGGTCCGCCTTCGGTGAGGACCCGTACCCGTTGAACCAGACGTTGAAGGGAGGGGGAGCGGCGACGGCGGCTCGCTGCGGCGGCGCGGCGGGCTGCTGCCGGGCCTCGGCCGCATGGGCCGGAGCCGCTGTCAGGCCGAGGGTGAGCAGTGCCGTCGCGGTGGCGAAGCAGATACGCGGGATGCGCATGGGGAGACTTCCGTTCTGTGCGGCGGTGCGGGGCGGTGGACGGAGCGATCAGGCGCCGTCGGCGACGACGTTGGTGTTGTCGACGCCGGAGATGAAGTGGAAGTAGTAGAAGCCGCCGCGCAGCTGGTAGTTCAGGGTCTTCGGAGCCCTGTTGCAGGACACCTTGAACGCGCTGCCGACCCGGGGGTCGACGCCCGTCGCCGAGTGGTAGAGCTGCCCCACCAGGGCGTCGCTGTCGCAGTCCGCCTTGAGCGTGTAGCGGTGCGCTCCGAACTGGATGCTCAGGGTCGGGGAGTAGCCCTGACCGTTGAACCATGTGTCGAAGAGGACGCTCTTGGTGTGCGCGTGGGATACCCGGTCCGGGCCCGCGGGTGCGGCGCCCGCTGTCGGCGGGGCGGCGGGTGCGGAGCCGGGAGCGGGCGGAGCTGCGGGTGTGGAAGCCGCCGTTGCCGGTGCGGCGGGCGCGGAGGCCGCCGTTGCCGGTGCGGCGGGCGCGGGGGCCGCCGTTGCCGGTGCGGCTGGGCCTGCCGCCAACGCGGCCAGTGCGATCAGGGCCGCGGGGTGTCGATGCATGGGCGTCATGCCTTCCTGACGGGGAGGGGACGATCCGGGGGGAGGGAGCGGGGAGGGGCGCCCGCGGTGCCCCGCGAACGGCCCTTCGCCGGCCCCCCGTGCCGGCGAAGGGGCCCTCACCTCCCCTCCTGGTCACCCCGCGGGCAGTGCGGCCGGCGGGGTGTGTTCCGAGTCTGTGGTGGCTTCGGACCTCCCACAACGACAACCCGGCTGCTTCACCGAAGTCGGGATTCCCAGGCCTGCGACCTGCTGGGACGCGGACGTCCCGGGACGCGGGGACACATCTGTACGGGGCGCCTGCGAGGGCGGCACCGGCAGCACGACGGCAGCTACGTGGCAGCGGTGGCGGTTCGGGGGCTTCGTCGAAGGCCGGTGCATGTTCATGGGGTGGGAAGCGGAGCGGGAGGCCGTTGCTGCGCGGTGTCGGTGTCGAATCCGAGGCGGAACTCGCCTTCGGCGCGCTGCACCAGCTCCTGTTCCCGCACCTGGACCGCCTCGACGCGCTGCCCGCCCCGGGGGCCGCGGCCCTGCGGGCGGCCTTCGGCCTGGCCGAGGGCGCACATGACGAAGCAGGGGTCCGGCGTGCTCCTGTTCTTCGGCGGGTCCGGCCACCGGTGCGAGCACCGCACCGTCAGGCCCGGCTCAGCACGACAGGCAGGCGATGAGCTCCTCCCGGCTGGACACGCCCGTTTTGCGGTAGATCGCCTTGAGGTGGTCGTTCACGGTGTGCGGCGACAGATGCAGGCGGCGGGCGATCTGCTTGACGGCTTCGCCCCGCAGGGCCTGCTCGACGACCGTCCGTTCCCGCGCGGAGATCCCGTACCAGGACGCGAGGGCGGGCAACAGGTCGGCGGCGGGGGCAGGTTGCAGGGTCACGACGACACCGCCACCGACACCACCGCCACCGATGTCATTGGCATCACCGGCATCACCGGCATCACCGGCATCACCGGCGCCGCCCGCCGTCCCGCCGAGCAGCGGCTGGGCCTGGAGGGAGAACCAGCCGTGGGACGTGGGGGCCCGGGTCAGGGCGGGGGCGGCGGTGCGGCGTGCGGTGTAGACGATGTGCCAGAGAAAGCCGAACCGTTCCGCGGGGTCGGCGGTGCGGCCCCGCCGGGTGGGGTAGACGCCGGGCAGGAGCCGGTGCAGCGGATCGGCTCCCGTCGACGTCGTGCCGATGATCCGGTCGTCCGCGCCGATGACGACGACCATGGGTGGGAACCGGAAGTGCCGGGGACGCAGTGGCCTCGCCGTCACGAACGCCCGCACCGCCAGGGCGAGCGGCTCCGCCAGGTCGGCGGCGCGCGTGGCCTCGGCCGGTGAGAAGGGCCGGGAGCCGCGCTCGCGCAGCAGGACGAGGGCGCCCCGGGGGACACCCCGGTGCACGAGGGCGACGCACAACTCGCTGCCGTAGCTGTCGGCCGCCATGATGCGGTGCAGCCTGCGCGTTCCGGGCCGTTCGTCCCACGCTCCGGCGCCGAGCACCACGGCGGGAAAGGCGCCGCGGACGAGGTCGGCGACGGGGCTGCGGCTGCGGCCGAGCGCGTCCTCGCTGTCCATGCGGCGCCGGGCCGCGGCGTCGTAGCTGTTGCGGCAGGCGAGGAAGCAGCGGGCGCCCGTGACGGGATCGAACCCGGTGAGCAGATATCCGTCGTGCGGTACGACACGGCCCACCTGGAGCGACAGCTCGTCGCCGAGTTCGGCGACGCCGCCCGCCCGAGCCGCCACGTCCGGCACGGCCCGACACACTGAGTCCAAGGAACACGCCCCGGTGGTCATGGAACGATGCTGGCACACAACGCCCCACCAAGTCCGGGTATTTGGGTGTTCCTGCCGACTACGGCCCTTCCTCGTGTCGGTGCTGGTGCTGGTGCTGGTGCTGGTGCCGCTCGTGCCGCTGACGGCGCCGCGCCTCCCGCTCCTCGCGGCCGAGCTGCTTCTCCCGCTGTCCTTCCGTACGCAGCCTTTCGTCGTGTATGGCTATGCCGTCTGTTTCCTTCTTGCGGCCCCGCACCTCTTTGAGCGCGGACTTCAGCCAACCCATTGGTCATCTCCTTGTCTGTTCGGGCCTGTTAGGTGTCTGCCAGGGGTCTGTCAGGGGTCTGTTCGGGGTCTGCTCGGGGTCTGCTCGGGGTCTGTTCGGGTGCGCGTTCTGGTTTCTGTTCAGGTGGAGCGCTGGTTGTAGGCGTCCGCCGCCCTCTCGTTCATGGCGCTGCCCAGCACCTGCGCCCTGCCGGTGACGGCGCCCTGCGGCGGCGCGATGTCCTTACCCTCGCGCAGGGACTCCCGGGTGCCGGTCCCCTCGGGGAGCAGCCGGGCCATGAGGCCGTTGAGGCGCGTAGTCAGGGCGGGCGCCACGCCGTGCGCGAGGTCGGCGGCGCGCGCCGCGGGTGTCAGGACGAGCCGGGTGCGACGCCGGACCACGGCGTCCGCGATGCGCTCGGCCGCGCGCTGGGCGTTCATGGACACCAGTGGTGCCCCGGCGAGCGCGGAGAACCAGCCGTACTCCTTGCCGCGGTCGCCGCCGAACTGCGCGTGCAGATGCGAGCCGGTGCGCATAAGGCCCGGATAGACAGCTGTGACGGTGACGCCGTCGGCGGCCGTCTCGGCGTGCAGCCCCTCCGCGAGCACGCCCGTCGCCGCCTTGGCGCACGCGTACGGCAGCAGATGCGGCACTCCCATGAGGCCGCCCACGGACGAGATGAGCGCGAGACGTCCGCCGTGCGTGCTCTCCCGGAGGTACGGCAGGGATTCCAGGGCGGTGTGCAGGGCGCCCAGGAACATCGTGTCCATGGCTGAACGGAACTCGTCCGCGCCGATCGAGTCGAGCGGCGCGACCTGGATGATCCCGGCGTTGGCGACGACGATGTCCGGGCCGCCGCTTCTCTCGTGGGCGGTGCGCAGCACGGCCCGGACCTGCTCCTGGTCGCGGACGTCGCACGTCGCCGTGTGCAGGGAGGCCCCGGGGTGCCGCCGCCGCAACTTGTCCCGCGCGTCCTCCAGTTCGGAGGTGTCGCGGGCGGCCAGGGTGACGGCGCAGCCCCGCGCTGCCAGGCGGTCGGCGATCAGCAGGCCGAGGCCGCGCGATCCGCCCGTGACGAGAGCGGAGTGCTCCGCCAGGGCCTGCGGGGAACGAGTCGTACGCATGTCTGGGAGTCTCCTCAGGAGGGTCGTCCGGGGGCGCTACGGCCGCAGGAGCGTCTTGATCATTCCGTCTTCCTTGGCCTGGAAGGTCCGGTAGGCGGCGGGGCCCTCCTCCAGCGGTACATGGTGCGTGGCGAAGCCGTCGACGCCGAGGGGGTCGTCGTCCGTCAGGAGGGGCAGGATGTCGTCCACCCAGTGCTTGACGTTGGCCTGGCCCATGCGCAACTGGATCTGCTTGTCGAACATGGTGAGGAGCGGCAGCGGATCGGCCGCCCCGCCGTACACGCCGGAGAGCGAGACGGTGCCGCCGCGGCGCACGATGTCGATGGCCGCGTAGAGCGCGTTCAGCGGGTCGACGCCGAGGCGGCCCATGACCTTCTCCGCCACGGCGTCGGGCAGCAGCCCCACACCTCGCTGCGCGGCTTTTGCCAGCGGCGCGCCGTGCGCCTCCATGCCGACGGCGTCGATGACCGCGTCGGTGCCGCGTCCCTGGGTGAGGTCGCGGATGGCATCACCGATGTCCTTGCCGTAACGGCGCAGGTCGAGGGCCTTGACGCCGTCCTCGTGCGCGCGGCTGAGCCGGGCGGGCACCAGGTCGACGCCGATGACGAGGCTCGCCCCGCGGTGCAGGGCGATCCGGGCGGCCATGGCCCCGATCGGGCCGAGGCCGAGGACGGTCAGGGTGCCGCCGGGCGGGATGTTCGCGTACTCCACCCCCTGCCAGGCCGTCGGCAGGACGTCGGAGAGGAAGACGTAGCGGTCGTCCGGCGGGCCGTGCGGCACCTTGATCGGCAGGTCGTTGCCGAACGGCACCCGCAGGAACTCGGCCTGGCCACCGGGGACCTGACCGTACAGCTTGGAGAATCCGAACAGGGCGGCGCCCGTGCCGCGCTCCTTGACCTGGGTGGTCTCGCACTGCGAGTGCAGACCGAGGTCGCACATGTAGCAGTGCCCGCAGGAGACGTTGAAGGGCACCACGACCCGGTCGCCCACCGAGACCTCCGTGACGTCGGCACCGACCTCCTCCACGATGCCCATCGGCTCGTGTCCGAGGATGTCGCCGGCGTCCAGATAGGGCCCCAGCACCTCGTACAGATGTAGGTCGGAACCACAGATTCCGCTGGACGTCGTCCTGACGATGATGTCCGTCGGCTCTTTGATGACGGGGTCGGGCACAGTGTCGACGCGAACGTCTCGCCGTCCGTGCCACGTCAGTGCTCGCATGGTTTCCTCCAGCGGTACGGGGAGCTTTCACGGCCCCGGTTCTCCCACCGGGCCGACATCATGCGTGCTCCGGCGGCCGGGAACGCCGTGAGGGGCGGACGGCTCACGAGGGCGGGTAGGGCCGCTCGGACAGCAGCACCGCCAGATGGTGGGTGTTGACGGCCAGGGTGCGGGTGGTGGACGCCACCTCGTCGGGGGTGGCGTCGAGGTCCTGGTAGTCGGTGCCGTGCTTCGCCTCGCCCACCCAGTACGTGACCGCGCCGGGGGCGAGCGAGAAGCCGAGGTCGTTGAGCCCCTGGAACACGTCGGCGCTGACCTTGTGGGCGCCGTCCTCGTTCCCGACGACGGCGAGGGCGGCGACCTTGCCGTACGTGAGCAGGCGTCCCTCGTCGTCCGTCTCGGACAGTTCGGCGTCGAGACGTTCGAGGACGCGCTGACAGATGCTGGAGGCGTGGCCGAGCCAGATCGGCGTGGCGAGCAGCAGGACGTCGGCCGCCATCACCTTCTCGCGCAGCGCGGGCCACTCGTCGCCCCCGCCCATGTCGATGCCGACGCCCGGTGGCACGTGGTGGTCGGCGACACGGACCGTCTCGCCCGTGGCGCCCAGCTTCTCGAACTCCCGCATGACCTGGTCCGAGAGCAGATGGCTGCTGGAGCGGGCGGGTGACGCGTTGAGGGTGCAGACCAGGGACAAGACACGCATGACAGGGAGGGTCCTTCCTGTTTTCCGGATACGGGGTGAGCCGGGTACGGGGTGAGCTGGGTACGGGGTGAGCCGGGTACGGGGTGAGCTGGGTACGGGGTGAGCCGGGTGCGGGGTGAGGGAGACGCGGGGCACGGGAGCCGGGGCAAGGGATGCGGATTGGGGCTCGAAATGCGGGCTCGGGATGCGGCATCGGATCTGAGGTCGGATCCAGGAACGGATCCAGGAACGGATCCGGGTGTCTCACCTGGCGTCGGCCGCGAGTGCCGCTTCCAGATCGTCCAGGTCGGCGAGGAGGTCCGCGGGAGTGGCGTAGACGGCCGCGGCGCCCTCCGCCTCCAGGTCACGGCGCGGGATGCCGCCCGAGAGTACGGCGACACCGCGGACGCCCGCGCGGCGTGCCGCCCGCATGTCCCACACGGTGTCGCCGACGAACAGCGCCTCGTGCGGTTCGCATCCGGCGATGTCCAGGGCCTGGTGGACGGGGTCGGGGGCCGGTTTGCCCGCGGAGACGTCGTCGGCGCTGGCGACACCCGCGATGACGTCGTCCGCGTCGATGGCGCGGCGCAGGGCGCTGAGCTCGGCGCCGCCCGCGGAGGTCGCGAGGACGACTCGCCAGCCACGGGCGTCGCACGCGTACAGCAGTTCCCTGGCACCGTCGAGGGCGGGCAGGCGATCGAAGTAGGTGGCGTAAAGGACCTTGTGCGCCGTGCTGATGTCCTCGTCTTCGGCCGTGTCGCGGTCGTCGCCCAGGAGACGGGCGACGAGGTCGGTCGAGCCGAGCCCGATGGCGTGGTGGATGTCGTGCGTCGCCACGTGGTGTCCCGCTTGGCGGAACGCCTCCCACCAGGTGATGACGTGCAGATGGTTCGTGTCGGCGAGTGTCCCGTCGACGTCGAACAGCGCCGCGCGCGCCATGGCCTCACACCTTTCCCTTCGATCGTCCCGCGCCCCGGCAGGCACCGCACCTTCGGCGGTCGCGCCGTACTTTCCGTGGTGGTGCGCCGTGTTCTCAGTGGTCGTGCCGGGCGTCCTCCTGCGCGCTGGGGCTCGGCGTGAGGGTGTCGCCCGCCTCGCCGTCCTTCTTCTCGCGCTTCTTCTCGTCCCGCTCGGTGCCGGGCAGCCGCGTCTCGGCGTCCTCTATCTCGTCGAAGACCTCCTCGGCCGCCGTCTCGGAGTGCTCCGGCGACGTGCGCCCGGCCTTGCTCGCGTCGTACTCGTTCGTCTCGTGGGTTTCGGCGTTCGCGGCGTTCTCGTGGTTCTCGTGGTCGCGCTCGTGGTGCATGTCGGTCAGTCCTCACTTCGTCGGGGTGTCGAGACGTCGGTGATCCGGAAGCCGCTGCGCGGCCCGGTCGGCATCCGGTCCAGCGGGATGCGCAGATCCTGCTCGGGTACGCGGTGGCCGAGCCGCGCGAGCCGGGGGAGCAGGGTGCTCAGAACGGCCAGCGTGATGTCCTCCCCCGGGCAGCGGTGGCCTTCCGCCGCCTCCCCGCCGCCCTGCGGGACGAGTTCGTCGCGGCCGGGTTCGCGGCCGGTGAACCGCTCCGGGTCGAATCGGTACGGCTCGTGCCACAGGCCCGGGTCGTGGTTCTGCCCGTAGAGGTCGAGCAGTACGAGGGTGCCCGCTTCGATGGGTTCGCCGTGCCACTCCACGTCCGCGGGGGCATGACCGGCGACGAACGGCGCGAACGGGTAGAAGCGCCGCAGCTCGTGCGCGAACGCGCGGGCGTAGCCCGGCCGGTCCAGGGCCAGTGGCTCCCTGAGCGCGGGGTGCCGGTGCAGCGCGTGGGCGCCGAACACGGTGTACCAGGTGACGGCGACGGTCGGACGGATGATGTTGAGAATCTCCACGGCGGCCGTGTGCGGGTCGAGCAGCTCGCCGTCCGCCTCGCGGTGCGCCGCGACGGCCTCGACCGCGGTGACGGGACCACCGGCCCCGGAGTCGGTGAGGGGGCGGCCGGTTCCGGAGTCCGTGGCGGGGCGGCCGGTTCCGGAGTCCGTGAGGGGATGGCCGGTCCCGGAGTCCGTGAAGGGATGGCCGGTCCCGGAGCGCGCACCGTCGGCCGAGCGGCCCTCCCGGCGGATCTCCTCCACGAGCCGGGCGAGCCGCTTCTCCTGCCGCCGCCGGGAGCGCCGGGCCCGCCAGTGCCGGGGCCCCGCGGTCGCGAAACCGTCGACCATCGCCACCAGGTCGCGGGCGGTCCGGCGCACCTCGGCATCGGACCTCTCGGCGCCCTCGGGCCCCCGGAACCTGCTGGCCCCCTCGGGCCCCGCACCGAGCGGCACCCCCGCCCACGCGCACACGGCCCGGGTGATCAGGACGCCGACCTCGTCGAACAGCGTCACCTCGGAACGGTCCGACCACTCCTCGGCCGCCCGGTCCCACTCCTCGCCCACCCGCTCGGCGAGCGCCGCGACGCCCGCCGCGTCCTGGAGGAGCGACACGAACAGCGCCTTGCGGGCCCGGTGCTCCCGCCCGTCCAGGGTGTGCACGGCGCCGTGGCCGAAGAGCGTGCTCAGGATCGGCTCCGGCAGCGCCGTCCGGCGGCGTACGTGCTGCTCGTCGTAGAAGAACTTGACGGCGGCGGGACCTCGCAGCGCCACGGCCGGTTTGCCGAGCAGCCTGGTGCGCACGGGCCCCGGGCCCTTGCGGCGGCTCAGGTCGGGAAGCCAGGCGTACCCCTGGGTGAGCAGGGCCAAGGTGCTGTCCACCATCCGGTGGTCCCTCCACAAACATGGGCAACAGAAGCAATGCCGACACGGGTGCCCAGGCCCGGGGTGATCAATCGCGGGCCGGGTCCGGGTCCGGGGGCGTGGCTGCCTGCCGCACGATCTAGCGTGGGGGAATGGACCCGCTCGCCGAGTTGGACGCACGCGTCACGGAGTGTGCCGCCTGTCCGCGCCTGGTCGCGTGGCGCGAGGAGGTGGGGCGGGTCAAGCGGGCCGCCTTCGCCGACTGGACGTACTGGGCGCGGCCCGTGCCCGGATTCGGCCAGCCGGACGCCTCGCTGCTGATCGTCGGCCTCGCCCCCGCGGCGCACGGCGGCAACCGGACGGGCCGGATGTTCACGGGCGACCGGTCGGGCGACGTGCTGTACGGGGCGTTGTACGAGGTGGGGCTCGCCTCCCGGCCGGTGGCGGAGTCCTTGGACGACGGCCTGACGCTGCGCGGGGTCCGGGTGACGTCACCGGTGCACTGCGCCCCGCCGGAGAACAAGCCGACGCCGGGCGAGCGGGACACGTGCAGGCCGTGGCTCGTACGGGAGCTGGAGGTGCTCACGCCCCGGCTGCGTTCGGTGGTTCTCCTGGGGGCGTTCGGCTGGCAGGCGGCGCTGCCGGCGTTCGCAGCGGCGGGCTGGCGGCTGCCGAGGCCGCTGCCGAAGTTCGCGCACGGCGCGCGGGTGACGCTGGAGCGCGCGGCGCCCCCGGAAGCGGGCTCCGGTCCGGACGCCCCGGGACCGGTCACCCTGTACGGCTGCTTCCACGTGAGCCAGCGCAACACCTTCACCGGCCGCCTGACCCCGGGCATGCTCAAGGACGTCCTGCGGCGCGCGGCGGGCGAGGCCGACATCCCGCCGTACGCCCGCGCGTGACGGTCCCGCCGTACGCCCTCACGCGACGGTCCCGCCGCATGAAAGCGGTGACGACCACGGTCGGCGAGTCGCCGCCGACCGTGCCGGGCGCGGCCTTCGGCGGGACGTCGAGGCCGCGGCCGATCTCGTCGTACGCGGCTTGGTAGGTGCCCGGCAGGTCCGCTGGGACGCCGATTCCTCTGGGGCCGCTGGGACGCCGAGGCGCGGCGGCACCACGCGGCGGGGCGGCCCGACAACCAGGCAGCCGTCGCCCGCTTCGGCGCCGAGGGCGCCTTAGCCCGACCCGTGCGGTGGCGAGGTTCGCGGCGCTGTTCCCGCGGGCGGAACTCGTAGTGCAGGCCGGCGCGGGCCACTACCCGTGGATCGACGACGCCGGGCGGTTCGTGGCGACCACCGCGGCGTTCCTGGCCTGACGGCGCGAGAGTCCTCCCGCCCGCCTCAGGGGCCGAGCAGGGTCTGCTGGGGCGCCCGCCCGTAGGCCTCGCGGTAGAGGGCGGCGAAGCGGCCGACGTGGAAGAAGCCCCAGCGGGCGGCGATCTGCGTGACCGTCACCCCGTCCGTGGGAACGCCCGCCACCAGATCGTGATGCGCGTGGTCGAGGCGCACCCGGCGCAGATGGGCGAGCGGGGTGGTGTCCAGGTGGCGGCGGAACGCGTACTGCAGTCCGCGGATGGTGACGTGGGCCGCCGCGGCGATGTCGGCGACCGTGATCGGCTGGTCCGCGTGGTCGTCGATGTACGCGAGCGCCCGGCGCAGCGTGACCGGGTGGGCGTCGTTGCGGTCGGCCGAGGTAGGGCTGGTGAGCGCGGTGTTCGGGAAGGCCGCGAGGACGCTCGCCGCCAGGTGCTGGGTCGCGGTGGACGCGATGAGGGGCTCGTCCGCGACGGAGGCGTCCGCGAGGACGTGGTCCCGTACATAGATGATCGCCTGCCGGAGCTGCTGGGCCGCTGCTGCCGAGCGGGGGCGGTGGCCGGTCAGGCGGACCGGCCCGGGTCGGCGTTCCGGGGCGGTCGCGGCGACCTGCGTGAGCAGGCCCGGGTCCAGCATGGTGATGTTGTAGCGGGCTTCGCAGATCCGCCCCGAGTAGGGCAGCTCGGGCGGCGCGAAGGACACCACGTCACCGGGCCCGAAGGCGTCCTCCACCCCGCGGAAGGTGTGGTCCCGAATCGTCCCCTCGTACACGACGCACAGGCAGATCCTGCCCAGCGGCGTGACGGAGTAGCTCATGGCGAAGTCCAGGTCCAGCTCGTCGATGCTGACCGAGGGCAGGCTCGTACGCACGATCTGTGCCCTGCTGGACTCGGGGGTGTTGCTGCCGATGTGCATCTTGGCGTAGGCCTGGCTGAGGAACTGCTCCGTGAGTCCCAGATCGTCGCTGTCGAAGCGCAACGTGTCCATGACTGCCCTCGCCGGTGCGTAGCAGCGCTCTGGGGAATCACTGTAGGCCTCGGGGCTGCTCGGCCGGTATGCCTCGTTTGGACGATAGCAGTCGGGGCGGGTGCCGAAACGCTACTGCGGAACACCCGGTTTCACCTTCCGCGCACCTCGTCGAGCCGGGCAGGTTCGTTTTTTGTACCGGATCCGTGGTGTCTGTTCGCTTGCTGTGTCGTGGGGGTGGTCCGCCGCTGGCCATAGTGGGTGGAAAAGGCCAGGCGCGCCGGTTCATCGGTGCACCTGGCCTTATGGGCGTTGGGAACGGAGGCGCGGTGCCCCATGGTTGAACAGGACGACTTCACCGACCGGGTCACTGTGCTCCGGCAGGAGGTCCACCAGCTGCGGGAGGCCGTCGCCTCGCACGCTGTCGTCGACCAGGCGATCGGCATGGTCGTCGCCCTCGGCGGCATGCGGCCCGATGAGGGCTGGCAAGTGCTGAAGAGCGTGTCCCAGCACACCAACACGAAGCTGCGCGAGGTGGCGCGGCACCTGGTGGAATGGCCGCAGCGCGGTCGGCTGCCCGACGACATCCGCCGGTCCCTGGAGACGGCGCTCGCCGCCCGGACGGGGACGGAGTGAGCGGGCGGCAGCCGGGCGTAGTGAGCGGGCGGCAGATGCCTGGGCCGAGCACGCGGCAGCCGGGCGCTCGGTAGCGCGTCCTACGCGGAGGCCCCCGGGCCGTCCCCGGCGGAAGGGTCCGGTGCCCCCTCGGCGGGCGTGCCGAGGATGCCGTTGATCAGGACGCGCAGGCCCCAGGTGTCACGGTCGCCGGGGGCGAACAGCGCCCGGCGCATCGACGTGACCATCGGGTAGCGGTCCTCGGGCAGGTTCGCGTAGCGGGCCTCGGCCATGGCGACGGTCGATCCCTCGGTGGCGTCCTGTGTGTTGTACGTGCTCTGTTCGACACCCGCGGCGGCGATGTGGAGATAGAGCAGATCCACGGCCCAGGCGGCGGTGATGTCGTCGAGGCCGCCCTCCTTGAGCAGGGCGAGCATGCGGTCGACGACGAGCAGCGCGTTGGTGCCCGTGGGGATGGCGCCGAGCGCCACCACGGCGAGCCCCTCGTGTCGGCCCATCGCGTCGACGGTGGCCGCGGCCAGGGCGTGCAGCCGCTCCCGCCAGGTGCCCTCCGAGCTGAGGGGGACCCGGGCGAGGGACTCGTCGAGCATGGCGGCGAGCAGGTCGTCGCGGTTGGCGACATAGACGTAGAGCGAGGCCGGACCCGTGTCGAGGGCCTTGGCCACGCTCCGCATGGTCAGCGCCTCCAGGCCGTCGCGGTCGAGGATGTCGAGGCCCGCCCGCACGATCACGTCGCGGCTGAGCGGGGCCTTGGAGGGCCGCGCGCGGCGGCTGATCGGTGGCGTACTCATAGGGAGAGCCTAGCTGGCTGACGAACGCCGTTTGACACGAACGCTGTTCGTTTCCTAGCGTGGTTGACGAACGGCGTTCGTCTCGAACGTCGTTCGTCTTGAACGTCGTTCGCCGGCAGCGCGACCGGATGCGTGACCAGATGGCCGAATGGCCGAATGATCGGATTGCCGGATGCGTCAACCAACGGCGCCCCCCAGCCGAGTCCCCGGTTGCGTCACGAGTCGCGTCCCCAGTCGAGCGGTGGTCCCCACCGGAAAGAGAACCTGTCATGATCCTGCTCACCGGCGGCCGCGGCGCGGTCGCCACCCAGTTGCTCGGCCTGCTGCACGAGGCCGGGCTGCCCGTCCGCGTCGGCTCCCGCGCCCCCGCCGACCTGAACCTGCCCGCGGACGTGCCCGCCGTCGCCCTCGACCTCGGTGATCCGGCGACGTTCCCCGCCGCCCTCGACGGCGTCACCTCCGTGTTCCTCTACGCCACCCCCGACCGCATCGGCGACTTCGTCGAGCAGGCCCACAAGGCGGGCGTCACCCACGTCGTGCTGCTCTCGTCCTCCGCCGTCCTCGGCGCGGGCGCGGCGGCCGATCCGCTGGCCAAGTCCCATCTCGACGTGGAGAGCGCCCTGCTGGCCTCGCCGCTCGCCACCACGATCCTGCGGCCGGGGTCCTTCGCCTCCAACGCCGCGGCCTGGGCCTGGCCCGTCAAGGCCGGACGCCCCGTGAGCCTGCCGTTCCCCGGGGCGCACAGCGACCCCGTCCATGAACGGGACATCGCCGAAGCGGCCTTCGCGGTGCTCACCGATCCGCGCCACCGCGGCGGCTGCTTCACCCTCACCGGACCGGAGTCCCTGACCTTCACCGAGCAGATCGACCAGCTCGCCGAGGTCGTCGCCACGGCGATCACGGTCAAGCACGTCACCCGTGCCGAGTGGAAGCGGGAGATGGCCGACTACATCCCCGGCGCCTACGCCGACGCGCTGCTCGACTGGTGGGAGTCGCACGACGGCAAGCCCGTCACCACCACCCGTACCGTCGAATCCCTCACCGGCGGCCCGGCCCGGCCCTTCTCGGTCTGGGCCGCCGACCACGCGGCCGACTTCACCCCTTCCTGACCGTCGCGTCTGCCTGTAGCAAATTCCTACGACATGCCCGCTCTGTGTTCGAGTTGAAGGGCGAGCGCCACGAATCATGAAAGCCCTCTCATCCAGTCGGCCGAGGGGGCTTTTGCCTTCGGTGGATCCGTCGGCCGTGTTTCCGCCATTCGCGGCGACGGGCGGGTAAGTTCCCTACCGGCGGGAACGCGCCACCCCTGTCCGGTATTGGCTGGTCACGGAGTTGTGTGCGGGGCGCCCCGCGGTGACCCGCACGCGGGACACCTCGATGCCAGGTAGGTGAAGAAGTAGTGAACGGTGCGCGTTGATTCAAAAAGGATCAGGCCAAAGTGGCGCCGACAGAGGGTTTTTGAGCCAGTGCGAGATTGCTCACCTTTGACTTTGACTTGGCATCGCTTTTACCTTGAATTGCAGCGGTGAATGCACATCGAGCCCGCCGCGCAGCCCCCTTCCCAGGAGGTACGACGTGACGAAGTTCGACGAGGGCGCGGGTCCCGCACCGGCAACGGAGCCGGCCGCGGCCGACCGGACCCGCGCACGCCACCGGCACTGACACCGCCCCAGTACACCGAACCCCTTGAACCGATGACGCACCTCGCCACCGGCCGCCCGGACGGACACCCGGACCCCCACGCGCACGCGTACCCGACCACCGCGCCGACACAGTCGGCACGGGTGGTACGGGCGGCACGGGTGCGCCAGTGGGCGACCGCAGCGCTGATCGCCCTCCTCACGCTCCTCCTCGTCGGCGCGACCCCTGCCGCCGCCACGACCCCCGCCCCCGCGACCGCCCTGCCGCTCGTCGCGCCGGACACCACCCCGGCCGCCGAGGAGACGAAGGAACGCGCCCTCAGGGACGGCGAAGTCCTCCACGCGCCGCGCCACTTCACGCGCAACCGCCCCCGCGTACCCGCCGCGCGCGGCGGCACCGCCCCCGTCTGGGCGCTGTCCCTGACGCTCTGCCGCCCCGACCCGCGCATCGACCCGGAACCCGGCTGTCTGCGCCCCGGCACCGCCGATCCCCGCAGAGCGGGCGCCTGTCTGCTGATCCTCCTCTGCGTGTCGCGTTCCTGAGGGGTGCCCCCAGGCCCCCCGCCTGCGCACCCCCACCCCACACCGACACCCCCAGGAGGTGTCTCCGCCATGGAGACCTTCATCGCCCATGCCCGAGGGTTCACCGCCCGCATCGCCGAACAGCGCGAGGAGCAGGAGATGTTCGGGCGGCTCGCCGCCGGGCAGTCCCCGCTCGCCCTCTTCATCACGTGCTCCGACTCCCGGGTCGTCCCGTCGCTGATCACCGGAGCCCGCCCCGGCGAACTCTTCGAGCTGCGCACCGCGGGCAACGCGGTCCCGGCCTACGAGCCGGACCGCCCCGCCTGCGCCGAGGCGGCCACCATCGAGTACGCGATGCGCGTCCTCGGCGTCGCCGACATCGTGGTCTGCGGCCACTCGCACTGCGGTGCCGTCGGCGCGCGGGCCCGCGGCGACGACCTCACCGGTCTTCCCGTCGTACGGGACTGGCTGGACCGGCAGGTCTCCGGCGGGCTGCCCTGCGACGACGGCCCCGCGGTCGCCGGTGCCGTCCAGCGCCACGTACGCGAACAACTGGACCGGCTGCGCGGCCACCCGTGCGTCCGCGAGCGCGTCGACAGCGGCGACGTCCGCCTGCACGGCTGGTACTACGAGGTCCACACCGGCCTGGTCGCGGCGCACGACGCCGGGACCGACCTCTTCCTGCCCCTGTGAATCCCGTGAGCCGCACGAATTCCGTGAGCCCCACGACCCCTGCGAAGGCAGACGAAACCCCTATGAAAAGGCCCCCAGTGCGTGATTTCTCCACACTGCGAGCGGACTTCACCGCGTCGATCGTGGTCTTCCTCGTGGCCGTCCCCCTGTGCGTCGGCGTGGCCGTCGCCTCCGGCGTGCCCGCCGAACTCGGCCTGGTCACCGGCATCGTCGGCGGCCTCCTGACCGGACTGCTGCCCGGCAGCAGCCTCCAGGTCAGCGGCCCCGCCGCCGGTCTGACCGTGCTGGTCTACGAAGCCGTGCAGGAGTACGGCCTGGCCGGCCTCGGCGGCCTCGTCCTGATCGCCGGACTTCTCCAGCTCACCATGGGCGCCCTCCGCCTCGGCCGCTGGTTCCGGGCGATCTCGGTGGCCGTGGTCCAGGGCATGCTCGCCGGCATCGGCCTGGTCCTCATAGCCGGGCAGCTCTACACCCTCGTCGACGCCAAGGCCCCCGCCTCCGGCCTTGACAAGATCGGCGAACTCCCGCGCCTCGCCGCCGACACGGCCGGTTCGGGCGACGCCCTGAGCGCGTTCGCCCTCGGTGCCTGCACCATCGCCGTCCTGGTGCTGTGGCCGCGGTGGCGACGGGCCGCCCGGGTGCTGCCCGCGCCCCTCGCCGCGGTCGCCCTGGCGACCCTCGCCGTGTTCCTCCTGGACCTGCCGGTGGCGAAGGTCGAGGTGCACGGCCTCGTCGACGCCGTGAACCTGCCCGGCGGCGACACGTTCTCCGCCCTGGTGGAGGGCGGCGCCCTCGTGGGCGCCATCGGCACTGTCATCGCCTTCACCCTGATCGCGTCCGCGGAGTCGCTGTTCAGCGCGGCCGCGGTGGACCGCATGCACGACGGCCCCCGCACCGACTACGACAAGGAGCTGATGGCCCAGGGCGCGGGCAACGCCGTGTGCGGTGTGCTCGGCGCGCTCCCGATGACCGCGGTGATCGTCCGCAGCTCCGCCAACGTGTCGGCGGGCGCGAAGACCAAGGCGTCCCGCGTGCTGCACGGCGTGTGGCTGCTCGCGTTCGCCGCCGCGTTCCCCGCGGCGCTCGGCATCATCCCGGTGGCAGCGCTGGCCGGTGTCCTCGTGCACGCGGGCTGGAAGCTGATGCCCGTCAAGGACTTCGCGCCGCTGTGGCGGACGCACCGCGGCGAGGCGGTCGTCCTCGCCGTGACGGCCCTGGCGATCGTCGTGACCAACATGTTCGAAGGCGTCCTCATCGGCATGGGGCTCGCCATAGCCAAGACCGCCTGGGAGACGTCGCACGTCCACCTGGAGGTCGACGGCATCGAGGGCACCGGCACGATACGGGTCCGCGTGGTCGGCAACGCCACGTTCCTGCGACTGCCCAAGATCCTCGACCAGTTGGAGGCCCTGCCCCGCGACCGCAGGACGGAACTGGACCTGTCGGGGCTGCGCCACATGGACCACGCCTGTGCCATGGAACTCACGGGCTGGGCCGAGCGGCACGACGCGGCGGTCGGCCCCACGGTCCCCGACGACGCCTCGGGCTGCACGGCCGACGACGCGTCGGACCGTACGCAGAAGCCGGCGGGGGCCGAGCAGGCCGCACATGCCGAGCAGGCCGAGCGGTCCGAGCGGTCCGAGCGGTCCGAGCGCAAGGAGACCGCGGGATCGCGCACCTGACGGCGCGGAACCGCCGGGGCCGCACCTGACTCCCCGGCACGTCGCCGCACGGGCGGCACGCTCTGCACGAGCGTGCCGCCCGTTGCGCATGGCGGGACACAGCGGGCGCGAACCGACGCCGAGTCCACGGCCCAACGGTCCCCGCCCGACGCGGAGCTGCGGGCACGCGCCACCGCCGGGCTGTACCGCCTCGAACAGGCGCAGGCCGACGACCGTCGCCGACCGGGTCTGAGCCGTTCCCGCCTGCGGACGACCGGATTCCCCCTCCTCGCGCGGAGTCACTTGCGTCCTTCCCGAGACGCGGCACGGTGACATCGGGCAATGTGCAGCGTCGCGGACGTGCACCGGTCGCCGCGCGGTCAGGGGACGCGGCACCGGGGGGAGAGGGGGCCGCCATGGTGGTGAAGGACGCGCAGCCGGGCAATCTGCCCGCGGAGACGTCGAGCTGGGTCGGCCGGCACAGCGAGGTCGAACGGGTGCGGCGGATGTGCGCCCGGTCGCAACTGGTGACGCTCACCGGCGCAGGGGGAGTGGGCAAGACCCGGCTGGCCCTGAAGGCCGCCCGGCTGCTCACGTCGCGCTTCCGGCACGGTGTCTGGCTGGTGGAGCTCTCGCCGCTGCACGAGGGCGGGCTCCTCGCCCACGCCATCGCCGAGTCGTTCCGCGTCCCGGGACACCCGACGCGGCCGGTGATCGAGTCGGTGGCCGAATATCTGTCGGGACGTGAACTGCTCCTCGTCCTCGACACCTGCGAGCACCTCATCGATGACTGCCGCACCGTCACCGAGGCCCTGCTCGCGCTCTCCCCGGGCCTGAAGGTCCTCGCGACCAGCAGGCGCCCGCTCGACCTGCACATCGAACAGGTCGTCACCGTCGAACCCCTGCCGCTGCCGGTCCGTACGGCCCGTGCCGCCCCGGAGTCCGACGCGCTGACCCTGCTGACCGTCCGGGCCGCCGAAGCGGTCCCCGGGTTCGCCGTCACCGACACCAACCGCGGCGACCTCATGCGGCTCTGTGCCAGGCTGGAGGGCCTGCCCCTCGCCATCGAACTGGCCGCGGCCCGGCTGCGCGAACTGCCGCTCGCCGAACTGACGGAACGGATGGACGACCGCTTCGCCGTCCTCGGCGACCCCGACGGCGCGCGGCACGGGACCGCACCGGCCGGCCGGACCGAGCCGACCGAGCCGACCGAGCCGCCCTGGCACCGCGCGCTGCGCACCGCGGTCGGCTGGAGCCACGAACTGTGCACCCCTCCCGAGCGCCTCCTGTGGGCCCGCCTCTCCGTCTTCGCGGGCTCCTTCGACGCCGCGGCGGTGCGGCGGGTCTGCGCCGACGAACGGCTCCCGCGCGAGGACGTACCGGCACTCCTGGCCGCACTCGTCGACAAGTCGATCCTGACGTGGCTGCCCACGGGCGGCGGCGAGCGGTACCGGATGCTGGACACCATCCGCGAGTACGGCGTCCACTGGCTGCACCACCTCGGCGAGGAGCCCGAGCTGCGGCGCCGCCACCGGGACGGCTGCCTGGACCTGGCCCGGCAGGGCGGCGCCGACTGGCTCGGCCCCGACCAGTACCACTGGTACGACCGGACGCACGCCGAGCACGACAACCTGCGCGCGGCCCTGGAGTTCAGCCTCACCGACAAGGAGGGGACGGCGGCCCTCGACCTCGCGGGCTCCCTGTGGTTCTTCTGGTGCGCGTGCGGCCTCGCCCGTGAGGGACAGGAGTTCCTGGAGCGGGCCCTGGCCGCCGACGCACGGCCCGGCCGGGCGCGGAGCAGGGCCTTGTGGGCGCTCGCCGTCGTGCTCGTGTGCCTGGGGGACAGGGAGGGCGGTGCGGCCCGCGCCGTCGAGTCCCTCACCGCCGCGGAGCGGGACGGCGACGCGTACGAGGCCCGCGTTGCCCTCAGCGCCTACGCGGCCGCCAAGAGCAGCGCGGGCGATCTGGAGGCGGCGGAGGCCGCGGCCGGGGAGGTGCTGTCGTCGCACCCCGGGGCGGCGGTCCTGTGCCCCGGTGAGCTGCCCCTGGCCACACTCCTGGCCTGGTGCTCCCTGGGCCATGTGTATCTCGTCCGCGGCGAACTCGACCGGGCCGTCGACGTGGTGGGCCGGATGCGCGCCGCCTGCGACCGCAGGGGGGAGCGCTGGATGCGCGCCTACGGCGACTTCTTCCTCGCGCAGGCGGAGCTGAAGCGTCACCGCCCCGCCGCCGCCCGCCGCCACGCCCGCGACGCCCTGGAGGTGAAGCACCGCATGCACGACTCCCTCGGTATCGGCCTCACGGTGGCCGTCCTCGCCCGGGTGGCGTCGGCCGAGGGCCAGGCGGAGCGGGTGGCCCGCCTCCTCGGCCTCGCCGACCAGGTCTGGGACACCGTCGGCGAACCACAGGCAGGCGTGACGGAACTGATCACCGCCTGCCAGGAGTGCGAGCGCCGGGCACGGGACGTCCTTGGTGACCGGGGCTTCCGGACGGCGTACGAGGCGGGGCGGGCACAGGCGTTGGACGAGGGAGTGGCGTACGCGCTGGGGCGGGCGTGAGACGGACGGGGTGTCCGGGCCGGTGCTGAGGCTCTGATCACCTGCTGGGCGTGCTGGACCCCGTAGAGCCTGTAAGGCCTATGTCGGTCTGAAGGCCTGAAGGCCCTGTAAGGCCTGTAAGGCCTGTAAGGCCTGTGGGGCCTGTGGGGCCTGTGGGGCCTGTGGGGTCTGTAAGGCCTGTGGAGTCTGCGGGTCCCGTCGGACCTGTGGGTCCCGCGTCGGCCGCGTCAGCCACGGCCCGCGTCGGAAGGCGGGGCGAACACCGCGCGGGCCGCGTGCTCCTGCGCGAGGGCCTCGTCGTCGGCGGTCCACCCGGCAGCTCGCCGCAGCGCGTCGAACTCGCGGCCGAGCGAGGTCGCCGAAGTGGTGCGGGTGTCGGTGCTGATGGTGACCGCGAGGCCGGCGGCCAGGAGCCGGGTGGCGGGGTGCGCGGCGAGGCCGGACACGGCGCCGGTCTGCACGTTGCTCGTGGGGCACATCTCCAGGGCGACGCGGTCGGCCCGCAGCCGGCCGAGGAGCGCGTCGTCCCCGGTGCACCGGACACCGTGGCCGATACGGCGGGCCCCCAGGACGTCGAGCGCCTCCCACATGCTCGCGGGCCCGGCGGCCTCGCCCGCGTGGACCGTGCAGGGCAGCCCGGCCGTGTGCGCCACCTCGAACGCCGCACGGTGCGGCCCGGCACCGTGGAGCCGCTCGTCCCCGGCCAGGTCGAGTCCGGCGACGGCGTCCCGGTTCCGTACGGCGGCCTCGGCGACGGCGAGGCTCTCGTCGGGCGACTGGTGGCGCAGGCAGCACAACAGCAGCGCGGTACGGACCCCGGTGGCGCGGCGACCGGCCGCCAGACCCTCGGCGACGGCGCGCACGGCGTCGTCGAGCGACATGCCGTGCCGCCCGTGGAGCTGCGGGGCGAAGCGGACCTCGCCGTGGACGACGCCGTCTGCGCTCCAGTCCTCGACGAGTTCCCGCGCGGCGCGGGTCAGTGCCGCGGGCGTCTGGAGGACCCGTAGCGGGACGTCGATGTAGGTGAGGAAGCGGGTGAGGCTGCCGCAGTCCTGCGGAGCGACCACCAGTTCCCCGACGGGTCCGGCCAGCGCGACGCCCTGCTCGCGAGCGAGGTCGGCGATCGTGTCGGGACGCACGGATCCGTCCAGGTGGCAGTGGAGTTCGTGGCGCGGCGGGGGAGCGGGGGCGGGCGAGGTCATCGGCTGCCTTCCATGGTGGCGGGGGCCGGGACCCGGCGGGTCACGGTGTCGAACAGGAGCCGCTTGAACCCTGCCTCGTCGACGCGGCGCACCAGCGTCAGGTTCGGGGCGGGCGCCGACACCCGGCGGTCGACGATCATCTGGCCCCGGGCCTCGTCGCCGACGGCTGTGTCCACGTACGCCTGCTCCTGCTCCATGACCAGGTCGGGCCGGGGGGCGACGGCCATCGCGACGGGGTCGGGCAGGTCGTATCCGGCGAGCCCGGTGACGTCGCGGGCCCAGTCCGCCACGGTGCGGTTGACGCGATGGGCGAAGACGGCCATGGGCGTGCCGATCCGCTCCAGTGCGCGCTGGTCGTCCGGGGTCATGACCGCGTCCTTGCGGGACACGTCCCAGCCGATCGCCGGGGTGGTCCCGGGGCAGGGAGAGCAGCACGTCGACCGCGTGCCCCGGCGCGGGACCCCGTACCGGATCCGGCAGACCGATGTCCCCCATGTCGTCGGCGCCGTGCACGTGCTGCGGACTGGACGGGGCGCGGGCACGGACCGTGCTCCTTCCGTACGGGGGAGTCCCCCGGGGTGGTGACGACAAGGCGAAGCGGACGGCCGGAGCGGTGACGGTGAAGCGAACGACCAGAGCGGTGACGCTGACCGATGTGGCCCGCCGGGCCGGGGCCTCCACGGCGGTGGTGAGCTATGTGATCAACAACGGCCCCCGCCCGGTCGCCGCCGCCACCCGCGAACGCGTGCTCGCCGCGGCTGCCGAGCTGAACTACCGGCCCAACCGGGTCGCGCGCGCCCTGCGCTCCCGTACCACCGGCGTGGTCGGCCTCGTTCTCGCCGACGCCGCCAACCCCTACTTCGGCGCTCTGGCCCGGCACGTCGAGCAGGCCCTGGAGGAGCGCGACAAACTCACCCTGACCGGGAACGCCGGCTACTCGGCGGACCGTCAGCGCCATCTCGTCGAGCGCTTCCTCGCCGCCCAGGTCGACGGCCTCGTGATCGTCTCCGCGGACGGCGGCGCCGACGTGGCCGCCGAGGCCGAGACGGCCGGGGTGCCCGCCGTCTACGTGCACCACCGGCCCGAGCCCGGCCGCGCCCCCCTCGTCGGCGCCGACGACGACGCGGCCGTCCGGGCCGCCGTCGCCCATCTGCGCACCCACGGCCACCGCCACGTCGCCTTCCTCACGGGCCCCGACGACGCGGGTCCCGTCGGGCGCCGCCACGCGGCCTGGCAGGCCACCGCGGGCGCAGCGGCGGGGCCGCTGCTGCGCTGTGCCTACTCCCAGGCCGCCGCGGACGAGCTGACCAGGGACCTCGTCGCCCGTGACGCCATGCCGCCCGCCCTCGTCACCGCCACCGACGAACAGGCGGTCGGCGTGCTCGCGGGCGCCTGCGCCACCGGCCACCCCGTACCGGGCCGGCTCGCCGTCATCAGCCTCGACGGCACCCCGACAGCGCCCACACCGCCCCCGCTCTCACGGTGACCGAGCAACCCCTGCGCGCCATGGCCCGGCAGGCCGTCGACCTGCTGCTCGACGGCGGCGCCCCCCGGCCCCTGCCCGAGGCCGCGCTGATCCTGCGGCGGAGCTGCGGGTGCGGGGGCGGGACGGCCGCCCGGTGAACGGGTGATGACGCCCGGGGAGCCCGGAGTGGTCGGCGCGGGTCCGGAGCTGGTGTAGGCTCAGAGTGCAACTCCGGTGCAGGACACGGGAGTCACGCGTCTGTGGTCCAAGGAAAGACGTCCATCATCCGATGGGAAATGCAGGTGCAAGGCCTGCCGGGCGCTCCAGGAGCGAAGCCCCGCACACCGAACAGGTGCGCGGGGCTTCGTCGTTGCGCGTGCCGGTGGCCATGTCGGCCCGCCCGGGTGCGGACTTCCGGATCAGAGACCGGCGACCAGCTCCCGGGCCAGCCGGACCAGGGTCTCGATCGCCGGATGGGTGGGGGTGCCGGAGCGCCAGGCCAGGACCAGGGGCACCGGCGGGGCGTCCGTCAGCGGGCGGTAGACGATCGAAGGATGCGTGTGCAGACGGGGCGTCGCCGACGTCGAGATGCCCACCGCGCGGCCCACCGCGATCGCCGTCAGCCACTCGTCCGTGTTGGTGACCTTGATCGTCTCGGTGGGGCGGCCGGAGGCAGGCCAGAGAGCCAACGTGGTCGTGCCCGCGACCGTGTTGAGGGCGATCGGCGACGACGCCAGGTCCGCGAGGGTCAGGGTGTCACGAGCGGCGAGAGCGCTGCCCGCGGGTACCACCGCCACCCGGTCCTCCTCCATGAGCAGCTCCGTGACCAGGCCCGGCGCCGTCACCTCGCCCCGCAGCAGCGCGACATCGACCGTGCCCTGGGTGAGCCCGGCCGTACGGTCGTCCACCCGGCGCAGCTCCAGCGGCACGTCGGGATGTTCCTCGTCCCAGCGGCGCAGCAGCGGCACGGTCAGGTCGCCGAGCGCGGCCCACGGATGCCCGAGGCGCAGCGGCAGCGAGGCGAGGGAGCGCGGATCGAGGGCCCTGTCCACGGCCGCGAGCGCCGCGGCGGCCCGCTCGCGGAACGTACGGCCCGCCGCCGTGAGTTCGAGGTGGTGCGTCGAGCGGTCGACCAGGCGGACCCCGAGATGGGTCTCCAGTTGGCGCAGCGTACGGGAGAGCGCGGGCTGACCCGTGTGCAGCCGGGCCGCGGCACGCGTGATCGTGCCCTCCTCGGTGATGGCGAGGAAGGCCCGCAGATGGCGCAGTTCCATGGTCATGCCCAGCAAGCATAACCACCGTCCGAAAGGCATTTCACGCGGAGCGGGCCGCTTTCTAGCGTGGGGGCATGACACACAGCGGGTACGAGGCGGGAGCGGCTCCCGCGGGGTCGGGGTCGGCGGCGGACGCACTGGGGGTGCTGGATGCGGCGGGGGCGCCGGGCGTTCCGGGCGGGCCGGACGGAGCGGGGTTGCCGGGCGGGCCGGACGGAGCGGGGTTGCCGGGCGTTCCGGGCGGAGCGGGGTTGCCGGGCGTGGGGCGGCCCCGGAGGTCCGCCGGGATCGGCAGCCTCGGCGGCATCGGCCTGGTGCTGGCCGGCGCCCTGTCGGTGCAGTTCGGCTCCGCCGTCGCGGCGCTGCTCTTTCCGCGTGCCGGTGCCCTGGGTGTGGTGGCGCTGCGCGTGACGATCGCGGCGGTGCTGCTGCTCGTCGTCTGCCGCCCGCGGCTGCGCGGCCACAGCCGTGGGGACTGGGCCGTGGCCGGTTGCTACGGGCTCGCGCTCGGCGGCATGAACATCCTCTTCTACCAGGCGATCGACCGTATCCCGCTGGGCCCTGCGGTGACGCTCGAAGTCCTCGGACCGCTGCTCCTGTCCGTGGCCGTCGCGCGCCGTGCGGCGAGCCTGATGTGGGCCGGGCTGGCCTTCGCCGGGGTGTTCCTGCTGGGCCAGGGCAGCCTCGGGGCGCTCAACTGGGCGGGGGCGGGGTTCGCGGTGGGCGCGGGTGCCATGTGGGCCGCGTACATCGTCTGCGGCTCCCGGGCCGGGGCCCGCTTCCCGCGCGTCGACGGACTTGCCGTGGCGATGGCCGTGGCCGCGTTGGTGAGCCTGCCCCTGGGCATCGCCTCGGCGGGCGCCACGCTCCTCGAACCGGAGGTGCTCGCGCTGGGCCTCGGCGTGGCGCTGCTGTCGTCCGGGGTCCCGTACACGCTGGAACTCCTCGCCCTGCGCCGCCTGCCCGCGGGCACCTTCGCGGTGCTGATGAGCCTGGCCCCGGCGATCGCGGCCCTGGCCGGCTTCCTGGTACTCGGCCAGACGCTGTCGGCCGTGCAGTGCGTGGCGATCGCGCTGGTGGTCGGCGCCAGCGCGGGCGCGATACGGACCGGCGGGGCGGACCGGGACTGACGAGCGGGGAGCGCCCTGGCCGGGCCGGGACGGGGCCGCGCCTGGTCGGACCGAAGCGGAGGAGCGCCGAGTCGGGACGGCGGCGTGGCGGACCGGGCCGGGATGGCGGCGGGACGGACCGGGCCGTGACGGGTCGGGCCGTGACGGGTCGGGCCGTGACGGGGCGGGGCGGGGCGGATGAGCGCCGGGTCGGGCGG
This sequence comes from Streptomyces typhae, assembly GCF_009755605.1. GTDB lineage: Bacteria > Actinomycetota > Actinomycetes > Streptomycetales > Streptomycetaceae > Streptomyces > Streptomyces typhae. The sequence continues at coordinate 159,794 of NZ_WPNZ01000024.1, forward strand.
AGACGGAGGCGTGGCGGACCGGCGGACAAGTGCCGGGGCGGTGAAGTGGCAGACCGGACCGGGCCGGGGCGGCGAATGAGCGCCGGGTCGGGCCGGGGCGGCGGATGGGCGCCGGGTCGGGCCGGGGCGGTGAAGTGGCGGACCGTGCCGGGCCAGGGCGGCAGTGGCGGGCGTGGTGGGGGGTCAGCCCGTCCGGCCCCCCACCCGCCACACGAACACCTCCGTACTCGGCTGCCGTGCGGAGAAGAGCCCGGACGGGGACGCCGCCCGCAGCAGCAGCAGCCGCAGCTCCGCCTCGAATGCCCCGCGCCGGGCGCCGAACAGATGCGGCGCGGAGAACGACATCGAGTACACCCCCGCGACGACGTCGTCCTCCGACCGGTCGAGGATCCGCCCGCCGGGCACGACGTGGCGCTCGGGCCCGGAGAACCCCGCGCGCAGCAGCACCGCGGCCTCGTCGCCGGGGGTGCCGTGCCGCAGCGTCCCGGCGCCCGCCCGCCGCACCGGCCCCAGATACCGCCGGACGAGGTCCCCGACCGCCGCGTCGGGAACGACGGGATGCGGAAGCCCCCCGACGGCGGGCGGCTGCGTCTTCAGGTCCGAGACGTGCACCAGCGCCCCACCCGGCCGCAACATGCCCCGCACGATCCTCGCCACCAGGTCACGGTCCATCCAGTGGAAGGACTGGGCGAACGCGGCGACCGTGAACGTCCCCAGCCCTGCGGGCAGTTCCTCGGCCCGCGCCCGCACCCAGCGCGCCTTCCCGGACACGCCCCGCGCGGCCGCCGCCCGCTCCGCCTCGGCGATCATCCCGTCGTCGGGATCGACACCGACGACCTCCCCGAACGACTCCACGAGCAGCAGCGCGAGCGTCCCCGGCCCGCACCCCACATCGACGAGACGCCCACACCCGTCGAGCCCCAGAGCCCCACCTAGGAGTTGTCTTCAAATGTCACGCCCACATCAGGAGCGAGGCGAGAGTGACGGCTGCCTGGTAGGACTCGGCGGTCTTGTCGTAGCGGGTCGCGATGCCGCGCCACTGCTTGAGGCGGTTGAAAC
>NZ_WPNZ01000025.1 GCF_009755605.1 Streptomyces typhae
AGGCTCCCAGTAGACGACTGGGTTGATAGGCCAGATATGGAAGCCCTGTGAGGGGTGGAGTTGACTGGTACTAATAGGCCGAGGGCTTGTCCTCAGTTGCTCGCGTCCACTGTGTTGGTTCTGAAACAACGAACAGTTGTGTCGGCTGAACAGTTCCACTTACTTAATTGAAAAGTGTGCTTGTTCGCTGCCCTGTTTGAGATTCCGCTTTCTGCGGAATATTTCATAGGGTTTCGGTGGTCATAGCGTGAGGGAAACGCCCGGTTACATTCCGAACCCGGAAGCTAAGCCTCACAGCGCCGATGGTACTGCAGGGGGGACCCTGTGGGAGAGTAGGACGCCGCCGAACAATCTTTGGAGGACCCCTGGTCCCAGCGTTCACGCTGGGACCAGGGGTCCTTTTTGTTTTGCTCGAGAAGCGCCGGTTACCCGGCTGCGTCAGACTGACTGCGGTACCGAAGACTAGGAGTCACCGATGTCCACCAACTCTCCCGACGAGCGACCGGAGCGCGACCAGCGCCGCCGGGATGGTGGCGACCGGGGCGGATACCGCGGTGGGCCACGACGCGACAACGACCGTGGCGGCTTCCGTCGCGACGACCGGCGTGACAACGACCGCAGTGGAGACCGTGGCGGCTTCCGGCGTGACGACCGCGATCGCGGAGACCGCGGTGGCTTCCGACGCGACGACCGCCGTGACGACCGTGACCGCGGTGACCGCGGCGGGTTCCGCCGTGACGACAATCGTGGCGGTGGCGGTGGTGGCGGCTACCGAGGCCGTGACGACCGCGACAGCGGACGGCCCTCGTTCCGACGCGACGACCGCCGCGAAGGAGACCGCCCCAGCTTCCGCCGTGATGATCGGCGTGACAACGACCGTGGTGGGTTCCGGCGTGACGACAGTCGGCCGCCGTTCCGTCGAGATGACCGGCGTGACGACCGGCGTGACGACCGGCGGGACGATCGGGGCGGTGACCGTGGTGGCTTCCGCCGTGACGACCGTCGCGACGATCGACGTGACGACCGCGACCGTGGCGACCGCGGGGGCTTCCGGCGCGACGGTGACCGGCCGCCGTTCCGCCGTGATGACCGGCGTGACAACGACCGTGGTGGGTTCCGGCGTGACGACAGTCGGCCGCCGTTCCGCCGTGACGACCGTCGAGATGACCGGCGCGACGACCGGCGTGACGATCGCGGTGGTGACCGTAGTGGCTTCCGCCGTGACGACCGCAGGGACGACCGGCGTGACAACGACCGTGGCGGCTTCCGGCGCGATGACAGTCGGCCGCCCTTCCGCCGTGACGACCGTCGTGACGATCGGGGCGGTGACCGTGGCGGCTTCCGCCGCGACGACCGCAGGGACGACAGGCGTGACGACCGCGATCGCGGCGATCGCGGCGGCTTCCGTCGGGACGATCGCAGGGACGACAGGCGTGACGACCGCGACCGCGGTGACCGCGGTGGGTTCCGTCGGGACGACAACCGCGGTGGCGGCGGGTTCCGTGGCCGCGACGACCGAGGCCGCGGGCCGCGTCGTGACGACAGCCGAGGCCGCCCCGGTGGCTTCCGCGGCCGTGACGACCGGGGTGACCGCGGCGACCGCGGTGGCTTCCGGCGTGACGACCGCGAGCGGGACCGTGAGCCGATCAAGCGGCTGCCGATCCCGGACGACGTCACGGGCGACGAGATCGACCAGGACGTACGGCAGGAGCTGCAGAGCCTCCCGAAGGGCCTCGCGGAGGACGTCGCGAGGAACCTGGTGATGGTCGCCAAGCTCATCGACGAGGACCCTGAGGGCGCCTACGGGTACTCGCGGGTCGCGCTGCGGCTCGCCTCGCGCGTCGCCGCGGTCCGTGAGGCCGCGGGCTTCGCCGCGTACGCCAACCAGAAGTACAGCGAGGCCCTCGCCGAGTTCCGGGCCGCGCGGCGCATGACCGGCAGCGTGGAGCTGTGGCCCGTCATGGCCGACTGCGAGCGCGGGCTCGGACGGCCCGAGAAGACGCTCGACATGGCCGGGGCACCCGAGGTGCACAAGCTCGACAAGGCCGGACAGGTCGAGATGCGGCTCGTCGCCGCCGGTGCCCGACGCGACATGGGGCAGGTCGACGCCGCCATCGTCACGCTGCAGAGCCCCGAGCTCGCGTCCCACTCGGTGCAGCCCTGGACGGCCCGTCTGCGGTACGCCTACGCCGACGCCCTGCTCGCCGCCGAGCGCGAGGACGAGGCGCGCGAGTGGTTCGCCAAGGCCGTCGAGGCCGACAAGGACGGCAGCACCGACGCGTCCGACCGCCTCGCCGAGCTGGACGGAGTCGAGTTCGTCGACGCCTTCAACGGCGACGAGGGCGACCAGGGCGACGAGGCGGAGCCGGACCACGAAGCCGAGCCGGTCCGCGAGTCCGAGCCCCAGTCGGTGCGGGAGTCCGAGCCCGAGTCGGTCCGCGACGCCCGGTCGGCCCGTACCGTCGAGTCGGGCGAAGACCCCGCGGTCCGTCCGGCCGCCGAGGCCGTGGAGCCCATCGACTCCATCGAGTCCGTCGAATCCGTCGAATCCGTCGAGGACGCCGTCGTCGTCGAGCGCGACGACGACTGACGGCAGTGAGCGAGTGAGTGAATGAACGAAGGGGTGGACCTCCGACCGGAGGTCCACCCCTTCGTCGTGTGCGGAGTCCGTCGTGTGCGGGGTCCGTCGTGGACGGGGGTCAGAACGCCAGGTCTCGCAGGACCAGGCCCGTCGCCGGCTTCGGGCCGAACGACGTCGACTTGCGGGGCATCGTGACCCCCTGCTGCGCCAGCTCGCGCACGACCTCCTCGCGCACCGGGTGCATCAGCACCGCCGTGCCGCCCTCACGCTCGGCCTTCTCGACGGTGGCCTCCGTGTGATGGATGTACGCGATGTGCTCCGGGGCGTCCGGGACGCGCCAGAGGTGGTCGAGTATCGCCGAGTGCAGGACGGTCGCGTCGAGGGTGCGCCAGGCCTCCGGGCGGCCGCTCGGGATCGTACGGGCCAGGAGATCGGGGGAGGGGCGGTCCACGAGGTGGTACGCGCCGTCGCCCACCAGCAGGAACGCGTTGCCGTCCGCCGCCGCCCCCGCGAGGGCCGCCTGTGCATCGGGCAGGGAGCCCCGCAGGGTACGTACCCGGAAGGAGCCTTCGAGGGCGGCCAGGGCCTCCGCGACCGGGAGGCCGTGCAGGTACCGGTGGATGGCGCGGACCCGCAGCGGATAGCGGGCCGTGTCCACGAGCAGGACCAGGCCGAAGTCCCAGGGGCCCGGCGAGGGGTGCTCGGCGCGCAGGCGCAGATTCGTGGCCCAGCGGTGGTGTCCGTCGGCGATGAGAGCCTGGTGGTGCGCCAGGTCCGACCGGATCTCGGAGATCTCCGCCGGTTCGGTCACCGCCCACAGACGGTGGCTGTAGCCGTCCTCCGTCGTCGTGGACAGCAGCGGCTTGTGCTGTATGGCCCGCTCTATGACGGCGGCCGTGCCGCTCGTCGGGTCGTCGCCGCGGTAGGTGAGCAGCAGCGGTTCCAGGTTGGCGGCAGTCGCGCGCATCAGGGCCGCGCGGTCCTCCACGACGTGCGGCATGACGTCCTCGTGCGGCAGGACGACGCCGGCGGCGGGCTCGGACAGGCGCAGGGCACCGATGACGCCGCGCTGCAGCATGTCGCCGTCCCGCTGTTCGTACACGTACAGGCCGGGTACCGGGTCGGGGGCGAGGACGCCCTCGCCGAGCCACTCGTGGAGGGTGTCGGCGGCCTGGCGGTTGCGGGCGGCGGGCGTGGTCGCCTGCGGCAGGATCAGACGGACGATGTTGTGCGGGTCGGCCGACTCCAGTTCGAGGAGGCCGTCGGGCCGCACCACCACGTCGTACGGCGGTGACGTCACGGCGGCGAGGGAACCCACTCTCTCCGGGTCGTAGCGCACTCCTCGGAACGGAACAAGATCGAGGCCTCGGACGTCGTTGTGACCCGCTGTGTTCATTAGTGCATCGTAAGTGTCCCTCCGGCGTGGGAGATGATCGGGGCAGTGCACATAGTGAGGAGCTATACGTAATGAGCCAGACCGGCAACCGGACGGGCAGCGTGCCCGTGAGGACCCGCCCCGAGGGCAGTGCGCAGGCCTTGAACGCCGGCTACGACACGGCGCTGCTCGACCTCGACGGCGTGGTGTACGCGGGTGGCGAGGCCATCGCGCACGCCGTCGAGTCGCTGGACACCGCCCGGTCCGGGGGCATGCACCTCGCGTACGTGACGAACAACGCGCTGCGTACGCCGGACGCCGTCGCCGACCATCTGACGGAGCTCGGCATCCCGGCCGCCGCGTCCGACGTGATCACCTCGGCGCAGGCCGTGGCGCGGCTCGTCAGTGAGCAAGTGCCCGCCGGGGCGCGGGTCCTTGTCATCGGGGGTGAGGGGCTGCGGGTCGCGTTGCGTGAGCGCGGTCTCGAGCCGGTGGAATCCGCCGACGACGATCCGGTGGCCGTGGTGCAGGGGTACGGCGGGCCCGATCTCGCCTGGTCGCGGTTTGCCGAGGCCAGTTACGCCGTAGCGCGCGGGGTGCCGTGGTTCGCGTCCAACACCGACCTGACCATCCCGAGCGGGCGGGGCATCGCGCCCGGCAACGGCGCGGCCGTGGAGGTCGTGCGGATCGCGACGGGTGCGGAGCCGCAGGTGGCGGGGAAGCCGCTGCCTCCCATGCACCGGGAGACGATTCTGCGGACGGGGGCGGTGCGGCCGCTCGTCGTCGGGGATCGGCTCGACACCGACATCGAGGGGGCCTTCGCCGGGGGCGTCGACTCGTTGCTCGTGCTGACCGGGGTCACCGACGGGGCGCGGCTGCTTGCTGCTCGGCCCGAGCATCGGCCCACCTATGTGGACGCGGACCTGCGGGGGCTTCTTGGCGGGCAGCCCGATGTGGTGGCGGAGGGGGAGGGGTTCCGGTGTGGGGGGTTCACCGCTTTCCTGCGGGGGGATGCGTTTGCCCTTGAGGGGGAGGGGAGTGCCTTGGATGGGTTGCGGGCGTTGTGTGCGGTTGCCTGGGGGCAGGCGGGGGATGGGGTGTGTGGGCTCGACGGGGGGAAGGTGTTGGGGCGGCTGGGGTTGTAGGGGTTTTTCCCCAATCCCGCCCCTTCCCGAGACCAGGGGCGCTGCGCCCCCTGGACCCCCGCCCTTATCGGCGCTTCGCGCCTCGTCCTCAAACGCCGGACGGGCTGGAAGATCTCGCCGGGGGCTACGCGTTCTCGCCGCCCTCCAGCAACTGGTCCTCCGTCGCCCCCTTGCGCCAGTAACCCGTGAACTTCACGCGTTTGCGGTCGAAGCCCCGGTCGGAGACCAGGTGGCGGCGGACCGCCCTGACCGTGGCGGACTCGCCGGCGATCCAGGCGTAGGGGGTGCCCGTGGGCAGGCGGGCGGTGCGGATGGCGTCGGTGGTCGTTCCCTCGCCCGTGAGCCAGACGATGTCGGCCTCGGCCTTGGTGAGGAGTTGCTGGCGGTCGGCCGGGTCGTGGAGTTCGAGCCAGGCGAGGACCCGTGCCGACGGCGGCAGTGCCTCCAGGATGCCGGCGACGGCGGGCAGCGCCGACTCGTCGCCGGTCAGCAGGATCCAGTCGGTGTCCTCCGGCGGCCGGAAGTCGTACGCGGCGTTCTCCTCCTCGACCGGGGCGAGCACACCGACCCGGGTGCCGGGGCGCGCCGTACGGGCCCAGCGTGAGGCCGGGCCCTCGGTGCTCGCCGGTGCGTCGGGGGCGGGCGGGTGCACGGCGAAGTCGACGATCAACTCGGTCGGGTCGCGGCGCAGCTCGCGGATGGTGTACGTCCGCATGATGCCGCGGACACCGGGGTCGAGGGAGCGCCAGGCGGCGTACCAGTCGGCGGACTCGGTGTCCGGCATGACCGGGGCGCTCTGGCCCGGCTGCGGCAGGAACACCTTGAAGCGCTGGTCCCTGCCGCCCGACGCCATCCGTGCCATGCCGGAGCCGCCGAAGGCCACGCGGACCATGGACGGCGTCAGGCGTTCGGTGCGCAGGACCTCGGCGTCGAAGAACTGGAAGGGGGCGTCGGACATGGCGTGAGCCTCTTTCCTGAGCGGCTGGATCCGATTCCTGAGCGGCAGGGTCCGGGCCGGACCCCGTGCGGCAGGGTCCGGTCCGGACCCGTGCGTTATCGCTTGAGCTTCTTCGACTTCTCGATGGCGGCCGCGAGCTGTTCGAGTACGGGGGCGTAGCCGGCGTAGCTGTAGCGCTCCTCCATCGACCAGGGGGCGGTCTGTCCGGCCTTGACGGCGGGGAGTTCGTTCCAGGTCGGCTTCTTCGCGAGCTGCTGCGCCGAGAACGAGGTGGAACGGTTGTCGATCAGGATGAGATCGGCGTGGTACTTGTTGGCGTTCTCCCAGCTCAGGAACTCCCAGAAGCCCCACTCGTCGCTCTTCTTGCCCTCGACGAACTCGACGCCGAGATCCTTGAAGTAGTTGAGGTCGCAGTAGGCGTCGGGCACGGCCACGTACATCTGGTCGTCGTCGCCCGTCATCGCCATGACCTTGAGGCCGCCGTTGGCCTTCGCGGCCTTGCGCACGGTCTGCTCGGCCTTCTGGAAGCGGGACCTGGCGGCCCGTACCTTCTCCGTGTCCAGGTCGCCGCCGAGGGCGGTGGCCAGCTCGGTGTAGCGCTTCAGCGGTTCCAGGAGGGAGGCGCGGGCGCCGTTGATGCCGACCGTCGGAGCGAGGGCGGCGATCTTCTTGCTGCTCTCCTCGGGGACGAACCAGAGGCCCGGGGGCGGGAACATGTTGCTGATCAGCAGGTCGGGCTTCAGGGACGCGTACTTCTCGATGTTGAACTGGCCCCAGGTCTCGCCGAGGCTGGTCAGTTTGTCGACATCGAGATCGCCGGCCTGCGAGTTGGGCTTGCCGTCGACCGGCTTGGAGGGGCCGAAGATCGCGGTGCACTCGACGCCGTAGTCGTGCAGGGCCGCGGCCGTGCTGACGTAGGCGACGATGTTCTTCGGCATCGCGTCGGTCCGGGCGGTCCTGCCGCGGTCGTCCTTGAAGCTCCAGGCCCTGCCGTCGCCGGAGCCCGCGCCGGACTTGTCGCCGTCGTCGTCACCGCACGCGGTGAGGAGGGCGCTCAGGCCCAGGGCGGCGCCGCCCGCGAGCAGCCCGCGGCGGGTGAGGGAGGACGCGGACGCGGGGCGTGACCGGGGCATTCGTGGTGCTTCTCTCGTCGAAGAGCGTTGGGAGGGTAGGCTAACCTAACCGGGTGTTGGTCGACAGTCCCCCCGAACCCAGCGCGGAGACCGCTCCCGCGCCACCCGGCCGCCGCGCGATACGCGGCGCCGGGCTCCTGCTCTCCGTCGTGGTGCTGCTCGCCCTGGTGTTCCTCAGCATCGCCGTGGGCGCCAAACCGCTCTCCATGGAGCAGGTCTGGCACGGCCTCTTCCACGACTCGGGGACGTACGCCGACATCGTCGTCGGCGAGCGGGTGTCCCGGACGCTGCTCGGTCTCCTCGCGGGCATGGCGCTCGGCCTGTCCGGCGCCGTCCTGCAGGCGCTGACCCGCAATCCGCTGGCCGACCCCGGACTGCTCGGCATCAACATGGGCGCGTCCGCCGCCGTCGTCACCGCCATCAGCTTCTTCGGCGTCACCTCGCTGAGCGGCTATGTGTGGTTCGCCTTCGTCGGCGCCGCGGTCGTCGGCGCCCTCGTGTACGCGCTCGGCGGCACCCGCAGCGCCACTCCGGTACGGCTCGCCCTCGCCGGTACGGCGCTGACCGCGGCCCTCTCCGGCTATCTCCAGGCCGTGATGATCACGGACAACGCCGCGCTCGACAAGATGCGCTTCTGGACGGTCGGCTCGCTGGCCTCCGCCAAGATGGAGACGATCCAGCAGGTCGCGCCGTTCCTCGCCGTGGGCACCCTGCTCGCCCTCGGCCTCGCCCGGCCCTTGAACGCCGTGGCGATGGGGGACGACACCGCCCGCGCGCTCGGCGCCCATCTGACCCGCACCCGCGCGCTGTCGATGGTCTCCGCGACGCTGCTGTGCGGCGCCGCGACCGCCGCGTGCGGGCCCATCATGTTCGTCGGCCTCATGGTGCCGCACATCGTGCGCTCCTTCACCGGCCCGGACATGCGCTGGATCTTCCCCTTCGCCGCCGTCCTCTCGCCCGTCCTGCTGCTCGGTGCCGACGTGCTCGGCCGGGTGGTCTCGCGGCCCGCCGAACTCCAGGTCGGCATCGTCACCGCGGCCATCGGCGCCCCGGTGTTCATCATGCTCGTACGACGGCGGAGGACGGCGCAGCTGTGAAGGCCCTACGCAACCGGCGTACCAGCGCCACCCGTGCCCCGGCGCTGCGCACCCGCGCGCTGCGCGGCCGCGGCGGAGTGTCCGTCCGCTTCGACGTCCGCGCGGCCGTCGTCGTGGTGGCGCTCGTTCTCGCCGCGCTCGCCGCGAGCGTCGTGCTCATCGGCACCGGCGACTTCGACATCCCGGCCGCCGACGTCATCCGCACCCTGCTCGGCAACGGCGACCCCGGCCAGGAGTTCATCATCAACGACCTGCGGCTGCCGCGGGTCGTCGTCGCCCTCCTGGTGGGTGCCTCGCTCGGTCTCGGCGGTGCGCTCTTCCAGTCCATCGCCCGCAATCCGCTGGGCAGCCCGGACGTCCTCGGCATCGGACAGGGCTCCACCGCGGGCGCCCTCCTGATGATCGTGATCTTCCAGGGCAGTGCCAACGAGGTCGCGGGCGGCGCGCTCGTCGGCGGCCTTGTCACCGGCGTCGCGATGTACCTCCTCGCCTGGAAGCAGGGCGTCCACGGCTACCGGCTCGTCCTCGTCGGCATCGGCGTGAACGCCTTCGCCGTCGCCATGAACGGCTATCTGCTGACCAAGGCCGACCTCGTCGACGCGGCGCGGGCGGTCGTGTGGATGACGGGCTCCCTCAACGGCCGCGACTGGGAGCAGGTGTGGCCGCTGCTCGCGCTGTGCGCCGTGCTCCTGCCACTGATCGTCGCGCACGCCCGTCCGCTGCGGATGCTGGAGATGGGTGACGACATCGCGTACGCGCTCGGGGTGCCCGTCGAGCGCACCCGCGTCGTCCTGATGACCGCCGCTGTGCTGCTCACGGCGGCGGCGACCGCGGCCGCAGGACCCGTCAGCTTCGTCGCCCTCACCGCGCCCCAGCTGGCCCGCCGCCTGACCCGCTCGCCGGGCCCGAACCTGCTGCCCGCCATGTGCATGGGCGCCACCCTCCTCGTCGTCGCCGACTGGGCCTCGCAGCGGGTCTTCGGCGCCGACCAGCTGCCCGTCGGCGTCGTCACCGGCGTCCTCGGCGGCGTGTATCTGCTGTGGCTGCTCGTCACCGAGCGCAAGGCGGGGCGCATATGAGTCCGACACCCGTGCCGCCCGCGCCCGTGCGGCCGACCTCCGCGGGGCCGAGGCCCTCGTCCGCGTACGAAGACACTCACGACCAGGAGCGTGCCCTGTGAACCGGCTCATCGCCGACGACGTCACCCTCGGCTACGACCAGCGCGTCATCGCGGAGAAGCTGTCCGTCGAGATACCCGACAACTCCTTCACGGTGATCGTCGGCCCCAACGCCTGCGGCAAGTCGACGCTGCTCCGCGCCCTGTCCCGCATGCTCAAGCCGTCAGCCGGACGGGTGCTCCTCGACGGGCAGACCATCCACTCGCTGCCCGCGAAGAAGGTCGCGAGGACCCTCGGTCTGCTCCCGCAGTCCTCCATCGCCCCGGACGGCATCACGGTCGGCGACCTGGTGGCCCGCGGCCGCTACCCGCATCAGGGACTGCTGCGGCAGTGGTCGGGCGACGACGAGCGGATCGTGCGCGAGTCCATGGAGTCCACCGGCGTCGCCGAGCTGGCGGACCGGTACGTCGACGAGCTGTCCGGCGGCCAGCGCCAGCGCGTCTGGATCGCCATGGCCCTCGCCCAGCAGACGCCGCTGCTGCTGCTCGACGAGCCGACCACGTTCCTCGACATCCAGCACCAGATCGACGTCCTCGACCTCTGCGCCGATCTGCACGAGGAGCAGGGGCGCACGCTGGTCGCCGTCCTGCACGACCTGAACCACGCCGCCCGCTACGCCACCCACCTCATCGCGCTGCGCGACGGGAAGGTGCTGGCCGAGGGCCCGCCGATGGAGATCGTCACCGCGGAGCTGGTGGCGGAGGCGTTCGGGATCAAGTGCCGGATCATCGACGACCCGGAGACGGGGACGCCGCTGGTCGTGCCCGCGGCGCGCAAGGCCCGCGTGGCCTCGTAGCGGGTGCCTCGGTGAACGTAGAGGGTGCCCTGGTGAACAGCGGCTCCGGGAACAGCGCCCGCGCCGGAGTCAGAGCAGCGAGCGCAGGCGCAGCAGATCCCGCAGGCCCGCCTCCAGTCTGACGCGGCCACCGGCCCACGCCTTGGTGAAGTTCAGCTCGCCGTCGACGAGGGCGAGCAGGTCGGGGGCGGTCATGGCGAGGCGGATCTGGGCCTTCACCCGGGGCGGCCCCGCATGCTGGTCGAGGACATCGATCCGGCCGTTCTCCAGGCGGCCGGTGAACGTGCCGTCCAGATCGGTGATGTGGCAGCTCAAGGTGCGGTCGAGGGCCGCCGCACTGCGTACGTCGCCGTCGGCGCCCGCCAGGTTGTCCGAGAGTCTGTCGAGTGCGCTGCGGCACTCCGCCATGGTCGCCATCGTGATCGACGGTACCGCAGGGCTTCGATGTAGCGTCGTGCCATGAGCGACTGGACGCCGGGCCCCGAGCCCGAGCTCAGAGAGGTGGAGCCCGTGCTTCCGGCGGCGCGGGACGCCGCCGCGGAGGCGGACTCCGCCCCTGCCGGGCCCGCCCCCCTGGAAGTGGTCCGCACCCCTACGGGCAACGCCGAGGTCGACGCGTGGCTCGGGCGTCTCGCCGACGCCGACCACCTCGCCACGGACGGCCACATCGAGGTGTACGAGGATGTCCACCGGGGCCTGCGCGACGCGCTCACCGCGCTGGACGCACGCCCCGGGCCGCCCGCGCCGTCGGGCACGCCCGGACCCTCGTACGACAGGAGCTGAACCGAACGTGGCAGGAGTGGCACGCCGCCGCCTCGACGCCGAGCTGGTGCGCCGGAAGCTCGCGCGCTCGCGCGAGCACGCAAGCCAGCTGATCGCCGCCGGCCGGGTGAGCGTCGGCAAGACCCTCGCGACCAAGCCGGCCACGCAGGTGGAGACGGCCGCCGCGATCGTCGTCACCCAGGACGACGGCGACCCCGACTACGTCTCGCGCGGCGGCCACAAGCTCGCGGGCGCCCTGAAGGCCTTCGTGCCCGAGGGGCTCGCCGTCGAGGGGCGGCGCGCCCTGGACGCGGGCGCCTCCACCGGCGGCTTCACCGATGTGCTGCTGCGCGCGGGCGTCGCGCACGTCGTCGCCGTCGACGTCGGCTACGGCCAGCTCGCCTGGTCGCTGCAGAGTGACGACCGGGTCACCGTCAAGGACCGTACGAACGTACGCGAGTTGACGCTCGACCTCATCGACGACGTGCCCGTCGACCTGGTCGTCGGCGATCTCTCCTTCATTCCGCTGGGGCTCGTGCTGCCCGCCCTCGCACGCTGCGCCGCACCCGACGCGGACCTCGTCCTCATGGTCAAGCCGCAGTTCGAGGTCGGCAAGGAGCGCCTGGGCAGCGGCGGCGTGGTGCGCAGCGCGGAGCTGCGGGCGGAGGCCGTGCGGACGGTGGCACGGCAGGCGTGGGGGCTCGGCCTCGGCGTGCGCGGGGTGACCGCGAGCCCGCTGCCCGGACCCTCGGGGAATGTCGAGTACTTTCTGTGGCTGCGCGCCGGGGCGCCGGAACTCGACCCGGCGGACGTCGACCGTGCCGTGGCGGAGGGGCCCCGTTGAGTCAGACCCGAGCTCGTACTGTTTTTCTCCTGGCGCACACCGGCAGGCCCGCGGCCGTCCGCAGCGCCGAACTCGTCGTTCAGGGGTTGCTGCGCAGCGGCATCGGCGTGCGGGTCCTGGAGGCGGAGGCCGCGGACCTGCCGCTGCCACCGTCGGTGCAGCTGGTCAAGGAGGCGACACCCGCCTGCCTGGACGGCTGCGAACTCCTCATCGTGCTCGGCGGTGACGGGACGCTGCTGCGCGGCGCCGAGTTCGCCCGCGCCTCCGGGGTGCCGATGCTCGGGGTGAACCTGGGCCGGGTCGGCTTCCTCGCCGAGGCCGAGCGGGACGACCTGGACAAGGTCGTCGACCGCGTCGTCACCAAGGCGTACGAGGTCGAGGAGCGCATGACCGTCGACGTCGTCGTGCACAGCAACGGCGACGTCGTACACCGGGACTGGGCCCTCAACGAGGCCGCCGTGCAGAAGATGTCGGCCGAGCGGATCCTGGAGGTCGTCCTGGAGATCGACGGCCGCCCGGTCACCGGCTTCGGCTGCGACGGCATCGTGTGCGCCACCCCGACCGGGTCGACGGCGTACGCGTTCTCGGCCGGAGGGCCCGTGGTGTGGCCCGAGGTCGAAGCCCTCCTGATGGTGCCCATCAGCGCGCACGCCCTCTTCGCCAAGCCCCTGGTGACCTCGCCGAACTCCGTCCTCGCCGTCGAGGTCCAGCCGCACACCCCGCACGGGGTGCTGTGGTGCGACGGACGGCGGACCCTGGAGCTGCCCGACGGGGCGCGCGTCGAGGTGCGCCGGGGTGCCGTGCCCGTGCGGCTCGCCCGGCTGCACCATGCCTCGTTCACGGACCGGCTCGTGGCGAAGTTCGCGCTGCCGGTTTCGGGGTGGCGGGGGGCTCCTCACTAGGGCCTGGCGCTCAGCGCTTTGCGCTTTGCTGGATGTGCGGGGTGACCTTGCCGGTCGGGCGGGGGGTTCGTTCCGCGGGGCGGTGGGGGCTCGCCCTTCGGGCTGGCGGGGCGTCTGCCGCGGGCTGGCGGGTCGCTCGGCCTGCGGGCCGGTGGGGGCTGGGCGCGCAGTTCCCCGCGCCCCTGCCGGGGTGACCGTACCGCAGGGTTTCCCGTGCCCCTTGCGGGGCGTCCGTGCCGCAGGGTTCCCCGTGCCCTTGCGGGGCGTCCGTGGGGTCAGGTCGCGGCTATCACCGTTATCGCGCGGCGGCGCAGTGCCGCCGCCACCGGCAGGCCCGTGGCGCCGAGGGTCAGGAGCAGTGTGCCTGCCGCGATGGCGGTCGGGACCGTCCACGGCAGGTGCGGTACGGCCGAGCCGAAGGCGGTGCTCAGCATCGGGGCGAGCGTGGCGAGGGAGATCGCGGCGCCAAGGAGCAGTGCCGTACCGGCGACGACCACCGCCTCCCAGGCGGCCATGGCCCGCACCTGGCGGCGCTGGGAGCCGACGACCCGCAGCAGGGCCAGGTCGCGGCGGCGCTCGAAGGAGATCATGGCGAGGGTGTTCGCCGAGGCGATCGCGGCGAAGCCGGCGTACAGCGACGTGCCCGTGTAGTCCATCCAGACCTCGCCGGTGCTGCCCGCCGAGCCGGTGTGGTGCTGTGCCGTCGTGTGTATGGCGATCTTCGTGAGGCCGAAGCCGACGACCAGGAGCAGCGGCACCACCGCCGCGGAGAAGCGGCGGGGCTGGGAGCGGACGTTCAGCATCGCCAGGCGCGCCGCGCCGCCGCCGAGCCTGCCCACGACCGCGGAGACCAGCCGGGCCGCGGGCCCGACGACGCGCGGCCCGAGCAGCCCCGCGCCCACGCAGAACAGGATCAGGACGAGGAACGCGCCCTCGCCCGCCTCGTCCGCGGGCTGCCGGGAGAGCAGCATCGACAGCGTGGCGCCGCCCGCGACCGCGAGCAGGCCGAGGGGCGCCCGCAGCAGGCCGAGCCCGCGTCGCCCCGCCGCTGCCTCGTCCAGGGCGCGCGCCGGGCGCAGCAGGGAGAACCGGAGCGAGGAGAGAACCGCGGCGAGTGCGGAGGTGACCACCGCCACGGCCAGGCAGACGGGCAGCGCAAGCCAGCTGAAGCGGAAGGGCACCTCGGCCGGGACGAGGCCGTGGCCGACCATCCCGCGGAACCAGAACCGGGCCAGGACACCGCCGAGCGCGAAGCCGGCGAGCGCCGCCGGTACGGACGCGGCGAGCGCCTGGACGGCCACGGCCCGGCGGACCTGCCGGGGTCTGGCGCCGATGGAGCGGACCAGGGCGAGCTCGCGGTGCTGCTGGACCACGGCGGTGCCCATGGTGGACGCGACCACGAAAATCGACATGTAGACAGAACCGATCAGGAGGACGGTTGCCGTGTCGCCCACGCCGTTCTCGGTGAGCCGGTGCCGGGCGTGCGCCGAGAGGCCGTCCGCGCTCGTGGTCCACAGCATCGTCGTCGACGCGCTCACCACGGTCGCCGCGAAGAGCGCCGCGACGGCCGTGCCGACGAACGCCGGGCGGTGGGAGCGCAGGGCGGCCCGCGCCAGTCCTGTGCCTCGTCGGAGCCCCGCGCCTCGCCTGTGTCCCGTACCCCGCCGGGACGTGCCTGTGTTCATACCGTTCATGATCCGGCGCGGGGTCGGCCCGTCACCATGGTGGCGTCCTCAGGGTTTCCCTGTGGAAAACCCCACCCCGGCGGGTGAACAGGGAGTTTCCGGGCGCCCCGCCACCTGCGCGTTCCGGCGCGGAGACCGGGGCACGTCGCACGGCGGCCCCCTGACCTCGTATGGTCTTGTCCGTGTTGGAGGAGATGCGGATACGGTCGCTCGGAGTCATCGACGACGCGGTGGTCGAGCTGTCGCCCGGCTTCACCGCCGTCACCGGTGAGACCGGCGCGGGCAAGACCATGGTCGTCACGAGCCTCGGCCTGTTGCTCGGCGGGAGAGCCGACCCCGCCCTGGTGCGGATCGGTGCCAAGTCGGCGGTCGTCGAGGGGCGGATCACCGTGCCCGCGGGCGCCGCCGCGGCCGTGCGCGCCGAGGAGGCCGGGGCCGAACTCGACGACGGGGCGCTCCTCGTCAGCCGCACCGTCTCGGCCGAGGGCCGCTCCCGGGCCCACCTCGGCGGGCGCTCCGTGCCCGTCGGCGTCCTCGCCGAGCTGGCCGACGAACTCGTCGCCGTGCACGGCCAGACCGACCAGCAGGGCCTGCTGAAGCCCGCCCGGCAGCGCGGCGCGCTCGACCGGTACGCGGGCGAGGCCGTCGCCGGGCCCCTCGACAAGTACCGGGCCGCGTACCGCAGGCTGCGCGCCGTCACCACCGAGCTCGACGAGATCACCACGCGCGCCCGCGAGCGCGCCCAGGAAGCCGACATGCTGCGCTTCGGCCTGGAGGAGATCGCCGCTGTCGAACCGCGCGCGGGCGAGGACACCGAACTGGCCGCCGAGGCCGAGCGCCTCGGCCACGCCGAAGCCCTCGCCTCCGCCGCGACCGTCGCGCACGCGGCCCTCGCCGGCAATCCCGAGGACCCCGAGGGCGTGGACGCCACGACGCTGGTCGCGGGCGCCCACCGGGCCCTGGAGGCCGTCCGCTCCCACGACGCCGCCCTCTCCGGCCTCGCCGACCGCATCGGCGAGATCGGCATCCTCCTGTCGGACGTCGCGGGCGAGCTCGCCGGGTACGCCGACGACCTCGACGCCGATCCGCTGCGGCTCGCCGCCGTGGAGGAGCGCCGGGCCGCGCTCACCCAGCTCACCCGCAAGTACGGCGAGGACATCGGTGCCGTGCTCGCCTGGGCCGAGGACGGCGCCACCCGGCTCACCGAACTCGAGGGCGACGACGACCGTCTGGCCGAGCTCACCGCCGAGCGGGACGCGCTGCGCGCCGAGCTCTCCGGGCTCGCCCACGCCCTGACCGAGGCGCGCGTCGAGGCCGCCACGCGGTTCGCCGCCGCCGTCACCGAGGAACTGGCCTCGCTCGCCATGCCGCACGCGCGCGTGACCATCGACGTCCGGCAGAACGACGACCCCGACGGCGTCGAGATCGACGGCCGCACGGTCGCGTACGGGTCCGCCGGGGTCGACGAGGTCGAGCTGCTCCTCGCCCCCCACCCGGGGGCACCGCCGCGGCCCATCGCCAAGGGCGCCTCCGGAGGCGAGCTGTCCCGGGTCATGCTCGCCGTGGAGGTCGTCTTCGCCGGTACGGACCCCGTGCCCACGTACCTCTTCGACGAGGTCGACGCCGGGGTCGGCGGCAAGGCCGCGGTGGAGATCGGGCGGCGGCTCGCGCGGCTCGCCAAGTCCGCGCAGGTCGTCGTCGTCACCCACCTTCCGCAGGTGGCCGCGTTCGCCGATCGGCAGTTGCTCGTCGAGAAGACGAACGACGGGTCGGTGACGCGGTCCGGGGTGCAGGTGCTCGAAGGGGAGGACCGGGTGCGGGAGCTCTCGCGCATGCTCGCCGGGCAGGAGGACTCCGAGACCGCTCGGGCGCACGCGGAGGAGTTGCTGGCCGCGGCCCGGGGGGACGACAGGCCCTAGGCGCGTTGCCCTCGCGGGGCGCCCCGCTCCCGCCCCTTCTCCGAAACCAGGGGCGCTGCGCCCCCTGGACCCCAGCTCTTGTCGGCGCTTCGCGCCTCGTCCTCAAACGCCGGACGGGCTGAAACTTCACCAGACGGCCTGAAGCTTCGCCGGACGGGCTGAAAGAACTTCGCCGCGCGCCGGAAATCCGCCGTACCGGCGAGAATCGCGGGCAGACGGAGTGCGTGGAAGGGCGTGCGCTCGCCCGAGTGGGTGATCCGGTGCGCGGAGTTGTCCGGCCCGAAGCTGAAGGGACCTTTCAGCGGTGCCGGAACGGGCGGGCGTACTGGCATTCTTGGCGCAGTGCGAGCACGTCCCGCACGCGAACACGTCCCGCACGCACAGCCCGCACACAAGGCACAGCCCGCACCGCCGGCGCCCCACCCACCCCCCGGTGCGCCGCCCAGCCGCCGACCCGACCCAGGAGCCCCGGCCACGTGAGCCACGTGAGCACCCCCGTCCCGCAGTCCAGGCCGCGTCTGCACACCGTGCAGGTGCTCGGCGGTGGCAGCGCGGGCAGCAGCGCGCACGTCAGGTCCCTGGCGACAGGGCTCGCCGCACGGGGCGTGCGTGTCACCGTGTGCGCCCCCTACGAGGCGGACGAGGCGTACGACTTCGCGGGCACCGGCGCCCACCACGTCCCCGTGCCGCGCCGCGGCGACCCGGCGTCCCTCGCGGCCCTGCGGGCGGCCTGCGCGGACGCCGACCTGGTGCACGCGCACGGACTGCACGCCGCGCTGCGTGCCGCGCTCGCCCTCACGGGGCGCCGCGTCCCGCTCGTCGTCACCTGGCACACCCGCGCCCACGCCACCGGCACCCGCGCCCATGTGCTGCGGGCCCTGGAGCGGCGGGTGGCGCGGGCCGCCACCGTCGTCCTCGGCACCTCGTCCGACCTCGTGGACCGCGCCCGCGGCCGGGGCGCCCGCGACGCGCGCCTCGCCCCCGTCGCGCTGCCCGCGCAGCGCCACGACCCCGACCACGACGCGGACGCCGAGCCCGCCGGGCCGCGCCACAAGGCCCGCGCCGACCTCGGCGCCGTGGACCGCCCGCTGCTGCTCGCCGTCGGATCGCTGGACGCCCACCGCGGCTACGACGTCCTCCTCGACGCCGCGCACGCGTGGTGCGGCCTCGACCCGCAGCCGCTGCTCGTCGTCGCGGGGGAGGGGGCCGAACGGGCCGCCCTACAGGCACGCATCGAGGCGGAAGGGCTGCCCGCGTGCCTCGTCGGGCGGCGCGAGGACATTCCCGAACTCCTGGCCGCCGCCGACCTCGTGGTGCTGCCGAGCCAGTGGGAGTCGCGGTCCCTGCTCGCCCAGGAGGCCCTGCACGCGCGCGTGCCGCTCGTCGCCACCGCCGTCGGCGGGATCCCCGAACTCATCGGCGACGCCGCGGAACTCGTTCCGTACGGCGACGCGCCCGCCCTCGCCGAAGCCGTCGTACGGCTGCTCGCGGACGACGTACGCAGGCAGGAGCTGAAGGACCTCGGGACCGCCCAGGCCGCGACCTGGCCGACCGAGGACGAGACGGTCGCGCAGGTCCTCAGCGTCTACGACGAGTTGACCCAGCCTCTCACCTCGTACTAGATCCTCCGCGGGGTCCTCACGCGAGGTGCCGCCGGGCCCGCAGGGCCAGGCTCAGGGCGAGGACCGTCTGCGGGTCGTCCAGGTCCGTGCCGAGCAACTCGCCGATCCGGGCCAGGCGGTTGTACAGAGTCTGGCGGTTGAGGTGCAGCTCGCGGGCGGTCTCCGCCTTGCGGCCCGCGTGTGCCAGATAGGTCTGGAGGGTGGGCAGCAGGGGCGGCTTGGAGCGGTGGTCGTGTGCGCGCAGCGGGCCGATCGCGCGGTCCACGAACGCGGCGAGCGCGGTGGGGTCGTGCTGGTGCAGGCGCCACAGGAGCAGGTCGATGTCCAGCCGGCGGGCGTCGTGCCAGGGTCTGTCCGGCAGCCCCTGCGCCGCCGTCGCCGTCTCCGCCGCGTGCCGCAGGCCCGAGGCCGCCGCCGCCCAGCCGCCCGCCACACCCACCACCACGACCGGTGGCTGCGCCCCCGCCCGCCGCGTGCCCGCCCGTTCCACCCCCGCCCGCAGCGCCGCGGCCACGCGGTCGGCGACGGTACCCCGCTCGGCCTCGGTCCGCAGCCCGAGAAGAAGCGGAACCCTTCCTTCCACCGGGCGTACGCCGAGCAGGACCGGCACCCCCACGGCCGCGAGCTCCTCGCCGACGGCGCGGGCGAGCACCGCGAGGGCGGCCCCGGCCGGCAGCCCGTCGGGGACGCGCATGACCATGGGCAGGAGCGGGCTCGAACCCGGCTTGAAACCGAGCACCCGGGCCTGCGCGGGCGCGTCGTCGGCGGTGATCCGGCCCTCGGCGAGGTCGGTGAGGAAGTCGCCACGGCCGCGGGCCGCCAGTTCCTCCTCCTGCCGCGCCTGCATCAGGACGACCGCGAGGCTGCCCGCGGCCCGCTCCGCCGCGATCCGGTGGACGGGGAGCAGCGCCGACTCCACGGCGAGCAGGACCAGGCGGGCCCGCACCGAGCCCGCCCCGGGACCGCCGCCCGGCACGTCCACGAGCACCGCCCCCGCGGGCGGCTCGGCCCGGTCCTCGGGGCGCCCGCGCAGCCCCTCCCAGACCTGGAGCGGGTCCGCGCAGGCGCTGCCCGCCCCCGCGGCGTACAGGAGCTGGCCGTCCGCCGTCTCCAGGAACACCGCGTTGCCGCTGAACTCCGCGAGGACGGTGAGGACTTGGGGGACGCCGCCGCCCGAGAGCAGCGCCTCGGTGCAGCGCCGGTGCACCTCCTCGGCGCGGCGCAGGAGCGTGTAGTGGCCGTTGACGATCTCCGTGTGCACCTCTTCGGTGACCGTCACGAAGGGCACCTCGCGGTGCAGTTGGACCAAGGGCAGTCCCGCCGCGCGCGCCGTGTCCACGAGGGCGGCGGGGAGCCGGGCGAAGCGCGGCCCCAGCTCGACGACCAGGGCGGCGATGCCGCGCTCGGCGAGGTCGCGGACGAAGGCGCGCTGCTCCGCGGGGCGGGTGCCGAGCCCGAGCCCGGTGGTCAGCAGGAGCTCGCCGCCCTTGAGGAGCGAGGCCATGTTCGGGACCTCCCCGGCGTGCACCCAGCGCACCGTCCGCTGGAGCCGGTCGGCGCCCGCCACGACCTCGGGGAGCCCGCCGCGCAGCCCCGGGAGCTCCAGCGCCCGCTGTACGGTGATGCCGCCCTGGGTGTCCTGACTTTCCATGGGGCGGACGCTACCTGACCTGGACATGAGCGTCGGCGGGCGCCCGGAGCGGCGGGGTCCGGGGCGCCCCGCGTGTCCTGGCCGCCGGGACTTCGGCGCGGTCGCCCGCGCCGAAGTCCGCCGCTCGGGCGCTAGCCCCCGTACGCTCCGGAGGCCGTGAGCCGCAGGGCCGTGTCGATGAGCGGCACGTGACTGAACGCCTGCGGGAAGTTGCCGACCTGGCGCTGCAGGCGCGGGTCCCACTCCTCGGCGAGCAGACCGAGGTCGTTGCGCAGGGAGAGGAGGCGCTCGAAGAGCTTGCGGGCCTCGTCCACGCGGCCGATCATCGCCAGGTCGTCGGCCATCCAGAAGGAGCAGGCGAGGAACGCGCCCTCGTCGCCCTCCAGGCCGTCCACGCCCTCGTCGTCACCGGAGGTCGGGTAGCGCAGGATGAAGCCGTCCGGCGTGGACAGCTCGCGCTGGATGGCCTCGATCGTGCCGATGACCCGCTTGTCGTCCGGCGGCAGGAAGCCGACCTGCGGGATGAGCAGCAGGGAGGCGTCCAGCTCCTTGGAGCCGTACGACTGGGTGAAGGTGTTGCGCTCCTTGTCGTAGCCCCGCTCGCAGACGTCCCGGTGGATGTCGTCGCGCAGATCGCGCCACTTCTCCAGGGGGCCGTCCGCGTCGCCGGACTCGATGAGCTTGATGGTGCGGTCCACGGCGACCCAGGCCATCACCTTGGAGTGCACGAAGTGGCGGCGCGGCCCGCGCACCTCCCAGATGCCCTCGTCGGGCTGGTCCCAGTGCGTCTCCAGATAGCGGATCAGCTTGAGCTGGAGCAGCGAGGCGTAGTCGTTGCGGGCGAGGCCGGTCATATGGGCCAGGTGCAGGGCCTCGGTGACCTCGCCGTACACGTCGAGCTGGAGCTGGTGGGCGGCGCCGTTGCCCACGCGGACCGGTGCCGAGTCCTCGTACCCCGGAAGCCAGTCGAGCTCCGCCTCGCCGAGCTCGCGCTCGCCCGCGATGCCGTACATGATCTGGAGGTTCTCCGGGTCGCCCGCGACCGCGCGGAGCAGCCACTCGCGCCAGGCGCGGGCCTCCTCGCGGTAGCCGGTGCGCAGCAGCGAGGAGAGCGTGATGGCGGCGTCGCGCAGCCAGGTGAAGCGGTAGTCCCAGTTCCTGGAGCCGCCGATGTCCTCCGGCAGGGAGGTGGTGGGCGCGGCCACGATGCCGCCCGTGGGGGCGTACGTCAGGGCCTTCAGGGTGATCAGGGAGCGGACCACGGCCTCGCGGTAGGGCCCGTGGTACGTGCACTGCTCGACCCACTCGCGCCAGAACTCCTCCGTGGCCGTGAGGGAGGCCTCCGGCTCCGGATGGGCGGGCTGGCCCTTGTGCGAGGGCAGCCAGGAGATGGTGAAGGCGACTCGGTCGCCGGGGGCGACGGTGAAGTCGGAGTACGTCGTCAGGTCCTTGCCGAAGGTCTCGGCGGTGGTGTCGAGCCACACCGAGTCCGGTCCGGCGACGGCCACCGTGCGCCCGTCGACCTTGTGCACCCACGGCACCACGCGGCCGTAGCTGAAGCGCATCCGCAGTGCCGAGCGCATCGGCACCCGGCCGCTGACGCCCTCCACGATCCGCACCAGCTGCGGGTTGTCGGACCCGCGCGGCGGCATGAAGTCCGTGACCCGCACCGTGCCGCGCGGGGTGTCCCACTCCGACTCCAGGATCAGGGAGTCCCCGCGGTACGACCGGCGGGCCGCCGCCGGGGGCGGCCCGCCCGGCGCATGGGCCGGGCCGAGCCGCCAGAAGCCGTGCTCCTCCGTGCCGAGGAGGCCCGCGAAGACGGCGTGGGAGTCGAAGCGGGGCAGACACAGCCAGTCGACCGTGCCGTCCCGGCAGACCAGCGCCGCTGTCTGCATGTCTCCGATGAGTGCGTAATCCTCGATGCGCCCGGCCACGTGCATCCCCATTCAAACGGCCACGTTCGCCCGCTCACGGGGCGCTCGTTCTACGGTCAAGGGTTCGCTGTAAAACGAACTGCCGGCCCCGGATGTTTCCCTTGGTCTTCCGGAAGTGCTGACGGCGGTGGTTCCGCCCGCGCACACGGCTCGGCAGAGAGTGTCCGAGCAACATACATCGACGCCCCGGAAATCTGCCCGCTCGTCCCGGCAACGTGAGTACGCCGAACGTGTTCCGGATGCGGACGGTGCCGATCCGGTACCGTCCGGTGCCCGCACAATGAAGATCATGTAATTGATGGGGGGGCGCGTGTCAAGACGTGGCCGGAAGCAGCCCCTCCCGGTCGCTGATACCCTGGTAGCCCGTGAGCCGGTGGTCATCGAACCCCCGAACCGCAGCGACGGCACCCCCCTCCGCACCCGGAGCGGACCGCCACGCACCTTCAGACCGCGACGCACGGGAGTCCCCCCTTGGCCATGCCACCCACATCCACGACGACCAAGCACATCTTCGTCACCGGGGGTGTCGCCTCCTCCCTCGGCAAGGGCCTCACGGCCTCCAGCCTGGGTGCGCTCCTCAAGGCCCGGGGCCTCAGGGTCACGATGCAGAAGCTCGACCCGTACCTGAACGTCGACCCCGGCACCATGAACCCCTTCCAGCACGGCGAGGTGTTCGTCACCAACGACGGCGCCGAGACCGACCTCGACATCGGACATTACGAGCGGTTCCTCGATGTCGACTTGGACGGCTCCGCCAATGTCACTACAGGCCAGGTGTACTCGCAGGTCATCGCCAAGGAGCGGCGCGGCGAGTACCTGGGCGACACCGTGCAGGTCATTCCGCACATCACCAACGAGATCAAGCACCGCATCCGGCGTATGGCGACCGATGACGTGGACGTCGTCATCACCGAGGTCGGCGGCACCGTGGGCGACATCGAGTCCCTCCCGTTCCTGGAGACCGTGCGCCAGGTGCGGCACGAGGTCGGCCGCGACAACGTCTTCGTGGTGCACATCTCGCTGCTGCCCTACATCGGCCCCTCCGGCGAGCTGAAGACCAAGCCGACCCAGCACTCGGTCGCCGCCCTGCGCAACATCGGTATTCAGCCGGATGCGATCGTGCTGCGCGCCGACCGTGACGTGCCGATCGCCATCAAGCGCAAGATCTCGCTGATGTGCGACGTGGACGAGGCCGCGGTGGTGGCCGCCATCGACGCCAAGTCGATCTACGACATCCCGAAGGTGCTGCACACCGAGGGCCTGGACGCCTACGTCGTGCGCAAGCTCGACCTGCCGTTCCGCGACGTGAACTGGACGCAGTGGGAGGACCTGCTCGACCGGGTCCACAACCCCGACCACGAGATCACGATGGCCCTGGTCGGCAAGTACATCGACCTGCCCGACGCCTATCTGTCGGTGACCGAGGCGCTGCGCGCGGGCGGCTTCGCCAACAAGGCCCGCGTCAAGATCAAGTGGGTCACGTCCGACGACTGCAAGACCCCGGCGGGCGCGGCCAAGCAGCTCGCCGACGTGGACGCGATCTGCATCCCCGGCGGCTTCGGCGACCGCGGCGTGTCCGGCAAGGTCGGCGCGATCCAGTACGCCCGCGAGAACAAGGTGCCGCTGCTCGGCCTCTGTCTCGGCCTGCAGTGCATCGTGATCGAGGCGGCCCGCAACCTCGCGGACATCCCGGACGCCAACTCCACCGAGTTCGACTCCGCCACCTCGCACCCGGTCATCTCCACCATGGCCGAGCAGCTCGACATCGTCGCGGGCGAGGGCGACATGGGCGGCACCATGCGGCTCGGCATGTACCCGGCCAAGCTCGCCGAGGGCTCCATCGTGCGCGAGGTGTACGACGGCAAGGAGTACGTGGAGGAGCGCCACCGCCACCGTTACGAGGTGAACAACGCCTACCGCGCCGACCTGGAGAAGAAGGCCGGCATCCTCTTCTCCGGCACGTCGCCCGACGGCAAGCTCGTCGAGTACGTCGAGTACCCGCGCGAGGTGCACCCCTACCTGGTCGCCACGCAGGCCCACCCGGAGCTGCGCTCCCGGCCGACCCGCCCGCACCCGCTCTTCGCCGGCCTGGTGAAGGCCGCCGTCGAACGGCAGCAGGCCGCCGGGAAGTAACACCGGGATACGGTTGCCGGGGTACGCGCCCTGCGGGGCGCGCGCCCCGGTTTCTGTTTGTTCGCACACGTGGCTGCACGCCGGTGCACGCACGGTTGCTCGCAGTGGGAGGACAGCACGACATGACGATCAAGGACACCGCCGAGGAGTGGCAGGTCACGGCGAGCGAGACCCCGTTCGTCGGCAACAAGACCTCGGTGCGCACCGACGACGTCGTCATGCCCGACGGGTCGGTGGCCCGCCGCGACTACCAGGTCCACCCCGGCTCGGTGGCCGTGCTCGCCCTCGACGACGAGAACCGCGTCCTGGTCCTGCGTCAGTACCGCCACCCCGTGCGCCACAAGCTCTGGGAGATCCCCGCCGGTCTGCTCGACGTCCCCGGCGAGAACCCGCTGGGCGCCGCCCAGCGCGAGCTGTACGAGGAGGCGCACGTCAAGGCCGAGGACTGGCGGGTGCTCACCGACGTGTACACCACGCCCGGCGGCTGCGACGAGGCCGTGCGCGTGTTCCTCGCCCGTGACCTCTCCGAGGCCGAGGGCGAGCGCTTCGAGGTCGCCGAGGAGGAGTCCGACATGGAGCTGGCCCGGGTGCCCCTCGCCGACCTCGTACGCGGTGTGCTCGCCGGTGAGCTGCACAACAACTGCCTGGTCGTGGGCGTCCTTTCGCTCACCGCGGCGCTCCGTGGCGACGGCGTGGACTCCCTGCGCCCGGCCGACGCGCCCTGGCCCGCACGGCCGTTCGAGGCCTGAGCGCCGGGCTCCCCTCCGGCACCCCCCGTTCGGCGGCGGGCGGTCCGACGATCCCTTGATCCGATCGGGCGACTTCCGGGCGCCGTACGTCCCGGAACGGCGCAGCGCCTGAACTAGGCTCTGAAAGCGTCCCGCCCGGAGTCCCGGCGGGTTCGTGCGCAGGCGGACGGGAGCGTTACCCGTGACGGATCAGGCGGTCGACACGGACGGTTCGACGGTTTCTGGCGCGGGGGCCCCTTCTGGCGCGGGGGCCTTGGACGCCGCGGGTTCCGGCTCGGCGGTCACCGACCCGGAACCCGCGGGTGCGACAGGAGCCGGCCTGATGGGCACGAGGTCGGCTGCCGCCGGTGCGGCGGATGCGGATTCCGGCTCGAAGGCCACAGGTGCGGCTGCCGCCGCCTGTCCGGCGGCATCCTCGACGGCCCGCGGGGCGACCGTCGAGGGGCCGGCGGGCACGCGTTCCGCCGCTCGCACCGCGGCCGAGCCGGAGCCGGGCAGCGGCTCGGCGGGCGCCGGGGCCCGTGGCGGCGGTGGCGGCAGCTGGTTCGTCGGGCGGCACCGGGAGCTGAAGGAGCTGCGGGCCGACATCGGACGGACGGGGCTCGACACGCTCACCGGCCGGAAGGCGCCGCGCGCACGGGTGCTGCTCGTCGTGGGGCGCCCCGGCTCCGGCCGCACCGCGCTCGCCGAGGAACTCGCCGGGCAGCTCACCGGCGACTACCCCGACGGCGTGCTGCGCGCCCGCCTCACCGACCCCGACGGCGCACCCGTGCCCACCGAGCGCACCGCCCGCGAACTCCTCGACGCGCTCGGCGAGTCCGCGCCCGCGGGAGCCGACGAGGACGACCTCTCCGCCGCCCTGCGCACCGCGCTCGACGGCCGCCGCGCCCTGCTGCTCCTGGACGACGTGGCGAACGGCGACGGCGAGGGGGAGGGCGCCGCCCAGGTCGACCCGCTGCTCCCGGACAACCCGGACTGCCTGGTCGTGGCCGTGTCGTCGGGACCGCTCACCGGCATCCCCGACGTCCGCCCCTGCACCCTCGGCGGCCTGGACACCAAGGCCGCGCTCGACCTCCTCGCCCGCAGCGCGGGGTCGGTGCGCATCACCGTCGACCCGCGCTCGGCGGAGAGCCTGGTCGAGGGCTGCGGCGGCAACCCCGCCGCCCTGGTCCTCGCCGGGGGCTGGCTCGCCGCCCGCCCCAAGGCAGCCGTCGCCGACCTGGCCAAGCAGGTCCGCGACCGCTCCGACGAAGGCGCCGGAGGCGCCGCGGACGCTGTGGGCTCCGGGCTCACCCGGGTCTTCCAGCACACCTACGCCGCCCTGCCCACCCCCCTCGCACGGATGCTGCGCCTGCTCTCCCTGGCCCCCGCCGGCCACGTCGACCCGCACACGGCCTCCGCGCTCGCGGGCAGTTCGGTGTCCGCCGCACGCGACGCCCTCGACGACTTCGTCGTGCTCGGACTGCTGCGGCCGGTCGCGTCGGACCTGCCGCAGTACGAGGTCCCGGGCTGCCTCGTGCCGCTGCTCAAGGAGTTGACGCGTACTCACGACAAGCCGGGGGAGGTGCAGTTGGCCCGCGCCCGGATGCTGGAGCGGACCGTTCGCCTGCTCCAGTCCTGCCGGGCCGTCACCGAACCCGAGGGCTCGCCCGCGCGCAAGAAGCTCGCGGGTCTGCCGCGCGCACTGCGCTTCCCCCACCCGCGCGCCGCCGCCGAGTGGCTGCGGATCCGGCGGCCGGCGCTGCTCGCGGCGGCCCGGCTCGCGGTCGCCGACGGCGAGCTCGACACCCTGGCGCGCCGCCTGATGTCCGCCCTCGCCCGCGCCCTGGTCGCGCACCACGGCACCCAGGCCGCCGCCCCCGATCTCTACGGCATCCACCGGCTCGTCCTCGACGTCGCCGAGCGCCGCGACCTGCCGCGCGAGCAGGCCGCGGCGCTGCTGAACCTCGCGGACCTGGACGCGCAGACGGGACGCACGCACGACGCCCTGGCCCGCTACCGCGCCGCGCTCGACTGCGGCCGGGCCGCCGGGGACCCGTACGCGATCGGCCGCGCCATGGAGTCCGTCGGCGGCGCCCATCAGGAGCTCGGGGACTGGCAGCGGGCCGCCGACTGGTACGGCAGGGCCCTGGCCCACCGCCTCGCCCGCGGCGAGCGGGCCGACGCCGCCCGGCTGCACGGCCGCATCGCCACCACCCACACCTACGCCGGGCGCTACGGCGAGGCCCTGCGCAACTGGCGCTCGGCCGTGGCCGGGCTGCGCAAGACCGGCGACATCGCGGGCCGGGCGCGGGCGCTGAGCGAGATGGCCCGCGTCCAGGAGTACGCGGGACGGCCCGAGGAGTCGCTGCGCACCTGCCGGGAGGCGGCCGAGTGGGCGCGGGAGGCGGCGGACGTACGGCTGCAGGCGGCGCTCCAGGTGCGGCTGGCCGACACCCTGGAGCGCCTCGGCGACCCGACCGCCGCCGGGCTGCACCGCGCGGCCGCCGAGCGCATGCTGGGAAGTGAGTTCACCGAGGTCGCGGGGGATGCGGCGGTGCACTGACAGGACGCGTGAGCGCAGGTGAGGGTGCCCGAGGGTGCGCCATGGATCGCAGGAACGCTGGTGGAGCGTCCACCTCCGCCTACGAAATCCGTAGTGCTTTCGGTCATGATTAAAGCTTTGGAAGGCTAGACACCGAGAAATCCTTCATTAGACTGGCTCCGCCGCGT
Organism: Streptomyces typhae; assembly: GCF_009755605.1. GTDB lineage: Bacteria > Actinomycetota > Actinomycetes > Streptomycetales > Streptomycetaceae > Streptomyces > Streptomyces typhae. The sequence goes on from NZ_WPNZ01000025.1 coordinate 27,180, forward strand.
GCTTCCGTGGTGTCTTCCGATGCGCCCGTTTGCGTACCGGTATGTACTACTTTGCCCGAACCCCCCTGAGCCAAGGACCGTGATCGACGTGAAGGTCGGTATCCCCCGCGAGGTCAAGAACAACGAGTTCCGGGTGGCCATCACCCCCGCCGGCGTGCACGAGCTGGTGCGTTACGGCCACCAGGTCGTCATCGAGCGGAACGCCGGTGTGGGCTCCTCGATCACGGACGACGAGTACGTCGCCGCGGGCGCCCAGATCCTGGAGACCGCCGACGAGGTGTGGGCCGCGGCCGACCTGCTCCTGAAGGTCAAGGAGCCGATCGCGGAGGAGTACCACCGCCTCCGCAAGGACCAGACGCTCTTCACCTACCTGCACCTGGCCGCCTCCAAGGAGTGCACGGACGCCCTCCTGGAGTCCGGCACCACCGCCATCGCGTACGAGACGGTGGAGACGGCCAACCGCGCACTGCCGCTGCTCGCCCCGATGTCCGAGGTCGCGGGCCGCCTGGCCCCGCAGGTCGGCGCCTACCACCTGATGGCCGCCAACGGCGGCCGCGGCGTGCTGCCGGGCGGCGTCCCGGGCGTGGCCGCCGGCAAGGCCGTCGTCATCGGCGGCGGCGTCTCGGGCTGGAACGCCGCGCAGATCGCCATCGGCATGGGCTTCCACGTGACCCTGCTCGACAAGGACATCAACAAGCTCAAGGAAGCCGACAAGATCTTCGGCACGAAGATCCAGACGGTCGTCTCCAACGCCTTCGAGCTGGAGAAGGCCTGCCTGGAGGCCGACCTCGTCATCGGTGCCGTCCTCATCCCGGGCGCCAAGGCCCCGAAGCTGGTCACCAACGAGCTCGTCTCCCGCATGAAGCCGGGAAGTGTCCTTGTCGACATCGCGATCGACCAGGGCGGCTGCTTCGAGGACTCGCACGCCACCACGCACGCCGAGCCGACCTTCCCGGTCCACAACTCGGTCTTCTACTGCGTCGCCAACATGCCCGGCGCGGTGCCCAACACCTCCACGTACGCGCTGACCAACGCGACGATGCCGTACATCGTCGAGCTGGCGAACCGCGGCTGGGTCGAGGCCCTGCGCCGCGACCCGGCGCTCGCCCTGGGTCTCAACACCCATGACGGCAAGGTCGCTTACAAGGAGGTCGCCGAGGCCCACGGTCTCGAGCACGTCGAGATCGAGTCGCTGCTCGGCTGAGTCGGTCGGGCGAAGTCGTCAATCTCACGCCCGCGGCCGGACCTCGTGAGGGGTCCGGCCGCGGGCGGTTGGGCGTACACTCGCTCAACTCGCCTTGAACGTAAACAAATGGGCGGTTCGTCCACCACGCAAACGCAGCGACTACCTGCGGTGTGCCCTTGACATCGGGATGTTCCATTGCCGACACATCGGGCCGGGTCCGGCGGATTGTGTTGCTGCGGAGCGGTGACACGCCATAGAGTCGCCAATCGTCGGCATGGTGCCACGCTGACCTATCTAGAAATTTCCTGGTCACCAAGGAGGTAAGACGACTTGTGAATGAGTCGACATTTGCTCCCGGGGGTGGTCAACCAGGAATGGCTGGACGAGGCCAGGGCCCCGTCGGGCTCCAGGCTGTCGGCTCCGTCGCTGTCCGCACCTTCGAAGCCCGCCAGAGTCCGCAGCCGACACAGTCAGCACCCCAGAGCATGGATGGCCATCACGTGAACGCCATGGCCGGCGACCGGAGTGGCGAGAACACCACCCCCACCCCCCTCGCCGACTACGAGGAACTGCCCCAGGGTCACTTCTACGACCCCGACGCGGAGTACGAGCCCGATCCCGAATACGCGGCCACGCTCGCCCCGGACGCTGCCCGTCAGCGCCGCGAGCGCATCGGCCCCACGGGACGCCCGCTGCCGTACTTCCCGATCCCGGGGCCGCTGACCGACCACGGACCCGCGAAGATCATCGCGATGTGCAACCAGAAGGGCGGCGTCGGCAAGACCACGTCGACCATCAACCTGGGCGCGGCGCTCGCGGAGTACGGACGCCGGGTGCTGCTCGTCGACTTCGACCCCCAGGGCGCGCTCTCGGTGGGCCTCGGTGTGAACCCGATGGAGCTCGACCTCACGGTCTACAACCTGCTCATGGAGCGGGGCATGTCCGCCGACGAGGTCCTGCTGAAGACCGCGGTCCCCAACATGGACCTGCTGCCCAGCAACATCGACCTGTCGGCCGCCGAGGTGCAGCTCGTCAGCGAGGTCGCGCGCGAGTCCACGCTCCAGCGCGCCCTGAAGCCGCTCATGGCCGACTACGACTACATCGTGATCGACTGCCAGCCCTCGCTCGGCCTGCTCACGGTCAACGCGCTCACCGCGGCGCACAAGGTGATCGTGCCGCTGGAGTGCGAGTTCTTCGCGCTGCGCGGCGTCGCCCTGCTCACGGAGACCATCGAGAAGGTCCAAGAGCGGCTCAACCCCGACCTGGAGCTCGACGGCATCCTCGCCACGATGTACGACTCGCGCACGGTGCACAGCCGCGAGGTCCTCGCCCGCGTGGTCGAGGCGTTCGACGACCACGTCTACCACACGGTGATCGGGCGGACCGTGCGCTTCCCGGAGACCACGGTCGCCGGTGAGCCGATCACCACGTACGCCTCCAACTCGGTGGGCGCGGCAGCCTATCGCCAGCTCGCCAGGGAGGTGCTCGCCCGGTGTCACGCCGAGTGAGTCTGCCGGGGGCCGACGAACTGTTCCGTACGACCGGGGGCATGGCGCTGCAGGCGTCGAGCCCGCGACGCCAGGCGAATGGCGAGGCGAGGGTGCCCGCACCGGCGGGCGAGAGCGACGAGGCGGCAGCCGAGGAGTCCCACGCCGCCCCGCAGGAGGACGGCGAGACCGCCGAGCATCCCGGCGGCAGCGAGCACGCCGCGGCGGACGTGGAGTCCGGCGCCGGTTCGCGCACCAGGGGCGGGGCGGGCACCGACGAGAAGGGCTCCACGCGCCGGGCCGCGCAGGAAGGTTCTGCCGCGGCCGCCGGCGGGGGCAAGTCCGCGAACGCCTCCGGCACCACGCCCGCGCAGGCACGGCGCCGCGCGCGAGCCGCCAACCGGCGGCCCAGCGGGCGCGAGCGGCACGACGAGAAGATCACCGTGTACGTCTCCGCCGAGGAGCTCATGGACCTCGAGCACGCGCGCCTCGTGCTGCGCGGCGAGCACGGGCTCGCGGTGGACCGCGGGCGCATCGTGCGGGAGGCGGTGGCCGTGGTGCTCGCCGACCTCGAATCGCGCGGGGACGCGAGCATCCTCGTACGACGGCTGCGCGGGCGCTAGCGGTAGCCTTCCGGCCAGTACGCCGCCGCTTTTCCTTGGACCGTGATGCACATCGACTCCGCCCCCGCCGAGCCACGCCGTTCCCGGCGGTCGTTGGGGCGGGGGCCGGGGGTGGAGGCGCCTCAGGGCCCGCCCGCGGAGCTCCCGGACGCGCCCGCGGAGCAGGAGCGGGAGCAGCCCGAGCCGAGCCGGGAGAAGGAGCCGGAGCCCGACGACGGGCGGTTCACCGTTCGGCTCGCCAACTTCGAAGGGCCCTTCGATCTGCTGCTCCAGCTGATCGCCCGGCACAAGCTGGACGTCACCGAGGTCGCGCTGTCCAAGGTGACCGACGAGTTCATGGCGTACATCCGGGCCATGGGGCCGGACTGGGACCTGGACCAGACGACCGAGTTCCTCGTCGTCGCGGCCACCCTGCTCGACCTGAAGGCGGCCAGGCTGCTGCCCGCGGCCGAGGTCGAGGACGAGGCCGACCTCGCGCTGCTCGAAGCGCGTGACCTGCTGTTCGCGCGTCTGCTCCAGTACCGCGCGTACAAGCAGATCGCCGACATCTTCAGCGGCAGGCTGGAGGAGGAGGCCCGCCGCTACCCGCGCACCGTCGGCCTGGAGCCGCACCACGCCGAGCTGCTGCCCGAGGTCGTCATCAGCATCGGCGCCGAGGGGTTCGCCAAGCTGGCCGTGAAGGCGATGCAGCCGAGGGCGAAGCCGCAGGTGTACGTCGACCACATCCACGCGCCGCTGGTGAGCGTGCGGGAACAGGCCGCGGTCGTCGTGGCGCGGCTCAAGGAGAACGGCGAGGCCAGCTTCCGGGCGCTGATCGAGGAGCTCGGCCCCGACGACACCCTCACCGTCGTCGCCCGCTTCCTCGCGCTTCTGGAGCTGTACCGGGAGAAGGCCGTCGCCCTGGAGCAGGAGACCGCGCTCGGCGAGCTCCTGGTGCGCTGGACCGGCGACGCGGGCGAGGCACCGACCGTGACCGACGAGTTCGACCGCGCACCCGAGCCGGACGAGAAGAGGAAGCAGTGAGCGCCCTGCCTGCGCAAGACGGACCCGCCGAGGACCTCGGCCCTGCCGGAGCCCAGGCCCCCGCCGGAGACCTGCGGTCCGCCGTCGCCGGGCTCGACCTCAGGCCCGCCCTGGAGGCCGTCCTCATGGTCGTGGACGAGCCCGCGACCGAGGAGCACCTGGCGAAGATCCTGCAACGGCCCCGGCGGGCCGTCGCCGTCGCGCTGCGGGAGCTGGCCGACGAGTACACCGCGCAGGGCCGCGGCTTCGAGCTGCGGCTCGTGGCGGGCGGCTGGCGCTACTACACCCGCCCGGCGTACGCGCCCGCCGTCGAGGGCTTCGTCCTCGACGGGCAGCACGCCCGGCTCACCCAGGCGGCCCTCGAGACGCTCGCCGTCGTCGCCTACCGCCAGCCGGTCAGCCGCTCCCGGGTGTCCGCGGTGCGCGGGGTGAACTGCGACGGGGTCATGCGGACCCTGTTGCAGCGGGGGCTCGTGGAGGAGGCGGGCGCGGAACCCGAAACAGGTGCGATCCTGTACAGGACGACGAACTACTTCCTGGAGCGGATGGGCCTGCGCGGCCTGGACGAGCTCCCCGAGCTCGCGCCCTTCCTCCCCGAGGCGGACGCGATCGAGGCGGAGACGCAGGAGGGTCTACCGTCGTTCGATCCGGACGCACCCGATGCGCCGGACGCACGAGACGCAGACGACCAGACGGAACTTTGATGCGAAGCAGCAGCGGCAGGAACAGCAGCGGAAACAACGGCGGGAGCCGTGGTGGCAACAGCGGCGGCCGCGGCAACAGCGGTGGCCGGGCCGGCGGCGCCCGGGGCGGCGCGGGCAACCGGGGCGGTGCGGCCGGCGGCGGTGGCCGCGGCAACCACCGCGGTGCCGGCAACGACCGTGACGACAAGCAGGGCCGCCCCAGCAAGCCCCGCCCCGAGGAGCGTCGCTACGACGTGGGCCCCGGCGCCACGAAGGACGGCCCGAAGTCGGGCCGCGGCGCCTCCGCGCGCGGCGGCGCCAAGGGCGGCCCCAAGCGCAGCCAGGACCAGCGCGGCGGCCGCCCCGCCCCCGGGCGCTCGCGCGAGTACGAGACGCGGGCCGAGGAGCGCAACCGCGAGCGCTACGCGGGCCGCCCGAAGGTCAGCACGCCCAAGACCTTCCCCGGCGCAGAGCAGGAGGGCGAGCGGTTGCAGAAGGTCCTCGCCCGCGCGGGATACGGCTCCCGGCGCGCCTGCGAGGAGCTGATCGAGCAGGCCCGCGTCGAGGTCAACGGCGAGATCGTCCTGGAGCAGGGCCTCAGGGTCGAGCCGGACAAGGACGAGATCAAGGTCGACGGCCTGACCGTGGCCACCCAGTCGTACCAGTTCTTCGCGCTGAACAAGCCCGCCGGTGTCGTCTCCACCATGGAGGACAACGAAGGGCGCCAGTGCCTCGGCGACTACACGAACAACCGCGAGACGCGGCTGTTCCACGTGGGGCGGCTCGACACCGAGACCGAGGGCGTCATCCTGCTCACCAACCACGGTGAGCTGGCGCACCGCCTGACGCACCCCAAGTACGGCGTGAAGAAGGTCTACCTCGCGCACATCGTCGGTCCGATCCCGCGCGACCTGGGCAAGCAGCTCAAGGACGGCATTCAGCTGGAGGACGGGTACGCCCGCGCGGACCACTTCCGCGTCGTCGAGCAGACCGGCAAGAACTACCTGGTCGAGGTGACCCTGCACGAGGGCCGCAAGCACATCGTGCGCCGCATGCTCGCCGAGGCCGGGTTCCCCGTCGACAAGCTGGTGCGGGTCGCCTTCGGCCCGATCACGCTCGGCGACCAGAAGTCGGGCTGGCTGCGCCGCCTGTCCAACACCGAGGTCGGCATGCTGATGAAGGAAGTCGACCTGTAGCGGTCACGGGCACCGGCCCGGCAGCACGCACGGGTGCGGGTGCGGGGGCGGGGGCTCAGTGTCCGAGCGCCGAGTCCCGCCGCACCCGAAAGAGGAAGTCCGCCACGCGGCGGTGGTCCGGCTCCGGCGGCAGCGGAGTGCGGTCCGCCGCCGCGTCGGCCTCCGCCGCGAGCCGCGTCATCCGGGACTCCACCTCGGACCAGGACACCTCGCCGCGCTTGACCGCGAGCAGCGGCTCGCGCTCAGCGCCGACGTCGACCGTGAGGGTGCCGGTGCGCAGCAGATCGCGGCAGGACGTGAGCAGCCGCAGCAGGTGCATGGCGTGCTTCCAGCGCGGGGCACCGTGCAGGCGGACGTCCGCGTCGAGCTTCTTGCGCTGACTGACGGCGTAGCCGGTGAACGTCTCGTGGGCGCGGCGGGACAGGAACGCCCCGCGCAGCGCGAGCAGCTCCCTGCCGGTGTCGTCGACGTGCTCGACGAGCGGCGAGTGCAGGCACTCCAGGATGTTCGGGTTGGCGCGCAGGGCCAGCTCGCAGAAGCGCTCCAGCTCATGGCCGAACTGTTCCTCGGCCGGTCCCTCCACATGGGTCGGCGGCTTCTCGAAGCGCCAGAACAGCGGCGTCGGCGCGACGTACACGCCCCGGCGGTCGGTGTCGCTGCCGTCGGTGGCCAGGCCGAAGGCGCGCGAGCCCATGACGCAGGCGTACACGGTGTGGTCGCGGACGAGGTCGTGCGGCCTGAGGGGCTCGTGCGGCCCGTGGGTGTCCGGCGGGGGCGGCTCGGTCGTGGGCATGACGCGCAGCGTACGGGTTCCGTCACGCCAGGCGGATCGAATTTCCGCTGACGTCGATGGCGCGCTGCGGCAGCGGGCGTGGTGCCGGTCCGCCCGCGACCGCCCCGTCCGCGACCCGGAACCTGCTGCCGTGGCACGGGCAGTTGATCGTGCCGCCGTCGACGTCGCGGACCGTGCAGCCCTGATGGGTGCAGACCGACGAGAAGGCCTTGAAGTCGCCCTCGGCGGGCTGGGTGACGACGACCTTCTCGTCGCCGAGGACCTTGCCGCCGCCGACGGGGATGTCGGAGGTCTTGGCCAGCTCGGGTCCGGCGGGGGTCCGTGGCGCGCTCGCGCCGGGGGAGCCCGGGGCCGCCGGGGGCTTCGTGGGGCTCGGCGGGGGTTCCGCGTCGGCGCTCTCGTCGCCGTACTTCGAGCACCCGGCCGCGGCGGCCAGCGCGCCCGCCACCAGCGCCGTACGCCGTGTGGGCCGCCCTGCCCCCGGCCAGGACGGCACCGGCCGCGGCCCGCCGCTCACGTCGTCACTCCGACCGTACGGAAGAACCACAGCGCCGACGTCAGCCACACCACGGTGAGCACCGCGAAGACGAGCCCGCCCACCACCGGGAGCAGCCGGCCCGGCAGCCGCTCGGAGCGCAGCAGCAGCATCTTGGCGCTGAACGCCCCGAAGAAGAAGCAGCCGAGGAAGGAGTGCCACATGACACGCGTCGAGTACGTCTGGTAGCCGAGCGCGTAGAGGCAGTGCACCGCGACGGGCACCGCCACCAGGAACGCGATCCGGCCCGACCACCGGTGCAGCGCCCCCGACCAGGAGGGCCCCGGCAGCTTCCCGTACACCATGGCCGCCGACACCACCTGGAGCAGCGCGAAGCCGAGCGCCGTCGTGCCGAGCCAGGACTTGACGGCGCTGGTGCTGCTGAAGCCCACGAGGTTGAAGGCGGTGCCCTCCGGGTCGTGGACCTTGCCGTACGCGCCGAGGGCCACCGCCACGGCGGCCGCCACCAGGGCGGGCACCAGATAGCGGGCGGGATGCGGGCGGCGCTCCCCGCTCACGTGCGGCGGCACGGGGAATCCGCCCTGGGTGGGTGCGTTCGGGTCGACGCTCATGAGGGCTCCCTGGTGGACGCGGTACGGCGGGCCGCGTGCGGGTGCGGCCCGCGGGGCGGGGCTCAGGGCACGACGGGGCGTGCGGTGAGGGTGCCGCCGTCGTCCAGGACGACGGCCCCGGTGTCCGGGTCGAGGCGGGGGGCCGCGGCGGTCGCACCGCCGCGGGTGAGAATGCCGACCTGGCTGCCGTCGGGCTGCACGATCCAGCCGCCGTCGGTCTCCTCGCCGCGCACCTCGGCGGTCGCGCGGTACACGCCGGCGGGCTTCCCGGCCCTGGGCGCGGTGAAGTCCCACGCCTTGCCGCGGATCACGACGGTGCCGCGGACCTCGCCGTTGTCCCGGGAGAGCCGCCCGTCGAGCTTCGCGCCGCGCTTGCCGGTCAGGCGCAGCGAGCCGTCGTCGTCGGCGTTCCCCTTCAGCCAGGACTCCGTGGAGCGGCCGTCGCAGAAATAGGCGACGGCCTTGCCGCCGCGCACCGTGACGGCGACCGACGCCGTGTCGTCGTCCGTGCGGCCCGTGTACCGCGCCTCGGCCGGCAGCGGGGACCGCTCGGGCTTCTCCGGGGGCGTGGCGGTGCGGGCGGGGGCCGGGCTCTTCGCGGGGGCGCTCGTGGCGGGCGGGGGCGCCGTGCCGGGTGCGGATTCCCCGTACGAGGAGCTGCCCGTCCCCGACGTCGCGTTGACCGACAGCATGAACAGGGCGAGCACGAGCCCCGCGAGCAGCGTGTACAAGGGTCCTGAGCGCTTCATGTGTGCCCCCCGAGGCGCGGCATGACGGCCCTGCCCTTCCCATGCAAGCCGACCCGTCCCCGGCCGTCCAGGGGCGCGCGGAGGCTGTCGTCGGGTGGTGCGGATGGGGCCTCGCCCCCCGCGCCCGCGCGATACAACGGGGGTGGACGCCGATACGTCGGGAGAACCTCGGCGGGGCAACCTTTGACGTGGCCGCGCGCCGGGCTGACTACCCTTTGTCAGGAGGGCGCGGCAGCGTCATGGAGCACGGCTTGGCACGGCAGGCGCACACGAGCGAGGAGCAGCACGGTGACGGTACGAGGGGTACGGGGGGCCGTCGGACGGGGGCGGCACGGGCCGTGGGCCCGCGCGGAGCGGACAGGGCGGAACGGGGCACGCGTCGCGGCGCCGGGCGCACCGCGTGAGGACGTGACCACGTGAAGACGGCCCTAGTCATCGGCACAGGCCTCATCGGCACGTCGGCCGCCCTGGCCCTCGCGCGCCGCGGCGTCACCGTGCACCTGGCCGACCACGACACGGAGCAGGTCCGCACCGCGGCCGCGCTCGGGGCGGGCACGGGGGAGCCGCCGGAGGGGTCCGTCGACCTGTGCGTGGTCGCCGTACCGCCCACCTACGTCGCCGCCACGCTCGCCGACGCGATGCGCCGCGGCGCCGCGCGCGGCTACCTGGACGTGGCGAGCGTGAAGGGCGGGCCCCACCGCGAGCTCGAAGCCATGGGCGACCTCGACCTGACCGCGTACATCGGCACGCACCCGATGTCCGGGCGCGAGCGCAGCGGCCCGCTGGCGGCCTCGGCGGACCTCTTCGAGGGCAGGCCGTGGGTCCTGACGCCGACGCGGGACACCGACACCCACGTCCTGAACCTCGCCCTGGAACTGGTCGCCCAGTGCCGGGCCGTGCCCGTCGTCATGGACGCGGACGCCCACGACCGCGCGGTCGCCCTCGTCTCGCACATGCCGCACCTGGTCTCCAGCATGGTCGCGGCCCGCCTGGAGAACGCCGAGGAGACGGCGGTACGCCTCTGCGGCCAGGGCATACGGGACGTCACCCGCATCGCGGCGTCCGACCCGCGGATGTGGATCGACATCCTCTCCGCGAACCCGGGACCGGTGGCGGACCTGCTCGCGGACGTCGCCACCGACCTGGAGTCGGCGGTCACGGCGCTGCGGGAGCTCCAGTCGGCCGACGAGAGCAAGCGGCGCGACGGCGCGACGGGCGTCGAGAGCATGCTGCGGCGGGGCAACGCCGGACAGGCCCGGGTGCCGGGCAAGCACGGCACCGCGCCGACGGTGTACGAGGTCGTGGCCGTGCTCATCGACGACCAGCCCGGTCAGCTCGCCCACATCTTCGCCGACGCCGAGCGGGCGGGCGTCAACGTCGAGGACGTCCGCATCGAGCACGCCACCGGACGGCAGGCGGGCCTCGTCCAGCTCATGGTCGAACCGCGGGCGGCGGCGCAGCTCGCGGTGGCGCTCCGCGAACGCGGGTGGTCCTTGCGGCAGCAGTGACGCCGGGGGCGGCGGTGCCGTCCGCGGGGAGGCCGGGCCGGGGCCCGGCGGGGGCGCACGGGAGCTCCTGCCGCGGGACCCGGGAGGGGCCGCGGCCCGGAGCCAGTAACCTTGTGCGGGGCGCCGAGCAGGCGGCCCACCCCGTCCCCCGCACCGAGAAAGGTGTCCGCTCCCCGTGGAATCCGTGGAAAAGACCGCCGCCGCAGGCCCGGCTCCCGTGATCGTCGCCATCGACGGTCCCTCCGGCACGGGGAAGTCCAGCACCTCCAAGGCCGTCGCGGCCCAGCTCGGCCTGAGCTACCTGGACACCGGCGCCCAGTACCGGGCGATCACGTGGTGGATGGTGCACCACGGCATCGACCTCACGGACCCCACCGCCGTCGCCGCCGTGGCCGGCAAGCCGGAGATCGTCTCGGGCACGGACCCGTCCGCCCCGACGATCACCGTCGACGGCACGGACGTCGCGGGCCCGATCCGCACGGCCGACGTCACCTCCAAGGTGAGCGCGGTCAGTGCCGTGCCCGAGGTGCGCACCCGCATCACGGAGCTTCAGCGCTCCATCGCGGGCGGCGCCGAGGACGGCATCGTCGTCGAGGGCCGCGACATCGGCACCACGGTCCTGCCGGACGCCGACCTCAAGATCTTCCTGACGGCGTCCCCGGAGGCCCGCGCCGCCCGCCGCTCCGGCGAGCTGAAGGGCGCCGACGTCGCCAGCACCCGGGAGGCCCTGGTCAAGCGGGACGCGGCCGACTCGAGCCGGAAGACGTCGCCGCTCGCCAAGGCGGACGACGCCGTCGAGGTGGACACCACCGAGCTCACGCTCCAGCAGGTCATCGAGTGCGTCGTCACGCTCGTCGAGGAGAAGCGGGCCGGCAAGTGACCGAGGTACCCGCCGGGCGTGCGGCGCCCTCCGAGCGCGGCGCCGACGTCGGCCGCCGCATCGGTGTCGGCCTCATGTACGGGCTGTTCAAGCCCCGCGTCCTGGGCGCGTGGCGGGTTCCCGCGACCGGCCCGGCGATCCTCGCCGTGAACCACTCGCACAACGTCGACGGCCCCATGGTGATGGGCGTGGCGCCCCGGCCCGCGCACTTCCTGATCAAGAAGGAAGCGTTCGTCGGGCCGCTCGGCCCCTTCCTGCGGGGCATCGGCCAGCTCCAGGTTGACCGCACGACGGCCGACCGCACGGCCGTCACGGACGCGCTCGCGGTGCTCGGCCAGGGCGGCGTCCTCGGGATCTTCCCGGAGGGCACCCGGGGTGAGGGCGACTTCGCCTCGCTGCGGGCCGGGCTCGCCTACTTCGCGGTGCGCACCGGAGCCCCGGTCGTGCCGGTCGCCGTGCTCGGCAGCACGGAGCGGCGCGGGCGGCTGATAAAGAAGCTGCCGCCGCTGCGCAGCCGCGTCGACGTCGTCTTCGGCGACCCGTTCGAAGCGGGCGACGGCAGCGGGCGGCGTACGCGCAAGGCCCTCGACGAGGCCACCGTGCGGATCCAGGGGCGGCTGACCGACCACCTGGAAAACGCCAGGCGCCTGACCGGGCGCTGAGCGAGACTTTCAGTAGTGGACCCGACCGTCCCGGCCGGGCCACCGATGACCACGATGAACGAGGTACGGACTTCATGAACGACCAGAACCCCTCCGGGCCGAGCTCGGACGAGCACGAGCACGGGGCGCTTGGCGACGCCGAGTATGCGGAGTTCATGGAGCTCGCCGCCGAAGAGGGCTTCGACATCGAGGACGTCGAGGGCGCCATCGAGGCGGCGGGCCACGGCCCGCTGCCGGTGCTCGCCGTCGTCGGCCGCCCCAATGTCGGCAAGTCGACCCTGGTGAACCGCATCATCGGCCGCCGCGAGGCCGTCGTCGAGGACAAGCCGGGCGTCACCCGCGACCGGGTGACGTACGAGGCCGAGTGGGCGGGCCGCCGCTTCAAGGTCGTCGACACCGGCGGCTGGGAGCAGGACGTCCTCGGCATCGACGCCTCCGTCGCCGCGCAGGCGGAGTACGCGATCGAGGCCGCCGACGCCGTCGTGTTCGTGGTGGACGCCACCGTCGGCGCGACGGACACCGACGAGGCCGTCGTGCGCCTGCTGCGCAAGGCGGGCAAGCCCGTCGTGCTGTGCGCCAACAAGGTCGACGGCCCCTCCGCGGAGGCGGACGCGGCGATGCTGTGGTCGCTCGGCCTCGGCGAGCCGCACCCGGTGTCCGCGCTGCACGGCCGCGGTACCGGCGACATGCTGGACGCCGTCCTCGAGGCGCTGCCGGAGGCGCCCGCGCAGACCTTCGGCACGGCCGTCGGCGGCCCGCGCCGCATCGCGCTCATCGGCCGCCCGAACGTCGGCAAGTCCTCCCTCCTCAACAAGGTGGCGAACGAGGAGCGCGTCGTCGTCAACGAACTCGCGGGCACCACCCGCGACCCCGTCGACGAGCTGATCGAGCTCGGCGGCATCACCTGGAAGTTCGTGGACACCGCGGGCATCCGCAAGCGCGTCCACCTCCAGCAGGGCGCCGACTACTACGCCTCGCTGCGCACCGCCGCGGCCGTCGAGAAGGCCGAGGTCGCGGTCATCCTGATCGACGCCAGCGAGTCGATCAGCGTGCAGGACCAGCGCATCGTCACCATGGCCGTGGAGGCGGGCCGCGCGGTCGTCCTCGCGTACAACAAGTGGGACACCCTCGACGAGGAGCGCCGCTACTACCTGGAGCGGGAGATCGAGACCGAGCTGGCCCAGGTGGCGTGGGCCCCCCGGGTGAACGTCTCGGCGCGCACCGGCCGTCACATGGAGAAGCTGGTCCCGGCGATCGAGACGGCCATCGAGGGCTGGGAGACCCGGGTGCCGACGGGCCGTCTGAACGCCTTCCTCGGCGAGCTGGTCGCCGCCCATCCGCATCCGGTCCGCGGCGGCAAGCAGCCCCGCATCCTGTTCGGTACGCAGGCGGGCACGAAGCCGCCGCGGTTCGTGCTGTTCGCGTCCGGCTTCATCGAGCACGGCTACCGCCGCTTCGTGGAGCGCAGGCTCCGTGAGGAGTTCGGATTCGAGGGCACGCCGATCCACATCTCGGTGCGGGTGCGCGAGAAGCGCGGCCAGAAGAACCAGAAGAACCAGAAGAAGAAGTAGCACACGCCGATGCCCGGCCTTCCGTACGGCGGAAGGCCGGGCATCGGCGTGCCACGGGAAGTGCCCCGCGGTCAGAGTCCGCGGCGCGGCCCCGGCGGGAGGGCGGCCGGGAAGAGCTGGCCGTAGCCGGTGTGGTGGTCGGCCGGGGCCGGATGGCCGTAGCGGGCGACGTGGAACGGCTGGTGCCGCGGGTCGAGCCGGGCGTCGTAGCGCCCGTCGTGCCGGGGGAGGTGCCGGGCGTCGTGACGGCCCGCGCCGTGCTGCGCGTACGGCCCGGGGCCGAAGGCGGTGAACCGCAGGTCCTCCTCGCCGGTCCTGTCACCGGGCAGGGCGCGGAACGCCCGCAGGTACTCCGCGTACAACGCGTCGTAGATCGGTGTGGCCGACGGTGTTGCCACGGCGTCCTGCGCGGTGCGCATGGACGGGATGGGGCTCTGGTACGGCCGGTGGGCTGAGGGGTCGTATGCGTGCACGTCTGGGCCAACGACACCGACGCCCGACGGATGCGGGGCGAACGCCCTCTTTCGCCTGGTAGGAGGCAGCGGGAGCGGAGCCGTCCGGGCGCCGGACGCGACTGGGGCGCCCGGCGCGCGGACCGCGCTCACGTGCCGGCCAGCGGCATGGCGCAGGCGACCAGTTGGCCGCGCGCCGCCGACCGGTCCAGGGCGTCGCGCAGCAGGTCCTCGCGGGGCTGGCGGCCGATGGCTCCGGCGGGCGCCGCGAACAGGAGCACCGACTGGAGCTTGTTGGCGGCGGACCGCCAGCCTTCGGTGACCTGGAGCGGCTGGTGCGCCTGCCACCAGGCGACCTGGGGGCCGCCGCCGGTGCCCGGCTGGAGGATGGCGTGCAGCTGGCCCATGGCGAGCAGCACCGACCAGCCGTGCACGGTCGGCGGCACGCCGTTCAGGTTCGGCACCGGCGTGAAGCCCTGCTCGATCAGGAGCGGCAGGAAGTCGTCGCCGCCGCCCGGCGCGGCGCCGGGGCGGGCGATCGGGCCGGTCGGCTCCACGACCAGGGCCGGCTGGAGCTCGTTCTCGATCAGGACGAGCCCGCTGGTGACGCCGAGCACGGCCTGCTCGGGGGCGAGGTCGGGGACGGTCCGGGCCGCGCCGCCCGCCTCACCGGTGTCGCCGGTGATCGAACGGACGGCGCCCTGGAGCTGCTCCTCGGCGACCTCGACGATCTGGGACGGCAGGCAGGTGGCGTGGGCGAAGGCGAGCACGGCGGTCTCGTCGCCGACGAACAGGACCGTGCTGGTGCGTTCGTGCTCCGAGTCGCCCGGGGTGCGACAGGAGGTGCAGTCGTAGGCGCCCGGGGCGTTCTCTCCGGCGAGCAGGCGGTCGGCTTCTTCATCGCCGATCTCGGCGCGTACCTCGTCGCTGAGGTCGAGCATGCGCGGCACGGTGGCTCCTCGGAATCGATGCGTGGGGTGTCCGGGTGGTGCCCGGCTCATAACGGAGACAACGGGCGATCAGTGGTGCAAGTCACGCACAGGGGGGAACGGAATTGAACTATCCGAAGCGGAGCGTGAGTTACCGGCACCGGTCCGTCACTCCGCGCCAACAGTGGCTGCGTACAAGGAAGTTGACGCGGTGAAGTGAGTCACAGATCGATTCCGCGGCGGGATGGTAAATGCTGATATCGGAGAACTAAGTGGGTGTCCTGAATTCGCCGATACCGCCGGTAACGGTCAACTGGCCTGGCCGGACAGGGCGCTGGTTGATGGCGGTGCGAGTGTGCTTCTAGATTCCACGGCCGTGTGCAGCGAGCACCGCTCGGGTACGCCCGCCGAACGCGCCGGCCGATCCTCGCCGGCAGCACGGGCGGGCGGGGCTCGGCGGGCACCCGGCGCCGGACGCGCGCGGGGCCCGTGGAGCCCGGGGGAGCCCGGGTCCTTGGAGAGGGAAATCCATGTCCGTTCGTCCCCAGCGCATTCGCAGAACGGCAGTGCTCGGCGGAGCCGCGGTCCTCGCGCCCCTCGCACTGCTCGCCGTGAGCGGCCAGGCCGCCGCGGACAGCGGAGTGTGGGACCGGATCGCCCGTTGCGAGAGCGGCGGGAACTGGCAGACCAACACAGGCAACGGCTACCACGGAGGGCTCCAGTTCTCCGCCGGGACCTGGCGGGCGTACGGCGGCACGGCCTACGCGCCGACCGCCGACAAGGCGTCCAAGTCACAGCAGATCGCCGTCGCGGCGAAGGTGCAGCGCGCCCAGGGCTGGGGCGCGTGGCCGTCCTGCTCGGCGCGGGCCGGGGCCCGGGGTGACGCGCCGGGCGCGGCCGCCGCTCCCGCGGCACCGCGGCAGGCGGCCCCGGAGCAGGCCGCACCCGCGCCCGCCGCGCCGAAGGCGGCCCCGGAGCAGCCCGCTCCGCAGTACCGCGCCCCGGCCCGCAGCCAGCGCGGCACGGCCCGCGCGGACGCCGGTGCGGGCAACTACACCGTCCGGTCCGGTGACACGCTCAGCCGCATCGCGGCCGCGCACGGCACCAGCTGGCAGCGGATCTTCGCGGCCAACCAAGGGGTCATCGGCGGCGACCCGGACGTGATCGTGCCGGGACAGCGGCTCACGGTCTGACGTCCGCCGCGGCCCCGCCCCGGCCGTGTCGGCCGACCGGGTGGGGCCGCGGCACCGCGGCGGCGCGGTGGACCCGGGACGCCTCGGAGGTGTGCTTAGCGTGACCCGATGCACCCGATGTCGAACACACGTCTTCGGTCCGTCACTCTGCTCGCCGCCGCGGCCCTCGCACTCCTCGCGCCACCGGCCGGGGCGTCCCCGAGGCTTCCCGGGTACGAGGCGTCCCCGACCCGGTACGGGGACGAGTGCTCGCGCGCCGAGGGGCCGTGGGCCTGCCTCGCCGAGTGCGAGAGCAGCGGCCGCTGGGACAGCAACACCGGGAACAACTTCTACGGCGGCCTGCAGTTCCATCCGGCGACCTGGGTGGAGCACGGCGGGCTCGCGTACGCGCCGCGCGCGGACCTCGCCACCCGCGAGCAGCAGATCAAGATCGCCCAGAAGGTGCTCGTCACCCAGGGCTGGAAGGCCTGGCCCGTGTGCTCCAAGAAGGTCCTGGCCGCCGGTCTCGACGGGGACGCGCTCACGCCCGTGCGGATCACCCATGTGGTCGAGCGCGGGGAGACGCTCAGCTCCATCGCGCGCAAGCACCGGGTCGAGGGCGGCTGGCAGGCCCTCTACCAGGCCAACCGCACCACCGTCGGGCCGCGCCCCGACCGCATCGGCATCGGCTTGGTGCTCGTCGTCCCGTGACGCTCGTAGCGCCGTGGCGCTGGTCGTCCCGTGGCGCTGGTCGTGCCGTGGCGCTGGTCGTGCCGTGGCGCTGGTCATCCCGTGACGGGCGGCGTCACGGCGGGACCTTCCTCCGGCAGTTCCCCGGGCTCGCCCGCGAACACCACCTCGCCGCGGCGCAGCGCGTACACCACGGTCGCCGCCGGGCCGCCCGGCGCGCGCAGGCCGGGCGGCAGCCGTTGCTCGGCGACGACCACACACGCGTCGAGCCCCCGCAGGAGGCCGTACGTACGGGCGGCGACCGGCGGGGACATGCCCTGCGTCGGCTCGTCCACGAGCACCACGCCCGCCCGCGCGAGCAGCGCACGGGAGAGCGCCAGCATGCGCTGCTCACCGCCCGACAGGGTGCCCGCCCCGCGCCCGAGGAGCGGGCCCAGTTCGGGGTAGGCGTCCAGGGCCGGGGCGAAGGCGCCGTCGGGCCGGGCGAGCGCGAGGTTCTCGCGCACGGTGAGCGACCCGAACACGGCCTGCCGGTCCGGTACGAAGCACAGGCCGCGGCGGGCGCGTTCGTGCGCGGACACCCGGGTGACGTCCGTGCCGTCCCACACGACGGCGCCCGCGGACAGCGGCACGGTCCCGGCCAGGGCGCGCAGGACGGTGGTGCGCCCGGAGCCGTTGCGGCCGAGGAGGACCGTCAGGCCGGGCGCGGGCGCGGCGAGCCGCACCCCGTGCAGCGCCTCCAGCGGGCCGTAGCGCACCCGGGCCGCCCGCAGTTCCAGGGTGCTCATGGCGTTCCGCCGCCCTCGTGCGCGCCGTCGAGGACCCGGTCCGCGGGGCCCTCGGCGACGACCCGGCCCGCCGCGAGCACGTACACCGTGTCGGCGAGACCCGCGACCAGGTCCAGGTCGTGCTCCACCACGAGCAGGGCCGTGCCGTCCGCGGCGAGGGCGCGCAGGATCCGGGCGAGCGCGGCAACTTCGGCCGTGTCCAGGCCCGCCGCGGGCTCGTCGAGGAGGAGGACGTGCGGGTCGCCCGCCAGGGCCCGGCCCAGTTCGACCCGGCGCAGGGTGCCGGTGGGCAGGTCCGCCGCCGGGCGGTCGCGCACGGCGTCGAGGTCGAGGAGGCGCAGCGCCCGGTCCGCCGCCCCGGGGTCGCGCACCCGCCCCTGCTCGGCGCCCACCCGGACGTTCTCCGCGACGGTGAGCGTCGGAAACACCGCGAGCTGCTGGAACGTACGCGCCACTCCCGCCCGGGTGCGCGCGTGCGCCGGGAGCCGCGTGATGTCCCGTCCCCCGAACCCCACCCGCCCGCCGCCCGGCCGCGCGGTCCCGGCCAGACAGTGGAACAGACTGCTCTTCCCGGCCCCGTTGGGCCCGACGACGGCGGTGACCCGCCCCGGGGGCACGACGAGCGACACGTCCCGCAGGACGACGAACTTCCCGTAGGACAGGTGCAGCCGGTGCGCGGCGAGCGGTGATTCGGGTCGGGAGCGGGAGCGGGAGCGGGAACGGGTACGCGGGCGGTCGGCAGACGGCACCGTGCTGTCACCGCTGTCACCGCTGTCACCGCTGTCACCGCTGTCACCGCTGTCACCGCTGTCACCGCTGTGACCCTTGTGGGCAATCGTGCCGCAAGGCGGCACGGGTGGGCACGGCCCCCGACCCCGGGCGCCTCCTGACGTCACGTCAGTCGAAGCGGGACACCGGGAAGCCGACGCGCCGTAGAGGACCCCCCGCGCCCGCACCCCCAGAGGCGTCAACGCAGGACGCCTCCGCACCTCCCGCGTAGCGGCCCGCAAAGCCTCGTAGGGCCCCCCGGGAAAGCGGCCGACGAGAACCGCGAGCACCCCGATCACCGCCGCGGCCACGCCCCCGCGCGTGCCCGCGTCGAGCCCGACGAGCAACGCGGCGGCGAGCAGCGCCCCCAGCAGGCTGTCGGCCCCGAGCACGACGACCGCCGCGAACCACAGCAACCCCCGCACGGGGTCGTACGCACCCGGGTCGAACGCCCCGACCCCCATGCCGAGCATGCCGCCGCCGAGCGCGGCGAGCCCCGCCCCGACGACGAACGCGGTGAGCTTCAGGGCGGGCACGGGCACCCCGGCTGCCGCGGCGCCCGCCTCGTGGTCCCGCATCGCGGCGAGCGCCCGCCCGGTGCGCCCCCGCCGCAGCGCCCCGACGAGCAGCAGCGCCCCGGCGAGCAGGGCCAGTTCGAGGAGGTAGTACGCGCGGTCGCCGCCGAAGCCCGCGGGCCGCCCGAGGGTGAGGCCGGAGGCGGCGTACGGCTGGGCGAACACGAAGCGGCTGACGCCGACGCCGACGGCGAAGGTGGCGAGGGCGAGCGCGAGGCCGTGGCGGCTGATCGCGGGCCGGCCGGTGAGCAGGCCGAGCGGGGCGACGAGCAGGATGGCGACCGCGAGGGCGTGCGGCGCGGCCAGGTCGGGCAGACCGGGGAAGCGCCCGTTCACCAGGAGCGCGGTGAACAGCGCGCCGAGCCCCGCGTACGCGGCCTGGCCGAGGGAGATCTGCCCGCCGCGCCCGGTGACCACCACCAGGGAGAGCAGGATGACGCCGAGCGCGGGCACCTGGACGGACGTGGTGAGGTCGGAGCCCGCGAAGCCGAGGGGGAGGAGGAACAGGACGAGGGCCACGATCCAGGCGCCGGCCGGTGTGCGCACCCGGGCCGTGGCTGTGCGCGGCAGCGCGTCCCCCGTGCCGATGCCCGGCAGCACGAGCGCGGCGACGAGCAGCGCCACCACGAACAGGTTCGCGCCGACGGCCTGGAGCAGCGGCTCGCCCCAGCCGGAGGGGTGCAGCCGGGTCAGCTGGCTCTGCGCCACGCCGATGCCGAGCGCCACGACCACGGCCACCGTCAGACGGCGCATCCGGGCGGCCGCGGCGACGGCCACGACCTCCATCACGAGCAGCGGGAGACCGTACGGATCGAGGCGTACGTAGGGGGCGAGCAGCACGCCGGTGAGGCCCGCGGTGAACGAGCCGAACGCCCACCCGGCGGCCGCGACACGGTCGGCGTCGATCCCGGTGAGGACGGCGAGACGCCGGTCGTCGACCACCGCGCGCAGTTCGCCGCCGAAGCGGGTGAACCGGGTGACCGCCCACA
Source organism: Streptomyces typhae (assembly GCF_009755605.1). Classification (GTDB taxonomy): domain Bacteria; phylum Actinomycetota; class Actinomycetes; order Streptomycetales; family Streptomycetaceae; genus Streptomyces; species Streptomyces typhae. Next base: position 47,011 of record NZ_WPNZ01000025.1, read on the forward strand.
CCGCGAGGGCGAGCGCCACCGCCGTCGCCAGCTGCGCCCAGGGGTCCGCCTCGACCAGCGTCGGCACGTCGGCCCGCGCGCCCTGCCCCCAGAGCAGCGCGGCCCCGCCGACGAGGAGCACGAACACGCCGATCGACGCGACCAGGGTCTGGGCCGGGTCGCCGCCGAGGACGGCGAGCGGCCGGAAGACGGCCCGTTCCAGGACGAGGCCGATCGCGGGCGCCACGACGAACAGGGTGACCGCGGCGGCGAGCCAGAGCGGCCAGCCCCAGTCGACGGCGAACTGGCGCAGCAGACAGACGCACACCATCGCGACGGCGCCGTGCGCGAAGTTGAGCACGCCCGTCGCGCGGTAGGTGACGATCAGGCCGGTCCCGGTCAGGGCGGCGGCGCTGCCGACGGCGAGCCCGGCCAGCGTCAGGTCGTAGCTCAGGGAGGCCACCGGGTCAGTCCTTCGGCCCCGTCGGATCCACGGCGTCCGGGGGAGCGCAGATCGGGCAGGGGGCCGCGGCACCGGTGCGCAGGACGTCCGCGTCGGGCGGCACCGCGTCCGCCTTGCCGGACACCAGGGGGCAGTCCGCGCGGTGCACGAGCCCGCCGCCGGGCACGGTCAGGAGGGCGTCATCGGTGGCGAGCGGGGTCGCGGCCCGCTCGGCGGTCGCGGGGTCCTGGCCGTCGACGGCCACGAGCAGCCCGTACAGCTCCTCGACGCGCGCCGCGGCGAGCGCCCCGCGGCCGTGTGCGAGGAGCACGGCGCCCGCGACGATCAGCGCGGCGCCCGGCACGGTGCACGAGGCGAGATAGGGCAGCTGCCGTTCGGCGAAGCGCTCGCCGGAGATGCCGTACCAGCCGATCACGCAGAGCACGGCCCCGGTGGCGAGGGCCGCGTACGCCGCCCACAGCAGCGGATGCACCGCCCGCAGCCGGGCCGCACGGAAGGCCGCGGGAGTCCGGGAGGCCGCGGGAGCCGCGGGAGGAGAGGTCTGATCCGTCCGTGCCGCCCGCATCGAGGCCCCCTGGGAGACGACGTGAGTCCGCCCCGGCCGACCGGGTCTGTTCATGCCGGCCAAGTGCTTGCACTATGCCTTCTGGAAGCTGACCCTGAAAACACCGGGCGCCCCGCGTCCGGACCGACACCCGGTGGTGCCAGATGGTTCTCTGGACAAGCCCCAGGCGGGGGGGCGTTCTTCGGCGGGCGGGGGTGCGGAGCGGGGTGCGGGCGGCCGCCGTCGCCCTGCTGCTCGTATCGGCGGCCGTGGCCTGCGGTGACGACAGCGGAGGCGACGAGGCGAAGCCGCCGGAACCGGCCGTGGAGACGTCGTCGAAGCCGCCCGCGGACGCGCCCGCCGACCCGGCCGCGGCGGAGAAGCAGGTGCGGAGCAACTTCGAGAAGTTCTTCGACCCGGCCACGCCGATGCGGGACAAGGAAGCGGTCCTGGAGAACGGCGCGGAGATGCGCGCGGTCCTGGCGGGCTTCAGCGGGGACGAGCGCGGCAAGCAGGTCCGCGCGAAGGTCGGCAAAGTCGAGTTCACCTCGGTGACCGAGGCCGACGTGACGTACGCGCTGACGCTCAAGGGCGCGACCGCGCTGCCCACCGCCGGAGGGACGGCCGTCCACCAGGACGACACCTGGAAGGTGTCCGTCAAGACACTGTGCGCGCTGGTGAAGATGAGCGGCGACGCCTCTCCGGGACCCGGCTGCTGAGGTGCCGCTCCACCGGAACGGGCCCCGCACGGTCGTCGCGGTCGCCGCGCTGCTCGCGGGCACGGCCTGCGGCAGCAGACTGCCGGAGAGCGACTTCGAGGCGCGGGCGCCCACGTCCCGCGGTGCCCCGGGCACCCCGCAGGGGCCGCCGCTGCGGGTCGGCGTCATCGCCAGCGCCACCAGCCCTGTCGGCGGCTCCGCCTTCACCGGGCCGCGCGACGGCGCCAAGGCCTACTTCGCGCGCCTCAACGACCGCGGCGGCGTCGGGGGCCGCCCCGTCGAGGTGCACACCTGCGACGACGGCGGCAGCGGCGTCGGCAACAACGAGTGCGTGCACAAGCTGCTCGACGAGAAGAAGGTCGTCGCGCTCGTCGCCACCGCCGTCCTCGACTACGCGGGCGCCGCGCGCGTGTCCGACGCGGGCGTCCCCGACATCGGCGGCCAGCCCGTCGGCCCGGCCTACGACACCTACCCGCACCTGTACGGCATCTACGGCAGCCTGGCCCCGCGCGCCGGCGAGCCCGGCTGGGACGGGAAGCTGTACGGCGGCACCGAGGTCTACCGCTACTTCAAGCGCGAGCACGGCGCCCGTACCGCCGCCGTCGTCTCCTACAACCAGGCCGCGTCGGCCGCGTACGCCCGCCTGGTGGAGCGCGGCCTCAGGGCCGAGGGCTACGACGTCGTCACCGAGCAGGTGGACTTCGCGCTGCCCAACTTCCGCGCGGTCGCCGCCGACCTGAAGGACCGGGACGCCGACCTCGTCCTCGACGCCCTGGACACCCACGGCAACGCGCGGCTCTGCGAGGCCATGGACGACGTCGGCGCCGACGTCACCGCGAAGGTCACCAACGTCCAGAACTGGTCGTCCGCGGTGGCCGACGACTACAAGGACGCACCCCGCTGCCGCAATGCCTTGTGGGCGACCGGATCGAGCCGTAATCACGAGGACACCGACCACCCCGCGGTACGCGCCTTCCGCGACGCCACGAAGGACGCGAAGGCCCACTCCCAGTGGCAGCTGGAGGGCTGGGCGGCGGCGATGTGGTTCACGGACGCGGCGAGGTCCTGCGCGCAGTCCGGGGGCGAGGTCACGCGGACGTGCGTCGACCGGTACCTGGCGCGGGGCGCCCCCTACGACGCCGACGGGCTGCTGCTCCCTGTCACCTACGAGCGGCGGGCGAAGCCGCCGCCGACCAGGAGGACCTGTCTGTCCGTGGCCCGCTGGAAGGACAGTGAGGGCTGGGTCACACAGGGCGACATGGGTCGTACCTGCTTCGACGTACCGCAGCTCTCCTACCAGCCCTGATGGGTGTACCAGTCACGGAGTTCCCGGTTCCGGCTATCGATCACGCATCCGTTGCAGAACAAGACGGAAAGGCGACCCAACCATTGGCCCAAGATTTCCGTCTAACCCCTCGGTAGGCGGACGAGACGGACTGTCCGCAGGGAAGCGCGGAATACGGGGACGTATGCATATCTCTTTCCTGATTCACAACGCGTACGGGATCGGAGGGACGATCCGGACGACGTACAACCTGGCGAACACACTCGCCGAGCACCATGACGTCGACATCGTGTCGGTGCTGCGGCACCGGGACGAGCCGGTCTTCACGCCCGACGCGCGGATCAGGCTGAGCCATCTCGTCGACATCAGGAAGGACAGCCCCGGATACGAGGGCGACACCGAGGCCTATCGGACCCCGGCCAAGGTGTTCCCGAGCGCGGAGGGCCGCTACGGCCAGTACAGCGCCCTGACCGACGAGCGCATCGCGGCGCACCTGACCTCCCTGCGGTCCGATGTCGTCATCGGCACCCGGCCCGGCCTCAACGTGCACATCGCCCGCCAGGCCCGGCGCGGTGTGCTCCGCGTCGGCCAGGAGCACCTCACGCTCGACAGCCACTCCAAGGCCCTGCGGCTGCAACTGCGCAGCGTCTACCCGCGCCTCGACGTCCTGACCACGACGACCGAGGCCGACGCGGCGGCCTATCGCAAGAAGATGCGGCTGCCCGGCGTGCACGTCCAGGCGGTGCCCAACCCGGTGCCCGCGCCCGGCATCGAGCCCGCCGACGGCTCCCACAAGTGGGTGGTCGCGGCCGGGCGGCTCGCCCCCGTCAAGCGGTACGACCTGCTGATACGGGCCTTCGACAAGGTGCGCCGCGAGCGTCCCGACTGGCGCCTTCGCATCTACGGCGGTGGCAAGCAGAAGGACAAGCTGCGCAAGCTGATCGACGACCTCGGCCTGTACAACCACGTGTTCCTGATGGGCCCCGCGCACCCCATCGAGCCGGAGTGGGCCAAGGGCTCCATCGCGGCCGTCACCTCCAGCCTCGAATCGTTCGGCATGACCATCGTGGAGGCCATGCGCTGCGGCCTTCCCGTGGTGGCCACCGACTGTCCGCACGGACCCGGCGAGATCATCGACAACGGTGTCGACGGGCGGCTCGTCGAGGTCGGCAACGCCGACGCCATCGCGGGCGGCCTCCTCGAACTCATCAACGACGACGCGCTGCGGCAGCGCATGGCGGGTGCCGCGCTCCAGGACTCCGAGCGCTTCGACCCGGCCCGCATCGCCGAACGCTACGAGGACATGTTCGACAGCAGGCTCGCGCGGGGCGGCTCCCTCGGCGGCCGGGTGCGCGGCTCGATGCACCGCGCGCGGGGAGCACTGCTCGGCGGCGCGTACGCCGTGCGGGACGCCGGAAGATCCGTACCGACGAAGGGGCGCTTGGCATGACGGCCGTGTTCACACGGGGCACGCTGGACGGCTCGCAGGAGGCCGCGGACGCCGGGGCGCAGCCGCTGCCGCCGCGCGCCGACTGCATCGCGGACTCCGCGGGCGGGCTCACCTTCGACGTCACCGACCCCGGCGAGGGCGGCGCCGCGCATCTGCTGCTCCGGCTGCGTGAGTCCGACCCGCCCGTCGAGGTACGGCTGCCGCTCACCCCGGCCGGTGACGGCAGGCTGCGGGCCGCCCTTCCCAGCAGCGTCGAGCTGCCCGAGGGCCGCTGGAACGCGTACGCCGAGGTGGCGGGAGGGGAGCCGCGCCGTCTGATGCCCGGCGTGAACGACCTGCGCTCGCTTGTCGACCGCGCGCCCAGCGGCAGTCGCGGCCATGTCGCCGTCCGCATCCCCTACGCCACCAAGCAGGGCAACCTGTCGGTGCGGGCCTGGCTGCGCGCCCCGCACGCGGAGGTCGGCGAGCTGGCCATCGAGGCGGCGGGGCTCACCGGGCACGGGCGGGTGTACGGCACCGCGCTGACCGGTGCCGCGTATGTGGAGGCCGGTCTGCGCGGGGAGGCGGGGCGGGTGGTGCGCGCCCCCGTGACCGCGGGGACCGCGGGCTCCTCGGAGTTCCGCTTCGACCTCGGGTACGGGGTGCTCGCCGAGGGTGCGGGGCTCTGGAACCTGTGGCTGCGGCCCGCCGGGGAGGAGGGGCCCCGCATTCGGCTCGCCCGGCTTCTCGACGACGTCGCCGACAAGAAGCCGATCTTCACTTATCCGGTGAAGCGGGTGCCCGCGCGGGGTGGTGGTACCGCCGAGGTCGGGCCCTACTACACCGTCGACAACGACCTGTCGGTCCGGGTGACCGCCTAGCCGCCGACGGCCTGCGACGTCGCGCCTCTCCTGGGGCTGCGCCCCTTTCCCCCATCGGCCCTCCGGGCCTCGTCCTCAAACGCCGGACGGGCTGAAACCGGCCCGCCCGGCCGCAGGGCGCGGGCTGGAGGCTGCGCGCGTAGGGGATGTGCCTGTGCTGGGGCTGAGACCGCCCGTAAGGGCGGGTGGGTGGGAGACTCGCGGAACAAAGCTGACCGCAAGTGAGGGAAGAATCGCCGACATGTTGGAGACCTCCGCACGGCTGCTTCGGCTGCTTTCCCTGCTCCAGGCACACCGGGAGTGGTCGGGTCCCGCTCTCGCCGAGCGGCTCGGCGTCACCCCGCGCACCGTGCGGCGTGACGTCGAACGGCTCCGTGAACTCGGGTACCCGGTCAACGCGAGCCCGGGTACGGGCGGCGGCTACCAGCTGGGGGCGGGGGCCCAGCTGCCCCCGCTGCTCCTGGACGACGACGAGGCGGTCGCCGTCGCGGTGGGGCTGCGCACCGCCGCGGGGCAGGGTGTGGAGGGCATCGGGGAGAGCTCCGTACGGGCCCTGAGCAAGCTCGAACAGGTGCTGCCCGGCCGGCTGCGCCACCGTGTCGGCGCGCTCAACGCCTTCACCGTGCCGATGCTGCACACCGCGCGCGGTGGCACCACCGTCGACCCGTCCGTGCTCACCGAACTGGCCGCCGTCTGCCGGGACTCGGAGCGGCTGCGCTTCGACTACCGGGACCACGGCGGCAGCGAGAGCCGCCGCGTCGTGGAGCCGCACCGCCTGGTGTGCACCGAACGCCGCTGGTACCTCGTCGCCTGGGACCTGGACCGCGCCGACTGGCGTACGTTCCGCGTGGACCGCGTCACGCCCAGGCCCCCGCACGGCCCGCGCGTCGTCCCCCGCACCCCGCCCGCCGATGACCTGGCCGCGTTCGTCTCCCGCGGGGTGTCCACGCGCGCCTGGGCCCAGCAGGCCACCGTGCGCCTGCATGTCCCGCTGGCCGAGGCGGCGCAGCGGGTGACGCCCTCGGACGGCACCCTGGAGGCCGAGACCGAGGACACCTGCCTGCTGCGCACGGGCGCGGGCAGCGCCGAGTTCATGGTCTTCCACCTGATGTTCCTGGGCTTCGACTTCGAGGTGCTCGACCCGGTGGAGCTCAGCGAGCAGATGCGCTCGGTCAGGGACCGCCTGAGCCGGGCCCTGGACCGGGGTGATCGGTCTGGTCGTCCGGAGCCCGCAGCGCCGCGTACTCGGGATGGTGCAGGTCGAACGCCGGGGACTCCGAGCGGATACGGGGCAGCGTGAGGAAGTTGTGCCGCGGTGGCGGGCACGAGGTCGCCCACTCCAGGGAGCGGCCGAACCCCCAGGGGTCGTCTACCTCGACCTTCTCGCCGTACTTGGCCGTCTTCCAGAGGTTGTAGAGGAACGGCAGCGTCGACAGGCCGAGCAGGAAGGCGCCGATGGACGACACCGTGTTGAGGACCGTGAAGCCGTCCGCCGCCAGATAGTCCGCGTACCGCCGGGGCATGCCCTCCGCGCCCAGCCAGTGCTGGACGAGGAACGTGGTGTGGAAGCCCACGAACAGCGTCCAGAAGTGGATCTTTCCGAGGCGTTCGTCGAGCAGCTTGCCGGTGAGTTTGGGCCACCAGAAGTAGAACCCGCCGAAGGTGGCGAACACGACGGTGCCGAAGACGACGTAGTGGAAGTGCGCGACGACGAAGTAGGAGTCGGTGACGTGGAAGTCCAGCGGCGGTGAGGCGAGGATGACGCCCGTCAGGCCGCCGAACAGGAACGACACCAGGAAGCCGATGGACCACAGCATCGGCGTCTCGAACGACAGGGACCCCTTGAGCATCGTCCCGGTCCAGTTGAAGAACTTCACCCCCGTCGGCACCGCGATCAGGAACGACATGAAGGAGAAGAACGGAAGGAGCACCGCGCCCGTCGCGAACATGTGGTGCGCCCACACGACGACCGACAGACCGGTGATGGCCATCGTCGCGCCGACCAGCGGGATGTAGCCGAACACCGGCTTCCTGCTGAACACCGGGATGATCTCCGTGACGATGCCGAAGAACGGCAGCGCGATGATGTAGACCTCCGGATGCCCGAAGAACCAGAAGAGGTGCTGCCACAGCAGCGCACCTCCGAACTGGGCGTCGAAGACCACCGAGTGGAACCGCCGGTCGGCCTCCAGGACGAGCAGCGCCGCCGCGAGCACCGGGAACGCGAGCAGCACCAGGATCGAAGTGAAAAGGACGTTCCAGGTGAAGATGGGCATCCGGAACATCGTCATCCCGGGTGCGCGCATGCCGATGATCGTGGTCAGGAAGTTCACCGAGCCGAGGATCGTGCCGAACCCGGAGAGCGCGAGGCCCATGATCCACAGGTCGGCGCCGATGCCGGGGGAGCGCTCCAGGCTGTTCAGGGGCGCGTACGCGAACCAGCCGAAGGCCGCGGGCCCGCTCGGCACGAGCAGGGAGCCGAGTACCATCAGGCCGCCGAAGAGGAACAGCCAGTAGGAGAGCATGTTCAGGCGCGGGAAGGCCACGTCGGGCGAGCCGATCTGCAGCGGCATGATCTCGTTGGCGAAGCCCGCGAACGTCGGGGTCGCGAAGAGCAGCAGCATGATCGTGCCGTGCATGGTGAACATCTGGTTGAACTCTTCGTTGGACATGAGCTGCAGCCCCGGCCGGGCCAGCTCGGCCCGCATCATCAGGGCCATCAGACCGGCGATCAGGAAGAACACGAACGACGTGATCAGGTAGAGGTGGCCGATCTTCTTGTGGTCGGTGGTGGTCAGCCAGTCGACGAGGACGCGGCCCCCCGTCCGCCGCCGTACCGGCCGCGTCGCCGCCTGCTCCGTCTGCGTCGCCATTGCGTGCCCCTTCGCCGTCTGCGTCCTGGGCTTGCCCGAAGCACCCGCCATGATGCTCGCGGTGGGCCCGGGTCCGACAGGGGGCGTGCGGCGCGTGGCGCGGACCGCGGCGGGCAGGGGGTGTGCGCGAGGACGGGACCGGCGGCGCGCACCCCGGCGGAATCATGAATTCCCTATGCTCTGTCACATCCCCCGGGGCGCCGGGCAATCGGAAATGCGCGGGACCCGCAAAGAGTGTGCGGGGGCATTCGGGGGGCGGTCGAGCGTCCCGTCCGGCGTACTCCGCCGTGGATTTCCGGTTCTGCTTCGCGAGGGTTCCGAACGTCCCGAGTTCCTTCTGAATTACCCCCTTACCGGACTTGAACCGCTCGTACGTGTGACCAGACCGGGGTGAAACGCACAACATGATCCTGTGACAGAAGCGTGACCGGAGGGGCCCTGGTGACGCATGGTGCACGGCTTCGGGCTTCCCCGGAACGTACCCGCCGCCTAACGTGGCGGGTATGGCACCCCTACCGACACCCCCCGCGGAACCGCAGGACGATCCGGACTCCTACGTCGGCCTCGCCGCCGACGCCGCCGAGCGCCGGGCCCGCGAACGCGGCTGGTCCCCCGTCAGGTCGTTGCCGCCGGGTACGTTCATCACGATGGAGTTCCTCGCGGGACGGCTGAACTTCGAGGTCGCGGACGGCATCGTGAAGCGCTGCTGGAAGGGCTGAGCGCGGTACCGCGACAGCCGAAGGCCCCGGACACCTCGACGGTTCCGGGGCCTTCGTCGTGCGGAGCCGGCTGTGCGTACCGTTCCCGCGGTCTGGAGGGGGGCTCAGCCGCCGGCGAGCGGCCGGGCCGAGGTGCCGCGCACCCTCTCCGGGTGCGGCGGGCGGCGGGTGCCCTGCGGGGTGACCGGTGTCCGCTCGCAGCGGGCCGTGTGCGGGCCCGGGGCGAGGTAGGCGGGGGTGCGCGAGCGGGCGGCGGCGACCGGCTCGCGTGCGGGCGGCTGCTCGTCGCGGGGCCCGGCCGCGGAGCGCTGCGGCAGCAGGGTGGCGGGGGCGGTGGACACCGGGACGGGCGCGCCGCCGCGGCGGCGCCAGGCGTCGCGGGCGCCGAGGATCCAGGTCTCGACGACGGTGATGAGCGGCTCCACCCAGGGCAGCGCGAGCAGGACGAGCAGGCCCGCGGCCCAGCCGAGGAGGACGTCGCTCAGCCAGTGCGTACCGAGGTAGACGGTGGTGAGGCCGACGCTCAGGGAGACGACGGCGGAGAGCGCCGACAGATAGCGGCGGGTGCGCGGGGTGGAGGCCAGATAGGCCAGGATTCCCCAGGTCACGACGGCGTTGGCGGTGTGGCCCGAAGGGAATATATCGCCGCCCTGGCCCATCTCGTTCGAGCCGATGACGGTGGCGTAGTGCGGGCCGAGGCGGCCCATGCCGATCTTGGCGGCGCCCACCGTGGCGTTGAGCAGGAGCAGGGCCGCGCCGAACATGAGCAGCGGCCGCAGCGTGTGCTGCCGCCAGGAGCGCCAGCCCAGCCAGGCCGCGACCATCACTGCGGTCGGGCCGCGCTGGCCGAGGACCACCCAGTAGTCCAGGAAGCCGTGGATCTCGGGCCACTGCTGGTAGGGGCGGAAGAACATGACCTGCCAGTCGAACCGCACGAGCCAGGACGTGGTCACGACGGCGACGACGATGGCCGCGTAGAAGGCCAGCGTCGCGCTGAGGAGCACGACCCGGTGCGGGCTCATCCTCGGCTCGTCGAGGTGGGCCGGCCGTTCCGGCTCACGGTCTAGACGGGCGAACAGCCGGTCCAGACGGGTCAGACTTCGTTCGGTACGCACCCAATCGACGTTACAGCGAGTGAGTGCCGCACCCGGCCGAATCAGTGGCTTTGTGATGACGATGTGATGTGGCATTGATCTCAGGCCGTGGTTTATTCCGGTCCGAATGCCTTTTCAATGATGTCGGCTTTACCCAATGGGTTGATCATTACGCAGGCGATTTCGGGCGGATTTCGAATTCGTTCACCGGGGGCTGGTGCGGAATTCTCCGGGAGCTCACCGGACGCTCACCGGGTGCGCGCTGAAATGATCTTGATTGGTGATCTTGACGGGATCACGGCGGTCCCGAGCCGTGCAGCCAGAAGGCCCCGTACACCGCCCCGGCCACCGCGAGCCCGCCCAGGATCCACGCCGACCGGCGCGTACGCAGCCGCGCGAGGGTGACCGCGAGCGGCAGGAGCAGCGGGAACGCGGGCATCAGCAGGCGCGGCTTGGAGCCGAAGTAGCCCGAGGCGCACAGGGCGAGCGCCACCACGACGCCGGTGTGGACGAGGAGGGCGGCGGGCTGCCGCTGCCGCACGCAGGTCACATACAGCCAGATCAGCCCCGCCACACCGGCGATCAGGCCGATCCCCGCGAGCGCACCCGGCACGGACGTGAACTTCTCGCCGATGAAACGGGCGAACGCGTAGCCGCCGTCGAAGCCGTTGCCCCACTGCTCCTGCACGTCCAGATAGCCGAACAGGCCGCCGCCCGTGCGGTGCCCCACCCACAGGACGTAGCCCGCGGCGCCGAGCGGGGCCAGCAGCGCGCCGAGGGCGGCGCGCGCGGCGAGCCCGCCCCTGCGGCGCGCGTCGAGCAGCACCGTCACCCACAGCGCGGCGACCACCGCCGCGCCCACGGGCCGGGTCAGCCCGGCCAGCGAGGCGAGCACGCCCGCCGTGACCCAGCGCCCGGTCAGGACCGCGTACAGCGACCAGGCCGCGAGCGCCGTGAACAGCGACTCGCTGTAGGCCATCGACTGCACGATCCCGACCGGGAGCACGGCCCACAGGGCGACCGCGCAGACACCGGCCCGGCTGCCGTACAGACGGTCCCCGACCGCGAAGATCCCGCCCGCCGCGCAGAGCGAGGCCACCGCGCTCACCACCAGGCCCGCGTCCGCGTACGACAGCGGGCTCACCGCCGACAGCGCCCGCTCAAGACAGGGGAGCAGCGGGAAGAACGCCAGGTTCGAGTGCACGCTGCCGTCCGGGAGCGTCACCTCCCAGCCGTAGCCGTGGTCGGCGACGCGGGTGTACCAGAGCGAGTCCCAGCGGGCGGAGAGCAGGGTGTGCGGACTCTTGCCCGCCGCGGCGCCCCACACGGCGAGCACCACGAGCCCCAGCGCGCGCACCCCGGCGTACACAGAGAGCGCGGGCGCCGTGCGGCGCAGCGCGTCGGCGAGTCCGTGCCCCGTGGCGGGGCGCTGATCAAGATCGGTCACGGGCTCGATTATCGGTCGCCGACCGGACTGCTCGCGTCCACCGAAAGATCACCGACACGAGCGAACGTGGTGCATGCCACACCCCCGCAGCGCAACCATGAGAGGTCCGCCACGCGACGCGGCCACGGACTCGCGTACGCTGACGGCCACTCGCCGTTCACCGCCGCCACAGCCGGACGACGGATCCCGCAGGGTCCCGCCGGCCCCCCACCTGGCCGCACTCGCGAGGAATCACTGGGAGGAACGCACATGTCCGGGACGACCACGGCCGCCGCTCCATCCGGCCGTCGGACCCCCGGCGCGGGTGCGAACCGCTGGGTGGTGCTCGTCGTCCTCTGCGTCAGCCTGCTGCTCGTCGCCGTCGACGCCACCGTCCTGCACGTCGCCGTGCCCGCCGTCACCGAGGACCTGAAGCCCGGCGGGATCGAGCTGCTGTGGATAGTGGACATCTATCCGCTGGTCTGCGCCTCGCTCCTGATCCTGTTCGGCACCCTCGGCGACCGCGTCGGCCGCAGACGCGTGCTCCTCCTCGGCTACGGCCTGTTCGGCGTGGCCTCGGCCGTCGCCGCCCTCGCGGACACCGCGCAGGTCCTGATCGCGGCCCGCGCGCTGCTCGGCGTCGGCGGCGCGATGATCATGCCCGCGACCCTGTCGATCCTGCGCCAGGTCTTCCCCGACCGGCGCGAGCGCGCCCTCGCGATCGGCATCTGGAGCGCGGTCGCCGCCGTGGGCGCCGCCTGCGGCCCGCTCCTCGGCGGATTCCTCCTCGAACACTTCTGGTGGGGCTCGGTCTTCCTCATCAACATCCCGCTGATGCTGGTCAGCCTGCCGGTCGGACGCTGGCTCCTGCCCGAGTCCACCGGCGGCCCGGACGGGCCGTGGGACGTGGCGGGGGCGCTGATGGCCGCCGGTGGCCTGTTCGGCCTGGTGCTCGGCGTGAAGCGGCTCGGCGGCGGGGAGTCGCCGTTCGGCGCCACCACGGTCCTCTCGCTCGTCGTCGGCGTCGGCCTGCTCGTCTCCTTCGTCCGCCGCCAGCGCCGCCGCCGTCATCCGCTCGTCGACCTGACGATGTTCACGCGGCCCGCGTTCAGCACGTCCGTGGGGTGCATCGTGCTCGCGATGCTCGCGCTCGTCGGCCTCGAACTCATCGCCGCGCAGTACCTCCAGCTCGTGCTCGGCCTGTCCCCGCTGGAGACGGGGCTGCGGCTGCTGCCCCTCACCGTCGCCGCCATGGCCGCGGGCCTCGCCGGGTCGCGGATGTTGCAGCGCTTCGGGCCGCGCACCATGGTCGCCACCGGCTTCGGCCTCACCGCGCTCGCCGTCGCCGCGCTCACCGGCATGGGCACCGACGACAACGCGCCGCTGCTCCTCACCGGCTTCGTGCTGCTCGGCTTCGGCCTGGAGACCACGCTCTTCGGGGCGTACGAGTCCATGCTCAGCGAGGCGCCGCAGGCGCAGGCGGGCGGGGCCGCCGCGATCGGGGAGACGTCCTACCAGCTCGGAGCCGGGATCGGCATCGCCCTGCTCGGCAGTGTCATGAACGCCGCCTATGCACCCGGGCTCTCGTCCGTGCGGGGGGTGTCCGCTGCGGACAGCGCCGCCGCGAGTCACTCGCTGGGCGAGGCCTATGACGTCGCCTCGCGGCTCGGCGGCGGGCAGGGCGAGGCACTCCGTGCCGCCGCGCGGGACGCCTTCGTGCACGGTCTGCATGTGACCCTGCTGGTCAGCGCCGGGTTGTTGCTCGTGGGCGCGCTGGCCGCGCTGCGGTTGCCGCGGGTCATGGACTGCGGTGCCCCTGCGGCGTGCGAGCCGCCCACCCCCTCGCGGAAGCGCCCCAGTCCCGCCCCTCTCCCGTAACCATGGGGCTCCGCCCCCTGGACACCCGGTCCTCGTTCGCCGGACGGCCTGTTCATCAGGGACGGTCACGCTGGACGGCGACCCGCACGCGGCATAGCGTCAGGCCCGTTCCCGTGGCTAGCAGCGCTAGGTAAGTCCTTACGTCCCGCCGGAGGCCGATATGTCGACCGCAAGCCGTCAAGCCCCGCCCCCCTTCGATCCCGAGGACCCCCTGGGCCTCGACGACACGCTGGAGCCGGAGGACCTCGCGGTCCGGGACACGGTCAGGGAGTGGGCCGCGGACCGCGTCCTGCCGTACGTCGCGGAGTGGTACGAGAGCGGCGAACTGCCGGGCGTGCGCGACCTCGCCCGGGAGCTCGGGTCGATCGGCGCCCTCGGCATGTCGCTGACGGGCTACGGCTGCGCGGGCGCGAGCGCCGTGCAGTACGGCCTGGCGTGCCTGGAGCTGGAGGCGGCCGACTCCGGGATCAGGTCCCTGGTCTCGGTGCAGGGCTCGCTCGCCATGTACGCCATCCACCGCTTCGGCTCCGAGGAGCAGAAGCAGCGGTGGCTGCCGGGCATGGCCGCGGGCGAGATCATCGGGTGCTTCGGCCTCACCGAGCCCGACATCGGCTCCGACCCGGCCTCGATGCGCACGTACGCCAAGAAGGACGGCACCGACTGGGTCCTCACCGGACGCAAGATGTGGATCACGAACGGGTCGGTCGCCGGGGTGGCCGTCGTGTGGGCACGGACCGACGAGGGGATCCGGGGCTTCGCCGTGCCCACGGACACCCCGGGCTTCTCCGCGCCGGAGATCAAGCACAAGTGGTCGCTGCGGGCCAGCGTCACCAGCGAGCTGGTGCTGGACGAGGTGCGGCTGCCCGCCGACGCCGTGCTGCCCGGCGTCACCGGCCTCAAGGGGCCGCTCAGCTGTCTCTCCCACGCGCGCTACGGCATCGTGTGGGGCGCGATGGGCGCCGCCCGTTCCTGCTTCGAGGCGGCCGTGGACTACTCCAGGACCCGCGAGCAGTTCGGCAGGCCCATCGGCGGCTTCCAGCTCACCCAGGCCAAGCTCGCCGACATGGCCGTCGAACTGCACAAGGGCATCCTGCTCGCCCACCATCTGGGGCGCCGCATGGACGCGGGCCGGCTGCGGCCCGAGCAGGTCAGCTTCGGCAAGCTGAACAACGTACGGGAGGCCATCGAGATCTGCCGCACCGCGCGCACGATCCTCGGCGCCAACGGCATCTCGCTCGAGTACCCCGTGATGCGGCACGCGACGAACCTCGAGTCGGTGCTCACCTACGAGGGCACCGTCGAGATGCATCAGCTGGTCCTCGGCAAGGCGCTCACCGGACTCGACGCCTTCCGCTGAGCGCGCGGCGCGCCCCGGCGCGGGGGCGTGGGCGCGGCGAGCGGCCTTGCCTCAGCTCTGGTTGAAGAAACCGTCCGTACGGTGCGGGGTGGCCTCGCCGTTGACGATCTCGGTGTGGGCGGGAGTGAGCAGGAACACACGGTGGGCCACCCGGTCGATGGAGCCGCGCAGGCCGAAGATGAGCCCGGCCGCGAAGTCCACGACGCGCTTGGCGTCGGCGGCGTCCATCGCCGTGAGGTTCACGATGACGGGCACGCCGTCCCGGAACATCTCACCGATGCCGCGGGCGTCGCGGAAGCTGTCCGGGGTGACCGTGCCGATCTTGTGGCCCTTGTCCTCGGCCGCGTCCGCCGTCACCTTGACGCGCGGGTCCGTGACCCAGGGCTCGGCCGCCTCGGGGCCGTCCGCCCCGTCGTCTTCGTATCCGTCGTAGTAACGCTCGTCGTTGTTGTCGTCGACGAGGCCAAGCCAGGCACTCGCCTTGCGCACCGATCCCATGGACGCCTCCTCTCGCAGCGGTCTGCTTGCGTTCCGCACCCCTATGGTCGTCCATGATGCGGATGGTGCGCCAAGGGGATAGTCGTCGCGCACGGTTTTCGTGACGGTACTGGTGCACAGTGAAGACGGCGATAAACGTGGTTCTTCAAGGGTCCTCTCACGCACGGCTGCTGACAGAGAGTGAAATATGATGGTTGGCGGCGTACGGGTGACGGGCGGTGCGTACGGGTGAACGGACTGCTCGCTACGATGCCGGAGTTCGGCGTCGGAGCCACGGGGGGAGCCGTCATGTTCGGAATCGTCAGGCCTTGCAGTCATCGACTCGGGGACCGTCTCAAGGCCGAGTGGATGGCGCATCTGTGCGGCCTCTGTCTGGCGCTGCGCGGGGACCACGGGCAGTTCGCACGCGTCGTGACCAACTACGACGGGCTCATCATCTCGGTTCTGACGGAGGCTCAGGCCGAGCGGTCCGGCGACCGGCGGCGCACCGCGGGACCCTGTCCGCTGCGCGGCCTGCGCACCGCGTCCGTCGCCCGGGGCGAGGGCGCCCGGCTCGCCGCGGCCGTCTCGCTCGTCCTCGCGTCGGCGAAGGTGCGCGACCACGTGGTCGACGGCGACGGCCTGTTGGCGCGCAGGCCGGTGGCCGCGGCCGCGCGCCGGGTGGCGGCGCGATGGGACCGCGCGGGTGCGGGCACCGGCGCCGACGTGGGCTTCGACACGGCGGTCCTGCTCGACGCCGTCGAACGGCAGGAGGGCATCGAGGCCTTGGCGGGGCCCGGCACGTCCCTGCTCACCGTCACCGAGCCGACCGAGACCGCGACGGCCGCGGCCTTCGCGCACACCGCCGTCCTCGCCGGCCGGCCGGGCAACGCGGAGCCGCTGGCCGAGGCCGGGCGGCTCTTCGGCAGGCTCGCGCACCTCCTGGACGCCGTCGAGGACCGGCAGGCGGACGCCGAGGCCGGTGCCTGGAACCCGCTCACGGCCCTCGGCACGTCCCGCGCCGAGGCCCGGCGGCTCGCCGACGACGCGCTGCACGGCATCCGGCTCGCCCTCGCGGAGGTGCGTTTCACCGAGGGCGGCCTCGCGCACTTCCTGCTCGTGCACGAACTGACGCGCTCGGTGGACCGGGCGTTCGGCACCGGCTCGTGCGGCCACGCCCCGCACCGGGCCGGGGGCGCGGCCGGTCCTGAGGTGACCGTGCGTAACGGTTCCTGGGGTTCCGGCCAGGGTTCGGGGCCGGGTGCGTACGGCGGCGACGGGTCCTCGTACGGATCGGGGAACCACTCGGGGAACTACCGGGACTACTACGGCGGCAGCGGAGACCACGGCGGCGGGCAGGGCGGTGGCGGGTACGGCGGCGACTCCGGCGGCTGGTCGGCCGGGGGACAGCCGCCCAAGCCGCGGCGCGGCTTCTGGGCCGGGTGCGCCGTCGCGATCGGGCTGTGCTGCACGTGCCGACTGTGCTGCGCGAAGGAGTACGAGGGGCCGTGGTCCCGGAAGAAGCGCGAGGGCGTCTGCCGGGACTGCGACTGCGACTGCTGCGAGTGCTGCTCGTGCTGCGACTGAGCCGGGCCCGCAGGGTGCGGGCCCGGTGCCGGTGACGTGCCGTCAGTCCTTGATCTCGGGCGGTGAGATCCGGGACCGGTCGATCGCCGAGGGGAGTGTGCCCCACTTCTTCAGGATGCGGTCGTACGTCCCGTCCTCGATGAGCCGGTCGACCGCCGCCTGGAACGCGGGCGCCAGCTTCGTGCCCTTCTTGAAGGCGAAGCCCACGTCCAGGCGGTGGTACTCGCCCAGGAACCGCAGCCCCTCCTGCTGCTTCACCGCGTACCGCAGACCGTTGATCGTCGACATCACCACGTCGCTGCGGCCCTGCTGGAGCGAGGGCCAGATCGCGCCCTGCTCGGCGTAGGTCTTCACGCTGTACGGCTTCTTGCCCGCGTCGGCGCACACGTGCTTGTTGTCCTCCAGGGTCACCTCGAAGGTGGTGCCCGCGCCGGTGGCGACGTTCAGACCGCAGAGCTGCTCGAAGTCCGTGACCTTCTTGAGCTTGCTGTCGGCGCGGACGGCGAAGCCCTGGCCGTCGTTGATGTAGGTGACGAAGTCGATGGTCCTGCGGCGTTCGTCGGTGACGCCGAAGTTCCCGGTGCCGAGGTCGTACTTGCCGCTGCCCAGGGACGGCAGGATGGCCTCGAAGCTCGCGGTCTCGCGTTTCAGGCGGACGCCGAGGACCTTGGCGACGGCGTCCGCGAAGTCGATGTCCTGGCCGACGACGGTTCTGCCGTCCGGCAGATGGACCGCGCTGGGAGGGGTGCCGCCGACGCTGGCGGCGAGCCTGAGCGTGCCCCGGTCCCGCACGTCGGCGGGGAGCAGCCGGGCCGCCTTGTCGTCCTTCGCGACCGACGACACGACGTCCGTCGTGGGGATCTTGCCGCCGCCCCCGGGTGCGGCGCCCTTGGCGGCGGTCGTGGAGTCGCCGGACCCGCAGGCGGTGAGCGTGAGCGCGGCGGCGGCGAGCAGCGCGTGGACGGTGGCGAGACGGCGGCGGGAGGGCAGGGCTGTGCGCATGGCGTGGCGTTCTCCGGGCTCGGTGCGACGAAGGTGGTGCGAGGGGAGTACGAGGGGAGGGGGTGCACGTACGCGTGGGAAGCGTGCACGTACACGTGTGAAGGCTGAGCAACGGCGCGGGAGCGCGACGGAGTTCGGAGAAGCTGAGACAGCTGTCCGCATCATGGAACGCGCGGGGTGGGAGACCCGGACGCGCGGGTGGGACAGGTCAGCTCACAGGTGCTGACGGATCAGCTCGGAGATGCCGACAAGTCAGCTCAGAAGTGCATCAACACGACGCCGACCACACGCGACCGAAGTCGATGTGGGAGCGCCTGACCAGCCACTGCTGTGGATGCATGAGGCCAAGTGGAACAGGCATCCGTTTTTCCGTCAACTGCCTTGAGACGTACGGCTCATATTCTGGACAAGCCGGGGGCTGCTTCCGGACAGCCTTGACAGCGGACGCGAAGTTCCCCGTAGTCTCAAAGAGGCGGACCCCTGCTGAGGGGCTGGGTCCGTGTCGGCCGCGCCTTGGCGCGCGCCCCATGTGAAGGCGGCATTCGCACTGTCGTCCTGCTCGTCCTGCTCTTTCTGACGAAAGCCTTCGCATGTCATCCGACACCCTCGCCAAAGTTCCCGTCCGGCCGCCGGACCCTCCCGAGGACGACTCCGCAGCCCTGACCGTCGTCGGGCGTCCCCGGATCGGCCAGTGGACCGCCGCCGTCGTCGTCCTGGTCGCCCTCGCGCTGGTCGTCAACTCCGTCGCCCGCAACGACGCGTTCCAATGGGGCGTCGTCGGCGACTACTTCACCACCCCCGCGGTGCTGCGCGGACTCTGGCTGACGCTGTGGCTGACCGCCGTGGTGATGGTGCTCGGCTTCGCGCTCGGCACCCTGCTCGCCCTCGGCCGGCTCTCGGCCAACCCGGTCCTGAGGTCCGTGAGCTGGGGCTACGTCTGGTTCTTCCGGTCGATGCCGATCCTGGTGCAGCTCCTGTTCTGGTTCAACATCGGCGCCCTCTACCCGACGCTGTTCGGTGTCAGGACGGTGGACCTGCTCGGGCCCGTCACCATCGCCGTCATCGGCCTGACCCTGCACGAGGCCGCGTACGCGGCCGAGGTCGTGCGCGCGGGTGTGCTCTCCGTGGACCGCGGCCAGTTCGAGGCGGCGCAGTCACTCGGCCTCGGGCGGTGGCGCCGGTTCCGCCGGATCGTGCTGCCGCAGGCGATGCGCTCCATCGTGCCGCCGGCCGGGAACATGCTGATCGGCACCCTCAAGGGCACCTCGATCGTCAGCGTCATCGCCGTACAGGACCTGCTCTACTCCGTGCAGCTCGTCTACCACCGCACGTACCAGGTCATCCCGCTGCTGCTTGTCGCCACCCTCTGGTACGTCGTCGTCACCTCGCTGCTCAGCGTCGGGCAGCACTACGTGGAGCGGTACTACGCGCGCGGCACGGAGCGGACGCGATGAGCGCCCCGCGGCCCGCCGCCCCCACCCTGGTGATCGTCGGCGCGGGCCCGCGCGCCACCGGCCTGCTCGAACGCGTCGCGGCCAACGCCCCCGAGCTGTACGGCGACGCGCCTCTGACCATCCACCTCGTCGACCCCTATCCGCCGGGCCCCGGCCGGATCTGGCGCGAGCAGCAGTCGCCGCTGCTGTGGATGAACTCGCACGCGCAGGACGTCACGATGTTCACCGACGACACGGTCGAGGTCACCGGGCCCGTACGGCCGGGGCCCGCGCTGCACGAGTGGGCGGACGTCGAGGGACAGCTCTTCGCCGACCGGCAGACCCAGGGCGGCTATCTGCGCTGGGTGTACGAGCAGGCCGTGGCCGACCTGCCGCCCCGGGTCACTGTCCGCCACCACGCCTGCCGCGCCACCCGGCTGACCGGGCCGCGGCGCGGGCCGCAGAAGGTGTGGCTCGAAGGCAGGAAGTACCCGCTCCTCGCCGACCTCGTCGTCCTCGCCCAGGGGCACCTGGACGCCGAACTCGACGACGAGCAGAAGGAACTCGCCGCCCACGCCCGGCGCCACGGCCTTGTCCACCTGCCGCCCGACTTCACCGCCGACGCCGACCTGAGCGCGCTGCGGGGCGGCGAGCCCGTCCTGGTGCGCGGCTTCGGGCTCGCCTTCGTGGACCTGATGGTGCTCCTGACCGAGGGCCGCGGCGGGCGGTACGAGGGTGACACCTATGTCCCGTCGGGCCGTGAACCCGTGCTGTACGTCGGCTCCCGGCGCGGCGTGCCCTACCACTCCAAGATCGGCTACACCTGGGACGGCGGGGAGCGGCCGCCGCTGCCGCGCCACCTCGGGCCCGAGCAGATCGACGAACTCCTCGCGCGGCCCGGCGGCTTCGACTTCACCCGCGACGTGTGGCCCCTCGTCGAGAAGGAGCTGGGCTTCGCCCACTACCACCGCCTGTTCACCGCCCATCCCGAACGCACCGCCGTCGCCTGGCGGGACTTCGACGAGAAGTACGCGGTCTGCCCGCCCGGCAGCCCCGAACTCGCCGCCCTCGTCTCGTCCGCCGTGCCCGACCCCGCCGACCGCCTCGACCTCACCGCGCTCGACCACCCCCTCGACGGGGTCCGCCACCCCTCGTACGAGAGCCTCCAGGAGGGCATGCGGGCCTACATCACGGCTGATCTCACCCGCCGCCACGACCCGGCGCACAGCCCCGACCTGGCCGTCTTCCTCGGTCTTCTCTCCGCGTACGGGCAACTGGTGCGGCTCGGCGACATCGGGCCCTGGTGGCACGGCTTCTTCAGCTACCTCGCCTCGGGGCCGCCCGGACCGCGTCTGCGGCAACTGCTCGCCCTGTCGCGGGCCGGCGTGGTGCGGTTCCTCGGAGCCGACATGACGGTGGAGGCGGACGCGGGAGTGTTCCGGGCGCGCAGCGCCACCGTGCCCGGGGCGTGGGTCGAGGCCCGCGCCCTCGTCGAGGCGCGGCTGCCGCAGCCCACGCTCGCCCGCACCCGTGACCCGCTCCTGCGCGGGTTGCACGTGGACGGAGTCGCCGAGACCGCCGACGGCCTGCTGGCCGTCGACCCGTCCGACGGCCGCATCCGCGACGAGAGCGGCACCCCGCACCCCCGCCGCTTCGCCCTCGGCCCCCACACCGACTCCCGCGGCGCCGGCGCCTTCACCCGGCCCCGCACCAACAGTCCCGCGTTCCGCCAGAACGACGCGACGGCGCGGGCGGTGCTGGTGTTCTTCGCGGAGGCGCGTGGTTCTGGTGGCGGTGGGCGCGGCTCCGCTGCCGGGGAGGGCGGTGCCCCCGGCGCGGCGCGCGACTCCGGCGCGGCGGGGCGTGGCCCCGGCGCGGGCGGGCGCGGCTCCGGCCTCGGTGAGCGCGACGACGGGGCCGGGCACCCCGCCCCGTACCCGCCCCCGCCCATCACCTCAGGCCCCGCCCGCGCCGCGGAGAGTCCGGAAACCGCCGGGCCCCCGGCGACCCCCCGCGGGTGCGGGCACGTTCCGCCGAGAGAGGTTCGACCCTCATGACCCCACCCGCCCCGGGCCACGGCCCCCTGCACCTCGCAGCCGCCGTCGACCTGCCCGGTGCCTTCGACGCCGCCCCCTACACCGAGCTCGCGCGGCTCGCCGAGAGCGGCGCGCTCGACTTCGTCACGCTCGGGGACTCCTTCGCCCGGCACGGCCCCGACGCCCTGGCCGTCCTCGCCCGGGTGGCCCCGGACACCGGGCGCGTCGGCCTGGTGCCGACCGTGACGACCACGCACACCGAGCCGTTCCACGTGCAGGCGGCCGTGGCGACCCTGGACTGGGTGAGCCACGGCCGGGCCGGCTGGGCCGTGGACGTCTCGGCGACCGAGGCCGACGCCCGGCTCTTCGGGCGCCGCCGGGTCGCCTCCCGCGAGGCGCTGTGGCGGGAGGCCGGCGAGGTCGCCGACGTGGCACGGCGGCTGTGGGACAGCTGGGAGGACGGGGCCGAGATCCGTGACGCGGCGACCGGCCGCTTCGTCGACCGCGACAAGCTGCACCACGTCGACTTCGCCGGCAACACCTTCTCCGTACGGGGCCCCTCCCTCGTGCCCCGGCCCCCGCAGGGACACCCGGTCGTCGTGGTCGACGCCACCGACGGCCACACCCGGGAGACGGCCGCCCGGCACGCGGACGTCGCCCTGGTACGGGCCGCGAGCCCCGCCCGAGCCGACTCCGTCCGCGCCGAACTGCACCGCCGCGCCACCGAACTCGGCCGGAACCGGGGGAAGTTGCGGGTGTTCGCGGCGCTGCTCGTGGACCTCGGCGGCGGCGAACACGCGGCGCAGCCCGGCCACGGCGGCGGCCCGCTGCCCACCGCCGACGGCCCCCTCTACCGCGGCGGCCCCGTCGACCTCGCCGAGCTCATCGCCACCTGGCACGGCGCGGGCGCCGTCGACGGCTTCCACCTCACCCCCGTCGAACCGCGGCGCGACCTGGAGCGCCTGGTCAACGGCACCGTGGCGCTGCTCCAGCACCGCGGCCTCTTCCGCACCTTCTACCCGGGCACGACGCTCCGGGACCACCTCGGCCTCGCCCGGCCCGCCAACCGGTACGCGGCACTCGCGGGGGGCCCGTCATGACCCGCACCCACAGCCCCCGCACCCACAGCCCCCGCACGCACACCCCCCGCCCCCACAGCCCCCGCGGCGGGAAGCTGATGCACCTCGCCGCCCACTTCCCGGGCGCCGACAACACCACGGTGTGGACGGACCCGGCCGCCGGGTCCCAGATCGACTTCTCCTCCTTCGAGCATCTGGCCCGCACCGCCGAGCGCGGCCTCTTCGACTACTTCTTCCTCGCGGAGGGGCTCAGGCTGCGGGAGCACAAGGGCCGCATCCACGACCTGGACGTCGTCGGCCGCCCCGAGCCGATCACCGTCCTGAACGCCCTCGCCGCCGTCACCGACCGGCTCGGCCTCGCCGCCACCGTCGACGCCACCTTCAACGAGCCCTACGAACTCGCCCGCAGACTCGCCTCCCTCGACCACCTCAGCGGGGGCCGCGCCGCCTGGAACGTCGTCACCACGTCGGACGCCTTCACCGGCGAGAACTTCCGGCGCGGCGGCTTCCTGGACCGTGCCGACCGCTGCACCCGCGCCGCCGAGTTCGTCGCCACCGCCCGCGAGCTGTGGGACACCTGGGCGCCCGCAGGGCCCGACGGGCCCCCCGTGGCGCCGCGGCCGTTCGCGCACCACGGGCAGCACTTCGACATCGCCGGTGAGTTCGGCGTGGAGCGCTCACCGCAGGGCCACCCCGTGGTGATCCAGGCGGGTGACACGCCCGAGGGCCGCGAGTTCGCCGCCTCCACCGCCGATGTGGTCTTCACCGGCTGGAGGCCCGGGGGCCACCCCCCGGGAGAGCACAGCACGCGGCACGGCACCCTGGAGGCGGACCGCGCCCTCTACGCCGACGTGAAGAGCCGGCTCGCGACGTACGGGCGCGCCCCCGACGAGCTGAAGATCATGCCCGGAGTCACCGTCGTCCTCGGCGACACCGCGGCCGAGGCCCAGGAGCGCGCCGCCGAGATCCGGCGCCTCCAGGTCTCGCCGCAGAACGCGCTCCTCGCCGTGGAACAGGTGTGGGGCGTCGACCTGTCCGGACACGACCCCGACGGACCGCTGCCCGCCATCGACCCCGACCCGCACGCCGGCCCGGTCCAGGGCCGGGCCGGGTTCGGCGACCCGCTCGCCGTCGCCGAGCAGTGGCGGGCCCTGTCCCGGGCCAAGGGCCTGTCCCTGCACCAGACCGTCATCGAGACGACCGCCCGCCAGTCCTTCATCGGCACCCCCGACGCGGTCGCCGCCGGACTCGCGGAGTTCGTCGCCGCCGACGCCGCCGACGGCTTCGTCCTCGTACCGCACCTGACTCCGGGCGGGCTCGACGAGTTCGTCGAACGGGTGGTGCCGCTGCTCCAGGAGCGCGGCGTGTTCCGTACGGAATACGCGGGGACGACGCTGCGCTCACACCTCGGGCTGCCCGAGCCCGTACGGAAAGGCTGAATCACGATGAGTACCACCACCGACGAGGCGCTGCGGGACTTCGCGCTGTGGCACGAGGAGCGCACGGCCACCGTCTCCGCGCCCTACGGCCCGCTGTCCCTGACCGGCACCCACTGGCTCGCCGACCATCCGGACGGAGAGCTCCCGGGCCTGCCGGGCCGCTGGGCCGACGACGGCGACACCCTCGCCCTGACGGCCGCCGACGAGGACGGCCTCACCCTGGACGGGCGGCCCGTCACCGGCACCGTGCCGCTGACTCCCGACCCCGGACCCGTCACCGCCGCCCGGCTCGGGCTGGGCGAGCGGCGCCTCGTCGTGCTGCGCCGCGAAGGGCTCTGGGCGGTGCGCGACTTCAACCCGGACGCCCCGGCGCGCCGCGCCTTCACCGGCATCGACGTGACCGGGTACGACCCGCTCTTCGTGACCGGGGGCCGCTTCACGCCGTACGCGGAGCACCGCACCGTACGGGTCGGCAACGCGGACGGGGTGGAGCGCGGGCTCGGCCTCGGCGGTGAACTCGCCTTCACGCTCGCCGGGCAGGAGCACACCCTTCAGGTGTCCGTGCAGGACGACGGCTCGCTGTGGGCGGTGTTCGCCGACGCCACCAGCGGCGACACCAGCTACCGCTTCCGCTTCCTGCGGCCCGCCGCGCCCGACGGACAGGGCCGCACCACGGTCGACTTCAACCGCGCCCTGCTGCCGCCGTGCGCCTTCGCCGACCACTTCATCTGCCCCTTCCCGCCGCCCGGCAACACCCTCGACGCCGGGATCCCCGCCGGGGAACGGAACCTTTCGCCGTCCCGGGACGTCTGACTCTCCAAGCGGCTGACTCCCGGAACGTCCGACAGGACGCCGACGACCCAGAGCCCCGGTGGCGCACCTCAGGGTGTGGAAACCACCGGGGCCGGTCGGCGTGGATGCGCCCACGCGGCCGAAAGACACCCTTGTGCGGTGCCACGGCCGCCCCAATACTCCCGAGCAGCGCTTGTCGGAGGCACGGTGCGACCGGAATCCGCCCTGGCTCCGACCGCGCCTCACGGACCCCCACCCACAGGGGTCCCCTGACTTCCCTCGGGAGGAACCAGCAGTGAGGATCAAGCGCACCACCCCCCGCCGACACCTCCGGCCCGTCGCCGTGGCGACCGGGCTCGTGGCCGCGGCCGCGCTCGCCGTGCCCGCCGCCGGCGCCGACGAGGCCCGCACCTACAGCAGCGCCGAACTGACCGCCGCCAGTGACGCCGTCCTGAGAGCGGATGTGGCCGGCACCGCCTGGAGCATCGACCCGAAGACCGATCAGGTCCTCGTCACCGCTGACAGCACCGTCTCCCGGGCCGAGATCGCGGAGCTGAAGCAGGCCGCGGGCGACAGGGCGGGCGCTCTGCGGATAGAGCGGACACCCGGCAAGCTCCAGCGGTACATATCCGGCGGCGACGTCACGTACGCGAGCAGTTGGCGCTGCTCCCTCGGCTTCAACGTGCGCAACGGCAGCACGTACTACTTCCTCACCGCCGGACACTGCACCGACGGCGCGGGCACCTGGTGGTCGAACTCGGCGAAGACCACCGTGCTCGGCAGCACGCACGGCTCCAGCTTCCCGACGAACGACTACGGCATCGTGCGGTACACGAACAACTCGGTCACCAAGTCGGGCACCGTCGGCAGTCAGGACATCACCCGCGCCGCCGACGCGACCGTCGGGCAGAACGTGACCCGCCGCGGTGCCACCACCGGCACCCACTCCGGCCGCGTCACGGGCCTGAACGCCACGGTGAACTACGGCAGCGGCGACGTCGTCAGCGGCCTGATCAAGACCACGGTGTGCGCCGAACCCGGCGACAGCGGCGGCCCGCTCTACGCCGGTTCCACGGCGCTCGGTCTGACCTCCGGCGGCAGCGGCAACTGCTCCTCCGGCGGCACGACGTACTTCCAGCCGGTCACCGAGGCCCTGCGGGCGTACAACGTGAGTGTGTTCTGACCGACCCGCTTGAGCCGGTGCGACAGCCGGTGCAGTCGGTGAGCTGACCAGTGCGTGAGCCCCCGTCCGAGTTCCGGGCGGGGGCTTCCTGTGTGCGCCGCGCCGCGCCATCGACCATCGAAATCAAGACAGGACTAGTCCTCACCCATTGCCGATCACTCCTTGCGCGCGGTGTTTGCATCGGGAACCGACGTGGCGCGACCACGGTGGGTCAACAGCCGTGAGCCCTGCGTCCGTTGCCGGGCGGGCGTCCGGAAGCAGCCCTTGTGTGCGACATCGCGCGCAGGGAACAGTGGGCCGGGTCCTGATGGGCATGGACGCGGCTTATCCAGCGCCGCAGTCCGTGCGCGTACGCTTTTCGGACCGCCGAGGCCCCCACGCCGGAGCGGTTCGACCCCCCACAGGAGGACGCGAGTTGAAGCACCGCCGCATACCCAAGCGCCGTGCCGCCATGGCAGGCGCGGGTGTCGTCGCCCTGATCGGCGCGGCCGTCACCTTCCAGACTGCGAACGCGAGTGAGAACACCCCCACCCCCAAGCCGGACACGCTCTCCGTCGCGAAGGCCGGAAAGCTCGCCTCCACGCTCGGCAAGGAGCTGGGCGCGGACGCCGCGGGCACGTACTACGACGCCCAGGCCGAGAACCTCGTCGTGAACGTCCTCGACGAGAACGCCAAGGACGCCGTCGAGTCGGCCGGCGCCAAGGCCAGACTGGTCGAGAACTCTCTCGCCGAACTCAAGGGCGCCCGGACGGCCCTCACCGACAAGGCCTCGGTGCCCGGCACCTCGTGGGCCACCGACCCGTCGGCCAACAAGGTCGTCGTCACCGCGGACCGCACCGTCAAGGGCGCGGACCTGAAGAAGCTGACGTCGGTCGTCGAGAGCCTCGGCGGCAAGGCCGAGCTGAGGCACACCAAGGGGGAGTTCAAGCCCTTCCTCGCCGGTGGCGACGCCATCTACGGCGGCAGCAGCCGCTGCTCGCTGGGCTTCAACGTGGTCAAGGACGGTGCGCCGCACTTCCTGACCGCGGGGCACTGCACCGAGGCCGTCACCAGCTGGTCCGACAAGCAGGGCGGCCAGGCCATCGGTGAGAACGCGGGCTCCAGCTTCCCCGACAACGACTACGGCATCGTCAAGTACTCCGGCGACACCCCGCACCCGAGCGAGGTGAACCTGTACAACGGCTCCACGCAGAAGATCACCAAGGCGGGCGCGGCGACCGTCGGCCAGCAGGTGCAGCGCAGCGGTTCCACCACGCAGCTGCACGACGGCAAGGTGACGGGCCTGGACGCCACCGTGAACTACGGCAACGGCGACATCGTCAACGGCCTCATCCAGACCGACGTGTGCGCCGAGCCCGGCGACAGCGGCGGCGCGATGTTCGCGGGCGACACGGCGCTCGGTCTCACGTCCGGCGGCAGCGGTGACTGCTCCGGCGGCGGCGAGACGTTCTTCCAGCCGGTGCCGGAGGCCCTCGAAGCCTTCGGTGCGGAAATCGGCTGACGCCTGAATTTCGAGCGAAGGGCCCCGGAACCTCTCGGTTCCGGGGCCCTTCGCAGGTTCTGTGCGTGCGCCACCTTGTTAAGCAAGGTCATTGGCGCACTTCTCCTTGCGAGATGAGGCTGTGTGGCGTAGATCTCAGGGGGGTGAATTGCCCGGCTTCATTCCCCTATGGGGGCCCGCAGTGTTGCACTGCTGTTAAAGCGCGCAGCATTCCCGAAATGTATCCCCTGGGGGATTTGCGAAGGCGTCGGACGGCTGACTCTAATGATCGCGAACCGACGCGGAACACCTCCGCGTCCGTGAGCGATCAGGAGTTGGCAGCATGTGGGGCACCCTCCGCCGGGACCGGATCGGCCTCGCCGCCCTGGGCGTGGTGACCTGTTTCGTGCTGCTCGCACTCACCGCGCCGCTGCTCGCCGCGCTCTACGGCAAGAACCCCACCGAGCACTACGGCCAGAACGAGGCGGGTCTGCTCAGCCCGGAGGGCCTGCCCGTACTGCCCAACGGCGGCATGTCGGGCGACTTCTGGTTCGGCCTCGAACCGGGCCTCGGCCGGGACGTGTTCACCCAGCTCCTGTACGGCATCCGCACCTCGCTGCTCGTCGCGGGCGCCGCCGTCGCCGTCATCGCGGTCCTCGGGATCGTCCTCGGCGTGACCGTCGGCTATCTGAGCGGCCTCGCCGACCGGGTCTTCACCTTCGTCTGCAACGTGCTGCTCGCGTTCCCGACGCTGCTGCTCTTCCTCGCGCTGAGCCCCGTCGTGCAGACCCGCTTCGTCGGCCCCGGCGAGAACGAGCCCGCCTGGATGCAGTTCACCGTCCTGGTGCTGATCTTCGCCGCCTTCGGCTGGGTGCCGCTCGCGATGGTCCTCAGGACGACCGTGCGCTCCCTGCGCGAGCGCGAGTTCGTCGAGGCCGCACGGGCCGTGGGCGCCTCGCGTCGCCACATCGTGCTGCGCGAGCTCCTGCCCAACGTGTGGGCGCCCGTCCTCGTACACATCACCATCGCCCTGCCCGGCGTCGTCACCGCCGAGGCCGCCCTGTCCTTCCTCGGTGTGGGCATCAGCGAACCCGTCCCCGACTGGGGCCGCATGATCGCCCGCGGCTCCGAGGTCTTCTACGACGACCCGACCTACATGGTCTTCCCCGGCGTGACGATCCTGCTCTTCGTCCTCGCCTTCAATCTGCTCGGCGACTCCGTACGGGACGCGCTCGACCCCCGCACCCGCCGCTGAGCCCCGGCGCGCCGGGGCTGTACCCCTCCGCGTCACCCCCTCCGCACCACCCCAACCCGCACCGTCCGCAATGGAGTTCACCATGCCCAGGTTCAGTTCGCGCACCGCGGTCCCCCTCGTCGCCGCCGCCTCCGCCATGCTCGTGCTGTGCTCCTGCTCGGCCGGGGCGGGGTCGAAGAGCGACGCGGCCGCACCCCGCGAGGAGGCCGACCTGGTCGCCGGGGTGGGCAGCGCCAAGGACAGCGCGGGCCCCGCGCCCGCCGTCGAGGGCGCCCGTGAGGGCGGCACCATCCGCGTCGCCAACCTGCGGGACTACTCCCACCTGGACCCGGCGAAGATCTACGCGGGCGAGGCGTACAACACCTCGCTCCTGTGGGGCCGCCAGCTCACCCAGTACCAGGTGACCGACGGCAAGCCCAAGCTCGTCGGCGACCTCGCCACCGACATCGGCAAGGCCTCCGACGGCGGCCGCACCTGGACGTACAGGCTCAAGGACGGCATCGCCTGGGAGGACGGCAAGCCGATCACCTCGAAGCACGTCAAGTACGGCATCGAGCGCACCTTCGCGCCCGGCTTCGAGGTCGGCCCGCCCTACTGGCCGCAGTGGCTCACCGGCAAGTCCGACCTCGCCCAGGCCCGCAAGGTCTACGGCGGCCCGAAGGAGGACGGCGACTTCGACCGCATCGAGACGCCCGACGACAAGACCGTCGTCTTCCGCTTCCACGAGCCGCAGTCCGACGTGCCGTTCATGGCCGCCCAGTCCTCCTCGTCGCCGGTGCGCCCCGACAAGGACACCGGCACCCGCTACGACCTCAAGCCGTTCGCGACCGGCCCCTACCGGATCGTCGAGCACCGCCAGAACCGGTCGCTGACCCTGGAGAAGAACCCGCACTGGAAGGCGGAGACCGACCCGATCCGCCACCAGTACGCCGACAAGTTCGCGTTCACCTTCGAGAAGAAGGAACTCAACACCGCCCAGGAGATCCTCAACGGGCGCGGCGACGGCGCCGCCACCATCACCACCAAGAACGAGTTCCCGCCCGAGCTGATCGGCGAGGCCGAACGCGACCCGAAGAAGAAGGACCTGATCGTCGACGGCCGGCGCGGCGCCTTCACCTACCACCTGATCATCCGCAACGACCGCGTCGCCGACCCCGAGGTCCGCAAGGCCGTCCACTACCTCTTCCCGCGCCAACAGGCCCGCCAGGCACTCGGCGGTCCGCGCGTCGGTGACATCGCCACCACCTACTCCTCGCCCGCCATCGTCGGCTGGGAGAGCTACGACACCTACCCGGTCCGGCCCACCGGTGACATCGAGAAGGCCAAGCGGCACCTGGCCAAGGCCAAGAAGAAGGTCGAGCGCCTCTCGTACGCCTACGAGTCCAACGCCGTCAACGACCGCATGGCGCAGGTCCTCGTCGACGCCTTCGCCAAGGCGGGCATCGAACTCGTCACCAAGCCGCTGCCGCTGCCCGCGTACACCAACGAGGTCCTGCGCGGCGCCGACCCGAAGTACGACCTGTGGATGTCCGGGTCCTCCGTGGACTGGCCGACCCCGGCCACCGGTGTCCCGTACCGCTTCGACAGCCGCCGCGACTCCCTCGACAACGACCCGCGCTACCGGAACCCGGCCGTCGACAAGGAACTCGACCGCATCGCGCGGACCGGTGACGCGACGAAGAAGGCCAAGGAGCTCATCGCCCTGGAGAAGGACACGATCATGAAGGACGTGCCGGTCGTGCCGTTCCTGCACCAGCGCGTCCAGCAGGTGCGCGGCGCGGACGTCGGCGGCGCCTTCATCCACCCGATCTACGGCACCATCAGCCCCGCCTGGCTGTACCTGAAGAAGTCCTGACCCATGCTCGCCCACGTCATCCGACGGGCCGTGCAGGCGGTCGTGGTGCTCCTCGCGATCTCCGCGACCGCCTTCGCGCTCTTCTACGCGGCGCCGTCCGACCCGGCCGTCATCGCCTGCGGCCCCAAGTGCGACGCCTCCCAGATCGCGGCGGTACGCGACTCCATGGGCCTGGACGAGCCGATCCTCGCCCAGTACGTCGACTATGTACGGGGCCTGTTCGCGGGCCGCACCATCGCGGACGTCGACGGCACCCCGATCGCCTGCGACGCCCCCTGCCTCGGCTACTCCTACGCCCTGCACGAGCCCGTCCGCGCGGCCATCACCAGCCGCTTCCCGGTCACGCTCTCCCTCGCGGCGGGCGCGCTCGCCGTCATCCTCGTCGTCGGTGTCGGCGCGGGCTTCGTGTCCGCGCTGCGCCGCGGCAAGCCCTCCGACCGCGTCCTGTCCGCCTTCACCCTGGTCGGCGCCAGCGTGCAGATCTACTTCCTCGGCTACGCGCTCCAGTACCTGCTGGTCTACCGGACGGGCTGGTTCGCGCTGCCGGGCTACACCCCGCCCGGCGACGACCCGGGCGCCTGGCTCGCGGGTCTGCTGCTTCCCTGGCTCGTGCTCGGCTTCGTCAACGCGGCCGTCTTCGCCCGGCTCTCCCGCGCCCAGATGCTGGAGGTCATGCACGAGGGCTATGTCCGCACCGCGCGCGGCAAGGGACTCAGCCCGCTGCGCGCCCATCTCAAGTACACCGCGCGCGGTGCCGCGGCGCCGCTCGTGCAGCTCCTCGGCCTCGAGGTGGGCGCGCTGCTCGGCGGCGCGTTCATCACCGAGACGGTCTTCGGGCTCAGCGGCGTCGGCAAGCTCGCCGTGGACGCCGTCGTCCAGAACGACCTGCCGACCGTCGTCGGGACCGTGCTGCTCGCCGCGTTCTTCGTCGTGGTCTTCGTCACCGTCGCCGACCTCGTGGTCGCGTGGCTCGATCCGAGGGTGAGGCTCGCATGACCGCTTCCGAGAGCGCGGCCCGCACGGCCTCTTCCGCCGCGGCGGACGCATCCGCTCCGACGGCCGCTTCGGCTCCGGCGGCCGCTCCCGTTCCGACCGCCGCTCCCGCCCTGCGCGTACGCGATCTGAGCGTGACGTTCACCGGGCCGCGCGGCGCCGTCACCGCCGCCGAGGGCGTCACCTTCGACCTGGCGCGCGGCGAAGTGCTCGGCCTTGTGGGGGAGTCGGGCTCCGGCAAGTCCACCGTGGGCCTGGCCGCCATGGGCCTGCACGACCCGGCGCGGACCCGCGTCACCGGCAGCGTCCTGGCCGGCGGCACGGAGGTCGTCGGCGCGTCCGAGGGCAAGCTGCGCGCGCTGCGCGGCTCCCGGGTGGCGATGGTGTTCCAGGACGCCCTCGCCGCCCTGTCCCCCTTCCACCCGGTCGGCGCCCAGCTCGCCGAGGCGCACCGCGTCCACCACCGGGGCACCTCGCGCACGGAGTCCCGGGACCGGGCGGTCGACATCCTGGAGCGCGTCGGCATCCCCGCCGCCCGCTCCCGGGACCACCCGCACCAGTTCTCCGGCGGCATGCGCCAGCGCGTGATGATCGCCATGGCGCTGATCAACAGCCCGGACGTACTGATCGCGGACGAGCCCACGACCGCGCTCGACGCCCGTGTGCAGCGCCAGGTCCTCGACCTGCTCGACGAGCTGCGGCACGAGCACGGCACCGCGGTCCTCCTGGTCACCCACGACGTGGGCGTCGTCGCGCACGCCACCGACCGCGTCCTGGTCATGCGGGACAGCCGGCAGCTCGAACTGGGCCCGACCGAGCGGGTGCTCACCGCCCCCGCACACCCCTACACCCGCGCCCTGATCGGCGCGGCCCCCACGCTCGCCACCGTCCCGGGCACCCGCCTGCCGACGGTCGAGAACCCGGAGCCGGGGCCGCGCGCGGCGGCCCGGACACCGGTGGCGCCCCCGGAGCGCCCCCTCGCCGACGTCACCGGCCTGCGCGTCGAGTTCGGCGGCGGCCGGTCCCTGCTCGGGCGGCGCGGGGAGCCGACGCGCGCGGTGCGCGGCATCAGCCTGTCCGTGCGGCAGGGCGAGACCCTCGGCCTGGTCGGCGAGTCGGGCTCGGGCAAGTCCACCACGGCCCGGGTGCTCGCCGGTCTTCAGCGGCCGACCGCGGGCGAGGTGCGCTTCGCGGGGCGGGACATCACGGGCGCCGCGGCGGACACCCGGCTGCGCAGGGAACTCAGCCGCGAGGTGCAGCTCGTCTTCCAGGACCCCTACGCCTCGCTCAACCCGCGCCGCACCGTCGAGCAGATCGTCACCACGCCGCTGCTCGTGCACACCCGGGCGGACAGGGCCGAGCGCCGTGACCGCGCGGCCGTGCTCCTGGAGCAGGTCGGCCTGTCCGCGGACCACCTGGACCGCTATCCGCACGAGTTCTCCGGCGGCCAGCGCCAGCGCATCGGCATCGCCCGCGCGCTCGCGCCGCGCCCCCGGCTGATCATCGCCGACGAGCCGGTGTCGGCCCTCGACGTGTCCGTGCAGGCGCAGGTGCTCAACCTCCTGATGGACCTGCGGGACGAGCTGGGTCTCTCGCTGCTCTTCGTCTCGCACGACCTGGCCGTCGTCCGCCACTTCTGCGACCGGATCGCCGTCATGCGCAACGGCGAGATCGTCGAGACCGGCACCCGCGAGGAGGTCTTCGACCGGCCGGCCGCCCCGTACACCCGCGAGTTGCTCGCGGCGACGCTCTGAGCGCCCGGCACACGGCAGGAACGGCGGTGCCCCGCTCCCCTCGACTCGATGCGGGGAGCGGGGCACCGCCGTGTGTGCGGGTACGGGGATCAGCAGGTGCCCGCCGGGCGGGCCCGGGTCACCAGGTCCGTGTGGCCGGTCGTGCCGTCGATCCACACCACGCGCCTGCCGGTGTCGGACGCGTGCCCGGTCTGCTCGCCGCGGTTGCAGGAGACCCGCTTCAGGCCCTTGCCGTCCAGGTCGGTCTGGACCAGCTTGGTGAGGTTGGCGTTGCTCCAGCCCTGCTGGGGCTGCCACTGGGTGAGGGTCACCGCCGACTCCGAGGCGTCCACGTTCCAGAAGTAGGAGTCCTTGGAGTCCTCGGGAACGATGTCCGTCCGACCGGTGCCGTCCAGCTTGGCGCGGCGCAGGCCCATGCGGTTGTCGTCGGCGATGTCGTCGACCAGCCAGTACAGGTACTTGCCGTTGATCGCCGGGGTGGCGATGCCGAGGTGGCCGCCCTTGGCCGGGACCAGGGTCTGCTTGCCGGACCGCACGTCCGTGATCTCCGTGGAGACCTGCTGGAAGCCGTCCTTGTCGGTGTACACCTTGGCGTAGCCGAGCTTGTCGCCGTGGATCGTGGGCAGCGCGGTGACCACGTCGTAGCGGCCGCCGTCCACGAACACCGGTTCGCGCTCGCCCGCCCGCAGATAGGCGACCCGCTGCTGGCCGTGCGGGCTCGACTCCTGCCAGGTGACGGTTCCGTTCGACACGTGCACGTTGGCGACGGACGTGCCCGCCGACCACAGCTTCCTGACCGGGCCGCCGCGCAGCGGCCGGGACAGCACCTCGACGTCGTTCGGCCCGTACGCGACCCACGCCACGGTCTTGCCGTCGGTGTCGGGGTAGACGTGGTACCGGCCGTCGTTCGGGCTGATCAGCTTCCGCTCGCCGGTGCCGTCGGTACGGCCCGCCCACACGGAGAAGGCCTCCTGGCCCTCGTCGTCGGACTTGGCCGCGGCCCACCAGCCGCCGCCCGCGCCCGCGCCGGTGTTCGGCAGGAAACCGCCGAGCCGGGTGGCGTTCAGGTCGCCGAGGAGCTTGTCGGAGTCGGCGCCGATGGCCTTCTCCCAGCCCTTGGTGATGCCGTGGGCGTCGAAGGCCCGGTGCACGGCGCGCAGCTGCGCGCCCTTGACGCCGAGCGCCTTGGCCGCCGCGACCACCGCGTTGCGGGCGTCGGTGTAGCCGTCGAGCGGGGTCAGGTACTCGGCGAGCGCCTTGTAGACGATCCGGTCGGCGAGGGTGCCGCCCAGGTCCTCACGGATGTCCCAGAGGGCACCCGAGAAGATCGTCGAGTTGAGGTGCACGCCGCCGCTGTCGGTGCCGATGGTGACGCCGAGGAAGTCCTTGGACGTGGTGCGCCCGTCACCGAGGTCGCGCAGGGCGCACTCCTCGGGCGACTTGGTGCGGCACAGGTCCTCGCCGATCAGGGCGGCCCGCGGGTCGTCCATCGGCGTCTTCGAGGCGTTCACGTCGATGGCGTTGCCGAAGTAGTCGGCGACCGCCTCGTTCAGGGCGCCGGACTGGCCGACGTAGACCAGGCCCGCGGTGTGCTCGACGACGCCGTGCGTCATCTCGTGGCCGACGACGTCCAGATCCGCGGAGAGGGTCTTGAACTCCTCGTCGCCGCCGCCGTACACCATCTTCTGGCCGTCCCAGAAGGCGTTGACGAACGGGAAGCCGCCATCGGTCACGCCCACCAGGGAGTTGATGGCCATGCCCTTGCCGTCGAGGCTGTCGCGGCCGTGCTTCTTCTTGTAGTAGTCGTAGACCTGCCCTGCCGCCCAGTGCGCGTCCACGGCCCCCGACTCGGTGGCGTCCTTGCCGAACTCCGCGCTCCTGGAGGCGACTTCCTTGATCCCGGCGGGCCACTTGCCCGAGGCGTCGTTCGCGTCGACACCGCGCGCGTCCCAGGTGGTCAGCGCGTTCTTGCTGCCGCCCCACTGCCGGCGCCGGTCACGGAGCTGGTACGTGTCCGAGGCGGCGTCGCGGGTCAGGTCGAGGCCGACCTTCTTGCCGTCCAGCTTGACGCCGCTGCCGGTGGTGCCGGGGGAGCCGCCGTCGGCACCGGCGATGTGCTGGATCCCCGAGTACTGGAGCACCGGGAAACCGGAGGCCGCGTCGACGTACACCTCCTGCTTGACCGGGGCGCCGGTCGCCGGGTCGGAGCCGGTCACGGTGACGTGGTACGTCAGGACGCCCTCGCCCTGGGGCAGGACGACGAGGCCGTGGGAGGCGCCCGTGAGAGCGGTGCCGCCGCCGGGCTTGGACTTGGCACCGGACTTGGAGTGGGTCTTCGGGGCACCGGCGGCTCCGGGGGACAGCTTGGTCAGGCTGCCCGTGCGGTGGTCACCGGCCGCCGTCGCCTCGACGGCCCGCGCGACGGCGGTCCTCTCCGCGACCCCGGCCTTCGTGCCGACGGCCAGGCCCGTGAAGTACTTGCCCGACGTGCCGGTGACGACCCGCTCGCCGTCCTTCTTCGCCATCCGCACCAGGTACTGGCCGCCGAGGACCGGCACACCCCGGTGCTTCTGCTGGAAGCGCACGGTCTCGTCGGCGCCGTGCCGTACCGTCTGTTCGGCCGTCAGGTCCCGCCCCGGGTCGGTGATCCGGTAGCGGTCCTTCTTGGCGGCGAGGTGGCCGCGCGCCGCGTCGGCCGGGCTGCCGGAGTCCTTGGCGGCCTCCTCGATCCCGTCGACCAGGGCCGGGGTGGCCGTGCCCCGGCCGGGGACGACATCGCTCGCCGGGTCTCCCGGAGCCGCCGGCGCGGCCTCGGCCGCCGGAACTCCGGAGGCGAGCAGTGCGGCGGCGCCGAGCAGCGCCGCGGTCCCCGATATTCGTGTCCGTCTGCGTGAGCTTCTCATGTTCCCCTCCACGCGCAGAGTGAGCGCACGATGTACGTGCTGTGCTCATGCAAGTCGCCGCCCTTTTGTTGATCAAGGAATAACGACTGGTCACAAGTGGGGCCGCACACTTGTGTGCACCGTGGGGCGGGGTGAGACTTCCCGTCATGACCATGGGGAGCGGCAAGGGGAGCGCGCTGCGCGACCTGGGCCTGGGGGAGGCGGACGAGCGGGTGTACGGGGCGCTGCTGCGGCGGCGGGCCCCGGCGGTGCCCGACGCCGCGCAGCTGTGCCGGGAACTGGGGCTCACCCGGGGGGAGTTGGCGCGGGCCCTGGCCCGGCTGCGGGAGCACGGGTTCACGCTCCCGGAGACCGGCGGGAGCGACGGGACCGGTGCGACCGCCGCGGCCTTACCCCGGCCGGTGCCGCCCGCGCCCGCCGTCCGGGCGCTGATCCACCGAAGACAGGCGGAACTGCACTCGCGGGCGGCGGAGCTGGAGCGGCTGCGGCGGCAGGCCGACGAGATCGCCGAGCACCTCGACCCCGCGCCCGCCGTCGTGCCCGGCGCCCTCGCGGGGGTGGAGGCGGTGAGCGGGCCGCGCGCGATCGTGCGCCACGTCGACCAGTTGCTCGCCCGCGCCGAGAAGGAGGTCCTCATCCTCGACCGGCCGCCCTACCTCAACCCGTGGGCGGTGGCGGGGGCCGACCCCGGCACCGGCATCGCGGCGCTCCTGGAACGCGGCGTCTCGGTGCGGGTGGTGCTCGCCCGGGAAGGGCTCGCGCTGCCCGGCAGGACCCGGCTGCTCGGGCCGCTCGTGGACCGGGGGCTCGGGGTGCGGGTGGCGGCCGACGTGCCCACCAAGCTGATCGCCGTGGACGGCAGGGACGCGCTGCTGCCGCCCGCGGGCGGCGCCGATCCGACCCGTGCCGCCGTCGTCGTACGCGACACGCTGCTCCAGCACGTCCTCCGGCCGCTGTTCGAGGCGCTGTGGGAGCGGGCCCTGCCCCTCGGCGGTGGCGGTCCGCGCCTGTCCGAGGAGCACCGGGACCTGCTCGGCCTGCTCGCGGGCGGCTTCAAGGACGAGGCCATCGCGCGGCGCCTCGGCGTGCATGTGCACACCGCGCGCCGCCGCATCAGCAGGCTGCTGGACGAACTGGGCGCCGACACCCGTTTCCAGGCCGGCGCCCAGGCCGCGCTGCGGGGCTGGCTCGCGGGGTCCTAGCCCCGCGGTTCGCGGGGTCCTGGCCCCGCGGTTCGCGGGGTCCTGGCCCCGCGGTTCGCGGGACGGGAACCCGCGGTCCGCGTGGCTCAGAAGGCGAAGACCTTCCCCTGGCCGCCCGTCAGCGCGCAGGCGTTGGCGAAGGTGTGCTCGTAGGAGACGCGGCGGCCCTCCCACACGCCCTGGGCGGTGACCGTGATCGGCTTCCACTCCTTGGTGCAGGCGCGGTTCGACGGCGCCTTGGTCACCTTGTCGAACTTGCCGCCCACGGCGCGCAGCTCGTGGCAGGCGCCCGCCGCGTCCGGGTGGCTGCCGACCCCGCCGGAGGAACAGCCGAGCGTCACGGCGCGCTGGATGGAGGCGGTGGCGGCCTTGTCGCCGTAGCCGACGGTGAGGACCAGCTCGGAGGGCGCGTAGCCGCGTACGGAGGTGGCGGCGGCTGCGGGCGTGGCCGTGGGCACGGCGGTGGCCGCGGTGGCCAGGCCGCCGATCGCCAGAGCGGCGCCCAGCGCGATCCCCCCAGAGATGTACCGCATTTCGAACACTCCCTTGCTTGTCGTTTCGGATAACGAACGGAACGGACCGGAGTCTTGCCCAAGGTCACACCAAAAGCACATCGGACGCTTACTTTCGGTCGTTGATTGAAAACTGTGTGTAGTGGCGTGAAGTAATGATCCTTCACGGTCGGTCGAGGTGCGATGCACCATGTGTGACCGGCGGGAAGGGGGAATCGGGGGAAGTTTCCCCGATAGCCGGAATGTGCCATCGGCGTGTGCGGGAGTGGGGTGCGTCACCCTGGGCGGGTGCCCGGGGCGGGGGCGGAATGGCCGGATCAGCGCTTGGGTCAGTACCGCAGGCCCTCTGTCGGCGCTTCGCGCCTCGTCCTCAAACGCCGGGCGGGCCGAAATGCCTCGTCCTCAGAGGGTGGCCCGGCTGGAACCCCCCTGGCCGGAGACGTGAGTGCCCGCGCCGGCGCGGGTCTTGCGCATTGCCGCCAGCAGCGTCACCGCCGTCCCCACCACCGCCCATGCCGACAGGACCAGGAGCGGGCCCGTCACCGCGTTGCCGCGGAAGTAGGCGATGGAGCGGGCCACCCAGGTGCCGGCTCCGGGAGGCAGGGCGGGGCCGATCGCGTTCCAGAACGGGGGGAGCATCGGGAGCGGGAAGGCGCCGCCCGCGCTCGGGTTGCCCGCGACCACGATGAGCAGCACCGCGAGGCCGATGCCGACGATGCCGGTGAGTTCCTCCAGGGCGAGGGTGACCGCGCCGACCGCGAAGGTGACGAGGGCGCCGAGGCCCCACAGGCCGATGATCGAGCCGGGCAGGGCGCCGAGGATCGGGCCGACGATGACCGCGCCGCCGAGGCCGCCCGCGAGGGCCAGCACGGCCAGGGCGCCGAGCCGGATCGCCGCGCGCTGCGGGTTGGCGGGCTGCGACCCCGCGCTGATCGACATGATCGAGGCGCACAGATAGCCGCCCACGCACCAGCCGACGACCAGGTAGAACGACGAGAGCCCGTTGAAGTCCTCGGACGAGGCGGCGGCCACGTCGACGGTCCTCGCGGTGCGCTTCTCGGCGCCCTCGGTCTTCGCGGTGATCGTCTCCAGGGCGTTGGCGAGGGCCTTGCCGCCGCCGGAGGCGACCAGGAGGGTGTCCTCCGTGCCCCGGGGGTCGACGACCAGGGCGCCGTCGATCCTCCGGTCCATGATCTGGCGGCGGGCCTGCGCCTCGTCCTCGACCACGCGCGGGTCGAGCGGCTTCCCCGGCAGCTTCGCCAGCTTGTCCTTGGTCTGCGCGGCCGCCTCACCGGGGGCGACGACCCCGAAGGCCACGTCCTTCGGGGTCGGGCTGTGCAGCGCCCCCACGTAGGAGGCGATGAACAGCAGTTGCAGGGCCAGGACGCCGATGACGAGCAGGGCTGCTCGTGGGGTGACGGCGCTCTTCAACTCGTCGGCGAAGGTCATGCCTCAACGCTCCGAGGCGCCGGGGGCGCCCGCAGGCGGGGCGGGCCGAAAGGGTGACAGGCCGAACGGGTGACGGGCCGAACGGGTGACGGGCCGCGCGGGCCGTACCCCGGCCGTGGTCGCCGACAGTTATCGAACATGAATCGAATGTGACATCGAACGAAGGTTCGAAAGTGGTCTATGGTGGGAGAGGGGACTGGCGAAGCGGAAGGTTCAGGAGGTGCGTGTGTCAGGGTTCACGCATCTGCACACCGTCTCCGGATTCTCCCTGCGGTACGGGGCCTCGCATCCGGAGCGCCTGGCCGAGCAGGCCTCGGAGCGGGGCATGGACGCGCTCGCGCTCACCGACCGGGACACCCTCGCGGGCACGGTCAGGTTCGCCAAGGCCTGCGAGAAGGCCGGGGTGCGGCCGCTGTTCGGTACGGAGCTCGCGGTCGAGCCACCGGCCGCCGCGGAGCAGGGCGGGCGGGACGGCCGGGGCGCGCGGCGGCGGACCCCGGTGCGCGGTGGTGCCTTCATCGACGAGTCGAGTCCCCGGGTGACCTTCCTGGCCAGGGACGGCGCCGCCGCCTGGGCCGACCTGTGCCGCCTGGTGAGCGCCGTGCACCGCGGCGGCGAAGGGCCGCCGGTGCTGCCGTGGGAGGAGTGCGCGGCCGACGGCCTGGCCGTGCTGCTCGGCCCGGCGTCCGACGTGGGCCGCGCGCTCACCGCGGGCCGCCCCGACCGGGCCGCCCGCCTCCTGGCCCCCTGGCGCGAGCGGTTCGGTGACGCGCTGCGCCTGGAAGCCGTGTGGCACGGCCGCACCGGCACCGGACCCGGCTCGCTGCGCCTGGCCGCCCGCACCGTCGGCTTCGCCGCCGAGCAGCGGCTGCGCCCGGTCCTGACCAACGCCGTCCGCTACGCCGACCCCGGCCAGGGGCCCGTCGCCGACGTCCTGGACGCCGCCCGCCGCCTCGTGCCCATCGACCCGTCGGGCCCCCTCGACACCGGCGAGCGCTGGCTGAAGGACGGGGCCGCCATGCTGGACGTCGCCGAGCGGGTGGTGGAGGCCGCCGGGTTCCGTCGCGACACCGCCCACCGGCTGCTCGAACAGACCCGGGCGACCGCCGCCGAGTGCCTGGTCGACCCCCAGGACGACATCGGCATCGGCTCCGTGCGCTTCCCCGAGCCGGGCCTGGTCGGCGCCGGGCGCCGCACCGCGCAGCGCGTCCTGGCCTCCCGGGCCGCCGCGGGCATGGTCCTGCGCGGCTACGACCGCCGCGCGGACGCCCGTACGTACTGGGAGCGGATGCATCGGGAACTGGACATCATCGCCCACCACGGATATGCGTCCTACTTCCTGACGGTAGCTCAAGTCGTGGACGACGTACGGGACTTGGGTATCCGGGTCGCGGCGCGCGGCTCCGGTGCCGGGTCCCTGGTCAACCATCTGATCGGTATCGCGCACGCGGATCCGGTCGAGCACCGGCTGCTCATGGAGCGGTTCCTGTCCACGCGGCGGCCCGTGCTTCCGGACATCGACGTCGACGTGGAGTCCGCGCGCCGCCTTGAGGTCTACCGCGCGATCATCGACCGGTTCGGCGAGGAGCGGGTGGCGACGGTCGCGATGCCCGAGACGTACCGC
Organism: Streptomyces typhae; assembly: GCF_009755605.1. GTDB lineage: Bacteria > Actinomycetota > Actinomycetes > Streptomycetales > Streptomycetaceae > Streptomyces > Streptomyces typhae. Next base: position 87,713 of record NZ_WPNZ01000025.1, read on the forward strand.
GTCCGGCACGCGATCAGGGACGTGGGCGCCGCCCTGTCCATGGACCCCGCCGACATCGACCGGATCGCCAAGGCCTTCCCGCACATCCGCGCCCGCGACGCCCGCGCGGCGATGGCGGAACTGCCCGAGCTGCGCGCGGTGGCGGCCGACGCGGAGCGCCACGGCAGGCTCTGGGACCTGGTCGAAGGGCTCGACGCGCTGCCGCGCGGCGTCGCCATGCACCCGTGCGGGGTGCTGCTCTCCGACGCCTCGCTGCTGCGCCGCACCCCCACCGTGCCCACCAGCGGCGAGGGCCTGCCGATGTCCCAGTTCGACAAGGACGACGTCGAGGACCTCGGGCTGCTCAAGCTCGACGTCCTCGGGGTGCGGATGCAGTCGGCGATGGCGCACGCGGTCGCCGAGGCCGAGCGGGCGACGGGGGAGCGGATCGACCTGGACGCGATCCCGGACGGCGACGAGGCCACGTACCGGCTCATCCGCTCCACCGAGACGCTCGGCTGCTTCCAGATCGAGTCGCCGGGCCAGCGCGACCTGGTGGGCCGCCTCCAGCCCGCGGCCTTCCACGACCTGGTGGTGGACATCTCGCTGTTCCGCCCCGGGCCCGTCGCCGCCGACATGGTGCGCCCCTTCATCGAGGCCAGGCACGGCCGTGCGCCCGCCCGCTATCCGCACCCGGACCTGAGGGAACCCCTGAAGGAGACCTATGGAGTCGTCGTCTTCCACGAGCAGGTCATCGACATCGTGCACCTGATGACCGGCTGCGGCCGCGGCGAGGCGGACCGGGTGCGGCGCGGGCTCTCCGACCCCGAGTCGCAGGGCCGCATCCGGGTCTGGTTCGCACAGGCCGCGGCCGCCAAGGGGTACGACGCCGAGACCATCGGGCGGACCTGGGAGATCGTCGAGGCCTTCGGCTCGTACGGCTTCTGCAAGGCGCACGCGGTGGCCTTCGCCGTGCCCACGTACCAGTCCGCGTGGCTGAAGGCCCATCACCCGGCGGCGTTCTACGCGGGGCTGCTCACCCACGACCCCGGCATGTACCCCAAGCGGCTGCTGCTCGCGGACGCGCGGCGGCGCGGGGTGCCGGTGCTGCCGCTCGACGTGAACCGGTCCGCGGTCGCCCATCGCATCGAACTGGAGTCCGAATCAGGGAAGTGGGGGGTGCGGCTCGCGCTCTCCGACGTGCACGGCATCAGCGAACCGGAGGCCGAGCGCATCGCGGCCGGACAGCCCTACGCCTCCCTGCTCGACTTCTGGGAGCGGGCCCGGCCGAGCCGCCCGCTCGCCACCCGCCTCGCGCAGGTCGGCGCCCTCGACGCGTTCGGCGCCAACCGCCGCGACCTGCAACTGCACCTCACCGAGCTGCAGCGGGGCGCCCGCGGCGCGCGCGGCCCCCAGCTCCCGCTCCCGGGCGGCCGGCGGACCGCGTCCGCGGGCCTGCCCGACCTCGACGACGCGGAGCGGCTGAGCGCCGAACTCGGGGTGCTCTCCATGGACACGTCCCGGAACCTGATGGACGACCACCACGCCTTCCTCGACGAACTCGGCGTGACCTCCGCGCGCCGTCTGCGCTCGGCGCGCAACGGCGACACGGTCCTGGTCGCGGGCGCCAAGGCGGCCACCCAGACCCCGGCGATCCGCTCCGGCAGGCGCATCGTCTTCACCACCCTCGACGACGGCACCGGCCTGGTCGACCTCACCTTCTTCGAGGACAGCCACGAGGCCTGCGCGCACACCGTCTTCCACTCCTGGCTGCTGCTCGTCCGCGGGGTGGTGCAGCGGCGCGGGCCGCGCAGCTTCAGCGTCATCGGCACGGCGGCGTGGAACCTCGCCGACCTCGTGGAACTGCGCCGCGACGGCGGCCTCGAAGCGGTGGCGCCGCGCCTGGCCGAAAAGGGCCCGGCGGAACAAGGCACCGCGGATGCCCCACCCGCCACCGGGAATGACCCGGGCAACGGGCGGCGCATCCGGTGGGAGACCGGATACGAGATGCATCCATGGGCAGATCTGTCGCCGCCCGGGGAAAGGGCGGCGACAGGACGGAAGTTGTGGCACCAGAGTCCGGGGAGTGCGGGATGACCATCCTCTGCGTACGTTTCCAGCTGCCGCCGATGTACGAGGCGGCCCTTCCGGGGCTGCTCGGGCTCCTGGAGGAGTTCACGCCGGTGGTCGAGGCGCTGCCGCCGGACGGGGCGCTCGCCGATCTGCGCGGCGCCGAACGGTACTTCGGACGCGGCGCCGCCGAGCTCGCGGCGGTGATCCGCGTCCGCGCCCTCGCGCTGCACGGCGTCGACTGCGTGATCGGCGCGGGGCCGGGGCCGACGCTGGCCCGCATGGCGCTGCGGGACGCCGGGCCCGGACGGATGGGCGAGGTGCCCCGGGACGCCGTGGCGGAGTTCCTCGCCGACAAGCCCGTCGCCGCGCTGCCGGGCGTCGGGCCCGCGACGGCCCGCACCCTGTGCGAGTACGGCCTCGACACCCTCGGCCTGGTCGCCGCCGCTCCGCTGTCCACGCTCCAGCGCCTGATCGGCGCGAAGGCGGGACGCGAACTGCGCGAGAGGGCGAGCGGTGTCGACCGCGGCCGGGTGGTCCCGAACGCGGTCTCCCGCTCCCTGGCCACCGAACGCCCCTTCGGCCACGACGAACTGGACACCGGCAGGCACCGCCGCGCCCTGCTCTCGGCCGCCGAGGAACTGGGCACCCGGCTGCGCGCCCTCGACAAGGTCTGCCGCACCCTGACCCTCACCGTCCGCTACGCCGACCGCTCCGCGACCACCCGCAGCCGCACCCTGAAGGAGCCGACCGCGCACTCGGCGGCGCTGACGAGGGCCGCGTACGACATGTACGAGGCGCTCGGCCTCCAGCGCGCCCGGGTCCGGGTGATCGCCCTGCGCGCCGAGGGCCTCGACCCCGCCGAACACTCCTCCTACCAGCTCACCTTCGACCCCCTCGACGACAAGGCCCGCCGCATCGAGGAGGTGGCCGACCGGGCCAGGGAGAGGTTCGGACCCGGGGCGATCGTGCCGGGGGCGCTGGCGGCGTAGCGGTACCGGACGGGGCCCGCCCCCCTCAGGTCACCCACCGGTATCTGCGCTGCGGCCGCCCCGCCCCGCCGTACCTCAGGGTCACCTCCGCCCGGCCCGTGTCCGCGAAGTACTCCAGATAGCGGCGGGCGCTGACGCGGGAGAGGGAGCCCGCCTCGGCGCACTCGGCGGCCGAGAGGCCCCCCGGGTGGTCGCGCAAGGTGTGCTCCACCAGGTCCGCCGTGTGCGGCGCGAGGCCCTTGGGGAGCTCCCGGGAGCCCGGCGGGCGCGGGCCGAAGATCTGGTCGACGTCCTCCTGGCGGGCCTCGTCCAGCGTGTCGAGGCGGGCCCGCAGGGCCGCGACGTGCCGCAGCTGCTCCCGCAGGGCGGCCCGGTTGAAGGGCTTGATCAGATAGTGCAGGGCCCCGGCCCGCAGCGCGGCCCGCACCACCTCCGCGTCCCGCGCGGCCGTGATGAACAGGACGTCCACCGGCGCCCTGCCGGGATCCCGCTCCTCGGCCGCCCGCAGCTCCCGCAGCACCGCGATGCCGTCGAGGTCCGGCAGATACACGTCGAGCAGGATCAGATCGGGCCGCAGCCGCTCCGCCGCGCGCAGCGCCTCCTCGCCGCTGTGCGCCACGCCCGCCACCGTGAAGCCGTCCACCGTGGCGACATACCGGCTGTGCAGCTCGGCGACCATGAAGTCGTCGTCGACGACCAGCACCCTCGTCATCCCCAAGCCCCCCGCCCCCTCGCCCTTGTCGTCGCCGCAGGTTACGAGCGTGACCACAAGGACCACAACGTCCGTTGGTTCCGGAAGAGAGACAGCTTCTCCACGCCCCGGCAACATGTGGGCCACTTCACACCCGTACCCGGTTCAGACAGGCGGTGGCACCCGTGCGACTACGCACACCCTTGGCCCTGTGCGGGGCCGCGCTGCTCGTGCTCGTGGGACCGCCGCTGCTCACCACGGGCAGCGGCGACGACACCGGTACCCGGATCCCCGGCCTTCGCCTCATGGTCCCCAACACCCCGGGCGGCGGCTACGACATCACCGCCCGCACCGCCGCCAAGGACGCCGAGGACGCCGGGCTCACCCACGACATCGAGGTGTTCAACCTGCCCGGCGCGGGCGGCACCGTCGGCCTCAGCCGGCTCGTGGGCGAACACGGCAACGGCAAGCTCGCGATGTCCATGGGCCTCGGTGTCGTCGGCGCCGCCCGCTCCAACCACGCGCCCAGGACCCTCGCCGACACCACCCCGATCGCGCGCCTCACCGAGGAGCAGGACGTCGTCGTGGTCGCGAAGGACTCCCCGTACAGGACCATCGGGCAGCTCGTCGACGCCTGGAAGGCGAAGCCGGGCAAGACGCCCGTCGGCGGCGGGTCCTCACCCGGCGGGCCCGACCACATCGCCCCCATGCTCATGGCCCGCGCTGCCGGCATCCCGCCCAAGGACGTCAACTACGTCCCGTTCGACGGCGGCGGCGAACTCCTCGCCTCGATCCTCGGCAGCAAGGTCGCCTTCGGTGTCTCGGGCGTGGGCGAGTACCTGGACCAGATCAAGTCCGGCGAACTGCGGCTGCTCGCCGTCACCGGGCCGAAGCGGGTGCCGGGCCTCGACGGGCCCACCCTCAAGGAGTCCGGCTACGACGTGGACTTCACCAACTGGCGCGGCATCGTCGCACCGCCCGGACTCTCCGACGCCGAACGCGACAAGCTCACCGGCCTCGTCCGCAAGCTGCACGCCTCACCCGAGTGGCGCGAGTCCCTGAAGAAGAACGGCTGGGACGACGCCTTCCTGACCGGCGACAAGTTCGGCGACTTCCTCCGCGCGCAGGACGAACGCGTCGTGTCCGTACTGAAGGAGCTGGGGCTTTGACCACCACCGGCGTACCCCCGGAGCGCGAGGAGCGCGATGAGCGCAGCAAGGACCGCCGCGCCTGGCTGCGCGAGCACTCCGAACTCGGCGTCTGCGTCATGCTGCTCGCCCTCGGCGCCGTCGTCCTCACCGACGCCCTCACCATGGACGTCGAGATCACCCAGCGCGGCCCCGTCGGCCCGAAGACCGTGCCCGTCGCCGTCGGCATCGGGCTGCTCCTCGTCTCCGTCCTGCTCGCCGTCGACGTCCTGCGCGGCGGCCGCGGCGAGGCCGAGGGCGGCGAGGATGTCGACCTGTCCGAACCCGCCGACTGGCGCACCGTCCTGCTGCTCGCCGGGGTCTTCCTCGCCACCGCCGTCCTCATCGAACCCGTCGGCTTCCCCGTCGCCGGAGCGCTCCTCTTCTGGGGCGCGGCCTACGCCCTCGGCAGCCGTGCGGTGCACCGCGACCCACTGATCGCGGCGGGCCTGTCCCTGGTCACGTACGCCGTCTTCAACAACCTGCTCGGTGTGCCGCTGCCCGGCGGCCCCCTGATGGGAGTGCTGTGACATGAACGCCTTCAGCTCCCTGATGGACGGCTTCGGCACCGCCCTCACCCCCGTCAACCTCCTGTGGGCCGCCGTCGGCGTGCTCCTCGGCACGGCCGTCGGCGTGCTGCCCGGCATCGGCCCCGCCATGGCCGTGGCGCTGCTGCTCCCCGTCACCTACGGGCTCGAACCCACCGGCGCGTTCATCATGTTCGCGGGCATCTACTACGGCGCGATGTTCGGCGGCTCCACCACCTCCATCCTGCTGAACACGCCCGGCGAGAGCGCCGCCGTCGTCGCCGCCATCGAAGGCAACCCGATGGCCAAGTCCGGGCGCGGCGCCCAGGCCCTCGCGGCCGCCGCCATCGGCCACTTCGCGGGCGGCATGATCGGCACCGTCATGCTCGTCGCGCTCGCCCCCAGGGTCGCCGACCTCGCCGTCGACATCGGCGCGCCCGACTACTTCGCCCTCATGGTCCTCGCGTTCATCGCCGTGACCTCCGTCCTCGGCTCCTCCCGCGTCCGCGGCCTCGCCTCGCTCCTCATCGGCCTCACCCTCGGCCTGGTCGGCCTGGACCAGATGACCGGCCAGCAGCGTCTGACCTTCGGTTCCCTCCAACTCGCCGACGGCATCGACGTGGTGATCGTGGCCGTCGGCCTGTTCGCGATCGGCGAGGCCCTGTGGGTGGCCGCGCATCTGCGCCGCACCAGCGGCAGGGCCGTCCCCGTCGGCCGCCCCTGGCTCGGCAGGCAGGACGTCAAGCGGACCTGGAAGTCCTGGCTGCGCGGCCCCCTCATCGGCTTCCCGTTCGGGGCGATCCCCGCGGGGGGCGCCGAGATCCCGACCTTCCTCTCCTACGTCACCGAGAAGCGCCTGTCCAAGCACAAGGACGAGTGGGGCAAGGGTGCCATCGAGGGCGTCGCGGGACCGGAGTCCGCGTCCTCCGCGTCGGCGGCCGGCACCCTCGTGTCGATGCTGACGCTCGGCCTTCCCACGACCGCCGTCGCCGCCGTGATGCTGGCCGCCTTCCAGAGTTACGGCATCCAGCCGGGCCCGCTGCTCTTCGAACGCGAGTCGGAGCTGGTGTGGGGCCTGATCGCGTCCCTGTTCGTCGGCATGGTGCTGCTGCTCGCCCTGAACCTGCCGCTCGCCCCGGTCTGGGCGAAGCTCCTGCGCATCCCGCGCCCCTATCTCTACGCGGGCATCCTGTTCTTTGCGGCGGTCGGCGCGTACGCGGTCGGCGGTGAGGCGATCGACCTGGTCATCCTGCTGATCATCGGCCTGATCGGGTTCGGCATGCGACGCTACGGACTGCCCGTGCTCCCCGCCGTCATCGGCGTCATCCTCGGCCCCAACGCCGAACAGCAGCTGCGCCGCGCCCTTCAGATCAGCGACGGCAGCGTCAGCGGCCTGGTGGACACGCCGTTCTCGGTGACCGTGTACGCCGTCGTGGCGCTGATCGTGCTCTGGCCCCTGCTGCGGAAACCGGCGCGCGGCCTGCTGAATTCCCGCCGTAGCGGGACGGAATGACAGACGGCATGAGATACGGAATGACAGACGGCATGAGACACGGAATGACAGACGGCATGACGTACGGGACGGCGCGCGGGCGGGACGGCGCACGGGGCGCGTACGGCGTACCACCACCGCATCGCCGTCCACCCGGACGCGGCCGGGCAGGGCCTCGGCCGCGTCCCGCGCACCGCTACTCGTTGGGCCACCACACGCGCAGCACATCTCTGCGGACCTCCGGCCGCTCCCGGGACTGCCGGTCGGTGCCCTCCTGGGTCTCCCGGCTCTTCCGCTCGCGGCGGACGGCGGACTTCGCAACGCTCTTGTGCACGGTCACTCGGCGCATGACGACCTCCCTGCCTGTTCGTCCTGCCGTACCCACACAACGGCCCGGTGACACAAACCGGCGGGTCCGCTCCGGCGCGAATCGACCGGAACTCAGGCTTCCGACCAGGAGCGGAGGCCGAGGTGAGCCCGCAGTCCCACCGTCGTCGCGAGGTGCTCCAGGGTGTCCAGGGCCGCGCGGGCGGACCGTGCCGCGGCCGGATCGGCGGCGGGCAGGGAGCTCGCCGCGAACTCGTCCTCGTCCAGGCGCAGCACCGTGGAGCCGTCCGCGGAGCACCACAGGTCGAGGTCCAGGTCCTCCACCGTCACCACGGCCCCCTCGCGCACGGCGGGCCGCGTCACGTCGCAGTACCAGCCCTTGAAGGTGCCGTCGGGGGCGTGCACCTCCTTGACGGCGTACCAGCGGTCCCGCCAGAAGTGCTCGACGAACACGTCACCGGGCTCGAACCGGACGAATCCGAAGTCCCGCACGCCCGCGCCCGCCCAGGGCGCCCGCACGGTGACACGGGTGCCGTCGTCCGCGAGCAGCCGGGCCGGATAGCGGATCTTCGTACGGCCCGCCTTGCGGAGGTGCACTTCCACCTCGGCCCCCGTCCGGCCGTGCTCAGCCGAGGGTGCGGACATGACGCACCTCCGTGTCGCAGATCTCGTAGCCGAACCACTTGTTGATCGCGAGCATCGGGCCGTTCCCGGCGTCGTTGCCGGTGAACGCCTCCGTGCAGCCGGCCGCCCGTGCCCGGTGCAGCGAGTCGTTCTTGGCGAGCTTGGCGAGACCGCGGCCGCGGTGGGCGCGCGCCGTGCCCGTCATGCCGCTGGCGTAGCGGGACGCGCCGTCGGTGCGGGCCAGGCTGAACGCGGCGGGGCGCCCTTCGACGAGGACGACGGTCGTCAGCTCGCGGCTCACCAGGGGGTGGGCCCAGGTCTCGGCGAGCCAGTGCTCGTAGTCGGTGAACTCGGCCGCCACGTCGCTCGGTTCGTCCGCGACGGTCTCCGCGTCCAGGTCGAACAGGGGGCGCGGGTCGGCCTCGAAGTCGGCACCGGTGCGCAGCTCCACGCCGTCCGGGAGCGGCTGCGGGGGCGGCAGTTCGCCGGCGGCCAGGTCGAGCCGGAGGAAGTGCGCGGACCGGCTCGCGCGGTAGCCGTGGCGGACGGCGAACGCCAGGTTCTCCGGGGCGTCCAGGACCCAGGAGTACAGCGTCGTCGCGCCCCTGGCCGCCAGGTGCTCCTCGGCCGTGCGTACGAGGAGCGAGCCCGCGCCCCGGCCGCGGCGCTCCGGGTGGACGTAGACGTTCGCGAAGCCCTGCCCCGGCTCGGGGCTGTCGTACGCGATGCCGATCTGCGCCGTGCCGACCAGTTCCCCGTGGGCCTGGGCCACCAGTTGCAGGTAATGCGCGTCCGGATGGGAGTGCGCCGCGTCGAACGCCACGGAGGCGGAGGTCGCCAGCATGGCGGGAACGCAGGCGCGGCGGATCGCCGCGAACGCGGCGGCGTCCGCCGGGTCGGTGGGGCGCAGGGCGCGGACCAGTACTTCTGTCATGGTCCGGACCGTACGCGGGAGCGCTCGGGGGGCGCCTCTCCTTTTTCTCCCGCGGGGTACGGGACAATCGCTGCGTGACGTTGAGGATCGTGCTGGACGAGGGTGCGGAGGGGCGGGCCGTGGCCGCGCCCTACGAGCAGGTGCGGGAGCAGATCGCCGCGCAGGCCCGGGGCGGGAGTCTGCCCGTGGGCTACAAGCTGCCCACGGTGCGGGGGCTCGCCCAGACGCTGGGGCTCGCCGCCAATACCGTCGCCAAGGCGTACCGGGCCCTGGAGGAGGACGGGGTCATCGAGACGCGGGGGCGGAACGGGACGTTCGTGGCCGCGGCGGGGGACGCGGCGGCGCGGGGCGCCGCCGGGGCGGCGCAGGGCTATGCCGAACGGGTCCGGCGCCTCGGACTCACCGAGGAGGCCGCCCTCGCCGCGGCCCGGGACGCACTGCGCGCGGCGTACGGGGACCCCGCCCCGTAAGGGGCGCGGGGAACTGCGCGATCAGCCCCCGCCGGGCGGCAGAAAACACTCACGGGGCTCCGCCCCGTAAGGGGCGCGGGGAACTGCGCGATCAGCCCCCGCCGGGCCGCGGACAACACACACGGGGCTCCGCCCCTGGCCCCCGTATCGGCGCTCCGCGCCTCGTCCTCAAACGCCGGACGGGCTGGAATGTCCCCGCCCCGGGGGGTCCGGACGAGCTGGAATGTCCCCGCCCCGGGGGGTCCGGACGGGCTGGAAGGTCCCGGCCCGCCCCGGGGGCCCCAGCGGGAGCGGACCAGCCGCCCACAGGGCGGCTACAGGTACAGACCCGCGTCAGCGCCCTCCCGCGCAGCGGGGAGCGACGTGGGGGACGACCCCCGCCGCAGGGCGTACAGCTCGGCGAGGGTCGCGCCCTCGCGAGGAAGCCCCTCCGTGGTGCCGAGCCACTCGGCGGACTCCGCAGGAGTGAGCGGCCCCACCTCGATACGGGCAAGGCAGCGCCCCGGCCGCACCACCGCGGGGTGCAACCGCTCCAGGTCCTCGTTGGTGGTGACACCGACGAGGACGTTGCGGCCCTGCCCGAGAAGCCCGTCCGTGAGGTTGAGCAGCCGGGAGAGCGCCTGGCCCGCGGTGTGCTTGGCCTCCCCGCGGATCAGCTCGTCGCAGTCCTCCAGGAGCAGCAGCCGCCAGCGGCCCTTCGCGGTGCCGTCGTCCTCACCGATGGCGATGTCCATCAGATAGCCGACGTCGGTGAACAGGCGCTCCGGGTCGAGGACGCAGTCCACCTGGCACCAGTCGCGCCAGGACCGGGCGAGCGTGCGCAGCGCCGACGTCTTGCCGGTGCCCGGCGGCCCGTGCAGGAGCAGCAGCCGCCCCGAGATGTCCTCCGGCGTGGTCTTCATCAGCTTGTCCATGGCCCCGGCCACCGGCGCGGTGTAGTTCTCCCGCACCTCGGCCCACGTGCCCGCGGAGATCTGCCGCGTCGTGCGGTGCGGACCGCGCCGCGGCGAGACGTACCAGAACCCCATGGTCACGTTCTCCGGCTGCGGGTCCGGCTCGTCCTGCGCGCCGTCCGTGGCGTCCTTCAGGACCTTCTCGGCGAGTTCGGCGGTGGTGGCCGTCACCGTGACGTCCGCGCCGCGGTTCCAGCGGGACACGAGCAGCGTCCAGCCGTCGCCCTCGGCGAGCGTGGCGCTGCGGTCGTCGTCGCGGGCGGCCCGCAGCACCGTCGCCCCCGGCGGGAGCAGCGCGGAGCCGGGCTTGACGCGGTCGATGTTGGCGCTGTGGGAGTACGGCTGCTCGCCCGTCGCGAAGCGGCCGAGGAACAGCGCGTCCACGACGTCCGCCGGGGAGTCGCTGTCGTCGACGTTGAGCCGGATCGGCAAGGCGTCCTGAGGGTTCGCAGACATGCCGCCATGATCCGTCACACGGGCGGCATCGCGCACGCGGTTTCCCCGGTGCGCCGCCGCACACCGGCGCACACATCGCGCCGGGGCAGACATGCGGAACCCCGCATACCACCCGTGCCGGGCGTGTCGAGCGGAACCCGCCCCACCGCGAAGGCACGCCGCTACCCTGGCCCTTGATGCGACGGCATGGGTGGAACTCGGATGCGCGGCGGTGGCGTCTCACCGCCCTCATCGGTATTGGTCTGGCCGCTCTGGCCCTGGTCGTGACCGTGCTCAACGTCCCCGAGCAGGACCGGGGCGACAAGAGAAGCCGGGGCAGCACGGCGGGCACCACCCCGGACGGCGACAAGGTGCACGGCACCCCCGCGCAGCCGCCGGGCGACCCCAAGGCGGAGGTCGGCTGGGGCTTCACGCACACCCAGCACAGCGCCGACGACGGGGACGACGACGCCGTCGGCCGCGCCCAGCGCCTCCTCGCGGCACAGCCCCGCCCGCTGCCGCAGGTCCAGGCCCTGATGGGCTGGGGCGCGGGCAACCCCGAGCCGGTCGAGGGGCGTTACGACTTCGAGGCGATGGACCAGCGCATCGACTACATCCGCGCCACCAAGAGCACGCCGGTCGTGACGCTGTGCTGCGCCCCCGACTGGATGAAGGGCGGCGAACCCGGCACCGACAACACGGACTGGAGCCAGTCGTCCCTGGAGACCGCGCCCCGACCCGAGCACTTCGACGACTTCGCCGACCTGGCCGTGACCGTCGCGAAACGTTACCCCGACGTACGCCACTTTCTCGTCTGGAACGAGCTCAAGGGCTTCTGGAACTCCACCGAGCGCCGCTGGGACTACGAGGGCTACACCGAGCTGTACAACAAGGTGTACAAGGCCCTGAAGAAGGTCGACAAGGACATCAAGGTCGGCGGCCCCTACCTCGTGATGGACAGCGTCCATCCGCGCCAGACCGAGGACGCCTCCGACGTCAAGGGCCCCTGGGGCCGCCTCGACAAGCCGTCCGCCGAGGCCTTCGACTACTGGAACGAGCACAAGGACGGCGCCGACTTCGTGGTCGTGGACGGCGCCACGTACACCGTCGACGACGACCTGCTGCCCGACGAGTTCGGGGCCACGGACAAGTTCACCGCGGTCGGCCGCTGGGTGCGCGAGCGCACCGGGAACCTGCCGCTGTGGTGGGCCGAGTACTACGTGGAGGTGGGCGACAGCGAGGACGACCGCGACGGCTGGAGCGAGCCGCGCCGCGTCGCCGTGCACGCGTCCGGCCTGATGGCGATGGCCCGCGGCGGCGCGACCAGCGCCTTCTACTGGAACCCGCAGAAGCGCGGCGAGAAGTGCGCGGGCTGCCTGTGGACCGCGACGCAGTCCCCCGACGGCGGCCGTGAACTGCCCATGCTGCGCATGCTCTCCCGCTTCTCCGACGCCTTCCCGCCCGGCACCCGCTACGAGAAGGTGTCCGTCGCCGCCGACGACGTGCCGAACGTCCGCGTCCTCGCCGACGACAAGACGGTCCTGGTGGTGAACACCAAGAACCGCAGGATCAGCGCCGAGGTCGACGGCAAGCGGTTCGACATGGCCGCCTACGAGGTGAAGTGGCTCACCCGGTGAACCGCCTCACCGGGTGAGCCACGCGCGCCCCCGTCCGCCGGGGCAGTGCCGCCCGCTACGCCATCGTCAGGAACCGCTGGATCAGCGAGGCCAGGAACACCGCGAGCAGCGGCAGCGAGAACCAGAAGCTGCTCTGGAGCCAGCGCTGCTGCCCCACGCTGGGCGCCGCCGCCACCCGTACGACCTCCCGCACGGCGAGCAGCGCGATCAGCGCGAGCACGGCGAGGGCGCCCACCACCGACCACGCCGTCCACGTCACCTTCGGACCGGCCGGGCCCGGGTCGGCCTTCGCGACCGGGGCGTCGGGCCCCGAACGCAGCGCGTACAGCGTGGCGTCGCCGTTGCCGTACACCTTCTTCAGCTCCGAGCGCTTGTCGAGGTTCTCGGCGAGACGGGTGTCCCAGTTCTCCGGATAGCCGGTGTCCATCTGGAGATAGACGGTCTGGCTGCGGTTGATCATGAGGTACGAGTTCGGGCCCGCCTCCTTGAGGGCCTTCACCAGGCCGGACACCAGGACCGGGTCCGCGGGCGCGAGGGTGGGCACGTACTCGACCTTCTCGGCGTCCTGCTTGCCCCAGGGGATCGCGGGCGTGACGTTGTTGACGGTGTCGTTGCTCATCCACAGCAGCCGCACCGTCGGGTCGTCGTGCGCGTACACGTACTCCATGGCGGCGACCTCGCCGGTCCTGACCCGCTCGAAGGGCTCGTTGCCCCAGCGCGCCACCAGGAAGCCGCCGACGAGGACAAGACCGGCGAGCAGCGCGGCCACCGGTGCGAGGCTCCTGCGGTCGCGGTCGCGCTCCTCCGCCGTGGCGCCCGTACGCGGGAACAGCGAGAGCCCGGCGAGCAGCGCCGCGCCCGGCAGCGCGAACATGAACACGCGCAGCGCCATCTCGCCGCCGTAGCTCTGCATGCCGAAGCCGAGGAACGGCACGAAGGTGAGGACGACGAGCGACACCTCGCGGTACTTGTTCCTGCGCCGGCGCCACCAGCCCCAGCAGGCGAGGGCGAGGACCGAACCGGCGAGCGCCACCCGGACGTACAGGACCATCTTGTGCGTCTCGCTGCCGCCCTCGATACGGCCGGACACCGACGACGACACATTGCCGCCCACGCCGCCGACACCGCCGAACAGCTCGCCGAAGTGCCCCGACCAGTACGGCTCCGCGAAGAAACCGAGCCACACGGCGACCATGACGCCGCACAGCAGCGGCAGGCCCCGCAGTTCGCTGCGGCGCACCAGGACCAGGACCGTGAGGACGCCCAGCATCACGAACGGCGTGAGCTGGTGCGCGGGCACCGTGCCCGCGAACAGGCCCATCAGGACGAGCAGGAGCACCGCCTGCTGGCGGCGGTTCGCGGGCTCCACCTCGGCCTCGCCGGGCCGCCGTTTCGTCCAGACCACGCGCGGCGCGCGGAACCACACGAGCAGGATGGCCACGAAGGCGATGTACAGCAGATAGGTGAAGCCCTGCGGCGAGAAGTAGTCCTGGCCGACCCAGCCGCTCAGGACGAAGATCCACAGGCCCGCCCACTTGGCGCGCCAGCTCGCCCGCAGGGAGCGGGTGAGCAGGAACATCGGCACCAGGTACAGCAGTTGGATCGCCGTCGGCCACCAGCGGACGACCTCCGTCATGTCCGAGACGCCGCACGCCTTCGCGAAGAACGTGGCGGCGGCGAAGAAGCCGGGCCAGCTCCAGCGCGCGTCCAGGTCGGGCACCGCCGTGCCGGTCCTGTCGATGTACTCCATGAAGCCCAGGTGCTGCCAGGCCGTCGCGAACCGCGGCTCCGTCTCGATGACGGCCGGCAGCGCGTGCAGGGACACGACGGTCGCGACCAGGGTCAGCAGCAGCAGCCCCCGGTGCGGGCGCTCCTGCCGCAGCAGCGCGGCGAACACGCCCACGAGGAGCACGGCCCCGAGGAGCGTGGGCAGCGGAAGGACGGAGACGAGCCCGAGCCCGCCCATGCGGTCGAGGTCCCGCTCGCCGAGCCCGGCCACCGGAAACCAGTACAGGCCGAGGGCCGCGACGAGGAGCGCGCCGAGGACGAGCGGGAGCCGCCGCGCCGCCCGGCCCGCTCCCGGACGTGGCGCGGCACCCGTGCGGGGCGGGGACGCGGTGTCCGGGGCGGCAGGTGCGGCTGGGGCTGCCGGTGCCACTGACGCAGCCGGGGCGGGCGATGCGCCCGGGGTCGGTGTGGGCGGGGTCCCGGCACGGGGGGTGAGCGCCTGCGGAGGCACGGCGACCGGGGGAGCCATCGGGTTCACCACGGTCGGCCAGGGCTCCTTCGCGGGCTCCTTCGCCGTGTCCGGCCCGTTCAGATCGCCCAGGCCGTCCACGTCGCCCAGGCCGTCGAGGGCGTCCAGCGTGTTCGGTCCTTCAGCCACTGCTCCGTCTGCTCCGTCTGTTCCGTGCGTTCCGTGCGTTCCGTGTGTTTCGTCTGTTCCGTGTGCCGTCCCGGCTGCCCCGCCCGTCTTGCTGAGCACCACCCCGCGCTTGCCGGGCGGGGCCGCGGGCGGGGCCGCGGACGGCGCCTCCTCGGCCGCCCACGTGGGCCGGTGACCTGTCATCGCGCTGTCCCCCTCGCCCGCCCCCGCGGGCCCCCGATCCGTCAGGCCCGGACGTACGTCCGGGCGCCGCTCCTGGTGGTCCAGGTCGATCTGGACCGCCAGTTGCAGTGTGTCGGAGTCGAGGGACTCGCGCAGCGCCCACGCGGGACCGTGCCGCCGCCGCTCCGCGGACCGCTGGGGCCCCTGCCCGGCCGCGTCGGGCCGGGCGTGCGCGGGGGAGTCGGGGGTGCCCAGGTCCGCCAGGTCGCCGTCCGGGGCCGCGCGCTCACCCGGAGCCGAACGCGTGATCGCGTACAGCTTGGGCGCCGCGATCGCCACGATCAGCGCCAGGCTGGAGATCTCCGCGACGCCCGCGCCGGTCAGCCCCATCCGCGGCAGCAGCAGCAGCGTCAGGCCGAGCACCATGACGCACAGCAGGCCCTGCAACCACGCGAGGCCCGAGGTCCGGCTCTGGGCGCGCAGGACGGCGAAGTACGTCTCCATGACGACCCGCAGCGCCGCGCCCACCGCGAACCAGCGCAGCAGCGGAGTCGCCGCCTCCGAGTAGCCGGAGCCGAAGACGTGCAGGATGTACGGCGCGCCGACGAAGAGGATGCCGCACACCGGAAGCATGATCCGGGCCATCCGGCGCAGCGCGGCCCGGGTGTTGGCGGCGAGCCGGGCCGGGTCGTGGGCGCCCTCCACGGTCAGCGACGCGCCCATGTTGATGGCGAGCAGGTTCGTCGTGCCGCCGATGGTCGTCGCGATGTAGAAGTACGCGTTGTCCTCGGAACTCACCTGCGCGGCCACGATCACCGGCACGAGGTAGACCACGGCGAGGGAGCACAGCGAACCGGTGTAGTCACCCGCGAGGAAGCGCCCCATCTCGCGCAGCGAAGGCGGCCTCGTCCGGCCCGCGGTGGCCTCGACGTGGCGCGGCACGAGCCGCCGGAACACCAGCCAGCCGAGCGGCACCACCGAGAAGGCGATCGCGGCCACCCACGACACGAAGACCCCGGCCGTGGGGACGGCCGCGGCGAAGGCGATCAGGAGCCCCAGCTTCACCACCGAGAACACGGTGTTGCCCACCGGCACCCACAGCGCGTTGCGCAGTCCGGTGAGCACGCCGTCCTGGAGCGTCAGGAGCGACCACGCGATCACCGCGGCGACGAAGCCGATCCCGGCCAGCGGGCCGTGCAGGAAGCGGTAGGACGGGCCCCACAGGTCCAGGGTGAACAGGAACACGAGGGCCGCGAGGCCGACGACCACGGAACTTCCCGCGTACGTGCGGAAGATGAGCCTCCCGGTGGCGCGGCCCGCCACCGGGATGAAGCGGGCGAGCGCACCCATGAGGGTGACGGCGGTGATGCCCGCGAGGAGCTTCATCGCCGCGATGGCCGCCGACCCCTGACCGACCGCCGACTCCGAGTAGTACCGGGCGGCGGCCAGCCAGAAGCCGAGGCCGAGCAGGCCGGAGATGCCGGTGTTGAGCATGAGCGCGTAGGCGTTGCGGAACAGCGGGGTGCTGTTCCCGCCCTTCCGTGCTCCGGGCAGCCGCATGCGGCGCTGCCTGCCGGACGGCGGTGCCCCGCCGTCCGGCGCGTCGGTTCCGGTGACCTCTGCCGCTGCGGTGGTCTTCGTGTCAGACACGGGCGCGAGCTGCCTTCCGGCGGGCTTGTCGGGCTCTGCGGACGATGGCGTATCCCTTGCTGAGCATCCGGTCCCTGGCGAAGCACCGGGTGATCGAGCGGCCGAGCAGGAGACACTCGAACTCGTCGACGCCCGTGCTGCGCCGCACCGTCACCCGGCGCAGCGCGTACGGGCCCTGACGGCGCCGGGCCAGGCTGTTGCCCACGGCGAGCGACTGCCCGAACCCGGCACCCCGCACGGCACTCCGCACCCGGCGGCACGAGTAGCCGTAGGGATAGGCGAACGACACGGGCGGTGTGCCCAGCTCGTCGGCGAGGATCTCACGACAGCGCACCAGCTCGAACCAGAGCGCGTCGTCGCTGAGTTGGTCGAGCTGCGGATGGGTGTGGCTGTGTCCGCCGATCTCCGCGCCCGCCGCCGCCAGATCGCGCACCTGGTCCCAGTCGAGCATGGTGTCGAGGCCGCCCCCGGTGTCGTACTTCCCGCGCAGCCAGCCCGTCGCGACGAACAGCGTCGAGGCGTAGCCGTGCCGGGCCAGGGACGGGAGCGCGTGCCGGTGCACGCCCTCGTACCCGTCGTCGAAGGTGATCAGGACGGGCCGGGTGGGCAGCGGGCGGCCGGGGTGGCGCCAGTGCCAGGCCAGCTGGGCGGTGGTGAGCGGGGTGCAGCCGAGCGCGCGGACGACCTCCATCTGCTCGGCGAACGCCTCGGGTGCCACGGACAGGTCGTGCGTGGCCTCGTTCGGCTCCCGCGCGACCGAGTGGTACATCAGGATCGGTATGCCCGAGGTGCTCATGCGGCGGCCTCCCCGCCCCCCGGGCCCTTCGCGCCCCGTCCGGCCCCGGGGTCCGTGGGACCCGACGCCGCACCGGGCACGTCCACGATCGAGAACGTCGCGCCGGAGCGGCGCGCGCGGGCGCTCCCGACGAGGTACCCGCCCGCGGCGGCGGCCACGCCCGCCACGATGGCGCCCGCGCGCCCGGCGCCGCCGGGACGGGCCAGGAGCGCGTCCCTGAGGCCCCGGCCGACACCGGCGGGCAGCACCCGGGTGGTGTAGCGCCGCTCCGACTCCAGGCCCTTGTCCGCGCCCACGCTGCGCGCCACCAGGGCCTTGGAGAGGCCCTCGGCGTACGCCCGGGTGCGGAAGTAGGCGAAGCGTTCCCGCGCCGCCGGCACCCGGTGGTGGATGATCGCGCGGTCGTCGATGAGCAGGACCGCGTCGGGCCGCGCGCGGGTGAGCCGGATGCACAGCTCCGTCTCCTCGCAGCCGAGCGGCAGCTTGTCGCCGTCGCGGCCGATGCCGTTGGCGAAGCCGCCCGCGACGTCGAAGGCGGTGCGCCGGAAGGAGGCGTTGCCGCCGAGGACGTTGCGCACCCGGACCCGGCCCGTGGGATGGCCGCGGTACATGCAGCCGACGACCCAGTCGAACTCCTCGGGGAACCAGACGGGTCTGCGCCCGGAGGCCCAGGCGGGCAGGGTGCGCCCGCCGACCGCGAACACCTTCGGGTCGGTGTACCCCTCGGCGAAGCGGAGCAGCCAGTCCCGCTCGGCGACGGCGTCGTCGTCCAGGAAGGCGACGATCTCCCCGGAGGACTCCGCGATGCCGGTGTTGCGGCCCGCGGACAGGCCGCGGGGGCCCGCGTTGGCGAGCACCCGCACCTCTCCCGTCTCCTTGTACTCCCTGGTCAGGCGGTCGAGCAGTGGAGTGTTGTGGTCCACCACGAGCAGGGTCTCGTGGGCCTTGTGGGACTGCGCGCGCACCGAGGAGACCGCTGCGAGGATGTCCTCCCAGCGGTCCTCGGTGTACACGCAGACGACCACCGAGATGGAGGTCAAGAAGCTTCTCCCCGGTGTGGCAGGCCCGCGGTGCGCGCACCCTGTCGCTGCGTACGCCTGCTGTGCCTGTTGGAGCGTTCGGTGAGGATCACCTTGAGCACCCGCAGGCCGTCGCGGACGGCACTGAGGTTGCTGACACCGTGGATGCGCAGGTACTCGTGGCTCGGGATCTCCTGCACCTTGAGTCCGGCCTTGACGACGCGGATGTTCATCAGCGTCTCGACCTCGAAGCCGGTGCAGTCGAGTTCGATCTTGTCCAGGCAGTGCCGCCAGAAGGCGTTGTAGCCGTAGCACAGGTCCGTGTAGCGGGCGCCGAACTTGGCGTTGACCACGGAGCACAGGACGTGGTTGCCGAGCTTGCGGATGAAGGTCATGTCGTCGGTGCCGCCGCCGTTGGCGAAACGGGAGCCCTTGGCGAAGTCGGCGCCGGAGACCAGCGCGGAGACGTAGCTGACTATCTCGTGGCCGTCGGCGGAGCCGTCCGCGTCGACCATCACGATGATGTCGCCGGTGCAGGCCTCGAAGCCCGTGATGAGCGCGTCGCCCTTGCCCTTGCCGAGCTGGCGCACCACCTTCACGTCCGGCCACAGCTCGCGGGCCACGGCGACCGTGTCGTCGGTGGAATTGCCGTCCACCAGGACGACTTCATGAACCCACTCGGGCAGGGTCTTGAACACGTAAGGAAGATTCTCCGCCTCGTTCATGGCGGGAATGACCACGCTCACCGGTGGCGCAATGGCCAGATGTGAGGAGACCGGCCGGTATTCGTGCTGACTTGGAATGGCGGGCAATCCGACAATGGCCGATTCTTCGGGCTGTACGGCCTTTTCGGGGCCCGCCGCCGTGTCGGCGGCCGCCTCGATCAAAGGATCTTGTCCCGGGCCGGCCGGGCGCACAGCAGAACTCATGAGTCTGATCCCTCTCGTCCGGTGGACCGCCCGCCCCCGGGCGGTCCGGTTGTGGATCCGGTTCGAAAGGGGGGATTCTCACTGCGGACATGCTGGAATGGATCTTCGGGCATGCCGAGTGAGCTGGCATAACTGCGCGGCACGTGTTCCGGCAGAAATTCGATCACCGGGCACGGGCACCCCCCTACCGCGCCCCGCACCGGAACCCATCGCGGTCTTGAGCCCTCCCCTAGACCGACAGCCGATGAATCGATGCGGGTGGATGTACGACGGTATTGATGCTTGCGACCGTATGGCAAGACCTGGAACGGGGTCTCACGTTTTCGGATATTTGACCGCTGCTTCGGACACCGGGCAGGTGTCCGGAACCCCATTTTTCAGTGCCGTTCCGTGGCGCTTCCTGTGCGATTCCTACTCTTTCCGGTGCCCGGAACGGATCTTCCCCAGGCGCTTGAGCAGGTGGTCTGCCGGTCGGAACAATGCCGGTCGCCCGACGACGGTGTTGCGCAACGCGCGGACCGGCGCGCGGTGCACACGATGGCCGAGAGCCATGGGGTGGCGCAACGCCACCCATCCCTCGGACACGACAAGTTCACGTGTCTTCAACGAATCTTTGTACTGTTTCTGGCCCCGGCCCAGATCGAGATGCGCGATGCCGTCGGCGGCGGCCGCCTCGGCCATGCGCAGATGCAGCAGCAGCCCCGGTGAGTACCGCGCGAAGTCCGGGTCGTACGCGGGGAACCAGCTCACCAGCACCCGCTCGCTGCGCAGCCCGAAGTGCCCTGCGACCGGGGCGTCCCCGGCGTAGAGGATGGACAGCGTGCCGGCGAAGGTCTCGCGGCGGGTGTGGAAGAGCTGGTGCACGAGCCCGGTGATCCAGTCGTGCGCGAAGCGGTCGCTGCGGCCCGTCCTGCGGTACTGCGCGGACTTCCAGCCGAGCAGCGTGCGCAGCACCCCGGGGTCGCGCTCGTCGTGCACGTAGCGGAGTTCGCCGTGGTCGCGGCTGAGCCTGCGGCCCTTGGCGAGGGTGGAGCGCAGGAACTTCGGCGAGCGGGCGCGCAGCCGGCCGAGGTAGGCCTCGTAGCCCTGGTCGAGATCCATGACCGGGGACGGGAAGACGCCGGTCGTGCCGGTCTCGAAGGCGGTCTGACCGGCCGCGAGGTGGTCGAACTCCCACAGCACCAGATCGCAGCCCCGCAGGAGTTGGCGCGCGTCCCAGGTGTAGCCGGGGCGGTGCATCACGCCCTGGCAGTCGGAGACGCCGAGGCCGACGGCCCGGCCCACGCCGGTTCTGGATCTCTGGAAGGGGAGGTACGCGGCCGGCTCGCCGTCCTCCGTGACGACGGCGACGCGCACGTTCTTGCGGACGCGCCCCATGGCGAGCGTGAACTCCGGTGACAGGAAAGGATTCGAGAGGCCGGGTGCGCCGTTCAGATGGGCCTTGGACTGCATCCCGGTCCACGCCACCCGGTCGGCGGCGCTGAGCTCGCCGGGGCGGTGCACGGTGATGTCCACGTCATGGGGTCCCTCCACTCGGGGTGCGGTGACGCCGTCGCCGCGCCAGTGCCGACAGGAAGACGAGCGCGCCGACCCCGCCGACCGCCGCGACACCGCCGCGGACCGACCACACATGAAGGGCCAGCATGGCCTGGGCGACGAACAGGTTGACCACCACCGCCCCGGAGGCACAGGCCACGGCGCGGCCCCGGACGTCGAGCCCGCGCAACCAGGGCGCCAGGGCGAACCCCGGCGCCGCGAGGAGGAAGAAGAGCACGAGCGGGCCGCGCAGCGGCGAGGAGAGGTCGAGCAGGGCGAGGAGCGCCCCCGCGCAGCCGGCGGTCGCGCCCACTCCCGCGAGGAGGGGTGCGTAGTCCGCGTATCGCGCGTACTTCGACGGCTCCGCGGTGCGCGAGCCCTGGTCGGGGTCCTCTTCCGGCGGTACCCGTCCGGATGACGCCGACTTGATTCCTATGGACTGCATGGGCGAATTTGCCCCCCAAAGACGCCGGATGCCGGGCTTCAATGTGGCCCAGTCTCAGGCGGCCCGTCAAGATGCGGAGGGTGTGTGCAGATGTTCGTTGTCGGACTGTGGTCCGATCAATGAACTCCTCTGGTGGGCAAGGGAATTACTGAAGAATTAATTGACATGGACACCGCCCGTGGGCTCGGGTGCGTGCTACCACTGTCGAGGCAGAAATCCTGCTAAGGGAGGTTTCATGAGATTGTCCCGCTTCACGTCATATGCTTCCTCGCTCCTCCTTGCCGCCGCCTGCACTCTCACCGGAGTGGGCGCGGCGCACGCGGATTCCCGCGACGAGAGGGCCGCGGCACCCGCCTATGTGGCTCTCGGCGACTCCTACTCCTCCGGTGTCGGCGCCGGCAGCTACGACAGCGGCAGCGGCTCCTGCAAACGCAGCACCCGCGCCTACCCGGCCCTGTGGGCCGCCCAGAACGCCCCCGCCAGCTTCAGCTTCACCGCGTGTTCCGGCGCGCGCACCGGCGACGTCCTCGCGAACCAGCTCGGCCCCCTGAACTCCGGCACCGGCCTGGTGTCCGTCAGCGTCGGCGGCAACGACGCGGGCTTCGCCGACGTGATGACGACCTGCGTGCTCCAGTCCGAGTCCGCCTGCGTCAACCGCGTCAACCAGGCGAAGGCGTACGTCGACTCGACCCTGCCCGGCCAGCTCGACCGGGTCTACTCGGCCATCGAGAGCAAGGCGCCGTCCGCGCGCGTGGTGGTGCTCGGCTACCCGCGCTTCTACAAGCTGGGAGGCAGCTGCCTCGCCGGCCTGAGCGAGGGGGAGCGCCGCGCCATCAACGGCGCCGCCGACCACCTCAACACCGCCACCGCCAAGCGCGCCGCCGACCACGGCTTCACCTTCGGCGACGTCACCTCCACCTTCACCGGACACGAGATCTGCTCCGGCGACTCGTGGCTGCACAGCGTCAACTGGGGCGACATCGGCGAGTCGTACCACCCGACCGCCGCGGGCCAGTCCGGCGGCTATCTGCCCGTCTTCCGCGGCGCCGCATCCTGAGGGGGCGTCACTGCTCGTAAGGCGACGAGGAGCCCCCGCCGGTCGTGGGCTCCTCCTCGTCCTCGCAGGTCACGGTGTAGGCGACGGAGTTCGACGTGACGGCCGCCGGGCTCCGGACCTCGACGCGGACACTGCCGCGGTAGGTACCGGGATCCGCCCAGGACGGCGCCTCGTCGTGCTGGGCGTCCTTGTTCCTGCCGCCTCCCGCCGGGAACGACAGGGACTTCCACGCCGGATCGCTGGACCCGCCCGCGGCGACGAGCCAGCGGTACTGCACGGTCGCGGGCACCCGCCCCACGGTGAAACGGGCCGTGAACGACGGCGCCGCCGCGGCCGGGACCGGGCACGGTCCGGTGTACGAGGTGCGGTGGCCGGTGACGGTGACGTGCACGGACTGGGGGGTGCTGTTGCCGCCGTTCCCGCCGTCGCCGCCGCCGTTCCCGCCGCCGCCGTCTCCGCCGCCGTTCCCGCCGGTGGCTCCGCCGCCGGTGGCACCGCCGTTCGTGCCGCCGCTGTCGCCGTTGCCGCCGCCGGAGCCGTTCCCGCCGTCGCCGCCGCCCGAGCCGCCGCCGCTTCCGCCCGAGTCGTTTCCGCCGCTGTCGTTGCCGCCGCTCCCGCCGCCGCTGTCGTTGTTGGTGCCGTTCCTGCCGTCGCCGCCCGAGTCGTCGTTCATCAGGGCGTACGTGATGCCGCCGATGGCCAGGGCCAGGACGGTGAGGCCGGCGACGATCGCCGCGCGGGCGCGCCGCCGACGGGCCTCGGACGTCCCCGGCGCCGCTGTCGTGGTCGTGTCGGGGGAGGGAGCGGTCGGGGCGGCGGAGCGCAGCCCGGCGGGCGGGAGCGGTGGGGTGTGCTCGGGCTGCCGGTGTGCGGTGACGGTCGGCTGGTAGGCCGGCGACGAGGCCGTGTCCGCCTGCGGCGGGCGGCCCTCGGCCACCAGGCGCAGATCGCGCTCGGTGTCCGCCGCGAGCGAGCGCTCCGCCGGGTCCTTGCGCAGCAGCCCCTCGATGACCGGGGTCAGCGGCCCCGCGTTCCGCGGCGGCGGCAACTCCTCGTCGACGACCGCGCGCAGCGTGCTCAGCGGTGTGTTCTGCCGGAACGGCGAGACGCCCTCCACGGCCGCGTACAGGAGCACACCGAGGGACCACAGGTCGGACTCGGGGCCGGGCCGCCGCCCCATCGCCCGCTCGGGCGCGAGGAACTCGGGCGAGCCGACGACCTCGCCGGTCATGGTGAGGGCCGAACTGCCCTCCACCATCGCGATCCCGAAGTCCGTGAGCACCACCCGGCCGTCATTGGCCAGGAGTACGTTGCCGGGCTTGACGTCCCGGTGCAGGATCCCCGCGTCGTGCGCGGCCCGCAGCGCCCCGAGGACCTCCGCGCCCACGTACGCGGCCCGCCGCGGGGACATCGGGCCCTCGGACTCCAGGACGTCCGACAGGGACAGACCGCGCACCAGCTCCATCACGATCCACGGCCGGTCCTCGTCCAGGGCGACGTCGTACACCGTCACCACATTGCGGTGCGGGATACGGGCGGCCGCCCAGGCCTCGCGCTCCAGGCGGGCGTAGAGCCGCTCGACCTCGCTCGCCGGGAGCCCGGCGGGCGCGCGCACCTCCTTGACGGCGACCTCGCGGCCGAGGACGTCGTCCATGGCACGCCACACGGTGCCCATGCCCCCTTCGCCGAGCGGGGCGAGGAGGCGGTAGCGCCCCGCGATCACTCGTGCTTCGTCGGTCACGAGGGCCCCCTTCGCAGCCGTGCGATTCTCCACAAAAGTAGCTCAACCGAGTGCGGTTGCGGCCCCCTTGAACACCAATCCGCACCCAAGGGCGAACACGACGCACGCGGAGCCGAGGGGAGCGAGGCGGCGCGCGAGCCCGGCCAGGCGCCGCCCCCGTGCCCGCCGCGCCGTCAGCCGCCGCCCGGCCGCCGCGGTGACCCGCGAGCCGAGCCGCACGACGAGGAACCCCGCCGCCGTCAGGGTCAGGGCGAGCCCCGCCCCGTACGCGAGGACGAGGAGCAGCCCGAACCAGGCCTCGCCGAGCGCGGCGGCGCCGACGAGCACCACCACGGCGGAGGGACTGGGCACCAGACCACCGGCGAAGCCGAGGAAGAGGGTGCCGCGGAGGGTGGGGCGCTCGGGGTGGGTGTGGGGGTGTCCGTGCCCGTGGGTGTGCCCGCGCCCATGCGTGTGGCCGTGCCCGTGCGTGTGGCCGTGGTCGTGGCTGTGCCCGTGGGGACGGGGGTGGCCGTGGTCGTGACCATGGGTGTGGGCATGGCCGTGGGTGTGCCCGTGTCCGTGGCCGCCGTGCTTGCGGTGGCGCCAGGCCCTGCGGAGCAGCAGGGCGCCCGCGCCCGTGACGAGGAGACCGCTGGCGACGCCCAGCCACGCCACGATCGAGGGCGCCGCCGCCGAACCGCCCGCCACGAGCAGCCCCAGGGCGACGACCCCCAGGGTGTGCGTCACCGTGACGGACGCCGCGAGCGGCAGGACGTCCCGCAGCGACGCGGTGCCGCGGGCCGCGGCCGTCGCGGCCATCAGGGTCTTGCCGTGCCCCGGGGCGAGCGCGTGCAGGGCGCCGAGCAACAGCGCGGTGACCAGCGCGACGGCGGCGAACCCCCAGGTCAGGTCGTGCCGGGCCACGAGCCCTGTGAGCGCGTCGGTGGCCGCGGCGGGCAGCGCGGAGGCGGGCGGTGCCGGCTCCTCGCCGAGGGCGGGGCCGCCCGGCCGCGCGCGCACGGTGGCGGTGGTGGTGTCCGGCGGGGACGAGGCGCGGTCCTTCGGGTAGCGGGTGAGCTGCCGGGAGGCGGACGTGGTGGGCACGTCGCTGTCGGTGAGGGTCATGCGGTCGCCGCGGGCGGTGATCTCACGCCACCCCGGAGCCGCCTGCGCCGGAGCCCGATAGGCCAACTCGACGCGCCCCGCCCCCTCCCCGGGGAGCCGGGCGTCGAAGCGGCACTCCACGCGCACGGTGGGGAGCCCCGCCTGACCGGGCCGCACCTGGGCCCGCGCGGTACCCGGCGTGAGCCGCACGGGCTCCCCGCCGAGCCGCACCCGCGCGCTGCCGGCCGCCCGGCGGCAGCGCTCGGCCGCCCACGCCTCCTTCCCCTCGCGTCGGATCGCGGGCTTCGCCTGCGTGCCGGGGATCTCCGCGAGGTCCTCCACGTGGTCGACGCGCAGGCGGCCCGGGGCGAGGGTGAGCGCGTCGTGCTGGTTCACGGTGAAGTTGCCGAGAGGGTGGGCGGCGGCACCCGCGGCGGGCAGCGCGAGGGCAGCGCCGACACCGAGCAGCACGACGGCCGCAAGCCGCCGCGCCCACCGCCACCGGGCACCCCGCGCGGGTCGGCGTCGGCGCCCGGTCATCCCAGCTCCTTCTGAAGCCTGACCGCGTCCCGCGCGCCCACGGGGGAGAAGCCGGGATTGAGGTCGAGGGCGGCCCGCAGCCAGTGCCGTGCCGCCCGCGTGGAGCCCGCGCGGTGCTCGATCACGGCACGGTGGTAGAAGAACGGCGCCTCACGGAACCCCGTGGCCGTGGCGCGCCGGGCGTACCGCAGGGCCTCCTTGTCGCGTCCCGCCCCGTGCAGGGCCCAGGCCAGGGCGTCCGCCGTGTGCACGGTGTGCCGCCGCCCCCACTCGGCGCGGGCCGCGGCGAGGGCCGTCGTCCGGTCGCCGTGGTCCGCCGCGGCGAGCGCGGTGTCCAGATCGGCGTTCACCCCGTTCGCGCGGGCCAGCTCGGTCCACGCCGTGATCAGCGCGTACTGCTCGCGCGACCGCTCCCGGTCCCCGCGCACCTCGTACAGTTCCCCGAGCGTCACCAAATGTCCGGGCAGCGGCTGGCGGGCGACGACCACGCGCAGGTCCGCCACGGCGGCGGCGGTCTCGCCCCGCGCGGCGCGCACCCGCCCCCGGGTCTCCAGGGCGGGTACGTACGCGGGCTCGGCCCGCAGCGCGACGGCGCACCGCCGGGCCGCCTCCACGTAGTGGCCCTGCCGCCAAGCGAGCTGGGCGAGCGCTGTCGCGACGTACGCGATGTCGTCGGGCTCCCGTGCGGAGCCCAGCGCGCGTTCGAGGGCGGCGCGCGCTCCGGTGACGTCCCCCCGCAGCTCCCGTACGTACGCGTACCGCGTGAAGACCGGGATGCCCGGCCTGCGCGCGTCCGCGGTGCGGGCCGCCCGCAACGCCCGGTCGTAGGAGCCGAGTTCGACGAGGGCGTCGATACGGGAGGCGAGGGCCCGTTCGTTGTAGGCGTTCGCGGCGAGGGCACGGTCGGCGTACCGCAGCGCGCCCGTGAAGTCGTGCCGGGCCGCGGCGAGCGCGGCGCGCCCGGCGAGCGCGCCGTCGTACCCCGGCCGGAGCCGCAGCGCCCGGCCGAGGGCCCGGTCGGCCTCGGCGTAGCGCGTCGGGTCGGCGTGCGTCCGCGCCTGCTCCACGTACGCCGAGCCGAGCGCGGCCCACGACCTGAAGTCCCGCGGGGACTCCCGCACCCGGTCGCGCAGCACGGTCACCCCCCGGTCGAGGTCGCCCGCGGGCAGCCCGTCCGGCGCCGCCGGGTACCGGAGCGGCGGGGCGGCCGTCGTCGACGGCCGCCCCTTGTCTCCCGCACCGCCGACGATCACCGCGGTCGCGGTCAGCGTGACCGCGAGGGCGACGACGACGCCGAGGCGACGCACGGTCGGCCCGCCGCTCCGTGACCCGCCGCTCTGCGGTCCGCCGCTCCGTGCCCCGCTGCCTTGCGGCCCGCGCGTGGCGGACCGTTCGGCGCGCTGCCGCCGTCCGCCCGTGACGAGCCGGACGACGTCGCCCGCCCGCGCCGGGGTGGGCGCGGAGGCGTCCGTGTGCCGTCGGCGGTGCGTCATGTCAGACTCCCCCCGTTCCGGCGGCACGCCCCCGGACGGTCCGGCCGGGACCGCGGGTGCGCCACCAGGCGAAGCCGAGGCCCATGAGCAGCACTCCGGCGCCACCGGCCGCGATCGACGCGAGCAGCACGGTGTCGTCGGTGCCGTTCCCGTCGTCCACGGGCGCGGCGCCGCCGTTCAGCATGTTGCGCTCGCCGGGACCCGACTGGGAACCCGAGCCCTTCTCGGCGACCTGGCCGCGCGAGCCCGACGTGGGCAGGGCCAGGTACGGGAAGGCCTTCCCGAAGGGCCGGTCGTTGACGTCGACCGCGTCGCCCAGATCGTTCTTCTGGCCGACGAGTTCGCCCTGGACGACCTGGAGCGAGATGTCGACGACGTCGTCGCTCAGCCGCCGCCCGTTGGGATAGCCCCCGTTGTCGCCGTCCAGGACGCCGAGCCGCTTCGGTGCCGCGGTCGGCTTCGTGGAGGTGTCGAGCCGCAGCTCCTCCGCGGCCCGCCCGTTCGGCGGCTGGTTGAGGCCCTTCACGCCGGTCAGGAACACCGACACCAGGTCCTTGCGGTCCTCCGCGGGTGCCTTGATCTTGTACTGGTCCTCGATCAGCTTCGGCAGCTCGGGCTTGTTGACGTACTTCGCGAAGTCCGCGTCGTTCCACGGCGAGGACGCGTTGAACTTGTCCTTGTCCTTGATCGGGACGACGAGCTCGTTCACCAGCGGCGACCCGAGCCGGGAGACCTGCGTCCACTTGCCGTCCGCGTTGCGCCGGTCGGTGGTCGACCAGACGCCCACGACGGGCTGGTCCGCCGACTGCCGCAGCGTGGCCGACGGCACCTGGAGGGCGATGGAGTTGACGTTGTACCCGGCGAGGGTGTCCCGGCCCACCTCCGAGAGGTCGCCCCCGTACAGCTGGTTGAAGACCCGCAGATCCAGGAAGAACGGGTCGTCGGCCTGGCCGGCGAACGCGGTGTTGCCGCCGGGCAGCTTGCGCACCGCCTGGTCGCGCAGCTTGGCGTAGTTCGGCATCGACGCCTTGCCGACGTTCGACGGCGCGATCGGGAGGTTGTCGGCGACCTTCGTCGTGGACACCACCCGCTGCTCCTTCAGCTTGAGCAGGTCGATGTCGTACGTCTGGGTCACATTGAGGTCGGGGTCGTCCAGGCTCGTCACCGGGCCGGTGTTGTAGCGGTAGGTGTTGCCGTTCCTCGTCCTGGTGTCGAACGTCCAGCGGTAGAGCAGGTCGCCCTGCCCGTCGCCGTCGTTGTCGATGTGGATGTCGTAGCGGCCGTCCTCGGGGAACGGGTAGAAGGTCGGTCCGCCCGCGGGCTCCTCGAACGGCACCCAGTTCGCGACGAGGGTCGTCGTGTCCGGCCGGTCGGGGCTGACGAAGGCGTACACATCGGTGTTGTCGTACTCCGGCTGCCCCGAGATGAGCGGGGCCTCCCGGTGGCTGGAAGCGTGGGCCGCTTCCGGTTCGAGCGTGCTGGTACCGGCGGCTGCGAGCCCCCCGGCGGCCAGCGCGCCGCACACGAGCCCGGTGAGCGTGCGGATCCTCCGCCGTCCCGCCCGGCTCCTTGCGACTGCTGTCATCGCGTCCGTCCTCACGGTCGTGGTGCGGCCGCGCGACATCCGCGCGATCCGCCTGACGCACGCCATTCGGTGCCGGGGCGCACCCGGATTGGTGCGGATCCGCCCGCGGACCGACGGGGGTACGCACGCACTTCGGCGGTGGTGTACACGCAGTTCGGCGGTGGTGTACACGGACGCGGGGCCCCGCCGTATTGGATTGCACCAATCCCGTCCGGGGGCTCGCACAGGCCCGCCCCCGCGTCCAGAATTGGCGCCCGTGAGCGGGACCGCGGGGGAGCGGTACCGCCCGGGGGGAAGGGGGACGCTGTGGACGCCGACGATCTGCTGCCACGGGTGGCCCAGGGGGACCAGCAGGCCTTCGAGGAGCTGTACGGACTGGTGTCGGGTCCGGTGTACGGGCTCGTCCAGCGGGTCCTGCGCGACCGCTCCCAGTCGGAGGAGGTCGCCCAGGAGGTGCTCCTCGAACTCTGGCGCACCGCCGCCCGCTACGACCCGCGGCGCGGCACCGCCCTCTCCTGGATCCTCACCCTCGCCCACCGCAGGGCCGTCGACCGGGTGCGCAGCGTCCGCGCGGCCGGTGAGCGGGAGCGGCGCGTGGCCCAGCGCGCCGAGCCGCCCGCGTTCGACCAGGTCGCCGAGGAGGTCGAGGACAGCCTGGAGCGGGAGTGGGTGCGCCGCTGCCTGGAGCGCCTCACCGACCTCCAGCACCAGGCCGTGACGCTCGCCTACTACGACGGCTACACCTACCGCGAGGTCGCCCGGCGCCTTTCCGTACCGCTCGGCACCGTCAAGACGCGGATGCGGGACGGGCTGCTGCGCCTGCGCGACTGCCTGGGCGCCGTCGCATGAGACCGAGGGGCGGCCGGCTCAGCCGGATCCGGGAGTACGCGGGCGGTCTGCGCGTCGGCCGCGGCCTGCACTCGCTGGCCGTGCCGTACGCACTCGACGCCCTCGACCCGGCGGAGACACGCCGCTTCGAGGGGCATCTGGAGCGCTGTCCGCGCTGCACCGACGAGGTGCGCGCGCTCGCCGCCGACACCGTGCGCCTGGCGCGGGCCGCGTCCGTGCCGGCGCCGCCGGATCTGCGGGAGCGGATCCTGGCCGCCGTGCGCGCCACCGAACAGGAGGCGCCGGAGCCGGGACCGGACGCGGTACGGGGCCCGGGGCAGGCGCCTGTGCCGGGAGCGCGGGACGGGCGGAGCGCCCCGGCGCGTGGGCGTGCACCCGTTCTTGTCGCGCTCGCCGCTTCCGCCGCGGTGCTCGCCATGGTCGCGGCCGGTCTGCTCGCTTTCGCCCTGGTCCGTACCGATGAACGGCTCGACGAGGAGCGGGCCGCCGCACGTGAGATCGCCCACGTCCTCGCCGCGCCCGACGCCCGCGCGGCCGAGGCGCGGGACCCGCGCGGGCGCGGCCTCGGCGTCGTCGCCTCGCGGGAGCGGCGACAGGCCGTGGTGACCGCCGCCGGTCTCGGTGGGCCGCCCGAGGGGCGGGCGCACCAACTGTGGGTGACGCGCGCCGGGGCGGCGCCCCGCTCGCTCGGGCTCGTCGACGGCGAAACGCCCGTCGTCGCGCACGATCTGCGCACCGACGCGGAATCACTCGCTGTGACCGTCGAACCGGCCGGTGGCTCGGTGCGGCCTACAACTGCCCCGGTTGTCCAACTCGCCCTGAATTCAGTTGGATTCGGAGAGTAATCGTCAACCTCCTTGCGGGGAAGGTGAATCCTGCGACCGGGATACACGAGTGTCATGGTGGGGCGATAGGGTTAACCTGCCCTGGGCCGGGTGCCCTCGTACGGGTGGGGAGTGACATGGAACAGATAACAGTGCGCAGCAGGGCGAGGGTCCCTGCGATCACTTGTGGGAGCGGCGCGAGCAGTTCGCGACTCGACCGTCATCTCTCGGTGCTGGGCGGCCCCGCCGTCCCGCAGCGCGAGGCGGCCGAGGCGACGCTGCTGATGCGCGAGCTCACCTCGCGTGACGTCGCGCACGACCGCAGCGGCGGGAGGCGTGCCCGGGTCCGCCGGGTGTCGCTGTTCGCACCGCTGCGGAGGTTGCGGCGCTCGCTGTTCGGCAACCACTAGTTTCTGGCGGGGGCGCCCTCGGCTCGTTCCTGGCGTGGGCGCCGCCCCCCTTTTTCTTTTCCCACCCACCCACCCTTTTTCGGGCGGGCGCCCAGCCGCCCCACCTTCGTTCCAGGCATGGCGGGCCCAGCCGCCCCACCCTGTTCCAGGCCTGTGCGGCCCAGTCGCCCCGTCTTCGTTCCAGGCCTGTGCCCTGCCGCACGTCACAGCAGTGCGAACTGGCCCCCGGGCCCCTCCTCGTGATGGTCGAGCACGGACGCGGGACGGCGGGCCCACTCCGGCGCGGGCAGCACCCCGGCGGCCCGCAGCTCCGCCCCGGTGATCGAACCGCCGTCGCCCGCGGCGAACGGCTCCTCCTCGGCGAGGAGCGCGAGCACCGTGATCAGTTCGAGGAGCTGGGACGTCCAGCTCTGAGGCCAGACGCTGGGACGGATGGCCTCCAGAGTGCCCGGCTCCGCGGCGGCCACGCGCCGGTCGAACCAGAGCTCTAGCACCCGGACCCCGCTCACCCGGAAGTCCCAGGCCCCCGCGGGCACCGGCGAGACGATCCCGCCGTCCCCCACCAGGAGCGCCTCGTCGTCGGGCGCGTACGTGAGCACGTCGGGCCGTGCCGGCAGCGGCGAGCGGACATAGGGCCGCCGCCCGCCCGGCAGCCGGGGCCGCTCCCCGCCCGCGCCGCGCAGATGCAGCCACTTCAGGCGCCGCCCCGCGGCCACCCCCCGCGCCCACGTCCCGGCGTCGGCGGGCAGCGGCACCACGCAGCCCGCGGCCGAGGCACGCGCGGCGGCGAGGACCCACGCGAGGACGTCGTTGGCGGTGACGTCGGTGCCGTACGCGGCCGCGAGGAACGGCAGCAGGCCGGGCGCCAGGTTGGGTTCGGCGCCGCCGGGGCGCCGGAACAGCGGGCGGATCCGGCCGGGCCTGCCCGCGGGCGAGCGTCCGTCGGGGAGCACGGTGGACGCCAGCACCGGGGGGCCCGAGGAGCCCGCCGTACCCGCGTCGGCGACGTACCCCTGCTCGGTCAGGAAGAGCTGGCCCGCGCCGAGGACCCGCCACAGCTCGGCCCGTGCCACGTCGATGAGCCGGTGGTCGGGGATGAGCCACTGCTCGTCGAAGGGCCCGTGCAGCACCCGGACGGGCTCGGGGCACGGCCCCGCCGCGCGGGCGAGCGGCTCCGTGGCCCCGTCGAAGCCCGGCAGCTGCGCGACGGCCGTGTGCAGGGTGCGCGCCCGGGTGGGCCCGAACAGCGCCTCGCGCCCTGCGCCGTCGGCGCGGACGAACGCGTCCCACCGCGCCTTCAGGGACGCGGCGTCGGGGCCCATCGGCCACCCGCGGCCCGGCCTGAGCGGCGCGACGGACCACGGCATGAGATCCGCGAGCAGCGGCGCTTCGTC
This sequence comes from Streptomyces typhae, assembly GCF_009755605.1. Classification (GTDB taxonomy): domain Bacteria; phylum Actinomycetota; class Actinomycetes; order Streptomycetales; family Streptomycetaceae; genus Streptomyces; species Streptomyces typhae. The sequence goes on from NZ_WPNZ01000025.1 coordinate 119,933, forward strand.
GTGCGTCACGCCCGGCATCGTACGACGGCCCGGCGAACCGCCATCAGGTCGCGTCCAGGGTGACGGTGAAGGAGAACCGGTCACCCCGGTAGTGGATCCGCACCACGTCCAGGGCCCGGCCCCGGTCGTCGTAGGTGATGCCGGTGTAATGCAGGATCGGGCTCAGCAGCGGCACTTGGAGGAGGCGGGCCGTCTCCGGGTCGGCGAGGCGGGCCTCCACGGTGTCGGTGATGCGGGAGATCTCCACGCCCACCACGTCCCGCAGGACCTTCGTCATCGGCCACCGCTCCAGGGCGGCGGGGTCGACGCGGTCCGCGAGGTCGGGGCGGATGTGGTTGCGGGCGTGGTTGGTGGGCTCGCCCGTCTTGGCGTCGCTGCGCAGCCGGTGGTACGTGGCGACCCGGTCCACGTCCGGGAAGTACTCGGCGAGTTCGGCGGGCACCGGCTCCTGCCCCTGCGACAGGAGCTCGGTGTCCATGCCGGACTGCTGGGCCACGATCGCGTCGACGGAGCCAAGGAGCCGCACCGGCGACCCGCGCTGCACCCCGGGCTCGATGAACGTGCCGCGTCTGCGGTGCCTGCTGATCAGGCCCTCGTCCTCCAGCTCCTTGAGGGCCTGCCGCATGGTGAGCACGCTGACGCCGTAGTGCCCCGCCAGCTGCTCCTCGGTGGGCAGGCGCAGCGGGGCGTCCGGCGACCGGCCCAGTATCGAGGCGCGCAGCGACTGCGACACCTGATACCACAGGGGCAGCTTTCGGTTCAGGACGATCGAGTCCGGGGCGAAAGCTGTCACGTGCGACTCCGTACGTTCACGGCGACACTCATGCGGTGACGCGGGCTGCGGCCAAGAGCAGGGGTCCTACGGCCGGAAATGACGCTCAAGACCCTGCCACACGTCGTCGTAGCCGCGCTGCAGGTGGTCGGCGTCCGCCGCCTGTCCGGTGGCCGTGACCGGCCAGCGGGTCTCGAACATGAACGCCAGGCCGTCGTCGATCTTCTGCGGCTTCAGCTCGGCGGCGCTCGCCTTCTCGAAGGTGTCCCGGTCCGGGCCGTGCGCCGACATCATGTTGTGCAGCGAGCCGCCGCCCGGCACGAAGCCCTCCGCCTTGGCGTCGTACGCGCCCTCGATCAGGCCCATGTACTCGCTCATCACGTTGCGGTGGAAGTACGGCGGCCGGAAGGTGTCCTCGCCGACCAGCCAGCGCGGCGCGAACACCACGAAGTCGACGCCCGCGAGGCCCGGGGTGTCCGAGGGCGAGGTGAGCACCGTGAAGATCGACGGGTCCGGGTGGTCGTACGAGATGGAGCCGATGACGTTGAAGCGGCGCAGGTCGTACACGTACGGGACGTGGTTGCCGTGCCAGGCGACGACGTCGAGCGGCGAGTGGTCGTAGGTGGCCGACCAGAGGTTGCCGCAGAACTTGTTGACGACCTCGACCGGCCCCGCGGCGTCCGCGTCGTCCTCGTACGCGGCGACGGGAGCCTTGAAGTCCCGTGCGTTCGCGAGGCCGTTGGCGCCGATCGGGCCGAGGTCGGGGAGCTGGAAGGGCGCGCCGTAGTTCTCGCAGACGTAGCCGCGGGCGCTCTCGTCGAGCAGTTCGACGCGGAAGCGGACGCCGCGCGGGATCAGGGCGACATGGCCGGGCTCGGCGTGCAGGAGCCCGAACTCGGTGCGCAGGAGCAGGCCGCCGTGCTCGGGCACGATCAGGAGTTCGCCGTCGGCGTCGCTGAACACCCGGTCCGTCATGGAGGAGTTGGCGTGGTACAGGTGGACCGCCATGCCCGTGCGCTGCGTCGCGTCGCCGTTGCCGCCGAGGGTCCACAGGCCCGCGAGCCAGTCCGTGCCGGGCGCGGGCTGCGGCAGCGGGTTCCAGCGCAGCCGGTTGGGGTCCGGGACCCGCTCCGTGAAGGGGGCCGTGCGGATCGCGCCGTTGTCGACGCGCGTGAACGCCGGGTGGGCCGCGGAGGGCCGGATGCGATACAGCCAGGAGCGGCGGTTGTGGGCGCGCGGCTCGGTGAACGCGGTGCCGCTGAGCTGCTCCGCGTACAGCCCGAGGGGGGCGCGCTGGGGGGAGTTGCGGCCGTCCGGCAGGGCGCCGGGCAGGGCCTCCGAGCTGTGCTCGTTGCCGAAGCCGGAGAGGTAGCTCAGGCCTTCGGCGGTCTTGCGTGCGTCGTTGCTCGGGTGGTCCCCGCTCATCACAGCTCCCTCGGCTCCCGGTCAGTGAGGCCTGACCCCGGGGGCCGGGCCCCGAGGCCCGACCCTGATTCCTATGGAACACCGTAGGATTCACTTTTTCCTCGCGCAAGAGGATCGATGAAACGTGAACGGTGCTCTACTCTCCCGGGATGCCCGACTCTCCGGGGACGCCCGGCCCGCACGCCACCGGGCACCGGCCCGCCACCACCGCCACCGCCCTGCGCCGCACCCCCGTGCAGCGCCGCAGCGCCGAGCGCCTGACCCGCATCCTCGACGCCTGCGCGGCCCTCCTGGACGAGGTCGGATACGAGGACCTGACCACCCGCGCCGTCGCCGAACGCGCCGGTGTCCCCATCGGCTCCGTCTACCGCTTCTTCGGCAACAAACGGGCGATGGCCGACGCGCTCGCCCACCGCAACCTGGAGCGCTATGCCGAGCGGGTCACCCGCCGCCTGGCCGCGGCCCGGACGGCGAACTGGCGTACGGCCCTGGACGCGGTGCTCGACGAGTACGTCGCCATGAAGCGCACCGCCCCCGGCTTCACCCTGGTCGACTTCGGCACCCAGATCCCCGTCGGCGACCCCGGCGCGGCCCCCAACCACCGCGTCGCCGAGCACCTGGCGCGGTTGCTGGCGCCCTACCTCGGCCACCTCGACCGCGCGCCCGGACCGGAGCTGAACCGCACCTTCCTGGTCGCCGTCGAGACCGCCGACGCCCTGTTCCGCCTCGCCTTCCGCATCGACCCGGCGGGCGACGAGGCGATCATCGCGGAGGCGGGGGTGGTGCTGCGGGCGTATCTGGAGGGGGTGTTCGACTGACGGGGCGGGGCGGGGCGGGGCAGTGGCTTCGGGCGGGCCGGGCGACGGTCCGTGACGGCGCGCAGGGCGGTGGCGCGGGCCTCGCCAGCGTGCATACCGGTCGGTATGCTCGTCCCGTCCGTGCGTCGACGCCGCTGCCGCTGCCGCCCTGGAGGCCGCCATGCCCCGCACCGCCCCGCGCATCTGCCCCCTCTGCGAAGCCACCTGCGGACTCACGCTGCAAGTGGAGGGCAGCCGGGTGACCGGGGTGCGCGGCGACCGGGACGACGTGTTCAGCCGCGGGTTCATCTGCCCGAAGGGGGCCTCCCTCGGCTCCGCCGACGCGGATCCGGACCGGCTGCGGCGGCCCCTCGTACGCCGGGACGGCCGCCTGGAGGAGGCGACCTGGGAGGAGGCGTTCGACGCCGTCGCGGCGGGGATCCGGCCCGTGGTCGAGCGGTACGGGCCGCACGCCGTCGGTGTCGTCCTCGGCAATCCGAACGTGCACACCATGGCCGGCGCCCTCTATCCGCCGCTGCTGCTCGGCGGACTCGGCACGCGCAGCCTGTTCACCGCCAGCACCCTCGACCAGATGCCCAAGCACGTCTCCAGCGGACTGCTCTTCGGCGACGCGCTCGCCATCCCCGTACCGGACCTGGACCGCACGGACCACCTGCTCGTCCTCGGTGCCAACCCGGTCGAGTCCAACGGCAGCCTGTGCACCGCGCCCGACTTCCCCGGCAGGCTCAAGGCGCTGCGGCGGCGGGGCGGCCGGCTCGTGGTCGTCGACCCGCGCCGCACCCGTACCGCGAGGCTCGCCGACCGGCACGTGGCGATCCGGCCCGGCACGGACGCGCTGCTGCTCGCCGCGATGGTCCAGGTCCTCTTCGCGGACGGGCTCGTCGCCCTGGGGCGGCTCGACGGGCATGTGACCGGGGTCGGGCAGGTCGCCGACGCCGTACGGGACTTCACCCCGGAGGCCGTCGCGGACGCCTGCGACGTGCCCGCCGCCACCGTCCGCGGCCTGGCCCGCGACCTGGCCGCCGCGCCGAGCGCCGCCGTGTACGGCCGCGTCGGCGCGAGCACCGTCACGTTCGGCACCCTCACCTGCTGGCTCGTCGACGTCCTGAACGTCCTGACCGGCAACCTCGACCGGCCCGGCGGCGCCATGTTCCCGCTCGCCGCCACCGACCGGGCGCCGCGGCCCGCGGGACCCGGCAAGGGGTTCGCGCTCGGGCGCTGGCGCAGCCGGGCGAGCGGGCACCCGGAGGCGAAGGGCGAACTGCCGCTCGCCGCGCTGGCGGAGGAGATCGACACCGCGCCGGGCGGGGCCGAGGGGGCCGACCGCGGTTCCGGCGGCGCGCCGGCGGGGTCCGGCGCGGGTCCGGGCGGCATCCCCGGAGCGGCCGACCGTGGCCTCGGCGCGCACCCGATCCGCGCCGTCGTCTGCGTCGCCGCCAACCCCGTGCTCTCCGCTCCCGACGGCGACCGCCTCGACAAGGCCCTGGCGTCGCTGGACTTCATGGTCAGCGTCGACCCGTACCTGAACGAGACCGCGCGCCACGCGCACGTCGTCCTGCCGCCGCCCCCGCCCGCGCAGAGCGCGCACCACCCCTTCGCCTTCAACTCCTTCGCCGTACGCAACCAGGTCCGCTACACCCGCGCCGCCGTCCCGCTGGAGGAGGGCGGGATGGCGGAGACCGAGATCCAGGCCCGCCTGGTGCTCGCCGTCACGGGGCTGCACGGCGCCGACCCGGACGCCGTGGACGCCGCGGCCGTCGAGCGCACGCTCGCCAGGGCGGTCACCGAGCCGCACACGCGCGTGCACGGCCGCGACCCCGAGGAACTCGCGGCGCAGCTCACCGGGGACAACGGCCCCGAGCGGCGCCTGGACATGATGCTGCGCCTCGGCCCGTACGGCGACGGGTTCGGCGCGGACCCCGAAGGGCTCAGCCTCCGGCGCCTCCTCGACCACCCGCACGGCATCGACCTCGGTCCGCTCACCCCGCGTGTCCCGCAGCTCCTCAGGACCCGCAGCGGACACATCGAGCTGCTGCCGGGGCCGATCGCGGACGACCTGCCCCGTCTCAGGGCCGCCCTCCGCGACGCACCTGCCCGGGGCGGTGCGGGCACGGGCGGGCGCGACGGCGGACTCGTCCTGGTCGGCCGCCGCCATCTGCGCTCCAACAACAGCTGGATGCACAACGTGCCCGCCCTCACCGGCGGCTCCAACCGCTGCACCCTGCACGTCCATCCCGACGACGCCGCCCGGCTCGGCCTCGACGACGGCGCACCCGCCCTGGTCGGCGGCGCGGGCGGCGAGATCACCGTCCCCGTCGAGATCACCGACGCCGTGCGCCCCGGCGTGGTGAGCCTGCCGCACGGCTGGGGCCACGACCGGCCCGGCACCCGCCTCGGGGTGGCCGCCGCCGACCCGGGCGCCAACGTCAACCAGCTCCTCGACGGCACGCTGCTCGACCCGCTCTCCGGGACCGCGGTGCTCAACGGCTTCCCGGTCACGGTCACCTCGCCACACCCGGCAGAACTTGGCTGACCTGGAGTTCTGCGCTTATTGCTCGCACGTCAACATCTTGTTAACGCTCGATCGCCGGTCCTACGGTCATCCGAAACCGCCAGACCTGGTGGGAGTTCGATGGTGAACGTTAGGTAGCCCCCATGCTGACAGTCCTCGGATTCGTCATGATCGCCACCTTCCTGGTGCTGATCATGATGAAGAAGATGTCGCCGATCGCGGCACTCGTGCTGATTCCCGCGCTCTTCTGCGTCTTCGTCGGAAAGGCCGCCCACCTCGGGGACTACGTCCTCGAAGGCGTCGGCAATCTCGCGCCCACGGCCGCGATGCTCATGTTCGCCATCGTGTACTTCGGCGTCATGATCGATGTCGGCCTCTTCGACCCGATCGTCCGCGGCATCCTGCGCTTCTGCAAGGCGGACCCGATGCGGATCGTGGTCGGCACCGCCGTGCTCGCCGCGATCGTCTCGCTCGACGGCGACGGCTCCACCACCTTCATGATCACGGTCTCGGCGATGTATCCGCTCTACAAGCGGCTGAAGATGAGCCTCGTGGTGATGACCGGTGTCGCCGCCACCGCCAACGGCGTGATGAACACGCTGCCCTGGGGCGGCCCCACCGCCCGCGCGGCCACCGCCCTCAAGGTCGACGCGACCGACATCTTCGTCCCCATGATCCCGGCCCTCGCCTGCGGGCTCGTCGCTGTCTTCGTCCTCTCGTACGCTCTCGGCCTGCGGGAGCGCAAGCGGCTCGGGGTGCTGTCGCTCGACGAGGTCCTCACGGAGGAGACGGTGGCGACGCAGACCGAGACCGAGACGGTCCTCGTCGGGGCCGGGGGCGGTACGCGTGGAGGCGCGCCCCGGGCGAACCTGACGAAGACGCCGTCGTCGTCCACAGGCACCGGTTCCAGCACGGACGCCGGCGCCCCGGGCGCGGACACCTCCGGCGGGACGGCCCAGGGAGAGGACGCTGACGACGGCTTCCAGGGGCTCGACCCCCACCGTCCCACGCTGCGCCCCAAGCTCTACTGGTTCAACGCCGGTCTGACGGTGCTCCTCCTCACCGCCATGATCATGGAGTGGCTGCCGATCCCGGTCCTGTTCCTGCTCGGCGCCGCCCTCGCCCTCACCGTCAACTTCCCGCACATGCCGGACCAGAAGGCACGTATCGCCGCCCACGCCGAGAACGTCCTCAACGTCACCGGCATGGTCTTCGCCGCCGCCGTCTTCACCGGCGTCCTCACCGGCACCGGCATGGTCGACTCCATGGCCGACTGGCTCGTCGGCACCATCCCCGACGGCATGGGCGGTCAGATGGGCCTGGTGACCGGCCTCCTCTCGATCCCGCTCACCTACTTCATGTCCAACGACGGCTTCTACTTCGGCGTCCTGCCGGTCCTCGCCGAGGCGGGCCAGGCCCACGGCGTCTCCACCCTGGAGATCGCCCGCGCCTCCATCGCCGGACAGGCCCTGCACATGTCGAGCCCGCTCGTGCCCGCCGTGTACGTCCTCGTGGGCATGGCCAAGGTGGAGTTCGGCGACCACACCCGCTTCACCGTCAAATGGGCCGTGCTCACCTCGCTCGTCGTGCTCGGCGCCGGCATCCTCTTCGGCATCATCTGATGCGGCACGGACGCGGCACCGCCGGCTCCCGGCCGCCCGGCCGGGGCTGGCTGCTGCGTCTCGTCATCGCCTTCAGCTTCGCGCAGGGTGCGGTGTCGATGGCGCGGCCCGCCGTCTCCTACCGGGCGCTGTCCCTCGGCGCCGACGAGCGGGCCGTCGGCGTCATCGCCGGGGTGTACGCGCTGCTCCCGCTGTTCGCCGCCGTACCGCTCGGCCGCCGCACCGACCACGGGCGCTGCGCACCGCTCCTGCCGGTCGGCGTCGCCCTCATCGCGGGCGGCTGCGCGCTCAGCGGCACGGCGGCGTCGCCCGGCGCGCTCGCCGCGTGGAGCGGCCTCATGGGCCTCGGCCACCTCTGCTTCGTGATCGGCGCCCAGTCCCTGGTGGCCCGGCAGTCGGCGCCCGCCGAACAGGACCGCAACTTCGGCCACTTCACCATCGGCGCCTCCCTCGGCCAGCTCGTCGGGCCCATCGCCGCGGGCGCCCTCATCGGCCCGGACATGGACCGCAGCAGCGCCCTCGCCCTGGTGGTGTCGGCCGCCGTCGCCGCGGCGGCGGTCACCTCGCTGTGGCGGATCGAGCACGACACCGGTCGCGGGGCGGTGGCAGAGGGCCCGGCGGCCGGGTCCGCCGGGCGTACGGCCAGGGTGCCCGTGCTCGGCATCCTGAGGTCCCGGGGTGTCCCTGCGGGCATCTTCATCAGCCTCGCCGTGCTGTCCGCGACGGACATCCTCACCGCCTACCTGCCCGTCGTCGGCGAGCACCGGGGCATCGCGCCCGCCACCGTCGGGATCCTGCTGAGTCTGCGCGCGGGCGCCACGATCGCCTGCCGTCTGGTGATGACACCGCTCCTCAGGATCCTCGGGCGGCGCGCGCTCATCACCCTCACCTGTCTCCTCGGCGGGGTGCTGTGCGCCGGGATCGCGCTGCCGGTTCCCGTGTGGGGGCTCGGAGTCATGCTCGTCCTGCTCGGCTTCTGCCTCGGCGCGGGCCAGCCGCTGTCCATGACCACCGTCGTCCGGGCGGCGCCCGCCGAGGCGCGGTCCACGGCCCTCGCCCTGCGCCTGACCGGCAACCGCCTCGGCCAGGTCGCCGCTCCCGCGGGCGCCGGAGCCGTCGCGGGCGTCGCGGGAGTGGGGGCGCCGTTCCTGACCCTCGGCGCGCTGCTTCTGGTGGCCGCGGGTCTGGGGCTGCGGCGCGGGACTCCCGCACAGGAGTGCTCCGCGTCCACCGGGAGGGCCCTGGCGAAGAAAAACTAACGGCGCTAGTTTGGGTCCCTGGCGAGTGCCGGACGGCGCCCGCGCGCGGTCGTCCTCGGGAGGAACGGGATGAAGGCCCACGACGGGATGTACATCGCGGGCGCGTGGCGCCCGGCCGCGACGGGGGACACGATCCCCGTCGTGAACCCGGCCGACGAGCAGGTGATCGCCCATGTCCCCGCGGGCGGCGCGCAGGACGTGGACGCGGCCGTGCGCGCGGCCCGGACCGCGTTCCCCGCCTGGGCGGCGACCCCGCCCGCCGAACGCGCCGCGACGATCGGCGCCGTGCGCGACGGCCTCGCGGCCCGCAAGGACGAGATCGCCGGGACCGTCACCGCCGAACTGGGTGCCCCGCCCGCCTTCTCCCAGGCCGTGCACGCCGCCGTGCCGATCCTGGTCGCGGGCTCGTACGCGGAGCTCGCCGCCACGTACTCCTTCGAGGAGAGGGTCGGCAACTCCACCGTGTACGCGGAGCCGGTGGGCGTCGTAGGTGCCATCACGCCGTGGAACTACCCGCTCCACCAGATCGTCGCCAAGGTCGCCCCGGCCCTCGCCGCGGGCTGCACGGTGGTCCTCAAGCCCGCGGAGAACACCCCGCTGACGGCGCAGCTGTTCGCGGAGATCGTCCATGACGCGGGGCTGCCCGCGGGCATGTTCAACCTCGTCACCGGCCTCGGCCCGGTCGCGGGCCAGGCGCTCGCCGAGCACGAGGACGTGGACCTGGTGTCGTTCACCGGCTCCACGGCCGTCGGCAAGCAGATCGGCGCCGTCGCGGGCGCTGCCGTCAAGCGCGTCGCCCTCGAACTGGGCGGCAAGTCCGCCAACGTCATCCTGCCGAGCGCCGACCTGGCCAAGGCCGTCAACGTCGGCGTCGCGAACGTCATGGCCAACTCCGGCCAGACATGCAGCGCCTGGACCCGGATGCTGGTGGACGCCGCGCGCTACGACGAGGCGGTGGAGCTCGCCGGAGCCGCCGCGGCCAAGTACGGCGACCGCATCGGCCCGGTGGTGAGCGAGCGGCAGCGGGCACGCGTGCGCGGCTACATCGAGCGCGGCATCGAGGAGGGCGCCCGCCTCGTCGCGGGCGGCCCCGACGCCCCCCGCGACCGCGGCTACTACGTCCGCCCGACGGTCTTCGCCGACGTCACCCCGGACATGACCGTCGCCCAGGAGGAGATCTTCGGCCCGGTCGTCTCGCTCCTGCGGTACGAGGACGAGGACGAGGACGAGGCCGAAGCCATCGCCAACGGCACCGTGTACGGCCTCGCGGGCGCGGTGTGGGCGGGGGACGAGGCGGAGGCCGCCGCGTTCGCCCGGAGGCTGCATACCGGGCAGGTCGACATCAACGGCGGCAGCTTCAACCCGCTGGCGCCGTTCGGCGGGTACAAGCAGTCCGGGGTGGGCCGGGAACTCGGCGCCCACGGACTCGCCGAGTACCTCCAGACGAAGTCCCTCCAGTTCTGAGCCCAGGCTCCGAGCTGCGCTTCCGCTCCCCGACCCCCTCTTCCCAGGAGTACGCCACCGTGGTCCGCGTCCGCGCCGCCGTCCTGCCCGCCGTCGGCTCTCCCCTGGAGATCACCGACATCGACCTGCCCGAGCCGGGGCCCGGCCAGGTGCGGGTGCGTCTTGCCGCGGCCGGGGTGTGCCACTCCGACCTGTCGCTGTCCGACGGGACGATGCGGGTGCCCGTGCCCGCGGTGCTCGGGCACGAGGGGGCGGGCACGGTGGTGGCCGTCGGTGCGGGCGTCGGGCATGTCGCGCCCGGCGCCGGGGTCGTCCTCAACTGGGCCCCGTCCTGCGGCCGCTGCCACGCCTGCGGGCTCGGCGAGGTGTGGCTGTGCGGCGCCGCGCTCACGGGTGCGGGGACGGTGTACGCGCGCCGGGCCGACGGCACCGAGCTGTACCCCGGTCTGAACGTGGCGGCGTTCGCGGAGGAGACGGTGGTCCCGGCCGCCTGTGTGCTGCCGGCGCCCGACGGGGTGCCGCTGACCGACGCCGCCCTGCTCGGCTGCGCGGTGCTGACCGGGTACGGGGCCGTGCACCACTCCGCACGGGTGCGCACCGGTGAGACGGTGGCCGTGTTCGGCGTCGGCGGGGTGGGGCTCGCCGCCCTCCAGGCCGCGCGGATCGCCGGGGCGGCGCAGATCGTCGCCGTCGACGTGTCGCCGGAGAAGGAGGAGCTGGCGCGGGCCGCCGGGGCCACGGAGTACGTGGTGGCCTCCGACACCACCGCCCGCGACATCCGGAAGCTGAGCGGCGGGCACGGGGTGGACGTGGCCGTGGAGTGTGTGGGCCGTGCCGTGACGATCCGTGCCGCCTGGGAGTCCACGCGGCGCGGTGGCCGCACCACGGTCGTCGGCATCGGCGGCAAGGACCAGCAGGTCGCCTTCAACGCCCTGGAGATCTTCCACTGGGGCCGCACCCTGTCCGGCTGCGTCTACGGCAATTCCGACCCCGCCGCGGACCTCCCCGTCCTGGCCGCCCACATCCGCGCCGGCGGCCTCGACCTCGCCGCCCTCGTCACCGACCGCATCACCCTCGACGACATCCCGAAGGCCTTCGGGAACATGCTGGCGGGCAGGGGCGGGCGGGCCCTGGTGGTCTTCTGAGCCCGCTCACCCCGCGGGCGCGGCAGTGAGGCCCGCGTACTGGAGTTCCAAGCCGTCGAGCAGCGCCCGCAACCCCGCCTCGAAGGCCCGCTCGTCCACGACGTGCTGATGCTCGACGAGCAGATGCGCCTGCCCGAGGTGCGGGTAGTCGGCGGGGTCGTACGCGGTCTCGTCGTCGACGAAACCGCCGGCGAAGGAGCCGAGCGCGGAGCCCATGATGAAGTACCGCATGAGCGCCCCCACCGACGTGGCCTGGGCGGGCGGCCACCCCGCGTCGACCATCGCGCCGAACATCGCGTCGGCGAGCCGCAGCCCGGCGGGGCGCCGCCCCGGCCCGCGGGCCAGGACGGGCACGATGTTCGGATGCAGGGTGAGGGCCGCGCGGTAGGAGACGGCCCAGTCGTGCAGCGCGCTGCGCCACCCGCGCCCGTCCTCGAACATCGACAGGTCCACCTGCGCGCTGACCGAGTCGGCGACCGCTTCGAGGATCTGGTCCTTGGTGCGGAAGTGGTTGTAGAGGGAGGGCCCGCTGACGCCGAGCTCGGCGGCGAGGCGGCGGGTGGACAGCGCCGTCAGACCCTCGGCGTCCACGAGGGCGCGCGCCGCGTCGACGATGCGATCTCGGCTGAGGAGGGGCTTGCGCGGTCGGGCCATGCGGCACATAGTAGGGCTGCCGATAGAAACTAGCAGTGCTAATTTAAGGTCCGGAAGACGCTGCTTCGCAGTCCGGAGGACGGGGAGTGCCCGCGATGAACCTGGAGCTCGGTCCGGAGCAGGAGGCCGTCCGGCGGCTCGCCGAGGACTTCGTCGCGCGCGAGATCACCCCGCACGTGACCGCCTGGGACCGCGCCGAGAGCGTCGACAAGTCGATCGTGCGGCGCCTCGGCGACATCGGCTTCCTCGGCCTGACGATCGACGAGGAGTACGGCGGCTCGGGCGGCGACCACCTCGCGTACTGCCTGGTGACGGAGGAGCTGGGGCGGGGCGACTCCTCGGTGCGCGGCATCGTGTCGGTCTCCCTCGGCCTGGTGGCCAAGTCCGTCGCGGCCTGGGGGAGCGAGGAGCAGAAGCGGCGCTGGCTGCCGGGCCTGACGTCCGGGGAGTACGTCGGCTGCTTCGGGCTCACCGAACCCGGCACCGGCTCCGACGCGGGGAACCTGGCCACCCGGGCCGTCCGCGACGGGGACGCGTACGTCGTCAACGGGTCCAAGATGTTCATCACGAACGGGACCTGGGCCGACGTGGTGCTCCTCTTCGCGCGCACCAACGACACCCCGGGCCGCAAGGGCGTCTCCGCCTTCCTCGTGCCCACGAGCACCCCGGGACTCACCCGCAGGGCCGTGCACGGCAAGCTCGGCCTGCGCGGCCAGGCCACCGCCGAGCTGGTCCTCGATGACGTACGGGTGCCCGCCGACGCCATGCTGGGCGACGAGGGCAAGGGCTTCGCGGTCGCGATGTCGGCCCTCGCCAAGGGGCGGATGTCGGTCGCCGCCGGCTGTGTGGGCATCGCCCGTGCGGCCCTCGACGCGGCCGTCGGGTACGCGGGGGAGCGCGAGCAGTTCGGCAAGAGCATCGCCCGGCACCAGCTCGTGCAGGAGCTGATCAGCGACATCGCCGTGGACGTCGACGCCGCCCGTCTCCTCACCTGGCGGGTCGCCGACCTGATAGACCGGGGCCTGCCGTTCGCCACCGAGTCCGCCAAGGCCAAGCTGTTCGCCTCGGAGGCCGCGGTGCGCGCCGCGAACAACGCGCTCCAGGTGTTCGGCGGCTACGGCTACATCGACGAGTACCCGGTGGGCAAACTCCTGCGCGACGCCCGCGTGATGACCCTCTACGAAGGCACGAGCCAGATACAGAAGCTGGTCATCGGGCGGGCGCTGACGGGCGTCTCGGCGTTCTGAGCCGGCACCCACTTGCCTAAGCGCTTGCTCACCTTCAGGGTAGGGTGTCTGTCCTGATCGGTGGAAGGAGCCCGCATGGGTGCGGCGAAGGAGACCCTCGGCGAGGAACAGCCCTGGGCCGAGGTCAGTCCCGACGCGGCGAGGCGGCTGCTGATCGCCGCCGTCGAGGCCTTCGCCGAGCGCGGCTATCACGCCACGACCACCCGGGACATCGCGGGCCGCGCCGGCATGAGCCCCGCCGCGCTCTACATCCACTACAAGACCAAGGAAGAGCTGCTCCACCGCATCAGCAGGCTCGGGCACGACAAGGCGCTCGACATCCTGCGCTCCGCCGCCGACGGCGAGGGCACCCCGGCCGAGCGGCTCTCCGACGCCGTCCGCTCCTTCGTCCGCTGGCACGCCGGGCACCATATGACCGCCCGGGTCGTGCAGTACGAACTCGACGCCCTCGGCGCCGAGCACCGCACCGAGATCGTGGCGCTGCGCAGGCAGTCCGACGCGGCGGTGCGGGAGATCATCAACGACGGCGTGCGGGCGGGCGACTTCGACGTGCCCGACGTGCCCGGCACCACGCTCGCGGTGCTCTCCCTGTGCATCGACGTCGCCCGCTGGTTCAACGTCGCGGGGCGCCGGACGCCGGACGAGGTCGGCGCGACGTACGCCGACCTCGTGCTGCGGATGGTGGGGGCCGCGCCTCAGAAGTAGTAGCGCGACACCGACTCCGCCACGCACGCGGGCTTGTCGCCGCCGTCCTCGCGCTCCACGGTCACACGCGCCGTGACCTGGACGCCGTCGTCCTTGGTCGGCTCGACCGCCGTCAGGACCGCGGTCGCCCGCAGCCGCGAGCCGACCGGCACGGTCGCGGGGAAACGGACCTTGTTCGTGCCGTAGTTGAGGCCCATCCTCATGCCCTCCACCCGCATCACCTGCGGAACCAGGGCGGGCAGCAGGGACAGCGTCAGATAGCCGTGCGCGATCGTCGTCCCGAAGGGGCCCGCGGCCGCCTTCCCGGGGTCCACGTGGATCCACTGGTGGTCACCGGTGGCGTCCGCGAACAGGTCGACGCGCTTCTGGTCGATCTCCAGCCAATCGCTGTACCCGAGCTGCTCGCCGACGGCGGCGCGCAGCTCGTCGGCTGACGTGAAGATCCTCGGCTCTGCCATGTCCCGGCCTCCCGGACGTCGGTGTACTAAGCGCTTGCTCAGCATGCGGGGTGCCGCCGACCGCTGTCAACGCGCCGGCCAGTAGGCTTCGAGGAGTGCCCCAGATCCCAGAGAAGATCCACGAACTCACCGTCGGCCAGGTGTCCGCGCGCAGCGGTGCGGCCGTGTCCGCGCTGCACTTCTACGAGACCAAGGGACTCATCAGCAGCCGTCGCACCTCGGGCAATCAACGGCGCTACCACCGCGACACGCTGCGCCGCGTCGCCTTCATCCGCGCCGCCCAGCGCGTCGGCATTCCGCTCGCCACGATCCGGGACGCCCTCGCGGAGCTCCCCGAAGGGCGCACGCCCACGCGCACGGACTGGGCGCGCCTCTCCGAGGCCTGGCGGGCCGAGCTCGACGAGCGCATCAGGCAGCTCGGGCGCCTGCGCGACCACCTCACCGACTGCATCGGCTGCGGCTGCCTCTCCCTGGAGACCTGCGTCCTGTCCAACCCCGACGACGTCTTCGGCGACCGGATCGTGGGCTCCCGCCTGATGGGCGAGCGCCGTTGACCGACCCCGGTCGGGACCTGTGCCCTCAGCGCCCCAGCGCCGCCGCCACCAACTCCGCGTTGGACCCGGCCCTGCGGCCGTCCGGCAGGTGCAGGGTGTCCTCCAGGCCGACGCGCCGGGCCAGGCCCAGGCGCGTGGCCAGGGCGAGGACGGGCCAGGTGCCGCCCTCCTCGCCGTGCAGGAGCACCGGGCGGCCGTGGGCGCCGCCGATCTCCGCGAGGAGGTCCTGTGCCGTGTCCACGGCCGTGGCCGGATCGTGGTCGGTGACCTCGGCGAGTACCCGCAGCACCCGCGGTCCGAGCGGCGACGCGGCGAACCGCGCGGCGCCGTCCGTGCCGGACCAGATGCCCGCCTCCACGCCCACGCCGCGCTCCAGGAGGACCCGGGCGAGGTCCTCCGCGCCCGGCTCGTGCCAGTTCACGGACGCGTGATCGGGCAGCACCGTCCACTCCCGCACCCGCGCGACGCGTGCCGCCGGGTCGGGCTCGGCCCACGCGCCCGTCGTCACCCCCACGGTCACGGTGACGGCGGCGCGCACCGCTCCGAGCGTCGCCGCGACCGCGCGGGGCGCCACGGAGTCTTCCCCACAAGGGGTCTTGGGGTGTACATGGACATCGAGTGCGCCGGCGGCGACCGCCTCGGCGGCCGCGATGGCGAGCGCCCCGGGGGACAGCGGCACGGCCACGCCGTCGTCCGCGCCCCGGGCGCCGTTCAGACATACCTGCATCGAGCCATCACAGCACGAACATCACCAGTGCGGGGGAGGACGTATGAGCGTCGCGGTTTGTTCGTTGAAGTGGGAAGCGGCCCGCAGCGGGCGCCAGAAGATCGTCTACGACAGCGACGGGTACCACCTGGTGCGGTTCCCCTACGTCCTCGGTGACGAGCAGTACGACCCGTGGCACATGCACGACCCGGGCCGCGGCGGCACCACCGCACCGTCGAAGTTCCCCGACGCCCGCTCGGGGCTCATCTGGCCGAGCCACGACGGGTGGGGCACCTTGTCGGCGCTGGTGTTCTGGGAGCCGGACAGCAGGCCGACGGAGTACCGCTCGCGCTTCGTGCGGGACCCGCTGAGCCTGTCGACGGGGTACGACTCCACGGCGACCACCGACTCCGTACCGACGCGCGGAGGGCAGTACCGCGCCTACACCTGGCAGATGTTCGTGCACCCGGGGACCCCGGTGGGCCTGAAGATATCCGCGCGCGGCCCCGGCGACGTGAGGATCGCCGCGCCGCTGATGCTCGCCGAGTTCAAGCTGGCCATCCAGACGGATGTCGTCAGGCCCTGACGCTCACGCGGAGACCAGCGTGCGCGAGCGCCGCCTGCGGGACTGCCGCACCGCCTCGGGGGTGAGGACGGGGGCGGGGACCACGATGCCGCAGTTCGTGCAGACGGGGCCCGACGAGGGTTCGTGGGCCAGGCCGTAGCGCCACTCCAGATCCGGTTCGGCGCACACGGGGCAGGCGCCGCCCGGGTCGCGTTCGAGGGCGGTGATGAGTTTGCGCAGGACGTCGGCGAGCGGGGCGGACGGGTGCACTCCGGGGTCGTCGCACCAGGCGACCCCGTGCCCGCCCCAGGTGCAGCGGTGCCAGTCGTCGACGCTGCCGGGGCGGCGGAGCCCGTCGTGCTTCTCCTTGCGTCGGCGGCGCGCGAAGCCCTCCTCGTAGGTGAGCCAGACGGCGCGGGCCGCCTCCAGTTCGTCGAGCGCGGCCACAAGCCGCGCCGGCTCGGGCGACCGGTCCTCGGGACCGAACCCCGCGCGTGCGCACAGGTGGTCCCAGGTCGCCCGGTGTCCATAGGGAGCGAATCTCTCCAGGCACTTGCGCAGTGAGTACCGCCGCAGCGCCAGATCGCTGTAAGGGTCACGCACCTGTCTCGCGAGACTCCGGAATCCGGCCATCGCCCTGCACCTCCGTCACCCGATCTCGGTCGTCGCCGGGGTTTTCCTTGCCGGTGGACACCCCGGACAACGAGTAGACGTATCGACTCGCGTTTTGGTGCCATCCGATTTCCGATGGCTTCTTCGATCGCGTGCCCCGCAGGTCAGCGGTGATGCATGAGAAACGAGACAGAGCCGGGAAAAGGGAGTCGTGGCACCGGTCGTGGGGACGGGGCGCAGGCGTCGTGTGGCGGTTGTGAAAAGGCGACGGTTGTTCATCTTTCAGGTTCGCCGACCCGACAGTAACCTCCGCCCCGACGGCCTTCCGCGGCACTCGGGGGCCGTCCGGCACCCATGGTCGTCCGAAGGACCGGAGGAGCGCACCCATGCGACGACGCACCGCACGGCTCAGAACCCTCACCATGTCCGCGGCCCTGGCCCTCGGGGCCTCCCTCCTGCTCGCCCCGGGCCCCGGTGCCGCCGCCGCGGCCGAGCCCCCGCCCGTCACCGACTACTGCGGCGACAACTGCGCCGACATCCTGCCGCCCGGCGCGAACGGCGGCGCCACCCTCGCCGAGATCCTGAGCCACCGGGCCTTCGGCACCCGACCGCCGCACGCGGACGATCAGTTGGGCCCCTACGACGCGCTGTCGTCCGGCTATCCCGGGCTCACCGACGACCGCCTGACCGAGTTCTTCAACGACGCCTCCTTCGGTGTGCGGGCCGACCAGGTGGCCTCCGTCACCAGGCCGCGCGACGACGTCACGATCACCCGTGACAAGAAGTACGGCATACCGCACATCCAGGGCAGCACGCGGTACGGCACCGAGTTCGGCGCGGGCTTCGCCGCCGGGCAGGACCGGCTGTGGCTCATCGACCTCTTCCGGCACATCGGCCGCGGCGAGCTGACCTCGTTCGCGGGCGGCGCCCCCGCCAACCAGGGCCTGGAGCAGCAGTTCTGGCCGCAGGCCCCGTACACGGAACAGGATCTCCAGCGGCAGGTCGAGTACATCAAGTCGACACAGGGGGAGCGCGGCAAGCAGGCCATGGCGGACGCGCAGGCCTACATCGACGGGCTCAACGCCTACCGCGAGAAGTCCAAGAACGGCCGCTACTTCCCCGGCGAGTACGTCCTCACCGGCAAGATCGACGCGATCACCAACGCCGGTGAGATCGAACCCTTCAAGATCACCGACATGATCGCGCTCGCCTCGGTGGTCGGCGGCCTGTTCGGCAACGGCGGCGGGGGAGAGGTCGAGTCCGCGCTCTCGCTGCTCGCCGCGCAGCAGAGGTACGGCGTCGAGAAGGGCTCCGAGATCTGGGAGACCTTCCGCGCCCGCAACGACCCCGAGACCGTGCAGACCGTGCACGACGGCACCTCCTTCCCGTACGCGGGCAAGCCCGAGAAGGCCCGCGGCACCGCCCTGCCCGACCCGGGCTCGGTGGCGCGCGAACAGCTCGTGCACGACCGCGAGGGCGGCGCGAGGAAGGGCGCCGGGACGGCGGAGGACCCGGTGCGGGTGCCGAAGAGGCTGAAGCCGCTCCAGGGCCTGTTCGACGACGGCGTGCTGCCCGCCGACCTCTTCGGCGCCGCGGGCAACCCCGCTCAGCGCAAGGGCATGTCCAACGCCCTGGTGGTCTCCGGCAAGCACACCGCGAGCGGCCACCCGGTGGCCGTGTTCGGCCCGCAGACCGGCTACTTCGCGCCCCAGCTCCTCATGCAGCAGGAGCTCCAGGGCCCCGGCATCAGCGCCCGGGGCGTCTCCTTCGCCGGGGTCGGCATGTACGTCCAGCTCGGCCGCGGCCAGGACTACGCGTGGTCGGCGACGTCCGCCACCCAGGACATCACCGACACCTACGCCGTCGAGCTGTGCGCCCCCGGCGGCGGCACCCCGGGCAAGGACGCCACCCACTACCTGTACCGGGGCTCCTGCACCCCGATGGAGAAGCTGGAGCGCAGGAACGCCTGGAAGCCCACGGTCGCCGACTCCACCCCCGCGGGCTCCTACCGGATGCAGGTCTTCCGCACGAAGTACGGCATCGTCACGCACCGCGCGACCGTCGACGGCAAACCCGTCGCCTATGTCTCGCTGCGCTCCACCTACCGGCACGAGGCCGACTCGATCATCGGCTTCCAGATGCTGAACGACCCCGGGTACGTCAAGGACGCCGCCTCCTTCAAGAAGGCCGCCGAGAACATCTCCTACGCCTTCAACTGGTTCTACGCCGACTCGCGCGACACCGCGTACTACAACAGCGGCGCCAACCCGCGGCGGGCGAAGGACATCGACCCCTCGTTCCCGGTGCACGCCCGGCAGGCCTACGAATGGCAGGACTTCGACCCCGCGGACAACACCTCGGCGCAGACGCCGCCCGCCGAGCACCCGCAGTCCGTCAACCAGGACTACTACGTCTCCTGGAACAACAAGCAGGCGAAGGACTTCAGCGCGGCCGGCTTCGGCATGGGCGCCGTGCACCGCGGCGACCTGCTCGACGACCGGGTGCGCGGGCTCGTCGAGAAGGGCGGCGTGACCCGCGCCTCGCTCACCCGGGCCATGGCGGAGGCCGCCGTCACGGATCTGCGGGGCGAACAGGTGCTGCCCGAGCTCCTGAAGGTGGTCCGCGGCAAGCCCGTCGACGACCCGCGGCTCGCCAGGGCCGTGCAGCAGCTGGAGGCCTGGCAGAAGGCGGGGGCGCAGCGCAGGGAGACCGCGCCCGGCTCGCGCACCTACGCCCACCCCGACGCGGTGCGCATCATGGACGCCTGGTGGCCGCGGCTGATCGAGGCCATGTTCGAGCCGGGGCTCGGGTCCGGGCTCTACGGCTCGCTGACCGCGCAGCTCGGCGTGGACGAGGCACCGTCCGCCGGGCACGGCCCGACCGGCGCGCACGCCGGTTCCGCTTTCCAGTACGGGTGGTGGGGCTACGCCGACAAGGACCTGCGGACCGTGCTCGGGGAGCCCGTGCGCGGCTGGACGGAGGACGCGTACTGCGGGGGCGGCACCCGCGACGCCTGCCGGGACGCGCTCCTCGGAGCCCTCGCCGAGGCGGCGGCCGAACCGGCGGCGAAGGTCTACCCCGGTGACGCGAGCTGCAAGGCCGGTGACCAGTGGTGCGCGGACGCCGTGATCCACCGCGCGCTCGGCGGCATCACGCACCGGGCCGTCCAGTGGCAGAACCGGCCGACGTACCAGCAGGTGGTGGAGTTCCCCCGGCATCGGTGAGGGCGCCGGCGCACCGGTGAGCGAGCCGGTGCGCCGGGTGCACCGACGGCTGCGCGGGCAGCACGAGCCCGCGCAGCCGTCAGCCCGCCGCCAGGGCGATCCGCCCGGCCGCGCACACGGCCCGCGCCAGTTCCTCGTGGCAGATGTCGCTGTGCGCGCCGTTGGGCGCCCCGCCCCGCCGCACCACCGCCGAGGCGTCCACGCTCACGCACCCGCGGGCGGGCAGCGCGGCACCGAGCCGCACCCCGACGGCGCCGTCGACGGCTTTGATCCCGTCGAAGCCGAGCGCGCCCCACCGCTCCCACAGGCCGAGGAAGCCGGCGGAGTCCCCGGCCAGCTTGGAGGCGAGCGGATAGAGCCGGCCGAGCGCGTCGTCGTGCCGCGAATAGCAGCACACGAGCGGGCCGTCGATCCGGCGCGGCACCCCGTGCAGCGCGCCGCCGTGCGACCGGTCGTGCGGCAGCCGGGCGCTGAACGCGTAGTGCGAGAAGGCCCCTTGCAGCAGGGTCACGGACTTCACGCAGCGCACCCCCGCGGGCATCCCGTGCACCGCGTACGAGACCAGGCGGGCGCCGAAGCTGTGTCCGACGAGGTGCACGCGCAGGTCCGGCACGTCCCGGGCGAGCAGACCGAGGGCGGGCCCGAGGCCGACCTGCCCGATGGCTCCGGCCCGGCGCTTCATCGCGTAGTACGTGGCCTGGCGCAGGACTTCCTTGGCGCCCCGCCACAGCCGCCCCGGCACCCCGCCGAGCAGCTGCCGGCCCTCGCGGTTCTCCAGCATGGCGAGGAACACCTCGCAGACCTCGACGGCGTCGTCGGTGAGCATGGCGGGCTCGCCGCCGCCGATGTCGTGGCCGAACTCGTGCGCCGGGCTCGGTTCGCGCACGGCCACCAGATCCCGCACGATCCGTACGAACTCGTCCAGACGGGAGCGGACCTCGGAGCGCTCCTGGAGCAGCAGACCGAGCCGGTCGACGCGGGCCGCGTCCTGCCGGCCGGGGAAGACCCTGGCGAGGAGGTGGCGCGTGGCCTCGTCCAGGGCGGCGCCGTCGGGATCGGCGGGGCCGGCGGCGGGCGCCGGGGTGGCCGCGCGGGGTGCCGCGGACGGCTCGAAGTCGGGGATCGGCTCGTCGGGGAAGCGGATGGCGGGCCACAGCACGCCCACGTAGCCGAGGCGCACACCGGTGCCGGCGAGCCGGGCGAACGGCGTGTAGAACCTGCGGTACAGGTCCCGGGCCGTCCGCAGGTCGTTGTTCCAGCCGTGTGCGAACACCAGCAGATCGGTGACGCGTTCCCGCTCCGCTCCCGAGAGGAGCCGGCCGCGCTGCGCGGCGTCGACGTCGCCGTCGGAGTCAAAGGTCAGTTCCCAGTAGGGCTTCACGACCGCATGGTCCTGCCGGGAGACGACGCTGACCAGACGTCGCGGCGGAACACGCGGGAGCCGATGCCGTCCCCCGGTGGCGGCACCGGACCCCGCGTGGGTCCGGGAGATCCGCGAGGGAGCCGAACGACATGACGGATTCCGGTTCGTGGTCGCCCAGGACGAGGTAATGGGGACGCGGAGCGCGAATGCCGAGCAGGCGGGTCAAGCGGATTGAGTCGACCATTCCATGGGTAACGCGAACGCAGCCAGCATTTTCCGGAAGAAATCCCCAGATAATCTGGGGTGGCCGGGGGATCAGTTTCCGCGGCGGCTATGCTGCATTGCCGTAAAAGCAAAGGGAGTCGGAGAGAGTAAGTTCGCATGGCCTCAACCGGTCCCACGCAGTACCCCGCGGTGCTCCTTGACACCACCATGGACCAGCTCCGGACGCTCCTCGCCGTGCACGAGACCGGCACGGCACTCGCCGCCGCGCGCCTGCTCGGCCGGGAGCAGTCCAGCGTGCAGAAGCAACTCGACACGATGAACCGCACGTTCGGCACGCTGTGCGGCGAGGCCCTGGTGCTCAAGCGGGGCCGCGGCAAGGACGTCCTGTTCACCGCGACCGGAGAGCATCTGGTGGAGCTCGCGCGCGCCACCCTCTCGGCGTGGTCGGACGGCATCAACGACGCCCGCCGCCGCCTCGGCCGCACCCTCTCGGTGGGCTCGACCCGCTACACGCTGGGTTTTCTCCTGGACGCCGTGGAACGCGTCAGCGACGCCTACCAACACCGCGGGGTCGACCTGAAGGTCACCCATGTGCGCACCGGCGACCTCTTCGCGCGGTTGCAGTCCAAGGAGCTCGACCTGGTCTGCGGCAGCATCGTCGTCACCGAGGGCCAGGAGGCGGAGCTCGACCCCTACGAGATCGTGGAGTGGCGCCGCAGCGGCCTGTCGATCCTGACGAACCTGCCGCCCGAGAAGCTGCCGGGACCCGCCGAATCGACCGTCCGGGCCAGCGAACTGCCGGGCCTGCCCCTGGTGGTCTCCGCCGGCGGCCTCATCGCCCGCTTCCTCACCGCCTGGTACGGCGCCGACTTCCGCAAGGCCATGTCCATCGCCGCCGAGATCGAGGCCGCGCACTACGGCTTCGAGCTGCTGCGCTCCGGGGTGGTCAGCGGGGCGATGCTCGTCACCCGGGGCATCGCGGAGGCCGCCGAGTCCGGCAGCCTCCCCGAGGCCGGGGGCCTGCGCCGGCTCGACGTGGTCGGTGACGTCGGCCCCCGCACGGAGGTCCTCGTGGGCGTCTTCACCCGCCGCGGCGACCGCGCCTCGTACGACGCGCACCATCCGCTGAACCTGCTGTGGGACGCCCTCGCCAAGGACAACGAACGCTGGTGGCTCAGCCGTTGACCGACCGGGCACGAGGGCGCTGCTCCACCCGGTGCGCCGCCGTGGTCTCGTGCAGATGGATGAGGACGTCGTGGGAGGGGCCGAGCCGGATCCCGTAAGGGCCGTCGGGGTAGGCGGTGCCGATGCTGCGCGTCGGGCGCTTCCCGGCCAGCCACTTCCGCGCGGCCCGGGGGACCGTGCGCAGATCCACGTAGTAGTCGTCGTACGAGACCTTGTCGAGGGTGTACTCGTTCGTGCCGCGCGGTGCGGCGCCGACCGTCCTCGGCGTGTACACCTCCTCGTCGGGGGCCGTTGCCATGAACGAGCCCTCGTTGAAGGTGAATCCGATGCTCCGGTACTTCGGCCCGTAGCTGTCGCGCAGGAATTCGCCCTGCATGCGCGGATAGCGGGGGTCGTAGGACTCGTAGGCGAGATGCGCGTTGTGTGCCGACACGAGGACCTTGTGGCCCGTCTGCCGCTGCCACCACGCCGTGTTCTCCGCCATGATCCGGTCGCGGTGGAGCATCGAGCCGCGCTGCCCTTCGGGGGTGCTCCCGTCGTAGGCGTAGATGTCCGCGGTCTGGAGGACGGACCGGGCGTGCTGGAGGGTCCACGCGTACGTGGGGTCGTGACCGTCCGGCCCTGCCGTGCGCACCAGGTCGTACGCGGCCCGCGCGTTCTTCGCGAGGCGGGCGCGCTCGGCCAGGGGCAGCGCCAGATAGGCGTCCCCGTCCGGCACCTCGCGGATCGGGGCGTACAGGGCCTCGACGCGGCCGAGCAGATCGGGCCGGTGGCGCCGCACGTGGTCGGTCACGGCGTCGAACAGCTCGGCCCCGAGGTGGGGGTGGTCGAGGTCGTTGCCCATGAAGCGCACCTGCCGGTCCGGATGCCGTTCGTTGTACGCGCGCATCCAGGTGAGCAGCCGGATGTACTCCTCGTGGTGCCAGGGCGTCCGCGCCAGCTCCTGGCGGGCGAGTTCGCGCACGTCGCCCGCGCCGCCCCGGACATAGGCGTCGAGGCGCAGCCCCGTCGTCCAGCTGACCTCCAGGGCGAAGGTCCGAAAGCCCTTCTCCTCGACGAGATGGCGGAAGAGGCGGTCCTTCATGGTGAAGAACTCGTGCGTGCCGTGGGTGGCCTCGCCGAGCCCCACGACCTCGGCGTCGCCCACCATGCGGTCGAGCGGGCGCAGGTCCTTCGCCGACCCGCCCGGTCCGGTGGCGCGCAGCGGGTGCGCGACGCTCTCGACGGCCCGCACCGGGTCGTCGGCGCGCGGCGCCGCCCGTGCGGTGCCGGGTGCCGCCTGTGCGCTGCCCGGTGCCGTCAGGGCGCCCGCCCCGATCGCCGCCGCCAATAACAGAGAAGCCCTCAAATGGGTGGTTCTCATCATCCGTGTCCTCCTGAATCGTGTTCCCGCACGACAGATCACGATCCCGGGCCGGAGCCGTCGCGGCCATCCCGGAGGCACCCGGCACGAGGGTGGGGTCTGCTCCACCCAGGGGGTGCGCCGCCCCCTTCCGCGACAACATACCGACTGGTTAGTCTGCAATGCGTACGTGATCGAGCCCGAAGGAGACCGCCCGTGGAGAGCTTGCAGGGCAAGGGAGTTGTCGTCACCGGTGCGGGGGGCGGGATCGGGGCCGCGCTGGCCCGCCGCTTCGCCGCGGCCGGTGCCCGCGTCGTCGTCAACGACCTGGACGCCCCGAGAGCGGCCGCGGTCGCCGACGAGGTGGGCGGCGTCGCCGTGCCGGGCGACGCCTCCGCGGTCCTCGCCGACGCCCTGGCCGCACTCGGCGGGACCGTGGACGTGTACTGCGCCAACGCGGGCCTCGCGGCGGGCGGCACCGAGGCGGCGGACGAGCGGGTGTGGGCCGACGCCTGGGACGTGAACGTGATGGCGCACGTGCGGGCCGCGCACGCGCTGCTGCCCGGCTGGCTGGAGCGGGGCGGGGGCCGGTTCGTGTCCACGGTGTCCGCGGCGGGCCTGCTCACCATGGTGGGCGCGGCCCCGTACAGCGTCACCAAGCACGGCGCGTACGCCTTCGCGGAGTGGCTGTCGCTGACCTACCGGCACCGCGGCCTCAAGGTGCACGCGATCTGCCCGCAGGGCGTCCGCACGGCCATGCTCACGGCTGCGGGCTCCGCGGGCGAACTCGTCCTCGCCCCCACCGCTATCGAGCCGGATGACGTCGCCGACGCGCTGTTCGCGGGGATGGCCGAGGACCGCTTCCTGATCCTGCCGCACCCCGACGTCGCCGAGTACTACCGGGCGCGGGCCCAGGAACCCGACACCTGGCTGTCGAACATGAACCACATCCAGCAGAAGTGGGAGGCGTCCGAGCAGTGAGCCGCCCCCGGCCGCCGGGGACGGCTCGCCGCGTACAAGGACCACGCGTGGTGGAGGTCCTGACGGACCTGCCGAAGAAGACAAGTGGGAAGATCCTCAGGCGGGAACCGCGTTCTCGCTCATGAAGCAGACTCGCCGGATCCGGCCTCGAAGGTCCGATCCGCAAGGGCTGAGGACCATGGAACGGAAGGCAGGTGGCGGCAGTGGCCAGAACGACGGACGGTGACGGCACGCCCGTCCCGCAGCGGCTGCTCGCCGCCGCCACCCGGCTCTTCGCCGACCAGGGCTACGACCGCACGTCCGTGCAGGAGATCGTCGAGGCGGCCGGCGTCACCAAGGGCGCCCTGTACCACTACTTCGGGTCCAAGGACGACCTGCTGCACGAGGTGTACGCGAGGCTGCTCCGGGTCCAGCAGGAGCGGCTCGACGCGGTCGCCGACGCGGACGCGCCGGTGGAGCGGCGGCTGCGGGACGCGGCGGCCGACGTCGTCGTCACGACCATCGCGCACCTCGACGACGCCTCGATCTTCTTCCGCTCCATGCACCAGCTCAGCCCGGAGAAGCACAAGCAGGTGCGGGCGGAGCGGCGGCGCTACCACGAGCGGTTCCGCGCCCTGGTCGAGGAGGGCCAGGCGGCCGGGGTCTTCTCCACGGCCACCCCGGCCGACCTGGTGGTGGACTACCACTTCGGGTCCGTCCACCACCTGTCCACGTGGTACCGCCCCGACGGGCCCCTGACGGCACAGGAGGTCGCGGACCACCTCGCGGACCTGCTGCTGCGCGCGCTGCGCCCCTGAGGGCCCCGGGCCGGTCAGAGGTACTTCTTCAGCTCCCGCCGCGCCAGCGAACGCTGGTGCACCTCGTCGGGGCCGTCGGCGAGCCGCAGGGTGCGGGCCGCCGCCCACAGCTCCGCCAGCGGGAAGTCCTGGCTCACCCCGCCCGCGCCGTGCAGCTGGACGGCCTGGTCGAGGATGCCGACCACGGTCCGCGGAGTGGCGATCTTGATGGCCTGGATCTCGGTGTGCGCCCCCTTGTTGCCCACCGTGTCCATCAGCCACGCGGTCTTCAGGACGAGCAGGCGCACCTGCTCGACCGCGACCCGGGCGTCCGCGATCCACTCCTGGACCACGCCCTGGCGGGCCAGCGGCTTGCCGAAGGCGGTGCGCGCGACGGCCCGGCGGCACATCAGCTCGATGGCACGCTCCGCCATGCCGATGAGCCGCATGCAGTGGTGGATCCGCCCAGGACCGAGGCGCGCCTGGGCGATGGCGAAGCCGCCGCCCTCCTCGCCGACGAGGTTGCCCACCGGCACCCGCACCCGGTCGAGGACCACCTCGGCGTGGCCGCCGTGGGAGTGGTCCTCGTACCCGTACACCCGCATGGCGCGGCGCACTTCGACACCGGGGGTGTCCCGCGGGACGAGCACCATCGACTGCTGGCGGCGGATGTCGGCGCCGTCGGGGTCGGTCTTGCCCATGACGATGAAGACCTTGCAGTCGGGGTTCATCGCCCCGGAGATGTACCACTTGCGGCCGCTGATGACGTACTCGTCGCCCTCGCGCCGGATGTGCGTGGTGATGTTCGTGGCGTCGGAGGAGGCCACCTCGGGCTCCGTCATGGCGAACGCCGACCGGATCTCGCCCGCGAGCAGCGGCTCCAGCCACTGCTTGCGCTGCTCCTCGGTGCCGAACTGGTGCAGCACCTCCATGTTGCCGGTGTCCGGCGCCGCGCAGTTGACCGCGGTGGGCGCGAGGTGCGGGCTGCGGCCGGTGATCTCGGCGAGCGGCGCGTACTGGAGGTTGGTCAGACCCGCCCCGTCCCGAGCGTCCGGCAGGAAGAGGTTCCACAGGCCCTGGCGGCGGGCCTCGGCCTTCAGCTCCCCGACGACGGCGGGCGTGTCCCACGGCGAGGCGAGCGCGGCGCGCTGTTCCTCGGCCACCCGCTCGGCGGGCAGGACGTGCTCGTCCATGAAGGCGAGCAGCCTGGCGCGGAGTTCCTCGGTGCGGGTGTCGTAGCCGAAATCCATGGTGTCGGGGTCCTCTCAGCCTTCGTTCAGGGTGGTCAGGCCGCGCTCGATGAAGACGGGTACGAGGTCGCCGATGCGGTCGAAGCCCGCGCCGACCGTCTGGCCGAGCGTGTAGCGGTAGTGGATGCCTTCGAGGATCACGGCGAGCTTGAACCAGGCGAAGGCCGTGTACCAGGAGACGGCGGCGACGTCCCGGCCGGAGCGGGCCGCGTAGCGCTCGATCAGCTCGGCGGGGTCCGGGTGGCCCGGCGCGCTCGCCGTGGTGCTGACCGGGGAGTCGGGCACCTCCAGCGCGACGCTGTACATCACGAGCAGGCCGAGGTCGGTGAGCGGGTCGCCGAGCGTGGACATCTCCCAGTCCAGGACGGCGGCGACGCGATCGGGGCCGCCGGGGCCGCCGGAGGTGTCCAGGAGGACGTTGTCGAGGCGGTAGTCGCCGTGCACCACGGTGGCGGCGGGCGAGACGGGCAGCGCCCGGCCGAGGGCCGCGTGCAGCTCCTCGATGCCGGGCAGGTCGCGCCCGCGCGAGGCGGCGAGCTGCTTGCCCCAGCGGCGCAGCTGCCGGTCGAGGAACCCCTCGGGCCTGCCGAAGTCCCCGAGGCCCACCGCGGCGGGGTCCACGGCGTGCAGGTCCACCAGCGTGTCGACGAGCCCGAGCACCGCCGCGCGGGTGCGCTCCGGGCCGAGCGGCGCGAGCTGGTCGGCGGTGCGGTAGGGGGTACCCGCGACGAACTCCATCACGTAGAACGGGGCGCCGATCACCTCCTCGTCCTCGCAGAGGAGCACCGTGCGCGGCACCGGCACGGCCGTCGGGTGCAGCGCGCTGATCACCCGGTGCTCACGCTTCATGTCGTGCGCGGTGGCGAGGACGTGGCCGAGCGGCGGGCGCCGCACCACCCAGTGCCCGGTGCCGTCCGAGACGGCGTACGTGAGGTTGGACCGGCCGCCCTCGATCAGCCGGCCCGTGAGCGGACCCGCGGCGAGGAGGCCGGGCCGCTCCCGGTCGAGGTGGGCGCGCAGCCGGTCGAGGTCGAGTCCGGGCGGGCCCGGGGGTCGGTCGGAACTCATCAGTTCTCGCTCCTGATCGTGAACGGCGGGCGGTTCTTGTCGGCGCGTTGCCGTTCATGATGCCGACCAGTCGGTATGTCGTCCAGAGGGCCGGTCTCGAACGTGATCAGGATCGCGGGTCCGTGCGGGCCCTGAGCCCCGCACATGGGCGGGCGCCCGGCCGGGGAAGGGGGTGCCGGGCGCCTCTGGGGGGATGGTCCAGCCGGCCGGGACCGTGGCGGGGATCGCGGCCGGGGTGAGGGGCGAAGGGCTAGTGGTCGTCCCAGTGGCCCTCGTGCTCGGCGTGCCGGTGGCCGCCGTGCACGTAGTCCAGGTGGTCCCCGTGCGCCACGGCCCGGTGTCCGCAGTCCTCGCCGTGCCGGTGGTCGTGTCCTTCGTGGGCGACGTGCCGTGCGGGCTCGCACTCGTCGTAGTGGCCGCCGTGCGCACGGTGCAGATGGCCGTCGTGCGCGTAGTCGACGTGGTCACCGTGCGGAACCTCGGCGTGCCCGCAGGCGGGGCCGTGGGCGTGGTCGTGGGCCGGGTGTTCCTGGTGGAGCGTGGTCATGGCGTACACCTTCTGGGCGGGTTCTGGGACGGTTCCGGGCGGGTTCCGAGCCGATTCCGGGCGGGTTCGGGAAGGCGGGGCCCTTGCCGGACGGGCCGGTGCGACCGCCGCGGGCCGTGCCGGTGTGACTCTCTCAGGCTAGTACTCAATGCCGCTTTGATCCCGTTATGAAAGCGTTTCGCATGCATCCGTGACTCCGCAAGGCGACCCGATGGGGCGACTCGATGAAAGCGATCAGCTACCACGCGTACGGCGGGCCCGAGGTCCTCGAGTACGGCGACGTGCGCGACCCGAAGGTCGGCCCCGACTCCGTCCTCGTGAAGGTGCGCGCCGCCGCCCTCAACCCCGTCGACCACAAGTGCCGCGAGGGACACCTCGACCAGGCGCTCGACGCCGTCTTCCCGGTGGTCCCCGGCTGGGACGTGGCCGGGGTGGTGGTGCAACCGGGCGTCGCCGTACCGGAGTTCGCCGTCGGCGACGAGGTGATCGGCTATGTGCGCGAGGACTTCCTGTCGCGCGGCACGCTCGCCGAGTACGTGGCCGCGCCGGTGCGCACCCTCGCGCGTAAACCCCGCAACCTGTCCTTCGCCGAGGCCGCGGGGCTGCCCCTGGCCGGGCTCACCGCCCTCCAGGTGATCGACAAGGCGCTCACTGTCGCCGAGGGCGACACGGTGCTCGTGCACGCCGCCGCGGGCGGCGTCGGCTCCTTCGCCGTGCAGCTCGCCCGGCACGCGGGCGCCCGCGTCATCGGCACCGCGAGCGAGCGCAACCACGCCTATCTGCGGGACCTCGGCGCGGAGCCGGTCGAGTACGGCGACGGGCTCGCGGGCCGCGTGTCCGCGCTCGCCCCCGACGGCGTCGACGCCGCCTTCGACACGATCGGCGGCGCCACGCTCAAGACCTCCGCCGACCTGCTCGCCCCCGGCGGCAGGCTCGCCTCCGTCGCGGACGGCGCCGTCGTCGACCTCGGAGGCCAGTACTGCTTCGTGCGCCCCGACGCCGAGGACCTGACCCGCCTCACCGAACTCGCCGAGCAGGGCGTGCTCACCGTGAGCGTCCAGGAGACGTTCCCGCTGGACCGCGCGGCGGACGCCTTCCGCCTGATCGAGCAGGGGCGCACCCGCGGGAAGATCGTGGTGACGGTGGACTGGGCGGAGTAGGGCGGACCCTCCGCGGCTGTGGACGCGGGCCGTACCCCGGTACCGGAAGGGAGCACGCGCGTCCGGCGACGGGATAGGGTTCCGGCGATGACGGCATCGCTGACCTGCAAAAAGATCGCTTCTCTCGCAACGGGCTCCGTCGTCTACGCCTGGGAGACCGCGGAGGGAGCCGACGGGAACGTCCTGATCGACCCGGAGGGTGCGGTGGCCCGGCCGTGCACGGCGGCGGGGGACCCCCTCGGGGACACGCTGCTCGACAAGAGGACCGGGAACGTGCGGAACCCCGACCCGGACCCGGGAGCCCGAAGAGCCTTCCTGCAGGTCGCCGCAGCGATCTTCCAGGAGCGGCAGCGGCAGGGCCGCCTGCCCGACACGGTCACGCGCGCCTACTGGTAGGCACGGGCACCTGCTGAGAGGCCCGGCCCTTCGCGGACCCGGCCTCTCGTCGTGGACGGCCTCTCGTCGTGCGCGCGGGCCCGGTCTCCCGGCGCGCGCGAGTTCGGTCTCCCGGCTCGCGCCGCCTCAGGTGAAGAGCATCGCCACGGCGCACATCGCGAGGGCCGTCGTGCCGAGGGCCGCGGTCACGGCCGCGCGCGGTCCGAGAGGGCGGGGGCGTGCCGCGCCGAGCAGCGTCATCCTGCGGTGCGCCACGGCCAGGAACCCCAGCCACAGCAGCAGACAGAGCCCGCACGTGACGGCGTCCGCCGCCGACGCGCCGTCGTGCAGCACCGCACGCACCCCGAGCGCCGTGGCCACCGTGCACGCCAGCGTCGTACGCCGCCACGCGAGCCGGGTCCGCTCCGGCTGGAGCCCCGGGTCCCGCGCCACGGCCGCCGAGTCCCTCACCCCTCCCACCCGAACACCACGATCACCACCATGGCGAGCGCGACCACCGCCACCAGGACGCCGAGCAGCGCGGGGAAACGGGACGCCGGGAGGTCCTCGCCGCGCCGCATGGCCCGCTCGCAGCGCACCCAGTGGTTCACCGCGCGCAGCGCGCACAGCACCCCCGCCACGAGCAGGGCGAGCGCGAGGCCGACGCGCACCCCCCAGCGCAGGTCCGGCAGGAACTGGTCCACGGCGAACCCGCCGCCGATCAGAGCGAGCGCGGTGCGCAGCCAGGCGAGGAAGGTGCGCTCGTTGGCGAGCGAGAAGCGGTAGTCGGGGGTCTCGCCTTCCTCCCGGACGCGCCCTGGGGCGAACCAGAGCCGCAGCCCCTGTACGAAAGTGATCACTCCTGCACGATAGGCCTACCTTCTGCCTGGGGCTTCGCCCCGGACCTCCCTGTCGGCGCTCCGCCCCGTATCTCCCTGCCGGCGCTTCGCGCCTCGTCCTCAACCGCCGGGCGGGCTCGAATGAGCCCGCAGGGCCCGCAGCCGCTCGTACGCCGCCAGGCCGTCCGGCACCCACTGCCACTCCTCCACGCGAGCGGCCAGCTCCTCGTCGCTGAGGAAGCCGTGCCAGGCGACCTCCTCGGCCTGGGGGTCCACCGGCCGCGGGCACCGCACTTCGTAGACCGCGGACCACCAGCTGCGGCCGGCGCCGTCGTCGTACAGGAACGTGAACAGCGGCACCGGGCGGGGGAGGCCCGTGACGCCGAGTTCCTCCTCGGCCTCGCGCAGGGCCGCGTCGTCGTAGGACTCGCCCGCGCCGACGACCCCGCCGACGAACATGTCGTACAGCGAGGGGAAGACCAGCTTCGTCGGGGTGCGGCGGTGCACGAAGACGCGGCCCTCGGCGTCGCGGGCCTCGACGAACACACAGCGGTGGCGCAGCCCGCGGGCGTAGACATCGCCGCGCGGCACCTGCGCCACCACGGTGTCGTGCTCGTCGACGACGTCCAGGATCTCGTCCGCCGGGTCGCGGGCCGCGTCCGCCGGGCCGCCGACCACGTCGGCAGGATCGCGAAGCGCGTCGGCAGGATCGCGGGGCGCGTCGGCAGGATCGCGGGGCGCGGGGGCAGGATCGCGGGGCGCGTCGGCAGGGCCCGGGGAAGCAGGGGGGATATCTGCGCTCATTCCGCCATCCAACCGCACGGCTCCGCCGGGACGGTTGACTGGGCTGCCCTCCCGACCCAGGATCTGACTCACCGGTAACCCCCCCGCCCGGCAGCCGCGCATCCCCGGAGGACCCCCATGGCCTACGACGCAGACGTCATCGTGATCGGTGCGGGTCTCGCCGGGCTCACGGCGACCGCCGAGCTCGTCGACGCGGGCCGCCGGGTGATCCTCGTCGACCAGGAACCTGAGCAGAGCCTCGGCGGCCAGGCGCACTGGTCCTTCGGCGGCCTGTTCTTCGTGGACTCCCCGGAACAGCGCCGCCTGCGCATCAAGGACCACCGGGAGCTGGCCCTCCAGGACTGGCTGGGCACGGCGGGGTTCGACCGCCCGGAGGACCACTGGCCGCGCAAGTGGGCCGAGGCGTACGTGGACTTCGCCGCCGGTGAGAAGCGGCCCTGGCTGCACGCGCAGGGCGTGCGCTTCTTCCCCGTGGTCGGCTGGGCCGAGCGCGGCGGCTACGACGCGGAGGGCCACGGCAACTCGGTGCCCCGCTTCCACATCACCTGGGGCACCGGACCCGGCCTCCTCGCCCCCTTCGTCCGCCGCGTCCGGGAGGGGGCCGAGCGGGGCCTGGTCCAGTTCAGGTTCCGCCACCGGGTCACGGGCCTCGCGCGCACCGGCGGCGTCGTCGACACCGTCACCGGCGAGGTGCTCGAACCCTCCGGCGTGGAGCGGGGCAAGGCCAGCAGCCGCGAGGTGACGGGCTCCTTCGAGTTCCGTGCCCAGGCGGTGGTCGTCACCTCCGGCGGCATCGGCGGCAACCACGACCTGGTCCGCGCCAACTGGCCGCGGCGCCTCGGTGGTCCGCCGGAGAAGATGATCTCCGGGGTGCCCGCCCACGTCGACGGCCTCATGCTCGGCATCGCCGAACGCGCCGGCGCACATCTGATCAACCGCGACCGCATGTGGCACTACACCGAAGGCATCCAGAACTGGGCCCCGATCTGGGACAAGCACGGCATCCGCATCCTGCCGGGACCGTCCTCGCTGTGGCTCGACGCCCGCGGCAACCGCCTTCCCGTGCCGCTGTTCCCCGGCTTCGACACTCTCGGCACGCTCAGTCACATCATGGGGACCGGGTACGACCACACCTGGTTCGTGCTCAACCGGCGCATCATCGGCAAGGAGTTCACGCTTTCCGGCTCCGAGCAGAACCCCGACCTGACCGGCCGGTCCGTGCGCGGTGTCGTCGAGCGGGCGCGGGCCGGCGTACCGGGACCGGTCAAGGCCTTCATGGACCACGGCGCCGACTTCGTCGTCGAGCGGGACCTCGGCGCCCTGGTCCGCGGCATGAACGCCCTCACCAAGGAACCTCTGATCGACGAGGCGCTCCTGCACCGCACCATCGCCGCGCGCGACCGCGAGATCGTCAACCCGTACACCAAGGACCTCCAGGTCAACGCCATTCGCGGAGCACGCAGGTTCATCGGCGACCGGATCGTCCGCACCGCCGCGCCGCATCCGATCCTCGCCCCCGGGGCCGGGCCGCTCGTCGCCGTCCGGCTGCACATCCTCACCCGCAAGACCCTGGGCGGCCTGGAGACCGACCTGTCCTCGCGCGTGCTCCAGGAGGGCGGCGACCCGCTGCCGGGCGTGTACGCGGCCGGGGAGGCGGCGGGTTTCGGCGGCGGGGGAGTGCACGGCTACCGCTCCCTGGAGGGGACGTTCCTCGGCGGCTGCCTGTTCTCGGGGCGCGCCGCCGGGCGGGCGGCGGCCAAGTCGGTCGGATAGGTCAACTCCGTCCTTTCGGGCGGGAGTTGACCGGCGTCGCGTCAGTACCGTCCGAACGGAACGCCGAACAAATGGACGAAGAAGCGCTGGTAAGGGGCCGGGCAAGGTTTCAACGATGACTAAGCCTTGACGCGGAGAGTCACCAACCGGTTGGCTGTGCGTGATCACATGCTCGCCCAACGCGTCGGGGAGGACGTCCCGCGGTGTCTCCACCTCCGCCCCCGCCGCTCGGCCGCTCCCGGAAGAAGGCCGCGCAGGGTTTCGACGCCGCCCTCGACGACGCCGAACTCGTCGCCGCCCGCGCCGCGCTCGCGCAGGGACGCTGGACCGAGGTACGCGCGCTGCTCGCGGACACCGGCGACGACTGGGACCGCCGGGGCCACCGCTTCGACGTGCTCGGCCGCGAGTCCACGACCGCCGCGTGGGCGCGGGACTGGCGGATCACGGAGCCGGAGAGCGCCGACGCCGTGGTCCTGCTCGCCTTCGCCGCCGTGCACCGCGCGCTGCGCGGCAAGGGACGCTCGGAGAAGGCGAGGGCGGCCTGCCGCGAGGCGGCCGCCCTGGTCCCCGCCGACCCCTCCCCGTGGCTCGCGCTGCTGCTCCTGGAGCGCTCGCTCGGCCACGAGGAGGACGTCGTACGCCTCTTCGACGAGGTGCGGCACCGGCACCCCGAGCACCACCACGCGCACCACCTCATGGCCGCCCGGCTCGCCGAACGGCGGCCCGGCGCCGGGCAGGACCCGCTTCACGAGGTCTACGACTTCGCCTCCTGGGCGGCCGAACAGGCCCCCGACCACTCGCCGTTGGCCGTGCTCCCGGTGATCGCGCACACCGAGCGCTACCGCGTGCTCGCCACGGCGGGCAGCGAGAACAGGGACCCGGTGGCCTCGGGGCACTGGGCCACACGGCGTGCCCGGCAGGTCATGAAGACCTCCTTCGACTGGTGGCTGGAGTGGGAGATGCCGCACGAGCCGGCGCATCCGCGCTCCTTCGTCGACCTCAACTTCCTCGCGCACGCCACGTTCTGCGAGGGACGGGCGGCCGAGGCCGCCGCACTGTTCCACCGCATCGGCCGGTACACGACCGAAGTCCCCTGGTCGTACCCCGACCGCGACCCGCACCAGGCCTACTCCGCCGCGCGCGGCGCGGCACTCGGTACGGCTTGAGAGACCCAGTACGGCTTGAGAGACCCAGTACGGCTTGAGAGACCTACAGCCCCCTGACGGGCGGAGAGGATCACCGCACCATGGCGACGGGCAGATCGAGCACCAGTGCAAGCAGCGCGGGAGGGGCGGGCGGCAGAGCCGGCCTGCCCACCGGAGCCCACGGCGGCACCGGATCCCGGGGCAGGTCGGTACCGCCCCAAGGGGGCATCAACACCTACAAGGGAGAGGAACGGGCCCTGCGCGCGGGCCGCCTCGGCACGGCGGGCCTGCTGCTCTCGGTCCTCGCCGCGACGGGGCCCCTGCTCGTCGTCGCCGGTGTCATGCCCACTACATACGGTGTGATGGGCGTGGTGGGGCAGCCCCTGCTCTTCCTGATACTGGGCGTCGTCCTCGCCCTGTTCAGCTTCGGGTACGCGGAGATGAGCCGGCACGTCCACAACGCCGGGGCCTTCTACGCCTACATCTCGCGCGGCCTCGGCGGCACCGTCGGCGCGGGCGCGTCCGCCGTGGCGCTCGTGGCGTACAGCGCCCTCCAGGCGGGCCTGTTCGGCATCCTCGGCTTCGAGGTCTCGGGCCTCCTCGACAAGTACCTCGACGTCACCGTCGGCTGGTGGATCCCCGCCCTCGTCGCGGTCGCCCTCGTCGGCGCGCTCGGCCTGCTGAAGATCGACCTCAACGCGCGCGTACTCGGCGTCCTGCTCCTGGTCGAGGTCGCCCTCGTCGTCGTCTTCGACGTCGCCGCCATCGCCGACCC
Organism: Streptomyces typhae; assembly: GCF_009755605.1. Taxonomy (GTDB): domain Bacteria; phylum Actinomycetota; class Actinomycetes; order Streptomycetales; family Streptomycetaceae; genus Streptomyces; species Streptomyces typhae. The sequence continues at coordinate 155,283 of NZ_WPNZ01000025.1, forward strand.
GGCGAAGGAGGGACTGTCGCTGCATGCGTTCAACCCCGACACGCTCACCGGCGCGGGCGTCGCCACCTCGCTGTGCTTCTGCATAGCGGCCTTCACCGGCTTCGAGCAGGCACCCGTGTACGCGGAGGAGACCAGCCGGCCCCAGGTCGTCGTCGCCCGCGTGATGTTCTTCGCCGTCGGCTTCGTCGCCGTCTTCTTCGCCCTCAGCTCCTGGGCCCTCACGGTCGCCGCCGGGCCCTCCGGCATCGTGCCCGCCGCCCAGGAGCAGAGCGCGGGGCTGCTGTTCGGACTCACCGAGTCCCGCCTCGGCTCCACCTTCACCGACGTGATGCACGTCCTGTTCGTCACCGGCATGTTCGCCGCCGTCCTCAGCTTCCACAACGTCGTCGCCCGCTACGCCTTCGCCATGGGCCGCGAGGGCCTGCTGCCCGCCGCGTTCGGGCGCACCAACAGCGCGAGCGGCGCCCCCGGTACGGGTTCCCTCCTCCAGACCGTCGTCTCCGTCGTCATCGTGATCGGCTTCGCCCTCACCGACGACGGCCCGCACGGCGACCCCACCGCGCCGGTCCTGCACCTGTTCACCTGGGGCGGCAACGTCGGCGCCCTCGGCGTGCTCCTCCTGATGGCCACCGCGTCCCTGGCCGTGATCGTCTTCTTCGTCCGGCGCGGCGCCGCGCGCGTCCAGATCTGGCGCATCATCGCGTCGGCCGTCGCCGCCGTGGCCCTCCTCGTCATCGCGGGCTACACCGTCAAGGACTTCGACGTCCTCGTCGGCGCGGGCCCCGACTCGACCCTCGGCTGGGTGCTGCCGGGCATCATCGTGGCGGCGGCGGTGGTGGGGCTCGCGTACGGGGCGTACCTGAAGTCGGCGCGGCCTGCCGCGCATGCGCGGATCGGCCTCGGGAACGAGGCGTTCCAGCTGGAGAAGGCAGCGGATTCGGGCCGGGGGGCCTGAGGCAGTGGGCGGGGTGGGGGGGGGC